>NZ_CP168562.1:0-4800000 GCF_047325105.1 Massilia cellulosiltytica | reverse complement strand
GCGAGGAAGGCGGCCGCGCGCCGATGGAAAACCGTCCGGCCGGCATGCTCATCGCGGTCGCCTTCGACGATCCCGGCCTCGAGTCGCGCGCCGTAGATCTGCTGCGCGGCCTGGGCGCCCACCACATCGAGCGCGCCAAAGGCAATATCGTCGATGGCGACTGGGCCGATTTCGATCCGGCGTCGCCGCCCGACATGATTCACTGAGTCCGCGCCCCCGCGTCTCTTTGCGTTTCGTCAACGACGTCTTTGTCCGTCCCCCTAGACTCGATGTTTCGTGCTGCGCACCCGGCGCGGCAGGTTGATGAAGGACGACGAAACCATGCACGACAACAAAGTAGCCTTGGTGACTGGAGGGATGGGGGGACTGGGCACGGCGATCTGCCGGCGCCTGCAGGCGGAGGGGTTCCGCGTGGCGGCAACCTATTCGCCCGGCAATGCCACGCCTGACGCGTGGCTGGCCGCCCAGAGAGACGAAGGGTACCGATTCACGACGTATCGCGTCGACGTCACCGACTACGGCGACTGCGAATGGATGATGCAGAAACTGCTGGCCGAAATGGGCCGGCTGGACGTGCTGGTGAACAATGCCGGCATCACGCGCGACCGCAGCCTGCGCAAGATGACCCTGGAGGATTGGCAGGACGTCCTGCGTACCGATCTCGACAGCGTGTTCAACATGAGCAAGCAGGCGATCGAACCGATGATGGCGCAGCAATTTGGCCGCATCGTCAATATCTCGTCCGTCAACGGCCAGCAGGGCGCCTTTGGGCAGGCCAATTACTCGGCCGCCAAGGCCGGCATGCACGGCTTCACGAAGGCACTGGCGCTGGAGATGGCGCGCCACGGCGTCACCGTCAACACGGTGTCGCCCGGCTATCTGCGCACGAAGATGGTCGAGGCCGTATCGGCCGAGGTGATGAATGGCAAGATCCTGCCGCAGATCCCGATGGGGCGGCTGGGCGAGCCGGACGAGATCGCCGGCCTCGTCGCCTATCTGGTGTCGGAAGACGCCGGTTTCATGACGGGCGCGAACCTGGCCATCAACGGCGGGCAACACATGTATTGAACTAGCGCCGCTCGGCCCGCGTCTGGCAGTCGATGCACAGGCGCGCCTCCGGCCGGGCCAGCAGGCGCGACGCGCCGATCGGCTGGCCGCAGTCCTCGCAATAGCCGTAGCTGCCGTCCTCGATCCGGGCGAGCGCCTGGCGCAGCTGGCGCATCTCGGCCGAGTGATGGCCGGCCGCTTCGCGCGACAGGTCGTTCAGCAGACGGACGGTGGCGCGGTCCAGCGGCGACGTCTCCACATCTTCCACAGGCAATTCTCCCGCGTCCGGGCGCGGTTCCTCGATGCTGGACAGCGCGGCAAGACGCTGCTCCAGCATGGTCTTGAGCAGCGCCAGCTGCTCGGGTGTGAGGGGTTCCATGGTCACACGACAGCGAAGACGTGACGACAGGCGCCGGAAGCGGCGTGCGGAATGGCGTTCATGGATGTCCCCTCGTTCGTGTCGTTGGAAGCCGCGCGGCGGCGATTTCAGTGTAGCGCGGAACGAGGGGCGTGGATACCGCCGCACGGCGGCCGCATTCAGGCCGACGAGGCGGGCAGGGACGGCGCGTTGTCGATGGCGACGATGTCGAGCTGGGTCTTGAGCCCGTCGAGAGCCGCGAGGATGGGGACGACCTGGCCCGTGCTGGCGGCCGCGGCCAAGCCCAGCAGGCGCGCGACGAGCGTGATGCCGTCGCCGATGCGGGTAATGCGCTTGATCTTGTCGGCGGCGTCCACCGTCAGCTGGATCAGGTGCGCTTGCGGCTGGCCCAGCGCCGACACGACGCATGCGGCCGCCTCCGCATACAGCCGGTTGGCGCGCTGGCGCAATTCCATCTCGGCGTTCAACAGCGCGCGCGCGGCCATCTGCTCCGGTTCCGGCACGTCCTGGCCCTGGTGGCGGCGGATGTCGCGCATGACGCGCTGGTGGATGCTGTCCGCGCACGCCGACAGCTTGTCGGCCAGTTCCTCGACCTGGTGCGCGGTCGACAACGCCTCGGCCGGGCTGGGCGGCGGCGCGGCGGGCGCAGCCTGTTTCGGTTTCTCGTCGTTTGCCATGATCTCTCCTCGTGCGCTCAATCGGACAGGGCGTCGCGCAGTTTCGTCAGGTCGCGCGCATAGACGGCCAGCAACTTGCGCACTTCGTCGCCGTGCAGGTTATTCAGGTTTTCGCGCAGTTTCTGGTGGCCCAGGGCGACCTTCGTCAAACCCTGGAGGGCCAGGTCATAGCGTTTGTCGACCAGCTTGTACTCCGTCGACTTGTTGAGATAATGGACCTTGGCCAAGGTCACGAGCATGCGGTCGGACGTCTTGGTGGAGAAGGGGATTTCGACGTCGAAGATGCCGAGCACGGTCTTCTTTTCGTTGTCGTTGGTCTTCGCGTACAGGCGGGTCAGCTCGATCATGGCCTCCAGCAAGACTTGCACATCGGCGTCGCCGTCGCGCACCATCGTCTCGACGCTGCGGTTCTGGTAGCCCGATGCAATCACCCGCGTCAGCAGCCGTGTCAGGCCCGTGTACGCGGCGATCTGGCGCTGCTGCAGGCCGGATTCCGCGTTCGCCTTGAGACCATTGCCGAGGTCGTCGATGCGGTCGGACAAGTCGTAGCGTGCGTCGCCCGCCAGCACGCTCAACGTCTGCATGTACAGCACGACGGTCTTCTGGATGCTGACGAAGTCGTCGTACACGGCGCGCCGGCGCGCATCGTTTTCCTTCGCGATGCGGTCGGCGGCGGGAGAGAGGTACGGTTGTTCGCGCTCGTAGGTGTCGCGATAGCGGCGCGACAGCTCGCCATAGCCGCCCAGTTTGGCCGACGCGTCGGCGAATTGCCGCACCTCCGCCAGGCTCACGGGGCCGGTACTGGCGCAGCCGCCGAGCACCAGGGTGGCGGCGAGGACGATCAGGGTAAAACAGCGTCGCAGGTCCATGGGTCCTTTCTGGACGGCAAAAGGCCGGCCCGAAAAGCCCTCATTCTTTCAAACTGGCGGATGCTGTTATTGCCAATGCTCAAGTCAAGGCCGTGCGCCAACCCAGGCCGGCCACGGTATCGCCCAGCGGGATGTATTCGCAGCCGACCCAGCCGTCGTAACCCAGCGCGTCGAGCGTGCGGAACAGGAAGGGGAAATTGATCTCGCCGGTGCCCGGCTCATGGCGGCCCGGCACGTCGGCCAGCTGGATGTGGCGGATCAGCGGCATGCGTTCGCGCAGCGTGTTGGCAAGGTCGCCCTCCATGCGCTGCATGTGATAGATGTCGTATTGCAGGAACAGGTTCGGCGCGGCGGCTTCCGCGATGATGGCGGCGGCCTGCGCACTCTTCGTGAGGAAATAGCCGGGGATGTCGCGGTCGTTGATCGGCTCGATCAGCAGGTCGATGCCGTGCGGGGCCAGCGCGGCGGCGGCGAAGCGCAGGTTGTCGACGAACGTCGCGTGCGCGCGCTCGGGGGCGACGTTCGGCGGCAGCTTGCCCGCCAGGCAGTGCAGGCGCTTCACGCCCAGGTCGAGTGCGTATTCCAGCGCCAGCTCGACGGTGTCCTGGAATTCGCCCACGCGGCGCGGGTCGCACGCCATGCCCCGTTCGCCCGCCGCCCAGTCGCCGGCCGGAAAATTATGCAGCGCCAGTTCCAGTTGGTAGCGTTGCAGGCGGCCGGCGATCTGCTCCGCCTCGAAGGCGTAAGGAAACAGGAACTCGACGCCGTCGAAACCGGCCGCGCGGGCGGCGGCAAAGCGTTCCAGGAAGCCGAGCTCGTTGAACATCAGGCTCAGGTTGGCGGCGAAGCGGGGCATGCGAATTCCTCTTGGCGATGAAACAACCCGCTATCCTAAACCATCGTGCCGGCCGGCGCAGCGCGCAGCGCGCGCATCGGCGTGAACAGCCAGGCCAGCAGCGCGGCGCCCACGAGGAACAGGCCTGAGCCGCCGAACAGGGTCGCCAGGGAGACGCGGCTGGCGATCCAGCCGGCCGCGACGGCCGCCAGCGGCGCCAGGCCCATAAAGATGAACATGAACAGGCTCATCGTCCGGCCCAGCAGTTCGCGCGGCACGCGCTGCTGGATCCACGTGAACACGGCGACCTGCACGAACCCGCCCAGCACGCCGATGGCGACGTTGATCAGCATGCCCTGCCAACTGGCGGTGACCAGGCCCAGCGGCATCAGCAGGACGCCGGCGATGCCGTCGATCAGCAGCAGGGTCATGCCGAGGTTGCCCGCACGCCGTTTCCCGGCGATGCCACTCGCAGCCATGCCCAGCAGCGCGCCGGCGCCGTGCGCACCCATCAGCAGACCCAGCGCGGATGCACCGTGCAGGCGGCTGCTCGCCAGCAGCGGCAGCGCGACCTGCATCACGCCGCCGATCACGCAGGCGCACAGGCCCCAGTAGATGAAGCACGTGCGCATCATGGTGTCGCGCCACACGGCCGCGAGACCGTCGGCCACGGACTGCAACACCGGCTGTCTGGCGGCCGGCGCGAACGGGCGCGGCTGGACCTTGGCGAGCGTCCAGGCGGACAGGGCGAAACTGATGCAGTCGAAGCCGAACGCGAGCGCCAGGCCGCGCATGTGCTGCGGACCGTCGCTGCCGTCGCCGGCCAGCGCGAACAACAGGCCCGCCAGCAGCGGCCCGGCCAGCATCGTAATCTGCCGCAGTCCCATCATCATGCCGTTCGCGGCCTGCAGGTGCTGCGGGGCGACGGCGTGCGGCAGCATCGACGTGCCGGCCGGAATGCTGAACGCCGATGCGAGCGACAGGCCCAGCGCCAGCGCGAGCACGACGGGCAGGTGCGCCTGGCCGGTGTAGACGAGGACCGCGAGCACTGCCAGCAGCACCGTGTTGACGTGCTTGGTGAGCATCAGGATGCGCTTGGGCGAGTGGCGGTCGACGAGCGCGCCGCCGAACAGGATCAGGATGGCGCGCGGAATGCCCATCAGCGCGACTGCCATGCCCAGCGCGACGGCATCGCCCGTCAGCTTGAGCACGAGCCAGGGCAGGGCGATCAGCGTGAACTGGTCGCCGAGGGTGGAGATGACGCCGCCGCTCATCAGCCAGGTGAAATTCCGGTCGCGCAGCAGGGCGGTGCGCGGGTTCGGTGCGTCTTGCATGCTCGTCTCCTTGTCGTTTTTCGGGCGTGCGCGGGCCTGGCCGGCACGCCATCGTGTTGGTGGTACGAGGGTGGATCAGCGCTGGATGCCGGCGAGCTGCGCGAGCAGGTCGGACGTCGCGCGCAACTGGTCGCCGGACGGTGCGCCCAGCATGGCGCGGCTGATGTTGTCGACGACGGTCGTCGCGTTCGTCACCAGCTCGTCGCCGGTCGGCGTAATCAGCGCGTAGCCGACGCGGGCGTCGCGCGGGTCGCTCTGGCGCGTGACGAGGCCGATCTTTTCCAGCGGCAGCAGGGAACGCGTGACGCCGGACGCGGTCAGTCCCAACCGGTCGGCCAGGTCGACACGGCGCAAACGCCCGCCCGGTGCGCGCTGCAAGTGCAGCAGCAACTGATAATCGGCAAAGCTGATGCCGTGATGGCCGCCGAGGGCGCTGTCGAGCCGGCGCGCGAGCGTCGCCCAGGCCCGCGAGAGGCGCAGGCAGAATTCGGTGGTGAGACTGTCGGACATGATGACTCCTGGTACTTAATGGTTACTTGATTCGTCAAGTATATGGAGAATGTCGACCATTGGCAAGTACTTGAGTGCACAAATAAATTCGGGGTCAGGTCCAAATTTTTTGCAACTTCGGGGTCAGAGCTCATTTTGGTGGATGATCTTCGAAGCAAGTTCTGCCGACTGACGCCGATTTACTCATGGGCGCAACAGGCGAACCGCACGAATTCTTGGCTTGCCGGACATTGATCGAAAAAGTGCTCTGACCCCGAATTTCGGCGAAAATGTGCTCTGACCCCGAATTTGGGCTTTTGTTTGGGGTAAAAAAAGACCGGGAGCTGGTCCCGGTCTTTGTTGGTGAGCAGTGCTAAGTGTTAGCGTTCGCCGCCCGAACGCGCTGCGGATGCCGGACGCGGGCCGCGGCCCTGGCTGCGACCGCCGCCGTTGCCGCCGTTGCGGTTGCCCGGCTGGCCGGTGCGTGCGCCGCCGCCGCTGTTGCCACCATTGCCGCCGTTGCCGCCATTGCGTTGGCCCGCGCCCTGTGCGCGCGCCCCGCCCGCGCCATTGCCGGCGCCACGGTTGCCGCCTGGGCGGCCGCGGTTCGGATGGCCCGCCACGCCGCTGCGCAGCTGGATCGGTTGCGGCTTCGCCGTCGGGTCCGGTTCGAAGCCCGCGATGACCTGGCGGGGCAGCGTCTGCTTGATCAGCTTTTCGATGTCCTTGAGCATCTGGTGCTCGTCGACGCAGACGAGCGACACCGCTTCACCGGTGGCGCCGGCGCGGCCCGTGCGGCCAATGCGGTGCACGTAGTCTTCCGGCACGTTCGGCAGGTCGTAGTTCACAACGTGCGGCAGCTGGTCGATGTCGATGCCGCGCGCCGCGATGTCGGTGGCGACGAGCGCCGTCAGGCTGCCGTCCTTGAACTCGGCCAGCGCCTTGGTGCGTGCCGACTGGCTCTTGTTGCCGTGGATCGCCATCGCGCCGATGCCGTCCTTGCCCAGCTGCTCGACGAGTTTGTTGGCGCCGTGCTTGGTGCGGGTGAACACGAGCACCTGTTTCCAGCCGTGCGTCTTGATCAGGTGCGCCAGCATCGGGTGCTTCTTGTCGCGGTCGACCGGGTGGATCTTCTGGGCGATGACTTCCACGGTCGAGTTGCGCGGCGCGACCTCGATCATGGCGGGGTTGTCCAGCAGGCGGTCGGCCAGGCCCTTGATCTCGTCCGAGAACGTGGCCGAGAACAGCAGGTTCTGGCGCTTCGGCGGCAGCACGGCCAGCACTTTGCGGATGTCGTGGATGAAGCCCATGTCCAGCATGCGGTCGGCCTCGTCCAGGATCAGGATCTCGATCTTGTCGAGCTTGATCGTGCCCTGGGCGACGTGGTCGAGCAGGCGGCCCGGCGTGGCGACGAGGATGTCGACGCCGTTCGCCAGCAGCTTGATCTGCGGGTGGATGCCGACGCCGCCGAAGATCACGGCGGAGTTCAGGTTCGTGTGCTTGGCGTACATGCGCACGTTTTCCTCGACCTGGGCCGCGAGTTCGCGGGTCGGGGCGAGCACGAGGGCACGGATCGGGCGCTTGGACGTCTTGCTGGTCAGCGCGGCGCCGAACTTGTCGGTCGACAGGCGGTGCAGCACGGGCAGCGTGAAGCCGGCGGTCTTGCCGGTGCCGGTCTGGGCGCCTGCCAGCAGGTCGCCTCCGCCCAGCACGGCGGGGATCGCCTTGGCCTGGATCGGAGTCGGTGCGGTATAGCCCGCTTCAGTGACGGCGCGCACGATGGCGTCGGACAGACCGAGAGTATTGAATGACATAGTTATCTGGTAGGGATCGGCCCGTCGTTTCTCGTGTTCCCACGGAAACGCCAGTCCAGCCGATCGGTTTACACACTCAGGGCGGCCGGTACTGGTGCCGGGCGCCAAGACGCGAACGTGATGACAAACGTCAACGATCACGCGACATTATAGTTAAATATGTTTCGCTATGGAAATTTTAGCGCGGCCTGTGTCGTTTATGACAGGACCGGTGGAAGCGGGGGCGCGGCACCTCGTGGGTGCCGGAGGCAATCTTGACAGGCCGACAACGCCGCCTGCGGCGGGAAAGCCGCGCGGCCAGCAAGGCCCGCGGCATTCCCCGGACTTACACAGGGCGTATTTTACGCGAAACGGCGGGAGGCCGCTCAGGCGAAGGGCTTCAGCAGCGCGACCATGCCGGCGAAGACCTTCGGGCCGGCGGCGATGATGTCGCCCTTGTTCAGGTATTCCGACTCGCCGTCGAACTCGCCGACGATGCCGCCCGCTTCGGTCACGAGCAGCGAACCGGCGGCGATGTCCCAGATTTTCAGGTTCTTTTCGAAGTAGCCGTCGACGCGGCCGGCGGCCACGTTGGCCAGTTCCAGCGCGGCCGAGCCGCTCGAGCGCAGGCCGTGGCAGCGCGGGGCGACGACTTCGTACATGCGCAGGTATTCGGCCAGGTCGCGCGGCTCGGCGCCGTGGCCGGAGCCGATCAGGGCCTTGTTGATGCGGTCCGGATTGCGTACCCGGATGCGCTTGTCGTTCAGGTAGGCGCCGGCGCCCTTGGTGGCAGTGAACAGGTCGTTGCGGACCGGGTCGTAGATGACGGCCTGCGTGATCACGCCGCGCTGTTGCAGTGCGATCGAGATGCAGTAGTTCGGGTAGCCGTGGAGGAAGTTGGTGGTGCCGTCGATCGGATCGATGATCCAGACGTACTCGCTGTCGTCGTTCAGGTTCGCGGTCGGGCCCGATTCTTCGCCGAGGATGGCATGGTCGGGGTAGGCTTTCAGCAAGGTTTCGACGATGGCCTGTTCCGACGCCTGGTCGATGTCGGTCACGAAGTTATTGTGGCTCTTTTCGCTGACGGTGATGCGGTCGAGGTCGAACGATGCGCGGTTGATGACGGTCGCGGCGCGGCGGGCGGCCTTGATGGCCGTGTTGAGCATGGGATGCATAGAGGGCTTCCGTAAAAAAATGCTGACGCCCACCGCGCAACGGCGCCGTGAACGATCTGAACGAGAAATAATTAAAGAGCAAAGCGGTGCCGAAGCCGTTAAAATCGCGAGCTTCTTGCCCGCATTTCAACGCCCGTCACCGCGCGATGGCGTTATTTTAAATGAACCCGACCGAAACTGTCTCTTCTCTTTTCAAACGTCTACGCTTCGTGCTGGTGGAGACGAGCCGCGCCGGCAACGTCGGCTCGGTGGCGCGCGCCATGAAGACGATGGGATTTTCCGACCTCGTGCTCGTCGCCCCGCGTTGCAACGACCCGTTGCACGATCCGGAAGCGGTCGCCTTCGCCAGCGGCGCCCTCGACGTGCTCCAGGGCGCGCGGATCGTCGATTCCATCGCCGAGGCGCTGGACGGCTGCAATTTCGCGGCGGCGGTATCGGCCCGCCTGCGCGAGTTCTCGCCACCTGTATGGACGCCGCGCGAATTTTCCGCGCACGCGGCAGGGACGCAAGACCTGCAGCCAGCGCTCATCCTCGGCAACGAGCGCTTCGGCCTGCCGAACCAGATCGTCGAGCAATGCAACGTCCTGATCAACATTCCGGCCAATCCGGAGTATTCGTCCCTGAACCTGTCCCAGGCCGCGCAGGTGCTCGCATACGAATGCCGGCTGGCCGCGCAGGGCGATAATGCTCAACTGAGCCGCACGCAGGAAGGCATCGGCTTCCACGGCGAGGCGGCGAGCGTCGCGCAGATCGAGGGCATGTACGCCCATCTCGAAGAAGCACTGGTCGCGATCGGTTTCCTCAACGCGAGCAACCCGAAAAAGCTGATGCCGCGCCTGAAACGCCTGTTCGCGCGCACGCAGCTGGAGACGGAAGAAGTCAATATCCTGCGCGGCATCGCGCGCCAGGTGATGAAATCCACGGGGCGGGACTCCTAGACGGCTTGCTCTAGTCCGAATTGGTCGCCTGACCTGTTCTTTCGCTTACACTTTGAAAAAACACATACAAAGGGTAGGCATGGAGACAACCCGCAGAACCTTCCTGAAGGCCGGCCTGCTGTCGGTGGCAGTCCTGGCCGCCGGCGGCGGCTGGTACCGGCACACGCATCCGGCGCCCCCGCGCGGCTTCGTGCTCGACGGCGAGGCGCGCGCCGCGCTCGACGCCATCGTCGCCGCGATCCTGTCCGGCGCCTTGGCGGATGCCCGCGCCGACCGGGCCCGTGCCAGCGTCGCGACGACGGCGCGCGTGCACCAGACCATCCTCGGCCTGCCGCTGCCGGCCCAGCAGGAAGTGCAGGACCTGTTCGGCCTGCTCGCGCTCGGTCCGGCGCGACGCCTGCTGACGGGCATCCCGGACGGCTGGGCCGCCGCGAAGGAGGCGGACGTCGCCGCGTTCCTGCAGGACTGGCGCCTGCACCGCCTGTCCCTGCTGCGCACGGCGTACGCGGCGCTGCACGACCTCGTGCTGGGCGCCTGGTACAGCGAGCCCGCGCACTGGGACGCCATCGGCTATCCCGGCCCGCTGAAGGAGCTGGCATGAGCGCGATTCCCGATCCCATCGTGGCCGGCCTCGCGCGCGGCTGGAAGGTCATCGACGGCGCGCGCGAGGAAAGCGACCGCGCGCTGGACGCCGACGTCGTCATCGTCGGCAGCGGCGCCGGCGGCGGCGTGACGGCGGAGATCCTCGCGCTGTCCGGCCTGTCCGTGATCGTCGTGGAGGAGGGCGCACTCAAGTCATCGAGCGACTTCAGGATGCGCGAGGCGGACGCCTACCCGACGCTGTACCAGGAATCGGCCGCCCGCAAGACACGCGACAAGGGCATCAACATCCTGCAGGGCCGCACGGTGGGCGGCTCGACGACGGTGAACTGGACGTCGAGCTTCCGCACGCCGCCGGCGACGCTCGCGTTCTGGCAGCAGCGCTTCGGCCTGTCGACGTACAGCGAGGCCGGGCTGGCGCCGTGGTTCGCATTGATGGAAGCGCGGCTGCACGTGGCCGACTGGCCCGGCGCGCCGAACGAGAACAACGACCTGCTGCGGCGCGGCGCGGAGAAGCTCGGCATCCCGACGGGCCTCATCCGCCGCAACGTCAACGGCTGCTGGAACCTCGGCTATTGCGGCATGGGCTGTCCGACGAACGCGAAGCAGTCGATGCTCGTGACGACGATCCCGTCCGCGCTGGACCACGGCGCAATCCTCGTCACGCGCGCCCGCGCCGAACGCCTGGTAATCAAAGGCGACCAGGCCGACGGCCTCGATTGCACGCTGCTCGACGCGGGCGGCCTGCACGCCACCGGACGCCGGCTGCGCCTGCGCGCCCGCCACTACGTGCTCGCGGGCGGCGCCATCAACACGCCCGCGCTGCTGCTGCGCTCGAAGGCGCCCGACCCGAGCGGAAAGCTGGGCAAGCGCACGTTCCTGCATCCCACGCTCGTGTCGGCGGCGCTGTTCCCGCAGCGCGTGGACGGCTACGCGGGCGCGCCGCAGACGGTCTATTCGGACCACTTCCTGCACACCCAGGCGATCGACGGCCCGCTCGGCTTCAAGCTCGAAGCGCCGCCGCTGCACCCCGTACTGCTGGCGACGACGATGCAGGGCTTCGGCCGCGAGCACGCCGAGATGATGCGCCACTTCCCGCACCTGCAGGGGATGCTGGCGCTGCTGCGCGACGGTTTTCATCCCGAGTCGCAGGGCGGCGCCGTGGGCCTGAACGGGGACGGATCTCCGATCCTCGACTATCCGCTGAACGACCCGCTGTGGGACGGCGCCAGGCGCGCGTTGCTGACGATGGCCGAGATCCAGTTCGCGGCCGGCGCCAGCGGCGTGCAGGTCGCGCACGAACGGGCGCCGCGCTACGCCAGCTGGAACGAGGCGAAGGCCGGCATCGCCGCGCTGCCGTTCGAGCGCCACCTGACGCGCGTCGTGTCGGCGCACGTGATGGGCGGCTGCGCGATGGCGGACCGCGATGGCGTCACGGGGCCCGATGGCCGTTACCGTGGCCTGGCCAACGTGTCCGTGCACGACGGCTCGCTGTTCCCGACGTCGATCGGCGCCAATCCCCAGCTGTCGATCTACGGTATCACGGCACGCCTCGCCAGCGACCTGGCGCAATCCCTCACGGGCCGGCCGGCCGCGCGGCCGCAGGCGTAAGACATGCCGGCCAGCGCCCGCACCCTGCTGCGCCTCGTCCTGCTCGTGCAGCTGGCCGCGGCGCTGCTGGTCGCGTGGGCGCTGCTGCGCCGGGGCGTCCCGGCGTGGGGCGCGCTGCTGGCGGGGGCCGGCGCCGTCGTCGTCGTGCGCCTCGCGATCAACATGAACAACTTTGTCATGGCGGCGCGCGCGGCGAGCCACACGCCGCCCGAGTACCGGCTCGGACCGGCGGCACGCCTGCGCATGCTGGCCGAGGAGTTCCGGGCCAGTATGCTGGTCACGTCCTGGCACGTGCCGCGCGGCTGCGCGCGCATGTCCCTCCACCTCGACAGTGGCCGCGTGCCCGTGCTGCTCGTGCACGGCTACGGCTGCAACAGCGGCTTCTGGGCGCACCTGGAACCGCTGCTGGACCGCGAGCGCATCAGCCACGCCACCATCGACCTGGAGCCGGTCGCGGGCAGCATCGACGATTACGCGCCGCTGATCGAGGCGCGCGTGCAGGCGCTGTGCGCCGCGACGGGCGCCGCGCAGATCGCCATCGTCGCCCACAGCATGGGCGGGCTGGCGGCGCGCGCGTGGATGCGCTCATACGGGAGCGCGCGCGTGGCCAGGTTGATCACGCTCGGCACGCCGCACCACGGCACGGTGCTGGCGAACTTCGGCCTGGGCGAGAACGCCGCGCAGATGCGGCGGGACAGCGCGTGGCTGCGCGACCTCGCGGCGGGCGAGACCCAGGATGTCCGTGCGCGCATCGTCTCCATCTACACCTACCACGACAACATCGTCGCGCCGCAGGATTCGAGCATTCTTCCGGGCGCGCGCAACATCGCATTCGGCGGCGTGGGCCACGTGGCGCTGGGCAGCAACCCCCGCGTGCTGGCCGAGGTGTTGCGCGTTCTGCGCGAAGTGCAGCCGGCCATGGCCTGAGGGTCCGGTCGATGATATCCTTGCACGTGAGTCCACCCACACTTGTTTCCATGCAACAGAAAGCCCCGCGCCGAACCCGCGAACGCATCCTCGAGCTGTCGCTGCGGCTGTTCAACGAATTCGGCGAACCGAACATCACCACGACCGTGATCGCCGACGAGATGAACATCTCGCCGGGGAACCTGTACTACCACTTCCGCAACAAGGACGACATCGTGAATTCGATCTTCGTCCAGTTCGAGGCGGAGATCGAGCGCATGCTGACCGTCCCGGCCGGCCGCCGCTCGAACATGGAAGACGTGTGGCTGTACCTGCACCTCATGTTCGAGTTGATCTGGAAGTACCGGTTCTTCTACCGCGACCTGAACGACCTCCTGTCGCGCAACCGCAAGCTGGAACTGCACTTCAAGGCGATCCTCGCCCACAAGATCAAGGTCGCGCGCCAGCTGTGCGAAGACCTGCGCAGCGAGGGCTCGCTGGAAGCGGGCGACGCGCAGATCGGTGCCATGGCGACGAACATGGTCGTCGTCGCCACGTACTGGCTGTCGTACGAATACGTGCGCAATCCGCGCAAGTACAGCGAGCAGCAGGCCATCGCGGACGCGCTCGCGCGCGGCTGCTACCAGGTGCTGTCGATGCTGGGGCCTTACCTGCGCGGCGAGACGCTCGCGCTGTTCCAGCGCCTGTCCGACGACTTCCTCGCCAAACTGCCACCGGAAGCGCCATGAAATCCATCGCCGTCTATTGCGGCGCCTCGCTGGGCGCCGATCCTGTCTATGCCGACGCCGCCCGCGGCCTGGCGCGCGCCCTCGTCGAGCACAACATCGGCCTCGTCTATGGCGGCGGCAAGGTGGGCCTGATGGGCGTGATCGCCGACGAAGTGCTGCGCCTCGGCGGCGACGCGACGGGCGTGATCCCGAAGCACCTCGTCGAGCGCGAAGTGGGCCACGCCGGCCTCACGCGGCTGTTCGTCGTGAAGGATATGCACGAACGGAAGGCGATGATGTCCGACCTGGCCGAAGGCTTCATCGCCATGCCGGGCGGGATGGGCACGCTGGAAGAACTGTTCGAGATGGTCACGTGGGCCCAGCTGGGCATCCACGCCAAGCCCATCGGCCTTCTCAACGTGAACGGCTTCTACGACGGCCTCGCGTCCTTCATCGACCATCTCGTCGGCACCGGCTTCGTGCGTCCCGCGCACGCGGAGTCGCTGGTACGCGACGCCGACCCCGACGCGCTGATCCGCCGCCTGCGCCAAGCCTGATCCGATCGCTCGATGTTTGCGGAAACATTGACCGTTTCCTGATCGCTCAACGAGCGAATCAGGGTGTATTCCTGCGCCCTGAAATGATATCGATCGCGCGTCCCTAACATCATTGTTGTGCGCTATCATATTTTGGCAGCAGCACAAGGCGATTCGGCTTGCACGATGAACGCGATACGCGTCGATCCCGATCCACCACGACAACGGGGCCGCCGCACGCCGGATCGATTTCGATTTCGATATCGAGAAGGAGACACCATGATCAACAAGCGTCGCAACCGCCTGCTCAAACTGCTCGACGAGCGCAAGGCGGCCACCGTGCACGAGCTGGTCGAATCGCTGGACGCGTCGCCGTCCACGATCCGGCGCGACATCAGCTGGCTCGCCGCCCGCAACCTCATCCACCGCACGCGCGGCGGGGCCGAGACGACCCCGCGGAAGAAGCGCCTCGGCGGCCTCGCCAACGACACCTTCGCCGACAACCTGCGCGCCAACGCCGCGCGCAAGTACGCCATCGCCCGCCACGCGGCCGCGCTGTGCGAGGATGGCGAGACCATCATCATCAACGGCGGCACGACGACGTTCATGATGGCCGACTTCCTGGCCGACCGCAGCCTCAAGATCATGACCAACTCGTTCCTGATGGCCGACCGGCTGCTGGCGACGAGCCAGAACGAAGTGCTGATCCCGGGCGGGACGGTCTACCGCGACGAGAACGTCATCCTGTCGCCGTTCGACAACGATGCGACGGGCGACCAGTACGCGTCGAAGATGTTCATGAGCGTGTCCGGGCTGTCGATGCTGGGCCTCGTCGAGACCGACCCGCTGTTGATCCGCGCCGAACGGCGCCTGATCGGCCAGGCCGAGAAGCTCGTCGTGCTGGTGGACAGCTCCAAGTTCGCGCGCCGCGCGGGCCTGATCCTGTGCAACCTGAAGCAGGTGCACACGGTGATCACGGACAGCGGCGTCGCCGACCTGTCCGTGCAATGGCTGGAGCAGGCGGGCGTGAAGGTGATCGTTGTCGAGCCGGAGACGCCGCCGGCGCAGGATTGCATTGCGTTGGATGGGGCGCAGTTGGGGCTGCACGGGAGCATGTGCGCGATGCTGGCCTAGCTGCGTCGTCCCCGGACTAGGCGTCTCCCTTGGCGGAGGCCCAATTTGCACGCGTTATCGCGGCGAGCAAAACTTGGGGGGATAGCGCCAGTGGCGCTATCCCGCCTGCGCGCTAGTGTCCGGAATATTGTTCTCAAGAACCGTCAGAAACAGCATCGTCATTCCCGCGCAAGCGGGAATCCATACTGAGTATGCTGACTACGTTCTTCATTTCCACCTCATTGGCTACAAAGAGTCGACTTCGAGCAGTCAGCATGGGTTCCCGCTTTCGCGGGAACGACGGGTTTTGAGCTAACTTAAGGCAGCGGCATCAACCCTTCCGCCCGCACGACCCACTTCCCACCGTGCGGAAACCCGGGCGCCGCCCCGGCCGGCGCGCCATCCCAGCCGCCCGCCATCATCGCGACGGCGGCCAGCAGCGCGCCGTTGCCGGGCAGGTAGACGGGCAAGTCCGTGTTCGGATTGTGCCCGGCGGCCGTGTAGCCGTTGTTCGGCACTCCCGTCTTCATCAGCACGTCGACGGCCGTCTCCGGACGGCCCAGGCGCGCCGCCGTCATCGCGATCATCGGATAGTCCCAGCCCCAGATCTTCGCCTTCCAGTCCCATTGCGCGAGCACGGCGTCCAGCGTGCGGTCCATGACGGCGCGGTCGACGCCAGCGCCCGGCAGCTGGCCCAGCGCCATCAGGAACGACGGGTGGTCCTGGCGGCTGGCGACGTCGTCCCACGTGTCCGGGACCGATTCGAGCGCGACGTATTTGCCGTCCTTGACCGGGAGGGCGGACAGGTGCCGGCGCTTTTCGTCCCAGTCGCTGTTGCGCGGCAGGCCGAGGCGCGTGCGCCAGGCCTGCGCGATGTCCAGCGCCGTCGACCAGTACGACAGTTCGTACGCCGGGTTCATGCTGGCGGCCGGATCGTGGATCTCCTGCGCGATCCACAGCGGCGGGCCCAGGACCCAGCGCTTGTTCCTGTCGTCCCACGCGAGCATCGACGCCATCGCATCGGCCGTCGCGAACACGAGGTCGCGGTAACGCTGGAGCGTCGCGGGCGTGGGGGCGGCGCGGTACAACAGTTCCGCGAGGTGGATCGGGTGCGGCTGGTTCCACACGATCAGCGGATTGCCGCCGGGGCTCTCGCGCCCCTGCGGACTCGTCATCTTGGGCCAGCGCGCACCCTGCAGCCCGCGCGCCGCCGCGACGGCGCGCGCGGCGGGCAGCGTGGCGCGGAACCAGTCCAGCGCCCGCGCCAGGTACGCCGGGCGGCCCCACAGCGCGAAGTGCGCCGTGTGCCACCAGATCATCTCCGTGTGGTGCTTGCCGTACCACGTCGACGTCGTCAGCCCGCTTTCCTGCGGCGGAAAATCGCCGCCCGCCTGGATCGCCGTGAGGTATTGCGACAGCACGACGCGCCGTTCCAGCTCGGCCGCGCGCGGGTCCGTGCTGCCGCTGAAATCGACGGCGCCGCCGCTGCGCCAGAACGCGGGCCAATGCGCGGCACTGCGCGCGAAGACGTCCGCCGCATCCGGCGCCGGCTTGTCCGGCGCATACGCGAGCGTGAACTCGAGCACCTGGCCGGACTTCGGCCGCAGTTCGAACGTGTGCGGCGCAGGTGTCGCGATGGTCACGGGCATCGAGGCGCGCAGCGCCGCGCCGTAGCGATAGCCGTCGCGCGCATGCGCCAGCACGAGGGTGTCGGCCGTGCGCGTCACGATCGTCGTCGTGTGCGACGCCGGCTGCGACCAGTCCAGCGGCGGATTCTGCTTGATGCCGCCGACGTAGCCGCGCGGAAGCGCGAACCGCACGGCCAGGCCGCGCGCGAGCAGCGTCGATTCGATGCGCACGGCGAGCGTGTCGCGCTCCGGGTCGACCGCCGTCGTCACGACGACCCGTTCGCCGTCGATGGTGTACGCGCTCGTGAGCACGCCGCGCCACAGGTCGAGGCGCTGGTCGATCGCGCCCACGTCCGCCAGCGCGAGCGGTTTGCCGTCGCGGTGCGTGTAGGCGATGGCGAGCTGGCCGAGCGGCTGCGGATGCGGATTCTCGCGCAGCCAGGCGGCGGCCGGCACGTCCATCCGCGTCGGATAGTCCACGGTCTTGCCGTGCGCCGTGTACGCCTTGTTCGCATCGGCGAGCTTGTACCCGTGCGGATTCGGATCTTCGTGCCACGCCCACCGCGCCTGCGTTTCGAGGCCGATGCCATTGGCGCGGTAATGGTCGGCGAAGGTCTGCAGGCCCGTCACGTCGGCGGTGAAACAGAAGCGGCCATTGCCGACGCTGAGCGGCGCCCACGGATCGGGCGCCGTCAGGTGCGGAGAATGACGCGTGACGAGGGCCTGGCGGTCGATGCGGTCGGCCGCGCGCGCGGGCAGGACCGACACAAGCAGCAGCAGGGCGGCGATGGCAAAGGCGGGCATGGTGTCTCCAGGGATGCGACAGCCGATGATAACTGCCTGCCTTTCCCCTTGTTTTCCCATTTTGATCACGTTTTTGACCAGATTTCCTTTCGGTCAGTCCACTGAGCGGTCGCCGATTGACCCTGTTCGAGGCGGCTGTCTACCATCTTTACGCCCATCGATAATCCATAAGGAAAAACGGCATGAAGACGAGACGCAAGCAAAAGCGGGCCCGCGCCCACCACACAACAACGATGTCCGCGTTACTGATCGCGGCAAATCTCGGTTGCCACGCGAACGCGCAGGAGGCCGACGCACCGAAGCCCGAGGAGAACAAAGTCGTCGTGACCGGCTCCCGCCTGATCAGCCGCGGCTTCCTCGCCCCGACGCCCGTGACGACGGTCGACGCGCAGGAACTGAAATTGACCGGCACGCAGAACCTCGAGGTGATGCTGTCGGATACGCCGCAGTTCACCGCGAACCAGCTCAGCAGCCCGACGGCGAACACGGTGCAGCCGGGCCAGCCGTCCGGCACGTCGACGCTCAACCTGCGCAACCTGGGGCCGACGCGCAACCTGGTGCTCGTGAACGGCCGCCGCTTCGCCATCACGGGCCCGGATTTCACCACCGACGTCAACACGATCCCGGCGGCGCTCGTGAAACGCGTGGAGACGGTGACGGGCGGCTCGTCCGCCGTGTACGGCTCGGACGCCATCTCCGGCGTCGTCAACTTCATCCTGCGCGATCATTTCGAAGGCGTGGAGATCAACGCGCAGAGGAGTATCGACCAGCCCACGCGCACACCGAACGATTCGGTCGACCTGACCGTGGGCGGCAATTTCGGCGGGGGCAAGGGCAATGTCGTCGTCTCCGTCAACTACATGGACCGCGACGGCTTTACGCGCGGCGAACGTGGCGGCTGGGCGCTGCCGTCGCTGGGCGATGGCTGCGTGACGGCGGCGTCGTGGTCGTCCACGCGTCCCGGCACGCCGCTCGCGGTGCCGGCGGGGCAGACCTGCGTGACGGCGGGCGGGCGTCCGGGCCTGATCTTCAGCGGCTCGTCGAACGTGCCGACGGGACGCATCGGCAACCTGCCCGTCGTCGGTTCCGCCGCGTCGAATCCGGCACTGAACGCCGCGCTCATCGCGGCCGGGCTGCAGAACATGTCGACGCTGGGCGCCATCTTCGACCCGACCGGCAGGACGGTGCGTCCGTACGCGGCGCCGGGCGATGCGTACGATCTCGGGCCGCTGTCGTACATGGTGACGCCGCAGAAGCGCTGGATGAGCAATGCATTCGCCCACTACGATTTTAGCGAGCGCGCCACCGGCTACATGGAGGCTCACTTCAGCAGCAATTCCGCGAGCGTGCAGATCGGCCCGACGAGCGCCAGCGGCAACTTCCTCTTCAATACGAACAACCCGTATCTGAGCTCGCAGATGCAGGAAGTCCTGCGCCAGCTGGACCTGCGCGAGACGGGCACCACGCGCGTCACCAACGGCACGTCGTCGCTCACCACCACGCCGGGCGACGGCCTCGCCGTGTTGAACTACAACCGCCGCTTCTCCGACCTGGGCGGACGCGTGGCGGACACGGACCACCAGGTCTACCGCATCGCGCTGGGCCTGCGCGGCAGCCTGCCGGACGTGTCGGAACGCTGGCTGCGCGACCTGAAGTACGACGTGTACTACACGAAGGCGCGCACGACGGAGACGCAGGACCAGGCGGGCTCCATCTCGCTGAGCCGATTCCAGAACGCGATCCTGGCGCAGAACGGCGCGGCGCCCGTGCTGAATCCGTTCGGCCAGAACCTGACCGAGGCGTCGGCCAATGCGATCTCGGTGGCGTCGAAGTCGAAGATCACGGCGGAGCAGAACGTCCTGGCCGGTAACGTGGCGGGATCGCTGATGGACGTGCCGGCCGGCGCCATCGACTTCTCGACGGGCTTCGAGCGCCGCTACGCGTACAGCGCCTACAGCCCGGACGTGTTCCTGTCGTCCGGCGACGTCTCGGGCTGGAACGCGGCCCGCGCGACGAAGGGCTCGACGACGGTGAAGGAAGTGTACGGCGAGGTGCGCGTGCCGCTGCTGGCCGACAAGCCGTTCGCGAAAAGCCTGTCCGTATCGGGCGCGTTCCGCCGCTCCGATTACGACGTCGCGTCGGTCGGCAAGGTGTGGACCAGTTCCATCGGCGCGGAATGGGCGCCCACCCGTGCGCTGACGTTCCGCGCGCAGAAGCAGAAATCGATCCGCGCCCCGAATGTGGGCGAGTTGTTCGGCGGGCAGGGCACGAACGGCCCGACCGCGACCGACCCGTGCTCGAGCCGCGCCCCGCTGGCGCAGCAGACCCAGGCCGTGCGCGTGCTGTGCGAAGCGACGGGCGTGCCCGCGAACCTCGTGTTCGATCCGGCCGTGCAGCCGTCGCCGTTCATCACGCAGGTCGTCGGCGGCAACCCGGACCTGTCGGCAGAAACGTCGCACACCGTCACCGTCGGCGCCGTGTTCATGCCGCCGTCCGTGAAAGGCCTGCAGCTGAGCGTGGACTGGTACCGCATCACCGTCGACGACGCCATCTCGACCCTCGGCGGCGGCGGCATCCAGTCCGTGCTGGACCTGTGCTACAACACGATCCGCAACGCGTCCAGCGTGTACTGCCGCGCGATCAACCGGGATCCGATCACGGGCCAGATCGCGGCACCGACGTACGTGATGACGACGAACGCGAACATCGGCGGCATCGCGACGCGCGGCGTGGACCTCGCGGGCCACTACAATTTTACGAGGGACGGCATCCAGTGGACACTCGATTCCAACTGGACGTACGTGAACGAGCTGACGTTCACGCCGATCCAGGACCTGCCCGGGCTGAAGAACCGCTGCGTGGGCACGTGGGGCGGCACGTGCGGCCAGCCGGTGCCGCGCTGGAAGGGCACGACGCGCGTCAGCATGAAGCGGGGACCGCTGCTGCTGTCCGCCCGTGCACGCTATACCGGCCCCGTGACGGTCGACTCGTACGCGCTTGCCGCGAACCCGCCCGCGCTGGAATCGCTGACGAATCCGAAGATCAAGTCCTATACTTGGCTCGATTTGACCGCCGGCTGGGAATTCAGCCGCATGGTCAACCTGACCGGCGGCGTGCGCAATGTGCTGGACAAAGACCCGCCGATCCTCGGTTCCGCGCAGCTGCCGGCGAATAACACGATCCCGGCCACGTACGACACGCTCGGACGCCAGCTGTTCGTGACCCTGAACGTGAAACTGTGAAGGAGACCCGCAAGATGACGGACCGACGTACCCTGCTGCAGGCGGCGCTGCTGGCGCCATGGCTGCTGCCCGCCGTCGCGCGGGGCGCGACGTGCGCGACGGCGGGCTGGGCCGACGCGCTGCGGCGCGACCTGGACGCGATGGCGGACGAGCTCACGCGCACCCTGTGCCCGTGGCCCGTGCCGGACAAGGTGTTCGTGCCGGAGGCTTACGGCCTGCGGCCAGGAGAACCCGCGACGGCCGCGATCCGGCGCGCCGTCGACGCCTGCGCGGCGGCCGGCGGCGGCATCGTACGGCTGGCGCAGGGCGACTACGTCAGCGGCACGATCGACCTGCGTTCCGGCGTGATGCTGGAAGTGGCGGAAGGCGCGCGCCTGCTGGCCAGCACGGACTTGAAGGACTATCCGGAGCGGCGCGCGCGCCGGCCCACGGTCCAGGACAGCAATATGGGAATGAACCAGTCGCTGATCTTCGCCGAGGGCTGCACGCGCGTCGGCGTCCGCGGCAAGGGCATCATCGACGGGCGCGGCACGCCGGACAACTTCCCGGGCCAGGAAACGACCGGCGCCACGCCGGGCCGGCCGTTCCTCATCCGCATGCTCGATTGCAGCCAGGTCGTCATCGCGGACATCCGGTTGAAGGATTCGCCGTGCTGGATGCAGAACTACCTGAACTGCGAGGACCTGATCGTGGACGGCATCCACGTCGAGAACCAGGCGAACCACAACAACGACGGCATCGACATCGACGGCTGCCGCCGCGTCATCGTGCGCAACTGCTTCATCAGCGCCGAGGACGACGCCCTGTGCTTCAAGGGCGCGAGCCAGCGGCCGATCGACCAGGTGCTCGTCGAGCACTGCCGCCTGTACAGCACCTGTAACGCGCTGAAGTTCGGCACGGATTCGCAGGGCGATTTCCGCAACGTGCTCGTGCGCCACGTGGAAGTGGGCGGGCCGGCGGCCGACATGCGCGCGATGAAGCGCCGCAAGGCCGACGGCGGCATCTCGTGGGAAACCGTCGACGGCGGCACGGTCGAACGGGTGCTCGTGCACGATGCGCACATCGTGCGCGCCGAGAGTCCGCTGTTCCTGCGCCTGGGCGACCGCGGGCGCGTGCGGCCGGAACAGGCGCGCCCGCAGCCGGGCCGCCTGCGCCGCATCGTGTTCGACCGCATCACGGGCAGCGACAACGGCAAGCGCGGCTCGTTCTTCACGGGCGTGCCCGGCCACGCGATCGAGGACGTGCTGCTGCGCGACGTCGACCTGCCCATGACCGCGACGACCGAGCCGGCGATACGCCAGCAGGACATCCCCGAAGCGCCCGCCGAGTATCCGGACCCGCACATGTTCGCACCCGTGATGCCCGCCTACGGCCTGTGGATTCGCCACGTGCGCCGCCTGACCTTGCAGCGCGTACGCTTCACCACCGCCGCCCCCGATCCGCGCCCGATGCTGCTGGCGGGCCCCGACGCCGACTCCCCCTGCACACCATGAAATCAATCGTCTTCCTGCTGGCCATCCTGCTGGGCACCGCGCACGCGGCGGAACCCGTGCAAACCTACCGCAACCCGATCCTGTACGCCGACTATTCCGATCCGGACGTGATCCGGTCCGGCGACGATTACTGGCTCGTCGCGTCGAGCTTCCACTTCTCGCCAGGCCTGCCTGTGCTGCGCTCGAAAGACCTCGTGCACTGGACCATCGCCGGCCACGTGCTGCCGCGGCTCCCGTTCGACCCCGCGTACGACATGGTCCCGCCGTACACGCTGACGGACAGCACGTCGAAGCCCGTCACCGGACAGCGCTATGCCCGCGGCGTGTGGGCGCCGTCGCTGCGCGCGCATGCGGGCAAATTCTACGTGTACTGGGCGACGCCGGACGAGGGCATCTTCATGAGCACGGCGAATCACCCGGCCGGGCCGTGGAGCGCGCCCGTCGCCGTCGTCGCCGGCCCGGGCTACGAAGATCCGTGCCCGTTCTGGGACGACGACGGCAAGGCCTACCTCGTCCACTCGAAGGTCGGCGCCGGGCCGCTGATCCTGCATGCGATGAGCGCGGACGGCACGCGCGTGCTCGACGCAGGCAGGACGATCGTCGAGGACAAGGTCAACCTGCCCACGCTGGAAGGGCCCAAGGTCTACAAGCGCAACGGCTATTACTACATCTTCGCGCCCATCGGCGGCGTGGGCCACGGACCGCAGGCCGTGCTGCGCGCGCGGCGTATCGACGGGCCGTACGAGGCGCGCAAGGTGCTGCTGCCGGGGAATGGCATCGAGGGGCCGCACCAGGGCGGCTGGGTCGAAACGCCGTCGGGGCAGGGCTGGTTCATCCACTTCAACCGCACGGGCGCGTTCGGGCGCGTCGCGCACCTCCAGCCGGTCGTGTGGAAGGATGACTGGCCGGAGATGGGACAAGCCGGCCTGCCCGTGCTCGAGGGACCGGTCCCGGACACGGGCCGCAGCGCGCCCGCGGACCGGCTGCAGGACTCGGACGAATTCGCCGCGCCGGCGCTGGGCCTGCAATGGTCGTGGAACCACAATCCGGACGACGCGCACTGGAGCCTCGCGCAGCGGCCCGGCTATCTGCGCCTGCAGGCCAACGAGGCGAAATACCTCGTCGGCGCGCGCAACGTCCTCACGCAGATCCTGCAGGGCCCCGCGTCCGAGATCACGACGCGGCTGGAACTGCAAGGGCTGGGCGAGCGCCAGCGCGCGGGCCTCGTGCTGTTCGGCGTCGGCGTGCCGTGGGTCGGCGTCGTGCACGAGGATGGCAAGGACTATGTGACGGTGGCGAACGGCGGCGTGGAGACGCGGGTGGGCAAGGTCGACGGCAAGGCGATCGTCCTGCGCGCGGCCGTGGCGGAAGACCAGACCGTGCGCTTCTCGTATGCGCGCGACGGCAGCGGGGACTTCCATGCGGCCGGCACGCCGGTGAAGCTCGCGCCGTTCTCGTGGTGGAAAGGCAGCCGGCCCGCCGTGTTCACGTGGATCAAGGGCGACACCGACGCGCCGCGCGAGGGCGGCGGCCCGCGGCCGATCGTGCGCGATTACGTCGACGTCGACTGGTTCCGCGTGACCCGGTCCGGACGCTGACGGGGTCAGGCCTCGATCACCCGGTTGCGTCCCGCCACCTTGGCCGCGTACAGGGCCTTGTCGGCGCGGTTCACGGTCTCGGCGATGGGCTCGTCGGGGTGCCAGATGCTCAGGCCGGCCGAGAAGCTGACGCGTTCCGTGGCGCCATCGCAGGGCTCCAGTGCGGCCACGCGCGCGCGCATGCGCTCCAGCACGGCGCGGGCGTTGGCGGGCGTCGTGTTCGGCAGCATCAGCAGGAATTCCTCGCCGCCCCAGCGCGCCAGCGCGTCGCCTTCGCGCAGCTCGGCGCGCGTGGCCTGCGCGAAGTCGCGCAGCACGCTGTCGCCCGCCGCATGGCCGAAGCTGTCGTTGATCCGCTTGAAGAAGTCGATGTCGAGCACGGCGATGCAGGTCGGTCCGCGCGCGGCGTCGCGCCGGCGCTCTTCCTGCGCCAGCAGCTCGTTCATGTGGCGGCGGTTGGCCAGCTTGGTCAGCTCGTCGATGGTGGCCAGCGTGCGGATCGTGTCGAGCGCCGTCAGCAGCTCGTCCTTCTGGGTCTTCAGGCGTGCGCGCAGCTTGCTCATTTCGCCGGTCAGCAGGGTGACCGCAAGCGAGGCGACCGCCACGAACACGAAGTTCACGGCTTCGGCCGCCGGCGGAAAATGCAGCGGATCATGCGCTGCGTGCCACCACATCGTGCCGCCCATGACGGACAGGTTGAAGGCGGTCAGCATCAGGGTCTGGCGCGGACGCAGGGCGAAGACGCAGAACACGACGATGACCGGCAACCCCACCAGGGTCGCGCCGCGCAGCGGCCCGGCGATCGAATAGCCCCAGACGTGGCAGCTGATGCTGAAGATGCCCTGCAGGCCCGCCAGGATGGTCGGCGCGAGCCCGATGCGGGTGCCGATGCGCACCAGCGGGTAGAACACGGCCACGCCCGCGGCCACGTAGAGGCAGATGGCACGGGCCTGCGGCTGTCCCGCGAGCGCGGCGGGGCCGAACAACATGCCGATGACGATCGTGTACATGATGGCCGTGCCGGCCCAGTATTGCAGCATGCGGTGCAGCTTGCGGTCCGCGCCGAACAGCATGCGCGCCGCCTCGTGGCGGGTGATCATGCTCATGACCCCGCCAGTTGCGCAACGTCGCGCGGCTGGCGTTGTTGGGCCTGCAGCATCTCCGTGATGCGCTCGGCCGGCACCGGAGGGCTGAACAGATAGCCCTGCATCTCGTCGCAGTCGTTCGCCAGCAGGAAGTCGCGCTGTTCGACCGTCTCCACGCCCTCCGCGATCACGCGCAGGTGCAGGCGGTGTCCGAGCGAGATCACGGCCAGCGCGATCGCCTGGTCGTCCGAGCTGGAGGCCAGGTCGCGCACGAACGACTTGTCGATCTTGAGCGTCGAGATCGGGAACGATTTCAACGCGGACAGGCTCGAATAGCCGGTGCCGAAATCGTCGATCGACAGCGTGACGCCCATCTCCTTCAGTTCGCGCATGCGTTCGATGGCCTGGTTCAGGTCGCGCATCAGCAGGCTTTCCGTCACTTCCAGGTCCAGCGCGCAGGGCGGCAGGCCGGTGTCGCGCAGGGCGCCGGCGATGCGGTCGACGAGGCGCTTTTCCTCGAACTGGCGCGCCGACACGTTCACGGACACCGTGAGCGGATCCAGCCCCGCAGCGCGCCATAACTGGGCCTGGCGGCACGCGGTTCGCACGACCCATTCGCCCAGGCCGACGATCAGGCCCGACTCCTCCGCGAGCCCGATGAAGCGCATCGGCGGCACGATGCCGTGTTCCGGATGGCGCCAGCGGATCAGCGCTTCCACGCCGAACAAGCGGCCCGTGCGCAGGTCGACCTTCGGCTGGTACAGCAGGTGGAAGCGCCCCGCGGGGGCTTGCAACGCGGGTGCCTGGCCATCGGTGGCGTCGTGCGTCTCGTCCGCCAGCGTGGTGTCCAGCGCCCGGCGCATATCCTCCAGCATCACGAGTTTGGCCTCGACGCTGGCATTCATCTCGCGCGTGTAGAACTGGAAGTTGTTGCTGCCCAGGTCCTTGGCGCGGTACATCGCGGCGTCGGCGTTCATCATGAGGGTCTTCGGATCCTCGCCGTCGCGCGGGTACACGACGACGCCCATGCTGCAACTCACGCGCACGGCCTGGTCGCCGATCTGCACGGGTTCCGTCACGGCTTGCCGGATCTTTTCCAGCACGGGCGTGAGCGCGAGCGGGCTTTCGCCGGCGTCCGGCAGCAGGATCACGAACTCGTCGCCGCCCAGGCGGCCGAGGGTGTCCGTGCGGCGCAGGCAGGCCTCCATGCGGCTGCCCACGACCTTCAGCAATTCGTCGCCGGCGTTGTGACCGAGGCCGTCGTTGACGAGCTTGAAACCGTCCAGGTCGACGAAGGCGAGGGCGAGATGGCCGCCGTTGCGCTGGGCGTTGCGTACGGCTTGGTCCAGGCGGTCGCGGATCAGGCTGCGGTTCGGGAGGCCGGTCAGCTCGTCGTGGTGGGCCATGTGGCGGATGCGTTCCTCGGCCAGCTTGCGCTCCGTGATGTCGCGCACCATCGCGACGGCGCCGCCTTCGACGGGCACGATCTGGCGCTGCAGCCAGCGCCCGGCCGTCGGGCCGGAGGCCGCCTGCCACTCGGCCTCGATGACGCGCTGTTCGAGCACCACCTGCACGAGGTGTTCCCACATGCCGTTCGTGCGGTAATACGGCAGCGCATCGCCCAGCAGCTGGCCGCGCAGCGCCTCGCTGGCGATGCCGGTGAAGAGTTCGGAGCGGCTGTTGGAGCCCTCGACGAGGAAGTCGACGATGGTGCCGTCCGCGCCCGTCACGCTGCGCAGCACGAAGAACGCGTCCGGGCTCGCTTCCGACGCGGCCGCATAGGTCTGCTGCGCCTGGCGCTCGCGCCGGCGCGCCTTGGCCACCTGCCACGACCACGCGCTGATCATCGCGACGACGGCGACGAGCAGCGAACTCGCGGCCGTCGCGCCGACGAGGTAGGTGCCGTAGTGCTGCTCATACTGCGCCATCTGTTCGCTGTCGGCCAGGCCCACGACGGCCGTGAGCGGGAAGCCCGCCAGGCGGCGCGCGCCCGCATAGCGTTCGATGCCGTCCGGCGCCGTCGGCTGCGGGGCGAGGGCTTCCTCCCCGATGCCGTCGAGCGCGATCGGCTGGCCCCACGACACCTTGTCGCCGATGCGCACGGCGCGCGCGACACCGTCGCTGCCGACGAGCGCCAGCAGGCCCAGTTCGCCCCCGCGCGAGCGTTCGTACGAGCTGGTGAAATACGCCGGATCGACTTCGACGATGGCGACGCCGGCGAAGCGCCCGTGGCCATCCTCGATGCGGCGCGTGAAGTGCAGGTGCGGCTCGGAGCGGGTGGCGTCGCCGACGGTCTGGCTGACGAATACCCCGTGGCCGCTGCCGTTCGCGTGCACGGTGAAGTAGGGCGCGCGCGACACGTCATGCGCCGGCATGGACGGATTGCTGTCGACGATGGCGCCGTCGCGGTCCGCCACGCTGACCTGGAACACGAGGCCGGGCGGCAGCAGTTCCTCGGCGCGCAGCGTGGGCAGGGCGGCGTGGGTGCCGTTCAGTTCGACGGAATACTTGATGACCTTCAGCGTCTGGTCGATGGCGTTCAGGTTGCGCGCGACCTGCGCCTCGTACGTCTCGAGCTGCTCGCGCACTGCATCGCGCGCCGCGTCGACCGCCGCGCGCCGTTCGGTTTCGATGAAGTGGAACGTCGCGACCCAGATCGCCAGCAGCGGCAGCACGGCGAACAGCGGCAGCGCAAAATGGGTCTCGAGGGCCCGCGCGAGCCAGCGCGGACGGCAGCGGTCGGAGGCGGCGGGCGACGTCATCACTGCACCACGAGGACCGCGCGCACGCTCGCGTCGAGCGCGCTGCGTTCGATATAGCCGATCGCTTCCGGGTCGTCCGCGACCTTGCGCCGCACGGCCGCGCTGTCCGCCAGCTCGGAGGGCGGCCGGCCGCGGCCCGTGAAGACCAGCTTCGACCAGTGCGCCTTCATGAGCGCGGGGGTCTTGTTCGTCACGCGCGCATAGAACTCGTCGCGCGTCGGCGCGCCGACGCGCAGGTCGAACGGCACCGCTTCCGAGCCGTCCGGGAAGCGCACGGACTGGCCGAGGAAGATCGCGGCCACCTGGTCGGCGCGCAGCGTGGCGAGGGGATTGCGCGCGGAGACGATCACGACGAGGTCGGCCGCCGTCGCCGGTGCGCCGGCCAGGATGCCGCACAGCAGGGACGTGCCCAGCAGGCGGGAATACTTGAGCGTCGCCATGCTAGTACACGAAGTCGAGTGCGACGCTGGCCACGTGGACCGGGTGGCCTGGCACGAAGCGCGTCGTCGGGTTGATGAACGTGCCGCGCGAGCCTTCCTGCGGCGTCACACGGTCGTATTGCAGCTTGAGGGCCATGTTCGTGCGCAGGTCCCAGCGCACGCCCGCGGCCTGCGACGTCTGTTGCGGGATCGTCCACAGCAGGGTGTTCAGGCCGGCGTTCAGCGCGGCCGCTGCCGGCGCCAGCGCCGGCGGCAGGGCGGCCACCGGCAGGCCGGGATCCGTCGTCGCGCCGGCTGCGCGCACGCGCGCATACGTCGCGTACGGCGTGAACGCCCGCCAGCGCCTGCCTGCGCTGACGTAGGCGCTGCGCGTCGAGCCCAGGAAGGAATGGCCGACCGTACGGCCCGCTTCGGCCATCACGAACCACGAGCCCGGGTCGTAGTTCACGCCGATATTCGCGAGCATCATGCGCTTGTGGTCCATCTCGTAGCGCCGCGTCAGGTCCCGGCCGACGGGGCCGAACGCGTCGAACGCGTCGAACAGCCCGGCGCCGATGTCGCTGGAGATCTCGGCGCTGACCACGTTGGCGCGCACGCTGAGCGCACCCCAGTCGCTCGTGTTGGACATGCCGACGCCGCGGCGCCCGTACACGTGCAGCGGCTCGATCAGCGACACGGCGCTATGGCCATAGAACACCTGCGACGCATTGCGGACCGGTCCCACGCCCCAGCGCAGGGTGGCGTCGATGCCGTCGCTGCTCGTCACCGGGAGGACGTCATAGCCTTCGACGGGCGGGCGCACCCACGGATACGCATAGCCGACCTTGCGGTAGTCCGCGGTCAGGAAGACGGGCAGCGCGATGCGGCCGACGCGCAGCGCCAGTTCGGGCGTCGCCTGGTACTTGATGTTGGCCCATTCGACGCGCGGCCGGTAGGTGTTGTCGAGGCCTTGTTCGCTGACCACCTGCAGCACGGCCGACCAGTGGCGCGCGAGCGTGGCGTCGAGCTGCACGCCGAGGCGGCTGTCGACGTCGGTGCTCCAGCGGCGCGTGGCGCCGGCACCGTTGGCCTTGAAGACGGACGACGTGTAATCCGCCTCGCGTTCGCTCGCGTGCACGACGCCCAGCGTACCGAAGCCGGATATGCGCCAGTCCGGCTTGTCCTGGGCGCGCGCGGCACCGGCGGCGGCAAGTCCGGACAGCGAAAGAAACAGGAATTGGGCGAGGCGTTGTTGCTGCATGGGTCTCGTCGGGATCGGCCGAACGGCCGGAATTCATTCAGCCTGCGCGGACGGCAGGCACCGGGCGCAGGAAGCGCCGATCTCGACTTTAATCGGTGTGCATGCGGAAGTCGACAGCTTTTGGTCCGCGGCGGCCGATGTTCAATATCCTGTTGTGCTACGGCAACGAGGGATGGTGGTCATTTCGGCCATCCATGATGCTTGATACAACTTGCGGGGAGCGCTCGGGATCGCTCACGCCCACAGCCGTTCGCCGCCCAGATCCAGCTGGGTGAGATAGAGGCGCACGTCGAATTCGAACTGGTGGTAGTCCGGCTCCATCCAGCAGCACAGTTTATAGAACGCCTTGTCGTGGTCTTTTTCCTTCAGGTGCGCCAGTTCGTGCACGGCGATCATGCGCAGGAAGGCCGGTGGCGTGTCGCGGAACACGGTGCCGATGCGGATCTCGTGCTTGGCTTTCAAACGGCCTCCCTGCACGCGCGAGATCGCGGTATGCAGGCCAAGGGCCTGCTGGACGATGCCGATCTTGCTGTCGTACGCCACTTTCGAGACGGGCTCGGCGTTGCGCAGGTACTCGTCTTTCAGATCCTGCACGTAGCCGTACAAGGCCTTGTCGGTGCGGACGTCGTGCGCGTCGGGATAGCGCTGGCGCAGGTGGTCGGCCAGGCGGTTGTCGGCGATCAGGCGCTCGACCTGGGACAGGATGTGCGCGGGATACGCAGCCAGGTATTTGAGATGGGAAGCGGTGGACATAAGCCTGGAACTGTAGCACGTCCATGTTCCAGGCGCATCTCCCGGCAATGCGATGAGCGACCGCGCCCGGCACGGCGGCGCGGTCGGCGCTTGCGCGCTGTGGTGAGGGGAATCTTCCCGAAGTTCAAGACTCCTTGCTGCCCTGGCGGTTGCCCGCCTGGGTGCCCGCCTGGTTGCCCGATTTTGCGGCGGCGGCGGCGCGGTTGGCCGATTGCCGGCTTTCCCCGCCCTTGCGGCCGATGTCGGCCATGTGGGCGCGGTTGCGGCTGACCACTTCGCCGCCTTTCTGGCCCGCCCGGCGCGCTTCTTCCGAATCGAATTCGTGCGCCGTGCCCTTCTGGTGAGCGGCCTGGCCGCCCTTGCTGGCGATTTGACGCTGCTGGTTCTGGTCCATCGCAGCGAAACCGCGCTTGGCCGGCTGGCTTTTCTGCTCGTTGCCGCCGGCGTCGGCCGCGCTCTTGTGGCCGCCTTCCTTGCTTGTCGCCATATCGATCTCCTTGTGCCTGAACTATCAACGAGCGTTCATGGATGCGCTCGTGCGGTTAGAGAGGCAGGGGATCAAATGGTTCCGGCGGCGTGCGGTTGGTTCAATGTGCGTCGTCCGTCACCTTCAGCACCAGCTTCCCGAAGTTCTTCCCTTCGAACAGCATCGTGAGGGCGTCCGGGAAGTGATCGAGGCCTTCGACCACGTGCTCGCGGCTCTTGATCGCCCCTGCCTGCAGCCAGGCGCCGAGGCGTTGCACGCCTTCCGGATAGCGCGCCGCGTAGTCGAACACCACCATGCCTTCCATGCGCGCCCGGTTCACGAGCAGCGACAGGTAATTGGCCGGGCCGCGCACGGGCGTCGTGTTGTTGTACTGCGAGATCGCGCCGCAGATCACGATGCGCGCCTTCAGGTTGATGCGGGCCAGCACGGCGTCGAGGATGTCGCCGCCCACGTTGTCGAAATAGACGTCCACGCCCTGCGGGCAATGTTGCCTGAGTCCCGCCGGGACATCGCCCGCCTTGTAGTCGATGCACGCGTCGAACCCGAGCGCCTCGACGACGTAGCGGCATTTGTCCGGCCCCCCGGCGATGCCGACGACGCGGCAACCCAGCTGCTTCGCCACCTGGCCGACGGTCGCCCCGACGGCGCCCGCCGCGGCCGACACGACGACGGTCTCTCCCGCCTTCGGCTGGCCGATGTCCGTGAGGCCGAAGTAGGCGGTCATGCCGGGCATGCCCAGCACGTTCAGCCAGGCCGGCAGCGGGGCGAGCGCGGGATCGATCTTCATGGCCGCGGCCGCCTTCGCGTCGACGGGGCCCGTCCAGTACTGCTGCACGCCGAAGCTGCCGGTCAGGGTGTCGCCGACGGCCACGTGCGGCGAGTTCGACGCCTCGACGACGCCGATCCCGCCCGCGCGCATCACTTCGCCGATGGCGACGGGACGGATATACGACTTGCCTTCGTTCATCCAGCCGCGCATGGCCGGATCGAGCGACAGGTAGAGCACACGCACGCGCACCTCGCCGTCCTGCAGCGGCGCGAGAGCCTCCTCGGTCAGCTGCCAGTCGGTGGGCTTGGGCATGCCGACGGGGCGGGCGGCGAGGCGGAATTGGCGATTCGTTGTCATTTGCATCTCCTGTTGAAACCGGGGTCAGAGCCCGGTTTTAGGCAATTTCTTTAAATCGGGCTCTGACCCCGGTGTGGGGGAAATGCCGGGATGGCAATCCATGCGACAATGGCCGGGCTCAGTCAACCTCAACCATTCTGAAGTTTTTAGCAATGTATCCAGAATATATCCTGACCTTGTCCTGCCTGGACCACCGCGGTATCGTGCTGCGCGTCTCGGGCTTCCTGGCCGAACATGGCTGCAACATCATCGACTCGGCCCAGTTCGGCGATCCGGAATCGAAGCTGTTCTTCATGCGTATCCACTTCGCGCTGGAAGACGACGCCATTTCGGACGAATTGCTGCGCGCCGGTTTCGGCTCGCTGTGCGGGGACCTGGGCGCGGACGGCGCACTGCACGACGCCGGCGCCAAGCCGCGCGTGCTGATCATGGTGTCGAAGATCGGCCATTGCCTCAACGACCTGCTGTTCCGCTACCGCAGCGGCCTGCTGCCGGTGGAGATTCCGGCCATCGTGTCGAACCACATGGACTTCTACCAGCTCGCGGCCAGTTACAATATCCCGTTCCACCACTTGCCGCTCGAGGCCGGTGCCAGCGAATCGGCCAAGCTCGCCCAGGAGGCGCGCATCATCGACTTGCTGGATACCCACCGCATCGACCTGGTCGTGCTGGCGCGCTACATGCAGATCCTGTCGCCGGGGCTGTGCGATGCCTTGAAGGGCAGGGCGATCAATATCCACCATTCGTTCCTGCCCAGCTTCAAGGGCGCGCGTCCGTATGCGCAGGCGCATCGCCGCGGCGTCAAGCTGATCGGTGCGACGGCCCATTTCGTCACGGGCGACCTGGACGAAGGCCCGATCATCGAGCAGGACGTCGAGCGCGTCGACCACGCCATGCGCGTGGAGCAGCTGACGGCCATCGGCCGCGACGTCGAGAGCGTCGTGCTGGCCCGTGCGGTCAAGTGGTTCGTGGAACACCGTATCCTGCTGAACGGCGACAAGACCGTCGTGTTCAGCTGAACCATAAAATAAAAGGCAACACTCGAGCATGGCCCTGAAAGCAACGATTTACAAGGCAGACCTGAACATTGCGGACATGGACCGCAACTATTACCAGGAGCACGCGCTCACGATCGCGCGGCATCCTTCGGAAACCGACGAGCGCGTGATGATCCGCCTGCTCGCCTTCGCCTTGCACGCCGACCCGGCGCTCGCATACGGCAAGGACTTGTTCGACGTCGAGGAGCCCGCACTGTGGCTCAAGGACCTCACCGGTGCGATCGACCTCTGGATCGAGGTCGGCCAGCCCGACGAACGCCGCCTCATGAAGGCGGCCGGCCGGGCCGGACACGTGGTCGTGTACTGCTACAGCGCCACCAGCAACATCTGGTTCAAGGGCCTGGCCAGCAAGCTCGAACGTACCAAGAAAATTTCCATCATCAACATCCCGGCGGAAACGAGCGCCCAGCTGGAGCAGATGGCCCAGCGTTCGATGCAGCTGCAATGCACGATCCAGGACGGCCAGGTGTGGCTGACGGACGGCGAGCGCACCGTGCAGGTCGAGCGCGAAGTCCTGATGGCCGAGCGCTGATCGACTGGACAAAATGTCACAGGGGCCGCGTGCGCCAGATCGTGCATCCGCGGCTATAATCGGCACATGTCGACTATGCCGATTCGTTCGATGACAAAGCGCCTGCGTTTCGTGTGGCTGGCACTGTTCGCCGTGCTGCTGAACGCGCTCGCGCCGACGGTCTCGCATGCGCTGGCCGCCAGCCGGCCGACGATTCCGCTGGACGTCTGCAGCGTGGACGGCGGCGCCTCGTTCGCCGCCGCGGCCGCGCTGCTGGTGCAGGACGAGCATGCCGGCATGCGCGTCCTGGACGATTGCGGCTATTGCCTCGCCCACGCGGGCAGCCACGGCCTCCCGCCGCCCGTGCACCCGCCGCTCGCGCCCATGGGCGGCGCGGAAGCCCGTCCCTTCCTGTTCCATCACGCGCCCCGCCCGCTGGCCGTCTGGCTGGCGGCCGTGCCGCGCGGTCCGCCTGTCTTTGCCTGACTCTTATTTCCCTTCGCTCCATTTTTTGTCAGGTAAAGTCATGTTCAAACCATTCCTCGTGCTGGCCGCGGCCAGCCTGTTCACGTCGTCCGCCGCGTTCGCCCAGGTGACCGTCGGCGACCCGTGGATCCGCGCCACCGTGCCGGCCCAGAAGACGGGCGGCGCCTTCATGCAGTTGCGTTCGCCCAAGGCCACGCGCCTCGTCGACGTGCAAAGCCCCGTCGCGGGCCGCGCCGAAGTCCACCAGATGGCCATGGAAGGCCAGACGATGCGCATGCAAAAGGTCGACGGCATCGACCTGCCGGCCGGCCAGAGCGTCAACCTGTCGTCCGGCGGCTACCACGTCATGCTGTTCGACCTGAAGCAGCAGCTCAAGGAAGGCCAGCAGGTGCCGCTGACCTTGACCTTCGTCGGGGCCGACAGGAAGCGCGAGAACGTCACCGTGCAGGTGCCGGTCAAACCGCTGACTTACACCGCTGCTCACTGACGGAGGCCACATGAAAGCTCTCTGGATCGCTGCCTTGCTCGCGGCGCCGCTGGCGCACGCCCATATCACCGTCGCTCCGGCCACCGCGCCGGCGGGCGCCCATCAAACGCTCGTGTTCAAGGTCGGCCACGGCTGCGCCGGCAGCGCGACGACCGGCATCACGGTGCAGCTGCCGGAAGGCGTCACGGCGAAGCCGATGCCCAAGCCGGGCTGGACCATCACGCTGGCCCCGCGCGAGATCAACTGGCGCGGCGGCCCGCTGCCGGACGCGTACTACGACGAGTTCACGCTGCAGGCCAAGCTCCCCGAGGCGCCGGGGCGCCTGGTGTTCAAGGTCGGCCAGCAGTGCGAGAAGGGCCGCGTGGACTGGGCCGACGTCGCCCCCGAATCGAAGACGCCCGCGCCGGTGCTGGAAGTGCTGCCCGCCGCGATGCCGATGCACCATCACTGAGGTGCCCATGCGATTCCAACATCATCGCCTCGCGCTCGCCGCGCTGGCGTGCCTGGCGACGCACGTCCATGCGGACGACACGCACCTGGAAACCGTGGTCATCACGGGCGGCCGCCCCACGTCGCTGCCGGCGCAGATCCCGACGACGATCGAAGGCATCACGGGTGCCCAGGTCGAGGACCGGATCAACGCGGTCGACAGCGAAGACGCGCTGAAATACCTGCCCAGCCTGAACGTGCGCAAGCGCTACACGGGCGACTACGACCACGCCGTGCTCGCGAGCCGCGCGTCCGGCACGGGCAACAGCGCGCGCTCGCTCGTGTACGCGGACGGCATCCTCCTGTCCAACCTGCTCGGCAACGGCGCCACGTACACGCCGCGCTGGGGCCTCGTCACGCCGGAAGAGATCGAGCGCGTCGACGTGCTCTATGGCCCGTTCGCGGCCGCGTATCCGGGCAATTCCGTGGGTGCCGTCGTCGACTTCCAGACCCGCATGCCGACGAAGCGCGAAGCCCACGTCAAGCTGTCCGGCCATTCGCAGGGCTTCAACCTTTATCGCACGGATGACCGCTACGACGGCTGGCAGGGCAGCGCCTCGCTGGGCGACCGCAGCGGCGCGTGGTCGTACTGGATCGACGTGTCGCGCCTGGACAGCGATGCGCAGCCCATCGGGTTCGCCAATAAACTGCTGTCGGCCGGCGTGCCGGGCGGTGGCGGCATCCCGGTGACGGGCGCCGTGGCCGGCCGCAATCCGTCGAACAGGGACTGGTGGCTGATCGGCGCGACGAGTCAGACGCACACGGTACAGGACCACGCGAAATTCAAGCTCGCGTGGGACATCACGCCGCAGCTGCGCGCCAGCTACACGTTCGGCTGGTGGCGCAACGAGGCGAAGCGCGTGGCCGATTCGTATCTGCGCGATGCGGCGGGCAACCCGGTGTACACCGCAACCCGCGTCAACATCGATGGCCGCGCGTACGACGTCCGCGCGTCCGACTTCGCGCCCAGCCGCGCCACGCTGGAACACGCGATGCACGGGCTGTCGCTCAAGCGGCACAGCCGCGACGCGTTCGACTGGGAGATCGCCGCCAGCCTGTACGACTACGCGCGCGACCTCGTGCGCACGCCGACCGTGCTCGTGCCCGACGCCGACACGAACGGCGCGGGCCAGGTCACCGACATGCACGGCAGCGGCTGGAACACGCTGGCGCTGAAAGGCATCTGGCGGCCGGAAGACCACACGGTCGAATTCGGCCTGCAGTCCGACCACGCGAAGCTGCGCACGCGCGTGTTCGGCAGCGCGGGCGACTGGCTGCATGCGGGCGACGGCCGCCAGGTCTCGGTCTTCAACGGGAACACGTGGCTGGAAAGCCTGTATGCGCAGGACAACTGGCGCATCGGCGACGCGTGGCGTGCGACGGTGGGTGCCCGCTTCGAGCGGTGGCGCGCCTATGGCGGCGAATTGTCGAACGCTGTGCTGGCGGCGCCGCTGGGCTTCCCGTCACGCAGCGAGACGGCATGGTCGCCGAAGGCCGCGCTGGCGTGGCGCGTCAGTTCCGACTGGACCTTGAAGGCCTCGACGGGCCGCGCCGTGCGCAACCCGACGGCGGCCGAGCTGTTCCAGGGTTCCGTCGTCGACAATGCCATCGTCAACAGCAATCCGAACCTGAAGGCCGAGAAGTCGTGGACGAGCGAGCTGTCGGCCGAGACGCTGAACGACAAGGGTTCGCTGCGCGTCACGCTGTTCCGCGAAATGACGCGCGACGCGCTGTATTCGCAGCCGCTGCTCGTCGCCGGCGGCACGACGGTGAACACGGTGCAGAACGTGGGCCGCATCCGCACGAACGGCCTCGAAGTCGCGGCGCAGGCGGACGACGTGGGCGTGAAGGGACTCGACCTGACGGGCAGCGTCACGTTTGCCGACTCCATCATCACGGAGAACGCGGGCTTCCCGGCCAGCGTGGGCAAGTGGCAGCCCCGCGTGCCGCGCTGGCGCGCGACGATGCTGGCGACGTGGAAGGCGAACGACCACTGGACCGCGACGCTGGGGGGGCGCTACAGCGGCCGCCAGTACGGGACGCTGGACAACAGCGACCCGAACGGCGAGGCGTACATGGGGGTGTCGGACTACCTCGTGTTCGATGCGCGGGTGCGCTACCGGTTCGACCGCCACTGGAGCGCGGCGGTCGGCGTGGACAACCTCAACGACCGCACCTACTGGGCGTTTCACCCGTACACGCAGCGGACCGTCGTGGCCGAGGTGCGGTGGGACCTGTGATCAACGGGGAGAGGCGCCCAGGCGCTTCACGTTGCCCGAGCCGACCACCGAGCGGGTGACCTGCGGATCGCCGTAGTAATTGACGTCGCCGGAACCGGCCACGGTCAGGCTCAGGCTGTCGCGCACCCACAAGGTCGCGTCGCCGGAGCCGGCCACGGTGACGCTGGCGTTCTCGGTCCGCACGTGGCCCAGGTCGACGGTGCCCGAGCCGCCGATCGAGATCGACGTGCTGCGCGCCGTGCCGTCCAGCGCCTGCAGGTTGCCGCTGCCGCCGAGGGCGACGTTGACGGATTCGCCTTCCAGCTTGCGGACCTTGATGGAACCGGAGCCGCCCACGTCGAAGCGCACGCGGCTGCCGCGCACGACGTCCGCATCGATATTGCCGGAGCCGCCCAGCGCGAGACGGTCGATGTCGCGCGCCTGCACGACGACTTTCAGGTTACGGGTGCGCAGGTTCGCGTTGCGCTTGGCGCGGATCTTCAAGGTGCCGTCTTCGACGACGGTTTCGATCAGCGGCAGCAGGTTGTCGTCCGCCTCAACCGTCACGCCTTCGCGGCCGCTGCCGCTCTTGATCTCGACGTTGCCCGGCAGGGACATCGCGAGACCGCTGAAGTGGGCGACGTCGCGTGCCTGGCTTTGCACGCGGCCGCTGCCCTGCACCTGTTCGCTCCTGCTCCAGGGCCAATCGCCCGCTTCGGCCTGCGGGGCGAGGGCGATGCAGGCGAGGGCGCAGGCGGCGAGGAGGAAACGGCGGGTTTGATGGTGGGTCATGGTGGTCTCCCTGATGTGCATGGATGGTGTCGATGTGCACATCGTATGCGGGAGGCGGCGGGCGGGGTACCGGTTTGCGACAAAACGCATGAAAGCCGGACCGGAATGCACGCAGGCGGGGTGAAACGCGCAATAAATACGTCGTCCCCGCGGAGGCGGGGACCCAATTTTGCACGAGCTATCGAAACGCGTGCAGAACTCGGGTCCCCGCCTGCGCGCACTGCTGTCCGGAATAATTTTTACCGTCGAAAACAGGCCCGCCATAGGGAAAAACCGTCGTTCCCGCGAAAGCGGGAACCCATGCTGACTGCTCGAAGTCGCCTCTTTGTAGCCGACGAGGTGGAAATGAAGAACGTAGTCAGCATATTCAGCATGGATTCCCGCTTGCACGGGAATGACGATGCTATTTCTGACGGCTTTTGAAAACAATATTCCGGACACTAGTGCGCGCAAGCGGGGACGACGGTGCTTAATTTGCACGAGCTATCGAAACGCGTGCAGAACCTGGATCCACGCCTGCGCGGGGACGACGGTGCTCAAGTAGCGGGTCAGACGATTACTTCGGTAGACCAAATACCGTTCCGGTTACCGTCAGCGCCGCCTTGACCGTCTGCGCATGCCCCGGCTGCCCGCCGCCCAGGTACACGGTGTACGCCCCCGGCACGACCTTGCGCGCGCCGGCCGCGTCGACTTGCGACAGGGCACGGGCATCCAGCGCCAGCGTGACGCGCTGGCGTTCCCCGGCCTTCAGGTGGATGCGGCGGAAGCCCGCGAGGGTCGGGTTGGCGGCATCGCCCGGCTTGGCCACGTACAGCTGGACGACCTCGTCGCCGTCGCGCTTGCCCGTGTTGGCCACCTCGACGTCCACGTTCACCGGGCTGCCCGCCGCGACGGACGGCGCCGACAGCGCCGGCGTACCGTAGCGGAACGTCGTGTACGACAGGCCGTGGCCGAACGGGTACAGCACGTCGCCCTTGAAATAGCGGTAGGTGCGGCCGTCCATGCGGTAGTCGGTGAAGGCCGGCAGGCCGTCCACGCCGCGGTAGAACGTGACGGGCAGGCGGCCCGCCGGGCTGTAGTCGCCCGCGATCAGGCCGGCGACCGCGTGTCCCCCTTCGCCGCCCGGATACCAGGCCTGGACGATGGCCGGGACGTGCTTGTCGGCCCAATTGACGGACAGGGCGCTGCCGCTCATCAGCACGAGCACGGTCGGCTTGCCGGTGCCGGCGACTTGTTCCAGCAGGCGCTCCTGCGGCGCGGGCAGGTCGAGGTTCGTGCGGTCGCCGCCCGCGAAGCCGGGCACCTGCAGCTTCAGTTCCTCGCCTTCCAGGTTGGCGGACAGGCCGGCCACGAACACGACGAGGTCGGCGCGGCGCGCCAGGTCGACGGCTTCGCGGCTGGCGTCGATGGGCGTGCTCCACACGAGTTTCTGGTCGCCGCGCGCGCCGCGCTGCACCGCCTCGATCCGGATCGGATAGGTTTTACCCGCCTGCAGCTTCGCCTTGCCCGCTTCGATCGAGGGCGAGTCCGTGACGTCCCACGCATCCACGATCTGCTTGCCGTCGACCCAGATCCGATAGCCGGCATTGCTCAGGTAGCGCAGGCTGTAGTCGCCCGTGCGCGGCGCCTTCAGGTAGCCGGTCCAGCGCGCGGACGCATTGTGGCCGCCTTCCTGCCACGCGGCGCGGGCATTCTTTTCGACGGCACCCTGCGCGGTGCCCGCCAGGTCCGGTCCCTCGAAATGCTCGGCCTTCAGGCCCGGCGTGCGGCACGCGGCGTCGACGCACAGGTTCGCGTCCGGCACGGGCGGTTCCGCCGGTCCGACGAGGCCCGTGCCCGGCGCATATACCACCTTCGCATCGGGGAAGCGGGCGCGGATGCCGGCCAGCACCGTCACCGGATGCGACGGCTGGCCGTTGTAGTTGCCGACCAGCGCATCCTCGCTGTCCGCGTTCGGGCCGATGACGGCGATGGTCTTCGGCGTCTTCTTCAACGGCAGCAGGCCGTCGTTCTTCAGCAGCACCATCGCCTCTTGCGCCGTCTTCAGCGCGACGGCGCGGTGGGCCGGGGTGTCGTTGTCGGTCGGCTTGATGGCGGCGTACGCCTGCGGCGGGTTCGCATCGAGCAAGCCCAGGCGGATGCGGTATTCGAACAGGCGCACGAGCGCGCGGTCGACGACGGCTTCCTTCAATTCGCCCTGGCGCACGGCGTTGACGATGGGACCGGCCTCGGTCGTCATCTTGTTGCGGTAGTCGCCGCAGATCAGGTCCATGCCCGCGCTGAACGACGCGGCCACGGCCTGCTCGGGCGTCTTCGTGTAGTGCAGGCTGTCGTCGCGGTAGATGTTGGCGGCCGCGCCGCAGTCGGACACGACGAAGCCCTTGAACCCCCAGGCGCGGCGCAGGTGCTGTTCCATCAGGTCGTCGCTGGCGCACGCGGGGATGCCGTTGACGGCGTTGTACGCGCACATGACGGACGCCACCTTGCCCTCCGTGACGGTGGCGCGGAACGCCGGCAAATACGTGTCCTCGAGGTCGTGCGGGGACGGGTGGACGTCTTCGCGGTGGCGGTTCGATTCCGGCCCGCTGTGCACCGCGAAGTGCTTGGCGGTCGCGATGGTCTTGAACGATTGCGCGTCGTCGCCCTGCAGGCCGTGGATGAAGTTGATGGCGATGCGCGACGTCAGGTACGGGTCTTCGCCATAGGTCTCCTGGCCGCGGCCCCAGCGCGGGTCGCGGAAGATGTTGATGTTGGGCGACCACACGGTGAGGCCGCGGTACCAGTCCGTGCCGCCGTCCGGTGCGCGCGTGGCGAGGTATTTGGCGCGGAACTCGGTCGCGATGACGTCGCCCACGTCGTGCATCAGCCCCTCGTCCCACGTCGCGGCCATGCCGACGGCCTGCGGGAACACGGTCGCATAGCCGGCGCGCGCGACGCCGTGCAGGCCCTCGTTCCACCAGTTGTATTTCGGGATTTTCAAACGCGGGATCGCGGGGGCGTCGTTGCCCAGCTGTGCCGCTTTTTCCTCGAGCGTCATCTGGGCGACGAGGCCGGCGGCGCGGGCCGCGGGATCCTGCTGGGCCAGTGCGGGTGCCGTGGTGAGCAGGGCAGCCAGCGCCAGCGGCGCGAGCGCAAACGGGATGTGGCGAGTCATCGTAGTCTCCTGTTATAAATTTTCGAAGATGCTAACACGGAAATGTCGTGCGCTAACAATCGAAACGATGTGGCGGCCAAGGCACGCTCGAAGCTTGGTGTTAGAAAAAATATCTTTCCAGTTGGAATTTTGACAGGATGCCGGTTTTATAATGAATGGATCGCTCATCCGAGCCCGTTTGCCATTCGACGCATGATGGAATACCACCAGTCCTCGCAGATTCCCACCCTGTCGTATATCGAAAACGAAGACCATCCGGTGTTCGGCACCCTGGTCGAGCAGATATTGCACCTGCTGAATTCGAAGCTGGTGTTTTCGGACATCATCATCCACCAGAACAGTCCGTTGATGCTCCGGCAGCCGAAGGGTCTCGTCGCGGTGACGGACTCGCCCATCACGAAGGAAGAGCTGGAAGAGTTCTTCGACGTCATCGAGCCGAACTGGGCCGAGCGTATCGCCGACCGCGCCTTCGACCGCTCGATCGACCTGCACACGGCGCGCATCCGCGCCAACTGCTTCAGCTTCCAGGGCAAGAAGCGCCTGGGCTGCGTGATCCGCCGCTTCCCGAAGGAGCCGCTGGCGCTGGACACGCTCGGCCTGCACGCCGACGAGCGCGAATTCGCGCGCCTGACCAGTGGCCTCGTGCTGATCATCGGCGACACGTGTCAGGGCAAGTCGACGACGATCGCGTCCATGCTCGACGAGATCAACAAGCAGCGCTCGGGCCACATCATCACCATCGAGGATCCGGTCGAAACCCTGATCCCGCAGCGCAAATGCATCATCACGCAGCGCGAGGTGGGTGTCGACGGTGACGTCGAAAGCTATTACCTCGGCGCGCTGGACGCGCTGCGCGAGCGTCCGGACGTGATCGTCATCGGCGAGATCCGCGATGCGCAGACCGCGCAGGAAGCGCTGGCGCTGGCCGAATCCGGCCCGCTCGTGCTGGCGACCTTGCACGCGCGCTCGACGGAACTGGGCCTGCAAAAGATGCTGCGCCTGCTGGGCAATTCGGAAGCGCAAAACCAGGCCCTCGCGCACGCGCTGCGCGGCGTGCTGTGCCAGGCGCTGCTGCCGTCGAAGCAGGGCAACCGCTACCACCTGGCCACGGAATGCCTGACCATCAATCCGGCCGTCGCGACGATGATCGAAGAGGGCGACCTGGGCGCCATCCGCGCGCACATGAACGCGGGACGCGGACCCGGGTGCCACACGATGAACAGCGTGCTGGAAGCGCTGCTGGCCACGCACGTGGTCGGCGTGGACGAGGCGCGCGCGGCGACGACGGACCGGATCGGGTTTGCGGAGATGGTGTGACGGGCGTCAGCCCACGATGTGTTCCTTGATGAGTGCGGCCATGCGCTTGCAGGCCATGGAGGGCGTCGCCGCGCCGCTGTACAGCGCGAGCCGGATGGCGGGCAGCGCCGGCAAGCCATCGAGCACGTGCACGTCGCCCGGCAATCCCAGGCTGGTCCGCACCGTCACGCCGAGCCCCGCCGCGACCGCGGCCCAGATGCCCGCCAGGCTGGCGCTCGTGTAAACGATGCGCCAGGGGATGCCGGCCCGGTCGAGCGCGTCGGTCGCCGCCTTGCGCATCAGGCAGGGCGCCTGCAGCGCGACGAGGCGCACCGGTTCGACGGCGGGGTCTTGCGTCGCCGGCCCGATCCAGCGCATGGGATAGTCGCCCAGCAAATCCACGTACGGCAGGTCCACGCCCGTGTGCCACGCGAGCGCGAGGTCGATCTTCCCGGCCTGCAGTTGCGCGATGAGTTCGCTGTTGCGGGCGATGACGGCTTCGATCTGCAAGTCCGGATGGCTGCGCATGAAGCGGCCGAGGACATTCGACAGCAGGCGTTCGCCGAAATCTTCCTGCAGTCCCAGCCTGACCGTGCCTTCGAGGTCCAGGCCGGCCAGCGCCGTGCGCGCCTCGTCGTTCAGGTCGAGAATGCGGCGCGCATAACCGAGCAGTGTTTCGCCGGCCGCCGTGAGTTCCAGGCCGCGCCCGGATTTGCGCAGCAGGTCCGTGCCGGCCTGTCCTTCCAGCTTCTTCATCTGCATGCTGATGGCCGACGTCGACCGTCCGAGCCGGTCGGCCGCCTTCGCGAAGCTCCCGAGATCCACACCTTCGCAAAAGCTGCGCAGCGCGTCCATGTCGAAATTCGTGCGGCCCATGATCATCCCGTTTTGGTGAAGTGTCACTTCAAATATATTCGATTTTCGAAATTATCGTGCGCTTCTATCATGGCCTGGTCAACCAAAAAGGAGCAAACGATGACGACTTTGACAGGCATGGGCCGGCGGGCCCTCGGTGCCGTTCCCGCGCTGGCCGATCTCTCGGACCGCGTGCTGTTCGGCGAAGTGTGGGAGCGGGACGCATTGAACAAACGGGACCGCAGCCTCGTGACGGTCGCCTGCCTGGTCGCGCTGTGCCGCGACGGGCAACTGCCGTTCCACCTGCAGACCGCGCTCGACAACGGCGTCACCCGGGTCGAGCTGGAAGAAGTCGTGACGCACCTGGCCTTCTATGCGGGCTGGCCCGCAGCCGCCACCGCCGCGCGCCTGCTCGGCGATCTGAAGTGAGGAGGCCGTCATGCCCTTCGTCCGCATCTCCCTGCGCCGCGGCAAACCGCGCGACTACCTGCGCGCCGTATCCGACGCCGTGCACCAGGCGCTCGTCGACGCCTTCCGCATCCCCGTCGCGGACCGCTTCCACGCCATCCACCAGCACGACCCTGAGGAACTGATCTTCGACCGCGATTACCTCGGCGGCCCGCGCAGCGACGATTTCGTCCTCGTCTGCGTCACCGGCGGCAAGCCGCGCGACGCCGAGACCAAGCAGGCGTTCTACCGGCGCCTCGCCGACCTGCTGGCCCATTCGCCCGGGCTGCGGCCGGAAGACCTGATGGTCATCGTCCAGACGACGGACTACGCCGACTGGTCGTTCAGCAACGGCATCGCGGCGCCGCTGGCGGAGCAGAAAACATGATCGCCATGCAGTACCGCTTCCCGCTGCCCGCCGATTACGACATGGGGATCATCGACCGGCGCATCGCGGACAAAGGCCACCTGATGGACGGCTTTCCAGGGCTGCTGTTCAAGGCCTATCTCAGCGCGCGCAAGACGGGGCCGGCGCACGACAATGCGTACGCGCCGTTCTACGTCTGGAACACGGTCGACGGGATGCACGCGTTCCTGAACGGCCCCGGATTCGCGGGCGTGGCGCAGGCGTTCGGCCGGCCGTCGGTGGCGACGTGGCTCGTGTGGCAGGCGCGATGTGCGCCGGGCTTCGAGCATGCGCGCTTCGCGTCCGTCGAGCGGCGGACGATTCCGCCCGGGGCCGACCTGGAAGCGTTGCGCAGGGCGGAGACGGCCGACGGCGGCCGCGCGCTCGCGGTGGTCGTCGGCTACGAGCCGGGGACGTGGACGCTGGTGCGCTTCCGCCTGTGGGACAGCGAGCCGGTGGCCGACGCCGCGACGCTGGTCTATGCGGTCGGCCACGTGTCCACGGCTAGCCGATGACGTTCATCTCGCTCTCGTCTTCCGTATAGCGCACGGGCGCCAGCCCGTGGCTGGCGATGAGCGCCTGCACGGTCGTCGGGCCTGTGGGCTCGATGCCTTCGTGCGCGAGGACCTGGTCGAGCATCTCCGCCTCGCTGATGCGGCCGGGCGTGGTGAATTCCAGCGGTTCCTCGTTGTTGCGGTACCAGACGCGATAGTTCGGCATATCGTTCTCCTTGTGATGGGGGTTACCCGTGCCGGAGGATCGCAATGATCTCGGCCCCGACGACGAGGCTGCAGATCACCGTGACATGCACCGTCATCAGCACGAGGGATCGCCCAACGGCGGCCAATCTGCCGCCGCCGTAGACAGTATGCATCGCGGCGGGCACATAGGCCACGATCCACGCGACGGGCAGTAGCTGCACAATATCCCAGGCCGACACGAGGGCGAAGTTCCCTTGGGCCGCGCAGGCGATCAGCCAGCCCAGATTGCCCGGTATGACGATCATCACGCTGGCGAGCACGAATGCAAACGCCGTGGTGTGCAGGGCGAAGACGAGATGGTCGCCGTAGTGGCGGCGCGAGCGCCACCAGATCAGCTTGAGATAACCGGCGAACAGCGGGAGCGCGCCGATCAGCATGTAGGGCAGGTTGGCCAGGAAACCGTGGTTGACGATGTCGGCCTGTTCTTCCGGCGCGGCAGCCATGAAGCGCTGGGCGTTCTTTGCCCATGTCCGGTCGACACTGCCGAGCGTCATGAGCGCTTGCCCCACCGTGTGCGTCCCACTGTCCGACCTGCCTTTGATGGACAGCGCCGCGACAGGGAATGTACCGTCGTCTCTCGCCAGACCGGGCATCGCGTGGCTGTAGGTGGCGCCGAACGACCGGTCGTCGAACGTGACTTGGGGAAGGTCGACGCCATACAGTTTGATCAGCCCGAACATCACCAGGCTCAGCGTCAGATACAGGCGCAAAGGGTCGATGTAGGGCACGCGCCGTCCGCGCAGGAAATCCACCGTCAATTGACCCGGCCTGGACATCAGCAGGCGCAGCGTACGCCATAACCTGCCTTCCAGCGCCACGTAATGACCGATGAACTCATGGATGAACTCCCCCGCCGACGGCGAGTGGACGGTGAGTGTCTCGCCGCACAGGGAACAAAATCGATCCCGGGCGTTGGCCTGGCAGTTGGGACAGCGGCGTGGCGCGTTGTGTTCCGCGCCGTGGTGATGCACGATTTCAAGGCTGGGTTTCAAACGGTCTGACTCCTCGGGCAATATCCCCGCAAGGTTACACGACCGATGCCGATGCAAAATGCGTGAATTCTCACGCGGCCGCGGCTCAGTCCAGCGGCACCGCCCGCCACCGGTTGACTTCCGGCGGCGTGACGTCCGGTGCCGCATTGCCCCAGCTATTCCGTACATAGGTCACGACAGCCGCCACCTCCGCGTCGTCCAGCAGGGGACTGTACGGCGGCATGCCGAACGGCCGCGGATTCCCCACGGTCGTGGGCGGGAAGCCGCCGTTCAGCACGATGCGGATGGCGTTCACCGGATCGATCATCGTCAACGCGCCATTGCCGGCCAGCGGCGGATACGCGGGATGACCGGCGACGCTCGTGCCGCGGCCGTCGCTGCCGTGGCAGTCGGCGCAGTGGTGTTCGTACAGCTTCCTGCCCGCCTTCATGATCTCCTCGGGCGGCGGCGTGATTGGCCGCCGCGGCGACGGATCGGCCGGCAGCGATTTCAGATACGTCGCCATCGCCCCCGCATCCGCATCGGTCAGGTATTGCAGGCTTTGTCCCACGACTTCCGCCATCGGCCCGAACACGGCGCCGCGCGGCGCGACGCCCGTCCGCAGCAGCTGCACGATGTGCGCCTGGTCCCAGTTGCCGAGACCCGCCTCGTTGTCGGCGTCCAGTGCGGGCGCGTACCAGCCGACGATCGGAATGTGGCCGCCGGACAGCCGGGAGCCCGTCGCGCCGAGGCCGTTGCGCGGGCTGTGGCAGGCGCCGCAATGGCCCAGGCCTTCGACGAGGTAGGCGCCCCGGTTCCACTCGGCGCCTTTCGATGGCTGCGGCGCGTACACGCCCGGCTTGAAATACAGCAGGCGCCAGCCGGCCAGCACGATCTGGCGGTCGTACGGGAAGCGTAATGCGTGCGCGCGATTTTGCTGGTTCACGGGCGCGAGGCTGCGCAGCCAGGCGTACAGGGCGTCGGCGTCGTCGCGCGTGACCTTCGTCGTGTTCGTGTACGGGAAGGCCGGGTACAGCAAGCGTCCGCCTTTCCCGATGCCGTTGTGCAGGGCATTCCAGAAATCGTCCGCGGTCCAGGCGCCGATGCCCGTCTGCGCATCCGGCGTGATGTTCGGCGCGTAGACGGTGCCGAACGGCGTGGCGAGTCCCCGTCCGCCTGCATACGGCGTGCCGCCGCGCGCGGTGTGGCACGCCATGCAGTCGCCGGCGCGGGCGAGATAGGCGCCGCGGGCGATGTTGGCGGGTGTGGCCGCCCACGCTGCCTGCGCGCGCGACGGGATGAATTCGGCGCGCGGCCACGCGACGAACACGGCGGCCAGCGCCGCCACGACGAGGACCAGGATGACGACGCGCTTCATGGCCGCCGCTCCGGTTCGCTGCCGCATGCGAGCGGCATCGGGTGGTTCACGTCGGGCGCGGGCGTGGCATCGTCCGGCACCGGTTCGCTCGCGAGCCAGCCCGAGATGGCGGCCACGTCCGCCAGCGACAGGCGCCCGGCGATCGTCGCCATGCAGTCGGGGACGTGGGCGCGGCGGGTGCCGTTCCGCCAGGCGCCGAACTGGGCGTTGATGTAGTCGCGCGGCAGGCCCAGCAGGCCCGGGATGGCGGGCAGGGCGCCCGTCAGGCGCTGGCCGTGGCATGCGATGCAGGCCGGCACCTTCAACGTGGCGTCGCCGCGCGTGACGAGTTCATGGCCCCGTTCCAGCTGGCCCGCCGGCAGGCTGGCGCGCGCCAGCACGGGCGTGGGCACGTGCTGCGTCGAGAACCATGTCGCGATCTCGCGCAGGTAATCGTCGGACATGTGCTCGACCATGTAGGTCATCAACGGGTACTGGCGGCGCCCCGCGCGGAAGTTCTGCAACTGGTTGTACAGGTAGCCGGCCGGCTTGCCGGCGATGCGCGGGTAGTAGTTCGGACCCGACGCCGGCTGCGGCGCCGGCGCGGACGCGCTGCCGTGGCACGACGTGCACGCGGCCACGCGGCGTTCCAGCGTGTCCGGTACGGCTTGCTGGGCCCGTGCCGGCGCCGCGTGCAAGCTTGCCAGCAATAGCAATGGCAACAGCGGGGCGGGGCGCAAATACATGACGTTCCTGTGGTCGACGAGAAAGTACAAGCGGCATGATACCGCGTCGACTTGAACTTCACGCAATCTTTTGAGAATGTTAACTAGCGCGCGTCCTGGAACGTGCGCAGGTAAGCCAGCAGCGCGGCCATCTCTTTTTCGTCGTGGATGCCCCAGAAGCGCATCTTGGTGCCCGGTACCATCTTGTCCGGATCGCGCAGGTAGGCGGCCAGCGTGCGTTCATCCCACACGATGCCCGCTGCCTTCATCGCATCGGAATATTTGAAATCGGGCGTGCTGCCGGCGCGGCGGCCGAACAGGCCGTTCAGCTGCGGCCCGAAGCCGCCGTGGGCGTTCGGACCGATCTGGTGGCAGGACGCGCACGGCTTGAAGACGGTCGCGCCGTCGACCGGACCCTCGTGGCGCGAGCAGCCGGCCAGCAGGAGCAGCAACACGACGAGCCGGCGCATGCTCAGGTGCGCGGCTTGGGTTGCGCGGCCCGCCGCGGCCCGCCGGCGACCGGCTTTGGCGGCAGCGGGGGCGGCGGATTCGCGCGCCAGTGGCGGTAGATGCGCAGGGCGACGTGGGCGTCGTCGGCCGCGTACAGGATCTGCTTGTCGGACAGGCGCGGCAGGGCCCAGTTGGTCGTCGTGATCTTGCGCGATTTCTGCAGGCGCTTGCCGAAGAAGCGCGCGACGGCCGTCTTCGCGCCCAGCGCATTGCGCTCGCCGCGGCGCAGGGCCGTGGACAGGTCGAGCACGTTGCACGTCTCGATGCCCAGCTTGGCGCGCAGGCGGCGCAGGTCGTCGCCGAGGCCGAAGCCGACTTTCAGGATGGCAGGCGATTCCAGCACGGCGCGCAGCACGTCGACGCCAGGCGGCGTATCGGCGGGAGCGTCCGGCGCGCGCGGCTTGAGCGTGCCGATCTGGAACAGATAGGCGTGCCGGTCGGTGGCGAGCTGGACGAGATGCGGTCCCGTCGATTGCTCGCCCTTCTGGAACGTGGGCTTGGATTCGGTGTCGAAGCCGATGACGTCGGACGCCAGCAGCGCGGACAGCGCGCCGTCCGCATCCTGGCGCGTGCGTACGAGACGCACGTCGGCCAGGGTGATGCCTTCGTAAGGGGGGAGGGCGTCCTCGGCCTCGCTCATCCGTGCTGCCGGATCAGCGTTTCGCGAACTTGGAGGCCAGCTGTTGCAGCTTTTCCTGGCGCTTGCGGTCGGCTTCCACCTGGGCGGCGGCATCGCGCTCGGCCTTCTTGCGCTCGGCTTCCTTCTTGAAGCGTTCCTGCAGCATTTCCTTGGCGTGCTGGCGGTGCGTGTCCGTCACCTCGGCGCCCGGATTGCCGTCCAGGTCGTAGCGCACGGTGGCTTTTTCCATCGCGCGCAGGTAGCGCATCGAGCCCGTGTGGATGCCCAGCGCGGCGCGCATCGTCTTGCGGTTCAGGCCGGGCAGGCGGGCCAGCACCTGCTTGTCGATGCCGATCGCCAGCGGCAGGCAGTCGCGGAAGGCCTTGAACTGTTGTTGCAGCTGCTTGAGCAGGGCGCGGGGCGACTGGGCGGCTTCCGGGGCCGCAGCCGGCGCGTCATTCGCAGGCGCGTCGGGCGTGGCGGGGGTGGCGTTTTCGGTGGCCTCGGGGAGCTCGGCGACAGGACTCATCGTATTCATTGACTTCATGGTAAGAACGGGAAGCGGAAGGATAGCATGGCCGCGCCGCGCGCGTGCCGCTCAGCCATGTAAAGCATCGTTTTATTGAGTAGATGACGGTGATTTCATGCATGTACAGCGGCGCGCGGGCAAGAAATCGTGTATGATCCGCCCCTTTCCTTGCGCACGGTTTGCGCCGACGCAGCCAGGGTCAGGAAGAGGAAAAGGAAATATGCGTCTGAGTGATATCCCATATCGGATATTTCAATTATCGCTAAACATTTCCTTCGGGCATAATGCCTCCGTCTCCTCTATTTCTCCTCTGGAAAATAGATTCAAGCCCGTTGTCTGACGGGCTTTTTTTCGTTCCGACATGCTAACCCGCGATTTCGACCACGTTCCGTTCCGCTTGAACCCACTGTGCACGCGCGCCGCAGCCTGTCCCGGCTGCCCGGGGCGCCCGCCGGGCAGCGGCAGGAGTGCTTGATATCCGGGCCTTCGTCCCTAGTTAGGGCCTTCCCCCTCATCCCCGCCCACAAGGACCGCCCCGCGGACCAGGTGGGTTATTGACTTCGCAGGCACTGCGCCACGCCTCGACTGGAGAAAGTTATATGAAAAACACCGCCAAGACCCTGACACTGACAGCGAAGAAAGCGCCGGCCAAGAGCACGGCCCAGCTGTCGGTGCCGAAGACCGCGACCTCGTATTTCCTCGAAACGGAAGCGGCAGCCAAGGTGACGGTGGTGAAGACGCGTTCGCGCCTGGCGTCGCTGAAGGCAGTGCAGGCCGAGGAAGCGTCGCGTCTGCAGCCGGAACAGTTCGACGACGCCGCCGCCGCGGACGAAGCGCAGGCCGAGGCCGTCGCTGCCGACGTGCAGGCAGCGGAAGACGTTGCCGAGCCGGTCGCCGAGGCTGCCGAGCCCGTCGTCGCGCCCGTCGCCGCCGTGGCCTTCGATGAGACGGACGACGTGATCCCGACGCCGACCGCGCCCGCCGCGCCGCCGGTGATCGTCAAGAAGCGCGTCTCGCGCCTGGCCGCGCTGAAAGCCGACGCCGCGCCGGCCGCCGTGGCCGTTCCTGAACCGGTCGCCGCCGCGCCGCAGGCGCCGGCCGTTGCCGCCCCCGGCGCCGAGCCGGCCGCCCGCGTCGTGCGCACCCGCACGGCGCGCCGCATCGAGCCGTCCGCCGCGTCGACGACGTCCGCGCAGCCGACCGGCACCGTCAGCACGACGACCGACGCCGCCGCGCTGGCCGCGATCGACACGTCCGGCTACCTGCTGCCGCAAGTGAAGGTGCCGGGCCGCCGCGGCCGCAAGCCGAGCGAATTCGTGCCGGAGAACGACGAGATCGCGGCGCTGAACGCCGTCGAGCGCGCCGAGCTGAAGGCTGCGTCGAAACTGCGTGAGCGCAAGGCCAAGGGCAGCGCCAACCTGTTCGGCGCCGCGGAAGGCTTTTCGGCCGAGGAGCTGGAAAAGCGCCGCCAGCAGCTGAAGAACCTGATCAACATGGGCAAGGAGCGCGGCTACCTGACCCACGCGGAGATCAACGACCAGCTGCCGGAAAACATCATCGATCCGGAAGCGATCGAAGGCATCATCGCGACGTTCAACGACATGGGCATCGCGGTCTACGAGCGCGCGCCGGAAGCGGAAATGATGCTGCTGTCGGACGCCGTCGTCACGCCGACCTCCGAAGACGAAGTGGAAGCGGCCGCCGCGACCGCGTTGTCGACCGTCGACTCCGACTTCGGCCGCACGACCGATCCGGTCCGCATGTACATGCGCGAGATGGGCGCCGTGTCGCTGCTGACGCGCGAAGGCGAGATCGCCATCGCCAAGCGCATCGAGGATGGCCTGAAGGACATGGTGCAGGCGATCTCCGCGTGCCCGGTGACGATTTCCGAGATCATCGCGCTGTCGCACAAGATCGCCAAGGACGAGCTGAAGATCGATGACGTCGTGGACGGCCTGATCGACCACAACGAAGGCGCCCCCGCCACCGCGCCGGTGACCAGCGCGAGCGACGAGGACGAGGACGAGGAAGACGACGACGTCGAGGAAGAGGAAGACGAGGGCGGTGCCGGCGGCAGCGCCGCGGCGGGCTACTCGGCCGAACAGCTGGCCGCGCTGAAGAAGGGCGCGCTGGACAAGTTCTCCCTCATCGAGAAGCAGTTCGACAAGATGGGTCACGCGTTCAAGACGCAGGGCTACGGCTCGCCGGCCTACACGGCCGCGCAGGAAGTGATCTCGTCGGAACTGCTGGGCATCCGCTTCACGGCGAAAGTCGTGGAAAAGCTGTGCGACACGCTGCGCCACCAGATGGACGAGGTGCGCTCGATCGAACGCGCCGTGCTGGACATCTGCGTGAACCGCTGCGGCATGCCGCGCGCCCACTTCATCAAGGTCTTCCCGGGCAACGAGACGGACCTGGAATGGGTGCAGCGCGAAGTCGATTGCGCGTATCCGTACAGCGCCGTGTTGAAACGCAACGCCCCGGCGATCCTGGAACTGCAGCAGCGCATGATCGACCTGCAGGCGCGCGTGGCGCTGCCGCTGGCGGACCTGCGCACCATCAACCGCCAGATGGCGGCCGGCGAAAAGCGCGCCCGCACCGCGAAGCGCGAAATGACCGTGGCCAACCTGCGTCTCGTGATCTCGATCGCGAAGAAGTACATCAACCGCGGCCTGCAGTTCCTCGACCTGATCCAGGAAGGCAACATCGGCCTGCTGAAGGCGGTCGACAAGTTCGAGTACCGCCGCGGCTATAAATTCTCGACGTATGCGACGTGGTGGATCCGCCAGGCGATCACGCGTTCGATCGCCGACATGGCCCGCACGATCCGCGTGCCGGTGCACATGATCGAGACGATCAACAAGATGAACCGCATCTCGCGCCAGATCATGCAGGAAACGGGCACCGAGCCGGACATGGCGACCTTGGCGACGAAGATGGAAATGCCGGAATCGAAGGTCCGCGAGATCATGAAGATCGCGAAGGAACCGATCTCGATGGAAACCCCGATGGGCGAGGACGGCGATTCGCAGCTGGGTGACTTCATCGAGGACAACGCGACCCTGGCCCCGCTGGACGCCGCGATGCACGCGTCGATGCGCAACGTGATCAAGGAAGTGCTGGACTCGCTGACCCCGCGCGAAGCGAAGGTACTGCGCATGCGCTACGGCGTCGAGATGTCGAACGACCACACGCTGGAAGAAGTGGGCAAGCAGTTCGACGTGACCCGCGAGCGTATCCGCCAGATCGAAGCGAAGGCGATGAGCAAGCTGCGCCAGCCGTCGCGCTCGGACAAGCTCAAGACGTTCCTGCAGAACCAGTAAGCGTTACGCGAGTCCCGAACAGCCGCGCCGCCCGTCCGGGCCGCGCGGCTTTTTTATTGCGCGGGCAGAAGTCCTGTGAGGAAAGCCTGCACCGGGCGGGACGCCTTCGCGGCCTCGGAGCAGACCAGGCCGAATTCGCGGTGTACTGGCGGCGTCAGCTGCATGACGCGCAGCCCGCGCCGGTCTTCAGGCAACGTCGATTCGGGCACGAGGGCGACGCCCATGCCTTCGCGCACCAGCATGCAGGCGCTGGCCCAGTCGCGCACGGTCACGCGGATGTCCGGCAGGCGCAGGCCCGCCCGTTCCACGAGACGCTGGCCGTGCACGGCGCAGCCGCCCGTGGCGAGGATGAACGGCTGCGCGGCCATTTCGCCGAGCGTGACGCCGGCCGCGCTGGCGCGGCGGCCCAGGGGATGACTGGAAGGCAGCACCGCCACCCACGCGTCGCGTCCCAGCAGCGCTGCCGCGCGTCCCGGGGCGGGATTCAGCACCACCCCCAATTCCACCGTGCCGGCGGCCAGCCACGCTTCCACCTCCTCGTCCGTGCCTTCGAGCGCCACCAGTGCAATGCCGGGATGGCGGCGCTGGAAATCCCGCAGCAGGCCAGGCAACAGCGTCGAGATCACCGATGGGAAACTGGCCAGGCGGATACGGCCCCCATTGAGGCCCCGGCTGTCATCGGCCAGCGCGCGAATCGCGTCGAGACGTTCCACCATCGCACGGGCCTGCTCCACGACCTGCTCGCCCAGCGCCGTGATGCCGATGTGCCGCCGCTCGCGCGTGAACACCTTGAATCCCAGCGACGTTTCCAGTTGCGCGATGGCCTGGCTGGCACCGGACTGCGTAATGCCCACGCGCTCGGCGCCGCGCGACATGTTGCCGGCATCGGCGACGGCGACCAGCAGGCGCCAATGCAAGAGGTTCATCATGGGAATCAGTAGCTCAGCTAATACGTGGAAAATCAGACATTAATTTTACGGGCTAATGGGCCACGAGGATACTGCTCGACCGTGTCCAACGTTCCGAGGAGTTTCATGAAGCTGTACTACGCCCCCCATACCTGTTCACTGTCTCCCCATATCGTGTTGCGCGAACTCGGCCTGCCGTTCGATCTCGTCAAGGTCGACAACCGGACCAGGCTCACCGCGGACGGCCGCGATTTCCGTACCATCAATCCGAAGGGCTATGTGGCCGCGCTCGAACTGGACGACGGCCAGGTGCTGACCGAAGGTCCGGCCATCGTCCAGTACCTGGCCGACCTCGACCCGGAAAGCGGACTGGCGCCGCGCGCCGGCACCTGGGAGCGGGTGCGGCTCCAGGAGTGGCTGAACTTCGTCGCCACGGAGATCCATGCCGGTTCGGCCCCGTTGTTCAACACGGCACTTCCCGAAGAGGCCCTGGCCTGCTTCCGCGCCAGGCTGTCCAGCCGATTCGATTTCTTGCAAGACGTCCTGGGCCGCCAGGACTATCTGGCGGGCGCGTCTTTCAGCGTCGCCGACGCCTACCTCTTCACCGTGCTGGGCTGGTGCAGGTTCTTTTCCATCGATCTCGGCCACTGGCCCGCCTTGCAGGCCTATGTGCGGCGGATCGGCGCGCGGCCCGCCGTGCTGGCGTCGTTACACGCCGAAACCGCGACGTGATCAGCCTGGCGCCGTGCCGCTGGTCGAGGCGAGGAGCTTGGCAAGGAGGGTTGAAAGCTGCGCCTGCTCCTTCTCCGTCAACCCGCTGACGACGGCCTGCTGGTTGGCGACATGCGCGACGACGGCCTCGTCGATGAGGGCGAGTCCCGTGGCGGAGAGCGCCACCAGGGTGCCCCGGCCATCCCTTGGGTTGGGCTGGCGTTGCACGAGCCCGGCCTTTTCCAGCCGGTCGATGCGATTCGTCATGCTTCCAGAGGAGATCATGGCGGCTTCGTAGAGGTCGGTCGGCGTCAGCGCATAGGGCGTGCCGCTGCGCCGCAGCGTTGCCAGCACGTCGAATTCGCCCGGCTGCAGGCCGAAGCGCGCGAATAGCGGATTGAGGTGGTCGCGCATGATCACCACGCCCGCTTCGCCAAGTCGCCCCAACAGGATCATGGGCCCGACGTCGAGGTCCGGGCGTTCGCGCGCCCATTGAGTCGCTGCTTTTTGTGCTCTATCCATGTTTGCAAGTATCTTGATGTAGAGATAAAATATCTTCACATCAAATTATATGGAATGCCCGTCGCGCAGCCAAGCGTCGAACGGTTCCAGGAACTCGACATGTCAAAATCACTCGGCGCATATGCCTTTCCAGCAGCGGTCGTGCTCGTTGGAATCAACCTCCGTCCCACGATGGCGACGATCGGGCCCCTGCTCGACGTGATCCAGCGCGAGACGGGGCTGAGCGATACCGGGGCCAGCCTGCTGACCACGCTGCCGGTCGCATTGATGGGCGTGTGCATGCTGGGCGCCTCCCGCCTGCAAGCCGCACTCGGCGCGCGCCGGGGCATCGCGTCCGGCGTGCTGCTCATCGTACTGACCTGCCTGGGACGCTGGGCGTGGAGCGGCCCCACCGCATTGCTCGCGACGGCGATCGCAGGCGGCATCGGCATCGCGATGGTCCAGGCGTTGATGCCGATGGCGATCCGGCACCGCGCGGGAGGGCACACGGCAACGGTGATGGGTATCTATTCGACGGCGATCATGGGCGGGGCGATGATCTCCAGCGCGGCCAGTCCATGGCTGGCGCAAGGCATGACCTGGACCGCGGCCCTGGGCGTGTGGGTGTTCCCCGCCCTGGTGGGACTGGCGGCCTGGTGCCTGGCCACGTCGCAACCCGATGCGCTGCCGGTGCACGCGGCACGGCGCCCGGTCCATCGCAAGAGGCGCGGCTGGCTCCTGCTGGGTTTTTTCGGCCTGGGCACCGGCGCCTATACCCTGGTATTGGCGTGGCTGCCGCCGTTTTACACGCAGCTCGGCTGGTCGCCGGAAGCGGCGGGGGCGTTGCTCGGCGCCCTGACATGCGCGGAAGTGGCGGCGGGGATCGCCGTGTCCGCCGTGGTTGGCCGGACGCCCGACCGGCGTGTGGTGCTGCTCCTGGCGATCGGCGCGCTCCTCGCGGGGATGCTCGGCTTTTCCCTCGCCCCGGCCGCTCTCGCATGGCCGGCGGCCCTGCTGGCCGGGCTCGGTATCGGTGCGCTGTTCCCCCTGTCGCTCATCGTCGCGATGGACCACGGCGATAACCCGGCGGATGCCGGTGCGATCGTGGGTTTCGTCCAGGGCGGCGGCTACCTGCTGGCGGCGATCCTGCCGCTCGCCGCCGGACTGCTGCGCGAGCACCTCTCGAATCTCGCACCGGCATGGTGGTTGATGGCCGCGCTCTGCCTCGTACTGGCGCTCATCGCCATGTCGTTACGCCCCGGCCATCGCATTTCCTTGCAGGGCTGATACACGGCGTTCGGCATGCCGGTCCGACAAGCTTTGTGGTGCCGCCCCGACATAAGTTATCAAACGAAAAATGGTTCTATCGAGAAATTCACAATCTGTCTGGTATTGACGAGCCAGCTTGCGGATACTTGGCACATCGACTGTTCCACATATCCACATGGCTCGCTTTTCTTTCCTTTTGTTGGCCGCCGCCTGCGGCCTGCCGCTGGCCGCATCGGCCGGCGCTGACGACACGATTTCCACCGACCGTCCCGACTTCGTCGAATCCAGCCAGGTTGTCGGCAAAGGCCGCCTGCAGCTGGAAACGAGCCTGCAGTGGGAGCGCGACCGCGCCGGCGGCGTGACCGCGCGCACGCTGACCACGCCGACCCTGCTGCGCATCGGCCTGGGTGAGACGACGGAGCTGCGCTTCGAGACGGACGGCCGCACCGTCGCACACGCGGGCGGCGCGACGACGGCCGGCTACGCCGACACGTCCGTCGGCATCAAATGGCATACGGCCGACCAGGACGGCGCCGCGCCGTCGCTGGGCTGGCTGCTGCATGCGGACCTGCCCGGCGGCAGCAAGGCCCTGCGGGGTTCCGGCGTGCGCCCGTCGCTGCGTGTCGCCGCCGAGTGGGAGCTGGCCAATGGCGTCGGGATCGGCATCATGCCCGGCGTCGGCACCGACAACGACGAGCGCGGCGCCCGCCGCGGCTACGGCATCCTGGCCGCCACGGTCGGCCGCGACATCACGGAACGCGTGCACGGCTTCGTCGAACTGGCCGCGCCGCGCATCGCGCGCGCCAACCGCGGCGGCACGCAGGCCGTCTTCGACACCGGCGTGACATGGCTGCTCACGAACGACATTCAACTGGACGCCGCGCTGAGCCGCGGCCTGAACCGCCGCACGGCGGACCTGGGCATCGGCCTGGGCCTGTCGGTGCGCCGATAACGGAAGGAATTCCCATGCTGAACCGCTTCACCATCCGCCAGCGCATGCTGGCCTGGAACGTCACCGCCATCGCCTTCGTCGTCATGGTCGGCGGCATCGGCGAACTGGCCGTCGGCCAGCTCGACGGCGCCATGGACGCCATCACCGGCAACGGCAGCGCCATCCGCCACCAGATGCAGGCCGACCAGGCGCACGACGCCCTCCGGGCCGACGTGCTGGCCGCGCTGCTGGCGGGCGATGCCGACACGGCCGCGCGCGACGCCGCCCGGCGCGAAGCCGCCGAACACAAGGCGCTGTTCCGCGAGATGATGGCGAACCTCGACAGGCAGGTGAAGGATCCCGCGATCCGTGCGGCCATCGACAAGGTCAAGCCGGACGTCGACGCTTACCTGCGCGGCGTCGACGCTATCCTGAAGGTGTCCGATCCGGCCGCCGCGCGCGCCGCGTATCCGGCGTTCATGGACCGCTTCCACGTACTCGAAAAAAGCATGGAGGCGCTGTCCGGACATATCGAAGCCGCGTCGGACGACACCCGCGCCGCCGGCGACGCGACGGTGCGGCGCGCGCGCGTGCAAGTGGTCGTGATGGCGCTACTGGCCGCGCTGACGACGTTCGTGGCGGGCGTGCTGCTCGTACGCTCGATCAGCCGTCCGCTCGACGCCGCGATCGACCTCGCCGACCGCATCGCGGCCGGCCGCCTCGACACCGACCTCGCGTGCGGCGAAGGCGACCGCAGCGAGACGGGGCGCCTGAACCGCGCGCTGGGCGCGATGCAGGCCAGCCTGCGCCGCATCGTCGGCGACGTACGCGGCGGCACCGAGGCCATCGCGACCAGCACGGCGCAGATCGCGGGCGGCAATGCCGACCTGTCGCGCCGCACGGAAGCGCAGGCCGGGGCGCTGGAACAGACGGTGACGTCGATCGAACAGCTGACGGCGACCGTGCGCCAGAACGCCGAGCACGCTCGCCAGGCGGACAGCCTCGCGCAATCGGCATCCGGCATCGCCCAGCGCGGCGGCGCCGTCGTGGGCCAGGTGGTCGACACGATGGGTGCGATCGACACGTCCGCGCGCCGCATCGTCGACATCATCGGCGTCATCGAAGGGATCGCGTTCCAGACCAACATCCTCGCGCTGAATGCGGCGGTGGAAGCGGCCCGCGCGGGCGAGCAGGGACGGGGATTCGCCGTCGTCGCGGGCGAGGTGCGCACCCTGGCCCAGCGCGCCAATGCGGCGGCGCACGAGATCAAGGGCCTCATCGACGATTCCGTGGCCCGGGTCGATGCCGGCACGCGCCTCGTCGCGGAAGCGGGTGCCACGATGCGCGACGTCGTCGACAGCGTGGGCCGCGTGACCGCGATCATGGGCGAGATCAGCATCGCCAGCGGCGAGCAGGAGCAAGGCATCGGCCAGGTCAACCGCGCCATCGGCGCGATCGACGACGCCACGCAGCAGAACGCGGCGCTGGTGGAAGAAGCGACGGCCGCGGCGAGCGCGATGCAGGAACAGGCGGAGCAGCTGCAGCGGCTCGTGGCCAGTTTCGTGCTCGCCGCGCCGCCCGCCGCCGCGCCGCGCGCCCCGCAGCCGCCGGTCGGGGCCGCGCGCCTGGCGCTGCAATGATTACGATGTAGACAGGTTGGGCCACGCCGGCCCGGCCTTGGCATACTGTCGGTATGCAAACTTCGATCCGCTCCGCTTCCCTGGCCTGCCTGCTGGCAGGCGTCCTGTCCGTCCCGGCCGCCCGTGCGGACGACGACACCATCAACCCCGACCGTCCCAACGTCGCCAACTCGAGCCAGGTGGTGGGCAGCCACCGCGTCCAGCTCGAGACGGGCGTCCAATGGGACCGCCAGCGCGACCCGGAGGCGCACGTGCGCACGCTCACGACGCCGACCCTGCTGCGCATCGGCGTGGCCGACGCGCTCGAACTGCGCGTGGAGACGGACGGGCGCACGATCGAGCACGCGAGCGACCCCGCGTCGGGCGCGCACACGGTCAGTGCCGGCTGGGCCGACCTGTCCGCCGGCGTGAAATGGCATGTCGCCGACCAGGACGGCATGCGGCCATCCGTCGGGATGATCGCCGAGGTGGCGCTGCCCACGGGCAGTGCGGCGCTGCGCGGCAGCGGGTTCCGGCCGTCCATCGAGCTACCGGTGGAGTGGGATCTCGGGCACGACTGGTCGCTGGGCGTGATGCCGGGCGTGGTGCGCGACAGCGATGTTACGTACGGCGTGTTCGCGGCGTCGGTCGGGAAGGCGTTCAGCGAGCGGCTGCACGGCTTCGCGGAAGTGGCCGCGCCGCAGATCGGGCACGGGACGCAGGCGATCGTCGACACGGGCGTGTCGTGGCTCGTGAACAGGGATTGCCAGATCGACGCGATGGTGGTGCATGGGGTGAATCGCCAGACGCCGGGGCTGAGCCTGGCGTTTGGGATCTCCATACGGCGCTGATCCCCACGCGCCGGCCCGCGCGTTCAAGACACGGACACGACCAGCTTGCCGGAGGCGGTGCCGTCGGCGATGGCGCGATGCGCGTCGGCCACGTTGGCGAGCGTGTATTCGGTCGGGGCGATGCGAACCTGGACTTTGCCCGCTTCCACCAGCCGGGTCGCTTCACGCATGATGGCACCGTGCGCGGCACGGCGCTTGCCGGTGATAAGGGGCAGCAGCGTGAAGACGCCCGAGTACGTGGCGGCCCGGAAGGACAGCGGCGCCAGCGCATGGGTGCCCCAGCCGAGGGCGCTGACGACGTGGCCCCCGTACAGGCGGGCCGCGCGGAACGAGGCGTCGAGGGTAGGGCCGCCGACCGTGTCGTAGACGATGTCGAAGCCTTCGCCGTCCGTGTACTGCGCGACGTAATCGTCCACGGGGCTCGCGCGGTAGTCGATCGCGGTCGCGCCGTACCCTTCGATGGTCTCGCGCTGGCTTGCCGAGCCGGTCGCGTAGACCTCGGCGCCGAATGCCCGGGCGATCTGGACGGCGATGTGGCCGACACCTCCCGCGCCGCCGTGGACCAGCACTTTCATGCCGGCGCCGATGTTGGCGCGGTCGACGAGGCCTTCCCAGGCGGTGATGAACACCAGCGGCAGCGCGGCGGCTTCGCGCATCGAGATGTTCCGGGGTTTGTGTGCCAGCAGGTTTGCATCGACCGCAGCGTATTGCGCCAGGGAGCCTTGCACGCCTGCGATGCCGCCCGTCATGCCGTAGACCTCGTCGCCCGGACGGAAGCCTTCAACGCCGGAACCGACGGCTTCCACGACGCCGGCCATGTCGATGCCGAGGACCGCCGGCAGGGCGGTGCGCGCGTGGTCCGCCTTGCCGGCCACGATCTTGGTGTCGAGCGGATTCACGCCGCTCGCCGCGACACGGACCAGGACCTGGCCGGGACCGGCGACCGGACGGGCGACGTCGCGCAGCACGAGGGGTTCGTTGTACGCGGTCAGGACAACGGCTTGCATGGTGGTCGGGTTGCTCATGATATTTCCTTTCGGGCGGTTGTGGTTGGCACCACCTTCGATCGCAGCGCCAGTGAACCTAGTGTAGGAAAAAAGCGCAGCCGGAAAAATGGCACGGCCGCCAATGCAGAATTTCGGATTCGTGGATAATCGGATTGCCACTGTTACAATACCCGCCTGTCACTCATGCCGGGACGAGGAAGCATGGACCGTCTGGATGCATTGAAAGTCTTCTGTTGCGTCGTGGAAGCTGGAGCGTTCAGCCGTGCGGCCGACCGGCTGGGGATTTCCACGTCTTCGGTGACGAACCAGGTGGCGTCGCTCGAGAGCCATTTTCGGGTGAAGCTGCTGAACCGCACGACGCGCCGCATGTCCCTCACCGACGAGGGTCGCCAGTGCTACGACAACGCGGTTCGGCTGCTGGGCGACATGGATGAACTCGAAGGTGCGCTGCGGCAGTCGAATGCGATGCCCAGCGGCGTCCTGCGGGTCGACATGCCGGGCATCATCTGCGACCTGATTGTCGCGCCGGTGCTGCCGCTGTTCTTCCGCGAGTATCCGGATATCACGGTCCGGATGACGGCCAACGACCGGTTCGTCGACATGGTCGAGGAGGGAATCGACGTCCTCGTGCGGATCGGGAACCTTCCCGATACCCACCTCGTCGCGCAAACCCTGGCGACAACCCGTTATGTCTGCTGTGCCGCACCGGATTATCTGGCGCAACGCGGCACGCCGCAGTCGCCCGACGATCTCACGACATTCGACTGCCTGAACTTCGTTTATCCGAAATCGCGCCGCATCCGCCCGTGGTTCTTCGAACGGGATGGGCAGCCCGCGCCGCTCGCGCTGCGCGGTGTCTTCGGCACGGATCACGTCGAAACGCTGGTTGCGGCCGCGGTGGCCGGCGGCGGCATCATCCAGGTCTTGTCGTTGTCCGTGCAGGACAAGATAGCAAGAGGTGTTCTCGTTCCCGTCCTGGCGGATTACGCCGCCGCCGGGCCGGACGTCTCGGTGCTGTTCCAGCAACAGCACCTGCGTGCGGCGAAGGTCAAGGCGTTCGTCGACTTCCTGCGCGAGACGTTCAGGCGGCGGGAGCCCGACGGTTCGGGGTGAACCGCCAGGCGATGGGCGGGCGGATCGTCAGCCCGTGTTGCGCAACCCCGCCGCAACGCCATTGATCGACAGGTGAATCCCGCGATGCACCCGCTCATCGACCTTCTCCTCGGCCGACAGCGCCCGATGCCTTTGGATCAGCTCGACCTGCAGGTGATTGAGCGGATCGAGATATGCAAACCGGTTCTGGATCGACCGCGCCAGCAGCGGGTTGTTCACGAGGCGTTCCTCCGTGCCCGTGACGAGCGTGAGGCAGTGCAGCGTCTCCGCATACTCGGCCGCGATGCGCTTGAAGATGCGCTCGCGCAGATCGGCATCCGGCACCAGTTCCGCGTAGCGCGACGCGATGGCGAGGTCGGTCTTGGCCAGCACCATGTCCATGTTCGACAGCAGCGTCGCGAAGAACGGCCAGTGCTGCGCCATCTCGCGCAGCAGCGCCAGGCGCTGGTCGCGGTCGCCTTCCGCGAGCCAGCCGGAGACGGCCGCGCCGAAGCCGAACCAGCCCGGCAGCAGCAGGCGGCACTGGCCCCACGAGAAGCCCCAGGGGATCGCGCGCAGGTCTTCGATGCGACGCGTCGACTTGCGTGACGCGGGGCGCGAGCCGAGGTTCAGTTCCGCGATCTCCGCGATCGGCGTCGCGGCGAAGAAATAGTCCGTGAAGCCCGGCGTCTCGTACACGAGGTCGCGGTAGGCCTTGTACGCGCGCTGCGACAGCTCGGCCATCACGGGCTCGAAGCGGGACAGGCGCTCGATCTGTTCGCGGTCCGCGTCGTGCGGCATCAGGCCCGCTTCCAGCGTCGCGGCGACCAGCAGTTCGAGGTTGCGGCGGCCGATTTCCGGATTGCTGAACTTCGACGAGATGATCTCGCCCTGTTCCGTCAGGCGGATCTGGCCGTTGACGGTGCCCGGCGGCTGCGCGAGGATGGCCTCGTAGCTCGGACCGCCGCCGCGGCCCACCGTGCCGCCGCGGCCGTGGAACAGGCGCAGCTTGACGTTCGCGTCCGCGAACACCTTCACCAGCTTTAGCTCCGCCTGGTACAGCTCCCAGTTCGATGTCAGGAAGCCGCCGTCCTTGTTCGAGTCCGAATAGCCCAGCATGACTTCCTGCAGGCGGCCCTGGTGCTCGATCACGTCGGCCACGATCGGCAGCGCCATCCACGTGCCCATGATCTCGGCCGCGCGCTGCAGGTCGGGGATGGTTTCGAACAGCGGGATCACCATCGCGTCGCTCTTCTTCTCGCTGGGGCGGAACAGCCCCGTTTCCTTTTGCAGCAGCAGGACTTCGAGCAGGTCGGACACTTCTTCCGTGTGCGAGATGATGTAGTTGCGGATCGCGCGCGTGCCGTAGCGCTTGCGGATCTCGCGCGCCATGCGCAGGATCTGCAGTTCGGAATTCGTGATGTCCGAATAGCTTTCGTACGGCGTGTACAGCAGGCGTGGCTGCGCCAGTTCGTCCAGCAGCAGTCTGACTTTCGCGTCCTCGGACAGCGCGGCGTAATCGCCTTCCACGCCCGCGCGCGCGAACAGCTCGGCCAGCACTTTCTCGTGTACGTCGGAGCTCTGGCGCATGTCGAGCGAGGCGAGGTGGAAGCCGAAGATGCGCGCCGCGCGTACGAGGCCGTTCAGGCGCGGCACCGCGAGGATGGCGCCGTGGTTCTCGTTCAGCGAATCGGCGAGCACCTGCAGCTCCGCGCGGAACTCCGATGCATCGCGGTACGCATCCGCATGGCCCACTTCCTTGCGCAGGATGTTGGTGGCGCCCAGTTCGCGCGCCGTCGACGCGAGGCGGGCGTAGACGCCGATCAGCGCGCGGCGGTAAGGCTCGTCGCTGCGGTGCGGGGAGTGGTCCGGCGACGCATCGGCCAGCGCCAGCAGCGCGGGGCTCGCGGACACGAGCAGCGTGGACGGCGACAGTTCCGCGCCCAGCGCGTGCACTTCGTCGAGATAGAAATCGAAGATGGTCGTCGAGTGGCGCACGAGCGCGCGCTGCATCGTGGCGGCGTTGACGTTCGGGTTGCCGTCGCGGTCGCCGCCGATCCAGCTGCCCATCTGCATGTACGCTGCGTCGTCCAGGCCATCGGCCGCGGATCCGTACTGCGCCGCGATCTCTTCCTCGACGTCGTCGTACACGGCCGGCAGCTCGCGCAGGAATGTCGTCCGGTAGTAGGACAGGGCGTTCTCGATCTCGTCCGCCACCGTCAGTTTTTCGTAGCGCAGCATGCGGGTCTGCCACAAGGTCGCGATGCGGGCCTGCAGCAGTTGCAGGTTGCGCGCGCGTTCCTTCGGCGTCAGCGGCAGGTCGCGCTCGGCCAGCAGGCGGGCGATGTCGTGCTCGGCGTCGAGCGTCGACTTGCGCTGGACTTCGGTCGGGTGCGCCGTCAGCACGGGGGCGATCAGCGCTTCGCGCAGGAAGCCTTCGACGGTGTCCTGCGCGACGCCCGCATCCTTCAGGCGGGTGAGGGCGTAGGCGACGCTGGACGGCTGCGGCTTCGAGCCGGCCAGCAGGTGGGCGCGGCGGCGGCGGATGTGGTGCTGGTCTTCCGCGATGTTGGCCAGGTGCGAGAAGTACGAGAAGGCGCGCACGACGGAGTTCGTCTCTTCGCGCGACAGTTTCGCCAGCAGCGTCTTGAGTTCGGTGCCGGCCTGCTCGTCGTCTTCGCGGCGGAAGCGCACGGCGGTCTGGCGGATCGTTTCGACGACGTCGAACACGGCTTCGCCTTCCTGGTCGCGCAGCACGTCGCCGAGGAGGCGGCCGAGCAGGCGGATGTCTTCTTTCAGCGGCGCGTCCTTGTCGACGTTGCCGGGCGGTTGGGGGGAGAGTGCAGCGGGATTGTCCATATCGACCATGGTTGAATTGTTGAAACTGCAGAGACAACGAATCGGTATTACCAAAGGTCCTGCGGGGCGCGCTGGCGGTTTGCCATGGCCTGCGGGTAGGCCCATGCTAGAATTTGTGATCTCAGGTATGGGCTTAACCGGCGCTGCCCGATCCGGGCGCAACGACAGTGAAAGAAACCGTTTTGAACTCCAACGACACGACGCAGCATGTTCCCGCGCAACTGATTATCGCATCGCGCGAAAGCCGGCTGGCCATGTGGCAGGCCACGCATGTGCGCGACCGGCTCGCAGCATTATATCCGCAGTGCCAAATCGACATTCTCGGCATGACCACGCGCGGCGACCAGATTCTCGACAAGACGCTGTCCAAGGTCGGCGGCAAGGGTTTGTTCGTGAAGGAGCTCGAAGTGGCGATGGCCGACGGCCGCGCCCACCTGGCCGTGCACTCCCTCAAGGACGTGCCGATGGAATTGCCGGAAGGCTTTGAACTGGCCGCCATCCTCGAACGCGAAGACCCGCGCGACGCCTTCGTCTCCAACGATTTCGACAGCCTGGCCGCGTTGCCGGCGGGCAGCATCGTCGGCACGAGCAGCCTGCGCCGCCAGGCCCTGATCGCCGCGCGCTATCCGCAGCTCGTGATCAAGCCGCTGCGCGGCAACCTCGACACCCGCCTGGGCAAGCTCGACCGTGGCGACTACGCCGCGATCATCCTCGCCGCCGCCGGCCTCAAGCGCCTGGGCCTCACGCGCCGCATCCGTGCCTACCTCGAGCCGGAAGAGAGCCTGCCGGCCGCAGGGCAGGGCGCGATGGCGATCGAGATCCTGTCGGGCAATGCCGCCGGCTTCGACGTACGCGCACTGCTGGCGCCGCTGAACCACACGCACACGGCGCAGGCCGTGCAGGCCGAACGTAAAGTGTCGCAAGTGTTCGGCGGCAGCTGCCAGATCCCGCTGGCGGCGCATGCGACCGTCGACGGCGACACGCTGCACCTGCGCGCCATGGTCGCCACGCCGGACGGCCGCCGCAGCGCGTTCGCGGACGCCAGCGGCCCGGCCGCGTTGCCGGAAGCGGTGGGCGAGCAGGTGGCGCAGAAGCTGGCCGCGCAGGATGCCGCCGGGATCCTGGCCGAATGCAAGGCGACCGCCGCGGGCGATGCCTGACGCGGTCGTCATCACCCGTCCGCGCCAGCAGGCCGAGCCGCTGGCCCGCGCGGTGGCGGCGCTCGGCCGCACACCGCTGATTTTGCCATTGCTGGACATTTCCCCGTTGCTAGATGCCGCCCCGCTGCGCGCCGCGCTCGCCCGGCTGCGCGAGTATGCGCTGGTCGCGTTCGTGTCGCCGAATGCCGTCGACGCCGCGTTTGCCCATCTCGACGCGTGGCCGGCCGAGGTGGCGCTCGCCGTCGTGGGCGAGGGCAGCCGGGCCGCGCTGGCCCGCCACGGCATCGCCGGCGATGGTTACCGCGTCCATGTCCCGCTCGACCCGGCCCGCAGCGATTCCGAACACCTGCTGCAGGCACTCGACCTGGCCGCGCTGGCGGGCCGCAAGGTGCTCGTCGTGCGCGGCGAGACGGGCCGCGAAGTGTTGCCGGACGCCTTGCGCGCGGCCGGCATCGAGGTCGAGACCGTTGCCGCCTACCGCCGTGCCGTCCCGAACCTGACGCCGGACCTGGCCGCGTCGCTGCGCGCCTTGCTGGCAGGCCCGAACGACTGGATAATCACGAGCTCGGAAGCCCTGCGCGGGCTGGCCGGCCTCGTCGAGCAGCTTGACGGCGGAGCAAGTGTGGCAAATCTGCAACGGCAGCACTTGATCGTTCCGCATGCCCGCATCGCGGAAACGGCCTCTGCACTGGGTTTCACCACTGTGACGCTCACGGGGTCGGGCGACGAGCGGCTGCTTGCCGCGTTACAATCACGAGCATGAACGAATTGCCCAACAATCCAGAAAAACCAAACATGGGCGGTCCGGTCGTTCCGCCGGAAAGCTATGTGACGCCGGCGCCGGCGGGCCCCGGCGAGCCGCGTGTTCCCGAGGGTACCAGGGTCGGCGGGCTGCTGCAGAAGCCGCAGAACGTCGCCATCCTCGCGCTGGCCATCCTGCTTGCCCTCCAGACGTATTCCACGCACAGCCGTTTCAACAAGCTGCGCGAGGATGTCGCGCGCACGCTGCAAAAGGACAATGCCTCGAACGCCGAGACGGCGCAGGCCGTGCGCGAGATCCAGGAGGCGGCCAAGGAATTGCAGGTGAAGGTCGGCGTGCTGGAAAACCGTCAGACCGAAGCGCAGAGCCAGCAGGCCGCGCTCGAGCAGATGTACCAGGACATTTCGAAGAACCGCGACGAATGGGCGCTGTCCGAGATCGAGCAGGTGCTGTCCACCGCGAGCCAGCAGTTGCAGCTGGCCGGCAACGTGCAGGGCGCGCTGATCGCGCTGCAGAACGCCGACCGGTCCCTGTCGCGCTCCGACAAGCCGCAATTCATCACGATCCGCCGCGCCATCGCGCGCGACATCGAAAAGCTGAAGGCGCTGCCGTCCGTCGACCAGCCCGGCATCGCGCTGCGCCTCGACAACGTCATTTCGCAGATCGACAACCTGCCGCTGCTGTCCGACGAAAAGCCGGCCGAGCCGATCGCGCCGTCGCGCGTGAACGCGTCTGCGGTGGCCGGCAAGGCCGCGGCACCGGCCGACCGGACGCTGGCCCAGCGCATGACCGAAACGTGGCGCAACTGGAGCCACGAGATGTGGGACGACATCCGCCAGCTGATCCGCGTGCGCACGGTCGACAACCCGGATGCGCTGATGCTGTCGCCGAGCGAATCGTATTTCGTGCGCGAGAACCTCAAGCTGCGTCTGCTGAACGCGCGCCTGGCGCTGCTGTCGCGCAACGAAGGCACGTTCCGCGACGACATCAATTCCGCACAGCAGCAGCTCGTGAAGTATTTCGACACGAAGGCACGCTCGACGCAGGCCGCGCAGGCCCTGCTGCGCCAGGTGCAGGCCAACAACGTCACCATCGACGTGCCCGACTTGTCGGAGAGCCTGAACGCCGTGCGCAATTACAAATCGAAGCCGTGAAGCGCGGGGCCTGAACGATGCGTTTATTACTCTGGTTAGTCGCCTTGATGGCTGCGGCGATCGGCATTGCCGTGACCGCGCGTTTCAATCCCGGCAACGTCGTCTTTTTCTATCCGCCGCACCGGATCGACCTGTCGCTGAACCTGTTCGTCGTGCTGGCGTTCCTGTTGTTCCTCGTGCTGTACGGCCTCGTCCGCGCCGTGCGGGCCACGCTGGGCATGCCCGAGCGCGTGGCCCAGTACCGCTACCGCAAGCGTGAACGCGAAGCGAACCGCGGCCTGCGCGAAGCGTTGAAAGCCCTGTTCGAAGGCCGCTTCGGCCATGCCGAGAAGGCCGCCATGCGCGCCGCCGACCTGCCCGAGAACGCCGGCCTTGCCGCGCTGATCGGCGCCCGGGCCGCGCACCGCATGCGCGAACCGGCGCGCCGCGACGCCTGGCTCGCAGGCATCGTGCACGACCAGTCCCTCAAGACGGCGCGCCTGATGACGGTCACGGAACTGCTCGTCGACGACCACAAGCCGGAAGGCGCGCTGGAAGCCGTCGCGGAACTGAACGCCAGCGGCCAGCGCCATATCCACGCGCTGCAATGGGCCATGAAGGCCAACCAGCAGGCGCGCAACTGGCCCGAGGTGCTGCGTCTGGTGCGCATCCTCGACAAGCGCAACGCCTTGCACCCCGCGCTGTCCGCGCGCCTGCGCGAGTTGGCGTACGACGCGCTGCTGTCCGAAGGCGGCCACGACGCCGAGTCGATCCGCCGCGTGTGGGCCGGCGTCCCGGCCGGCGACCGGGTGAAACCGACCATCGCGGCGCGTGCCGCGGCAGCGCTGAATGCGCGCGGTCTGCACGACGACGCCCGCGGCATCGTCGAGGATGCCCTGAAAGCCGGCTGGGACGAGCGCGTCGTGCGCGCCTACCGCGAGGCGGCCGGTCCGGAAGGGTCGGCCACGCTGCTGGCGCAGATCGAGAATTGCGAAACCTGGCTGCGTGCCCATCCGAACGATCCGGAACTGGAACTGACGTTGGGTTCCCTGTGCCTGCGCCAGAAACTGTGGGGCAAGGCCCAGCGCTACCTGGAGCAGGCGTTGTCCGACGCCACCGAGCCGCACATGGTGCGCGAAGCCCACCTGAAACTGGCACAGCTGCACGAGGCGCTGGGCCAGCGTGAAGAGGCGGACAGGCATTACCGGTCGTGCGCGCTGGCGACGGTGCTGTGACCGTCACGCGCGGCGTGCGTCCCGCTTGCCGCGCACGATGATCACGGCCATGTGGCCCGGCGTGCCGATGCTGTTCGCGACCGGGACGGCCGGCGTTGCCCGGGCATCCGGCAGGCGGTCGATGACGATCGATCCGGCGCCGGCGATGGCCAGCGCCGTGATGAAGATGGCTTCCATGTGTTTCTGGATGTTCATGTCGTTCCCCTCGGATTGGTGACGCGGGCGGCTGCCCGCCGACGGCTATCCAGCAGGAGGCGTGCCACCCTGCGATCGGGGGATTCCCGTGGCAAAAGAGGCCTGCCCGGTCGGGATCCCGCCAACACCGTGTTTCCGGGTGTGGGGGCCGGACCAACAGACTGCCTGTTGCGGCGGGCATTTCGGTGCTTACGCGACCTTGTGCGGCGCACAAGCCCGAGGCGATTCGTTATAATCGACCTTTTATTGTTTCTCCAGCAACCAAGGACTATCCATGAGCCTGAATAACGTCAACGCCGGCCGCGATGTGCCGAACGACTTCAACGTCGTCATCGAAATCCCGATGAACGCCGACCCGATCAAGTACGAAGTGGACAAGGAATCCGGCGCGATCTTCGTCGACCGCTTCATGGGTACCGCGATGCACTACCCGTGCAACTATGGTTACATCCCGAACACGATCGCCGACGACGGCGACCCGTGCGACGTGCTGGTCATCACCCCGTTCGCGCTGATCCCGGGCGTCGTCGTGCGTTGCCGCGCACTGGGCGTGCTGAAGATGACCGACGAAGCCGGCGGCGACTCGAAGATCCTGGCCGTGCCGGTCGAAAAAATCCTGCCGATCTACTCGCACCTGCAAAAGGTCGAAGACGTCCAGGAACTGACCCTGCGCCAGATCCAGCACTTCTTCGAGCACTACAAGGACCTGGAAAAGGGCAAGTGGGTCAAGGTCGAAGGCTGGGAAGGCCCGGACGCGGCCAAGGAAGAGATCCTCGCCGGCGTGAAGAACCACGAGTCGAAGGGCGCATAACTTCCGCACTTCGGTCGCAGGGGCCGCCACCTTCGGGTGAGCGGCCCTTTGTCGTTTACGTCACCACCGTCACCACCGTCACCACCCGATGTCGCGCAGCAGCGGGTAGGTCAGGTCGCGCGGCGGCGTCACCTCGTGCGTCAGGTCCGTGTTGATCGCCGGTTCCATCAACTGGTTTGGCTTGGCCTCCGTCGTGTAGTGCGACACGGTCGAGCCCGGCGAGTACGTGGTCGGCGTGTACATGAGGATGCGGCCCGCGCTGTCCGTGCCGGCCAGGCGCGTCGTGTCGAGTCCCAGACCGGCCACGACGCCCGACTGCGTGCGCGAGCGGCGCTCCAAAGCTGCCTTCAGCCTGATGCCGTCGGCCTGCGTGATGCGCACGGACGGGATCGTGATGCTGGCGTCGTTGCCGCTCATGCCGCCGACGTCGCCCGGCTGGTTGTCCGCCACGACCATGCCCAGCGCGCCCGCCGCCTGCACGTTGCGGGCCTTGGTGACGAAGTCGCACGTGCCGCGGTCCACGAGGGCGATGTTGCCGCGCACGGCGAGGCTGTTCACCGCATTCAGCGGATCGCAGGCGAGGCCCGTGCCGGTGGGCTGGTCGACGACGGGCATCAGCTGGCCGGCGACGGGCGGATTCGACAGCGGCGGGCCGAACGACGCATCGCCCACCGTGTAGTTGCCCCCGGCGGCACCCGCGGCGGCGCCGCTGACGGCCAGGTTCGAGACCGGATCCAGCACCTGCGGCACGGCGGCCGTCACGATCGGCCCGTTCCAGGACAGTCCGCGCCACGACACGGCCGACTCGGCGCGTTCGGCGTCCGTCATTTCCACCCACAGCTTGCCCGTGCGGTTGTTCAGCAGGTAGTAATCCCAGATCGACGGGATGCCCTGGATCTCGGCGCCCGTCTCGTCGTCGGTGAACGTCTGGAAGCCGAGACCGTGCGCGAATTCGTGCAGCAGCACCGTGACGAGGTCGATCTGGCTGCCGAACTGGTCGTCGAGGCCGAGGTAGAAGCCGGAGCCGGGCAGGCAGTCGGGGAACAGGCCGAGGCGCGCGTTGAAGCGGGCGATGATGTGCGGCTCGCCCGGCGTCGCGACGTCCTGGCCCGCCAGCTTGCTGGCCAGGGCGCTCGGGTACCACGTCGACGTGCGCGGCGCGCCCGGGAAGTCGGACCAGACCTCGTTGGCGCCGGCCGCGCCGAGGACGGCACTCGTGGCCGTGCACGACAGCGGCACGAACGACGCGCCGATGCGGATCGGCACGCTGCTCGTGAGCGTCGCGCCCCAGATGTCGGCCGCGCGCCGGAACGCGTTCAGGCGCTGCTCGCCGAGCGTCGTGCCGGTGTTGCCGCCGACGGGCGCGACCGGGGTGGGGTCGTTGAAGCCGACGCCGGGCGCGTTCAGGTTGACGATCACGATGGTGGCCGCGGCCCGGGCCGGGGCGGCCGCGCCGACGGTGAACGCACAGGCGGCGGCGACGCCGGCGAGGGCGCCCAGGACCCGTTGCAGGCGCGACGATTCAACGGCTTTCATGCTTCGACTCCCCGTGGTTGTGGTCCGGGTTGTGGTCCGGTGTCTGGCCCTGCACGCATTCGCCGGTCAGCTTGCCGTCGGGACCGCGCGTGACGACTTCGTAGACCATGCTTTTCTCGCCGAGGCGCACGCCGCGCGAGCCGTCGCGGCGGCTCATCGTGCCCTGCGTGCGGGGTGCGGCGAGGCCGGCGGTGGCCGGCGCTTTGGCGCGCAGTTCCTTCAGCTCGTCGGCCGTCGGCGCGCGCAACTGGCCGGTCTGCGGATCGCGCACGACGACCATGCCTTCCTGGCCCGCGGCCCTGGCGTGCATCGAAAAGGCGGCCAGCACGCACAGGGCGGCCAGCGTGCCGATGGTGAGCAGTTTTTCCTTGGACATGGCTTCCTCCGGTTTAAAGGCGTGACTGGCGGCGCAGCAGGGTGATCATGCCCAGGCCCAGCGCCAGCATCATCCAGTGCGCGGGCTCGGGCACCGCCGTCACTACCGAGACCGTATCGAGGCCGACATAGTTCAGGGTATCGGCCGGTCCCAGGTAGCGGAATGCGAAGCGGCCGTTGCCGCTGTTCGTGATGGTCGCCGTGAACTGCTGCCAGTCCGTCGGGTAGCCGGCCGTGCCGCCGATCGTCGTCAGCAGCGTCGTGAAGTCGGCCATGTCGGTACCGGTGCCCGCCGCGTAGCGCACTTCGAGCAGGTCGTTGAAGCCGGGCAGGGCATCGTGCCGCGTGTAAAAGCTCAGCACCGTGGTGCCGGACAGGTCGAGCACCGGCGTGATCAGCCAGTTGTCGACGCTGCCGCTGCCGTTCGCGGCGCTGAGGAAGTTGGCGGCCGCGTAGGCATCGGGCGCACCCGACTGGGCCGGGAATAGCGCCGGATTGCCCTGGAACCAGGCGTCGCCGGCGGGCACGCTGTGGTTGACCTGGGCCCATCCGGAGAGGCCCGCCACATCGTCGAATCCTTCGCTGAGCACTTCGACCCCGGCAGCCCGCGCGGTCGTCGCGCCCAATGCGGCCAGCGACAGCGCGGCTGTCGCGAACAAGGTTCTTACGGGTTTCATGGACGCCCTTTCATGAACTATGAATGGGCCCATCTTATGAGTCGGATGATAACGACCCTTGATTTTCAGCTAACGAACAGGCTGGACAAAACGGGGGTATCGATGGGCGGGCCGCGATGGGCCGCGCGACGGGACCGGAGGGCAAGCTGCCCTCCGGCGGATGACATCAGCGTGCGAAGCGGCGCATCCGCAGCTTGCCGACGATGCCGATCGGGAAGAAGTAGATGGAGAGGATGAACAGCACACCGAGCCACAGCATCCAGCGGTCCGGATGCAGCGCGGCGGCCAGCAGCGGGACGCCGGACAGCATCTCGGAGGCCTGGCCCATCAGGGTCTTGAGATAGTTCTGCGCGAGGATGAACAGCGTGGCGCCCACGACCGCGCCATACATCGTGCCCATGCCGCCGATGACGACGATGAGCAGGATGTCCGTCATCACTTCGAAGCCGAGGCTCGTCTTGGGCCCCACGTAGCGCAGCCACAAGGCCATCAGCGCACCGGCCAGCGCGGCCACGACGGCGCCCAGCACGTTGGCCCAGATGCGGTAGACGACGGTGCGGTAGCCGAGCGCCTCGGCGCGGAACTCGTTCTCGCGGATCGCCTGCAGCACGCGGCCGAACGGCGAGTTCACGATCCGCAGCAGGAACAGGAACAGCACGAGGCAGCCCGCGAACACGACGTAATAGGTGATCAGCTTGCCGTCGACGCTGCGCCCGAACACCTCGTTCTCCATCAGCGTGAAGCCCGGCGACAGGACTTCCGGCACGCTGAACGTGCGGCCGTCCTCGCCGCCGGTGAAGTCGGACAGCTGCGACGCGAGCACGGAGAACGACGACGCGACGGCCAGGGTGATCATCGCGTAGAAGATGGCGCGCACGCGCAGGGCGAACAGGCCGATGACGAAGGCCAGGACGACGGTCAGCGCCAGCGCCGCGACAATGCCCGTGACGATGGCGCTCCACGTCGGCTCGTCCACGCGGGCCAGCGCAATGCCGACGCCGTACGCGCCGATGCCGTAGAACATCGTGTGGGCGAACGAGACGATGCCGGTATAGCCGAGCAGCAGGTCGTACGACGCGACGAGCACGATGTAGACGCAGATCGTGGCCGCCGTGTTCAGCGGGCGCGCGCCGGAAAAGAGGAACGGCGCGAACAGCAGGCCGAGCAGGATGACGACGAGGAGGGCGGTCAACGCGCGGCTGCGCGGCAGGTCGCCGGAGAGAAGCTGGGTCAGCATGTCAATGACGTCCTTTCGAGTACAGGCCGGCCGGGCGCCACAGGAGGACGGCGATCATCAGCGCGATGTTCGAGACGAGCGCCACCTTCGGCGCGAGAAAGCCGGCGTAGTTGGCGACGAGCGCGATCAGCAGGGAGCCGATGAAGCAGCCGCCGACGGACCCCAGGCCGCCGATGATGATGACGATGAACGTCAGCACCATGATCTCGCTGCCCATGTGCGCCACGAGCGTTTCCTTGTACAGGCCCCACATGACGCCGCCGAGGCCCGCCAGCGCGGAGCCGGCCGCGAACACGCCGACGAACAGGCGGCGAATGCGGTAGCCCAGCGCCTCGACCATCTCGCCATTCTCGACGCCGGCACGGATCAAGAGGCCGATCTTGGTGCGGTTCAGGGTGACGAACATCGCGGCGAACACGACGAGGCCGACGACGACCGCCAGCAGCCGGTATTTCTCGATGGCGGCCTCGCCCAGGAACACGGCGCCGCGCAACGCGGCCGGCAGCGGCAGGGCGATCTGTTCGGAGCCCCAGATCACGTTGATGAGTTGTTCGGACACGATCATGCCGCCCATCGTGATCAGGATCTGCTTCAAATGCTGGCCGTAGACGGGCATGATGACAATCCGTTCGAACGCCCAGCCGAGCAGCGCCGTCACGACCATCGCGAGCAGCACGGCGAGGCCCAGCACGCCGAGGTTGGCGAGCAGGGAATCCATCTCGAGCCAGCCGCGCATCGGCAGCAGCACGAACGTCGCGGTGAACGCGCCGACGGAGACGAAGGCGCCATGGCCGAAGTTCAGCACGCTCATCAGGCCGAACACCAGCGTGAGGCCGCTGGCCATGATGAAGATCATCATGCCCATCGCGAGCCCGGCCACCGTCAGGGTGATCCAGGTCGGCAGGCTCATGAAGGGCAGCGCCGCCAGCACGACGGCCGGCACGAGCAGCAGCGGGGCGATGTCGCGCCGCGCCGCCGGCAACGGCGCATCCGCCTGGGCAATTGGGAGGGTTGCACTCATCGTTGTCTCATTCATTGATGGGAGTCGAGCGACAGGCCCAGCAGGCGCTGCTGCAGGGCGTCGTCGTGCGCCAGGTCGTGCATCAGGCCCGCGTGGACGACGCGGCCGTCGTCCATCACGCTCACGCTGTCGCCCAGGGTGCGCACGAAGTTGAAATTCTGTTCGACGAGCAGGATGGTCGTGCTCGTGTCCTTGAGGTCGCGGAACGCCGCCATCAGGCTTTGCACGATGGCGGGGGCGAGGCCCTTGGTCGGCTCGTCCACGAGCAGCAGCTTCTTCGGCTCGACGATCGCGCGGGCGATGGCCACCATCTGCTTCTGGCCGCCCGACAGATTGCCCGCCGGGTAGTTCCAGAACTTTTTCAGCGCGGGGAAGAAGCCGCAGATCCAGTCCACGCGCGCCGCGTCCAGCGGGCCGTTGCGCGCGGCGAGATATAAATTTTCGCGCACCGTCAGTTCGGAAAACACGGCCATGCTTTCCGGGACGTAGGCGATGCCGGCGCGGGCGATGTCCGGTGTGGACAGCTTCGTGATGTCGCGGCCGTCGAACGTGATCGTCCCGCGGCTGGCCTTCCACAGGCCCATGATGGTGCGCAGGGTGGTCGTCTTGCCGGCGCCGTTGCGGCCGAGCAGCACGGCCAGGCCGCCGCGCGGGACGACGAGGTCGACGCCCTGCAGGATGTGGTACTGGCCGATGTGGGTGTGGACGCCGGACAGCGTGAGGATGGGTTCGGTCATGGGCAGTGTCGTTCTCAGCGTGTCATGCGGGTTCGGGGGTGCCAAGATAGGCCTCCTGCACGATTTTCGATTGCATCACCTCGGCCGGCTGGCCGTCCGCCACGAGCGTGCCGTTGTGCAGCACGACGATGCGGTCGGCAAGTTGTCGCACGACGTCCATCTTGTGCTCGACGAGCAGGACGGTCCGGTTGCGCTCGGCCTTGACCTGGTGGATCAGGTCGAGCACGACCGGCACCTCGTCCACGCTCATGCCGGCCGTGGGTTCGTCGAACATCAGGATGGATGGTTCCAGCGCGAGCAGGATCGCCACCTCCAGCTTGCGCTGGTCGCCGTGCGACAGCGTGCCGACGAGAGAGGCGCGCTTGCCGCTCATCGACACGCGTTCGAGGTAGTGTTCGGTGCGCTGGATGACTTCCTTGTGGCCGAACCACAGCGACAGCATGCTCATGCCGATGCCGGCGCGGCTTTGCACGGCCAGCCGCACGTTCTCCAGCACCGTCAAATGCGGGAACAGGTTCGTCAGCTGGAACGCGCGGCCCACGCCCAGGCGCGTGCGGCGCGCGGGGCCGAGCCGCGTGACGTCCTGGCCGCCCACGAACACGCTGCCGGACGTCGCCGGCAGCTGGCCCGACACGAGGTTGAAGTACGTCGTCTTGCCGGCGCCGTTCGGGCCCACGATCACGGTCAGCGTGCCTGGGTAGAACTCGGCCGTCACCGCGTTGACGGCCACGTGGCCGCCGAAGCGGATGGTCAAATCGCGCGTGGCGAGCGAAGGCGCGGTCATGTCAGCGTTTGTTCCGCACGGGCAGCGGCAGCTCGCTGGCCGGGATTTCGCGTACCAGTTCCAGCAGGTCCCATTCGTTCTTCTGGTCCTTCTTGATGCGGAAGTGGTACATCGGCTGCAGCGCCTGGTGGTCTTCCTTGCGGAACGTCATCAATCCCTTCGGCGTCTCGAACGACATGCCTTCCATCGCCGCCGCCATCTGGTCGCCGTTCCCGGACGGGACTTTCTGCAGCGCCGCGACGACGGCCGCCGCCGCCGCCATGCCGCCCGCCGTGAACATGTCGGGCGGAGCCTTGTAGCGCTTCGTGTGCTCGGCCACGAGCCAGTCGTTCATCTTGTTCTTCGGGAAGCCGTAGTAGTAATTGATGGTGCCTTCCGTGCCGGCGTAGGCCTTCCACGTCTTCATCACGGGCAGGATGTTGCCGCCCGGGGCCAGCGAGATGCCGTAGCGTTCCGGCTTCATGTCCGCGATCTTGTTCATCGGGTTCGGACCGGCCCAGACGATCGCCAGCACGCGCGGCTGCGGCTTGTCCTTCAGCGCGTCGAACAGGCGCTGCGTGGGCGCGGTAAAGTCCGTCGCGGCGGCCGGCGCGTATTCCTCGTGCACGACGTTCGCCTTGCTGCCCGTGGCGGCCAGCGCTTCCTTGCCGGCCTTGATGGCGTCGCGGCCGAACGCGTAATCCTGCGCGAGGAACGCGACGCTGCCGTTCTTCAGCGTCGACGCGGCGGCCAGCGCGTCCTGCATCGAATTGCGCGCGGTGCGGAAGATGTACTTGTTCCACTTGGCGCCCGTGATCTCGTCGGCCACGGCCGGTTCGACGATCAGCACCTTCCTGTACTCCTTCGCGACGGGCAGCATCGCGAGCGCGGCGCCGGACGACGTGGTGCCGACGGCGATGTCGGCCTTGTCGTCGCCATAGGCTTCCGCCAGCAGGGTGCGCGAGAGGTCGGGCTTGCCCTGGTCGTCCTTGACGATGACCTTCAGCTTGCGGCCGTTGATTTCCATCTTGCCGCCCGTGAGGTATTCGAGGCCCAGCATGAAACCGGTCTCCGTTTCCTTGGCATAGGATTCCAGCTGGCCCGTCTTGCCGGCGATGAGGGCGACTTTCAGGTCGGGGGCGGCCAGCGCGGCGCCGGTCGCCGTCAGGGCGAAGGCGGCGAACAGGGCCAGGGGAAGGGGTTTAATGTGTTTCATGTCGTCTCCTTGATTGTTAGGGCACGTTCGCCAGGAACTTGAGGATCGCGTCCAGCGCGACCGGTTCCGTCAGCATCGGCGCATGGCCCACGTTCGGGACTTCGACGCAGGTCATGTCTGGCGCCGCGCGCCGCATCCACGCGGCCTGGCGTTCTTCGAGCAGGTCCGACAGCGTGCCGCGCACGAGCAATACGGGACGTTCCTGCGTGAGCTTGCGGAACGCCATCCGCAGCGGCAGCGACGTCGGCCTGAGTTTACCGGTTTGCAGCGCGATCGCAATATTCGGGTCGTAGCGTGGGGCCAGCCGGCCGGCGGCGTCCGGGGCGAAGGCGCGGCGCGCCCATTTGTCCCAGTCGGCATCGACGTTGTCCGGGAAGGCGCACGCGTTGATGTCGCGGACGTAGCCGGCGGCGGCGGCCCACGAATCCACGGCGGCCGTCCGGCCCGTGTAGCCTGCGATGCGCGCGAGGCCTTTTTCCGAGATCACGGGGCCGATGTCGTTGATCACCGCGGCGGCGATCAGGTCGATGTGCTTCGCGGCCAGGGTCATCGTGATCAGGCCGCCCATCGACGTGCCGACGAACACGGCGCGCGGGATGTGCAGGTCCGCCATGAACCGGGCGACGTCCCCGGCGTACACGCCCGGCGTGTAGTTGTCGGGATTCGGATCGCGCTGCGACTCGCCGCGGCCGCGCACGTCGAGCGCCAGCACGCGCCGGCCCTGGCGGGCCACGATCGGCGCGAACTCGTCGAAGTCGGATGCGTTGCGCGTCAGTCCGTGGATGCAGATCACGGGCAGGCGCCCCGTCGCGCCGGCGTCCGCGGGGTAGTCCCGCGCATGCAGCGCGAGGCCGTCGTTGCTCGTATAGCGGATGGAGGTGTAGTTGGCCACGCTGGCGATATCCTGTCGTTCGATGTTCGGTAGTGCGGCGGATGCCGGTGTGGGGCGCGGGGCCGGGCGAACCGGCCACGCGGTGGGGCGGGTCAGAAGCGGTACTCGATCGTCCCCTGCACGGTGCGCGGCGCACCGTAGAAGGCCGTCAGCGTGCCTTCGTTGCCCAACGTCGGGAACAGATAGCCCGCCGTCTTGTAGTGCACGTCCGACAGGTTCTTGCCGTGCAGGCCGGCGCGGATCTTGCCATCGGCGCGCGTCCAGACGATGCTGGCGTCGTACAGCTTGTACGCGTCCTGGTCGATGACGGACGGTGTCTCGAACTGGTACGTCTGGCCGCGGTACGACGCGCTGCCGATCAGCGACAGGCGGCCGTCGTAGCCCGCCAGCGGCATCGGCACGTCGTAGGTGGCGCGCAGGTTCGCCGAGTTGCGCGGCGTGTTCTGGAAGTGGCGCTGGTCGGCCACGTTCACGCCCGCCACGATGTACTCGTTGTACTTGGCGTCGATGTAGCTGTACATGCCGGACAGCGAGAATTCCTTCGTCAGGTGGGCCACGGCCTCGAATTCGAAGCCCTTGATCTTGGCCTTGCCCGCATTGGTCGTGAGGCCCGCGAAGCTGTCGTCCTTGCCGTCGCCGTTCGTGTCGATGGCCACCGAGCCCGGGATCTGCACGTCCTTGTAGTCGCTGTAGAACACGGCCGTGTTGGTCGTGATGCGGCCGCCGTTGAACGAGGATTTCAGGCCCAGTTCATAGGTGCCGATCGTCTCGGGCTTGTAGCCGGCCCGGGCCTGCGCCAGCGAGATCTTCGTGCCGACCACGTTCGTGCGCGGATCGAAGCCGCCGCCCTTGAAGCCCTTCGAATACGACGCGTACACGTTCTGCGACGGCGTCGCCTTCCAGCCCAGGGCGATGCGCGGCGTGAACTTCTTGTCCTCGCGCGACAGGTCGCGCAGGTCGGTGTCGGTGCGGAACAGCAGTGCGCCCGGGTTGCCCATTTCCGGCGTGCCTTTCAGGCCCAGGTAGATCTGGCGGTAGATGTCGGCGTCGCGCTTGTCCACCGTGTAGCGGCCGCCCAGCGACAACTGCAGCGCGTCGGTCAGGTTGTAGCTGCCGTCGGCGTATGCGGCCCAGGCCTTCGTGTCGATGCTGCCGCTCGTGAAGGTGCTGGTCGGGACGGCGCCCGCGAGGATCGTGTCGAACTTGTTGTAGGCGTTCGCGTCGATGTAGTAGACGCCGGCCGTGCCCTGGATCTTCGGACCGGTATAGGTCAGGTTGAATTCCTGGCTGAACTGGCGGTTCGTGTACAGCGCCGGCACTTCCATGTCGATGACGGGCAGCGAATCGAAGTCGATCGGCGCCCACGATTTGTCCTGGCGCTGCGCGGTGATCGACTTGAACGTCAGCTCGGGCGACACGTTCCACTCGACGGTGGCGGCGACGCCGTGCTGGCGCACCGACTGCTTGTGGCCGAGGGCCGTCAGCATCTCCGCATTCGAGTCGTACACGTTCGACAGGATCGGCGCGCCGCTCGTGCGGCCGGCAATGAGGCGGTGGCCGTTCTTCGGATGCGAGTCGTCCTGCGTGATGTCGCCGGCGAGGCGGATGAACAGGTCGGGCGTCGGCGTCCATTCGGCCGACAGGCGCGCGGCCTTCAGGTCCTTGTCGTAGTTCGGCGAGCCGTCGAACAGGTTCGTGCCGTAGCCGCCGTGCTTGAATCGTGCGACCGTGCCGCCCACGCGCAGCTGCTCGTTGACGGGCGTGCTGGCCGTGATGACCGCGTCGCGTTCCTGGTAGTTGCCCAGGGTGCCGCGCAGGCGCACGTCCGTCCGCGGGGCCAGCTTGCGGGTGACGTACTTGACGGCGCCGCCGATGGTGTTGCGGCCGTACAGCGTGCCCTGCGGGCCGCGCAGCACCTCGATGCGCTCGACGTCGTAGATGTCGGCCACGGCGCCCTGCGGACGGGCGAGATACACGTCGTCCAGGTAGATGCCGACGCCGGATTCGAAGCCGGCCAGCGGGTCGGCCTGGCCCACGCCCCGGATGAACGCGGTGAGGGTCGAGTTGGTGGCGCGCGACGCCTTCAGGGTGGTGTTCGGCAGCGCCGTCGCCAGGGCGACGACGTCCGGGACGGCCTGCTTGGAGAGCTGGTCGGCGCTGAACGCAGTGACGGACACCGGGACATCCTGCAGCGTTTCCTCGCGCCGGCGTGCGGTGACGACGACTTTCTCGATCGTGCCTTCCGGTGCAGTGACGACACTGCCGGCGGCACCGCTGGCGGCACCCGACTCCTGGGCGTGCGCGGCGCCGGCGGCACCGCCGGACAGGACGAGCAGGGCGGCAGCCGAGCGCTGGATCAGCTGCTGTTTTTTCTTGCTAAGACGCATTGAGGTCTCCTGATTTTGTTGTGGTGTCATGCGTTCAGTCTTCGCATGCATCACAGTGTGCCTCGGATGAATTTGGCTGAAAAGACAACGCCGCGCCCACAGGGTGTGCATTTATGCACAACGCCGTGGGACGTCCCGCGAGGGGCGGCGCCAGAGGGCGCGGCGTGTCGCGACGTCCGGAAAGCGGGTTTGCTGTGCATACGCAAGTGCTGTTCCGAAAACGTTGCAGCGGCAATGTGCACTGGTGCACAATATGTCACCTTGATATCAAACAACGGTTCCCGAAAAAGCCGCAGCGAATGGCGATCCCATGCGTGACGGATCGAGGAACGGGGAGACAGACATGCACAGCCTGCCGGAATGGACGGACTTGCGGTTTTTCCTGGAGCTGGCGCGCGCCGGCACCCTGTCCGGGGCGTCGCGCCGCCTGGACGTGGAGCACACGACGGTGGCGCGCCGCATCGACCGCCTCGAGCAGCAGCTGGGCACGACCCTGTTCGACCGCTCGCGCGAGGGCTACGAGCTGACGGAGATGGGCCAGGCCCTGCTGCCGCACGCCGAGGCGATGGAGGGCGCGGCGCTCGCGGCCACCGAGCAGCTGGGCGGCGCGGAGGTGGCGGCGGCCGGCGTCGTGCGGCTGGGCGTGCCGGAGGTGTTCGGCACGCGGGTCGTCGCGCCGTTGCTCGTGAAGCTGTTCGAAGATCACCCCGACCTGTCGATCGACCTGCTGGCGCTGCCGCGCTTCGCCAACCTCGCCAACCGCGAGGCCGACCTCGGCGTCATGCTCGACCCGCCGTCGACGGGGCGCTACATGGTCACGCGGCTCGCCTCCTTCCGATTTTATTTGTACGCGGCGCCGACCTACCTGGCGAAGCACCCGCCGATCCGCACGCACGCGGACCTGGAACGCCACGATTTCGTCGACTATGTGCAGGACCGCCTCGCGAGCCGCGAGCTGTCGTACCTGAACGAGCTCGGATTCACGCCGCGCCGCCGGCTGTGCTGCTCGGGCATGACGGCCCAGATCGAGGCCGCGTCGCTGGGCATGGGCCTCATGATGGCGCCGCCGTACGCCGTGCCGGACGACGGCCGCCTCGTGCCCGTGCTGCCGGGCTTTTATGCCGAGCGCTCGTTCTGGCTCGCGGCGCCGACGGACCTGTACCGGCTGCGCCGCGTGAAAGTCGTGTGGGACCTGCTGCGCGACCTGGCCGACAACAATCCGAAGCTGTGGTGGCATAACGGCGACATGGGGAAGGCGGCATGATCCGTGACTACGTCGAGGCCGACCGCGCCGCCGTCAACGCCGTCGCGCTGGCCGCGTTCGCGCAGTATGCGGGCGATTACGAGGACTGGCCCACGTTCAGCGCGGGCATAGCCCGGATGGCCGACCTGGCCGCGGACGGCGACCTGCTCGTGGCGGAGCGCGGCGGCGTTGTCGCGGGGGCCGTCGTGCACGTGGGGCCGGGACGGCCGCGCAGCGCGATCTATCCGGACGACTGGTCGGTGATCCGCATGCTGGTCGTCGATCCGGCGGCGCGCGGCGGCGGCATCGGCCGCGCGCTCGTCGCGGCCACGCTCGAACGGGCGCGGCGTGCGGGGGCGCCGGCCGTCGGGCTGCACACGAGTCCCATCATGGCGACGGCGCTGCGGCTGTACGAATCCATCGGCTTCGTGCGCGAGCACGACCTGCCGCCGATCCGCGGCGTGCCGTACGCGCGTTATATGCTGCCCGCGGCCGATATCGATGCGGCGCTGGTGAAGCTGGGCATGGCGTCAGGAACGCCAGTCGCAGCATAAAAACGTCGTTCCCGCGAAGGCGGGAACCCAAGGTTCGCCTGCTTCGCGATAGCGCGTGCAGATCGGGTCCCCGCCTGCGCGGGGACGGCGGTTCATGTGTCGCGGGCCTGGTTCCCCGGGTGCAGCAGCACCGGAATCGACTTCGACGTCGGCGTGCCCGCGCCCACGGCCACGCTGTCCAGCGGGACGAGCGGATTCGTCTCCGGATAATAGGCGCCGACGCAGCCGCGCGGGATGTCGTATTCGACGAGCAGGAAGCCGTCCGCGCGGCGTTCGATGCCGTCGTCCCACACGCTCGTGATGTCGACCTTGTCGCCCGCCTTCAGGCCGAGCATCGCAAGATCGTCGCGATGGATGAACACGACGCGGCGCATGCCGAACACGCCGCGGTAGCGGTCGTCCAGGCCGTAGATGGTCGTGTTGTACTGGTCGTGCGAGCGGGTCGTCATCATGGTCAGCAGGCGCTCGCCGTGGATGGCGCGGGCGCGGTGGATCGCCGTGTCGCGGTCGATCGCGTTGACGACGAACTGCGCCCGCGCGCTCGGCGTCGCCCACGTGCGCTCGCGCGACGCCACGCGCAGGTGGAAGCCGCCCGGCCTGGCCACGCGGGCGTTGTAGTCGTAGAAGTCGTCGAACACCTTCTCGATGTCGTCGCGGATCAGCGCATAGTTCGCGGCGCGCGCCAGCCAGTCCACCTTGCCGCTTCCCAGCGTGGCGTGGGCCATGCGCGCGACGATGGCGATTTCGGACAGCAGGTTGGTCGACGCGGGGCGGTTGATGCCGTACGAGATGTGCACCATGCTCATCGAGTCTTCCACCGTCACGCCCTGCGCGACGCCGTCCTGCAGGTCGATCTCCGTGCGGCCCAGCGTGGGCAGGATCAGCGCGTCGCGGCCGTGCACGAGGTGGCTGCGGTTCAGCTTCGTCGACACCTGCACCGTCAGCGCGCACTGGCGCAGGCCGGCCCACGTGAGCGGGGTGTCGGGCGTGGCGGCCGCGAAGTTGCCGCCCAGGCCGACGAACACGTTCACGCGGCCGTCCACCATGCCGCGGATCGTGGCCACGACGTCGAGCCCGTGGTGGCGCGGCGGCGCGAAGTCGAACACCTGGCCCAGGCGGTCGAGGAAGGCGGGCGTGGGGCGTTCCTCGATGCCGACCGTGCGGTCGCCCTGCACGTTCGAGTGGCCGCGCACGGGACACAGGCCGGCGCCGCGGCGGCCGATCTGCCCGCGCATCATCATCAGGTTCGACAGCATCTGCACGGCCGCCACCGATTGCCTATGCTGGGTCAGGCCCATGCCCATGCCCCAGCATGCGATCACGCGTTCGGCGCTCGCGTACAGGCGCGCCAGGCGTTCGATCTCGGCGCGCGGCACGCCCGATTCCTCCAGCAGCATGCCCCAGTCCTCGGCGCGCAGGTCGGCCGCGAACGCGGCGAAGCCGGTCGTGTGGGCGTCGATGAATGCCGTGTCGAGCACGCGCGGATTGCCCGCGGCCTGGGCCTCGTCGTCCAGTTCCAGCACGCGCCTGGCCACGGCCTTGATGAGGGCCAGGTCGCCGGACACACGCGGGCGCACGAACATGGAACTGATCGGCGTGCTGGCATTGGTGAGCATCTCGGCCGGGCTTTGCGGATCCTGGAAGCGCTCCAGGCCGCGTTCCTTCAGCGGGTTGATCGACACGATGGCGGCGCCCCGTTTCGCGCATTCGCGCAGGAGGCCCATCATGCGCGGGTGGTTCGTGGCCGGGTTCTGGCCGAAGATCAGGATGGCGTCGGCCTCGTCGAAATCGTCCAGCGTGACGGTGCCCTTGCCGATGCCGACCGTGCCGGGCAGGCCGCGGCTCGTCGCCTCGTGGCACATGTTGGAACAGTCGGGGAAGTTGTTGGTGCCGACCATGCGCGCGAACAGCTGGTACAGGAACGCGGCTTCGTTGCTGGCGCGGCCGGACGTGTAGAACGCCGCGCGGTCGGGGTCGTCCAGCGCGTTCAGGTGGCGCGCGATGAGGGCGAACGCATCGTCCCACGCGATGGGGACGTACTTGTCGGTGGCGCGGTCGTACGCCATCGGGTCGGTCAGGCGGCCGTGCCGTTCCAGTTCGTAGTCGCTTTGCGCCATCAGTTCCGTCACCGTGTGCCGTGCGAAGAACTCGGGCGGCACGCGCTTGCTCGTCGCTTCCGCCGCCACGGCCTTGACGCCGTTCTCGCAGAATTCGAACGTGGACGTATGGACGCGGTCGGGCCACGCGCAGCCGGGGCAGTCGAAGCCGTCCGGCTGGTTCTGCGCGAGCAGCGTCCCGATGCTGTTCCTGCCCACGCGTTCGCGGACCAGGTTCAGCGCCACGTATTTCAGCGCGCCCCAGCCGCCGGCGGGGTTGGAGTACGGGGCGATGCGCCCTCCGGTGTCGTTCTCGGCCATGCTTGCCTCTCTTTTTGCGATGGCAACAGTGTCATGGATGAGCCTCCCACTGTGCAGATACAGTTGCGCAGATGACGATGGAGTACAGTTGGCCCGGCGGTGCTGCAACTGTACCGCTGCGCTATACTCGTCCGCATGAAGCTCTACGAGTCCCTCGCCGCCGAAGTCGAAGGCCAGGTCGCGCGCGGCGTGCTGCTGGAAGGGGAGCGGCTGCCCTCCGTGCGCCAGGCCAGCCAGCGCCGCAAGCTGAGCATCAGCACGGTGCTGCGCGCGTACTCGCTGCTGGAGAGCAGGGGCGTCATCGAGAGCCGGCCGCAATCCGGCTTCTTCGTGCGCGCCCGGCAGCGCGTCACGCCTCGTTCCGCCGAGCCGGCGCCCGCCCTGACGTTGTCGTCGGAAGTGGACGTGAGCCGGCTCGTGCTGTCCACGTTGCGCACGATCCGCACGCAGGGCGCCGCGCCGCTCGGTTCGCCGTACCCGGATCCCGCCGCCTTCCCGGCGGCGCGCATCAGCCGGTACGCCAACGCGATCGCGCGCAGCCGCCCCGTCAGCGTGCTGGACGACCTGCCGCCGGGGAATCCGCAACTGATCCGCCAGATCGCGCGCCGCTACATGGAGCACGGGGTCGCCGTCGATCCGGCCGAGATCATCGTCACCGTCGGCGCCACCGAAGCGATCAACCTGTGCCTGCAGGCCGTCGCCGGGCCGGGCGATACCGTCGCCGTCGAGTCGCCGACGTTCTACGCGATGCTGCACGCGATCGAGCGCATGGGCATGCGCGCGCTCGAGGTGCCGACGGACCGGCACACCGGTATCGATGTCGACGCGCTGCGCACGATCCTGGCCAGCCAGCGCGTGGCCGCGGTGATGGTGATGCCGAACTTCCAGAATCCCCTCGGCTTCCTCATGCCGGACGGGCGCAAGCGCGAACTCGTGGCGCTGCTCGCGGAGCACGGCATCCCCGCGATCGAGAACTGCGTCTACGACGAGCTGTATTACGGCGACAGCCACCCGTGCCCCCTCAAGACATGGGACACGCGCGGCCTCGTGCTGCACTGCGCGTCGTTCTCGAAGAGCCTGACGTCGAACTACCGCATCGGCTGGGCGCTGGCGGGACGCTACGCGGCCCAGGTGGAAAAGCTGAAATTCCTGAACACGCTCAGCACGCCGTCGCTGCCGCAGCTGGCGATCGCGGACTACCTGCAGCACGACGGCTTCGACCGCCACCTGCGCCAGGTGCGCAAGGGGTATGCGCAGCGCGCGCGGATGATGGCGGCCGCCGTGCTGCGCTTCTTCCCGGCCGGCACCCGCGTCTCGGAACCGCAGGGCGGCTACGTGCTGTGGGTGGAACTGGCGGGCGGCGTCGATGCGATGCGGCTGTACGCCCGCGCCCTCGAGCACGGGATCACGGTCGGCCCCGGCCACATGTTTTCGGCGCGCGGCAGCTGGACGCACTGCATCCGCCTCAACTACAGCTACCCGTGGACCCAGGCGACCGAGGCAGCGTTGAAGACGCTGGGCCGGCTGGTCGCGGAACTGGCGTGAGCGGGTATAATCCGCTCCGTTTGGTGCCCGCGCGTGCGTTCCGCATGCGCAGTTAAACGGGAAACACATGGCGGACGATTCCGTGTCCGCCAGGGTGTGCTGCCCCCGCAACGGTAAGCAAGCGCCGTCTTTCGACGGCAGGCCGGTCCTCGAACCACTGTGCGCAGCCGCGCATGGGAAGGTGGGCCGGTCCGCCTTGCCAGCCCGGATACCGGCCAGACAGGTGGCGGACCTTTACGAAGGACCGCCGTTCCAGTCGCGCCCACGGGGAAGTGGGCGGATTGCCTGCCATCGTGATTGCCATGCCTGAACCGACCTTTGACGGCGCCGTGCGCGCCGTCGAAACCATGCTGTATTCCGTTTCCACCGTCCTGTACCTGCCCGTCCTCGTGGCCATCGCCGCGCTGCTGCTGTACATGCTGGCCTGCCTCGGCGCCTTCCTCGGCGAATGGCGCGAGCGCCGGCGCGGCGCGCGCCTGCTCGTCGACGGCGCCCGCGCCGCGATCGACACCTGCGTGCGCGACTCCGCCGCGCCGCTCGACGCCCACCTCGAACGCATCGTGCAAAGCGCCGAGGGCGCCGGCCTGCGCCGCCTCGATGCCGTGCGCTTCGTCGTGCGGGTCGGTCCCGCGCTGGGCCTGATGGGCACCCTGATCCCGATGGGCATCGCGCTCGCGGGCCTCGCCCACGGCGACCTGCCGCACATGGCGCAGAACATGATGACGGCGTTCACCGCGACGGTCGTCGGCCTCGCGTGCAGCGTGCTGGCCTACGTGCTGGCGCTCGTGCGCGAACACTGGCTGCGCGCCGACATGCTGGACGTCGCCTTCGCGGCCGAGCAGGCGCTGGCCAACGTTCCGGCTTTGCGCGCGATTCGCGCGTGAGGCCGGCATGCGCTACCTGAAACAACGCCGCGGCGCGTACGCCGCGCATGGCGAGGATCCGCTCGCCGGTGTCGCCAACCTGTTCGACGCCAGCATCGTGTTCATCGTCGCGATGATGCTCGCGCTGTTCTCGGCCTGGAACATGCTCGATCTGCTCGACCCGTCGTCCGAAGTCACGATCGCCAAGAAGGGCGCGGACGGCAAGGTCGAGGTCATGACGAAGAAGGGCGCCGAAATCAAGGTCACGCGCGTGTCCGACAAGCCGCTGTCCGGCGCCGGCAAGCGCCTCGGTACCGCGTACCAGCTGCCGGACGGGAAGGTCGTGTATGTGCCCGAATAAGTTCATCCGACTCGTATTCCTGCTGGCCGCGCTGGCGTTGGGCCCGGCCGCCCATGCCGCGCCGCGCACGCTCGCGCTGCTGCTGGGCGACGTGGAATCGCGCCCCGCCGTGCTGGCCGTGCGCGCGCTGAAAAGCGATCTCGCCGCTGCCGACGTCGCCGTGCGCATCATCCCGTCCAGCGGCATGACCCCGGCCGACCACGCGGCGCTGGCCGGCGCCGACGCCGCCGTCGTCAACGTCAAGGGCAGCCAGCTGCTGCAGCTCGTGCAGCCCGACCTCGAGACGCTGCGGCGCCGCGCGCGGCCCGTGTACGCCGTCGGCGCACAGCCGGACGATGCGCAGCGCGACCTCGGCATCCGCGTGGACGCGGCCATCCTCGCCTTCCACCGCGAGGGCGGCATCGAGAACATGGAAGGCTTGCTGCGGCGCGTGCTGGTGACGGGCTTCGGCGCCCGCGTCGACGTGCCGCCGCTGCGCACGATGCCGGAGGCCGGCCTGTACGACGTCGACGCGCGCCGCGGTGCCGCGTCGTTCGACGACTACGTCGCGCACTACGCGCACCACCGGCCGGGCGCGCCGTGGATCGGCGTGATGTTCTACCGTGCGAGCCTTGTGGCCGGCCAGACCCTGCCGCTGGCGGCGATCGTGCATGCGCTGGAAGGCGCCGGCTATAACGTGCTGCCCGCGTACGGCTACCCGTACGACGTGCCGTTGAAACTGTTCCTTGACGCGGACGGCAACAGCCGCATCGACCTGCTCGTGGCGCTCGGCATGAAGGTCGGCGGCACGGCGGTGACGGGCGCGCTGCTGGACCGGATCGGCGTCCCGGCCATCAACGCCATCACGTTGAGCCAGCACGGCGCGGCGCAGTGGGAAGACTCGAAGGTCGGGCTGGACCTGATGGAGCGCACGTGGCAGATGGCCGGCGCGGAGGTCGCGGGCCTCGTGCAGCCCACCGTCGTCGCGAGCCGCGAAAAAGTCGTCGATGCCGCGACCGGACTCGCGTACGTGGAAGAGCAGCCGATTCCCGAGCGGGTGGCGCGCCTGCGCGCCCGCGTGGACGCCTGGCTCGCGCTGCGCCGCACGCCCAACGCGGACAAGCACGTGGCCATCGTCTACTTCAATTATCCGCACGGCTCGGAGACCATCGGCGCCGCGTACCTGAACGTGCTGCCGGACAGCCTGTGGCAGATCACCGAGCGCCTGCGCGCCGTCGGCTACGCGGCCGATCGGCGGTATCCAGCCACGCCGGCCGCGCTGCAGCGCGAGGTCCAGCAGTGGGGCAATTATCCCGGCAAGACGGGGGCAGATTACCTCGCTGGCCTCGCGCGGCTGGCCGCCAGCGGCGAAGCACTGCTCGTGCCGCTGGCGGATTACCGGCGCTGGTACGACGCGCTGCCCGCCAAGCTGCGCGCGGCCGTCGAGGGCGCGTGGGGCCCGCCGGAGAAATCGCCCGTGCTGTGGAAGGATGCGCGCGGCGTGCCGCATTTCGTGTTCCCGGCGCGCCGCTACGGCAATTTGCTGCTGGCGCCGCAGCCGGGCCGCGCATGGGAACAGAACCTGGCCAAGCTGCACAACGACGTCACGCTGCCGCCGGGCCACGAATACATCGCGTTCTACCTGTGGCTGCAGAATGGCTTCCACGCGAACGCCGTCGTCCACATGGGCACGCACGGCACGCAGGAATGGCTGACCGGGAAGGAGGCGGGCCTGTCCGCCAGCGATCCGACCGAAGCGCTGATCGGCGCCATGCCGAACATCTATCCGTACGTGATGGACGACGTGGGCGAGGGCATCCAGGCCAAGCGGCGCGGCATGGCGACGATCGTCGACCATATGACGCCGCCGTTCGATGCGGCCGGGCTGAATCCCGACCTGCGCGAGCTGGGCGCGCTGCTGAACGACTATCGCGTCGCGGAGCAGAAGAGTCCCATGCTCGTGAAGGCGCACCTGACGGCGCTGAACGCGCTGGCGAAAAAGGCGGGCGTGCTGAAGGACATGGGCAAGACGGCGCTGTCCACCGAGGCCGACATGGAAGCGCTGGAGGAATACCTCGACGACACGGGCAGCAAACTGACGCCGTTCGGCCTGCACACGTTCGGCGTGGCGCCCGCGCCTGACCTGCGCGCCGCCACGGCGCGCGCCGTGGTGAGTCTCGAACCGCATCTCGACGACGCCGGCAAGGCGGCCCGCGCCGCGCAGCTGGAGCGGGACATCGACGCGAGCGCCGCGGCGGAACTGGCGCGCCTGGTCGATGCGCTGGACGGGAAGTTCATCCCGACGGGTCCCAGCGCGGACCTCGTGCGCAACCCGGGCGCGCTGCCCACGGGCCGCAATTTCTTCGGCCTCGACCCGGCGCGCATCCCGGGCCGAGCCGTCTACGAGCAGGGCCGGCAGCTGGCCACCAAGCTCGTCGAGGATTATCGGCGCCGCCACGGCGACTACCCGGACAAGCTGACGATGAACCTGTGGGGCGTGGAGACGCAGCGCCACGAAGGCGTGATGGAAGCGCAGGCGATGGCGCTGATGGGCGTGCGTCCGACGTGGGACGAGCGCGGGCGCGTGACCGGCGTCGAGGCGATCCCGCGCCGCGAACTGGGGCGGCCGCGCGTGGATGTGACGATGGTGTCGTCGGGCCTGTTTCGCGACCTGTTCGGCAACGTGCTGAAACTGCTCGACCAGGCCGCGCAAACGGCGCGCGCGCAGAAGGATGACGAGGACCCGGGCGGCAACGTGCTGGCCGCGCACGCGCGGGCGATGGCGGCGAAGCTGCGGCAGGACGGCGTGCCCGCGGACGAGGCGGAGCGTCTTTCCGGCGTGCGCATCTTCGGCCTGCCGTCCGGCGCGTACGGCACCAACATCGAAAAGCTGCTGCCGCTGTCGAACGTGTGGCAGGACGAACGCCAGGTCGCGGACGTGTTCATCAACCGCATGAGCCACCCGTTCGGCAACGGCTACTGGGGCGACGACGACGGCGATGCGGGACGGCGCCGCGACGTGTTCCGGCTCGCGCTGTCCGGCAGCCGCATCGCGCTGCACAGCCGGTCGAGCAACCTGTTCGCCACGCTCGACAACGACGACTTCTTCCAGTACCTGGGCGGCACGGCGCTGGCGATCCGCAGCGTCGACGGCAGGACGCCCGAGGTGCTCGTGAGCGATCTGTCGAACCCGCGCCGCGCGGGCCACAAGACCCTGAACCAGTACATGGGCCAGGAGATGCAGAGCCGCTACCTGAACCCGCGCTGGGCCGACAAGATGCTGGCCGAGGGCTATTCCGGCGCGCGCTTCATCAACCGCGTCGTCGACTACCTGTGGGCGTGGCAGGTGACGGTGCCGGAAGCCGTCGACGGCGGCACGTGGCAGCGCATGTACGACACGTATGTGGCCGACCGCCACGGCCTCGCCGTGCGCGAGCGCATCGCGCGGGCGGGCAATTTGCGCGCGTGGCAGGCCGTCACGGACCGCATGCTGTCCGCGATCGAGAAGGGCTACTGGAAGCCGGACGACGCGACGCGGCGCCGGCTGCTGGCCGAGAATGCGCGCGCGGTCGCGGAAAGCGGCGCGGCGTGCGGCGCGGATTCGTGCAGCCGCGCGACGTTGACGCTGCAGCCGCTGCTGGCGGGACGGGCGCCGGGCGGGAGCGGGGCGGCGCGTGGTGCGCCCGCCGCACCGGCCGCGGCGGCGCCAGCTTCACCGGCCACGGCGCCGCAACCGGCGGCGGCGGGCAAGGTATCCGGCTTCGAAATGGAAAGCGTCAAGAGCATGACGCCCGTGCAGAAGACGGTCGGCGCGCTGGTCGTGCTGGCGCTGGCGGTGATCGTGATCGGCGGCGGCTACGCGTGGCGCCGCCGCCGTGGCGTGATCACCTTCGGAACGGGTTCCGGTCGTTGAGTTCATCGATGTAATCGTCGATGCCGCCGGCCTCCCGTTCCAGGAAGCGCGCGACGGCGTCAAGGAACGATGGATGTGCGAGCCAGTGCGCGGACCACGTCCGCGTCGGCAGGAACCCGCGCGCCATCTTGTGCTCGCCCTGCGCGCCGCCTTCGAACACCTGGATGCCCTGTTCGATGCAGAATTCCAGCGGCTGGTAATAGGCCGTCTCGAAGTGCAGGCAGGGCACGTGTTCCAGCGCCCCCCAGTAGCGGCCGTACAGGGTGGTCTTGTCGTGCACGACGAGCGACGCCGCGATCGGGTGGCCGTCCCGCGCCGCGATCACGAGCAGCAGGTTGTCCGGCATCGTCTTGCCGATGCGGCGGAAGAAGTCCAGGTTCAAATAGGGCTTCGAGAAGTGTTCCGAATAGGTGTTGCGGTAGCAGCGCGCGAAGAAACGCCATTCCTCGTCCGTGATGTCCGGACCGCGCACGCGGCGCAACGTCACGCCGGCCTCGCGCACTTTTCTCCGCTCGGCGCGGATGTTCTTGCGCTTCTTCTGCTCGAGCGTCGCGAGGAACTCGTCGAACGTGGCGTAGCCCGCATTCATCCAGTGGAACTGCACGCCGCTGCGCAACAGGAAGCCGGCATCGGCGAGCTGCTTCGCCTGCTCGTCCGGCGGGAACAGCACGTGCGTGGACGACACGTCCGTCGCCTTTTGCGTTTTCACGAGCACGTCGACGAGCGCCGCCCGCGCGTCCGCGTCGCGCGCGAGCAGGCGCGGGCCGCTGACGGGCGTGAACGGGATCGCGGACAGCAGCTTCGGGTAATAGTCGAGCCCATGCTCCTGGTAGGCGTTGGCCCAGGCCCAGTCGAACACGTATTCGCCGTACGAATGGCCTTTCACGTACAGGGGCAGGGCGGCGGCCAGGCGCGCATCCTTGTCATACAGGGCAATGTATTGCGGCTGCCAGCCCGTCTCCGGCGTGGCGCTGCCGGATTCGTGCAGGGCGTGCAGGAAGGCAAAGGACAGGAAGGGGTTCGGGGCCTGCTGCCGGGCCACGAGGGCATCCCAGTCCGCCTGCCCGATCTCGGACAGAGAAGAAACGATATGCGTGCGATAATTCAAGATGACTTCCGTGAGCTGTTGAGACCTATGGATAAGCGATTCTTCAACCTGTACTCCCATGATTTCGCGCGCGTCGCCGTCGCCAGCCCGCGCTGCAAGGTGGCGGACCCCGCATTCAATGCGCAGGAAACGATCCGCCTTGCGCGTGAAGCCGCCGAGCATGGCGCCGTGCTGGCCGCCTTCCCCGAACTGGGGCTGTCGGCCTACACATGCGACGATCTGTTCCACCAGCGCGCGCTGCTCGACGCCGTGCTGGACGCGCTGGCCGAGGTGGTCGCGGCCTCAAGCACGCTCCCGCTGGCCGTCGTCGTCGGCGCGCCGCTGCGCGTCAACCACGTGCTGTTCAACTGTGCCGTGGTCGTCGCCGGTGGCCGCATCCTGGGTGTGGTCCCGAAAAGCTACCTGCCCAATTATGGCGAATTTTATGAAAGTCGGCAGTTCAGTCCCGCCGACAACGCGGCCGTCGACCGGATCACCTTGCTGGGCCAGGACGTGCCGTTCGGTCCCGAACAGATCTTCGAGCTCGAGAACCAGCCGCTGTTCCGCTTCCACGTCGAGATCTGCGAAGACGTGTGGGTGCCGGTCCCGCCGTCCTCGTACGCCGCGCTGGCCGGCGCGACGGTGCTGGTGAACCTGTCGGCGTCGAACGTCGTCGTCGGGAAGAGCGGCTACCGGCACCAGCTGGTGTCGCAGCAGTCCGCGCGCTGCCTCGCGGCGTACCTGTACACGTCGGCGGGCCGCGGCGAATCGACGACGGACATGGCGTGGGACGGCCAGTCGCTGATCTACGAAAAGGGCGACAAGCTGGCCGAGTCCGAGCGCTTCCTGGCCGACTCGCACATCATCTTCGGCGACGTCGACCTGGAACGCCTGTCGGTCGACCGCATGCACACGACGACGTTCGCGCAATCCGTGCGCCGCCATGCGCATGAGGTCGAAAAATTCCGCGTGCAGACCTTCGCCGTGCCGCTGCCGCTCGGGAAAGACCTGCCGCTGGCGCGCCTCGTCGAGCGCTTCCCGTACGTACCGGCCGACGGCCGCCGCCGCGACGAGCGCTGCACGGAGGTCTACAACATCCAGGTGCAGGCGCTCGTGCAGCGGCTGCAGTCGTCCGGGCACCAGAAGGTCGTCATCGGCATCTCCGGCGGCCTGGACTCCACGCACGCGCTGCTCGTCTGCGCCAAGGCGCTGGACAAGCTGGGGCTCCCCCGCACGAACATCCTCGCGTACACGATGCCGGGCTTCGCGACGAGCGAGCGCACGCTGCGCCAGGCGCGCGAACTGATGCGCGTCGTCGGCTGCACGGCGCACGAGATCGACATCCGCCCGAGCTGCATCCAGATGCTGAAGGACCTCGGCCATCCGTATGCGGAAGGCGCCGAGCAGTACGACGTCACGTTCGAGAACGTGCAGGCGGGCGAGCGCACCAGCCACCTGTTCCGCCTCGCGAACCACCACCACGCGATCGTGATCGGCACGGGCGATTTGTCCGAACTGGCGCTGGGCTGGTGCACGTATGGCGTGGGCGACCACATGTCGCACTACAACGTCAACGCGAGCGTGCCGAAGACGCTCATTTCCCACCTCGTGCGCTGGGTCGCGGACACGAGGCAGATCGGCGACACGGGCTCCGACGTCCTGATCAACGTGCTGGAGACGGAAATCTCGCCGGAGCTGGTCCCGGGCAAGGTGGGGGAGGCGAACAAGCCGGCGCAGGTGACGGAAGATTTCATCGGGCCGTACGAGCTGCAGGACTTCAACCTGTACTACACTTTGCGCTACGGCTTCGGGCCGGCGAAAGTGGCGTTCCTGTCGTGGAGCGCGTGGCGCGACCGGACGATGGGCCCGTGGCCGGAGGGCGGCAGCCCGGCGCGCAACCAGTACGACCTCGCGGCGATCAAGAAAAACCTCGGCATCTTCCTGTGGCGCTTCTTCAAGACGAGCCAGTTCAAGCGCTCGTGCGTGCCGAACGGGCCGAAGGTCGGCAACGGCGGCTCGCTGTCCCCGCGCGGCGACTGGCGCGCGCCGAGCGACTCGGAAGCGACCGTGTGGATGGACCAGCTGGCGAGGATTCCGGACTGACGGGCGCCATGCGATAATCCCGGGAAATTCTTAGGAGATGAAGATGAAACAGATTACCTGCGTGATCAAGCCGTTCAAACTGGACGAAGTGCGCGAAGCGCTGGCCGAAGTGAACGTCACCGGCCTTACCGTCACGGAAGTGAAGGGCTTCGGCCGCCAGAAGGGCCACACGGAACTGTACCGCGGCGCCGAATACGTGGTCGATTTCCTGCCCAAGGTGAAGATCGAAGTGGTGGTCGACGATGCGCTGACCGAGCAGGTCGTGGATGCGATCATCAAGGCGGCGCGGACCGGCAAGATCGGCGACGGCAAGATCTTCGTGCAGGAAGTGGAGCAGGTGATTCGTATCCGTACGGGCGAGACGGGACCGGACGCCGTATAACGTCGTCCCCGCGAAGGCGGGGACCCATACTGAGGCTCCGGTAATTGGCACAGTGACGCCGCGTTGACCTGATTCTGAGAGTCAGCATGGATTCCCGCCTTCGCGGGAATGACGGTGTTCATGTGTTACGTGGCCTTACCGCCCCACCCGCACATCGAACCTCCACGCCACCAGCCGGAACACGACGATGAACATCGCGCTGGACCACAGCGCGAAATCGTGCGGAAAGCCGTTCATCCCCAGCAGCAGGAACATCCAGTTGCCGAGGAATGCGCAGATCGCGTAGGGCTTGCCGTCCCTGAACACCATCGGCACTTCGTTGCAGACGATGTCGCGCATCACGCCGCCGAAGATCCCCGTGATCACGCCCATCATCGAGGCGATGAACAGTGGCATGTGCGCGTCCAGCGCGGACGACACGCCCGCCACCGAAAACAGCCCCAGGCCGACCGCGTCGGCGATGACGATCAGCCGTTCCGACACGATCTGGCGCAGCGTGCGGATCAGCGGCGTCGCGACGAGGGCCAGCACGAAGATCAGGATCGCGTACTCCTGGTGGATCACCCAGAACAGCGGCCGTTTATCGAGCAGGATGTCGCGCAGGGTGCCGCCGCCGAATGCGGCGATGAAGGCCACCGTGAACACCCCCACCACGTCCATGCGCTTTCTCCGCGCCTCGATGAATCCCGAGAATGCGCCCACCAGGATCGCAACGATTTCAATGACGGTGATGAGGTGCATGCGGGGGGCGATCGTCTCCATGTTGCTAGACTAGCATGCCGGCCCCGGCGGTGTCAGTGTGCGTTCGGTGCCAGCGGCAGGCGGACGGCGAAGATCACCTTGCCGTTCTCGTGGCGATAGTCGATCTCGCCCTCGTGCTCGCGCACGATCTGCTGGGCGATGTACAGGCCGAGCCCCATGCCCGTGCGGTTGCGCGGATTGTTCAGCGAGCTGCGCTTGAACGGGTTGAACAGCGCGGCCTCGGTCTCCGCCGGGATCGGCGCGCCCGCGTTCGCGATTTCCAGCACAGCGAGACCGTCCCGCGGCACGAGGCGGATCGTGATCGGCTGGTTCGGCTCGCCGTGGTGGCGGGCATTGGACAGCAGGTTCGACACCACCTGGCCGAGCCGGCCGCCATCCGCCAGCACGAACGCCGGCCCGACGGTGTGCAAATCGTAGACGATGGTCGGATAGGCGAGGCGCGCTTCCTCGACCATGTCCTCGAGGAGGGCCGCCAGGTCGACGGGCTGCAGGTCGATGCCGAGCGAGAGGCCGCGGTCGATGCGGCTCATGTCCAGCACCTGGCCGATCATGCGCTGCATGCGGTTGCTGGACGACTGGATGCGCTTGCCCAGGGTGCCCTTGTTGCCGGCGCCGTCCGTGCGCTCGAGGACCATGCCCGCCATGTTGATCGAGTTGAGCGGGTCGCGCAGGTCGTGGCCCAGCATGGCGAGCAGTTGCGCGCGCGTGGATTCGGTCTGGGCGCGGCGCGCGTTCGACACGCGCGCCAGTTCGCCCAGCATCATGCGCGCATGCGTGAGGATGCCGTCTTCCCACGGGTGGGCGAGGCCGCGCACCGTCTCGTGCCACGCCTCGAACGAACCGCGCGGCGTCAGGCGCTCGCCCAGCGGGCCGGCCTGGGTCTTGTCCGGCTTGCCGCCCCAGGCCACTTCCTCGATCTGTTCCGTGCGCAGCAGCACGCACCAGCCGCCGCTGGGCGGGTCGAACGGCAGGCCCAGCATGCCGACCCATTTGCCGAGCCGGGCCTGGATCGCGTCCGGCCACTCCTTCACGGATGTCCGGGTGACGACGTCGTGCGGCTCGGCCGGCAGCGACGCGACGATGGCGTCGCCCAGCGCCTGGTCGACGCCGCGGCACACGACGCGCCCGTACTGGCTCACGACGAGCGCCTGCGCATGCGTGGATTCCAGCAGGCCGTCGCCATGCTCGACGAGCGCTTCGAGCGGGTCGTCTTCCAGCAGCAGCGATTCGACGAGGCTCGTGCGCACCTTGGCCGCGTGCTCGACCAGTTCCGCGTCGTCGCGCGCCTCGATGCCCTGCACGGTCGAGGCGATCACCTGCGCGAGCACGTCGGCCGCCATCCGCACGGAGTAGGGCACGCGCTTCGGCGCCATGTGGTGGCACGCGATCAGGCCCCACAGGCGGCCATGAATGACGATCGAGACGCTCATCGACGCGCCCACGCCCATGTTCTGCAGGTACTCCACGTGGACCGGCGACACGCTGCGCAGCACCGCGAAGCTCAGGTCGAGCGGCGCGCTGCCTTCCGCGCCGAGCAGCGGCACGGCGTGGTAGCCGACGTCGGCGATCATGCGCAGGGTGTTCAGCACGTACAGACGGCGCGCCTGCGGCGGGATGTCGCCGGCCGGGTAGCGCTGGCCGAGATAGGGCACGAGGTCGTCGCGGCGTGCCTCGGCCACCACATCGCCCGAATCGTCGCTGCGGAAGCGGTAGGCCATCACGCGGTCGAAGCCCGTGAATTCGCGGATCTGGCGCACGGTGGCCTCCAGCAGGCCGTCGATGCTGCGCTGGCGGCGCAGGCGGTCGATCGACGAGTGCGCCTTGATCGCGAACTGGGCCACTTCCTCCATGCTGGCCTCGCGCGTCTCGAATTCGACGAGCACGCGGTGCATGTGCCCGTGCACGACGCAGTCGTATTCGCGTCCGCCGATGGACAGGGCCGCCACCGTGGCCGGCGCGTCGCCGTCCTCCATCGTGGCCAGGCATTCCTGGATGAGTTCAGTCACCGCCTCCGGCAGCCCGAGCTTGCCGAAGGGTTGTCCCAGCGCGGGCTCGTTGTCCATGACGGTGGCGATGTTGGTGCTCCAGCCTTCGACGAGCCCGGCGTCCGACAGGAAGAGCAGGGCGCCATGCGGCTGGATGAAGCCGGGGATATGGATCGGTTCGTCCGCACAGTTCTGCAGGTCGACCCGCTGGGGCGCTGCCATCGGCACCGGGCTACTGGACTTCACTCGCTCATCCTTATGCTGGCAGCACCACCTCGGCACTACGTCGTAGGCATCTTACCCGTTTCGTCAATTCGGTGCGTATTTTTGACAATAAAACATGCCAATATGGCCATGTTTTAACGGATTTATTCTACGACTTGAAAGTGGGAAAGCGTGCTCAATCGAGCAGTGCGGGGCGCAGGAGGACGATCAATGCGCCATTGCCCCCGTCGGCCCGGTTCGCGACGCAGAACGCGACCACGTCGCCCGTCTGCACGAGCCAGCTGTGGACCATCCCGCGCAGGACCGGTTCGCCGCCGGCCGAACCATAGCCCACGCCGTGGATGATGCGCACGCAGCGGATGCCGCGCCTGGTGGATTTGCGGAGATAGGCGTCGACGTGGCGGCGCGCCAGGTCGCGTGTGAGGCCGTGCAGGTCCAGCTCGTCCTCGACGGGCCAGTGGCGCTTGCGCAGCTTTTTCACCACGTCCGGGCCGACGCCCGGCGCCGACCAGCTGAGGGACGGATCTTCGTCGAGCAGGCCGTCCACGTCGAACTGGTCGGACAGCATCGACTCGCGCAGCACGGCGGCCGTTTCTTCTTCCAGGGTGCGGGGACGCGTGGGCAGGGGCTGGCCGCGCGTTTCGAATTCGTGCATCGGGCGCCACACGTAGCGGTCCGACTCGGGCATCTTGACGACGTCCGTGACGGCCGTGCGGAATTCGACGGCGTGCTCGCGCGCGATGCGCTCGCGCTTTTCCCGCTCGGCCTTTTCGATGGCGCGCAGCCTTTCGTCTTCCTTGAGCTTGTCGCGCAGGGATTTCAGTTCAGCGAAGTCCTTCATCGCCATAAAACCTCATCTAGATTCGCCGGGTTGCCCCCGGCAACCCGGCGTTACTCCAGGGCTTCAAGGTAACGCTGGGCATCCAGCGCGGCCATGCAGCCCGAACCCGACGACGTGATCGCCTGGCGGTACACGTGGTCCTGCACGTCGCCGGCCGCGAACACGCCCGGGACGTTGGTCGCGGTGGCCATGCCTTCGCTGCCGCCGCGGGTCTTGATATAGCCGTTGTGCATGTCGATCTGGCCTTCGAAGATGCCCGTGTTCGGCTTGTGGCCGATCGCCACGAACAGGCCGTGCACCTTGAGCTCCTTGGTCGAACCGCCGTCCGTCGATTTCAGCTGCAGGCCGGTCACACCGCTCTGGTCGCCCTTGACCTCGTCCAGCGTCTGGTTCAGTTCCAGCACGATCTTGCCTTCTGCGACCTTGGCCATGAGGCGGTCGACCAGGATCGGCTCGGCGCGGAACTTGTCGCGGCGGTGGATCAGCGTGACCTTCGTCGCGATGTTCGACAGGTACAGCGCTTCCTCGACCGCGGTGTTGCCGCCGCCGATCACCGCCACTTCCTGGTTGCGGTAGAAGAAGCCGTCGCACGTGGCGCAGGCGGACACGCCCTTGCCCATGAATTCCTGTTCGCTGGGCAGGCCGAGGTATTGCGCGGAGGCGCCGGTCGCGATGATCAGCGCGTCGCACGTGAACTCGTGCGAGTCGCCCACCAGGCGGATCGGCTTCTCGTTCAGGTAGGTCGTGTGGATATGGTCGAACACGATCTCGGTATTGAAGCGCTCGGCGTGCTGCAGCAGGCGCTGCATCAGTTCCGGACCTTGCACGCCCAGCGGGTCGCCCGGCCAGTTCTCGACGTCGGTCGTCGTCATCAGTTGACCACCCTGCTCGACACCGGTCACCAGCATCGGACTGAGATTGGCGCGCGCGGCGTACACGGCAGCGCTGTAACCGGCTGGGCCGGAACCGAGGATCAGGACTTTGGCATGTTTGCGAGTGGTCATGTGTGAACTTCTTCTATTGGATGATGCCCGGAAAGTGGGGCCGGGCAGTGCGGGAATCAAGAGGCGTCGAACCCGGGATTATAGTCGATGATGCAAACAAGCATGAATCGTGGGGCCAACGCGGCGCTATATCGCTTAGAATGTTCATCTTCGGGGAATTGTTACCCGGCAGTACCGTTTCACACCGCAATGAGCAAGAATAGTCCATCGACAAGCACGACCTATACTCACAAGCCGCGACCGCCCCGCCAGCCGCTGCCGAACCGGCTCGTGCGGCTGTTGTCGGAGGCGCGCTGGCTGGCCACGGCCGTCGCGTTGTTGTATTTCGTCCTCATTTTGCTCAGCTATAACAAGGCCGATCCGGGCTGGTCGCACGAGAACGCGGTCGCCCACGTCGCCAACCTGGGCGGCCGCGCCGGCGCCTGGATGGCCGACTTATTGTTATTCATCTTCGGCTTTTCCGCCTGGTGGCTGTGCGTCTGCTTTACGCGCGCCGTGTGGAAGGGCTATCGGCGGCTGCACACGCGGTTCATCGTCCAGGAAGCGGAGCAGGAGCCCGAGCACCAGGGCGAGACCCTGATCCGCTGGATCGGTTTCGTGCTGATGTTCGCCGGCAGCGTGGGATTGGAATACCTGCGCATGTGGTCGCTGAAAGTCGAGTTGCCGCGCGCGGCCGGCGGCGTGCTCGGCCAACTGATCGGCCATTCCGCCCACACCGCGTTCGGCTTCACGGGCGCGACCTTGCTCCTGCTGCTGCTGTTCGGCCTCGGTTTTTCCTGGTATTTCCAGGTGTCGTGGCTGGCCGTCGCCGAGCGCATCGGCGAATCCGTCGAGACGACGTGGGACTGGTTCCGCCTGCGCTACGAAGACCGCGAAGACCGCCGCTACGGCGAAGTGGCGGCGCACAAGCGCGACGAGGTCGTCGTGCACGAGCGCGCCAAGTACGTGGAAAAACATGCCGGTTCGCCGGTCCGCATCGAGACGCCGCGCGACGACGAGTTCGACGATCCACAGGACGCCGCGCCGCCGGCGCCGGGCTTCCTCGCGAAGATGAAGGCGAAGGTGAAGGCGCGCGGCGACGCGAAGCTGGCACGCGCCCGCGCCGAGCCGCAGATCGACGATGCGGAGGCGCCGCCGGCGGCAGGCGCGTTCGAACCGTCGTTCGACGAGCCGGATGACGCGCCCGTCGCGCCGCGCGCACCCGCGAAGCCGACCGCGCCGCTGCCGCCGGCATCCGCGCCGAATCCGTCGCCGATCAAGATCGAACCGGCGATGACGAGCGTGCCGCGTTCCGAGCGCGCCGAAAAGGAACGCCAGTCGCACCTGTTCGAGGTCCATGGCGACAGCACGCTGCCGCCGCTGGCGCTGCTGGACGAGGCGCCGCCCGTCCAGGAATCCGTCGCCGTCGACACGCTGGAATTCACGAGCCGCCTGATCGAGAAGAAGCTGTCCGACTTCGGCGTCGAGGCGAAGGTCGTGGCCGCGTATCCGGGCCCGGTCGTCACCCGCTACGAAATCGAGCCGGCGACGGGCGTGAAGGGCAGCCAGATCGTCAACCTGGCGCGCGACCTGGCGCGTTCGCTGTCGCTGACGTCGATCCGCGTCGTCGAGACGATCCCCGGCAAGAACTACATGGCGCTCGAGCTGCCGAATCCGAAGCGCCAGATCGTGCGCCTGACGGAAATCCTCGGCTCGAAAGTCTATGGCGACAGCGCATCCAGCCTGACGGTCGCGCTGGGCAAGGACATCGCCGGCAAGCCGGTCGTCGCCGACCTCGCGAAGATGCCGCACCTGCTGGTGGCGGGTACGACCGGTTCCGGTAAATCCGTCGGCATCAACGCGACGATCCTGTCGCTGCTCTATAAAGCCGATCCGGCCGACGTGCGCCTGATCCTGATCGACCCGAAGATGCTGGAGATGTCGGTGTACGAAGGTATTCCGCACCTGCTGGCGCCGGTCGTGACGGACATGCGCCAGGCCGGCCACGCGCTGAACTGGGCCGTGAACGAGATGGAGCGGCGCTATAAACTGATGTCGAAGCTGGGCGTGCGCAACCTGGCCGGCTACAACGGCAAGATCGCGGAAGCGGCCAAGCGCGAGGAACACATCCCGAATCCGTTCTCGCTGACGCCGGACGCACCGGAACCGCTGGATAAACTGCCGACGATCGTCATCATCATCGACGAGCTCGCCGACCTGATGATGGTGGTCGGCAAGAAGGTCGAGGAGCTGATTGCCCGTATCGCCCAGAAGGCGCGCGCGGCCGGCATCCACTTGATTCTCGCGACGCAGCGCCCGTCCGTGGACGTCATCACGGGCCTGATCAAGGCGAACATCCCGACGCGTATCGCGTTCCAGGTGTCGTCCAAGATCGACTCGCGCACCATCCTCGACCAGATGGGCGCGGAGACGCTGCTGGGCATGGGCGACATGCTGTACATGCCGCCGGGCACGGGCCTGCCGATCCGCGTGCACGGCGCCTTTGTCTCGGACGACGAAGTGCATCGAGTTGTAAAACATCTCCAGTCCACGGGCGAACCGAATTACATTGAGGGCATCCTCGAAGGCGGCGTGGCTGAGGATGGCGGCGGCGCCGACGGCGTGCCGGCCGGCGAAGGCGGCGGCGAGTCCGACGCGATGTACGACCAGGCCGTGGCCGTGGTGCTGAAGAACCGCCGCGCGTCGATCTCGCTGGTGCAGCGCCACCTGCGCATCGGCTACAACCGCGCCGCGCGCCTGCTCGAGCAGATGGAGCAAAGCGGCATCGTGTCGCCGATGCAATCGAACGGCAACCGGGACATCCTGGTGCCGGCAACGAACGCGGAATGAGAATGCTGAAAACTACACTGATTGCTACGACCTTTTTGATCGCGGGCGCGGCCCACGCCGCTGCCCTGGACCAGTTCAAATCCTTCGTCGCCGGCACCAGGTCCGCCCGCGGCGAATTCACGCAGACGCAGGTCCTGAAGACCAAGACCGGCAAGGTCTCGAGCGGCACCTTCGTGTTCGCGCGCCCCGGCAAATTCATCTGGACGTACCAGAAGCCGTACGAGCAACTGCTGCAGGCCGACGGCGAGACGCTGTACCTGTACGACAAGGACCTGAACCAGGTCACGACGCGCAAGCTGGGCGGCGCGCTGGGCAGTTCGCCGGCCGCGATCCTGTTCGGCAGCAACGACCTGGAAAAGAATTTTACGCTGGCCGAAGCGGGCACGCACGACGGCCTGGAATGGCTGAACGCGACGCCGAAGTCGAAGGACACGACGTTCGAACAGATCGGCATCGGCCTCAAGGACGGCTTCCCGCAGGCGATGGAGTTGAAGGACAATTTCGGCCAGACGGTGATGCTGAAATTCACGAACGTCCAGCGCAACCCGGCGCTCGGCGCGCAGGCGTTCAAGTTCGACGTGCCGAAAGGCGCGGAGGTCGTTAATCAATAGACCCCTTGCAGTAAGCCGCTTGCGCTTTCGACGCGCCGGCCATACATAGGCAATATGAACAAGAATAACGCAGCCCATGGATGACCTTTTCAAGACCGAACCCGCCGCCCCGCTGGCGGAAAGCCTGCGCCCGAAGACGATTGCCGAGGTGATCGGCCAGAGCCATTTGCTGGGCGAGGGCAAGCCATTGAATCTCGTGTTCAAGTCGGGGCGTCCGCATTCGATGATCCTGTGGGGCCCGCCGGGCGTCGGCAAGACCACGCTGGCGCGCCTCACGGCGAACGCGTTCGACTGCGAATTCATCGCGCTGTCCGCGGTGCTGTCGGGCGTGAAGGACATCCGCGCCGCCATCGAACAGGCCGAGCACTACCTGGCGTCCGGCCACCACACGATCCTGTTCATCGACGAGATCCACCGCTTCAACAAGTCGCAGCAGGACGCGCTGCTGCCGTTCGTCGAATCCGGCCTCGTCACGCTGATCGGCGCGACGACGGAAAACCCGTCGTTCGAAGTCAACTCGGCACTGCTGTCGCGCTCGCAGGTGTACGTGCTGAAGGCGCTGAATGACGACGAGATGCGCCAGTTGCTGGAACGTGCGCGCCAACAGGGCGGCCTGGCGCACCTGCAGTTCGACGATGTCGCCGTCCAGACGCTGATCGGCTACGCGGACGGCGACGCCCGCCGCTTCCTGAACCTGCTGGAGCAGACGAAGACGTCGGCCGACACGGCGCAGACGGCGCACATCACGCGCGAATTCGTCGAGAACGCGCTCACCTTGAACGCGCGCCGCTTCGACAAGGGCGGCGACAATTTCTACGACCAGATCTCGGCCCTGCACAAATCCGTGCGCGGTTCGCATCCGGACGCCGCGCTGTACTGGCTGTGCCGCATGCTGGACGGCGGCGCCGATCCGAAATACCTGGGGCGGCGCATCGTCCGGATGGCGTGGGAAGACATCGGCATCGCCGACCCGCGCGCGATCCAGCTCGCCAACGATGCGGTCGAGACGTTCGAGCGCCTCGGGTCGCCGGAGGGCGAGCTCGCGCTGGGCCAGGCCGTCATCTACCTCGCCATCGCCGCCAAGAGCAATGCCGGCTACAACGCGTTCAATGCGGCGATGGCGTTCGTGCGGAAAGATAAATCGCGCGAGGTCCCGGTCCATTTGCGCAATGCGCCGACCAAGCTCATGAAGGAACTTGGCTACGGCCACGACTACCGCTACGCCCACGACGAACCGCATGCGTATGCGGCCGGCGAGACGTATTTGCCGGATGGTATGCCGGAGCCGGGCTGGTACCAGCCGGTGCCGCGCGGGATCGAGGCGAAGATCGCGGAAAAGCTGGCCTGGCTGCGCAGCCTGGACGACGACGCCCGCGCCGGCTGATTACAACCCGCGCCGCGGCTGGCCGCCCGTGCCGCCATCGTCGCGCGCGCCGCGCCGGCGCAGCACCGTCAACTGGCCGTCCGGCTCCAGCCAGGCGCGCCGGACCTGGGCGATGTCCTCGACTTCGTGCTCGTGCAGCATCGCCCGCAAGTCCTCATCGCTGATCAGCTCGCGGCGCAGGGCGGCATCCTGTTTCACCCCGTCCTTGATGATGCAGATCGGCGGCGCCAGGGCGAAACGGCGGAACCGGGGAAAGCGGAAACTCAGCCAGTTCAGGCCATAGCTCCAGCCGATGATGGTGCCGATCAGCAGGAAACCGTCGACGATGGAGGGGCGACATCCATGGTCATCCTCCTCGGCCTTGGAGTGCCGGATCGGCCAAAAGATCGGCGCGCGGATGAGGACATGCGCCGCCTACGACTTGGTACAATTGCGGTTTCGATATCCCACCCTGCAGATTCCCGACAATGATAGACATCCAACTCCTCCGCAAAGACATCGACAACGTCGCCGCGCGCCTCGCGAGCCGCAAGTACCAGCTCGACGTCGCCGGATTCAACGCCCTCGAAGCCGAGCGCAAGGCGATCCAGACGCGTACCGAGGAATTGCAGGGCAAGCGCAACTCGCTGTCCAAGCAGATCGGCATGCTGAAAGGCAAGGGCGAGGACACGAGCGCCGTGATGGCGGAAGTGGCCGGCATCGGCGACGAGCTGAAGGCCAACGAGACGCTGCTTTCCCAGGTGCAGGACAAGCTGGCCCAGTTCATGGCCGCGATCCCGAACCTGCCGCACCCGTCCACGCCGGTGGGCCAGGACGAGTCGGGCAACGTGGAAGTGCGCAAGGTGGGCGCGCCGCGCGCTTTCGATTTCGAAGTGAAGGACCACGTCGACGTCGGCAGCCCGCTGGGCCTCGATTTCGACACCGCGACCAAGCTGACGGGCTCGCGTTTCGCCGTGATGAAAGGCGGCATCGCCCGCCTGCACCGCGCGCTGGCGCAATACATGCTGGACACGCACACGGGCCAGCACGGCTACACCGAGTGCTACACCCCGTACATGGTCAACGCGGATTCGCTGCGCGGCACGGGCCAGCTGCCGAAGTTCGAGGAAGACCTGTTCGCCGTGAAAAAGGGCGGCGCGGAAGGCGAGGGCGAGAATTTCTACCTGATCCCGACGTCGGAAGTGTCGCTGACCAACATGGTGCGCGACGAGATCGTCGCGCTTGACACCCTGCCGATCAAGATCACGGCCCACACCCCGTGCTTCCGCTCGGAAGCGGGCAGCTACGGCCGCGACACCCGCGGCATGATCCGCCAGCACCAGTTCGACAAGGTCGAGCTCGTGCAAATCGCGCATCCGGAACAGTCGTACGACGCGCTGGAAGAGATGGTGGGCCAGGCCGAGACGATCCTGAAGAACCTGGGCCTGCCGTACCGCGTGATGCAGCTCTGCACGGGCGACATGGGCTTTTCCGCCGCGAAAACCTATGACCTGGAAGTGTGGCTGCCGGCGCAGAACACGTACCGCGAGATCTCGTCGCTGTCGAACTGCGAAGATTTCCAGGCCCGCAATATGCAGGCACGCTTCCGCAACGCCAAGGGCAAGCCGGAGCTGCTGCACACGCTGAACGGTTCGGGCCTGGCCGTGGGCCGTACGCTCGTCGCCGTGCTGGAGAATTACCAGCAGGCGGACGGCAGCGTCGTCGTGCCGGACGTGCTGCGTCCGTACATGGGCGGGCTGGAGCGGCTGGTTCCGGCGGCGTAATCAAATAGCCCTTCCGTTTTCGCGGGAGGCCGTCTATAATGCGGCCTCACGCGCACAAGCGACCGGTTACCAGGAGAGGTGGCAGAGTGGTCGAATGTACCTGACTCGAAATCAGGCGTACGGGTGACCGTACCGTGGGTTCGAATCCCACCCTCTCCGCCAGAACAAACAAGGCCCCACCGGGGCCTTTTTTGTTTTGGCGGAGAGAGCAGGGCGCCTGCGCGCCCTGCGCGGTGGGATTCGAAGGGCTGGGCTTGCGAGCCGGATTGAGCTGCGCTCAATCCTCTTCGAATCGCCCATCTGCCGTCCGCAACGCGGACGGCCCCGCGCGCCGAGGGCGCGCGCTGCAAAGCCTGCAAAGCCCGCGCCGCTAACACAGCCTCCAAAAATCCTTCAACAATCTGCATATTGCTAGCAATTTTCCGCCAATAGCTATCCGTAAGGAATAAGACTTTTCTACCCTGCAGGTTTATCAGAAATACCTGGAGGAGATCCATGAAAGCCTTGTCCACGCTGTCTGCCGCATTGCTCGCGGCGTTGCTCGCCGGTTGCGGCGGTGGCGGCGGTTCCGCATCGCCGGCGACCGCACCGGTTGCCGTCACACCAGCACCCGCTCCTGCACCGGCGCCCGCACCCGCGCCCGCGCCCGCACCCGCACCCACGCCCACGCCCGCACCGTCCGCAGGCACATACCCAAGCTACAACACGAATCCCCTCCCGGCCGACATGTCGGGCATGTCGCACGACGCCCGGCAGATCGCGGCATCGGTCCGCATCGGTTTCAACATCGGCAACACGATGGAAGCCATCGGCGGCGAAACGGCCTGGGGCAATCCGCTGATCACGAATGAGCTCATCCAGACCGTCAAGAAAGCCGGCTTCAACGCGATCCGCCTGCCCGTGGCGTGGGACCAGTACGCGGACCAGAAGACGGGCCAGATCAGCGCCACCTGGCTCGCCCGCGTGAAACAGGTTGTTCAGTATTGTGTCGACAACGATATGTACGTTCTGGTCAACATCCACTGGGACGGCGGCTGGCTGGAAAAGAACATCACGCCCGAAAAGAAGGATGCCGTGAATGCCAAGCAGAAGGCATATTGGGAACAGATCGCGACCACGCTGCGCGATTTCGACGACCACGTGATGTTCGCCAGCGCCAACGAACCGGCGACGGGCAACGAGCAGAATACCGACGTGCCGACGCTGAAAGCGGCGGTGGCCGTCCTGCAGAGCTATCACCAGACCTTCGTCGACGCCGTGCGCTCCACCGGCGGCCGCAACGCCTACCGCGTGCTGGTCGTGCAGGCCCCAGAGACGAATATCGACCTGCTGGTGAAATACATGCCGACGCTGCCGGCCGACAAGGTGGCTGGCCGGATGATGGCCGAGATCCACTTCTATGCGCCATTCAATTTCGCGCTGATGAACAAGGATGAATCCTGGGGCAAACAGGCTTATTACTGGGGCGCGGGCAACCACTCGACGACGGATACCGACCGCAATCCGACGTGGGGCGAGGAAGACTACGTCGATGCGCAATTCGCCAGCCTGAAGACGGCATTCGTCGACAAGGGCATTCCGGTCCTGCTCGGCGAATTCGCCGCCCAGCGTCGCACGAACCTGACGGGCGACTCGCTGGCGCTGCATCTCAAGTCGCGCAACTACTACCACACCTACGTCGTCAAGACGGCCCGCGCCAACGGCGTGCTGCCGTTCTTCTGGGACGTTGGCGCACCGGACGACCAGTCGGGCAGCATCTTCGACCGCCGCACGTACCAGGTGCGCGGCCAGGCGACACTGGATGCGTTGATGGCGGGCCTCGCACCCTGATTGCGCTAGACTGGCGGTCATGAAAACCGCCATCTTCAGCACCCGCCCGTACGACAAGTCGATGCTGTCGGACGCCAACCGGGAAGCCGGCCACGACCTGCGCTTCCTGGAAGACCGCCTGACGCCGACGACGGTCGCGCTCGCCGCTGGCTGCGCGGCCGTCTGCGTCTTCGTCAACGACGCGGTCGACGCAGAGGTTCTCGCGCTGCTCGCCCGGCAGGGCACGCGCCTGGTGGCGACGCGCTCCACCGGCTACAACCACATCGACGTCCCCGCGGCGGAACGGCTCGGCATCGCCGTCGTGCGCGTGACCGACTATTCGCCGCATTCGGTGGCGGAATTCGCGGTGGGCCTGCTGCTGGCCGTGAACCGCAAGATCGCCCGCGCGAGCGCCCGCACGCGCGACGGCAACTTCGACCTGCACGGCCTGATGGGCTTCGATTTGCACGGCAAGACCGTGGGGGTGATCGGTACGGGCAAGATCGGCACGATCTTCGCCCGCATCATGAGCGGCTTCGGCTGCACGGTGGTCGGCCATGACCGCTACCCGTCGCCCGCGTTCGAGGCGCTGGGCGGGCGCTACGCCACCATCGACGAGCTGCTGGACTGCAGCGACGTCGTCTCGCTGCATTGCCCGCTGACGGAAGAGACGCGCCACATCGTGAACGCGGCATCGCTGGCGCGGGCGAAGCGGGGCGGCATCCTCGTGAACACGAGCCGCGGCGGGCTGGTCGACACGGAGGCCGCGATTGCCGCGCTGAAGACGGGGCAGCTGGGCGGTCTCGCGATCGACGTGTACGAGCAGGAAGCGAGCCTGTTCTTCCAGGATCTGTCGTCGACGATCATCACCGACGACGTGATCCAGCGGCTGGTGTCGTTTCCGAACGTGATCGTCACCGGGCACCAGGCGTTTTTCACGGTGGAGGCGATCGGGCAGATCATGCGGACGACCATCGAGAGTTTGACGGCGTTCGAGCAGGGGAGGGAGCTGGTCAACCTCGTTCGTGAGTAAGGAGCGGAACTGCGCGCTTTGCAGCGCGCGCCCCCGGCGCGCGGGGCCGTCCGCGTTGCGGGCGGCAGATGGGCGATTCGGAGTGGGCTGGGCTTGCAAGCCCAGCCCTTCGAATCCCACCGCGCAAGACGCGCAGGCGCCTTGCTCTCTCCGCCAAAACAAAAAAGGCCCCGATGGGGCCTTGTTTGTTCTGGCGGAGAGGGTGGGATTCGAACCCACGGTACGGTCACCCGTACGCCTGATTTCGAGTCAGGTACATTCGACCACTCTGCCACCTCTCCTGGTAACTTTTATCATGCGGTCGTTTCGCGTGAGGCCGAATTATAGACGGTGGGTAAGAGAATCGCAAGCGTCGCCTGTGTGTCTTGCAAATCCACCCCCCACAGGGAGGGACTACCCCCCGATAACCCGATCGGAGTATTGTCCGCTCACCCCATCCGCGTAACACTTCCCCTATCGAAATTTAACCTTTCACCGATTGGAGAAGTCAATGCCCGCCATCCGCCTCGTCGTCACCGGCTACGGAGCCGTCTCCGCATTAGGAGAAAGCGTCCCGGACATCTGGAACGCGATCATGAATTACCGCGTCGGTTACCAACTGACCGAATTCCCCGACCCCAAGATCCACGCCCGCTACTTCAGCTTCATGGAAGACAGGCGCCAGCGCTACGCCGGCTTCCCGAAAGCCGTGCTGAAAATGCTGCCGACGTTCGCGAAGAACGCCCTGGTCGCCTCGCGCGAAGCGCTGCAGATGGCCTTCGGCAGCGCCGACGATGTGCAGCAGTTCGTGAAGTCCCCGTTCGACGTCGGCGCCATCATCGGCACGGGCTGGGGCGGCATGGACTCGGTCAACGACAACAACAACGATTACCGCGAGAGCGGCCTGTCGTCGTCGTTCGCCACCCTGATGTCCATGCACAGCATCGCCACGGCCGCCGTCGCGCTGAACTGGAACCTGCGCGGCTACCAGAACACGCCGGTCGCCGCCTGCGCGACGGGCACCATCGCCATCGGCGACGCGTATCAAGTCATCAAGTCCGGCCGCGCGAAGGTGATGCTCGCCGGCGGCAGCGAATCGCTGAAGGAGACGTTCAACGTCTGGTCGATCGACGTCATCCAGGCGCTGAGCAAGGAACAGCACGACGTGCGCCGCGCCTGCTGCCCGTTCAGTGCGCGCCGCAGCGGCTTCGTGCTGGCCGAAGGCGCGGCCGTGCTGTGCCTGGAAGAGCGCGAGCATGCGCTGGCGCGCGGCGCCACGATCCTCGGCGAGATCACGGGCTACGGCAATTACTCGGACGCGTACGACATGACGGCGCCCGCCGACGACCTGCGTGCGCGCCACATGGCGGTCGTGCAGGCCGTCGGCCAGGCACCGCAGCGCATTGGCTACATCAACCTGCACGGCACGTCCACGCCGATCAACGACGTCAACGAGACGAACACGATCAAGTCGGCGTTCGGCGACGGCGCGGCCGGCATCCCGATGTCGAGCACCAAGTCGTACACGGGCCACCTGATCGGCGCGGCCGGTGCGCTGGAGACGATCTTCTGCCTGAAGACGCTGGAGACGGGCATCATCCCCGCCACGATCCACATGGACGAAGCGGATCCCGCGTGCGACCTCGATTACACGCCGAACGAACACCGGCAGGTGGAACGGATCGACGCGGCCCTCAACGTCAGCTTCGGCTTCGGCGGTGCCAACAGCGCCCTCGTCGTCGAACGCGCGTAAGGAGAGGGCAATGCAGACCGCACAACGCCTGGCCGCCGCGCCGGCGCCGCTGACGCTGTCGTTCGACATGCCCGCGGTGGAGCAGTGGGCGCAGTTTTCCAGCGACCGCAATCCGATCCACTTCGACCGCGCGCACGCCAGGGCGGCCGGCCTCGATGCGCTGATCGTCCACGGCATGCTCGCGATGATGCCGATGAAGGAAGCCGCGGCGCAGGCCGTCGCGCCGGACGGCTGGATGAAGTTCCGCACGCTGCTGCGCAACCCCATCGCGCACGACCGCGACGTCGTTTTCACGACCAGGCCGGCGGCGGGCGGCATCGCGTTCCGGCTCCACGGGATGGACGGAAAAGCCGCGGCCGGCAAGCTCGAACACTTCCGCGGCACGTATGGCCGCGCGGGCGACCCGTCGGGCCAGCTGCAGGGCGATACGCCGCGCGGCAAGCCGCTGGAACGCGCCCATCTCGACCGCTTCTTCGCCACGTACCCGCACGTGCGCGAGCGCTGGATCGCGCTTGACGCCGTCGTGTTTTCCGAATTCATGCGCTCGCGGCTGCACGTCCTCGAACGCCTGGCGCACGCCCACATGCTGCGCCTGTCCGGCGGCACGCCGGCGTCGCGGGTCGTCGTGCAATCGAGCCACACGGTCACGTTCGACGCGGCGTTCTTCGAGGCGCCGCACGATGCGGACCAGTGGAAACAACTGACTCATGCCTTGCTCACGCCCGAATTGCTCGCCAGCGGCAATCAGGTCGGCGGCGTCGTCGCGCTGCCGGTCCTGTGTGCGGGCCGTCTCGTCATGCTGGTGGAAGTCGGCCTGGTCGCCAGGTTCGACACCGATATCCCTAACTAATCAACGGAGGTAACAAATGAATGTAGCCGAATTCCTGCAGGATGCGATCGTGGAACTGAAGGACGTCGACGAGTCGGCGCTCGTCCCGGCGCTGACGTTCGAGGAACTGGAACTGGACAGCCTGGATTACGTGGAAATCCAGCTGCGCATCAAGAAAAAATTCAAGGTCGAGATCACGCCGGACCTGTTCGCAGCGGGCCAGTTGAAGAACCTGGGCGACCTGTACGCCTACATCGAGGCGAACCAGCCGCAGGCGGCGGTGGCGTGATGACCGGCCAACCGCCCATCATCCCGCTCAGCCCGCGCGGCCGGCTCGGCGTGGAGACCCTGATCGAAAAGTCGCATGCGGCGCCCATGGACCTGAACCAGGTCGTGCCGTGGCGGATGGGTGTCGATCGCCAGGGCGTGCCCAAGAGGATGGAGCACTGCTGGATCTACGGCACGCCGTGGTTCGATGCGCTGACGGACGCGCAGCGCCACGAGGTGCTGTGGCTGGAAAACGCGCGCGACGTGTCGATGTTCATCCTGCTCGAACAGACGCTGCCGCCCCTGTACATGGGCTACCTGAATGCCCACGCGGATGCGCTGGCGCCGGACGTGCGCGAATACCTGATGATCTTCTCGAAAGAGGAAATCATGCACACGCTGATGTTCCGGCGCTATATGAAGGTGGCGCGGCTGCCCCTGTTCGGCGCACCGGACGGCCTGCACGAGATGCTGACCGTGCAGCTCCCGAAGATGCATCCGGTGGCCGGCATCATCGCGACCTTGCTGCTCGAATGGGTGGCCGAGCTGTCGGCGATGTTCGTGTCGCAGGACGACGTCGTCGAGCCGCTGACGCGCGAGATGTTCTACCAGCACCACCTGGAGGAGGCGCGCCACATCGCGTTCGGCCGTTGGGTCGGCGAGTCGTTCTTCGAGCATGCGCCGGACGAACAGGCGACGCAGATGCGCCAGATGATGCGCGGCCTGATGGCGCGGCTCGTCCCGCAGTTCACGTACAACCCGGAGATCGCGCGCCACACGTCGTTCGCGTTTCCGATCGCCTGCGGCGACCAGGCCGCGATCGACGCCGTGCGCTACTCGGAACGGAGCCTGGCGCTCAACGACAAGCGCTTCGCGCCGCTGTACGCCTGGCTGCGCAAGGTGGGAGTCTCGTGATGGACGCCGGCAGCCGTTGGGACGCGATCTGCGTCGGCGCCGGCATCACCAGCCTCGCGTTCGGCGCGCAGGTGGTGAAGCGGCATCCCGGCGCGCGCCTCCTCGTCATCGACAAGCACGGCGTGCCGGGCGGGTATGCGACCGTGTTCCGGCGCCCGAAGGCGGGCGCCGCCTTCGACTGCAGCCTGCACAAGCTGAGCGGCATGGGGGAGGGCGGCAATTTGCGCCGGATCTTCGCCGACCTCGGGCTCGACGGGGAACTGGGCCTGAAGGTGCCGGCCGATTATTTCGAGGCCTGCCTGCCCGGCGGGTCCATCCGCTTCGGCAACGGCGTCGACGCCTTCCGCCAGGCGTTGCAGGACCGCTTCCCGCACGAGCGCGCGGGGCTGGACCGCTTCTTCGACGAGGTGGCCATCCACGGCCACAACGGCTACCACCAGTTCCAGATGATGGACGGAACCTTCGAGCCGGACTTCGCGCAGCTGCGCTACGCCCACAGGCATTTGAAGCACGTGACGGTGGCGCAGGCGCTGGCCGAACGCATCAACGATCCGTGGCTGCGTGAGATCCTCGCCGCCACCGGCATCTACGTGGGCGGCTTCGCGGAAGACCTGGGCTATCTGTACTTCCTGCACGTGGTGTACGCGACGCTCACGCAGGGCAATGCCTATGTCGAGGGCGCGTCGCAGCGATTGTCGGACGTGCTCGCGGGCCGCATCGTCGCGGCCGGCGGCCAGGTGCTGCTGGGGACCGCGGTCCGCAAGATCATCAGCGACGACGCCGGCAAGGTGCGCGGCGTGACAACGGCGAAAGGCGATTTCTACGCGGACCGCGTGTACCTGAACGCGGCGCCGCACTACGCGCTGCGCACCCTGTTCGACGAGCAGCCGGCGTTGGCCCCCGTACGGCGCAAGCTGGACAACCTGAAGCCGTCGCGCTCGACGACGACCGTGTACCTGACGACGGACGCGGCGCCGGCGGACCTGGGCCTGTCCAGCACGGAGACGATGGTGTTCGCGTGCGGCGCCGACGCGAGCCGCGCCGCGCGAACGGCCTGCGACGGCGACGCCGCGTGCGAGCGGGCCTACTGGCGCGACAGCGTCATGGAGGTCACGAACTACCACGCGCTCGATCCGGACGGCGGGCGCATCGTCTGCCTCAACGTGCTGGATGCGATGGCGCACTGGCCGGAGCGCCGCTCGCCCGCGTACAAGCTGAAGAAGGCGCGCGCGCTGAACGTGCTGCTCGAGCGGTTGTATGCCGCGAAACCGGGCTTGCGCGGGCATGTCGTGTACACGGAAGTGTCGACGCCGCGCACGTACGAGCGTTTTACCAACAACACGGACGGCGCCGGGTATGGCGCGATGGTGGGGACGGACTTGTCCGGCCACGTATTCCACCACGCGTTCCCGATCGCGGGCGTCCATTTTCTCAGCGCCTGGGTCGCCGGCCCCAGTTACGAGGCGGCGTTCGGGTATGCCGAGATGAAGGCGAAACAATGGGCAGCTTAGTCGCTCGTGTATCGGGAGGCGTCCTGATGCGCACGTTGTTCAAGCCCGTCTTCGGCTGGCGCGGCGACGGCCTCGCGGGCCTCGAACCGTTCGTCCACACGAGCACGGACGGCAGCTGGCTGGCCGGCGCGGTGTATGTCAGCCGGCGCGTCCCGGCACGGGGCGTCGTCCTGCTGTGCCACCCGTTCCTCAAGTACGGCATGCACTGGTTCTTCAACCATGGCTACCACGCGTGGCTGGCCGACGCGGGCTACCACGTCGTCGGTTTCGACTTCAAGGGCTTCGGCCGCAGTACGGTGGACGGCGTGTCGTTCGCGGAAGACGTCGTCGCGCTGGGCGAATGGACGCACGACGCCTGGCCGGGCCTCCCCGTGCACGTGCTGGGCGCGTCGTTCGGCGCCTTCCACGCGCTGCACGCCATCGCGACGGGCCGCACGGCGTTCGCGTCGGTGCTGTGCGACAGCGTGCCGGCCACGGTCGCGCGCTTCTTCGGCGGCGGCGTGACGGGTGCCGTACTGCGCGGCATGAGCACGAGCCGCTGGGCCGATGCGACGGGCACGCGTCCCATCTTCCGCTCGCTGCCGCTGCCGCACGACTTGCCGCGCCTGTTCCTGTTCGGCGGGGACGATCCGTTCATCACGCAAGCCGAGGTGGCCCATCTGCGCGACCTCTGCGGCGCGAGCAGCGTGCGCGTGTATCCGGACTGCGGCCACCTGGACGCGCGCAAGGCATTCCCTGGCGCCTACCGCGGCGCCATCCTCGATTTTCTCGATCATTCAACTTCAGGCAAGGACTATCATTCATGGATCCGAACGCAGTAAAGAAGCAGTGGGTACTGGTCACGGGCGGCACGCGCGGCATCGGCCGCGGTCTCGTCGCCGCCTTCTGCGCGGCCGGCTACGACGTCGTGTTCACCTACCAGCGCTCGCACGAGGCGGCCGCGGAACTCGTGCGCGAGATGGCGGACGCCGGCGCGCACGCGGCGGGTCACTGCTGCGACAGCGCGGACCAGGAAGCCGTCAACGCGCTGGCGCGCGGGCTGCTCGTGGAGCGGGGCGCGCCGCATGCCGTCGTCAACAACGTCGGCATCACGCGCGACGCGGTCCTGATGCGCATGAGTCGCGCACAGTGGACGGACGTCGTCAACGCCAACCTGAACGCCTCGTTCTACGTCACCCGCGCCTTCGCGCATGCGATGGTGGAAGAGGGCGACGGCGTGATCCTGCAGATGTCGTCCGTGTCCGGCTTCAAGGGCAACGTCGGGCAGACGAATTACTCGGCCACCAAGGCCGCGATGATCGGCATGACCCGCTCGCTCGCGCTGGAACTGGGCCGCTTCAACGTGCGCGTGAACGCCATCGCGCCCGGCTTCATCACGACCGAGATGACGGCGGAGATCCCCGAAGCGAAGCTGAAGTCCCTCGGCGCCGGCATCCCGCTGCGCCGTTTCGGCACGGTGCGCGAAGTGGCGTCGCTCGCGACCTACCTGGCCTCGACCGATGCCGCCTATATCACGGGCCAGACGTTCGTCATCGACGGCGGCCTCACCGCGTGAACGGGAGGCAGCGTGACGTATGTCGTGACCGAACCCTGCATCGGCTGCAAGCACACGGACTGCATCCAGGTGTGCCCGGTGGACTGTTTCCATGAAGGCGCCAACTTCCTCGCCATCGACCCGGAACGCTGCGTCGATTGCGGGTTGTGCGAAGTGGAGTGTCCCGTCGGGGCCATCGTGGCGGAAAGCGAGCTGGCGCCGGACCAGCTCCACTGGCTGGCGCTGAACGACGATCTGGCGCGGCGCTGGCCACCCATCACGCAGCGCAAGCCGGCACTGCCCGACGCCGCCGACTGGGCCGCGCGCACGGACAAGCTGGCGGCGCTCATGCGCTGATGCCGATTTCCCCCCACGGATGTGGCATGCGCGCCGGATCGCGCTGGCGCATCCTTGCGCCCATGAACTCACCCATCGAACATCGCATCCTCGCCCTGTTCTCCGCCTGCCAGGGCATCGCCTCGCGCAGGGGCTTCATGGACGACGTGTATCCGCTGCTGCAACGGATATTGCCGCACGAGCGCTTCGTGTGCGGCATCGCAACGGTCGCCCCGGTGGCCGTGCTGGACGTCGTCGATGCCGGCTTTCCCAGTGAGTTCGTCGACGGCATCGTCGACGGGCGCGGCCGCATCGCGAGTCCCGTGATCCGCCGCTGGCTGATGGATGACGCGCCCGTCTATTTCGACGAGGCCGCGCGCGCCGCATTCGTCGGGCCGGAAGATGCCGCGTGGCTCGCGTCGTTCCGCCGGCACGACATGCGCAACATGATGGCCCACGGCGTCAAGGACCTGCACGGCGGCGCGACCAGTTACTTTTGCTTCGCGGGCGTGGCGGACGGCGGGGAAGAAAAGATGCGGCTGCTCCAGCTCATCGTGCCGCACCTGCACGCCGCGCTGCGCACGCACTACCGGCTCAAGGTCCGCGCGCAGGAGGTCGAGCTGTCGTCGCGCGAGCGCGAAGTCCTGCAACTGGTCTGCGTCGGCAAGACCAACGAGGCGATCGGCACCATCCTCGGCATCAGCCCGTGGACGGTCAAGGTCCATGTGCGCAACTTCATGGCCAAGCTGAACGTCTCGACGCGCGGCCACGCGGCCGCGATGGCGATGAAAAACGGCCTGGTGACGATCTAGCAGGCTGCCCGTCGTTCCCGCGGAGGCGGGAACCTAATTTTGCATGCGCTACGACAATGCGTGCGACTTGGGTCCCCGCCAAGGGGGACGCCTAGTCCGGGGACGACGAGTATTCATGATAGTTCACGCAGTCGGCCCCGCACGATGCCGGCCAGCGTCTGCGCTGCGAACACCGCGATGACAAGCGTGGCGATGCCGAGGATGAGCAATGCAATGCCATCCATCACCGGGCTGTCTGCCACCGCCGCGTAACGCAGCGCGGTCACGGCCGCCGCGGCGAGCGGGAAGCTGGCGGCCCACCACGCGACGCGGAACGGCGAGCAGGCCGGCAGGTGCACGAGGCGCGCCAGCAGCACCGGCAGCAGGAACAGCATGATCATGACGAGACCTTGCGCGAACGCGTCGACGTGGCCGAACGTGGTCGTGTAGGCCGAGTAGCCCACCGCGAACGGCGCCAGCAGGATCAGCAGCGACGGCTGCAGCGCGGGCGGCAGCGGGTCTTCCGTGATGAGGCGCGATAGCAGCATCGCCAGCAGCGGCAGCGCGAAGAACAGGCCGACGGCGAGGCCGAACACCATCACGCCATGCAGGCCGTCCCAGCGCAGCACGGGCGCGGCCAGCGGGATGTCGAGCATGCCCACGACCGGCACGATCCACGCCGGCGCCACCTGGGCCGGGGTATGGCGCACGGACAGCCAGCGGGTGACGATGGCCCACGCGAACACGGTCATCCCGACGGCGCCCAGCACCCAAGCGAGGCGGGCCAAGCCCAGGCTGACGTCGGCCAGCAGGAACGGCAGCAGCAGGAGGCTGATGAGGGGCGTGCCGAACAGATTGCCCCCGACCGGATGGGAGAACTCGGCGCGCACCGTGGACCAGCCGGCGGCGGCCTTGATGCCGTAGGCGATGGCCAGCACGGCGAAGGTGACGATGGCGAGGGCGCCAATGGCCTGGCCGACGACGGCCGGCGCGCCGTACGCCTGGTGCGCGACGCGCCAGGCGACGGCCAGGCCGGTGAGACCCATCACGGCGCCGAACAGGCCGACGGGCAGGTACGAGAGGGTGGTCGATGCCGCGGGGGCGGCGACGGCGGGACGTGCGGCTTCCATGATCGTCTCCTTGTAAGGGCGCTGCATGGAAGCCATTCTGGGGGCGCGGCGCGCGGGCGGCCATGCCCGGATGCGGCAGCGTTTTGCCCGATCGTCTCGACCGTGCAGGACCTTACCCGCGGCGGATGGCGTGCAGCCACACGGCCGCGATGCGCTCCACCTGTTCGTAGCCTTCGCAGCCGAGCTGGCCGCCGAAGACGTCGGGATCGAGTTCCTCGTACGACCAACCGTCCGTGTCGGCATCGAGGCGTTCGCGGATGGCGGCGAGGAACGGGTCGGCACCGTCGACGATGGCCACGCCCGTGTACAGCAGCAGGCTGCCGCCGGGATGCAGCCGGTCCAGCGCCGCGTTCACGATGCGGATCGACAGTTCGGCGCCGTGCGTGCCGCCGCCGTGGCGGTACGTCAGCTCGTCCGGGTCGAGGATGTACGGCGGGTTCGACATGATGAGATCGAAGCCGCCTTCGATCCCGTCGAGCAGGTCGCTGCGGCAGGGCACGACGTTATGCGCCCCGTTCAGGCCCGCGTTGACCTCCGCGAGCGCCAGCGCGGCCGGGTTGATGTCGGCCGCGTAGACGGTGGCGTCGGGACAGCGCAGCGCCAGTTCGATCGCGCCCGGACCGGCGCCGGCCCCGATGTCGACGGCGCGCCGCACCGCACGGCGCAAGCCCCCGGGCGCACCGAGGACGCGCTTGAGGGCGCTCGTGTAGCGGTACGTGTCGGGACCGAAGAACACGGCGTCCTCGTCGGAGGTGGGCCAGGCCGAATGAAAGTACAGGTGGTCGCCGATGGTCGAGGCGCGCACGCCGGCACGCCAGCCGTCCGCGCCCTCCGGGACCGCCAGGCCGGCCGCGCGCAGCTGGCCGGCCATGGGCTCGGGCAGCACGTCCGCGCGGTATGGCCGGCTCCAGCCGAACACGCCGCGCAGGTCGTGCGCCCAAGCATTTTCCGGACGATTGTTGACCCGGCGGTGCGTGGCGGGGGTGACGGTCACGAAACGGTAGCCCGTGGCCTGTAGACTGCGGCCGAGCGCGGCCAGCGCGTCGTGGTGGGCGAAGGTGGGGGCGGTCGGGGTCATGCGCGCAAGCATGCGCGTCGCCCGCGCGCGCGTCCGTACGGGAGCGCACGGAGACGTGGACAGGCTGTCATCCACCCCGGGTCTGCCATATGGCATGATGCGGCTTATGTGAAAGTTCGAACAGATGCGGCCGCGCGCCGTATGCACAATGGACGGGCTGATGCAGGACGCGTGGCCCTACAGACGAGGATGACCATGAAGACGACGCCGGACGTAACCCTTCGCGAGCGACTGGAGCGTGAAGTCCAACGGGAACGCCACGAACGCGTGCTGCACGACGAAGAACGCGCCGGCCTGGCGGTGGACGACGAGTTCCGCCTCAAGGATGCGCGCGAAAACATGGGGTCGGTGAAGATCAGGCGTGCCAGGGAACGCTGACGGTCCTCCGGCTCGACAACAGGCAAGGAGAACATCATGCGTTGGGAAGGCGACAGGCAAAGCGACAACATCGAGGACCGCCGCGGCGGTGGGGGCGGCGGCGGATTCGGCATCGGCGGCGGGACCGTCGGCATCGGCACGATCGTCGTGGCGCTGATCGGTTCGTGGTTCTTCGGCGTGTCGCCGTCCACGATCCTGAGCCTGCTGTCGGGCGGCTCGCCGGCCCAGGTCCAGCAGGCGCCGGCGCATCCGCCCGCGAACGACCGCGAGACGCAGTTCGTGCGCACCGTGCTCGGCTACACCGAAGACACGTGGACGCAGATCTTCCGCGCCAACGGCGCAACGTATTCGCCGCCGCATCTCGTGCTGTACTCGGGCCGCACGCCGACCGGCGGCTGCGGCACGGGCCAGTCCGCCGTCGGGCCGTTCTATTGCCCGGCCGACCGCAAGGTCTACATCGACCTGACGTTCTTCCGCATGATGCAGCAGCGCTTCAAGGTGGGCGGCGAATTCACGCAGGCGTACGTGATCGCGCACGAGGTCGGCCACCACGTGCAGAACCTGCTGGGCATCTCGGGCAAGGTCGACAGCGCGCGCCAGCACCTGTCGGAACGGGAAGCCAACGCCGCGTCCGTGCGGCTGGAACTGCAGGCCGACTGCTTCGCGGGCGTGTGGGCCTACCACACCAACCAGGCCAAGCAGATCATCGAACAGGGCGACATCGAGTCCGCGCTGAACGCGGCGAGCGCCATCGGCGACGACGCGCTGCAGCGCCAGTCGCGCGGCGAGGTCGTGCCGGATTCGTTCACGCACGGCACGTCGGCGCAGCGCGTGCGCTGGTTCAAGCGCGGCCTGGAGACGGGCTCCGTCGAGCAGTGCAATACGTTCGAGGCGCGCCAGCTTTAAACGTTCACCACTTGCGTCCGAATCGTCGTTCCCGGCATTGCCGGAAACGACTTCCCGCGCAGGCGGGAATCCAAGTTCTCATGCGTCGCCGAGCTGCGTGCAAACTGGATCCCCGCCTTCGCGGGGACGACGGTTGTGCGGCTATTTCCTTTTAAAAACAAAGCCCTACGGCTCTTCAAAAAAAGCGTTCCGAAACCCGTGTTCGTTTCCGTGCGCCTATCGCCTTTCTTAGCGTTTTGACATACCTTGTTGTCAAGCGCTCGTCCGTTACGGCGGGCCGTCATCCATGAGGAGGAATTATGCTGGCAATGAATTACCGGGGACCGTATCGCGTCCGCGCCGATTACAAGCCCGATCCCGTCATCGAACACCCGGGCGACGCCATCGTGCGCGTGCTGCGCTCCTGCATCTGCGGGTCCGACCTGCACCTTTACCACGGCATGGTGCCCGACACGCGCGTGGGCCATACGTTCGGCCATGAATTCGTCGGCGAAGTCGTGGACGTGGGCCGCGACGTGCAGACGCTGAAGGCCGGCGACCGGGTCCTGGTGCCGTTCAACCTGTTCTGCGGGTCTTGTTTCTTCTGCCAGCGCGAACTCTTCGGCAATTGCCACAACACGAATCCGGAAGCGACGGCCGTCGGCGGCATCTACGGTTATTCGCACACGGCGGGCGGCTACGACGGCGGCCAGGCCGAGTACGTGCGCGTGCCGATGGCCGACGTGGGCCCGTATCCGATCCCCGACGACCTGCACCTGGACGACGCCGTGCTGCTGACCGACGCCCTCCCGACGGGCTACCAGGCCGCCGAGATGGGCGACATCCAGGAAGGCGACACGGTGGTCGTCTTCGGCGCCGGCCCGGTCGGCATCTTCGCCGCGAAAGCCGCATGGCTGATGGGCGCGGGCAGGGTGATCGTCGTGGACGAGGTCGAGTACCGCCTGGAATTCGTCAAGCGCTTTGCCCAATGCGAGGTCGTGAACTTCCGCGAAGTGAACGACATGGCGGAACACATCAAGAAGATGACCGACTGGATGGGCGCGGACGTCACCATCGATTGCGTGGGCGGCGATGCGGCCGGTTCCATCGCGCAGACGTTGACGGGCCGCCTGATGAAGATGCAGGCCGGCGCCTCGACCGTGCTGCACTGGGCCATCAACAGCGTGCGCAAGGGCGGCAACGTGTCGATCGTGGGCGTGTATGGCCCGACGTTCAACGCGGTCCCTATCGGCAACGTGGTGAACAAGGGCCTGACGATCCGCGCCAACCAGGCCAGCGTGAAACGCCACCTGCCGCGCCTGATCGAACACATCCGCGAAGGCCGCCTGAATCCGAAGGAAATCATCACGCACCGGGTGCCGCTGGAAGAGGTGGCGGACGCGTACCACATCTTCTCGAGCAAGCTCGACAACTGCATCAAGCCCGTCCTGATCCCGCCGTCCGCGCGCGAGGTCCAGGCCGTGAAGGCCACCGCTTTGCATTGAGGAGACGTCATGGAACACAATCATCACCACGATCATCCGCACCACGACGACGCGGGCCACGTGCATGCGCATCCGCTGCAGGGCGACATGGCCGACGGCCCGCGTCGCCCGAGCCGCGAGGAGTTGTCGCACATCGAAGGCTGGGGCGCCGACCTCGACCGCAAGAACCGCCCGGCCGTGCCGATGGAGCGCATGCCCGCGCGCTTCATCCACCCGCACGAGGGCAAGCTGCCGCAGCAGCCGGAAGACGTCGAGGTCCTCGTGTCGACCGAACGGCCCGGCATTACGCCGATCTTCGGCACCGCGCAGCCGCCGAAAGGCCTGTCCGGCATGATGCGCCGCCTCGCGTTCAAATGGTCGGAAAACGACCTGCGCCATTGGCTCCTGCTGCTCGCGGCGGACCGCGTGAACGTCGTCGAGGGCATCGGCGAGGACCTCGCCCACGGCAAGGTGCCGAACGTGCTGGGCGAAATGGGCATCAAGGCCGAGTGGGAGCACAACCGGGCCGGCCTCGTGAAGAAGGCGGTGCTGGCCGGTGCCGTCGTCGGCACGGCCGTGTACCTGATGCGCCGGCGCGAGCGCTGAGCGTCCCGTGAGGTGCGCCTGGGCGCACCATCATCCGCACCTTTTCATCCGCCTCACGGCAGCCGCAAGGCGCCGTGGGGCTCTTTGCGCTTGAGCAAATTCCTTTAAGCGAGCTCGGCCACACTGCATCGGTGTGCCCGCTCAATGAAAGGAAATCTCATGAACAAGCGCAAGATGTTGCTGGCGTCGTTCGGCGCCCTGTCACTGGCGGTCGTCGTGCCCGCGGGCGCGGCCGGCCCCGGCACGATGAGCCCGGCGGTTGCCGCGTCCCCGCAGCTGGACGCGGCATTGCTGGCCCAGCTGGACGCGCGCCGCGCCGCGCGCGGGCAGGATGCGCGCCACGGTTATGCGATCGTCGCGCGGCATCCCGGCACGCAGGGCACGCAGGTCGCGCGCGTGGCCCACACGTACAAGAACGTGCGCATCTTCGGCTTCGAATCCGTGCTTGTCCTGGATGCCAACGGCAAGATCCTGTCCGAATCGGATTCCGAGCAGCGCGCCAACTTCGTGAAGGCCGACACCGCCGGGCCGGGTTCGGATTTCAGCGTCGTGCCGGCGATCTCGTCGAAGGCCGCGATCGATGCGGCGCTGGCTTCGCTGGGCGCCTCGGCGCGCCACGAGACGCCGCCCAGCGCGGAGCTGATCATCTGGCCCGCGATGCGCACGGAACGCGTGCCGGACGCGCGCGACAAGCAGGAACAGGAGCTCAACGCGCTCGACGTGCAGGAAGTCGTCGATCACTACGAACTCGCCTACCTCGTGCACACGCGCATGGTCGCCGGCGACAAGCCCGTGTACCACGACACCATCGTGAGCGCGCGCGACGGCGCCATCCTCGCCCAGTGGAACATGCTGCAGACGGTGGTCGGCGTGGGCCACAGCCAGTACAACGGCGATGTGCCCGTCAACACGACGCTCGCCGAGGGCAAGTACAGGATGATCGACGACACCCGCGGCACGGGCGGCACGTTCGGCGCGATGGCGATCACCAACGCGAACCATGGCACGAGCGCGGGCAGCGTCTACGTCAATGATACGAACACATGGGGCGACGGCAAGCAGTACGTGAACGGCGGCTCGACGACGAACGCGAACGGCCAGACGGCCGCCGTGAACGCGATGTGGGGCCTGATGAACACGTACGACACGATGAAGAACGTGTTCAACTGGTTGTCGCTGGACGGGCACAATACGGCCACGTACATCGCGGCACACGTCAACACCGCGTACGACAACGCGTATTACAGCGACACGTGCCGCTGCATGTTCATCGGCGACGGCTCCAGCTTCAACAGCCTGGGCTCGATCGACGTGATCGGCCACGAGATGGGCCATGGCGTGACGGCCGCCACGTCGAACCTGACGTATGCGGGAGAATCGGGCGGACTGAACGAATCGTCGTCGGACATCAACGGCGAGGCCGTCGAAGCGTATGCGCGCGGGGGCGGCAAGGGCGACACCGTCCCGCTCACGGGCAACGACTGGGTGCTGGGCAAGGAGATCAGCAAGTCGGGCACGCCGCTGCGCTGGATGTACCGCCCCAGCAAGGACGGCAGCAGCCCGGACGCCTGGAGCAGCTCGATCAAGCGCCTTGACGTGCACTACAGCAGCGGCCCGAACAACCGCATGTTCTACTTCCTCGCGCAAGGCTCCAGCGCGGACAAGGCCGGCGATTATTACAGCAAATACCTCGTCAAGACGCCGGCCGCGATGACGGGCATCGGGCTCGACAAGGCCTACCGGATCTGGTTCAAGGCGAACACGACCAAGTTCACGTCGAGCACCAATTACGCGGATGCGCGCGCCAAGATGATCGAGGCTGCAGGCGAGCTGTACGGCAAGAGCAGCCGCGAGCTGATTGCCGTGCAGCGGGCGTATGCCGCGATCAACGTGGGCGCGGACGTGGATGAGCCGCCGGGGCAGTAAAGACGCACCTCGTCAGGCGGCTTCCAGGACAATGGCCGCGGCCTGGAAGTCGCCGACGAGGTTGGGCTGGATCCCTTGTCCCATCCAGTATGCGCCGCTCGCCTGTTTCGGTGTGCGCGGCGCCACGCCCCCTGCAATGGTGCGCAGCGCATACGTCTTCCGTGGATCGAGTCCGCGCAACTGGATATGGGGTGCCGGATTGCGCATGCCGCCGGAATGCAGGAAGGCGAAGAGGACGGCCTGATTGCCGTCCTGTGCGACCGACAGCGTCGCCGACCGTGCCGAGCCGCCCTGCGGCGAGATCAAGCGGTACAAATTGCCTTGTTGGACGGTCACCCGAATACGCTTGTACTCGGCGATAAGGCGCTTCGCTTGCGTGAAGTCGTTCGCGCTCCAGTGGTTCAGGTTCGCGCCGATCCCGAGCGCGCCCTGCATGGACGACAGGAACCGGTATTCCAGCGAGGTGGCGCGCTTGTTGACCCAGTTGGGCGAGTCGGTGACCCAGGCCATCATGATCGCCGGCGCATAGGCCTGGCTGAAGCCATCCTGTATCAACAGCCTGTCGTACGGATCGGTGTTATCCGACACCCAGACCTCGTCGGTCAGGGCCATGATGCCGAGATCGACACGGCCGCCGCCGCTGGCGCACGATTCGATCTCGACCTTCGGGTGGCGCCGGCGCAGTTCGCCGAGCAGCTTGTAGAGATTGTCCACGTACGTCACGTACAGGCGTTGCTGGTCCGCGGGCGGCACCTGCGGCCAGCCCGGTTCGGACCAGGCGCGGTTATGGTCCCACTTCAGAAACGCGATGTTGTTCGCGCCGAGCAGCCTGTCCAATACCGTTAGAAGGTGGTCGTACACGTCCTTGCGCGCCAGGTTGAGCACCAGCTGGTCGCGGGCTTCGGAGCGCGTGCGTCCCGGAAAGTGGATGACCCAATCGGGGTGGGCCCGGTACAAATCGCTGTCCGGATTGACCATCTCCGGTTCGACCCACAGCCCGAATTCCATGTCCAGGTCGTTGACGCGTTTGATCAGTGGCGTCAGCCCGCTCGGGAATTTCTTGGTGTTGACGACCCAGTCGCCCAGCCCCGCTTTCGAACTGTTGCGCGCGCCGAACCAGCCGTCGTCGACGACGAAGCGTTCGATGCCGAGGCCGGCGGCCTTCTCCGCGAGCGCCATCTGGCCCGCTTCGTCGACGGCGAACTCGGTCGCCTCCCACGAATTGTAGAGAACGGGCCGCGGACGGAGCGCCGGCGCGCCCGGCAGGATGCGCGTGCGCTGGTAGCGATGGAACAGGCGCGACGCGCCGCCGAACCCTTCGCCGGAATACCCGGCATGGAACACGGGCGAGGAGAGGCGTTCGCCGGGCTTGAGCCGATAGGCGAAATCGAAGGGGTTGTAGCCGGCCGTCATGCGGACGCCGCCAAGCGCATCCATGTCGACACCGATGCGCCACGCGCCGCTCCAGCCCAGTGCGCCGAACCACACGGGACCGGACTCCTCTTCGGTCATGGCCCGGCTCAGCGCGATCCACGGGTTGGCCTGGTGCGACGTCACGCCCTTGCGGCTCTCGATCACCGTCGCGCCGGGACCGACCGGGCGGGTTTGCAGCGCGAACTCGCCGGCCCAGCGTCCGGTCAGGTACGACAGCCGGTAATCGTCGGCGTACGGCAGGTTGATGCTGGCCGCGGCCATCTGGTCGACCTGGATCCAGCCGTTCGTCCGGTTCTCGACCACGGCACTGCGCGTCAGGATCCCGGTTGCGGCTTCCATCGCATAGGCGAGCGTGACGTGGACGGCGCGACTGACGTCCTTGAGCCTGACCAGGATGCGGTCGCCGTCGAGCTGGTGGCCCACGTAGCGCAGGTCCAGGTCGCGCACGCCGTCGGGAAAGGTGACCTTCAGGGCCGGCTCCACCGTCAGGCCCGCGCCGAAGCCGGGATACTCGAACGGCGTGACGGTGATCGACGTTTCGTTGCTGGAGTTCTCGGCGACCGGTGCCGGCGCCGGCAGCGGATCGTCCGGGGACAGTGCGCTGCCCCAGTACATGGTCTGCAGGCGGCCATCCGGGTTGACGCCGAACGCGTAGGTGACGGCGCCGCCGTCGAGCCGGAAGACGCGCGCCGCGTCGTCGATGGTGGGACGCGCCCGGGCGGCATTGCCCATGGTCAGTCCGGCAAGTCCGCCCAGCATGCCCATGCATACGGTGCGACGGCGTCGATCGATGTTCTTCATAGTCCCCTCAGGCAGCGATTTTGTTCATATTATCGCAATGGCTGAGGAGTAGCCGAGCAGAAACTTCAGGGCTGCAGCAACGGATACGGATTCACCGGCGTCCCTTTCCACCACTGCTTCTCGGGCGTCAGTTCGAACACGGCGAAGTGCAAGTGCGGCGCGTTCGGATCGGCATTCCCGGTCGCGCCCACATAGCCGATCAGGTCGCCGCGCTTGACCTGCGCGCCTTCCTGCAGGCCGTCCGCATAGCGGTCCAGGTGCGCATAGTAATAGGCATATTTTTCGGCCGGATCGAACTGGTACACGGTCAGCCCGCCCGGCTTGCTCGTGAACAGCTTCACGATCTTGCCGTCCGCCACCGCGACCACCTTCGTGCCTTTCGGCGCCATGATGTCCAGCGCTTCATGGTGGCGTTCGGTGCCGCGCGGCTGGTCGTAGGTGTCGGCAAGCTTGGAGAACGGCATGCCGTCGACGGGTACGAGCAGCTTGCCCGGCGGGACGGACGGCGCGGGCGCCGTGCCCGCTGCCGCGACGGGCGTGTCCGAGGCGGCGGGACGCAGCGGCAGGTCGAGTTCCGTGAGGTCGGGCATGACCTGCGGCGCCGGCGGCAGCTTGCCGTCGATGCCGCTCGATGGCGGCGGTGGCGCGGGCAGGGCGCCCGTGTTCGCGGCCACGGCCGGTGGGGTGGCGGGGGCGTGGGGCATCTGGCGCAGCCAGACGAACAGGCCGCCGGCGCCCACCAGCACGCCGAGCAGGAAGGTCATCAACCATCTCATCGTCGTCTCCTTTGCTTCGTTTTAGTCTTGCAGTACGACCTCCGTGCCCGCCTGGACGAGTCCCGCCACCTCCGATGCGCTCCAGTTCGTCAAGCGGATGCAGCCGTGCGATTCGCTCTTGCCCACCGAGGCCGGCACCGGCGTGCCGTGGATGCCGTAATGCGGCTTGGTCAGGTCGATCCACACGACGCCGACCGGGTTGTTGGGGCCCGCCGCGACGGTCGTTTTCTTGTCGCCCGGCTTGGCGTCCCAGAACAGTTTCGGGTTGTAGTGGTATGTGGGGTTGCGGTGCACGCCCTCGATCTTCCAGTCGCCGATCGGCAGAGGATCGTGTTCGCTGCCGCTCGACACGGGATACTGGGCCAGCACGGTCCCCGCCGCGTCCTGCAGCTGCAGGATGCGGCCTTCCTTCGACACGACGACGCGCGCGGCCGGCGCCAGCGCCGGGGTGCCGACGACGTTCGGCACGACGATCTGCTCGCCGGCGCGGCCCAGGTCCTTGCCGGGGTTGAGCTTTTCCAGCAGCGCCGGGCTCGCGTGGAATTTCTCGCCGAGACCTTCCGCCGGCGTGGCGTAGCCGAGCGTGGGCAGCTTGGCCTTTTCCATCATGTCGTCCGGCACGCGCTGGAACGGGCCCGCGACGTCGGTGTCGGCCAGCGTGTAGGTCAGCAGGGTCGGCGTCGGGTCGGTGTTCAGCGCGTTCCACGTGGCGTCGTCGAGCTTGCCGGTCGGATCGAGACCGCGCGCCTTCTGGAAACCGGCCAGCGCCTGGCGCATGTTGGAGCCGTAGGCGCCGTCGATTTCGCCGGGCGAGAAGTGGGCGCGGTCGAGCAGCACCTGCGCGCGCAGCAGGCGCTCGAACTCGGTCGCCCGTGCGGTGGCCGGGGCGGGCTGCGCGGCTGGCATAGCGGCGGCCGGCTGCGCCTGCGGTTGCGCGGCGCCCGCCGGACCGGCGAGGCCGGCCAGCAGGGCGATCAAAAGGGGGATGCGGGTCGTTTTCAACATGGTGTCCTGCCTGAAATTGCGTTGGCTTCAGGTTAGTGCCGCGCAAGACGGGGCTCTGTGCGGGAACGAACCCAGGCCCGTCAGGCCGGAGGTACAATCCGCCGCATGACCATGTTGACCATCACCCTGCAGCCGTCCGGCTGGTCCTTCGACACCGACACGGAGACGACGGTGCTGCACGCCGCCGAACAGGCCGGCATCGACCTGCCCAGTTCCTGCCGCAACGGCACGTGCCGCACGTGCATCTGCCGCCTGGCAGGTGGCACGGTGCGCTATCTCGTGGAATGGCCGGGGCTGTCCCTCGACGAAAAACGCGAGGGCTATATCCTGCCGTGCGTTGCCGTCGCGCAGGAAGATCTCGTGGTCGACCAGCGGCTGGCGAAGAAGATCGTGTTTCCCGAGTAAGAGCCCGTGGCATAGCCGCTGACTTGCTTCGGTGGCAACAACCTCACGACCGCACTTGTGGCGTGCGTTATAGGCAGGATCATACCCACGGAAGCGCATCGAAAACCTGAGAGCGGCGAAAGCCGCGAACAGGTACGCTTTCGGTTGAGTCCTGACGTTCAGCAACCGGCGTCATCCTGGCAAGAATGATCATTGCTCCCGCCATGTTTTCCTGGTGGCGCTTCACGCGCCGTAGAATGCTGATTTCGTCTGCAAGTATGGAGTCTTATCATGGAAACAATCGACCAGCGTTACCTCGTCCAGCAAAACAAGCGCACTGACGACGGTAAGGCGGCGCCCGTTTTTGCCAGAGTCATGCGTAGCAAGGAAGGCAAGTTCGAGGGCGTGTCATTTATTAAGAATAAAGAGAAAGCAACTGTCATGACATCCGCTGAAGCTCAGGAAGTGGTCACGTGGGCCGCAAAGAAAAAAGAAAATGCCCAACAGTATGAAACTAAAGTTATTTGTGTGGGCCAGTAGCCGCATGTAGCTCGGCCAGAAACGGACGTTGCAGTCACATCGGTGCAGGTGCCGCATTGTCCCGCTCCTTTCGCGAGTAAAATGCGGCCTCAGTCTACTCGAACCAAAGGCAAGCAATGAAAAAGACAGACCTGGCAAAAAGCGACGCGAAGAAACTGATGAATCAAATGAGTGCGAAAGGCGCAACATACGGTGTAGGAGCGTCGGCAGCGATGCCCGACCGTCGCGAACAACGCGAACGTGAGCGCGCGCTGGGTCTGGTGCCGTTTGCCGTCAAGCTCAACAGCGACCTAGTCAAGCAGTTGCAGACTTTGAGCAAAGAGCGCGGCGTCGAATTGAATGAACTCGTTACACAGTTGTTGCAAAAAGGCTTGTCCGCATAAATGAGATAGCAAATCAGTAGCACGCTCCACAATACCTCAGTTAATCAAGTGCAGAACGGCCGTACGTTGAGTTGCGTCGACCGATTGAATGCGCAGCCAAAACATCCGTCGAACAAGCCATCGACCAGATCGTAAATTCTGGGCATCTCGCCAGCGTCCGAGGCGGGCAACCAGGTCCGTTGTGTCCTATGTCCCCATAAGTGTCGTTGCACAAGCATGGCGCCAGACCCCGAAATTGTTCTCGAAGTATTGAAACGGTTGAAGTTGAGCGCGCCCTAGGCAGTTGTCGTCGGCCTGCGTGGAGCAAGAGCGCAGAAGTCCGAGCGTTAAGATGACGGCCATCTCGCCCGCCCGCTCACTCATCTCTTAAAGCGACTTGGAGAAGCTTCGTCAGGCGCTCCAAGCCCCGTCAACGCGCGTCCAGGCCCAGCGCCGACTCGATCGCCCGCAGCACGCGCGGCCACGATCCCGATGTCGCCGCCACCTCGTCGTAATGGCTGGCGCCCGGCAGAATCACGACCTCCGCGCTGTCGCCGGCCGCCCGCGCACGGGCGGCGAAATCGTGCGCGACCCGCGGGGGCGAGATCGTGTCCAGCTCGCCGGTGACGAGGATCGTGTGGCTGCCGTTCGGCATCAGGTCGCCTGCGTTCGTGTCGGAAAACACGTCCGGCCGGTCCGTGCTCGGCGTGCCGGCCAGTTCGACGGTCTCGCGGCCGCAACTCGTCTTCAGCAGCGCGGCCTCGCGCCGCAGGTCGGCCAGGCCGCCCAGGCTGATGACCTGGCGCACGGGCACGATGTCCTTGCGGTACAGCGGGCTCGACGCGGGGATGCGGGGCCGCGCCGCCAGCCATTGCACGAGCTGGCCCCCGGCGGAGTGCCCGACGGCCACGAGGCGGCCGAGGTCGAGCGGATGTTCCCTGGCGGTGCGCGCGAGCAGGTCGAGGGCGGCATTCATGTCCTGGTAGGTGCCCGGGTAGCCGCCGCCGGCCTCGTCGACGCGGCGGTATTCCACGTTCCAGACGGCGATGCCGCGCGCCGCCAGCGCCCCCGCCATGTTGCGCAGCTGCGTGATGCCGCCGAATTCCTTCGTCCAGCAGCCGCCGTGCACGAGCACGGCCACGGGGAACGGCCCCGTGCCGGACGGCAGGAACAGTTCGGCGTACTGCGACGGCGCGGCGCCGTAGCGCAGGGTGGCGGCGGGCGCGGGGCCGGACAGGGCCAGGTAGTCGTCCAGCGTCATCGGGGCGGCGTGCACGGTAGAGGTCATGGCGAGAGTGAGCGCGAGGGCGGCGAGGCGTGTCATGGGCTCGACTATAGCAAAGCGGATGCGGCCCGCACGATTGAAAACCCGCCGCGATCTTCCATGCTAGGCTGCACACAACGTCAACCGCAACCATAGGGAGATCATCATGACCCAATCGAAATCCACAGGTAGCCAGAACAAGCAGTCCGGTAACCAGTCCGAGGAAGACGTCCAGAAACAGAAGGCGGGCGTCAAGGAGAAAAGCAGCCACGACCACATGTCGACCGTGAAGGCCGGCAAGGACAAGGGGGCGGGCGGCGGCGCCAAGCAGAAAGAAGGCCGTTGAGCCTGTACGCCGGAGAAAATCGATGAGTTTGCCGGAATACGCACATTCCACGCCGGACCCCACGACGCCCGACCCGGAGCTGCCGCCGCCCCAGCCGAGTCCGGATCCGGACGACGTGCCGGCGCCGGCGCGCGCACCGGTGAAGGAGCCGGACGCGCCGGAACCGCCCATCAAGGCGGAATGAGTAGGTGAAGGGAAGAGGATGGGGCGGACCGTCGCGTCGCCCCATCCTTTGTCACGAGAGGTTCAGGCCCGAGGTTCAGGTCTTGTTCGACGTCGATTGCTGGCTGCCGGCCTGGCCGGCGTCCCGTTTATCTCCCTCGTCGCTGCCGCGCTTGGGAATGTCGCGGATCATCTCGTCCGTTTCATGCTGGCCGGGCGAGCGCTCCCCGCTGCCGATGTCCGCTTCGTGCATGTTCGGCGGGGCGTCGGCGCCCGGATCCGGTTTCGGAATGTCGGTTCTCATGGTGTGCTCCATTGCGTTGTCGTGTTGGCGCAATACTAACAGTCCACGTCCGGCCCCGGCGCGCAATAGGATCGCCGCTTGTGTACGGTGGCGCACATATATCTTGCAGGAACTTTTTAATAATAGGCGCGAAGGCCAACGATTTTCGGAGGAGAAAAGCATGAGCACCACCTTGTACAACAAGATTCCGCTGGGCCGCGGCCCGCTGCTGGGGTCGCACAAGATGCACGCGGCCGTGGCGCTGGGTGTGCTGGCGGGTGCGGGCCTCGTCTGGGCCGCCGTGCGGGCGTTGCGCTGACGGCCAGACAGGTTGCCGGGACGGCCCGTCGCCGTTACCATGGCGGGCTTGTTCTCTTGGAAAGTGGTAATGAAGAATCTGAAACTGACGGGCGACGAATACGATGCGCTCGAATTCATCCGGCGCGGCGCGAAGAACGACCGCGTCAATGCCTGTGTCGGGCGCAACGCGAAGCGCCTGTCGGGCCTGAAGCTGATCCAGTATGCGAAGAACGGGAACCTGGCGTTGACGCCGCAGGGGACGGAACTGCTGTTCCTGCGCCGCTGCGTGCAGGCGCTGCGCGCGCTCGAGTCGGACCCGGCGGCGAATGTGGATGACGACGTCGTCCAGTTCCTCAGCCGCAAGTCGCACATTGCGGCGCGGGCGGAGGGCGGGTTCGAATTGACGGCACGAGGACGCGAATCCCTGGCCGACATCGCATCACAGCAAAATTAATTCGTCCGGCGGCGGTTCGGGTACACCAGTGCCCGCACCGCGATCTCCGCCGGCACGCCCATCGCCGCGAGGAATTCCGCGGCGCGCTGCAGCCCCAGCGTGGGAACGGACGCGACGGCCTGGTTGACGAGGTCGCGCGTGCGCATGTCGGTGCGCGGCCTGCGTTCCGCCAGGGTGGCCGCGGCGGTGTCGATATTCAGTTCAGTCATCATCATCAATGCTCGGTGAGTGTATTGCCAAAGAATCACGGAGTATTGTATGAGAACGATATTGATTAAGCCACAGGAAATTGCACGAAATATCGCACTTGTAATCCAAACTTAAAGCGGATTCGAGATTTCTTCAGGCGGCGGCCGTCTGCGGCTCGTCTTCCGGGGCCGTCAGGCCGCGCCGCTGGCGCAGCAATTGCTCGAATTCATGGGCCGGGAGCGGCTTCGAGAAGTAATATCCCTGCATTTCGTCGCAGCCCTGGTGGCGCAGGTAATCGAGTTGTTCGGCCGTTTCGACACCCTCGGCGATCACGGACAGGCGCAGGTTGTGCGCCAGCGCGATGATCGAGGCGACGATGGCGGCATCGTTGGCGTCGTGCGTGATGTCGTTGACGAACGAGCGGTCGATCTTCAGCACGTCGATCGGGAAGCGCGACAGGTACGAGAAGCTGGAGTAGCCCGTGCCGAAATCGTCGATCGACAGGTTCACGCCCAGCGATTTCATGCGGTGCAGCAATTCCACCGCCGGCGTGACGTCGCTCATGAACAGGCTTTCCGTCAGTTCCAGTTCGAGGCAGGACGGATCCAGGCCCGTGTCGCCCAACACGGCCTCGATGCCCGGCAGCAGGTCGGCCGCGCCGAACTGGCGCGCCGACAGGTTCACGGCCACGCGCAGCTTGCCCAGGCCCGCATCGTGCCAGGCCTTGTTCTGGGCGCACGCGGTGCGCATCACCCAGGCGCCGATCGGCACGATCAGGCCCGTGTCCTCGGCGATGCCGATGAAGCGCGACGGCGGCACCATGCCCAGTTCCGGATGCTTCCAGCGGATCAGCGCTTCCATGCCGACGATGCGGCCCGTCTGCAGGTCGACCTGCGGCTGGTAGTGCAGCACGAATTCGTTGCGTTCGAGGGCATTGCGCAGCGCGCTCTCGATGCGCACGCGCTCCAGCGATTCCTCGTTCATGGCCGGCGTGTAGAACTGGAAGTTGTTGCGGCCCAGTTTCTTGGCGCGGTACATGGCGATGTCCGCGTGCTCGATCAGGTTCTCGGACGGCGTGCCGTCGCTCGGGAACGCGGCCACGCCGATGCTGCAGGTGACGAAGAACTCCTTGGTGCCCAGCATGACGGGCTGCGCGACGGAATCCATGACGCGCTGTACGATGTCCGGCGTGAGCGGCTGGTCGTGGTGCTCGGACAGGATCACGACGAATTCGTCGCCGGACAGGCGCGCGACGGTATCCGTGTCGCGCAGCGACGAGCGCAGGCGCGCCGCGACCGTCATCAGCAGGACGTCGCCGGCCTTGTGGCCCATGCTGTCGTTGACGTACTTGAATCGGTCAAGGTCGATCAGCATCACCCACACCTGGTGGCCGCTGCGGGTGGCGTACGCGACGGCCTGGCCCAGGCGGTCCTGCAGCAGCGAGCGGTTGGGCAGGCCCGTCAGCACGTCGTGCTGGGCCACGTGGTGCACGCGCTGCTCGGTGACCTTGCGCGCCGTGATGTCGCTGCCGGTGCCGCGGTAGCCGGTGAAGCGGCCCGTCTCGTCGAACGTCGGCTGGCCGTTGATGCAGAACCAGCGCTCCTCGCCGTTGTCGTCGACGACGCGGTATTCGAGGTTGCGGAAGGGTTCGTGCGCTTCCAGGGTGGCGACGTGGTCGCGGCCCAGCTCGGTGTCCGTCAGCGCCGGCACGTAGTCCCAGCGGCGGCGGCCGAGCACGCGCTCGGTGGTGATGCCGGATTTTTCCGTGAAGTCGCCAGTGACGTGGGTAAATCGGAATTCCTCGTCCTGTTCCCAATACCAGTCGGACGACATGGCGACGAGCTGGCGGAAGCGCTGCTCGCTTTCCTGCAGCGCTTTTTCTGTGCGCTTGCGCGCGAGGACGTCGTCGATCAGGCGCTGGTTCGTCAGCTTCAGGTCGGCGGTGCGCTCGCGCACCAGTTCCTGCACCTTGCGCGCGCGCTCGCCGGCCGCCTGCACGAAGGCGCACAGGAGCAGGGTCGACAGTACGCCGCCGGTCAGCAGCAGGGTCGAGCCGAGATGGTCGGCCAGCCACGGGCTGGGCGCGGCGATGGCTTCCACGGTCCACGACTGGCCGCCCACCGTGAAGGTGTTCAAGGCGCGGCCCGTGTAGCCGCCCGACATCAGCGGGACGGGCGCTTCGGACGACGTCACGGCGCGGCTCGCATAGGCGAGGTGGGCCGGATCGGCGCGGCCGCCGGCATAGAATTTCAACTGGATGCTGTGGTCGTCCAGCAGGCCGGCCCTGGCCAGCGTGGCATTGGCAAGGGTCGGCACGGAGACCACGGCGGCGGTGTCGCCCAGCAGGCGGCCGCCGCGGGCGTACACGGGCATCAGCACTTCGAAACTGGGGGCGCCGGGTGCCTGGGCGATCTGCAGCAGGCTGGTGAGGGCGGCGCGGCCGCTCGCCTGCGCGCGCCCGAGGGCGTCCATGACCTGATGGTTCTGGCTGACGTCCAGGCCGAGGGCCGCCTCGTTGCCCTGCATGGGTTCGAGATAGTCGACGACGTGGTAGCGTTCGCGCGCCGGCGCCGCCACCCGCGCGGGGCCGCGCATCTCGCGCACCACGAGGTCGGGCTGGAACTGGCGCAGGTCCGCTTCGAACGCGGCGCGGTCGGCGGCGTCCACGACGCGGTGGAAATTGAAGGCGCGGATGTATGGATTACGCTGCAGCAGCGGCGTCGTGAAATCGTGGAATTGCGCGCGCGTGACCGGCTGCACGGTCGTGAACAGCTGGTTGGTCACGTTCAGGACTTCGACTGCATCGTCCATGCCCTGGCGCAGGGCGGCCACGCGCACACCGGTCCCCTGTTCGAAGGCCAGCGCCTTGTTGTCGTATTCGAGACGGCTGACGGCAACCGTCAGCACCGCGGTTGCGGCCAGGCCACCGGCCAGCGTGAGGCCTGCTGCGAGCGTGAGCGAAAACGGCAGTCGACGACGCGACATCCAGGGTTCCCTATGCATGAAAGATGAGAGCTTGCCCTAAGGCATGAAGAGGCATCAGTTTGTCACAGAAACTCTAGTTTCCGCAAACAAATTGTCACAAGCGGGACCGCGTAGCGCGAAGGTGTGGTAGGGCCAAAACAGATCGCGATGCGATCCAGGCAAGGATGAATCGAATGGCTAGCCGATTCAATAATCCGAGGCCGAGCCCGCGCCGGCGCCGCAGCACCGTCATGCGGCGCAGGGCGGCATCCGCGGGGGCGTGCAACGCATACACGATGCGGTTATTGCCCGCGACCTTGTCGAACCAGCAGGTGTGGCCGGCGAACACGGTATCCAGCGCGTCCATCACGTCCGGGTAGCGCGGATCGTACGTGAAGACATTGGCCACGAGCACGCCGCCGGGCCGCAGCGCGCGCCGGCAGTCCGTATAAAAGGGCGTGTCGGCCAGCCTGGGCGGCAGCCCGCGCGCGTCGAAGCCATCGACCAGAAGTACATCGGCCGAGCCGGGATGCGCGGCCAGCCACTCGGCCGCGTCGGCATGGACGACCGCGAAGCGCGCGCTGTCGGGCGGCACGTGGAAGGCGTCGCGCAGGGCGATCACGTCGGCGCGGAGTTCGATGACGGTGATGTGCGCGTCGGGAAAATGGCGGTGGCAGAACTTGGCCAGCGAGCCGCCGCCGAGCCCGACCATCACGATGCGGATGGGAGCCGGCGCGAACAGGACAAAACCCATCATGGCGCGCAAATAGGCCAGCACGAGGGCGTCGGGCCGGGCCAGCAGCATCTCGCTCTGGATGTCGCCGGGGACGAATTCGAGCGTCCGGCGGCCCCGGTGCGTACGTACGAGCGGCGGGGTGGGGCTGTTGTGAGGCATGCCGCCAAGTATAGGTGAACTTGTTGCGGTCGATAGGTTTCTGATAAGCTGGCCGTTGCAGCCCACGCGGAGACCTCATGTTCCTGGACCACCCCACCATTACCGCCACCAACAGCCAGACCGAACCGGACCGCATCGAGCGCCTGGATCGCGTCTATGGATATGCGATGGCGCTGGCGGACGTGGACGGCAACCCGGGTTTCGTCGAAAAGCTGACCCAGATCCACGACCATAAAGGGACCCTGATCGTGTTCTGGCACGAACCGCCCACCGAGGCCGAACGGGAGTACTGGACGCGTGCCTGGTCCAGCCGCGTCGGCGACGGCACGACCGCGGTCGTGCACGAATGCTGAGGTGACGATGGATGCCACCACGATGGTCCTGGCACTGGCACTCGGCAACCTGGCCCTGTGCGCCACCCTGTTTTTCTTCGAACAATCCGGCCATGCCGGCCGTCCGGCCGTACCGACGTGGGGCTGGTCGCGCCTGTACCAGGGCGCCGGCTGGCTGCTGCTGGCCATCGGCGCGGCGGGCGTCGTGCCGGAAGGCCTCGCGCTGCCCATCGCCTACGTCCTCGTGTTCGCCGGCGTGGCCTGGGAATCCGGCGCGGCATGGGAACGCGCCGGCCGGCTGCGCTGGCGCCGCGCCACGCTCCCCGCGCTGGGACTGGCCGTCGCCGCCTTCCTGCTGTGCTGGCTGATCGACCCGATCGGCCTGCGCGCCGTGGCCGCGTCGCTGGTCCTCGGCGGCTTTTATTTGTCGCTCGCGGCGGCGCTGGCGCGCGGCTGGGCGGCCGCATCGATGCTGCAGCGCTTCCTCGCGCTGGCGACGACCGTGCTGGCCGTCGTCGTCGGCGCGCGCGGCGCGCTCGTGCTGCTGGCGCCCGCGGGCTGGGGCTGGATGACGAGCGACATCCTGCGCCAGCTGCACTCGGGCGCCCTGTATCTGCTGGCCCTCGTCGGCGGCTTCGGCTGGCTGCTGCTGGGCCGCGAGCGCGAACAGGCCGAGCTGGCGCGCCTGGAAATCAACGACCCGCTCACCGACGTGCCGAACCGGCGCGGCTTCTTCCAGGCCCTGGCCCCATGGATGGCGCTGGCGCGCCGGCCCGGCCAGCCGACCGCCCTCGTCGTGTTCGACCTCGACCAGTTTAAACGCATCAACGACGGCTACGGCCACCCGGCCGGCGACGTCGTGCTCGCGCACCTGATCAATACGTGCAAGCGCCAGTTGCGCGACAGCGACCTGCTGGGCCGCCTGGTGGGCGTGGAATTCGCGATCCTGCTGCCGCGCACGAACCTGGACGATGCGGCGATGGTCGCCGAGCGCATGCGCGCCGCGATCGAAGCGGAGCGCGTCAAGACGGAGCGCGCGATGATTTCATTGACGGCCAGCTTCGGCGTCACGACGATCCGCCCCGACGACAGCACCGTCACCTTGCTGGCCCGCGCCGACGAGGCGTTGCGGGTGGCCAAGAAGGCGGGGCGCAACCGGGTCGAAGTGGCGGCAGCCGTACTGGCGCCGGTGGAAGAAGAATGAACGCCCCCGCGCCGGGGCGCGTACGAACACCCGTGTCCGCCATGGCGCCTTGGGCGCGCATGGCTTATGATGATGTGATCAACGATGCTCCTGTCATCGATCCGTCATCCAGCCCCGCTATCGTGGCGCCGTTTTCGACTTCGGAGTCTGCATGAGCACCACACCTCCCATTCACGCCGCACTCGTCCTTGGCTCGGACAGTTTCCGCCTGCTCGTCGGCGTCGTCGAGGACGGCGCGCTGCGTCCCCTCGACAGTTTCCATGCGCCGCTGCGCCTGGCCGCCGCGCTGGACGCGCAGGGCTGCCTGAGCCCCGAGGCGATGGACAGCGCCTTCGACTGCCTGCGCACGATCCGCGCGCGCCTGTCCGACCATGCGCTGGCCGCCGTGCGCGTGGTCGCCACGTCGACCCTGCGCATGGCCCGCAACAGCCACCTGTTCCTGCCGGCCGCGCAGCAGCTGCTCGGCCATCCGGTGCACGTGCTGACCGGCGAGCAGGAGGCCGTCCTGACCTATCTCGGCGTGGCCGACGGCGCGACGCACGAGCCGGACACGCGCACGCTGGTGCTGGGCATCGGCGGCGGCTCGACCCAGCTCGCGCTGGGCACCGGACGCCACGTGCAGAAGGTGGCGTCGCTGGGCCTGGGCACATCGCGCCTGGCGCTCACGTTCTTCAGCGGCGGACGCATCGACGCGGTGTCGTTCGCGGCCGCGATCGCATCCACGCGCGCCAAGCTGGGCGACGAGACGCCCGCGTTCGGCCCCGGCCGCCGCGATCGGGCGTGCGGCGCCTCCGGCACCATCCACACCCTGGCGCGGCTGCTGGCCGACAACGACCTGGCCGGTCCCATCACGCGCACCCGGCTCGAGTCGCTCGCGTCACGCGCGCTCGACCAGGGCGGCGGCGGGGCAGCGCTGGCCGGCCTCGGTCACCTGCGCCTGCGCGACGTGACGGCCGCGCTGGCCATCCTGCTGGGCCTCATGGAAGAGCTGGAGATCGAGGAGCTGGAGGTGCCGAAGACCGGGCTGCGCGCCGGCGTGCTGGCCGAGTTGCGCCACGGCCGCGCCGCGCTGGCGGCTTGACGGTCCACGTAGGTTTTGTCGGCAAGGTCTGGCATACTGTTGTCTGTTTTTAATCATTATTGCCGCTGCCGCCCTACCTACGCCATGCTGCGCTTCCTTCGCCACGGATCGATCGCCTGCTGTTTGCTCGCCGGCGCGCCGTCGTTCGCGGCGGGCACCGTGTCGCTGTGCTTCGAGCGCCAGGAAGTGCTGCCGTGGCGCACCCTGGACGGCGGCGGCCTGAATTTCGAGCTGCTGGCCGAAGTGGCGCGGCGCCTCGGGCTCACGCTCGATTACCAGAGCATGCCCTGGAAGCGCTGTCTCGCGCAGGTCAAGGCGAACCAGGTCAACGGCGCCTTCGCCGTCAGCTTCAGCCGCGAGCGCCTGGCGCTCGGCGCGTATCCCGGCGTGAAAGGCGGCGATGGCGAGGCCGATCCGGCCCGGCGCATGCACGTCGACCGCTACGTCCTGGTGCGGCGCAAGGGCGGCAAGGTCGACTGGGACGGCAAGCGTTTCGCCAACGTGGACGGCCGCATCGGCTTCCAGCTCGGCTACTCCATCGGCGACTTCCTGCGTGCCCGGAACGTGACCGTGGACGAGGGCAGCCAGCAGGCCGACGAACTGGTGCAGAAGATGCTGGCCGGCCGCCTCGTGGCGGCGGCCCTCGGCGGCGGCGACGCGATGCGGCTGATGCGGTCGGCGTACGCCTCGCAGATCGAAATGCTGCCCGTGCCGCTGATCGAAAAGCCGTACTACCTGCTGCTGTCGCACGCCTTCGTCGCGCAGCAGCCGGACCTCGCGGAACGCATCTGGAAGACGATCGAGGACGTGCGCACGAGCCCCGCCTACCGCCGCCGCGAGCGCGAGCTGACCGGCCATCCGGGAGGCGGTCATTAATCCGCTGGCGTCCACCGGCGCGCGCCGCCCGGGGGGACTCGTACGGGGCCTCGTCGACAGCTGGCGCCAGAACATCGTGTTCCGGCTCGGCGCCGGCATCGTGCTGGCGGTGGCGCTGTCGACGACGGTGTACACGACCTGGGTGATGCATTCGCTGCACCGCGAAGCGAGCGCGCGGCTGGGGGAACGGGTCGAACGCCAGGCCAACGTGGTGTCGCACGCGCTGGCGCGGCCGCTGTTCGACATCAACAGCGCGGCCGTGTCCTCGGTCGTCGATGCGCTGGGCGGCACGCCGGAAGTGATCATGTTGCGCGTGCTGGCGCCGAACGGCATGGTGCTCGCGTCGCTCGGCTCCGGCGCGGACGAGGAGGGCGCCGAACGGGTGCAGCAGAAGGTCGTCTACCACGACGGCAACCGCGAATACCTGGTCGGCTCGATCGACCTGGCGATCTCGCGCCGCCAGATCGACGCCGACCTGCGTCGCCAGATCATCCAGACCGTGCTGGGCAACCTGATCCTCACCCTGGCCATCACCCTGTGCGTGCTGCTGATCGGCCGCCGCATGACGCAGCCGTTCGCCGACATCCAGGAAGCGCTGGAAAAGCTGGCGCGCGGCGAGACCGACATCCACTTGTCCGGCATCGGCCGGCGCGACCAGATCGGCCGCCTGTCCTCGGCCGTGCGCAGCTTCCGCGACACGTTGAACCGGCTGCGCCGCGCCGAGCAGGTGACGAACGGCCTGCTGCGCGAAAAGAGCGTGATCGAACAGCAGCTGCGCGACCTGAACGAAGACCTCGAACAGAAGATCGCCGCGCGCACGCGCGAGCTGCTGGACTCGATGCGCATGGCGCAGGGCAGCCAGGCCAAGCTGCAGGCCATCGTCGACACCGCGCTGGATGCCGTCGTGCGCATGGACCGCCAGGGCCGCATCGTCGGCTGGAACGCGCAGGCGGAAAAGATGTTCGGCTGGAAGGGCGAAGAGGTGCTGGGCCGCGACCTCTCGGATTGCATCGTGCCGGAGCGCCACCGCGCCGCGCACCGCAACGGCCTCGCGCGCTACGAGCGCAGCGGCGTGGGCGGGGTGCTGGACAGCCGCATCGAGACGTACGCCCTGCGCCGCGACGGCGTGGAGTTTCCGATCGAGCTGGCCATCACGCGCGTCCAGCTGGCCACGAGCGACGACTACGAATTCTGCTCGTTCATCCGCGACATCTCCGAGCGGCGCGAGCGCGAGCAGTCGCTCGTCGCGGCCAACGTGCGCGCGGAGGCGGCCAACGTCGCCAAGTCGGAATTCCTGGCCAACATGAGCCACGAGATCCGCACGCCGATGAGCGCGATCATCGGCATGGCCTATCTGGCCTTGCGCACGGAGCTCTCGCCCAAGCAGCAGGACTACGTCGGCAAGATCCACCGCGCCGCGCTGTCGCTGCTGGGGATCATCAACGACATCCTCGACTTTTCCAAGATCGAGGCGGGCAAGCTGGACGTCGAGCACATCCCGTTCTGCCTGGACGACGTGCTCGCGAACGTGGCCAGCGTGACGAGCCAGAAGGCGGCCGACAAGCACCTGGAATACCTGTTCCACGTGCCGCACGCGATCCCGCGCATGCTCGTGGGCGACCCGCTGCGCCTGGGCCAGGTCCTCATCAACCTCGTCAACAACGCGGTGAAATTCACGCCGGCGGGCGAGCTGGAACTGTCGTGCATGCGGCTCGACGATCCGGCCGCGGACCGCTTCCGCGACGGCTATGCCACCTTGCGGTTCGCCGTGCGCGACACGGGCATCGGCATGAGCGAACAGCAGCAGGCGAAACTGTTCCGCGCATTCAGCCAGGCCAACGGCAGCACGACGCGCGAGTACGGCGGGACGGGCCTGGGCCTGTCGATCTCGCAGCAGCTGGTCGGCCTGATGGGCGGGCGCATCGTCGTCGCGAGCAGCCCGGGCAAGGGCTCGACGTTCCACTTCGACCTCGACTTCCCGCTGTCCGGCGAGCCGGAACGCGTGGCGGTCGCGCCGCCGGAACTGGACGGCGCGCGCCTGCTGCTCGTCGACGATTCCGACGTCGCGCGCGAGATCATGAGCGAAGCGCTGCAGACGTTGCCGCTGCGCGTGGATCTCGCCGCCAGCGGCGCCGAGGCGGAAAGCGCGCTGCTCGCGGCCGATGCGGCGGGCGACCCTTACCGCGTCGTGCTGACGGACTGGCAGATGCCGGGCATGAACGGCATCGAACTGGCGCGCCGCATCGCCGGCAACCCGGCGCTGCGCCATCCGCCGTCCACCGTGCTGGTGACCGCGTTCGGCCGCGAGGAAGTGCAGAAAGAAGCGGAAGCGGCGGGCATTCGCGGTTTCCTGTGCAAGCCGATCGGCCAGTCGGCCCTCGTCGACACGCTCGTCGCCCTGTTCGCGCCGCCGCGCGCGCCAAACGCGCACAGCAGGAGGAATGGGAAATTCGGGGCGCCGGGCGATCACGCGGCGCGCGTGCTGCTGGTCGAGGACAACCAGGTCAACCAGGAGATCGCGCTGGAACTGCTGCAGGCGCAGAACATCGCGGTGGACGTCGCCGCCACCGGCAACGAGGCGCTCGACATGCTGTACGACGGCGGCCCGCAGGCCTACGACCTCGTGCTGATGGACCTCGAGATGCCGCAGCTGGACGGCCACGCGGCCACCGTCGAACTGCGCAAGGATGCGCGCTTCGACAAGCTGCCGATCGTCGCCATGACGGCGCACGCGCTGGCCGAGATCCGCGAGCGCTGCCTGCGCGAGGGCATGCAGGACTACATCACCAAGCCCGTCGAGCCGGAGAAGCTGTACACCACGCTGGCGCGCTGGATCGGCCAGGCCGTGCCGCCGCCGCTGTCGGCCGGCGGCGCCGTCGTGGCGGACGGTCCCACGCTGCCCGGCCTGTCGACCGTGTCCGGCATCGACTCCGCGTACGGCCTGCGCCACGTGGCCGGCAACGTCGCGCTGTACGTGCAGCTGCTGGACCGCTTCCGCGCCACCCAGCGCGACGCGGGCGCCCAGATCCGCGCGGACTACCAGGCGCGCCGCCTGCGCCAGGCGGCCGCGCGGGCGCACACCTTGCGCGGCGTGGCCGGCAACATCGGCGCGCGCGAGCTGCAGACCCTGGCGCAGTCGGTGGAAGAGGGCCTCGGACTGGCGGCGCCCGACCGCGGCCGCCTCGCGGCCGGCGTGCGCGCGCTGGAAGCGGCCGTCGACGCGACCATGGAGTCGCTCGACCGCTATTTTGCCCGCGCCGCCATCGCACCGCCGCCGCCGGCGCCGCCGTCGGTCGCCACGGATGCGGACGATGCCGCGCTCGACGCCGTGGCCCAGCTCGACCAGCTGCTGGCCGAGTACTCGGGCGATGCCATTGACTACTTCGAGACGGTGCGCGCGCGCCTGGCCGGCGTGCTCGACGCCGAGCACATGGCGCGGCTGGAGCAGCACCTGTCCCGTTACGAATTCGAAGAGGCGCGCCAGCAGTTGCCCGCCGCAACCCGCCCCGATACCGCGGAAACCTGATGAACATTGTCACCACCGAAAAGACGAGCACGAGCAACAAGGACAAGCCGACGATCCTGATCGTCGACGACACGCCCGACAACATCATGCTGTTGTCGCGCCTGCTCAAGGACCGCTACAACACGAAGGTCGCCAACAACGGCAGCCTGGCGCTGCAGATCGCGCAGTCGACGCCCGGCCTGGACCTGATCCTGCTCGACGTGATGATGCCCGGCCTGGACGGCTACGAGACGTGCCGCCAGCTGAAAGCGAACCCCGTCACGGCCGACATCCCCGTGATCTTCCTGACCGCGAAGAACCAGGTCGAGGACGAGGCGATGGGCCTGTCGCTGGGCGCCGTCGACTACATCGCCAAGCCGATCAGCCCCCCGATCCTGTTCGCCCGCGTGGCCACGCAACTGACGCTGGCGGGCGCGCGCCGCCAGCTGCAGGCGCACAACGAGAACCTGGAAAAGCTCGTGCAGGACCGCACGGCGCAGCTGGCGCTAATGCAGGAAGCGATCATCATGGCCATGGGCACCCTGGCCGAGACGCGCGACAACGCGGCCGTGAGCCTCGGCGACCATCACATCCGCCGCACGCAGCACTACGTGCGCGCGCTGGCGCGGCACCTGCAGCACCATCCGCGCTTCGCGGCCGACCTCACCGACGAGAACATCGAGCTCCTGTACCGCTCCGTGCCGCTGCACGACATCGGCAAGGTCGGCATCCCCGACCGCATCCTGCTGAAACCCGGTATCCTCGACCGCGAGGAGTTCGAGGTCATGAAGCTGCACGCCGTGTACGGGCGCGACACCATCATGCTCGTCGAGAAGCACATCGGCGGGACCAACGGCTTCCTGATGTTCGCACGCGAGATCGCCCACTCGCACCAGGAGAAGTGGGACGGTTCCGGCTATCCGGACCGCCTGGCGGGCGAACAGATCCCGCTGTCGGCGCGCCTGATGGCCGTGGCCGACGTGTACGACGCGCTGATCTCGCGCCGCGTGTACAAACCCGCGTTCACGCACCAGCAGGCGCTGGACGTGATGCGCAAGGGGCGCGGCACGCATTTCGATCCGGACGTGCTGGATGCGTTCTTCGAAATCGAAGGGCAGTTCGCGGCGATCGCGGAGGAGTTCCGCGACGCGGAGCCGGACGTCTGATCTTCCGGAAAACGGCTAAATGATATATATTGTTTGGCTTGTTTGAAGATGGAGGTCCCATGGCGAGGACAACGGCGGCGAAAACGCCCGTAAAGACAGCTGCGAAGCCCGCGGCGAAGAAGGCGGTGGCGACGAAAGCCGCGCCGGCGAAGAAGGTGGCGGCGGTGAAGAAGGCGGCTGTTGCGCCGGCCAGGACGGTGCGCGCGAAGGCCGCGCCCACGCCGGCTACGGGGGCGCGCGAGGCGGCGCGCGCGATCGCGGCGCCTGTCAAATCCGCGCGTGCCAAGGCCGCGCCTGCACCGGCCGTGCGGCCGCACCTCGTGCGCGACAGCTTCACCATGCCGGAGCAGGAATACGCCGTGCTCGCCACTGTCAAGCGGGCCTGCCTGAAGGCCGGCTTCGAAGTCAAGAAGAGCGAGCTGCTGCGCATGGGCGTGGCGCTGCTCGGCCAGCTGGACACGGCGTCGCTGCGCGCCGTGCTGGACAGCCTGCCCCAGCTCAAGACCGGCCGCCCGCCCGGCGAGTGAACCGCATTCAGTGATGGGTCGGCGGCGGCTCCGTGCGCGCTTCCGCCGTCAGCTCCTTCAGCTCGCGGATCGGGATATTCGACTTCTCGTGCATCCGCAGCAGGATCGTGGCGCCGACGTTCAGCTTGCGGTGCCGGATCTTGCTGATGATGGGCGGCTGTACCTCCAGGACGCGGCACAGTTCTGCGTCGTTCTTCAGCTGCATTCGTTGAATTAATGTGTCGAGCAATTTGTTCGGAACAAAACTCGACGGCTCCATGGCCCGGGCGCGCTGCATCGCCTCGAGCAACTCTTGTTTTTTCTGCCGTACGCTCATGAACTCCTCCGCATTGGGGTTATGTTCAAGACAGATCGACTGTTTTGGAGAGTTGCGGGCTCCGTCCGCCTCATGCCCTGCCCGAACGGAATCCAGCCCGACCGATTTATTGATGACTTATGCCTGGTGGGTTTGTTGGAATGCTACTACGGAGTTGACAATTATGACGCACTGTTCATGACTAAAACGCCATAAGATGCGTCTTTCTTGCAGGAACTTACGCTAATTTCAGTCCGGCGCGGGTCAAGACGAAGGTCCGGTCGGCCAGGGCGGCCGCCGCGTGGGAGTGGGTGACCATGATGGCGCCGGCGCCGCTGGCCTTGATCTCGGTGCGCAGCAGGTGCAGGATGCCGTCGGCCGTGTCGGGGTCGAGGTTGCCGGTGGGCTCGTCTGCCAGCAGCAGGGCTGGGCGGTGCACGAGCGCGCGCGCGATGGCCACCCGCTGCAGCTCGCCGCCGGACAACTGGCGCGGGAAATCGGCGCCGCGTCCCCCGAGGCCGACCGCGTCGAGCATCTGCGTGGCGCGGGCGGCGTCGGGGCGGCCATTGAGCAGCAGCGGCAGCGCGACGTTCTGCAGCAGCGTCAGGTGCGGCAGCACGTGGAACGCCTGGAAGATAAACCCCATGCGCGTACGGCGCAGCCGGGTGGCGGCATCGTCGTCGAGCGCCGACAGCGGCGTCCCATCGACGCGAACCTCGCCGCTATCGGGCGCGTCGAGTCCGGCAATCAGGTTCAGCAAGGTGGACTTGCCGACGCCCGACTCCCCCATGATCGCGACGAACTCGCCAGGTTCGAACCGGTGCGACAACGCCGCGAGCACGGCGCGGCCGCCATAGGATTTGCTGAGATTGACGAGTTCGAGCATGGAACGCCGATTGACAAAACCACTACTCTAGCACGCCCCCCAATTCGGGGTCAGAGCACATTATTCGCAAGATTCGGGGTCAGAGCACATTTTTGGCCAATTGATCTTTGGATAATGACCTGTCTGCCCTGGTCTGAAACGGCTTGGTCGGGACGGCCGACGGCGCCGAAACGCGGCATTTTGCGCCAGATCAAATCGTGCTCTGACCCCAAATTTGCCGAAAAATGTGCTCTGACCCCGAATTCTTGGAGGGTAAGGGCGTGCGTGCGGAATCGCGGAATCGCGTATCATGGCCGGAACGGCAACATTCCAGCCGGCCGCACGGTGCGGCCGCACCACCGAGGACACCCGATGCTGAACACCACATCGCCCGCAGTGCCCGTAGTAAACAACGATGGATTGCACATACCCGCCGAGCTGGCAGAGAGCCTGAGCGCGCGCCAGGCCTGGATCTCGCCCAAGTTCCTGTACGACCCCCTGGGGTCGAAGCTGTTCGAGGCGATCTGCGAATTGCCGGAGTACTACCCCACGCGGACGGAAGCCGGCATCTTCGACCTGCACGGGCCCGAGATCGCGCGTACGGTCGGCACCGGTGCCACGTTGATCGACCTGGGCGCCGGCAATTGCGCCAAGGCGGCGAACCTGTTCCCGCTGCTGCAGCCGCGCCAGTACGTTCCCGTCGACATCTCGGCCGAATTCCTGCTCGATGCCGTCGAGCGCCTGCGCCAGCGCTTCCGCCACATCGAGATGCGCCCGCTCGGCATGGATTTCTCGGGCAGCCTCGAACTGCCCGACAGCGTGCGCGAGGAGCGCCGCCTGTTCTTTTATCCCGGCTCGTCGATCGGCAATTTCACGCCCGACGAGGCGCGCGATTTCCTGCAGCGCGTGCATGCGCAGTGCGGGCGCGACGGTGGACTCCTCATAGGCATAGACCTCGCCAAGGAGCACGCCGTGCTGGACGCCGCCTACGACGACGCGCTGGGCGTGACGGCCGCGTTCAACCTCAACGTGCTGCGCCACGTGAACCGCCTGCTGGGCGCCGACTTCGACATCCGCCAGTGGCGCCACCGCGGCTTCTACAACCCGGCCCAGGGCCGCGTCGAGATGCACCTGGAAGCGCAGACCGTGCAGCAGGTGACGTGGCGCGGCGGCAGCCGCCGGTTCGCGGCGGGCGAGTGGATCCACACGGAGAACAGCTACAAATACCGCCAGAGCGACGCCGTCGGCCTGCTGGCCCAGGCGGGCTTCGCGGCCGCGCGCGTGTGGACGGATCCGAAACAGTGGTTCGCCGTGATCTACGCGCGCGCACTGTCGCATTGAAGGAGTCGCGATGGGAGCCTCCGAACACCGCCTGTCCACCGCGTTCGCACACGTGCGGCAGCGCACGCTGCACCTGGCCGAACCGCTGACGGCCGAGGACTGTTGTGCCCAGTCGATGCCCGACGCGAGCCCGATCAAATGGCACCTGGCGCATACCACGTGGTTCTTCGAGACCTTCATCCTCGAGCCGCGCGAACCCGGCTTTCGGCCCCATGACGCGGCGTTCCGCGTGCTGTTCAACTCCTACTACAACGGCGTCGGCGCGAAGCATCCGCGCGCCCAGCGGGGCCTCCTGACGCGGCCGACGCTGGCCGAGGTGCAGGCCTACCGGGCCGCCGTCGACGCCCGCCTGCTGCGCCTGCTGGCTTCCAGGCCGGACGACGCCGAACTCGCGGCCCTGGTCGAGCTGGGCCTGCAGCACGAGCAGCAGCACCAGGAACTGATCCTCACGGACGTCAAGCACCTGCTGTCGCGCAATCCGCTTTATCCGGCCTATATCGATTCGCCGCTGCCCGCATCGGGCCCGGTGGAACCGCTGGCCTGGATCGAGTTCGACGGCGGCCTCGCCGAGATCGGCCACGCCGGTGACGGCTTCGCCTTCGACAACGAAAGCCCGCGCCACCGCCAGTACCTGCAACCGTTCGCGCTCGCGTCGCGCCTCGTGACGAACGGCGAGTACCTCGAGTTCGTCGAGGCGGGCGGGTACCGCGATCCGTCGCTGTGGCTGTCCGACGGCTGGGACCTCGTCGCGAACGGCACGCTGGACGCGCCGCTGTACTGGGTCGACGACGGCGACCGCCGGCGCGAGTTCACCTTGCACGGCCTGCAGGCGCTGGACCTGGCGCGGCCCGTCGCGCACGTGTCGCTGTACGAAGCCGACGCGTACGCGCGCTGGCGCGGCGCGCGCCTGCCGACCGAAGCGGAATGGGAGTTCGCGGCGCGCGACGCCGCGCTGACCTGCGGCGACCTGCATCCGCGCGCGGCGGGCAGCAGCGGCCTCGCGCAGATGTTCGGCGAGTGCTGGCAATGGACCGCGAGCAGCTACGCGCCTTACCCCGGCTTCGCCCCGGCCGCGGGTGCGATCGGCGAGTACAACGGCAAGTTCATGGTCAACCAGTACGTGCTGCGCGGCTCGTCGTGCGCGACGCCGCACGGGCATGCGCGCGCCAGCTACCGCAACTTTTTCCCGGCCGGCGCACGCTGGCAGTTCAGCGGGATCAGGCTGGCGCGATGAAGCCGGCGCGCGGCCTGCGCCTGCGTGTGCTGAACCGGCGCGCCAATGCGTGGATCGTCGCGCACCCGCTCGACTTCACCCTGCAGTGCGTGCGCGCCTTCCGCGCCAACCAGGGCCTGCTGCTGGCCGGCGCCGTCGCCTATTACGCGCTGCTGTCGATCGTGCCGTTCCTGATGCTGGTCGTCGTCGTGCTGTCGCACTTCATCGACCAGGTCAACCTGCTGCTCACCCTGCGCCGCTACCTGGAGCTGCTCGTGCCGGGGCAGTCCGGCTCGATCGTGGCGGAGGTGGCGCACTTCCTGGACACGCGCGACCTGATCACGTGGGTGCTCGGCTTCACGATGCTGTTCTTCAGCTCCCTCGCGTTCACCGTGCTGGAAAACGCGATGAGCGTGATCTTCGTGCATCGCGTGGCCGTACGCCGCCGCCATTTCCTCGTGTCGGCCGTGCTCCCGTACTGCTACATCCTCGCGCTGGGCTTCGGCGTGATGATCGTGACGCTCGTCGCCGGCACGCTGCAGGTGATCGGTTCGGAGAGCGTCGAACTGTTCGGCCGCACGTGGTCGCTGCACGGCGTGTCCGGCGCGCTGCTGTACCTGCTGGGACTCGTGGGCGAGATCCTCGTGCTGACGTCGATCTACCTCGTGATGCCGGTGGGGCGGCTGTCGCTGTCGCATGCGCTCATCGGCGGCGTGACGGCCGCGCTGCTGTGGGAAGTCGCGCGCCATGTGCTCGTGTGGTACTTCACGACGCTGTCCAAGGTGAACCTCGTGTACGGCTCGATGAGCACCGCGATCGTCGTCATGTTCAGCCTCGAGATCGCGGCCAGCCTGCTGCTGTTCGGCGCCCAGGTCATCGCGGAATACGAGCGCGTGGGGCAGAAGGGGCAAGGAGAAGATCCGCAGCCGATGCGGACGGCGCCCTGATGGCCAATATCGTCTTTTGCTGGGAACTCGGCGCGGCGCTCGGCCACGCCGGCCGCCTGAAAGCGCTCGCACGACCGCTCATCGCGCGCGGGCACGCCGTGTCGTTCGTGCTGCGCGACCTCGTGCACACGCGCCGCCTGCTGGCCGACATGCGCCTCCCCGTCTACCAGGCGCCCCTGTGGCTGCACCGCGTGGAAGGGCTGCCGCCCGGCGAGGCGAGTCTCGCCGACATCCTGCTCGCCTGCGGCTGGCTCGATGCGGACGCGATGACGGGGCTCGTCGACGGCTGGCGCCATTTATTCAGCGCGCTCCAGGCCGACGTCGTCGTGGGCGATTACGCACCGGGCGCACTGCTGGCCGCGCGCAGCCTCGGCATCGCGAGCAGCGCCGTCGGCGCGGGCTTCCAGATTCCGCCCGCCGGACCGCTGCCGCCGCTGCGCGACTGGGAAGCGGTCCCGCGGGCGCGCATGGCGGCGACCGAGGCACGCGTGCTGGCGACCGCCAATGCCGTGCTGGCCCGCCATGGCGCGCCGGCGTACGCGCGCGCGGCCGACCTGTTGCGGGGCGATGCGCCGCTGCTGTGTACGTGGCCGGAACTCGATCCGTGGGGCCGCGCGGAGACGGATGCGCGCTGGTTCGGCCCCACGATCGGCGGCACCGGCGCGGGCGTGCCCGCTTGGCCGGAAGGCGCTGGTCCGCGCGTGTTCGCCTACCTGCGCGGGCCGCACCCCGAGCATGGGGCGATGCTGGAAGCGCTGGCGCGCGCCGGCTGCCGCACGCTGTGCTACCTGCCCGAGGTGGCGGCGGGCGCCGCGCCGCCGTACGCGCATCCGCTGATCGCGTGGGCCGCGGGGCCGGTGGCATTGGACCAGGCCTTGCGCGAGTCGGCTTTCGCGGTCTGCCATGCGGGCGAATCGACCGTGTCGCAGGCGCTGCTGGCCGGCGTGCCGTTGCTGCTGCTGCCGCGCACGGCCGAGTCGTTCCTGACGGCGCGCCGCGTGCGCCGGCTGGGGGCGGGTATCAACGTGAACGAGATGGCGCGCCCGCTCGACTGGGATGCCGTCGTGGGCCGGATGCTGGCGGGGAGCGACTTCCGCGTGGCGGCGCAAGCCTTTGCGCGGCGCCACGCGGCGTTCGATGCGGACCGTCAGGCGGAGACGGTCGCCGGGGTGCTGGAAGGACTGGTCAGGCGGCCTGCTGCGGCGCCTGTTCCGCGCTGAGCGCCAGCTGGCGGTTCACGGCCGACAGCACGGCCTTGAACGACGCGGTCACGATATTGCTGTCGATGGCGGCACCGAACAGCGTGGGGCCGTTCGCGAGGCGCAGCTCGACGTAGCAGGCGGCGCGCGCATCGGCGCCCGAGCCGATCGAGTGCTCGTGGTAGTCCATCAGACGGATGTCCAGGCCGAGCGCGTTGACGAAGGCGTCGATCGGGCCGTTGCCGGTGCCCTGGTGCGGTTCCGTCACGCGGTTGTGCTGGACGGTCGTGTCGATCTGCACGCGCTCCTCGCCCTCGCTGTTCTCGACCAGGCGGTGCGAGACGTAGCGGTAGGCCGCGTTTTCCTGGTTGAAGTACTCACGGTCGAACAGGGCGTGGATGTCGGCGGCGGCCACTTCGCCGCCGGTGGCGTCGGCATGCTTCTGCACGACGCGCGAGAATTCGATCTGCAGGCGGCGCGGCAGTTCGAGGCCGTATTCCTGCTCGAGCAGGTAGGCCATGCCGCCCTTGCCGGACTGGCTGTTCACGCGGATCACGGCGTCGTAGCTGCGGCCCAGGTCGGCCGGGTCGATCGGCAGGTACGGCACCTCCCAGATCGCGTCCGCCTGCTGCTTCGCGAAGCCCTTCTTGATCGCGTCCTGGTGCGAGCCGGAGAACGCGGTGAACACGAGGTCGCCGACGTACGGATGGCGCGGGTGCACGGGGATCTGGTTGCATTCCTCGACCAGCTGGCGGACGGCATCGATGTCCGAGAAGTCCAGGCCCGGGTGCACGCCTTGCGTGTACAGGTTCAGCGCGAGGGTGACCAGGTCGACGTTGCCGGTGCGCTCGCCGTTGCCGAACAAACAGCCCTCGACGCGGTCGGCGCCGGCCATCACGGCCAGCTCGGCGGCGGCGACGGCGGTGCCGCGGTCGTTGTGCGGGTGCACGCTGATCACGAGGTTCTCGCGCTGGTTCAGGTTACGGCACATCCATTCGATCTGGTCGGCGTAGACGTTCGGCGTCGCCGCTTCCACGGTCGACGGCAGGTTGACGATCACCTTGTTGTCCGCGCTCGGCTGCCACACGTCGACGACGGCGTCGACGATGCGCTTGGAGAAATCCAGTTCCGTCGTCGAGAACGACTCCGGCGAGTATTCGAGGCCCCATTTCGTGTCCGGATGCTGGGCGACCAGTTCCTTGATCAGCTTCGTGCCGTTGACGGCGATCTGCACGATCTCGTCCTGGTTCATGCCGAACACGACGCGGCGGAACACCGGCGCGACCGAGTTGTAGACGTGGACGATGGCCTGCCTGGCGCCCACGCACGATTCGACGGTGCGGCGGATCAGTTCTTCACGAGCCTGCGTCAGCACGATGATGGTGACGTCGTCCGGAATGCGCTTTTCCTCGACGAGCATGCGCACGAAGTCGAAGTCCGTCTGCGACGCGGACGGGAAGCCCACCTCGATTTCCTTCACGCCGATCTGCACGAGCTTTTCGAAGAAGCGCAGTTTCTTCTCCGGGCTCATCGGCTCGATGAGTGCCTGGTTGCCGTCGCGCAGGTCGGTGCTCATCCAGACCGGCGGCTTGTCGATGATGCGGTTCGGCCACTGGCGGTCGGCCAACGGGACGGCGGGGAAGGGGCGGTATTTGGCGGAAGGGTTGGTCAACATGGCGGTGCTCCTGATTATCAAATGCTGGTGAAGGTGTCGTTTCGATCGTGGTGGCGGGAGGCTGCCGGACGGGCCACGGACGCTAGGCCCGGCAACCGATCGGTAGTTTTAGCGAGCGAAACACCACACGTGCGCCGGCAGACAGCAGGATAGCTCCGGCGGAAATAACAGACAGCGTGGATGTGGTAGTGGCAAACATCGGTACAACTTTCCTTGGGCTACGAATCCGGCAAGCTTGGCCGGGCGGGACAGCGGCGATTTACGCGCGTAGTAGCAGGGCTGCCGGCGTTAGCGCGCGGGCAAGCGATAGGGAAGTCGACAGAGGCAGAGGGGAGAACATTTCTCCACTCTAAGTGAATTTTGTTTGGCGTGTCAAGCGTTTCGTGTGTTGTCGTTTGGTCACCACGGTTTTTGCGAACAATCAACTTCTCTGGATGAGCCGAGTGTCACAGTACGCGCTTCATGTCGCCAGGAGGACACCATGCCCGTACTGAAAGGTCTCGACACGACGATGGAACTGACGCGCCACGCCCAGGCGCTGCAGGAACAGGGTTACGCGTTCGCGCTGCGCTACTACAGCCACAACGCGGCCAAGAATTTGTCGCTGGGCGAGGCGCGGGCGCTGTCGCAGGCGGGACTTGCGCTCGGCGTCGTGTGGGAAACGAGCGGCACCGGCGCCGGCTTTTTTACGCGCGCGCAGGGCCTGGCGGACGGCGCGGCGGCCTTCCGGATGGCCCGTGACGTGATTGGGCAACCGTTCGGCTCCGCGATCTATTTCGCCGTCGACTACGATCCGACGCAGGCCGATCTCGACGGCGCCGTCAGCAATTATTTTACCGGCGTGCGCGCGGCGCTGTACGTGGCGGCGGAAGGCAAACCGTCGTACCGCGTGGGCGTGTACGGCTCGGGCCTGTGCTGCGGCACGCTCGTCGAGCGGGGCCAGGCGGCCCTGTCCTGGCTGTCGCAGTCGACCGCCTTCGCGGGCTCGCGCCTGTACGCGGAACAGAAGCGCTACGACATCATCCAGCTGCTGCCCGCGCGCATTCCGGGCGCGGACGGGGTCGTGCTCGACATCGATCCGGACGCGACGCATCCGGACCGCGACGGCGGCCTGTTCATGGTTTGACCGGGCGTTCAGCCGACGACGACTTTCGGCGCGCCGGCCGCCATCGACCCGATGACGGCCGCGTCGCCGAAGCCTTCGCGGCGGAACAGCGCCAGCACCTCGTCGACGCTGCCCGGATCGCAGGCGACGAGCAGGCCGCCCGACGTCTGCGGGTCCGTCAGCAGCACGCGCTGCGTGTCCGTGATCGCGGCGCCCAGTTCGACGTCATGGCCGTACGCATCCCAGTTGCGGCCCGAAGCACCCGTGAAATAGCCGGCGTGGGCCAGCGCCTCGACACCCGGCAGCAGCGGGATGTTCGCCATGTCCAGCTGCGCGGTGAGTTTCGCGCCGCGCGCCAGTTCGAGCAGGTGGCCCAGCAGGCCGAAGCCGGTGACGTCCGTCAGCGCGTGCACGCCCGCCAGTTCCGACAGCGCCTTGCCCGGCTTGTTCAGCTTCGTCGTGTTCGCGACCATCGCGGCATAGCCGTCCGCATCCAGTTGATCCTTCTTCAGCGCGGCCGACAGCACGCCCACGCCCAGCGGCTTGCCGAGGACGAGCACGTCGCCCGCGCGCGCATCCGCGTTGCGCTTCACCTTCGACGGGTGCACGAGACCCATCACGACGAGGCCGTAGATGGGTTCCACGGAGTCGATCGTGTGACCGCCCGCGATGGGGATGCCGGCTTCAGCGCAGATCGATTCGCCGCCCTGGATGATCTTGCCGATCGTCTCCAGCGGCAGCTTGTTGATCGGCATGCCGACGAGGGCCAGCGCCATGATCGGCGTGCCGCCCATCGCATACACGTCCGAGATCGCGTTGGTGGCGGCGATGCGGCCGAAGTCGAACGGGTCGTCGACGATGGGCATGAAGAAGTCGGTCGTGGCGATCAGCGCCTGCTCGTCGTTCAGCTTGTAGACGGCCGCGTCGTCGGCCGTCTCGATGCCGACCATGAGCTCTTTCGGCACGGGGAAGCCGCTCGACTTTTTCAGGATCTCGGACAGCACGCCCGGCGCGATCTTGCAGCCGCAGCCGCCGCCGTGGGAGAACGAGGTCAGTTTGATGGGTTGGTCGGCGGATGGGTTCATACGGTGCCTTCGTGTGCTTGCGTTGATTGAAGAAGAAGATTATCCACCAAGTCGAGCAGGCGTGCTCGCTCGACGGCGGGCGCGAACAGCGCCGCGCGCGCCGCGCACTGGCGGCGCAGGCGCTCGGCGAAACGCGCATCGGTCGCGCTGCGTTCGACCAGGCGGGCCAGCGCCTGCGCATCGCCCGGTGCGAACAGGCCCGCGTAATCGTCGCCCAGCATGCCGACGTTGCCGGAGATGTTCGATGCCAGCACCGGCACGCCGCTCGTCACCGCTTCGATGATGACGTTCGCACCGCCCTCCATGCGCGATGCGATGACCATCGCGTGGCAGCGGCGCAGCCGGCGCCGCGTCGCCATGTGGGGCAGAGCGCCGAGCCAGCGGTAGGTGGACGTCGCGTCCTGCGTTTCCCGCGCGCGGCGGCCGAGGTCCGCGTCGAGCGCGGCGCCGATGTGCACGAGGCGTACGCCCGGCGTGCCGACGAGGCGGGCCGCATCCATGAACGTCTGCGGATCCTTCTCGATGCGCAGGTGGCCGATCATCGCGACGTCGCGCGGCATGCGCGGCCGGGCGGGACGCAGGCGCGGCGCCGACTGGTAGATCACGTGCGTCTGCGCACGGACGGCTTCCGGCAGCTCGTCCAGCCCGCGCGGCTGCAGCACGACGAGCGCATGCGCGCGGACGAGCGAGCCTTGCGCGCCGGCGTCGTCGTGGATGTCGCGGTAGAGGTCAGTGCCCGTCAGGACCAGCAGCGCAGGCCGGTCCGGATGTGCATCGCTGAACGCGGCCAGCGCGGCGGCGGAGCGGCGCGCATGCAGCGCGATCAACAGGTCCGGTACGCCATCTCCCGGTTGCCAGCCGGGGCCGATCGTGACGCGGTAGTCGCGCGCGAGGTGGCGCCGCCAGCGGCTTGCGGTCTGCCAGTTGCCATTGTTTTCGCGGGCGGATGCGGGGCTGACGATGTGGATGTGCGCTCGGGGCATCGGTAGGAATCGGAGTCGGAATTGGTCGTACAATGATGCATGACCGTCAATCAAGCATCGTTCCGCCACGCGGGACCCAGGGAACTGGCCGTCGCATTGCAGGATGCGCGGCATTATACGCTCGCGCTGTTCGAGGCCCTCGCGGCCGCCGGCTACGACGACGCGGCCCGCGTGCCGCGCCTGCCCATCGTGAATCCGCCGTTGTGGGAACTGGGCCATACGGCCTGGTTCGCCGAATGGTTCGTGCTGCGCGGCGCACTGGACAGCCGGCCGGGCGCCGCCAGCGGCCACTCGCTGCTGGCGCGCGGCGACGACTGGTTCGATTCCGGCACCGTCCCGCACGCCGCGCGCTGGACGCTCGACCTGCCGCCGCCGGGTGCGGTGAAAACCTATTGCCACGAGGTGCTCGACCGCATCCTCGACCGTCTCGCGCACGAGGCCGACGACGACCTCGCGCTGTATCCGTATCGTCTGGCACTGGCGCATGAGGACATGCACGGCGAAGCCTTCCTGTACTCCCTGCAGACGCTGCAGTCGCGCGGCGCGCCGGCGCCGGCGCCGGCGCCGGCGGGGGCGCTGGCGCCACGCGCGCAGTCGACGGCCGCGGGCAGCGCGGGCGACATCGCGTTCCCCGGCGGGTCGTTCATGCGCGGCGGCGACCAGTCGAGGGGCTTCGTGTTCGACAACGAGCGAAACGCCGCGCTCGTCAAGGTCGCCCCGTTCGCCATCGACGCGGGACTCGTCAGCACGGCCGCCTACCTCGACTTCGTGCACGACGGCGGCTACGAGCGTTCGCAGTACTGGACGGAGGCCGGCCGCGCGTGGCTGATGACGCAGGAGCGCTCGGCGCCGCGCTACTGGGCGCGCGAGGGCGAGGATTGGTACACGGTGCGTTTCGGCCGGCCGGTCGCGCTCGACCTTGCGGAACCCGTGCGCCACGTGAACCTGTACGAGGCGCAGGCCTGGTGCGCGTGGGCGGGCCGCCGGCTGCCGACGGAAGACGAGTGGGAATACGCGGCGGGGTCGAACCAGCCGGGCTTTGCGTGGGGGCAGCTGTGGGAATGGACGGCATCCGCCTTCCTGCCGTTCGCGGGCTTCGAGGCGGACCGCTACCGCGATTATTCGGCGCCGTGGTTCGGCACGCGCCAGACCTTGCGCGGCGCGTCGTTCGCGACGCCGGCGCGCTTGCGCTCGCCGCATTTCCGCAATTTCTTCACGCCGGAGCGGGACGACATCTTCGCCGGATTCCGCAGCTGCGCCTTCTGAAGCAAAATAAGCAAAACCCCCGGCACCTTGCGATGCCGGGGGTTTCTTTATGCCTGCTGAAGCTTAGCGGTCGCCGAACGTACGACGAGCCGAGTCGGCCGAGCGCGGATGCGCGCCGAAGGCCGGGCGTTCGCGGCGCGGGGCGCTTTCGCTACGGAAGCCGCCTTCGCGACGCTGGCCCTGGTAGCCGCCTTCGCTACGTGGTGCGCTTTCAGTGCGGTAGCCACCTTCGCGGCGCTGGCCCTGATAGCCGCCTTCGGTGCGCGGTGCGCCTTCGCGGCGCTGGCCTTCATAGCCGCCTTCGCGACGCGGTGCGTCACCACGATAGCCTTCACCGGCCGGCTTGTGGAAGCTGCGCTGGCCCGGTTTGCCGTTGCGGCCATCGCCCGGCTTCCAGCCCGGACGCGCGCCCGAACGGGGTGCTGCCGAACGCTTCGGCTCGAAGCCTTCCACCACGTCGACCGGAATGGTCTGCTTGGTGAAGCGCTCGATGCGGCGCACGTTCATGCTTTCCGCGTGGTTCACGAGCGAGACTGCCGTACCGTTGCGGCCGGCGCGGCCCGTGCGGCCGATGCGGTGCACATAGTCTTCCGGGAACTTCGGCAGGTCGTAGTTGACCACGTGGGTGATCGACGGCACGTCGATGCCGCGCGCGGCGACGTCGGTTGCCACGAGCACGCGCACCTGGCCGCGACGCATGCTGTCCAGCGTGCGGTTGCGGGCGCCCTGGTGCATGTCGCCATGCAGTGCGGCGGCCGCGAAGCCGGCGATGTTCAGGCGGTCGGCGATCATGTCGGCGTCACGCTTGGTCGCCGTGAATACGACGGCCTGGTCCATGGTTTCATCGCGCAGCAGGTGGTCGAGCAGGCGGTTCTTGTGCGACAGGTCGTCGACGAAGTGCACCTTCTGCGTGATGTTCTCGTGGCGGTTGGCCGCGCTCATGATCTGGATCACCTGCGGGTTCTTGGTGATGCGGCGCGCCATGTTGCCGACGACGCCATCCAGCGTGGCCGAAAACAGCATGGTCTGGCGCGTTTCCGGCGTCGCGGCGACGATCTTCTCGATGTCGTCGATGAAGCCCATGTCCAGCATGCGGTCCGCTTCGTCCAGCACGAGGATCTCGAGCTGCGAGAAGTCGATCTTGCCCGACTCCATGTGGTCGATCAGGCGGCCCGGGGTCGCGACGAGGATTTCCGGATTCTTGGCCAGCAGTTGCATCTGCTTCGGATACGGCATGCCGCCCAGGATCGACACGGCGCGGATGCGGCGCATGTGTGCAGTGTACTGTTCGGTCGCGGTGGTCACCTGCAGGGCCAGTTCGCGGGTCGGGGTCAGGACCAGCATTTTCGGCTGGGCTGCCTTGAAACGGACGCGCTCGCCACGAGCACGTGCTGCCTGCGCTTCCTGCGCAGGGGTACGGCCGGCCGCGGCCGGTTCGGCGTCGGCGAATTTGTGCAGGGAGGGCAGCATGAATGCCGCCGTCTTGCCGGAACCGGTTTGCGACGAGACCAGCAGGTCGCGGCCCGCGATCGCTGCCGGCACCGCCTGCTCCTGCACCGGGGTCGGCTTTTCATAGCCGGCCTGGAAGACTGCCTTGACGATGGACGCGTGTAAGCCTAGTGCTTCAAAACTCATTGTTTAACTTTACTTTCGGTATGGATCAGTGAGCGTCCACGCTATTCGGAGCGGAACGCGAAATAGCAACGCGAGCCAACGATACGAAATGACTCTGAAACGAAAGAAATTTCGGCACAAAAGCTTTGCGCCGGGACGGTGCCAGTTTCGGCACACAGGGCGGGAGGGCTTTATGGAGAGGCACCCTTCGTGGGTGCCTGGGCTTGCGTAGCTGCTAGTGGTACTGCTGTCGGCGAACTGCCATGTTTATTGCAGCGCACAACCAACACTATACCGTACTTTTGAATAGCGTGCACGGCACGCGTCCAGATGTGCACGTATTGACGGGTCGTGGGCCCGTCGCGTGGTCGAAACGATACGAAATCAGCGGCGCTTGCGGCCGTTGGCGTTGACGGCCGGCTTCGAGCCGCGCGACACGCGGCTCTTGATCTCGGCCACGGCATGCGCGGCGCTGGCCTTGAAGCGCTGGGCGCCGGACAACTTGCGGCCGTTGCGGCGCGACTCGCCGCGGTCGGCTTCCAGCACCATCGACGCGTTCTCGACGATGCTTTCGGCGATGTCGTTGCCCGCGGTAGCACTGGTCTTCGGCACGAGGATGGTCGAGCCGGCCTTCAGGCGCATCTGCGGCGGGATATTGTTGGCCTGGCGGATCACTTCCGGGGTCGTGCCCAGTTTCGCGGCCAGCGAGGCGATGCTTTCGCGGGCCGAGGTGATCTTGTGCGTGGTCCAGGTGGACAGCGCGCGGCCCCATTGCGCGAGGTTCAGGTTGAACTTCTCGGCGTTTTCCTTCGGCAGCAGGATCTTGGTCGATTCGCCCGTGATCACGGGCTTCTTGAATTGCGGGTTCAGGGCCTTGAATTCGTCGACGGACATCTCCGCCAGCTGGGCGGCCACGGCCAGGTCGATGTCGGACGTCTTGTCGACGGCGACGAAATACGGCGTGTTGTCGATCGTCGGCAGCGCGACGCCGTACTGGGCCGGATTGGCGATGATGTTCTTGACGGCCTGCAGCTTCGGCACGTAGTTGCGGGTTTCCGCCGGCATCAGCTCGGCCAGGCTCTCGAAGTCGGTCGGCTTGCCCAGCGCGCGGTTTTTCTGGATCGCCTTCTGCACATTGCCTTCGCCCCAGTTATAGGCGGCGAGGGCCAGCTGCCAGTCGCCGAACATCGTGTACAGGCGCTGCAGGTAGGTGAGGGCGGCGTCGGTCGAGGCGAGTACGCCGCGGCGCTCGTCCTTGAACATGTTCTGCTGCAGGTTGAAGTCGCGTCCCGTGCCCGGCACGAACTGCCAGATGCCGGCCGCGTCGGCGTTCGACAGGGCCTGCGGGTTGAAGGCGGATTCGATCACGGGCAGCAGGGCCAGTTCCGTCGGCATGCCGCGCTTTTCCAGCTCCTGCACGACGTGGTACAGGTACAGCGACGCGCGGCCCGAGGTGCGCGTCAGGTAGTCCGGACGGCTCGCGTACCACTGCACGTGCTTGGCGACGAGGGCGTTGTCGATGTCGGGAATGGCGTAGCCGCTGCGGATGCGGGCCCACAGGTCGGGGTCCTTGTAGTCGTCGGACTTGGACGGGGTCGAAGATTGCGGCAGGATCGCCTTGGCCATGGCGGCCGCGCTGCTGCTGCTCTGGGCGATCGGGCTCGGGGCGCTGTCGGCGGCGTGGCTGATCGCGGAGACGGACAGGAGCGCGATGGCCAGGGCGTAAGTGGAGCGAGTCGTTTCGTTCATAGCTTTCCAGTGTTGCGTCCAGGAACGGCAGGACTGACGAGTGAAGTCGGAGTGTACGGACCAGTTACCGAGTCAGTCAAGAAATATGTCGGCGCAGTTACAAAAAATCTTGTCTATTCTTTTTGCTAACAAGGACACCCGTCAAGACGATATATGCGGGGGTATGGTTCCAGCAAGCTAGTCTTTGACTGACGAAAATCAAGTGATTTGGTGGGTACCCCTGGGTGTATATGAAATTTCGACGGAGAAAATCGGTGCTTTCACGAGCCCGGCATTGTCAAATTTGTACCTGGACTTCATGGACTGCCGGGTAATACCAGCCTGTCTTTCAAGTTAGTCCGGCTTGTCGGATGTTCCATGAGAGGACGCAAAAAGCGTACAATTGCCGTCTCTGCACCAAGCAGTTTTGTATTTTTAGAAAGCATCAAATGAGCACTGCCAACGAGAACGTGGACGATGACGCCATCATCGCCGCCACCCGGCGCTGGGTCGACCGCGCCGTGATCGGCCTGAACCTTTGTCCGTTCGCGAAGGCGGTGCAAGTGAAGGACCAGGTGCGCTACGTCGTCTCCCACGCGCGCACGCCGGAATCCCTGCTGGACACGCTGATGGACGAGCTGCAGCTGCTGGCCGACACGGACCCGGAGCAGGTCGACACGACCCTGCTGATCCACCCGTACGTGCTGCAGGATTTCCTGGACTTCAATGAATTCCTCGACGTGGCCGACGCCGCCGTCGAAGACATGAGCCTGGACGGCGAGCTGCAGATCGCCAGCTTTCACCCTGACTACCAGTTCGCGGACACGGACCCGAACGATATCGAGAACTTCACGAACCGTTCGCCTTACCCGGTGCTGCAGCTCTTGCGCGAAGACAGCATCGACCGTGCCGTGGAAGCGATCCCCGATGCGGCCGAGATCTTCGAGAAGAATATCGAGACCATGGAACAGCTCGGCCACGAAGGCTGGGACAAGCTCGATGTCGGCCCCGCCCGTTGACGCGCAGCAGGGAACGCCCCTGCCGGTGAGGCCGGACACGCCCTGTGTCGCAGTCTGCTCGACCACCTTCGACGACATCTGCCGCGGCTGCGGCCGGACCGTCGTCGAGGTGGCCCACTGGGTCTCGATGACGGCCGAGCAGAAGGAAGTGGTGTGGCAGCGCATCCTGGCGCAGGGCTACCCGCGCCGCAATACCTGATCAGAACGTCCCGACGAAATCCCGCTTGCCGATCTCCAGCCCGTTATGGCGCAGGATGTCGTACGCCGTCGCGGCGTGGAAATAGAAGTTCGGCAGCGCGTAGTGCAATAAATAAACCTGGCCCTTGAACTGGCGCTGGTTGGCGCCCGTGCCGATCGTCACGTCGCGGTCGCCGCCGGCATCCACCGCCTCGCGCGCCACCGTGTCCAGGAAGGCCAGCGTCTTTTCCAGGCGTGCCTGCAGGCCCGCGAAATCCGTCTCCACATCGTCGTACCGCGGCACGTCGGCGCCCGCGAGGCGCGCGGCGGCGCCCTTGGCGAAATCCGTCGCCAGCTGGACCTGGCGCACGAGCGGGAACATGTCCGGGAACAGGCGCGCTTGCAGCAGCGCGTTCGGATCCAGCTTCTTCGCGTCCGCGTGCGCCTCGGCCTTCGTCAGGATGGCGGACAGGCTGCCCAGGATCTGGCGGAACACGGGGACCGAAGCCGTGTACAGGGAAAGTGTCATGGATGCCTCCTCAATATATAAAGACCCCGATGATAGCAAGCCTGCATCATCGCCGCTTGGCGCCCGCAAATAACACTTTTGGCATGTAAAACTTCAACTATTCGTATCCTCCTAGGAGTCGATTTAAAAAATTCTACAGGGAACAGCGCACTCGAAAAGATACTTTGGGACATTGCCGGATTGAAAAGAGACGTCCAGCCAGGACGCAACATGGAGACCGTCGCCAATGAAGTGCCCAAAAACACATCGCATTGCTTTGTTATTTGATGCCAACCAGGCGTTCGCCCGGGAGGTCATCGGCGGTATCGCCGGTTACCTGTCGAGCCGGCGGACATCGTGGGAATTGTTCATCGAAGATGATTTTCGTTTGCGCCTGTCGAGTCTTGCGCGCTGGCAAGGTGACGGCATCATCGCCCACTTCGACGACCCGGCCGTGGCCGCGGCGCTGGCCGACAGCCCCGTGCCCGTCGTCGCCGTCGGCGGCTCATATGCGAACGAGGCCGATTATCCGGCCAACGTGCCGTATGTCGCGACCGACAACTTCAAGCTCGTCAACCTCGCCTATACCCACCTGATCGACGTTGGATTGCGCCGGTTCGCCCTGTTTTCCCTGCCCGACGGGACGAAGCACCCATGGGCGCTCGAGCGCGAAAAGGCGTTCCGGTTCCTGATGCAGCGCGACAAATTCGACGTCGAGATCCTGCGCGGAGAGGGCGCCCGCAGCTGGGAGGAGGACGTCGCGCAACAGGTACGGTGGCTGCAGAGCCTGCCAAAACCCATCGGGATCATCGCCGCCACCGATGCGCGCGCGCGCCAGTTGCTGCAGGCTTGTCAGTTTGCTAATATCGCGGTGCCGGAACAGGTCGCCATCATCGGCATCGACAACGATCCGCTGGCACGCATGCTGTCGTGTATCCCGCTCAGCTCCGTGATTCAGGGCTCGAACGAGATCGGCCGCACCGCGGCCCGGATGCTGCATCAGCTGCTCGAAGGGACGTATCTGGAATGCTCGCGCATCCTGGTGCCGCCCGCCGGCATCAACGTGCTCGCGTCGAGCAGCCACCAGCCCGTCAAGAACCCCCGCGTCATGCGTGCCCGGCATTTTATCCGCCAGTATGCCTGCCAGGGCATCAAGGGTGACCAGGTCGCCGATTACGTCGGCGTCTCGCGCTCCACCCTCGAGACGTATTTCCAGCAGGAACTGGCCTGCAGCGTGCACGACGAGATCCTGCGCTTCAAGCTCGATGCCGCGACCGCGCTGCTGGCGGAAGGGGATTGCAGCGTGGCCGAGGTGGCGCAGCGTTGCGGCTTTACATCGATGCAATACCTGTTCGCCGTGTTCAAGCGCGAGCTCGGTTGTTCGCCGCGGGAATACCAGCAGCGCGTGGCGCTGGCGCAGGCTATACCGCAGGAAGTCGCGCTGCAGGCCTGACGCCCGCGCCACCCGGCGCGCATCTCGACAAATCCATGGGCGACCTGTCATTATGTTGATGGGGCCGCAAGACGGCCGCCAGGCCTATATTCGTCGAGGTGGCAGCAGGTAATGCAGAGTTTCTACAACAAGGCGCTCGCCGGGCTGCTGGGGCTCGTCGTGGCGAGCGTTCTCATCGGCTATGCCTGCGTCCGCAGCACCTATGTCCGGCTGCCGCTGCTGCCCGCCGCGGACAGCAGCCTGCCGTGGCACGCCGAGATCATGGCCGATTCGGCCGTGGGCGGGCGTTCGACGGCCAGGCTGATCGACGACGCCGCCACGCTGAGCTTCGAGTTCACGTCCGTCAAGGCGGCGGCGTATCCGTTCGTCCACGCGGAAGTGGCGTTCCGCGACCGCGCCGGCAAGTTCACGCACGTCGACCTGTCCCGCTACAGCGCGGTGGAGTTCGACGTCAACTGCGCGCCGGCCAACACGCTGGCATTCGGCCTCGTGCTGTTCGACGACCAGGTATCGGTTCCCGGCCGGTTCGATACCTATCGCACCCCCTACACCTATTTTTTCTGCAACAAGAACGGCGAACACGTCGAGCTCGACCTGGCGCGTCTGCGCACCGACCAGTGGTGGTTCGACAGGTACGGGCTGAACCTCGCGCGCCAGGAACACACGCTGACACGGATCGCCAAGCTCTCGTTCGGCAGCACGTTCCAGAGCCCCTACGGCGTGCTCTCGACCGTCCAGGTCAGGAACCTGACCCTGACGGGGCGCGACATGCGCTACCTGGCCCTGTTCGCGGCGTTCATGGTCGTCGCGTGGCCGGCCTATGGCCTGTGGTTCTTCCGCCGGCATACCCGGGCATTGCTGGCGGAAGTGAAGGACAAGATGCGGCGCGACATTCCCCTGGTCGCCTATCAGCAGTTGTCGCAGGATCTGCATCGCGACAAGGAGCAGAGCGCCATCCTGCGCTTCATGGCGACGGAATACGTCAACCCGGAACTGGATGTCGAGACCACGGTGAACAAGCTCGGCATCGGCCGCAACAAGATCAACGAGATCCTCAAGGCGGAGCTGGGCTTCACGTTTTCCACGTACCTGAACAAGCTCAGGCTGACCGAGGCGGCGCGCCTGCTGGGCGCGAAGGAAGACACGAGCGTGGCGGAAATCGCCTATGCCGTGGGCTACCGGAACGTCTCCTACTTCAACAAACTCTTCAAGGAAGAATACGGCTGCACGCCGAAGACCTTCCGCAAGCTGCGCGACAGCGCACCGGAATCCGCCGGACCGTAACGCGCCCGCGCCCACGGATTTTCGCCAACAATTTGAGGGATTTCGTTCTGGCGACGCCGGATGGCGGTTCGTAGAATGCATGGGTGGCTCGCGCATCGTTCTCCGATCGATGCGCAGCATCATCTCCTCCCGCGTTCAAGTGGGTTAAGGGACGGCTCCGGCCGTCCCTTTTTTTGGGCCCGTGTCGAAGCGCGCCTTGTTTTCGTTGGTTGTTTGAGGGATTTCGAAATTGCTGCGGGCCGGTGCGGCAAACAGAATGAGGGATCGCCGCACGAATTCGACGGCGACGACATCCAGGACAACACGGAGACTTGACAAGGTGAACAATACCAGGAAAACAGCGATCGCCATCGGCGTCGCGCAGCTCGCCCTGATGGCAAGCGGCGCCGCGCTGGCGCAGACCGAACCGGCCACGGTGGTCGTGCACGGCCAGCGCGCGGCGCTCGAGTCGGCGCAGAACATCAAGAAGAACGCGGACGAAATCGTCGACTCGATCGTCGCCGACGACATCGGCAAGCTGCCGGACAAATCGGTGACGGAAGTGCTGCAGCGGGTCGTCGGCGTGAGCATCGACCGCACGATGAACCGGGTCGACCCGCAGCAGGGCGTGGGCGACAGCGTCAACCACTACGCGGCCGAAGGCACGGGCGTGTCGATCCGCGGCCTGGGCGCGGGCCAGGTCCGCTCCGAATTCAACGGCCGCGACGCGTTCTCCGCCAACGGCGGCCGCGCGCTGAGCTTCGAGGACGTGCCGCCCGAGCTGATGGCCGGCGTGGACGTGTACAAGAACCCGTCCGCCGAGCAGATCGAAGGCGGCATCGGCGGCCTGGTCAACCTGCGCACCGCGCTGCCGTTCGATGCCAAGGGCCGCAAGGTGGCGCTGTCGACCGAGGTCTCGCGCTCGTCGCTGCGCCAGAAGACCGCGCCGCCGTCCGTGTCGGGCCTGTACTCCGACCGCTGGGACACGCAGTTCGGCCAGGTCGGCGTGCTGATCGACCTCGCGCACTCGAAGATCGCGAACCAGAGCGACAGCCTGTCGATCGCCCCATACAGCTCGCGCGACGACCTCGTGCCCGGCAAGCGCGTCTGGGTCACCCCGTCCGCAAGCTGGGGACAGAACACCTTCGACCGCACCCGCGACGGCCTGTATGGCGCGCTGCAGTGGAAGAAGGGCGACTTCAGCTCGTACGTGACGTTCCTGCGTTCGCGCTACAAGCAGCACTCGGACGAGCATTCCTACTTCGGCGGCACCAACCCGGCCACCTTGTCGCTGGATCCGGGCGCCACGTACGACGCCAACGGCGCCCTGCTGACCGGCACGCTGCACGACACCACCAACAGCGGTCCGGGCTTCGGCACGGGCCTGGGCTTCGGCACCGATGCGCGCGCGAGCGGCCGCACGTCCGACACGCGCGACGTGTCGTGGTCGGGCACCTGGCGCGCCAGCGACGCGTGGACCTTCAAGGCCGACCTGCAGCACGTGCAGGCCACGACGGACGGCTACGACAACACGGTCGGCCTGGGCGGTTGGGTGCCCGGCCAGACGGTCGACCTGCGCGGCGGCATGCCGTCGATCTCGTTCGACCAGGCGTCGCGGGCATACCTGGCCGATCCGTCGCACTACTACTGGGGGTTCACGCAGGTGCATCATGACGTGGCGAAGGCGCAGATGAACACGGCGCGCCTGGACGCGAAGTACACGTTCGACCATCCGATCCTCAACGACCTGCGCTTCGGCGTGCGCGTGACCGACCGCTCGGCGGTGACGCAGTCCACCCACGATTCCGAGTGGGTCCAGATTTCGCAGGGATGGGCGGTCGGCAACCAGTCGTGGCAGCCGCTGGCGCAGTTCGCCGGCCTGGGCGACCCGCGCTTCGCCCAGGGCTTCGGCCTGCACCAGTTCAAGAACTTCTTCGGCGGTTCCGCGGCGTCGCCGGCACCGGTGATCGTGCCCGACGCGTCGCTGGCCAATTCGGTCGACGCCGTCAACAAGCTGCACGACTACTACACGACCCTGTGCAACGAAGCCAACGCGACCGGCCGCAACAACGACTGCAGCTACAAACCGCCCAAGTTCGGCGATGCGATCGGCCTGAACGACCAGCACGAACGCACGCAGGCGGCCTACGCCCAGCTGCGCTTCGCGTTCGACAAGCTCGCGTATCCCATCGACGGCAACGTCGGCGTGCGCGTCGTGCGCACGAATCCGAAGTCGATCGGCTACACGCTGTTCACGCCGCCCAACAAGCCGCTGCTGCCGGGAGTGCCGGACATTCCCGCGCAGTCGGAGAAGCAGACGTTCGAGAGCACCTACACGCGCGTGCTGCCGAGCCTGAACCTGAAACTGAAGGTCAGCGACGAGCTGCAGTTCCGCCTCGGGCTGTCGAAGGGCATGTCGCGTCCGGACTTCTACCTGCTGCAGGCCTACACGACGCTGGGCATGGACATCAAGACGCACACGCCGCCCGGCGACGACCAGAAGCCGGTGGTCGATTCGATCGCCTACAACGGCCAGCTGCGCGGCAATACGTCGCTCCGTCCGGTCATGGCCACCAACCTCGACCTGACGGCCGAGTACTACTTCGGCCGCGCCAGCTCGGCGACGTTCGGCGTCTTCAACAAGCGGCTGAAAGACGTCATCATCGCGCAGACGACGGTCTATCCGCTGCAGGACGTCACCGGAACGACGCACGACTTCATGGTCACCGGGCCCGTGAACGGCATGGACGCCCGCGTCAGCGGCATCGAGGCGGGCTTCCAGACCTACTTCGACAAGCTGCCGGGCCTGTTCTCCGGCCTTGGCGTGTCGAGCAACTTCACATACATCGACAGCAGCACGACGTACCACAACCCGGTCAACGGCACCTGGTGCACGCCGAAGGACACGCTGATGGCCAACATGGTCCGCAATCTGCAAGGCTGCGACACGGACGGCCGGGTGTTCGGCGACATGCCATTGGTGGGCCTGTCGAAGAACTCGTATAACGTGGCGCTGTTGTACGACAAGGACGCGGTGTCGCTGCGCCTCGCGTACAGCTGGCGCTCGAAGTACCTGCAGTCGACCAACTCGTGGGGCACGGCCGGCAACGATGGCATCGACCGCAACCCGGACAGCCCGAACTACGGCCAGGGCTACTCGGTCAACTACGGCTTGCCGACCTGGGGCGGCGCGTACGGCCAGCTCGACCTGGGCTTCCAGTACAAGTTCACGGAGCACCTGCGCCTGGGCGGCCAGGTAGGCAACCTGACGAACCAGGTCTACCGGCAGTACATGCAGCAGCAGGTCGGCATGAAACTGCACAACGCCTTCTACACGGGCCGCACCTTCAGCGCCCAGATGAACTACACGTTCTAGGCACGCCGCCGCAAAACAGGCCTCGCGCGACCCTCGCCGGTCGCGCGAGGCCGTTGCTTTCAATTGACCGGATCCTCGTATGAAAAAACGCTCTTATCACCTGCTGGCCGCGCTCGTCCTGGTGTCCACCCAGGCGCTGGCCGCCGCGCCGATGCCGCGCTTGGTCCAGCAGGACGGCCGCTACGCGCTGCTCGTCGACGGCAAGCCGTTCACGATGCTCGGCGTGCAGGCCCACAATTCCAGCAACTATCCGAATGCGCTGCCCAAGGTGTGGGCCGCCGTCAAGGATGCCCACGCCAACACGCTCGAGATCCCCGTGGCCTGGGAACAGATCGAGCCCGTCGAGGGCAGGTTCGATTTCGGCTACGTCGACACGCTCGTGGCCGAAGCCCGCCGCAACGGCGTGCGCCTCGTGCTGCTGTGGTTCGGCACCTGGAAGAACACGGGCCCCGCGTACACGCCCGAATGGGTCAAGTTCGACGACAAGCGTTTCCCCCGCATGCTCGGCCGCGACGGCAAGGCCAGCTACTGCCTGTCGCCGCTGGGCGAGCAGACCCTGGCGGCCGACAGAAAGGCGTTCGTCGCGCTGATGCGCCACCTGAAGCAGATCGACGAAGCGCAGCGCACCGTGATCATGGTGCAGGTCGAAAACGAGGTCGGCACCTACGGCACCGTGCGCGATTTCGGACCGCGCGGCGAGGCGGCGTTCCGCCAGCCGGTGCCGGCGGCCGTCCTCGCGCGCAAGAAGCCGCCCGTGCCCGGCGCCGCGAGCGGCACCTGGTCGGAGGTCTACGGTCCGTATGCCGACGAATATTTCCACGCCTGGGCGATCGCCAACTTCATCGAGGACATCGCGCAGGCCGGACGCGCCGTGTACGACCTGCCGATGTTCGTCAACAATGCGCTGCGCGACCCGCTCGAGCCGCTGGCGCCGTGGAAGGGCAACTTCGCCAGCGGCGGCCCGACGTACGACGTGATCGACATCTACAAGGCCGTCGCCCCGCACATCGACATCGCCGGCCCCGACCTGTACGCGCCGCAATCGGACAGCGTGGCGGCGACGCTGGACAAATTCCAGCGCCCTGACAACGCGCTGTTCGTGCCGGAGATGGGTAACGCGGCCGCGTATGCGCGCTACGTCTACCGGATCCTCGGCCGCGGCGCGATCGGCGTGGCGCCGTTCGGCATCGACTACGCGGACTACAGCAATTATCCGCTGGGCTCGAAGCGTACGGACCAGACCATGGTCGAGCCGTTCGGGACCATCTACGCCGCGTTCGCGCCGCTGGCGCAGCAGTGGGGACGGTGGGTGCTGGAAGGACGCACGGCCGGCATCGCGGAAGGCGACGACCGCAAGCCGCAGTCGCTGGTACTGAAGGACTGGGGCGTCACGGCCTCGTTCCGCGAATGGCAGTTCGGCACGATGGGCAAGGACGCGAAGGAGGAAGACTACCCGCCCGGCACGGCGGCCCCGAACGGCGGCGCGGCCTTCGCCCGGATCGGCGACGACGAGTTCATCGTGATCGGACAGCACGTCCGCCTGCATTTCTGGCCGGCCGGGGCGAACGAAGGCAAGGGCTCCATGTTCGCGCGCGTCGAGGAGGGACGGTTAGACGCGCAGGGGCGCTGGATCATGGAACGCAACTGGAACGGCGACCAGGTCGACCATGGCGTCAACCTGCCGGCGCGGCCCACGATCCTGAAGATCCGGCTGCGCGCCTATTGAGAACGGAGATTCCGGCATGAACACACTTCGGCTGTGCGCGCTCGCGGTCTGCGCGGCCGCGTCCAGCTTCGCCACCGCGCAGGTCGGCGTCACGATCGACGCGGCCAAGCCGGGCCCCGTCATCAGCCGCTACGTGTACGGCCAGTTCGCCGAACACCTCGGCACCGGCATCTACGGCGGCCTGTGGGTCGGTCCCGACTCGAAGATCCCCAACACGCGCGGCTGGCGCAACGACGTCGTGGCCGCGCTGAAGGCGCTGCGCGTGCCGCTCGTGCGCTGGCCGGGCGGCTGCTTCGCCGACCAGTACCACTGGCGCGACGGCATCGGCCCACGCGCGCGGCGGCCCGTGCGCATCAACACGAACTGGGGCGGCGTCGACGAGAACAATGCCGTCGGCACCCACGAGTTCTTCGACCTCGTCGAGCAGCTCGGCGCGGAGGCCTACGTCAACGGCAACCTCGGCACCGGCACCGTGCAGGAGATGGCCGAATGGGTCGAGTACCTGACGGCGGATGGCACGTCGAGCCTGGCCCGCCAGCGCGCCCGCAACGGCCACCCGGCGCCGTACAAGGTCGCGTTCTTCGGCATCGGCAACGAGGCGTGGGGTTGCGGCGGCAATATGCGGCCGGAGCAGTACGCCGACGCTTACCGCCGCTACGCGACCTTCCTGCATCCCGGCGGCGACACGCAATTCATCGCGGCCGGCGGCCACGACGAGGATACGGGTTGGACCGATTACCTGAGCCAGCACATCGGCGGCTGGGGCGTGCGCGCGCACGGGATCTCGTTCCACTATTACACTTCGCCCGGCGCCGACAGGAACGGCAAGTATGGCGCGACCGGTTTCGACGAAGGCCGCTGGATCCACACGCTGGGCGAGACGCGGCGCATGGAAGGGTTCATCGCGGCCAATGTCGCGAAACTGGATGCGCACGACCCGCAGAAGAAGCTGATGTTCGCCGTCGACGAATGGGGCACGTGGTACGACGCGGAGGAGGGCAGCCGGCCGGGCTTCCTGCAGCAGCAGAACTCACTGCGCGACGCGCTCGTCGCGGCCCTGAACTTCAACATCTTCCACGCGCATGCGGACCGCGTGCGCATGACGAGCATCGCGCAGATGGTGAACGTGCTGCAGGCGATGGTCCGCACGGACGGCGCGCGGATGGTGCTGACGCCGACCTACCACGTCTTCAGGATGTATGTGCCGTTCCAGGATGCGGTCTCGGTGCCGGTGACCCTGGCACACAACCCGCTGTACACGTTCGGCGCCGACGCGATCCCGGCCGTCAGCGCGTCGGCGGCGCGCGGCAAGGACGGCAAGCTGGTTCTCGCGCTCGTCAACACGAACCCGCGCGCGACGGCCGACGTCACGGTCGACGTGAGCGGCACCGCCGCGCGCGGGGCGGTCGGTTCCGTGCTGACGGCGGCCGCGATGGACGCGCACAACACGTTCGCCGCGCCCGATGCCGTCAGGCCCGCGCCGTTCCAGGCCGCGGCACGGGATGGAAAACTGGTGCTGCCCTTGCCGGCGAAGTCCGTCGTGGTCGTCGCCGTGCAGGAGTAACACGCGTCAGAACGACGGCAGGCTGCGGCGGCCCTTGACGCCGAACTTCAGCGCGACGCCCGCGGTCCGCGGGCCAGGCTGGCCGCCGCCGATCCATACGGTGGCCTGGCCCGGCTCGACCCTGCGCTTGCCGGCCGCATCGACCGTGCTGAGGGCCTTGCCGTCCAGGTCGAACGTCAGCCGGCGCTTCTCGCCCGGCTGCAGCGTGACGCGGGCGAAGCGGACGAGCGTGCGGTTGGGCGCCGCAGGACCGGAACGGGCGACATAGACCTGCACGACTTCGTCCCCGGCGCGCGGTCCGTCGTTCTTCACGTCGACGGCGACCTTGACGGCGCAGCCGGCGCACACGGTCCTTGGCGCGGGGGCGGCGAGCTTGTACGAGAACTGCGTGTAGCTCAGGCCATGGCCGAACGGGTACAGCGGCTCGCCCTTGAAGTACTTGTAGGTACGGCCCTGCATGCCGTAGTCCTTGAACGGGGGCAGGTCCGACGCCGACTTGTAGAACGTTACCGGCAGGCGTCCGGCGGGGCTGTAGTCGCCGGCGATCAGTTCCGCCACGGCCTGGCCGCCTTCGCCGCCGGGGTACCACGCCTGGATGATGGCCGGCACGTGACCTGCGGCCCAGTTCAGGGACATGGCGCTGCCGCTCATGTTGAGGAGCACCAGCGGTTTGCCGAGGCTGCCCAGGCGTTCCAGCAGCGCTTCCTGCGGCGCGGGCAGGTCGAGGCTCGTGCGGTCGCCGCCGGCGAAACCCGGTGCATTGACCGACATTTCCTCGCCTTCCAGCTGCCACGTGAGGCCGCCCGCGAACACGACGAGATCCGCCGCGCGCGCCGCTTCCAGGGCGGCCGTGTCGTCGAAACTGGGCCGTGTCCACTGCAGCATCTGTTCGCCGTCCCAGCCGAGCTGCCGGGCCTCGATCTCGATCCGGTACACCTTGCCGGCAGCGAGTTCGACCGGCGTGTTCGTCGTCGGCCAGGCGATGTTCCAGAGGTCCGTGACGAGGCGTCCGTCGATACGGATGCGATAGCCCTGGCCGCCTTTCAGCCGCAGGTGGTGCGGGCCGGTCTCCGCGGCGCGCAGGTAGCCGCTCCAGCGCGTGGACGTCTTGCGGTCGGACCGGTCCGGCCAGCCCCACCTGAATGCCGCCTGCGCGCCCGTGTCGACGGCGGCTGGCGCGCCCGCCAGGTCGAGGTTGTCGAAGCGTTCCGTCCGCACACCGGGGTGCGCGCAGTCCGCGTCCAGGCACAGCGCATCGGCCGGCACGTCCTGCAGCGGCGGCGCGACCCAGCCCGTGCCTTCCACGAACGTGACCTGCGCCTGAGGGAAGCGGGCGCGCAGGCCGGCCAGCACCGTGATCGGCTTCGACGGGGTGCCGCTGTAGTTGCCGACCAGCGCATCCACGCTGTCGGCGTTCGGGCCGATCACGGCGATGCGGCGCGGCGCCGTCTTCAACGGCAGCAGGCCGTCGTTCTTCAGCAGCACGAGCGACTGGCGCGCCGCCTCGAGATTCAGACGGCGGTCGGCCGGGGTGTCGTAATCCTTCGCCGTGATGCCGGCCCAAGGGCGCGGCGCATCCAGCAGGCCAAGGCGGATGCGCGCTTCCAGCAGGCGCAGGACGGCGCGGTCGACGTCGGCCTCGGCCAGCAGGCCTTGGCGGACCGCGCGCACGGTCGTGGCGGGCGTCGCCGTCGGGCTGTCGCCGAACTCGCACATCACGTCGGTGCCCGTCTTGATGGCCGCCGCCACCGCGCGTTCCGGCGTGTCGACGTAGCGGTGCGCGCCTTCCGAGTGGATGTCGGCGATGGCGCCGCAGTCGGACACGACATGGCCCTGGAATTTCCACGCATCGCGCAGCAGATCCTTGAGCAGGGGGCCGCTGGCGCAGGCGGGCAGGCCGTTCACCGCGTTGTACGCGCACATGAGGGACAGCACATGCGCTTCCGTCACGGCCGCATGGAACGCGGGCAGGTATGTTTCCGTCAGGTCGCGCGGGGAAGGATGCACGTCCTCGCGGTGGCGGTCGGCTTCGGGGCCGCTGTGCACGGCGAAGTGCTTGACGGTGGCCGAGACCTTCGGCGCGCCCGGATCGGGGCCCTGCAGGCCGCGGATGTAGGCCACGCCCAGGCGCGACGTCAGGTACGGGTCTTCGCCATACGTCTCCTGGCCGCGTCCCCAGCGCGGATCGCGGAAGATGTTCACGTTCGGCGACCACACCGTGAGGCCGCGGTACAGGTCGGAGCCGCCGTCGGGGTGCACGGTCTCCAGGTACTTGGCGCGGAATTCGGTGCCGACGGTGTCCGCGACGCGCTCGACGAGCGCAGGGCTCCACGTCGCGGCGAGGCCGATCGCCTGCGGGAACACGGTGGCGTTGCCGGCCCGTGCGACGCCATGCAGGCCTTCGCTCCACCAGTTGTAGGCGGGGATGCCGAGTCGCGCGATGGCGGGTGACGTGGATTGCAGCTGGCTGGCCTTTTCGTCCAGCGTCATGCGGGCCAGCAGGGCGTGCGCCCGGGCGGCGGGATCGGCCTGTGCCGGCAGGGACAGCGTCAGGGCGACGGCCGCCGCGAGGGCGGTCCTGGAGAGAGGTCGAGGTGTCATGGGCGTGTCGTGATGGGTTGGCGCGCGGATGCTAACACCGGTGGGGCCGTGTGCCCGCGTCGTCCGGGGCGGCTGGTAAAAATTTTGCCGGCGCTGCGGAATTTCATGTCGGGCCGCGTGCACGCTCCGGGATTTCGTGGATCGCCTGAGGATTTTCGACATTGCCGCCGTATGGACAGCCTCGCAGAATGGTTCGAACCCGGCGGGCACGCCTGCTGCCGGACCGTCATCACCATCATTCTGGAGACACAACATGCACAAGATGCGACTCATCGCCCTGGCTGGCGTCGTGGCGGGCCTCGCTGCCGGCTGCGGCGGCGGCGACGCCGATCACGGCAACGGCCAGACCGTCCTGGCGGGCACCATCGGTTCGGCCAGCCCCACCATCAAGCCCGCCCGTTTCGGGAGCGTGAAGTTCGGCGGCGGCGGTTACGTGCCGGGCCTGATCTTCCATCCGACCAGCCCGGACGTGCTGTACGCGCGCACCGACGTGGGCGGCGCCTACCGCTGGGATGCGGCCGCCGCGTCCTGGATCGCGATCACCGACATGTTCGGCCCCGACGAGGGCTTCTACCACGGCAGCGAAACGCTGGCGCTCGACCCGACCGACGACCAGCGCGTCTACATGAGCGCCGGCATGTACAACTGGGCCAGCAGCACCGCGCGCCTGTACATGTCCACCGACCGCGGCACCCACTGGACGCACGTCGACCTGCCGTTCCCGGCGGGCGGCAACAACCAGGGCCGCGCGATCGGCGAACGCCTGATGGTCGACCCGAACGACCCGGCCATCCTGTTCTACGGCACGCGCACGGCCGGCCTGTGGAAGAGCACGGACCGCGGCCAGACGTGGAAACAGGTGACGTCGCTATCGACGCTGACGATGACCCAGGCACAGATCGATACGACTTACTGGAGCAGCCCGGTCGGCGTGGAGCAGGTGATCTTCGATACCGATACCAAAGGCGCCGGCACCGCCACGCAGACGATCTACACGGCAGTGGCGCCGGACTACGCGGGCATGGCGGGCCTGACCGCCGGCCTGTACAAGACGACCAACGGCGGCGCGTCCTGGACCAGCATCCCCGTCCCGGCCGACGTGCAGGGCTACATCGTCCCGCACATGGTGCGCGCGAAGGATGGCATGATGTACGTGGCGTTCACGAAGGGCGAAGGCCCGGGCGCCGGCGGTCCGTGCCGCCTGTACAAGTTCGACGGCACCAACTGGACCCTTCTGAAAGGCTACGACGACACCCAGTGGTCCAGCTTCGGCATGGGCGGCCTGTCGGTGTCCGGCACCGGCGCCCATACCCGCATCGCGCTGGGCGTGACCAACACGTGGGGGAACTGGGTCGGCATGCCGGCCGTGCAGCTGTCCGACGACGGCGGCGCGACGTGGCGCGAGATCGCCAACCTGATGCCGCGCAACCCGGCCGATGGCGGGTACTCCGGCTGGGTGGACGACGTCGAGATCGACCCGAACGATCCGGACCGCGTCCTGCACGTGACTGGCGGCGGCGTGTGGGAGACCCGCGACGCGTCGGCCGCGCAGCCGACGTGGAATTTCATCGTCGGCGGCGTCGAGGAAGTCGCGACGAAGGCCCTGATGGCCCCGGCGCCGGGCGCCAACTACGCGCTGATGCGCGCCGGCCTGGACATCGGCGTCACCGTGCAGACGGAACTCCTCAAGTCGCCCACGCGCACCTCGGGCGAATGGTTCAGCAGCGCGTTCGGCATCGACGCCGCATGGTCCAACCCGAACTATATCGCCGCCATCGGCGCCGGGGCCTCGAAAACGCCGACCATCGTCGGCGCCTACTCCACCAACGGCGGGGTGGGCTGGAACCGGTTCGCGACCAACCATCCGGACGCGATGGCGAACCAGTCGGAAGCGGCCAGCATCGCCGTCACGAAGACCGGCAACGCGGTCTGGGCGCCGGCCGAATCGGTACCGGCATGGACGGCCGACAGCGGCAACACGTGGACGTACACGAACCTGCCCGCGCTGGCCCGCATGAGCGTGGCGCGCGGCTATCACGTCGCGGCCGACCGCAAGAACCCGAACAAGGTCTATGCATACGATTCGGGCGGCGCGTGGTGGGCGCAATGGGGCGGCGCGACGCACTTCTACACGTCGACGGACGGCGGGCGCACGTTCACCGAGAGCGCCACGTTCCAGGGCAGCGGCGCCGCGCTGAACCAGTTCCAGCAGACCTCGGTCGCCGTCAACCCGAACGCGGAAGGCGACATCTGGCTGGTGGACGGGTTCAACGTCCTGCACTCGACCGACTCGGGCGCGCACTGGACGAAACTGAACGTGACCCAGTCGGTTCCGAATCCCAACAACGACTATGAGCCGACGATCTATGGCGCCACGTCGATCGCCCTCGGCAAGGCCCCGGCCGGCGCGAAGTACCCGGCTTCGATCTACATCGTGGGGGTGATCAACGGCCAGTGGGGCTTGTATCGCTCGGATGACGGCGCCGCCAACTGGACCCGCATCAACGACGACCAGCACCAGTACGCCGGCATCGGCAACCTGGCGGCCGACCAGAACGTGCCTGGACGCGTGTTCTTCGCCGGCGCCGCCCGCGGCGTGCTGTACACCTACTGATTCAACGGAGACATTCGAATGAAACCGAAAGCAATCCTGGCCGCGCTGACGCTGGGCGTCGCGGCCGCCAATGCCGGCGCGACCGTCCTGACGTTCGACGGCCTGACCGGGTCGATGTACGGCGACGGCTTCCCGCTGGCCGCCAACATGCACTACGACGGCACGAACGTCGTGTACGAAGAGTCGGGCTACCGCCTGACGCTGAACGCGCCCGAGGCGGACGCCGGCGCGGCCCACGTCGGCGACGGCACGTTCGACCCGCAGACGTACAACTGGCATGACGGCTTCGAGAACGGCGCCGACACCTTCGTCACGCTGACCCGCATCGGCGGCGGCCTGTTCGACCTGCGCAGCTTCGACTACTATACGACCGGCAGCACGCTGTCGACCGACGGCAACCTGCAGGCCTTCCTGGAGGGCGGCGGCACCTGGAGCACGGCGCTGAACGGCATCACGGCGCTGCGCTTCACGTCGGGCGCGGTCAATGCGCTCGCCAACGTCGACGTGGAAGCCGCGGGGACCGTGCCGCTGCCGGGCACGGTGCCGCTGCTGCTGGGCGGCGTGGCGGCATTCGGCCTGGCGCGGCGGCGCCGGGCCTGATCGGGGGCGCGGTCAATCGGCGTCGGCGGGAATGACGGACAGTTCGGCCGCGCTGGCCGAACCGGAACGCCACACGTCGTCCAGCACCGTGAAACGGAAGAAGCGCGCGGCCACCGGCGCGAAACGCGCCGTCTGCAGGTCGGGGTTGTTGTGCACGTTCGCGAACGTGCCCCGTTCGACGGCGGCTTGCCAGTGCGCCCCGTCCGCGCTCGTCTCGAAGCGGTAGTTCACGGCCGTCCCCGCCACCTGCCCATCCTGCCGGGGCAGGTAGGCGAGGCCCGCGATGCGGTGGGATCGGCCCATGTCGACCTGGATGGACCGGCCGCCGCCCCACGGCGTCTGCCAGAACGTGGCGGGATCGCCGTCGACGGCGAGTGCGGCCGCGTGGCCGGCATCCTCGCCATCCGCCGCCACGACGGTGAAGCCGCGCGGCGACAATCCCGTGAAGTCGCGCACGCCGACGACGCCGAGCCGCCCGCCGGGCAGCAGGCGCGCCGCCTTCACGATGCCGCTGCCGGGCATGGCCAGCGGCGCGCGGTACACGGGCGACGCGGCCGTCGGGGCCGAGCCGTCGACCGTGTAGACGATCGTGCCGCCGGCCGGATGGTCGAGCCGCACGGCGCCGGCGGCGTCGCGGTCGGCGATCGTGGGCGGCAACAGGTCCTCCGATTGCTTGTACAGCCCGATCTCCGCCAGCGTCGGTTCGAGGCGCGCGCCCGTGATGCGCACGCGCACGCGGTCCGTCGTCACCGGGGCGCGCAGCCGGATCAGGCGGCGGTGGCCGACCGTCGTGGTCACGTCGGCCGGGTGGCGCGCGGGCGCGGTCCAGGCCGCGCCGTCCCACGTCTCGATCTCGAACGACTCGATGCGTTGGCCGCGCCGGTCCACCGCTTCCTGCAGCGACACGACGTCGAAGCGCGTGCGCCGGGGCAGGGTCAGCGTGAGCGTGCCGTTGCTGCGTCCGGGCGCGGCCTCCCACCAGGTGTCCAGGCTGCCGTCCAGGATGGCCGGCGCGGCGTGCCGCGGGGCCGCGTGGTCGGCCGTCACGCGCGCGCCGCGCGCCAGGTTGACGGCGAACGTGGCGCGCACGATGGCGCCCAGCTGGCCCAGCGTCGCGACCTGGTCGTCGGGCACGAGGCCGCTCTTGTCCGGCGACAGGTTCAGGATCAGGTTGGCGTTGCGGCCGATCGACGAATAAAAGATGTCGACCAGCTGCGTGACGGGACGGGGACGCTTGTCGTGCGCCCAGAACCACTGGCCGTTCGCCAGCAGGGTCGCGTTGGTCTCGGCCGGGTACCACCACAGGTGCGATCCGGGTTTGAGCTGCGCCCGGCTGCCGAGGTCCGCGGCCTGCATGTCGGGCCACTGGAACGCGCCGGGCGCCGTGGGCAGTGGAATCACGCTCCATTCGGTCGTGCGGCCGTAGCCGCTTTCCGTGCCGACCCAGCGCACGTCCGGCCCCTTGCCCATGATGACGGCGTCCGGCTGCAGCTTGCGGATCAGGTCGTACCAGGCCGCGTAGTCGTAGGTTTCGGCCACGCTCGGGTCGGGATTGGCGCCGTCGAACCACACTTCGTGGACCGGTCCGTATTCCGTCAGCAGTTCGTACAGCTGGTTGAGGAAGTAGCGGTTGTAGTCGTCGACCTCGTACGTGAACGTGGGCCGGCCCGGCGGCGGGGTGCGCCCCTGCGCGGGGTCGCTCAGGAAGCGGGCCGGGTCGGTCGGGATCGTCGAGCGGCGTTTCGCGCTGCCGTTGCCGTAATAGCCGGCCGGGTTCGCGGGGTTGGTCTTCAGCTGGTACAGGTCGGCCGGCGACAGGTAGATGCCGAGCTTGACGCCGGCGCCGCGGGCCGCCTCGGCCACCTCGCGCACGAGATCGCCCTTGCCGCCGCGCCAGGGACTCGCGGCCGACGAGTGGCCCGTATAGCGCGACGGCCACATGGCGAAGCCGTCGTGGTGCTTGGCCACCAGCACGAGCATCTTGCCGTCGAGCTGCTTCACCGCGCGCAGCCACTGGTGCGCGTCCAGTTGCGTGGGATTGAACAGGGCAGGGTCTTCCTTGCCGTTGCCCCATTCCACTTCGTTGAAGGTATTGACGCCGAAGTGCAGGAAGAACGTGCGCTCCAGCCGCATCCAGGCGGACTGGTTGGGGCGGGGCAGGGTTGTCGCGGCCTTGGCGACGATCGCGGCGGGGGTGTCGTCCGCGGCGATCACGTGTTCCGTCGCGTAGGGAATGGGGGCGCCGTGCGCTGCCGCGCAGGCGAACGCGAGGGCCAGGCCGAGGCAGCCTTGGGGGTATCGAGGTGGGAGCATGATTTGTCGGTGTGATAAGTCGCGTATCGATTCTGTAATCGGCCGTATTACGCCCGCAATCGCGAAATTCCACAACCGGCATGGGAAATCACGTAAGTCTGCATCGCCAACGTGGCAACCAGGTAACGGTTTCCGCTACCACCATGCGCGCGCCCTCAAAAAGATGTGACGTACGGCAACTGTTGCGTGCATAATCAAAAAATAGCATTAACTTATTGATTTACCACATAAAGTTGTCGTATCAGCTACAGGCTGACCGGCACCGCATCCGTCCGCCATGGCCTTCATATCCCGTGCCGCCCTGTCCGCGTTACCGTCGCGCCTCGCGCGGCTGTACGGCCGCTCGCTGTACGCCGCGCTGCTCGTGCTGGTGGCCGGCGGCCTGGCGATACCGGCCGTCGTGGGCGGCTACCTCATGATCGGCGTGCAGGAACAGCAGGCCGCGCGCCGCGAGCTGGACGAGACCCTGCAGCGCAATGCCGACATCCTCGCCCTCGGCATGCAGGAGTCGCTGTGGAACATGAACATCGACGCGGCCCGCTCGCTCGTCGATTCGCTGATGCGCGACCCCGCCGTCGTGCGCGTGCACGTGGGCGCGCAGGCGGAGGGCGATTTCATCGACCGCCGCGCGGCCGCCGCGCCCGCCGGCCACGTGCTGCGCGCCGAGCGCGAGGTCGTCGTGCACGGCCAGCCGATCGGCCACGTGACGGTCGAGATGGACGACAGCCTGAGCCAGCAATCGCTGCGCGCCAAGCAGGTGCGCTACGCGCTGGTGCTGGCCGTGCAACTGGGCGTGTCGCTGCTGCTGATCCTGATGCTGCTGCGGCGCCGCCTGCTGGCGCCGCTGGGCACCCTGATGAGCTTTTCCGACCACCTGTCGCGCGGCCAGTTCGATGCGCCGCTCGCGCTGTCCACCAACGACGAACTGGGCCGGCTCGGCGGCCAGCTGGAACACATGCGGATCGCGATCGGCGACCTGTTCCAGGACATCGCGCGGCGCGAGGAACGCTTCCGTACCATCGTCACGCAGGTGCCGGGCGCCGTGTTCCGCGCCCGGCCGGGTGGCCTGATCGACTTCGTCAGCGACGCCATCGAAGACATCTCCGGCTATCCCGCGGCTCGATTCATCGGCGCGCACACGGACCGCTGGGCCGACGTCATCTGCCCGGAAGACCGCAAGATGCAGCGGCACTTCGTCAAGGAGGCCGTGCTGGCCGTGCGGCCTTACGAGATCGAATACCGCATCACGGACGCCGCCGGCATCGAGCGCTGGGTGCTGGAAAGCGGCCAGCCGGTCGGCTTCGACGGCAACGCCGCGTTCTGGATCGACGGGATCATCTCCGACATCAGCGAGCGCAAATACAACGAGATGCGCATCGAGGCGCTGCTGGCCGAGCAGGGCGCGGTGCTGGACAACGTCATGTTCGGCATCATGTACATGCGCGAGCGCCGCGTCGTGTCGACCAACCGCCGCTTCGACGAATTGTTCGGCTACGGCGAGGGCGAGCTGCTGGGCGATCCGATCGGCGTGCTGTTCCCGACCGTCGAGGATTACGTGCAGGGCATCGAGGCGGCGGAACCGGTGCTGGCGCGCGGCGGCGATTTCGGCGACGAGCGCCAGTTCCGCCGCCGCGACGGCAGCCTGGTGTGGTGCACGGTGAGCGGCCGCGCGCTCGACCCGGAACGCCAGGACGACGGCAGCATCTGGGTGTTCGCCGACATCACGGAGCGGCGCCAGGCCGAGGAAAAGCTGCGCCTGTCGGCCACCGTGCTGGAACACATCGCCGACGGCGTGATGGTGATCGACCTGCACGGCAAGATCGTCGCGACGAACCCCGCCTTCACGCAGATCACCGGGTACACGGAGAGCGAAGCGGTCGGCACGCATTCGAGCCTCACGCGCCTGGCGAGCCACGACGCCGGGTTCTCCGAGGCGCTGTGGGCCGACCTGGCGGAGACGGGATTCTGGCGCGGCGAACTTCGGAACCGCCGCAAGAACGGCGAGACTTACCTCGAGTGGCTGACCGTGTCCGCGGTGCGCGACGATGCCGACGCCGTCACGCACTACGTCTGCGTATTTTCCGACATCACGAAGGTCAAGGAATCGCAGGACAAGCTGGACCACCTGGCGCACCACGACCCGCTCACGGGCCTGCCGAACCGCCTGCTGTTCCACGACCGCCTGCAGCACGCGATGGTGCGCGCGGCCCGCAACAACCGCGAGCTCGCGGTGATGTTCATCGACCTCGACCGCTTCAAGACCGTCAACGACACGCTCGGCCACCACATCGGCGACGAGCTGCTGAAGCAGGTCGCTGGCCAGCTTGCCGAGTGTCTGCGCGACGGCGACACGCTGGCGCGCCTGGGCGGCGACGAATTCATCGTGTTGCTGGAAGACGTCGACGGCGCGCGCGGCGCGCGCCTGGTGGCGGAAAAGCTGATGCAGTTGTTCGAGCGGCCCGTGCTCGTGTCGGACTACGAATTGTTCGTCACGGGCAGCGTCGGCATCAGCCTGTTCCCGCAGGATGCCGCCGACATGAACATGTTGATCCGGAATGCCGACGTGGCCATGTACCAGGCCAAGGCGCGCGGCCGCAACGGCTACCAGCTGTATGCGCCGTCGATGGACGGCGACGGGGCCGAGAGACTGCGCATGGAAGGCCTGCTGCGGCGCGCGATCGAGCGGGGCGAGATCCGCCTGCATTACCAGCCGCAGGTCGAGATCGAGACGGGTCGCCTGATCGGCGTCGAGGCCCTCGTGCGCTGGCACAGCGCGGAACTCGGTCACGTGCCGCCGGCGCGCTTCATCCCGCTCGCCGAGGACATCGGCTTCATCGGCCAACTGGGCGCCTGGGTGCTGGAACAGGCGTGCCGCCAGGTGGTATGCTGGGAGACGGCCGGGCTGGACGTGCCGAAGGTGGCGGTGAACCTGTCGGGCCGCCAGTTCGACCGCGGCAGCGTCGCGCCGCTCGTCGCGCGCGTGCTGGCCGACGCGGGCCTCGCGCCGCAGCGGCTGCAGCTGGAGGTGACGGAGTCCGTGATCATGAATACGGGCGACGCGCTCCAGTACATCAACGACCTGCACGCGCTGGGCGTGGAGCTGGCGATCGACGATTTCGGCACGGGCTATTCGTCGCTCGCGTACCTGAAGCAGCTGCCGGTGCAGACCTTGAAAATCGACCGCAGCTTCATCAAGGACATCCCCGCCGACAAGGACGACGAGGCGATCGCGGTCGCCATCGTCCAGCTGGGCAAGAGCATGGATCTCGCGGTGATCGCGGAAGGCGTGGAGACCGGCGAGCAGGCGGCCTTCCTGCTGCGCCACGGCTGCCGGCGCGCGCAGGGCTATCTGTACGGCCGGCCGGTGGAGCCGGCTGAATTGTTGGAGACATGGAGGCAGGACGATGCGGGACACGGGCGGACCAGGTTCGGATAAGGAGGACGGCGGTCCGGTACGCACCGTGCGCGGGGGCCGGCGCCGGTTCCTGCTGGGCGGCCTGGCCGCGGGCGCGGCGCTCGTCGTCGGCTGGGGCGTGGCGCCGCCGCGCCAGCGCTTGCGTGCGACCGGGCCGGCTGCCGTGCACGATGCCGGCACCGTTGCCCTGAACGGCTGGGTCGCGATTTCTCCCGACGGCACCATCGACGTCGTCGTCCCGCGCAGCGAGATGGGGCAGGGCGTGCACACGGCGCTGCCCATGCTGCTGGCCGAGGAACTGGACGCGCCGCTGGCAGCCGTGCGCATCGTGCAGGCGCCCATCGACAAGATCTTCGCCAACCTCACCGTCCTGCGCGACACCCTGCCGTTCCATCCGGACGATGCCGGCAACTTCCAGCTGGGCGCACGCTGGGTCGCGGGCAAGGTGGCGCGCGAGCTGGGCATCATGTTCACGGGCGGCTCGACGAGCGTGAAGGATGCGTGGCCGACGATGCGTACGGCCGGCGCCGTCGCGCGCGCGATGCTGCTGCGCGCGGCCGCCGAACAGTGGAAGACGACACCGGAGACGCTGTCGACGCGCGACGGCATGGTGCTCCATCCGGACGGACGGCGCGCGCCATATGGCCTGCTGGCGCAGCGCGCCGCCGCGCTGGGCGGCGACATCGATGCGGACGACGTCCGCCTCAAGACGCCCGTGGACTTCCGCCTGATCGGCAAGCCCGTGCCGCGGCGCGACGCGCCATCGAAGGTCAACGGCCGCGCGGCGTTCGGCATCGACGTGCGGCCGGAAGGCCTGCTGTACGCGGCGCTGCGCATGGCGCCCGTGCTGGGTGCGCGTGTCGCGGGGTTCGATGCGGGCAAGGTGGCGGCGCTGCCGGGCGTGGCGCTCGTCGTCGACGTATCGTCCGCGCTCGCGCCGTTGTCCGGCGCGGGCGCCGGCGTCGCCGTGGTGGCGAAGGGATGGTGGCAGGCCAGGCAGGCCGCGCTGGCGCTGCCCGTGCAGTGGACCGCGAGCCCGCATGCCGCGTTGTCGAGCGAGTCCGTGTTCGCCGGTTTTGCGAAGGCGCTCGATGAAGAATCGGGCCATGCGTATTTCGAGGCCGGCAGCCAGGAGGCGCCCGAACTCGCGGGCACGCGCACCGTGCAGGCCGAATACCGCGCGCCCTTCCTCGCGCACGCGACGATGGAACCGCAGAACTGCACGGCGCAGGTCCTGAACGGCAAAGTAACGCTGTGGTCGCCCACGCAGGTCCCGAGCATCGCGGTGGACGTGGCGGCGAAGGTCGCGGGCGTCGGACGCGAGGACGTGACCATCGAGGTGACGATGCTGGGCGGCGGCTTCGGCCGGCGCCTGGAGACGGACATGGTGGCGCAGGCCGTCGCCGTGGCCATGCAGACGCGCGGACGCCCGGTGCAGTTGCTCTGGACGCGCGAGGACGATACGGGCCACGACGTCTACCGCCCGGCCGCGCTGGCGCGCTACACGGCGCACGTCGGCGCGGACGGGCGCGTGCTCGCGTGGGACAGCAGGCTGGCGAGCGGCGCCATCGGCCACCAGTACTTCCCGCGCAACCTCGGCCTGCCCGGCGTCGGTCCGGACAAGACGACGGCCGAGGGCGAGTACGACCTGCAGTACGCGATCGCGAACCGCCGCAGCCGCCACGTGACCGTCGACAGCGTCGTGCCGATCGGGTACTGGCGTTCGGTCGGCCACTCGCACAACGCGTTCTTCAAGGAGAGCTTCGCGGACGAGTTGGCGCATGCGGCGGGGCAGGACCCGGTCGCGTGGCGGCGCGCGCTGCTGAAAGACCATCCGCGCCACCTGGCCGTGCTGGACGCCGCGCTCGCGCGCGCGGGCACGCCGGCGGACGGCCGCGCGCACGGTGTCGCCGTGCACCAGTCGTTCGGCACCGTTGTCGCGCAGGTCGCGGAAGTGTCGGTGGAAGACAAGGAAATCCGTGTGCACAAGGTCGTGTGCGCCGTCGATTGCGGCCTCGTCGTCAATCCGACCATCGTCGCGCAGCAGGTCGAATCGGGCGTCGTGTTCGGCCTGTCGGCCGCGCTGGCGGGGGAAATCACGTTCAGGGATGGCCAGCCGCAGCAGACGAATTTCGGCGATTATCCCGTGCTGCGGATGGCGCAGGCGCCCGAGGTGGAGACCATCATCGTACCGAGTGCGGAACCGCCGGAAGGCATGGGCGAACCCGCGGTGCCGCCCGTTGCGCCGGCCGTGGCGAACGCGGTGTTCAAGCTGACGGGGCAGCGGTTGCGCAGCCTGCCGCTGCGCTTGAGTTGATCACTCGTCGGCGTTGGCGATGAGGGTGCGCAGGTTGCACTCGCGCTGCCACGCCTGCCGTTCCGGCGTGGAGGCCGCCTGGCGCGTGAGTTCGGCGCTGCTCAGCTCCGCCTGCGCCTGGATCAGGCGGTCCGCGACTTTCGGATCCGGCAGCATGGTGCCGAAGAACGCGACGTCATCGCCGCGCTGTACGAGCAGCGTGGGGAAGTTTTCGACGTCGAGGTCGCCGACGATGTCGGCCTGGTCTTCCACGTCGATCCAGACGAAGGTCTTGTCGGGATGGCGCGCGGCCAGGCCGTCGAACGCGGCGCGGTAGGACGAGCAGGTGCCGCACCAGGCGGCGCACAGGCAGGCGACGATCCAGCCGTCGCCGTGGAGGGCGGCGGCGACCTGGTCGCGGGTATCGGGCTCGAGGGTCAGACTGGACATGGGCGCGATTCTACAACGGTTCCGCGCTTTTGGCTGACCGGGCCGCCGGGTTACAATACGCCATGCCTATCATCCTCGCCATCGAAACCTCGTCCGAGCTGGCGTCCTGCGCGTTATTGAACAGCGCGGACGGCGCGGACACCCCCGTATTGACCCGCGTACTGACCCGCGAATCGTCCGGCGTACGCACGCATTCGCAGTCCGTCCTGCCCATGGTGCAGGAACTGCTGCGCGACGCCGGCGTCGCCCTGGCCGACTGCGACGCGATCGCATTCGGCGCCGGTCCGGGTTCGTTCACGGGTGTGCGCACGGCGTGTGGCGTGGCGCAGGGTCTCGCGTTCGGCGCGCGCAAGCCCGTGCTGCCGCTGGTGACGCTGGAAGCGATGGCCGAGGCGTGCCGCGCGCGCACGGGCGCGACCGATGTGCTCGCCGTGCTGGATGCGCGCATGGGCGAAGTCTATTGGGCGCAGTACCGCTGGACCGGCGCATGGCGGGCCGTGCGCGAGCCTGCGCTGAGCGCGCCGGGCGCCGTCGCGCCGGAGATGGTCGACGGCCTGGCCGCGTGCGGCAATGGCTTCGCGGCGTATCCGGAAGCCTTCGCGGACGCGCCTTTTGCGGCCGGTGCGCACGACGACATCCTGCCGCATGCGCGCGAATTCGCGGTGCTGGGCGTCGCCGCACTGGCGGCGGGCCGCGCGGTGCCGGCCGACGAGGCGCAACCGCTCTACCTGCGCAACAAGGTCGCGTACACGAGCGCCGAACGCCAGGCCATCAACGCGGCCAAGGCGGATGCGCGATGACGGAGGTCGCGCACCTGGAACTGCGCCCGATGGTCGTGGGCGACGTCGACGAGGTGCATGCCCTCGAATGCAGCGTATTTCCGCATCCGTGGAGCCGCGCGAATTTCATGGACTCGCTCGCGAGCGGCTACGACGCCTGGGTGCTGCGCGCGCCGACGGGCGCGCTGGCTGGGTATTTCCTGTTGATGTATGCGCTGGACGAAGCCCATCTGCTCGACGTGGCCGTTGCGGCGCCGCTGCACGGGCGCGGCGTCGGGCGCTATCTGCTGGACCGCATCGCGGCCAGGTCGCGGGCAGAGCGCATGGCGTCGATCCTGCTCGAGGTGCGGCCGTCGAACACGCGCGCACTCGAGGTGTACCGGCGCTACGGCTATGAAGAGATCGGCCGCCGCAAGGGCTATTATCCCGCGCACGAAGGGCGGCGCGAGGATGCGATCGTGATGAGGTATGTGTTATGAACGGTGTCAGCGAACGCGACGCCATCTTCCTGAACGAGATGGGCCTCGGGCCGCTGTGGCAGTTGCGCACGGCGCCGGCATCTGCTGCCGCTGCCGTCGCGGCCGACGTGGCCATCGTCCCGGGACCGACGCCGCTGCAGCCGGGGGCGCAGTCGGCGTCCGCACTGGCGCCGGTCGCCGAGCCGGCCGCGCCGCCGCCGGTGCCGGCCGTGCTCCCGCCACGGCCTGCGCCGGCGGGGCCGCGTCCGCCCGGCCCGACGCCGCTGCAACCCGTCGCGCAATCCGTGTCCGCGCTGGCGCCGCCGGCCGACCACGATTCCGCCTGGGACGACGCCGCCTTGCCGAGCGACGCGACGCCGGAAGAAATCGCGGCCATGGACTGGGACCAGCTCACCATCGCCATCGCCGCGTGCCGCCGCTGCAGCGCGTGCCGCGAAGGGCGCGCGCCGGTGCCGGGCACGGGCGCGAAGCAGGCGCGCTGGGTCGTCGCGGCCGGCGCCACGACGGCTGCCGATGACAAGGCGCGCGTCCCGCTCGCGGGCGATTCCGGCAAGCTGCTGGACAATATGCTGGCCGCCGTCGGCATGGGCCGCGAGCGCGACGTCTACGTGACGAACCTGATCAAGTGCCGCCCGACGACGCCGAGCGGCGGCGAGCGCGCGCCCACGCCGCAGGAGGCGGCCGCGTGCCGTCCCTACCTCGAACGGGAAGTCGCGCTGACCGGAGCGGAGACCGTGCTCACGCTGGGCCAGATCGCCGCCAACACCTTGCTGGGCCGCCCGCTGCCGGAACCGCTGGCCGGCGCACGGGGCAGCGCTCACGCGCTGGAGACGGGCGGACGCACGGTGAACCTGGTGGCTACCTTGCATCCGGGCGAACTGCTGCGGCGCGGCGCCGACAAGGCCCTCGCGTGGGCCGACTTGTGCAGGGCAAGGAACGCCCGTGCGCGCTCAGGCTGACACGTACCAGGCGCTGTTCGAACGCCGCTGGCGCCATCTGCGGCGTGCGCGGGTGCGGGCGCTGGCCTGGTTGCTGGACGCCCCCGACCTCCTCGACATCCACGACCCGCACTGGGAAGGCCGCATCGCGACGCTCGGTCCGATGACGGAAGCCACGGCGCGCTGGCTGGCCGAACTCGATGCCGATCCCGCACCGCTGGACGCGGCACTCGGTTCGAAAATGTATACGCGCCTCGGCCTGTACGCGGAAAAGCTGATGGCCTTTTATTTCGCGCACCAGGGCCGCCTCGTCGCACACGGCCTGCAGGTACGGGCCAGCCGCAACGACACCGTCGGCGAGTTCGATTTTCTGCTGGATGCGGAGGGTGGGGGGAATGCGGGCGGCGTCGAGCACATCGAGTTCGCCACCAAATTCTACCTGCTGCAGGGCGATGCCACGACGGGCTTCGACACGTTCGTCGGTCCGAACCTGGCCGACAGCCTCGGCCGCAAGATGCGCAAGGTGTTCGAGCGCCAGCTCGAACTGGGCAGCCACCCGGCCGCGCAGGACGTGCTGCCGCGGCCCGTCGTCGCGGCACGCGCGCTCGTCAAGGGCTGGCTGTTTTATCCGCGCGGGACGTACCAGGCCATGCAGGGCATCACGGCGGGCCATTGCCGCGGCTTCTGGTGCCCGTTGGCCGAACTCGATGCCTTGCCCGGCGACCGCTTCCTGATCCTGCCGCGCCTGCAATGGCTGCCGCCGTTCCGCGCGCAATCGGCTGTGTGGATGCTGGACAAGGCCCAGCTGGCCGCGGAACTGGAAGACCACTTCATGGCCTCGAGCGCGCCCGTACTCGTGGCGCTCGTGCGCGAAGAGCCGGACAACATCGTGGAATTCGAACGCGGCTTCATCGTCCCGGACGACTGGCGCGACCGCGCCAACGCCCGCCTGCATTCCTGACCGGGGTCAGCCCCCGTTTTTTGGCAATTTCCGCCAAGCCCTTACCAAGATTCGGGGTCAGAGCACGTTTTCGCAAAAATTCGGGGTCAGAGCACATTTCAGCGCACTGTCTTTTCGGCATTGTTTGACGCTGCGAGCGGGCGTGCAGGCCCTCGCGCGGTCACGGATTGCGCATCGCTGCCCGTACCGATCAATTCCTCGAAAAAGTGCTCTGACCCCGAATTTCGAGAAAAATGTGCTCTGACCCCGAATTTTCCATCTCACTCTGACCCCGAATTTTCGAATCAGTGCTTGTGCTCGCCGATCAGCGCGAGCGAGTCGTGCTCGCGCTGGTTCGCCGCGTGGCGGCGGCCGATCAGCCACATGATGCCGGCCAGCGACAGGCCGAACAGGACGATAATGATGTCCAGGTCCAGGCTCAGCGTGATCATGATGGCGTACAGCGCCAGCATGGTGAGGATGGAGAGGTTCTCGTTGAAGTTCTGCACGGCGATCGAGTGGCCGGCGCTCATCAGCACGTGGCCGCGGTGCTGCAGCAGGGCGTTCATCGGCACGACGAAGTAGCCGGACAGGAGGCCGATGAGCAGCAGCAGCACGACGGCGATCGGCAGCGAATACACGATCGTCATCGAGGTCACGACGAGGCCCATGATGATGCCGAGCGGGATCACGGTCAGCGATTTCTTCAGCGGGATCATCTTCGCCGCCATCGCCGCGCCGATCGCGGACCCGATGGCGACGACGCCGATCAGCCCCGTCGCCTTGTCGAGGGACATGTGCAGCGAGCGCTTGGCCCATTCCAGCACGATCAATTGCAGGGTCGCGCCGGCGCCCCAGAACAGCGTCGTCACGGCCAGCGAGATCTGGCCCAGCTTGTCTTTCCACAGCGTGGCGGAGCAGTCGGCGAAATCGGCGATCAGCTTGGCCGGATTGCGTTCCTGGTGCTCGTAGCGGGCGCCGGTGTCCGGGATGCGCAGGTTGAAGCCGGCCGCCAGCGCGTACACGCCGATCAGCACGGCGAGCTGGGCCTTGGTTGAGGAGTTGATGCCGGTGTCGATATAGGGCACGTCCAGCGTCATCAGCCAGGCGCTGCCGTGGGCACTGACGAGGGCGCCGCCCATGGCCGCGCCGAGGATGATGGACATGACGGTCAGGCCCTCGATCCAGCCGTTGGCCGCGACGAGTCGTTCAGCCGGCAGCAGCTCGGTCAGGATGCCGTATTTGGCGGGGGAATAGACGGCGGCGCCGAAGCCGACGACGGTGCAGGCGATGAGAGGGTGCGCGCCGAAGAAGATCAGGCAGCAGCCGAAAACCTTGATTAAATTGGCGGTGAACATCACCCGTCCCTTGGGCATCGAATCGGCAAACGCGCCGACGAATGGCGCCAGGAGGACGTAGAACAAGACGAACGACAGCTTCAGCAGCGGAGTGAGCGAAGCCGGGGCTTTCATCGCCGTTAGCAGACCGATCGAGACAAATATCAGCGCGTTGTCGGCCAGCGACGAGAAGAACTGCGCCGCCATGATGGTATAAAAACCACGGTTCATTCGAAAGGTTCAAAAAACTGGATGGGTTGCTTTATACCATGAAAGACCGCTTAGCCCAAGGAATCGACAATACGGCATTTCACTGCCGGGAGTAAAATAAACCTTTCGTTCTCAGCCGTCGCCCCCATCTGCAAGCCATGCCACGTCCCCTGCACGCCACCATCCACCTCGACTCCATGCAGCACAATCTGGCCCGTGCGCGCGCCTGTGCGCCGCAGGCGAACGTCTGGGCGGTGGTGAAGGCGAATGCGTATGGACACGGCCTGGAACGAGGCATGCGCGGCTTCGCGCAGGCCGACGGCCTGGCCCTGATCGAAACGGAAAACGCGCTGCGCCTGCGCGAGCTGGGCTGGGTGAAGCCAATCCTGTTATTAGAGGGAATCTTCGACACGTCGGACATCCCCTTGCTGGCTGAACATAATGTCAACAGCACGGTCCATTGCATCGAGCAGGTCAAGATGCTGGAGTACACCCAGCTCTACCGTCCCATCGACGTGCACCTGAAAATGAACACGGGCATGAACCGCCTCGGCTTCCGCCCGGACGAGTTCGCCGCGGCGTACCAGCGGCTGCGCGCCATCCCGGGCATCCGCAACATCACCTTGATGACGCATTTCGCGAACGCGGACGAGCTGGAACATCCGCGCCTGTCGATCGGCGAGCAGGTACGCCGCTTCCGCCTGGGCGCGGACGGTCTGGCGGGTGAGCGCAGCCTGTCCAATTCGGGCGGCGTGCTGCACACGGCGGAACTCGTCCAGGAATTGCAGAGCGACTGGGTCCGTCCCGGCATCATGCTGTATGGCGGCACCCCGGGCGGCCGCTCGGCGAAGGATTACGGCCTGTTGCCCACGATGACGCTGAAATCGGAAATCATCGGCATCCAGCACATCGAGCCGGGCGACAGCGTGGGCTACGGCAGCCGCTTCCAGGCGGACCGGACCATGACGGTGGGCGTCGTCGCCTGCGGCTATGCGGACGGCTACCCGCGCCACGCCGAGCACGGCACGCCCGTGCTGGTGGACGGCATCCGCACGACGCTCGTCGGCCGGGTGTCGATGGACATGATGGCCGTCGACCTGTCACCCATTGCGAACGCGCGCGTGGGCAGCAAGGTCACCCTGTGGGGCGACGGTCTCCCGATCGACGAGGTGGCGCAGGCCGCCGGCACGATCGGCTATGAATTGATGTGCGCCGTGGCGCCGCGCGTGCGCGTGGCCGAGGCGCCGCTCGGGTGCGATCCCGTCTTGTAAATAAAAGGAATCATGGCTAAACCCCGTACCAGTTTCGTCTGCAGCGATTGCGGCAGCGTCGCCAGCCGCTGGACCGGCCAGTGCGCCGATTGCAAGGCCTGGAACACGATGACCGAGCAGGTCGAGACCGCCGGCCTGAACCGCATGTCGCAGACGCCGCATATGCATAAAAGCCTGGCGCAGACGGCCCCCGTGCTGTCGTTGGCCGACATCGAGGCGATCGACGTGCCCCGCTTCGGCACCGGCATCGACGAATTCGACCGCGTGCTGGGCGGCGGCCTCGTCGCGGGCGGCGTCGTGCTGATCGGCGGCGACCCCGGCATCGGCAAGTCGACCTTGCTGCTGCAGGCGCTGGCGAACCTGGCCGCGGCGCGCAGCACGCTGTACGTGTCCGGCGAGGAATCCGGCGCCCAGATCGCCCTGCGCGCGCGCCGCCTGCAGGTCGAGGCGAAAGACCTGAAGCTGCAGGCCGAGATCCAGCTGGAAAAAATCCTCGGCACCATTGCCGACCTCAAGCCGGACGTCGCCGTCATCGACTCCATCCAGACCTTGTACTCGGATGCGCTGACGTCGGCCCCCGGTTCCGTCTCGCAGGTGCGCGAATGCGCGGCGCAGCTCACGCGGGTGGCCAAGCAGACGGGCGTGACGATCATCCTCGTCGGCCACGTGACGAAGGAGGGCGCGCTCGCGGGGCCGCGCGTGCTGGAGCACATCGTCGACACCGTGCTGTATTTCGAAGGCGATACGCAGTCCAGCTTCCGTCTCGTGCGTGCCATCAAGAACCGTTTCGGCGCCGTCAACGAGCTGGGCGTGTTCGCGATGACGGAAAAGGGACTGAAAGGCGTGTCGAACCCGTCCGCACTATTCCTGTCGCAACACGACAACCAGGTGCCCGGTTCCTGCGTGATGGTGACGCAGGAGGGTACCCGGCCGCTGCTGGTCGAAGTGCAGGCGCTCGTCGACGCGAGTCATTTGCCGAACGCGCGCCGGCTGTCCGTCGGCCTCGAGCAGAACCGCCTCGCGATGCTGCTCGCGGTGCTGCACCGCCATGCCGGCATCGCCGCGTTCGACCAGGACGTATTCATCAATGCGGTGGGCGGCGTCAAGATCACGGAGCCGGCGGCCGACCTGGCCGTCCTGCTGGCGATCAATTCGTCGATGCGCAACAAGCCGCTGCCGCGCGGCCTCGTCGTGTTCGGCGAGGTGGGTCTGGCCGGCGAGATCCGCCCCGCCCCGCGCGGGCAGGAGCGTTTGCGCGAGGCGGCGAAGCTGGGCTTTTCCGTCGCCGTGATCCCGAAAGCCAATGTGCCGAAGCAAAAGATCGAGGGAATGACCATCGTGGCCGTCGAGCGGATCGATGAAGCATTCAGCAAGCTGCGCGAGCTCGACTGATCGCCGTAACTTAAATAGCGGTAACACGCAAGGTTATCGTTTGCACCTATAATGCCACCTCGTTTTTAAAAGGCTCACAGGTTAATCGTGGCAATAGATCAGAGGCAATCCGCACGCAAGATCCTGAAGGTGCGGGCCGTCCTGGCGATGGAGGGCCAGGCCCCCGTCCAGGGACGTACATCCGACATCGGCGCCAATGGCGTCAGCATTACCGTGCCGCATCCGCTGCAGGCGGGGCAGACGGGCCAGGTCGGCTTCGACCTGCTCGTCGACGGCACGCCGTTCCCCCTGCATGCGCGCGTGAAGGTGATGTATTGTATTTTCAGTAACGGTGAATTCAAGGCCGGGTTGCAGTTCATGAACCTGGACCTGGCGGCGATGAGCCAGGTGTCACGCTTCCTGCGCTGATTCATAGGCCGGTTGACAAGAAAAGCGGGGGGGGCCTTGGGCCCCGCCGCTTTTTCTTTGATGAGACCTCTGCGGCCCCCAATGCTATTCGTGATAGCGGTCGTGCAACTTTTGTGAACACCCGATGCCTTCGGAAATCACCCCATACAGCACGAGGACAACCATCCCGGTCAGCATCCCTGTAATGAATAACATACCGTTCGAACGCCGTTGAGCGCTCCCCCCTCATCTGTCATTCGAGATTGTAGGACTACTCCTCCATACTGCATAAACACTTTCAAATTAGCATAAGAAAAAGTATTTACAAGACACTTTTCTCGACGGTGGGAGAGGGTGGAGCCGCACATTGTGACAAGGCACGCAGGGCTGTGTGACATGTTTTTTCGGGCCGTCACATGATGCATCCCGCATGTCATATGGCCAGGTTGGCCATGTCATAAAGCCGTCATATTTGCTCACTACACTGCGCAGCATCAACCGTGTCACACCTAACCAAAGGACCTTGATATGCGCATGAAGCAACTGCTGGCAACCATCATCATCGGCACCACCGCCGCGTTCGCGAGCACCGCGACCCTGGCCGCCGACATCACCGGTGCTGGTTCCACCTTCGCCTACCCGATCTACGCGAAATGGGCGGAGATGTACAAGAAGACCAGCGGCAATGGCCTGAACTACCAATCGATCGGCTCGGGCGCCGGCATCAAGCAGATCAAGGCCAAGACCGTCGACTTCGGCGCATCGGACATGCCGCTGCCGGTCGAAGAGCTGAACGAAGCGGGCCTGATGCAGTTCCCGACCATCATGGGTGGCGTCGTCGCCATCGTCAACCTGGACGGCGTGGCGCCGGGCCAGCTGAAACTGACCGGTCCGGTCATCGCCGACATCTACCTGGGCAAGATCACCAAGTGGAACGACCAGGCGATCGCCGCCCTGAACCCGGGCGTGAAGCTGCCGGCCGAAGACATCACCGTCGTGCACCGCGCAGACGGTTCGGGCACCTCGTTCCTGTTCACGAATTTCCTGTCGCAGACCAATCCGGATTTCAAGGCGAAGATCGGTGCAGGCACCGCCGTGAAATGGGCTGTCGGCGTGGGCGGCAAGGGCAATGACGGCGTCGCCGCCAACGTCCAGCGCATCAAGGGCTCGATCGGCTACGTCGAGTGGGCATATGCCAAGAAGAACAAGCTGGCCCACACCCAGCTGAAGAACCGCGACGGCAACTTCCTGCAGCCGGACGACGACAACTTCAAGGCCGCCGCCGCCAACGCGGACTGGATCAAGGCACCGGGCTTCGGCGTCGTCCTGACCGACCAGCCGGGCAAGAACGCATGGCCGATCACCGGCGTGACGTACGCCATCGTTCACAAGTCGCAGGCCGACGGCGCCAAGGGCAAGGAAGTCCTGAAGTTCTTCGACTACGCCTTCAAGAGCGGCACCGCCGCCGCCAACGAGCTGGACTACGTGCCGATGCCGGAGTCCGTCACCAAGCTGGTGGAAGCCGCCTGGAAGAACAACCTGAAAGACGGTTCGGGCAAGGCGATCTGGTAATCGGGCAAACCCAAGGTGAGCAAACCCTGCGTGGGTAGCGTCGCTCCCACCTCCCGGCGCGAGGTCGGGCAGGTGGGAGTAACGCGTTTTTGCTTCTAGGTAATAAATTGGACAAACACATGAACGCACACCCCGCGCTCGCCGCCGACGAGGCCGGCCAGGCCGCGTTGCAGGAAGAAGCCCGCAACGTCGCACTGCGCAATACCATGCGCGTGCAGCGCATCCAGGACTTCATCTTCCACAAGGTGACCCTGTTGTTCGCCGCCAGCGTCCTGATCGTCCTCGTGGGCATCATCATTTCCCTGGCGATCGGCGCGGCGCCTGCGTTCCGCGAATTCGGCGCATCCTTCCTCATCACCAACGAGTGGGATCCCGTCAACGACAAATTCGGCGCGCTGATCGCCATCACGGGCACGCTGGTCACGTCGATCATCGCGCTGCTCGTCGCTTTTCCCATCAGCTTCGGCATCGCGCTGTTCCTCACCGAGATCTGCCCGGCCTGGCTGCGCCGCCCGATGGGCATGGCCGTCGAACTGCTGGCCGGCGTGCCGTCGATCATCTACGGCATGTGGGGCCTGTTCGTGTTCGCGCCGCTGTTCGGCGACACCATCCAGCCGTTCCTGAAAAAGACGCTGGGCGTGCTGCCGTTCATCGGCCCGTTCTTCCAGGGCCCGACGATGGGCCTGGGCCTCCTGACCGCCGGGATCATTCTTGCCGTGATGATCATCCCGTTCATCGCCTCCGTCATGCGCGACGTGTTCGAGATCGTGCCGGCCGTGCTGAAGGAATCCGCTTACGGCCTCGGCTGCACCAAATGGGAAGTCGTGCGCAAGATCGTGCTGCCGTACACCCGCGCCGGCGTCGTCGGCGGCGTGATGCTGGGCCTGGGCCGCGCGCTGGGCGAGACGATGGCCGTCACGTTCGTCATCGGCAACGCCAACGACATCAAGCTGTCGCTGTTCGCGCCGGGTAATTCGATTTCCTCGACGCTGGCCAATGAATTCGCCGAAGCCAGCTCGCAATTGCACGTGTCCTCGCTGTTCGCGCTGGGCCTGATCCTGTTCGCCATCACGTTCATCGTGCTGTCGGCCGCCAAATTGATGCTCGTCGGGATGTCCCGCAAGGAAGGGGTGAAGTAATGGATGCCGCAGTTAATTCTCCTGTCAATTCGGTGTATCGCCGCCGCCTCCTGTCGCACCGCATCGGCATCGCGCTGTCCGTGATGGCGATGGCTATCGGCCTCGGCTTCCTGCTGTGGATCCTGGAGACCCTGCTGGTCAATGGCTTCGGCGCACTGTCGCACACGCTGTTCACGATGGACACGCCGGCGCCGGGCAGCCCGGGCGGTGTGCGCAACGCGATCGTCGGCAGCCTCATGATGGTGGGCCTGTCCACGGCGATCTCGACGCCGGTCGGCATCCTGGCCGGCATCTATCTCGCCGAGTACGGCCAGAACAACAAGTTCGCCGCCGTCACGCGCTTCGTCACGGACATCATGCTGTCGGCACCATCGATCGTGGTCGGCCTGTTCGTGTACGCCCTGTGCGTGGCGCGCTTCGGGCATTTCTCCGGCTATGCGGGCACGATCGCACTGTCGCTGATCGCGATCCCGGTCGTCGTCCGCACGACCGACAACATGCTGCACCTGGTGCCGAACAGCCTGCTGGAAGCGGCGTTCGCGCTGGGCGCGCCGCGCTGGAAAGTGGCGATGATGGTGCGCCTGCGCGCCGTGAAGGCGGGCGTCGTGACCGGCGTGCTGCTGGCCGTGGCCCGTATCGCCGGCGAGACGGCGCCGCTGCTGTTCACCGCGCTGAACAACCAGTTCTTCAGCCTCGACATGAAACAGCCGATGGCCAACCTGCCGGTGGCGATCTACCTTTTCGCGATGAGCTCGTACGAAGACTGGCGCAGCCTCGCCTGGGGTGCGGCGCTGCTGGTGACGTTCAGCGTGCTGCTCCTGAATATCCTGTCGCGGACCCTGTTCCGCCAAAAGAACCCGCAATAAATCGACGAAGACCCTAGATCCCATGATGACCCAGACCCTGTCCACCCCGACGCCGCCGGCGACCAACGCCAAGCCGAAGACCAAGACGATCGAGATCTCCGGCCTGGACTTTTATTACGGTAAGACGAAGAGCCTGAAGAACGTCAGCCTGGACGTCCACGACAAGCAGGTCACGGCATTCATCGGCCCGTCGGGCTGCGGCAAGTCGACCTTGCTGCGCACGCTGAACCGCATGTACGACCTGTACCCGGGCCAGCGTGCCGAGGGCGCCATCCGGTACCGCGGCCGGAATATCCTGGAGCCCGGCGTCGACGTGAACATGCTGCGCGCGAAGATCGGCATGGTGTTCCAGAAGCCGACGCCGTTCCCGATGTCCATCTACGACAACATCGCGTTCGGCGTGCGCCTGTACGAAGACCTGTCCAAGGGCGAGATGGACGAGCGCGTGGAATGGGCGCTGAAGAAGGCCGCGCTGTGGACCGAAGTGAAGGACAAGCTGAACAAGAGCGGCCTGTCGCTGTCCGGCGGCCAGCAGCAGCGCCTGTGCATCGCGCGCGGCGTCGCGGTGAAGCCGGACGTGCTGCTGCTGGACGAGCCGACCTCCGCGCTGGACCCGATCTCGACGTCGAAGATCGAGGAACTGATCAGCGAACTGAAGGGCGACTACACGATCGCCATCGTCACGCACAACATGCAGCAGGCCGCGCGCTGCTCGGACTACACGGCGTACATGTACCTGGGCGAACTGGTGGAATTCGGCGAGACCGACCAGCTGTTCCTGAACCCTGTGCGTAAAGAGACCCAGGATTACATTACCGGCCGTTTCGGTTGATGCGGTAAGATTACATTATTGAACAGGATGAACACATGGTAGGCGAGCACTCTTCCAAGCAGTACGACCAGGAACTGGAAGCGATCCGGTCGAAAGTGCTGCTCATGGGCGGCATGGTGGAAACGCAGTTCGACGAGGCGGTGAATGCGTTCCGCGTCGGCAACACCGAGCAGGCCGACAAGGTCGTGGCGGACGACCACGCCGTCAACCAGCTCGAAGTGCAGCTGGACGACGCCTGCAGCCACCTGATCGTGCGCCGCCAGCCGGCCGCCAACGACCTGCGTACGATCATGGCGACGATCAAGGTGATCACGGACCTCGAGCGCATCGGCGACGAGGCCGCCAAGATCGCCCGCACGGCCAAGAGCCTGCACGAGCGCGGCATGGTCAGCTTCAACCACTACGAGACGGTGCGCACGATCTCGCGCGCCACGGCCGACATGCTGCACGACGCGCTGGATGCGTTCGCGCGCCTGGACGGCAAGGCGGCCGTACAGATCATCGCCCAGGACGACGTCATCGACCACGAGTTCCGCACCATCATGCGCAGTACGATCACGTTCATGATGGAAGACCCGCGCACGATCTCGTCGGCGCTGGACGTATTGTGGGTCGCGAAGGCGATCGAGCGCATCGGCGACCACGCGAAGAACATCGCCGAGTACGTGATCTACGTGGTCGAGGGCAGGGATATTCGTCATAGCAAACCGCAAGCCGTCGCGGCCGGCGGAGAAGGGTGATCGATGGCGGCCAACACGAGCGTCCTGATTGTCGAAGATGAGCCGGCGATCGTCGAACTGGTGAGCTATTCGCTGCGCGAGACGGGCTGGGATATCCGCACGGCCGCGAACGTGGCGTCGGCCTGGGATTCGATCGTGCACGGCAGGCCCGACCTGCTGCTGCTGGACTGGATGCTGCCCGACCAGAGCGGCCTGCGCCTGCTGTCGCGCCTGCGCGGCGACCGCGATTTCCAGGACATCCCCGTCATCATGCTGACGGCGAAGAGCATGGAAGAGGACAAGATCGCGGGGCTCAATACCGGCGCCGACGACTACGTGACGAAGCCGTTCTCGCCGCGCGAACTGGTGGCCCGCTCGAAAGCGCTGCTGCGCCGCAAGAGCCCGCACCTGGCAGAGGCGCCGCTGTCGGCCGGTCCGGTCATGCTCGATCCGGCCAGCTGCACGGTCACCCTGGACGGCCGCCAGCTCGATATGGGGAACGCCGAATACCGCCTGCTGAAATTCCTGATGGCGCACCGCGAGCGCGTGTTTTCGCGCAGCCAGCTGCTCGACAAGGTGTGGGGCGACGCCGCGGCCGTCGAGGAACGCACGGTGGACGTCCACGTCCTCCGCCTGCGCAAGGCGTTGAAGGAAGCGGAAAAGCTGATCAAGACCGTGCGCAGCGTGGGCTACATGCTGAGCGAGAAAGAAAAATAGAAAGGTCGTCCGCTTGAATCCTCGCGTCATGTTCTGGGTCCCGGCGCTGCTGCGCCTGGCCCTGATGCTCGCGGTCGCCGGCATCGCGTGGTGGCTGCTGGGTCCTGTCTCCGGGCTGGCGCTCGCGCTGCTCATCACGCTCGGCCTGCTGATTTCCCAACTGGCCTATTTGCACAAGCTGGGCGAGTGGCTCGACGACCCGCAGAGCACGAAGCTGCCGGACGGGTGGGGCGCGTGGACGGACGTCTTCGCCCGGTTGTACCGCCTCCGCCGCGACGACGAACGCAACCGCGACGAGCTGACGGAATGGCTCGCGCGCTTCCGCCAGGCCATGCATCTGCTGCCGGAAGGCGTGGCGATCATGGACGACGTCCTGTTCCTCGAATGGTGCAACCCGGCGGCCGAGCACCACCTGGGCCTCACGCTGGAACAGGACAAGGGCCGGCGCGTGACCAACCTGATCCGCCATCCGGAATTCATCGACTACCTGATCCTTGGCCGCTACGAACAGCCGCTCACCCTGTCGATCCGCGGCCGCAAGCTGATCGTGCAGATCATCCCGTTCGAGAACCGCCGGCAAATCCTCGTGACCCACGACGCCACCGAGACGGAACGCATCGAAGCGATGCGCCGCGACTTCATCGCCAACGCATCGCACGAGCTGCGCACGCCGCTGACGGTGATCGTCGGCTTCCTCGAGATCGCGCTCGCCGACCCTGGCCTGGACGAGAAGACGCGCACCGCGCACCTGATGCTGATGACGGAACAGGCGCAGCGCATGCAGCGGCTGATCGAGGACATGCTCACCTTGTCGCGCCTCGAATCGGACGAGTATCCCCTGAAGCGCGAGCGCGTGGATGTGCGCGCCCTCGTCGCGCAGGTGGCGAACGACGCGCGCGCGCTGTCGAACGGCCGCCACGAGATCGACTTCGCCGTCGACGGTCCGGACGTGATGGGCAGCAGCGAAGAGCTGCGCAGCGCGTTCGGCAACCTGGCCAGCAACGCCGTGCGCTATACGCCGGCGGGCGGCCGGATCGAACTGCGCTGGCTGCGCGGCCCGAACGACCTGCGTTTCGAAGTGATCGACAACGGCATCGGCATCGACGAGCAGCACATCTCGCGCCTGACGGAGCGTTTCTACCGCGTCGACAAGAGCCGCTCGCGCGAGACGCAGGGCACGGGCCTCGGTCTCGCCATCGTCAAGCACGTGCTGCTGCGCCACGGCGGCAAGCTCGCGATCCGGTCCACGCCGGGCAAGGGCAGCGTGTTTACGGCCACGCTGCCGAATACGTCGCTGCCGGGTTAGCTGGCAGATCATCATCTTACGGGGCGCTTAAACGGGGCCGGCAAACGGGCGGGATCGGGTTACAATCTCGGGATGACCTTTTCCCGACGTTCCCTTCTCGCCACGCTCGGTGCCGCGGCACTGCTCGCGGGCTGCGGCTCCACGCCCACCCAGCCGGCCGCGCCGGTGGCCGCCACGCCGAGCCCCGTCCCGCTGCGTCACGTGAAAATCGCGCTCGCCCTCGGCGGCGGCGCCGCGCGCGGCTTCGCCCACATCGGCGTGATCAAGGCCCTGGAAGCCCAGGGCATCGTGCCCGACATCGTCGTCGGCACGAGTGCCGGTTCCGTCGTCGGCGCGCTGTACGCGTCCGGCTACAACGGATTCCAGCTGCAGAAGATCGCCCTCGACATGGACGAGACGACGATCTCCGACTGGGCCATCCCGTTCTTCAGCAAGGCCCCCGGCGTGCTGAAAGGGGAGGCGCTGCAGACCTATGTGAACAAGGCCGTGCACAACCAGCCGATCGAAAAGCTCAAGATTCCATTCGGCGCCGTCGCCACGGACCTGAAGACGGGCAAGCCGATCCTGTTCCGCCGTGGTAACACCGGCATGGCCGTGCGCGCGTCGTCGTCGGTGCCCGGCGTGTTCCAGCCGGTCGTGATCAGCGGCCGCAGCTACGTCGACGGCGGCCTCGTCGCCCCCGTGCCCGTTCGCTTCGCGAAGGAAATGGGCGCCGAATTCATCATCGCGGTTAATATCTCCAGTGCGACCGAGGCGCAGGCCACCGCGAGTTCCGTGGACGTGCTGATGCAGACCTTCACCATCATGGGCCAGCGCCTGAACCAGTACGAGCTGAAGGATGCCGACGTCGTCATCACGCCCGCGCTGGGCACGATGGGCAGCGCCGACTTCACCGGCCGCAACCTGGCCGTGCTGGCCGGCGAGCAGGCCGCGGCCGGCGTCATGGCCGACCTCAAGGCCAGGCTGAAGGCCAAACAGGGCACGCCGGCCCCGCTGTCGGCCGCGCGCTGATCGCAGACCTTTTTTGTAACGCCACACGAAAGAAAGACTCAAGATGCAAACCAAGCCCGTCCTTACCCTCGAAGACATCAAGAAGATCGCCGCCGGCGCCGAAGCCGAAGCGGTCGCTAACGGCTGGAAAGTCGTCATCGCCATCTGCGACGACGGCGGCCACCCGCTGTGGCTGCAGCGCCTGGACGGCGCCGCCCCGGTATCGGCCCACATCGCCCCGGCCAAGGCCAGGACGGCCGCGCTGGGCCGTCGTGAGTCGAAGATCTACGAGGACATGATCAACAACGGCCGCGTGTCGTTCGCCCGCGCGCCGGAACTGGACGGCATGCTGGAAGGCGGCGTGCCCATCGTCGTCAACGGCGACGTCGTCGGCGCCGTGGGCGTGTCGGGCGTGAAATCGGCGGAAGACGCGCAGATCGCCAAGGCCGGTATCGCCGCGCTGGGCCTGTAATTTACGTTTACGTCAAGTCGGCGGGCGTGGTGCGACAGATCGTCGCGCCCGCCCGCCGATTTTTTTTCTGCAGGGTATTTAGAGGAAAAACGTAGGGCGGGCGATTGCCGGCCGATATAAATCGCGCTATAATTCAGAGGTTTAGCCATCACTTATCTGCCGTAGCGACTACCCCACACATACCTCTATCTAGCGACCTGTAACACTGGGCGAGATGCATGCCCACACCCTGTTCAGGCCGGTCTGACGTGGCGCAGCCTACGGCGACTTTATCGGGAGTTGCCCTTGCCGCCATTTTTTTCTGGCCCAGCCGTTCCAGCCATCCTCGCTCTGGCAGACGGAACCATTTTCAAAGGATATTCGATCGGCGCCGCCGGTCACACCATCGGTGAAGTGGTATTCAATACCGCCATCACCGGGTACCAGGAAATCCTGACCGACCCCAGCTATTCGCGTCAGATCGTCACGCTGACGTACCCCCATATCGGCAACTACGGCATCAACGCCGAAGACGTCGAAGCCTCGAAAGTCCACGCCGCCGGCCTGATCATCCGTGACCTGCCGCTGCTGGCCTCGAATTTCCGCTCCACCCAATCGCTGTCGGACTACCTGAAGCAGGAAAACGTCGTCGCCATCGCCGGCATCGACACCCGCAAGCTGACCCGCATCCTGCGCGAGAAGGGCGCCCAGAACGGCGCGATCCTGACCGGCACGCAGGGCAATGAGCCGTCGGAAGCGCAGGCGCTGGAACTGGCGCGCTCGTTCCCGGGCCTGAACGGCATGGACCTGGCGAAGGTCGTCTCCGTCAAGGAACCGTACACGTTCGACCAGACCGAATGGAAGCTGGGCGAGGGCTACGGCAAGCAGGAGAACCCGCAGTTCCACGTCGTCGCCTTCGACTACGGCGTCAAGCGCAACATCCTGCGCATGCTGGCCGAGCGCGGCTGCAAGATCACCGTGCTGCCGGCGCAAGCCACCGCGGAAGAAGCGCTGGCTCTGAATCCGGACGGCATCTTCCTCGCCAATGGTCCGGGCGACCCGGCCGCGTGCGACTACGCGATCGCCGCGACGAAGAAAGTGATCGACTCGGGCATCCCGACGTTCGGCATCTGCCTCGGCCACCAGATCATGGCGCTGGCCTCGGGCGCGAAGACCGTCAAGATGAAGTTCGGCCACCACGGCGCCAACCACCCGGTGCAGGACCTGGATTCGAAGCAGGTCATGATCACGTCGCAGAACCACGGCTTCGCAGTCGATGCCGCGACGCTGCCGGCCAACTGCCGCGTGACCCACGTGTCGCTGTTCGACGGCTCGCTGCAGGGCTTCGAGCGCACCGACAAGCCGGCGTTCTGCTTCCAGGGCCACCCGGAAGCGTCGCCCGGCCCGACGGACGTCGCCTACCTGTTCGACCGTTTCATCAGCAAGATGCAAGCCCACGCCAGCAAGTGAGAAGAAATAAATGCCAAAACGTACTGACATCAAAAGCATCCTGATCATCGGCGCGGGCCCGATCGTCATCGGCCAGGCGGTCGAATTCGACTACTCCGGCGCCCAGGCCTGCAAGGCGCTGCGCGAAGAAGGCTACAAGGTCATCCTGGTCAACTCGAACCCGGCGACCATCATGACGGACCCGGAAACGGCCGACGTCACCTACATCGAGCCGATCACGTGGAAGGCCGTCGAGCGCATCATCGACAAGGAGCGTCCGGACGCGATCCTGCCGACGATGGGCGGCCAGACCGCGCTGAACTGCGCGCTGGACCTGCACCGCCACGGCGTCCTCGACAAGTACAAGGTCGAACTGATCGGCGCGACGCCGGAAGCCATCGACAAGGCCGAGGACCGCTTCAAGTTCAAGGAAGCGATGACCAAGATCGGCCTGGGTTCGGCCCGTTCCGGCATCGCCCACTCGATGGACGAAGCGCGCACCGTGCAGCGCGAACTGGGCTTCCCGACCATCATCCGTCCGTCGTTCACGATGGGCGGCTCGGGCGGCGGCATCGCTTACAACGAAGAAGAATTCGAAGCGATCTGCAAGCGCGGCCTGGAAGCGTCGCCGACCTCCGAACTGCTGATCGAAGAATCGCTGCTCGGCTGGAAAGAGTACGAGATGGAAGTCGTGCGCGACAAGAAGGACAACTGCATCATCATTTGCTCGATCGAGAACCTCGATCCGATGGGCGTGCACACGGGCGACTCGATCACGGTCGCGCCGGCGCAGACGCTGACGGACAAGGAATACCAGATCATGCGCAACGCGTCGATCAACGTGCTGCGCGAAATCGGCGTCGACACGGGCGGCTCGAACGTGCAGTTCTCGATCAACCCGAAGGACGGCCGCATGATCGTCATCGAGATGAACCCGCGCGTGTCGCGTTCGTCCGCTTTGGCATCGAAGGCCACCGGCTTCCCCATTGCCAAAGTTGCAGCGAAATTGGCGGTAGGGTTCACGCTGGATGAGCTGCGCAACGAGATCACCGGCGGCGCGACCCCGGCCTCGTTCGAGCCGTCGATCGACTACGTCGTGACGAAGATCCCGCGCTTCACGTTCGAGAAATTCCCGACCGCCGACAAGCACCTGACGACGCAGATGAAGTCCGTCGGCGAAGTGATGGCGATCGGCCGCACGTTCCAGGAATCGTTCCAGAAAGCGCTGCGCGGCCTGGAAGTCGGCGTCGACGGCCTGAACGAAAAGACCCGCGACCGCGAAAAGATCGAGGAAGAACTGGGCGAGCCGGGTCCGGAGCGCATCTGGTACGTGGGCGACGCGTTCGCGCAGGGTTTCACGCTGGAAGAGGTGCACAACCTCACCAAGATCGATCCGTGGTTCCTCATCCAGATCAAGGAAATCGTCGACATCGAACTGTGGCTGGATCACCAGAAGCTGGACAGCCTCGACAAGCCGACGCTGTATAAACTGAAGCAGAAGGGCTTCTCCGACCGCCGCCTCGCGTTCCTGATGCAGACGACGCCGGAAGCCGTGCGCGCCAAGCGCCACGAGTTCGGCATCCGTCCGGTCTACAAGCGCGTCGACACCTGCGCCGCCGAATTCGCGACCAATACCGCGTACATGTACTCGACGTACGACGAGGAATGCGAGTCGAATCCGACCGACAAGAAGAAGATCATGGTGCTGGGCGGTGGCCCGAACCGCATCGGCCAGGGCATCGAGTTCGACTACTGCTGCGTGCACGCGGCCCTCGCGATGCGCGAAGACGGCTACGAGACCATCATGGTCAACTGCAACCCGGAGACCGTGTCGACCGACTACGACACGTCCGACCGCCTCTACTTCGAATCGCTGACCCTGGAAGACGTGCTCGAAATCGTCGACCTGGAAAAGCCGGAAGGCGTGATCGTCCAGTACGGCGGCCAGACCCCGCTGAAGCTCGCGCTGGACCTGGAAAAGAACGGCGTCCCGATCATCGGCACGTCGCCGGACATGATCGACGCGGCCGAAGACCGCGAGCGCTTCCAGAAGCTGCTGCAGGACCTGGGCCTGCGCCAGCCGCCGAACCGCACCGCGCGCACGGAAGCCGAAGCGCTGGCGCTGGCGTCCGAGATCGGCTACCCGCTCGTCGTGCGTCCGTCGTACGTGCTGGGCGGCCGCGCGATGGAGATCGTCCACGAGCAGCGCGACCTCGAACGCTACATGCGCGAGGCCGTGAAGGTGTCGAACGATTCGCCGGTGCTGCTGGACCGCTTCCTGAACGACGCGATCGAAGTCGACGTCGACTGCATCTCGGACGGCGAGACGACCTTCATCGGCGGCGTGATGGAACACATCGAGCAGGCCGGCGTGCACTCGGGCGACTCCGCGTGCTCGCTGCCGCCGTACTCGCTGGCCCAGGCCACCATCGATGAACTGAAGCGCCAGACCTCGCTGATGGCGAAGGCGCTGAACGTCGTCGGCCTGATGAACGTGCAGTTCGCGATCCAGCAGTCGGAAGTCGACGGCCAGACCGTGGACACCGTGTATGTGCTGGAAGTGAACCCGCGCGCCTCGCGTACCGTGCCGTTCGTGTCGAAGGCGACGGGCCTGCAGCTGGCGAAGATCGCCGCACGCTGCATGGTCGGCCAGACGCTCGCACAGCAGGGCGTCACGAAAGAGATCGTGCCGCCGTTCTATAGCGTCAAGGAAGCCGTGTTCCCGTTCGTGAAGTTCCCGGGCGTCGACACGATCCTCGGCCCGGAGATGAAGTCGACGGGCGAAGTGATGGGCGTGGGCATGACGTTCGGCGAAGCGTTCGTCAAGTCGCAGCTGGCGGCCGGCATCATCCTGCCGGAGACCGGCCGCGTGTTCCTGTCCGTGAAGGGCTCGGACAAGCCGCGCACCGTGAAAGTGGCGCGCGACCTCGTCGAACTGGGCTTCTCGCTCGTCGCGACGAAGGGCACCGCGGCCGTCATCGCCGCCGCCGGCATCCCGGTCACTCCGGTCAACAAGGTGATCGAAGGCCGTCCGCACATCGTCGACATGATCAAGAACCACGAGATCGCGATGGTGGTGAACACGGTCGAAGAGAAGCGCAGCGCCATCGCCGACTCGCGTACGATCCGTACGTCGGCACTGCAGGCGCGCGTGGTCACCTACACGACCATCGCCGGCGCCGAGGCGGCCGTGCAGGGCATGCGTCACCTGGACGAACTGCGGGTGTACGATTTACAAGGCCTGCATAAAACCTTAAACTAAGCGGCGATGCGGTAACATAGCACCACCGCTTAGCAGTACCTAAGACCACAGAGTTCGCGCGGCTTGCGCCGTGCGGCTCTGTGGTTTTCACTTGGTACGTCCGCAAACACTGAGAACAGAATACGATGAACACTCCATTGACCAAATTCGGCGCCGAGAAGTTGAAGGAAGAGCTGCACCAGCTCAAGACCAAGGAACGCCGCAACGTGATCGATGCGATCGCCGAGGCGCGCTCGCACGGCGACCTGTCGGAAAACGCCGAATACGACGCCGCCAAGGAGCGCCAGGCCTTCGTCGAAGGCCGAATCGCCGAGCTGGAGCAGAAGCTGTCCACCGCGCAGATCATCGACCCGTCCACGCTGGATGCGGAAGGCCGCGTCGTGTTCGCTTCGACCGTCGACCTCGAGGACCTCGACAACGGCCAGAAGGTCACCTACCAGATCGTCGGCATCGACGAAGCCGACCTCAAGGAGAACAAGGTCTCCGTCACCTCGCCGATCGCGCGCGCGCTGATCGGCAAATACGCCGGCGACGTGGTCGAAGTGCAGGCGCCGTCCGGCCCGCGCGAATACGAAATCCTGGAAGTCCGCTACGTTTAATTCCGCCACGATGCTCGCCAACGCGCGCCTGCTGCTGGCCGCCCTGTGGGCCGGCAGTATCTGGGCCGTCAGCTACCTGGCCGCGCCGAGCGCGTTCGCCGTGCTCGACAGCACGCAGGCGGGCAACGTCGTCGGCGTCATGCTGACGCGCTCGGCCTGGCTGGCGATCGCGTTGGCCGTGCTGCTGGCGCTGCTGACGTCGCGTGCGGCGGATGTGGACGCGCGGCGCAAGCGCTGGCTGTATGCGCTGATCGCCGGCATGCTGGCATGCAGCCTCGTCGTCTACCTGGGCCTGCAGCCGATGATGGCGGCGATCCGCGCAGCGGCCGGGCCGGCCGGTGTGCGGGCGTCGCCGCAGTGGGGCACGTTCGCGGCGCTGCACGGGGTCTCGCAGGTGTTGTACCTGGCCGAGAGCATCCTTGGCGCGCTTCTTGTCGTGAAGGCCCGCTGAGGCATAAAAAAACCGGGGTAGCGGCCCCGGTTAATTTTTGGTGAACACGGCTTATTTCAGGGCCGTCTTCTTGGTGCTGGCCTGACGTGGCTTGGCCCGTTTGATGTTGCCGCCTTGCGTGACGCGCTCGTTGCCTTTTAGCAGGACCTTGGTCACGGTCGGCTTCTTGGTGCCGCTCGGGCTCGGCTTGACGATGGTGACTTCGCGCAGGCCCTTGCCGGACTTGGCCGAACGTTCCTTGACGTCGTCCTTCTTCGGGCGGTACAGCACGAGCAGCTTGCCGATGTGCTGGACCGGCGCGGCGTCGAGTTCCGCGCAGATGCGTTCGTAGATCGCGATGCGCTCTTCGCGGTCGTCGCCGAACACGCGTACCTTGATGAGGCCGTGTGCGTCGAGGCTGGACGAGATTTCCTTCATGACGGCCTCGGTCAGGCCGTCAGCGCCGATCATGACGACAGGATTGAGTCCGTGGGCTTCCGCACGCAGCGCTGCACGCTCGACCGGTGTAAGTTTGATCATGATGTTATTTTGAGATACCTATTAAAAGCAGTATTTTACGCGAATGGCCAAGAACAAATTCAATAAAAACTGGATTCACGATCACATCAACGATCCCTATGTCAAATTGGCACAGAAAGAGGGCTACCGGGCCCGTGCGGCCTACAAGCTGAAGGAAATCGACGAAAGCGAAAAGCTCATCAAGGCGGGCCAGGTGATCGTCGACCTCGGCTGCACGCCGGGCAGCTGGGGTCAGTACACGCGGCGCAAGCTGGCCGGCGGCGAGGAGGGCGGCATCAAGGGCACGATGATCGGCCTCGACATCCTGCCGATGGAGCCGATCGCCGACATGCATTTCATCCAGGGCGATTTCCGCGAGCAGGAGGTGCTCGACGAGCTGGCGGGCGTCCTCGAAGGTCGCATGGCCGACCTCGTGCTGTCCGACATGGCGCCGAATCTCTCCGGTATTCCGTCCGCAGATGCAGCGCGCATGGAGGATTTGATCGATCTCGCTATTGAGTTCTCTCAAATGCACCTCAAACCTTCAGGGGCATTGTTGGTGAAATGCTTCAAGGACATGGGATTTACCCAGATCCTGGAGAAGTTCCGCACCGAATTCAAGGTCGTCAAACAGATCAAACCGAAGGCCAGCCGCGACAAATCCTCGGAAATTTTCCTGCTGGGGCGTGGGCTGAAAAATCCGGCCGCCTGAAATTGCGAAATTCGACGGAAACGCCCTTGATTTCCTGCGGTACAACCGCACATCAGCAAAGGACAGCCACGTCTATGTACATGATGGCTGCGCAACGGAAATAAAAACCGGCTATAGTGGAGCATAGGCACTATGGCGGTCGTGCGTGGCACGGGCTGCTTATTGCGGTAAAATCTGCCTTTGAAAAAATGGGAAAAGATGCGTTCGCATCAGAGGAGTCTTCGTGAATAATATGTTTTCCAAATCCGCCATCTGGGTGGTCGTCGCGCTGCTGTTGTTCATGCTGTTCAAGCAGTTCGACAACCACAGCGTCGCGGGCGGCAGCAAGACCATTGCTTATTCCGAGCTGCTCGATGACGTCAAGGCGAAACGCATCAAGGACGTCGTGATCGAAGGTTCGAGCATCACCGCGACCCGCACCGACGACACCAAGGTCCGCACCACCGCGACCATGCTCGACCGCGGCCTGATCGGCGACCTGCGCGACAACAACGTGCGCTTCGACGTCAAGCCGCCCGAGGAACCGTCGTTCCTCCAGCAAGTCTTCATTTCCTGGTTCCCGATGCTGCTCCTGATCGGTGTCTGGGTGTTCTTCATGCGCCAGATGCAGGGCGGCGGCAAGGGCGGGGCGTTCTCGTTCGGCAAGTCGAAGGCGCGCATGATGGACGAGACGAACAACACCGTCACGTTCGCCGACGTCGCCGGCTGCGACGAAGCGAAGGAAGAAGTGGGCGAGATCGTCGACTTCCTGAAGGATCCGACCAAGTTCCAGAAACTGGGCGGCCGCATCCCGCGCGGCGTGCTGATGGTTGGCCCCCCGGGTACCGGCAAGACGCTGCTGGCCCGCGCCATCGCAGGCGAAGCCAAGGTCCCGTTCTTCTCGATCTCCGGTTCGGACTTCGTCGAGATGTTCGTCGGCGTGGGTGCGTCGCGCGTGCGCGACATGTTCGAGAACGCGAAAAAACATTCGCCGTGCATCATCTTCATCGACGAGATCGACGCCGTCGGCCGCCATCGTGGCGCCGGCATGGGCGGCGGCAACGACGAACGCGAACAGACGCTGAACCAGCTGCTGGTCGAGATGGACGGTTTCGAGGCATCGTCGGGCGTGATCGTGATCGCCGCGACCAACCGTGCCGACGTGCTGGACAAGGCACTGCTGCGTCCGGGCCGTTTCGACCGCCAGGTGATGGTGGGCCTGCCGGACATCCGCGGCCGCGAACAGATCCTGAATGTGCACATGCGTAAAGTGCCGATCGGCACAGACGTGAAGGCCGACATCCTTGCGCGCGGCACCCCGGGCTTCTCCGGCGCCGACCTGGCCAACCTGGTCAACGAAGCCGCGTTGTTCGCCGCGCGCCGCAGCAAGCGTCTCGTCGAGATGAGCGACTTCGAAGACGCGAAGGACAAGATCTTCATGGGTCCGGAGCGCAAATCGATGGTCATGCGCGAGGAAGAGCGCCGCAACACCGCGTACCACGAGTCGGGCCACGCGGTGATCGCCAAGTTGCTGCCGAAGGCGGACCCGGTGCACAAGGTCACGATCATGCCGCGCGGCTATGCCCTCGGCCTGACCTGGCAGCTGCCGGAGCACGACAGCCTGTCCGGCTACAAGGACAAGATGCTGGAAGAGATCTCGATCCTGTTCGGCGGCCGTATCGCCGAGGAGATCTTCGTCGGCCAGATGTCGACCGGCGCCTCGAACGACTTCGCCCGCGCGACCAAGCTGGCCCGCTCGATGGTGACCCGCTTCGGCATGTCGGAAAGCATGGGCGTGATGGTCTACGAGGATGATCCGAACGAAGGCTTCTTCGGCGGCTCCGTGAAGACCATCTCCGAAGCGACGCAGCAAAAGGTCGATGCCGAGATCCGCAACATCCTCGACACGCAGTACACGCTGGCACGCCGCCTGCTGGAAGAAAACCGCGACAAGGTCGAAGTGATGACGAAGGCGCTGCTCGAATGGGAAACCATCGACGCCGACCAGATCAACGATATCATGGCCGGCCGCGAGCCGCGCCCGCCGAAGTCGGTCGTCCTGACCAAGCGCACGCCTCCGAGCGACAGCGGCGTCGCCCCGAACGCGACCGCCCCGGCCTGACCAGCGCGGTCTCTCCTCGAAAAGGCACCCCGAGCGGGTGCCTTTTTATTCTTCATTCCGTTGGTTTTCGTCATGCGTCAATATCTGCAGTGCGGCCGTTTCGGCTATAACCTCGCCCAGCGCCCGCTGGTCATGGGCATCCTCAACGTCACCCCCGATTCCTTTTCCGACGGCGGCCGCTACCAGGGCCTCGAATTCGCCGTGGAGCGGGCCGAGCAGATGATCAAGGACGGCGTCGACATCATCGACATCGGCGGCGAATCCACGCGTCCGGGTTCGCCCAGCGTCCCCGTCGACGAAGAGCTGCGCCGTATCATGCCGGCCATCTACGCGTTGCGCGAACTCGGCTATCCGCTGTCGATCGATACCTGCAAGCCTGAGGTGATGCGCGAGGCGATCATCGCGGGCGCGGACATGATCAACGACATCAACGGCTTCCGCGCGCCCGGCGCGATCGAGGCCGTGAAGGACAGCGACTGCGGGCTGTGCGTAATGCATATGCAGGGCACCCCGCAGGACATGCAGGCACAGCCCGAATACGTCGACGTCGTGGCCGACGTGATCGCCTTCCTGCGCGAGCGGATCGATGCGCTGCTGGCGGCGGGTGTGGCACGCGAACGTATCACGATTGATCCCGGATTTGGTTTTGGGAAGAGTGTCGAGCATAATTATGCTTTGCTCCGGAGCATAAACCGCATGGAAAGCGAACTGGGCCTGCCCGTATTGGCGGGCCTCTCGCGCAAATCGATGATTGGCGCCGTGACGGGCCGCAGCGTCGAGCAGCGGCTGGCCGGCAGCCTGGCCGGTGCGCTCGCTGCGGTAGCGCAGGGCGCCCGGATCGTACGGGTCCATGATGTGGCAGAGACGGTGGATGCGCTGAAAGTCTGGCAAGCGGCCACTACGAATAATCAATAGATGAAGAGAATTTAATTAATGGCACGCAAATATTTCGGTACCGATGGCGTACGCGGCCTGGTGGGCAAGTCGCCCATCACCCCTGACTTCGTGATGCGGCTGGGCTATGCCGCCGGCAAGGTGCTGGCCAAGGACAAGGCCGGCACCAGCGAACGTCCAACGGTCCTGATCGGCAAGGACACACGCATTTCCGGCTACATGCTGGAAGCGGCGTTGGAAGCCGGTTTCTCGGCAGCCGGCGTCGACGTGATGCTGGCCGGCCCGATGCCGACCCCGGCCATCGCGTACCTGACGCGCGCACTGCGCCTGCAGGCGGGCGTCGTGATTTCGGCCTCGCACAATCCTTTCCAGGACAACGGCATCAAGTTCTTCTCCGGCCATGGCACCAAGCTGCCTGATGCCGTCGAGCTCGAAATCGAGGAGATGATCGACCAGCCGATGGGCTGCGTATCGTCGGAAAAGCTGGGCCGCGCCACGCGCCTGCGCGACGCGCAGGGCCGTTACATCGAATTCTGCAAGAGCACGTTCCCGAACGAGCTCGACCTGCGTGGCCTGAAAATCGTCGTCGACTGCGCCCACGGCGCCGCCTACAACATTGCGCCGCACGTGTTCCATGAACTGGGCGCCGAAGTCATCGAGCTGGGCACCAAGCCGGACGGCTTCAACATCAACGACGGCGTCGGCGCGACGGCACCGAAGGCGATGGCGGCCGCGGTGGTCGAGCACGAGGCCGACCTCGGCATCGCGCTGGACGGCGACGCCGACCGCCTGATCATGTGCGACGCCAAAGGCCGCCTGTACAACGGCGACGAGCTGCTGTACGTGATGGTGCGCGCGCGCATGGCGACCGGTCCGGTGGCCGGTGCCGTCGGCACCCTGATGACCAATATGGCACTCGAAGTGGCGTTCAAGGACATGGGCATCGGTTTTGCGCGCGCGAAGGTCGGCGACCGCTACGTGCTGGAAATGATGCAGGACCGCGGTTGGCTGCTGGGCGGCGAAGGCTCGGGCCACCTGCTGGCGCTGGACAAGCACACGACCGGCGACGGCATCGTGTCGGCACTGCAGGTGTTGACCGCGCTCAAGCGTTCCGGCCAGGGCCTGGCCGAGTGCTGCAGCGACCTGACGCTGTATCCTCAGACCCTGATCAATGTGCGCGTGCAGCCGGGTACGGACTGGACGAAGAACGCGGCCGTCGTGGCGGAGAAGGAGAACGTCGAGCGCGAGCTGGGCGACAATGGCCGCGTGCTGATCCGCCCGTCCGGCACGGAACCGCTGGTGCGTGTCATGGTCGAGGCGAAGAACGCCGAACTGGCCGAGACAATGGCCAGACGCATCGCCGCGCGCTTCGAAGTCTGACCATCCGCCGCGGCAGGACCCTTCATTGACGCCTCCCGTCCGGCGGGGTATGATCGTTCCAATCGGAGTGTAGCGCAGCCCGGTAGCGCACCTGCTTTGGGAGCAGGGGGTCCAAGGTTCGAATCCTTGTACTCCGACCACCGTTTGCAAACGGGCTGTCCTCGACGGCCCGTTTTCATTTATGAAGCCGTACTGCCCATAGCTCAGTTGGATAGAGCATCAGCCTTCTAAGCTGAGGGTCGCTGGTTCGAACCCAGCTGGGCAGGCCATCCCCCATCCTTTCGTTGACTGCAGGCTAGCGAACGCCTTCGTGCAAACCCCCATGCTAGTCTTGACTCGACAATGGCAAGGAGGCGATATGGTGCTGGTCCGGGTGGTGTGGATGATGGTGATGTTCCTGTCCGGTTGCGTGATGGCAAGCGCGCAAACGAAGGCGCCCGAATCCGCCACGCTCGCACTCAGGCTGCCACCGGCGGGCGCGCCCGCTGCAGCGAACGGCACCGTCCAGTTCATCGGCACCGCGACGGTGCTGATCCGCTACCAGGGCTTCACGATCCTGACGGATCCCAATTTCCTGCACAAGGGCGACCATGTGCACCTCGGCTACGGCATCACGTCCGAACGCCTCACGAATCCCGCCCTGAATCTCGAACAGTTGCCGCCGATTGATCTCGTCGTGCTCTCGCACTTGCACGAGGATCACTTCGACAGGCTCGTGCAGGAAAAACTCGACAAGAACATTCCCATCATCACGACCAAGTCGGCGGCGAACAAGCTCAAGGACATGGGCTTCCAGCGCACGTTCGGGCTGGCGACGTGGGACCGGATCGACATCGAAAAAGGCGAGGCCCGACTGCGCATCACGGCGGCTCCGGGTCGCCACGGCAAGGCGGGCATGCAGGCGCTGCTGCCCTCCGTGATGGGATCGGTCCTCGACTTCGGCCCGAACACGGCGGCCCCGGCCTATCGCATGTATGTCAGCGGCGATACGTTGATCTACGACGACCTGAAGGCGATCCCCCAGCGGTTTCCCGGTGTCGACCTCGCCCTGCTGCACCTGGGCGGCACGCGCATCCTGGGTGTCTTCAGGGTCACGATGGACGGCAAGGACGGCGTGACCCTGATGCAGATCGTCCAGCCGAAAAAAACGATTCCGATCCATTACGACGACTACGACGTGTTCAAGTCGCCGCTGTCGGACTTTGCACGGGAGGTGAAGACGGCCGGACTCGACCAGCAGGTCGTCTACCTGGCGCACGGCGATACCTACACGTTCGGGCCCGCCGAGCATTGACCTTGCGGGTCACTCGCGCTCTTCGGTACGTGGCGCGAGCGTCGCGTCTTCGTCGAATGGCCAGCCGCTCGGCGGCGGCACATGGCGCTGGAATTCGTGCGGCATCACGATCGGCACCTGCAGGCAGACGCTTTGCGTCGGCAGCACTTCCATCCACGCGCGCACGAGCTCCTTGTAGGCGATGCCGACGGGGCGGATCTTGCGGTCGAGGTCGAACAGCCCCAACGCATTGACGTTGCCGTTGTTCTCGCGCAGGGCCGTGTCCCAGTCGACCTGGTCCGTCAGCGAATACCAGGTGAACCCGACCAGCGGCACACCGTTGTTGCGGACCCGCAGGACATTCGCCCACTCCTTGCGCAGCCAGTGCACGGCCTCGTCGCCGCGCGGCCCTTCGCACAAGTTCGTTTCCGTGTGCATCACGGGCAGCCGGTAGCGGTTGTAGTACTGGTGCGTGATGACGGCATAGCCGAAGATCTCGCCCGCCGCCCGCGTCAGCCCGTCCGCGGACACGTAGTGCTCGTTGGTCTGGTAATAATCGTTGCCCATGATGCAGTGGTGCTTCAGATTATTGTTCAGGAAGAAGTGATACTCCTCGCGCGTCATGCCGTTGTCCATCATGTATTCGTACATTTCGGAATCGACGCGGCGGCCGTAATTCAGGTCCAGCGACAGGAAGCGGCGGGAATTGTACAGCTCGGCGGGGCCGATGGCGGATGGGCTTTCGGCGTGAAAGTATTCGGTCGATTCGCTTTGCACGAACAGGGCGTCCGGACGCACTTGCAGGATCGCATGCATGGCCAGGATGTTCGCCTTGACGAGGTTCTTCGTCGCCGTGACGAAGCCGCGGTCCGTCGTCATCTGCTCGTTCCACCAGCCGTACAGGGCGGAGAAGAGGGCGCAGATCGACATCTCGTTGATCGGCGTGTACAACTGCAGCCATGGGTAGCGCCGCGCGAACGTGCCGGCATACTCGGCGAACAACTCGGGAAAATCCGGGTTCTGGAAGTTGCCGATCCAGTCGGGCACGCCGAAGTGGCACAGGTCGACGATCGACGCGATGTTGCGCTGGCGCAGGTCATTGAGCGCCAGGTCGGCGAATTCCCAGTCGTAGCGCTTGGGCCCGAGCCACGTCTTGTGCAAGGGCGGCCCGTAGCGCAGGACTTTCAACCCGAGTTCCTGCACGAGGTCGAAGTCCGTGCGCCAGTATTTGTAGTGGCCGCACTTTTCCATCTCGTCCATGCGCACGCGACCGTTGTCGATCGTCGGAATGCTGTTTTCGATACCCGTTGCGAAAATAAATCCTGGCGACATGCGAACCTCTGGCTGCTGATCGGTCCAATTCATTGTAGCCGGGATTGCAAACAGCGTTCCGAACCGTGCGCGCCCCCATTTGTGCGCGCCCCCTTTACTGTCGCGTGTAAGCTGTGCTATCAATCCAGCAACATTTCATTTCTTCACGCCCGACGCGACACGACCAGCATGCCCAATGCCACCGCGGCACGACCTGTCATAGCCAACGATGCGTCCGAGCGACGGCTGGCAATGGGCGTGCTGGTTTCCCTGCTGCTGCATGCCCTCGTACTGTCCCTGCAGTTCGGCATTCCCGGATTACGGCCGGGACCCGGCGGACCGATGTCGATCCGGCTGACGGCGCCTGCCGTGCCTGTGCCGGACTCGGCGCCTGTGCCACCGCCGCCGGTATCTGCGTTACCGCCCGCCCCAGTCGCACTTTCGCCCGCGGCAGTGGCGCCGCTGCCTTTGCCGCCGAAGCAGCCGGCCACACCGCGCCACGGTTTCACGGTCGTCGATCCCGTCGTGCCGGTACCGGTGCCCAAGGCACCGGCACCCACGCCCGCGCCGCCGCCGCGGCGCGTCGTCAAACGCCGCCGCAAACCGCCTGCCACGCGCCTGGCCGATGGCTTGCACACGCGGGTGATCGCTCAGGAAACCCATCAGGACAACACGTTCGACGTGCCGCTGCCGGCTGTCGAGCCCGATCCCGCACCGGACCCGATGGCCCGCGCCGAGCCGCCGGCCGAGGCCGATGCACCCGCCGAGGACGATGCGATGGCGCAAGAAACCGCACGGGCCGAGCGCGCTCGCCTGGCTGAGGAACGCGAGCAGGAGCGGGCGCTGCGGCGCGAAGCGGACGAAGCCCGCCTGCGCGCCGACGCCGAGGACAGGCTGCGGGCCGAGGCCGAGCAGCAGCGCCAGCGTCTCGCCGAGCAATCCGCGCAATACGAGACGGCGCTGGCCGGGCAGCGCGCGGCCGAGGAAGCGCAGGCGAGGGCACGCCAGGAAGAGGAAGACCGGCGCCTGGCGGAGCAGCGACGTCTTCAGCAGGCCGGGCAGGAGCGGGCACAACAGCTGGCCGAACAGCAGCGTATCCAGCAAGCCGGGCAGGAGCGGGCGCAGCAGCTGGCCGAGCAGCAGCGTATCCAGCAAGCCGGGCAGGAGCGGGCGCAACAGCTGGCCGCACAGCAGCGTATTCAGCAAGCCGAGCAGGAACGGGCGCAGCAGCTGGCCGAACAGCAGCGTATCCAGCAAGCCGAGCAGGAGCGGGCACAGCAGCTGGCCGAGCAGCAGCGTGTCCAGCAAGCCGAGCAGGAACGGGCGCAGCAGCTGGCCGAACAGCAGCGTATCGAGCAGGCCGAGCACGCACGCGTGCAGCAGTTGGCCGAGCAACGCCGCGCGGAGGAGGCCGTCCGGCAACAGCTGGCGGATCAGGAAAGGGCCCGCCGGCTCGCAGAAGAAAGGTCGCGCCAGGAACATGCCCAGGCCGAACAGGCGGTACGCCGTCAGGCGGAAGAGAACGCCCGGTTGGCCCAGGAGCAGGCCCGCCAGGCACGCGAGCGTGCCGTTTCCGACGCCGCAGCACCGGGGCCCGCTCGCGCAGGCGCGGACGGCGGCAGCGGCGATGGCGCTGGACGCGGCAACGGCACGCTCCCGCGCGGCGCGCTGGGCAGCGACCTGGCCTCGCGTGCGCGCGAGATGATACGCGGTATCGACATCCTGAAACCCGTGCCGCGGGCCGTGCAGCCCGCCGAGGACGCGGCACGTGCCGTCCGGCGCGCCCTGGCCGGGGCGGCGCGCCACGACATTCCGCTGCGCATGTACATGGACAGCGTGCGCCAGAAAATCGAGCGTAACGCCGTTCTGAGCGACGCCCAACTGTCGGCCGACGTGGTGCGCACCGACCCCATCGTCAGCGTGGCGATCCGGAGCGACGGCAGTGTCGAGGACGTGACCATCCTGCGCTCCAGCGGCCGTGCCGACATCGACGACTTCGTGCGCCGCATCGTGCGCCTGAACGCGCGTTATTCGGCGTTTCCGCCGAACGTCGCGGCGAACTACGACGTCATCGAACTGCGGCGCGTGTGGCGTTTCGCAGGTGCCCTGCGGTTGATGGAAGAGATGCGCTGACCCCCGCGGTCGGCGCGGCCATGCGGCCACGATCAAATCTTGCCCTCATTCGAACACTGAAGCATGCGACATGTTTCGGCGTTCATATGGCGCGTCCGGCAATCCCACCGTCCGGCCCTTGAGCGACCGTCCCCCCTGCGTCACGGCATAACAAACAACAAGTAATTATCCTCCTAGGAAATTTTTCGTAGGGGAAATTTCTTTGTATTGTTTGTTACTCCTAAAAAATTTTTCCGTAAATTCATTGAACTTAGGAAGTTTCCACGCCTCAAAGCTACTCCTTTCACTTGTTGAGGCAGTTAAATGCAAAACGCAGTCAAGCTTGTTCCGAACGTTCGTATCAACCTGTTGTCATGCTTTGGTGCTGTCGCGTTGCTGGCAGTCGGTGGGAGCGCAATTGCGGCCACTAACATCTACGTGTCGCCCACGGGCTCCGATTCCAACCCGGGCACGCAAGCAGCGCCAGTGAAGACGATCACGCGTGCAGACGCACTGGCAAGCGCTGGATCGACGGTCCACGTTGCCGCTGGAACATATTATGTGTCGGCACCTTCCTTGAGCAGTGCAGGCATCGTGACCCGGAAGAGCGGCACCTCGAGCGCGCGTATCCGCTTCGTGTCGGACGTGAAGTGGGGCGCAAAGATCGTCGTGTCGGGCACCGGTATCACGTGGGACTCGCGCGGCAACTATGTCGATATCGACGGCTTCCAGATCACCGGCTCGGGCCGTCATGGTCTCCTGGCTTCGGGGGCGTACCTGACGTTCAAGAACAACTACATCCACGATCTGACAGTCAGCGGCGGCTGCAATGGCAGCGGCGGCGCAGCGATCGACACGTATGGTCCGGTCGGTAACGTCCTCATCGACCGCAACGTGGTGCGTAACATCGGTTATCGCTATATCGGCGCATGCAACACGATCCAGGGCATCTATATCGCCAATGCAAACAACGTCGTCACGAACAATATTGTCTCGGGCGTTGCAATGGCTGGTATCCAGCAATGGCACGGCGCCACCGCGTCGACGATCGTGAACAACACCTCGTTCCACAACAAGATCGGTATTCTGCTGGGCCAGGGCGACGCCGGCACTACCACCGGCTCTGCCAACAACTACGTCGCCAACAATATCGTCTACGACAACGTTGCTTACGGCGTGATCGAAATGGGCAAGATGGGCGGTAACAACCGTTACGCCAACAACCTGGTCGCACGCAGCGGCACCAGCTGGAAAGTGAAAGGCGCCGTGTCCGGGTCGATTTCGTCGGATCCGCTGTTCAGGAATTACCTGGCGAACGGCACCGGCGACTATCGCGTGTACAGCAGCTCGCCCGCGATCGACCGCGGCACCTCGACCAAGGCACCGACGATCGATTTCGCCGGCGTGGCCCGTCCGCGCGGCGCGGCAGTCGACGTCGGCGCGTACGAGTACTGATCGCACCGCTCACGCTGATCCGCTCATCTCGAACTAGCGAGAACGATACCCGCGTCGATGTCCGATGCGGGTATTTTTATTTCCGCGCCGCATACGCGCACACTCGCAGGCAAACTATTGCCGCTGGCGTTAATGCTGACCTGAGCCTGCCGTTTGACGTGCGCCAAAACCATTCTGGGTAGCGGGCTTACGCTGACTCGGATCGCCAGGGGTTGGCAGCACATTCCGACAGGCAAATCATGAGAGCTTCCTCTACGCAATGTATGGCGGCCGCCTTGCTGGCGCTCGCCTTGGGGGGATGCGCCCCCGTCATCCAGTTCCGCTCGCAGGACAAAGGGGGGGCCAACGAACCCGCGCCGCCGACAGAAATGATCACGGAACAACTGATCACCGTGGAGCGCCAGCAGCACCAGGACGTGGCCAACCAGGGCCTGGACGAGCTGCTCGTGCCGAATCCGGCGCCCTATGCGATCGGCAGCGGCGACGTGCTGTCCATCGTGGTCTGGGATCACCCTGAACTGGCCGGGACCGCCGTGAACGCGTCCCCCGGCGCGCCCGATCCCAGCGGAGCGAACGCGGCGCCGCCGGGTTTCGTGGTCGACCATCTCGGGCGCATCCAGTTTCCGCTGATCGGCCTCGTGCCCGTCGAAGGCCTGACCGAGGAAGAGGCCCGCGCGGTCCTGACGAAGAAACTCTCCAGGTATCTTGCGGGCCCGAACGTCACGTTGCGGGTCCAGTCCTACCGCAGCAAGCGCGTGTACATCGACGGCGAGGTCAAGGCACCCGGCCTGCAAGCCATCAACGACATCCCGATGACGCTTGTCGAGGCGCTCAACCGTGCCGGCGGCCTGCTGCCCACCGCCGACCAGAGCAGGATCGTCCTCGAGCGCAGCCAGCAGCGCTACCGCGTCAACCTGCGCGACCTCGTGCAGAAGGGCATCAATCCTGGGCTCGTCATGCTCAAGCCGGGCGACGTGGTCCGCGTGCAATCCCGGGACGAAAGCAAGATCTTCGTTTCCGGCGAGGTCATCACGCCCAAGGCGCTGACGATGCACGATGGGCGCCTCACCCTGAACGAGGCGCTCGGCGAGAGCGGCGGCATCAGTCCGCTGAGCGGCGATGCGCGCCAGGTCTACGTGGTGCGCAAGACGTCCGGCCGGACCCGCGTGTTCCGGCTCGATGCCCGCGAGGCCAGTTCGCTGGCGCTGGCCGAAGCCTTCGAACTGCAGCCCAAGGACATCGTCTACGTGGCAGCGACGCCCCTGGCTAACTGGAACCGGAACCTGAGCCTCCTGATCCCGGGGGCATTGACGTCGGCCGTCAGCGCCACCACGCGGCCCTGAAACCCGCGCACACGAACGCACGCTTGATCACGCACACGGAACCCTGCAGGAGCATGACCATGAGCACCCTCGGCGAGTCGCATTCCCTGACACCTGTGGTCCATACGCCGCCTATCGTCAGCGTCCCCTTCGATCCGCGCGCAACCGCGGGTGGGGCAGACGACCCGCCTTTCGACCTCAAGAGCCACCTGCACACACTCTATGACAGCCGCTGGCTGATCGGCGGAATCACCGCCCTCATCACCCTGGCAGCCGTACTGTACGCGCTGCTTGCGATGCCGGTGTTCGAAGCGGACCTGCTGATCCACGTCGAGGAGGAAAGCCCGAACGCCACGAAGAACATCCTGAGCGAAGCGTCGTCGTTGTTCGAGACCAAGAAGGCAGCCATCGCCGAGATGGAGTTGCTGCGCTCGCGCATGGTCGTATCGCGCGCGATCGACAACCTGCAGCTGTACATCGACACGCAGCCGAAGTATTTCCCGGTCGCCGGATTCTGGTTCGCCAACCAGAACAGCGGCGCGCTGTCCGAACCGGGACTGTTCGGCTACGGCGGCTATGTCTGGGGTGGCGAAAAGGCCGAAGTTTCGGTGTTCGAGGTGCCTGAGACCTGGCTGGGCCGCGAGTTCGCACTGACGTCATTGGGGAGCGGGCGCTTCCGTTTTTCCGGCGGCGGGCAGCGCACCGTTTTCGACGGCATCGTCGGCCAGCGCTACCGCGTGCCGACGCCGGAAGGGACCATTGAGCTGAAGGTCGATCGGATTCAGGCGAAGGCCGGCGCGCGTTTCCGCCTGCGCCGCATCTCGAGGGTGGCCATGATCCAGGCGATCCAGAGCGCCCTCGTGATCTCGGAGCAGGGCAAGCAGTCCGGCGTGATCGAGGTCAAGCTGCAGGGTGAGAATGCCCAGCGCACCTACGCGGTCCTGCGCGAGATCGGCCGCGAGTACATGCGCCAGAATCTGGCGCGCAAGACCGAGGAAGCGGAAAAGTCGCTGGCCTTCCTGAACCAGCAACTGCCGATCCTCAAGCGCCAGCTCGAGCAGGCTGAAGACCGCTACAACCAGTTCCGCAACACCCACGGCACCGTGGACCTGCAGGAAGAGGCCAAGGAAATGCTCGCGCAGGCGGCAGCGACGCGCACCCGCAGCCTCGACCTGATCCAGAAAAAAACCGAATTGCTGGGACGCTTCACGGAAGACCATCCGATCATCGCGACCATCAATCGCCAGCGCAAGGAAGCCCAGGCGGAAATCGATGCAGTCAACGCGCGCATCAAGGCCTTGCCGGCACTGGAGCAGGAAGAAGCTCGGCTGACCCGGGAGATCAAGGTCAGCACGGACCTGTACACGGCACTGTCGAACACGGCCCAGCAGTTGCGGCTGATTTCGGTGGGCCGGGTAAGCAACGTGCGCATGGTCGATGAGCCGGTGCCGCCCGAAAAGCCGCTCAAGCCGAACCGGCCCCTGATCGTCGCGCTCGCGGTGGTCACTGGGCTCTTGCTCGGCACAATGATCGCGTTTGCACGCAATGCGATGAAGGGCGGCATCGACGATCCGCAGAAGATCGAGCGCTTGCTGCATGCCCGCGTGGTCTACGCCACGATCCCGCACAGCAGCAACCAGGACAAGCTGATGCACAAGGCGCGGGGCGGCATGGAGCCCTTGCCTCTGCTGGCCCGTGTCATTCCCGGGGACGCCGCCGTGGAAAGCCTGCGGAGCTTCCGGGCTGCCCTGCAGTTCGCGATGCCCCACTTCAGGAACAACATCGTCATGTTCGCCGGGCCGACCCACGGCCTCGGCAGGTCCTTCGTGCTGGCGAACTTCGCAGCCGTGATGGCGGCCAGCGGCAAGCGGGTGTTGCTGATCGATGCGGACTTCCGCAGCGGCCACCTGCACCGTTACTTCGGCGTCAGCCGCGACCAGGGATTGTCCAAGGCCATCAATGGATCGATGCGGATCGAAGACGTCGTGCACCACGAGATCTTCGAGAATCTCGACTTCATCCCGACGGGCCCGTTGCCGCCGAACCGCTCGGACTTTTTGCTGCACGCGAATTTCAGCACGCTACTCGAAGCCGCCGGCGCCAACTACGACCTGGTGCTGATCGACACGCCGCCGATCCTGCTGGCATCCGACGCCCTCATCATCGGCAATCTCGCCGGTGCCATATTCCTCCTCGCGCGCGCGCGCGTCACGACCGACGCCGAGATCACGGAATCGATCAAGCGTCTGAACCATGCAGGCCTTTCGCCGCGCGGGGTGCTGTTCAACGACATGGCCTTGCGAATTGGCTCCGGTCGTACGCGATACATCGACGATGCGGCGCAGCTGGGCTACTCGGCCTAGCGCTTCGCGGCGCGAACCTTCAGCTGGCAGGACCAGAACCCCAACCCGCAGGCCAACGATGAAGACAATGATGCGAAGCCTGTTTGCAGCGTTCTCATTGGGGCGATCCCCGGGTTCGCACTTGAACCTGTCTGCCACCATTGGCGCGACCGTGGCCCGCCAGATCCTGTCAGGTTCCTTGTACTTTGCCGGGATGTGCATCACCGCGCGGCTGCTCGGGCCGGCGGGTAACGGGGTGCTGGCCACGGCAATGTTGCTGCCCCAGGCGCTGTACGCATTTCTCAACCTCGGCATGGGCGCGAGCCACGTGTACCACCTGAGCTCCGGTTCCGGCAATCCACGGCAGATGCGCGCCGCGAACTGGATTCTTGCAGCCCTGCTATGGGTGGTCGTCGCGCTGATATTGGCCGCCGGCAGCGAGCAACGCATCGCCCGTTTCCTTCCAGGCATACACAAAGGCCTGGCCTTGTATGCCAGTCTCCTGTTCCCGCTGCTGCTGCTGGCAGGATGGTCGTCGTCGATGATCCGGGGCCAGCGTGACTATCGCACCTACAACAGAACACTGTTGATCCACCCGTTCATTTTTTTCGCCATGGTTGTCTTATTGGGCCTGACCGGCAGCGTCAGCGTGGCGGCCGTGGTGACGTGCCACCTCATCGGCCAACTGTCGCTCTGGCTGATGAGCGAATCGCGGCTCGGGAAGATCGCGCCTGGCGCCACCGGCCAGTACCGATTGCGCGATGCGGTTGCGTTCGGGCTGCGCGCTCACGTCAGCAATGTCATCACCTTTCTTAACTACAGGCTCGCGTTGTATCTCGTCAGCTTCATGTTGGGCGCCACCGCGACTGGATTCTACGCACTGGCCGTACAGCTGGCGGAGATGCTGTGGCTGTTCTCGGGCGCCGCGTCGTCGATCGTGTACCCGGAGTCGGCCGCCAACAGCAGGTCGCCGGAGGCGCTGGAAGCCATGGTGGCGAAAGTGGCGAGACTGGTGGTGCAGGTGACGTTGACTGGCGCGCTGGCCGCTGCCGCCATCTCGTCGTTCGCAATCCCGCTCGCGTTCGGCAAGGATTTCCGGGGCAGTGTCGCACCGTTCATCATTCTGCTGCCGGGGATCGTCACCTGGAGCTATATGAGCATCATATCGAATGCCCTTGCCGGGATGGGATTTCAAAGAGTGAATATCCAAGGCGCTATCTTGTGCCTGGTGATCAATGCCATCTGCGGCGTCCTCGCCATTCCAGTCATGGGAACGAGCGGTGCGGCACTCGCGTCGACGGTCGCGTTTTCGATCACTGCCCTGTATACCGTGGTCATGTACAGGAAGATCATGGCCGCGAAGCGGGCAGAGGCGAGTGGCGCGCGCACCGATGTCGAGACCTTTGTCGAGGGAGACGAGTGAATGAAACAGGAACGCATACTGGTGGTGACCACCTCTTACCCTTACGGCCGGAACGAAGCCTTCATCAAGGCCGAACTGGAATATCTTGCCCAGTGTTTCGCGCATGTCGAACTCGTGCCGGGTTTCTACCCGCGAGACGCCACGCCGCGCCCGACCTCGCTACCGGTCAACCTCGATTACGCGAATGCGCGCTGGGGCGTGCAGCGACGCTTCATCGTGGTCGGTTCATTCCTGGGAGGGCTGTGGCGCTACGCGTGGCTCGACGATGCGCGGCGTGTCATGCGCGGCGCGCACCGCTGGGAGAACGTGAAGGAATTGGCGCGCGCCCTGTACCGCGCCCGCCTGTTCGAGCGCTTTCTGGTCGAGCAGGTTCGGTACGCGAACAAGAAAATCGACATCGTTTATTTTTACTGGATGTTCCCGGAAATCGCGGGAGCGATCCGTTTCCGGAATGTGTACCAGCCCTCGCTCAAGGTGGTGTCGCGAGCCCATCGCGGCGACTTGTACGAGGACAAGCGCAGCGGTGGCTATGCAGGTTTGCGGCAGGGGGTACTGGCCGGGATCGACGCTGTCTTCAGCATTTCCGAGCACGGCCGGGCCTACGTGGCGCGCGCGCATCCGGCGGCGGCTCGCAAGTGCTTCACTGCGCGCCTCGGCGTGGATGACCCCGGGTTCAAGAACGCGCAGCCGCATGAGGAAGCGCTCTTCGTCGTCTCGTGTTCCTTCGTCGTCGAGGAGAAGCGCCTGCATCTCATCGTCGATGCGATTGCGCACCTGCTGGAGGCAGCACCATCGCTCAGTGTCCGGTGGACCCATATCGGGGACGGCGGGCTGTTCGAGGAGTTACAGGCATACGCCCAGTCGAAGCTGGGAGGAAGGCGAGCCGAGGTCGTGTTTACGGGCTACCTTGCGCAGGAAGACGTGATGAAGCTGTACCGGGAGCAAACCTTTGATGTGTTCATCAACGTCAGTTCGAGCGAAGGGATCCCTGTCAGTCTCATGGAGGCGAGTTCGGTCGGCATTCCGATGGTGGCAACCGACGTCGGCGGCAACAGCGAAATCGTCAATGAAAGGAATGGCATCCTGATCCCGGCAGATCCGGACGTCGCGACCATCGCCAGTGCGCTTGCGCGCTTCCGCGACAGGGCGTCGGCTGTGGCATACCGGACGCGTGCGCGCGCCGATTGGCAGGAAAAATATAGCGCCGCCCACAATTACCCGCAGTTCGGCCAATCCCTGGTCGACATCGCATCCCGTCCCTGAATGCGCGCGCCGCGCCGTCCGCGGGCTTCAATCGGCGCGAAAGGTCGGGGCGACGGGCGTGCGTGCAGGGCGCTGCAGCAGCATGCGCTTGAGCAGCCGCCGAATCTGGTAAGTGTGCGATTCGAACAGCCGGTATGACAAATAGGCACCCACAAGCAATGTGGCGAGCATGGCCAGATAGAGCGCGAAGTGCAGCGGCTCGTGCGGCGACAGCTCGCGTAGCCCCCAGCGCTTCAATGTCCAATGCTGCAGCAGGCCGATCAGCGGCACGTGCAGGACATAGAGGCTGAAGGAGAATTCCGCGAAAAAGCTGCCGATCCTGGTCAGGCGGGACCGCAGCCTGGACGTTGCGGCGGCCTTGAATTGCAGGCTCGACAAAAGCACCAGGAACACCAGGCTGCACCCGAGGTCCGGCAGCAGGTTGGCAAGGGTGAACGCGTTCATGTCGCCGGTCAGCCGATAATACGCCCACAGCGCGGCGACCAGTATCAGCCAGCCCGTACGCTGCCCGGTGCTGCACTCGATCCTGATCCGCGAGAACGCCACGCCCAGCAACCAGATCACGAAGTAGCCGACGATCGCGGCAGGCAACAGGGCTGCCAGCACGAGAAGCGTGGCACCGCACGCTACGCGCAGGGCGCGGCCGCGCGCGCGCAACAGCACGACCAAGAGCGGAAACAGGATGTAATACCAGGTCTCGTTGGCGAGGCTCCAGAGTGGGAAGTTGCCGCCGAACGCAGGCACGGCGATGGTCTGCAGGCCGACCAGGTTGGCGCCGAACACCACGGCGGAGTAATCGTTGGCAAGATGAAAATCGACGTCTTGCGCATCCACGATCCCGGTGGCGAAGCCGAACAGCAGTGTCAGCACGAAGGTCGGCATCAGCACCGTCCACAGACGCGTTACACGGTCGATCGCATAGCTGGCTATCGCATCGGGCTGCCGGATCTTGTCGAGCAGGCTGCCCCCCACCAGCCAGCCACTGATGACGAAAAACACCAGTACCGCGTGGTGCGCAAACCCGGTAGCGAATGTGAATCCTTTGAACCAGATCGATGGATCCACGACCGTACGCATGCCCGGGTACACGTCCGCGCGCAGGTGCGCGGCGGCAACCTCGATAGCCGCCAGCCCGCGCAATAGCGAAATCACGACCGAATGCCAGCAGTCGTCGCCGGCCTGACTGTGTGCCTGGAATGTGATTCTCGGCATTTTATTGATTGCCATGATTCATTTCCTTTTGGGAGCTATGCGACTGGTTCTCTATCGGACGATATCGATGCCGGCAATTGGCGTTATTGATGCTGCATAAAGCTAAATCACATCAAAACACGAGAAAATACTCGGGCCCCAACTTTTTAAGTTCGCTCAATGGAATAGGAGAAAAATTCGATAAATAGTCGGATTAGTTACGATTGATGCTAATCAGTTTGTGCGGTCTTAAAAATATGATAATCGCACCTGTTGTTCGATCGTCTTGCTGGATTACCAGGTGTCGAAACGATGCGCATTCTCTACGTCAATCATTATGCGGGTTCGCCGCACTATGGCATGGAATACCGCCCGTATTACCTGGCACGAGAATGGGTGCGCATGGGGCATGATGTGCAGATTATTGCAGCTTCACAATCTCACATCCGAAGCCGGCAGCCTCGACTCGCGGGCCAGGACGGCCTGAACGAGACCATCGACGGTATTCGATACACATGGCTTGAGACGCCCGCGTATTCCGGTAACGGTATTGGACGGGTGCGCAATATGGCATCCTTCGTCAGCCGTTTGTATTTCGAGAGCAAGCGAATTGCCGCATCGTTCAAGCCGGATGTGGTCATTGCGTCGAGCACCTATCCAATGGACATTTGGCCCGCGCGCCGGATAGCAAAATTGGCCAGTGCGAAACTCATCTTCGAAATACATGACTTATGGCCGCTGACGCCAATGGAACTGGGGCGGATGTCGAAAAGGCATCCCTTCATCATGCTGGTGCAAGCAGCAGAGGACTATGCCTATCGTCATGCGGATACGGTCGTGTCCATGCTTCCGAAAGTGCATGACTACGTGGAATCCCGCGGGGTACCGCGTGACAGATTGCACATCGTCCCGAATGGCGTCGATCCGCGGGAGTGGACGACGGGAGGCGCCGAACTCCAGGCAAGCGTCGAGGTGGTACTTTCCGCTATCAGGGATGCAGGAAACTTCGTGGTTGGCTACGCAGGCACTCATGGCGTATCGAACTCGCTGCACACCTTGCTTGATGCCGCAGCACTTATGCGCGACGACAAAGTGGTTTTTGTGCTGGTCGGAGGCGGTCCGGAAAAAGCGGGCTTGCAGCGCCGGGCGCAGACAGAGCAGTTGCAAAACGTTCGTTTCATCGATCCGATTGCCAAGGAGCAGATTCCAGCACTGCTTCGACGTTTCGACATTGCGTATATCGGCTGGCAACGCCAATCTCTCTACCGCTTCGGTATCGCGCCTAACAAACTGATGGATTACATGATGGCTGCCCGCCCGGTATTGCACGCCGTCGACGCGGGTAACGATCCGGTCGGCGACGCGGGATGCGGTTTGACGGTCGCACCCGAAAATCCGGCAGTCGCGGCGCAAGGCATCCGGAATCTGCTGGCTTTGAGTCCCGGCGAGCGTCAAGCCATGGGGCTGTGCGGCAAGCGGTTTGTCATGGAGAACCATATTTATCCAATCCTGAGCGAACGTTTTCTGGCTGCCTGCAGTGCCTGAAAGGCAGGCCATGCGTATTGCCGATCGATGAGGCGCGGAATGTCAAAAGCCGACATTTTATTTAAAAGAGCATTTGATATCGTTGCATCGCTTGCGGGGGTGCTGTTGCTCGCGCCAGTCATCGTCTTATGTTGGCTTGTGGCGACAATTGATACTCGGAGTAATGGCTTTTTTATACAAAAGCGCATCGGACGCCATGGTCGCGTCATCCGTGTTTGTAAAATCAAGACGATGTATCCGAGCGACACCCAGCGCAGTCCCATCGCGTCCAGAAATCTCGCGTCGATTTCGCAATCCGGCCGGCTTCTCAGGAAATACAAACTCGATGAGTTGCCTCAGCTGTTTAATGTTCTGGCTGGAAGCATGAGCTTTGTCGGCCCCAGGCCGGATGTGCCTGGGTATGCAGACCGTCTGCAGGGTGAGGACCGCATCATTCTCTCATTGCGGCCAGGGATTACCGGCCCGGCATCCATCAAATACAAGGATGAGGAGATCATATTGGCGGCGGTCGATGATCCGGAGACGTATAACGACCGGATCATCTGGCCCGACAAGGTAAGAATAAACCGGGAGTATTTCAATAATTATTCCCTGCTGCGCGATCTTCGCTATATTTTTCACACCATTTTCGGATAAGGTCATGAGTACTTCATGCGCTACCTGGCCAAGCTTCTCAATCGAGGAAGCAACCGCTGTCAGGAATGTCATCCTGTCGAATAAGGTCAATTATTGGACGGGCACGGAATGCCGGGAGTTCGAAAAGGAATTTGCGGCATGGGTCGGGACTCGGTACGCCGTTGCGCTGTCGAACGGTACGCTCGCGCTGGACGTGGCTCTCAAGGCACTCCGCATATCGCCGGGCGACGAAGTGATCGTGACGCCAAGAACCTTCCTGGCTTCCGCGAGTTGCATTGTCAATGCGGGCGCGGTTCCCGTGTTCGCGGATGTCGACCGGGACAGCCAGAATATTACGGCCGAGACCATCCGGGCCGTGCTGACACCACGTACCAGGGCCATCATCTGCGTACACCTGGCGGGCTGGCCATGTGACATGGACCCTATCATGGAGCTTGCCCAGGAACGCGGCATCTACGTGATCGAGGATTGCGCCCAGGCCCACGGCGCGCGCTACAAGGGGCGGATGGTGGGGGGCATCGGACACATCGGCGCCTGGTCGTTCTGCCAGGACAAGATCATGACCACGGGCGGGGAGGGCGGCATGGTGACCACCAATTCCCGCGAATGGTGGACCACCATGTGGTCATACAAGGATCATGGCAAGTCGTGGGAGGCCATGTACGAACGTCAGCATCCCCCTGGCTACCGTTGGGTGCACGAGTCCTTTGGTACCAATTGGCGGATGTTGGAAATCCAGGCCGTTATCGGGCGTATCCAGCTCCAGCACATGCCCATGTGGACGTCCCAGCGGCGGGCGAATGCATCGAGGATCGCTGCTACATGCCGGGAATTCGCCGTATTGCGGGTGCCCGTCATGCCAGCTGACGTGCAGCACGCCTTCTACAAGTTTTACGTGTTCGTGGAGCCCGAGAAATTGGCAGGCGGCTGGACGCGTGACCGGATCATCGAGGAAATCTCTGCAAGAGGTGTCCCGTGCGTGCAAGGCACGTGTTCCGAACTCTATCTGGAGAAGGCTTTCGATAACACAGGCTACCGCCCGACGAACCGGTTGCCGGTCGCGAAGGCGTTGGGCGAGACAAGCCTGATGTTCGTCGTACACCCGTCGCTGAGCGAGCAGGATATGCAGAAGACCTGTCGGGTCATTCGGGAAGTCATGACCATGGCGGAAGGCGCTGCAGAGCCAGCGAGTCCATGATGGCGTGGATGCATGTCATCGATATCGGCCATACGGCGGTGATGGTGCCAACGGCGGGTGCGATCGCTGTCTGGCTCATCTGCGGCCGGGCGTGGAAGCTGGCGTCATGCTGGTGCCTGATCTTTGCCGCCGGCCTGGGGCTGGTGGCCCTGTCCAAGCTTGCCTTCCTCGGGTGGGGGCTGTATGTGCCTTCGCTTGGTTTCAAGGCGCTCAGCGGTCACGCGTGGCGGACAGCGGCAGTACTGCCCGTTCTGTTGTTCGTCCTGCTGCAAGGCGCCCCTGACCGCTGGCGCGAACGCGGATTCGCGGCCGGTGTGGCGCTCAGCATTGGTCTCGGCGCACTGCTCATCCTGTTCAGGTTCCATACGGCTTCGGAGGTTCTGGCGAGCCTGGTGCTCGGCGTCGCTGCCGGCCGTGTGTTTGTACGTCTGTCGGCGACAATGCCGGCGCCCGGTGCAAATCGCCAGACCGTGGCGATGAGTTTGCTTACTTTCTTTTTTATCTGCAGTGTAAAGCCGTCCACGATCAACCACCGGCTGGTCGACGTCGCGCTCTATTTCTCCGGGCGTGACCAGCCTTATCGATGGACCAGCGGTGTAGACGCGTGTGCCGCTCGGCAGCCGCGAGCACTGCAAGGTGCGTCGAAAGTGGGCTTGCACAGTCCCGGTTAATGTCCGGCAGCCCCAATGCTGTATGCCCCGAGCTCTGCTCGCGTTTCGTGGGAAGAAGCGGTGGCGTATTTGCGGATGGCCGGCGAGCTTTTCCGCAAACGATAATCGCCGGTGCCGTCAGCCTGATAATTCACGAATTCGGGATCAGCTGAGATGGTGCCGCTGATGTGGCCGGCCGCACGCACACTGGTTCCGCTCAAGTACACCAGGTTATCGATGTAGCGGTTGTTGGCGCCGACCTTGCCGACTTCGATAATGCCGTAGGTGATGTTGTCGTAGACGATGTTGTTTGCGACGTAATTGTTTTCTGAACCGTTCGGCAAGGTGCCGGCGTCGCCACCGCCGATGAGTATGCCGATTTTGCAGCCGAAGACCGTGTTGTGCACAATGGTTGAATCCGTGGCGCCATGCCACTGTTGAATACCTGCCAGCGCAACGCCGGACACGATGTTGTCGACGACCGTATTCTTCGGGTTGGCGATGTAGATTCCCTGCACCGTGTTGCACTTGCCAATCATCGAATGGCCGATATTCCTGACCACGTTCCCTTTGATCAGTACGTTGCCATCACCGCCGTTGGTATCGATCGCGGCGCCGCCATTACCGGTGCACCCGCCGCTGACCGTCAGCTCGTGAATGAAGTTATTCGCGATCGTGAGATTCGTGCCGTCTGCCAGAATGCCGTGCCGCCCGGTGCCGCTGATGTCGAAACCTTCGATATCGACATGGCTTCCTTTTGAATGCCAGGCGATGCCGGTTCCCGACACGATGATTTTTGCGCCCCATTTGACGTCTGATATGAATTTGAGCCGAGCGGAGGAGGTGCCGCTGCGCAGCGTGCTGATGCCGGCGCTGTCCGCGCGTGGCGCGGAGACCCTGTACTCGCCGGGCGCCACATGGATCGTGTAGCCCGGAGCAGCGGCGGCATCGGCACGTCCGATCGTCAGGAAGGGCGCGTCTTTCGTTCCAGGGTTCGAGTCGGCGCCATGGGGGGCCACGTACAGCTGTCTGGTGTCGGCACAGGAAGCGAGCAGGGCAGCGAAGCTGATGAGTGAAACCACGCGCGCAGCCACTTGAAGCTGCAGGACGCCGCCGGCCCGGGCTCCGTGACGGTTCGGCACATGGCTTGGCTTTTCGTGGGGTGTCGACTTTCTCATGCGTACCTCCGTGGTGTCCGCCGACGGCGCGCTGGCACAGCGTCGGTGGTTCAGGCAAGCTCGTCCGATAGACGTTTCACGATCCGGGTCGCCGCGTCCCCCACGCCATAAGGCGCAATGTCTTTGCCGGTAAGTCCAAGTCCAAGGCTGGCTTGCAGGGAATGCAGCACGGAAGCGGCATCGACTGGTGGCGTCAGCCGGTTCCATCCGGCATCCACCAACTCCGTCCACTCGGTCTCATCCCGTAAGGTCACGCAGGGAACACCATAGAAGAAGGCTTCCTTTTGGACGCCACCGGAATCGGTAGCAATGATCGCAGCGTATTTCTCCAGCTGCACCATTGGCAGATAGCCCAGTGGATCCAGCACGACCACTGCGTTTTGCAAGGCCTTCAATTTGCCCTGTTTCGCGAGAGTGCTGCGCGTACGGGGGTGCAGGGGCAGTACGACGTCGATATCGCTGGCGAAACGCGAAAGGGCTTCGACTATCGTTGTCAGCCTGGCGGGATCGTCGGTGTTCTCTGCCCGGTGTATGGTGGCCAGGCAATACTCGCCTGCCCGGACACCGTGCTCATCCCGCAGCCGCCCCAGTACACCCCCGTCGGGCGTGACCCGTGCGCCATGCCGAAGCGCGACATCGAGCATGACGTCGCCGACTTGATGAATACGATCGGCACTGGCGCCTTCGCTCAGTAAATGCACGCCCGCCTCATGGTTCGGCGTGAAGAGCCAGCGCGAGACCCGGTCCGTAAGGATGCGGTTGACCTCCTCCGGAGATCTCATGTTGAATGAACGCAAACCTGCTTCGACATGCGCGACCGGGATATGTAGCTTGACCGCCGCCAATGATGCTGCAAGTGTGGAATTGGTATCGCCATATACCAGGACGGCATCAGGCTTCTCTAGCAACAATATATTCTCAATGTCGATCAACATGCGTCCAGTCATGTCGCCATGGGTGCCGCCATGGATCCCGCACTGATAAGCGGGCGGCTTCATGCCCAGCTCGGCGAAAAATACATCCGACATGTTGGCGTCGAAGTGCTGGCCGGTGTGCACGACGGTCTCGCAAAGCTGGCCGGATTCGGCAAGGACGGCCGAGACCGCACTCGCCTTGATGAATTGGGGGCGAGCGCCGAGCACTGTGACGATTTTCTTTGTATTCATGAGCTTTCTTTGCTTACCGGTTGAATGCGGGGTGCCGCTTACCACGTCACAGCTTCATAAAAGCGGAAAAGATTGTCCTTGGTGTTTTCCTTCCAGTTCGTTTCGAATTGCCGTGGGTGGGTTACGAGGCAGAGGCTGCGGTGTGCGGAGACGACGTTCAGGGGCGAGGTCGGCCAGTAATATTGTGGAGGCGGACGGTCCACGATATACATGTCGATATGGTCGAGCAGGCTGCGGTCGTAGGCCTCGCACTCGATGCCACATTCTTCGCGCAGTTGCTGGTCCGCGAGGATTTCCGTATTGTTCACCTTCAGGCGGCGGTTCGCGAAGTCACCATGGCCGGCAACGGTGCGGAGTTTTTTTCCAAGCTGCTGTTCGAACCACTGGAAGTTCTTGCGGAAGACATTCCTGATTTCCGGGAGTCGATCCCGCACGAGGGCAGGATCCTTGATCTTGTTCTTCTTGGCGAAAGAGGCCACTTCTTCGTAGTGGTAGCTGGCCTCGCTGCCGTAATCTTCGATTTCACGCATCAGGCCAAAGTCAAGCGTGGACAGTCTGAAGTAATAGCTCGCCTTGACGCCATACTTCTTTTCCACCTCAAATAATTTCCTGGTCGTGCGCAGGTCCGTATCGATGTCATGCCGATGCACGATGAATGTCGACGCCGCTGAAACGCCGGCCCGCGTACGGTCGAGGAAATCGCGGATCGAGGTCTGGAGGTAGCCGGCATCCCTGGCGGCACAAATCAGCTTTTCGTGCGTACGCAGGCGCGACGGCATCCCGTAATCGCTATAGATACGCCTTAGTAATGGAGTCATTGGAGTGAATATTTTGCGCGATAGGGTTCGAAACCGAGCATCGTCTTGAAGGTCCTGAGCCCGGGACTGGCACCGAAGAACGTGTCATACATGAGGTAGCCGTAGACGTGGCTTTCGATCATCCGGCAGATAATTTCCGTTACCATCAGGTGCATTGCGCCGTCGTTGTTGCGCAGGCCGAGCAGGCGGTCGAAGGCGACAAAATTGCCGAAAAAACCAATGTCACTGTAGGCTGTCAATTTCCCGGCGGAGTTCAACACACCGAAATATTTGTAGTTCTTCTCTGGGCTGAAGTGCGTCTGTTTTTGCCGGTATGCGTCGGCCATCGGCCGGCCCTGGCGTTGATCGAGCGAGGTGTTGATTTCATGGATGTCCTCGACGAACGCGTTCCTGTCGATCTCGACGACCGAGTAACCACGTGACCTGGCTTTCCTGGCGTAGGATCCCGCCGAGTTACGCCCTTTCATATTCGCCATATACTCGTCGGGGTCCGCAAAGCGCTTCAGGTCGACGAGTGCCGCACCTAACGATTTATTCTGGAAGATCTTGTACCTCGGGTGAGGCTTGGTGAAATGGGCGTGCATGCGCCGTACGCTATCCGGGTTCAGATCCAGGCGGAATTCGAGGCGTGCGACCGGAAGCTTGCTGATGTCGAGGGCCAGGTTAAACAGCTGCGACAGCTTGCTTGTCATGGGATATCGCTCCGTAGAAGTCGGTCAGCCTGTTTGCCTCGACAGTCCAGTTGTACTTTTCCAGCACGGCCCGGCGGCCGTTTTCGCCCATCGCCCTCGCGGCCTGCGGATGGGTCACGACGTAATCTATCGCGGCTGCGATCGCTTCGGGATCGAGTGGGTCGACGCAGATCCCGCATCGATTGCCTTCGATGATGTCGCGCCAGAGCGGGAAATTCGAGGCGATTACGGGAATACCGGACGACATGTACTCGAACATCTTGGTCGGGTGGGAATCCAGGTGGTTCGGCAGCGGATGGAACGTCACGATGCCTGCGATCGAACGTTTCAACACCTCACGCACGCCGTGGCGGTCGAGGAACCCATGGGCATTCACGCGACGCCATCCAGGGTTCGCCTTCACTTCCGCCTCGACGGAGGGTTCGGAAAATGTCCCCACCAGGTTCACCCGCGCCGCCGAGGCCAGCAATTCGCCCGCCTGGACCAGCTCGCGGATGCCGCGAATACTGCCGATACCGCCGACATAGCAGACCTCGGCCTCCTTGTTTTCCCAGGGGCCGTCACCGTCGAGTTCCCCCTCCATGGGGAAATTGTTCACGTCGACAGTAAGAGGATGAATCTTGAGAAAATTTTCTCTAATAAAAGGAGTTGCCGTGATGATCCCGTCGAAGCGCGAGCAGGCGTGACGCTCCACGGCCAGATAGGCAGAGGACAGCAGTCTGCGCGACAGCGGTCCCAGGTAGGGCTTGCCCAGCAGTTGGCGTGCAACATCTTCATGCGAATCGAAGATCACTTTCTTGCCGTGCCGCTTGAGCCGCAATCCCACGGGGAACAGCTCGGGATCGTGCAGGTGATAGATATCGGCATCGAGCGCAATTGCCTTGTCGCCGACGCGGCGGGTGGTCCGCAGGATGCGCTTGACGCGGCCACCCGGGAGGCCGACGTCGGCGATCGCTACCCCATCCCGCTGGTCGTCGCCCAGACCGTCGGCAACGACCAGCGTCACGTCATACCCGTGTGCGACCAGGGTCCGACACTGCTTGATGAAGATGCGCGTGTCGTTGCGAGGATGGGCCGACGTGAGATGAACGACCTTGCACATGGTGAGGCATCCTTTGCTGAACGGCCTTACTCCGGCAATGCCACGGGTTCCACGCTGCTGCGCCGGCTGATGTCGGCCGCGTCCAGCAATACCGTTGCAACGTGTTGCGCACTCGCCGTCGACAGGTATGGGCCCATTGGCAGGCTCATCACTTTTCCGGCCATCTCGACGGCAACGGGGCAAGCATCCGCCGCACCCGGCGATGCATAGGCAGGCTGGAGGTGGATGGGGACGGGATAATGGATGGCGGTCGGAATTCCGGCCCGATGCAGCGCCGCCTGCAGCGCATCGCGCTGTTCCACGACCACCGTGTACTGGGCGTAGACGCTGGTCCGGTCGTCCCGCCGGCCGACCGGACGAACCCCCATGTCCTTGCCGAGCAACAGCGCATCGTAGGCGGAGGCGGCGCGCTGGCGCTGCTGCAGTTCCCAATCGAACAGGTCCAGCTTGGCCAGCACGATCGCGCACTGCAGGGTATCCATGCGGCCGCCGACGCCGATGCGGGTGTGCACGTAGCGCTTCGACTGGCCGTGCACGCGGATCTCACGCATGGCCTTGGCCAGCTCGTCGTCACTGGTGAACAGGGCGCCCCCGTCGCCATAGCAGCCGAGCGGTTTGCTGGGAAAGAAGCTGGTGCAGCCGATGCCGGAAAGGTTGCAACTCTGCCTGCCGCGGTAGGTGGCGCCGAAGCTCTGGGCGGCATCCTCGATGACGGCAAGGCCGTGGCGCTCGGCAATCCCGTTGATCTCGTCCATGTCGGCCGGCTGCCCGTACAGCGACACGGGGATGATTGCCCGGGTGCGCGCCGTGATCTTCTCTTCGATCAGCGCGGGGGCGAGATTGCAGGTGACCGGATCGATGTCCACGAACACCGGGGTCGCGCCGAGCAGCACGATGGCCTCGGCGGTGGCAATGAACGTGAACGGGGTCGTGATCACTTCGTCGCCGCGGCCCACGCCGAGCGCCATCAGCGCAATCAGCAGCGCTTCGGTACCCGAGGCCACGGTGATGCAATGGCGGGCGCCCGCAAACTGGGCCAGGCGAGCCTCGAGTTCGCCTACTTCGGGGCCCATGATGTACTGGCCATGGTCGAGGACGGCCTGGATGCGGCCGTTGATCAGGTCGCGCGATGCCTGGTATTGGGACTTGAGGTCGATGAATTCCATGGTAGTCGGTCCGTTCGCGAGTCGGGGCGGTTCAGAGTCGGGAGGGGGCGGAAACGAGGCTGCAGACGCCGTCGACGAGGACGTACGATTCGCCGGTGTGCGGGCAGACCGCCTCGCCGTTGCCGGCCGTCGGCAGCGGCAGGCGTTCGCCGAAACGGCTGATCCAGCCGACCTGGCGCGCCGGCACCCCGGCCATCAAGGCGAAGTCGGGCACGTCGTGCTTGACCACGGCGCCGGCGCCGATGAAGGCGTAGGCGCCGATCGTCGCGCCGCAGACGATGGTGGCGTTGGCGCCGATGCTGGCGCCGCGCCTGACCAGCGTGCGCCGGTAATGATCCTTGCGGACGATGCCGGAACGCGGGTTGTAGACGTTCGTGAACACCATGCTGGGGCCGCAGAACACCTCGTCCTCGAGCGTCACGGCGTCGTAGACGGAGACGTTGTTCTGGATCTTGACGCGGTCGCCGATGACGACGTCATTGCCCACGAAGACGTTCTGGCCGAGCGAGCAGCCGGCACCGATGCGGGCGCCGCCGCAGACATGCGAGAAGTGCCAGACCCGGGTGCCGGGCCCGAGCACGGCGCCATCGTCGACGATCGCGCTCGGGTGGATGTCCCTGCTGTCGATGGGAGCGTTCATGATCAGTACTCCAGCGGCAAGGCCACGCGCTTGCCGTCGCGCGCCGATTTATAGGCGGCGATCAGTACTTCGAGCGACTTCAGGCCTTCGCGTCCGTCGGTCTCGGGCTCCGCTTCGCCGCGCAGCACCTTGATCACGTTGTCGTAATACAGCGGGTGGCCAAAGCCGTAGACCGAGGTGGTTTCATAGCTGGCGTCGCGTACCCTGTCGTCGTCGGGATCGGGCGTGGCGAATTCCCATTGCTGAATCTCGTTCACGGCCACCCCGCCGATGCGCACCGTGCCGTGCTCGCCCAGGATCGTGATCGACCCTTCGAGGTTACGCGGGTAGGTCAGCATGGTGACGTTCATCGAACCCAGGGCGCCGTTGCGCCAGCGCAGGCTGAGCACCCCGGTGTCCTCGACCTCGATGTCGCGCGCCAGGGTGGCGGTATAGGCTTGCAGGCTCTCGACCGGGCCGACGATCCAGTCGATCAGGTCGACATAGTGGCTGGCCTGGTTCATGAAGGCGCCGCCGTCGAATTCCCAGGTGCCGCGCCATTTGGCGCTGTGGTAGTACTCGGGCGGGCGGGTCCAGAACACGTTCAGGTTGACCATGTAGATGCGGCCGAAGCGCTTCTTGTCGACGGCCTGCTTGAGAAGCTGCAGGGTGGCGTTGCGGCGATTCTGCTTGACCACGAACAGGCGTACGCCGGCGGCGTCGGCCGCGGCCACCATGCGCTTGCCGTCCTCCCAGCGGGTCGCCATCGGCTTTTCCGTCATCACATGGCGGCCGCCGTTGGCGATCTGGATCGACTGCTCGGGGTGCAGGCCCGAGGGCGTGGTGACGACGACGATGTCGGCGTCGGCGCGACGCAGCATCTCCTGGAGGCTGGCGTAGCCTTCGGCGCCGGTCAGTCCGACCGCGCGGTCGAGCGCGCGCGGGTCGACGTCGCATATGCCGACCAGCTCGGCGCGGTCCTGGTGTTTGCGCAGGGCCTCGAAGTGATTGTTGGCGATGCGGCCGCAACCGACCAGCGCGAAGCGGATCTTGCGGTCCTGGATGGGGGCAGGATAGTGGCGCATCATGGCGGTCCTCAGGCTTTCACGACGTTGGGTAGCGCGGCGAGGTAGACGCCGCGCGTGTCGACGATGAGGCTGGCGTATTGCCGTACGAGGTCATAGTCGAAGGCGGAGTGTGCCGTGGCCAGCAGTACGACGTCATAGGACGCGATGCGCTGCGGGGTGAGTTCGACGCTTTTCAGGTCGAAGTGGTGTTCGCGCATGCGTGGAAAGACGGGCACGTGTGGATCGGCATAGTCGACGACGGCGCCCTTGTCGCGCAGGATTTCCATCAGTTCGACCGAAGGCGATTCACGCATGTCCTCGACGTCTTTTTTGTAGGCGATGCCCAGCACCAGCACGCGGCTTCCCATCACGGCTTTTCCGCGCTGGTTGAGCGCATCCGTGAGCTTGTTGACGACCCAGTGGGGCATGTCGCTGTTGATTTCCCCGGCGAGCTCGATGAAGCGGGTGTGCAGGCCGTATTCGCGCGCTTTCCACGTCAAGTAAAACGGGTCGATCGGGATACAGTGCCCACCGAGACCGGGACCAGGGTAATAGGGGGTGAAGCCGAACGGTTTCGTTGCGGCTGCGCGGATGACCTCGTGGATGTCGATCTTCATGCGGTCGGCGATGATCTTCATCTCGTTGACGAGACCGATGTTGACGGCCCGGTGGATGTTCTCGAGCAGCTTGGTCAGCTCCGCCGCGCGGGTCGAACTGACCGGGACGACACGGTCGATGGCCGCGCCATACAGGGCGATTCCCGCTTCGAGGCAGGCCGGCGTCACGCCGCCGCAGACCTTGGGTATCGTACGGGTGTGGAAGTCGGGATTGCCCGGGTCTTCGCGTTCGGGAGAAAAGACGAGAAAGATGTCGCGTCCGATGACGAAGCTGCGCGATTCGAGGCGCGGCTTGAGTTCCTCTTCGGTGGTACCCGGGTACGTGGTGCTTTCCAGCGACAGCACCTGTCCTGGCCGCATGAACGGCAGCAGGGCTTCGGTCGTCTCCAGTACGAAAGACAGGTCGGGTTCGCGATACGGATTGAGCGGCGTCGGCACGCAGATGATCAAGGCATCCGGTTCTCCCGCGCGGGTGAAATCGGTGGTCGCTTCGAAGCCCTGGCTGCGCGCACGTGCGATGTCGGCAGCGGGGACGTGGTTGATGTAGCTTTCGCCCCGGTTGAGGCGTTCGACCTTGCTCCCATCGATGTCGATCCCGAGTACGCGGAAGCCGGCTTCGGCATAGCGTAGCGTCAGTGGCAGGCCCACGTAGCCCAGGCCGATAATGCCAATGAGGGCAGTGCGCTCACTCAGACGGGCAGTGAGTTGTTCGAGATAAGCCGGTTTGCTTTCGTCACGCATGTGAGTCCTCGCCGAACTGGTTGGGTAAAAGGGTCGTTCCGGTTGCCGCGCCTAGATTCGGAACGGCACGAATTTCTTGATCAGGGCCAGCCGTTCCTGCGGCGCAGCGATGGGTGCCGGCGCGGCCACGGCCGGTGCCGGGGCGGGGGCCGGTGCGGCCCCTTCGGCATGCCGGCCGGGGTTGTACTCCGTCACGATGGCCTTGACCATGCCTTCGATCAGCCCGCGTTCATGCGTGTCGCAGGCCATCATGAGGCAGTTGATGAAGGTGTCCAGCACGCTCGGCCGCAAGGCGTTCTCTTTCATGCGCATGATGCGCGGATGTTCGCTTGGGAAGACGACGCCGTCGGTCAGCAATTCCTCGTGCAGCTTCTCGCCAGGGAAGAGGCCGACATAGTTGATCTCGACATCCCCGCCCGAATTCTGCGGCGTCTTCTCGGTCAGGCCGGACAATGCGATCAGCGTCCGTGCGAGGTCCAGGATACGTACGGGCTCGCCCATGTCGAGCACGAACACGTCGCCGCCCTTTGCCATCGCCCCTGCCTGGATCACCAGTTGGGCCGCCTCGGGAATCAGCATGAAGTAGCGCGATACGTCGGGGTGCGTGATGGTGACCGGGCCGCCCCGTGCGATCTGGCGCTGGAACAGCGGAATCACCGAGCCCGACGACCCCAGCACATTCCCGAAGCGAACCATGCAGAACGTCGTGTCCGTGCCGGGCCGCGCGGCCGCTGCCTGAAAGATGAGTTCGGCGATGCGCTTGCTGGCGCCCATGATGTTGGTCGGACGCACCGCCTTGTCGCTCGAAATCAGCACGCAGGTTTCGACGCCGTGTCTTGCGGCCTGTGTGGCGATCACCTGGGCGCCCATCACGTTGTTGCGCAGGCCTTCGACGATATTCGTTTCCACAAGAGGAACGTGCTTGTACGCGGCGGCGTGGTAGATGGTGTCGACGCGGTTGTCGCGCAGGATGCGTTCGATCAGGTCCGCATTACAGACCGAGCCGAGATGGGCGTCCACGGGGACGTCGGGGAAGCGATTGGCCATCTCCTGGCGGACCGTGTACAAGGCAAATTCGGAGTGGTCGAGCAGATGCAGCCGGCTTGGCCTCAAGGTGGCGATCTGGCGGCAGAGTTCGCTGCCAATGGAGCCGCCTGCGCCCGTGACCATGACGTTTTTTGCGCGTACGCAGAGCGCAAACAGGTCGAGGCGCGGCGGCACGGGCGCGCGGCCGAGAAGGTCTTCGAACTTCAGGTCGCGGATGCTCTCGCGCGGCGTGACCTTGTCGTCGGCGAGGTCGACGAGACGGCTCAGGATCTTGGTCGTGATACCGGCCTGGGCCAGCCGCTGCATGATGTCGCGCAGGCGGCCGGGCGCCACGGCCGGGATGGCGATCACGATCGAGCGGATACCCATTGCATTGACCGTTTCCACCAGACGATCGGTGGGAAAAACGCGGAGGCCGCCGATGGTGCGTTCACTGAGGGCGCGTTTGTCATCGAAAAAGCAGACAGGGCGATATTCGTCGCTGTTGCGCATCGTCTGCGCTAGCTGCGCCCCGGATTCCCCGGCGCCATAAATTGCCACCACTTCCGACGTGCCGCGCTGGTTCCCGTTCAGGTTACGCAGCAGATTGCGTACACCGATGCGCGATGCAACGACATACGAAAAAGCGATAAACCAATAAATGGCCAAGGCACTGCGTGGAAAATTTGCTTCGTTCACAGAAAACGTGATGGTGTATGCACAGAGAACGGCAATCGCCAATGCCACGCCTGTCGCGCTCAATAAACGCTGGTCGATGAAACGAATCACGGCGCGATAAAGATCCGAAATGGAAAACGCCGCTATCGTGACGATTGCTACGAGAACATAAGAACCCGGCCCGAAATGGGAGGCGAGTCTCAAATCGCCGCCGCGCAGGAGCATCGCGCCCAGGAAACAAAACGGCAGTGCGATCAGATCGGCCGTGATCATCAGCGCGATTTTCGACGTGCGATGCAGGGACACCATCCGGGAGCAAATTCGACGAACGAATACTTGGTTGAGCTTGGCCATGATTCTGAAGCATTGCGTGAGTTAATGAATGCAAACTTCCAAAGTTTGAAACAAGCACTGGTATCCCGGAAAGGCGAAGTCAGACTTATATTTATTCGCGGATAAATTGTCGTTTGTTATTCTGATGAGCAGGTCTATTTATTATCTCGATACACATCGATAAAGATTTGACCATGCTCAACCGGGAATAGGGAATTCTTTTCGGAATCCATAAGCGATAACATTGGGAAATTAATTCAAAGAATATTTCCCATTATTTTCTAATTGGAATTCGCGCCGATTCAAAACGTAATGCGGGGGGGACTGCCAGGCGGAAGGCGGCAATGAAGGGGGAGTGAAAGAGGGCGTCCATCACGGGTGATGGACGCGGTGGAGGCGGGATTCAGGCGCCGGCCGGACGGCCCGGGCGCGGCTGCGGTGCCATCGGCGGCACCACCATGTCGTCGTTCAGGCGCAGGAACTTGAAGCCGGCGAGCACCTGGCCGTTCTTGCCCACCTGGCGGTTGCGTTCCTCGCGCGCGGCGGCGCGGGCGATGTAGGACTCGAAGGTTTCCTCGCGCACCTGCGGCTCGGAGGAATGGAGGAAGTGGCGCTCGCCGTCCGGACCGAGCACGACGAGCCCTACGTGCGAAGCCCAGTACTGGCCGTCGCGCGTCGAGATCACGTTGACGAGATCGCCTTCGCGCAGCTGGCCCGCGATGGTCGCCACGCGGTCCTTCGGCACGTAGGCCTGGCGGCTTGTCTCGACGGGGATGCTGGCGTCCGTGTGGTGCCGCGTCTTGAGGAAGCGGGCGCGGTCGATCGTCATCGTGTACGCCGGGCCATCCGGGCCGGCCAGGTCGGCGCTGATGTCCGTTACGAGCCAGCGGTTCGCCACGTTCCAGTCCATCTCCGTGTAGTGGTTGCGCGTGGCCACGCCGATGACGCCGTCGCGGTAGCGGATGCGCTGCAGCATCCAGAAGAATTCTTCCCACGACTGCGACAGGGCCATCGCGTAGGTGTGCTCCGCGAACACGACGCAGTCGCTGTGATCCAGGCTGAACATCGGCAGGTCGTCATGGACCTGGTAGGGGAACTCGCCCAGCAGGTTCAGGCGATACGGCTGGCCGAGGTTCTTGCGGCCGATGGCGGCGATGCGCTTGCGCAGGTCGGGCTCGGCCTCGTGCACCCAGGCGATGTAACGGCCCGCTTCGACGGGGTGCATGCGGTACAGGGGCTTGGCCAGGATCGCGTCGAGCGGTTCGGTGGCCGCGGTTTGCGCAACCGCGACCGCATCGGCGGCGGGCGGCACGGCGGGCGGCGTCGCGCAGCCGGCAACGAGTATGGAAAGCAGGAGCGCGGGCAGCGCGCGGACAGGACGCATGGCGGGTCTCGATGGATAAAACGCTACGCTAACCCGGCCGGCCGGTGCCGTCAAAAAATAAATTGCAGTCCGAGCATTCCTTTTAGTTATAGATTCTTCAACAGTAATCATTATCCAACGACTTTGTCATCGTCAATACTGAGCGCGAGACCGGGAAACACCGGCCCCGACGATGACTACAGAGGAGAGAGAAATGTTGAAGCAGAAGCCGCTCGCGGCCGCTGTCGCATTGGCATGGCTGGGCGTGGCGGGTACGCCCGCGCTGGCCCAGAACGACGCCGGCAGCACGCAGATGCAAACGGTCGAAGTGACGGGCATCCGTGCGTCGATGGCGAAGTCGCTGGCCGTCAAGCGCGATGCCACCGCCAACGTCGAAGTGATCACCGCCGAGGACGTGGGCAAGATGCCGGACAAAAACCTGGCCGATTCGCTGCAGCGCCTGCCCGGCGTGGCGGTGCGCACCGACTACGACGAAGCGGAAAAGGTGGCGATGCGCGGCACCAATCCGGACATGTCGCTGATCGTGTTCAACGGCCACGCGGTGAGCAGCGGCGACTGGTACATCGCCGACCAGGCATCGAGCAGCCGCTCCACGAGCCTGTCCCTGATGCCGTCGTCGGTGCTGAACCAGGCCATCGTGTACAAGACGTCGCAGGCGAACATCGTCGACGGCGGCCTCGCTGGCACCATCAACGTCACGACGCGCAAACCCCTGGCGCAGAAGGAGCGCCTGTCGGGCGTGGCCAGCGTCGGCGCCAGCTACGCGACCCTGCCGGGCAAGACGGCGCCCGACCTGAACGCGTCCGTGAACTGGAAGAACGAGGCGGGCACGTTCGGCTTCATCCTGCAGGGCTTCGCGGAAAAGCGCTACATCCGCCGCGACTCCGCGTCGCGCCTCGCGTACGGCACGAGCAGCGGGTGGGACGTCATCAACACGAGCACGATGAAGGGCATCACGGACGCGTCGCTGGCGGGCAGCGGCTACAAGGCCGCCGACCTGAACGGGGTGCGCCTGCCCGGTTCGATGAGCACGGAATTCGTCGAGGGCGTGCGCGACCGCAAGGGCGGCATGTTCTCGCTGGAGTTCAAGCCGAACCAGGACGTCGACGTCACCGTGACGGGTTTTACGTCCACCCTGAAAGCGCCGAACTACGGCCGCCTGAAGGCCGGCGCGATGTACAGCATGCTGCTCGGTAAAGCGTCGCTGGCCGACGGCGCCACCGGCGCGACCGCGCCGAACACGGCGGGCGCCCAGGGCCAGCAGGTGTTCGCGTCGATCCGCAATCCCGTCATCGTCACCGAGACGACGATGTACGGCGACCAGCTGCGCGTGCTGAAAAGCGCCGACATCATGTTCCCCGACGGGACGCCGCCCCAATACATCGGCAACTCGGAAGGCTTTTATCGGCAGGGCGCGCGGGCCACCAGTTCATTCCTCGACCTGGACGGCAAGTGGCGCGTGAACCAGGATCTCACGCTGAAGACGCTGCTGTCGACGACGCGCGGCGTCGGCAAGACGGACTATGACCAGGGCCTGACCTATGCGAGCTTCGGCACGGGCGTGTCGTACGCGCTGGCCGGCGTCGACAACGCGCCGTACGTGAAGTACTACGGCACCGGCGCCAGGCCCGACCAGCTGGTGGTGCGCACGATCTCCGGCCTGAAGACGACGGACCGCGAGACGAGCGGCCAGGTCGACGGCGAATGGCGCGTCGACAAGGGCTGGGTCCAGTCGGTCGAAGGCGGCGTGCGCTACGCCGACCACCACCGCGACAGCGCGCGCCGCTACCCGGCCTATCACAACCGCGACATCACGATCGGCGCGCCGACCGGCACGATTCCGTGGCCGTCCGACTTCGGCGCCGGTCTCGACGGCCCGGCCGGCTGGGACAACACGGGCTACACGTTCGACCCCGCCGTGCTGATGGCCTACTTCCAGGGCGCGACGAAGGCGACGAGCGACCAGTACGAGCGCCGCATCGCGTCCGAACTGCACATGCGCGAACGCCAGAGCGCGGCCTATGTGATGGCCAACCTGGAAGGCGAGCGCTGGTCCGGCAACGTGGGCCTGCGCTTCGTGCAGACGCGTATCAACGCCGACATCCCGACGCCGATTCCGGCCGGCGTCTGCCTGCGTGCCGCACCCGGCCAGCCGGCGATTCCATGCGCGGCCTATCCGGATGCGATCACGACGTCGGGAGAGGTGCAGCCGGTCTACGACAACGAGCCCTTCAAGAACAACACGGGCAACACCTACTACTTCATCAAGACGGACCGCCGCTTCAACAACTGGCTGCCCAGCATGAACCTGCGCTACGAGCTGACGAAGGACCAGATCCTGCGTTTCGGCGCGAGCCGCACGGTGGGCCGCCAGAACTACAACCTGCTCGGCGCCGGCTTCGGCTCCCCGACGTGCGATGCGCAGGGTTGCCGCGTGACGGGGCCGAACCCGGACATCAAGCCGCTCACGTCGGACAATCTCGACGCGTCGTGGGCCTGGTATTTCTCGCGCCGCTCGATGGTGGGCGTGGACCTGTTCTACTCGCGCATCCAGGGTTATGCGAAGACCGGCACCACGGGCGGCGCCACGATCGACCTGTGGGATTCGGCGGCGCAGGCGATGAAGACGTACACGGTCCAGACGTCGGAGCAGCAGGGGGCGCACATCGCCGGCCTCGAACTGTCGTACGAACAACCGTTCGGCACGACGGGCTTCGGCTTCACCAGCAACATCAGCCGCGCGCACACGAAGGTCGACGACGGCCGGCCGATGGTCGGCGCGTCCGAATGGGCCGCGAACCTGGGCGGCTATTTCGAGAACGACAAGGTGTCGCTGCGCCTCGTCGCGAACTACCGCAGCGAATACGTGAACAGCTCCACGGCGCCCGCGCCGACGGCCAACAGCCAGGGCCTGTACAGCGTCAACGGCGTATTGATGCCGACGGCGCCGACGATGGCCGCGCCGGTGACGACGCTGGCCTTCAACGCCAGCATCAACCTCACGTCGCAGTTGCTGCTCACGTTCGATGCGACGAACCTGACCAATGCGAAGCGCGCCTACTATCGTTACAGCGAGGAGGAGCAGCAGAAGCTGGACGTCAGCGGCCGCCAGTTCTACGTGAACCTGAAATACCGTTTCTGACGTTGTCGCCGACAGGCGCAAGGGGGCTGCGGCCCCCGTTTTTATTGCATTTCTTGTTGCCGCGTAGGTCTCTTTGAAGATGGCCTGTAGGACTGGAACTCATGGGGACGCACAGTGTGCGGCATCTAACGGTTGCGACCCAGTTGGACTCGGTACGATGGAGGCGTCGAGTGAGGCACCAAGCGATCTTCCGCAGGTGGCCAACCACCTCGACAGGTCAGCCGGTCGCCTCGAGGACCGGCACCAATTTCGAAGCCGGCGATGAACGCGCCGGCTTCAACGGAAGCGGAGGTTGCCATGACCACGACGACGACGAACCATCCCCCCAAGCATCTCGTGCGCGAGTACCTCGAGCGGCGTTCGAAAGATCCGAAACCGCCGCCGACGCCGGAAGAAATCCGGCGCCAGCTGGGGTGGGGCATGCTGATGCCGTCGGACGACCGGATCGGCACCTCCCGCTCCTGAACCAGTTTCACCGTCACCGAACAGGAGAAGCATCATGACCGCCAAGATCGGCAGCAAACACGTGGCCCAGCACCGCGGCAAGAAAGAGCGCGAGGAGATCCACAAGATGAACGTCGCGCGCGAAGTCCTCAAATTGGCCGCTGCGCGCGCCAAGTACCGCAACCAGCAGAAGGGGCAGCGTCCGCAAGCCGCGGCCTGATTCATCCGCTTTCCGAAGGGCCCGCCATGGCGACATGGCGGGCCCTTTGCCGTTCGCCGGCCCCGTCGCCATTCACCGGGACGGCGCCGCCATTGGCCGAAAAGCACTTCCACCCGCGCGCCGACCTCCGTTATCGTGTCGACATTCGATCACAACGGAGGAAACATGAATAGCGAAGCTTCCTACCACCTGCGGCGCCAGGTGTTGTGGGGCCTGGTCCTGGTGGGGCTGGGCGTGGCCTTCCTGCTGGACCAGATGGATGTGTTCGACGTCCGCTCGCTGTGGCATTATGCGCCGCTGCTGCTGGTCGTCGTGGGCATCAACCAGACCATCGGCTACCCGAGCGCCCGCGAATTCTCCAACGGCCTGTGGACCGTGTTCATCGGCCTGTGGCTGTTCGCCGTGCTCGAGGGCCTGTGGGGCCTCACGTTCGGCAACAGCTGGCCCCTGTTCATCATCATCAGCGGCATCACGATGGCGATCCGGCCGATCGCCGAGCGCCGCTTCGGCCCGAAGGGCGGGGACGGCCATGGAAAATAACACGAACCGCGCGTCGAGCCAGGTCGTGCTGGGCCTGATCGTCGTGGGCATGGGCGTCCTGTTCCTGCTCGATAACCTCGACATCCTGAATTTCCGCCACGCGATCGGGTTCTGGCCGCTCGCCTTCATCGTGGCCGGTTGTGCCGCCCTGTTCGGCAACGGGACGCGCAGCGGCCGCAGCGGCAATTACATGGGCGGCGTGCTGATCGCGATCGGCCTCCTGATGATCGTCAGCCGCATGGGCTACTTCTACATCAGCTGGGGCACGCTGTGGCCGCTCGTGATGATCGCGCTCGGGGGGCTCGTGCTGTACCGCTCGCTGGGCCCGGGGCGGGTAGCGCGCGAAGGCGTTGGCGCGGGTACGAGTCCGGACAACGTCGTCGACATCGTCGCCGTTCTGGGCGGTTTCGAGCGCCGCGTGAGCACGCAGGACTTCCGCGGCGGCGAGATCACGGCCGTGATGGGTGGCTGCGCGCTCGACCTGCGCGACGCGTCCATCGTCAAGGAAGCCGTGATCAACATCTTCACGGTCTGGGGCGGCATCAACATCAAGGTTCCGCCCGACTGGACCGTCGTCCTGAACGGCACGCCCGTGATGGGCGGCTTCGCGGAAAAGACGGCCCGGCCGCCCGACGCCAGCAAGCGTCTCGTCATCACCGGCTACGCCATCATGGGCGGCGTGGAAGTGCGTAACTAAAGGCGCGGCCTATGCACGGCATTTTCGCGAGCTGGCGCGCGACGGCGCTCTACCTGATGGCCTGGCTGATGCTGGGCCTGCTGCTGGCGGCCATGCTCGCCGTCAGCGGCGCGGGCTGGGGAGCGAGCGTGCTGTTCGCCGTGCCGCTGGCGCTCTGGTTCGCGTACGCGGCAGGCTTTTCCGCCTACTACGTGTGCCGCGCGTACCCGCTGGGACGGCGCCGTCCGCTCGCCATCGCCGCCGGCGTCGGCATGACGGCGGCCTGCGTGTCCGGGCTGTGGTGCGGCATGGGCGCAGTGTGGAACAGCCTCTTGTCCGCGCTGGCGCCGGACGGCTACGTGCCCGTCGCGAGCGGCCCCGTGCTGGCGTCGATGTTCGGCCTCGGCCTGATCCTGTATGGCCTGGCGGCCGCCGTGAATTACCTGCTGATCGAGACCGAACGCGTGCGCCAGCTCGAGACGCAGCGCCTGGAGATGAAGCTGATGGCCCAGGATGCGGAGCTGCGCATGCTGCGCGCCCAGGTCGATCCGCACTTCCTGTTCAACAGCCTGAATTCGATCAGCGCGCTGACGTCGCTCGACCCCGCGGCCGCACGTGCCATGACCGTGCAACTGGCCGAGTTCTTCCGGCACACGCTGGGCCTGCGCGCCGACCGCAAGGTGACGCTCGGCCAGGAACTCCAGCTCGTGCGGCATTTCGTCGCCATCGAGCAGGTGCGCTACGGCGACCGGCTGCGCTTCGATGCCGCCATCGATCCCGCCGCCGGTGAGTGCCTGCTGGCGCCGATGCTGCTGCAACCGCTCGTGGAGAACGCGATCAAGCACGGCATCGGCCAGATGATCGAGACAGGCCTCGTGCGCATCGAGGCGACGCGCGCCGGCTCGATCCTGCGCATCCGCGTGGAGAACGATGTCGATCCCGACAGCGTCGACGGGGCGGCCTCGGCACGCGGCACGGGCCTGGGCCTCGTCAACGTGCGCCAGCGCCTCGCGGCGGACCATGGACATGAGGCGAGCGCGCACTGGATGCGGCGCGACGGCCGCTTCATCGTGGAGCTCGCACTGCCGGCGGTGACGGCCGACGAACCCCAACCCGAACCCGAAAGGATCTGACGCATGCGCGTGATCATCGTCGACGACGAACCCCTGGCGCGCGCCGTGCTGCGCGAGCATCTCGGCCTCCACCCCGACGTGGAGATCGTCGGCGAATGCGCCAACGGCTTCGAGGCCGTGAAGGCCATCGCGGAGCTGGCGCCCGATCTCGTGTTCCTCGACATCCAGATGCCCAAGCTGGACGGCTTCGAAGTCGTCGAGCTGGCCGGCGCGAAGACGCACTACGTGTTCGTCACCGCGTACGACCAGTTCGCGTTGCGGGCCTTCGACGTCCACGCGCTCGACTACCTGCTGAAACCGTTCACGCGCGAACGCTTGGCGCAGGCGCTGGCGCATGCGCGCGCACGCCTCGCCGCGCCCGCCGCCCCGATGCAGGGCGAGGAGGCCATGCGCGCGCTCGTGAGCGATGCGCAGGCGCGCCGCCAGCCGATCGAGCGCGTGCTGATCCGCGACGGCGCGCGCGTGCAAGTCATTCCCGTCGCGCGCATCGACTACATCGAGGCCCAGGACGATTACGTGGCCATCTGTTCGGAAGGCCGGCAGTGGCTGAAGAACCAGCGCATGGCCGAACTGGAAAGCCAGCTCGATCCGCAGGCCTTCCTGCGCGTGCACCGGTCGTACATCGTCAACCTGGGCACCATCGCGCGCATCGAGCCGACCGGGAAGGATGGTCACTGCGCCGTGCTGAAGTCGGGGGCGCGCATTCCCATCAGCCGCAGCGGCTACCAGAAGGTGCGCGACCTGATGCGCTAGCGGCCGATTCAGGGCGGCCATGGCGTCGTTGCAGCTCCTCGCCGCGCCTGGCCCTGTCCACCCTGAATGAGCCGCTAGAAGGCGGCCTTGTCGACGTGCCACCAGGCGGGCAGCAGCGCCTGCACGTCGGGCCGCGCGAAGCGGTCGTCGATCAGCCACACGACGCCGCGGTCCTGCTCCGTGCGGATCACGCGGCCCGCCGCCTGAACGACCTTCTGCATGCCGGGATAGAGATAGGTATAGTCGTAGCCCGCGCCGAACATCGCTTGCATGCGCTGGCGCAGCTGTTCGTTGACGGGGTTCACCTGCGGCAGGCCCAGGGTTGCGACGAAGGCGCCGATGAGGCGCTCGCCGGGCAGGTCGACGCCTTCGCCGAACGAGCCGCCCAGCACCGCGAAGCCCATGCCGCGGCCGCCCGCGACGAAGCGCGCGAGGAAGTCCGCGCGTTCCGGCTCGCTCATGCGGCGCGCCTGTCGCCACACGGGGATGTCCGGATGGTCGCGCTCGAAGCGGTCCGCCACCTGCTGCAGATAGTCGAAACTGGAAAAGAACGCGAGATAGTTGCCGGGTTTTTCGTGGTACTGGTCCGCCATCAGGGTCGCGATCGGCGCGAGCGAACCGGCCCGGGCTTGGTAGCGCGTCGAGATGCCGTGCGCGACGTGCACGTCCAGCTGGCTCGCGGTGAACGGGGAGTCGACGTCGATCCACGCGGTGTCTGCCGGCATGCCGAGCAGGTCGGCGAAATAATGCCAGGGGCTCAGGGTCGCAGAGAACAGCGTCGTCGAATGGGCGTACGCGAAGCGCGCGCCGAGGAAGGGGGCGGGGACGACGTTGCGGATGCATAGGGTCGTGTTCCGCTCGTCCTCGCGCGTGACGTCGAACAGCGAATGCTCGCCGAACGATTCCGCGAGTCGGCCGAACTGCAGTGCGCCGAAATAAAAATCCTGCAGTTCCGGGTCGAGCGGTACGGGGAATGCCGCCATGTGCTCCGTGATGGCGCTGGCCGCGCCCTGCAGCGCGTTCAGGAATTTGTCCGGCAGGCCGTCCAGCACCTGGTAGGGCAGGGGCGCTGACTTGCTCACGTCCGTCCACGCGCGCTTGACCTTGTCGAGCGGCTTGTGCAGCGCCGGCGGTGCGACGGCCCGCGCCGCGCGCAGGCCCGCGCGTTGCAGCGTCGTCGTGTACATCGAACGTGCCCGGGATACCAGGTTGTGCGCCTCGTCCGCGAGCACGCTGACCTTCCAGCCGCGTTCCAGCGCCAGCGCGTACAGCATCGCGCCGCCGTCGAACCAGTAGTTGTAGTCGCCCACGACGACGTCGCTCCAGCGGACCATCTCGCTGCCCAGGTAGTACGGGCAGACGTCGTGCGCGAGACCGATCTCGCGCAGCGCGGCGCGGTCGAGCATGTCCGCGTGCGCCGCCGCGTCGCGCGCGGCCGGCAGGCGGTCGTAGAAGCCCTGGGCAAGCGGGCACGAATCGCCATGGCAGGCTTTGTCCGGATGCTCGCAGGCCTTGTCGCGCGCGCTCAGTTCGAGCACGCGCAACGGCAGCGTGCCCCCGGACTTCAACGTGGCAGCGGCGTCCAGCGCGAGCTGGCGTCCCGGCGTCTTCGCGGCCAGGAAGAACACTTTGTCGAGCGCTTGGCCGGGTGCCGCCTTCAGCACCGGGAACAGCGTGCCGACGGTCTTGCCGATACCGGTCGGGGCCTGCGCGAGCAGGCTGCGCTTGCCGGCATTGGCGCGGAAGATGGCTTCCGCGAGCTGGCGCTGGCCGGGACGGAAGTCAGCGTGCGGAAAACGCAGCGCCGTCAACGCGGCGTCGCGCGCGCCGCGGTGCGCGAGTTCCCGCTCGGCCCAGGCGACGAAGCGGCGGCACTGGTCTTCGAACAGCGCGGCGAGGTCGGCGCGGGTGCGGGTCTCGCGCAGCACGGTTTCCTGCTGGGTGCCGATGTCGAAGTAGACGAGCGCCAGGTTGACGTCGTCCATTCCGAGCTCCTCGCACATCAGGTGCCCGTAGACGCGCAACTGGGCCCAGGCCAGGCGCAGGTGATTGTCGGGGATGCGCGCGAACTGGCCGCGGTAGGTCTTGACCTCTTCGATCAGGTTGCGGTCGGGGTCGTAGCCGTCGGCCCGCCCGCGCACGTGCAGCGGGCCCCAGTCGCCCGCCAGCGTCACTTCGCTGCGGTAGTTGTCGTCGCGGCGGGATGCCACGACGGCATGGCCCGCGATGCCTTCCTGCGCCGTGGGCGACGGCGTGAAGCGCAGGTCGAGGTCGCCCTGCTTGGCCGTGAATTCGCACAGGGCACGCACGGACACGACGTAGCGTGCGTCGTTCATGCAGCGGCCTGCTCCCATTGCAGGTAGCACACCGTGATCGGCATGCCGTGCTCGGCGCAGTAATCGATCCAGCGCAGCTGGTTGTCCTGCAGGCGGTCGCCCGGGCCCTTCACCTCGATCATGTTGTAGCGCTGTTCGCCCGGCCAGAACTGGATCAGGTCGGGGAAGCCCGTGCGGTTTTCCTTCACGTCCTGCAGGATGCGGCGGAACCACAGTGTCAGGTGCGCCGCCGGGATGCAGTCCAGCGCCAGTTCGATGATGCCGCGATCGAGCCAGTCCCACGCGACGAACGGCGATTGCAGGCCCGACTTCTCGTCGTACGTCGCGAGGATGGCGGCGCGGTGGCGGCCGTCGTCCAGCAGTGCGAGGCAGGCCTCGAAGGCGTCCTTGCGGCGCTGGTAGAAGTCGGCCGCGAAAAGGTCGGCCGGGCCGCGGTGGAACGGGTGGAAGAACGCGCCCGGGACGGCCGCGAAGATCGCGCGCCAGCACAACAGGCCGAACAGCGTGTTGGCGAGCGTGTTCTCGACGTAGAAGACGGGCGCGTCGGCGCGCGCCAGATGCTCCAGCACGACGCCTTCGACGCGCCATTCGCCGCCTGGCAGCGGCAGGTTCAGGTCGAGCCGGGCGGCCGGCGTCGCGCGGCGCGGCGGGCCTTTCGGATGGCCCAGCTTGCGCGCCAGGCGCGGGCCCAGACGCAGCAGGTGCTGGCGCTCCGCCTCGCTTTCCGGGGCCTGTTGCGCCGTCTCGAACAACGCATGGGCTTCGTCGAATTTCTCGTGCTTTTCCAGCACACGGATCGCACGGCCGCGCGCACCCGGATAGCGGCAATCCGCGTACACGGCATACGCATTGTCCCAGTCCCGCTCTTTTTCGAGCAGCTGGCCGAGCTGGAACAGCAGACGTTCGCGCCGGCTGTCGAGCCAGTCGTTGCCGAACGCATGGCGGGGCAGGTCGGCCAGTACGTCCAGCGCCGCCTCGCCCGCGTAATAACGTTCCTTGCACGCGTGCAGCTGCAGGTAGTGGTCGATGTCGTGACGGGCCCGGAAGCCGCGCGACGCCGGCGAGAATTCGACGCGCTCGTAGCGGAACAGGCCGAGGTCGGACAGCACGAACTCCGTCCAGTCCTGCGAGAGGTTGCCGAAGAAGATGAGGCGCAGGCGGTCGCACAGCGGTTGCACGAGCAGGCGCAATGCGAGGTCGTCGCAACTCCGGTGCCAATGCGAGAACGGGCGGCCCGCCTCGTGCGCGGGATCGCCGCGCAGCGCTTCGAGCTGGTCGGCCTTGCGCGCGCTCTTCTGCGCGCCGGTCAGGCCGAACGCCCCGGCCAGTTCCGGTTTGGAGAGCAGGTCGAACAGCTCGTCGAGCGTCAGGACGGGGTCCGACTCGATCCAGCCGCTGGGCAGCAGGGCCTCTGCCGCGGCGCGCGGGCAGCCGATCTCCGCGTAGTTGAGTTTGCTGGCCCGGAACAGGGTGCCCTTGCGCATGACCATCCGCACGAACAGGGCGCGGGCCGGTTGCGGCAATTGCGGGAAGGCGGCGATGAACGCGTGTTCCTCGTCGATGAGCAGGTCGGCGTAGCGCTCGGCGATCCAGTCCAGCACGCGCTGGAAGTTATCCAGATAATAAAACTCGTTTTCCAGGACTCTGATCATCGTCATACCGCGCCAACTGTACTTTTGTACAGTATAACGGTGCCGGCGACGATGGCCCAGCAGTTTTGCTGTCGTTACAGTCCGCGGCGTGGTTTTCCGGGCAGGCTGCCCTATTGTCGGGGTGGCATGCGCGGGCCACACGGCTTGTCGGTGCACGCCGCCGTTCCCGCGCCATCGGCCGCCTCGTTACGGGTGCCGGTGTGCTGGAGGATGGCCGAGATCAGGGCGACGTCCGTATCGACCCCGGCCGTCGACGGCGTCGTCCTGGAGGCGCCGGCGGGCCGCTTCTGGCGCGGCGGTGCCGGGTCAGCATGGGCCAGCGCCCGGGATGCGGTCGTCCGGGACTCCGGTTGTGTCCGTGCATAAGGACCGGCCGGCGTGGCGGGACGCGTGACCGGATGGCGCGACGTGGCAGACGGAAGGTGCGCCGTCGTACCGGCCGGGGCATGCCTGGCCACGTCGGACGCTGCAATGGCGGCAGGCTGGGGCAGATCGATGATGACGGCGCCGCGCGCTGGGACGGCTGCCGCGGGTGTCGCGTACGTCTTGGGCGCCGCCATGGACACCGGACTTTCCGCGGTCAGCGTGGCGCGCGTGCCTGGCACGTCGACGGGCGTGTTGTCGCGCGCCGGCGTCGCGCCGCGGACGAGCCACGCGATGACGACGAGCAGGGAGCACGCAAGCACACCGGCGACGCCGTACCAGACGACGACCGGCAGGGCGCGGAGCCGGCGCCCGGGTGCCTGGCCGTCGAGCATGGCAAGGATATTGATTTCGCTGGTTGCCCGGCGCGACGACGACATCAGGTTGGGACGTCTGGAGCCAGGTTGATTTTCATCTGTAGGGCGCACCGCGTTACTCCTAAGATTGGAAAACTAGTTCCAATTAGAAACAAACCGGAGAATCCGATGCTGATCTTCCTCGCATTCTTGTACTTTTTCCTGGCTTGCAGCGTCATTTGGCTCGCCCTGTTCCCGGGCGGACGGGCGTCGGTGCTGCAGGTGCTCGGCATGCTGCAACGCCGCCTCCAATGGCGCGTCGGGGGCTGGCAGCGCAGCGGTAATGCCACGCTGCGGGCGTCCTGGTCGGGCGCGCGCGGCGTGTGGTTCGACGGCCGCAGGATGCTGCGGCGGCACTGGGCGTGGTTCGCCGTCGGCGTGCCGCTCGTGCTGATCCCGACGCTGCTCGCGTTGCTGATGCGCCGGCCGGACATGCTGCCCGACTACGAGCCTGCCGACACCGTCGTCGATGCCCAGGTGGCCGCGCTGCTCAAGGGCGAGCAGTTGGTGCCGCCGGCCGCGTTGCCCCCGCTCGCGTTCGGCACGCGCGAAGTGGAACTGGTGCGTCCGATGCTGGTGGACGCCAGCCGCAACTGGGGGCTGCTGCGGCCCGAGTTCGGCCAGCGCCTGCTGTTGGTGTTCAAGATCATGAAGGAGAAATACGGTTACGAGATGGCACTGCTGGAGGGGTACCGCAGCCCGGCCCGTCAGGACATGCTGGCCGGCATGGGTTCGCAGGTGACGAACGCACGGGCATTCCAGAGCTGGCACCAGTACGGGCTGGCGGCCGATTGTGCGTTCTGGCGGGACGGCAAACTCGTGATCTCGGAAAAAGACCCCTGGGCCATGCGTGGTTACCAGCTCTACGGCGAGGTTGCCGAATCGCTGGGCCTGACCTGGGGTGGGCGCTGGACGATGATGGACTTCGGTCATGCGGAGTTGCGGATGCGCGGGGTGATGCGGCACTGATGGCGGACGGTTCCCGAAGCGTTGTCTCACCTCAAATTTTCGACAAGGAAATAGTGCCAGTATTGCCGATGGTATTCACCAACCTTCCGAACAAACATGATGGCCCGACTCTGGCAGTTCCTCACCGACAGACGTGTTTTGGCCGTGATCGGCATCGGCGTGCTTGCAGTACTCGTGCTGCTGGGCGCGGATTCCCTCGACACGGCCCTCATCTGGGCCGCACTGCTGGGCCTGCTCCTCCTGTGTGCGGGAGGGATCGCCTGGCTCATCCGGGCCTGGCTGCGCAAGCGCGCGGCCAGCCGGCTGGGCGAAGCGATCCTGACCGGCGCGGAGACCGACGGCAAGGCCCAGACGACGCGCAACGACGCGGCCGTGCTGCGCAAGGGCATGCTGGAAGCCATCAACACGATCAAGACGTCCAAGCTGGGCCTGACGCGCGGCGCCGCGGCGCTGTACGAGCTGCCGTGGTACATGATCATCGGGAACCCGGCGGCCGGCAAGAGCAGCGCGATCAAGCATTCCGGTCTGACGTTTCCGATCCCCGGCAGCAAGGCGGTGCAGGGCGTCGGGGGCACGCGCAACTGCGACTGGTTCTTCACGACGGATGGCATCCTGCTCGACACGGCCGGGCGCTATTCCGTATTCGACGCGGACCGCGCCGAGTGGTTCAGCTTCCTCGACCTGCTGCGCAAATACCGGTCCCGCGCGCCGATCAACGGCATCCTGATCGCCGTCAGCGTTGCCGAGCTGGCCGGCGGGAGTCCCGAGACGTCGATCGAACTGGCGAAGAGCCTGCGCACGCGCGTGCAGGAACTGACGGAAAGGCTGGGCGTCCACGCGCCTGTGTACGTGATCTTCACGAAGGCCGACCTGATTGCCGGCTTTGCCGACTTTTTCCACGGCAGCGAACTGACCGAGCGCGAGCGCGTCTGGGGCGCGACCCTGCGCTACAACCGGCGCAGCACGCCCCAGGACGTGCTGGCATTCTTCGACCAGCATTTCGATGAATTGCACGACGGCCTCAAGGAGATGAGCGTGGCCAGCATGGCGGGCAACCGCAGCACCGCGCTGCGCCCTGGCGTGTTCACGTTCCCGCTCGAATTTGCCGCGCTCAAGCCCCAGCTGCGGGCCTTCCTCGCCACCCTGTTCGAGGAAAACACGTGGCAGTTCAAACCCGTGTTCCGCGGCTTTTATTTCACCAGTGCCCTGCAGGAGGGCAGCGTGGAAAACCAGTCGGCACGGCGCGTCGCGGGACGGTTCGACCTGCAGCTGCGCCCGTTGGGCGAGAAAGCCGGCGACGACGCCGCGCCCGGCTCCGACCAGTCCGGCTTCTTCCTGCTGCAGCTGTTCCGCAAGGTGATCTTCGCCGACCGCGACCTGGTCAAGCGCTATACGAGTCCGGCCGCCACACGCATGAAGATCGGCGCGTTCTTCGCCGCCACCCTGCTGCTCGGCTGTGCGCTGGGCGGCTGGAGCTGGTCATACATGGGGAACCGGCAGCTGGTCGCGAACGTCAGGGCCGACCTGGACAAGGTCATGAAGCTGCAGGCCGGCCGGACCGATCTGCAGTCGCGGCTGGAAGGGCTCGACATCTTGCAGGACCGCATCGAGCAGCTCGACAAGTATCGCCAGGACCGTCCGTGGGCGCTGGCGTTCGGCCTGTACCAGGGCGAGGCGCTGGAGCGCAAGCTGCGCGACGAGTATTTCGCCGGCGTGCGCGAAGTCATGGTACAGCCGGTGGCGGGGGCGCTGGAGAACCTGCTGACGGAGATGAACGCGAACGCGTCGCAGCTCGACCCGAACGTGCGGGCGACGCCGGCCGCCAAACCCGGCCAGCCCTACCAGGATGTCTCGGCCACGAACGTCGGCGACGCCTATAACGCGCTCAAGACTTACTTGATGCTGGCGGACAAGAGCCATGCCGAACCCGGCCACCTGAACGACCAGCTGACGCGCTTCTGGCGCGGCTGGCTCGAAGCGAACCGGGGCACGATGCCGCGCGAGCAGATGATCCGCAGCGCCGAGCGCCAGCTGACCTTCGTGCTGGCGCATATCGACGACCAGGCGTGGCCCCAGATCACGCCCAAGCTCAGCCTGCTGGACACCGCCCGCGAAAACCTGCGCCGCGTCGTGCGCGGCACGCCCGCGCGCGAGCGCGTGTATGCGGACATCCGCACCCGCGCGTCGACGCGGTTCCCGGGCGTGACGGTGGCGCGGATCGTCGGTGAACAGGACCAGGCGCTGGTCGTCGGCAGTTACGCCGTCGGCGGCGCGTACACCCGCGATGCCTGGGAGAAATTCGTGCAGGGCGCGATCCGCGAGGCGTCGACCCGCGAACTGCAGAGCAGCGACTGGGTATTGAAAAGCGTCGCCAAGGACGATCTCACGCTGGAGGGTAGCCCGGAGCAGATCCAGAAAGCCCTCGTCGAGATGTACAAGAGCGACTATGCGCGCGAATGGAGCAAGTTCGTGCAGGGCGTGACGATCGCCGACCTCAATGGTTTCGACGCCAGCGTGCAGGCGATGAACCGCCTCGGCGATCCGCTGACGTCGCCGCTGGCGAAAGTGCTCAAGACTGTCCACGAACAGACATCCTGGGACGATCCCACGCAGGCCCGGGTCGACACCGTCAAGCTCAAGCGGGGGCTTGCAGGCTGGTTCCGCGAGGTTGTGCTGCGGCAGGCGCCGAGCGAGGCGCGCCAGGTGGCCGATGCAATGGGCCCGCTGCCGGTGGGGGGCGTGCAGGCGGCCGGCCCGGTCGGCCGCGAATTCGCCGGCGTCGCGCGCCTGGTCGGCGTCAAGGAAAAAGATGCGTCGCTGATGACCGGCTACCTCGATGCGTTGTCGAAGCTGCGCAGTCGCCTGAACCAGCTGAAGAACCAGGGCGATCCCGGCCCCGGCGCCAAGCAGCTGATGCAGCAGACGCTGGAGGGCAATGGTTCCGAACTGGCCGAAGCGCTGAAGTACGTCGACGAGCAGATGCTGACGGGGATGACGGACACGCAGAAGCAGATGCTGCGCCCGCTGCTCGTGCGGCCGCTCGTGCAGACGTTCGCGATGATCGTGCTGCCCTCGGAATCGGAGATCAACAAGACGTGGCAGGCCCAGGTCGTCGAGCCGTTCCAGAAGATGCTGGCGGCCAAGTATCCGTTCGCGCCGTCGGCCCAGATCCAGGCCACGCCGGCCGAGATCGGCCAGGTGTTCGGCCCGGACGGCGTCGTCGCCAAATTCGTGGGCACGACGATGGGGCCGCTGGTTGTGCGCCGTGGCGACGTGCTCAGCAGCCGCACCTGGGCCGACATCGGCATCACGCTGGCGCCGCAGGCGGTCAGTGGTTTCCCCGGCTGGGTGGCACCGTTGTCGGCCAATGGCGTGGCGGCCGGCGGCGGCCCGCAGACCGTGTTCCAGCTGCTGCCGCTGACCGCACCCGGCGTCACCGAATACACGATCGAGATCGACGGCCAGCAACTGCGCTACCGGAACACGCCGGCAGCCTGGGTCAACATGGTACATCCCGGTCCGCAGGGCAGCAGCGGTGCGAAGATCAGCGCCGTGACGTTCGACGGCCGCACGGTCGAACTGTTCAACGAGGCGGGCGAGTTCGGGCTGCAGAAGATGATCGAGGCGGCGGCCAAGAAGCGCCTCGATGCGGGTACGCACGAACTGCGCTGGAACGCAGGCAACGTCTCGGTGGCCGTCAACCTGAAGCGCGTCAGCAGCACGGACACGTCCGGCGGGAACGCCCAGGCCAGCCAGGGCTTCCGCGGCCTGCGCCTGCCGGACGCCATCGTCGGCCGCGCAGGTGCGATCGGCGCCAGCGGCACCGGCCCGGCGCTTGCAGGAGCGGCGCAGTGAACCGCGCCCCGAACCGAGCCGCCCAGCGCGCGCCCGCCGTGAGCCGCATCGGCTATTTCGGCAAGATCCCGGCGCACAGCGACTTCGTCAAGCTGGCCGACGACCAGCCCGTGATCGGCATGCTGGACGACTGGATCGCGCAGGTCATGACGCGGCTGCCGTCCGATGCGCGCTGGAAGCTGAATTACGATGCGATGGCCCCGGCCAGCTTCGCCTTCGTGGGGCCGGACCGGCGCCATGCCGTCGCCGGCCACCTCATCGCCAGCCACGACCGGTCGGGGCGGCGCTTCCCGTTCCTGATGATGCGGACCGTCGACCTGCCCGACCCCGCCCGCTTCGTCGCGCGCTGCCCACTCGCGTTCGCGCCGTTGTGGGATTACCTCGAGGGCATGGCGCCGCAAATACTGGGCAGCACCGACCCGAGCGCCTACCTGCAGGCGATCGCGGACGCGCCCGTGGCGTTCGGCGAACACGACGCCGCGCTGGACAGCTACCTGGCCCTGTCCACCGTCGGCGAACTGACGGCGCAGCTGGAACTGGAGGTCAACCGGATGATCCTCGGCCTCGGCCTGCTGCTGCAGCCCGTGATGCACAGCCGTCCCGCCAGCCTGCACAAGAGCCTCGTGCTGCCGCTGCCGCGTGGAGGTCTCCAACGCCATGCGGCCGCCGCCTTCTGGCTGGAACTGGTGCTGCCGTTCATCCGGCGCAGCGGCTTCGACCTCGTGCTGTTCGTCACCCGCGTGCGTGAGCATCCCGCGCTCGTCGTCGGCTTCGGCGGGGCGGCGGCCGGTACGTTGCACGCCCTGATCGATCCGATCGTCGCCGCCGACCAGCAGGTGCATCTCGCGGACAATGCCTGGATCGACGAGCAGCTCGGCCTCGACGTCGACGTGCGTGCGCTGGCCAGCTACCTCGAGCAGCCGGCGTTGCCCCTGCGGCTCGCGCACGAATTGTTCCTGAAAACCTTTATCGGAGCCGCGCCGTGATGCCGAAGACATTGATCCTTTACGCGGCCATTGTGGCCGTCACAAGCGTGCCCGCCAGCGCGCAGACCCAGGCCCAGATCCAAGCCCCGGCCCCGGCCCAGGCCCAGGCCACCGCACCCATCGTCGTGTCCGGCACGGTCGCCGGCGACGCCAGCAAGGCCGCCCTGCTGGCCCGCCTGCGCGCGGTGTACGGCGCGGACCGGATCGTGGACCAGCTCGCGGTCGGCCGCGTTTCGATGCCGGCGAACTGGAACGACCATGTCGGCAAGCTGATCGGCCCGAACCTGAAGCTGATCAGCCGCGGCCAGCTGCAGGTCGACGGCACGAGCGTGAGCCTGCGCGGCGACGTCGCCAGCGAAGCCCAGCGCACGCAGATCGCGAGCGACATCGCGCTCGCCCTCGATCCGGGCTACACGGTCAACAACGGCCTGCGGGTGGCGGCCTCGGAGCAGGGCATGCTGGATGCGGCGCTCGCCAACCGCATCATCGAATTCGAATCGGGCCAGGCCACGCTGACGGATTCCGGCAAGGCCATCCTCGACCAGATGAGCGTGGCGCTGCTGCGCCTGAAGGACAAACGGGTCGAAGTCATCGGTCATACGGATAACGCCGGCTCGCGTGCGGGCAATTTATCGCTCAGCCAAGCGCGCGCGGAGGCCGTGAAGGCGTACGTCGTCGGACGCGGCGTCAAGCCCGACATGGTCGCCGTCTCCGGCGAAGGCCCGGATCGCCCCGTGGCCGACAACCGCACGCCCGAGGGCAGGGCGCGCAACCGCCGCATTGAATTCAAGGTCGTCCAATAAGCCCTGCACGCGTTTTTGTTATGTATTTGCAAGATTAATATTCTTGCATAGCGCGTATGAACAGCGCCATGCAAACGTGGGGCGGCCATGGCGACATCCGGCCCTTCCTGGCGCTAGCGGAGGGCCTGCAGGCGGTGGGCAACGACGTCCACCTCGTGATCACTTGCGTCGACGGTGGTGCCCATGAAGGCATGGTGTCGGCGAGCGGCGCGAAGATCAGCGTCGTCGCGTCGCCCGTGCTCGCGCCGGAACAGCAGCAGACGGTCGGCAGGACGGCTTACGAGATCCGCAAGCCCCACTTTGCATTCCCCGATGCAGATGGCGACTATCCTGCGGCCGTGCCTGGACCCGGTCGAAGACGCCATGGTCGAGGCCGCGCGCCGCCTGTGCGCCGAGTCCGACGTGCCGACCGGCCATGACTTCATGTACCCGTTGCCGACGTTCGGGCACCAGGACGTCACGGTAGTGTGATCGTCACATTGGCCGACCGCGGCGGCAGCTTGACGAGGTCGTTGTAGCTGACGAGCGCCCGATCCGTCTCGCGCCCCAGCGCACTGCGATAGCCCAGGTAGGCGCCCAGGCCGGCCAGCGCGAACACGCCGCACAAGACCCACAGCGACGTGTCGCTGCCGAGCCTGTGGGCGATCTGGTCCGGCCGTTCCGCATGCGGGGCGAACGTGCGGCTCTTGTTGCGCATGCGGGCGATCTCGTCGCCCAGGCGCGCCGTCAGGTAGTTCAGCTTGTCGCGGCCGTCCAGCGCGAAGCGGCCCTGGAAGCCGAGCAGCAGGCACAGGTGATAAACCTCGAGTGCCTGCAGGTGCGCGCTGCCCTTGGCGCGCAAGTCTTCCAGGCGCTGGAAGAAATGTTCACCGGCGAGCTGGTCGCCGAACAGGCGCAGCTGCAGCGGACGGGTTTCCCACGCTTCGCGGATGGCGTACTCGGAACCGAGGATGATCTCGTCGACGGCGGCGCAGAACGCATATTTGGCTGCCGTCACATCGTCGGCCGGGATGCCGAGCGACTTGGCGCTGCGGTCGACTTCGCCGAGGAAGCCCGTCATGCGGTCGGCGAACGCGGCCTGCTCCTGCGGGCCGCAACCGCTTTTCAGAAGGAATAGGGCGTAGAAACCCTCGTACATCAGGTCGACGAGGGAGGCGGGGGCGGTGCCGGCGGCGCCGCGCGGGGAGGGCGCGGCGCGCCGTTCGACGGGATGGTTCATGCTGCGATCGCAATCAGTTCGAGTTTAAGGTCACGGATGCCGTTCGGGACATAGATCGAGATGGCCTGCGCCTTGAGCATGCTGTCGTACAGCACGCCGCGGTTGTCGAGCACGAAATACACCATGTCCGGGCGTACGGGGAGCGCGCTGGGCACCTGGGCCGCATGCGCCAGCTTCACGCCGGGCATGGCGGTCAGCACCAGCTTGTCGACGTCTTCGGGGGCGCCGATCTTGAAGCGCAGAGGGACGATGTCGACGAGCTGCAGCGCCGGCAGGTCGGCGGCCACGCCCAGGTACAAGGTCGTCTGGACATTGATCTTGCCGGAGTCGAGCGCGCCCAGGTGATACGAGGGGCGGTCGTTCGACAGCGCGATCGCGAAGTAGCGCGACGAGATCACGGTGTCGAGCAGTTCGCGCAGGATGCCGTCGAGGCGGGCGAAGGCCGGTCCGGGATCCTGGTGGGCATAGGCCGGCAGGTCTTCCAGCCGGGCCGTGCGCGAAAACGTCATCAGCCCGCCGGCCAGCGACAGCAGCTCCTGGAACAGGCGCTCCGGATGCAGTTCCCGGTGGGCGAGGTAATGCGTCAGCGCCGCGTAGCCGGTGCTGACCGTGTGCAGCAGCCAGAACGACGCGACGTCGCCGCCGCGCAGTTCGACGACGTGGCGGCCCGGTTCGCGGTAATGGCCGTACAGCGCATTCACCTTGGCCAGCAGTTTTTCCATCAGGCGCACCAGACGCGCGTGCAGGCCTTGCGCGCCCGCGATCGACAGGCTGGGCGGCGTGAACGCCTGGTCGATCTCGAAGCCGCCTGTCGCCACGCGCTGCAGGCGCACGAGCGGAAAGCTGTCGTAGGCGTCGAGCGCATCGAGTTCGGACACGAGCCGCACCGTGCAGGTCAGGTAGGCCACGGGGGCCGGCGCGGCCTGGCTGAACAGGTCCTGGGTGTCGTGCTCGCGCTGGCCGAAGCGCGCATCCGGCCGCGCCGCGCCCCGCTCGGCGCAATTGTCTCCATGCGTTTTCAGTACGGGCAGAGCGGCGTGGAAGGTGATTGCCTGGACGTCGGGCGGCAGCTCGTCGAGGCGAACCTGGGGCGGCAACGGATCCTGGTCCGGAGCGCGCACGAGGTCGCCATCGGGGAAGATCAGCGCCAGCTCGGTCACGCGCAGCGTGTCCGCCTTGAGGGCATCGGCATCGATGGCCAGCCGGCGCACGCCCCAGCAATAGGGATGCAGGGCGCTGGCCGTCTCGTTCAGGCGCGCTTCGTGGTAGCGGTCCTGTTGCTGGAAGTGCTGGGGACGCAGGAACAGCCCTTCGCCCCATAAAACTTTCGCCGGAATGTTCATGAGCCTCCCTTCGCAAATCTCTAGCTTGCTGGAAACGTTGCGGCGCTTATTGACAGTGGACAAGAGACAAAGCCTTGGCGGCATTGCCGGCCGACAGGGCACAGGCGTGCAGGCCGATGGTCGCGCCGGCGCCTTCGGCATCTGCGGCCGGGATGACGGCGCGCCAGGCATTGCCTGACGGCGAGTGGAACAGGGCGACGACGCCGAGCCAGGGCGTGTCGCGCGCGAGGCTGTCGTTGATGTCGAGGCGCTGGCCCGGCACCAGCGTGACTTCCCTGGCCTCGACGAGGTCGGCGCCGAGGGCCTCGCGCTCCGCCTGCGACGACAGGAACGCGGCGTAGGGGGCCTGGTCGAACGCGCCGCGCTGGCGCATCTTGTAGATCTTGACGAGCAGCGCCAGCGACTGGCCGCGCGCGTCGACGTTCAGGCGCGGCGCCGCATGCAGGTGCACGACGACGTTGCGCGGCGGCTGCTGGGATTCCGGTACGGGCGCCGGCTTGCGCAGCCCGAGCGTGCCGCCGGCACAAGCGCCGAGCAGACCGGCGGCGCACAACACGATCCACGTTCGTTTCATCGTTGCTCCTTGCATCTGATAAAGAGAACACGACGATTTAACGGGATCGCCCGCCATGCACCCTGAGCAGGCGCAATACCCGCTCAACAGCCTCTTCGACGCGGCGCAATGAGGCGGCAAACCTGCGTTGATGGCACGCAATTCTCCCCAGAAACCGTTCACCAATAATGGCGTCTGATTTCAACCCGGGAGAGCCAGATGACCTTCGAACGCCTGATGCCGCTTGCGGCGGTGCCCATCACATGTGTCATGTTGTTGTCGGCCTGCGCCAGTACCGCGCCGGCGGCAAGCCATGCGGCCAAGGCGGCGCCGACGATGGCGAGCGCGATGGCCGAAGTGGATGCCGCCGTGCTCGCGGGCCAGAACGACAAGGCCTACGCGATCCTGAAGAATGCCGGCACCGCCTTCCCGACCGACAAGACGCCATGGGTGCGCATGGCCCAGATGCACTTCGACAGCACCAACTACGGCGAGGCGATCGTCGACGCGCTGGAAGCGCTCGAGCGCGACCCGGACGATACGCTGGCGAACAGCATCGTCGCCGTCAGCGGTCTGCGCGTGACGAGCAAGGCGCTGTCCGACCTGAGCCAGAAAAACAACCTCACCGGCAACGTCCGCACGGAGGCGCAGGACCTGGCCAAGCTGCTGCGCACGAGCCTCAACGAAGACGTGCTGGTGCCGAACAACCGTCCCGCCGCGCCGCGCGTGAAGGAGGCGATCAGGAAGGCCGTCGGCGCCGCGTCCACTGCTCGTACCACCGCATCGAGCGATCCGTTCGGCGCGCTCAAATAATCCGTCCACAGCCCACTGGAGTCGACATGGCAAAGAATGAAAGCGTGCAGAAACGCCTGCAGAAGGTGCGCGCGCCGCGCGTGCAGATGACGTACGACGTCGAGATCGGCGATTCGATCGAAAACAAGGAATTGCCGTTCGTGGTCGGCGTGTTGGGCGACTTCGGCTCGGACCCCGATGCGGCCAAGAAGCGCCTGAAGGACCGCAATTTCGTCAACGTGGACGCCGACAATTTCGACGAAGTGCTGGGCGGCGTGGCCCCCGCGACGAGCTTCCGCGTGGAGAACCATCTGTCGCCGGAAGGCGGCGAATTCGCCGTGCAGCTGCAGTTCAAGCAAATGGATGACTTCCGCCCGGAAGCCGTCGTGCAGCAAGTGGCGCCGTTGAAGGGCCTGCTGGAAGCGCGCGGCAAGCTGGCCGACCTGCGCAACAAGCTGGCCGGCAACGACAAACTGGAAGACCTGCTCAGCGACGTGCTGTCGAATACGGAAAAACTCGGCAGTCTCCGCAAAGGCGGCAAGGAGGAAGCATGAGCGCGATCCTCGATACGGCGAACGCGGCGCAGGCAGCGGCTCCTGAACTGGACATGTCCCTGCTCGACCAGATCGTCGAACAGAGCCGGGTGGCGAAATCGAGCAGCGAACATGAACGGGCGCGCGACATCATCTCCGAGCTCGTGAGCCAGGTAATGGAGGGCACGATGGTCGTGTCGACGAATCTGTCGGCCACGATCGATGCGCGCCTGGCGGAGCTGGACCGGATGATCTCGGCCCAGTTGTCCGCGATCATGCACGCGCCTGAATTCCAGAAGCTGGAACGCAGCTGGACCGGCCTGCACTACCTCGTCAAGAACACGGCGACGAGCAACGGGCTGCAGGTGCGCATGCTCAATGCGAGCAAGCGCGAACTGGTGAAGGACTTCCAGTCGGCGCTCGAATTCGACCAGAGCACGCTGTTCAAGAAAGTCTATGAAGAAGAATTCGGCAGCTTCGGCGGCGCGCCGTACGGCACCCTGATCGGCGATTTCGAGATCACGCGCCAGCCCGAGGACATCTATTTTCTCGAGCAGATGTCGCACGTGGCCGCGGCCAGCCATGCGCCGTTCATCACGTCCGCCGGGCCGGAACTGTTCGGCATCGAGAGCTTCGGCGACCTGGGCAAGCCGCGCGACCTGGCCAAGGTGTTCGACACCGTCGAATACGCGAAATGGAAGGCGTTCCGCGAATCGGAAGACGCGCGCTACGTCGGCCTCACCTTGCCGCGCTTCCTGGGCCGCTTGCCGTACAACCCGGCCGACGGCACCGCCACGGAAGGCTTCAATTTCGTCGAGGACGTGGACGGCACCGACCACCAGAAATACCTGTGGTGCAACGCCGCGTACGCCTTCGCGACCAAGCTGACCAAGGCGTTCGAGGACTATGGCTGGTGCGCCGCAATCCGCGGCGTCGAGGGCGGCGGTCTCGTGGAAAATCTCCCCACCCACACGTTCAAGACGGACGAAGGCGAGATCGCGCTGAAATGCCCGACCGAGCTGGCGATCACGGACCGGCGCGAGAAGGAATTGTCGGACCTGGGCTTCATCTCGCTCGTGCACTGCAAGAACACGTCGTACGCGGCGTTCTTCGGCGCGCAGTCGGCGCAGAAGGCGCGCAAGTACGCGAACGAGGCGGCCAACGCGAACGCGCTGCTGTCGTCGCAGCTGCAATACATCTTCGCCGTGTCGCGCATCGCCCACTACATGAAGGCGATGATGCGCGACAAGATCGGCAGCTTCGCCGCCGCATCGAACGTCGAGGATTACCTGAACCGCTGGCTGACGCAATACGTCCTCCTGGACGACAACGCGAGCCAGGAACAGAAGGCGCAATTTCCGCTGCGCGAGGCGAGCGTGCAGGTGGCCGAGGTGCCCGGGCGGCCGGGCGTGTACCGGGCCGTGTCGTTCCTGCGCCCCCATTTCCAGCTCGACGAATTGTCCGTTTCGCTCCGATTGGTCGCGGAGTTGCCGCAATCGACCAAGAACTGATTCTTTCAACAACTTGAACTGGAGTAGAACATGGCAATTGACGTATACCTGCAAATCGACGGCATCAAGGGCGAATCGGCCGACGACAAGCACAAGGATTGGATCGAGTGCAAAGCGGTCAACTGGGGCGTGACCCAGCCGAAGTCGGCGACGGCGTCGACGGGCGGCGGCCATACGGCCGAGCGCTGCGAGCACGAGGAGATCGAGATCGCCAAGCTGGCCGACCTGTCCTCGCCGCTGCTGCTGCAGACCTGCTCGTCGGGCAAGACGATCCCGAAGGCGAAATTCGAATTCATGCGCGCCGACGGGCAGGGTGAACGCGTCAAGTACTTCGAGATCGAGATCGAGAACGTGCTGATCGGCTCCGTCAAACCGACGGTCGCGGAAGGCGATTTCCTGCACGAGAAGGTCGGCCTGAAATTCTCGAAGATCAAATGGAAGTACACCCAGCAGAAGATCGGCGGCGGCGCCGGCGGCAACACGTCGGGCGGCTGGGATCTCGCCACCAACCGGGTCGTCTGAATACGCATTCCTGACTTACCCCGCGTCTTCCGCGGCCCCCCGGGCCGCGGTTTTTTTACTGCGTATTTGTACGGGAGCCGCGATGACCGCCTATGTTCCCGGCCTGCTCGACCGCCTGATGGGCGAGCGGGCCCACCCCGGCCGACCAGCGGGCGAGCAGCTCAAGGACAGCATCGCGCGCGACCTGGAAGCGCTGCTGAATGCCCGCGCCGGCCTGCCGCCCGGAGCATTCGACGCCTGGCCGCTGGCGCGCGCGTCGGTCCTGAACTATGGCCTGACCGACTTCGCCGCGTTCTGCCTGTCGAGCAGCGAGGACCGGGCCGCGATCTGCGCCTGCCTGAAGGACGCCATCGAGTGCCACGAACCGCGCCTGAAAAACGTCAGCGCGACCCTGGCTTCGGAGCAGGGCGGCGTCAACCGCCTCAGTTTCGTGATCAATGCGACCCTGCACGCCGGTCCCGGCGCGGCTGTCGTTCCTGTCAATTTCAACGCCGTGCTGCAGCCATCCTCGCTGAACTACGCGATTTGCAGGGCTGCCGCGTCAACTCCACAAAGGACCTCGACATGGATATCAACCTGAAGACCCTGATCGCCAAGCTGAACGACGTCACGCGCTCGGCCGCCACGCGCGCTGCCGGTATCTGCGTGGGGCTCGGCCAGTACGAAGTCGACATCGAGCACCTGTTCCTCGCGCTGCTGGAGCAGCCCGGGAGCGACCTCGTGGTGGTGGCGCGCGCGGCCGACGTCAGCCTGACCGGCCTCGAATCCGATTTGCGCAAGGAAGTGGAGCGCCTGCCGTCGGGCAGCGCGCGCACGCCCGTGTTCTCGCGTCACCTGCCCGTGCTGTTCGAGCATGCGTGGCTGATCGCATCGCTCGGGGCATCGGGTCATCCGCAGCACATTCGCAGCGGCCACCTGCTGCTCGCGCTGCTGACGGAGCCGGGCCTCGCGCAACTGGCCCAGCGCGCGTCGCGCCACTTCGCCGGCTTCCCGCTCGACCGCCTGAAACTCGATTTCGACAAGCTGACGCACGGCTCCGACGAAGCGCCGGCCGTGCTGGCCGCCGCCCCGGCGCCGTCCGCGGACCCGGTCACCGAACTGCAGGCGAGCGCGCCCGGCAAGACGCCCGCGCTCGACCAGTACACGGCCTGCCTCACGGCGCGCGCGCGCGAGGGCAAGCTCGATCCCGTGATCGGGCGCGATGCCGAGATCCGGCAAGTGATCGACATCCTGATGCGGCGGCGCCAGAACAATCCGATCCTGACGGGCGAGGCGGGCGTGGGCAAGACGGCCGTCGTCGAAGGCCTCGCGTTGCGCATCGCGCAGGGCGACGTGCCCGATGTCCTGCGCGGCGTCGAGATCCACACGCTGGACCTGGGCCTGCTGCAGGCCGGCGCGAGCGTCAAGGGCGAGTTCGAGAACCGCCTGAAGAACGTGATCGACGAGGTGAAGAAAAGCCTGCATCCGATCATCCTGTTCATCGACGAGGCGCACACGATGATCGGCGCGGGCGGCACTGCCGGCCAGAACGACGCGGCCAACCTGTTGAAGCCCGCGCTGGCGCGGGGCGAGTTGCGTACCGTGGCCGCCACGACGTGGAGCGAGTACAAGAAATACTTCGAGAAGGATGCCGCGCTGGCGCGCCGGTTCCAGGTCGTGAAGGTCGAGGAGCCGAACGAGGAGACGGCGAGCGCGATGCTGCGCGCGATGGCGCCGCTGATGGAGGCGCATTTCGGCGTGCGCATCTACGACGAGGCGATCGTGGAAGCCGTCCGGCTGTCGCACCGCTACATCAGCGGGCGCCAGCTGCCGGACAAGGCCGTCAGCGTGCTCGATACGGCCTGCGCCAAAGTCGCGCTGGGCCAGAAGGCGACGCCCGCCGTGCTGGAGGATTGCGCGCGCAGGGTGGAGCGCCTGGACGCGCGCATCCAGGCGCTCGTGCGCGAGGAGAGCGCGGGCGCGGACCACGGCGCCGCGCTGGCCGCGCTGCACGCGGAGCGTGCGCAGGCGCTGGACGAACAGGACCGCCTGCGCGCGCGCTGGGATGCCGAGCAGGCGTTGTGCGCCGAGGTCCACGCGATGCGCGCGCGGCTGGAAGCGGGGCAGGGCGACAGCCCCGGGCTGCGCGCGAAGGTCGCGGAGCTGCATGCGCTGCAGGGCGAGACGCCGCTCGTGCCCGTGCAGGTCGACGGCCAGACGGTGGCCGCCATCGTCGCCGCGTGGACCGGGATCCCGCTCGGGCGCATGGTGAAGGACGAGATCCGCACCGTGATGAATCTGCAGGGCTTGTTGGACGAACGGATCCTCGGCCAGGGCCACGCGAGCGGCATCGTCGCCCAGCGCGTGCGCACGGCGCGCGCGCACCTGGAGGACCCGAACAAGCCGAAAGGCGTGTTCCTGTTCGTCGGCACGTCCGGCGTGGGCAAGACGGAGACGGCGCTCGCGCTCGCGGACCTGCTGTACGGCGGCGAACGGAAACTCGTCACCATCAACATGAGCGAATACCAGGAAGCGCACAGCGTCTCCGGCCTGAAAGGCTCGCCGCCGGGTTATGTCGGTTATGGCGAGGGCGGCGTGCTGACGGAAGCGGTGCGGCGCAATCCGTACAGCGTCGTGCTGCTCGATGAAGTCGAAAAAGCGCATGCCGACGTGCTGGAGCTGTTCTTCCAGGTCTTCGACAAGGGCGTGCTGGACGACGCGGAGGGCCGCCAGATCGACTTCCGCAACACGATCATCATCCTGACGTCGAACGCGGCGTCGAGCCAGATCATGCAGGCCTGCCTGAACAAGGCGCCGAACGAGCGGCCCACGCCGGACCAGCTGGCGGAACTGATCCGGCCCGCCCTCATGAAGCATTTCAAGCCCGCGTTCCTGGGCCGCCTGACGGTGGTGCCGTTCTATCCGATCGACGACGCCGTCCTCGCCAACATCATCCGCTTGAAGCTGGACCGCATCGAGCAGCGCGTGGCCGTCAACCACAACGCCCGCTTCGAATACGACGATGCGCTCGTGGCGGCCGTGCTGGCGCGCTGCACGGAGGTCGATTCGGGCGCGCGCAACGTCGACACGATCCTGAACGGCACGTTGCTGCCCGAGATCGCGGATGCCGTGCTGGCGCGCATGGCCGAAGGCGGCGCGATCGGCAAGGTGAAGGTCGGCGCCACGAAGGCCGGCAAGATCAAGTACGCCGTCGAACCGGCGTGAGGAGGGCACCATGCTGAACCTGGAACGGCTGCTCGCGCCCGTCAGCGCGGACAAGCCCTGCGGCGACGACCTCGCGTTTTCCAGCGAGATCGACGCCATCGTGCGTGCGCGCCAGGCCGACGATCCGTCGCTGGAGCAGGGCGCCTGGGTCACGGACCTGAAGGAGGCGGACTGGAAGTTCGTGGGCCGGGAGTGCGTCCGGCTGATCGAACAGCGCAGCAAGGACTTGCAGCTGGCCGTGTGGCTGGCCGAGGCCAGCGTGCAGACGGCTGGCGTGCGCGCGCTGGCCGACAGCCTGCTGTTGATCGCCATGCTGTGCGAGCGTTACTGGGACGGTCTGCATCCGCTGCCGGACGAGGACGGGGTCGAGCGCCGCATCGGCAACCTGTCCTGGCTGGCGGCGCGCATCGCGCCGTGGCTGCGCGCCGTGCCGCTCACCGACGGCGCGGACGGCCACGCCCAGCGCGACTTCGACGCCGCGCGCATGCAGGGCGGAGATTCGCTGGCGAAGCTCGAAAGCGCGCGCCAGCGCACGTCGCAGACGTTCTATGCGAACCTGATGCGCGAATGCGAGCACTGCGCGGGCGCGCTCGACCGGCTGGAAAAGAGTGTCGACGCGGTCGTCGGTGCGGACGGTCCGAGTTTCAGCGCCGCGCGCGCGGGACTGGAAGGTCTCGTCCTGTTCATCAAGCCCGCATTGAAGGAGGCGGTGCCGGTCCCCGGCGCGGCCGATGTCGTCGTCGCGGCGCCGGCGCCGACGGCGGCCGGGCCGCTGCAATCGCGCGCCCAGGCGCTGGCCCAGCTGCGCGCCGTGGCGGATTATTTCCGCCGCACGGAGCCGCACAGCCCCGTCGCCTACCTGGCCGACAAGGCCGCGCACTGGGGCGAGCAACCGCTGCACGTGTGGCTGCGGTCGGTGGTGAAGGACGACGCGGCGTTCGCCCAGATCGAAGAGATGCTGGGCGTCGGGCCGCGGCCGTCCTGATTCAGTGCGACGTGGGCGCTTGCGACTGGGCGGCTTTCAACCGCTCGGTCGCGCGCGCGACCTCCTCCTCGACGCGGCGCATGGCATCGCGTGTCGACTGCGTCACCTGCTCGTAGCCCTTGAACGCATTCTCGATCGCGGCCTTGATGATTTCCACCGCGTTTTCCTGGCCCGGCTTGACGTTTTGCGTGACGTCGTAGATCAGCGCGGACAGCGTGTTCTTCGCTTCGGCCAGGTGGGTGTCGGCGGCCTGCTCGAATTCGCTCTTGATATCGCCGATGATCTGCTTGAGCTGTTCGCCATAGGCCGTCGCTTCCGTCACGCCCGGCTGCACGCGCGCCTGCAGGGCATCGATGGCCGTCTTCGGGTCCGGTGCCTGGCTGAACTGGCGGCTGGCCTCCAGCGTGTTTTCCATCGATTGCTTGGCGGTCGCCAGGTTCAGCGCCACCACCTGCTCGACGCCCTGCACGGCCTTGGTGGCCAGGGCATTGAAAGTCTGCATCTGAAGATCGAACAGGGTCTTGGTGGCGTTTGCGAATTGCTCGGGGTTGTTGAACATCGATTTCTCCTCGGTTAGGGGACTACGGCGACCTTCTTGTTGCAAGCTCCTCTGGTGGATTATTTAGCAGGCAATGGTTTTTCGCAACGGGCGTCACGATACGGCCCGTCGGCGCGCGCCCAGCCTTCGCCGAGCGGCGTCTGCGAACAGACGATCGTGCCGGTGCTCTTGCTGCGCCAGTGATACCACGGCGCCGGGGCCGCGTTCAGGACGACCGGGCCGGCCAGGGCGATGGCGAACAGGATGAGGACAGTCTTCTTCATGGTTAGCCGAGCTTAACCTCTTGGCGCGGCAAGTCAAGCGGCCCCTTGAGCTTCCCATCGTGGGAAGGTGTATGCTGGCACCATGAACGACACCTATTTCAACATCGGCGAGGCGGCCAAGGCGTCCGGCGTGACGGCGAAGATGGTGCGTCATTACGAAGCGATCGGCCTGTTGCCGCCGGCGCGGCGCACGGAGGCGGGCTACCGGCTGTACGGCGACGACGACGTGCGCATGCTGCAATTCATCCATCGCGGCCGCGCGCTGGGTTTTTCGCTCGACCAGATCGCGGACCTGCTGGCGCTGTGGCGCGACAAGCACCGGGCCAGCGCCGACGTGCGCCGCCTGGCGCTCGAACACATCGCCTCGCTGGACCGCAAGATCGCGGAACTGGAAGCGATGAAGCGGACCCTTGCGACGCTGGCCAGCTCATGCCATGGCGACGCCCGCTCCGACTGCCCCATCCTCGACGATCTGGCGGCCCACTGAACAAGCCGGCTGGACCGGAGCCCGGCATTGCGGTCTAATGGCCGACATGCCGTTCCGCCTGCCGCTCTCCGCCTGCCTGATCGCACTCGCCGTCCTCCTGCTGGTGGGCGCCGCCGTCGTGTGGGCGATCGGTTCGAAGCTGATCGCGGTCGAGCCGCGGCCCGTGGCGCTGGCCGGCCCCGCCTTCGAGGACGTGGTGCTGCGCGCGGCACCGGACCAGCGCGTCGTCGGTTCGTGGCTGCCGGGGCGGGGCCGCGGCGCCGTCCTGCTGCTGCACGGGATCCACGGCGACCGCCGCGACATGGCCGAGCGCGCCCGTTTTCTCAACGGCCAGGGCTATGCGGTCCTGCTGATCGACCTGCCGGGCCAGGGCGCCAGCACGGCCTCCTTCGTCACGTTCGGCCTGCGCGAGGCGGACGGCGTGCGGGCCGCGCTCGAGGAGTTGCGGCGGAGGGCGCCGGGGCAGCGCATCGGCGTGATCGGCGTGTCGCTGGGCGCGGCGTCGCTCGTGCTGTGCCGCGATTGCCCTCCCGTCGATGCCGTTGTGCTGGAATCGATGTATCCGACGATCGAGGAAGCCGTCGCCAACCGCCTGCGCATGCGGCTGGGGCCCGTGGGCGGGCCGCTGTCCGCGCTGCTGCTGTGGCAGCTGCCGCTGCGCCTCGGCATCCAGCCGGATGCGCTGCACCCGATCAAATATGTGGGACAGGTCAAGGCTCCGGTGCTGATCGCGTCCGGCAGCGCTGACCTGCATACGACCCTGGCCGAAACGCAGCGGCTGTACGAGGCCGCCGCGCAGCCGAAAGCGGTGTGGGTGGTGGAGGGCGCCGCGCACGTGAACCTGCATGCGTACGCGCGCGAGGAATACGAGCGGCGCATCGGCGCTTTCCTGGCGGCGCATCTGGATCCGGTATCGGTCGCGGACGAACGCTGAAACGCAAAACGCCGCAATCCTTTTGCAAAGATTGCGGCGTTTTGCGCCAGTATCCTGGTGGTCTCGAAGACCGGGTAGCTTTTGGTGCCCACGGAGGGACTCGAACCCCCACACCTCGCGGCACATGGACCTGAACCATGCGCGTCTACCAATTCCGCCACGTGGGCATGCAAAACATCAAAACGTACAACAAACTGCGGTAGCTTCTGGTGCCCACGGAGGGACTCGAACCCCCACACCTCGCGGCACATGGACCTGAACCATGCGCGTCTACCAATTCCGCCACGTGGGCATGCAAAACATCAAAACGTACAACAAACTACGGTAGCTTCTGGTGCCCACGGAGGGACTCGAACCCCCACACCTCGCGGCACATGGACCTGAACCATGCGCGTCTACCAATTCCGCCACGTGGGCATACAAAACCACTTCAATGCTCGCCAGCTGGTGCCCACGGAGGGACTCGAACCCCCACACCTCGCGGCACATGGACCTGAACCATGCGCGTCTACCAATTCCGCCACGTGGGCATTGGACCGCTTTGCTTGCATTGCTCGACGTTGCCGTCGAATTCCGCTACGATATCAGGCTTTGCCGTTTTGCGCTAGACCAACTTTCGTTCGATCCCGGCGCGCATCGCCTGCGCAGCGCCTTCGTTTTCGGCTGGGCCGTTTCCGAAGAGACCGAAAGTATAGCGGATGGATGGCAAATGTCAAAGTCCCTCCGAGCGGGACCATCCCTGCACGCTTCACGGACGACGTTAGGCGAATCCGCCGGTCCTCCGTTACACTACGCGTGCCTACGTGTCAATGTAACGATATCCGCGCCGTCAGATGGACGGCGCCACCACCAAGAAGATAAAGAATACAAATTTGAAGCACCCAACACATACCATTCCAAGCCGCGAGGAAATCCTCGGCGTGTTCCGTGAGGCCAAGAGCCCGCTCGACAGCGGCGCCCTGGCCCGAGCCCTGCAAGTCAACCCGGAAGCGGAAGGCGTGCTCACGCGCCGCTTGAATGCGATGGAGCGCGACGGCCAGTTGCGCGCCAATCCCGCGGGCGAATATGCGCTCACGGACCACTCGAGTTTCATTTCCGGCCGCATCAGCGCGCACCGCGACGGCTTCGGTTTCGTCATCCCGGACGAGGGCGGCGAAGACCTGTTCCTGCCCGATAAGGAAATGCAGAAGGTCCTGCACGGCGACCGCGTGCTGGCCCGCGTCGTCGGTACCGACCGCCGCGGCCGCGCCGAAGGCACCATCGTCGAAGTCACGGAACGCGCCAACACCCACGTCATCGGCCGCCTGCTGAACGAGAACGGCGTCTGGGTCGTCGCGCCGGAAGACAAGCGCATCGGCCAGGACATCCTCGTGTCCGGCTCGCCGGGCAAGGCGAAGTCCGGCCAGGTCGTCAGCGTCGAACTCCTCGAGCAGCCGTCGCGCTTCCGCCAGCCCACCGGCAAGATCGTCGAAGTACTCGGCGAACTGGACGACCCGGGCATGGAGATCGAGATCGCCGTGCGCAAGTTCGGCGTGCCGCACATCTTCTCGCCGGCCGCCATCAAGCAGGCCAATAAACTGCCGAACGAGGTGCGCGACGCCGACCTCGCGGACCGCGTCGATCTGCGCGACGTGCCGCTCGTCACGATCGACGGCGCGGATGCACGCGACTTCGACGATGCCGTCTACTGCGAACCCGTCAAGATCGGCCGCACGAAGGGCTATCGCCTGCTCGTCGCCATCGCCGACGTGAGCCACTACGTGAAGCCGAACGATGCGCTCGACGGCGATGCGATCGAACGCTCGACGTCCGTGTACTTCCCGCGCCGCGTGATCCCGATGCTGCCGGAAAAGCTGTCGAACGGCCTGTGCTCGCTGAACCCGGCCGTCGATCGCCTCACGCTCGTGTGCGACATGGTCGTCACGATGGACGGCGAAGTGAAGGCGTACCAGTTCTACCCGGCCGTGATGCACTCGGCGGCGCGCCTGACCTATGACGAGGTCGCCGCCATCCTGGGCAACACGAACGGACCCGAAGCGGGCCGCCGCCCCGGCATCGTGCCGCACCTGCTGAACCTGAACGAAGTGTTCCGCGCGCTGCTGCAGGCGCGCCAGGAGCGGGGCGCCATCGACTTCGAGACGACGGAAACGTATATCGTCTGCAATGCGATGGGCAAGATCGAAAAAATCCTGCCGCGCACCCGCAACGACGCGCACCGCCTGATCGAGGAATGCATGCTGGCCGCCAACGTGTGCGCCGCGGACTTCCTGATCCGCCATGACCAGCCGAGCACGTTCCGCATCCACGCGGTGCCGACCGAGGAAAAGCTGAACCAGCTGCGCACCTTCCTGAAGCAGGTGGGCCTGAACCTGGGCGGCGGCACGACGCCGCAGGCGCGCGATTACGCCGAACTGATGACGCGCATCAAGGAGCGTCCGGACGCCACGCTGCTGCAGACGATGCTGCTGCGTTCGATGCAGCAGGCCGTCTACAGCCCGGACAACGTCGGCCACTTCGGCCTTGCGTACGAAGCCTATGCGCACTTCACGAGCCCGATCCGCCGCTACCCCGACCTGCTGACGCACCGCGCCATCAAGGCCGTGCTGAAGGGCAAGAAGTACGAGCCGACCGGTATCGACCTGTCCAAGCTGAACACGACTGTGTCGAAAGCGGTGCGCAAGCAGGCGACGAAGGACAAGGCCGAAGGCAAGCAAAAGGATCCGAAGGACCTGACGATCTGGGATGCCCTGGGCGTGCACTGCTCGGCCAACGAACGCCGCGCCGACGAAGCGTCGCGCGACGTCGAGAACTGGCTCAAGTGCTACTACATGAAGGATAAACTCGGCGAGGAATTCACCGGCGTGATCTCGGGCGTGACGCCGTTCGGCATCTTCGTCCAGCTCGACCAGTTGTTCGTCGAAGGCCTCGTGCACGTCACGGGCCTCGGCACGGATTATTTCCAGTACGACGAAGCCCGCCACGAACTGCGCGGCGAACGCACGGGCCAGGTGTACCAGCTGACGGGCCGCGTCACGGTGCAGGTGGCGCGCGTCGACCTGGAATCCCGCAAGATCGACCTCGTGCTGGCGCAGCCGAAAGACGTGGAGCCGGCGCCGCTGGAACGTGCTCGTGCCGCCGCGCTGGACTCCATGGAGCCGAAGCCACCGCGTCGCAGGAAAGCAAAAGCGGCGAAAAACGGTGCCGTGCCGGTCTCGCAGCAGGAAGCCCGCGCAACGCCGGCCGAACCGGCCGCCTCCACGTTCGGCGCCACCGACGAAGGCGAAGAGGATGTCGTGTTCGTGCCGCCCACGCGCGGCCGCCGCGGCCCCCGCAACGCCTCATCCGCAGCAAAACCGACCGCGACGAAAAAGACCGCGGCGAATAAAAGCGCTCCCACAAAGAGCGCCTCCAAAACCAGGAAGAAGAAGTAACGCATGAAAAATAAAATGATTTTTGGCTTCCACGCCGTCACCTCGCGCCTCCGCCACGAGGCCGCCAGTGTGGAAGAGATCTTCGTCGATGCCGGCCGCCAGGACCGCCGCATGCAGGACCTCATCGCCAATGCGAAGTCGGCCGGCGTGCGCGTGATGCCCGTCGACGCCGAGCGCCTCGACAAGATCGTCGGCACCCGCCGCCACCAGGGCGTGATCGCGTTCGCGAGCCAGCTGTCGCTGGCGCGCAACCTGGACGAGTTGCTGGATGCCGTGGAAGGGCCGCCGCTGCTGCTGATCCTCGACGGCATCACCGACCCGCACAACCTGGGCGCCTGCCTGCGCGTGGCGGACGGCGTCGGCGCGCATGCCGTCATCGCCCCGAAGGACCGCTCCGTCGGCCTGAACGCGACGGCGGCCAAGGTCGCCAGCGGTGCCGCCGAGACCGTGCCTTACATCACCGTGACGAATCTGGCGCGCACGATGCGCGACCTGAAGGAACGGGGCATCTGGCTGATCGGCACGTCCGACGATGCCGACAAGGGCTTGTACGAAGGCGATTTCACGGGCCCGACGGCGCTCGTGATGGGCTCGGAAGGCGAGGGCATGCGCCGCCTGACCCGCGAGACCTGCGACCTCCTCGTTTCCATTCCCATGTTCGGCTCGGTCGAGAGCCTGAACGTCTCCGTGGCCTCGGGCGTCTGCCTGTACGAGGCCCGTCGCCAGCGCCTGGCGCGCGAGCCGCAGTAATCCCACCGTCGTCCCCGCGCAGGCGGGGACCCATACTGAGCGGCCGAAGTCCTGACATTCAGGGCCTGTCTTATTATCAGAAATTACGATTTCTGATACTCGGCATGGGTTCCCGCTTTCGCGGGAACGACGGCTCTCCAAAATTGATTCCTTCATAAGCAAGTACGGCGCGGATACGCTACCATGCTGCTTCACTTGCACGAATCACGACTATGTTTTCCAACCTGCGCGAAGATATCCAGAGCATCATCGAACGCGACCCTGCGGCCCGTAACGCATGGGAAGTGCTCACCTGCTACCCGGGCCTGCATGCCGTCGTCATGCACCACTGGGCGCATGCTTGTTGGCGCGCCAACTTCCGCTGGCTGGGCAGGTTCATCTCGTATTTCGCACGCATTCTGACAGGCATCGAAATCCACCCGGGAGCCACGATCGGCCGCCGCGTGTTCATCGACCACGGCTTCGGCGTCGTGATCGGCGAGACGGCCGTCGTCGGCGACGATTGCACGATCTACCAGGGCGTCACCCTGGGCGGCACGACGCTCGTCGCGGGCACGAAGCGCCATCCGACCCTGGAGCGCGGCGTGATCGTGGGCGCCGGCGCGCAGGTGCTCGGCGCGTTCACGGTCGGCGAATACGCGAAGGTGGGCTCGAACGCCGTCGTCGTCAAGCCGGTTCCGGCCGGCGCGACGGCCGTCGGCAACCCGGCCCACATCGTGCGCAAGGAAGATCAGACGCGCAGCGCCCAGATGTTCGCCGCGTACGGCGTCACGCCGAACGGCGACGATCCGCTGTCGAAGGCGCTCCGTAACCTGATCAACCACGTGGCCCAGCAGGACGAGCAGATCGAGCGCATGTGCGCGACGATGAAGGCGGCCGGCATCCGCTGCCATACCCCGGACGAGAGTGATAAACTCGACCAGGCACAACTGAACCGGCTCGTAGATTAAAGGACCACCACCGATGCAAGACGACATCCCGGGCAGCTTCGACCCGGCATCCGACCTCGACCCCAACGAAATCCGCGTACTGGGCGTCCTTGCCGAAAAAGAGGCGCTGACGCCCGACAATTACCCCATGTCGCTGAATGCGGTGATGAACGGCTGCAACCAGCTGTCCAGCCGCGATCCCGTGATGCAGCTGTCGGAAGACGTCGTCCACGACACCCTGCAGCGCCTCATGCAGCGCAAACTCGTGAACGGCATCGCCCAGGCCGGCGCCCGCGTCATCAAGTACGAGCACCGCATGCGCATCAAGTGGACGCTCGAGCAGGACAAGGTCGCCGTGCTGACCGTGCTGATGCTGCGCGGCCTGCAGACGGCGGGCGAGATCCGCAACCGCACGGGCCGCCTGCACGATTTCAAATCGGTGGCCGAGGTGGAAAGCGCGCTGCAATTCCTCATCGACAAGTACCCGCCGCTCGTCGTCCGGCTCGAACGGGCGCCCGGGACGAAGGAATCCCGCTACGGGCAATTGCTCGGCGGGGCTATCGACGTCGCGCGCGTGGATGCGGGCGGTGGTGCAGCCGCGGGCCGCGCCGGCGGCTCGACGGGCGCCCGCGTGGCGCAGCTGGAGCAGGAAGTGGCCGCGCTGCGCAGCGAAGTCGACGAACTCAAGGCGCAGTTCGCGGCGTTTCGTCAGCAGTTCGAGTAAGGTCCGCGGACACGCCTTCGTCGAATTGCACGCGGGCGTCGTCCGGCCAGCCCGTGTCGCCGATCGGCACCATCATGTTCCAGCCGTGCGTTTCCAGCGTGCGCGACCGTTCGCCGTCGCGCAGCACGGCCCGCACGCCCGGCCGCGGCGCCGGCGTGCCGTAGTTGAAATCCTTCTTGGCGCACCAGTCCGACGTCAGCATCAGCGTGTTGATTGCAGCCTTCGCCATGAACGGCATCTGGTCCTTGACGATGGCGATGGTGACGCGGCACTCCAGGCGCAGGTCGCCCAGCCGGCGGACGTTGTCCGGCAGGCCGGCCGTGCGCACTTCCGGATGTCCCGTGTACAAACCGTTCTTCTGGTTCAGGATGAACGTGGCGTCCGCATCGTAGGCGGCCTGGTTGCGGCCGACGGTGAGCAGGCCCGCGGCATCGATGGGGACGTCTTCCTGGAAGCTCCCGTCGTCGCTTGCGAGCCGCAGCCGCAGGCCGTCGCCCGCGTTCGCCGGGGCGCCTTCCGCGTGGCGCATGCGGAAGCGGAGCAGGGCGTGCGGCGCCAGCGCGCGGTGCGCGTCGAACGCGTCGAGGCCGGCCACGACGCTGCGGTACGAGCGCATTTCCGGATCCGCGATGCCCTTCACCTGCACCGACGGCACGGGGTCGTCCGCATGCGCGGCGGGCAGGGCGCAGGCCAGCAGCGCGCACAGCGCTACAATCGTACGCTTCATGGCGCGGCTCCTTCCGGCGCGACGAACGCGAGGTCGACGACGGCATCGTTGCCCCAGCTGGCGTCATACAGCGGGAGTTCGAACTGGCGACCCTTCACCTTCAGCGGCAGCGTGCGCTCGCCTTCGCGCAGCATGGCGGACGCGAGCGGCGACTCCACGTTCACGGACCACGTGCGGTCCTGGTCCTTGAAGAAACTGCACCAGTCGCCCGTCAGGAACACGGTGTTGGCCAGCGCGACGGCCCAGAACGGCGCCTCTTTCTTGGCGACGGTGACGAAGACCTGGCATTCGAGCCGCAGGTCGCCCAGGCGGCGCTGGTTGTCGGCCAGGCCCGGCGTGCGCACGTAGGGCCAGACGCGGACCTCCTTGCGCTTGCGGCTCAGCACGAGTTCCGCGTCGGCATCCCACGCCGGCTGGCTGCGCGGGACGTCGAACAGCGCGTCGGCGCCGACCGGCAGCGCCAGCGTGAACGCATCGGCGGCCAGCTTCGCTGTCGGGAGGTCGCCTTCCAGCAGGGCGCCGCCACGCTTGCGTACGGCGAACCGCAGTTGCGGGACGGCGGGCGCCAGCGCGTGCTGCGCGTCGAAGGTGTCGAGGCCGGCCGCGATGGCGCGGTAGGAATGCATCTCCGGATTCTTGATCGCATTCACGTGCACGACGCCTTCGCGGTTTGCGCCCGGCTCGACGTCCTGGGCGCAGGCCGCGGCGGACAGCAGGGAGAGGGCGAGGAGGGTGGCGCGCACGGCTTCAGCCCTCGTCGCGCCAGCGACGCATGCGGATGGCGGCATACAACATCGCGACGCCCAGCACCACGCCGATCCACGCATCGGCGCCGGCCAGCGACAGGTAGGACTGGGACACGAGCCCGCCCATGTCGACACCGTGTTCGGTCGGACGCATGCCGGTCTGCAGGCCAGGCTGGAACGTGAACCAGATGCCAGGCACGATGCCGCCGAGGATGCGGGCGACGACGTCGCTCGCATAGTGCGACAGCAGCAGCGTCTGGCCGGAAAAATTCTCGAGCGCCGCGTTGATCCACTTGATGATGACGAGCGCGACGACCGGCACGCCGACGGCCCACAGGAACGGCTTCGATTTCGCCCAGCTCGACACGAGCATCAGCCAGCCCACGGTCGGCAGCGCCCACACGACGTACACCGGCAGCAGGGCGGCGAGGCGCAGCGGCGACAGGTACAAATCGGACGACGCCAGCAGCGACGCGAACAGATTCAGTCCCTGTGTACTGAGCGCCAGGCAGGCGATGAAGAGCAGGGCCAGCGAGGCGGCGACGGCCAGCACGAGCGTGATCGCGGGTGCGACGACCATCGCCATGACCGCCTTCGACAGCACCGTCATCGGATCGGACACGGGCAGCGATTTCCAGAACAGGATGCTGCGGTCGCGGCGCTCGTCGTACAGTGCGCCGAGGCAGTAGAAGAACACGACGCCGACCAGGATCGCGAACAGGGGCGCCGATGCGCCCAGGTACATGCCGGTGGCGATCTTCGCGACCACCAGCTTCGTTTCCTCGGGCAGGATCTGGTCGAGACGGGCGTGATCCAGCGTCTGGCCGTTGATCGTCACGTGCGCGGGTATGCCGTGCTGCATGATGCCGTAGGTGATCGTGCAGCCCAGCAGCACGACGAGCAGTGAGCCGACGATGAGCGGCGCCCAGAACATCGAGCCCTTATGCTCCCAGAACTCTCGCTTGAGCAGCCATGTCATGGTGTTCGTATTCATGCGTAGGTTCCTTTCATGGTCGCCACGAACAAATCGGCGACGGACGGATTACGGGTTTCGCCGAGCGCGGCCAGCTGCTGGCGCGACGCGCCGCCGGGGCCGGCATCGAACAGCAGCACGGCCTTGCCGAACACGGTGCGGCGGTCGAGCGGCTGCAGCGCGTTGGCGGCGCTCAGTTTCTCTTGCGGCACCATCACCTCGACATAGCGCTCGCCGATTTCTTCCATCGACGCGGCGAGCACGATGCGGCCGTCGCGGATGAACATCAGGTCGGTCAGGATGTGCTCGACTTCCTCGACCTGGTGCGTCGTGATGACGATCGTCTTGTGCTCGTCAAAATAGTCTTCCAGCAGGTTCTGGTAGAACTGCTTGCGGTAGATGATGTCCAGGCCCAGCGTGGGTTCGTCCAGCACGAGCAGCTTCGCATCGATGGCCATCACGAGGGCCAGGTGCAGTTGCACGATCATGCCCTTGGACATCTCCTTGACCTTCATGCCAGGCTGCAGCTTCGTGTTCGCGATATAGCGTTCCGCCTTCTCGCGGTTGAAGCGCGGGTGCACGCCGGCCACGAAGTCGATGGCGTCGCGCACGCGCAGCCAGCGCGGCAGGATCGCCACGTCGGCGATGAAGCAGACGTCCTGCATCAGCTCGTCGCGGTGGGTGCGCGGGTCGAGGCCCAGCACGGACAGCTCGCCTTCGAACGGGATCAGGCCCAGCGCGGCCTTCAGCGTGGTGGTCTTGCCCGAGCCGTTCGGGCCGATCAGGCCGACGATGCGGCCGGCGGGGATGGTGAAGTCGATGCCGTTCACCGCCGTGCGCTTGCCGTAGCGCTTCGTCAGGTTTTTCGCTTCGATCACGGCGCTCATTTGTCGCCTCCGGCTGGTTCGCGCAGCAATTGGTCGATGTCGAGGCCGAGGCGGCGGATCCGCTCCAGCATCGCCGGCCACTCCTCGCGCAGGAAGCGCTCCCTTTCGCTGGCGAGCAGTTTCTCGCTCGCACCTTCCGTGACGTACATACCGATCCCCCTTCGTTTTTCCACTAAGTTGTCGTCGACCAGTTCCTGGTAAGCCTTCGAGACCGTGATCGGATTCAGCTGGTATTCCGCTGCGATCTGGCGCACGGAGGGGAGCGGATCCCCGGCCTTCAGGGCGCCATCGAGCATCATACCGATCACCCTGTCCTTCAACTGCCGGTAGATTGGAGAGTTGTCATTCCAGCCGATGGTCATTGCCGGCCTCCTTGCGTCGCGGTGCAGTCCATGTCATGCCTGCCTCCATGTTGGTGATGTAGAGTCGTGGTGTTGTAGTGAAGTATAACACCATGTCGGCAATGGTCAATACAGCATCGACCTAGCAGGATTGAGGGGTTTAGATCGTGCGACCGTCGAGATCGCAACGCAGGATGCGGCCGTCTTCGTCGATCGCGATCCAGCCGCCGCGGACGGGATCCGCGTCGAGTTCCCAGTCCGGCAGCACATAACGCCGCTGGCCGCCGGCCTCGTGCAGGGCGGGGCGGTGGGTGTGGCCGTGGATGATGACGTCCGTGCCCGTGTCCGCATGCAGCGCGGCGACGGCGGCCGGGGTGACGTCCATGATCTCGTACGGTTTTTCGCCGTGCGCCGCGCGGCTGCCTTCGCGCAGGCCGGCGATGATCGCCTTGCGCTGGGCCAGTGGCATGGCGAGGAACTGGCTCTGCCATGCCGGGTCGCGCACCTGCGCGCGGAAGGCCATGTACTTGACGTCGTCCGTGCACTGGGCGTCGCCGTGTACCAGGACGACCTGGCGGCCGGCGATGGTCGCCACGTGCGGTTCGGGCAGCAGGGTGAGGCCGGCCGCGTCGGCGAAGCCGGTGCCGACGAGGAAGTCGCGGTTGCCGCCGAGCCAGTAGACGGCCGTGCCGCCGTCGCTCACACGGCGCAGCGCGGTGGCGACGCTGCGGTTGAACGGGTCGTCGAGGTCATCGTCGCCGGCCCAGTATTCGAAGATGTCGCCGAGCAGATAGAGCCGCTCGGCATGCGCCGCGCGTTCGGCCAGGAAGCGGAAAAAGGCTTCGGCCGTACGCGGGTGGGATGCCTGCAGGTGCAGGTCGGAAATGAAGAGTGCGAGCGTGCGCGCGGTCATGTGCTTCCAGGATCAATCGCCGGAGCAGGGCCCGCGCGTCATGCCTGCCTTGTTCAGATTACTGGACGACTTCGATCTTCTCGATGACGACGTCTTCGCTCGGCACGTCCGAGTGCATGCCGGCGCGGCTCGTCTTGACGTTGTTGATCTGGTCGACGATGTCCTGGCCTTCGACGACCTTGCCGAACACGGCATAGCCCCAGCCGTCCTGGCCCGGGTAGTTCAGGAAGTCGTTGTTCTTGGTGTTGATGAAGAACTGGGCCGATGCCGAGTGCGGGGCCATCGTGCGGGCCATGGCAATCGTGTACTTGTCGTTCTTGAGGCCGTTCTTCGCTTCGTTCTCGACGGTCTGCTCGGTCGGCTTTTGCTTCATGCCCGGCTCGAAACCGCCGCCCTGGATCATGAAGTCCTTGATCACGCGATGGAAGATCGTGTTCGAGAAGTGACCCTTGTTCACGTAGTCCAGGAAGTTGGCAACGGTCTTCGGTGCCTTGTCGGCGTCCAGTTCGACCTTGATGTTGCCCTTGTTGGTGGTCATGAGTACGGTGGTCATGTTTTTTCCTATCGTTGGAGTTGCGAGTTCGTTATTTTACTTTATCGCCCTTGAGGAGGGTCGCGGACTGAATCGTGACGGGCGTGACCGGCACGTTTTCGAGACCCCGGATGTCGTCCACGACGACGGCCTTGATCTTGTCGACGACGTCCTGGCCCTTCACGACCTTGCCGAATACGGTGTAGCCCGAGCCCTGCATGTTCGGATAATCGAGCCCGGGATTGTCGACAACATTGATGAAGAATTGCGAGGTGGCCGAGTCCGGATTCGATTCGCGCGCCATGGCGACCGTATACTTTTCGTTCGACAGGCCGTTGTTGGACTCGTTCTTGATCGGTTTGTTCGTCTTGCGTCCATGGAACTGGGCATCCATGCCGCCGGCCTGGATCATGAAGCCGTCGATCACGCGGTGGAAGATCGTACCCTTGTAGAAGCCGGACTTGACGTACTTGAGGAAATTGTTCACGGAGATGGGCGCTTTTTCCGGGTTCAGTTCCAGCACGATCTCGCCCATCGACGTTTTCAGCGAGACTTGCGGGTCGGCGGCGAACGCGGCGGCAGACAGGGTCAGGGCGGCCAGGCCGGCGGCAAAGCGGGCAACTAAGCGGGCAGTAAAGCGGGCGCCGGGCGATTTCAGGACGTGCATCGTAGCTTCCTCTCGGTGGATATAGCGCAAAGGGCTGTCAAGGGTTTTGCAGAAAAATAAACCTATGGCATATGCGGCCAGTCGGGATTTTATCAATGCTATACTTTGCGACGGACTGCCGATTCTATCAAAAAGAACAAGGTTCCCAAGATTCGCGGTCCTGACACTCCCGACGCGCCCGCCACGTCCCGGCACTGCCGCAAGGCTGCGTTTCGAGCGTCATGCTCCAACCCTCTAGCAAACATCCGATGAGCCAACTCAAGATCTACAACACGCTCGCGCGTGACAAGCAGGTATTCGTTCCCCTCCAGTCCGGCAAGGTCAACATGTACGTGTGCGGGATGACGGTTTACGATTACTGCCACGTCGGTCATGGCCGGATGATGATGGCGTTCGACGTCATCTACCGCTGGCTCAAGGCATCGGGCTATGAGGTCAAATACGTCCGCAACATCACGGACATCGACGACAAGATCATCAAGCGTGCCGTCGAGAACAATGAAACGATGACGTCGCTCACGACCCGTTTCATCAAGGCGATGGACGAAGACACTGCTGCCCTGGGCATCCTGCCGCCGGATTTCGCGCCGCGCGCGACGGAGTACGTGCCGCACATGCTGTCGATTATCGAAAAGCTGGAAGCGAAGGAACTCGCCTACCGGGGCGAGGACGGCGACGTGAACTATGCCGTGCGTAATTTTCCGGGCTACGGCAAGCTGTCCGGCAAGTCGCTGGACGACCTGCGTGCGGGCGAGCGCGTGGACGTGAACACGGGCAAGCGCGATCCGCTCGACTTCGTCTTGTGGAAGGCCGCCAAGGAATCCGAACCGATCGAGGCCAAATGGGACTCGAAATGGGGTAAAGGTCGTCCGGGCTGGCACATCGAGTGCTCCGCCATGTCGTGCGCCATGCTCGGCGAACACTTCGACATCCACGGCGGCGGCGCCGACCTGCAGTTCCCGCACCACGAGAACGAGATCGCCCAGTCGGAAGGCGCGTTCGGTCCGCCGATGGCGAACTACTGGATCCACAATGGCTTCGTGCGCGTCGACAATGAGAAGATGTCCAAGTCGCTGGGCAATTTCTTCACGATCCGCGACGTCCTCAAGAAATACGATGCCGAGGTCATCCGCTTCTTCATCCTGCGTGCCCATTACCGCAGCCCGCTGAATTACTCGGACGTCCACATCGACGACGCGAAGGGCGCGCTGACGCGCCTGTACACGGCCTTGTCCGAGGTCGATGTCGGCCCCGAGCCGCTCGCCGTCGACTGGGACGAAGCCCATGCGCAGCGCTTCCGCGACGCGATGGACGACGATTTCAATACGCCGCTGGCGGTGGCCGAGTTGTTCGACCTGGCCACGGAAGTCAACAAGAGCAAATCCATCGCGGCCGCGCGCCAGCTGAAGGCGCTGGCCGCCGTGCTGGGCCTGCTCGAACGCAGTCCGCAGGCCTTCCTGCAGGCCGGCACGCCGGGCGAGGGCGGTCTCGATGAGGCGGCGATCGTCGATGCAATCGCGCGCCGCGCCGCCGCCAAGAAGGCGCGCAACTTCGCCGAGGCCGACGCGATCCGCGCCGAGCTGACCGCGGGCGGCGTCGTGCTCGAGGACAAGCCGGACGGCAGCACCAACTGGCGTCGCGCCTGACCGGCCCTCCGCGCACGAGCATGGCACTTTCCAAGGACCTCGCGGGCGCCGTCCCGGCGCCGCCGGACGTTCAGCCTTCCGTCCCACCGTACTGGGCGGAGGCGAAGGCCGAGCTCATGCGTCGGGACCGCATCATGAACAAGCTGATCCCGCAATTCGGCGACATGCACCTGCGCGGCCATCCCGACCCGTTCACGACGCTGGCCCGCTCCATCGTCGGCCAGCAGGTGACGGTCAAAGCCGCCGAGTCCGCCTGGACGAAGCTGCGCGCGCTGTGCCCGAAGATGACGCCGTCGCAGGTCATCAAGGCCGGCGCCGAAGAACTGGCGGGCTGCGGCCTGTCGAAACGGAAGACGGAATACATCCTCGACCTGGCCGATCACTTCAAGGCGAAGCGCGTCCATGCCGACCAATGGTCGCAAATGGATGACGAAGCCGTCATCGCCGAGCTGGTCCAGATCCGCGGCATCACGCGCTGGACAGCCGAGATGTTTTTGATATTTAATCTGCTCAGACCGAACGTCCTGCCCCTGGACGATCCCGGCCTGATCCAGGGCATCAGCCAGAATTACTTCTCCGGCGAGCCGGTCTCGCGCAGCGATGCGCGCGAGGTCGCCGCCAATTGGGAACCCTGGCGAACAGTTGCCACATGGTATTTGTGGCGTAGCCTGGATCCGGTTCCGGTATAAAATAGCGCCCTTGCCGCCGCGCGGATGATCTTCCGCGGCCACGAACACACCCGGAGGTACAATGAGTAAAACAACTTTCCTCAGTTTCGAGCAGCCGATTGCCGAGCTCGATTCGAAAATCGAAGAGCTGCGCTTCGTGCAGGACGATTCCGCCGTCGACATCTCGGAAGAAATCGACCGCCTGGCCAAGAAGAGCCAGCAACTGACGAAAGACATCTATGCCAAGCTGACCCCTTGGCAGGTTTCCCAGATCGCCCGCCATCCGCAGCGTCCGTACACGATGGATTATGTGAACGCGATCTTCACCGATTTCCATGAATTGCACGGCGACCGTACCTTCGCCGACGACCAGTCGATCATCGGCGGCCTGGCCCGCTTCAACGGCCAGTCCTGCATGGTCATCGGCCACCAGAAGGGCCGCGACACGAAGGAACGCGCGGCGCGCAACTTCGGCATGCCGCGTCCGGAAGGCTACCGCAAGGCCATGCGCCTGATGAAGGTGGCCGAGAAATTCAACCTGCCGATCTTCACGTTCGTGGACACCCCCGGCGCCTTCCCCGGCATCGACGCGGAAGAGCGCGGCCAGTCGGAAGCCATCGGCCACAACCTGTACGTGATGGCCGAGCTGAAAGTGCCGCTGATCGCCACGATCATCGGCGAAGGCGGCTCGGGCGGCGCGCTGGCGATCGCCGTCGGCGACGCCGTGCTGATGCTGCAGTACGCGACGTATTCCGTGATTTCGCCGGAAGGCTGCGCGTCGATCCTGTGGAAGACCTCGGAGCGGGCGGCGGACGCGGCCGACGCCCTGGGCCTGACGGCGCACCGCCTGAAGGCGATGGGCCTGATCGACAAGATCGTCAACGAACCGCTGGGCGGCGCCCACCGCGACCCGGCCCAGATGGCCCAGATGCTCAAGCGCGCGCTGGCCGACACGCTGCGCCAGTTCCAGGGCATGAAGACCAGGGAACTGCTGGATGCCCGCCACGCCAAGCTGCTGGCCTACGGCAAGTTCAAGGAAACGACGCCGCGCGAAGAGTGAGCCGTCGTACGCAGGGGGCGGCCGTGATCGTCGCCCAGTTCGCGCAGGCCATCGCGGCCCTGCGCGAAGAATGCCTCCCCGATGCCATGCCGCCCGTCGCGGTCGCCCTCAGCGGCGGCCTCGATTCGATGGTGCTGCTGCACCTCGTGCACGCGCACGGCCTGAGCGCCCGCGCCTTCCACGTCCACCATGGGCTGAGCCCGAACGCCGACGCCTGGCGCGACCATTGCGCGGCCGCCGCCGCTGCGCTGGGCATCCCGTTCGACTGGCGCGCCGTCGTGGTCGCGAAAGGGAAGAGCGGCATCGAGGCCGCCGCGCGCAAGCTGCGCTACGCGGCGCTCGGCGAGATGTGCCGGGCCCACGGTGCCGGTCTGCTGCTGACCGCGCACCACCTCGACGACCAGGTTGAAACGGTGCTGTTGCAATTGCTGCGCGGCTCCGGTCCGGCCGGCCTGTCCGGCATGGACCCCGCCAATCGCGCGCCCGGCCTGCTGGGCGACGAACCCCTGGCCATGGCGCGCCCGCTGCTGGGCGTCGCGCGCGCCGACCTCGAACAGTTTGCGCGCGAGCAGGGCATCAGGTGGGTCGACGATGAATCCAATACCGATCCGCGCTATGCCCGCAACGCGCTGCGCCACCAGGTGATGCCGGCGCTGGCCGCCGCGTTTCCCGGCTACCAGCAGCGCATCGCGCGCAGCAGCGCCCACACGCGCTCGGCCCAGCGCCTGCTGGATGAACTGGGCGAACAGGACCTGCAGGCCTGCCTGGCCGGCGATGGTCTCGACCTCGTCCGCGTGCGCGCGCTGAGCCGCGAGCGCATCGACAACCTGCTGCGCCACTGGTTCACCGTGGGCCGCCTCGCGATGCCGTCGACGGCCTGGCTCGCGCAGATGGTGGCGCAGATCCTGTCCGCGCGCGAGGACGCGCAATTGCTCGTCGAACACCCGGACGTCGACGTGCGCCGCCACCGCGACCATTTGTACCTCGTGCCGCGTCTGCCGGACCTCGCCGGGATGCGCGATCCCGAGGATGCCGGCATCATCGACAAGCACGCCCAGGCGTTCCGCTGGAGCGGCGAGGCATCCATCGCGTTTCCCGATTACGGCGGGGTGCTGCATTTCGATGCGGCCGAACGCGGGTTCGATCCGGCCTGGTTGCGGGAGCAGGGCCTCGAGATCGATTTCCGCAAGGGCGGCGAACGGCTGCGCCTGGCGCACAACCGTCCCAGCCGCAGCCTCAAGATGCATTACCAGGCGAGCGGCATCCCGGCCTGGGAGCGGGGGCGCCTGCCGATCGTGAATGCCGGCTTCGACCTGCTGTTCGCGGCGGGTCTCGGCATGGATTGCCGGCACGTGACCGAGGGGCGGGAGCGCGTCGCGCTGCGTTGGGAAAGCGCGACGGCGGCCATCCCGGGTTAATGCCCTTTCCGTATTACCATATTCCTATTTGGTATAGCTTTCGCATCTTGACGGCTTGTGATTCCGCGCCGCAGCATGTAGAGTAAAAGGCTCATTTGATTTTTTACAAGCGGAAATCCCTTCAGTCATGGCCTTAATAGTCCACAAATATGGCGGTACGTCGATGGGTTCGACGGACCGCATTAAAAACGTCGCAGCCCGCGTCGCCAAATGGCACGACGCCGGTCATCAAGTCGTTGTCGTCCCCTCGGCAATGTCCGGTGAAACCAACCGTCTGATCGGCCTGGCGAAAGAGATTATGTCGCAGCCGGACCCGCGTGAACTGGACATGATTGCATCGACCGGCGAACAGGTGTCGGTCGGCCTGCTGGCCATGGCGCTGCTGGCGCGCGGCAAGGATGCCGTGTCGTACACGGGTTGGCAGGTGGGCATCAAGACGGACTCGGCCTTCACGAAGGCCCGCATCCAGTCGATCGACGACACGCGCGTGCGCGCCGACCTGGACGCCGGCAGGATCGTCATCATCACCGGTTTCCAGGGCATGGATGAGGACGGTAATATCTCGACGCTGGGCCGTGGTGGTTCGGACACCTCCGCCGTCGCGATCGCGGCCGCACTGAAGGCCGACGAATGCCTGATCTACACGGACGTCGACGGCGTCTACACGACCGACCCGCGCGTCGTGAGCGAAGCGCGCCGCCTGTCCAAGATCACGTTCGAAGAAATGCTGGAACTGGCGTCGCTGGGCTCGAAAGTCCTGCAGACCCGCTCCGTGGAATTTGCCGGCAACTACCGCGTGCCGACGCGCGTGCTGTCGTCGCTGACCGACCCCCTGATGTCGCTCGAAGAAGAAGCCAACTCGGGTACCCTGATTTCGTTTGAGGAAGAAAGCAACATGGAACAAGCCGTCATCTCGGGCATCGCCTTCCACCGCGATGAAGCCAAAATCACCGTCCTGGGCGTGCCCGACAAGCCGGGCGTCGCCTTCCACATCCTCGGGCCGATCTCGGAGGCCAATATCGAGGTCGACATGATCATACAGAACCAGTCGGTCGACGGTAAGACCGACTTCACGTTCACCGTGTCGCGCAACGATTACCAGCGCGCCATGGGCGTCCTGGAAGGCGTGAAGGCCGAAATCGGCGCCGACAAGATCCTGGGCGATGCCAAGGTCTCGAAGGTCTCGGCCGTGGGCGTGGGCATGCGCAGCCACGTGGGCGTCGCGTCGCAGATGTTCCGTACGCTGTCGGAAGAGGGCATCAACATCATGATGATCTCGACGTCGGAGATCAAGATCTCGGTCCTGATCGACGAGAAGTACATGGAGCTGGCGGTGCGCGCCCTGCACAAGGCGTTTAACCTGGAGCAAGCTTAACTTTTTTCAAAAAAATGGCCGCGCTTCCTTGACCAAAAAGGGTGTGGCCATTAATATGCGTGCACTCAGCGCTGACGCATAAACGTTGAAGCTGACTGGAGGCGTGGCCGAGTGGCCGAAGGCACTTCCCTGCTAAGGAAGCATACGGGCTTAAACCTGTATCGTGGGTTCGAATCCCACCGCCTCCGCCAGAATGTCGTCCTAGCATGTTTAGGGACATCAAAGAACCCGCTGTTCTCATAGAGACGGCGGGTTTTTTGTTGCCTAATACTGTCCAGCGAGGTCCCCAGTTATCCAAACTTTTGGGGGCCGATTTGGGGGCCGTTCTCGGAGCCCCTTGGGCAGGAGGCCCCCAAAATGTCAAAGCGTGTACCGCCGCTGACCCAGCTTCAGATCCGCAACGCGAAGCCGGAGGAAAAACCCTACAAGCTTGCCGACGGCGGCGGACTGTATCTCGAAGTGACACCTGCCGGCGGCAAGTATTGGCGAATGAAATATCGCCGTCCAAACGGCAAGGAAGCCAAGCTGAACTTTGGTGCGTTCCCTGACGTATCCATTAGTGATGCGCGTGAGAAGCGCGACAGCGCACGCCAACTGCTCGCTGCCGGCAACGATCCAGCCCACGCGCGGGCCGAGCAGGCGCGCCAGGCGCGGTTGGCCGAGCAGAACACCTTCGAGCACGTCGCGCGGGACTGGCACCGGACCATGCTCAATAAGTGGCGGCCGCAGACCGCCGAGGAAATCCTGCGGCGCTTCGAGTCCGACATCTTTCCGGCGTTCGGACACCTGCCGATCAACAAGGTCCAAGCGCGTGACGTGCTCGACGCCATCCGGGCCATCGAGCGGCGCGGGGCGCTCGAGATCGCGAACCGGCAGACCGCGAACTGCTCACGCGTGTTCAAGTATGCGATCCGCTGCGGGCTGGCTGAACGCAATCCTGCGGAGTTCCTGCGCGAAGTTCTGCAACCTCGCGAGAAGGGACACTTCGCGGCGATCGGCGCCGACGGATTGCCCGAGTTCCTGCGTGCGCTGTATGCCAATGAGGCCTGCATGGGTGTGCCCACCCGCATTGCAATGTGGCTGATGTTGCTGGTGTTCGTCCGCACGAGTGAGCTTATCGAGACGCCCTGGGCCGAGATCGACCTGGAGAAGGGCGAGTGGATCATTCCGTGGAAGCGCATGAAGCGCGGAAAGCGCCGCATCAATCCTGACAAGACCGATCACCACGTATGCCTGTCGCGACAGGCTCTCGGGCTCCTGCGCGATCTGCACCGGCGCACAGGCGGCGGGGAATACTTGTTCCCGAATCTGCGCGATCCGAAGCGACCGATGAGCAACAACACGTTGCTGAAGGCGATTGAGCGCATGGGGTACAAAGGCGACATGACTGGGCACGGGTTCCGCGCGCTGGCGATGAGCACACTGAAAGAAAACCTGGGCTACCGGCACGAGGTCGTCGATCGGCAACTGGCGCATGCGCAAAAGGACAAGCTGGAAAGCGCATACGACCGCGCAAACTACTTGGAAGAGCGGCGAAAGATGATGCAGTGCTGGGCGGACTACATCGACCGCATTGCGGCGGAAGCCATGCAAGCCTCGTCCGGCTGCGCAAATAATTCGATGCGCAGACGCTAGAGCGGCCGTATCTCGCTGATCGCGTTTTCGGGGGATTGCGTTCCATGCCAGTTGAGATATCTTGGCTCCATTGAGAACTCAAGAGGAGTACAGATGACTACCGACGCCAACTCGAGCGACCGGATGATCAAACTGCCGGAAGTGATCAGCATGACCGGGCTGTCGCGATCGAGCATTTATCTGCTGATCAAGAAGGGTAATTTCCCGCCTCAGATCAAGCTGTCGACCAGATCTTCAGGCTGGCTTTGGAGGGAAATAAACAGTTGGCTGGAATCGAGGCCCAGAGGGTCGAAACATTAACCGAGGACGCAGCAACAGAATAGCGCGGGCCTGTCGCCGGTAGGGGGATCACTTGCTCTGGCGCTCCGAGCTCGGCGTTAAACTTACATCGCGCAAGACCCCGAAATATCCACGGTACAGATTCGCATCCGGCAGCAGCCCCAGGGCCATCATCTCTCGATGTACCCTGCCCAAACCGTGGAAGGGGATGCGCACGAACAGGTGGTGCTCGATATGGTAATGAATCCCGTGCGGGCCGAACAGGAAGGTTTGCCAGGATGGGCGGACGATCGTCCTGGCGTTGCGGCTTTGGTCTTCGCATTCCGGCAGCCCCGCATGCTCCATGATGGCGCGGATGCGTCCGAAGAACTGCAGCAAGGTCAGCGATGGTAGCGTCCACAGGCCGAGATACAACCATGCATGGCCGCACGCAGCCAGCGCGCCCAGGATCAGGCCATTACTGGCCAGCATCGTAGACAGTTCCCACGCCTTATGGCGCGCGCAGTTGTCGAAGGCAGGCACCAGACCCCGGAAATCGCCGCGCATGAATTTGCGTGCGGTCACGAGATTGCCGACCCCGAACAGGTCGCCGACCAGCCGCAGGATCAGCTCGCGCCGCCCGATCGGGTAGTCGTTGACGCCGAAGATGATCGCCACTGGGTCATCGAACCGCATCGGCGCAAGGTGATGCTTCAAGTGGCCGGCCCGGTAGGTCTTGAGCGACAGGCACAACGGCCCAGCGGCGAACGCCTGCCCGACGGCGTCGTTAGCCGCTTGCGACGGAAGCAGCAGGCCATGAGCGCTTTCATGCATCATTACCGCCAGCGCGAGCTGCGTGCGTCCTATCACAATGGCGGCGAGCATGTACGTTGGCAGGGACGGCCACAGGAGCGCGGCCGAGAACGCGGCCGCGATCAACGCCCAGTCAGCTGCCAGCGCGGCCAGTCCGCGCCATGGCCGCGGCCGATAAAGAAGGGCGTCGGGAACGAAGCGGCCCCGTATTTCGGTACCGCTGGAATTTGCCTCACGTGGCGCCATGGAACACCTCCTGTCGTTTCAGCCTTGCCGTCAGCCCGGCGCACAGCAGCGCCATCGACAGGCCACCGGCCACGTCCGCAAGGGTGTGCTGCTTCAATGTCAGCGTCGACAGGCAGATGAGGACACCCGTCGCGGCGACATACCAGCGATGCGGGGCCCGCCAGACCATCCGGCACGCAAGGCACGTAATGCTCACGTGCAGGCTCGGACAGCCGTTCGATGCCAGGTCCATCATCCACAGCCGTGCGAGGCGCTGGCGCAGGAACGCGTTGTCGATGGTCGCCTGGTCGGGGCGGGGAATCTCCTCCGGGAACCACACGAAGCAGACGAAACTCAGGAGGAACGCCATGGCAGCCGCACACCTGAAGCTGTCGAAGTCCCGCTCTCGGGCGAGCGCCGACATTGCGATGACAAACGGGAAGAACAGCATGTAGATCGGCCAGGTCAGAGGAACGAACGGAATCGCGCTGTCCGCCGGCGTGGCAAAGTCATAGCGCGGCACTACCAGGCGCTCGATGAGCACGAACATGGCCAGTCCGATGGCCATGCCGCCGAAGGCGGTCAATGCCTGCCGCGTCGGCTGCGTCATGCCGGCGTCGCGCACAGCGCGAGAAGACGGTCGGTCCAAGCGTCGACCCGGGCTTGCGCCTGTACGATGCCGGACGCCAGCGTGGCCGATACGGGCGCGCCGGCTGCCAGGCCGGCCACCGCCGCAGCGACCTGGCGCTGAAAGTCGAGTGCGTCCCCGCGCCACGTAACTGTCCTGTGCCGGATGCGCAGCTGCATGGCGCGTCTCGCATTGGTGGCCTGCTCGGGCTGGTCCGTGAGCACGAGCACGATCGGCCGGCCATAAACCGTAGCCACCGACAGTGCCGCCATGCCTGGCGCGGACACGATCACGTCCGCATGGGCCGCATGCGTGGCCCAGTCGGGGTCGACGCTCAGCCAGCCACGGCTTGCGGCGTAGCCTTCGCCGACGCGATGTGCCGACAGGCCTACGTCTGCAATTCCGGCGCACAAGGCATCAGCGAGGGCGGTGTCGCGGAAATGCGGGTTGAGGTAGACGGCCGCCTCTGCCCGGCCCGTGCAGGGCTGCGGCCCGGCGATCGCGACAGGTGTCGGCAGCCGATGATCGCGGAGGTCGACAGCGTCGCCCAGGGCATACGCGAAATCGTGCTCGAAGCGCGCTCGCGCCGCGTCGATCTGCCAGCCAACGCAGCGCCGGAACAAGGGGCCGAAAAACGCGGGGCCGATGCCATCGAAATTGCCGAGGACAGCCTCGCGCAGACTCCCGCCATACACGTGCACGACCTTGCGGCGCCATGGCGGCAGCATGCCCATGACGATTGCGGCAGGGTGGAACGAGTCGCTGATCAGGAGGTCGTTGGCGCGCAGCGCGCGCTGTAGCCGCCAGATATCGCGCAACATCTTCGTCGGATTCGCCATATAGCCGGCCACATTGCGGTTCGATGCCTGGCGCAGCATGTTCTGGCGGGGGTCGAACTGCATCGCGTAGTCATGCGACAGGATGCGCGCCTGTATGCCGAATCCGCGCAGGAATGCGCAGCCAGCGTGCGAGGTCGTCACCACGTCGACGTCCGCGCCGGCCTGGCGCAACGCATGCACGAGCAGTTGCGCCCGCATCAAGTGGCCGCGCGCATCGGCCGTGGCAAGGTACAGAATGCGCGGCATTACCGGGGACCGTTCCCAGGCGCGATGCGCAAGGCCAGGCCTGCCGCATACAGGGCGATTGCACCGGAAATGGCGAATCCGGTCTCGATCTTCCGCACTTCGGCCAGGACCCGTGCCAGGTACGGCATCTCGGCGGGCGCCACAAGGCGGTGCAGCGTATGGGCACACAGGCGTACGTGCCGGCGTTCGTCCGCCAATACTTGGGAAAACAACGGGTACAGGGCGTGTCCGGCACCGATCGTTTCGCAGTGGCGCTGCAGTATGCGCACGGCCATCTGTTCCGCACACAGCACCGTTGCGTACGACAGGACGACGGACCCGTGGGCGAACGACGGAGCGTGCTTCCGCGCCACCCGGCCCCAGCGTTCAAGCTTGCGCCGGCTTAGCCCGGCCGGAACGCGACGAGAAGAAAGGCGCGGGCCCCGGGCGTCCAGCGCCGCGGCGTAGAGGGCCGTATGGATGTCTTCTTCCTCGAGGTGCTGGGTGATCTGGCGGGTCATCTGGCCATCCCTGTCGAGATGTAATTGGCCGCGCAGGATGTCCAGCGACGCCTCTTCGGCATCGAGGTACATGCTCAGCAATAGCCGCTCGCCCAGCGCACTCGCGTGGAGGTGGCGCAGCGCGCGCCGCTTGATACGATCGACGAGCCAAGCCTGTAGCGCTGGCCAGCCCTGCGTCGCAGGCGGGGCCGCAAGGGCGTCCGCCACGTTCGCCAGACCGTCCGGGCCGTCGCCAGCGAGGCGCGCGAGAGTCATGACTTCGACAGGCTCTGGTCGCGCTGCCAGGCGAGGATCAACCCCATGAAGCTTTCCTGCATGAAGGCGTGCCCCGAACGGACTGCACCGTCGAAGGGCGTCTCGCGGCCATTGAAGCGGACGTAGCCCTTGCCATCGCGGACCCCAAACGCGAGCGCGTCATGCTTCTTGAAGCCGCCGTCCTGCAATGCGCGCAAAACAGGCTGGTTTTCCAGGCCGAACAGAAACAGCTCGCGCTGTACGACCCAGCGCGGAATGTGGCTACTCAGTGCGTCGAGCTCGATTTCCCAGTTTCCGCTCCGGAAAGCCTGGTCCACCCCGACGGGGCTGCTCGTGCCGGTCGCTTTGAAGCCAGCCCGCAGGAGAGACTTCGACACCTTTCCAAAGCCTAATCCGACCGTGATCCCAGCCGTCGCCGGATCGCCGCTGTCGCTGGACCTGACCGAGACGACCGAACGCGCCAGCCGTTTTCTCAATGACGGGTCCGCAAACAGTTTGCCGACATCCGCCGGGGCCATGATCGTGTGCGCATGCGGGCCGTCCCGCACGACGATCTCGTACGCGTCCATCGACACTTGGGAGAAGTTGCCTTCGACAGGCGCATGGACATACGTCTCCATCTCCCATTGCTCTCCCTTGCGCCGTACCAGCACATGTAGGCTCAAAGGCACGCGCTGCCCGTCCGTCGCAATCCCGCTTCCTTGCAGCAGAACGTCGCCGACGACGATGTCCTTGCCGATCGGCCCGCTCGAAAAGAGAATCTGTCGACTCGTCGTATCCACCTCCGCTTTTGCCGCCGGGAGGTCGACCGCGATGCGGTTGCAGTCGGCGTTTGCCGCGGCGTCGCCGCCAGCCGGACAACCGCTGGCGGACGCGAAATGGTACACCCCGCGCCCGCTCAGTTCGATCGGGGCGGCGGCGGCGTTCGCGCCATACAGCAAGAGCGTAGCAATCGCTGCGCGCGAGGCCACCCTGCAAAATTCGTTCATGCTCATCCCCATGGTCGATGGATTAGTGACGGTGATAAGACAGCGCTTCGAGCTTCCGGTCTGGCGCTGGCGAAAACATGGCAATGAGGGAGCGCGTGATCGCGCCGCATGTATCGATTGCCGACAAGCCCAGCAGCAACAACACGCCCAGCGGGCGCTGCAGCCCGCGCAAGGGTGGCAGATCCTGGCGGTTGAGGGCCTTCAGGCTGTAGAACAGGCGGGCGGCCATGACGCACCCCGGACCGATCGGGCCGCTGCGCGCGAGCCATTGGAACGAGCTGGGCAGCTGCGAACGCACCAGGTAGGGCGTCAGGCTGACGCTGTCCTCTCCGCGCATCCACCGCAATTTGAACAGCTCGCGGCGCGTGTCGGGTAGCCGGTGCTCGGTGTGCGCGTCCACGGCATAATGCAGCTTGATGCCGTCGGCGAGCAGGCGCATTCCCAAGACCTGGCAGTGGGCACGATAGACTCCCGGCAATTCCTGGTAGCGATACTTGTCGAACACCTCGCGCCGGAATGCGACGTTGTTCGCGTAAAAATTGCTGGTCGCGCCAGTTCCCAGCGTACTTGGGAAGTACATGAAGTCGATGGACGTCAGCGCGACGCCGAATGCGCTTGACGAGTAGCTCGTACGGCCGGCGACGACTAGGGGGGCGTCCGCCGCAGGTGCCGTGAACGGGAGAAGCAGGTGCTCGAGCCACCGCGCGGCAGGATTGCAGTCAGCGTCGCAGAATGCCACGTAGTCGCAGCGCTCGGGGTCGGCGTAGTCGAAGCCGGCGTTCTTGGCTTCGTAATAGCTGTCGCTGGCGCTGATGGGGACAAAGTCGATAGTCCGGCCGGCGAGCCGGACGATTTCGGCACGAGCGGCGGCATCGATACCGTCGTGCGTAATGATCCACTGTGCCAGCGTGGCAGGTGCGACGGTTTGCAGCGCGAGGCTGGCCACGAGACGTTTCAGGCTCGCCAGCGCCTCTTCGACATTGCCGCCGCCGCGCAGGTTGTTCGTTTCAAGGATGAGTGCAGTTCTCGATGCGATAGAACGGACTGCGTCAGCCGGGGTCTCGCTTCCGTGCATCCCAACTCCTCGTCGTTTCCTATGGAAAACTGCACATTAGTGCAACATATTCCGGGCGGCAAGGGCGGATGACGTAACCTTTGATCTGCGTCGTGAGCGATGAGCAACGGACGCAGCAAGCTGAGCTATTCTAGTGTTGCTAAGCCATCAGGTCCGAAACTTACGTCTTTGCGCGGGATCTACGAGTACTTTCGGTTGATATGTGTACGCCGCCCTTCCACCAAAACTGAATCGCCCCGGCTTTCGTCGAGGCCGGTTGGTGTGCGCGCCCAGGTATGCGCCGGAAACCTGGCGGCGTCTGTGGTCCAGTAACCGAGGTGTCTCAAGATCGAGGGGGAAAGCCGGAGTGGCTGAGAGGTCCCCCGCCGGAGTGGCACGGGAATCGAACTGATAGGCGCCATGCGTCAGTTCGTCAGGTGCCACCCGTCCGATCGCCTGCGGCTGTCCTGAGGGGCGGCACCGTGACCGGAGCACCCGGACATGAGGGCTTATCGAATTCTCCTTTGTCGTAGCAGGCGGCTCCTTTCAGTGTCGACGTTTGATCGTTGAATACCGGGATAATTTATCATCGCTGTCCGGGCGCGCTTAGTGGAGAGCGATCCTATGGGAGTATCGACGCTGTGTTTTCCGGGCGCCGACAGCGGTCCGCCACAGATTCGTCACGCGAAGGCACCCGACTGCATCATCGCTAGCAGTTTCGCAACTCTTTCCTGTCCCTCGATCGAATGCATGTACTCGGCAGGGCACCGTCCACCTAATGCCGCCACGGGCTGATCCATCCAGTTGGTCAACCATTGGTCGAGGTCGAAGTCCGCAGCCGCAGCCGGGTCGCCCGATTCGGCGAGCATTGCCTCTAGCTGATCGATCAGCCGGGCTCTTCCAGCGCGGGCGTCCTCCTCGGGCAGAAATGACCCATTCATGTCCATTGCTCCTTTCTCCTGAGATGCAAACTGTTTGTGGGGCGACAAGTTTCGTCCGACCGCAGCACTGATTCTATAATCATACTCTTACGCATCTCCGTAATAGAGCAGCGGGGCGCAGCACCGAACCGGGTTGTGGGCTCGTGCTGGCTACGCTGCGTCGCTCGATGGCACGGCCCTTGTATTTGCCGGTCTTGATCGGGCACTTGCCCGGATTCTGGTGGCCGGCGCCGAACAATGCCACGCTCAGTCGGATCGCGCACGTATTGTAGAAGTTCGGATTGCTGATTTCTGATCCCCGTCATTTCCGCTACGAAATCCTATGCCACGACCACGCGTGTCGCGTTGCTAGTCAGCGGGTGAAGCAAGGATTACTCGCACTACCATCGCCCTACAGTCAAAGACTGAAACGCATCTAAACCCCGCGCCAGTAAGCGAAGTATCACTGGCGCCGCTTCGTGACGATCAACGCGCGCCTGCCCGATCAGGCGGGGCAAGATTAATGATGGGGTAGCTCTGTGCCAGTGAACGTACGTCCGTCGAGGTCGGCTCGTAAAGGCTAATTGTCGCCGTTCGACCAGTCAGGGCGCTTTTCTAGCGGGACATCGCCTTGGTAAAAGCTTGAGATCTCTCTCAAAGTCTTGGTGTCGTAAAGTATTTCGGTGCCAGCGAAATGTCTTCCTCCACAGTCAATCGCAATTTGACTGCCATTCTTCCAAAACCAGTAATCGCGAATAAATGGTCGGCATTTTATGGTTGCAATTTTTTTGTTGTGATAAATGGCGAGTTCTTCCGATCCGGGCTCAACGTCGCCTTCTGCAATCCAGTTATTAATCACAAGCCACGCTACAGTTTCATTATTGGGCGCAATCTCTAGGGATGTGGCGTTTCTTTTCGTCGTAAGTTGGACGTGGTGGCCGTGGCTTGTTACGATGTGAACGTTTTGATTTTTATCCAAGTAGGCATTTCTTAATGTCCCGGCATTAACAGTTGCAGTTGCTGCACCATAGGTCAAGAAGCAAGTTGCGATGATGAGACGCCGTTGTGGTCCTAGAGTTTTTCTCGTTGACATTATAGTGCTCGGTCGCTTGTCCGCTTATTGACATGGCGACGCGGGTTTGGTCTCGAAATGATTCTTGCTAATCATTAGTGTCCTCTTTTTTTTGTAATCATCCTCGACTAGTCGATAGGTAAAAGAGCCATCATTTTCATGAGTTAATCCATTGCTGGGATTGTCGTCTCCCTGATCTATGAACATAGATATACTTTTAAGGCAGCTTTGTAGCAAAAATTGATCTTTAAGTGTTAGTTTTTTGCCTCGTATCTCGACTAGCAACAGATAATCCTCGTAGCCCGCGCCACAGTATCCTTGCCCCATCGCACCTGGTCGAGAAGGTTCCCGAGTGAGTACAGTGAAGAGTTGTGCCTCTGGCTTGCTTTCGTTTTCAATTAGTCGAATATCCTCTGCTCGTCTAAAATGTCGTATGATAGCGTTGTCGATGATGTAACTGATTTTTCTTTCTTTGTCTTTTGCAAATACCTGGGACTTCTTTACATCGATCACAACACGCGTACCTTGAGCGGACTGCAGAATGAGGTCATCTGCAACGGCAGTAGGCGAAATAAGGATTGTGAGAAGAATGATCGTATAAGTGGGCAGGCTAGTCACTTTTGATATGGTCTGCATAAACAATCCCTGAGTAAAACCATAGACTATATTTGAATCTTTTGAAGCACAGTCCGTAAAGCGTAGTTCCGGCCGGGTTCCTACCCTTAGTCTTAGGTTGCTTTCGACACCGATAGCGGACCTACCTGGCAATCACAGTGATGAAATCAGTTTCGCACCACACGCGGTCACATCGCCGTCGTAGGCGTACGGGCGGCCCTCGTGCCGGGCGCCGGCTCCGTCCGGCTTGATCGGGTAATCGCCCTTGCACTTTGGGCACGTGGTCATGTCCCCGGCCAAGGCGGCTTCCGAGCCCATCACGATCGTGCCCGATGACACGGCCGTAACATGTCCCCCGTGATCAGTCTTGTCGTTCATGCGGATTACACCGCGTCCTTGATGCTTCATACAGTCCTGCTCCCTATGTGTTGGAGGACGGGCCGGCTTCCATCAGGTGCCACGTCAGTTCCGCGGGATCGAAAGGCGGTTGCTCGCCATGCCATGGATTCGGAAAATGCTGTCCCGCGACTAGCCAAGCCTGGCGCCACGGCTGGTTTAGCGCAACACGTGCTGGGTGGCCGGATGCAAGCCATGGCTGCCACACGCCGGTCACCGGGCAGGGCGTGCCCACAGCGCATGAGAGCGCCGGCTCCGCCAGCGGGACTTCGCGCACGACGCCGGCCACGGCGACCGGCGCGACCGAGGGGGGATCGCGATGCACCGTGAGGAATCGCTGCCACACCAGGCCGCTGATCGGGACCGGGCCGGTCGAAGCAGGCACGTGCACTTTGTCGAACGCCTCACCCGGCCGGTACAAGCCTGGCGGCATGCTCGCGAGGTGCGCCTGCAACTGCGCCGAACCGCCAGGCGCCGTCGGCCCCCAGTATCCGGCGCACGGCGCCGTGCCGCCCGACGCCGTGTCGCCGCACGGACGCAGGTCGTAGGTGCCATCGACATGCGCACGCCCGTCGCGCTGCGACGCGGCGCTTGACGCGGATACCGGCAGGCGGGGCGTAACGGCTTTCGCGGCATCAATCAACGAATCTTTGTCTCCGTTCCACCGGGGGAGCTGAGCCGGCGGCAAGGGCAGGATCTTGTCCAGGTTGGGGAATCGCAGTTCCGGATTGAAATCAAGAGCCTTGTACAGGACGTCGTAGCGATCCGCGCGCGCCTTGTCCAGGTGAGGGACCAGCATATCCGCGAGGTCGTCAGGGTGCTCGAATTCGATCGACAGGAAGCTCGCGCAGTCCTTGCAGCCCAGCCTGACACCCTGCTGCAGCGTCTGGAGGGCGACTGCCTTCGTCGCCGCGGTGCGCGGTCCGGAGCGCTTGCCGTCGGGCGAGCGGGGCCATGCCTGGATAAAAAATAGGCTGGTCGCAGCCGGTCCGTACCCTTGGTCGAGGGAACATTCGAGCATCTTGCTTGCGACCGACATATTCGCCCAGAATCCATCCGTCGGGCTGTCCCACGTCGCGGCCATCTTGTCGCCCAGGTAAGCCATGGCGTGCGGGCTGCCCATCTCAGCGGCCTTTTGCCAAAACGCGAAGGCCTTGGTGGCGTTCGCTGGCACGCCAACGCCTTCCATGTAATACGTTCCCATTCTGTCGTAGGCTGCAGGAACGCCAAGCCGCATCGCTTCTTCCACGAGCGCTAAGGCGTCGGCCGGGCCGTGAGGCAGGTCGCGCTTTTCCAAGTACAGGCTGGCCAGGTTGAGCATCGCTTTCCAGTGCCGGCGTTCGGCTGCGGCGCGTGTCAGCTGGACGATCTTCTTGTAGTCCCGATCCTCTTCCCACGTGTTGGGATCTTCCAGCGCCCGGGCCTCGCGGAACCACGCGTCGGCCTGCGCATCGATGGGCGGCACTTTCGTCGCCTCGATTTCGCAAGTGAAGCCGGTCCGGTGCGGATTGAAGAGGGGGAGTTGTTCGTTTCGAGGCAACGCCTGCTCGGCCTTGTGTTGATCGTGTGGCATTTTGAACCCCATGAAAAAGCAGGCGGCGGCGACCGCTGCAAGTATGCCGTAGGACAGCTTACGTAAGTAGGGCGCTTTCATCGTCAGCCTAATCTGTATGTGGCGCTGCGGTTGTCCCACAGGGGTAGCAGAAAACCCTGCATAGCCTCGGAATCGCGCTTCGCCTGCAAATTGAATAGCATCAGTCTCGTCCAGGCTTTGTAGGTTTGCGATATATCTTCCTGCGTGCCGCCCTTCCCATCGAAGTTGCCGCCACTGAGTTGACTGAAGATTCGTCGTCGCAGGTCCGTCGCGTGCCTGGTATCGTTCGTCGCGAAGTTGATCTCGCTGTCCACGGACATGCTGCGCTGGTTGAGGTTTGCGCTGCCAAAACTGATGAAGGTGTCATCGATCAACAGCATCTTCGAATGAATGTAGATTTCGCGATAGCGCATGCGGCGATATGATCGACCGCTGGTCTGCAGCATCGACACGGCCACCTTCAGTCCGTACTGTTTTTCCAGTGCGTCGATGCTGGGTTTGTCGATGCGATTGGCGTACTCGACGACTGCCGGCTTTGCACGCCCCAAGCTGATCGGCTGCCCGAACTCGTCGTGCATCGCGAGCGTGGCCGGCTTTTTGTTCTCGCTGTCGATGAACTCGGATTGTCCGGCCATTGTCGATTGCTGGCCGAGCACGGCGAGGGTGTCATAGGTCCGCGGCACCATCTGCTGGCGCTCGGGTACCGGTATCACGATGAACACATGCATGAGCGGCATGTCGGCTTTGCTCTTGCCAGCCTTCGCGGCGCCTGCCTTCCAGGCGGAGATGACGTTCTTGCGCGCCTGAACCAGCCGCTCGGACCATTCCTGGTATTGGAAATACTGATTTTCGATGTAGAGATATCCGGAGGCGAGCGCCGCCTGGTCCGTAGCAAGGAAGTACATCTCCTTGATGGTCTTGTCCTGTTCCTGCGGCTGGGTACGGATGATCTGCACCGAAGAGTGCGACGCCTGCCGGACCTTGTTCTTGATCGCGGGAGGAGTGTAATTCGGATCGTCGAAGTCGTAGCCGATCCGTTCCCACGCACGGGCGAAATTCGCGTACACGGCAGTCAGCGCCCCACCCGAGTCGATGCGGCAGGCGTAATCCCGGTAGGGCTTGAACGTCTCGAACCCGATGTATACGGACTGGTTCTTCTCGACCTGGACGATCTCGCCGGCTTCCCGCGCGCCACCGGTTTCCCGGCGCGGATCCTCGATGAGATGCGCTTCGGTGTCCCAATAATCCGTTACCGAATTCAGCCCCTTCACATATCCCACGGCCCGGGAGCCATCGTCCATGCGGTTGTAATCGATGAGAATCGTTTTCTGGTGATGGGTGCCGACCTTCACCATCCCAGCGCGCTCGACTTCCAGCTCGCCCAGTCCACCGGGCTGGTGTTTTTCACTCGCCAGGCTCTTTTCGATCGAACCAGAATCGCCTGCACGGGTGCGGACGTGGACATTCTCCAAAAGGCCTGCGAAGGCGGCCTTGTACCAGCTGTTGCAGTACTCCTCTCGCGCCAGCAGGGGAAGGTCGTCCGACGTCGCGCGGCGCCACCCGCTCGCACCGTTGAACATCAGGTTCCTGCCAGCGGCACTTTTGTAGTAATGCTCCTTGAGCAGGGAGAGGCTGCGCTGGGCTGAGATCTTGCCGGCCTCGTTAGATCCGACCGCTACCACCCGCCACGGGTTCGTTCCGTGTGTATGGCCTGGCATGTTCTGCGTCGAGCCGCCGACCAGACTGCTATACCACACCAGCAGCCGAACCTTGACGCCGCGCTTGCCCGCGGCGATCAGGAGGTCGCCATATGTCTCCCCGCGCGGCCACGTCGATCCCGTGCGCACGAACTCCATGCCCGGATCGAAACCCCAGCAAATGATGTCGATCGAGTGCTTCGCGTTACGAATGTGTTTCGCGACGTCTTCGAAAGCTTTTTCCCCGCAAATGAAGATCGTGAGCTCATTGTTGTGGGTGACCGGGTGGGTCGCCGTGCGGTTCTCGAGGAACCACTGGCCAGTGCTCCTGGCCCGGCGGCTGCGTTCATCGATGTGAACCTTCTCGGTGCGTGTGATCGGATCAGACATGTGGCCTCTTTCGGTGGAACTGTTGCGTCGGTTTTCAGTGATGCGCGCGGCTCGCGGTCGTTCCCGAGATCGCGCGTGCGCCCGCGTTGGACAACGTCTGCTCGGTATGCGCCTCGGAACCCGCCGGTTCGAACTGCGGAACGGCCGTCAGGTCGTAGACATGGCCGTTCGGAAGCTGGACCTGATAGTTTGCAGGGCCCGCGTGGTGTTCGACCGCGATCCTGCCCAGGTCGTCGGTGATCCCGTCCTCCACCTTGGCGCCGCCCTTGAGCAGCGTGTACGGGATGTTGGACCACGCACGCCCGTCCGCTGTGCTGTGCAGGGTGAACACCAGCTGCATCGGATCCTGCGGGGTCTGCGGATCGGTGACCGTGATCTTGTGCTCCGCGGCCGGCTGAGGCATGTTTTTCGGTCCGAGCGTCTGGAGGTTGCCATGAAACTGCACTGGCTTTGACGTGAAGACCTGTACCAGATCGCTGATCTCGACCATGGACTCGGCCCCGTGAAGCCTGACGCCCTTTTTTCCCTTCAGGTCGATCCAATCGGACTGGCTGATGAGTGAAAGCACCTTGTTTGCAATGATCTCGACGTCGTTGTCATGCGCTTGAACCGTGATCTTGCCGGCGGCCGCGACCAGCTTCATGCCGGCCTTGTGCACGAACAGCCGGAAGGTCTCCTTCACGCTCGCAAAGAAGCTCTCTCCCGCGGCTACCGACAGGTTGCGGCCCGTCGTCAGCGCCGTGTGCTCGCTGCTCGCGATGTGCGTCGACTGTGCCGAGGTCGTCTCAATCCCGGCAGGGCTGGACAGCACGAGGTGCGGCTCGCTCAACTCGGGAAATCTTTCGCCGGCGCCGCGGATGGCGTCGTTCTGCGCTTTGAGCGTATCTGCCACGTCGTGCTGATGGCCGTTCTCCTGCGCCTTGCCCTGCAGCGCGGCCGACGCGCTGGCGTCGTGTAGCGCATGCGCTGCTTTCAGTCGCTGGGCGGTTTCGCCCATGTCCTTCATCGCGGACTGCGCCCGCACGCGCGCCTCGGTGGTGATCAGCATCCCATCAGCCGCGCGCGCGACCCCGTGCCCGTCCGTGCGCAACTCCCAGCCTTCACCGCGCGCATCTGTCCGCCCGCAGTTGTCCTCGATCCGCGTGATGTATCCGAGCGAGAGCTGGCTGTGCAGATGATCGCTCTTGAGCTGTGCCTGGATCTGTCCGTTGGTGTCGTCGAGGATCAGGTGATTGCTACGCCCGCCGGCCGCGTTGCCGCCGCCCGGCGTCAATTCTCGGCTGCGTAGGCCGGACAGGGCATGTTGCCCGCCCAGCTTCCACGGCGGCAGGTTGTCGCTGTTGAACACGCGGCCGATGATGATGGGATGGTCGGGGTTCCCGGCGACAAACTGCACCGCCACCTCCTGGCCGACGCGGGGCAGGGCGATGAAGCCCAGGTCGTTGCCGGCCCAGACGCTGGCCACGCGCACCCAGGCCGAGCTGTTTCCGTTGTCATTGCCGTCGCGGTCCCAGTGGAACTGAACCTTCACCCGTCCGTATTCGTCGGTGTGGATGTCGCTGCCGGACGGCCCGACCACGATCGCGGTCTGCACCCCGGGCATCACCACGGCATGGCTGTTGAAGCCGCGGCGCGGCCGCCACAGGATGTCCTTGCGCATGCACGTGAACGAACATGCGTATTCCGACTTCGCGTCCCTGCCGGCCTGATAGTTGTTGCTGGCCTCGTGGACGGCCGACAGGATCACGTATTCGCGGCTGTCGATCGATGTCCTGGCTGGTTCGTCGGGCCGTACTGGCCGAGGCGCGCCGCTGAAGTGCCCGCCCAGGCGGAAGCTGCGGCCGGGCTGCACGGTGCGGTTGTTGCCGGAGGCTTCGAAGAACTGGGTCGGTGCGTCCCGCTCCTCCATGCGGCGCTTGGCGAGCTTGTCTCCAACATCGAACGAGGCGAAGGCGTAGCCGCCGGTGTTCTCGTACACTTCCAGTCGCGGCGCCGAGCCCTGGTCGTTTTTCGAGCTGCGCGTCTGCGCCTGCGGGCGCGGCCATTTGTAGTTGAAGCCGCCGACCGTGGTGCTGCCCGGCCCGATTTGCCGCACCGGCTGCCATTCGTGGATGCCGTCCGCCTCGCCCGAACCGGCGTTGCGCTGGAACGGGATTTCATCCGGCACCTCGACGTTCCCGCCTGGCTCGATCGGCCGCTGCATCTGCGTCATGTCACCGATCCGCAGCGTGTGACCGTCCGCGCGGTGCTCGTACCAGTAATGCAGGCCGAGATCTTCCCAGCGGCGGTGCAAGTGGTTGTGGTCTGTCTCCTCGTACTGGATGGCGCAGCTGAGCGGCTCGTATTGATTGTAGAGTTCGAGTTTCCAGTCGCGCTGCGGGTACTGGTTAAAGATCTCCTCGGTGATCTCCAGCACCGTCCGTTCCAGGAACACGACGCAGTTCTTCCGTAATTTCGCGAAGGCGAGCCACGGTTCCAGGACCATGCTGTACCAGGCATAGCCGCCGTCAGCCTTGATTAGCCTGAACTCGGTCACGTAGCCGTTAAAGTGCCGCAAGGTCCCGTCCTCGCGCACGAGGGAGACCGTGACCATATTGCCCATCATTTTCTTGAGCGGGATGCGCGCGTTGTCCGACAGGACCTCGACCTTGTAGCGGAAATCGCGCGACAGGCCTTCCTCGGCGACGAGCCTGTTGGCGAGCATGATCGCGTCGTCGGGTTTGTCGTCCCTCGGGAAGGAAAGCCGTAGCAGGCGGTTGTGTTGTTCGCCTTCCAGCGCCGCCAGTTCCCGTGTCGCACCATGAAATACCGCTCTACTCATTTTGCTCATCCCATGCCGTCTTCAAGAGACCAGAATGTAGAGAAAGAAATTGCCGAGGTATTGATATAAGTCTTCGAGGCAAGCTCTACGATGGCCGCAACAGGTAGCGGACGTCGGCCGCCTTGCCGGATACGCCGAGGCGCGCGTCGAATCCAATTCGCTTGCCCGGTCTCGATCCGCCCACGAGATCCAGGGACGCGACGTCCTCCGGCCTGAGCATCACATGCGCGATGTATCGCAGCCCGGAGATGCCGACCAGCGCCAATATCGTTTCCAGCGCGCGCGCGCCGGCGGTGCCGGGCAGGAAGCGTTCGAAGTCCGCCTTGTCGAGCGGGCCGATATGCAGCGTGACGCCGAGGTCGTGCCGCCAGGCGCGCACGCCAAGTGCGCCGCTGTGGCCAAGCGTGGAATTGGCGCCGCCCATCCGGCATTGCCGGTTGTCGGCGATATCGTTCCAGCCGCCGACGAACTGCTCGATGGCGATCGGCACGCCGAAGTAGTCTGGCAGGATGGAAGACAAGGCAGCCGCGGACATCGGCCGCTGCCGGAGCAGGCCGATGTAGAAGACCATCGCGTCGGCATGTGGGGCGAGGTCGTCGATGTGCGCACGTGGTTGCGCGGCGGGGCGAGCGCCGAGCGAGAGCAGCAGCGGACGGTATGGATCATCACCCTCGATATCGATGGCGTGCTCGGGGCGGTACTTGGTCCACGCCTTGAAAAACAGGCCGACTGCCCGGTCGCTGAACAGATCCAGGCAGGCACGGATCGATTCGTCGCGTTCGGCGTATTCGTGGGCCGCGATCCACTCGGTGTAATGCAGTGGTAGCGTGCCGTTGGCGCCGAGCAGGCCCATGAAAGCCGGGGTCAACTGGATACCCGATACGGCGCCGGGCTTCGGCGTATCCGCGGCCAGGTCGATACTCAATGACTCGATCTCGCTGGCCGGAAAGGTGAGGGTCAGGCTGTTCCGAAAGCGCAGGATCTGGCGCAGCGCTCGTTCGGAAGGTATCCCATCTCGGCGTAGCCAGATCAGCACCACGCGCAACGCCTGCATGAACTGGAAGCGGTAGGGCGCCGCCTCCAGGCGCGCGATCACGCCAGGTACAGGCCGCCGTTGCGGGGATGGCATCGTATGAGTTCCTTGCCTGTTTGGTTGGACAGGACGACCAGTTCCGTAAAGCTGTTGATCTGGACGTAAAGGCCGAGGAAGCGCTCGATCACATGCGCGAAGAGCACCAGGCCGCTGCCGACGAAACCGTCCTCATTGACTGTGATGCGCACCTCGATGCCATGCACGAGCGAGGCGCCGCGTTCGTTCCTGATCCATGCCGTGGTTGGCCGATGGGCCAGCCCGATGATCGATTCGATTTGCCGTCGGGTGGCGGGCGTTCGCACGAGGTCGTAAAGGGACAGCATCTCGCGAAAGCCTTCGAGCCCTTCCTGCACGAGCGAATGGAAGTTCAGCGTCAGGTGCGAGAGCAACCGCCACTGCAGGCCCGGCGTCGCGGCGAAGCGCCGGGGCGCGGTTGGCCTGCGCACGAACCTGATGGTGGAGCCAGATGCCCAGCCGATCGGAGGCGACAGATCGCTTTCCGGTTGGCCGTATGCGATCCGGGACGGCAAGTCGCGGTTGGTGCACGTGAGTTCTGCCGACACGGTCGCTTGCTCGCAGCGGGCTGGATCGAAATCGGCGTCGACGAACGCGATGCGGTGCTCGTGGCCGGCATCAAAGTTTTCGTCGCGCCGCACCACGTAGTAGTGGCCGCGCCTGTCCTGGCCCTCGCCGTGGCGGAGCGAATAGAACGGCCGGAATTCGGTCAGGGACGGCCCCTGTTCGTCCTGGCGCAACATCTGGACGGCATCGACGGTATGGATGTCATAGGCCCAGGCATGCTCGGCGTCGGAGAGTAGCGGATAGTCGGCCCGCTCGTGCGTGACGAGGATCGGCACGGCAGTCTGGCGAAACAGGTTCACCACCGGAGAGCAGTCGGTTAGGAAGTTTCTCGCGGACAGGGTCGACAGCAAGCCAGCCTCGTGCGAATCCGCGCGCACGTCGGCCAGGAGCAGGTGCAGCGTGAAGCGGCGGCATTCTTCTGGCACGTGCGGCACGATCTTCGCCAGGTCGACGTCGATGAAATTGAACTTCTCTGGGAAGGTGAAATATTCGGTGAGAAGTCGATAGGCAGGGTGCGAGCGCGGCGAAAACGGAACGAGCGCCTCGTCGTCGGCGAACCCGACCGCCGCCAGCGGCACGCACGGCAGCTGCGTCCATTCGCCGACCTCGGTCTCGACACAGGCCGCGACGATATGCCCTTCCAGGATGTCGCGCGCGACGGTGACCACCGACGTCTCGCCGTCAAGGTAGACGCGCAGGGCCGTGTTCGCGAGCGGTGCGAAGCATGCCTGTTGATCGGTCGTTTCGATGTCAATGTCGAGGCTGGCGCCGCAACTTCCCGGCACCCGAATCGACGGCGGGACGGCCAGGGCCGGGGTGAAGCAGACTTCCGGTAGTCGCACCGGCAAGTGGCGGATGTCGTAGCACGTCCTGAACCGGCAAGATACTCCACCGACAGGTGCTGCGTGCAATTCGGTACCACGCGAGATGACCTGCCCAGACTTCGCTTCGGCGGGAAGCCTGGCCTGCACGATCGCGCAGGAAGGGAAGGGCCTCAGGTAGTGTGGGAACAGGGTGTCGAGGAACGACTCGGTGAACCGCGAGTATCCATCCTCGAGCGATTTGTTGACCCGGGCCGTAAGCAGCGCGGTGGCCTGGATCAGCCGCTCGGTGTGCGGGTCGCCAACGGATCCGTGACCGATCTGAAGTTGCGAAGCCAGGCCGGGATACCGCGCCGCGAATTCCGCCGCGCGCTGGCGAAGGAGGCTCAGCTCTTGCTCGTAATGAGGAAGCAGGTCTTTCATCGAGGCGTCGGGAACGTGGCCGAGAGCGTCATTATTGACAGTCGGAAAACACGCCGATTGATTGTTCGCAAGATTTTTACGCTGGCCAGCGCGGATCATGACGGTTGAGTCAGGTCATGAACCGGGAGCCCGCAGATGAAGACACCATCGAAAATCCTGTGGACGGAAGGGGTGACGCTGCGCCCGCAGCACTTCCAGCAGCAGGACCGCTACCACGAGGCTCGCCTGCACCGGATGGCGACCGCGCTGCACCCATACGCATGGGGGCTCTCGGCGGAGTCCATCTGGAACGAACAGGCGCTGGCCAACAACATCTTGCAGGCCGAGTCCCTGTCGCTGGTGTTCCCGGACGGCGAGACCTATGACGCGCCGGGGGCGGACCTTTTGCCTCAGGCGGTCGAACTGGCGGGGCTGCCGTCGAGCGAGCCTCACTTCACGTTCTACGCGGCGCTGCCGGCCTATCGATCCCATGGTGGGAACGTCGCCGGCTTTCGGGGACAAGACTTGGGGCAGGCGCGGTTCCGTCAGTTGGAACTGGAGACCGCCGACCAGTACACCGAGGCATTGGATTCCCGCATCGTGTACTTGGCCAAACAGGCACGTCTCCTCCCGCATCTCGCTTCGCGAGACGGGCACCTCGCTGTCCCGGTGCTGCGAGTACGCCGTCGCGGTGGCGGTGGATTCGAAATCGATCCGACATTCATTGCGCCGGGCATGACGGTCGCGCCCGCGCCCGCGCTGGCGCGGCTGCTGGACGCCCTGATGCAGAAGCTGCAGGCGAAAACCGACGCGCTCTACGCCGCGCAGCGCGAGCCGAGCAAGGATGTGGTCGTGCAAGGCGGAGACATGTCGTCGTTCTGGTTGCTGCAGACGATCAGCGCGGGATGCGCGGTGCTGCACCACCATGCCCAAGGCCACAGGTTTCATCCGGAACGCCTGTTCCAGGATCTGCTCGGGCTGGCCGGCGGCCTGATGGCGTTCTCGCGCAAGGTCAGGATCAAGGATCTGCCGGTATATGACCACGAGCAGCCGGGACCTGCGTTCGCGAGGCTCGATGCCATCCTGCGCGACCTGGTCGACACGGTCGTTTCATCGAAGTACCTGGCGATCCCGCTGGCCCAGGATCCGGCGCGGCCGTCGTACTTCGAGGGGAGGCTGCCGGACGCCGTCGACCAGAAGACCATGCTGTGCCTAGGCGTGCGGGCCGACGTGCCGGCGCTGGAGCTGGTGGCGATGGTGCCATCTCGCTTCAAGGTCGGCGCGCCGGACGATGTCGCCCGGCTGGTCGCGTCCGCGCTGCCGGGTGTGGACCTGATGCACATGCCGCAGGTGCCGGCGGCAGTGCCCATCAGGCCTAACACCTACTATTTTGCGCTGCAGGACAAGGGGCCACTGTACGCGAACATGTTGCAGGCACAGGCCGCATCGGTCTACGTGCCGTCCGGGATTCGCGAGCTGTCGCTGGAACTGTTCGCCATCGCGCCATGAGGGAGTGATGATGAATGACCGTGTAAGTAATCGCATGGCGCAACGGGAGGACGGCGGCGTCCCAGTTCCGGATCGCGGGGGCGGCGCTCGTCGACTGAGGCATGGGAACGAAGAACTAGTCTACATCGGCGACGCTTTCGAACGCAGCCATGTCGAAGCCCTCAACGGGAGGCCCTATCCGGTCGAATGGCGGCGCCAAGGCGCGGAGGAGGCATGGTCTCGGGCGCTTTGTGAAACCCACCTCTGGCGGCGATGGAGTGCGCCTGGGACGTCGTGCGCAGCGATCAGGGACGAGATGCTCTGGCAGTTGGATCGGAATTTTCCTGTGGCTGAACACGATAATCCCGAGAGCCTGCGGAACAGTCAAACCCATATCGCTAACCAGATCAGCGTGAATCTGCTGTACTGCCTGCACAAGGGCACGGTGATCGAAGCGACGCCCGCGCTCGAATCACTGCTCGCGAATTCCGACGTCGACTTGGGTTTGCCGATGAGCATGGTGGCGCCGCCGTTCGCGGCGCAATATTTGCATTTTGGCGAACTGGCGATGCGTCACCTGACGCCGCCGGCTTCCAATATGCCTGGTCATGTATTCGATGGCGCCTGGAGGTTATTCTCATCAGCAAGCGCGGCGATCGCTATAGCGGCCAGGTCACGCTGGCTGGCGAGACCGACCGTGGAGACACGAGCCTGGGCCAGTGGATGGAGTGGGTACTCGGCGCGGCTGACGGTCGGCTTGACGATGACTGCCGCGAAGTCATGCATGCCGTCGTCAGCTACGTGGTCAAACTGTTCCTGTACATGGGCCTGAAAAACGCACGCCGCGTCGAGCGCAACGATCGTGACGACGCGCTTAAACGCGCCAAGGGCCTGGGCGAGAGGAAGCGCGACAGGCTGCTGAAGAGGACGGCGTCTGTCTACAACGCGATTCTGGTCGGCCCGGAGACATTACCCGCGCAGGCCACATCCTGTGGCGGCGGCTCGGCCGTCGCACCGCACTGGCGTCGCGGGCACTTCCGGATGCAGCCGTGCGGGCCGGGCTGGCAAGAGCGCAAGCTGATCTTCGTGGCGCCAGTCTTGATTCACGCAGACCAGTTGCAGGACGAGCCGCCGGCGCCGAAGGCATACTGCGCCGATGCGCGGCTTTGATTATTCAGGCTTATTAAGCAAAAACTGAAGTCTCTCATCAATTTCTTTCTCTAGCTGCATTGCCGTCGCGTTTGATTTGGCCTGCGGCCCAGCCTTCTTCTTTCTAGCGCGGCGCTTGCTCGGAACTCCTGGCTCGTCCGACGGAAATTCTACTACCCGCATAGCCGGAGTCAGAAGAGCGTCGGGCCATGGGAACACGTTTCGATTCATCCCACTCGGTACGTACCATTTCTTGAAATCCCAGTCCCAGCGTGCGCCTCGCCACTTCGCTTCATCTTTTTCTTCGAACGGAACCTCAAGAAAGCGACGTGTTGGATGTGGTTCTAAATCCAGAATTTCCTTCTCCTGTACCGCAAGCTTGGTCTCTTGAGATTGGGGAAGCATAGGTGCAAAGCACTTCGTTGGCGGCTGCAAGCTCCGGTCGAATTTGCAGCGGCGCAGCGCCAAAAGGAACATTTCCTGCCATACCAAATCCCAGTGCTCGGCGTCGAATCTGGATGGTTTTGATTTGGAAGGGATATTGATGATGCCGCAGCGAGCGAGCAGCTGGCCTGGCACGGTCGGATGGAACTCGAAGCAAGTATGCTCTTTGAACAGTGCGACGGCGTCTTGGGAAGTGAAAGTGTTCTGCAACTTTAAACGTTAGTGTCACTTATAGTGCGTCACTTTATGGCGTGGCCCCATAAAGGTCAAACACGTATGCTCGTGACATTGCATTTTGATAATGGCGTTATGGAATACGACTCTCTTCAGTTGTTCGGCCGGCACTTGGCAAAGCTGCGCAAGGCACGCGGCTGGTCGCAGGAGAGGCTTGCGCTGGAGAGCTAGTTAGCCAGATCTTATGTTGGCGGAATTGAACGCGGGCAACGCAACATTGCGCTAGTCAATATTTGCGTGTTGGCGGATACTCTTGGCGTGCCTCCAGCCGAGATGCTCGATTTTCTTGATCCGGATGACCAGTCGAGGCGGTTACGGCCGCCAGCGCCTGAATGCGGACGTCAACCATTTCACGTCGATCGGCGCGGACTATGTCTTGTCCCGGCGCACCACCTTGTATGCGAGCCTGGGCAACAAGCGTGACGCGACGACGGATGCGCGTACGTCATTTGGCGTGGGGCTGGCGCATGCGTTCTAGCATTCGGAACTGCGCAAAAAAAAGCCCGCTCATGAGCGGGCTGAATCTACTTTCTTGAGGAAAATAGAGGAGACACAGTCATTATGCTGCGCTGCGTCAGCAAACGCCAATGACGATCGCTGATGTCAGTTATTCAAAGGCAACATAATTTACTGGCGAATCAATCGATGTATTTGAGACCGGCAGCCGCCAGCGGTTCGCGCATCCTGTACATGTCCAGGCCCAGCACGCCCGACGCCAGCGTCGCGCGCTTCTCTCCCTCGAGCGATTCGCGTTTCTCGGCGACATCGGCGACGCGCCCGGCATCGAGCGCCGGCACGACGACGACGCCGTCGTCATCGGCCACGATCACGTCGCCCGGATTCACGAGCGCGCCGGCGCAGAGCACCGGGATGTTGACGGAGCCGAGCGTCGCCTTGATCGTGCCCTTCGCGCTGATCGCTTTGCTCCAGACCGGAAAACCCATCTCTTTCAACACGCGCACATCGCGCACGCCGGCGTCGATGATGAGCGCTTTCGCGCCGCGTGCCATGAAGCTCGTGGCAAGCAAGTCGCCGAAATAGCCGTCCGTGCATTCGGCCGTGATGGCCGCGACGACGATGTCGCCCGGCTGGATCTGCTCGGCCGCCACGTGCATCATCCAATTGTCGCCCGGGTGCAGCAGCACTGTCACGGCCGTGCCGGACACCTGCTGGTCGGGGAAGATCGGGCGCATGTACGGTTTCAGCAGGCCCACGCGGCCCATGGCTTCGTGCACGGTCGCACTGCCCAGTTTGCCGAGGCGTTCGGCCGCCGCGCGGTCGGCGCGTTCGATGTTGCGTTTGACGATGCCCAGTTGGTTCATCAATGGCGTGGTCATCTTAAAATCCTTTCAGTGTCAGGGCGGCGTCGAGGCGGGCGAAGACACGGCGGGCGTTGCCTTCGAAAATCTGGAAGCGGTCCTCGCCGGAGAGTGCCGCGGCCTCGATGTAGCGCTTCGTGTCGTCGTAGTAATGGCCCGTTTCCGGATCGATGCCGCGCACGGCGCCGATCATCTCGGAGGCGAACAGTACGTTTTTCGTCGGGATGACTTTCGTGAGCAGGTCGATGCCCGGCTGGTGGTACACGCAGGTGTCGAAGTAAATGTTATTCAGCAGGTGATCCTGCAGCAGCGGCTTTTTCATTTCCTGCGCCAGGCCGCGGAAGCGGCCCCAGTGGTAAGGCACCGCACCGCCCCCGTGCGGGATCAGGAATTTCAGGGTCGGGAAATCCTTGAACAAATCGCTCGTCAGGCATTGCATGAACGCGGTCGTGTCGGCGTTCAGGTAATGCGAACCCGTCGTGTGGAAGCACGGGTTGCAGCTCGTCGACACGTGGATCATCGCCGGGATGTCGTACTCGATCATCTTTTCGTAGATCGGATACCAGTGGCGGTCGGACAGCGGCGGAGACGTCCAGTGGCCGCCCGACGGGTCAGGGTTCAGGTTGATGCCGACCATGCCGTATTCCTTCACGCAACGCTCCAGCTCGGGGATGCAGGTACGTGGGTCGGCGCCGGGCGACTGCGGCAGCATGGCCGCGCCGATGAAGTGATCCGGGAACAGTTGCGACACGCGCCAGCACAACTCGTTGCAGATCGCGGCCCACGTGGCGCTCGTCTCGAAGTCGCCGATGTGGTGTGCCATGAAGCTGGCGCGCGGCGAAAAGATCGTCAGGTCGGAGCCGCGTTCGCGCATCAGGCGCAGCTGGTTCGTTTCGATCGACTCGCGCAGCTCGTCGTCGCTGATCTTCAGGTCGGAAACGCGTGGGCCCAGTTCGGGCGTGTTCAGGTTGGCGATCTGCGCGTTGCGCCAGTTTTCCAGCGCTTTCGGCGCCGTCGTGTAGTGGCCATGGCAGTCGATGACCAGGGGCTTGCGCATTTTATTCTCCTCTCCAGATGTCTTGCGATACCAGTACTTCGCCGCGCATGATGGGGCGCGCGGTGCGCAGCAGGGCGGCACGAATCACCTGCTGCGGATTGTCCTTGTCGAGTTCCAGCTCGACGCTGAATTCGCCGGTCGGATGCTCGACCGAGACCGTCTTGACGAGGCCCGCCGGCACGCTGGCGATGCCTGCCGTGACGGAATCTCCCAGCACGCACGCGGTGGCGACGGTGACGGCCGCGAGCACCCCGATCGCCTCGTGGCACACGTGCGGGATAAAACAGCGGGTGGCGATGCTGCCGCCCGCGCGCGGGGCCGCGACGAGGCACATCTTCGGGTAGTTTTTATTCGTCACGTCGCCCAGGCCCATGACCGGGCCGACGGCCAGGCGCAGGGCTTCCAGCTTCGCCTTCAGCATCGTGTTCGCGTTGAGATCGGCCACATCTTCGTAACCGGTCATGCCGAGGTCGGCCGCACGCACGAGCACCATCGGCATGCCGTTGTCGATCAGCGTCGCTTCGATGGTGAACGGTGCGGCGCCGGGCACGTCGATGCGGTCCAGCACGCGTCCGCTGGGCAGCAGCGACGGGCAGACCGATCCGGCCGTGTCGAGGAAATCGATCGTGATCGGCGCCGCGGTTCCCGGCACGCCATCGATGCGCGCTTCTCCCGTGTACTGCAGGCGGCCGCCGGGCGTCTGCACCGTGACGTCGCACTGCATGCCCGTGTTCAGCGTCAGGACACGCGCCGTGGTTGCGCCCTGGCGCACCGGCAGCAGGCCGCGTTCGAGCGCGAAGGGCAGCACGGCAGCGAGCATGTTGCCGCAGTTGGGCGACGTGTCGACGGTGTCCTTGTCCGGTTGCAGTTGGGCGAACAGGAAGTCGAGGTCGACGCCGGGGGTTTCGCTGCGGCGCACGATGCCGACCTTGCTCGTGAGCGGATGCGCACCGCCCAGGCCATCGATCTGGCGCTTGTCGGGCGACCCCATGGCCGCGAGCAGGAAACGGTCGCGCAGGGCCGGATCGGAGGGCAGTTCGGACTCGAGAAAGAAGGGGCCGCGGGATGTCCCGCCGCGCATCAGGATGCAGGGCACGGGCACCAGGTCGGAGCGGTCATGCGTGGTCATGGTGAGGATCCATCTATTCATTGTTATGCCGCCAGTATCTGCGCCGGCCGGGCCGGCATGGTTGCTTTGTGGGGGCGAGTTTGTTCTAATCTGCTTATTGCGAACTCCAGAAAGGGCGGGGCACCATGTCTCTCGTCAGCCTGCGCCATCTCCACGCCTTCAGTGCCGTCGCCGCCGCCGGCGGCATCCGCCGCTCCTCGGAAAGCCTGTTCCGCGCCTCGTCCGCGGTGACCCGCTCCGTGGCCGCGCTGGAAGCAGGATTGAATGTTCGGTTGTTTGAACGGAAAGGTCGCGGCATGCTGCTCACGAGCGCCGGCGAGACGGTCCGGTTGCGTGCCGACCGCATCGAAGCCGAGCTGCACGAGGTGCGTGAAGACGCGCTGCGCATGAGCGGACGCGGTGGCGAGCGGGCGGGCGGCAAGGTGGGCGGCAAGGTGGGAAGCATCGAGGCCCTGCTGAACGAGCGCAGGCTGCAGGCGGCGGCCTTGCTGGCCGAGGCGCACTACATGCCTGGCGTTGCGCGCGCGCTGGGGGCGTCGCAGTCCGCCATCAGCCAGGCGATCACCCACCTAGAGGACATGCTTGGCCAGCCGCTGTTCCTGCGCACCGCGCACGGCATGTTGCCGACCGACGCCGGACGGCGCTGGATCGAACGGTTCGAACGGGTGCTGGCCGAACTACGCCATATCCCGGAGGATATCGCGGCGCTGGCCGGCGTCGTGCGCGGCGTCGTCACGATCGGTGCGCTGCCGCTGGCACGCTCGCAATTCCTGCCGCTCGCGATCGCAGCGGTACAGGCCAAACACCCGCACCTCGTCATCCGTTCGCTCGAAAGTCCTTATGACGAACTGACGGCCGGTTTGTTGAGCGGACGCATCGATTTCATTCTTGGCGCGCTGCGCCCGTCGTCGGGCGTCGCATTCGTCGCGGAAAAACTGTTCGAAGACAAGGTCGCACTGGTGGCGCGCGCGGATCACCCGCTCGCGGGCCAGAAACGGGTCACTGTGCACGACCTCGAGCGCTACCCGTGGGTCCTGTCGCGCGCAGGGACGCCGTTGCGCGAACAGTTTTGTCGCTTCTACGAGGACGCCGGTGTCACGCCGCCGGCGCCCGTGGTGGAGACGGGGGATCTTGCCCTCGTGCGGGGTTTGTTATTGGCGAGCGACATGCTGACGGCGCTCTCCGTGCACCAGCTGTACCACGAAATCCGTACCCGCCAGCTGGTCGAACTGCCTTTCGCGCTGCAGGGCATGGAGCGCGACATCGGCATCACCACGCGGCGCGGGGCGCACCTGTCGCCCGGCGCGCGCGCACTGATCGAGGAATTGCAGAGACTTGGCGCTTCCTGGCGCTGATATGGTCAATAAGCAGATTGCAACGCTGGCGTAGCTGAAAGCAATACATTAAGGCAAGTCAAAACGTACACTGGAAAACTGATGGTGCCGCGATTCTACGGTTGTAGACACGGTCGGCACCGGCAGTCCATAACAGCGTATCTGACCAGGAGACTTAATGAATATGGCACACACCCTCGATGTGCGGGCGCACATCAACGGCCGCAAGATGTCCGGCTACCAGTGGCTCTTGCTTTTCCTTTGCTTCCTCATCATCACCACGGACGGCATCGACGTCGCCATCATGGGCTTCCTCGCGCCGGCCATCACGAAGGAGTGGGGCATCTCGAAAGCGGCGTTCGGCGTGGTGATGAGTGCCGCGCCCATCGGCCTGGCCATCGGCGCGCTGATGATCGGCCCGCTGTCCGACCGCTACGGCCGCAAGCGCCTGCTGATGGTCGCCGTGGCCTGGTTCGGCCTGTTCAGCGTGCTGGCGTCGCAGGCGAACGACGTCGTGTCGCTGTCCGCGCTGCGCTTCCTGACCGGTCTCGGTCTCGGCGCCGCGATGCCCAACACGACGACCCTGCTGTCGGAATACGTGCCGGAGGCGCGCCGCAGCACGCTGCTCGCCATCATGTTCACGGGCTTTAATCTCGGCTCGGCCCTCGTCGGCTTCGGCGCGGCCGCGCTGCTGCCGCAGTACGGCTGGCGCATGGTACTGGTCGTCGGCGGCGCGATCCCGCTCGCCTGCCTGCCGTTCTACATCTTCCTCGTGCCGGAGTCCGTGCGCTTCCTCGTCGTGAATAAATATCCGGCAGCACGCATCGCGGCGACCCTGAAGCGCGTCGTCGGCGGCGAGGTGCCGGCGGGTGCCGCGTTCACGATCAGCGAACAAAAGGTCGAGGGCAAGGCCAAGGTCGGCGCACTGCTGGCACCCGCCTTCCGCGGCATCACGCTGTCGCTGTGGGCCACGTATTTCATGGGCCTGCTGGTCATCTACCTGCTGTCCGGCTGGCTGCCCACGCTCATCAAGGAAGCGGGCCTGCCGATCGAGCGCGCCGCCAATATCACGGCGATGTTCCAGCTCGGCGGTACCGTGGGCGCACTGTTCGTCGGCTGGCTGATGGACCGCTGGACGCCGAACAAGGTCATCGCCGCAACCTACGTGGGCGGCGCCGCCTTCATCCTGACCGTCGCGTCGAGCGGCGTCGAATCGGCTTCCTTCGGTATCCTCGTGCTGTTGGCGGGCTTCTGCATGAGCGGCGCCCAGACGGGCCTGAACGCCTTCGCCCCGCAATGCTATCCGACGGCCGTCCGTGCCACGGGCGTCAGCTGGATGCAGGGCATCGGCCGCTTCGGCAGCATCTTCGGTTCGGCCGCCGGCGGCATCCTGCTGTCGCTGGGCTGGGGCTTCTCGGCGGTAATCGCGATCCTCGCCGTTCCGGCCACGCTCGCGGCGCTGTCCATCGTCTTCACCCGGTTCGCGGCCCGCGCCGTACCGGCAACCGCATAAGGAAATATCATGGCCAGGATCATCGGCGCAATCGCCTCCTCGCACACCCCGACCATCGGCTTCGCCCTGGACGCCAACAAACAGAACGACGCCGTCTGGGCACCGATCTTCAAGGCGTACGAGCCGGTGCGCCAGTGGCTCGACGACAAGAAGCCGGACGTGCTGCTGGTGGTGTACAACGACCACGTGACTTCGTTCTTCTTCGATCACTACTCGGCGTTCGCGCTCGGCATCGGCGACGAATGGCGTCCAGCCGACGAGGGCGGCGGGGCGCGCGACCTGCCGGCCGTGGGCGGCCATGCCGCGCTGGCGCGGCACATCGGCCAGTCGCTCGTCGCGGACGAATTCGACATGTCCTTCTTCCAGGGCAAGCCGCTCGATCACGGCTGCTTCTCGCCGCTGTCGATCATGTGGCCGCAGAAGGCGGAGGGCGGCTGGCCCGGCGCGATCGTGCCGCTGCAATGCGGCGTGCTGCAGTTCCCGGTGCCGTCCGCGCGCCGCTGCTTCAAGCTGGGCCAGGCCCTGCGCCGCGCCATCGAGAGCTATCCAGACGACGACCTGAAGGTGGCCATCGTCGCGACCGGCGGCCTGTCGCACCAGGTGCACGGCGAGCGCTGCGGCTTCAACAACACGTCCTGGGACAACGAGTTCCTCGACCTGTTCGAGAAGGATCCCGAGGTCATCCTGAACATGACGCAGGCCGAGCTGGCCAAGCTGGGCGGCTGGGAAGGCGCCGAGATCATCATGTGGATGATCATGCGCGGCGCGATGCCGGCCCGTATCAACTGCCTGCACCGGGAATACTACCTGCCGTCGATGACGGGCATCGCGGTCGCCGTGTACGAAAGCGATGTCGCCGTCGATCCGGCGCGCCAGGCCCGCGCCAACGCGGAGCACCTGGCGCACATCGGCCACCAGACGGCCGGCGCCGGGGAACTCGAGGGTACGTATCCGTTCACGCTGGAACGCAGCGTGGCGCACTACCGCATCAACCGCTACCTGCACCAGTTGATCCAGCCGGACTTCCGTGCGCGCTTCCTGGCCGATCCGGACGCGACCTACGAGGACGCGGGCCTGACGGCGCAGGAACGCGACCTGATCACGCGGCGCGACTGGCGCGGCATGATCCGGTACGGCGTCATCTTCTTCCTGCTGGAGAAGCTGGGTGCCGTCGTCGGCGTGTCGAACCTGCACATTTATGCCGCCATGCGCGGCGAGTCGCTGGAAGACTTCCAGAAGACCCGCAACACCAAGGCCCTGTATTCGGTCGCCGGCAAGGGCGCCGCCAGTACGGTCGACTGGAACAAGGACGGCGCGAAGTCCTGAGCCACAGGCAGGTCCATTCCCTCTGAACACGAGCAAGGCGGACGCCCCGTGCGTCCCGCCAGGGCGGCGCTCGCCCCTGCGCCGTCACGGACAACATTCATTCACTAAAAACCAAGGAGATTTCATGAAGAAGATGATCGCGATCGCCGCCATCGCGGTGTGCGGTGCCGCCCACGCACAGACCAACGTCACGGTGTACGGCCTGCTGGACACCGCCATCGACTACAACACGAACGCCGACGCGGCGGGCCACAGCCGCACGTGGATGCCGAGCCTGGGCGGCGGCATGTTCCCGTCGCGGATCGGCTTCCGCGGTACCGAAGACCTGGGCGGCGGCCTGAAGGCGATCTTCACGCTGGAGACGGGCATCTACACGGACAGCGGCACGACCGGCCAGGGCAACCGCCTGTTCGGCCGCCAGGCGTGGGTGGGCCTGGCCGCCAGCTGGGGCCAGGTCACGCTGGGACGCAACTACAACATGCTGTACAACTCGATGCCGGAAGTGGAGATCATCGGCCCGGCGCAATACGGTCTCGGCTCGCTCGACGCGGGCATCCCGAACGGACGCACCGACAACTCGATTGCCTATAAAGGTACGTTCGGCGCGGTGACGGTCGGCGCGACGTACAGCCTCGGCCGCGACGTGTCGAACGCCGGCGGTCCGGGCGGCACCAATTGCCCAGGCGAGGCGGCGGCCGATGCACAGGCATGCCGCGAGTGGTCGGCCATGCTGCGCTACGACACCCCGACCTGGGGCATCACGAGCGCCTACGACCGCAAGAACGGCGGCACGGGTGCCGCGGCCGGCCTCACGACGAGCAACCTGAAGGACAGCCGCCTGCACCTGGCCGGCTACACGAAGTTCGACGCCTGGCGCCTGGCAGCGGGCGCCGTCGTGCGCGACAACGAAGGTTCCTCGGCCACGCCGCGCAGCAACCTGTATTACTTCGACGGCGCCTACAAACTGTCGCCGGCCGTGACGGTCGACGGCCTGGCCGGCCGCCTGGATTACAAGAACAGCGGCAACGACAGCACCCTTACCATGCTGCGCGCGATCTACGACCTCTCGAAGCGTACGTCGACCTACGTCGCCATCGGCCATGTGAGCAACAGCGGCACGGCGGCGGTCGCGCTGTCCGCCGGCGGCGCCGTCGGCGCCGGCATGGCGCAGAACGGGATCATCACGGGTATCAAGCATTCGTTTTGAACTCTCACCGTTAATAACAGCAAGGAGACATCATGCATCGTTTTTCTCTGCCAGGATCGCTGCTCGGTACGGCCGCGCTGCTGGCCGCCTGCCATGGCGGCAGCAACGTCGCGCCGGACAGCACCGCGCCGGTCGCCACGACGGCGACCGCGCTCGCGGTCGTGAAACCGGTGGTCGATTGCACGCAACTGGCTGCGGTCGACGTGACCGATATCGGCGGTGCGGGCAGCAAGATCACCTCGGCCACGGTCGTCACCACGATGCTCAACGGCAGCAGCGTCAGCATGTGCGCCGTGAAGGGCACGCTGGCGCCGGCGAACACGTTCGAGGTTGCGCTGCCGGTCAGCACGTGGACCCAGCGTTTTGCTGAACTGGGCTGCGGTGGTCTCTGCGGCAGTGTCAGCGACCCGACCCAGCAAAGTTCGTTCAGCTTCAGCTACAAATGCCCGTTGGTGCAGCAGGGCGGCTTCGTGACCGCGGCAACCGACATGGGCCACCAGGGCAACGACGCCGGCTGGACCACGGATCCACAGAAGCAGGCCGATTTCGCCTACCGCGGTCAACACATCACGACCCTCGCCGCGAAAAAGCTGATCAAGGCCTACTATGGCCAGGAGCAGAAGTTCTCGTACTTCGTCGGTTGCTCGGACGGCGGCCGTGAAGCGCTGATGGCCGCGCAGCGCTACCCGAACGACTACAACGGCATCGTCGCCGGCGCCCCCGCCGCGCACTTCGAGGTCCAGAACTCGGTCTTTCACGGCTGGAGCGTGGTGGCCAACAGCACGACAGGTGACAGCACCGGCAATTCGGTCCTCTATCCGGACAAGGTCGCCGTGCTGCACAAGGCCGTGCTGGCCGCCTGCGCCGACACGCCCGATGGCCTGATCTCGGATCCGCGCGCTTGCAACTTCGACCCGGCATCCATCGCTTGCGCGGCCGGTGCGCAGGACACGAGACTATGCCTGACCGAGGCCGAAGTGGTCGCTGCCGGCAGGATCTACGGCGGTCCCGTCGACGCGAAGACGGGGATGCCGATGCAGATCGGCCGCCCGCTGCCGGGTTCGGAAGGCAACTGGGTCGGTGTCGAAGTGCCGAGAACAGGTTCGTCCGGCGCACCCGTTCCCGTGAAGTCCGGTGTGTTCAGCTACAACATCGTGACGGGTGCCTACAACCTGATCTTTTCGGGCATGCCGGCCATGCCGAACATCGACACCTTCGGCTACACCGACGGCGGCTTCTACAGTACGTACCTGCTGGAGAATCATCCGCTCAACGACGCGACGAACCCCGACCTGTCCGCATTCAAGAAGGCTGGAGGCAAGCTGATCCTGTGGCATGGCTGGGCCGACCAGCACATCTCGCCGATGTACACGATCCAATACTACGAAGCAATGCAGAACCAGATGGGGCAAAAGACGGTCGATGAATTTGCGCGGATGTATCTGGTGCCGGGTGTCGGTCACTGCAGCGGCGGCGAAGGTGACGATAGTATCGACCTGGTCTCGAACATCACCGGTTGGGTGGAGCAGGGCACGGCGCCCGGATCCGTCATGACGTACAAACTCGACAGCGCGGGCAGCCAAACGGCCTCGCGCCCCGTATATCCGTACCCGGCTGTGGCCCGGTACACCGGCAGCGGCGACTGGCATGACGGCACCAACTACGTGAGCGATGCGGCACGCTACAACGTGCGTACACCGTCTTGGCCGGGCTCGATCCTCTACGCGCCCTATGCGCCGAAAGTGCAGGGCGTTCCCGCGCCGTAAGCAGCGTTGCCCGGCAGCTTAATATCGCCAGCGCGTCGTGATTCGGTGGAATTGTCGAACCCGGCAATTCCACTTTTTGTTGATGGGCTCTGTTCATAATCTTGCCCCCGTCCGACGACTCCAATTGTTACGTAAGTACACTCAGCTTGCCTGAAACCGCCGCGCTTTTCTAAGTGCCGGAATGAGAAACACTCAACTTTACGGGGTCTCGCCCCCGTGCGATCATCAGTGGCCCTCGTACAGATGGTGTGCATTATTCAAACGGAGCCTGTTCAAGAGCGCGCGGGGGCGCCATCCTGATCGCCAAGCGGCCTTGCATATCAAAACGACGACGGCCGCTCGATGGGAGCTCGTCGTCGGCTGATTTCAACCAGAACGGATCTTGATGACTCCAGGCCAACCCCGCCGGTGCAGGAAGATCGCAAAAAAGTACGGAATCGCTGCCCCCTTGCCATCATCGACAAGCGCTGGCCTTTCAATTTTTGCGGCAGTCAGATACCAATGCCATACGAGCCGATCGTAAAACCGAACGTAATCAGGCCCGGCGGTTCTTTTGGTTTAGCGAATATTGATTGCAACCGCAGTCGCAAACGGCATCTTGTGTGGGGTAACGATGACCAGACCATCGGCGTCCTGGCGCCAGGTAATCGGCGCGCCCTCGTGGCCGACCAGCGACACCGAGGTAACCGGTTTGCCCAGCAGGTTCTCGCGGGATCCGAGCGAGGCAATCTTGAGCGTAGCGCCAGGTGCCGGAACCGTCATGGTGAATGCGTACAGCGAACCATCGCGGCCGACCGTGAAGCGGAAATCGTGGGGGCCGAACTTGAAGTCGGCCTGCTCCCGTCCCAGCTTGCCGGCGGGCAGGGTGCGCAGCTTGCCGTTTTCGCCTTCGCCCAGCCGCACCCAGGCCTTGCTGCCATAAATGCCTTCGCCGTTCACGCGCATCCAGGCGCCGACTTCCTTCAGCATGCGGACGCTGCCCTCGTCCAGCGATCCATCCGGCAGCGGCGAGATGCAGATCGCCACGTTGCCGTCGCGCGCCACCTGTTCGAGCAGGTAACGGATCACGGCGCCCGAATCATAGGTGAACCACGGGGCGTAGTACCAGTCGCCCACGGGCGTTTCCGCGATCCACGCCTCATCGTTCCGGATGCCGGCCGGGATCGAACCTTCTTCCGTGCTGACGGTGCCGTTGAATTTCGGATGGAACTTGACGACGCTGAACGTGTCGACCTTGCCGCGCTTCTTCAGCGTCCGATTGTAGAAATCCGCCATCACGAGTTGGATGGCATCGGACTTCATCCCGGTCCCGGTCCCGTTGCCGCTGAAAGGCTGGTCGCTGGTGCCATCGGTATAGATGAAATCCGGCTCGTATTTTTCCACCACGTCCATCATGCGCAGCGCCCAGCGTGTCGCGTACCACTCGGCATAGGCCGTGTGGCGGCTGAAGATGCCCGCGGGCGGCGGATTCCAGTCCGTGTGCGCCGCTGCCGTCACGCCCTTGTATTCGCGCAGGTCCGGGCCATAGAGCAGGCGCGGATCGAGCCCCTCCCACCATTGACCTTTGCCGTCGGCCAGGGTCAATGCGCCGTCGTACGGCTTGCCCGCGTACGGGCCCGTCGGGTCGCTGCCGAAGGCGGTCTGCCACCACCACCACGTATATTCATGGTGGAACGCCACGCCATAGCGCAGGCTGGACGCCTTGGCCGCGGCCGCCCATTCGCCGAGCAGGTCGCGCTTCGGCCCGAGGCGCACGGAATTCCACGGCTGGTAACGGGAGTCCCACAAATCGAAATTATCGTGGTGCACGCCCTGGATAAGGAGGAAGCGCGCGCCGGCTTCCTTGTACAGCGCCGCCAGTTTGGCCGGGTCGAGCTTGCGCGGGTTCCAGGCCCGCAACACCTCCTTGTAGCCGGACTGCGAGGGATGGCCATAGTCCTTGAGGTGGTTGGTGTAGGCCGTCGTGCCGGGCACGTACATCCTGCGCGCGTACCAGTCGCCGCTCATGCCGACCGCCTGTGGGCCGAAGTGGACCCAGATGCCGAACTTCGCTTCACGCAGCCACGCCGGTGTTCCCGGATACTGTTTCGCGATCGATTCCCAGGTCGGCTTGAACGGGCCTGCAGTCACCGGCAAGTCCAGGTGCACGACGGGAGCAGATTGCGCGTCGCCCATGGCAACGCTGTCGGGGTGCAGCGGGGCCGGCAGGGCCGGCATCGGACCAAGCTCCGGCAGGGCCGCATGCGCAGGGGCGGCGGCGAGCAGGACGACGGCCAGCGCGAGGGTCAGGTGCTTCAAAATCAACGCTCCATTGGAAGAAGGCTGACGTTAATTGTATTGTATATATTCAATACAATCAACGATAACAAAAAATTGGTTCATGCGCCGGTTGCATCGCTAAAGTCAATGCCACATCGGCAGCCAACAAGACGAGGGACAGGCGATCCTTTGCCTTGTCGATCGTATGACCACGCTGAGGCAACAAGGCCAGGCAATCGGACTTCCGCTTACGTGCGAACTCGACCGTTCAGTCATTGGTAGCCGACCCAGCAGCTTGCAGTCGCCGAGCAGCATTTTTACTTCAGAAGTTTGCGCACTTTTGCTTCAGAGCGGGAACGTAACGCACGACGCCGGTGCGCGTCGTTCGCATCCCGATTATTTCGCCCCGGCCGCGAACGCGCGGGCCGGAACCTTCACGGTGACCGCGCTCAAAGGCGCGTCCGCTGCCGTGGCGAGGGTGATCTTGTACTCGCCCGCTGCGATCTTCCACGTATGGCTCCGGCCGTCGAATACGGCCAGGAGACGCGGGTCGATCACGACCGTTGTATCGCGGCTTTCCCCCGCGCGCAGCGCCAGCTTGTCCCAGCCGCCGAGACGCTTCGGCGCTTCCCATCCGCCACCGACCCTGGACACGTATACCTGCGGCACCGCCTTGCCGTCGCGCTTGCCCGTGTTCTCGACGTTGAACGATACGTTCACCGTGCCGTTCGCCGGCGTCGCCTTCAGCTTGCCGTAGCTGAACGTCGTGTACGACAGACCGTGGCCGAACGCGAACAGTGGCGTCAAGCCCTTCTTGTCGAACCACTTGTAGCCGACGGCGGCGCCTTCGACGTTGTAGTCCACCGAGAACCGGGTTCCCTCCGGAAGCCCGAGACCATCGAGTTTCGGACGCGGCAGCTGGGATTCGTCGGCCGGGAACGTGGCCGGCAGGCGGCCGGCCGCATCGACTTCGCCCGTCAGCACGCGGGCGATCGCTTCGCCGCCGTTGGTGCCCGGGTACCACGCTTCGACAACGGCGCCGACGGCGTTCAGCCACGGCATGGTCACGGGCGAGCCGGTTTCGAGGACGACGACGGTTTTCCGGTTGGCCGCAGCCACTGCCGCGATCGTCGCGTCCTGGCCATGCGGCAGTTTGATGTCAGACTGGTCGACCGATTCCGCCGTCCACTGCGTCGCGAAGACGATGGCCAGGTCGCTGCCCGCGGCCAGCGTCGCGGCGGCCGCCGCGTCCTTGCCGTCGTGGTACACGAATTTCGCGTGCAGGCGCGCCGCCAGCGCCTGTAGCGGCGACGAGCGGTGATATACGATCGGTCCCGGGAATTGCGCCGGGCCTTCGTTCGGCACGGGCGAACCGCCTTCGGGATACACCTGCGACGAGCCGCCGCCGGACAGCACGCCCGCATCCGCGTGCCCGCCGATGATGGCGATGGTCTTGTAGCTGTCGACCAGCGGCAGAACGCCGTTGTCGTTCTTCAGCAGGACGATGCCATCCTCTGCCGCCGCCTGCGACGTCTTCGCATGCGCGCTGTAGTCGATGCGTTCCGGCTGGACCTTGGCGGGATCGTCCATGAGGCCATGGGCGTACATTGAACGCAGGATGCGGTGCGCCATGTCGTTCAGGCGGGCCTCGGGCACGTGGCCGTTCTGCACCGATTCCAGCAGCGCGCCGTTAAAGTAAGGCGATTTGTCGAATGGCCAGCCGGATTGCTGGTCGAGGCCGGCGAGCGCAGCCGGAATCGTCGAATGCGTGCCGCCCCAATCCGACATCACATACCCCTTGTAGCCCCAGTCGCCCTTCAGGACTTTGTTGAGCAGGAAGTCGTTCTCGCAGGCGTACGTGCCATGCAGGCGGTTATAGCTGCACATGACGGAACCCGGGTTCCCGCGCTCGATGGCGATCTGGAACCCGAGCAGGTCCGACATGCGACCGGCCGGATCGTCGATCTTCACGTCGGCGATGAAGCGACCGGTTTCCTGGTCGTTGTAGGCGAAATGCTTCAGCGTCGAGATCACGTGGTTCGATTGGATGCCGCGAATCTGAGCGCCGACCATCACGCCGGTCAGCAGCGGGTCCTCGCCTGCGTACTCGAAATTGCGGCCGTTGCGCGGGTCGCGCTGCAGGTCGGCACCACCGGCCAGCATGACGTTGTGGCCGGACAGGTGCGCCTCGTTGCCGATCATCGCGCCGCCGGCAAACCCGGTGTCCGGATTCCAGCTGGCCGCAATGGCGATATTCGCCGGCAGCGCGGTACGCACGCGCGGCGTCTTCGCGGCCGGCTGCGTCGCCACGCCGATGCCTGCGTCGGTGATCTGCTGGGCGGGAATGCCGAGGCGCTCGATACCGTACACGAACCCGGCCGCTCCTTCGATGCCCGGCTCCGGCTTCTTTGTGCCGTTGAAATCCGTCGAAAAATAGCCAAACACCAGTTTGATCTTCTCGTCCGGCGTCAGTGCTGCGACGGCCTGGGTGGCGCGGGCATCGGCATTGTCTGCAGCGTGTGCCTGTGCACACAGCAGGGCCACCGCGGTTGCGATGACGAGTTTCTTCAATTCGTTGGATTTGTTCATTCCGATGCTTTCGATTCGGCGTTATTGGTGGGCAGGTTGCGGGCGCGGTGCCATGCCACCGCCTTTTCGCATGGTCTTCGCGGTCAGCCACTGGCGGACCGGGACGTCATAAAACGTCAGGCAGATCCAGGCCAGCAGTGCGCACAACGCCAAGGTCGCGAGGGCGACCGGCCATCCCTGCGCAACGGTGATCTTGTTGTCCTGGACCCATGCCGTGTACGTGTACACGAAGGGGTAATGGATGATGTAGATCGGATACGAGATCGCGCCGACGAAGCTGCAGATCCTGGCGGACAGCCCCGATTTGACCTCGCCGCTCGCGCCCAGGTAGACGACCAGCGGGAACACGACGATGATGCACAGCGATTCATACAACCCGTTCATCCACAGATCGTGCTCGCCGCCGAAGCGCGGCAACGCGAGCGCGACCAGGATGATGGCGCTGCAGAGCAGGAACGCATGCCTGACGTGTCCCGCCTTCACGACACGCGACAACAGCAGGCCCGCAAAGAACGGGTACAACAGGCGGGTCAGGCCAATCCGGATCTGCGCTGCGTCGAGCGACCAGCCGCCGATGACGTCGCCCGTCGGTCCGGTGACGCAATAGTGGACAAGCGCGGCGCCCGCGACAAACACGCACAGGGACAGCAACAGTTTGGAGAACTTGCGGACGAACAGCGCGTACAGGATGTTGCCGACATATTCGTAGAACAGCGACCAGCCCGGGCCGTCCAGCGGATGCATCTCGCCCCAGCCGCGGATGTCCAGCGAGGCCCCCACCGGGATCAGGGTCATGCCGATCACCATCACGACCAGCAGCAGCCACACGGGCGTCTCGTGGATCTTCGGGAAGATCGGGCTGGACTGGAAATAGAACATGACGGCGCCGATGACCATCGCCACGACGATCATCGGATGCAGGCGGATCAGCCGGCGCTTGAAGAACTCCATCGTCGACATCGTGTTCCAGCGGTCATCGTAGGCATAGCCGATGACGAAGCCGGACAGGACGAAGAAGAAGTCCACCGCCAGGTAGCCGTGGTTGATGATCTGAACGAAGCGGCTGGCCGCATGCGCTTCGAACAGGTGGAACGCGACGACAATCAGGGCCGCGACGCCGCGCAGGCCGTCGAGGATCGGGTAATGGCGTTTTGTATCGGCAAAGCCGGCGGACGAGAGTTCTTTCGCCACTGGGGGCTCCTTGTTATGGTTGATGAAATCAATCGGCACTGGTGCGTATGGTTCGGGGCGCTGCGACCAGGTTCGCGCAGACCGGAACGAGGGCCAGCAATCCCGCCAGCATCCAGAACGCGGTGTGCAACCCGGTCGCCCTGGCGACGAAGCCGATCCCTGCGGGCCCGGCGAGAATGCCCGTGTACGCGGTCGTGCTGATGGCCGCGATGGCCAGGCCGGGCGGCATGGATGTCTGTGCGGACGCGCGCCGGAAGAATACGGGCACGATGTTCGAGCAGCCGACCCCGATCAGCGCGAAGCCGACGAGGGCGAAGGCCGCGCCGGGCGCCGTCAGCAGCGCGACGAAACCCGTGAGTGCGATCATGCCGCCTGCGATCAGAGTATTCCGGTCGCCGAAGCGCGCACTGATCGCATCGCCGGCCAGGCGACACACCGTCATCGCGATGGAAAACACGATGTAGCCCATGCCACCCTGCGCCACTGGGACCATGCCGTTTTCGGTGATGAGCAAGGCGCTCCAGTCCAGCAGCGCGCCCTCGACCAGGAACGTGATCGTAGCCAGGACGGCGATCACGAGGACGGTCCCGCGCGGCAGCGCGAACAGAGGACCGTCTTTCGAGGCATGGCCGTTCAACAGCCGCGGCGCGGCGCCCGCCATGGCCGCGATCATCAGGATGGAACAAAGGAAGGTGCTCGGCACTGTCCCGAGGTGTTTTGACAGCAGGAATGTCATGAACGCGGAACCGGCAAACCCGCCGATGCTGAAGTGCGCGTGAAAGCCCGACATCAAAGGCTTGCCGGCCGCCCGTTCGACGTCGACGGCGTGCAGGTTCATCGCCACGTCCAGCGCGCCGAGTGTCGCGCCGAAGACGACCAGCGCGAGGCCGAGCGTGAACACCGTATCCGACACAGCCAGCAGCGCGAGCGCGAACGCGAATCCGAAACCGCTGCCGAGGATGATCGGCTTGCTGCCGAACCGCGCCGTCAACACGCCCGTCACCACCATCGCCGCGATCGAGCCACAGCCGATGCACAGCAATAACATGCCGAGGATATGGTCGGCGATGCCGAGCTGGTGTTTCACGAATGGCACCAGTGGCGCCCAGCACGAATAACCGAAACCGGCGACGAGAAACAGCAGGCGTGTCGCGAGGCGAGTCGACGAGCGATCAGCGGAAAGCACGTTGGATACTCCTGGAGTGAACAAGTCGGTTAGCGTGTCAGGACAGCGGCGCCGCCTGCAGGATCGATGCGCCGGCCTGCACGAGTGCGTCCACTGCGTCGGCCGGGGCATCGCTCTCGAGGACGAGTTTTCCGATCTCCCCCACCGCGGCGATGCGATGCGGCGCACGCGTGCCAAGCTTCTCCGTCGTTGTCATGATGACCGTGCGCTGTCCCGCGTCCCGCAGTGCGCGCTTGAACATCGCATCGGCAACGTTGAAGGCGCTGACGCCGGTCGCTACGGACACGGCGCACGCGCCGATGAAGCACGTGTCGATGTTCATCTCGGCCAGCCGCGCCATGGCGTTCGCATCGACGCAGCCGCCGACGTGCGGATCGACGAGCCCCCCCAGCATGATCAGCTGCATGTCCTTGCGCTTGACGACTTCCGCAGCAATGGCAATGGAATTGGTGGCGACAGTGAGACGGTAGTCGGCCGGGAGGAATTTGACCAATGCGAGATTGGTGCTGCCGTTGTCCAGGAAGACCAGTTCCCCGGACTCGACCAGCGTTGCCGCCACCCGTGCAAGGGCTTCCTTGCGTTCGCGTGCTTCATCGACACGCGTCGCCATCGGCGTCGATGCCGGCGACACCGGCAATGCGCCACCGTACACGCGGCGGCACAGTCCGTCCGCCGCCAGCGCGCGCAAGTCACGGCGGATTGCGTCTTCGGATACGCCGAATTCAAGGGCCAACGTGGTGGAAACCGCCGGCTGGCCGCGCATCAGTCTGGCGGCGATGGCGTCGCGCCTGGCAAGGGGGATATCACTCATGAACAAATCATATCATGCAAAAACAAATAAAGTAATCGATTTCAAATCGTGCAAAATCGTGCACATCAGTCCAGAGCAATATCCCGCAAAGAGACAAGGAGGATTACTCGGCGTTGGCGAGGACGCATTGCCATCCCCGTGTTGGGATACCTGTACGGGATCGACCGGCATGTGGCTCAAGGCATAGCGCTGGTCATGATCGCACCCAACGTCCTGCCCAGGGCATGGCACTGGTGTTGGTGGTGCCCGGGGCTCTGATTTCGCTCGTCGCCTATGCGCAGGACGGGCACGTGGTGTCGCTTGTGTGCTCGTGATCCTGGATCGTTCAGAATGACTGCCGCATGCCAGCGGACCTGCCGCGTCCGGCCAAGCGCATGCCGGCCGTGACCGCACCAAAGCAGTTGGCCGGGGAGCATTTCCGAACGGGATGCCGACCTAGAAAGCGTGACTGATACCGACGCTGATGCCGCGGCTGCCGGTTCCCGACTCGCTCGCGTTACCGACTGTATAGCCCGCGCCGTTGCGGTTGTCGATGTGGGCGTAGACTGCATACATGCTGGTGCGCTTGGACAGCGTATAGCGGTAGCCGATCGCCACCTGGTGCGCATCCTGGTTGAAGGCTGTCCGGTCATCCTTGCGGATATACGAAGCGAGAAGCGTATGCGGTCCGAGGGGTATCGTCAGGCCGACCAGGGCATCGCGGCTATCGGTCGACGCCACCGGAATCGTGGGTCGGCTGAACGGATTGCTGGTATTGCGCAACACCGAACTGTTCAGGCCACGATTCGCGCCGTACAGCAAGTGCGCCTTGAGGACCCCGAAATCGTAGACCGCCGCCACGACGGCGTTGCGTGCGTTCTCGGTATTTTTCAATGTGGCAGTATCGTTGTTGCGGTTGTGGTAACCGACACGCACCTGCAGCGGCCCTGTCGCGTAGGCGATCGATCCACCGAACTGCCGGCCGGCGGCACTGTCCCCTGCGACTTCGCCAGGCGCGACCGCAAGTTCCGCGGTCAGCCCGGAGACCGTCGGGGACAGGTATTTGATCGTGTTGTCCATCCGGCTGAACGAGTTGCCACTGGTGGCGACGATGTTCTTGCTGTCCGCGACATAGCCGGATCCAAACGGATCGGCGAATGCGACGACGAGATATTCCGGCGTGTATTGGCGACCCACGAGCAATGAACCGAAGCCGCCGCGCAAGCCGACGTATGCCTGCCGCCCGAACAGCAGACCCCCTTGCCCCAATGTCCCGGTGTCGCCCTGGAACCCGCTTTCGAGTACGAACACAGCCGACAAACCGTGTCCGAGGTCTTCGGTGCCCCTGAAGCCAATGCGCGAGCCGACGCTGACGCCGCTCGTCAACTTGGTCACCGAACCGGCGCTACCGCCGCTTTCCCGGACCATCGCCATGTCGATCAAACCATAGGGTGTAATGGCGCTCTGGGCGCTGGCTGCGTGCGTGACGGCGGCCAGGGCGGCGCAGACCAGTCCGGTCAGAAGCGTCTTGTTCCTTGCGCCGGGTGATGACGTTTTTAGTGAAGTGTTATCACGGGTGTTCATGGGGTCTCCTCTGTCTCGAATCGATGGCTCTGCGGCCTGTCTGGTACGGTGAAGGCAAAGCAACTCCCATCCCCGCGCAGCAGGCGCGGAGCGTCGATCAGGACAGGAGTCGCGAAGGGAAGGGGGTCAGCGGTCGACGATCTGCTTCGGCACCAGCACGAGCAGGCAGGCCCCGACCAGGAGAACCGCGGAGGTCAGCATGAGCCCGGCACTTTGCTTGCCGGTGAAGTCGTTCAACCAGCCAACTAGCGAAGGCGAGAAGAACCCGGCGAGGTTCGCGATGCAGTTGATGGTGGCGATACCTGCGGCGGCCGTCATGCCGCCCAGGAAGGCCGTCGGCAGCGTCCAGAACTGCGAGGTGCAGCCGATTGCACCCGCCGCAGCGGCGCTCAGCAGGACCAGCGCGACGCCGACGCCATTGGTGAAGGGGAGCGCGAGGAGGGCGGCGGCCGCGACGAGCATCGGCACGCCGCAGTGCAGGCGCCGTGCCCGTGTACGATCGGAACTACGGCCGATGATCGGCAGGCACGCCAGCGCCACCGCATACGGGATCGCCGCCAGCAGGCCGACCATGCCGGTCGTGGTCACACCCGCATTCTTCACGATGGCGGGCAGCCAGAAGGTGATGCCGTACTGGCCCATCACGATGCAGAAGTAGATTGCCGTCAGCAGCCACAGGCGACGGTCGGACAGGAAGGCCGCGGCGGAGTGGTGCGCCACTTTGTCGCCGTTCTCGCTGGCGAGGTTACGCTGCAAAATATCCTTCTCGTCACGGGTCAGCCACGTCGCTGCCTCGATGCTGTCGTCCAGGTAGAACAGGATGGCCAGGCCGAGCACCATGGACGGCAGCGCCTCGAGTGCGAACAGCCATTGCCAGCCCCTCAGGCCGGATACACCCGAAAAGTGTTCGAGGATCCAGCCCGACAGTGGGGCGCCGACGATGCTCGCCAATGGGATCGCCATGAAGAAGAGGGCCATCACCTTGGCACGGCGCGCTTGCGGGAACCAGTAGGTGATGTAGAGGATGACCCCGGGCGCGAAGCCGGCTTCGGCCACGCCGAGCAGGAAGCGCATGGCGTAGAACACCGTCGGCGACTGGACGAAACTGAAGCTGGCCGAGATGACCGCCCACGTGATCATGATGCGCGCCAGCCAGCGCCGCGCGCCGAAGCGGTGCAAAATCAGGTTGCTGGGCACTTCGAACAGGAAGTAGCCGATGAAGAAAATGCCGGCACCGAGGCCGTACACGGTATCGCTCCAGCGCAGGTCGCTCAGCATCTGCAGCTTGGCGAAGCCGACGTTGACGCGGTCGAGGTAGGCCGCCAGGTAGCACAGCATGAGGAAGGGGACCAGCCTGCGCGTGACCTTGGCATAGGTGCGCGATTCGAGGTCGGTGGTACCGGCGATGGCCGCGGCGCCTACGGTCGAGGGTAGGACGGAAGGTGTTTTCATCATTGTCTCCAGATTGTTCTCGTTGTTCGCGCGGCCGACCAACGGTCTTGGTGCCGTTGGCGGAGGTCTGCCGCGTACTGCGGCTGACGGGCTCGTCAGCGCAGCCAAGTCTTGATGCTTGCCGTCATCGCCTGTGTCGAGATGCCGTAGCGGTCGTGCAGCGTGGGCAGCGCACCGGCGTCGAGGAAGGCGTCTGGCAGGCCGATCTGGCGGAACGCCGGTGCCACACCCGCGCGCAGCAGGGTGCCGGCGACTGCCTCGCCGAGGCCGCCGACGACCGAGTGATTCTCCGCGACCACCACGAGCCGGCCGCTGCGGCGCGCCTCGCGGATTACGGCCTCCTCGTCCAGCGGCTTGATGGTGGGGGTGTGCAGCACGGCCACGCCCACGTTGTCCGCCTTCAGCGCCTCGGCCACTTCGAGCGCACGCATCGTCATGATGCCACTGGAAATCACCAGCACGTCGCGGCCGTCGCGCAGCAGTTTCGCCTTGCCGAGCTCGAACCTGTAATCGTACTCGTCCAGCACGAGCGGGACCTTGCCGCGCAGCAGACGCATGTAGACGGGGCCATGGTGCGCGGCGATCGCGGCGACGGCCTGTTCGGTGTCGAGCGCGTCGCACGGGTCGACGATCGTGAGCCCAGGCACGCCACGGAAGATCGCGATGTCCTCGGTGGCCTGGTGGCTGGGACCGTAGCCCGTCGTCAGTCCCGGCAACGCGCAGGCGATCTTGACGTTCAGGTTTTCCTCGGCGATCACCTGGTGAATGAAATCGTAGGCGCGGCGGGACGCGAACACGGCGTACGTCGTGACGAACGGCGTGAAACCTTCCTTGGCCATGCCGCCGGCGGCTCCCATCAACAGTTGCTCGGCCATGCCCATCTGGAAGAAGCGTTCCGGATAAGCCTGGGCGAACAGGTGCAGGTCCGTGTACTTGGCCAGGTCGGCGCTCATGCCGACGATGTCCTTGCGGTCGCGCGCCAGTTCGACGAGCGCGTGGCCGAACGGGGCGCTCCGCGTGCGCTGGCCCTCGGCCGCGATGGAGGCGATCATCGCCGACGTGGTCAGGCGCGGTTTGCTGGTGGTGGCGGTGCTCATGCTTGTTCTCCTGCGTGGTGGGCGTCCAGGATGGCGATGGCCTGCTGCCATTCGTCGGCTTCGACGCGGATGAAATGGTTCTTGTCGCGCTGCTCGAGGAACGGCACGCCGCTGCCCATCAGGGTGTCGCACAGGATCACGCGCGGCCGGGGCTGCGGATGGTTGCGCGCGGCATCGAACGCTTGCAGAACGGCGGCGATATCGTTGCCGTCGACGCGCTGGACGAACCAGCCGAAGGCTTCCCACTTGTCGGCCAGCGGTTCGAAGCCGAGGATCTTGCTCGACGGGCCATCGGCCTGTTGATTGTTGATGTCGACCAGGGTGATCAGGTTGCCGAGGCCGAAGTGGGCCGCCGACATCGCCGCTTCCCAGGTCGAACCTTCGTCCAGCTCGCCGTCCGACATCGAGTTGTAGACGAAGGCGGGATTGTTCTTCCGGCGCAGGCCCAATGCCATGCCGACCGCGATGGACAGTCCCTGGCCGAGCGAACCGCCCGAGATTTCCATGCCAGGTGTGTACGTCGCCATGCCGGACATCGGCAGGCGGCTGTCGTCGCTGCCGTAAGTCTCGAGTTCCTCTTCGGGCAGGATGCCTGCTTCCAGCAGCGCGGCGTACAGGGCGATTGCATAATGGCCGTGCGACAGCAGGAAACGGTCGCGCCCTTCCCATTCCGGCTCGTCGGGCCGATAATGCAGTGCGTGCCGGTAGGCCACCGCCAGGATATCGGCCATGCCGAGTGCCTGTCCGACATAGCCCTGGCCCTGCACCTCGCCCATGCGCAAGGCGTAGCGGCGGATGCGATAGGCCGCGCATTTCAACGTGGCGAGCGGTGTTCCTGACGAGGGGTGCGTATGCTCCATGTGGTGTCTCCAATCTGGTCGTTAGGACGCTGCGGACGTCTTGTGCAGCGAATACGGGCCAGTGTATAAATCGGTCCCCGAACCGTATAGCGAGTAATTCTTGGCAATAGATGAATCCAGTTCAGCGATATCGCGCGTTGCGCAAAGCTTCACTCAAGGGATTGCAGGCGTTCGAGGCGGCCTACATGCACCGGTCGTTCGCGGCGGCCGCGCAGGAACTGTCGATCACGTCATCGGCCGTCAGCCATTCGATCCAGACGCTGGAAGAGGCGCTCGGCACGCTGCTGTTCGAGCGGGCGCGGCGCGGCGTGGTACCCACCGCCGACGGTGCCCGCCTGTATGAGGTCATCCAGCGCTCGTTCGCCGACATCGACAACGAGCTGCGTACGCTGCTCGACCGCAGCAGCCGCCAGCAGGTCGTGACGATCCAGTCGGCGCCCAGCTTCGCGGCGATCTGGATCATGCCGCGCCTGCCGGCGTTCCTGCGCGCCCATCCGGAGATCGACGTGCGCCTGTGGGCCGTGCACCAGGCGCCAGACTTTTCCAACAGCGGGGTCGACGTGGCCGTCACGTACGGCCGCCCGCCGGCATCGGCGGGCGTGCACGTGGAGCCGATCTCGGCGCATGAACGTTACGTGCCCGTGTGCAGTCCGACGCTCGTGGACGGCTGGACCCTGCCGCTGCCGCCGGGCGACGTCGAGAATTTCTACCTGATCCAGAACGATGTCTCGCTGACGTCGTGGGACGACTGGATCGCGCGCTTCGCGCCGGACTGCGACAGCCCCGTGCGCGGCCTGCGCCTCGACCGCGCCTTCATGACGCTCGGCGCGGCCGAGAACGGGCTCGGCATGTGCATCGAGAGCACAGTGCTCGTGCACGACTATCTGCGGGAGGGGAAGCTCGTGTGCCCGTTCGGAGAACTGGCCATCGAGGCGACCGCGCACCACCTTGCCGTCCCGAAGAGCCGGGAAGGTCTGCAAGGTGTGCGGACGGTCGTGGAGTGGATCCGGGGATTCGCCGACTTCGGCGTTTAGTGGATCAGCATGCCGCCGTTGACGTCCAGCGTGATGCCGGTGCAGTAGGCGGACAGGTCGCTGGCGAGGAAGACAACGGCCCCGGCGATGTCGCTCGCGCGGCCCAGGCGCGCCAGCGGAATGTCGTTCGCGATCTCGCCCTTGCGTTCTTCCGTCAGCTTGCCCTTGATGATGTCGGTGGCGATCAGGCCCGGCGTGATGGCGTTGACGCGGATGCCGTCCGGGCCGAATTCGCGCGCCATCGCCCGGGTCAGTCCCAGCACGCCGGCCTTGGCGGCCGAGTAGTGCGGACCGCCGAGGATGCCGCCGCCGCGCTGCGCCGACACCGACGACGTGTTCACGATGCAGCCGCTTTTTTGCTGCTGCATGGCAGGCAGCACGGCCTGCGACATCAACAGCGTGCCGCGCAGGCTGACGTCCAGCACGGCGTCGTAGTCGGCCGCCGAGATGTCGAGCGTCTTGCGTGGCTGCGTGATACCAGCATTGTTGAACAGGATGTCGATGCGGCCGTACCGATCCAGCACGGCGCGGGCGGCGGCGTCGCACTGCGCCTTGTCCGTGATGTCGGCCGCGAGGCCGAGGTGGCCCGTGCCCAGCTCCGCAGCGGCACCTGCCGGAATGGCACCCGGCAGGTCGAGGATGACGACGCGGGCGCCCTGTTCGGCCAGCATGCGTGCCGTGGCAAATCCAAGGCCGTTGACGCCGGCGCCGCCCGTGACGATCGCCACGCGTTCTTTGAGTAACATGTTCCGTCTCCTGAAGTATTCGAAGGTGACGTCATGTTCGCGGATGACGGCTGGCAGGGCAAACGAGGAAAACTCAACACGAGGCGAAATCAATTCATGGCTGTGGTTGGTTTCGGACTGCAAAGCCGTCGTGACATGTTGCTGAGAAGTGCTCATCAAACATGGCCGTACGGCGTTCGATACCTGATCCGCACTAGAATCGCTCTGTTGGCAGGACAGACCAAAGCAAGTCCGGGATCTTCCGGAAATGTCCTGCCTCGACCAATACGTGTAGGGGTACAGCTAAGGGTAGACGGTGATGCGACTTGCGGCCGAGCCAGTATTCATGTGTGCCTGTCGCAGCAGGCGCTGGCGCTCCTCCTTGACCTGCATCGGCACACAGGCGGGGGCCTGTTTGTGCCCGAACCTGCGCGATCCGAAGAAGCCCATGAGCAATAACACATTGGTAAAGGCGATCGAACGTATGGGATACAAGGGCGACATGACCGGGCACGGGTTCCGTGCACTGGCGAAGAGTACGCTAAAGGAAAACCTGGGCTCCCGGCCAGAGGTCGTCGACCGCCAACTGGCGCATGCGCAACAGGACAAACTGGAGAGAGCGTACGACCGGCCCAGGTAACTGGAAGAGCGACGAAAGATGATGCAGTGCTGGGCGGACTACATCGACCACGTCACCGCAGAAGCCATGCGTGCCTGTCCTTCGCCGCACGAGTAATTCAATGCGCGGACGCTCGAACCGCCGTATCTCGCCGATCGGGTCCGTGAGGAATTGCGTTCCTCGTCCGTTGAGTTATCTTGGCTCTACCGAGAACTCAAGAGGAGTACAGATGACTACCGATGCCAGCTCGAGCGACCGGATGATCAAGCTGCCGGAAGTGATAGGCATGACCGGGCTATCGGTATCGAGTGTTGATCTGCTGATCAAGAAAGGTTATTTTCCGTCTCAGGTCAAGCTGTCGACCAGATCTTCTCGCGGGTTTTGGAGAGAGATAAACAGTTGGCTGGAATCGAGGCCCAGAGAGTCACCGAACTAACGGATGCGGTTCACCCGGCGAGTCCTGCGGAGCCAATCCAGCGCTATGTTGCGCTGTCGTGACCTTCGTCGACCGGCACGTCGAAGACGCCCCGAACGGGCTCCAGGCATTTTCGTATATGTAGCGACTTCGGGACTTTATCTTTTCAGGATAAACGCCCAAAGTGCATAGACATGGATGCGAAAATGGCTCCTTACGCCCAGGTGCTTGCGACAGTTCTCCGCCGAGGTAGCAAAGCGGTTGTGCAGCGGCCTGCAAAGCCGTCTAGACGGGTTCGACTCCCGTCCTCGCCTCCAGCATACACGCAGATCAGCGCGAGAACGCTGATCTGCATCACGGTAAGCGCTTCCTGAGTGGTGCGCATCTTTCGGCTTGAATCAATTTTCTTGGTGGCGCACCAGGAAAGGTCCGACTGTCACCTGCTTAGTTGCTGATGCCTTCGGCATAAGGGGCTGGTCTCAGGATGGGCCAAGGCTTGCCAGAACGAAGATCCGGATGACGCGCCTCTGCTTCTGGCTTGCCGTAGCGGTGCCTGCATTCGTCGATGATGCGAAGGATGCGGGCGGCGATGTCACCTTCGCCGCCATCCGTCGTGATGGCAAGCAGGCGACTGCGCAAGCTGTTGGCGGCGATGGGAACAACGTCGTAAGCATTTGACCAGTCTTCGATCGGAACATCCTCCGTGATCGCCTTTTGGATTGATCGTTCGCCGACGTGGCCGATGCTCAATTCCATCTCGAGTTGAGTGAGTAGCAGTATCCCATCCTCGTCCGGGGTTTCACCGACCGCCCGCGCAAGCAACGCATGTCCGGCAGTCGCAGGACGCGTTTCGAGTAACCCGTACACGTGGGTGCGTACGTCCGCGGAACTGGCGATCAGGTGCGCGAGCGCTTGCGTCGTGTTCCAGTCCGTGCGTTCATGGGAAAACACTCCCCGCGCCGTCAAGTCCATGATCCGATGGGCCGACGATGGCGTGCCGAAATGCAGCGCGGCGTGACGCCAGTGATGGTCCGAGTAAAAACGTGGATCCTCTTCCACGAGGCCGAACAAAGCGTCCTCGGCATCGGATGCGGGCGAGTGCAGAAACAGGTCGATTATGTTTGCCAGATAGCGCGGTTCCCTTTGTGCAGGGGGCATGGAACGCAGAATAGGCAACATCTCCATTACCCGATCGACAAATGGCAGGAGTCGCAGCCATTGCTTGAGTTCGTAGCCCTCGCTTTGCATCAGTATCCAAGGATTGGATTTGGCGGCCTCGACTGTATCGCTGATTCCCGCTGCAATGTCCGCAAGGTCAATGTGGTCGCCGGACAGCACGAGGTTCAAAAGCAGGTCTGGGCGCTTGCGCCGGGGCGCACACGATACTAGCTTGCGAATGATATCGTCGCGTCGACCATGGGGCAGTCGCGCTGCAATGGCTCCCAACGCCACGGCCAAATGTTTTTGTTCGTCCGTCGGATCGCCTTCCATCAGTCGCTCGGCCGCCGCGAAGATTTTGTCAGCTTCCGCCGAAGACCGGTCTGGTTCTAAAGTACGAGCCCTCCGCTTGTCCTTGACGACTGAGAAATCTGTCCCGCCCCCTGTATAGTGCCTTGCTGGCGCCTCGTTTTCGAAACGCCAGTGCTCGGCAAGTACCTGCGCAGCGAGTTCACCGAACTGCGCGTCCGTAAGATATAGCTCCATCATGCGGGCAGTGTCGGGCGAACGAATCGCCTCGAACGCACGAAAATAATGGCCCGTGTATAGTGTCCGAGCTTCGTTCACGGCCGGTCCACGTTGCCAGCCGTGAGCTTTTGCCTCGATGCGAAACGCTCGATACCGCTCCAGTTCGTCATCTAAAAGCTGTTTTAGTATGGGCAGCAGTGTCTCGTCGGGAACGGATTTCGCGAGTTGGGCCAGCGCGGCTCTCTCGAAGCGCGTAGCATCTCTGGCCATCAGCATGCGACTGGCCCATTCTGCAATGAGGTGCTGGATAGTAGTCCGAGCGTGCGCGCCGAACGGTCGGCTTCGTGGTTGGACGCCGTCGTTCGAGCGTGTGAGTACTTCCGCTAATTGGGCCAGGCGCTTACTGTTCGCCGCTGTTGAGCGTTCCTGTACGGCGGCGACCAAGCTGGAGCCCGGCACATGCGCGATGCGAGTTCGCAGACTGAATGCCGCGTCACGGACATCGCTGCCCTGTTGTTCGTCGGCGTCCCGACGCGAATCAAGGTCGAGAAACGCATCCACGAGATGGCCCGTGGTGCGTTGACCCAACACAGAGGCGGCCGCATAGGCGCGGTCGTCGCGTGCCGCGGGATCGGCGAGCGCCAGGTCAAGCAGATTATCGTCATCTAGGATGATGCCGGACGCTGCCAGCATGTCATCTGCGCCTGGAAAAAGCGCACTGCCGGTATGTAGTCGCGCTAGCAGTCCTTCCACCACGGCAGCTGGTCGCCGCTTCCAGGCGGTATGGATGAGATCGACCGAGGTGTCTTGCGGACCGTCGATTTTCAAGGTTGCAATTATTTCCGTTAGTTCGCCGTCCCTCACGTCGCCGACATCGCCTAGTATGATCGCGTGCAGCCGGTCACTAGTTAGTTTTGCGTGGGGCGCGGATCGTTCGCGCGCTCGCAGGACAGCTTGCCGGACCTGTTTGTCTGTTATCTCGTCGGGGAGGAGTTTCGCTGCGACGAGCTGCAGGGTCTTTTCGGACGCGTCACGCAACACCGCTGTGATGTGATGGTCAGCGCGTCGGAACGCGAACGCCTCAACGACACGGGCTTGAATCTTAGGATCAGGGTCGTCGCGTGCCACCGTGCTGGCAAGTGCGAGAGAATCTGCGTCTCCATGCCAAGCCATCTCTGCGACGAGAACGGCACGGGTATGAGTGGGGAGCTTCCTGAGCTTGTCAGCTGCGTCCTGGCCGAGTATCGAGGCTCGGAACCTTTCGCATTGGCGTACCGCCTCCATGCTGACCTGGTCGTCGTCGTCGGTGATAAGAGGCCATACCGCGTCAAGGAACTCGACGCGGCCCGATGACAACATGAAGCGCAGAGCGCGATCAATTTTGCCCGGAGCGTGCCAGCGTGCGACAAGTTCCACAATCGTTGGTTCGATACGCGCCCACACCTCGTCCGTGCAGCGGTAGATCATTTCGGCAGCAAGGTCAGGATCCACCTCGAATGCAGCGCGAATCGCTTCTCCACACGCCGCCTGCTGCCGATCATTACCGCGCGCCAAGCGCTCCGCCGCGAACAGAATCACTTCCTCCCATGCCGGTTGGTCAAAGATTTCGGCCTTCAGTGTTTCGCGATCTGCGGGGCTTGCCACTCCTATGAAAATACGCCGCTCGAGCTCGCTGGCGGCATACCATTCCTGAAACTGCTGGTGCTGGAACGCATAGCCGGTCGCGTCGTTAGAACGAAGCAGCAGATGGTTGCTCACGAGTGCAGCAAGGACGTCGTCGGGTTGGGGCTTGTTCGAAATTTTCCAGTCGTCGGCAAGCATGTTCGCGGTGCCGACAATGCATCGACGCGCATTGTTGTCGGAGATCGTCGTATTCGCCGCACGCATGGCGCACGTTGCTAATTCTTCGAGGTATTCCCGGTGGAACCCCTGCGTCGCGGCGTTCAGCCCTTCGGCGTGGTCGGGGTCGTTTTCGTGCGATGCCACGAAACGGCGTAGCACTTCTTCCTTGGTAGTCGGGAACGGGGCATCGTCAGGCAGAGCAAGCAAGGTAGCGAGGTAAAGGGGGATCGTGACGAGTTCGCGTACTCCCTTTGTCCGCCATGCACGGTCTAGAACCGCCGCACCGGCGTCACCGCGCAACGTGGTTGCCATCGCCAGTTGCTGCTCCTCGCCGAGAGGCTGGAGCTCGATGCGCATCCCATCGAATGGAACATCGAACGCCTGTTTGCGCGATGACACTACAAGGCTAAGTTCGGGCAACTCCGCTTTGAGCATGTCGACCTGAACACGCGCTCTTTTGCGAGATGCAGTATCGAGCTCGTTCCAACCGTCCAGTAGCAGGACCACACCCGGCCGCGCGGCCGAGGCGCGAAAATCATCTTCCGTCAGATCGCGAAATGCGGGACGTCGAAGGATCGTTTCTAAAATCGTCGCTTTGTCCGTCGCCCAGTCGCCGAGCAGCACAACAAGGGGAATTCCGGCACCACTCTGCAATAAGCCGTCGGCTACCTGAAAGAGCGTCGTGGTCTTGCCCATCCCAGGCGGCGCGACGAGGATCAGATCGTCAAGCGCAACGCTGGCGCGCGCCAACGCTTCAGTCGTAACCGGGCCGTCGAAACCATCCACTTTCAATGCCAGCGGCACCGATGTGGTGGGCCATTTTTGTGTCCTGCGAAAGACATCGAGGTCGGCCCGCGCTGCGGACCGGATGAGTGCGTCGGATTGGCCGCCCTTAGGCGCCGCCGGTCCGGAGATCGGTTCGTTATGCAGTACTCTCCAGCGCGACTCCGACTCTGCCTGCTTCTTCCATTCATGCAGCTGCGCGACAGTGAATTCGGAATCCGGCGAGTCGATTGCCTTACCGTGGTCCCGACACATCCAGATGCCGTTCTTGACGGAGGAACGCGCTTCGGGTGTTTGCGTCGCGTCGTAACGGGGACCGCCCCGAGCTGCCGCGCAAATATGGGCAGCGGTGCCGATATCGATCGCATGGTCGTCGTCCTGTGTTGCTCCAACAGTCGGTTTTCGGCAGGTAGGGAATGAGCACAACCAGCCCGCTCGCTTTGCGAGAACTAACCTCGTGGAGGGCTTAAAATCGTCGCGGCTCTGTTTTTTCAACTGAATGATATCCGCCAGAATAGCATCTGACAGATTATCCCACGTTAGGCCCAGTAAGACACGACATGGACACTATCACGATAAACGATCAACCAGAACCGTTCCGGCGTAAACCCGCAGGCGGGCTACCTGCTTGCATTTGACTTCTCTAGGCTTGATCTTCCACCGCAACGCGTTATCTGTGGGATCGTCCGCGGCCCCATTTGTGAGCAGGGATGTACTCAGATAATTTATGGTGGAAGTCTGCTTAGGCTGCCGAGTTACAGCTACTATGAGTACTAATGGTTGGGCTCTGGAATAGTCTATGATAAAAAAGGCAATCAGGATTCAAAATGCGCTTGAGCGGAGTATTGCTGAGCATACGTTGATTCAGAAACTGCTCCCGTCTGCGATTAGAAAGGTAGCAAAGAGTCGAGGTTTACGTCAGCAGTCCGCGTTAACCACCCACGTCTCTTCCTTGTCCCAAGAGCAACTCTTGCGTACACTGATGGTGGGGACGCGGCGTGTGATGGGGTGTTATAAGAGCAAAACGTGGTCGCGCTACACTCAAGAAAACGGCGGAGGCTGTTACAGCCTCTTTCTCATTTTTGCGTAAACTAGCTACTTTTCCCGCAAAAGAATTCATAATTATTGTCAATTAAAACCATTTTGCGTGGTACGTTTCTTTCACCAATAATGAAAGCCGCTAGGCATGTTTTTCAGTACGCCACACGAGTTGCTCAAGCCTATACATAGCTTGCTTAAAAAACCATTCGCTTTTGAAGCCGGGATCAGTATCGGCGAAAAGCTGAAACCGCACCTGGAAGCTAGGGAGGACTTTGCCGAGTTGCAGGAGCTGGCCCGCTTATACGACATGGCCAGGCTGGAGTTGCTACCGTATCTGATGACGCTGCGGCACAAACTGGAGAACGAATTGTCGCTGGTTATTCCAGTGGAGGCCCATCTGGGTACGGTCTGCAGCAACCGCTTTGCCGGACCCGCACCGCAGATCCATGGCATGGACGGCAGCGCCTATCTGAGTTACGTAAGCGTACAATGCCAGCTCGAAAGGCTTTACGATCATTTCGGCCTGAAGCGATCCGGCAGTAAAAATCCCTTACAGTCGCATGAATGTGTGAATGCGATCAAGGTATTGATGCTGAGCGAGTTGCTGGCGCTCGCCATGGCCGGGATCGCCAAAGTTGAACAGCATCCGGGCGGTTTTTTGTGCACCGCCAGCGGCTCCCCGGCGCAGTATACCTTGCGCAACACTTGGTTTGCCCGGGCGGCGGAGCTATCGAGCCACATGGGCACCATGGCTTTTGCCAACCGTCTGGCGGCCAGCGACGATGTCACTCCAGCGGCCCTTCAGATGTTGACTGAGCGGATACTGGAACAGGATCTGTCTCTGCCCTGGCGCAAGCTGTCCGAGGCCGGTCGGGCTCTGAAGAGTGTCGAGCAGATTCATGTCGCGGCCCGTCTGGTGGCCTTGTTGATGCTGTTGGGTATCCAGAATAAAACACTGACAATGTCAGCAGCCAAGCTGACCCGATATGGCCTTGGCTTCGGTGCCGTTGCCGCCCTATTGCAGCGGCAAAAAGACGCGCTGGTCACAGACCAGTTTTTGTTACGGCGCGACGATTGCCTCACCATGCGTATCGAAGGCGCGGCAAAAGGCCTGCGGCAGCTGTTCCATGTGCTGGAGGCGGAGTACGGTGACCGTGATGCGCTGCGGATACACGTCGGTGGTCACTTTTATGAGCGAACCCATATACGCCAACGCATCGAGCAGGGTGCTGATTTTCTGCCCCGGTTCCGCATCTTGGAGGGCTTTGACCGTTACAAAGTGATGGGCGAGGTGGAGAGCCAGTGCGATGTGGAATTCATCATCCACGATACCGAGCAAAACCACTATTACTTCATTCAGGCAAAGCATGCCCTGCTGGGCGAAAAAGCGTTTCTGGAAGCTGTTGTCGAAGCCATCCAGAAGGATATTGGCAAAGGATTGCATCAGCTGCGCGAGGCAAAACGACTGCTCAATGATGGCGCGCTGGACGCAACGCTGAAGGCGCGAGGAGTGACCGACGCCGTCCCTGCGAATTGCAGTTTTGTTTTGCTGCACAATATCGCGCAGCTGGATTTCCAGTACGCGGAAGACGGCATTTCCTTGTACGACTGGGCCACTTTCCGCAATCTGCTCAAGGACGCCGAGTGCAGTTACGGCCACTCCGATCATGAGCCGGTCTGGATACGGCTGCCCACGCCGCTGGTGGTCTCGCATCCGACCGCGGTGATTCAGCGCTTGCTGTCCGAGCATCCAGCGTATCAACAGCTTTATCGCGATCCATGGGCGCAGGAGCGTGTAAGCGTCAGCTACACCGTGTCGGGCAAGTCAGTCCAGGTGCACGGGCTCGGCATTTAGCGTCCCGTCAGCGGTGGCGAGACTTGCGCGTGTAGACCCTTTATAAGGAAGTTACAAAGCCAGGGCCGTTAGCGCACATACTTGCGAGGGCGTGTTGCGAAGAAAAACAGGATAGCGGAGGCGAACAAGAACATTAATACGATCGCTTCCCACAATCGAAGGTCACTGAGTGCGAGCTCACCTTTAAAGTGACTCAAAGCTTGAAGTATGCCCATCATGGAATAGATGGCTACCGCTAGCAGAGGCACGGAACCACGCTAACACCAACTCCGTTTCGCACCCAAACCCATATAAGATGTATAGCTGATTTCGTACCTCAAAACACACCTGTTAACTGACCTCAGCCGAAGAGGGTAAGTGCGGGAGATTGAGAAGGAGTAGCACTGGCGCGCCCTCTGACGGTGGGCGACCTCATGCGGTGCAGAGTGCGGTGCAGAGCTAACTCTTTGATTTGTAAGAGCCAAAACGGCCTGCAAAGCCGTTCGGACGTGTTCGACTCACGTCCTTGCCTTCAGTTTTCCTCGAATTCGGCAAACGGGGTCAATGCTGCACGTTGTTGCGCCCTGCCAGTTTGGCGGCGTACAAAGCGGCATCGGCCGATTCGATCAGCGTGCGGGGCACCGTCGCGGCGTCCGGCTGCAGGACCGCGACACCCGCACTGATGGTCACGACATGGAGCTCGCTGCCGCCGTGCGGCATCGCGGCACCCTCGACCGCGCGGCGGATCGACTCCGCGATGCTCAGCGCACCTTGCTGGTCCGTGTTCGGCAACAGCACGGCGAACTCTTCTCCGCCGAAGCGGGCGGCCACGTCGGCGGGGCGGCGGACCGTCGTCCCGATGGCCTGCGCCACCGAGCGCAGGCACACGTCGCCGGCGGCATGACCATGCGTGTCGTTGTAGCGCTTGAAGTAATCGACGTCGATCATGATCAGCGCGATGCTCGTACATTCGCGCGCCGCGCGGCTCAATTCGGCGTCGAGTCGTTCGTCGAGGTAACGCCGGTTGTGCAACCCCGTCAGGCCATCCGTGCGTGCGAGATGATCGAGCGTGGCGTTGCGCAGTTCAAGAGCGGCGTGGGCATCGCGCAATGCCGTTTCGAGACGCGCACGCGCGCGCAGCTGGGTGACCAGCCACATTGCCACGGCCGACACGATGAGCAGCATTGCCGCGACGGCGCCCACTTCCTGCACCGTCATCTCGCGCCAGTCGGCGAAGATGTCGTCCTTGCCCAGCGAAGCACTGAACAGCAAGGGATATACGCGCGAACGCTGGAACGAATGCAGGCGCTCCTGCTGGTCGTAGCGTGTCGTAAGAAGGACTGTCCCGTGGTCCTGCCGGCTACGCAGGGCATACTGGAACAGCGGTGTGGTCCGCACGTCGCTGCCGATGGCACTGGAATTCTCGGGCAGCCGCGTGATGACGGTCCCGTCGTCGAGCGCCAGCAGGATCGCGCCATTGCGCCCGATACCGATCTGTCTGCAATACCGGGTGAAATAGTCCACCGGAATAGTGGCAAGCACCACACCGGCGAACTGCCCGTCCGGATCGTTTACGCGGCGCGAGACCGGAATGACCCAGTCGCCGGTCGAGCGGCTGCGGACGGGTGACCCGACATGCACGCCGCGGTCGGGATGCGTGCGGTGGTAAGCAAAATAAGGCCGGTCCGCATTGTTCGCGTCCGGCTGTGCCGGTTCGGCCGTGCTGACGATCCAGCGACCGTCGCGGTCGTAGACGAACAGGCCCTGCAGAGGCGACGTCTTTTTCGCGATCCGCGACAACATGAAACGCTTGATACGGGCCCGGTTGTGGTCCGTGACCCCGTCCGTTTCGACGCGTTCCACCAGTCCGTCGAGCACCCATGTGACGCTGTTCAGCGTGAGGTCCACGTATTGAATGGCCCCTTGCGCGATGTTTTTGCCCGCAACAGTGCTTTCGGCCAGCTGGTTACGATAGGCGCGCTCGCGCCCCCAGTATTCGATACCCGACGAAAAGAGTATCAGACCGACAAGAACGCAGTGGATCGCAGGGATCAGCGGCTGAGCAAGCAGGCGCCGGACAGTGGAACGTAACTTGTAAATAAAGCGGACGATTGGATAGGGCACGGCGAACTCGATAGTGTGGATCGATAGACGCGCCGGCTGGGTTTGGGCCGTGCAACCGAGAACTATATCACGCTCCCAGGGAGAAATTTTCAGTTCTTTTTGGAATGTTTTGACTCAACAACAGTCCTGGCGTACAGCGGTTGCATGGGCAGGATGGCTCTGCGAACCCTTCGTCAACCCGGCTTCCAGCCGTCCGTCAACATTCTGTTCAGCCTGGTCCGCGTGTACCCTGCCAGCCTGAGCGACTCCAGCGTCCTGCCGCTCCGATACAAGTCGCGTCCGGTCACCGCGCCCGCGATCGCCAGGAGACTTTCGGCCACGGGTACGGGCACGCCCACCCACCGTCCTATCGAGACGAGGAATGCGAGTCCGAGCGCGACGTCCTCGAGCATGTAGCGGTGCGCTTTCAGGTCGATGTGCTCGCGCCAGTCTCCGCTGTCGGTGAGGCGTTCGTGGCTGTTGCGGCCATACATCCATTCGTCGCCGTCGGCCGAGTAATGGTCGGCAAGCGGAAAATGCGGACCGCGATAACCCAGCGCCTTGCGCACGAGAATGCGCTCGTTGTCGAGCGCCGTCGTCACCGCGCGCACCGCCGGCGTGGTGCCTTCGTTATGGATGTCCCAGCGCGGAAAATGTTCGAGCGGTGCGGCGTTCATGACGAGCAGCGGCGGGTGGATGACCGGACCGGCGTTCATGAGCGCGCCACTCAGCGCGTCCTCCACGGCTTCCACGGCAGGGTAGGCGATGCGAAGCACGGCCATGGCCTCGTCCGTCATGCTGGCGGGGAAGACGCCGGTCGGGAGGCGGGTGGCATACGCACTGATCACGACTTCCGCATTGCCGTGCTTCCTCGCCAGGTAGGGAAGCGTGCCCGTCTCGGCGAATGCCACGCGTGCAGGATTCCCGGCATCGCGCAGGGCCCGGCCGAACAGATAGCTGCCGAACGTGCCGGGAGGCAGGAATACGACTTGCCCGTCACGGAGCAGCGGCGCCATGGCCGCCGCAAGGTCGTCGTGGCTGGTCGCGGGCAGTGGAACGACGACGAGGGTCGCGTCGCGCAACGCCGTGGCGAGATCGAATTCCAGTACGATGCCATGCGCCCCGGCGCCGACGGCCACGGTGCGCGAACCATGGCGATCGCGCACCGTCATGGCGCCACGCTCACGCAATTCGACGGCGTCGGCGGTATGGCGGCGCCACCAGGTGACCCGGTGACCCTGTTCCGACAATGCCGCCGCCGCGGCGTAGCTGCCGTGTCCGCCTCCTGTCACGGTGATCCGCATATTGTTCCTTCTTTATGATTGATTTTTTTTCGAGACCGCGCCGATGCATGGATGCGCAGGACCTTATCGGCCGCCCGGGGGCTTGCCCGTGGAAGCGACCAGGATGTCCGGACCGAACGCCAGCACGACGTCGCGGACGAGTCCGGCCGAGCTCTGGCATCCCAGCTTGTCCTTGATGCTGGCACGGTGAACGTCGACCGTGCGCGCGCTGATGTTCAGCTCGCGCGCGATGATCTTGCTGACGTCGCCGCGCAGCATGCGGTCGAGGACTTCGCGTTCGCGCGGGCTGAGCAGCTTGATCTTCTCGCGCAGCTGTGCGCGCCGCGCGCGTTCGGGATGGCGGCTCTGGACGTCCTTCAGCGTGAGCTGGATGCGGTCCAGCATCTGCTGCGAGTTGTACGGTTTTTCGAAAAAGTCGACGGCACCGTTCTGCAACGCGCGCACGGACATCGGAATGTCGCCATGTCCGGACACGAAGATGATCGGCAGCTCGCTTGCCAACGCGTTCAGCCGTTCCTGCAACTGGAAGCCGCTGATTTCCGGCATCCTGACGTCGAGCACGAGGCAGCCGGGCAGGAGAGGGTCGTAGGTGTCGAGGAACGCCGCCGCGCCGGCGAAGCATTCGGTGCGGATGTCGACCGAGTTGAGGAGCCACGCCAGCGATGTGCGCGCTCCTTCGTCGTCGTCGACGATATATACCACTGACGTATCCATGTCCGTTCTCCAGCGTGTTTTATAAATATTTATCGGCACGATCAGTGCCGGCACTACGTAATTTCCTTAGGCGATCTGTCGTTCTGGCGAATTGTCCGCGCGCGACGGCTCCCGTATTCTGGTCGTGACAGCCGCACTTGCGGCGACGATGAACCAGGAGACCTCATGACCACCTCGACGCCCGCCGCCAAACCCGCGGCGACCCTGACCCCGGTACAGATCGCGTTCCGCAACGCCATGGCCCACCTGCCGGCAGCCGTCTGCATCATCACCACCGATGGCGCCGCCGGCCGCTGCGGCATCACCGCGAGCGCCGTATGCTCCGTCACCGACAGCCCGCCGACGGTCCTCGTCTGCCTCAATCGCAGCAGCGCCATGCACGACGTCTTCAAGGCGAACGGCCACCTGTGCATCAATGTCCTCAGCGGCGACCACGAAGAGCTCGCGATGCATTTCTCCGGCGCCACCAAGATCCCGATGGAAGAGCGCTTCACCCTCGACGACTGGCGCGCCGGCGTGTCCAGCCAGCCGGTGCTCGACGGCGCCCTCGTCAAGCTGCAGGGGCATATCAAGGACAGCAAGGTCGTCGGCTCCCATTCCGTCATGTTCGTCGAGCTCGACAGCATCGACGTCAACGAGCAGCGCGACAGCCTCATCTACTTCAACCGCCTGTTCCACACGGTCCGTCCGACCCGCGCCGAAGCCTGATCCCGTGTCCGGCGCCCGGCGCCGGGCCACCAGGGGTGTCCGTATCACGCGGACACCCTTTTTTTAGTGGAACATTGTCACCTTGGTAAAACGCCGGCGTGCCGCGTCAACGGCATGCCGGCGTTCAGGCCCAGTGTAGAGGCGGAAGCGGATCGACGGATATCCGAAATCCGCAAAGGTCCCGTTTCAGAGGTCCAGCACCAGCTGGGCCGTGCGCGAACGCGACACGCACGCGCAGATCTGGTCGTTGGCCGCCTTTTCCTTCTTCGACAGGCAGTGGTCGCGGTGGTCGGGTTCCCCCTCCAGCACCGGCACGATGCACGTTCCGCAAATCCCTTCGCGGCACGAGGTGTCGATCTGGATCCCGGCGCGTGCGAGCACGTCCACCAGCGTGACGCCCGGCGGCACCGCCAGCAACTGGCCCGAACTGGCGAGCTTCACTTCGAACGCGTGATTCTCGCCCGCCGCCGACACCGGATCGGCCTGGAAGTGTTCCAGGTGAATGGCGTCTTCGGCGCGGCCGTGCGCCGCCCGGGCCACGACCTTGTCCATGAACGGTCCGGGGCCGCAGGTGTAGACGTGGGCCGCGCCACCCGATGCCGCCGCGGCCAGGCAGGCGTCCAGGGCGCCGTCGATGGCATCCGGCTGCACCGCGTAGTGGAAGCGCACGTTGTCCGCGAACGGTTGGCCCGCGAGCAGGCCCGAGAATGCGGCATCGGCAGCGCTGCGCGCGAAATAGTGCAGCGTGTAGCGCGCCCCCTGGGCATTCAGCGCATAGGCCATGTTCAGCAGCGGCGTGATGCCGATGCCGGCGCCGAACAGCAGGTGCTCGGGCGCCGACGGCTCCAGCGCGAACAGGTTGCGCGGTTCGCCGACCTCGAGCGTGTTTCCCGTCTTGACGTCGGCATGCAGCGAGCGCGAACCGCCGCGCGAGGCCGGCTCGAGTTTCACGGCGATCAGGTAGGCACTCAGGTCGGCAGGATCGCTGCACAGCGAGTACTGCCGCACGATGCCGCCCGGGACGGTGATGTCGACGTGCGCGCCCGGGGTGTAGGCCGGCAGGGGTTTCCCTGCCGGATGCACGAGGCGGAACGAGCGGATGCCCGGTGCCTCGTCGGTAATGCGGTCTACGATGAGTTTCATGATCGCTTACAGCAGGAAGCCCAGCGCGTTGAGCGCGTCTTGCGAGTTGACGAGGCGGACGACTTTCTGCAGCAGCTTGGGACCTTCGTCCGTCATGCGGATGCGGTAGGTCACGTTACCGGCGAACAGGGTGGTTGTCGTGCGCTTGTACGCGGCCAGCAGCTGGGCCGCCTTGACGTCGATGACGTTGCCGTCGGTGCCGACGTGCGTGAAGCGCGACACGGTGCGTACCGTGATGGCCGAATCGGCGGCCGACATCGAGAACCCGGAATTGAAGCGTTCGATGCGCAGCTGGCGCATGCGGGCGTCGTCGTAGGCGTAGTTCAGCGTCGACGCGAAATCCTCGGTGTCCGGGTCGATCGGCACGACGTAGTAACCGTCGTCGGCCCACAGCGCGCCCCAGGCGTTGTAATCCTTGCGGTCGAGGATCTCGGCTTCCTCCCAGATGAAGGCAATCGCGCGGCCGAGCGGCGTCGTCAGGTCTGCGGTTGGCATTTTCGTGTTAGTCATTTGCTCATCATCCTTTTCCACATGGCATAGGCTTCACGCATGCCGGTTTCGTCGGTCGAATGCGACACCTTGTCGCCGTTCGTGTCCTGCCATTCGCGGTTCAGGCCGCGGTTCACGAGGATCGGCACGTCGCGTCCGGCGCGGGCGCCTTGCTGCACGCGCTCCCAACCCTCGGCGTCGTCCGGGCTGCCGAAGCCGAACGGGCCCTGGAAGTGCTCGTGGATGCGCATGCGCTCGCGGTTGGCGATCTCGGGGCCGCCGTCCATGCCGAGGGCGATGTGGCGGATCTCCGTCTCGTCGACGGCGACGGGACGCAGCACGCGGAAGAACGACATCGACATCGCGACGTTCGGGAACAGGTTCAGGTTGAAGCCGGCGCCGTGCAGCGAGCGCACGATGCGGCGCACCTGTTCCGGCGGATAGTCCCTGGACAGTTCTTCGATCACGTGGGAAAAGCGTTCCTGCAGCTGCTCGCTGCCGTCGTCGATGTCGAGGTCGACGTGTTCCGGCACCATCACCATCACGCTGTGGCCGTTGCCCAGCGAGCGCGTGATCGATTCCTCGTCGGTCATGAACGACAGCATTTCCGACGTCTCGGCGTCGACCGATTGCAGGAAAGTTTTATGGACGACCGGGAAGTGGTAGCCGTCCGTCGTGTTCTCGAGCTGGATCTTCCAGTTGCCCCTGAAGCTGAACTTGTGTTCGCCCTGGGTCTTGATCGGGAAGCCGGCGCCCTGTTTCATGAACAGGTCCATCCAGTGCTTCGCATTGCCGAGGAAGTCCTCGAGCGGTTCGATCTCTTCGTTGTAGCTGGCGAAAATCATGCCGGCGTAGACACCGACCTTCAGCGCCTTCAGCGGCAGGTCGGACTTTTCAATGACGTCCTCGTAGCCGTCCGAATACGGCAGGCCGCGCAGTTTGCCGTCCAGGCCGTACGACCAGCTGTGGTACGGGCACGTGAAGCCGGTGGTGTTGCCCTTGGTCTTCTCGCACACCGTCGCGCCGCGGTGGCGGCAGCGGTTTTCCAGCACGTGGATGTTGTTCTGGCGGTCGCGCACGACGATCACCGGGTTGCGGCCGACGAAGGTCGAGCGGAAATCGCCCGGTTTCGGCAGTTCGCTGACGTGGGCGACCCATACCCAGGTCTTCATGAAGATCTTGTCCATTTCGACGTCGAAGATCTGCGGATCGGTGTACAGCGCGGGGTCGACGACGGCATCCTGCACCAGGTCGGCGTAGGTGGAATCCGGCGTGCGCGGATGAAAGCGTAAGGGGGCGTTCATGCAATGCTCCTGTGGTTGTGTTCTCGTTAGTGGTCGGACTTCTGCAGCGCCTGCTCCAGATGGAGCGCCAGCGCGCACAGGCGTTCGTCGTCGCCTTTGCGGCCGACCAGTTGCAGTCCTGCCTTGACGGAGGTCGTTCTTCCGCTGCCCATGACGGGGACGGGAATCGGGATGCTCAGGGCCGGATGGCCGCTGAGGTTGAAAGGGCGTACCAGGCGGCTCAACGTGATGATGGAAGCCCCGGCGGCCACCTCGGCCAGCGTCGGAGGCAGCGCCGGAAGCGTGGGAAGGACCAGTGCGTCGACACCGTCGAGCGCGAGGTTCACTTCTTCGATGAACGCGATGCGGACACGTTCCGCCGCCTGGCGGTCATCCGCCGTGGTGGCACTGGCTGCCTTGAGGCGCCGCGCGACGTCGTCGCCGACCCGGCCGCCCTCGACCAGGTGCCCGAACGCGGCCCAGGTTTCCTGGTTGATCACGGTCAGGCCGGCATCGAACGCCGCATGCAGTCCGGGGAGCGCGCGGACTTCCTGGGTCCAGCCGCTGGCGTCCAGCGCCGCCGCGACGGCGGCTTCGACCGGCGCGTCGCTGCCGGTGGCAATGATGCCGACGCGGGCTTTCGCCGCCGGCGCGGTGGCCTTCCTGGCATCGAAATCGAGGGCGATGGCCTGCATCACGCCGGTCAGCAGCAAGGCGTCGCGCGCGAACGGGCCGACGCAATCGAGACTGCTCTCGCGCGGCCACGCGCCGCGGCGGCTGACCCGGCCGAACGTCGGCTTCATGCCGAGCACGCCGCAGCATGCCGCCGGCAGGCGGATCGAGCCGCCGGTATCGCTGCCGATGGCCGCGTCGGCCTCACAAGCACCAACCGCGACCGCGGACCCGCTCGACGATCCGCCCGGGATCAGGTCGGGATCCTGCGGATTCACGGGCGTTCCCGCCCATGGGTTGATACCGGTCATGCCATAAGCCAGCTCGTGCATGTTGGTCTTGCCGACGATATGCCAGCCGGCGCGGATCAGCGCGTCGACGACGACGGCGTCGCGCTGGGCCGGCAGGATGTCCGACAGGGCCGCGCTGCCCGCGCGCGTCGGCATGCCGGCGATGTCGATGCAGTCCTTGATGGCGATCGTGGGGCCGTGCAGGTCGCCGAGGTCGAACCGTTCCGCGAAGGCATTCATTGCACTGCCTCCTTGTCCGGCGAATTCCAGGGCACGCATTCGAGGCGTTCGGTGCGGAAGTGGGCAATGAGCCAGTGGCCGTCCGGTGCCGGACGGAACTCGACGTCGAGACGGGCCGTGATGGCTTCGGAACCGCCGGCGCCATAGGTGGACAGTTGCAGCATCAGCCACTGGCCGCGCGCGCTTGCGCCGTCCTCGGCCACCTTGACCTGGTCGGAGGTGAGGAAATGCAGATTACGCTCGAAGTGCGGCGACGGCGCCAGATAGCTGCCGACGAACGCGACGATCGCGGCCGGACCCACGTGGCGGCCGAACTTGCCGGCGTACAGCGGGCCCACGCCTTCCCAGATCGCGTCTTCGGTAAACAGGTCGGCGAGCTGGGGGAATGCGCTGTCGGCGCAGGGCTGGTCGCACAGGTGCATGTAGCGCGCCAGCGTGCTGCGCGCCGCTTGCGCGCCCTCCAGGCGGCGCAGCCTTGCCTCCAGCGACTGGAGGGCATGCGCGGCGGGCGGGGTCGATGTCATGGTCTCTCTTTCTTTTCGATGTTGCGAGGGGTTACCGAAACGATTCTAGAAGTCGAGGTTGCATAGATCAAATTGATGTGACATATTGATCGCATAAATCACATGGATTTTGGTGGCAATGACAACCTTTAACAACATGGACCTGAACCTGCTACGGGTCTTCCAGGCCGTATCGGAAGAACGCAGCCTGACCCTGGCGGGCAACCGGTTGCATTTGTCGCAGCCGGCCGTCAGCTATGCCGTGAACCGCCTGCGCGAGCTGTTCGGGGATCCGTTGTTCGTGCGCACGCGCGACGGCATGCAGCCGACGCCGACGGCGCTGGAACTGGCCAAGCCGATCGGCCGCGCGCTGCAGGCCGTGCAGGATGCGTTGCGGTTCGCGGGCGGATTCGACCCGGCCGAGAGCAACCGGACGTTCCGCGTGTCGATGACGGACGTGGCGGAGATGGTGTTTTTGCCAGCGATCTGCGAACAGTTGCGCGTGCTCGCGCCACGGGTGCTGCTGAAAGTCGAGCAGGTGCCGCAGGACGACATCGTGGACGCGTTGCGCACGGGCCGCCTCGATTTCGCGATCGGCAACCTGCCGGCATTGGCGGCGTCGACGCGCCATGCGCTGCTGTTCAGCGAGTCGTACTGCTGCCTGACGCGCACGCGCACGGGGTTGCCGGCGCAGGACACGTTATCGCTGGAGGCATTCCAGGCACTGTCGCACGTGCAGGTGCGGTCGGCCGAAAGCAGCCACAGCCAGGTGGCGCAGGCATTATTGGAAATGGGCGTCGAGCGCCACGTGGCGCTCGAGATTCCGCACTTTTCCGTGCTGCCGCTGATCCTGCTGCAATCCGACCTCGCCGCGACGCTGCCGCTGCGGATCGCGAAGCTGTTCAATGCGGCCGGGCAGTTCCGGATCTTTGCATTGCCGGTCGCGTTGCCGACGGTCGACGTGATGCTGCACTGGCACGCGGAGTTCGAGGACGACCGGGCGAACGCGTGGCTGCGCCAGCTCGTGCTCGACCTGTTGCAGCGTTACGGGCGCAATTCCTGACCGGGCAGCAGCGGCAGCGAGAACTGGAACAGCGCGCCCCCGCCGGGCGCCGCCTCGGCCCAGATGTCCCCGCGGTGCCGGCCGATGATGTTCTTGCACAGCGCCAGGCCGATGCCGTTGCCGCTGACCTTAGACGTGAAGAAACCGTCGAACAGGCGTTCGTGCAGCGCGGCGTCGATGCCGTTGCCCTGGTCCTGGACGGACACGTACGCCTTGTCCCCGTCGCGTGCGGTCCCGATACGCACCAGCCGGCGTGGCTCGGGAAGGCGCTGCATTTCCTCGATGGCGTTGAACGCGAGGTTCAGGACGACCTGGCCGATCAACACCTTTTCGCAGCTGACCATCAGCGGATCCGGCGCGAACGAGAACGCCAGGCGGACGCCGGCTTCTTCCGCCTTCAATTCGATGAAGTAGCGCGTATCGGCGAGGATGCCGTTCAGGTCGGCCGGCGCCTCGGTCTGTTCGAGTTTCACGACATAGTCGCGGACGCTCTTGATGATGGCGCTGGCGTGGTCGACCTGGCGCGCCGCCGCTTCGAGCCCGGCGCCGATCCCCTCGCGGGTGGCCTCGCTGCTCCGCAGGCGTAGAAGCGAGCCCTGCAGGTAATTGCGGATCGCCGCCAGCGGCTGGCTCAGCTCGTGTGCGATCGCACCGGCCATTTCGCCCATCGCATTGTGGCGCGCGAGGTATTCCAGCGCGGCCTGCTGGTCGCGGCGTGCCTGGTCCGCCTCGACCTGTGCCGTGATGTCGCGGAAATGCAGCAGGTGGCCGCGCAGGTCGCCTTCGATGTCGATATGGCGGCAACTGGCCTGGAACCAGCGGCGGGCACCGGTCGCCTGCTCGGTCTCGAAGACGAACTGCAGCGCCGGGCCGTGCGGCAGCGCCAGCGCCTGGATCTGCGCCAGTTCGCGCCGCGTCTCCGGCGTACACAGGGTCGCGAGATGGGGCAGGGTGGCACCGGTGGCCGGAGCGAGGCCCAGCAGCTTGCGGCCCGTCGTGCTCAGGTAGTCGAAGCGGCTGTCCGCGCCCAGCACGGCGACACCTTCGTCCGAGTCCTGCATGAATTCCGTGAGGCGGCTTTCCAGCCGCTTCATTTCGCGCCGCGCCTGTTCCTCGCGCGCGATGTCGCGGAACTGGACCATGACCACATCGCCCCGGGCCAGGTGCACGAGCGTGGCGATCGCTTCCGACATGATCTCCTCGCCGTTCTTGGCGCGGTAGCACCATTCGATGACGTTGATCCCGCGCTCGACCGCACCCTGCAGCCAGCGCAGGCCGACGTCGCGCCCGTACTGCGCCGCCCGGCCGCTCATGTCGGGCGCCTTCAGCGGCAACAGCTCGTCGAGCGTGAAGCCGAGCACGGCGCATGCCGCGGGGTTGGCCCACAGGATGGCCTTGGTGGCCGCGTCGTGCACGATGATGCAGGACGACATGGCGTCGGCCATCCGTTTGAAATCGTCGGGTTCGAACTGCGCCATCGGCATGCCTTTTCATTCCAGTCCGGCCGATTATACGGTCGCGCCGGGTGGCGGAATCGGGCACTACGTAGTTTCTTTAGGCGTGGGCGGGATTTCGCCTAGCAAAACCGAAATCCCGCGAATTGAACCACATCAAGGGCCTGCCTACACTGGTGCAACGCTATTCCAATGCCCACCGGGCAACCGAACCCAACGGAGACAACAATGCTCGCAATGCAAGCCGAGGCCGCGCCCGCCCGCGCCGGCCACACCCCTACCGAATCGCTCGATCAGCTGCTGGCAGACATTCGCGCACGCCACGCCGAATTCACCACCTTGCGCCACGTGCCGCGCGACATCATCGATCGCCTGAAGCAGCAGGGCGTCTACCGCGCCGCCACGCCGGTCTGCTTCGGCGGCAGCGGCATGAGCCCGAGCGATTTCCTCGCCCTGGTCGAGCGCATCTCGCAGGCCGACGGTTCGGTCGGCTGGGTGGCCAGCTTCGGTTCCGCCTCGGTCTACCTGGCCGCGCTGCCGAAGGCGACCCAGGCGCAGATGTACCGCGACAGCCCGGACCTCGTGTTCGCCGGCGGCCTGTTCCCGATCCAGCCGGCCACGCCGGTGGACGGCGGCTACATGGTCAACGGCACGTGGAAGTTCGCCAGCGGCTGCAAGGGCGCGGACCTGCTGGGCGTCGGCATCGGCACCGGCACCCCGGGCCAGCCGGGCGGCAAGCCGCGCACCGCCGTGCTGCCTCCCAACCAGGTCGACATCATCGACAACTGGGACGTGATGGGCCTGTGCGGCACCGGCAGCCACGACCTCAAGGTGACGTCGCAGTTCGTGTCCGAAGACTGGACCTTCATCCGCGGCGGCGAGTCCAACATCGACGAACCGCTGTACCGCTATCCGACCATCGCCTACGCCGCGCAGGTGCTGGCCGTCGTCAACCTGGGCATCGCCCGCGCCGCCATCGAGGAAATCACCAACATGGCGGGCGGCCGGGTCGCCATCACGGGCGCGCCCAAGCTGGCCGACCGCTCCTATGTCCGCATCGAGGTCGCCAAGGCCGAGGCCCGCCTGCGCGCCGCGCGCGGCTTCTTCTACGACATCACGGGCGAAGTGTACGCGTCCATCCTCGCCGGCAATGCGGTGACGCCGGAGCAGGTCGCAGCGCTGCGCCTGGCCGCCGTCGACGCCGCCCGCGCGGGTGACTGGGTCGTGCAGCAGATGTACGGCCTGGCCGGCACCACGGCGATCTACAACAGCCATCCGCTGCAGCGCTACCTGCGCGACGCGGCCGTCGTGCGCCAGCACGCGTTCCTCGGCGAAGGCATCTATGACGGCGCCGGCGCCGTCGCCCTGGGCGTGCCGCCGATGCCCGGCTTCCTCTGATCAATCAAGCAACACACTGGAGACAATATGTCCGATACCCAAAAAGATCCGCTGCGCGTCCTGTTCTGCATCGGCGTCACGCAAAACTTCTTCGACCTGCCGGAAAGCGACATCGGCGCCGTCTGGAAAGGCTATGGCGAGATGATGAGCGCCATGAACGCCATGCCGGGCGTCACGATCCTCGGCACGATGGACGACGACCGCACGATGGTCGGCAGCTCGGCATCCTGGCCGTGGACCGTGTACATCATGGCCGACGTGGTCGATCTCGACACCGTCGTCGCCGCGTGCAACCTGTTCCGTACGGTGAAAGTCGGCGAATTCCGCCTCTGGAAGTACGGCAAGATCGAGGCCCGCGTCGGCCGCGCCCTCATCATCCAGGGAGGCTGACCGATGGCCGCCAATCACAGAGTCGCGCTGGTCACCGGCGCGGCGCGCGGCCTGGGCGAACTGGTCGCCCGTCGCCTGCACGCGGCCGGATACCGGGTCGCGCTCGGCGACCTGGACGTCGAGGCGGCGCAGGGCGTCGCGCGCAGCCTCGACGGCAGCGGCGAGAGCGCCATGGCATTGCGCCTCGACGTGCGCAACAAGGCCGACTTCGAAGCCGCCGACAGGCTGCTGGACGAACATTGGGGCGGTGCCGACGTGCTGGTCAACAATGCCGGCCAGTCGCGCGTGGCCGCCCTGATGGACATCAGCCCGGAGGAGTTCGACGCGGTCGTGCAGGTCAACCTGCGCAGCGTGTTCCTGGCGTGCCAGGTGTTCGGCAAGGCGTTCGCCGCGCGCGGTCAAGGGCGTATCGTCAATATCGCGTCGCTGGCCGGACAGACCGGCGGCACCGCGACCGGCGCCCATTATGCGGCGGCCAAGGGTGGCGTGCTGACGCTGACCAAGGTGTTCGCCCGCGAACTGGCGGCCCAGGGCGTGACCGTCAATGCGATCTCGCCGGGGCCGCTGGACCTGCCGATCGTGCACGAGAGCGTGCCGGCGGAAAAGCTGGCCGCCGTGATCCAGACGATCCCCGTGCGCACGCTCGGCGACGCCGGCTTCATCGCCGACGCGGTCGTGCTGCTCGCCGCGCATGAAGCGGGTTCGGTGACAGGCGCCTGCTGGGATATCAACGGCGGCCTGTTCATGCGCTGACCGGGAGAATGTGATGCCAACCATACAAGCCCACATCATGGAAGGCCACGCCGACGGCCAGAAGGCGCGGCTGATCGAAGTGCTGACGGACGCCGTGGTCGCCGCGCTGGATGCGCCCATCGATTCCGTCTGCGTGCTGCTCAACGAGATACCCCGCGCGCACTTCGGCATCGCCGGCAAGGCCGCCAGGGCGGGCACGGCGCCGCGTGCCGTCCTGCAGGCATTCCTCATCGCGGGGCGCACCGACGCGCAGAAAGTGCGCCTTGTCGAGAAGCTGACTGCCGCCGCCGCGGCGATCGACGTCGCGCCCGGCTCGGTACGGGTGTTCATCCAGGACCTGCCCAACGAGGACTTCGGTCTCGGCGGCCTGACCGCCAGGGCGCTGGGCCGCGGCATTGGCCGCGCGGCGCTGGTGTCCCACAACTAGGAGGACGCGATGGAACTTCGCCATCTGAAGTATTTTCATGCGGTGGCGGAGACGCTGAGTTTCAGCCGCGCGGCCGAACGCCTGCACATCGCGCAGCCTCCGCTCAGCCGGCAGATCCGCCAGCTCGAGGAGTTGCTCGGTGCCGAGCTGATCGATCGCGAGTCGCGTCCCATCGCCCTGACGGTTGCCGGCAAATTTTTCTACGAGCAGACGTACCAGGTGCTGTCCCGGCTGCGCGAGATCGAGGAGGGCACCCGCCGCCTCGCCCGCAACCAGCGCGTCTGGTTCGGCATCGGTTTCGTCCCGTCCGTCATGTGCGGGCTCCTGCCCGACCTGATCCGCCAGTTCCGGCAGGCCGAGCCCGGTGTGGAAACCGGCTTCACCGAACTCATGACGATGGAGCAGGCGGCGGCGCTCAAGCTTGGCCGGATCGACGTGGGCTTCGGCCGGTTGCCGATCGACGACCCGGATATCGAATGCGTCACCTTGCTGCGCGAGCCGCTGCTGGCGGCGCTGCCGTGCACGCACCCCCATGCGGACGCCGAGGTCGTCGACCTCGACGATCTCGCCGCGGATCCGCTGGTCGTCTATCCCGCGCGGCCGCGGCCCGGCTACGCCGACCAGGTCCTCGACCTGTTCGCACGGCGCGGTGTGCGCCCGGCAACCGTGCGCGAGGCGAACGAGATGCAGACCGCACTCGGTCTCGTCGCCGCCGGGATCGGCGTCGCACTGGTGCCCGCGTCGGCCTGCCAGGGCAGGCGCGGCAGCGTGGTCTTCCGGCGCGTCGCGGCGGAAGAGGCGGTGTCGCCGGTCATCATGAATTTCCGGCGCGGCGATGCGGGCGACGTCCTCGCGCGCTTCCGCGCGATGGCCGAAACGCTCCTCCCGCTGGCCATCCATACGACGGCGCGAGCGGTGGCGACGCCCGACCCCGCGCCGCGCATCGTGGAATGGGCGCGGGCGGCCGCGATGCCGCTGTAACCCCATGATTCCCTGATGTCTCCTCCGGTCCGACCGGCCTTGCAGACCCGCTTCGTGCGGGTCTTTTTTTGCGCGGCTTTATACCTTGGAGGTATGCGACTTGCCCCAATCGGTCTTGGACGGCATGTCGGCTTGTTCCTATGATTGATCGAAACAGACCCGAGGATTCAATGAGCGAGACTTCCATCAAGATCGAGAGCGTCGACGTACTCCTGCTCGACCTTCCGACCATCCGCCCGCACCAGCTGTCCGTTGCCACCATGCGCCGCCAGAAGCTCGTGCTGGTCCGTATCCGCGCCAGCGACGGGATCGTCGGCTGGGGCGAAGCCACCACCATCGGCGGCCTGGCATACGGGGAAGAGAGCCCCGAAAGCATCCGTACCAATATCGACACGTACATGACGCCGGTGCTCGTCGGCACCGACGCCACCAGCCCGAACGCCCGCATGTTCGCGCTGCGTTCGCACCTGCAGGGCAACCGCTTCGCGCTGTGCGCCATCGAGACCGCGCTGTACGACGGCCAGGCGCGCCGGCTCGGCGTGCCGCTGTCCGACCTGTTCGGCGGCCGCGTGCGCGACAGCCTGCCGGTGGCATGGACCCTGGCCAGCGGCGACACGGCACGCGACATCGCCGAGGCGGAACACATGCTCGACATCCGGCGCCACCGCGTGTTCAAACTGAAGATCGGTGCGCGCGACGTGCGTGCCGACGTGGCCCACGTCGCGGCGATCAAGCGCGCCCTCGGCGACCGCGCGAGCGTGCGCGTGGACGTGAACCAGGCCTGGAGCGAAACCGACGCGATGCTCGGCATGGGCATGCTGCAGGACGCCGGCGTCGACCTCGTCGAACAACCGATCGCCGCGCACGATATCGAAGGCATGCGCCGGCTGCGCACCATGAACCGCATTCCGCTGATGGCCGACGAGGCGCTGCATGGCCCGCTGGACGCGTTCCGCATCGCCGAGTCGCGCGCAGCGGACGTCTACGCCATCAAGATCACGCAGTCCGGCGGCCTGCGCGGCGCGCAGCAGGTGGCCGCGATCGCCGAGTCCGCGAACATCGGCCTGTACGGCGGCACGATGCTCGAAGGCGCCGTCGGCACGATCGCCTCCGCCCAGCTGTTCGCCACGTTCCCCGAACTGGCGTGGGGCACCGAACTGTTCGGCCCGCTGCTGCTGACCGAAGAGATCCTGCGCACGCCGCTCCAGTACCGCGACTTCGAACTGCAGCTGCCGGCCGGTCCGGGCCTCGGCATCGAGCTGGACGAAGACCGCCTGGCGTTCCTGCAACGCCAGCAGCACTGACCAACGAGAAAGAGAAGCACGATGTTATTCAAAGTCAGCATGAATGTTCGCCTCCCACACACGATGCCGCGCGAAGAGGCCGACCGGCTGAAGGCCGCCGAACGTGCGCTGGCCCAGGACCTGCAGCGCAGCGGCAAATGGCGCCACCTGTGGCGCGTGGCCGGACGCTACGCCAACGTGAGCATCTTCGACGTGGCCGACAGCACCGAGCTGCACGACACGTTGATGTCGCTGCCGTTGTTCCCCTACATGGACATCGACGTCGAGGCGCTGTGCCGCCATCCTTCGTCGATCCATGACGACGACCGCTGAGCCGCCACGAGCAACCGGCAAGGGAGACCAGGATGGGCAAGACCGCAATATTGAATCCAGGGCAGGACCAGATCGCCTACACGCTCGACGGCCCGGCGGACGCGCCGGTCCTCGTGCTGTCCAATTCGCTGGGCACGACGATGTGCATGTGGAACAGCCAGATCGACGCGCTGTCGCGCAGGTATCGCGTCCTGCGCTATGACACGCGCGGGCACGGCAGCTCGGGCGCCGGTGCCGATACCGGCGACGGTTATACGCTGGACCAGCTTGGCGGCGACGTGGTGCGCCTGCTGGACGGCCTCGGCATCGAACGCGCCGGCTTCTGCGGCATTTCGATGGGCGGCCTCACCGGCCTGTGGCTGGGCGTCCATGCGGCCGACCGTATCCAGCGCCTCGTCGTCGCCAACAGCGCGGCCCGGATCGGCTCGGCAACCGGCTGGACGGAGCGGGCGAACCTGGTCATGTCCTCGGGCATGGACGGCGTGGCCGAGGGCGCGCGCGGACGCTGGTTTACCGATGCATTTTGCCGCCGCTCGCCGGCGCTGACCGACGTGCTGATCGACGAACTGCGCCTGTGCCCGCCCGCAGGCTACGCGGCATGCTGCCTCGCGCTGGCGGCGGCCGACCTGCGCGACGACATCCGCGCGATCCGCGTGCCGACCTTGCTGATCGCGGGGCGCCACGATCCGGTCACGACCGTCGCGGATGGGGAATTCATGCGGGAACGCATTGCGGGATCGCGTCTCGCCGTCGTCGACGGGTCGCACCTGTCGAACGTCGAAGACGCCGACAACTTTACCGGCCTGCTGCGCACCTTCCTGGGGTGAGCCGGGCGATCCCCCCGGGGTCGCCGCAGCGATGCATGACAAACAACGAGCCCGTAAAAACAGGGCCGGGCGCCGCCATCCGGCGGCAGCCAAATCACAATGGAGACAAGCATGTACGACGCCACCACGGGTCCGGACGCAATCCGGCCGGCCGCTGTCCGCAATGCGGACGATGCGCTGTACCGCAAGGTATCGCGCCGCCTCATTCCCTTTCTGTTCCTCTGCTATGTGGTGTCCTTCCTGGACCGCATCAACATCGGATTCGCCCAGCTCCAGTTGAAGCAGGACCTGGGCTTTTCGGATGCCATGTACGGCCTGGGCGCGGCCGTGTTCTACATCGGCTACGTCCTGTTCGAAGTGCCCAGCAACCTGCTGCTGGCGAAGTTCGGCGCCCGCAAGACCTTCGTGCGCATCATGCTGTTGTGGGGCGCGGCGTCGGTCGGCATGATGTTCATCTCCACGCCGGCGCACTTCTATGGCCTGCGCTTCATGCTCGGCATGTTCGAAGCCGGCTTCTTCCCGGGTATCGTGCTGTACCTGACCTACTGGTATCCGCCGCTGCGCCGCGCGTCGGTGCTGTCGTATTTCTTCGCGGGGGTCGCGGTGGCCGGCGTGCTCGGCGGGCTGCTGTCCGGCTGGATCATGCGCGACATGGCCGGCGTCCTCGGCCTCAAGGGCTGGCAGTGGATGTTCGCCATCGAAGGCTCGCCGGCGCTCGTGCTGGCCGTGGTCGCGTATTTCTACCTGCAGGATTATCCGGAAGACGCCTCCTGGCTGAGCGCTGCGGAAAAGAGCCGCATCGCGGCCAACCTGGACCAGGGAACGCGCGCCGGGCATGGCGGCTCGGGCAGCGGCCTGGCCGCATGCCTGCGCGACCCGCGCGTCTACCTGTTCGCGTTCCCGTACTTCGCGCTGACCGGCGCCGCATTGATGCTGGCGTTCTGGATGCCGCTGATGATCCGCGACTTCGGCGTCAAGGACGTCATGATGGTCAGCCTGTATTCCGTCATTCCGAACGCGATCGGCGCGGTAGGCGTGCTGCTGGTGGCGCGGGCGGCCGACCGCACCGGGCGTCACCCCGCGTTTTTCGCCGGATGCGTGGTCACGGCCGCGCTGGCGCTGGCGGCGCTGACGACGCATCCGGGCAGCCTGCCGGTTGCCCTCGGCTTGCTCGCCCTGGCGGCGGTGACCCTGTTTTCCGGCCTGCCGATCTTCTGGGCGGTGCCGACTTCCCGGCTCGCACCCGAGGCGCGTGCCGCCGGCATCGGCGTGATCAGCAGCATCGGCACCAGCGCGGGCATCGTCACGCCGTGGGCCATCGGCCAGGTCAAGTCCCTGACCGGCAGCATGGATGGTGCGCTGCTCGGCCTGGCCGTGCTGCTCGTGGTGAGCGCGTGTGTCATGGTCGCGGCGAGCCGCAAGGGCGAGGAGCGGGCATGAACGGGTTCAAGCAAACGAACGTGGGCATGAGCGCAAACCGCCTCGCGTTGGCCGTACTGGCGGCGCTGGCCGCCGGTGCGCCGGCGCGCGCGCAAAGCAATGTCACCGTATTCGGCATCCTCGACACCTACGTCGACGCCAGCCACGCCGGCGACCGCGGCGCGGTCCGTGTCCAGAGTGGGGCGATCTCCGGATCGCGCCTGGGATTCCGCGGCAGCGAAGACCTGGGCGACGGCCTGAAGGCGATTTTCCTGCTCGAAGCGGGCATCAACGTCGACGACGGGACGTCCGGGCAGGGCGGTGTGCTGTTCGGCCGCCAGTCGTGGGTCGGCGTGAGCACGCGTGCCGGCGACCTGACCGTCGGGCGCCAGTATTCGCCGAACTTCTTCACGATCATCACCTACGGCCTCGGCGGCGGCATGGCGTGGGGGAATGCATCGAACTACTTTACCGACAATTCTCCGCTGCGCGTCAACAACTCGATCAGCTATGTCTCGCCGTCGTTCGGCGGGCTGAAGGGACGTGTGTTCTACGTCCTCGGCGAGAACACGACGCTGCCGGGCGGCTCCCATGTCGGCAACATCCACAGCGCCTCGCTGCAGTACGACGCCGGCCGCTTCTCGGCGGGCGCCTCCTATGAAGAGCGCAGGACGACGCAGGCGAACACGGACCGGTTCTACGCGGCCGGCGCCAGCTACCGCTTCGACGCCGTGAAGCTGGGCGTGCTGGCGCAGGCAAGGCGCGACGATGCCGACGTCGCCGCCAGCAATGCGCTCGAGGTCGGCGCACTGGTGCCGATCGGCCCCGGCGCGCTGCTGATCGACGCGGGCTGGTATCGCGCGCGCAGCGTGGTGAACGGCAACGCCGCGGCGTACAGCCTGCGCTACGACTACAACCTCAGCAAGCGGACGATGGTGTACGCCGGTGCGGCGCATATCCGCAACGACGCGGGGGCGCAGTTCGGCATCAACGGCAATACCGGGCCGGCATTCGCCGTCGCCCGGGGCGAGGATCCGCGCGCGCTGATCGTCGGCGTCCGGCACGCGTTTTGATGAACATGAACCTCTCGAATGGGTTCGACAGAAGGCTTGCTTGCCTCTTGGCCCGTGCTCGCGCACGGGCATTTTTTCGCATCCGGCATGAGTCGCCAGGAAGCGGAAACGGCACGGCATATCCATCGATTCGACGGCATCGTGACTTTTAACTTGGAGTGAGACAAATGAACAAGCAATCAGGTTTGATCGGAATTCTGGTGGCAATGGCGGTCGGTAGCGCATGGGCGGCGTCGCCGCAGGACATCGGCACGACGCTGACCCCGCTCGGCGGCGCCGAGAAGGCCGCGAAAGGCGACATCCCCGCGTGGACCGGCGAAAACGTGGTGTCGAACAGCTGGCACTACGGTGAATATCGCAAGGACGCCTTCAAGTACAAGGACGAGAAGCCCGCGGTCGTCATCGATGCGAGCAACGTCGACAAGTACGCGGACAAGCTGACGCCGGGCCAGGCCGCCCTGATCAAGAAGGTCAAGGGCTACAAGATGGATGTGTACCCGACGCACCGCTACTGCAGCGCGCCCGACTTCGTGGTGGAGAACACGAAGAAGAACGCGGGCGGCGCGGCGAAACTCGGCGCCGACGGCCAGACGCTGGGCGACGCCGTGGTGCCGGGCATTCCGTTCCCGTTCCCCAAGAACGGTGTGGAAGTCATGCTGAACTCGAAGATGCGCTATCGCGGCGTGGCGGTCGAGTACAAGAAAAACACGACGTCGGTGTCGCCGCGCAAGGGCGCCAGCGAGTGGATCAAGGCGGTCAGCGAACAGACCGTGTTCTATCCATGGGGCGCGAAGGGCAGCACGGCCCTGAGCACGCTGCCGCAGGTCGAGTTCTACACGTATTACGCGTACGTCGCGCCGACAGCGCTGGCCGGCCAGGCGCTGTCGATCACCTATTTCCTCGACAAGCCGGGCACCGAGACGTTCTACTACTTCCCCGGCCAGCGCCGCGTGCGCCGCATGCCGAGCTATGCCTACGATGCGCCGCAGATCGGCATGGAAAACCAGTACACGATGGACGAACCCTACGTCTTCAGCGGCAGCCTGGACCGTTTCGACTGGAAGCTGGTCGGCAAGAAGGAGGTCTATGTGCCGTACGGTTCGTTCGGACTGTACAACTTCAAGGCCAAGCTCGAGGACGTCCTGCATGACGACAGCGTCGCCGAGGGCGCGCGCCGCTACGAACTGCACCGGATGTACGTGGTCGAGGCCACCGTCAAGCCGGGCACCCGCCACCTCGCACCGAAGCGCACGTTCTACGTGGACGAGGACAGCTGGAACCTGCTGCTGGCGGACGACTACGACGCCCAGGGCAAGCTGTGGAAGCATCGCGAGGGTCACCTGATCCCGGTTGCGGAAACCGGCACGTGCGATGCCTCCGCCTTCGCCGAATACAACCTCGCCGAAGGCCGTTACCTGGTCGACGTGCACTCGGTGGGCGCGGGCAAGGACATCCAGTATGCGACCGACCCGAAGACCAGCCCACGCTACAAGGCCAGCTTCTATAGCGCCGACAACCTGCGCGCCATCAGCGAGCGTTGATCGCAAGGAGACAGAACATGAAGAATAATTACAAATCGGTGGCGCTCGCGGCATTCGCCCTGTGCGCAGGCACGGCGAATGCGATGACGTTCGAAGGCCAGACCGTGTCCGGCAATTTCGATTCGACGATCACGTTCGGCATGGGATTCCGTGCGCAGAACCGGGCCTGCGCCGGCGTCATCGGCAGCGTCGCGGGCAATCCGGTCGCCCCCACGGGACCGACGGCCGGTCCCGGTTGCACCGACGCCGTGTCGGGCTATAACGACCAGGGCAACCTGAACTACGACAAGAACGACCGCTTCACGACTTACCTGAAGGGCACCCACGAGCTGCTGTTGAATTTCCCGGACGACGTGAAGTTCCTGGCGCGGGTCAGCTGGCTGCGCGATTTTGCGGCGACGCACACGACGGGCAACCTGAGCGCCCTGGGCAGCACGCAGCCGATCCCCGCCAACGCGGAACAGGACCTGCACGACAAGGAACGCCTGCTCGACTTCTGGGTCAGCAAGGGGTTCGAGATCGGCGAGCAGCGCGCGCGCGTCCGGGTCGGCAACCAGGTGCTGAACTGGGGCGAGAGCATGTTCCTGCCCGGCGGCCTGAACCAGACCAACAGCCTCGACCTGCTGCGCCTGGCCCAGCCCGGCACGCAACTGAAGGAAGCGGTGCTGCCGGCGCCGATGATCGACTTTTCGACCGGACTCGGCAGCGGCCTGTCGATCGATGGCTACGTCCAGCACGGCTGGAACGGCAACTATTTCGCGCCGGTGGGCAGCTACTGGTCGACCGCTGCGGTCGGCAAGGGCGCGGAAGACTACGGCATCGCCGAGATCGGCAAGCCGCGCAAGAGCGGGCAATACGGCGTCGCACTGCGTTACCAGCCGGAAGGCACGGCGCTCAACCTCGGGCTGTACGCGATGCGCTACCACGACAAGTCGCCCGTCATCACGACGTCGGTGGCCACGCCGTCCGGCCTCGCCTACCGTTACCTCGAAGACCGCAAGCTGTTCGGCATCAGTGCCAATTTCCCGCTGGGGAACTGGGCGATCGGTACCGAATTGTCGTATCGTCCGCGCGACGCCGTCAGCCTGAACAGTTCGGCGCCGGGTCTGGGCGCGACGTCGCAGACGGCGGTGACCGGCGCCCGCACGTGCCTGGCGAACGGGAACTGCTATGTCGAAGAGAAAAAATACCAGTTCCACCTGACCGGCACCCTGAGCCTGACCCCGAGCGATCAAGGGGCCATCCTGAATCTGCTGGGGGCCGACACGGCGACGTTCATGGCCGAGGCGGTCGCGATCCGCTTCCCGCACCTGCAGGCACAGTACGACGGCATCCCCGTCGCCGCGGGCAACTGGGGGTATGGCTACGGCACCGCGGCGGAGGTCGCCGCAACGGGCGCCGGCGCACCGGCCGCAGTCGGTACCGCGACCTCGTACGGCTACAACCTGGACTTCAGCTGGGTCTACGACGGCAAGCTGGTCCCGGGATGGCAGGTCGTTCCTGAGATCTATTTCTTCCAGGCCGTGAAGGGCCGCACGCCGAATGCGATGGGCACGTTCATGCAGGGTGCGAAGTCCGCGAACCTGATCGTCAACTTCATCCAGAATCCGGCGAAGTGGCAGGTCAGCGTCAACTACGCGCGCTTCTGGGGCGGCGGTTCGATCTTCGACCAGCCGCTGCGCGACCGCGGCTTCTTCGGCGCGACGGTGTCCCGCAACTTCTGATCCGCACCGGCCAGGCCGCAGGTTCCGACCGGCGGCCTGGCCGGTGATCAATCCGCAGGTAAAGAAATGGCAAACCCTCCGAAATTCTTCAGTCTGGCGCGGTTCGAACGGTTCGTGTTCCGCGTCCGGATCCCGATCCTCGTCGTGCTGATGCTGTTCACCGTCGCGATGTCGGTCTTCGCCTTCAGGCTGCGCATGGATGCCGGCTTCGAAAAGCAGATGCCGACCCACCACGAATACATCGAAACCTTCAACAAGTACAAGAACGACGTCATCGGCGCGAACCGCCTCAACATCGTGCTCCGTGCCCGGCATGGCACGATCTGGACGGCCAAGGGACTCGCGCGCCTCAACGACCTGACGCAATCGGTGATGTTCCTGCCGAACATCAACCGCCTCGGCGTGCAATCGCTGTGGACGCCGAACACGTTCGTCAACGAAATCACGGAAGAGGGCTTCCGCGCCGAACCCGTCATTCCCGGGAACGTGACGGCGTCGAGCCTGACGCCCGACACGATCGCGCAGATCCGCAACGCCACCAGCAACGGCGGCTTCGTCGGCACCTTGGTATCGAACAGCCAGGACAGCGCCATGGTCTCGGCCGAGATCAACGAATTCGACGCGCAGGGCAACAAGGTCGACTACCTGAGCTACAACCTCGCACTCGAACAATTGCGCAAGAAATACGAAGATGCGGATTTCGAAGTGCAGATCATCGGCTTCGCCAAGCAGATCGGCGACATCGCCGACGGCGCGGCCGGCGTCATCAAATTCTGCCTCGTCGCGCTCGTGCTGACGACGCTCGCCGTCTACTGGTACAGCCGCTCCATCAGCTTCACGCTGCTGCCGGTCGCATGCTCGCTGACGTCGCTCGTGTGGCAGTTCGGCACCCTGTACCTGCTCGGCTACGGCCTCGACCCGCTGGCCGTCCTCGTGCCGTTCCTCGTGTTCGCGATCGGCGTGTCGCACGGCGTCCAGCAGATCAACTACATCGTGCGCGGCATCGCCGAGGGCAAGACCTGCGAGCAGGCGGCACGGGACAGCTTCCGCGGCCTGCTGGTCCCGGGCGTGCTCGCCCTGATCACGGCGTTCGTCTCGTTCGTCACGCTGGTGTTGATCCCGATTCCGATGGTCAAGGAACTGGCGATCACGGCGTCGATCGGCGTCGGCTACAAGATCGTGACGAACCTCGTGATGCTGCCGCTGGCGGCGTCGCTGATGAAGGTCGGCGCCGCGTACGCCACGTCGGCGCTGCGCAACCAGGTCAGCCGCGGCCGCTGGCTGCGCGTGCTGGGACGGGCGGCCGATCCCACGGTCGCCAGGGTGATCGTCTGCCTGACGCTCGTGGTATTCGCCGGCTCGGTGTGGTACAGCCGCGACCGGCTGGTCGGCACGCTGCAGCCGGGTGCGCCGGAACTGCGCGAGGACGCGCGCTTCAACCAGGACGCGAAATCGATCGCCGCCAACTACGCCACGGGCCTCGACTGGATGACCGTCGTCCTCGAGACCCCCGCGAACTCCTGCGAGAACGTGAACTACGGCCGCTACCAGGACGGCTTCGACGGCGCCATGCGCAATGTGCCGGGCGTGCTGTCGGTGAGCTCGTTCGCCGACCAGATCAAGACCTATAACGAGGGCTACAACGAAGGCAACCCGCGCATGTGGGTGGTGCCGCTCGACGCCGCCAACTACTCGGCGCTGGCCGTGGAGATCGGCCGCGTGCGCGGCTTCCTGTCGAAGGACTGCAGCATGCTGGCCACGCACCTGTACCTCACCGACCACAAGGCGTCGACCATCAACGGCGTCATTGCCGCGGTCAAGCAATATCGCGACGCCAACAAGCTTCCCGGCCTGCACGTGCGCCTCGCGTCCGGCAACGCCGGCGTGATCGCGGCCGTCAACGACGAGGTCGAGAAGTCGGAACTGCCGATGATGCTGTACGTGTACGCCGCGATCATCATCCTCGTGTTCGTCGTGTACCGCGACTTGCGCGCCGTCGTGGCCTGCTGCCTGCCGCTGACGGTGGCGACTTTCATCGGCTACGCGTTCATGAAGAAGCTCGAGATCGGCCTGACCGTCGCGACCCTGCCCGTGATGGTGCTGGCCGTGGGTATCGGCGTCGACTACGCGTTCTACATCTACAACCGCCTGCAGATGCACCTGGCCGCGGGCGAATCGATCGCGGTGGCGCTCGAGAAATCGATCCAGGAAATCGGCATGGCGACGATCTTTACCGCGATCACGCTGGCGATCGGCGTGGCGACGTGGTCGTTCTCGGCGCTGAAGTTCCAGGCCGACATGGGCAAGCTGCTGGCGTTCATGTTCATCGTGAACCTGGTCATGGCGATGACGGCGCTGCCGGCGTTCGCCGTACTGCTCGAGCGCATGTTCCCGCGCCGTAAGCCGATCCGCGTTTCCGCCGCACTCCAACATTGAGGACACACATGAGAACCATGACATTCGCGGCCTGCGCCGCGGCATTGCTGGTCGCGGCCGTGTCGGGCGCCGTGCGGGCGAACGAGGGCGGGGTCGTCGTCGCCCCGGCCAGGCACGGCGCCGCGGCCCTGCATTCGATGATCCTGGACGCGGCACCGGCCGGCAAGCGCATCGTGACGGTCGGCGAGCACGGCGGCATTCTGCTGTCGGACGACGGCGGTGCGACGTTCCGCCAGGCCGCCGGCGTGCCGGTGGACCTCACGCTGACCGCGGTGTCGTTCGCCGATGAGCGCAACGGCTGGGCGGTCGGACATGGCAGCACGATCCTGCACACGGCGGACGGCGGCGAGCACTGGGACCTGCAACACCAGGACCTGCAAGTCGACCAGCCGCTGTTTTCCGTTCACTTCCGCGACAAGGACAACGGCTGGGCCGTCGGCCTGTGGTCGCTCATGCTGGCCACGACGGACGGCGGCAAGACGTGGGCGAAGGTCGCATTGCCGGCGCCCGAAGGACAGAAGCGCGCAGACATCAACCTGATGCACCTGTTCGAAGGTGAAGGCGGCAAGCTGTATGTCGCCGCCGAGCAGGGGCTGGTGCTGGGCTCCGCCGACGCGGGCCGCTCGTGGCGGTTCAAGAAGACCGGCGTCCTCGCGTCGCTCTGGAGCGGCGCCGCGGGGCAGGGCGGCGCGGTGCTCGCCGGCCTGCGCGGGAAAATGGTCGCCACTGCCGACGGAACCGCCTGGCATGCGCTGCCGTCCCCGACCGAGGCCTCCATCACGCACATCGTCCGCGCCGGCCCGGTGTACTGGGCCAGCGCACTGAACGGCGCGTTGCTGCGCAGCCGCGACGAGGGCCGCAGCTGGCAGCTGGTGAAGACCTACGGCAAGCCCGTCACGGCCATCCTGCCGCTGGACGACCAGCGCGTCCTGGCGTTTTCGAAACAGGGCCTGCTGCGCGACTAGCGCGAGGCCACAACGTCCATGGCCTTCGACTGAAGGCCATCTCACTGGAGAATTCTATGAAACACTATCCGATGTATATCAACGGCAAGGCTGTGCGCACCGAACAATTGCTCGAGGTGATCAACCCGGCCCTGGGCGAGCCGTTCGCCGTCGTCGACACGGGCCTGCCGGAACACGTCGATGCCGCCGTGGCCGCGGCGCGTGCCGCGTTTCCGGCCTGGAGCGCCCTCCCGGACGCCGAACGCAAGGGCCTGCTGCATGCGCTGGCGGGCACCATCGAGCGCAACATGCCCGAGCTGATGGAACTGGTGACGCGCGAAAACGGCAAGCCGATGAACGGCCTGAACGGCATCGGCTCCGGCATGGAGATCGGCGGCGCCGTCGCGTGGACGCACGTGACCGCCGACTTCGACCTGGAACCCGAGGTCATCCAGGACAACGACGTGGCGCGCATCGAAGTGCACCGCAAGGCGCTCGGGGTGGTGGCATCGATCACGCCCTGGAACTGGCCGCTCCTGATCGCGATCTGGCACGTGATCCCGGCCCTGCGCGCGGGCAATACCGTCGTGCTGAAGCCGTCGGAATACACGCCGGTCGCCACCGCCCGTTTCGTCGAACTGGCCAACGAAGTCCTGCCCGCCGGCGTCATGAATCTCGTGATGGGCGGTCCGGATGTCGGCGCCGCGATCGCGCGCCACCCGGACATCAACAAGATCGTCTTCACCGGTTCCACCCGCACGGGCAAGCGCATCATGGAAAGCGCGGCGGCATCGCTCAAGCGCCTGACGCTCGAACTGGGCGGCAACGACGCGGGCATCGTCCTGCCGGACGTCGACCCGAAAACGGTGGCGCCGAAGCTGTTCGGCGTGGGCTTCCACAACAACGGCCAGACGTGCGCCTGCCTGAAGCGGCTGTACGTCCACGAAAGCATCTACGACGACGTATGCGCCGAACTGGCGCGTATCGCGAGCGGCGTGAAAGTGGGCGACGGCATGGACCCGTCGACGGAACTGGGCCCGCTGCAAAACCGTGCCCAGCTCGACATCGTGACCAATCTTGCCGCCGACGCGCGCGAGCGGGGCGGCCGTTTCCTGAGCGGCGGGCAGCGCCGTGCGGGCAAGGGCTATTTCTTCGAGCCGACCATCGTCGCGGGCCTGTCGAACGGCGCGCGCCTGGTCGACGAAGAGCAGTTCGGTCCGATCCTCCCGGTCATCAAGTACAAGGATATCGACGAAGCCGTGCGGCTCGCGAACGACAATCCGAACGGCCTGGGCGGCTCGGTGTGGTCGAACGACCTTGCCCTCGCCGCCGAGATCGGCAAACGCCTCGAATGCGGCAACGTGTGGATCAACGACCATGGCGCGGTGCAGCCGGACGCGCCGTTCGGCGGCGTGAAGCAATCCGGCATCGGCGTCGAGTTCGGCAAGCAGGGCCTGGAAGAGTTCACGACGATCCAGACCGTGAAGATCATGAAGAACTGACGTGTATTGCTCTCGTCCGGTGGCCGGCGCGAGGCCGACCGGCCGGACACCTTTCCGGTCAACACTTACTGGACGAATCCGATGATCCACACCATCCGTTCCGCGTCCCGGCGCGGCCTTGCACTGTCCCTCAACGCGCGCATCTGCGCCACCGCGACGGCACTCGTGGTATTGAGCCTGGGCGTGACAGCCACTTTTATCGGCATCAAGAGCAGCGGCGAGGCCGAGGCGGCCGCCATGCGCCAGGCACAAACCTCCGTGCGCGAAGCCGCGCATGCCGTCGAGAGCCGGCTCGCCGACAACCTGGGCAGCCTGAACAATCTCGCCGGCGCAATGGCCAGCAGCCGCGGCGCCGACCTGGCCCTGTCGCGCCCGCAGGTGGGCACGCTGGTCAAGGGGATGCTGCTCGGTTCCGACGACCTGGTCGGGGCGGCGGTCGTGTGGGAACCGAATGCGCTGGACGGCAAGGATGCGGAATTCGCCGGGAAGAAGCCGGAATACGATGATACGGGCCGTTACATGCCGTATTTCTCGCGCGGCGCCGACGGCACGGTGCATGTCGAACCCGCCGTGCTGTCGGAAGCGATCGAGGTGTACAACGTGCCTCGCGATACCGGCAAACCCTATTTCAGCGAACCGTATCTGTATCCCGTGGATGGACACAAGGTCGCCATGACGACGATGTCCATCCCGCTCATGGTCAACGGCCGGTTCCAGGGGGTCGCGAGCGCGGACCTGATGTTGTCGCACCTCGGGGACATCCTCGGCGGCATCCGTGTGCTGGAGGGAGGCCGCCTCGCACTCGTCTCGAACGGCGGCAGGTACGCGAGCCACCCGGACGCCGCGCGCAACGGCGGCGCCGCCGACGACATCCCGGCAGAGGGCCTCGCGCGCGTACGTGCCGGCGAGCCTTACGAATACCACGACGGCGCAGGCAACGTCCATCTGCTCCAGCCGCTGCGCCTGCGTCACGGTGTGGCGCCCTGGGCCGTGCGCCTGTCGTTCCCGCAGAGCGTGGCCACGGCGTCGTCGCGCGAGCTGGTGCGCTATACGCTGCTGGTCGCGGCGCTGTGCTCGCTGGCCGCGGCGGCCGTGCTGGTCGTGGTGCTGAACCGTCAGACGCGGCCGCTGCGTACCTTGAGCGCTGCGATGACCGATCTCGCCGGCGGCGATGCCGACCTCACACGTCGCCTCGAAGTCACGGGCAACGACGAACTCGCGACGATCTCGGACAGCTTCAACCGGTTCGTCGCCAAGATCCACGATGTGCTCGCGCAAGTGCGCGGCAGTTCGGGCGACGTCGCGTCGGCCAGCGGCGAGATCCGCCGCGGCAACAGCGACCTGTCGGCACGCACCGAAAGCCAGGCCAGCGCGCTCGAGGAGACGGCGGCGGCCATCGAGGAACTGACGGGCACCGTGAAGCAGAACGCCGACAATGCGCGCAGCGCCGACAGCCTTGCCGTCGCCGCGTCGGAAGTCGCGGGCCGCGCGGGCGAAGTCGTGTCGTCGGTCGTGGCGTCGATGGCGTCGATCGATGCGTCGTCGCGCAAGATCGTCGACATCATCGCCGTGATCGACGGGATCGCCTTCCAGACCAATATCCTCGCACTGAATGCGGCGGTCGAGGCGGCGCGCGCCGGCGAGCAGGGCCGTGGATTCGCCGTCGTGGCGAGCGAAGTGCGCAACCTGGCGCAGCGCAGCGCGGCCGCGGCCAGGGAAATCAAGCTGCTGATCGGCGACGCCGTCAGCCAGGTCGGCACCGGCAGCGCGCGCGTGTCCGAGGCCGGGGCCACGATGGAAGAGGTCGTGTCGAGCGTGCGCAGCGTGACGGCCACGATCGCCGAGATCGCGGCGGCGAGCGCGGAACAGAGCGCGGGCCTCGCCCAGATCAACCAGTCGATCGGCCAGATCGACGGCATCACGCAGCAGAACGCCGCCCTCGTCGAGGAAGCCGCCAGTGCGGCCGACCTGCTGCAGCGCGAGGCCGACCAGTTGGTGCGGCTGGTGGGACAGTTCAGGCTGGAGTCGAACGTGCAGGGCGCCGGCGCGGAGCCGTCACGTCACGTGCGCCGTTCCACCAGTCTCGCGATTGCCGCGCAGCCCGGCTGAGCGGGCATCGAAGCGGCACGCCGGCGGCGTGCCGTTGCATCAATCCTGCGCGCAGGCTTCGGCAGCCGTGCCGCGCAGCGTTTCCGACGGCAGGGTGCCGAACAGGCGCTTGTAATCGCCCGCGAAGCGGCTGGCGTGCTCGTAGCCGCATTGCGCGGCGACGTCCGCGATACTGGTCCGGCGCTGCGCCGACGGCTCGTGCCTCGACAGGCGGCGCAGCAGGCGGCGCGCCGCGTTCAGGCGCAGGATCTTCAGGTATTGTTGCGGCGCCATCCCCAGGTTTTCCTCGAAATGGTATTGCAGCGTACGCGGGCTGACGTGGGTCGCCGCGCACACGTCGGCGATGCTGACGTCGGTGTCGAGATGGGCACGCATGAAGCGCACCGCCTGCTGCATCACGCTCACCTTGCGTTCGCACGCGTCCGAACGCGGGACGGCCGAGGCGTCCAGCTTGCTCATGTTTAACGCCAGCAAAATATTGCTGAGTGCGGTCTCGGCGACCAGCGTCAACGGCATGCTCACGGGCCAGTCGACTTCGCGCTCGAGTGTCCGCGACAGCATCAGCCAGAACTGGCGCAGCATGGCGGTGCTTGCCGGATCCAGCGGCACCACGTTGCGTTTCAGCGCATCCTCGACCAGGGCGGCATGTTCGCCGCCATGGCAGTCGAACAACCAGTCGCGTTCGAACGAGATGCCCAACAGCTCGGTACTGCCGCTCGTGCGGAAATCATATTCCCTGCCGCCGTCGAGGGCGATGAGCGACGTCGTCTTGACCTGGTGGTGATTGATCCTGAGCGCGTCGTCGTTATTCAGGACGAGTCCGAACACGAGCGTGTCGGATGGGGGCACGATGTTTTCGTGGAGAGACTGGTTCGTGCGTTCGCCGGCGATCGTGATGCGGGGGCCCCGCGCGGTTGCAACATTGCCCACGAATTTGCCGCAGCTAAGTTGGCGGTACTCCTGTTCCCAACCCGAGAGAAGATCGGACTGTACGTCGATGTCCTCGGTGTCCCAGCGCTGAATTGTGGATGTCTCCGTTGCCATCTTGCTCGACGGTATGTGAATGTTTTGGGTATTGCCTCGTCGATCTTACGCGCTTATTGCGTTCGCGCCTATCCAGAATGCGCAAACCTCAACGGCCGCGTAGCCGGTACACAACGATACTTGCCGGGACGTCGCGCCTGCGTCCCCACGCGGGCAGGCTGTTCATGCGTTCATCTCCCTGACCGCCCGCTGGCGGCGCGTGCTCGAGGCATCCGCACCGGGGACGATTTGCGGAATCAGGATAACGCCACCGCATGAGTGCTGCATAAGCTGTCGACACGCTGGTATCACGCGCCAGCCTTATTCGACAACATCTGAGACAGCACCATGAGACCGATAACGAAAACAGGACCTCGAGCGCCTGTATGGAAGACCGCACTCGCTGCGGGATTCGCCTTTTTCGCCGCCGGCGCAACGGCCGCCGACTTCGAGCCGGAACGATTGAAGGACGGCGTCGCGCTGCCGGCCGACATGCCGCGCGTCTACGTTTCCGATTTCGCGATCGGCCACCTGATGGATGGGCGCATCAACGTCTTCGACGGGCGTAACGGCAAGTATGCCGGCCTGCTCGATGGCGGGTTCGCCGGCCACTTCGCGCCTTCGCCCGACGGCAAGACGCTGTACGTCGCGACGACCTATCTGACGCGCCACACACACGGCGAGCGCCACGACGTGGTCGAAATCTACAATGCCGACACATTGCGCATGACGGGCGACGTCGAGTTGCCCACGCGGCGCGCCGAGTCCGCCTACCAGCAGACGCTGACGCGCCCGTCGTTCGACGGCCGCTACCTGTTCGTGCAGAACGCCACGCCGGCCACGTCGGTGTCTGTCGTCGACCTGCAGAACAAGAAGCTGCTGACCGAAGTGCCGACCGCGGGCTGCTGGGGCATCTATCCTTCCTCGACCGAGGCGCTGCGCTTCTCGATGATGTGCGGGGACGGCAAGCTCGCCACCGTCACGCTCGACGCGGCAGGGAAGGTGACCCAGCGCGCGGTCACGGCCAAGTTCTTCGATTCCGGCAACGATCCCGTGTTCACCGCCACCGTCGCGAAGGATGGTCATTACTTTTTCGTCACGTTCACCGGTACGCTCCACCGCGCCGACCTGCGCGGCGCGCAGCCCGTGCTGGAAGGTTCGACGCCGTTCGTGACGGCCGAAGACCGCAAGGCCGGCTGGCGCCCCGGCGGCTTCCAGCTGCTCGCCCTCGACGCCCCGCGCGGCCAGCTGTTCGTGGGCATGCATCCGAAGGGCGCGGAGGGTAGCCACAAGAATCCGGCGCAGGAAATCTGGACGCTGGACCTGGCGACCGGCAAGCGCATCGCGCGCATGAAGGCGCCGAATGCCATCGCCCTGTCGGTCGGCACGAGCGGCCTGCATTACCTGTATGCGCTCAATGGCGCAACCAACCAGCTCGTCGCCTTCGATCTCGACACGAAGCGCCAGGTCTTCGTATCGCAACCGATCGGCGAAGCGCCGCTGCAGGTGGACACGCCATGACCATGGCGTTCGATCCCGTGCTGACGATGCTGCCCAGCGCGTTCTTCGCGCTGCTGTTCGGCATCGCCGCGACGCACAAGCTGATGGCATGGCGCCTGTTCCAGCAACAGGTGGCCGACTACCGCGTCCTGCCGCGTTTCTGGAACACGCCGGCCGCGGTCGCGATCCCCGCGCTCGAGGTACTGCTGGCCCTGGGCTGGCTGGCGGCGGCCACGCGGCCGTATGCGGCCGGCCTGTCGGCCGTGCTGCTCGCGGCCTATGCGGCCGCCATGGACTGGAACCTCGCGCACGGTCGCGACACGATCGATTGCGGCTGCGGCGGCGCGGACGGCTCCCAGGTGATCCGCTCGGCGCTCGTCGTGCGCAACCTGGTGCTGTGCGTGATCGCCACCGGGCTGGGCCTGTCCACGGCGTTCGTCCCCGAAACGGGACGCATGCCCGGCTGGATCGACTGGCTCACCGTGTTCGCCGGCGCGCTGGTCCTGCAAGGCCTGTACGTGACAACGAATCAGATCCTGGCCAACCTGCCGCCGCAGCGCGTGCTGGACTGAACTCAAGATTTTGGAGACATAGATGGAAACCGCTTTGCTGATTTCGAATGGATTGTTGTGGTGCGCCGTGCTGGCGCTGGTGGCGATGGTGATCGCCCTGGCGCGCCAGGTGGGCGTGTTGTTCGAGCGTGTCGCCCCGATGGGCGCGCTGGTGACCGATTCCGGTCCGAAGGTCGGGGAGGCCGCGCCGGCGATGGCGTTGCGTACGATCGACTCGCAGGCGGTGCAACTGCCCGGCGCCGCCGGCACGAACACGCTGCTGTTCTTCCTGTCGCCGACCTGCCCGGTATGCAAGAAGCTGCTGCCGGTACTGAAGTCGATGCAGAAGGCCGAGTCGGGCTGGCTGCGCATGGTGCTGGCCAGCGATGGCGACCAGCCGGAACACCAGGCGTTCCGCCAGGAGTATGGTCTGACGGGCTTCCCGTACGTGCTGTCGGCCCAACTGGGCATGGCCTATCGTGTCGCGCGCCTGCCGTACGCGGTGCTGATCGACGCCAGCGGCAACGTCAGCGCCAAGGGCCTGATCAATTCGCGCGAACAGCTGGAAAGCCTGCTGACGGCCCAGGAACTGGGCGTGGCGTCGGTGCAGGAGTTCCTGTACGCGCCGGCATCCGGCGAGCACGCGCATGCGCACGGCCACGCGCACGGCCACACCCACTAAGGAGTCACTACGATGTTCAAATGGTTCGACACTCTGGCCGAGCGGCAGAGCCGCCGGCTGGCGCAGACCGTCTCGCGCCGCCACGCACTCACCCGCATCAGCCGCGCGCTGGTCGGCGCCGCTTTTGTCCTGCCGGTGCTGCCGTTCGACCGCAGCGAGGCGAAAGCCGCCACGCACGGCGGCGCGAAGGGCGGCGCCAACGCCGCCACCGACGACGCGACGGCATGCGAATACTGGCGCTATTGCGCGATCGACGGCTTCCTGTGCTCGTGCTGCGGCGGTTCGCTGACGCAGTGCCCGCCGGGCACCAACGCGTCCAAGGTCAGTTGGGTGGGCACCTGCCACAACCCGAAGGACGGCAAGGACTATCTGGTCAGCTACAACGACTGCTGCGGCAAGACCTCGTGCGGCAAGTGCATGTGCAACACCAACCTGCGCGAGCGCCCGGGCTACAACCTCGGCCTGCACAACGACATCAACTGGTGCATGAGCAACGACAGCTCGATGTTCCACTGCACCACGGCATCCGTGGTCGGCCTGGCGGAGGAGTGACCATGCATGACGCGATGAAGCTGGCACTGGCCGCGATGTTCGTGGCCGTATCCACCGCCGCCCAGGCCCAGGAAGTCAAGGGCGCCGACGTGTTCCGCGCCGCATGCGCCATGTGCCACCAGGCCGAGGCGCAGGGCGCCGCGGGCCTGGCGCCGCCGCTGAAGGGCAGCTACTGGGACAAGCTGGCGAAGACCGGGACGTACGTGCCGGGCGTGCTGCTGGCCGGGATGCACGGCCAGATCACGACCGACGAGGGCCCGTTCAACGGCGTGATGCCGACGCAGAACCGCCTCGCCGACTCCGAGATCGCGGCCCTGAGCAATTACCTCGTGCAGGACGTGAACGGCGTGAAGTCGGTTCCGGCGGTCACGGCCGACGAGGTGGCGAAGCTGCGCGCGAAGACGCCGTCGGTGTCGGAACTGCGCGCGCTGCGCAAGCAGGCGCTGGCGAAGTGATGGACGGCCGTCACCTCGTCCGGGCGGCGGCCGCGGCCGGCGTGCTGTGGCTGGGCGCGAGCCTGTCCGGCGCGCAGGCGGCGGACGTGCGTCCGGTTGCGGTGGGCGGCCACGCGGCCGCGCAACCGGCCGCGATCACGCCGCAGCGGGCGCGCAGCCTGTACCTGCTGCACTGCGCGGGCTGCCACCAGGTGGACGGCAGCGGCACGCCGGCATACGGCGTGCCGAGCATGATCGACACGCTGGGCGTGTTCCAGCGCACGAAGGCGGGCCGCGCCTTCCTCGTGCAGGTGCCGGGCGCGCGCAATGCCAACGTCACCGATGCCGAGCTCGCGGCATTGACGAACTGGGCCTTGCGCACCTTCTCGCCGAAGACGCTGCCGGCGGACTTCAGGCCGTACACGACGGCCGAAGTGACGCGCTGGCGGGCCAACCCGCCGCTCGACATCGCGGGCGCGCGGACGCAGGTGCTGGTCGGGTTGCAGATGACGGCCACACGCGGACGCGATGGCAATTAGCGGCGACCGATCAGGCGGCGGCAACAGATGACGAGCATGCAAGACACACCGGCTTCTATCGGCAGGCGCCTGCACAGCGCCCACCGCTACGTCGAGGACGTCGACGTCGGTGCGCACAGCGTCAGCGGCTGGGCACTTCAGTACGACCAGCTGTCCGCCGGCCGCTATGCCGGCGAGATTCGCGAAGTACGCTTTCTGGACGTACAGGCGTTCCACGAATCGATGAACCGCATGGTGCACCACCGGGGCCGCTTCCCCGGTGACGCGATGGTGTTCGGGATCGCCACCCACGCGACGGGCGACTGTTATTTCGAGGGCGAGCGTGTCAAGCCCGGCAGCCTGATGCTGTGCCCATCCGGTGGCCCCATCGACTTCCGTACGCCATTGTCGATGGAGCTCCTGAGCGTCAGCATCGACGCGCGCCGCGTGCGGGACGTCTTCGCGCGCATCGGCATCGACCTGGCACGGTACGAACGCCGCCCGGCCCTGCGGCTGTGCGAGCCCGGCCCGAAGGTCGATGCGATCCACGCCATCCTGAAGGAGATCTTCTGGCTGTCCGGTCACGCCGCGGATCGTCTCGGCTTCGGTGCCGTGCAGCGCGAACTCGAGGACCGCCTGCTGCTCGCCTTCGCGGACCTGTTGCCGGAAACCGGGGAGGCCGGCGGCGACGCGACGCTGGGTGCGCGCAGGCAGCTGGTCAGGAAGGCGTGCGAACACGTCCTCGACAACCTCGGCGATTCGCCCTCGATACTCGACCTGTGCGCGCGGCTGGGAACCAGCCGGCGCAAGCTCAATTATTGCTTCCAGGAGGTGCTGGGTGTCAGTCCCGTCCAGTACCTGCGGGCCCTGCGCCTGAACGGCGCACGCCGGGACCTGAAGCAGCCGGGCCGCCTCACGCGCAGCGTGCAGGACATCTCCGGCAAGTGGGGATTCTGGCACCAGGGCCAGTTCGGCCAGTACTACCGCGCGATGTTCGGCGAAGCGCCGTCCGAGACGCTGCGTCACGGCGCGGGCGCGTAACGTTAGTTGACTCCGACTGCGCACGTGCGTGGCGCATGTTTTCCGATTTTGGATAGTGGATGCAACCGGGTGCCCCTACACTCGGTTCACTTAGCTCGTCCGCCCGGGCGATTTCCCGATCCGATCTCGGAGCATCTGAATGAATACGCGTGAAGGCTCGTCGGGCCTCAAGTGGTTGAACGTCGCCGGTCTCGGCATCGCATTCGCCATCTCCGGGAATTTCTCGGGCTGGAACTTCGGCCTCGGCCTCGGGGGATGGGGCGGCATGGTGGCCGCCTCCGTCGTCATGGCCTGCTTTTACCTGTGCCTGTCGCAATGTGTCGCCGAGCTGGGCGCCGCGCATCCGCAGGCCCAGGGCATGGATTCGTACGCCGGGTATGGTCTCGGCCGGGCCGGCAGCTACTTCGCCGGCATGTCGGTCGCCATCGCCGTGGGCTTCGCGGCCGGCGCCGGCTGTAATTTCATCGAGGCCTATTGCACGGCAGTGCTGGGCGCCGGCGGCCTGCCGCTGAAGCTGGTGCTCGTCGCCGTACTGGTCGCAGTCCAGCTGCGCGGCGCGCGCGAGGCCGTCACGCTGACGGCTGCCGGCGGTCTCTTTTCGGTCATCGTCCTGTTGCTGTTTTGCGCCGCCATGCTGCCGCATTTTTCGGTGGCGGGACTGTACAGCCAGCGGCAAGGGGCGGCGACCGTGTTCCCGCACGGCGCGTACGGCGTCATCGAATGCATTCCGTATGCCCTGTTCATGTTCTTCGGCGTCGAACAGGCCGCCAACGCGGTCGGCGACATGCACCAGCCCGGTCGCAACCTGCCGAAAGCCCTGCTGGCGGCGGTCGGCGTGATTCTCGCACTGGGCAGCGCGGTCCTCGTCCTGGCGACCGGCGGCGGCGGGATCGCGCGCGTCGCGCTGGCGGACGGCAATCCCCTGTACGTGGCGATGGGCGGGCCGGGCCTCGCCAACCTCGGCTGGCTCGGCACCGCCGTCGGCGCCGGCTCGATCGTGTCGCTGGTGTCCACCGTGTTCTCGATGACGTACAGCGGTTCGCGCCAGCTGTATTCGCTGGCGCAATCCGGCCTGCTGCCGGCGCAGCTGGCGCGCACGAACGGCAGGGGCGCGCCGGTCAATGCACTCTATGTGGTCGGCGCGTTCGCCCTGGCGGGAATGGCCATCGACGCCAATACGGTGCTGGTCTGCTTCATCTTCAGCGTCAGCGTGTGCAACGTGCTCGTGCTGGTGTCGTTCATGCGCCTGCGCCGCACGCAGCCGGACCTGCCGCGACCCTATCGCGCGATCGGCGGGACACGCACGGCCGCCACGGCCCTGGCGCTGTCGATCGTGGTCCTGCTGGCTTGCGCGGGCCTGCAGCCGGCGGCGCTCGCGTATGTGGCGCTGGCCTATGCATCGTGCGGCCTCTACTACCTGACACTGACACGCACCCGTTCCGCCCGCGTCGCCGGAACGGAATGAATTCGACACCCGATTCAAAACGATGGGAGACATGATGGAAACAGGATTACTGGAACGCCGGTACCGGCTGCTGGGCAAGGGCGCACCGCTGTTCTACGATACGCCGCTGCATATCGTGCGGGGCGAGGGCGTGTGGCTGTACGACGCCGACGGCAAGCGCTATCTCGACGCCTATAACAACGTGCCGGTGGTCGGGCATTGCCATCCGCGCGTGGTCGCCGCGCTGGCAAGCCAGGCGGCGCAGCTGAACGTGCACACGCGCTACCTGCACGAGAACGTGCTCGACTACGGCGAACGCCTCACCGCGACGTTCGACGCCTCGCTCGACATGGTGTTCTTCACCTGCACCGGCAGCGAAGCCAACGACCTCGCACTGCGCATCGCGCGGCAACGCACGGGAGCGAAGGGCATCGTCTGTTCGGACTGCACCTACCACGGCAATTCCACCGCGGTCGATGAACTGTCGACCATGTTCCGGGACGGCGCGACAGGCAGCCCGAACGTGCGCTCGGTGCCGTTCCCGCAAACCTTTCGTCCGCTCCACGGCCTCGAGGGCGAGGCGCTGTGCGACGCCTACGTGGCCGAGGTGGCGCGCGCGATCGCCGCGCTGCAGGAAGACGGCACGGGCTTCGCCGGCATGCTGGTATGCCCGATCTTCGCCAACGAGGGGCTGCCGACCATTCCGGAGGGCTATATGCGCAAGGTCGCGCAGCTGGTACGGGATGCCGGCGGCCTGCTCATCTTCGACGAAGTGCAATCCGGCTTCGGACGCACGGGCCATATGTGGGGCCAGCAGATGCACGGCGTCGTGCCGGACATCGTCACGCTCGGCAAGCCGATGGGCAATGGCCATCCGATCGGCGGCGTCGTCACGCGCGCGGAGATCGGCAACGGCTTCCGCGACAGCACGATGTACTTCAACACCTTCGGCGGCAATCCGGTCTCGTGCGCAGCGGGGCTTGCCGTGCTGGACACGATCAGGGACGAAGACCTGGTAAACGGTGCGCGCCGGGTGGGAGAGTACGTGCTCGATGGCCTGCGCGCGCTCCAGAAACGGCACGCGTCGATCGGCGACGTGCGCGGTTCGGGGCTGTTCTTCGCCGTCGAACTGGTCGAGGACAGGGCCGGGCGCGTGCCGGCGCCCGCGCTCGCGGGCAGGCTCGTGAATCACATGAAGGAAAACGGCGTGCTGATCAGCCGCCTGGGACCCTATAACAACGTCCTCAAGATCCGTCCGCCGTTACCGTTCTCGACCGCGGATGCCGACCTGTTGCTGACCAGGCTGTGCAGTTCGCTCGGCGCACTGGAGGGGTAGCGATGGGTGCACAAACGCATGACAAGATGCACGATGCCCGCGCGCTGCACGACCTGGCCATGGCGGCGCTGCCGGCGTGGAACATCGATTGCGCCGAACTGGCGCTGATCAAGCACAGGGAAAACGCGGTCTTCAAGGTCAGGACGACGTGCGGCCGCCTGTATGCCCTGCGCATCCATCGGGGCGGCTACCATTCGGACGACGCGCTGCGCGCCGAATTGCAATGGATGGCGGCGCTGCAACATGCCGGCATCGACGTCCCCACGGTGATTCCGACCAGGGAGGGGGACCTGTTCATCACGCGCACGTTGCCGCACCGGCCCGAGCGTGTGCAGATCGACCTGTTCGCCTGGATCGACGGGCGGCAGCTCGGGACTTCCGAGCATGGCCTGGGCAGGGACATCGTCGGCATCGCCCATACCTATCGAACCATCGGCAACGTCGCGGCACGCCTGCACAATCATGCGACGACCTGGCGGCTGCCCGACGGCTTCGTGCGGCACGCCTGGGATGCCGAAGGGCTGGTGGGCGAACAGCCGTTCTGGGGACGGTTCTGGGAGCTGGAGCAGCTCAGCGCCGAGCAGCGCGCGCTGCTGCTGCGCGCGCGCGCGATCGTCCGCGCCGAGCTCGACGCGATGTCCCGCTCGCCCGACCATGCCGCGTGCTACAGCCTGATCCATGCCGATTTCGTACCCGAGAACCTTCTCGTCGAGGACGGCAAGGTGCGCCTGCTCGACTTCGACGACGCGGGCTTCGGGTGGCATCTGTTCGAGATCGCGACCGCCCTGTATTTCATCCGCAAGGATCCGCTCTACGAGACCGCCTACGCGGCGCTGATCGAGGGCTACCGGGAATGCCGTCCGCTGCCGCCGGCGATCCTGGACAAGCTGCCGGTCTTCATGATGGCGCGCGGGTTTACCTACCTGGGCTGGGTCCACACGCGCCGGGACACCGATGTGGGGCACGAGCTGGGATCGTACGTGGTGACGCTGGCCTGCGAGTTCGCGGCGGCATTCGTTGCCCGTCACGATAGTCACATGACGTACGCCCCGCTCGGTGGCGGGGCGTAGACGACTGGAAGAAGGTGGCGGCATGCCCCGGGTGGGGCTTGCCGCACTGGGGGTCAGGCCGCGGCTGCGGTACGCAGGCGATTGACGACCTGGTTATCCTTGCCTTGCACCAGTGGCGTCAGCTCGATGTCGAACTTGATTTCCTTGTACGCGCCGGTCTTGAGGCCGAGCGCCAGGCCGCCCGTCTTGTCGACGCAATCAGGCACGAGTTCTTCGCGGGTAGCGTACGCAAAGTCGTCCCAGATCAGCGGATCGCCCGCGATGTTGATCTGCGTGGTCAGCTTGCGGGCCTTGTCGCTCGTGACGAAGAAGTGCACGTGGGCCGGGCGGTTGCCGTGACGGCCGATCGTGTCCAGCAGTTGCTGCGTCGCGCCGTCAGGCGGGCAGCCATAGCCGACCGGCATCAACGTACGGAATTCATACTTGCCTTCCGCATCCGCGCGGACCGCGCCGCGCAGGTTGAAATCGCTTTGCGCACCGGTCGGATCGAAGTGGGAATAGAAACCCTTCGAATTCGCGTGCCAGCATTCGACGACCGCGCCAGGCAGCGGTTTGCCGTCTGGGCCGGTGATCGTACCGCGAATGATCAGCGGGCCGGCATCCTCATCCGGGTTGATGTCCAGCCTGGAGACGCCGTCGCGTACCGGTGCGCCTGCGACATACAGCGGGCCCTCGATCGTACGCGGCGTGCCGCCGTGGATGTCCGCTTCGCGGTCGGCTGCATCCATGCGGATGTCCAGGTATTTCTCCAGGCCGAGGCCGGCCGCGAGCAGTGCTGCCTCGCCGTCCTTGCCCAGTTTGTTAAAGTAATTGACGCCTTTCCAGATTTCATCGGGCGTGATGTCCAGGTCGTCGATCGCCTTGAACAGGTCGGCGAGCAGGCGGTTGACGATCTGCTTCGTGCGCTCGTCGCCATCCGGGCTACCCAGGTTCGACGCGGCCTTCAACAGGTCCTGCGCTTCTTTTGTATTGAACACCTTCATGTGTATGTCTCCGTTTGAACTGCTGTCGTGGGGGCGCTCGCCTTGTCGACGCCCGGTCGTACGGGCATCGGACATTGCGACATATTGGAGAGTTTAAGTAGAACATCCACGTTCGGTCCATGACCGAATAAGTATCGCTCCATACCTGATAGGTATTCCGGGGTCGTGGTCCTTGCCGTCGGCGAATATCGTGAGATCGATCGAGATTCTGGTGACTTTACAGCTTCGTGCCGGCGATTTACGCCCACGCCGCAGAGGCAAGGCCGGCGCGACCAGTTCTGCCGGATTTCGATACCGGTAACAGCCCGGCCAGTACTACGATGCCTGGCACCGTCCGTCGGACGGACCGCAGAAATCGATACACAGGTACCACATGCATTTCGAACAACGGCTGCTGTCATCCTCGGCCTTGATGATGGCAGTCTTCACACCGCCGGCCTTTGCGGCGGAAGGCGCCGGCGAGCCCGCGCCGGCACGGGATCCCGCCAGTCCGCCATCTACCCTGAGCGCCAACGTGACATTCGCATCGCAGTATGTCGGACGCGGCATCCGCCAGTCGTGGGGCCGTCCGGCCCTGCAGGGCGGCGTCGACTACGTTCGCCCGGACGGGTGGTCGGCCGGCGCGTGGGGCTCGACCGTCGACGCACGTTTCGTGGAGAACGGCTCGCGCGAACTCGACCTCTACGGCGGCTACACGGGGACGGCGGGTGCCCTCGGCTACAACGTGTCCGCCATCTACTATCTCTACCCGGGCGCGCGCATCGCGGCCACGCATACGCGCTTCGACTATGGCGAACTCTCGGCCGGCCTGACCTGGAAATCGTTCTACGTGAAGTACAACGTCACGGTCACGCCCACGTTCTTCGGCATCACGCAGGCGCGCGGAAGCGGCTACGTCGACGCCGGCATCAACCATGAACTCGGCCACGGCGTCACGCTGAACCTGCACGCCGGCGATGGCCGCGTCGCCGGCAGCGGCAACGCGGCCTGGAACTGGCGCGACGTGCGGGCGGGGTTCACCGCGCAGCTGGACGACCGGTGGAGCGCCGCCGTCGCCTGGAGCCGCGCGTACGGGGCGACGCCCGCCTACGAGCATTACTCGACTGGTGTGCCGGACAGGAATGGCATGCCCGCGGTAGCGGACGTATCGCGCCGCGCGGTCGTCCTCACCGTGACGCGCACGTTCTGAGCCGGCGCTGGATTACGAGCAGATCTTCCTGCAACCTCGCGCATGGCGGAGATGGATCGTGCCCGGCTCATGAAGACATTCTCGGCCGCCACCTCGTCCGAACGCGTACGCAAACTGGCGTGGGCGCGTCCGGCGAGGTGGCGGGCCGAATTATTGCGCGTCGGCCTGCCGCTCCGGCCGGGCATCGGCGAACGCCGCCAGTGCCTCGCACCGTTCCGCGATGGCGACCAGCATGGGGTAGGGCGTCAAGTCGCATTCGAAGCGGCGCGCGTTGTACAACTGCGGCACGAGGCAGCAGTCGGCGATGGTCGGCGTGTCGCCGTGGCAGAAGCGGCCCGTTTCCGGATCGCGCGCCACTTGCGTTTCCAGCGCCTGCAGGCCCAGCGCCACCCAATGGCGGTACCACGCGCCTTTCTGCTCGGCCGGGATGCCCAGTTCCCCGCTCAGGTACTTCAGCACGCGCAGGTTGTTGATCGGGTGGATGTCGCACGCGATGGCCTGGGCGAGCGCGCGCACCCTTGCGCGGCCGCGCGCATCCGGCGGCAGCAGCGGAGGTTCCGGATGCGTCTCGTCCAGGTACTCGATGATCGCGAGCGACTGCGTCAGCCGCATGCCGCCGTCTTCCAGCAGCGGTACGAGGTGCGACGGGTTGAGGGCGTCGTAGGCGGCGCTGAACTGCTCGCCGCCATCCTTCACGAGGTGCACCGGCGCCATCTCGGCCTGTAGCCCCTTGAGGTTCAGCGCGATGCGCACGCGGTACGCGGCCGAGCTGCGGAAGTACGTGTGAAGTTTCATGTCGCCCTTTCTTCAACGCGCCGGTAGCACGGTGCCCGACGCCTCGCCGAAGCCGATGCGGGGCCGGCCGGGCGCGGCGGCCCAGCCGCGCAGCACGATGCGGTCGCCGTCCTCGATGAACACGCGCTGTTCGCCGTTAGGCAGCGTGAGCGGCTGCTTGCCGCCGACCGTCAGCTCCAGCAGCGATCCCGCTTCCGCGCTGTCCGGACCGGATTGCGTGCCGGAGCCGAGCAGGTCGCCCGCATTCAGCGCGCAGCCGTTCACGGTGTGGTGGGCCATCAGCTGGGCGACCGTCCAGTAGGAATGGCGGAAGTTCGACTGCGACAGGCGCGCCGGCGCCTGGCCTTCGCGCCGCATGGTTGCCGTCTCCAGCAGGACTTCCAGCTCGATGTCCAGGCCGCCGCTCGCGCGCAGGCTGTCGTAGTCGAGGTAGGGCAGCGGCTGCGGGTCGGCGGCGTCGCGCTGCCACGCGGCGCGGTACGGCGCGAGCGCTTCCAGGGTGACGATCCAGGGCGAGATCGTGGTCGCGAAGTTCTTCGACAGGAACGGGCCCAGCGGCTGGTATTCCCAGGCCTGCACGTCGCGCGCCGACCAGTCGTTCAGCAGGCACAGGCCGAATACGTGCGACTCCGCCTGGCCGGCCGGAATCGGTTCGCCCGCGTCGTTGCCGCGGCCGACGAAGATGCCGACTTCCAGCTCGTAGTCGAGACGCTTGCACGGGCCGAAGCTCGGTTCCGCGTCGGCCGGGCCGCGCGTCTGGCCGCGCGGACGGGCGAACGTCTGGCCCGAGACGCCGATGGTCGAGGCGCGGCCGTGGTAGCCGATCGGCACCCATTTGTAATTCGGCAGCAGCGGATTATCGGGGCGGAACAGGCGGCCGACGGCGGTCGCGTGGTGGATCGACGTATAAAAGTCGGTGTAGTCGCCGATGCGCGCCGGGACAGCGTATTCGGCATCGGCTTGCGCCACCAGCAGGTGCGGACGCGGCGTGGCGCCGCTGCGCAGCAGGCGCGACAGTGCGAGGCGCAACGCCGACCAGGCTTGCGGGCCCGCCGCCATCAGGTCGTTCAGGCTGTCGCGCGCGCCCAGCACGGCGGCATCGCGGGCGGCACCGTCCACGGCATCGCCGAGCGCGGCGAGATCGACGATCCGGTCGCCGATCGCGACGCCGCCGCGGAACGCCTGGCCGCTGCCGCGCGGACGGAACACGCAGAACGGCAGGTTCTGGATCGGGAAGTCGGTGTCCGGCGTGTTGGCCGAGTCGACCCAGCTGGTGAGCGAGGGATCGTGGGTTTCGTTCAGTTGCATGATCATGCCTTGTGCGGATTGAAGAGTTTCTTGAAGCCTTGCCAGCACTGGAAGTAATCCGGCTGGATCTGGGGCGAGGCCAGCGCGTACGCGGTCGGACGAATCACGTCGCGCGTCTCGAACATGAAGGCCATCGTGTCGTCGACCTTTTGCGGCGCCGTCGTGTCGATGTCGCTCGCCTTCGTGAACGTCGGTTCGTCCGGTCCGTGGCCGCTCATGCAGTTGTGCAGGCTCGATCCGCCCGGGCGGAAGCCGGTCGACTTGGCGTCGTACTGGCCGTGGATCAGGCCCATGAATTCGCTCGCGACGTTGCGGTGGAACCAGGGCGGGCGGAACGTGTCTTCGGCGGCGAGCCAGCGCGGCGGGAAGATCACGAAGTCCAGCGTGTCGACGCCCGGCGTGTCCGACGGCGCCTGCAGCACGAGGAAGATGGACGGGTCCGGATGGTCGTAGCTGATGGAGCCGATGGTGTTGAAGTGGCGCAGGTCGTACTTGTACGGCGCATAGTTGCCGTGCCAGGCGACGACGTCCAGCGGCGAGTGGCCGATCGAAGCAAGCCACAGGTTGCCGCCGAATTTGGCGACCAGTTCGAAGTCGCCTTCGCGGTCTTCGTAGGCGGCGCGCGGCGTGAGGAAGTCGCGCGGGTTGGCGAGGCCGTTCGAGCCGATCGGCCCCATGTCCGGCAGGCGCAGGAAGGCGCCGAAGTTTTCGCAGATATAGCCGCGCGCCTCGCCGTCCGGCAGGCTGACCTGGAAGCGCACGCCGCGCGGGATCACGGCGATCTCCTGCGGCTCGATGTCGATCACGCCCATCTCGGTGGCGATATGCAGGCGGCCCTGCTGCGGCACGACGAGCAGCTCGCCATCGGCGCTGTAGAAGTAGCGGTAGGCCATGTCGCGGTTGGCCGCGTACAGGTGGATGGCACAGCCGCTCTGCGCGGCGGGCGAGCCGTTGCCGGCCATCGTCACCCAGCCGTCGATGAAGTCGGTGGGCACCTGCGGCATCGGCAACGGATCCCAGCGCAGCTGGTTCGGCGGCGCCGCGACCTCGTCGAAGCTGCTGACGATGCGGCCGTTGTCGATCTGTTTGAACGGCTGGTGCATGGCAGCCGGGCGGATGCGGTACAGCCAGCTGCGCTTGTTGGTGGCGCGCGGCGCGGTGAATGCCGTGCCGGACAGCTGCTCGGCATACAGGCCGTACGGTGCGCGTTGCGGGGAATTCTGGTGGGCGGGCAGGGCGCCGGGCAGTGCTTCGGTGGCGAATTCGTTGCCGAAGCCGGACAGATAGCCGGCATGGTCAAGGGTCGAGCTCACGTTGTCTCCTGGGTTGGACGTTGCGTACAGGGACAATGTAGTGCAGCGCTGCGAATTTTACGATATAAATAGAAAAATTATGACTATTTCTAACGTAAATGGGGTGCCCGGATGGAGTTGCGCGAACTGGACCTGAACTTGCTGGTGGTCTTCCATGAAGTGTTCCGCGAGCGCCAGATCTCGGGCGCGGCGCGCAGGCTGAAAGTGACGCAGTCGGCCGTCAGCAATGCGCTGGCACGGCTGCGCCGCAGCGTCGGCGACGAGCTGTTCGTGCGTACGACGGAAGGCATGCAGCCGACGCCGTACGCCGAGCGCATGTCGGAACAGGTGGCGGCCGCGCTGGGCCTGATGGAGCAGGCACTCCGTCCGGAGCAGGCATTCGATCCGGCCACGAGCCGGCGCCGCTTCACGGTGGCGATGACGGACGTGGGCGAGATGTATTTCATGCCGCGCCTGATCGAGGCCTGCGCGCGGGAGGCGCCGCAGGTCGACATCGCGTCGGTCCGCGCCGGTCTCGTCGACCTGCGGACGGACATGGAAGCGGGCCGCGTCGACCTCGCCATCGGCGCGTTCGACGACGCCCCGGCCGTGCTGTACCAGCGCCGCCTGTTCCGCCAGCCCTGCGTGCACCTGTTCCGGCACGGGCATCCGCTGGCGGGGGAGCCCCTCACCATGGAGCGCCTGGGCGGCGTGCGCCACCTTGTCGTGACGTCGATGGAGCGCCCGTACGACGCGATCAACGACGCGCTGGCGCAGGCCGGCATCGACCTGGCGGCCAGCTTCAGCGTGCCGCATTTCGCGGCCGTGCCGTATATCGTGAGCACGACGGATCTCGTCGCGACCGTGCCGCAGAAGCTGGCCGAACGCGCGGCGGGGCCATTCCGGCTGGAGGCGGTGCGATCGCCGCTCGACCTGCCGGCGCTGCAGACGAACATGTTCTGGCACCGGCGCTACAACCAGGACGAGGGCAACCGCTGGCTGCGCACGCTGGTCGCGGCGCATTTCGCCGAGTGACCGCCGTCACTCGGGATGCGTGTCGAACGTCTCCTTGACCAGCCGCCGCAGCCAGGTATTCGCCGCATCGTGCTGGAAGCGCGGATGCCAGTGCTGGCGGATCGCGAACGGCGGCACGGCGACGGGCGTGTCGACCATGCGGATGCTGTTGTAGCCGGCGAACTTGGTCGCCAGTTCGCGCGGTACCGTGGCGATGAGTTGCGGGTTCTGCTCGATGATCATCGGCACCGTGAGGAAGTGCGGCGTCGTGAGGTAGATGCGGCGCGGGCCGGCCAGCTCGTCGACGACGGCGTCGTAGGCGTCCTGGATGCGGCCCGACATCGACACGACGATGTGCTCCATCTCGAAGAACTGTTCGCGCGACAGCACGTCGCCGATCGCGCGGTTGCGCCGGTTCACGATGGTGACGAAGGAACGCGTGAACAGCTGCTGCTGGTACAGCCCTTCCGGCATCGCATGCAGCGACCCGAGTGCAAGGTCCGCTTCGCCGCTTTCGAGGGCCGGCGGCACCTGGTCCATCGGCAGCTGCAGGGTGCGCAAGGTGCAGCCCGGCGCCGCCTCGCGCAGGCGGGAGATCAGCCGGGGCAGGAAGATCAGCTCGCCCATGTCGGTCAGGCACAAGGTGAACGTCCTGCGGGCGACGGCCGCGTCGAAGCCCTCGCGGACGAGCAGCTCGCCCCGCACCGTCCCCATCACGTTCAGGATCGGCTGGCGCAGCTCCAGCGCGCGCGGCGTCGGCTGCATGCCGGTGCCCGTCTTGAGGAACAGCGGATCGCCGAAAAATGCGCGCAGGCGCTTCAACGCATGGCTGACGGCGCTCTGCGACATGTTCAGTTCTTCGGCGGCGCGGCTGACGTTGCCGATGCGGATCAGCGCGTCGAAGACCGGCAGCAAATTGAGGTCCAGGTCCGCGTTATGTATAGAATTCATAGTTGTGATCGATGTAACCCGATTTACAGATAATACGGCAACTCCTACAGTCTGGATACCGACAACAAGCTCGGCATCATCGAGGAGATTGCATCATGGCAGAAAAAAAATTCGCTTCGCAGGCGGACCTGGAAGAGAAGAAGACCAGCTTCATCAAGCTGTCGGACAACGCATATGCCTATACCGCCGAAGGCGATCCGAATTCGGGCGTGATCATCGGCGACGACGGCGTGATGGTGATCGACACCACCGCCACGCCGGTGATGGCCCAGGCCCTCATCAAGCACATCCGCAGCGTCACCGACCTGCCGATCAAGTACGTCGTGCTGACCCACTACCACGCCGTGCGCGTGCTGGGCGCGTCGGCTTATTTCCAGGAAGGCGGCGAGCAGATCATCGCATCGCGCGGTACCTATGAATTGATCGTCGAGCGCGGCGAGCAGGACATGAAATCGGAAATCGAACGCTTCCCGCGCCTGTTCGCGGGTGTCGAGTCCGTGCCGGGCCTGTCGTGGCCGACGATGGTCTTCGAAAAAGAGATGACGATCTTCATGGGCAAGCTGGAAGTGAAGCTCGCGCACATCGGCATGGGCCACACGAAGGGCGACACGATCGCCTGGATCCCGTCGCAGAAGATCTGCTTCTCGGGCGACCTGGTCGAATTCGACGCCGCCGCCTACACGGGCGACGCCCAGCTGGAAGAATGGCCGGCGACGCTGGAAGCGCTGCGCGCGCTGGGCGCCGAGAAGCTGGTGCCGGGCCGCGGCCCCGCGCTGGTCACGCCGCAGGAAGTCAACGCGGGCATCGACTACACCAAGGACTTCGTCACGACCTTGCTGGGCGCCGCCAGGGAAGCCGTGGCCGCGAAGATGACCCTGAAGGAAGCGATGGCGCACACGCGCAGCAGGATGGACCCGAAGTTCGGCCACGTGTTCATCTACGAGCACTGCCTGCCGTTCGACGTGACCCGCGCCTACGACGAGGCCAGCGGCATCAAGCATCCGCGCATCTGGACCGCGGAGCGCGACAAGGACATGTGGCACTCGCTGCAGGCCTGAATCGGGAGCCGGACATGGATATCGATTACCAACGGTGCGTGTTCGACTACGCACCGGCCACCGGCGACGCCGCGCGTCACCCGGTGATCGTCGTCGGCGCCGGCCCGGTCGGGCTGGCCACGGCGATCGACCTCGCGCAGCAGGGCGTCCCCGTCGTGCTGCTGGACGACGACAACAAGCTCTCCGCCGGTTCGCGCGCGATCTGCTTCGCCAAGCGCACCCTCGAGATCTTCGATCGCCTGCAGTGCGGCCAGCGCATGGTCGACAAGGGCGTCAGCTGGAACGTCGGCCGCGTGTTCATGCGCGACGAAGAGGTCTATGAGTTCAACCTGCTGCCGGAGCAGGGCCACCAGCGCCCGGCGTTCATCAACCTGCAGCAGTATTACGTGGAAGGCTACCTGCACGAGCGTGCGCAGGAACTGCCCACCTTGGACCTGCGCTGGCGCAGCAAGGTCGCAGGCCTCGTGCAGCACCCGGACCACGTCGCCCTGACGGTGGAAACGCCGGATGGCGAGTATGTGCTGGAAGGGCAGTACGTGGTCGCGGCCGATGGCGGCAAGAGCGCCGTGCGCCGCCTGCTCGGCCTGGAAAGCCACGGCCGCGTATTCCGCGACCGCTTCCTGATCGCAGACGTCAAGATGACGGCCGACTTCCCGACCGAGCGCTGGTTCTGGTTCGATCCGCCGTTCCATCCGGGCCAGTCGGTGCTGCTGCACCGCCAGCCGGACAACGTCTGGCGCATCGACTTCCAGCTCGGCTGGGACGCCGATCCCGTTGCCGAGACGCAGCCGGAGCGTGTGATCCCTCGCATCCAGGCGCTGCTCGGCAAGGACACGCAGTTCGACCTGGAATGGGTCAGCATCTACACGTTCTGCTGCCTGCGCATGGACGACTTCCGCCACGGCCGCGTGCTGTTCGCGGGCGACTCGGCGCACGGCGTCTCGCCGTTCGGCGCCCGCGGCGCGAACAGCGGCATCCAGGATGCGGACAACCTGGCATGGAAGCTGCGCCTCGTCATCGAAGGCAAGGCGCCGGATGCGCTGCTCGACACGTATGCCCGCGAACGCGAGTACGCAGCCGACGAGAACATCCTGAACTCGACGCGCGCCACCGACTTCATCACGCCCAAGAGCGCGGTGAGCCGGTTGTTCCGCGACGCCGTGCTGCAGCTGTCGAAGGACTATCCGTTCGCCCGCAAGCTGGTCAACAGCGGGCGCCTGTCGATGCCGTCCGTGTATGGCGACACGGCGCTCAACACGCCGGACGGCGATGTGTTCGGGGCAGCGCTGCGTCCCGGTGCGCCCGCGCTCGACGCGCCGGTGCGCGTGCAGGGCGAGGCCGACTGGCTGCTGTGGCAGACGGGGAACGAGTTCACGGGCCTGTATTTCGCCGGCGCCGAGAACGATGCCGAGAAGCTGCGCGAGCTGGAGATGCTGACCGGCGACCGCGTTCCCGTGCAGACGCTCGTGGTGGCGCCGGCCGGCCAGGCGCAGCCCGGCATGCTGGAAGACGTCGAGGGCCTGCTTGCCGCGCGCTACGACGCCCGTCCCGGTACGCTGTACCTGCTGCGTCCCGACCAGCACGTGTGCGCCCGCTGGCGCTATGTCGACGCGGCCGCGGTGCGTGACGCCGTGGCGCGCGCCACAGGCAATGCTGCGGCCCCGCACGCCATTCCAGAAACCGAACGCCAGGTGGAACACGCATGAACGCCCGAACCCGAACGGCCCTGAACGTCGCGCCGAACATCGCCGACCACGACGCTTTCTACGAGATGCTGGTCGATACGCACCAGGACCTGGACGACGAGCAGAGCAAGATGCTCAATGCCCAGCTGATCCTGCTGCTGGCGAACCACGTCGGCGACCTGCAGGTGCTGCGCGAGGCATTCGCGATCGCGCGGCGCAACGTGGCGGCGTCACCTCCGCGGCAATAAGCCGCGCGTCGTCACTTCATCAGCCGCGCGACGTCCTTGTCGACGGCACGCCGGTCCGGCAGTTCCACCTGCCGGACCGCTTTCCGGTCCGCGTCGACGAACCGGTCCAGCACCGAAAACACTTCCGCGATCAATTCCGGCCCGAACGCCTGCTCCAGGTTGCGGTACTGCTGCGTGATCAGCGGGCTCGCCGTGTCGACGATCTTCTCGCCCAGCTTCGTCATGCGCACGGTGACGCGGCGCTGGTCTTCCTCCATGCGCGTGCGCACGATCAGGTCCATGTCCTCCATGCGCGACAGCACGCCGGTCAGGCTCGGACCCAGGATCACGCACGTTTCCGAAATCTCCCGCTGTTCCAGTTCGCCCGCGTCGGCCAGCACGCGCAGGATGCGCCATTGCTGCTCGGTGAGACCGAAGTGCGTGATGATGGGACGGAACTGGCCCAGCAGGACTTCCCTGGCTTTCAGGAACATGTTGGGCAGGTTGCGGTACTCGATTTTCTTGACCATGGCCGTATTGTAGTCGATCGTCCGCGCAACACGTTGTGCGAAAAACCGGTTGACTCGTTAATATCTTAATGATTAACATCTTAATGAATTTTCGCGAAGGAGACAATCTCATGCAATTCATCCGGGACAGCGTCGCGCCCACGGCCACCGTGTATGGCGTGGTGCTGAACGACAGTGCGTCGGTGCGGGCGCTTGGCGACCTCGAGGCCGCGCCTTACAAGGGAGCGCCCAGGGCGCCGGTGTTGTACATCAAGCCGAGGGGCACGCGGGTGGGCGACGGCGCCACCGTACGCCTGCCGTCGGGCGCGACGGAAGTGGAGGTCGGCGCCACGATCGGCCTCGTCATGGGTCGTGCCGCGGCGCGGCTGGCGCCGGCCGACGCGCTGGATCACGTAGCCGGCATCGTGCTGGCGGCCGACCTGAGCCTGCCGCATGCGAGCTACTACCGTCCGGCCATCCGCGAGAAGTGCTTCGACGGCGCACTGCCGGTCGCCGACGTGCTGCCGATGTGCGATCTCGCCGGACTCGAACTGGGCGTCGAGATCGACGGCGCCGTCGTCGACGGCTGGTCGCTGTCGACGCTGCTGCGCGATCCGGCCCGGCTGCTGGCCGACGTGACCGCATTCATGACCCTGCGCGCCGGCGACGTGCTGCTGGTCGGCGTGCGCTACGACGCGCCGCGCGCCGGCATCGGCAGCCGGGTGCGCGTGTCCGCCTCCGGCCTGGGCTCGCTGGCCTTCACGATCGAAGGAGACGCACGATGAAGCACGGACGCATCGCTTTTCAAGGCGCCATCCATGCAGTGACCGAGGCGGAGGGCGGGCGCGTGCGCCTTGCGGATGGCCGCCTGCTCGGCGAGAACGAGGTCGAATGGCTGGCGCCCATCGAGGCCGGCACCGTTTTCGCGCTGGGCCTGAACTATGCCGACCATGCGAAGGAACTGGCGTTCAAGGCCCCGGAGGCGCCGCTCGTGTTCCTGAAGGGGGCGAACGGCATCGTCGGGCATCGCGCGTTCACGCCCAGGCCGCAGGACGCGACCTACATGCACTACGAGTGCGAACTGGCCGTCGTGATCGGCAAGCAGGGCTACCGCGTGCCGAAGGAGCGCGCGTACGACATCGTGCGCGGCTATACGGTCGCCAACGACTACGCGATCCGCGACTACCTGGAGAACTGGTATCGCCCGAACCTGCGCGTGAAGAACCGCGACGCCTGCACGCCGCTGGGACCATGGCTGGTCGACCGCGCCGACGTGCCCGACCCCATGAATTTGACACTGACGACACGCGTCAACGGCGCGATCACGCAGCAGGGAACGACGGCCGACATGATCTTCGATATCCCGACGCTGATCGCCTATCTCTCGTCCTTCATGACCCTGTACCCGGGCGACGTGATCCTCACCGGCACGCCGGAGGGCCTGGCCGACGTCAAGGCCGGCGACGTCGTCGAGACCGGGATCGAAGGCATCGGCACGCTCGTCAACACCATCGTTCAAGCAAAGGAGTAACCCATGACCACCCACGTGCAACACCTGATCGGCGGCCGCCTGGTCGACAGCCGGGATGCGTTCGAGACCATCAATCCCGCGACGGGCGAGGTGCTGGCCACCGTCGCCAGCGCCGGGCAGGCCGAAGTCGATGCGGCCGTCGCCGCCGCGAAAGCCGCCTTTCCCGGCTGGGCCGCGACGCCCGCGAAAGAACGCGGCCGTCTGCTGCGCAGGCTGGGCGACCTGATCGCGGCCGACGTGCCGGCGCTGGCCGAGCTGGAAACACGCGACTGCGGCCAGGTGATCGGCCAGACGAAGAAGGCGCTGATCCCGCGCGCCGCCGACAATTTTCACTATTTCGCGGAACTGGCCCAGCACCAGCATGGCGAGACGTACGACTCGGACACGGGCCACCTGAACTACACGCTGTGGCAACCGGTGGGCGTGTGCGCACTGGTCTCGCCGTGGAACGTACCGTTCATGACCGCCACCTGGAAGACCGCGCCGTGCCTCGCACTGGGCAATACGGCCGTCATGAAAATGTCGGAACTGTCGCCGCTGACCGCGAGCCGCCTCGGCGAACTGGTGCTGGAAGCAGGCATTCCGCCGGGCGTGTTCAACGTCGTGCATGGCTACGGTCACACGGCGGGCGAGCCCCTGATCGCGCATCCGGAAGTGCGCGCGATTTCGTTCACGGGGTCCACGGCGACCGGCAACCGCATCGTCAAGGCGGCCGGCCTGAAGAAATTCTCGATGGAGCTGGGCGGCAAGTCGCCGTTCATCATCTTCGACGACGCCGACTACGAGCGCGCGCTCGACGCGGCGATCTTCATGATCTTCTCGAACAACGGCCAGCGCTGCACGGCGGGTTCGCGCATCCTCGTGCACGACAGGATCTACGACAGGTTCGTCGCCGACTTCGCCGGCCGCGCGGCGCGCCTGAAGGTGGGCGACCCGCTCGACCCGGACACCATCATCGGCCCCTTGATCAGCCGCGCGCACTGGGACAAGGTCACGGGCTACATCGAACTGGGCCGGCGCGAAGGGGCGAACCTCGTCTACGGGGGCGGCACGCCGGACGTGGCGGCCCACCTGAAGGGCGGCAACTGGGTGCAGCCGACCGTGTTCGCGGACGTCGACAACCGGATGCAGATCGCCCAGGACGAGATTTTCGGGCCGGTCCCCTGCATCATCCGCTTCAAGACGGAGGAGGAGGCAGTGCGTATCGCCAACGACACCGTGTACGGCCTGTCGTCCTACCTGTGGACCGAGAACACGGGCCGCGTCATGCGCATGGCCAAGGCCATCGAGGCCGGCATGACGTTCGTGAACAGCCAGAACGTGCGCGACCTGCGCCAGCCGTTCGGTGGCGTCAAGGCGTCCGGTACGGGCCGCGAGGGCAACCACTACAGCTACGAGGTGTTCTGCGAGGCGAAGAACGTCGCGGTCTCGTACGGCAACCACCCGATCCCGCGCTGGGGCGTTTGAATACAAGGAGGAGACTATGGGCAAACTCGCACTCGCGGCCAAGATCACGCACGTGCCGTCGATGTACCTGTCCGAGCAGGACGGCCCGCACAAGGGCTGCCGCCAGGCCGCCATCGACGGGCACCGGGAGATCGCGCGCCGCTGCCGCGCGCTGGGCGTCGACACGATCGTCGTGTTCGACACGCACTGGCTCGTCAACAGCGGCTACCACATCAACTGCGCGCCGCGCTGGGAGGGCATCTACACCAGCAACGAACTGCCGCACTTCATCAAGAACCTGCCGTATGCGTACGACGGCAATCCGCAACTCGGCAAGATGATCGCCGACGCCGCGACGAACGCCGGCGTGCACACCCGCGCGCACGACGACACGAGCCTGGGCCTGGAATATGGCGCGCTGGTGCCGATGCGCTACATGAACGAGGACAAGCGCTTCAGGATCGTGTCGGTATCGGCGCTGTGCATGGCGCACAACCTGCCCGACAGCGTGGCATTCGGGCGTGCCGTGCGGCGCGCGATCGAGGACGTCTACGACGGCACCGTCGCGATCTTCGCCAGCGGTTCGTTGTCGCACCGCTTCGCCCAGAACGGCGTGTCCGAGCAATTCCTGCACAAGGTGTGGGACCCGTTCCTCGAAACGACCGACCGCCACGTCGTCGAGCTGTGGAAGAACGGCGACTGGAAAGCCTTCTGCGGCATGCTGCCCGAGTACGCAACCAAGTGCCATGGCGAAGGCTTCATGCACGACACCGCGATGCTGCTGGGTGCGCTCGGGTGGGACGAGTACGAGGGCAGGGCGGAAATCGTCACGCCTTATTTCGGCTCGTCCGGCACGGGCCAGCTGAACGCCATCCTGCCCGTGTGAGGAGACGCCATGCCACACCTCACGTTCGAGTGCACGGACAACATCTACGACGCCGCCGCGCTGCCCGCGCTGCTGAGGCGGGCCAACGAGGTCCTCATCGCCCAGCACGGCGTTTATCCGACGGGCGGCATCCGCTCGCGTGCGATCCGCCTGACCGACTATTGCGTGGCCGACGGCAGCGCGGACGACGCGTTCGTCCACGCGACGCTGAAGATCGGCAGCGGCCGGTCGCCTGACGCGAAACAGCGGACAGGCGACGCGTTGTTCCGCCTCATGACGGACCACTTCGCCGACTTGTACGCCCTGCGCGGCCTCGCGCTGTCGCTGGAAATCGCCGAGTTCAGCGAAGCCGGGACCTGGAAACAGAACAACATCCACGCGCGCTACAAGACAGCCGGCGCGTGACACAGAAAGAGACCCATATGCTCGACCAAACCACGATCAGGGACGCCGCCTCGCGGCTGCACGAAGCGGAAAAGAGCCGCATCCAGGTGCGCCAGCTCTCGCTTGACCATCCGGCCATCACGATCCCCGACGCCTACGCGATCCAGCGCGAGTGGATCCGGCTGAAACTCGCCGAGGGCCGCCGTGTCGTCGGCCACAAGATCGGCCTCACGTCGCGCGCCATGCAGATGTCGTCGCAGATCGACGAGCCGGACTACGGCACGCTGCTGGACGACATGGTCTTCAAGGATGGCAGCGACATCCCGTGCGAGCGCTTCATCGACCCGATGCTCGAAGTGGAGCTCGCGTTCATCCTCAAGGACCGCCTGGCCGGCGAGCACGTGAGCATGCTGGACGTGCTGTCCGCCACCGATTACGTGATCCCGGCCGTCGAGATCATCGACGCACGCTGCCATCGCATCGATCCCGAGACGAAGCGTCCGCGCAAGGTGATGGACACCATTTCCGACAACGCCGCCAACGTGGGCATCATCATGGGTGGCCGCCCGATCAAGCCGATGGATGTCGACCTGCGCTGGGTCGCGGCGCTGTTGTACCGCAACGGCGTGATCGAGGAAAGTGGCGTCGCGGCGGGCGTGCTGAATCATCCGGCCAACGGCATCGCGTGGCTGGCGAAGAAGTTCGCGCCGTTCGACGTGGCGCTCGAACCTGGGCAGATCATCCTGGCGGGTTCGTTCACCCGTCCCGTCAAGGTGCGCCCGGGCGACACCTTCCACATCGACTACGGCACGCTGGGCGCGATCAGCGCGCGCTTCGTATAAGGAGGCCGCATGGAGATGCCACGCAACGACTTCAAGCGCGCGCTCGCCGCGCGCGAGCCGCAGATCGGCCTGTTCCTCGGGATGGCCGAACCGTATGTCGCCGACCTGGTGGCCGGTACCGGCTTCGACTGGCTGCTGATCGACGGCGAGCACGGTCCCAACGACCTGCGCACGATCGTCGCCCAGCTGCAGGTGCTGGCCGCGTATCCGGTGCGTCCCGTCGTGCGCACCTGCGACCACGATCCGGCCGCCATCAAGCAGCTGCTCGACGCCGGCGCGCAGACGCTGATGGTGCCGATGGTGGAGACGGCCGACCAGGCACGGGCCCTCGTCCGTGCGATGCGCTACCCGCCGCGCGGCATCCGCGGCGTCGGCACGGCGATGGCGCGCGCGGCGCGCTGGAACGGCGTCGCCGATTATGTCGCGCATGCCGACGACGAACAATGCCTGATCGTGCAGATCGAGTCGCGGGCGGCGCTGGACGGCCTGGGCGGCATCCTCGAGGTCGACGGCGTCGATGCCGTGTTCGTGGGGCCGTCGGACCTCGCGGCCTCGCTGGGGCACCTCGGCAATCCCGGTCATCCGGACGTCAAGGCTGCCGTGTCGGGCGCCATCGGCCGGATTGCCGCGGCCGGCAAGGCCGCCGGCGTGTTCTCGGCCGATCCGGCGCTGGCCGCCAGCTACCGCGAGATCGGCGCCAGCTTCATGCTCGTCGGCGTCGACGCGCTGTTGCTGCGCAATGCCGCCGTCGCGCTGGCGGCACGATTCAAAGGCGACGGCGCCAACGCCGGCGCCGCATACTGAAAGGAATTCCATGCTCGAACTGAACGATACGGCGCTGCTGCGCGCGCACTGCCTCATCGGCGGTCAGTGGGTCGACGCCGACGACAGCGCGACCACGGCCGTCACCAACCCGGCCGATGGCGCGACCATCGCCCACGTGCCATGCTGCGGCGCTGCCGAGACCGGGCGCGCGATCGCCGCGGCCGACACCGCGTTCCAGACGTGGCGCGATACCACGGCCGCCGAACGCGCGCACATCCTGCGTCGCTGGCACGACCTCGTGCTGGCCAGCCAGGACGACCTGGCCGCCATCATGACGGCGGAGCAGGGCAAGCCGCTCGCCGAGGCGAAGGGCGAGATCGTCTATGCCGCCGCTTACATCGAATGGTTCGCCGAGGAAGCGCGGCGCGCGTACGGCGAAGTGATCCCGTCGCCGGCGCGCGACCGCCAGCTGGTGGTGACGCGCGAACCGGTCGGCGTGTGCGCCGCCATCACGCCGTGGAACTTCCCGGCCGCGATGGTCACGCGCAAGGTGGCGCCGGCGCTCGCCGCGGGGTGCACGATCGTCCTGAAGCCCGCGCAGCAGACGCCGTTGTCGGCGCTGGCGCTGGCTGACCTGGCCGCGCGCGCGGGTGTGCCGCCCGGCGTGTTCAGCGTCGTGACCGGCAAGGCAAGCGCCATCGGCCGCGTGATGTCGGCGAGCCCGGTCGTGCGCAAGCTGAGTTTCACGGGGTCGACGCCGGTCGGTATTCACCTGATGCGCGAATGCGCCGACACGGTCAAGAAGCTGTCGCTGGAACTGGGCGGCAATGCGCCGTTCATCGTGTTCGACGATGCCGACATCGATGCGGCCGTCGCAGGCGCCATTGCGTCCAAGTACCGCAATGCCGGCCAGACGTGCGTGTGCAGCAACCGTTTTCTCGTCCAGGATGGCATCTACGACCGGTTTGCCGCGAAGCTGGCTGCCGCCGTCGGCTTGCTCAAGGTCGGCCATGGGCGCGACGAGGACGTGACCGTGGGGCCGCTGATCGACGACGGGGCCGTGGCCAAGGTCGAGGAGCTGGTGGGTGACGCGCTCGGCAAGGGCGCGCGCGTGCTGGCCGGCGGCCGCCGTCATACGCTGGGCCGCAACTGGTACGAACCGACCGTGCTGGCCGACGTCACGCAGGCGATGGCGGTGGCGCGGGAGGAGATCTTCGGGCCCGTGGCGCCGCTGTTCCGCTTCAAGGACGAAGCCGAGGCGGTCGCGCTGGCCAACGACACCGAATACGGTCTGGCAGCGTATTTCTACACGACCGACCACGCTCGTGTCTGGCGTGTGTCGCGCCGCCTGGAATACGGCATGGTCGGCGTGAACACGGGGCTGATCTCGACGGAGGTGGCGCCGTTCGGCGGCATGAAATCGTCCGGCATCGGTCGCGAGGGATCGCGCCATGGCCTGGAGGACTACATGGAGCTCAAGTACATCGCGATGGGCGGGCTTTGACGCGCCACTCATGTCGTTCATAACCGGTATGAGCGCCATGAGATTGTCACATATCTCGTGCGCTCCTACGATGCATCCCATAACAATATTGGAGACACGCATGGACAACGCTATCACCCGAGCGAACGGGGTGCCGTCCGCCACCGCGGACGGCACCGACGGCGCCCTCTACCGCAAGATATCCCGCCGCATCATCCCCTTCCTCTTCATCTGCTACGTCGTATCCTTCCTCGACCGCATCAACATCGGCTTCGCCCAGCTCCAGCTGAAGCAGGACCTCGGCTTCACCGACGCCATGTATGGCCTGGGCGCCGGCATCTTCTACATCGGCTACGTGCTGTTCGAAGTGCCCAGCAACCTGCTGCTGGCGAAATACGGCGCGCGCAGGTCGTTCGTGCGCATCATGCTGCTGTGGGGCGCCGCATCCGTCGCCATGATGTTCGTCGCGACCCCGACGCAGTTCTACGTGCTGCGCTTCCTGTTGGGCGTGTTCGAAGCCGGCTTCTTCCCCGGCATCGTGCTGTACCTGACGTACTGGTTCCCACCGCGCCGGCGCGCCTCCGTCATGTCGATCTTCTTCGCCGGCGTGATGGTGGCGGGCGTGCTGGGCGGCCTGCTGTCCGGCTGGATCATGCGCGACATGGCCGGCATCCTCGGCTTGAAAGGATGGCAGTGGATGTTCGTCATCGAAGGTGCGCCGGCGCTGGTGCTGGCCGTCGTCGGCCATTTCTGGCTGCAGGACTATCCGCGCGACGTGCCCTGGCTCAGCACCGCCGAGAAGGCGCGGCTGGCGGCGGACCTGGGCGAGGGCAGTACCGCCGCGGCCGGCGGCCACGCGTCGGCGGCAGGCCTGCGCAGCCCGCGCGTCTATGTGTTCGCCCTCGTCTATTTCGCGATGACGGCCGCGACGCTCACGCTGAATTTCTGGATGCCGCTGATGATCCGCGACTTCGGCGTCAGCGACGTCGTGCAGGTCAGCCTGTACACGGTGATCCCGAACGCGATCGGCGCGGTGGGCCTGCTGTTCATCGCGCGCCGGGCCGACCGCCGGGCGAGTCATCCGCGCTATTTCGCCCTGTGCGCGACGGGCGGCGCCGTCGCGCTGGCGGCCCTGACCACGCACCCGGCCAGCCTCGTGGCTGCGCTGGCCCTGCTGTCGGCGGCGACGGTGTTGCTGTTCGCCGCGCTGCCGATCTTCTGGGCGATCCCGACGACGTATCTGTCGGCCGAGGCGCGCGCCAGCGGCATTGCCGTCATCAGCAGCGTCGGTATCACGAGCGGCATCGTGAGCCCTTGGGCCATCGGCCGCATCAAGACGGCGACCGGCAGCATGGACAATGCGCTCTACATCCTCAGTGCCTTGATCGTGCTGAGCGTGTTCGTATTGCTCGCCGCGGTGCGCAAGCGCGCGCAGGAGACGGCGGCATGAAGCGTTGGTTGGCAAGCTTGCTGGCACCGTTGTGCGTCATGGCCCATGCCCAGGACAACGTCACCGTGTTCGGCGTGCTCGACACCTACCTCGAACACGTGGAGGGGACGACCCGCCTGCAGAGCGGCGGCGTCTCCGGTTCGCGCCTGGGGTTTCGCGGCAGCGAGGACCTGGGCGGCGGCAACCGCGCCATCTTCATGCTGGAATCGGGCATCAACGTCGACGATGGCACGTCGGGGCAGGGCGGCCTGTTGTTCGGGCGCCAGGCCTGGGTGGGCCTCGCGACACGCGCGGGCGACGTCACGCTCGGCCGCCATTATTCGCCCCTGTTCTTCACGCTCGTCACGTATGGCCTCGGCGGCGGCATGGGTTGGGGCAATGCGTCGAACTACTTCACCGACAATTCGGTGCTGCGGGTGAACAACGCGGTCAGCTACGCGTCGCCGTCGTATGCCGGTTTCAAGTTCCGGGCGCTCGCCGGCCTGGGCGAGAACGCGACGCAGCCCGGCGCGAACATCGGCAACATCCACAGCGCGTCGCTGCAGTACGACAGCGGCCCGTTTTCCGCCAATGCGGCCGTCGAGACGCGCAAGACGACGGCCGCGAACACGGACCGCTTTTACGCACTCGGCGCGAGTTATGTCGTCGGCACCGTGAAAGCGAGCGTGCTGGCCCAGGCGCGCCGCGACGATATCGATGCAGCGCGCAACGACGCGCTCGAACTCGGGCTGTCGATCCCGGCCGGGCCGGGGACGTTGCTGCTGGATGCGGGCCGTTTCCGCAACCGCAGCGTGGCCAATGCCGCTGCGACTGCTCTCAGCATCCGTTACGACTACAACCTGTCGAAGCGGTCGATGCTGTATGCCGGCGCGGCGACCATCCGGAACAGCGCACGGTCGCGCTTCGGCATCAACGGCAATACGGGCGCCGCCCTGGCGGTGGCCGCGGGCGACGATCCGCGCTCACTGGTGCTGGGTGTGCGCCACACATTTTGACGACGATTTCCATCGTTCTGTCGACCGGCCGCCCGCGCGGCCGGTTTCGCTTTTGCAGGCGTGCGTCGCAGCCGCTGTGATTTGCCAGTTTTCGATACCGGCCCTCGAAACACCACGTTTAGGATGCATCGTACCCCCGGCGCCCCCGCCGGCATCGACAGCGATTCATCAATTCATAAAAAGACGGGACACAGGATGACAACCACACACACGCGCGCGGCGCTTGCCGTATTCCTTGCCTGGGCCGGCGCGGCCCAGGCGGCAACCTTCCAGTCGGGATCGATTTCCGGTTCCTTCGATTCGACGGTCACGGCCGGCATCGGCATCCGCGCCCAGAAGCAGGCGTGCACCCTGGTCACGGCCGGCGCGTCCGGCGACGGCGCACCGGCCGGCTGCCTCGCGCCGACCAGCGGCCTGGGCGACCAGGGGGACCTGAACTACGACCGCGGCGACGCATTCACCACGTACCTGAAGGGCACGCACGAACTGTTGCTCAAGCTGCCCGACGACTGGAAATTCCTCGGCCGCGTGAGCTGGGTCCGCGACTTCGCGTCGACCCGTACGAACGACACCGTCAGCGCGACGAATCCGCCGGGTGTCGGTCCGCTGACGGATCCGGCGGCGCAAGACCTGCGCTTCAAGGCGCGCCTGCTCGACTTCTGGGTCAGCAAGGAATTCTCGCTCGGCGAGGAACGTGCCCGCGTCCGCGTCGGCAACCAGGTGATCAGCTGGGGCGAAAGCCTGTTCCTGCCGGGCGGGATCAACCAGACGAACGCGCAGGACATCATGCGCCTGTCGCAGCCGGGCACGCAGCTGAAGGAAGTGTTCCTGCCGGCCCCGATTGCCAGCTTCGCCACGGGGCTCGGCCACGGCCTGAACTTCGAGGGCTACGTCCAGACCAACTGGAACGACAATTATTTCCCGCCGACGGGCAGCTACTGGTCGACGGTGAACGGGCTGGGTAAAGGCTACGCGGAGTACGGTTTCGCGCGCCACGAGCCGAAGAACGGCGGCCAGTACGGCGCGTCGCTGCGCTGGCAGCCGGAGGGCACGTCGCTGAACGTCGGTTTCTACGCGATGCGCTACCACGACAAGGCGCCGCAGCTCAGCGTCGGCGACGGGCTTGCATGGGTGTTTCCCGAAGGCCGCACGCTGTACGGCATCAGCGCCAACTTCCCGGTCGGCGACTGGTCGATTGGCACCGAGCTGTCGTACCGTCCGAAGGATGCGGTGGCAATCAATCCGGCGACGAGCGGCTGCAGCTACAACGGCGGCAACTGCTACGTCGACGAGAAGAAGTTCCAGTGGCACGTGACGGGCATGCTGAGCCTGACCCCGAGCGAATACGGCGGCGTCCTCAAGGCGCTGGGCGGGGCCGACACGGCAACGCTCATGGCCGAAGCCGTCGTCGTGCGCTACCCGCACCTGAAATCGATGTACGGCGCGGATCCCGTGGCCGCCGGCCTGTGGGGCTGGGGCCAGGAATTCAACGCCGCGGGTACGCCGGAACCGGTGGGCACGAAGACGTCGTGGGGCTACAACCTCGACTTCAGCTGGGTGTATGACGGCAGCGTCGTGCCGGGCTGGCAGGTGATCCCCGAGATCTACTACTTCCAGGCCGTGAACGGCCGCACGCCGAACACCGCGGGCCTGTTCATGAATGGCGCCAAGTCGGCGAACCTGACGGTGACATTCATGCGCAATCCCGCCACCTGGCAGTTCGCCGTGAACTACGGCCGCTTCTGGGGCGGCGAGCGCGTGTTCGACCAGCCGCTGCGCGACCGCGGCTTCGTCGGCGCCTACGTTTCGCGTAACTTCTGAAGGGGAACGTCATCGTGTCCACGTCACCCAGCGCGGCGGGCCGCCTGCCGCGCCTCCTGAAATCCCTGGAAAACGCCTGCTTCCGCTGGCGCACGCCGTTCCTCGTCTGGCTCGCGCTGTTCACCGCGGCGATGGCGTATTTTGCCGTGCAGCTGCGCATGGAGGCCGGCTTCGAGAAGCAGCTGCCGATCGGCCATGAGTACATCACGACGTTCCAGAAGTACCGCAACGACGTGCTGGGCGCGAACCGCCTGAACGTCGTCGTGAAGTCGCGCCACGGCACGATCTGGACCGCTCCGGGCCTGAAGCGGCTGTTCGACGTGACCCAGGCCGTGACATACCTGCCGGGCATCGACCGGCTGGGCGTGCAGTCGCTGTGGACGCCGAACAGCTTCGTCAACGAGATCACGGAGGAAGGCTTCCGGGCCGACCCCGTGATCGCCGGGACGATCACGCCCGAGCAGCTGACGCCCGAACTGATCGCGGACATCCAGCGTTCCACCAACCAGGGCGGCTTCGTGGGCACGCTGGTCTCGCGCGACCAGACGAGCGCGATGATCATCGCCGAGCTGTCCGAGGTCGACAAGGACGGCAACAAGATCGACTACGTCCAGTACAACCACCTGCTCGAACAGCAGCTGCGCAAGAAGTTCGAGGACAAGGACTTCGAGATCCAGATCATCGGCTTCGCCAAGCAGATCGGCGACATCGCCGACGGCGCCCAGTCCGTGCTGCAGTTCTGCGTCGTCGCGCTGCTGCTGACGGCGCTGGCCGTGTACTGGTACTGCCGCTCCGTGCGCTTCACGCTGCTGCCGATCGTCTGCTCGCTGACGTCCCTCGTCTGGCAGTTCGGCGCCCTGAAGCTGCTGGGCTTCGGCCTCGATCCGCTCGGGGTGCTGGTGCCGTTCCTCGTGTTCGCCATCGGCGTGTCGCACGGGGTCCAGCAGATCAACTTCATCATGCGCGAACTCTCGCACGGCAAGACGACGGAGCAGGCCGCGCGCGCCAGTTTTACCGGCCTCCTGATTCCGGGCGTGCTGGCGCTGGTGACGGCGTTCGTCTCGTTCATCACGCTGATCCTGATCCCGATCCCGATGGTGCGCGAGCTGGCGATCACGGCGTCGCTGGGTGTGTTCTTCAAGATCACGACCAACCTGGCCATGCTGCCGATCGCCGCGTCCTACTTCACGTTCACGAAGGAATACGCGCAGAAGGCCATGCAGCAGCGCGAGAAGCGCTCGAACTGGCTGCGCGCGCTGGCGCGCGTGGCCGAGCCGCGCAACGCGCTGGTCGTGATCCTGGTCACGGCCGGCGTGTTCGGCCTGGCCGCATGGGAGAGCCGCGACCGCGTGATCGGCACCTTGCAGCCGGGCGCGCCCGAGCTGCGTCCGGAAGCGCGGTTCAACCAGGATGCCGTCGCCATCTCGACCGGCTACGACACGGGCCTCGACTGGCTGACCGTGATCTTCGAGGCGCCGCCGGGCTCCTGCGAGAACGTCGCCATCGGCACCTACCAGGACAAGTTCGTGTGGGCGTTGCAGCACACGCCGGGCGTGCTGTCGGTCAGCTCGTACGCGGGCCAGCTGCGCGGCTACAACGAAGGCTATAACGAGGGCAACCCGAAGATGGCCGTCGTGCCCATCGACCCGGCCAACTATGCATCGCTGTCGACCGAGATCGGCCGGGTGCGCGGTTTCATGACGAAGGATTGCAGCATGACGGCCGTGCACCTGTTCCTGGCCGACCACAAGGCGACGACGATCAACCGCGTGATCGCGGCGGTGAAGCAGTTCCGCCAGGCGAACGTGCTGCCGGGCGTGACGATCCGCCTCGCGTCCGGCAATGCCGGCGCACTGGCCGCCGTCAACGAGGAAGTCGAGCACAGCGAACTGCCGATGATGCTGTACGTGTATGCCGCCATCGTGATCCTGGTCGCGGTCGTGTACCGCGACTTCCGCGCCGTGCTGGCGTGCTGCCTGCCGCTGACGGTCGGCACCTTCATCGGCTACTGGTTCATGAAAGTGGAGGGCATCGGCCTGACGGTGGCAACGCTGCCCGTGATGGTGCTGGCGGTCGGCATCGGCGTCGACTACGCGTTCTACATCTACAACCGCCTGCAGCTGCACCTGTCACAGGGGCTGGACATCGTCAAGGCCATCGAGCACTCGATCCTGGAGGTCGGCACGGCGACGATCTTCACGGCGATCACGCTGGCCATCGGCGTCGCCACCTGGGCGTTCTCCGACCTGAAGTTCCAGGCCGATATGGGCAAGCTGCTCGCCTTCATGTTCATGATCAACATGGTGATGGCGATGACGGCGCTGCCCGCATTCGCGGTCTGGCTGGAACGCCTGTTCCCGCGCCGCAAACCGGTGCAGGCGCCCGGTATTCTCGCCCACTGATCCAGGAGCCGACATGAAACGTATGACATTTTCCATCGCGCTCGCGCTGCTGTTCGCGGCCGGGGCGGCCCGCGCGGAAGGCGCGACTGCCCCGGCGCTCAGGCAGCAGCCGGCCGCGGCCAGCGCGTATGCCGGCGAAGCGACCATCCTGGGCGCGACGCATGCCGGCGCCCGCATCGTCGGCGTCGGTGACCATGGCGTCGTGCTCCTGTCCGACGACCACGGCAAGACGTTCCGCCAGGCGCGCACGGTGCCCGTGTCGTCGACGCTCACCGGCGTGTCGTTCGCCGACGCGCAGAACGGCTGGGCGGTCGGCCACTGGGGCGTGATCCTGCACACGGCCGACGGCGGCGAGACCTGGACCGTGCAGCGCAGCGACACGAACGAGGACCGCCCGCTGTTCGCCGTCCACTTCTTCGACGACAAGGAAGGCATCGCCGTGGGCCTGTGGTCGCTGGTGCTGGCGACGCACGACGGCGGCGCTCACTGGGAACCCGTGACCCTGCCGGCGCCGCCGGGCGGCGGCCGCGCCGACCGCAACCTGCTGGCCGCGTTCGCCGATGCGCACGGCACGCTGTTCGTCGCGGCGGAGCGCGGCATGGTGCTGCGCACGAAGGACCGCGGCAAGACCTGGGATTACCTGGACACCGGCTACAAGGGCTCGTTCTGGACGGGCACCGCGCTGCGCGACGGCACGCTGCTCGTCGGCGGCCTGCGCGGCAGCATGTACCGCAGCCTCGACGCGGGCGCGCACTGGCAGGCGGTGGACAGCGGCGCGAAAAGCTCGCTCACGGGCATCGTCCAGACGCGCGACGGCACCGTGGAAGCGGTGGGCCTGGACGGCACGATGCTCGGCAGCGGCGACGCCGGCGCGACGTTCAAGGCGCGCCAGCGGGGCGACCGCCTTTCCCTGACGAGCGTCGTCGCGGACGCCGGACACGTGATCCGGTTTTCCAAGCGGGGCGTAGCGACACAACCGACAACTGGAGACGTGAAATGAAAACCTATTCGATGATCATCGGCGGCAAGGCCGTCGACGCCGGCAAGACGTTCGCCGTCGTCAACCCCGCGTCGGGCGAACCGTTCGCCCACGTGCAGGACGCGGGCCCTGAACACGTGGACGCCGCGGTGGCGGCCGCCCGCGCCGCCTTCCCGGCGTGGAGCGCGCTGCCGGATACGGAACGCAAGGCGCGCCTGCACGCGTTGGGCGGGGCGCTGGAAGCGAACATGCCGGAGCTGATGGAGCTCGTCACGCGCGAAAGCGGCAAGCCGCTGCAAGGCCTGAACAACGTGGGCGCGGGCATGGAGCTGGGCGGCGCCATCGCCTGGACCCACGTCACGGCCGACATCGACCTCGAACCGGAAGTCATCCAGGACAACGAACAGGCGCGCGTGGAAGTGCATCGCAAGGCGCTGGGCGTCGTCGCGTCGATCACGCCGTGGAACTGGCCGCTGATGATCGCGATCTGGCACGTCATCCCCGCGCTGCGGGCGGGGAACACGGTCGTGCTGAAGCCCTCGGAATACACGCCGGTCGCCACCGCGCGCTTCGTCGAGCTGGCGAATGACATCCTGCCGCCGGGCGTCCTGAACGTGGTGACGGGCGGCGGTGCCGCCGGCGCCGCGCTCACCGGCCACCCGGACGTCAACAAGATCGTGTTCACGGGCTCCACGCGCACGGGCAAGCGCATCATGGAGAACGCGGCCGCCACGCTCAAGCGGCTCACGCTGGAACTGGGCGGGAACGATGCCGGCATCGTGCTGCCCGACGTCGACGTCAAGACCGTGGCGCCGAAGCTGTTCGGCGTGGCGTTCCACAACAATGGCCAGACCTGCGCGTGCCTGAAGCGCCTGTACGTGCACGAGAGCCAGTACGACGACATGTGCGCCGAACTGGCGCGGCTGGCGGGCGAGGTGAAGGTGGGCGACGGCCTGGAACCGGGCACGGAGCTCGGGCCCGTGCAGAACCGCGCCCAGCTCGACATCGTGCGCGCGCTGGCCGAGGACGCGCGCGAACATGGCGGCAAGGTGCTCGCCGGCGGCAAGGTGCGGGAAGGGAAGGGCTATTTCTTCGAACCGGCCATCGTCGCGGGCCTGACGAACGGCGCACGCCTCGTCGACGAGGAACAGTTCGGGCCGATCCTGCCGGTCATCAAGTACACCGATGTCGACGAGGCCGTACGCCTGGCGAACGACAATCCGAACGGCCTCGGCGGCTCGGTCTGGTCGAGCGATCCGGCGCGCGCGGTGGACATCGGCAAGCGCCTCGAATGCGGCAGCGTGTGGATCAACGAGCATGGCGCCGTGCAACCGGACGCCCCGTTCGGCGGCGTGAAGCAGTCGGGCATCGGCGTCGAATTCGGCAAGCACGGCCTTGCCGAATTCACCACGATCCAGACCGTCAAGATCATGAAATCCTGAACAGCTGCTGTTCAACATCCCGCCCGCCGGCACGCTTGCGCCGGCGGGCGTTTTGCTTGAGCGTTGCGCGCAAGCGTCATTCCCGGCGCGCGTTTCGTTAAACATTACCATCGAGCGATTCCTGCTGACATGCCTTGCCGGGTTTGATAACATCTTAATGAAATCGGCCACAGAGTCGGTTCATTCACGCTTTCGGAGGAAGACCATGAGCTTCGCGGAACAGCAATTCGGCACGGCGTCGTCCGTGCCCCAGGTCGGCAATGCGGTCAACGCGTGCCGCAAGACCGTCCACACCTCCAATCTCTGGCAGCACGAGCGCGTGCTGACCGGTTGGAACCAGGTGTACGACCAGCTTTCCAAGGGCCGTTTCAACGGCCAGATCACCGAAGCCCTGATCGGCGACGTCCAGCTGTTCGAAGAGAAGACGTCGCAGGCCGTGTTCGAAACGGGACCGGGACGCACCGGCGTGGTGGCCCTCGGCGTGTTCGCGCATCTCGACGGCGAGGCGCGCTGGCGCGGCCACACGGTCGGCATGGACCACGTGACGGCACTCAGCGACCACGCGACGCTGGAACTGAGCACGCCGCCCAACTGCACGATGATGAGCGTCACCGTGCCCGTCTCGATGCTGCCGGTCGAGGACGAGCAGGTAGGGCTGGACGCGACCGAGCTGCTGGCGAATGCCGCCAACCATGTCCATAACCCGGCATTCGCCGCGACCCTGCGCCACCGCCTCAGCATCGCGCTGCTGACGATGACCTACCAGCCGTACCAGCTGGCGCTGACGGAAGCGCGCGACCAACTCGTCAGTGAACTGGTCGGCCTGGTCGACGAATACCTCGGCCTGGCCACCCACGGCGACGGCACGGCGGACGCGAAGAAGGCGCTGCATGTCGTGGCCAAGGCGCGCGAGTATATCGAGGCGAACCCGGACCGCCCGGTGACGGTCCTCGACCTGTGCCAGCGCACGTTCACGTCGCGCCGCACCCTGCAGTACTGCTTCACGCAGGTGATCGGCACGAGCCCGGCGGCCTACCTGAAGATCGTGCGCCTGAACGGCCTGCACCGCGACCTGATGAATTCGCGCGGCGCGAAGACGATCGGCGACATGGCCGCGCGCTGGGGTTTCTGGCATTTGTCGCAACTGTCGGTGGATTACAAGCGCCTGTTCGGCGAACTGCCGTCCGAGACCGTCAAGCGCGTCGGCGGCCGTACGTTCCAGTGACCGTTTTTGCCGGTTTTCGATAACGGGTGGCGCCGGCGTTTCCCTAGACTGGTTTGAAACCAGCAGAAGGGAGACCATCATGTACCAGCCGGCATACCAGTTCTGGCATCCGATGCTGCACCCGAACGAGATGAAGGTGCGCGAACCGGTCCGCATCGTCCGCGGCGAAGGCTGCCACGTGTTCGACGACGCCGGCAACAAGCTCGTGGATGGCATCGCCGGCCTGTGGAACGTGAACGTGGGGCACGGCCGGCCTGAGGTCAAGCGGGCGATTGCCGCCCAGCTCGACGAACTGGAATATTTCCAGATCTTCGACGGCCTCACCCACCCGCGCGCGGAAGAGCTGTCGAACCTTCTCGTCGACATGCTGGCGCCGGAAGACATGAAGCGCGTGTTCTACAGCTCGGGCGGATCGGACGCCGTCGAGACCGCGCTGCGCCTCGCGCGCCAGTACTGGAAAGTCGCCGGCCAGCCCGAGCGCACCAAGTTCATCTCGCTGAAGCAGGGCTACCACGGCACTCACTTCGGTGGCGCCTCGGTCAACGGCAACCACGTGTTCCGGCGCAGCTACGAGCCGCTGCTGCCGGGCTGCTTCCACGTCGAGACGCCGTGGACCTACCGCAATCCGTTCACCGAGGATCCCGATGAGCTGGCGCGCATCTGCGCGGAACTGCTCGAGCGCGAGATCCTGTTCCAGGGACCGGACACCGTCGCCGCCTTCATCGCCGAGCCGGTGCAGGGCGCGGGCGGCGTGATCGTCCCGCCGGCGAGCTACTGGCCCCTCGTGCGCGACGTGTGCGACCGCCATGGCGTGCTGTTCATCGCCGACGAAGTGGTGACGGGCTTCGGCCGCACGGGCGCCATGTTCGGCAGCCGGCTGTGGGGCGTCAAGCCCGACATCGTTTGCCTCGCCAAGGGCATCACGTCGGGCTACTTCCCGCTCGGCGCCACCATGTTCAACGACCGCATCGTCGACGCGTTCGACGGCAACGCCGATTTCGCCGGCGCGATCTTCCACGGCTACACGTATTCCGGCCACCCGGTCGGCTGCGCCGCGGCGCTGGCGAACCTCAAGATCGTGCGCGACGAGAACCTGCCGGCGAACGCCGCACGGATGGGCGACTACCTGCTCGCTGCACTGCAGCCGTTCGTCGACCGTTACGCGGCCGTGGGCGAGGTCCGCGGCAAGGGCCTGATGCTCGCCATCGACCTCGTGGCCGACAAGCGCACGCGCGAACCGCTCGACCCGACGGCCGGCCATGCCGCGCGCGTCGCCGAGATCGCACGCCAGCACGGCGCCATCGTGCGCCCGGTCGGCACCAAGATCATCCTGTCGCCGCCGCTGGTGCTGGAGCAGGAACATGCGGACGTCCTCGTCGCTGCGCTCGACGCCGGGTTCGCCGGTGCGTAACGGATTCGCGGCGCAGTTTGCCGATACTGCGCGCCGCATCGGCCGTGTGGCCAGCCAGCTCGTGCAGGCGCAGGGCTGGGTCGTCTACACGATCGGCGCGGACGGCAACGCGGGCCACGTGTTGTGGGCGGAAGAAGACGCGCGCCGCTGCGCCGCCTATTTTTCCGGCCACCACCGCGACGATCCGCTGGCGCCGCACCGCATCGCCAGCGCGCCGCACGCGATCGGGTGGCTGCGCCAGCGGCTCGACGGGGCCACGGTGCGCTACGAGCAGGACTTCATGCATCCCTACCGGCTCTCCGACGCGCTCGACATGCTGCTGCCCGCCGGCCCGGACGGCCCAAGGCTTGGTGTCAGCCTGTTGCGCGACGCCCCGCATCCCGGGTTTTCGACCGACCAGATGGACGCGCTGGCCGATTTCCATGCGCTCGCCGCGCAGCTGCTTGCCGGGGCCGATCCGCGCGCGCGCCTCGCGGCACGGTGTCCGCAACTGACGCCGCGCGAACTCGACATCGCGCTGGCCGTCGTCGCCGGCATGCCGAACAAGCAGGTGGCGCGCGAGGCGGGCATGGCGCCGTCCACGGTCAAGACCCATCTCGCCCACATCTTCCGCAAGTGCGGCATCGCCAGCCGCGGCGAACTGGCGCGGCTGGCCTACTGACTAACCTTCCGGCAGCAGTGCACCGCCGTCCACGATGATCGTCTGGCCCGTGACGTATGCGGCATGGTCGGACGCCAGGAACAGCATCGCCGCCGCGATGTCGTCCGGCTCGCCCAGCCGGCCCAGCGGAATGCGCGCACGCAGCCGCGCCGCCACGTCGGCCCCGCCCAGGTTGTCCTGCGCCGGCGTGCGGATCATGCCGGGTTCGACGCCGTTGACGGTGACGCCATCGGCCGCCACCTCGAGCGCGGCGGCGCGGATGAAGCCGTTCACGGCGGCCTTCGATGCCGCATAGTGGGCCAGTCCCGGATAGGCGACGCGCGGTCCGGTCACGGACGACGTCACGAGCATCCTGCCGCCGCCCCGTGCGCGCATGCTGGGCAGGGCTGCCTGCAGCAGGCCGAACGCGGCGTGGACGTTGACGGCGAACGTGCGTTCCAGCAGTGCACGGTCGATCCGAGTGAAGTCGGTCAGTGGGAAGTACGCCGCGTTGTGGACGACGATGTCGACGCCGCCGAAACGTTCCCGCGCCGCCGCCACGATGCGCGCCGGGGCATCGTCGAGGGCGAGGTCGCAGCTCACGGCCGCGCCGTCCGGCAGGCTGGCGGCGACCCGCGCGGCGCCGTCGGCATCGCGGTCCGCCACCAGCACGGCCGCGCCATGGGCGGCGAACAGCCGGGCGATGGATTCGCCGATGCCGCTGGCGCCGCCCGTCACGACGGCGGTCTTGCCCGCGAAGTCGATATCCTTGCGCGCGTTCATGCGGCCTCCAGCCGGCTGAAGGCGAGCGTGGGCACGTCCACGATCGTCGCGCCGCCGTCTGCGGCCAGCACGGTCCCGGTGACGATGGCCGCGTCGGACGACGCCAGGAAGGCGCAGGCGCCCGCGATCTCCTCCGGCGTGGCCGGGCGCCGCAGCGGCACGTCGGCGCAGACGAGATCGTAGGCGGCGTCGAGGCCGATGCCGTGCGCTGCCATCAGCGGCGCCATCTCGGCGTCGGCCATCGGCGTGCGCACCCAGCCGGGGCACACGACGTTGGCGCGCACGCCGGCCGGGCCGTAGTCGCGCGCGACCGAACGGGCGAGGCCGATCAGCGCGTGCTTGAACGTCGTGTAGCCGCAGACGTCCGGCCCGGCCGCGAGCGCCGCGATCGACGCGACGAACACGATGTTGCCGCGCGCCTCCTTCAATGCGGGCAGGCATGCGCGCGCGCTGACGAACGCCGTGTTCAGGTTGGCGTCGAACGCCTGGCGCCAATCGGCATCCGGCGTGTCCGCGCACGCGCCTTGGCCGAAACCGCCCGCGTTCGCGACCAGCACGTCGAGCCGGCCATGCCGGGCGAGTACGGTCGCCACGGCGTCGTGCATGGCTGCCGTGTCGCTGGCGTCGCAGGCGAGTGCCATGCCGCCGCAGGCGCGGGCCACGTCGTCGACGCGTTCGCGTCGCCGCCCGAGCACGACGACATGCGCGCCCTCATGCGCCAGCAGGCGTGCGCACGCCTCGCCGATGCCGGTGCCGCCGCCCGTCACCAGCGCGACCTTGCCGGCGAATCGTCCTTGCAGGTTCGCCATGGCCGTCACTCCGCCGGGATCACGGACAACACGCGCGCATGGGCGCCGACGCCGAAGTTGCGCACGGTGGCGAAGTCGTGGCCCTCGTAGCCCATGATCTTGCCGGTCGTCTTCATCGCGCGCAGGTCCACCATCACGATGCCCAGCGTGGGCACGATCTTTTCGCGCCAGATGAACAGGACGAGGTCCGTGTCGATGGCGTAGTAGTGGCAGGCATCGGTATCGCACAGGCCGCGCTCGGAACCCTCGATGCAGCGCCACGTGTAGTAGCCATCGTTCAGGTAGATGTGCTCGTAGCGCTCGTGCGGGCTGTAGATGTATTCGACACGCTTGCCCAGCAGCTCGCCGGTCGGCCGGGGCAGGGCGGCATCCGGTGCGAACGGACGGTCGATGGTGCCGCGCACGATGCGCGCCTTCACGGGCGTCAGTTCCGTGCCTGCGGCGATCCGGTCCAGCAGCGGCACGTGGGCTTCTTCGCGCGTCGGCAGCGTGCCGTCGATCTCGATGTAGCAGCCGCGCTCCAGGTCCAGTACCAGGCTGGTGCCGCCACGGGGCGTATCGGCCATGCGGACGTCGACGAACCAGATGCCGGGGCGCGGGCGGGTGATGCTGCACTGCGCCGTCGCGACGCCGTCGCGGGTGGCGGCGCCGGCGGCAAAGGCGAGCGTCGTACGGCTGCCGTCTTCGCCGTGCAGTTGCAGCGTGCGTCCGTCCAGGCCGGTATCCGGCGGCAGGCAGTGGTTGTCGGGAGCGAAGGCGTCGCCGAGCGCGCCGACGGGAATCCAGGTGGTGGTCGTGGTCATGATGGTCCTCTTTCGGTTGAACATGCCGCCACTTTGCCGGGGAAGGCGCGCGCCGCCCATCCGCCAGATGGCCGATCGAAGATTGCCGAATTTCGATACCGGCGACCATGACCGCCTCGTTACCATCGATTCGAACCTGCCCGAGAGGACGACGACGTCCCGCCCGCAGCCTATTTTCTACACAGGAGAACATCGATGAGGAACCCCCGCACCGCGCGCGCAAGCGCGCTGCTCGCCACCCTGCTGCTCGCGTATGGCGCCGCCGGCGCAGCCGACGACGACGTGAGCCGCCTTGGCAAGGACCTGACCCCGTCGGGCGCGGAAAAGGCCGGCAACAAGGACGGCAGCATTCCCGCCTGGACCGGCAGCGAGGCGCCGGCGTCCGGCTGGGCCTACGGTAAATTCCGCGGCGACTACTGGAAACACAAGGCCGAGAAGCCGCTGTTCTCGATCGACGCGGCCAACGTCGACAAGTACAAGGACAAGCTGACGCCCGGCCAGGTGGCGCTCGTGAAGGGCAACAAGGGCTATCGCATGGACGTCTATCCGACCCACCGCTCCTGCGGCGTGCCGGACTTCGTGGCCGAGAACACGAAGAAGAACGTGGGCGTGGCGAAGATCGGGGCGGACGGCTGGACGCTCGCCGACGCGATCGTCCCCGGCTACCCGTTCCCGTTCCCGAAGACCGGCACGGAAGTCATCTACGACAGCAAGATGCGCTACCGCGGCGTCGGCGTCGAATGGAAGAACAACTTCACGGCCGTCTCGCCGCGCAAGGGTGGCAACGACTGGATCTCGGCCGGTTCCGAACAGACCAACTACTATCCCTGGGGCGCCAAGGGCAGCCGCCATTTCAATACGCTGCCGGACGTGGAGTCCTTCGTCTACTTCGCGTACAACACGCCGACCGCACTGGCCGGGCAGGGCCTCACGATCAAGAACTTCCTGAACAAGCCGGGCACGGAGACGTTCTATTATTTCCCGGGCCAGCGCCGCGTGCGCCGCATGCCGGCCTATGCGTACGACGCGCCGCAGATCGGCTTCGAGAACCAGTACACGCTGGACGAGCCGTTCGTGTTCAACGGCCCGATCGACCGCTTCGACTGGAAGCTGGTCGGCAAGAAGGAACTCTATGTACCGTATAACGCCTTCGGCCTGTACAAGTTCGACGGCGACTTCCACAAGATCGCCCAGAACGACTACGTGAGCAACGATGCGCGCCGCTACGAGCTGCACCGCGTCTACGTCGTCGAGGCGACCGTGAAGAGCGGCACGCGCCACTCGTCGCCGAAGAAAGTTTTCTATGTCGATGAAGACAGCTACAACCTGCTGGCCGCGGAGGATTATGATGGCCAGGGCAAGATGTGGAAAGTGAAGGAAGGCTATACGATTCCCGTGTACGAGACCGGCACCTGCGATGCCACCGCGTTCGCGCAGTACAACCTGCTGGAAGGCCGCTACGTGATCGACGAGCACGCGGCGGGCACCGGCAAGGACATGCGCTGGGTGGTCGAGCCGGACGGCCAGAAGTTCAAGGAATCGTTCTATACCTCGGACAACCTGCGCGCGATCAGCGAGCGCTAGGAAGGTGATCATGGAAACACGGCAGTACAGCCCTCCAGCGGCGAAGACCCTCGGGTTCTTCGCGCTGTTCTCGATCGCCATCGGCGTCATCGTCAGCCAGACGAGCACCGTGTCGCTGCTGCAGGCCGTCGGCATCGGCGGCACCGGCTTCTTCATCGCCTACGGGCTGGCGTTCCTGCTCTCGATCTGCAATGCGCTGAGCTATGCGGAGCTCGCGCTGTCGCTGCCGCAGGCGGGCAGCATCAGCACGTACGCGGAGGTCACGGTCGGCCAGTTCCCGGCCATTCTCGCCGTGTTCGCCGGCTACGTGGTGCCGGCGATCTTCGGCCTGCCGGCGGAGCTGATGCTGTTCGACAGCGTCATCAATCAGCTGTTTCCGGGCCTGATGCCGAACATGGGGTGGGCGCTGTCGCTGCTCGGCATCCTGGTCGTGCTGAACCTCGCCGGCACCGACGTGTTCGCGACGACGCAGCAGATCCTGACGTTCGTGATCGTCTCGTTCTTCCTCGTCGTCGGCCTGTACGTGACTGGCGGCTTCCATGCCGGTGCGCAGCCCGCCGCGCAGGTATGGCAGGGCTTCACGGTGCACACCGCGATCGCGCCGGTGGCCGTGCTGTGCTTCTGGACCCTGATCGGTTGCGAGTACGTGACGCCGATGGTGGAAGAGGCGCGCGATCCGCGCCGCGACCTGCCGCGCGCCATGATCATCGGCCTGACCTGCATCTCGGCGGTGAACCTGCTGTTCGCGTGGGGCACGGCGCACGTGCTGCCGCGCGCCGTGCTGACGGCGTCCGTCACGCCGCACCTGGACGTGGTGTCGGCCGTGTTCGGGCACGCGGGCCGCATCGTGTTCGCCGTCATCGCGCTGACCGCCAGCGCGAGCCTGATCAACGCGGTGCTGGGCGCCGTACCGCGCATGTTGCACGGGATGGCGTTGAACGGCCAGGTGTTCCCGCTGTTCAAGCGCGTGTCGCGCAAGCGCCAGGTGCCGGTGCCGGCGCTGCTGTTCGTCGCCGCCTGCCCGGTCGTGGGCCTCGTGTGGGCGCGCGGCGATGCCAACAACATCCTGCCGCTGACGATCGCGGCGACGATCTGCTGGATGCTCGTCTACCTGCTGGCGCACGTCGTGCTGCTGGTGCTGCGCGCACGCCGTCCCGACCTCGCACGGCCGTTCCGCACGCCGTTCTACCCGCTGCCGCAACTGGCGGCGATGGCCGGCATCGTCTACGTGATCGCCAACAGCTCGCCGGATCCGGCGATGACCCGGTCCATCGTGCTGTACAGCGGCAGCGTGATCGGGGTGTTCGGGCTCGTCGCGGCCATCTGGGTCAAGTGCTTCATGAAGCAACGGTTGTTCGCGGCGGTGCCGGTCACGGTGACGGGTGAAGCCAGGGTTGCATGACCCGACGGTAGCGTGTGAAGAAGGCCGGGCATGCCCGGCCTTCCCTTTTTACAGATCGAGGGCGCGCGCCATGTCGTCGATCAGCGTCCGCTGGAACGCGTGGAACGTCGCGGAAGGCTGCTGGATGCGGAGGAAGTCGAGCATCGGATCCTCGACGCCGGTGCGGATGCCGGACAACTGCTCGACGACGGCATGGCCGCAGAACGGCACGTAGGCTTCCGCGTAGCCGCCCTCGTGCACGATCACGAGCCTGCCTCCGCCATGGCGGCTGGCCACGTCCATCATCGCGGCCGTCATGGCCCGGTACGTCTCGCTGTGCGCCTGCATGCGTGCGAGCGGGTCGACCGCATTCGCATCGAAACCGCTTGCGACGATGATCAGGTCCGGACGGAAGCGGTCCAGTGCCGGCACGACGATCCGGTTCATCGCGTACAGGTATTCCGCATGGCCACCGCCCGGCTGCAGCGGCACGTTCAGGTTGGCCCCCAGGCCCGCGCCGGCGCCACGGTCCGGGAAGCCGCTGTAGCCGGGCGGGAAGCAGCCGTCCTGGTGCAGCGAGATGGTCAGCACGTCCGGGCGTTCGTAGTAGATCGACTGGGTGCCGTTGCCGTGGTGGACGTCCCAGTCGACGACGGCGACGCGCTCGACGCCGTATTTCGCCTTGGCTGCCTCGATGGCGATCGGGATGTTCGCCAGCAGGCAGAAGCCCATCGCCTGGTCGGCGAGGCAGTGGTGGCCGGGCGGGCGCGACAGGGCGTAGGCGTTCGCGTAGTCGCCGGCGAGCACGCCGTCGACGGCGGCCATGGCCAGGCCGGCGGACATCTTCGCGATCTCGTAGCTGCCGGCGCCGAACGGCGCGGTGGCGCCGATCTCGCCGCCGCCGGCGTCGCTGGCGGCCTTGAAGCGTTCGAGGTAGCGCGGGTCGTGCACTCGCAGGAGATCGTCCTCGGTGGCGGGCGCCGCGCCGCGCACGGCCAGTTGCCGCGTCAGGCCGGAGACATCCATCAGGTTCTTGAAGCGGCGCTTGGTTTCCGGGGATTCGGCATGGCCGGCACCGGACGGCGGCTGGACCCAGCCGCCGACGGGCAAGGTCAGCGCGTGCTGGCCGGTCGTGTGCCACAGGCAGAGTTCATCGAAGAAAAAGGCGGTGGATTGCGTCATGGTGGACTCCAGTGAGAAAGAATTACTGCTTGCGGCGCACGAGGACCGCCAGCAGGACGAGGGACAGCATGCCGAGCGCGAAGCCGGTAGCCAGCATGGGAACGAAGCCGCCGGCCTGGATCAGGTGGCCGGCCAGCAGCGGGCCGAGGGCGAGACCGCCGCCGATGACTAGGTTCGCCGCGTTGATCAGCCGGCCGGACCGGTCGGCCGCCGCGAGGCTGGCGAGGATGAAGGGCAGGGCGAACGTCCAGGCGAACTTGAACAGGAACGCGGCAGCGGCATACCGTGCGATGCCGGGCCGGCCGGCCAGCAGGGCGATCGCCGCGAGCATCAGCGCATAGCCGGCCAGCAGCACCGGCATGCGGCTGCCGCGCTGGCCGATCCACGCCGCCAGCGCCGCGCCGGCGATGCCGCACAGGGTGGCGACGGCGAGCACCTGGCCGCTGGCGTCGGCGGGGATGGAGGCCGCCTGGGCGATGGCGCCGATGAAGGTCCAGACGCCGCCGAGGCTCATGTAGAAGCCCAGCAGCGCCGCGATACCGATGACGAGTACCATCCAGCCGCCAGCCTGTGGCGCGCGCGGGCCAGCCGCGGCGGTGTCCGGGCCGCCGGCCGGGAAGCGCCGCGCCAGCGGCAGCGCGGCCGCCATCAGGATCGCCAGCAGCACGTAGAGCGCCGTCAGGCCGTAGTGCGCGAACAGGCCGGGCAGGACGGCCAGGCCGGCGGCGCCCAGCACGAGCTGGCCCATCACCCACAGGCCATACACGCGGTCCGGATTGGGCATGCGCGCAGCCGAGGCAAGGCACAGCACCATCAGCGAGCCGCCGCCCAGCGCGCTGAGGGCGCGCAGGCCGAGCAGCGCGGCATAGGAAGGCGCGGCCGCCGAGGCGAGGTTGGCGCCGATGAAGACGAGCGCCCAGAATGCGGCCGCATGGCGCCAGTCGACCCGGCGCATCCAGGCATACGCCGGCAGCGTCGCCAGGCTCATGGCGCCGAGTTCGGCGGAGAACAGGTTGCCGATCCGCGCGGGATCGAGCTGCAATTGCAGCGCCAGCTGGGCCGCGACGGCGGGCGCCGTCATCAGGATCGCGGGCGCGACGGCGGCAAAGGCGATGATGGCGGCGACGGGGCCGGACAGGGAGCGCGCGGCGCGGCCGGTCACGGCAGGGGCGTTGGTATCGACGAGCATGTCGGTCTCCGTTTCAATAGACGTGGACGTAGCGCAGCAGGAACTGGCTGGTCTGGAAGTGGTTGTCGGCGGCGACGTCGCGCCCGAGCATCGCCAGCACCTGGTTGCTGCGGTCGATCCAGCTGTGCAGTTCCAGTCCCGCCTGCGTATAGCGCTGGCGCGTCCCGGACAGCGCGGCACCGCCGAGTTTCAGTTCCCCGCCGCGGCCGTGGTAGACGCGCAGCGCCGCGTAGGTGGACGGCGTCAGGTCGTACGACGCGAACGCCTGCAGCCGGTACAGCGGCCGTTGCGCCAGCGTCTGCCCGAAGTAAGCCTTGTTGTCGCCGTAGACCTGGGCCTCCAGCGTCCCTTCGAACACCCAGCGCGTACCGATGCCGCGCGTGAGGTTCAGCATTGCGTGGGTCTGCCAGCGGTTCTGGCCCGCCGACGCATCGGGCGCATTCCTGTCGTAGGCGCCGATGGGCACGCCCACCATGACGTTCAGGCCGCTGAACGTGCGCGTGGCGGGATCGTTCAGGAAGAAGAGCGTGGCGCCGACCATCGGGTCGCCCACGCCGCGCTGGCGCTGTTCCGCCGCCGCGCCGGGAGTGCGCACGTGCGTGTCGGATACGGGGACGACGAATTGCGGGGTGCACAGCGTGCCGCAGGCGTCCGTGAACCACACGTGCCGGTAGACGAGGGCATTGACCCGCAGGTCGGTGTCCGGCACCTTGCCGCCGCCTGCACGGTAGCCGTCGGCGCGCACGACGGGCACGTAGACGATGCCGAGGGTCGTGCCGTCCGGGGCGGCGAAGAAGTCGCGGGCGTTGGTGTCGGCGGCGCCGGCATCGGCCCCGGCGAGCGCCAGTACGGCCAGTGTGGGAAGGAAAAGCGTGCGTGTCATCGGTTGTCTCCTGTGGTTGTTGTCATTGTGTACAGACGTGACGGGGCCTCGGGCGAGGCTCGCCTGGATCGGTATTACGGGTATGGGGGACGGCGGGAGGTCAGCCGTTCGGCGGCGCCTCGTGCAACAGGTGGGCGATGCCGGCCTTGCCGCGCACGCCCAGCTTGGCGTAGATGCTGCGCAGGTGGTGGCGCACGGTGTGCGGCGACATGTCCAGCGTGCGCGCGATTTCCTTGTAGGTGAGGCCTTCGCCGAACAGGCGCGCGACGTCGTTCTCGCGCGCGCTCAGTTGTTCCATCGCGTGACGGGTGCGCGCCGTCAAGAGGTACAGGTCGGTGATGCGGCGCACGTCGATCTGCAGGCGCCTGCCTTCGTAGCCGTCCGGGCACGGCGGCACGGGCAGGTGCGGGCCGACCCAGCCGGGCCACTCGGTGCGCAGCAATTCCGCGAACCCGGTTTCCGCGCCATACAGCACGCCCTCGCGATTGCAGACGGCAAGCGCCAGGCGCTGGCCGCCCAGGCTTTCGCGCATCGCCATCAATGTCCGGATCTGGTTCAGCGCGACGGCGGCAGCCAGGTGCGGCATCACGCATTCGAGCAGGCGGCATGCATCCGGCTCGAACGGCGGGGCGCCGGGACGACGGTAGAGGCTCAGGTGGTCGCTGAGCTGCGTGATCGGGTCGATGTGCACGATGCACAGGAATTCGCCGAAGCCGTGCTTTTCGCCGAGCAGGCGCAGCCCTCGCGGCGTGTCCGGCGCCTGCGTGTCGATGACGACGGCATGGCCCGGATTCGCGTGCGAGCGTTGCACGGTGATGTCTTCCGCGCGGATGGCCAGCCAGTCGTCGAGGTAGTCGCGGGGCAGGCCGTACAGGTGGCTGCTCTGCTCGAAGGGGCCTTCCGGTGTCAGGGCGGCGCGGCCCCACCAGGCTTTTTCGAACGGCAGGGCGGCGGTCAGGCAATCGAGGACGGTGTCGTGGAAGCGCTCGATGGGCTCCTCACGGGCCAGCTGGTAGGTTTCCAGCAGCAGGGCGCTCAGGTGCGCAAGACGGGTATCGGCGTTGGACGGGTTCACGGTGTCTCTTGTAGTCGCGGCATGCGCCGTCGTTATGGTATCGGTTCGCGTGGTCCTTCGAGATCATCATCGTACGGTTGCCGGCGCTTGTCCATCGCACAGATGCGGGATGCCGTGCACGCGACGCACGTAAAAAAAGCCCGCCGGTGAGGGCGGGCCGAACACTATTTTCTGGAGGAAGAATAGTGGGGAAGTTTTCGTTGGCGCGGCCGATTACTTGTCGACGACCGCGAAGAAGTGCTTGACGAAGAAGTCGCTCTGGATCTCCCACAGGACTTCGGTGCCCTGCGTGACGAACCAGCTGTCGCCCACGTGGTACGTCACCGACGCGCCGGCGGCGACGTCGGTCAGCTTGACGCTGCCCTGCACGACCGTGGCCTGCTCGTTGAACGGGTAGGTCATGCGGAACGTGCCGTGCGTGACGCCGAAGTAGCCGGCCGATACCGGGTCGGTCGGGCCGCCGAAGGTGCCTGTTGCGAAGGCTTGCACGTCGCCCGCTTCGACGGTGGCGCCGAGGTTGGTGATGGAGCCGATCGGGTGCATGTCCTGCTGGCGCAGCGAGGTGGTGATACGGGTGATGCTCATGTGTGTATATCCTTTCGATTAACGACGACCGGTCCAGTAACCGGAAACTTGGTGCCAGGTCTTGCCGGCGGTGCAGATGAGGGGACGGAACTGGTCCTTGCCGACGACGGTCGCGCGCCGTATGGAGCTGATCAGGTCGTAGCGCGGCGAGCCCTCGGCCATGCCCTCGGCGAGGATCTTGCAGATGATGTGGCTCGGCGTGACGCCGAAGCCCGCGTAAGCCTGCACGTAGAACACGTTCGGCCGGCCCGGCAGGGAACCGATCTGCGGAAACAGGTTCGCGCCGCAGGCCATCGGGCCGCCCCAGGCAAGGTCGATCTTCACGTCGCGCAGGTACGGAAATACCTTCAGCATCAGGCGGCGGTTCCATTCCTTCAGGTCTTTCGGCAGGTGGTCGATCAGCGGCGTGGCCGAGCCGAACAGCAGGCGGTTTTCCTTCGTGACGCGGTAGTAGTCGATGACGGGGCGGATGTCGCTGTACGCGCCCCGGATCGGGCTGATGCGCTCGATCAGTTCGTCCGACAGCGGCTCCGTCATGCACTGGAACGCGTACGTATTGATGGTCGAGCGGTGCAGTTCCGGCTCCATGCGGTTCAGGAAGCTGTCGCAGGCCCATAGCAGCTTATTGGCCGTGACGCTGCCCTTGGCCGTGCGCACCTTGACGCGGTCGCCGTAGATGACTTCCACGGCCGGCGAGTATTCGAAGATCTTCGCGCCGTGGTTCGACAGCGCCAGCGCTTCGCCCAGCAGCAGGTTGAGCGAGTGGACGTGGCCGCCCCCCATGTGCAGCAGGGCGCTGCCGTAGACGTCGGAGCCGATGATGCTCTTCACCTCGGACCCTTCCAGGTAGCGGATCTCGTGGCGCGAGTTCAGCGATTTGAAATCCTTTTCCCAGGCGCGCAGGGTCTTGGCCTGGCGCGCGTTGTAGCCCATGTACCCGTAGCCGTGGCAGAAGTCGGCCATGATGCCGTACTTGTCGATGCGGGCCTGGATGATGTCGGCGCCCTGGTCGCTGATCTCGAAGATCGCGCGCACGCCGTCCTCGCCGACGTCCTTCCTGATCTTGTCGAGGTCGTGGCCGATACCGGCCATGATCTGGCCGCCGTTGCGGCCCGTGCCGCCGAAGCCGAGATAGCGCGCCTCCAGCAGGGCGATGTTCTTGAAACCTTTTTCCGCCAGCTCGAGCGCCGTGTTCACGCCGCTGAAGCCGCCCCCGATGACGACGATGTCGACGTCGATGTCGTCCTCGAGGCTGGGGAAGCTGAGATCGTATTTCTTGGTTGCCGTGTAATAGGTCGCTGTTTCGATATTGATCATGATGCACCTTGTTCGACTGCGGTCGGGCGGCACGCGCCGCCCCGTTGTTGATGCCAGTATCGGCGTGGGGAAGGGCGCACCGTTATCGAAAACTGGCAGACCTGCGCCTCACTGGAGCGCGCAGGCGTCGGCAGCCTTGCCGATTTTCGATACTGCTGCCGTTGTATTGATGCCTAGAATGGCTCACACCCATTCCGCCTCCGACGATCCCATGCCCCGACTCTCCCTGTCCCTGAACGCGCGCATCTGCGCCACCGCCACCGCACTTGTGATCCTGAGCCTGGCCGCCACGGCCACCGTCATCGGCGTGAAAGGCAGCAGGGCGGCGGAGGAGGCGGCCATGCGCCAGGCGCGCACGTCCGCGCACGAAGCCGCGTATGCCCTGGAAAGCCGCCTCGGCGCCAGCCTGGCCGCCGTCGGCAACCTGGCGGCCGGCATGGCGGCAAGCCGCGGTGCAGGCATGGCGCTGACGCGGCCGCAGGTCGGCACCCTCGTCAAGGCCACGCTGCTGGGGTCCGACGATCTCGTCGGCGCTGCCGTCCTGTGGGAACCGAACGCGCTGGACGGCAGGGACGCCGAGTTCGCCGGGAAGAAGCCCGAGTACGACGACACCGGCCGCTACATGCCGTATTTCAGCCGTGGGCCCGGCGGCACGATCAACGTCGAGCCCTCCGTGCCCGACGCCGCCATCGATGTCTACAACGTGCCGCGCGACACCGGACACGCCTATTTCAGCGAGCCTTACCTCTACGCGGTGAACGGACAAAAGGTGCTGATGACTACCCTCGCTGCGCCGATCCTCATCGAGGGGCGCTTCCAGGGCATCGCCAGCGCCGACTTCATGCTGTCGCGCCTGGGCGACATCCTCAAGGGCATCAAGACGATCGACGGCGGCCGCCTGGCGCTCGTCTCGAACGCGGGCACATACGCGAGCCATCCCGCCACGGCGCGCAATGGCGCAAAGGCGGACGATATCCCGGCCGCCGGCCTGGCGAGCGTGCGCGCCGGCCGGTCGTACGAATACCGCGACGCGGCCGGCACTATCCACCTGCTGCAGCCGCTGCGGCTGGGATATGGCGCGGCGCCGTGGGCCGTCAGGCTGTCATTTCCGGAGAGCGTGGCGACGGCTTCCGCGCGCGAACTGGTGCGCCACACCGTGGTCGCGGCGCTGTGGTGCGCGGCCATCGCGGCGGCCGTGCTGGTCGCCGTGCTGCATCGCCTGACGCGGCCGTTGCGCGATCTCGGTGCCGCGATGACGGCGCTGGCCGGCGGCGACGCCGACCTTTCGCGCCGCCTGCCGGTTCGCGGCAACGATGAGCTGGCGACGATCTCCGACGGTTTCAACCGCTTCATCGCGAAGATCCAGGACGTGCTGGCGCAGGTGCGCGGCAGTTCCGGCGACGTCGCCGTCGCGAGCGGCGAGATCCGGCGCGGCAATCTCGACCTGTCGGCCCGTACCGAAAGCCAGGCCAGCGCGCTGGAAGAAACGGCGGCCGCGATCGAGGAATTGACGGGCACTGTCCGGCAGAACGCTGACAATGCGCGCACGGCCGACCAGCTGGCCGCCACGGCCTCCGGCATCGCCGGCCGTGCGGGCGTCGTCGTCGGCCAGGTGGTGGAATCGATGGCCTCGATCGAGGCGTCGTCGCGCAAGATCGTCGACATCATCGCGGTGATCGACGGGATCGCGTTCCAGACGAATATCCTCGCACTGAACGCGGCGGTGGAGGCCGCGCGCGCGGGCGAGCAGGGCCGCGGTTTCGCCGTCGTCGCCGCCGAGGTGCGTACGCTGGCGCAGCGCAGTGCCGCGGCGGCGAAGGAGATCAAGGGCCTGATAGGCGACGCGGCGGCGCAGGTGGGCGTCGGCACGGCGCTTGTCGGCGAGGCCGGCAGGACGATGGGCGACGTCGTGGACAGCGTGCGCCGCGTCACGGCCACGATCGCCGAGATCGCGGCGGCCAGTGCCGAACAGAGCGCGGGCCTCGCCCAGATCAACCAGTCGATCGGGCAGATCGACGGCATCACGCAGCAGAATGCGGCACTTGTCGAGGAAGCGGCGGCGGCGGCGGACAGCCTGCAACGGCAGGCCGACCGGCTTGTTGCACTTGTGGGACAGTTCCGCTCGGATGGCATCCGTGGCGCGCGCACTGCTCTCCAGTTCAGTGCCGGGTCGTAGCGCTGCGAATTCGCGGACTTGAACAAGTCAATCATCACGCTGAGCACTTCCGTCCAGTCAACGGTTTCATAATGAATCTCCAATCTGGTTTTCGTTGCAAACAATGGAGTCTTCATGTTCGGGTCCCGCATTTTTCGCGCAGCCGTGATCGCTGCCGCCTGTATCGGCGCACACGCATTGGCCGATACGCTTCCGTCCACCTGGGTCGACAAGGATACCGGGCACCGCGTCTGGCGCCTGACCCCGGAGCCGGATTCCGCGTCGCTGTACTTCAACTATACGGCGGTGAGCCCGGACGGCAAGTGGATGGTGTATAACGCGCCGGACGGTATCCACGGCCTCGACCTCGTCACACGCAAGACGCGGTTGCTGGTGGCTAACCACGGTGACCGGATGGCGACCCGGACGATCGCTGTCGGACGCAAGTCGAACGTCGTGTTCTTTCTCAGCGATGATCCGGCAACCCATGCGACGTCGGTGAACCAGGTCGACTTCGATACGGGCGTCGTGCGCAAGCTCGTCGACGTACCGGCCGGCTACAAGATCGACAGCATCAATGCCGACGACACGCTCGCGGCCGGCACGTATGAGATAAAGGGCGAGGCGAAGGCACGCCAGGACGCTCCCGGCGGCCCGCTGAACCAGCCGCGCAACAAGGGCGAGATGATGGAGCGGCGGCTCGCCGCGCGCATTCCGCTCGTCCTGTTCACGATCGACCTGAAGAGTGGCAAGGAAACCCGGTTGTTGCGGTCGACGGACTGGATCAATCACCTGCTGTTTTCGCCTACCGATCCGGGCCTGCTGATGTATTGCCACGAAGGCCCATGGCAAAAGGTGGATCGGATATGGACGATCCGGACGGACGGCTCCGCCAACACGCTCATTCACCGCCGTACGATGGCGATGGAAATCGCCGGGCACGAGTTCTGGGGACAGGACGGCAAGACCGTCTGGTACGACTGGCAGTATCCGAAAGGCGCGGCATTCTACGTGGCGGGCTATAACCTGGAGACGGGCCGGCGGACGGCATACCAGCTCGAGCGCAACGATTGGTCGATCCATTTCAACGTATCGAACGACGGCACCCTGTTCGCAGGCGACGGCGGCGACCCTGGCCAGGTGGCGCATGCGCCCGATGGAGAGTGGATCGTGCTGCTCCGGCCGCAGTCAGTGCTCGGGCCGGGCGCGATCAACCAGAAGGACTTCTGGCAGCCCGGCGTGTTCCGGCCGGAGCGGCTCGTCAACATGGCGCATCACAACTACCACCTCGAGCCAAACATCCGGTTCACACCGGATAAGAAAATGGTGGTGTTCCGCACCAACATGTTCGGCCCGACCTATGTGCTCGGCGTCGAGGTCGACAAGACTGCCGCCGGTGCCGCGGACGTCATGTCGACGCCCGATCTGGCACGCCGCTTCAATCCCGTCGCACCGGTCGCCACCGGGGCCGTCGCGGCGAAATGATGACATGACCGCGCCCGCGCATGCCATGCGCGGCGGTCCATGTCGATCAGGCCGGCGCTTTCGCGCGGCCAGTCCGGTCCGCGACGCATGACCGGTATTCGTATTGAACATATCAGCTAGCGCGATATTGTCATTGTTTGTTTTCTGCCCCATGGACAAAATTGGACCTTACACAGCCAATAATATCCAGAGGAGACATGAAATGCTGACAACTACTGCCGGCGCTGTTGTGCCGGTCGCCCGACGCTGGTATCGACAATTGTGGATACAGGTCCTGGTCGCGATGGCGCTCGGCATCCTGCTGGGCCACTTCTTCCCGGGCCTCGGTACGAAGATGCAACCACTGGGCGACGGCTTCATCAAGCTGATCCGCATGCTGATCGCCCCGATCATCTTTTGTACCGTCGTTCTGGGCATCGCGAAAATGGACGACATGTCGCGCGTCGGCCGCGTGGCCTTGAAAGGCCTGCTGTATTTCGAGGTCATGACGACGATCGCACTGGCGGTCGGGCTGATTGTCGTCAACCTGTGGCAGCCGGGCGCGGGCATGAACGTGAACGCGTCCAATCTCGATACGCACTCGATCCAGAACTACGTGGCGCAAGGCCACGAGGCCGGCATCGTACCCTTCATCATGAACATCATCCCCTCCACGATGGTGGGCTCGTTGTCCGAAGGTCATATCTTGCAAGTCCTGCTGGTGTCCGTGCTGCTGGGTTGCGCGCTGGTCCGTGCCGGCGAGGTCGGCAAACCCGTCATCGGGCTGCTCGAAGGGCTGTCGAAAGTCTTCTTCGGCATGGTCGGCATCGTCATGTGGGCGGCGCCGCTGGGCGCGTTCGGCGCGATCGCGTTCACGGTGGGGAAATATGGGGCGTCGGCCCTGCTGTCGCTGGGCAACCTGCTCGTTTGCTTCTACGTGACCTGCCTGATCTTCATTTTCGGCATTCTCGCCCCGATCGCCCGCCTGTGCGGCTTCAGCCTGTTCAAGCTGATGCGCTACCTGCGCGAGGAGATTCTCGTCTGCCTCGCGACGACGTCGTCGGAAAGCGTATTGCCGCGCATGCTGACGAAGATGGAGCAGCTCGGCTGCAAGCCCAGCGTCGTGGGGCTGATCATTCCGACCGGTTATTCGTTCAACCTGGACGGCACCTGCCTGTACCTGGCGAGCGTCACCGTATTCCTCGCCCAGGCGACGAATACGCCGCTGGACCTGACGCAGCAGATCGTCCTGCTCGGCGTACTGCTGCTGACGTCGAAAGGCGCGGCGGGCGTGGCCGGGGCCGCGTTCGTGGTGCTGGCGGCGACCCTGTCGACGGTCGGGTCGATCCCGGTGGCCAGCGTCGCCCTGATCCTCGGTGTGCACCGCCTGCTGTCCGAAGGCATGACCCCGACGAACCTCATCGGTAATGCCGTCGCGACGATCGTCATCTCGAAATGGGAAAAGGCGCTCGACGTCGAGACCATGCACCGCGTGCTGAACCGCGAATAAAACAAATCCAGAGGAGACAAACCCATGTGCAGCCCGCACCGCACGGCCGCAGGCCGGCTCGTTGCCGTCTTATTCGCAAGCGCCGGCCTCGCCGGCACCCTCGACGCCCATGCCGCCGACGGCGTCCAGCTGTATGGCCTCATCGGCAGCTACGTCGGCAGCATGAAGCGCAGCGACAACGTCAACCGGGCGACCGTCGTCGGTTCCGGCGGTCTCACCACGTCGTGGTGGGGCGTGCGCGGCAGCGAGGATCTCGGCGACGGCATGAAAGCCGTGTTCCAGCTGGAACAGTTCTTCCAGCCCGACACGGGAGGCGCGGGCCGCAGCGCCGCCGACCCGACGGGCTTCTCGCGCAGCGCCTGGGTCGGCCTGGCGGGGCGCTTCGGCCAGGTCACGCTGGGTCGGCACACGTCGCCGTACTACGTGTCGATGCAGATGGTGAACCCGTTCGGCGCGTCCGTCGTCTTTTCGCCGCTCGTCGTGCAGAGCTACGTGGCGGCGTTCGGGAACACCGTGATCGGCGACACGGTGTGGAACAACGCGATCCAGTACGTCGCGCCGACCATCGACGGACTCGCTGCCACGCTGATCTATGCGCCTGGCGAGGTCGCGGGGAAGAGCAGCGTGAACAATGCCGGCATCCACGTCCGCTATGTGCGCGACAGGCTCGTCGCGGTCTTCTCGGCGCAGCGCGTGCGCACGGCGGCCGTCGCGCCGTCGACCGAACAGACGGCGTATCTCGCCGGCGTCGCCCACGATGCCGGCTGGGCCAAGCTGTACGCATCGGCGCAGGCGACGGACAACGCCGTCACCAACGTCAGGTCACGCACCTGGCAGCTCGGCACCTCGGTTCCCGTCACGAAGGGCGGATCGATCCTCGCATCGTGGGCCCGGACGACGGTCGACAATCCCGCGGCGCACGTGGGGACGCACGATACCGGCGCCCTCGGGTACGACCACTACCTGTCGCGCCGCACCGACGTGTACGCGACGTACCTGTACGACCACGTCGCCGGCAGGGTGAAGGGCAACAGCGTCGCCGTCGGCATCCGTCACCTGTTCTGAACGAGGCTGGCGCTACCCGAGGTAGGCGTCGATGTGCTTTTGGCGCGCCTCGTAGAGAGGAATGATCTCGCTTTCCAGCATGGCCACGGCGCGCGTGGCCAGGCGCGACAGCGGATGCTGGTTGCTGGTGCCGATGGCCATGCGCCCGAGGATGCCGGGCTCGGTGATGCGCGTGCAGCGGAAGCGCCGCTGGCGCGGATCCGCGAGGATGGCATTCAGCGGCAGCACGGCGTGGCCGTAGCCCTCGTCGATCAGGTCGAGGATCGGCGGAACGGCATCGATCTCGAGTGCGATCTGCAACTGGATGCCCCGTTCGGCGGCGCACATCTCCACGAGGGTGCGGATCGTATGCTGGCGGCCCGGAATGATCAGCGGGTAACGCGGCAGCGCCTTCAACGGGATCGCGGACGGGACGTCGGCGCCGGCCCGGCTGATCAGGAACATCTCTTCCGAAAACAGCGGGCGCTTGTCGACCAGGGGCGTCTCGCCCGTGTCGTACAGGATGGCGGCGTCGATCCGTCCCATCGCCAGCCATTCGCCCAGATAGCTCGACAAACCTTCGGACACCGTGATCTTCGCCTGCGGGAACTGGGCGTGGAAACTGCGCACGAGCGACACCGTCGCGAAGCGCGCCACGCTTGGCGCGAGGCCGATCTTGAAATCCCCGTCGAGTGTGCCCTGCAGGTTCTTCAGGGCATGTTGGGCCGCGTCCACCTGGCGCAGGATGCCCTTGCTGTGTTCGAGCAGTACCTTGCCCGCTTCGGTCAGCACGACGCCGCGTCCGTTGCGGCGCAGGAGATTCTGGCGCAAGTCTACTTCGAGCTGGCGCACGAGCCGGCTCAGCGCGGGCTGGGGGCGGTCGAGGATGGCGGCGGCGCGCGTAAAACTGCTCAGTTCGGCGACGTGCACGAAGGCTTCGAGCTGGTCGAGGTTCATGGGTTCGGATATGCAAAAAGTGCATAGAAGCTAGTTAGGTATTGCCATTGTATGGGTATCAGGCGAGCGGCACAATCGACGGACAGACTCAATCACCAGGAATCACCGACATGAAATCTTGCCTGCCTCCCGATCCCCATCCCGTCCAGCCCACCCACCGGCTGCCGCCTGGTGCCTGCGATGCCCATTGCCATGTGTTCGGGCCGGCCGACCGCTTCCCCTACGCACCGGACCGCACTTACACGCCGCCCGATGCGCCGGTCGAGGCGCTGCGCGCGCTCCATGGCCGCCTCGGGATCTCCCGCGCCGTGATCGTGCACGCAAGCTGCCATGGCACGGACAACGCGGTGACGCTGGATGCGATCCGGTCGAGCAACGGCGCGTACCGTGGCGTGGCCAACGTGCGGGCGGACATCACGGACAATGAACTCGCCGACCTGCACGCGGGCGGCATCCGCGGCATCCGCTTCAATTTCGTCAGGCATCTCGGCGGCGTGCCGGACGTGGCGGTCATCGACACGATGGTGCGCCGGATCGCGCCGCTGGGCTGGCACATCGTGCTGCACTTCGACGCCGAGGACATCCCGCAGCAGCAGGCCATGCTGCGCAAGATCACGGTGCCGTTCGTGATCGACCACATGGGGCGCGTACGCGCGGAGCACGGGCTGGAACAGCGCCCGTTCCAGATGCTGCTGCAACTGATGCGCGAAAACCCGCTGGCCTGGGTCAAGATTTGCGGCGCGGAGCGCGTCTCGGCCGGCAAACGGCCGTTCCACGACGCGATCCCGTTCGCGCGGCAGCTCATCGCGACCGCGCCGGAGCGCCTGCTGTGGGGTACCGACTGGCCGCATCCGAACATCTCGAAGGACATGCCGAACGATGGCGAGCTGGTCGACCTGTTCCACGCGTTCACGGACGACCGGCGCGTCCAGAAGCAGATCCTGGTCGACAACCCCGCGGCGCTGTACGGCTTCGCGCCGCTGTAACCGGACGTCCGGGCGGAGCGTAGCGATGCAGGACGACCTGTTGCGCCAGCTGCACGCGTTCGGCGCGGTAGCGGAGAGCGGCGGCATCCGCCCGTCCAGCCTCGTGCTGGCGCGCTCGCCGGCGACGTCCACCCGCGCGGTCGCGCGCATGGAGCGCATCCTCGCGGTGATGCTGTTCGAGCGGACGGTGGGCGGCATGCGGCTGACGCCGGCCGGCGCCGGCGTGCTGGCGCGGGCCCGCAGGATCCGGGACGAACTGGCCGCCGTCCATGCCCAGGCGCTGGATTCGTGTCAGCGGACCGGTCCCGTCGCCGCGCTGTCGGCGCTGTTCAACGAACGGCGCCTGCAACTGGCCGTGGCGCTCGCGCTGCTGGGGCGGATGCCGGACGTGGCGCACCTGGCCGACGTGTCGCAGCCGGCGGTCAGCCAGGCCATTGCGCGGCTCGAGGCCGACCTGGGGCAGCCGGTCTTCGTGCGCGGCGGCCCGCGCATGGAACCGACCGACATCGGGAGCCGCTGGATCATCCATTTCACCCGCGTGCTGCACGAGCTGCAGCAGCTGCGGCAGTGCGCCGGTGCGTACCGCCCGTGACGCCGGCTCAGGCGGCCGCCAGCGCCTTGCCGCCGGCCACGGACATTTGCGCAGGCAGCGCCACGCCATTCTTCACCGCGACCAGCTCCGCGAGGATCGAGATCGCGATCTCGTACGGGGTCTTGCTGCCGATGTACAGGCCGATCGGGCCGTGCAGCTTCGCGACCTGGTCCCCGGTGAGATCGAACGCGCGCAGGCGTTCGCGCCGCCGCGCGTCGTTGGCGCGCGAGCCGATGGCGCCGACGTAGAACGCGTCCGTCCTGAGTGCCTCCATCAGCGCGAGGTCGTCCAGTTTCGGGTCGTGGGTGAGGGCGATCACGGCGCTGCGGCTGTCCAGCTTCATCTCCAGCACGAGGTCGTCCGGCATCGCGTGCACGACCTCCACGCCCGGCAGGCTCCAGCTCGCGCGGTATTCTTCGCGCGGGTCGCACACGGTCACTTCGTATTCCAGCCCGACGGCGATCTGCGCCAGGAATTGCGACAGCTGGCCGGCGCCGATGATCAGCATACGCAGCAACGGTCCATGCACGGTGGCGAGCGCCCGGTCGTCCATGCGCAGCCGGTCGTCCGGGCGGGCCGGGGCCAGCGTGACGCCGCCCGTCGCCAGGTCGAGCGTGCGCCGCGTCAGCACCCGGCGCCGTGCCAGCGCGTGCAGTTCCGCGATGCGGCTGTGCGGTCCCAGCGGCTCCACGACCAGCTGGATCGTGCCGCCGCAGGGCAGGCCGAAGCGGTGCGCCTCGTCCGCCGAGATGCCGTAGGTGACGACTTCCGGGCGCCTGCGGGTGATGCCGTGCGTGCGCACCGCGGCGATCAGGTCGTCCTCGATGCAGCCGCCCGAGACCGAGCCGACGACCATGCCGTCGGTCCGGATCGCCATCGTGGCGCCTTCCGGCCGCGGACTCGAGCCCCAGGTCCGGACCACGGTCACGTATTCACAGGGCTGGCCCGCCGCCAGCCACGCGTCGCAGGCCTTCAGCACTTCCAGGTCGATGTTGTCCATGGGGCGAGTGTAGCGGCGGGACCGGTCGTGCAAACGATGAAATATTTTCATGCCCGCCATGAGGAATCGTCGTTTGCGGGCGCCGCGGTGCGTCATCAATATGTCCAGCATCACCGACATCGATGACGTCATGGAGAACCCACCAATGAGCAATACACACCCTGCGGGCCCCGCCTTTGCCGCTGCGGGCGACGGGACGCGGATCGCGTACCGCCGCTTCGGCCGGCGCGGCAGCCGGCAGCGCATCCTGCTGTTGCATTCCCTCGCGATGGACGGCCTGTTCTGGGAGCCGGTCGCGGATCGGCTGGCCGGCGAGGCCGACATCGTCGCCGTCGACTGCCGCGGCCACGGCCTGTCCGGCAAGCCTGCCGGCCCGTACCACGCCGCGCAATTCGCCGACGACGTCCGCGCCGTCTGTACGGCGATCGGCTTCGGGCCGGCCGTCGTGGCCGGCGCGTCGATGGGCGGCTGCGTGGCGCTGCAGTTCGCCGCCAGCCATCCCGGATCGACATGTGCGCTCGGCCTGTTCGATACCACGGCCTGGTACGGCCCCACCGCGCCGGCCGACTGGAGGCAGCGGGCCGACAAGGCACGCGCCGAAGGCCTGCGCGCGCTGGTCGGCTTCCAGAGCACGCGCTGGTTCAGCGACGCCTTCCGTGAAGCCCATCCGGACGTGCTCGCGCGCGCGGTCGACACCTTCCTGCGCAACGATGTCGAGGCATTCGCGTCCACGTGCGGGATGCTCGGCGACTTCGACGGCCGCGCGCTGCTGGCGGACATCGCGGTACCGACAGCCATCCTCGTGGGCGAAGACGACTACGCGACGCCGGTCGCGATGGCGCAGGTCCTGCATGGCGGCATCGCCGGCTCGACGCTGGACGTACTGCCCGGCGCCCGCCACCTGACGCCGCTCGAACAGACCGACGCCGTCGCCGACGCGCTGCGCGGCCTGCTGGCCCGCAGCCGGACAACGCAAACACAGGAGTAAGCGATGGCACCCTTCGAACTCGCGCGTCCCGCCTCGCTGCAGGACGCGATTGCGCTCCTCGATCCCGAGGACCCGGACATCCGCCCGGTCGGCGGCGGCACGGCGGTGATGCTGATGATGAAGGCGGGCGTGCTGCGTCCGACGCGGCTCGTCAGCCTGGCCGGCATCGAACCGGAACATGCGCGGCTGGGCGTCGGGGCCGACGGCGCGCTGCGCATCGGCGGCCTCGCGCGCCTGTCGGCGCTTGAGCACTCGGTCGCCGTCAGGGAAGGCTGGCCGATGCTGGCGCGTACCCTGCGCACCCTGTCCAACGTGCGTGTGCGCCACGTGGCCACCGTGGGCGGCAACCTGGCTCACGCCGATCCGCACATGGACCTGCCGCCCGTGCTGTCCGCGCTGGGCGCGCGGGTGACGGTCACGGGGCCGGACGGGACGAGAACCCTGCCGGTCGAGGACCTGTCGACCGGCTACTACGAGACGGTCCTCGCGCGCGACGAACTGGTCACCGCCGTCGACGTCCCGGCGCAGGCCGGCCGCGCCGGCGCCTACATGAAGGTCACGACGCGCGCGGCGCACGACTGGCCGGCGCTGGGCGTGGCCGTCGTGCTCGACCTCGACGGCGAACAGGTCCGCGACGCCCGCGTCTTCGTCGGGGCCGCCACGGACCGGCCGACCCGCCTCGCGGGCGCCGAAGCGCTGCTGCGCGGCGCGGCGGCGCACGACGACGCGGTGCTGAAGCGGGCCGGCGAAGCGGCGGCCGCGGAACTCGACATCGTCGGCGATCCGCACGGCTCCGCCAGCTACAAGAAACACCTGCTATCGGTCTACCTGGGACGCGCCGTCAGGTGCGCGCTCGCGGGCGGGGCCGGAAAGGAACACGCATGAATCGTAACGATACCGCCGCGGCGACGGCACCGGAACGCCAGATCGGGCGCCACCTCGACCGCCTCGAATCGCGCGCCAAGGTGACCGGACGCGCCGAATACATCCACAACCTGGTCTTGCCGGGGATGCTGCACGCGAAGATCTTCCGCAGCACGGTCGCGCACGGCCGCATCGTGGGCATCGACGTCGAGGCCGCGCGCGCCCTCGAGGGCGTGCATGCCGTCTACACGGCCGAGGACATCCTGCGCGTGATCCCGGTGCCATACTACGGCCCGGCGTTCCACGACCAGCCCATCCTCGCGATCGGCAAGGTGCACTACGTCGGCGAACCGGTCGCCGTGGTCCTCGCCAGCGACCCGCACGTGGCCGAGGAGGCGACCCACCTGATCGTCGCCGACTACGAGGAATTGCCGGCCGTGTTCGACGAGGTCGAGGCCGCGAGTTCCGGCGTCCACGTGCACGACACCCTGAAGCCGGCCGGCACGTTCCCCGACCTGAAGCACCTGGCGGGCCGCAGCGGCACGAACGTGGCGCTCGACTTCAAGCTGCGCCGCGGCGACCCGGACGCGGCGTTCGCGGCCGCCGACCATGTGTTCGAACACACGTTCCGCACGCAGCAGGTGATGCACGTGCCGCTCGAGCCGATGGTCTCGGTGGCGGAAGCGGGCGACGGTACGCTGACCATCCACACGGCGTCGCAGAGCCCGTCCTTCGTGCGCATCGAGATCGCGCGCCTGCTGGGCTGGGCCGAGAACCAGGTGCGCGTGCGCACCGCGCTGCTGGGCGGCGGCTTCGGCGCCAAGCTGTACATCAAGCTGGAAGCGCTGGCGGCCGCGCTGGCGCTGCTGGCGCGCCGTCCCGTGCGCGTCGCGCTGACGATGGAAGAGCAGTTCTTCACCATCACCAAGCACGCGACCACGGTGCGCATCAAGACCGCGGTGACGAACGACGGCAGGATCACGGCGCGCAAGTGCGACGTCTACTGGAACGGCGGCGCCTACGCCGACATCGGTCCGCGCGTGACGCAGAAGTCCGGCTTCACGGCGACTGGCCCGTACGAGATCGACAACGTGTCGATCGACTCCTACGCCGTCTACACCAATCTGCCGCCGGCCGGCGCCTTTCGCGGCTTCGGCATCCCGCAGGTGGTGTGGCCGTACGAGAGCCAGGCCGACATCATCGCACGCGCGCTGAAAATCGACCCGGTCGAATTCCGCCGCAAGAACATCCTGCGCGACGGCCGCGAGCACCCGACCGGTACCGTGATGCGCGACGCCGCACTCGAGCTGGTGCTGGACCGCGTCGCCGACCGCCTGTGCTGGAACGAGCCGTTCGACCACGGCAGCGGCACGGTGAAACGCGGGCGCGGCATCGGCATCGGCTTCAAGGCGCTGGTGGCGCCGACGACGTCGGTCGCGATGGTCAGCCTGGGCGGCGACGGCAGCTGCATCGTCTATTCGAGCACGGTCGACATGGGCCAGGCGTCCGACACGGCAATGGCGCTGGTCGCGGGCGAGGTGCTGGGCATCGCCGCCGAACGCATCAAGGTCATCCACCCGGACACGGACGTGACGCCGTACGACATGGCGACGCTCGGTTCGCGCTCCACGTTCCACATGGGCCACGCGGTGCGCCTCGCGGCCGAGGATGCGCTGGCGAAAATGCGCGCGCTGGCGGCCGAGCTGGGCCTGCCGTCCGACGGACGCCTGGACGCCGGCGTCCTGCTGAAGAAGAAGTACGGCATGCCGGCCGGTAACGTGGTGGGCGTCGGGAGCTTCATGCCCGGCTACGTGAAGCCGGATGCCGAGACGGGACAGTCGCCGGACATCACGCCGAACTGGATGGTGGGCGGCTGCGGCGTCGAGGTCGAGGTGGACACCGAGACCGGCCACTTCCGCATCGTCCGCTTCGAGAACGTGGTCGACTGCGGCACGCCGCTCAACCCGAAGGTGGTCGACACTCAGATCTCGGGCGCGGCCATCATGCAGCTGGGTCTCACGATGCTGGAGCGGATGGAGTTCGATGCCACCGGCCAGCTGCGCAATGCCTCGTTCTCCGAATACAAGATCCCGGGCATTCACGACATCCCGCCGGTGATCGGCCGCGAGGTCGTCGACGCGCACCAGGCCAATGGCCCGTTCGGCGCCAAGGGCGTGGGCGAGAGCGCGACGTTCGGCGTCGCCTCCGCCATCGCCGAGGCGATCGAGGACGCGGTGGGCGTGCGCCTGACGGCGCTGCCGCTGACGCCCGAAGCCGTCTACCGCGCCATGTGCGCGGCCCGCAACGAACCCCTGTCCGAGGAATGAAGACATGACCATGAGCGACACCACCATCGAGATCCGCTTCGTGCTGAACGGCGCGCCGGTCCGCACCCGCGTGCAGCCGCACGAGACCCTGCTCGACGTGCTGCGCCGCGACTTCGCGCTGTACGGCGCGCGCGAAAGCTGCGGCCAGGGCCTGTGCGGCTGCTGCACGCTGGACGTCAACGGCGAGACCGTGTCGGGCTGCCTGTACCTCGCGGCCATGGCCGACGGCGCCACGGTCGGCACCATCGAGCAGCTCGATGCGGACGGCACGCTGGATCCGGTGCAGGAAGCCTTCATCGAATGCGGCGCCTTCCAGTGCGGCTTCTGCACCTCCGGCATGATCATGATGAGCCGCGAGCTGCTGCGCCACAATGCCGATCCGTCGGAGTCCGACATCAAGAGCTATTTGTCGGGTAACCTGTGCCGTTGCGCGACTTACCCGGAGGTGGTCTCCGCGGTCAGGCTGGCTGCGTGCAAGCGCCGTAAAGAATCCGCCTGAGCGGGCACCGGCGGATAACGACGACAAGGAGACGAACATGCTCAACCGCGTGCAAGGCGCGGCGCAGGCCGGGGCCGGACAGGTCTGGTACCGCGCGATCGACCGCCAGCAGTGGAAGGCGCTGCTGGCGTCCAACCTCGGCTGGTTCTTCGACGGCTACGAGACCTATGCCATGATCCTGACGATCGGCATGGCCCTGGGCCAGCTGCTCGGGCCGGGAACGCACGCCGGCATCCCGTACTACGCCGGCCTCGTGATCGGCCTGACCCTGCTCGGCTGGGGCATCGGCGGCCTGGTCGGCGGCGTGCTGACCGACTACATCGGCCGCAAGAAGATGATGCTGGTGGCGATCCTCGCCTACTCGATCACGACGGGCCTGTCCGCCTTTTCCTGGGACCTGCCGTCGTTCATCGCGCTGCGCTTCGTCGTCGGCCTGGCGATGGGGTCGGAGTGGGCGACCGGCACCGCGATGACGGCCGAGCTGTGGCCGGACCGCCACCGCGGCAAGGGCGCGGGCCTGATGCAGTGCGGCCTGGGCCTGGGTTTCTTCACCGCGTCGTTCGTGTGGCTGTTCATGAGCCATGCGGGCGAGCACGCGTGGCGCTACATGTACCTGGTCGGCGTGCTGCCGGGCCTCGCCACCTTGTGGATGCGCGCCGGGATCCCCGAGTCGGAACAGTGGGAAAAGGTCGACCGCGAACGCCGCGCCGCGCGCGCGCTGGAGCGCAGCGGCGCCCGGCTCGACGACAGCATGCAGGCCCTGACGCGCTTCACCGCGGTCGACCTGCTCAAGCAGCCGGACCTGCGCCGCCGCACGATCATCGCCGTGCTGATGTCGCTGACGACGACGCTCGGCTGGTGGGGCATCTCGACCTGGGTGCCGCCGTACATCGGCGCCGTGGCCGCGGCGCAGGGCGGGTCGGCCCAGACCTGGGCCAGCCTGGCCGGCATGGTCTACAACGTGGGCGCGATCGCGGGCTACATCGGCCTGGGCTTCCTGGCCGACACCTACGGCCGCAAGCCGGTGACGATGCTGTTCTTCGCCATGGCCTTCATCCTGACGCCCGTGCTGTTCCTGTGGACGCACGCGCTGGGGCTGTTGCTGCTGGTGGCGATCGTGACCGGCTTCTTCAGCCTGGGCCAGTACACGTGGATGCCGACCTGGCTGCCGGAACTGTATCCGACCCGCATCCGCGGCACCGCGATCGCGTTCTGCTTCAATGTGCCGCGCTTCCTCGCCTGGGCCGGCCCGCTGACGGCCGGCACGCTGATCACGAAGTTCGGCGGCTACGGCCACGCGGCCGTCACGGTCGGCTGCATCTACCTGCTCGGCCTCGTGCTGACCCCGTTCCTGCCGGAGACGGTGGGCAAACCCCTTCCCAAGGACTGACCGACATGAAAGCGATCTTCACCACCGAGGGCCCGGCGCCGGCCGGCCATTATTCCCAGGCGATCGAGGCCGGCGGCTTCGTGTTCGTGTCCGGCATGCTGCCCGGTCCGGGCGTGGCGACCGACGGTCCGGACAATTTCGAGCGCCAGGTGCGCGCCGCGCTCGAACACTGCCGGCGCGTGCTCGCCGCGGCGGACTGCGGCCTGGACGCCGTGGTCCAGTGCACGGCCTACATCGTCGGCGTCGAGAACTGGCCGGAATTCAACCGGATCTATGCCGACGTGTTCGGCGATCACCGTCCCGCGCGCGCCGTCGTGCCGGTGCCCGAGCTGCACTACGGCTTCCTCGTCGAACTGCAGATGACGGCCTACAAGTCGCCGGCCGCCTGATCCTCGTCCGCGCCCGCCGTGCGGGCGCTCCACCAGCGGCGCCGCAGCGCGTCGCGCACCAGCTTGCCGCGCGCGTTGCGCGGCAGCGCATCCACGATCGACACCGACTTCGGCTGCTTCTCGCGCGGCAGCCGCGCGGCGCACCACGCGAGCAGCGCGTCGACGTCGATGCCGCGGTGCGCATGCGGCACCACGAAGCAGGCGGGCTCCTCGCCATACACGGGATCCGGCACGCCCAGCGCCGCGGCCTCGGCCACGTCCGGATGCGCCAGCAGCACTTCCTCGATTTCCTGCGGCACGATCTTGACGCCGCCGCGGATGATCAGGTCGTCCGTGCGCCCCAGGATGCACACGAAGCCGTCGTCGTCGCGCATGGCCGCGTCGCGCATCGCGAAGGGCGCGCCGCGGATCGGATCGACGCCGCCGTCCGCGCGCAGCAGGCCAAGGGCCAGCTTGGTGCCGGCGACCACGACCTGGCCGGGCTGGTTGGGCGGACAGGGCTGCCCGTCGGCGTCCAGCACGTCGAACGCGATGCGGCGCACCGGCTGGCCCACGGTGCCGACCTTGCGCGCGCCGGCGCGGTTCGCGCACATCCAGCCCGCCTCGGACGAGCCGTACAGGTTCAGGATCCCGACGCCGTACAGCGCCTCGAAGCGCTCCCATTGCGGACGGGCCAGCGGGGCGCTGCTGCACGTCATCGCGCGCACGCCGGCCAGGGTCGCCGGCGGCAGCGGCGCCTCCAGCAGGATGTTGACGACCGCCGGCACGCCGACGCAGACCGTGATCTTCTCGCGGCGCAGCCAGCCGGGCAGGCTGCGCCGCGAAAAGCGCGGCGCCCCGCCCAGGGTCAGGCCGGCGATCAGGCAGGGCATGAGGCTCAGGATCTGGGCCGAGTACCAGTCGAAGGAACGGTACTCGAGCAGGCGGTCGGCGGCCGTCAGGCCGATCGTGTCGATGGTGTCGAGGCCGTTCTGCCAGTAGCAGCCGTGATCGTACAGCAGCAGCTTGGGTTCGCCGCTGGTGCCGGAGGTGCAGCAGATGCTGGCCAGGTCGCCCGGGCCGTTTTCCGGCAGGCCGGCCGGCGCCGGGCCCGTGGCCAGCGACAGTTCGTCCGGCGCCGCGTCCTCGCCCCAGCGGCCGTGGCGCAGGACCGGAAAGCCAGCGAACGGGGACGCGTCGGCGCCGGCCGGCGCGAGCACCAGCGCGGGCTGCAGGATGGCGGCCACCGAGCGCACGACCCCGGCGCCCGAAAATCCGGGATCGAGCGGGCACACGACGGCGCCCAGGCGCCAGGTCGCGATCCACAGCAGCAGTTTGTCGATGCCGTTGGCGCCCGCCAGCAGCACGCGCGCGCCGGGCGCGAGTCCGTGCGCGCGCAGGCGGCCCGCGATGGCGTCGGCCGCATCGGCCAGTTCGCCGAACGCGATGCCGTGCCGGGTCGCGACGTCGACGAGCGCCTGCCGCTGCGGGTCGCGCCGGGCGTGCGCGCGCAGCAGCGCGCCGATCGACTGGAAGGATGGATCGTTCAGGAGACCTTCTGTTCCGGCCATGGGTGTTCTTGCCGGGGACCGGACCCGAGGCGCGCGAGCGCCCAGTCGCGGAACACTTCGACGCGCTTGAGCTTCGCCTTGCCGGACGGGCTCGTGATGAAGTAGGCGGAGCTCGACGGCACGCGCAGCGCGAACGGTTCGACCAGCCGCCCGCTCGCGAGGTCGGCGTCGACCAGCGGCGTGCGGCCGATGGCCACGCCCATGCCGGCCAGCGCCGCTTCGAGCGACGTCAGCTGCAGGTGGAAGACGGCCTCGCCGTCGAATTCGGCGTGCGCCAGGCCGGCCGCCTCGAGCCAGGCCGGCCAGTCGTCCTGGTACATCGAATAGAAATAGGTGCGCACCTGGCGCATGCGCGCGAGGCCCTCTGCCACCGTCGCGAACGGGCCCGCGCGTTCCAGCAGCGCCGGCGCGCACACGGGGAAGAATGCCTCGCTCTGCAGCCGGTCGGCGCGCATCTCGCCCCAGTGCCCGGAACCGTAGCGGATCGCGACGTCGTAGGCGTTGCGCGTAAAAACGTCGAAGCTGCTGCTGGTGTTGAGGTGGACGGTGATGTCCGGATGGGCTTCCTGGAATTCCGGCAGCGCCGGAATCAGGCATTTCACCGCGTACGTGGGCAGGCAGGCGATCGTGAGGACGACCTTCGTTTCGCGCTTGCGCGTGCGGTCGGTCGCGGCCGAGAGCAGGCTGATCGCCTCGTGCACCGAGCGCAGGTACTCGCTCCCCGCCGGCGTCAGCGCGAGGATGTTGCGGCGCCGGACGAACAGCTTGGTGTCCAGGCGTTCCTCGAGCGTGCGGATCTGGTGGCTGATCGCCGTCTGCGTCAGGTGCAGCTCCTGGGCCGCCTTGGTGAAGCTGAGGTGACGGGACGCCGCATCGAATGCAAGCAAACTCTGCAATGAAGGGATATTCGGTCTCATCCTCGCAACTCAAACATGACTGCCAAAGGCGTTTTCATTATACCCGCGTTACTTTGAAGCAGTTTGCACTGGCAATAGGCAATCTGGAAACGAATTTTTTTCATGCCGTCCATTCGAAAACGTCGTTTGCCGGCGCGCGCGGGGCGCGGGCAAGCTGTCCGCAGGGCTCGCATGCCGCGCGCCCGTCAACGGACAGGATGCGGGATGGCGAAGGTGAGGGTGGAACGGCCGCTGGTCGAGATGGAAGGCGACGAGATGGCGCAGGTGATGTGGGCTTGGGTACGCGACCGGCTGGTGCTGCCCTTCGTGGACGTCGGGCTCGTGCGCTTCGACTTGTCGATCGGTCACCGTGCGCGTACGGACGACCGCGTCACGCTCGACGCGGCATCCGCGGCGCGGCGGCACGGCGTGTCGCTGAAGTGCTCGACCATCACACCGGACCGTACCCGCCAGCGCGAACTGGGCCTGGCGCGGGCGCTGCCGTCGCCGAACGGCACCTTGCGCGCGGCGCTCGACGGCGTGATCTTCCGCGAGCCCGTCATCTGCCGCAACGTGGCGCGCCTCGTGCCGCACTGGGCGCAGCCGGTCGTGATCGCGCGCCATGCGTTCGGCGAGCAGTACCGCGCGCAGGAACTGGCGGTGCCGGGGCCGGGCACGGTGCGCCTCGTGTTCGACGGCGCGGACGGCAGCGAGTCGCGCGACCTGTACCGCTTCGACGGCCCGGGCGTGGCGCTCGCGCTGTTCAATATCGACGCTTCGATCCGCGGGTTCGCGCGCGCCTGCTTCCATTACGGCCTGCAGCGCCGCATGCCCGTGTATTTCTCGCACAAGGCGACGGTGCTGAAACAGTACGACGGCCGCTTCGTCGACCTGTTCGCCGAGGAATTCGAAGCGTTCGCGCCGGCGTTCGCCGAAGCGGGTCTCGTGTACGCGCCGCGCCTGATCGACGACATGGCCGCGTTCAGCGTGAAGAGCGGCGGCGGCTACCTGTGGGCGTGCAAGAACTACGACGGCGACGTCCAGGCCGACTACATGGCGCAAGGCTACGGCTCGCCGGGCCTGATGACGTCCGTGCTGATGTCGCCCGATGGCCGGCTGGTGCAGACCGAGACCGCGCACGGCACCGTGCGCCGCCATTACGACCGCTGGCGCGCCGGCGCGCCGGTGCTGGCCAATCCGCTCGCCACCATCCATGCGTGGAGCCGCGCGCTGTGGCACCGCGCGCGCCTGGACGGCACGCCGGACGTCGCGCACTTCGCCGAGACCCTGGAACGGGCGGCGGCGGACCTGGTGGACGAGGGCGTGCTGACGCCCGACCTGGCGCCGCTGGCGGCCACGCGCCGCGCGCCGGTGGACACGGCCGGCTTCATCGACGCGGTGGCGGCGCGGCTGGCGGGGGCGCTGCGATGAACGGCGCGGCATACGGGCCGGGCACGCCGATGTTCGAACCCGGGAATCCCTTCCTCGACCTGCTGGGCGCGCGCCGCACCGGGTGGCGCGACGGCTTCGCGCAGTTCGAAGTCGACATCGTCCCCGCGCTGCTGAACCGCCAGGGCGTGCTGCACGGCGGCGTGATCGCCACCCTGCTCGACGCGGCCTGCGGCTACGCGGGCCTGTACGCGCCGGACCACGCGCAGCCGCTGCACGGGCTGACGCTGTCGCTGACGTGCAGCTTCCTCGACCGCGGCAAGGGCGAACGCATCGCGGCGCGCGGCTGGATCGAGCGGCGCGGCGGCGGCATCTATTTTTCGCGCGGCGAGTTGTGGGTGGACGAGCGCACCCTCGTCGCCACCGCGCAGGGCACCTTCAAATACACGCGGCCGGCATGAAGGATTCTCATGCCAGGCATGAACCACCATCGTTTGCGCCGCCGCCGCGGCCGGCGCAATCTACAGGCTCAACAATCAAGGAGATGGATGTGACGAACAAGACACCCGACGCGCTCGACCTGCGTCCCTGGATCGAGGAAGTGCGCGCGCTGGGCGAGCTGGTCGAGGTCGACGGCGCCGACTGGAACCTCGAACTGGGCGCGATCAGCGAATTGAACGTGAAGCGCGCCCGCCCGCCGGCGCTGCTGTTCGACCGGATCCCCGGCTACGCCGACGGCTTCCGGGTCATGACGTGCAGCACCAGCAGCCCCGCGCGCCTGTCGTCGATCCTGCGCCTCGGTCACCACGACACCCACGCGGGCCTCGTGCAGGCGCTGCGCGGCAAGCCGCGCCAGTGGCAGACCCAGGCCGCGGACTACGAGCCCGTGGACGTCGGCACCGGTCCGGTGTTCGAGAACGTGGCGAGCGGCGCCGACGTCGACGTCGAAGCCTTCCCGGCGCCGCTGTGGCACGAGAAGGACGGCGGCCGCTACATCGGCACCGGCTGCATGGTCGTGACGCGCGATCTCGATTCGGACTGGGTCAACGTCGGCACCTACCGCGTCATGATCCACGACCGCAACCACGTGGGCCTCGACATGATTCCAGGCAAGCACGGCGCGATCCAGTACGACAAGCACATGAAGGCCGGCAAGCCGTTCCCCGTCGCGATCGTGATCGGCTGCGATCCGCTCGGCTACCTGATTTCCGGCATCGAGGTGCCGTTCGGGATGTGCGAACTGAATTACATCGGCGCGATCCTGCAGCGTCCCGTGTCGGTGGTGAAGGGCCAGCTGACCGGCCTGCCGATCCCGAGCGGCGCGGAGATCGTACTCGAAGGCTGGGCCCATCCGGGCGACGAGCGCATCGAAGGCCCGTTCGGCGAATTCCACGGCTACTACCCGGGCAAGCCCGCGACCGCGCCGGTGGTCACGATCGAGCGCGTCTACTACCGCGACAATCCGATCATCATGGGCAGCCCGCCGGCCAAGCCGCCCAACGATTATTCGTACTCGAAGGCCGTGATGCGCTCGGCGCTGCTGATCGACGCGCTGCAGGCGGCCGGCGTGCCCGACGTCGCCGGCGTGTGGGCCCACGAGATCGGCGGCGCGCGCATGTTCAACGTCGTATCGATCCGCCAGCGCTACGCCGGCCACGCGCGCCAGGCCGGCCACATCCTCAACCAGTGCGGCGTGGGCGCCTACATGTCGCGCTACACGATCGTGGTCGACGACGACATCGATCCGTCGAACATGCAGGAAGTGATGTGGGCAGTGGCCACGCGTTCCGATCCGGAGCTGGACATCGACATCATCAAGCGCGGCATGGGCTCGAAGAACGACCCGATGTCGATCGCGTACCCGTACAAGGCGCCGTTCAACTCGAAGGCGATCATCGACGCCTGCCGCCCCTACGATTTCATCGACGAATTCCCGGAAGTGGCGGAAGCGAGCAAGGAACTGCAGCAGGCCACGCTGGCCAAGTGGCACCACATCCTCGACAAGTGAGAACGACATGGAACTGACCGACGAAATCATCCTGCCGCTGCCGCGCGACACCGTATGGGCGGCCCTGAACGATCCGCGCATCCTGCAGGCCGCCGTGCCCGGCTGCGAAACGTTCGACCCCGACGGCGACGACAGCTACAAGGTGGTCCTGGCCGCCAGCGTGGGCCCCATCAAGGCGCGCTTCGCCGGCCGCATGACCTTGCGCGACCGGCGCCCGCCCGACGGCTATGCGCTGAGCTTCGAGGGCAGCGGCGGCGCCGCCGGCAATGCCAAGGGCAGCGCCGACGTGCAGCTGTACGTGGAAGGCGACGGCACGCGCCTCGTCTACCGCTCGGAAGCCCAGGTGGCGGGACGCCTGGCCCAGGTGGGCGCGCGCCTGATCGACGGCGTGGCGCGCAAGATGGCCGCCGCCTTCTTCAAGCGCTTCACCGACGCGCTGCTGAACGAGCAGGCCGCATGATGGGGGCGGCCGGCGAGGCGCGCCGCCGCATCGTGGTCGGCATCAGCGGGGCATCCGGCGCCGTGTACGGCGTGCGCCTGTTGCACCTGCTGCGCCGGGCCGGCGTCGAATCGCACCTGGTCGTGAGCCGCTCGGCGCAGGTGACGCTGGCGCAGGAACTCGACATGGGACTCGATGACCTGCGGCCGCTGGCGGACGCGTTCTACCCGAACGCCGACATCGGCGCCGCCATCTCGAGCGGCTCGTTCCGCGTCGACGGCATGGTGATCGCGCCGTGCTCGATCAAGACGCTGTCCGAGGTGGCGACAGGCTGCACCGGTTCGCTGCTGTCGCGCGCGGCGGACGTGATGCTGAAGGAGCGCCGGCGCCTCGTGATGATGGTGCGCGAGACGCCGCTGCACGCCGGCCATATCCGCAGCCTGGCCACGGTGACCGACGCGGGCGCGATCGTGTATCCGCCCGTGCCCGCGTTCTACGCCAGGCCGGCCACCATCGAGGAGATGGTCGACCATACATTGGGCCGCGTGCTCGACCTGTTCGGCATCGAGACCGGCGCCGTGAAGCGCTGGGAAGGCATCGCCGAGGCCATGCGCACGCCCGACTGAAAGCGGTACCGGCTCGCCGCGCCGAACCATCGCGGCGCAACGACAAGACAGACATTAACCGGAGGAGAGCAGCATGCAGGATAGTTTGCAGGGCAACACACGCCTGGTCGAAGACAGGACGGAGGCGGACGATCTGTTGCGCCGGATCGAGAGCGTACCGTTCTCGGGCTGGCACGCGCGGGCCCGGGTCATCGTCGGCAGCGCGACGTTCTTCGATGCGTTCGACGCGCTGGCGCTGGCGTTCGTGCTGCCGGTGCTGATTTCGATCTGGCACATCGCGCCGGTGCAGATCGGCATCCTGATCGGCGCGAGCTACGTGGGCCAGCTGATCGGCGCGCTGTACTTCGGCTGGCTGGCCGAGCGCATCGGCAGGATCAGGAGCGCCACCTGGGCCATCGCCATCATGTCGGTGATGAGCCTCGGGTGCGCGCTCAGCGGCAACTTCAACGTGCTGCTGGTGTGCCGCTTCATCCAGGGCATCGGCGTCGGCGGCGAGATGCCGGTGGCCGCCACCTACATCAACGAGCTGTCGAACGCCCACGGGCGCGGCAAGTACTTCATGTTGTACGAGATGATCTTCCCGGTGGGCCTGATGGCGGCGGGGCAGCTGGGCGCCGTGCTGGTGCCGTCGGTGGGCTGGGAGACGATGTTCTACGTCGGCGCGGTGCCGGGCCTGGTGGTCGCATGGCTGGTGGCGCGCCTGCCGGAATCGCCGCGCTGGCTGATTTCCCGGGGCCGCCTGGCCGAGGCCGAGGCCGTGGTGCGCGCCATGGAAGCGAGCACGCCGCGCCGCAACCCGCCGCGCACCGCCGCGACCAGGCCGGCGCCGGCCGGCCAGCGCCGCCTGGGCGAGCTGCTGTCCCCGTTCTACCGCAAGCGCACGCTGATCGTATGGGTGCTGTGGGCGGCGGCCTTCTTCGTGTCGAACAGCCTGAACAACTGGCTGCCGACGCTGTACAAGACCGTGTACCACCTGCCGCTGAAAGATGCGCTGCGCGCCGCATCGTACACGAACATCGCCCAGGTCGTGCTGCTGCTGGGCTGCGCCTTCGTGATCGACCGCATCGGGCGGCGCAACTGGACCGTCACCGCGTTCTGCGCCGGCGCCGTCATGCTGGCCGGGCTGGGCTTCTATGGCGCGCACAGCGTCGACAGCGTGATGGTGTTCGCCACGCTGAGCTACGGCGTCATCGGCTCGACGGCCGCCGTGCTCTACCTGTACACGCCCGAGGTGTATCCGACCCGGATGCGCGCGGCCGGCACCGGCATCGCGACGTCCTGGCTGCGCCTCGCGTCGGCGGTCGGCCCGTCGCTGGTCGGCATGCTGGTGCATTCCGGTGGCGTCAACGCCGTGTTCCTGCTGTTCGCCGGCGTCAGCGTGGTCGGCGCCGTTGCCGCCCTCGGCATGATCGAGACGCGCGGCCGCAGCCTCGAAGAGATCGCGCCCTAGGCGCCGCAGTATCCCCAACAGCGCCCCGCAGTGGGCGCGATGACCATACCAAAAGGAGACACGAGCATGAGAACTCGACGCATCGTCACGTCCATGGCCGCCGCCATGGCGCTGGCGCCCTGGTGCACGCAGGTGCAGGCGCAATCCACGTCGGTCCAGTTTTATGGATTGATCGGCAGTTATGTCGGCACCACCAAGGTGAGCGGGGCGCCATCGTCGACCACCGTGGTCAACGGCGGCGGCCTGACGACCTCCTTCTTCGGCTTCCGGGGCGAGGAAAACCTGGGAGGCGGCACCAGCGCCTTCTTCACGCTGGAAAGCTTCTTCCAGCCCGACAGCGGCATGTACGGCCGCACCCCGGTCGATCCGCTGTTCTCGCGCAATGCCTTCGTCGGGCTGAAGGGCCGGTACGGCAAGATCAGCATCGGGCGCCACATGACGCCCACCTACATCAGCATGCAGGCGGTGAATCCGTTCGGCGGCTCGGTGCAGTTCTCGCCGCTCGTCGTGCAGAGCTACATCCCGGCGTTCAACAACGCCGTGCTGGGCGACAGCGTGTGGAACAACACCGTCCAGTACAGCACCCCGTCGTTCGGCGGCCTGGTGGGCACGCTCGACTACGCGCCGGGCGAAACGGCCAGCCGCTCCGGCGTCGCCAACACCGGTGTGCACCTGCGCTACGACGCCGGGCCGCTGACGGCGGTGGCGTCGGGGCAGCGGGTCCGCCTGCTGTCGACCGCGACGGTGCCCGTGCTGACCGAGCAAAAGGCATGGCTGGCCGGTTTCGCCTACGATTTCCTGGCCGTGAAGGTGTACGCCGCGGCCGTGGGGACCGAGACGTACGGCACACCGACCTCGACCCGCACCTGGTCGCTCGGCGCGACCATGCCGCTGGGGCGGGGATACCGGCTCATCACCGCGTACGCCCACACCGACCGCGACACGCCGAAGCTGGCCAGCACCGACCGCCGGACCGGCACCTTGTGCCTGGACTATTCGCTGTCCAAGCGCACCGACCTGTTCCTGGCGGCGATGAACGACAAGCGCAGCGGGGCCGGTTCCGGCACCTCGACCGCGCTCGGGATACGTCACACGTTCTAGGCGGCCTGGTAGCCGAGGCGCGCGCGGGCGGAGGTGGGCGCCGGCGCGGCCCTGGCATCGAGGTGGAACAGGCTGACCACTTCGGCCAGCCTGTCGGCCTGGTCGCGCAGCGCGGTGGCGGCCGCCGCCGATTCCTCGACGAGGGCGGCATTGTGCTGCGTGGACGAATCCATGTCGGCGATGGCTTTGTTGACCTGTTCGATGCCGGTGCTCTGCTCGCCGCTGGCGCTGGCGATCTCGGCCACGATGTCGCTCACCTTGCGGATGCTGTCGACCACTTCGCTCATCGTCATGCCGGCCTGGTCGACCAGCTTCGTGCCGTCCTCGACCTTGCTGACGGAATCGACGATCAGCGCCTTGATCTCTTTCGCCGCGGCGGCCGAGCGCTGGGCCAGCGTGCGCACCTCGCCCGCCACGACGGCGAAGCCGCGGCCCTGTTCGCCGGCGCGCGCCGCTTCGACGGCCGCGTTCAGCGCGAGGATGTTGGTCTGGAACGCGATGCCGTCGATGACCGAAATGATGTCGACGATCTTCTTGGACGAATCGTTGATCGCGCCCATGGTCTGCACGACCTGGTCGACGACGGCGCCGCCCTGCGTGGCGATTTCCGACGCGGCGATCGACAGCTGGCTCGCCTGGCGCGCATTGTCCGCGTTCTGGCGCACGGTGCCCGTCAGTTCCTCGACCGTGCTGGCCGTCGTGCCGAGCGAGCCGGCCTGCTGTTCGGTGCGCGAGGACAGGTCCATGTTGCCCGCCGAGATTTCGGCCGATGCCGTCGCGATGGTATCGGTGCCGCTGCGCACCTGGCTGACGATGCCCACGAGGCTGTCGTTCATGTGGCGCAGGGCGCGCAGCAGGGCGCCCGTCTCGCACGTGCCGCTCGCGTCGATGTGCTGGGTGAGGTCGCCGCCGGCCACTTTCTCGGCCACGTCGACGGCCTGGCGGATCGGGTGGACGATCGTATTGGCCAGCAGCCACGCGCAGACGGCGCCGAACAGCAGGGCGGCACCGGCCACCGCGCCGATCAGGCGCTCGCTGTCACGGTTGGCGTCGTCGATGCCCTTGGCGATGGCGTCGATGCGGTCCTGCTGCATCTTGAGCAGTTCCGCCTGCCGGGCTTCATACGTCACCGACAGCGGCATGAATTCCTCGTTGAGGACGCGGAGGGCGCCGTCGACATCGCCGTCGGCGCGCGCCTTGACGGCCTTTTCCTTGGCGACCGTATAGGCCTTGCGTATGTCGACGATGCTCTTGAACAGCGTGCGTTCCGTGTCGCCTTCCAGCAGCGGTTCGATCTGCTTGATCAACGCGTTGCCGCGCGCGGCCGTCTGGACGGTGTCGGCCTTGAAGAACTCGACCAGGCTGGGGTCCGAGCTTTTCACGACCGCGGCCGTGCGGCGGATCGCGCCGAACGTCTGCGTATGCCAGTCCGCGATCATGCGCTCCTTGGCCAGCGGAACGGTCATCAGCGCGTGCGTCGCGTCGGCGATCGCATGCATGCGCCAGATGGCGGTCGCGGCGATGACGAGGGTCAGGCCCAGCACGAGGGCGAACCCCGCGGCCAGGCGCTTCGCAATGTTGAGGTTGGCGAAAATGCGCATCGGTTTGTCTCTCTTGAAATGTTGTCGTTTTCTCTGAGGCGGCGCCGCACACGATGGTCCGTCTGCTGCGGATTTTCCGTATGGACGACTATTTATAGTTGCTTTACGGCAGCGACATCAACCAGATTCGCGGTTATTTTCACGAACCGTTGTCGGCGGGTGACAGCGTTCGCGTTTGGCGAACGGGCGTTGCGAACGTGGTTATCCTGGTCCGACCGGCCGGCGTTCCTGGCCACGCCTTCCCGCGCAGTGCGCATGACAACTTGAACAATATTCTGAGACGGCTGGACCTGACGACGCTCCAGCTTTTCCTGGCGATCCGGTAAGAAGGGGCGCTGACCCACGCGCGGCGCATCCTGCTCAGCGTCGACAAGATCGGGGAGGAACTCGCCGAGCATGCCCAGGGGCTGCGCGGCTACGTGCGCATGGTCGCCAACCTGTCGGCCATCGTGGCGTTTTTGCCGGAAGACCTGCGCGCCTTCCTCGCGCAGCACGAACAGATCAGGCTCGACCTGGACGCACGACGTGTTCCTCGCCATCGGCCGGCCGCTCGGCCTGACCGCCGTGGAGATCGACAAGCCGTGGGCGGTGCGCGAACTGCGCATGCGTCGGGCGCCAGTCGTGGCGCCATCTATCGCCATGTTCAGGACAAGCATGCATCGTATGAGGCGCTCGCCGAGCGGATCATGGCGAAGGCATGGCACGTCGAGGACCCGCCTGGCCATGCACACCGGCGGGGAAGACGACGCGGACCCGCAGTCCCCGCTCGCCGTCCGGCCGGTCGAGCAGGGAGATGGTCGCACCGATCCGGTCGACGATCGACGCCGTGATCGCGAGTCCCAGGCCCGAACCGATCTCGCCGCTGCCGAGCACGCGGTAGAACGGATCGAACACGCGCTCGCGCTCGGCGGGGACGATGCCCGGTCCCGTGTCGTCGACGTCGAGCACGATGCGGTCGCTCGCGGCGGTCACGCCGATGTCGACGCGTCCGCCTTCCGGCGTGTAGCGTATCGCATTGTCGACGAGATTCTTGACGAGGATCCGGATGTCCATGGCGCGCCCCGTAACCGACGCATCGGCATCGCCCACCATCCCGAGATCGATCGCCTTGGCCTCCGCCAGCGGCACGAGGTCCTCGAAGGCTTCCTGGATCGCCTTCTGCAACGGTACCTGCGTCAATGGCTCGCCGCCGCCCTCCTGGGCGCGTGCCAGCGTCAGCAACTGGTCGAGCAGGATGCGCGTGCGTGCCAGGCCTGCCGACAGGGTATCGAGCCGGGCGCGCGCCTCGCGCGGCATCTCGGTCGCCGCCAGGCGCTCCGCCTGCAGCGACATGGCCGTCATCGGCGAACGCAGTTCATGCGCCGCGTCCGCGATGAAGCGCCGCTGCAGCGCCAGTGCGCGCGCGGTGCGGGCGATCAGCTTGTTGATCTCGCTGACGAAGGGCCACACCTCGGACGGGAGCGGCGTCCTGTCCAGTTCGCGCAAGTCGTGGCCGCGGCGCTTGCCGAGCTGTACGGCCAGCCTTTGCAGGGGCAGGAACATCGTACGCACCAGCAGCGCCGTCAGCAGGATGAGGACCGGACCGAGGAACAGGATGGGCATCACGGTGCGCAGGGCGCTCGAGCGGGCCGCGGCGTCGCGGACCGCCGTCTGCTGCGCGACGGCGACGCGTACACCTTTCAGGTTGGTGCGGACGAAGACGCGCCATGTTTCGTCGCCGATGGCAACCGTCTGCAATCCGTCGGGCAGGGACGGGCCGAAACGCGGGGGCCTTTCCGGTTCGGGAATGCGGGTGCCGGGCGCGTCGATGAAACGCACGATCAGGCGCGCGTCGAAATCGACGTCGCCGACCTTTTCGCGCGCCATCGGCGATGTCGGCACGGCGTCCAGTCTGCTGATGAGGTAGCCGACCTGGCGCAGCTGCGTGTCCTGGCCGCGGTGCGCCTCGGCGGTGGCGGCCATGTAGGAATAGAGGCCGGCGCCGACGGCGCCGACCAGGATGGCCGCCGAGATCCACAGCGACAGCCTGAAGCGCAACGACGCCGTCAACGGCCCTTCGCGACCATCCATCCGACGCCCCGGACGTTCTTGATGATGTCGCTGCCCAGCTTCTTGCGGATCGAATGGATCAGGAACTCGATCGCGTTGCTCTCGATCTCTTCGTTCCAGCCGTAGACCCTGTGTTCGAGTTCCAGGCGGGAGAGGATGGCCCCTGGCCGTACGAGCAGGGCCTGCAGCAGCGGGAATTCGCGTGCCGTCAGGCGCACGGTCGTCGTGCCGGCGCGCGCCTCGTGGGTCGCGGGATCGAGTTCGACGATGCCGTTGCCCAGCACGGTGCTGCCCGTACCCTCGGCGCGGCGGCTCAGCGCGCGCATGCGCGCCAGCAGTTCGTTCATCGCGAATGGCTTGACGAGATAGTCGTCCGCGCCGCCGTCGAGGCCCGCCACGCGGTCTTCCGTCGCTTCCCGCGCCGTCAGCAGCAGCACCGGCACGCCGTTGTGCGCCGCGCGGATGCGGCGCAGCACGTCCATGCCGTCCATGCGGGGCAGGTTCAGGTCCAGCAGGACCAGCGCGTACTCATGCACCAGCAGCGCCGTCAGCGCGGCTTCGCCGTCGCATACCCAGTCGGCCGCGTAGCTCGCGTCGCGCAGCGCATGTTGCACGACGGTGCCGATCATGGGATCGTCTTCCACCAGCAATACTCTCATTGTTCCACTTTCCATCCGGGCAGCACCGGGCTGTCGAACATCGCGCTCGCCAGCCGCGCCAGGTCGTCCGGCCGGGCGCCGGCGGCCATGTGCGCGGTCAGCCAGCCTGCCTGTCCACCATTATGCAGCAGCTCATCGATCAAGACGCACGCGGCCGGGAAGTCCGGATCGTCCGAGCGTGCCGCCAGGCGGGCGAGGTCGTTTCGCACCACGTGGGCGATGCTGTGTTTCTTCCGCGTGCACGGGTCGATCCACTCGCCCAGCACGCCCCGCCGCGTGGCGTTGAAGCGGTTCCATGGATACACGTCGGCGGCCCGCCGGCAGGGCCAGCTGCCGGGGCGTTCCGCGACTTCGACGCACAACTCGCGCGCGTAGCAGGCGAGGGCAGCGGCATAGGCCGGATGCAAGGGCGCGTCGAGCGCGCAAAGCTCGACCGCCCCGTGTCCGGGATCCGGACGGACGTCCCAGTCGACGTCCTCGACGCGCGCGGCGAGGCCGTATTCCGCGAGGCGCGCGACATGCTGCACGACGTCCTGCCAGCTGCGCAGCGCGGGCGGCATGATGCCGCTGCCCTGGAACGTCGCGGCCACGTTGTTGCGTGCGCTGCAAAAGCCCGAGTCCTGCCCGCGCCAGTACGGCGAGCTTGCGGACAGCGCGATGAACAGTGGCGCGCGCTGGTTCAGCCAGGCGCCGATGCGCACCGCCTCGTCGGCGCCCGGCGCACCGATCTGGACGTGCATGCCGAAGCCCGCGGCATGGTTGCGTTGCCGGCCGCCCGTCCGGACCGGATGGGAGCCGCCGCCCGCGACCGCGGCCCCGGCCGAGCGGGCGGCCCGCCGCACGCGGCACCGCATGTCTTCGAGCGCGTCCGCCAGCGCGCAGTAGCCGTCCAGCGCCGAGGTGGCCACGTCGAGTGTCGCCGCGTCGCTTTCCGGGGTGGCCGCCCAGGCCGCGTCCTGCCCGCCCAGCCGGAACGCGATGGCGGGGGCCGCGGGATGCAGATCGTACGTCTCGTGGTCGAGCACCATCCACTCGAGTCCGATCCTCATGCTGCCCGGCCGCGCGGCGGCGAAGCGCTGCGGCGGGATCCATCCAACCATGTTCGACTTCCTTCCCCGATCGCGTGACGAGCGCAAGGATAGGGGGCCTCACTTAGCGAATACTTAGCCCGCGGCGCAGTCGAATCACGCACCCTGCGGCAGCGGTATGGAGGCATACTGATGGCGCTGCCGGTAACCGTGACCTGGCGTAAACATGACCCAACGCACCCGATCCGATCCTCGTCGATTCGCCATGCTTCTGGTGGGCTTTCTGCTGTTCATGTGGTCAGGTGCCGTACACGCGGACGGCGACGATTTCCGCTATGTCGCAATCGGCGAGCCGCAGGCCAGTATCGCGTTGCCGGTGCGTCATCCCGAGACAAGCATCGTCCTGATGGGCGGTGGCCAGGACGTCGACCAGGCCTTTCGCTGGATGATACGCAGGGCGGGGATCAAGCCGGGCACAGGCGGGCGCTTCGTCGTGCTGCGGGCCAGCGGGGCCGATGGTTACAATCCGTATATCTACTACAGCGGTCCCGGCAACAAGACAAGCGAACAGGCGGAACCTTACTGGGTAGGCGGAGCGGCATTGGGCCTGAGCTCGGTCGAGACCCTTGTCGTTCCCAGCAGGGCCGCCGCCGACGATCCATTCGTCAACGCCGTCGTGCGCCGCGCCGACGCCATCTTCATCGCAGGGGGCGACCAGAGCCGGTATATCCGCTTCTGGAAAGGAACCGCGCTCGAGCGCAGCCTGAACGCCTTGCTGAACCGGAACATACCGATCGGCGGCACGAGCGCCGGCCTCGCCATCCTGGGCGAATATGCGTTCGCCGCGTTGCAGGGCACGATCGATTCCGCGGCGGCGCTGTCCAACCCGTTCGATCCGCGTATCACGCTCGACCCCGACCCGGCCGACCCCGGCAAGAGCTTCCTGGTCCCCGAGCCGATGATGGGCGTGCTGACGGACTCCCACTTCGTCCGTCGCAAGCGGATGGGGCGCCTGATCGCCTTCCTGTCGCGCCTGGGTGGCGGGGAGGGCACCGGCTGCTTGGGCAAGTTGTCGGCGGCGCAAAAGAACCTGGCCGGCGTACGGGGCATCGGCGTCAGCGAACAGGCGGCCCTGCTCATCGAAAGTACGCCGGACAAGCACGACTATATCGCCCGCAGGGTCAAGAATCCGTGGAGCGACGCCGAGGGCGCCGTGTATTTCGTGCGTCCGCTGGCGCCGCCGATCGAATGCGAACCCGGCGTGCCGCTGTCGATCGACCGGGTCGAGATCAGGAAGCTCGCGGATTCCCGGACCGTGTTCAATCTGACCGACTGGTCCGGCGTGGACGCCTATACGGTCAGCATCGATCACGGTCACTTCGACATGCCGCCTTACTGATTTCCTGACGCTAAGAGTTTGCTAAGTCGGCCTGCCTACCATGGCCGGGTTCACCCAACTGCCGATCCGGCGATATGAAAATCCTTGCCTCTCTCTTGCTGGCGCTGGCGTGCCTGTCAGTGCCGTTCCACTCCGCCCAGGCGCGCCACGCCCGCGCCGCCAAGGTGGCCAGGATGGTGGCGCTGAAGTCCAGTGCCGTCCTCATCCTCGATCCGAAGACGAAGGCGGTCCTGTACGGGAAGAATGCGCGGGCCGTGATGCCCATCGCGTCGCTGACCAAGCTCATGACGGCCCTGGTCGTGCTGGAAGCGAGGCAGGACATGGCGGAAATGTTGAAGGTGACGGATGCGGACGTCGACCGTCTCAAATACTCGTCGTCGCGGCTGCGCGTCGGCACGCGCCTGTCGCGCGCGGCCATGCTGCACATTGCGCTGATGAGTTCGGAAAACCGCGCGGCGTCGGCCCTCGGACGGCACTACCCGGGCGGAACGAAGGCATTCGTCGCGGCCATGAACGCGAAAGCGCGGGCGCTGGGCATGCGGCGTACGCGCTACGTGGAGCCGACCGGCCTGTCGAGCGCCAACGTCTCCACGCCGGAAGACCTGGCCCGGCTCGTCGTTGCCGCCGAACGCCATGCGCTCATACGGCGTTATTCGACGGACCGGCAGTTCACGATCCGCCAGGGCCCGGAGCGTACCGTCTACCACAACACGAACCGGCTGACCGCCAGCCGGCGCTGGAAGATCCGGCTGCAGAAGACAGGCTATATCTCGGAGGCGGGCCGGTGCATGGTCCTGCACGCCACCGTCGCGGGCCGGCCGACGGTCATGGTGTTCCTCGACGCGCAGGGAAAATTTTCCCGTGCGGCCGACGCCAACCGGGTGCGTGTATGGCTGGCCAGAAACCGGCTCGCGGCGCGCGGCTGAGTCCGCACTTGCCGCGATTGTAACCAGGGCGGCAATCGTGCAACGATTTGATGCTTCGCCGCAAGAAATGTTTGGACAAATGCGACGCGTGGGCGAAAATTCTCCGGTTATCCTCCGTCGTCCACCGATTTCATGAACGCACCCGACACCCAACCCCCGCCGCCATCGCTGCGCGCCGCCATCGCCCACCGTTTCAGCCTCCACGACGACAAGGCGGACGACGCCGAGATCGACCGCGCCATCCGTGCCGGCGTGGAGCTGCAGGGCGCGACCCTGTGGATCCTGATGCTGGCGATCCTGATTGCGTCCGTCGGCCTGAACACCAACTCGACCGCCGTGATCATCGGCGCCATGCTGGTGTCGCCGTTGATGGGGCCGATCGTCGGATTCGGCTACGGGATCGGCATCCTCGATTTCGCGCTGATCCGCCGCGCGCTCGCCAACCTCGGCATCGCCGCCACGATCAGCCTGGGGACGTCGACACTGTATTTCCTCGTCACGCCGCTGGCCGAAGCGCAGTCGGAACTGCTGGCGCGGACGACACCCTCGCTGTGGGATGTCCTGATCGCGCTGGCGGGCGGCCTGGCCGGCATCATCGGGCAGACGCGACGCGAAAAATCGAACGTGATCCCCGGCGTGGCCATCGCGACGGCGCTGATGCCGCCGTTGTGCACGGCCGGCTACGGCCTTGCCAACGCGAACTGGTCGGTGTTCGGCGGCGCCTTCTACCTGTTCTCGATCAACTGCGTGTTCATCGCATTCGCGGCCGTGATCGTCATCGACTTCCTTCGTCTGCCGCACCGGAAATTCATCGACCCGGTGAAGGAGCGCCGCGTCAAGCGAGCATTGCTTGCGGTCGTCCTGCTCACCGCGCTGCCAAGCATCTGGCTGGCGGCGCGTCTCGTCGACAACGAGGTCTTCGGCAGCCGCGCGCGCGAGTTCGTGCGCAAGGAGTTCAACGCGGCGACGGTGCACGTGCTCGAGACCCGCGTCGCGCCCGGCACGCACGACATCGAAGTCACCCTGATCGGCACGCCGCTGGCCAGGACGGCGATCAAGGCCATCGAACAGAGACTGGCATCCGCCGGCCTGGCGAACGCGCGCCTGTTCGTGCACCAGGGCGAGGTGCCGCACGTCGAAAGCCAGAAGATCGACGTCGGCAGCCTGAAGGCCGACATCCTGGCCGACATCGTGCGCAACAACCAGGACGCGCTGCAGGACAAGGATGCCACGATCGAGGCCTTGCGCCGCCAGGTGACGGCCCAGCAGGGATGGGTGGCGCAGGCCGGCGCGGTAACGCGCGAGTTCGAGGCGCAGTATCCGCAATGCGGCGACGTCCTCGTGGGCAAGGCCGCGCAGGATGGCGCGGATGCCACGGCGCCGGTACCGTTCCTCAGCGCGACCTGCCGGCGCATGCCGCGCGCCGACGAGGTCAAGCGGATCAACGCGTGGCTGAAGGTCCGCAGCGGCATGTCCGACGCCAGAGTGGTTCTTGTCGCCGGACGACCGCAGACGGTACGACCCCCCGCGCCGGGTCCATGATGGAACCTGGGCGGCGTCGGCTCATGCGTCAGGTGCCCGTGCGTCGGACGCCAGCACCTTGTCCTGCAGGTCCGGCGCATCCGCCCGGCGCGGGCTCCGCTTCCACGCCCTATGGTTTCGCAGGGCCCGTCAAGAGCAGCATCAGCACGCTGTGCGGCGCCAGCCGCGCTTCCAGTTTGGCGCTGGTGTCGCCCGTCTTCTTGCTCCACAGGTCGGACCAGCGGTAGACGGTCTGCTTGAAATCGGCTGACCGGTTGTTCAGGTCGTCGATCAGGACTTGCTTCTTCCAGTCGTGGTGAACGTCGGCAGGCTGGTTGGAGCGGTTCAGGAACATCAGTGCCCACTGGCCGCCGTCGAGCGGCTTGGCATAGACTTCCAGCGGACCGTCGGCAAGGACGCGCAGCGCCTGCACACCCAGCTTGTCCTGGTTCACCGCGATCACGCCGCGGTTGGTCAGGATGCGGCGGGTCGACTCGGACATGGAGCGCAGGTCGTTGCCCAGGATGAGGGGCGAGGCCATCATGGCCCAGATCGACAGATGGGCGCGGTCTTCATCCTCGCTCATGCCGTTGCCCACTTCGAGCATGTCCATATCGTTCCAGTGGCCGGGCCCTGCGAACTTGCGCAGGCCTGCTTGCTTGTCGAGGATGCGCAGCACGCCCAGGCCGGTCGAGAGGCCGGGACTGAATTCGCAGTCGAAGCAATTATAGATATCGGGTGTGGTGCGCCACGAATGGCCGACCTGGCCGGCCCACTCCCAGGGCTTGCTCATGCCCCATTCGCACAAGCTGAAGAGCATCGGACGGCCCGCCTTGGCGATCGCGTCGCGCATCGTGGTGTAGGCCGCTTCAGCGTTCATGCTCGGGGTGTTGCACCAATCGTACTTGACGTAATCGATGTCCCAGCTGGCATAGGTCCGCGCATCCTGATACTCGTGGCCGCGGCTGCCGGGACGGCCGCCGCAGGTGGTCGCGCCGGCGTCCGAGTAGATGCCCAGCTTGAGTCCCTTGCCATGTACATAGTCCGCCAGCGCCTTCATGCCGGATGGGAAGCGCTTGGGGTCGGGCTGTATATTGCCGTCGGCGTCACGCTGGCCTTGCCAGCAATCGTCGATGTTCACGTACTGGAAGCCGGCGTCCTTCAAGCCCTGCTTGACCATGGCGTCGGCGGTCTCGCGGATCAGGCGCTCGTCGATTTCGCAGGCGAATTTGTTCCAGCTGTTCCAGCCCATTTGCGGGGTGCTGGCCAGGCCCTCGGCCTTTTGAGCCCAGCAAGTGCCGTAGGCGGCGGCACCCAGCAGGACGCCTAACACGAGCTGCGCCGTGCGTTTGGTGTTCATCTTGATTCCTATCATTATGCGGATGTTTGAAAGTTTGCGTTCGTATGGGCGGCCAGCACGCTTGCCGTGACCGCCGCGACGGCAGGGTCGGGCATTGGCCGCCTATTTTGTGTCCGGGGCCGTGGGCGGTAGCGGAACCTGGCCTGGGCCTGAAGCATAGGCAATCCGTCGTGGACAACGATATCGGCGGCAATCGAATTTCTAGCAATCCGCAGAAATTGCAAGCAATCTTAACCACAGTGAAAATTGGTCGAGGCAGCTGGATCCCGGCAGCCGTAGCAGGAACAGCCCGCCGATAGCGCTCCGCCGGAACCACGCGCCTGAACACTGCGGCTGAACCGCTGCCATCCAGGACCGCGCGAGGCGCGGTCATCCCACCCCTGCCAGTCTCCATGGCGCCGGCCGCCACGGCCGATTTCTACTGTGGCCGACATCGCTTGCAATTTCTGCGGTTTGCAAGAAATTCGCTTGACAGCGATATCGGTGCCCGTGCGGACCGGCCTATGTTTCACACACGGGCCCGATTCCGCGACCGTCTTCCGTTCGCCATGGTGCCCGAACCCGGCACCCAGCCGATGCTGGGAATCGGCCCGCTGAGGTTTCGGAAATGTTTTCCAAACACACAAATAAAATGGACACGAAGAAAGTACAGCGGATCGCACTGTTATTCAACGCGAACAAGATATTCGATTACGAAGTCATTGCCGGCATTGCCGCCTATTTTGGAAGTACGGGGGCGGCCTGGGATATCTTCCTTGAAGAAGATTTCCGATTGCGCCTTGCGGGCATCGAGCACTGGCAGGGCGACGGCGTTATCGCCAACTTTGACGATCCAGCCGTGGCAGAAGCGTTGTCGCGCTGTAGCGTACCGGTGGTCGCAATTGGCGGTTCCTATGCCGACCCGTCCAATTACCCGGCCGGTGTGCCCTACGTCGCGACCGACAATATCAAGCTGATCGAACTGGCACATCAGCATCTGATCGATGTCGGCCTGCAGCGTTTCGCCATGTTCAGCGTTCCCGCCACCGCGGAAAACCGCTGGGCGCAGGAGCGCGAGAATGCCTTCCGCAGCCTGATGCAGGGCGACCGCCTTGAAGCGGAGATATTCCGCGGCTGCGAAACCAGCGTCCATTCGTGGGACGAGGCGGTCCTGGGGCAGATTGACTGGTTGCGCCGCCTGCCCAAACCGGTTGGCATCATCGCCGTCACGGACGCGCGTGCACGCCAGCTCATACAGGCCTGCATTATCGCCAACATCGAAGTGCCGGAACAGGTGGCGATCATCGGCATCGACAACGACCCGCTGGTGCGCAGGCTCACCCGCATACCGCTCAGTTCCGTGATCCAGGGCGCGCAGGATATCGGGCGCGCGGCCGCCCGTCTAATGGGGCAGATGCTGCACGGGGTGTGCCCGCCGCAGACGCCGATCGTGGTGCCGCCGGCCGGCATCAACGTGCACGCATCCAGCCAGTACCAGCTGATCAAGCATCCGAACGTGATGCGCGCGCGCCACTTCATCCGCCAGTATGCGTGCCAGGGCATCAGGACCAAACAGGTGGCCCAATACGTGGGCGTGTCGCGCTCTACGCTCGACGCCGTGTTTCGCCAGGAGCTGGGATGCAGCGTGCGCGACGTGATCCTGAGCTTCAGGCTCAGTGCCGCCCGGGCCGGCCTGGATAGCGGGGATTGCAGCAAGGCCGACGTGGCGCTGAACAGCGGCGTTACGTCTATCCAGTAAGTGCGTTGAACCAGGCGTTTTTTGAAGCTGACTTCCGCAACGATTGTGGCGCCGGCCAGCGTGGCGGAGCTACGTTCGCTACCGGAAAACGTCAAGCCTATCCTATTTGAGGAGACAATATGTTTCGGAAGCATAATTTCATCGTCCCGACGCTGGTCGCGGCGCTTCTCGCCGGTTGCAGCGGGGGCAGCACGACCCCCGGCGCGTCCGGCACCGCGCCGGCCCTCGCCGCCACCACCGGCTCGGCCACCAGTTATGCGAGCGTGAAGTGGGCCGGTGGCGGCTACGTCACCGGTCTCGTCTACCATCCGACGACCGCGGGCCTCATGTACGCACGCACCGACATCGGCGGCGCCTACCGCTGGAATGATTCAAACGGGTCGTGGACGCCCATCACCGACGGCATCGGTTTCAGCGGGGGCGAGAGCGAGTTTCACGGCGTCGAAAGCATTGCCCTCGATCCGGCCAACGACCAGCTCGTCTATCTGGTCACCGGCGTGTATACGAAAGACGGCGGCGGCAACCCGATCAACGGCCGTATCTATGCCTCCAGCAACCGCGGCCTCACCTGGACGCACTACGACCTGCCTTTCCCGGTGGGTGGCAATGAAGGCGGCCGGGCCATCGGCGAACGCCTGAAGCTCGATCCCACCAATCCGTCGACGATGTTCTACGCCTCGCGCACGGCCGGCCTGTGGAAAAGCACGAACTCGGGTCAGACGTGGACCCAGACGGGTCTGTCGAGCACCGTGCTCACGGGCGCCCAGATCCAGGCGATCGGCGCCGTGAAGGGCGTCGAGCAGATCATGTTCGACAACTCGAACGTGGGTGGCGGCCAGACGACCTGGATCATGTATGCCGCCGTCGCGCCGGACTACGGCCAGGTGGCGGGCCTGACCTCGATCCTGTACAAGTCCGTCAACGGCGGCTTTTCGTGGACGCCGGTGTCGGTCCCGTCGAACGTGTCCGGTTACTACGTCCCGCACATGGTGCGTGCCAGCGACGGCATGTACTATGTGGTATTCAACCAGAACGCCGGCGAGGGCGCCGGCGGTCCCGGCTACCTCTACAAGTTCGGTGGCGTGGCCGGCAATGAGTCCTGGACCCAGCTCTCCAGCATCACGACCGGCGGCGGCTACGGCGGTGTGTCCGTGTACGGCACCGGCTCGACGGCCCGTATCGCGCTGGCCGTGACCGGAACCTGGAGCGCCGCCGGTCCTGTCGTCCAGCTGTCCGACAACGGCGGCAGCACCTGGCGCGAAATCGCGGGCGGCATGCTGCATTACGGCGGACAGTTCTGGGGCTGGATCGACGACGTCGAGATCGATCCAGTCAACCGCGACCACATCATGCACGTCACCGGCGGCGGCGTCTGGGAAACCTGGAACGCGTCGTCGGCCACGCCGAGCTGGGACTTCCCGAACAACAACCTCGAGGAGACCGCCACCCTGGCCATCGTCACGCCGCCGGCCGGCGCGCCATACAAGTTCGTCAACAGCGCAGGCGACATCGGGACATGGGTCCAGACCGACCTCGCGACGACGCCGACCAGGGGCCCTCTCGCCGATTGGAACAATGGCAACTACGCGGACGTGCTGTGGTCTGATCCGAATTACATCGTCGGTGCCGGCCTCAACAACGCAACGCAACCAAAAAGCGTCTTCGGCTTCTGGTCCGGCGACGCCGGCAACTCGTGGTCGAACTTCGCGACCCTGCCTGCGGGCGCGGCAGCGAACGATTCCGACAACGGGAGTATCGTGACCACGTCGCGCAACAACGTGATCTGGGCGCCGTCCGGCTCGGTGCCATCCTATACCACGAACAATGGCGCGAGCTGGACCGCGACCAACCTGCCGGCGCCGGCAAACCCCGGCGGCTGGGCTAACGGCTATCGCCTGGTCGTCGACCGGAAGAATCCGAACAAGGTCTATGCGTACGATTCGGGGGGCGCATTCTGGGGGCCGGCGGGCAAGGTCTACGTCTCGACCGATGGCGGCCACAACTTCACGCTGAGCCAGGGCTCGGTGTCGGCGAACCTGTATCACAACGCCTTTGATCTCACGTCGATGGTGGTCAACCCGAACGTCGAGGGTGACCTCTGGCTGGCCGACGGCAACGCCGTGTACCACTCGACCAATTCGGGGTCGACCTGGACCAGGCTGAACGGCTTCGCGACGGTCGGCGACGACGGCGCGCGGGGCCAACTGCATGGCGCCAGCGTGATCGCCCTGGGCAAGGCACAGGCGGGCAGCCCGTACTCGGCCGCGATCTACGTCGTGGGTACGATGAATGGCGTATGGGGCTTGTACCACTCCGACGATGGTGGTGCGACCTGGGCGCGCTTCAACGATGATGCGCACCAGTACGGCGGCATCGGCGCGATGGCGGGCGACTGGAACACCTACGGGCGCGTGTACTTCAGTGGCGCCGGCCGCGGTCTGATCTACACCAACTGAGTCATACGTCCCAGACGCCGCCAATGACCGCTGCGGCACCGCAAACGTGCCGCAGCGGTCTTTCGATCTGAACCGCAGCTTGCAACCGGAGCGCCGGTGTCGTCTGGCCGCGTGCATCGAGTCCCTTTGCCATCTTGCACCTGATGAAGTCGCTACCGGGTCGAGCATGGCCCCGGCTTATGCTGGCCGGTCCAGTCCCTCCAGATCGTCCCCCTCGCGCGCATGCTTGCGTGGCAGCTTTTCGACCAGCGGCAGGCAATGTATTTCTTCGAGCCGGGCATCCCGGGCAGGCAGGTGGTCGGCGCTCCAGTCCACCGCATCCACGCGATATTTCTTCAATGCAACAAAGTCGATGCGGGGCGCGCCGGTCATCCGCTCCCTGGTTCCACGAGCGGCCTGTGGCGTGGCAGCCAATTCTTCCGGCCCGCTTGCCTGACCGACGCCACCCGTCACGTCCGATTTTTACTCTAGCTGACATTCCTTGCAATTTCTGCGGAGTGCAAGAAATTCGATTACCGGCGATATCGTTGCCCATGAGGGACGGCCTATGCTTCACACATGGGTTGGGCTCCGCAACCGCCTCCCGGCCGCCGACGATCCTGGGCTTCACACATGTCCGCTCTCCTCCGTGGCGGGTTTCCGCAGCGGTTTTATGGGGCAGCTTTGGCTGCCCCTTTTTTCGGAGCCGCCCAGTACGCGGGTAATTGTTTCAAATATATAAAGATCAAGATATGTCGATACAGCGCCATCGAAGCGCCTGGTTGACCGGTATCGATAATAAAAGCAGGGAGACAAGACGTGCACCTCAGGCTCATTGCATGCAGCAGCAACCGGTCCGCAAACCTTTCGCCGTCCCGGCGTACATCATGGCGCGCTGTTTTTTTTCGCGTTTTTGAAAACGATTTCATAACGCCGGCGACGCTCTGCCAGTCCGTACATCCTTGACCAGTACCGACCTCCCTGCCGCGAATGTCGAGCGAAGCGGGCAGGGAGCAATCTTTTCTTGTCATCGGCGCAGCCGGTGCCGAGCAACTTCAGCAAACAAAAAAGAAAGGAAGATTCCAATGAGGAGACAAACCATGAGATTCCAGCTGACGGCAGTCGGACTGGCCTGCGGCATGTTGTTGGCCGGCTGCAGCGGCGGCGGCGGTTCGAGCGACGGCGCGAAGGCGCAATCCATTTCGTTCCCATTCGTGGGCGGACCGACGCTCGCCGCGCCGCCCGAGGTCGCGACCGTCCAGCTGACGGCGACGGCGAGCGGCGGTGGCGAGGTGACCTTCACGTCGAATACGCCGGATATCTGCACCGTCAACGGCGCTACGCTGTCGCTGATCAAAGCGGGCGAGTGCTCGGTGACCGCAAACCAGGCGGGTGGCAACGGCTACACCCCCGCCTCGGAAAACCAGATTTTCGGCATCCCCAAACGGTCGCAGACGGTAATCTTCCGCAATCCAGGGGCGCTGCCGCTGGATTCGACGCCGGTTCCGCTGGTCGCCACGACCAGTATTGCGGGCAAAGCCGTTACCTTTACGTCCAGCACGCCCACGGTCTGCACGGTCAGCGGCAATACGATGACCAAGGTCGACAACGGGCTGTGCAACATCACGGCGCAGGTCGTCGATGATATCTATGCCCCCGGCACGGTTGTCCGGAGCATCCCGATCGGCACCGCGCAAGCGGATGCGCTGACGTTCCTGAGCGGCTACAAGAGCACCGACCAGACCAATGAGTCGGGCAGCATCGAGACCTACGCCGGCAGCAGCGCGGACGGTTGGTGGTGTGCCACGAACTGGTGCGGCCGCACCGTGCCCACCGACGGCAGCAGCTTCACCTGGTACTACAACATCCAGCCGGATTCCGGCAATGGACTGGGTGGCTACATGGGCGTCAAGCTGCTCGCGGGTGGCCTGGCGAAGCTCGTCGAGAACGGCGACACGCCCGCTGGCGCACGGATCGATGCCCAGACGGCCCTGAAGTTCAAGCTCGCGCAGAACCCTGAATGGTTCGGCAACGGCAACAACGGGGTCGATATCAACCTGTACCTCGGCCACTTCGCCGTCAAGGACGGCAAGGCCTGCAACGTGAAGCTGCACGCGACGGTAATGCCGACCGCTGCAGCCGCCACCAGCTACAGCGTCGATCTCAAGGACAAGTTCGCGATTGCGGAATCGTGCGGCCTGACGGGACTCGACCTCTGGACCGAGTTGCAGGATTACCCGATCGCGCAGGTCGAATTCTCCGCAGTGAGCGCGAACGCCTCGATGGCGACCGCGGGTACGGACAAGCTGACCTACTCGACCCAACTCACGCTGACCGGCCCCATCACCTTCCAATGACCGCGGACGGCGACCAAGGTATTTAATAAAAGGATATAAATAATGACGAGAATTGAGACGAAGATCGTGAGGAAACCGATCAAGATGACCGCGCTGTCGTTGGCGGTGGCGCAGGCCGCACTGGCCTGGGGCGGCGCGGCGCATGCGCAAACGGCGCCGGCCGGCGACCCGCCTACGCAGACGGTGGTCGTGAGCGGCCAGCGCGCCGCCATGCAGTCGGCGCAAAAACTCAAGCAGAACGCCGAGGAAGTCGTCGATGCCGTCGTTGCGGAAGAAGCGGGCAAACTGCCGGACAAGTCGATCACCGAAGTGCTGCAGCGCGTCGCGGGCGTGACGATCGACCGCAACCGTTCGCGCGGCGACCCGGAACACTTCTCGGTCGAAGGCTCGGGCATTTCGGTGCGTGGCCTGACCTGGGGTTCGTCCACGCTGAACGGCCGCGAATCGTTCTCGGCCGGCTATCCGGGCCGTGAGCTGAGCTGGGGCGACATCCCGCCGGAACTCATGTCCGCAGTGGTCGTGCACAAGAATCCGCCCGCCGAGCTGGTCGAAGGCGGCGTCAGCGGTCAGGTGGATCTGCGTACCGCGCTGCCATTCGACTACAAGGACGGCAAGGTCGCCCTGTCGGTGAACGGCAACTATAATGCCCTGGGCAGCAAGAAGTCGCCGGGCCTGTCGGCCCTGGTGTCGAAGCGGTGGAATACCCGCACCGGGCAATGGGGCGCGTTGATCGACCTGTCTGCCAACCGCACCAATTCCCACAACGATACGGTTCAGGTGGATGCGTATTTCCCACGCACCGACATCGTTGACAGCCAGACCGTCTGGATCCCGAAGTCCGCGTCTTTCCGCACCAACACGAGCCAGGTCGACCGTGCAGGTGTCTATGGCGCGCTGCAGTGGAAGAACAACGGCATGGAATCGGCACTGACGTACTTCCATACCGGTTACAGGTCGGCCAACACCGAGAACGCCACGTTTACGGCCGTCGAGTCGCCGTACCTGGTCAAGCCGCTCGATCCGGTTTTCAACCAGAACGGCATCTTGCAGAAAGGCCTCTACACTTACCCGATCGGCGGCGTGGGCGCGAACAGCTTCGCGGCCGGTGGCCTGGGTTACCAGTCCGACACCGGCTTCGACACCAGCAAATCGCAGACGCGCGAGATCGCCTGGAACTTCAAGTGGAACATCAACGACCGCTGGGCCATCCAGAGCGACTTGCAGTGGGTGCATGCGACGAACAGCGGCGAGGGCAACGTCATGACCTTGGGCACGTTCGTGCCGAACCTGGGCATCGACTTGTCGGGCAGTCTGCCGAAGGTGACGTTCGACGACAATGACCGCGCCTTCCTGGCGAATCGCGACAACTACTACATGAGCTTCATGATGCCGTCGATGACCAAGGCCAGGGGCGACCTGTATGCCTGGAAGACGGACGCGCGTTTCCACTTCGACGACGACGTGCTGCGCGACCTGCGCTTTGGCGTGCGCCTCACCAAGCGTACGGCGGTCCGCTCCGACGCCTCCGGTGGCATCGGCGGCTGGAAGAGCATTGCCGAGCCATGGTCCGTCAACGCGACGAAAGTGCCGGGCACTCTGCCTCTGCTCGCGGACAAGGGCTGGCAAGCACGCCCCAACGTCAGTTACTTCAGCGATCCGCGCTACGGCAACCTGGTGCAGACGTCCTCGTATACGTTCCCGACTTTCTTCAATGGCAAGATTCCCCAGGTGCCAACGATGGTCGTTCCGGACCCGGCCTTCGTCCGGAACCTGGCCAATAATGCGAAACTCATCCCGGCCCTGCAGATGCAGTGCCAGGACGGCAACGCATACTATGGCACCAACAATGATTGCTCGACCGCGGATGGCGGCTGGAAACCGCTGGCCTACAACGACGACCCGGCCCAGACCAGCAGCCAGCAGGAACGCACCGAAGCCGCCTACGGCCAACTGCGTTTCGGCTTCGACAACTTGCGCTTCCCCGTCGAGGGCAACCTCGGCGTGCGTGTGATCCACACGCGCAGCGAGTCCCACGGCTTCACGATCTTCAATCCGACGTATGGCTCGAACGCGTCGGAGGTGATCCCGCGCTTCGCCGCGATCAAGGACCCGGTGAATGCGTCGCAGCAGTACGTCGACGTGCTGCCCAGCCTGAACCTGAAGGCCGACCTGACGGACAAGCTGCAAACCCGTTTCGCGTTCGCCAAGTCGATGTACCGTCCGCCGTTCGACAACCTGAACGAGTACATCAACCTGAACCAGAACATCACGTCGGGCACCGGCGCCGAGGCGGGCACCATCAAGAGCATCAGCTACACGGGCAACGACCGGGGTAACGCCAAGCTGAAGCCGGTCCGTTCCAACAACTTCGACTGGACGCTCGAATGGTATCCGGGCAACGGTTCGTCGCTGACCATGGCCGTGTTCCGCAAGAATGTGCGTGACATCATCTTGAACACGGCATTCACCAGGACCTACAAGAGCCTGGCGGGCAACGACCAGGCGTTCCTGATCACGGGGCCGGACAACGTCGCCAAGGGTTCGGTGACGGGCCTGGAACTGGCGGGCCAGACCTACTTCAACAATGTGCCGGGGCTGGACCGCATACTGCCGGACTGGGCCAAGGGCTTCGGCATCTCGGCGAACTACACGTACATCGACAGCAAGCAGGACCTGTACCATCCGTTCACCCAGAAGTATTGCCCGGCGAACGGATCGTTCAACAACAGCTCGCTGAGCCTGTACGGCTGCGACACCAACGGCCTGCCGTTCACGTCGTTGCCGATCCTGTACCTGTCGAAGAACGCGTACAACCTCATGTTCCTGTATGACCGCGGTCCGCTGTCGGCGCGTCTGGCCTATAGCTGGCGCAGCCGCTTCCTGCAGGGCGTGGGTGCGAACGGCACGGGCGGTGACAATGCCACGAGTGCCGATCCGGACCGCGCCGCCGCGAACGGCGGCACGGCGCCGACGGATGTGGGCTACGGCCTGCCGACCTGGCAGGAAGCGACGGGCCAGCTGGACTTTGGCGTGGACTACAGGTTCAACGAGCACATCTCGGGCAACTTCTCGGCGAGCAACCTGACGGACATGGTCGTGCGCCAGACGCAGCAGCAAGGCATCGGCAACATGCCCCGCGCCTGGTTCGAGCCGGGCCGCAGCTTCCGCCTGAGCCTGCGTTACACGTACTAAAGGAAAAGGCGGCCCCGCCTGCGGGGCCGCCCCTGCCTCTGCGTCGACAAGCCGGGCCCGGTGCGGACCGGCTTTATTCGCTGGTATGCGGCTTGACCGCCAGGCCACCGGTTCGCCACTGTCGGGCCTGCCACCTTCATTGACATGCACCCGCTATATTCAAAAGCATTGGTCCGGCTGGTCCTGCTTCTCGGCATCAGTACACTGACCGGGTATGTTTGCGTCAGCCGCAGCCATCACCGCGTCCCGTTGTTTGGGCAGGCAGATTTTTCCTGGCAGTTGCGAACACACAAAGGCAACGACGCGACAACCAGCCTGGATGCGCGAGTCGATGCCGCGCGCCTGATCATGGAGTTCGTCCTGTCAGGCAGCAGCTCCAGACCCTATGTAGCGAGCGGCCTGCTCTTCAGAGACAGCAACGGCAAACCGGCATTGCTCGACTGGTCCAGATTCGACAAGATCAGTGTCGAGGCACGCTGCCTCCCCGCCGGTACCATCCGGATCAGCCTGGCCACCTTCGATGACAAGCTGTCCAGAGTGGATGATCTGATGACCTACCGTTCGCCGTCGGCATACATTAACTGCGATCAGGACGGGGCGCATGCCGAACTCGATCTGGCGCATTTGACTGTTCCGCAATGGTGGGTCGACTCGAACAAGCTCAACCCATCCGACCTGGGCTACTCGCTGGCCAAGGTTGCGCAGATCGAAGTGGGCACCAGCACCGCCAGCGGCGTCGGCGTCCCGTCGCGTATCGAAATCGCGAACATCGAATTGCACGAGCGGAAATATGGCTACCTGTATTTTCTCGCCGCATTCCTGACGGTCGCCTGGGCTGGTTTCGGGTTCTGGTTCGTCAGGCAGTACGCCGTGGTGTTGGCCAATGACCTTCATGCGCGGATGCAGAAGGACGTGCCGCCGGTGGCGTACCAGCAGCTGGCGCTGGAGACACACCGGGAAAAAGGCAAATCCGCCATTCTGCGATTGCTGGCGACGCGTTATGCGGATCCGGGACTGGATCTGGAGACCGTAGTGGCGGAAACCGGTGTCAACCGCAATAAGGTCAACGACATATTAAAGGCGGAAACAGGCTACACCTTCATCGGTTACGTGAACAAGCTCAGATTGACCGAAGCAGCGCGCCTGCTGGTGGAAAACACCGGTGCCAGTATTGCAGAAATTGCCTATTCGGTCGGCTACAGAAACTCCTCGTATTTCATCAAGCTCTTCAAGCAAGAATACCAATGCACCCCGAAGGCATTCCGGGATGCATGCAAAAAGGACGCGCGCGAGCCGGCCCGATAAGGCCTTCCGCTGGCTGCGGTCAGCGGGAGACCCCGCTTTGACCGATCCGGTAGTAGTCGAAGTCGACGCGGCCGCCGGCGGTCTGCGTCGAATAATAGAAGAGCGCGTAGCGGTAACCCATGAAGTGCGGGAAGGTATAGGTAAGGCGCGAGGGACGCCCGATCGGGGTCCAGGATTTGCCGTCGAGGCTGTAGGAGAAGCGGGCGACTTCAGGCGCCCCCGGTATGCCATAGGTCTTGGCGCCATTCTCGTCTACGCCGAAACGGGCATCGTCAGGCGCGGACTGGAATTCGCATTCGACCTTGAGGTGAACGGTTTTGCCGGAAAGGGGAATGGAGGCGACCTCCTCGGGCTGGCCGGAGTCGGCGCTCACCATGACGAGCGACCTGGCGCCGGCGCTCATCTTTACGCCGACAAAACCGTATTTTTTCTGAAAGGCGGCAAGGCCGGTCCAGTCGCCGTCTTTCATGCCGCTCACGTCGATGCTGGTGGTGGCGTAACTGTCAGGGCCAAAGGTGCGCTGGGTGAGGGTATTCCTCGCCTCAGGCAGGCTGGAATCGACCCGGCTGGTGACGAAGCTCAGGTAGCCGGGGCGCTTGGTGAGCGACCAGTTACGCGGCTCGGGATTGTGATTCCATTGCCAGGCGAGTGGCAGGGCGGGGGCGCCGGGCGAGCGGTCGAATTCGTCGGAGGCGACGATACCGGACGCGCCCGAGCGGCCCTGTCGGCCGGCGGGGATGTCGAGCGTCATGGGCACTTCGCCGTCCTGGCCGAGCACGGGCCAGCCGTCCTTCCAGGTCACGGGCACGAGGTAGGGAACGCGACCGACGGCGCCGTTGTCCTTGAAAAGATAGGCATACCATTTGCCTTCCGGGGTGTCGATGAGGCCGCCCTGGGCGATACCGCGATCATCGAGCGCGATGCGGCCCTCGTAGGGACCGTCGATCTTGTCGGCGCGGTGGACGATGACGGTGCGTGCCCAGCGGGTCTTGGGCGAGGCGATGTTGAAGAGGTAGTAGCGGCCGTTGATCTTGGAGAGCTGCGAGCCCTCGGCTTTGAGTCCGCCCTGGTCGGCGCCGAAGAGGGCATTGGCGTTTTCGATGATGACCTTGTTGACGCCGCCGGGCTTGAAGCCAGTGAGATCGGGTTTCAGCTCCCTGAGCGAGATGCGGCCGCCCCCGAACACCATGTAGACACGACCGTCGTCGTCGAAAAACAGGCTGTGGTCACCCAGCGCGGGCTCGAAACTCGTTTCTTTCCACGGGCCGCGCTCCGGATTGCGCGTGGCGTAGATATGGGTGCGTCCTCCAGCGGTGGCGGAGAACGTCGAGGCATAGAACATGCCGTCGTGGTAACGCAGGCTGCTGGCCCAGGAGCCCTCACCGTAGGCGTTCTTGCCGTTTTCGAGGCGGAAGGCTTCGTTGTCGGCCAGGGTGTCATAAGCGTACGAGGCCATGCTCCAGTTGACCAGGTCCGTCGACTTCATGATCGGCAGGCCCGGGCTCATGTGCATCGTCGTGCTGCTCATGTAGTAGGTTTTGCCGACCCGGATGACTGCGATGTCCGGGACGTCGGCCCAGATCACGGGATTATGGGCACGATCCGCCTTTGCCGCCGGGCCGGGCCGGGGCGCGCCGGAGTCGCGGTCCGCCGGCAGGTCGTGGTGCGCGAATTGCCAGTAATCGAACTTGAAGAGTTCTTCGCCGGCCGCACCGCGGAACACGAAGAAGACATCCTGGACGCCGGAGGCGCCGGAGACCCGGACCGACTGCGGCTTCCATTGGCCGCCGGTTCCCGAGACCGGCAGCGTGCCGATCAGCTGGCCGTCGAGCTTGCCCAAACGAATCTCGATCTTCGCCCCGGAGGCCTGTTTCGGCTTGGCCGTGCTGGAGAGGCTGGCCATGAAGGCGCGCGCGCCGGGCGCGCCGAAATCGACATTGCGCACCTGGATGTAGGCCCCGTCGTGGATGTCGCGCACATTCTGGCCGCCGGCGCTGCTGGGTTCGATTTTGACACCGGACGACCACGCAATGGTCTCGGCTTCGACGCGCTTGTAGGGATCGAGGGTGGCGACCGGTGCCGGGCCTTCCCTGGTCGGTTGCACCAGCGGGACCGAGCCGTCCGGGTTGAACTTCAACTCATCGACGGCCACGGAACGCTTGAAACCGTCGCCTCCCGGAAGCGCGGCATTGTGGTAGAAGAGGTAGGTCTTGCCCTTGAAATCGACCACGCCCGGGTGGTTGGTGAACGCACTTTGCGGGGTCATGACGACGCCGCCGTAGGTCCACGGGCCTTCCGGTGTGGGGCCGGTGGCGTAGGCGAGATGCTCGGGGATGGGACCACCTGCAAAAAACAGGTAAGAGAGATTCTTGCGCTGATAGAGCCAGGGACCTTCTTCGTAGGACGTGCCGCGCAAGGCGCGCTTCGGAAGCGTCGTGCCTTGCGTGTCCGGAGGATTGCGCTCGCCCAGCGCCTTGACGGTCATCGGATGGCGAATGATGCCATTCTCCCCGACGCTCGTGTCGTAGGAAATCATGTCCTTGTTCAGCTTCACCGACCACAGATTCGGATTGCCCCAGGCGAGATAGGCCTGGCCGTCGTCGTCGATGTAGACGGTCGGATCGATGCTGTCGTACAGGCCGCCGGCGTGGCCGGCGATCAGTGGTTTCTTGATGGGATCGGTGTACGGGCCGAGGGGATTGTCGGCCACCAGCACGCCGATGCCCCGGCCTTGCACCGGGGCGTAGAGATACCATTTGCCATCCCTCTCGATCACCTGGGGCGCCCACGCGCCATTATCAAAACCGTCCCAGCCGGAAATCTCCTTGGCGGCCCAGGCGAAATCCCGCAGGGAGGCGATCGCGCCATGCTGGGTCCAGTTCACCATGTCCGTCGTCGTGGCGAGCACCCAGTCCTTCATGTTGAAGTTGTTTTTTTCGCCGACATCCTGGTCGTGGCTGGAAAACAGGTAGAGCGTGCCCTGATGGACCATGGGTGCCGGATCGGCCGTATACATCGTTTGAATAATCGGGTTGTGCGCGAATGACGCCGCGGGCAGCGCAGCCAGTACGGACAAGAGAACGAGAGCGGGGCAGTGTGTCTTTTTCATGAATGTCGGAAGTGAGGTGTGGAACGTGGCGCGGCCTGGATTACTCCTTCGGGCGGATCGGCGGCAACGTGCCGGCCGGCGGCCGCCCTATCAGGCTGCGCGGCAAATAGCTGTATTCGGCCGCGCCGGGCTTTTTCCACGCAAGCATCAGCGCAAGATCCGGGCCCGGGCCCTGGAAGTAGCGCAGGCGGAAATTGTGCAAGCCTTTCTCCAGCTTGATCCTGGTCGCCACGGGTGTCGGGGCGTGGATGCCGTCGTTGTCGATCACGTTTTCATCGTCGATGCTGAGAACGGCACCATCGTCGGCCAGCAGCATCAGCTCCCAGGTGCCGGTTTCGGCAATATTGACGGTAAAGCGAATATCCAGGCCGAACCATTCGATCGTCGAGCCCATACCGGGAAAGCCTTCGCGGAAGGAGCGCGGTACGATATCGAGTTGGGCCAGGCAAACGCGCTTGATCGGCTTACGCCCGCGCATGTCGAACACCGATTGGTTGCCGGCAGCGAGGCGATATACGTCGGCGACCATATGCCGATCCGACGCTTCGGCGCATTCCTCGAACAGCTTGGGAGGCGCGTTGGCCACGACCTCCTTCGCGGGCGGGGCCGGGGCGGGGGCGCGGCCGGCGCCGGGGCCGGAGCAGGCGCCGGCGCGGGAGCCGGCGCGGGAACCGGAGCCGGAGCCCGGACAGCGTCGGGCACGACGTCGGGCACTGGGAGCGGCGGCGGGACGAGAAGGGGCGGCGGCGCGGGGGTGGGTGGGGCGATATTGGCGGGCGCAGGTTCGGGAATTTTTTCTTCCGGTACTTTCTCTTCGATCAGGGCCGTTTCCAGGGCGCGCGGCGGTGGAGGCGCGGGACGGCGCGCGGGCGACAGCAGCATGGCGATCAGCAAGGCAAGATGGATGAGCAGCACGACACCCAACGCGTAGCGCCGTTTCTCGGGCCGCAACGACGGCTGCCCTTCAGTTGCGGGCGGGGGCAAACTGGATTCCGGTGTTGAAGGCATACGTTTCCGAATACAAGGTCGATTGATTGACGTTTGACGCCCTTGCGGCGTCCGTTGCGGGAGCGGCGAGCTGCCGCCGCTCCTGTTCGGGATGGGCGACCATGCCCTTGTGCGCGCGGCGTCTACTCCTCCAGCGCGACCACCATCACGGCCTTTGCGGGCACCTTGATCGATAGTTTGCCGCCCGCGGCACGCGCGCTGAACGCTGCCGGCTTGATGACCTGCGGATTCTGGAACGTGTTGTGCGCATCCATCGCGGCCGAGGTCAGTACCTTGCCGGCCGCAGCATTTACCTTCGCGCCGGCGACGTCGACGGCGACATCGACCGCCTTGTGCGGATCGGTGTTGACCAGTGCCAGATACACCTTGCCGTCCTTGGCAAGCGACGCCGATGCGCTCACCCCCGGAATGCTCGTTGCGCCCAGGGTGTAGCTCGTGTTGTCCTTGATTGCCAGCGGCAGCGACCTGGCATCCTGGAACGGCACATACATCTGGAACGTGTAGTAGGTCGGGGTCAGGACCATCTTCTCCTTGTCAGTCAGGATCATCGCCTGCAGGACATTGACCATTTGGGCGATCGTGGTCATGGGGACCCGCTCCGCGTGAGCATGGAAGATGTGGAAGTTGAGCGCCGCCACGAGCGCGTCGCGCAGGGAATTCTGCTGGTACAAGGCGCTTCTGGCACCCGCTTCGTCATACCAGGTGCCCCACTCGTCGATCATCAGCCCGATCTTCTTCTCGGGATCGTGCTTGTCCAGTACGGCCACGTGATCCTTGATAAGCTGATCCATTTTCAAGGTATTGGCGAGGGTCGAGATCCACTCGTCTTCCTTGAAGCCGAGGTCCTTGCCCTTGCCCTCCCAGGTGGTGCCCGCGATGGTGTACTGGTGGACGCTGATGCCCGCCGTTCGGCCCTTCAGTTCCTTGCTCAGGACGTCGGTCCAGGCGGTGTCGAAACCACTGCCGCCGCTGGCAATCATCTTCGGTCTCGAATTTCCGGGCGCCCTCAGGAAATTCTCGTAATTACTGTACAGGTTCGCGTAGTAGTCGGGCTTCAGGTTGCCGCCGCAGCCCCACAACTCATTGCCGATACCGAAGTAGGCGACTTTGAACGGCTTTGCATGCCCGTTCCGGGCGCGCAGCCTGGCCAGGGGCGAGCCGCCGTCCGCCGTCATGTACTCGACCCAATCGGCCATCTCCTGCACGCTGCCGGTACCGACGTTGCCGTTGATGTAGGCGTCGGCGCCCAGCATGTCGATCAGGTCGAAGAATTCATGGGTGCCGACGGCGTTGATCTCCTCCACGCGCCCACCGCTGATGTTGCTCGGGCGCTTGTCCTGCGGACCGACGCCATCGCGCCAATGGTAGGTGTCGGCGAAGCAGCCGCCCGGCCAGCGCACCAGCGGCACATGCAACGCCTTGAGCGCGCCGACGACGTCATTGCGCCAGCCACGGGTGTTGGGGATGTTCGACTTCGTGCCGACCCACATGCCTCCGTAGATGCCAGTGCCGAGCTGCTCGGCGAACTGGCCGTAGACGTTCTTGCTGATGACAGGGCCGGGTCGACTGGCGTCGATGCTGATGCTGACTTGGTTGGCGGCAAAAGCCGGTGCCGCGATCAGGCCGAGAACGGCGAGGCTATGTTTGATGATGTTCACTCAGTGGTATCCATGAAAGTCGTATGTTTTTTGGCGCGTCGATGCATCAGTGGTGAAGAAGGCCGCCATGACGCATGCGTCCACTGGCACCACAGCTGGCGCGCCGGTCCAGCAAACCGGCGAAGTCTATCCCAGGGGTTCGGGAAGAGTAAGGACCGAAATTACGCTAGCGGTGAAGACATTTACAAGGTGCAGAAAATCGCATTGATACTGCACTTCCTTGCATTCGCCCCGCGGCGGCGACGGCTTGCGCGGGCACGCGACGTCGACAGCGTCCTGTTATCGGACTTGCGCAGCATGACGATCCGCTTGCTCAAGCCGTAGCTGTAAATCCCCAAGTTGTGCAATTTTTCGCTTATTGCTAGCAATTTCGGGGGAAGCGATAACGGCCGTGGCGCGGACCTCGGTATGTTGGCGCTTGGCCGGAAAAATATTCGAGGCCAACGGGTAATTTTGTCAGCATGAATATTCGAGGTTATTTTGAAGCTCAGCCGTCTACTGATATTAGTTGGAATCCTGTCATTCAACGTTGGCTGTGGCGGTGGCGCGGCCAGCACGAAGCCTGCGGCGTCGGCGCCAACGACGCCAACCGCAACGACGCCAGCGCCAACCACGCCAGCCCAGCCGACGCCGGTCCCGACAACGCCGGCTCCAACAACGCCGGCCGCGGGTCTCTATCCCGACTACAACCAGAATCCGATCGCGCCCGATGCTGCCGGCATGGGCAGCACCGCTGTCCAGCTTGCCAGCAAGATTCGCTTGGGGCTAAATATTGGCAACACGATGGAGGCGACCGGCGGAGAAACCGCCTGGGGCAATCCCCCGGTCACCGAGGCGCTGATCAAGGCGGCCAAGGCGGACGGATTCAACGCCATCCGGCTCCCGGTTGCCTGGGACCAGTACGCCAACCAACAGACCGGCAAGATCGACCAGGCCTGGATGGACCGCGTCAAGCAAGTCGTCAAATATTGCGTCGACAACCAGATGTATGTGCTCCTGAACATCCATTGGGATGGCGGTTGGCTCGAAAGAAACGTTCAGCCCGACAAGCAAGTGGCCGTCAACGAGAAACAAAAGGCGTTCTGGACCCAGATTGCCACGCAAATGCGCGACTTCGACGAGCATTTGATATTTGCCGGCGCCAACGAGCCGGCTGTCGATACGCCCAACCAGATGCCGGTGCTCATGTCCTACCACCAGACCTTCATCGATGCGGTGCGCGCCACGGGCGGCAGGAATGCCTACCGTGTCCTGGTGGTGCAGGGACCGGCCGTGGACATCGATAAATCAGCGACGATGTGGACCACCATGCCGACCGACACTGTCAGCAATAAGCTGATGTATGAGGTACATTTCTACCCGTGGCAATTTACTTTAATGGAAAAAGATGAATGGTGGGGCCATGCATTCTATTACTGGGGCAAGGACAATCATTCGACCACGGACACCGCCCACAATGCCGACCAGATGGAAGAGGCTTATGTCGATGAGCAGTTCTCGAAGGTCAGGCAGCAGTTTGTCGACAAGGGCATTCCGGTCGTGCTCGGCGAGTATGCCGCTATGCTCCGCACCAATCTGACGGGCGATGCACTGGCCCTGCATAAGAAGTCGCGCGTCTACTATATCAACTACGTCACCAGGTCGGCAGCGGCCCATGGCTTGTTACCGTTCTATTGGGATGTGGGCGGCCTGATCGATCGGGGCCGCAATAACGCAGTCCTCGACCCGGACCTGCTCGATGCGCTGGTGAAGGGCGCAAACCGGTAAGCTGCCACACGCACATCCGCATGACGTGAGTGGCTGGTAGCGGATGCGGTGCGGCTCGGCGCGTTCTTCGCCGGGCCGTTTCGTTTGGGCGGGTTCGGTTCCGGTCCTGCACACAGCCCGGCCAGCGAGACAGGCCCCGATTCAATACAGAGCAATACAGAGATGATGCGATTACTTTCAATGACAGCGATGCTGACGGCCTTCCTGGTTTGCGTGCCTGCCCTTGGCGCGGCCGAACCCGGACAACGCCTGATTGTCCTCACCGATATCGAGGCCGATCCCGATGACAGCCAGTCGCTCGTACGCTTGCTTCTATACGCGAACCAGATCGATATCGAAGGGATCGTCGCCACGACCTCCACGCATCAGAAGTCGCGCATTGCCCCGGAATCCATCCATGCGATCGTCGACGCCTATGGCCGGGTACAACCCAACTTGTTGAAGCACGAACCGGGGTTTCCGAAAGCGCAGGCACTCAACGCCGTGGTGCGCGCCGGCTCGCAAGTCTACGGCATGCAAGGTGTCGGCGACGGCAAGGACTCGCCGGGGTCGGACGCCATCATCAAGGCCTTGGAGAAAAATGATACGCGTCCCCTCTGGGTTGCGGTCTGGGGCGGTGCCAATACGCTTGCTCAAGCGTTGTATCGGATCAGACACGACAAGCCACCGGAGGAGGTCGGTCGCCTGGTGAAGAAGTTGCGCGTCTACACGATCTCTGATCAGGACGATTCCGGTTTCTGGATACGCAGCCAGTTTCCCGATCTGTTTTATATCGTCAGCCCCGGCGGGTATGGCAATGGCACCTGGACCGGGATGCACGCGACCGAGCCTGGCTTCGACAGCACGGAAGTGAGCAACGACTGGATCGCCGCGCATATTCAACAGGGTCATGGTCCGCTGGGTGCGGTGTATCCGGATGTTTCTTTTGGCGTCGAGGGCGATACGCCATCCTTTCTGTCCTTGATACCGAACGGCCTGAACGCACCCGAGCATCCGGACTGGGGCGGCTGGGGTGGACGCTACGAGTTCTATACGCCTGCGTTGAAAGATACCGATCCGGAAGGCTTTACCGGCAACGTCCCTGTATTCCAAGAGCCGCATGCCATCTGGACCAACGCAGTGGATAGTTACAGGCCGATGGTCCACAGCGAATTCGGCCGCGCCGTGCGCCCCCACGACAAGGTCTCCACCGGGTACCGGACCACCATCTGGCGCTGGCGCAAAGACTTCCAGAACGATTTCGCAGCTCGAATGGAGTGGACCACCAAGCCCTACAAGGAGGCGAATCATCCGCCAGTCGTAAAGCTGACGCCGGGCGATCGGCTGACCGTCAAATCCGGCGAGGGCTTCATGCTGAGCGCGGCCGGCAGTTCCGATCCCGATGGAGACAGCTTGAGCTACCTGTGGTTTCAGTATCCCGAAGCGGGCAGCTACAGGCAGGAGATCAAGCTGGGGTATGCGGAAAACCATCATACCGTTTGGGGCCAGGCGCCCGTGGTCAGCAAGACGGAGACCGCCCACTTCATCGTCAAGGTGATCGACAAGGGCAGTCCGGCGCTGACGCGTTACGGACGCGTTATCGTTACATTCGTGCCGTCCGCGCCCTGACCGCCAGCCTGCACCTCGACGGCGCGGGCGCCGCGCAGGCGCCCAGGCAGGCATCGCCAACGCCGTCCACTGGGGCGACAGGAAGACTTGCGGCCTGTTGGCGTGAGCACGGTCCGCTGCAAAAATAGCTGGGACTGTCCATATACCGCCTGTTATGATGCCGGGATCGTAGCCGTCGACACCTGCGGCGCCGAGACAGTTCAGGCCCCTACCTATATGCAAGAGTTCTATAAGAAGGCGCTGCTGGCGCTGATTGTCCTGCTTCTCGTGGACGCGCTGGTGGCGGTGGTTTTTGTTTATCGGACCTATCCGACTCAAACGCTGTTGCCGGTGCAAAATGGCAACTCCCGCTGGCATTACGGAACATATTCCGATGTGGCGACTGGCGGAGCGTCGTCGGTGCGCTTGCACGACATGTCGCGCGACCGGCTGCGGTTCGACTTCAAGCTCAAGGATGCGGCCGCGTATCCTTTTGCCGCCGCCGACCTGACCTTCAGGGACGACAAAGGGCGGCCGATTCTCCAGGATTGGTCGAGGTTCCGTACCATCACCTTCGTTGCCAAATGTGCGCCGGCCACGTCGGTGACGTTCGAGATGTCCACCTTCGACGAAAAAATCTCCAAGCCAGGCCAGTTCGAGACTTACCGTCCACCTAGAACCTATTTTTCGTGTAATGAACAGGGCATGCCGGTGACGCTCGACCTGGCCCGGCTGCTGGTGCCCGAGTGGTGGTTTCCTGCGATGAAGCTGGACCTGGCGCGTCAGGGCTATGAACTGGACAAGGTCGCGAAAATCCTGTTTGGCACCAGCATGGCCACGCCACGCAATGTCGACGGGTATATCGAGATCAGCGAACTGACATTGCATGGCCGGGATTACCGCTACCTGGCCGCGCTGGCGGTCATTGTCCTGGGTGGCTGGGTGGCATTTGGTGTGTGGTTTTTCCTGGCGCATTCGCGCGCGCTGTTGGCCAGCGTGGATACAAAAATGAAGACCAATTTGCCCCTGGTCGCCTATCGCCAGCTAACCCTGGAACCGTACAAGGACAAGGAAAAAGCCTCGGTCTTGCGGTATATCGCCAGCACTTATACCGACCCCAAACTGGATCTCGAAGCCGTGGCGACAGGGACCGGCGCGAACCGCTACAAAATCAATGAAGTGCTGAAATCCGAACTTGGCATGACCTTCACCGCTTACGTGAATAAACTGCGGCTGACTGAGGCATCCAGGCTGCTGACTCAGAAAAGCAGCGCCGCCGTGTCGGAAATCGCGTATTTGGTCGGCTACTCGAATGTTCCATATTTCAACAAGCTGTTCAAGGAAGAATTCGGCTGTACGCCGAAGTCATTCCGGATGCTGGCCGCCCAGCAGCCGGAGCAGGAACAGCCTGCCGACAATGCCGGGGCAGAAACACCCGTCTGAACCGCTCCCTCCCGAGCACGCAGTTCGGCCGGAGCGTTCCGGCCGCGCAGCCTGATCCTGCGCACACTTTTTCTTGTATCAAGTCGAGCAAGTGCATGTCAGCGTGATAATTGTCACGGTCAGCCCGGCCTGCCCGAGGTCCAGCAGACGGGATGGCGACCAGGCCGATCATGCCTGCCACGTGATTGATCAGCAGGCCGCTGGTGCTGTTTGCGGACGCGGTAATTCCCGGCAGCCGAATTCGACTCATTTGTCATTTAAAGGTCATCACCAATACCTTTTTTGAACCAATCGATATACACAAAACATTGGTTCTAACTATTTTATTGAAATAGAGTGAATGAATGAGTGCCGGTCAGCATCGTGGTGCATTAACTCGGGATTACATCGAATCCTTGGTATTGACAAATGCGCCCGTGGATAGCGTCTTGTCATTTGTTCCGTTATCCGGGTAGGGAATCGATTGCGGGTTTCCACATGTTGTGCTCGCGCCCCTGTTGTTCAGCGTTTCGTACACATGGAGACTGTAATGCCTCGCTACCGAATGTTCGCGGCCATTCTCGCCGCCACGATGTTTTCCGCCTCGCCTTTCGCTCGGGCGCAACCCGGGCCATGTGCTGCCGCCAGGGCGACCATGGCGCTGACGCCCCAGCAAAAAGCGGAAGGCTGGACCGTTTTATGGGACGGCACCTCCACCGACGCCTGGCGCAGCGTGAAATCGGACAGGTTCCCGGAACATGGATGGCGGACCTGCGACGGCCTGCTCACGATGGCGGGGAAAGGTGGCGAGGAATCGCGCGGCGGCGGCGACATCATCACCCGCAAGCGCTATGCCGATTTCGAGCTCACGCTGGACGCGCGGCTCACGCCCGGCGCGAACAGCGGGGTCAAGATCTTCACCCAGCCGAATCTGGCGCCGATCGACAAAGTGACGGGCAAGCCGGCCGCGGTGGGTTCGGCGATCGGCCTCGAGTTCCAGTTGCTGGACGATGAGCGTCATCCCGACGCCAAATTGGGACGCAACGGCAACCGGACCATCGGTTCGCTGTACGACCTCATTCCGGCCGCAAAGGACAAGGCCCCTGCGCCGATCGGCCAATGGAATCACGTGCGGATACTGTCGCAAGGGAAGACCGTCACGTTCTGGCTGAACGGCAGGAAGACCGTGGAATTCGAGCGCGGCTCGGCCGCCTTTCGCGAAGCCGTCGCGGCCAGCAAGTTTCGCGACATCCCCGGGTTCGGCGAATGGGCCGACGGGCACATCCTCCTGCAGGATCACGGCGACGAAGTTGCGTTCCGCAATGTCCTGATCCGCGACCTCCACGGCAAATAAGCGACCCGATGTTTCACCGGACCTTCGCGTCGATGAACACTCGGCTGAGCATGGTCTTGCCGTCCACGGCAGACCAGGCCGGCGCACGGCTTGCGGACGAGGTGCAGCGACTGCTGCGCGAACAGGAATCGATCATGAGCCGCTTCTCGCCCGATGGCGACCTGGCGGTGCTCAATCGGCACGCCGCCCGTGGGGCCGTCCGGGTGAACGATGCCTTGTGGACGGTCCTGGACGCCTGCATGCGGCATCACCGCCTGACGGGGGGCGCATTCGACATCGCCCAGGGCGCAGGCCGTCCCGGCCATGGCATGCACCACCTGGACATGGATCCCGATGGCCATACCGTACGCTACACCGAGCCGGGGTTGCAACTCGACCTGGGCGGTATCGGCAAGGGAATCGCCCTCGACCTGATCAGGCAGTTCCTGCTCGATCGGCACGTCGAACAGGCCTTTCTCAGTTTCGGGGAAAGTTCGGTGGCCGTGATCGGCAGCCATCCCGCGGGCGTCTGCTGGCAGGTCGGCGTCGAGCACATGTTCGAACCCGGGACGTCGTTGCACCGGTTCGACTTGTGCGACGGTGCGCTGTCCACGTCGGGCAATCGTCCTGGCGAAACCCACATCATCGATCCGGCGAATGGCCAGGCGGTGACCGGCTGCAGGACCGTGTCCGTCGCCTGCCAGGGCGCCGCGGACGCCGAGGCGTTGTCGACCGCCCTGTTCGTGCTGCCGGCAGCGCGCCGTGCGGAGGTGCTGCGCCGCTACCGGGACGCGCAGGCCGTGGCGTTCGACTATGGCCTGGCGGGTGGGGCCTGGCGCGTAGAAAAGGAATGGCGATATGAGCAGTAATCCTCTTGACGACATTCGCCACGAGGCGCAGGAGCGGCGGCGTTTCCTGGCGCGCGTGGCGGGCGTGGTGGCAAGCTCTTCGTTGCTGAGCGGACTGCCGTGGATGGCGCCGCTGCGCGCCCAGCCGGCAGGCGATGCGGCCTCGGACCGGGTGCGCATCGGGGTGATCGGCACCGGGTCGCGCGGCAGCCTGCTGTTGCAATACCTGTTGCGCACCCCGGGCGTCGAAGTCGCGGCATTGTGCGACGACTATTCGCCGCACCTGGCCGAGGCCATGGCGGCGGCAGGCGGCAAGCCGAAGGCGTTCAGCGATTACCGCAAGCTGCTGGCGATGCCGGGGATCGACGGCGTGGTGATTGCCACGCCGCTGCATCAGCATGCGCCGATCTGCCTCGCCGCGTTCGCGGCCGACAAGCACGTGTTTTGCGAAAAGAGCCTGGCGCTCACGGTCGATGAATGCAAGGCGATCGCGCGGGCGGCGAGCGCCAGTCCGCGGGTGTTCCAGGTCGGTCACCAGCGGCTGTTCAGCGCCACCTTCCTGCACGCGCACGAACTGGTGCGCGCCGGGCACATCGGGCCGATCACCCAGATCCGCGCCAGCTGGCACCGCAACAACGACTGGCGCCGTCCGGTGCCTGACCCGCGCCTGGAGCGCAAGCTGAACTGGCGGCTGTACCGCGCCACCTCGGGCGGCCTGCTGACGGAGCTGGCGTCGCATCACCTGCAGGTCGCCAACTGGTATCTCGACGCCGCGCCGCTGTCCTGTGTCGGCTACGGCAGCGTCAATCACTGGAAGGACGGGCGCGACGTGTACGACAACGTCAACGTGCTGTTCCGCTACCGCGACGGCGTCACCCTGGTCTACGACGCGCTCACCAGCAACCGTCACCACGGGCTGGAAATCCAGATCATGGGACCCAGGGGCACGATCGAAGGCGAGAGCGGCAAGTTTTACACGGAGGAGCCACCTCCTGCGCCCGCCGTCGCGGCACTCGTCAGGCAAATCGAGGAGGGCAGGGCCGCAACGGTCGCTATCGGTGCGCCGAGCTGGAAGCCGGAAGCGAAGTCCGGCGAAGTCGGGCAATCACTGCGGCACGAACTGGGCGGCGGCGACGGCACCGAGCTGTCGATGGCCGCCTTCGCCAACGCGATCCGCCTGGGCCAGCGGATGCCGCACATGATCGAGCACGCCTACCGTTCCGGGATCGCCGCGCTGATGGGACAGGCGGCAATGGACGAGGGCCGCGAGATCGCCTGGCCCGGCAGCTATCAATAACGACAACCGACTACTACAAGGAGACACCATGTCGCAGCCGCTTTTCTCTACCCGTCGCCGTACGATCGTCAAGGGCGCCCTGGCCGCGATGGCCACGCCGATGCTGGCACAGGCGAAGGCATCCAATGGCAAAGTCAACCTGGCCTGCGTCGGTATCGGCAATCGCGCAGCCCAGGTCATCAAGGCGCTGCACGCGACGGGGCTCGCGAACGTCGTGGCCTTGTGCGACGTCGACATGGGCGCGCCGCATACCGTCGAGATCCTCAACATGTTCCCCAACGTGCCGCGCTTCCAGGATTTTCGCCGCATGTTCGACAGGATGGGCAAGGAATTCGAGGCGGTCAGCGTCGGCACGCCCGATTTCTCGCATTTTCCGATCGCGATGCTCGCCATGTCGCAGGGAAAACATGTCTATTGCGAGAAACCGATGGGGCAAAGCTTCCGCGAAATCGACATGATGATGGCGGCCGAGCGCAAGTACAAGGTGGCTGCCCAGATGGGCAACCAGGGCCATTCGGAGGCCAATTATTTCCAGTTCAAGTCGTGGGTCGACGCCGGCATCATCAAGAACGTGCGCACTATCACGGCGTTCATGAACAATCCGCGCCGCTGGCACGGCATGGCGGTGTCCGGCTACCTGCCGCGGCAACCGGTACCGGAAACGCTGGACTGGGACGTCTGGACCGCGACCGGTCCTTACCATGATTTCAATCGCGGCTACGTCAACGGCGACTGGCGCTCCTGGTTCGACTACGGCAACGGCGCGCTGGGCGACTGGGGCGCGCATATCTTCGATACCGCGCACGAGTTCCTGCAGCTTGGCCTGCCGACCGAAGTCGAAGCCGTGCGGCTGGAAGGGCACAGCCCCTTCATCTTCCCGCAGGCGTCGACGCTGGCGTTCCGGTTCCCGCAACGCGGTGCGCTGCCGCCGCTGGAACTGACCTGGTACGACGGCGTGAACAATCTGCCGCCGCTGCCGAAGAACTTCGGGGCCGGCGTCGTCGATCCGAGCGTGCCGCCGCCATCGAAAGGCAGCGCCACCGGCGCCGTGCTTCCGCCCGGGAAGGTTATCTACGGCGACGGCCTGACCTTCAAGGGCGGTTCGCACGGTTCGGAGCTTCAGATCCTCGGCGACGCCGCGCGGGATATCGCGCTGCCTGCCGTGCCGAAGAGCCCGTCTAACCACTTCGCCAATTTCCTGAAGGCCTGCATGGGCGAGGAAACCTGCCGCTCGCGCTTCGCCGTCGCCGGGCCGCTGTGCCAGACGATGGGGCTCGGCGTGATCGCCCAGCGGGTCAACGCCAGGCTCGTCTTCGATCCTGCGACGAAACAGATCACCAACCACAAGCTGGCAAACGCGCTATTGGCCGGCATGCCGCCGCGCAAGGAGTGGGAACAGTATTACAAGCTGGTCTAGCAATACGCACGCCGTATCGCCGCTTTCTTGTCCAGGCAAGCAAGCGTGCAGTGCCCAGGCAATGCAATCTTGCCTGGGCATCGAGGCCTATTCGAATGGCTGTGTTCGCGCTATTTATGTGAACTGAAATTCGTTGTGGAGGTCATACGTATCGCCGAGTTAACTCATGAGGAGTGACGATGCGCGGCCTGACGTTCGACGAATTGTTCGCCCTGCTGTTGGCGGTGCAGTTGTCCCCAGACGACTTGGCTCGGCTACGGGAATGGATTGCCGGCATCGTGGATCCGGCCGAGTGCATTGCCCTGATCGAGCAGGCGGCGGCGGGCCGGCCGTGTCCGCACTGCCGCTGCGCCCGCAAGCACCGCTGCGGCCAGGCCAGCGGACTGCAGCGCTTTCGCTGTCTCGGCTGCGGGCACAGCCACAACGCACTGACCGGTACGCCGCTAGCAAGGCTGCGCAAGAAGGAGCTCTGGCTGCCGTACCTGCAATGCGTGCTCGAATCGCGCACGGTGCGCGATGCCGCGCAAGTCGTCGGGGTGCATCGCACGACCAGCTTCCGGTGGCGCCACCGGTTCGTGCCCGGAGTCATGCGCGACCGGCCGGCGACATTGTCGGCCATCGTCGAGGCCGACGAAACCTACCGGCTGGAGTCGCAGAAGGGTGCGCGCAACCTGACGCGGCCACCCCGAAAACGTGGCGGCGTTGCCAAGCGGCGCGGTATCAACCGGGAACACGATTGCCTGCTCGTCGCGCGCGACCGCAGTGGCCGGACGCTCGATTTTCATACGGGGCGCGGCCAGGTGACGGTGGGGCAATTGCATGAGTGCCTCAAACCCGTGCTGCAAGACGACGCCCTCTTGATCACCGACGGCGCCATCGTCTATCAGCATTTCGCGGAGCAGGCTGGCATCACGCACGAAGCGGTGAACGTGAAATCCGGCGTTCGGGCGCGTGGCGCGATCCATGTGCAGAACGTGAACAGCTGGCACAGCCGGTTCAAAAGCTGGCTGGTGCGGTTCCGCGGCGTGGCGAGCCGCTACCTGATCCATTACTCGGGCTGGCAGCGCGTGCTGGACGATCGTCGGCTCACGAAGCCGGCTCATCTGCTGTCTGCCGCGGTCCAGCTCGGCTAGACGAGCGGGTTACCGAACTACCGCGAACACAGCCATTCGAATTGCCAGTAATCGACGTTGAAGCCGACACGGCGTCCGTTGGCATTGAAGACGAGGTACACATCCTGCACGCCGGCGACACCGGATGCCGGCACGGCCAGTTCCTGCCATGTGTCCGGGCCGCCGGTGGCGGGCACGTCCACGCTTGCGACCAGCGTGCCCTGTGGCGATCCGGCCCGGACGTCGATGTGGCCCCCCGGGCTGGCGCTGGCCACGCTCGCCTTGAACGTGCGCGGCCCGCGCGCGCCGAAATCGACCCCGGCCACTTTCACGTAAGCGCGCGGGCCGACCGGGTACACGACCATCCCGCCACGCGGATTCTTCGCCGTCCTGACCCCGGCCACCCAGTCGAAAGGACGGTCCCAATCCCGCTTCACCCGGGATTCCCATGCGATGGTTTCGGCTTCGACCCGCTGATAGGGAGACAGAGGCTGGATCTGTTTGACGCCTGTCGTGTTCCAGAATGGCTGCGTCGGGATCGTGCCGTCCGGCCGATAACTGAAGTCGGTGACCGAGACGGAGCGCCGCTCCCGGTGCAACGGCGTTTCCGCGAAGTTCAGCCGGTAACTGAAACCGAACACGTAGGACTTGCCCTTGAAATCGACGATGCCGGGATGGTTGCCCGTCGACTCGGTGGTCGGATCCATGATCTGGCCCTTGTATTCCCAGGGACCGGTCGGCGTGTCGCTCATCGCGTAGCCGATGCCTTCCGAACAGCACGTGGAGGCATAGGCCAGGTAGTACTTGCCGTTCCGCTTGTAGACCCACGGGCCTTCCTGATAGTTTTTGGGTTTCGCATCGATCCGTTCGATCTTGCCCGAGTAGGAGGTCATGTCCTTGTTGAGCCTGACATACCAGAGGTTCGGATTTCCCCAGTACAGGTAGGCTTGCCCATCGTCGTCGATCAGCACGGTCGGATCGAAATAGCCTTCACCCCGATCGATCAGCGGACGCCCTAGCGGATCCTTGAACGGACCCAGCGGGCTGTCGGCGACCGCCACGCCGATCACGTTGCGGGGCGAGCCGCTGACCGTGACCGGCGCGTACAGGTAGAACTTGCCGTTGCGTTCGACGACTTGCGGCGCCCAGGCATCGTTGTCCTGGTTGGCCCAGGCGAAGACCGAGAGATCGGCGACCGTCCCGCGATCGGTCCAGTTGACCATGTCTTTCGACGTGTACAACTTCCAGTCGCGCATCTTGAAACCTTGCGCATCGTCCTCGTCGTGCGAGGTGTAGAGATATACCGTGTCGCCGTGCACCAGTGGCGCTGGATCCGCCGTGAAATTGGTCTGGATAATCGGGTTCTCGGCATACGTCGGGAGGCAGGCCCCCCAGCACACGGCGACGGCGACGGCAAGGTAACGCAGGTTCATGTCAGGTCCTCATCGGTGGGTGATGAATTGCTCAGTGCGCAGGCGGATTGCGTGGGGTCGACGGCGGCCCGAAATAACTGTCGGGCAGGGCGCTATCGTACAGGACGATTTTCTGCACGACGATCGTCGGGTCGACCATGATGATCTTCAGGTCGTATTTGCCGGGACCGGGCACCTTCACAGTGAAGCGCATGGTACGTGCATTCTCGGACGTATTTTTGTAGTGATATTTTCCAAGGAACGTCTGGTCCGCTCGCGTCGTCGGTGTGAAGACCCGAGCGACCTGCGGCGTGTCGTCGTCGATGGCAACGGCGACGGCCAGCTCGCGTCCCGGATAATTGTCCAGCGTGGGCGCCGTCACCAGATCGACCTGCCAGGTGCCGGCCGACGCAAAATAGACCGGGTATTCGAGACGCGGCGAGTCGGCAAATGGTGCGGTACGCGCCGTGACCGGAAACACGGTCATCGCGCCCGGGCCTCGTCCATAGTCGGGCAACCACTCCCAGCGGGCATATTTGCCAGGGATGTTGCGCACGGCGTCCTGGGCATCGAACGCGATGGGGCCGGTCTGGCCGCCGAACGCGCCGGCCGCCGCCCTGGTCTCGTCGCCGACGGCGATGGTCGCGTACGACCGCACGATGACGCGCTGGTTGCCTTCGCTGACCGTGATTTGCCCCAGTTGTGCAGACCCGACCGGAACGCGGGTCCAGTCGATATCGACCCAGATGCGCTGGTCGTTGCTCCCGTCGGGCGCGGGCGCCTGCGACAGCTTGACCCATGGTTTGTCGGCGTCGACGGTGAAGCGCGGCGGGCGCCCGTCTTTCGAGAACACGTCGATATACGAGCGCTGCTTGTTGATGGAATCGAAGGAGGGCAGGGTCGGCGTGTTCTCGCCGCCCGGCCAGGCCTGGTCGGAACCGTCGATGGCGACACCGAATTCACCTGCGGCGCCGGCAGGGACGGAGGCGGTCGCCGGCATGACGTTTTCGGGTGGGGAACGCCAGTCGCGGTAGCCGATGTGCGTCTGGTCCATCATGTGATTCCATTTGCCGCCCGCCACCTGCGTGTTATAAAAATCCGACAGGTCCTGGTCGCGCTTGAACAGGGCGCGGACGCGCTCGGCCTGCATGTTCGCGGCGTAGCGTCCTTGTTTGGCGTACAGATGGTTGCGGCCTGCTGCAATCTGAAGATCGATGTAATTCGACAGCGCCAGGACAGGGTGCAGCACGAGTTCGTAATACGCGTCCTGCTGGTCCGCGGGAATCGAGGTTTTCAGCTGCGTGGCGCGTTTCGCCAGCGCGTTCCAGGCTTCGGACACCCGTTCGGCCTCGCGGTAATTGACCAGGCTGAACGTATCGGGCCGCACCAGTTCCGGCTTGCGCCAGGCATTGTATTTCGCGTACTTCGCGACCAGGTCGGCGATTTCCGCGGCATGCTGCGGCCCGAATTCGCGTTCGGCCCAGCGTTGCGTCCAGCCGGCGATGTCGTCCTTGCCCATGCCTTTGGGGTTCCACGCAAGCCGGAGGAAGAACTCGATCGGCACCTCGAGCGGCTTGAGGTCGCCGACGTTGGCGATCCAGATCTGGTTCGCACCATACTCATGGGCGAGATTCATTTGCTCCCAGATCTTGGGCAGCGGATTGCTGTTGAGCCACTTGTACGAGAACGGGCCGCCGTTCATGTCCATGTGGAAGTAGATGCCCGAACCGCCGCTGCGCTTGCGCTCCGCCGGGGTCGGGAGGCGGCGCAGGTTGCCGACGTTGTCGTCGGTGAAGAGGAGGGTGACGTTGTCGGGCACCTTGAGCCCCGCGTCGTAATACTTCTGGACCTCGGTGAACAGCGCCCACAGCTGAGGCACCTGGCGCTGGTCGACGCCCATTTCTTCGGTGAGGATCTGCTGCTGGTCGTGGATGATTTTCTCGATGAGCTTCTTGTTGGCGTCGAGGCCGCCCGCATCCGGCATCGCCGTATCGCCGTCGCCGCGCATGCCCATCGTCACGATGCTTTCGTAGGCCTTGTTGCGCCGGATGCCGTCGCGGAAGAAGCGCTTCAGGCCGTCTTCGTTCGTCGCATAGTTCCACTCGCCATTGCCATAGTCGCGGCGGTGCGCAAGCCATTCGTGGTGGGAGCGCACCATGGGTTCGTGGTGGCTCGTGCCCATCACGATGCCGTAGGCGTCGGCAAGCCGGGGATTGTCCGGATCGTCCTCGTTGAAGGCATTCGTCCACATGGCGGGCCACAGGTAATTGGCGCGCAGGCGCAGCAGCAGTTCGAACATATGCGTGTACATTTTCGAATTCCCGCCGCCAAATTTTTCGCGCGACCACTTGCCCAGCGCCGGCTCCTCGTCATTGATGAAGATGCCGCGGTATTTCACGGCCGGCGGGCCCTGGACCCAGGCGCCCGCGCGCACGAACAGCGCGCTGGCCTTCTTCGCGGGGACGTCGGCCCACCAGTACCACGGGGAGACACCGATTTGTTCCGAGATCTCGTAAATGCCGTAGATCGTCCCCCGTTTGTCGCTGCCGGCAATGACGAGCGCGCGTTCGACGCCGGGCATGGGATTCGCGACGTTGGCGATCACGAAGGATTCCCACTTGCCGCGTATCGCTTTCACATCGAGTTTGCCGGCACTGACCAATGCATCGACGAGCGCGCTGTGGCCCAGCGTCCCGATGATGACGGCGGTGCGTGTATTGGCGGCCGAGGTCGACAGGGCCGGCTTCGTGCCCGTGACCTTGTCGATGTCGCCTTGCAGGTCGGTGGCCGCACGCATGACGCCCCAGTGGTCCGCCTTGTCCACGTACAGCGGGGCGGCATTGCCGTCACTCACGAGCAGGATACTGTTTGCGCTCGGGGTTGCAGAAACGAGCTGGACGCCGAGACCGAGACTCGGCGCCGCGAAGGCCCACGGCGTCCCCAGCGACATGACAAGAACGAAGGCGATTTGCCAGAACGTGGCAAACCGCCGCTTGAATACGAACATGTTTTGCATGATTCCCTCTATCAAAAACACTGATGCATCGTTCGCACATTGAAAAAAATCGCTCCGCGTGAGCAGAGCGATCAAACTCCCGAGAGCCAGGAGGGAGCAATGCACGGTCTTGTCGCGGTGGTACTGCCAGGCCACCGCGACGGCATGGTGATCAGAACTTCATGCGCAATCCGACGGCCAGCGTACGTCCCGGCTTGTAGCTGGTGAACGTCGCGTTCGGGTACTGGAAGTAGGCACGGCGGGTCGTGTTCGTCAGGTTCACGACGTCGAGCGTCAGCGTGGGATAGTTGTCACGGTCCATGATTTCCGCCAGGTCGACCTGCGACGAGAAGTCGAGCTGTTTGAAATCATCGCCGAACAAGGCGGCGTTCGTGATGCCGTTCTGGTTCGGGCCGGAATTCTGGCTGCCCTGCGAATACGTGTGCGACAGGCGTGCCAGCAAACCATGGTTTTCGTAGTAGACCTGGAAGTTGTTGCTCTTCTTCGGCACACCCAGTGCGACGAAGCCGGCCGAGCCTTCACCGCTCGCCTTCTGGTTGATCATGGTGAGCGTTTCCGAGAAACCGAAACCGCGCCACGGGAGCAGCTTGTCGAGCGGCTGCACCCAGCCCAGCTCGAGTCCTTGCACCTTCAGCAGGCCCGACGCGTTGCGCTGCGACGTCGTGACGATCGTCGCGGCGTTCTGGCCGCCGCGCGCATCGAGCGAGCCCTGCTGGGTCGGCGTCAGGTTGTTGTACGTGATGCCGTAGGCGGCCAGGGCGCTGAACGGCACCGTCACGTTCTGGTTCAACGTGAAGCCATTCAGGTTTTTCTGGAAGACCGTGGCCGACAGATAGCCTTCGCGCCCCATGTAGTATTCGACGCCGACATCGAAGTTATCCGAGATGTACGGTTTCAGATCCGGGCTGCCCAGCGTCGCGGTATCGGCCGACGGCGACGAGAAGTTGATGCCGGGGCGCAGCGCATCCGGGTTCGCACGGGTCATGCTGCGCGATACCGACGCGCGCAGCACGAGGTTCTTCGCGAGGTCGTACGCCAGGCTGGCCGAGGGCAGCGTATTGTTGTAGGTCTTGTCGATATAGACCCACTGGCTGATGTTCGGGAACGGCGTGCTCCCCGCCGGCAGGGTCGCGTTGCGCGGGTCCACCGTGGAGTTGTAGGCGCCGACATTCTGCTTGGTACGCACGTAGCGCACACCCGCGTCGTAACGCAGCGAACGCTCGAACACGGGCACCGTACCGTCGACCTGGAGGAACAGGCCGGTGGTCTTTTCGTCGATATAACCCGTGCTGGCGCCCGTGTTGGAGGAGCCCGCGACGGGCGCGGACTGCAGCAGTGCATCGTAACCGGTGGCGGCCGCAAAGCGGTTGAAGTCGACCGACAGCAGGTTGTCCGGACCCTGGACCAGGTAGTTGGCAATGCCCAGGCCGAGCGAACCGGGGCCCTGGCAATTGGCCGAGTTGGCGCAGACCAGGTTTTGCCATGCCGTCGTGTTGTCGCGTGCGGTAATGCGGCGCATGATGTCGTCATATGCGAAGCCGCCCTTGATGCTGAACGCCTTGTCGCCCCACGTCAGGGACGACCGCACGCCTTGCGTCTTGGTCATGCGCTCTTCGGCATTGATGCTGACGCGGCCGCCTTGCGAGGTATTGAGAACCCAACTGGCCGGATCATAGGTGTCGACGTTGCTGGTAATGCTCGGGAGCGCGCCGTTCTGATAATCGATGGTCGTGCCCGAATTCTGTGCCGTGACGGGACCGACGGTGGGCGACTGGCGCGTGAAGGTCGAGCGCGTGTAGTTCACCTGGCCGTCCATCTTCAGTTTGTCGGACAGGTTCCACTCGAAGCCGGGGTTCACGCCGATCAGGCGCACACGTTCGTTATAGGGACGATACTCGAGGAAGTACTGGGCATTGGCGAACGTGCCGCTCTCCACCACGCAGCCATTGGCGCAGTCGCCACCCGACACTTTCATGTTGAGCGGAATGACGGCGCCGTTGCGGCCGACCCAGGAGGTGTCCGTGCGCTCCAGCGTATTGTGTTTTTCGCTGAACATCGAGTCGACATAGAAGTGCAGGCTGTCGCTCGGGCGGTATTCGCCGGAAAGGACGGCGGTGATCTTGCCCTTGTCGCCGTACTCGGCCATGCTGCGTCCCAGGCGCGGAATCAGGGCGTTATCGATTTGCTGGATGGTCAGGCCTGGGTTATGGGCGAGCAGGAACGCCTGGTCGATGGGGGCGCCCGGCGTCAATCCGTTACCCGCATTGGACGGTACGGTGGCCGGAATCGTGAAGTTGCCGCCGCCGGTATTGTTGCGCGTCGAGCTGTTGTTTTGTGCGGCCGAGAGATTCGGGTTCGTGTAGCCGATGGTCTCGTAGCCCGTCGTATGGACCTTGGTGCTGCCCCAGGCAATGCCACCCAGCAGGCCCCAGGTGTTGTTCCAGGTGCGGCTCGATACCAGCGAACCCCGGTTGCCCCATTTACCCGCCACCTGGCTGCGCGTGCCGACGACGTTGAACGAATTGAAGTCGCCCTTGTGGTCGAACGGGCGCGCGCTGCGCATGTCGACGACGCCGGCAGCGCCGCCTTCGAGCATCGACGCCGTCGGGCTCTTGCTGACAGTGAGCTTGGTGAACAGGTCCGTCGGCAGCAGGTCGAGGTCGACCTCACGGTTCGAACTCTGGGCGTCGGTCGTGCCGGTCGACGCAACGGCGACGGGCGCGCCGTTCAACAGCACTTTCGTGAAGCTCGTGCCGAGACCGCGGATCTGGACGTTGACGCCTTCGCCCGTGATTTCACGCGTTACCTGGACGCCCGGGATGCGATTCAGCGATTCGGCGATATTCGTGTCGGGGAACTTGCCGATGTCTTCGGCGAAGATGGAGTCCTGGAAGCCGGTGGCTTCGCGCTTGTCGCGCGCGGAGGAGGCCAGCGAGGCGCGGTAACCCGTCACGGTCACCGTCTGGGGCGCCGTCGGCGCCGCTTCCTGGGCATAGGCGGTGGACACCATGCTTGCCAGGATGGTGAGTTGCAGGATGCGGGTGCCCGTATGGGCGTTGTGTCGTGAACGATTCTTGCTGCTGTTCATAGAGTCTCCAAAGTTTATTTTTATGAACGAATAAAAAATACAAATGCTGGCGGCGACGCGTGATAACGCAACCGTTCGATTCGCGGCATGCGGAACGTGGGTTGAGGATCGCCGGCGCTTGCTGGAATCAACGCAACATGCAGGGGCGCTTGTTATCGAATTTCCAGCCGGGGATCAGGAATTGCATTGCGGCCGCATCGTCGCGGACTCCCGTCCCCAGGTTCTTGTAATCCTGATGGGCTTTTTCAAGCTCGACCATATCGATGTCGATGCCGAGCCCCGGTTTTTGCGGCAGCCGTACCGCGCCTCCCTCGATCTTCAGGGGTGTCTTCGTCAGGCGTTGGCCGTCCTGCCAGATCCAGTGTGTGTCGATCGCGGTGACCTTGCCAGGGGCGGCTGCGCCCACATGGGTGAACATCGCGAGCGAAATATCGAAATGATTGTTCGAGTGCGATCCCCAGGTCAGTCCGAACATCTGGCATAACTGGGCGACACGAACGGATCCCTGCATCGTCCAGAAATGGGGATCCGCCAGCGGGATATCGACGGACTGCAGCTGGATCGAATGCGCCATCTGGCGGAAATCGGTCGCGATCATGTTGGTCGCGGTCGGCAGACCCGTCGCGCGCCGGAATTCCGCCATGACTTCACGTCCCGAAAAGCCGTTCTCGGCGCCGCACGGATCCTCGGCATAGGCGAGCACGTTGCCCTGGTCGCGGCAGACCCGGATGGCCTCGCTCAGCGACCAGGCCCCGTTCGGGTCGAGCGTGACGCGGGCATCTGGAAACCGTTCATGCAAGGCGATCGCGGCGTCCATCTCTTCGTTGGCGGAAAACACACCGCCCTTGAGCTTGAAATCATTGAAGCCATAGCGGGCATGGGCCGCCTCTGCAAGCTTCACGACTGCGTCGGGGGTCAGGGCCGGCTGGTTACGCAGACGCAGCCAGGCATCCTCGCCATCGGGCTCCGAGCGGTAACCCAGCGTTGTCCGGTCACGGTCGCCGATGTAGAACAGGTAGCCGAGCATGTCGACGGCGTCACGTTGGATGCCTTCCCCGAGCAGGGCGGCCACCGGAACCCCCATGAATTGGCCCAGCAAATCCAATAGCGCCGATTCGACGCCCGTTACCGCATGGATGGCCGTGCGCAGATCATAGGTCTGCGTGCCCCTGCCGCCGGCATCGCGGTCCGCGAATGCTGCCCGCATCGCGCCCAGCACGCTGTTGTACTCGCCAAGCGATTTGCCGACCACGAGCGGGCGCGCATCGTCGATCGTGCGGCGGATGTTCTCACCGCCCGGTACCTCCCCGAGGCCCGTATTGCCGCTACTGTCGGTCAGGATGATGACGTTCCGTGTGAACCAGGGGCCATGGGCGCCGCTCAGGTTCAGCAACATACTGTCCTTGCCGGCAACAGGTACGACGCGCAGATCGGTTACGACGGGAGCATTCTTGACGGCACTATTCATGAGTAAGCTGGAAGTTTTCGATAACGTTGACAAGCTGAAACGATCTTATACTTCTAACTTATTCTGTCCAAATCAATCAATGACTTGATTGATCCACTAATTGAATGGTGGCCGCGGCTATTCATCCTCTCCAAACGATGGCAAGACTTCTTCCAGAAAAAGACCGAGTGCGGGATTGTCGTTGTCCCGCCGCCAGACGCCGATCGTTTCGACAGGCTCCGTTTGTATCCGAAGAAAAGCAACGTTATTGAATTGCAGGCTCGTTGCGCTTTCGGCGATCAATGCGGCGCCAAGTCCGGCTCGCACGAGCGCCAGCATCGTGTGGACCTGGCCGACATGCTCGACGATGTCCGGAATCACGCCTGCTTTTTGAAAGCGGGCGTTGAGCATGTGATAAAACGGCCTGGCTTCCTGTGGTGAATACATGACGAAAGGTTTTCCGTGAATGCAATCGAGGGTCGGCTCTTTTGGCCATTCATCAATGGTTTCCGCAGGCACGGCCAACATGAGAGGTTCGCTGAGCAGCACCTTGCTTTCAAGTTCGTTATTCAAAAGGTGAGGGCGCATCAGGCCAATGTCCAATTGTCTGGCATTCAACGCTTCGACCTGGCTTGTACTGACCAGTTCTTTGAGCGAAAGCGCAATGCCGGGACGGAAACTCCGTAATCGGCGTACCACTTCAGGAAGCAGGCTATATCCGGAAGCGGAAGTGAATCCGATCGTCAGCGCCCCTTGCTCGCCCTTTGCGACACGACGCGCTTTAAGAGAGGCCTGCTCCGAGAAGCGCAAAATCTGCGTTGCCTCGGGTAAAAACGCCTTTCCGGCGGCGGTAAGGCGTACTACTCTGCTATTTCGTTCGAGAAGTTGCGCGCCAACGTGGTGTTCCAAAAGCCTGATTTGGCGACTGAGGGGAGGTTGAGTCATATTCAACCTTTCCGCGGCACGGCTGAAATGTAATTCCTCGGCCACGGCAACGAAGCAACGGAGCTGACTTAATTCGAACATCGATTTATTCCTTAAATCATGAGTCAGCCGACATGAAGATTGGCAAGCTTGTCTATTTTGGTTCCTCCAAGAAAGGCCTGCCGTACGCGGGCACGGTGTACCGGTTGGCGTATTAAAAAAAACAGATCGGGCCAGGGGGAATACCGTTTGGTCCGATCATAATTAGGGTAGTGCAGTTATCAATACTAATCCATGCATTTATTGTATTGTGAAATACAATAATGGTATTTTTTGTGCAGATTTTCTGCAAGGTACTGCGCCGATCCCGACCCGTCCATTGAGCAGTCCGATACGGGATTTCACTCCATTCATTCGTTGTATCGACAAGAATACGATTTGAATCAGGTTATTCGGTGCGTTGCTGTAATATGGTTTGGTAACTCAGTTTCTCGTCTCCTCTCGCCCGGAATCGGGTATGAATGCCCTGTTCGCTGAAAGGCAGACAGGGCATTTTTTTGACATATCGTTGCTTGTGGTAGCGCGCAGAGCCCCACGAAACGTCCCTGGGTTCGAAACCATGAAGAAATATCGGATCGACGATACGTGCCGAAGTTTTGAACGCGGCGGAATTCCCACGCTTGCCGACGTCGCGAGATTCGCTGGCGTCTCTGTCATGAGCGTATGGAGAACCATGAACGGGGAGTCGGCAGTGAGTGAGCGTACGCGGCGCAAGGTCGCCGCTGCGCTTGAGGCACTGCACTACGCGCCGAATGATCAGGCGCGCATTCTGGCCGGTTCCAGAACTGTCCGGATCGGTGTCGTTCACAACCAGGATTCCCGTTTCCTGAGCGAATTTCTGCTGAATCTCCTTGATCAATCTGTCGTCAATAATGTGAATCTGGTCGTCACCAAAGACATACGGGTCGACGGAATGATCTTCTTGCCATCACCCTACACGGAAGATATGGTAACAAGTGCCTTCCGCGAATTGGACATTCCAACCGTAGTGGTTGGCTCCGCATTTACCGACGAGCATGTCAGCGCCGTTTATGGCGACGATCGCGAGGCGGCATACAAAATGACAAGCCACTTGATTCGTCTCGGCCATCATCGTATCGGCTTCATTTCCGGCGCCAGGGATAATATTGTCGGCTTACGTCGCCTGGAAGGATATCGTCTTGCCATCAGCGAAAACGGGGCGGATGTGTCGGATCATCTGGTTGTGTCCGGCGACTTCACTTACCGATCAGGCCTGGATGCGGCGCAACGATTACTCGATTTATCGGAACGTCCAACGGCGATTTTCGCGAGCAGCGACAACATGGCTGCTGCGGCAGTCGCGGTCGCGTTTCGTCGCGGCTTGAATGTCCCCAGCGATTTGACTGTTACGGGTTTTGGCAACACCACGATCGCCACATCGAACTGGCCCGAACTGACGACGCTAGCATATCCAATTGCCGACATGGCGGGCCTGGCGATACATGCGCTTCTTCGGCACGTGCGGGCGGTGCGCGAGGGACGGGCTCCGGGTGTAGAGCGATCCAGTATGAGCCTTGACATCGTGCGGAGACAGTCGGACGCCGCCCCGCGACTGCGGGGCGGTAGAACGTGTTAGAAGGTACTACGCAGTGACAGCGTATAGCTGCGGCCAGGGATATTCTGGTTGAACACGGCGCCGTTGAATTGCGTGTAGGTCTGGCTGATCGCGTTGTTCACGTTCCATACACTCAACGTCAGGTCGGTGTTGTAACCGAAACCAAATACCTTCTGCAGGTTCATGCCCGCGGACAAGTCCACTTGTTGGCGCCCCGTACTGTAGGCATAGGCGCCTCCCGGTACCGTCAGGCCGGTGTTGACGTTGACGACGGTCGATGCCTGGTACTGGCGCGTCACGCGCATGTTCACACCGTTACGTTCGTAATACACGGTCAGGTTGTTGGTGCGTGGCGGCACACCAGAGACGGGCGGCGCATTCGGGGTCTCGTCTTTCTGTTTGGTGTAGGTAAAGTTACCGGTAAAGCCGAAGCCTTTCACCGGCAACATATCCAGTGCCTGCTGCCAGGTGAGCTCGAGACCCCGAATCTTCAGCTTCGTTGCGATGTTGTAGGGCTCGGTGATCTCGACCAGATGCTTGTCCGGACCACCGCTCGCATCGACGGATTGCTGTTGCGCTGCCGTCAGGCCGACCGTGCCATAGATCTGGTTCAGCTGGGCGAGCGAGTACTGCACGATATGCGTACCGGGACGGTCCACGATGTCCTTCGCAAACGCGCCCAAGGCAACATAGGAGTCGCGCGACATATAGTATTCCAGACCCAGATCCAGGTTATTGGCCTGGAACGGTTTGAGATCCGGATTGGTGATGCTGCCCTGGCGCGCCCCCTGGTCGCCGATGGAGAGCCTGGTCTGGCGCAGGTCGGCGGGATTCGCCCGCGTCATCGATTTCGACGCCGCAATCCGGGCAATCATCTTCGGCGTGATGTTATAGGCGAGCGTCGCCGACGGCAGCAGGTTGTGGTAAGTCACGGTTTCGTACGACCAGGTTGCAACGGATGGATAGAGGCCGCCGTTTTGCAGCGTCGCGTTGCGAGGATCGGCAGTGGCCGCGAGGTCGCCGATCGTTTGTCTCGTACGGGCATAGCGGACGCCGGCGTTGAAGCGCAGGGTACGGCCATACACGTTCAGTCGGCCATTCGTTTCGGCATAGGCGCCACCCACCGCTTCACGGATGTAGCCGCCACTGCCGCTAAAGAAGCCCTTGTAAATATTGTCGCGGAAATATTGGTAATTGGTGTCTTTGGCGAACTTGTTCCAGTCCAGGGTGATGAAACCATGGTCCGTCGGCTGCAGGTAATTTGCCAGTGCACCATTCGGGACGAGAGAGCCGAGGTACGCCAGCGGCGTGGTCTGGCCGGCTGAGGAGCCCGTACCGTAGCCCGGATACGCGGTGGCGGCATTCGTCATCGGCCCAGGGGCATACCGTCCGTCGCAACCGGGGTTCTGGATCTGGGTGTTGGGACCGAAGAACGTATAGTTGAGGTTGTTGCCGCAAGTAACGTTGGCCCACGCATCGGCGACCGTATAGCTGCGGTAACGCCGCTCGATATCGTCATACGTGCCGCCGACCTTGATACTGAAGTCGTCGTCACCCCATTTGACGTTCAGGCGCGTGCCGCGGGTCGAATTGCTGCGTTCGTACAAATCCATGACCAGGCCCGACATGCCCTGGCCGGCCTGGTACCAGCCGAAGTTGCTTGGGTCGTTGGGATTCAGGTTGCCCGTGAACGTAGGCGGCTGACCCGGTGTGGTGTTGTCGTAGGTAATGACGGACGGTGCGGCCATCGTCGCAACCTTAACCTGCGGCATGTCACGGGAAAACTTGCTCAGCGTGTAGTTGAATGCGCCGTCGATCGTCCACTTGTCGCTCGGGCGCCATTCGAAGCCGGGGTTAAGGCTACGGAACTTGGTCTTGTCGATATCCGGACGGTATTCCAGTCCCCAGAACGTGTTGGCCAGGGTCGCTTTCGTAATGACGCAGCCGATCGTGCAATCGCTGCGGTCGAATTCCATGCCGATGGGGATAGGCGTGTTTGCGCGGGTACCCACGTTCATTGCCTGCCATTCCATCTCATTCCGCTTCTGCGCGAACACCGTGTCGAAGTAAAGGTTCCAGTCTTCGTTCGGCTGCCATTGAACGCTGATCACTTCGCCCGCGCGGCGGCGTTGGCCTTCGAATACCTGGTGCCGGCCCAGGCGGCCCATCAGTCCATTGTCGATCTGCTGGATGGTCGCACCCGGGTTGAGCGCCAATAACATCGCCCGGTCGATCGTCGCGCCAGGGACGAGGACCGAACGGGCGTAATCCGGCAACAGGTTCAAAGGCAGGCCTGCCGGTACCTTGTCCGGTGTCGATTGCGATCCGCCCCCCGTGCTGTTCGGATTGTCCGAGGCATTGGCCTGGAACGATTTCAACTGGAGATTCCGCATGTCGACCGTGTCAAATGCGTCGGTACGGTACTTGGTCATGCCCCAGGCCACGCCGCCCAGGATCCCGAATTTGCCGAACCTGCTGGTGTTCCACGTATTGCTGATCAGGGCCGAACCCGTCGTACCCGGCTTCTTGTCCCTGTCGCGGTAGTTGCCGCTGAGCGTAAAGGCCGACCGGAAGCCGGCTTTATCGAATGGCCGGACGCTGCGCATGTCCACGGTGCCGGCGATGCCGCCCTCGATGACGCTGGCTTGCTGGCTCTTGTACACCGTCGCGCTGCGGAACAGCTCCGACGGAAGAAAGTCCATGTCGACTTCGCGGTTGGCGCTGATATTGCCGCCCCAGCTGCCCGCCGACGCGGACGCCATCGGCGCACCGTTCAGCAGCACCCGGGTAAAGGCCGGGCCCATGCCGCGGATCGAGACGTTCATGCCCTCGCCATCGATCGACGCCCGCGTGACCGTCACACCGGGTACGCGCGACAACGCGTCTGCGATGTTCGGATCGGGGAACTTGCCCATGTCTTCCGAAAACACGGTATCGCTCAGGCCGATGTTTTCGCGCTTTTCGTTCGCGGACAGGGCCAGCGAACTGCGATAACCCGTCACGGTGACTTTCTCGACATTCTCCTTGCCGGCGGTTTTATCCGATTCGGACGCGGATTGTGCGTAGGCGTTTGAAATGAGTGCCGCCAGCATCGTGAGCGTAAAAACGCTGGATCCGGCTCGACGGCGGGAATGGCATGGTGTCTTATGGTTTTTCAAGCTTATCTCCGTTTATTGAATATTTTTTTGTTCCGGCGGAATAGAGCGTGTTCGCGCCGGCGCCATATAACGGTATCTTTTCGCTTTAATAAAATGCCAATCCTAATTTTGATTCAGTCAATACAATATTTGAATCTGCAGGCGTTACGCCCTGTAAGGACGCGAGGAGGGCGCTCGCTATCAAAAAATGTTGTGCGCTAACATGCAACACTCGTCATTGCGATTTGTCAGCGAATTCCCACACTCTCACAGGTGATGATCTCGAATCAATACATATATTGAATCGCACGGATACCAATCGTAGATAGATCTGTGCGTTCTGATCCGGGATGATTGTTAGCTTTCGGGGGCAATGTTATAGAGTGTTTGAGATTGGATGCACCCAGGCACACTGATTTGAGGCGATATCCTCGCCTCGGCCCAGCGTGTTGAATCGGCAGCGGATCTAAATCAAAAGTTATGACGGATGCCGATTTCCCCGCCAGTGCTTCTTCCGCCCGCGACGGTATTCGACGAAAAAGATCCGATATCTTCGATATTCAATCGCCCTTGTCCGTGGTTGCTCAACCGTGCGATTGCCGCGTAAAGCGCCGTGCGTTTGGAAAGGTTGTGTACATAGCCTGCTGCAAAACCATGTGCTCCGTACACGCCTGCAGACTTTGCGGCATTGTCTGAACGCGATGTCACAGCGGAAATCCAGGCATGGTCGTTCTGCACTGGAATTACCGCGGCAATACTTGCCCGCGATTCGCGCAGATTGACAAATTTGTCGGTATCGGCCCACAACATCACCTTCACGACCTTGAAGTCGTAGCTCATGCCTGCATTGGCCTGGGTCCACTTTCCTGTCGACGATATAGCGCGGGTATTCGACGTGATATCGGTTTGCGCGAGCGCGCCGGCGATCTCGAACGGACCGCCTGCATACCCCAGCCGGCCACTCACGGAGCGGCCGATCGTGGTGCCGCACACTGTATTGCCATTGCAGCCATTTCCACCTTCGCCTGCGGACACCTGGAAGGATCCATACATGCCGCCAAGTCCACCCGGCGTCGAATAGGTGATCGCATTCGTAGTCCAGTAGTAGTTCGGTACCAGCCCCTGGTTGAGCAGATTGGAATAGTGCGACACATTGCCCACGCCAAGGTTGTAAGTCGGGTCGAACGAGTACATGTTCACGTAGTTCGGCGACCAGTCGCGACCGAGATGCACTTCGCCGAAGCTGCCGTTCAGTCCGACCCAGGCACTCCGGTTAAAGAATGGCACACCGAATGCACCGGTCGCAGATTGCCCGGTGTCCGGTGCAAATGCGCCTTCGAGGAGGAAGATTGCGTTCATGCCGCCGCCCAGGTCTTCCGTGCCGCGGACGCCGAACAGTGATGGAGAATTACCGAACGTACCCACCGAAGTGGCCGAGCCGCTTCCAGAATATTGAATGTGGCGAATCGCAACATCGACTGCGCCGAAAAACGTGGTCGACGATTCCGCAAAAGCGGGTGCAACGCACAAACCGAACAAGGCCATCCCCATGAATTTCTTTTTCATTATTGTCTCCCAAAATATGTTGGTTTAATTATCTGCAATGTGGATTCGCGATTTCCACGAATATTGAACGCGCATGCCTCCGAAAGAAAATGAGGGTGCAATCAGGCACCCGAGATGCCTGGCAAAATGAACAATGTGTAATCGGGATGAATTGGCCGGCAACAAACAGGGCCTTCAGGCTGCGATCTGCAGTGCCTCGTTGCGAACTTTCCGGCGCTCGACGTTTCTCATGGCAGCATCGATATTTCTCATTGCGGCGCTAAAATAAAATCCCTGGCCGATGTTGCAACCGAGGCTCAGAACAAAATCAAGCTGCTTCTTCGTTTCAATTCCTTCGGCGACAGTGCTCAAGTGCATTTTTCTGGCTAACTGCACAATGGTCTCCAGAATTCCGGTGAGTTTTCCGTCTTCGGCAATCCCGGCGATGAAGATGCGATCGATCTTCAACTCAGTAAAAGGCAGCTTGCTCAGCAATTTCAGAGAGGAGTAACCAGTGCCGAAATCGTCGATCGAAATGCGAAAGCCTCTATCGCGCAAGATGCTGAGCGACGCCAGGACTGAGGAAAAATTTTCTGGAAAGCTGGTCTCGGTAACTTCAATGGTGATTCGATCAAACGGTATGCCGTGCTCGTCCACGACTGAACAAATGCGGCTCGCGAAACGGGGGTGTTGCAAGGTGGCCGACGAAAAGTTCATGGCCATTCCCACCCCATCCATGAGCTTGTTGTTGCGGGCACTGAGCAGCGATTGCCGAAAGACGCTATCGGTAAATTCGTCGATCAAACCCGCCTGTTCAATCAGGCTCATGAATTGTCCGGGTGGCAGAATGCCCAGGTCAGGATGGATCCATCGGGCCAGGATCTCCACGCAGGATGCAGTGCCGGTAACAAGGTCGATCTTTGGCTGGAAGAAAGGGATGAATTCATTACGGCGAATTGCCCTGGCCATGTCATCCCTGGACCATTTGGGTTTCCGCTGGTTTTCCATGATGTCTCCTGTACGACTGACGCATGCTTGTTGGATGCTAGTGTCCCCAAATCGCCTTTGAAAAACTATGTGCAACTGAACACATTCAATGGGCTGGAAGTGTGCAGATATGACATGGCTGGTCGCAGTGGGATAAACTAAAGTCCACGCGACTACGGTGCCAGCGGTTGGCGGGCACCATTCGGACTACGCTTCCCTAAGGTTTCTCTTAAATATGAAAATGTCCCCGGACCTCGCTACCGAACTGATAACGTTGCTGCACCGCAATGCGCCGGTCGAGGAATTTTCGGCACACCTCGCGCGTGCGGAGGCCTTGGGCAAAGAAGACGAAGGGGATGCCGGATCGATTGAAGTTGCCCGGATGGCATTGGCGGTCAAGAACCGGTTCGACCTGCACCAGTTAAGCGAGCAAGGCATGCTGGCGATGTTCGAATCGGCCAAGGATCTGACCAGCCGTCTCGACGTGGGAAGCCTGCTGGGCGCCATCGTCACTCGTGCGAGGAACCTGCTCGGTTCGCATGTCGCCTGGCTCACTGTGTATGACGCCGACAAGGACGAGTTCCAGGTATTGGCGTCGGACGGCGCGATTTCGTTCAATACGACGACAATGAAAGTCAGCCGGCGGCTGGGCATTGCCAGCGTGGTGATGTCGACGCGTCTGCCTTTTTATACGCCCAACTATTTGCTCGACAAGCGCTTCCCGCACGATCCGGTGATCGACGACACCTTTCGCGACGAGGGGATCGCGGGACTGGCCGGCGTGCCGCTTCTGTTCGATGAAAAAGTCCTCGGCCTGCTGTTTATCGCCGACCGCTACGACCGCACTTACACGGCCCTGAACATTGCCATCCTCAGCACGCTCGCCACGCATGCGGCGGTGGCAATCAACAATGCGCGGGCATTCAAGCAGGCCAACGAAGCGTTCCAGCGCGCGGACCAGGCACGCGCCGAACTCGAGCACCATGTGCGTGAGATCCAGAATGCCGCCGAAGCGCACGAGCAATTGACGTCGTCGCTGGCGAAAGGGGCATCGCTGGACACGTTATCGGGGACGATCGCCCAGCTTCTCAATGGCGGCGTCGTGGTGCTGAATGAGGCATTCCAGGTCATCAGCCATGCCGCAGCGCCCGGCTATGACGGCAAGCTGGCAAGTACCTACACGCCGCACGGCGCCATCAGCGCGGACATCACGAATGCCATACGCAATAGCCGGCAAGGCGGTCGTTCGGTCGTTGCGTATGAAGGCGATGGCGAATTGTGCCGCGCGATCGCCGTTATCGGCGGAAATGACCTGCTCGGTGCAGTGCTCCTGTTTCGCAAAGAGGACCTCGGCGAGATACGGGTGCGTACCTTCGAACGCAGTTCGAGCATCATCGGGATCGTGCTGCTGTCGCAGGAACGCATGGAGGCCGGCAAAAGCCGTGGTGTGTCGACGCTGGTGCGTTCGCTGACGTCAGGCAGTCACCGCGATGACATGGCCTCGACCTGGGAGCTGGCGAAGCGGTTCGGGCTCGACTTGTCGCAACCCGTGTCGTTGATACTCGTGGAGACGGAAGGCTTGAGACCGGACTCGCTGGCGCGGCGTTTGCGCGCCGGCTCGGCCCTTTCCGAACTCGTACTGGATGAGATCGATGGCACGCTGGCGTTGATCGTATCGACAACGAAAGTACAGCACACATTGACTGAATTCACAGCCATTGCCAAACGTGAATTCGTCGACAGCTTCAGCGGCATTCTCTCGCGGCCCATCCTGTCGCCCGCGGAAATCCCGGCGTCCTGCACGGTAATGCGGCGCGGACTGGCGGTGCTGCGACGGCTGGGCGTGAAGAACCAGATCCTCGATCAAAACGAGCTGGCGCTGTACTCGGTGATTTTCGAAACCCATGACGAGACCAGTTTGAAGGCCTTTCTCCAGAAGACGATCGGCCCGCTGATTGCCTACGACGAAAAGCGCAATACGCAACTGGCAGAGACCCTGCTGTGCTACATGGACAGCAACCAGAACGCCAGGACGACCGCGACGCGCATGGACATCCATGTGAATACTGTCCGACAGCGCTTGAGCAGTATCGAGGAGATGCTCGGCTACTGGGGCAATCCCACGCGCGCGCTTGAAATCCACGTTGCCTTGCGGCTGTGGCGGCTCACCTGAAAAGTAACTCTATGCCATAAGAATCACGTATTTATGGCTCATCCGCACATTGTTCCGTCTCCGGTCGCCTCACATACTGTCTGTGCACGGACTGCCAACGCATCATGGCTTCCGTCCACGGGAAAACGCCAAGAGTGAGACTCACCCACCTGAAGGAGACAATACATGGACCAGGGACATCGAAGCAAAAACGAATTACTTACACCGGCGTCGTCGGGTCGTCGCGCGTGTCTGACCCGGCTTGTCGGGTCGTTGGGCGCCCTCGTGGCGCTTGATAGCGTCGCCGGCACCAAGGCCCCGGATCGCGGGCTTGCTTATACTCCGGATATCCGAGGTCCTTTCCCGATCCCGCAGAACGAGCGCGGGCTGCATACCATCACGGCAACCCCATACTTCAAGGTATCGGACAAGGGGCTGCAACTGGAAGGTGCGTCGTTTGACCGGAAAGGCAACCTCCTCTTTGTCGACGTGTTTGGCGGTACGATTTTTCGCCTGACCCCCGACAAGGTTCTCAGCACCGTGCTGCCACCGAATTCCCTTGGTTCAGCCGGCATTGCCATTCACAAGGATGAGAGGATCTTCGTCTCGGGCCTCGGGAACTTCGTGGATACCGGGAGCATTTTCTGGTTGAATCCGGACGGCTCCGGCCTGACAACCATCGTTCCCGCGAGCGCAGGCTACCTGCCGGACGACCTGGTGTTCGATAAAAACGGCGGCTTTTATTTCACCGACTTCCGGGGCAGTTCGGACAATCCTGTCGGCGGCGTGCATTACGTCTCGCCGGATTTCAAGACGATCACGCCCATACTGAGCCACATGGCGATTGCAAATGGCGTTTGCCTGAGCCCTGACGGAAGCGTCCTCTGGGCCACCGAACTGAGTGCGGGGCGCCTTCATAAAGTCGAGTTGAGCGGACCTACCACGATCGCTCCATTCGGCACGGCGGTACCTTACTATTTCAGCGGTTTTGCGCCCGACTCGATGCGTTCGGACAGTGACGGCAATATCTACGTCGCGATGTATTCGCAGGGACGCGTCCTTGTATTCAATCCGAACGGTATCGCCATTGGCCAGATCCTCCTGCCCAAGCGGGAGACAGGCCACAACATGAGGTCGACCAGCATCGGATTCGTGCCTGGGACGAATGACGTTTTAATCCTTACCAACGACGGTAAAGGTGGCGAGGGGTCATGGATTTTCCATGCGAAGGGCTTTGCAAAAGGCACGAGACTGTATTCCCATCAATAGGACACTGGAGACCAGGCTGAGCATCCTTCGGGTAACTCGTTCGGGTAAGGCAACCTCATGGATCAACAGTATGAGAATGGCTTGCAGGTGCGCGAAGAAGTCATGGGCAAGTCATTTGTGGACGCCGCGCTGTCCAATGCAACCGACTTCACGACGCCGTTGCAGGAATTCATTACTCGGAATGCCTGGGGAACCGTGTGGTGCCGCACCGGGCTCGATAGGAAGACACGAAGCCTGGTCACCGTTGCCATGCTGATTGCGCTCGGGCGCACACATGAACTGAAAGGTCATGTGCGTGGCGCCCTCAATAACGGCGTCACGGCAGAGGAAATACGGGAAGTCCTGCTGCATGCAGCCATCTATTGCGGCGTCCCCATTGCTGCAGATGGTTTTCGCACAGCGGCGGAAATCATCGAGTCAATTTGACGAATACGTTCCGTGCAACTGAAATGCCTCAACGATCTGCAATCGGGTGATCGAGGACGTGTGTACTCCGACCCTACGTCGCCCGGCGATGCAGCTAAATGACGGGTCACTATCATGAAAATTACATTTCGCCAAAAACTCTTCCTTCCTCTATTTCTCAGCTGGATCTGCTTGCTGGCCGGGTTCAGCGTGAATATCTTTCAGAGCCACACGTTGCGTCTCGAGGAACGCAAGATCCAGTTGTCCAATGCCGGCGAGATCGCCGCGTCCATCGCCAAGGAGTACGCAGCCCTCGCCGCCGCGGGCACACTACCTCTCGACGAGGCGAAAAAGGAGGCGCTGGCCCGGATTCGCGCGCTGCGCTACGGCGCCAGTGGCTACATCGTCAGCTACAACGACAACGTCGTGCTGATGCACCCGATTAAGCCGGAATTGAATGGGACGCCGGTCGGACAGAACGTCGATCCGGAAGGGCGCAAGCCGTACGTGGACGGCATTGCCGCCGCGAAGGTGAACGGCGCCGGGTTCATCAGATACGTTTGGGTCAAGCCGGGCTCGCAGAAACCGGAACCCAAGCTGACGTATATCCAGGGGTATCAACCGTGGGGCTGGTACTTCTTGACCGGTCTTTACGTCGACGACCTCGAGCGTGCGTTCGACGCCCAGCTGGTCAGTGCGGCCGCCTGGCTGGTCGTGATCGGCGCGCTGCTCACGGCGCTGGTGTGGATGGTAGTGCGCAGCGTCGAGCGCTCGATCGGCGGCAATCCGGAAGATGCCGTCGCCGTGGCGCAGCGCATCGCGGCCGGCGACCTCGGCATGGAGGTTCCCGTGCGCGTCGGCGACAAGGCGAGCCTGATGGCAGCGATGAAGCGCATGCGCGACGCCCTGGCCGGCATCGTCGCCGACGTGCGCTCGGGGACGGACCTGATCGCCACGGCATCGCGCGAGATCGCCAGCGGCAACCTGGATCTTTCCAGCCGCACGGAAGAACAGGCCAGCTCGCTCGAAGAGACGGCCGCGTCGATGGAGGAATTGACGTCGACCGTGAAGAACAGCGCCGAGAATGCGCGCGAAGCGAGCCGGCTGGCCGATTCCGCCGCCGAGGTGGCGGGCCGCGGCGGCGCCGTCGTCGCGCGCGTGGTCGATACGATGGCGTCGATCAACGAATCGTCGGGCAAGATCGTCGACATCATCGGCGTCATCGACGGCATCGCGTTCCAGACGAATATCCTCGCGCTGAATGCCGCGGTCGAGGCGGCTAGAGCCGGCGAGCAGGGCCGGGGCTTTGCCGTCGTGGCGAGCGAAGTGCGCAACCTGGCCCAGCGTTCCGCCACGGCCGCCAGGGAAATCAAGGCCCTGATCGGCGATTCCGTCGCGCGCGTGGACGACGGCGCGAAGCTCGTGGAGGAGGCGGGCGCGACGATGCAGGAGATCGTCGCGAGCGTGAACAAGGTCAGCACGATGATCGGCGCGATCAGCAGCGCCACGCGGGAGCAGGGCGACGGTATCGAGCACATCAACCAGGCCATCGCCCAGATGGACCAGGTGACCCAGCAGAATGCATCGCTTGTCGAGGAAGCGGCGGCGGCGTCCGAAGCGATGCACGAACAGGCCGCGAAGCTGGCCGAGGTGGTGAGCGTGTTCCGCATGGCCGCGGCAACTGCGCCGGGGCACCGGTCCGCTATCGCGCCGGTGGCGCGTGCGCGCGCCACCCGATCGTTGCCTGCGTAACCTTTCTCGCAACGTGTTCCAGGATAGACGCGCAGTGGCTCGTCTCCTGGTCGCGCTGCGCACGACCTTTCCCGTTTTTCCCGGGCTATTTGTGGCGAGAACTGCAATGAGTCGGCTCGCAATCTTGATATGCACCGCCTGGACCAGCAATGTCATAACCGCACACTTTGAACCCATTGAATGTGTGCAGTCATACATAGTTTTCCAGGAGCGTTTTGAGGACACTAGCATTATCAGCAACCGGAGACAGCCGCTAGGCGGCAAGAGGTGAACCAGCATGATCAGCGACGTGGACATCAGGGATTGGCAACAGTCGGAGCGGGAGGTGGACGGGAGCACTCCTGCCTGCGGATGGTTGTTGGCCGCGGCGCCGTGCCTGCTGGCGGCAGTGGCAAACGATTACATATGGTCGCGTTATTCCGTGGTCGCCCGGGTCATGGGCGAACAGGGCATGGGCGCGCAAGGCAAGCAGCAAAACGCGCCCGTCATCTGAATCATCAATCCACTCGATCATGGACGACGTCAATCAATCACCCAAGGAGCGGATACGGCAATGGATGCAGGATCGTCAACGCCAGCCGTCTCCGCTCCCGCCGCTGGAAAAGATCAGATCGGAACTGTGGCATGCCGTGCCGTCGGTTTGTGAAGAAAGAGCTGAAGTCGTTGAGCAAGGCAACTTGACGTAAGCCGGCTAACTATTGTTGGTCCATAACCCGGGAGCTCCGCGCAGGCGGGCTTCTTTATCAGAAACCAGAGACACGCCGCGTACATCCCATTCGTTTCCCGGGAGGGGTTCCTATTGCCTCGTTCTCGAGAGACGTGTGTGCTGCCGGCATCGAGAACGCCATCCACATGGCAGGAAAATATTCATGAGCAAGCCGACCAGAAAAGTCATCATCTCCTGCGCCATCACCGGTGCCACGCACGTTCCGTCCATGTCGGAATACCTGCCGATTACCCCTGAGGAAATTCGCGACAGCGCCATTGATGCCGCATCGGCGGGCGCGGCAATCATCCACCTGCATGCCCGTGATCCGCAGGACGGTCGTCCGACGCCCGCACCCGCTGTGTTCGAACAATTTGTGCCGGAAATCGCACGGCGCACGAATGCGGTGATCAACATCACCACCGGGGGCAGTACGCGCATGACGCTAGATGAGCGCCTGGCCTACCCGCGTCTCGCCAAGCCGGAAATGTGCTCTTTGAACATGGGCACAATGAATTTCTCCATTCATCCAATCGCCTCGAAAATCACCTCCTGGCGCTACGACTGGGAGCAGGACTTCGTGCTGGGCATGGAGGGCACGATCTTCAAGAACAGTTTCGACGACATCAAACGTATCCTGCAGGAGCTGGGCCAGCATGGCACGCGCTTCGAATTCGAGTGCTATGACGTCGGCCATCTCTACAACCTGGCCTATTTCGTGGAACAGGGATTGGTGAAGGCGCCGTTCTTCATCCAGGCCGCCTTCGGCATCCTTGGGGGACTCGGCCCCGATCCGGAAAACATGACGATCATGCGCAACACGGCGGACCGGCTCTTTGGCCGGGAGAATTATCAGTTCTCCGTATTGGGCGCGGGGCGCCACCAGATGGCGCTGGTAACGATGGCCGCGATCATGGGCGGAAACGTGCGGGTGGGGTTGGAGGACAGCGTCTACCTGAGCAAGGGCACCAAGGCCGAGACCAACGCCCAGCAGGTCGGCAAGATCAAGCGGATTCTCGAGGAACTGTCATTCGAGATCGCCACGCCCGACGAGGCGCGGGAGATGTTGGGCCTGAAGGGTAATGCCGGCCTGTATTCCTGAGCCTGCTCGGACAGCGCAGAATAAAACCAGCATATCCAAGGAGACATCATGAACCAGATTCCAAGCCTTCCCAACGAATTGCATCGACGAGCCACGAGGAAGGCGTTCCTGAAACTGATTCCGCTCATGTGCGCGATCTATTTCATGTCCTTTCTGGACCGCACCAATGTCGCGCTCGCGAAAGTGCACCTGGCAGCGGACGTCGGTATCAGTGCAGCTGCCTACGGCCTGGGCGCCGGCATCTTCTTCCTCGGCTACGCCCTGTTGGAGGTGCCGAGCAACCTCCTGGCGCATCGTATCGGCCCGCGCCGCTGGATTGCGCGGATCGCCGTATCGTGGGGCATCCTGTCCGTCGGCATGATGTTCGTCGCCGGCGAGCGGTCGTTCTACATCATGCGTGTCTTGCTGGGTATCGCGGAGGCCGGCCTGTTCCCCGCGTTGATGTACATGGTGACGCTGTGGTTCGGGACGGCTGACAGGCCAGTCGCCATCGGGTGGATCTACACCGCGCCAGCGCTGGCACTGCTCCTGGGAAATCCGATCGGTGGTGCGTTGCTGCAGCTGGATGGCCATGGCGACCTGCATGGCTGGCAGTGGATGTTCCTGGTCGAAGGCATCCCGAGCATCCTGTTGGGCATCGTGCTGTATTTCAAGATGCCGGATCGCCCAAGCGAAGCTGCCTGGCTGAACAAGGATGAATCGGCCGCGCTGGAGAACCAGGCGCTGGCCGACGTGCCGCAACATGCCGAGTATTTCTCCAGCGACTGGGTGGCGGCGATCAAACGTCCGACGACGATCCTCATCGGCCTGATCTACTTCCTGAACCAGGTCGCCTTCGTTGGCTTGTACTTCTTTGCCCCGGCAATGATCAGCCAGATGAAGTTCGATTCTCCCCTTGTGGTCGGGTTGTTGTCCGCGAGCGTCGGCCTGGGCTTCCTGCTCGGCGTACTGGTACTGCCGCGTATTCATCGCCGCGTCGCCAGCGATGCGCGCTATCTGGGCGCGTTGGGTTTCGGACTGGTCCTTGGTGCAGCCGCCTTCATCCTGACTGCCAGCCTGGTGGGCAAGGTGCTGCTGCTCGCCGTGACCGCATTCTTTGCCGGCGGCGTCCTTCCGTCCTATTGGAGCATCGCGATGAAGCGTTTGAGCGGAATCCAGGCTGCGGCCGGACTCGCCTTCATCAACACGGTCGGCTTGCTGGGCGGTTTCGCCGGCCCCTATCTGTTCGGTATGGCGGAGTCGGCGACGGGACGAAGTGAATCCGGCTTCCTGGTGATCTTGGTCGCCGCCATCCTGGGGCTGCTGCTGGTGCCACTGTTGGCCATCGCGTTCGCCAAGGAGTCCGGCGTGGCGGTCGGATTGGAGGCTCGTGCTTGAGCCATTGAAAGCGGGAGCGTCGCCATTCGGCAGCCTCCCGATGATTGAACATTGAGGAATACGATGAAACTACTTGACAACGTCGCCATCATCACCGGAGCCGCGCAGGGTATCGGCAAGGCGACTGCCCTGAAATTCGCACGGGAAGGCGCGACTGTTATCGCGTGCGACCTGGATGCGGCTGGCGTTGCCGCCGTGGCTGCGGAATGCCGCGCCGGTGGGAGTACGGCGGAGGGGTACGCGGTCGACGTGACCTCGCGCGACGACATCGAAACGCTCGTCAGATTCGTGTGCAAGAAATACGGACGGATCGATACCTTGGTCAATAATGCCGGTATTACCCGCGACGCGCGCCTGCAAAAGATGACGGAGCAGCAGTTCGACGACGTCATCGACGTCAACCTGCGGGCCGTTTTTTTCTTGTCGCAGGCAGTGGCGGACTGCATGGCTGCCATAGGGAAGGGCGTGATTCTCAACGCGAGCTCCATCGTTGGCATCTACGGCAACTTTGGTCAAACCAATTATTCAGCGGCAAAGTTCGGCGTCATTGGTTTCACGAAGACATGGAGCCGCGAGTTGGGCCCCAAGGGCGTCCGTGTCAATGCGATCGCCCCTGGTTTTGTAGAGACGCCGATGATCGCCACGGTGCCCGACGAGGTCCTGGACAAGATGCGCAGCCAGGTTCCTCTGCGGCGCCTGGGCCGGCCGGAAGAAGTGGCCAATCTGTACGCATTCCTGGCGTCCGACGAAGCCAGTTATATCAACGGCGCCGTGATCGAGGTCTCCGGCGGACTCGTCATCTAGTCGTTTCATGCGGCCTGGCGATCCAGGCGTTCTTCGAACAACCGTACAGCCATGAAGACTTTTCAACTCTTACAACCCCAAGCGGGACTGCGGGTATTCATCTCGGGCGCGGCTGCCGGCATCGGCGCTGCCGTTGCCGAAGCATTTCTTGAAGCGGGGGCCGCCGTTTTCGTGTGTGACGTCGACCTTGTGGCCCTGCAATCGATGCAGGCACGACATCCCGACTGTTTCACCGGTTTGGCCAACGTCGCCAGGGCGGACGAGGTCGAGCACGTCATCGCGCAAGCGCTGGAGAAGCTTGGCGGCATCGATGTCCTGATCAACAATGCCGGCATCGCCGGCCCTACCGCGGCGGTCGAAGACATCGCCACCGGGGATTGGGAAAGAACGATCGACACCAACTTGAACAGCCAATTCTATTTCCTGAAGCACGCCGTCCCGGCACTCAAGCAATCTTCCGATAACGCGAGCATCATCGCCATCTCGTCGGTAGCCGGCAGGCTCGGCTACCCCTATCGTACGCCGTATGCCTCGACGAAATGGGCCATCATGGGGTTGATGAAATCGCTCGCGATGGAGCTGGGGCCGGTGGGAATCCGCGTCAATACCATCCTGCCCGGTGTCGTCGAAGGCCCCCGCATGGAGGGCGTGATCGCGGCGCGGGCACAGGCACTTGGCGTCACCGCCGACGAGATGCGAAACGAGTACTTGAAGAAGATCTCGTTACGCCGCATGGTGACGGCGCAGGACGTTGCGGCGATGGCGCTGTTCCTCGCTTCACCGGCCGCGGCGCACATCACGGGGCAGTCGATCAGTGTCGACGGCAACGTCGAGTACCTGTGACCGGCTTTGGTCGACTTCCGCGCCGGCGTCGTACATCAGAAACGCGTACTGAGGCGGAGCCGAACGATCGACTGGAGCATATTGCTTGAACCGCTGCCTGGGCCCATGTTCCCGTTGATCCGTGCAGTGCTGCCGTGGCTGGCACGCTGGTGCACGGCCGCAACGTACAGCATGGTGCGTTGCGGCAACGCGTAGTGAACAGTCGTCGAGACTTGATGGGCATGTGCGCTCTCGAGTTTCTCGTTGCCCTTCATGTAGAGGTCAGCGGCACCCGCGCTCCACGCCACCGGTAGAGGCCAGAGCGCGCCGGACTCGATCGAGCAGATTCCCGCCCCGTTCTGCGCATTGCGCACGCTTGTGAAGGAAGCGGCGGCTGCCGCGGACAGCCTGCAGCAGCAGGTCGATCGACTCGTGGCGCTGGTAGGGCAGTTCGGTACGGATGGCGCCCGGGTACCCGATCGATACCGTTCATGTATTAATCGATCCAAACAAAGCATTGGTTTTGGATAATTAGTTGACATAGAGTGGCCCCCACGCAAGAACCGGAACAGCGCACCAGGCTGGTCCACCATCGGGAGCTCGATCCACATGAAAAAATATTCCGCACGGGCCATGTTCCTCCTGGGCGCACTGGCCCTGGGTGCCGCCTCTTCCATGGCGCCGGCAGTTGCAGCAGACGCGCCCGTCGCGCGCTTCGAGCGTTTTTCCTACCAGGGCCGGGCCCAGGAAAACGTCCAACCGCGTGCCGGCGAGTTCGTCAACCCGATCCTGAGCGGCTATTACCCCGACCCGTCGATCACGCGTGTGGGCGACGATTATTACCTGGTGAATTCCTCGTTCACGAATTTCCCGGGACTGCCCGTCTTCCGCTCCAAGGATCTCGTCAACTGGACGCAGGTCGGCAACGCGCTCGACCGCCCCGGCCAGGTCGATTTCACCGGCGTGCGCGCGTCGCAGGGCATTTATGCTCCGGACATCTCTTACCACGACGGCACGTTCTACATCGTCACCACGTGTTCGAGCTGCCCGGGCGGCACGGGGAACTTCGTCATCACGGCGAAGGATCCGGCCGGTCCGTGGTCGCAGCCGGTCACGATCCGGGGCTTGCAAGGCATCGATCCATCCCTCGTCTGGGATGACGGCAAGCTCTATGTCGTGTACAACAATGCCCCGGAAGGCCAGCCGCGCTACGACGGCCATCGGGCGATCTGGCTCGCGGAGCTGGATCCGCGCACGCTGCAGTTCGCCGGCAAGCCGAAGGTCCTCGTCGACGGCGGCGTGGCGCCCGACAAGCGGCCGATCTGGATCGAGGGGCCACACATCTTCAAGAAGGACGGCCACTACTACCTCATCTGTGCCGAAGGCGGAACGGCCGACAACCACTCCGAAGTCGTGCTCCGGTCCGACGCCGTCACGGGGCCCTATGCGCCGGGGCCCGTCAATCCGATCCTGACGCAGCGCGACCTGGATCCGAAACGTCCGCATCCCGTCACCACGGCCGGCCACGCCGATTTCGTCCAGACGCAGAACGGGCAATGGTGGGCCGTCTTCCTGGCGACGCGGCCTTATCCGGGCAATTTCTTTAACATCGGGCGCGAAACCTTCATGCTGCCGGTCGACTGGAAAGATGGCTGGCCGCTGATCCTCGAGCAGGGCAAGACGGTACCGTATGCCGTCGCGAAGCCCGCCTTGCCGGCGCAACCGCCCGCGCCGGTGCCCACCAGCGGCAACTTCGCGTACGTGGACGAATTCGACGGCCCGCTGTCCTCGGCATGGATCGGCATCCGCATTCCGCGTGCGCCGCTGTACACCGTCGAACGCGGCGCACTGGCGCTGCGTGCCGGCGCGCCGCTGGGCGACCTGCGCGCCGTGCCCGCCTTCGTCGGCCGGCGCCAGCAGCACCACGTCGCCACCGTATCGACCGTCGTCGACTTCGTGCCGCAACACGATGGCGACCGTGCGGGCCTCGTCGCCATGCAGAACGACGACAACCACGTGTTCCTCGGCCTGACGCGCAGCGCCGGCAAGAACGTGGTGGCCCTGTACAAGACGGAGGGCGGCAAGGAGACGCTGGTCGCCAGCAAGCCGGTCGCGTCCAAACGGGTCGAACTCGTCATGGACATGAACGGCGGCGACGCCAACTACCGCTACCGCGACGGGGATACGACGACGACCCTGGCCGACAAGCTCGATATCCGCTTCCTGTCGACGCAGAAGGCGGGCGGATTCGTGGGCGTGGTGGTCGGTCCTTACGCGGCCGCAAGCGGGCGCCGGGACTGACGTCAGCGCGGCGTCGGCGCGCGCATGCAGCGCACGACGACCGCGCTCGCCAGCGCCGCCGCGGCCCCGGCCGCCAGGAAGCCATGCGCAAACCCGGATTCGACACTGCGCCGCAGCAGCCCGGCCAGCCCGGCCGGCAGGGCCCCCGCGTCGCCCGCGATCACCCGTTCGACCAGGTCCGGTGCGATCGTCACGCCGGCTTGCGACACGCCGGCCAGCAGGGCCGCGCGCGTGCCGCTCGCCAGCACGGCGCCGATGCCGGCGAAGCCCAGCAGGATGCCGCAGAAGCGTGACGTGGTGCTGATGCCGGAGGCCATGCCGGCCCGTTCCGGCGGGACGGTGCCCATGATCGCCTTCTGCGTCTCGCCGTTCAGCAGGCCCCCGCCCGCGCCGAGGATCGCCATGCCGATACCGTCCAGCAGCCGGTTGCCCGGCATCTGCGCCGCCCACATCATGACGAGGTTCCCGGCCGCGACGACCATCAAGCCGAGCGTGAGGATCCGGTAGCCCGGCATGAACGCGGCCAGGCGCCGTCCGGCCATCGGCAGCAGCAGCATCGCGAGGGCGAAGGGGAGCATGCCGACGCCGGCTTCCAGCGCCGTGGCGCCGCGCGCATTCTGCAGGTAGAGCGGCAGCAGGGAGGCCATCACCTGGGCGCAGGACGCATAGGCCAGCATGGCCGCGACGGCGCCGACGAACCGCCGCTGCGCGAACAGGGACAGGTCGAGCATCGGCGCGCGGACCCGGCGCTCGGTGGCGAGGAACAGCGCGAACAGGGCCAGCGCGGCCGCGGCGCGCGCCAGCACGGCCAGGCTGGTCCAGCCCTCGGCGGGGCCGGAGATCAGGGTCCACGTGAAGGCGAACATGGCCGCCGCGAACAGGACGATGCCCGGCACGTCGAGCGTCCGCTGCGCTGCGCCGCGCGACTCCGGCACGTGGCGCAGGACGGCGAGCGCCAGCCCGGCGCACACGGGCAGGTTGACGAAAAACGCCCAGCGCCAGCCGAGCCAGCGGCTGATGACGCCGCCGATCAGCGGCGAACACACCATCGTCAGGCCCATGATCGTGCCCCAGAATGCCCATACGCGGGCGCGCTCCCGCTCGCCGTGGAACGCATGGCCGATCACGGCCAGCGACGGCGCCAGCAGGAAGGCCGCGCCGACGCCCTGGGCGGCGCGGGCGAGGTAGAGCGTCCGCGCGCCGGGGGCGGCGCCGCACGCGAGGGAGGCCGCGGCGAAGATGGCGAGGCCCAGCAGCAGCACGCGCTTGCGCCCGGCCCGGTCAGCGATGGCGCCAGCGGGCAGGAGCAGGGCCGCGAAGCACAGCAGGTAGGCGCTGACGACCCATTCGATGTCGGCGAACGTCGCGGCCAGCTCGCGCGCGATGGTCGGCAGGACGATCCCGACCACGTTCGTGTCGAGGACCGTGACGGCGCAGCCCAGCGAGGCCGTCAGCAGCAGGGGCATCGACGAGGGGCGTGGCGGGGAATCGGCGGGCATCGCGGGGGCTCCTGAGGTCGGTGAAAACTGCATTACACCGCAGCCGGTAATTTCGTTCATTAACGGCAAAACGTGAAATAATTCGGTTTCATCGAATACTCATGCCTGGAGACGGATGGAGCTGCGACATTTCCGCTATTTCGTGGCGGTGGCCGAAGAATTGCATTTCGCGCGCGCCGCCGAACGGCTGGGCATCGCCCCGTCCACGCTGACCGTGCAGATCCAGGAAATCGAGCGGACGCTGCAGGCGCGGCTGCTGCAGCGGACCAAGCGCAGCGTGGGCCTGACCGCGGCCGGCGAGCTGTTCCTCGAGCAGGCGCGCGCCAGCCTGCTGCGGTTCGACCAGGCCGTCGGTGTCGGCCGCCGCGCCGGTCGCGGCGAGCTCGGCAGGATCGTGATCGGCTACGTGGGCTCCGCCGCCCTGGCCGGCATTCTGCAACGGCAGATGCGGCGCTTTCGCACCGAGTGGCCCGATGTCCAGCTGCAGGCGAACGAACAGCCGATGGGGCGGCTGCCGGGCCTCGTCGCGGAGGGCCACGTCGATATCGGCTTCGTGCGCCTGCCGATGGCGCTCCCGGACGAATTGCGCGTGCACGTCCTGCAGCGCAACCGCTTCTGCATCGCGCTGCCGGCCAGCCACCGCCTGGCCGGCGCCGCCGCGGTCGATGCGCAGGCGCTGGAGGACGACGATTTCGTCGTGCCCGAACAGGACCTCGGTACGCGCGAAGTGGGACGGCGCGGGCGCTTCGAGCCGCGCATCGTCTCGGCGCCGGGCAATCTGCTGACGGTGCTGACTGAGGTATCCTTGCGCAAGGGCGTCGCGGTCGTCCCCGACGTGGTGGCCACGACGCTGGTGCTGCCCGACGTGGTCTACAAGCCGCTGGCCGGCGAACCCGTCACGTCGGAACTGGCCGCCATTTTCCGCCGCAGCGAAGGAGCGCCTGCCGTGAAGAACCTGATCCGGCAGCTGGTGGCGGCGCTGCCGGCATGACCATCAACCTATTCTGCCGTGGTGTCGGGCGGCGTAATCGAACCCTGGATCTTGAACGATTTCGTATCGGCTTTTTCGGCCGGCTTGTCGCTCGGCTCTCCAGACGATATCAGTTGGACGCCATTGCGGCCCGCTCTCGCATCGGCGAGCGACAGCGGAGCGAATGATGTCGGAAGCGCGTCGGGGGCCGCGGTCTCGGAGTGCAGCACATAAACCTTCTGGCTGGGTGTGAGCGTGACGATCACGCTTATCAGGACTTCCGCCTTCTTCTTGTTCCGCAATTCCTTGACGAATGCAGCGTCGGCAGGCGTGGTATTGACCTTCCATTGCGAGATGAGTTTCTCTTTTATTGGAAGCAGTCCGAGCAGCGTCGATCCCGTGTTGTCGGTGATCGAGTTCGTCGCCTCGGTGAGCGTGCCATCCGCATTGAACTTGAAGGTGGCACTGCCGGAACCTAACAGTGGAATGACGTTCTTGATGTAGTGCGCTTTTCTGTCCACGCGCATCTCGGTTTTTACCGTATTGGCGACCACTTCGTCGCACGGGATGACGGGGTCGAGCTTCTCGAGCCGGCTGGTCCTGCTCGCGATGGCCAGGCGCGTTCCTTCCAGTGTCGTTTCCTTCTGTACCTCGTCGACGATCTCCCGTACGGCCTTTTTCAGGCGATCGCGGTCGACGCAGTGAACGAGAACGTCGCCATCGGGCGGATAGTCGAGCGTCGATCTGGGGTTGTCGTTGAGTGCAATGGAGAACCGGATCTTCCAGTCCGTTTCCACGCGCGTCGTCTCCTGCACCTGCACGGGCTTCTTGATGTAGAACGGAATGCCCGTGATGGCATTGTTCTCCTGTGGGCCATCGTACACACGAACGCCCGAACATCCTGACGCGCCGGCGACGACAGCGACAGCGCACGCGATGCGAAACAGCCTGGTCATGGAATTGCCTCCGATGTCGATCAATTCGAATTAACAAAAGAATATGATCAATCTCAAGCTTTTGGTCGGAGTGTCGGGCAGTTAATACATAGCTAACAAAATAAGGCTTGACAGATTGCCACGTCCACAGCCCAGCCAGCCGAGGTGGTATCGTGCACGTCCCGCAACCACACGAACGTCGCCATGCTGATCGCCGACCCCTTGTTCTATGCCGTCGCCGTGCCGGCCGTCCTGTTGACCGGCATCTCGAAAGGAGGCTTCGGCGGCGTGCTGGGCGGCGTGGGCGTGCCGCTGATGGCGCTGGCGATTTCGCCGGTCCAGGCGGCCGCGATCCTGCTGCCGGTGCTGTGCCTGATGGATCTCGTCGGCCTGGGCGCCTATTTCGGCAAGTGGGACAAGCCGACGCTGCGCATCATGCTGCCCGGCGCCCTGCTCGGTATCGTCGCGGGCTTCCTCACGTTCGGCATGCTGGGCGAGGACGTCATCCGCATCCTGATCGGGGGCATCGCGGTGGCCTTCACCGTCAACAACGTGCTGGGCCTGGCCGCGCACCAGCGCCAGGCCGGCCCCTCGGTGGCGAAAGGCACATTCTGGTCCGCGGTCTCGGGCCTGACCAGCTTCCTCGCCCATGCCGGCGGACCGCCCGCCATGGTCTACCTGCTGCCGCAGCGGATGGACAAGGTGCGCTACGTCGCCACCATCAGCGTGTTCTTCGCGGTCGTCAACGCGGTCAAGCTGATCCCGTACGCATGGCTGGGCCAGCTGTCGCTCGACAACCTCGGCACCAGCTTCGTCCTGGCGCCGCTCGTGCCGCTGGGCGTGAAGCTGGGCATCTGGCTGCAGGGCCGGATCAACCTCGTGTGGTTCTACCGGATTTCGCAGGCCTGCCTGCTCGTGACCGGACTCCAGCTGGTCTGGCAGGGCGGGGCGCATTACCTGTAGCTGCGCGGGCCGGGATCAGGTCTCGTACAGCTCCAGCGGCAGGCCGTCCGGGTCGGCGAAGAAGGTAAAGCGCCTGCCCGTGAATTCGTCCGTGCGTACCGGTTCCACGGCGACGCCGTGCGCTTCGAGATGCTGCTTGCAGGCCTCCAGGTCAGCGACCGCGAACGCGAGGTGCCGCAGGCCGCACGCTTCCGGATACGACGGGCGTGCGGGCGCATTCGGGAACGAGAACAACTCGACCTGCGAGCCGTCCGGCAGCGCCAGGTCCAGCTTCCAGGAGTCGCGTTGCGCGCGGTAGTTTTCGGCGACGATGCGCAAGCCCAGCACCTCCACGTAGAAGTGTCGGGATCGTGCGTAGTCCGCGCAGATGATCGCGGCGTGGTGGATGCGGGTGAACATGGCGGTAGCGGTCCAGGGTGACGGTTCGCTATCGTAACAGCCCGGCGCCATCCGCCCGGCCGGGGCAGGGGAGGCGGATCGTCACGCCGGCGCCAGCGTCTGCCCGACCGGTTCCAGCCGGCGCAGGCGCAGCGCGATCAGCACGGCGGCGCCCAGCAGCACGCCCAGCAGCGCCACGACGCCGCCCCAGCCGCCGTGTTCCCACAGCACGCCGCACAGCCAGCCCACGAGGCTGGAGCCGAGATAATAGAAGCACAGGTACAGCGCGGAGGCGAGCGCCTGCTGCGTGCGGGCGCGCCGGCCCACCCAGCTGCTGGCGATCGAGTGCGACGCGAAGAAGCCGAACGTGAACACCGCCATGCCGGCCACGATGACGGCGACGTTGTGGGCCATGGTCAGCAGCAGGCCCGCCAGCATCGTGCCCATCACGGTCCACAGCACGTGGCGCCGGCCCAGGCGGTCGGCGCGGCGGCCGGCCCAGACAGAACTGAAGATGCCCAGCAAGTACAGCAGCGAGATCCCGCCGACCACGCTCTGGCGCAGCCCGAACGGGGCGCCCAGCAGCCGGAAGCCGATCACGTTGTACACGCTCACGAAGCAGCCCATCAGCAGGAACGACAGGGCGAACAGCCAGGGCAGGCCGGCGTCGCCGAAGTGGCCGCGCAGGCCGTGCAGCAGCGCCGGCACGCCGCCCGACGACGGCCGGAAGTTGCGCGACGCCGGCAGGCTGCGCCAGAATTCCCACGCCGCCAGCAGGCCCGCGACGCCCATCACGGCGAACGCGGCGCGCCACGACACGAAGTCGGACAGCACGGCCGCCAGCACCCGGCCGACCATGCCGCCGAACGCGTTGCCGCTGATGTAAAGGCCCATCGACACGCCGAGCGACGCCGGCTCGATTTCCTCGCTCAGGTAAGCCATCGCGACGGCAGGCATGCCGCCCAGTGCGAAGCCGAGCAGAGTGCGCGCCGCCAGCAGCTGCGGATACGTGCGCGCGCTCGCGGCCAGCACCGTCATCAGCGCGGCCACGACGAGCGCCACGACCATCATGGTCTTGCGGCCCAGCCGGTCGGAGAGGACGGACGAGAACAGCAGCGACACGGCCAGCGCGCCCGTCGAGAGCGACAGCGACAGGCTGCTTTGCGCGGGCGTGAGCCCGAAATCGTGCGCCAGCAGGGGCATCAGCGGCTGCACGCAATACAGCAGGGCGAAGCAGGAAAAGCCGCCGAAGAACAGGGCGCGGTTGGTTCGATTGGTCATGGGGCCATCGTAGGATTGCGGGATACGACTGTCCAATATATATTTGTGGCGTTACTTATCGTTTGAAAATATAAGATGGAACTCAGGCACCTGCGTTACTTCGTGGCCGTGGCGGAGGAGCTGAGCTTTACGCGCGCGGCCGAGCGGCTGCACATCGGCCAGCCGCCGCTGAGCCAGCAGATCCAGGCGCTGGAGCACGAGATCGGCGCGCGGCTGTTCGAGCGCAACCGGCGGCGCGTGCTGCTGACGGAAGCGGGGCGGCTGTTCCTCGCCGACGCGCGGCGCATGCTGGCACTGTCCGAACAGGCCAAGGAGACCGCGCGCCGCGCGCACCTGGGCGAAGCGGGCGAGCTGCGCGTCGGGTTCACGTTTTCCACGCCGTTCACGCCGCTGTTCGCGCGCGTCGTGCGGCGCTACCGCCAGCAGTATCCGGGCGTGCGGCTGACGTTCGTCGAGATTCCCACGCAGCCGCAGCTCGCGAAGATCGAGGCGCGCGAACTGGACGTGGGCTTCGTGCGGCCGGGCCCCATGCCGCTGCCGCGCGCGGTCGCGCTGACGATGCTGCGCCAGGATCCGCTGCTGCTCGTGCTGCCGGCCGACGCGCCGCTGGCGCGGAAAAAGCACATCGCGGTGAAGGACCTGGCCGACCAGGCGTTCGTCGTCTTCCCCGAAAAAACGGGCACCGGCATCTACCACCAGATATTCGACCTGTGCCGCGCCGCGGGTTTCACGCCGCACATCGCGATGGAGGCAGGCGAGCCGTCGACGATCATCGGCCTCGTCGCCGCCGGCTGCGGTATTTCCGTGCTGCCCAGCTCATTCGAAGGGATCCACATGGAAGGCGTCGTCTACCGGCCGCTCGCCGACCCGGACGCCACCACGGCGATGCTGCTCGCGCGCCATGCCGAGGGCGGCGGCCCGCTCGTCGATGCGTTCGTCGCGCTGGCCCAGGCCGCGGCCGAAGCCTAGTCGGGCGGCCGCGGCGGATCAATCCGCGTAGCTGATGCGGTCGCGGCCCGCGTGTTTCGACCGGTACAGCGCCTCGTCGGCACGGCCGAGCAGGGCGACCGGATCGGGCGGGGTGCCGGGCGTAAAGGCGACGACGCCGAAGCTGGCGGTGACGGCCAGCGTGTTGCCGTCGCCGATGTCGACGGGTTCGCCGCGCACGACGGCGCGCAGGGCGTCGATGCGGGACGTGTCGGCCGGCAGGTTCAGGCCGGGCAGGACCACGACGAATTCCTCGCCGCCGTAGCGGCCCACCGCGTCGTAGGGCCGCACGGCCGCGCGCAGGCGGCGCGCCGTTTCGACCAGCACCGCGTCGCCCGCCAGGTGGCCGTGCGTATCGTTGACGCGCTTGAAGTAATCGAGGTCCAGCAGCACGAGCGCGAAGCCTGCGCCCGAGCGCGCGCATTTTTCGATTTCGCGCTCGACGATGTCCATCATCGCGACCCGGTTCCAGCACTGGGTCAGCCCGTCCTTCAGCGCGCGCAGGCGCATTTCCTCGCGTGACTGTTCCAGCTCGTGCGTACGCTCGCGCACCAGCGCCGTGAGCTTATCTTCGCGCGCCCGGTGCGCGCGCAGGCGCAGGCGGTGGAGCGCGACGAATGCGCCCGCGACGCCGAGGGCGCACAGCACGTAGAACGGGACGCTGCGCCACCATGGCGGGGCGATCGTGAACGCCAGTTCCACCGGCGCCGACTGCTCGCCGGTGGCGTTGTCGACGGCGGCGACCTGGAAGCGGTACCGGCCGCCCGGCAGCGCCGCGTAACGCACTTCCGGCTGCACCGTGTCGTTCCACTCGTCGTCGACGCCGAGCAGGCGGAAACGATAGTGCCAGCTCCGGCCCTGGTCGAACTGCAGGTGGGCCAGGCGGAACACGATCTGGTCCGCCCGCCAGGGCAACGGCGCGTCGCCCACCGGCAGTGGACCGTTGCCGCGCAGCGCCTCTTCGATCACGGGCTGGCGCAGCGCCGACGCGAACAGGCGTTCCGGATGAAGCACGTGCGACAGGCCGTTGCTGGTGATGAGCCAGATCGAACCGTCCCGGTCTTCGTACGTGCCGCGGCCGTTCGAATCGTTCCATGCCAGGCCCTGCGTCTGGTCCAGCGTGCGCCAGTGCCTGCCGTTCCATACCGCGAAGCCCACGTCCAGCGCGACCCAGAGCCAGCCGCGGCTGTCTTCGCGGGCGTTCAGGATATACCGGTCGCGCAACACCGGCGCATCGATCCGCGTCGCGTGGCCGCCGTGCTGCAGCCGCCACACGCCGTCGTGCGTAGTCGCGATCAGGTTGCCGTCGCGCGCGCAGACCAGGCTGAGGATTTCGGCACCGCCCAGCGCCGCGTCGTACGACCGGGTCTCCCAGTCCCGTCCGTCGAAACGCCTGACGTCGCTCATCCCGGCAAACCACAGATGGCCGCGCCCGTCGGTACAGCCGTCGGTCACCGCATCGGTGGCCGGTTCGTTACCGACGGCGGGGAGGGGCGCCGTCGCGGGGAAGACCTGCATGCCCGCTTCCGTGGCCATCCAGACGCGGCCGCCGTCCGCCAGCACCTGGTTGATCGGCGGCCGCCGCGCGACCAGCGCGGTCCTGCCGTCCTCCTGCGTGCGCCGGAGCAGGGCGCCGCCGTAGGTGCCCGCCCACAGGTGGCCGTCCGCGTCGAACGCCATGCTGCCCCATTCCTGCGTCGCGTACGCGGGCTGGGGGGGTCGGTGCGGAAGCGGCGTTCGCCGGGCACCTGCCAGGCATGGCCGGAGCGCGTGCCGACGTGCAGGATGCCGCGAGGGTCGCGCAGCACCGAGATCACGACGTCGTTGGGCAAGCCCTGCGACCTGGTCCAGTTTTCGAGGTTCCCGTAGCCGAGTAGTTGCACGAGGCCGCGGCCCAGCGTGCCCAGCCAGATGCCGCGTTCGCGGTCCTGCAGGATCGCGGTGACGCCGCCGCCGACGTCCAGGCCGTTCTGGCGGCCGAAGAGCTGCCACCGGCCGTCCTGCCAGCGCAGCAGCCCGTCGTCGGCGTTCGTCAGCACCCGGCCATCCGCGTCCAGGCGCATCTCCGTGATGAGCTGGCGCTTGCGGATCTCGGCCGGCGTCCGCTCCTGGAAGCGCGCGGCGCCCGCCGGCAGCACGAAGACGTGCGTCGCGCTGCGCACCCAGAGCGTGCCCTCGCCATCACGCAGGATGCTGCTCCAGGCATCCGCGGGCAATCCGTCCTTGCCGTCCCGGACGGTCACGCGGCCGCGGTCGACGCTGCACAGGGCCGTGCCGCAACCCATCCACAGGGCGCCATCCGCGTCGGCGTGGATGCTCAGGATCGTTGCCAGTCCGGGGTGGGCGCGGATCCGTTCGGGCGTAAAGTAGGCGCGGACGTCGCCGCGTGCCGTGATCTCCACGAGCCGGTCGCGCGCCACCACCAGCACACGGCCGTCCGCCGTCGCGGCGATGGGCTGGCCCGGCCAGACCTCGATCGGCTTGCCGTCGAACCGGACGGAATGGAACCGCCCGCCGTCGAACCGGTATAGATTCTCGTATGTCCCGGCCCATATGCCCGTCGCGCGGCCGTCGACCAGCGCCGTCACGATCTTGTCGGGAAAGCCCTGCGCCGGACCGTAGCGGCGGAAGCCGGTGCCATTGAAACGGAACAGGCCGTTCTGCGTGCCGATCCATACATAGCCGGCGGCATCCTGGGACGCCACCGTGACGGACAGGTTGCCGAGGCCCTCGGCCTGGCCGTAGGCCTTCAGCGGCAGATGTTGTGCCGGCGCGCGCGCGCACAGGAACGCGAGCGCCAGGGCCGCAAGACGAAGGAGCAGCGTGGGATGCATGACGGGAAAATGACTGAGCTGAAGGCTTGGAATTGCGTAAGAGTAACATTTATTGCGCGTACATACTCACGTTTCCCGGGTCCTCGGGTGTTGCAGTGCAGCAGAGCAAATAGTCGTATGTTTTGAATTTATAGAATACAATTATGCTGTTACTTAAGTCAGCCGCAAAGGATCGTCATGTCCAGCACCACCCCAGCGCAGGCGGGCAGCCTGCTGCTCATGTCGCGCGAGGATAACTGCCTCATCGCGCGCGTCGACCTCAAGGCCGGCGCCACGGTCGTCATCGACGGCCGCGAGATCGCGCTCCCGGGCGACGTCCGCCTCGGCCACAAGGTCGCGCGGCACGACCTGGCCCCGGGCGACAAGGTGCTGCGCTACGGCGCCATCATCGGTACGGCCACGGTGCCCGTCGCCATCGGCGCGCACATCCACACCCACAACCTGGAAAGCGACTACATCCCGACCTTCACGCTCGACCAGGACGGCCATCATTTCATCGGAAGCAAAGCACCATGACCACCTCCACCGACATCACCCTGGCCGCCCTGGCCGGTTATCCGCGCGCGGACGGGCGCAAGGGCATCCGCAACGTCGTCGTCGTCGCCTATCTCGTGGAATGCGCGCACCACGTCGCGCGGCTGATCGTGAATGCGTTCCCCGGCCAGCCCGTGCACCTGATCGGCTTCCCCGGCTGCTACCCGAACGAATACGCCGACACGATCATGCGCCGCGTGCTGACGCACCCGAACGTGGGTGCCGCGCTGCTCGTGTCGCTCGGCTGCGAGAGCTTCGACAAGAACGGTGTCGCGCAAGCCGTCGCCGACAGCGGCCGGCCCGTCCACACGGTCACGATCCAGGACGTCGGCGGCACGCGCTCCGGCGTGAAAAGCGGCGTCGAATGGGTGCAATGGGCCGTCGACGACCTGGCGCGCCAGGAGCGCGTGCCGATGCGCCTCGACGAACTGGTCGTGGCGACGATCTGCGGCGGTTCCGACAGCACGAGCGGCATCACGGCCAATCCGGCCGTCGGCGCGGCGTTCGACCGGTTGATCGCCGCGGGCAGCGCCTGCGTGTTCGAGGAGACCGGTGAACTGGTCGGCTGCGAATTCCACATGAAGCGCCGCGCCGTCACGCCGGAACTGGGCGACGAGATCGTCAGGACGGTCGAGAAGGCGTCGCGCTACTACACGATCATGGGCCACGGCAGTTTCGCGCCGGGCAACGCGGACGGCGGGCTGACGACGCTGGAAGAAAAGTCGCTGGGCGCCTACGCGAAAAGCGGCGCGTCGCCGATCAGCGGGATCATCAAGCCGGGCGACCAGCCGCCCACCGGCGGGCTGTACCTGCTGGACGTGGTGCCGGACGGCGAACCGCGCTTCGGCTTCCCAAACATCTCGGACAATGCCGAGATCGTGGAATTGATCGCGTGCGGTGCGCACGTCACGCTGTTTACGACGGGCCGCGGGTCCGTGGTCGGCTCGGCCATTTCTCCCGTCATCAAGGTGTGTGCGAACCCGGCGACGTATGAACGGCTGGTGGACGACATGGACGTCAACGCGGGCCGCATCCTCACGGGCCATGCGAGCATCGAGGAAGTCGGCGGCGAAATCGTCGACCTCGTCGCCCGCGTGGCGAACGGCGAGTGCACGAAATCGGAAGACCTGGGCCACCAGGAATTCATCCTCACGTACAAGCAGTTCGAGCCGATCGGGCCGCGCTGCCTGCCCTTGAAGGCAGCTTGATATGAGGCAGCCTGAGATGAACGTCACGCGACTGGGACTCGGCTGCGCGCAACTCGGCGGGCTGTTCGACCCGATGGCGGAAGCGGACGCGTACGCGCTCGTCGACGCCGCCTGGGACCTGGGCATCCGCTATTTCGACACGGCGCCGTACTACGGATTTACCCTGTCCGAACACCGCCTGGGCGCGGCGCTGCGATCGCGGCCGCGCGGCGAGTACGTGATCAGCACCAAGGTCGGCCGCCTGATGTGGCCCGATCCGGGCGTGCAGCCGGGCGAATGCGGGTGGGCGGCGCCGCTGCCGTTCCGGCCGCACTACGACTATACGCACGACGGCATCATGCGCTCGCACGATGACAGCCTTCAGCGCCTCGGCCTGGACCGCGTCGACATATTGTACGTGCACGACATCGGCCGCGTCACCCACGGCGAACGCCATGCGCACTACTGGAAGCAGCTGACCGAGGGCGGCGGCTTCCGCGCGCTGGCGCAGCTGCGCGACGAGGGCGCGATCAAGGGCTTCGGCCTCGGCGTCAACGAGTGGGAAGTGATCGCCGACGCCATGGACGTGTGCGCGCTCGACTGCGTGCTGCTGGCCGGGCGCTACACCCTGCTGGAACAGGCGTCGCTCGCGCCGCTGATGGACCGCTGCGCGCGGGAGGGGACGCGCGTCGTGATCGGCGGGCCGTTCAACTCCGGCATCCTGGCGGGCACGAACAAATTCAATTACGAGGACGCCCCGGCGGCCGTCGTGGAGCGGGTGCGCGCCATCGCCGCCGTCTGCCGCGACTTCGACGTGCCGTTGCCGTCCGCCGCGCTGCAATTCCCGATGGCCCACCCGGCCGTCGTGTCGTGCATCCCCGGCGCCCAGAACATCGATCAGCTGCGCCGCAACGCGCACTGGTTTTCCCAGCCGCTGCCGGCCGGCCTGTGGACCGCGCTGAAGGATGCCGGCCTGCTGGACCCGGCCGCGCCCGTCCCGGCGGCTTGATCTTTCAATATCACCGTAACAAAGGAATACCATGAAACTGCTGCGATTCGGCCCGAAGGGCGCCGAGAAACCTGGCCTGATGGACGCCGACGGCGTGATCCGCGACCTGTCCGGCGTGCTGCCCGACCTGACCTCGGCCCAGCTGGCCGCCGGTGCGATCGCCCGCCTGTCGGACGTCGACCCGAGCCGCCTGCCCGTCGTCGAACAGCCGGTCCGCTACGCACCCGTCGTCGCCGACATCGGCAAGCTGATTTGCGTGGGCCTGAACTATTCGGACCATGCGGCCGAATCGGGCATGGCCGTGCCGGCGGAACCCGTGCTGTTCACGAAGGCGACCAGTTCGATCATCGGCTGCAACGACCCCGTCGTGCTGCCGCGCGGTTCCGTCAAGAGCGACTGGGAAGTGGAACTCGGTGTCGTCATCGGCAAGCGCGCGCGCTACGTCGACGAAGCGAACGCCCTCGACTACGTGGCCGGCTACTGCGTCGTGAACGACCTGTCCGAACGCGAATACCAGCTGGAGCGGGGCGGCCAGTGGGACAAGGGCAAGGGCTGCGACACGTTCGGCCCCGTCGGCCCGTGGCTCGTGACGACCGACGAAGTACCGGATCCGCAGAACCTGGACATGTGGCTGGAAGTGAACGGCAAGCGCTACCAGACGGGCAATACCCGCACGATGGTGTTCACCGTCGCGCACCTGGTCAGCTACATCAGCCGTTTCATGACCCTGCAGCCGGGCGACGTGATCAGCACCGGCACCCCGCCGGGCGTGGGCCTCGGCCAGAAGCCGGATCCGGTCTACCTGGAACCGGGCGACCGCATGCGCCTCGGGATCGAAGGCCTGGGCGAGCAGGAACAGACCGTCCACGCCTGGAACGAGGCGCTGATCGACGGCTGATCGTTTGTAAGTGGTTTGTAATAAAAACAAGGCGCTCGAGCGCCCACACGGCAGGCGCACAAGCGCCGACATGGAGACTTTGCAGACATGACGGACCCCTCGACGCGGCAGTACCGGTTTTCCCTCGTGATGATCACCACACTGTTTTTCATGTGGGGGTTCGTCCATAATCTCGACCCGATCCTGATCCCGCACCTGCGGCGGTCGTTCAGCCTGACCGTGCTGGAGTCGGCGCTGGTGGATTCGGCCGTGTTCATCGCCTATTTCGTGATGGCGCTGCCGGCGGGCCTCCTGATCCGCCGCGCGGGCTACAAGGCGGCGATCATCTGCGGCCTGCTGCTGTTCGCCACCGGTTCGCTGATGTTCATCCCGGCCGCGAACACGCAGCAATACATCGTGTTCCTGGCCGCGCTGTTCACCATCGCGTGCGGCCTGACGATCCTGGAGACGGCCGCCAATCCGTACGTGACCCTGCTGGGCCGGCCGGACCGCGCGGCCCAGCGCATCAACCTCGCGCAGTCGTTCAACGGTCTCGCAGCCACGCTGGCGCCGATCATCGGCGCGCGCCTGATCCTCGTGCATGGCGCCGACGACGCGCAGCTCGCGGCGATGCCGGAAGCGGCGCGCCAGGCGGCACTGGCGGCGGAAGCGGCCAGCGTGAAGGGGCCGTACATGATGCTGGGGCTCGTCATCCTCGCCATCGCCGTCGTGTTCTGGTTCCTGAAGCTGCCGGAAGTCGGCGGCCGGTCGGACAATGCGCCGGCCAAGAGTTCGCTCGGCGAGGCGCTGGCCGTGCCGTCGATCCGCCGCGGCGCGATCGCCCAGTTCTTCTACGTGGGCGCGCAGGTGTGCGTGTTCAGCTTCTTCATCCTGTACGCCACGCGGTCGGCGGGCGTGTCGGCCGTGACTGCGGCGGACTACCTCGGATGGGGCTGCGGCATGGCGTTCATGGTCGGCCGCTTCGTCGGCACGGGCCTGATGCGCGTCGTGGCGCCGGCGCGGCTGCTGTGGATGTACGCGCTGGCGTGCACGGTGCTCGCGGCGGTGGCGATGGTCGCGACCGGCGTCGCCAGCCTGGCCGCGGTGATCGGCATCGCGTTCTTCATGTCGATCATGTTCCCCACCATTTTCTCGCTGGGCCTGCAGGGCGCCGGCCACCACGCCGACATGGGCAGCGGCCTGATCATCATGGCCATCGTGGGCGGCGCGCTGCTGCCGCTGCTGTTCGGCTTCGTCAGCGACGTGACGCACAACGTGCAGTACGGCTATGCGGTGCCGCTGCTGTGCTTCGTCGTCATCGCCTGGTTCGCGCGCGCCTCGCTGCGGCAGGCCAGCCGCGAAGCCCGCGTCACGCCATCTTCCATGGGAGTCACGAAACGTGTTTGAATTGAACGACAAGAGGGCCGTCATCACGGGCGGCGGCAGCGGCATCGGCAAGGCGATCGCCCATCTGTTCGCGCGCCAGGGGGCGCATGTCCATGTGGTCGACCTGAGCGACGCCGCCTGCCTGCAGGTGGTGCGCGAAATCCGCGAGGAGGCCGGCCGCGTCACCTCGCACGCCTGCGACGTGTCGCGCCAGGCCGACGTGGAAGCGCTGATGGCCGCGATCGGCCCGTTCGACATCCTCGTCAACAACGCCGGCATCGCCCACATCGGCAAGGCCGACACGACGAGCGAAGAAGACTTCGACCGCGTCATGAGCGTGAACGTCAAGGGCGTCTACAACTGTCTGCACGCCGCGATCCCGCAACTGCGCGCGAACGGCGGCGGTGTCATCGTCAATATGGCGTCGGTGGCGGGCTCGGTCGGCATCAAGGAGCGCTTCGCGTACTCCACGGCGAAGGGCGCCGTGATGGCGATGACCCTGTCGGTCGCGAAAGACTACCTGCAGGATGGCATCCGCTGCAATTCGATCTCGCCGGGCCGCGTGCACACGCCGTTCGTGGACGGCTTCCTCGCGCGGAATTATCCGGGCCGGGAAGCGGAGATGTTCGAGCAGCTGTCGAAGACGCAACCCATCGGCCGCATGGGCAGGCCGGACGAAGTGGCCGCGCTCGCGCTATACTTGTGCAGCAACGAAGCTGCCTTCATCACGGGAACCGATTATCCGATCGACGGCGGCTTCATCACCCTGAACACGTAAAGCCGTCCGATGATCATTTCTTCCGCCACCGACTATCGCGAGGCGGCGCGCCGCCGCTTGCCGCCGTTCCTGTTCCACTACCTCGACGGCGGCTCCGGCACCGAGTCGACGTTGCGTCACAACGTGGACGATCTGCAGGCCGTGAGCCTGCGCCAGCGCGTGCTGAAGGGATCGGAAACGCTGGACCTGTCGACCGAGTGGTTCGGCGTGAAGCGCGGCCTGCCGCTGGCGCTGGCCCCGATCGGGCTCGCCGGCATGTATGCGCGCCGCGGCGAGGTGCAGGCGGCCCGCGTGGCGGCGGAACGCAATATCCCGTTCATCCAGTCCACCGTCTCGGTGTGCCCGCTGGCCGAGGTGGCGGCGCAATCGTCGCAGCCGCTGTGGTGCCAGCTGTACGTCCTGAAGGACCGCGGCTTCATGCGCGACTACCTGCGCCGCGCGCGCGAGCTGAACATCGACACGCTCGTGTTCACCGTCGACATGCCGGTGCCGGGCGCGCGCTACCGCGACGCCCATTCCGGCATGAGCGGCCGCCACGGCCCGCTGCGCCGCGTGCTGCAGGCGATGCTGCATCCGCGCTGGGCGTTCGACGTCGGGCTGTTCGGCCGGCCGCACGACCTGGGCAACATCTCCGCGTACCGCGGCCACGCGACGGGCCTCGCGGACTATATCGGCTGGCTGGCCGCCAACTTCGATCCGGGCATCAGCTGGAGCGACCTGCAGTGGATCCGCGACGAATGGCAGGGCCCCATGGTCATCAAGGGCATCCTCGACGCCGGCGACGCGCGCGACGCGAAGGCGTTCGGCGCGGACGGGATCGTCGTCTCGAACCACGGGGGGCGCCAGCTGGACGGTGCGCTGTCCACGGCGAAGGCGCTGCCGTCCATCGCGGCGGCAGTGAAGGGCGACCTGACGATCTTCGCCGACTCCGGCGTGCGCACGGGCCTGGACGTCGTCCGCCTGCTGGCGCTGGGCGCGGACGGCGTCCTGATCGGACGCGCCTTCATCTACGCGCTCGCGACGGGCGGCGCGGCCGGCGTGCGCAACCTGCTCGCCATCCTCGAAAAAGACATCCGCACCAGCATGGTCCTGACGGGCGTGCAATCCGTGCGCGACATCGGGCCGGACTGCCTGGCCTGACCTTCTGCGCCGGCGCGGCCGCGCCGGCTATTCAATTTCATACCCGCGAATGGTGGTTTTCGATTGCTTTACGACTATAAATGTTTTAAATTTATAGAATACAAAACGAAAGGCAACGACATGAGTCAGATGAAGTGCGTGGTATGCGAATCCCCCGGCGACCTGCAGCTGGGTTTCAAGCCTGTGCCGGAGGCCGGTCCGGGCGAGGTGCTGCTGCGCGTACGCCGCATCGGCGTGTGCGGCACGGATATGCACATCTTCCGCGGCACGCAGCCGTTCCTCGCGTATCCGCGCGTGATGGGGCATGAACTGTCCGGCGAAGTGGTGATGGCGCCCGGAGACTCCGGCTTCGCGCCGGGCGACGAGGTGCTCGTGATGCCGTACCTGTCGTGCGGCGACTGCGTCGCCTGCCGCAAGGGCAAGACGAACTGCTGCACGCGGATCCAGGTGCTGGGCGTGCACCGTGACGGCGGGTTGGCCGAATATCTTGCCGTCCCGGCGCAGTTCGTCCTCAGGACGGAAGGCATTTCGCTCGACGATGCCGCGATGGTGGAATTCCTTGCCATCGGCTTGCACGCGGTACGCCGCGGCGCCGTCGCGGCGGGCCAGCGCGTGCTCGTCGTCGGGGCGGGGCCGATCGGCGTGGCCGTCGCGCTGTTCGCGGCGCTGAATGGCGCACAGGTGACGGTGCTGGACGCGCGCGACGACCGCCTCGGCTTCTGCCGCGACGTATTGAAGGTCGCGCACACGGTGACGGCGGGCGAGAGCGACGTCGAGGCGCTGCGCGCCATCACGGGCGGCGACTTCTTCGACGCCGTGTTCGACGCCACCGGCAACATCAAGGCGATGGAGCGGGGCCTGGATTTCGTCGCGCACGGCGGCACGTACGTGCTCGTGTCGATCGTGCCGGAACGGATCTCGTTCGCCGATCCGGAATTCCACAAGCGCGAGACGACCCTGCTCGGCAGCCGCAACGCGACCGTGGACGATTTCCGCGAGGTGCTCGCGGCGATGAAGGCGGGCCTGGTGCCGACGCGGGCGATGAACACGCACCGCGCCACGCTGGACGAGTTCATCGACACGCTGCCGCGCTGGATGGATCCGGCCAGCGGCGTGATCAAGGCCATCGTCGAGGTTTGAACGATGCCGCTTCCCAGCGCGGCAGCGAGTTCCGGTAGAATGGGGGATTGTCAACCCGGCCTTCTCGACTCCGGACTTCATGGCCCGACCTCCAACCATCTTCAAGCGCAGCGCGAACCTGCTGCTGCAATACATCGCCGACCACGTGGGGGTCGGCGAAGCGCTGCCGACCGAGCAGCACATGGCCGAACTGGGCGAGGGCAGCCGCACGGCGATCCGCAGCGCGCTGGCGCACTTCCACGAGTGCGGCCTGATCAGCGACCTGAAGGAACGCCGGCTGCTGCGCAAGCCCGTCCGCACGGACTACTTCGACCTGGACGAGCTGCGCACGGGCGCGGACCGCATCCGCGAAGTGCTGATGGAGCGCATCTATCACAGCGACCTGCCGCCCGGCGCCGAGTTCTCGGAGACGGAACTGGCGCGCGCGGCCGGCACGAGCACGATCAGCGTGCGCGAATTCCTGATCGGCTTCTCGCACTCGGGCCTGATCGAAAAGAAGCCGCGCGGCGGCTGGCGCCTGTGCGCGTTCGACCGCTCGTTCGCGATGGAGCTGGCGGACGTGCGCCAGATGTTCGAGTTCGCCGCGATCGACCGCTTCGCCGCGCTGCCGCCGGATTCGCCGGCCTTCGCGGAGCTGCAGCAACTGATCGCGCGGCACGAGCAGCTGGGCTCCGTCATGCCGACGCACCACAAGGATTTTCCTGCGCTCGACCGCGATTTCCACGCGTTCCTGATGGGGCAACTGGACAACCGCTTCGCGCAGGGCTTCTTCGATCTCGTGTCGCTCGTGTTCCACTACCACTACCAGTGGGACAAGTCGCAGGAAATGGTGCGCAACGAGTACGCGGTGCACGAGCACCTGGACATCCTGCGGGCGCTGGCGCGGCGCGACGTCGCGGGCGCGCGCGAGGCGATGCGTGTCCACCTGAGTTCCGCACGCAGCACCTTGCTGCAATCGATCCGAGTCAGAGAAATGAAGGCGCACCCGGGCTGACGCTCCCGCGGGCGCGGGAGGGAGCATGATGCTTGTCGACGCCCATCAACACTTCTGGCGGCTGGCCGACCGCGACGGCGCGTGGCCGCCGCCGGATCTCGCCGCCATCTACCGCGATTTCTTCCCGGCCGACCTGGCCCCGGCGCTCGCGCAGCACGGCGTCGTGCGGACGGTGCTCGTGCAGTCGATGCCCGACGAGGACGACACGCGCTTCATGCTCGGCCTGGCCCATGCTCACCCGTTCATCGGCGGCGTGGTCGGCTGGGTGGACCTGAAGGCGCCCGACGCGCCGGCGCGCATCGCCGCGCTCGCGGCCGACCCGCTGCTCAAGGGCTTGCGGCCCATGCTGCAGGATCTCGCCGACGACGACTGGATCGCCGATCCCGCGCTGGCGCCCGCCGTCGACGCCATGCTGCGCCATGGCCTGGGTTTCGACGCGCTGGTCCTGCCGCGCCATCTGCCCGCGCTGCTCGCGTTCGCGCAGCGGCATCCGGACCTGCCCATCGTGATCGACCACGGCGCCAAGCCGTTGATCGCCGCGGGCGTGCTGGAGCCGTGGCGCACCGACATCGCACGCCTGGCCGCGCTGCCGCAGGTAAGCTGCAAGCTGTCCGGACTCGTCACCGAAGCGGGCGCGGACTGGGACGCCGACCGCCTGCGGCCGTACGTCGACCACCTGCTCGCGTGCTTCGGGCCGCGCCGCCTGATCTGGGGCAGCGACTGGCCGGTGCTGAACCTGGCGGCCGATTATGCGCGCTGGCTCGCCGCCTGCGCGTCCCTGCTGGAGGGACTGTCCGGTGCCGACCGGCTTGCCGTGTTCGGGCTGAATGCCCTGCGTTTCTACCGTATCGATTGAGGAGCTCTACATGCAAAGAATGGGAATGGTCATCGGCGTCAAGCCGGAAAAGATCGCCGAATACAAAGCGCTGCACGCCGCCGTGTGGCCGCAGGTGCTGGCCCGCCTCCTCGAGGCCAACGTGCGCAACTACACGATCTTCCTGCGCGAGCCGGAAAACCTGTTGTTCGGCTATTGGGAATACCACGGCACCGATTTCGAGGCCGACATGGCGCATATCGCGGCCGATCCGGAAACGCAGCGCTGGTGGACCTTCTGCAGCCCGTGCCAGGCGCCGCTGCCCAGCCGGGCCGAAGGCGAGCACTGGGCGATGATGGAGCCCGTGTTCCACATGGACTGACGTCCGCCGCCGGTCGCATCCCCTGCGGCCGGCGTACCACCTTTTCCGCCGTTCTTCCTCCGCCGCGCAATGCGGCATCCGCATCCGTTCGATCCACGCATCGATACGACCCGGATGCATAAGGCAGAGATTCTCCAGCGCCGGCGTCGTTGCATCCGATGACAAACCGTGTCCCCGACGGCGGCGCCGCGAAGTGACCGTCAACCGTCGCTGCGCAGCGCGGCGATCGGGTCGAGCGCCGCCGCCTGGCGCGCGGGGTAGACGCCGAACCCGAGCCCGACCGCCACGCACGCCAGCACCGCGAGCAGCAGGCTCACCGGCGACCACGCCACCGACCATCCGGCCAGCGCGGCGATGCTGTACGCGGCCACGGCGCCCAGCACGAGGCCGAGCACGGCGCCACTGACGGCGATCACGAGCGCCTCGGCCAGGAATTGTTCCACCACGTCGCGGCGGCGCGCGCCCAGTGCGCGCTTCAGGCCCACTTCGCGCCGGCGCTCCAGCACGTTGGCCAGCATGATGTTCATGATGCCGATGCCGCCCACGAGCAGCGACACGGCCGCGATCGAACTCATGACGATCGTGAAGATGCGCTGCGTCTGCTGGTTCTGGCGGTACAGGCCCATGGGCACGATGAGGTTCGTGTCGTCGACGCCGCCATGGCGCTGGTGGATGATCGCCTGCAGCACGCGCGCCGCGTCGTCCGGCGCGACCTGGCCGTCCAGGCGCACGCTGATGCCGTCCACCTCGTCCTCGATGCGGCGGAAGCCGAAGCGCGCGCGGGCCGTTTCCCACGGCACGAACAGGCGCTCGTCGTCCAGGCCCAGCTTGACGCCTTCGAACTCCGCCTTGCTGGGCGTGCGGTCGGCCAGCACGCCCACCACCTGCAGCCACACGTGGTTGACCTTGACGCGCTGGCCGACGGCCGGATCCGCGCCGAACAGTGTGTGCGCGAGGCGCGCGCCCAGCACGCAGACCGGGGCCAGCGTCGCGCCGTCGGAAGGCTGCAGCCAGCGTCCGGCCTTGAGCTGCAGGCCGCCATGGTCCGCATACGCCGGCGACACGGCGAACGCGCGCCCGCTCACGACGCGGTCAGCGACGATCAGCTGGTCGACCTTGATCTCCTTTTTCAGCGCCACCGACCGTGCGCCGGGCACGACCGACAGCGCCGCCGCGGCATCGGCCGCGGACAGGCCCAGCGAGCGGGTGCGGATGTCCTTCAACTGTTCGTCGGTGTTGCCCTTGCTCTCGACGATGACGTTGTTCAGACCCAGTTCCGCGACGAGGCGCAGCGCCTCGCGTTTGCTGCCTTCGCCCACGGCCAGCATGGCGACGATGGCGCCCACGCCGAAGATCATGCCCAGCAGGGTGAGGCCGGTGCGCAGTTTGCGGCGTTTCAGTTCGGCGACGGCTTCGAGCAGCAGTGCACGGTTCATGACTTGTCGGCTTTCGGAGGAAGGAGCACTATCTGCGCGCCGGACGCGAGACCGCTCCTGATTTCGCTGCGCACCGGGCCGCGCCGGCCCAGTTCGACCTTGTGCTTCACGGCGCGGCCAGCGTCGGCCGTGTACACCGCGTAGGCGGCGCCGTCCTGCACGAGCGCGATGTTCGGCACCGTCAGCGCCGCCGCCTGCGTCACGAGGTGCACCGTGCCGTGCAGCGCCTGGCCGGGCTTCAGTCCCAGTTTGCGCGCCGTGTCGGTGCCGATGGCGGCGTCGAAGTCGCTGTACTTGACAGGCGACTCGGGCGAGATGACGCTGGCGCTGCTGCCGACGCGCGTCACGGTCAGGTCCAGTTCTGTGCCCGTGCCGGCCAGGCGCACGCGCACGGGCAGGCCCGGCTTGAGTCCGTAGGCCTGGCCCTCGGCCACGCTGAAGTGGGCGACGAGCTTGTCGAGGTCGGGCAGGGCGCCGAACGGCTCGCCCGCCATCTGGTTGGCGCCGACCTGCGGCTTGGCGCCGTCCCAGCGCGCGGCCAGCAGGAACACGCCGTCGTGCGGCGCCACCAGTTCCAGCGCGTCCAGGCTCCTGCGCTGCTGTGCCGCGTTCTGCGCCACGCTGTCGCGCTGCGAGTGGAGCACGGCGTCCTGCGCGGCGGCGCGGGCCTGCGCCTGGCTGCCTTTCCAGTCAAGGTAGGTGCGCTTCTTGGTGAGGAAACCGACGTCGGCCAGCGCATCGAGGATCGTGTTGCGGGCGAAGACGGACAGGTCGACGCCCGCATAGCGGCGCGCGAGGCCCAGGTCGTCCTCGAGCTTCGCGCGGTCGCCGGCCAGCACGCCTTTCTCGACGGCCGCATTCTGGCGATTCGCTTCCTCGGCCAGCGCCTTGCGCAGCAGTTCGAGGTCGGCCTGCGACAGGTCCGCGCGCGCCTGCGGGGCGTCGAAGCGGGCCACGACCTGGCCTTTCGTGACGGTGCTGCCGTCCGCGACCATATCCACCAGCACGCGGCTCGACCAGCCGCTGCCCGGCACCGTCAGCGGCGTGTTGGCGGCAGCCTGGATCTCGCCGTCCGCTTCCAGCGTTTCGGTCCACGCGCGCGGCGCCAGCGTTTCGACGGGGCCGCCGGCCGGCGCCGACGCGCCGCCGCAACCGGACAGCAGGGTCGCCAGTACGGCGACGAAGGTAGACAGGCGTGGCATGGGAAATCTCATGGTCGGATGGCCGCGACGCGGCGGTCGACGCCCGGCAGCAGTTCCACCTGGACGGCGGCGCCGGGCTTCAAGTCTTTCGCGGGCGCGTCGAATTCCAGCTCGACGTCGCGGATGACGACCGCCTGCGCCGCCGATTTGCTGTGGAAGGCGCGTCCCAGGCCCGTCACGTGCGCGGCCAGTGTCTGCCGCGTACCGGCCACGACGACGCGCGCCGCCTGGCCCTTCCGCACGCCGGCCGCCTGCGCTTCCGGGACGCGGGCGTTGACGCCCAACTGGTCCGGATCGGCCAGGGTCGCGACCGACAGGCCTACCCAGACCTGGCTGCCGATGGCGAACTTCTCGCCGTTGAAGCCGATGCGGTGCAGAACCAGGCCCCGCCGCGGCGCCAGGACGGTCAACGCCGCCTGGCCCTTGACGAGGGAGGCGATCTTGGCCCGCAACTGCGCCGCGTCCGACTGCAGGCCGGCGCGCTCGGCCTGGCGCGCGCGCCGCTGCGCCTCGTACTGGGCCTGCGCCAGCGTCGCCAGCTGCGCTTTTTCGGCGCGGTCGATCACGAGCTTGTCGTAGTCGACGCGGCGGATGAGTTCCTTCGGCATGGTCGCCTTGCGTGCGGCCTTCTCGGCATTGCTCTGTGCCTCGGCCTGCGCCAGCACGCCGGCGCGGTCGGCCTCGGCCTGGTCCAGCTGCAGCTTGTCCAGCGCCCGCTCGCGTTCCTTCAGCGTGCCTTGCAGCGAGATCAGCTGGTTCATCACATCGGTGGATTCGAACACGGCGATGGGCTGTCCGGCCTGCACCATCGTGCCTTCCGGCGCGAGGAACGCCAGCTTGTAGCTCCAGACATGCGGGATGGTCGGCGGCGACACCGGCATGGTCCGGCGCGACGCGATCTCGCCTTCGATCGCCAGCGCGGCGGGGGCTGCGGCCTTCGCCTGGCGGACGCCCGCGGCCGCGGCGCCGGGCGCCAGCGGCTCCACCTGCACGCTCATCCCCGCGACGAGCGGCAGGCCATGGTCGTCGGGCAGGGCGATCCGGGCCCGGAAATAGCGGCCAATGCCCCAGCGCGGCCGCGCTTCCGGCGCGCTCGTGATCGCGGCCAGCTTCCCGGTCACGACGACGCCCGGCAGCGCGTCGAAGCGCAGGGCGACGGCCTGGCCGTCGCGCAGATAAGGGCGGTCCGCTTCCAGCACCCAGGCCGTGACGACCATGTGGCCGTCGCCGAGCACCGTGCCGGCCGCGTTGCCCGGCCAGGCCGTGGAGCCTTCGTCCATGCGCTCGCCGTTGAAGGGGCTGTAGCCGTGGACGACGACGCCGTCGCGCGTGGCGCGCACTTCCGACTGCGCCACCTGGGCGAGCTGGAACGCCTCGTTGATCTGCAGTTTCTTCACTTCGAGCGCGCCGTCCTCCTTGCGGCGGGCGACGGCCGCGCGGGCGTTCTTCAGGTTGTCCTGCTTGATCGCGAGGTCGCGCGTGGCCTGGCCCAGCGCCGCCTGGTAGCGGTCGTAGTCGAGCGCCATGATCTGCTGCTTCGGCAGCGCCGCGTCGACCCTGGCCTTGGCAAGCAGCGCCTGGGCGTTGACCAGCGCCTTCTCCGCCTCGATGGCCGCGACTTCCAGCGTGGCCGTTTCGCTGTCCGCCTTCGCGCGGGCGCGTTCGCGGTCCATCCGGAGCTGGTCGATATTGGTCGTGCTGGCGGAGTCGATCCGCAGCACGATGTCGCCCTTCCTGACCTGCGTGCCCTCGGCGAGGAAGCTGCGCACCACGATCGGCGACGCGTTCGACGGCGGCACGAAGATCGTCTGCGAATCCAGCGCTTCCACTTCGCCAGTGATCAGGACCGGGCGGGTGTCCGCGGCCGTGGCGGCGATGGCGACGAAGGCCAGGAGCGGGACCAGGCGCTTCATGGCTGGCCCGCGACGCGGCCGTCGCGCAGGTGGATGGTGCGCTGGGCGCTGGCGGCGATCGCGGGATCGTGCGTGACCATCACGAGCGTCTGGCCGCCCGCGTGCAGTTCGCGCAGCAGGGCCATCACGTCGGCCGCGCTGCTGGAATCGAGGTTGCCGGTCGGTTCGTCCGCGAGCAGCAGGTCCGGTTCGTTCAGCAGCGCGCGCGCGATGGCGGCCCGCTGCAGCTGGCCGCCGGAGAGCTGGCCCGGCAGGTGGTCGAGACGCCGGCCCAGGCCGATGCGCTCGAGCAGGGCGCGGGCCCGGTCGGCCGCCTGCGGGTCGGGCTGGCGCGCATAGCGCTGCGGCAGCAGCACGTTTTCCAGCACGGTCAGGCGCGGCAGCAGGTGGAAGGACTGGAACACGAAGCCGATGCGGCGGTTGCGCACGTCGGATGCGGCGTCGTCGTCGAGGGCGCTGATCTCGTCCTGCGCGAGGCGGTAGCGGCCGCTGTCCGGGCGATCCAGCCCGCCCAGCACGTTCAGCAGGGTCGACTTGCCGGAGCCGGACGGCCCCATCACGGCGACGAATTCGCCGCGCGCCACGTGCAGGTCGATGCCGTCCAGGGCGTGGATATCGCTGCCGCCCAGGCGGTAGGTCTTGCGGATCGCACTCAGTTCTATCATGCCGAAAAGTATTTCTTAAGGCACAACAGTTTGTCAATTGTCAAATACGTCAACGGGTAGATTATTTTGGCATGACGGCAAGTTCCGCCAGCCGGCGGCAATCGGCCACGAGTCGGCGCGCGTCGACATTGGTCACGCCCAGCAGCAGGCCGGGCGTGGCGGGCGTATGCGCATACCAGGGCGACAGCGGCACGGGCGCGAGGCCGGCCCGCAGGGCGCGCGCGGCCACGTCGACGTCGGACGCGGCCGTGCGCAGGCGCGTGACGACGGCCATGCCGGCCGTCGCCTGCACCTCCAGCACGTCGGCGGCCTCCTTGCGCAGGCAGCGCAACAAGGCTTCGCGCCGCGCCGCATACAGACGTTTCATGCGGCGCAGGTGGCGCAGGTAGTGGCCCTCCCGCAGGAAGTCCGCGACGGCGCGCTGGGTCGTCGCGCCGGGCGCCGGCGCGAGGCATGCCGCGACGTCGCCGAAGCGGCGCGCCAGGTCGGCCGGCACGACGAGGAAGCCGAGGCGCAGCGCGGGGCTGATCGTCTTGCTGAACGTCCCGATGTGCAGCACGCGGCCGCCCTCGTCGAGCGACGCGAGCGCCGGCGCCGCGCGGCCTTCCAGCTGCAGCTCGCTGAGGTAATCGTCCTCGACGATCCAGGCGCCGTTGTGGCGCGCCCAGTCAAGCAGGGCGCGGCGGCGCGCGAGCGACATCGTCATGCCGAGCGGCGCCTGCTGGCCCGGCGTCACGACGGCGAGCCGCGCGTCCGGGGCCATGCGGACGCCGGCAGCGACGTCCAGGCCCTCGGCGTCGACGGGGACGGCCGTCACCTTCGTGCCCGCGAGCGACAGGGCGGTGCGCGTCAGCGGAAAACCGGGGTCTTCGAACCATGCGCCCTGGCCTTCCAGCGCGAGCGTGCGCACGACGAGCCCCAGCGCGCCGGCGAAGCCCGCCGTGATCAACACCTGCGACGGGTTGCAGCGGATGCCGCGCGCGATGCCCAGATAGGCCGCGACTTCGCGCCGCAGATCCGGATCGCCGCGCGGATCCGGGTAGCCGACGGGGCTGGCCGCCGTGTGCCGCGCCGCGCGCACCATCACGCGCGCCCACAGTTTGTAGGGGAACGCGTCTTGCGCCGGGACGCCCATCTGGAACGGCAGCGGCGTCGCGCCGAAGGTCGGGAACAGCTCGGGGATCGGCGACGTATCGGGCAAGTGCGCGGGCGTATGGCCGGCGACGCCGGGCGTGGCCGGCCGCCCGTTGACGCGGGTGCCGGCCGCCCCGAAGCTCGTCGCGAGCTGCTCGTCGACGAGGCGTTCGTACGCGATGCGCACGGTGCCGCGCGACACGCCCAGCTGGGCCGCGAGGTCGCGCCACGACGGCAGCTTCGCATCGGCTGGAATCTGCCCCGATTCGATGCCGGCGCGGATGGCCGCGTAGATCTGCGTGGCGAGGGGTGTTTTTTTGGCCCGGTCGAGGCCGATGGACAGCGTGGTCATGGCCGATGGTACATTAAAAATGATCAAACTTGGCACTGTTTTTTGGCCACCAATCGGCGCATCATGTCTTCATCCAGTTCAACCAGGAGAATCAAAATGACGCAACGCATGGATTACAACGCGGCCACCCCGGCCGGCATGAAGGCGCTCGGCGGCGTGTACGGCCACATCATGGGCTGCGGCCTGCCGAAGGTGCTCGTCGACCTCGTCTACCTGCGCGTCTCGCAGATCAACGGCTGCGCCTACTGCATCGACATGCATTCGCGCGACCTGCTGAAGGAAGGCGTCAACGTCGAGAAGCTCGTGCTGGTGCCGGCGTGGCGCGAAGCGGGCAGCCTGTTCGACACGACGGAGCGCGCGGCCCTCGCATGGGCCGAGACGGTGACGCAGGTGGCCGAGACGGGCGTGCCGGATGCGGACTATGCGGCCGCCGCGGCCGTGTTCAGCCAGCAGCAGCTGGCCGACCTGACCATCGCCATCGGCCTGATGAATGCGTACAACCGCATGGCGATCAGCTTCCGCGCGCAGCCGGCCGCCGTGACGGCCGCGCGCTGAGGAGGCGGCGATGAAAGCCACGATCGCTTTGTGTCTGGCGCTGCTGGCCGGCGCGGCCGGTGCCCACGAAACCGTAAAACCTCTGTTCCACCGCGCGCTGCCGAACGTGCCCGGCAAGGCGCTGGTGGCGGTGGAGGTGTCGTTCGCGCCCGGCGCGGAGGCGGCGCCCCACACGCATCCGAAATCGTCGTTCATCTACGCGCAGGTGCTGTCCGGCGAGATCGTCAGCGCCGTCGACGATGCGGCGCCGAAGGTCTACCGTACGGGCGAGTTCTGGTACGAGGATCCCGGCGCCCGCCACCAGGTGACGCGCAACGCCAGCAAGGACAAGCCGGCCACGCTGCTCGCCGTGTTCGTGCTGGACGAGGGGGAGCAGAAGCTCGTGCTCCCGGCCGCGAAATGAACGGCTTGCCCGACAGCCCGCTTGCGCGCGAGATCACGCAGTACGTGCGCGACACCGCGAGCGACATGCTGTTCCAGCACTCGGCCCGCGTGTATTGGTGGGGCGCGCTGCTGGGCGACACGCTCGGCCTCGCGTTCGACCCCGAGCTGCTGTATGCCGCCGCCATGTTCCACGACATCGGCATCACGCCGCATTACCACGGCAGCCGGCAGCGCTTCGAGGTCGACGGCGCGAACGCGGCGCGCGATTTCCTGCGGGGCCACGGCATCGATGAACACAGCGCCGAACGGGTCTGGCTCGCGATCGCGCTGCACACGACGCCCGGCATTCCCGAGCACATGCATCCGGAAATCCGCCTCGTGCAGGCCGGCGCCGGCATGGACATGGTGGGTCGCGGCATGGACGCCATTCCGGCGGTGGAGCGGGACAGGGTGCTCGCCGCGCACCCGCGCGGCCACGGCTTCGCGCACGCCGTCATCGACACGTTCTACGAAGGGCTGAAACACCGTCCCGAGACGACGTTCGGCACCTTCAACGACGACTTCCTCGCCTTTAAAGATCCGGCGTTCCAGCGGGGGAACCTGTGTAGCCTGCTGCTCGCCGCACACCCATGATGCCGTCGCCCATGCGCCGGCCCCAGTCGACCAGATTGCGGCCGGCGCGCAGCTGCAGGCCTTCCCAGTCCTTCAGGCGCGCTTCGATGGGCTGGTCGGTGCGCTGCAGGGCCTGGGCGAGCGCCAGCGCATTGGCCGCCGCCTTGGCCGCGCCGCCGGCCGTGTGCGGGCGCGGCACGAAGGCGGCGTCGCCCAGCAGCAGCACGCGGCCGAACACCATGCGCGGCACCGCGAGGTCGAGGATCGCCTGCACGAACGGTTCCTTCGTCTTCTGCACGAGCGCGTTGAACTGCGGTGCGAGCAGTTCGCGGGCGTCGGCACGCAGCACGGCCGCCCGGGCATCCGGCAGCGCGCCCGGCGGCAGCGAGAACGTGTGCGTGCGGCCGGTGCGGTCGGTCAGCAGCGCGGGCAGGCCGTCTTGCGGCACCTTGCGATACCACACCCAGTTCCAGCGCCGCTGGCCCGGTGCCGTGGACCCGTCCTCGCCGGGCACGAGGTACTCCAGCAGCATCTGCTCGCCTTCGTCGTGCTGGAATGCGAACACGCCGTCCAGCACCGCGCGGCTGGCCGCATCGAGCTCGCCTTCCGGCACGAGGCCGCGCCAGGCGACGTAGCCCGAGTAGTGCGGCGCCACGTCCGGCAGCATCAGCGAACGGACCGTCGAGCGTGCGCCGTCCGCGCCGATCAGCAGGTCGCCCGTCTCCACGCGGCCGCTGGCGAACACCGCGCGCACCTGGCCGCCCGCCTGCTCGATGCGTTCCAGCGTCTCGCCCGGATGGATGCAGGCGTCGGGCAGCGCGCGCCGCATCGTCCCGTGCAGCATGTTCCACGACGTCTGCGTCTGCGGCTGATGGTCGCGCCGCACGACGTCGCCCGCGCGGTCGAGGTAGATGCGGTCGCGCGACGCCACGCCCAGCGCGCCGGCGGGCCGGATGCCCGCGAAGTGGAAGGCGTGCAGCACGTCCGGCTGCAGCACGATGCCGCCGCCGCGGCTGTCGAGCGCGTGGGGCGAGCGCTCGAACACGTCGACTCTCCAGCCGATGGTTTTCAACGTGTTCGCTGCCAGCAGCCCGCCGAGCGAGCCGCCGATGACCAGGGCGCGCGGGCTCACGATGCGGTCGCGCCGGTGGTCGCGCGGCGGCCGGCCAGTTCGCCGAACCACACGAGCAGCGCGGCGGCGGGGAAGGCCATGCCGGCCAGCAGGGCGGCGTGCCAGCCGTGGTGGGCATAGACCCAGGCGCCGGCCGCGGAGCCGAGCGCGCCGCCGGCGAAGAACAGCGCGAAATATATGCCGTTCAAACGGCTGCGCACTTCGGCGCCGAGCGCGAAGATGGCGCGCTGGCCCAGCACGAGGTTGGCGGCGACGGCCATGTCCAGCACGATCGAGGCGGCGACGAGGATGCCCAGCGCCAGCGTGCGCGATTCCGGCTGGTAGAGCGGCAGCGCGAAGCCGACGATGCCGAGGACGAGCGCGGCGGCCGTCGCCATCAGGGTATGGCCCGCGTCGGCGAGGCGTCCCGCCACCGGCGATGCGACGGCGCCCGCCATGCCCACGAGGGCGAAGATCGCGATGCCCGTTTGCGACAGGTGGAATTGCGGGCCTTCCAGCATCAGCGGCGTGACGGTCCAGAACAGGCTGAACGATCCGAACAGGCCGGCGTGGTAGGCGGCGCGGCGGCGCAGCACGGGCGTCGCCGCGAGCAGGTGCCACAACGATCCGATCAGGCGGCCGTACGACAGGCTGTGCACGGGCACACGCTGCGGCAGTTTCGCGCGCAGGACGAAGGCGAGGACGAACACCGCGACGGCGGCGCCGCCGAACACGGCGTGCCAGCTGGCGTGGTCCGCGATCAGGCTCGCGGCCGGACGGGCCAGCATGATCCCCAGCAGCAGGCCGCTGACGACCTTGCCGACGGCCTGGCCGCGCGTTGTTTCGTGCGACAAATGCGCCGCGAACGGCACGAGGATCTGCGCGGCGACGGAGCCGAGGCCGATGCCCAGCGACGCGACGAGGAACATCCACGCGTTCGTGCTGAACGCGGCGGTGGCCAGCGCCGCGGCCGTGGCGAGGAGGGCGGAGAACACGAGCTTGCGGTTCTCGAGCAGGTCGCCCAGCGGGACGATGAACAGCAGGCCGAGGGCGTAGCCGACCTGCGTCAGGGTGACGATCAGGCCGGCCGCTTCCGGCGACAGGCCGGTCGCCGCGCTGATCGGACCGACCAGCGTCTGGGCGTAATACAGGTTGGCGACGATCAGGCCGGCGGAGGTGGCCAGCAGGCGGATCATGCCCGGCGCGATGTCGGGTGCGTGTTTGGCAGGGGTGTGCATGAAGACTCCTTGAGATGTGTGCGAATCTACGCCCGCCGTGGCGCGGGCGCGACTTTCTTTCGGTCAGGCGGCCAGCGGTTCGTAGTCGAGATAACCATGGACGCCGCCGCCGTAGAACGTGAACGGGTCGGGCGTGTTGTACGGGCCGCCGCGGCGGATGCGGTCGACGAGGTCGGGGTTGGCGATGAAGCTGCGGCCGAACGAGGCCAGGTCGGCCATGCCGGATGCGATCAGCGCGTCCGCGGCGGCGGGATCGAGGCCTCCATTGGCGATGATCGCGCCGCCGAAGTTCGGGCGCAGCACGGCGAGGATGCGGTCCATGTCCGGCGCGCCGGCCCACGCGTTCGAATCCGCGGCGTGGAGGTATCCGATGCCGGCCTCGCCCAGCATCCGGGCGACGTAGGCGTACGTCTCTTCCGTGGCCGGGTCGGTGGCGTTGTTGTAGGCGGCGAACGGCGACAGCCGCACGCCGATGCGGCCGGCCGGCACTTCGTCCAGCACGGCGCGCAGCACGAGTTCGAGGAAGCGCGCGCGGTTGGCGAGCGAACCGCCGAAAGCGTCGTCGCGGCGGTTCGTGTGCGGCGACAGGAACTGGTGCGGCAGGTAGCCGTTGGCGGCGTGGAGTTCGATGCCGTCGATCCCGGCGCGCATGGCGTTGCGGGCGGCGACGCGGAATTCGTCGACGGCCGCGTGGATGTCCTGCACGGTCATGGCGCGGGACGGCGACGCCGCGATGCGCGTATAAAAGCCGTTTTCCAGCGCGGCGTACGGTTGCAGCAGGTGCAGGTCGTCGTTGACGGCGGACGGCGCCAGCGGCGCGCGGCCGTCCAGCAGCGCGTACGAACTCACGCGGCCGCTGTGCCACAGCTGCGCGAACAGGCGGCCGCCCGCCGTGTGCACGGCGTCCATCACGCGGCGCCAGCCGGCCACCTGCGCGTCGTCGTGCAGACCCGGCGCCAGTTCGAACGCGGCGGAGTGGCGCGACACATTGGTCGCTTCGCTGACTATCAGGCCGGCCGCTGCGCGCTGCGCATAATAGGCGGCGTTGGCGGCGGTCGGGACGCCGTCGGCGCCGGAGCGGGCACGCGTGACGGGGGCCATCGCGATGCGGTTCGACAGCGTCAGGTCGCCGAGGCGGGTGGGTGCGAGCAGGTGGGACATATAAGACTCCGTTGACAAGGTGGCCTCACTGTAGCGGCGCGAGGCCGCGGCGATAATCCGGCGGCGGCCGGCAACACCTTTGCGCAAACCGCAACGGCGTTCGTTGATCGCACATAAGGTTGACTATCGAACGCCGCATTGTTAAGCTGGATCGACACGGCGGACAACAGCCGGCACCATGGAGACCGTCATGACCCATCAGGACCTCGACGTCCAGGCATTCATCAACCGCCATCCCTTCTCGCCGTACCAGTGGCTCGTGTTCGCCATGTGCTTCTTCATCGTCCTGCTGGACGGGTTCGACACCGCCGCCATCGGCTTCATCGCGCCGTCGCTGCTGAAGGAGTGGGGCATCGCCAAGCCGGCGCTGGCGCCCGTGCTGTCCGCCGCGCTGTTCGGGCTCGCGGCCGGCGCGCTCGCCGCCGGCCCGCTGGCGGACCGCCTGGGGCGCCGCATCGTGCTGCTCGCGGCCGTCCTCGTGTTCGGCGCGGCGTGCGGCGCGTCGGCATTCGCCACCAACCTCGACACCCTGACCGTGCTGCGCTTCGTCACCGGCATCGGCCTGGGCGCGGCGATGCCCAATGCCGTCACCCTGGTCAGCGAATTCTGTCCGGACCGGCGCCGCGCCGTCATCACGAACGCGATGTTCTGCGGCTTTCCGCTGGGCGCCGCATGCGGCGGCTTCCTCGCCGCGTGGATGATCCCGCAGTGGGGCTGGCGCAGCGTGCTGGCGCTGGGCGGCATCGCGCCGTTCGTCCTGTTGCTCGTGATGGCGCTCAGCTTGCCTGAATCCGTGCGCCACATGGTCGCGCGCGGCGCGCCGGCGGAGCGGATCCGCGCCGTGCTGCGCCGCATCCATGCCTCGGGCGCCGACGCCACGCGCTACGTGCTGGCGGAGCAGGGCGCGCGGACCGGCGGCGGCTTCACGGTGCTGTTCGCGCGCTCGTACGCCGTCGGCACCCTCATGCTGTGGCTCGCGTACTTCATGGGCCTCGTGATCTTTTATGCGCTGATCAACTGGATGCCGATCCTGTTCAAGGAGGCCGGCCTGCCCGCGCAGACGGCCACGCTGATCGCCGCGCTGTTCCCGCTGGGCGGCGTGGGCGCCATCCTGTTCGGCTGGCTGATGGACCGCTACGACGCCAACCGCATCATCGCCATCGGCTTCGGGTTGACGGCGCTGGCCGTCTTCCTGATCGGCCAGGTGGCGGGCAACGTGGGCCTGATGACAGTCACCGTGTTCGGCGCCGGCGCGCTGATGAACACGGCGCAGTCGTCGCTGCCCGCGCTGGCGGCCGCGTACTATCCGACGCAGGGGCGCGCGACCGGCGTCGCGTGGATGCTGGGGATCGGCCGCTTCGGCGGCATCGCCGGCTCGTTCCTCGTGGCGGAGCTGGCGCGGCGCCAGCTGCCGTTCGGCCAGGTGTTCACGGTGGTGGCCGCGGCGGCCCTCGTGTCGATGGCGGCGCTGCTCGTGAAGCTGGCGGCCGACCGCAACCGGCCGGCCGCCGGCGGCCCGGCATTGCGTGCGCGGGTGGACCTGCACTGAGTCACACCGCGCAATAGCGTTCCTGGATGGCGGGATCGGCCAGCATCGCATCGGCCCGTTCGCTGTAGACGATGGCGCCCTGGTCGAGGATGTAGGCGCGGTCGGAAATGCCCAGCGCCGTCTCGACGCTCTGTTCCACCAGCAGGATCGTCGTCCCCTCGCGCTTGAGTGCCAGGAACAGTTCGAACATTTCGTCGACGAGCACCGGCATGATGCCTTCCGACGGCTCGTCGAGCAGGATCATGTCCGGCCCGGCCGCCGTGGCGCGGGCGATGGCGAGCATCTGCTGCTCGCCGCCGGACATGGTCACGGCTTCCTGGCCCAGCCTTTCCTTCAGGCGCGGGAAGGTCGCGGCGATCCGTTCGATGATCGCGCGTTCGTCCTTCGCCTTCCCGGAAGCGATGATCCCGAGGCGGAGGTTCTCGAGCACGGTCATGCCGGGCACGATGCGCCGTTCTTCCGGCACGTAGGCCAGCCCGTGGCGGTAGCGCGCGTGGGCGGGGAGCCCCAGCAGGTCCGCGCCCTTGAAGGACACGGTGCCGGCCGTCTTCTTCAGCAGGCCCATGACGCTCTTGAGCAGCGTCGTCTTGCCGGCGCCGTTGCGTCCGAGGAGCGAGACGACCTCGCCGCGGTCCACGTGCAGGCTGACGTCCTGCAGGATGTGGCTGGTGCCGTACCAGGCGTTCAGTTTATCGATCTTGAGCATGATGTCCTCAGTGTTTTCCCAGGTAGACGCGGCGCACCTCGTCGTTGGCGCGGATGTCGGCGGGCGTGCCGGCGGCGAGCAGTTCGCCGTGGTGCAGCACGACGATGCGGTCGCTGATGCCCATCACCATCTTCATCTTGTGCTCCACGAGCACGAGGGTGCGCTCGCTGGCGAGCCGTTCGATCAGCGCCATCATCGTGCGCGTCTCTTCCGGACTCATGCCCGCGGTGGGTTCGTCCATCAGCAGCAGCTTCGGGTCGGCCGCGAGGGCGATGGCGATCTCCAGCGCGCGCTGCTGCCCGTGCGCCAGCTCGCGCGCCGGGCGCGCCGCGTGCTGGGCGATGCCGACGAGCTGCAGCAGGTCGCGTGCGCGCGGCTCCAGGCCGAGGGCGTCGCGACGGCCCCAGAAGTTCAGGCGCGCGACGCCGGCCTGCAGCGCGACGCGGACGTTTTCCAGCGCGGTGAACGCGGGGAACACGTTCGTGATCTGGAACGACTTGGCCACGCCGACCCGCGCGTAATGGTGCTGGCGCAGGCGCGACACGTCGACCCCGTCGAACACGACGCGGCCGGACGACGGCGCGAAACTGCCCGACAGGAGATTGAAGAACGTGCTCTTGCCGGCGCCGTTCGGGCCGATGATCGAGGTGAGCTTGCCCCGTTCGAATTCGACGGAGACGTCGTTCAGCGCCGTGAACTTGCCGAAGCGGCGGGTCAGGCGTTCGGTACGGAGGATGATGTCAGCGGCCATGGGTCTTCTCCAGGATCGTGCCCCATACGCCTTTCGGGAAGAACAGCACGAAGAACATGAAAATCGCGCCGGCATACAGTTGCCAGTGCTCGGTCCACAGCGAGAACACGTCCTGGATCAGCAGGAACAGCGCCGCGCCCACGAACGGGCCGAAGAACGTCCCCATGCCACCCAGCAGGCAGATCATGACGACGAGGCCCGACGTCTCGTAGTGCAGGCTCTCGATGGCGACGCTGGACAGGTGGATCGCGGCGAGCGCGCCCGCGAGACCGCACAGGGCGCCGGACAGCACGAAGGCCATCAGCTTCGTGTGCTCGACGTTGAAGCCGCACGCACGGGTGCGCGCCTCGTTTTCCCGGATCGCCTCGACGGCACCGCCGAACGGCGACGCCAGCACGCGCGAGACGGCGAGCAGCGCCGCCGCCACGACGGCGAGGAACGCCAGGTATTTCGCCGTCGGGTCGAGCAGGTCGACGGTCAGGCCGGGCAGATGGACCTGCGCCACGTTCACGCCGCGCAAACCGTTTTCGCCGCCCGACAGCGGGAACTGGTAGACGAGGAAGTAGACGCACTGCGCCAGCGCGAGGGTGACCATGGCGAAGTAGATGCCGCGCGTGCGGATCGCGAGCAATCCCATCGCCAGCGCCAGCACGCCGGCGACGAGCACGGCGGCGGGCAGCGCGGCCCACCACGGCGCTCCGGCCTGGGCGATCAGGATGCCGGCCGCGTACGCGCCGACGCCGAAGAACGCGGCGTGGCCGAACGACAGCATGCCCATGTAGCCGAACACCAGGTTGAACCCGACCCCGTACAGGCCGTAGATCAGGATGTTCGTCGCCACCGACTGGTTCGGGATCAGCCAGGGCAGGGCCAGCAGCACGAGGACGCTGGCCAGCACGCGGTGCGTGCGGATGTGCGCGAACGTCCGGCGCGGCGCCGCCACGTCGTACAGCGCATCGGAATGTGCATTCATGATTCCTCCCTCAATTCATCAGGCCCGCGCGGCCGAACAGGCCTTGCGGACGGACCAGCAGCACGAGCGCCATGATGACGAACATCGACACCTTGGCCGCTTCGGGCACGAACAGCACGGCCAGGCTCTCGACGACGCCGACGAGGATGCCGGCCACGATGGCGCCCACGAGCGATCCCATGCCGCCCACGACCGTCACGACGAAGGCGACGGTCAGCACCGAGCCGCCCATCTCGGGACTGATGCCCTGCATGGGCGCGGCGAGGAAGCCGGCGAGGCCGGCGACGCCCGTGCCGAGGCCGAACACGATCAGCCAGACCCGCGCCACGTCGATGCCGAGGATGCGCACGATCTGCGGGTCGCGCGCCCCGGCCCGCACGATCAGGCCGAACGAGGTTTTTTCGATGAACAGCCACAGTCCGGCCAGCACGAGGACCGTCACGCCGATCACGAACAGGCGGTACAGCGGGAATTCCCCGACGAGGATGTCGGCCGAACCCTGCAGCAGTTCCGGCGTGTCGACGGGCAGGCCCTGCTTGCCGAATGCGATGCGCACGGCTTCGACCATCACGTAGGCGAGGCCGAATGTGAGCAGCAGCGGATAGTCGATGCCGCGTCCGTACAACGGCCGGATCAGCGTGCGCTCGACCGCCATGCCGAATGCGGCGACGACGAGGGGCACGAGCACGAGGCAGAGCCAGAAATTGGGCACGACCTGGTACAGCGCGTAGCCGGCATAGGCGCCGACCATGAAGAATGCGCCGTGGGCGAAGTTCACGACGGTGAGCATGCCGAAGATCAGCGACAGGCCGACCGCGAGCAGGACGTAGACCGCGCCGAGCGCCAGTCCGGTGAACAGCTGGAGCGCGACCAGCTGTGGTGTGATGCCATCCATGACGACCTCCGCGGTTTATTTGAAGCCCAGTTCCGCGCAGCTGCGCAGCGCGTCGGCCGACGCGGGAGCGACCTGCAGCACGGAGAAGATGTCGGGCGAGCCCTGCGGCGCCGCCTTCGACTGGATCACGAGCACCGACTGCATCGACTGGTGATCGCACGCGCGGTAGGACTGCGGCCCCTTGTAGGTGTCGTAGCGCAGCGCCGCGAGCGCGTCGACCACCTTCTCGGTGTCGCTCGTGCCGGCCGCCTTCACGGCCTGCAGCAGCGACCGGACGGCGGAATAGGCCATCGAGCCGTAGTCCGACGGCACGGCGCCGTTGTAGGCGCGGCGGTAGCGGTCGTTCAGCGCGCGCGCCGACGGCGTCGTCGACTCGATCGCCCAGTAGTAGGAGCTGCCGCCCACGACGCCGTCGTACACGCGCGCACCTGCGGCGACGCGCGACGTGTACGTGAGCACCGGCGTCACGAACTTCGTGCGGCCTTTGAGGCCGAACTCGCCGGCCTGCTTGATCGAGATCTGGTTGTCCCGTCCGAAGTTGTTGAAGACGACGACGTCGGGGCGCAATGCCATCAGGCGCGGCAGGTAGGGCGAGTAATCGGTGGCGCCGAGCGGATGGCGGATCTCGCCCACGACCGTCGCGCCGACTTCCTTCGCCACGCGGGTGAAGCCGCGTGTCATCTCCTGGCCGTACGCGTAGTCCGCCGTCAGGAAGGCGATCCGCATGCCCTTCCTGAACGCATAGCGGCCGACGGCCTGCGTCGTCATGTGCGGGTTCAGCGATTCGTGGAACGTGTAGCGCGAAAAGTCGGCCGCCTCGTTGATCGCATCCGACTGGCTGATCGAGATGTACGGCACCTTGCGCTGCCTGGTCACATTGTTCACGGCGAGCTGTGTCGCCGCCGACAGGCTGCCCACGATGAAGTCGACGTGGTCCTTCTCGATCAGCTCGAGCGCGCGCGTCGCGGCTTCCGCCGGGTTGAGCTTGTCGTCGCGCACGAGCAGCTCGGCCTTGCGCCCGGCCAGGCCGCCGGCGTCGTTGAATTCGCGGATGGCCAGTTCGGCATTGCGCACCTGGTCCTGGGCCTCGGCGCCGTAGGGCCCCGTGAGGGGCACCGGCAATCCGATCCTGATCGGGCCCGTCTGCGCGCCTGCGGGGGCGCACCAGGCGGCGAGGGCGATGCACGCGGCACCGGCAAGCGTGGTGGTTCGGTTCATGATGTCTCCGTTTTTAAGTGATCGTGCGATCAATAATCGGATCTTAGTCTTGGCGTGTCAACAGAATTCGCTAAAAAATTGGCTTGCTAATGATCGATTGATCACCTATATTTCGATCATTCGACACGAAGGAGGAGACGATGGGCATACGTAAACTGGGTCATTATTCGATCCGCACCGGCGACCTGGAAGCGTCGCGCCGCTTCTACACGGAAGTGCTCGGCATGAAGGAGGGTTTCCGTCCTCCCTTCAGGTTTCCTGGCATCTGGCTGTACCTGGGCGGCGACGAGGGCGACTTTGGCGTCGTCCACATCATCGGCATCGACCGCGACGATCCGCAGGCACTGAAGGACTACCTGGGCGACAAGGAGGAGGCGGCATTGACCGGCAGCGGCGCCGTCGACCATGTCGCCTTCCTCGCGACGGACCTGGCGGGCATGCGCGCGCGGCTCGCCGCGCGTGGCGCGCCGTTCACGGAGCGCACCGTGCCGTCGCTCGGGCTGTACCAGCTGTTCGTCGCGGATCCCAGCGGCGTGACGGTGGAACTGAATTATCCGCACGACGAAGCGCACGCACTCGGGCTGGCCTGACGCCCGCCCATCCGATACAACGACAAAGGAGATGATCATGACGAAGGGAACCGTGGCCGTTATCGGCGGCTCGCTGGGCGGGCTGTTCGCGGCCAACCTGCTGCTGCGCGCGGGCTGGGAGGTCAATGTGTATGAACGGGTGAGCGAGGAGCTGGCGGAACGCGGCGCCGGCGTCGTCACCCATCCGGAACTGTTCGACGTCCTCGCGGCGCTCGGCATCGACGACGCGGACATCGGTGTCGAGGTCGCGTCGCGCCTGACGCTGGATCGGGACGGCGGCGTGGTCGGAGAGCACGCGCATCCCCAGGTCCTCACGGCGTGGGGGCGGCTGTATGCGCTGCTGCGCGCGGCCCTGCCGGACGCCTGCTACCACAGCGGCAGGCACCTCGTCGGCGTCGACCAGGACGAACACGGCGTGACGGCCAGCTTCGCCGACGGGACGCGCGCGACGGCCGACCTGCTGGTCGCGGCCGACGGCATCCGCTCGTCCGTGCGCCAGCTGCTGGCGCCGGACGTCCAGCCGAGGTACGCCGGCTACGTGGCGTGGCGCGGCCTCGTCGACGAGAGCGCCCTCAGCGCGGAAACGCACGCGCGCCTGTTCGGCCACTTCGGCTTCTGCCTGCCGCCGCGCGAACAGATGCTGGGCTATCCCGTGGCCGGCGCGGGCAACGCGATGGAGCCGGGACGGCGGCGCTACAACTTCGTGTGGTACCGCCCCGCCGACGAGGCCGAGGTGCTGCGCCTGTCGACGGACGACGCGGGCCGCGTGTACGAAAAGGGGATTCCGCCGCCGCTGATCGCCGGGTCGGTGCTGCGCGAGATCCGTGCCGTCGCCGGACAGTCGCTGGCGCCGCAATTCGCGGAAGTCGTCGCCCGCACCGCCCAGCCGTTCTTCCAGCCGATCTACGACCTCGAATCGCCGCGGCTCGCGTTCGGGCGGGTGGCGCTGCTGGGCGACGCCGCGTTCGTCGCGCGGCCCCATTGCGGCATGGGCGTGACCAAGGCGGCGGGCGACGCCCAGGCGCTGGCGGACTGGCTGGCGCGGCTGCCGGTCGGGCCCGCGCTGGAAGCCTATTCGCGCGAGCGCGCCGTGTACGGCATGCGCATCGTCGCCCACGCGCGCCATCTCGGCGCCTACATGCAGGCGCAACTGGCCACCGAGCACGAGATGCGAATGGCGGAGCGCTACCGCACCCCGGACGCCGTCATGCGCGAGACGGCGGTGCCGCCCCGTTTCGACGAGGCCGGCGCGCATGCGGCTGCCGGCTAAGTTGTCAAACGATAACCGAGCCCCTATACTCGATCCACACGGAAAAGGGCCAGCATGAGTTCGAGTATCGAGAAGAAGACGCGCGCGAAACAGGCGGCCGGCGCGGCGGCCGCCCCGGAAGGCACGCGCCGCCTCGCGCGCGAGGACCGCGAGCAGCTGATCGTGCAGAAGGCGATCAAGTACTTCGCCACGTACGGCTTCGGAGCCAGCACGCGCGACCTGGCGAAGGAAATCGGTGTCTCGCAACCGCTGCTGTACCGCTACTTCCCGAACAAGGAGGCGCTGGCCGACCGCGTGTTCCAGGAGGTCTATTTGTCGCGCTGGAATCCGGACTGGGAAGACATCCTCAGGGACCGCGCGCGGCCGCTGGCGGACCGCCTGCTCGAGTTCTACCAGCAGTACGGCCGCGTGATCCTGAAGAGTGACTGGATCCGCATCTTCATCTTTGCCGGCCTCACGCGCGAAGGCATCAACAACCGCTACCTGGCGCGCCTGCGCGAGCGGATCTTCGACGTGATCCTCGCCGAGCTGCGGCGCCAGTACAAGATCGCCGATCCGACGCCGCAGCAGTACGAGGACGAGATCGAATTCATCTGGGGCCTGCACGCGGCGATCTTCTACGTCGGCGTGCGCAAATGGGTCTACGGGTTGCAGGTGCCGAAGGACCTCGACCGCCTGATCGACCAGCACGTCCATGCCTTCCTCGACAGCGCGCCCGCCGTGCTGAAACGCATCCGCAAGGCCTAGGCGGCATGCGCGGGCGGCCGCCCGCGCATTCGATCCGTTATGCGAGTCCCAGCAGGCGGCGCGCGTTGCCGCCCAGGATCGCGGCCTTGTCCGTGTCCGTCAGGCCCGGCGTGGCCAGCACGTGGTCGACGGGCTTGTCGGACCATGGAAACGGATGGTCGGACCCGAGCACGACCTGCGACGCGCCGACCTGGCGCACGAGATTGCCCAGCGCTTCCGGCGTGAACACGAGGCTGTCGAAGTACAGCTGGTTCACGTACTCGCCCGGCTTCTTCTTGAGCGCCGGTCCGTGCGAACACGCGCCGGGGTTGACGAAGCAGCCGTGGTCCATGCGCGCGGCCGACGCGGCGACATAGCCGCCGCCATGCGCGGCGCAGATCTTCAGCGCGGGAAACTTGTCGAGCACCCCTTCGAAGATCAGGTGCTGCAGGGCGATCGTCGTCTCCAGCGGATACCCGATCACGTTCGCCATCCACCCATTGCCTTCGAAGCGCTTGGCCAGTTCCGGCACACCCGTCGGGTGGACGAAGAGGGCGGCGCCCAGTTCTTCCGCCTTCGCCCACACGGGATGGAAGCGCGGGTCGGCGAACTCGGCGCCGGCCACGCTGCCGCCGATCGCGGCACCGCGCAACCCGAGCTTGCGCACGGCGTATTCCAGTTCGCGTACGGCCAGGTCGGGATGCTGGAGCGACAGCGACGCGAACGCGGCGAAGCGGTCGGGCCGGGCCGCGCACAGTTCCGCCAGCTTTTCGTTCTGCAGGCGGACGACCCGCGCCGACGTGTTGCGTTCCTGCGTGTACCAGAACGGGTTAATGCTCAACACCTCCATGTCGACGCCCTGCGCATCCATCGCCGCGATCCGTTCGTCGACCACGATCACGCATTCGCGGCCGCCCTTCATGGTCTGCGGATACAGCGCGTACACGTCCATGCCCATCAGCGCGAGCGCGGCCGGGATCACGCAGTGCGCGTGCACGTCGATCGTGCGGGGCGCGCCCACTGGGCGTCCGGGCGCGCGTTGCGCCGGCGCCACGGCCGCGCGCGCGGCGCCCAGCACGCCGCAGCCGGTGAGCAGGATGCCGCCGATCGTGCCCGCGCCTTGTCCGAGAAACTGTCTTCGATTCGTCATTGTTGTCTCCATTAGTGATAGATCGATCATCAACTGTTCTTTGATTTGCCCCTCGGTTTCGCATTCCTGCAACGCTTAAGGCGATTTTTCGCGCCGGGTGCGCCGCAGGTATACAAAACTAAGTGATCGAACGATAATCTAAATACACATCAATGACAAGGAGACGGTATGAAACGGATTGGCAAGGCGGCGGTTCTGGCGGTGGCGGCCGTGCTCGCGCGCGGCGCGTGCGCGCAGTCGGCGGTGCAGGTGTACGGGGTGCTCGACGTGTGGGCCGGGCGCTCGGAAACGAGCGCCGGCGGGCCTGCGACCACGATGGTCGGCAACGGCGGCATGCAGACGTCGTTCTGGGGCCTGGGCGGCAGCGAGGACCTGGGCGGGATGAAGGCGATCTACGCGATCGAAGGCTACCTGCAGGTCGACACCGGCGCGGCCGGGCGCACGCCCACGGACGCGATGTTTGCGCGGAACGCCTTCGTGGGCCTGCAGGGCGCCGCGGGCGAGATCCGGCTCGGGCGCATCCTGAACCCGCTGTTCGTCGCGACGGCGCAGGCGAATCCGTTCGGCGGCTCGATCCGCCTGGCACCGCTGCTGGCCCAGATCTGGTCCGTGCCGATGGGACGCGCCGTGGCGGGCGACACGAGCTGGGACAACGTCGTGGCGTACACCACGCCATCCATGGGCGGCGTGAAGACGACCGTGATGGCCGGCCTCGGCGAAACGAGAGCCGGTACGTCGACGAACAACCTGAACGCCACGCTGACGTACGGCGCCGGTCCGGTGGCGGCCACCGTCAGCGTGCAGCGCGTGCGGGTCGGACCCGGCCTCGCGCAGATCGGCCGCTCGGAACAGAAGACGTATTTCGCCGGCGGCAGCTACGACCTGGGCGGCATGAAGTTGTACGCGTCCTGGGACAAGGCGGACGCCAGCGCGCCCGACCTGGCGGCGAGAACGTGGCAGGCGGGTGCGGCGCTGCCCGCGGGCCGCGGCAACGTCCTCGCATCGTGGGCGCGCACGACGACCCGTTCGCCGGGGTTGCCCGCCGGCCGGCGCGCCACGGGCGCGGCGGGCTACGACTGGCTCCTGTCGCGGCGCACCGACCTGTACGCGGTGGCGCAGACCGACAGGCTCGCCGGAGCCGACCGGGCACGAACGTATGCATTCGGCGTGCGCCACCGGTTCTGAGCGGCGCCCGCGCCGTCTTGCCTATTCAGAACGATTTAGGTAACGTGGCAGGCGTGCGACCTTGGCGGCGCGGGAAATGGGATCGGAATGCAGAAGACAAGTACGTTGACGGAAGTGGCCGAGGAGGCGGGTGTATCGCTGATCACGGCGTCGCGCGCGCTGCGCGGCGTGGGGCGGGTGGCGAAGGAGACGCGCGAACGCGTGCTCGCGGCGGCAGCGAAGCTGGACTATACGCCGGACATGCTCGCGCAGAAGATGCGGGGCGGGAACTCGGGCCTCGTCGGCGTGTTCGTCAACGGCTTCCGCTCGCTCGTGATGCACGAGCTGCTCAGCGCCATCAACGACGAGGCGCGCCGGCTCGGCTTCGACCTCATCGTCTTCAACGCCGACCATTTCGACGATGCGCGCCGCGCCGGCACGGCCGAGATGCTGCGCAAGCTGTGCGACGGCCTGCTCCTGCTGCTGCCGGACGCGAACGACGGCCTGCTTGACAAGCTGGAACGCGCGCACGCACCGTGCGTGCTGGTGAGCTTCGCGGCGCGCCCGATCGACCTGCCCGTCGTCCTCGGCTCCAACCGTATGGCAGCGAAGAGCGCCGTCGAGCACCTGCTCGGGCTGGGCCACCGCCGCATCGCCTTCATCGCCGGCACGTCGTTCACGGGCCAGAGCGAGGAACGCCAGCGCGGCTACGAGGATGCGCTGCGCGCGGCCGGCATCGCGATCGAGCCGGTTTATCTGCGCCAGGGCGATTTCAACGACGCCAGCGGTTTTACCGAGACGCAGGCGCTTCTTGAACTGCCGACACCGCCCACCGCGATCTTCGCCGCCAACGACGCGATGGCGTTCGGCGCCATGGACGCCATTTCCGACGCTGGGCTGAAGGTGCCGGACGATCTATCCGTCGTCGGCTTCGACGACGTGATCCGCGCGGCCGTCGTCTTCCCCAAGCTCACCACCGTGCGCCAGCCGCTGAACGAGATCGCCGTGCGGGCCGTCGCGGAACTGGTCGACGCCATGCGCAACGGCCGGGCCGAGGGCTTCCGCATCGAGCTGCCGGCCCGCCTCGTCATCCGCGATTCCACGGGGCCTGCACCGAAGGGCTGACGGCCCCGATGGCATCGTTACCACCCCAGCGCGCTCTCTGAATCGACCACCAGGTTGAGCGAAACCCTATTGTCTTTTGCGAACGTGAGTGGTAACGTTGTCACAACTCATCAGGGAGACGACATGAACCGAAGGAATGCGCTGACCCGCGGACTGGGTGCGCTGGCGCTGCTGGGCACGCCCGGCCTGCGCGCGGCGGCCGGACCGGCGGGAGAGCAGGGCGGCGCGGCCCCGGCGCCGCGCGTGCCCAAGCGCTACCTGCGTGCCGTCGTCGACGAGGCCTTGCTGCGCCGCCGCCTGCCGCCGCCCGGGGCGTGGCATCCGTATCCGCGGGCGGGCGATCGCGCCGCGTGGGCGCAGGTGCCGGCCGACGTGGCCGCGGCGCTGATCGCCCGCGCCGACGCCTGGCTGGGCACCGAGTGGCCGCAACTGCCGGCCAGCCTGTTCCTGGAATTCGCGGAAACCGGCAACCGCACGCATTATGAACAACGCTATTTCGAGCGCCGCAGCCGCCTGGCGGGCCTCGTGCTGGCCGAATGCGTGCAGGGGCAGGGCCGCTACCTGCACGCGATCGCGGACGGCGTCTGGCACGTGTGCGAGGAAACCTTCTGGGGCCTGCCGGCCCACAGCGGCATGCAGAAGCGCGGCGTCGGCCTGCCCGATGCGGACGAACCCGTGATCGACCTGTTCGCGGCGGAGACGGGCGTCACGCTGGCCTATGTCCATGAACTCGTGGGCGAGCAGTTGCGCGCGGTGTCGCCGCTGCTCCCCTTGCGCATCGCGGCGGAGGTGAAGCGCCGCATCCTCGATCCGGGTTTCACGCGCGACGACTTCAAGTGGATGGGCCTGAAGGACAAGAAGGAACCGCTGAACAACTGGACGTCGTGGATCGCGTCCAGCTGGCTGGAGGCGAACCTGTTGCTGGAGCCGGATCCGGCGCGCCGCATCGCGGCCACGTTGAAGATCTGCCGCTGCCTGGACGGCTTCCTGGAAGACTATTCGGACGACGGCGCGTGCGAGGAGGGCCCCGGTTACTGGACACTGTCCGCCGGTCCCTACCTCGACAGCCTGATGGCGCTGGACTCCGCGACCGGCGGGGCGGTGAACCTGGCGGCCGACCCGTTCGTGCGCCGCATGGGCCATTACGTGCTGGACGTGCACGTGGCGGGCGACTGGTACGTGAACTATGGCGATGCGCACGCGAAGGTACACCATTCGCCGCCGCTGCTGCACCGCTTCGGCCGCGCCACGGGGGACGCCGACCTGGCCGCGTTCGGTGCGTTCCGTGCGCCCGCGCGCGGCATCGCGTTGTCCGACCAGGGGCGGCTCGCGCGCGACGTGGCCGACGTGCTGGAGGTCGCACGCATGCGTTCGACCCAAGGCCGCGACGCCCTGCAGCGCGCGTCCTGGTATCCCGCCCTCGGCCTGATGACGGCGCGCGCGCAGGGCGGCTCGGCGCAGGGATTCTTCGTGGCCGCGCAGGCGGCGTCGAACGCGCGCAGCCACGGCCACCACGATTCCGGCAGCTTCATCGTGTTCCACGACGGCCAGCCGGTGTTCGTGGACCCCGGCGTCGAAGCCTATACGGCGAAGACGTTCAGCAAGGACCGGTACACCATCTGGACCATGCAGTCGGGCTGGCACAACCTGCCGCTCGTGGGTGGCCGGATGCAGGTCGGGCGGGATGCGCGCGACCGCGCGAGCCGGGTGCGCGTCGACGATATGGGCATGACGATGGACCTGGCAAGCGCGTACGGCCCCGAGGCGGGCATCAGGACGTGGGAGCGGCGCATCGCGCTCGACCGCGCCGCCGGCACGGTGAACCTGCGCGAGACGTTCGCGCTGGCCCGTCCCGCGCCCGTGGCCCTCGTCTTCGTCACACCGCGCAAGCCCGATGCGGCGCAGGCGGGCGTCGTGGCGTTGCCCGTGGCAGGGGGCCGGACGGTGCACCTGAAGTTCGATCCGCGCGCGCTGCGTGCCGACGTCGAACGCCTGGCGCTGGACGACGCGGGCCTGAAGCATGAATGGGGCGACGCGCTGTACCGTATCCGGCTGGCGTCCGCGCAGCCGCTCGGCAGCGGCGACTTGAACGTAGCGATAGCGACTTGACACCTGAAGGATTCACATGAAGAAGCGAACGATGGCGGCCATCCTGGCGAGCGGCATGGTCCTGCTGGCCGGTTGCGCGGACATGGCGAGTAATCGCGCGGCCGTTCCCGCGCAGGAGGCGCGCACTTCGATCCCGACGCGGGCCGAAGCGCTCGCCGTCATCGACAAGGTGAACGGCTACTGGCAGCGCACGACGCCGCCGACGGAATGGTCGTTCTGGAACGTGGCCGTCTACCACACGGGCAACCTGGCGGCCTACGAGGTCACGCGCAACGAAGCGTACCGCCAGTATTCCGAACGGTGGGCCGAGTACAACGGCTGGAAGGGCGCCAAGTCCGACAACAAGGCCGAGTGGAAGCTCACGTACGGCGAGACGGATGACCACGTGCTGTTCGGCGACTGGCAGGTCTGCTTCCAGAGCTATATCGACCTGTATCGCCTCGGCCCGCAGGACCCGCGCCGCGTCGCCCGTGCGCGCGAGGTGATGGGCCACGAGATCGGCACGGACCGCGTCGACTACTGGTGGTGGGCGGACGGCCTGTACATGGTCATGCCCGTGATGACGAAGATGTACCACCTGACGGGCGACCGGCGCTATCTCGACAAGATGGTCGCGTATTTCGAGTACGCGAACAGCCTGATGTACGACCCCGAGACGCATTTGTACTACCGCGACGCGCGCTACGTCTACCCGCAGCACCAGAGCGTGAACGGCAAGAAGGACTTCTGGGCGCGCGGCGACGGCTGGGTGTTCGCCGCGCTGGCCAAGGTGCTCGCGGACCTGCCGCGCGACGATCCGTACCGCCCGATGTTCGAGGAGCGCTTCCGCGCGATGGCGCAGACGCTGAAAGGTGTCCAGGCGCCGGAGGGTTACTGGACGCGCAGCCTGCTCGACCCGGCTCACGCGCCGGGCCCGGAAACGAGCGGCACCGCGTTCTTCACCTACGGCATGCTGTGGGGTATCAACAACGGTCTGCTGGACCGCGGCACGTACCTGCCGGTGGCGGCGAAGGGCTGGGACTACCTGACCCGCACCGCGATCCAGGCCGACGGCAAGGTCGGCTACGTACAGCCGATCGGCGACCGCGCGATTCCCGGCCAGGTGGTGGACCGCAACTCGACGGCGCATTTCGGCGTGGGCGCGGTGCTGCTGGTCGCGTCCGAAATGGCGAAACTGACCCACTGATTTCTCTCCTTCGCGGGCCACCGTGCCCGTGTTCAGCCTGCCCAGGGATGGCAGGCTTTTTTTTGGTCAATTCCCCCAATTCGGGGTCAGAGCACATTTCTTTCCAAATTCGGGGTCAGAGCACATTTTCGATCAATTTCCGGCACTGCAATAAATTTGGCGGCGACCTGACCGGCGCCTGCGTGGCGCCGCGCCGGTCTATTCAGCAGATTGCAAAAATGTTGCTGTCAGGACCGTGAGCGAAAAAGCGCTCTGACCCCGAATTTCGACCGAAATGTGCTCTGACCCCGAATTAAAAGCTTGCGCTTTTTTTAAGCTGCGGCGATGCTTTAGCTCTTGTTAGTGGGAAACGCGTCCATGTTGGAAGACAAAAGCGCCCACGCCGTCGGTACGTTGCGTTATACGACGGCGGGCCTCGCCATCGTCATGTTCTGGCTGCTGTTCGGCGAGTTCGCCATCGCTTTCCGCGACCGCTCGGCCATCCCGGGCGTCATGGAACTGCTGCGCCAGCACCACGCCAGCGATACGATGATCGCCGTGCTCGTGTCCGCGCTGCCGGCGCTGCTGGGCGCCGTGCTCGTCCCCATCGTGGGCTTCCGCTCCGACCGTTTCCGCAGCCGCTGGGGCAGGCGGCTGCCGTTCCTGATGGGGATCACGCCCGTCGCCGCGCTCGTGCTGATCGCGCTCGGCAACTGCGCCACGTTCGGCCGCGTCACCGACCAGTTGCTCGGGACGCTGTCGCCCGGCGTGGATGCGTGCGTGCTCGCGTGGTTCTGCCTGTTCTGGACCGTGTTCGAAGGCATCGCGCTCGTCACGCTCGCGCTGTACGCGGGGCTCGTCAACGACATCGTGCCGCGCCCCGTGCTCGGACGTTTCTACGCGGCGTTTCGCATCGTCAGCCTCGTCGCCGGCATCCTGTTCAACCTGTGGTTCTTCCGCCTGACCGAACACCACCTGCGCGAAGTCTTCCTCGGCATCGGCCTGTTCTTCGGCGTCGCCGTCATGCTCATGTGCCTGCGCCTCAAGGAGGGAGAGTATGGCCCGCCGTCGGTGGATGGCCAGGATGCCGTGACGTGGCGCGCGATGGGCCGCGCGTACTGGCGCGAATGCCTGTCGGACCGCTACTTCCTGCTCGTGTTCTTCGCCCTGACGGCGTCCGAGCTGACGTTCATGCCGTTCAATACGTTCTCGCAGCTGTACGCGGAATCGATCGGCATGGACAAGGCCACCCTCGGCCGCCTGCTCGCCCTGTCGTACACCTTGTCGATCGGGCTGTCGTCCGTGATCGGCTGGCTCGTCGACCGCTACAGCGCCGCGAGCGTGACGGTGTGGGCCATGGGTCTGTACCTGTGCGTGGGCGCCGGCGGCTTCCTCGCGGTGCACGACCTGCAGAGCTTCGCGGTCGTCTACGTGCTGCACGCGGTCGTGGCGGGCACGTATTACACGGCGTCCGCCTCGCTGCCGATGGTGCTGTTCCCGCGCGCCCGCTTCCTGCAGTTCGACGGCGCCAAGCGCTTCCTGTTCTCCACGTCCAACATCGTGCTGAGCTTCCTGCTCGGTCCCCTGCTCGACGCGACGGGCCACTTCTACGGCCTGACCCTGCTCGTCGGCGGCCTGCTGGCGGGGACCAGCCTGGTCATGTTCCGGACACTGGCACGCGCCGCGCGCGGGCGGGTCGGCGCGGCGTCGTCGGCATAGACGCCGCCTGCGGCGCCGGTCCCGTCGAATCGCGCACGGTGAGCCTGGCGGGAAAGGCGATGCGCGCGGGGCCCGTCATCTGGCCCGCGATCATGCCCACCACTTCGCGCACGGCATAGGCGGCGATCGTATCGAACGGCTGGTGCATCGTCGTCAGCTTCGGGAACACGCAGCTGGCGGTCGGGATGTCGTCGAAGCCGATCACGGAGATGTCGTGCGGGACCTTCAGGCCGCGGCTGTTGATGGCGTCGATGGCGCCGAACGCCATCTCGTCGTTCGCGGCGAAGATGGCGGTCGGCGGGACGGGGAGGGCGAGCAGCTGTTCCGTCGCGGCATAGCCGCCCGGCTGCACGAACGCGCCGTTGACGACGAGCGCCGGGTCGGCCGCGATGCCGGCCGCCTGCAGCGCATCGACGTAGCCCCGTTCGCGCTCGGCGCTCTGCCCTGTGCCCGGATTGCCGGCGATATAGGCGATGCGGCGGTGGCCCAGCTCCAGCAGGTGGTTCACGGCCACGCGCGCGCCGAGGCGGTTTTCCGCCGCCACGACGGGCACCGCGAGGGGACGCGCATCGAAGCAGATCACGACGCTGGCCACCTGCTGGCGCTCGATGGCGTCCAGGAAGCGGTCGTCCGCACCGGGCATCACGACCATCAATCCGTCGCACAGCTTGCCCAGCAGGTCGCACGTCGCCATGCGGTCCGGGCTGTCGAAGCGTTCCGCGTTGAACAGCAGCAGGTCGTAGCCCTGGGCGCGCGCGTGCGTGCTCAACGCGCGGATGATCTCGTGCAGCACGACCGGGCCGTAATTGTTGACGAACACACCGAGCAGCCGGCTGCGGTCCCCGCGCATGCGGCGCGCCAGCGGATCGGGCGTGTAATGCAATTGGGCGGCTGCGGCCATGATGCGCTCGCGCGTCTCGGCCGACACATAACCTGCGCCGCGGATCGCGCGCGATGCCGTGATCGGGGCCACGCCCGCGAGCCGGGCGACTTCACTGAGTTTGCTGACTTTACGCATGGATCGAAGTCTGACGGAAAAATGAGACAACGTACATCACAAAATTCGTCAAAGGTATGACCGTTTGGCATGGCTGTCGTGGTTGCGCGACACAAAATCCGTCAAAACGACGCGGTATATCGTTTAAAAACAATGACTTGTTCGATGATTTGATTCGTGGGCGCACTATTGCTCTTTAATAATCGCTTGTGGTAACGTGACCACCAGCCGGCGTAAAGACCACCGTTAGTCGTGCCCCAGACCGGCACCCATGTTCCAATAACGACACAAGAATGGAGACAAGATGAACAAGAAGTTGCTCGCCACCCTGCTGCCGGTGGCGCTGGCCGCCGCCTATGGGAACCAGGCCCTGGCACAGGATGCGTCCGCGCCGGCCGCACCCACGACCGTTCCGACCGCCGAGCCGGCACCGCCGCCGGCCGACGCGCCCGCCGCGACCACCGTCGTCGTGACGGGCTTCCGTTCCAGCCTGCAGAAGGCGCTGAACCTGAAACAGCAGGCCATCGGCGTGCGCGATTCGATCGTCGCCGAGGACATCGGTAAATTCCCCGAGGCGAACGTGGCCGAGTCGCTGCAGCGCGTGCCCGGCGTGATCCTGAACCGCGACGAAAGCTCGGCGGAAGGCCAGCGCATCTCGATCCGCGGCCTGCCGACCGAATACACGGTGACCACGCTGAACGGCGCGCCCGTGAACACGACGTCGACCAGCACCATCGGCAGCGCGGCGCGCGGCTTCAACTACGACGTGTTCGCATCCGAACTGTTCGGCCGCGTCGACTTCTACAAATCCCCGCTGGCCGAACTGCCGGAAGGCGGCATGGGCGGCGTCGTCGACCTGCAGACGCCGCGCCCGTTCGACAATCCGAAGCGCACCGTCCGCTACGGCGTGTCGGCCGCCTACAACACGATGTCGGAGAAGACCGATCCGAACCTGTTCGCGCTGTATTCGAACACGTGGGGCAACTGGGGCTTCCTCGCCGGCGCCTCGCACTCGAAGGCCGTCAACAACCGCTCCGGCTTCGAGGCCACGGGCGGCTACAACAGCTCGCGTCGCGGCAGCGCATCGCCCGTGCTGGGCAACTTCGCGCTGCAGCTGGACTACGACGATCCGCGCGCGAACCTGTCCGGCTATACCCGCGACCAGGTCGACAACGCGCTGCTGCCCCGTATCTACCGCTTCTACGGCTCGCAGAACCGCCGCACGCGCGACGGCCTCGTGACGTCGCTGCAGTACAAGGAAGGCGGCCTGAATATCAGCCTGGACGGCCTCGCCTCGCAACTGAAGAACAGCCGCGACGAACTGTATTACGGCATCCTGATCCGCAACAGCAAGACGACGAACCGCGACGCGCCGGCCGGCCAGTCGGGCCACAACGGCCTCGTGCCGCTGGACGTGCACATCGACCCGGCGTCGAACCTGTTGACGGGCACCTTCGGCAATACGTCGTACAGCAGCGGCGTGACGTACGGCGAGGACAAGACGAAATTCGGCTACCTCGCCCTGAACGGCCGCTGGGAAGTGAAGAAGGGCACCGTGCTGACCGGCCAGCTGTCCGCGAACAACAGCGACGCGAAGAGCTACCAGGACACGCTGTCGGGCCAGATCTTCGGCGTCGATTCCACCATCGACTACGGTTCGGACCACGTGTACCCGTCGATGTCGTCGAACGTCGACTACACGAACCCCGCCAACTTCACGGGCTTCGACATCAACACCGGCTGGACGCGCGAGACGGACAAGGGGCGCCAGGCGCGCCTCGTGCTGGACCAGGACTACGACCTGTGGGGCGGCTGGACGGGCCACTTCAAGGGCGGCCTCGTGTACGTCGACACGACGAAGACGATCGAGAAGCGCAACGGCACGACCGCCATGGTGGCCAAGCTGAAATCGTTCGGCGACGCGGGCCTGCGCAGCAACATGGTGTCGGCCCTGCCGATCTCGAACCTGGACATGGGCGACGGCTGGCCGCATCAATTCGGCACGTTCACGCGCAGCTACACGTATTCCACGTACGACCCGCTGGCCTACAACACGCCTGCCGCCTTCACGCCGGCGCAAAGCTTCGGCGCGGAAGAGAAGGTCACCACCGGCTTCGTGCAGTCCGATTTCAAGGGCGAAGTGCTCTCGCGAGAACTTCGCATCAACGCCGGCGTGCGCTGGGCGCAGACGAAGCTGGGCATCGACAACTACAAGAAGTCCGGCACGGGCGGCGCCTACCTGCCGAACCAGGAACACGGCAAGTACACGAACGTGCTGCCGGCCGTCAGCGCCGCGTACGACCTGACGGAAGACCTGATCTGGCGCGCGTCGTACGGCAAGACGATCAGCCGCGCGTCGCTGTCGATCATCGCCGCGCAGACCGTCATCCCGAACCCGTTCGACAACACGGCCACCGCGGGCAATCCGAACCTGAAGCCGCAGCAGTCGAAGAACCTCGACACGAGCCTGGAGTGGTACTTCAAGCCGGGCAGCCTGCTGTCGGCAGCATACTTCAAGAAGGAGCTGACCGACGCCACCGTGTCGAGCACGACGCAGACCACGTTCGGCGCACTGGGCCTGCCGGATACGGCGCTGGGCGCGATCTTCCAGGACAAGAACGGCCACGTCGATCCGAACCTGCCGATGACGTTGCGCACCTACGGCAATGCCGGCCAGCAGACGTTGAAAGGCTACGAGCTCGCGTACCAGCAGGACTTCAACTTCCTGCCCGATCCGTTCAAGGGCCTGGGCGCGCTGGCCAGCTACACGCACATCGACCCGTTCAACAGCCAGAAGTGGATCACGAACGCGGGCAAGGAAATCGAAGTCAACTCGGTGCCGAAGTACGCGTACAGCTTCACGACCTACTACGAGCGCGGCCCCCTGGCGATGCGCCTGTCGTACAACTACAAGGGCCGTTCGCTGCACGGCGACAATCCGAAGAACAACGGCGACGACCTGATTCGCTGGCGCGCCGCCCGCGGTTACCTCGACGGCACCATCAGCTACAAGCTGACCGAGAACCTGGAACTGCGTCTCGACGCGCTGAACCTGACCAACACGCTGTCGTACGATTACTTCGAGGATGCGACGGGCCAGTACGGCGACGGCCACCGCACCCGCATGGACTATGCGAAGTATGACGGCCGCACCATCAAGTTCGGCCTGCGCGGCAAGCTCTAATTTTTACGATCGACGACCACATGACCATCAGTTTCCAACGCCGCCGCCTGCTGCAGGGCGCGGCCCTGCTGCCCGCTTTGCTACCGCTTACGGGCACCCTGCACGCGGCGGCCTCCCGGCGCTTCGCGATCGGCGACCACGACTTCCTGCTGGACGGGAAGCCGATCCAGATCCGCTGCGGCGAAATGCACTTCGCCCGCGTGCCGCGCGAGTACTGGGCGCACCGCCTGAAGACCATCAAGGCGATGGGCCTCAATACAGTGTGCGCCTACCTGTTCTGGAATTACCACGAATGGAGAGAGGGCCGCTACGACTGGGCCGCCCAGCGCGACGCCGCGGAGTTCTGCCGGCTCGCGCAGCAGGAAGGCCTGTGGGTGATCCTGCGTCCCGGTCCGTACGCCTGTGCGGAGTGGGAGATGGGCGGCCTGCCGTGGTGGCTGCTGAAGCACGACGGCGACGCGTTCCTGCGCACCCGTGACGAGGCCTATCTGGCGCCGGCGCGGCGCTGGCTGCAGGAAGTGGGGCGCGTGCTCGGCCCGCAGCAGGTCACGCACGGCGGTCCGATCCTGATGGTGCAGGTCGAGAACGAGTACGGCTTCTACGGCGACGACGTGGGCTATCTGCGCGTGCTGCGCCAGGCCTTGCTGGATGCGGGCTTCGACGTGCCGCTGTTCCAGTGCAATCCGACGAATGCCGTGGCGCGTACGCACATTCCGGAACTGTTCTCGGTGGCGAACTTCGGCAGCGACCCGGCCGCCGGCTTCAAGGCGCTGGACGCCGTGCAGAAGGGCCCGCGCATGTGCGGCGAGTACTACTCCGGCTGGTTCGACACGTGGGGATCGCCGCACCGCCGCGGCGGCGTGGAAGGGGCGACGAAGGACATCGCCGCGATGCTGAAGGCGAACGGTTCGTTCAGCCTGTACATGGCGCACGGCGGCACGACGTTCGGCCTGTGGGGCGGCTGCGACCGCCCGTTCCGGCCCGATACGACGAGTTATGACTACGATGCGCCGATCAGCGAGGCGGGCTGGATCGGCGAAAAGTTCGACGCATACCGTACGGCGATGACGCCGTTCCTGGCGCCGGGTGAAAAGCTCCCGGAGCCGCCGCCGCGCATGGCGACGATGACGATTTCCCCGTTCGCGCTGGCCGAATCCGTGCCCGTGAAGTCCGCGCTGCCGGCGCGCGTCATCAAGGACGTCTCGCCGCGGCCGATCGAGCAGTACGACATCAGCCGCGGCCTCGTCTCGTATCGCGTGACCCTGCCGGCCGGCCCCGCGGGCGTCGTGGAAGTGGCCCGTGCGCGCGACCTCGCGTGGGTGACGCTCGACGGCAAGCAGCTCGGCACGTTCGACACGCGCTACCGCCGCTACAAGGTCGACGTACCCGCGCGCGGCAAGCCCGCCGTGCTCGAGATCCTGCTGTACACGATCGCGCGTGTGAACTTCGGCCCCGAGGTCCATGACCGCAAGGGCATTCATGGTCCTGTCACGTTCACGCCGAAAGGCGGCAGTGCGCAGCCGCTGGAACACTGGGAAATCCGCGCGCTCGATTTCGACGCGGACGGCGTGCTGCCGAAGCTGGCGTTCAGGAAGGGCCGCGGCAAGGGCGGCGCGTTCTACCGCGGCGGCTTCGATGCGGCGCGCACCGACGACACGTTCCTGGACATGTCGGCGTGGGGCCAGGGCGTCGTCTGGATCAACGGCCGCTGCCTCGGCAGGTTCTGGAGCATCGGCCCCACGCAGACGATGTACCTGCCGGGACCGTGGATCCGCAAGGGCCGCAACGAGGTCGTGGTACTCGACCTGACGGGGCCGCGCGGGCAGGGCACGCTGACGATCGCGGGTCTCACGACGCCGATCCTCGACCAGCTGCACCGCGAACGCGATTTCCCGCGTCCACCCGGCACCGCGCGCGTGCAGCTGGATGGCGTCAAACCGGCGCACGAAGGCGAATTCGCGCCCGGCTCGCAGACGCAGGACGTGCGCTTTGCCGCGGCCGTGAAAGGCCGCCAGTTCTGCCTGGAGTCGCTCGACGCCTTCGACGGCAAGCCGTTCGCGGCCGTGGCGGAGCTGGCCCTGCTGGACAAGGACGGCAAGACGCTGGACCAGTCCAACTGGACCATCGCCTGGGTCGACAGCGAGGAAGCGACGAAGGAAGATGGCGGCGCGCTGAATGCCATCAACGGCCAGAACAGCGACTACTGGATCACGGCCGACAAGGCCGCGTACCCGCACCGCCTCGTGATCGACCTGGGACGCAGGATGGACGTGGCCGGCCTGCGCTACGTACCGCGCCAGGGACCGGACGGCACGCCGGGACGCATCCGCCACTTCCGCGCCTACGTGGGCGACACCCTGGTGGTGGACAAATAATCAACGAAGGAGACGCATGAAACGACGACACTTCATGGGCAGCTTCGCGGCCGCCGCCGGTGCGATGGGGTTGAAGGGCGCCGACGCGGCCACGCCGGCGCCACGCGCGGGGAACGACCGCGAGTGGATGCTGAACCTGCTGCGCCGGATGGCCGAGCCGGTCCTGGAAGCGATGGCGAAGGGCGAGCTGAAAAAGCGCTTCGCGCTGGAGCTGAGCCCCACGTGGGACGGCCGCAGCCCGCAGGTCGCGTACCTGGAATGCTTCGGCCGGCTCATCGCGGGCATCGCGCCGTGGCTGGCGCTGCCCGACGACGCGACGCCGGAAGGCCGCCTGCGCGCGCGCCTGCGCCAGCTCGCGCTGCAGTCGTACGCGCACGCGGTCGATCCGAGCAGCCCGGACTACCTGTCCTGGCGTGAGCATGGCCAGGCGCTGGTCGACTCGTCCTATTTCACGAACGCGCTGCTGCGTGCGCCGAAAGCGCTGTGGGATCCGCTCGACGCCACGACGAAGCAGCGCATCGTCACCGAGATCAAGGGCCTGCGCCGCGTGGAGCCGCCGTACATCAACTGGATGCTGTTCGCTGCGATGAACGAGGCGTTCCTGCTGTCGGTGGGCGAGCAGGCGGACCCGATGCGCACGAACGTCGCGATCCGCAAGGTGAACGAGTGGTACGTGGGCGACGGCTGGATCAAGGATGGCGAGACGTTCCACTTCGATTACTACAACTCGTACGTGATGTACCCGATGCTGGTCGAGATCCTCGAGGTGCTGGAGCGGCACAACGCGCCGTTCTGGAACGGCAAGCCGGCGGACCTGCGGGTCCAGGCCATGAAGCGGATGCAGCGCTACGGCGAGCACCTGGAGCGCTTTATTTCGCCGACGGGCACGTATCCGCCGATCGGGCGCTCGCTCACGTACCGCACGGCCGTGTTCCAGCCGCTCGCGCTGCTGGCCTGGCGCAAGCAGCTGCCGGCCAGCCTGCCGGAAGGGCAGGTCAGGGCGGCCATGCAGGCGGTGCACGAGGCCGTGTGGTCGGACCCGACGAATTTCACCAAAGACGGCTACCTGACCCTCGGCTTCGTCGGCCACCACCCGGAGCTGGCCGACATCTATTCGAACAACGGCAGCATGTACATCGCCTCCGAAAGCCTGCTCGCGCTGGGCTTGCCGGCGACGGACGCCTACTGGACGAGCCCCGCCCAGGACTGGACGCAGAAAAAGGCCTTTGCAGGCCGCGCGTTCCCGAAGGATTACGCGGTCAACTACTGAATCACATGCAGTGCGAATCGTCTTATACGTTTTTGGCATGCCAGAGCGTAAAGAAGCCATAGTGGTAACGATCGCACTGCTCCGTACAATAAAACCAGCGGGCGTACAGACACCCCTTTTTGCGTCGTGACGTGACAACGTTGTCGCCGCCGCCCCGGAGAAAACAACCACATATTCGAATAACGGAGATTGGAGACAAGAACATGATCAAGAACCGGATCAGCAAGACCGTACTCGCGACGGTCATCGCCGAACTGTGCATCACCGGCTATGCCGGCGCGCAGACGACGGCCGCACAGCCCGCGGGCGGCGAAGTGCAGCAGGTGGTCGTCAGCGGCATCCGCGCGTCACTCAGCTCGTCGCTGATGACGAAGCGGCTGCAGGACGGCGTCGTCGATGCCGTGTCGGCCGAGGATGCCGGCAAGTTCCCCGACACGAACATCGCCGAATCGCTGCAGCGCGTGACGGGCGTGCAGATCCAGCGCAACAACGGCGAGGGCCGCTACATCTCCGTGCGCGGCCTGGGCCCGGAATTCAACAACGTCCTGATCAACGGCCGCACGATGACGAGCGATACGGGCGGCCGCGAATTCTCGTTCGACGTGCTGTCGTCCGACCTGATCTCCAAGGCCATCGTGTACAAGACGTCGCAGGCGTTCCTGCCCGAAGGCGGCATCGGTTCGACGGTCGACATCCAGACGGCGCGCCCGCTGTCCGGCAAGGTCGGCAGCTCGACCGTCGTCAACGTGTCGGATTCGTGGGACTCGAATTCGCGCAAGAACACGCCGAACCTCAGCGCCCTGTACTCGTACGCGAACGCGGAAAAGAACTTCGGCGTGGCCGGCTCGCTGTCGTACACGGACCGCGCCTCGCGCCAGTACAAGGCCCTCAACGACGCCTGGAACCTGCTGGACGTGAAGACTATCAACGGCAACCTGAATTCCAAAGGGCTCACGGCCGCGGACGTCACGACGAAGAAGCTGCTCATGCCGCAAAGCTACGGCTTCCAGAACGAGGACGAAAGCCGCAAGCGCCTCGTCGCCAACACGACGGTGCAATACAATCCGTCGCGCGACTGGAAGATCACGGCCGACGCCCTGTATTCGCGCCTTAACCAGCGTAACAAGGTGATCGCCATCAGCGACTGGATGAATCCGACCCAGCTGAACGTGAAAGCCGACGCGAACGGCCAGGTGACGGGTTTCGACCGTCCGGGCTCGAACTTCGTCGCCAACAACCCGGGCCTGGCCGCCGCGGGCATCCTGACCGAGGCGAACTCGAACGACATGATCGTCAAGGGCGGCGACCGCCTGTCGACCACGCTGGCCTACGGCCTGAATTCGAAGTGGAACCTGTCGCCGGACTGGAAACTGGAGGCCGACCTGTCGTCGTCGCGCACGGCGATCGGCTATCCCGACCTGTGGATCGTGGCCGGCATGGTGCCGAAGAACGGCGACGTGCTGACGTTCGGCTCGACGCCGACGGTGACCTTCGGCGACGGTATCGCAGATCCGTCGGCCGTGCGCGCGCACGCCGTCGGCAACACCATCGCCTCGAACCACGACGACCTGCACGAAGGGCGCCTGAACGCGTCCTGGAGCACGGACATGGGCTGGTTCAAGGGCCTGCAGATGGGTACCGCGTACTCGCAGCGCAAGGTCGAGCACATCCAGTGGAGCTCCGATTCGTGGAACGCGTTCTCCGGCTACCACGTGTCGCTGCCGTCGTCGCTGTTCACCGTGACGCCGCTGGGCAATCCGTTCGGCAGCGGCGGCGGCGTGCCGGCGAACTTCCTGAGCTTCGATCCGTACGACTACATGGCTTACCTGAACCAGCCGTCGCTGATCCCGCAATCGAACGACCCGGCCCATTACGCCGACAAGTCGGTCTTCCCGAACGGCCCGATGGCGATCGACTACACGAAGCCGTCGCTGTGGGCCGTGCGCGAGAAGGTGGCGAACGCGTTCGTCCAGTCGAGGTGGGAAGGCGAGGGCTGGTCCGGTGACCTGGGCCTGCGCTACATGCGCGTGAAGTCGCAGTCCTCGGGCACCAGCCGTATCCTGCTGTCGGCCGTGCAAAGCCCGAACGACACGACCTATATCCAGAACTGGGGCCCGATGCAGACGAATTCGGTCGACAACAGCTACAACGCGTGGCTGCCGTCCGCCAACCTCAAATTCGACCTCACGTCCGACATGCTGCTGCGCTTCGGCGCGTCGAAGACGCTGACCCGTCCGACGCTGAACCAGATGGGCGTCAGCAATTCGTATGGCGGCCGTACCGGCTATGTCACGAGCGGCGGCGGCAACCCGTACCTGAAGCCGATGCGTTCGAATAACTTCGACGTCTCGTACGAATGGTACCTGTCGAAGACGAACTACGTCAGCGCCGCCCTGTTCACGAAGAAGGTGTCGGACTTCCTGGAGACGTCGCTGCAGGACACGAAGCTGCCCCAGTATCCGAACGAGATCGTGCACGACACCCGTGTCCGCAACGGCCAGAAGGGCACGATCAAGGGCGCGGAACTGGCCGGCCAGTTTGCGTTCGACAAGATCCACCCGCTGCTGGAAGGCTTCGGCGTGACGGCGAACTACACCTACGTGGATGCGGAAGCGAACCGCGATACTTCCGAGGGTCCCGTGGCCTGCGGTTATCCGGGCCTGTCGCGCCAGTCGTACAACGCGTCGCTGTTCTTCGAGAACAGCAAGTTCCAGGCACGGGCCAGCTATAACTGGCGCAATCACTTCTCCATCGATTGCGGCGGCGGCAGCACCTTGCCGCGCAACCGCGCCGCCTACGGCCAGACCGATGCGAGCCTGCGCTACAACCTGACCCAGCAACTGTCGCTGTACCTGGACGCCATCAACCTGACGAACGCCAAGGTGCACGAGTACGCCAACAACGACAGCCAGTTCCTCACGCTGGAAAACGACGGCCGCCGCATCAACCTTGGCCTGCGGATGCAGTTCTAAGCAGTCGTGGTCGGAGTCTGGCGCCGCACGGCGGCGACGCTCCGACCCCGAATGCCGATGCGCCGGTTATTGGATCAGCCTGCGGTCGCGCAGCCACTCCTCGGCGCGCTTCGGCCACAGCGAGAAGTCGCCGTGGCCGGCGCCCATGCCGGCGCCGTGGCCGCCGCGCTCGAACAGGTGCATCTCGGCCGGCACGTGGGCGCGGGTGAGGGCCTGGAAGAACAGGATGCTGTTCTCGACCGGCACGGCGCCGTCGTCCTGCGCGTGGACGAGGAACACGGGCGGGGTCTGCTCGGTAACGCGGGTCTCCACCGACATCGCCTTCACCTGTTCCGGCGTCGGATGGGCGCCGAGCAGGGCGTAGCGCGAGCCTTCGTGCGCGAACGGCGGCATCAGGGTGATCACCGGGTACACCAGCAGCGCGAAGTCGGGGCGCGCGCTGACGGCATCCAGCGCGGCGCCCGTGCGGCCCGCCGGGTCGTCGAACAGCGTGGCCGCGCTGGCGGCGAGGTGGCCGCCGGCCGAGCTGCCCATCACGCCGACATGGTCGGGCGCCACGCCGTAGTCGGCGGCATGCGCGCGCACGGTGCGCAGCGCGCGCAGCACGTCCTGCAGCGGCGCCGGGTGGCCGTAGTCCGCCAGCCGGTACTTCAGCACGAAGGCGGCGACGCCGAGGCTGGACAACCATTGCGCGTACTGCTTGCCTTCATGGTCGGCCGCCAGGAACTGGTAGCTGCCGCCCGGGCAGATGATGACCGCGGTCTTCGCGGCGTGGCCCGCGGCGGCGGGGTAATACGTCAGCGACGGCTGCGAGACGTTGCTGATGAAGGTCCCGTCGATCTTTTCCGGGCCGGGATTCGCTTTCGCGTTCGGCACGCCCTCCGGCCAGAGCGGAATCACGGCCGTCTGCGCCTGGGCGCCGGCGGCGAGGAAAAACAGGGACAACAAAAGTTTGCGCATGGAAAACCCCTTGAAATAAAAGGGATTGTCGTCAGGGGCGCGCGCACGGCGCAATTATGAAAATGGCGGATGGCGGCAATGATTTCTGCCGATGCTGCGATTTCCTGTGCCGTTCCGGCTACCATCTCCTCTTTTTTTGCAAGAGGAGCTGCACGTGGACCGTCTCGCCACCATCAGGAACAGGATCGCACTGCTGTGCGCCACCGCCGTCTGCTGCGGCAGCGCGCTCGCCGCCGAGCCATGGATGAATGCGAAGCTTCCGGCGGACGAGCGGGCCGCCCTCGTGCTGCGCGAGATGACGCAGGACGAAAAACTGAAGCTCGTCTTCGGCTACTTTGGCATGCACAACGATGGCAAGAAGATGAAGCGTCCGGCGCCGTCGCACGACCAGTCGGCGGGTTTCATCTACGGCGTGCCGCGCCTGGGCATCCCGCACCTGTGGGAAACGGACGCCGGCCTCGGCGTGGCCAGCCAGGCCGGCCCGAACGTGCGCCCGGCGACGGCGCTGCCGTCCGGCCTGAACACGGCTGCCACGTGGGACGTCGGCACCGCCTATGCGGGCGGTGCGATGATCGGCGCGGAAGCGCGCGCCTATGGCTTCAACGTGCTGCTGGCGGGCGGCGTCAACCTGATGCGCGATCCGCGCAACGGGCGCAATTTCGAGTATGGCGGCGAGGACCCGCTGCTGGCCGGCCGCATGGTCGGCGCGCAGATCCGGGGCATCCAGTCCAACCACGTCGTCTCCACGCTGAAACACTTCGCGCTGAACGACCAGGAGGCGGGCCGTACGACGCTGAACGTCCTGATCTCCGAGCAGGCCGCGGTGACGTCCGACCTGCTGGCGCTGCAGATCGCGAACGAGGAGGGCAATCCCGGCGCCGTGATGTGTGCCTATAACCGCGTCAACGGCGCCTACTCGTGCGAGAACCGGTGGCTGCTGACCGAGGTGCTGAAGGGCGACTGGGGCTTCAAGGGCTGGGTGATGTCGGACTGGGGCGCCGTCCACAGCACGGTGCCGGCGGCGAACGCCGGCCTGGACCAGCAGTCCGGCATGCCGTTCGACCTGGCCGACTACTTCGGCGCGCCGCTGAAGGAAGCCGTCGCGAACGGCTGGGTGCCGCAGGCGCGCCTGGACGACATGGCGCGCCGCATCCTGCGCACGATGTTCGACCACGGCGTCGTCGACCACCCCGTGGCGCCGGCCCCGGAGACGATCGACTTCAAGGCGCATGCGGCCGTGTCGGTCAAGGATGCGCAGGAAGGCATGGTCCTGCTGAAGAATGCCGCGCGCGCGCTGCCCCTGGCCCCGGCCGTGAAGCGGATCGCCGTCATCGGCGGCCACGCGGACAAGGGCGTGCTGGCGGGCGGCGGCTCGTCGCTGGTGTACCCGGCCGGCGGCAATGCGGTGCCGGGCATCGCGCCGACGACCTGGCCCGGTCCCGTCATGTATTACCCGTCGGCGCCGCTGGAGGCGATCCGCCGGCGCGCGCCCGGCGCGACGGTCAAGTATGCCGACGGCGCCGACCGCGCCGCGGCGGCCGCGCTGGCGCGCGAGGCCGACGTCGTCGTCGTGTTCGCGACGCAGTGGACGGGCGAGGGCGTGGACGCGCCCGACCTGTCCCTGCCGGCCGGCCAGGACGACCTGATCGCGGCCGTGGCGGCGGCCAATCCGCAGACGGTGGTCGTGCTGGAGACGGGCGGTCCCGTCGTGATGCCGTGGCTGTCGAACGTGGCCGCGGTGCTGGAAGCGTGGTATCCCGGCACCAGCGGCGGCGAGGCCATCGCGGGCATCCTGTTCGGCGAGGCCAACCCGTCCGGCCACCTGCCGGCCACGTTCCCGGCATCGACGGCGCAACTGCCGCGTCCCGTGCTGGACGGTTATCTTGACGGGAACGAACGCCGCTTCGACGTCGATTACCACGAAGGCGCGGCCGTCGGCTACAAATGGTTCGACCTGAAGGGCCTGAAGCCGCTGTTCCCGTTCGGGCACGGCCTGTCCTACACCGACTTCACGCTGTCCGGCCTGAAGGCGGCGGCCAGGGACGGCATCGTGACCGCGTCGTTCACCGTCGCGAACACGGGCAAGCGGGCGGGCAAGGAAGTGGCGCAAGTCTATGTGGCGCCCGTCGGCGCGCGCTGGGAGGCGCCGAAGCGCCTCGGCGGCTTCGCGAAGGTGGACGTGCAGCCCGGCGCCGCCGCGCAGGCGTCCGTGACCATCGATCCGCGCCTGCTGGCCGTCTACGATGCCCCCACGAAGCGGTGGAACGTGGCAGCCGGCGACTACCGGGTCATCCTCGCGGCCAGCGCGGCGGACGACAAGGCGCAGGAGACGACGGTGCGCCTGGAAGCGGCGTCGTACGACGTCCACGGCAAGCCCCTGCGCGCCCGCGCGGCGCCCTGACGGGTGAGCGTCGCCCCGTTGTGTAACTGCAACGCGGCGACGAAACTGCGATCCGGCGTGGGTGGGCTGTTATGATTCCAGCGACGTCCCCACGAGAGGTGACGGCCGGAGACAATCACCCACCATGCCATATGCAAGAGTTTTATAAGAAGGCGTTGTACGCGTTCGTGCTGATCGTGCTCGCGGACGCGCTGCTGGCGATCGTGCTCGTCGACCGCAGCTATTTGTCGCGGCAGCTGCTGCCCGCGCAGGAGGGCGGCGACGCGGACGCGCTCCGCTGGCGCGTCGGCATCACCGCGAAGCAGTGGTACCCGCCGATCGTCGAGGTCGACGACAAGGCCCCCGACAAGCTGCGCTACACCCTGAACCTGCCGGCGGGCGATCCGGATCCGAACGCGTCCGCGGACCTGCTGGCAAGCGACGCCAAGGGCGCGCCCCTGCAGGCCGACCTGTCGAAATACAGCACCATCTCGTTCGTCGCGAAATGCGCGCCCGCCAATTCGCTGATGTTCATCGTCTCGAACTTCGACGAGCACGTGTCGCAGCGCGGGAATTACCTGACTTATCCGCCCGCCACGACCTATTTCTCATGCAACGAGGCGGGCGTGCCGGTGACGCTCGACCTGACGCGGCTGACGATTCCCCCATGGTGGTTCGACGCGGTGCATCGCGACCTGTCGCGCCAGGATTACCTGCTCGACCGCGTGGAACGCATGGTGTTCGGCGCGACGCCGCAGAGTCCGCGCGGCGTGCCGGCCCGCGTCGAGATCAGCTGGATCACGCTGCGCGGCCGCGACTACCGCTACCTGGACTGGCTGGCGGGCCTCGTGACGGCGGGCTGGATCGCGTTCGGCGTGTGGTTCTTCCGCAGCCACGCGCGCGCGATGCTCGCGAGCGTGGACACGCAGCTCAAGAAGGACCTGCCGCTCGTCGCCTACCGCCAGCTGACGCTGGAGCCTTACCGCGACAAGGAAAAGGCGGCGGTGCTGAAGTTCATCGCGACGAATTACACGAATCCGGAACTGGACCTCGAAGGCGTCGTCGCCGCCACGGGGACGAACCGCACCAAGGTCAACGACGTGCTGAAATCGGAACTCGGCATGACGTTCACCAGCTACCTGAACAAGCTGCGCCTGACCGAGGCGGCACGGCTGCTCACCGAGAAAAACGAGACGACCGTCGCCGAGATCGCGTACTCGGTCGGGTATGCCAACGTCTCGTATTTCAACAAGCTGTTCAAGGAAGAGTACGGGTGCACCCCGAAGGCCTTCCGCACGCTGGCGGACCAGCAGGACCCGCCCGCCGATCCTGTGCAGGAAACCGCAGCGCCATGAGTCAAGTCGTTGCGCAGGCCATACACATCGCAATTTTCATGTGCCGCGCTGGTGATTTTCACAATTGTTCCACTGGTTGCTCCTGATCAAAATCGTTGCACCGCCATTAAGCGGTACACGCCGTCTTTCGGCATTCCGATAAGAACGGCGCACAAAAACGCAGAGGAGAATACCAAGTGAAGCAGTTTCAAAGAACCGCCATCGCGACCGGAGCAGCGCAGTTCGTGCTGATGGCCAGCGGGGCCATGTTCGCGCACGGCGCGTACGCGGCCGACGCCGTGAAGCAGGACGAGGCGACCACCGTCGTCGTCGTGGGCCAGCGCGCCGCGCTGGAATCGGCCGCCGCCCGGAAGCGAACGGCGGACGAGATCATCGACTCCGTCGTCGCCGACGACATCGGCAAACTGCCGGACAAGTCGGTGACCGAAGTCCTGCAGCGCATGCCGGGCGTGACCATCGACCGCATCCTGGGCCGGGCCGATCCGCTGCAAGGCGTGGGCGAGGACAATCGCTTCGCCGCCGAAGGCAGCGGCGTGTCGATCCGCGGCCTCAGCTACGTGCGCTCGGAATTGAACGGACGCGACTCGTTCTCCGCGAACGGCGGCCGTGCACTGAGCTTCGAGGATGTGCCGCCCGAGCTGCTGGCGGGCATCGACGTGTACAAGAACCCGTCCGCCGAGCGGATCGAAGGCGCCATCGGCGGCCTGGTCGACCTGCGTACCGCGATGCCGTTCGACTTCAAGGGGTTCAAGGGCGGGGTGACGGCGGAAGCCACGCGCTCGCAGCAGCGCGGCACCACCGCGCCGGCGTTTTCCGGCATGCTGTCGAACCGCTGGAACACCAGCCTGGGCCAGGTCGGTGCGTTGATCGACGTGTCGCGTTCGAAGGTCGCCACGCGCAGCAACGGCATGGGTGTCGGCCACTACTTCCCCCGCATCGACGCCGTGGTGGGCGACACGAGCGGCCAGGAGCGCTGGGTTCCCCCGGGCGTCAACTGGAACACGGGCGACTACGATCGCACCCGCGAGGGCGTCTACGGCGCGCTGCAGTGGAAAAAGGGCGACTGGGTCTCCGGCCTGACCTACTTCAGGACGAAATACAAGCTGGCGACGGCGGAGAACCAGCAGTTCATGCAGGTGAATCCGCGTAACGTCATGGTCTCCGACGCCACGTTCGACAGCCACGGCGCGCTGTTGACCGGCACGCTGACCGATCCGCAGGACAAGGGCCTGTTGATCGGCTCCAATGCGCGCAGCGTGGGCCGCGAATCCGCGACGACCGACATTGCATGGAACACGAAATGGAAGGCGTCGGATCAATTGTCCTTCGACCTGGACCTGCAGCACACCCGGTCGACCACGGAAGGCTGGGACAACCTGGTGGCGCTGAATGCCTACATGGCGAAGCAGGTCGTGGACCTGAGGGGCGACATCCCGCAGGTCACCTTCGACGCGTCGGACCGGGCTTTCCTGTCGGACGTCGCCAACTACAACTGGGACTCCACGCAGCAGCACCGGGACGTGGCCTTCGCCACGCAGAACGCGCTGAAACTGGACGGCAAGTACACGTTCGATCATCCGATTCTCCAGGACCTGCGTTTCGGCTTCCGCCAGACCGAGCGTAATTCGCTCACGCAGGCGAATACGCCCAACAGCCAATGGACCGGGCTCGGCGCCTCGTGGGCGGTCGGGCCTGCAACGTGGCAGCCGCTGAGCTCGATGATCTCCCTGGGCGATCCGCGCTTCAACAAATTCAATACCACGCAGCCGTTCCGTGGCTTCTTCAACGGCAAGACGTCGGTGCCGCCGCTCGTGGTGCCGACGCAGGGGTTGACCGGTAGCGGCTCGCCGCCGCCCGGCTTCTTCACGCTGCACGAATTCGTGCAGGCGGTCTGCAAACCCGACCATTTGACCGACGATATCTGCAACTGGAAGCCCGCTCCGTTCGGCGACCCAATCGCCCGCAACAAGCAGGGCGAGCGCACGCAGTCCATCTATGGCCAGCTTCGTTTCGGCTTCGATGACCTGCGCTTCCCGGTGGACGGCAACGTGGGCGTGCGCGTCGTGCGCACGAAGGAAATGGCGGAAGGTTACACGCTGCTCGACGCGACCAAGCCGGAGGATGCCGCGTCCGGTGTGCCCATGTTCGCAGCGATGTCGAACAAGCAGAATTTCGACAACACGTATACGAATACCTTGCCGACGCTGAACCTGAGGATGAAGGCCAGTGACGAGCTGCAGTTCCGCTTCGCGGCGTCGCAAGGCATGTCGCGGCCCGATTTCTACAAGATGCAGGCCTATACGACGCTGAGCGTGTCGCCCAAGCGCGACCCGGATCCGACGGACCCGAACAAACAGATCCTCCGGACGATCGACTACACCGGCAGCGCCAACGGCAACACGCAGCTCAAACCGACCAGGTCGAACAATCTCGACCTGACGGCGGAATACTACTTCGGCAAGGGCAACTCGCTCACGCTGGCGCTGTTCAACAAGAAGCTCAAGGACATCGTCATCGACAGGACGACGGTCGTTCCGATCAAGGACGTGACCGGCCAGTCGCACGACTTCCTCCTCACTTCGCCGGTCAACGGGGCACGCGGTCGCGTCAGCGGTCTGGAGCTCGGTTACCAGCAGTATTTCGACATGTTGCCTGGCCTGTTGTCCGGCTTCGGTGTGTCGGCCAACTACACCTACATCAACAGCAAACTCGACGTGGGCTTGCCGGGGAACCGTACATGGTGCACGCCGACCACGCCCGAGACGACGATCATCGGCGCGCTGGGCGGGTGCGACACCGACGGCCGCTACCTGAGCGGCGACCTGCCTGTGATGGGCCTGTCGAAAAACGCGTACAACCTGGCACTGCTGTACGACAAGGGACCGGTGTCGGCGCGCCTGGCGTACAGCTGGCGCTCGGCCGCGATGACGGCGATTCACACGTGGGGTACGTACGACACCAGCGGCATCTCGATGAATCCGGACGACCCGAAATTCAACCAGGGCTATTCGGCGAACTACGTGCTGCCGGCGTGGGCCGGCGCCTACGGACAGCTCGACATGGGCATCCAGTTCAAGGCCACCGATAACCTGACCGTGAACTTCGACGCGTCGAACCTCACCGACGCGCTCTACAAGTCGTACAACCAGCAGGGCATCGGCATGAAACTGTACGGCGTGAACTACACCGGACGTCGTTTCACGGTGTCGGCGCGCTACGCGTTCTAAGACGTCGCGAGGCGCTTGCCTCCTGCGGTTCGCAGTCGCGACCGCGGGAGGCGTCGCCGCAAGCCAGCCGCCTTCTTGGCGGCCTTTTTTTTGCCGGCGGCCCGGGGCGGATGAGGTACACTTTCCGACCGTGCGCCGGCGGTTTTTGCGTTTCTGTACTGGAGAACACCATGTCCGACAAGGCCATCCGTAAAATCGTCATCGTGGGCGGCGGCACCGCCGGCTGGATGACCGCCGCGCCGCTGGCGCTCAAGCTGGGCGCGTCGTGCGAGATCGTCCTCGTCGAGTCGCCGGAGATCGGCACCGTCGGCGTCGGCGAATCGACGCTGCCGACGATCCGCTACTTCAACCACGCGCTCGGTATCGACGGCACCGACTTCGTGCGGCGCACGAAGGCCACGTTCAAGCTGGGCATCGACTTTTGCGACTGGGGTCATCTCGGCAACCGGTTCTTCCACGGCTTCAGCGATTTCGGCCCGACGATCGAGAACCGCCCGGCCTTCATGTACTGGCTGCGCCTCGCGCGCGACAACCCGGACATGCCGTCGTACGAGGAATGGTCGATCTCGACGGCGATGGCCCACGAGAACAAGTTCGTGCCGCCGCATGGCGACCAGCCCGGCCCCACCAATGCGTATTCGTACGGCTTCCAGTTCGACGCGGGCCTGTATGCCCTGTACTTGCGCGAGTACGCGATGGCGCGGGGCGTGCAGCGCGTCGAGGGCACGGTCGGCCACGTCGAGCAGCACCCGGAGACGGGCTTCATCACGGCGCTGCAACTGAAGGACGGCCGCCGCATCGACGGCGACCTGTTCGTCGACTGCACGGGGTTCCGCGGCCTGCTGATCGAGGGCGTGTACCAGTCAGGCTACGAGGACTGGAGCGCCATGCTGCCCTGTAACAGCGCCCAGGCCGTGCCCAGCGCGCTGGCCGACCAGCTCACGCCGTACACGCGCGCGACGGCGAAGCCGGCCGGGTGGCAGTGGCGCATCCCGCTGCAGCACCGCAACGGCAACGGCCACGTGTACTGCAACGCGTTCATGTCGGACGAGGAGGCGGGACGCGTGCTGCTGGACGGCCTGGACACCGAGGCGCTGGATACGCCGCGCCAGCTGCGCTTCACGACGGGCCGGCGGCGCAAGTCGTGGGTCAAGAACTGCGTGGCGGTGGGCCTGTCGAGCGGCTTCCTGGAACCGCTCGAATCGACCAGCATCAACATCATCGAACTGGCGGTCGGCTGGCTGATCCAGTATTTCCCGGACCGCGACTGCAATCCGGAACTGGCCGACGAATTCAACCGCCTCGTCGCGCAGCGCTACGAATTCGTGCGCGACTTCATCGTCCTGCACTACAAGCTGACCAACCGCACCGATTCCGAATTCTGGCGCTATTGCGCCGATATGCCGATCCCCGACACGCTGCAGCACCAGATCGACCTGTTCCGCAGCGCGGGCCGCATCACCATCTACGACCGCGAAGGCTTCCAGGCCGATTCGTACGCGGCTATCCTGCTGGGCCACGGCATCCGCCCCGAGCGGACCGACCCCCTGATCGACCGCATGGACCAGGCGCGCCTGCTGGATCACTTCCGCAAGGTGCACGCGACGATCCGGCAGGTGGCCGGCGCGATGCCGGGCCACGCCGCGCTCGTGGCGCAAATCACGGGCGAACCCATACGAAAATCGTAATGGCTTCTGGCAGATTTGATAATTGCGGGCGTCCGGGGCCACGGGCACCATCCCGTGGATAGTCGAAGAGCCGCCCCTCGAGCGGCCGTCACCCACCTTGGAAAGAAACCGATGAAACGACGTGAACTCTTGCAGCATATGGCGGCCGCCATCCCGGCGCTCGCCGTGTCCCCGTATGCCGGCGCCGCCGGCGCCCGCGTGCCGATGGCCACCGGTCCGTTCGAACCGACCTGGCCCTCGCTGTCGAAATACGAAACCCCGGACTGGTTCCGCAACGCGAAGTTCGGCATCTGGGCGCACTGGGGCCCGCAATGCGAGCCGGAACACGGCGACTGGTACGCGCGCGGCATGTACGAGGAGGGCAGCGACCACTATAAATACCACGTCGCGAAATACGGTCACCCGTCGAAGTTCGGCTTCAAGGACGTGATCCATCGGTGGAAGGCGCAGCGCTGGAATCCGGACGAACTCGTGGGACTGTACAAAAAGGCGGGCGCCAGGTACTTCGTCGCACTGGCGAACCACCACGACAACTTCGACCTGTACAAGAGCCGCTACCAGCCGGAGTGGAATTCGACGAAGCTGGGCCCGGGCAAGGACCTGATCGGCGGCTGGCGCGACGCCGCACGCAAGCACGGCCTGCGCTTCGGCGTGTCCGTGCACGCGGCCCACGCATGGAACTGGTACGAGACGGCGCAGGGCGCGGACAAGACTGGCCCGCTGGCCGGCGTGCCGTACGACGGCCGCCTGAAGAAGGCCGACGGCAAGGGCCAGTGGTGGAACGGGCTCGATCCGCAGGCGCTGTACGCGCAGAACCACCCGCTCAGCAAGGATGGCGGCAGCACCGACCAGCGCTGGGCATGGGGCGGCGGCGTGCTCCCGCCGGACAAGGCGTATGCGGACAAGCTGTACAACCGCACCGTCGACCTGCTCGACAACTACGACCCGGATCTCGTGTATTACGACGACACCGTGCTGCCCCTGTATCCGGTCAGCGACATCGGCATGCGCCTGGCCGCGCACATGTACAACCGCAGCGCCGCGAAGCACGGCAAGGTGCAAGCCGTCGTCAACGGCAAGATCCTCGACGAGGTGCAGCGCAAGTCGATGGTGTGGGACATCGAGCGCGGCCAGAGCCCGCGCATCGAACCGCTGCCGTGGCAGACCTGCACCTGCATCGGCAGCTGGCACTATGACCGCCGCATCTACGACAACAAGGCGTACAAGAGCGCACAGACGGTCGTGCACACGCTGATCGACATCGTCAGCAAGAACGGCAACCTGCTGCTGTCCGTGCCCGTGCGCGGCGACGGCACGATCGACGAGCAGGAACGCGGCATCGTCGAGGAAATCGGGCGCTGGATGGCCGTCAACGGCGAAGGCATCTACGATTCGCGCCCGTGGGCGCTGTACGGCGAAGGACCGGTGGCGGAGGCGGCCGCGGCGCCGATGTCCGGCCCCGGCTTCAACGAAGGCAAGGGCAAGCCGTTCTCCGGCGCCGACATCCGCTTCACGGCCGGCAAGGGCGCCGTGTACGCGTTCGTGATGGGCTGGCCGGACAACGGCACCGTGACCATCAAGTCGATGCGCGCGGGCGGCGAACACCTGAAGCAGGCCGTGTCCCGCGTCGAACTGGTCGGCGGCGGCGCGCTCGCGTTCCGCCAGACGCCGGAAGGCCTGCAGGTCACGCTCCCGCAGGCGAAGCCCGCACTCCCGTATGCAATCGCGTTGAAAGTGGCTTGAGCATGAAACGCGTACACCTGATCCCGGCGCTCGTCGCCGTTGCCGCGGCCCTGCCGGCGCACTCCGCCGCGCCGTACACGGTCGTCTCGCCCGACCACCGCACCCGCATCGAACTCACCGCCGCCGACGGCAAGCTGGAATACACGGTCATCCGCGACGGCGTCACGGTGATCGCACAATCGCCCCTCGGCCTGAGCACGACCGCGGGCGCGCTGGACGGCACCACCCTGCGCGTCACCGGCGTCGAGAACAAGACCGTCGACGAGACGTGGCGCCCGGTCGCCGGCAAGGCATCCAGCGTCGCGGACCGCTACAGCCAGGTCGAGCTGCAACTGGCCGGCAAGGACAAGCCGGTCAAGGTCAACCTCGTCGCCCGCGCCTACGACGACGGCGTCGCGTTCCGCTACGTGCTGCCGCGCCAGCAGGTGGCCGACCTGGGCATCAACGGCGAGGCCACGCGCTTCGACTTCCCGGCCGACTACCGCTGCTGGGGTTTCAATCCGGGCCGCTTCGACAGCTCGCATGAGGGCGAATTCGATCCCGTGCCGGCATCGACGATCCGGCCGCACCACACGTTCGACGCACCGCTCGTGTGCAAGACGGGCAACAGGAAGACCACGTTCGCCATCGCCGAAGCGGACAAGCGCGGCTATGCCGGCGCGTATTATTCCGGCCGCGGCGACGGCGGACTGGGCGTCGCGGTCGTGCTGGCGCCGCATTACGACGGCGATGTGCAGGTGCACGGTCCGGCCGTGCGCACGACGCTGGCCGACGCGCCGCTGTCCACGCCGTGGCGCGTGGTGATGGTGGCGGACACGCCGGGCGGCCTGACGCAATCCAGCCTGATCGCGACGCTGGGCAGCCCGTCGACGATCGCGGACACCAGCTGGATCAAACCGGGCAAGGCATCGTGGGACTGGTGGAACGGCTGGGCCGTCGACATGCCGGGCGCGGGCGTCAACACCGCGACCTATAAAGCCTATACCGACTTCGCGGCCAGCCTGGGCCTCGACTACATCCTGATCGACGAAGGCTGGTACGAAGGCAGTTCCGAACAACCGCTGCCATCCAATCCCCTGAAGCCGGTCCCCGCGATGGACATGCAGGCCATCATCAAGTACGCGAAGCAGAAGAACATCGGCGTGTGGGTCTGGCTGCAGTGGAAGCAGCTCGACCGCCAGATGGACGACGCGTTCGCGCTGTACGAATCGTGGGGCATCAAGGGCGTCAAGGTCGACTTCATGGACCGCACCGACCAGGACATGGTGGACTTCTACCACAAGATCCTGTCGAAGGCCGCGAAGCACCACCTGATGGTCGACCTGCACGGCGCGTATCCGCCGGACGGCCTCACGCGCACCTATCCGAACTACATGACGCAGGAAGGCGTGATGGGCGCCGAGTACAACAAGTGGAGCGCACGCGTCACGGCGACCCACAACGTGACCCTGCCGTTCACGCGCATGATCCTCGGTCCGATCGACTACACGCCGGGCGGCTTCCGCTCGATCGCGGCGAAGGACTTCATGGGCCAGCGCCGCAACGTCAAGCCGTTCGTGCAGACGACGCGCGGCCAGGCCGTCGCGATGTACGTCGTGTACGATTCGCCGTTCGGCATGGTGGCGGACAGCCCGGACGCCTACCGCAACGCGGACGGCTCCTGGGCCGACGGCGCGACGTTCATCGGCGCCGTGCCGACCACGTGGGACGAGACGCGCGTGCTGGACGGCGACATCGGCCAGTACATCGTGACCGCCCGCCGCAAGGGCAGCACGTGGTACATCGGCGCGATGACGAACGAATCTGCACGCACGGTCGACGTGCCACTGGACTTCCTGGCGCCGGGCGCGAATTATTCGGCCGCGATCCTGGAAGACGGCAAGGACCGCAACCACCTCGCTGCGCGCACCACCCGCGTGACGGGCAAGAGCCGGTTGAAGCTCAAGCTCGCCGGTTCCGGCGGTGCCGTGGTCACGCTGACACAAGCGGCACAATGATGCGGCGGCCGCTGCGGGCCGCGCTGGCGGCGTGCGTGCTGCTGCTGTGCCGGGACGCCGCGTTCGCGGCGATCCGGGACGTGCGCGAGTCCGGCAGCGGCATCGAATACCGGGTGGACGACACCCGCGTGAAGGTCGATTTCGTCACCGACCGCATCGTGCACGTCACGGCGACGCGCAACGGAGACTGGTCGACGTCCGCCCACCTCATGCGGGCGCCGGTCGCCGGCCGGCCGGGGGCGATCGCGGCCAGCGACGAGGGCGGCGCCCGCATCCTGCGTTCGGCGCAGGTGGGCGTCGCCGTGGACCGGACGACGGGCGCGCTCGCGTTCCGCAACGCGGCCGGCGCGGTGCTGCTGCGCGAGGACGATGCGGCGCCCCGTGCGTTCGAGCGGGTGGCCGTGTTCAAGTCGACGCCCGATCCCGCCACGGTGTCCACCGTCAGGACGGTCGACGGCGACCGGCAGGTGGCCACCAAATACGTGCAATCGAAGGACCGCGACGCCTGGAAAGCGACGGCGGGGTTCCGCCTGGGCGACGACGAAGCGCTGTACGGCCTGGGTTTCGACGAGACGGCGGACCTGAACCTGCGCGGCAAGACGAAGCGCCTGTACCAGCACAACCTGCGCATCGCTATTCCGTTCGTCGTGTCGACGCGCGGCTACGGCGTGCTGTTCGACACGTACAGCGCCATGACGTTCGCGAGCGTTGGGGCTATGAGCGCGGCGAATACGCGCTCACCGGCATGCACTGGGACGACGCGGCACGCAAGCTGACGATCGCGCAGCGCCGCGGCGGGTTCCCCGGCATGAAGGCGCGGCGCCGGTTCCAGGTCGTCATCGTCGGCCGGCAGGGCAAGGCGGCCGATCTCGTGTACGATGGCGGGCCGTGACAATCCAACAATAATCCATTCAGGAACCGAGACATGAAGATTCAGTTTGCCGCCGCCCTGGCGGTCGCCCTGCTGTGCACCGCCGCCCAGGCGCAGGACACCGACGTCAACGCCAAGGTCAGCGCAGAAACGGCGCGCGCCAACTTCGCGCGCACTATCGTCCTTGCAGCGGACGACGTGCGCGCGTTCGCGCCGCCGCCCGCCGGATTCGCGGATGCGCAGCCGGGCCGCGCGCAAGGGAAGGTGGAGACGTTCACGTACGCGTCCAGCGTCACCAACAAGCGCCGCACGGCGAACGTCTGGCTGCCGCCCGGTTACGACAGGTCGCACCGCTACCCGGTGCTGTACCTGTTGCACGGCATCGGCGGCAACCAGGACGAGTGGCGCGGCTATGTGCGCGCGCAGGACGTCCTCGACAACCTCGCGGCCGCCGGCAAGATCGTGCCGATGATCGTCGTGATGCCGAACGGCCGTGCGCTGGCGGACGACCGCTCGCCGCCGGAGAACAAGGTGTTCACGCCGGAAAACGCGGCCGGCTTCGCGCGCTTCGAGCGCGACCTGCTGGATTCGCTGATTCCCGCCGTCGACGCCGCGTATCCGACCTTGAAGGACAGCGCGCACCGGGCGATCGGCGGCCTGTCGATGGGCGGCGGGCAGGCGCTGAATTTCGGCCTGGGGCATCCGGAAGCGTTCAACTGGGTGGCGGGTTTCTCGCCGGCGCCGAACACGGAAGCGCCCGCGAAGCTGGCGGGCGAGGCGGCACAGGCGAAGGGCAAGCTGAAACTGGTGTATCTGTCGTGCGGCAACCGCGACGGCCTGATCAACGTCGCGCAGGGCGTGCACCGCCAGTTGCGCGAGCAGGGCGTCGCCCACGTGTGGAACGTGGACGGGTATGGGCATGACCGGGACAGCTGGGCGGAAAACCTGTATCACTACGCCCAGCTGCTCTTCCGTTAAGGAGCGTCGTAAAACCTGCTGCGCGTTGCACTGTTGCCCTGCGATGCTCGCTGTACTACTCGTACAGCTGCGCTTCTCGGACAACATTGCTGCCGCTCGCGACGGTTTTCCGAGGCTCCTTTTCAGTTAAGGAGCGTCGTAAAACCTGCTGCGCGTTGCACTGTTGCCGCTCGCGACGGTTTTCCGAGGCTCCTTTTCAGTTCTCTTCGACGATCGCGAGATCCCACGGCGCCAGCGTGACGGCCTCGTCGCCCTTGACGGCGCGGGACGTCAGCAGGTCAGTGCCGGTCTTGTGGCGGTACGTGAACGTCGCGGGATTGCCCGAGTAGTTGAAGTAATACCGGATCGTCTTGCCGAACCGGTTCACGCCCGTGCGCGCCTGGATGTGCGACGGCAGTTGCTGGTCCGGTCCGATCAGGCCCTTCTCCTGCAGCACCGATTGCAGCACGGCCTTCTGCAGCTTGTCCGACAAATACGTGCCCTCGTAGACGGCCTTGCCCGCGCCGAACTGGTTCGCCGTGATGGCCGGCCAGCGCCCGAAGAACGGGTGGTCGTACCAGGCGAGCGCCTTCGCCGTATCCAGCTGCAGGAATTCGGCCCAGTGGCGCACCTTGTTGTCGTCGCCGGCCTGGAACGGGTCGCCCTTCAGCGCGAGCGGCTGCGCGAGGTTCGAGAATTCCTGGTAGTGGAAGCCGAGCACCTGGCGCAGCGGGCCCGGGGCCATCGTCCAGCGCACCGCGGCGTTCTCGTTCGCGAAGCCGCTCTTGAAGCCCATCACGACGTGGCCGCCCTTGCGCACGAACTCGGCGATCCGCTGCAGCAGCGCGTCGTCCGCGATGTACAGCGACGGCACGACCAGGACCTTGTACGCGGACAGGTCGGCCGTGTCCGGGAACACGAAGTCGGTGCCGACGTTCAGGTCGTACAGCGCGCGGTGGATCTGGCGCACTTCCGAGCCGTAGTCGGCGTTGCTGCCCGCCGAGCCCCATTGCGACTGCTTCGCGAACGGCATGTCGTTGATCGCATTGAGCGAATCGCGGCTCCACAGGATCGCAACGTCGTTGCGGATGCGCAGGTCGACGAGGCGCTGGCCGATCTTCTGCAGTTCCTTGCCGGTGCGGCTCATTTCCGCGTAGGCGCGGTTCGGCTCGAGGTCGTGCGAGAGGACGCCTTTCCAGTACGTCTCCTGGTTCGCGTGGATCGACGCCCAGTGCCAGTATTCGACCATGTTGGCGCCGTTGGACAAATGCGTGTAGACGTCCTGGCGGAACTGGCCGTCGTACGGCGGGTACTGGAACGAGGAGCTCCAGTCGGTCGTCTGCGCGTTCGTTTCCGTGACGAGGAAGTTGCCGCGCTTGAGCGAGCGCGTGAAGTCGCCGTCGAGCTTCTGGGCGGCGCCGTTGTACTGGTCCTGCGTGCCCCAGTGGTAGATGTTCACGCCGGCGACGTCGAGCTTCTGCGCGACGGCGCTTTCGTTGACGTCGCCGTGCAGCGAGCCGGCGAAATCGTGCGTGACGAACTGGCGCGGGCCCGCGCATTCGCGCACGAGCTGCGCCTGCCAGTGCAGGAAGTCCGTCACGCGCATCTGGCTCCAGCGCGACCATTCCAGCTTGTAGCCCGTGCTCTGGGCGCCGTCCGGCCGGGGCAGGTCGGTCCACGAATGCAGATCCTGGCCCCAGTAGTTCAGGAACCAGGCGCGGCTGAGGTTTTCCGGCGTGCCGAATTTCTTTTCCAGGTAGTGCTGGAAGCGGATGAAGACGTCGTCGTTGGCGGCGCCGTAGCTGCCCGTCTCGTTGTCGACCTGCCAGCCGATGACGTTCGGGTTGTCCTTGTAATGCGCGGCGATGCGGCGGATCAGGCGCTCCGCGTAGAAGCGGTAGGCGGGGGCGTCCGTGTTCATGTTCTGGCGCATGCCGTACGTGTTCTTCGCGCCGTTGAACTTGGTCGCCAGGATTTCCGGATGCTGGCGCGCCATCCACGCGGGGATCGAATAGGTGGGCGTGCCCATGATGACCTTGATGCCGGCCTTGCCCATCGCGTCGACGACGCGGTCCATCCACGCCGTCTCGAAGCGGCCGTCCTCCGGCTCCCACAGGCTCCATGTCGATTCGCCCAGGCGCACGACGTTGAAGCCGGCCGCCTTGATCATCTGGACGTCCTTGTCCAGCCGCTCGTAGGGCATGTATTCGTGATAGTACGCCGCGCCGTACAGGACGGTCGGGAGGTCCGGCTGGGCCGCCGCCGCGGGGGCGCACGCGGCGCTCGCGAGTGCGCACGCCAGCGCGAGTGGGAGGAGTCTCCGAGGGAACATTCGTAGCCTTTCTTATGGATACAGGTCTGGATAATCATGCATTCTGACGTGTCGGGACAGGATCGGGCAATTACGAAATTCGCTTCCTGCCATACGATTTGTCGCAGGCGTCGATGCTGGGCAATTTCGTATGGCGTGCTGGCGTTTTTCACAATTGCGGCGGCGCGTCATGGCTTCCACAATAGCTGGGTAGTCTCCTACCGCCTGGCATGGTAGGTTTTACGGGGCGGCCCTGGGCCGCCCCTTTTTTTGCCATCGTATTGACCGGGCTGTTATGATCGGAGCGATCGAAGATCACTCAACGGCCGTACGACAATGCAAGAGTTTTACAAGAAGGCGCTGCTCTTTCTGATCGCACTGCTGGTCGTGGATGCGCTGCTTGCGGCCTTGTTCATTTTCATGAGCCAGCCGACCTATGCCTTGTCGCCCGTGCTCAGGGACGGCGTCCGCTGGGACCCCGTCGCCGTGTCCGACAAGGAGTTGGGCGGCACCTCGGCAGTCAGTCTGCGCAGTGCGGGACCCGGGGCGGTATCGTTCGACTACCGGCTCACGCACGGTGGCAAGTATCCGTTTGCCGGCACGCGGTTCATGGCCAAGGATGCGAAGGGCAACCTGGCCACGGTCGACCTGCGGGGATACGAGACCATCACGTTCACGGCGCGCTGCTCGCCCGCCTATCCGATGTTGCTGGGCATGACCGTGTTCGACGACAAGGTCTCGGTCCCGGGCCAGTACATCACCTACCGGTCGCCCGGTACGTTCTTTCCTTGTAACGAGCAGGGGGTGCCCGTGTCCATCGACATCCGGCGGCTGACCGTCCCCGACTGGTGGCTGTCGATGATGAAGCTGCCGCTGGCGTCCAAGGATTACAAGCTCGACAAGGTGGTGCAGTTTTCTTTCGGTTCGAGTTCGCAAACGCCATTCGACCGCGATGCGCACGTCGAAATCAGCAATATCAAATTGCACAGGCAGGATTACCGGTATATCGTCGCGCTCGCCGTGATTCTCGGGACGGGCTGGATTATGTTCGGCATCTGGTTTTTCCGGACCCACACGCGCACCCTGGCGGCCAGCCTGAATTCCAGGTTGAAAAAGGATTTACCGCTGGTCGCTTATCGCCAATTAACCGTGCAACCCTATCGGGACGAGGAAATGGCGACGGTCCTTAAATTCATTGCGACGAATTACACGAATCCTGAACTGGACCTGGAAGGCGTGGTGGCCGGCACCGGCGCCAACCGGAATAAAGTGAATGACCTGCTGAAAACGGAACTCGGCATGACGTTCACCGGTTATGTGAATAAATTACGGCTGACCGAAGCGGCGCGCCTGCTCACGGAAAAAAGCACCGCGACCGTGGCGGAAATCGCTTATTCGGTCGGCTATGGCAACGTGTCGTATTTCAACCGTTTGTTCAAGGAAGAGTACGGTTGCACGCCGAAGGCATTCCGGACGCTGGCACCCGACCAGCCGTCCTTCGACGCCGAGCCGCGGCCAAAAAAGGTGGGAAACGGCTGATCCAGCCTTCCACTCCCTGCAAAACTGATCGTACTTTTTGCACGGTGAAAGAAATCCACTTGCTGACGTTATAGGCGCCCCGGGGTGGGATCCTATTCTTGAGCTGAAGGGGCGCCGCCACCGGCACCCCGGCCAAGCTACGAGGAACCATCCCATGACTGCGCATGTCCCGTGCCCAACCCATTCCAGCCGCGCGCTCGCAACGAGCGCATTGTCCCGGCGCCTGGAAAACATGATCCATTGTTTGCCCCGATGCGCCGGGCATGGTGCTGCCTGATCTCCTTGTTGCTGCGTTATCTGTTTACCGAGCTGTTTACTAAACATGCCATACCGGGCCCGTTTGGCCCGGAAACAAAATAAAAATAGTTTCACAGGGAGACGACAACAGTGAAAACGACGAAAGCCTATCGGATAGCACTGCTATTCAACGGAAACAAAACCTTCGATCGCGAAGTGATTGCCGGAATTGCCGGCCATTTGGGCGGTACGCGCGTGGCCTGGGATTTATTTCTGGAAGAGGATTTCCGGCTGCGCCTGAATGGAATGGATCGCTGGCAGGGCGATGGCGTCATCGCCGATTTCGACGACCCGGCCGTCGTCCGGGCATTATCCGGCTGCACGGTGCCGGTGGTCGGCGTCGGCGGTTCCTATGGGAACGAGGACGCGTATCCGCCCGGCGTGCCGTATGTCGCGACCGACAATTTCAAGCTCGTCAAGCTGGCGCGCGACCACCTGATCGACGTCGGCCTGCAGCGCTTTGCCATGTTCAGCCTGCCCGAAGCGCAGGAAAGCCGCTGGGCGCAGGAACGCGAGTGCGCGTTCCGCACCCTGATGGCCGACGACCGGATGGAAGCGGAGATCTTCCGCGGCTGCGAGACCAGCGCGGCGTCGTGGGACGCGGCGGTGCAAGGCCAGATCGACTGGCTGCGCAGCCTGCCCAAGCCGGTGGGCGTCATCGCCGTCACGGACGCGCGCGCGCGCCAGCTGCTGCAGGCCTGCGCGATCGCCGGCATCTCGGTGCCGGAGCAGGTGGCGCTGATCGGCATCGACAACGACCCCCTCGTGCGCATGCTGACCCGCATCCCGCTCAGTTCCGTGATCCAGGGCGCGCACGAGATGGGCCGCACGGCGGCGCACCTGCTGGAGCAGATGCTGCACGGCGTGCGCCTGTCGAACACGCGCATCCTCGTGCCGCCGGCCGGCATCAACGTCCTCGCGTCGAGCCGCTTCCAGGCCGTCAAGCATCCGCACGTGATGCGGGCCTGCCACTACATCCGCCAGTACGCGTGCCAGGGCATCAAGACGCACCAGGTGGCGGAGTACGTCGGCGTGTCGCGCTCCTCGCTGGAAGTCTATTTCCGCCAGGAGCTGGGCTGCAGCGTGCACGACATGATCCTCAAGTCGAAGCTGGAAGCGGCCAAGGCGGGCCTGGAAAGCGGCGAACGCAGCATCGCGGACGTGGCGCTGGGCTGCGGGTTCACGTCCACGCAGTACATGCACCTCGTGTTCAAGCGCGAACTCGGGTGTACGCCGCGCGCTTGGCGCGACCGGGCGCTGGGCGAACGCACCGCCGCGTAGCATCGGCGAGAATCGTTCGGCCCGCTGGTGATTTTCGCAATTGAAACACAACGCGCGGGCCCGGAGAATGGCTTCCTATCGGAACTCGGGAAGCCAGACTGCAATGACGATCCACCTCATTCCGGGCGCCCCGGCCGTGTCGGCCGGCGAACGCTCGTTCATGCTCGAGAACGCGGCCGGCATGACCGTGACGATCGCCGAACGGGGCGCGCAATTGCGTGCCTGGGTCGCGCCGGACCGTTACGGCCGCATGGCCGATGTCGTGCAGCCGGACGTCGACGGCATCCCATCCGGCGGCCGCGCCGCGCGCTGGGAGGGGCGGCAGGCGAACGGCGTCGTGTCGCTGGCGCTCACCGCGGGCGGCGACGGGGCGGGGATGCTCGTGCATTACCGCCTGGACGACGACGGCGCCCTGTCGATCGAGTACCAGGCCGTGGCCGGCGTGCCGATCCCGCTCGCGTCGCTAGCGCATCCTTCCTTCAATCTCTCCGGCAGCCTGGCCGACGTGGGCGACCACATGGTGCAGATCGACGCCGACTATTTCGAGGAAACGGGGTCCGCCGGCACGCCCGCCGGCGTGGCCGCAGTGGGCGGGACGGCCTTCGACTTCCGCCAGGCCGCCGCCATCGGCCCGCGCCTGCACTGGACCGACACCCAGCTGCAGCGGGCTGGCGGCTTCGATCACTGCTTCTGCGTCCGCAACCACTTCGCCGGCGGCCAGGGTCAGCTGCGCGAAGTGGCCCGCGTGTTCGACCCGGCCTCCGGGCGCCGCCTGCAGCTCCACACGACCGAGGCGGCCGTGCGGTTCAGCAGCGGCGCAGGCGTCGCGGGCCAGCCGCGCCTGGACGCGTTCCGCGTCGAAGCCCACGCGCGGCCCGGCCTCATGAGCGCAGCGTGGCCGCGCGTGATGCTGCATCCGGGGCAGGTGTACCGGCAGACGACGGTCTACCGGTTGTCGTTGCAGGCATGATGTTGCGTAGGGCGGGCACCCGTGCCCGCGCGAACGTCACGGCAGCGTGATCGTGAGATTCGCCGCCCGCGGCGCCATCTTGACGACGTCGCTGTACGCATTCATGCGCGCCTCGCTCGTGTGCCCGAGCGACGTGCGCAGTCCCACGTAGCCCAGCACGCAGATCAGGCCGAACACCGAGTACAGCACCCACAGCGGCAGGTCGCTGCGCAGCTTGTGGCGGATCTGGTCGGGACGTTCCGCGTGCGGCGCGAAGCCGCCGCGCTTTCCCTTCATGTGCGCGATCTCGTCGCCCAGGCGCGACGTCAGGTAGTTCAGTTTTTCCGTCCCCTCCAGGATGTAGCGGCCCTGGAAGCCGAGCAGGAGGCACATGTGGAAGACTTCGAGCGCTTCCACGTGGGCGCTGCCGCGCGCGCGCAGCTGTTCCAGGCGCTCGAAGAAGTGTTCGCCCGCGAGCTGGTCGCCGAACAGCTGCAGCTGCAGCGGGCGGCGTTCCCACGCGTCGCGGATCGTGAAGTGCGAGCGCAGGATGATCTCGTCGACCGCGGCGCAGAACGCGTATTTCGCGGCGTCGACGTCGTCCGGCGACGCGTTGTGCTTGCGCGCGTTGCGGCCGAAGTCGTCGAGGAATTGCGTCATCTTGCGCGCGAACGCGGCGTCGTCCTGCGGGCCGTTGCCGTTCTTGAGCATGAACAGGGCATAGAAGCCGTCGTACATCAGGTCCAGCAGCGTCTGCGGCGCCGCCGGCGCGGACGCCGGGGTGCCGGCGGCCATGAGGGAAGGTGCGGTTGCGGTGGTCATGGAAGGTCTCTCGGGTTCAGGAGGTCACGGCGACGAGGTCGGGCTTCACGTCCGCCATGCTGCCGGGGACGTAGATCGAGATCGACTGCGCCTGCAGCATGCGCTCGTACATCTGGCCTTTCGCCTCGATGGCGAAGTAGACGGCGTCCGGCCGCACCGGCACGGCGGCCGGCACCTGCGGCGCGTGCACGAGCCGCACGCCGGGCATCGCGGACAGCACGAATTTTTCCACGTCGTCCGGCGCGCCGATCTTCAGCCGCAGCGGCACCACGTCCACCAGTTCGCTGGCCGGCAGGTCGCCGGACACGGCCAGGTAGAACGTGGTCTTGTCGTCGATTTTTTCCGAGTCCAGCATGCCGTGCCAGTACGACGGCTTCACTTCGCGCAGCGCGATGGCGAAGTAGCGCGACGAGATCACGGTGTCGAGCAGTTCGCGGATGATCTGGTGCAGCGTCGCGAACGCGGGGCCGGGGTCGGCGTGCTGGTACGGCGGCAGGTCGGCCAGGGTCCAGCTCTTCGAAAACGTCATCAGGCTGCCCGCCAGCGACAGCAGTTGTTCGTACAGCCGCTCCGGATGCAGCGCCGGATTGTGGAAGTAGTGCGACAGGCTCGCGCACGCCGTGCTGGCCGTGTGCAGCAGCCAGAACGACGACATGTCGCCCGAGCGGAACTCGATCACGTGCCGGCTCGGTTCGCGGTGGTGGCCGTACAGCGCACTGACCTTCGCCTGCAGCGCATCGACCAGCCGGCGCAGCTGAAGGAACAGCAGAGGCGCGCTCCTGATCGTCAGGCTGGGCGGCACGAACGAGCCATCCAGCTCGAAGCCGCCGGTGGCCGCGCGGCGCAGGCGCAGCACGGGCACGTGCACGTACGCGTCCAGCGGCTCGCCGTCCGACACGAGGCGCACCGTCTTGCGCAGATACGTCAGCTGCGCGCTCGCGGCCTGCGTGTACAGGTCCGGCGTGTCGCGGTCCAGCTGCGCGAAGCGCGCGGTGTGCGCGCCGTCGCCGTCGGTCCGGTGGCCGCTGAAGTTCGCGCCGTACGGCTTGAAGCCGGGCAGGGCGGCGTGCCACGTCACGGTCTGCACGGATTGCGGCAGCTGGCTCAGGTCGACGGCGTCCGGCAGATCGTCGCCGCCGGGCGCGGAATACAGCTCGCCGTCGGGAAAACGCACCGACAGTTCGAGCAGGCGCAGCGCGTCGTTGGCCAGCGCGTCGCGGTCGACCTGGACCGCGACGACGCCCCAGGCATACGGATGCAGCAGGCCCGCCGTGCGGTGCAGCCGATCCTCATGGTACCGGTCCTGTTGCTGGAAATGCTGGGGGCGGAGGAACAGTCCTTCGCCCCATAAGATTTTGCCGCTCATGCGTTGGTTATCCCCTGGCGCTGCTGAAAATGAAAATGGCAGAACAGTAACATTTCTTACGGAAACGTAGCGCACGATTATGACACAAATTTTCTTTGTGATAATTCGTGATATTTCTTTGGCATAACGTGAGATGCCGTCAGGTTATAAGGCAAATCATTGGGAAATAGTGGAAATTGGTGAGCATTTCACTCGTCAGAGACCCGCGTACGATTGTAAATAAAATTGAGGTTGATCAATAAAACAATTCTGATACTATAAAAAAAGTTTTACAAAGTTAATACCAAGGCATCACTTAGTTCACCCTTTGCGAGGACCCGCATGACCCCTGCATTTCCCGTTGGCCGCTTGAGCCGTTTCGTTGGCGCCGCCGCCTGCGCCATCCTTCTTTCCGCTTGCGCGACGACGAAGCCGGAGCTGGCCGAGAAGCCGCCCGCGCCCACGATGGACGAGCTGCTCGCCAAGGCCACCGAGGCCAGCACCGCCGGCCGCAAGGAAGACGCGGTCACGCTGTGGAAGGAGGCGGCCGCCGCCTACCCGGCCGACAAGGCGCCGTGGTCCAGCATCGCCCAGACCCGCTACGACGCCGGCCAGTACGGGGAAGCGATCGTCAGCGCCCAGGAAGTGCTGGTGCGCGATCCGAACGACCGCCTGGCCAACAGCATCATCGCCATCAGCGGCCTGCGCCTGTCGACGCGTGCGCTGGCCGACCTGAGCCGCCAGAACAACCTGTCCGGCTCGATCAAGACCGAGTCGCAGGACCTGGCCAAGCTGCTGCGCGAGAGCCTGGGCGAGCAGGTCCTCGTGCCGGCGCCGGTGCAGGCCACGCCGCCGGCGAAAGCCGTCGCGAAGGGCCGCGCCAGGTCGAAGGCGAAACAGGCGGTCGCCGCCGGCGCGTCCGGTGCCGATCCGTTCGGCGCACTGAAATAACGTCCGAAACAACCACAGGGGAATCCCATGTCCAGAAATTCCAGCGTGCAGAAAAAACTGCAGAAAATCCGCCCGCCGCGCGTGCAAATGACGTACGACGTCGAGATCGGCGATGCGATCGAGAACAAGGAGCTGCCGCTGGTCGTCGGCGTCGTCGGCGATTTCGGCGGCAACTCCGAAGTCCCGCAAAAGCGCCTGAAGGAGCGCAGCTTCGTCGGCATCGACCGCGACAACTTCGACGAAGTCATGAAGGGCGTCGAACCCCGCGCCACGTACCGCGTGAACAACGAACTCACGGGCGAGGGCGGCCAGTTCGCCGTCGACCTCACGTTCCGCTCGATGGACGACTTCCGTCCCGAGTCGGTCGTGAACCAGGTCGAGCCGCTGAAGAAGCTGCTCGAGGCCCGCACGAAGCTGGCCGACCTGCGCAACAAGCTGGCCGGCAACGACAAGCTCGAAGACCTGCTCAACGACGTGTTGAACAGCACCGAAACCCTGGCCAAGCTGGGCCAGCCGACGACGAAAGAGTGATCATGTCCGCACTCCAGAACGCGGCCCTCGCGGCCGACACTCCCCTCGCAGCCGAGGCCGACCTGCTCGACCAGATCGTCGAGCAGAGCAAGGTGGCGAAATCCAGCGCCGAGCATGCGCGCGCCCGCGACCTGATCGCGGAACTGGTCAACCAGGTCATGGACGGCACGGTCGTCGTGTCCGACAACCTGGCCGCCACCATCGACGCCCGCGTGGCGGAGCTGGACCGCCTGATCTCCGCGCAGCTGTCGGCCGTGATGCACGCGCCGGAATTCCAGAAGCTGGAGTCCAGCTGGACGGGCCTGAACTACCTCGTCAACAACACGGCGACGGGTCCGAACCTGAAGGTCAAGATGCTCAACGCGACCAAGCGCGAGCTGGTGAAGGACTTCCAGAGCGCCATCGAGTTCGACCAGAGCACCATGTTCCGCAAGGTCTACGAAGAAGAATTCGGCACCTTCGGCGGCGCGCCGTTCGGGGCGCTGCTGGGCGACTTCGAGATCACGCGCCAGCCGGAAGACATGTATTTCATCGAGCAGATGTCGCACGTGGCGGCCGCCGCGCACGCGCCGTTCATCTCGGCCGCGTCGCCCGAGCTGTTCGGCCTCGAAAGCTATTCCGACCTCGGCAAGCCGCGCGACCTGTCGAAGATTTTCGACACCGTCGAATACGCGAAGTGGAAGGCGTTCCGCGAATCGGAAGACGCGCGCTACGTGGGTCTCACCTTGCCGCGCTTCCTCGGCCGCCTGCCGTACAACCCGGCCGACGGCGCCACCACCGAAGGCTTCAACTACGTCGAGGACGTGGACGGCACCGACCACCACAAATACCTGTGGTGCAACGCGGCCTACGCGTTCGGCACCAAGCTGACGGGCGCGTTCGAGGACTACGGCTGGTGCGCGGCGATCCGCGGCGTGGAAGGCGGCGGCCTCGTGGAAAACCTGCCGACGCACACGTTCAAGACGGACGAAGGCGAGATCGCGCTGAAATGCCCGACCGAGATCGCCATCACCGACCGCCGCGAGAAAGAGCTGTCGGACCTCGGCTTCATCTCGCTCGTGCACTGCAAGAACACGGACTACGCGGCCTTCTTCGGCGCGCAGTCGGCGCAGAAGGCGCGCAAGTACGCGAGCGACGCCGCCAACGCGAACGCCGTGCTGTCGGCCCAGCTGCAATACATCTTCGCCGTCTCGCGCATCGCCCACTACATGAAGGCCATGATGCGCGACAAGATCGGCAGCTTCGCCGCCGCGGCCAACGTCGAGGACTTCCTGAACCGCTGGCTCACGCAGTACGTCCTGCTGGACGACAACGCGAGCCAGGAGCAGAAGGCGCAGTTCCCGCTGCGCGAAGCGAGCGTGCAGGTGCAGGAAGTGCCGGGCCGTCCGGGTGTCTACCGTGCCGTCTCGTTCCTGCGTCCGCACTTCCAGCTCGACGAACTGTCCGTGTCGCTGCGCCTCGTCGCGGAACTGCCGGCATCGGCCACCTGATCAACTTTGTAGTCCCCCCGTATCAACTGAACTGAAAGGAAAAACACAACATGGCAATCGACGTCTACCTGCAAATCGACGGCATCAAAGGCGAGTCCGCCGACACTGCACACAAGGACTGGATCGAAGTCAAGAGCGTCCAGTGGGAAGTCCTGCAACCGAAATCGGCCACCGCGTCGACCGGCGGCGGCCACACCGCCGAGCGCACCGAGCACAAGGACATCGTCGTCTCGAAGCTGGCCGACCTGGCCACCCCGATCCTGCTGCAGACCTGCTCGTCGGGCAAGACCATCCCGAAAGCGAAGTTCGAGTTCCTGCGCGCCGACGGCCAGGGCGAGCGCGTCAAGTACTTCGAGATCGAACTGGAGAACGTCCTGATCTCCAGCGTGTCGCCGTCCGTCGAGCAGGGCAACATCCTGACCGAAGACGTGTCGATCAAGTACTCCAAGGTGAAATGGAAGTACACCCAGCAGAAGGTCAACGGCGGCACGGGCGGTAACACGTCGGGCGGCTGGGACCTGTCGGCCAACAAGATCGCGGCCTGATAGCGCGCCGGCACGATGTCCGCCAAAGGATTCATGCCGGGCCTGTTCGATCGCCTGATCGACCGTCCTGGCCAGGCCCAGACGGGCACCGTGCCGCGCGTCTCGCTCGAGGAAATCAAGGATTCGGTGGCGCGCGACCTGGAGGCGCTGCTGAATACCCGCGCCGTGATGCCGGAAGATGCATTCCGGCGCTTTCCCGAATGCGCGCGGTCCATCGTCGCGTACGGCCTGCACGATTTCGCGGGCCTGTCGCTGTCGAGCACCGACGACCGCGCCTTCATCTGCCGCAGCCTGGAAGCGGCGATCGCGCGCCATGAACCGCGCCTGCGCAACGTGCAGGCCAGGCTCGAACTGCGCGACGATGCCGTCAACCGCCTGAATTTTTCGATCACCGCGCTGATGGTCGTGAGCGCGGCGCACGAGCCGGTCAACTTCGACGCCGTGCTGCAGCCCTCCAGCCAGCATTACACCATCAGCAAGGCCCGCCGTGCGGCGGCGCCGGGAGCCTGAGTTGGACCAGTTATTACCGTATTACGAGCAGGAGCTCGGTTTCCTGCGCCGCCATTCGCGCGAATTCTCCGAGCGCTACCCCAGGATCGCCGGCAAGCTGCTCATCGGCGGCGAAGTGTGCGAAGACCCGCACATCGAACGCATGATCGAATCGTTCGCGCTGCTGAATTCCCGCATCGCCAAGCGCCTCGACGACGACTACCCCGAATTCACCGAAGCGCTGCTCGACGTCCTGTACCCGCACTACCTGCGCCCGTTCCCGTCCTGCTCGATCGCGCGCATGGATTTCGGCGGCGCCGCCGCGCAGCCCGGCGCCGCCGGCGAGATCCCGCGCGGCACGCAGCTCGCGACGCGCCCCGTGCGCGGCGCGCCGTGCACGTTCCGCACCGCATACCCCGTGACGGTGGCGCCGCTGGACCTGGCGCGCGCCCGCTTCGACGCCATCCTCGACGCGCCCGACGCCGTGCGCCCGCCGCCGCAGGCGACATCGAAGCTGTCGATCACCTTGGCCGCCACGGGCGCGAATCCGATCGCGGGCCTGAAGCTGGCGAGCCTGCGCGTGTTCATCGACGGCGAACCGTCGTTCTGCGCCGCACTGCGCGACGCGCTGTTCATGCGCGGCGTGTGCGCGTACGCGGAGGCCGACGGCAACGGGCGCTGGGTCCCGCTGGCCAGGATTCCGCTGCAGCCGGCCGGCTTCGGCGACGACCAGTCGCTGATCGATTTCCCGGCCCGCTCGCACACGGCGTACCGCCTGCTCACCGAATATTTCTGCTTTCCCGAGAAGTTCAACTTCTTCGACATCGACCTGGCCGCATTGACGGCCGCGCTGCCGGCGGGGACGCGCACCATCACCTTGCACCTGGCGTTGAGCGGCCTGCGCGCCGATTCGAACGCGGCCCGCATGCTCGGCACCCTGTCCGCCACGAACCTGCTGCTGGGCTGCACGCCGGTCGTGAACCTGTTCCGCCAGCGCGGGGAACCGATCCGCCTGACGCACACGACGGCCAGCTATCCGGTGCTGGCGGACGCGCGCCGCGCCTTCGCGTTCGAGGTGCAATCGATCGACAGCGTGCGCCTCGTGCGCCAGACGCCGCAGGGCGAATCCATCGTGGAATTCCGGCCGTTCTATTCGCTGCGTCACGGCCAGATGCCCGACAAGAGCGGCCATTACTGGATCATGCGGCGCGACCCGCTGCTGGCCGAACGCAGCCCCGGCTACGAAACCCAGATCTCCCTCGTCGACATCGATTTCGACCCGGCCGAGGTGGAGACGGACACGCTGAGCATCGAGCTCACGTGCACCAACCGCGACCTGCCCGCGCTGCTGTCGTACGGCGTGCGCGGCGGCGACCTGTTCATCGAGGGCGGATCGACGGTGCAGTCGATCAGCTTCCTGCGCAAGCCCACGCCGTCGTACCGCTTCGAGCGCGGACGCGGCGCGCACTGGCGCCTGATCTCGCACCTGTCGCTGAATCACCTGTCGCTGTCGGGCGGCGGCATCGCCGCGTTTCGCGAGATGCTCACCCTGTACGACCTGCCGCGCTCACCGTCGACGCAGCGCCAGATCGGCGGCATCCTCGCCGTCGAGCACCGGCCCGCGACCGCCTGGCTGCCGGGGAATCCGTTCGCCTGCATGGTGCGCGGCATCGAGGTGCGGTTGACGATCGACGAGGAAGCCTTCGTCGGCAGCGGCGTCGACGCGTTCGCCCACATCGTCGAACGCTTCCTCGGCCTGTACGTGCACGCCAACAGCTTCACGCAACTCGTGATCATTTCCAACAAGACCGGAGGAGAGCTGCTGCGATGCACGCCCCGAAGCGGCGATTTGAGCCTGCTGTAATCGAGCGGCTGTTCGCGCAGCCGTACCGCTTCCAGTATTTCCAGGCCGTGCGCATGATCGAGCTGTGGCTGCGCAAGCGCGGCATGGCGGAAGAGGGCGCGCTGGCGAACTTCCTGCGGTTTACCAATTCGACCTCGCTCGCCTTCCCGGCCAGCGAGATCGAGGCGCTGCATGCGGAACCGCGCACGGTCGCGCCGAACAGCGCCGCCCTGGCCGCCGCGCTGCAGTCGCAGGAGCTGAGGTATGTGCGCCTGACGCCCACGTTCATGGGCCTGCTGGGTTCGAGCGGCGCCTTGCCCGCCCATTACACGGAGCGGGTGGCCGCGCAGCAGATCGCCGAACGGGACGACGGCCCGCGCGCCTTCCTCGACACGTTCTCGACCCGCACGCTGGCCCTGTTCTACGAGGCGTGGCGCAAGTACCGGCTGGAGCTGAAATACGGCGGCCGCAAGGACGGCTTCCTGCCGCTGCTGCTGTCGCTGGCGGGCATGGGCCACACGGCGCTGCGGCGGCGCCTGTCCGACCATGGCGACGGCGTGCTGGATGAAACCGTCGCCTACTTCGCCACCGCGATGCGCCAGCGGCCCGCGTCCAGCGTGCAGATCGCGCGCGTGTTGTCCGAGTACTTTGGCCAGCCCGTGCGCGCCGAACAGTTCATCGGCCGCTGGTACGACGTGCCGGCCACGCAGCAGACGGCGCTGGGCCTCGGCAACGCCACGCTGGGCGGCGGCGCCATGGCCGGCACGCGCGTGTGGCAGCGCGACCTGCGCCTGCGCCTCGTCATCGGCCCGCTGGACCTGCCGTCCTACGAAGCCTTCCTGCCGGGCGGCCGCGCGGCGCGCGCGCTGGGCAACATGGTGACCATGTTCACGGGGCTGTCGCTCGAATACGAAGTGCAGCTCGTGCTGCGCGCGGACGAGGTGCGGGGCAGCACGCTGTCCGGCACGCGGACCACGGGCGGCCGCCTGGGCTGGGATGGCTTCCTCGTCGACGGCCCCCAAATACAAGACCGCGCCGACGTGCGCTATGAGATTCACGCAAACTGAGACATGCCAACTGAAAGAGGACACGCGATGAGCATCAACCTGAAAACCCTGATCGGCAAACTGGACGACACCTGCCGCGCGGCCGCCACGCGGGCGGCCGGCCTGTGCGTGTCGCTGGGACAGTACGAGGTCGACATCGAGCACCTGCTCCTCGCGCTGCTGGAACAGCCGGCCTGCGACGTGGCCGTCATCGCGCGGCGGTGCGGCGTGTCGATCGAGCGGCTGGAAGCGGACCTGCAGGCGGAAGTGGCCGGCTTCAGGAGCGGCAACACGCGCACGCCCGTGTTCTCGGAGCGCCTGCCGAAGCTGTTCGAACACGCGTGGCTCATCGCATCGCTCGACCTGCGCGCGGGCCAGCAGGCCGGCATCCGCAGCGGCCATCTGCTGCAGGCGCTCCTGAGTTCTCCCGAGCTGTCGCAGCTGGCCCACCGCGTGTCGCCGCAGTTCGCGCAATTCGACCTGGACCGGATAAAACACCATTTCGACGACGTGACGGCCGGCTCCGACGAAGCACCGGCCGTCGCCGCGGCGCCCGTGCAGGGCGAGGGCGGCGACCCCGTGGGCGAGCTGCAGCGCCAGGGACCGTCGAAGACGCCCGCGCTGGACCAGTTCACGACGAACCTCACGCAGCGCGCGCGCGACGGCAAGGTCGACCCGGTGATCGGCCGCGACGCGGAAATCCGCCAGCTCGTCGACATCCTCATGCGCCGCCGCCAGAACAACCCGATCCTGACGGGCGAGGCGGGCGTCGGCAAGACGGCCGTGGTGGAAGGTCTCGCACTGCGCGTCGCGACGGGCGACGTGCCGGAGGTGTTGCGCGGCGTGGAAATCCACGTGCTGGACCTGGGCCTGCTGCAGGCCGGCGCCAGCGTGAAAGGCGAGTTCGAGAACCGCCTGAAGAACACCATCGACGAAGTGAAAAAGAGCCCGCACCCGATCATCCTGTTCATCGACGAGGCGCACACGATGATCGGCGCGGGCGGCCAGGCGGGCCAGAACGATGCGGCGAATTTGCTGAAGCCCGCGCTGGCACGGGGCGAACTGCGCACCATCGCGGCCACCACGTGGAGCGAGTACAAGAAATATTTCGAGAAGGATCCCGCGCTGGCGCGCCGGTTCCAGGTCGTGAAGGTCGAGGAGCCGAGCGAGGAACTGGCGTGCGCGATGCTGCGCGGGATGGCGCCGCTGATGGAGAAGCATTTCAATGTCCGCATCCACGACGAGGCCATCACGGAAGCCGTGCGCCTGTCGCACCGCTACATCAGCGGCCGCCAGCTGCCGGACAAGGCCATCGGCGTGCTGGACACGGCGTGCGCGAAAGTGGCGCTGGGCCGCGACGCGGCGCCGGCCCGCATCGAAGACCTCACGCGCCAGCTGGAGCGCCTCGATGCCGAACGCGCGGCGCTTGAGCGCGAGCAGGCGGCGGGCGAGGGCGCGCACGATGCGCGGCTGGGCGAACTGTCCGCGGCGCGCGCTGGCGCCGAAGACGAACTGGCCACGTTGCGGGCGCGCTGGGAACGCGAGCGCGATCTCGTGGGCCGCATCCGTGACATGCGCGTAGGCGACATGCGCGTAGGCGAGGCTGCCGACGCGCGCGGCCTGCGCGACGAACTGAAGGCCGTGCAGGACGAGACGCCGCTCGTGCCGCTGCAGGTGGATGGCCACGTGGTGGCCGGCATCGTCGCCGGCTGGACCGGCATCCCGCTCGGCAAGATGGTCAAGGACGAGATCCGCACGGTGCTGAATTTGCAGGGCCTGCTGGAGCAGCGCGTGCTGGGCCAGTCGCATGCGATCGACGCGGTCGCGCAGCGCGTACGCACGGCGCGCGCGAACCTCGACGATCCGAACAAGCCGCAGGGCGTATTCCTGTTCGTGGGCCCGTCCGGCGTCGGCAAGACCGAGACGGCGCTGGCGCTGGCCGACGTGCTGTACGGCGGCGAACGCAAGCTCGTCACCATCAACATGAGCGAATACCAGGAAGCGCACAGCGTCTCGGGCCTGAAAGGCTCGCCGCCGGGCTACGTGGGCTATGGCGAGGGCGGCGTGCTGACGGAGGCCGTGCGCCGCAACCCGTACAGCGTCGTGCTGCTCGACGAAGTGGAAAAGGCCCACCCGGACGTGCTGGAGCTGTTCTTCCAGGTGTTCGACAAGGGCGTGCTGGACGATGCGGAAGGCCGCGAAGTCGATTTCCGCAACACGCTCATCATCCTCACGTCGAACGTCGCGTCGAGCACCCTGATGCAGGCCTGCCTGAACAAGGATCCGCAGGACGTGCCGTCGGCCGAGGAGCTGGAAGCGCTGATCCGCCCGGCGCTCGTCAAGCAGTTCAAGCCGGCGTTCCTGGGCCGCCTGAAAGTCGTGCCGTTCTATCCGATCCCGGACGACGTGCTGGCGGACATCATCGAACTCAAGCTTGGACGCATCGGCCGGCGCGTGGCCGCCAACCACAAGGCGGCGTTCGCGTACGACGAATCGCTCGTGGATGCGGTGCTGGCCCGCTGCACGGAAGTCGATTCCGGCGCGCGCAACGTTGACAACATCCTCAACGGTACCTTGCTGCCGCAGATTGCCGAGGCCGTGCTGGCGCGCATGGCGGAAGGGGCCGCGATCGAGCGCATCGCGGTGGGCGCCGACGGGAACGGCGATTTCACGTACGCGATCGCGTAACGAGGAGGGGCGGGCCGAGATATCGATATCGATATCGATAACAAACGGAGGGTGATCGGTGCCGTGATGCGCCGCACCAAATTTCGTCTCTCTCGGCCCGTGTTAGCGATAACGCCCGTACCTAGCGTATCTTCTTCGCATCATTGGTGAAAATCGTAACGCCGATTGGTTGCTTTCGTAACTCGGCGTACTCCTATAATCCACTCGCATTGTTATCGATATCTACAACGGCAGCCGGCTTCAAGGCGTGTCGCAAAACCAACGAAACAATAAAACAACGAGTCCCAACGGATTAATTGGAGGAGAAGAAGATGCACCAGAAATATCATATCAGCCCCCGCATGACCCTCGTCGCGCTCGCCCTGTCCCAGGCCTTTGCCGCGCAGGCGATGGCACAGGTGGCGCCGGTCGACGCGAACACGGTCGTCGTGACGGGCATCCGTGCCAGTGCGCAGTCGTCGGTGGCCACCAAGAAGAACACGATGGAAATCGTGGACTCGATCTCCGCCGAAGACATCGGCAAGCTGCCCGATGCGAACGTCGCCGAGACGATGACCCGGGTTCCGGGCGTGACGGGCTACCGCTACGGTGGTGAAGCCGCCTCTCCCGCTGGCAACGGCTCTGGCCTGACGATCCGCGGCTTGTCCGGCTTGACCTCCGCCCAGCTCAACGGCCGCTCCTATTTCACCGCCGGCAGCCGCGAATTCAACATCGAAGATGCGATTCCCGGGATGATTGCCGGGGTGGACGTCTACAAGAACCCGTCGGCCGAACACGTCGAAGGCGGGATCGGCGGCCTGGTCAATATCCGCACGCGCAAATCCAGCGATTTCAAAAAATTTACCGCGCAATTCAATGCCGGCGTCAACTACAACGACCTGGAAAAGAAATACGACCCGGACCTGTTCGGCCTGGTAGCCAACCGCTTCAATCTCGGGGGCGGTTCGAGCTTTGGCGTGTTGGCGGGCGTCGCGTATCAAAGGACCGCCGGGCGTTCGGACAGCATGCTTGCCAACCGCGGGCCGGACCTGCGCCGCATCGTGCGCGCCGACAGCGCCGAGTATGCCAAGTTGGCCGCGGCCAACACCAGCAACAACCCGGCCTTGCCACTGTCGAGCTATGTCGGTAAATCCGATGTCAGCTTCCTGGCGCCGGTCGCGACCCTGCCGGTGAAGGGCAATGTGGGCCCGAACATGCCAGACCCGACCGGTTTGACTGCGGACGAGATGAGCAACATCATCACCACGCCCGGCGTGTTCACCAACCTGTTCCAGGAGTCGATCCATCGCCAACGCAAGGGGCTGAACCTGGCGGCGGACTACGTTGTCGATAACACCCTGCGCTTCTACACCGAAGCCAACTCGACCGAGTACCTGTACCATCAGAAATATCGTTTCATCTGGATCGACCAGGGCGTCAACGGCGGTAGCGGCAACGTGCGCAACCTGCAGACGGCACCGTTCGCCTTGACCGAAGGCCTGGCCAACCGGAACCTTAACGGCGGCAGCGATGACGTGCTGAGCACCAAGCGCTTCCAGTCGGGTACCTTCCTGAACACCCAGTTGCGTAATTGGGGCGGCGACGAGCATTCTCCCTACAAGACCTGGAACGTCGCGGGCGGCGCCGAATGGCGACCCACCCCGGCCCTGTCGCTCAAGGCCGACCTCTCCTACCTGAAGGCAACCCGCACGCAGGACAACCGCCGCGTCGAGTTTGCTGGAGCGGCAGGCACCGCCTGGGACGTCAACCGCGTGGCCGATGGCGAACCGCAGCAACTCGGCATCAGCGGTCCGAGCGTGTCCGATCCATCGAATTTCGTGTTCAATTGGTATAACAACGCCCCCAATCAGTCCTGGAACGATAAAGGGAAGGCCGCCGTCCTGAGCGGTGCTTTCACCCCTGAAGACGGGTTCATCTCGCGGCTGTCGTTCGGCGTGCGTTACGCTTCCCAGGAGGACCAGTACAGGAACTTCGGTTTCGGTCGCCCCCTCACCACCGATGGCAAGCCCCTCGCGGCAGACCGTTCGAATGCGATCCCGGTGAGCGGCAAGGCTGGCAACACTGTGCTGGGTCCCACTGACTGGATGCAGGGCAAGACCGGGTTCACGAGCCCGTATGTGGTCTACAACCCGGATCTCCTGCTGGGCAACCAGGTGCGCGATCAGTTCCCGAGCGCCAACATTCCGGCGGAAGGCAGCTGGGCGGAGGCCCTCGATCAGCGCCGCGGCTACAAGGAAAGCACCACTGCGGGATGGCTGAGCGCCGACTTCAACGCGCTGGACGAGCGCATCAAGGGTAACGTGGGCGTGCGCGTGGTGCGCACCGATCTCACGGCGTACACGAATCTCCTGGACCCCACCACCGCACCCCCGACGCTGTCGACGCAGACCAAATCGAACAGCTACACCAACGTGCTGCCGACCCTGAACGTCAGCTATGACATTATGAAGGACTTCCTGGTGCGTTTCGGCTATGGTCGCGGGATCACCCGCCCTGACCCGGGCCTGATCAATCCCAACATCGATCGGGGCAACGCAGGCATCGGTGTGCTCAAACTGGGCAATCCGAACCTGCGTCCGCAGGTGGCCGACAGTTTCGACGTGTCGTTCGAGCGCTATTTCAACGCCACGAACTATACGTCGGTCGCCCTGTTCAGAAAGAACATCGACGGCTTCTTCAACGCCGTGAACAGCTGCCAGTCGGTCCCCTTCACGCCGGCCTATACGGGCGCCACGCTCAATGGCTGTGACGCCGGCAAATGGAATGTGTCGCAGCAGGTCAACGCAGACAAGGGTTGGGTCAAGGGTGTCGAAGTGGCGGGCCAGTGGTTCTTCGATTCGAGCGCGGGCTGGCTGGATCACTTTGGCGTGTCCGGTTCGTACACCTACCTCGACTCCGCCAACCCGGTCAACATTGGCACCGTGACGGAACCGCACGTGATCACCACGCAGCAGCCCGCCCTGTCGAAGAACAGCTACAGCATCTCGGGCCTGTATGAGGACAACAAGCTGTCGGCCCGCCTGGTCTACACCTGGCGTTCGTCCAACTCGCCGTGGGGCTTCGGGGCGTCTCCCATGGCCAACACCTACACGCCAGCGTACGGCATTCTGGACGGGTCGCTCAACTACGCCGTGGACGACCACATGTCGCTGTCGTTCAACGCGAGGAACATTACCAACAAAGCGCCTCTCCGCTTCTCCGGCGAAGCCCTGACTTACGAGACTGGCCGCGATTCCCAGCACTTCATCAACGGCCGCGGCTTCGGCCTCAGCATGCGCTACAAGTTCTGATCCCGGCAAGCACCGGCACGGACGACCGCACTGCGCGGCCGGCTGTGCCGGTTTTTTTCTTTGGATACCGACCACATGACCATCAGTTTCCAGCGCCGCCGCCTGCTGCAGGGCGCGGCCCTGCTGCCGTTTACGGGCACCCTCCACGCGGCCGCCTCGCACCGCTTCGCGATCGGCGAACACGACTTCCTGCTGGACGGGAAGCCGATCCAGATCCGCTGCGGCGAAATGCACTTCGCCCGCGTGCCGCGCGAGTACTGGGCGCACCGCCTGAAGACCATCAAGGCGATGGGCCTCAATACAGTGTGCGCCTACCTGTTCTGGAATTACCACGAATGGAGAGAGGGTCGCTACGACTGGGCCGCCCAGCGCGACGCCGCGGAGTTCTGCCGGCTCGCGCAGCAGGAAGGCCTGTGGGTGATCCTGCGTCCCGGTCCGTACGCCTGTGCGGAGTGGGAGATGGGCGGCCTGCCGTGGTGGCTGCTGAAGCACGACGGCGACGCGTTCCTGCGCACGCGTGACGAGCCCTATCTGGCGCCGGCGCGGCGCTGGCTGAAGGAAGTGGGGCGCGTGCTCGGGCCGCAGCAGGTCACGCACGGCGGTCCGATCCTGATGGTGCAGGTCGAGAACGAGTACGGCTTCTACGGCGACGACGTGGGCTATCTGCGCGTGCTGCGCCAGGCCTTGCTGGATGCGGGCTTCGACGTCCCGCTGTTCCAGTGCAATCCGACGAATGCCGTGGCGCGTACGCACATTCCGGAACTGTTCTCGGTGGCGAACTTCGGCAGCGACCCGGCCGCCGGCTTCAAGGCGCTGGACGCCGTGCAGAAGGGCCCGCGCATGTGCGGCGAGTACTACTCCGGCTGGTTCGATACCTGGGGATCGCCGCACCGCCGCGGCGGCGTGGAAGGGGCGACGAAGGACATCGCCGCGATGCTGAAGGCGAACGGGTCGTTCAGCCTGTACATGGCGCACGGCGGCACGACGTTCGGCCTGTGGGGCGGCTGCGACCGTCCGTTCCGGCCCGATACGACGAGCTATGACTACGATGCGCCGATCAGCGAGGCGGGCTGGATCGGCGAGAAGTTCGACGCGTACCGCGCGGCGATGACGCCGTTCCTGGCGCCGGGTGAAAAGCTCCCGGAGCCGCCGCCGCGCATGGCGACGATGACGATTTCCCCGTTCGCGCTGGCCGAATCCGTGCCCGTGAAGTCCGCGCTGCCGGCGCGCGTCATCAAGGACGTCTCGCCGCGGCCGATCGAGCAGTACGACATCAGCCGCGGCCTCGTCTCGTATCGCGTGACCCTGCCGGCCGGCCCCGCGGGCGTCGTGGAAGTGGCCCGCGCGCGCGACCTCGCGTGGGTGACGCTCGACGGCAAGCAGATCGGCACGTTCGACACGCGCTACCGCCGCTACAAGGTCGACGTGCCCGCGCGCAGCAAGCCGGCGACGCTGGACATCCTGCTGTACACGATCGCGCGTGTGAACTTCGGCCCCGAGGTCCATGACCGCAAGGGCATTCATGGTCCGGTCACGTTCACGCCGAAAGGCGGCAGTGCGCAGCCGCTGGAACACTGGGAAATCCGCGCGCTCGATTTCGACGCGGACGGCGTGCTGCCGAAGCTGGCGTTCAGGAAGGGCCGCGGCAAGGGCGGCGCGTTCTACCGCGGCGGCTTCGATGCGGCGCGCACGGAGGACACGTTCCTCGACATGTCCGCGTGGGGCCAGGGCGTCGTCTGGATCAACGGCCGCTGCCTCGGCAGGTTCTGGAGCATCGGCCCCACGCAGACGATGTACCTGCCGGGACCGTGGATCCGCAAGGGCCGCAACGAGGTCGTCGTGCTGGACCTGACGGGGCCGCGCGGGCAGGGCACGCCGACGATCGCGGGACGTACGACCCCGATCCTCGACCAGCTGCACCGCGAGCGCGACCTGCCGCGTCCACCGAGCACGGTCCGGCTGCAGCTGGACGGCGTGAAGCCGGCGCACGAAGGCGAATTCGCGCCGGGCTCGCAGACGCAGGACGTGCGCTTTGCCGCTTCGGTGAAAGGCCGCCAGTTCTGCCTGGAGTCGCTCGACGCCTTCGACGGCAAGCCGTTCGCGGCCGTGGCGGAGCTGTCGCTGCTGGGCAAGGACGGCAAGACGCTGGACCAGTCCAACTGGACCATCGCCTGGGTCGACAGCGAGGAAGCGACGAAGGAAGACGGCGGCGCGCTGAATGCCATCAACGGCCAGAACAGCGACTACTGGATTACGGCCGACAAGGCCGCGTACCCGCACCGCCTCGTGATCGACCTGGGGCGGCAGATGGACGTGGCCGGGCTGCGCTATGTGCCGCGCCAGGGGCCGGACGGCACCGCGGGACGCATCCGCGGCTTCCGCGCGTACGTGGGCGATACCCTGGTGGCGGAATAATCAAGGAGACGTCAATGAGAACATTCCTGGCAGCGGCGGTACTGATCATCGCGGCCCATGCGCAGGCGGACGGCGTGTTCCGCCCCGGCGCGCTTTGGCCGGATGACAAGGGCGTGCACATCAACGCGCACGGCGGCGGCATCCTGGAACACGACGGCGTGTATTACTGGTTCGGCGAGCACAAGGTCGCCGGCACGGCCGGCAACCGCGCGCAGGTCGGCGTGCACGTGTACAGCTCGCGCAACCTGACCGACTGGAAGGACGAAGGGATCGCGTTGGCGGTCACCGACGACCCGGCGAGCGACATCGTGCGCGATGCGATCATCGAGCGGCCCAAGGTGATCCGCAATCCGAAGACCGGCAAGTTCGTGATGTGGTTCCACCTGGAGCTGAAGGGCAAGCGCTATGACGCGGCGCGCTCGGGCGTGGCCGTCGCGGACAAGGTGACGGGACCGTACGTCTACCAGGGTTCGTTCCGTCCCGACGCGGGCGCGTGGCCGGTCGACGTCAAGCCCGAGGACAAGAATGCCGCCACGTCCTTCCTCGCGCGCGACCACGCGGGCGGGCAGATGGCGCGCGACATGACCCTGTTCGTGGACGATGACGGCAAGGCCTGGCAGTTCTACGCATCGGAGGAAAACCACACGATGCACGTGTCGCGCCTGACGGACGACTACCTGCGTTCGGCGGGGCAGTATGCGCGCGTGAAGCAGAACGGCGACGACGAGGCGCCTGCCGTCTTCAAGCACGGCGGCAAATACTACCTCGTGACGTCGGGCCTGACGGGCTGGGCGCCGAACGCGGCCAAGTCGTACGTCGCGGACGACCCGCTAGGTCCGTGGACGGCGCTCGGCAACCCCGTGCGCGGCACGCCGGAACAGCAGAAGATCACGTTCGGCGGCCAGTCGACCTACGCGCTCACCCTGCAGCGCAACGGCTGCACGCGGCACATCCTGATGCTCGACGTGTGGCGCAAGGAGAATGCGATCGACGGGCGCTACTTGTGGCTGCCCATCGAATGGGAAGGCGGCAAGCCGGTGGTGCGCTGGCGCGACCAGTGGACGCTGGCGGAGATGGACAAGCTGCCCTGCGATGGGCCCGGCGCGACGGAGGCCAAGTGAAGACGGCGCACCGCGAAGCTGGCGGCGCGACGGTATGGGACGTGGCGCGGAAGGCCGGCGTCTCCGCGATGACGGTCTCGCGCGTCATCAACGGCAACACGAGCGTCAGCGTCAAGAACCGGGAAAAGGTCATGCGGGCAATCGGCGAACTCAATTACGAGGTCAACGTGGCGGCGCGCGCCGCGCGTATCGGCACGCTGCGCGTCGGCCTGTTGTACAGCAATCCCAGCGAAGCCTTCCTCAGCGCGTTCCTCGTGGGCGCGCTCACGGAGTGCGGCCAGAGCGGCGCGCACCTGATCCTGGAGCACTGCGACAACCTGAAGAGCCAGCGCAAGGCGATCGACCGATTGATCGACGACGGCGCCGACGGCATCCTCGTGCCGCCGCCGCTGTGCGATTCGAAGTCGGCCCTCAAGATGCTGGCGGAACTGGGCATCCCGTCCGTCGCCGTGGCCACGGCGCGGCCGTCGCCGCAGATGTCCGCGGTGCGCATCGACGACTACGAAGGGGCGCTGACGATGATGCGACACCTGCTCGCGCTGGGCCACACGGACATCGGCTTCATCAAGGGCGACCCGGAGCACACGCCGACCCAGTTGCGCTACCAGGCGTTCATCGACGCGATGCGCGGCGCGGGCCTCGACGTGCCCGCCGAGCGGGTCGCGCAGGGCATGTTCACGTACCGTTCCGGCCTGCTGGCGGCACGCGAGCTGCTGGGGCAACCGACGCGGCCGACCGCGATCTTCGCCAGCAACGACGACATGGCGGCCGCCGTCATCGCGGTGGCGCACGGGATGCACCTGCAGGTGCCGGACGATCTTACGGTCTGCGGCTTCGACGACACGCCCGTCGCGACGACCGTGTGGCCGGAACTGACGACCATCCACCAGCCGATCACGGACATGGCGCGCAGCGCCGTCGCGCTGCTGATCGAACACGTCCGCGCGCAGCGCTCGGGCCACGCCTATGAGCGGCGGCACCAGCTGATGCCGTACACGCTGGTGGTGCGCGAGTCCACGTCCGGCGCCGAGTAAAGGTCATCGGCGTTTCCGATGGCGCCGATCGCTTTTTCCCGTTTCTCTTTCCGGGACGGTGCGCCGACAATCCCGCCATCGATGTCACGGGAGGGGAAATGAACAAGGAAAAGGTATTGGTCGTCGGCGGCAGCTCGGGGATGGGACTGAGTCTCGCACGGTCGCTGCTCGCGGACGGCAACGCCGTCGTCATTGCGGGGCGCTCGCCCGACCGGCTGGATCGGGCGCGGGCCGCGCTGGCCGACGTGGGCGACGTCCACACCGTCGCCGCCGACATCACGCGGGAGGACGACATCGTCCGCCTGTTCGGCGAATGCGGCCACCTGGACCACATCGTGTCCACCGCTGCGGACATCGAAGGCGCGTATGAACTGCTGCCCGACCTGGAACTGGCCGCGGCGCGCAACGTCTTCGATTCCAAGTTTTTCGGGCCGCTGCTGTTGGCGAAGCATGGCGCGTCCCGCCTCGCCGCGCACGGCTCCATTACGTTCACGTCCGGGATCGCGGCCTACCGCCCGGCACCGCGCGGGTCCGTCGTCGCCGGCGTCAACGGCGCCCTCGCGTCCCTCGCGTACGCGTTGGCCGTCGAGCTGGCGCCGATCCGGGTCAACGTCGTATCGCCGGGCTGGGTCGATACGCCGATCTGGCAGCACGTCGCGGGCGCCGAGGCGCCGGCCCGGCTGCACGCCATGGCGCAGAAGCTGCCCGCCGGCCGCATCGGCCGCCCCGACGACATCGCCGACGGCATCCGCTTCCTGATGCGCAACGGCTACGCCACCGGTTCAGTGCTGCATCTCGACGGCGGCCACCGCCTCGTGTAACGCGATCAGCCCGGACGACGCACGCGCGCGCCAGGCAAGTGAAACGGGCACCGTGGCGCCTTCGCCATGCCAGGGCACGATCGCGACGGGCGCCTCTGCGAGCGCCGGCACCATGCGCGGCACGATGGCGCAGCCCAGGCCCCGTTCGACCATGCGGACGATCGCCGCCACGCTGTCGGACTCCCCGGCGATGACGGGTTCTCCCTCCACGCGCGACCGGAACGCCGCCTCGAACATCCGGCGATAGGCGCAGCCCGACGCGGTCACGAGGAAGCGTTCGTGTGCGACGTCGTCGTGGCCGGCGCTCGCACGCGCCGCCAGCCGATGGCCGGGCGGCACGATCAGCACGAGGCGCGCCTGGGCGATCACGCTGCACGCGAGGTCGTCGTCCTGGGGAAGCGTACCGAAGAAGAGGGCGGCGTCCAGCATGCCGTCCTTCACCTGCGCATGCAGTGCCGACGTCTGGGCCACGGTCACGCGGACGGCGATGTCCGGATGGGCGGCCGCCATGCGCGCCACGACGTCCGGCAGGAACGCGGCGGCGAGGGTCTCGATGCCGCCCACCGCCAGCGTCCGGCACGCGCTGCCGGCCGCGGCCAGCACTGCGTCGCGCGCCTCGTCCGCCAGGCCGATCAGCCGGTCCGCGTAATCGAGCATGCACGTGCCCGCCGCCGTCAACGCGAGCCTGCGGTTCGAGCGGTCGAATAGCGCCACGCCGAGGTCGGCCTCCAGCGCCTGGATCTGCTCCGTCACGCTCGATTGCGTGCGGTGGATTTGCCGCGCGGCCTCGCTGAGGTTCAGCGTGCGGGCGACGCGGACGAAGGTTTTCAATCGTTTGAGGTCCATGATGCGGAGAGTTTACCCCGCCGGCGGCACCCCCAGCATTTCCTCGAGATGGGCCAGCGCGCCCTGGTCCTTGACCACGGAACGCAGCCACGTGTGCAGGTCCTGCTCGCCCGCGGCCGCGGCCTTCTCGACGAAGTACGACACGGGGCTGTGCGGCTCCGTCTCGCGGAAGAACTTCGCGATCAGGCGCAGTTGCGCGATCGCGTCCGCGCGCGAGCGGATCGCGCCGGCGGCCGCGGCCTGCGGCTGCGGCGCCGCCACTACGGCTTGCGCCACGGCGGACGGTTCCGCGGGGGCTTCCGCGGCAACGACGGCCTGCGGCGCGGCCGCGGGCGCCGGCAGCGTGTGCAGCAGCGCCTGCACGGCTTCGCGCGCCTGCGAAAAACCGGGGCTGTCCTGGCCCAGGCGTGCGTCGGCCGCGCGTTCCAGTTGCGCGAGCGCGTCCAGGCAGTGTTCCGCGTCCGCGCGCATGCCCTCGATGAAGGCGGTTGAGTTGCCGCGTTTTGCCGCTTCCATGTCCGCCAGGCGCGGCGGCGTGTCGGCGTCGCCGCCGGCCGCGGCGCGGCGGCGTGCGGCTTCGAAATCGACGGTGGCATACGCGGTGCCGCGGCCTTCCGTCAGCGGCATCTCGCGCACGAGGGCGCGCGTGCGCGACAGGATCCACGCGAGGTTGCCGATGCGCTGTTCCTGGTCGCCCCCGTCCGCCTCCGGATACAGGCCCAGGTCCCAATAACGCTCGCACAGGCCGGCCAGCACGCGGAACCCTTCGCCCAGGCCGCGCATGTGGTGGCGCTTGGCAGCGGCCTCCGTGAGCCAGACGGCGAGGCGCAGGTCCTTCGTCTGTTCGGCCAGCAGCCGCGCGCAGCGGTCGACGACGAAGCCCCAGTCGGCCTCCTTCAGGTCCGTGACCCATTCGCCCTGCGCGAGCGACGGGTCGTCGAACTGGCGCGCGCGGGCGATGGCGTCCAGGTCGGGCGAGAAGGCGAGGTCGGCGCCGCATGGGGCGGCGTCGGAGATCGGGGCGAGCAGGGCGTCTGCGTTGAACATGATGTCTTTCCTGGTCATTGCGCGAGGCGGAATTCGATGCGGCGGTTGCGCGCGCGGCCCTCGGCGGTGTCGTTGCTGGCGATGGGGCGGTCCGGGCCCTGGCCGCTGGCGGACAGGTTCTCTTCCCCGATGCCGTGCGCGGCCAGGTAGGCTTTCACCGTGGCGGCGCGCGCCTGGCTCAGGCTCACGTTGCTGGCGCGCAGTCCGGCGCTGTCGGTGTGGCCGATGATCTCGATGCGGCGGCCCTTGAGCTTCTGCATCGCCGCGACCATCTCATCGAGGATCGCGCGCCCGGTCGGCGTCAGGGTCGCCTTGCCGCTCTCGAATTCCACGGTGCGGTTGGCCAGCGTGTTGTCGAGCAGGGCCTGTTCGGCGGCCGAGACGCGCAGGCCGTTGTTGACGGTGTAGGTCGGATTCAGGTTGGTGGCGACGTTGCTCGCGATGCGCTGGCGCAGCGCCTCGTTCGCAACTTCGCCGCGCAGGCTGACGTTGCTGCCGTCGATCTTGAGCTGGCCGCGGCTGATCTGGCGCAGGTCCGGCGTGATCAGCTTCTGCACGTAGCCGTTCCAGTTCGCGGGCATGGCGACGGGGCCGATGGCGATCTGGTCGACGACGCGGTCGGCGCCGTAGACCTCGCGCAGCTTCGCGAGCACGGCGGCCTTGGTCGCCTCGTCCGGCACGGTGCCGCTGGCCGTGACCTGGCCCGGTTGGGCGGCGGCGGGGGCGGGCGCGGTGTTCTGCGCGGCGGCGATGCCGGCGTGGCACGTGACGAAGAACGCGAGGAAGGCGCGCTGGGTGAAGATTCGCATATCAGGTTCCGATGAATGCCGCGGCGACGGAATCGAGCGCGGACTTGAGGGACAGGCTGCCCTGCGCCAGCCAGGCGGAGAGCTTGCGCACGGCGTAGTCGCCGTCGACCTGGTCCTCGACCCATTCGAGGTCGGCGAAGCCGATGAGGTGGTCGAGGCCCGCCTGCGGGTCGATGAGGGTGCGCAGCGTCTGCGCCGATGCGCCGGAAAAGCCGACGACGAGCGCCGGCCGGCCGTCCAGCCGCGTGACGAACAGCGCCAGTTCGAAGTCGGCGCGTGCGAGGAAGGGCGCGATCACGTGCATCCAGAACGTGGCCACGAGGTTGCGGTGGATCGGGTCTTCCGGCAGCGGCAGCACGAGGCTTTTTTCCAGGCGCCCGGACCCGCTGGCCAGCACGGGCTGAAGCAGCATGCCCAGCGCCAGCAGCACCTGGCGGGTGGAGACGGCGAAGCCGGCGTCCGCCAGCAGCGCGTCCAGCGCGGCGATCGTCTGCACGTCGAGGAAGTCGTCGAACGCGGGGTCGTACGCGGCCGCGCGCAGGTCCAGGTCGATCGGCTGGCTGCTTGCGGCGGCCAGCGGCGCGGCCGGATCGCCCGCGTTGCGCACGCCCGCCGTCAGCGTCTCGAGGCGGCTCCACAGGCGCGTGAACACGAGCGGCGTCGTGGGCAGGAACGCGGCGGGTTCCGCGATTTCCATCGCGCCGGCCATCAGGAACGGATAGCGCCGGCTCGATTCGTCGCTGCTGGCGACGATGTGGCCGCCGATCGCGTGGCGCCGGCGCGGACCGACGAACGCGAAGTGCAGCGGCGCGGCGGCGTCGTACGCGAGCTTCCAGCGCGCGTTGGTGCTCATCAGGTCCATCGCTTCCGACAGCCAGTCGTCCAGCACCTTGAGGAGGGCCGGACTGGCGCTGCCGCGCACGAAGTCGCCGCGGCTGGGCAGCTTGCCGAAATAGCCGACGCTGACGGGGGTCGTGAGGCGGCTCATTGCGCACCTCCCGCCAGCGCCGTCTGCACCGGGGCGGTGCGCGGCGCCGTGATCGTTTCCGGCAGGCGCAGGCGCTTGAAGCCCTGGCCCGACGTGGACGCCTGCACCGGTGCCGGTGCGGGCGCGGGCGCGGCCGGCAAGACCTTCAGGTTCGCCGTCACCGTGACGCCGCCGGCCTGCCACGACAGCTCGAACGCGCCGTCGGGCTTGCGCTTGCGCTGGGCCGCGTCGATCATCTTCTTCAGGCCGAAGTGGCCCGGCTCGTCCAGCACGACGACGTTGCGGCCTTCCGGCGTGAGCGCGGTGATCTTCGCGCCCGGCACGCCCTGCGGATTCGGCCACACCATGTGCACCCACGGTTGCGGCTGGCCGCGCCAGCGCAGCGACTGGCCGTCGATCTCCAGCGTGAATTCGGTGGCGCCCTGCGTACCCAGCGCCTGCAGGTCGAAGCGCGTCTGCGCCTCGCCGCCGCTGCTCGCCGCGGCATTGGCGACGCCGCCGGCCGCCAGCGGCGCGACCCAGCCCGGGAAGCTCGCGACGACGTTCGGCGCCAGGTTCACGCCCATGTCCGCCCACGTGCGTGGGCTGAGCGAATCGCCGCGGCGCACGACCAGCGGACCCACCGTCGTGTTGAAGAATTTCGCGATGGCGCCATCCGGGCCGAAGACCTGGCCGATCTCCGCATTGCTCGCCTCGGCCTTGGACTCCGTCGAGAACGGATACTTCGTCGCCAGGTCGCGGTTGAACGGCTGGACGACCTGCGCCGCCCACACCTTGTTGATCTCCGCTTCCGCCGGCTGCACGATCACGGCGAACGTCTGCATCAGCGGGCGCACGAGCACGGGGCGCAGCGCCTGGCGCTGGACGTCCGTCATCCCCACCAGCATCTGCTCGTCCACGTATTTCAGCGCGTCGGCCAACTCGGAGCCGCTGCCGTCCAGCGTCTGCTGCATCAGCTGCTTGGCGCCGGGGCCGGGGTCGCCCTGGTTCTTGATCTGGTTGAAGCGGGCGCGCAGCTTCGACAGGTTGTCGACGTAGCCGCGCATCAGCGAGGCATCCTTGTCGCGCGCGATCACGAGGCGGGCGACGCCGGCGAATTCGCGGCCGACGGGGCCCAGCGCCGGGGTGGACGCGGCTTGCGTGCCTTGCGCCGGCAGGCTGACGTTCACGATGGCCGGCTTCTGGCGCAGGATCGTTTCGCGGAACCAGCCCGTCAGGCCGCTCTGCGCGCGCTGCAAGGTGGCGCCGGCCAGCGTCGGGTTGTCCCACGACGTCTGTTCGTACACGGTCGACACGAGCTTGTTGATCGGCGAATTCTGCGGATCGCCCAGGCGGTTCATCGCGGCGGCGGCGCCGTCGAAGCCTTCCAGGTCCTTCACCGTCACGCCCTGCATGAACTTCTGCCATTCACGCGCGTACTCCGTCTTGTACAGGTCGACGAGCGATTTCTGGATCTGTTCCGGGCTCCCTTCCAGCGTGAGGTCGTCGCGCGCGGCGGTCTTCAGCACCCAGTCGGCGCTCTGCAGCTCGCGGTTGGCGGCGTCGCGGAACGCCTGCTGCACGAAACCTTCCCAGGCCTGGCGCGTGAATGCGCCGGAGATGGCGTAGCTGCCGAGGACGAGGTCCTTGTCCTGGTCGCCGACAATGCGCGCCACGGTGATCGACGGGTAGCGCGTCGCGGCGCGCGCCTTCACGTCGGCGTACACGCGTTCCCTCGCCGGCATGCCGCGCACGACCTTGCGCAGGCTGTCGCGGGTCTGGTCGACGAGCGCGAGACGCGTGTCGATGACGGGCCACGACGGGTCGTTCACCTGCGCGAGGTAGAACGAGATCATGCGCTCGGCACTGCGGATCATCTGCTCGCGCGGCATCGCGCCGCGGTTCGATTCCAGCCAGTTGCGCCAGAAGCGCGTCAACTGGTCGTTCAGGTGGGCGCTCTCGGCGCGCGATTTATCGCCCAGCATCAGGTACGTCTTCAGCGCGTTGTACGCGTCTTCGGTGTCCGCGGGCGACGCATCCTTGAACTGCTGCGGCGCGTCGGCCGCCGGGGCGGTGCCCGCCGGCTTGTTCAGCGGCTGCAGCTGGCCCGCATTGCCGTTCACGTCGACGAGGTACGATTCCAGCGATTGCCCGACGGGCTTGAGCATCAGTTCGCGCACGCCGGCGAAGTACTCTTCCTTCAGTTTCCGGTTCAGCAGGTTGCCCTGGTACAGGCCGAGGCTGAGGCTCAGCGGGCGGTGTTCGGCATAGCGGTCGAGCTGTTCGATGCGGTCCTGCAGGATCTCCAGCGCCTGGAAGCGCGACTGCAGGTCGAGGCTCTTGCCCTGCACGCGGATGGCCTGGTCCAGGTCGGCCTGGACGTTGGCGACGAGCTGGCGGTTGTTCATGTACGACCAGCTCCAGCCCCCGAGCGCGAGGCCGACGATGGCCGTCGCGGCGAAGAACGCGGCATAGCGCAGGCGCGTCTTGGCGGGGCTGGCGTACTGCGCCACGAGGTCCTTGTCGGCGAAGATCACCTTGCGGAACAGGTTCAACAGGAAGTAACCCTGCTGCTGGTGCTGGTCTTCGTGCGCGGGCGGCGCGAGGCGCAGGTCGAAGCGCTGCGCGACGCGGGCCGACGACGTGGACACCGTCTCGCCTTCCTGCAGCGCGCTCGTGAAGTAGAAGCCGCGGAACACGGGCTTGAACTGGAACGGGTTGTCCTCGAACAGCGTGGCGACGAACGCGTGCAGCGCGGGCTTGATCGACGCGAATTCGAGCGGGAACGTGAACACGCCGGACGGCATGCTCTCGCGCCGCTGCAGCGCCATGTTGGCGAGGCTCAGTTCCTTGAGGCCGTCGTACAACTCGTCGAAGCGGGCGTCGAACTGGTCGAGCAGGCGTTCGCTCGTCACGTTCTGGTCGTAGGGCAGGGTGGCGCCCCACACTTTTTCGCGCTCGGCGCGCTCGCTGTCCTGGAAGAATTCGTTGAAGCCGTCGATCAGGTCGGCCTTCGTGAAGACGACGTAGACGGGCGCGTGCACCTCCAGGCGCTCCGTCAGTTCCTGCACGCGCTGGCGCAGGTTCTTGGCCAGGTTGATCGCGAACTCGGGGCGGTTGCGCGTGAGCTCCGCGATGCTGACGGCGATGATCACACCGTTGATCGGCGCCTTGCGGCGGTGCTTCTTGAGCAGGTCGAGGAAGCCGAACCACTCGGCGCGGTCCTGGTCGACGACTGAGTAGCGCCCGGCCGTGTCGAGCAGGATGCCTTCGGTCGTGAAGAACCAGTCGCAGTTACGCGTGCCGCCCACGCCCTGCACGACCTTGCTGTCGGCGAAGGGGAACTGCAGGCCCGAGCTGGCGATCGCGGTACTCTTGCCGGCCGCCGGGTTCCCGATGATCATGTACCACGGCAGTTCGTACAGCGCGGCGCTGCCGGACAACTGGCCCAGCTTGGAACCCTTGATCGTCGCGATGGCGTCCAGCAGGCGCTTGCGGATCACTTCCGTTTCCTGGCGCTGGGTGGCGTCCGGGACAGGCTGGTCGGCTTGCTGCTCGAGCATGTCGCCGATCTGTTTGGCCTTGCGGGCATGGCGCCAGCGGCGGAACAGCCAGATGGCGGCGCCGACGGCGAGCGCGATGCCGAGCACGATCCACGGCAGCGAGGCAGGCCATTGCAGCAGCCGCGCGGCCACGAACAGCAGCGCGGCGAAGGCCACCCAGCCGATGAGGGCCAGGCTGGTGCGGGTGGTCAGGAAATCCCAGATTTTTTGCATGATTACGAGAGTGTGATTAATGCTTCATGACCCCGGGCAGGCGCAGTTCCGTATGCCCGAAGTCCATCATTTTCCAGCGTCCGCCCCACGTGAGGCCGACCGATTCGGCCACCTGGCCGTACAACTGGTAGCCGCGCATCGCCCATGGATCCTTTTCCGAGATCACGAGCTTGCCGTCGCGGACGAACGCGCAATCGGCGGCGAGGCCGTACTGGTGCCAGCTTTGCCACGAACGCGCGTTCGTGACGCCCGGTCCCAGCGCGGCCAGCGCATCCTGGCGCGCGGGACTGCGGTAGCCTTCCAGGATCGCCATCTCGTAGCCATGGCGCTCCTTCATGATCCGGAAGACGGTCAGCAGGCGCTGCGTGTAGTCGGCGTTCAGCATGGCCCAGTCGCGGCGCGCAGAAGCGAGCAGCGGCCGTTCCTGCGCCACTTCGGCCGTCGTGAACGCGAGCGGCGGCAGCGGGGGCGGCGGCACGAGCTGCTCGCCCTGCAGCAGGTCGGCCACCTGCGCGTTCATGGGGCGCTCCGTCGACTCGTAGCCGTTCAGCGTGGGCCGTTCCGCGAGCAGCAGGGCGGCCAGCGGCGGCAGGCAGACCAGCGCCGCGCCGCACGCGCAGGCGATCCAGTGGCGCCGCACGAAGCCGGCCAGGCTGTCCGCCGCCGCGCGGCCGTTCGCGGCCAGCGCATCCGCGTCGCGCAGGCGCTGCTGCGCGAGCGCGCCCGCACGCCGGCCGAGCCGCAGCCCGGCCCCCGCCAGCGCGTTCAGCACGAACTCGCGGCCAGCCGGAAACAGCACCATCCAGCTGATCGCGCACGCCAACACGAAATACGCCGTTACTGCCAACACCCACACTGCTCTCTCCGGAAGCTGTTCACATTGTTGTCGAAGAAATATTTCCCGAAAGTATAAATCCGGTAAGCGAGAACCCCGCGCACGATTGAAAAAACGCAAAAACTCACCAATTGTGTTAATCGCGCACGATTAAAAGCAAAATAGAGGCACAATTGTCTTGATTCTTGTAAAGTAATGCAAACTTTTTTAAGGAGCTGATTTGCAACATCAAGGCGATCGCCCGGTCCGTGGCGGCCGGCCCAGCCTGCTCTCGCCCGAAGAGCAGCCGGTTCAGGAGCGGCAGGGCATCCTCAGTTCGCTGGACGGCATGCCCGGGCAGGCAGCGGCGGCACCCGGGCCGCGGCCCCGTTCGCGTGCGCTGGCCTGGGGCGGCGTGGCCGCTGGCGTGGTCGCCGTGTGCGGCGCGTTGTTCCTGTTCGGCGGGGGCGACGAACGGTCCGTGCCTGCCGCGGCGCCGGTCCAGGTCGCGGCCGCACCGGCCGCACCGGCCGCGCCGTCCGTCACACCGGTCGCGCTGCCGGCGCCCGCACCGGCACCGTCGGCCGCCGTGCTGCACGACGAGCCGGCGGCGCCGGTCGAGCCCATGACCAATCCGCTGGCCGACATGGCGCCGGCCGCGCCGCACAAGGAACGTGCGGCCAAGCCGGAGAAGTCCGCGAAGGCGGAGAAGGCCGAACGCAAGGAAGCGCATGCGAAGGCTGCGCATGCGAAAGCCCAGGAGCGGGCGCGCGAGGCCGCGAAGGACAAGAAGACGAAGGCGAAGCCGGGCGCGGTGCGCGAGCAGGACAGCGACGTCGTGCTGCTGGCGGCCCTGATCGGCCATATGGAGCCGAAGCGGGGCAAGGCGACGCCGGCGGAACAGCTGGCGTCGTGCCGCCGCTACAACGCGGCCGGCGAAGAGCAGTGCCGCGCACGGGTGTGCGCCGCGGCGGCCCCCAAGGAGCCCGCGTGCAAGCGTGTGCACGCCGCGCGCGCGGACGCCGAGTCGTGACCTAGCGCTGCCCGGCCGGCGGCCGGTACGCGCCGTAGCGCAGCCCGATCGCCGCGATGGCGCCGTCGGCCAGGCGCGCGCGCACGATGCCGTTCACGCGGGCCAGCGTGGCGGCGTCCGTGTCGAGCAGGTCGATCGCCACGTCGAAGGCGAATTCGGCCGGATCGAGCAGCGTGTCCAGCACGCGCAGGTTGGCCGCGCCGGCTTGCTGCCGATACCAGCCGGCCGCCACGTCCGACACGACGCCGGCGTCCGCGTCGCCCCGCACCACGGCGCCGATGATCTCGGGATCGGTCCGGAACCGCACCCACACGGGCACGCCGTGCGCATCGAGCCAGCGGTGCGCCCACGAGCCGCTCGGCACCGCGACGTGGCCCGTGCGCAGCGTGTCCAGCGTGGCGGCGGGACCGCGCCCCGTGTCCACCACGACCGCGCCGGCCCGCATCCACGGCACCGTCAGCACGTTGCGCCACGACGTCGGGCGGTCCTCCGCCCTGACGACGGCCGCGCCCATGATCGCATCGCAGCCCACGCGGCGGGCGAGCTCGCGGCGCGGGATCCAGCGCACGGCGAGCGCAAGACCGAGGTTGGACGCGACGAGCCGGCCCAGGTCGACGTACAGCCCTGCGGGCGTGCCGTCGCGCCGCGAGAACGGCATGTCGTCCGGCGCCGCGCAGATCACGAACTCGTTCGACGCCGCCATCTCGGGCAGCGTACGCGCCTGTGCGGTGGCTGCCACGCAGGCCAGGGCGACCAGGCCATGCTTCCGAAGACGCGCCATGGCGGCCTCCTATTGCGCCGCGCCGGCGTTCTTCAGCGACAGGATGTACGCGGTGAGCTCCTGGATCTGCTGCTCGTTGAACGCGCCTTTCCACGCCGGCATGTTGAAGGCGCCGCGCTGCTTGCCGTTCGCGATCGTCTCCATGACGTATTCCTTGGTCAGGTCGTCGCGGCCCTGCAGCGGGGCCGCCTTGCCGCCCGAACCGGCATTGCCGTGGCAGTAGACGCAGCTCTGGTTGAAGCGCTTCGCGCCCGCCTCGATCATGGCCTGGTCGGGCTTGGCGGGGCCGGAAATGGTCGGCGCGACGGCCATGGCGGCGGATGCGCACAGCAGCTGGACCGCGAGGGCGCAGGCGATGGGTTTGAACATGAGTGTCTCCTTGATTGTCGTTAGTTGTGAAAGCGGGCGCGCGCGGCGCCCGCGTTGAAGCAAAAACGAGCGCGCCGTGCGCGCTGAACGTCACTCGAGCGCGAACACGACCATCGCCGCGCCGCCCGTCAGCTGCTTCACGGCCGGGAAGGCGGAGGCCATGAAGCCGGGCGCCAGCGAGCCCCAGCCGCTCGGCACGGCGATGTACTGCTTGCCGTTCACCGCATAGCTGACGATGCCGCCGCGGATGCCGGAGCCGGTCTGGAACTTCCACAGCTCCGCGCCCGTGTCGGCGTCATACGCGTGCACGAAGCCTTGCGGATCCCCGTTGAACACGAGGCCACCGCCCGTCGTCAGCACGCTGCCCAGGCCGGGGACCGGGTACTTGACGCTCCATTTCAGTTTGCCCGTGAGCGGATCGCGCGCATCGAGGCGGCCTTCGGCGGGACGGTCCGGCGGCGGCACCGCCTCCAGCTTGTCGACGCCGAGGTACAGGCTCGCGATGCCCATGCCGGACGTCTCCTGCTTCGCCGGGATGACGTTCTGGCAGACTTCCATCGCGTTCGTGTACCACAGCTTCGTCTTCGGGTTGTACGCGCCCGCGTTGTAGCTGCGTGTGCCGAGCAGGTAGGGGCACAGCAGGGTCTCCTTCCCGACCGGCATCTCGCGCCGGCCGATCAGTTCCCCGGTCTTCGGATCGATCGTCTTGACGAAGTTGTAGGTCTGGCTCAGGGGCCACACGTTTTCCAGCTTGCCGTCCGCCTTGTCCATCACGAACACGAAGCCGCTCTTGTTCAGGTGGACGACGACGTCCTTGCCGTCCTTCTTGAGGAGCAGGGCCTCGTACGTGGAGTCGTAGTCGAACGTGTCGTGCGGGATCTCCTGGCGATGCCATTTCAGCTTGCCCGTCTTCGGGTCGAGCGCCAGCAGGCTCGCCGTGTACAGGTTGTCGCCCTTGCGGCCGTCGCCGTAGAAATCCGGCGCCGCGTTGCTGGTGCCGATGAAGAACGTGTCCGACGCGGCGTCGTACGTGCCCGGCATCCAGGCGCCGCCGCCCGCGACTTCGCCCGTGTCGCCGGGCCAGCTGGCCGAGTCGTCGCGGATCGTGTCGAAGGTCCACATCTTCGCGCCCGTGAGGGCGTTCACCGCGTAGATCTTGCCGCGCTGCGCCTGATCGCCGCCCGTCGTGCCGCCGATCAGGACGTCGCCCGCCAGCACCGGCGAGGACGAGAACAGGCAACCGAAGCATTTCTTCAGGTCCGTCAGCTGCGTGGACCACACTTCCTTGCCGGTCTTGTCGTCGATGGCGACGAAGCGGCCGTCCAGCGTGCCGAGGTAGATGCGGCCGTGGCCCATCGTCAGGCTGCGGCCCAGCGACGCATAGAAACTCTCGGACGCGACGGCGGCCAGCTTCGGCTGGTAATGCCACAGCGGCTTGCCGGTGGCGCCGTCCAGCGCGAACACATTGTTGTTGGGGCCCACGTAGTACAGCACGCCGTCCTTGACGAGCGGCGTGGAGACGAGGCCGGACGTGATGTCGCCCGGCTGGTGGATCCACACGGGTTTCAGCTGCTTGACGTTGCGCGTCGTGATCTGGTCCAGCGGCGAATAGCGCCAGGCGTTCGACGTGCGGTGGTATTGCGTCCAGTTGGCGGCGTCCTCGTCGTCGTGCGCGGCCGCCGGCTGCGCGAGGGAGAGGGCGAGCAGGAAGGCGGCGACGGCGGCCGCCGTGTTGGAACGGGTGGTCGGATGCATGTTGGATTCCTCGGAATGCGTTGGATGGATTACCACACGAAGCGGCCGCCGAGGGTCGCGTAGCGGGTGTTGGTCGGCCGGCCGAACACGGGGTTCAGCGAGAACGTCGAGCGCGCGAGTTCGGCGTACACGGTCACGTGCGGGTTCACCGCGTAATAGGCGCCGCCGATGCGCGATTGCGCGAGGTGGCCCGGCGTGCTCGCCGTGTCGTCGATGCGCGTGCGGCCGTAGCTCGCGCGCAGCGACAGCGCATCCGTCGCATGCCACACGAGCTGGGCGAAGCCGCCGCGGCTGCGGCGTTCGCGCCCGGCCGCGTCCAGCGCGTCGACGTCCTGCATCAGCACGGACCCGAGGCCGTCCGCCTTGAAGCCGGACAGGTGGAAGTTCAGCGGGCCCACGTCGACCGTCGTGCCGGCCGAGATGCCGCGCGTGTGCACGTCGTCCTGCACGCAGGCGCCGCCGCCCGCGACGGTGCAGTGGCGCGCCGTCTGCCATGTGAAGTCGCCGTACAGCTTGAACTTCGCGCTGCCCAGCTGGTCGTTGTAGTACACGCCGCCTTCCACGCGCGGCGAATTCGTCTGGTCGGCGCCGGCGCCCGTGAACGTGTTGCGGATCTGGCTCGGGTCGTACAGCGCCACCGAGAACGACAGCGGCACGGTTTTCGGCGAGTTGTAGCGCAGGCCCGCGTTGAAGTTGGTGTACATGTAGCCGGCGTTGAACGTCGCGGCCAGCGCATTCGTCGTGTTGACGACGTCGTAGCCCGTCAGGCCGCCCGCCAGCACGGACGCATCGGCCAGCACGGGTTCCGCCTGGTAGATGCCGTAGGACTTGCCGATCACGATCTCGCCCCAGGACGCGGACGCCTTCGCCCACATTTCGCGCGGGTCCAGCGACTTGCTGCCCGTGTTGCCGACGTTGCCCGCGTTGCGGAAGTTGCCTTCGCCCGACTGTGAATTGATGTACAGGCCCACGCGGCTGCTGTACGTGATCCCGTCGATGGCGGGCGAGGTGACGGTGAACGCGAACAGGCTCGGCGTCGTGCCGGAGGTCATGCGAAAGCCCGTCGTGCCGGCGTCGTCGCCGTTCTGGCGGTGCGCCTGCACGATGATCCAGCCGTCCGTGCCGAGCTTCCAGCCGCCCGGCGTCTCGAATTCCACGGCCGCGTGGGTGGAACCCGCGACCGCGCAGGCTAGCAGCGCAAGCAGCTTGCGCGTCTTGTGTGTCTCTTTCATGTCGTCTCCATTGATTGTTGTAGGTACTGCGCTGGTCGCATCTGCAAAAACGGTGCCACCACGCCGCTTCTCTCTTGCAGGGCTGCGCGCGGCCGTCCGCGCTGAAACAGATGTCGCAGCCGGGCGGCCCGCGCCTGCGACAGATGGCGCGTCCGGGCGGCCGGAACAGGCGTTTTTGCCCGTCGCGACGGGGGAAACGGGCATGGCATCGAATTTGCTGAAGGGGTAGGTGCATGCACCAACCCACAGACAAGGAGACAGCAACATGCAGCCGACACGGGAACACCTGCTCTGGATGTACGAGAAGATGATCGAGATCCGCGAGTATGAAGAAACGATGGCGAAGGTTTACCTCGAGGGCAAGCTGCCCCCGAAGATCCAGAAGGGCCTCGCGTTCGACATCGGCGCCGGCCCCGTGCCGGGCGAGATGCACCTCGCCGCCGGCCAGGAGCCGGTCGCCGTCGGCGTGTGCGCGCACCTGGGCAATGACGACAGCGTCGTCGGCGCGCACCGCTCGCACCATTTCGCCATCGCCAAGGGCGTGCCGCTCGACGCGATGACGGCCGAGATGTTTGGCAAGGACACGGGGCTGGGCCGCGGCAAGGGTGGCCACATGCACCTGTTCCACGTGCCGACCAAGTTTTCCTGCAGCGGCATCGTGGGCGCCAGCGCACCGCAGGCCTGCGGCGCCGCGCTCGCGGCGCGCAAGCTGGGCAAGGACTGGGTCGCCATCGCGTTCTTCGGCGAAGGCGCCGCCAACCAGGGCGCGTTCCACGAGGCGCTGAACCTGGCCGCCGTGTGGAAGCTGCCCGTCGTCTTCGTCTGCGAAGACAACAAGTACGGCATCTCGGTGGAGAAATCCGTGTCGACGTCGGTCGCGTCGAACGCCGTGCGCGGCGCCGGCTACGGCATGCCGGGCGTGCTGGTCGAGCGCAACGACGCGGTCGAGGTGTACGCGGCCGCCGGCGCCGCCATCGCCCGCGCGCGCCGCGGCGAAGGCCCGACCCTCATCGAAGTCAAGACGGACCGCTACTTCGGCCACTTCCAGGGCGACCCCGAGACCTACCGCCCGAAAGGCGAAAGCGCCGCGCTGCGCCAGGACGATCCGATCGGGCGGCTCGGTGCGCGCCTGCGTGCGGAAGGGCTGATCGACGACGCGCAGGACCAGGCGATGCGCCAGCGCATCGCCGGCCGCGTGGAAACCGCGTTTGCCTTCGGCCGCAACAGCCCGTACCCGGCGCCGCAGGACGCCCTGAAACACGTATTCGCCGAATGAGACAAGGAGACCCACATGCAAAGCACAATTAAAACCGGCGTACGCACGCTCACCATGGCGCAGGCCATCGCCGAAGCCATCGGCCAGGAAATGGAACGCGATCCGTCCGTGTTCGTGATGGGCGAGGACATCGGCAAGTACGGCGGCATCTTTTCCGCCACCACGGGCCTGCTCGACCGCTTCGGCCCCGAGCGCATCATGGAGACGCCGATCTCGGAAACAGCATTCATGGGCGCGGCCGTGGGCGCGGCGGCGGAAGGGCTGCGTCCCATCGCGGAACTGATGTTCGTCGACTTCTTCGGCGTCTGCTTCGACCAGATCTACAACCACATGGCGAAGAATTCGTACATGTCCGGCGGCGCACTGAAGCTGCCGGTGGTGATCACGACGGGCATCGGCGGCGGCTACAACGACGCGGCCCAGCACTCGCAATGCCTGTACGCGAGCTTCGCCCACATGCCGGGCCTGAAGGTGGTCGTGCCGTCCAATGCGTACGACGCGAAAGGCCTCATGGCCCAGGCGATCCGCGACGACAACCCGGTCGTGTTCTGCTACCACAAGGGGATCATGGGCCTGTCGTGGATGTCCTACTTCGAGGGCAGCACGAACGCCGTGCCCGAGGAAGCCTATGCGATCCCGTTCGGCGAGTCGCGCATCGTGCGCGAAGGCAGCGACGTCACCATCGTCACCCTGAGCCAGATGGTGCAGAAGGCGGCCATCGCGGCCGAGCAGCTGGCGCAAGAAGGCATTTCCGTTGAGGTGCTGGACCTGCGCACCATCGTCCCGCTCGACCGCGCCGGCGTGCTGGCCTCGGTCGCCAAGACGGGCCGCGTGCTGATCGCGGACGAGGACTACCTGAGTTTCGGCCTGTCCGGCGAGATCGCCGCGCTCGTCGCCGAGCACCTCGACACCATCCAACTGCGCGCGCCGGTAAAACGCCTCGCGGTGCCCGACGTGCCGATCCCGTTCAGCCGGCCGCTCGAACAGGCCGTCATCCCGCAGGTGGACGCCATCGCCGACGCGGTGCGCGGCCTGATGCGCGCGCAACCCATTCATCAACTTCAACAAGGAGCACAAGCATGATCGACGTGAAACTGGACGGTGGCGTCTGGGACGATGTGGAAGAGGGCACGGAAGCCCTGCTGCAGGACTGGCAGGTCGAAGTGGGCCAGCAGGTGGCGGCGGGCCAGACGCTCGTCGTCGCGGAACTGGTCAAGACGACGCACGAGGTGACGGCGCCCGCCGCCGGCCGCCTGGCCGCCATCGAGGTCGCCGCGGGCGACACGTTCGGCCGCCACACCGTGCTGGCGCGGATCGAGGGGTAGGCCATGGATGCCGTGACCGTACCCGCGACGGTGCCGCTGACGGGGATGCGCGGGGCCATCGCACGCAACATGGAGCAGGGCTGGCGCGTGCCGCGCGTGGCGCAGTCGGTCGAGGTGGACGTGACCGCGCTGCAGGCCCTCCGGGCGGCCGCGCCGGAGGACGGGCGGGTCAGCCTGACCGCCTACGTGCTGCGCGCCGTCGCGCTGTGCCTGCGCGAGCACCCGCGCCTGAATGCCCGCATGCGCGAGAAGGACATCGAGCTGCTGGACGACGTCAACCTGGGCCTGGCCGTCAGCCTGGACGACGGCCTGATGGTGCCCGTGCTGCGCAACGCCGACCGCAAGAGCGCGGCCGAGCTGGGGCGCGAGGCGCGCACGCTGGCGGAAGGCGCGCGTGCCGGTACGCTGTCGGCCGGCAGCTACCAGCGCGGCACGTTCACCGTGACGAACCTGGGCAATACCGCCATCGACAGCTTCACGCCGATCATCAACAGCCCGCAGGTGGCCATCCTCGGCGTGACGCGCGTCGCGGCCCGGCCGGTGGCGCGCGGGAGCGAGGTCGCGATCGCGCCGATGATGGGCCTGCACCTCGTGTTCGACCACCGTGCCGTCGACGGCTTCCCGGCCGCGCTGTTCCTGACGGACCTGAAACGGCGGCTGGAAGCCGCGAAGGAGCTGTAATGGATGCCCGGATGGTCTTCATCGACACGGTGACCTCGTACGAGGAACAGGCGTGGAACGCGGCCCAGCTGCGCGAACCCGTCACCGAGCCGCGCGTGCGCCTGTGGACCTACCGGGTGCCCGGCGTCGTGCTGGGCTGCTCGCAGGCGGCGCTGCGCGAGCGGCTCGTGGCCGGCCATGCGCTGGCCGGCTCCGTGGTGCAGCGCGGCTCGGGCGGCGGCGCCGTGCTGACGGGGCCGTGGATGGTCAGCGCGTCCGTCGTGCTGCCGCCCGACCATCCGCTGCTCGGCCGCAGCACGCTCTCCAGCTACCGCTGGCTGGGCGCGCTGCACGCGGGCCTGTTGCGCGACGCCGGCATTCCCGCCTATGCGATCCCGCCCGAGGAAGTGCGGCTGCGGCCGGGCGACGCGCGCCTGAAGTGGGCCTGCTACGGCGGGCTGTCGCCGTGGGAGGTCGTCGTCGGCACGCGCAAGATCGTCGGCCTGGCCCAGCTGCGGCGCCGCACGGGCGTCCTGATGACGTCGGGGACGCTGATCGCGCCGCCCGACTGGTCGCTGCTGTGCGGCGCGCTCGGGCAGGAAGCCGCCGATGCGGCGCTGCTGGACGACTGCACCACGTCGTTCGCCCAGCAGCTCGGCGCCCCCGTGCTGGCGGAGGTGCTGGCCGAGCGCCTGCACCACATGCTCACCGACGTGCTGGGCGCCGCGTCCGACGCGTTCCCCCCGCGGCCGCCCGGCGCCGCGCCGGTCCATTTTCCCACCCTGTCTCATTGAAAGAGGTTCACATGAAAGATCAACCATCGAACGCATGCACGGGCATGCGCGTGCTGCCGAAGGTCGTCACCGTCACGCGCCGCGGCTTCCTGCGCGGCGGCGCCATGGCCATCGGCGCGGCGGCCGCAGGCCCGGCCGCGCTGGCCGCCTCCAGCGACAAACACCTGGCGCAGGACTTTCCCACGCTGGGCGCGGCCACGGCACAGACCTTGCTGCGCATGGCGCGCGACGTCTTCCCGCACGACAAACTGGCGGACCGCTACTACGTCGAGGCGATCCAGCCGTTCGAGCGCGCGGCCGCCAAGGATCCAAAGCAGGCGGCCCTGTTCCGCGACGGCGTGCGCGACCTGGACAAGGCCGCGATGAAGCGCTTCGGCAAACCCTATGCGGCCGTGAAGCGCGAGCCGGAGCGCGTCAGCCTGCTGAAGGCGATCGAGCCGTCGCCGTTCTTCCAGAAGGTGCGCGGCGAGATGGTGACGAGCCTGTACGACAACAAGGCCGTGTGGCCGCTGCTCGGCTACGAGGGATCGTCGTGGGAGCAGGGCGGCTACATCAACCGCGGTTTCAACGACATCGACTGGCTGTAAACGCCCACACCATAACAAAAGACAGGAGACGGCAATGAGCAAGAAAATCGAACTGGGCGACGACGACGCCATCGTCATCATCGGCTCGGGCGCGGGCGGCGCGACGCTGGCCAACGAACTGGCCCAGCGGGGCGTGGACAAGATCGTGATCCTCGAAGCGGGCAAGCATTTCACGCAGGCGGATTTCGAGAACGACGAGTGGGCCATGTTCAACAAGATCTCGTGGCTCGACAAGCGGATCTCGGCCGGCGGCTGGCACCACACGAAGACCTACCCGAACCTGCCGGCGTGGATCGTCAAGGCGGTGGGCGGGTCGACCGTGCACTGGTCGGGCGTCGCGCTGCGCTTCCAGGAGCACGATTTCAGGACGCGCACGATCTACGGCAAGGTCGACGGCGCCAACATCCTCGACTGGCCCATCTCGCTGGCGGAGCTGGAGCCATACTACGAGCTGGCGGAAAAGAAGATGGGCGTGGCCGGCACCCGCGCGAGCGGCCTGCCGCCGATGCCGGAATCGAACCAGACCAAGGTGGTGGCGGCCGGCGCGCGCAAGATCGGCTACAACAAGATCATCCGCCCCGTCGCATCGAATTCGCAGCCGTACGACGGGCGTCCCGGCTGCCAGCAGATCGGCTTCTGCATGCAGGGCTGCAAGGTTGGTGCAAAATGGTCCACCCTGTACACGGAAGTGCCGAAGGCGCTGGACACGGGCCGTGTCGAACTGCGCCCGGAAAGCATGGTGCTGCAGATCCAGCACGACAGGACGGGCAAGGTGAACGGCGTGCTGTACGCCGACAGCCAGGGCCGCCACGTGCTGCAGAAGGCGCGCCTCGTCGCCGTCGCCGGCAATTCCATCGAGTCGCCGCGCCTGCTGCTGAACTCCGCGTCGTCGATGTTCCCGAACGGCCTCGCGAATTCGTCCGGCCAGGTGGGCCGCAACTACATGAATCATTCGACGGCGGCCGCCGTGGCGATCCACAAGAAGCCCGTGTACATGAACCGCGGCTTCGACATCGGCGCCGTCGTCGCCGACGAGGTGGCGCTGAACACGCAGCGCGGCTTCAACGGCGGCTACTATCTCGAAGGCCTGGCCCTGGGCCTGCCGTACACGGCGGCCTTCATGAAGCCGGGCGGCTGGGGCCGGGACGTGACGTCGGCGCTGGAGATGTACGACCACATGACGGCGATCTGGGTCTGCGGCGAAGACATGGCGCGCGAACAGAACGGCATCACCCTGCACCCGACCGAGAAGGACCAGTACGGCCTGCCGATCCCGATCGTGTCCAAGACGTACCACAAGAACGACAACGCGATCGCGGCGCACGGCCTGGTCCAGTTCCGCAAGCTGTCCGAAGCGGTGGGCGCCACCCGCGTGATCGACATGCCCGCGTACCCGGCCAGCCACAACCTCGGCACGAACCGCATGAGCGAGCATGCGCGCGACGGCGTCGTCAACAAATGGGGCCGCACGCACGACGTCAAGAACCTGTACATCTCCGACGGCAGCCAGTTCGCGTCGAGTTCCGCCGCGAATCCCACGTTGACCATCGTCGCGCTGGCGATCCGCCAGGCCGAGCACATCGCGGGCGAGCTGGCACGCGGCGCGGTGTAGGAGCAGAGATGAAGCCGACCTCCAAACAGCTGGGCGCGGCCAAGACGAGCCGCATTCCCATCAAGATCGTGCCGGCCGAGCGCTTGCCGAAACCGGACTGGATCCGCACGCGGGCGCCGGCGCCGTCCTCGCGGTTTTTCGAGATCAAGGCCATCCTGCGCGCGAACGCGCTGACGACGGTGTGCGAGGAGGCGAGCTGTCCGAACATCGGCGAATGCTTCGGCAAGGGCACGGCCACGTTCATGATCATGGGCGACAAGTGCACGCGCCGCTGCCCGTTCTGCGACGTGGGCCACGGCCGGCCCGATCCGCTCGATGCCGCGGAACCGGACCGGCTCGCGCGCACGGTGGCGGCGCTCGGCCTGCGCTACGTCGTGATCACGTCCGTCGACCGCGACGACCTGCGCGACGGCGGCGCCGGCCACTTCGCCGCCTGCATCCGCGCGGTGCGCGCCGCGGCGCCGGCGACCCGCATCGAAGTGCTGGTGCCGGACTTCCGCGGACGCCTGGATTCCGCGCTGGAAGCGCTGGATGCGGCGCCGCCCGATGTCCTGAACCACAACATCGAGACCGTGCCGCGCCTGTACGGGCCCGTGCGGCCCGGTGCCGACTATGCGCATTCGCTGGCGCTGCTGGAACGGTTCAAGGAGCGCCATCCGGACGTGAAGACCAAGTCGGGCCTGATGGTGGGCCTGGGCGAGACCGACGACGAGGTCGAGGACGTGCTGCACGACCTGCGCGCGCACGGCGTGGACATGGTGACGATCGGGCAGTACCTGGCGCCGTCCGGGGCGCACCTGCCCGTGCGCCGCTACGTCACGCCGGACGCGTTCGCGCGCCTGCGCGACGCCGCGGAAGCGCTGGGCTTCGCGCATGCGGCCGTGGGCCCGCTCGTGCGGTCGAGCTACCACGCGGACGTGCAGCATGCGGCGGCGGACCTGGACCGCGGCTGGCTGTTCGGCGCCAGCGATCCGCTGGACGAACTGCAGCCGTTCCGCGCCGCACCCGAACACATGGGATGAGTTTTCAGTTCATAAATGGAGTACCATAAACCGTAAGTACACGACCGGCAAACGACGAGTTGCCGGCGCTGCAGGAGACGACGATGACGAACCAGACACAAAGCCGGCACATCGACAACGTGATGTCGGTGGCCATGCACGGTACCGCCGCGAACGGCGCCAACGAGTTGATCCACAACTCGTGGCGCCGCTGCGTGAACGACTACGGGCTCGATCCGGCGCGCCCGAAGGCGCCGCACATCGTGACGTCCGCCACGCTGCGCGCGCACCAGGAGCAGATCGAGGAATTCATGCAGGTGGCCCGCGTGGGCATGGAGCAGATGTACAAGCGCGTGTCCGGCCTCGGCTACGTGCTGCTGCTGACGGATGCGCAGGGCGTCACCGTCGACTACATCGGCAACGACGCGCGCGCGCCGGACCTCAAGAAAGCGGGCCTGTACCTGGGCGCCGAATGGAGCGAGCGGTCGGCCGGCACCTGCGGCGTGGGCACCTGCGTGGCCGAGCAGACGGCGCTGACGTGCCACCGGGACGACCATTTCGATCCCACCCACATCCCGCTGACCTGTTCCGCCGCGCCGCTGTTCGACCCCGAGGGCAAGTTCCTCGCGGTGCTCGACCTGTCCGCGCTGACGTCGCCCACGTACAAGGAAAGCCAGCACCTCGCGCTGCACCTGACGATGATGTATGCGGAAATGATCGAGGACGCGAACTTCCTGCGCCATTTCCAGGACCGCTGGATCCTGCGCCTCGGCACGGCGTGGGCGCTCGTCGAGGTGAGCGGCGAGATCATGCTGGCCTATGACGACGACGGCGTCGTGGTCGGCGCCAACACGGGCGCACGCCGGCTGTTCGGCCGCGCGGCCGGCGACGTCGTCGGGCAGCCGCTCACGGCGCTGTTCGACCTCGCGCCGGACGACCTGCTGCGGCTCGCGCGCGCCGGCACGATGGGCGAGCGCTCGATCGTCACGCGCGGCTCGAACCAGATGTTCTACGCGAGCGTGAAGGCGCCGCGGCCGCGTCCGGCCGCGCGCGGCAGCGTCGTCGTCGAGGTGGCGGACAGCGCCGCGCCCGCCCACCATCCGGAACTGGATTGCCTGGCCGGCGACGACAACACGATGCGGCGCCTGCTGGACCAGGCCAAGCGCCTGCTGAACCGCAAGCTGAACATCCTGATCCACGGCGAGACGGGCACCGGCAAGGAAGTCATCGCCAAGGCGCTGCACCGGTCGAGCGAACGCGCCCACAAGCCGTTCGTCGCCGTGAACTGCGGCGCGATTCCGGAGTCGCTGATCGAAAGCGAATTGTTCGGCTACACGGCCGGCGCGTTCACGGGCGGCCGCGCGAAAGGCATGAAAGGCCTGATCCTGCAGTCCGACGGCGGCACCCTGTTCCTCGACGAGATCGGCGACATGCCGCTGCACCTGCAGACCCGGTTGCTGCGCGTGCTGTCGGAAAAGGAAGTCCTGCCGCTCGGCGCGGACAAGCCCGTCCCGGTGGACCTGACCGTGATCGCGGCATCGCACCGCGACCTGCGCAACCTGATCGGCGCCGGCAGCTTCCGCGAAGATCTGTATTACCGCCTGTGCGGCGCGACGCTCCATCTGCCGGCGCTGCGCGACCGCGCGGACAAGCGCTACCTGATCGAAAAAGTCCTGGCCGAGGAGGCGGAACTGCTCGGCATGGATGCGCACCTGGCGCTGGACGCCATGCACGCCATGCTGTGCTTCGCGTGGCCGGGCAACATCCGCCAGCTGCGCAACGTGCTGCGCTTCGCGCTGGCGGTGTCCGACGGCCGGACGATCACGGCGGCCGACCTGCCGCAGGAATTGACCGAGCAGTTTTCCGTCCTGCCGGCCGCGCCTGCAGTCCCCGCCATTGCTTCCGGCGGCGAGGACTGCGAGGCCGCGCCGCTGCTCGACGCGCTCGTGCGCCACAAGTGGAGCGTGACCAAGGTGTCGGAAGAGCTCAACCTGGCGCGCGCCACCGTGTACCGCTACATGAAGAAGTACGGCATCGTCCCGCCGAACCAGCGCTAGCCGTCACGCGAAGCCCGTCTGGAGCGCATCCCAGACGGGTCCCGTCCGTTCCATCACCCAGGCCAGCGACACCACCGCGACGCCCAGCGCGACGCACCGGCGCACGCTGTCGTCGCGGCCCGGTACCACGCGCCGCGCGCCCGCCAGCAGCAGCCACACGGCGGCGCCGACCAGCAGCTGGCCCGCTTCCACGCCCACGTTGAACGACACGAGCGACGCGACGACGTTCGGGCCCGTGTCCGACAGGAGTTCGCGCAGCCCGACGGCGAGGCCGCAGCCGTGCACGAGGCCCACGACGAAGACCAGGGCCGGCGTACCCCCGCGTTCGCGCCGGCCCGCCATCAGCAGCGCGGTCCCGAGCACGGACAGCGCGATCAGCAGCTCCACGCCGGGGATCAGCCACGGCCGGTCGGGCAGCAGGCCGTAGAAGCTGGCCGCGATGGCGCACGCATGGCCCGCGCTGAACGCGGTGATGCGCAGGGCGATCGCGCGCAGGCGCATGTCGCCCGCGACGAGGCACACGACCAGCAGCAGGTGGTCCGCTCCTTCGAGGATGTGGGCGGCGCCCGCGCGGATGAACTGCCAGGCCGACAGCCACCAGGAAGGGTTGACGTCGATGGCCGCGCCATCCATGCGGTACTGGTCCGTCGCGCCGGCGCGGTGCGACAGCAGGATCGTGTTCAGCGGCGCGTCCGACAGCTTGCCCGGCGCGAGCGTGCCGGCGAAGCGGAAGGCCGCGGGCCGCACGCCGGGATACGCGATGGCGGCGTCCAGCACGACGTCGCCGATGTCCGGCATCGCCGCCGGCAACGGCGTGGGCGCCGCTGCCGCCGCGCGCGCTTGCGCGGGCGTGGCGAACGGCGGCACGCTGCCCTTCACGTGCAGGGCGGCCGCCAGCACGTTCGGGGCGACCGCCCGGCCGTCGACGGACACCGTGTGCGCGGCGGCGAGCACCCGCGCGGCCGCCAGCGGATCGACGGCGGCCGTGTCCACGTAATGAAACCACTGGCCGCTTTCCTTCCTCGCGACGACGTACGGTGCCGGTCCCAGTGGCGCGAGCGACACGCGGTAGTACGCGGTCATGCCCGCCGCGTCGTAGGTGAAATGCACGACCCGCACGCTGACCCGGCCGTCGAAATGCGCCCACGCGCTGCCGGGCAGGCACACCGCGACGAGGATCGTGGCGCAGATCGCGACGCATTTCGCGGCCAGCACCACCATCGTCGCCGTCTTCATTTGGCCGGGGAGCGCGGATCCCACAGGGCGCGCCTGGCCGTCTTCTCGTAGGCCATGCCCTTCGGCGTGCTGACGATTTCCAGCTGCAGGCCCCATGGTGCGAGGAAGTACATCCACGTCAGGCCGGCCGCCGGACCTTCCGTGAACGTGCTGGGCGCGCCCAGCGTGCGCACGCCTTTCGATTTCAGGTAGGCGACGGCCTTGTCCATGTCGTCGACGTAGAACGCGAGGTGATGGCCGCCGACGTCGCTGTTGCGGGGCGGTGTCTTGCCCTGGTTCGGCGCCGAATATTCGAAGATCTCCAGGTTCGTGCCATGGCCGCAGCGGACCATCTGGAAGCGCTTGATCTCGGCGCGCGGGTTGACGTTCAGGTGCACGTTCATCCAGTCGTCGGCGAACTTGAATGAACCGAGCTTGATGGATTCCTCGCAGCCGATGACGTCGACGAAGAAGCGGACGGCGTCGTCCATGTTCGGCACCGTGAGGCCCACGTGGTGGGCACCTTCCATGCCGGGCATGGCGGCGTGGGCGCTGAAGGGCAGGGCGAGGGCGAGGCCGATGCCGGCCAGTGTGCGTTTGAAGTTCATGCTGTCTCCTGATGTTGATGGTGGTCCGCCGTCGCTGCGGCGGCATCCAGGAGAGAGCAAATTGCAAGCCAGGCCGGCGCCAGGGGCGCGCGCCCCTGCGCGGGCCGCGCGGGCGGCACATCTGTCGCGCAGGTGCGCAACATCTGTCGCAGCCCGCGCCGCCTCACGGCTCGGCAAGCCGGCGCGACCAGTCCTCGATCCGCCGCGTCTCGACGCGGCGCGCGAACGCCGTCCGCCAGCTGGGCGCAAGCGGAGCGAGGGCGGCCGCGCGGCGCCATTCATCACGCAGTTGCGCCGCATCGGCCGGGAACAGCGCGCGGATCAGCCGGGCCAGCGGCCAGTCCGGGCAGGGACGCTCCAGCAGCACGAAACCGTCGCCGGGCGCGATCGCGCCTTCTTCCAGCACGCGGTAGTACCAGCCGGTGGCGCCCGAACGCTGCATGGCGAGCGCCGCGTCCGGACGGGCGAAGCGGCGGTTCAGCTTCCAGCACGGTTGCCGTCCCTGCGACACCTGCAGCAGCACGGTGCCGGCCCGGTAGACGTCGCCGATGCACACGTCTTCCTCCGTGATGCCGTACGTCGCGACGTTCTCGCCGAACGCGCCCGGCGCGAGCGGCACGGGACTGTCCGGCCAGCGCACGCGCCAGGCCGCGTAATGGTCGGCCGCGTAGTGGTGCACGGCCTTTTCCGGCCCGCCGTGGTAGACGGTGTCGCCCTGCGCATCGCCATCGAAGCCGTGCACGGACAGGCGCACGGGCCCGGCGCGCGGCTGCTTGACGATGCCGCTGGGGACAGGCGGGTCCCCGAGCGGCCGCACGGGGCCCGTGAACAGCGCGGCGATCGTGGCGTTCATGCGTGCGCGGCTACGTCGCCGATGCGCGAGTGCGGCGCGACGGGCAACACGCGGCCATCGACGACGAGGCAGGGCAGGTCGCGCACGCCGGACGCCATCGCGTCGAACGCGGCGTCCGGGGCGAGGCCGAGGTCGACGACGGCGAGGTCCGGCATGGCCGCCTGCAGCACGCGCGCGATGTCGAGGCAAACGTTGCAGCCGTCGTGGTAGAGGGTCGGGGTCATGGGGTCTCCTGTGGTTGGATGCCGGCCAGCCAGCGGCGCAGCAGTTCGGTGCCCGCGAGGGCGAGATCCCGGCCGTGGCGGGCGGTCGCGGCGCGCAGGGCGTGCAGGTCGGTGCCGGCATGGGCCAGTTCCACCGCATGCCCGGCCAGCCATTCCTCCAGCGCGGCGGCGGCGAACTCGACGTGGCATTGCAGCGCCAGCGCGTGGCTGCCCACCGCGAAGGCCTGGCACGGCGTACCGTCGGTGGCGGCGAGGCTCGCGCTGCCGTCCGGCGGCACGATGTTATCGCCATGCCAGTGCAGCACCGGGATGCCGCGCAGCGCGTCCAGCGGGCCGGCGTCCGCGCCGAGGTCCAGCCGCGACCAGCCGATCTCCATCGCATGGCGGCGCACGATGCGGCCGCCGAGGGCGACGGCCATCAGCTGGGCGCCGAGGCAGATGCCGAGCGTCGGCCGGCGCAGCGCGAGCCGGTGCGCGAGGCCGGCCAGCTCCGCGTTCAGCCATGGATACGCCGGTGCGTCGCCGACGCCGATCGGGCCGCCCAGCACGACGACCAGGTCGGCGTCGCGCCACTCGTCCAGGCTGAATGGCGCGGCGCCCGCATGGCGGTACTCGACGGCGTAGCCGGCCCGTTCGAGGGGCCCGGCGAAGACGCCGAGATCCTCGAAGCGCACGTGGTAAAGAGCGAGGCACTTCATCATTTGGCGCGCAGGCCGACGTGCGGGAAGTCGACCGGCACGGCGAAGGCGACGTTCACGTAGTTGGTGAAGAGGTTCAGGGCCACGTGCGCCATGATCTCCATGATCTGCCCGTCGTCGAAGCCGGCATGGCGCAGCGCGTCCACGTCGGCAGCATCGACCTTCGCGCGCTGGCGCACGACGCGCGTGGCGAAGGCCAGCGCGGCGGCCGTCTTCGGATCGTCGGCGTGGCCGGCCTGCGCCGCGGCCATCTCGTCCGCCGTCGCGCCGGCCTTGCGGCCCAGGACCGTGTGCGCGGCCAGGCAGTATTCGCAATCGTTGATGTCGGCGACGGCGACGGCGATCTGTTCCCCGAGTTTCGCACCCAGCGTGCCGTCGCCGAGGGCGCCGAACGCGCCCCACATGCTGGCCAGCGCTGCCGGCGAATTGGCGACGGCGCGGAACATGTTGGGCGTGGCGCCGAACGCGCCATGGATCTGGTCGAGCAGGTCGCGCGAGGGGGCTGCGGCGGTGGCGCGGGTCTGGAGGGCGAGGCGTGCGGTCATGATGTTTCCTTTCATGTTGAACTACATTAGGAGTCCTAAATATTAAGGACAAAAAAATCTCGGGCGAATACCGCCCGGTTGAACTCAGGCGAATGCCGCCCAGTTGCGCCGTTCCGTGACCGGATCCGTCGGTTCCTGTTCGGCGCAATCGATCCTGAGGAAAGCAATCGGTAGCGGCGCCTTGACGAGCGCGCAATGGTGCGGCGCGGGGCTGCCCGGGAACTTGTTCGCCTCGAAGTAGCGGCACGACAGGCATGCGCGCAGGGCGGGGAAGCGCTCCGTCTTCTGCAATTCCGCGATCAGCTTGAACAACCCGACGAGGAGCCGCTCCTGGACTTCCCGGTCGAGCGCGGCCGCGGCATCGTCCGCGAATCCCAGCGCCTTCGCCTGCTTCTCGGCCAGCGTCTTGCCGGCCTCCGTCAGCCACAGCGCGGTCGCCCGCTTGTCGTCCTCGGCCCGGTCCTTGCGCACGAGGCCCTTGGCGACGAGGGCTGCCACGGAATCGCTGGCGCTCGCCGCCGACACGGACAGCTGCACCGCGAGCCACGACAACCGCACGCCATGCGTACGGTCGCGCAGCAGCTGCAGGATGTCGGCCTGCGTCGGGTTCAGGTTCTCCGCCGTCGCGAACTCCCACATGCCGGCCCGCAGCACGCTCGCGACGCGGTTGATCGCGACGACGATGCGGGCCGAAATGTCCGGGGTGCCATCCCATGGGGTTTCGGGTTTCAGTTCCATGGACGGCATCATAACACGGCCGGGATAATGGTAAAGAGTCCTAACTAATATTTTTCGACCCGCCGTTGTAGACTGGGCGTCGACAAGGAGAAACACATGGATGACCTGACGAGAGCCGACATCATCAAAATGGGCTGGGGGATACACCGCGTGGTCGAGGAGCGCCTGCTGAGCCACCCGGCAACCAAGGGCACCGACGACTGGCTCGACAAACAACGCCTGTTGTTGGCCGACATGGCGATCCACCTGCTGCAGACGGCGCTGAAGCCGGGCGAGATCGAGCTCGACAAGCTCAGGAACAACCTGCACGCGGTCCTGACGATTTCGGACCAGTTTCTGCCGCACGCCGGCCTGAAACAGGCAACCGCGACTATTTACGACGGCGGGTGCCGCGCCGAAAGATGATAAAGTGCGGCCCGGAATAACCATCAGCTTGAGAATCGCATGAGAGATTTCGCGCAAGTCGTGCCCGATGCTTCGGACACGGCACCGTTCGACGCCGCCTTCCTGCACGATCCGTATCCCACCTATCGCCGCCTGCGCGCGGCGGGACCGGTGCTGTGGCGCGACGACGTGTTCCAGGGCGCGTGGGTGCTGACGCGCCACGCGGACATCGAGCTGGCGCTGCGCGATCTGCGCTTCTCGTCGCAGCGCACGGGCGGCTGGGTCAAGCGCATCCCCGGCGTCGACGCGAGCCTGTCGGGACGGCGCGCCCAGGCGGGCCTCGACCTGTTCCAGCGCCTGTTCGGCAGTGCGATGGTGTTCCTGGACGGCGCCGACCACCAGCGCGTGCGCAAGGCGATGGCGGCCGGTTTTCATCCGACCCTGATCCGCACCTTGCGGGCCGACGTCGAGCGGCTCACCGACGAGTTGCTGGACGGCCTCGACGCGCACGCGGGCTTCGACTTCATCGCCGAAGTCGCGCGGCCGCTGCCGTCGCGCGTCATCGGCCTGATGCTGGGGATAGACCGCGAGGACGAGGCGCGCTTCATGGCGTGGTCGGACGACCTGGCCGCCTTCATCGGCGCGCTGCAGCCCACGGCCGACCAGTTGCGCGCGGCCCAGCGCAGCCTGCTGCAGATGGTGCGCTATTTCGATGCGCTGCTGCCCGCGCGCCGGGCGTCCCCCGGCACGGATCTCGTCAGCCGCCTGCTGCAGGCCGAGGCCGCGGGCGAACTGCGCGCGGACGGCGAACTGCTGGCGCAATGCGCGATGCTGCTGTTCGCCGGCCACGAGACGACGCGCAACCTGCTCGGCAATGGCCTGTACACGCTGCTCACGCACCCGGACGCGTGGGCGCGGCTGCGCGCGGACGAAGACGGCATGACCCTGGCCATCCGCGAACTGCTGCGCTACGACAGTCCCGTGCAGTACACGGGCCGGCGCGTCGCCACGGAACTCACGCTGCACGGCACGACGCTCGGGCGCGGCGACCTCGTGATCGCGCTGATCGGCGCGGCGAACCGCGATCCGGAGCGCTTCGCCGATCCGGACACGTTCGACATCACGCGCCGCGCCGGCAGCCACCTGTCGTTCGGCAGCGGGCCGCACGTCTGCATCGGCGCCGGGCTGTCGCTGCTGGAGGCCGACGTCGTGCTGCGCGCCGTGCTGCGCCGCTGGCCGACGCTCCGCCTGGTGGACGCGGCCCCGCGCTGGAACGGCATCGCCGGCCTGCGCGGGCTGGCCGCGTTGCCCGTCAGCGTTTCGTGAAGCGCTCGACGGCGTCGTAGTTGACGGCGTTCGACTTGACCTCGACCAGTTCGCCGCCCACGATGGCCAGCCCGTCGAACGGCGCCGGTTCGGCCGCGTAGATCCGGTCGGGCACGCACACGGAACCGCCCGCGTAATCGATGCACCAGTTGGGCTGGCCGTCGACGATCTTGCGGCTGACGAAGGTGCCCGTCAACGTGACGCTGCGTTGCGGCTGCTGCGCCGTCACCTTGTCGATGGAGGCCGAGACCGATCCCGGCATGATGGAGGACGCGACGGTGCCCACGTACGTCGCCGTCGTGGGGGCGCTCCACACCTGCGTGGCGATCACGTCGCCCGTGCAGGCCGTGTTGGCGTAGTAAGTCGTCGTGACGGCGATCGTGAGCGCATTGTTCGATCCGGCCGCGCGCGCGATGACGGCCGTGTCGACCGCGTGCGACGCGCACGCGGAGGCCCACGTGCCGACGTACGCGTCGAGGTTGCCGTTGCTGGACACGGGCGGCGTCAGCGGGGTATTCCCCGTGCCGGCGCTGCCGCCGCCACCGCCGCACGCGCTCAAGGAGGCCGTCAGGCAGGCGGCGAGCGCGGCGATACACATTCCTGTTTTCATCTCGTTCTCCTGGCATCAGCTTCTGGATCGGCTGTTCAGGGAGATGATACGCGATCAGCGCACCCCGAGCTGCTGCAGGATCTCGCGGTCGATCGCTTTCAACGGCACGGATTTCTCGACGCCGCCCCGTTTCACGGCTTCCTTCGGCATGCCGTAGACGACGCAGCTGTCCTCGTCCTGCGCGACGGTGCGCGCGCCCGCCTTGCGCATCTCGAGCAGACCGGCCGCGCCGTCGTCGCCCATGCCCGTCATGATGATGCCCAGCGCGTTCGCGCCCGCGTGCCTGGCGACGGAGCGGAACAGCACGTCGACGGACGGGCGATGGCGATTGACGAGCGGGCCGTCGATGACGTCCACGTGGTAGTTGGCGCCGTCGCGCCGCAGCAGCATGTGCTTGCCGCCCGGCGCGATCAGCGCGCGGCCCGGCAGTACGCGGTCGCCGTGGCGCGCCTCGCGCACCTCGATCTGGCACAGGCCGTTCAGGCGGTCGGCGAAGGCGGCCGTGAATTTTTCCGGCATGTGCTGCACGATGACGATGCCGGGCGTGACGCGCGGCAGCGCCGTCAGCACTTCTTCCAATGCCAGCGTGCCGCCCGTGGAGGTGCCGATGGCGACGACGCGCTCGGTCGTGCGCAGCAGGGCACGCGTCTCGGGCGCGGCCGCCAGCACGGCGTCCGCGGTCAGCTTCGCGGCGACGGGCGCGGGCGCGGCGCGTGCCGCGAGCCTGCGCACGTTCGCGTGGCTCGCCGCGCGCACTGCGGCGATCAGTTCGTCCGCGCTCTCGCTGAGGAAGTCCTTCAGGCCCAGCTTGGGTTTCGTGATGATGGACACGGCGCCCGCGGCCAGCGCGGCCATCGTCGTCTCCGCGCCTTTTTCGGTCAGCGTCGAGCAGATGACGACGGGCGTGGGCCGCTCCGCCATGATCTTGCGAAGGAACGTAATGCCGTCCATGCGCGGCATCTCCACGTCCAGCAGGATCACGTCGGGCCAGGCCTGCTTCATGCGCTCGATGGCGAGCAGCGGGTCGGCCACGGCGTGCAGCAGGCGGATGCCGGGCGCGGATTCCAGCACCGCGCCGACGACCTTGCGCACGACGGCCGAGTCGTCGACCACCATCACATCGATTGTTTTCATGCCGGATTACGGTAGACGGTAGACGGAAGGGATCACGGCACGGAGCACGTCGCCCATCTCCTGCAGGCTTTCCGAGTGGCCGATGAACAAATGGCCGCCCGGCTTGATGCGCTGCATGATGCGCGTGACGACCTGGCGCTTGGTGTCGCCGTTAAAGTAGATCATCACGTTGCGCAGGAAGACGAGGTCGTAGGTGCCCAGGTCGCCGGGCAGCGCCGTGTTCAGGTTCACCTGGCGGAACTGCACGCGCTCGCGCAGGCCGCGTTCCACGAGCAGCGTGCCCTGCTGGTCGCGGATGCCCTTCAGGCAGTAGCGGCGCAGGTAGTCCTGCGGCACGTGGGTCGCGCGTTCCATCGGATAGTGGCCGGTGCGGGCGCGCTCCAGCACGCGCGTGCTGATGTCTGAGGCCACGACTTCCCACGGCGCCGATCCCAGCACGTCGGCCAGCACCATCGCGATGCTGTACGGTTCCTCGCCGGACGAGCAGGCCGCGCTCCACACGCGGAACGGCGCATTCGCACGCAGGGACGGGCGCGCCGTCTCGGCCGCTTCGCGCAGCAGCTCGAAATGGCGCGCCTCGCGGAAGAAATAGGTCTCGTTCGTGGTCAGCAGGTCGACGGCCAGCTGCACCTCGTCCTTGTGCGCGCCGTCCGTCAACAGCTTGAAATAGGCGTCGTACGACGGTAGGCCGAAGTGCTGCAGGCGCTTGGCGAGGCGGCCGCTGACGAGGGCCTTCTTCGAATCGGACATCGAGATGCCGGCGATGTCGAAGATGAAGCGCTGGAAGCGCGCGAACTCGCCCTGGCTGATCGAGCAATGCTGCATGGTTCAGGCGGCGAGGGCGTCGGCGCCGGCCAGGTCGGGCAAGCCGTCCAGCGCGAGCACCTGCTGCACGTTCAGCAGGATGACGAACTTGCCGTTCACCTTGCCCATGCCGGCAATGAAGTCGCCGCGGATGCGCGTGCCGAACGACGGCGCGGGCTCGATGTCGGCGGCCGGAATGTCCAGCACGGCGCTGACGGCATCGACGACGACGCCCGTCAGCTGGCGCTCGCCGTCGTGTTCCAGCTCGACGATGACGATGCACGTGCGCTTGCCCGCCACGGATTGCGGCCGGCCGAAGCGGGCCGCGAGGTCCATCACGGGCACGACGGCGCCGCGCAGGTTGATCACGCCGCGGATCGCGTCCGGCATCATCGGTACTTCCGTGAGGCCGGAGAACTCGATGATCTCCTTGACGGCCATGATGCCGATGCCGAAGGCTTCGCCGCCCAGCATGAAGGTGAGGTATTGGGCGGACTGGCCGGCGGCCGCCGCGTTGGCTGCTTGGTTCGTGTGATTCATTCGGTCACCGCGGGTCAGAAATTGGTGAAGTTGGCTTCGTCGGGCGCGGCCAGCGGCGCCGCGGCACCGGCCAGGCGCAGCGGGGAACGCTTGGCGCGGGGCGCCGGGCGCGGCACGGCCGCCTGGCCCGCGGCGCCGGCCGCGAGGCGGAAGAAGCCCATCGTCTGCTGCAGCTGCTCGGCCTGGGAACTCATTTCCTCGGCCGTCGCGGCCAGCTCTTCGGAGCTCGAGGCGTTCTGCTGCGTCGTCTGGGACAGCTGGCCCACCGCCGCGTTGATCTGGCCGACGCCTGCCGACTGCTCTTCCGACGCGGCCGTGATTTCCTGCACGAGGTCCGACGTCTTGCGGATGTTCGGCACCATCTGGTCGAGCAGGGTGCCGGCGCGTTCCGCCAGCTCCACGCTGTTGGTCGCCACTTCGCCGATCTCCTGTGCCGCGACCTGGCTGCGTTCGGCCAGCTTGCGCACCTCGGCGGCGACGACGGCGAAGCCCTTGCCGTGTTCACCGGCGCGGGCGGCTTCGATGGCCGCGTTCAGCGCCAGCAGGTTGGTCTGGTAGGCGATGTCGTCGATGATGCCGATCTTCTTGGCGATCTGGTTCATCGCGGCCACGGTTTCCTTCACGGCGGCGCCGCCTTCGGTCGCTTCGTGCGCAGCCTTGGTCGCCATGCCGTCGGTGACTTTCGCGTTCTCGGTGTTCTGCGCGATCGATGCCGTCATCTGCTCGATCGACGCGCTGGTCTCCTCGACGCCCGCCGCCTGTTCGCCCGATGCCTGCGACAGCGACTGGGCCGTCGCGCTCACCTGCTCGGACGCGCTGGCGAGGGAATCGGCGGCCGCGTTGACCTCGGCCACCACCTGCGCCAGCTTGTCCACGGTGTTGTTCGCGTATTCCTTCAGCTTGGCGAACTCGCCCTCGTAGGACTTGTCGATGCGCTTGGTGAGGTCGCCTTCCGACATCGCGCCCATCACGCGCACCACGTCCTCGACCGATGCGCTCGTCGTCGCCACCAGCTGGTTCAGCCCTTCGCCCATCTCTTTCTGGAAGCCCTGCAGGCCCGCGAGTTCCACGCGCTCGTCGAAGTTGCCGCGATTGGCCGTCTGCACGACGCGGCGCTGGCCCTCGATCACCTGCGTCAGCTTGTGCACGGTGTTGTTCGTAAATTCCTTCAGCTCGCCGAACGCGCCCTGGTAGGGCTTGTCGATCTGGTTCGAGAGGTCGCCGCGCGACACCGCGCCCATCACGCGCACCACGTCGGCGATGCTCGCGCCGGTCGTCGCCATCAGCTGGTTCAGGCCTTCGCCCATCTCCTTCTGGAAGCCCTGCAGGCCGGCCAGGTCGACGCGCGCATCGAAATTCCCACGGTTCGCGGCTTCCACCGCGGCGCGCTGGCCGTCGATGACCTGAGTGAGCTTCGCGACCATGCCCTTGACGGCGGCCAGCATGCTGGCGTCGTCGCCCGGCTTCGTGTGAATGTCCGCGTTCAGGTCGCCGCCCGCGATGCGGGCCATGACGGCCCCCGCGTACGCCGGCTCGCCGCCCAGCTGGGCCAGCAGGCTGCGGGTGATGTAGAAGCCGAGCAGGCCGACGGCCGCCAGCGTGGCGGCGGCAAAGGCGAGCGACATCGTCTCCGCCGCGTCCTGGATCGCGACGGCACGCTCGCCGCCGTTCTTCGCCAGTTCCTCGTTGTACTTGCGGTGGTTCGCGAACGCTTCCCAGTTCCTGTCCGCCGCGCCGACGTTCGCCATCATCAGGTCGCGCGCCTCCGTGTTCTTGCCGCCGCGCGAGAGCTTCAGCACCTCGTCCACGATGCGGCCGTAGTCCGCGAGGCTGGCGCGGTCGGCCGCGAGCAGGGCCTTGTCCTTGTCGTCCGAAACGAGCGATTCGTATTTCTTCAGCGTCTCGTCGATCTTGCGGCGGTTCTCGTCGATCTGCTGGTCGATCGCGGCCAGTTTGTCCGCGTCGGTCTGTGCGATATGCTGCCACACGCGGGTGCGGTACACGGCCAGCTGTTCGAATGCTTCGTCGAGCGCGAGGAAGCTGGGAATCGAATTGACCGTGCCGTAGCTGGCCGCATCGTAGACGCGGACGAGCTGGTAGCGCCCCATTGCCGCCAGGGCGACGATACCGATGAGCGCTGCCAGCACGAGCAGGATCATCTTCTTTACGACTGTCATGGTATTTCCTTAACTTTTAAAAGCGTGCGAAGTCGGCTTCGTCCGGTGCGCCGACCGAGGCGAGTGCCAGCGTCCCGATCGTCCTCGGGGCATGGCGCTTCACCGTACCTGTTTTGAACGGCTTGCCGGCGGCCGCTTTGATGCTGTGTCCTGCGTCCAGCTTGAAGAACGCCATCGCCTGCTGCAGCTGCTCGGCCTGGGAACTCATTTCCTCGGCCGTCGCGGCCAGCTCCTCGGAACTGGATGCGTTCTGCTGCGTCGTCTGGCTCATCTGGCCGACCGCCGCGTTGATCTGGCCGACGCCGGCCGATTGCTCTTCCGATGCGGCCGTGATTTCCTGCACGAGGTCCGAGGTCTTGCGGATGTTCGGCACCATCTGGTCGAGCAGGCCGCCGGCGCGCTCGGCCAGCTCCACGCTGCTCGTCGCCACTTCGCCGATTTCCTGCGCGGCGACCTGGCTGCGTTCGGCCAGCTTGCGCACCTCGGCGGCGACGACGGCGAAACCCTTGCCGTGTTCACCGGCGCGGGCCGCCTCGATGGCGGCGTTCAGCGCCAGGAGGTTGGTCTGGTAGGCGATGTCGTCGATGATGCCGATCTGCTTCGCGATCCGCTTCATGGCGGCGACGGTCGCCTTCACGGCTTCACCGCCTTCCGCCGCCTCGCGCGCGGCCTGCGTGGCCATGCCGTCGGTGACGCGGGCGTTCTCCGTGTTCTGCGAGATCGATGCCGTCATCTGTTCCAGCGAGGCGCTCGTCTCCTCGACGCCGGCCGCCTGTTCGGATGCCGACTGCGACAGCGCCTGCGCCGTCGCGCTGACTTCTTCCGACGCGGACGCCAGCGACTGGGCGCTGCCGTTGACGTCGCCCACGACCTGCGCCAGCCGGTCCATGGTGCCGTTCGAGTAATCCTTCAGCTTCGCGAACGCGCCCTGGTAATCCTTGTCGATGCGCTTCGTCAGGTCGCCTTCGGCCAGCGCGGACATGACGCGCACGACGTCGTCGATGCTGGCGCCGGTCGTCGTCACGAGCTGGTTCAGGCCATCGCCCATCTCCTTCTGGAAGCCCTGCATCCCGGCCGTATCGACGCGTACGCCGAACTCGCCGCGGTTGGCCGCTTCCACGACGGCGCGCTGGCCGGCGATCACCTGGCGCAGCTTCGCCACCATCTGGCCGACGGCATGCAGCATGCTGTCGTTGTCGCCGCGGCGCAGCGTCACGTCGCCGGACAGGTCGCCGTTCGCGATGCGCTTGAGCAGGTCGGCCGCGTAGGCCGGCTCGCCGCCCAGCGTACGGGTGAGGCTCAGCGTGATCCAGAAGGCCATGCCGATGCCCATCAGGACCGCGGCGGCGCCCAGCAGCGTGAGCCGGTTGCGGGTTTCGAGGTATTCGGCCGACGCGTCCTTGGCCGATTGCTCCATCGCCGCATTCTGGTGTTCGATCAGCTTTTCGATCGCCTTGATGTACGCATCCTGCAGCGGCTGGATCTGCGTCGCCAGCAGCGCTCCGGCCTCGGTGCGCTTGCCTTCGTGCACGAGGCGGACGAACTGGTCCTGCACCACCAGGTTCTTCTGGCGCTGCTGGTTCATGCCGTCCATGATCTGGCGTCCGGAGGCCGACTTGACGAGGTTCTGCAGCTTCTCGATATCCGCGCGCTGGTCGTTGCGCGACTCGTCGATCTGCGCCAGCTCGCGCCGAATCGCTTCCGGATCCTCCGTCAGCACGATGTTGCGCATCGCGGTGGCGATCTCGTGGATGTTGCCGATCGCGTCGTAGCTGAGCACGACCTTCGGATACTTGTCGTTGGCCATATCGCCAACGTTGTCGCTGACGCTGGCGACGCTGTGGATGCCCATCGCGACGACGGCGGCCAGCAACACGCTGACGGTGCCGAAGCCCAATGCCAGGCGGGCGCTGACTTTCAGATTACGGAACATGGCAGTTCTCCTCGGGGCGGCTGCGCGGTATCAGAAACGGGTGAAGCTGGCTTCGTCCAGGTCCGCCTCGGCGGCGTACGCGGGGTTGTGCAGGGCGATGCCCTGGCGCTTCGGCGTCGCGCCCGGATGCGCGGGCGCGCGGCGTGCCGGCTTGCGCGCCGGCGGCGCATCGCCGCCCGCCAGGCGGAAGAACGCCATCGCCTGCTGCAGCTGCTCGGCCTGGGAACTCATTTCCTCGGCCGTCGCGGCCAGCTCCTCGGAACTGGAGGCGTTCTGCTGCGTCGTCTGGCTCATCTGGCCGACCGCCGCGTTGATCTGGCCGACGCCGGCCGATTGCTCTTCCGATGCGGCCGTGATTTCCTGCACGAGGTCCGAGGTCTTGCGGATGTTCGGCACCATCTGGTCGAGCAGGCCGCCGGCGCGCTCGGCCAGCTCCACGCTGCTCGTCGCCACTTCGCCGATTTCCTGCGCGGCGACCTGGCTGCGTTCGGCCAGCTTGCGCACCTCGGCGGCGACGACGGCGAAACCCTTGCCGTGTTCACCGGCGCGGGCCGCCTCGATGGCGGCGTTCAGCGCCAGGAGGTTGGTCTGGTAGGCGATGTCGTCGATGATGCCGATCTGCTTCGCGATCCGCTTCATGGCGGCGACGGTCGCCTTCACGGCTTCACCGCCTTCCGCCGCCTCGCGCGCGGCCTGCGTGGCCATGCCGTCGGTGACGCGGGCGTTCTCCGTGTTCTGCGAGATCGATGCCGTCATCTGTTCCAGCGAGGCGCTCGTCTCCTCGACGCCGGCCGCCTGCTCGGACGCCGACTGCGACAGCGCCTGCGCCGTCGCGCTGACTTCTTCCGACGCGGACGCCAGCGACTGCGCGCCGCCGTTGACGTCGCCGACGACCTGCGTCAGCTTCGCGATCATGTTCTTCATCGCGGTCAGCAACTGGCCGGCCTCGTCACGCGCATGGCTCTCGATGTGCACCGTGAGGTCGCCGGCTGCCAGGCGGTCGGCCGCGTCGACGGCGATGCGCAGGGGGCGGGTGACGGACAGCGTGATGAACGTGGCGACGCACAGCGCGAGCAGGGCGGCGCCGGCCGTCATGGCGAGCACCAGCTGGCGGGTCTCGTCGTACGTGGCGGCGGCCTCGTTGGCCTTCTGCTGCATCTTGTCCGACTGGTGCTTGGCCAGTTCGTCGATCGCGTCGATCAGCTCGCGGTTGAGCGGCATGTAATCCTTGCTGACGTATTCCGCCGCATGCGGGCGGTCGCTGCGTACCAGTTCGAAGAACCGGGCATACGTCGGGTCCAGTGCCGCGTGCTTGTCGATGATCCGCTTGAGCATCTTCTTGCCGGTGTCGCTGGCGACGAGTTTCGTCAGCTCGGCGATGCGGGTGCTCGTGTCGGCGCGCAGTTGTTCGATCAGCTTGCGATAGCGCTCGTTCTGCGCCTCGTCCGCGGTCAGCAGCATGCCGCGCATCTGGCGCGGGAGGTCCACGGTGTCACGGATCAGGTCTTTTGCGATGACGACTTTCGGATACGCGTCCGCCGTGATGTAGGCGGCGGCATCGTTCATGACCGCCATGCGGTTCATGGCCAGCAGCGCGATCGCCAGCAGGAGCAGCAGTACCGCACCGAAGCCGAGGCCCAGGCGGATGCCGATTTTCAGGTTCTTGAGCATGTGGCTCTCCACTTCAGTTAATTGTCAGGCCGCGGCGGCCTGGCTTTCGTGTTCGACGCCGGCCAGCAGGGCCGCCATGTCGAGGATCAGTGCGACGTCGCCGTTGCCGAGGATCGAGGAACCGGACAGGAAGCGCGCGCCGGCGAACACCTTGCCGAGCGGCTTGATCACGGTCTGGAATTCGCCCAGCAGGCTGTCGACGACGAGGCCGGCCTTGCTGCCGCCGTAGCGCACGACGACGATGCTGCGGCGCCGTGCCGGCGCGCCTTTGACGCCGAAGCGTTCCCTCAGGCGCACGAAGGGCAGGGGCTGGCCGCGCAGATCGACCCAGTCGCAGCCCGGCTGTTCGACGAACTCGATGCATTCCTCGACCATGTCCATCGGGATCACGAACACCGACTTGCCGACGCCGACCTGGAACCCGTTGATGATCGCCAGCGTCAGCGGCAGGCGCACCGTGACTGTGGTGCCTTGTCCCTCGGTGCTGGCGATGTCGACGCTGCCGCGCAGCGCGACGATGTTGCGCTTGACGACGTCCATGCCCACGCCGCGGCCGGACAGGTTCGTCACCTGTTCCGCCGTCGAGAAGCCCGGTTCGAAGATCAGGTTGAAGATTTCCTTGTCGGTGAGCGTGCGGCCCGGCTCGACGAGCCCGCGCTCGACGGCTTTCGCGAGGATGCGGTCCCGTTTCAGGCCGCCGCCGTCGTCCGACACTTCGATCACGATGCTGCCGGAGTCGTGGTAGGCGTTCAGCGCGACGGTGCCTTGCGCCGGCTTGCCGCGCGCGGCGCGCACGTCGGCCGGCTCGATGCCGTGGTCCATCGCGTTGCGCACGAGGTGCGTGAGCGGGTCGCCGATCTTCTCGACGACGGTCTTGTCCAGTTCCGCGTCCTCGCCGCTGACCGCCAGGCGGATGTCCTTGCCCAGCTCGCGCGCCACGTCGTGCACGACGCGCTGGAAGCGGTTGAACGTGGCGCCGATCTTCACCATGCGCAGCTGCAGCGCGCTGTCGCGCACTTCCTCGACGAGGCTGGACAGCGTCGACGTGCATTCCAGCAGCTCGGGGATCTGCGTGCGGCGCGCGACGAGGTTGGCGCCCGCGCCCGCGATGATCAATTCGCCCACGAGGTTGATCAGGCGGTCCAGCTTGTCCGCGTCCACGCGCACCGAGCGGCTTTCCTGCTGCTGGCGCGGCGCGTCCGGCGCCTGGCGCTGCTTCGCGAGGGCCGCCTCGACGACGGGTGCGCGCACGGCGCCCTGTTCGACGAGGATCGCGCCGATCGGTTGCGCCGGTGCGCTGCTTGCGGCCTGCGCCGCCAGCGCGTGTTCCAGTTCGTGCGCGGTGACGCTGCCGCAGCGGACGAGCATCTGGCCCAGGCGCTCGCGCTGCGCCGGCGCCTCGTCCAGCCAGGCGAGGTAGCCGGCGATGCGGTTCTCGGGCGGCAGGATGCGGATCGCGCAGTCGTCGCGCACGAAGTCGAACACGCCGTCGATCGTCGCCTTGTCGGCGGTGCTGTGGAAGCCGATCTCGAAGCCGAGGTAGCACGACTCGGGATCGAATTCGTCCAGCGCCGGCAGGTCGTCGGCGATCGTCGCGATGCCGGTGATGGAGCCCAGCTGGCCCAGGTAGCGGATGAACGACAGCGGGTCCATGCCGTTGCGCAGCACGTCGGGGCCGAAGCGCAGCGAGATGTGCCAGTGGCCGGCCGCGCCGTCGCTCGCTTCGGGTTCGGCGGCGCCGGTGGGCGCCGGTGCCGCGCCGCCGTCGAGGTAGGCCTGCAGTTGCGCGACGAGCGGCGCGCCTGCCGCGGCGAGATCCGCGTCGTCCAGCGTGCCGCGCTCCACCGCGTCGACGAGGGCGCCGATGTGGTCGCGGCATGCGAGCAGCAGCGCGACGAGTTCGTCGCCGACGGGGATGGCGCCGTCGCGCACCTTGTCCAGGACGCTCTCGGCCACGTGCGTGAATTCGACAACGGGGTCGAGGCCGAACATGCCGGCCGATCCCTTGATCGTGTGCGCCGCACGGAAGATCGCGTTGACGGCATCGAGGCCGTCGCGCGTGACCGCGAGCAGGGCGGTTTCCATCTGCTCCAGAAGTTCGCGGCTCTCGGCGATGAAGGTGTGTGTCACCTGGTCGATGTCGATGCTCATGCAGGCTCTCCTTCCGCGCTCATGCCGAGCATCGCGAATGCGTCGCACACGGCGGGGCTGGCGCCGCGCAGCACGAGCGCCTTGCCGAGCCGCTGCGCTTCGCGCCGCGCCACGAGCAGCAGCTGCATGCCGGCGCAGTCGAACTCCGTCACCTGGGACAGATCGAGCGCGGGCGCATCGATCGTGCGTACGGCGTCCAGCAGCACGGGATGCAGCTCCGCGGCGCGGTAGATCGTCATTTCGCCTTCGACCGCCAGGCATGCGGCGGCCCCTTGGCTCGTTTCGCCAATAATCGTCATTGCGTCATTGCTCCGGGATGGCCGGCCTGCGCCGGCGCGGTGGGTCAGCCGAACGTCAGCTTCTGGACGGCGGCCAGCAGGGCTTCCGGCTTGAACGGCTTGACCATCCACGCCTTCGCGCCGGCGGCCTTGCCCTGTTCCTTCTTGTCTTCCTGCGACTCGGTGGTCAGCATCAGGACCGGGGTGAACTTGTAGGCGGGTCGGGTCTTCAGTTCGCGCACGAACGCGATGCCGTCCATGTTGGGCATGTTGACGTCGCTGATGATCAGGTTGACCTTCTGGCCGGTCAGCTTGGCCAGCGCGTCCTGGCCATCGACGCCTTCGATGACGTCATAGCCGGCCTGCTTGAGTGCGATGCCGACGACCTGGCGGATCGAGATCGAATCGTCCACCACCATGATGGTTTTTGCCATGGTTAAATCCTAGTCTAGAAAAACGTGATGTCTTCGGCCAGCTGCGGCGCGGGCTTCGCGGTGCTCTTGTGGAGCGTGCGTTCCTCGGCCATCGCGTAGGTGCTTTCGAGTTCGGCGAGCAGGCTGCGGGCATCGAGGCCGCCGCCTTGCTGTTGCTCGTCCAGCCACGAGGGCAGGCGGGCGATGTTGTCGCGCACGTGCGACAGGATCTGGCTGACGCGGTCCTGGAACTGCAGCTGCACGAGCGCGTCGCCGACTTCCGCCTGGATGCCGGCGCTCTCGTGCTGCAGCAGGTCGGACGAGGCCACGAGGGCGTCGGTGACGCCGCGCAGGGACCCGAGCACGTTGCCGATCATCTGTTCGGACGCCTGCACGGCGCGCGTCTCCGCGCGCATGGAGTCCTCGGCCGCGCGGCACGTGACGTCGATCGCGGCGCTGATGCGGCCGACCTGTTCGGCGATGTGCTTGCCCGCGTCGGCCGAACGGTTCGACAGCATGCGCACCTCGCTCGCGACGACCGCGAAACCGCGTCCCGCCTCGCCCGCGCGCGCCGCCTCGATGGCCGCGTTCAGCGCCAGCAGGTTGGTCTGCCACGCGATGCTGGCGACGTCCGCCGCCATCTTCTGCAAGGTGGCCGTGATTTCCTCGAGGCCTTCGATCTTCTGCAGCATCTGCCGCTTGCTGGCGGCCGCGCCGGCCAGCATGTCCAGCAGCGAGCGCAATTCCTTTTCGCTGGCCGCGAACGCGTCGACGATGTTGTCGCCGTTGCGCGCGGTGCCCGACGCGTCCAGTGCCTGGCCGAGGCGGGTGACGATGCCGGAGAAGCGTTCGACGAGGGCGACGACGGCCGTCTCCATCTGGTCGCGCGACGCATCGATGTGCGACGTCCAGACGTCGGCCACGTCGACGCTGAACGCGCGGCGCTCGGCGAGGTCGGCGCCGGCGGATTGCCCGGCCTGCGGCGCGGGCGCACGCAGGGCGGCGAACGCGCCGCCGGCCAGGAGGAGGGCGGCGCACAGCCAGCCATGCCACTGCCAGCCGGCCAGCGGAACGATGACGCAGGTCGCGGCCGCGGCCACGATCAGCGGGGAATAGGTTTGCAGGGGGCGTAGTCGCGGCACGCGGCGCTCCGTCGATGTTCGGGTAGGTTTCGTGTTTGCGGTATCTGGGACCGCACCGGTGCTGATCATGTCAGATCGAATTGCCGTGTAGCAAGCTCTTTGCCGAGAAATGTCATGGATACGCGGGGAAAACAACACTTGATTAAGCGATCAATAACTAAATTTTACAAAAGGATTTTCGATTCGCTACGCGATTTTGACGCCTTGTCAACGCAGCAGGAGTCATCTGATTTGTCGTTCCGATATTTAACAGGCGGGCATGGCGGGCGTGATTGTGCCTTCGGCTGGGCCGAAGCGTGACGCCGGAATTGCCGGATTGCGGGCGCACCGCCCGCAGACTACCATCGTGGCATGAATACTATGATTCCTACGTTCGCGGCAGGCGTGGCGGCCGGTGCGATGAATGCGCTGGCGGGCGGTGGTTCGTTCGTCAGCCTGCCGGCGCTGATCGCGGCCGGTGTGCCTCCGGTCCAGGCGAATACGTCGAGCACCGTCGCGCTGTTTCCGGGTGGATTGGCCAGCGCGTGGGCCTACCGCGACGGCCTGGGGCCGGTCGGCACCGTGCCGCTGCGTGCGCTGCTCGTCGCGACCCTGTGCGGCGGGCTCGTCGGCGCCGTGCTGTTGCTGCGGACGTCATCCGCCGCGTTCACGGCCGTGCTGCCCTGGCTGCTGCTGGTGGCGTCCATCGCGCTCGCGTTCGGGCGGCGCATCGGTGAAGCCCTGCGCGCGCGCTGGCGCATCCATGCACGCGCGGTGCTGGCCGTGCAGTTCGCGCTGGGCGTCTACGGCGGTTATTTCGGCGGGGCGGTGGGGATCATGATGATCGCGATGTGGGGGCTGCTCGACAACCGCGACCTGAAACTGTTGAATGCGCCGCGCACGCTGCTGGTGAGCGCGGCGAACACGGTGGCGGTACTCGCGTTCATCGCGGCCGGCGCGGTGCGCTGGCCGGAGACGCTGGCGCTGCTGGCCGGCGCGACGCTCGGGGGGTACGGCGGCGCGCACATCGGACGGCGGGCGCCGCCGGGCGTGATCCGCGCCGTCACGCTGTGCGCGACGACCGCGATCACGGTTGCCTTCTTCGTCAAAACCTACTTTGTGTGAGGACACCATGCTGCAGGCATTGCTCGCAACCATAGGCGTGCTGGCCATCGCGGCCAGCATCGCCGCCAAGTTCGTCAGGCTGCCGGTCAGCGCTTCAGTTGCGACAGGTCGCGCACCGCGCCGCGGTCGGCCGACGTGGTCAGCGCCGCGTAGGCCCGCAGTGCCTGCGAGACTGCGCGCTCGCGGTTGACCGGCTGCCACGCGGCGTCGCCGCGCGCTTCCATCGCCGCGCGGCGGTGCGCCATCTCTTCAGCCGTCACGCGCAGGTTGATGGTGCGGTTCGGGATGTCGATGTCGATCGTGTCGCCTTCCTCGACGAGGCCGATCGCGCCGCCTTCCGCCGCTTCCGGCGACGCGTGGCCGATCACGAGGCCCGACGAACCGCCGGAGAAGCGGCCGTCGGTGAACAGCGCGCACGCCTTGCCGAGACCCTTCGACTTGATGTACGACGTCGGGTACAGCATTTCCTGCATGCCCGGGCCGCCTTTCGGGCCTTCGTAGCGGATGATCACGACGTCGCCGGCGTGCACCGTGTCGCCCAGGATGCCTTCGACGGCCGCGTCCTGGCTTTCGAACACGCGCGCCTTGCCGGAGAACTTCAGGATGCTTTCGTCGACGCCGGCCGTCTTCACGATGCAGCCCTTTTCCGCGATGTTCCCGTACAGGACCGCGAGGCCGCCGTCCTGCGAGTACGCGTGGGCGCGGTCGCGGATGCAGCCTTCGGCGCGATCGAGGTCGGCGCTGTCGAAGCGCTCGGCCTGCGAGAACGCGACCTGCGTCGGCACGCCGCCCGGCGCCGCGCGGAACAGTTGATGCACGGCCTGGTCGTCGCTGCGCTTGATGTCGTATTTCTCGATCGCGTCGCCCAGGGTCGGCGAGTGCACGGTCGGCAGCGACGTGTCGAGCAGGCCCGCGCGCGCCAGTTCGCCGAGGATGGCGACGATGCCGCCGGCACGGTGCACGTCTTCGATGTGGTACTTGTTCGTCATCGGCGCGACCTTGCACAGGCAAGGCACGTTGCGCGAGATGCGGTCGATGTCGGCCATCGTGAATTCGACGCCCGCCTCGTGCGCGGCGGCCAGCAGGTGCAGCACGGTGTTGGTCGAACCGCCCATCGAGACGTCCAGCGCCATCGCGTTCTCGAACGCGGTCTTGGTCGCGATGCTGCGCGGGAGGATCGTGTAGTCGTCGCCTTCGTAGTGGCGCTTGGCCAGGTCGACGATCAGGCGGCCGGCGCGCAGAAACAGTTCCTTGCGGTCGGCGTGCGTGGCGACGATGGTGCCGTTACCCGGCAGCGACAGGCCCAGCGCCTCGGTCAGGCAGTTCATCGAGTTCGCCGTGAACATGCCCGAGCAGGAACCGCAGGTGGGGCAGGCCGAGCGTTCGATTTCCGCGACGTCGGCGTCGGAGATCTTCGAGTCGCCGGCCTGGATCATCGCGTCGACGAGGTCCAGCTTGATGATCTTCTTGTCGTTGTTGACGACCTTGATCACCTTGCCCGCTTCCATCGGGCCGCCCGACACGAACACGGTCGGGATGTTGATGCGCATGGCGGCCATCAGCATGCCCGGGGTGATCTTGTCGCAGTTCGAGATGCAGACCATCGCGTCGGCGCAGTGGGCGTTGACCATGTACTCGACGGAGTCGGCGATCAGGTCGCGCGACGGCAGCGAGTACAGCATGCCGCCGTGGCCCATCGCGATGCCGTCGTCGACGGCGATCGTGTTGAATTCCTTGGCGACGCCGCCCGCCGCTTCGATCTCGCGCGCCACCAGCTGGCCCAGGTCCTTCAGGTGCACGTGGCCCGGCACGAACTGGGTGAACGAGTTGACGACGGCGATGATCGGCTTGTCGAAGTCGCCGTCCTTCATGCCGGTCGCGCGCCACAGGGCGCGGGCGCCCGCCATGTTGCGGCCCTGGGTCGTGGTGTGGGAACGGTAAGTCGGCATGGTGTCTCCTCGGGAAATCGTAAAACCCCAAGAGTGCCGTGGGTATGGCAAGTTGTCCAATATATGATTCGGTGGGCTGTGATTCGCATTTCATATCACATGCGCAGCAGGGTTTCGAATCGAACGGCCCGCCGCGAAGGCGAGTCCTATAATTTCTTCAACTGAATTCACAAGCGGCAAGCTACGTCTTGTCTGGATGGACCACGGTGTGGCCTGGGTGATGGGTTCGCGTCTTCCCGGCTACGGAGAAAGCACCGAGCCGATTCTAGTGGAGGAGCGTACGGGCATGGCACGGAGATTTCATGGTGTAGCGAGGGCGACGCTGACGATCGCGGCGCTGACGGGGCTCGGCGTCGCACTGTTCAATTATTTCGCGCCGATGACGGGCGTGACCGGAACGATAGGCGCCCTCGCTGTCGTCGTGTCCACCCTGTTGCTGGCGTTGCTCGGCATTGTCCTGGTGCGCGGGCGTACCGGCCGCTCCCGGCTCGTGCCGGTCCTCGCCCTTCTGATGGCGCTCGGCACCCTGGCGGCGGCCTGGCTGCTGCATGAGTTCCTGCTGGTCGCCGCCATGGTCATCGCGCTGCTGGCGCTGGCGGTCGATTCGATGAGTGGTCCGGACAGGCACCCGGTGACGACCGTCGCGTCGCTCTTGCTCGTGCCTGCTCTCTGCATCAGCCTTGGCCTCGCAGCCATCGGCCGGCTGCCGCCTGCGACGGCGCAGGGGGCGGCGGCAGCCGATCATGGTCGCGACTCATCGGGGCAACAACCACCGGCAGCCCCAAAGCCCATCTGGAATAGCTTCCACGGGCAATTGAGCGCGCAGAAATACTCACCGCTGGCGCAGATCGATACCTCGAACGTGGGCAAGCTGAAGCTGGCATGGCAGTACCATACCGGGGATGTCTCCGACGGCAGCGGCGGCAAGCCGCCTACCGTCTGGTCGGCCACGCCCATCTACGCCAACGAGACCCTGTACATCGGCACGCCTTTCTACCGGATCATCGCCCTCGATCCGGCGACCGGAACAGAGCGTTGGCGGTTCGACACCCACTCGACCCTGAAGGCGCTCACGCAGCCCGCGTTGAAGACCCGCGGCGTCGCCTACTGGGAAGCCCGGCATCCGGTCGCGGGCCAGGCCTGCCAGAAGACCGTCTACATCGGCACCATGGATGCGAGGCTGTTCGCCGTCGATGCGGACACGGGAAAGCCGTGCCCCGGCTTTGCCGACCACGGCGTACTCAACGTCAACAAATGGAACAACATCAATGATGCCTGGCCGCTGTCGGTGCTCCAGCCGCCCACCGTGGCGGGCGACCACCTCATCATCGGCTGGGCCGGCAAGGACTGGGCGCTGGCCGAGGCGCCGCCGGGCAGGGTTTTCTCGGTCAATGCGCGCACCGGCAAACTGGAGTGGGTCCTGAACGTTCTTCCCGACGATATCGTCAGGCAGAGCGGCACTGCCAACGTGTGGACCGCGATGTCGGTCGACGAGGAGCTCGGGCTCGTGTACTTGCCGGTGTCGTCGCCTTCGCCCAACTACTGGGGCGGCAATCGCGCCGAACCCGTCCCGCTTGCGACCTCCACCACGGCTGTCGACATCGACACCGGCAAGGTGGTGTGGTCGCGTCAGTGGGTGCACCATGACCTCTGGGACTACGACATCAATTCGGCACCGACGCTGATGGACATCACGGTCGATGGCAAGACGATCCCGGCGCTGATGCAGGCGACCAAGATGGGCTACCTGTTCGTCGTGAACCGCAGGACCGGCGAGGATGTCTGGCCGATCGAGGAGCGCCCGGTCCCTACCGGCAATGTCCCCGGTGAGGTTTACGCGAGGACCCAGCCGGTTCCTACCCGACCTGCGCCGCTGCTGGACCAGTCCCGCAAGCCGAAGGTGTGGTGGATTGCCGACATGGTTGGCTTCGGCCAGTGCTCGCGCCTGTTCGATGCAATGCATTACGATGGCATGTACACGCCGCCGACCGCCGGGGATGCAGGCACGCTGGGCTATCCGTTCAGCGCCGGCGCCGTCCAGTGGGGCGGTGTCGCTTTTGACCCGCGCAGCGAGACGGCGATCGTCAACACGTCACATCTCGTGCAGCAACTCAAGCTGTTGCCACGCGACGTGTACAACAGCGTGGCCAAGGGCTCCGGCGCCGAGCAGGGCTTCTATCCGCAAAAGGGGGCGCCGTTCGGCATCATGCTGGAAAACGCGCTCAACTGGCTCGGCATGCCATGCTGGGAACCGCCCTTCGGCGAACTTGTCTCGATCAATATGAAGACCGGCGCGATCAACTGGCGTCGCCCCGTCGGGGCATCCCAGCAGTACGGCTTCTACATGCCCGAGAGCCTGGGCTCGCCGACCATAGGCGGGCCGGCCGTGACCGCAGGCGGCCTGATCTTCATCGGCGCCTCGATGGATGCGAAAGTGCGGGCCTATTCGCTGGCGACGGGCAAGGAGTTATGGTCCGACCTGGTCCAGGCCCCGGTGGTCGCGAATCCGGCGGTGTACGAATACAAGGGCCGTCAGTACGTCGCCTTCGTGGCCGGCGGCAATCCGATCATCAAGGACCAGGTGGGCGACCAGCTGGCGGTGTACGCGCTGCCACGGTGACCTGTATCGACCGGGCCGCGCGGAGAACGATGGGCAACGATGGTCGAGCTCGATCGCGTGCGCAAGCAGGCCAGGTGTCGGCATGAAAATGTAATATAAGGCATGCTAATCCGAACCATCGTGAATGCGGGGTTGCGCCGCACCCTGAAGCCCCTCTGGAACGACATCCCGTCCGTCGCGCGCATGCGCGCCGCGTATCACCGGATCGACCGCCTGGGGACGCTCGGCAGGCGGCCCGTACGCGTCGATGTCGCCGACGTCGGCGGCGTGGCCGTCGAATGGATCGGGCGGCCCGCTGCGGCGCGCGAGGGCGTCATCCTGTATCTTCACGGCGGCGGTTTCGCGGTGCGTGCCGCGGCGGCCGATCGCCGTTACTGTGCCGGCCTGGCGCGCCGTACCGGATGCCCCGTCGTGCAGGTGCCGTACCGGCTCGCGCCCGAGTTCCCGTTCCCGGCGGGCCTGGACGACTGCTGCGCCGTCTACGCCGGCCTGCTTGCCGCCGGCATCCCGGCGCACAAGATCGTCGTGATCGGGCATTCCGCCGGCGCGAACCTGGCGCTCGTGTCGCTGATGCGGGCGCGGGACAACGGCTGGCCCCAGCCGGCGGGCTGCATCCTGCTGTCGGCGCCGGTCGACCTGACGGCCGGCAGTCCGTCCGCGACCGCCAACGCGGCGCGGGACAGCATGCAGTCACCGAACATCTGGCCTTGGGTGCGGATGACGTACCTTGGCGGCGTCGCGCCGGACCACCCGGACGTGTCGCCCCTGTTCGGCGACTGGGCGGGACTCGCGCCGCTCCATTTCCACGTGTCCGACACCGAGATCATCCTCGACGACAGCAGGCGCGCGGCCGAACGCGCGCGCCGGGCCGGCAACCGCGTGACGCTCACCATCTGGCACGATGTGCCGCACAGCTTTTATTACATGAACGCGTTGCGCGAGGCGTGGCGGTGCCGGGCGGAAGCGGTGGCGTTCATCGGCGCAGCCTTGCAGCGGCGATAGAACATGTCCGCCGTCAAGATCGTTGATGAGCGATGCAGCGCGGCGATAGGCTTGTGGGACAACAGGGGGCAGGTGCGTATAGGCGCTTCGCGGTGGAAAGCGCATAGCCGTGGCCTGCCGCAAGACGTCCTCGAAAGCGAAAGCGCTGCCCACAGGCTGCGCTTTCATTCAGGATTCGCCAGCACCTATCAGCGCGTCCTGCGCGGTGACCGTCGGAACGGCGAATCGCCAGAAGAACGCTGGGAGGGAATCGGCGTACTCAAACCAGCATCGACTGCTGGGCAAAGATGCCGGCCATCGCGCCTTGCCACGTGGCCGTGGTCACCGAGGGCATTTGGGGATTGGCGAGGTCGCCTGCGGCATAGATACCCCGCATGCTGGTTTCGCGGCGCTCGTCGACTTTGAGGGCGATGCCCTGGGGCGTATCGACTGTGGCAAGGCCCAGCGATTCGTGCAGGCGTGCGGATGGCTTGTTGCGCGGATGCGCGAACAGGATGTCGACCGCGACTTGGGGGCCGGCATCGACTTTGACGGTGGTGTTATGGCTCTCGTGGTTGTCAATCTCGGTGATGCGGCCACCGACGACCGGGATGCCGCGGCGTGCCAGATCTGCCCGGATCTCCGGTGGAATGTCATGACCGTTGGCGAAGACCGTCAGGGTGTCGGTCCAGTCGTGGTACAGCCTGACATAGTTGTGCGATGGGGGGCCGGACCAGACGAGGCCCCAATGCCGGCCGGCGACTTCAAAGCCGTCGCAATAGGGGCAAGGCACGATGGAGGTACCCCAGCCTTCGGCGAAGCCCGGAATGCCAGGCATTTGATCGGCGACGCCGTAGCTCAGGATCAGACGGCGCGCTTTGAGGCTTTCGCCATTGCCGGTGAGGACGGAGAAATCGTCTATGGCGCCAGAGACGCTCTCGGCCCGGGCATTGACCAGTTTGATCATGGGATAGCGCGCCAGCTGCTGCCGCGCCTCAACCAGGATATCCAGCGGTGGCTTATGGTCGTGGCCGAGCAGCCCATGCGAATGGTCGGCGAAACGATTGCGCGGCAGGCCGGTATCAAGAACTGTGACCGTGCGGCGGGCACGACCGAGCTGCAGCGCGGCGGCGAGGCCGGCAAAGCTGCCGCCGATGATGATGACGTCATTCATGGTGGTGGGTTCCGTGTTGTCGATGGTTGAGGTTGACTTTGCGGTGGAACGTGCTTGGGCGAGACCGGTGGTGGAAAGCGCGATCAATTTCAATCACAGTGGATTGCACATTTCGGATACTATGCAGTATCCTAGATCGTGAATTAAGATACTGTCAAGTACCGAAAACAACGTGAGCGAAAAAAAACAGGGGCGCCGCGGCCGCCCCACCAACGAAGCACTTGGCCAAACGATAGTCAGCGCCGCAAACGAACTCTTTGTAGAGCTGGGGTTTCAAGCGACGACAATGGACAAGGTCGCCCAGCGGGCGAAGATATCCAAGCTAAGCATTTATCGGCATTTCGAGAACAAGGAGGCGCTGTTCAGCGCGGCCATCACGGCCGGCTGCCATCAGTTGTTTGCGCCACAGACCGTTCTTGAAGGCGTCGACGGTTCGGTCGAAGATCGACTGATGGCGGTGGGATCATCGCTGCTTCGCGTGCTGTTGAGATCAGACGTCCGCAGTGTCGAAGCCATGGTCATGGCCGACAAGACGAATCAAAACTCGTTAAGCAAGCTCCATTACGAAGCCGGCCCCGCCCATGTCATCGCCCAAATCGAGGCCCTGTTGCGTCAGTTGCACGCGAACGCGCTTCTGAACGTGCCCGATCCTCTCGGGTCTGCCCGCCTGTTTGCCGCGCTTTTCAAAGGATCGGATCTCCTGATGATCGCACGCTTCGATCAGGCGAGAGCAGCGGACGACAACGAAATCGAATCCTACTGCCGTTCCGCCGTCACGATGTTCATCGCCGCGCACGGTAGCAACGGCCACGCAGGCGGATGTCCGAAGCTGCAGCGTAGTCCGGCGAAGCCCAGTGCTGGAGTCATCCTGAAATAAAAAAAGGCAGCCCGCAGGCTGCCCTTGTTTTACGCGAAGGTGGTTACCACCACATGCCGTAGATCGTGGCCAGCACGACGCAGATGACGGCCGAGCCCAGGGCAAACGCGCCGTCGACCTTGAACAGCTTGGTGTCGACGATCAGTCCCTTCACCTTGCCGCGGGCGAACACGGTGCTGAGCAGGACCATGCCGGCGACGACCAGCCAGAACACGATGAACATGCGGTCCAGGAACGGGATCTCGTAGACACCGCTGCCGTTGTCGTGGGCGAAGCCGATCGGGGCGAGGAAGGACAGGTCCATCATCCCCGGCAGGAACTTCAGGATGATCGAGAACACGAGACCGCCCACGGTCGCGAACATCGCGGCGCTGGACGTGGTCTTTTTCCAGAAGAAGCCCAGCAGGAACATGGCCAGGATGCCCGGCGAGACGAAGCCCGTGTATTCCTGGATGTACTGGAAGCCGCCCTTCTTGTCGATGCCCATCAGCGGCGCGATCAGCACAGCCAGCAGCATCGACACGACGACGGTCATGCGGCCGATCCACACCATCTTCTGCTCGGTGACGTTCGGGTGGAGGCGCTTCTGATAGATGTCCAGCGTGAAGATCGTGGCGATCGAGTTGGCCTTGCCGGCCAGCGACGCGACGACGGCGGCGGTCAGCGCCGCGAACGCGATGCCTTTCAGGCCCGACGGCAGCAGTGCCAGCAGGGTGGGGTAGGCGCGGTCCGGATTCAGTTCGCCGCCGACGCGCATCGCATCGCCCAGCACGCCGGAACGGTCCAGCGCGAACGCGGCGATACCCGGCATGACGACGATGACCGGCATCAGCAGTTTCAGGAACGCGGCGAACAGCAGGCCTTTGCGGGCGGTGGGCAGGTCGGCGCCCAGCGCGCGCTGCGTGATGTACTGGTTGCAGCCCCAGTAGTTCAGGTTCACGATCCACATGCCGCCGATCAGCGTGGACAGGCCCGGCAGGTCCATGTAGTTCGGGTTGTCGCGGCCCAGCACCATTTCGAAGTGGTCGCGGGTCGAGTTGTACAGGGTCGAGAAGCCTTGCAGCGCGCCGTGGCCGTTGCCGAGTTTGGCGACGAGGTCCAGCGCCAGCCACGTGGTCACGAGGCCGCCGATGACGAGGCAGGTCACCTGGATGACGTCCGTGTAGCCGATGACCTTCATGCCGCCCAGCGTGATGATGGCGGCGAAGACGGCGAGGAACAGCATGCAGGGCAGCACGCCGATGCCGGTGACGCTGCCGATGGCCAGCGCGCCCAGGTACAGGATCGAGGTCAGGTTGACGACGACGTACAGGCCGAGCCAGAACAGCGCCATCGTCGTGGCGACGGCCTTGCCGTAGCGCTGTTCGAGGAACTGGGGCATCGTGTAGATGTGGTTCTTCAGGTAGACCGGCATGAAGAACACGGCGACGATGACGAGCGTGGCGGCGGCCATCAGTTCGTACACGGCGATGGCCATACCAATGCGGAAGCCCGAACCGCTCATGCCGATGAACTGCTCGGCGGAGATGTTGGACGCGATCAGCGAGGCGCCGATGGCCCACCACGTGAGCGAGCCTTCGGCGAGGAAGTAGTCGTGCGAGGCGGAGGTGTTCGCGCTCTTCTTGCGGCGGTAGACCCACAGGCCGTAGCCGGCGACGACGACGAAGTAGAACAGGAAGACAATGGTGTCCAGGCGGGAGATCAGGTTCATGAGCGTTGTCTCGAATGACGGACAGTGCTCGAACGAAGCGCCATCCGCTGGTTGTTATATCGTCCGCCGAAGCCGGCGACGCCGACTCCGAGCTTCCAATCTACAAGAGATTATCGGAAACGCCCAGGAATTGCTATTCCAAAATATGCTTTTCGCACACTTTTATAACATAGTTTGTTTGCGCAAACATCGCCTTCCACGGCGCCGGGCGGCGCCGTGGGGTGGATGAGATCAGGCGACGACGAGCGCCCGGCCGCCGGACGAACGGCGCGCGGCCTCTTCCAGCTTGAACACGCTGACGAGATGGTCGAGCGCCTCGGCCTGTTCGTGCAGGCTCTGGGCCGCCGTCGCCGCTTCTTCGACGAGGCCGGCGTTCTGCTGGGTGACGGTGTCCATCTGCGAGACGGCCTTGTTCACCTGCTCGATGCCGGCACGCTGTTCGCGGCCGGCGTGGCTGATCTCGACCATCAGCTCGTGCATCTGCTGCACGGTCTGCAGCACTTCGCGCATCGTGGCGCCGGCTTCGGAGACGAGACCCGCGCCCGCTTCGACCTGCTGGACGGAGGCGCCGATCAACTCCTTGATTTCCTTGGCGGCGGCGGCCGAACGCTGGGCCAGCGTGCGCACTTCGCCCGCCACGACGGCGAAGCCGCGGCCCTGTTCGCCGGCGCGCGCCGCTTCCACGGCCGCGTTCAGCGCGAGGATATTGGTCTGGAAGGCGATGCCGTCGATGACGGCGATGATGTCGACGATCTTCTGCGACGACGCGTGGATCGATCCCATCGTGTCGACGACGCGCGCGACGGCCGTGCTGCCCTGCTGGGCGACGCCGGCCGCCGTGTCGGCGAGGGCGTTGGCCTGGTTCGCGTGTTCCGCGTTGTTGCGCACGGTCGCGGTCAGCTCTTCCATCGAGGCGGCCGTCTGCTGCAGGGCGCTGGCCTGCTGCTCGGTGCGCGAGGACAGGTCCAGGTTGCCGGCCGCGATCTGCGTGGAGGCGCTGGAGATCGTGCCGGTGGCGGCGCGCACGTTGCCGACGATGTGGGCCAGGTTGCCCTGCATCGCCTTCATCGCGGCGAGCAGGCTCGATTGGTCGCCCGGGCGGGTCTGCACGTCCATCGACAGGTCGCCGGCCGCGATGTGCTTGACGATGTCGGTCGCGTAGTCCGGCTCGCCGCCCAGGCGGCGCATCAGCCAGCGCGTGAGCAGCGTGGCGCCGGCGGCGCCCAGCAGCACGCAGCCGCAGACGAGCGACATGATCAGCACGCGCGATGCCGCATAGCGGCGCGAACCATCGAGCGCGGCGGCGCGCCCGCCTTCGGTGTATTTGTCGACGGCCTTGTCGACGTTGGCGCGGATGGCGACGATCAGCTTGTTCGATTCGCCGCGGATCAGCGACTTGGCCAGGTCGTCGTCGTTCTGGCGCGCGGCGGCGCGGACCTTGGCGTCTTCCGCCATGTAGCGCTGCCACAGGTCGAGGAATTCCGCGTAGCTCTGCTGTTCATCCGGCGATTCGAGCAGCTTGACGTAGTCGTCCTGCATGCCCTTCAGGTCTTGCAGGTCTTGCGCGATCACCTTGTCGTACTTGTCCATCTCGGCCGGGTCGCTGGAGATGATGTATTGCAGCTCGCGCGTGCGGATGCGCGCGACTTGCGACTTGATGTCTTCGATGACGCGGATGCCCGGCATCCAGTGCCCGGACAGGCGCAGCGAGGTGTCGTTGACCTTCGCCAGTTGATGGATCGAGATCGCGCCGACCAGCGCGGTGAGGGCGAGGACGGCGGCGAATGTAATGCCCAGCTTGCTTGCCAGGCGTAAGCGGTTGAACCAGTTCATCATCTGATACTCAAAAATGTTTCTGTAAGCCAACTATGATAACCGACATTCAATGTTGATGTCATGCAATCTGGATATACGTATATTCCACAATCAAATTATTTTGTACAAATGCTTGCTGCCCAGCGGTAACGTGTGCGGTGTTGCATGATTGACAGCCTATACTGCGTTCGTGTGTTCCGGATCCACTACCGTTCTCATGCACGATGACGCCACCGTTCTCCCGTTCCGCAGTCCTGCTCGTCAAGCTGATCCTGCTGGGTCTGCTGGTCGGGGTCGCAACGTGGATCGCGCTGGCCCGCTGGACCATGTCGCCGCGTAACATGACCTTTGCCCCCGTCGCCCAGCCCATCCCGTTCAGCCACAAGCACCACGTGGCCGACGACGGCATCGATTGCCGCTACTGCCACACCTCCGTGGAGAACTCGGCCACGGCCGGGATGCCGTCGACGTCGGTCTGCCTCAGCTGCCATTCGCAGCTGTTCCTCGATTCGCCGCTGCTGGCCAAGCTGCACGACAGCGCCCGCACGGGCAAGCCGCTTCACTGGGCGCGCGTGCACGACCTGCCGGATTTCGTCTATTTCGAACACGACATCCATGTGGCCAAGGGCGTCGCCTGCATCGAGTGCCACGGGCGCGTGGACCAGATGCCCATCACATGGCGCACGGCGTCGCTGGAGATGCAATGGTGCCTGCGCTGCCACCGCGACGCGCCCAACCACGTGCGGCCGCTGAACCAGGTGCTGTCGATGGCGCCGCAAAAGCCGCTCAGCGCGGACGAGATCCGCCAGCTGAACCGCCTGTACCACCTGCGCGATGCCCAGGCGCTGACCAATTGCTCCACCTGCCACCGATGAAGACGCATCCTGTTTTCCCGATCGCCCAGGACGAGCCGGCACGGCGCCGCTTCCTGAAGCTGATGGCCGCATCGGCCGCGCTGGCGGGCGCCGGGTGCAGCGGGCCGCCGGGCGAAACCATCGTCCCGTACGTGACGATGCCGGAGCAGGGCGTGCCGGGCCTCCCCATGTTCTATGCCACCGCGTTCGTGCGCAACGGGCTCGCGCACGGCGTGCTCGTGGAATCGAACATGGGGCGGCCGACGAAGGTCGAGGGCAATCCGGACCATCCGGTGAGCGCGGGCGCCACCGACGTGTTCGCGCAGGCATCCATCCTGCAGTTGTGGGACCCGGACCGGTCGCAGGCCGTGTTCCGCGGCGAGGAGATGGCGACGTGGGGCGCGTTCGAGGCCGCGCTGCAGGCACGCCGTCCCCGCTTCGAACGGGACGGCGGCGCGGGCTTGCGCATCCTGACGGGCACCGTCACGTCGCCCACGCTGGCGGCGCAGATCGCGGCGCTGCGGCAACGGCTGCCGAACCTGCGCTGGCATGCGTGGGACCCGCTGCACGACGAGGGCGCCGCGCCCGGGGCGCAACTGGCGTTCGGCCGGCCGCTCGATCCGGTGTACCGGCTGGACGAGGCGCGGGTCGTGCTCGCGCTGGATGCCGATTTGTTCGGCACGCTGCCCGGCAGCCTGGCGCACGCGCGCGCGTTCACGGCGCCGCGCCGGCTGGGCGACGCGCCGGACGCGAACCGCCGGTAGGTGCGGGAGGCGACGCCCACGTTGACCGGCGCCTATGCCGACGCGCGCCTCGCGCGCGCGCCGCACGAGATCGAGGCTGCGCTGATGCGCATCGCGGCCAGGCTGGGCGTGGGCGCCGACCCGGGCCGCGGCGCCGATGCGACGCTGGACCGGTGGGAGGCGGCGGTGGTGAAGGCGCTGGACGGCGCGCGCGGTCACGCCCTCGTCGTCGCCGGCCCGAACGTGAGCCCGGCCGGCCGCGTGCTTGCCCACGCGCTGACCCAGCGCCTGAACGGTCCGCTCGCCTTCATCGAGCCGGTCGAGCGCAGCCCGCTGGACCACGGCGCGTCGATCGCCGCGCTGGCCGACGACCTGCGCGCCGGCCGCGTCGACACCTTGCTCATGCTGGACGCGAACCCGGCCTACGATGCGCCCGCGGACCTCGATTTCGCCGCGCTGCTGCAGCGGGTGCCGCTCGCCGCCCACCTGGGCCTGTACCGCGACGAGACCGCGCGCGCGGCCGGCTGGCATTTGCCGATGGCGCACTGCTACGAAGCGTGGAGCGATGCGCGGGCCCACGACGGCACGGCGAGCATCGTGCAACCGCTGATCGCGCCGCTGTACGGCGGCCGTTCCGCGCACGAGATCCTCGCGCTGCTGGACGGCGCCGGGACGCGCAATGGCCACGCGCTCGTGCGCGCGACGTGGGGCGGCGAGGACGCGGCGTGGCGCGACAGCCTGCGCCGCGGCAGCGTCGCCGGGAGCGCCGCGCATCCCGTGGCCGTGCCCGGCGCGCGTCCGCCCGGCCCCATGCCCGTGCCGGCCGCGCCGCCGCTCGTCGCCCTGTTCGCGCCCGACCCGGCCGTCGACGGCGGCGCCTTCGCCAACAACGCGTGGCTGCAGGAGTTGCCGCGGCCCCTCACGTCGCTCACGTGGGACAACGCGGCGCTCATCGGTCCGGCGACGGCGCAGCGCCTCGGCCTCGCCGACGGCGCCGTCGCGCGGCTGCGCGTGGAGGGGCGGACAGTGGATGCGCCGGTGCTCGTCGTGGCGGGGCAGGCCGAGGGCGTCGTCACGCTGCCGCTGGGCTATGGCCGGCGCGCGGCGGGCGGCGTCGGGGAGGGCGTCGGCTTCGATGCGTACCGGCTGCGCACCCGCGTTGCCCTGCCCGCGCTGACGGTCGAGCGCACGGGCCGCACGCACGCTCTCGTGGTCCGCCAGAAGGAAGTCGACATGCAGGGCCGCGACCCTGTGCACATACGCGAGCTGGCACGCGAGCGGCCGGCGCAGGCGTCGATGTATCCCGAACGCGAATACAAGGACTACAAATGGGGCATGGCGATCGACCTGAATGCGTGCATCGGCTGCGCGGCATGCACGATCGCGTGCCAGGCCGAAAACAACATCCCCGTCGTCGGTAAGGAGGAAGTGGCGCGGGGCCGCAGCATGCACTGGATCCGCGTCGACCGCTACGTGGCCGGCCCGCGCACCCTGTTCCAGCCCGTGCCGTGCATGCATTGCGAGCACGCGCCGTGCGAGGAGGTGTGCCCGGTCGGCGCCACGATGCACGACAGCGAAGGCCTCAACGTGCAGGTCTACAACCGCTGCATCGGCACGCGCTTCTGCTCCAATAACTGCCCGTATAAAGTCCGGCGCTTCAATTTCCTGCAGTACGCGAACCAGCAAGTGGAAAGCCTGAAGGCGCTGCAGAACCCGGAAGTGACCGTGCGCCGGCGCGGCGTGATGGAGAAATGCAGCTACTGCCTGCAACGGATCACCCGCGCCCGGATCGAGGCCGAGAAGGCGGGACGGCGCATCCGCGACGGCGAGATGGTGACCGCGTGCCAGGCCGTGTGCCCCACGCGCGCGATCCGCTTCGGCGACCTGAACGACCCCGCCAGCGACGTCGTCGCGGCGAAGGCGTCGCCGCTCGATTACCACCTGCTGGAAGAACTCAACACACGCCCGCGCACGAGTTACCTCAGGCGCGTGCTGAACCCCGATCCGGAGCTGGAATGAGTACCCCGGAGAATGCCGACGTGCTGCGCCCCGGCTGGGGCTATGCCAGCGTCACGGACAAGATCGCGGGCATCGTCCTCACCGGCCATTTCGGCTGGCGCTGGTGGACGGCGTTCCTCGTCGCGTCCGCGGGCGTGTGCGCGCTGCTGGCCGCCGTCTCGTGGCTGCTGGTGAAGGGCATCGGCATCTGGGGCGTCGACATGCCGGTCGCGTGGGGCTTCGCCATCGGTAACTTCGTGTGGTGGATCGGGATCGGCCATGCCGGCACCTTCATCTCCGCCGTGCTCCTGCTGCTGCGCCAGAAATGGCGGACGTCGATCAACCGCTTCGCCGAGGCGATGACGCTGTTCGCGGCGGGCATCGCGGGCCTGTTCCCGATCCTGCACCTGGGTCGGCCGTGGTTCTTCTACTGGCTCGTGCCTTACCCGAACGTGATGAACGTGTGGCCGCAGTGGCGCAGCCCCCTGGTCTGGGACTTCTTCGCCATCGCGACCTACCTGACCGTGTCGCTGCTGTTCTGGTACGTCGGCCTGATCCCGGACCTCGCCACCCTGCGCGACCGCGCCGGCCAGCGCGGCCAAAGGAAAAGCCAGGTCGCGTACGGCCTGCTGGCGCTGGGCTGGCGCGGCGAGGCGCGGCACTGGGCGCGCTACGAATGGGCGTATTTGCTGCTGGCGGGGCTGGCGACGCCGCTCGTCGTGTCGGTGCACACGATCGTGTCGCTCGACTTCGCCGTCGGGAACACGCCCGGCTACCACTCGACGATCTTCCCGCCATACTTCGTCGCCGGCGCGCTGTTCTCCGGCTTCGCGATGGTGCTGACGCTCGCGATCCCGCTGCGCGCCGCGTTCGGCCTGCAGGATTTCATCACGGGGCGCCACCTCGCCAACGCGGCCAAGGTGCTGCTGGCCACGTGCTGGCTCGTGAGCTACGGCTACCTCGCGGAGATCTTCACGTCGTTCTACAGCGGCGACATCTACGAGCGCTACATGACGATCAACCGCTTCACGGGGCCGTACGGTCCCGTGTACCTGGCCATGCTGGCCTGTAACGTGCTGGTGCCGCAGCTGTTCTGGTTCCGGCGCGTACGTCACAGCGCGGCGCTGCTGTTCGTGCTGAGCCTCGTCATCAACTGCGGCATGTGGATGGAGCGCTTCCTCATCGTCGTCACGTCGCTGCACCGCGACTACCTGCCGTCCGCGTGGGGCATGTTCTATCCGACGCGCTGGGACTGGATCACCCTGTTCGGTTCCATCGCGCTGTTCGTCTGGCTGTTCCTGCTGTTCGTGCGCTTCCTGCCGCTGATCTCGATCGCGGAGATGCGCGAGCTCGTACGCGAATCGGCGAAGGGGGAGGCATGAGCGGACCGGCCATGTACGGCCTGCTGGCCGAATTCCCCAGCGCGGACGCTCTGTGCGCGGCCGCGCGCCATGCGCGCGACAACGGCTACACGCGCGTGGAGGCCTATTCGCCGTTCGCGATCGAGGGGCTGGACGACATCGTCGGCGCCGACAAGGGCTGGATCGCGCCGCTCACGCTGCTGGGCGGGATCCTCGGCGGGGCAGGGACGTACTTCCTGCAATGGTATGCGGCCGTCGTCGACTACCCGATCAACATCGGCGGCCGGCCCCTGCACAGCTGGCCCGCTTTCATCCCGGCCACGTTCGAGATCACGATCCTCGGCGCGGCCGTGGCGGCCGTGCTCGCGATGTTCGTGCTGAACGGCTTGCCGCGGCTGTACCATCCGCTGTTCGAGGTCGAGGAATTCGAACTGGCGAGCCGCAACCGCTTCTTCCTGTGCCTGCCCGCGCGCGACCCCGTGTTCGCGCCCGGCCCCGCGCGCGACCTGCTGGAGGAACTGCACCCGCTGCTGCTGCGCGAGGTGCCGGCATGAAGCGCATCCTGTTCACACTTTCGTTATGCGTCCTGGCTGGCTGCGAAGGCGCGAAACAGGACATGTACGACCAGCCGCGCTATAAAACGTATGCGCCGAGCGCGCTGTTCGAGGACGGCGCGTCCGTACGGCCCCCTGTCGCCGGCACGGAGCCGCGTGCGCGGGGCGCGTTCGCCGACAGTTCCGGCGGCCGCGCGGGCACGGACCTCGTGCGGCGCGACGCGCTGGCGGAAGACGCGCAGGCGAACCCGTATCCGGTCGACATGGCACTGTTGAAGCGCGGCCAGGACCGCTACATGATCTATTGCATGCCGTGCCACAGCCCGGCCGGCGACGGCGATGGCCTCGTCGTGCGGCGCGGCTTCCCGGCGCCGCCGACGTATCACCAGGACCGCCTGCGCAATGCGCCCGACCGCCACATCTACGACGTCATCAGGAACGGCTACGGCGTGATGGCGCCGTACGGCGACCGCGTGGAGCCCGCCGACCGCTGGGCCATCGTCGCCTTCGTCCGCGCGCTGCAACTGAGCCAGCATGCGGACGCGGCGAGCCTGCCGCCGGACGTGCGCGCGCACCTGGGAGCGCAGCCATGAAGGCGCGCACGCTCGTCGTACTGGCGCTCGTCGCCGCGGTCGCCGGCTGGCGCCTCGACCTGCGCGCGCTGCTGGCCAGCTATCTCGCCGCGTGGTGGTTCATCACGGGCGCGCTGCTGGGCGGTCTCGCCAACGTGTGGCTGCACCAGCTGACGGGCGGGGCGTGGGGCGAAACGATCCGCGGCCCGCTGCTGCGCGCGGCGCGCTGGCTGCCGCTCGCGTGCATCCTGTTCCTGCCCGTGCTGCTGGGCGCACCGCTGCTGTATCCGTGGCAGCACGGCGTGCAGGACGGCGCATTCCGCCAGATATGGCTGAGTCCCGTCTTCTTCACGATCCGCAGCATCGGCTATCTGCTGCTGTGGTGCGGACTTGCCATCGTCGAGACGCGCGCCCGCACGCGGTCGCCTTTGCGCGCGGCCCTGTGCCTGGTCGCCTACGGCTTCTCCGTGAGTCTCGCGGCCGTGGACTGGATCATGTCGCTGCAGCCCGAGTGGTATTCCAGCGTGTTCGGCTGGCTGGCGGGCACGGGCCAGATGCTGACCGGGCTCGCGCTGGCCGTGCTGCTGATCGACCGCGGCGCGGCGCGCAAGCGCCTGCCCGACCTCGGCAACCTGCTCATGATGTACGTGCTGACGTGGGCCTACCTCGCGTACGTGCAATTCCTGATCATCTGGGCCGCGGACCTGCCGCACGAAATCGCGTGGTACCTGCGCCGCGGCGCGCCCGGCTGGCAGGCCGTCGCGTGGGTGCTCGTCGTCGGCCACTTCGCCGGGCCGCTGTGCATCCTGCTGTCGCGCCACGCGAAGACGGCGCCCGCGCTGATGGGCGTGCTGGCCGCCGCGCTGCTGGCGGCTCACCTGCTGGACTGCTGGTGGCTCGTGCTGCCGTCCGTCGAGCATTTGACGCGCCACTGGCTGTGGCTCGCGCCGCTCGTCGCGGCCGGGTTCGGACTGGCGGCGTGGCTCGCGCTGGACAGGACGAGGAAGGAGCGTATCCATGCCTGACTACACGGGCGGCGATCTCGACCTGCGCGGCCTGCGCGTCGGTGCCTGCATCATCGTGGCCGGCATCGCCTGTGCGCTCGGCGCGGCCGCGCTGATGCTGGGCGAGCAGGCGCCGGCCGCGAACACGCCGCCTCACGCATTCGCCGGCAAGGCCCCGCTGCTGCAGCCGGCCCCGCAGCCGGACCGCGCCGCCTACCTCGAGGAAAAGCGCCGCGCGACGCAGGCCTATGGCTGGGTCGACCGCGAAGCCGGCATCGCCCGGATTCCGCTGGACGAGGCCATGAGGCTGATGGCGGCGAAGGGGGCAAGATGATCGCCGCACTCGCCTTCCTGCTGATGCTTGCCTGCGGTCCGGCCGCCGCGCAGGCCCTGCAACTGCCGCCGCCCCCGGCCGCGCGCTTCGATCCCGTGCCCGGCACCCGGCTGCCGCTCGACGCCGTGCTGCGCGACGATGCCGGGCAACCCGTCCGGCTGGCCGCGTTGTTCGACCGTCCGGTGGTGCTGGTGCCCGGCTATTACACGTGCCCGAACCTGTGCAGCACGGTGTTCGAAGGCGTGCTGCAGGCGCTCGCGCTGTCCGGGCTCGCGGCCGGGGACTATCGCCTCGTCGGCCTCTCCATCGATCCGCGCGACGGCGCCGCCGCGGCCGCGGAGAGAAAGCGTGCGTATGCCGCGCTGCTGCCTGGCGGCGCGCGCGATCTCGCGCTGCTGACTGGCGACGCGCAAACGCTGGCGCGGCTGGAGAACGCCCTCGGCTACCGCTCCGTGGCGGACAAGGACACTGGCGAGCTGGCCCACGCGGCCGGCTTCGTCGTGCTGGACGCCGACGGCCGCATCGCGCGCGCCTTCTCCGGCGTGCGCTTCGATCCGGCCGCGCTGCGCGCTGCGGTCAGGACACCGGCGCCCTCGTTCGGCGAGCAGGTGCTGATGCTGTGCGCGCACTTCGCGCCCACGTCCGGCCGCCACACGGCGGGTGCGCTGGCGTTCGTGCGCGCAGGCGTGCTGCTGTTGCCGTTGCTGTTCCTGGGCTGGCTGTGGCGGCGGGGAGGGCGCCGTGCGTCCTGAATTCCACCTGCTCCCGGCCGACGCCGCCGTCTCCGCCACGCGCCTGGACAGCCTCGCGCTGTGCCTGCTGTTGCTGTGCGGTGCCGTCGCGCTGGTGCTGTTCGTGCTGATGGTCGGCTTCTCGATCCGCTACCGGGCCGGTTCCAGCGCGGACCGCACGCACGTGCCGAAGAAGGGGCTGCCCGTCGAAATCGCATGGACCGTGATCCCGCTGCTGCTGTTCCTCGGGATCTACGCATGGGGCGCGATCGACTACCTGAAGCTGTACCAGGCCCCCAGCAATGCGATGCCCGTGTTCGTCGTCGCGAAGCAGTGGATGTGGGAGGCGGAGCACCGCAACGGCCGCAGGGAAAAGGGCGAGCTGCACCTGCCGCTGGGCCGGCCGATCCGCATGGTGATGACGTCGCAGGACGTGATCCACAGCTTCTTCGTGCCGGACTTCCGGGTGAAGCAGGACGTCGTCCCGGGCCGCTACACGTCCATCGTGTTCACGCCCAGCCGCACGGGCGAATACCGGCTGTACTGCGCGGAATACTGCGGCACGGAGCACGCGATGATGCTGGGCCGGATCGTCGTCATGCGGCCGGCGGCGTTCGCGCAGTGGCTGGACGCGGGCCCGCACCAGCCGGGCATGGCGGCGCGCGGCTACGAACTGTATCGCCGCTACGGCTGCAGCGGCTGCCACGACCCGGGATCGAACGTGCACGCGCCCAACCTCACGGGCCTGCTGGGCCGGCGCGTGCATCTCGCGGACGGCCGCGAACTGACGGCGGACGAGCCGTACGTCCGCGATTCCATCCTCGTGCCCACGAAGGACGTCGTCGCGGGCTACGCGCCCATCATGCCCTCGTTCGCGGGGCAGATCGGCGAGGAAGACATCCTGGCCATCATCGAATACATCAGGGAGAGCGCGCATGACGAGCTACCTCGCGGGCGGTGACAGGCTGGCCGACTGGCTGACGACGCGCGACCACAAGCGCATCGCCGTGCTGTACGCCATCTCCATCACCCTGTTCTTTTTCCTGGGCGGCGTGGCGGCGGCATTGATCCGCCTGGAGCTGGCGACGCCGCAGGGTGACCTCGTCAGCGACGACACGTACAACAAGCTGTTCACGGCGCACGGCATCATCATGGTGTGGCTGTTCCTGATTCCGTCGATCCCCGCGGTGCTGGGGAATTTCCTGATGCCGCTGATGATCGGCGCGCGCGACCTCGCCTTCCCGCGGCTGAATCTCGCGAGCTGGTACCTGTACCTGGCGGGCGGCGCGATCGTCCTGTGGGCGCTGCTGGCGGGCGGCGTCGACACCGGGTGGACGTTCTACACGCCGTTCTCGTCGATGTTCTCGAACTCGCACGTCGTCGCGGCGCTGTGCGGGGTGCTGGTGCTCGGGTTCTCGTCGATCCTGACGGGGCTGAACTTCATCGTCAGCGTGCACACGCTGCGCGCGCCGGGCCTCGGGTGGTTCCGCCTGCCGCTGTTCGTGTGGGCGAACTACGCGACGTCGCTGATCCTCGTGCTGGCCACGCCCGTGCTGGCGATGACCCTGGTGCTGGTCGCGATCGAGCGGCTGTTCCAGGTCGGGATCTTCGACCCGGCGCTGGGCGGCGACCCGCTGCTGTTCCAGCACCTGTTCTGGTTCTATTCGCACCCGGCCGTGTACATCATGGTGCTGCCGGCGATGGGCGTCGCCAGCGAGATCATCCCGTGCTTCGCGCGCCGGCCCGTGTTCGGCTACCGCTTCATGGCGTACGCGATCCTCGCCATCGCCGTCATCGGCTTCCTCGTGTGGGGCCACCACATGTTCGTCAGCGGCCAGTCGATGTACGCGGGGATGGTGTTTTCGCTACTGTCGTTCCTCGTCGCGATCCCGTCCGCGATCAAGGTGTTCAACTGGACGGCCACGCTGTACAAGGGCAGCATCCGCTTTTCCGCGCCGATGCTGTACGCGCTGGGTTTCGTCGGCCTGTTCACGATCGGCGGGCTGACCGGCCTGTTCCTCGCGGCGCTCGCGCTGGACGTGCACCTGTCCGACACCTATTTCGTCGTCGCGCACTTCCACTACATCATGGTGGGCGGCTCCGTGATGGCCTACCTGGGCGGCATCCACTTCTGGTGGCCCAAGGTCACGGGGCGGATGTATTCGGAAACGTGGGGGAGAATCGCGGCCCTCGTGATCTTCGCCGGCTTCAACCTGACGTTCTTCCCGCAATACCTGCTGGGCTATGCGGGCATGCCGCGCCGCTACCACAGCTATCCGGAAGAATTCCAGCTGCTGCACGTGCTGTCGTCCGCGGGCGCCGTCACGCTGGCCATCGGCTACCTGATGCCGCTCGGTTACCTCGCATGGTCGCTGCGCCATGGCGCGCGGGCGCCGGCGAATCCATGGCTGGCCACGGGACTCGAATGGCAGACGGCGTCGCCGCCGCCCGAACACAATTTCGCGACGCCGCCGGTCGTCGTGCGCGAGCCGTATGCCTACACGCCGGAGGGGCCATGAACGCGCCGGTCCTGGAACCGCAATTCCGCGACCACGCGCAGCAGGACTTCGCGCGCTCGTTCGGCATGTGGGTGTTCCTGTCCAGCGAGCTGCTGTTCTTCGGGCCGCTGCTGTTCGGCTACCTGTATCTGCGCATGCACCACCCGGAAGCGACCGGAATGGCCAGCCGCCACACGGACATGCTGCTGGGGACCGTCAACACGGCCGTCCTGCTGACCAGCAGCTTCTGCATGGCGCTGGCCGGCCACGCGGCGCAAAAAGGGAACGACATGCGGGATCGCCGCCGCGCCGCGCGCCTGCTGGCACTGACGGCGGCGCTGGGCATTGTCTTCCTCGCCATCAAGGGCGTCGAATGGCACCAGGAATTCGACGAGCACCTGTTCCCCGGCGCCGGCTTTCACCCGTCCGACGGCAGGGACCTGGGCACCGTCCACGGCATGGAACTGTTCTTCCTGCTGTACTTCGCCGCGACCGGCCTGCACGCGCTGCACCTGTTCATCGGCGTGTCGGCCTGCCTGTGGCTGATGCGCAGTCCGCGCGCCGAAGCCGTGGAACTGGCCGGCCTGTACTGGCACTTCGTCGACGTGGTGTGGATCTTCCTGTACCCGTTGCTGTACCTGTCCCTGCGCTCGGGAGGCTGACGTGGACCGGACCGTACGCCCGCTGGTGCTCACGTGGCTCGCGCTGATGGCGCTGCTGGCCACGACGGCCGCCTGCGCGCTGCTGCGCCTGGGCTGGCTGAACACGGCGATCAGCCTCGCGGTGGCGCTGGCGAAGGCATTGCTGGTGGCGTTCGTGTTCATGCGCCTGAAGCGCGCGCCCGCGCTGCTGCGGCTCGCGGCCGTCGCGGGCGCCGTCACGCTCGCGCTGCTGTTCGGGCTCGCGCTGACGGATTACACGACGCGCACGGCACTCAAGGCGCCGTGGCAACAGCCGGCGACGGTGGCGCCGCGGCTGGGGAGCCGGTAAGCGATGTAAGTAAATTTCCGTATGGCAAATTTAGTTACCTTGAATTAAAATGACTGGTTGCCGCCATTCGCCCCGCTTCCACCGAATCCCGCCGTGTTGCCCCAAGATCCCCAACGTCCCAACCTGGCCATCGACTGCCGCCGCGCCGAGTTCGCGGACCCGGCCAGCGAGTCACGCTTCACGCGCCACTTCCTGCCCGAGCGGAACCGCCAGCTGAAGGCCAGCCTGCTGTTCGCGGCCGCGTTCTACGTCGCGTTCGCGGCCACCGACTTCGCCACCCTGGGCGCCACGGCGATCGCGTGGATGCTCATGGGCCTGCGCATCGTCGTGGCGCTCGTGGGCCTGGGCTGCTTCGCGGCCATCGTCCGCCGCCCGCGGTCGGTGCGCGTGTCGATCCGGGCCGCGTGTACCCTGCTCGTCGTCGCGCTGGCCGTGTTCATGGTCGTGTGCTGGTTCCAGCCGGAGGTGCTGGCGTGGAATGCGATGTCGCAGGCACTGATCCTGATGGCGGTCTACGTCACAATCCCCAACCGTTTCATCTACGCGGTGGCGATCGGCGTCGGGTCCAGCATCGTGTTCGCCGCGCTGCTGGTCATCCAGGGCAATCTGCGGGCGGACGACCTCTTGACCCTCGTGCTGCTGCTCGTGATGGGCAATGCGCTCGGCTATATCGCCGCGCGCCGCTTCCACGTCGCCCAGCGCGAACAGTTCCGCGCCTCGATCCAGCTGCAGCAGCTGGCCGACCGCGATCCGCTGACGGGCTGCTACAACCGCCGCTTCCTGCAAAAAGGCCTGTTGAACGCGGAGCTCGAGCGCACGAGGCGCTACGGCACGCCGCTGTCGGTGGTCCTGTGCGACCTCGACCATTTCAAGCGCATCAACGACACCTACGGCCACGCGGCCGGCGACCAGGTGCTGGCGGATTTCGCCGGCCTGCTGCTGTCGCTCACGCGCGACACGGTCGACAGCGTGGTCCGCTACGGCGGCGAGGAATTCCTGCTCGTGCTGCCGCAGACGGACCTCGCGGGCGCGCAGACGCTCGCGGAACGCATCCGCGCGGCCTTCGCCGACGCGCCCGGCGCAACCGTCAAGGCGACGGCGAGCTTCGGCATCGCGTCCGTGCCCGCGCAGGCGCCGGTGCTGCCCGCGTCGTCCGAAGCGCTGATCGGCGCCGCGGATGCGCAACTGTATGCCGCCAAGCGGGGCGGGCGCAACAGGGTGTGCGCGACGCTCGCCGGACGGTGAATCAGCGGCCGCCGGCCGCGCGCACGCGGTACCAGGCGAGGCCGATCCACTCGTACGTCGCATACCACGACCGGCGCATGCCCTCGGCGCTGGGCACCCAGGCGTGGATCGACAGCGGCTGGCGGCCGAAGAACATCGTGGGCGCGCTGACGACGTCCAGCCCGGCGCGCGCGAACACGGCGCTGGCGCGCGGCATGTGCATCGCGTCGGTGACGAGCAGGATCCGGTGGATGCCGTGCGCGCGCAGGATGGCGGCGCTGAAGGCCGCGTTCTCCGCCGTGTCGCCGGAGCGGTCCTCGAGCCACTTCACCGGCACGCCGAAGTCTTCGCGCAGGGCGGCGGCCATGCTGTCGGCTTCCGAGCCGCCGGGGTTGCCCTTGTCGACGCCGCCGTTGCCGCCGCTGACGAGGATGGGCAGTCCCGTCTCGCGCTGCAGGTGCGCCGCGTAGCGCAGGCGCGCGAGGGCGACGTAGTCGGGGATGTCGCGGTCCCCGTATTCGGGGGCATGCCGCACGCGGCCTGCCGCCAGCACGACGATGGCCTGGGCGCCGGCACGTTCGGGTTCCTGCAGCGGGGTCGTCAACCGCTCCAGCGGCGCGACGAGGAGAGTGGCGCCGCCCGTCGTCGACAGGAATGCCAGCAGCGCGAACCCGGTGCCGGCGACGACGCGGCCGGCGCGCGGCCGGCGGCGCCACAGCACGAGGCCGATGACGATGACGAGGAACAGGCTGGCGGGCGGCAGGATCAGGCCGCGCGGGATCAGGTTGACGATGTCGAGCAGCGGTGCGAAGGTCATGGATCGTGGGCGTGATGGTGGCGCCCGGAGTAGACCGCAGCCGGGCCGCCGCGTCAAGCCTGCATTGCGCCAGTACGCCCATCCCAGGCCGCGATCAGGTCGCGGTACGCCGTCCCGACGGGCCGGATGCGGCGGTCCAGGTCGTACAGCCCGCGCGGATTGACGATGCCGCGGTCTTCGCGCAGTTCGAAGTGCCAGTCGACCTGGTCGGTCAGCGAATACCACGTGAAGCCGACGACCCGCACGCCGCTCCGCATCAGACCGCGCACGTGGGCCCACTGGCAGCGCAGCCACTCGCGCGCTTCGTCGCCGCGCGGGCCCTGGTCGAGGTTCGTTTCCGTGTGCATCAGCGGCAGGCCGTAGCGCTGTGCGTATTCCTGCGCGATCATCGCGTACCCAAGTGTTTCGCCCGCATCGCGCGCCGTGCCGTCCGGTTCGACGTCGTGTTCGTTCGTCATGTAGTAATCGGTGCCGAGGATGCAGCGGTCGCGCAGCGCGTGGTCTTCGAAGAAGCGGCATTCGTCCGGTGTCATGCCGTGCGCCAGCACGAACTCGCGCTGTACCGGCTCGAGCGGGCGGCCGTAGTTGAAGTCGAGCGACAGGAAGCGCAGCCGGTTGCGCCGTTCGGCTTCCGCGACGGCGCCGGGATGCGTCGCGTGGAAGTATTCGCTCGATTCGCTCTGGATGAACACGGCGTCGGGGCGCAGCGTCACGATCTCGTGCATCGCCAGCACGTTGGCGCGGGCCAGGTGCTTCAGCGCCGTCACGTACGACCGGAAATCGCGCGCCTGCTCGTTCCACCACCCGAACAGCGCGGAGAATTTCGCGCACACGTACATTTCGTTGACGGGCGTGTACAGCCGGATCCACGGATAGCGCGTCGCGAAGGCCCGGGCATAGCCCTGGAACAGCGCCGGGAAATCCGGGTTCTGGAAGTTGCCGACCCAGTCCGGCACGCAGAAGTGGCACAGGTCGGCGACGGGGTCGATGCCGAGCCGCTGGAGTGTCCCGAACGCCTGGTCCGCGAATGCCCAGTCGTAGCGGTCCGGCCCCAGCCACGTGCGGTGCAGCGGCACGCCGTAGCGCAGGGTGCGGACGCCCAGGTGCGCCACCAGCGCGAAGTCCGTCTGCCACAGCCGGTAGTGGCCGCATTCTTCCATCTGGTCGCGGCGGATGCGGCCATCGGCTATCGTCGGTGCGCTGTTCTCGATTCCGGTGGCGAACATGAACGGCAGCATTCAGCGCCTCCCCAGCGGCGGCTGCGCGGTGACGACGCCCGGCTCGATGCGCTGCAGGTTGTCGAGGCCCGTGAGCAGCATGCAGTCCTGCAGTTCCTGTTCCAGCAGGGTGAGGGCGCACGCGACGCCTTCGCGCCCGCGCGCGGCCAGGCCGTACAGCCACGCGCGCCCGGACAGGCAGGCGTGGGCGCCGAGGCCGATCGCCTTGACGATGTCGCCGCCCGTGCGGATGCCGCCGTCGAACAGGACTTCGATGCGGTCGCCCACGGCATCGACGATTTCCGGCAGCACGGAGATCGACGACGGCGCGCCGTCCAGCTGGCGCCCGCCGTGGTTCGACACGATGATGGCGTCCGCGCCGATGTCGATGGCGGTGCGCGCGTCGTCCGGATTCATCACGCCTTTCAGGATCAGCTTCCTCTGCCATTTCTCGCGCACCCAGCGCGCCGTGTTCACGTCGAACGAAGGATCGAACTGCTCCTCGATCCACTTCGACAGCGAGCCGATGGAGCCGGCCTCCTTGATCTCGTGCTCGAAATTGCCGAACGTATGGCGCTTGCTGCCCGCCATGTTCGCGAGCCAGCGCGGGTGGCCCACCATCTGCATGATGTTCGCCGGCGTCAGGCGCGGCGGCACCGCGAGGCCGTGCTTTTCGTCGGCCCAGCGCTTGCCCTGCGTGTGCAGGTCGATGGTCAGCACGAGCGCCGAGCAATTTGCATCGTGGGCGCGGCGCATCAGGCTTTCGTTGACCTTGTGGTCCTTCATCAGGTACAGCTGGAACCAGAACGGTTGATTGATCGCCTCCGCCACGTCCTCGATGGAATTGATGGAGCACGTCGACAGGCAGAACGGCACGCCGAAGTCCACCGCCGCGCGCGCCGCCTCGCATTCGCCATTGGCCCACGTGAGGCCCGCGAGGCCCGTCGGGCCGAGGGCAAGCGGGATGCGCGCGGGGTCGCCCGCCATCGTGACGCCGGTGTCGCGGTGCGACACGTCGCGCAGGCTGTGCTGGCGCAGCGCGAGCGCGCGCATGTCGTCCAGGTTGCGCCGCACGGTCAGCTGCTGTTCGCTGCCGCCGTGGATGTAGTCGAACACGACGCCGGGCAGGCGTTCGCGCGCGAGGCATTCGAGGTCGAAGATGCTGGCTACCTTGCTCATGTCCGGTCCTTCCTACAATTCCCCGCGCGCCGCGAGCGCCCGGATGCGCGCGCCCATGCGGCAGGCGAGGGCCTGGATCGTCAGCGACGGATTCACGCCGCCCGCCGTCGGGAACAGCGAGCCGTCGCAGATCCACAGGTTCGGCACGTCCCAGCTGCGGCCGTCCGCATCCACGACGCTCGTCTCCCGGTCGCCGCCCATCCGGCACGTGCCGAGGATGTGGCTCGTGTCGTCGCTCGTCCAGGTGTCCTTGCCGCCGGCCGCCGCCAGCATCTCGCCCATGAAGCGGCGCGCGTGGTCCTGCATGCGGCGGTCGTTGGCGGAATATTCGAACGTCACGTGCGCGACGGGCAGGCCGTGGCGGTCGCGCACATCCGCCAGTGCCACGCGGTTGCACGCGCGCGGCTCCGTCTCGGCGACCGCGACGAGGCCCGCCATGTGGTTGTAGTCCGCCATCTCGCGGCGCAGCGCCATGCCCCATAGATGCCGTTCCGTCACGAGCAGCTGGGCCCACGCGCGCGGCAGCGGGCCCTGGCTCATGAACGCATAGCCGCCATGGAAATCCTTGCCCGCGTCCGTGTAATTCCAGTGCTCGCACACGGCCATGTTGGGCGGGCCCTTGTACCAGCGGATGGCTTCGTCGAACCGGGCCCACACGCCGGGGCCTGCGTGCGTCGTCAGGTGCGTGCCGACGAGGCCCGAGCCGTTCGCGAGGCCTTGCGGGAAGCGGCCGCACGCGGAATTCAGCAGCAGGCGCGGCGTCTCGATCGCATAACCCGAGACGACGACGTTGCGCGCGCGCTGGAAGCGCCAGGCGTCGTTGCGGCGATAGTGCACGCCCGCCGCGCGGCCGTCGGCGCCGAGTTCGATGCGGCCGGCCATCGCGAGGTCGCGCACTTCCGCGCCCGCCGCCAGCGCGCGCGGAATCCACACGATCAGCGCGCTCTGCTTCGCATTCGTCGCGCAGCCGAAGTTGCAGAAGCCCCGGTACACGCACGGCGGCGATTTTCCGCGCGGTGCCGACACGGTCGCCAGCGGCACGGATGACCACCTGATGCCCATCTTTTCCGCGCCGCGCGCGAGCACGAGGCCCGCCGCGTTCATCTCGTGTTCGCGGTACGGGTAGCGGCGGCGCGGCGGTCCCCACGGATAGTTGACCGGGCCGGACACGGCCAGCGCCCGCTCCGCCTCGTCGTAATAGGGCGCCAGTTCGTCATACGTGATGGGCCAGTCGAAGCCGTAGCCCAGTTGGCTGCGCGATCGGAACCACTCGGGCCGGAAGCGCAGCGAGATCATGCTGAAGTGGACGGTCGACCCGCCCACGCCCCAGCCGGAATTGTTCCCGCCGAGGGCCAGTGCATCGGCGCCGCCGGACAGCCGTTCTTCCAGCCAGTACAGCTGTTGTTGCGCTTCCTCGTCCGACGCGAAATCCTCCAGCGGGCGCCAGAACGGGCCCGCTTCCAGCACGACGACGGAAAAGCCGGCCTCCGCCAGCTTGCACGCGAGCGTGGCGCCGCCCGCGCCGGCGCCGACGATGGCGAAGTCCACCACCTCGTCGTCGCCGTATTCGCGCATGCTCACCCAGCCCCCGCGCTTGAATACGTCGGGGGCGCGGCCGCCGCCAGTCCGCGGCGCGGTCACCGCGCCTCCTTCGCTTCCCACGGGTCGCGGCTGTCGAACCCGAGGCGCACGTACCCGCGGGGGTTCGCCGGCCCGCCGAAGCCGATCTCGTTCCAGGCGCGGGGATGCGCGTAATAAAAGCCGGCCGCCGTCTTGAGCAGGTGATGGATGAAGAAGCGCTGCGCGTCGAGACCCTGCCAGCGGGGAGACATGGCGCGGCCGCCTTCGAGGGCATGCAGGAGCGCGTCCTGCGCGTCCGCGTCGAGCCGGACGAACGGGCGGTCGTGCAGCCGGCGCGCCTCGTCGTCGACGGCGGCCAGGCCCTGGCGCCAGGCGGCGCGCAGCGGGGGCATGTCCGGATGGCGGAAGCCTTCGCCGCGGTCGTCGTGCAGCATGGCGTCGATCCACGGCGTGATCGGGATGGGGTGCGCGCGGTCGGGCTGGGGCAGCAGGCGCGCGTGGATCGCGTCCAGCAGGTCCCACTCGTCCTGCGTCAGCCAGCGCCGGGGCGGCACCTCGTCCAGCCGGGCCGCGAGCGTCCGGCGGGTGATGCCGTCGAACGACGGGCTGTCCCACCTGGCCAGCACGTCGTAGCCGGGAAAGCGCGGCGTGGGCGCGTCCTCGTTCATGGCCGCTCCTGCGCCGCACGCAGCGCCAGCGCGGCGCGGCCTGCGAGTGCGAGCGCGGAAAAGCTGGGCGGCGCCGGCAGCGGCGGGCCGGCAAGCAGGTTCTGGCTCCAGTTGCGCCAGCCGCCCATCTGCCTTGCGATGCCGCGGGCGTGGAAAACCATCCCCAGTGCGCCCAGCCACGTGCACGCCTTCAGCAGCGCATCCGTCCGGCGGCGCGGGCCTGGCCGGCCCGGCAGCGCCGCGCCGGCCAGCAGCACGGCCGCCGCGGGCGGCACGCTGACCGGCAGCCACATGGCGGGATGCTGGAACGCGCCCCGGAAGTGCAGCAGCGCCGCTTCCGCGCTCGTGCCGGTGAGGCCGAATGCGGCAAGGCCGCACAGCGCGCGGCCGGACGGCAGGCCGGCGAGCGTGGGCGCGCCGGCGGCGACGGGACGGGCGGCGAGACCCAGCACGCCGGCCAGCGTGAGCGCGGCCGGCGCGCCGAGGGGCGCCGCATAGAACAGATTCGCCCACGACAGCCCGCCGGGCCGGCGCAGCACGTTGTACGCGTGGAAGCCGAGACCCGCCGTGCCGATGGCGCAGGCAGTCGCATACGGTGCGGAAGAGGGCTTCGCGCGCAGCGCACAGCCCAGCACGACGGCCGCGCTGGCGAGCGGCGCGAACATGCCGGGATTCTCGAAGCCGCCGCGGTAGTGTTCCAGCGCGCTGTCGCTCAGCACGGACGCGGCCAGCAGCGCGGCGGCCTGGTACAAGCGGTGGGCGGTCCGGTCAGGTGCGGGCGGAGGCGGCGCGGCCCGTCGCCGTTGCAGCAGCAATGCGCCCAGCGCCAGGCCGAGGGTGGCGGCGCCGAGCGCACGCGCCGTGGAGCGCGCGTGGGCGGGCGCCACCGTGTTCACTTCCTGTCTCCGGGGAGGATGGTGCTGAGCACCTGCTTCGCCACGCCGGCCAGCATCGAGCCTTCGCTCGGGTCGCCCTTGGCGATCGTCGTCATGAAGTGCCTGGCCTGCTCCAGCGTGATGTGCGACGGCAGCGGCGGCACTTCCGGGTCCGTCTTGAATTCGAGGACGACGGGACGGTCCGCCGCCAGCGCCTCGCGCCACGCTTCGCCCACCCGGTCGGGATCGTTGCAGAAGATGCCCTTCAGGCCGATCAACTCGCCGAAGCGGTGGTACGGGACGTCGGGGATCCGCTGCGTCGCCTCGAATTTCGGATTGCCTTCCATGACGCGCTGTTCCCACGTCACCTGGTTCAGGTCCTGGTTGTTGAAGACGCACACGATCCAGCGCGGGTCCTTCCACCGCTTCCAGTACTTCGCCACGGTGATCAGCTCCGCCATGTTATTCATCTGCATGGCGCCGTCGCCGACGAGCGCGATCACGGGGCGGTCCGGGTGCGCGAACTTGGCGGCGATCGCATACGGCACGGCCGCGCCCATCGACGCGAGGCCGCCGGACAGCGAATACATCTGGCCCCGCTGCACCTTGAGGTCGCGCGCATACCAGTTCGCGCAGGAACCGGAATCGCTCGTGACGATCGCGTCGCGCGCCAGCAGCGGCGACAGCTCGTAGCACACGCGCTGCGGATTGATCGGGTTCGCGGATGCCAGTGCCCGTTCTTCCAGCGTCTGGTACGACTCGCGCACTTCCTTTTCGACCTTCGCGCGCCAGTCGGTGTCGGTCTTTTCCTTCAGCAGCGGCAGCAGCAGGCGCAGGGTCTCGGCGCTGTCGCCGTGCAGGTTGACCTCGGCCGGGAAGCGTATGCTCAGCATCGTCGGGTCGATGTCGATCTGCACCGCGCGCGCCTTGCCTTCCTTCGGCAGGAATTCCGCGTACGGGAAGCCGGTGCCGACCAGCAGCAGGGTGTCGCAGTCGTTCATCATCTCCCAGCTGGCCTTCGTGCCGAGGATGCCGATGGAGCCCGTCACCCACGGCAGGTGGTCGGGCAGGGCGGCCTTGCCCAGCAGGGCCTTGGCGCAGCCGGCCTTCAGGCGCTCGGCCACGGCGATGACTTCGTCCGTCGCCTGCAGCGCGCCCGCGCCGACGAGGATCGCCACCTTGCTGCCGGCGTTCAGCACGTCGGCCGCGCGGACGAGATCGGCCTCGTACGGAACGACGCGCGGCTTCGTGTAGCCGATGCCGGAGAACACGGAGCCGTGCTTGCGCGGCGGGTCTTCGTACGGCTTGTCCTGCAGGTCGTTCGGCAGCACGAGGACGCTGACGCCGTTGCGGCCCAGCGCCGTGCGCATGGCGCGGTCGAGCAGGTGGCGCACCTGCGACGGCTGGCTCGCCTCGTAGACGTAATCCGCCACGTCCTGGAACAGGCGCTCCAGGTTCAGCTCCTGCTGGTAGTGCGCGCCGCGCGCCGTCGTCGGCGCCTGGCCGCAGATGGCGAGTACCGGCACGTGGTCGCACTTGGCGTCGTACAGGCCCGTCACGAGGTGGGCCGCGCCGGGGCCGCCCGTCGACAGGCACACGCCCGGCTCGCCCGTGAACTTGGCGTGCGCGGCGGCCATGAAGGCGGCCATTTCCTCGTGCCGCACCTGGATGAACTGGATCTTGCCTTCCGCGCGGTCCAGCGCGCCCAGCACGCCGTTGATGCCGTCGCCGGGATAGCCGAAGATGGTACGGACGCCCCATTCATACAGGCGTTCCACGAAGAAGTCGCCTACGGATTTGCTCATGTCGTGTCCTCGCTGGTTTAGTGTTTGCGCAGTTGCCTCAGGCCCAGCGCCACGCCCGCCGCGCCGATGCCGGCCAGCAGCCACGCGCGGTGCGTCGTCGCCCACAGCTGCAGGCTGCGGGTACTCGCGCCGTCGTCGAAGGTGCCGTGCGCGGCGTACGGTCCGGGCACGGGCCGCCACAGGTTGTCGGGCCGGTCGGCCGGGATGGCACGCGGACCCTGCTGGCCGGCCACGCCCTTGCGGGCCAGGTAGCGGTCGAGCAGGCGCGGGACGAATTTCTCCGCCATCACGGTGGACAAGGTCGGCGCGCCCACGCAGATCTCGGCCCGGCGCGCATGGGCCGCCCAGTAGATGGCGCGCGCGGCGACCTCGGGCTGGTAATACGTGCCGATCGGCTTGGGATGGTGCGTCAACGTGGTCTTGCACCACTCGAATTGCGGCGTGTTCACGCCCGGCATGTCGACGACGGCGATGTGGATATCGCTCCGTTCATGCTCGAGTTCCGTGCGGATCGATTGGGTAAAACCCTTGATCGCGTGCTTGGCGCCGCAATAGGGCGATTGCAGGGGAATCGAGCGGTACGCGAGGGCCGAGCTGACCTGCACGATGGTGCCCCGGTTGCGGGGCCGCATGCGTTTCAGCGCGGCCATCGTGCCCCACACGAAGCCGTGGTAAGTGACGTCGGTGACGCGCCGAAAGTCTTCCGGAGAAATATCGGCGAACGGCGCGAACACGGTCGCCATCGCATTGTTGATCCAGATGTCGATGGGGCCCAGCTCGGTCTCGGCCCGTCCGGCGGCGGCCTCGACCTGGTCATGGTCGGCCATGTCGGCCGGGATGGCGATGGCTTGCGGCGAGCCGAGCCGTTCGGCTTCCGCGCGCGCCGCTTCCAGGCGTTCCGGGTCGCGCGCGATCAGCGCGATGCGTGCGCCGGCGCGGGCGAACTGCTGTACCGCGGCACGGCCGATCCCCGCGCTGGCGCCCGTGACGACGACGACTTCATGGCGTGCTTCCGGCATAACCGAGACCCTCCGATGGTGCGATGCAGGGAAAGCTTAGCACCAACCGTCGATGAGCCTCGTTACGTTATGTTTGTGAAAATGTTCTTGAACAGATGCACATACTATCGGGTTGCCGGACGGCTGAGCAACGTCACGACAGCACCTTTCAGCCCGGCACCATCGGCGCGCACCGTGATCGTGCCGCCGGCACCGGCCCGGGTCCGCACGATGCCCAGCACGAGGCCGTTGAACGCGGCCCTGTCCCTGGCCTGGAACGATTCGAAGCTCGTCGCGTCGCCGTTGTCGGTGGCGACGACGTCCGCCGGCCCCTCGACGGTGAAGCGCACGCGGTCGTTGGCGCGCGGCGCGGGCAGGCCATCCTTGTCGACGATGCGCACGGTGACGAAGGCGAGATCGCGCCCGTCGCTGGCGAGTGCGGTGCGGTCCGCATGCGCCTGCAGCGCGGCCGGGGCGCCGGCGGTTTTCACGGTGTCCCGTGCCCATTCCTTGCCGTTCTTGTACGCGACGACCGTGATCTCGCCCGGCTCGTACTTCACGGCATCCCAGCGCAATCTGTAGGCGAACGGCGCCTTCTTCTGGCGGCCCTGCGACTTGCCGTTGACGAACAGCTCGGCCTCGTCGCCCGACGTGAACACGTGCACGGGCGTGACCTGGCCCACGCGCTCCGGCCACGTCCAGTGCGGCAGTACGTGGACCATCGGCAGGTCCGGGCGCCAGCGCGACTGGTACAGGTAATAGCGGTCCTTCGGGAAGCCGGCCAGGTCGACGATGCCCGAATACGAGCTGCGCGCGCCGTAATAAGGCGTCGGCTCGCCCAGGTAGTCGAAACCGGTCCAGACGAATTCGCCGGCCACGTACGGGTTGTGGTCGAGCTGCGCGAACACCTTGTCGGCGGACGCGCCGAAATCGACGGCGTACAGTTCGTAGCCGCTGACCTGCTGGCTGTGGGAGTCGCCGCCCCGGCCGTCGCGGACGATGGAACTGTTCGACGGATGCACGGGGAACAGATACACGCCGCGGCTGCTGAACGCCGACGCGGATTCCGTGCTGAGGATCATCTTGTCCGGGAATTTCGCATGGAACAGCGGGTACTGCGGGGGCGTGCGGATCCGGTCGGTGCCCTCGAATTCCGGATCCTGGCGGATGCCTTCGCCCTGGTAGTTCAGGCCGATGACGTCGACCTCCGCCGGCAGCGGCATGTCCGACTTGGCGTAGTTCATCGCGGTCGTCGTCGGCCGGGTCGGATCTTCCTCGCGGGCGATCCGGTGCAACTCGTGCGCCACGGCGGCGCCGGCCTTGTCGGTGTACTGCTCGCCGACCTCGTTGCCGATGCTCCAGATGATGATGGACGGGTGGTTGCGGTCGCGCCGGATCATCGCGCGCAGGTCCTGTTCGTGCCAGTCGGGGAAGATCAGGTGGAAGTCCAGCGGGGTCTTCTTGCGTTCCCACGAGTCGAATACTTCGTCCATCACGAGGAAGCCCATGCGGTCCGCCAGGTCCAGCAGCTGCGGGTCGGGCGGGTTGTGGCTCAGGCGGACGGCGTTGGCGCCCATCGCGCGCATGATCTCCAGCTGGCGCTCGGCGGCGCGGACATTGAACGCGGCGCCCAGCGCGCCCAGGTCGTGGTGGTTGTTCACGCCGTGCAGGGGGATGTGCTCGCCGTTGACGAGGAGTCCTCGATCGGGATCGAAACGCACGGTGCGGATGCCGAACGGCGTCTCGGTGCGGTCGACGATCCGGCCGTCCTGGCGCACGGTCGCCACCAGCGCGTAGCGGTGCGGCGTCTGCGTCGGTGGCGGGCCCCACAGGCGCGGCTTGCTCACGGTCGTCGCGCCGCTGACCGTGCCGCTCGTGCCGGCGGCGACCGTCGCCGGTGCCGATACGGCCGTGGCGACGGGCTTGCCCGCGATGTGTCCGCGGTCGTCCAATATATACAGTTCCGTCGTCACCGTCGCGCTGGCCGGCGTGCCGCCCTCGTTGTCGACGGCGACCTGCCACGCCACGCGCGCCGATTCGGCCGACACTTCCGGCGTCGTCACGGTCACGCCCCATTGGCCCACGTGCACGGGCGCCGTCTTCGTCAGCCACACGTTGCGGTACAGGCCCGCGCCCGGGTACCAGCGCGCGGATTCCGGCGGGTTGTCGAGGCGGATCGCGAGCTGGTTCGCACCGCCCGGCCGCAGCCACGGCGTCAGGTCGATGCGGAACGAGTTGTAGCCATAGGGCCAGCCGCCCGCGAGGTGGCCGTTGACCCACACGCTCGCGTACGACATGGCGCCGTCGACGTCGAGGAAGATCTTCTTGCCGCGGTCGGCGGCGGGAATGTCCAGCTTGCGCCGGTACCAGGCCGGGCCCCACGTCTTGAGGCGGCCCATGCCGCCGTACGGGCCCGTCGTCAGGAACGGGCCTTCGATGGCCCAGTCGTGCGGCAGGGTGACGGGGCGCCAGTTGCCGTCGTCGAACGCGAGCTTCGCGAACGGTGCGTCGACGGCCGGTTCCGTCGCGGGACGCCGGTAGCGGCGGGCCGGATCGCGGATGAACGCATTGCCGCTCGGGAGGATCCAGGGCTTCAGCACGGGCGTGTCCGTGCGCGCGACCCGGGCCGCTTCCTCGGGCCTGGCGTCGGCCACCTTGCCGTCCGCGGACGCCGTCACTTGCGGCCGGACGTCGTACAGGTACGGTGCGGAGCCGCCGTCCGGGTCGCCGGCGTGGAAGCGCCAGCCGTCGTCCAGCAGGATGTGCTGGCGTGGCGCCAGGCGGTCGGCCGCCCGGGCCTGGACGGCGAGCGGTGAAAGGGCGGGCAGCAGGCTCGCCGCGACGGCGATGCCGAGCGTGGATACGAGCCGGCGTGCGGCCTGGCGATGCATGTCTTGCACAGTCTCCTCCTGGTAGGCAGCTGCGCATTTGTTATAACATCTTAAATGGTAGCGCAACCATTCGCAGTGTATGCGTGAAGGACTGGATGGTCAAATGCAAATGATCAATTTCTTGATTGTTTCGCCGGCGCCGCAGCACTACCATGTCGGCCCATGCGCCGCCTCGCCCTCATCCTGACCCTCACCGCCAGCCTCGTTCACGCCCAGCCGTTCGAGCTGCACGACACTACCATCGTCCACGCCGGCCAGCCCACGATGCGGCTCGCGGCCGGCATGCTCGCGCGCGACCTCGAACGCGTGAGCGGCACCGCGCCCCCGCTGGCGACGCGACTGGCGGATTGCCCGCGCCGCTGCGTCGTCGTGGGCACGGCGGATTCGGCGCTCGTGCAGGAGGCCGCGCGGGCGCTGGGCGCGGACCTGGCGCCGCTGGCCGGCCAGTCCGAGCGCTACCTGCGGGTGGCGGGCGAGGCGGACGGCCGTGCGCTGCTGCTCGTGGCGGGATCGGACCGGCGCGGCGCGGTGTACGGCGTCGTCGACCTGTCGCGCGAGCTCGGCGTCTCGGCCTGGGAATGGTGGGCCGACGTCGCGCCGGCGCACCTGGACCGCCCGGCCGTCGACGGCGCGCTGCGGCTGTCGCACGCGCCTGCGGTGGCCTACCGCGGCATCTTCATCAACGACGAGGACTGGGGGCTGCAGCCATGGGCGGCCAGGACGTTCGACCCGGCCCACGACATCGGTCCGAAGACCTATGCGCGCGTGTTCGAGCTGCTGTGGCGCCTGAAGGCGAACCTCGTGTGGCCCGCGATGCACGAATCGACGCGGCCGTTCTACACCATTCCCGGCAATGCGCAGACGGCCGACGATTACGCGATCATCGTCGGCACATCGCACGCGGAGCCGATGATGCGCAATAACGTGCGCGAATGGAAGAGCGGCCCGTTCGACTGGTTCCGCAACCGCGACCGCCTCGTCGACTACTGGCGCACGCGCATCGACGAAGTCAAGGGCATGGAGACGATGACGTCGCTGGGCCTGCGCGGCGTGCACGATTCCGCGATGGAGGGCGCGGCCAGTCCCGAACAGGCGCGCGACACGTTGCAGGACGTGTTCAAGGTTCAGCGCGCGATGCTGGGCGAAGCGCAGGGCAAGCCGCCCGCGCGCATCCCGCAAGCCTTCACGATGTACAAGGAAGTGCTGGATTACTGGAACCTCGGCCTGGCCGTGCCCGACGACGTGACGCTCGTGTGGCCGGACGATAACTACGGCTATCTCGCGCAACTGGGGACGGACAGGGAGGGCAGGCGCGCGGGCGGGCAGGGCATCTATTACCACGTGTCGTACTGGGGCCGGCCGCACGACTACCTGTGGCTGGCCACGACGCATCCATCCCTGATCCGCGACCAGCTGGAGCGCGCGTGGGCGACCGGTGCGCGCCGCCTGTGGGTGCTGAACGTGGGCGACATCAAGCCGGCCGAATACCTCACGCAGTACTTCCTCGACGCGGCGTTCGACGCCGACGTGTTGCGGCAGGACCCCGCGCGCCACCTGGAGGCGTGGGCCGCCACGCAGTTCGGACGGGTTCACGCTGCGGAAACGGCGGCCATCCTGCGCGAGTACTACCGCCTCGCGTGGGAGCGCCGCCCCGAATTCATGGGCTGGAGCCAGACCGAACCCACGCGTCCCGTGCGTACCACGGCCTATGTGCGCACGGGCGGCGACGAAGCGGAGCGGCGGCTCGCGGATTACCGCGCGCTGACGACGCGGGCCGAAGCGCTGGCCGCACGCATCCCGGCGCGGCTGCGCGACGCCTTTTTCGAACTGGTGCTGTACCCGGTGCGCTCGAGCGCGAACCTGAACACGCGCATATTGAAACTGGACCTCGCGGCGGAATACGCGCGCCAGCAGCGGCCGTCCAGCAACCTGTACGTGCGCCAGGCGCGGGCGGCGCATGCGGGGCTCGTCGCGGACGCGGCCGCGTACAACGGCCTCGCGGACGGCAAGTGGCGCGGCATCATGGACATCGCGCCGCGCCGCCTGCCCGTGTTCGCGGAGCCCGTGTATCCGACGTGGAGCGTATCGAGCCGGCGCGGCTGCGGCATCGTCTACCCGGCACCATTCGCCGTCGACGGCGACCGGCTCGTGCTGCGCCGGGGCCGGCCCGCCACGCGCACGGTGACGTTGGTGAGCTACGGCGGACAGGATGCGCGCTGGTCCGTGCGTACGGGAACACGCGCCGTGCAGGCGGACCTGGACGGCGGCATGCTGGATGCCGCGCACGGCCACGAACAGCGCATCGTGCTGCGCTACGACGGCGGCGCGGACCCGGCCCTGTCCCTGCAATGCGGAGAGCAGGCCGTGAACCTGCGCTTCGGGGAAGGCGGCATCGTCGCGCTGCGCGCCGGCAGCGCCGCGGCCACGCGCGACTGGACGCCGCAGCCGGGCCTCGGCACGTCCGGCGGCGCGATGCGCGCGCGGCTCGACCTGCCGTCGCGCGCGCTCGCCGACCTGGCGGCCAGTGCGCCGCTGCAGTATCGTTTCGCGACGGCGGGCGACGGCGAGGTGCAGCTCAGGCTCGTCGCGGTGCCCGAGCATCCGCTGACGGCGGCGAACCGCGTGCGCTTTGCCGTGAGCCTCGACGGCGCCGCGCCGGAAGTCGTCGACATCACGACCGTGGGCCGCAGCGAGCAATGGAAGGAAGACGTGCTGTCCAACATGGCGGTGCGCACGTGGCGCGCGGGGCGCCTGGCGCCGGGCATGCATACGCTGGCGGTGCACGCGCTCGACCCCGGCGTCGTGCTGGACCGGATCGACGTCGTGCCGGACGGCGCGCCGGATGACTATGGCATGCCGCCGGCGGATTGAATGATGCTTGGAATTTTAGGCAAGACTTTCGGAAAATCGCCCATGGAACCGTACCCGTCGAGCATCTAGAATCATCTTCCTGGAGTACCTAAAGTCTGGCACTCCGCACGCAGCAAGGAGGAACGATGTCGCAATCCACGCAACCCGTCTGGTTCATCGCCGACGCCACCACCGGCCTCGCCGCAGCACTGGCGGAGGCCGTGCTGGCGTCCGGCCAGCATGCCGTCCTCGCGGCGCGCGCGCCGGGGCAGCTGCAGGCCCTCGTCGAGCGCCATCCGGACCGCGCGCTGGCACTCGCGCTGGACGTGACGGATGCCGCCAGCGTCGACACGGCCGTCGTCGCCGCCGAGCGGCGGTTCGGGCGCATCGACGTGCTGGCGACGAGCGCCGCCCAGCGTTATCCGGGCGCGATCGAGGAAGTCGAGGAGGGCGCCATGCGCGCCCTGTTCGAGGAAAACGTGTTCGGCCCGATCAATCTGGCGCGCCGCGTGCTGCCCGGCATGCGCGCGCGCCGCGCCGGCCACATCGTGATGCTGGCCCGCGCGTCCGTGCAGGCACCCGCGTTCGAAGGCTTCAGCCATGCCGCGCGCTCCGCGCTGGAAGCATTGGCGGAAGCGCTGTTCTATGAAGTGGAACCGCTCGGCATCGGCGTCACGCTCGTCGATCCGGGCAGCGGTGACGACGCCGACGCGGCCGTCCCGCGCGCGGCCGGCATCGCCGACTACGATGGCATGGTGAGCCGCGCGGCACTCGGCCGGGGCGCCGCCCAGGTCGACGCCGCGCGCGGCGCGCAGGCCATCATGCAGGCCGTGGCCGCCGGCCGCGGTCCGCTGCGCCTCGTGCTGGGACGGGCGGCGCTGCAGCGTGCGTACGACCGCCTGCGCGTGCTGAAAGTGGGATTCGATGCGTGGGCGGACCTGGCCGTATCGGCCGACGTCCCGGCACCGGCGCGTCCCGCGCACCCGTTGCCGCCGGCCGGCGGCCGGCCGCGCCGGGCCGTGCGTTCACGCGCCTGACGCGACGGGGCGGCCGAGCAGGGCCGGCACGGCGGCGGCGTCCATCGGCCGCGCGAACAGATAGCCCTGGTATTCGTCGCAGCCGAGCGCGCGCAGCAGCGCTAGCTGCTCCTCGGTCTCCACGCCTTCGGCCACGATGCGCATCGAGAGGCCGTGGCCCAGCGCGACGACGGAGCGGACGATGGCCGCGCTGTCGGCGTCGCGCCCGAGGTCGCGCACGAACGCCCGGTCGATTTTCAGGCGCTGCACGGGGAAGCGCTTCAGGTAGGCCAGGCTCGAATAGCCGGTGCCGAAATCGTCGATCGAGAGTTCCACGCCGAGGTCGCGGATGCCGCCCAGCAGGCGCTCGACGACGTCGACGCGGCTCATCGCGATGCTTTCCGTGATCTCCAGTTCGAGCGCGTGCGGGGGCAGGCCCGCGTCGTCCAGCGCGCCGGCGATCACTCTCAACAGGTCTTTCTGGTAGAACTGGCGGATCGACAGGTTCACGGCGACGCGGGTCGCGATGCCGTGCTCGCGCGCCCAGCGGCTCGCCTGCGCGCACGCGGTGCGCAGCACCCACGTCCCGATCGGTACGATCAGGCCCGTCTGCTCGGCGATCGGGATGAAGCGCGCCGGCGACACGGGGCCGAGCACGGGGCTGTTCCAGCGCAGCAGCACCTCGAAACCGGTCACCTGTCCCGTCGCGATGTCGACCTTCGGCTGGTAGTGCGGCGTCAGCTCGCCGCGCGCCAGCGCATGCCGCAGCTGTTCCTCGATGGTGAGCCGCTCGTCCAGCTGGAGGTGCGTGGACTCGGAATGGAAATGCACTGGTTCGCCCGCGTCGCTGCGGGCGCGGTGCTTGGCGATGTCGGCCAGGCGCATCAACTCGTTGGCGGACGCGGCATCCTGCGGATACGTCGCGATGCCGATCACGGGCGCCAGGTGGAACTCGCGCCCGCCCACGCGCACGGGTTCGGCCAGCAGCGCGTGCAGTTCGAGCGCGACGGCGTCGACGGGGCGGTGGCCCGGCCCCGCCGGCAGCAGCACCGCGAATTCGTTGGCTTTTACGCGTGCGACGCAGAGCGCCGCGGGCGCGAGCCCGTCGAGCCGCGCGGCGACCTTGCGCACGGCGTCGTCGCCCGCTTCGATGCCGAGCAGGTCCGCTACTTCCTGCTGGCGTTCCAGCGCGATCAGCAGCAGGACGATCTGTTCACCCTGCAGCGCGTCCGCCAGCACGCGGCGCAGGTAATTCAGGTTCGGCAAACCGGTCAGCGGGTCGTGGTCGGCCAGGTAGGCGAGGCGCAGTTCGACCTGCTTGCGTTCCGTGATGTCGGTGAGGCTGTTGACGATCTGGACGGCGTCGCCTTCGCTCCTGAGCTGCGCGGCGAGCTGGATCGCGGTGCGGGTGGCGCCGCTGCCGTCGCGGATCTCCGCCTCCAGCGCATGCACGCCGTCGGCCGTGCTGTCCGCATACAGCCTGGCGCGCGCATCGGCGCCGGCCGGGTCGAGCACCTCCGTTTCGAGCCGTCCCGTCACCGCGTCCTCGTTCCGGCCCGTGAACTGCAGGAACGCGCGGTTGAACAGGACGATACGCCGCTTCGCATCGAGCACCCAGAGCGGCGTGGCGAGCGAATCGAGGATGGTCTTCAGGTAGCGCGCACCGTCCGCGAGCCGGCGCTCGCTGGCCTGCAGGCGGGCGATCAGCGCGGCCTGGCGCGCCGCCTCGCGGCTCATGCGCCAGGCCAGTAATGCCAGCGTGACCGACAGCAGCGCCCAGGCCAGCACGGCGATCCACAGCCAGCCGCGCCACACGGCCAGCGTGTCGGACAGGTCGCGCCCCGTGACGATCAGCAGGGGGTAGCCGGCGACCGCGCTGTAGCCGTACAGGCGGCTCACGCCGTCGATGGGACTCGTCGCCTCGAATGCGCCGACGGCCGCGCGCGGCAAATGCGTCTGGAACAGCGGCGTGTGGATGAAGGAGTGGCCGATGGCCCTGGGCAGCGTCGGGCTGCGCACGAGCATCGTGCCGTCGCGCTGGTGCAGCGTGACGGAGCCGCCGTGTCCGAGGTCGGCGGAATCGAAGATGCGCTGGAAGTAGGCGGCGTCCGCCTCGATGACGGCCGGGCCGTTGGGCAGCACCCGCGCCAGGGTGATCGTGGCGGGACCGCCGTCCGGCGGCAGCGCGATGCCGATCTTCGGCGCGCCGGAAGGGAGCGGGCGGCGCGGCGCGTCCGGCCCGAGCCTGCGCACACGTGCGGGAATCGCTTCGGGCGCGCCGCCGGGCAAGGCGGCCGCCGTGTCCGTGCCGTCCTGCGGCGCGTGCTCCGCGGCGCGCGCGAGGGCCAGGTCCAGCGCGAGCGTGGCGTAATGGGTCTGGGCGGCGAAGGCCTCCGCCAGGTTGCGCAGGTTCGTCTGCTCGCGTTCGATCGTGTCGTGGTAGCTCGACACCAGCAGGCCGGCGAGCGTCACCGTGAGAGCGACGATCAGCATGGCCGCAGCCGCGAGCGGCCGCGTGTCGCGCGGGGAAGGGGTCGGAGTGGGCACGTTCGTCAATACGTTGATGTCGAGCCTGAGTATAAACCGGCGGACGCCCGCCGGGGGCGCCGATCACCGCCTGGGCAGGCGGATTGCCACGCGCAGGCCATGCGGCCGTGCATCCTGCAGGTCGACGGTGCCGCCGTGCTGCGCGACGATGTCGCGCACGATCGCCAGCCCGAGCCCGCACCCTTCGCCGTGGTCGGTGGCGCGCACGAACCGTTCGAACACGCGGGCGCGGTCCGCTTCCGGGATGCCCGGGCCGTTGTCGGTGACGGTCACGAGGACGTCGGCGCCGTCCGGCGCGACGCGGACCGTGATCTCGCCGCCGCGGCCCGTGTACTTGATCGCGTTGTCGATCACGTTGGTGAGCGCTTCGCGCAGCAGCAGGGCATTGGCCTCGATGCGCAGCGGCGCGGCGGCGGGCGGCTCGGCGTCGTCCATGCCGAGGTCGACCTGCGCCCGCAGCGCGCGCGGCACGTATTCGGCGACGATCTCCTGCACGAATGCGGGCATGTCCAGCGGCGCCTTGTCGGATGCCGCCGCGGCCTCGGGATCCGCGCGCGCCAGCATCAGCAACTGGTTGATCAGGTGGGCGCCCCGGGTCGCGCTCTGGTCGACCAGTTTCAGCCGCGCGATCAGGGCCGGGTCGTCGGTCGCCGCCATCGCCAGCGCCGTCTGGCTCTTCAGGCCCGCCAGCGGCGTGCGCAGCTGGTGCGCCGCGTCCGCGATGAAGCGTTTTTGCGCGTTCACGTTCTGGCGCACGGACGCGAGCAGGGCGTTCAGCGCGCGAACGAGGGAGTGGACTTCCTGCGGCGCCGATTCGATCCGCAGCGGCGCCAGGTCGAGCGGCGAGCGGCCCTCGACCTCCTTGCGCAGGCGCAGCAGCGGCGCCAGGCCGGCGCCGGTGCCGATCCAGACGATGAGCGTCAGCAGCGGAATCAGCGCGGACAGCGGAAGCAGGGTGTCCATCAGGATCAGCTTGAAGATGTCCTCGCGGTGCGCCATGTTGCGCGCCACCTGCACGAGCATCCATTGCTCCTTGCCTTCCGGCGCGGCGTAAGGGAGATAGAGCGCCGCGATCCTGACCTTGATCGATTCCCGGAGGCCGCGCCCGCCGGCCGGACCGGCGGACCGGATCTCGCCGTCGTAGAAATACGGATCGTTCAGGCGCGGCCGCATGGACGCAGGCGGCATCGGGATGCTGTTGTTGCCGAGGATGAATTCACCGGGCGGCGTGCTCACCATGTAGAACAGGCGGTCGTTGGGATCCGTCTCGAGCACTTCCTGCGCGGCGCGGGGGAAATCGATCAGCAGGCCGCTGCCGATGGGCTTGACGCGCCGCGCGAGCGCCCGGGTGGCCTGGGACAGGGTCGCGTCGGCCGCCTGGTTGACGTAGCGGACGGCCAGCCGGTACGTGGCGAAGCCGCCCGCGACCCACAATACGAGCTGGGGCAGCAGCACCCAGAGGACCAGCTGGCGGCGCAGGGAGAGCGTGCGGGTTCCCCGTTCAGGCCGGTCGTCCATCGGCGCGCTCGACGGCCAGCAGGTAGCCGAGCCCGCGGACGGTGCGGATCTCGAGGCCCGAACCTTCCAGCTTGCGGCGCAGCCGGTGGATGTGGACTTCCGCCGTGTTGCCCGCGCCGACCTCGGTGCCGTCGCCCGCCCACGCGGTGGCGATCTGCTCCTTCGTGACGACCTTGTCGGCATGGACCAGCAGCAGTTCGAGCAGGGTCGCTTCGCGCGGGCTCAGCTCGACTGGTTCGCCGTGGATGACGGCGCGCCGCGCGGCCCGGTCGAAGTGGAGGCCGGACAGCGCGACGTCGGCGGGCGCCGCCGCCGACGACGTGCGTGCGCGCCGCAGGATCGCCCGCAGGCGCGCTTCCAGTTCCGGGAACTCGAACGGTTTCGTCATGTAGTCGTCGGCGCCGGCGTTCAGGCCCGCCACGCGGCTGTCGAGCCGGTCGAGGGCCGTCAGGACGAGCACCGGCAGGTCGGGCCGGGTCGCGCGCAGGTTCTTCAATACCGTCAGGCCGTCGACCATGGGCAGGCCGAGGTCGATGATGGCGATATCGAAGTTCTGCCGGGTGAGCAGGTATTCCGCCACCGGGCCGTTCGGCGCGTGTTCGACGGTGAAGCCCGCGGCTTTCAGTTGCGCGGTCAATCCGTTTGCGAGGATGGGGTCGTCTTCGGCGAGTAAAAGTTGCATTTCTTAATATTAACGGATTTGTGGCGGCGTTACCATCGGCGACCGTTTCGAGCTAAGATGCACGCCATGAAAGTCTTCGCCACGGCAATCGCGCTCGTTACCGCCTGGTGCGCCACTGCCGTACACGCGGGCGAACTCGAGGTGCTCCACTTCTGGGACGTGGGCGACGACGCACGCGCCGTTAACGTGCTGAAATCGACCTTGCAGCGCCAGGGACATACCTGGAAGGACTTCGCCGTGACGGCCGACGCGAACGGCTTTCCGCTCTTCCTGCTGCGCTCGCGCGTCCAGTCGGGCAATCCGCCGGCCGCGGCCCAGGTGAAGGCGCCGGTCATCCGGCAATGGGCGCGCGAAGGCGCCCTGGCGAACCTGGATGCCACGGCACGCGCCGGCCAGTGGGACGCGGTGCTGCCGCGCGTCGTCAGCGACGCCATGAAGTACAAGGGCAGCTACGTCGCCGTGCCGGCCAATATCCACCGCGTCAACTGGCTGTGGATTAACATGCGCATCCTGAAGCGCGCCAATGCCCAGGTGCCGGTCACGTGGGACGACTTCTTCGCCGCGGCCGACGCCATGAAGCGGGCCGGGTATATCGCCGTCACGCACGGCGGCCAGCCCTGGCAGGACTTCCTCCTGTTCGAAAACGTCGTGCTGGGCGTCGGCGGTCCCGAGTTCTACCGCAAGGCGTTCGTGGCACTGGATCCCGGCGCACTGGCGGGCCCGGTCATGGAACAGGCGTTGCAGACGTTCCGCCGCATCAAGCCGTACACCGACGTCGCCGCGATGGGACGCAACTGGAACGTGGCGGCGTCGCGGCTGGCGAACGGCGAGGCGGGCATGCAGTTCATGGGCGACTGGGCCAAGCCCATCTTCCAGACGGCGCAGCGCAGCGGCAGCCTGGAGTTCGCCTGCGTGCCCGCGCCCGGGACGGCCAAGTCCTATGCCTATACGGTCGACTCGTTCGCCCTGTTCAAGGTGAACAGCCCCGCCAAGACCCGCGCCCAGCAGGACTTCGCCGCCGACCTGCTGGCGCCCGGCGTGCAGGAGGAATTCAACCTCGTCAAAGGGTCGATTCCGGTGCGCCAGGGCGTCGACCTCAAGAAATTCGACCGCTGCGCGAAGCAGTCGGCCGCCGCCTTCGAGGCCGCCTCCCGTGGCGGCACACTCGTCCCCAGCATCTCCATGGCCCTGCCGCCCACGGTCGAGGACGCCATGCGCGAAGCCGTCAGCGCCTACTGGCACGACGACCGCATCACCGCCCGCGCGACGATGCAGCGCCTCGTCGCGGCCGCCCGCCGTCCCTGATTCCTCCTGTTGTTCCTTGCGCCGTCGCGCCTCGGCCCGGCGTGTGAGTTTTCGCGCGTATCTATCCGGCCACATCGATGAACATTGTCACTATTTAATTTGACGAGCAAAAACATTGCGGCGTAGACTTAATTAATGCCACATTAATTTAAGGCGCATATTCGTTAACAATGTTTCACGCCGCGTCGACGGCGCATTACAAACCAAGGAGATGATGTGAACCAGTTCAGGAAAACGGCTATCGCCGTCGGCGTGTCTCAAGTCGTGCTGCTCGCCAGCGGCATGGCATACGCACAAACCACCCCCGCCACCGACAACGGGACCACGTCGGTCATCGTGGTCGGCCAGCGCGCCTCGCTGGAAAATGCCCAGAAAATCAAGCAGAACGCCGACGAAGTCGTCGACTCGATCGTTGCCGACGACATCGGCAAACTGCCGGACCGTTCGGTCACGGAGGTGCTGCAGCGCGTGGTCGGCGTGACCATCGACCGCACCATGGCCAAGGGCGACCCGGAACACTATTCGGTCGAAGGTTCGGGCGTGATGGTCCGCGGCCTGAGCTACGTCCGTTCCGAGCTGAACGGCCGCGACTCGTTCTCGGCCAACGGCGGCCGCTCGCTGAATTTCGAAGACGTGCCGCCCGAGCTGATGGCCGGCATCGACGTCTACAAGAACCCGTCGGCCGAACAGATCGAAGGCGGCATCTCCGGCCTGATCAACCTCCGCACCGCGATGCCGTTCGACTTCAAGGGCCGCAAGATGTCGGTCTCGGCGCAGGATACGTATTCCACGCTGAAGAAGGGCAAGCCCCAGCCGTCGTACTCGATGATGTTCTCCGACCGCTGGAAGACGCGCTTCGGCGAATTCGGCGCCCTGTTCGACCTGGCCACGTCGCAGAGCGGCACCCGCACCGACGCCTTCCAGGTCTCGCCTTATTATCCGCGCACCGACGTCGTGCCCGGCCAGACGGTCTGGGTGCCGAACGCCGCGAGCTTCCGTTCGCTGGAATTCGACCGCAAGCGCGACGGCGCCTATGCCGCGTTCCAGTGGAAGCCGAACAGCAACGTCCAGTCGTCGCTCACCTACTTCAAGTCGCGCTACAAGATGAAATGGGACGAGCAGGCGATCTTTGGCCAGTCCAGCCCGTACAACCTGCAGGTCGCGAACGGCAAGTTCGATCCGAAGGGCGCCATGATCAGCGGCGTGCTCACCGATCCGACCGACGGCGGCGTCAACTTCAACGACGACACCCGCACCTCGACGCGCAAGTCGGCCACGACCGACATTTCGTGGAACCTGCGCTGGCGCCTGAACAGCCAGTGGACCGTGACGACCGACCTGCAGAAGGTGCGCGCCACCACCGGCAGTTTCGACTCGACGGTCGCCACCGGCCTGCAGATCCCGCAGATGGGCATGGACATGAGCGCGACGCCGGCCCGCCTGACGTTCGACGACGCCACCAAGGCGTACATGGCCAATGCGAACAATTACTACTGGGGCTTCACGATGGAGCACCAGGATGCGAGCGTCGCCAACGAAAAGGCCTGGAAAACCGACGTCAAGTACGAGTTCGACCACCCCGTGCTGCGCGACCTGCGCGTGGGCGTGCGCCTGACCGACCGCGATGCGACGACGATCAACTCCGTGCCGGGCTATAACTGGGCGGCGATCACCCAGCCGTGGCAGGTGGGCCCGGTCGGTTCGTGGCAGCCGCTGACCCAGCTGGCCTACCTGGGCGATCCACGCTTCTCCGCCGGCACGCACCTGAACACGTTCCCGAACTTCTTCAACGGCAAGGCGTCGGTGCCGGCCGTCGTGTTCCCGAACACGTCGCTGGCCGACGGCTATCCGGGCACGTATTCGCAGCTGCACCAGTATTACAACGTGCTGTGCGCCGAACGCAGCGGCGGCACGCTGGACAGCTGCGGCGCCTGGAAACCGGCGACGTTCGGCACCGATCCGTCGGGCACCAACGACCAGCAGGAGCGCAGCAAGGCCCTGTACACGCAGCTGCGTTTCGGCTTCGACGACCTGAAATATCCGATCGACGGCAACATCGGCGTGCGCTACGTGAAGACGAACATGGTCGCCCACGGCTACACGGTGTTCAGCTTCACGGCCCCGAGCATCCCGGCCGGCGCCACGGTGACCGGCGTGCCGATCCCGAACATCCCGAACTTCCAGCAGAAGCAGGACTTCGACAATTCGTACAGCAACGTGCTGCCGACGCTGAACCTGCGCATGAAGGCGTCGGACAAGCTGCAATTCCGCTTCGCGTACGGCAAGGCGATGTCGCGTCCGGACTTCTCGCAACTGCAGGCCTACACGAACCTGTCGGAAGCGACCACCACGAGCACCAACACCGCGACCAACATCGTCAACGTCAGCAACGTCAGCCTCACCGGCACCGGCAGCGGCAATCCGATGCTGCGTCCGACGATGGCCAAGCAGGCCGACATCACGGCCGAGTGGTATTTCGCGCCGACCGGTTCGTTCACGGCCGCGCTGTTCCACAAGAAGCTCAGCGACGTGATCATCAACCAGAGCTACAACTTCGCGCTGCCGGACGTGAACGGCACGATGCATGACTTCGTGACGACGGGGCCGGTGAACGGCGCGAACGGCACGGCCAAGGGCATCGAACTGGCTTACCAGCAGTACTTCGACATGCTGCCGGGCTGGCTCGCGGGCTTCGGCGTGCAGGCGAACTACACGTACGTGAAGAGCAGCCAGGACCTGTTCCACCCGGTGTACCAGGCGTACTGCTCGGGCGGCAGCGGCGCGGACAACCTGAACCTGAACCTGAACGGTTGCGACGTGGACGGCAAGACCTTCGGCAACCTGCCGCTCAACGGCCTGTCGAAGAACTCGTACAACCTGGCGCTGCTGTTCGACCGTGGTCCGATCTCGGCCCGCGTGGCGTACAGCTGGCGTTCGAAGTCGCTGCAGGCGATCAACGCCAACGGCACGAACGGCGGCGACGGCACCGACACCAACCCGGCCAGCCCGACGTTCGGCCAGCACAACGTGCAGTACGCGCTGCCGACGTGGTCGGATGCCTACGGCCAGGTGGATGCGTCGATCTTCTACAAGATCACCGAGAACCTGTCGTTCGGCCTCGAGGCGCAGAACCTGAACAACGCCATGTACAAGCAGTTGATGCAGCAGGGCGTCGGCTTCAAGATCCGCGGCGCGTACGTGACGGGCCCGCGCTACACGGCCCAGATGCGTTATTCGTTCTGACGCGGACCAGGTCTCTCTCCTCTGCTGACGGCAGATGTTTCAGGCGGCTTCGGCCGCCTTTTTTATTTCTGTTGACAGTGGAAAAGTGTGAGCATTAGACTGCGTTAAGGTTCATTAACTCTTTTGCGCAAAGCGTTAATGTTCCGTCTAATAACACTGGAGACATCATGAAACGGAAACCGAACATCATCATCCCGGCCTTGCTCGCAGCACTCCTCGCCGGCTGCAGCGGCGGCAGCACGACGCCCGGCGCGACGGGCACGGCCGCCCCGGTCCTCGCCGCGACCGTCGGCTCGGCCACCAGCTGGACCAGCGTGAAGTGGGGCGGCGGCGGCTACGTCACCGGCCTGGTCTACCACCCGCGCAATGCGAGCCTGCTGTACGCCCGCACCGACGTGGGCGGCGCCTACCGCTGGGATGCTGCCGCGGCGAAGTGGATCCCCATCACCGACGGCATCGGCTGGGGCGGCGGCGAAGGCCGGTTCCACGGCGTCGAAAGCCTGGCCCTCGATCCGAACAACGACCAGCTCGTCTACATGATGACCGGCGACAGCGTGAACAACGACACGCCCGGCCGCATCTACATCTCCAGCGACCGCGGCAACACCTGGACGCACTACGACCTGCCATTCTCGATCGGCGGCAACGACGACGCCCGGGCCTATGGCGAACGCCTGGCGGTCGACCCGCAGAATCCGACGACGCTGATGTACGGCTCGCGCAAGTCCGGCATCTGGAAGAGCACGGACTCGGGCCATACCTGGAACCAGGTCACGGGCTTCTCGACCCAAACGGTGCTCAAGGGGCCGAACCTGTATGGCGTCGAGCAGATCATCTTCGATACCCCGTTCGTGCAGAGCCAGAACGCGTCGCCGACCCAGATCGTCTGGGCCACCGTCGCCTCCGACTACGCGCAGGCCGCGGGCCTGACCTCGACCCTGTACAAGTCCACCAACGGCGGCGCCACATGGGCGCCCGTCGCGGTCCCGTCCAACGTGGCCGGCTACGATATTCCCCACGTCGTGCGTTCGGCCGACGGCAACTTCTACATGGCGTTCCGCGCGCATCCCGATACGGCCGCGGGCGCCCAGGCCCAGGGTGCCGGCGGTCCCAGCTATCTCTACAAGTTCGGCGCCAGCAACAATGGCATTTGGAACCAGCTCAAGTTCGACGCCAACGTCGGCTTCGCCGGCCTGTCCGTGTCCGGCACCGGCCCGACGACCCGCATCGCCCTGGGCGTGACCGGCTGGGCCGACTCGAACCAGCTCATCCAGTTGTCCGATAACGACGGCCTCGCCTGGCACGAAGCCGAAGCCAACATGCCGCATACCGGCATCGCCGCGGGCGACTGCGCCGGCTGGGTCGAGGGCGTCGCGATCGACCCCGCCAACCGCGACCACATCATGCACATCCACGGCGGCGGCATCTGCGAAACCACGAATGCCTCGGCCAGCACGCCCACCTGGAGTCCCAAGGTCGCCAACCTCGAGGAGACCGTCACGCTGTCCCTCGTCACGGCGCCGGCCGGCGCGCCTTACAAGTTCATCAACAGTGCGGGCGACATCGGCACCTGGGCGCAGACCGACCTCGCGACGCGGCCGACGCGCGGCCCCATGAACTGGTGGAGCAGCGGTAACGCGGCCGACCTGGCGTGGTCCGACCCGACCTACATCGCCGCCTCCGGCGTCGACAACAAGAACGGCCACACGGTCAAGGCGTTCTGGTCGGGCGACGCCGGCAGCAGTTGGAACCAGTTCGCGTCCCTGCCGACCGGCGCCGCGGCCAGCCAGAGCCACGTGCAGAGCATCGCGGTCACGTCGCGCAACAACCTGGTCTGGGCACCGCCCGATGCGGTGCCGTCGTACAGCACGAACAGCGGCGCAAGCTGGACCGCGACCAACCTGCCGGCGTTCACCGCCGTCTGGAACGGCTTCCAGCGCGCCTATCGCGTGGTCGCGGACCGCGTGAATCCGAGCAAGGTCTATGCGTTCGATTCCGGCGGTGCGCCGTGGAGCAGCGAGCCGGGCAAGGTGTACATCTCGTACGATGGCGGCCATAACTTCGGGCTGAGCGGGATGTGGGGTGCGCAGGCCATGGCGCCGAACGCCTGGGGGGACACGGCCATGGTCGTCAACCCGAACGCCGAGGGCGACATCTGGGTGACCGACGGCAATGCCCTGTACCACTCGGTGAATTCGGGCTGGAACTGGGTGCAGGTCGGCTCGTTCGCGTCCGCCAACGGCACGAAGGGCGCCACCAAGGTCGCGCTGGGCAAGGCACTGGCCGGCGCGTCGTACTCGGCCGCGATCTACGTGGAAGGCACGCTGAACGGCCAGTGGGGCATCTTCCACTCCGACGACGGCGGCGCCACCTGGGCGCGCTTCAACGACGACAACCACCAGTTCGGCGACTCCGGCGTGATGGCGGGCGACTGGAACACGTACGGCCGGCTCTACGTCAACGGCGCCGCCCGCGGCATCATCTACAGCAACTGAGCAATACGACCTTGAGGCAAACCAAGACCGCTGCAGTACGGGAACGATCTGCAGCGGTTTTGTCGTTCATTTCCTGTTACGTCTCCTGTAACCGTGAGTTGTGTTGACAGTTGAAAAATACGGGCGTTAAACTCTTTAATGTTTGTTAATAAAAACGAGACAGCACATTAATGTGTTCCGATCGGGGATGTCCAAGAGAACGACACAGTAGTCACCATAACGAGTGCCGGCACACGCATGCGGGCGCAGCCAGGACGGCGGAGCTACGTTCTCAGCCAATCCAATAGAGGAGATCTCATGCATCGGAAGCACCTGTTCATCATTTCGGCCGCGGTTGCGGCGTTCGTCGCGGGCTGCAGCGGCGGCGACCGCACCGCCGGCCCATCGGCCACGGCGCAAGGCCCCGTCCTCGCCGCCACCGTCGGCTCGGCCACGAGCTACACGAGCGTGAAGTGGGGCGGCGGCGGCTACGTCACCGGCCTCATCTACCATCCGACCAGCTACAACGTCATGTACGCCCGTACCGACGTCGGCGGCGCCTACCGCTGGAACGGGGGCGGCTCGTGGACGCCCATCACCGACGGCATCGGGTTCGGCGGAGGCGACGGCGCCTACCACGGCGTCGAAAGCATTGCCGTCGATCCGACCAACGACAACAAGGTCTACCTGGTCACGGGCATCACGTCGCACGACTGGCAAGGCACCCCGATCAACGGCCGCATCTATGTCTCGGGCGACCGCGGTGCCAGCTGGACGCATTACGACCTGCCGTTCCCGGTGGGCGGCAACGAGAATGCCCGCGCCATCGGCGAACGCCTGAAGGCCGACCCCACCAACCCGTCGACGCTGTTCTACGCCTCGCGCACGGCCGGCCTGTGGAAGAGCACGAACTCAGGCCAGACCTGGACCCAGACCGGGTTGTCGAGCAAGGTGCTGTCGGCCAGCGAGATCCAGGGGCTGGGTAGTTCTCCGGTGGGCGTCGAGCAGATCATGTTCGACAACTCGAACGTGGGCGGCGGCGCGACGACGTGGATCATGTACGCCGCCATCGCGCCGGACTACGTGCAGAAGGCGGGCCTGACCTCGACCATGTACAAATCCGTCAACGGCGGCGCCTCGTGGACGCCGGTGGCGGTGCCGTCCAGCGTGTCCGGCTACTACGTCCCGCACATGGTGCGCACCAGCGACGGCAACTACTACGTGGTGTTCAACCAGAACGCCGGGCAGGGCGCCGGCGGTCCCGGCTACCTCTACCGCTTCGGCGGCGTGAGCTTCAACGAGTCCTGGACCCAGCTCGCCACCACCACGCAGGGCGGCTACGGCGGCGTGTCCGTCTTCGGCACCGGCTCGACGGCCCGCATCGCGCTGGCCGTGACCGGTACCTGGAGCGCCGGCCAGCCGGTCGTCCAGCTGTCCGACAACGGCGGCGCCCCCGGGACCTGGCGCGAAATCGCGGACGGCATGACGCATTGGGGCGGCGGGTACAGGGGCTGGGTGGACGACATCGAGATCGATCCGACCAACAAGGATCACATCCTGCACATCCACGGCGGCGGCGTCTGGGAAACCTGGAACGCGTCGGCCACCAACCCGAGCTGGGACGCTCCGGTCAACAACCTCGAGGAAACCGCGACCCTGGCGCTCGTCACGCCGCCGGCCGGTGCGTCGTACAAGTTCGTCAACAGCGCGGGCGATATCGGCAACTGGGTCCAGACGGACCTTGCGACGACGCCGACCCGGACGCCCAACAGCGCCTGGGGCAACGGCGACGCCGCCGACGTGTTGTGGTCCGATCCGAACTACATCGTCGCTGCCGGCATCGTCTCCGGCTCGCCGACGGTCCCCTACGGCGCCTGGTCCGGCGACAGCGGCAACACGTGGTCGAACTTCGCATCGCTCCCCGCCGGCGCCTCCACCAACTTCGCCGACACGGTGAGCATGGTGACGACCTCGCGCAACAACATCGTCTGGGCGCCCGCCAACTCGATCCCGTCCTGGACCACGAACAACGGTGCGAGCTGGACCCAGGCCAGCGGCCTGCCCACGCCCAACGGCGGCCTGAATAACGCCTATCGCCTGGTCGTCGACCGCCAGAGCCCGAACAAGGTCTACGCCTTCGATGGCGGCGGCGCGTGGTGGAACGGCACGACGGGCAAGGTCTACCAGTCGACCGACGGCGGCCATTCGTTCGCGCTGGTCCAGGGTTCGGTCGCGGCGAACTTCGCCCCGAACGACTTCGGGCTCACGACGATGGTGGGCAATCCCAACGCCTCGGGCGACCTGTGGGTGGCCGACGGCAACGCCGTGTACCACTCGACCAATTCGGGCGCGAGCTGGACCAAGCTCTCCGGCTTCGCGACGGTCGCCGCCAGCGGCTCGACGGGGGCGCTGCAAGGCGCCACCAGGATCGCGCTGGGCAAGGCGCAGGCAGGCTCGTCGTACTCGGCCGCGGTCTACGTCGTGGGCACGCGGGGCGGCGTGTGGGGCATCTGGCACTCCGACGACGGTGGCGCAACCTGGGCGCGCTTCAACGATGACGCCCACCAGTACGCCGGCATCGGCGTGATCGCGGGGGACTGGAACACGTACGGACGCGTCTACTTCAGCGGCAACGGCCGTGGCGTGATCTATACTAACTGAGCAGTATCGACCGCCGCGGCACCGGCCGCGGCGGTCTTTTTTTTCATCGAAACGACACATCATGAAGCAGACCTTCCTCTTGCTCGCACTCGCCGCCTGCGTGCCGGCGCACGCGGCCGACCTGGGCCTCGCCCGTATCTTTTCCGACCACGCCGTGCTGCAGCGCGACCAGCCCATTGCCGTGTGGGGCACGGCGGGCGCGGGCGGCAAGGTCACGGTGACCCTGGGCGGCCAGGCGGCGAGCGCCAGCGCCGACGCGCAGGGCAAGTGGAAGGTGCAGCTGCCGCCGCAGCCCGCGGGCGGGCCGTACGCGCTGACCGTGGCCTCGGAGGGGCGGGAAGTCAGCCGCGCCGACATCCTGCTCGGCGACGTTTACCTGTGCTCGGGCCAGTCGAACATGGAATTCCTCCAGCGCGCGTCGACGAACGCCATCGGCGCCACCTATACCGCGCAGAACGACCGCATCCGTTACCTGAACGTCCCGCGCAACAGCGCGCTGGCGCCGCAGGACGACCTCCTCGCGCCGGCCGCTTGGACGCCAATGAACGCGGACACCATCGGCGACGCCTCCGCCGTCTGCTACTACATGGCCCGTTCGCTGCAGGCGGACTACAAGGTGCCGGTCGGCTTCATCCAGGCCAGCTGGGGCGGCACGACGATCCAGGGCTGGATCGGGGCCGAGTCGCTGCGCACCTTCGGCGACTACAAGACGGGCATCGACCTCGTGGCGCAATACGGCACGGATCCCGCGGCCGCGCAGCGCGCCCAGGATGCGCGCACGGAAGCCTGGTGGCGCGCGCACGACCCGGCGACGGCCGCGCAGCGCGCCTTTGTCGCGCCGGACTTCGACGACAGCGCCTGGGAGAGCGTGACGCCGGCGGGCTCCGGTGTCGACGGCGTGACGTGGTACCGCACGACCGTCATGCTGACGGATGCGCAGGCGCGGGCGGCGAACGCGCTGCACCTGGGCCCCGTCGACACGTACGACACCACCTGGGTCAATGGCCAGCGCGTGGGCGGCGCCGGGCTGGCCTGGCTGGGGCGCGACTATACGGTGCCGGCGGGCGTGTTCCAGCCGGGCCGCAACGTGATCGTCATGCGCGTGCTGGGCAGCGGCGGCATGACGGGCGCGCCGGCCAACCGCACCATCGGTTTGAGCGACGGCCAGGCGATCCCGCTGCCGGCCGCGTGGAAGATCCGGCGCGGCAGCGCGCTGAAGGGGCTCGCCGTGCCGCCGGCGCCATGGGACATGCTGACGAGCTACACGACGCTGTACAACGGCATGATCGCGCCGCTGGTCGGCTATAAATTCAAGCTGGCGGCGTGGTACCAGGGCGAGGCGAACGCCGACGCGGCGGACGAATACCGCAGCCTGTTGCCCATGCTGATGCGCGACTGGCGCCAGCGCTTCGGCCAGCCCGCGCTGCCTTTCCTCGTCGTGCAACTGACGTCGTACGGCGCGACCGCAACACAGCCGGGCGCTTCCCAATGGGCCGAGCTGCGCGCGGCGCAGGCCGACACCGTCGCGCACGACCCGCACGCGGGGCTCGCCGTCACGCTCGACGTGGGCGACCGCTTCGACATCCACCCGACCCAGAAGACGGTCGTCGGCGAGCGTCTCGCGCGCGCGGCGCGCGCCGTCGCGTACGGCGCGAAGACGGCGCCCGGCAGCCCCACTGCCGTCGCGGCGGCGCGCAAGGGCAAGGACATCGTCGTGACGTTCCGGGACACGGGCGGCGGCCTCAAGACGTATTCGGCCGACCGCGCGATCGGTTTCGAGGTGTGCGCGGGCAAGGCGTGCCGCTATGCCGACGCGCGCGTCGCCGGCGACCGGATCGTGCTGCCCGGTGCGGCCAGGGCTGGCGTCACGCGCGTGCGCTATGCGTGGGCCGATGCGCCGTTCGTGAACCTGTTCGGTGGCGACGGCCTGCCGGCCGCGCCGTTCCAACTGGACGTGCGCTGATCACATCTGCCTGAACAGGTGCGCGAACAACGGGCTGACGCGCAGCTTGTCGGTCCGGTTGCGCAGGTGCAGCGTCAGCTTGCCGGCGTCGTCGCGGCTGGCGCTCGTCACATGCCGCATGTTGACGATGGCGCCGCGGCTGATCTGGCGGAACTGGTCCGGATCGAGCTGGGGCAGCAGGTCCTTCAGGCTCAGGCGGATCAGCGCGTCGCCGTCGCCGCTGGCCACGTTCACGTACTTGTCGAGCGCCTGGAAGTACAGCACGTCCTGCACGGGAATCATGCGGATGATGTTGCCGACGGCCGCGCGGATCACCGTCAGGCGCTCGGCCGGCGCCGCGGCGGCCGGGAGCAGGGCGCGCATCTGCTCGACGAGTTGCGCGAGGCCGTCATCGGCCGGCGCGTCCCGCAGCGTGAGCACCTGCAAACGCTCGACGGTGCGCGCCAGGCGCGTGTCGCTCACCGGCTTCATCACGTAATCGACGGCGGCCTGCTCGAACGCCTGCACCGCGTAATCGTCGTACGCCGTCACGAACACGATGTGCGGGAACGGACGCGCACCCTCCCAGCGCTCGGCCAGTTCCTGCGCCGCTTCCAGGCCGGTCTGGCCCGGCATCTTGATATCCAAAAACAGGACGTCCGGCTGCAGTTCCAGCGTCTGCTGCACGGCGGCGACGCCGTTCGGCGCGGTGCCGGCGATCTCGAGTTCGGGCCACAGGCGCCGCAGCGTCGCGGCAAGCGTGGCGGCGAGGATCGGTTCGTCCTCGGCGATCAGGGCGCGGACGGTCGCGGGTGTGGTCATGCTCATGCGGTCTCCAGGGGAAGCGTCAATCGGGCCAGCACGCCGTGCGGCTGGGCGGGAATGAGGGTCAGGGCGGCGCGCGCGCCGTACAGCACCTGCAGGCGTTCGCGGGTCGTCGTCACGCCGACGCCGGTGCCCTTGGCCGCGGTCTGCGTGTCGTCCAGGCCGAGGCCCGTGTCGCAGACGCAGATCTCGAGCAGGCCGGCGCGCGCGCTCGCCTCCACGGTCACGGTGCCGCCTTCGATCTTCGGCTCGAGGCCGTGGATGATGGCGTTTTCCACGAGCGGCTGCAGCAGCATCGCCGGCAGCCGCGCGCTGCGCAGTTCGGCCGGCAGGATGCAGCGGTACGCGAGGCGCGCACCCATGCGCACGGCCATCAGGCCGAGATAGGCTTCGGCCGCCTCGAATTCCTGGGCCAGCGTCGTCGTTTCGGCGCGGGTGGCGGACAAGGTGGCGCGCAGGTACTGGATCAGGTGGTCCAGCATCTGGCTCGCCTGTTGCGGATCGATGGCGATCAGGCCCTGCAGGTTCGCCAGCGTATTGAACAGCATGTGCGGCTCGATCTGGGCCTGCAGCAGCCGCAGTTGCGCCTGCAGGGCCTGGCGTTCGATGGTCTCGGCGCGCGCCTTGGCCTCGGTGCGTTCCAGCTTGATGCGCTCGACCCGTTCGCGGTTCAGGATCAGGAGGGCCATCGCGCAGATGGCGAGGAATGTGAGGCCGACCATGCCTTTCTCGCCGTGGTCGTTGGGGTAGTCGGCGAAGTTCGGCAGCGGCCGGCCCAGCATCAGGCTCCCCAGCGAGATGCCGGAAAGATGCGCGACGGGCGCCATCATGACGAGCGCCACGACGCACGGCACCAGCCAGCGCCGGCGCCGCGCGGGATCGTCGAGGAGGGTGAAGCGCAGGCCGTCGAGGACGACCAGCCCCACCAGCCCGACGCAGAGCGAGTACACCATCTGGTCGTACAGCTCGAACGTCCTGCCGTTGACGAGCGTGATCAGGACGGCGATCAGCACGCAGACGATGACGGTCAGGCCGACGTCGTCGGCGATACGGCGCAGGAGCGGCCGGTGCGTGCCCGGCGCCGGCGGGAAGAAGCGGGTGAAAGTATTCATGCCGGAATTGTGCCGCCGGGGGCGGGCGGCGGCAACCCGGCTGCGACGAAACCGCCTTGGGGCCGACCGAAACGGGGCATAATCGGACCGAAACCACTGATTGGCCCATCCAGCATGGAATTCCAGTTCCTCGGCACCTCGTCCGGCACCCCGAGCAAGACCCGCAACGTGAGCGGCCTGGCCCTCCGGGGGCCGGGCGGGGGCTGGTCGCTCGTCGACTGCGGCGAAGGCACGCAGCACCGCATCCTGAATACGACGCTATCGCTGCACGACCTGCGCGCCATCTTCATCACCCACCTGCACGGCGACCACTGCTACGGCTTGCCCGGCCTGCTGGCCAGCGCCGGCATGCTGAACCGCACGGCCCCGCTGGCCCTCGTCGGCCCGCCGGCGCTGCGCACCTTCATCGGCGGCGTGATGGCGACGAGCGAACTGGGTCTGCCGTATCCGCTCGAATACATCGCCGTCGACGGCCTCGCCGGCGCGCCCGTCCTGCCCGACCTGGCCGTGGACGCCATCGCGCTGTCGCACCGGATGCCGTCCTGGGCGTACCGCTTCACGGAGCGCACGGTGGAGCGCAAGCTGGATGCGGCCCGCCTGCGCGCGGCCGGCATCGCGCCGGGCCCCGTCTGGGGCGCACTGCAGCAGGGCCTCGATGCCGTGCTGGACGACGGCCGCGTCCTGCATGCGGCCGACTGGCTGCTGGCGCCGCGCAAGGTGCGCACGGTCATCGTGGGCGGCGACAACGACGACCCGTCGCTGCTGCTGGAGGCGGCGCGCACGGCCGAGGTGCTGATCCACGAGGCGACCTACACGGAAGAGGTGCTAGTGAAAGTGGGGCCGGGGCCGATGCACAGCTCCGCGCTGCGGGTGGCGCGGATGGCGCAGGCGGCCCGGTTGCCGAACCTCGTGCTGACCCATTTCAGTCCCCGCTACCAGGACGGCGCAGGGCCGTTGTCGATGGGTGCGCTGGAGGCGGAGGCGCGCGGCGTGTACACGGGCAGCCTGTTCCTCGCGCGCGACTTCGACCGGTACGTGCTGGGCCGCGACGGCACGCTGGCCGCAAAATATTTTTTGTAAAACGCAAAAAAACCTGCGATATCTTTTTTGGTTTTCGAATCGATTCCATTCCAAAAAAAGTTATCGCGGATTCCCTCATCGATCATCATATTTTTTATTTGCGACCTTAAATCCGTTTTTTTGGAATCGCAGTTGTTTCTCTGCTGAAATCTGTAAATTATCCGGTCGAATCAGTGACTTAGATGCGCTGCCGACCCTGTTGCAAAGCATTTGAAAATGCCGCATTCTCCGTCCGCAACCATAATTATTAGACGGAGACTACAGTGAACAAACCCTTGTCCCTGGCGGGATTGGGCGCGCTATTCGCGTCCTGCTTCATCGCCGCCAATGCATTTGCCCAGGCGGGCGCCACGCTCCCCACGTTCCAGAACGCGTCCGTGCACGACCCGTCGGTGCTCAAGGCCGGCGACACGTTCTACGTGTTCGGCTCGCACCTCGCGTCGGCCAAGTCGAAGGACCTCATGAAGTGGACGCAGATGACGGACGGCGTCAGCGCCACCAATCCGCTGTTCCTGAACGGCTCGAAGAATGTCTACACGGAGCTGGCCGAGACCTTCGCATGGGCGAACACGACGACCCTGTGGGCGCCGGACGTGCGCCAGCTCGCGGACGGCAAGTACTATATGTACTACGACGCCTGCCAGGGCGACGCGCCCCGGTCCGCGCTGGGCATCGCCGTCGCGAACAGTCCGGAAGGCCCGTACGTCAACAAGGGCGTGATCCTGAAGTCGGGCATGTGGGGCCAGGCGAGCTACGACGGCACGGTCTACGACGCGCTGAAGCACCCGAACACCGTCGACCCGAACGTCTTCTTCGACAACGCGGGCAAGCTGTGGATGGTCTACGGCTCGTACTCGGGCGGCATCTTCATCATGCAGATGAACCCCGCCACCGGCTTCCCGTATCCGAACCAGGGCTACGGCAAGCGCCTCACGGGCGGCAACCACTCCCGCATCGAAGGCGCGTACATCATGTACAGCCCGGCCACGTCGTACTACTACCTGTTCACGTCGTTCGGCGGCCTCGATGCCAACGGCGGCTACAACATGCGCGTCGCGCGCTCGACCAATCCGGACGGTCCGTACTACGACGCCCAGGGCAATGCGATGGCGAACGTGAAGTCGGATCCGGGCAAGCCGCTGTTCGACGACGCGTCGATCGCGCCCTACGGCGTCAAGATGATGGGTAACTTCCTGTTCGAGCGCAAGCTGGGCGAGGCGGGTACCGGCATCGGCACGGGTTATGTCTCGGCGGGCCACAACTCGGCCTGGTACGACCCGGCGACCGGCAAGCACTTCCTGATCTTCCACACGCGCTTCCCGGAACGCGGCGAGCAGCACGAGGTGCGCGTGCACCAGATGTTCATGAACGCGGACGGCTGGCCCGTCGTGGCGCCGTACCGCTACGCGAACGAGACGGCGGCGACCGTGCGTCCGGAATTCGTGTTTGGCGACTACCTGTACGTCAACCACGGCAAGGACATCACGGCGACCATCAAGAAGTCGCAGCTGATCACGCTGAACGCCAACGGCAGCATCACCGGCGCAGTGACCGGCACGTGGCGCAGGATGGGCACCAACCAGGTGGAGATCAACCTGCCGGGCGCGTCGACGTACAAGGGCGTGCTGCTGACGCAGTGGGACGAGACGTCGAAGTCGTACGTGACGACGTTCACCGCGTCGTCGCGCGAAGGCGTGGCCATCTTCGGCAGCCGCCTGATCCCGCGCACCGACATGCAGGTCGCGACCGCCATCTACAATGAGCTGAGCCTCGGCGCCACGACCGCCGTCACGGGTAACCTCGCGTTGCCGACGAGCGCGGCCCGCAATGCCGTCATCAGCTGGACGTCGTCGAACCCGGCGGTGGTCAGCAACACGGGCGTCGTGACGACGCCGGCCAGCGGCGCCGTGAACGTCACGCTGACCGCGCGCATCACGAAGGGCACGGCCACCCTGACGAAGACGTTCACCGTCACCGTGCGCAAGCTGGGCGGTCTCGTCGCGTACTACGCCTTCGACGGCAATCTCGCGGATTCGAACGGCGCCTTCGCGGCTGGCTCGGTCAGCGGCGGCAAGATCGACACGGCGGGCGGCAGCCTGACGTACGGCGCCGGCATGCGCGGCAACGCGGCCGTGTTCGACGGCGCGACCGGCGTGCGCCTGCCGAACGGCCTGATCTCGTCGAACACGTACACCGTCGCGATGTGGCTGAAACCCGCGCAACTGACGGCGTTCACGACGACGTTCTTCGGCGCGCGCACGACGGATTCGTGGGTCAGCTTCCTGCCGATGGGGCATGGCGGCGTGGGCGGCGCGTCGATGCTGTGGTCGGGCGCCGCCTGGTACGACGCGGGACTGGGCATGAACATCCCCGTGAACCAGTGGTCGCACGTGGCGTTCACCGTCAACAATGGCGCCGTCAACGTGTACGTGAACGGCGTCAAGCGCTTCTCCGGCACGAACTTCCCGAACGTGTTCACGACGACGACCGGCACCTTCGCGCTGGGCGTGAATTACTGGGACACGCCGTACAAGGGCGCGATCGACGAACTGCGCATCTATAACGCGGCCCTGAGCGATGCCGAAGTCGCCGGCATCGCACACTGAAAGGGATGGACATGAAGAAGACGATCATCGGCCTGCTGGCCATGGCGACCTGCGCGCTGGCGCATGCGACGGTCATCCATTTCGACGACCTGTCGGGCGACGAGTCGTTGCCCATCGACGCCGGCTACGCGGGCTTCAACTGGGACAACATGGGGACCGTCAGCGCCGCCGCGTATCCGGGCAGCGGCTTCGAGGCGGGCGCCGTGTCGCAGTCGAACGTCGCCTATAACTGGTACGGCAACCCTGCGACGATCACGAAGGCGGACGGCAACGCGTGGGAGTACACGGGCGCGTGGTTCACGTCGGCGTGGGTCGACCAGGAGATCTCGTTCGAAGGCTGGCGCAACGGCCAGCTGCTGTTCGCGTCGAGCGCGTTCACGCTGGACACGACGACGCCGCGCTGGATCCAGCTCGACTGGGCCGGCATCGATACGCTCGTCGTCTACAACAGCAGCCCGACGGCGTGGGCGATGGACGAGTTCACGGTGCCGGAGCCGGGGTCGCTGGCCTTGATGGGGGTGTCGCTGGCCGGGTTGATGACGGCGCGGCGCCGGCGCAAAGCCTGACGTCGTTATTCGAGGTTCTCGTGGTGCTCGGCGACGCCCTGTTTCCAGTACGCCGACACCCGCGTCGCCTCGCGCGGCACGCCCTGTTGGTTCAGCACCTGGCGCACCCGCGCCATCATTGACGCTTCGCCGCCGCCCCACGCGAATCCGCGGCCGGGCGGCGGCGCGAGCGCCTGCAGATCGGCGACGAGCGCCTCCGGCGTATCGAACCAGCGCAGGTCCACGTCGGCGCCACTCCTCAACACGCGCCGGTCGGCCGGCGCCGCGTGCACGAGCACGATCGCCCGGCTCCCGCCCGGCAGTTCTTCCAGCCGCCGCGCGATGGCGGGGAGGGCGGTCGCGTCGCCCGTCAACAGGTGCCAGTCGAGTTCCAACGGCACGATCATCGAACCTTTCGGCCCGCCGACGAGGGCGCGCTGCCCCACCACCGCGTTGCGTGCCCAGTCGGACGCCTTGCCGTCGCCGTGCAGCGCGAACTCGATCGTGAGTTCCAGGGCTTCGCGGCTGAAGCGCCGTGGGGTATAGTCGCGCCTCACCTGTTCTCCGTCCGCGTCCGGGAACATGAACTTGACGTGGTCGTCGAACGACAAGGACGTGAAATCGGCCAGCGCGTCGCCCGTGAAGGTGATGGCGGCGAAGCCGTCGCCCAGGCGTTCGATGCGCGCCACGGTAAGGTCGCGCAGCTTGAGTTCGTGGCGTACGCGGCGGACGAAGGGGTCTGCAGAGTGCTGCATCGTTTCTCCGAATTAGTTGATAATGTCCCTCATTATGCGAACAATAGTTGATGAAGTCAACCAAAATCCCCCATCGCCCGCGCTCGAGGTGCTGGAACGCGTCCACGCGATCATGCACCTGTACCGTTCGGCCCAGCAGCGCAGCCTGCGCGCGGGGCCGCACGACCTGGCGCACATGGAGATCAAGGTACTGGGTTTCTTCGCGCGCCGGCCCGGTGCGACGCAGAGCGACCTCGCCGCGCATTCGGGACGCGACAAGGCGCAGCTGGCGCGCCTGATCCGCGGCCTGCGCGACCGCGGGCTGCTCGACGCGGCCGCGGACGAGACGGACAAGCGCAGCACGCGGCTGTCGCTGTCGGAGGCGGGCAAGGCGATGTTCGCGGCGCTGCACCGCCATGACGGCGCGCTGGCCGAGACGGCGCTGGAGGGGATTGCGGAGGCGGACCGCGCGACCCTGCTCGACTTGCTCGAGCGGGTGCGCGCGAACCTGGAGGCGGGGCAGGCTTAAGCCGGGATGTCGGACAGCAGCACTTCACGCCGTTCCGCCGCGCTGAGGCGGCCGGCATCCAGCAGGCGCATGACGGTCAATGCCTGGCGCGCCGGCACCGGGTTCGGCGCCTTGCCGAGCAGCGCGTCGCGGATGCCCGCGTAGTACGACGGGTACGCGCCGTTTTCGGTCGGCAGCGGCGCCGGCGTCACCTTGCCGTCGCGCTGAACGGCCAGCACGCCGGTTTCGGCGTCCACGCCCCACGCGGCCGCATCGCCGCTGGGCGTGCGGCCCGCGATCAGGTCCGCTTCCTGCGGGTCGAGGCTCTGCTTGACCCAGCTCCCGTTCAATCCATGCAGCGCCACGCGCGGGCGCGCGACGGCGGCCAGCATGCTGGCGCCGAGGTCCACGCGCAGGCCGTCCGCATAGCGCAGGCGCGCCTGGAACTGGTCTTCGCAGCGGCCGCCGGGACGCAGGACGGGCAGGTCGGCCTCGATGGCGAGCGGCTCGCCGAAATACAGCAGGGCTTCGTCGATCAGGTGCGGGCCCAGGTCCATCCAGATGCCGCCGCCGGCCTCCACCTCTTCCTTCCAGCGCGCCTGCGGCTGCGGGCGGAAGCGGTCGAAGTGCATCGCGGCGTGGCGGACCTGTCCCAGCGTGCCGCCGGCCAGCAGGCGCAGCGCGGTGCGCGTCGTGCTGTCCCAGCGGCGGTTGTGATAGACGCTCAGCAGCAAACCCTTGTCCTCGGCCAGGCGCACGAGTTCCGCGGCCTGCGCGGCGGTATCCGTGAACGGCTTGTCGACGACGACGTGCTTGCCGGCTTCCAGCGCGGCCTTCGCCAGCGGATAGTGCGTCACGTTCGGGCTGGCCAGCACGACGAGGGCGACGTCCGGATCGGCGAGGAGGGCGGCCGGCGCCGCATGGACGGCGACGGCGCCGAGGTCGGCGCGTACCTTGTCCGGATTGCGGCTGGAGACGGCGGCGATGGCGAGGCCCGGGGTCGTGCGCAGCAGCGGCGCGTGGAAGACCTGGCCGGCGAAGCCATAGCCGATGAGTCCAACATTGATCGTGTCAGCGGTCATTCTATTCCTTGTGATGGGGCGGTCAGTGCGGCAGCGCGAGTCCGGCCGGACGGGTGGCCGTAGCGCGGCCGGTCTCGCGCTCGATGCGCAGCACGTCGAGCGGACGCGTGACGCGGTAGCGCGCGAGCGCGGCGGCGCCCACGGCGACGGCCTGGGCGCCGAAGTGCGAGGTGCGGATGTCGGGCGGCGACAGCATGGCGGCGTGCGCGTACGCGGCCAGCACGTGCCGTGCGGGTTCGATGAAGGTGTCGCCCAATTGCAGCGCGGGGCCGCCGATGACGATCGCCATCGGGTCGAAGCCGGCCCACAGGTTGTTCAGCAGGATGCCGAGCTGGCGGCCGGCCGCGTCCACGGCGGCGCAGGTCGCCGGGTCGCCGTCGGCCACGCGCCGGAACAGGTTTTCCAGCGCCGGATGGCTGGGACGTTCGCGGCCCAGCAGCGAGCCGAGGCCGATCAGCGCGTCGGCGCAGCCGCGCCGGCCGCACTGGCACAGCGGGCCGCCGGCCTGCAGGATCGCGTGGCCCACCTCGCCGGCATAGCCGTGCAGGCCCGTCAGCAGGCGGTCGTTGACGATCACGCCGGCGCCCACGCCATACCCGATCGACAGGTAGATCAGCGGATCGGTGCCCGACTGGTCGGCGAATTCGAATTCGCCCAGCGCTGCCACGTTCGCCTCGTTCTGCATGTACAGCGGCAGCCCGTCCAGCGGCGAGCCGGCGACGTGCGTCTGCACGATGCCGGCCACGTCGATGTCGCGCCAGCCCAGGTGCGGCGCGTGGCGCAGCAGGCCCAGGGCCTCGTCGACGGCGCCGTGCAGGCCGATGCCCACGCCGAGCACGCGCCGCGGCTTGCCGTGGCCGGCAGGGCGGGCGAGCCGCTTCGCCAGTTTCACGAGCGCGAGCGCAACGAGGCGGATGCAGGAGGCGGGATCGGCCGGGTCTTCGTACGTGAGGATGCGCGTGTCGAGCACTTCGCCCAGCAGGTTCGTCGCGACGACGCGGGCCTCGTCCACGCCCAGGTCGGCGCCCAGCAGGGCGAGCCGCGCCGGGTCCAGGTGCAGGGGCGTGGCGCGCCGGCCCACTTCGCCCGTCACGAGCAGTTCGCTTTCCGTGAGCCAGCCTTCGTCGACCAGTTCGCGCACGAGGAGGCTGATCGTGGATTTCGTCAACCCCAGCACATCGGCCAGCGCCGCGCGCGACAGTCCAGGCTGGATGCTGACCTGGCGAACCAGTGCCATGCGATTCAGTTGCTTGAGGAGTTGCTGGTCACCGGTAACGGGCATGGGTGGGAAAAATCAAGTGGGTTGTGATGATTATGCAACAGATTGGAAAATTTTGTTGGTCATGCATTATGCATAATCATAACCCCCGCGCTGTCGGCTGGTGAAAAGTATAACGGGATGGGCTTTGTAGCGGTTCCGAACGAAGTGATTGATTTATTTATGAAATCGATTTCTTGAGCAAAAACCGGACACGGTCGTACGTATGTTACGTAATACATCATTCTCACGAATAACCACCGTCCAAACCGGTGCGCGGACGCCTCCGAAGCGTGCAAACTTTGGTTCGACCGATTGACCAATGGAAGTAATGTTCTTAATCTTAAATAAATGATGTCCGCTATCAGTGACCAAAGAGTCAATCCATGAAGCGGATACGCCAGGAGTAGTACCACCACCACCACGGACGTCGCCGCCCAGCGGGCGGGGCGTTTTTTTCGAGAGACGAGAGGAGACACAGTGCTGCACACCAAGAGGGTCTTTACCCACCACCTGAACACCAGGCACCGCCTGATCAGCCTCGCCGTTGCGAGCGCCTGCGCCGCCCTGGTTGCACCGGCATTCGCACAGGACGCGAGCAATGGTGCTTCCAATGGCATCGCATCGCCCAACGACCCGGCCGTCACCGCGCCGGTGCAGGGCGTCGCGACGAACACAGTCGTCGTGAAGGGTATCCGCGCCAGCATGCAGTCCACGCTGAACCTGAAGCGTAACTCCGATGGTATCGTCGACGGCATCGTCGCCGACGACATCGGCAAATTCCCCGACACCAACCTCGCCGAATCGCTGCAGCGCATTTCCGGCGTGTCCATCGACCGTTCGCGCGGCGAGGGCGCCAACGTCACCGTGCGCGGCGTCGGCCCCGACCTGAACGTCGTGCTGCTGAACGGCCGCCAGATGCCGACCGCCAGCCTGGCCGACCAGGCCGGCCGCGCATTCGACTTTTCGAACCTCGCTTCGGAAGCCGTGTCGCAGATCCAGGTGTACAAGAGCGCACGCGCCGACACGCCCCCGGGCGGCATCGGCGCCACGCTGAACATCATGACCGGCCGTCCGCTCGATCTGGGCAACCAGGCCAGCATCGGCGTCAAGGCCGTGTACGACAAGTCGAACAACAACCTGCCGTCCATCGACGCCGGCAAGAAGGTCACGCCGGAAGTCTCGGGCCTGTACAGCACCACGTGGAACGACGGCATGTTCGGCCTTGCGGTCACGGGCAGCTACCAGTCGCGCAACCTGGGCGTGAACCAGGCGGCCATCACCAACGGCTGGCTCGGCCCGTACCAGGGCAACACCGTCAGCGACGACCCGGGTCCGATCCCCGCGAACGGCGCCGGCGTGACGAATCCGCCGAAGGCGTCCGACATCTACCTGACGCCGCAGAACCTGTCGTACTTCGTGCGCGGCTCGCAGCGCCAGCGTACCAACGGCCAGCTGACGTTCCAGTTCCGCCCGGTCAAGGAACTGACGACCACGCTGGACTACACGTACGCGCAGAACAAGATCCAGACCAAGTACCACGAACTGTCGGTCTGGTTCAATCACCCGCTGAACGCCCAGACCAGCAGCTGGACCAACGGCCCGCTCGCGTCGCCGATCTATTATGAAGAGCAGGTGAAGAACCAGGACTTGGCGATGAACGGCGGTGACTTCGCCACCAAGTCGACCCTGGACTCGATCGGCTTCAACACGCAGTGGCGCGCCTCGCCGGCCCTGCGCCTGTCGCTGGACATGCACCACTCGCAGGCCAAGGCCGAGAAGGACAGCCCGTTCGGTTCGAACAACGACCTCGCGACCGTCACCTTCAGCCGCAACACGACCGGCGTCGACTTCTCGCAGGAGATGCCGATCCTCGTCATCCCGGGCGGCGCCAACTACCAGGCCTCGCCGAACCAGGTGTCCGGTTCGTGGTTCCAGGATGGCCTGAACAAGATGAAGATCGACCAGATCCAGGCCGGCGGTAGCCTGAAGCTGTTCCAATCGTCGAACCTGAACTTCGGCCTGTCGCACACGAAGGTCAACAACCACTCCGTGTTCCAGCAGGTGCAGCGCGACACGTGGGCGGGCGGCACGTCGAACAACGCGGGCGTCGACTATGACCAGAGCCTGTGGCATGCCGACTCCATCAGCCAGTACTTCAGCAAGCTGGGTGGTTCGGGCGATCCGCGCATGTACAACCAGTTCATGCTGTTCGACTTCGCCAAGGTGCGCGACAACGCGATCAAGGTCACGGGCGACCAGGCCGGCTACACCCCGAGCCTCGCGAACCCGAGTTTCGACCGCACCACGATCGAGAAGACCAAGGCGTTGTACATGCAGTTCAACACCGACTGGGATACCGCGCTGCCGATGCACACCGGTATCGGCTTCCGCTACGAGAAGACCGACGTCGCCTCGACCGGCCTCGCCAAGCTGCCGGTCGGCGTGCGCTGGATCTCGCAGAACGAACTGCCGGTGGACTTCGGCAGCCAGGTCTTCCAGACCCAGCACGGCAACTACAGCAACTTCCTGCCGACCGTGGACTGGGACATGGACCTGCGTTCCGACCTGAAGGTGCGCGCGAGCTACGGCGTGTCGATCGGCCGCCCGCGCTACGACCAGATTCAGGGCGGCACCACGTACAGCTCGACGGCGGGCGTGACGGGCGTGACGGGCAGCAGCGGCAACCCGGCGCTGACGCCGGTGAAGTCGAAGAACCTGGACCTGTCGGCCGAGTGGTACTACACGAAGCAGAGCATGGTGTCGCTGGGCCTGTTCCACAAGGACCTGTCCGACTACGCGGGCCAGACCGTCGTCACGTCGCCGTCGCCGACGGCGCTGACGCCGGTGGGCGGCGCCTACTGGAAGTCCGCGATCGCGTCGGGCTGCGTGGCGACCGACACGACGTGCATGCGCGACTACATCCTGAAGAACTACAACGGCCAGCCGGGCGTGACGTCGACGGGCATCAACGGGGAAGGGCACTACACCGGCACGATCACCGGCGTGCAGGGCGACCCGGCGCTGCCGTACCAGATCACGACGTACATCAACCAGAAGAAGGCCTCGCTGAAGGGTGCGGAAGTCAACTGGCAGCACATGTTCAGCAACGGCCTGGGCTTCCAGGCGAACTACACGTACGTGAAGTCGGACCTCAAGTACGACAACCTGGGCACGGGTAACCAGTTCGCGCTGGTCGGCCTGTCGAACTCCGCCAACCTGGTCGGTATCTACGAGGACGACAAGTGGTCGGTGCGCCTGGCCTACAACTGGCGCGGCGAGTTCCTGGCGAACGTGGCCGACAACGGCAAGCCGAACCCGCAATACGTCGAGCCGTATGGCCAGACCGACCTGTCGATCGGCTACAACGTCAACAAGAACCTGTCCGTGTCGCTCGAGGCGATCAACCTGAACGACTCGACCCAGCGCACGCACGGCCGCAGCGACCAGCAGGTGCTGCAGGTCACGACCGGCGGCCCGCGCCGCCAAGGCGAGCATGCTGCTGCTGCTGTTCGAGCAGGCCGAGCTGCTCGTCACCTGCTGCGCCTGCTCGATCGAAGGCTGGTCTCGGCAAGGCCCTCGCCGCTGGTCGAACTGGCCGAGCTACGACGGCCGACCAGTCGATACTTCGATCAATACCTGGCGCTGGCTGGTCGACCACGAGATCTGCTGTTCCCGCCGCATGGTGCTGCCCGCCTGCACCGGCGTGATGGGAACAGCCTGCAGGCGACCTTGCTCTCCGCGCGAGCTGATCCAGTCCAGCTGAAATGTTTAACTGAACTGTTTGATGGGTATGCAGAAAATTTGCTGAGCTTCCTGGGTATGTTTTAGTGACAGTATGACTAAGCACAAGGATAATAGTAATAAGTTCAACAATACAGCACAAGCCTGCAAAAGTTTATAGATGTCTAAACACAGCAGAAGGATGCAACAGACATTCAGAATGAGAAGCCCAATATCATGGTGCTATCATGAGAACAAGGCCTGGATACCCCTCATGAGGAGACTTGATAGACGACATCAAAATTGCATTGACAGCAATACGAAAGCTGAAACACAAATCAGTGATACTCTGCTGTCAAGGACACCCCGGGACGCACGAAACAAAGGTTGCAGTGGCATCGGAACATTGTCCATGCAATGATCATGCCGACAAGGACTATTCCAGGCCTGGACACAACGTAGCAGCACCAGATAATGGAGAACGCCATTGCAATAGACGACACATGCCCTCACTCTGTCAAGATCGCACGGGGATGTGCAGGACCACGGGTGCATGCTGGAGCCAAGCTGGAAGACTACAAGTCATGGTTGGGTGGGTTGCAGTCAAGATCTGGGTATATGGATCTGAGATGCAGGGCGAGATGGGGCTGCTGGAGATTACCCCTCACAGGGGAAGACCCACCAGCCAGGGGACGCAAAGCCAGGAAGGCTGCCCAGATTGGAGGACATTACAAGGGAATGGAACGAGACCTGACGGGTCCCCACCTGTGTGGCTGCACGCTCATATCACAGCACATCAGGTGCATGACGGCAACACCAAGACCCACCTGAAAAGCAAACCATGTGTCACCAGACACACTGTGGGATGGGACCCGTTTATCACACAGCCATCATGGGTATCCATGGGCACGAGCTGCAGTTCATCCACATGAGCGCAGCTGGCCTGGCCATTCCATGGCAGACCACCGACGAGATCTACTCGGGCTACGCGCGCCTGACCGGCAAGACGCCGATCCCGCCGAAGGCCGCGTTCGGCCTGATCCAGTCGAAGGCGCGTTACGACAGCCAGCAGGAAGTGCTGCGCGTCGCGAACACCTATCGCCAGAAAAAATACCCGCTCGACGTGATGGTCGTCGACTGGTTCTACTGGACCCGCATGGGCCAGATGGACATCAACCCGGCCGAGTTCCCGGACCCGGACGGCATGAACAAGCAGCTGCACGACATGGGCATGCAGTCGATCATCTCGATCTGGCCGCGCTATGAAACGGCGGGCCGCTACTTCAACGAGCTGGATGCGAAGGGCTATCTGCTCAAGGACAAGGACGGCAAGACCGTCGACGGCCTGCCGTTCCGTTCGGACCGCACCGGTGGCCTGATCGACGCGACCAATCCGAAAGCACGCCAGTGGTTCTGGGAGAAATCGCGCGACAACATCCTGTCGCACGGCTTCGACTACCCGTGGCTCGACGAGACCGAACCGGACCTCGTCCCGGACGGCTACTTCTACTCGATCGGCTCGGGCGACCGTTACCACAACCTGTTCCCGCTGCTGCACGTGGAAGGCTTCGCCGACAACATGCGCACGTGGAAGCCGAACAAGCGCGTGCTGATCCTGTCGCGCGCCGCCTATCTCGGCTCGCAGCGTACGGGCGCGCTGTTCTGGTCCTCGGACGTGAACGCGACGTGGGAAGCGCTGCAGCGCCAGATCCCGACGGGCCTGAACATGACGGCGTCCGGCATCGCGCTGTGGGGTAACGACATCGGCGGCTGGCAGGGCATCCCGGGCAAGAGCGACGGCACCAAGCCGCCGCTGCTCGATCCGTCGGATGCGCGCGACGTCGTCGGCCAGAACGACGACTATCCGGAGCTGCTGACCCGTTGGTTCCAGTACGGTACGTTCCTGCCCACGCTGCGCCTGCATGGCCAGCACAAGCACACGGACATCTGGTCCTTCGGCAAGCAGGCGGAAACCATCCTGGCCCGCTACGATACGCTGCGCTACCAGCTGATCCCGTACATCTACAGCCAGGCCAAGTTCACGCACGACACGGGCGCACCGTTCATGCGCGCCCTGTGGATGGACTTCCCGAACGACCCGAACGTCGCCAACATCGGCACGCAATACATGTTCGGCCCGGCGTTCCTGGTGGCGCCGGTGACGGAGCAGGGCCAGACGGAGAAGAACGTCTATCTGCCGGCAGGCACCGACTGGTACAACTTCTGGACCGACGAGAAGCTCGCCGGCGGCCAGTGGGTCAAGGTCGCCGCACCGATCTCGCAGATCCCGGTGTTCGTGAAAGCCGGTTCGATCGTCCCGCTCGGCACCGAGATCCAGTCGACCGCGACGAAGCAGGGCATCGCTTCGGTCAAGGTCTACCCGGGCCGCGACGCAACCTTCGACCTGTATGACGACGACGGCGTGTCGTACGATTACGAGAAGGGCAAGGGCACGACGACCCGTCTGCAGTGGAACGACGGTGCCGGCAAGCTCGAGGCCCGTGGCGGCGATGCGAACCTGGCGAAAAACCTGCCGTCGCTCATGAAAGTCGTCGGCAAGTAATCGCGGTACGCATGGTGGGCACGTTTCATTCGAGGCCCTCGGCCTCGAATGCCCACCCTACGGCCGCGTCGGATGCGTAGGGCGGGCTCCCCGAGCCCGCCAATTCCCAGTTACCCGGTCCAGCGACCAATTCCCACCTCCTTGCGCCACCAGCGGCAACAGCAGCGCCGCCCAGCTCAAATGCGTCGGCCACGCATCCGGATACACGAAGATCTCGATGACGGCCGTCATCCCCAGCAGCCCCAGTGCCGCGCCCCGCGTGCACAGTCCCAGCACGAGCAGCAGCGGAAACACGTGTTCGGCCGCCGCCGCCATCTGCGCCGCCAGTTCGGGCGGAATCAGCGGCAGCGCATATTCGGACCGGAACAGTTCGTACGTCGAGTCCTTGATCGTGAACAGGCCTTGCACCTTCGTGCGCCCCGACAGGAAGAAGATCGCCGCGACGGCCACGCGGTCGAGCAGCAGCAGCGTGGCGTCGGGCAGCAGGCGGGCAGTATTCAGCATGGTGGTTCCTTTCATGATTGACGGATGCCGCTCACGCGCGTGAGCAGCTCGTTGCCGATCCACTCGGCGAGCAGCGCGCCGGCCCTGGCGATGCCGTCGTCCGCGCCGAGGCGCTCGACGAGCCGCGTGCACAGCGCGCCGAAGCTCCCTTCGGCGCGGGCGAACTGCAGCGCTTCGAAATCCGCAGCCGCGAGCACGCGCAGGCGCGCGACGTGGCCGCGGCGCCAGACGATCGCGCCTGCGGGCGCGGGCAGCATCGCCGCCTCGGGCGCCTCGATGCCGTCCTGCAGCGCGGACCAGATGTCGGCCGCGTTGGTCGTCAGCCGCGCCATGTGCAGCGACGGCGCGAAGCCCAGGCGCGCGCGGTCCCAGTCGGCGTGCGCGAGGCGGGCCGGATCCAGCGGCGCGGCGTCGCGCGCGACGAAAGCCGTCGCCAGCGACCACTCGATCCACGCCAGTTCGTGCAGGTCCGGGTTGTCCGGGAAGACGGTGCGCAGCGTCGCCTCGACACCGGCGCCGTAGGCATCCAGCGTCCACGCGCGCGGCGGGTTGCGCTGGATATGCACGGCCGCCGCGTGCCGGAACGCGGCGTCGCCGATGAACGTGCGGAGAATCGGATAGGTCGCTTCCAGGCAGCCCATCAGCTGGACGCGGTAGTTGTTCTGGTAGACGTCGAGGCCGCGCCGATCGGCGGCCAGGCGGTGCGCGCAGGCCATGTCGGCCGTCGTCAGCCAGCGGCGGAAGTCGCGCTGCATCATGTTCAAATTCATGCCGCCTCCCTGAGCCCGAGGCGCCGCGCGAGCGCCAGTTCGGCCAGCAGCTCGGACAGCGGCGGGATGTCGGCATCGCGCTCGATCATCGTCGCGACGGGGCCGCAGCGCGCGACGGCGTGCGCGTAGAGGGCCCACACGCCATCGGGCACCGGCTGGTCGTGCGTGTCGATCAGCAGCCCGTCGCCCTGGCTGTGGCCCGCGAGGTGGACCTGGCGCACGTGCTGCGCGGGGATGCCGTCGAGATAAGCGAACGGATCGAAACCGTGATTCGCGGCGCTGACGTACACGTTGTTCACGTCCAGCAGCAGGCCGCAACCCGTGCGCTCGCACATGCGCGCGAGGAACTCCCATTCCGTCATGGGCGCGCCGGCAAAGGCGAGATAACTGGACGGATTCTCGAACAGCAGCGCGCGGCCCAGCGCGTCCTGGGCGCGGGCGATGTTCGTGCAGACGACGTCGAGGGCTTCGTCCGTGTACGGCAGCGGCAGCAGGTCGTGCGAGTTGAAACGGCCGATGCGCGACCACGAGAGGTGATCCGACACATACAGGGGGTCGACTGCGGCGACGAGCGCCTTCAGGCGCACGAGGTAGTCGCGGCGCAGGCCGTCGGCGGAACCGATCGACATCGACACGCCGTGCAGCGCCACCGGATGCCGTTCGCGCACGCGGCGCAGGATGTCGAGCGGCTTGCCGCCGGCCACCATGAAGTTTTCGGAGATGACTTCGACGAAGTCGACGGGGACGTGCGTCTCGAGGAAGTCGCGGTAGTGTTCGCGCCGCAGGCCGAGGCCGTAGCCGGCGAACGTCGGTGGGGAGGGATGGGCTGGCATGGCTCGCTCATTGTCGAAAGTGATACGTCGCCCCCGCCTGCGCGGGGGCGACGTCGTGCTGTCATTCCTTCTCGGTCAGCGTGCCGCCGAGCGCCTTGCATTCCGTCGGCGTCTTGACGATCACGCCCTGGCCCTTGCACTGGTTCAGGCCCTTGCAATCGTTCTTCGCCGTGGCGCACAGGCTTTCGCCCTTGCAGCCGTTGACGCCGTAGCAGCGGCCCGGCTGTTCCTTGCCGTTGTCCGCTGCGTGCGACGGGTTGGCGATGCCGAGCGTGGCGATGGCGAGGAGGGCGGCGGCGCCGGCCAGGCCGACGCGGTTCGTACGTTGTGCTTTCATGGTGTTCTCCTTGTGGTGTGGGTGAATCAAAGGGTGTCGCGGGCGGCCCGTTCGATGACCTGGGCCACGTCCTCGGGACGCGACATGTGGACGGCGTGGCTGCCCCGGATCTCGACGATCTGCGCCCTGGCGCGGCGGTACATCATGCGTTGCGTGTCCGGTGCGAGGATGCGGTCTTCCGTCGCGACGACGGCGTAGCTGGGCTTCGCGTGCCACACCGCCGCGGAACTGGGCGTGCCGAGGAACGCGAGGCCGACGGGCGTCTGCGACGCAGCCAGGAAGTTGGCGCGGTTGGGCGTCAGGTCGGCCGCGAAGTCGTCATGGAAGCGTGCGCGGTCGGCCCAGTGGTAGCCGGCGAAATCGGCCTCGATCGGCGCCGGCATGCCGTCCGGGCCGCGCAGCAGCTGCAGGGGACTTTCGCCCACTTCGGGCGCCAGCGCCGCAACGTACACGAGGGCCTTCACCTTCGCGCCGCCGCCGGCGTTGCCGATCACGGCGCCGCCGATCCCGTTGCCGACGAGGACCACGTTGCCGAACTGCTGGAACAGCACGCGGCGGGCGATGGCGACGTCGCCCTCGAACGTCGCGTGCGCGGCCGGCACGACGGTCACGTGGTAGCCCTTCTGGCTCAGGATGTCGTGGACGACGTGCCAGCCGGAGGCATCGATGAACTCGCCGGGCACGATCACGATGTTCTTCGTGGCTGCGGCAGCCGGATCGGCGGCCAGCGCGGGCAGGGCGAACGCACCGGCGGCCATGGCGGCAACGAGCGTTTTCATGGTCGCGTTCATCGCTTACTTGCGCGGCGCGAGGGAGCCGTAGCCCTGCGGCGTCTTGATGCTCGTGCACGTGCCTTTCTCGACGAGCATCCAGGCGTCGCCCTGGTAATCCTTCTTCGCCGTGCCGGCGCAGGAGGTGCCGGCGCCGGCCGCGCATTCGTTCTGGCCGGCGAGCGCCACGCCATAGCATTTCTCGGTCGGCTTCTTCGCTTCGGCGGCCTGGGCGCCGGCGCACAGGGTCAGGGCCAGCGTGGCGGCCAGCGCGGTGTGGGTCGTCTTCATCGGTCTCTCCTTCGGTTATTCGACGCGGCGCGTCGGTGAACGTCATGAGACCAGCCCGGTGTGTCGGGGGATTGTCCGTTGCATGTCCGGAAACCCCGGCAATGTGTCGACGCGGAATTACGACACATTCGGACACAAACCCGATGAGGCATGCAGCGCGAATAAGGTCAGACATCCTATGTGTTGTTATCGCATAACACCGCTAACACGATTTTTATGGTAGCGGATAGCAAATCTCAGAGGGAGCGCCCTCGTCTATGAAGCGAGGGATATGAATTCGAGTATCGATAGCGAAAAAAAATTTATTGGTTCGATGATATTTACTCAAGTATGGTACTTACATGTCAGACGTCGTACTTGAACAACAAGCTTTTTGGGTGTTTTCATCGATAGTCCGGCGCAGTTCCTGCCGTGGCCAAAAATGTTAGCGTTTAACATTTTGTGTTAGGGCGAGCGCAAAAAAATACCGAACAAGGAGAACCGTTACCGGAAAATGAACGCAGCACCGACCATCTCACTGCAAGACCAAAAAGGCCACAAGGCCGCTAGAGAAGAAGAGAGAGGAGACAAATGATGCACCACTGGAACAGCGCCGCTCGGCGCAAGGCGCCGTATTGCCGCAACGCGTTTGCACTGACCGTCCTGGCCGGCCTCGTGTCCAGCGCCTGGGCGCAGGACAACACCGAACTGAAGGCACAGGGCAGCGCCCCGACCGTTACCGTGACGGGCTACCGCAGCTCGCTGGCATTGTCCGCGCTGGAGAAGCGCGAGAACAACGGCCTCACCGACACCGTGTTCTCCGAGGACATGGGCAAATTCCCCGACCCGAACATCGCCGACGCGCTGTCGCGCGTGCCGGGCGTCACCGTGACCCGCGCGTCGATCGACGGCGAAGGCATGAACATCTCGATCCGCGGCATGGGTCCGGCGTTCACCCGCGTGCTGCTGAACGGCGCCCCGATGGCATCCGCTTCGGCCGGCAGCTGGGGCGGCAACATCAGCGCGAACCGCGAAGTGGACATGGACTTCCTGCCGTCCGAACTGTTCCGCAGCGCGACCGTGTACAAGAGCCAGCAGGCGGACATCAGCGAAGGCGGCGTGGCCGGTACCGTCAACATGCGCAGCGTGCGCCCGTTCGACAAGAACGGCTTCCGTTCGGCCTTCACGGCCAGCGGCAACTACCGCGACAAGGACGGCAAGTGGGGCAACACGGGCTCGGCCCTCGTCAGCAACACGTGGAACACGCGCTTCGGCAAGGTCGGCGCGCTGTTCGGCTTCGCCTGGGGTAACACGAAATACCATACCGACGTGTTCCAGACCGTCGACATGCGCACGTTTCGCCTGAATGCGGACCAGCGCAACGCCTCCGACCCGGCCTCGATCGGCGGCGACTACTTCAACAGCCCGACCACCGTCCCCAGCGGCATGGACCTGTCGTCCCTGCCGGCGTACGCGCAGGCCGTGCTGAAGCCGGGCGCGCCGATCGACCGCGCGATGCTGCTGGCGCTGAACCCGGGCGCGACGATTCAGCAGATCGACAACGGCCTGATGGGCCGCCTGCCGCGCTACCTGGTATACGACGGCGAGCGCCGCCGCCGCGGCGAGACGCTGAGCTTCCAGTGGCAGCCGAACGAGGACTGGATGGTCTACACGGACCTGATCTTCGCCCAGAAGGGCAACAAGATGCAGCAGGAAGACATGGCCGCCGGCATGCGCGCGAACACCCCGATCCCGATCGGCCTGACGTTCGACCGCAGCGACTGCTCGGCCTATTGCACGATCACGGGCGGCACGCTGGCGAATACCTTCTGGGGCCTGGAATTCCGCCCGATGAAGGAAAACACGCACTTCCGCAGCATCAATCCGGGCTTCGAGTGGCACGCGTCCGACCGCCTGACCATCGACGGCCACGTCAATTACACGGACAGCGAGTTCTACCGCGACATGCCGACCGTGCTGGTGGCGACGCAGTCGGCGCCGACCGTCGTCAAGTACGACAACACGACGCCCGGACAGATTCCGGTCATGTCCAGCAACATCGACATCAACGACCCGACCAAGTTCGGCTGGTACCAGGCGGGCCAGGGCCTGTCCGGCCTGCGCGGCGACGTCTACCAGCGCCGCAACACCACCAAGGGCTCGCGCCTGAACCTGAACTGGGGCGACGACACGTTCGCGATCAAGGTGGGCGGTTCGTTCGACGACATCACGCGCCGCTACACGGACTACGGCAACGCCGACCCGTGGATGAACTACACCTGCGGCAACCAGACCAGCTACCAGTTCATCCAGCCGAACACCGCGCTGCAGGGCCAGTGCGACGGCCGCTTCGCGCCGGGCGCGATCCCCGCCACCGCTTATCCGGGCTACGGCACCGGCTACACGCAGGGCCAGACGGCGCCGCTGACCTACCTGGGCTCCGTCGTCACGAACGGCGACCTGGCGAAGTACGTCCACAAGAGCGATCACGGCTTCATCACGGTCGACTGGGACAAATTTGCCAAGGACACCAACTACGAGAAATACCGTGAACTCTTCTTCGCCGCGCCGACGACCAACGGCGGCTACCTGCGCGAGAAGGTGACGGCGTTCTACGTCGAGACCAATGGCCGCTTCCCCGTGTTCGGCCGTACGCTGCGCTACAACGCCGGCGTGCGCTACGCGACGACGGAGCAGACGATCGGCGCCCCGGTCAGGACGGCCGACCCGCGCAACGCCGCCCAGGGGCTGCAAAACGGCGGCCGCTACCCGGACCTGCAGACGTGGGTGTACGAGACGACCAAGTACCACAACATCCTGCCGTCGTTCAACCTCTCGTACAACCTGACGAAGAACGTGATCGCCCGCCTGTCCGGCTCCAAGTCGCTCACGCGCGCCAACCCGGCGGACCTGCACCAGACCCAGCTCTCGATCGGCGACCAGGGCGTCAACCAGGGCAACGTGACGAACCCGAACCTGAAGCCGTTCAAGGCCAACAATCTGGACGCGGGCGTGGAATGGTATTTCAGCCGCGAGGGCTATGTCGCGCTGTCCGGCTTCGCCAAGGACATCGTGAGCCGCCCGGGCCAGCGCCAGATCGATTACCTGCTGTCCGACCTGGACAAGATCTACGGCACGGTGGGCCTGACGGACGCGCAGCAGGCGGCCGTGGACGCCGCCGGCGGTCGCGACAAGAAGCACGTGATCATCACCGAGCCGTACATGATCGACTCCAAGCTGAAGGTACGCGGCCTGGAATTCACGTGGCAGCAGCCGCTGGACATGCTGCCGGTAAAAGGCTTCGGCTTCACAGGCAACTTCACGTACACGAAGCAGAAGGATGAAGCCGCGGGCGCACCGCCGGTGGCCGGCGTCCCGCCGCGCACCAACAACCTGACCGTGTATTACGAGAAGGACGGCCTGAACCTGCGCGTGTCGCGCCAGTACCAGTCCAGCCTGATCAGCAACACGAACACGGGTCTGGGCAATGGCGTGTATGCGTATTCGACGGGGCGCTCGCAGGTCGACATGTCGGCCGGCATGAACCTGCAGAAGGTGTTCGGCTTCGGCTACAACGCGGACCTGACGGTCAGCGTCTGGAACCTGAACAACGCGAAGAGCCAGAACTACACGGCGTTCTCCAACGCGATCTTCGACGAGAACAAGCCGGGCCGCAGCTACACCATGTCCCTGCGCACCTCGTTCTGATCACTTAGTTGCGTCTCCCCGGGCCGTTTTGCTGGCGGTCCGGTATTCATGGAGCGGTCGTGTTTCCGGCCGCTCCTTTTTTTTGTCGCTGTTTCCGGCCCGCAGGCGGCGCGCCCGTCAGGCCGCGCGAGCGTCGCCGTCGGGCGTCGAGTAGACCGGGAAGTCCGTATATCCGGCTTCGCCACGGCGCGTGTAATAGACCGAGGGGTCCGCTTCGACCAGTGGCCAGCCGTGCCGCAGCCGTTCGGCCAGGTCGGGGTTCGCGATATAAGGCCGGCCGAAGGCGATCAGGTCGACGAGGCCGGTGTCGAGAGCACGTTGCGCACTGTCGCGGCCGTTGAAGCCGCCACACCAGATGATCGCACCCTTGAACTTCGTTCGCACTTCCGCAAGCAGGGCGTGATCGATGTGGCTGGCCTTGAACTCGGCGGTTTCCATATTCCCTTCGGGCATCAGCTCGTACACGAGATGCAGATAGGCGACGCCGCGGCGCCCCAACTGCTCGGCAACATGGATCAGGGTTTCCACCGCAAGAGGGTCCGTCGACATGGCGTTGAATGTTCCGAACGGGGACAGGCGCACGCCGACGCGTCCGGGGCCAAGCTCCCGTACCGCCGCCTCGACGACCTCCATCAGGAAACGGGTACGGTTGGCCGCGCTTCCGCCCCCATAGCGATCCGTACGGGTATTCAGTACCGAGTTCATGAATTGATCGAACAGGTAACCGTTGGCACCATGGATTTCGACCCCATCGAAGCCGGCGTCGCGGGCATGGGCGCATGCCTGGGCGAAGGTCGTCACCAGTTCCGCGATTTCATGGGTATGAAGCGCCCTGGGCGCGCCGGCCGGGACATGCCCCAGCCTTCCGTCCGGGCCGTGTGCGAAGACAGTCGCCTCAGCCCTTTCATCGGAGACGCCCAACGGCGCCTGCCCGTCCGGCATCAGCGACGGGTGCGCCATCCTGCCTACGTGCCATAACTGCAGGAAGATCGTGCCCGCTGCGCGGTGCACTTGTTCCGTCACCTTGCGCCAGCCCGCTCGCTGGGCTTCCGTGTAGATGCCGGGCGTCAGCGCGTAGCCGTTGCTCGATGGCGCAACGTCGGTCGCCTCGGTCACGAGCAGGCCGCCGCTTGCCCGTTGCGCGTAGTAGGCCGCCATGAGGTCGTTGGGAACATCGCCTTCGGACGCCCGCGTACGTGTCATGGGCGCCATCACGATCCGGTTCTTCAGCTGAACAGATCCGCCAAGCATAAAAGAGTCGAACAGGTCTATCATGGATTTCCTTCGGGTTGGTTCGGTCGAAAGAAAATCTTAATGTTCGATGGCCCCCGCGATCTACACACCAATCGGTCAGCAGAGAAATGAAGATCATGAAGCGATTGCCGGGCTTGCCGGTCGAGCGTGCGCTGGGTGTCCTCGCCGGACGCTGGAAAGCGGTGCTTTTGTATGTATTGTTGGACGGGCCGCAACGGACCCGTGATCTGGAGCGGCGTATCGTCGGGATATCGCAAAAGGTGCTGATCGAGCAGTTGCGCGCGCTGGAAGAACACGGGACGGTGACGCGACGGTCAAGTGCCGGGGACCCCCAGGGCGTCGAGTACCAGCTCACCCCGCTCGGCGCGAGTCTGAAGCCCGTCCTGGAATCGCTCATCGATTGGGGGACGTTTCACGCCACCGAGCTCGACGAAGCGGACAGGCTGCTGCCCTGCGCCGCCGTCGTGCGCCATCGCGCTGCCTGAAAGCCGCGCGCGACCGGAATGCGCCGCTCGCGCGCGGCGATTATCGCTGGATGGGCGACCAGGTGAACCGCACCCCGTCGCTCCCATCCGGCACCGGCCCCGGACTGTCCGCCCGCACCGCATGCGTGACCGGATCGACCCGCACGAACCGGTTCGTCACCAGCGACATCAGCACCAGTTCCCCGGTCGGCGTCTCGATCCACTGGAAGCTCTCCGCCTTGCCGGGCGACCCTTTGCGCACACCCACGTTACCCTTCGCGTCGACGCTGACCCAGGCCGCGCCGGACTGCAGGGCGACACGTCCGAGACCCATGTCCTTCACCCGATACGGCGCCACCTTGCGGCCGGTCTTGAACTCCGCGAGCTGGATGTGCTGCCCGAACGGGATCGCGCGCATCAGGCCGTGCGGATTCGGCTGGTAGACGTCGATGCTGTCGAAATCCGCGTGCCCGCCCGTCTTCCCTGACTGGTTGTAGTTGAAGAGGGCATAGCGCACGCCCTGGAAGGTCTTCAGCTGGAACACCATCGTGAAGGGCTCGCCGATGGGTGCGAAGTCCTTGCCGTCGACGGACCAGGAAAAGCGCGCCTGCTCGGTGAGGAAGTCGCAATCCGCGCGCAGCTGGACGCGCGTGGCGCCGGCCGGCAGCGGCACGCGCACGGTGCGGTTGGTGATCTGGTCGTACAGTGCCACTTGCAGGCCGGTCGCCGTCTTTTCCACGCCCAGCGTCGCATACGGCAGGTTCAGCAGGGCGAGGCCGGCGACGTCGCCGGCAGCCAGTCCGGACGCATCCAGCGTCACCGTCGGCGACGAGCGCGGGCCGATGGCGCGCTGGGTCAGGCTGTTGCGGGCCTGCCAGAACGACGTCGCCGGCAGCGCGTGCAGGCGCAGGAAGCCGGGGCGCTCCGTCAGCGACCACTGGCCGTCGACCGGCACGTGGTTCCACTGCCAGAGCGGCTGCAAGGTCGTGCCCGAAAAATCGTCGCTGCGCGCAAACGGTACCGCGATCGGGGAGGGCGCGGCCGTCTTCGGCTTGACCCACGTGCGCGGATTGCGGCCCAGGTTGCCCGGCAGGCCGAAGTACGGCCAGCCATCCTTCCACGTGATCGGGGAAAGACTGAGCAGGCGGCCGACCGAATTAAAATCCATCATCGAGAAGCCCCACCATTCGCCGGCCGGCGTCAGCACGATGCCGCCCTGGTGCAGCGAGTTGGCGTTGCGGGCCGACGGGTCCGGCGGCTCGATCGCGGGCGGGGTATTGTTGTCCTTCAGGCGGTAGCCCTTGGCCATGCCGAAGTCCTCGTCCTTGCTGATGGCCTGGTTCACTTCATACGGACCGTCGACCTTGTCCGCGCGCGCGGCGGGCATGCGGAAGCCGCCCGCGTAGTTGGCCGAGAGGATGTAGTACTTGCCCTGGATCTTGTAGATGTGCGCGCCTTCGCCCATGCCGGCGTCCTGCGCGAACAGCACTTTCTCGGTGCCGGGCACGATGTCGGTCAGGTCGTCCGTCAGCTGCGCGATGTGCATGCGCTGGTGGTCCCACACGACCCACGCCTTGCCGTCGTCGTCGAACAGGACGGACAGGTCGTGCAGGCTGCGCTTCATCTCGCGATGCGTCCAGGGACCGCGCGGATCGGTGGCGGAGAAGATCTGCGTGGCGCGGCCGTTCACGTTGCTGAAGATGTAGAACGTGCCGTTCCGGTAGCGCAGGCTCGGGGCCCAGATGCCCTGGCCATAGATGCTCTTGCCGTCCTCCAGGCGGTAGGCCGGGCCGAAGTCCAGCTTGTCGACGGCATAGCCGAGGAATTCCCAATTCACGAGATCGCGCGAGCGCAGGATCGGCAGGCCGGGCATCGCGTGCATCGTCGTGCCGGTAAGGTAGAACCAGTCGCCCACGCGGATCATGTCGGGGTCGGAGAACTCGTCGTAGAACAGCGGGTTCGTGAACGTGCCGTTGCCGTTGTCCGGCGTCCAGGTGGACGTGGACAGGCCGGTGGCGGGGCGCAGTTCTTCCTGCGCGCGTGCGCCCATGCAGGCGATGGCGGCGCAGAGGGCGAGGACCGTCGCGGCAAGGCGCGGCGGGCGGGGGCGGTGTACGGTCATGTGCGGTCCGGTGGATTCAGGGCATCCGGCAATGTAGGGCATGCATGGTAGCGATGTCAAAGCCGCGGTCCCGCGCCGCCGCGGGCAGCGCCCGCGTAGGCTCGCCGGCCAAGTCATTGTTATTGCAGGGGTTTTGTAAGGCTGGCGAGATAATTGCAACTAACCGACGAATGCGATACCGAACCCGGTATCGGTCGCCAGGAAAAAATCATCGCAGGACGCAGGCGTCGCGGGCCCTTGACACCGTTTTCACGCGCAGTAAGATCGCACGATTCACTCAGCCGTACGTACGATGACATCCACGCCCGCCGCACCGCTCGTCCTGTTCGTCGCCTTCCCGGGCATGGGTCTGCTCGACCTGACCGGACCGCAGACCGTGTTCTGGTGCGCCGCCAAGCGGATGGCGGAGCGGGGCCTCGTGCCGTACGATCGGCACACGGTCAGCGCGGACGGCGGCCTCGTGGTGACGGCCGAAGGCGTCGCGCTCGACACGCTGCCGGCCGCGCAGTTCGCCGGGCGCGCGATCGACACGATCCTCGTGCCCGGTGCGCCGGGGATCTCGGCCGTGCTCGCGGACGTGGGCACGACGGTCGACTGGATCGCCGGCGCCGCGCCCCACGCGCGCCGCGTCACGTCCGTATGCACGGGCGCGTTCCTGCTCGCGCAGGGCGGGCTGCTGGACGGACGGCGCGTGGCGACGCACTGGAACATGGCGGACGTGCTGGAACAACGCTTCCCCGCGCTCGAAGTCGACCGCGAAGCGATCTTCGTGCGCCAGGACCCCGTGTGGACGTCGGCCGGCGTCACGGCCGGCATCGACCTCGCGCTGGCCCTCGTCGAAGAAGACTGCGGGCGCGCGCTCGCGATGGACGTCGCGCGCGAACTGGTCGTGTTCATGAAGCGTGCCGGCGGCCAGGCGCAGGAGAGCGAACTGCTGCGCGCCCAGGTGCGCGACGACGCGGCGTTCGATGCACTGCACGGCTGGATCCTCGACAACCTGCACGACGCCGGTCTCACCGTGGAACGCCTGGCCGCGCGGGTCCATATGAGCGCCCGCAACTTCGCCCGCGTCTACAAGCAGAAGACCGGCCGCCCGCCGGCGAAGGCGGTGGAACTGTTCCGCATCGGCGCGGCGAAGCGCATGCTGGAACAGTCGGAAGCGAATCTCGCCCAGGTCGCCCGCCAGTGCGGCTTCGGCGACGAGGACCGCATGTGCACCGCGTTCCGGCGCAACCTGGGCGAGACGCCGTCGGCTTACCGCAAGCGGCTCGCCGGCGCCTGAGCCTGCAGCCAGTTGCCGATGCGGCTGGCGCCGAGGCGCGCGGTACCCTGCGGCACCAGCGTGTCCTCCTTCAGCTCCGCGCCGAAATAGCGTGCGTGGACGTCGGCGCGCACCGTGCGCGTGTCGCCCTTGACCGCGAGGTAGTCGCGCACGAGGTCGGACAGGCGGAAACGGTCCGGCCCCGCGATCTCGACGATGCCGTTCACGGGCGCACCGAGGACCACGTCCGCCAGCGCCGCCGCCACGTCGTCCGAGGCGATGGGCTGGATGTACGCGGGCGACAGGGCGATCGTGTCGTCCTGGCCTGCCGATGCAGCGATCCCGCTGAGGAATTCGAAGAACTGCGTCGAGTGCACGATGGTGTACGGCAGGCCTGATGCGCGAATGAGCTCTTCCTGCGCGATCTTGGCGCGGAAGTAACCGCTCTCTGCGAGGCGCTGCGTGCCCACGACGGACAAGGCCACGTGGTGCCGCACGCCCGCGCGGCGTGCGGCAGCCAGCAGGTTGCGGCCCGAGGTCGTGAAGAAGTCGAGGACGGCGTCGTCCGCGAACGACGGCGAGTTCGCCACGTCCACGACGACGTCGCAGCCTTCCAGCGCCGCGTCCAGGCCTTCGCCCGTCAACGTGTTCACGCCCGAGTTGGGAGATGCGGCCAGCGCTTCATGGCCGCGCGCACGCAGCAGGGTCACGAGCTTGCTGCCGATGAGGCCCGTGCCGCCGATGACGACGATGTTCATGGATGTCTCCTCGTTACGCGAGATTGGCGCGGTCCAGGCCGAAGTCCTTGTCGTACGAACCCGGCACGGTCTGGAACGCGACGTTGATGCGGTTCCACGCATTGGTCGCCATGATCTCGTAGGTCAGGTCGACGAGTTCCTGCTCGGTGAGCTGGCTGCGCACGCGCTCGTAGATCTCGTTCGGCACGCCCTGGCGCGACAGCGTCGTCAGCGCTTCCGTCCACGCCAGCGCGGCCCGTTCGCGCGGGGCGAACAGGGTCGATTCGCGCCACGCGGCCAGGTGATGCAGGCGCAGCGCGCGCTCGCCGTGGATCGTGGCCTGCTTCACGTGCATGTCGATGCAGAAGGTGCAGCCGTTGATCTGCGACGTGCGGATGGCGACGAGGTCGCGGATGCTTTCCTCGATGCTGCCGTCGTTGATCAGGGTGCCCAGTTCGACGAGCTTCTTGAAGAGGGCGGGGGACTGCTTGAGGTAGTTGATACGCTGGGTCATCTCGTTCTCCTTGGTGGTTGTGGTACGAAAGGAGTGTAGGCAGCGCGCCGCGCGGCCGGTAGGCGGCTGGCCGGCCGCACGGTGGTGCCAGAAACGCACCAATGAGCGCACCGATGAGCGCACCAGTCAGCGCGACAGGCGCACCCCGGCGACGACGAGCAGCAGCGCGGGTCCGAGGCGCCACCAGCTGCCTGCGGACACGGCGCCCGTGACGGCCAGCGCGAGCGTGGACAGCACGGGCGTCAGGTAGGACAGCGACCCGATCGTCGCCGCGCGGCCCGTGCGCATGGCGCGGTCCCACAGGACGAACGAGAGGCCGAGCGGCCCGATGCCGATGGCGGCCATGCCCGCGAGCTCCGTGCCGGACGGCCGGTACGGTGTTTCGAACAGCGCGTGCGCCGCCAGCGCGAGCAGGCCGGCGCCGAGGCAGAAACCGCCCGTGGCCCAGGACGAATAGGCGGGCAGGCGGGCCGGCGCCAGCGAATACACGGCCCACGTGAACGCGGCGAGCACCGCGAGCGCATGGCCGGCGAGATGCGTGACGGTGGGCGCGGACGGTGCGATGACGAGCGCGCCGCCCGCGAAGGCGATGACGCAGCCGGCCAGTTGGCTGCGCCGCAGCGGCACGGCGCGCCGGGCCAGCACGACGATCAACAGCGGCCACAGATAATTCAGCAGGTTCGCCTCGGCGATGGGCGCGAGCCGGAACGCGGCCACGAGGCACGCGTGGTACAGGAACAGGCTGGCGATCCCGAAGCCCAGGATGGCGGCCGGCACCCTCCATTCGCGCCACCGGTGGATGGACGCGAGGCCGCCGCAGCACAGCGCGACGCCGGTCAGCAGCAGCGGCGGCGCGTCGCCCGCCAGCCGCACGAGGGTCGCGAACAGCGCCCACAACAGGATGGCGCCGAGCGCGCACGCCCAGGCGGTCCGGCTCATGGCCGGCCTCCGCCCGCCAGGTCGGGATCGTCGAGGCCGAGGGCGCGTATGCGCTGCGAGATGTCGTCGACGAAGACGCGCACGCGCATCGGCATGTGGTGCCGGCTCAGGTAGCAGAGAAAGTGCCCGCGGTCGTCCGGCGCGTATTCCGCCAGGCAGGCGACGAGGCGCCCGGCGCGCAGGTGCTCGCGGATCTGGTAGCCGGCCATCTGGGCGATGCCGTCGCCGTCGAGGACCGCCTGCAGCACGAGGTCGGCGTCGTTGAAACAGAGCCACCCCTGCGGCGTGTGCTTGCGCACCGCGCCGTCGACCTTGAATTCCCAGTCGAACAGCCGGCCCGACGCGAAGCGGAAGTTGACGCAGCAGTGGCCCGCCAGTTCGTCCGGCGTGCGCGGCAGGCCGTGGCGCTGAGCGTATGCCGGCGACGCGCACACGAGCATGTGCATCGGGACCAGCTTCTTGGCGACGATCTGGCTGTCGTCCATGCGGCCGTTGCGGAAGGCGACGTCGATGCGGTCCGACGTGAAATCGGTGGGGCGGTCGTCGAGGATCAGGTCGACCGTGATGTCCGGGTAGCGCGCATGAAAATCCTTCAGCAGCGGCGCGACGATCTTGCGCCCGAAGCCCACGGTGGACGAGATGCGCAGGTGCCCGCGCGGGATGCCGGTACGGAGCTCGCGCATCTCGTCGAGCGCCTGGAAGATGCGGTCGACGCCGGGCCGGCAGCCCTCGAAGAAGCGCTGGCCCTCGGCCGTGAGGGACGTGCTGCGCGTCGTGCGCAGGAACAGCCGCGTGTCGAGCTGGGTCTCCAGTTTCAGTACACTGCGGCTGACGGCGGAGCGCCCGATGCCGAGCCGCTCGGCCGCCCGGGCGAAGCTGCCTTCGTGGACGACGGCCATGAACGCGACCACGCCTGCATACGTTGTCGCGAAGCTGGATGCCAGCGCGTCGTTGCAATCGGGGCTGGGAAGAACGGAAGTGAGGCTGCGGGGCACGGCGGTCCTGTCGGTACGTAAGTACGCCGATGGTAGGCCTGCTCCCCTTCGGCGGCAATGACAAGAATCCCCGATTTCCTGCCAGCGTCCCGCGCGCCGATTGGTGTTTTTGCGGCACCGCCGCGCGTCCCCGCCGGCGCCTGTCGCAGGGCAGGCGCCCTGTCTACACTGGCGTTTTCACGCACAACGAGGACCTCGATCATGTTCCGCTACCTTCCCCTTGCCCTGGCCGCCTGCGCCACGCTCGCCCATGCGGCCCCGCCCGAACCCGTTGTCACGACGCTGATGCACCAGGCGCTGGCCGACGCGCCGGGCAAGGAAGTCATGATGCTCACCGTCGACTACGCGCCCGGCGCGGCCGATCCCGTGCACCGCCACGACGCGCACGGCTTCGTCTACGTGCTCGAAGGGACCATCGTCATGGGCGTGGAGGGCGGCAAGGAAAAGACGCTGCGCGCCGGCGAGACTTTTTACGAAGGGCCGCGCGACGTGCACACGGTCGGCCGCAACGCGAGCCGGACGAAGCCGGCGCGCTTCGTCGTGTTCCTGCTGAAGGACAAGGACAAGCCGGCGCTCATCCCGGTGGGGAGCCATTGACGGCAGCGAGCAGCTGCGCCATGTCGACGGGCTTCACGAGCCGCACGTCGAAGCCCGCGTCCAGCGCCTGGCCGCCGTCGTGCTCGATGCCCCAGCCGGTCACGGCGACGAGCCGCACGGCCGCGCCCCACGCCTGTGCGCGTACCCAGCGCGCGATCTCGTAGCCGTTCGCGCCCGGCATGCCGATGTCCAGCACCATCACATCCGGACGGTGCGCGTCGGCCAGGGCCATCGCGGTGATGCCGTCGAAGCCCGTGTGGACCGTGTGTCCCTCGGCTTGCAGCAGCAGCGCCAGCAGGTTCGCCGCGTCGGCATTGTCGTCCGCGAGCAGCACGCGCAGGCCGCGGGCGTCGCCGTCCGCCGCCGGTGCGTTGGATGCTGCGGCAGGCGCGGGTTGCGCCAGGGCGGGCAAGGTCACGCGGATGCGCGTGCCCTGGCCCACGCCCGCGCTGAACGCGCGCACGGTGCCGCCATGCAGGCCGACGAGCGAGCGCACGACCGCGAGGCCGATGCCCAGCCCGGGCGTGCCGCCGTGCGCCTTCGTCTCGCCCTGCGAGAACATCTCGAACACGCCGTCCAGCCGGTGCGGCGCGATGCCGATGCCGTCGTCGGCGACCTCGATCACGGCGTCCATGGCGTCGCGCGCCACGCGCACCTCGATGTGTCCCGGCGTCGGCGTGAACTTGGCGGCGTTGACGAGCAGGTTGGCGACGACTTGCGTGAGGCGGACCTCATCGCCGACGACCATCACCGGTTCCGCCGGCAGCGACAGGCGCAGGTCGTGGCCCTTGCCCTCGAGCGTGGGCAGGGCGTTCTCGCACGCGAGTTCGGCGATCCCGCGCAGGTCGAGCGCCGCCCGGTGGAGTTCGACGCGGTTGTGGGCGATGCGGCTCAGGTCCAGCAGCTCGTCCAGCATCTTCGCCATGTGGCCGATCTGGCGGTCGATCACGTCGGTGGCGCGGGCGCGCACGGCGGCGTCGTCCGGGGCCTGGCGCAGCAGCGCGATCGAATAGCGCGCGGCGCCCAGCGGGTTGCGCAGCTCGTGCGCGAGGATCGCCAGGAATTCGTTCTTCTGGCGGTCGGCCCGTTCCAGTTCCTCGGTCTTGCGTTCCAGGTTCTGGCGCGTCTCGATGTCGGCCGTGACTTCGCGCGCCGTGCCGATCACCATCGACGGCTTGCCGTCCGCGCCGCGCAGCACGCGCGCGCTCGACGCGATCCAGCGCACGATGCCGTCGGCGCCGCGGAACCGGTATTGCATGCGGTAGTGGTCCGCACCCGCGAACGCGGCCTTCCACGCGTCGACCACGCGGGGCCGGTCCTCGTCGTGGATGTCGGCCAGCCAGGCATCCACGGTCGCCGGCGCATGGCCGGGCGGCTGGCCCAGCATCGGCCCGAGGTCGCTGGAGGCGGCGATCGAGCGGTCGCGCGGATCGTACTGCCACGTCGCCATCCCGGCCGACCGCAGCGCGATCTCCAGGCGCGCCTGCGCCTGTTCGGCCCGCGCGCGCTGCGCCACGTTGTCGAGGCAGGCACGCACCGCATAGCCGATGCGCGGGTAGTGCTTGGGCGTCTTGGTGATGTAGTCGTCGAGGCCTTCCTTCATGGCCTCGACGGCGATTTCCTCGTTGCCGCTCGCGGTGAACATGATCACGGGACGCGCGGGGAAGCGGCATTTCAGCTCGCGCAGGACCGTGATGCCGTCCGTGAAGCGCAGGCGGTAGTCGGTGATGGCGATGTCGAAGCGGCCGTCGGCGAGCGCCGCCGCCAGCGTCTCCGGGCTGCCTGCCTCGGTGATGCGGACGTCGGGAAAATGCCGCCCCAGCTCGCGCACGACGAGCGCCCGGTCGTCCGGGCTGTCGTCGACGAGGAGGGCGGCGAACGTCACACAGGCTCCGGCGGCGCGGGCAGGTCGACCACGAACGTGGCGCCGCCGCCCGGAGCCGACTCCACGGCGACGCGGCCGCCCATGCGCTCGACGCCCTTCTTGACGATCGCGAGGCCGATGCCCGTGCCCGGATATTCCTCTTCGCTGTGCAGGCGTTCGAACACGTTGAAGATGCGGGCCTGGGCCGCCGGTGCGATGCCGATGCCGTCGTCGCTGACCGTGACGCGCACCATCGATCCCGCTTCGCTTGCCGCGATGCGCACGACCGGCGCTGCGCCGGGCCGCACGAACTTGACGGCGTTCGACACGAGGTTCGTCAGCGCCTGCACGACGGTCTGGCGGTGCGCGCGCACGGTGAGATCGTCCGGCACCTCGATCTGCAGCCGCGCCTTCGCCTGCTGGATCTCGGCGTGCAGCGCGGCCGTCACTTCGTGCAGCGCGTCGTTGACGACGACGTTTTCGGTGGCGATCTCGGTGCGCGACAGGCGCGCGAATTCCAGCAGGTCGGTCACCATCGTGTCGACCCGGTGCGCGACGGCCTCGATACGGCCGATGTACAGGCTGGCCTTGTCGAGGTGGCCCTCGGCGAAATCCTGCTTGAGGACGTTGGCATAGCCCTGGATCGTGCGCAGCGGCTCGCGCATATCGTGCGAGACGGAGAAGCCGAACGTCTCCAGTGCCTCGTTCGCATCCTGCAGCTGGCGCGTGCGCGTGGCGATGCGCTGTTCCAGGTCGGCGTTCAGGCGCAGGATCTCCAGTTCGGCGCGGCGCAGCGACGTCACGTCGTCGACGATGCCGTCGACCGCGTCGTGCCCGTTTACGCGCACGCGCACCAGCCTCACCTTGAAGGCGCGGCCGCCCATGTCGAGGTCGCCCGCGTCGAGCTGCAGGTCGGCCGCATCCAGGGTCGCCTTCAGTTCCGGGATGTGCTGCCGCACGTCCTCGATCAGCGGGTGGTGCGCCGCCTTCGTGAATTCGCCCGACCCGAGACCCAGCATGCTCCAGAACGCGCGGTTGCCTTCCTCGATCTCGCCTTCGAGCGACATGCGGAAGACGCCCACCTGGATGTTCTCGAGCAGCGATGCGAGCCGCGTTTCGCTGCGGATGGCGCGCGAGCGGATCTCGGTGCGGTCGAGGCACGTGCGCACGGCGACGGGCAGCCGCGCGTAGTGGCGCGGGCTCTTGATGACGTAGTCGTCCAGGCCGTGCTTCATGGCTTCGACCGCGATTTCCTGGGTGCCCGTCGCGGTGAACATGATGACGGACAGTTGTGGAACGTGCGCCTTGATCAGCTTGAGCACGTCCAGGCCGGTCGTCCAGCGCATCTGGTAGTCGGTGATGGCGAGGTCGAACGGGAAGCCGGCTGCGGCGACCTGTTCGAAGCCTGCGCGGTCGCCCACTTCCGTCGACTGGCACCCTGGAAAATGGCGTTCGAGTTCGCGGCGGGCGAGCAGGCGGTCGTCGGGATTGTCGTCGAGGAGGAGAAAGCGCAGGGGCATGGTGGGTTCGCGGACGAGGCTTGGCGTGGTGCAGGGACTTCTATTGTAGCCGTAATATGACTGGCCCCGTCAGGCCACCGGCGGCGCATCCGCCGGCGCGGCGGCAGGCAGGGGCTGCGGACGCGGTCGTTGCAGGCACAGTCGGAACACGGTGCCGGCCGGCGCCGGTTCGACCCGGATCGTGCCGCCCAGGCGCTCCACGCCCTTTTTCACGATCGCGAGGCCGATGCCCGTGCCCTGGTACTGGTCTTCGCCGTGCAGGCGCTCGAACACATCGAACACGCGTTCGCGCTTGTCTTCCGGAATGCCGATGCCGTTGTCCGCGATGCGCACCCAGGCCGCGTCGGCGTTGACGTGGGCATCGATGCGCACGTGCGGCGTCACGCCCGGCGCGACGAACTTGATCGCGTTGCCGATCAGGTTCTCGAATACCTGCACGAGGACCGCTTCGTTGCCGAGCACCGCCGGCAGCTGGGAGGCGGCCTCGATGCGGGCGCCGGCGGCCGCGATCTGCATCTCCATGTCGCCCAGCGCGAGCTGCACGACGCGGTCCAGTTCGACGGGCTGCAGGCGCAGCTCCGCGCGCGCCAGCTGGCTGTAGGCGAGCAGGTCGGTCACGAGCCGGTCCATGTGCTGGCTGACGGCGAGGATGCGGCGCAGGAACCGTTCGCCCGCGGCGCTCAGCGTGGCCGCCTCGTCTTCCAGCAGCGCGGCCGCGTAGCCCTGCACGTTGCGCAGCGGCGCGCGCAGGTCGTGCGCGATCGTGTGGGCGAAGGCGCGCAACTCGATGTTGGCCTCCGCCAGCTGCTCCGTACGGTCCTGGATGCGGTGTTCGAGCAACAGGTTGGCGTCGGCGAGTTCGCGCTGGGCGTGCTTCAGCGCCGTCACGTCCAGCATGCTCATCACGGCGCCGCGGACCTCGCCGTCGACGAGGAGGGGCTGGCAGTTGAGCTGCCACGCGCGCATCCGCTCCGGTTGCGCGGAGCTGCTGCCGGTTATCGGAATGCCGGTCACGGCCTGCTTCTCGCGCAGCGCCGCCCGCAGCGCGGCGGCCAGTGCGTCGTCGTCGCTGCTCGAGCCGGCGATGCGGAATACCGTCGTCAGCAACTGGTCGCGCGCTTGCGCCTCTTCGCAGCCGAGCAATTGTTCCGCGACCGTGTTCATGAACCGCACGCGGCCGAACGTGTCGACCGCGATCACGGCTTCGCCGATGCTGCGCAGGGTCGCGTCGAGGTTGGCCCGCTGATCGGCAAGGAAGTCGGCGTCGCGGCGCGCCATGGCCCGGACGAAGAACAGCAGCGCGACCGACAGCACGGACACGGCGCCGGCGGCTGCGATCGTGCGCGCGCGGTCGGTGCCCGCGGCCGCGTCGCGCAGCACGAGCAGCCGCTCTTCCTCGGCCAGCAACGCGGCGATGCGCAGGGCGATTGTCTGGCGCAAGGCCCGCTCGCCTTCCTTGCTGGGATAAGCCATGGCGCGCTCCATGCCGGTGCGCAGGTTGCGCACGTACTCGTCCAGCAGGCGGCGCAGGTCGGCCAGCGTGCGCTGCTGGGTTGGATTGTCGCTCGTCAGTTGCGTCAGCGTTTGGAGTGCGCGGGGCAGGGCGGTCAGGCGCTCCTGGAAATCCGCATCGTCGCGCCGACTGTATTCGAGCCGCAGCGATTTCTGCAGCGCATCGGCCTCGTTGATCAGGCTTTGCGTGCCCTGCACGTGCTGCAGCACCTCGCGCGTGTGGTTGACCCAGCGCCAGGACGCGGCCGTGCGCTGGATGCTGGCGGCAAGCGTGGAGATGCCTGCGAGCAGTACAGCAATGCTGATGGCCGCTGCGATATTGACGTACCGATGTGTTCTTTGGATGAGCATTGTGTCGGCGCCGGGCTTCATGTTTAACTATTCTACCCATGTAGGGGGCGATTGCGGGCTCGACGACGTGTGTGTCCCCTGTGTTTCGGGATGGCCATTCCCATCTGCCGGGCCGGAACTAATTCGGGGTCAGAGCACATTTTCCGAAAAATTCGGGGTCAGAGCACTTTTTGGTGCAAAGTCTTTCAGGCAAACCTGTTGGTCGGAAGGACCGGTGCTTCGCTCGTACACGCACCGGTACGACGCTGCTGATGGGAAAGCAATGGCTAAGTGAACATTGATCGAAAATGTGCTCTGACCCCGAATTCGGCAAAAAATGGGGTCTGACCCCGAATCTGGGAAATTGGCGCGAAAAAAAAGCCGGGCGCGCGGCCCGGCTTGAAATGACGGCCTGGATCTCAGGCCGCGCGGTGACTGGCGTTCGCGTCGTTGGCGGCCGGGGCGAGCTTGGCGCTGTCGCTGCCGGCGCCCATGCCGTCGTCGTGGTGGAACGGCGCGAACCACGTCGCGAGGAACGACGGGATCGTGGCGATCATGACGGCGACGAAATAGCTGACGTAGCCCAGGTATTCCTGCAGCATGCCGCTGAGCGAGCCCGTGACCATCATGCACAGTCCCATCAGGCCCGTGCCGAACGCGTAGTGCGTCGTCGTGTACTTGCCCGGCGCGAGCTGCTGCATCAGGTAGATCATGTAGCCGACCGAGCCGAAGCCGTAGAAGAATTTTTCCACGATGACGCCGGCTGCGATGGTCCACGAATCCGTGGGCAGCGTCATGGCCATCGCGAGGAAGGTCAGGTTCGGAATGTTGACGGCGCAGCACAGGATGAACAGCGTGCGCTTCAGGCCGCGCTTCGCGACGAACATGCCGCCCAGCAGCGAGCCGGCGAGCACCGCGATCAGGCCCCAGGTGCCGTAGATGATGCCCAGGCTCTCGTTGGAGAGACCGAGACCGCCCTTCGCGGCCGAATCGACCATGAAAAAGGGGCCGATCTTTTCCAGCATGCCGATGCTGAAGCGGAACAGGAAGGCGAAGGCGATCATCTTCCACACGTCGCGCTTCTGGAAGAACGTGACGAACGAATCGAGCAGGATGACCGCGGCGCCGCGCACGTTCGTCGGCGTGTTTTCCGCGCGCGCGCCCTCGGGCATCACGCGCGCATGCCAGGCGGCCATCACGAGGACGAGGCCGGCGACGATGAAGAAGATCACGCGCCACGCGTCCATCCAGTCCGGCCCGAAGACCTTCGGATCGTGGTGGAACACGTCCGTGTGCAGGCGCCCGCTCAGGTAGACGAGGAAGCCGGAAGCGACGATCGGCCCGACGTTCCACGACAGGCTCTGCACGCCGCAGTACAGCGCCTGCGTGCGCGTGTCGAGCGACGTCACGTAGACGCCGTCGCTGGCGATGTCCTGCGTCGCGCCGATGAACGACATCAGGACGAACAGGGACAGCATCACCACCATCCAGTTGGGCAGGCTCATCGCCAGCCCGGCGCCGGCGAAGCCCAGCGCGATGAGCACCTGCATCAGCAGCACGAAGAATTTCTTCGTCCGGTACATCTCGACGAACGGCGCGAACAGCGGCTTTGCCGTGTAGGCGAAGATCAGCAGGCTCGAATACGCGGCGGCGCGCGTATTGTCCATGCCGATGTTCTTGAACATGATGGCGGTCACGCTCGTCAGCATGATGTAGCCCATCGCCATCGTGAAGTACCCGGTGGGTACCCACAGCAGGGGGTGGCTGATGCGGTCAGGCGTGCGCATGATGGGTCGAGGTGACGGAGTCGATCGGGGCGCGCTGCGCCGCGGCGCGGGCGTCGACGAGCTGCTGGTCCAGCATCGCGGCGGCGCCGGCCAGGGCAGGGTACGGCGCGTGGATCACGTACACCGGGATCTGCTTGCAAAAGTCGGTGAAGCGGCCCTTGTTCTCGAAGCGGGCGCGGAACGACGACTTCGCGAAGAACTCGCCCAGGCGCGGCACGACGCCGCCGCCGATGTAGATGCCGCCGCGCGCACACAGCGTCACGGCCACGTTCGCGGCCATCGTGCCCAGCGCGCCGCAGAAGACGTCCAGCACTTCCGCGCACAGTTGATCGCCCGCCAGGCCGCGCTCGACCACCTGCGCCGGTTCCAGCGCCGCGCCGGCGACGCCGTCGATGGCGCACAGCGCCTCGTGGATGGTGGCGAGGCCCGGGCCCGAGATCAGGCGCTCGGCCGACACGTGGTCCCACTTCGTCCAGCAGTACGCGAGGATCGCCTGTTCGCGCGCGTTCGACGGCGAGAAGGCGACGTGGCCGCCTTCGCTCGGCAGCACCTTCCAGCGGCCGGCGTCGGGAATCACGCCGCCGACGCCGAGACCCGTGCCGGCGCCCACGAGGCCGATCACGGCGTCCGGGCTCACGCGGGTGCCGCCGACCTGTTCGAGGTCCGCGTCCGCCAGGCTGGGCACCGACATCGACAGCGCGGCGAAGTCGTTCACGACGAGCAGCGTGTCGAGGCCGAGGTCGCGGCGCGCGGCGTCGATCGAGAACTGCCAGTGGTGATTCGTCATCTTGATGAAATCGCCCTCGACCGGATTCGCGATCGCGATCACGGCATGGCGCAGTTCACGCGCGGCGCCGGGATGGCCGGCCAGGTAGGCACGCACGGCATCCGTGAACGTGGCGTGGGCGGCGCAGGCCAGCGTCGCGATTTCCTCGATGCGGCCGGGGCCGCGCTGCAGCGCGAAGCGGGCGTTCGTCCCGCCGATGTCGGCGAGCAGGCGGGCGCCGCCGAAAAGCACATCATCCATGGTGTCCCTCATGTCTTCCTCGGTCTCCTGTTTTTCTCACCTCACCCCCGTGGGGGTCAGGCTGCGCGCAATGCGGCGCGCTGTCCGGCGATGAAGTCGCGGTACCACAGCGCGCTCGCTTTCGGGATGCGCTGCTGGGTCGCGTAGTCGACATACACGATGCCGAACCGCTTCTCATAGCCGGAATTCCATTCAAAATTGTCCATCAGGCTCCACAGGAAGTAGCCGCGCACGTCCACGCCCGCGTCCATCGCGGCCTTCAGGGCCTCGAGGTGGGTGCGGACGTATTCCACGCGCTGGGTGTCGTCGACCTGGCCGTCGGCGCCGACGCTGTCGACCGCGGCCATGCCGTTTTCCGTAATGTACACCGGCGGCAGGTCCGGGTATTCCTGTTTCAGCTGCACGAGCAGGTCCGTCAGGCCCTGCGGGTAGATTTCCCAGCCCATGTCGGTGAAGCCCAGGCCGCCTTCCGGCTTGCGCGGCGGGACTTCCGCGCTCATGACTTCGCGGCGGTAGTAGTTCACGCCCAGGAAGTCGAGCGGCTGGGCGATGATGTCGAAGTCGCCGGCATGCACGACCGGCGCGTTCGCGCCATGCGCTTCCAGCGACAGGGCGGGATAGCGGCGCTTGAAGATCGGGTCCATGAACCACTCGACCGAATTGGCCCATTCCAGTGCGGCCAGGCGGCGGTCGGCTTCCGTGTCCGTGGCCGGTTCCGCGGTCCACTGGTTCAGCACGATGCCGAGCTGGCAGGTGGGATTCACCGCGCGCATCGCCTGCATGGCCAGGCCGTGCGACAGCAGCAGGTGGTGCGACACCTGGATCGCCTGTTTTTTATCCGCGACGCCGGGCGCGAACTGGCCGTTGCCGTAGCCGAGGTTCGCCGTGCACCACGGCTCGTTGTGCGTGGCGATGCTGGCCACGCGGTTGCCGAAGCGGCGCGCCACTTCGGCCGCGTAGTCGGCGAAGCGGTGCGCGGTGTCGCGCGACATCCAGCCGCCGTCGTCCTGCAGGCCCTGCGGCAGGTCCCAGTGGTACAGCGTGATGTGCGCGACGATGCCTTTTTCGTCCAGCGCGTCCAGCAGGCGCGTGTAGAAATCGAAGCCCGGTTCATTCCATGCGCCCTTGCCGGTCGGCTGCACGCGCGCCCACGCCATCGAGAAGCGGTAGGCGTTCACGCCCAGCGACGCCATCATCGCCACGTCGTCGCGGTAGCGGTTGTAGTGGTCGCACGCGACGTCGCCGTTGCTGCCGTCGATGATGTTGGCCGGATCGTGCGAGAACGTATCCCAGATCGAAGGGCCCTTGCCGTCGGCGTCAAAGGCGCCTTCGATCTGGAAGGCGCTGGTGGCGACGCCCCACGTGAAGTTGGAAGGAAAACGGATGGAGTCGGTCATGGCGCGTTGTAGTCGTTATGAGGATGAACTTGGAATTCGTTTGAAATCGATTTCATCGTACATGCGTCATCGGCAGGGTGTCAACACCATTTTTTCCTTCCAAGCATCAATGCTACATGTCAAACGGGCATGTCTGGTGTATATTCACGAGCTTCGCGGCAGCCGCCGTGTAACGATGCAGGCCGAAACGCATGAAAAAGGATTCCAGCAGTTCGCCGATGGTCACGGTCCACGAGGTCGCCCGTGTGGCGGGCGTGTCCGCGGCGACGGTCTCGCGCTTCCTGAACGGCACCGCCAAGGTGTCGGAGGAAAAGCGCCAGGCCATCGAAAGCGTCATCGAAAAGCTCAATTACAAGCCCAATGTGCTGGCCCAGAACCTCAAGACGGGCAGCTCGCGCACGATCGGCGTCCTGACGCAGTCGCTCGTGTCGGGCTACTTCGCCGACGCCATGGCCGGCATCGACGAGGCCCTGCAGGGCACGGGCTACGCGCCGCTGATCGTGTCCGGCCACTGGCATGCGGACGAGGAGGCCGAGCGCATCGAGCTCCTGATCGCGCGCCGCGTGGACGGCCTCGTCATCCTGAGCGGTAAATTGAAGGATGCGCAGATCCTGAAACTGTCGCAGCGCGTGCCCATCGTCGCCTTCGGCCGCGACCTGAGCGCGCCGCGTGCGTACGGCTTCTGCCTGGATAACTATTGGGGCGCGTGCGAGGCGGTGAGCTATCTGATCGAGCAAGGCCACCGCAACATCGCGTTCATCACCGGCCCGTCCGACCATCAGGATGCGCTGGCCCGCCTGGCCGGCTACCGCGACACGCTGGCGAAGCACGGGATCAAGGAGCAGCAGCAGCTGATCGTCGGCGGCGACTTCCAGGAATCGAGCGGCCTGCTGGCCGTCGAGCGCCTGCTGGAATCGGGCCAGCGCTTTTCCGCGATCTTCTGCGCGAACGACCTGACCGCGTACGGCGCCCGGCTGGCGCTGTACCGGCGCGGCATCCGCGTGCCGGAGGACATTTCGGTGATCGGCTTCGACGACCTGCACAGCTCGATGTACACGACGCCGCCGCTGACCACCGTGCGCCAGCCGCTGTTCGACGTCGGCAAATGCCTGGGCCGCGCGATCGTCAAGATGATCGGGCACGAGATGCTCGACATCGAGGTGCCGCAGCTGAACCTCGTCGTGCGCGAGTCCGTCAAGCGCGTCGACTGAACCCCGGTTTACGCTGCGAAGCCGCCGTCGACCGCCAGGTCCGACCCCGTGACGAAGCTCGCCTCCGGGCTCGCCACCCAGGCGACCATCGCCGCGACTTCTTCCGGCCGGCCATGGCGCGGCAGGGCCATGAAGCCGTGCAGCGATTTGCCGAAATCCGTGTCGGCCGGATTCATGTCCGTATCGACGGGCCCCGGCAGCACGTTGTTGACGGTGATGCCGCGCGGCCCCAGGTCGCGCGCCAGGCCTTTCACGAGGCCCGTCAGGGCCGACTTGCTCATCGCGTACACCGCGCCGCCGGCGAACGGCATCCGCAGCGCGTTCGTGCTGCCGATGTTGATGATGCGGCCGCCGTCCGGCAGGTGGCGCGCGGCCGCTTGCGCCGCGGCGAACACGGCGCGCACGTTCACGGCGACCGTCTTGTCGAAGTCGGCGAGCGAGAATTCCGTCACGTGGCCGCCGAGGAAGACGCCCGCGTTGTTGACGACGATGTCCAGCCGGCCGAATTTGCGCGCGGCCGTGTCGATGGCGGCGGCGAGCGCCTGCGCATCGGCCACGTCGGCGCGCAGCGCGAGGGCCCGGCCGCCGGCCGCTTCGATGCGGCCGGCCAGCGCCTGCGCGGCGTCGTCCGATGACTGGTAGGTGAAGGCGACCGCCGCGCCGTCGCGCGCAAGACGCTCCACGATGGCCGCGCCGATGCCGCGCGATCCGCCGGTGACGAAGGCGACTTTGTCGTTCAGGTTCGTGTTTGCCATGATGCTCTCCATTCGGTTGGGGTGGTTGATGTCTGCAGTATCATTCCAACTCCCGGTTCAAACTAGCCGGTCAAAAAGCACAAGACTTTCAACCCTTAGTTAAAGGTCGGCCATGGAGCATCTGGATTCCTTCATCTACAGCGCCGAGGACGGCGGCTTTTCGGCGGCGGCGCGCCGCCTGGGCCTGACGCCGGCCGGTGTCAGCAAGAACGTGGCCCGGCTCGAGGCGAACCTGGGCGTGCGCCTGTTCCGGCGCAGCACGCGCAAGCTGAGCCTGACGGAGGAGGGCGAGCAGTTGCTGCGCGAGGTGGCCGAGCCCTGGCACCGCATCCAGGACGCGATGGCCGTCGTGCGCCAGGGCGCCAACCGCGCCGCGGGGCCGCTGAAGGTGGCGATGGCGCCGGCCGTCGGGCGCATGCATTTCGTGCCGATGCTGGCGGAATTCCGCCGCCGCTATCCCGAGGTGCTGCCCGACCTGCACTTCGATAACCGCCAGGTCGACCTGATCGCGGAAGGGTTCGACGTCGCGATCGGCGGCGGCGTCGAGCTGCCGCAGGGCGTCGTCGCGCGCGAGCTGGCGCGGGTGCGCATCGTGCTCGCGGCGTCGCCCGACTACCTGGCCCGACGCGGCACGCCCACGCATCCGGACGACCTGGCCGCGCACGACGGCATCGCGCGCCGCTCGATCCGCACGGGCCGGCTGCAGGTACTCACGCTGCGCGACGACGCGGGCCGCGTGGCGCCTTACGATCCGCGGCCCGTGGCCGTGCTGGACGATCCGGAAGCGATGGCGCATGCGGCCGCCGCCGGTCTCGGCATCGCGCTGCTGCCCGCGCCGCACGCTGGGCCGCTGCTGGCGGACGGGCGCCTCGTGCGCATCCTGCCGGACTGGTATGCAGAGACGGGGCCGTTGTTCCTCTACTATTCGAACCGGCGGCTGCTGCCCGCCAAGACGCGGGTGTTCGTCGATTTCGTCGTCGAGCGTTTTCGGGCGCTGGGGTTGGCGGCGCACTTCGCCGGCTGACCTGCCTGTCACGGAACTGACATCTGGCCTTAATACAATGTACGATTGCCAACACCAGCAACCCGACAGAAAGACCGACCGCATGAGACCGTCCTGGCTGAAGACTTCGCTCACCCTGATCACCTGTTCCGCGCTGTGGCTGCCCGCATTGGCCCCCGCCGCGGGCGCCGACAAGCCGGCCGCATCCGGCCAGGCCGCCGCGCAGGTGAAGCCGCCGAAGCTCGTGGTCGTGGTGGTCATCGACGGCCTGCCGGCCGAGCAGGTCCAGCGCTACCGCGACCAGTTCGGCCCCGGCGGCCTGCGCCGGCTGCTGGAGCAGGGCGCGTCGTTCACGGATGCCCATCAGGCGCACGGCATCACCGTGACGGCCATCGGCCACTCGGCCGTGCTGACCGGCGCGTATCCTTACCGGCATGGCATCATCGGCAACAACTGGATCGCTCCGGACGGCAAGCAGGTCTATTGCACCGAGGACACCCGTTACCACTACATCGACGAAGAGACGGACCCGCACGACGGCACGTCGCCCGCGAACCTGCGCGTGGACACCCTCGGCGACCAGTTGCGCTACGCCACCGGCAACCGCAGCAAGGTCGTGACCGTGTCCGGCAAGGACCGCGGCGCGATCCTGCTCGCGGGCAAGACGGGCACCGCGTACATGTTCATGGACAAGACGGGTGACTTTGCCAGCAGCACCTATTACATGGACAAGTATCCGGCCTGGGTCGAACGCTTCCGCGCTTCGAAACCGCAGGACCGCTACTATGCGAAGTCGTGGAAGCCGCTGCTGGACGACAAGGCCTACGCGGACGACGCCCCGTACCCGGAAGCGACGACGTCCAGGCCGAACCGTTTTCCTTTCACGTTCTACAGCGAGAGCGGCAAGCCGGCCGCCGACTATTATGGCCGCTTGAAGGTGAGCCCGGCCGTGGATGAACTGACCCTCGAGTTCGCGGAGGCCGCGGTCGACGGCGAGCAGCTGGGCCGCAATCCGACCGGCGCGCCGGACCTGCTGGGCGTGAGCCTGTCCGGCCACGATTACGTGAACCACGCGTACGGCCCGGAAAGCCGCATGTCGCACGACCACCTGCAGCAGATCGACCGCAAGATCGGCGAATTCTTCGCGTTCCTCGACAAGCGCGTGGGCCTGGACAACGTGCTCGTCGTGCTGACGGCCGACCACGGCTTCGCCAACACGGCCGAGTTCGCGCGCACGCAGCATGCGGACGCGCTGCGCGTGAATCCGAAGACGCTGCTCCAGAACCTGAACGCCGCGCTGGCCGAACGCTTCGGCGGCGCGAAACTGGTCAAGACGTCGCTGCTGCCCGACATCCACCTGGACGACGACGCCATCGTCAGTAGGGGCCTCGTCCGCGCCGACGTGGAAAACGCCGCCGCCCGGTTCCTGCTGGCGCAGCCGGGCATCTCGGCAGTCTTCACGCGCACGCAGCTGGAGCAGGGCGTCGCCGCGACATCGCGCCTCGGCACGCTGATGCAGCGGGCGTGGAACAGCCAGCTGTCCGGCGACCTGCTGGTGGTCACGACGCCGTACACGATCTTCAGCAGCGGATCGTCGGGCGCGAGCCATGGCACGCCGTGGCAGTACGACACCTCGGTGCCGTTATTGATCATGGGCAGGCGCTGGATCCGCCCGGGCGAGCAGGCCGGCTATGCGGAAGTCGTCGACATCGCCCCGACGCTGGCGCAGATCCTGCACGTACGCCGTCCGGCGGGCGCGGAAGGCCGTGTGCTGAAGGAGGCGCTGCGTTGATGGCGTTCCCTGAAGACGTAACGGGAGACGCGGGAGCGCCGGGGGCCGTTATACTGCCGTCAACGCCACTCAACGCGAGCCCATCCATGTACGCAGCAGTCGACCTCGGCTCCAACTCCTTCCGCCTGCACATCGGCGAGCCGATTGCGGGCCAGATCCACATCGTGCGCACGGCGCGCGACCCGATCCGCCTCGCGGCCGGCCTCGGCCCGGACAATGCGCTGTCCGAAGCAGCGGTCGAGACGGCGCTGCGCACCCTGCGTGACTTCAGCGGCATCCTGCGCCAGTTCCGGCTGGACGCGGTGCGCGTCGTCGCGACCAACACGATGCGCGTGGCCACCAATGCACAGGCCGTGCTGCCGCGCATGGAAGAGGCGATCGGCCATCCGATCGAGATCATCTCCGGCGAGGAAGAAGGGCGCCTGATCTACATGGGCGTCGCACGCGCACTGGGCCGGCGCACCGGGCGGCGGCTCGTGATCGACATCGGCGGCGGCTCGACGGAAGTGATCGCGGCGCACGGCGACGACATCCATATCGTCGAATCGTTCAGCACCGGCACGCATCCGCAGAGCGCCACGTATTTCCGCGGTGGCCACATCAGCGCGGACGCGTTCGAGACGGCCGTCAACGCGGCGCGCGCCCAGTTCGAGGACCTGGCCGACCAGTACCGCCAGCATGGCTGGGATGCGGTCTACGGCTCGTCGGGCACGATGCGCGCGATTAACGAGGTCATCTCGCGCAACCGGATCGGCGACGGCACGATGTCGCTGGCGAGCCTGCTCGCGCTGCGCGACAAGCTGGTCGAACTCGGTCACGTCGACGCGTTCGACCTGCCGGGCGTGAAACGCGAGCGCGTGATCGTGATGACGGGCGGCCTGTCGATCCTGATCGGCGTGATGCAGGAGCTGGGGGTTGCCGCCATGACAGCGATTAACGCCGGCCTGCGCCTCGGCGTGCTGTCCGACCTGGAACTGCGCGCCAACCGCCACGACCGCCGCGACCTGGCCATCCAGGACTGCATGCGCCGCTTCGGCGTCGACGCACAGCGCGCCGCGCGCACGGCGGCCATCGCGAAGACCCTGTTCGACAAGCTGGCGCCGCAGGACGAAGCCGTCGTCCACCACCTGCTGCGCAGCGCCATGCTGCACGAGGTGGGGCAGGCAGTCTCGCACACGGGCGCGCACAAGCACGCGGCCTACATCGTCGAACACGCCGACCTGCCCGGATTCACGGCGCGCGAGCAGCGGCTGATGAGCCTCATCGTGCTGGGCCAGAAGGGCAACCTGCGCAAGGTGCGGGAGGTATTGGGCGTGCCCGACCTGTCCAAGGCGGTGCTCGCATTGCGCCTTGCCGCCGTGTTCATGCACGCGCGCGTGGATGGCGACGTGGACGCCGTCCGCCTGCGCATGAAGGGCCGGATCGACATCGAGACGCCGCGCGGCTGGCTGCGCCAGCACCCGACGGTCGCCGCCTGGTTCGAAAAAGAGGCGGAGGCGTGGAACGACGTGGGCGTGCCGTTCAGCGTGACCACCTGACCACCCTTGAAATCCCCGGCGCGGAAGCGATACTGGAAGTCCGATCATCGACTTTCAGGAAGAGGATCATGAACGAGCAAGCCAACATCAGCCTGATCAAGCAGGCGTACGACGCGTACGGCAGGGGCGACATTCCAACGCTGCTTGGCCTGGCCGCGCAGGACATCGACTGGGAACTGCCCGAGGTGGAAGGCATTCCGTTCAGCGGCAAACGCCATGGCGTGAGCGAGATGGCCGATTTCTTCCGCATCCTGGCCGAGTGCCAGGAACCGCGCGAATTCCAGCCGGACCGCTTCATCGCCCAGGATGACCAGGTGGTCGTGCAGGGCCACGGCACGTTCGTCGTCAAGGCCACCGGCGCCGAGTTCAGCGGCGACTGGTGCCATGTCTTCCGCGTCGCCGGCGGCAAGATCGCCAGCTTCAAGGAATACGACGATACCCACCAGGCCGCCCAGGCCTACCGGCCGCGGGGTGCCGGCGCGGGCATCACCACGCCGCAGCCGTCTGTTCATTAACGCTCTGCTATCATGGGGGACATGAACCCCGTCCCCCTCGCAGGCCGCCACGTGCGGCTCGAACCGTTCGACGAGACGCTCCGTGCACCCGTGCGCAGCGCGCTCGATTGCGACCCCGACGCGTGGCGGCTGTTCGCGATCAACGGGCAGGGCGACGGCTTCGACGGCTTCTGGGACAGTCTCAACGCGCAGGTGGCGCAAGGCGGCTGGATCGCCTACGCCATCCGCGCCGTCGCGACCGGCGCCGTCGTCGGCACCACCAGCTTCCTGAACATCAAGCCCACGCGCCAGACCGTGGAAATCGGCGGCACGTTCATCCATCCGGACGTGCGCTCCACGTCCGTCAACGCGGAAGCGAAATACCTGATGCTGGCGCACGCGTTCGGGAGCGGCATGCGCCGCGTCGAGCTGCTGACGGATGCGCGCAACGTGCGCAGCCAGGCCGCCATCGCGAAACTGGGCGCCGCGCGCGAAGGCGTGCTGCGGCGCGAAAGAGTCACCTGGACCGGGCACGTGCGCGACAGCGTGCTGTTCGCGATCACCGACCTCGACTGGCCGGACGTCCGGGCGGGTCTGGCGCGCCGGCTCGGCGTCACCGCTCCGGCAGGCCCATGCGGGTTCCGTGACGCCGGAACGCCCCGGGCGTGCAGCCATATTCTTCCTTGAACAGCTTGTTGAAGTACGAGACGTTCGCATAACCGACCGCGAACGCGATGTCCGCGATGGGCATGCCGGCCTGGTCGGTCAGCAGCCGCGCCGCTGCCGTCAGCCGCAATTGATTGACGTAGGCCGTGAAGGTCATGCCGAGCTCCGACTTCAGGATCTCGTTGATCTTGTCGCGGTCCGCGCCGATCCGCGCCGTCACCGTGCCCATGTCCAGGTCGGGGTTCATGTAATGGGTGCCGATGTAGTGGAGGATGGCGGCCTTTTCCTTGTCCCTGAACGGTTCCAGGGTCAGCTGCCGGTAGGCGACGAACTGCCTGTCGTTGTTCAGTTGCGACTGCAGGCTGGCGACGAGCGCCCGCGCGTGTCCGTGCAGGAACCAGGCGGCGAACGCGCCCCAGCCGATCACCGAGATGACCGCCAGCGCGACGGCGTAGCGCTCGTCGTGGCCGTGCAGCGTGAATTCGCTGATCTCGACCCTGGAATCGGTGTCGCGCGGACTCTTCTGGGTGACGCCGAACACGAATCTGCCGACCTGCCCCAGATCGTAGGACTGGCGCGCCGGGTCGACCTTCGCCGTCTGGAACCACCATGGAGGAATCGTCAGGCGGGTCAGGTCCAGCGATACCGGCGTTCCCTGCTCGCTGCAGGAGAAGTAGGTGAGCGGCGACGGGTAGGTATGAAACAGGCCCGGCGTCGAGATGCCCGGGGCGAACGTGGACAGGCTGAACAGCAGTGAATTGGCGGGCGCGCATCGGGCGACGAACGTGACGGTGGTGTACGTCGACAGGTCCGCCGGCCCCGCCTTGGCCTGGCCATCTTCCAGCAGCATTTCGGCCGCCACGTAGGGATAACTGGCGGCGGGCGTGACCCGGAAGTCGAAGCGAAGCGCAGCGCGGCCCGGTTCCAGGATGCGAATGGTCGACGTGCCACCCAGGATGGCGTCCGTGATGACGTCCGGGCGCCAGTGCACGCCGCCTCGTTCCCTGGGAATGAGCGAGGCGGACGGGTGGCTTTGGCGGATGCAGAACCAGGCGACCAGCGCATCGGCCACCAGGACGAGGATGAGCGCAACCAGCGCCTTCTTGTAGAACTCTTGCATGGGCCTCGTTCGTGATTCTCCCGCGCGGGGAGAATCATTGTAGCCGCTACTGCGTCCAGCTCAGCGACTGCGTATCGAGCGACACCTCGTAGTAGCCGCGGCGATCCCAGGCCAGGGGCTTGCCGTTCTGCGACAGCGTGCCGCCGTTCACCACGACGCGCAGCTTGCGGCCCGACGGGAAGTCGGCCGGCAGCGTCCAGCGCCAGGTCGTCACGCCGGCGCTGGCGGTGGGCGTGGCCGCCTGCAGCAACTGCTGGCCGCGCCAGTAGGCGCCGACGTTGACCACGCTGTCGATCCATACCGTGCCCAGCGCCTTGGCATGGGCCATGTTGCCGGTGACCGCGCCGATGTCCACCCCGCCGCCCCAGTCCTGCGTGGTGGGCAGCAGCGTGTGGAACAGATAGATCATCCAGCGGCCCTGGTTCGCGGCGCTGTCGAATTTGGACGGGTCGCCCGGGAACTCGGCGAGCGGCAGGTTCTGCGCGTCGCTGCCCGTGCCGGGCGCCACCATGCCCGGCCACACGCCGCGCGAAACGAGGAAGCGGGCTGCGGCCGCCGCCTTGTAGTCCGTGTCGCCGAACGGGTAGGCGGACGTCCAGACGGCGGACTGTCCGAGCTTCGTGCGGATGTAGACGCCGGTGTCGTCGAACTCGGCCCCGGCGCTGCCCAGGCTTGCCGGACAGGTATTCGGATCGTTGTCGGTCAGTTCGGCGGCCCGGCAGTGGTGGGTCGTGTGGTTGCCGATTTCCGAACCCTGGGCGACGGCGTCCTTCCACGTGGCGTCGTAGTTGGGATACCAGTTGGCGACCGGGTTGACGTAATACGTGACGCGGACGCGCTGCGCCCTCAGGTCCGGATAGTGATCGATCTGCGACGGCTGCGAGTCGTCGAAGGTATAGGACAGGGCGGCCTTGAAGCCGGCCCAGTCGAGCACGCGCAGCCCGGGCTGCCCCGTGGTGCCGCCGGGCCGGACCACGTCGCTCGCCGCCAGCGGCAGCGGCAGGCCGGCCGCGCCGCCGTCGTTCCACGGAAGCACTTGTATCTTCAGCGGGGCCTGGCTGGTGCGCTGGCCGTCGCTGACCTGCACGCTGAGGTCGTAGTCGTTGTGGCCATCGGCGTCGCCGGGATGCGCGGTGTCCGGCGCCTGGCGGAACGAGAGCGCGCCGGTCGCCGGATCGATCTTGAAGCGCGCCGCATCGCTGCCGGCGATGGACCACGTGGCGGTACGCCCGCCGGCGACGGTCGCCGTCGGGAGCAGGAAGGTCGCGGTCAAGCCTTCATGGACGCCCAGGCTGGCCGGCACCGACAGGACGGGGGCGGCCGCGGCCGCGCCGCCGGCGCCCGCCTGCACGTCGGGCGCGTTGATGACACCGCTGCCCCCGCTGCAACCGGACAGACATGCCGCGAGCAGGGCAGGGATGGCGGCTAGCATGTGGTATTTCCTGTTCAAGATGGACTCCTCCAATCGATATTCTTGGCCCTCGATCGTAGGCATCTGCCAGGCGGCTCTCTAACGCTTATTGCGGAAATTCCCGGTGTGTGCAGAAATTTGCATGAATTTCGGCAGATTTTTTTAGATGGCGAGACAAAAGCGTTCGCCATGCTGCTGACAGAGGAGCGAGCGAGCCAACGAAAGGTCCGCGCAACTTATCTTGGACATGAAATCGTCATTTCAAGCGCTTGCTATAAAACAAAAATTTGCGGCCTGATCGTTGCGGATTTACAATCACGGAAGCGATATGGCACTCGGCCGCAATTATGCCGGGCGGGTGTTTTTCATGGCCACTTGATTTTTGATTCGAGGACGCCCCTGCATGGGCTGCGTACTTGTCCACTTCTACTTTATTTACTCTCTGCTATATCATGGCATTTGCTGGAAAACTGCGCACGCGTCGTAAAGCCACCCCTGGTTCGAATTCTACAAGCAAACCCGTTGCTTCGAAAACAAACGTCGTCTGTTATCCGCGCACCGTGCAGGAGCAAGAATACGCAAAGAAACAGCGAGAGCGAATGCTGGAATATAAAGTTGGTGCGTTGGATAATAGCGGCAATACGATCAGTAGAATTTATTCAAGGGGCGACGATTTTTTAATCTATGAAATTGCAGATCAGAAGGAATCAGAATCGTTTCGTGTTCTTGTCGATACTCAGCTGGAAGAAGATCCAAACGGCTATGTTCGTCAGTATGAAAAGATAAAGCCCGAGCTCGGAGAGTTCAGGTCAATTCTTTATAAGGGAGTGTACGACAAGTCAATCAAGCACCGCGCAGCCGCAGCGGTGTCGACGGCAATTCGCGGCGATATTGATACAGCTCGCCAAATATTTCAAAAGATTAATAAGCAGGTTCATGAAGAGTATGAGTCCATCTCATCTGGGCGCATGCGATATGTCGGCGCCGCATTTGTTTTGGTTTGTATTTTCATACTCGTTTCTTTCATTTTATATGTCTGCCGGGCGGGTTCGTGGATTTTGCATATTCCTCTAGTCAAAAATTTCTTGTATGCGGCGACTTTTTCATCAGTGGGAGGGTTTGTTTCTATATGCATGAATTTGCGCGAGATTGAGTTTGAGCGGGCCTTGAGCTCTTGGAAATATTCGGTTTATGGTGCTCAACGAATCTTGCTGGCGGCTTTCTTCGGTGTCATAGCGTATCTCCTGATTGCCAGTGATGTATTACTTTCATTTTTAACAAAATCGCCGAATAGTTATCTGGCGATTATGGCGATCTGTGTAATTTCCGGATTCAGTGAAAAACTCATTCCTAACGCATTAAGGCGTCTGGAATCCAAAGAAGATTGATTTGTCGCGATCCGTCATGGCTGGGGCCGAGTCAGGTCACGCTGACTTTGCAATATCATTGATTGGATAACCGCAGAGCAACTGAAGGGGCGGTATCAGGCGTCGTAATAGTCGGAAGTCATTTCGCGCTTGTTTGCTAGCCTCCTGAACTCCCTGGGAGAACAACCGTATTCTTCCTTGAACAGCTTGTTGAAATACGAACCATTGGCATACCCCACCGAATACGCGATTTCTGCCACGGTCGCACCGGCTTCATCGGTCAGCAACCTGGCCGCTTCGGTCAACCTCAGCTTCTTCAGGTAGCCGGCAAATGTCATGCCGAGTTCCGTCTTCAGCACGTCATTGACTTTGCCGCGGGTCGCGCCCGTGCCGGCGGCGACGGCGTCCAGGTCCAGTCCGGCTTGCGCGTAATGGGTCGCGATGAAGCGCAGGATGGCGGCCTTTTCCTTGTCCTCGAACCGTTCGACGGTCAACTGGCGGTATGCCACGAACGACAGATCCTTCCTGAGCCGGGCCGCCACCGTCGCCCCGAGGGCGCGCGACTGCGCCCGGAAGAACCCGATGCCGAAGGCGGTCCAGCCGGCCACCAGAACCGTCGCCAGCGCGACGAGGTAGCGGTCGTCGCGGCCATGCAGCGTGAGATCGCTGATCTCGACCTGCGCATCGAGCCCGTGCGGGCTGTACTGGCTGGCGCCGAATTCCAGCTTGATGACACGGTCCAGCGCATACGACCGGCGTGCGATGTCGACGTGTTCGGCGTCGTACCACCAGTCCGGAATGGACAAACGCGTGAGATCCAGCGAGACCGGCATGCCTTTCTCGTTGCAGGAAAAGAAAGTCATGGCGGGCTTCGCGACACCACCTTCGAGCACGGCGATGTTGAGGGTCAGCGCATTGGCGGGCGCGCATTTCGCGAGGAAGGAAACGGTCGAGTACTTCGACAGATCCGCCGTCCCATCGAATTGCAGCGCCGCCCACGCCCAGGGATGCGGGATGGCGTCCGCTACCCGGAAGTCGAAGCGGAGCGATTGCCGCGTGGCGTCCTGGATGCGCACCGTCGACGCGCCGCCGAACGGGGCGTCCGTGATGGCGGCGGCGTGCCAGTGCGGCGCCGTGCGATCCCGCGGCAGGAGCGAAGCGGACGGCGCGCTGCGATGGATGCAGAAACCCGCGATCAGCGCGTCGGCGGCCAGCAGCAGCACGAACGCGCCGAGGGCCTTCCGGTAAAAGTGCTGCATGTCAGCGCTGCGCGAAAAACGCCGACGGCGAACAGCCGAACGTCTTCCTGAACATGTGCGAAAACGCGGACTGGCTCGTGTAGCCCAGTTCTTCCGCCACGCGCGCCAACGGCATCCCGCGCGCGATCAGCGGCGCCGCATGCGCCAGCCGCACCTGCTGGCGCCATTCGGTGAAACTCATCCCGAGCTCCCGCTCGAACAACCGCGCCAGCGTGCGTTCGGAGGCGCCCACCTGGCGCGCCCAGTCGGCCAGCGTGTGCGTGGCGCCCGGTGCGTCGAGCAGGCGTTCGCACAGGCTTTGCAGCCGCTTGTCGCGCGGCAGCGGCACGCGGATCGGCAGCGCGGGCGAGAGCGCCAGTTCGTCCAGCATCAGTTCGGACAGGAGCGTCGCGCGCGGCGACGGTTCCAGCTGCGGCAGTTGTTCCAGTGCGAGGATCAGTTCGCGCAGCAGGGTCGACACTTCCAGCACGCGGCATTCCTCGCCAGGGAAGGGCGAGCGCGCGGCGTGGATGCGCACGGGACGCAGGCGCACGGGTTCGAGCACGGTGACCTCGTGCACGACGCCGGGCGCCGTCCAGATCGCGCGCGACGGCGGCACGATCCAACTGCTGCCGGCGGCCGTCAGGCGGATCACGCCTTCGCGTGCATAGGTCAGCTGGCCGAACGTGTGCGTGTGCGGCGCAACATTATCCAGCGCCACCAGGTCGCGCGCCGTCAAGGTGACGGGCCGCGCCGGCGTGGGATCGAAGCAGTCGGGCAACGGCTGCGTATGGTGGACGACGGGAATGCTCACGGATGGCCGATTCTCGATAGAAGTTGTCCTGCTATCGTAATTCAGCCGTGGTCCATTTGCCTACACTGGCGTTTTCCCCTGGAGTAAATATGTCACAAGACAGCACCCTGCGCGCCGACGCGCGCGTGATCGCCCTGGTGGGCCTCGCCCACGGCACGTCGCACTTCTACCACCTGATCCTGGCCGCGCTGTTCCCCTGGCTGAAGCCCGCGTTCGGCCTCAGTTACGCGGAACTGGGCCTGCTGCTGACGGCGTTCTTCGTCGTGTCGGGCGTCGGCCAGGCGCTGGCCGGCTTCGTCGTCGACAAGGTCGGCGCGCGCAGCGTGCTGTTCTTCGGCATGACGATGCTGGGCGTCTCGGCCCTCGTGCTGTCCGGCGCCGGCAGCTATGCGGCGCTGATGGGGGGCGCGCTGCTGGCCGGCGTCGGCAACAGCATTTTTCATCCGGCCGACTACACGCTGCTGAACCAGCGCGTCTCGCGCGCCCGGCTCGCGCACGGCTTTTCCGTGCACGGCATCAGCGGCAACATCGGCTGGGCCGCGGCGCCGCTGTTCATGACGACGGTCGCCGCGTTCTCCAGCTGGCGCATGGCGCTCGCCTGCGCGGCGATCCTGCCGTTCGCGGTGCTGGCCATCCTGGTCCTGAACCGGGCACGCCTGGCCCCCGAACGCAAGCAGGCCGTTGCCGCGGCACCTGTGACCGGCGAGGGCACCTTGTCGTTCCTGCGCCTGCGTGCCGTGTGGATGTGCTTCGCGTTCTTCTTCCTGACGGCCGTGGCGCTGGGCGGCATCCAGGCCTTTGCCTCGATCGGCCTGATGCAGCTGTACGGCATCTCGCGCGAGCTGGCGACGGGGTCGTACACGGCCTACATGCTGGCGTCGGCGGGCGGGATGCTGCTCGGCGGCTTCATCGGCGCTGGCCGGCAGGACCACGACCGCACGGTCGCCATCGCGTTCGCCGTGGCCGCCGCACTGGCGCTGCTGCTGGGCGTCGCCGTCGTGCCGGGCTGGCTCGCGTTGCCGCTGATGGCGCTCGTCGGCTTCTTCTCGGGCATCGCGGGACCGTCGCGCGACCTGATGATCCGCGCGGCGGCGCCGAAAAATGCGACGGGGCGGGTGTACGGGATCGTCTATTCCGGGCTGGATGCGGGGCTGTCCGTGGGGCCGGCGTTGTTCGGGCTCGTGATGGATGCGGGGCATCCGGGGTGGCTGTTTGCGGGGATCGCGCTGTTCCAGGCGCTGGCCATTGTCACGGCGGTGGGTGTCGGCGGCGGGACGAGGGGTGCGCGCTTGCAGAATGCGTGAGTGCCCGGGCGCCACCCGGCACTGATGCCGGATTGTTGTAGACAAAGATGTCTATATCGGGCTACGCTCTTGAAACTATCCAGTCAAACAGGAGCAAATCAATGCGTCGATACATAGCAGCCGTGGTGGTCCTTCTGTCGGCCTGCGCAGCTCACGCCGAGTCTCCATCAGGTACGGAACGGACGACGTTGATCGCCAGCGTCATCGATCAGTTACAGGCTTCGTACATCGACGTTGAACAGGCCAACAAGCTGGCGCCGATTCTTCGACATGCCGATTTTAGTCAAGCGGTCGACGACGAGGCGTTTGCCGGAGCCGTCACCGCGTTGATGCAGGGCGTCACGAAGGATCAGCATCTGCGTTTGCTCTACCGTGCAAAGCAATTTCAGTCGCGCGGAAGCGGTGTTCCTGCATCGACCGAAATCGCTGAATGGCAGGCTGGCTGGAAGAGAGATAATTATGGAATCGAACGTGTCGAACGTTTGCCCGGCAATATTGGCTATTTCAAAATAAACTACTTCTGGGATGCTGCCGGGGCGGCTCCGTCCATCGCCGCGGCGATGACCCTGCTGGCCTATACGGACGCGCTGATTATCGACTTGCGTGACAATGGCGGCGGGGATGCAGATGAAGTGCCGTTAATCGCCAGCTATCTGTTTGATGAACGCACGCACCTGAGTGATTTCTACAGGCGCGAGGGAAATATAACGGAGCAGCAGTGGACTTACCCTGCCGTCGCCGGGATCCGGTATGGCAAGGCAAAGGAGGTCTACGTCCTGACGAGCAAGGCGACGTTTTCCGCAGCAGAAGGCTTGGCCTATGCCCTGAAGAATTTGAAAAGAGCCACCATCGTTGGGGAAACGACAAGAGGTGGAGCGCATCCATCACGCATGAGGCGCTTGAACGACCATTACGAAATGATGGTGCCAGCTTCCACGGTGCGAGATCATGTCACCGGGAAGGATTGGGAAGGCGTAGGCGTATTGCCGGATGTCTCGGTTCCTGCTGAAGAAGCGCTGACGATGGCTCAGGTAATGATCCTGAAAAAGAGACTTGCCGATAAGCCGAATGCAGAGAACCGGGACGAGATCAGGAAACGTCTCGCTGCGCTGGGCCCTGGACGTTGACGGCACGAGATCCGCAATGAACAGGTTTTGCCGGCGCTCCTATAAATCCACGCCCATGAAACTGGTGCCCGCAACGGGATTGAATGTCACGGGCGCTGCAGGCAAGAAACCCAGGGATTCGTAAAGCCGCCGGGCGGCTGTGAACTCGGGCAAGACGTCGAGGCACATGCGGCCGTAGCCGGCCGCGCGGGCTTCGGCCAGGATGCGCTCGACGAGCCGGCGCCCCAGGTTCTGCCCCCGCCCGGCCGGGCGGACGTACACGCGCTTCATCTCGCAAATCTCGTCGTTCACCGCGCGGAAACCGGCGCAACCGACGACGGCATCGGCATCCCATGCAAGGAACAGTCCGCCTTTCGGGGCGTCATATTTGCCGGGAAGGGCCGCAAGCTCGTCTTCGTAGTTCTGGAAGTCCAGGCTGACGCTGGTACTGCCGATATATTCGCGGAAGATGGCAATTACCGCATCGAGATCTTCGGGAAAGCGGGCACGTTTGATATTGGTCATGATATTGCGAGGGGGATCGGCGAACAGCCATAGTATGCTGCGGCACGCCAACGAATCAAGGTGCCGCGGTACCGTCCCGCCCCGTGTCGTCAGCGCAGCTTGCCCACGATATCCGGCCCTACCGCCAGCCTGACGAACGGCGCCGGCTCCTCCTCGCCCTTGCTGGCAATCCAGAACACGCTGGCCTTGCGGATCTTCCAGTCCTGCGCGGTTCCGGCAAGGATCAGCGACGCCACCTGGCCGAGCAGCGGCTGGTGCCCGACCACGACGACGGGATTCTTGTTGTCCGGCCAGCCGGCCGCTTCCAGGATGCGCTCCGCCGACGACTCCGTGTTCAGCGCTTCCACGGTGATGAACTTGCGGCCCAGCGCCTGCGCCGTCTGGACGCAGCGCGCGGCGGGGCTGGACAGGATGCGGCAGTGCGACGGCAACTGGCGGTCGAGCCATGCGCCCACGCGCGACGCGTGGCGCGCACCCTTGGCCGTCAGCTCGCGCAACTGATCGCCCTGGCGGTCGGGCACGTGCGGCTCAGCCTCGGCGTGGCGCCACAGGATCAGTTCCATGGTCGTTCTCCTTGTTATGTCCGTGGGCGGTGCTTTGCGCGCCCAGCGTCTCCATCAGGAATTGCTGGGCGCTGAAGGCCGCCTGGCTGCCGCGTGCCTTGCGGCGCTTGTAGCGGCCGTCGCTGCCCAGTTCCCAGGCATTGACGTTGTCCTTCAAATAGACTTGCAGGCCCTCGCGCAGCACGCGCTTCTTGAGCGCCGGTGAGCGGACGGGGAAAGCCACTTCGACCCGGCGGAACAGGTTGCGGTTCATCCAGTCCGCGCTGCCCAGGTAGATGTCGTTCTTGAGATTGTTGCGGAAGTAGTAGACGCGCGTGTGTTCGAGGAAGCGGCCGACGATCGAGCGCACGCGGATGTTCTCGGACAGTCCCGGCACGCCGGGCCGCAGCGAGCACGCGCCGCGCACGATCAGGTCGATGCGCACGCCGTCCGCGGACGCTTCGTACAGCGCGCGGATCACGGATTCGTCGGTCAGCGAATTCATCTTGGCGATGATGCGCGCCGGCTTGCCTTCGCGCGCGATCGCCGCTTCCTGGCGGATCGCCTTGACGATTTCCTTCTGCAGCGTGAACGGCGCCAGCCACATCGCCGACAGCTGCGTGGGCCGCGTCATGCTCGTGAGGTGGATGAACACTTCGTTGACGTCGGCCGTGAGCTCGTCGTCCGACGTGAGGAGGCCGAAGTCCGTGTAGAAGCGCGCCGTCGTCGGGTTGTAGTTGCCCGTGCCGAGGTGGGCGTAGCGGCGCAGGCCGTCCGGTTCGCGGCGCAGCACGAGCGCCATCTTCGCGTGCGTCTTGAGGCCGACGACGCCGTACACGACCTGGGCGCCGGCTTCTTCCAGCCGCTCGGCCCAGTTGATGTTCGCCTCTTCGTCGAAGCGCGCCATCAGTTCGACGATGACGGTGACTTCCTTGCCGCGCAGGGCCGCGTTGATCAGCGAATCCATCAGCTCGGAGTTCGAGCCGGCGCGGTAGATCGTCTGCTTGATCGCGACGACGTTCGGATCGGCCGCGGCGCAGCGCACGAATTCGATCACGGGCTGGAACGACTGGTAAGGATGGTGCAGCAGGATGTCCTGCTTGCGCAGCACGGAGAACGTGTCGTGCGCGTTCACGAGCTTGGCCGGGAAGCCCGGCGAATAGGGCGTGAACTTCAGGTCCGGCCGGGCATTGCTGTTGGCGATCTCCAGCAGGCGCCCCATATTGACCGGGCCGTCCACCGTGAACAGGCGCGAGCGGTCGATCGAGAACTGGTCGAGCAGGAAGTCGGCCAGGTGCTTCGGGCAGCCGCGCGCGACTTCCAGGCGCACGGCGAAACCGTAGTTGCGGCTATGGAGTTCGCTCTGCAGCGCCTGGCGCAGATTCTTGACTTCTTCCTCGTCCACCCACAGGTCGCTGTTGCGGGTGACGCGGAACTGCGAGTACGACACCACCTCGCGCCCCGTGAACAGGTCCGCCATGTGGGCCTGGATCACGGACGTCAGCAGGCAGTAGGACGCGCCCGGCTTGTCCGACAGTTCGTCCGGCAGGCGGATCAGGCGCGGCAGCACGCGCGGCGCCTTCATGATCGCGATGCCAGTGCCGCGCCCGAACGCATCCTTGCCGGCCAGTTCGATGATGAAGTTCAGGCTCTTGTTGATCACGCGCGGGAACGGGTGCGCGGGGTCGAGGCCGACCGGCGTGAGCAGCGGGCGCACCTCCTTGTCGAAGTACTGCTTGACCCACGCCTTCTGCGCCGGGTTGCGGTCCGAACGGCGCAGCAGGTGGATGCCGTTCGCGGACAGCTGCGGCAGGATCTGGTCGTTCAGCAGCGCGTACTGGCGCGCGATGATCTGGCGGCATTCGTCGGCGGCGCCGTCCAGGTCGGCCTGGCCGGGCTCCGGGCCGCCGTGCGCCTGGTGCTGGGCGAGCAGGCTGGCGACGCGGACCTCGAAGAATTCGTCCAGGTTGCTGGAGACGATCGTCAGGAAGCGCAGGCGTTCGAGCAGCGGGACGGATGGATCTTCCGCGTTTTCGAGCACGCGCCGATTGAATTCGAGCAGCGACAGTTCGCGGTTGAGGAACAGGTGTGGGCTATCGGGCGGAAGCGCGGCAAGGGCCTCGTCCGTTTTTAACTTCATATCCATTTTTCGGGAATATTTCACTCGTGACAATGGAGTGTAGAAGTCGATTATGACAACATTGTGACAGAGAATGCTCTGCAGCTCCGCCCTGTCACAATTGATAGTCCGTCATTGCGTATCGAATGTAAAACCGGCCGGATAGCGATGGTAGCCATCGAAGTCGGCTTTCCCGACCGGCACGCCGCCCTGGCGCGCGATCGCATACACCATCGAATAGTGAAAAAAGAAGTTGGGCACGGCATACATCTGATAGTACTCGGCGGCCGGCAGGTCCAGCTCCGCGAAGCCGGCCGTCGTGCGCACGCGCCGCGCGTCCATGCCGGTGAAATCCGCATCGGGGATCGCCGCCAGGTATGCCATCGTCTGTTCGAGCTCCGCGTAGATGCCCGGAAACGCAGCATCCCCGTCGCCGCGGAACGAGACGATCTCGCGTCCCGCCAGCGGGCAGGCGGCGCGCAAGGTGAACCCGATCGCGACCCGGGCCTGCTGCAGCAGCGGGAACATGTCCGGGTGCAGGCGGCGGCCCGCGACGGCGACGTCGAACGCCTCGACCTGCTTCAGGATGGCGTCCAGTTGTCCCAGGTAGTGCAGGAAGAGCCGGGTGGGCGTGACCGTCATACGACGGTCTCCCGAACGCGCCGCAGATCGTCGCGCGGCGGCCGTCCGAACATCCGGCTGTACTCGCGCGTAAACTGCGACGGACTTTCGTAGCCGACCTGGTAGGCCACGGCCGCCACGTCGCAACTGGCGGCCGCGAGGCGGGCGCGCGCCTCGTGCAGGCGGATCTGCTTCTGGTATTGCAGGGGGCTCAGCGACGTGAAGTCCTTGAAGTGGCGGAACAGCGACGACGCGCTCATGCCGCTCACTGCTTCCAGCTGCTGCGTCGAGACGGGTTCGGCGTAATGCTGCTGCAGCCAGCGGATCGCACGGCCGATGCGCGACGCGCGGCTGTCGGCCAGGCCCACCTCGCGCAGCATCGGGCCGTGCGGGCCGGAGAGCAGGCGCCACAGGATTTCCTTCTCCAGCAGCGGCCGCAGGATGCGCACGTCGTCCGGATGGTCGAGCAGGGTCACCAGGCGCCCGACGGCATCCAGCAGCTGGCTCGACGCCGCATGCACGGCCATCGGCGCCGCGGCCGGCGGCGCCTCGGCTTCCGCTTCGACGATCAGGCCCGCGATCTCGGCCGGGCGCAGCGTGAGCGCGACGCCGAGATACGGCTCGTCCTCGCTGGCGTGGGTCACCTGGCCCGTAGACGGCATCGTCAGCGACACGATCACGCAGTCGCCGGGACCATATTCGTAGGTGCGCCCGCCGATCGTCGAGCGCTTGCGGCCCTGCAGGATCAGCGCGAACATCGGCTCTTCGATGCCGCTCATCGGCAGGGTCGGCGTCGTGACCGAACGCACCCGCAGCCCGGGCACGATGCAGTCCGGGCCCGTGCCGGCGTGGCGCATGGCGAGGTGGCGAAGGTCGTGGAGAGTCATCATGATGTCGTTCGTTCGTAAAGGCAGCAGATGTCATTACGGGACAGTGATCGTAACATGTTCGACGCTACCAAGACACATATGCATCTCTATGGCTGGCCGGCCGGGACGCCGCCGGCGAGGCGGCGCCACCACGGCCGCCGCGCCGGACGCTCGTACGCCTGGCCGGCGGGCACCGTGAGCGCGACGACCGTCCCACGTTCGGCTCCCGGTCCGATGTCGAGCCGCGCGCCGATCGCCGCCGCGCGCTCGCGCATGCCCGCGAGGCCCCAGTGGCCGGGCCGGGCGGCCTCGCGGATGCCGCGGCCGTCGTCGCGCACCCGCAGTTCGAACGCCTGCTCGCCGTAGGTCACCTCCAGCACGACCTCGTTCGCATGCGCGTGCCGGAACGCGTTCTGCAGCGCTTCGCGGGCGATGAAGCATGTTTCCTGGGCCACGTCGCGGCACAGCGTGCGGCGCTGGCCCGCCACGCGTACGTCGAAGCGCACGCCGAACTGCTCGCCGAGGATGTGACCCAGCGGGACGACGGCGCCGACGAGGTCCTCGGCCGGCGCCGCCGCGCCGCGCAGCGCCGTCAGTTCGTCGCGGCCTTCGCGCAGCGCGTCGCGCGCCTGTTCGAGCGTGCGGTCGATCAGCGGACGGTCGGGGCAGTCCTGCGGCAGCCGGTCGCGCGCGTGCTCGAACAGCATCAACAGGGCCTGCACGGATTGCATCAGCGTGTCGTGCAAGGTGCGCGCGATGCGTTCGCGTTCGCCCGCGCGCTCCTGCAGCAGGCGGCGCAACTGCAGCGTGACCCGGCGCAGGCGCAGCCGGTACAGCAGCCAGGCGCCCAGCGCGAGGAGGGCGGCGCACAGCGCCTTGAACGGCGCGCCCTGCACGAACGTGGGCGCGATCGTGACGTCGAGCGCGGCGCCCGTCGGGTTCCACACGCCGTCCTCGTTGGCGGCGCTGACGGCGAAGCGGTAGCGGCCCGGCCCCAGGCGCGTGTAATAGGCCGTGCGGCGCGGGCCGGCGTCGCGCCAGTCGTCGTCGACGCCTTCCAGTTTGTAGCGGAAACGGACCCGTTCCGGCATCGTGAAGCTGGGGGCCGTGTAGGCGATCTGCAGGTCGCGCGTGCCGGCCGGCAGGATCAAGCCGCCCGCCGCGTCGAGCGTGCGTCCGCCGGCGGACACGCTCGTGATGTGCACGGGCGGCGCCAGCCGGTTGCGGGGCAGGCGCGCCGGGTCGATCCACGCGGCGCCGTCGGTGCCGTGCAGCCACAGGCGGCCGTCGGGCGTCTCCAGCAGGCTCGATTGCCCCGAACGGAACTGGGCGATGCCGGGATAGCCGTCGCTGGCGTCGAACAGGTCGTACGTGGCGATGGTGCCGGCTGGCGCCTCCAGGAAGGCGCGCCACTGCGCGGCCGGGATGCGTACGAGGCCGCGGCTGCCGTTCAGCCACAGGTTCCCGTCGGCGCGCAGCAGCATGCCCGTGATGCCGGCGAGCGCCTGCGGGTCGGCCAGGCGCACCGGAACGAAGCGGCCGCCGGCGAGCATGGACAAGCCTTTGTCGCCGGCGGCCAGGAGCACGCCGCCGGCGTCGATCACGCGTCCCACGACGCCGACGTCGAGGCCGTCCGCCATGCCGTAGCGCCTGGTCTTCCCGTCGAGCAGGGCGACCACGGTGCTGTCGCGATAGCCGAACCACAATGCGCCGCGCGCGTCACGCGCCATGCTCACCGGGAGCTCGTCGGGCAGACCGAATGCACGCGCCGGCGCCCAGCGGCTGCCGTCCCAGCGGTACAGCCGGTCGTAGGCGAACCCGGCCCACAGTCCGGTGCCGTCGTCGAGCATCGTGCGCACGCCGCCGTCCATGGCGGCCTGCGGCACGCCGTCCGGGAACGGGATGCGGGTCGTCGTGCCGCCCTTGCGCCGCTCGATGACGCCGCGGCGTGCCACCAGCAGGGCGCCGTCGGCGCCGGTGGCCAGCACCTGCACGTCCCGTTCGGGCCGTTCGACAAGACGGGTGCCGTCGTGCATCCACAAGCGGGGCTGGCGGATGAACTCCGCGCTCGCCCACAAGCGGCCGGCATCGTCCAGGGCCAGCGAGACGTTGGCATACCCCGGCGGCAGCCCCACCGGAACGACCCGGTCGCGCCGGAAGCGGTCGACGCCGCGCCGCGTGCCGAGCCAGACGTTGCCCTCGTGGTCCTCGAACATGGTCATCGCGTCGCCGCTGATCAGGTTCGCGGGTGGACGTTCGCCGGGATCGGTGCGCGGGTGCAGGACCTCGGTGCGCGCCAGCGCGTCCGGTCCCAGCCGGTAGAGTCCAACCCCCGCATGCCACAGGTTCCCGTCCCGGTCGAAGATGGCGTCGAACGAATACGATGTCGTCCACCAGTCGCGCGGGTGCGGCGGGGTGGCCAGGCGCTCGGGCAGGCGCGTGATCTTGTCCAGGTACCACAGCCACAGGTGTCCATCCGGGGCGGCCATGATGTTGAAATGCTGGCCCGTGAGGCCCGTCGGCACGAAGCGGTCGACGCCGGGGTCGCGATAGAACAGCGCGTTCTCGGTATTCACCCACAGGCGCCCGGAAGGATCGCGCCGCAGGCCTTCCGAGGTGCCGTCGAGTCCCCAGTCCGCGCCGATCTTGCGCCAGCGGCTGCCTTCGAGCATGAACAACCCCTTGCTCGTCGCGGCCCACGTGCGTCCGCGCTCATCCGCCACGACGGAGTAGACGCCGCCGGGCTCGTAACCGTCGGCCTCGGCATAATGGCGCAGGCGGCCGTCGCGATACACCGACAGGCCGTTGAAGCGGTACCCGATCCACAGCGCCCCGTCGGGAAACGCGCGCACCGTCGCGATCACGTTGGACAGCAGGGGCACGCCGCCCAGCGACCGGATGTGCTCGAAGCGGACGCCGTCGAAGCGGTACAGGCCGGACGGCGTGGCGAACCACATGAAGCCGTCCCGGTCCTGCGTCATCTCCCACACGTCGCCCGGCATGCCGTCCTTGCTCGTCCAGGCGTCGTGGTGCAGCTGGGCGATGGAAAGCGTGGGGTCGAGCGCGTGCGCGCTGCCGGACAACAGCGCGAGGAGGAGGACGATGGCGGAACGGAACATTGACCGGATTGTAAAGCACGCCGTGCCTGTGCGCCTATACGAACGGATACTGGCAATGGAGGAGGGGCGGGACTACCATGGCCTGGCCGGTGCACCACCAACCATCTTTTCATCCCTCCCAGAGGATCATCCCATGAGCAATCCAAAACTCGAAGTGCTGACGCCGCAGAACAGCCAGATCATCTTCATCGATCACCAGCCGCAGATGGCTTTCGGCGTGCAGTCCATCGACCGCCAGGTCCTGAAGAACAACACCGTCGGCCTCGCCAAGGCGGCCCGCACGTTCAACATCCCGACGACGATCACCACCGTCGAGACGCAAGGCTTCTCGGGCTATACCTACCCGGAACTGCTGGACGTGTTCCCGAACCAGCCCATCCTCGAGCGCACCTCGATGAACTCGTGGGACGACCAGAAAGTGCGCGACGCGCTGGCCGCCAACGGCCGCAAGAAGATCGTCGTCGCCGGCCTTTGGACGGAAGTCTGCAACACCACGTTCGCCCTGTGCGCGATGCTGGAAGGCGGCTACGAGATCTACATGGTGGCGGACGCCTCGGGCGGCACGAGCAAGGAAGCCCACGACTACGCCATGCAGCGCATGATCCAGGCCGGCGTCGTGCCGGTGACCTGGCAGCAGGTGCTGCTGGAGTGGCAGCGCGACTGGGCGCACAAGGACACCTATGACGCCGTGACCGGCATCGCCAAGGAGCATTCGGGCGCGTACGGCATGGGCATCGACTACGCGTACACGATGGTGCACAAGGCACCGCAACGCGGCACCACCAGCCACGAAACGCTGGCGCCGGTACCGGCACGCTGATTTTTCGCGCGCGCCGGCCATCCCGGTGCGTGCGTCCGCAGCTCCGGCGCCTATCCGCGCCGGGGCCGCTCCCACCATTCATCCACAGGGGGATGCTTGACGTTTTCCCTACTCTGAAGGACGGGGATTCCTGCAGCCAGCGTCGCACGTCCGCGACGGAGAATGTTTATCGCAGCATTGATATCGCGATCATGTGTACAACCGCAAACACTACACTGCCACTCTCTTATTCCAAGGTCTGCGATACCTTTCGGCCGCGAATCGGGTATGGCGCCACAATTCGAACAGACTTGGGAAGTAAAACTTTCGTCGACTTCCTCGAACCACGCGCCATGCTTAACAGCCTTGTACGCCAGTTGATGTCGGAAGCTCGACCAGCCAGCATCAAGAACAGACTTCGCCATGCTGGTCCTGGCGAGTCTGGCGGCGGCAACATTACCGACCGCGATATAGTCGAATTGCCGAACAATGCGGTCCGAGAGTTTGTGCAGAAAGTCGTTGCGGCGGTTCGCTATCTTCGCGTGGATCGCCTTGGCGCGCCGCTTTTTGTGGGCGCGCTGCGCCAGTGCGAGCGCTTGCTCGGCACCACGATAGATACGCTGCGCTTCAATTTTTTCGCCGGTGGAAAGCGTCGCGAAGGCTTTCAGGCCGAGGTCGATACCGACACCGCGCAACGGTCGGCGGGCACTGCTATCGGGCGTGGCCACATCGATCACGATATTCAGGTACCAGTTCCCTCGTGTATCACGCGAAAAGTTGGTGCCATCCTTGATCTTCCCTTCGGGCAGCGGCCGGCTGTTAAACACGCGGAAGGTATTGTCTGCGAAGCGAAACGCATCACCTTCTCGCTTCAGTTCCCGTCCTTTAATCGGCACCCAGCCCAACGAACACTTGCCGCGATAGCGAAGATAAGGTCGCTTCTTTTGCGAACGCGATCTTGCATACTGTTCGCAGACCGCATTCACGGTGCCGGAATGCAGGCCCAGGTCCTTGCTGCTCCCGGTCGTCAGCTTGTTCAGGTCAAAGCCCGAGAGCCAGGGGCGGCCAAAACGCAGCGCATCCTTTTGCCGATCGTTGCAGTAATTCCAGACGAAGTTACACGCACGCGACTGCCTGTCAAGCAGCCGGTTAAGCGATTTCACCCGGTAACGATAAACAAGAATCATGCTGTGATTATATGCAGCGTTTTTAGCAACCGAAAGGTATCGATTGCTGTGCAATCGGCTCCTTTCCTCCCCGAACTGAAGGACGGGGTTTCTCGGAGCAGCTGATGAAGTTCTACCTGGTTTCCTTGGCAGTCGGCCTGCTGGTCGGCTGCATCTATGCATTGCTGGGGGTCCGTTCCCCCGCGCCGCCGGCGATCGCGCTGATCGGGCTGTTCGGCATGCTCGTGGGCGAGCAGGCCGTGCCCATCGCCAAGCGCCTGATCTCGGGCGAGCCCGTCACCGTGTCCTGGTTCCGCAGCGAGTGCGTGACCCGCATCAGCGGCGTGACGCCGCCCCCGCCCGCACCGGCGGACAACAAGGCTGGCCATGATCGCGCAGCCTGACGGCAGCCAGACGGTGCTCGTGGTGGACGACGACGACACCGTCCGCACCGGCATGCTCGGCCTGCTGCGCGCGGCCGGCTACGCGGCCCAGGGCTACCCGAGCGCGGCCGCCGCGCTGGACGCCTGCGACCCCGTGCGCGCCCACTGCGCCGTGCTCGACATTCACATCGGCGTGCCGGACGGCTTCGCGCTCGGACAAAGCCTGCGCGCGCTGGCGCCGGGCCTGCCCATCATCTTCATCACGGGCGACGACGATCCCGCGCTCGTGCACCGCGCGGGCAGCGTTGGCGCGCTGACGCTGCTGCTCAAGCCGGTCGACGCCGACGGCCTGCTGGCGCTGATCGATTCGATCCCGGTGCCGCCGGACGCCGTCCGGTGATGGCGGCCCCTCCGCACAACCCGGTGTTTTCCGCTATGCTTGCGTCTGCAACAGACGAGGAGGCAGGCATGGGCGAGCGGATGGTGATGGTGGTGGACGACGATGCGAACGTGCGTTCCGGCCTCGAACACCTGCTCGAGGCGGAGGGGTACGACGTACGCGCGTTCGCCGACGCGGCCGACTTCCTCGTGCAGCCGGCGCCGCCGGTGCCGGCCTGCCTGATCCTCGACATGCAGATGCCGCAGCTGGACGGCATGAGCGTACTGCAGCACATGGCCGAGCGCCACCTGGCGTTGCCCGTCATCTTCCTGACCGGCCACGGCACCATCCCGCTGTCCGTGGCCGCGATGAAGGCCGGCGCCAACGAATTCCTCACCAAGCCCGTCGATCCCGACGCGCTGCTGGCGGCCGTCGACGAGGCGCTGGCCAGCGATGCGAGCCGCATCGCGCAGCGCCGCGAAGCGGACGAACTGGCGCGCCGCCACGCCCAGCTCACGCCGCGCGAGCGCGAAGTGTTCGGCCTCGCCATCGGCGGGTTGTTGAACAAGCAGATCGCGGACGAAATGGGCATCAGCGAGATCATGGCCAAGGTCCACAAGCGCAACCTGATGCAGAAGATGCAGACGCGCACGCTGGCCGAACTGGTGCGCATGGCCGAGAAGCTCGGCATCGTGAGCGTGCGCAGCCGCTGAGCCTACCTGTCGACCGGCGTCGCGACCACCGCGCCGTCCGGGTCGAGCTCGAACGTCACGCGGGCGTTCTTGAACAACATCCTCCGGAAGATCGACCTGTTCAGGTACGCCGGGGTGCCGTAATCCGGGGGCGCTTCAATATCCTCAAGTCCGTATTTTTCCATGACGCCGACCGTGGCCGTCCACCATTCGGTATCGTAGTGGACGGGCTGCGCCCCGAGCAGGACGAGCGCGCCGTCGAATCCGATTTCCTTGAAATACGCTGTCTCCAGGTCGCGCACGTCCGCGACCGTCGAGTAGCGCCTGAGCGCCGCGACGGCGAACCTTGCGTAGGGATCGGGGTCGGGCCGCATCGCCAGCGCGACCTGTCTGCGGTACTCGTCCAGCGCTTCGGTGAATTCCCATGCCTGCACGCCGCCATGCCACATCACGACACTGTCGGGCGCGATGATCTTGTGCCTGCCGGCGGCGAATACGTAATTGGCGCAGGCGGATGCGCAGAAGAAATTGACCCGCACGTCCGCATGTTTCTGTCGCACCCACCTGCCCAACTTGATGCCGGCGTCGAGAATGCCACCAAGGGAGGAAATGGACAGCTGCGTTACCGGCTTGTCGTCGTTCAAGCGGATGAATTCGTCGACCGCCTTGATCGTCAACGGGCCAGTGTAGCGGACCTCGTCGGCGGCTGCCGGCAGGGATGCGAGACACGACGCGGCGGCGCTGATCGCGATGCGCCGGAACAGGGAAAGAGGGACCATGCCGGTGTTGGATATCGATAACATATCCGATTGTACCGGCAGCGGCGGCCTGGAGGCTCACACAATGTCACGTGATCCGGCGCGGGGCCGGACCACGTTCACACGTCAACCCTTGATGAAGGCGAGGATGTCGGCGTTGATGACGTCCGCATGTGTCGTCGGCATCCCGTGCGGGAAGCCTTTATAGGTCTTCAGCGTACCTTTCTGCAACAGCTTGGCGGACAGCACGCCGGAGTCGGCGTACGGCACGATCTGGTCGTCGTCGCCGTGCTGGACCAGCACCGGCAGCGTGATCTTCCTGAGGTCCGCCGTGAAGTCGGTCTGCGAGAACGCGACGACGCCGTCGTAATGGGCCTTGGCGCCGCCCATCATGCCCTGGCGCCACCAGTTCTGGATGATGCCTTCCTGCGGCTTCACGCCCGGGCGGTTGAAGCCGTAGAACGGGCCGGACGGCAGGTCGCGGTAGAACTGCGCGCGGTTCGTGGCCACCTGCTGCTGGATGCCGTCGAACACGTCCTTCGGCAGGCCGCCCGGGTTCGCCGCGGTCTTGACCATGATCGGCGGCACGGCCGCGATCAGCACGGCTTTCGACGCGCGCGCCTGGCCGTGGCGGGCCAGGTAGCGCACGACTTCGCCGCCGCCCGTCGAGTGGCCGACGTGGATCGCACCCTTCAGGTCCAGGTGTTCGACGACGGCCGCGAGGTCGTCCGCGTAGTGGTCCATGTCGTGACCGGAGCCGACCTGTGTGGAGCGGCCGTGGCCGCGGCGGTCGTGCGCGATGACGCGGAAGCCGCGCAGGACGAAGTACATCATCTGTGAATCCCAGTCGTCGGAACTCAACGGCCAGCCGTGCGAGAACACGATCGGCGTGCCGCTGCCCCAGTCCTTGTAGAAGATGTCCACGCCGTCCTTCGTGCGTACGTAGCTCGACGTCATGCGGGCGGCGCCGCCTTTCGCTTCGGTCGCGGCCTGGGCCGGGCCGGCGGCGGCCAGCATGGCCAGGGGCAGCGCGGCGGCGCCGCCCAGCATGCTGCGGCGCTTGGCGTTCATATCGTTCATATCGTTCATATCGTTTTCCCTTTCGTTTGGTGTTGTTGTGATGAACCGATGTTCCGTCGCTACGATGCCCGATGCGAGCGCTAAAAACCACTCGCCGGAATGCAGGGATTACGCTGCCGCCGGTGCCGCCTCCAGTGCCGGCCAGTCCAGCAGCACGAGCCATCCGAGCAGCACGAGCGCCGGTACGAAGCACCAGAATCCGAACGCCATCCACGCCATGCCGCCCGCGACGCAGCCGAGCGCGAATGCGAGCACGGGCCAGAAGAACTTCACGAAGCGCGCCTTGACGGCCGGCGTGGCGCGGCCCGTGGCCAGGTCCGTCATGTCGATCAGGAGTTCCGTCACGTTGCCGGTCATGACCGTGGTGGGCGCGATGCGGCCCAGCTGCAGCTTGCCGACGGCGTTCTGCACGCCCATGGCCGCGGTGCCCAGCATGCCGGTCACGAGGACCAGCGGCGCTTCCGGACCGGCCAGCGGCGACGCCGCCAGGCCCGCGATCGTGAACAGCGCCAGCAGCACGAACTGCATGCCCAGCAGCGGGCGGGCCGGATTGTGGCCCAGGCGCGCGCAGCGCACGTCCATCAGGCGCGCCACGACGACGCCGGCCGCGAACGCGGGAATCGCGAGGAATTTCAACGGCAGCACGCCGGCGTGCGACGGCCGCGCGAGTTCGCTGCCGATGAGGACGAAGTTGCCCGTCACGTGCGCCGTGAACAGGCCGAACAGGCCGACGAACGCGGACGTGTCGATGTAGCCGGCCAGCAGGCCGAGGCCGACGCCGAGCGTCAGGTCACTGGGTTTCATGGACATGGTCTCCTCCTCAGAACGCAAAGCAGCTGCAGCCGAACGCGCCCCAGAACGCGCTGAAATCCGACACCGGCACGTCCGACTTGCGCGCGCGGTCGTGCGCATGCGCGTGGACGGAGCACGCGCCGCGGCACTGGTGCGGCAGTGTCGCGGCGACCGGTTGCTGGACGGGGCGGTAATGGCCCGGCACCTTCGCCACGGGCGACCACTCGGGCAGGACGGGAATCGTGGGCGGCGCGAGCTTGTCGAACGCGCCCTGGCCGAACACGATGCGGCCTCCCACCACGGTCAGCACGGATTCGATGGCCTTGATCGCGTCCTCGTCCACGCGGAAGTAGTCGGCGGACAGCACGGCCAGGTCGGCCAGCATGCCTGCCTGGATGCGGCCTTTCTGCCCCTGCTCGCTGGAGAACCAGGCACTGCCCGCGGTCCACAGTTCCAGTGCGGTGTGGCGGTCGAGGCGCGACCCCGTATCGTACAGGCGCAGGCCGCCGACGGTGCGGCCGGAGACGAGCCAGTACAGCGCGGTCCACGGGTTGTAGCTGGCCACGCGGGTCGCATCCGTGCCGGCGCCGACGGGCACGCCGGCGTCCAGCATGCGCTTGATCGGCGGCGTCGATTCGGCGGCCTTCGCGCCGTAGCGGTCGACGAAGTACTCGCCCTGGAACGCCATCCGGTGCTGGATCGCGATGCCGCCGCCCAGCGCTTTCACGCGCTCGATGTTGCGCGGGGTGATGGTCTCGGCGTGGTCGAACATCCAGCGCAGGCCGTTGAACGGGATCTCGCGGTCGACTTTTTCGAACACGTCCAGCATGCGCGAGATGGATTCGTCGTAGGTCGCATGCAGGCGGAACGGCCAGCGGCTCGACACGAGGTGGCGCACCACTTGCTCGAGTTCATCCTCCATGCCGGCCGGCAGGTCCGGGCGCGGTTCCAGGAAGTCCTCGAAGTCGGCGGCGGAAAACACGAGCATCTCGCCGGCGCCGTTGTGGCGGTACCAGTCGGTGCCCTGGCCCGGCGTCACCATCTCCGTCCACGTCTTGAAGTCGTCGAGTTCCTTGCCCTTGTTCTGCGTGAACAGGTTGTAGGCGATGCGGATGGTCAGCTGGTCCTGCGCGGCCAGTTGTTCGACGACCTGGTAATCCTCGGGATAGTTCTGGAAGCCGCCGCCCGCGTCGATCGCGCTCGTGAGGCCGAGGCGGTTCAGTTCGCGCATGAAGTGGCGGGTCGAATTGATCTGCTGCTCCAGCGGCAGCTTCGGGCCTTTCGCCAAGGTCGCGTACAGGATCATCGCGTTCGGGCGCGCGATCAGCATGCCGGTCGGGTTGCCGGCGGCGTCGCGCACGATTTCTCCGCCCGGCGGGTTCGGCGTCGTCTTGTCGTAGCCGACGGCGCGCAGCGCGGCGCGGTTGAGCAGGGCGCGGTCGTACAGGTGCAATACGAACACGGGCGTGTCGGGCGCCGCCGCGTTGAGTTCTTCCAGGGTCGGCATGCGCCGTTCCGCGAACTGGAATTCGTTCCAGCCGCCGACCACGCGCACCCACTGCGGGTTCGGGGTGCGGTCGGCCTGCTCCTTCAGCATGCGCAGCGCGTCGGCCAGCGACGGCACGCCTTCCCAGCGCAGCTCGAGGTTGTAGTTCAGGCCCCCGCGGATCAGGTGCAGGTGCGAGTCGTTCAGGCCCGGGATGACGGTGTGGCCGTCCAGGTCGATCACGCGGGTCGTGTCGCCGCGGTGGCGCATGACGTCGGCGGCGTCACCGACGGCGACGAAGCGGCCGTCGGCGATGGCGACGGCGTCCGCCTGCGGGTTGGACCGGTCCAGCGTGTGGAAGCGGCCGTTGGTGAGGATCAGGTCGGCGATGGCGGGTAGGTTCATGGTTTCCTCCAGAATGTAAATATATTACTGCGCGCGGCTGTACTGCAACGGCGACAGGCCCGTGCTGCGGCGGAAGCTGCGGCAGAAATGGCTCTGGTCGGCGAAGTGCAGCAGCATGGCGATTTCGCACACGCTGTGGCGGCGGTCCAGCAGCAGCCGGCGCGCGTGCTCGATGCGGCGCCGCATCAGGTAGCGCATGGGCGGGTCGCCCGTCGTGGCGCGGAACAGGCGCGAAAAATAATGGCGCGACAGGCCCGCGTGGCCGGCCAGGTCCGTCAGGGTGAGCGGCTCGGTCAGGTGGTCGTCGATGTAGCGGCAGACGCGTATCACGGGTGCGGGATTCTCAGGCATGGTCGCGGCTTTCCGAGGGGGGCACGACGCCGGCGATGCTGCGCACGGGCAGCACGACGCGGAACAGCGCGCCGTGCGGCTCGGCGGCCGTGCATTCGATGCGGCCGCCGTGCGCCTCGACGATGGCGCGGCTGATCGACAGCCCGACGCCCGTGCCGTGCGGCTTGGTCGAATACAGGGCGTCGAAGATGCGCTCGCGGTCGGCCGGCGCGATGCCGGGGCCGTTGTCGCGCACGCGCAGCTCGACCAGCGCGGGGCCGGCCGGCACGGATTCGAGCACGATGCGGCGCGGCCGGTCGCTGACACAAGCCAGCGCCTCGATCGCGTTCAGCAGCAGGTTGATGAGTACCTGCTGGATCTGGGCGCGGCTGGCGTGGATCTGGCGCTCCGGCAGCAGCAGGCGCGTCTCCAGCTGCACGTTCTGGCGCACCATCAGCGCGCGCAGCAGTTGCGCCACTTCGCCGACCGCCGTGTCGAGTGCGAACATGCTGGCCGCTTCGCCCTCGCGCCGCGCGAGGCCGCGCACGCTGCGCACGATGTCGCCGGCCTGGCGGCCGCAGGCCGTGATCTGTTCCAGCGCTTCCAGCGCGCGCGTCGTGTCGGGCTGGCCGCGGCGCAGCCAGCGCCGGGCGGCCGCCGCGTGCAGCAGGATCGCGGCCAGCGGCTGGTTGACTTCGTGCGCGATCGTGATGCCGAGTTCGCCGACCGTGCCGGCGCGGGCGGCGCGCGTCTGCTGGTCGTGGTCGGGTGCGGCGGGCGCCGCGTCCCAGGCCTGCATCAGGTCGCGCACGCGGCCGTGCGCGCCCCAGTCGCGCCAGGCGTCCAGCGCGAGCTTGCGGTAGCCCGGCAGCGCGCCGGCAAGGCCGTTGCGGGCGCACAGGCCGGCGGCGCCTTCCCAGGCCAGTGCGGCAATCCACGCCTGGCCGGCCGACTGGGCCTGCGCGGCCGCGCGTTCGTAGGCGGTGAGCGCCCGGCCGGCCCCCGCGGCATCCTGTTCGACCGCGAGCGCGAGCAGCGCCATCGCGCCGGCGACGTCGGGCGCGCGCCGGGCCCAGGCCTGCAGGGCGCGGCGATGGACGCGCAGCGCGGCCGTGGCGCCCGGCACATGGTCGAGCCGCGCCAGCGTCAGCGCGCCGAACAGGTGATACGGCAGCAGCTCGCACGGGGGCGTGAGCGGCGTGACGAGCTGGCGCGCGGCGGCCAGCGCCGCACGTGCGGCGCCTGTGTCGCCGCACAGCCAGGCGGCCTGCAGGCTGCCGAGCCAGCACCCGAACTGCATGGCGTCGGCGGGCACCGTCGGCAGGTATGGCGTGCGCGGGCCGTCCGCGAGCGCGCGGAACAGGGCGATGCGGCTGTCCAGCTGGCTGGTGGCGACGGAAACGTTGCCAAACGGGACCGACTGACGGACGGCGTCGGCGTAATGGAGCAGCTCGGCCAGCGGCGCGCCGCACAGCAGGCGCACGCCCGTCCACAGCACGGCGTTGCGAGCCAGCGTGTCCGGGCGTCCGGCTTCCAGGCGGCAGGCCTCGGCCTGCAGCAGCGCCGCTTCGCGCAGCGGTGCGCAGCGGGACAGGATGAGCGTGGCGTGGGCGCGCAGCACGGCGCCGGCGACGGCGCGCGCATCGTCATGGCGGGCGCGCACGGCGCAGGCGTCGGCCAGCAGCATGGCGCGGCGGCCGCCCCTGAAGCGGTCGAGCGCGACGGCCGCCAGCAGCACGGCGGCCAGCAAGGTCGCATCGCGCGGGCCGTCCAGCAGCGCGCGCCGGATCTCCGCTTCGATCAGCGCGCCGGGCAGGCGGCCGGCGTTGAAGGCATCCTGCAGCGCGTCGGCGAGCAGTGGGTCGGCGGCCAGCACGGGAGCGTCGGCCAGCGTGGGCATGCCGGCGGCGCACAGCAGCTGCCAGGCGCGCCGGCAGGCGGCGATATGGGGCTCGGACGCCGCGGCGCCGGCGTCGAGCGGGGCGGGCGGGGCACAAGCAGGTTCGTTAGGTACGGTGGTTCGATTCATCTGCGCGCTCAAGAGTGCCGCCGGCGGGAATTGGGCCGGAGCTGAACCAGTATCGCGGCCTTGCAGGACAATCCCCTCATACGAAAGGATGATCGATGCGGGTCTTGAATGCATGGCGAGCATCTCGGCCTCAGGCGGGGAAGGGCCGCCCGAGCAGCGGCAGGTCGTGACGGCGCGCGCCGGTCGCGTTGGCCAGGCCGTTCGCGAGCGCGGCCGCCATCGGGCCCTGGGCGGCTTCCGCCACACCCAGGAAGGGTAGGCCGGGCTGGTCCAGCAGGTCGACGTCGATCCGCTCCGGCACGCCGGAAAAGCGCAGGATCGGGTACGTGCTCCAGTCCATGCTGGCGATGCCGTCCGGGCCGTAGCGCAGCTGTTCGTGCAGGGTCCAGCTCGCGGACTGGATGATGCCGCCTTCCAGCTGGTTGCGCGCGCCGTCCGGATTCACGACCTGGCCGCAGTCGGCGGCGCACGCCACGCGGACGATGCGCACGGTGTTCTTGTCCTGGTCGACGGCCAGTTCCAGGGCGATCGCGACGTAGGCCATGATGTTCTTGTACTGGCCGAAGCCGAAGCCGTAGCCGTGCCCCGGCGCCGGCTTCGACTTGCCCCAGCCGAAGCGCGCGGCCGCCTTTTCGATGACGGCGCGGGCGCGCGGCTCGCTCCCCAGGTGGTCGAGGCGCAGGCGCACGGGGTCGACGCCCGCCAGCTGCGCCAGCTGGTCCATCGTCCCTTCGATCGCCGTGATGTTGATGTGCGCCCCGAGCGAGCGCATGGCGGAGCTGCGCAGCGGCGTCACCGGCAGAAAATGGTTCACGACGCGGGCGTTCGGGATGGCGTACAGCGGCAGGGCATTGCGGTCGCCGCCGCCTTCGGGCATCGGCATCGGCTGCGACGGCGACGGCGCAATCGGCTGCGCCAGCAACCACGCGGGGAGCAGCTTGCCCGCATTCCCGGGCCGTTCGTTGTGCGAACCGCTCCACAGCGCGTAATCCCAGTGCGAGATGCGGCCCTGGCCGTCGAGCGCCGCGCGCACGGTCGTCACCATCGCGGGGGCGTACGGCTCCCACAGGTTTTCCTGGTCGCGCATCAGCTGCACGCGCACGGGCGCGCCGGGCACGGCACGCGCGAGCAGCGCGGCATCGGCCGCCACGTCGTCGGCGCCGTTCTGGCCATAGCAGCCCGACCCCTCCGTGTGGATGCAGCGGACTTTATCGAGCGGCATGCCGGTCAGCTCCGCCAGCGCGGCGCGCAGCGGATACACGCCCTGCGTGTGCGTCCAGACGGTCAGCATGTCGCCGTCCAGCCGGGCGACGGCGCACGATGGCCCGATCGAGCCGTGCATCACGTACTGCTTCGTGTAGCGGGCAGAGACGCCGGGGCCGGCCGCCGGCGAGTTCACCTTGCCGCGGTCGAGGATCGTGATGTGCTGCGCGGGCAGTCCCTGCAGGGTCGCGTGGATGGCGTCCGCCTGCGGCAGCGGCGCGCCGCCCTGCCACTGCGCGTTCGCGGCCAGCGCATTCATCGCCTGCACGGCGCGCCATTCGTCGTCCGCCAGCACGGCCAGGTAGTCGCCGTCGCGCACGACGTGGCGTACGCCCGGCAGGCGCCGGATGCCATCGAGGTCGGCGCGCACGAGCTTCGCGCCCGGACGCGGTGGCCGCACGACGCGGGCGTGCAGCATGCCGGGCAGGCGCATGTCCTGCACGTACGCCACGCCGCCCGTGACTTTCGCCGGGATGTCGAAGCGGGCGAGCGGCTTGCCGATCAGGCGGTAGCGCGCGGGCGGACGCAATGGCGACGTCTCGCTGGCCGCGCGGTGCAACCCGGCCGCGTCGAGACCGCGCAACGCCTCGCCGTAGTGCATGCTGCGGCCGTCGGGGCCGACGGCGCGGCCCGCGCGCAGGAAGACCGTCTCCGGCCCCACGCGCCATTGCGCCGCCGCGCCCTGGCGCAGCAGTGCCGCCACCTGGCTCGACGCATGCAGCAGCGCGCTGCCGCTGTCGGCCATCGTGTGGCTGCCGGCCGTGAACCCTTCGTTCGGCGTGCGCGCCGTGTCGCCCTGGACGAACTCGATGTCGCCCGGCTGCAGTTCCAGCTGTTCGAGAGCGACCTGCGCGAGCGCCGTGCGCACGCCGGTGCCCAGTTCGACCTTGCCGCTGAAGACCGTCACCTTGCCGTCGGGCGCCACGCGGATCCACGCGTCCAGGAACGGCGTGCGTTGCAGGCTGCCGGCCAGTTTGGCATTGGCGACCGGCGGCACGCCCATCCCATTGAATTCGGCGCGCGCGGCGCGCGGCAGCAGCGCGAAGGCGAGGACGAGTGCGCCCCCTTCGAGGAAGGCGCGGCGGCCCTGGTTGACTTCATTCATGCGGGTTCTCCCGCCGCGGCGCGGATGGCCGCGAGGATGCGGTGGTGCGTGCCGCAGCGGCACAAGTTCGGTTCCATGTGGCGGCGGATTTGCTCGTCGGTCGGATGCGGCACCTTGTCGAGCAAGGCCTGCGCCCGCACGATCATGCCGGCGATGCAGTAGCCGCACTGCGCGGCCTGGTGTTCGATGAACGCGGCCTGCAGCTTGCCCGGCCTGGCGGCGCTGCCGAGCCCCTCCACGGTGCGTACCTTGCGCCCGGCGCAGGCGGCCAGCGGCGTCACGCAGGAAAACACGGGCTTGCCGTCCAGCTGGACGGTGCACGCGCCGCACTGGCCCATGCCGCAGCCGAACTTGGCGCCGTTCAGGTTCAATTCATTGCGCAGCACGTACAGCAGCGGCGTGGCGGGATCCGCGCGCAGCTCGTGCGCGCGGCCGTTGACTTCGATCTTGGTCATGGTTGCATCTCCTTGCGCAGCTTCGCGCTGGCGGCGGCCACGCCGGGCCAGGCGGGACGGCCGGCGCCGGTGCGGACCCACGCGGCCAGCTCGGCGACCTGGGCGTCGGACAGCACGTCGGCGAACGGCGGCATGTAGGCGGCAGCCGCGCCACCGGGCGCGGGGCGTTCCCACGGGATCCCGTGCAGCACGGTCTGGATGAAATTGGATGGATCGTCGCCCAGCACGGCGCTGCTGCGGTCGAGACCCGGCCGTCCGCCCAGGCGCATCATCGGTGCGGCCGGCGTGTGGCAGCCGGCGCAGGCGGCCGCGAACAGCGCGGCGCCCGCCGTCCCGGTGTGTGCCGCGGCGGGGACGGCCGCCGCGGCGGCAGGCTGCTGGATCGTCATCAGGTAGGCGGCCATCGCCTCGACGTCCGCGCGCGGAACGCCGGCGAGGCGCGCGGTCACGGGCCGCATCGGCCCCTTCGCGGCTCCGTGGGCGAGCGCCAGGCCGCCCTGCAGATAATCGGCGAGTTCGGCGCGCGTCCACGGCGCGCTGCCTTGCGCGAGGCGAGTGAGCGCGGGCGCATGCCAACCGTCGACGGTGCCGCCCTGGAACGCGGGACTGCGCTCCCCGCCCAGCACATTCATGCCGCTGTGGCAGGACGCGCAATGGCCGAGCGTATCGACGAGGTAACGGCCCCGCTCGACCTGGCCCGTGCCGGGCGCGGCACCGTCGCCGGGACGCAGGTACAAGGCATTCCAGAACGCGAGTAGGGGCCGGAAATTCAGCGGGAACGCGAGGTCGTTGTCCGGCTGTTTGACGCGCACCGGCGGGCGCGACATCAGCCAGGCGTAGGCCAGTTCGATGTCCTCGTCGGACATCCTCGTGTAATGGATGTAGGGGAAGGCGGGATACAGCAGGTGGCCGTCGCGCGCCACGCCTTCGCGCAGGGCGCGCTTGAACGCGGCGCTGGTCCAGCGGCCGATGCCCGTCTCGGGATCGGGCGTGATGTTGGTGCTGTAGATGATGCCGAACGGCGTCTTCAGACCGAGGCCGCCGGCATAGGCGGGACCATCGGGTGCGGTATGGCAGACCATGCAGTCGCCCAGCGCCACGACGCGCGCGCCGGCCGCGAGGACGGCGGGAGAGAGTGGCGGCGGGGGGCCGGCGGCGGGCGCGATGGCTTCCGGGCGGGTCCAGGAATACAGGCCGCCCAGAACGACGGCCACGAAGGCCGTGCCAGCGGCGGCGAGGGTGCGCAGTCTCATCGTGGGTTCCTTGATTCAGTTGCGGCGATTGTCGATTCCTGCCGCCCCATCGTCTAGTTATACAAACGGATACGCGAAGGGCTAGCGGCAGGCCGTCACTGTAGCGCCGGACCGCCCGGTCGATTGATGCTTTTGGCGCAAGAGTGTCTTGCGCGGCGGGCGCCGACGCGCGCGCCGCCGACGCGGTATGCTGGGCGTTCGCAGGAGATATCCATGACCGATACCGCTTACAACCGCGCCTGGCACCGCGTGCTGGGCGCGCGCCACCTCACGCTGGGCCTGATGACGCCTCTCGCACGCGCGTCCGGCGCGCCGGCCGACATCGCGCGCGAGACGGCGCTTGCCGCCCGTGCCGACGCGCTCGGCATCGCCGCGCTGTGGACCCGCGACGTGCCGCTGATCGTCCCGCAGGGCAGCACGCGGGAAGCCGCGGTGCTGGACGATCCGTTCATCTGGCTGACGCTGCTGGCCGGCGCGACGGCGTCCGCCGCATTGGGCACAGCCGCCGCCGTGCTGCCGCTGCGCCATCCGCTGCACGTGGCCAAGGCCGCGTGGTCGCTGGACCGGCTGAGCGGCGGCCGCTTCATCCTCGGCCTCGGCTCGGGCGACCGGCCGGAGGAACTGGCGCCGTTCGGTGTCGACAGCGCGCCGGAAGTCCTGTTCCGCGAGCGCTGGCAGACGCTCGCCGCCGCGCCGTCGACGGATGCGCGGGTGCGTGCGGACCTGCTCGAGGACACGGGCGGCTACGCGCCGACACCGCTGCCCACCGCGCGCATCCCGCTGCTCGCGGTGGGCACCGCGCGCCAGTCCCTGCAATGGATCGCGGCGCACGCGGACGGCTGGGCCACGTACCACCGCGAGGAAGCGCGCCAGCAGGGCCGCATCGCGCTGTGGCAGCGGGCGCTGGAAGAGCGCGCCGGCGGCGTGGCGAAGCCGTTCGTGCAGTCGCTGCAACTGGAACTGCTGGCCGACCCGGACGCGCCCGCGGCCGCGCTGGAACTGGGCCTGCGCGCCGGCCGCCGCGCGCTGCTGGGCTATTTCGAGCGGATGGCGGCGCTGGGCGTGGCGCACATGCTCGTCAACCTGCAGGGGCCGCGGCCCGTCGAGGACCAGGTCGAAGAACTGGGGCGCGAGATCGTGCCGCGGTTGCCTACGCTGGCGCTGCGCTAGGGTGGTCGCCCAGGTCCTGCGCCGCGAGATGTTCGGCCAGCAGGTCAACGAAGGCACGGATCTTCGTCGAGTTGCGCCGGCTCGCGGGATACAGCGCGTACAGCCCGACGTCCATCGGGCCCGGATTGACGCGGTAGCCGGGCAGCACCTGCACGAGCGTGCCCGCGCGCAGGTCGCGCTGCACGAGCCAGCGCGCGAGCATGGCGATGCCGAGGCCGCCCAGCGCGGCCTGGCGCAGTACTTCCGAATTATTGGCGTGAACGACGCCGCGCACCTCGACGTCTTCCGCGTCGGCTTTCGAATCGTCGGCCTGCAGGCGCCACGTGCGGCGGCCCGCGCCGAACGCGAACTGCAGGCAGTCGTGCGCCGCGAGGGCGATCGGCGTCTCCGGTGCGCCATGCGCGGCCAGGTAGGCCGGGCTCGCGCACAGCACGCGGTCGTGGGCGGCGAGCTTGCGGGCGACGAGGTTCGATTGCGGATCGAGGCTGCCGATGCGGATGGCCACGTCGATCGCTTCGTCGACGAGGTTGGCGGGCGCGTCGTCCAGGCGCAGGTCGAGCGTCAGGCGCGGGTGGCGCGCGCGCAGCGCGGGCAGGATCGGCGCCACGTACAGGGTGCTGAAGGTGACGGGGGCCGCCACGCGCAGCACGCCGGCGGCGCCGTCCGCCGCCGCTTCGTCGGCCGCGTCCAGGCGTTCCAGGATGCGCAGGGCTTCTTCGTAGTACGTGCGGCCCGCGTCCGTCAAGGTGACGCTGCGCGTGGACCGGTTGAGCAGCACGGCGCCGAGGCGGCCTTCGAGCGCGTCGACGAGGCGGGCGACGGACGACGTGACGAGGCCGAGCCGGCGCGCGGCGGGCGAGAAGCCGCCGGTGGCGGCGACGGTGCAAAAGGCTTTCAGTTCGGCGAAGCGGTCCATCTTATCCTCGGCGTGTGTGTTTTTCGGTACTCATACCAAAGGATACTGTCCCGTGCGCCGATCTGCACCTACCATGATTTCGTGATCGATGTGGCCGGCCTGGGGAGGCGATGATGCGTTACTACCTGACGTTCGTGATGCTGGGCCTCCTGATGGGCGGCCTGTGTATCGTGCTGGAAGTGCATACGGCGGCGCCGGCCGTCGCGATGATGGGGTTGTTCGGCGCCAGCGACGCGCCGGCGCCCGCGCCCTGCGCGGACGCGGCGCTGCCGGCGTGACTGCATCAGGAGCGCAGGAACGCGAGCAGGTCGGCGTTCAGGCGGTCCTTGTGGGTGAAGGCCAGGCCGTGCGGGCCGCCTTCGTAGACGACCAGGCGGCCCTGCGGCAGGATCTCGACGGCGCGGCGCGCGGTGGTGTCGATCGGGACGATCTGGTCGTCGCTGCCGTGGATGACGAGGGTCGGGATCGTCATCTTCTCGAGGTCTTCCGTGAAGTCCGTTTCCGAGAACTGCTTGATGCATTCATACGCGGCGCGCACGCTGCACTGCATGCCCTGCAGCCAGAACGTGTCGCGCGCGCCCTGCGAATCCTTGGCGCCTTCGCGGTTGAAGCCGTAGAACGGGATGCTCAGGTCCTTGAAGAACTGGGCGCGGTCGGCCTGCACGCCGGCGCGGATGCCGTCGAACACGGACATCGGCACGCCGTTCGGGTTCGCGTCCGACTTGACCATCTGCGGCGTCACGGCGCCCACCAGCACGGCGCGCTTGACGCGGTCGGTGCCGTGGCGGCCGATGTAGCGCGCGACTTCGCCGCCGCCGGTCGAGTGGCCGACGTGCGTCACGTCGGTCAGGTCCAGCGCTTCGACCAGTTGCGCCAGGTCGTCCGCGTAGTCGTTCATGTGGTTGCCGTGCCAGGGCTTGCTCGACAGGCCGTGGCCGCGGCGGTCGTGGGCGATGACGCGGTAGCCGTGGTTCGCCAGGAACATCATCTGGTCTTCCCAGGCGTCGCCCTGCAGCGGCCAGCCGTGGCTGAACACGACGGCGGGACCATGGCCCCAGTCCGTGAAGTGGATGATGGTCCCGTCGCGGGTCGTGATGGTATTGGCGGTGCGGGTGATGGTCATGGCGTGTCCCTTCAGGTTGGTGGCTGGAAGCCGGAAGGGACAGCGCGCGCCGCCGCATCCGGACCCGGACATTGTCGGGAGCGGCGCGTGGGCGGTCTAGTCATACGAACGTATAGGTTTTGCTTACCCGGCAGTATCGGGTGTTGCCTTATCGACCGGGCAGTTGAGGGCCAGCATGCGCTCTACCGGCGACGAGGTCCGCATGCGCTCGCGCCACCACTTCAGCGCGGCGCCTTCCTCGCCCGTGCGCCACGCCATGTACAGCGTCTCGTCCGGCTTCGGTTCCTCGACTTCCTTTTCCACGAGGCGGCCGGCCGCGATGTCGGCGCGGGCCCAGGCCTCGGGCAGGAAGCCGAAGCCGAGGCCCGCCAGCTGGAATTCGTACTTCGTCTGCATGTCGGGCACGGTCAGGGTGTCCTGGCCGAACAGCAGGCCTACCGTGCGCGCCTGCAGCAGCCGGACGGAGTCGGCGACGGACACCGCGCGGTGCGCCGTCAGCTCCGCCTTGCCCAGGCGGTGCCGGACCCCGGCCAGCGGGTGGGAGGGCGCGACGACGAACACGAACGACATCGTCCCGAGCGGTTCGGCCGTGTAGCCGCCGCCGGACGGCCCTTCGCCGGCCGCGCCCACGAGCAGGTCGACGCGGCGGTCGAGCAGGCTTTCCCACGTGCCGGACAAGGCTTCGCGCACGATGCGCAGCCGGGTCTGGTCGGCCACTTCATAAAAGGCGCGGATGTCGTCCTGCAGGCCGAGCGGGGCGAGGGCGGAGTCCATGCCGATGGTGAATTCGGTCTCCCAGCCGGACGCCACGCGGCGCACGCGGCTCTCCAGGTCGCCCGCGGCCTTGAGCAGGTAGCGGCCTTCCTTCAGCAGCTCTTCGCCGGCCGGCGTGAGGACGACGCGCGGGCCGAAGCGTTCGAACAGCTGCACGCCCAGGTCGTCCTCCAGCTTGGAGACGGTGTACGAGATCGTCGACGGCACGCGATACAGTTCCTTCGCGGCGGCCGAGAAGCTGCCGCGGCGGGCGATGGTGTCGACGGTGAGGAGGGCGTCCAGGCTGAGTCTGAGCATGTGCGGGCAATCGAGGGCGAAGGGCGCATCGTATCAGGCGCGCGCCCACTTCGACAACGTCCTTCCGATCCGGGCACGGAACGCGTGCACCTGATCCGGCGCGAGCGACTCGGCCCGGTACAGCGACAGCATCCCGAACCGGCACTGCGGCGCGCACGTGCCCAGCAGCGCCGTCTTCAGCACGCGTTTCACGGGCTGGCGCAGGATGAAGCGGTCGACCCACCACGGCGAGCCGAGCGACGTGATCGCGAGCGCGTGCCGCAGCTTGTCCAGGCGCGGCCGGATCGGCCCCAGGTCGCCGGCGTGGTCGTAGGCGACGCCCGGCGCCCACACGCGGTCGAACCAGCCTTTCAACATGGCCGGGAAACCGAACCACCAGGTCGGGAACACGAGCACGAGGGCCTCGGCGGCCTGCAGGCGCGCGATGTGCGTCCCGGTGGCGTCTGCGTCGAACACCGGCCCGTAGTAGCTCGCGCGTTCCGTCGCCGTCAACGCCGGCGCGAAGCCGGCGCCGTACAGGTCTTCGACGACCACGTCGTGGCCGTGGGCGGTGAGGGTGGAGATGGCGTGCTGCGCCAGCGCGCGGCACAAGCTGTCATGGGCGGGGTGGGCGATTACGACGAGACACTTCATGTATGCGTTCCTGGGGAGTAAGAGCCGTCGCCCCCGCGCGGGCGGGGGCCTGATTTTGCGAGCGATAACGCAGCCCTAGCAAACTTGGATCCCCGCCTGCGCGGGGACGACGTGCTAAGTCGGAAACTCGTGCACGATGTCATGGACGGGGTGGGCGATTACGACGAGACACTTCATGTATGCGTTCCTGGGGAGCAAGAGCCGTCGCCCCCGCGGCGGGGGGGCCCAAATTTTTCGCCCTAAAACGCAGCGCGAGAAAACCTGGATCCCCGCCTGCGCGGGGACGACGTGCTAAGTGTGCAGGCCCAGTTCATCGGCTGCTTCCTTGCGCAGCATGAACTTCTGGATCTTGCCGGTCACCGTCATCGGAAACCCGTCCACGAACCGGATATAGCGCGGGATCTTGTAGTGCGCGATCTGCCCCTGGCAAAAGGCGCGGATCTCGTCCGCATCTGCGTGCTCGCCCGGCCGCAGCACGATGCACGCGCACAGCTCCTCGCCGTATTTCGGATCGGGCACGCCCACGCACTGCACGTCCAGCACCTTCGGGTGGCGGTATAAAAACTCCTCGACTTCGCGCGGGTAGATGTTCTCGCCGCCGCGGATCACCATGTCCTTGGCGCGGCCCACGATGCGGCAATAGCCGTCCGCGTCCAGCGTGGCGAGGTCGCCCGTGTGCATCCAGCCGGCCGGATCGATCGCTTCGCGCGTGCGTTCGTCGTCGCCCCAGTAGCCGAGCATCACCGAGTAGCCGCGCGTGAGCAGCTCGCCGGTGCCCCCGCGCGGGACCACGCGGCCGTCCGCGTCGACGATCTTGACTTCCAGGTGCGGGTGGATCCGCCCGACCGTGCCCACGCGGCAGGCGAGCGGGTCGTCGACCGAGGTCTGGAAGCTGACGGGCGACGTCTCCGTCATGCCGTAGGCGATCGTGATCTCGTCCATGTGCATTTGCCGGATCACGCGCTGCATGACTTCCATCGGGCAGGGCGAGCCGGCCATGATCCCCGTGCGCAGGCTGCCCAGGTCGAACGATGCGAACCCGGGATGGTCCAGCAACGCGATGAACATCGTCGGCACCCCGTGCAGTGCCGTGCAGCGCTCGGCCTGCACGGTAGCGAGAACCGCGCCTGCATCGAAACCTTCGCCGGGATAGACCATCGCGGCGCCGTGCGTCATGCACGCGAGGTTCCCCAGCACCATGCCGAAGCAGTGGTACAGCGGGACGGGGATGCACAGGCGGTCGCGTTCCGTCAGGCGCATCGCCTCGCCGATGAAGAAGCCGTTGTTCAGGATGTTGTGGTGCGTGAGCGTGGCGCCCTTCGGCGCGCCCGTCGTGCCGGACGTGAACTGGATGTTGACCGGGTCGTCGAACTGCAGGGTGCGCGCCACGTCGTGCAGGCGCGCCAGGTCGGCCGGGGTCGCGCATTGCGCCACCGTGTCGAAGTCCAGCATGCCCGGTGTCGATTCGTGACCGAGCCGGATCACGTGGCGCAGCTCGGGCAGCTTCGCGCTGCGCAGTTCGCCGGGTGCGGCGCCATCGAGTTCGGGCACGAGGTCGCGCAGCATGCCGAGGTAGTCGCTCGACTTGAAGCCGGGGGCGAGGATCAGCGCGCGGCAGCCGACCTTGGCCAGTGCGTATTCCAGCTCGGCGCGGCGGTAGGCCGGATTGATGTTGACCATGACGAGGCCGGCCTTGGCGGTGGCGAACTGCGTGAGCACCCATTCCGCGCGGTTCTGCGACCAGATGCCGATGCGGTCGCCGGGGTCCAGGCCGAGGCCCAGCAGGCCGGCCGCGAGCCGGTCCGCGCGTTCGCGCAGCTGGCGCCAGCTCCAGCGCACGCACTGGTGCGGGATGACGAGCGCATCGCGGTCGGGATGGCGCTCGGCGATGCGGTCGAGATGGGCCCCGACCGTGTCGCCGATGAGGGGGAGCGAATGCGCTCCGTGGACGTAGCTGGCCTGCATCTGTGTCTCCTGTTTATCCCTTCCGACACAGTGTAGCGTCCCGCATTGCGGGCGACTATCGAAAAAATCGATCATAGACCATAAAACAACTCGTTTTTCTTCTTGCCCGGCACCGTCCATAATGCTTTCCATGGCAACGCGCTTTCGACGGCAGCGAGTCGACAAGGAAGCGCAGTGTGTTCGAAGAGTTCGAACACAGAACTTTACAATCACAAGGAGAACATCATGCTGAAAGTACGTAAAAGCTCGGACCGCGGTGTCGCCAGTTTCGGTTGGCTGCGCTCGCAGCACACCTTCTCGTTCGGTCACTACCACGACCCGGCGCACATGAATGTCGGCCCGCTGCGGGTGATCAACGAAGACCGCGTGGCCGCGGGCCGCGGCTTCGATCCGCACAGCCACAAGAACATGGAGATCATCTCCTACGTGCTGGACGGTGCGCTGGAACACAAGGACAGCATGGGCAACGGTTCGGTCCTGCGCTACGGCGACGTGCAGCGCATGAGCGCCGGCACCGGCGTCACCCACAGCGAGTACAACCACTCGGCGACCGATCCGGCGCACTTCCTGCAGATCTGGGTGATCCCGGCCGAGGCGGGCGGCGAGCCGGGCTACGAAGAGAAGCACTTCGACACCGACAGCAAACGCGGCACGCTGCGCCTGATCGCGTCGAACGACGGCCGTGACGGCTCCGTCTCGCTGCGCCAGGACGCCGCCATCTACGCGACGATCCTCGACGGCAGCGAGCGCGCCGACCATGCGCTGCTGCCGGGCCGCCAGGCCTACGTGCAAGTGGCACGGGGCAGCCTGACCGTGAACGGCTGCGCCCTGGAAGCCGGCGATGCCGTCCAGGTCAGCGAAGAGGCCGTCGTGGCGCTGTCGGACGCGAAGGATGCCGAAGTTCTGCTGTTCGACCTGCCGGTCTGAACCTGGTGAACATTAACGAGTCAAACGCAACGATATTCAAGGAGAAGATCATGGAAACCACTAAACTGTATCCCGTCGGCCGCGCCCTGGTGGGCGCCCTGTTCCTGGCATCGGGCATCAACAAGATCATCGGCTTCGGCTACGTGGCCGGATGGATGAACAGCCTGGGCATCCCGGCGGCCGGGTTGCTGCTGGCGGGCGCGATCCTGCTCGAGGTCGGCGGCGGACTGGCGCTGGTTACCGGGATCCAGGCGAAATATGCGGCGCTGGCGCTCGCGCTGTTCACGGTGCCCGTCACCCTGATCTTCCACGGCTTCTGGCATGTGGACGCGGCCGAGTTCCAGAACCAGCTGAACCACTTCCTGAAGAACGTGGCGATCTTCGGCGGCCTGCTGGCCCTGTTCGACGTCGAACGCCAGCGTGAGACGAGCGCCGCACGAGTGAATGTCCTGCGCAGCCGGGCTGCCTGACACGAGTACAATCAGTCCGCGACCTGGCGTACACGGGTGGCGGACATCCACGCAAACGAAAGAGACGAGGAGAACGAGCCATGGAAGTGACGACGCATCGCGGCACGGGGCCGCTGCAGCAGGTGATCGAGATCGGCCAACACCGCATCCTGACGGACGTCAAGCCGGAATTCGGCGGTGAGGACAGCGGCCCGGAACCGCACGACATCCTGGCCGCCGCGCTGGCGGCCTGCACGACGCTCACCGTGAGCCTGTACGCCAGGCGCAAGGGCTACCCGCTGGACGAAATCAAAGTCTCGATCAAGCATGGCCAGGAAGGCGCGGCCTACGGCCTGCACCGCACGATCGAATACATCGGCGCGCTGGACGACGAGACGAAGGCGCGGCTGACCGACATCGCCAACAAATGCCCGGTGCACAAGACGCTGTCGGGCACCATCCAGATCACCACGGAGGCTATCTAGCATGGACGCGTTCGAACACGAAAGCCTGGAAACCATCGTCGTTCCCCGCACGCACGACCTGGGCGGCGGCTTCGAAGTGCTGCGCGCGCTGCCGCACAAGGATCGCAGGATGGTCGGTCCGTTCGTCTTCCTCGACCAGATGGGGCCGCACGTCTTCCACGCGGGCGAGGGCATCGACGTGCGGCCGCATCCGCACATCGGCCTGGCCACCGTCACGTACCTGCTGGACGGCCAGATCCGCCACCGCGACAGCCTCGGCACCGTGCAGGACATCAAGCCGGGTGAGGTGAACTGGATGACGGCCGGGAAGGGCATCGTCCACTCCGAGCGCACCGGCCCGGACGTGCGCGCCGCCGGCTCCAACCTGTTCGGCCTGCAGTGCTGGGTGGCGCTGCCGAAGGACAAGGAAGAGTGTGATCCCGCCTTCGCGCACGTCGGCTCGCAGGAGCTGCCGATCCTCGACGGCGACGGCGCCACCGCCCGCATCATCGCCGGCAGCTATTTCGGCAAGCGCTCGCCCGTGCCCGTGCAATCGCCGCTGTTCTACGTCGACCTGGCGCTGCAGCCGGGCGCGCGCCTGACGCTGCCGGCCGAATATCCGGAACAGGCGCTGTACGTGGTCGACGGCACGCTCGACCTGGGCCGCGACGGCCGCTTCGAACAGGGCCAGCTGCTCGTGCTGAAACCGGGTGCGACGGTCACGCTGGCGGCGACCGAGAACCGGGGCGCCCGCGTGATGCTGCTGGGCGGCGAGCCGATGGATGGCCCGCGCTACCTGACGTGGAATTTTGTGTCGAGTTCCTCCGACCGCATCGAGCAGGCCAAGGAAGACTGGAAAGCCCAGCGCTTCCCGCAGGTGCCGGGCGAGACGGAATTCATTCCCTTGCCCGATCTGCCGGGCCGGCCGGTCCGCTATCCCTGAGCCTAGCCCTGGGCGTCCGCGCTGCGCGGCGGCGGCACCGCATGGCGCCGCTCGTCCGGGCGCGTGAGCACCCGCATCGCAATCTCGAACGGCACGCCCAGCGACGCCAGTGCGCGCGCGGGCGAGCGGTTCTGTTCCTGGGCCTCGTGGATCGTTGATTCGATCATGAGGGCGGTCTTGTAGTCGCTTCGTCGTTCCATCGTTCGATGCTAACACGAAGGCTGCGCGCCCGGTCGTAAGACAGTGGTGGCGCGCATGACGATCCGCTAACCTGCCCCCGTTGAAAAACCGAAGAAAGACATCATGAATACGATTCGTATCCCCGCGCTGCGCGCTGCCCTGGCCGCAGCGGGCTTCCTCTCGGCCGGCGCCGCCTTCGCGCAGGCCGACCTGATCCTCACGAACGGCAAGATCGCCACGATGGCGAAAGAAGGCGAGTTCGTGCAGGCCATCGCCGTCAAGGACGGCAAGGTGCTCGCCACCGGCAGCAACGCGAACGTGCTGAAATTGAAGCGCGCGAACACGCAGGTGATCGACGCGCACGGCCGCACCGTGATCCCGGGCCTGAACGACTCGCACCTGCACGTGATCCGCGAGGGCCTGAACTACAACATGGAGCTGCGCTGGGACGGCGTGACGTCGCTGAAGCGCGCACTGGAGATGCTGAAGGAGCAGGCCGCGCGTACGCCGGACGGCCAGTGGGTGAAGGTCGTGGGCGGCTGGAACGAATGGCAGTTCGAGGAAAAACGCTTGCCCACGCTGGAAGAAATCAACGCCGCCGTGCCGGACAAGCCCGTGTTCATCCTGTACCTGTACGGCCTCGGCTTCCTCAACAAGAAGGGTGTCGAGACGCTCGGCTACGACCGCAACACCAGGTACAAGGATGGCGAAGTGGAGCTGGACGCGAACGGCCAGCCGACCGGCAAACTGATCGCCAAGCCGAACGCGCTGATCCTGTATTCGACGCTCGCGAAGACGAACAAGCTGGGGCACGACGACCAGGTCAACTCCACCTTGCAGTTCTACCGCGAACTGAACCGCCTGGGCGTGACGAGCGCCATCGACGCTGGCGGCGGCTTCCAGAACTACCCGGACGACTACGGCGTGTCGCTGGAACTGGCGAAGCAGGGCAAGCTGACGGTGCGCACGGCCTACTATCTGTTCGCGCAAAAGGCCGGCAAGGAACTGGAAGACTTCCAGCGCTGGCTGACGATGACGCATCCGAAGCAGAACGACCACATGCTGTACCCGAACGGCTTCTCGGCGGAAGGCGCGGGCGAAAACCTCGTCGCCAGCGCAGCCGACTTCGAGAACTTCCTGGAGCCGCGCCCGGACCTGCCGGCCTCGATGGAACACGACCTGGAACCCGTCGTGTCGCTGCTCGTGAAGAACCGCTGGCCGTTCCGCCTGCACGCGACGTACGGCGAGAGCATCGCGCGCGATCTCGACGTCATCGAGAAGGTCGATGCGCAGACGCCGCTGAACGGCCTGCGCTTCATCATCGACCACGGCGAGACCGTGACCGACGCCGACCTCGCGCGCATCAGGAAGCTGGGCGGCGGCATCGCCGTGCAGGACCGCATGCACTTCCAGGGCGAATCATACTGGAAGCGCTACGGCGAACAGACGCGCCAGATGCCGCCGATCCGCAAGATGCTCGCGCAGGGCATCCCCGTCGGCCTGGGCACGGACGGCACGCGCGTCTCCAGCTACAACCCGTGGCCGTCCGTGTACTGGGCCGTCACCGGCAAGACCGCCGGCGGCCTGCAGATCTGGCAGGACGGCGACCGCCTGTCGCGCTTCGAAGCCCTGAAGCTGATCACGACGGGGTCCGCGTGGATGAGCGGCGAGGAGAAGGTCAAGGGCACCCTGAAACGCGGCCAGTACGCCGACTTCGTCGTGCTGCCGCAGGATTACTTCGGCATGGACGCGGAGGGCATCAAGCGGCTCGAGAGCGTGCTTACCGTCGTCAACGGCAAGGTCGTGTACGGCGCGGGCGACTATGCACCGCTCGCACCGAAGGCGCTGCCGGTGTCGCCGGCGTGGAGTCCCGTCGCGACGTACGGCGGCTACCAGAAGCGCTAAGCCTCGCCCGCCAGCGCGGCGCGCGCCGCGTCGACCGTCTCCGCGAGGAAGTCGGCGACGGCGCGCACCCGGCTGGATGCGGCGAGATCCGCATGCAGCACGAGCCAGACGCCGTCGCTGAACACGTCGCCCGGCGCCAGCACGCGTACGAGATCGGGATCGGTGACGAGGAAGTCGGGGATGATGGCGAGGCCGAGCCCCGCGCGCGCGGCCGCGATCTGCGCGCGCAGCGTGGACACGGCCAGCACCACGCGCGCATCCGGCGCGCGCTTCGCGAGCCACTGCGCGGCCGGCAGGTGCGCGTGCGCTTCGTCCCACGTGATCATGGCGCGGCCCGCGAGCGGATCGTCGGCAGGTGCCGGATGGCGTGCGAGATAGTCGCGGTGCCCGTACACGCCATACGACATCGCACCGAGCCGGCGCGCCTTCAGGTTGCCGTGGCTGGGGCGCACGAGACGCAGCGCGAGATCGGCGTCGCGCCGGCCCAGTTCCACGGCGGCCGTCGTCGTGACGATCTCCAGGCGCAGCTGCGGATGGCGCGCGACGAAACGGGGCAGGGCGGGGATCACGAGGTCGGATGCGAGGTTGTCCGACGTGGCCAGGCGCACGAGGCCCGACACGCCGGGACTCAGGCCGGACGCGCCCCGTTCGAAGGCGAGCATGTTGTCCTCGACCGCCTCCGCGCGCCCGAGCAGTTCGCGGCCTTCGTCCGTCAGGTGGTAGCCCGTCTGGTGGCGGGCGAACAGGCGCGTGGACAAACGTGCCTCCAGCTCGGCGATGCGCCGGCTGACGGTCGACTGGCTCACGCGCAGCACGTCCGCCGCGCGCGTCAGGCTGCCGCCGCGCGCCACTTCCAGGAAAAATTTGAGATCGTTCCAGTCCAAAGGGTTTTCCATTTTTGGAAAATGATCCGCCGATTATTGGTGTTTTCTTTGCAAGGCGCAACGACTACATTGTCACCAAGCCGCCGCGGGCGGCATTTTGCAAAAAAAGGATGAAGAACATGCTGACGACTCGACAACTGGGATCCCAAGGACTGCAAGTCTCCGCCATCGGCCTGGGCTGCATGGGCATGAGCCACGCCTACGGCACGCCGGACGACGCGGAATCGATCGCGACGATCCACCGCGCCATCGACCTGGGCTGCACTTTCTTCGACACGGCGGAAGTGTACGGCCCGTTCACGAACGAGGAATTGCTGGGCCGCGCGCTGGAAGGCCGGCGCGACCGGGTGCAGATCGCGACCAAGTTCGGCTTCGTCATCGGCAAGGGCCATTTCGCCGGCGCCGACAGCCGCCCCGAGCACATCCGCGAAGTCGTCGAGGCCTCGCTGAAGCGCCTGCGCACGGACCGCATCGACCTGTTGTACCAGCACCGCGTGGACCCGAACGTGCCGATCGAGGACGTGGCGGGCACCGTCAAGGACCTGATCCGCGAAGGCAAGGTGCTGCACTTCGGCCTGTCGGAAGCGGGGGTTGCGACGATCCGCCGCGCGCATGCCGTGCAGCCCGTGTCGGCGCTGCAGAGCGAGTACTCGATCTGGGAGCGCAACCTCGACGCCGACGTGCTGCCCGCGCTGCGCGAACTGGGCATCGGCCTCGTGCCGTTCAGCCCCCTCGGCCGCGGCTTCCTGACCGGTACGGCGAAGCGCGCCGAGGACTATCCGGCCGACGACTTCCGCGCCCAGAACGACCCGCGCCTGCAGGGCGAGAACTTCGACCGCAATCTCGCGATCGCCGGCCTCGTGAAGGAGATCGCGGCACGGCACGGCGCGCTGCCGGGGCAGGTGGCGCTGGCATGGCTGCTGGCGCGGGGGGACGACATCGTGCCGATTCCGGGGACCAAGCGCCGTACGTATCTCGAGCAGAATCTCGCTGCGGCCGATCTCAGGCTGGATGACGAGGACCTGCGCCTGCTGGACGGGGCGCTTGAGCAGATCGGCGTGGCGGGGGCGCGGTACAACGAGAAGGCGATGGCGATGGTGGATCGTTGATGGGGGGCGCGGCCTCGCGCATGTCAAGCGTTCCCCGTGGCGTAGCGCAGGTTCTCGACCGGTACCCCGGCGCGCTGGCTCGCATAGATGACTTTGGCGACGCCGGTGTAGTACTCAGGCTTCACCGGTTCGATCACGAGCGCCATGTTCGGGTTGTCCCGCAAGGCCGACCTGAGCGCGTCGACCAGTTCGGCATTCCCGGCCATGACGCGCCCATCGATGCTGATCGTCTCGTCATCGGTCACGCGCACGTGCAGTGAGTCATCCATGGCGCGCGGCCCGGTTCGCGCCATCCGTCGGCTCCAGCCGGCAGTTGTCGAGCGAAGGATCGATGACGTCGACCGGCCCGAACCACTGGTAGACGCCCACGAAGCCGCCGGTGCGGAGAATCCAGGCTTTTTTCGTGCTGCGATCCATGACGATGGTGTGGTGGAAGCCATCCAGCACATTGCTTGCGTCCGGCATGCGCACGCGGATGAACGGGCCGCCGTGGGCCGTGTCGGGTGCGGCGGATTCCGGCACCGCGGTGTTGAAACCCGAGAACGAGATGCCATAGCGCTTCGCCAGCGAGTCGGACAGTGGGCAGGCAAGCGCCTGCGCCGAAGACAGGCCGATGGCGGTGGCCAGCACCAGGTGTTTCATCGTGATTTCCAGTCGTGTGTTCATGTCGTTTCGAATCGGCCCCGCGTAACGATAGCACCTCGGCCGCGCTACAGGCTCACACATTTTCACGCACGCGCGTATGCGTCATGGATGGGCGCGCACGCTTGCGCCAGGCTGTGGACATGAGCTTGAGTACTGCATAGTATCGCTACCGCTCCAGCCTGCCCGCACAGGGCCTTCTCAACTCAACGTCAACGTCCATCCGATGAAAAAACTGTTTTGCTCGCTGTTCCTGTCGGCCTGCGGTCTTGCCGCCATGCCCGCTTTCGCAAGCCCTGTCCTCATCGATTTCGAACACGTCCCCGGCGCGGACGGCGTGCTGGGTACCGCCGACGACGTGCCGACCGCCTCCACCTTCCTGCAACCGCTGGACCAGCTGTACGCCGCGCTCGGCCTGAGTTTTATCCAGGGGACGCTGCTCCAGGCCGACTTCTACGATGGGAATCCATCGAATCACTTCATCAGCTCGACCTATCCGATTGCGCTGCTGAGCAAGCCCGTGACTGCCATCGGCATCGACAGTTTTTCGTCGTGGGATGTGAACCTGGTCGCGTACGACAAGAATGGCCAGACCATCGCCAGCGCAGTGCTGGCCAACCCGAATCCGGGCGGGAACAACCTGCGTGGGCATGTGGCGCTGACCAGTGCGCAGGACATTTATGGATTCGCGATCTACGCGGACGATCCCAACCACATCCTCAACCTCGATAACCTGGAACTGACTTTCGCCGATCCGGCGGCCGCCGTTCCGGAGCCGTCCAGCCTCGCACTGATCGGGCTCGGCGTGTCGCTGGCGGGGCTGATGCGGCGTGCGAAGACGCAGGGCAAAGTGGCCGGGAAGGCCTGAGCCGGCGCGCGGCCCGGCGTGCCGGAAAGCGCCGGGCTGGCATCGCTCAACGCGCGCTCATTGTCTCTCGACGCGAATGATATCGTCGTATTGTCCGAATTCGGGCCTCATGTCGTAAAGCGGCGCTGGATCGAACGACGACGTTGCGGTTTCCGCGCGATGCGGGCGGAAATATTCGCGCCGGATCCGCATCGTGCCGCTTCGATCGAATATGTACGTCACGCCACCCGTCACGTTGTCGGTATCGGCCTCGAACTCCCGATGAACCGCCATCGTCATGAACAGCTTCCCGGCCTCGACTTCGTTGAATGCATACGTCAGCGATTCGCGGAGCAGGCTGTCGAGAAAACCGACGACAACGACCTTGGCGGCGACGTCCACGAAACAATACGGCCGTTCGGCGCTGCCGACGAGCGCCGTATAGGGTTGCCGCTGCAAATGCGCCGCCTCGGCCTTCTCGGCAGGCCAAAGCTCGGTCGTCCTTTTCTTCGCACGGAACCAGCTTTTGCAGTAATGGACAGGGTGTTTCACAGCGAGATCCTTGTCTCGAGAAACGCCAGGTATCTGGCATCGTCTTCCATGAAGAGATCGATCCCGCCACCCATGTACGCGCGCGTCAGTTCGTCGGCTGCCTTGTCGAAGAGACGCTGTTCGAAGTAGATCTGCCCAAGACGCAGGTGAATGTAGGCGTTGCCGAGTCCTTTTGGACAGTGGACCGCGTTATAAAAACACTTGAATGCCTTGTCGAAGTCCTGCGCGTGGAAGTGCACGTCGCCCAGCGCCACATAAATCCACGTCGCCGCTTCCCACTGCCCAGGCTCCCCGGGCAGCAATTTCAGCGCCGCGATGTATTTCTGTTTGGCGTCGTCGGGTCGACCGGCCGACGCCAGCGCATCGCCTTCCTTGCACAGGGCGGCGATCCGCTCATGCACCGTGGCGGTCAGCTTCTTCCAGAAAAATGCCGACCCAGGCATCCAGCACGCCCCAGAAATCGACCGGCTCTGGATTCTCGGGATCTTCGTGCCACCAGATGACTCCCGTCGCTTCGCCGTTGCCCACGCAATTCAGGCACAGGTAATCGCCGGCGCCGTTGTGAAAGACGGCGACGGTTCGCGAGATATCGATGGGCAGCCGGCGTGCGGTGTCGTCGTCGATGTCGAACTTGTCGTCGGACAGGAATGCCCAATCCTCGACCGGCAGCGGTCCCATCGAATTTGCCGGCAGGAAGGTCCACCCGTCGTGCAACTGCGTATAAAAATCGCGGAATTTGGCGGGCACCCAGTCCCAGACCGGACGCAGGCGCTCCGGCACGTCGGTGATCGGCGCGCGGCCGCGGAAAAAGTTCAGGTCCTTGCCGCCGACGGTGTAGAGATACAGCAGCGACAGGGTGTCGTCCTGCTCGCGCATCACGTACAGGTGCTTCAGCATCGTGCGCAGGAAATCCTGGACGCTGGGCCACTCCGCGGCGAAGTCGCTCCATTCCGTGAGCAGCGCGAGCCTGCGGCCGTGTTCCTGCTCGTCGAGGAAGCGCAGCCACTGCACGGGCACGGCCGGATCCGCTTCCGCTTCGGCCGGCGAGGCCATCAATGCGGCCGGCTGCACGAACTGCTGCAATTCATTCAGTACCGCGTTCTTGTCGGGTGTTGTTGTCATCGCTTCGTCTTTCAGTGATTGCCGGTGCACGCTAGCCGCCGCCCAGGAGATTATAAATCTGCTGTTGCAACTCGGCCGCCATGTCGACCTCTTTCTGCATCATCTCCTGCCGGAATGCCGGGTCCACGGCGATGCCGCCTTTCTTGTATTCGGTCCAGTCGGCGAACGATTTCGCGCCCTTCGACGTATTCGCCGTCTCGCTCAGGCCGATGAAGTTGCGGGGATTGTTCAGCACCGCGAGCTGATCTTCCTGCGAGAGCCGGGCGAATCCCTCCATTTCCGTGATCTGCTTCATCGACACGATATGGTCCGCGTGCAACGGCTTCGTCACCGTCAGGCCCGGCAGTGCCCGGTCGGGCATCGGCAAGGTCACGCCTTCGTTGACCTGCTTTTGAATCGCGGAACTCGGCGTCTTGGCGCGCAGCCGCGCATACGTCGATGCCGAGACGCGTGCCGGCGGCTCGGCGGCCGTCGCAGGCGGGCGCAGCGAGACGCGAACGTTCCCGCCGTTCATGCCCAGCGTGCCCGGTTCGACCGACACCTGGACCCGCTGCGCGAACTCCCACGCCCCCGGCGCCGCCTTCGCCCCCAGATACCCGCCCAGGAAACTGCCCGCGATCGCCGACCATTTCTGGCCGTCGCTGCCTTCGCCGAACATCTTGCCGCCGACCCAGCCGCCGCCGATCCCGCCCGCGAACGCGCCGACCAGGCCGCCCACGGCGATCACGGGCCCGGCGAGGACGATCGCCGAGCCGACCCCGACGACCAGCAGCGACGCATGCACCCAGCCCGGCACGAGGTTTTCCGGATTGATCGTGTCGGTCTGCGCCGTGCCGCCGCCGATGTAGACGTTATTCGAACCTTTCGTGATGACGGCGCTGCAGCCCGTCTTGTCGTCCACGCGCGCGGCCGGCATGCCGTTGATGTAGACCTGGCCGCTGCCCGTCGCGATCGGTATCGGTCCCGGATGCTTGGAGCACGCGACCATGTCGACGTGGGCGCGGGCCGCAGCCAGGTTGTTGACGAAGACATTGGACGATCCGGTCATCGCGATGGCGCCGGTGACTTCCTTGGCCGCGAAGCTCATCGTGCTCATCGCTTCGCCCAGGCCCGCACCCATGGCCGCGCCCGCGCCGACGACGGCCACGGCCGCGAGGCCGCCCGTGCCCACGATCGCCACCCCGGCCACCGCGATGGCCGCGCCGATGAGCAGGCCTTTCAGGAGCCAGCTCATGGTCGGGCTGTGCCCGATCGGGTCTCCCAGCCGTGCCGCCGCCGGCATCTAGCGCTCCGCCACCTGATCGAGATGCGCGCGCACCTCCGTCAGACTGTAGAACGGCACGGACGACGAACTGGCCTGGATGTACTGGGCCAGATGCAGCCGTTCCGCCAGCGCCGGTCCCGGTGGTTCCGCCTTGCGTTCCAGCGTGACCGTGCCCGATGGCCGCAGCAGCGACAGGCCGGCGTTCGTACGGGAGACGTTCGCCTGCAGGCGCGTGCCCTCGGCGTCATAGAATTCCCAGTGGTCCTGGTTGACGTCGCGCGCAGACAGTTTGCTGCCCGCCTCGTGCCTGTCCGCGAACACGTGCAAGGTCTTGCGCGGTTCGGACAATGCGAAGATCGTCGGCAGGGCGGGGGACGGCGCCGCGGGCGGCCCGTCCTGAGCCTTCGGCAGCGGGCGGCGCAGCCTGATGCTGTCCACGATGGCGTCGAACGCGGCATTCCACTCGTCGCTGAACTCGCGCAGGCACGTCGCCGCCATCAGCATGGCCTCGATCGTGCCCGGCTTGCTGCCCTGGACCAGCGTGATGACCTGGCGCTGGTGCATGAAGCCCGCCTCGTTGCGCCAGCTGTAGGCCAGTTCCAGCGCCGGTGCGCCGTCCACAAGGCGTTCCGTCATCGCCTTCAGCTGGAAGCGTGGCAAGGCGCGCGTCAGTTCCTTCGTCAGGCGCTCGCCGAACTGGTCCAGTTGTTCCTCGGGCTTGACGTCCGCGTGCGAGACGACGACGTTGAACTCGCTCGGACCATCGTCGCGCAAGGTGAACATGTGCATCGTCTTGTCCTTCAACTGCGCGGGCAGTTCGAAGGTGGCGTGGTTGGCGTGGTACATGGCGCGCTCGCTCATTTGCTCATTTGTTCAAATCGATCCGGCTGCCCATCACGGCGACGTTCACGCCCTGGATCAGGATCGTGCCGTCGGCCTGCAGCACGATCTTGCTGCTGCCGACTTCCAGCGTGATGTCGGTGTTGGCCTTCAGGTGGATGTGCTCCGTCTGCGACGTCAGCTCGATGTTCTGCTTCGCGGTCTGGTGCAGGTGGGCCGTTTGCGCCACGAGTTCGATGTTCGTCTTGGCCGTCGCGTGGATGTAGTCGTCTTCGGCGGTCAGCTCGATGTTGGTTTTCGCCGTGTCGTGGATGTGGCCCGTCTGCGCCGTCGTCACGATGTACTGCTTGACCGTGTTGGTCTGGTAGCCCGTGCTGACCGTATTGGTCTGGTGCGGTCCGTTGACGACGGTCGCCTGCGTGTTCTGCACGGTCGTGACCATATCCTTCTGCGAATGGATGTTGATCAGTTCCTTGCCCTTGCTGTCATGGATCACCATCTCGCAGAAGCCGCCGCCGCCCGGCGTGGAGCGGCTCTTGAAACCCATCATGTGGGCGCCATCCGGCAGGCCGTACGGGACCGGTTGATCGGCATTGAACAAACGTCCCGTGCAGACGGGGCGGTCCGGGTCGCCCTCGAGGTAGTCGATGATGACTTCCTGCCCGATGCGCGGCACGGAAATCGTGCCCCAGCCACGCCCGGCCCACGGCTGCGAGACGCGGATCCAGCACGAGCTGCGTTCGTCGCGGCGGCCGTAGCGGTCCCAGTGGAACTGCACCTTGATGCGGCCGTACTGGTCCGTGTGGATTTCCGTACCCTTGGGGCCGACGACCGTGGCCGTCTGCGGTCCGGGCATGCGCGGCGGCGGGTGCGCGCGGCGCGGGCGGTAGGGGATCTTGCGGCGGATCGCGGTGAACGTGTTGCGGTAGACGTCGCTCTGGCCCCGTTCGAAATAATTGTTGCGGGCGCTGACCTGCACCGACAGCACGAGGAAGTCGTTGTCGCCCTCGGTGGCCGGATCGAACCAGTGGTGGCCCTGCAGCTTGAACGTGCGTCCGGCAACGAGGCCGCGGCAGTCGGAGGCGCCCGTGAAGACCTTGGCCTGCCACTCCAGTACCTCCAGGCGCTGGCGCGCTTCGCGCTGGCCGTCGTCCTTGTCCTTGTACGAGAAGGCCGGGTTGCCGTCATAGATTTCCATGGCCGGCATGTCACCCTGCTGCGTCACGGTGGGCAGCTCCACGTACTGCATCGCATTGGGCGCCTTGAAGTCGAACGTGTTCAAGGCGACCTTGGTCGGCTGCAGGTTGCGTTCGGCGGCGAACGCCGTCACGCTGTCGCGGTCGTGCCAGCGGTTGCCGCCGTTGAATTCGACGTCGGCGTGATCCGGCTGCGGCGGGCAGAACGCGCCCGAGCGCGAATCGTCGCTGATCACCATCACGTGGCCGTTCGGCTTGTGGTCGAAATAGTAGAACAGCCCGTATTTTTCCATCAGACGGCAGACGAAGTGCTCGTCCGTCTCGTCGTACTGCACGATGTAGTTTTCGGGCCGGTAGGTCTGGCTGACGCGGAATTCGTAGGCGGCGAGGCCGTTGTAGTCGCCTTTGAAGATCGTGTCCAGCACGTCGAGCACGCTCTGGTCCTGGAAGATGCGCGAGTTGACGCGCTGCTTCAGGTAGCTGAGCCAGGGCACGATCTGCGCGTGATAGAACGCGAAGCCGCCGTCCGCATGGCTGAAGCCGAACGAGTGCACGTAGCCGTTGACGAAGTGTTCGCTGCCGTCCGCGAGCTGCACGCCCACGCTGACGTTCTTGCCCATCAGGTCTTTCAGGTCGATGGCGGCGTTTTCCGAAATCAGGCTGAGGTTGAACACGAACTGGTCGGACATGGCCGACGAGCCGCTCAACGACTCGATCAGCAGGGTCTTGTCGCCCTGCAGCGGCGAATAGAAACGCAGCAGGCGCTTGCCGTCGTTGAACTTCGCCAGCAGGGATGTCACGACCGATGCGGCGTCGTCCTGTCCGGCGGGATCGATATTCGGCGGCACGTAGTGCGGCTCGTTGCCGGCGAAATCGTTCACGGCCTGGCCCGCCAGGGGGTGTTCTTCGATGGCGAGATGTTCTGCCGCCGCATCCTGCGCCAATGCTGCGGGCTGGCCCGCACTTTGTGCCGCGCGTTGTCCCGCATGGTCGGCCAACGCGCCGGCGTGCTGCGCCAGCGAGTGCGCCTGCGATGCGACCTGGAGCGCCTGGGCCAGCTGCGGACTGGCGTGGCCGGCCAGACCGACGACGCCCGACGCCAGGGCCGCGCCGCCCGAGCCGGCTTTCAGCAGCGTAGCGGTGTCGAGGGCGGTGCCGGCCACGCCGAGCGCCTTGATCCGGTTATCGAGCGAATCTGATGACATATCGCAGCTCCTGCATCGAATGTGTCCTCCGCACGGGGGATTGTTAGATTTATGTTAAATCATGTATATACTATCAGAAATTTCCTGTTCGTTAAATCGGCCATTGGCGCCGTTCACAATTGTTTTCCTGCGAGCACCATGTCTGACTCTTCGAGCAACTGGACCGATCTGACGCGCACCCTCGACACCATGCAGCGCCACTATGCCCAGGCCGGCGCGCAGGCCCGGCTCGACATCGCGCGGCGCGTGCAGCGCTGGTCGAACGAGGCGAGCGCGACGCTCGGCCGCATCGCCGACGCGGGCGCCGACATGGGCGGCGTGCGCAACGCCCTGGCCGTCAAGCAGGCGCTCGACGCATCCCGGACGCGCTTCGCGGAACTGCTCAGGCAGCAGTTCGCCGGCCTGAACTTCGCGGTGATCGTCGACGTGTTGTACGAGGTCATGAAGCAGATGGCGCTCTACCTGGGCGGCGGCGCCGTGCTCGGTGCGGCGGCGGGCGGGGCGCTGGGATCGCTGGCTTTTGGCGTGGGCGCGATCCCGGGCGCGGCGGTGGGCGCGCAGGCGGGCGTCGCGATCGGCGGCGAGATCCTCGTCTGGATGGGTCTCGGGATGCTGGTCATGGACATGAGCAGCACGGTGCCGGACCTGTGCCGGCACGCCGCCCACGGTTTCGCGACCGCCTGGCACGCCGGCGACCTGCCGACGGACGCGACCGCCCGGCGCACGACGATGCTGCGTGAGGCGACGGAATCGTTCGCGCAAGGGCAGATGCTGCTCGTGAAGGCAATCCTGACGGCGCTGGTGCTGTACCTGTCGCGCGGCCAGGTGCAAAGTTCGCTCCTCGTGCGCAACCTGTCGAACAGCAGGTTGGGTCCGAAGTTCGCGGAATGGGTCGGCCAGAACCGTGACAAGCTGATGACGCATCCGAACCTGCAGCCCAGGCTCGCCTCGGCGCAAGGCCAGGCCGAAGCCGGCGCGGGCAAGGGCGTCGCGAGGGAACCGGTGGAGGTGCAGAAACCGGCAGAGAAGCCGTCGGAGGTCAAGCGCGGCGTCGCCACCAGCAAGCCGCCGTGCAACCTCGTCGGCCAGCCCGTCAACCCGATCACGGGCGACAAGATCCTCCTCGGCGACCTGGACCTCGACTTCGCGTTACCCGCGCCGCTGCCGCTGGTCTGGCAGCGCACGTACAGCTCGGCGCTGCACCGCGTCGGCTGGCTGGGCCAGGGCTGGGCGCTGCCCATCAGCGACAGCCTGCAACTCAGCGCCGACGAGGTCGTCGTGCTGGACGCGTTCGACCGCGGCATCACGTTCTCGCTGCCGCGGGTCGGTGACGCGATCTATTCGCCGTCCGAACAGATCACGCTGGCGCGCACGGGAGATACGACGTTCGAGCTGGTCGACAACAATGGCCTGCGCACGCAATTCGCCGTCCTGTACGGCGACGGCATCGCCCGCCTGACGGGCTGGCAGGACGCCAACGACAACCACATCCGCGTCACGTACGACGCCCGCCGGCTGCCCGCGCGCGTGGACGACAGCGCGGGGCACAGCCTGGCCCTCGAGTTCGGCCGGGTCGCGGGCGGCATGCGCCTGCTGGGCGTGACCTTGATGCCCGCGGAACCGGAAGACAGCGCGCATACGCTGGTGTCCTACGAGTACGACGGCGCGGGCGACCTGCGGCGCGTGCGCAACCGCGCGGGCGACGTCGTGCGCGAGTTCGGCTACCGTAACCACGTCATGGTGGAGCACGGCCAGCCGGACGGCCTCGTGTCGCGCTATGAATACGACGTCGAGGGGCCGGATGGGAAGGTGCTGCGCAACTGGACCAACACGGGCCAGTGGTGGGCGTTCCGCTATCTCGACAAGGAAACGATCGTCACCGACCAACTGGGCCGCGCGCAGCACTACCGGTTCGACGCGCACGGGCGCCTGGTCGCGCAGGTGGATGCGGCGGGCGGCGTCACGACGCATCGTCTGGACGACAACGACAACCTGCTCGAACTGACCGACCCGGCCGGCCGCACGGTGCGCTACCGCTACGACGAGCGCAGCCGCATCGTCCGTGTCGAGCGGGGCGGGCGGGGCACGGGTATCGTCTACGACGCGCGCTTCGACAAGCCGGCCCTCATCACCGACGCCCTCGGCGCCACGACGGTACTGCGCTACGATGCGCAGGGCAACCTGACCAGCGTGACGAACGCGCTGGGCCAGCGGACCGCGTACCAGTACGACGACCGCGGCCTGCCGGTGAAAGTCACCGACGCGCGCGGCGGCGTCAAGGCACTTGCCTACAACCGCGCCGGGCAGCTGATCCGCTACACGGACTGCTCGGGCAGCACGAGCAGTTTCGATTACGACGACCAGGGGCGCCTCGTGCGCGCGCTCGACCCGAACGGCAACGCGAGCACCTACGCCTACGACGCGCTCGGCCGCCTGCACGCCGTGACGCATGCCGACGGGACCACGGAGCGCTACGAATACGACCGGCTGGGCCGCCTCGTCGCCCACGTCGACGCCGCGGGCCACCGCACCGCCTACGAACTCGATCGCGACGGCAAGCCGCTGAAACGCATCGACGCGCGCGGCGGCGTGCTGGAATACCGCTACGACACGGCCCGCCGCATCGCGGAACTGATCAACGAAAACGGCGACGTGCACCGGTTTGTTTACGACACGCTGGACCGGCTGGCGGAAGAGACCAGTTTCGATGCGCGCGTGACGCGCTACCGCTACGACGACAGCGGGTTCATCGTCGGCAAGGACGAACTGGGCTGCGCGCCGCGCACGGAGACCACGCCGATCGCGACGACGTATGTGCGCGATGCGCTGGGCCAGCTGACGGAAAAGGTGATCTCGCGCGTGACGGGTGCGGCACAGGCGCAGCAAATGCGGTTGCGCTTCGCCTACGACGCGCTGGGGCGCATGACGCAGGCGATCAATGCGGATGGCGTTGTCAGCATGGCGTATGACGCAGTCGGCCAACTGATCTCGGAGCAGACCGACGCATCGGGTACGTCCTTCGTGCTGCGTCACGCCTATGACGAGCTGGGCAATCGAGTGCAGACGACGCTGCCGGATGGCCGCATCCTGAACAACCTGTACTACGGCTCGGGTCACCTGCACCAGGTGAACCTGGACGGCGAGGTCATCACCGATATCGAACGGGACCGGGCGCATCGTATGATCGCCCGCACGCAGGGGGCGCTCGTCAGCCAGTTCCGGTACGACGCGGTGGGGCGGCTGTTGTCGCAGACGGCGGGCGAGGGCGCGTCGACCGTCATCGCGCGGCAGTACGAGTACGACGAGGTGGGCAATCTCGTGTCGATCGACGATCAGCGCAATGGCGTGACGCGTTACAGCTACGATCCGATCGGACGCATTTTGTCGGCCGTGCAGCCGCAGTTGAGTGAGCGGTTTGCGTTTGACCCCGCGCATAACCTGCTCGATGCCACCGTGGCGCCGGTTGGCCGCGTCGAAGGTAACCGTATTCGCGTGTATGAGGACAAGCGTTACGACTACGATGCGCATGGCAATGTCGTCGAGAAGCTGGTCGGCAAGCATACGCGGATGCGGTTCGAGTGGAATCCGGGTCATCAGCTTGTTCGCAGTGTAGTCGCACGTGGGTCGTCCGATACTGCGCAGACCGTCAGTTATGCCTATGATCCGTTCGGGCGCCGGATTGCGAAGCGGGATGCGTTTGGCGTCACGCAGTTCGTGTGGGATGGGAACCGGTTGCTGTGCGAGCAGCGGGGGAGTCATTCGAGGACGTACGTGTATGGCGAGGATGCGTTCGTGCCGCTGGCGCGGGTGGATACCGTCGCTGATGCGGGTGGCGCGGCGCGGGCTGAGGTGCGGCATCTGCATACGGATCATCTCGGGACACCGCGGGAGATGACCGATGCGGGTGGGCGGGTCGTGTGGGCTGCGCGGTATCGGGCGTGGGGGAATGTGCTTGAGGTTGTACAGGAAGTGGTGTCCGCTGTTCTACCTTCCGATGAGATCGCGGAGGCGCAGCCTATTCGGTTCCAAGGGCAGTACTACGACAGCGAAACGGGGTTGCATTACAACCGGTTCCGTTACTATGATCCGGATATTGGCCGGTTTGTTTCGATTGATCCGATTGGGCTAGGCGGCGGTGTTAATACTTTTTTATACTCGGCCAATCCAACTGCTTCGATTGACCCGTTCGGTCTAAGTCCTTGTAAGCCCGGTAGCTCAGACGAAAATCGCTTATTCCGGGCGATTAGGCCGGACGAATTAGAGTCGATCGAGGCCGGAAATGGTATCGTAAGGCCAACGCCTTCGCATAAAACAACGCCAACACAGCATATCGCAGGTACAAAACATAGTCGTGATCCGTTTATCTCAACGACCAAGAATGAGAACGTTGCTAAAATAAAGTACGGTTCAGATCAGGGGAGAGGTCTACAGGGCCCATATATTGAGATCGATAAATCGAAGATATCTGTGGAAAATATTTTCGATTTTTCGACGAAAGAGCTCGCTGCTATGTTAAAAACGCCTTTTACGCGCGCTGCGGCGGTGGCTGATGAGGAGGTGCTGATTTATGGAGGCATTCCGCAGGAAGCGATCATTAGGATCGAAAAAGGAGTAGTCGAATGAAGAAGGAGCTTAAGCTGGAAGTCATGGAGAGTATGGACGAATTCGCACATGCTGTACGAATGAATCGTGATTATAGTGATGATCAATTCGAGCGAGTAAAAGCTTTGCTTTCTGATCTCGCCGGCGCGGTGAGAAATGATCATGTCATAGACAAAGACCTCGCGTTGAGCCTATATGCTTTGCCTCAAACTGTCCGGAATATGTTTCTTTCATACGAAGGGTCGATTGAAACGAGGCCCCAACGGTTTGATAGACTTGAGGACGCATGGATAGATTTGGATGCCCTTGTATTGGAATGCCTTCAACCTCCTGACGTGTGAGCAGGACGAAACATTAGTCGAGTGTTCGTTGGGCTAGCAGGTCGATGAGTTCGGGATGACGCAGTCTGTGCGTTTTCTAAGAGCAGTATGTCGACACCGTAATCGGATTTCATTACAACCGGTCCTTGCTAGGCTCGTCAGGCATTAGCTCAACCGAAAACAGTATAGGGCAGCCCAGTACTCGCCTGTGTGCCAAATGCAACTCGCTCTGGCGTGGCGCACACCTCTGCGGCGAACTAACTCGTCATTCACGACCATTGAGAATTCATCGGTTATGGCGAAATACTCCGCGAAGATAATTTGTCGCTAGCAAGGAAAGATTGGAATCGGCAAGGAGCTTTGTCGAATTTCTCTCTGCACTTTCGGGCAATCCAGACTTTATTTGATGATCGTATATGCAAAGATATGAGGGCAGGTAGCTTCTTCGATTATTGGAATGTTATTTTTTGTCTGCTATTGACCACGGTCATGGGCATGAATAAGTCCGCCGGGAAGTCTATCGGCGGGCCAGGATCCCTGTGCGTTTCACCTTCCGCCTAATGCCGTGCCCTCAGAGTGGAGTGTAATTCCGCCGGGAACCGTTCCATCCACACCATTAGCTCAATAGATGATTGCATTAATAGAAAACACCAAGCAAATTTTTGAAGATTATCATCGTTTTGGCGACGGGCTAATTTTATCGTTCGGGTACTTTTACGCATCTAATGAGCCGCTCGTTGCAGAAATAGTTCTTTACGCTCGAAATCATAAGCTGGACGGCAACGTTTGGCGCAAGGTTAAAGTGGTGGTTAGAGACGTCGAGGAGCTCGTTGCAAAAGTTAAGGGAAATCAATTTAATTCCATATCCTCCGGAGTGAAACTGCTTAACTTTGGAGATTTGTGGTGTATTGATATTGACGGCGATTACAGTCTGGCTGGCGACCCGAGTTCCCTGGATGAAGTGCGCGAGGACGGACAGTGCTACGTCATTGGGCGCCAAGTCGAAGCTTGCGAACTCAACGAAGTTGCATGACAACGATGATGGTCTCTTTGGCAGCGGCAGAGGTGGAGAAATTAGTTGCTGCCCATCAATCGGCAATTGATTTTGGATTGCCCTCTGATGCGGTCAGCGATGAATGGCTGGTAAATGCAGAAAACGCGCTAAATCGAAACTTGCCAGAATAATATAAGTGGTTTCTCAAGCAATATGCAGGCAGCGAAAGCCAACAGTGTGGATATATCTCCATAATAACAATGAAAGAATAGGGTTGGCGAAGAGCTTCACCGAATTCCTATCGGCGCTCACCGATAATCCAGATTTTATTTGAAAGTCTTATATGCAAAGATATGAGGGTAAGCCTCTTTGTCGATTATTGGAATGTTATGTTCTGTCTGCTATTGATAAATTGGATGAAGAGCAATGTGAAGCTTTGCGCCGTATTGAGTCAAAGCTAGCTCTCACATACAATCGAAGTGGAACATGGCGTGAGATAATTCACGATAAAATGGGCTTCCCTGACTCTCTGCCGCAAAAAATCCGTGAAATATGGGAAGATAACCTGGTGCGCGTTCGCGCTAACGGAGGGGAAATCGATCCAAATGAGTTCGCAATGGCATTTGTGGACCAGAATTTTCCTGAGGTTTGCGCCTGATTAAACGGAGTGCTAGGTGCGTCTTTTGGCTGGGGTTCATGAGTTGCCAACAATGCCAAAGAGTAGGGCTGCTCCATCAGCAAGCGCAATATGAAGCAATTCCGAGCGTGGAAGTGCGGTGTGCGCTGACATTGAACCCAGCCAGCGTGTGTTGTCATGATGAAACCCCGGATCAGTCTGTTTACCGAGCAGGAGCGTGAAGACCGGCGCGCGTTATTCGGTGGTCCATTGGTTGGCCTGGTCGAGCATGTAGATTTCGAGGCGCTGGCAGCAAGAATCGATGTGGCTGCGCCGCGTCCTTCGCGTGCCAAGGGCGGCCGTCCGCCGTACCCGACGGTCCTGATAATCGAGATCCTGATACTGCAGCAGTTGGACAACCCGGCCGATGACACGCCGGAGTATCAGCTGCTGGGCCGCCGCAGCGTCCTGCGTTTCCTGGACCTGACTGAAAGCAGCAGCATCCCGCACGCCAAGACGATCTGGCTGTTCCGTGATCGCCTGGCGCGGGCCGGCGTAGGCAACCAGGTATTCGAGCAGGTCCAGCAACAACCGCTGGCGCAGGGCTATCTGACACGCTGCGGCCAGATCGTCGACGCCTCGCTGGTGCAGGCCCCGGTCCAGCGCAACAAGCGCGAGGAAGCTGAAACGGTCAAGGAAGGCACGATGCCTTTGAATTGGAAACCGCACAAGCGCGCAAAAGGACGTCGATGCAAAGTGGACCAAAAAGCACGGCAAGACCCACTTCGGCTACAAGCTGCACGTGAACGTCGACAAGCGCTGCAAGCTGATCCGCAAGATCCCCATCACGCGTGCTGCCGTAGCCGATACCGTTGTCTTCGAGGAACTGCTCGATCCGGGCAACACCAGCCAGAACATTTACGCCGACCGTGGCTACCCCAGCATTGAATGGGTGACCCGGTTGAAGCAGGCCGGTTGGCGTACACACATTCAGCGGCGCGGTCATGCGACCAAGGGCATTTCCGAGACACAGCAGTGACGCAACCGCGCGATCGCCACGCCGCGCGCCCGTGTCTAGCATGTAGTCGGCTTCTGGCGCTGATGGGCGAAAAACTGGTGCGCTGTCTCCGGGCGACTGCCGCAATCAAATCACGTTGATGAAGCGACGTGGCAACGCTGAAGCAAGCATTACATCGCCTTGCTCATGCTGAAAACCGGGTTATTCGAGGCCGCCATAATGCCCAGGGATTACCGAGGGAGAAGGTGAGTTTTGAAAACAATGGAGCACTAAATATCCAGAGTCACTCAGTGCGAATAATCGCTATTTGATCGAAAACTATGCTCGATTAAAGGTGTCGTCAAGGATTGATCAAACCTGATAAATGTATTTCCTGAGCATAGTAGTTATATGAGCGATATCTTGATTCATCACCATGTGAATCAGGGCCAATATACGATTCCGGTCCCTGGCAAGACACACGATGGCTCTGGTGGTATATGGCACTTATAGAAAGGATTCTAATGAAACTTCTGTCCGTTGAAGAGATTGAAGCGGAGCTGGATAGGGAATTTACTCCGCTCGAGCCGACATTATCAGGATTCAGGCTCATCGAAAAAAATACTCCTGACAGCCCTATCAAGTCCGCAGAAAAATTAATCTCGACCAATTTCCCCAATGGCTTTCGAGAACTCATCGCCAAATTTGATTTTGGTAACCTTACAATTGGTCCAGTAGTATTTTGTTCTTCTGGGGATTACCTTGCGGAATTAGTTGATCTGAACTCGAATGTGATGTGGTGGGGAGGAGATCAGCGGCCAGAGAATATAATAATGATCGCTAACTCAGACCCTTTTGCTATCCTCTTGAATACAAATTCCGGTTCGGTTTACGCATTCGATTCTGAAACCGGCTGGAAAAAATCAAAGAAGATATCCGACGATTTCTTTGGGTTTTTTTTCGCTTTGAGTACCGTCGTCTTGACACGTAATCAAACTTTGGACCGCCGTAAACTGGCAGAGGAGATCTTGGAAGAGATTGGTGCCGAAGATTTCGAATTTTGGCTTCGTCTTGCAAACTAGAGCTAAGCGAGCAGGTTGTAACCTTGGTAAAATATTAATGCCGATCCTTGCAAGATGATGAGCTCAGGGTTCACGCATCCGTGTGCGCTGTTAGCCTTCGCACGGTTCTGCTAAAGGGTCTTAGCTGGTGGAAGCAAGCAATTAATAATATCCGGGCGTAAAGCGCTAACTTTACCGAACCTGTGGCCTGATCGTTGGCGACGATGAACTCGGCAACCGGCCTCAGACGACACTGCCGGATGGCCGCATCCTGAACAACCTGTACTACGGCTCGGGTCACCTGCACCAGGTCAACCTGGACGGCAAGGTCATCACTGACTATATTCCCTCCAGGGTGGACCGGTAATGGAAAAAAGTTTAACCAAGCCCGTGGACATCTCCTCGGAAACCAACTCGGGGGCTCCGGTGATATTGCGGAAAATTTAGTCACATTGCAGAAAAATTGGACGAATAGCCCAGTGATGCGCGGATATGAGGGGCAGGTGCGAGCGGCCGTGGAGGGTGGGCAAACCGTGCAGTATTCCGCGACGCCTAATTGTAATGGATTAAATCTGATACATCGAGGAGTAACTCTCATTGGTGAAGGGCAAAATAGTTTTAGTCTGGTGTCACAATTCTCAACCCTATTGGATTCTAAAAATGAGCGTCAGCGACGTCGCAAGATTGATTACTCCGCCAAACAATCCAAACGAAGCTCCCCAACAGCGTGATTGGTCGAATATTGAAGCCGCGCTTGCAACTTCTCTTCCCGAAGATTATAAAGAGTTTATAAACTTATTTGGCACTGGGAAGATAGATAATTTCATATGGATATTCAATCCGTTTTCACAAAACGAAAATGTAAATTTGGCAACGAAAGTTCATGTTCAGTTGACTGCATTGTTCGAACTTCAGGCGTACGGAGAGGTGTTGCCTTATAAGTTATTTCCTGAGTCTAATGGAGTTTTTCCATTCGGAATCACCGAGAATGGCGATGTATTATACTGGCATACAGTCGGGCAGCCCGATGCGTGGACGGTGCTAGTCAATGAAGCTTGGTCGCCCGATTGGGAAGCGTTTGGGATGATAATGACAGAATTTTTATTCAAAGTTTTAGGTCGTCAAATACGCCCTAACGCGTTCCCAAGCGCCTTTCCTAGCGCCACACCGAATTTCATTCGTGGACATTAAAAGGCTTCGAGGTTCGTCTCAACGGTGTCCAAAGGCGACGAACGAATTGGTACTTTTGATCCAGATTTAGTCACGTCGTGGCGCACAAGCGGGAAAGTTATTTTCGGAACGAATATTGAGAGAATGGCGACAGGTCGCGCGTCGATTGGCACGGATGGGAAGCCCATACACCTTCACCACATGCTCCAATCAAATGACAGCGCGATAGCTGAGTTGACGCAGACCTTCCAACAGAAAATAGTAAAATAATTCACATTAATCCCAACGTTATCCCTTCGCGGATTGATCAGTCTTCAAAAACGGCAAATGTCCGATATCTCAGGCTCCCATCGGACGAGCATGTGTTGTACGCTGAGAATTTTTATGAGTTTCTTGGGAAACGATTTGATGCTGATGGCTCATGATGCCTCAATTCAGCGGTTTGGATTTCGCAAGATATTTAGCCGTCAATTTTTCGCGAGAATTCTTCTCAAATAAATAAATTAGTTGACGCGCTCGTCGACGCGGTAGCGTCAGCCGTGGTGCGCTGCGGATGATTTTGGGATTGTTTGTGAAAATATATCATTCGATTCAGAATTTGCTTGGTGAGTTACACGGACTTAACTGGGATTCGGCACTTTTTATTAATGGAAGTGCGTGGCGGTGCGATCCTCAGCACACAGAGATCCTCGTTTTGGAAGGGGATGGAGAGCTCGAAGACGTCGTTCCATGGACGCATTTGCCAAAGATTGCGGAAGTTAGGAATGTGCGGCAACTATTTGATATGGAAACTTTTCGAGATGTAGTTAATTTCGAACGGAAGAGAAATCCTGGAGCGTCTGTTTCGGAAATCATCTTCGCCATAAATTTTTATCGTGAGAATGATGACTTCTATGATCCGCGGAAATGATTGACCGGTAAAAAAGCACTGGGTTTCGTGGAATAATGCTAGTAAAAATGGGCTTACCACCAAGCCCGGGCCACCCGGATATACACCTGGTTCGGGTAAAGGCTTCCTTGTCGGTGAGGAATTTCCCGGGTATCCATGGGAGTCTTATGCTAGATTTCACTAAAATAAATTTCAGCGACGCAGCTATAAGTGCCATACGCGTATCAGAGTCGTCAGTAGAGATCGACTATCTCGATTGGCAAGAACGGAAGCATACTTTGATCTTCGTTAACGTAATAAGCTGTTGTATGTTCAGTCCTTACGGAAGAGCATTGAGCCACGGTGAGTTGGAGACTGGAACGGATTACATTCGCGATTGTTGCAATGTGGCGGACGAGAATTCTTTTGAGCATTTTTTTGCCTTTAATTTCGTCGATGCCTGGGCCGACTCAAAGATATTGCGCATTGTTGCTGAGGCCGTGACAGAAAGACTCTAAGTAGTCATATATGCACTGGTGTGCTCATTAGCGACGCACGCCGAGTAGGTAAAAGCTCAGATCGAGCGTGACGATGGCCTTACGTCGTATTATGAAGGCCTTGAGGCTGGATTCTTCAAGTCAACGATGGCCGATCCGCCATCTCGTCGATGCGAACGGCATCCGGAGAGTTTTACGACAGAATCGAAAGCGCGTTCCTCATGATGGCTCCGGTAAAAATCACCATTCCTGTGTCCGATTACGAGAAGGTCGAGCGATACTACAAGGATGTGCTTCAGTTTGAACTGCAGGAAGACTTGTTCTTTTTGCCTAATGGCGCGCGCGATGTTGCGCTGAAGCTCCTAATAGTCGATGCGGCGTCACGGGAAACGAGCCCACCACGCCGTCATTTCCCCATTTTTAGCTTTTTGCTCCACAGTAATTTTATGTCGTACTGCGACAAGCTGATGTCGCGGGGCGCTGTCTTTGAGTCCGTGATATCGCACCCTGGCGGCTACTACGCACTGCTATCGGATCCTGAAGGAAATCAGTTTGAAGTCGAATGCGAAAATTTTGATGAGGTAAATAAGGGAGTGGATCCTTTCAGTTGGCCTTTTTACAAACGCTATTAGGTCCGCATGTCGATTTCGTACCCTGCAATCAGGTCTGCGTCTTTGCAGTGGGAACGCCGATCCAGCCTCAGTGCGCCGCCCCCGCAGCCTCTCGCAACCTGCCCGCATCCCTGCCCGGCGGCACCCCAAACAACCGCGCATAATCCCGGCTGAACTGCGACGGACTCTCATACCCGACGCGGTATCCCGCACTGGCCGCATCCATCCCTTCGGCCACCATCAGCCGCCTCGCCTCCTGCATGCGCAGCTGCGTGCGGAATTCGAGAGGACTCATCGCCGTCACCGCCTTGAAATGCGCGTGAAAGGTCGACCGGCTCATGCGCGCCACGTCGGCCATCTCGTCGATGCGGCAGTCGCGCGCGTAGTGCGCGCGCAGCCAGACGATGGCGCGCGCAATCTGGTTCTGGCGGCTGTCGCCCCGCGCCATGCGGCGCACGATGCGGTTGCCGGCGCCCGTCAATAGCCGGTACAGGATCTCGCGCGTGACGAGCGGCGCCAGCGCGTCGATGTCGGCCGGCGTGTCGAGCAAGCGCGTCAGGCGCAGCGCCGCGTCGAGCAGCTCGGGCGTCGTCCGGTTCAGCGCCATGCCCATGTCTTCTCCACCATCCTCATCGGCGGGCGGATGCCGCAACGCCAGGTCACCCAGCGCCACCATGTCCAGGTCGAGACTTAGGCACAAATACGGCCGCTCTGGCGACGCCTCGATCACGGCGCCCGTCACGGGCAGTTCGACGGAGGCGACGAGGTAGTACGCGGGGTCGTACACGAACGCCGTCGTGCCGAGCACCGCGCGCTTGCGGCCTTGCGCGACGAGGCACAGCGTCCGTTCGTACAGCACGGGCATGGGCATCGTCGGGCTGGACGATCGGATAAGGCGCACGCCCGGGAGAAGCGTGTCGTGAATGCCGTCCACGGGGGTGTGGCGGGCGATGGCGGCGGCAAAGAGTGCGAGCGTATCCATGCCGGCAAGGATAGCAGGGACGATGACGTGCGTGCGCGCCCCCGGACGATCGTGCAAGCATGTGCGACGTTTGCGCTACCGTCGATCGGCTGTGCGGCCCGACACTGTGCCCACTTTCAACTGCACAGGAGATCACCATGACCGCACTCGATCAATACCGCCTGCTGGGCCGCTCCGGCCTGCGCGTCTCGCCGCTGGCGCTCGGCACGATGACCTTCGGCCAGGACTGGGGCTGGGGCGCCGACGAATCCGAGGCCCGGCACATCTTCGATGCCTACGTCGACCGCGGCGGCAATTTCGTCGACACGGCCGTCAACTACACGAACGGCGCGTCCGAGCGCATCCTCGGCAAGCTGATGGAAGGGCGGCGCGACCGCATCGTCCTGTCGACCAAGTTCACGATGGCGCGCGATCCGGGCGATCCGAATTCGGGCGGTAACCACCGCATGAATCTCGTGCGCTCCGTCGAGCAGAGCCTGCGCCAGCTCGGCACCGACCGCATCGAACTGCTGCACCTGCACGCCTGGGACGACACGACGCCGCCGGATGAAGTCCTGCGTGCCCTCGACGACCTGGTGCGGGCCGGGAAGGTGCTGTACCTGGGCATCTGCAACACGCCCGCCTGGCGCGTGGCGCAGCTGCAGACGATCGCCGACCTGCGCGGCTGGTCGCCGTTCGTCGCGCTGCAGATCGAATACAGCCTCGTCGAGCGCAGCGTCGAACACGAATTGATGCCGATGGCGCGCGCGCTGGGACTCGGCGTGATGCCGTGGTCGCCGCTGGGCGGCGGTCTCCTGAGCGGCAAGTACGGGACGTCCGACCTCGCCACCAACGACGCGCCCGGCGTGGCGGACACGCGCAAGGGCGTGATCGCGTCGACCGGGTTGCTGAACGCGGCGTCGCTGCGCATCGCGGAGGAAGTGAAGGCCGTGGCGCGCGAGACCGGCGCCAGCGCGGCGCAGGTGGCGCTCGCGTGGACCTTGCTGCATCCGGCCGTCACGGCGCCGGTCATCGGCGCACGCACGCTCGCACAGGCCCAGGACAACCTGGGCGCGCTGGACGTGAAACTGGATCCGGACCACGTGGCGCGCCTGGATGCGGCCAGCCGGCCGGCGCCCATCTTCCCGCAACGCTTTACCGAACGGCCGCTCGTGCAGCAGCTCGTGTTCGGCGGCGCGGCGGTGGAACGGCGCGGCCGGTGACGGGCGTCAGGCCTCCGGTGCGGCCGGTTGCATGGCGCCGCGCACGGCCGTGAGGATGGCGTCCGACGCGCTGCGGTCTGAAACGGCGCGCGCGAGCGTCAGTGCGCCGACCATCGCGGCGAGGGCGACGATGCCCTCGTCGCCGGCGGCGGGCGCCAGGCGGCAGTCGGCCAGCAGCGCCGTCATGCGCGCCACCATGGCGTCGGCCGTCGCGCTGGGCTGGCCGCGCAGGCCCAGTTCCGCGGCCAGCGTGGGCAGCGGGCAGCCTTCGCCCGGCTCGTCGCGGTGGTCCGCCGACAGGTAATGGTCGATGACGGCGCGCGGCGCGGCGTCCGCCGACGGCAGCCAGCGCTCCAGCGTCTGCTGGACGGCGGCTTCCAGCGACGCCTGCACGAGGGCGTCCTTCGATTCGAAATGGGCGTAGAAACCGCCGTGGGTCAGGCCGAGCGCCTTCATCAGCGGCACGAGGCCCGTGCCTTCGATGCCGTCCTTGCGGAAGCGGCGCGACGCTTCGCCGATGATGCGCTGGCGCGTTTCGGCCTTATGGTTACTCGAGTAACGCATGCTTGTGGGATTGGTCTGCAATGATCGGATGCGGTCCGTGCGGCCGAGAGCGACGGACCCGTTGAGCGACGGATGCGTCTCATGAATTTAGGCAACGCTCCGTGTCACCATTGTAAGCGTTCGCGTTGGATCCCGCAATTCCGGCCATGGAATTGTGCGTCAATGTTGCGCACCGACGTACATACGATCGGTGTCCGCGGATTTACCGATACAAGAATAATAACGTATTGGTTATTTTGCAAGCGCGGTGTCAGTCGCTGCCGGAACGTGGGGCGCGGCCCCGTGCTTGCGCAGGTACTCGGCGCAGGCGTCGGCGTCGAGCGGCTTGCTGAAGTAATCGCCCTGGATCTGGTCGCAGCCCGCGCTGCGCAGGGCGGCCAACTGCCCGTCGTTCTCTACGCCTTCGGCGATGACTTCCAGCCGCAGCGTGTGTGCCATGGCGATGATCGCCTTCACCATCGCCAGCGATTCCGCGCTCTGGTGCACGTCGAGGACGAACGAGCGGTCGACCTTCAGCTTGTCGACGGGCAGGCGCTTGAGGTAGCTGAGGCTCGAATAGCCGGTGCCGAAATCGTCGATGCTGAGCGTGGTGCCCAGTTCGCGCAGCTGGCGCATCAGGTCTGCGGTGCGGACCGGGTCGTCCATCGAGATGCTTTCCGTGAGTTCCAGCTCCAGCAGGCGCGGGGGCAGGCCGGATTCACGGAGGACGGCGCCGACGAGCGCCACGACGTCCGTGCCCAGGAACTGCTTGCCGGACAGGTTGACGGCCACGGGCACGTCGGGCACGCCCGCGTCGCTCCACGCGCGGCGCTGGGCCACGGCGGTGCGCAGGATCCATTCGCCGATCGGCACGACGAGGCCGGACTCCTCGGCGATCGGGATGAATTCGGCGGGCGAGATGCTGCCGTGCTCGGGATGCTTCCAGCGCACGAGCACTTCCAGGCCGGCGACGCCGCCGCTGCGCAGGTCCGTCTTGGGTTGATAGTTCAGATACAGTTCGCCGCGCTCGATCGCATGGCGCAACTGGTTTTCCAGCGTGAGCTTGCGCTGCAACGCCTGGTTCAGTTCTTCCGAATAACGCTGGATCTGGCCGCCGCCCAGCGCCTTGGCGCGGCGCACGGCCATCGTCGCGTTGTTCAGCAGGAGGTCGCCGTCGGTGCCGTCCTCCGGGAAGATCGCATAGCCGATGCTGCACGTGAGCGGGATCGCGCCGCCCGGCGTCTTGAACTCGCGCGTGGCGGCCTGCAGCAGCTGGCGCAGGCGGTCGCGCGCGACGCTGTCGTCGCCGAGGCCCGGCAGCAGCACGACGAATTCGTCGCTCCCGGCGCGCGCCAGCATGTCGCCCGGCCGCAGCAGGTTCTGCAAACTCCACGTGATGGCGACGAGCGCCTTGTCGCCTTCGTGGTGGCCCAGCAGCTCGTTGAGACGCTTGAACTTGTCGATGTTGATCGTCGCGACCAGCGTGTGCAGGCCGTCGCTCTTCCATTTGTCGAGGTTCTGGCCGATCGTCCGCACGAGCACCTGGCGGTTCGCGAGGCCCGTCAGCATGTCGTGCGTGAGCAGGAATTCGACCTGGCCCGCGGCCGCCGCGAGGTCGGGATTCGCATTGTCGACATAGACGTGCGAGTGCAGCGATTGCGCCGCGGTCGCCAGCTGGCGGAAGTGGATCAGCTGTTCCGTCATGCGCGCGAGGTCGCGCAGGATGTCCAGTTCTTCTTCGTTCAGTGTGCGCGGAACGCGGTCCAGTACGCACAGGGTCCCCAGCGGCATGCGGTCGATCGAGTACAGCTGCACGCCCGCATAAAAGCGCACGTGCGGCGGATTGACCACCATCGGGTTGTCGGCGAAGCGCGCATCCTGCGTCGCGTCCGGGACGATCAATGGCTCGTGGTCGAGGATCGCGTGGCCGCAGAACGAGATCTCGCGGCGCGTGCCCGTCATGTCGATGCCGCAGCGCGACTTGAACCACTGGTCTTCCTCGGCGACGAGCGAGACCAGTGCGATCGGCATCTTCAGCAGCCGGCTCGCCATGCGCGTGATGCGGTCGAACGCGTCTTCCGGGGCGCTGTGGAGGAGGCGGGTGGCGTGCAGCGCCGTCAACCGGCGCGCTTCGTCGAGCGGTATCGATGGGGTCTGCATGTCGTGTCATGAGGAGCTTCGTTGAGACACATTTTGCCACGAGCGGCAAAGCAGAGGCACGAGCTTGGCATGGCGTTGCAGCCAGGAATTAATCACGCTGGCGGAATGCGCCGAAATGCTGGCGATAATCGAGCGCGCTGACGCCCAGGTGGCGCAGGAATGCCGCGCGCATCCGCGCCGCCGTGCCGAACCCGCAGCGGTGCGCGACCGTCTTGAGGGGCTGGTCGGCACGTTCGAGCAGGGCCCTGGCCGCGTCCACGCGCGCCCGCTCGACGAATTCCGCCGGCGTGACCCCGGCCGCGCGCGCGAACTGGCGCGCGAAGTGGCGCTCGCTCAGCGCCGCCACCCGCGCGAGGTCGGCCACGGTCAACGGTGCGTCGAGGTGGGCGAGCACGTGGTCCTGGACGGTGCGCAGCACCGAATCGTCGCCCACGTACGGCGTCAGGTAAGGGCTGAACTGCGACTGCCCGCCGCTGCGCTGGGTGAACACGACGAGGCGCTTGGCCACGTTCAGCGACACGTCGGCGCCGTGGTCTTCGTAGACCAGGTGCAGCGCGAGGTCGATGCCCGCCGTGACGCCGGCCGACGTATAGACGGGACCGTCGCGCACGAAGATGCGGTCCGGCTGGACGGCCACCCGCGGAAAGCGCGCGGCCAGCAGCGCGACGTCGTTCCAGTGCGTCGTCGCGCGGCGGCCGTCCAGCAGGCCCGCGTGCGCGAGCAGGAACGCGCCGTTGCAGACGGACGCGATGCGCGGGCAGCGCGCGGCCATCGTGCGCAGCCACGCGGCCAGCGCGGTGTCGGCCGGCTGGCGCGGCAGGTCCGGGCCGCCGGGGACCAGCAGCAGGTCGGGCGCATCGACTTCTTCGTCGTAGCGCGCATGCGGCTGCAGCAGCATCGCGTTCGAGCACGCGACGGGGCCGTCCACCGTGCCGAGCACGCGCATGCGGTAGTGGTCGCGCGGCGCGAGGAAGCGGTTGGCTTCCGCGAACACGTCGAGCGGACCCGTGACGTCGAGCGACTGCACGCCGGGAAAGGCGAGGATGGCGATGGTGGGCAAGTGGGGGCTCCTGGGATCGACGAGTACGCCTTCACTATAGCCGCGCGTGCGCGGCCGCGGCGGGGCGTGGCGGGAAATGCGCGCACCGTGGCGGGAAACCGGTGCACGCGGCGGGCGCCGGCGCGCGGCCCGGCGCCAGAATGTCGTCATCCCCAACACACGAAAGGACGACCATGGACAACACCGCGGAACGCGTGGGCCCCGCATTCTCCGTCGACGGCATGCTGCGCGCACGCCTGGAGACCCGCAAGGCAATCGGCGCGATCGCGCAGCGCATCCGGCCCGGCATGGTGGAAGAAGACGCCGTCGCCATGGCGCGCGACGTCATCGCCACGCAGGGCCACACCCTCAGCTGGCACCCGGTGCGCGTGCGCTTCGGCGCCAACACGATCCTGCCGATGAAGCGCGCGTCGACACCCGGCATCGTGCTGGGCGAGCACGATATCTTCTTCATCGACATCGCGCCGCGCGTGGAGCACTGGGAAGGCGACGGCGGCGCCACGTTCACGGTGGGCGACGCGCCCGCGTACGCGCGCTGCGCCGCCGACGCCGAGCGCCTGTTCCATGCCGTGCGCCAGGCGTGGAAGACGCAGGACTGGAGCGGCAGGAAGCTGTACGAGTTCGCGCAGCAGCGTGCGCGCGACATGGGCTGGGACCTCGATCCGGACCTGCCCGGCCACCGCGTCTCCGACTTCCCGCACGCGGCGCTGCACACGGGCGCGCTGGCCGATTACGACCACGCGCCATCGAGCATGCGCTGGATCCTCGAGATCCATCTGCTCGATCCGCAGCGCCGCTTCGGCGCGTTTTTCGAGGACATGCTGCTCGACGACGCCGACTACGTTTGACGGAAGCACTGCACGAGAAAGTCCGCGAACACGCGCACGCGGGCCGACAGCTGGCGCGCGTGCGGATACATCACGGAGACGGGGATGGTGGGCGGCGGCATGTCCGCCAGCACCTCGACCAGGTGGCCGTCCGCGAGCTGCCCGGCGATGCGGTAGCGCGGCACCTGCACGAGGCCGAGGCCGGCGAGGGCGGCCGCCGTATAGGCTTCCGTGCCGGTGACGGAGACGACGCCGGGCGGCGTCGCCAGCTTCAGGCCAGCGTCCGTCATGAATTCCAGCGGATACGGCCGGCCCGTCGCCGTCGACACGTAGTGCACGGCCTGGTGATGCACGAGGTCCGTCAACGCGGCCGGCGTGCCGAAGCGGTCGAGGTAGGCGGGGCTCGCGACCGTCACCTGCTCGATGTCGGTCGCGCGCCGCGCCACCATCGACGAATCGTGCAGCTGGCCCGCGCGCAGCACGCAGTCGACGCCTTCGCGCACGAGGTCCACGAGGCGGTCGTCCTCGCCCACGTGAAGCTGGATGCGCGGGTAGCGCGCGAGGAAGCCGGACAGCGCGGGAAAGACGAAGTAGCGGGCCAGCGTCGGCTGCAGGTTCACGCGCAGCAGGCCCGCGGGCTCGCTGCCGCGGAAAGCGTCTTCCGCTTCGTCGAGGTCGGCCAGCAGGCGCACGCACCGTTCGTAGTAGGCGGCGCCATCCTGTGTGGGCGCGACGGCGCGCGTCGTCCGTTCCAGCAGGCGCGTGCCGAGGCGGTTTTCCAGCCGCTTGATCGCGTTGGTGGCGGTGGCGCGCGGGATCAGGAGATCCTCGGCGGCCTGCGTGAAGCTGCGGCGCTCCACGATGCGCACGAAAATCTGCATTTCCTGAAACCGGTCCATCTGCGTCGACATGCGCCACCTCCCTCCGCGATTATACGGTCGGCGCGGCTGGCACGAGCAGGTCGGCGATGCCGATGCGGCGGGCGAAGTCCACGCGCACGGCCTCGGAGACTTCCAGCACCTCGCGCGCGCCGTCGCCGACGAAGTCGACCACCGTGCGGAACGGCCGCCGGCCGCGCGGCAGGCCGACGATGCGCACCAGTTCATCGGCCACGGCCTGCGGATCGGCCTCCGGCGGCGTCAGCGCGTCGAGGCGTTCGCCCACCTGGTCCAGCACCCCGTCGTAGCGGGCATACGCGGCGATCCGTCCGGCGTCCGCCGGCTTGCCGGCGCTGGGGAAGTGCTCCGTGCCGCGCGTGAACGCGCCGGGGACCATGATCGCCGTCTCGATGCCGAAGCGGGAGACTTCGTACGACAGCGACACCGCGAGCGAATCCATCGCCGCCTTCGCCGCGCCGTATGGGCCGAGGAAAGGCGGGAAGCCGCCCTTCGTCGTCGTGCTGGAGATCCACAGCAGCAGGCCGGACTCCTGGGCGCGCAGCCGGGGCAGGGCGGCGCGCAGCACGCGCTGGGCGCCGAGGAAGTTCGTGTCCAGCACCTTGGCCACTTCCTCGGCCGTGAAGGCTTCGGTCGGGCCGACGACGAGGTGGCCCGCGTTCTGCACGACGACGTCCAGCCGGCCCTGTTCGGCGACGACGGCCGCGACGGCCGCGTCGCACGAGTCTTGCGACAGCACGTCCAGTTCAAGCGGCCGCAGGTCGGCGCCATGTTGCCGCGCCCAGTCGCGCGCCGCGGCGGCGCGGGCCGCATTGCGTCCGGCGATGTCGCGCATCGTCGCGTAGACCGTGTGGCCGGCGCGGGCCAGCGCCTGTGCCGAGAGTTTGCCGATGCCGCTGCCGGCGCCCGTGATGAGGATGATGGCCTTGTCCATGGTTGCGACGTCCTTAGGCCATGCCGCCGTTGGCGCGCAGGATCTGGCCGTTGACCCAGCCGCCGTCCGGACCGGCCAGGAAGGACACGACGCCGGCGATGTCGTCGGGCTGGCCCAGGCGCTCCAGCGGCGCCGATTGCGCGATCTGCTGGATCAGCTCGTCCGATTTCCCGTTCAGGAACAGCTCCGTCGCGACGGGGCCCGGCGCCACGGCGTTGCAGGTGATGCCGCGGCCGCGCAGCTCTTTCGCGAACACGCGGGTCAGCGCTTCCACCGCGCCTTTCGTGGCGACGTACACGCCATAGGTCGGCGGCGCCATGTGCAGCACGCTCGTCGAGAAGTTGACGATGCGGCCGCCGTCGTTCAGGCGCGACGCGGCCTCGCGCATCGTGTTGAAGGTGCCCGTGACGTTGATCGCCATCGTGCGTTCGAACTGCTCGTCGGTCGTCTCGGCGATCGTCACGTACGGCAGGATGCCGGCGTTGTTGACGAGGATGTCCACGCGGCCGAGCTTTTCTTCGATCGCCGCGAACATCGCTTTCACGTCGTCGACCTTGGCGACGTCGGCGCGCACGGCGATGGCACGGCCGCCTGCGGCTTCGATGGCGGCGACGGTCGCGTTGGCGGCCGCTTCGTTGCCGGCATAGTTGACGGCGACGGCGAACCCGTCGGCGGCGAGGCGCTTCGCAACGGCGGCGCCGATGCCGCGCGAGGCGCCGGTGACCAGGGCGACGCGGGCGGTGTGCTTGGCTTGGGTGTTCATGTTTGATCTCCTTCGGTGGTTGACAGTGAGATCATGATGATTGATTTCTAGGCGAAGATAATCGCCAGAAAAGCGGCTTCAGAATTCGCTTTCCAATAACAATATGGTTTGTTTATCGTGCGATATCACCGGACGACGCATAACTGCTATTCCAACAATAAATTTTTCAACGATGCTGCAGCGCAGTAAATTGGATTCGTAGCAGCGATCCTTTCGAACCCAACCTACTGGAGCTCATCATGATCGGTAAACGTCACGTTGTCGCCATCGCTTCCGTGCTCTCCCTGGCTGCCCACGCCGAGCCGGCCGCGCGCCTGAAACCCGCCACCTGCGGCGTTCCCGCCTATACCGCGGACCTCAAGGACGACTACCTGCAGGGCACGGTCCGCCTCGCCGTGCTGGTGGGCGCCGACGGTTCGGTGAAGCAATCCAAGGTCGTCGAGTCCAGCGGCCATCGCGCGCTGGACAGGGCCTCCCTGCGTGCCAGTTATACGTGCAAGTTCGGCGTGGCCGCAAAAGACGGCGTCGGTGAGCCGGGCTGGTCCACCGTGCAGTACAAATGGATCAACGATTGATCCCGGCCAGGGCTGCCGGCGCCTCGTCGTCGGCAGCGCCAACGATGTTCGAAAAAATCGATAAAAGACTGGCAATTTTCTCGTTTTTTTAAACCCGAGCGGCCGAGCATAATGTCTCCATCGCAGCGAACAACGAAGCGCAAAGCTTCGAAATGTTCGATGCAATATCGAACCCCAACCCGATAACATTGGAGAACATCATGAGCAACGCCAAACTCGAAGTCCTGACCCCGCACAACTCGCAACTGATCATCATCGACCACCAGCCGCAGATGGCATTCGGCGTGCAGTCGATCGACCGCCAGACCCTGAAGAACAACGTGGTCGGCCTGGCCAAGGCGGCCAAGGCCTTCGACATCCCGACCGTGATCACCACCGTGGAAAGCGATTCGTTCTCTGGCAAGACCTACCCCGAGATACTGGATGTCTTCCCCGGCAAGGCCATCCTCGAACGGACGTCGATGAATTCGTGGGACGATCAGAAGGTGCGCGATGCGCTCAAGGCCAATGGCCGCAAGAAGATCATCGTCGCCGGCCTGTGGACGGAAGTGTGCAACACGACCTTCGCGCTGTCCGCGATGCTGGAAGGCGACTACGAGATCTACATGGTGGCCGATGCGTCGGGCGGCACGTCGAAGGATGCGCACGACTTCGCGATGCAGCGCATGGTGCAGGCCGGCGTCGTGCCCGTGACGTGGCAGCAGGTGCTGCTCGAATGGCAGCGCGACTGGGCGCACCGCGACACCTACGATGCCGTGATGAAGATCGTCACCGAACACTCGGGCGCATACGGCATGGGCGTCGACTACGCCTACACGATGGTGCACAAGGCACCGGCGCGCAACCAGGGCGACAACCCCGTGCTGGCCCCGGTTGCGGCGCCCGTACGCTGAGTCGTCTGCAGGCCGGCGGCGACCGCGTCATCGGCGTGGCGAATCCGGTGCGCGGCGTTCGCGCCGTCAGCGGCGCGTCGCCAGCGCGACGATGGCGGCGCCGGCGGCCACCACCAGCGCGTCCTCGACGAGGCCGCTGCGTGTCTGGCCGACCCGGGCCATCGCGCGCTTGCGGGCCGCGAGCGTCAGGTAGGCCAGGGGCACCGCCGTCGCGACCGCGGCCACCGCGCCCTCCCGTTCGCGTCCCCGCGGCGCCAGCGCCGACCCGGCGATTCCCGCACTCATCGTGCGCGCCAGCAGGCCCAGGAATACCGTCCGGTCGGGCGCCGTCTTCATCTTGTCACCCAACAATTCACCGACGCCCATCGCGAGGGCACCGAACTTGAACAGCGGACGGTCCAGCAGGGCGAGCTTGCCGGGCGTGCCGCGGTGGGCGAGGCGGGCGGTCGCGAGGGCGGCCATCGGCGTCATCGAGCGGGCGCTGGCCACGGCGCCGATCAGGATGGAAGAGAGCAGGTTGCGGAGTGCCATGGTCATCGTTCCGAAGCGGTAGGGATGGCCAGTCTAGCGGCAGTCCGGCCGGGCCCGGCGCACGCCAGCGGACCGGAGGCGTGCTTGCCTTGCCGTAACGTGCGTGGCAGACTTGGCGGGCCATTTACCTGCAAGGCTCCCATGCACATTCGTTCGTCGCTGGCCGTCCTGGCCTGCCTTGGCCTGCTCGTTGCGCATGTCGCGCCAGCGGCTGCGGACCCGGACATCGCCGAGCAAAAACACGCGCGCTGTGAAGATGCCGGTCCGATGATCGAGATCTCTGCCTGCATGCATCGCGAGCTGGAGGAATCGGATGCGCGCGTCGACCTCGTGTACACGCTGCTCCGGAACGCCCTGGCCAGACCGGACGGACTCGTGAGCGCCCAGCGGGCGTGGCAGGCCTATCGCGACGCGCAATGCACGTTCGAGAACGAAGGACTCGAAGGCGGGTCGGCACGGACGTTCTCGACGGACCTCTGCCGTACGCGGCTTGCCGAGCGCCGCATCGTCGAACTCGAACAGGTCATGCCCTGCAACGGGTGTGTCGAATTCAAGCCTGAGTATTACGAGGCCAAGGCCGGCAAGGCGTTCACGCTGCCGCCCCGTGCGCCCGGCCAGCCCGCGCGGCGCTGACTCAACCGGCGCCGGCGCAGGCCAGCCGCACGCACTCCGCCAGCTGTTCGGCATCGACGGGCTTGGCGAGAAAACACGCCGCGCCGCCGCGCAGCGCGCGCAGCCGCACGTGGTCGTCCGCGAACGCCGTCATCAGGATCACGGGCGGCGCCGCCGCGATGGCCCGCACCCGTTCCAGCAAGGCCAGGCCGTCCATGCCGGGCATCTGCACGTCGCTGACGACGCACTGGATGTCGTCGAGGCCGTGCGCCAGCAACTGCTGCGCGCCGCCGAACAGGCTCACGCGGTAGCCGCAGGCGCGCAAGAGGCCGCGCAGGCTCGTGCCCACGTCGGGGTCGTCGTCGACGAGCGCGACGTGAGGGGCGGGCAACTGGGTATCCATGCCGCGCAGCATACCGCGCTGGCCCATGCGCACGGAATCATACCTAGGTATGAGTGGCATCCTGGCCGTGTGTGCTCTCATTTTCCGCGCCCAGGGCCTCGGCCATGCGCACGAGGTCCGCGAACGTCTTCGCCTCCATCTTGCGCATCGCATTGCCGCGGTGGATCTTGACGGTGATTTCGCTCGTGCCCGTTTCCCCGGCGATCTGCTTGTTCATCAGGCCGCGCACGGCCAGCGCCATGACCTGTTTTTCGCGCGGCGTGAGCGCCGCGTAGCGGGCCGCCAGCGCCGCGTGCGCCTGGCGCTTCGCGCGCCGTTCGCGGTCGCGCGCGAGGGCCTGGTGGATTGCGTCCAGCAAGTCCTGCTCGCGGAACGGCTTCGCGAGGAAGTCGACGGCGCCGCCTTTCATCGCGCGCACCGTCATCGGGATGTCGCCGAAACCCGTCATGAACACGACCGGCAGCGGCACGCCGTCGCGGTTCAGCTGGTCCTGCAGATCGAGGCCGCTCGCGCCCTGCAGCCGGACGTCCAGCAGCAGGCAGCTGCACACGTCCGGCCGGCGCGCGCGCGAAGTCGGCCACGCTGCCGTAGGCGGCCACCTCCATGCCGACGGAGCGCAGCAGCCCGGAAAGGCTGTCGCGCACGCCGGCGTCGTCGTCGACGACGTACACGAGTTCAAGGGAGGGCGTCGGACTGCTGTTCATGGAGGAGGGCTTCCTGATGAATGGGGAGGTCGAAACTGAACGTGGAGCCGGGCGGCGTGCTGCGCGCGGCGATGCGGCCGCCGTGGCGCGCGATGATCGAGCGGCAGATCGGCAGGCCGAGGCCCATGCCGTCGGCCTTGGTCGAAAAGAACGGCTCGAACAGGCGCGCGCCGTCGGCGTCGGCGATGCCCGGGCCGCTGTCGCGCACGCTCACGCGGGCCATGCAGTCGTCCTGGCGCGTGCGCAGTTCCAGGCGGTTGTCAGGCAAGCCGTCCATCGCCTGCAGCGCGTTCATGACGAGGTTGATCAGGACCTGCTGCAGCTCGATGCGGTCGCCCATGACGGGCGCCAGGCCGGGGGCCAGCTCGACACGCAGTGCCAATGGCCGGCGGTCCAGTTCGCGCTGCAGCAGCTCGACCGTGTCCTGCACGAGCGCGTTCAGGTCCAGCGCCACGTGCTCCGGTTCGGTGCGGCGGGCCAGCGCGCGGATGCGGCGGATGACCTGGCCGGCGCGTTCGCTGGCCTGCACAATGCCGTCCAGCGCGGCGAGGGCTTCGGCGATGTCGGGCTGCGCACGCCCCAGCCAGCGCCGCCCGGCCTGGGCGTTGGCGACGATCGCGGTCAGCGGCTGGTTGACTTCGTGCGCGACGGAGGCCGCGAGTTCGCCCAGCATGCTCACGCGGGCCGCGTGCGCCAGCTGGACGTGCGACGCGTGCAGTTCCTGCTCGGCTTCCACACGCGCCGTGACGTCCGTGACGGCGCCCAGGTATTCGCAGCGGCCGTCGGCGTCGTACGAGGCCTCGGCCAGCACATGCACGTGGCGGACCGTGCCGTCCGGAAGCAGCAGGCGGTGCGCGACGTCGATGTGGCCTTCGCAAGCCAGCGTCCGGCGCAGGGCGGCGCTGACGAGCGCACGGTCTTCCGGCAGCGTGTGCGCGAGCACGCGCTCCATGTCGGGCGCGGCGTCGCCCGCGTAGCCGAAGATGCGCGCGGCTTCCTCGGACCACACCATCGCGCCGTCCGGCACGCGGATGCCGAAGCTGCCCGTGCGGGACAGGCGCTGGGCGCCGGCGAGGAAGGCCTGGCTGCGGCGCAGGGCCTGTTCGCGCTGGCGCAGCCGGTCGGTGGCCTGCTGGCGCTGGATCACGAGCCAGGTCGTGATGGCGATGGCCGCGATGCTGACCAGTGCGCGCCCGGCGGGCGAGGGCGCCACGTGCAGCCCGTGCGCGACGACGTAGGCGCCCATCGTCAGCAGTCCGCACGCGGCGCCCAGCGCGAACGTGTACCGGCGCGGCCACACGGGCGATGCGAGCAGCAGCACGACGACGTACATCACGGCGATGGCCGTGTCGAGCCGGGTGAAGGCGTCGACCACGAAGATCGCGGCGGTGAGCAGCAGCAGGATGGCGGATTGCACGGGGTGGGTGCGGCGTCGCGGCATGTAAGGACTCCAGTTCAGCCGCGAGGATACAACGGCGCGCGTCCGCGGCCAACTGGCAGAATGGATGGTCTTCAGGCTGGCGCGGCTTCTTCCTCGGTCATCCCGGCCAGCTCGGCGAGCGCCATCGGCCGGGCGAACAGATAGCCCTGGAAGCCGCCGCAGCCGAGCGCGCGCAGTGCGTCCCACTGCGCTTCCTCCTCGACGCCCTCGGCCACGACGTGCAGCCCCAGGTTGCCGGCCAGGTGCACGATGGCCTGGACGATGCTCGCGGCGTGCGGCACGCGCAGCATGTCGTGCACGAACGACTGGTCGATCTTGAGCTGGTCCAGCGGCAGCCGCTGCAGATAACTCAGCGACGAATAGCCGGTGCCGAAATCGTCGAGCGAGAAGCCGATGCCTTGCTCCTTCAGCGCCGTCATGCGCGCGATGGTGTCCTCGACGTCGGCCAGCAGCACGCTTTCCGTCAGTTCGAGCTTGAGGCGGCGCGGGTCGGCGCCGCTGTGCGCGAGGATCTCGAGCAGGCGCGGCACGAAGTCCTCCTGGCGGAACTGGCGCGCGCTGACGTTGACGGCGATCGTGAAGTGCTCCGTGGCGGCGTCGCCGCCCCAGCGCGCGAGCTGGCGGCACGCTTCCTGCAGCACCCAGTCGCCGATGCCGACGATCAGCCCGGACTTCTCGGCCTGGGCGATGAACGCGCCGGGTCCCGTGAGCCCCTGTTTCGGATGGTGCCAGCGGATCAGCGCCTCGACGCCCACCATCAGGCCCATCGGGTTGACGACGGGCTGGTAGTACAGCTCGAACTCGCGCCGCGCCAGCGCGAAGCGCAGATCGGTCTCCAGGCTCGTGCTGGCGTCGACGGCGGCCTGCATGCTGGGGTCGAAGAAGCGGAACGTGGCGCCGCCGGCCGACTTGGCTTCGTACATCGCCATGTCGGCCTGGCGCAGCAGGTCGTGCACGACGTGGTTGGCGTTGCCGAACAGGGCGACGCCGATGCTGGGCGTGCTGCGCAACTCGTGGCCGTCGAGCGTGTAGGCGAGGGACAGCGTGGCGAGGATCTTGCCGGCCACCAGCTCGGCGTGGGCCGTGGCGTCGACGGCCGACGTCCCGAGGTCTTCCAGCAGCAGCACGAATTCGTCGCCGCCGAGGCGGGCCACGGTGTCCGCCTCGCGCGTGACCTGCTGCAGCCGGAACGCGACCATTTCCAGCAGCCGGTCGCCCATGTCGTGGCCGCGCGTGTCGTTCAGCGTCTTGAAGTTGTCCAGGTCGACGAACAGCACGGCGCCGAAGCCGCCGTTGCGCTCGCACTTGGCGACCGCGTGGCCCAGGCGGTCCATCAGCAGGCGCCGGTTCGGCAGGTTCGTCAGGCCATCGTAGAACGCGAGGTGGGCGATGTCGGCCTCGGCCTGCTTGCGCGCGCTGATGTCGGTGCGTGTGCCGACCATGCGGACGGGCTGGCCGTCCGCCGCGCGCTCGACGACCTTGCCGCGCGACTGCACCCACACCCAGTGGCCGTTGCGGTGGCGCATGCGGAACTCCGCCTCGAACGCGGGGACGGCGCCCTGCAGGTGCTGGTCGAGCGCGTGGCGCAGCGGCTCGCGGTCGTCCGGGTGGACGGGGGAGAACATGTCGCGTTCGCCGCCCTGGCGGTTCTGCTCGTCGCGGGTGTAGCCGAGGATGGCGCAGGCGCGGCCATCCACCGTGCGCCGGCCGGACGGGATGTGCCAGTCCCACAGACCCAGGCTCGCGCCGTTCAGCGCCAGCTCCACGCGCTCGGCGGCGGCGGCACGTTCGGCTTCGGCATTGCGCGCCAGGCGTTCCAGCGCGGCGCGGCGGCGCTGGGCGAACAGCAGGGCGGCCGCGCAGGCGGACCAGAACAGGGTCCAGGCCGCGGTCGACACGAGCGCGAGGCGGTGCCAGCCGGCGTCGATGCGGCCGGCGTCGCGCGCGAGGGCGACGACGAGGCCGCGCTCCATGCCCAGGTTTTCCATCCGCATGCTGCGCTGGACGACGAGACGGTCGACGCCGTCGGCCCCCACACCGCGCCGGACCGAGACCCGTTCGCCGCCGGCGCGGTGCGCGGCCAGCATCGCATCCGGATGCAGCGCGCCCGCGCGCATCGTTTCCGGATCGGGCGGGACGTACAGCAGGCGGTGGCCGTCGAGGTCGGTGATCGTGATCGTCATGTCGGGCGCGTACAGCGCGGAGCGCATCACGGCGTCGAAGTATTCCGGATTCAGGATCGCGGCGACGGCGCCGTGGCCGCAGCCGTCGCCCGCGTCGAGCGACATCGCTGCCTTCAGGTTGAACTGGTTCGGCTGCAGCTCGTATGGATCGGACAGGTACAACGTGCGGCCGTCGCACATGTGCGGCAGCTGGGCGAGGAAGCGCCTGTCGTCGAGGCGGCGGTCGCCGAGGTTGTCGTCGGTGATCGCGATGCGGCCGTCGCGGCCGACGGCCAGCAGCGCGCGCACGCCCGGCATGGCGCGCTTCAGGGATTGCAGCAGCGTGCGGCGGCAGGCCAGGTCGCAGCCGCTGTCCGGCGCCAGCGCGGCGCGCGCGCCGTCCAGCGCCCAGCGGATGCCCTCGAGCTGGCGGTGCAGGGTCTGGTCGATGACGACGGCTTGTGCCCGCATGCGGTCGGCGTCCTCGGACAGCGCCCCGGCGCGCCCGGTCCACACCATCCACACCAGCACGAGGCCGGACGAGACGAGACCCGCGCCCAGGATCAGCCATTCGGTGAGGCGGCGGCGCGCGGCGGTCAAACGGAGCAGGCGATGCAGGGGCATGGGGGTCTCCTTGTCGAAATGCCAGCATCGTAGGCCGGCCGCCGCCGGCGCGCCATCAGACCTTGGTATGGGTCCTCATACGTTCGCTCATACGTTCGCTCATACGTTCGTATAGGTGCGCACGATTGGCGCTAGGACGTCCTTGGGTTAACATTTGATTCACCCGCCCCAGGAGATTCCCATGAAAGCAATCGTCACCGGCCACACGAGGGGCCTCGGCGCCGCGCTCGCCGCCAATCTGCTGGCGCGCGGCGTACCCGTCCTCGGCCTGGCGCGCACCCGTTCGGCCGACCTGGCGGACGCGTATCCCGACCTGTTCGAGGAAGTTGAACTGGACCTGGCCGACAGCGTCGCGCTGTCGCGCTGGTTCGCCGACGGCATGCTGGGCGATTACCTGGACGGCACCGGCGCCGTCCTGCTGCTGAATAATGCCGGCATGGTGAGCCCCGTCGGCCCGCTCGACGCGCAGGATCCGCAGGCCGTGCTGCGCGCCGTGCAGTTGAACGTGGCCGCACCGATGGCGCTCGCCGCCGCCGTCGTGCGCGCCAGCGGCGGCGCGCAACGGCGCATCCTGCACATTTCCAGCGGCGCCGGCCGCAATGCCTACCCGGGCTGGAGCGTCTACTGCGCCACCAAGGCGGCCCTCGACCACCACGCGCGCGCCGTCGCCCTCGACTGCGAACGCGGGGTGCGCATCTGCAGCCTGGCGCCCGGCGTCATCGATACGGACATGCAGGCCGAGATCCGCGCCACGACGGAAGACCGCTTCCCGCTGCGCAAACGCTTCGTCAGCCTGAAGGAGACGGGCGCGCTCGTCGAGCCGGACGAATGCGCCGAGCGGCTGGTCGACTACCTGCTCGGCGCCGGTTTCGGCGCCGAGGTGGTCGCCGACCTGCGCACACTCTCTTAAGGGGCCGGGGCGCGCGGGATCTGCAGCCCTTCGATGACGGCGGGGCGCGCGCGGAACGCTTCCAGCACGCGGCCCACTTCCGGAAAGCGGTCGAAGCCGACGATCTCGGCCGCGTCGTAGAAGCCGACCAGGTTGTTCACCCACGGGAAGCAGGCGACGTCGGCGATCGTGTACTCGTCGCCCATGATCCAGTCGCGGCCTTTCAGGTGGCCGTCCAGCACGCCCAGCAGGCGCTTGGCTTCGTGCACATAGCGGTCGCGCGGGCGCTTGTCCTCGTACTCGCGGCCGGCGAATTTATGGAAGAAGCCCAGCTGGCCGAACATCGGGCCGATGCCGCCCATCTGGAACATCAGCCACTGGATCGTCTGGTAACGCAGCGCCGGATCGGCCGGGATCAGCTTGCCCGTCTTCTCGGCCAGGTACAGCAGGATCGCGCCCGATTCCCACAGCGGCAGCGGCTTGCCGCCTGGGCCGTCGGGGTCGATGATCGCGGGGATCTTGTTGTTCGGGTTCAGCGACATGAATTCCGGCGTCGTCTGCTCGTTCTTGTCGAACGCGATGCGGTGCACCTCGTAGGGCAGGCCGATTTCCTCGAGCATGATCGCCACCTTGACGCCGTTCGGCGTGGGCAGCGAATACAGCTGCAGGCGGTCGGGGTGCTGGGCGAGCCATCTCTGCGTGATGAGGAACTGGTTCAGGTCGGTCACGGCGCTCTCCTTCGGTTTGATTGCATTGATTGTACTCAAGATACGGTTTTCCGCCGGATGGGAGCATGCATCTTGGTCTTGGGCAACGATAGGAAGCCATGGACGACCTGCTGCGCTATTACGAGGAAGAGCTGGGATTGTTCGGCCAGTTCGCGCGCGAATTCCGCGCCCGCTATCCCAAGCCCGCCGGCGACCTGCACGTGGCCGGCGAGACGTGGGACGATCCCGGCGTCGCCCGGCTCATACAATCCGTCGCGCTGCTGTCCGCCCGCATCAACAAGCGTCTCGACGACGACTACCCCAAGTTCACGGAAGCGCTGCTCGACAGCCTGTACCCGCACTACCTGCGGCCGCTGCCGTCGTATTCGATCGTCCAGGTGGGACAGCGCGGGCCGGCCGAAGTGCCGGACACCCCGTCCGTGCTGGCGCGCGGGACGATGCTGCGCTCGAGCGCGGGCACCGACACGCCGTGCCTGTTCCGCACCGTCTACGACGTGCTGCTGGCGCCGCTCACGGTGGAGCGCCTCGCGTTCGTGCCGCTGCTCGACGCGCCGCGCACGGCGCGCGCACCGCGCGGGGCCGGTTGCGGCATCAGCCTGACGATCGCGGCGGCGCGCGGCGACGTCGGCCGCCTTGCGCCGGCGTGGCGCCTGTTCGCGGACGGCGAAGCGTCGACCCGCGCCGCGCTGATCGACGCGCTGTTCCTCCGCTGCGCCGCGGCCTGGGTGCAGCCGGAAGGCGACAAGGGCTGGCTGCCGCTGCCGCGCGTACCGCTGCGCCTGGCCGGACTGGCGGACGCGGATGCCATGCTGCCATATTCCGCCCGCTCGCATCCGGCGCCGCGCCTGCTGACCGAGTATTTCTGTTATCCGGAAAAATTCAATTTCGTCGACGTCGACCTCGCGGCGCTGGCCGGCCTGCTGCCGCCGCGCTGCCGCCGTTTCACGCTGCACCTGGCGCTGTCCGGCATCGCGCCCGATTCCGATACGGCCCGCCTGCTGGCCGGCCTGGATGCGCGCAGCCTGCTGCCGGGCTGCACGCCGGTCGTCAACCTGTTCCCGAAGGCCGGCGCGCCGGTGCAGCTCGCGTACACGAGCGCCGACTATCCGCTGCTGGCCGACGGCGCGCACGCGGGTGCTTACGAGATCCACAGCGTGGACGCCGTCCGGCTCGTGCGTGAAGGGACGGGCACGGTCACCCGTTTCGATCCCCTCTATGCGCCGGGCGACGAGGGCAGGGCGGGCGGCGAAGCGTCGCACCGCGCGCACTACTGGATCGCGCGGCGCGATGACGCGACGGCGGCCGTCAGCCCCGGCCACGAAATGCGCATCGCCCTCGTCGACGCCGATTTCCACCCGCTCGACGCCGCCGGCGCCACTCTGTCCACGGAACTGACGTGCAGTAACCGCGACGTGCCGTCACGCCTGCCGTACGGCCAGCCGCAGGGCGACTTGCGCAGCGACGAGCTGTCCACGCTGGCGCCCATCCGCATGCTGAGGAAACCGACACCAGGCCGGCGCTTCGGCGGCACGCGCGGGTCGCACTGGCGCCTGATCGCCCACCTTGCGCTGAACCACGCGGGCCTGACGATGGCGGGCCTGGCCGATTTCCAGAAAATGCTGGCGCTGTACGATTTGCCGCGGTCCCCGGTCGCCCAGCGCCAGATCGCGGGCATCGTGGGGCTCGAACACGGCACGGTGCGCGCATGGGTGGGCGCGGCGCCGGTCGCGAGCCTGATGCCGGGCATCGGCATCCGCCTCACCGTCGACGAGGACGCGTTCGCGGGCACGGGACTGTATCCGTTCGTGCAGGTCCTCGACCAGTACTTCGCGCTGAACGGCCACCTGAACTGCTTCACGCGGCTGGAAGTCGTGTCGCAACAGACCGGGCGCGAGATCATCGCCTGCTCTCCGCGCACCAGTAGCGGCGGATGGACCTGATCGCCCGCCTGCTGGCCGAGCCCCAGCGCTTCGACTTCGTCCAGGCCGTGCGCCTGTTGCTGCTGGCGCTCGGCGAGCGCGGCATCCCCGAACGGCGCGCACTGGCCCGCCACCTGCGCTTCGCGAACAGCCTCGCGCTGGCGTTTCCTCCCAGCCAGATCGAGGCCGCGGCGCCGGATGCCGACGGCTACCGCCTGACGCCGAGCTTCATGGGCCTGCTGGGCGCGCACGGGGCGCTGCCGCTGCATGTGACCGAGCGCCTGCTCGCGCTGCCGCAGGACGGGCAGGACGCGCAGGCGGCCCGCGCCTTCCTCGACATGTTCAGCACGCGCATGCTCGCGCTGTGGTACCGGGCGTGGCAGAAATACCGGGTCGAGCACCTCGTGGCCGCCCCGCGCGACGCCTTCCTCCCGCTGTTGCTGGCGCTGGCCGGCGTGCCCGGCGGCGGCGTGTTCGCACACGACGGCGTGCCGGACACCGCGCTGGCCGCGTTCGCCGGCCTGCTGCGCCGGCGGCCCGTGTCGGGCGCCGTACTGGGCCGGGTGCTGTCCAGCCATTTCGGCGTGGCCGTGCGCGTGCAGGAGGGCATCGGCCACTGGGACCCGCTGGCCCCGGGCGAGCAGGCCGTCGTCGGCGCCAACGCGCTGCTCGGCCGGCGCGCGCTGCTGGGGGAACGCAGCTGGCGGCCGGACTTGCGCGTGCGCGTGCGCCTCGGCCCCCTCGACCGTGCCCGCTACGATCACTTCCTGCCCGGCGCGCCGGGCGCCCGGGCGCTGCGCACCCTGCTGCGCCTGTTCGCCGTGCCGACCCTCGCCTACGATATCGTGCTCGTGTTGCGTCAGGCGGACCTGGGGCCGGCGCAACTGGACGCGTCCGGGCGCCGGCTCGGCCTGGACAGCTACCTGTTGTCGGCACCCGCCGCGGCCGACCGGGCCGACCTCTGCTACGAACTCCGCCCGCTGGATCCGCTGCCCGCTTTACAATCCGCTTGACCTTCCCATTGTGGGAAGGCATATCCTGTACTGGCAATCACAGGAGGATACCCATGGCGATCGATATCGACATCAGTGGAATGACGTGCGCCTCGTGCGTGGCGCGCGTCGAAAAGGCGCTCAAGGCCGTGCCGGGCGTGCGCGACGCGAGCGTCAACCTGGCCACGGAACGCGCGGCCGTGCAGGGCGAGGGGCTCGACCTGCAGGCCATCCTGGCCGCCGTCGAGCAGGCCGGCTACACGGCGCGGCCGACCGGGACCCCGAAGGCGGAGGCGGCGCAGGGCCTGCCGACGTGGTGGCCCGTGGCGCTGGCCGCGCTGCTGAGCCTTCCCCTCATCGCGCCGATGCTGCTGGCGCCGTTCGGCATCGACTGGATGCTGCCCGGCTGGCTGCAACTGCTGCTGGCGACGCCCGTCCAGTTCTGGCTCGGCGCGCGTTTTTACCGCGCGGGTTGGAAAGCGCTGCGGGCCGGCGCCGGGAACATGGACCTGCTCGTGGCCATCGGCACGTCGGCCGCGTATTTCCTGTCGCTCTGGCAGTTGTTGAATGCGGGCGGCCACGGCCACCTTTATTTCGAATCGGCCGCGGTCGTCATCACGCTCGTGCTGCTCGGTAAATGGCTGGAAGGCCGGGCGAAGCACCAGACCGTCGCGGCGATCCGTGCGCTGGAGGCGCTGCGGCCTTCGGAAGCCATCGTCCGGCGCGCCGGCCAGGACACGGTCATCGCCCTCGACGCCCTGCGCGCCGGCGACCTGATGGTCGTGCGGCCGGGCGAGCGCGTGCCGGCCGACGGCAAGGTCGTGGAAGGCGCGAGCCACCTCGACGAATCCCTGCTGACGGGGGAAAGCCTGCCCGTGGCGAAGGGTGAGGGCGACCGCGTGACGGGCGGCGCCGTCAATGGCGAAGGCCTGCTGCTCGTGGAAGCGACCGCGGTCGGTGCGGACAGCATGCTGGCCCGGATCATCCGCATGGTCGAGGATGCGCAGGCCGCGAAAGCGCCGATCCAGCGCCTCGTCGACAAGGTCAGTGCCGTGTTCGTGCCCGTCGTGCTGCTCATTTCCCTGGTCACGCTGCTGGCCTGGGGCTTCGCCACGGGCGACTGGCAGCAGGCGTTGCTGAACGCCGTCGCCGTGCAGGTCATCGCGTGCCCGTGCGCGCTGGGCCTTGCCACGCCGACGGGCATCATGGTCGGCACGGGCGCCGCCGCGCGCCACGGGATCCTCATCAAGGACGCGGAAGCGCTGGAGACGGCGCACGCCCTGCAGATGGTCGTGTTCGACAAGACGGGCACGCTGACGGAAGGCCGTCCCCGCGTCGTGGCGCTGGAAGGGGACGTCCCGCAACGGCTGCTGGCGCTGGCCGCGGCCGTGCAGCAGGGCAGCGCGCACCCGCTGGCGCGGGCCGTGACGGACCTGGCGGCCGCGCAGCACGTGGCCGCGCCGGCCGCGACGGAATCGGCCGCATTGCCGGGCCGTGGCGTGCGGGCCCGCGTGGATGGCGCGGCCGTCTGGATCGGCAACCGCCGATTGCTGGACGAAATCGGTGCCGGCGCCCCGCCCGCCGCATTGGTGGCCGCGGCCGAACGCCACGAAGCGGACGGGCGCACCGTGTCGTGGCTCGCGCGCGAAGCGGGCGGCGGCATCGTCGTGGAAGGCGTGCTCGCATTCGGCGACAGCCTGAAACCGACGAGCCGCGCCGCCATCGCCCGCCTGCGCGACCTCGGCGTCGACAGCATGATGCTCAGCGGCGATAACGAAGGCAGCGCGCGCGCCGTCGCGCAGGCGCTGGGCCTGACGCGCTGGGTCGCGCAGGTGCAGCCGCAGGACAAGGCGGACGTCGTGCGCGGCCTGATGGCAGAAGGCCGTACAGTGGGCATGGTGGGCGACGGCATCAACGACGCGCCGGCGCTGGCGGCGGCCCACGTGGGCATCGCGATGGCCGGCGGCACGGACGTCGCGCTGCACACGGCCGGCGTGACCTTGATGCGCGGCGACCCGCTGCTCGTCGCGGAGGCCATCGACATCTCGGACCGTACGTGGCGCAAGATCCGCCAGAACCTCGTGTGGGCGTTCGTCTACAACGTCGTCGGCATCCCCGTCGCGGCACTGGGCCTGCTGAATCCCGTGCTGGCCGGCGCGGCGATGGCGCTGAGTTCCGTCAGCGTCGTTACGAATGCGCTGCTGCTGCGGCGCTGGCGGCCGGCGCCCCGGCCCGCACCCGACATCATTCCAACCCAACCCCAAGGAGCACACAAGATGTATGAACTCACCGTCGAAGACATGAGCTGCGGCCACTGCGTGGGCCGCGTCACGAAGTCCGTGCAGGCCCTCGACAAGGATGCGAAAGTCGAAGTCGACCTGCCCACGAAGAAGGTCAAGGTCGACAGCACCGCGGACCTCGACAGGATCGCCGAGGCGATCGTGGCGGCCGGCTATCCGGTCACCGCGAAAAGCGTTTGACGAGCCCCACGTACACGCGCCGGGCGACGAAGTGGTCGAACCCGACCTGGTGGAATGCAGGCGTGTCGGTCCGATAGGCACGCAGGCTGCCGTCGAAGATGTCGTTGGCGTTCACGGTCAGGCCGAGCGTCTTGCCCAACGCGTGTTTCCACGTGAGGTTCACGCCGCTCGTCGGCCCGTAGCGGCCCTGCGGCGTGATGCCGGCCGACTGGGCGTGCGCGTCGACGGACACGTCGCCGTACCCGACCCTGACGTTGACATAAGCTGCGACGGCGTCCTGGTCGAGCACCACGCGGTAGACGCCGCCGTCCGCGCCGAGCTGCAGCGGTCCGCCGGGCTTCCAGTCCAGCGAGGCCGTGACGCCGGCCGAGCGGGCCTCGCCGCCGTTCCGTTTCGACGTGACCAGCACGTCATGCTCGAACGTGCGTGCATCGACGACCGTATCGCGGCCCGTGCGGTAGAACGCGTCCAGGCTGCCGGTCACGTGCGGTGTCTCCTTGTTCACGCCGATCTCCCATGACCCCAGGCGTTGCGGTCCCAGCCCCGGATTGCCCCGCCTGAGGTTCTGCGCGTCGACATACGTCGTGAACGGATTCAGGTCGCGCGGATCGGGCATCTGCAGGCTGCGGCGGTAGCTGAGCGTCAGGTCGGTGTCGTCTTGCAGCCCATACTTCACGTGCAGGCTCGGATCGAACGCCCGCCAGCGCGCGATGCGTTCGGCCCGGCCGCCCAGCAGCGCTTCCCATTTGCCGATCACGATCCGGTCGGTCACATACGCCGCGGCCGACGTCGTCGTCACGGTGTACGTATTGGTCGTGTTGCGGTCCGGCGTTTCGGCGCCCGTGGCGGGATCGACGGCGGCCTGGACGTTGCCGATCGAGTCGGACTTGTGCTGGATGTCGAGGCCCAGGCCCCACTGGCCGCGCGTCCAGTCGACCGTGGCCTGGTCGAGGCGGCGCGCCGTCCTGCCGGCGCCGCGGCTGTAGGCGGTGGCGCGCGCGGGCACGACGAACACGTCGCGGTACGACTTGTCGACCAGGGCATCCGTGGTGCTGTGTTGAATCGACGCCTTCAGCGCGCTGCCGTTCTGCTGGTGGCTGTAGCTCAGGCTCGCGCTGTCGTCGGACTGCTCGTTGGGGCCGTACGAGATGCGGTGGTGGATGGTTTCGCCGGCGCCTTCGCGCTCCTCGCCCAGCACGTCGAACAGGGGCCGCGACCGGCGCCCGCTGTGCCGCAAGGTCATGCCGATGCTGTCCGAATCGCCCAGCGCGTAGTCGATACCCAGCGCGGCGCTGTCGACCACGCGGCGCACGAACACCTCCGAGGATTGCACCGTCTGCCCGGCCCGGCCTGTAAGCGGATCATGCCAATCGACGGCCGACCGGCGCACCTTGCGCGTGCCGTCGTGGCGGTGCGCCACGTTGGCGTGCACGCTCAATCGACCCCGCGTCACATCGCCCGACGCACCGGCATTCCACAACGCCTGGTCCGTCGCGCTGCCCTGGACCTGCGCATGCGCGCCGGGCTTGCGGTTGCGCTTCAGGACGATGTTCACGATCGCGCCGCCATTGGCATTCCGTGCGGCGGACGGATTCGTGATGACTTCCACGCTCGCGATGTCGGCGCCGCTCATCGTCTGCAGCGCCACCGCGCGGTCCTCGCTCGATCCGGACAGCAGCGCCGTCGGCTTGCCGTCGACGAGGACCGTGACCTGCGTGTTGCCCCGAACGGCGATCTGGCCGTCGGCCGTCACCGCCAGCTCGGGCGTCGCCTGCAGCACGTCCTGCGCGGACCCGTTGGCGGCGCGCGGCGCGTTCGACACGTCGTGGACGGTCTTGTCGATCTTCCTCACCACCGCCTCTTTCCTGGCGGTGACGGTCACGGTCGGGGCGGGCGGATCTTCCGCGCGGGCCAACGGCGCGGCGAGGGCGAGCAGGAGGGCGGCATGATGGGGCTTGATCACGGTGTCCTTTCAATCCGGTGGACCAGATTGTCGGAGACGACCGGCGTCGGCGCGCGACCTGTGTGACCAACGCCCCGATGGGCGTGACGGGACCGTCAGTGGCCCTCGTGCCCACCCCGTTTGGCCGTCCCGATCACCGCCCCGGACGCCGGCGCCGCCGGTGCGCCGACCGGGTCGGGCACGGGGCCCGTCCACTCGCGCGCCACCGTGCCGGCGGGATGCCGGTACCAGCCCGGATCGCGGTAATCGCCGCGCGCGAGTCCCTCGCGCACCTTGATGACGGTGAACATGCCGCCCATCTCGATGTCGCCGAACGGCCCGCGGCCCGCCATCATGGGCAGCGTGTTCTCCGGCAGCGCCATGCGCATGCCGCCCATCGAGCCGCCCTTGTCGCCCATGACCATATAGCCCGGGACGAGGTCGTTGATCTTCTTCGCCACGCCGGCCTGGTCGACGCCGATCAGGTTCGGCATGGCGTGGCTCATCGCGTTCATCGTGTGGTGCGATTTATGGCAGTGGAACGCCCAGTCGCCGGGATTGTCGGCGACGAATTCGATGGCGCGCATCTGGCCCACGCCGATGTCGACCGTCACCTCGGGCCAGCGCGCGGTCGGAGGGATCCAGCCGCCGTCCGTGCCCGTCACCTCGAAGCGGTGGCCGTGGATGTGGAACGGGTGGTTCGTCATCGTCAGATTGCCCATGCGGATGCGCACCTTGTCGTCCTTGCGCACGACCATCGGGTCGGTGCCGGGGAAGGCGCGGCTGTTGATGGTCCACAGGTTGAAGTCCAGCATCGTGTTCACGTTCGGCGTGTAGTTGCCCGGCTCGATGTCGTACGCGTTCAGCAGGAACACGAAGTCGCGGTCGACGGCGTGCTGGCGCGGGTCCTTCGGGTGCGTGACCCAGAAGCCCATCATGCCCATCGCCATCTGCGTCATCTCGTCGCTGTGCGGGTGGTACATGAAGGTGCCGGCGTAGTGCGCGACGAATTCGTAGACGAACGTCTTGCCCGGCGCGATCGCAGGCTGCACGAGCCCCGCCACGCCATCCATCCCGCTCGGGAGGATCTGGCCGTGCCAGTGGATCGTCGTCGCCTCCGGCAGTTTATTGGTCACGAAGATGCGCACCCGGTCGCCCTCGACGACCTCGATGGTGGGGCCCGGACTCTGGCCGTTGTAGCCCCACAGGTTCGCCTTCATGCCGGGCGCGATCTCGCGCACGACGGGTTCGGCGACGAGGTGGAATTCCTTGACGCCGTCCTTCATGCGCCACGGCAGACTCCAGCCGTTCAGGGTGACGACGGGGTTGTACGGGCGGCCGCTCGGCGGATGCAGCGGCGGCTGGGTGGCGGGCGACGACTGGACCGGGGCTTCCGGAATGGCGGCCGCGCCGGCCTTCGACACGAGCGAGGCGCCGACCATGGCGCCGGCCGCGCCGGTGATGAAGTTTCTGCGGCTGGTCATTGGGTTTGTTCCTTGTTCAATCGGGTGCCGAGCGTGGCTTCCAGTTCGGCGTGGGCGGTCCAGAAGGTGTCCAGCGCCTCGATGTAGGCGTCGACCGCTTCGGCCTGCGCGCGCGCATCGGCCAGCAGGTCGTGCGGACTCGCGAGCATGCCGTTGTAGCGCAGCAGGACTTCCTTCCCGATTCTTTTACGCAGCGGGAGGATCGTGTCGCGGTAATGCTTCGCCACGTCGTACGCGTTGCGGTAGGCGAGATAGCCTTCGCGCGCCTCGCTGCGCGCCGTGACGGCCGTGAGCGCGACCTTGTTCACCGCCTGCATGTACGTGGCTTCGGCACGGGCGACGCGCGCGCCGCCCCAGTCGAACAGCGGCAGTTCCAGCGACAGCGAGTAGCCGCGCCCGGTCGGCTCGCCGGTCTGCGTCTTGTTGGCGACACCGAGGTCCAGCACGTTGATGAAGCGCGTCGTGCGCGTGAGCCCGAGATCCGCCGCGGTGGCGGCCGCCTCGGCCTGTGCGGCGCGCACGTCCAGGCGCTGGGCCAGCGCGATGCGTTCGACGTCCGCCAGTTCCGCCGGCGCGGCCGGCAGGTCGGGCAGATGGTCGGGCAGGGCGTAGTCCGCCTCCCGGCCCCACAGGCCCAGCGCGCGCGTGAGGCGTTCGCGCGTGCTCGTTGCGCGCTTGTCCGCGCGTGCGGCGTCGCGCGCCGCTTCGGCCAGGAACACCTGTTCGCGCGCCAGTTCGAGCTGGTTCGTGTTGCCGGCGTTCGCCATGCGGCCGGTGAGCTCCGCGCCCGCTTGCGCGGATGCCTGCACGCGGCGCGCGTACTCCAGCGCCTGCCGCGCGGCAACCGCCTCGACCCACGCCGTGCGCGTCTCGAGGGCGTGGCGTTCGATGGCCGCGCCCACGTCGCGTTTCACCTGTTCGAAGCGGCGGGTCTCCATCCGGGCGGCCAGCGGCGTCGTCAGGAGGCCGACGAGGTCGAACGTGATGCCGCGCTCGATCTCGAGGGCGCCGCCGCCGGCGAGCCGCGTGAAGTCGAACGACGGGTTGCGGGGCCGGGCCGCCTGCGCGAGATCCGCCTGGGCGATGCCGACGTTCCAGTACGTGGCCTGCAGGCCCGGGTGGTTGACGAGGGCAATGCGCACGGCCGTGTCCATGTCCAGCGGCCGGCCTTCCCGGAACACGGGCAGGTCGCGCAGCGATGCGGCGAGCGCGCCTTGCCCGGTGGCGTCGCGCGTCAGTTGCGGCGCGGTGCCGATGCGGTTTTGTGTCGTGGCGGCGACGTCGCCGAAGCCGCCGTCCGGCGTGACCGTCGCGCAGCCGGCCAGCAGGGCCAGCGCGGCGGCCGCGCCCGCACGCGGTAAAAGTCGTTGTCGCGGGTTCATTTCATCTCCCCGTGGGCGCCCAGCGCCATGGCCAGCGCGTACGTCTGGATGAGTTGTTTCATGTCGTCCTCGTTGCGAATGCGTGAATGGCACCGCCGCGCACGGGCGCAGGCGGCGACTACAGCGATCAGGCGGCGAGGCGGCGGGGAGGACGTTCGAGCAGGGGCGGGTCGACGCTGGCCAGGTGGCCGGCGCGGAAGGGGATCGCGATGGAAGGCGGTGGAAACGCCGGCGGGACGAGCGGCACGGGCACGAGCGCGACGACGATGCAGCAGTCGCCGCAGACGCTGCGGTGCTTGTGCAGGTGATCGCCGTCGTCCGCCTTGGCCGCGGCGTGGCAATGCTGCGCGACCGGCGCCGCGTGCGCGACGGCCGGCGCACTCACGGACGGCAGCATGCGTGCCGCGGCCAGGCCCTGGAAGGGCAGGGCGAGCAGCAACAGCCAGACGATCAGCGAGCGCATTACGGTCTTCATCGGGCGCATTCTAGCACGATGGACTGTTGCATTTCGATGCATCCAGGTCGCAATACCTGATGCAAAAATGGCCACGCATGCTAGCATATTGCTATTACAACGAGAACAAACGGGAATGGGATGTTGAGGCGCGTGTTCGCGATACGGACCATGCGCAGCCAGCGCCAGGTAGGCGAGCGGGCCGCGCAGGTCATCGACCGGGTGATCTTCGACATGGGTGTGGATCGCCTCGTACAAGGCTCGTTCGCGCTGGATCGCCACTTGCGCCCGCACTTTTCCAGCGCGCCCGTCATGCGGGGCCGCGACGGCGTCGCGGTGGCGCTGGCGCAGCTGGCGGAATGCGCTGTGCTGTCCGCCGTGGCGAAGCGCAATCCCGATCCGGCGGTGTTGCGGTTGCACACCGCGGCCGTCGTCGACGGCCTGCTGCGCGAGTTCCGCGCCCGCTCGCCGCGGTTCCGGGCGTTGCCCGTCGTGCGGGCCGATCAGCGCATCGCCGAGCGCAGCGCGCCCGATTCGAAATAAATGTGGCGGATGGCCGGATACACGGCCGCCACCGCCTTTTCCAGGCGCTCGATCGCCGCCTCCACTTCGTCGATGCGCATGCCGCGGTTGAAACGCACGGCCGCCGTCAGCAGGACTTCGTCCGGCCCGAGCTGCATGCTGAGCAGCTTGCCGACGTCCTCGATGGCCGGATCGTCGCGCAGGATCTCGCACACGCGCCGCGTGGCGTCCGTGCCGATGCCTTCGCCGACGAGCAGCGCGCCGGTCTCGCGCGCGAGAGCGAACGCGGCGCCCACGAGCAGGAGGCCGATCAGCACCGACGCGGCCGGATCGAAATACGGGCTGTCGAACACATGGCCGAGCAGGATGCCGGCGGCCGCGATGGCGAGGCCCAGCAGGGCGGCCGTGTCTTCGATGAACACGGTGAACACGGAGGCGTCCTTGCTCGCGTGGACCGTCTGCCACAGCGAGGCACCCGGCTTGCGCCGCTTGTTCAACGCCTTGCGCGACACGTTCCAGCTATAGCCCTCGAAGCACGCCGACACGCCCAGCACGACGTAGTTCCACATCGGATCCTCGAGCGGCTCCGGATGGCGCAGCGCGCTGATGCCGTGGTAGATGGAGAGTCCGCCGCCCAGCGAAAACACGGACAGCGCGACGAGCAGCGCCCAGAAATACAAGGCCTTGCCGTAGCCGAACGGGTGGCGCTTGTCGGGCGGCTTCTCGCTGTTGCGCTCCCCGACCAGCAACAGGAATTCATTGCCCGTGTCGACCGCGGAGTGGATGCCTTCGGCGAGCATCGCGGCGCTGCCCGTGATGGCGGCGACGATGAACTTGGCGACGGCGATGCCCAGGTTGGCGAGGATCGCCGCGTAGATCACCTTGCGCGAGCCGCCATCTTTTCCGCTTTCTTCCTTGTTTGTTTCCGTCATGGTGTGTGAGCGCTGATATCATCCTGTCTATGTCGAACCAAGTGTAGCCAATCCGCGTGGTGGGGCTTGCACGGCTGGGAGCGGTGGATGAGCGTACGTAATCTCAAGCAACTGTTTGCCCCGAAATCGGTGGCGCTCGTCGGCGCGTCCGAACGTCCGGGAAGCGTCGGCGCGACCATGCTGCGCAACCTGCGCGAAGGGGGCTTCAAGGGGCAGTTGTACCCCGTGAACCCGAAGTACGAGACGCTGGACGGCCTGGAGGTCTGGCCGGACGTCGCGCGGCTGCCGGCGGCGCCGGACCTGGCGATCATCTGCACGCCCCCGTCCACCATCCCCGGCATCGTGCGCAGCCTCGGCGAGCTGGGGACGCGGGCGGCCATCGTGATGAGCGCCGGCGTGTCGACGGCGCGCGACCTGCGCGGCCGCAGCATCAAGCAGGCGATGCTCGATGCCGCCAACCCGTACTTGCTGCGCATCCTCGGCCCGAACAGTTCCGGGCTGCTGGCGCCCGGCATCGGCCTGAACGCGAGCATCGCGATGGGCGGCGCGGCGGCGGGGCGGATCGCGTTCGTGTCCGAATCGGGCGCGCTGATGGCGGGCGTGCTCGATTGGGCACGCACGCGCAACGTCGGCTTTTCCACGATCCTCGCGCTGGGGGAATCGTCCGACGTCGACTTCGGCGACGTGCTCGATTACCTGGCCAGCGATCCCGGCACCTCCGCGATCCTGGTGCATGCGGAAAGCGTGCGTTATGCCCGCAAGTTCATGTCGGCCGCGCGCGCGGCGGCGCGCAGCAAGCCGACCTTGATGCTCAAGGCCGGACGCTCGCTGGAAGCGGCGACGGCCGGGGCCTGTCTCTCCGGCGTGCTCGCGCGGCCGGATGACGTCTACGACGCCGCGATCCGCCGCGCCGGCATGCTGCGCGTGTACACGACCGACCAGCTGTTCGCCGCCGTGGAGACGCTCGCCCGTGCGAAGCCGCTGTTCGGCGAGCGGCTGGCGCTCCTCGGCAACGGCGCCGGCCCCGTCGTGCTGGCGAGCGACGCGCTGCAATACGGCGGCGGCCAGCAGGCCGAACTCGCGCCGGAGACGGTGTCCAGGCTGCGCGACCTCGTGCCCGAATGGAGCGGCACCGGTGAGCTGAACCTGCGCGGCGATGCGCCGCCGGAGCGCTACCGCGACGTCATCGACGTGCTGCTGCACGACCCGCAGGCCAACGCCGTCGTCATGATCCACGCGCCGAACGCCGTCGTCGATCCGGCCGACGTGGCGCGCGCCGTGGCGCCGCTGGCGAAGGCGTCGTCGCGCAACGTGCTCGCGTGCTGGCTCGGGCTGCAGTCCGTGGGCGAGGCGCGCACGATCGCGTACGAAGCGGGCATGCCGGCCTACCGCACGCCGGAAGCGGCCGTGAACGGCTTCCTGCAGATCGTGAACTTCCGCCGCAACCAGCAGTTGCTGATGGAAGTGCCGGCGTCCGTCGGCGACGGCGAACCGGACCGCGAACGCGCGCGCGGCCTCGTGCGCGCCGCGCTGGAACGGGGACGCCGGACGGGCCGTTACCTGCTGGACGACCCGGACACGAAGGCGATCCTCGACGCCTACGGCATCCCCACCGTCCCTACGCGCGCTGCGGCGACGCCGGACGAGGCGGTGGCGATGGCAGCGGACATCGGCTATCCGGTCGCCGTGAAAATCCTGTCGCCGGACGTGGTGCAGAAGTCGGACGTGGGCGGCGTCTCGCTCGACCTGGACTCGCCCGACGCCGTGCGCGCGGCGACGGAGCGCATGGCGCGACGCCTCGCGGAACTGAAGCCGGATGCGCGCCTGGACGGCTTCATCGTACAGGCGATGGCGCGCAATCCGGAAGCGCACGAACTGATCGCGGGCGCGGCGACCGACCCCGTGTTCGGGCCCGTGATCCTGTTCGGCCAGGGCGGCCTCGCGGTGGAAGCGGTGAACGACCACGCCGTCGCGCTGCCGCCACTGAACACGGTGCTGGCGCGCGACCTCATCGCGCGCACGCGCGTCGCGCGCCAGCTGGCCGGCTACCGCAATCACCCGGCCGCGGACCTGGACGCGATCGCCGCCGTGCTCGTGCAGGTGGCGCGCCTCATCGCCGAGGTGCCGGAGATCGTCGAGCTGGACATCAATCCGCTCCTCGCGGACGCCAACGGCGCCGTCGTGCTGGACGCGCGCATGCGCATCGCGATGGCCGACCGCGCCGGCAATGCGCTCGACCGGCTCGCGATCCGGCCGTATCCGGTCGAGCTGGAAGACGTCGTGCCGTGGCAGGGCGGGACGATCCTGCTGCGGCCGATCCGCCCGGAAGACGGCGCCGCCCACGTGGCGTTCTTCAACGCGCTGACGCCGGACGACGTCCGCTACCGCATGTTCGTGCGCGTGCGCGAGCTGCAGCCCGCGCAGCTGGCGCGCTTCACGCAGATCGACTACGACCGCGAGATGGCCTTCATCGCCACGCGCATGGGTCCGGACGGCCATCCCGAGACGCTCGCCGTGGCCCGCGTCGTGGCGGACCCGGACAACATGAGCGCGGAATTCGCCGTGACGGTGCGCTCCGACCTGAAGGGCAAGGGCCTGGGCGTCATGCTGATGAACAAGCTGATCGCGTACTGCCGTGCGCGCGGCACGCGCGAGATCGTGGGCGAGGCGCTGCCGCAAAACGCGCCCGTCATCGGCCTCGTGAAGAAGCTCGGGTTCACCGTCGGGCCGGTGGACGAGGACGAGGGGGTGCGTAAATTCTGGCTGGAGCTGCGGTGACGTCGAACGACAAGATGGAAATGCGGCCGGCAACACGTGGCGATGCAGGCGCGATGCTCGGACTGTTGCAAGCGGTGTGCGCGGAAGGCAGCGCACTGCCGTTCGTCGACGGCATCGATGCGGACATGATCGATCAGGTCTGGCTGGGAGCCAGGGGCTGTGTGCTCGCCTGCGACGGTGGCGGCGTGCTCGGCATGTATCGCTACGGGCCGGCCATGCCGGGGCGAGGTGCACACGTCGCCACGGCCACCTTCCTGGTCGGCGCACACGCACGGCGTCGTGGCGTCGGCCGGGCGCTGGTCGAACATTGCATGGCCTCGGCGAAGGCTGCCGGCTTTCGGGCCATGCAGTTCAACCAGGTCCTCGGCTGCAACCTGCCAGCGCTCGCCCTGTACCGCAGCCTGGGCTTTGCCGTCATCGGGACCGTGCCCGACGCGTTCGATCATATCCGGCACGGCTACGTCGATGCTCATATCATGTACCGGGCGCTTTGACCGGGGCACCCCGCTGGCTCGTGTTAAACCGTGATTCGCGGAAGGCAGTGCGCAGGTGCTCGACTGCGGTCCGAACGCGATGCCGCTGACGCTCCTCTTTTACGTGTTCTTCCGCGCCGGGCATTACCTGGCGCTGCAGCCGGGAGCGCGCGGCGCCGGCAGACCGCTCAGCGCCTGAACCGCACGTCTTCCTGCACGACGGGTGCGTCGCCACGCGCGTCCTTCGTGCCGCCTTTCGGTTTCTTCGGTTTCTTCGGCTTCTTGACGACCTGCCCGGCCGCATTTGTCTGCGGCACGCGGTGCTCGGGCTCGAAGCCGGCTTCCTCCTGGCGCTCCAAGGCCTGCTGCGTCAGCGCCTCGATGGCGGCCAGCTGCTGGACTTCGTCCGCGCACACGAGCGACACCGCGTCGCCGGACGCCCCCGCGCGGCCCGTGCGGCCCGTGCGGTGCACATAGTCTTCCGCCACGATGGGCAGGTCGACGTTGACGACGACCGGCAGTTCCTCGATGTCCAGGCCGCGCGCGGCGACGTCGGTCGCGACGAGCACGCGCACCTCGCCCGCCTTGAAGCGGTCGAGCGCGCGCAGGCGGGCGGGCTGCGGCTTGTCGCCGTGGATCGAGTCGGCCGCGATGCCTTTCGCGTCGAGCAGGTCGACGAGCTGGTCGACGCCCTTGCGCGTCTTCACGAACGCGAGGACCTGCGGCCAGTCGTGGCGCTTCAGCAGGTGCAGGAACAGGTCCGGCTTGCGCTTCTTGTCGACCGGGACGATCCACTGGCGGATCGCCTTCACGGTCGTGTTGCGCGGCGTGGCCTCGATGCTGACCGGATCGGCCAGCAGCTTCGTCGCCAGCGCCCGGATCGGATCGGAGAAGGTGGCGGAGAAGAGCAGCGTCTGGCGGCGTTTCGGCAGCAGCGCGAGCAGGTTGTCGATGTCGCGCGAAAAGCCGAGATCGAGCATGCGGTCCGCTTCGTCCAGCACGAGCGTCTGCACCTGGTTGAAGCGCACCGCGTTCTGGCGCTGCAGGTCGAGCAGGCGGCCCGGCGTAGCGACGAGGACGTCGACGCCTTTACGCAGGCGCATCATCTGCGGATTGATGCTGACGCCGCCGTACGCGACCATCGTGCGCAGCGGCAGTCCGGCCCCGTAGGCGCGCACGCTCTCGTGCACCTGTTCGGCCAGTTCGCGCGTCGGCACGAGGATCAGGGAACGCGCCGAATTGGCCGCCACCTGCACGCCGTCCATCACGAGCCGCTGCAGCAGGGGCAGGGCGAAACCGGCCGTCTTGCCGGTGCCTGTCTGGGCGGCCGCCATGACGTCGCGCCCGGCCAGCACGGCGGGAATCGCCTGCGCCTGGACGGCGGTGGGCGTGGTGTAGGACAGCGAGGCGAGGGTGCGCGTGATCTGGTCGATCAGGCCGAGCGATGCGAACGACATGGTGGCGGAAGCGGCTATTCTTTTCGAAAGGCGACAGTGTAACCGCTAAGCCTCGAAACCGCCGGTAAATGCGAAGTCGACCTCGGGCCTTCTCCCCGACACGATGTCCGCGATCGCCCGCCCCGACCCGCAGCCCATCGTCCAGCCCAGCGTGCCATGCCCCGTGTTCAGGTACAGGTTCGCGAACCGCGTGCGGCCGATGTACGGGACGTTCGACGGCGTCAGCGGGCGCAGGCCGGCCCAGTATGTCGGGTTGGCGTAGTCGCAGGCATCCGGGAACAGCGCGCGCACGCGGCGCGTGATCGCGTCGCAGCGCACGGGGTTCAAGTCGCGCGTGTAGCCGTTCAGTTCGCACGTGCCGGCCACGCGCAGGCGGTCGCCGAGGCGCGAGAACACGAGCTTGTGGCCGTCGTCCGTCAGCGAGACCGTGGGCGCCGCGTCCGGGTCGAGGATGGGATAGGTGGCGGAATATCCCTTGCCCGGATAGATCAGCAGCCGGATGCCCAGCGGCGCCAGCAGGCCGACGGAAAAACTGCCTAGGGCGACCACGACGGCGTCCGCATGCAGCACGCGGTGCCGGCCGTCCGCATCGATGATTTCCACGCCGCGGATGCGGTCGCCTTCGGCCAGCAGGCGCGTGACGGTCGTGTTGTAGGTGAAACGGATGCCGGCGGCCGCGCCGCGTGCCGCGAGCTGCGTCGTGAAGCGATGGACGTCGCCCGATTCGTCGGTGGCCGTGAAGTCGGCGCCGACGAGCTTGCGGCGCACGGTCGCGAGGGCCGGCTCGATCCGCACGGCCTCGTCGGCATCGACCGTCATGCGCGGGCAGCCCAGGTCGCGCATCGCGGCGGCCGCATGGCAGGCCCGCTCGAATTCCCGTGCGTCCGTGTAGAAGTGCAGGATGCCGCGCGTGAGGCTGTCGTACTCGATGCCGGTGCGCGCACGCAATGCCTGCAGGCTGCGGCGGCTGTACTCGGCCATGGCGACGATCCGGCGCAGGTTGGCGGCCACGCGGCCGGGCGCGCATTCGCGCACGAACTGCAGGCACCAGCGCCATTGCAGCGGATCGGCCTGCAGGCGGAACAGCAGCGGCGCATCGGCGCGGCCCAGGGACTGCACGACCTTCAGCAGGCCGGCGGGCGTGGCCCACGGTTCGGCGTGCGAGACGGAGATCTGGCAGCCGTTGGCGAAGCTCGTCTCCTGCGCGGCGCCGCTCCGGCGTTCGATGACGGTGACGTCGTGGCCGGCTTCGGCGAGATACCAGGCGGATGCGGTGCCGACGACGCCGGCGCCCAGGACGATCACGTTCATGGGCGCGCGACCGGGTCGATATCGGGATGATGCATGCGGCTCCTCGTAAGTGCGACGGGTGGAGCCGGCAAGGGAGTACCGGAGCCGGTGCGCGACCGGAATCCGCATGCTTCCCTTCGCTGGCATTACCCAGATCAGGTTCGGAGGGTGTTTCTCACCCGCAGCCGCGGTGGCGGCTGCAGGACCCCTAGCGTTGCCTTATGGCAGGGAAGATTCTAACACGAGGATGCAACGGGACACCGGCCCGCGGTGGGGCCGGAAGTGGGGCAGGCCGCGCGGCAGGCGCGCGGTCAGGCCGTGACGGCGATGGCGGCCGAGGCCAGCACGACGGTGGGTTTCACCGGTTCGCGCCGGTCCTGGCAGGCCACCAGCATGAGGCAGGCCAGGAGCAGCAGGCTCCAGCGTGCGCGATGGTTCATGATGTGCGCCTCCTTTGGCGGCATCCTAGCGCAACGCCGCGGCGCGCGGCGCGCCGGTCACATCGTCAGAACTGGTAGCCGATGCTCGCGCGCACGACCGGATAGACCTTCAACGCATCGACGTCGTCGCGCAGGCGCAGGCGTTCCACGGCGACGTCGTTGGCGAGGGTCTTGCAGACCGTGTTCGACACCGTGCAGCCGACGCTGGCCAGCTGGACGTTCGGGTTGCCCTGGTAGAAGACGCCGAGATCGACGTTCGTGGTCCAGCGCGACGAGCGGGCCAGCGCGTTGCCCCAGCCGATGCCGAGGTAGGGCGCGGCCTTGCGGTAGTCGATGCGGCCCGTCAGCAGGCCGACGTCGGCGGCCGTGTACGCGTGGCCGTTCAGCGTGAAGCCGCCGAGGCCGTTGGGCTTCGCCTTCGCATTGAACTTGTTGCCGTTGTAGACGAGGCCACCGGTCAGGTGGAAGCTGCTGCCTTCGGTCAGGTACCAGTCGAACAGCACGTCGAACGTCTGCAGCTTTCCCTTGATGTCGTAGTCGACGCCGCCGGACGTCTTGTCGAAGTCGTGGCGGAAGTAGTTGACGCCGAAGCGCCCGTTCAAATAGGTTTCCATCGGCACGACGACGTGGAAGCCCACGCCGGTGGAGCCGACGTCGGCCGTTGCGCCGACCTGCGCGTTGGCGGCGCCCGCCGCCAGCAGGGCGGCCGTGGCCAGCACGGTGTATTTCGCGAACATCGATAGCCTTTCAGTGGTTGAGGCCGCGATTGTAGCTGCGCACTTACCGCAGTGGAATTGTTGCGCTGCGGTTTGTTGTAATCCCGCCCGGAACGACAATGTAAGCAGGTGTTGCAGTGAATTGTGCATATGATTTCGTTTGATAAACTTCATTTAAACATTACAACGAGGTCATCCTATGAAAGCCCTGATCTTCGGCGTGGCGCTGTGCGCCGCCTCCCTCCCGGCCCTGGCCCAGACCAACGTCTCCGTCAGCATCGGCCAGCCCGGCTTCTATGGCCGCATCGACATCGGCGACTACGTGCCGCGTCCCGTCGTGTACGCGCCGCAGCCGGTGATCATCACGCCGGCGCCGCACTACGTCGCGGAGCCCGTGTACCTGCGCGTGCCGCCGGGCCACCGCAAGCACTGGGCCAGGTACTGCGGCCGCTACGGCGCCTGCGGCCGTCCGGTCCTGTTCGTGCGCGACGAGTGGTACACGAACACCTATGTGCCGCGCTACCGCGAGCATGTCGGCTACCGCGGCGACTACCGCGGCGGCCCGCGCGAAGTGCGTGTCGTCGAGCGCGTCGAGTACCGCGACGACCGCGGCCATGGCGACTGGGACCGCGGTCACGGCCACGGCAATGGTCATGGCCATGGCAACGGTCACGGCAAGGGTCACGGACACGGCCACGACTGATCCGTGCCGGGCGGTTTCGCCGCCCCGTAGTAAACTGCCTGCGTGAGCCCGGCAACGGGCGCGACCGACGGAGGCAGGCTTGCAAAGCGATATCGTGATCGTGGGCGGCGGGGCTGGCGGACTGGAGCTGGCCTGCAAACTGGGCCGCAAACTCGGCCCGGACAAGGTGACGCTGGTCGACAGCCGGCTGTACCACGTGTGGAAACCATCGCTGCACGAGGTGGCGGCCGGCACGCTGGACATCCACCAGGAAGGCCTGTCGTACCAGATGCTCGCGCACGACCGCGGCTTTTCCTTCGTGTACGGCGCCATGACGGCGCTGGACGCGGCCGCGCGCCGCATCACGATCGCCCCCGTCACCGCGGCCGGCGACGGCGAGGAGGTGCTGCCCGAACGCACGCTCGGCTACCGCTCGCTCGTGATCGCCGTCGGCAGCACGTCGAATTATTTCGGCGTGCCCGGCGCGCGTGAACACACGATTTCCCTGAATGCCACCGAGGACGCGGAACGGTTCCGCCTGCGCCTGCTGCGCCTGCTCGCCCAGGCCGAGCAGCAGAACGAGGACGGCGCCGGCGGCTCCGGCCTCGACATCGTCATCATCGGCGGCGGCGCCACGGGCGTCGAACTGGCGGCGGAATTGCGCGAAGCGTCCGGCGTGTATGCCGCGTATGGCTTCCGGCGCCTGCAGGTCAAGCGCGACGTGCGCATCACCCTGCTCGAGGGCGCGCCGCGGATCCTCGCGCCGCTGCCCGAGCGGGTGTCCGCCGCGGCCGCGCGCCTGCTCGACCAGCGCGCCATCCGCGTCGTGACGGATTGCCGCGTGAACGGCATCGGCCCGAAACAGGTCAGCGACAACAAGGGCAATGTCTATCCGGCCGACCTGTGCGTGTGGGCGGCGGGCATCCGCGCGCCGGAATTCCTGGGCTCGCTGGGGCTGCCGGTCGCGAAGGGCGGCCAGATCGAGGTGGACGCGCACCTGCGCGTACAAGGCGTGCCCGACGTGTATGCGCTGGGCGACTGCGCGGCCTGCACGGACGGCAACGGCAAGCCCGTGCCGCCGCGCGCCCAGGCCGCGCACCAGCAGGCCGACTACCTGCTCAAGACGTTCCTGCGCCTCGACAAGGGCGAACAAGCGCAGAAGGATCCCTACGTCTACCGCGATTACGGGTCGCTCGTCTCGATCGGCCGCGAGACGACGGTGGGCAGCCTGATGGGTTCGCTACGGGGCGCCAGCCTGTTCGTGGAAGGGTTCATGGCGCGCATCATGTACATGAGCCTGCACCTGATGCACCACAAGGCCGTGCTGGGGTCGCTGCGCACGGGCCTGATGGCGTTCGCGCGCTTCCTGATCCGGCGGACGACGCCGCTCGTCAAACTGCACTGAGCGTGACGTCGTCTCTCAGGTTCCCTGTTTTGGAAAGACCAGCGTGAGCGCGGTGCCCTTGCCGTCCGGTCCGGCGCCGATGGTCAGGGTGCCGCCCAGCGTGCGGGCCCGTTCGCGCAGCATGCGCAGGCCGTAGCAGTTCGCGGGCGGCGAGGCGGCCGTGCCGGGGCCGACGCCATCGTCGCGCACCGTCAGCATGGCCTGGTCGCCGTCGTCGTCGAGGATCACGTCGACCTTCGCCGCCTGCGCGTGCCTGACGATGTTGCGCAGGCCTTCCTCGGCGCAGCGCAGCAGTGCCACGCCCTGGGCGCGGGTGTAGTCGGGATCTTCGTCCGGCATGCTGGCTTTCGCCTTGATGCCGTGTTCGCGGCCCCATTCCTGCACGAGTTCCGCGATGGCGGCCTTGGGACCGAGGAATTCCAGCTTGTCGTTCCAGAGCGCCAACTGCATCTTGCGGTTGGTCTCGATGATGTTGTTCAGCAGTTGCTTCATCTGCGCGGCGCGGTCGCGCTGCGGCTGGTCCTGCAGGTGCTGCGACAGCAGGCCGAGATGCATCGTCAGCGCCGTCATCGACGAACCGAGGCTGTCGTGCAGCCGGCGGGCCAGCAGGCGTCGTTCTTCGTCCCAGCAGGTCGTCATATGGGCCAGGAGTTCGGCCAGCTCGGCGGCACGCGCCGCATGCTGGCTGTCTTCTCCGGAATCCGGCGGATGAGGTTCCGAAACTTTCATGAAGGCAACCAAATTATGTTTCTCGGGATGATACAACAGCTTGGGCCGGGACGGCGCAGGAATCGTCTTTGTGAGTTCCCGTACAGTCCGATGTTGCAGATCCGGTCATTCTAAGGGCTCTGGCCGAGCGCCGATAACCCCACTGAAGGAGTCAACATGAGCACGAGAACCCAATCCGGCGCACAGGCCGGCACCCAGTCGAACACCATGGCCGCAGGCCAGGACGCCATCGCCCTCCTGACCGCCGACCACCGCGAAGTGGCCGAGATGTTCGAACAGTTCGAGCAGCTGGGCGACCGCGCCACTACCAGCAAGGAAAAGCTGAAGGACAAGATCTGCAAGGCGCTGATCGCCCACACGACCATCGAAGAGGAAATCTTCTATCCGGCCGTGCGCGCGGCAAACGTCGAGGAGGGCGAGGACATGGTCGACGAGGCGATCGTCGAGCACGCCGCGGCGAAAGACCTCATCAAGCAGCTGCAGGAAATGCAGCCGGACGACGAGCTGTACGACGCGAAAGTGAAAGTGCTCAGCGAACAGATCGAGCACCACGTCAAGGAAGAAGAGAAAGAGATGTTCCCGAAGGCGAAGAAGGCGGGTCTCGACCTGCTGGCGCTGGGCCAGGAAATGGCATTGCGCAAGCAGGAACTGATGTCGACGCTGTAATCCTGTCGGTCAGCCGGCGGCCGCCGGCTTGATTTGCGGCCGGCCCGCGTCGTCCGGAGCGGGCGCCGCGGCGGCCAGCTGTTCGAGCAGGGCATTCAGATCCACGGGCTTCACCAGGTGCAGGTCGAAGCCCGCCTCCATGACGCGGCGCTGGTCTTCTTCGAGACCGTAACCCGTCACCGCGATCAGCCGGATCGCACGCGCCGCCGGGTCCTGGCGCAAGCGGCGCGCCACTTCGTAGCCATCGATGCCGGGAAGTCCGATATCGACGAGGGCCACGTCCGGCGTTTCCGAGCATGCCACGCGTACGCCTTCCAGGCCGTCGCCTGCCTGCAACACCGGATAGCCGAACGAGGCGAGCATCGTCGCCATCATCTCGCGGCCGTCGTCGTTGTCTTCGATCAGCAGGATTTTCGGCTTGCCCGCTTCCTGCGGCCGGGCGCGCGCGGGCGCGTCGGCGGACAGCGCCGCGTCGGTGCGCGGCAGGCGGATCTCGAACGTGCTGCCGCTGCTGTTGCCGGGGCTGCAGGCGCTCACGGTGCCGCCATGCAGTTCGACGAGGCGGCGCACGAGCGACAGGCCGATCCCGAGGCCGCCCTGCGAGCGGTCGATCGAGATCGCGCCCTGCACGAACACGTCGAACACGTGCGGCAGCAGGTCCGGCGCGATGCCGACGCCGGAATCGCTCACGCGCAGCACGACGTCTTCGCCGATCGGCACCACCGTGATCTCGATGCGGCCGCCGGCCGGCGTGTATTTCAGCGCGTTGTCGATGAGGTTCGTCGCGATCTGTTCCAGCCGCGTCGCGTCGCCGTCGACCCAGGCCGGCGCCAGTTGCGCGTCGATGTCGTAGCCGGTCGTGCGGCCCGTCGCGCGGAACGTGTCGAGGCAGCTGGAGACGAGCGTGGCGATGTCCAGGCGCTTGCGCGACAGCAGGATCTTGCCTGACATGGCGCGCGACAAATCCAATAAATCGTCGACGATGCGCGACAAATGCTGGCTTTGGCGCTGGATGATCACGCGGGCCCGCGTGATCGCATCGCCGCTGACGCCCGGCATGCCGAGCAGCGAACCGGCGCTGCTGATGGCGGACAGCGGGTTGCGCAACTCATGGCCCAGCATGGCGAGGAATTCGTCCTTGGCGCTGCTCTTGCGTTCGGCCGCGCGCCGCTCTTCCATCTCGCGCACGAGACGTTTATTGGTCGCGGTCAGCTCGGTCGTGCGCTGGGACAGCTTTTCCGCCTGGCGCTTCAGTTGCTCGTTCTTCGTCGCGAGCGCCACGAACACCTGCACTTTGGCGCGCAGCACCTGCGGGATCACGGGCGTGAACAGGAAATCGGCGGCGCCGCGCTGATAGGCCTTCAGGCGGTCGATCTCGTCGGCGAGGAAGGCCGTGACGAAGATGATCGGGATGTCGGCGGAGCGGGGACGCAGGTGGATCGCCTCGGCCGTTTCGAATCCGTCCATGCCGGGCATGTTCACGTCGAGCAGGATCACCGCGAAATCGTGACGGAGTACCTGGCGCAGCGCATCCTGGCCGGAGCGCGCGGACAGGACCTCGTAATTGCTTTCGTCGGCCCATTGCTCCAGCAGGCTCGTCAGTGCAAGCAGGCTGGCGGCGTCGTCGTTGACGACGAGAATCTTCGGTTTTTCGGTAAGGGACACGGCGTTCGAACAGGCTCGGAAACTGTATTCACAAGCTCGGCAGGATAGCAGAGCATGCCGTTTTGCAAAATAAGTTGATAAAAACTGTTGCAATTCGTCATGGTAGCACGGGCGCGTCCTTACCCGAAAACCAATCGTGCGCGGTCATCGTTCGGTGCCGCACATACCGTGTCAAGGCCGTATGCGATAGTGGCAACGTGTCAGGGGCCCACTTGAAAGGACAGACATGAATATTCAAATCATCGTAAACGACACCCATCACGACAAATGTTTCCGCGAACTGGTGCACCAGCCCGTGACGGCGCTGCGCGACGTCACCCAGCAGCAGGCGGATGCGTTGCGTGATGCGTTCGGTATCAATACCATTGCCGACCTGGCAGACCTGAAGGTCGTGAAATGGGCCCGTGCGATCCGCACGATGGCCAGCGCCGAGGCCGAGCCGCGCGAAGCCATGGCCAAGGAAACGCTGCTCGACGACGCCGTGGAAATGACGTTCCCGGCCAGCGACCCGGTGTCGGTGGCATCCAGCATCACCCGTATCGAGGTAGCGCCGGAAAAGGTGGATGCAAGCTCGGACCACCAGAACGCGGCCGCCATCGAGGCGCACAACGAGCAGGCGGTCGGTTGCCGGGCGCTGGGCCCGGGCGGGGAAAAGACGGCCGGAGCCGCCTGATCCATCGCGGGCGTGCGCCAGGCGGCGCACGCCCGCTGTTGCTATCGGATCATCAGAAGTTCACGCGGAACTGCGCGCCATAGTTGCGCGGTTCGTTGACGATGCCCGTGAGGTTGTCGAAGTCGATCGCCGCCACCACCTGGATGCGGTTGGTGATGTTGCGGGCGAATGCGGCAACCTCGTACTTGCCGTTGTCCCACTTGTAGCCGACCCGCAGGCCGCCTTCCAGCAGGGCCTTCGCCTTGTACTCCTTGGCTTCGTACAGGAACATGTTGTACTCGGTGCGGTACGACCAGTCCGTCAGCGCATACAGTTCACCGTCGGCCAGCGGATGCGAGTAGCGCAGCGTGAAGTTCGTCTGCCATTTCGGCGAACGGGGCAGCGGCAGGCCGTTCAGCTTCTGCGTGTACGGGAACGGGCCGGGCGCGCCGGTCGGGGTGCAGCCGTTCACGCCGCCCGTGTTGGGCTGGTTGCCGCAGGTCTGCACGAACAGGTTCGGATCCTTGATCTCGGTGTCGTTGTAGCTCGCGCCGATGCTCGCGCGCCAGTCGTCCGCCAGGATCGCCTGGAAGTCCAGTTCCACGCCCTGGCCCGTGACCTTCTCCGCGTTGATCAGCTGGTTCATATTGATCGTGCCGCTGCCGGCCGTCAGCTGCTTGTCCTTCACGCGGTACTGGAACGCCGTCGCGGACAGGCGCGCGCGGCGGTCGAGCAGGTCGGCCTTGATGCCCGCTTCATACGACAACGCCTTTTCCGCACCCGCGATCGACGGTTTGTCGCCGAGGCCGTTCAGGCGGCCCTGCATCGATGGTGCGCGGTAGCCGGTCGCCACGCGCGCGAACAGATTCGTGTCTGCATCCAGCGCATACGTCGCCGATGCATCCCAGCTCACGTTGTGCGAATCGCTGTGCAGCGGCAGCGGGCCGCTCGTCTGCGGCGGTTCGAAGCGCTGCGCGACGAAGTCCTTGTTGTCGCTCGTATAGCGCACGCCGCCGCGCAGTTTCAGCTGGTCCGAGACCTTGTAGTTCAGCGTGCCGAACACCGCCCACGAACGGGCGTCCTGCGTCTGCGTTGCGTAGGCGTCGTTCTGCGGATTGCCCGGCGCCAGCGTGTTGAAGCTGATCGAATCGATGCGGATGTGTTCGTTGAAATAGAACACGCCGGCCATCCACTGGAGCGGATCCTTCGTGTTCGATTCGAGGCGGAATTCCTGCGTCGTCTGGTCGTGTTCCGGCAGCAGGTCGGCCGTCTCGACGGTGAACGGGATGAAGGCGTTCTGGCCAGGATAGTTCGGTCCCATCGGTGGGGCATACACGGCGCCGAAGCCGCCGTCCACGTCGCCGCGGCTGTAGAAGGACGCGTGCTCGTAACCCGTGATCGAGTGCAGGGTCATGCCGTCCAGGTCCCAGCGCAGGCGCAGGTTGGCGCCGCTGGTGCGCAAGGTCTGGCTGTTGCCGCCGTCGGTGGGGTAGCGGTCGTAGTCGAAGCCGTCGACGAGGTCGTTCGTGCCCTTCTTGATGATATTCGCGCGGAACAGGGTCGCATTGCCCTTCATGTCGCGGCCGTGGGCATTGAACAGCGCGGAGAAGTCGCGCGTCGGCTTGAACAGCAGCTGGATGCGCGCGGCGTTGTCGTCGTAGCCTTCGAAATCGCGGGTGTAGGCGTTGGGCCGCGGGTTGTGCACGCGGTCGTTGCGGTGCTGCGACTGCAGCGAGACGCGCAGCGCCAGCATGTCCGACAGCGGCACGTTGTACGCGCCTTCCGCATTGATCGTGCCGTAGTTGCCGGCGCCGAGCACGGCATAGCCTTCCGTCTTGAACACCGGTTTCGCGGAATCGAACTTGATCACGCCGGCGGGCGAGTTACGGCCGAACAGGGTCCCCTGCGGGCCGCGCAGCACTTCGACCTGGTCCACGTCGAACACGGGGAAGCCCTTCAGCATGGGGCTTTCCTGCACGATGTCGTCGACAACGAGGCCGACCGGCTGCGACGCATTCAGGTCGAAGTCGGTATTGCCCTGGCCGCGGATGTAAAAGCGGGGGAACGAGCGGCCGTAGTCCGATTCGACGTTCAGCGAGGGCGAGCGGCCCGCCAGGAAGCGGATGTCGGCGCCGCCCGACGTCAGCACGTCCAGCTTCTCGCCCTTGATGGCGGTGACCGACATCGGGACTTCCTTGAGGTTCTCGGCGCGCCGCTGGGCGGTCACGATCACGGTTTCCAGGCGCTGGCCGGCGGGCTTCGCGACGGCGGCGTTGTCTTGTGCGGTGGCGGCCTGGTCCGGCTCATCCGCCAGGGCAATCATGGGAAAGGCGCTCGTCACGGCGGCGGCGAGCAGCGTGCGGGCGAACAGGCGGGTAGGGCGTACGCTCATGGATATCTCTTCCTTGTCTTGATGCTTGTTTTTATTCTCTTTGTCATTTGGCAAAGATTACTCATCCTAGCAGTAAAGACATTTCGAAAAGATGTCGATGTATATATTTTGAAAACGTATAAATTGCTTAACTAAACGGTATTTGCCTGTGCCGACCGACTGTTGCATAGTGACGGGTTGCCGTTCACGATCGTATTTGCGGATTCCAGAGAGAGGACGGCGGCGAAAGCCGGTGCCGGGGCATCCCGTGGCATGCCCGGCGTATGATTCAAGCAACGTTTCCCCTGTTGTTAATGGCCAACACCGACGCTAGTTCTGCAGGTCCGGCGGGATGTCGTAGCTGAACGTCCTGGTGTCGAACATCAGCTTCCAGGTTTGTGCTTCCACCGGCTTGTCGTCCAGCGTGCCGCCCGCCGTCACCGTGATCGGCACGGGGATATTGCCGTTGACGGTGGCCGTGCGATAGGTCCAGCGGCGCTTGTCGCAGCGGGTCGGCGGTATGCCGCCGTCGTCGCCATCCTCCGTGTTCGCGATCTGCGCCAGCCAGGCGTCGTACGCGGCCTTCGCGTCCGCGCAGGACCCCTCCGGTTTCCCGTCGCGTGCGGCGAGGAATTCTCCCAGCACGGCGATCTGGCCGTCGTGCGGTGCCAGCACCGTATTCATGGTCGTGACGGCTTCGCTGTCCGGCTCGGCGTCCCAGCGCGTCTTGACGACCCAGCCCCACAGGTTGTCGCTGAGGGCTTCGAAGCGGACCTGTTCAGGCTTGACCGGGGCGTTGGAGAGGAAGCGGACCTGCGTATTTTCCTGGGCCAGGCCGCCGTCCTTGCCGTCCGGGTGCACGTAGAACACGCCATACACCGCCTGGCCGTCGCCGTTCACGGCGGCCCCGCCTGCGACGAAATACAGCTCGTCGCCAGCCGCCCCGTCGGGAATCTTCGCCTGCTGCACCACGCGCATCAGATACGTCACGCTGTCTTCGCCCACGTACAGCCACCCCTTTTTCGCGGCGGAGTATTTGCCGTAGGTCTGGCCCATCACGTCGTCGATGACGGCGGCTTCGTCGATCGTGACGCGTTTGCGCGCATCTTGCGCGTGCAGCCAGTAAGCAAGCGCGATCAGGGCCAGGGCGAGCGCGCCGACCGTGGCCAGCACATACAGCACCAGGCGGCTCCAGCGGCGGGACGGCCGGGCAGGGTGGACGGGCGTGGCGGTAGCCGGTTCCTTCAGGTCTTCCATGAGATCCTCAAAAGTAAAAAATCGAAAATGCTAAATTGCAATTGTGAAATCTTACATTAGAGGTGGGGAATGTTGTAAAGAGAAAAACAAAATGCCCGCGCAAGGCGGGCATTCGAGATGGGGACGGCGACGGTCAGCGATGCTGCGCCAGCTCCGGCGATGGCGCGACGGCCGGCGTGGCCGGTGGCGGCATGGTCGGCTTGACGGCCAGCGCGGCCTGGCGCGCGGCGCTGCCGTTGGCGCAATAGCGGTTCTTGCCGGCGCGCTTCGCTTCGTACAGCGCGTAGTCGGCGATGCTGATCAGGTCGACGACGTTTTCCGCGTCGTCCGGATACAGGCTGATGCCGATACTCGTCGACAACTGCAGGGTCAGGTCGTTGATGAAGAACGGTTCGGACAGCGCTTCGACGAGCTTGGCGGCCGGTCCCTGCGCATCGGCCAGGCTGTGCACGTCGGCCAGCAGGACGATGAATTCGTCGCCGCCAAGGCGCGCCACCGTGTCTTCCTTGCGCGAATTCGACAGCAGGCGTTGCGACACCATCTTGAGGATCTCGTCGCCGTAGGCGTGGCCGTATGTATCGTTGATCGCCTTGAAGCCGTCCAGGTCGAGGTACATCACCGCGGCCTTGTGGTGGTTGCGGTTGGCGTGCTGCAGGGCCGTTTCGATGCGGTCTTCCAGCAGGCGGCGGTTCGGCAGGCCGGTGAGGGCGTCGAGCAGCGCCAGTTCCTGCTGGGCGCGGCTGTACTGGGCCAGTTCCTTGTACAGCAGGCGCACTTCCAGCATGTTATGGATGCGCTTGTGCACTTCGAGCAGGTCGAACGGCTTGCTGATGAAATCACGGGCGCCGGCTTCCAGCGCGGCGATCTTGAAGCTGGGCTGTGCCGTCAGGGCGAGCACGGGCAGGTAACCGCCCTGTTCGATTTCCTTCAGGCCTTTCATGACCTGGAAACCGTTCAGGCCCGGCATTTGCAGGTCGAGCAGGATCAGGTCGTAGTTGTGTTCGCGATGCAGCGGGCACACCTGTTCCGGCAGCATCGTCGAACTGACGTCGGTGTAGCCTTCCTCGCGCAATATCTCTTCCATCAGTTCGATATTGTCCGGGGAATCATCTACGACCAGGATCTTCGCGTTCAGGATGTCTTGTCGGCTGGGCATGCGTACTCTCGTCAAATCAAGGCCGGTATTATTTGTTCCTTAACTACTCATACCAGCTCTAGAACAACATTTCATAGTCTAGCAAAACGCCGAGAATTTCTTGTAGGACAGCGCCGCGTCCTTGGGTAGGAACATCTTTCGTATTCCTCGAGTCCCTATTAGCGTACGCCATTTCTGCCCGCCGTGGCTGCGTCGGCACGATTCACGAACGGGGACGAGGGGCCGACAACGGAAGCAACTGTTGCAATTAGTTCACTCGGTTCGACCGGTTTGGAGATATGCGCCGAAAATCCGGCCTCCAGCGCGCTTAGCCGGTCTTCCGAGCGGGCGAATGCGGTCAGGGCGATGGCCGGGACCTGGCTGCCTTCCTCGCGTCCCAGGTGGCGGACCCAGTCGAGCAGTTCGAAGCCGTCCACTTCCGGCATGCCCAGGTCGCTGATCAGGAGGTTCGGCACGCGTTCCTTGAACAGGGCGAACGCATCGCGCGCGCTGGCGGCGATACGGACGGACGCGCCGCAATCGCTCAGGATGCGCTTGATCAGTTCGCGCGCATCGCGGTCGTCGTCGACCACCAGCACGTTGACGCCGGACAGGTCGAGCACCGTCATCTCCGGCGTGGCGGGCGTCGGCAGGATCATCGCGGCGCGTGCGCTGCGCGTCGCCGGCGGTTGCTGCTTGGCGAGCGGCAATTCGATGGTGAAGCTGGCGCCCTTGCCTTCGCCGGCGCTCTCGGCGCGGACGGTGCCGCCGTGCTGCTCGATCAGGTGTTTCACGATCGCGAGACCCAGGCCGAGGCCGCCGTGGCGGCGCGTCATCGATGCGTCCGCCTGGCGGAACCGTTCGAATACGTGGGTGATGAATTCCGGCCGGATGCCCGCGCCGTTGTCGCGCACGGTGATGGCGACGCTCGCATCGTTGCGGGCGAGTTCGATGCCGACCTGGCCATCGCGCGGCGTGAACTTGATCGCGTTCGACAGCAGGTTCCACACGACTTGCTGCAGGCGCGCCGGATCGCCCGCGACGAGGCCCGGATCGGCCGCGTACTGCTTGTCGATGCGGATGTTTTTCGCATCGGCCGCGGGGCGCACCGTCTCGATGGCCGCGTCGATGAAGCTCGCCGGCGCCACGGCCTGCATGTCGAGCAGGACCTTGCCGGACGTGATGCGGCTCATGTCGAGCAGGTCTTCGATCAGCTGGGCCTGGGCGCGGGCGTTGCGCTCGATCGTCTGCAAGCCTTTCTGCAGGTCGTTCTGGTCGCGGCTGCCGCGCCGCAGCACCTGGGCCCAGCCGAGGATCGCCGACAGCGGCGTGCGCAGTTCGTGCGACAGCGTGGCCAGGAATTCGTCCTTCATCTGGCTCGTCCGTTCGGCCTCGGCGCGCGCCTGGCGCTCGCTTTCGAGCAGCACCTTGCGCTCCTCGGCCGCGCGCTGGGCGGCTTCGTACAGCCGCACGTTGTCGATGGCGACGGCGGCCTGGGCCGCGATGCCGCGCACGATGCGTTCCGTGCGTTCGCTGAACACGTCCGCTTCGGGGTGGCCGAAGAACATGGTGCCGAGCAACTCGCCGGAATGGCCGACGACGGGCACGGCGAGATAGCTGCGCACGGCCGGGTGACCCGCCGGCAGGCCGAACGGGGGCGCGTCGTGCAGGCGTGCGTCGAGCGTGACGTCGCCGGAGCGGATCACGCCCGCCGGATGGTCCAGCAGGCCCGGGCCGAACAGGCCGGTGGGACCGGCCGCGCCGAACGCTTCGAATCCGACCGGACTGCCGCCGGACACGGTGTACAGGGTGAACAGGTTGTTCGCATCGGGCTCGTTGCCGTCGTTGCGTCCGTGGTACAGGAACGCACCCTGGCGCGCGCCGGCGATGCCCGTGGCGGCGTCCGTGGCGACTTGCAGCAGCGAGCGCAGGTCGCGTGTGGAAGCGAGCGCGCTGCCGGTGCTGTTGAGCAGTTCGAGCACGTGCGATTCGTCCCGCAGCGCCTGCTCGGCCCGCTTGACCTCGTCGACGTCCGTGTCCGTGCCGAACCAGCGCAAGACCTTGCCGTGGCGGTCGCGGACGGGATTCACCCGCGTGAGGAACCAGCGGTACTGGCCGTCCGCGCCACGGATCGGGTATTCCATTTCGAACGGATTGCCGCTCTTGATGCTGGCGCTCCAGCGCTCCAGCACGGCAGGCAGCACGGTCGGCTCGACGGCCGTCTGCCAACCCCAGCCCACGACCTGGTCCGGCGTCGTGCCGGTGTATTCGAACCAGCGCTCGTTGAACCAGACGATGGCGCCGTCGGCCTGCGCCATCCAGGCCAGCTGCGGGATCGTGTTGGCCAGCGCGCGCAATACCTCCTCGCTCTGGCGCAGGGCATCCGCGGCGCTGCGCCGGGCCGTGACGTCCTGCACCACGCCGGTCATGCCGAGCACGCCTTCGCGCCGCGCCTGGTCGGCGTAATCGGCGCGGCCCACGAGCGCCACCCAGCGCGGTTCGCCGCTCGGGCCCGGCAGGCGGCATTCCAGTTCGAGGTCGCTGTGGCCGGCAAAGGCTTGCAGCACGGCGCGGCGCACGCTTTCGCGGTCGCCCGGGTCGATGCGGGCGCGCAGTTCGCTCCACGCGAGCGGCTGCTCGGCCGGCAGGCCGAAGATGGCGGCCGCCCGTTCGCCCAGCATCACGCGGTCGCTGGCGGCGTCCCAGCGCCAGTCGCCCAGGCGGCCCGCGGCCAGCGCCACCTGCAGGCGGCTGTTGCCTTGCTGCAGGGCCTGCTGGTCGGCCTTGCGCCGGTTGATGTCCTGGAAGTACAGCGTCAGGCCGTCCGGCGACGGATGGGCGCGCACCTCGAACCAGCGTTTCAGCGCCGGCCAGAAGAATTCCTGGATCGCCGTCTCGCGGCTGACCATCGCGCGCCGGTAGACGGTTTCGAGCATGCTGCCGCGCAGTTCGGGGAACGAGGCCCACAGGTCGTGGCCGACCAGGCTGGGGCGGGTCTTTTGCAGGGGCGCGAGCATCTCCAGCGCGCGCCCGTTGATGTACATGATGCGCCATTGGTGGTCGACCGCGCAGAAGCCGTCGACCAGGCTCTCGAGCATGTTTTCCATGCGCGCATTGGCCGCGCGCAGGGCTTCGCGCGCTTCCTGCAGTTCGCGCGCGGTCGCGGCCGCGGCAGCAGCGGGCTGCGCGGAGGGATGCCGCAGCTCGTCGCGCTCGTTGCTCACCGTACGCCTCCCCGCGAGACCACCGCGGACGGCGCCGGGTCGAGCATGTCTGTCAGCTCGGAGAGGCGGGGTGCACTGCCGGTGGGCTCGAAATCAATCATCGCGTTGGGCTCTGCGCGCGCGACGGTGGTGCCGCGCAAAATGGACGGGCACAGCCGTCGCGGGCACGTCCGTCCACGGCGCGTAATGAGCCGTACACCGATTCTAGCCCAGCCCGGGCGCTTTGTTGCACACCTTTGGGCCATCGTTCAGGTGCGCACCGGCAGAGGATGCGCCACCTTGTCGAGCGCCTGCTGGAGCTGGTCCAGCTCGTAGGGCTTCTGCAGCGACAGGTAGGGGAATTCAACGTGGCGCAGCAGGGTGTCGCCATAGCCCGACGCGAAGATCACCCGCATCGACGGCGCTTGCGTCACGGCCTGGCGTGCCAGGTCGACGCCGGACATGCCGGGCAAGCTGACGTCCGTGAACAACACGTCGTATTGCCCGGCCGCCAGGCGCGCCAGCGCGTCGTTCGGATGGCCGACGCCGTCCGCCTCGTGGCCGAAGGCGCGCAGCATCTCGCACACGAGGTATTGCGAGTCGACGTTGTCTTCGACGACGAGGATGCGCATGGGACCGGCCGACTCGGCCGGCACTTCCGCCACGGGCGCGGCGGGCGCCAGCGCGCACAGCACGCCCGCGACGGCGTCGCCGTCCGCCCGCACGGGCGTGAAATACAGGTCGTAATGGCCGCTGCCGCCCGCGCTGCCCGCGAACATGAGGTTGCGGTCCGGCGCGTACGCGGCCTCGCCGCTCCAGGCGCGCCGCAGCTCGTCGCCCGCCACCGCCAGCGGCGGCGGCATCACGGGCGGTACGCCGCCGCCGGGGACCCGTCCGTACGCCGGCCCGGCCAGCGCGCCGTAGGCGTCGTTGAACAGCATCGTCATGTCGCGTCCCCACACGAGCAGCATGGGCAGGGGCGTGTTGAACATGACGTCGGCGGCCAGCCTCAGTGCCTGCGGCCATTGCTGCGGTTCGCCGAGCCGGGAAGCGGACCAGTCGTAGGAACTGGAAGAGTGTGCGGACCTGCCGGGATGGAGCATAGCGCGGTAAATATTGTTATCTAAACGAAAAGAGGTTGCATAGTACCCCAAATTGTAAGCAGGGGGCGACACGACTGCGCGTCCTGCGCAGAGTCGGAAAAGACGGCAACCGGGTCGTAAAACAACAACATCGTGCACTATAGATATTGCGCCACAGCATAGGTGGCACTGTGCGGGCGCCGGGGCAAAAAAAAAGCCCGCTACGAGAGCGGGCTGAATCTATCCTTGGAGGAGAATAGAGGAGACAGGTTCATAATGCTGCATCGCAAAAAAGAAATCCAATTTAGATTTGTAATGTCAGCCATTGCTTTTATAAATGACTCAGCCGTGCACGCTTCAATCGGGTCACTCTTGGTGCACCAAAGAAAATGTTCTACGATAGCAAAATGTTTAAAGACGCCTTGCTGTCGTTTTCGTATTTTCCAGTCGATCCATGCGTATGGACGCTGCCGCTGCGCGCCGCGTTGGCATGGTCGACCATACCCGGCTATCATGGACCGTCCATTTCCGGCCGTTCCGTAGGGCGCCGAAAGCCCGGGCGCTTCCTGCCACCGTCTCCAGTCCAGGGTTTGCCATCCGGCCGATGCATCGTCAACTGAAGCCATCCATGAATCGAGGCCTGCGGCGGTCCTTTGTCGGCTGGGCGCTGGCCTCGCTGGCCGTGCTGTGCGCAGGCGTCGGACTGATGCCGCCCGCGCGCGCGCAGAGCGCCGTGCCCGGCGTGCCGCTGGAGCGGCGCGTGAAGGCCGCCTTCCTGTACAAATTCCTCGGCTATACCGATTTTCCCGCGAGCGCGTTCGCCGACGCCACGGCGCCGCTGACGATCGGCGTGATCGGCGCCGACGACCTCGCCGTCGAGCTGGCGCGCGTGGTGGCCGGACGCACCGTCAACAACCGCACGATCGAAGTGCGCGAACTGCGCGAAAGCGATGCGGCGGCCCGGGTGCACCTGCTGTTCGTGGGCGGGAGCGATCCGCAGCGGGTCGCGCGCATCGTGCACCAGGCGCTGGGCGCGATGCTCGTCGTGACCGAATGCGACAACGGCTTGCAGCTCGGTAGTGTGATCAATTTCCGCATCGTCGACGAGCGGGTCCGCTTCGACGTCGCGCTGGATGCGGCGGAACGCAATGGCATCAAACTCAGTTCGCGCCTGCTGACGGTGGCGAACCGGGTGCAGAAAGGAGCGCAGTGATGGTGGTGCGCGACGGCGGCACGGTCCGCGGCAAACTGATTCTGATGGCGGTATCGACGACGTTCGTCGCGTTACTGGCGGCTTCCGTCGCCATGTTGCTGTTCGACCTGCGCGCGTTCCAGCGCTACTGGACGGATGACCTGATGACGCAGGCCGACATCATGGCGCGTGTGACCGCCCCGGCCCTCACGTTCAACGACGAGGAGACGGCGCGCCAGAACCTGGCCGTCCTGCGCGTGCGGCCGCAGATCCTTGCCGCCGCGATCTACACGAGCGACGGCACGCGCTTCGCCACGTACGCGGCGGCACCGAACCAGGCGATCCCGGCGCGCCCGGCGCCGTCCGGCTACCGCATCGAGGGCGGCGAAGTGGCGGTGTTCCGCAACATCGTGGAAAACGGCGAGATGGTCGGCACGGTCTACCTGCGCTCGCGCTACGGCCTCGTCGACCGCCTGTTCAGCTACGGCGCCATCCTCGGCGCCGTGATGCTGGGCGCGCTGTTGATCGCGGGCCTCGTCGCGTCGCGCCTGCAGGCGGCCATCACGCGGCCGCTCGCGGCCGTGACGAACGTCGCGCGCCAGGTGATGCAGCGGCGCGACTTCACCCTGCGCGTGCCGGGCAACGACAGCGGAGAAATCGGCGTGCTCGTGGCCGCCTTCAACGACATGCTGGCCGAGATCGGCCGCCGCTCGCACGCGCTGCAGGAAGCGAATGCGACCCTCGAACACGAGATGCAGGTGCGCGAGCGCGCGGAGGAGGCGCTGCGCCTCGCGGACCGCCGCAAGGACGAATTCCTCGCCACGCTGGCGCACGAGCTGAGGAACCCGCTGGCGCCGATCCGCACGGGCCTCGACATCCTGCGCCTGCGCAGCGGCGACGCGCAGGCGACCCAGCGCGCGACCGACATCATGGAGCGCCAGCTGCGCCAGATGGTGCGCCTCGTCGACGACCTGCTGGACGTCTCGCGCATCAATACCGGCAAATTCACCATCAAGAGCGGCCGCGTGGAGCTGAAGGCGGTCGTCAATGACGCGCTGGAAGTCGTGCGGCCGTACATCGAGCTGCATGGCCACGAGCTGACGATCGACCTGCCGGACCGCCCCGTGTTCCTGAACGGCGACGCGACCCGTCTCGCGCAAATCCTCTCGAACCTCTTGAATAACGCCGCCAAATACACGAATCGCGGCGGCCGCGTGGGCCTGAGGGCGACGGTGGACGACCGCACGCTGACGCTGGTCGTGTCCGACACCGGCATCGGCATCGCGCCGGACATGCTGGATACCGTGTTCGAGATGTTCGTGCAGGTCGATTCGACGCTGGAGCGTTCGGTGGCCGGCCTGGGCGTGGGGCTGTCGCTGGCGCGCAAGCTGGTCGAGCTGCACGGCGGCTCCATCGAGGCGCACAGCGCGGGCCTCGGCCATGGCAGCCAGTTCGTCGTGCGGCTGCCGATCGTCGTCGAGCCGGAGCTGCCCGCGAAGCCGACGCCAATGTCGTTCATCAGCGCGGAAACGTACCGCATCCTGCTCGCCGACGATAACGTCGACTTCGTCAACAGCATCGGCGCGCTGCTGACGGCGATGGGGCATAGCGTCGTGATCACGCACAATGGCGCGGATGCGCTGGCCGCGGCCAAGCGCTTCTGTCCGGATTACGCCTTCCTCGACATCGGCCTGCCGCAGATGTCCGGCTACGACCTGGCGCGGGGCATCCGTGACCTGTCGTGCTGCACGATGACCGTCATGGTCGCCGTCACGGGCTGGGGCCAGGAAAAGGACCGCCAACTGGCGTTCGAGGCCGGCTTCGACCACCACATGGTCAAGCCCGTGCGCTTCGAGCAGATCGAGGAAATCCTGGGGAACCGCAGCGTCATCAAGAAGCTGCGCACATAAAAAAAGCGGAAGCGCGTGCGCTTCCGCCCGACTCATGCGAAGGGGGCTGTCAAGCCGGCTTGGCCTGCTTGCGGCGACGAGCCAGGAAGCCCAGGACGCCGAGGCCGGCCAGCATCATGCCGTAGGTTTCCGGTTCCGGCACCGGGGCAGCCAGGGACACCGCGCCGCCGAAGCTGGCGGCCTGGTCCGACACCAGGTTGCCGCTCACTTGAAGGTAGTAGTTGCCGGCAGCCAGGTTGTCGCTCGAGATCGTCCAGACGTCGATGTCGCCGGACTGCAGCGATTTGCCCGACGAGATCAGCGCGTTGCCGGTGGCGTTGTACAGGGACACGCCGGTGATGTCGAGACCGGTGTCGGCGCTGCGGCTCACCGACGAGATGATGGCGTCGAGGTTCCAGCCGGTGGTGCCTTCGACGGCGAAGGTGAAGCGGTCGGCAAAGGTATTGCCGTTGTTACCGGTTGCGAACGTGTCGCCGAAGAAGCCGGCGCCGTCGGTCAGGTCGAGGACCTGCGGGGTGTTGCCGACGGTGGCCGCCATGGCAGCGGTGGAAACGAACGACGCAGAAGCCAATACAACAGCAGCAATCAGTGATTTTTTCATTTCTTACCTCGCAAAGAAACAGCCGCGTCCTGCAGCTTGGTTTTCAAGAATCGGGGAAGTTCATCGTATCAAACCATCGATAAAAAGCACGGAAAATCACCGAAGTGTGCGCTACTTCGCGGAAAGATGCTGAACATAAATAGTTTCCGCCAGGATGCGATTTTCACCCGCTTTTCATAGAGGAGTTGGTGTGTCTGGCATCAGTCATCGGCGGCGAGCAGCCAAATTGCATAGTATTTGTAGGTTCACTCCTACGTAAAGACGCGAGAAAATCCGCCGCTGAGCTTTTTCTGTTTGCAGACAGGCATTGGGCGATCGTCAAGATCGCAGGGGATACGGCTAAAAGACCGGAGGAGGGGACGCGGCAATGAAAAAGGCCAGATCCTGCGATCTGGCCTTTCGTATAAGCTGGTGCGGCTGGCAGGAATCGAACCCACGACCCCTTGGTTCGTAGCCAAGTACTCTATCCAGCTGAGCTACAGCCGCCCGAGGCACGCATTATAGCGGCGAATCACGGTTTCGCAAAGGGCAATGATGCTGGTGGCAGTAATCCGCGAACACAGCTGACTAGTCCTGAAATAGGTTGACGGTCAAACGTAGCAAGATTCGCTAGATTCTTGCGCTCTCAAAGACGCCCGGTGTACTTCATCGGGCGTTTTGTATTTCAGGGCCAAGTGTGGCCGCTCGTTGTTGTAGATGTCCACCGATTGCTTAACCATGCGCCTTGCTTCGTTCAGGTCTTGAGGACGCCCTAGCAAGTACTCGGTCTTGAGGATACCGTTGATTCTTTCGGCCAAGGCGTTTTGGTAGCAGTCATAGCCGTCGGTCATCGAGCAGGTCAGCCCATATTTCTGGTGCAGGGCCTGATAGGTGCTGGCGCAATATTGGACGCCGCGGTCGGAATGATGAATCAACGCTTGGCGGCCATGCCGTGAGCGCAGCGCGTTCTTCAAAGCTTGCGCTACCTCCTCGGTTTGCAAGGTGGCGTGGACGTGGTATCCGACGATCTTGCGTGAGAACGCATCCGTAACGAGGCTCAGATACACGCATTGCTGCTGGGTGGGAATGTAGGTGATATCGGCAACCCAGAGCTGCTCGGATCGCTGTGCCGTCTCGATAGCTGTTCCAGGTTTGAGCAGATTGGGATGCTTGTAGAATCGATGAAAGCTGTCAGTCGTCTTGTGGTACGCCTTGGATCGGGCCACCAGCAGATGAGCGCGCTTCAACGTCGCGAACAAAGCGTCGCGCCCCAGTTTGATGCCGGCAGCTGAAAAACGACCGTGCAAGAGATGATGCAGCTTTCGCCCGCCGATACGTGGCTGGCGTCGGCGGACTTCTCGCACCATTTCCTCTACCTTCCCATCACGCTCCTGCAAGGCTACCTCAACCCGGATCTGTTGATAGTACGCCTGCCGGCTAAGGCCTATGAACCTACACGCCTTGGCGAGACTCAAGCCAACTACCTGCCTTTGCTCGATGACTCGCCGGAAGGCTTTTTTGGCAGCTTGACCCCGTACTCTTTGCGGATCACTTCCAGCATCGCCTCAAACAACTGCGCTTTCTGGTTGGCATCCTTGAGCTGCGTCTCCAGTTCCTTGATGCGCTGCTCAGGCGTTTGCGGTTTGGGTTGCTTGCTCACGGGATCGCTCCTGTGCTGGTTGGGTCCCTTGAGGCTACCCCAATCCTGCCGGCCATGCTTGCGCAGCCACTTCAGCACCGTCGAACAACCCTGAATCCCATATCGCTGCTGCGCCTGCTTGTACGTCAGCTCGCCCCTTTCCACCTCATCAACTACGGCAAGTTTAAAGGCCAGGGTGTAGTCGCGTTGCGTACGCTTTACCCTCTCGTCCATGTCGACACTCCTTGAAAGTGTCAATCTATTCCAGGACGGGTCAAGCCAAAGAAAAAGGCCAGATCTTGCGATCTGGCCTTTCGTATAAGTTGGTGCGGCTGGCAGGAATCGAACCCACGACCCCTTGGTTCGTAGCCAAGTACTCTATCCAGCTGAGCTACAGCCGCCCCGAGGCCGGCATTATAGCGGACTTTTTCCTTTTGGCAAATACGAGATCACTTCGTCGTCACGGTGACCGACGTGCTGCTGGTATTGCCCGCCGCATCGCGCGCCGTCGCGGTGATGGTGTGCTGGCCGGCAGCGGCCTTGCGCGTGTTCCAGTTATAGCCGAGCGTACCGCCCGTGCCCTGGGCCTTCGTCTGGCCGTCGATGACGAGCGTGGTCTTGATGCCGGCGGCGCCTGCGTCGTCCGTCGCGTTGATCGAGACCGCGACGTTGCCGTTGACCGCACCCGCCACCGGATTGCCGATGGCGACGGCAGGCGCCGTCGTGTCCTTGCTGACCGTCGTCACGCTGTTGGCGACGTTGACGGCGACGGCGGCGGACTGGCCGGCGTTACCCGCAGCGTCGTAGGCGACGGCGACCAGGCTGGCCATGCCGTTGGCGACGCCGCTCGAGTCCCAGCTGAAGCTGTACGGCGCGGCGGTGTCCGTGGCGACCACGGTACCGTTGACCTTCAGGTCGACGCGCGCCACGCCCACGTTGTCGCCGGCATTCACGGAGACGCCGACGAGGCCGGAGACCGAGCTGTTCGCCAGCGGCGCGGCGATCGATGCGAGCGGGGCGGTCGTGTCGACCGGCGGCTGGTAGGCCACGGTGGCGCGCAGGGCGGCGGCGGCGTCCACGCGGCCGTAGCCGAACACCGGATCGCGGCCGGCCGCGCCGAGATCGACGGCCGTCGAGTACAGCAGCGACTGGATCGTGTTGCCGCCCAGGTCGGGACGGGCCGCCATCATCAGCGCGGCGACGCCGGCCGTGACCGGGGCCGAGAACGACGTGCCGTTCCATGCCGAATAGCCGAGCGAATTGTTCGTCGTCCAGATGTTCGTGCCCGGCGCCGCGATGGTGACGAAGCTGCCCCAGCTCGAGAAGCTGGCCTTGGCGTCGTTGCTGTCGGTGGCCGACACGACGACCAGCGCCGGATCGGGCGTCACGTTCTCGTCGACGTTGTTATTGCCGGCGGAAACGAACACGAGACCGCCCTTGCTGTTCATGTAGCGGGCCGCGCTGAGGATGGCGGAGCTGCCGGCGATGCCGGTATAGCTGATGTTCGCGATCCGTGCCCCGTGGTCGGCCGCATACGTGATGCCGCTGGCGATCGTGCTGAAGTAGGCGTGGCATCCGGTGCTGTCGCTGTAGGCGATGCGCAGGGGCATGATGCTGGCCGCGCCCGCGATGCCGGCCACGCCTGCCGCGTTGTTGGACGTGGCCGCCGCCGTGCCGGCGACGGCGGTGCCGTGCCCGCAGACGTCCGTCAAGTCGGTGTTGCTTCCATAGACGTTATAGCCCGCGACGAGGCGGTCCTTGAGGTCGGGGTGGTTGACGTTCACGCCCGAGTCGAGCACGGCGATCGTCACGCCGCGGCCGAGGGAGCTGTCCCACGCGCTGGTCGCGCCGATCTTGTTCAGGTGCCACTCGCTGCCGGCATACGGGTCGGTCACGGCCAGCGCGGCCGGCACGATGCGGTCGAGTTCCGCGAATTTGAGTTCGGGGCGGTGCGCCAGCTTCGCGACGACGGCCACTTCCGACGCGTTGGCCGGCAGGTCGACGATTTGCAGGCGGCTTTGTCCGACCTTGCGGCGCTTGCCGCCGTGTTCCTTGAGGATGCGATCCAGGGCCGCGTCCGACAGGCCCGGGCGCGCCTCGACCAGGATGCGGCCGCGCGCATAGCCGGCGTCTTGCGCGGCGAGGGCGGACTGTGCGGCACCGATGGAAAGGGTGCTGGCGATCAACATCGGCAGCAGGCTGAGGGAGGTGTGTGCGGACTTCATCACGTACGATTCCTTGAGATAAAAATTAGCAGGATCGTGCGCAATGACGTTCTGTCGCGACAGGCGGGGGCCCGTATCGAAAGCTGGCATCTGGCAGTCCTGCCGTCTTGGAGCCTAAGCTCGTTAGACCGTTGACTTTGCGTCACCCGCTTTCGCGGGCTTTGCCCTTTTCAATAAGCAGCGTTCAGCTGTTTCGGGAAATCATAATCGTTTCCGGAAATAAATTTACTGCGAAATGGAAAGAAAATGTAAGCGTATCTCGATTTAATTGCGTCGGCGCAACAGTTCAATATCGAAAGTGAAATGGGTGTGATAATGAAATTAATACATTCCGGGGTAAAGAGAGGGAATCAGAAAAAGCGAAACGATTAAAAACAAGGAAAGCGACTTGCAGTCAAATCAAGGTTTTTTATGAGCCTGGAATAAAAAAAGCCCACCGGGCGGTGGGCTTTGAAATGAGCGAGGAATGCGGCCGAGAAAATCAGCCTTTGCGGCGCAATTTGGTCATGCCGAGCAAGCCGAGGCCGAGAAGTGCGAGTGTCGCGGGTTCCGGCACTTCGCCGCCGCCCGAATCTCCCGATCCGTCGCCATTCCGGTAATACACGGAGATGTGCGAGATATTGTGCACGGTCGAGGCGCCATTCAGCGGGAACGGCGGATCGGTGAACGGCGACGAATAGGTGCCGCCGTAAGGCATCTTCAGCAGATACCCGACCAGGTCGGTATTGTCGCCGTCCTTGAAGATCAGCATCACGTCCTGCGGTGCGGGGGAGCCGCCGGCATAGATGTAGGTGCCCGACACGTTGTTGCCGGTGAAGTTGAACAGTGCCGAGGTGTCGCTGCCTCCGGACGAGTCCATGTTGTCGTACTTCCCGTCGAACAGCCAGTTCGAGATGCCGAAGAAGCCACCGGAATTGATGGTGGAGAGATTGTTGTCATTCTGGTTGGCGTCGATCGGCGAGAGAATTGCGCAATTACTGGTATTACTGACTTTGCCCGAGATATCGTAGGCGGGCGATACGCCCGTACACGATACCGTGGCGGCAAATGCGCCTTGTGCAGCGAACAGTATGGAGCAGGCTACGCTGGCTTTTAGAAGATTCGTGCGGAACATGATTTCTCCCTGGTTTCAGATGGGTGGTAATGCAATGATTAATGCTGCAATGACCGTGCCAGGAAATGGAAGCCTTGTGTTTACAGCGATTTAATTTAGAAACTCTTGGTTAAAAAAGATCGATGTAAATTTATTCGACAGATATAGTTGTTTCTAATCAAGTGATCTAAAGAAAGATAGAACGAAACGATGAGATAGATCGCTGCAGTGGAACATTCATTTCCGGCGAGATCGGACAAAGGCGGCGCCGCAATGCCAAGAATATTGCGTAATGGAATTGAGCGAGGCGAGGCGGTGCGCGTCCAAGAAAACGGCAAAGACCGAAAAGACGGAAAACGTCGCAGAACGGCCCGCATCAATGAAAAATGGCTCATAAACCGCAATGCGTTTTATGAGCCATTCGTAATGAGTTGGTGCGGCTGGCAGGAATCGAACCCACGACCCCTTGGTTCGTAGCCAAGTACTCTATCCAGCTGAGCTACAGCCGCCCGAGGCCGCATTATAGCAGGCTTGCCCCGAATGACAAAATGGAATGCTTGACAACGCGGAAAGGTGATCCTAAAGTGATATCACTTTCATATAACCTCATGGGACCCTGCATGTCCGCACACACTCGTCACGAAATACCGCTCTCTTCGATGAATGGTTACCTGGCCCTGGCCGGCGGCATCCTCGCCGTCCTGGCCGGCGCCTGGCTGGTCCACCTGTCCGTTCTGGGCAGTATGGCGGGCGGGGCGGCGCTGGTGGGCATCGCGCTCGTCCTTGCCGGCGTGTTCGTATGCGCAGGGCTGTACATGCTGCAGCCGAACGAGACGGCCGTGCTGACCTTGTTCGGCCGCTACATGGGCACGGACCGCGGCGAGGGCCTGCGCTGGGCGTTCCCGCTGTATCGCAAACGCAAGCTGACCGTGCGGGCGCGCAACCTCAATATGTCGACGCTGAAGGTCAACGACAAGCGGGGCAATCCGGTGGAGCTGGCCGCCGCCGTCGTCTGGCGCGTGCGCGATACGGCGCAGGCGCTGTTCGAGGTCGACGATTTCGAGCGCTACGTCAGCGTGCAGGCCGAGGCGGCGCTGCGCCACCTGGCCGCGCAATACGCGTACGACGAGGGCGAGGACCTCGCGCCGGGCGAAACGACCCTGCGCGGCGGCGCGGCGGAAGTGGCGCACGCGCTCAGCGTGGAACTGACGGCGCGCTTCGAGGCGGCGGGCGTCGAAACGCTGGATGCGAAGCTGACGCACCTGGCCTACGCCCCCGAGATCGCCCAGGTGATGCTGCGCCGCCAGCAGGCGCAGGCGATCATCAGTGCGCGCGCCCGCATCGTGCATGGCGCCGTCACGATGGTGGAAGATGCCCTGAAAGGCCTGGCCGAGCGCGAGATCGTCGAGCTGGACGCGGAACGCAAGGCGTCGATGGTCAGCAATCTGCTGGTCGTGCTGTGCTCGGACCGCGACGCGCAGCCCATCATCAATGCAGGCACCCTGTACAACTGAGGCGGTGCGTCGATGGCAAGTCCCGGCAAGAAGTCCTATCCGCTGCGGATCGATCCCGCGTTGTGGGAGCAGTTGCAGCGGTTGGCCGCCAACGATTTGCGCAGCGTGAACGCGGAGATCGAATTCCTGCTGCGCGAGGCGCTGGCGCGGCGGGGCATCCGGGTCGGGTCCGCTCAGCCGGATGCGGAAGAGGGGGGCGCAAAATGAAAAAGGCCAGATCTTGCGATCTGGCCTTTCGTATAAGCTGGTGCGGCTGGCAGGAATCGAACCCACGACCCCTTGGTTCGTAGCCAAGTACTCTATCCAGCTGAGCTACAGCCGCCCGAGGCACGCATTATAGCAGCGGTTTCCAGTTTGGCAAAGCGCGTTACAGCTCGTGCGTGTACACGATGAAGCCCAGATGCCGCGCGACCTTGTCGTAGAGCGCGCGCCCGGCCGCATTGTCCGTGTGCGTCTGCCAGTACACGCGCGAACTGCCGGCCGCGCGCGCCTTGTCGTAGACGGCTTCGATCAATTGTCGGCCGACGCCCAGTCCACGCCTGTCGGGTGCGGTGAACAGGTCTTGCAGGTAACAGACGTCGTGCAACCGCGTCGTGCTGCGATGAAAGATGTAATGGGCGAGGCCGACGATACGGCCGGATGCCTCGGCGACCAGCGCGTGCACGGGCTCGGCCGGATCGAAGAACCGGTGCCACGTGACTTGCGTAATGGATTCGGGCAGGGCCGTCGGGCCGCTGCGTCCGTAGAAGGCGTTATAGCCGTCCCACAGCGGGCGCCAGCCGGCGAGGTCCTGGGGATCGAGGGGGCGAATGATGAGCTGGTCGGACATGATGAGATGTGGCGCAGCAAATGGAAAAGGCCAGATCTTGCGATCTGGCCTTTCGTATAAGTTGGTGCGGCTGGCAGGAATCGAACCCACGACCCCTTGGTTCGTAGCCAAGTACTCTATCCAGCTGAGCTACAGCCGCCCGATGCACGCATTATAGCAGTGGCATGACGAATGAGGAAGTCTTAATTTAATTCAACATTTTCGGGGGTTCTGGTAGATTAGCCCTGTGTCCTGGAAACCCGAACTCCTCCCATCCGTCAACCAAGCGCTGCGGCGCATCCTGTGCGGCCTGCTGCTGGCCTGCGTGTGCTCGCTGGCGCTGGCGGGCAGTCCGCGCAGCCTGCGTTTCGAGCGCATCGGGCTTGAAGAAGGACTGTCGCAGGAATCCGTCCTCGCGATCCTGCAGGATCACGACGGCTTCATGTGGTTCGGCACGCAGGCGGGCCTGAACCGCTTCGACGGCTACCGCAACCAGGTCTTCCGCAACGACCCCAACGACCCGGCCAGCCTGGCCGACAACTACGTGCAGGCCGCGTACGAGGATAGCCAGAACCGGCTGTGGTTCGGCACGCGCGGCGGACTCGCGCGCTTCGATCCCGCGAGCCGCAAGTTTATCCGGGTGCCGCTGCTGGCCGGCACCGACCGCAATGCGCGCAACAGCGCCGTCACCGCGATCATCGGCGATGGCGCCAACGGCCTGTGGGTCGGCACCAGCGACGGCGTCGTGCACGTCGATCCGGCGACGGGCGCGCTGCGCACGCTGCGCCACGATGGCCGGGATCCCGGCAGCCTGCGCGACGACCGCGTCACGGCGCTCGCCCTCGACCCGCGCGGCGGCCTGTGGGTCGGCACCGGCGTCGGTCTCGACCACCTGCCGGCGGGCGCCGCCCGCTTCGCCCATTACGACATCGACACCGGCAAGCGCAATGCGGTCGCCGCGTTGTCGATGGGCCCGCGCGACACGCTGTGGATCGGCACCGACGCCGGCCTGGAAGCGTGGCGCATCGGCCAGGGTGCGCCGCAGCGCCACCATGTCGGTGCCGACGAAGGCATGGACGACGGCCGCGTGCAGTCGCTGTACCACGACCAGGGCAACACGCTGTGGGTGGGCTCGGAACTCGACGGCCTCAAATGGCGCGACCCGACGACCGGGCGCTTCATCGGCTACACCAGCCAGCCCCTCGACCGCCACACGCTGTCCGACAACCGGGTCATGTCGATCTGGGTCGACCGCACGGGGACGCTGTGGGCGGGCACGATGTTCGGCGGCGTCAGTCGCGCGGACCTCGCCAGCGGCGGCTTTTCCCGCTTCGCGCTGTTGCCGGGGCAGGTGGCGGACCCGCGCAGCGCGCGCAAGATCCGCAGCATCGCCGTCGGCGCCGACGGCCGCCTGTGGCTGGGCACGACCGGCGGCGGCATCCTGCACCTCGATCCCGAAAGCGGCCGCGTGGACATGCTGCGCCACGATCCGCGCGACCCCGCCAGCCTGCCGGACGACACGGTCAGCAGCGTGCTGCCGGGACGGGGGCGCTTGTGGGTTGGCTCGCCCAGCGGCCTGTCGTGGCGCGATCCGGCGACCGGCCGTTTTACCCCCGTGCCGCTGGGGCGCGAGGCGGGCGCCAACTGGGTCCAGGCGCTCACGCTCGACCGCACCGGTGCGCTGTGGGTCGTCACGCGCGGCGGCCTGTTCATGCTGGAGGCGGACGGCACGCTGCACGGCTGGCGTCACGATCCGGCGAATCCGGCCAGCCTGGGCGACAACTATGGCTTCGCCGTGTTCGAGGACCGTGCCGGCACGATCTGGATCGGCACCGAGAATGGCCTCGACCGCTACGACCGCGCGACGAACACGTTCACGCACTTCCGCCACGACGCGCGCGACCCCGCGAGCCTGGGCCACAACCGCGTCTATTACCTGCAGGAGTCAGCGCGCGGCGACCTGTGGGTCGGCACCGCGGGCGGCCTGCACCGCATGCAGCGGGAGCCCGGCGGCAAGACGGCGTTCCGCAGGTTTCCCGTCGCGCCCACGCGCGAGCAAGTGCCGATCGGCGGCATCCTCGAAGACGGCAACGGCCAGATCTGGGTCAGCACGACGACGGGCCTGACCCGCGTCGATCCGGAGACGGGGCGCTACAAGAACTACACGGCCAAGGACGGCCTGACGGACGGCTCGTACTTCGTCGGCTCGGCGGCGCGCGGCGCGGACGGCGAGCTGCATTTCGGCGGCATCAACGGCATGACGTCGTTCCAGCCGGAGGACATCCACGACAACCCGTTTCCGCCCGCCGTCGTCATCACCGACTTCCTCGTGTTCAACCGGCCGCGCGCGCTGCCCGTCGCCGTCGACCGCCTGCGCGCCATCCGCCTGAGCCACCGCGATTCCGTGTTCACCCTGGAATTCGCCGCGCTGCACTACGCCGATCCGCAGGCGAACCGCTATGCCTACCGGCTGCTCGGCTTCGACCAGGACTGGACCGAGACGGACGCCCGCAAGCGCTTCGCCACCTACACGAACCTCGATCCGGGCGAGTACGTGTTCGAGGTGAAGGCCGCCAACAAGGACGGCGTGTGGAGCGAACGTCCGGCTACCCTGAACATCTCGATCCCGCCCCCGTTCTGGATGACGTGGTGGTTCCGCCTGCTCGTGGCGACCGTGCTGGCGACCATCGCCGTCGCGCTGTACCGCTTGCGCGTGCGCGCGCTGGTGCAGCAGAAGGCGCGCCTGGAACGCCAGGTCGGCGCGCGCACGGCGGAACTGGTGCTGCAGAAGGAGCAGGCGGAAAAGCGCAAGCAGGAGGCCGAGGCGCAGAAGGAAGCGGTGGAGCAGGCGCGCCGCAACATCGCCCTGCTGTCCGACATCGGGCGCGAACTGACGGCGAACCTCGACGGCGAGGCGATCATGGCCAACGTGTACGGCCAGGTGCGCCAGTTGATGGACGCGCCGCTGTTCGCGATCGGCGTGGCGCGCGTGGACGGGCCGATCGACTACCCGTACGTCGTCGCCGACGGCCGCCGCGTGCCCGAACAGGGACGCCTCCCCGCGCGCGTGCGCGGCCTCGGCGAATACTGCCTCGCGACGGGCGAGGAGATCCTGATCGGCGACCTGGCGCGCGACTACGCCCGGTTCGCGGGACTCGTGCGCGACGTGCTGGGCGCGGATCCCGCCAGCACGGACGCCGACACGCCGCCGGCGCCGCGCTCGCTGATGTTCGTGCCGATCCTCGTGGGCCAGCGCGTGCTGGGCGTGATCACAGTGCAGAGCGGCCGGCCCGGCGCGTACCAGAACGTGCAGCTCGACATGCTGAGCACCCTGGCGTCCTATGTCGGCGTCGCGCTGGACAATGCGGACGCCTACCGCCAGCTGAAGGAAACCCAGGCCCAGCTGGCCGCGCGCGAAAAACTCGCGTCGCTCGGCTCCCTCGTCGCGGGCGTCGCGCACGAATTGAACACCCCGATCGGCAACAGCCTGCTGATGGCCAGCACCCTGGAAGAAAAGACGAACGCGCTGGCCGACCGCTTCGCGCACAACGCGCTGAAGAAATCGGACCTGGAGACGTGGATCGCGGCGGCGCGCGAAGCGGCTGGCCTCATCGTGCGCAGCCTGCACGGCGCGGCCGACCTCGTGAACAGCTTCAAGCAGGTGTCGGTGGACCAGGCCAGCACGCAGCGGCGCCGCTTCGACCTGGACCAGGCCTGCCACGAGATCGCGGCGACGATGATGAACCAGGTGCGCCGTGCCGGCCACACGCTCGACCTGCAGGTCCCGGCCGGCATTGCGATGGACAGCTATCCCGGCCCGTTCGGCCAGGTCGTCATCAATTTCATCAACAACGCGCTGCTGCACGCGTTCGACGCGCCGGGCGGCCACATGCGCATCGATGCCCGGCCGCTGGACGGCGACCGCGTGCGCATCGAATTCGCCGACGACGGCCGCGGCATCGCGCCGGAGCACTTGTCGCGCATCTTCGATCCATTCTTCACGACGCGCATGGGACAGGGCGGCACGGGCCTCGGCCTCAACATCGCCTACAACCTCGTGACCACGCTGCTGCAGGGGACGATCCGGGTCGAGAGCCGGCCCGGCCACGGCACGGTGTTCATCATCGAGCTGCCGCTGCGGGCGGACGGTTAGACCACGTTGGTCGGCTTCCCGGCCACCCACGCCTCGAGATTATCGACCAGCATGTCGGCCAGCGTCTGCATCGCGCCGCCGCTGGCCCACGCCACGTGCGGCGTCAGCACGAAGTTCGGCAGACGCAGTTGCAAGAGCGGATTGTCGGGCACGGGCGGCTCCTTGCTCAGGACGTCGAACCCTGCGCCGGCGATCGTGCCCTCCGTGAGCGCCCGCGCCAGCGCCGCTTCGTCGACGAGGCCGCCGCGCGCCGTGTTGACCAGGATGGCGCTCTTCTTCATGGCCGCGAGCTCGCGTGGTCCGATCATGTGGCGGGTCTGGTCCGTCAGCGGCAGGTGCAGGCTGACGACGTCCGACGTGGCCAGCAGCTCGTCCAGCGGCAGTTGCACGACGTCCGTGTCCGCCACGGGCGAGCGCGACGTGACGGCGACCTCCATGCCGAACGCGCGCGCGATCTGGGCGACGCGGCGCCCCAGCGCGCCATAGCCGACGATGCCGAGGCGGCTGCCGGCCAGGTCGCCGATCGGGTAGTCGAGCAGGCAGAAACGCGTCGACGCCTCCCAACGCCCGTCCTCGACGTCGGCCACGTAGGCGCGCAGGTTGCGGCGCACGGCGAGGATCAGCGCGAAGCAGTGTTCGGGCACCGAGACCAGCGAGTAGTTGCGGATGTTCGCGACGACGATGCCCCGTTCGCGGCAGGCGGCGAGGTCCACATTGTCCGTGCCCGTCGCGGCCACGGCGATCATCTTCAGGTCCGGCAGTTGCGCGATCGCGTCCGCGCGCAGCGGCACCTTGTTCGTGATGGCGATCGTGGCGCCGTGCAGGCGTTCGACGACCTCGTTCGCGTTCGTGGCGGGGTAGTCGCGCCAGCGGTGCTCGAAGGAGGGTGTGCGGATGTTCGCGATCAGGCTGTCGCGATCGAGGAAGACGATGTCGTGCATGGTAGTCCCGGCTGATAACGGACTGCCATTGTAGATCGCGGACGAAAAAAAGACAGGGCGAACCCTGTCTTCGGAGGATGGAGGGGCTTGAGCCGGTTATGCGCTGCCGGAGGGGCTTACTTGGCAGCGGCGGCTTTCTGGTCTGCGTGTGCCTCGGCCTTGTCGGCTGCGGCTTCCGCCTTGGCTTTGGCGGCTTTCTTGTGTGCTTTGGCTTTCGTCTTCGCGGCGTCGGCCTTGGCGACGGCGACGTCCGCATTGGCTTCCGCGGCTTTCTTCTCCAGCTTCGCGTCGGCCTTCACGTCGGCCTTTTCTTCCTTGGCTTCCGCCTTCGCGGCCTTCTTGTCGGCTTTCATTTCTGCATGGGTCGTGGCCGGGGTGGCGGTCGTCTGGGCGTACACCGAGGTGGCGAACAGGCCTGCGATCAGGGTAGCGACGATTTTGTTCATGGCGGTGTTTCCTTCAGGTGTCGTTAAGGGGTGCTACTGGGCCAGAAACGCGGCCGTGCGGCGGGTGGTTGACGATGCTTTACATCCCGTTACAAGTGTACGTACGGAAATCCTTTTGTCGGAACGATGTTTGACAGTGGAAATCATTCGAACGATACTTTGGCGGCACTATCCGTGCCCATCCAATAATTCGACGCCCAAGAGACCGCTCGTGAGACCACAAACTTCCCTCCGTACCACCCTGACTGCCATCGCGCTCGCCACCGCGGCGCTGGCCGCCCAGGCCGCAGACGCCGTCCACATCGATCCGAAAATCCTGTCGCAGGACGTGAAAGTCCTGTCGTCCGACGAGTTCGAAGGCCGCGGCCCGAACACGGCCGGCGAGACGAAGACCGTCAACTACATCATCGACCAGTTCAAGCAGGCCGGCCTGCAGCCGGGCGGCGATCTCGTCGACGGCAAGCGCGGCTGGACGCAGGACGTCCCGCTGGGCCGCTTCGAGATCAGCGGCCCGGTCGACGTGTCCGTGACCGCCGGCGGCACCACGAAGACCTTCACGCAGGGTAATGAAGTCGCCGTGCGCGCCGCGATGACGGGCGCGAAGAGCGTCGACTTCAAGAATGCGCCGCTCGTGTTCGTCGGCTATGGCGTGACGGCACCGGAACGCAAGTGGGACGACTTCAAGGGCCAGGACCTGAAGGGCAAGCTGGCCGTCGTGCTGATCAACGACCCGGACTTCGAGACGGGCAAGGGCGACTTCGGCGGCAAGGCCATGACCTACTACGGCCGCTGGACCTATAAATTCGAGGAACTGGCCCGCCGCGGCGCGCTCGGCACGCTGATCGTGCACGAGACCGCGCCGGCATCGTACGGCTGGGCCACGGTGAAGAATTCGAACACGAACGTCCAGTACGACATCGTGCGCAAGAACCCGCTGGAAGCGCACGCGCCGGTGGAAGCGTGGATCCAGCGCGACGTCGCCGTCGACCTGTTCAAGCATGCCGGCCTGGACTTCGACAAGCTCAAGAAGCAGGCGCAGGCCCGCACCTTCAAGCCGGTCGAGCTGAAGGGCGTGACGATGTCCGCGCACTACGCCGTCGACGCCAAGGTCATCACGTCGAAGAACGTGCTGGCCGTGCGTCCGGGCAGCGAGCACCCGGACCAGGTCGTGATCTATAGCGGCCACTGGGACCACCTGGGCGTCGGCCTGCCGGACGCGAAGGGCGACAAGATCTACAACGGCGCCGTCGACAACGCCACCGGGATCGCCGCGCTGCTGGAACTGGGCCGCGCCTATGCCAAGGCCCCGGCACCGAAACGCAGCGTCGTCTTCCTGGCCGTGACGGCGGAAGAGAAGGGCCTGCTGGGCTCGGAATACTACGCGAACAACCCGGTCTACCCGCTGGGCAAGACGGTCGGCGTGATCAATATGGACGCGCTGAGCCCGTATGGTCCGTCGCGCGACTTCACGATCTCCGGCAGCGCCAAGCTCGACCTGCTCGACCGGCTGGTCGCGAAGGCCAGGCAGAACGGCATCCGCTACTCGGCCGATCCGAAACCGGAAGCGGGCCACTTCTTCCGTTCCGACCACTTCCCGTTCGCCAAGCACGGCGTCCCGGCGATCTCGTTCGGTTCGGGCGAGGACTGGGAGCAGGGCGGCGTCGCAGCGGGCAAGGCCGCCGAGGACAAATACGTGTCCGTCGCGTACCACCAGCCGGCCGACGAATGGAGCGCCTCGTGGCCGTTCACCGGCATGGCGCGCGACCTCGGCGTGCTGTACTCGGTGGGCCGCGACCTGGCCGATTCGGGCGCCTGGCCGAACTGGTCGAAGGACTCCGAGTTCCGCGCGGCGCGCGACGCGAGCGCATCGGAGCGCAAATAACGTGGGTTAACTGGCGAACAGTCGCGTCTGCAGCTACTGCCTACACTAAGGCACACACTGCAGAGGTGATGCCATGCCCGACCCGTTAAAGCTGTACAAGGCCAAGCGCGATTTCAAGATCACTGCCGAGCCCGCAGAGGGTGGGGAGGCCAGCAAAGGTCTCCTCACCTTCGTGATCCAGAAGCACTGGGCCTCGCGCCTGCATTACGATTTCCGTCTGGAACTGGACGGCGTCATGAAGAGCTGGGCCGTACCGAAAGGCCCCAGCTACGACACCCACGACCGCCGCATGGCCGTGCACGTGGAAGACCACCCCATCTCGTATTCCGATTTCGAAGGCACGATCCCGCCGCACCAGTACGGCGCGGGCAAGGTCATCATCTGGGATAAAGGGACGTGGGAACCCGTCGGCGACCCGCGCCAGGGTTATGAAAAGGGCGAGATCAAGTTCGAGATGCACGGCCACAAGATGCACGGCCGCTGGGTCCTCGTGCGCCTGCGCGGCCACGAGGACGACAAGCAGGAACCGTGGCTGCTCATCAAGGAAAACGACGAGTACGCGAAACCGGCCGCCGAGTTTTCCGTCGTCGACGAGTTCCCCGACAGCGTGAAGGACCTGCCGATGCCGGAGCATGGCGCCGAGGCGAAGGTGGAGGAACTGAAGGCAGACAAGCCGGCGCCGAAAAAGGCGGCGCAGGCAAAGCGCGGCGCCATGCCCGCCGGCGCCGTCAAGGCCGAGCTGCCCGAGACGCTGACGCCCGAACTGGCGACCCTCGTCGACGGCCCGCCCGCCGATCCGGAGAACTACATCTACGAGATCAAGTTCGACGGCTACCGCATGGTCACGCGCGTGCAGGGCAAGGACGTCCGCCTCGTCACCCGCAACGGTAACGACTGGACCGACAAGCTGAAACCGCTGCAGCAGGAGATTCGCCGGATGAAACTGCCGGACGGCTGGTACGACGGCGAGATCGTCGTCCACGACGAGAACGGCAAGCCGAATTTCAACCTGCTGCAGCTGGCCTTCGACGGCTCCAACAGCGCGCAGATCGTCTACTTCCTGTTCGACGCCCCGTACCTCAAGGGCTACGACCTGCGCGACGTGCGGCTCGACGAGCGCCGTCCGTTGCTGCAGGAGGCGCTGGCGGCGCGGCCGTCGGACACGGTGCGCTTCTCCGCAGAATTCGGCACGGACCCCGCGCAGCTCGTCGTGGCCGCGTGCCAGATCGGGCTGGAGGGTGTGATCGGCAAGCGCAAGGACTCGCGCTACGTCACGCGCCGCTCGCCCGAGTGGATCAAGCTGAAATGCGGCCAGCGCCAGGAATTCGTCATCGGCGGCTACACCGATCCGCATGGCGCCCGCACGGGCATCGGCTCGCTGCTGCTCGGTTACTACGACAAGGATGGCGTGCTGCGTTACGCGGGCAACTGCGGCAGCGGGTTCAACGGCGCATCGCTGCGCCACATGCGCGAGGTGCTGGAAGCGATCGAGACGGACGAGAATCCATTCCCGCCGCGCGCCGTGCCGGGACGGACGAACCACTGGGTGAAGCCGGAGCTGGTCGCGGAAGTCAGCTTCTCGGAGTGGACGGCCACCGACTCCATCCGCCACCCCGTATTCCAGGGCCTGCGCAAGGACAAGCCGGCGAGGAGCGTCGTGCGCGAACTGCCCAGGCACATGCAGGAGGTCCCCGTGGAGAATGCGAAACCCACCCGCAAGCGGACGACGAAGAAGGCCGAGCCACAGAGCGGCCTGCCGGGCAATCTTCCCGCCACGTTCAAGGTGACGCACGGCGACCGCGTGATGGATGCGGAGAGCGGCGTCACGAAGGTCGAGATGGTGCGCTATTACGCGCTCGTCGGCGAGCTGATGATGGAACACCTGAAGGGCCGCCCCGTCTCGCTGGTGCGCGCGCCCGATGGCGTGGGCAAGGAGCTGTTCTTCCAGAAGCACGTCGTCGACACCGCGAAGATGCCCGGCGTCGCGCAGATGGACCAGGCGCTGGACCCGGACCACCCGCGCATGACGGAGATCGCGACGATCGAAGGCCTGCTGTCCAGCGCGCAGTGGAATGTCGTCGAGATCCACAGCCAGAACGCGACGGCGAAACACTACGACACGCCGGACCGTATGGTGTTCGACCTCGACCCGGGCGAGGGCGTCGACTTTTCCAAGGTGCGGGAAGCGGCCCAGCTGATGCGCGCCTTCTTGCAGGAGCTGGGCCTGAACCCGTTCCTCAAGACGAGCGGCGGCAAGGGCTTGCACGTGGTCGTGCCGCTGAAGCCCAGGCTGGACTGGGACACGGTGAAGGATTTCTCGCGCGCGATCGTGACCCACCTGGCGAAGACGATCCCGGACCGCTTCTCCGCCAAGAGCGGCGCGAAGAATCGCGTCGGCCGCATCTTCATCGACTACCTGCGCAACGGCCGCGGGGCGACGACGGTGGCCGCGTGGTCGGCGCGCGCGCGGCCCGGCCTGGGCATCTCCGTGCCGGTGCGCTGGGAAGAACTGCCGAAGCTGAAGTCGGGCAGCCACTGGACCGTCAAGAACGTGCATACCCGGCTGGACGAGGGCAATGCGCCGTGGGCGGGCTACGACAAGAGCGCGGTCACGCTCACCAAGGCCATGAAGGCGCTGGGGTTCAAGGCGGAAAAGAAAGAGTAGGGAGACGCCGTCGTCCCCGCGCAGGCGGGGATCCATGCCGAGTCTACATAAGTGGCTCAGTATGGGTTCCCGCTTTCGCGGGAACGACGTGTCGGGGTATCGTCCACCGGATCCCCCTGCTCGTTGCGGAAGATCGCGCGCACGTTCATCGCGGCGAGGCCGGCCTGCAGCGCGATCAGCGCCCACGCCTCGTCGTGCACGCCCCACACGATCCACAGCACGTTACTGAGAATGAAGGTCCAGAACCCGATCACGCGCTTCCTGGCGTGACGGGCGCCGACGAGAAAGGCGGCCACCAGCGTGACCGCCATCGCGGGCCATTGCAGCAGGTCCAGCAGCGTATCGACATCCACTCAGGCGGCCTTCCTGCGCCGCGCGGGCGCCGCTTTGGCTGCAGGTATCGCCGCGGCCCTGGCGGCGGTTTTCTTTGCCGCCGTCTTCGTCGCCGTTTTCGTCGCGGCCGACTTGGCCGCCGTCGTACGTTTTGCGCTCGCGTGCGTGGCCGCATGCGAAGGCGCCTTGCGCGCGCGTGGCGGCGGCCGATTGCCCGTGTCCTTGTCGGTATCCCCGTCGTCCTTCGCCGGTTTTCTCGACTTGCGCGACGGCGGCGGCTCGTCGTCGTCGTCATCGTCCGCCGCGGCGGCCTTGGCCGGCTTCTTGCCCAGGCTGGCCTGCAGCAGCGAGACGAGGTCGATGACGTTTGACTTGGCGGGTTTCTCTTCTTCCGGCTCCGGTTCGGTGAGCGTCTTGGTCTGGTTGGCGGCGATCTTCTTCTTGATCAGCGCCATCACGTCCTCGCGGTACGTGTCGTGATACTGCTGCGGCTTCCATTTCTCGCTCATGCCTTCGACGAGCGCCCTGGCCATCTGCAATTCCTTCTCCGTGACCTGCGCCGCCTTCGCGTCCGCCGCCGGGATTTTCAGCTCGTCGGTGGGACGGATCTCGTCCGGGTAGCGCAAGGTGTTCAGCACGATGGTGTCGCCCACGCAGACGAGGGCGGCAAGGTGCTGCTTGACGCGGATGACGACGTTGGCGATGCCGATCTTGCCGACGTCGCGCAGGGTCTCGCGCAGCAGCGCATAGACCTTGTCGCCGCCCTTGCCGGGCGCGAGGTAGTAGGGCTGTTCGTAGTAGATCAGCGGGACCTGCTCGGCGTTCACGAACGCGATGATGTCGATCGTCTGCGTCGCTTCCGGGTTGGCGCGGCGCAGGTCCTCGTCGGACAGCACGACGTATTCGCCGTCACTGTACTCGTAGCCCTTGACGATGTCGTCCCAGGAGACTTCCTTGCCGGTGGCCTTGTTGTAGCGCTTGAAGCCGATCGGCGCGAAGTCGCGCCGGTCGAGCATCGACAGGTCGAGCCCCTGGTCGCTCGCCGCCGGATACATCTCGACCGGGATGTGCACCAGTCCGAAGCTGATCGCACCCTTCCACATGCTGCGTGCCATTTTGAGCTCCCTGGATGAGAATTATTCGCCCACCGACCCCGTGATCGGCAGCACGACGCCCGTCACATAGCCCGAGCAGACGTTGGACGCCAGATAAACGTACGCCGGCGACAGTTCTTCCGGCTGCGCGGGACGGCCGAACGTCGTGCTCTGGCCGAACTTGGTGATGTCTTCCGGCGACTGGTCGGCCGGGTTCAGCGGCGTCCACACGGGGCCGGGCGCGACGGCGTTCACGCGGATGCCCTGGTCCAGCAGGTTGGCGGCGAGGGACATCGTGAAGGCGTGGATGGCGCCCTTGGTCGTCGAATAGTCGAGCAGCTTCTTCGACCCCTTCAGGCCCGTCACGGAGCCCGTGTTGATGATCGAGGCACCGCGCTTCATATAGGGCAGGCAGGCCTTCGCCATGTGGAAGTAGCCGTAGATATTCGTGCGCATCGTCTCGTCGAAACGGTCTTCCGTCAGGTCGAGCAGCGACTCGGCGTGTTCCTGGAACGCGGCGTTGTTCACCAGGACGTCGAGGCGGCCCCACCTGGCGACAATCTGGTCGACGGCCTGCTGGCAGAATTCCATATCCTTGACGTCGCCGGCGACCGTCACGCATTTCGTGCCCTCGGCCTCGATCAGGCGCTGCGTCTCGGCCGCGTCTTCGTGTTCGTTCAGGTACAGGATCGCGACGTCGGCGCCTTCGCGCGCGAACAGGATCGCGACGGCGCGGCCGATGCCGGAATCGCCGCCGGTCACGATGGCGACCTGGCCGGCCAGCTTGCCGCTGCCCTTGTAGTGCTCGGCCATGAACTTCGGCTTCAGTTCCATCTGGGCTTCGATGCCCGGCTTGGCCAGGTGCTGGGCGGGGAAGTCGCCGCTGGGCTGCTGGATCCCCGTCTGGGCCGCGCCACCCGAGCCCTGGTCACCCTTCTGCATGCTGGCGTCGTGCTGGTCCTGGCGGTTCTGGATGGCTTTCTGCTTGTTCGCTGCGTCGTCCTGTGTTGCCATGGTGCTCTCCTTGTGCATGATTCCGCCAGTATTCCCGCCCCGAGGACGCGCTGACGGTGCGCTTCCACACATTGCGCGCATTTGCTGGCTGTTACAGGTGCTTTGTGGCAAACTTGTTAGCGTAACAAAGTATTCCAGAGGTGATTCATGCTAGAGCAGACCGCGATATACCTGAGTCCGATGGCGCAACGGCGCGCCGAATTCGGGGACGCCTGCGCCTCCCTGTTCGCACGCCTGTACCTGGCCGACAGCGCCGACGTCGCCGCGAGCCTGATGGCGCGGGAGCAGCCGGACCTGCTCGTGATCGACCTCGACCGATTCGAGCCCAGCATCGACGCGGAAGCCCTCAGCGACCTCGTCGCCCGCCGCGCCGGCGCACCCGTGCTGTTGCTGTGTCCGTTCGCCGGTGCCGCCTGGCTGCCCGCGCTGATGGCGCACGGCCCCGTGCACTATGCCGTCACGCCGCTCGACGCGGCCGCGCTGCGCGCCGCGGTGGGCACGCGCCGCGCGCAGCCGGAAGCGCCGGCGAGCGACGCCGCCGGCCTGCGCACCCTGCTGGACCTGCGCGCCCGCGTGCAGGCCGCGCTGGACGAGGCGGAAGATGCACATACTTTGTCCGAAGCCTTGTGCGCCGCGCTGTGCGCGTGGCCGGGCGTGCTGCATGCGGGCGTCTTCCTGCTCAAGGACGGCAACGATTTGCAACTGGAAGCCCAGCAGGGACCGGAAGGATTGCTGCTCGGCGCGCTGCTGCAGCGCACGGACCGCCTCCTGCAGGCACCGCTGCGCCACGCATTCCCCGGCCTGCTGGCCGCGGCGGGCGGCACGGCGGCGTTGATCGAGGTCCCGGAACAATCGGGCGAGCCGGCATTGGCGGAAGGCCTGCGCGCGCACGGCGTCGCGATGGCGCTGGGCCTGCCCATTCCCGCCGACGGTCCCGGCACGCCGCGCGGCGCGCTGTCGCTGCTGTTCGGCGCCGCACGTGCACTCACGCCGGACGAGTGGGCGACCTTGCAGGACGTGACGCGCCTGGCCGCGTTCGGCCTGCGCCTCGTCGCCATCGGCCAGGAAAACGAACACCTGACGGCGCGCCTCACGTACATCTCGACGACGGATGCGCTGACCGGCGTCGCGAACCGCCGCCACGGCGAGGAATTGCTGGAAAAAGAGATCAAGCGCGCCCGCCGCTACCGCGTGCCGCTCGCGCTGCTGTCGTTCGACATCGACCGTTTCAAGGCGGTCAACGACACCTACGGCTATCCCGTCGGCGACGTGGCGCTGCGCACCGTCGCCGACACGACGCGCGCCGTGCTGCGCGCCAGCGACATCCTCGTGCGCTCGGGCGGCGAGGAATTCCACATCATCGCGCCGCACACGAGCGCCATCGACGGTTTGAAAATGGCGGAAAAGGTGCGGGTGGCGATCGAGCAGGCGGAGATTCCCGGCTGCGACCACGTGACGGTGAGCCTCGGCGTGGCCCAGCTGGGCGAGCAGGAGAGCGGCGATTCGCTGACGCAGCGCACCGACGCCGCCCTCGCGCGCGCCAAGCGGGCGGGCCGCAACTGCGTCGAACTGGCGATGCAGTGAGCAGCATGGTGTCGATGACTCCGCGGCTGCTCGGCTGGCTGCGGGCGTACCGCCGCGGCGATCTCGCGGGCGACGTGGGTGCCGGCATCGTCGTGGCCATGATGATGATCCCGCAGGGCATGGCCTACGCGCTGGTCGCCGGCCTGCCGCCCGTCGCGGGCCTGTATGCCAGCATCGTGCCGCCGCTGCTGTACGCGCTGTTCGGCACCAGTTCCTCGCAATCCGTCGGGCCGATGGCGATCATCTCGCTGATGACGGCGTCGGCGCTGGCGCCCCTCGCATCGCCCGGCAGCGCGCTGTACGGCATGCTGGCGGCGCAGCTGGCGCTGGTGTCCGGGGCCGTGCTGCTCGCGTGCGGCCTGCTGCGCGTGGGCTACCTCGCCAACTTCTTCTCGCGTCCCGTGATGAGCGGCTTCACGCTGGGCTCCGCCGTCGTCATCTCGCTGGGGCAGGTGCGCACCTTGCTGGGCGGCGCGCTGCCCCACGTGCACGGTCCCAGCGCCGCGCTGGGCGTCGGGAGTATCGCGCTGCTGCTGTTCGCGCGGCGCTGGCTGGCGCCGCTGCTGCGCCGGCTCGGCATGCCGTCCGGCGCGGCCGACGTCACCTCGCGGTTGGCGCCGATGGTGCTCGTCCTGGGCGGCATCGCGCTCGTGGCATCAATGCGCCTCGACCGCATGGGCGTGCAGGTGATCGGCGCCGTGCCGTCCGGGCTGCCGGGCTTGAGCCTGGCGACGTCCGCTGCGCATTGGCAGGAACTGCTGAAACCGTCCCTCCTGATCGGCTTCATGAGCTTCCTGATCGCGATGTCGGGTGCGCAGACGCTGGCCCTGAAACGCGCGGAAAAGCTGCACACGAACCGCGAACTCGTGGGGCTGGGCCTGGCCAACGTCGGCAGCGCGCTGTCCGGCGGCTTTCCCGTGACCGGCAGCCTGTCGCGCTCGGCCGTGAACTTCGCGGCCGGCGCGCGCACCCAGCTGGCGGGCGTGATCACGGCGGCGCTGCTCGCGGGCGCGCTCGTGCTGCCCACCGGCTGGCTCGCGCTGCTGCCGCTGCCCGTGCTGGCCGCGACGATCATCGTCGCCGTGCTCGGCCTGCTGGACTGGTCGACCCTGCGCACCGCATGGCACTACGACCGCGCCGACGCGCTCGCGCTGCTGGCCACCAGCGGCGGCGTCCTGCTGCTCGGGGTGGAGGCGGGCGTCGTGCTGGGGCTGCTGCTGTCGCTGGGGACGATGATCTGGCGCGAGAGCCGGCCTCACATCGCGGTGCTGGGCCGGATTCCGCACACTGAACACTTCCGCAACATCGACCGGTATGCGGCCGAGACGGACCCGAACCTGCTGCTGCTGCGCGTGGACGCGGGGCTGTTCTTCGGGAATATCGAAGCGGTCAGCGAGCGCATCGAGGAAGAACTGGCCGCGCACCGCGAGGCGCGCCATCTCGTGCTCGTGCTGTCGGCCGTGAACGCCATCGACAGTTCGGCGCTGTTCGGGTTGCTCGAATTGAATCGCGCCCTGGCCCGGCGCGACGTCCGGCTGCACCTGGCCGAGGTCAAGGGGCCGGTGCTGGACCGTCTGCGCGCGTCGACTTTGTTGAGTGAGCTCAGCGGACGTCTCTTTTTAAGTACAGCAAATGCCTGGAATGCCCTCGCACGGCACGACACGTGATTGCAAGCAAATCCCAGCTGTGGCAGGATGGAACCACGGTTTTAGAGAAAAGGTGGATATCATGCCGCGCCCAAGTACTATCGTTATTCTGTTGTCAACCGTCGCCTTGCTCGCCCTCGGCTTCGCCGCCGCTGTCCCGGCCGGCATCGCCCTGGCGCTGACGTTCGAACTGGCCGCCTACAAGCGCGCCGCCGACCGCGAACGCGCCCTGCGTCCGGTCCGTATCGCCCGCCCGCTGCGCCGCCGCCGCTGATCGTTTCCAGCCCCGGTTCGCCCGCTTGACCGGCATTCTTCGCCGGTCGGGCCCGCGGACACCCTCTGTTTCCCCCTCCCTGGTCGCCACGCGCGGCCGTCTGCCGGCTTCACCTTTGATATTGCCGAAATCATATTGATCACCTGATCTGGGCGTGCGCCTGCACCGTTCCGGTGCCGCAGGTGCCGTGCTGGTGCGCCGCGTCCACCGGTTCCTCCGTCCCGCGAGTGGCACGCATCGTGCTAACTCATCGGGTATGCCCTTTGACGACCCAACTTGCACCACCTGGCACGCCTCCCTGCGCCTCGGCTTCGCCCGTGACGGCGGCTGCACGCGGCTCGTCCGACGCGAGCACCGCGGGCCGCTGCGCGTGCAAAAGGCGCTGTACCCGGAAGGCCCTGGCGCCTGCCACGTGATCGTCGTGCATCCGCCCGGCGGCATCGTCGGCGGCGACCGGCTCGACATCGCGCTCGACGTGCCGGCGGGCTGCCACGTGCTGGCCACGTCGCCCGGCGCCGCGAAGTGGTATCGCGCCAACGGCCGCACATCGCGCCAGGACGTGCACCTGGCCGCCGGTCCCGGCGCCGCGATCGAATGGCTGCCGCAGGAAACCATCGTGTACGACCACGCCGACGTGATGCTCGCGCACGACGTCGACCTGGCCCCGGGCGCCGTCTACATCGGCAGCGAGGTGCTGTGCTTCGGCCGGCGCGCGTCCGGCGAACGTTTTACGCGCGGCCGCGTGGGGCAGCGCACGCGCATCCGCGTCGGCGGGCGGCCCGTGTGGCGGGAGCAGGGCGGCGCCACGCCCGCGCTGCTCGCGAGTCCGCTGGGCATGGATGGACACGGCGTGTGCGCGACGCTCGTCGCCGTCGGCAAGCCCGTGCCCGCGGGTCTGCAGGACGCGGTGCGCGCCGTCGATCCGGGTCTCGCCGTCAGCCAGGTGAAGCACGTGTTCGTGGCGCGCTTCCTCGGCGACGACAGCGAACGGGCCCGTGCCGCGCTGACGGGGGCCTGGACGGTGCTGCGGCCGTACCTGCTGGACCGGCCGGCCACGCCGCCGCGCATCTGGAAAACGTAAAGGATCGCCATGGACCTGACCCCACGCGAAAAAGACAAGCTGCTGATCTTCACGGCGGCGCTGCTGGCCGAACGCCGCCGCGCGCGCGGCCTGAAGCTGAACTACCCGGAAGCCGTCGCGCTGATCACGGCCGCGATCATGGAAGGCGCCCGCGACGGCCGCAGCGTGGCCGAGCTGATGAGCGAGGGCACCCTGATCCTGACGCGCGCGGACGTGATGGATGGCGTGCCGGAGATGATTCCGGACATCCAGGTCGAAGCCACGTTCCCGGACGGCAGCAAGCTCGTCACCGTCCACAACCCGATCCCGTGAGCGCCCCATGATCCCCGGCGAATACTTCCTCGAGGATGGCGACATCCCACTCAACGCGGGCAGCCGCACGGTGACGCTCGTCGTCGCGAACGCGGGCGACCGTCCCGTGCAGGTCGGCTCGCACTACCATTTTTACGAAGCGAACGATGCGCTGCAGTTCGAACGCGAGCAGGCGCGCGGCATGCGCCTGAACATCGCGGCCGGCACCGCCGTGCGCTTCGAGCCGGGCCAGCGGCGGACCGTCGAACTGGTCGACCTGGGCGGCGCGCGCATCGTGCACGGCTTCCAGGGCCGCGTGGAAGGAGGCGTCTGATGGCCGCGCTCTCCCGCCAGGCGTATGCCGATATGTACGGACCGACGACGGGCGACCGCATCCGCCTCGCCGACACGGCGCTCGTCATCGAGATCGAAAAGGACTACGCGATCTACGGCGAGGAAGTGAAATTCGGCGGCGGCAAGGTGATCCGCGACGGCATGGGCCAGTCGCAGCGTGTGCGCGCGGACGTGATGGACACAGTGATCACGAACGCCGTCATCGTCGACCACTGGGGCATCGTCAAGGCCGACATCGGCATCAAGGACGGCCTGATCGCAGCCATCGGCAAGGCCGGCAATCCGGACATCCAGCCGGGCGTGACGCTGGCCATCGGCGGCGCGACGGAAATCATCGCGGGCGAGGGCATGATCGTGACGGCGGGCGGCATCGACACGCACATCCATTTCATCTGCCCGCAGCAGATCGACGAGGCGCTGATGTCCGGCATCACGACGATGCTCGGCGGCGGCACCGGTCCCGCCGTCGGCACCGCGGCGACGACGTGCACGCCGGGCGCGTGGCATATCCACGCGATGCTGATGGCGGCCGACGCGTTCCCGATGAACCTCGGCTTCTTCGGCAAGGGCAACGTGAGCCAGCCGCGGCCACTCGAAGAGCAGATCGAGGCCGGTGCCGTCGGCCTGAAGCTGCACGAGGACTGGGGCAGCACGCCGGCCGCGATCGACAATTGTCTTTCGGTCGCCGAGCGCATGGACATCCAGGTCGCGCTGCATTCCGACACGCTGAACGAGGCCGGCTTCCTGGAGTCCACGCTGGCCGCGTTCAAGGGCCGCACGATCCACACGTTCCACACGGAAGGCGCGGGCGGCGGGCACGCGCCGGACATCATCGCCGCCGTCGGCCAGGACAACGTGCTGCCGTCGTCGACGAACCCCACGCGCCCGTACACGGTGAACACGCTGGACGAGCACCTCGACATGCTGATGGTCTGCCACCACCTCGACCCCGCCATCGCGGAAGACGTGGCGTTCGCGGAATCGCGGATCCGCCGCGAGACCATCGCCGCCGAAGACATCCTGCACGACCTGGGCGCCATCTCGATGATGTCGTCCGACTCGCAGGCGATGGGCCGCGTGGGCGAGACCATCACGCGCACGTGGCAGACGGCGCACAAGATGAAGGTGCAGCGCGGCCCGCTGGAAGGCGATACGTCCCGCAGCGACAATGCGCGCGTAAAACGCTACGTGGCCAAGTACACGATCAACCCGGCCATCGCGCACGGTCTTTCGCATGCGGTGGGCTCGCTGGAGCCGGGCAAGATCGCCGACATCGTGCTGTGGCGGCCCGCGTTCTTCGGTGTGAAGCCGTCGATGATCCTGAAAGGCGGGATGATCGCGGCGAGCCTGATGGGCGACCCGAACGCATCGATCCCGACGCCGCAGCCGGTGCACTATCGCCCGATGTTCGGTGCGTTCGGCGGCGGGCTCCGCAAATCGTTCACGTTCGTGTCGCAGGCCGCATTCGACCTTGGTATCGCGCGCGGGCTCGGGCTGGCGAAGACCGTGATCCCGGTGCGCGGCACGCGGGGACTGCGCAAGCGCGACATGGTCCACAACGGGGCCACGCCGCACATGGAAGTGGATCCGGAAACGTACGAGGTGCGCGCCGACGGGCGCCTGCTCGTGTGCGAGCCGGCCAGGGTGCTGCCCCTCGCGCAGCGGTATTTCCTGTTCTGATCATCCGGAGCCATCATGATGTCACTGCATACGAAGATCGCCCACGCGGACACCGTCCACGACCTGCTCGAGCTGCCGTACGACCAGCGCGAAAGGTGCCGCCAGCGCGCGCGGCTCGTATCCGGCGAGGAAGTCGCCCTGTTCCTCGTACGCGGCGCCGTGCTGCGCGACGGCGACCTGCTCACGGGGGAAGACGGACGCGTCGTGCGGGTCGTCGCCGCACCCGAGCCGACGTATCTCGTGCGCTGCGCGAACCCGACGCTGCTCGCGCGATGCGCCTTCCACCTCGGGAACCGCCACACGCAGACGCAGGTCGGCGCGGGCTGGCTGCGGATCCGCGTCGATCCGGTGCTGAAGGACATGGTGGTCGGCCTGGGCGCGCACGTCGAGGAAGAGCAGGCGAAATTCGAACCGGAAGCGGGCGCGTATGCGGGCGGCCACGGCCATCACGATCACCGCGGCCTGCTGGCGCCCGTGCCGCTGCGCCAGAAGATCCACCGGCCGGCGGACGCATGAACGCCGCGAGCCTGCTGCACCTGCTGCAGTTCGCGAGCCCGGCGCTGCCGATCGGCGGCTACAGCTATTCGCAGGGCCTGGAGACGGCCATCGAGGCAGGCCGCGTGCACGATGCGGCGAGCGCGCACGCGTGGCTCGTGCGCTATCTCGACGAGGTGCTGGCGCGCTGGGACGCGCCGCTGCTGTGGCGTTTGTTGAGCGCGTTCGCCGCGCGCGATACCGCGGCCATTGCAGAGTGGAGCGCCTGCTTCCTCGCGTCGCGCGACACGGCCGAGTCGCGCGCCGAGACCGTCCAGATGGGCTATTCGCTCACGCGGCTGATCGCGGAACTGGGCGTGGCCGACGTGAGCCTGCTCGGCGACGAGGTGACGCTGCCGGCCGCCTACGCATGCGCCGTCGACGCCCTCGACGTCCCGCATGAAGAGGCAGTGTTGGCGATGCTGTTCGCGTGGGCCGAGAACCAGGTGCTCGTGTGCGTGAAGTCGGTGCCGCTGGGGCAGGTGGCGGGGCAGCGCCTGCTGCTGTCGCTGCGGCCCGATCTCGAACGCGCGGCCGTGACGGCCCGCGCCTTGCCCGATGCGGACCTGTCGAACTGGTCGCCCGGCCTGTCCATGCTGTCGATGCGGCACGAAGTGCAGCATGGGCGGTTGTACCGTTCCTGAAAGAGGTAAAGCAATGACATCGAATCCCCTGCGGGTCGGCATCGGCGGACCGGTCGGTTCCGGCAAGACGGCACTGTGCGAGATGCTGTGCCGGCGCATGCGCGACCGCTACGACATGGCCGTGATCACCAATGACATCTACACGCGCGAAGACATGGAAATTCTGCTGCGCGCGAACGCGCTGCCGCCCGAGCGGCTGATGGGCGTGGAGACGGGCGGGTGTCCGCACACGGCGATCCGCGAGGATGCGTCGATCAACCTGGAGGCCATCGCGCGGCTGCAGGCGGACTTTCCGGCACTGGAACTCGTGCTGGTGGAATCCGGCGGCGACAACCTCGCGGCCACGTTCAGCCCCGAGCTGTCGGACCTCACCCTGTACGTCATCGACGTGGCGGGCGGCGAAAAGATTCCGCGCAAGGGTGGACCCGGCATCACGCGCTCCGATCTTCTCATCATCAACAAGACGGACCTCGCGCCGCACGTGGGCGCCGACCTGGACGTGATGGCGCGCGACGCGCAGCGCCAGCGCGGGGCGCGGCCGTTCGTGTTCACGAATCTGCGCACGGGCGAGGGCGTGGACACCGTCGTTTGCTTCATCCGCGAGCAGGGATTACTTGACCAGTGAAAGGGAAAGCCATGAAATGGAACGACAACACGAACACCCGCGTGCGTCACGAAGGCCCGTCCCCGCGTCCGCGCACGCGCCTGGGCGGTGCGGTCGCCGCGCTTGCGACCCTTGCCGTGGCGCTGCCCGCCGCCGCGCATCCGGGCCATCCCGACGGCGGCTTCGCGGCCGGCCTGCTGCATCCGCTGACGGGGCTGGATCACCTGTTCGCGCTGCTGGCTGTCGGCCTGTGGAGCCGGCAGCAGCGCCATGGGGCCGTGCTGCCGCCCGCGTTCCTCGTGATGATGGCGCTCGGCGCGGCCTGTGCCGGCGCGGGCCTCGTGCTGCCCGCGCTGGAGGCGTCGATCGCCGCGACCGTGCTGCTGCTGGGGATGCTGGTCGCGTGCGCGCCCGGCCTGCAGCGGCGCCTGCCGCCGCAGGTGGCGGTCGTCGTGGTGGGTGGGTGCGCCTTCCTGCACGGGCTGGCGCATGGGCGGGAACTGGCGGGGATGGCGAGCGGCGCCGGCTTCCTCGTCGCGAGCGCCCTGGTGATGCTGGCCGGCGCGCTGCCGGGGGAACGCGTGCGCCGCATGGCCGGCGCCGCGATCGGCGCGGCCGGCTTATACCTGCTTGCGGGCGTCGTCTGAACGCGGCCCTGGTTCGGCCAGGCGGATCGGCGCCGCCTTCTCCGGATACAGCGCGCGCACGCCGTCGTACGCCTGCGCGATGGCCGCCATGTCGGCCGCCTCGTCGCCGGTCATCGTCAGCGTGCGCGTGACGTCGATGACCTTCTTGCCGTAGTCGAGCGAGACGAGCAGCACCGGCACGTCGGCGGCCAGCGCGATGCGATAGAAGCCGCTCTTCCAGTGCGGTCGGTAGCTGCGCGTGCCTTCCGGCGTGATGGCGAGCCAGAACCAGTCGGCCGCGTGCATCGTCTGCGCGAGGCGCCGGATCGCGCCCTGCGGCGAGCTGCGGTCGATCGCCACGCCGCCCCAGTAGCGCATCAGGGCGCCCATCGGGCCGCGGAACAGCGAATCCTTGGCGAGCCAGCGGAACTGGATGCCGACGGCCCACTTGGCCAGCAGGCCGATGGGGAAATCCCAGTTCGACGTGTGCGGATACACGACGACGATGCCGTGCGCACCTGGCAGGGGTTTGAAATTGAAGCGCCAGCCGAACGCGTTCAGCAGGCGCAGCGCGGCGCGCTGGCGCAAGGTCGGCAGCCCCTCGGGGCGCACCAGGTAGTCGTCCATGTTCTCTCCTTACGGCGGGCCGTCTGCAAGCAATGGTAATTGCGCCTCGGCAAGCAAACCGGGCATTTTATAGCGCTACCAGAGGGCGGACAAGCAAAAAAACTGGAAGCGTTGCGACCGCGTCGGTATCATCCTTGGCTCTCAAACAAGGATTTTCAAGATGGACATCACGATTTTTCACAATACCCGCTGCGGCACGTCGCGCACGACCCTCGAGGCGATTCGCGCGACCGGCGTCGAGCCGCGCGTCGTCGATTATCTGGCGCAGCCGCCGACGCGGGACGAGCTGAAGGACCTGATCGCCCGGGCGGGTTTGCAAGTGCGCGACGCCGTGCGCAGCAAGGAAGCGCTGTTCAAGGAACTCGGCCTGGACGATCCGGCCACGACCGACGACGCGCTGCTCGACGCGATGGTCGCGCATCCGATCCTCATCAATCGCCCGTTCGTCGTCACGACCAAGGGTGTGCGGCTGTGCCGGCCGTCCGAGCTGGTGCAAGAGATTCTGTAAAACAGCCTTTTGACATCGTGAAACGACGAGTGGTATAGTCGTCCGGCTTCGATTGGTAACGTTTCCAATCGCGCGGCCGACAACACACGACAGGAGACACGATGACGACGAGACGAGATGCAATGCGGCTGCTGGGCGCCGCGACACTGATGGGAGGCCAGGTGGCCGTGGCCGGCCGGACCGCGGCAGCGCCCGCAACCGCCCCGGCGGCCGGCGCCACCGGCTGGCAGGTCGTGACGTCCGCACCCGGCGCCGACCGCTTCGCCGCCCGTCCGCTCGGCGCCTTCCAGCCGGCAGGCCAGCCGCCGGAGACGGACATCGCCGTCTTCGTCGATACGTCGAAGCGCTACCAGGAAGTGTTCGGCTTCGGCGGCGCCGTCACGGACGCCGTCGCCGAGGTCCACGCGACCCTGACGCCGGCGCAGCAGCAGGCGTTCCTGGCGGCGTACTTCGACCCGCGCGCGGGCCTGGGCTACAACATCCTGCGCACGACGATCCACAGTTCCGACTTCGGCAGCGGCAGCTACACGTACGTGCGCGACGGCGACCGGTCGCTCGCATCGTTCAGCATCGCGCCGGACCTGAAGCTGCGCGTGCCGCTGCTGCGCGCCGCGCTGGCGGCCGCGCGCGCCCACGGTACGGACATGCGCGTGTTCGCCAGCCCGTGGAGCGCGCCGGCATGGATGAAGTCGAACCAGAGCATGCTCGCCGGCGGCAGCCTGCTGCCCGAGTACCGCGACACGTGGGCGCGCTACGTCGTGAAATTCGTCCAGGCGTACGAGCAGGCCGGCATCCCGCTGTGGGGCCTGTCGGTGCAGAACGAACCGATGGCGAAGCAGAAGTGGGAGTCGATGATCTTCAGCGCCGACGAAGAAACCCGCTTCCTCGGCGACCACCTGGGCCCCGCCCTGACGGCGGCGGGACTGGGCCGCAAGAAGGTCATCGTGTGGGACCACAACCGCGACCTGCTGCCGCAGCGCGCCGCGACGATCCTGGCGGATGCGAAGGCGCGGCCGTACATCTGGGGCGTCGGCTACCACTGGTACGAGACGTGGGCCGGCGGCGAACCGATGCACCGCAACGTCGCCGCCGTGCACGCGGCCTGGCCGGACGTGAACCTCCTGATGACGGAAGGCTGCATCGAGAAATTCGATCCCGCGCGCCTGCAGGACTGGGCCAACGGCGAACGCTACGGCCGCGAGATGATCGCAGACCTGAACGCGGGTTCCAGCGGCTGGGTCGACTGGAACATGCTGCTCGACAGTCGCGGCGGCCCGAACCACAAGAACAACTTCTGCTTCGCGCCGCTGCACGCGAGCGCCGACGGCCAGCTCGTGTTCACGCCCATCTACACGGCCATCGGCCACTTCAGCCGCTACATCCGTCCGAAGGCGCGCCGCGTGGGCGCCACGACGAGCCGCAGCACGCTCGATGCGACGGCGTTCCGCAACGCGGACGGGCGCCTGGCCGTCGTCGTCATGAACCGCAGCGACCAGCCGCAGCGGTACCGGCTGTTCGTCGACCGGCAGGAGGTGGCGGTCGAGATTCCGGCGCGGGCGCTGCAGACCATCGTCGGCTGAGCTCCACGCTGCGTCGTTCCCGCGAAGGCGGGAACCCATGCTGAGTCACAGTATGACGCGACGTATGGATTCCCGCTTGCGCGGGAATGACGCTGTATGCAGCGTGGTTTGACGTGGCACGGCGCCAGCACAAAAACCGCACTTCAGTTACATTGTGCGGCTATACCCTCTGTCTTAAGACCGGTTCACGCAGCCCGGCCTTGAAAGTGGGGGTATATGCACTTACATTGGCGTTCCGTATCCACAGGAGATTGTGATGAGCCGTAAGACCCCCATCGAGCGTTACCGCAACATCGGCATCAGCGCCCATATCGATGCCGGCAAGACCACCACCACGGAGCGCATCCTGTTCTACACCGGCGTGAATCACAAGATCGGCGAGGTGCACAACGGCGCGGCGACGATGGACTGGATGGAACAGGAGCAGGAACGCGGCATCACGATCACCTCGGCCGCGACGACGGCCTTCTGGAAGGGCATGGGCGGCAACTTCGCCGAGCACCGCATCAACATCATCGACACGCCGGGCCACGTCGACTTCACGATCGAGGTCGAGCGCTCGATGCGCGTGCTCGACGGCGCCGTCATGGTCTACGATTCCGTCGGCGGCGTGCAGCCGCAGTCCGAGACCGTCTGGCGCCAGGCCAACAAGTACAAGGTGCCGCGCATCGCGTTCGTCAACAAGATGGACCGCGTGGGCGCCGACTTCTTCCGCGTCCAGCAGCAGATCCGGGACCGCCTGAAGGGCAACGCCGTGCCGATCCAGATCCCGCTCGGCGCCGAAGAGCATTTCGAGGGCGTGATCGACCTCGTCAAGATGCAGGCCATCCGCTGGGACGACGCGAGCCAGGGCGTGCGCTTCGCGTATGAAGACATCCCGGCCGACCTCGTGCCCGTCGCGGAAACATGGCGTGAGACGATGATCGAAGCGGCCGCCGAGGCGACGCCCGAGCTGACGGAGAAATACCTGAACGGCGAGGCGCTGACGGAAGACGAGATCAAGGCCGCGCTGCGCGCGCGCACGATCGCGGGCGAGATCGTGCCGATGCTGGCCGGCTCCGCCTTCAAGAACAAGGGCGTGCAGGCGATGCTGGACGCCGTTATCGAATACCTGCCGTCGCCGGTGGACGTGCCCGCGATCGCCGGCCACGACGAGGACGATAAGCCTTTGGAACGTCATCCGTCCGATGACGAGCCGTTCTCCGCGCTCGCCTTCAAGATCATGACCGACCCGTTCGTGGGCCAGCTGACGTTCTTCCGCGTGTACTCGGGCGTCGTGAATTCGGGCGACACCGTGTACAACCCGACCAAGGGCCAGAAGGAACGCCTGGGCCGCATCCTGCAGATGCACGCCAACGAGCGCAAGGAGATCAAGGAGGTCTTCGCGGGCGACATCGCGGCGGCCGTCGGTCTGAAGGGTGTCACGACGGGCGATACGCTGTCCGACCCGGACAAGGTCATCGTGCTGGAAAAGATGACGTTCCCGGAACCCGTGATCTCGCAGGCGGTAGAACCGAAGACGAAGGCCGACCAGGAAAAGATGGGCATCGCGCTGTCGCGTCTCGCGCAGGAAGACCCGTCGTTCCGCGTGCGGACGGACGAGGAATCGGGCCAGACGATCATGTCCGGCATGGGCGAGCTGCACCTGGAAATCCTCGTCGACCGCATGAAGCGCGAGTTCGGCGTCGAGGCGACGGTCGGCAAGCCGCAGGTGGCGTACCGCGAGACGATCCAGAAGGCCGTCGAGAACGTCGAAGGCAAGTTCGTCAAGCAGTCGGGCGGCAAGGGCCAGTACGGCCACGTCGTGCTGAAGCTGGAACCGCTGGAACCGGGCAAGGGCTACGAGTTCGTCGACGCCATCAAGGGCGGCGTCGTGCCGCGCGAGTTCATCCCCGCGGTCGACAAGGGCATCCAGGAGACGCTGCCGAACGGCGTGCTGGCCGGCTACCCGGTCGTGGACGTGCGTGCGACCCTGACCTTCGGTTCCTACCACGACGTGGACTCGAACGAGAACGCGTTCCGCGTGGCCGCGTCGATGGCGTTCAAGGACGCCATGCGCAAGGCGGCGCCGGAACTGCTCGAGCCGATGATGCAGGTCGAGGTCGAGACGCCCGAGGAGTTCACGGGCAACGTGATGGGCGACCTGTCCACGCGGCGCGGCGTCGTGCAGGGCATGGACGAGATCCCGGGCGGCGGCGGGAAGCTGATCAACGCGGTCGTGCCGCTGGCGGAGATGTTCGGCTACTCGACGACCCTGCGTTCGCTGACGCAGGGGCGGGCCACGTACACGATGGAGTTCAAGCATTACGCTGCGGTGCCGAAGCATATCCTCGACCAGATTGCGACGGCCAGGGCGGCGAAATAACGTCGTCCCCGCGGAGGCGGGGACCCATGCTGACGTTGCGGTTACGCGACTTGCGCAGCATCGCCAGCGCAGTATGGGTTCCCGCTTCCGCGGGAACGACGGTGTTTGATTTTGCTGTATCTTCGTGTTTTCGAATCCGGAGACCACGATGACTCAACTCCCCATCCTCGGCCAGGGCACCTGGAACATGGGCGAAGACCCGTCCGCCCGCGCGACCGAGGTGGCCGCGCTGCGGCTCGGCCTTGATCTCGGCATGACCCTGGTCGACACGGCCGAGATGTATGGCGAGGGCGGTGCCGAGGAAGTGGTCGGCGAAGCCATCGCCGGCCGCCGCGACGATGTCTACCTCGTCAGCAAGGTCTACCCGCACAATGCGTCGCGCGCGGGCGTGCGCGCCGCGTGCGAGCGCAGCCTGCGGCGCCTGCGCACCGACCATCTCGACCTCTACCTGCTGCACTGGCGCGGCGGCGTGCCGCTGGCGGAGACGCTGGAGGCGTTCGAGCGCCTGCGCGACGAGGGAAAGATCCGCGCCTATGGCGTCTCGAATTTCGACACGGACGACATGCTGGAAGCGGCCGCGCTGCCCGGCGGATCGGGCATCGCGGCGAACCAGGTGTTGTACAACCTGGTCCAGCGCGGCATCGAATGGGACCTGCTGCCGTGGTGCCGCGAGCGCGGCATCCCCGTGATGGCGTACTCGCCGCTGGAATCGACGCCGGCCGGGCAAAGGCCGCTGTTGACCCGTCCGCAACTGGGCGAGGTGGCGCGCCGCCACGGCGTCACCCCGGCCCAGGTCGCGCTCGCGTGGCTGCTGCGCCAGGACGGCGTCGTCACGATTCCGAAGGCCGTGCAGCCGGCCCACGTGCGCGCGAACCGCGCCGCGCTCGACCTCGCGCCGCAACTCACGGCCGATGACCTGGCGCTGCTGGACGCGGGCTTTCCGCCACCCGGCCGGCGCCGGCCGCTGGCGATGCGCTGAACGCGGTTCAGCGGGTCGTCAGCCAGTCGAGCAGGTCGGGCGAGGCGAGCGGACGGCTGAACAGATAGCCCTGGCCCTTGGCGCAGGACTGGGCACGCACGGCGGCGGCCTGCGCCTCCGTCTCGATGCCTTCGGCCACCGTGCTCATGCCGAGGCTCTGCGCCACCTTCACCGTCGCCTCGATCAGCACGCGGTGGTGGTGGCTGGTGTCGGCCTGGCACACGAACGAGCGGTCGATCTTGACCGTGTCCACCGGCAGCTGGTGCAGGCTGGAGAGCGATGAATAGCCGGTGCCGAAATCGTCCAGCGCCAGCGTGACGCCGATGGCCTTCAGTTCGTGCAGGCGCTGCTGCACCTGCTGGTCCTGGGCCGCCAGGCTTTCCGTCACTTCCAGCTGCAGCTGGTCCGGACGCATGCCGTTCTGCGCCAGCACGTCGCGCACGACGGCGGGCCAGCCCGGTTCCGCCAGCTGCGCGCGCGACAGGTTCACGGCCAGCAAACGCGGCGCGCGTTCGCCCAGGTCGCGCTGCCACGCGGCGAAGTCGCGGCATGCACTGCGCAGCACGAAGTCGCCCAGTGCGCCGATGAGGCCCGATTCCTCCGCCACCTGGATGAATTCGATGGGCGGCACGACGCCGCGCACGGGATGGCGCCAGCGCACGAGCGCTTCGACGCCGGCGCCATGGTCGGTGGCGCCGTCCGGGCGCAGTCCGACGACGGGCTGGTAGACGACGAACAGCTGGTCCTCGACGAGGGCCTGGCGCAGGTCGGATTCGATGTCGGCGCGGCGCGCGGCCCGTTCGCGCATCGCGGTCTCGAACGCGATGCAGCGGGCGCCGCCCGCGCGCTTGGCCTCGACCATCGCGATGCTGGCGTCGCGCAGCATCTCGCCGGCGGACGCGCCCGCGTCGGCGCTCCACACGAGGCCCATGCTCAGGCGGACGACGATATCCTGGCCGTCCAGCGCATGGGGCCGCGCCAGCGCGTCGAGCAGGCGCGTGGCCACGCGCTCGGCGTCGCCGCGGCTGCGCAGGCCGTCCAGCACGACAGCGAATTCGTCGGCGCCGACACGGGCCGCCATCTGGCCCGCGCCCGCGTGCGGGTCGATGCGGTCGCTTGGCGGGCGCAGCGTGGCGCGGATGCGGTCGCCGATCTGCACGAGCAGGCGGTCGCCGGCCGCCTGGCCCAGCGCGTCGTTGACCTGGCGGAAGCGGTCGCAATTCATGAACATGAGTGCGAAGCCGCCGCCGTCGGCAACCGGGGCCCGGCCCAGCATCTGCTGCAGCTGTTCCAGCACGGCTTCGCGGTTGGGCATGCGCGTGAGCGCGTCCGTGCGCGCCTGGCTGCGCAGGCGGCGCGCGAGGCGCTCCTGCTCGCGCTGCACTTCCGCGGTGGCGTCGGTCACGGTGGCCATCAGCCGCGTGCCGTCCAGCTTCAGGACGCTCAGCGACAGCACCTGCGGTCCGCCCGGCGCGGCCGCATCGCCCAGCTGCACGCGCAGGCCTTCGCACACGACGCCGGACGGCGCCGCGAAGTCCGCCGTCATGGCGCGCAGCTGCGGCGCCACGTCCTGCAGCACCGTGAACAGGTTATCGAGGCTGCCGTCGCGCGCGAGCGGCATCAGGAGGCTGGACGACATCGGGTTCAGCATGTCGACCGTGCCGTCCAGGCCCGCCTGCACGAGGCCGATGGGCGCGCGGTAGAGAAACTGGACCAGTGCCTCGTAGGCGTCGACCTTGTTCGTGTCGATCATCGGCGCGCCTCGCTGGCCAGGGCCGGATGCCAGCGTTCGACGCGGTCGCGGCCCGCCGCCTTCGCGGCGTACAGGGCCTGGTCGGCGCGTTTCATCAGGCCGTCCAGGCCGGGCGCCTCGCCGTCGCACACGGCGACGCCGGCGCTGACCGTGCACGCGATGTGCGCGCCGTCGTACGCGACGGGGCGGCCGGCGACGAGCCCGCGCAGCCGTTCGGCCACGGCGACGGCGGCATCGAGGCCGGTCGACGGCAGCAGCACGGCGAATTCCTCGCCCCCCACGCGCGCGACGACGTCGACCTGGCGGAACGTGGCGGCCAGCAGCTGCCCCAGGTGGCGCAACACGGCGTCGCCGCCGGCGTGTCCATGGCGGTCATTGATGCGCTTGAAGTGATCGGCGTCGAGCAGGACCAGGGCCGTCGGCCGCGGCGCGCGGCGGTTGCGGTCCAGTTCCAGTTCCGCCGCTTCGAAAAACGCGCGGCGGTTGGCGACGCCGGTCAGGTGGTCGCAGAACAGCGATTTGCGGCGCGCATCGAGTGCTTCGCGCTTGTCGCTGACGTCGCGCAGCACGAGGCAGTACGCGGCTTCGCCCGGCTCGGCCATGTCCGCATCGCGGTCGGGCAGCGGCGAAATCATCGCGCTGGCCCAGAACTCGCTGCCGTCGGCGCGTACGCGCGGGCCTTCGTCGAGGCTCCAGCCGTTCTGGTCGGCCTCGCGCAGGCGGTCATGGGTGTGGTCGGACGTCGTCGCGCCCTGCGGATAGAACACGGAATACGGCTGGCCGACGACGTCTTCGCCATGCCCGGTGACGCGCGCGATCGTCTCGTTCCACGCGCTGACGCGGCCGGCGCCGTCCAGGCCGACGAGGGCGTAATCGGTGATGCTCGTCAGGAGGGCGCCCAGCCACGCCTCGTTCTGGCGCAGCTGGCGGTCGCGCCGCACCTGTTGCGTGACGTCGGCCAGCACGGCCATCAGGCGCGTTCCGTCCAGCTTCAGCAGGGTCAGCGACAGCACCTGCGGCGTGCGGCCATCGACGTGGATGTGCAGGCCGTCGCACAGCATGCCGCGGGGCCGCGCGAACGCCGCGCACAGGTGGCGCAGTTCGGGCGCGACGCCCGCGAGCGCGTCGAACAGGTTGACCAGGTTGCCGTCCTGCTGCAGCGGCATCAGCAGCTGGGCCGAGACCGGGTTGATCATGAGGATCTCGCCGTCGGCCGCCGTCTGCACGAGGCCGACGGGAGCCAGGTACAGGAACTGCATCAGCGCCTCGTGCTCGGCAGCGAGGCGGTCGTAGGCGTCGCCTACGCGCACGTCGCCTACGCGCATGTCGCCTGCGCGCATGTCGGTGCCCGCCGTCATGCTTTGCGCTGGACGAGCACGTAGCGCACGGGCGTATGGGGCGCGGCCAGCAGGCGCAGGGCGACTTTTACCGGGCGCATGCGCAGGGTCAGCACGTAGTCGATGGTGTCGTCGAGCGTCGTGCCGTCGTCCTGGGCATCCTCGAAGCGCTGCGCCACCATGAAATTGTTCAGGCAGGGCGCCACGTTCGTGAACAGCGGCTGGCCCAGCACGCGCGGCGGCGTGAGCCCGGCCGCTTCCGATTCCGTGCGGTTGTACTGGCACACGGTGGTGTCGCCGTCGAAGCCGATGACGCCGAAATCGAGGCGGTCGAGATCGTCGCCTGCCAGTTGCGCGAGGCGCGCATGCAGATCCGGAGTGGCGAAGGACAGGTCGGCGGTCATGGGAAGCTCCAGCGGAATGATGTTGCAGGGAAGAAAGGCATAGTGACATGGCGTCATGTCTCTGTCAAACCAATCGTGCGCGCATGTCACATTGGCGCGTCCGTACACATTTGACAGCGGCGTGCCGGCCCGTCATAGTCTGCGCGCTCATCGACGACGGAACATCATGCCGGTACGATCACATTCTGCCTCAAGTGCCACCGGGCGCGGCGCCTGCCGGGACGCGTGGTGGACGCACGGCGATGCGCTGCGGCGCGTCGTCACGGACCTGCTCGCCGCCGAGCTGGCGCAGATGCGGCCCGGCCGGCCGGTGTCGACCGCGCCGTGGTTGCCCGAGACCCAGTTCGTGCGCGACCTGGGCGTCGATTCGCTGGAGCTGATGGGCCTGTGCACGGCGCTCGTCGAGGCGTTGCACCTGCAGCACGGCGGCATCGACGAGCAATTGCTCGCCCGGCCATGCAGCGGCGACTGGATCGCGAGTGCGCGGGCGGGACTGGACGCGTGCGCGGCAGCCGGCGTAGGCACTGACGAGGCTGCCCTGACGTTCCGCACGTCGGGCAGCAGCGGCAGCCCGAAGCGTTGTACGCATGCGCTCGCCATGCTGGAGCAGGAGGTGGCCGTGCTGGCGTCGCTCGTGCCCGGCCGGCGCCGTGTGCTGAGTGCCGTGCCCAGCCACCATATCTACGGCTTCCTGTTTACGGTGCTGATGCCGCGGTGGCTCGCGCGCGCGGTCGAGCCGGTCGAGGTGATCGACGTGCGCCGGGCCGGTCCGGCCGCACTGGCCAGCCTGGTGCGGCCCGGCGACCTCGTCGTCGCGCACCCGGGGTGGTGGGAAGCGGCCGCACGGGTCACGCCGGCATTCGGCGCGGATATCGTCGGCGTGACGTCGACCGCGCCATGTCCGGATGCGCTCGCCGCTGCGCTGGCCGCCGCCGGCCTGCGCCTGCTGCAGGTCTACGGCAGCTCGGAAACGGCCGGCGTCGGCTGGCGCGGCCGGGCAGACGAACCGTTCACCTTGCTGCCGTACTGGTCCCGCACGGACGATCCGGCCACGCTGGCGCGCACCCTGCCGGACGGTATGCCACCGCGGTATCCGCTGCAGGATCGCCTGGACTGGTCCGACGGCACGCATTTCCTGCCCGCGGGACGCATCGACGACGCGGTTCAAGTCGGCGGCATGAACGTGTTCCCGGCCTATGTGGCGGACGTGCTGGCCCAGCATCCGCAGGTGCGCGAGGCGGCGGTACGGCTGATGCGGCCCGACGAAGGCCGGCGCCTGAAAGCCTTCGTCGTGCCGCAACCCGGTGCCGACGCCGACGCGCTGCGCGCCGATCTGCCCGCGTGGATCGCGGAACGGCTGACGGCGCCCGAGCGGCCCGCGGCGTGGACGTTCGGCCCGCGCCTGCCGCGCCAGGCCAGCGGCAAGCCGGCGGACTGGATCATCGACGCCGAATGATGCCAGCGCGTGCCGGCGGTGCTTGATCGCATCGGCCTGGCGGCTGCGCGCACGGAATCTTGCGGCCTTGTTCCACTCCAACATCGACGGCAGCCGGCCGGTCGGTGGACCAACAGACCCGAGACCATGAACATCCAGATCGAAGCCAAGGACATCGTCCTCGTCCTCGTGGGCGTGGCGAGCAGCGTGGTCGCGAGCTATATTTACCGGTATCTGGAAAGCGCCAGTACCGCGTCGCAGGCGCTGGAACGGGACCTCGAGTCCGCCGACCCGGCCGTCCGCGGCCGGGCGGCACGGCATTGCCTGTTGACGGCCGCGAAATTCTTTGTGTTCGCGAACATCTTCACGGTCGTTTCGGGCGGCGCCTGGATCTTCGGCAACGCCCTGTACGACCTCACGCTGCTGGTGCTGGGGGCGTCGTCGGTGATCGCCATCCTGCTGCTGTGGGGTGCGTTGCGCTGGCTCGTGCGGGCACAGCAGGGGAATTGCGGCTGACGCGCGCGAACGCTGCCCGTGCCGCGTCAGGACGCGGCCTGCGCGTCCACCACCACCGTCATGTACGCGTCCAGGAATTCCTGCGGCATGCGACGCGGGCGGCCGCTCGACAGTTCGATGCACACGAGATCCCAGCGGCCGCGCAGCACCGTCGCGCCGTCGCGTTCGCGCACGAGCTGGAAGCGGCGCCGCATCGCCAGCTTGCCGTCGCCCGCGACGAGCCATGTGCCGAGCACGAGCGCTTCGTCCGCAAAGGTCGGCAGCAGGTAATCGTATTCGCCGCGCCGGATCGCCATGGCGCGGTCGAGGCGCCGGTAATCGTCCAGCGACAGGCCCAGCGCCTCCGAGTGGGCCCACCCGGCCTGTTCGCACCAGCGGACGTAGACGGCGTTGTTGGTGTGGTTCAGCCCGTCGATGTCGGCCGCTTCGGGCACGCGAGGCAGGGTGAACGGGTGCGGGTAATCCCAATCCAAGAAAAGTCCTTCCAGTTGCTGCGGTGCCGTCTATTCTACGTCGGCGCGCACACAGGATGGTCTTTACGGCCGCGCTGCTCATGCCAGCTCCAGTAGCAGCGGCTGGTGGTCGGATCCGGCCGCGGCCGTATCCACGCGGAGCGTGCGCACCCGTGGCGCCAGCGCGGGGCTGACACAGGCGTAGTCGAATGGGCAAGGCAGTTCGGCCGTGGTGTCGCGCAGGCCCACGGTCGGCGCATGCGGTTCGCCGGGATGCGCCAGTTCCCAGGCGTCGCGCCACAGGGGGCCGCCGTCCGGCCCCGGCGCCAGCAGGCGCGCGTGGCCATCCGAGCCGGGCACCATGTTGAAGTCGCCGGCGAGCACGGCGGCGGCGGGATGCGGCAGCGGCGCGAACGGGACGCCGCGCGGACCGTCGGGCGCCGCCGCCGGCGCACCGGAGACGCCCGCGTGCGCGTGCGCTTCCGCCTGGAGTGCGCGCAGATGCTCGACCTGGGCCATGCGCTGGCGCGCCGAAAAATATTCGAGGTGGACGTTCAGCACGCGCAACATGCCGTCCGCCGTCGCGATGACGGTCTCGAGGGCGGCACGGGGCATCGCGGGCACCCCGGGATCGGGCGGCCAGGGCAGGGCGTGGCGGCGCACGTGGACGATGTGGCCGCGTGCGAACGTCATGCAGCCCAGGCGGCGCGGGGATCCGTCCGGGTTGCGCGTGTCGAGGGCGAACGCGGACGCGGCGTGCAGGTGGTCGAGGCGCCGGGCGAGTCCCGCGAACTGGTCGCCGACCGGCCGGCCGTCGCGCGCGGGCAGGCCGCAACCGACTTCCTGCAGCAGCAGGATGTCGAAACGGGCACCGAACGCCAGCACGCGGTCGGCGATGCGGTCGAGGTCGGCGCCGTCGTCCGGCGTACGGGCGCATTGTATGTTCCAGGTGATCAGTGTGAGCATGGCCGTCCTTTCGAGATCGTCAGGCTAGCGCGGCACCGATGCCGCGGACTGATCCAGCTCAGGCGTGCGCAGCGAACCGCCGGACCGGCGTACGGTCTATGCAAATGACGGAGAGGTGACGATGTACACGATGATTCTTCTGTTGTACCTGCAGCAGGGCCTGGACGTGACGCTCGACCAGGCCAACCTGCGGGGGCAGTACCTGAAGCAGGGCGAGTGCGAAACGGCAGCACGCAGGTTGCGTGGGCCGGTGCCCATTCCCCGCAATTACTCGGCGGCGTGGCAGGACGTCATGTGCATCAAGGTGAACAACAACGTCCGGGTCAACGAGATGAAGCCGGTCGACCTGTCCAAGGCGCTGCAGGCGTATGCCCCCCTGCATTGCCAGGCCGAAGGGGCATGGGAACGGATGGCCGAGCTGTGCCGCGTGCCGGAACAGCCGGGCAATGGCGAGGAAGGAGGTGGCGGCGGGGGCAGTGGCGACAGGCCGGCCAGGTCGGCAAGGCGCTAGCGCGGGGCGGCAGCGGTCATCAGTCCTGGTTCCACACGACGCCCTTGGGGCAGGCGGTGTCGCCGGCGGCGCCCGCGCTTGCCGCAGTGATCGAGCCGGTGCCCGGCATCCCGGCAAGGGGCATGCCGACGCCGCCGGCGCGGCGGCAGCGCACGCGGTTGCCCTGGCGGAAGCGGTAGATGACCACGCCGTCCGGCGACGTGTACGTGTCCGACTGCCAGGTCAGCGTGCGGTCGATGTAGGCGGCCTCGACGCCGCGCTGGAAGCGCGCCGCCGGGGTATCCGCTTCGGTCGGCACGCCCGGTTTGCCCTTGCGGAGTTCGCGGTCGATACGTCCGGCCTGCTGCTTCGCGAGACCTGCCACGAAGCCGCCTTGCGCGGAGCGTGCGCCCGCGCGCGCGTCCATGTTTGGGGCGTCCGGCTGGGCCGTGTCGATGGGGTTGGGCGCGGCGGCGTCCGGCGCCGGTGGTGCGGCGTCGGCAGGTACGTCGGCAGGTACGTCGGCATGCAGGCCGCGACGGGTGGCATGCCGTATGTCGTCGTCGTCGGCACGGTGCACGGGTTCGGGCTGCAGCGCGGGCGCGGCTATGGAAGGCGGGGCCGGCAGGGACGGCTCGGGCAGCAGGTGCACGTCGGGGTCCAGCGGCGGCCGCGCTGGCTGGGCACGTTCGGTTTGCAGGAGGATCGTCACGGCCCGGGGCGGGCGCACGGGAAGGACGCGCCGTTCCTGCGTCCACAGGAACAGCGCCAGCAGGTGGACGGCGCACGTGAGCGCCAGCACGCCGCGCCGGCGCGCGTCGAACGTGGCGTTGGGCAGCGTGTGCGCGCCGTTCCGCATGCTCAGTGCGCGGTCATCGCCTGCTTGATGGTGACGCAGCGCTGGGCGTCCTCCACCGCGTCGACGAGGGCGCGGCGGGTGCCGGCGGACAGGTCCTTGCCGGCGTCGGCCGCCGCTTGCAGGCGCTGGACGGCGGCCGGTGTGCAGCCGGCCGGGATCAATGCCGAACCGTAGGCGCGCATGAAGACGGGGCCGGCCGTCTTGTCGAGCTGCGGCAGGCGTGCAAGACGCGCGCCGGCCGTCTGTTCGTCCAGGCCGTGCTGCTCGGCGGGGTACAGGTGCTGCATCGCCGTGCGCACCTTCGAGAACGGCAGCTTCGTCTGCAGGTCGTGCACGGTGTCCAGCCACTCGGTCTTGACGGCCGGGTCGGGGCGGCTGACGACGGCCGTCAGGGCGGCCGCCTGGCCGGCGTCGGACTTGTCGCGCGCCTGCTCGGCGTCGACGAGTGCCGCGGCGCCGGGGTAGTTGTAGCGGTTCAGGCGGCCGATGATCGCCCAGCGCAGGTCCTGGTTGATCGCGAGGCCGTCGACCTGTTCCTTGCCGTCGAGGAGGGCGGCGAGGCGGCGCAGCGCGTCCGGCGAGCTGGCGACGTCGACATAGGTGCCGAACCAGCGGCGCTGGAAGTTGTCGTCGCCCTTGCTTGCGAGGGTGCTCGTCCAGGCCATGTCTTCCAGTTGGCGGGTGACCGCCTGGGCGTATGCTGCCTGCGGATCCATCAGGTCGAGATAGCGCTTCGCACCAAGGACCTTGCCGAGCACGTCGCCGAGCAGCGTGTAGTCTTTTTCCTGCGGCGCATTGTTGAGTGCCGTGGACAGGAAGTCGTTGAGCGCAAGCTTGCCGTCGCGGACGCCGTCCCACAGGCTTTGCCACAGCATGGCGCGCAGCAGCGGGTCGGCAACAGAGGCCAGGTGGCTGCGTGCGCTGTCGAACGAGCGCGGATCGAGCTGGACCTTCACGAAGCCCCAGTCATCGTAGTTCGGATACACGAGGTCGGGGCAGGCCGCGCCGTTCATGGCCGGGACCGGCGTTTTAGCGCCCATGTACGTGACGGCGACATTGCGTTCGAGCTTGTAGTCCTTGCCGTCCAGGCGGAACGCGGCGACCTGCACGCGTTGTTCGCGCAGGGTCGGCAGGGCCTTGCTTTGCGCAGTCTGGGTGAGCGTGAAGCCGGTGACCTTGCCGGCCTTGCAGGTGTAATTCGCGGCGATCGTGTTGACGCCCGGCTGGTACAGCCATTCCTTCGTCCAGCCCGTCAAGTCGCGGCCGGCGGCCTGGCCGAGGCTGCCGATGAAGTCGTCCAGCTTCGCGTTGCGGTACTGGTATTTGACGAGGTAGTTGTGCACGCCCTTGCGGAACACGTCGGCGCCCAGCAGGTGGCGCAGCTGCATCAGGGTCGACGCGCCCTTGGAATACGTGATGTTGTCGATGTTGTCGAACGCGTTCCGGGTCGACGGCACCGGGACTTCGATCGGGTGCGTGGTGGTGCGCTGGTCCTGCGCGTAGGCGCGCTGCTTGCCGTCCGAGTAAAAGGCGCGCCACGCGTCCTTGAATTCCGTGGCCTCGGCCGTCGCCAGCGTGCCCATGAACGACGCGAAGCTTTCGTTCAGCCACAGGCCGTTCCACCACTGCATCGTGACGAGGTCGCCGAACCACTGGTGCGCCATCTCGTGCATGATGACGTAGGCGAGACGCGCGCGCTGTTCGGCCGTCATGTCGGCCTTGTACATGAAGCCGCGCTCGGCGAACGTGATCGCGGCGGCGTTTTCCATCGCGCCGTACAGGAAGTCCGGCACGAGCACCTGGTCGTACTTCTCGAACTGGTAGGGAATGCCGAAGTAATCGTCGAAGAACGCGAGGCCGGCCTTCGTGTACTTGAACCATTCGGCCGGCTTGATCTGCGCGGCGACCGACTGGCGCGCGAACAGGCGCATCGGGTATTTGCCGCTCGTGTCTTCCCACATCTTGTAGGGACCGGCGTGCATCGAGAAATTGTACGGGCTCAGCTTCTTGGTCTGCGCGAACGTCCAGCGGCGCAAGTCGCCGGCCGGGGCGACGTTCGTCTCGCGCGTGGTCGAGATCACCTGCCAGTCGGCCGGGACGCTCACGGTCACCTGGTACGTGGCCTTCAGGTCGGGCTGGTCGAACACGGCGAACATCTGGTGCGCGGCGGCCGGTTCGAAATGCGAATACGTGTAGACGCGGCCATCGACAGGATCGACCATGCGGTGCAGGCCTTCGCCGTTCGTGCTGTGGGGACGTTCGTAGGCGACGACGACGGTGTTGCGGCCCTTGACCAGGTCCTGGGCGGACAGCGTGAAGAACCAGCCGTTGTAGCGCGGCGTGACGGTCTTGCCGTTGACGGTCAGCGACTTGATCGTCGCCTTGTCGAGGTCGACGGTGAGCGGGCTGTCCGCATCCTTCAGGTCGAACGTCAGGGTCGTCGTACCGCTGAACGTCTCCTTGCCGGTGAGCGTGAAATCGAGCAGGTAGTCGACGTTGGACACGCGCGCCGAGCGGGCGGCCGCGTCGAGTTGCGACAGGTAGGCGTTGTCGGCACGCGCCGGGGTGGTGGCGTGGACGGCAGGGGATGAGGCAAACGCCAGCGCGGTAGCGACGGCGAGCGGCAACAGGCGAGGGTGGCAGGTCTTCACGGGACTCCTTGCGAGGCTGAACGAAGGCCGCGGCTTGTGACCACGGCCAGTAGGAATCTCACAAGAATATCATGTCAGCAATAGTAATCGTATCGGTGACGCCCGCGAATGAAGGTTTTTTTACCGCGATATATGCATGAGAAAGGAGAGAAATGCCCGGACGGGCAGGGTGCGCATCCGGGCATTGGAGCGGCGTCAGCCGTTGGCCTGCAGGACCGGATAGTCCGTATAGCCTTCGGCGCTCGGCGCATAGAACTTGTCCGGACGCGGCGCATTCAGCGGCGCATTGCGCTTCAGGCGCTCCGGCAGGTCCGGGTTCGCGATGAACCATTGACCGAAGGCGACCGCATCCGCGTCTCCGCTCGTCAGCAATTGCTCCGCACTTTCCTTCGTCAGCTTTTCGTTGGCAATGTAAACGCCGCCAAAGATCTTTTTCAGCTGCGGGCCGAGGCGATCCGCGCCGATCGCTTCGCGGGCGCAGATGAACGCGATGCCGCGCTTGCCGAGCTCGCGTGCCACGTAGCCGAACGTGTCCAGCGGCGCCGAGTCGCCCATGTCGTGGGCATCGCGACGCGGCGCGAGGTGCATGCCGACGCGGTCGGCGCCCCATACCTCGATGCACGCGTCCGTCACTTCCAGCATCAGGCGGGCACGATTCTCGATCGATCCGCCATACGCGTCCGTGCGCTGGTTGGTGCTGTCTTGCAGGAACTGGTCGAGCAGATAGCCGTTGGCGCCGTGGATCTCGACGCCGTCGAAGCCGGCGTGCTTCGCGTTCTCCGCGCCCTTGCGGTAGGCGGCGACGATGGCGGGGATTTCCTCGAGCGTCAGCGCGCGCGGGGTGACGTACGGCTTCACGGGGCGCACGAGGCTGACGGTGCCCTTCGGCTGGATGGCCGACGGCGCGACCGGCAGCGCGCCGTCCAGGAACAGCGGGTCGGAGATGCGGCCCACGTGCCACAGCTGCAGGAAGATGCGGCCGCCCGCGGCATGGACGGCGGCGGTGACCTGCTTCCAGCCTTCGACCTGTTCGTCGGACCAGATGCCCGGGGTGTCGGCATAGCCCACGCCCATCGGGGTCACCGAGGTCGCCTCCGACAGGATCAGACCGGCCGAGGCACGCTGTACGTAGTATTCGGCCATCAGGGCATTCGGCACGCGGCCGGCGCCCACGGCGCGCGAGCGGGTCAGCGGCGCCATGATGATGCGGTTCGGCAGCTCGAGGCTACCGACCTTGATCGGGTCAAACAAAGTCGTCATCGGTACTCCTGTTACGTTGATCCGCCGCGTTCGTGCGGCGAAAGAGGGCATCTTAAAGCAGGGTCGGAAATCCTGCAGAGGACGGCTCGATTTCGCCCTGCCGGGGCGGCATCGCCGGACCGCTGCTATACTGGCCGGTTTTTCGTCGGGCAGGAGCAATCGATGAGCTGGATCTACCTGGCCGTGGCTGGCCTGCTGGAAGTCGCGTGGGCGGTCGGACTCAAATACACGGCGGGCTTCACGCGCCTGTGGCCATCCGTGTTTACGCTCGCCACGATGGCGGGCAGCGTCGGCATGCTCGGGCTGGCGCTGCGGACTCTGCCACTCGGTACCGCCTACGCGGTCTGGACGGGCATAGGCACGATCGGCACGGCGGTGGCCGGGATGGTGCTGCTGGGCGAGCCGGCCGGTGCGCTGCGGCTGCTGTCGATCGGACTCATCGCGGCCGGCATCGTCGGCCTCAAATTGCTGACGCCGGCCTGACCGGCATCCGGGCCAACATCAGGGCGTGCCGGCCCAGCGTGCGTAGATGCGGCCCAGCTCGCCGCTGGCCGCCAGCTTGTCGAGGGCGGCGCCCAGCAACGGCGCGAGCGCGGGCGCGGCCCTGCGGCTGACCCAGAAATACGTCGGCTCGTCGGCCAGCACGACCGGCAGCACGCGCACGCGGTTTTCCAGCCCTTCCTTGCGGATCAGGTAGTGCAGGGTGAGGTCGTTGATGTAGGCAAAGCGGCCGTGGCCGGCCAGGATCTTGCGCAGGTTCGCGCGGTTGTCGTCGGTCGCATCGTCGATCCTCACACCGGCCGCGACCAGGCGTTCCGTGAACACGGAGGCGCGCTGCGTCGTGACGAGGTCGCCCAGCCGCGCGAGGTCTGCCTCCGATTCGATCGTCACCGGATCGTTCCTGCGGACCACGAGGTAATGGCGGACCTGGTAGATCGGCTTGCCCACTGGCTGCCCGATGCCGAGCCGGCGTGCCGATGACACGAGGCCGCAGGCGGCATCCAGCGTGCCCGTCTCCAGTCCCGTTTCGATGCCGGACAGCGAACGGCTGGTGCGCTGGTAGCCGGTGAAGCGCAGGCGCGGTTCGATCTTCTGGATGGCCGTCATGATGTCCGGACAGATGCCGGTGACGCGGCCGCCCGCGCGCAGCCACTTCGGTTCCAGCACTTCCTGGGAGGCGACGCGAACCTCCAGCGCCCATGCCGCCGGGCCCGCGGCGAGCGCGCATGCCAGCACCGCGCACCGCACTGTCCTTGCGTAATTTTCCATTCGCATGTCGTTCTGTCGAGATCTTGCGAGACGGCCGATTGTCGCACGACCCGCGCACGTTTGACCTGAATCGTCCCCGCGTCGCGGCCGCGCGCGAAGATACCGCTGCCAGCCCGCCGCGGCCGGCATCGACAAGGAGATGGGATGATGGTCTTCATCGCGACGCCGGGCGCGCTTGCACACGCCGGCCGGCACGGAGTTCGCCATGCGTGAGCCGGGGTCCGGGGCGGGCCATTCGCTCTCCATCGTCGTGCCGCTGCGCGACGAGGAAGACAACGTGCTGCCGCTGGTGACCCAGGTCCAGGCCGCGCTGGCGGGCGCGCCGTGGCCGTGGCAACTGATCCTCGTCGACGACGGCAGCCGCGACCGTACCAGCGAACGCATCCGCGAGGCCGTCGCCGCGGGCCCCCGGCACCTGAGCGGTGCGATCCTGCGCCGCGGCTTCGGCCAGACGGCCGCCATGCAGGCCGGCATCGACCTCGCGCGCGGCACCGTCATCGCCACGCTGGATGGCGACCTGCAGAACAATCCTCACGACATCGTGCGCATGGTGCGCCGCCTGCTCGACGAAGACCTCGACCTCCTCGTCGGCTGGCGCCGCGCGCGCCGCGACGGCCTGTGGCGGCGCCTGCCGTCGCGGCTGGGCAACCGGCTCATCGGCCTGCTGACGGGCGTCCCGCTGCACGACTACGGCTGCACGCTGAAGGTCTACCGTGCCGCCGTGCTGCGCCGGGTGCGCCTGTACGGCGAGATGCACCGTTTCATCCCGAGCTGGATGGCGACCCTCACGTCGCCGGACCGCATCGGGGAGGAAGAGGTGAGTCACTTCCCGCGCCGTCACGGCCGCTCGAAATACGGCGCGTACGGCCTCGGGCGCGCCGTGAAAGTCTTGCTAGACCTGCTCACGATGGTGTTCTTCGTGCGCTTCCGCGCCAGCCCGGGCCACTTCTTCGGGCGCATCGGGCTTGGATGCGGCGGCGCCGGGCTCGCCGCGCTGGGGTGGCTGACGTGGCTGAAGCTGGGCGAGGGCGCCGCCATCGCGGGGCGCCCGCTGCTCCTGCTGGGTATCCTGCTCGTGGTGATCGGCGCGCAATTCGTCTGCACGGGCATCCTCACCGAAATGCTGGCCCGCACCTGGTTCGAAGCGGGCGGGGCGCCCACCTATCTCGTGCGCGAGACGGTCGGCGGCGCCGGCGAGGACCTGCCGTCCCACCAGCGGCCGCGTACGGCACGGGAGCGGCCATGAGCGCGGCGCGTGGTCAAACGGTATCGGTGCCCCCGTCCGGGGCGCGCGCCGTGTTGGGGGCGTGTGCATGGCCCGTCCTGCTGGCGGCGGCCGTGTGGCTCGGGCTGTTTTACAACCTGGGAGCGATCCCGCTGTTCGACGTGGACGAGGGGGCGTTCGGCGAAGCGACGCGGGAAATGCTGGTGCGGGGCGACTACGTGTCGACATGGCTGAACGGCCAGCCCCGCTTCGACAAGCCGATCCTCGTCTACTGGCTGCAGGCCGCATCCGTGCGCCTGTTCGGCCTGGATGAGTTCGCGCTGCGGCTGCCGTCCGCGCTCGCGGCCATGGCGTGGATCGCCGCGATTCACACGTTCACGCGCCACGTCGTCGACCGCGACACGGCCCGGGCCGCCGCGTTCATCGCGGCCACGAGCGCGGGCGTCGTCGTGATCGGCCGGGGCGCGATCGCCGATGCGCTGCTGAACCTGTTTCTCGCGCTGGCGCTGTTCGGCGTCTACCGCGAGCTCGTCGACCCGCGGCCGCGCTGGCGCCGCCGCGCATTCTTCTGGATCGCGCTCGGCGTGCTGACGAAGGGACCGGTCGCGCTGCTCGTGCCGGCCGCGGCCAGCCTGCTCGCGTTCGGGCTGCAGCGGCGGATGGCCGCCTGGTGGCGCGCGGTGCGCGACCCGGCCGGCTGGCTGATCCTGCTCGCCGTCGCGGGGCCCTGGTATGCGCTGGAATACGCGGCCCGAGGCGACGCGTTCCTGGCCGGCTTTGTCATGCGCCACAACGTCGAACGCTTCCTCGTGCCGCTGCAAGGCCACGCGGGCAGCCCGTTCTTCTATGTGCCGGCGTTGCTGCTGCTCATGCTGCCGTACACGGGTCTCCTGCTCGCCGCGCTTCCCGGCATCCGGCGGCTGCGCGCGACGCCGCTCGACACCCTGCTGTGGTGCTGGTTCCTGTTCGTGTTTGGCTTCTTCACGCTGGCGGGCACCAAGCTGCCGCATTACCTGCTGTACGGCGCGACGCCGCTGTTCATCCTGATGGCGCGCGAGCGCCACGCGCTGCGCAGCCGCGTGGCGGCGTTGTGGCCGGCGCTGGTGCTGGCCGCGGCCGTCGCGGCCCTGCCGTTCGTGCTGCGCCTTGCCGCACCCGGCGCGCGCAACGCCTATGCGCGCGAAGCGCTGGGGCGGACCGACATGTTCGGCCCCGCATGGCATGTACAGGCGATCGCTCTCCTCGCTTGTGTGGTGCTGCTGGTGCTGTGGCCCGGCCGGCCGGCCACGGGCGGACCGTGGCCCCGCCTCGTCGCGGCGGCGCTGGCCTGTTCGTACGCCATCGGCGGCCTGCTGCTGCCCGCCGCGGCCGAGCTGCAGCAGGGACCCGTCAAGCGGGCCGCGCTGCTGGCCCGGCAGGCCGGCTGGCCCGTGCGCAGCTGGCGCATCGACGTGCCCAGCTTTTCCATCTACCGCGGCGCCGTCACGCCCGCGACGTCGGCGCCCCGCCCGGGCGACGTCATCCTTACGCGCAGCGACGCGCTGGACGGTTTGCCATCACCCGTCCGCGTGCTGTACCGCGAAGGCGGCGTGCTGCTGGTGCGCGTCGAACGGTGAGGCGATGCCTGTCTCACTGCGCTCGCCCTGGACCTGGCTCCCGCCCGCCGTCGCGCTGGCGCTGGCGGCCGGCATCCTCGCCACGGGCACCAACCGTACGCTGTTCCTGTGGCTGAACCGGAGCGGCCAGGGCGTCGGCGACCTCGTGTGGTTCCACCTGACGATGCTGGGCGATGGCGCGGTGGCTCTGGCCCTCGTGCTGCCCTGGATCCGGCGCGCGCCGCGCCTGTTCTGGGCCGCGCTGCTGGCCGCCGTCGTGGCGGGCCTGTGGACCCAGGTCACGAAGGCGTTCGTCGACGTGCCGCGTCCGTTGTCCGTGCTCGCGGGCGGCGCGTTTCACCAGGCCGGACCGGCCTACCGCCGCGTGTCCTTCCCATCCGGCCACGCCGCGGCCGCGTTCGCGCTCGCCGGTATCTGGGCGATGGGCGTGCGCGGCCGGCGGCTGTGGCGTGGGCTGCTGCTCGTGCTGGCCAGTCTCGTTGGGGTGTCGCGCATCATGGTCGGCGTGCACTGGCCGCTGGACGTGTTGTGGGGCATGTTGGGCGGCTGGCTGGGCGCGTGGTGCGGCCTCGCGCTGCAGGCCCGCCGGCACGGGCCGTGGCCGACGGCGGGACCGGCCGGCAAGCTGGCCGGTGCGGTGCTGATGGCCGTCGCGGCGAGCCTCGTGGTCAGCCGCCACATCGGCATTCCGGCGGTGCTGCCCGCGCAGCGCCTGCTCGCGGTCGCGTGCCTCGCCTGGGGCGCCTGGGAGATCGGTTGCCTGTCCCGAGCACCGCCGATCCGCGCGCCGCAGGTGCGCTGGTGGCCGCGCAGGATCGGCCTGGTCCGGCTCGTCCAACGGGCACAGAGGAGGAGGCAGGATGGCTGACGTGGATGGGTGGCTGCTGCTGGGCTTCGGCGGACAGGCCGTGTTCATGGGCCGGTTCGTCATCCAGTGGCTGGCCAGCGAGCGCGACCGCCGCAGCGTGATCCCCGTGTCGTTCTGGTACCTGAGCATCGCCGGCGCGCTCGTGCTGCTCGCCTATGCGCTGCACCGGCGCGATCCCGTGTTCGTCGCCGGGCAGGGCCTCGGCGTCGCGATCTACCTGCGCAACCTGCAGCTGATCCGGCGCTCAGCGCACGGCGAGCAGGGAGACCTTGGCGGCCAGCACGAGCAGCACGGCGCCCACCGTCCGGTCGAGCCAGACGAGGCGCGCGCGCAGCCACGCCAGCACGGGGCGCGACGAGAACAGCAGCGCGACGAGCGCGAACCACAGCAGCGACTCGGCGACGAGCAGCGTCCAGAGCAGGGCGACGTCGGCCGCGGCCAGGTCCGGCTTCAATGCCTGGGACAGCACCGAGCCGAAGTACAGCATGGCCTTCGGATTGAGCAGGTTCGTGAGGAAGCCGCTGACGAACGCCTTGTGGCCGGCCTGGGCCGCCTGCGCCTCGGGCAGCTGGCCGCGGGAACGCAGGCACTGGATGCCGAGCCAGGCGAGGTACAGCGCGCCGACGACGGCCAGCACGCGCGACAGACCCGGCAGCGCGGCCAGCACGAGCGACATGCCGAGGACCGAGATGAGGACGTAGATGCCGATCGCCGTCGCGACGCCGGCGGCGGCCCACAGGCCGGCACGGCGCCCGGAGACGATGGCGGTGCGGGTCACGACGGCGAAGTCGGGACCCGGTGAGATCAGCGCCAGCGCGTGGATGCCGAGGATGAGGAACAAGGTGTCGGACGTCATGGTCTGAAGGCGGCGTGGACGGTGTCGGACATCGTAGCACCGTCGGCGTCAGTCCGCAGACCTCGGCCTCACTCGCGCCCGAACGCGGGATTCGGACGCGTGAGGTAGTACCACTCGTGGTTCGGCTGGGCATTCACGTCCGGGAACAGGATGCGGCCCGCGAATTCCGCGACGACGGGCGTGCCGTCCGCACGTACGCCGATCTGTTCGCCTTCCGCGACGGGGTCGAAGCTGGCCCACTGGCGCGTGAACTGGTCGCCGGCGTCGAGCTTGTCGTGCACGACGACCATCTGCAGCGCTTCCATCTGTTCGAACGGGATGGGTTGCGGCTCCGGTGCGTCGATGATTTTCAGGAAGGCGAGGGTGTTCATGATCGCCGTGTACGCGACGTCCGGCGCGCGCGGGTCGAGGTGCTGGCCGCATTCGAGCGTCAGCGCGTAGCCGCCCGTGCTGCGCATGTATTCCGTCGTGCCCATGCCGTAGCGCAGTACGGTTTGCAGTTCCTGCGCGTTGCCGCGCGAGCGGCGCTGGACGCCGCCGCCATACGCGGCCATCCAGCCCGTGACGAAGCGGCGCACGCCCAGGCGGCGTGCCAGTGCGCGTTCGGCGCGCATGTGCGTGAACGGTTCCAGCGGGCCCTCGTTGTCGAGTGGGCCGACCATCACGAACGGTTCGCCGTGCGCGGCGTTGAACGAGTGCAGGTCGAGCAGCACGTCGTGCTGCGCGAGCAGCGGGCACAGCCAGTTGGCGACATGGTCTTCGAAGTCGTGCGGTTCGGCTTTCGGGGACAGGTCGCGGTTCAGGTTGCGGTCGCCCGAGCGCGTGTTCTGCGCGTAGGCCTTCGGGTTCACGATGGGGACGAAGGTGACGCTGCCGTTGACGATGGGGAGGGTACCGGCGTCGATCTCCGCCATGATCCGCTGGATGGCCTGGGTGCCGCACTTTTCATTGCCGTGCGTGGCACCCATGATGATGACTTTCGGGCCGGGGCCCTGGCCGGTGTAGTTGACGGACTTGAAGTGCAGCTGGCTGGCGGGGATCATGCGTCGTGTTCCAAAAGAATGAATGCGAAGAATGCTGGCATTGTAGCGTGCCGGCCCCGCCCATGGCATCATCCGTGGTTTTCGTAGATGAATGTGAGCATGGACGGCGTCAATACGGGGACTGCGTCCCGCATCCACGGCCTCGATACCTTGCGCGCCCTTGCGGTCACGCTCGTCGTGCTGCACCACTACACGCTGTTCGTCAGCGACGCGCCCACGTTCGGCTGGGTCGGGACGATGGGCTGGGCGGGCGTCGACCTGTTCTTCGCGCTGTCCGGCTACCTGATCGGCAACCAGATTTTCGCGGCGCTCGGTTCCGCCCGCGGGTTCGGCCTTGGCCGGTTTTATGTGCGGCGGCTGCTGCGCACGCTCCCCAATTTCTGGGTCGTGCTGGCACTGTACGCGTTGTGGCCGGCGTGGCGCGGCGGCACGCCGATGCTCCCCCTGTGGCAATACCTCACGTTCACGCAAAACATCCATCTGCAGCCGGGCACCGCGTTTTCCCACGCGTGGTCGCTGTGCATCGAAGAGCAGTTCTACATGCTGTTGCCGGCGGCCGCCATCCTCGGTGCCGCGCTGGGGCAAGGCGGAGTGCGGCAGCGCTGGGCGTGGGGTGCGTTGCTGCTGGCCGTCGCAGGCGGCATGCTGGCCCGCGCGACGATTTGGCAGGATGGCGAGAATGCACCTAACCGACTCGGTTACTACTACCAGTACATCTACTACTCGAGCTGGTGCCGCGCCGACGAATTGCTGGCGGGCGTGGCGCTCGCGCTGCTGAAGCATCGCGCGCCCGGGTTGTGGCGCCGCCTGCTTGCGCACGGCGCCGCGTTGCTCGCCGCCGGCACGGCCGTCATCGGCGCCACGTTCGCGTGGTTTCTTGACGATCACTATGGATACGCGCAGACGGTGGCCGGCTACCCGCTGCTCGCGCTCGGCTTTGCCCTGCTGATCCTGGCCGCGCTGGCGCCGGATTCCCTGCTGCACCGCGTGCGCGTGCCGGGCGCGGCCAGGCTCGCGCTGTGGTCGTACGCGATCTACCTGACGCACAAATCCGTCAGCATTCTCGTCGCGCAAAGGCTGGCGCAGGCGGGCCACGGGCCGGAGGAGGCGCTCACGATCGCCGCATGCATGGCGGCATCGCTGGCGGCCGGGTGGCTGTTGTACGTCCTCGTCGAGGCGCCGTTCATGCGCCTGCGCGCACGGTGGGACGCGGCGCTCAGCCCCGTACCCGCACCGGCGCTTCGATGACGTCGAAGGCGGCCGGCATGTCGGCCAGCCAGGCTTGCAGGTGGGCGATGCGCATCGACGGGTCGTAGCCGTCCGTGGACGCCAGCGCCGCGCGCAGGCCGGGCAGGGCTTCCGGCGTGCGTGGGCTGTCGCAGGCATCGATCAGCATCGCGACGAGGTCCGTCGGCGCCGTGCCGCCGCGGCGCAGGCGCGCGTGGATGATGGACAGCAGCGCGCGCTGCATGCGCGGTGTCGGATGGGTGATGTGGGCGAACACCATCGGCGTGTTCATGATGGCTTCGCAGATCGCCGTCTCCATCCGGTCCGCCGTCAGGTCGGACGCGATGTCGAAATAGGCGCGGTCCCAGCGTGTGTAGGGATAGCGGTGGCCGGGCGGGAAGGCGTCGACGCTTTCCAGGCCGAGGGCGCGGCTGGCGCGGGACAGCAGGGACGACAGGACGGGGAGCAGCGGCATCGTTAGCGAACGTCAATCATGCAATGCGCGCTAGTGTAGACCAAGAACGGGAAACGCGCGGTGGGCAAACTCCGGGGAGCTCGCCCGCCCGCGCGGGAAACTGGACGATCAGGCTGCCGAAGCTGCGGTGCTGTCGGTGAACTTCCCGTTGCGGAAATCCTCGACGGCCTGGAATACCTCGGCCTGCGTATTCATCACGAACGGGCCGTATTGCGCGATCGGCTCGTTCAGCGGCCGGCCCGCGATCAGCAGCAGGCGCGACGGTTGCGACGCCTTGATGCGCACGCCGTTGGCGGCCTTGGCGTTGTCGAGGATCGCCATGCGCGCCTGCGGCACGGCCTTGCCCTCGACGACGACCTCGCCCCGGAACACGTACAGGAACGCGTTGTGCCCGGCCGGCAGCGCCTGCTCGAACGTGGCGCCCGCGGGCAGCTCGATGTCCAGGTACAGCGGTTCCGTCACCTCGCGCTGCACGGCGCCGGCGACGCCGTGGGAGCTGCCGGCGATCACTTGCACGGTCGCGCCCGAGTCCAGGGTGAAGCGGGGCACGGCTGCGGCGGGAATGTCGCGGTACCACGGTGCGCTCATCTTGTCCTTGGCGGCCAGGTTGAGCCACAGCTGGAACCCTTCCATCAGGCCCTCGTTCTGCTCCGGCATCTCCGAGTGGATCACGCCGCGGCCGGCCGTCATCCACTGCACGCCGCCGTTCGTGATCGCGCCTTCATGGCCGGCGCTGTCGCGATGGCGCATGTTCCCGGTGAGCATGTAGGTGACGGTCTCGAAGCCGCGGTGCGGGTGCTCCGGGAAGCCGGCGATGTAGTCGCCGGCCTTGTCGCTGCCGAACGCGTCCAGCATCAGGAACGGGTCGAGGCGGCGCTGCAGCGCTTGCGTCAGGACACGGTTGATCTTGACGCCCGCGCCATCCATCACGAACTGGCCGCCGACGAGGCGTTCGACGCCGCGGCTGGTGGCCACGGCCTGGGTTTGCACTTGCTGGGTCATGATCTCTCCTTGACGCTGTGATGGTTTATGCCAGTGCTGCGACTGCGGCGTCCGCTTCTGCCTGGCCTTTCGCTGCCGCTTCCGGACCCATCGCGAGGCCCGCCGAGTAGATGAACTGATGGTCCGTCAGGCCCAGGAAGTTCAGCAGCATGCGGATGTGCGGGACTTGCGGGTCGGCATCGAGCGGGTAGATGCCGCCGCGGGCCGCGGCCACGTACACCTTCTTGTTCTTCAGCAGGCCTTCCGGACCGTTCTCCGTGTAGCGGAAGGTCACGCCGGCGCGGGCGATGGCGTCGAACCAGGCTTTCAGCTGGATCGGCATGCCGAAGTTGTACATCGGGGCGCCGAGCACGATCACGTCGGCGGCCTGCGCTTCGGCGATCAGCGCGTCGTCCAGGGCCACGCGGGCAGCCTGGTCGGCGGTGCGCTGGTCGGCCGGGGTGAACAGGGCGCCCAGCGCCGCTTCGTCCAGCACCGGATGCGGGTTCGCGCCCAGGTCGCGCACGGTGACGGTCGCGCCCGGATTGGCGGCGGCCACTTTGGCGACGATCGCATTGGCCACGCGGGTCGATTCGGATTGGGTGCCGCGCAGGCTGGAATTGATCTGCAGGATGTTCATGGTGTCTTCCTTGGTTTGCGTTTCGATATGGACACTTTAGCGGTTCCAAATATCGTGCGGTAGACGGTAGAATGGATAACATTATTCAACTAGTGGAACAATCCCATCTATGGACGTCGAACCGAACGACCTGCTGCTGTTCGCGCGCATCGTCGAGGCCGGCAGTTTCAGCATGGCCGCGCAGCGCCTCGATTTGCCGAAGTCGACCGTATCGCGCCGCATCGCGATGCTGGAGGCGAGCGTGGGCGAGCGCCTGCTGCAGCGGACGACACGGCGTCTGATGCTGACGGAGTTCGGTGCCAGCCTGCTGGAACACGCGCGCAAGGTGGCGGAAGAGGTGGAGGCGGCCGGGGCGCTGGCCCAGCACCGGCAGGCGGCGCCCAGCGGCAAGCTGCGCATCTCGATGCCGCAGGATTTCGCCAACGTCGTCATGGCCGACATGATTCCGCAATTCATGGACCGCTATCCGGCCGTGTCGCTCGAACTGGACCTGTCGCCGCGGCGCGTGGACCTCGTCGCGGAAAATTTCGATATCGCGATCCGCATGGGCGACCTGCCCGAGGACTCCACGCTGGCCGCGCGCCGCGTCGCCATCCAGCAGTTCGGCCTGTACGCGGCGCCGTCCTATCTCGCGCGGCGGGGCTTGCCGGAGCATCCGGACGATCTGCTGCAGCACGACCTGCTGTGCATCCTCAGCCGATCGGGCGGTGCCGTGCCGTGGATTCTGCAGCGGGGCAAGGTGCGTTGGGAAAAGGAGCTGACGGCGCGCCTGACGGCCAATTCGCCGCAGTTGCTAGCGAAGATCGCGAGCAGCGGGGCCGGCATCGCGGCGAGCACGGATTTCATCGTGGCCGAGCACGTCAGGAAGGGAGAACTGGTGCGCGTGCTGCCGGACTGGGATTTGCCCGGCTCGACGGGCTGGGCCGTGTTCCCCGGCCGGCGGCTGATGCCCGCGAAGACACGGGCGTTCCTCGATATGCTGGACGAGGTGTTCTGCAAGGACCGGAACAAGTCCGAATAAGCGTCAGGCCGATATGCGCAACGTGTCCTTCGTGGCGCGCAGCGCGGCCAGCACGATGATGCCGAACACGATCTCGATGGCGCCGCCGGCGAACGCGCCCGCCGCCGGCGCCGCATGCAGGGCGGCCAGGCCGTAGCCCGCCAGCGCCAGCACGGCGCCGCACACCCAGAACAGCTTCGTGCCGAATACCGTGGCGAACGTCAGGTAGCGCCCGCCGATGACGAACAGCATCGCGGGGAAGAACAGCTCGATGCGCCACAGGGCGATGCCGTAGGCGAGGGCGAGCATCATGATCATCCAGATCGTCGTCGCGAAGGCGAGCATGCCGAACGGATTGCCCGCGGCGTGCTTGCCGGAGCGCCCCAGCAGGCGGGTCAGCAGGGAGGACACCGGATGAATCAGCACGCCGCCCGCGTACAGGGCCCAGACGGCGTCGTGCGGCGACTTCCACAGGCAGACGAGACCCGCGATGGTCCACACGGTGCCCGACACGAACAGGCCGGGCGCGCCGCCCAGGTAAGCCGTGCGCATGTCCTGCCGGGCGCCGGCGACGGTAAGGGTGTCCTGCATGGCTTGCCTCCATGAAATAAGGCGTCCATGCTGCCACGAAAAACTTGTCAGTACAATCAGGCCGGCCGGTTGCCCATCGATTCGCCCAGGCGCACGGCGCGTTCCGGCGCCCAGTCCGGGTTGAAGCGGATCGTGTCGGGGCGGAACAGCATGACGATCGTCGAGCCGAGCAGGAAACGGCCCATCTCTTCGCCCTTCTTGAGGACGATGTCGCGGTCATCATAGGTCCACTCCGTCACCTTCTGCATGCGGGGCGGGTTGACGACGCCGTGCCACACGGTCGCCATGCTGCCGACGATCGTCGCGCCCACCAGCACCAGCACGAACGGGCCGTGTTCCGGCGATTCGAATACGCACACGACGCGCTCGTTGCGCGCGAACAAGTTCGGCACGCCGCGCGCCGTCGTCGGGTTCACGGAGAACAGGGCGCCCGGCACGTAGATCATCCGGGTCAGCCTGCCGTCGCACGGCATGTGCAGGCGGTGGTAATCCTTCGGCGACAGGTACAGGTTGGCGAAGCAGCCGTGCTGGAACTGCTTGGCGAGGGACGCGTCGCCGCCGACCAGTTCCGTCGTCGTGAAGCGGTGGCCCTTGGCTTGCAGGATGTGGTGATCGTCGATCGCGCCGAACTGGCTGATGGCGCCGTCGACGGGGCAGACGAAATCGGCCTCGGCCAGCGGACGCACGCCGGCTTTCAGCGGACGGGTGAAGAATTCGTTGAAGCTCTTGTAGCTGGTGATGTCCGGATTCTCGGCCTCCTGCATGTTCACGCCGTACTTCGCGACGAACCAGCGGATCAGCCGCGTCGTCACCGTGCCGCCATTGGCACCGGCCACGCGGCCGGCAAACGTCGTGAGGCGCCGTTTCGGCAACAGATACTGGGGCAGGACTTTCAGGCGATCGGACACGGTAAACCTCGATATGAAGACGCGCCATTATAGCGGCACGGGCCAACGGTAATGCATATCAAAAATATTTACGCGAAAGCAACAAAAAGCCGATGATCTGACGGACAATAGCGGCCGCCTATTTTGCCATTCTGACATGCATACCGTGAAAACGCCATTCCGCCTCACCTTGCTCGCCGCCGCCATCGGCGCCGCGAGCGTCGCTCACGCCCAACAAGCGTCGGCACCGCTTGCGAAGGGGGACAGGATCCAGCAAGTCGAGGTCAAAGGCGCGGCCGACGCCTATGATCCGCGCCGCGACGACACCGCCAGCAAGATCGTCGTCAATCACGACGAGATCGTCAAGTACGGCGACACGAGCGTGCTCGACGTGCTGAAGCGCGTGCCGGGCGTCACCGTCAGCGGGACGGGAGGCGGACGCGGCGGCGAGATCCGGATGCGCGGGCTCGGCAGCGGGTACACGCAGGTGCTGCTCAACGGCGAGCGTGCGCCGGCCGGGTTTTCCATCGATTCGCTGGCGCCGGACGTCATCGAACGCATCGAAGTGCTGCGCGCGGCCAGCGCGGAATTCTCCACGCAGTCGATCGCCGGCACCATCAACATCGTCCTCAAGAAGACGGTGAAAACGGCGCAGCGCGAACTGAAGGCGGGCTATGGCCACGGGCACGACGTGGCGAACCCGTCCGTGAACCTGCAGCTGTCGGACCGCGTCGGCAAGCTGTCGTATTCGCTGTCGGCCAACCTGTCGCGCTCGCACTTCTGGCGCGAGCCGGCGACCGTCGAACGGCATCTCGACACGGCCGGCCATCTCGACGGCCTGCGCCTGGGTGGCCAGTCCGACGCCGCCCGGTTCACGGCCTTCAACCTGGGCCCGCGCCTGAACTGGAGCTTCGCCAACGGCGACACGCTGACGTCGCAGACGTTCTTCAACATCAACCGGTTCCAGAACACGTCCGAGGGACGTTTGTCGACCCGGCTCGGCCCGCTCCCCGCGTATCCGGCGCTGGACCAGACGATGAGCAACGATAACCGCTTCTTCCGCGAAGAGCTGAACTGGGTGCACAAGTTCGCGGGCGGCGGCAAGCTGGATGCCAAGCTGAGCGGCCTGTACGGGGCCCTCGCCAACGCGACCTATCGCACCGGCAGCGGCAACCCGGCGTCGCCCGCGCTGCACGAGGTGATTTTCTCGGCCGGCACGGACCGCGGCATCGGCTCGATGGGGAAATACACGAGCGCCAGCTGGGAAGGCCATGCGCTTGCGTTCGGCTGGGACGGCGGCTATTCGACGCGCGACGATGCCCGGCGCGACCGCGACTATTTCCGGCCCGACGTCGCGCTGCCCGGCGGCGACGAGATCTACAACGCCCATGTCGCCCGGCTGGCCGTCTACACGCAGGACGAGTGGAACGTGACGCCGCGCTGGTCCGTGTACCTGGGCGCGCGCTGGGAAGGCATCCAGACGCGAACCGAAGGCAACACGTTCGCGACGGCGCACTCGCGCTCGACCGTGCGGAGCCCGCTGATGCAGACGCTGTACAAGCTGCCCGGCACGAAGGCCGATCAAGTCCGTTTCGCCGTCACCCGCACGTACAAGGCGCCGGGCCTGCAGAGCCTCATCCCGCACCGCTTCACGTCCGTCAACAACAGCCAGACCGAACCGGATTTCATCGGCAACCCGAACCTGAAGCCCGAGCTGGCGCTGGGCATCGACGCGTCGTACGAGCATTACTGGGCCGAGGGCGCGCTGTTGTCGGCGAGCGTATCGAGCCGGCGCATCGACGACTACACGCGCAACCAGGTGCTGTTCGACGGCACGCGCTGGGTGTCGACGCCGTCCAACGCGGGCCAGGCGCGTACGCACGGCGTGGAACTGGAGGCGAAATTCCCGCTGAAGGCCCTGATCGACACGAGGGAGGCGCTGGACCTGCGCGCGAGCCTGTCGCGCAACTGGTCGACCGTCGATTCCGTGCCGGGTCCGAACAACCGCCTGGACGCGCAGACGCCCGTCTCGGCCACGCTCGGTGCCGATTACAAGCGCGGACCGCTGACCGTGGGCGGCTCGTACGTGTTCAAGAACGGCGGCCAGGTGCGCGTGTCGGCGAACCAGATCAGCTACCAGTCCGTGCGCCGCGACCTCGACCTGTACACGCTGTGGAAATTCGACCCGAAGCTGCAACTGCGCGTCGCCACCGCGAATCTGCTCGCGCAGGACACCATCAGCGAAAGCAGCTACGTCCTGGCGGGCAACGGTACGCAGTCGACGCGCACCATCACGCCGCTGTACCGCAGCGTGCGCGCGACGCTCGAAATGAAATTCTGATCCCGCATCGACGCGCCGCAGCATCGCGCACCGGCCCGGCCACGCCGGGCCGGACGCCTATCCCAATCTATCCGCAATCGTTATACCACCATACAAAATCCGCATAGGATTGTTGCCAATCTTTTCTCGTAACATTGTATTTATGCGACAACGTTGTCGCGCTGCGCCGATGGTTCAGTGCGATGACGTACGCGACATTCCCGCCGGCTGGAATGGGATCCAAACGAGCCGGCAGCATACAAGGCAATGCCCAAAAATTACTATAAGGAGATATTTGCTGTGCGAAACGGAAATGTAAAAACGATTAAAAAGACGATGGTGGCCAACGCTTGTGCACTTCTGGTGGCCGGGCCGATGGCCGCGCATGCGCAGGAGGCGGCCACGGCGAGTGCAAGCGGGGACACGAGCGCCCCGAGCACCGTGATCGTCACCGGTCAGCGCGCGGCGCTGAAGTCGGCGCGCGATCTCAAGCAGGACGCCAATCAGATCGTCGACTCGATCCAGGCAACCGATATCGGCAAACTGCCGGACGTGAGTACGGTCGAGTCGCTGCAGCGGGTCGCCGGCGTCCAGATCCAGCGCCGCTATGGCGAGGGCGGCACCGATTACGACCATCGCACCGAGCCCGCGATCACGATCCGCGGCATTACCCAGGTTCGCAACCTGATCGACGGACGCGACTTTTTTACGGCCAACGGCGGCCGGGCACCGGACCTGGAAGGGCTGCCTTCCGAACTCATGGCCGGCGTCGACGTCTACAAGAACGCGGCGTCCAACCTGATCGAAGGCGGTGTCGGCGGCGTGGTCAACATTCGCACGCGACTGCCATTCGATTCGAAAGAAGACATCAACGTCATTACGCTCAAGTCCAATTACTACGACCGGATTCGCAAATATTCACCCTCGGGTTCGGGCCTGTTGAGCCGCCAGTTCAAGACGGATTTCGGCCGCATGGGCTTCCTGGTGAATGCCACGGCCAGCAAGACCTACTATCGCCAGGACGCCGTTCTTCAACAGCAGCAGCACTGCCTGACGGCAACGGTTGGCAAATGTGCGACCGACGCGGCGCAACCGCCCTCGGCGGCCAAGGTTGCGGCCTACAATTCGATGCCAAACAAGGGGTCTCTCTCGGAACTCTATGTGCCGACATCCTTCGAGATGTACGAGGACTCGGGTGAGCGAAAGCGCCAGGGCCTGGCGCTCGCCTACCAGTGGCAGGTGAACAGCGACGTTCTCCTCACGGCACAAAATCTCTATTCGAACTACACGTTCATCCGTCGCGGCGAATACATCTACGGCGACGACAAGAACAGCGACCCGCGCGCAGCGGCGGGTTCCACATGGACGTGGGCGCCCGATGGCAGCGCCACCAGCGGCACGTTGTCGCCGCAGATTTTTTCATCTTCCCGGTTCGACCAGGATGTTCGCAATCGCACGAACCTGTCCGCGGTGAACGTCAAGTGGCGCATTTCGGACAGGCTCAAGTCGAAGACCGATTTCGCGTACGAACGTGCCAATTACGACGCCGACCGCAATGGCGACTCCATCAAGCTTTACGACAATGAAAACAGAAGCGTCGCCAATATCCCCAACCTGAATCTCGCCTTCGACGTGCGTGGCAGGATCCCCACATTTTCGATCGTCGATCCAGCCAATCCGGGCAATCCTTACGCCTACTTCGGCAATCCGAAGAATTGGTATTATGAGTGGCTCGCCAATGCGGTCGATCGTCACAAGCTGAAGATGTCGGCGCTCAGCCAGGATTTCGACTACGACCTCGGCGATCATTTCTTTACCAAACTGCACGTCGGCATCCGCGCAGCCGATACCAAGGTGCTGTTGCGGGGTAACTGGAACAACACCGGTGTCTGTAACGATACGGGCACCAACCCCAGCTGGGGTGCGTGTCCGCTGATTCCGGTCGCACAACATCCGGATCTCGCCTACGCCGGGCCGTCCAGCAATTTCATGCAGCCGGGTATTGGTTGGCCTGTTGCCGTGTTCCCGGAGTACGCCAATCCCAACTCGAGCGTTCTCGACCGAACCGTCGCGACGTATGCGCAGTTGTTCGCCGGAAAGCCGAATACTTATACGTTCGATACGTCGTTCCGGCCGGGCGATATCAATGAACAACACGAAAAGACGCGGTCGTTCTTCGTCACGGGTGACTTCGGTACAAGCGTATTCGGTTACGACCTCGACGGTACCGCCGGTATGCGCGTCGTGAAGACCGACCAGACGTCGATCGGCTATGTCCAGGACAGCACCGGGTCACGCGCCGCCACGCTGAATAACAGCTACCGGAATTTCCTCCCGAGCCTCAATACACGCCTGCACCTGAACGAGGATGTGCAGGTCCGCTTCGGCTACAGCAAGACGATGACGCGGCCAAACTTTACCGACATGGCCGCCCATGTCCAGCTGAATCCGAACATTCCTTCGCAGTACGACGCCAACGGCCGTCCGACGGGCAGTTCCGGTAATCCGTACCTGAAACCGATGACGGCGACGTCCTACGATTTGACGTTGGAAGACTATTGGGGGACTTCCAATATGGCGTTCCTGGGTTTGTTCAAGAAGGATATCGACGGTTACCTGGCCGGCGGCACGGAACCGATGAACTTCGGTGGCGTCATCTACGATATCGGCACCAGCATCAATCTCGGCAAGGGCTCGGTAAAAGGCATCGAAGCCGGCTTTACCCAGTTCTTTGATTTCCTTCCCGACCCATTCAAGGGATTCGGCATACAGGCCAACTACACTTATGTCGATTCGAAAGTCGAGCTCAAGCCCGGGACCCTCATTCCGTTGCCGAAGTTGTCCAAGAACAGCTACAACCTGATCGGCCTCTATGAAAAAGGACCGTTACAGGCGCGTCTTGCGTACAACTGGCGTTCCTCCTACCTCGACCAGATCAACGGCAGCGGTGTGTTCGGTGCGAACCAGTACGCGGCGCCGTATTCGTCGCTCGATGCGTCGGTGAGCTACCAGATCAACAAGATCTTCACGCTGTCGGCGGACGCCGTGAATCTGAGGAACTCGATGTACCACACCTATGTCGAGCGGCCGTCGGGCGGTTTGTTGTGGCAACTTAACGATCGTCGATACAGCGTGTCCCTGAAGGCAAGCTTCTAACGCCGACATGAGCGAACGCGCCCCCGGTCTTTCCGCGGCGCGCTTTTTGTGCACGCGATCCAAAGGGGACAGGATGGACAAGGATAGATGGATTGGGAAGGTTGTCATCCTCGGCGGCGGTACCGCCGGATGGATGACGGCGGCCGCGTTGTCCCACACGTTTGGGCACGCCGTCGAGATCGTGCTGGTGGAATCGGACGCCATCGGCACGGTGGGCGTCGGCGAGGCGACGATTCCGCCGATCCGCGCGTTTCATCAACTGATCGGCATCGATGAAGCCGAGTTCATACGCGCCACCGGGGCGACGTTCAAGCTCGGTATCGAATTTCGCGGCTGGCGCAACGAGAGTTCGACATATTTCCACCCTTTCGGCGCGTACGGGGTGGAACGCGACATCGGCTACTTCTTCCAGTACTGGCTGCGTTTGAGGGAGCAGGGGCAAGTGTCGGACTTCTCCGAATTCTCGCTATGCACATTAGCAGCGCGACATAACGTATTTGCGCCCGCGTCCGAACGGCCGGGCGATCCGCTTCAGCATCTCCAGTCCGCCTATCATTTCGACGCCGGCCGCTACGCGACATACCTGAAGGGGGTCTGCCTGGCGCGCGGGGTGTCCCACAAGATCGGCGACATGCTGACGGCGGAACGCAACCCCGAAAACGGGTATATCACAGGCCTGAAGCTCAAGTCGGGCGAGCTCGTGCCGGGTGACTTGTTCATCGACTGCTCCGGCGTGCGCGCCATGCTTCTCGGGCAGGCGCTGGGTGTCGAGTATGAAGACTGGTCGCGCTGGTTGCCGATGAACCGCGCCTGTGCGGTGCCTTGTGAACAAAAGCTGGCACTGACGCCCTACACGATTTCCACCGCCAGACCTTTCGGCTGGCAATGGCGGATACCTTTGCAACATCGCGTTGGTAACGGTGTGGTGTATTCGAGCGAATTCGCCACGGATGAAGCGGCAGAGCGGTGTCTGCTGGATGGATTGGAAGGGGAGCCGCTCGCGCCGATCAACCGCATCAAGTTCACGGCGGGAAGGCGCAGGACGCCGTGGACCCGGAACGTGGTCGCCATCGGGCTTGCCAGCGGGTTCCTGGAGCCGCTGGAGTCGACCAGCATCCATTTCATTCAATCCAGCATCCAGCGGCTCATCCGCTATTTTCCGGATGCCGGCTTGTCGCCGGTGTGCGCACAGGCTTTCAACAAGGAGGCGAGCCGGGAAGTCGAAAACGTCAGAGATTTCCTCATACTGCATTACCACGCTACGGAACGTGACGACTCGGCATTATGGCGCTACGTAAAGGCCATGCAGATCCCGGACAGTCTCCAGGAAAGAATTGCGCTGTTCCGTGAGCGAGGACAACTGAACCTCGCTGCCGAAGAACTGTTCCAAAGTACGTCGTGGCATGCCGTCCTGTTGGGGCAGGGTATTCGACCAAGAACCTATATGCCGACCATGGTCCTGCAGGACGACGCCATGCTCGCGAATGCATACGGCAATCTGGAGCGCAACTTCAAGAACATCGTGTCGAGGTTGCCAGATCACGCCGCCTACATCAAGGAACACAAGCTGACCTCGACCATGGAGAATCGCTGAATGAGGTTTCCCAAGGTACTGCGCCACGTGGTTGTCATCGGATTGGGTGTCCTGGCAAGCGGCGCCCATGCAGAACATGCCGACGAAAAGCCGGCATCCGTCCCCGTCGCGATCAATGTCGACTGGCGGCATCCGGCGCCACCGTTTGAAGGATGGGGAACCGCGCTTGCCTGGTTTGCCCATGTGACCGGGAAATTCGCCGAGCCGCAGCGCACCCGGTTGGCCGATCTGCTCTATGGACGGGACGGTCTCGCACTGAATATTGCGCGTTACAATATTGGTGGCGGCAATGCGCCCGGGACACCATCGTATTTGCGGCCCGGTGGAGACATTCCCGGATTCTGGCGCAAGCCGGATGGGTGGAATCCGGACGCGGACGATGCGTGGGACTGGTCCGCGGATGCCGGGCAGCGCTGGTGGCTCGATGCCATCAAAGCGCGGGTCACGCCGCGCGATTTGATCCTCGAGGCGTTTTCGAACTCGCCGCCGTATTTCATGACCCGCAGTGGCCTGGTGTCCGGTAACGTCAATGGGTTGGAGGACAACCTCCTTCCGGGATTCGAAACCCAATTTGCTAAATATCTCGCGCGCGTCACGGCGGAGCTCGAGCGGCGGCACGGTATCCGATTCAGAACGCTGTCTCCGGTCAACGAGCCGAATACACCTTATTGGTTTTCCACCAATAAACAGGAAGGCGCACATTGGTCGCCGGAAGCGCAGTCGCGCATGTTCATTGCGTTGGCCAGGGTCTTGACCGAATACGGCATGAAGACGGAGATATCCGGGCCGGACGAAACCAATCCCCAGACGTTTTTCGTCGACTGGGCCGGCCTGTCACCCGATGCGAAAAGCGTCATCCGGCAACTCAACGTCCATACCTACGAATGGATCGGAAAGAGCGGGGTGCGGGATATTGCGGAAACGTCCGGCAAACGGTTATGGATGTCGGAAGTCGATCTATCGCCCAGCAATGTGCGGGAAGACGTCAACGACATGCGCCCAGCCATCGCGCTCGCGCAGCAGATCGTTACCGACATCAACAGCATGAATCCCCGCGCCTGGGTCCTGTGGCAAGCCATCGAAAACAGGTCGTCCGATCCAAAGAACAGCTCGAACTGGGGTTTGATCAAGGCTGATTTTTCAAACCTGGAGCGACCGGACTATCAGATCACGAAGAAATTCTGGGCGTTTGCCAATTTCACGAGATTCATCAGACCGGGCTTTCGGTTCCTGAAATCCGATAACCCGGATGCGCTGGTGGCTGAAAATCCGGAAACGCATGAAGTCGTCATCGTGGCCGTCAATCCGGGTATCGTGTCGCGGATGCTGGACATTCGGCTGCCGGATGCAAAACGCGGCACGATGACATGCAAGACCTATATGACCCGGGCAGAAGACAGCCTCGCGACCTCGAAACCCGCATCATGCGGCGCCAGGTTGTCCGTGCATGCGCGGCCCATGTCCGTGGTGACTGTCGTTGCGACGCCTCGACAATAGGGTCAGGCCAGCCGCATCGCGACCGCACCGCACGCGATCAGGGTGACGGCCGCCAGCCGTGCGCGGCCGATGGGTTCGCGCAGGATGAAGGCGGCGATCGCGGTCGCGAACAGGATCGACGTCTCGCGCAGCGCCGCGACGGCGGCCACCGGGGCGCGCGTCATCGCCCACAGCGCGATGCCGTACGACCCGACCGACGCGAGACCGCCCAGCGGCGCCACCAGCGGGTGCGCGCGCGCGAACGCCACGAGCGCGCCCATGCGGCCGCGGGCCGTCCAGGCGCCTACCCAGGCGCCCGTCAGCAGGAAGATCCATAGCGTGTACGCGGCCGGCGCGCCGGAGCGCCGTACGCCCTGGCCGTCGATCAGCGTACAGGCCGCGATGACGCCGGCCGTCAGCAGCGCGAACACGGTCGTGCGGCGCGCACCGGCGGCCGGCGCGGCGAGCCCTAGCCCCAGCACGCCGCCGCAGATCAGCAGCATGGCGACCCACTGGCCGGGACTCAGCCGGTCGCCCGTCAGCGGCCCGTTGACGTTGGCGACGAGCGGCGGCGCGCAGCCGCGCATCAGCGGGTAGGCGTGGCTGACCTGGCCGTCGCGGTAGGTCTCGATGAGCAGCAGGAAGTAGGCCGCCTGGACGACGCCCGACGCCGCGATGAACGGCCAGCTGGCCCGCGCCGGTGCCGGCAGGAAGGGGAGCAGCAAAATGGCGACGCAGGCCGACCCGGCCACCACGAGCACGGTCGCGAGCAGCGGCTCGCCGCGCCGCTTGAGCAGCGTGTTCCAGCTCGCGTGCAGCAGCGCCGCGCCCAGCACGGCGCCCAGCACGAATGGCGTCACGCCTGCTCGGCGGCCGGTGCCGTCTCGGGAATGCCGTGGCGGCGGAAGTAGCGGTGCGCGACGAGCAGCGCGGCCGCCTGCATGGCGGCGCACAGGAAGAACGGCCCGCCGACGCGCCAGTCCTGCGGCGGCAGATGGCTCGCGGCGCCCAGCAGCCAGGTGCCGACGAGCGGCGAGACGACGAGGCCGACGCTGCTGATCGATTGCAGGGAGCCCATCAGTTCTCCCTGTTCGCGGCTGGACGACGATTTCGACAGGATGCCCTGCAGCGCCGGTCCCGCGGCGAACGACAGCAGGTTGCACAGGATGAAGACGTACATCATCCAGCCGTGCGTCGCGAGCGCGTACAGGAAGTAGGTGACGGCGCCGGACGCGAGGCCGATCAGCGACAGCCGCACTTCGCCGAAGCGCCGGATCAGCGGCGCGAGCAGCCCGGCCTGCACGACGATCGAGCACACGCCCACGCAGAACAGGGCGATGCCGTTGTCGCGCGGCGTCCAGTCGAAGCGGAACGTCGTGAACAGGACCCACGTCGACTGCAGCATCATTTGCGCGAAGGCGACGAGCGTGTAGACGGTGATCAGGCCGCGGATGTCCGTGCGGCGCACGAGGCGCAGCAGGGAGCCGAACGGGTTGATGCGCGACCACTGGAACGCCGCGCGGCGTTCGCGCGGCAGCGATTCCGGCACGGCAAAGTAACCGTAGACGAAGTTCGCGGCGGACAGCGCGGCCGCCACGTAGAACGGCAGGTGCAATCCCATATTGCCCAGCAGGCCGCCCAGGATCGGTCCGCAGATGAAGCCGAAGCCGAACGCGGCGCCGATCTTGCCGAAGCTTTTCGCGCGGTTCTCCGGCGTGGACACGTCCGATGCGTACGCGGACGCGACGGACATGCTGGCCGACGACGCCCCGCCGATCACGCGCCCGATGAACAGGCAGGCGAGGTTCGGTGCCCAGGCGGTCGCGAGGAAGTTGATGCACATGCCGCCCATCGAATACAGCAGCACGGGGCGGCGGCCGATGCGGTCGGACAGCGCGCCCACCATCGGCATGAACAGGAATTGCATCAGCCCGAACGTGGCGCTCAGCACGCCGTACCACAGCGCCTGCTGCGCGCGGTTGTCGACGAATTCGCCCACGAGGCTCGGCAGCACGGGCACGATCAGGCCGATGCCGAGCATGTCGATGAACACGCAGATGAGGACGAAATTCAGGTTCGCGCTTTTGGCCATGGGCGTCCCGGGACGATGCGGAAAACGTCTATGGTAGCACCGATTGCCCGACAGACAACTGCGTGCTTTTCGATCAAGCTGCCACGTGCGGGATGCCCGTCCATTCGGCCGCGAAGGCGCTGCGGAAGTCCGTCAGGATCGCCAGCCGTTGTGCGGCGAGGCGGCGGCCGGCCTCCGTCTGCATCATGCCCGGCAGGCGCGCCAGCTTCGCGTCGATGTGGTCGAGCGAATACGATTTGTCGTCGAGCGGCCGGTCCAGCGCGAGCGGATCGCTGCCGTGGGCGAGGGCGCTGCCCATGCGGCCCGCGATATAAAACATGCGCGCGAGGCCGACGGCGCCGAGGCCGTCCAGGCGGTCGGCATCCTGCACGATGCGGGCTTCCAGCGTGGTCGCGGGGATGGCGGCGGAAAAGCTGTGCGCTTCGATCGCGTGGGCGACGGCGGCCAGCTTGTCCGCCGGAAAGCCGAGCGCCGCCAGCCGCTCGCTGGCCAGTTCGGCCGACAGGCGCGATGCAATGCTGCGGCGCGGGTCGTCCTTCGGCACGTTGACGAGGTCGTGCAGATAGCATGCCGCCAGCACGACGAGCGGATCGGCCTGGTCGTGGTGCGCCAGCAGCGCCTGCGCATTGCGCCAGACGCGTTCGAAGTGGTTCAGGTCATGGGCGCCGTCAGGGCCCTGGTCGGCGACCGCCTGTGCGGCCAGTTGGGCGAGGCGGGGCCGCCAGCCGTCGAGTTCAGGAAGGAGTGCTTGCATCGGTCTCTAAGTCAATGAGGGCGCGCTGCGACAGCGCGTCGGCCCCGGTGTTCTTGTGGCGCGGCACCCAGCGCAGGCGCACGTCGGGGAGGAGGGCCAGCAGCGCCAGCGCCCGGGCGCGATAGCCGGCCAGGGCGGGCGCCGCGTACAGGTCGGGGCCGGTGACGTCGTCGATCACGACCCGGCTGTCGCCGTGGATGGTCAGCTCGTGCGCGCCATGGGCGGCGGCCGTTTCCAGCAAGGCGATCAGCGCGCGGTATTCCGCCTCGCTGCTGTTGCCGTGGCCGGCCGGCTGGGCCAGTTCGACGACATGGCCGTCCGGGCCTTCGATCCGCACGCCGATGCCGCAGCGGCCCGGGTTCGGTTTCGCGGAGCCGTCGAACCACGCGCGCCATGCGGTCGGCTGCGCATCGCGCCGTGAGGTCGCGGCGGCTTTTGCGGAGGCGCGGGCCGCATCGCGCGCCGCCTGGGCGGCCAGCAAGCCGGTACGCAGCTCGACGAGGGCGGCGAGGCCCGCCGCGCCGGCCGTCAGTTCCAGTGTGCGGCGCAGCGCCGCGTCGGCGGACAGCCCTTCGGCCAGCGCCAGGCGGCGGCTGGCCGCGCGCTCGGCCTTGTAGGCGATCCGGTCCAGGTTCGGAAAGTCGTTCATGCCGAGAGGATACTACAAAGAAAAACAGCGCCGGGTGGCGCTGTTTCCAGGATTAGCGGCGGTAGGGATTGTCCGGCCGGCGATCCCAGCGGTTCGGCACACCGTCGCCGTCACGGTCGCGGTCGTAGCGGTTCGGCACGCCGTCGCGGTCTTCGTCCCAGCGGCGGCCGTTACGCTCGTAGCGGTCGGGGATGCCGTCGCGGTCGCGGTCCCGGTAGTACGGCCGGTCGTTGTAGTACGAACCACGATCGTAGCCGCGGTCATGGCGGCGCTCGAAGCGGTCGGGCACGCCGTCGCGGTCGCGGTCGGGGCCGTACGGCGTCCACGCGGCAGGCTGCATGTACCAGCCGCCATTGCCTTGGTACCAGGCCGGTGCGCGGTAGACATAGCCCGGACGCTCGGCGACCCAGTAACCCGGCGCCCACGTATGGCGATGGCCGGACCATGCCCAGTAGCCGGGTGCCCACACATAGCCGTGGCGCGGCGCGGGGACGCGTTCGTACAACGGGGCCGGCGGGGCGGTGCTGATGGTCAGGCTGACATTGCTGTAAGCCATGGAAGGAAGCGGTGCGGCGGCGGCGCCGATGGCGATCAGGGCGGCAAGTGCGAGGTGTTTCATGTCGGTCTCCAATCCGGACTTCGGATGTGACCAATATAGCGCGGCGGGCAGAACGATTCAGCGGTTGAAGCAGACTCTTACATCTGAAACAGATTGTGTGCGGGGACGGCGGCGACCGTCCCCGCGCTGAACATCATGCGCGGCTCCGCACGCGTTCCAGCGCCAGCATCTGCTGCTTCTCGACCGGCGTCAGGCGCTTGGCGGTGACGTGCACGACCGGGATGCCGGCGGTCGTCGCGAGGACGGGTGCGGTCGCCTGGGCGGGCTTGACGCTGTCGAGTGCCGTGCTGCCGGCGGCGGCCAGGCTGAGTGCGACGATGAAGGCGGCTTCCATGTGCTTGATGACGTTCATGATGCTCTCCTCGGGGTTGAATGGTGCTGCGCTTGTCGATGTGTGTACTGTAGCCACAAGGGTTCCTCGTCTCCACCTGCGTGCGACGAACCGCACGAAATGCGGGACGAAGCGCAGATATGCGGGACCGGCTTTCATCCGCCCCCGGCTAGGCGCGCACGGACACAACGAGGGAGAACCCAGCGATGATCGGAACGCTCGTCGAGGCCGTCGCGGCCAACCGGACGCGCTTGCGGCGCGCGCGCAACCTGCGTGCCGGCACGCGCACGCACGTGGCCGCGCAGCCGCGCGCACGCGGGCCCGCGCCGCTGCGCTGGCTGACGGCAGGCTGCGTGCTGCTGGCCGTGGCGGGCGCCGCGCTCATCGTCGTGCACGCGCGCTGGCTGGCTGCTGCCGGCGCGATGCCGATGGGCGACGGCGCTTCCCGCCTGACGGCCGTGCTGCCGGGCGTCGCGTTCACGGTGCCCGACAGTCCGGGAGTGACGATGCACATGCATGGCGGCACTGCGCTGCTGATCCTGGCGGGCATGCGCGGCGGACCGGCGCAGCGTGTCGACCTGTGCGACCAGCTCGCCGACCGCACGCGTCCCGGCCGCCTGCTGCCGCTGCGGATCGGCTGGGCGTTCGCCGACGCGGCAGGCCTGGTTTCCCCGCGCAACGTGCTGCTGGCGGAACGCCCGATGCCGCGCGTGCGCGTCGACGGCCGCGCCGGGGCGCCGCTGGACGTGCACTGGGACGGGCAGGCGCAGTGGGTCGGCGCCGCGGCACGGGTCGCGCCGGGCGGCGAGGGCTGGCTGGCGTGGCGCGACGGCGCACTGCGGCTGCGCCACCGGCCGAGCAACGCCTGCCCGGCCGCCGGCGAGCTCCTCGTGCAGCTGTACCGCCCCGCACCGACGCCAGGCGCGCTGGTCGTCGCCGTGCCCGCGCACGGCGAACCCGTCGAGACGCTGCTGGCGCCGGGCGGCTACCGCGTGCCGGCGTCGCCCGCGGCCACGCTGGAAGACGAGCAGCTGTTCGCCCAGCTGCAGACCCGCGGCCTCGTGCGCCTGGGTGCGAACGGCGTGGCCGAACTGGCCCCGCCGGACCTTGCCGCATGGCGCGCAGCTGGCAAGACGCCGTGGGACGACGTGAACCTCGACGGCGACGCGTTGCGGCTGCTGGAGCGCTTGTATCGCCGCGCCGACGGCGATTTCGTGCGCGAACAGGTCCGCGTCTTCAATGCCGAGCGGCGGCTGCTCGCGTGGCGCCTGCCGGCCGGCGCGACCGCCGGGTGGCGCGCGGAAGTCGTGCAAGGCACGGCCACGGTGCCCGTGCCGCTGGCCGACGACATGCCCCCCGCCAGCGCCCGCCTGTTCGCCCGGCTGCCGCAGGGCTGGGCCCCGTGGCAGCGGATCGGCGCGTGGCCGGCGGACGGCGGCGTGGCCCGCCTGCGCCTGACCGTACCCGCCGGGACGGCGAGTCTCCGGCTGATGCTGGCTGGCCGCCTGCGCCACGTGGCCGGCGCCCGGTTGCGCGCCGATCCGCAGCCGGGCTGCGACGGCCGCGCGTGCACCGCGCCGGACGAGGTGCAGGTGCTCGACCTGCTGCCCGACGCCGCGGACATCGTGATCGATGCGGAACCGCTGGCCCAGGGGGCGCTGGCCACGCGGGGCGATGCGCGTTACCGCCACCTCGTCGCGCGCGCGGGCCGGCTCGCAGGGCTGGCGCTGGGCGCGGCCGCGCCGCGTCCGTCCGTGCCGCTGGCGGACGTCGTGCTGGCCGACCGCAATGGCATCCCGCTGTGGCGCGACGGTGCGCCGACGGAGGCGGCCCGCGCGGCCGGCCTCGCCACGATGCTGGGCGTGCGCGCGGGCCAGGCCGGCAGCGTCGCCACGTCGGTCGGTCGGGTGCCGGGCGACCGCCATACGGCGCGGATCACCGTGGACCTGCGCCTGCAGGCGGCCGCGCAGGCGGCGCTCGACTGCATCGCGATGCGGCGCGGGCACTGGGATGGCCGCGCCTGCACGGGCGCCGGTCCGGTGCCCGCGGGGCGGCAGGCGGGCGTCGTCCTGCTCGACACGGAGACGGGCGCGATCCTCGCCGCGGCCGGGGCGGGCATGCCCGCCGTGACGCAGGAAAACTGGCGCGAGGCGCGCGACTTCGACCGCATCGACCCGGCCGCCAGCCCGCTGCGCCTGCCCGCGCTGCAGCACGACGGCGGCGCGGAGCGGGCGCCGGGGTCGACGTTCAAGATCGTCAGCGCCCTCGGCCTGGAACTGGCCGCACAGTCCGACCGCCAGCTGGACGCGTTGCTGGACGGCTTGCCGCTCGCCGGCATCGACGCCGCCGCGCACGAACGAGGGTTCGCGTTCCGCACCGATGCGCCGACGTATCCAGTCGACGGCCGCGTGCGCATCACGAACTTCCGCGACCAGGGCCTGGACCGGCGTGCCCAGGACGGCCGGCTGGGCCTTGCGCAGGCGCTCACCTACAGCCTGAACACGTGGTTCGCGTGGACGGGAGAGCTGTCCGACCGGAGCCTGCTCGGCCGGCCCGACGGCGGCGTGCCCGACCTGCAGCCGCTGGAACCGGGCGCGCTGGATCCGGTCCGGCCGATCGTCGCGATGGCGCGCCGGCTCGGCTTCGGCCAGGCGCTGCGGCTGGACGGCGGTTTGCTGCCGGCGGATGGCGGCTGGTCGGCGTGGGACGCGCTGCAGGCGACGCCGGCCGCCATCGACCCGGTCCACACGCGCCACGAACTGCGCCAGATGGCGATCGGCCTGCGCATGCAGGCGACGCCGCTGCAGATGGCGCTCGTCGCCGGTGCCGTCGGGCAGGGGCGGGCGATCGTGCCGCACCTGTTGGGGGAACTCGACGGCAAACCGGCCGCGCCGTCGAACGGCCCGGCCCTGGGCGTGCGCCTCGACCGTGTGCGCGCGGGCATGAAGGGTGTCGTCGACGTGGGCACGGCGGCCGGGGCCTTCCGGGCGCCGGCGCTGGCCGGCATCCGGCGCGGGCTGTCAGGCAAGACGGGGACGGCGCCGGTGGGCGACGGATCGCTGGCGACGGTCTGGTTCACGGGCTGGCTGGAGCCGCACAGCGTGCCGGGACAGGCGCACCGGCTGGCCGTCGCCGTCTTCGTCAGCCGCTCGGAAGCCACGGGCGGCGCGCATGCGGCGCCCGTCGCGGCGGCCGTCCTGGGGGCGCTCGCCGCCAACGGGTCGAATTGAGGGGTATTTGCCGCTCATCTGCGCGCCTCAACGATGTGTTTCTATGGCATGATCTATTACGGTCCTGCTATTAGCGGCCGAACATCGAAGAGGATTTATGCGTTTGCCGGGAACCCGGTACCAGGAACCGGGCTGGGAAGAAGTGCGCAAGTTGCTGGGACAGTGCTCGCTCGCCGCGCTGCGCGGTCTCGATGGCGCACATCCGGACCTGGAAGACTACGTGGAGCGCATGACGGACCAGCTGACGGCCCAGCGCCACAGCGCCCGCGCCCGGGCGGCCGGCAACGGCTACGGCGACACGGTGCACGAGCTGGCGGTGACGCTCGTCGTCGAGCTGCGCGCCCGTCCGGCCGACTGGGACGCCCTGTGTGCCGCGCTGGCGGACGGTCCCGCCGGCGACGCACTCCTGCGCAAGAAGGTGAACGACATGTACGCCGTGCTGCGCGACCGCGTCGACGCCGACAACTACCAGGCCGCCTGCGGCCGTCCGTGCAGCCCGAACCGTATGTACGCGTACCGGATGCTGGACACCGCCTGGCACGACGTCGCCCGCCTGTTCGCCAACTGGCGCGCGCACCGGGCGCAGGTCGGCGTGATCCTCGGCCGCGCGATCGCGGACGGCGCCGACCCCATCGAAGTGCGCCAGCTGCGCACGATCCACGACTGCCGCGCCGAGTGGATCCTGCGCTGGAGCGCCTCGCTGGAGGACTTCGGCGGCGCTCCCGGCCCGCTGCACACGCGTTCCAAGCGCTTCGCCAGCCTGAAGACGGGTCCGGACCGCATCGCGGCCATGCTGCGCGAGATCGGCGATTACGAACAGCTGTCGGCCAACCGCGACGAGGACTGGCTGCAGGACCTGGACGACGCGTCGGTCTGGGTGGAAGATTACTGGCGCGTGCTGCAGGAATCGGACGGCGCGGCGACGCCCGGCCCCGACCGGATCCTGGAAGCGCGGCAGGATGCGCTCGACGCTGCGGCGCCGGAACCCGATCCGGCGCCGGAGGAAGCCGACCCGCGCCTCGAGACGCTCGCGCTGAGCGTTTCACTGCCCCCCGGCTATGTGGCGCAAGCGGTGCCGGACGGCCTGCTGGCGGCCGAGGGCCTGCCGGTGGGACTGGCCGTGTACGCGAAGCTGCTGGGCCCCGACGACGCGTCCTACCCGGACGCGTGGCGCGACCCGGCCACCGGCGTGCTGCCGACGATGCAGCAGCTGGCGGCACTGGCCGAGGTGTCGCTGCCGACGTTGCGCAAGCGGCGCGACGCGGCGATCGCCCGGATGACGGCCGCCTTTGACACGAAGCGAGGACGCGATGCATAGCAACGACACGAGCTCACGCCGGCTGCAGGAAGCCCTGCTGCTGGCCCGCCGCAAGGACGGCGACCGCCTGATGCTGGACGATGCCACGCTGGCCGGGGCGCTGGACGGCAGCCGGCCGCTGACGTCCGGCGAGCGGGCCGCGCTGCAGGCATCGCCGCTGACCGCGCGCCGGCTGCGCCATCTCGCGCTGGCGCGGCGCGCCGCCGCATCGACCGCGTGGCGCGGCAGCCGCGGCGCGCTGCGGGCCGCGAGCAGCGGCGCAGCGGAAGCGGTCGTGACGGACGACGGCTGGTGGACTCTGCATTTCATTGCGGCCGGCGCAAGCTGGCGCACGGTCCTGCAGCTGGCGCCGCAAGCCCCGTTCGCGGAAGCGCTGCTGGTGGCGCGCGCGCCGCTGCGCGTCGTGGACGGCGCCGGCGGCGTGGTGCTCGCCGGCCAGCTCGATGCGGATGGCGAATGCGAAGCCGCCTGGCCGTTTGCCACCGCACCCGCGGACCATTTGCAGGCGCACGGCGCCCGTTTCACCGTCGAACCGTTGGAGGCGGACACACCATGATCCCATTCTTCAAGCGTGCCGCGCCCGTGCACGATGCCTGCACCCTCGGACGCACGGCCGTCGCGCGGCCGCTGTCGCCCGGCTGCGGCGCGCCGCCGGGCTGCCCCGTCGTCATCGTCGACGCCGACGGCCGCCCGCGCCGCGCCACGACGCCGGCCGGGAAAAAGGTCGAGCTGCGTCCCGGCGAACTCGCGTGGGCGTTCCATCCGGGGCCGTACACGATCGCCGTGGTCCCGTACGCGCAGGCGCCCGAGATCGGCCTGCGCACGACGTTCGCCATCGACCCGCAGGACCCCGCCGCCGCGGGCAAGCGCTTCGACCTGTACCTGGCCGCGGAAGCGGATGGTCGCGTCGACCTGGCCGCGCTGGGCATGAAGGTGGAAAGTGCGGTGCGCAGCGCGCTGGAGCAGGGCGCGCTCGAACTGCCGCCGTGCGCGGACATCGACGAGTGGAATGCGTTCCGCCAGGGCCTGAACCGCTTGCTGTACCTGCGCTTCGGCCTGACCGTGGACGATTGCGTGCCCGTCGAACTGGACGGCATCGACTACGCGGCGCAACTCGCCGCGCGCGCAGCCGGAAGCACGGCGGCCGCGACGCCCGCACCCGTGGCGGAGAAGGTCGTGCCGGACCTGGCCGACGCGAAGGCCATGCGCCGGCTGTTCCTCGAACTGCCTTGCCTGATGTGCGGCCTGCGCTTCGGCGCGCTGCCGAACGGGCAGGAACAGTTCCGCCAGCAGCAGGCCTTGCTACAGCGCCTGGACCGCCTGTCCGTCGAGATCACGACGATGCCGGCCCTCGTGCTGGCCGCGCCCGGGCAGCCGCTCGCGCTGGACGAGCAGCTGCGCCGCATGCGCCACAGCCGCCGCGCGACCGTCGCGCTGGACGAGGCGTGGGCGCTGCTGGCCCGCCTCGAAGGCGCGCAGGGAGAGCGCCTGGCCGCGCTGTACGACGAGGCCGAGCGCATCGTCGCCAACCTCGAAGCCGATTGCGCCGGCCGGCGCGCGGCGAAACACGTCGCGGAGGCGGCATGAACGTACCCCAACAGGCCGCGTGCCGCACCCGCCTGCCCGACGGCACGCTGCTCACCGTGACGGCCACGCGGCGCGAGCGCGCCGGCCGCGCTGACGTCAAGTGCACCGTGCCGGGCGACGCGGCATTGGCCGAACGCCTGCAGCAAGTGGTCCGCCTCGCGCGCCACACGGAAGCGAAGATCGACAGCCGCGACCAGGTCGTGCTCAGCGCCGACCGGCTGCCTGTGGGGCGCGACTGCGAACTGGCGTTCGTGCTGGCCGACCGACTCGTGCGCGGCGTGTGGCACGGACGGGACGTGGTCGCCAACGGCTGGTCGGATGCGTGGCAGCTGGGCCGTGTGGACGGCCACGACACGGCGGACGCGTCGCCGGACGCGCTGCTGGGCGGCCCAGACGGCCTGTCCCACCTGGGCCAGCTGGACGGCCATCCCGATCCCGGCGCGCGCGTGTCCAGCGCCCGCGCGTGGTTCCCGCTGCACAGCGGGGGAGACGGCGACGGCCTCGGTTGGGTCGAGGTGAGCGTGCACCCGCTGGAGGGAGAACGCATCGAGGAGGAACAGACGATCGCCGTAGCGGGCGCTGACGCGGCACGCCAGCTGGCGGTGCGCCAGGCGCTGGCCGGTGCGCGTCATTTCGATGGCCGCGGTCTCGGGCGCTGGCGCACGACGGTGCGCTTCAGCGACGCCGCGTTCGCCGGCCGCTCGTACGAACTGGCCCTCGTGCTGGCCGACCGCATCGCGCGCGGCCGCGAATTCATCCCGCGTGCGCGGCTGCTGGCGACGGGCTGCTCCGACTCCTGGCATGCGGGCCGCGTGGATACGGTCGACGGGCTCGCGCCGAAATGCGCGCTGCTGCTGCGCGAAGCCGGGCCGGGCGACCGTATTCTCCTGCCGCATGCGTGGCGCGATGCGCTGCCGGCCGGCTTCGCGGACGACGTCCGTGCGCGCGGCGCGAGCGTGGCGTGCGTGGAGCGGATCGGAATCATTTGATGTAGGCTTGCAGGTGAGCCGGAAGGAGTCGACGATGTTGCGGATGTTTGGATTGGGTGGGGCCAAGTGCCCGCGCTGTTCCCGAGGGACGAGCGCGGCGGACGGCTATTGCACCGCCTGCGGCCTGATGCTCGGCACGCCGCGCAACGAGCCGGTGCTGGTGGAGAACCGCTGGGTGCCCGGCCCGGACGAACTGGCCGTGTTCTTCGGCGTGCGCGCGCTGTCCGGCGTTTTCGTCAAGACCTTGCGCGTGCCCGCCACGGCGCGTGCCTACATCCTGCAGGGCGACCAGGCCACGGAAGTGCCGCAGGGCGAGTACGAGATCGAAGGCTTTTTTACGCGCCTGAACCACCTGCTGCGCGACCAGCATGCGGAGATCCTCGTCACGAGGAGCAGCGCGCTGCCGGTCGAATTCGAGCTGGATGGCCTGGTCAGCGCCGAACATCTCGAGGTGTCCGCGCGGCTCGCGCTGTCCGTGCGGATCGAGAGCGTGCCCGCGTTCGCGCGCCATTTCATGACGATGCCCGGCACCGTGAAGGCCGACCACCTGCGCGAACTGCTGCTGCAGCCGGTGCGCCAGCTGGCGGGCGAATTCGTCGCCGCCCGTTCGCTGCGCGAGATGGCGGGCCAGCGCGAACTGCGGCCGGAACTGGACCAGCACCTGCAGGGCGGCCTCGCCACCCTGTTCGCCGATTACGGCCTCGCCATCGTCCGGGTGGAGACGCTGGCGCTGCGCCACGACCGCTTCGACGCCAACCGCGCCCGCATCGGCAGCCTGTGGCTGGCCGTCGACGAGCAGCGGGTGAAGGTCGAGCATGCGCGCCAGTTGGACGAACTGTATTCGGACGATGAGTGGCGCCGCATCGCGCGCGAGGAAAGCCAGGCGCGTCTCGCGCACCGGCGAGCGGAACTGCGTCAGGGCGCGGGCATCGAGCGCGCGGAGATGAGTTTGCAGAACGCCGAGCGCGCGCAGGCGATCCGCGCCCGCGAGATCGAGCTGTATGGCCGCATCGTCGAGTCCCGCTCGCGCAAGCACGCGATCGAACGGGGCGCGCAGGACCTCGTCGCGGAACTGGAACACGAACTGGCGCAGAAACGCAGCGCGCGCGCGGACCAGGAAACGGAATGGGCCCATCTGCGCGAACTGGCCGCCGTGCGCATGCGCGAAGAGGTCGCCCTCGCGCGCCAGGACGCGGCGCAGGCGCGCACGGTCGCCGCGCAGCGCTTCGCGCACCAGTTGCTGCAGCAGCAGATCCGCAACAAGATCGAGCAGGCGCGCGGCATCGAGGACGCGGCCCGCCAGCGCGCGGAACTGGCACGGCTGCACGCGGTAGAGGAAGACGCGGCGCGGCGCGCGCGCGAGATCGAGGCGCAAGAACATGCGCTGCGGCTGCGGGCGGCGGAGCGCGAGGAGTCGATCGAGGTGGAGGCCGTGCGCCAGCGCGTGGAAGCGCTGCGCCGCGACGGGACGCAGGCCGACGCGCTGGCCCAGCACGAAAAGCTGCTGCGCACGATCGAGGCCGATGCGGCGCTGCAGCGGGTGGCGCTGGATGGCGAGGAGTGCCGGGCCGTGCTGCAGGCCGAGATGCTCGCGGCCGAGCGCGCGCACGAGCTGCGCCGCATGGAGACGCTGGGCGCCGTGGACGACACGACGAAACTGGTCGTGGCCGGCGCGACCAATGCCGCGCTGCTGGCGGACGTGCTGAAGGCGCGCACGCAGGCCGGCATGAGCGCGGAGCAGCTGGCGGCGCAGACGTCGTCGCGCCTCGCGGATGAACAGGTCGAACGCGAGCGCGCGCGGCGCAACGACGAACTGGAACGCGAGCGGCGCCACCAGCTGGAACTGCTGGCGCTGCAGAACGACGTCAACAAGACGGCGCTGGCCACGCAGGCGCAACTGGGCGGCGCGCTGATCGCGGGGGCAATCTGCCGTCATGCGGGCGCCCAGCCCGGCGACCGGTTCTGCGGTACGTGCGGCGCGCCGCTGCCGGCGCGGGGATGATGCAGACGGCGATCGACAAGCTGCGCGAACTGCGCGCGCTGCACGAGGACGGCCTGTTGAGCCGCCAGGAATTCGACAGCCGCAAGAACGCGATCCTCGACGCGGCGTATCCAGCCGACGTACCGGTCGACTTGCCGGTGCGCGCCGGCACCGAGATCGGCCTGATGGCCACGCAGGAAGTGGGGCCGGTGAACCGCCGCTACCGGCTCGAGCGCCTGATCGCGCAGGGCGGCATGGGCGAGGTGTGGCAGGCGACGGACCTCGCCACGCACGCGGAACTGGGCCACAGCGCCCAGGTCGCGCTGAAGATCCTGCCGCCCCGGCTCACGGAAAACTCGCTGCACGCGAAGCTCTTGATCGAGGAAGCGGCACGTGCGCGCCAATTGGCGCACCAGCACATCGTGCGCGTCTACGACTGGGCCCAGGACCCGGCGACCGGCAGCTATTTCATCATCATGGAGTGCCTGGACGGCGAGGACCTCGACGCGCTGCTGGCGCGCGTGGGCCGGCTCGACCTGGCGCGCGCGCTCGACGTGCTGGCGCCCGTGGCCGCCGCGCTGGATTACGCGTGGGAGCGGCACCATCTCGTCCACCGCGACATCAAGCCCGCCAACGTGTTCCTCGCGCGCGGCGGCGACGTCAAGCTGCTCGACTTCGGCATCGCGGCGCGCGCCCGCGCGGGCGGCCTCGCGCTGGAAGCCCCGGCCAGCTCGGGGACGGCGGGCTATCGCGCGCCGGAAGCCAGCGGCGCCGGAGGCGCGCCGGCGCGCGGGCTGGATGTGTATGCCGTCGCCGTCATGCTGTATCAAATGCTGACGGGGTCCTTGCCCGTCGGCGCCGATCCGGCCAGGCCGGCGGCATTGAACGATGCGCAGTGGGCCGTGCTGCGCGCCGGCTTTGCGCAGGATCCGGACGAGCGCCCGGCGAGTGTGACGGATCTGCTCGCGCGCTTGCACGCGGCGCCGGTGGTCGACGAGGCGGCGCAGGCGGCGCAGGCCGCGGCGGACGCCATCGACAGGGAGCGCGCCGCACGCGAGCTGGCGGCGCGCAAGCTGGCGCAGGCCCAGGCGGAAGTCGCGGCAAAAGCGCAGCTCGACCGCCAGCGCCGCGAACAGGAACGGGCCGCGAAACAGGCGGCGGAAGCGGCGCGGGCGGCGCGCAAGGAAGCGCTGCGCCAGCAGTTGCTGGAACGGCGTGCGGCGGAGGCGGAAAAGGCGAGACTGGAGCGCGAGGAAGCGCAGCGCAAACTCGTGCAGGCCAGGGCGGCCGCGGCGTACATCGCGGAACAGAAGCGCGCCCGGCTCGAGGAGGCGGCGCGTGCCCAGGCCGTGCTGACGCAACTGATGCCCACGCCGGCCAGCCCCGTCGCCGACACGGAAGGGGTGCTGCGCGACCGCTTCCTCGGCGGCGACGCCAGGGGGCCGGAACTCGTGCTGCTGCCGACGGGCCGCTTCCAGATGGGCTCTCCCGAGCACGAACGGAAGGTCGCGATGGAAGCCGGCTCGCAGCCGTCCTGGCTGGCGCGCGAGCTGCCGCAGCACTGGGTCGGCATCGAGAAGCCGATCGCGATGGGCCGTTATCCCGTGACGGTCGGCGAGTGGCGCGTGTTCGTGGCCAGCACCGGCTGGCGGCCGAGCGGGGAAACCGACTGGGACGCACCGGGTTTCGCGCAGACCGACCGCCATCCCGTCGTCGGCGTGAACTGGTTCGACGCGATCCGCTACGTGCGCTGGCTGTCAGAAGCGACCGGTAAATCGTACCGGCTGCCGAGCGAGGCGGAATGGGAATACGCGTGCCGCGCCGGGACGAAGACGGCGTTCTCGTTCGGCGACAGGATCACGACCGACCAGGCGAATTACGATGGCAATTTCACGTACAACGGCGGCGCGCGCGGCGAGTATCGGCGCGGCACGACGCCGGTCGGCATGTTCCCTGCCAATCCCTGGGGCCTGTTCGACATGCACGGCAACGTGTGGGAATGGGTGCAGGACGTCGTCCACGACAATTACCATGGCGCGCCGCTCGACGGCGGCGCGTGGGAAGAGGACGGCGACCAGGCCCGCCGCATCCTGCGCGGCGGCTCCTGGCTGTACAACCCGCGCTACCTGCGCTCGGCGCTGCGCAACGGCTTTTCGGCCGCGCTGTCGAACGACATTGTCGGTTTTCGTATCGTACGCGACCTGATGTAGCCAACACGATACGCTGCGGAAATTCGCCGTGTCTCCACCTTGGGCGCATAATGAATCGCACTCTGCAAAGGAGGGGCGATCATGCGAATTCCCAAGGATATCCAGATCCCGTTCATCGTGCTGTCGCTGGAAGCGGTGCTGCTGACCGGCGCGGCGTTGATCTTCCTGATCCTGCGGCCGGGCTGATCAGGCGTCCAGCAGGCGTGCGTGCGCGCGCCGGCGGTCGCCCGTGCGTTCGGCAAGGTCTTCCGGACGCGGGCTGGCCGCGAACCGCACGCGGCCCGTGAACCGGGCGAGCCGGTCCAGCACCGTGGCCGGGCCGATGGCGGTTTCCTGGCCGCTGGCCGGGTCGAGGTGCCAGAAGCCGCCGTCGCGGTGGAACAGGACCGGCATGCCCGCCGCGCGCGGCAGGGCGCCGGACCCCTGCGCCGCCGGCTCGGGCACGACGCCGGGCGCCAGCAGCACGAAGCACTCGGACGCACCGCCGGCATCCACGCGGTGCAGGGTCAGCGCATGCGCGTGCAGCGCGGTCACGACGAACGTCACCACGCCGCGTATGCTGGCCGTCAATTCGATGCGCATCCCGAGGCGCAGGGGGACGGGCACGTGCTTGCCCGGCCAGGCACCGTCCAGCAACAGGCCGTAGCGCGACACGTCCTCGATCTCGAACCCGCCGCGCGCGGGGCGGATGACGGCGTGGCGCGCGGACAGCCGGCGCGTGAGGCCATCCCGTTCGGGCCCGTTCGCGTCGTGGTGTTCCAGCAGCAGGTCGGCCTCGGCGCCGACGGTGTCGAAACGGCCCAGCACGCATTCGTCCAGCGCGAACAGCCGCACGTGGCGCTGGGCGCCGGCGTCCGGTTCCGCGTACACGAGGCAGCCGGTGCTCGCCGGGCATGGATGCGCCGCGCGCTCGGCGGGCAGGTCGATCTCGATCAGGTCTTCGTCCCACGCGATGGTCGGCAGGCCGACGGCCACCTTGCCGCCGCCATTCCCATCGAGGTTCAGCTGGGCGATGGAGGCGTTGCGGGCCTGGATGTCGATGTCCATCGCGCCGCCGCCGGCCAGGCCTTGTACCCGGGCGATGGCGGCATCGTCGGCGCTGATGCGTACGTTCTTGTGCGTGGACAGATAGGTCTGGTGGATCTCGCCCAGCGACGCGTCCGGGCGCGGCACGAGCAGCACCAGCGTCGCGACCCATGTGCGCGCCGGGTGGCGCGCATGGATTTCCAGGTCGACGCGGTACTGGCCATGTTCCCGTCCGCGCGACGAGAATTCCACGAACACGGGCCGCCAGTCGCCGCGCAGGGTGCGCGAAAACTGCAACTGGCCGGCGCCCAGCGGCAACAGCTTCGATTCGAGCAGCAGCGTCAGTTGCGCCGGCGCGTCGTCCGGCATGCCCCGCAATTCCAGCTTGATCGCCTGGCGGCCGCCGGCCGCGCGCGGGTCGAAGCCGCTCACATGCAGGTGCGGCCGGGGTGGCGGCGCCTGGATCGGCGCCGGTATCCGCGCCGCTCCTGCGGCGCGTACGCGTTTCAGCGTCTCGAAACTCGAGCCGAGCACATCGACCGCGCCGGCGGGCTGGCGGTGGCCGTGCGCGCACTGCGCCTCGCCCGGGGCGACCCAGACGGTGCAATGCGGGTGATCGGGACTGCTGCAACGCTTCATGGGCGGTTATCGGTTCGGCAGATGTGGGCTGTGGACGGGTCGTCGGGCCTCAGCTTACGCGATTGTAGCGTAGCGCGGCGCGCGGATTTCATGGTTGAGCAAGACTTTTTTCCAAGATGCATTATTTACCACAGTCATGCCCCCGGCAATGCGGTCTCGTCGCGCGCCGCGCCAGGGACGCGCACGAGGATGGCGCTGACGTTGTCCGGATAAAAGAATGCGGCCGGATGGGCGTCGTAGGCCGCCATCAGCGCGTGCAGCATCGTGGCGGCGTCGGCGGTGCCGGCCAGCAGCTGCGGCCATTGTCCGGCCCAGCCGACCGGGTCCGAGCACGACCACAGGCCGTCCGTCGCCAGCAGGTAGGAGGCACCGGGACGCAGCGCGAGCGGACGGCGGTCGGCCAGCCCGGACAGCCAGGACGGCAGGTTCAGCGGCGACAATTCGTACAGCGGGTCGTTCAGCCGCGTCGGGTCGGCGAACGCGTTCCCGAGCAGGAAGGCCTGGGCGATCTGCGGCCGGTGTTCGCCATGGACCTGGCGCCACCAGTCGGCTTCGCCCAGCAGGCCTGCCATCGCATAGGCGGTGGCGGGGACGTGGTCGACCGTCAGCGGCGCCGCGCGTGCCGGCGTGATCTCGTACAGGCGCGAATCGCCCACGTGGTACAGCAGCGGCGTGTCGTCCGCGCGCAGTTCCAGCAGGGTGAGCGTCGTGCCGGGACGGGGGCCGGGCACGTCGGCGAAATGGCGCTGCAGGTCGGCGTGCAGCGCGTCCAGGCGGCGCGCCAGCTCGGCGCCGGTGGCGCACGGCGGCAGCGCGAGCAGGCCTGCGACGACGGCTTCCGCGGCTTCGCGGCCGTGGCCATGGCCGCCCATGCCGTCCAGCACGGCCAGCCGCGCGTGGCCGGGACGCCAGCCGGGGAGTTTCCGGCGCTGCACGGCCTGGTCCTGCAGCCAGGCGGCGTCGCCGTCCGTGTCGATCAGGAGCAGGTTGTCCTGGTTTTCCGCGCGCAGGCGCGGCCCGGCGCCCAGGCGCGAGCACGCCGCAACGTCCAGGGGGCCGAAGCGCAGCCCGGCAATGAAGGGAGAAATTGGCATCCTTTACTCTAACCGCAAATGCCAAAAGACCAAGCTTCGATTAGATGGGGTTTTGCCGTCCACCCGTCAGCAACACGGCCGCGTTGACGAGCACGCACGCGCCGGCCGCCGCCATCGCGAACCGCACGCCGCAGGCGTCGGCCATGCGGCCCCAGAACAGGCTGCCGAGCGTGTAGCCGCCCGCCATCACGACGAGATAGATGGCCAGGGTGCGCGCCCGCACGTCCGCCGGGAACGACAGCTGGGCGGCCGCGTTCAGGGTCGACACGACGGCCGACCAGGCCATGCCGCCGACCACGATCAGCGGGATGAGCAGCGCCAGCGTATGCAGGAAGGGCAGGATGGCCAGCATCGTGCCGTACACGGCCAGCGCGGCGGCCAGGATCCTGGTCTTGTCGACGCGCGCGCGGATCGCGGGCAGGCAGAATGCGGCCAGCACGGCGCCGGCGCCCAGGCTGCCCATCAGGGTGCCGAACACGCTGGCGTCCATCCGGAGGACGTCGCGCACGAACACGGGCAGCAGGCCCGCGAAGGCGATGGTGGCGAAGAACACGGTGGCCACGTTGCGCAGGATGCGCCGGTAGCGCGGGCAGCCGAACGCCGTCCGCACGCCTTCGCGCAGGCGCGCGCCATAGCCCGCGCAGGGTTTCACGTGCGAGCGGTCGGCGCGCCACCAGGCGCGGTAGATGGCGAGCAGGCCCACGAACGAGATCGCGTTGAGGAGGAACAGCGGACCGGGGCCGATCCATTTGAACAGGACCCCGCCCAGCGCCGGGCCGATGATCGCGGCCGTGTTGTACGACAGGTTGTTGAGGGTCGCGGCGGCTTCCACTTCGTCCGGCTCGACGAGCCCGGACATCGCCGCCTGCCACGCGGGCCACATGAACGCGGAGCCGCAGCCGAGGCAGAACAGCACCATCAGCACGACGGCGTGCGGCGCATGGCCGGAGGCGACGAGGGCGGCCAGCGTGCACGCGCAGCCGGCCATGAACAGGTTGCAGAAGAACAGGAATTGCGGGCGGTGCACGGCATCCGCGACGACGCCCGCGAACAGCGCGAACAGGAAGATCGGGATGTACGTGCACGTCTGCACGAGCGTCGTCGTGGACGCCGAGTGCGAGCTGGACGCGATCAGCCAGGCCGACGCGAACGTCTGGATCCACGTGCCGAGATTGGAGATCAGGTTGGCGCACCACAGGTGCCGGTAGCGCGCATGGCGCAGCGGTTGCGTCAGCGGGATCTTGCGCCGGCCTTGCGTACCCGTCTGCGCCGGGGTGAAGCTGGATGTCGTCATCGGGCCAGTCTAAGTGCGTGGCCCGGCCGGGTCAACGCGGCAGGGGGCGCCCGCGTGGTTTTCCCAACGTGACGTTTCGACAAGGCTGCCGTGTTATCTTGTGACGCATGCAAATACGCCGACTGGAACCCGCCGACATCCCGGCCGCAGCCGCGGTTCTGCGCCGCGCCGCCGAGACGTTCTTCCTGCACGAATCCGCGCCGGAGGACGCTGCCGCCTTCCTCGCCCAGCACGACGCCGCGAGCCTGCGCCGCAACCTGGACGCCGGCTTCGTCTACCACGCGGCCGTCGTCGACGGCGTGCTGGCCGGCTTCATCGGCGTGCGCGGCGGCACGCACGTCTTCCACCTGTTCGTCGACGCCGCATACCAGCGGCGCGGCATCGCGCGGGCGTTGTGGGACGCGGGACGCGCGGCGGCGCTCGGGCCCGGGCACCCGGGTTTCTTTACCGTGAATGCGTCGAATTTCGCCGTGCCGTTCTACGCGTCGCTCGGCTTCGAACGCACGGCGTCCATGCAGGTCGACAAGGTGCGCTACAACCCGATGCGCCTGTTAATGCCGCTCGTCGGTGCGGCGTAGCCACAGGCTGCTCGCCCAGCCTTCCACGCCGCCGCCTTCCACGCGCACGCGCCACCAGTCGCCGTCCGTCGCCCCCGTCGCGCTGACGACCGTCCCCGCGCGCAGCACGCGCATGCGGGCGGCACCCACGCCGCGGTCCTCGCGCAGGTTCAGGTCGTCGACGACCAGGTAGCGGGCGCCGGCGGCCGGGCCGGCTGCCACGGCCACGGCCACGGGTTCCGGCGCGGCCGGCAGCAGCGTGGAGAACAGCAGGCCGATACCGAGCGTGCCGCCGGCGACGACGGCCAGCGCCCGCAGGTTCGGCCGGCGCCACCAAGCGCGCGGCGTGCACCACGCGGCCAGCACGAGCGTCACCGCCAGCGCGCCGGCCCACACGAGCCACGAAGCCATGGCCGCCTCACGCATCGAAGCGCAGCACGTAATGGCCCGCGACGAGGTGGTGCCCGGCCGGCAGGCGGTACGGCTGCTCCGGCGTCGCGGTGTCGATCGCGGCGACGAATGCCAGCTTGTCATCGAGGTGGTACAAGGCCTGCGTGGGCGACAGGCGCGCGATCCGCCAGCCGTCCGGTCCCGCTTCGAAGCTGAACGCGTCGCGCGACAGGCCCAGGCGGTCGGCGCTCGACGGCGGCGTGCCGGCGGCATGCTTGAGGAAGGCCGGCGAATCCAGTACGCGCAGCGCCGCGAGCATGGGGGCGCCCCTCCCGAACGTGAAGCGCGCGCCGGGCGCCACCGGCAGCGCCGGCGGTTGCGGCAGCACGAGCAGGGCGCAGTAGCGGTCGGCCAGCGCGGGCGCGCAGGCGGCCAGTTCCACGCGCGTGCCGTCGACGGGGCTGAACGCGGCCGGCACGGCGATCCGTTCGCGGCCGGCCTGCGTGATCGCCTGCAGCTGGTCCTTGTCGTCGACGGCGAAGCCGATGACCGTGTCCGACGGTTGCGCCGACGGGACGAACGCGCGGTTCAGGTTGATCTCGAGCGCCTGCGCGCCCGTTTCGCGATAGCGCGACAGCCGCGGCAGCGCCAGCGCGGCCAGCGTGACGCGCTGGCGCGACACGGGGGCGTACGTGGCGTCGACGGTTGGCGGTGCCGGGGCGCGCGCCGCCGGCACCGCGGTCAGTTCGGGGTCGGGGACGGCACGCGGTTTCCACACGGCGGGACGGGCGGACGCAGGTTTGACCGGGGCCGGCGCGCGGGTCGTCGCGTTCGGCGTCACGCGCAGCAGCAGGCGCAACGCCGCGCCGGTGGCGTCGACGGCGCCGCGGCGCGACTTGATCGTCCAGTAGCCGGCGGCCGCGTCGTAGCCGCAGTCGAAGGCGTCCTTCGGCCGCACCTGCACTTCGAGCGGAGAGTCCGGTCCGTCGTTGATGAGGAGGACGGCGCCTTCCGCGCCGAACGGCCAGCCCGGCGCGGTGTACGTCGCCTCGTGCGCGTCGTGGCCGATCAGGGTCAGTCTCTGGTTCGGGTAGATGGGGCAGACGGTCTTCCACACCGCGCTGTCGCGCGATACGCTGACGGTGTACTGCACGGCCTCGCCCGGCGCGGGCAGGTAGACGGCATGGCCGAACTTCACTTCGACCTCGCCCGGTTCCAGGCGGTCGGCGCCGACGACGTGGTAACGGACGTCGTCGCCCTGCAGCAGGTCGCCGAAATCCTTGCGGTGCAGCGCGGACAGCGACTCGGCGAGGTCGCGCACGCGGGCGCCGCGCGTGAGGTGGCGGTCGTCGTCGACCTCTTCCTGCGGCAGCACCAGCGTGATGTGGGAAAAGCAGCGCGTCGCGGCGCGTCCGCGCTGTTCGCGCGGCGAGCGTTCCAGCAGGTCGCGCAGCAGCGGACGGCGCGCGAACAGCGCCAGCCCGGGCGCCTGCCAGATGGCGTGGGCGTCGAAGACGTCGTTGATCTTGCCTAGGGCTTCATGTTGGACGTAGACCGGCATGATTCGTTCTCCTCTAAAGTTTGGCTGCTGGCGGCAGCGGCACCTAGCAGGGGGCAGATGAAAAACAGCAGGTGCGAGCCGCCCGCCGACAGGAAGCTCATCGGCTGGCCCATCACCGGGAAGATCGCGAGGTTCGTGCCCCACGACAGCAGGAAGTGGCCGAACGCGAACGCGGCGCCGCCGGCCAGGAAGAAGCAGCGCAGGCGCGCGAGCCACGCCACGCGGAAGTCGCGCGCGTTCGCCCCCGCCAGCCAGCAGCGCAGGGCAAGGCGCAGCAGCGCGGCGAGGAACAGCGCCTGCAGCAGCCACAGGCCGACGGCGGCCGCGAGCCCGTGGCGCGCGAGGTAGAACGACGCGGCGAAATCGTCCTGCACGGCGGGAATGCGCAGCGCGAAGCCCGGATCGCGGCCCAGCGCCGTGACGCCGAATGCGCCGTCGGCGCCCAGCCAGCCGCCCTGCGCGATGGCGCGGGCGCCCAGCAGCAACTGTTGTCCCGTGTGCGGATGCGTGCCGGGATCGAGCCAGACGAGGAAGCGGTCCGCATAGAAATCCCAGCGCGCGATGCCGTCGGCACCCGCGCCGCGCAGCAGGGCCACCGTCGCGACGGCCGCCAGCGCGACGCACGCGAGCGCCAGCGCGGTGCCGCGGCGGCGCGTGGCCAGCGCCAGCGCCAGCATCATCGTGCCGCCCCACAGCGCGAGCAGCACCAGCGGAGAATAGTCGTCGACCTGCACGAGCGCGACGCCCAGCAGCAGCATGAACAGCAGCGCGGGCGCCCCGACCCGAAGCGCACGCCGCCATGCGCCGCCCGGTGCGGGACCGTCCGCGCAGGCGAGCGCCAGGCAGTGCGCGGCCAGTGCGGCCAGCGCCAGCTTGGCGAATTCAACGGGCTGCAGGTCGAATACGCCGGTCTCGTCGCCGTACGCGACCTGCAGCAGCAGCGCGAGCAGCGCGACGCCGGTCAGCAGCAACAGCGCCAGTTCGATGCGCGCCTGCGGCAGCGGCCGCGCCGGGCGCACGACGCTTGCCAATGTCGCGGCGCCGGCGCCCAGCGCGAGCAGCGCCGCGGTCTTGTGGAAGTGGCGCAGCCAGGCGGTGTCCGGCGCGCCGAGGCCCAGGTCCAGCTGGGCGAGCAGGCCCACGGCCAGCAGCGGCAGCGCGGCGGCGAGGACCGGTTCGAGCCGTCGCGGCGCCAGCAGCGCGAACGCGAGCGCAACCCAGGCCACGAGCAGGCCGAGGCCAGGGCCCGCCGGCGTGCCGGTGCGCTGCAGCCAGAACAGGACGGCGCCGCTGCCGGCCAGCAGCAGCGCGAGGCCGACCGCCGCACCCGCGCGCCAACGGTTGGCCGGGTTCAGGACGAGGGCCGTCAGCGCGCCCGTCAGGGCCAGGCCGAGGACGGCCAGCAGCGGCAGCGCGGCGTGTGGCGGCAGATCCCATGGGCCGCGCCGCGTCCACGTCCATGCGACGCCGGCCGGCAGGCGCTTCTGCGTGTCGGCATACAGGGCGACGTGGCCGTTGGGGTGCAGCCGCAGCACGTCGCCACCTGGGGCGAGCAGCAGGCGCGTGCGGCCCGCGACGAGCGTCTGCCCGGCCGCCAGCGGCAGCGGCCGGCCGGCCAGCAATGCCGCGCCGCGGTCGTCTTCCAGCAGCAGCGGCACGGCGGGTGCGGCGCCCAGCTGGAAACCGTCGTCGTTGCGCGCGATGCCGGCGGCGTGCAGGGGCAAGCCCGCGATCGCGATGCGGTTGCCGCAATCGAGGTTGCCGCCGAAGACGAGCGGGCGGCCGAACGCCAGCGCGCGCGGGACGATCCGGTTCCACGCGTCCGCGAAGCGCGCGTCGGGACAGGCCTTTTGCGGCTTGCCGTCGCGGCGCAGCAGGGCGCCGTCGTAGCGCCAGCGGATGGCGCCGGCCGCCAGGTCGACGGCGTCCCCGCCGGCCGCGTCGACGCGCATGCGCAGCACGCCCAACTGGAATTGCTGGCCGGGCTTCAGGGCGACGCTGCCGCTGCGGCGCTGGCGGTTGCCGTCCTGGACGCGCAGCGGAGCACCCGTGCCGTCGTCCGCCGCCCACCACGTGCCATTCTGGTCGCGCCCCAGCCGCAGGCGGCCCGTATCCGCCGCGGGGGCGCCGAGCATGGCGTGGTCGACGTCGAGCGCCGCGCCCGGCGCCAACGCCAGTGCGACCTGCGCGGGCAGCCACGCGGCCGGCGCGCGCAGCAGCGCGAGCATCTGCAGCGCGCACAGGGCGGCGAGCAGCGCGCCGGCGGCAAGGCGGGTGCGGCTCATGCCGCGCTCCGCAGCGGGTTCGCGCCGGCCGCGGCGCGGGCGATCAGGCGGCTGATTTCCAGCGCATGGCGCGGCCGCGCTTCCGGACGCGCCGCCAGCAGCGCGCGCAGCAGCGCCACGGACGCGTCTCCACCGTGGCCGGCGAACAGCGCGGCCTCGTCCGGCGCGAGGATCGCGGGTGCGCGCAGTGCCGCGGCGCCTGCCGTGCCCCGGGCCCGGTAGGCATCCGCGCAGGCGGCGCAAAAGCGCAGCGGAATGCCGGCGACGAGCCAGTAGAGCAGGGCGCCGAGTGCAAAATAGTCGCTGCGCGCGTCGGTCCGGTAGCGGCCGGCGTCATCGGGAAAGAATTGTTCCGGCGCCTGCCACGCCGCGGTGCCGGCATACGAATGCGCGGCGCTGTCCTGCAGGGGGCGATTGGTGCCGAAGTCCGCGAGCTTCAGGGTACCGGTGTGCGCATCGACGAGCAGGTTGGCCGGCTTCAGATCCAGGTAGCGCCAGCCGTATTGGTGGACTTTCGCCAGCGCGGCATTCACCTGCGCCGTCCAGGCGAGGGCCTGCCCGATGCGGGGGCCCTCGCCGCGGCTGCGCAACGTCGCCACGTGGGCGGCGAGGTCGCCGTCCAGCAATTCGAGCGCGAGCGCGGGCTGGCCCTCGTGTTCGCCGCTGTCGAGCAGGCGCACGATGTGGCGCTGGTCCCATGGCTGCAGGCCGCGCAGGAAGGCGATCTCGGCGTCGAAGCACGCGCGCCAGACGACCTGCTGGGGCGGCAACGCAAGGTCCATCTGCGCGCGGTTGACGAGTTTCACGGCGGCCGGCGTGCCGTCCAGCACGGACGCCGCGCGCCACACCTGGCCGTAGCTGGACCCGCCCAGCGGCGCCTGCAGGCGCCAGGCGCCCGCCGTCAACGTGATGATGTCGCCTGCCTCGACCATGTAGCCTCCCGAACGGGCGGCCGGTGCCGCCTCGGCGGGGAATAGCAGGGGGACGGAGAAAACACGTCAGAGCCGACAAGATTGTAGTGCTAACAACTTGTCGAGGCAGCCTTATCCAACGCCACGCTCGGCGCCCGGGTGTTCGCCGTCTGGGTCTTCGTCGTCGGTACCGTGTTCGTTGTCGCGCCGCACGTGCTGCCGGGGAATCTTCGGCATCGCGTCGACGTCCGAGGTGTAGATCCGCGCTTCCGAAGATCCATTCTCGTAGCCAAGCCAGGTCGTCTGGCGACAACTGCACCGCCAGCAATATGGCGAACCATTCGTCGAACGTCAGGCCGCGCATCGTCACTCCTCATGAGTTAACGCGACGATGCGTCTGACCTCTGCAACGAATTTCAGTTCACACAAATAGCGCGAACACAGCCAATAAAAAACCGCGCACGAGGCGCGGTTCTCAAGGTTGGCTGGTGCTGCGATCAGCGGTGCCAGCCACGGTCATGGCCGCGGTCCCAGCCGCCGCGGTCGTGGTCGTAGCCGCCGCGGTCGCGGTCCCAGCCGCGATGGCCGCCGCGGTCGTGGTCGTAGCCGCGGCCCCGTTCGACGACGACGACGTCCGGGCGCGAGTTGTAGTAATAGCGGGGCGATTCCACATACACCGGACGCGACTCGACGTAGGCCGGTGCCGCCTGGTAATAGCCGCCGGAATAGCCGCCGGAATAGCCGTTCGAATAGCCACCCGAGTAGGCGTAGCCGCGGTTGCGGTAATAATAGTCGTCGTTGGTGCGGACCGAATTGCCGACCGCGGCGCCGATGGCACCCCCGACGAGCGCGCCGTCGCGGCCGCCCACGCTGCCGCCGATGGCGGCGCCGGCCAGTGCGCCCACGACCGTGTTCACACCCCGATCGCCAGCCATTGCCGAGGTGGACACGGCAGCTGCGGCCAGGAGCATGGCACCAATGCATTTTTTCTTCAACATGGTTAGTTCCTTGCGCCTCAACGGGGATCGGGATGATCACGACTACGCCAGGCATGCAATCATCATAGATACATCCGTGTATGCTGCCACGCGTTAATACAGAATATTACATCTGCTTCCGCCCCGGTAACATCGGTTACAGGCAGGCCTTGCAGTCGGCGCATGCCGCCCCATCTTGGAAGCGTCACCGACTGTACGAACCTACCATGGCGCGCCGGCGTTCTTTCGTTTCCATCCTTGCCATCCTCCTGCTGTTGCACGCCTACATCGGCCTGCGGCTGTTGCCTGCGCTGGACGCCGGTGTCATCGGCATGCTGGCGGGGGCGGTGCTGCTCGCCGTGTCGGCCGCGCTCGTACGTATCGGCCTCGTCGCGCCGAGCCTGCGCCGCACGCGCTGGACCGAACCGCTCACGTGGACCGGGCTGCTCGCGATGGGCCTGTTTTCCTCGCTGTTCGTGCTGACCCTGCTGCGCGACCTCTTGCTGGTGGCCCTCGCGCTGGGCGGCGCCGGCGGGCCCGGCTTCACCCACGACAGTGCCGTCGCGGTGCCGCTGCTCGCACTGGCCATCACGTGCATCGGGTTCGTCAACGCCCGCCGCGTGGCGCGCGTCGTCAAGGTCGAGGTGCCGATCGACGGCCTGCCGGAAGACCTGCACGGATATTCGATCGCGCAGATTTCCGACATCCACGTGGGCCCGACCATCCGCCGGCCATACCTGAACGCCATCGTCACGAAGGTCAACGCGCTCAGGCCGGATGCCATCGCCATCACGGGCGACCTCGTCGACGGCAGCGTGCAGCGCCTGGCCATGCACACGGAACCGTTGGCGCGCCTGTCCGCGCCGGACGGCACGTTCTTCGTCACCGGCAACCATGAATATTATTCCGGTGCCGAGCAATGGATCGCGGAAGTGCGCCGCCTGGGCCTGCGCGTGTTGCTGAACGAGCACGTGATCCGGCGCCGCGGCGGGGCCAAGCTCATGATTGCCGGCGTCACGGATTACACGGCGCAGCATTTCAATCCCGCCCACAAGAGCGACCCGCACCTCGCCGCCGCGGGCGCGCGGGACGACGTCGCCGTGCGCATCCTGCTGGCTCACCAGCCGCGTACGGCGCCGGCCGCGGCCGACGCCGGCTTCGACCTGCAATTGTCCGGCCATACCCATGGCGGCCAGTTCTTCCCGTGGAATTTGTTCGTGCCGCTGCAGCAACCATTCGTCGCCGGCCTGAACCGCGTGCGCTCCCTGTGGGTGTACACGAGCCGCGGCACCGGGTATTGGGGGCCGCCGAAACGCTTCGGCGCGCCGTCCGAGATCACGCTCGTGCGCCTGGTGCCGGGCCGCGGGTGATTGAGTACGCCAATATATTTCCCCAAAAACAAGCGGATGCGTTATCGTTTTGGTTTTTCCCCGACCAAAGGATTGCAAGCATGAATCGCCTCCGTCTCCCCGCCTTGAGCCTGCTCGCCGCCTGCCTGCTGGGCAGTACCGCGAACGCCGCCACTCCCGGTAATGACCCGGCCGCGCTCGCCAAGGTGCGCGATACGGCCTTGCAAAGCGATTACGCGTACCAGCGGCTGGAAGACCTGACGGACCTGGTCGGCCCGCGCCTGTCGGGTTCGCCCGGCGCCGCCGCCGCCGTGACGCAGGTCGCCGACGAGCTGCGCAAGCTGGGCGCCAAGGTCACGCTGCAGCCGATCAAGGTGCCGCACTGGGTGCGCGGCGAAGAGAAGGCGGCGCTCGTGGACTACCAGGGCCGTCCGGCGGGCGTGACGCAAAAAATCGTGCTGACCGCGCTGGGCGGATCGGGCGCGACGCCGGCCGCCGGCATCACGGCGCCGGTGATCGTCGTGCGCACGTTCGAGGAACTGAAGGCGCGCGCGGCCGAAGTGAAGGGCCGCATCGTCCTGTTCGACGTGCCGTTCGACCAGAACATGGCGGACCGCGGCCTGGCAGGCACCGCGTATGGCCAGGCCGTCGCGTTCCGCGGGGCCGGCCCGCGCATGGCGGCCGAGATGGGCGCCGCGGCGGCCCTCGTGCGCGCCGTCGGCGGTGCCGCTTACCGCATCCCGCACACCGGCGCCACGCTCCTCAACGACGATGCGCGCATCCCGGCGGCGGCGGTCACGATCGAAGACTCGCTGCTGATCGCGCGCCTGTCGAAGCGCGGCCCCGTCACGATGCACCTGACCCTGACGCCGCAGATCCTGCCGGACGCCGACAGCTACAACGTGATCGCCGACTGGCCGGGCAGGGACAAGGCCGACGAGATCGTGATCGTGTCGGGCCACCTGGATTCGTGGGACCTCGCCACCGGCGCCAACGACGATGCGTCCGGGGTCGTCAGCGCGATGGAAGTGATCAACACGCTGCGCAAGCTGGATTACCGGCCGCGCCGCACGATCCGCGTCGTCGCCTGGATGAACGAGGAGAACGGCGGCCGCGGCGGGCACACGTATGACGCCGTCAACAAGAAGCTCGCCGAGAAGCATGTCGCGGCGTACGAGGACGACGGCGGCTCGGGCCGTCCGTTCGGCCTGCACGCGGGCATCGGCGTGGCCGGCGCGAAGCTGCTGGCGCCGCTGCAGGCTGCCCTGTATCCGATGGGCGCGGGCGCATTCCGCCGCGACGACGTCGTCGGTGCCGGCGACCTGCACGACCTGGAAGATTCGGGCGTGCCGACATTCGAACCGTGGATCGATTCTTCCGATTACTTCAATTATCACCATACCCCCGCCGATACCTTCGATAAGGTGAACCCGGAAAACCTGCGCCGCCACGCCGCCGTCATGGCGACGACGGCCTGGTTCCTGGCCAACATGGATCAGCCCATTGGCCGCTCCAACGTCTTCACCGAGGCGAGGACGACGAAGTAATAGCAGCAGCGCTGCGGCAGGCGGCGCACCGCCTGCCGTGGCCGTCATCCGGCGTCGATGCGCCGGATCGCACGGGCATGCCCGCGGAACGGACGGCCGTACACGGTCTGGATGCCGCTGGCAAAATTCTGCCCCCAGACCAGTTGCGGCCGTGTGTCGTGGGACTCGTTCGACCAGTACCAGACGCGGTCGAAGCCTTCACGCAGGTTGGCGAACAGCAGGGCGAGTTCGCGCCGTGTCGGCAGCTCGCCTTGCTGCGCGGCAGCCCATTCGCGCGCGGCAGGCCAGCTGACGTCGGACGCTTCGTCCGGCAGCAGCACCAGGTGGTAGTCGGACTCGCCGTTCTTGCCGAGTATCAGGCCGGCATAGGCTTCGCCTTCCTTCAACATTTCTTGGATCCTCAGGTAGTCACCCATTGCGCAACCCTTTCGTCATGTCTTGCGGTCTCGTATGACCATCGATCGCCGCGCTTGGTTGCGACATTCGATACGACCTAGCTCATAACGGCGTTTGCAATAGCGGTTCTCAGCTTTCGTTGCGAAGCTGCCGAGGCAATGAATGACTGTAGGATAAGCTAGTCGTCCAGCGGCCGGACGATCTCGGGCCCGTCGGCGCCGGCCCGGTTGACGGCCGTGCTGACCTTGTACCATTCGAAGGCATCCGCCGGCACGGCCGCATGGCGCGCCAGTTCGATGGCCTGCTGGGGCGACAGGCCCGGATCGAGCCAGAGTTTCGCGTCTTCCGCCTCCAGCACGACGGGGCGGCGGTCGTGGATGTCCAGCATGCCGCCGGAGGCGTCGTCCGTGACGATGACGAAGCCCGCCTCGGCGCGGTTCTCCTCGAACGGGCCGAAATTGGCGACGGCCAGCATGAACAGCGGGGCGTGGTCCTTGCGGTGGATGTGCCAGGGCTGCTTGTGGCCTTTTTCTCCCGTCCACTCGTACCAGCCCTCGGCGGGCACGATGCCGCGCCCGTTCTTGACGAGCCGCGACCAGTAGCGGTTGGCCAGCTTTTCCAGCCGGGCGTTGATGACGATGGGCACCTTGCCTTCAGCCCATTTCGCGCGGTAACTCCAGAACACGTCGTCCACGCGCTGCTCGCCGTCCTGCACGTGCATGACAGGACGGTAGGTGCCGGGCGCTGCATTCGTCGTCGGTCTCGACTCGCTGTCGAACACGGCATCGGTCCAGCCGATCAGGTTGGCGTAATGGCGCGCGGTCTGGCTTTGGTCAAATCGTCCACACATGGGACGATGGTAGCGCAGATGGGCGACGATGGCCGTCCGTTAGCGCGCCGTGCCGGCCAGTCCGTACGTGGTGGCGCCGGATTCATGCGACGAGGCGGCGCGTGGGCGCGAACCGCCACAACAAGCCCGTCAGCGCCAGCGACAGCGCGAAGACGAGGGCGACGACGATGATATCCCAGCCGGGGATGACGCGCAGCGGCGCATCCGGGCCGGCAAGCAGGTCGACGAACAGGAAGTGCGACGCATAAATCCCCAGTACCAGCGGACCGAGCCCGGCGAGGCGGGGACAGCGCAGCGGCGGCGGATCGGACAGGGCCAGCATCGTCATGCCCAATCCATAGAAATAGGTGCCGAGCACGAAATCCTGTGCCATGTTCGTACCCCAAAGTGTGTGCAGCCAGGCGACCTCGGCCAACTGGAGGGCCAGTCCGCCCAGCGCCAGCGCGGGACCGAGCCGGCGCCATGCGGGCCGCGGGCCCAGGCGCTGCAGACGGACGCCGGTGACGAACATGATCAGGCTGAAGCACGGCCCGTTGCGCATGTTGACGTGCGTGTGGAAGCCGATGGGAGTATCGGCGTATGCCTTGCCGGCGAGGCCGGCCGCGTACAGCGCCAGCGCCAGCACGAGCAGGGTGCGCTCCCGCCCGCGCGCGAGCAGGGCGCCGGTGACGAGTGCTGCCAGTGCAAGTGCTGGCAGGAACCACAGATGGGCCTTGGTGCCTTGCAGCAGCAGGGTGGGCAGGCCGGGCAGGGGGCGCGTGGCGGCCGCCCAGCCCACCGCCGCGACCGTGATGAGGAAATAAATCGCGGACCAGGCGACGAACAGCACGAGGACGCGCCGGGCGAGCGCGACGCCGCCCGTCCGGCATGCGGCACGGTCCCGGCAGCGGCCGGCCCAGAAATAGCCGGACAACATGAAGAACAGCGGCACGGCGAAACGTTCCAGCTGGTCGCATACCGTGCGGGCGTCGAAGCGCAGTCCGACCGCGTCGAGGCCTGCCCGCGGCGCGGTGTGCAGCGCGATGACGGCGGCGATCGCCAGGACCCGGAAGACGTCGACGGACTGGATGCGCGTCGCGGCCGGCCGGCTGCCCTGTTGTTTCTGCATCATCGTGGTCGGCATTTTTTCGACGATTTTGCCAAAAAAGCGTGAACAATTCCTTCTAGGCAATATCACGTCACTCAAATTTGCTAAACTTATGTTTATTTCCACCGCGCAATTTCGCGCGCCTTTCCCGGGACTTGTGCCAGTCTCGACAGTGTTGCACGTCCAGCCCATCCAGCCCGTTTCGATTTGAGCGCCTTACTCCTTTTACTTGTCACCATCGCACTGTCGGCGATCATGCTGATGGTCCTGCGCTCGCTGGCACGCAGCGGGGTGCCCGGCATGCGCGAGTGGACGGTCGCGAACGTCCTGGCCATCGTGGCGCTGCTGCTGTTCGCCGGCCGCGGCCGGATCGCGGACGTGCTGTCGATCGACATTGCGAATCTGCTGTTCCTGTGCGCGCCGGCGCTGATGCATGCCGGCTTCCAGCGCCACCTCGGCCGTCCGGCGCCGTACGGTGCGCTGGCCGTGCTGGTGGCTGCGTCGACCGCGGCGCTGGGCGTATTCCACTACGTCGTGGATGCGATGGCGGTGCGCGTCGCGCTGTCGTCCCTGTTTCACGGCATCGTGTGCGTCGCCATGGCCTGGGGACTGCGGCCCTGGGCGCAGCCCGGCCGGGCCCGTTATCCGATCCGGTTCGCGTTCGGCGCCGCGCTGACCCTGGCGGCGGCCCACGCGGTGCGCGCGCTGATGTACGCGTCCCACCATGACGCCCAGGTCACGCTGTTCGACGCGTCGCCCGTCAACCTCGTCTGCTTTGCCCTCGGCACGCTGGCGCTGCCAGGCCTGACCCTGGGCGCCGTGATGATGGCGAACGCCGGCCTGATCGGCCAGGCCCGGTATGCGGCGGAACACGACCACCTGACGGGCGCCTGGTCGCGCCGCGCCTTCTTTGGCCGCGCCGAGCGCGCTCACGCGGATGCCGTGCGCGCGGGCAGGACGCTGTCGGTGCTGATCTTCGACGTCGACCACTTCAAGTCCATCAACGACACTCACGGCCACGCCGTCGGCGACCGCGTGCTGGCCGACCTCGTCGCACGGACGGCCGCCGTGCTGCGCGGCGACGGGTGCGCCCGCCTGGGCGGGGAGGAATTCGCCGTCCTGCTGCCCGATTCGGATGCGGACGCGGCCGTGTGTCTTGCCGACGAATTGCGGCGCACGCTCGAACGGGCCGCCGTGGCCGGAGCAGGGGGCGCGGCCGTGCGCTACACGGTCAGCGTGGGGGTGGGCAGTCTCGCTGATGGGGAGTCGCTGGCGAACCTGTTGCAGCGGGCGGATGCGGCGCTGTATGCGGCCAAGCGGGGCGGACGGAACCGGGTCGCGGATGCACGGCTCGTGGACGGCGAACGATGTAAGTACGCAACGTCAGGCAGTTAGCGGGTAGGAATTTTCCTACAGCTGAGCTACTATCTGGCAAGCGTTCTTATATTTAGAGCATTGGCCATCCATGCACACCCCTACCGTCACCGTCATCGCCCTCTGCTATAACCACGAGCGTTTCGTGCTGGACTGCCTGGAGAGCATTCGCGCCCAGACGTTCCAGGACTTCGAACTGATCGTGATCGACGACTGCTCGCGCGATCATTCGCCGCAGGTCATCGCGAATTGGTTGGCCGAGCATTATCCGGCGGCCCGTTTCATCCGCCACGAGGTCAACCGTGGTATCTGCGCCTCGCTGAACGAAGCGCTGGCGCTGGCGCAAGGTACGTATGTCAGCATGACCGCCACCGACGACACCTGGCTGCCGCACAAGCTGGCATCGCAGGTGGCGCTGGCGCAATCGCTCGACGCCGACACGGCCGTCATCTATGCCGATGCCGGGCAGATGGATGAGGCGGGGGCATTGCTCCCCAAACCTTTCATCGAGGCGCATGGCGTCACCGACCCGCCGCAGGGACGGATCTTCAGCAGGCTGGCCGACGGTAATTTCATCCCCGCCATGGCGACGCTGATCCGGCGCGATGCACTGGAGGCCGTCGGCGGCTACGACGAACGCCTGAACTACGAAGACTACGACATGTGGCTGCGGCTGGCGGACCGTTATGCCTTCGCTTTCCAGCCCGAGGTCGTGGCGAATTACCGTATCGTGGCCACGTCCATGGTGCGTACCGTGTTTGCCCAGCCGAGCGCCTGGTATCACCACTCGAATTTCCTGATTCGCCAGAAATGGTTGCGCTCGGACCGCCTGACGCCGCAACAGCGCGCGCTGTGGGCCGACAAGATGTGGTGGGCGGCCTATGGATTGTTCGTCCTCGACGACCGGCGCGCCGCGTCCTGCCTGTGGCTGGCGTTCCGCCACTCCGGCCGGCCGCGCGCGGCGGTGCTGGCCCTGACGTTCCGGCTCGGGGTGTCGCGCACGCGGCTCATGCGGCTGCGCCGGGTCGTCACCGGGATGACCCGGGGCACGCCGACCTGACCTCCAGGCCGGAATGACACCCGCGCCATCGCGGTCAATATTGCAATTTCGACCCTGATCGGGTCTGGCTGTGCTAGAATTCGGCGCGCTGCCCGGATGGTGAAACTGGTAGACACCCGGGACTTAAAATCCCGTGCCAGCGATGGCGTGCCGGTTCGATCCCGGCTCCGGGCACCAGGTGCCTCTGCGCATGTGGCAGCTGGCCGTCACTTCTTATTCCGACTGCGATCGTTCCGCACAATGCGAGGCGTTCCGCAATCATCGTCTGGGCCTGAATCTGCCTGACCAGAGCGCGGCCAATATCAACCGATCGTTATTGAGCATGGTGCAAACCTCAACCGTTGGTCTGTAAACCGTCTCGACGGTGAGGATGCGCCGCACCGAACGGCCGCACGACGGCCGCCGCTGCCGCCACCAGCACATGCGGAGGACGGGGTCCCAGCCGCCTTCCTCCAGGGCGCGTCAGTACGCGCAGCGCGACGTCGAACGCCACGCCGTCCTCTTGCAGGAGGCGGGCGGCGCGGGCGGTGCCATGGTGCCGGCTGGCGTCCAGCACGGCCTCGATGAACATGGCGGAGATGCGGTCATGGCGTCGATTCATCGTTCGCTCCCTGAAGGCTGAGTCCACATCATTGTGCGCCGATCCGGCCGATGTTGCCATTCAACATGCATGACGCGTGCCGGCCGGCGGCGCATGGTGTAGCATGCGGGGCGATACGCCCGCGGCCGCCATCGCCGCGGCAGGAAACATGCAAGGACATATTTTGAATATCACGATCAACGAGGAACTCCGCTCTTTCATCGACCCCCTCACGCCCGTCGAATACGCCGCGCTCGAACGCAGCCTGCTGGCCGACGGCTGCCGCGACGCGCTCGTGCTGTGGCGCGACGTCCTGATCGACGGGCATAACCGCTACGACATCTGCACGAAGCACGGCATTGAGTTTCGTACGGTCAACAACGACAAGTTCGACTCGCTCGAAGACGTCATGCTGTGGGTGATCGACAATAACCTCGCGCGCCGCAGCGTGTCCGACTTCCAGCGCGGCATGCTCGCGCTGCGCAAGAAGGAAATCGTCGCCGCGCGCGCCGCCCAGCGCGCCGCCGAGGCGCCGCCGGACCAGCCGGCGCCCGAGCCTGCCGACGATCCGGTCGACCCGCCGTGGAGCACGCGCGAAGACGTGGCCAAGGCCGCGCGCGTGTCGGCCAACACGCTCAGCCAGATCGAGCGCATCCGCAAGACGGCGGCGCCGGAACTGGTCGACGCCGTGCGCAGCGGGACGATTTCCGTCAGCGCCGCCGCCAGCGTCGCGTCGCTGCCGCCGGAAGCGCAGGTCGCGGCCGTCGCCGGTGGACGCAAGGAGCTGCAGCAGGCCGCGCGCCAGGTGCGCGAACAGAAGACGGGCGCCAAGCCGAAGAAGGAGACCGTGCCCGACTCGCCGGAAGACCAGGTGAAGGCCTTGCGGGCCCAGGTCGGCGAATTGAAGGACCGCGTCGCCACCCTGATGACGGAAAACGAAGTGCTGCGCCAGAAGCTCGCCGCGCTCGGCGGCGCCTGATCGAGGCGCCCTCATGACGCTGTCCCGCGCGACCCCGGTCGCCATCGCCTGCGCCGCGCTGTTCGCGCTCGTCCAGCCCGTGGCCGCGCATGCCGCCGCGCAGCCGCATGCCGCCTCGACGTCTTCCGAGCGCGCGCGCCTGCAGGCCCAGGCACGGCGCGTGACGATCCTGCGCGACAAATGGGGCATCCCGCACGTCTTCGGCAAGACCGATGCGGACGCCGTGTTCGGCACGCTGTACGCGCAGGCCGAGGACGATTTCAACCGCGTCGAGCTCAATTACATCAACGCGCTGGGGCGGCTGGCCGAGGTCGAGGGCGAGAAGGAAATCTGGCGCGATTTGCGCATGAAGCTGTACATCGACCCGGCCGAGCTGAAGGCAAAGTATGCGGAGAGCCCGGCCTGGCTCAAGAAGCTGATGGATGCGTACGCGGATGGCCTGAACTGGTATCTCGCCACGCATCCGCAGGTCAAGCCCAGGCTGATCACGCGTTTCGAGCCGTGGATGGCGCTCGCGTTCAGCGAGGGCAGCATCGGCGGCGACATCGAGACCATCGACCTGAAGGCCTTGCAGGCGTTCTACGGGACGGCACCGGCGCCCGCCATGGCGCTGGCCGACAAGGGCTTCGATCCGGAGCCGCGCGGTTCCAACGGCTTCGCCATCGCGCCGCGCCTGGCGGCCGGCGGCCACGCGCTGCTGCTGATCAATCCGCACACGTCGTTCTACTTCCGGCCCGAGATCCACATGGTGAGCGGGGAGGGCCTGAACGCGTACGGTGCCGTCACATGGGGCCAGTTCTTCATCTACCAGGGCTTCAACGACCGCATCGGCTGGATGCACACGTCCGGCGGCGGCGACGTCATCGACGAGTACCTGGAAACGGTGGCGCGGCGCGCCAGCGGGTTCGTCTACAAGTACGGCGCCGGCGAACGCACGGTGCGCGCGAAGACGATTGTGCTGCCTTATCGAACCGCGCACGGCATGGCCACGCGCACCGTCACGGCGTACTTCACGCACCACGGTCCCGTGATCCGCGCGCAGGACGGCAAGTGGGTCGCGGTGCGCATGATGGACGACCCGATGCACGCGCTGATGCAGTCGTACGGCCGCACGAAGGCGCGCGACTACGCGGCGTTCCGCAAGGTGATGGACCTGCGCACGAATTCGTCGAACAACACGGTGTACGCGGATGCCGACGGCAATATCGCCTACTTCCACGGCAATTTCATCCCGCGCCGCGACCCGCGCTTCGACTGGACGAAGCCCGTCGACGGCAGCGACGCGGCCACCGAGTGGAAGGGCCTGCACGACGTCGGCGAGACGATCACGGTGTTCAACCCGGCGAGCGGCTATATCTCCAACACGAACAACTGGCCGTGCACGGGCTTCGGCGCGAGCAGCCCGGATTGCGCGACGTATCCGGCCTATATGTGGTCGCTGCCGCAGAATCCGCGCGGCGTCCACGCGGAGCGCGTGCTGCACGATGCGCGCGACGTCACGCTCGACGGCCTCATCGCGAAGGCCTACGACAGCTACCTGACGGCGTTCGAACCGCTCGTCCCGGCCGTGGTGAAGGATTGGGAGGCGCTGCCGGACGACGATCCGCTGAAGGCTCGCCTGGCCGACCAGGTGGCGCTGCTGCGCGGCTGGGACCTGCGCTTCTCGACGGCGTCGGTGCCGACGTCGCTTGCCGTGTACTGGGGCCAGGACATGGTCGCGCAGGCATCGAGCCGCGCGAAGGCGCAGCATGTTCCCGTCATCGATTTTGTGCAGACGCGGCTGACCTCGCGCGAACGGCTGGATGCGCTGGCGCGCGCGAGCGACAAACTGCAGGCGGACTTCGGCAGCTGGAAGACGCCGTGGGGCGAGATCAACCGCTTCCAGCGCCTGTCCGGCGCCGTCGGCCAGCAGTACGACGACGACAAGCCGAGCCTGCCCGTCGGCTTCACGTCCGCCAACTGGGGCTCGCTCGCGTCGTTCGGCATGACGGCGAAGCAGACGACGAAGCGCATCTATGGCGACCGCGGCAACAGTTTCGTCGCCGCCGTCGAGTTCGGCCCACGCGTGCGTGCGAAGAGCATCCTGGCCGGCGGCGAGAGCGGGGATCCGGCCTCGCCCCATTTCGCGGACCAGGCCGCGATGTACAGCCGCGGCGAATTCAAGGACGTGCTGTATTACAAGGAAGATATCGAAAAACAGCTCGAGCGCAAATACCATCCGGGCGAGTGACGGCGGCCCGCTGCGCCATGTCCGATTGCCGGCGGGATTGTTATAATCCTCGGATCGTACAACGGCAATTCCAGGGCAGGACAGGGCAGTGGCAAAACTCTATTTCAGGTATTCGGCAATGAACGCGGGCAAGTCGACGTCGTTGCTGCAGGTGGCGCACAACTATGAAGAGCAGGGCCAGAAGGTCCAGTTGTACACGGCCGCCATCGACGACCGCTACGGCGTCGGCCAGATCACCTCGCGCCTGGGTCCGCAGCGCCAGACCGACGTGTTCGACACGACCACGAATTTCCTCGACAAGGCGCCGGTCGTGTCCTGCGTGCTCGTCGACGAAGCCCAGTTCCTGACGAAGGAGCAGGTCGTGCAGTTGCACCAGCTGGCGCAGGTGCGCGGCGTGCCCGTCATCTGCTACGGCCTGCGCAGCGATTTCCGCGGCGACCCGTTCCCCGGCTCCGCGCACCTGCTGGCGCTGGCCGACGATATCGAGGAAATCAAGAACATCTGTACGTGCGGCAAGAAGGCGACGATGAACATCCGGGTCGATCCGGAAGGACGCCGCATCCGCGAAGGCGAGCAGGTCAGCATCGGCGGCAACGAGAGCTACCGCCAGGCCTGCGCCCGCTGTTTCTACCTGGGCTGACGCGCCGCGGCCATGTCCTGGCTTGCGGGCTGCGCCTCCCATTTGCCCGCCTGGGCCTGCGGCCTGGGCGAGATGCTGCTGTATCTCGTGCCGTCGCTCGCGCTCGCGTTCCTGATCTGGATGGTGACGCGGGCGCACCCCGTCTTCTTCCTGTTCAGCGCCGTCGGCACGTTCTGCCACGAGCTCGCGCATTTCTCGGTCGGGCTGCTGCTGGGCGCCGAACCCGTCGGTTTTACCATCATCCCGCGCCGCAACGGGCGCGTGTGGGAGCTCGGCTCCGTCTCGTTCGCCAACCTGCGCTGGTACAACGCCGCGCCCGCGGCGCTGGCGCCTTTCCTCGTGCTGTTCGTGCCGGTGACCGTGGCCTGGTGGCGCACCCGCGCCCCGTGGCACTTCGGTCCGGCCGACCTGGCGCTGACCCTGCTGCTGGCACCGCAGTTCCTGTCGTTCTGGCCATCGCCCGTCGACTGGAAATTGAGCGCGCGCAGCTGGCCTTATCTGTTGATCATCGCGGCGGGCGGCCTGGCTTACTGTTGGTTTCAAACCAGTTTGTTTCGATTTGTAAAAGGGTAGGCCCGAGGGCGCCATGAAGACTTAAGCTCGGCTGAAGACGCGTACAAGCCGGCTCTGCGCCGCCGCGCTATCCTGTAGAATGGGTTGCATCCGCCGCTGCGTCGGCGCGACTGCCGGCCCTCCCGCCTGGCAGTCGCATGAATATTCCCGTCCGGAGAACCAAGAATGAAGAAGCAGTTGTTGACGGTCGCGCTGGCGTTTGCCATGTCGGCCCACGTGGTCACGGCGCAGCCCGAGAAGGTTGCCGCGGTCAAGACCGACACGGCCCCCATCGTCCAGATCAAGCCGGCCCCCGCCCAGACCCAGGCCGCCCTGTGGGCCTCGCGCGTGCTCGCGCGCTACCACTACAAGGCGACGCCGCTGGACGACGCGATGTCCGCGAAGATCTTCGACGCTTACTTCAAGGCGCTCGACAGCGAAAAACTCTACTTCACCCAGGCCGACATCGACAGCTTCGCGCCCGTGCGCACCAAGCTGGACGATGCGATCAACAACGAAGACCTGACGGTCCCTTTCCAGATCTACAACGTCTACCAGCAGCGCTTCTTCGACCGCATGACGTATGCGCGTGAGCTGTTGAAGGGCAAGTTCGATTTCACCACGGACGAATCGCTGCAGATCGACCGCGAGAAGGCGCCGTGGGCGAAGAACGAGGACGAGGCGAAGGACCTGTGGCGCAAGCGCGTCAAGAACGACTGGCTGCGCCTGAAGCTCGCCGGCAAGGACGAGAAGGCGATCCGCGAGACGCTGGACAAGCGTTACGAGGGCTACCAGAACCGCCTCAAGAAGCTGAACAACGAAGACGTGTTCCAGATGTTCATGAACGCGTACGCGATGGCCATCGAGCCGCACACCAACTACCTGGGCCCGCGCTCGGCCGAGAACTTCGACATCGCCATGCGCCTGTCGCTGGACGGCATCGGCGCCGTGCTGCAGTCGCGCGAAGACTACACCGTGATCCGCGAGATCGTCCCGGGCGGCCCGGCCGACAAATCCGGCAAGCTGAAGGTGGGCGACCGTATCGTCGGCGTCGCGCAGGGCAACGGCCCGGTCACGGACGTCATGGGCTGGCGCATCGACGACGTCGTGCAGCTCGTGCGCGGCGAGCGCAACTCGACGGTCCGCCTGGACGTGCTGCCGGCCGACGCCGGCCAGGACGGCAAGCACACGACGATCTCCCTCGTGCGCCAGAAGATCAGCATGGAAGAGCAGTCGGCCAAGAAGAAGGTCATCGAGGTCACGGACAACGGCGTGAAGCGCCGCATCGGCGTGATCCAGCTGCCGACCTTCTACCAGGACTTCGAGGCGCGCCGCAAGGGCGACAAGGACTTCAAGAGCGCGACGCGCGACGTGAAGCGCATCCTCGGCGAACTGAAGAAAGAGAAGGTCGACAACGTCCTGATCGACCTGCGCAACAACGGCGGCGGTTCGCTGATCGAGGCCGTCGAGCTGACGGGCCTGTTCATCGACAAGGGCCCGGTCGTGCAGCAGCGCAGCGCCGAAGGCCGTGTCGAAGTCGAGAGCGACACGGACGCCGGCCTGGCGTGGGACGGCCCGATGGGCGTGCTGATCAATCGTGGTTCGGCATCGGCATCGGAAATCTTCGCCGCCGCGATCCAGGATTACGGCCGCGGCATCATCATCGGCGAGCCGAGCTTCGGCAAGGGCACCGTGCAGACTCTGATCAACCTCGACCGCTTCTCGCAGAACGACAAGATGAAGTACGGCGAGCTCAAGATGACGATCGCCCAGTTCTTCCGCATCAACGGCGGCACCACGCAGCTGCGCGGCGTCACCCCGGACATCAGGTTCCCGGTCACGTCGGACGACGACAACTTCGGCGAATCGTCCTACGACAACGCGCTGCCGTGGGTACAGATCAAGCCGGCGACGTACATGCCGTCGGGCGACCTGAAGGAGCTGTTCAACCCGCTGCAGAAGAAGCACGATTCCCGCGTCGCGAAGGACCGCGACTTCCTGGACATCGAGCAGGACATCGCCGAGGCGCTGAAGGTCCGCAAGGACAATCTCATTTCGCTGAACGAGACCGTGCGCCGCAAGGAGCGCGAGAACCAGGAAGCGAAGGCCCGGCTGCGCGAATCGCGCCTCGCCGGCAAGGACAATCCGGATGAGCCGGTGTCCGGTCCGGGCAGCAAGGAGCAGCGCGGCAAGGTGCCGACGCCGACCAGCCCGAAGAAGACGAATGTCGTGCTGAAGGGCGCGGCGAGCGCGGACGACGGCCTGCAGGGCGACGAGCGCAGCCTGACAGCGGAACTGGCCGCCGAGAAGGCCGCCAAGAACGCCAAGGACGTGTATCTGCAGGAGGCTGCCCACATCCTGGCCGACGAGGCCGGCATGTTGAAGGCCGACACCCGCATGGCGTCGCGCGCGATGCCTTACATGTCGATGTTGAAACAACCCGGCAATTGATTGGTTGCCAAATGTGAAATAACCACTAGTCAAGCATTCATCCTTACCGGATGGCTGAAGGCGAGGCTCCCCTGGGAGTCTCGCCTTTTTTTATGCCGCTCAATTGAAAATTGTATTTTTTATAGGTGTGCTACAGTCACTCAGCAGTTAATTTAACAATAACTTTATGAACTGAGCAAGGAGTGCAATATGACAACTCGTTACCTCATCGCGGCGGCTCTGCTGGTCGGGAGCGCATGCGGAGCCCAGGCAGCAGTGGTCTCGGGGAACCAATCTGGCTTCCTGTCCGGATGGACCGGCGGGAACGGCGCGGACGTGGTCAGTTCGGGCGTGCTGGCGAACGGCACGAGCCTGGTCGGCGGCGCCGCCTACGGCAGCGGCAACCTGGCCGAAACGCTGTACCAGAAGGCCAGCGCCAACGTCGGCCAGAGCGGTGCGCCGGTCAAACTGACGTATTCGCAGGGCATCGAAGGCACCTATCTGCTGAGCACGAGCAACGCCAGGTTGGCGGCGATGCTGGGTAACGGCATGGCGGTGGTGTCCACCAGCGACGGCAAGGTCGTCACGGTGGGCCAATCGGGCAGCGTGACGGTGGGCAACGGCGGCGGCTTCGGCGGCGGCTTCGGCAACGGCGCGATCGGGGGCGGCGCGTCCGGCGGCGGCAGCGCGTCGAATGGCGGCGGCGGGTCCGGCGGGGGCACGGCGGTGGCCGGCGGTGGTTCCACCAAGGGCGGCGGCTCGACGAATGCGGGCAACGGCGTCGACGGCGCCCCGTCCGGCAATTACAACAACGGGAACGGTGCGACGGTGATCACGCCGGCGGCCGGCGGCCAGGAAGGCGGCGCCATCGTCGAACTGCCGATCCCGGCTCAGAACGGCCATGCCGGCGGCAACACCGGCAACGGTGGCGGCATCGGCGGCGGCATTGGCGGCATCAGTGACGATGTCGGCGTGGGCCTGCCGGCCGCGCCCGCGGCGGCCGTGCCGGAACCGTCGTCGATCGCCCTGATGATGGCGGGCATGCTGGGCGCGATGGGCATCGTCCGTCGCCGCAAGCGCTGATCGACACGGCACGCGGCAGCACGAACGCCCCCGCCCGCGCGGGGGCGTTTGCATTTGTACGCCGCGTTTCTCGCCGGATGATTTCGGGTACAATCTTTTGAACGGTCGTGCTTTTTTGGCCGGCATAACAAAGGAGACAACATGGACCTGACCTATACCGGCGACGACCTGGCCTTCCGCGACCAGGTGCGTGCCTTCCTCGAGGCCGAGCTGCCGGCCGACCTGCGCCACAAGGTGGCCGACCACCTGCGCCTGCACAAGGACGACTACGTGCGCTGGCACCGCATCCTCGCGCGCCAGGGCTGGGCCGCGCCCGGCTGGCCGCGCGAGTACGGCGGCCCCGGATGGACGCCCGTGCAGCGCCACATCTTCGAGGAAGAATGCGCCCGCGCCGGTACGCCGCCCGTGCTGCCGTTCGGCGTGAACATGGTCGCGCCCGTCATCATGGCCTTCGGCAGCGAGGAACAGAAAGCGTACTACCTGCCGCGCATCCTCGCGTGCGAGGACTGGTGGTGCCAGGGCTATTCCGAGCCGGGTGCCGGGTCCGACCTCGCGTCGCTGAAGACGACGGCGGTGCGCGACGGGGATCACTACATCGTCAACGGCCAGAAGACGTGGACGACGCTGGCCCAGCACGCCGACATGATCTTCTGCCTCGTGCGCACCGACCCGGCCGTGCGCAAGCAGGAGGGCATCTCGTTCCTGCTGATCGACATGCATGCGCCGGGCGTCACCGTGCGCCCCATCATCATGCTCGACGAGGACCACGAGGTGAACGAAGTCTTCTTCGACAACGTGCGCGTGCCGGTGGCGAACCTCGTCGGCCAGGAAAACCGCGGCTGGACGTATGCAAAATACCTGCTGGGCCACGAGCGCACGGGGATCGCGGCCGTGGGCCGGTCCAAGCGCGAGCTGGCCCGGCTCAAGGCGCTCGCCCGGCGCGAGCAGAAGAACGGCGCGCCGCTGCTGCGCGATCCGCTGTTCGCGGCGAAAGTGGCGGACCTCGAGATCGAGCTGATGGCCCTCGAGATGACGGTGCTGCGCGTGCTGGCGCAAGCCGACAAGGCGCCGGGACCGGAAGCGTCCGTGCTGAAGGTGCGCGGCACCGAGATCCAGCAGCGGCTGTCGGAATTGATGGTCGAGGCGGCCGGCCCGCTGGCGCTGCCGTTCGACCCGGCCTACCTGGAAGGCGAGCAGGCGCACAGCGCCATCGACGACGACTTCGCCGCGCCGCTGCTGCCGCATTACTTCAATTTCCGCAAGACGTCGATCTACGGCGGCTCGAACGAGATCCAACGCAACATCATCTCCCAGATGATCCTGGGCCTGTGAGGAAAGACATGGACTTCAACTTCAAGGAAGAGCAGCTGCAACTGGCGGATGCGCTCAAGCGCTGGATCGCGCGCGACTACACGTTCGAGGCGCGCCGCGCCATCGTCGGGTCGCCGGCCGGCGTGTCGGAGGCCGCCTGGGCCACGCTCGCCGAGCTCGGCCTGACGGCGCTGCCGCTGCCGGAAGCGCAGGGGGGCTTCGATGGCGATGCCGTCGACATGTTCGTCGTGATGCAGGAACTCGGCCGCGGCCTCGTTGTCGAACCGTATTTCGCAACGATGTTCGGCGCCGAATTCCTCCGTCGCGGGCGTGCGCATGAAGCGCTGCTCGAACGCGTGGCGGCGGGCGACCTGAAACTGGCTTGTGCGCTGGGCGAGCGCCAGTCGCGTCACGACTTGCGCGATATCGCCATGCGTGCCACCCGGGACGGTGCAGGCTGGCGCCTGAACGGCGAAAAGAAGGTCGTGCTGCATGGCGCGCAGGCCGGCGTGCTGATCGTGTCGGCCAGGACGGCCGGTGCGCAGCGCGACGAGGACGGCATCACGCTGTTCGCGGTGCCGGCGGACGCGGCGGGCGTGGTCATGCGTGACGTGCGCATGCTGGACGGCCAGCGTGCGGCCGACGTGCTGCTGCGCGACGTGACGGTCGGTGCCGATGCCGTGATCGGCGCCGTGGACGAAGGCTGGACCATCCTGGAAGCGGCAGCCGACCATGGCGCCGGCCTGCTGTGCGCGGAAGCGTTGGGTGCGATGGACGCGCTGTTCGGCGCGACGCTCGACTACCTCAAGACGCGCCAGCAGTTCGGCGTGCCGATCGGTAAGTTCCAGGCCTTGCAGCACCGCATGGCCGACATGTACGTGCATCTGGAGCAGGCCCGTTCGATGGCGCTGCTGGCCGCCGTGCGCCTGGCCGCCGAGCAGCGGGCCGCCGAGCACCAGGCCGCCGAGCAGCAGGCCGCCGGGCACCAGGCCGAAGATGCGCGCACGGACGGTGTCGCCGAGCGCCGCCGCGCGGTCGCGGCCGCCAAGTACCGCGTGGGCCAGGCCGCCCGCTTCGTGGGCCAGCAGGCGATCCAGTTGCACGGCGGGATGGGCGTGACGGACGAGTTGCCGGCGTCGCATTATTTCAAGCGCCTGTCGACGATCGAACTGACACTGGGCGATTGCGACCATCACCTGGCCCGCTTCATCGCGCAGCCGGGCTTTTACGATGACGAGGAGGCGGCATGAAAGCGTACTGGTATTTCGAGGATTTCGAACCCGGCCAGGACATCGACCTGGGCACGCGCACCGTCACGGAAGACGAGATCGTCGCGTTCGCGCGGGCGTTCGATCCGCAGCCGTTCCATCTCGATCGCGGCGCGGCCGAGGCGTCGATCTTCGGCGGCGTGATCGCCAGCGGCTGGCACACGTGCAGCATGATGATGCGCATGGTCGTCGACGGGCTGATGAACCGGTCGGCCAGCATGGGCTCGCCCGGCCTGGACGGCGTGCGCTGGCTCGCGCCCGTGCGCGCGGGGGACACGTTGAACGTGCACTACCGGACCACGCGGGTGAAGGCGTCCACGTCGAAGCCCGACCGCGGCATCGTCTGGTCGACGTGGGTCGCGCTCAACCAGCATGGCGAGACCGTGTGCACGGTCGAGGGCATGGGCATGTTCGGGCGCCGGCCCGGCGGGGAGGCGCGCCATGGCTAGCGCCCTGCACGAAGTGACGGGGCTGGACGCGCTCCGGGGCCTCGTCGGCACGGAGCTGGGCCGGTCGCGCTGGTTCGAGATCGGCCAGGACCGCATCGCGACGTTCGCCGACGCCACCGACGACCACCAGTGGATCCACATCGATCCCGAACGCGCGGCGCGCGAATCGCCGTTCGGCGGGACCGTGGCGCACGGCTTCCTCACCCTGTCGTTGCTGCCGTCGATGCTGGCCGACGTCCTCGTCATGGTCGACGCGAAGCTCGTCGTCAACTATGGCTTGAACAAGGTGCGGTTTCCCGCGCCGGTGCCGGCCGGCAGCCGCGTGCGCGCGGCGATCGTGCTGGCGGCATTGGAGGATGACCATGGATCGAGCCAGCTCACACTCGACGTCACGGTCGAGCGCGAGGGCGGCACGAAGCCCGTGTGCGTGGCCGAATTCCTCGTGCGGCGCTACGCGTGACAGGCTAGGCGGCGCAGTCGGCGCCGCCCAGCTTGTAGCGGTTGCGGCCCTCGGCCTTGGCCTGGTACAGCAGGGCGTCGGCCACCTGGATCAGGTCGGCCGGGATGCTGTGTTCGCCCGGCACCATGCAGGCGATGCCCATGCTGGCAGTCAGGCGGGAGGCCGTGGGCGACGCGGCATGCGGGATCGCCATCTGCTCCAGCTCCGTCATCAGGCGGTGCGCCACGCCGGTGGCGCCACGGCCGTCCAGCTGCGGCAGCAGGATCGCGAATTCCTCGCCGCCGTAGCGCGCCACGAGGTCCTGCGTGCGCGCGGCGGCGCGCCGCATCGCGGTCGCGAACTGCACGAGCGTCGCGTCGCCGGCCTGGTGGCCGTAGTGGTCGTTGTACAGTTTGAAGTGGTCGATGTCGACGAGGATCAGCGCCACCGGCAGACCCGCGCGGCCGCAGCGGCGCCATTCGGCGTCGAGGCGCTCGTCGAAGGCGCGGCGGTTCGCGACGCCGGTCAGGGCGTCCGTGAGGATCAGCGCGCGCAGCGCGTCGCGCTGGCGCTTGACGGTCAGCTGCGTGCGCACGCGGGCGCGTACGACGGCGGCGTTCACCGGCTTGCTGATGAAGTCGGCCGCGCCGGCGCCCAGGGCGCGCGTCTCGTCCTCGGGCGACTTCAGCGCCGTCACGAAGATCACGGGGATGTCGCTCGTCTCGGGCGCCGCCAGCAATTCCTTGCAGACGGCATACCCGTCCATGCCGGGCATGACGGCGTCGAGCAGGATCAGGTCGGGCTGCTGGGTACGGGCGATCTCGAGCGCGCGTGGACCGTCCATCGCGAACAACACCTCGTGCTCGTCCTGCAGGGCGCCGTGCAGAATCTGGATATTTTCCATCGCATCGTCGACCACCAGGACGCGGCCGTTGACGGCCATGTCGGTCCAGCTCATGCATCCTCCTTCGTATCCAGTAGCGTCCGCACCAGTTGCGCCGCCTCTTCGAAGCGCAGGGTCGCCACGGCATCCGCCAGCGGGGCCACCTGGCATGGTTCGAGGCGGGCGAGGGCGGGGCGCAGCGTCTCGAACTGCGCGATCGCTTTCATGTTGTTATTGTGGAGCAAATCGAGGAGCTGCGCCAACTCGCGCTGCAGGATAGCGCTATCTTCCGGCGCCGCCGCCGGCGCGGGCTTGGCCTCCGGCGCGGGGAGGTCGCGTGCCGCTTCCAGCACGATGGACAGCGCGGCGTCGAGACGGGCGAGGCGCAGCGCGAGCGCCGCCTCGTCCTCGCTGCGCAGCGCCTGTTCCAGCTCCAGCGCCTGGCTCGCCACGTCCGTCGCGCCCAGGTTGGCCGCCACGCCGCGCAGGCGGTGCGCGGCCTGGCCCGCCCCGGCGCGGTCGCCGGCGTCGAGCAGGGCGCGGATGTCGGCCACGGCGCCGCCCTGCGAGCTCTCGAAGCGCCTGAACAACGCGGCGAAGCTGGCGAAATTGCCGCCGAAGCGGGGCAGCGTCGCCTTGAGGTCGATGCCGGGCAGGTAAGCCGGCACGGCCAGCCCGGCGGCGAGCGCCGTCTGCGCCGCTTCGGACGGGGACGCCGCCGGCCGGCCCGTGACGCGGACCAGCATGTTCACCAGTTCGTCCACGTCGATCGGCTTGGCGAGGTAATCGTTCATGCCCGCGGCCAGCGCGCGGCGGCGGTCCTCGTCCAGCGCGTTGGCCGTCATCGCGATGATCGGCAGCCGGTCGAGCCCCATGGCGCGGATCGCGTGGGTCGCCTCGAAGCCGTCCATCACGGGCATCTGCAAGTCCATCAACACCGCGTCGTAGTGCGCGCTGCAGTTGGCCGAATGTTCGGCGAGCATGCTGACGGCGCTGCGGCCGTTGGCGGCGAAATCGACGCTGGCGCCCGCGTGCACGAGCACGTAGTTCGCCACTTCCTGGTTGAGCAGGTTGTCCTCGACGACGAGCACGCGCATGCCGGCCAGGCGCCCGCCCAGCGGCGTCGGGCGTCCGCTCGCCGGCGCGGGCGCGCCGCTGTGCAGTTCCGCCAGCGCGTCGGCCACCGCGCCCGGCGTGAACGGTTTCGCGAGCACGGCGTCGATGCGCAGGTCGGCCGCCACGGCGTCGAGGCGCTCCCGCTCCGGGTCGGCCGCGAGCAGCGCGCAGCGGGGCAGGGAAATCGCCTGGTCGGCGCGCGCGAAGGCGATCACGGACGCGCCGTCCAGGTCGCCCAGCACGCTGTCGACGAACGCGACGTCGAACGGCCCGGCACTGCGCAGCAACGCGAGCGTGTCCGCGCCGCTGGCGGCCGTCTCGACGTGCCAGCCGCGGCCCGCGAGCAGGGCGGCCAGCGCGGCGCGGCTGCTCGCGTTGTCGTCGGCGACGAGGACGCGCAGCGGCGCCGTTTCTGGTTGTGCGGGCGCGGCATCGCCGGCGACGCGGAACGGCGCCGTGAAGCGGAACGTGGCGCCCCGCTCGGGCACGCTGTCCACGCGCAGGTCGCCGCCCATCAGTCGCACGAGGCGGCGGCTGATGGCGAGGCCCAGGCCCGTGCCGCCGTACTTGCGGCTCGTGGACGTGTCGGCCTGCGAGAAGGCCTCGAACATGCGCTGCTGCTGCTCGGGCGGGATGCCGATGCCGGTGTCGCGCACGGTGAACGCCAGCGCGTCCGGACCGGCGGGTTCGATGGTGAGCACGACTTCTCCACGTTCCGTGAACTTGATCGCATTGCTGACGAGGTTGAGCAGCACCTGGCCGAGGCGCATCGGGTCGCCCACGAGGCGCGCCGGCACGTCCGGGTGGACCGCGAACACGGGTTCGATGCCCTTGTTCCACGCGCTCGTGGCGGACATCGCGGCGATGCTGGCGAGGACGTCGTCGAGTGCGAACGGCGTCTGTTCGAGCACGAGCTGGCCCGCTTCCACCTTCGAATAATCGAGCACGTCGTTCAGCATCGACAGCAGCGATCGCGCGGCCATCTGCATGCGCGCGACGTAGCCCCGCTCGCGCCGGCCCAGGTCGGCCTCCTCGAGCAGGCGCGCGAGGCCGATGATGGCGTTCATCGGCGTGCGGATCTCGTGGCTCATGTTGGCAAGGAACTCGCCCTTGGCGCTGCTGGCCGCTTCGGCCGCGTGCAACGCTTCCTCCAGGCGCGACTGGGTGCGTTTCAGCTCCGTGATGTCCGCGTGCAGCATGTAGAAGCCTTGCACGCGCCCGTCGGCGTCGAAGTCGGGGATGTAGCTGCCCCATGCCTGGATCACCTTGCCGGAGCCCTTGCGGTGCAGCCTGCGCTCGAAGAACTGGCGCTCGCCGCGCAGCACGGCCTCCAGGTGCGGCATCACTTCGCGGATCTGGTCTTCGTCGATGAGTTCGACCAGCGTGTGCCCGATCACGTCGGCGGCGTCGCGTTCCAGCCAGTCGAGATAAGGCTTGTTGGCGAAACGGCAGCGCATGTCCGCGTCCCAGTAGCCGACCAGCGCGGGCAGGTGGTCCGTCACGGTGCGGATCATGCGCTCGCTCTCTTCCAGCCGGCGGCTGGCGGCGCGCAGCGCGGCGGCCGTTTCCACGCGCGCGGTGATGTCGCGGATGGTGCCCTGCACGATGCCGCGGCCGCCGATGTCGACGCTGTTCAGCAGCACGTCGGCGTGGAACAGCGAGCCGTCGCGGCGGCGGTAGATCCACTCGAAGCGGTTGCCGCCGGTGTCGAGCGTGCGCCGCATCGCCTCGTGCCACAGCTCGTCCGAGCGGCGGCCGTTCGGCTGGAAGTCGGGCGAGCTGCTGGCCGGCGCCATCGCGAGGAATTCGTCCGCACCCGCGCAGCCGAACAGGTCGATCGCCGCCTGGTTGGCGCTGATGAAGCCGGCCCCGTAGGCGATCAGCACGTGGGCGTCGCCCGAGCCTTCGAACAGCGCGCGGAACATCACCTCGTTGTCGCGGTTGCGCTGTTCCTGGCGCTTGCGCTCCGTGATGTCGAGGACGACGGCGTTGATGCCGACCAGGTCCCGATCCCGCCCGTACACCGGGTAGTAGCTGCAGATCCAGTGGCGCATGATGCCCGGCTCCGCGGGCGATTCTCCGCTGTCCTCGACATCGATCAGCGGTCGCCCCGTCGTCAGCACCTGGCGGTAGGGCCGTTCGATGTGGATGCCCCGTTCGCCCAGCAGGTCGGGCAGGGTGTGGCCGATGTGGGCGCTGGCGGGAAGCGCGTTCACGGCCGCGAGGTAGTCGTTGATCATCACGACCTTCAGGCTGCGGTCGAGGAACGCGAGGCCTACCGGCGCCGTCGCGTACACGGTCGCCAGCATGGCGGAGGAACGCTGCAGTTCGTCGGTGCGCTCGGCCACGAGCGACTCGAGGCCGGCGCGGTATTGTTGCAATTCGCCTTCGACCTTGCCGAGCGCGCGGGCGACGGTCGCCGCCTCGCGGATCGCCAGCGGCGGGATCACGAGCGCCTCGCCACGGCCGAGGGCCGCTGCCGGCTCGGTCAGGGCGCGCACCGAGCGCGCGATCGAATCGCCGATGCGCCAGGCCAGGCCCAGGCTGACGGCGAGCATGACGGCGATCCACGCGAGCGTCGTGGCGGGATCGGGCCCGAGGATCTCGCGCGCGGCGTGGCGCGGAAAGCCGATCGCCACGGCCCAGTCGTGGCCCAGCGTGCGCGCATAGGCGGAGTACATGGCCTGCGGACCGTGCGCCGTCAGCTCGACGATGCCGACCGGGCCGCGGGCCACCGCCTTGATCAGCTCCGGATGCATCCTGTCGCCGATCCCGTGCGGCGTGTGGCCGCGGTAGGCGACCAGCCTGCGGTTGTTGTCGAACACGATCGCGCTCCAGCGCGCCGGCAGGTTCTGGTTCGCGAGCAGTTCCTGGAAGCGGCGCGGGCGCAGTTCGACCGTCACCGCATACGCGACCTTGCCCTCGCGCCAGACCGGCACGCTGATCGAGATCACCCAGGGCTGCGTGGCGTCGCCCCGGTGCAGGCCGGACGTGACGGCGTCGCCGTTGGCGAAGACGGCGCGGATGTCGGCCTCGTTGCCGCGGGGCGGGAGCGTGCTGCCGAGAGCGTGCCGCGTGTCGAGGAGGACTTTGCCGTCCGGCGCGCTGACCGCGACCGCATAGGCGGGGAATTCGGGGCGCAGCAGCCGGCGCGTCGCCGTGTAGAACGCGGCCAGGTCGCCCCTGGCGAGATTCGCCTGGTTGGCCAGGGTGCGCGCCGCCGTTTCGCCGTTGGCCAGGTCGCGGTCGACGGCCGCGGCCAGTGCGCGCGCGATCATCTCCGCATCCTCGGCAACGTGGACCCGTTCGCGCTGGTCGGCATCCCTGGCGAACACGATGTAGCCGATCAGGATCGGCAAGGCGCACGCCAGCACGAGCGTCACGAGCTTGGCGCGTATGGAAGGGAGAGAACGACGTTGTAACAGCTGCACAGCAAGCTCCGCGGATAATGCGCAGCCCAGGCGCCTTGCGAGCATGGTAGCCCAGCAGCCACCTCATGTAAATTCGGGGTCAGAGCACATTTTGGGCAGGTGCCGCAGCCGCAAGTGTCTGTTTTATCGAAGATTTAACGCCGCGCGTCGGGGCGAAAGTGGACCTGACCCCGAATCTTGGCAACATTTGTTTCTTAAATTCGGGGTCAGAGCACATTTTCGGCAGGTGCCGCACCCGCAAGTGTCTGTTTTATCGGAGATTTAACGCCGCGCGTCGAGGAAAAAGTGGACCTGACCCCGAATCTTGGCAACATTTGTTTCTTGCATGGCATGCAGGAGTGACATGGAGTCGCGCGGACGATACGTTTTGCCTTACGTAAAGTCATTCTCCATGTTAATTTTTCGTTCCTCTGGAATACAATGAAGGACTAGTCCTACATTGATCGAAGAGGTGGTATGGCCCGGCCCGAAAAAGTCCGACTTGGCGAAATCCTGGTGCAACAAAAGCTGTTGTCGGAAGACCAGCTGAACCAGGCGCTTGCCGACCAGAAGCGCACGGGCCGCAAGCTCGGCCGCGTGTTCGTCGAGAGCGGTTTCGTCACGGAAGAGCAGATCTCGGGCGCACTGGCGCGCCAGCTTGGCATCCCTTACCTCAACCTCAAGTTCTACAACATCAACCAGGACGTCGTGCGCCTGCTGCCGGAAACGCAGGCGCGCCGCTTCCGCGCGCTCGTGCTGGAAGACCGCGGCGAGACGATGCTCGTCGGCGTCTCCGACCCGACCGACCTGTTTGCCTACGACGAGATCGCGCGCCTGCTCAAGAAGGGCGTCGAGCTGGCCGTCGTCAACGAGACGGAAGTGCTGCAGGCCATCGACCGCATCTACCGCCGCACGGGCGAGATCACGGGCCTGGCGCGCGAGCTCGAACAGGACCTGGGCGACACGACCTCCGTCGACTTCAACGCGCTGTCCGCCAACTCCGGCCTCGAAGAAGCGCCGGTGGTGAAACTGCTGCAGTCGGTGTTCGACGACGCGGCCCAGGTGCGCGCGTCCGACATCCACATCGAGCCCCAGGACGGCCGCCTGCAGATCCGCTTCCGCATCGACGGCGTGCTGCACCTGCAGACGGAAGCCGACATCAAGATCGCGACACCGCTGGCGCTGCGCCTGAAGCTGATGGCGGACCTGGACATCTCGGAAAAACGCCTGCCGCAGGACGGCCGCTTCGCCGTCAAGGTGCGCGGCCAGCGCATCGACGTCCGTATCTCGACGATGCCCACGCAGTACGGCGAATCCGTCGTCATGCGTCTGCTGAGCCAGGTGGGCATGAACTTGCGCCTGGATGCGATCGGCATGCCGGCCGCGCTGGTGGAACGCTTCCGCGCCATCGTCCAGCGGCCGAACGGCCTCGTGCTCGTGACGGGGCCGACGGGTTCCGGCAAGACGACCACGCTGTACAGCGCCCTGGCCGAGCTGAACTCCGTCGAGAAAAAGCTCATCACGGTCGAGGACCCGATCGAATACCGGCTGTCCGGCATCAACCAGGTGCAGGTCAACGACAAGATCGAGCTGAATTTCGCGCGCGTGCTGCGTTCCGCGCTGCGCCAGGACCCGGACATCGTGCTCGTCGGCGAGATGCGCGACCAGGAGACGGCGCAGATCGGCCTGCGTGCCGCCATGACGGGCCACCTGGTGTTGTCGACCTTGCACACGAACGATGCGGCATCGACGCCGCTGCGCCTGATGGACATGGGCGTGCCGCGCTACATGGTGAGCGGCTCGCTGCAGGCCGTGCTGGCGCAGCGTCTGGTGCGCGTGATCTGCGAAAGCTGCTCCGAGCCGTACCAGCTGCCGGCGCCGGAACGCGCCTGGCTGCGCGCCGAACTGGGCGACCGCGCCGAAACGGTGCCGTTCTTCCACGGGCGCGGCTGCTCGCACTGCAATGGCACGGGCTACCGCGGCCGCACGGGCGTGTACGAACTGCTGGAGATGACGCGCGCCGTCAACGAAGCCGCCAACCACCCGGACCCGTCGCACTTCCTGAAGGTGGCGCATGCCGAGATGCGCGGCGAGACGCTGCGCCGCAGTGGTGTGCGCCTCGCGATCCAGGGCCGCACGACGGTGGCGGAAGCCATGCGGATCAGCAACCAGATGGAAGACTGATAAGCGCTTATGCCGTTCTTTGCCTACAAGGGCCGCAACGCGCGCGGCGAATTGATGCAGGGGGTGCTGGAAGGCGCCGACAGCAGCGCCATCGCCGACCAGTTGTTCGGCACGGGCGTCACGCCGCTCGACATCACCCCGACCACCCGCAAGGCGACGACGCCGGGCAACGCCGCGGGCGCGAACGACAGCCTGTGGGAGCGCCTGACGCGCAAGAAGGTCACGTCGATCGACGTGCAGCTGTTCAGCCGCCAGATCTACACGCTGCTGAAGTCGGGCGTGCCGATCATGCGCGGCCTCGCCGGGTTGCAGGAATCGGCGACCAATAAAAGCTTCGCGCGCGTGATCCAGGACCTGCGCGAATCGCTGGACGCGGGCCGCGAGCTGTCGACCGCGATGCGCCGTCATACGGAATGCTTCACGCCGTTCTACCTGTCGATGGTGCGCGTGGGCGAGATGACGGGCCGCCTGGAAGAAGTCTTCCTGCGCCTGTTCGACCACCTGGAATTCGACCGCGACATGCGCGACCGCGTGAAGACGGCGATGCGCTATCCCACGTTCGTCATCATCGCGATGATCGCGGCGATGGTCGTCGTGAACGTGTTCGTGATCCCACAGTTCGAAAAGGTCTTCCAGAGCTTCCACGCCGAGCTGCCGCTGATGACACGCATCCTGATCACGACGTCGCGCTTCACCGTCGAGTACTGGCCCGTCATGCTTGGCGCCGCCCTGGCGGCCTTCTTCGGTGTGCGGGCGTGGACGCGGACCGTGTCCGGACGCCTGGCGTGGGACCGCTGGAAGCTGCGCTTCCCCATCGCCGGCAAGATCATCCACAAGGCCACGATGGCCCGCTTCGCGCGCAGCTTCGCGCTGTCGATCCGCAGCGGCGTGCCGATCGTGCAAGCCCTGTCCGTCGTCGCGCAGACGGCCGACAATGCCTACCTGACCATGCGCCTGGACCAGATGCGCGACGGCGTCGAGCGGGGCGAAAGCATCCTGCGCACGGCGACCAACGCCCAGGTGTTCACGCCGATCGTGCTGCAGATGATCGCCGTGGGCGAGGAATCCGGCTCGCTCGACGACCTGATGGACGAGATCGCGCAGATGTACGAGCGCGAGGTCGATTACGAGCTCAAGACGCTGTCCAGCCAGATCGAGCCGATCCTGATCACCTTCCTCGGTGCGATGGTGCTCGTGCTGGCGCTCGGCATCTTCCTGCCGATCTGGGACCTGGGCAAGGCAGCCCTGCATCATTGACGAGGCATCCATGATTCGTGTGAAGACAGCCCGCGGGTTCACCCTGTACGAATTCGCGATCGTCGCCGCCATCACGGCGGCGCTGTCGACCGTGCTGCTGCACCGCCTGGACGGCTACCGCCGCGCGGCCGAGGACGCGGCGGCGCGCCAGACCGTGGCCGCGCTGCGCACGGCGCTGCAGGTCGAGGTGGCCCGCCATCCCGGTACGCTCGCGGCGCTCGCCGGGCAGAATCCGATGCGCCTGCTGGCACGGCCGCCGGCCGATTATCTTGGCGAATTCGCACTATCCGAGCAGGGTAGCGTGGCACGAAACGGGTGGGTGTTTGACCCACGCGACAAAACCCTTGTCTATCTCACCTCGGAACGAGAAAGATTTGCTTCAGGCAAATCGGAATTGCCCAGGTTCAAGGTAGAATTCACTCATACACCTGCTGACGCAGGGAAACAAATGATGAGCCTTGCATTGAATGAAATCGGTGTGCAAGGCGGTCGTTAATCAAAACCCACGCGGCCGGGAACGCCGCACCTAAATCGGAGAGAGCATGAAAGTAAGTATCAAGAACAATGCGCAGGGCGGCTTCACCTTGATCGAATTGATCGTCGTGATCGTTATTCTGGGCATCCTGGCTGCGACGGCATTGCCGAAGTTTGCCAACCTGGGTAGCGATGCCCGCGTGGCCAGCCTGAATGCTGCGAAAGGTGCACTCAGCGCGACCGCGGCTATGGCGCATGGCAAGTTCATGGTCGATCCGAACGTGACCACGACCAAGCAACTCACGGTCGAAGGCGTGACGATGAACATCAACACCACGACCGGCTATCCGGTGGCGGACAGCAATCTCGCGGAGGCCGCCGGCATGAAGGACGGCGTCGACTATAAGGTCATCGCGACGGCCGCTACGACGGGTACGAATGCTTCGGGTGCGTCGATCAAGCTCGTACCGCAGAGTCTTGCGGGCACGACCAATGAGGCGAACTGCTACGTCCAGTACACCGAGGCAACGACGGCGGGCGGCGCACCGTCGATCAAAGTGAACGGCACGGCGGCAAACTGCAACTAAGCGTTTTTACGCTGCACCGATCGGGACCGCAACGCGCGGTCCCGATTGTCGTTTACGGGCCGAATGCTGCGTATTGACCACACCCCATTAGTAGTTCCACACGGAAAACCAAATATATTCTCCCAGAGTAAAAATTTGGTATCGGAATTTCCTACCGCTTGAATATAATCAAGCCTCTATCGCACTTATCTCGACCAAGTCACGGATAACCATCGCCACGCATGGGTTTTTTCAGTAAAGCACAGAACAATGCAGCCTGGCTGGCCATGGTGCCGCAGCGCGACGGGATCGCGGCGGCCAGCGTGCGCCGTGGCGCGGACGATGGCGCGAAGCCGGCCGTGACGCATGCCGTCTTCTTTCCCGGCGCCCCGTCCGCGGACAGCCTCGACAGGGCCGCGAAGGAGATGCACAGCGCGAGCTACCGCTGCACGACCGTGCTGGCCGGGGGCGATTACCAGTTCATGTCGGTCGAATCGCCGAACGTCCCGCGCGAGGAACTGAAAAGCGCCATGCGCTGGCGCCTCAAGGACATCCTCGATTTCCCCATCGACGACGCCACCTTCGACGTCCTCGACGTCCCGCTCGACCCGAACGCCGTCGTGCGCCCGCAGCAGAGCGTGTTCGCGATCGCGGCGCGCAACAGCATCGTGTCCGCGCGCCAGAAGATGTTCAACGCGGCCAAGGTGAAATTGCGCGCGATCGACATCCCCGAGATGGCCCAGCGTAACGTGTCCGCGCTGCTGGAGCAGGACGGCCGCGGCATCGCGCTGCTGTCGTTCGGCGAGGACGGCGGCCTGTTGACCGTGTCGTGGCGCGGCGAGCTGTATCTGTCGCGCCGCATCGACGTCACGCTGGCCCTGCTGCTCGACGACGACCACGACCGCAAGCACCAGGCCTTCGACAAGATCACGCTGGAGCTGCAGCGCTCGCTCGACAACTTCGAGCGCCAGTTCTCGTTCATCAGCGTGGCCAAGCTCGTGCTCGCGCCGACCGGCGCCACGGGCCTCGAAGACTACCTGTCGAGCAACCTGTACACGCGGGTCGAGACGCTCGACCTGGCCGACGTGCTCGACCTCGATCGCGTGCCGGACCTGGCCGATCCGGGCCGCCAGCAGCGCTTCTTCGTGCCCATCGGCGCCGCGCTGCGTGTCGAGGAGGGCGCGGCATGAGCCAGCAGATCAACCTGTTCAATCCCGCGTTCCAGCCGCAGAAGAAGATCTTCTCCGTCAACGCGATGGCCGGCGCGCTCGGCGTGCTGGTGCTGCTCGTCGTCGGCACGGGCGTGTACGCCAAAGTGCGCATCGCGCAGCTGGAAGCGAGGGTCGCGCGCGGCGAGGCGGAGGTGCAGGCCGCGCAGAAACGACTGGAAGCCGCCACCGCCGAATTCGCACCGCGCACGAAGGACGGCCGCCTCGAAGCGGAGGTGGCCGCGGCCCAGGCCGAGCACGATGCCTTGCGGCGCGTGGCCGACGTCATCCAGCGCGGTGACCTGGGCAATACCGAAGGCTATGCGGAATACTTTCGCGCGCTGGCGCGGCAAAGCGTCGACGGCCTGTGGCTGACGGGCGTGACCATCACGGGCGCCGGCACGGAGATCGGCGTGCGCGGGCGCGCGCTCGATCCGGCCCTCGTGCCGGGCTACCTCGCGCGCCTGCGCAATGAACGCGTCCTGCAGGGCAAGCCGGTGGGCAGCATGCAGATCGGCCAGGCGTCCACCGTCAAGGTGCTCGGCGCCGACGGCAAGGAGTCCGATGCACCGGCACCGTACGTCGAATTCAGCCTGCAGTCGGCCGCCGCCGGTGCGGCACCGGCGCCGGCCACCGGAGGCCAGCCATGAAGCGCCGCTGGCTCCAGTTCACGGCGCGCGTGGAAGCGCTGCAGCCGCGCGAACGCATCATGGCATTCGGCGCCGCCGTCGTCGTGCTCGTGTTCTTCGCGAATACCTTCGTGTTCGGGCCGATGTCGCGCAAGGAAGCCGCGCTGCGCTCGACCCTGCAACAGCAGACCATCACCATCGGCGGCATCGCGGCCGACATCGAAGGCAAGGCGCGCGCCTACGGCAACGATCCGAACGAGGCGCTGCGCAAGCACCTGGGCGAATTGCGGGCCGAGACGGCGCGCACGAGCGACGAGCTGCGCACGATGCAGAAGGGCCTCGTGCCGCCGGAACGCATCGCGCCGCTGCTGGAAGCGATCCTGCGCGCGAACGGGCGCCTGAAGCTCGTGTCGCTGAAGACGCTGCCCGCGTCGACGCTGACCGACGGCGCGGCTCCGGCAGCGGCAGCGGCGGCACCGGCACCGGTGCCGGCCGCACCGCCGCCGCCCGTCGTGAAATCGCCCGACCTGCTGTACCGCCACGGCGTCGAACTGACGGTGCGTGGCAGCTATCTCGACATGGTCGACTACATGCAGGCGCTGGAGACGCTGCCCACCCAGCTGTTCTGGGGCAAGGCGCAGCTGGATGCGGAAGCGTATCCGAACGTGCGCCTGACCCTGACGCTGTACACCCTGAGCCTGGACCCGAAATGGATGAAGCTGTGATTCCGACGACGATGAAGCCGGCCCTGCGCGCCGCATTCCTGGCGCTGCTGCTGGCGGGCGGCGCCCACGCGCAGCCGTTGCAGGATCCGACGAAACCGCCCGCGGCGGCGACGCCGGTCGCGCTGGGTCCGCAGGCCGTGAACAGCGGCCCGCAGCTGCAATCGATCCTGATCGGGCGCGCGGCGGGCGGGCGCCACGTGGCCGTCATCGACGGCGAGACGGTGCGCCAGGGCGAGAGCTTCCGCGGCGCGAAGGTCGTGCGCATCCGCGAGAACGAGGTGGAACTGGCGCGCGGCGGCGAACGCCAGGTGCTGCGCCTGTACGCCGAAGCCGAAGGCGCCATCCAGGGCGACCACGCCGCCACGGTCACCGTGCGGCGCTGACAGAGGATGAGGATGAACGACAAGCGTATCCCGATGCGTTCCATGGCGGCGGCCGCCGCGGCGCTGCTGGCACTGTCCGGCTGCCAGACGACGCCCAGTTCGGCCACCTACGACAACATCAAGGGCGAGGTGGCGAGCGGCGCGAACAAGCGCCCGGCCGCCGCGCCGACGGTCGACGCGGCCGTCGCCGACGCGCTGCTGCCGCCGGCCGCCGCGCTGGCGACGCAACTGCCGAAGGCGCGGCCCGCGCTGGAAGAGCGTTTCAACGTCTCCTTCAACAACGTGCCGGCGCAGCAGTTCTTCCGCTCGATCGTCGCGGGCACGCGCTACAACATCCTCGTGCATCCGGACGTCGCCGGCACCATCACGGCGAACCTGAAGGACGTGACCCTGCCGGAGACGCTCGACGCGATCCGCGAGATGTACGGCTACGACTACAGGATCGACGGCACGCGCATCTCGATCAAGCCGCTGACGATGCAGACCAAGATGTTCCACGTGAACTACCTGGTCGGCAAGCGCTCAGGCATGTCGAGCACGCGCGTGACGTCGACGTCGGTCGCGAACGCGGTCAACAACCAGAACGGCAACGGCTACGGCAACAACGGCAACAACCAGGGCCAGAACCAGAACGGCAACAACGGCAACAACCAGAACAACAACGGCAACAACCCGAACGGCCAGAACGGCGGGCAGATGGACAGCACGGACGTCGCCACGACGTCCGCCAACGATTTCTGGGGCGACCTGAAACTGGCCATCGAGGCCATCGTGGGATCGAAGGAGGGCGGCCGCAGCGTCGTCGTCAGCCCGCAGTCGGGCGTGCTCGTGATCCGCGCGATGCCGGACGAGCTGCGCAACGTCGACGCCTACCTGAAAGCCACCCAGCTCGCCGTCGACCGCCAGGTGATCCTGGAAGCGAAGATCCTCGAAGTGGAGCTGAACGACAGCTACCAGAGCGGCGTCAACTGGGCATCGTTCGCGTCGATCAAGAGCGGCCACGACAACCGCGTCTCGGGCGGCATGATCGCGCCGGGCGCCACGCTCACGCCGCTGCCGTTCGGCGGCGGCCAGCCGGCCGTGATCACGGATCCGAGCACCGGCCTGTCGGCCAGCAGCGGCTTCTCGCTGTCGAATGCGGCGGGGGCGGCCGGTTCGATGTTCGGCCTGGCCGTGCAGACGGCGAACTTCGCGGCGCTGATCTCGTTCCTCGAAACGCAGGGCACCGTGCACGTGCTGTCGAGCCCCCGCGTGGCGGCCGTCAACAACCAGAAGGCCGTGCTGAAGATCGGTACCGACGAGTTCTACGTCACCGGCGTGCAGACGACCACGAACTCCACGACGACCGGCAACACCGTGTCGCCGAGCGTCACCCTGCAGCCGTTCTTCTCCGGCGTGGTCCTCGACGTCACGCCGCAGATCGACGAGAAGGGCAACATCCTGCTGCACGTGCACCCGTCCGTGAGCCAGGTCTCGACGATCAACAAGTCCGTCAACCTGGGCACGGCCGGCAGCCTGAACCTGCCGCTCGCGGCATCGGCGACGTCGGAACTGGACAGCATCGTGCGCGGACAGAACGGCCAGGTCGTCGCCATCGGCGGCTTGATGCGCCAGTCGTCGACGGCGGACGATTCGCAGCTGCCAGGAACAGGCAAGGTGCCCGTGCTGTCGGCGCTGTTCGGCGCGAAGAAGCGCGTGAACCAGAAGCGCGAACTGGTCGTGCTGATCAAGCCGACCATCGTCGAGGGCATCAACAACTGGAACGACGACCTGCTCGACACGGGCCGCCGCATCGAGCAGCTCGACCCGCGCACCCGGGGGAGCCGCTGAATGTACACGGCCCACTTCGGCCTGCGCGAACTGCCGTTCGGGATCACGCCGGACACCAGCTTCTTCTTCGGCGCCCCGCATTCGCAGGAAGCCCTGAACACGCTGCTCGTCGCGGCGCGCGGCGGCGAGGGCTTCATCAAGATCACGGGCGAAGTCGGCACCGGCAAGACCCTGTTGTGCCGCAAGTTCATGGCGACACTGGGTCCGGAATTCGTCACCGCGTACATCCCGAACCCGTACCTCGAACCGCGCACCCTGATGCTGGCGCTCGCGGATGAGCTGGAAGTCGGCTACGACAAGGACGCTGATCAGCACCAGGTCCTGAAAGCGATCACGCACCGGCTGCTGCAGCTGGCGGGCGAGGACAAGCGCGTGCTGCTGTGTCTCGACGAGGCGCAGGCGATGCCCGTCGAGACGCTGGAGGCGCTGCGCCTGCTGACGAACCTGGAGACGGAAAAGCGCAAGCTGCTGCAGATCGTCCTGTTCGGCCAGCCGGAGCTGAACCGCAAGCTGGAGCTGCAATCGATCCGCCAGCTCGCCCAGCGCATCACGTTCCACTATCATCTCGGTCCCTTGAGCCGCGACGACCTCGATTACTATGTGGCGCACCGCCTGCGCGTGGCCGGGTATGATGGGGCGCGCCTGTTCTCGCGCGCTGCGGTGGCCCGCCTGTACGCCGCCAGCGGCGGGGTGCCGCGCCTCGTCAACATCCTCGCGCACAAGGCCATGATGCTGTGCTACGGCCAGGGACGCCAGCAGGTCGTGCGCGCGCACGTGAACCTGGCCGCGCGCGACACGCTCGCGACGAGCAGGCGCCGTGTGTGGCCCTGGGCCGCATCCGCCGCCGCGCTGGCCGCCGCCGGCGCGGGCCTGGCCTGGGCGTTGAGCCATTGACGGGGAGCCGGTATGAGCCTGATTAACAAGATGCTGCAAGACCTGGACGCGCGCGGCACGCCCAAGGACGGCGAACTGCCGGGCCAGGTGAAGCCGGTCGCGCGCGAGCCGTACCGGCTGAACCGGCGCGCGATCGCGGCCGCCGTCGGCGGCTCGCTCGCCGCCAGTGCAGTCTGCTGGCTGGTCTTGACCCGACCGCACCGCGCGCCGGCACCGGCTGCGCCGGCGCCCGCCGCTGCCGTCCGGGTGGCGCCGGTGGTCACGGGCCCCGTGCAGGCTTCTCCGGTGGTGGCCGTGCAGGCGCCCGCCGCGCCGGCGGCCCCGCCGCCCGCCTTGGAAAAGACCGCAGACGCGCCGCCGACGCAGCACATGACGCGGGCGGAGCGGCGCGCGGAACACAAGCGCCTCGCGCAAGAGAAAGCCGCGGCGCGCAAGGCGGAGAAGGCGGAGAAGGCGGCGTCCGTGCGCGCGCAGGACGTGGCGCCGATGGAACCGGACAGCGCGGAAGCGCGCGCGGCGCGGCGCGCCATGGCGCAGGCGCTGGCCGCACGGGGCAAGTCCCCGAAGACGACGTCCGCCGCGATGGTGGCCGCCGCGCGCGCGGCCGCGCACGACGACGCGGCGCCGAAGGGCAAGCGCGGCGTCCAGGGCCGCCAGGAGACGGGCGCCCAACGCGCGGAAGGCGAATACCGGCGCGCGCTGGCGAGCCTGCAGGAAGGCCGCATGATCGAGACCGTCGCGGCGCTGGAGCAGGCGCTGAAATACGAACCGGCGCACGAGGCGGCGCGCCAGACTCTGGTCGGCCTGCTGATCGAGGCGAACCGCAACGACGAGGCGATGCGCCAGCTGCAGCTGGGCCTCACGCTGGACCCGCGCCAGCCCGCGATGGCGATGCTGCTCGCGCGCCTGCAGATCGAGCGCGGGGGCAACGGCATCGACACCCTGATGCGTACCTTGCCGTACGCGGGCAACGACGCCGACTACCACGCCTTCCTGGCGGCCGCGCTGGCACGCCAGCAGCGTCACCGCGAGGCGGCCGAGCAGTATCACCAGGCCGTGCGCGCGGTGCCGTCGAACGGCGTGTGGTGGATGGGCCTCGGCATCTCGCTGCAGGCCGAGAAGCGCAACGGCGAGGCGCTCGACGCGTTCCAGCGGGCGCGTGCCGGCGGCGGGTTGTCGCAGGAATTGCAGGGGTTCGTGGAGCGCCGCATCCAGCAGCTCTCGCACTGAGCCCGCGTCACACTGTCGCCAACCGCTCCAGGGCGCCGTTCAGCGTCTCGTCCTTTTTCGCGAAGCAGAACCGCACGATGCCGGATTCCGTCGGCTTGCTGTAAAAGGCCGACACGGGAATCGCGGCCACCTTGATCTCGCGCGTGAGCCACTGCGCGAATTCCGATTCGCTCAGGTCCGAAATCCCGTCGTAGCGCACGCACTGGAAATACGTGCCGTCCGCCGGCAGCAGGGTAAACCGCGTGTTCGCCAGCCCCGCGCGGAACAGGTCGCGCTTGCGCTGGTAGAACGCGGGCAGGTCGCGCCACGGCGCCGGGTCGCGCATGAAGGCGGCCAGGCCGGCCTGCATCGGCGTGTTCACGCTGAAGACGTTGTACTGGTGGACCTTGCGGAATTCCGCCATCAACGGCGCCGGCGCGGCCACGTAGCCCACCTTCCAGCCCGTCACATGATAGGTCTTGCCGAAGCTCGAGACGACGAACGCGCGCGCCGCCAGCACGGGATGGCGGCTCACCGACGCATGCGGCTGGCCGTCGTAGACCATATGCTCGTACACCTCGTCCGACAGGATCAGGATATCGGTTCCGTCGACAACGGCGGCCAGCGCATCGAGGTCGGCCCGGCGCAGGATCGTGCCGGTCGGGTTGTGCGGCGTGTTCACGACGATCATCCGCGTCCTGGGCGTGACGGCCGCCGCGACGGCATCCCATGGCACGCTGTAGCCGCCGGCGTCCACGCGCATCGCGACGGGCACCGGCACGCCGCCGGCCAGGGTGATCGATGGCTGGTAGCTGTCGTAGCAGGGCTCGATGACGATCACCTCGTCGCCCGGATGCACGGCGCACAGGATCGCGGTGATGATGCCTTGCGTGGCGCCGGCCGTGACCGTGATCTCGGTGGCGGCATCGTAGGCGTGGCCGTACAGCGCGGCCAGCTTGGCGGCGATCGCCTCGCGCAGCACGGGCAGGCCGGTCATCGGCGCGTACTGGTTGTGGCCCGCGCGCATGGCGGCGTCGACGGCGTCCAGCAGGCGCGGATCGCAGTCGAAGTCGGGGAAGCCCTGGCCCAGGTTGACGGCGCCGTGCTCGGCCGCGAGCGCGGACATCAGGGTGAACACGGTGGTGCCGACGGCCGGCAGGCGCGATTGCAGGACGGGTGTGGTCATGGTGCGTACGGGTTGGATGGGGCTGCCGGGGCCTCGGTCTTGACCCAGGCGTCGGGCGTCATGATGCGGAAGAGGTTCTCGCGCGCGGCGCGGCGGGCCAGTTTCAACAACGCCTTGTCCTTCGTGACGAGGACGGCGGCATCGGCATCGCGCGCGATCTCGAGGAATTTCTGGTCGTCGCGGTCCGTGCAGACGGGCAGGCGCAGCGCGCGCGACGTCGGCGCCACGACCTCGATCAGGGCGTCGAAGGCGGCCTCCGCATGCGGACGGGTATCGTCGTCGAGCGGCAGGTGAGAATAATGCAGCACGATCCGGTATTCGTCGCGGCAGTCGGCGCGCGTGACGGCGCGCACCTTACCGGACTCCAGCGCGGCGAGCAGGGGCGCCCAGCGCGGGTCGCGGAAAACGAACAGGTCGAGGCAGACGTTGGTGTCGATGACGATGGGTTTCGCTGAAGCAGGTATCATGTCAGCAATTTTACCCGCTGTACGTGTTTTATAACTAAATGCTGATCGTTCTCTCGCCCGCCAAGTCCCTCGACCTCGAATCGCCACCCACCACGCAGGAGCGCACGACGCCCCGCTTCATCGACGATGCCGCCGAATTGATCCGCGTTCTCAAGCCGAAATCGCCGGCCGAGATCGGCGCGCTGATGGATATCTCGGACCAGTTGTCGGTGCTGAACGTGACCCGTTACGCCGACTGGCACCCGGACCACGCCGACGCGCGCCAGGCCATCATGTCGTTCGACGGCGACGTCTATACGGGCCTGGCTGCGCGCACGCTCGGCAAGCAGGCGCTCGGCTATGTGCGCGACCGCGTGCGCATCCTGTCGGGCCTGTACGGCGTGCTGCGACCGCTGGACGCCATGCATCCGTACCGCCTGGAGATGGGTACGCGCCTCGCGAACCCGCGCGGCAAGGATTTGTATGCCTTCTGGGGCGAGCGGGTGACGGCCGCGCTGAACGCGGACCTGAAGGAAGCGGGCGCGCCGGTCCTCGTGAACCTCGCGTCCGAAGAATACTTCAAGTCCGTCAAGCCGAAGCTGCTGGACGTGCCCGTGATCACGCCCGTGTTCGAAGACTGGAAGAACGGCAAGTACAAGATCATCTCGTTCTTCGCCAAGCGGGCGCGCGGGATGATGGCGCGCCATGCGGCCGAGCAGGGCATCACGGACGTCGAGCGCCTGAAGGACTTCGACGTGGACGGGTATGCGTACGACGAGGCCGTCTCGACGGACAAATCCTGGGTGTTCCGCCGGCGCATCGAAGGCTGACGACGTCGACAAATTCGGGGTCAGAGCACTTTTTTGCGCAAGGTCCTCGAAGTAAGTTCTGCGCGTGTCGCCGGGCGCGAATGTCCATGGACGGCGTGCACGCGCGCAGAGCGTTGCCAGAGCAACGGGTCGCAGGATATTGATCGGAAATGTGCTCTGACCCCGAATTTTGGGCCAGGGGGGCGAAAAAAAGCCCGCTTGCGCGGGCACTGGGGTTACTGCACGGCGTCTTTCGGCGCCGGTTTGGGGCCGGCCTTGGCCCAGAACTTCCACCACGGCGCGTCGCCCGAACCCTTGCCGCCCAGGAAGCGGCTGTTCGGGTAGTTCATGGTGAAGATGCGCTGCGTGTCGTCGCGCAGCTCGAACATGCCGAGCTTGTCGTAGGCGCGAATCATGATGAACAGCGCTTCCTCGCGCGCCGGGGATTCGCTGAACTGGGTAACGGCGCCCTGGGCGCGGTTCAGCGCGGCCAGGTAGGCGCCGCGGCGGTAGTAGTAGTTCGCCACGTGCACTTCGTACTGCGCCATCGCGTTGATCAGGTAGTTCATGCGGGCGACCGAGTCCGGCGCGTATTTGCTGTTCGGGAACTTGTCGACCAGTTCCTTGAACGCGGCAAACGCTTCGCGCGTCGCCTTCGGGTCGCGCTCGGTCGGATCCTGGGCGTAGATGAAGCTGAGGAAGCCGATCTGGTCGTTGAAATTAATCAGGCCGCGCAGGTAGTACATATAGTCGACCTGCGGGTGGTTCGGGTGCAGCTTGATGAAGCGTTCGACGGCAGCCAGCGCCTCGGCCTGGTCCTGCGCCTTGTAGTGCGCATAGGCGATTTCCATCTGCGCCTGGGCGGCGTAGGTGCCGAACGGATAGTTGGATTCGAGGCGTTCGAACAGCTTGATCGCGGCTTCGTAGTGGCCGCCCGCCATTTCCTCCTGCGCGTCAGCGTATAATTTCGATGCTGACACGTTCTTGTTTTCGTCGGATCTTTCCGGCAACAAACCGCAAGCTGACAAACTGAGCAGGACGCTAGTCAGGACTAATACAGACAATTTTTTTTGCATAAGCTCTTAGTGCAAGAAAGTTTTACCGAGATTCAACGAACGGCTGATTATAGCCGATGGGACTGACGTGATATTAACTGCTGCGCCGAATTCGGCGGAAAACCTTTTCGACCCCGACCTGGATGAGGACCTCGACGCCGAGCTCGATGCCGGCACCGGTGGCCCTGATTATTCTCCGATCACCCTGGAACTGGAGCCAGAACACTGCGGCCAGCGGTTGGACAAGGTCGTGGCCGGGTTGGTGCCCCAGTTCTCGCGCAGCCGCCTGCAGCAATGGTTCGACGAAGGCCACATCCTCGTCGACGGCAAGCCGGCGAAGGGCAAGAGCACGGCCTATGGCGACGAGACGGTCACCGTCGTGCCGCAGCCGGCGCCCGAGGATACGGCCTACACGCCGGAAGCGATGGAACTGGACATCGTCCACGAGGACGACGCCATCATCGTCATCAACAAGCCGGCCGGCCTCGTGGTGCATCCGGGCTCGGGCAACTGGTCGGGCACCCTGCTGAACGGGCTGCTGCATCACTGCCCGCAACTGGTGTCCGTGCCGCGTGCCGGCATCGTGCACCGCCTCGACAAGGACACGAGCGGCCTGATGGTCGTCGGCAAGACGCTGGAAGCGCAGACGGACCTCGTGCGCCAGCTGCAGGCGCGCACGGTGAAACGCGAATATTTCGCGCTCGTGTGGGGCACGCCGCGTGCGTACGGCACCATCGATTCGGCGATCAGCCGCGATGCGAAGGACCGCGTCAAGATGGCCGTGTCGAACAGCCCGTCGGCGAAGCCGGCCATCACGCACTACGAACTGCTGGAGACGGGTGAGCTCGACCGCCGCCCGGTCAGCCTCGTGCAATGCCGCCTGGAGACGGGCCGCACGCACCAGATCCGCGTGCACATGCAGTCGCTGGGCTACAGTCTCGTCGGCGACACCGTGTACGGCAAGCAGCACCTGCGTTCGTTCTTCCACCGCCAGGCGCTGCAGGCGCGCCGGCTTGGGCTCACGCACCCGGCCACCGGCGAGCACATGGAATGGGTCGTGCCGCTGGCCGACGATTTCGCGGAACTTCTGGAACAGGCCGGGATCGAAGAACCGGAAGCGATCTGATGCCGGAATCCGATCTGCAGGACGCTGATCTGATCCATCCCGCGACCCAATGGCCCGATCTGCCTGACGCGTTCGGTGCCCTGGCCACGACGCGGCGCGGCGGCGTCAGCATGGGCCCGTACGGCGACGGGCGCGACGGTGGCGGGCTGAACCTGGGGCGGCACGTGAACGACGATCCGGAGGCCGTGCAGGCCAACCGGATGCGCCTGCGCGCGCGCCTGCCGGGTCCGCCCGCGTGGATCGCGCAGGTGCACGGTCCCGACGTCGTCGATGCGGCGGCCGTCCAGCCGGGCGGTCCCGTGCTTACGGGCGACGCGAGCATCGCGACGGTGCCTGGCGTCGTCTGCGCCATCCTCACGGCGGACTGCCTGCCCGTGCTGTTCGCGGACCTGGGCGGCAAGGTCGCGGGCGCCGCGCATGCGGGCTGGCGCGGGCTGGCCGGTGGCGTGCTCGGTCAGACGGTCGCGGCCATGCGCGCGGCTGGCGCGGGCGAGATCACGGCCTGGCTCGGGCCGGCGATCGGCCGGGACGCGTTCGAAGTGGGCAGCGACGTGCTGGCCGCCTTCGAGGCCGCGTTGCCGGGGCAGGTGGACGATGCTTTCCGGCCGTATGCGGGGCGACCGGGCAAGTATCTGGTGGACATGTATTTGTTGGCGCGTCGCATGCTGGCCCGCGACGGGATCACGCGCGTCCATGGCGGTGACCGCTGCACGGCGAGCGAAACCGACTGGTTCTATTCTTATCGCCGCGATGGCGTGACGGGCCGGCAGGCCAGCCTCATCTGGTTGAAATAAGCGCGGGCCGTTCAGCGGCCCCCATCGCGGCCGTGTCCGGCCGCACCGCCATCGGCGCCCGCCACATGGCCTGCCACGGGCACGACCGGTGTTCCGTCCGCCGTCCTCGACGCCGCCTGCGCCGCGCGGGCGCGCCGCCGTCTTGATCCCGCAAGGTAAAAAACGATTGAGAATGGCAACACGCCATAGCCGAAAAAAGTCATAATGCCGCCAACCACAGTCGGCTCCGTCGCCGCCATCAGGGTTACGACGTACATCCATCCTATGGCTACGATCCACATGCGATGCTCCGGTTGCTGTCGATAAAACGATTCTACACAATGGACGCCTTATGAATACGCCTGATGCTACCCCGCAGATGCTTGCCGCACCCTGGATGGCGCCGTTTGCGCAATTCACCGATCCCTCCGCCTGGCAGTCCTGGATGAAACTCCCCGACGGTGCCGACGGCTCGGCAGCGTTCGCACCGGTGGCCAAGATGCTGGGCGATATCGGCGCCGGGCTGTCGCAGGGCAAGCTGGAAGCGCTGCGCAACGATTACCTGCAAAAGGCGATGAAGCTGTGGCAGGATCTTGTCACCGGCAAGCTGCCGTCGTTCAGCGACCGCCGCTTTTCCGCGCCCGAGTGGACGGCGAACGCGATGTCCGCGTACAGCGTCGCGTCCTACCTGCTGAATTCCGAATTCCTCATGGCGCTGGCCGAGGCCGTCGAAGCGCCGCCGCGCGACAAACAGAAAATCCGCTTCGCCGTCCAGCAGATCGTCGATGCGATGTCGCCCGCGAACTTCCTCGCGACGAATCCGGAAGCCCAGCAGAAAATGATCGAGACCAAGGGCGAGAGTCTCACGAAAGGCTTGCAGAACATGCTGGCCGACCTGCAGAAGGGCCGCATCTCCCAATCGGACGAGTCCGCGTTCGAAGTGGGCCGCAACGTCGGTATGACACCGGGCACGGTCGTGTTCGAGAATCACTTGTTCCAGCTGATCCAGTACACGCCGGCGACGCCGACCGTGCACGAGGTGCCGCTGCTGATGGTGCCGCCGTGCATCAACAAATACTACATCCTCGACTTGCAGCCGGAGAATTCCCTCGTCCGCTACCTGGTGGAGCAGGGCAATACGGTGTTCATGCTGTCCTGGCGTAATCCGGACCAGAGCCTGGCCGGCACGACGTGGGACGATTACGTGGAGCAGGGCGCGATCCGCGCGCTGGACGCCACGCGCGCCATCACGGGCCAGGACAAGGTGAACGTGTTCGGCTTCTGCGTGGGCGGCACGATCGCCGCGACCGCGCTGGCCGTGCTGGCCGCGCGCGGCCAGAAGCCGGCCGCCACCCTGTCGCTGTTCACCACGCTGCTCGATTTCTCGGACACGGGCGTGCTCGACGTGTTCGTCGACGAGACCCAGGTCAAGCTGCGCGAGCAGCAGTTGTCGCGCGGCGGCCTGATGCCGGGACGCGACCTGGCGACGACGTTCTCGGCACTCCGTCCGAACGACCTCGTGTGGAACTATGTCCAGCAAAACTACCTGAAAGGCAAGACGCCGCCCGCGTTCGACCTGCTGTACTGGAATGCCGACAGCACGAACCTGCCGGGCCCGATGTATTGCTGGTACCTGCGCAATACCTATCTCGAGGACAAGCTGAAGGTGCCGGGTGCGCTGACGGTGGCCGGCGTCAAGGTCGACCTTGGCGCCATCGATTGCCCGACCTTCCTGTACGGCTCGAAGGAAGATCACATCGTGCCGTGGGAAGCGGCGTTCGCGTCGATGGGATTGCTCAACCCGAAGAAGCCGAAGAACAACCGTTTTGTGCTCGGCGCATCGGGACACATCGCCGGCGTGATCAACCCCGCGTCGAAGAACAAGCGCAGCTACTGGGTCAACGAGGGCGGCAAGACGCGGCCGAAGACGGCGGCCGACTGGTTCGCCGGCGCCGTCGAGAAGAAGGGCAGCTGGTGGCCGGAATGGGCGAAGTTCCTCGTCGAACACGGCGGCAAGGAAGTCGCGCCGCCCGCACAGCCGGGCAATGCGCAGTATCCGGCGATCGAGCCGGCGCCGGGCCGGTACGTCAAGGCCAGGGCCGATTGAAGAGGCGGCAGCCGCGTTGCGAAAAAAATCATTCAGTTGCTCAGCGAATAATTGCTGCACCTGCGTTCGCAACGTGGTATTTTTAGCGGATATCCTCTTGGAATCGGAGACGCCGCAGGAGATCCCCGCGGTCGCCGCATAATAAATGCGCTACGGCGCTGTACATGGAAATGAGATGAGTAGTGTCAAAAAAAGCACTGAACGCCTGATCAAGAAGTATCCGAACCGCCGGCTGTACGACACCCAGACCAGTTCTTACATCACCTTGTCCGACGTGAAGCAACTCGTCCTCGATTCCGACGAGTTCACGGTCGTGGATGCCAAGACGAACGAAGACCTGACCCGCAGCATCCTCCTGCAGATCATTCTCGAAGAGGAAGCGCACGGCGTGCCGATGTTCTCCAGCGGCGTGCTGTCCCAGATCATCCGCTACTACGGCCACGCGATGCAGGGCATGATGGGGTCCTACCTGGAAAAGAACGTGCAGGCGTTCACCGACATCCAGAACAAGTTCGTCGGCTCGGCCGCGGGCGCGATGGAAGGCAAGCCGTTCAGCACCGAGATGTGGACCCAGTTCATGAACATCCAGGGCCCGATGATGCAGGGCATGATGAACAACTACATCGACCAGAGCAAGAACCTGTTCCTGCAGATGCAGGAGCAGATGCAGAGCCAGAGCAAGGCGATGTTCGGCGCGTTCCCGTTCGGGGTGCCGCCGGAGAAGAAATGAGTGCATAAAGCACGGCGCACTCAAATCTGTCATTTCCGGCATTGCCGGAAATGACTTCCCGCGTAGGCGGGAATCCAGGTTCCCAGGCGCTCCCGCGGCGCTGAAACTGGGCCCCTGCCTTCGCAGGGGCGACGTTCCAAGGCCATCGATTTCCCTCCGCCCCCGCTTCCTGTACAATCGCGGATTGCCCTGAACGTTTGCCGCAATCCGACAATGCAAGAACTCCGCCGTAATCCTCCCCCCGCCACCTCCGACGCCGCCGGCAATGCCGTGCCGCCGAAGGTCGGTTTCGTCTCGCTCGGCTGCCCGAAGGCGCTCGTCGACTCCGAACAGATCCTCACGCAGCTGCGCGCGGAGGGTTACGAGACCGCCAAGTCGTATGCCGGCGCGGACCTCGTGATCGTCAACACCTGCGGCTTCATCGACGCGGCCGTGCAGGAATCGCTGGATGCGATCGGCGAGGCGCTGGCCGAAAACGGCAAAGTGATCGTCACGGGCTGCCTCGGCGCCAAGAAGGATGCATCGGGCAGCGACATCATCACCAAGGTGCACCCGAAGGTGCTCGCGGTGACCGGTCCGCACGCCGTGGCCGAAGTGATGGAGTCCGTCCACATCCACCTGCCCAAGCCGCACGACCCGTTCATCGACCTCGTGCCGGACCACGGCGTCAAGCTCACGCCCAAGCACTATGCCTACCTGAAGATTTCGGAAGGCTGCAACCACCGCTGCAGCTTCTGCATCATCCCGTCGATGCGCGGCGACCTGGTGTCGCGTCCCATCCACGACGTGCTGCAGGAAGCGGAGAACCTGTTCAAGGCGGGCGTCAAGGAACTGCTCGTGATCTCGCAGGACACGAGCGCATACGGCGTGGACGTCAAGTTCCGCACCGGCTTCTGGAACGGCCGCCCCGTCAAGACGCACATGACGCAGCTGATGGAAGCGCTGGGCCAGTTGGCGAAACAGTACGGCGCGTGGGTGCGCATGCACTATGTGTACCCGTACCCGCACGTGGACCAGGTGATTCCGTTCATGGGCGAGCACGTCCTGCCTTACCTGGACATCCCGCTGCAGCACGCGCATCCGGACGTCCTGAAGCGCATGAAGCGCCCGGCCAGCGGCGAGAAGAACCTCGACCGCATCCAGGCATGGCGCAAGATGAACCCGGACCTCACGATCCGCTCGACGTTCATCGCCGGCTTCCCGGGCGAGACGGACGCGGAATTCGAATACCTGCTGGACTTCCTCAAGGAAGCGCAGATCGACCGCCTGGGCTGCTTCGCCTACTCGCCGGTCGAAGGCGCGACGGCGAACGAGATCGCGAATCCGGTGCCGGACGAGGTCAAGGAAGAGCGCCGCGCACGCGTGATGCTGCTGCAGGAAGAAATCTCGGCGCAGCGCCTGCAGGCGAAGGTCGGCAAGACGATCCGCGTGCTCGTCGACGAAGCGGGCCCGCGCGAAGCGGTCGGCCGCTCGGCGGCGGATGCGCCGGAAATCGACGGCGTCGTCCACATCAAGCGCGCCCTCACGCCGGGCAAGGCCAAGCCGGCCGTGGGCGAATTCATCGACGTGGTCGTGACGAAGGCGGATGCGCACGACCTGTGGGCGACGGTCGCCTGACAACGACCTCGTCATTCCCGCGCACGCGGGAAACCATACTGAGTCGGCTGAAGTGACTCGGCATGGGTTCCCGCTTTCGCGGGAACGACGATACATGGAGCATCCGACGTGACGAAGACAAAGTCCATCCAGACCACGCTCACCCACAGCGACTACCGCCCGCCGGCCGGCTTCGCCGCATACCCGACGCCGATCCACCACGCGTCCACGGTCCTGTTCAAGGACGTGGCCAGCCTGCGCTCGGGCGACTGGCGCAGCAAGCAGGCCTATACCTACGGCCTGCACGGCACGCCCACGACGTTCACGCTGGAAGCGCGCCTGGCCGCCATCGAAGGCGGCACGCATTGCCTGCTGACGCCGTCCGGGCTCGCCGCCATCTCGATGATCCTGCTGGCGCTGCTGAAGTCGGGCGACGACGTCCTGCTGCCCGATAACGTCTACAACCCCACGCGCGAGCTGGGACGCTGGCTCGCGAACGACTTCGGCGTCTCCGCGCGTTTCTACGATCCGCTCGTGGGCGCGGGCATCGCGGACCTGATCCAGCCGAACACGACACTGATCTGGACCGAGGCGCCGGGCTCCGTGTCGATGGAAGTGCCGGACCTGCGCGCAATCTGCGCGGCGGCGCACGACAAGGGCATCCTGGTCGCGCTGGACAACACCTGGGCCGCAGGCCTCGCACTGCGCGGCTTCGACGTCGGCGCCGACATCGTCATGCAGGCGCTGACGAAATACCAGTCGGGCGGCTCGGACGTGCTGATGGGCGCCGTGATCACGCGCGACACCGCCATCAACGACCGCATCGCGACGTCGCACATGCGCCTCGGCATGGGCGTGGGCGGCGACGATGCCTGGCTCGTGCTGCGCGGGCTGGAAACGATGAAGCTGCGCTTCGACGCGCACGATGCGTCCGCGCGCAAGGTGGCGGCGTGGCTGGAAGGCCGCCCCGAAATCGCGAAGGTGCTGCACCCGGCATTCGAGGATTGCCCCGGCCACGACGTGTGGAAGCGCGATTTCACGGGCGCGGGCGGCCTGTTCTCCGTGGTCTTCGACGCGCGTTTTTCGGGCGAGCAGGTGGACCGCTTCGTCGACGCGCTGGCACTGTTCGGCATCGGGTACAGCTGGGGCGGGACGCACAGCCTCGCGGTGCCGTACCGGATGCAGGGGATGCGGCGCGGCTGGCCCGAGACGGGCCCGCTCGTGCGCTTCAACATCGGCCTCGAAGGGACCGACGATCTCATCGCGGACATCGAGCAGGCGCTCGGCCGGCTCTGATCACACCGGCATCGCGCGGTTGTTGTTCAGGTCGAGGAAGCCGCGGATGATCCGGTACGCCATCCACAGCCATGCGCCGGCACCGACGAGCCACGCGATCGGAATCCCGATGATCGTGATGGCAAGCACCACCGCGACCACCATCCAGACCAGGTAGAACCAGAACGACCGGATCATCCACGTGTGGTGGCTGTACACCATCGTCCCGGCCGTATCGGGCCGGCGCATGTAATTTACGATCAGCACGAGGATCGACAGCGTGCCGAGCGAAAAGAAAAACGTGAGCGCATGCGCGACGTACAGGATGCGGGCGAACTGCTTGGCATCCTCGAGGCCGCGTTCGTAGACGAGTTCCTGGGCCATGATCTCTCCTGGTTCTAGATTGCCATTACCATAACCGATCGGCCGCTCATGCGGCGCGCGCGGTCTGCTGCACCCACGCGACGAGGCGGTTCGCATCCATCGCCCCGGCCTGGCGCGCGATCTCCCGGCCGCCCTGGAACAAGGCGATCGTCGGGATGCTGCGGATGTTGTAGCGCGCCGCGAGATCCTGCGATGCTTCCGTATCGACCTTCAGCAGCCGCGCGTGCGGTTCCAGCCGGCCGGCGGCCTGCGCATACGCGGGCGCCATCATGCGGCACGGGCCGCACCACGCGGCCCAGAAATCGACGAGGACGGGGATATCGTTGCGTCCGACGTGCTTGTCGAAGCGGGCGGACGACACGTCCGTGGGCTGGGCCGTGAACAGCGCCTTGGCGCATTTGCCGCAGACGGGCTGGTCGGCCAGGCGCTCGCCCGCGACGCGGTTGACGGCGTCGCAGTGCGGACAGACGATGTGCAGGGACTCGGCCATGGTGTTCCTCCTGTAGGTAATCGATATTCTGGGCCCGGTGGCGCGTGCGCCGTCGATCATGCCGTTCGACATAGAATCGGATGCCGGGCGGATGCCCTCCAACATGGGTCCAGATGAGCGAATTGCAATCCACGGCAGTCAATCGGCCCCTGATCGGCTGCGCCGGCTGGGGCCTCAACAAGGACGTGGCGGCCGACTTCCCCGTCGAAGGCAGCCACCTCGAGCGCTATGCGGCCGTGTTCCCCGCGGTCGAGATCAACTCGTCGTTCTACCGGCCGCACCAGCCGCAGACGTACGCCCGCTGGGCCGCCAGCGTGCCCGACGCCTTCCGTTTCTCCGTCAAGCTGCCGAAGGCGATCACGCACGAGGCGAAGCTGCGCGACGCGGACGCGTTGCTCGACCGTTTCGTCCGCGAGGCCGGCGAACTGGGGCAGAAACTGGGCTGCGTGCTCGTCCAGCTGCCGCCCAGCGGCGTGTTCGATGCGGAGACCGTCGCCGATTTCCTGCCGCGCCTGCGCGCACGCTTTCCCTGCATGGTGGCGCTGGAAGGGCGCCATCCGACTTGGTTCGGCGACACGGCGACCGCGCTGCTGCGCGAGCACGGCGTCACGCGCGTGATGGCCGATCCGCCCGCCGGCCAGCCCGGACCGCACGCGCCGACGACGGCGTCGACCTACATCCGCCTGCACGGCACGCCGCGCATCTACTACTCGTCCTATCCGCCCGAGTTCCTGCGCGAGGTCGAGCAGCGGATCGTCGCGATGACGCAGCCCGGCGCGGACCTCTGCTGCATCTTCGATAACACGGCCGAGGGCCATTCGGTGCCGAACGCACTGGAGGTGCTGCGCGGCGTGGACGAATCATGGTCAGCGCGACGTTCCGCTTCTACGGCGAACTGAACGACTTCCTCGCGCGCGAGCGGCGCGGCCGTTCCTTCGCGGCGCCGTGCGCGCGCGCCGCCACGACCAAGCACATGATCGAGGCGCTCGGCGTGCCGCACACGGAGGTGGAACTGGTGCTGCTGAACGGCGAGCCGCGGGGACTGGACGACATCCTGGAAGAGGGCGACCGCATCGCCGTCTACCCGCGCTTCACGACCTTCGATGTGGCCGACGTGGCGCGGCTGGACCAGCGTCCGCCGGGACGCGCGCGCTTCGTCGCGGATGCGCATCTCGGCGGTCTCGCGCGGCTGTTGAGAATGGCGGGGTTCGACACCATCTACCGCAATACGCTGAACGACGCCGAAGTCGAAGCGATCGCGCTCGATGACGGCCGCGCCGTGCTGACGCGCGACCGCGAACTGCTCAAGCGCCGCGGCATCGTGTACGGCTGCTACGTGCGGGCATTGAAGGCGGAAGCGCAGCTGCGCGAAGTGGCCGAGCGCTTCGGCCTGGCCGAGCGCATGCGCCCGTTCACGCTGTGCCTGTCGTGCAATGCGCCGCTGCGGCCCATCGCGAAGGCGGAGGTGAGGGACCGGCTGCCGCCGCGCGTGGCCGCCACGCAGGACGAGTTCAGCACGTGCGACTGCTGCCACGGCGTATTCTGGAAGGGCTCGCACTGGCGGCGCATGGCAGGCGTATTAAATGAGATACACTACTTGCCCGGACGAGCCATCCGTTGACAGCGTGACCCCATGTTGCAACAAGTATCGATACCCATCCGCACCGAATGTCCCCCCGGCGCCTGCGTCTGCGAGCGCGAGATCCTGCTCGCCGATCCGGACGCGGACCTGCGCCCGCTGCGCCTCACCCGCACGGAAGAGCAAAAACTGCTCGAGCGCATCGACGCCGTCGCCAGCTACGACGACCTGAAACGCCTGCAGGACCGCATCCGCGCCAACCTCGGCGTCGAACTGAAGATCGCGCCCGGTCCGAACGAGGTGCGCACCTTGCGCGGCATCCTCATCGTGCTGGAAGACCGGCCGGGCCTGTGCAAGAAGGTGCGCCAGTCCGTGCCCGCGGCCGTGCGCAGGGTGCTGGAACGCCATCCCGGGATCACGTACGCGATCCTCGATGCGCACGATCTGTTCGGGGCGGGCGGCGGCTAGCGCTGCGCGATCGACACCGAGGTGAGCACGACCTCGGCCATGCCGACGCCCGGCACGTAGCGCAGCGTCATGTCGTTCTCGTCGTTGCCGCGGCTGAATTCCATGGTCACATTACCGTCGCCGGACACGAACTTCCGGGGCGATATGGCAAGGAGTCGCAGCGGCCTGTTCCGGTCGATGAGGACGTCAACGTGGCGCATGTCGGGACGCACGTCGACGGACCAGCCGTTCGACATCTCGTACGTGCCCGCGATCTGCCGGGCTTGCTCGTTGCGCAGGCGGTAGGGCCCGTCCATGGGTTTGACCTGGACGACGGCGACGGGGTCGTCCGGCGCCAGGGTTTGCGCCTGCGTGCCGGACGCGGACACGAGCAGGACGGGGATGAGCATCAGGTACAGGGGACGCATGATCGTTCCTTCACGAAGTACATGGAGACTTCGGTCAGGCATCGCGTCGCAACGGCACGATGTCGGCCGCCGGTGTGGTCATCCCAGTCTAGGGCGGCGCACGCCAACCGCAAGGCGGCCAGCGCGTGTATCACGAAACAATCTGATTTTGCCGGGGACCAGACCGGCGCGGCATGACGCGTTACTCGTCGAAATCCTCGGCCAGGTTCTTCCACCCCTTGCTTTTCGCGAACGGCGCGAATTCCTCGGGCGCCTCGAGCACGATGAGACGGCTCTCCTGCAGGCCCGGATCGCTGTGGCCGAAGTCCGGCCCCTTGTACCCGACGGCGCGCAGCCGGTCGATAATGGCGCGCACGAGGACGGAGTCCTTGTAGGCGCCGGGGTCGAGACGGTCCTTGAATTTCACGTACACGTCGATGATCCCGTAGCCCTCGTCGAAAATGCGGATCGACTTGACGTCGAGGTTACGGCCATTGGCGTCCCTGGCCTGGAATGGGCCGGACAGTTCAATATCGGAATCGGTAGTCATGGCGCCAAGGATACCACCGGGCGCGCCAACGTGTACGCGATCTCGGTGGCGCCGATGGGCGCGCGGCGCCAGCCTTGGGCCGCATAGAAGCGGTCGGCGCGGGTGCCGGCGCCGGTCGTCAGCCGGATCTGCGCGTGGCCTTGCGCGAACAGCCAGGTCGCCGCCCGCTCGAGCAATGCCTTGCCGAGTCCCCGTCCTTCCTGGCCCGGCTGGATGAAGAGCGCCCAGATCGACGCGTTCACGTTGTCGGCGTAGCTGAACCCCACGATGCCGCCATCGGCTTCGGCTACCCAGCCGCGGCCCGACCGTTCCAGATAATCCTCGTACATCGCGACCGTGATCCGTGTGGGGTCGCGCAAGGCGTTCTCGGTGACGGCCAGCCGGATGCGCGACATGGCGGGGATGTCGGCGTGGGTTGCGCGGCGCAACAGCAAATCAGCGGCGTGTGACATCGGATCTGAAGTGTGAAAGGACTCGGGTGCCCGGATAGTCGGCCCGATCGGGAAATACCCGGCGATGATAGCAGTTCCAGTAGCTCGTCACGCGCCGCGCCAGGGTTGCGAGCCAGGCCGGGTTGGCGCGTGCGAACGGCGCGAGAGTCGACGCGTCGCGCGTCACGATCCAGCGCGCGACGTCCTCGACGATCTCGATCACGTACTCGCCGGACAACTGCACGATGTAGGGCATGAGCCACGCTTCGTCGCTGTCGAGAATCTGCGCGAGGCATGCCTGCCGCACGTGACCGTCGACATGCCGCGTTCCCAGGCAGGCGACGATGCGCCGCTCGGCGCCCTGCGCATCGTCCAACGCGCGCCGCAGGCGGGCAGGGTCGTAGTAGAGCCGATAGGGAATGTGCATTGTTGCGCCATCCACGTTGACGTCGAAGGTGCCGTGCGGGGGCGCGAGCTCGTCCTGCGCGACGACGGCAATGGCCGCGCGCACGGAAGGGCGCAGCGCGGATGGGAAGCCGAGCGATTCGTCGGGCCTGGCCTGGCGCGGGCGGGTCAGCATGGCGTCATATGACGCGGGCCACGGACGCGATCAGCAGCGACGCCGGTACCAGCAACGCCTGCGCGGCGACGGTGCCCGCCAGTCGGCTGCCGACCAGCCAGACGATGGCTTTCCTGAACTGGCTTTCCGTGACGTTGCCTTCGACGACATCGTCCGTCATCCCCGACATGTGCGGGTCGATGAACACGGCCATCATGATGGTCGCGCCGCCGTTGATGATCGAGGAGAGCTTGCTGGAGGTGACGCGGACCGACGGGTCGAGCACGCCGGCATACAGGGCCGCGAACACGCCGACGGTCCAGAGCGCGGTGGCGCCGACGTTCAGCAGCGTGATCCGGCCCGACACGCCATGTCCCGACCGGAATCCGGTCATGTTGCGTGCGGCGGGCATGCGGGCGACGTCCCGGACGTACGACAGGCCTCCCTTGAAGAAACCGTGGAGGATCAGCTTCGGGATCGAGCGATGTGCCTGGAAATGCAGGACCGCACGGCAGAATACACGCTGGAACGTCGGAATCAGCAGGGCGCCCGCCACCGTCGCAAGACTTGCGGATACGAGCAGCCAGCGAAAATCGGCGAACAGCGCGCCGCTGGCGAGCGCGTCGAGATGGGTCTCGACGCGCTTCGCCAGGAACGGGCCCAGGAACGAATTCGACGTCCGCGACACGAGCATGAGAATGCCGAACAGGGCCAGCGACACGGCGATCCGCCCGGTCCGTACGCCGGCGATCCGTACCGAATACGCCAGGGTCCCGATCAGGTGGATCACGAACGTCAGGAAGCAGATGAAGAAAAGTTGCGTGTCCATGTCGGCCAGCCGGTTCATTGCACGACATACACCGCGTCCTGCTGCCGGCCATGCGCCGGCGGCGACGCCGGCGCGGCGGCCACCGCGACGAGTGAAGCAGGCTGTGTCATCGCACCTCCCCGATTAACGGTCTGTGAGTGTTTCGAATTCTATCTCTGCCGCGCCGATCGCATCCGCGAATGCCTTGTCGTGCGTGGACATGAAGACGACTGACGTGTCCCGTTGCGCCGCCAGCAGGTCGGCGAGTACGGCGCGCGCGTCCGCATCGAGGCCGTTCGACGGTTCGTCGAGCAGCAGCACGGCGGGTTCGCCGATCCACGCCGCCGCCAGCATCAGCTTCTTTTGCGTGCCCAGCGACATGGCGCCGCAGCGCGTGTCGAGATGGCGCGCGAGGCCGAAGCGTTCGACGATCCGGGTGACCTTGTCCGGGATCGCGCAGCCTTTGGCCCAGGCCACGAACGCCAGCAGTTCGCGGCCCGTCACGAACGGGTACACGGGGCACTCGTCCGGCGCGTAGGCCAGGCGGGCTTTCGCGGCGGCCGGTTGCGCGCGCAGGGAGTGGCCGTCGATGACGATGTCGCCGCCGTCGGCCTCGTCGACGCCGGCCAGCACCCGCAGCAAGGTCGATTTGCCGATACCGTTCGGCCCCCGTAATGCGTAGGCGCCCGCCGCGAAGCGTCCGGTCCGCCGCTGCAGGACGGGCCGGGATCCATATGATTTGCTCACGTCGTCGAAGCGCAGCATGGTGTCTCCTAAAGCAGGCAGGCGAACGTGCCTGCCGTCCAGCAGCCCGCCGCGATGGTCGTCAGGACGACGGCATGTCGGTCGCTGATCAGTTGGGGCGTGCGCAGTGCGCACAGCAGGGCCGCGTTCGAGGCCAGCGCCGCCAGCGCGTGCGCCGGCGCGGCGCCGATGGCCCACGCGCAAGCCGTCAGCGCAGCCAGGAACGGCAGGGCCGCCGCCAGCACGGCCGCCAGGTCGTACCGGCGCCACCAGGCGGCGGCCAGCGGCAGCGCACCCAGGTAGCCCATGCTGGCGCGATGCGCGCGATGCAGGCCGCGAAACAGGCCGCTGAACGCCAGGGCAATGGCGCCCTCGGCCAGCAGCACGGTGGGAAAGCTGCGGGCATCCCGCTCGAACAGCATCACGAGGCCGACGGCCGCCGCCGCGATGGCCGCGGCGGTCAGGCATGTTGCGAGCAGTTCGCCGCGGCGCTCGCGCAACAGAACGGCGAGCGACATCTGCAGCGCGGCGCCACGGCGTCCGCCCGGTGCGGGCGGGCTGGCGCGGCGCGCGTGCGGGCGTGGTATGCGGCGTGGTGCGCGGGGCCGCGGTTGCATGACCAGGGCACATGCCGCCGCCGCGCCCACGAGCAGGTTCGCGGCAAGGTCGAGCCGCGTGCCGAACGCCGCCCCCGCCAACACCGCGCCGGCGGCCACGCCGGGCCACGCGCCGGCACGCCGTTCCAGCACGGCCTGTTACGCGACCAGGGCCAGCAGCGCGACGTCGGCCAGCAGCACGGCGTGGGCGGCCGGTGCGCCGCGGCCGGCCGTCAGCCCCAGCGCGCAGGCGGTGACGACCAGCAGCGGCGAATCGGCCAGCAGCAGCACGGCCAGGTCGGCACGGTGGCGCTGGCGCGGGGTGAAAGGCAGCGATCCGGCGAATGCCATGAACGGACCGCCCGCGACCTGGTCGCGCTGCATGGCGACCCAGGCGGCCGCGAGCAGCAGCAAGGCGAGCAGATAGCCCGTGCGCCAGATCGCGCCGTGGCCGGGTGCGAGCAGGGTCAGCAGGGGGCGCGCGTAGGTGTCGAGGTTGCCGAAGGCGGACGCGTTGGCCGACGCCAGCACGCCGGTGGCGAGCAGGATGGCCTGCCAGCGGCGCAGCAACAGGCGTGCGGTGCTGATGGCATACCAGCGCAGGCGCAGGCGGACGAGCGGTGAGCGGATGGCGTTCTCCTGGGTCGGGTCGCAGGATTATGAACGACTTTTTGTCGATAAAGCAATATATTCCCGCTGAAGTCAGGGCTCGTATATCCTTGCGGGCATCGAGATCAAGGACAACCCATGAAGATCGTCATCGCCCCCGATTCGTTCAAGGAAAGCCTGACGGCGCTGCAGGTGGCCGACGCCATCGAGGCCGGCATGCGCGAGGTCTGGCCCGACGCGACCTACGTGAAGGTCCCCGTGGCCGACGGCGGCGAGGGCACGGTACAGGCCATGATCGACGCGACGGGCGGCCGGCGCGTGGACGTGCGCGTGACCGGCCCGCTGGGCCAGGCGGTGGACGCGTTCTACGGCGAGGCCGGCGGCATCGCCGTGATCGAGATGGCGGCGGCCAGCGGCCTGGAAGGGGTGCCGCCCGACCTGCGCGATCCGCGCACGGCCACGAGCCGCGGCACGGGTGAACTGATCCGAGCGGCGCTCGATGCCGGCGCGCGCAGGTTCGTGCTGGGCGTGGGCGGCAGCGCGACCAACGACGGCGGCGCCGGCATGCTGCAGGCGCTGGGCGTGCGCCTGCTCGATGCGGACGGCAAGGACCTCGGCCCGGGCGGCGCGGAACTGGCGCGCCTCGACCGCATCGACGTTTCAAGGCTCGACCCGCGCGTGCGCGACGCCGAATTCCGGATCGCGTGCGACGTCGACAACCCGCTCGTCGGCCCGCGCGGGGCATCCGCCGTGTTCGGCCCGCAGAAGGGCGCGACGCCGGCGATGGTCGCCCAGCTCGACGCCGCGCTCGCGCATTATGCGGAGGTCATCCGGCGCGATCTTCACGAGGACATCGCGCAAACCCCTGGCGCGGGTGCGGGCGGTGGCATCGCGGCCGCGATGATGGTGTTCCTGAAAGGGCAGCTCAAGCCTGGCGTCGAGATCGTGCTTGATGCCGTGGGGCTCGATGCGGCCGTGCGCGACGCGGACCTCGTCGTGACGGGAGAAGGCCGCATCGACGGCCAGACCGTGCACGGCAAGACGCCGATGGGCGTGGCGAACGTCGCGCGCCGCCACGGCAAGCCCGTCGTCGCCATTGGCGGCAGCCTCGCGGTCGATGCGGATGCCGTGCACGCGCACGGCATCGAGGTCGTGGTCGCGGCGGTCGCGCGGCCGTGTTCCGTCGCCGAGGCGCTGGCCGCGGGCGTAGACAACCTGCGCCGCGCGGCGCGCAATCTCGCGGCGGCGCTGGCGCTGGGGGGGCGCCTGCAGCCTTGACCGGGGCGGGCTATGATGGCGGTTGCACAACGCCCGACAGGAGCCCGTCTTGACCGCCATCCTTCCCGACGACGAATCGTTCTGGTCCACCGTCCGCGCGCAATACACGCGCTCGCCCGACTTCATCAACCTGGAGAACGGCTACTTCGGCATGCCGGCCGATCCCGTGCGCGCGGCGCTCAAGCGTTACCAGGACGAGGTCGACGTCGAGAACGCGTTCTTCCTGCGCAAGCGCTGGCCCGCGCGCCTCGCGCACGTGAAGGCGCTGCTCGCCGGCTTCACCGGCGTAGCGCCCGATGAGCTCCTGATCACCCGCAGCGCCGTCGAGTCGTTGAACATCGTGTTCCAGGGTTATCCGTTCGAACCCGGCGACGCGATCCTGATGGCGCGCCACGACTACGACTTCAGCCACGACATCGTTCGCATGGTCGCGGCGCGCAAGGGCCTGGCCGTCATCGAGGTGGACGTGCCCCACGACCTGGAAGACGAGGACGCGATCGCGGCGCTGTACGCGGACGCGATCACGCCGCGCACCCGCGTGCTGCTGATCACGCACATCGTGCACCGTACCGGCCGCATCATGCCGGTGGCGCGCCTGGCCGCGCTGGCGCGCGAGCGTGGCGTCGATCCCATCGTCGATGGAGCCCACGCACTCGCGCAACTGGACTACCGGATCCCGCAACTGGGCACGTCCTTCGCGGCGTTCAACCTGCACAAATGGGTCGGCGCGCCGCTGGGCACGGGCCTGCTGTACATCGCACGCGAACGCATCGCCGACATCGCGCCGCTGTACGGCGACGTGACGTTCGGCCGCACCGACATCGACAAGCTGGGCGCGTTCGGCACCGTGCCGCCGGCGCCGATCATGGCCATCGAGGACGCGCTGGCGTTCCACGCGGCGATCGGCGCGCGCAACAAGGAAGCGCGCCTGCGCTGGCTCGCGCGGCGCTGGATGGACCAGGTCCGCGACCTGCCCGGCGTGCAGATCTACACGCCGCGCGATCCGGCCCTGCACTGCGCGTTGGGCGCGTTCGGCATCGGCGGCGTGCCGGCCGCGGAGGTCGCGCGGGGGCTGATGGATGAACACCGCATCTTCACCGTCACCCGCACATTCGGCGGCACCGAGATCGTGCGCGTGACGCCGCACCTGTACAACGGGCCCGAGGACCTCGATGCGCTGGCGGATGCGATCCGTCAGTGGGCGCCGCCCAGGTAGGCCGCGACCACCTTCGGATCGTTCTTCAGGTTCGCGGCGGGGCCGTGCACGGCGATGCTGCCGTTCTCCAGCACATAGCCGTAATCGGCCACGTTCAGCGCGGCCTGGGCGAACTGCTCGACGAGCAGCATGGTGACGCCTTCCGTCTTCAGCCGCGCGATGATGCGGAAGACTTCGTCGACGAGGATGGGCGCGAGGCCCATCGACGGTTCGTCCAGCAGCACGACGTCCGGATTCAGCATGACGGCGCGCGCCATCGCCAGCATCTGCTGCTCGCCGCCGGACAGGGTGCCGGCCAGCTGCGTGCGGCGTTCCTTCAGGCGCGGGAACAGTTCCAGTGCCCGCTCCAGGTCGTGCGGCACGTCGCCCTTCGGCCGCGAGCGGGTGAAGCGCGGGAAGGCGCCCAGCAGCAGGTTGTCCGTGACGGTCATCGTCGCGAACACGCGCCGCCCCTCCGGCGAATGGGCGAGGCCCGCGCGCGCGATGCGATGCGAATCCATGCCGGTGATGTCGCGGCCGGCGAGCATTACCTTGCCGCCGCGCGGCTTGATCATGCCGGAGATGGCGCGCATGGTCGTCGTCTTGCCGGCCCCGTTGGAACCGATCAGCGTGACGAGTTTGCCTTTCGGGACTTCCAGCGAGATCCCGTGCAGCACTTCGACCTTGCCATAGGCCGCGTGCAGGTTGTCGATGGTGAGCATGCGGTCTCCTCAGACGGCGGCGGAGGCGGCGGGTTCGCCGGCGCCGCCCAGGTAGGCTTCGATCACGCGCGGGTCGGACTGCACGCGCGCCGGCGTGCCTTCGGCGATCTTCTGGCCGAAATCCAGCACGGTGACGGTGTCCGAGATCGACATCACGACGTCCATGTGGTGTTCGATGAGGACGATGGTGATGCCGTGGTCGCGGATCTTGCGGATGATGGCCATCAGCTCGCGGATGTCCGGCGCCGTCAGGCCCGCGGCCGGTTCGTCCAGCAGCAGCAGGCGCGGGTCGAGCGCCAGCGCGCGGCCGATCTCCAGCAGGCGCTGCTTGCCGTAGGGGAGGTTGCGCGCTTCTTCGTCGGCGAGGTCGGCGAGGCCGACGAAACTCAGGATCGCGGCCGCCCGCGCGCGCGCGGCCAGTTCCTCGCGCAAGCGGCGCGGCGTGTGCAGCATGGCGTCGAACACGTTCGAGCGGAAGCTGTGGTGCAGGCCGACGAGGATGTTTTCCGTCGCCGTCATCTCGCCGAACAGCTGCACGTTCTGGAACGTCCGCGCGATGCCGCCGAGCGCGATCTGCGCGGGCGTGCGGCCCGTAATGCCGCTGCCCGCGAAGACGACCCGGCCGGCTGTCGGTTTATAAATGCCGGTGAGGACGTTCATCATCGTGCTCTTGCCCGACCCGTTCGGCCCGATCAGGCCGTGCACGGTGCCGCGCGCGACGGCCAGGTCCACCTGGTTCAGCGCCTTCAGGCCGCCGAACTGCATCAGCACCTGCTCGACTTTCAGCAGATCGCCGCCGGTGGCTTCCGCCTGCGGCACGCCGGCGAACGGATCGCCGCCGTGGTCCGCCAGCGCGCGCGCATGCGTGCGGCCGCGCCCGAGCAGGTCGCGCAGGAAGCCCACGATGCCCTCCTGCAGGTAGTAGACGACGAACAGCGTCATGAGCCCGAAGATCGTCAGGCGCCAGTCGACCATGCTTTCCAGCTTGTAGGAGACCACGGCCAGCGCCAGCGTCGCCACGACGGGGATGGCGACGCGGCGCGCGGTCGTCTTGCGGCGCGCCAGCAGCAGCCCCGCGCCGACGACGGCGAGGAGCGCGGCGCCGACGGCGATGCGGCGGAACAGGTCGATGTCGGACAGGAGGCTCGGCAGCATCACGACGATCACGGCGCCGATCAGCGCGCCGCTGCGGGTCTTGCGGCCGCCCATGATCACCGCGAGCAGGAACAGGATCGTCAGCTCGAAGTTGTACGTGTTGGGCGAGATGTATTGTTCGGAATAGGCATACAGGCTGCCGGCCAGGCCCGCGAAGCCGGCGCTGATCACGAACGCATAGACTTTATAACGGTACACGGAGACGCCCATGCAGTCCGACGCGATGGGACTGTCGCGCAGCGCCTCGAACGCGCGGCCGATATGCGATTTCAGAAGCCGGTGCACGAGCAGCAGCGACACGATCATCAGCGCGGCCACGGCATAGTAGTACTCGACTTCCGACAGCTCGTGCCCGGCCACGGTGGGCTTCGTCAGCATGATGCCCATCGGGCCCTCGGTGAGGAAGGTCATCTCGTTGATGAGGATTTGCACGATGGTGCCGAAGGCCAGCGTCACCATCGCGAGATACGGCCCCGTCACCCGCAGGGCGGGCAGGGCGAGGATCGCGCCGAACAGCGCCGCACCGGCGATGCTGGCCGGGAGCGTGAGCCACCACGCGGCGCCGAGTTTCATCACGAGCACGCCGGTCACGTACGAGCCCACGCCGAACAGGCCGGCATGGCCCAGCGACACCTGGCCCGTGTAGCCGACGACGATGTCGAGGCCGAACAGCAGGATCGCGTAGATCAGGATCGTCTCGACGAGGTGGATGTAGTACGGGTTCCCGACCAGCACGGGAAAGGCGGCCAGCAGCGCGATGCCCGCGATCGCGCCGCTCCAGGTCAGCTTGTTCATCGTCATACCTTCTTGATGGCGGCCTTGCCGAACAGGCCGGACGGCTTCACGGCCAGCACGAGCAGCAGCAGGACGAGGCCCGGCACTTCCTTGTAGCCGGTCGACAGGTAGAAGCCGGTCGCGGTCTCCGCGATGCCGAGGATGATGCCGCCGACGATGGCGCCCATGCCCGACGTCAGCCCGCCGATGATCGCGACGGCGAACGCCTTCAGGCCCAGCGACGCGCCCATCGTGGCGCTCGTGAGCGTGAGCGGTGCGACGAGGGCCCCCGCGAAGGCGGCCGTCGCGGACGACAGCGCGTACGAGAACGTGATGACCATGCCGGTGTTGATGCCCATGAGGCCCGCCGCGTCGCGGTCGTTCGCGGTGGCGACGACGGCCTTGCCGTAGATGGACTTGCGGTTGAAGATCTCGACGGCGAACATGATGGCGAGCGCGCCGACGATCACGGCCACCTGCATCGGCTGCACGTTCGCGCCGAGCACGGTGAACGGTTCGGACGACAGTGGCGACGGGAAGGGCAGCACGTCCTTGCCCCAGATGTTCTCGGCCACGTTCTTGAAGATGATGGCGAGGGCGATGGTCGACATGATCCAGCCGAACTCCGACTTGATGCGGATCGCGGGCCGCACGGCAATCCATTCGACGAACACGCCCTGCAGCGCGCCGAACAGGACGACGATGGGAATCATCAACCAGTAGCCGAGATAAGGCCCGCCGTGGATGGTGCCGACGAGCGACAGGCCGACGAGCGCGCCGAGCATCAGCGCCTCGCCCTGGCCGAAGTTGAGGGTGCCGGACGTGGCGAACGTGAGCTGGTAGCCGAACGCGATCACGGCATAGATCATGCCGAGCGCGATGCCGGACACGACGAGTTGGAGCAGGATCTCCATGGTTCCTCCAGGGGCGGCACGTGGATAGAGCTCGTCGTTCCCGCGCAGGCGGGAACCCATGCTGAAGGGCCGAAGCCGGGCCTCGTTCGAACTGCGGGATGTCCGGGATACGGAATCCGGTTCGTCAGTATGGGTTCCCGCTTCCGCGGGAACGACGGATTACGTTACTTGGCCTGTACCACTCGCCCATCCTTCACTTCACCGAACTTGGTGTTCTCGAAGTTGATGGCCTCATGGTCCGTATGCGAGTACGGCTTGTTGTAGGTGGTGACGACGCCTTCGACCGGCGTCTTGAGGTCTTCCAGCGCGGCGGCGATCTTCGGACCCTCGGTGCTGCCGGCCTGCTGGATGGCGGCGGCGAGCAGGTACACGGAATCGTAGCCCTGCGCGGCCGACACGGCCGACGGCATGCGGCCGCCCGGCGGGTTGTAGGCCTTGATGTAGGCGTCGATGAACGCCTTGCGCTTCGGCGTGTCCGGGTTCTGGATGAAAGTCTGCGGCATGCGGGTGCCGTCGCCGTTCTTGCCCGCGTTGTCGATGAAGTTGGCCATCGCGAGCGTCCAGCTGCCGACGATCGGCACTTTCCAGCCCAGCTTCTGCATGCCGTTGGCGATCTGCGCCAGCTCGGGGCCGATGCCGTAGGTGAGGACGACGTCGGCGCCGGCCTGCTTGGCGCGCAGCAGCTGCGCCGTCATGTCGACGTCGCCGATGTTGTATTTCTCGACCACGACCGGCTTCACGCCTTTCTTGTCGAGCACCTTCTCGAGGTCTTCGCGGCCCAGTTGGCCGTAGTTGGTGGAGTCGGCGAGGATCGCCGGCTTCTTGAAGCCGCGGCGCGTGATCGCTTCCTCGACGATCATCGCGGACTGGATGGTGTCGTTCGCGGAGTTGCGGAAGATGAAGTTTTGCGGCTGGTTCGCGAACTGCTTGGTGACGATGGAGCCGGTGGCCACGTTGTTCATCACGGGGATCTTCGCCTGCTGGTAGAAGCGCTGCGAGGCGAGGGCGACGCCCGTGTTGATGTAGCCGACGGTGGCGGCGACGCGCTCCTTGTTGATGAGTTCCTGCGCGACCTGCACGCCGCGTTCGTTCTTCGCTTCGTCGTCGCGTTCGACCAGTTCGATCTTGCGGCCCAGCACACCGCCCTTGGCATTGATCTCAGCGGCGGCGAGACGGACGCCATCGCGCATCGACACGCCCATCGGCGCCGACCCGCCCGTGAACGGACCGGACACGCCGATCTTGACCGGCTCCGACGCCATGCCCGACATCGAAAAACCCAACACTACCCCTGCAACCAATGCCTTTACCTTGAAATTCATTGTCGTCTCCGTAGTCGTATTCTCGTTTTACGCCGGGCACCGCGGACCAGTGCCGGGCCCATCGTGAGCCGATTGTAGAATGGCAATCAGACAACAGCAATCGATTGATGTGACGCGATGCAACATGCGTCATTCATGCAAATGCGTAAGGAAAGCGTCAGGCAGCAGGGGTACCGGCGAAAAAAAAGCTGCGCCGAAGCGCAGCCTTGTCGGTGGAGCGGACGTCAGCGGTGACGCCACCCGCCGCGATGGCCCCAGCCGCCGCGATGGCCGCCGCTCCAGTGGTTCCAACTGAAGCCGAGGCCGATCGAGATCGGCGGATACCACAGCGGGTCGGCATACACCGGGGCCGGCGCGTAGATCGGCGCGGGCGCGTAGACCGGCGGCGCGACGTACACCGGCTGGGTCACGACGGTCGCCGGGGCCGGGGAATAGGTCACGCGGCCGGCGTCGCCCGATGCCGCCGCGGCCGCGCCGGTCCCCGGCGCCACCGGCGTCACGGACACGACCTGCCAGCCGTTGGCGTCGGGTTGCGAATAGGCGCGCGTGCCGTAGTTGGCCGGCGCCGGGTAATACGTGGCGCAACCGGTCAGGGCGGCGGCGCAGGAAACGATAATAGCGAGCTTGATCATGGCGGTTCTCCTCACCTGCCAACTATAAAGAATCCGTTGGCGCGTGCCTGTTGTTTTACAGGCTGTTACAGATGTTCATGATCCGGAAAAAGAGCGTTACCGGGCCAGTCCCATCGTAGCGCCGGCGGAGGGGGGCGGATTGATGATATCGTTGCAGGTTTCGCTACACGCCGCTTTTCGATGTCTTCTTCCACGCGTCCGTCCGTTGTTCCCTACGCAGCCCTGCTGTTGTCCCTCGTCTCCCTGACGACGGGCGCTTCGCTCGCCAAGCACCTGTTCCCCGTCGTCGGCGCGGCCGGCGCCACCGCGATGCGGCTGACCTTCGCCGCCGTGATCCTCGCGATCGTGTTCCGGCCGTGGCGCATCGGCGTGCGGGGTGATGGACGCGCGCTGCTGCAATACGGCCTGTCGCTGGGCGCCATGAACCTGAGCTTTTATTCGGCGCTGGCGTATGTACCGCTGGGGATCGCGATCGCCGTCGAGTTCACGGGGCCGCTCGTCGTGGCCGTGGCGACGTCGCGCCGGCGCCTGGACTTCGCCTGGATCGCGCTCGCGTGCGTGGGTCTCGCCCTCCTGCTGCCGCTGGGCGGCGATGCGCCGGCGGTGGACTGGCGCGGCATCGCGTTCGCGCTCGTCGCGGGCGCCTGCTGGGCCGTGTACATCCTGGCGGGCAAGCGCGCCAGCGCCGCCTACGGCGCGGCCGCGTCGAGCTGGGGCACGGTTCTCGGCGCGCTGATCGCCGCGCCGGTCGGCATCGCGCACGCGGGCGCGGCGCTCTTGGCCCCGTCCGTGCTGCTGCTCGGCTTGGCCGTGGCCGTGCTGTCCAGCGCGATCCCCTATTCGCTCGAGATGGTCGCGCTGCGCCGCCTGCCGGCCAACACGTTCAGCACCCTGCTCAGCGCGGAGCCGGCCATCGGCGCGCTGATGGGCCTCGTGCTGTTGGGGGAGCACCTCGACGTGTCGCAGTGGCTCGCGATCGGGCTCATCGTCGCGTCGTCGATCGGCGCCGCGACCAGCGCGAGCCTGGCCGCGCGCCGCCGTCCCGCCGATGCCGAACCGCCGGTGCCGCTATGACTGAACGGATCCGGCTGCTGCAGGAAGACGACTGGGCCGCGTTCCAGCAATTGCGCGTCCAGGCGACCGTCGAGTCGCCGCTCGCGATCTGGCCCACGCGCGACGAAGAGGCGGGACGCACGCCGGCCGAGGTCCGCGCGCGCATCGCGTCGACGGCATTCCAGGCCGTGTTCGGCGCGTTTGTGGGCGATGAACTCGTCGCGATCGCCGGCCTGCGGCGCGAACCGCTGGCGCAGGTGGCGCACAGGGCGATGCTGTGGGGTGTCTACGTGCATCCGGCGCATCGGCGCGGCGGCCTCGCGCGGCGCCTGCTGGCCGCCACGTGCGCGCATGCGCGGGCGCAGGGCGTGCTGCAGATCCACCTGGCGGTGAATGCCCGGAACCCGCGCGCGCTCGCCCTGTACGAGTCGCTCGGGTTCGTCCCCTATGGCCGCGAGCCGCGCACCTTGCGGGTCGACGGCGTTTTTTACGACGAGATCCTGATGGCGCTGCCGCTGGATCGGGTACAGTAGCGCACCCACACAACGACTAACGAGGGAAGACGATGCAGCGACGACAACTGGGCCCCGACGGCCTGACGATACCGGAAATCGGCCTGGGCTGCTGGCAGCTGGGCGGCGGCTGGAGCAACGACTGGAACGACGACATCGCCCAGCAGACCTTGCAGACGGCGATCGACGCGGGCGTGCGCTTCATCGACACGGCCGACGTCTACGGCGACGGCGCCAGCGAGCGCTCGATCGGCCGCTTCCTCGCCGGCCGCAAGGATGCGGATATCGTCGTGGCGACGAAACTGGGCCGCGCGGGTATTTACCCGGACGGCTACACGCGCGCGTCGCTGCGCGAAGCGACGCAGCGTTCGCTCGAGCGCCTGCGGGTGGACGCGCTGGACCTCACGCAGCTGCATTGCGTGCCGACGGAGGTGATGCGCCAGGGCCACGTGTTCGACTGGTTGCGCGAGCTGCAACAGGAGGGCTTGATCAAGCGCTGGGGCGCCAGCGTGGAGTCGGTCGAGGAAGGCCTCATCTGCCTGGCACAGGACGGCCTGACGTCGCTGCAGGTGATCTTCAACATCTTCCGCCAGAAGCCGGCCGAGGAACTGTTCCCGCGCGCGGCGGACAAGAAGGTCGGCATCATCGTGCGCCTGCCGCTCGCGAGCGGCCTGCTGGGCGGGAAGATCACGCGGGCGACGACGTTCCGCGACGACGACCACCGCAATTTCAACCGCGACGGCGCGATGTTCAACGTGGGCGAGACGTTCGCCGGACTGGAACTGGAGCGCGGCATCGCGGCCACCGAGCAGGTGGCGGCGCTGGTGCCGGCCGGGATGACGATGGCGCAGATGGCGCTGCGCTGGATCCTCGACCACCCGCAGGTGTCGGTGGTGATTCCCGGCGCGAGCCGCCCGGAGCAGGTGCGGGCCAACGTGGACGCGGCGGCAGTGCAGCCGCTGCCGGCGGACCTGCACGAGAAACTCGCGGGTGTGTACCGCGCCCACGTGCGCGACTTCATCCGCGGGCCGTACTGATGATGCGCGCCGGTGCGCTGGCCGCGCTCGTCCTGGCCGCAACGATGGGCGGCGCAGCCGCGCAAACCGGATCGAACGGCACCTGGGCCGGACCGCCCGCCAACGCGGGCCCCATCGCCGTCACGCCCCCGCCGCCGGGCGCGGCGCCGGCGTCCCCGGTGCCGCCCGGCATGCGTTCGCCTTCGCCCAAGCATGTGCTGGTACTGGGCGGGGCGCGCGGCTGGCATCACGATTCGATCCCGGCCGGGATGGCCGCCGTCTACAACTGGGGCCGTGCGACGCATCTGTGGGACACCGAGATGCGCACGGAATTCAGCCTCGTCAACGGACGCGGCGGCCAGCCGATGACGGCCGGCTTCCAGCCCGTGGGCCTGCGCGACTTCGATGCGATCGTCGTCGTCAGCGCGACCGGCGACTGGGGGCTGGACGCTTCCCAGAAGGCCGCGCTGCTCGACTTCGTGCGTGCGGGCGGGGGACTCGTCGCGATCCACGGCGGCGTCGACGCGAACCACGGCTGGAAGGAATACGTGGACATGGTGGGCGGGGCGTTCGTGTCCCATCCCTTCAACAATCACGCGTGGCCGCTGTTCCCGTTCCCGCTGCGGACCGAGAACCGCGACACGCCGATGACGTCGTTCCTGCCGGCGCGCTGGATCCGGCAGGACGAGCTCTACGTCGTGCGGAATTTCTCGCGTGCCGACTCGGAAGTCCTGCTCAGCATGGACGGCGAGCGGCTGGACATGACGCGCATCCCGGAGCAGCTGCCGCCCGACCGCGACATCCCCGTCGCCTGGATCAAGCAGTACGGCAAGGGACGGGTGTTCGCGTCCACGATCGGGCACGCGAAGGAAGCCTTCGACGACCCCGACGTGGCGCGCATGTACACGGAGGCGATCCGCTGGGCGCTGCGCCTGTCTGGAGACGACGCGCGCCCACGTCCCTCGGTGATTCCCGCGCTTACAGCGCCACGTCCAGGCGGGCAGACCAGGAACGGCCGTTGATGCCGAACGGGCAGGTCTCCCAGCAGTAGGTGAAGCCCAGCTGCGGGAACGGCGCCGCCTTGACCGGGTCCCACTTGGTCGGGAACGTGTTGAAGATGTTGTTCGAACCGACGGTCAGGCTGGTCGACTTCGAGAAGTTGTAGCGCACGGTGGCGTCCACGATCCACTTGCCGTCCCAGGTCTGCACGAACGGGGCGGTGAAGCCCTGGCCCTGCACCTCGCCGTACCAGTTGGCGCGTACGTTGCCGTTCCACTGGCCGTGCGTCAGGTCGGCCGCCAGCACGTGGTGCTGGCGCGGCTGGCCGCGTTCGATCAGGGTCACCTGCGAGTCGTCGAACAGCTGGGCGCCCGTCAGCACCGGCGAATCCGAATGGCGGCCCGTCACCGACGTGCGGTTGAAGTCCAGCTGCGCGGACAGCACGAGCGTCGTGGCCGGCCAGCGGGTCGTGTGCTCGGCGACGATGTCCAGGCCCTTCGTTTCGGTATCGATCGCGTTCGTGAAGAACTGCGCCTGGCCGACCTTGAGCGGATCGAGGATGGCCTTGATCGGGCAGGCGGCGGCCGTCGCGCACGCACCCGATTCCGGCGCGATGTTCGACGAGAACACGATGCGGTTGTCGATGTCGATGCGCCACAGGTCGGCGGTCACCGAGAAGTTCGAGGCCGGACGCAGGATGATGCCCACGCTGCCGTTCTTCGACGTTTCTTCCTTCAGGTTCGGAATGCCGAAAGCCTTGGTGACGGCGCTGCCTTCGCGGGCCGTCAGCGTCTCGGTCAGCACGCCGGCGCCGTTCAGGTTCGTCGACACGGAGCTGTAGAACTTCTGCTGCACGCTCGGTGCGCGGAAGCCGGTCGACAAGGTGCCGCGGAAACCCACCTGGCGGCTCGGGTCATAGCGCAGCGACAGCTTGCCGGTCGTCGTGCTGCCGAAGTCCGAGTATTTTTCCCAGCGCGCGGCGGCGCCGACCAGCAGTTGCGGCGTGATGTTGTATTCGGCGTCGGCGTACAGCGCGATGTTGTGGCGTGCATCGTCGACGGCGGTAGCGGGCGTGTAGCCGGGGAAGCCCTGCGTGCCCGACGCGGCGGCGCCGCCCGTCTGGTCCTTGATCACGATGGCCGGATTGTTGGTGCGGCCGTACTGGTACGAGACCGGGTCGCCGGCGTCGATCGCATAACCGTCGCGGCGCCATTCGAAGCCGGTCGCGAAGTTGATCTTCCTGCCCAGGACGTCCAGCGGGCCGCGCAGGTCGGCATTGAACGTCGTCTGCTTGAATTTCAGCTTGCCGGTATCGGCTTCCAGCGGGGACTCCGCATAGATGCCGCCGCCCGGTTTCGGCTCGAACCAGTAGCTGACGTTGATCGTGCTCTTTTCGTGGAAATCCAGCTCGCTGCGGCCGTGGTTGAGCGAGACGTCGACCTTCCAGTCGTTCGCGAGGTCGCGGCGGTAGCCGACGGCCAGCGACGCATCCTTGACGGTGGTGCGGATGTTCGGCAGGAAGCCGTTCGGGTAGACGGCAGGCACGTTGCGGCCGTCGCCCGCGGAGCGGAAGAAGCCGGCCGAATCGCCCGTGCGGTGCGATACGCCGCCGAAGGTATAGAACTCGCCTGCGCTCGACACGGGAACGGCCGAGTTCCACCAGAAGTACTTGTCTTTCGCGAGGCTGTCGCCGATGCGCTGCGTGACGCGCGGCGGGTCGACCCGGAGGGAGTCCACGCCCGCGCGGTTGGTTTCGCCGCGGTGGCGGGCCTCGGCCGTCAGGTTGATGTAGCCGCCGTCGCCGATCGTCCAGCCCTTGTTGACGCTGCCCTGGCGCAGCTCGCCGCCGCCCTCGGTCGTGCCGCCGACGGTGCCGGACAGCTGCGTTTCGTTGGTCTGGTTCTTCAGCACGATGTTGATCACGCCGGCGATCGCGTCGGAACCGTACTGCGCGGCGGCGCCGTCGCGCAGCACCTCGATGCGCTGGATCGCCGACATCGGGATCGCGTTGATGTCCGTACCGGCCGAGCCGCGGCCGATCGTCTGCTGCACGTTGACGAGCGCCTGCTGGTGGCGGCGCTTGCCGTTCACGAGCACGAGCAGCTGGTCGGGGCCCAGCGAGCGCAGGGTGGCGGGGCGGATGATGTCGGTGCCGTCGCTGATGAACGTGGTCGAGAAGTTGAAGGACGGGTCGAGCGTCTGCAACAGCTTGCCCAGTTCCACCGGACCGGCCATCGCCATGTCCTTGGCGCCGATCAGGCCGACCGGCGCGGCCGAGTCCAGCGCCGTGCGCGCGGTCGAGCGCGAGCCCAGCACCACGACGGACGCCATGCCCTTGTCGGCGGGCGGCTGTGCCTGCGGCGCAGTGGCGGGGGGAGGATCGGCGGGGGTCTCTTGGGACCAGGCGGGAGAGAAGGCCAGGAACAGCGAGGAAGCGAGCAAAGTGCGGGTGAAGATGGGTACGGCGCGGAGTTGGGTCATCCTTATTCTCTCGTCGATGGTTGTTGTTGTGAGAACGCCCAACCGCACCGGGTGGATGCCGGCCAGGCGTGACCCAGTGTAACGAGCGCCCAGCCGTATTCACAATCGTCACCTGTCTATACTGTTGTGAAATTGATGCACGACGGGCAATCTTGCTTGTTGTGATAGACGAATTACGGCTATTCTGGGGAGGATGCCAGCATTGTCGGCCACGCTAGGGGCCGTTGGCGAGCATGAAAATTCCGAATATGCATATACGCGGAATGTCACAAAGTTGCTGATTTGTTAGCGAGGGACAGGCCCGGCGGCGCGCCGGGCCAGGGTGGACGGTCAGGCCGATACGTCGATGGTGGAGCCCGGCGCGGCGGTGGGCGAGGTCGTTGCGGACGCGCTGTAGGTCAGCGATGCTGCGCCGCCGGCTTGCGTCCGGTGGCTCCGGTGGTGCTGCGCGCCCTGCGTCCCGCCGCTGGCTTCCTTGCGGTCGTCGCGCAGCTTCGCGAGCGCCTGTTTGGCCGCATCGGCGTCGCCGCTGTCGAGGGCCTTGCCAATGGCGGCGATATCCTGGGCGCGTTGGCTGGTCGCGCCGGACGCATCTGTCGTGCCCTGGCGGTTTTTCTGGAGCGTGTCGAACGCCGCCTTGGCGCTCGTGAGGTCGCCGTTGTTGATGCCGTCGACGAGCGATTTCATCGCGCCGCCGCGGGAGGCGGGCTGTGGGGACACCGAGGTGGTCGAGACTGCGGATACGGTCATGCTGATTCTCCCGTGAGTTGATAGGAGGCGCCGATCGCGTCGTTGCGTCGAGCGCCCAGCCTTATAACGTCACGGGCCGGCAAACCTGATGGGCAAGCGGGGCGGTTTTACCCCGCTTTACATGCATTACGCGCCGTCCATGTAGCGGTCACACGTAGACATTGATCGTGTTGACGATGCCCTGCGCGACGGCGTCTTCGACCGCGACGCTCGTCAGTGCGGGATTCGATTTCAGGATCGTGCCCCAGTCGCCCGGCACGGCGGCCGCAACGGACGTGCTGGACGCTGCGGACGTGTCCACGGATGCGGCGGGATCGGTCGGCGCCGGCGCGGCCGTGTCCGCCTGCGCCATGCCGGCCTGTGCGATCGCGTTCAGCAGGCCCGTCGCGTCATACGTCTGGACGCCGCTGTCGCGGTTGCCGAGTGTCGCGACGATGCTCGCTTGTTCGGACAGGTTCGACAGGGTCACGCGAGTCGTCGGATCCTGCGTCGCCGTCTCGGGTGGTGTCGTCGTCACGGACGTGTTTGGCGTCGAGGTGGTCGTCGATGAGATGGAAGAGATGGCCATGATATTCACCTGAGTTGTTGCCACAAGCAAACTATACACCGAACCAGCCCAACGGTATCGCTTTCGCCATGGCTTCGTAGCCGGGATCGTTCGGATGCAGGTGATCCCCGCCGTCGTAGGCCGGCAGCAGCCGCGTGGGACGGCCCGGATCGCGCAGCACGGCGTCGAAGTCCGCCACGGCATCCCAGGCGCCGGACGTCCGGATCCACGCGTTGGCGCGCTGGCGCACGGCATCGCGCGCCGTCGTGAAATACGCATGGCCTTCGTACGGCGGCAAGGTCGTGCCGATGACCTGCATGCCGCGCGTGCGCGCCCGGGCGATCAGTTGCAGCCAGCCTGCTTGCAGGGATTCCGCGGGGACGGGACTCGACGCAGAGCTATAGAGGATGTCGTTGATGCCGATGAGGACGAACAGCCAGCGCGCGCCGGCCGTGGCGAGCACGTCGCGGTCGAAACGTTCCAGCGCGTCGCGGCCGGACAGCAGCGCCGTCGGATAGTCCGTCAGCAGCGAATTCGCGCTGATGCCCCGGTTGACGACGGCGATGGGCGCTCCGCCGGGCAGGGTCTCGGTGCGCAGGCGGCGCGCCAGGTAGTCGGTCCAGCGGCGGTTGGCGTTGCTCGTGCTGCGCACGCCATCCGTCAGCGAATCGCCCAGGGCCACGATCGCGGACGGCGTGCCGGCGGCACTCGTCACGTCGACTTCGGTCAGGAACGGCCACGAGGCCAGCGTGCGCTGCACGGGCAGGGTGTTCGCGCCCGCGTAATTGCCGGCGACGGACACGTAGTTCGTCTGGAGCGCGAGGTCGTGGATCGACGTCGCCTGCGTGCTGCCTGGCAGCCAGAGGCTGACGGCCAGGTCGGCCAGCGCGGGCACGGCGAAGTCGACGGGGTCGGAGACCAGCGGATCGCCCGGTGCGACGGTGGCGCCGGGCGATCCGCCGAACGTCAGGTCGCGCCCGCTGCCTGCGAGGAGGCTGGCGCCGCTGGAGCGCACGCCGATGTGGGCGGCGCCGATGCGCAAAGGCCCGCTGCCCATTTCATTCGACAGCCGCACGCGCACGCGGTTGCCGGGGATGCTCGTGTGGACGATCAGGCGCAGCGTCTGGTTGCTGAACGTCTGCAGGCTGGCGGACGGCGGCGGACCGGCCGGCGCCGTGCCCCACGTGGCGCACCAGGTGCTGGAGGACTGGGCGCGGACGGCCGGCAGCGTCAGGCAGCCGGCCAGTGCCGGCAAGGCGTGGAGAAATGTGCGGCGTGACGGCATCGCGGGCTCCGTGATCGACGAGCGGACCCCATCAATCTACACATGCACACCGCATAAGCCTTGCGCCAGATCAGGAGAGGCGTCAGGCGAGGACGGCAAGCAGGCCGTCGAGGCCAGTGACATTCAGCGCCACGTCGGCCTGCGCGCGCACCACGGGCTTGGCGCGGAAGGCAACGGACAGGCCGGATACGCCCATCATCTTGAGGTCGTTGGCGCCGTCGCCCATGACGATCGCCTGCTTCGTATCGATGCCCAGCTCGGCACACACGCGCTCCACGGTACGCTTCTTTTCTTCCGCGTCGACGATGCCGCCGACGACTTTACCGGTCAGCACGCCGCCGGCCGCTTCCAGCACGTTCGCATGGGTGTAGTCGAGACCCAGGCGGGTCTTGAGGCGTTCGGTGAAGAAGGTAAAACCGCCCGAGACGAGCAGCGTCTTGAGGCCCGCGGCCTGCACGGCCTGCAGCATCGCTTCGCCGCCCAGCGAGATGCGCAGGCGTTCTTCGTACACGCGCTCGAGCGCGTCGACCGGCAACCCTTCCAGCAGCGCGACGCGGCGCGTGAGGCTTTCCGAGAAATCCAGTTCGCCGCGCATCGCGGCTTCCGTGATCGCGGAGACCTGCGGCTTGAGGCCCTGCATGTCCGCGATCTCGTCGATGCACTCGATGGTGATCAAGGTGGAATCCATGTCCATCGCGACCAGCTTGAAATTGGCCAGGGTCAGGTCCGCGTCGACGAACGTCGCGTCGATGCCGGCGGCGTGGGCGGCCGTCTCGACCTGCGCTTTCAGTTCCGGCGTGAAGTCGAACCCGTCGCAGCGCAGCGCGTGCGCGTGGACTTCGGTGGTGCGTGTCGGACGGGCGAGGGCGGCGATCTGTGCGAGTGCGGCCTGGTCGGCCGCTGGACCCTGGAGGACGAGCTTCTTGGACATGATAGGTTCGGAGTTCTGTTTTAAGCGAGGAGTTGTTTGATGGTCTGCTTGACCTGGTTCACGCGCGCGGCCAGGTCCGGCATGTTGGCCGTGATGCGCAGCTTGTCCTGGCCGGCCAGCTTGACGTGGCGGTTCTTTTGAATGAGCGTGATGATCCTGATCGGGTCGATGGGCGGCTTTTCCATGAACTGCAGGCTGGCGGCATCCGCATGCGCGTCGATCTTGACGATGCCGACCGACTTCGCCGCGATGCGCAGGCGGTGCGTCTCGATCAGCGCCTTCACGGCATCGGGCAACTTGCCGAAGCGGTCGATGAGTTCTTCCTGCATGTCGTCGATGCGGCCCTGCTCCTCGCAGTTCGCGAGGCGCTTATAAATCGACAGGCGCTCGTGCACGTCGCCGCAAAAGTCCGCCGGGAGCAGGGCGGGCACGTGCAGGTTGATCTCCGTCGTCGACGACAGCGGCGCGCTCATGTCCGGTTCGCGGCCCGCCTTCAGCGCCTTCACCGCTTCGTTCAGCATGTCGGAGTACAGCTGGAAGCCGATTTCCAGCATCTCGCCCGACTGGTTCTCGCCCAGCACTTCGCCGGCGCCGCGGATTTCCAGGTCGTGCATGGCGAGATAGAAGCCGCTGCCCAGTTCTTCCATCTGCTGGATCGCGTCCAGGCGGCGCTGCGCCTGCTTGGACAGTCCGAGCACGTCGTTCACGAGCAGGTAGGCATAGGCCTGGTGGTGCGAGCGGCCGACGCGTCCGCGCAGCTGGTGCAGCTGGGCGAGGCCGAACTTGTCGGCGCGGTGCATGATGATCGTGTTCGCGGTCGGCACGTCGATGCCGGTCTCGATGATCGTCGTGCACAGCAGGATGTTGTAGCGCTGGGCGACGAAATCGCGCATCACCTTTTCCAGGTCGCGCTCGTGCATCTGGCCGTGCGCGACGGCGATGCGCGCTTCCGGCAGCAGCTCGCGCAGCATCGCGAGGCGGTTCTCGATCGTCTCGACTTCGTTGTGCAGGAAGTAGATCTGGCCGCCCCGTTTCAGCTCGCGCAGGCAGGCCTCGCGGATGACGGAGCCGTCCTCGCTGCGCACGAACGTCTTGATCGCGAGGCGCTTCTGGGGCGCCGTCGCGATGACGGAAAAGTCGCGCAGGCCTTCCAGCGCCATGCCCAGCGTGCGGGGAATCGGCGTCGCGGTCAGCGTGAGCACGTCGACTTCGGCGCGCAGGGCCTTCAGCGCTTCCTTCTGGCGCACGCCGAAGCGGTGTTCCTCGTCGATGATGACGAGACCGAGGCGCGTGAACTTCACGTCCGGCGACAGCAGCTTGTGCGTGCCGATCACGATGTCGACGGTGCCGTCGGCCATGCCCTTGATCGCGTTGTTGATCTCCTTGCCGGTCCGGAAGCGCGACAGTTCCGCGATGCGCACGGGCCAGTCGGCGAAGCGGTCGGAGAACGTCTGCGCGTGCTGCTCCGCGAGCAGCGTGGTCGGCGCGAGGATCGCGACCTGCTTGCCGCCCATGACGGCGATGAACGCGGCGCGCAGGGCCACCTCGGTCTTGCCGAAGCCGACGTCGCCGCACACGAGGCGGTCCATCGGCCGGCCCGACGTCATGTCCTGGATGACCGCGGCGATGGCGGCGCGCTGGTCCGGCGTTTCGTCGAAGCCGAAGCTTTGCGCGAAGTTTTCGTAGTCGGTGGCGGAATATTCGAACGAATGCCCCTGGCGCGCGGCGCGGCGGGCGTAGAGGTTCAGCAGCTCGGCCGCCGTGTCGCGCACCTGTTCCGCGGCTTTTCTCTTCGCCTTGTCCCACTGGCCGGAGCCGAGCGTGTGCAGCGGCGCGTCGTCCGGCGCGGCGCCCGAGTAGCGCGAGATCACGTGCAGCTGCGACACCGGCACGTAGAGCTTCGACTCTTTCGCGTATTCCAGGTGCAGGAATTCCGTCTCGCCTTCGCCCAGGTCCATGCTGACGAGGCCCAGGTAGCGGCCGATGCCGTGATTGATGTGCACGACGGGATCGCCGATCTTCAGCTCCGACAGGTCGCGCACCATCGACTCGACCTGCGAGCCCGCTTCCTGCTTCTTCTTGCCCGCGCGGCGGCCGGTGCCCGCGTACAGCTCCGTCTCCGTGATGAACACGAGATGGCCGGCGCCTTCTTCCATCAGCTCGAAGCCCGCCTGCAGCGGCGCGACGCCCAGCACGACCTTCGCCGCCGTCGCGCGCAGGCCGTCGAAGCCTTCGATCAATGCGAGGTCCAGCTTGTACTCGTTGAAGTACTGCTGCAGGGTCTCGCGCCGGCCGGCCGATTCGGCGCAGATCATCACGCGCTTGCCGGCGGCCTGCATCAGGTACGAGCGCAGGTTCGCGAGCGGGTCGTCGAGGCGGCGGTTGACGGCGATGTCGGGCACTGGCGCGGACAATTCGGACGCGCCCGCGTTCGCGTCGCGCGCGATGGCCCAGCGGCCGTGCGGCTTGGCCTGCACGAAGAAATCCTCGGCGCCGAGGAAGATCTCCTTCGGTTCCAGGAGCGGGCGGTCGCGGTCGCTCTTGAGGAATTTGTAGCGCGATTCGGTATCGAGCCAGAAGCGCTGGATAGCCGACTCGATGTCGCCGACGAGGGCGAGGCTCGATTCGTGCGGCAGGTAGTCGAACAGCGTGGCCGTCCCGTCGAAGAACAGCGGCAGGTAGTATTCGATGCCGGCCGAGGCGATGCCGTTGCCGATGTCCTTGTAGATCGTCGACCGCGACGGATCGCCTTCGAAGCGTTCGCGCCAGCGGCCGCGGAAGGCCGTGCGCGACGCCTCGTCCATCGGGAATTCGCGGCCCGGGAGCAGGCGCACTTCCTTCACGGGGTACAGCGAGCGCTGGGTGTCGGCGTCGAACGTGCGGATCGTCTCGATCTCGTCGCCGAACAGGTCCAGGCGGTACGGCAGCGCGGAACCCATCGGGAACAGGTCGATCAGGCCGCCGCGCACCGAGTATTCGCCCGGCGACATCACCTGCGTGACGTGCGTGTAGCCGGCCAGGGTCAGCTGCGCTTTCAGCTTCGCTTCGTCCAGGCTTTCGCCCTGGCGGAAGAAGAACGTGTAGGCGGCCAGGAACGACGGCGGCGCGAGGCGCACGAGGGCCGTCGTCGCGGGCACGACGAGCACGTCGCACTGGCCGTTGCGGACTTCGTGCAGCGTGGCGAGGCGTTCGGACACGAGGTCCTGGTGCGGCGAGAACGCGTCGTACGGGAGCGTCTCCCAGTCCGGCAGCAGGTGGCAGGACAGCTTGCCTTCCGCGAACCAGGGAATTTCATCGAGCAGGCGCTGGCCGTCGCTGGCATTCGCGACGATCACGGTCAGCATCTGCTTCCTGGCTTTGAGCGCGAGGGCGGCGACGGCGAGCGCATAGGCATCGGCCGAGCCATGCAGCTGGGGCAGGGCGAAACGGGTTCCGGGCTTGGGAAGGTGTTTGGTGAGGTCGAAGGGCATTGACGCGGTGCTGTTCGGGTTCGTCAGGACGAGCGTCCATTATAGTCGAACAACGTGCGGGCCGCCCTCGTGCCGAGTCGGCCGTCCGGCCCCGGTCGGCCGGAGTCGTCCGGCCGGGGGGGGCCGGACGACGGAGACGGTTACTGGTTGCCGGTGGTCTGGGCCGGTGCCGGGTTGGTACCCTGGCCGGTGGCGTTCGAGTTGCCGGTCCCGCCGGCGGAGATGCCGGTCGGCGTCGTGCTGGTGGCGTTGGTCGCGGTGCCCATGGTGCCGGATTCCGACGTGCCGGTCGAGCTCGAACCCGAGCTGGTCGACATCGCGCCCGACGAGGAGCTGCTGCTGTCGCTGCCGCTGGTGCCGGTCGAGCTGCATGCGGCCAGGGACATGGCCATCAGGCCGCCGATCAGAAGGGCTTGGTACTTTTTCATATTGACTCCTTTTGTAAAAGTGACGCCATCATGGGGGCACACTTTTGCGTTCGAAATAGGATGAGTTCGTACAGACATGTAGGACTGGACGTACGATCTCTTCCATTTGTTGCAATGCGATTGCCGGCCTGCCAATGAAAACGGGCCGCACGCGGCGGCCCGTTCGTCGAGTGACCCGCAGGTCAGAACAGCGTATTCGACGGCTGCTGTTGTTGCGGCACCGGCCGCACCGGCTGCACCGGCTGGCCAGGCTGGCCAGGCTGGCCCGGCGGGACCATGCCGTCCACCGGCTGCACTGCGTTCGGATCCGGCGCCTGGTCGAGGTCGATGCCGCCGAGGGTCGGCGTTTCCGCGAACTCGGCATACACCCAGTCGTCGTTCTCGCGCACGACGCCTTCCGGCGCCAGGCGCTCTTCCTGCTGCGGGCGCTTGGCCAGCGCCACGCGCATGTAGTCGATCCAGATCGGCAGCGCGACGGTGGCTCCGAATTCACGGCCGCCCAGCGATTTCGGATCGTCGTAGCCCATCCACGCGACCGCGACGACGTTGCCGCCATAGCCCGAGAACCAGCCGTCCACGGCATCGCTCGTCGTACCGGTCTTGCCGGCGATGTCCGTGCGGCCCAGTGCCTTGGTCGCTTCCGCGCCCGTGCCGTAGCGGGTCACGTCGCGCAGCATGCTGTCGGTGATGAAGGCGTTGCGCGGGTCGAGCACGCGTTGTTCGTCGGTGTGTTCGGCGGGCGCCTTCGCCTCCTGGATGATCTTGCCGTCGGCATCCTCGATGCGGGCGATCAGGTAGGGCTGCACGCGGTAGCCGCCGTTCGCGAAGACGGCGTATGCGCCGGCCATCTGCAGTGGCGTCGCGGCGCCGGTGCCCAGCGCCAGCGTGTAGTTCGACGGCTGGCGCGTGAGGTCGAAGCCGAACCTGGCGATGAATTCGTGCGCATACGGCACGCCGACGGCGCGCAGCAGCCGCACGGACGGGACGTTCTTCGATTCGGCCAGCGCACGGCGCATCGTGATCGGACCGTCCCACTTGCCGTCGTCGTTCTGCGGCGACCACGTCTTGCCGGCATCCTCGCCCGGCATGTCGAGCGGCGCGTCGAGGATGAGCGTGCCTGGCGAATAGCCCTTGTCGACGGCGGCCGAGTAGATGAACGGCTTCATGCCGGAGCCGGGCTGGCGGTACGCCTGCGTTACGTGGTTGAACTTCTGGAAGTTGTAGTCGAAGCCGCCGACGAGCGCGTGGTAGGCGCCCGTATCGGCATCGATGGCGACGAAGGCCGCGGCCACCTGCGGCACCTGCGCGACGCTCCAGTTGCCTTTCGCATCCTTCGCGACGCGGATGATCGCGCCCGGCGTCAGCTTCATCTTTTCCCTGGCGCTGGACGACAGGCCGGCCTGCGCGAATTTCAGGCCGGCGCCGGTGAGGTCCACCGTGTCGCCGTCGGCCGTCTCTACGCGTACCGTCTTGCCCGTCGCCGACAGCACGACGGCCGGGATCAGGCCATCGCTGGTCGGGCGCTTGCCCAGCGCGTCGCCGATCGCGTCTTCGCGCTCGACCGGGTCGGACGGCAGTTCCATGCGGTCTTCCGGACCGCGCCAGCCGTGGCGCTGGTCGTACGTGAGCACGTTGCGGCGCACGGAGGCGTAGGCGGCGTCCTGCTCGGGCTTCAGGATCGTCGTGTAGACCTTGATGCCCTTCGTGTACGCGTCTTCCTTGAACTGGCTGTAGACGGCTTGGCGCGCCAGTTCGGCCACGTATTCCGCGTGCGTGCCGAATTCCTGCACGCCGCGCTGGTTGACGCGCAGCGGTTCGGCCATGGCCTTCTCGTATTGCGCCTCGGTGATGTAGTTCAGTGCGCGCATGCGGCCCAGCACCGCGTGCTGGCGCTCGCGCGCCCGCTTCGGATTCGCGACCGGATTGTGGCGCGCCGGGTTCTGCGGCAGGCCCGCCAGCATGGCCATCTCGGCGACCGACAGCTGGTCCAGCGTCTTGTTGAAATAGATGCGCGCGGCGCTGGAGAAACCGTAGGCGCGCTGGCCCAGGTAGATCTGGTTCATGTACAGTTCGAGGATCTCGTCCTTCGACAGGGCGGTCTCGATCTTGTACGCGAGCGCGATCTCGTTGATCTTGCGCGTCAAACGCTTTTCGCGCGACAGGAAGAAGTTGCGCGCGACCTGCATCGTGATCGTCGACGCGCCGCCGGAACCGAATCCGCCGCGCAGGTTCGACCCGACCGCGCCCATCGCGCGCTTCCAGTCGATGGCGCCGTGCTCGTAGAAGCGGGCGTCCTCGATGGCGAGCAGCGATTTCTTCATCAGGTCCGGGATTTTATTGATTGGGACGAAATCGCGGTGCTCTTCGCCGAACTCGCCGATCAGGACGTTGTCTGCCGTATAGATCCGGAGCGGGATCTTGGGCCGGTAGTCGGTGACGGCATCCAGCGCCGGCACGTTGGGCAGCACACGGAACACCACGTAGCCGGCAACGCCGGCAATGAACAGGACGACGAGGGCGGCCGCGACGGCCAGGATGGGGAGCAGGAAGCCGCGCTGGCGGCGGGGGATAGTTGCCAAAACTGAACTCTCTTGATGGGGGTCGTAAAACCCCGTTGAGGCCGTAAACACGGGCGGTTTAAGAAATTATAATCCGCTTTTCTTAACCTACGGCATGTGAGATAGTCACGCTTTCAAGGGCTGCGTGGCGATCCCGGCAGTCCTGTTTGACTCTACCCACGCCTGAAGGAAATCCCTCCGATGCCCTACGATCCCCATCCGCCCGCGGTCAAACCGTATATCCCGGCGTCGGCGGACCTCCCCGAACTGACATGGCGCGCCCTGATCATGGGCACCGTGCTCGGCATGGTCTTCGGCGCATCGTCGCTGTACCTCGTGCTGAAGGTGGGGCTGACCGTCAGCGCATCGATTCCCGTGGCCGTCATCGCGATCACGCTGTTCGGGCTCGCCAAGAAGATGGGCGGACGCGAATCGACGATCCTCGAAAACAGCATCACGCAGACGGCCGGTTCGGCCGGCGAATCGCTCGCGTTCGGCCTCGGCTGCACCATGCCCGCGATCATGATCCTCGGCTTCGACCTGGAGATCTCGCGCGTGATGCTCGTGGGCGTGCTGGGCGGCCTGCTGGGCATCCTCATGATGATCCCGATGCGGCGCACGATGATCGTCGACCAACACCGCGAACTGAAATACCCGGAAGGCACCGCGTGCGCCGAAGTGCTGAAAGCCGCGGCCACGGAAACGTCGCGCGCGGCCGCCGGCGAAGTGCGCGACGCGGATTCAGACGAAGCCAGGGATGCCCGCCGGCGCGCCTTCATCATCTTCGGCGGCTTCGGTCTCGGCCTGCTGTACAAGGTTCTCAATATCTCCCTGAAGCTGTGGAAGGACACCGTCAACTTCATCTTCGACGCACCGCTGAAATCCGGTTCGGCCGGCGCCGAGATCTCGCCGGAGCTGCTGGGCGTCGGCTACATCATCGGCCCGCGCATCGCGATGATCATGGCGGGCGGCGGCGTGCTGTCGTACCTGCTCCTGATCCCGATGATCAAGTTTTTCGGCGACGCGCTGACGGTGCCGGTGGCGCCGGGCACGATGCTGATCCGCGACATGAGCCCGGACGACGTGCGCAGCGCCTACGTGCTGTACATCGGCGCGGGCGCCGTGGCGGCCGGCGGTCTCATTTCGCTCGTGCGCTCGCTGCCCACGATCTGGAACGGCCTGAAAGGCGGCCTGTCCGGCATCGGTAAAGCGTCGAACGTGGATACGTCGCTGCGCACCGAGCAGGACATGCCGCTGAAATGGGTCGTCATCGGCTGCCTGGGCATCATCGCCGTGATCACGTTCGCGACGCCGCTGCACATGAACGTGCTGGGCGCGCTGCTGATCCTCGTGTTCGGCTTCCTGTTCTCGACCGTGTCTTCGCGCCTGACGGGCGAGGTGGGCTCGTCGTCGAATCCGATTTCCGGCATGGCCGTGGCGACCCTGCTGTTTACGTGCCTGATCTTCCTCGTGATGGGCTGGACGGGCGGGCGCTACTACGTGACGGCGCTGTCGGTCGGCGCCATCGTCTGCATCGCCGCCAGCAACGCGGGCACGACGTCGCAAGACCTCAAGACGGGCTTCCTCGTCGGCTCGACGCCGAAACTGCAGCAGTACGCGATCCTCGCGGGCGCGCTCGCGTCCGCGCTGATCCTTGGCCCGATCCTGTTGAAGCTGAACGACGCGGGCACCGTGTACGTGCCGGCCGCGCAGGTGGCGCCGCACATCAGGACGGACGCATCGAAGCTGACGGAGTCCGCGCAGTTGCAAGGCCCGCAGGCCGCATCCGATCACGCCACGTATAAAGTCTGGCAGAAGACGGACACGGTCGGCGGCCCCGCCGGCAAATACCTCGTGCGCGCCGACGGCTCGCTCGCCTGGCTCGTCGACCCGGGCATCAACGGCCAGTACCACACGCGGCCGGACGGCACCGAGGTCAAGAAATTCGATGCGCCGAAGGCCGTGCTGATGTCCTACATCATCAAGGGCATCCTCGACCACCAGCTGCCATGGACCCTCGTGCTGTTCGGCGTGATGGTGGCGGTCGTGCTCGAGATGTCGGGCGTCGCGTCGCTCGCGTTCACGGTGGGCGTGTACCTGCCGCTCGTGTCCACACTGCCGATCGCGATCGGCGGCATCATCCGCTGGATGGTCGACCGCCGCAACAGCGCTCTGCCGCAGTACCAGGGCCTGAACGAGGAAGAATTGCAGGCCGCGGGCGACCGCAGCTCGGGCACCTTGCTGGCCTCCGGCTACATCGCGGGCGGCGCGCTGGCGGGCATCATCATCGCCATCACGGCCGGCGTGATGACGGGCTTCGACGATGCGATGAACAAGTGGGCCGAGGCCGCGAATCCGTTCTTCGCGGGCGCCGGCGCGGACCTGCTGTCGATCCTGCCGTATGCGGCGATCTGCGTGCTGTTGTACGTCGTGGGCCGAGAAAAAGCGCGCAAATAATCAGGCGATCGTCGCCTTCATCGCCTCCATTTCCGCGACGATCCAGTCGCGGAAATGCTGGACCTTCGTCATCGCCTCCTTGTGCGGATTGACGAGCAGGCGGTACCCGTAGCCGAACGGCGCGCTCTTGCACGCGAGCTGAAGGAGTGTCCCCGCGCGGATGTCCTCGAACGCGATCCCGTACGGCACGAGGCCGATCCCCTGGCCCGCGACGGCCGCCTGCGCCAGCACGCCCCAGTGGCTGTACGTGCGCGCAAAATCGTAATCGCCTTTCAGCGCGCGGTTCTCGTTGAGGAGCTGCAGCCAGGTTTCCGGCGTGCGTTCGCACAGCAGCGGGAACCGGGTCAGGTCCGACAGCTGCAGGGCGTCCTGGCCCTCTGCCAGCAGATCCGGGCTGTACACGGGCACGAGCCGTTCGCGGAACAGCAGGGCGGGGTCGTCGTCGCGCACGGGGCCGTAGCGGATCGCCACGTCGACGGCATCGTCCTCGATGTCCACGGGGGTGTCGTTCGAGTCGATGCGCAGGTCCAGCTCCGGATGCAGCTTGGTGAAGCGCGACATGCGCGGCACGAGCCACTTGATCGCGAACGAGTGGGTCGTCGAGATGCGCAGCACCGCTTCCTCGTCGCCCCGCTGCAACGCCGCCACTTTCCCGCGCAGGTCCGCCAGCATGCGCGCGACCACGATCGCCAGTTCCTGTCCCTTGGCCGTCAGCGCGATGTGGCGCGGATGCCGCACGAACAGCGGAAAACCGATGGCTTCTTCCAGCTGCTTGACCTGCAGGCTGACGGCGGCGGGCGTCTTGTGCAGCTCGCGCGCGGCCAGCTTGAAGCTGCCCCAGCGCGCGGCGCAATCGAAATCGATCAGGCCGGAGAGGCTGCGCAGCGGTTTCACGCCATCCCCGAGCGTAAGTTTTTCTTATTCATAAGATTTATTTTTCTCGTTTGAACAATTGCCGTTCTAGTTACAGAATATAACGGATTCACCAAAACAGTGCTACGAGCCTCGCCCACAGACTAAGGAAAACTTCATGCCCAAGAATGTCCTGGTGATCGGCGGTACCCGTTATATCGGCAAGCTGCTCGTGCAGCGCCTGCTGCGCGCCGGCCATCGCGTCACCATCGCGACGCGCGGCTATGCGCCCGACCCGTTCGGCGACCGCATCGCGCGCGTGCGCGTCGACCGCCGCAACGAGACCGCGATGCGCAACGCGTTCGCCCATCTCGGCCCGTTCGACATCGTGTACGACCAGATGTGCTACAACCCGCTGGACGCGGCCATCGCCGTGCGCACGTTCGCGGGCAAGGTGGGGCGCTACGTGATGGCGTCCACGATCGACGCCTACCGCGCCCTCGGCTACGGCCACGCCGACCCGCTGCGCGAGAGCGACCTGGCCGTGGAGGCGCAGCGGATCGACACGGGCTATCCGTGGCACGACCCGTGCCGCGCGACCGAGTGCTATGTCGCGGGCAAGGTGCAGGCGGAGGCCTATCTCGTGCGCGACGGCGCGCTGCCCCTCGTGACGCCGCGCCTGGCGCATGTGCTGGGCGGGCCGGAAGACTTCACCGGCCGCCTCGCGCACTACGTGGAGCTGGCGCGCATGAACGGGGTGCTGGAATACTCGAACCCGGACGCTGTGCTGTCCTTCATGCCGTTGCAGGGCGCGGCCGACTTCCTCGTGTGGGTCGGGATGCAGGATTTCACGGGGCCGGTAAATGCGGCCTGCGACGGCGCGCTGTCGGCAAAAAGCCTGTACGAGCGGGTCGGCGCCGTGCTCGACACGCCGGTACGCATGCGCCGGCGCGTGCCCCCGGCGGAGATGGGGCGCCTGTCGCCGTTCGACGTGCCGGGGGCAATGGTGCTCGACACCTCGCGCGCGCAGGCGCTGGGCTACCGGTTCGGCCATTGCGAGGACTGGATCGACGATACGATCCAGTTGCACGACCTGGCGTTCGTGTAAATGACAACGGCGGCCCGCGGGCCGCCGTCGCTGCCGAAGCGTCGAGATTTACTTCACGCCATGCATCAGTTTCTGGATCAGCGGTGCGACCAGGAACAGCAGCACGCCGGCGCCGATCAGGGCCCAGAAGCCGAACGTGTAGCCGGACAGCGCCGATTCCACGGTCATGCCTTTTTCACCCGAGACGACGGAAGCGAAGATGCCCGACAGGTTGTTGCCGATACCGGTGGACAGGAACCAGCCGCCCATGCCCAGGCCCACGAGGCGGGTCGGCGCGAGCTTGGTCACCATCGACAGGCCGATCGGCGACAGGCACAGTTCACCGATGGACTGGATCACGTACACCATGAACAGCGTCCAGAACGGGATCTTGCTGTCGGCGCCGACGAGGTGCTGCAGCGCGAACATCAGCAGCAGGAAGGCGAGGCCGTTGAAGATCAGGCCCAGGCCGAACTTGCGCGGGATCGACGGGTTCTTGCGGCCCATCGCGACCCACACGGCGGCGACCATCGGCGCGCACACGATGATGGCCAGCGTGTTCACGGACTGGAACCAGCCGGTCGGGAACGTCCAGCCGCTGAAGTCGCGGCGCACGATGTATTCGGCCAGGAAGGTGAACGAGCTGCCGGCCTGCTCGAAGAAGCACCAGAACATCACGTTGAAGAAGAAGATGACGAGCATGGCGATCGTCTTGTCGCGCACGACCGCGCCGCCGCGGATGCCTTCCACCATCAGCATGATCGCGAGGATGATGAAGAGGACCGACAGCACGCCCTGCAGCTTTTCCGCGCCCAGCTTCAGCAGGAAGTACACGACCGGGATGACGAGCAGCGAACCGATGACGACGCCGACGAGGCGCACCGGATTGGTCAGCGGGCCGTGGGCGGCGCCGATACCCTTCAGCATGCGGCGGCCGATCTGGAACCAGATCAGCGACAGGATCATGCCCACGCCGGCGGCGAAGAACACGACCTTGTACGCGGGCACGCCGGTCTGGCTGGACATGCTCTGCGCCAGCGCGCCGGTCAGGATCGGGGCGAGGAAGCCGCCGCCATTGATGCCCATGTAGAAAATCGTGAAGCCGGAGTCGCGGCGCTGGTCGTTGATGCCGTACAGCTGGCCGACCATGGCGGAGATGTTCGGCTTGAACATGCCGTTGCCGACGATGATCGTGGCGAGACCCAGCTTGAAGATGTCCGGGTTGGGGATGGTGATGGCGAACAGGCCGGCCACCATGAACGACGCGCCCACGAGGATCGAGCGCTGGTAGCCGATCACGCGGTCGGCGATGTAGCCGCCGAACACGGCGCCGGCATACACCAGGGCGAGGTAGGAACCATAGGTCAGGTTGGCGTCGGCCTGGCCCACGCCGCTGCCGCCGTAGAACTGGGCGACGATGTAGAGCACCAGGGCCCAACGGATGCCGTAGAAGGCGAAGCGTTCCCAGAATTCGGTCATGAACAGCATCCAGAGGGGCGCCGGATGGCCCATGATCTGCTTGAATTCCGGGACCGCCTTCGGTTCGGCGGTTGAAGTAGCTGCACCGCTCATGCGGTTCCTCCCCTAATCTTTTTAAGAGTGATTGTCTTTTCCTGGCCGGCGTGTCCTGGGTAAGGACCCCGGCTAGCGTCGCATTTTAGTGGAAATCGTGCATATGGGGCCAGCTTTTTACAGCTCAGCCGTATGCGGAATCGGCATAAGCGAAAACGGAGACGCAAACTCGGTTGACTTGTCGTATATTGGTGCAAAAGCCACACCGATTCACAGTAGAGAAAAGGAATACACCATGAACTACGACGTTGTCGATACGCTGATTTCTCCGGAAGGCCGGTTGGAAGTCCTGTCCAAGGCCGAAGTGGCCAAGCTCCTCGATACGAGCCAGGGTGGGCTATACCAGATCTTCCGCAAGTGCGCGCTGGCGGTGCTCAACTCCGGCAGTTCGATCGACGACGGCAAGGAGCTGCTCGAACGCTACAAGGATTTCGACATCAAGATCATCCAGCGCGAACGCGGCATCAAGCTCGATATCCGCGGCGCGCCCGCCCACGCCTTCGTCGACGGCAAGATGATCAAGGGGATCCACGAGCACCTGTTCTCGGTCCTGCGCGACATCGTCTACGTGAACTTCGAGGTGACGGACAATCCGCGCTTCGACCTCACGCGCCCGGAAGGCATCACCGACGCCGTCTTCCACATCCTGCGCAACGCCAACGTGATCCAGCCGCAGCGCAATCCGAACCTCGTCGTGTGCTGGGGCGGCCACTCGATCAACCGCGTCGAGTACAACTATTCGAAGCACGTCGGCTACCAGCTCGGCCTGCGCGAACTCGACATCTGCACGGGTTGCGGCCCGGGCGCGATGAAGGGCCCGATGAAGGGCGCCACCATCGGCCACGCGAAGCAGCGCCTGCAGGGCGGCCGCTACCTCGGCATCTCGGAGCCGGGCATCATCGCGGCCGAGTCGCCGAACCCGATCGTCAACGACCTCGTGATCATGCCGGACATCGAGAAGCGCCTGGAAGCCTTCGTGCGCACCGGTCACGGCATCGTCGTGTTCCCGGGCGGCGCCGGCACGGCGGAAGAGATCCTGTACATCCTCGGCATCCTGCTCCACCCGGACAACGCGGAACAGCCGTTCCCGCTCGTGTTCACGGGTCCGGCGACGGCGCGCGAGTACTTCGAACAGATCGACCACTTCATCGGCCTGACGCTGGGCGAGGCGGCGCAGCGCCGCTACAAGATCATCATCGACGACCCGGACGCGGTGGCGCGCGAGATGCAGCAGGGGATCCGCCAGGTGCGCGAATTCCGCAAGTCGCGCAGCGACGCGTACTACTTCAACTGGGGCCTGCGCATCGACCCGGAATTCCAGAAGCCGTTCCGTCCGACGCACGAGAACATGCGCAACCTGTCGCTGCACAAGAACCAGGAAACGCATTTGCTGGCCGCGCACCTGCGCCGCGCGTTCTCCGGCGTCGTCGCTGGCAATGTGAAGGAAGAGGGTATCCGCGCGATCGAACAGTTCGGCAAGTTCGAGATCCACGGCGAGAACGAGATCATGGCGCCGATGGATGCGCTGCTGCAGTCGTTCGTGGAGCAGAGCCGCATGAAGCTGCCGGGCAAGGAGTATGTGCCCTGCTATCGGGTGGTGCGATAAGATAAATAACGCAAGAACACCGTCGTCCCCGCGGAGAACACCGTCATCCCCGCGGAGGCGGGGATCCAATGTTGCGCGCGTTGCGGCTGCGCGTGCAAATTGGGTCCCTGCCTTCGCAGGGACGACGTTCTGAGTTAACGTGATGCGTGACGCTTAATCTTCCTTGCGCAGGTGCGGGAACAGCAGCACGTCGCGGATGTTCGGCGAATCGGTGATGATCATCATCAGACGATCGATACCGATGCCGCAGCCGCCGGTCGGAGGCATGCCGTATTCCAGCGCGCGGATGTAGTCGGCGTCGTAGTACATCGCCTCTTCGTCGCCCGCCTGCTTCGCTTCGACCTGGGCCAGGAAGCGTGCCGACTGGTCTTCCGGATCGTTCAGCTCCGAGAAACCGTTGGCGATCTCGCGGCCGACCATGAACAGCTCGAAACGCTCCGTGATGCCTTCGCGCGAGTCCGATGCGCGCGCCAGCGGCGACACTTCGACCGGGTAGTCGATGATGAAGGTCGGTTCCCACAGCTGCGCTTCCGCCGTCTCTTCGAACAGCGACAGCTGCAGCGCGCCCAGGCCCGAGATGACGTGCGGCTTGACGCCGAATTTCGCCAGCTCCGCCTTCAGGAAGTCCATGTCGTGCAGCTGTTCGTCCGTGTAGTGCGGGGCGAACTTGTTGATGGCCTGGACGATCGTCAGGCGATGGAACGGCTTCGACAGATCGAGCGCGCGGCCGCCGTACGTCAGGTCGGCCGTGCCGTGCGCGTCGATGGCGGCCTGGCGGATCACGGCTTCCGTGAAGTCCATCAGCCACTTGTAGTCGGTCCACGCGGCGTAGAACTCCATCATCGTGAATTCCGGATTGTGGCGGATCGACACGCCCTCGTTGCGGAAGTTACGGTTGATCTCGAACACGCGATCGAAGCCGCCCACGACGAGGCGTTTCAGGTACAGCTCCGGCGCGATGCGCAGGAACATCTGCATGTCGAGCGCGTTGTGGTGCGTGATGAACGGCTTTGCCGCGGCGCCGCCCGGGATCGGGTGCAGCATCGGCGTCTCGACTTCCATGAAGCCGTGGTCCTGCATGAAGCGGCGGATCGACGAGATCGCGGCCGTGCGCGCCTTGAACGTGCGGCGCGTTTCCTCGTTCATGATCAGGTCGACGTAGCGCTGGCGGTACTTCGTTTCCTGGTCGGCGAGGCCGTGGAATTTGTCCGGCAGCGGACGCAGGGCCTTGGTGATCAGGCGCAGCGTCGTGACCTTGACGGTCAGTTCGTCGGTCTTGGTCTTGAACAGCGTGCCCACGACGCCGAGGATGTCGCCCAGGTCGTAGTGGCGCAGCGCTTCCATCGCCTCTTCGCCCGTGTTGTCCAGGGTGACGTAGATCTGGATGCGGCCGTCGGCGCGCGGGCCCGACGCATCCTGCAGCGTCGCGAAGGCGGCCTTCTTGCCCGCTTCGCGCTTCAGCATCATGCGGCCGGCCAGCACGACCTGCTGCGGTTCCGCTTCCAGCTGTTCGCGGGTCCAGCCGCCGAACTGCCCGGTGAGATCGGCCGCCTTGTGCTGCGGGACGAAGTCGTTCGGGAACGCGATGCCTTTTTCGCGGATCGCGGCCAGCTTGGCGCGGCGCTCGGCGATGATCTTGTTGTCTTCGGCCGCGAGAGTCGACGGCTCGTGTTGTTGTTCTTGGTTTTCGGTGCTCATGTCAGTATCGGTCTAGTTTGGGATCATGGGGTGCCGAGCAGGTCGCCGACGCGCACGTCGCCGACGTTCAGGTCTTCGTAGTGTTCGACGATGCGGATCACGTTGTCGAATTCGCGGAACGCGTCGGCGGGCAGGGTGGTCGTGATGACGACGGCCTTCATGCCGGCGCGGCGCGCCGCTTCCACGCCCATCGGCGCGTCTTCGAACACGATGCAGCTGCGCGGGTCCACGCCCAGCTTCTCGGCCGCTTTCAGGAATACGTCCGGATGCGGCTTGCCGCGCGCGACGTCGGCCGCGCCGACGACGGTGTCGAAATGGCGGCGCAGGTCCAGCTCGTCGAGCGTGAAGACGATGTTCGCGGGCGGGGCGGACGTCGCCACCGCCAGCTTCACGCCTTGCGCGCGCGCGGCCGTCACGAAGTCCTCGAAGCCCTGGATCGCGCTGCGGTGCGGGCCATACATCTCGCGGTACAGCGCATCTTTTTCGTGCGCCAGCACGGCGATCTCGTCGTCCGTGATCTCCGGGCCGAGGCGCTCGCGCAGGATCTCGCGGCCCTGCGCGCCCGCCGTCTCGCGGAAGAACGCGTCGGCGTCGTACGTCTTGCCGTGGCGCTCGAAGAACGCCAGCCAGGAATCCGTGTGGAACGCCATGTTGTCGACGATGGTGCCGTCCATGTCGAAGATGAAGGCCATCGGCTTACACCCCTTGCTTCAGCGAAGCGGAGATGAAGTCGTCGAGGTCGCCGTCCAGCACGTTCTTCGTGTTGCCGGTCTCGAAGCCGGTGCGCAAGTCCTTGATGCGCGACTGGTCGAGGACGTACGAACGGATCTGGTGGCCCCAGCCCACGTCGGTCTTCGAATCTTCCAGCTTCTGCTGCTCGGCCATGCGCTTGCGCAGCTCCAGCTCGAACAGCTTCGCGCGCAGCATGTCGAACGCTTCGGCCTTGTTGCGGTGCTGCGAGCGGTCGTTCTGGCACTGCACGACGATGCCCGACGGGGCGTGCGTCAGGCGCACCGCGGAGTCGGTCTTGTTGATGTGCTGGCCGCCCGCGCCGGACGCGCGGTACGTGTCGATGCGGACGTCGGCCGGGTTGATGTCGATTTCGATCGACTCGTCCACTTCCGGGTACACGAAGATCGACGAGAACGACGTGTGGCGGCCGTTGGCGGAGTCGAACGGCGACTTGCGCACGAGGCGGTGCACGCCGGTTTCCGTACGCAGGTGGCCGTAGGCGTACTCGCCCTCGACCTTGATGGTGGCCGTCTTGATGCCGGCGACCTCGCCCTCGGACAATTCCATCACCTCGGCCTTGAAGCCCTTGCGCTCGCAATAGCGCAGGTACTGGCGCATCAGCATCGACGCCCAGTCCTGGGCCTCGGTGCCGCCGGCGCCGGCCTGGATGTCGATGAAGCAGCTGGCGTGGTCCATCGGGTTGCTGAACATGCGACGGAATTCCATCGCCTCGATGACCTTCTTGATCTCGTCGGCATCGCCTTCGACCGATTCGATCGTGGCGTCATCGCCTTCTTCGCGGGCCATCTCGAACAGGTCGGACGCGTCCGCCAGGTCGGCGCGCGCCTTTTCCAGCGTGAGGACGACGCCTTCCAGCGCCTTCTTCTCGCGGCCCATGTCCTGGGCGCGTTTCTGGTCGTTCCAGATGGCGGGGTCTTCCAGTTCCTGGTTGACCTGCTCTAACTTCTCCGCTTTGCGGTCGAAGTCAAAGATACCTCCGAAGTTCGGCTTCACGGCTGGTCAGGTCGTTCAGCAGGGACGAGAGGGCATTGATGCGTTCAGCTTCCATGGTCTGTGGCAATTTTCTGTGGTTGAATCGAACCGGAGATTATACCTTAGTGCGCGCATGCTTTATGATGCGAGCCCATGACGCGCCACCTTTCCCATCTGTTCCGCCTGCTGCCGCTCGCGGCCATGGCCTCCGCGGCCGGCGCGGCGCCTGTGCCGCGTGCACCTTTGCCAGCAGGCACTCATGCCACGCTCGCGATCCTGGAGACCACCGACCTGCACGCGAACGTCGTCGGTTACGATTATTTCAAGCTGGCGGCCGACCCGTCGCTGGGCCTGGACCGCACGGCGACCCTGATCGCCCAGGCGCGGCGCGACTTCCCGAATACGGTGTTGCTCGACAACGGCGACACGATCCAGGGCAGTGCGCTGGGCGATTACCAGGCCGTCGTCGCGCCGGTGAAATGCGGCGAGCTGCTGGGCATCCACAAGGTGATGAAGCGGCTCGGCTATGACGGCGGCGGCGTCGGCAACCACGATTTCAACTATGGCCTGGGTTTTCTCGGCCAGGTCACGGGCAACCGCTTCGACGTGCCCGGCGTCCCGCGCTCGCAGAAGCCATGCGCCGGCCCCGGTTTCCCGATCGTGCTGGCGAACGTCGTCAGCGTCAGGACGCACCAGCCCCTGTTCGCGCCGTACCGCATCATCGAGAAGCGCGTGCACGCCGAGGACGCCGCCGGAAAGCCCGTCGAGGCGACGGTCAAGGTCGGCATCATCGGCTTCACCACGCCCACGATCCTGTCCTGGGACAAGCGCTGGCTGGAAGGCCGCGTCACCACGGAAGGCGTCGTCGAGACGGCGCGGCGCTACATTCCGGAGATGCGCAGGAAGGGCGCCGACGTGATCGTCGCGATCTCGCACGGCGGCCTCGATGCGAGCCCGTACTCGCCCACGATGGAAAACGGGAATTACTACCTCGCGCAGGTGCCCGGCATCGACGCGCTGCTGCTGGGCCACGCGCACCAGCAGTTCCCGAACCCCACGAGCACGGTGGCGCAGTTCAATCTCCCGAACGTCGACAAGGCGCGCGGCACCGTGTTCGGCGTGCCGACCGTGATGGCGAGCCTGTGGGGCAAGAACCTCGGCGTGATCCGCTTCGACCTGCGCCACGACGGCAAGGGCTGGACGATCGCCCGTGACAATACCGTCGTCGAGACGCGCGCCACGCAGCGGGCGGACAAATCGTATGTGGCCGCCGACCCGGCCGTGCTCGACCTCGTGCGCGCCGAGCACGAGGCGACGATACGCTATGTGAAAACGCCGGTCGGCAGCACGGACTTCCGCATGTCGACGTATTTCGCCGACGTGGGCGATCCGTCCGCGATCCAGCCCGTCAACGCCGCGCAGGCGGATTACGTGCGCGCCTACGTGAAGGCGAACCTGCCGCAGTACGCGAACCTGCCGGTGCTGTCCGTGTCCGCCGCATTCAAGGCCGGCGCGGCTGGACCGGGCGATTACACGGACGTGGCGCCCGGCAGCCTCGCGCTGAATAATGCGGCGGACCTGTACCTGTATCCGAATTCGCTGTACGCGGTCAACGTGGACGGTGCGGCGCTGACGGCGTGGCTGGAAAAGGCGGCGCACCGTTTCAACACGATCGACCCGGCGCGCGCCGAACCGCAGGAGCTCGTCAACGGCGGCTTCCCCAGCTATAACTTCGACACGGTCACCGACGCGGATCTGCACTACGAGATCGACGTGACGCGCCCGCCCGGCCAGCGCATCCGCAACCTCACGTGGCAGGGCAAGCCGGTCGCGAGCGGCCAGGCGTTCCTCGTCGCGACGAATAACTACCGCGCGAGCGGCGGCGGCAACTTCCCGGGTCTCGATGGCAGCAAGACCGTGCTCGCGTCGCCGGACGCGAACCGCGACGTGCTCATCGCCTGGATCCGCGCGCACAAGCGGCTCACGCGGGCGGCCGACGGCGCCGCGCGCAGCTGGCGCTTCACGCCCGTGACGACGGCCGGGCCGGTCGTGTTCCACGCGCCGCCGGGCAAGCTGGACCTGGCGCGCGCGGCAGGCATCGACAACGTCACGGAAGTGCGCGCCGACGACGGCCAGGGCAAAGGGATCGCGCTGTACGCGGTCGACCTGTCGAAATGACGAGATTGCTTGCGGCGAGGCTGCGGGCGGCGCTGGCGCGGCCTGCGGGCGGGGACGCCGCCGCCGCGCGGCGCCGCCTGCAACAACGGGCGGAAGGCGGCGAACCCGCCGCGATGTTCCTGCTGGCGCACATGCTGGCGGACGGGGAAGGCGGCCCTCCGGATGCGGCGGCCGCGCGCGCGTGGCTGGCGCGGGCTGCCGAGCTGGAGTATCCGGAAGCGTTACAGGAGCTGGCGCTGTCCGAGCCGGACCCGCAGCGGGCGGATATGCTCATGCGCGCGGCCGCGCACGCGCTGGCGCACCGCGCGCACCGGCATTGATCAGTTGCGGACGTTGCGGCCCGTGGCCTGGATCTCGCTCGAGGCGATCTCGGCCAGGTCGATGAGGCCTTGTACTTCGGCCGCGCGCAGGCGGCGCGGTTCGCGGTCGATCACGCACAAGGTGCCGAGCGGCTGGCCGGACTTGTCGCGCAGCGGCACGCCGGCATAGAAACGGATGTGCGGTTCCTGCAGCACGAGCGGATTCGTGCGAAAGCGCTCGTCTTCCATCGCGTCTTCGACGACGAACAGTTCGTTTTTCAGGATCGCGTGCGAGCAGAACGCCCAGTCGCGCGGCGTCTCGCGGGCGGCGAGGCCGACCCGGGCCTTGAACCACTGGCGGGTCGACGTCAGCAGGGAGATCAGGGCGATCGGCGAGCCGGTCACCATCGAAGCGAGGCGGACGAGGCGGTCGAAGCGGGCTTCCTCGTCGGTGTCGACGAGGCCGGTGGCGGCCAGCGCGGCGAGGCGCGAACGTTCGCCGACGCCGATGGGGTAGCCCGGTTGCGGCGCCGGCTGGTATTCCTTGTCCGTGCTGGGGTTCGGGGTCGACCGGGCCTGGTCGTCGCCATGCATCAGGCCTTGCACGAGGGAGAGACGCGTACGGCGGTGTCCGCCCGGCGTCTTCCACGATTCGATCGCGCCGCTTTCCATCCAGATTTGCACGGTGCTCGTCGCCACGCCGAGCAGGCGCGCGACTTCGCTCGTGGTCAGGATCGGGTCGTCTTCTTGTAAGTTGCTTTGCATAAACTTCCTCACTTCACGCCAGTATAGCGGATTCGGAGGGATCACATTTCTTAAAATCTAGTTGCTGTACGGTAATGTGCTTGCTGGCCAACACTTTCTCAGTGGACAGCGTGCTTTTCCGGCTGCACGAGCACGAACGGGCTCACGACGGAGGCCCACAACAGGGTGTCGGACGCCTGCCAGGTGCTGGCCTGCACGTCGGATACCTTGGCAACCTTGCCGTCGTTCATCCAGCGGCCGATGGCATCCTTGTCATCATGGGCGATGCGCAGCGCGACTTCGACGAGGTCCAGTTCTTCGCTCACATACACGACGGCACCGTGGGCGAAATGGCGTTCGAGTTCGGACCAGTGCACGCGGGCGGTCTCGCGGTTGATCTTGTCGTGCAGTTCGGTGTCTTTGAGCGGATCGGTTTTCATGGTGGTGTCTGGTTCAGAGGGGTTCGATGGCGGGAAGCGGCGAACCCGCCCATGTTAACCGATATGCATGCCCCTTGCGGACATTGCCGACCAATGCGGGGCGGAAGCATGCGAGATTCGTGCCCTCGGGCCGGCGCACGCTCGGGTAGATGACGCCCATCGAACCCGCCTCCAGCAACTCCGCCGCCAGCGCCTGCGACGCGACATAGCTGTCGGCCGCGAGGCAGTCGTCCCACGCGTCGGCGCCGCGCAGGTCGTGGAAGCCGGCGCTGAAATCGGCCAGCAGGGCCTGGTAACTCACGCTGTCGTCGAAGCGGCCGATTTCCTGGTATTCGACGGTTTTGTGGAACGCCACCTCGGCCAGCGCCGTCTCGACCTCGAACGCGCAATACCACGCGCCCCGTTCGCCGTCGTTGAAGCGGCTGCCTTCCGGGCGCGCATACGTGTAGGCCGCGTTGATGATGCGGAAGTTCGGCACGCCGAACACGAGTTCGTCGACGCCGATGCCGGGCAGCAGGCCCGATTCGCCGCGCAGGCGGTCGTTGGTGGCGTTGTCGAGGTCGAACAGGTCGCGCAGCATGCCGTCGTCATCGGCCAGCGGGGCCAGCACGGAATCTTCGAGGTCGGCGAAGCGCGACGGGATCAGGCGGCACGTATCGAATTGCCGCAACGCCGTCAAACGGGGGATGAGTTTCACTCACAGCCCTCCGCGGCGGGCGTCGAGCAGGCGGCGCACGGTCTGCATCGCCAGCAGGCCGCCGCCCAGCATGTAGGCCAGCGGCGTGCGGCCGTTGAAGATGGGATTGGTGTTGGGAAGGTGGATCCAGTCGTCGGCGAGCTTGTCGCCGTACAGGATGTGCAGGGCTTTATAGATGCCGAGCAGGTAGGAGATGCGGGTGATGCGGTCGACTTCCAGCACCCGCGCGGGGTGCTTCTTCCATTCGTAGAACGAGGACGACGACAGGCCGCCGAGCAGCTCGCGCGCATCCTCGTCGCGGATCTGCCAGGCGCCGGCCAGGCGAAAGAAGCCTTTCAGGGCCGATTCCGACAGCCGTTCGCGTTCCGAGCGGGCGGACAGGTCGACGAGTACCGCCGGTTCGAACCGGCTCTTGGGGTAGGCGTAAGCGAAGCTCATGAGGAATTCTCCGGTTATGGACTATATATACTCCGCTTTCGGACGTCGCGCAAGCGTCTTGTACAAACCGAATTGCCGTGCCAGAATTCAACGCTTGTCAAATCATCATCCTGGACAACGACATTAAAGGGGGGCGCGATGCGTCTGCTGTCGATTGGGGTCATGTGCATCAGCATGCTGATGCTGGCTATGGCGAGCGCGGCGCGGCCGTCGCACGACGAGCTGAAGAAACAGGTAGCAGACATCGAGCGTGCCTTTGCCGCGACGATGAAGGCGCGCGACCACGCCGCGTTCATGTCGTTCCTGGCCGACGAGGCCATCTTCTTTTCCGGTCCGACCCCGCTGCGCGGGCGCGAGGCTGTCGCGAATGCGTGGCGCAAGTATTACGAGGACGAACGCGCGCCATTCTCGTGGGAGCCGGAGCAGGTGGAAGTCGTGGATTCCGGCACCCTGGCCTATAGCGGCGGGCCCGTCTACGACCCCAGCGGCAAGGTGGTCGGACGCTACAACTCGATCTGGCGGCTGGAAGCGCCGGGGCGGTGGAAGATCGTGTTCGACCGGGGCGAGGCGCCGCCCTGTCAGTGTGGCAAGAACAAGTAACCGGCCCGCTGAACATTGTGACTGCTTGCCTGGAGCGAATTGACACTCGCCAGGCCAATCCAGATACTCGAACGCCCGACAACAACGACGAGCAGGCTGGAGACATGATACCGATCCGAACCGTTGCACCGCTAGGGCTGCTGGCGCTCGCCCTCACGCAATCCGCGTTTGCCGCGCAGGGCAAGCAGGTTGAAAAACTCGACCGCGGCGTCGTCGCCGTCGCCACCGGCAGCGGCGTCTTCGTCAGCTGGCGCGTGCTGGGCGTCGACGACCCCGACACCCGTTTCAACCTCTACCGCGACGGCGTCCGCCTGAACGGTGCGCCGCTTACGGCGAGCAATTTCATTGACACGAACGGCACGCCGGCGGCCCGCTACACCGTGCGCGCAATCGTCGACGGGCACGAAAAGAAGGACGAAGCGGCCGGCGCCACGTGGAGCCAACCCGTCCTTCGCATCCCCGTGCAGCGGCCGGCCGGCGGCGTCACGCCGAAGGGCGAGGCCTACACGTACGATATCAACGACGGCACACCGGCCGACCTGGACGGCGACGGCCAGTACGAGCTGATCGTCAAATGGCAGCCGACCAATGCCAAGGACAATTCGCAGTCGGGCTATACCGGCAACACGTATGTCGACGCCTATCGGCTCGACGGCACCCGGCTGTGGCGCATCGACCTGGGCCGCAACATCCGCGCGGGCGCCCATTACACGACGGTGGTCGCCTACGACTTCGACGGCAACGGCAGGGCCGAGGTGATGCTGAAGACGGCCGACGGCACCGTCGACGGCCAGGGCAAGGTGATCGGCGACGCCAATGCCGACTTCCGCAACGCGAACGGCTACATCCTGTCCGGTCCCGAGTACCTGACCGTGTTCGATGGCCGCACGGGCAAGGCGCTGGCGACCACGGACTACCTGCCGGCGCGCGGCTCGGTGGCCGCGTGGGGCGACAACTATGGCAACCGCGTCGACCGTTTCCTGGGCGGCGTCGCCTACCTGGACGGCCGCCGGCCCAGCGCCATCTTCTCGCGCGGCTATTACACGCGTGCCGTGGTCGCGGCATGGGATTACCGCGACGGCGTACTCTCCAGCCGCTGGGTGTTCGACACGGACAAGGAAGGCAGCGCCGTCCGCGGCCAGGGCTCGCACTGGTTCGCGGTGGCGGACGTCGACGGCGACGGCCGCGACGATATCGTCTACGGCGCGGCCGCGATCGGCAGCGACGGCCACATGTTGTACAGCACCGGCCTGTGCCACGGCGACGCGCTGCACGTCGGCAAACTCGACCCGACCCGCGCGGGCCTGCAGGCGTACATGGTGCACGAGACGCCGTCCTGCTACGGCGCCACCGGCTCCGAGATGCACGACGCGGCGACGGGCCAGATCCTGTGGGGCGTCAGCGGCAGCGGCGCCGACGTCGGCCGCGGCGTGTGCGCGGACATCGATCCGAACTACCTGGGCGAGGAATGCTGGGCGTCGCGCGGCGGCCTGATGGCGGCGAACGGCCACCAGATCTCCGCGGCGCGTCCGGGGAACATGAATTTCGCCAGCTGGTGGGATGGCGACTTGGGCCGCGAACTGCTCGACGGCACCGTCATCAACAAATGGCAGCCGGCGACGGGGAGCGTCGTGCGCCTGCTCGACGGCGCGCCGTACGGGGCGGCATCGAACAACGGCACCAAGGCGACGCCGGTGCTGTCGGCCGACATCCTCGGCGACTGGCGCGAGGAAGTCGTGTGGCGCACGGCGGACAACTCGGCGCTGCTCGTGTTCACGACGACGGCGCCGACCACTGCGCGCATTCCGACCTTGATGCACGATCCGCAGTATCGCGCGCAGGTGGCGGGGCAGAATGCCGGGTATAACCAGCCGCCGCATCCGAGTTTCTACCTGGGCGAAGGGATGGGGGCGGTGACGCAGGCGCCGATTTTTACCCGCTAGGCCCGTAACGTAAAACCGTCATTCTCGCGCAGGCGGGAATCCATTCTGAGGTTCCGAAGTCGGTTGCTCAGTATGGGTCCCCGCTTTCGCGGGGACGACGGGTTATACGGGTTCCGCGTGCTCCACCAGCAGCTGCACCTTGGTCACGCCATTGTATTCATTGGCATCCAGCCTGAACGCCACCCGCGCCTTGTCGCCCAGCGCATCCGTATGCCCGAACCAGATGGCATCGTAGCGCCGCCCGTTCCGCTCCAGCAGCAGCTTGAGGTGCTTGTCCTTCAGGATGCGCTGGCTGACGACGCGGAATTCGTCGCAGAACACGGGCGGCGCGAACCCCTGGCCCCAGACCTGGCCGTCCAGCAGTTCGATGAATTGCGTGCTGTAGAAATCGTCTTCCAGCGGGCCGTCCGTCTCGACGATACGCTCCAGCTGCGCCTCCGTCAGCCACGCGCGGCCGACGGCTTCGAACGCCTGCGCGAACGTGTCGAAATGGTCGCCGCGGATCGACAGGCCGGCCGCCATTGCGTGGCCGCCGAACTTGTCGATCAGCCCCGGCACCTTCTTCGACACCAGGTCCAGCGCGTCGCGCAGGTGGAAGCCCGGGATCGAGCGGCCGGAACCCTTGATCCAGCCGTCGCCCGCGGGCGCGAACGTGATCGTCGGGCGGTAGAATTTCTCTTTCAGGCGCGAGGCGACGATGCCGATCACGCCCTGGTGCCAGCCGTCGTCGAACACGGCGATGGTGCTGGCGTCCGCCGGCTTGAAATCGTCCAGGTGCAACAGCGCCGTACCCTGCATGTCGGCCTCGATCTCGCGCCGCTTCAAATTGATGTCGTTGAGTTCCTGCGCGATGGCCCAGGCGCGGCCCTCGTCGTCCGTGATCAGGCATTCGATCCCGAGCGACATGTCTTCCAGGCGGCCGGCGGCGTTCAGGCGCGGACCGAGGGCGAAGCCGAGGTCGAACGGCGACGCGCAGCGCGCCTCGCGGCCCGCCACGCGGAACAGCGCCGCGACACCCGCGTGCATGCGGCCCGCGCGCATGCGCTTGAGGCCTTGCGCGACGAGGATGCGGTTGTTCGTGTCGAGTTTCACCACATCGGCGACGGTGCCCAGCGCGACGAGGTCGAGCAGGTTGTCGAGCTTGGGCTGTGTCTGCGCGTCGAACACGCCGCGCCGGCGCAGTTCCGCCCGAAGGGCCAGCAGCACGTAGAACACGACGCCGACGCCGGCCAGGTTCTTGCTGGGGAAGCCGCATTCCGGCTGGTTCGGGTTCACGATCACGCGCGCGTCCGGCAGCGCGTCGCCGGGCAGGTGGTGGTCGGTGACGACGACGTCGATGCCGCGCGCCTTCGCCGCCGCCACGCCGTCGATGCTGGCGATCCCGTTGTCGACGGTGATGATGATGTCCGGGGATTTCTCGCGCGCCGTCAGTTCGACGATTTCCGGCGTCAGGCCATAGCCGTACTCGAAGCGGTTCGGCACGATGTAGTCGACGCGCGCGCCCATCGCCGTGAGGCCGCGGATCGCCGTGGCGCAGGCGGTGGCGCCGTCGCAGTCGTAGTCGGCGACGATGGTCATCTTCTTGCCGGCCGCGATGGCGTCGGCGAGGTAGACGGCCGCCGCGTCGATCTGGCGCAGCGCGCCGGGCGGTACCAGCGCTTGCAGCTCGACGGCCAACTCGCGCGGGTCGGTCAGGCCGCGGGACGCAAACACGCGCGCGAGGACGGGGTGGATGCCGCCCTGGCGCAGCATTTCGGACTGGCGTACGGGGCAGGGGCGGATGGTGATGCGGGTTTTCAAAGCAGTCGTTCCAGGGTGGGGCGGCGCCAGAATTTACGTTGCGCCAGCGGGGTCGTCGTCGTTTCGAGGTGGCCGTCGCGGTGGCTCAGCACGAGGCGCACTTCCTTGATGCGGCCGGATTTCAATGCGGCCAGCAAAGGCGCGAACAGCTCGGTCTCCAGGCGCTGCATCTGCTGCAGCCAGCCATGCCAGTCGGCCGCGATACCGGACGCCGCCACGTTGCCGCAGGCGAGCAGCCAGTGGCCATCCTCGTCCAGGATCGAATCGAGGCCGGCCAGGGTGTCCAGGCGGCGGTCGGCCAGCGCCGTCAGCCAGCCGGGCGTGTCGAACGCCGCCACGCGCGGGCGTACGAGCGGCTTGCCGGAGACCTTCGCCACCAGCTGCTGGGCGTGTTCGGTCGCCATGCTCGCATTCCCCCACGGCCAGAAGGAATTGATCGGCAACTGGCCGCGCGCCTCGCGCGCCGCGTTGGCCGGATCCGTGAACCACGTCACCTGCACGTCGTTCTGCAGCTTGCGGAACGCGCGCGCCTGCGGGCCGGATGGCATCCAGTCCGTCAGGTTCATGTTCACTGCCGCATCCGGGCTCGCCGTCGTGATCTCCGTCCAGTCGTCCGCGCGCATGAACCAGGTGTCGTGGGCGCCCCACGCGAGCGCGTAGCCGGCGTCCTCGAAGCAGGGGCGGGCGCTGTCGAACAGGGCGCGCGCTTCGTCCTCGCGCAGGTCGAGCTGGCGCATGTCGCCCATCTGCAAATGCGTGCGCGCGATCTGGATATGGGTCGGGTTCACGACGAACCACATGCCGTCGTCCGGATCGAGGCCGACGCCGCGCATCGCGCTGGTCGCGACTCCCGGGACGAGTCCGTGCGCGACACCCAGCGCCCGCGCGATCCAGAGCTCATAGGGCAGGACGCGGGCGTCGGTGTCCAGCGGGCGGTAGCGCGCATCTGATATTTTCGACAACAGCGCGGCCAGCGCCGGCGCCTGCAGGGCACGGGTCAGGTCGGGCGCGAATTCGGGAGCGGGGAGGGCGAACGGCAGGACGAGCGAAATGTGGGCCATCCCTCTATTTTAGGCGAAATGGACTCAGATGTCCGCCCCCGGTCCCGGCGTCGTCACGTCCGGCGACGTCGTGGGCGCGGTCGTCGAATCGGGCGGCATCCCGGCCGACCCGCCCGGCGGCAGCATCCCGGGAACGGGCGTCAGCCCGATGGCGTCGTGATACCACCCCTGGACGAGCACCAGGTGCCGGTGCTCGTCTTCCAGCGCCAGCGTGAAGCCGGCCACGAGGTCGTCCTGGCCGGCCTCGCCTGCGAGCGCGATCAGCGTCTCCCAGCCGGCGCGGTCGGCCAGCTCGGCCGTCAGCAGCGCGTGCAGCGACTGGGCCAGGCTCGTGCGCGGATCGTTCAGCACTTGCACGAACCCCAGGGACTCGACGCCGGTCACGTCCGCGCTGGGCGTCTGCGCCGTCGGGTCGCCGCCCAGCGATTCGATCGCCTCCTTCAGCAGCAGGAAGTGGCGGGCTTCGTCGCGGCGGATGGCGGCGACGTGGTCGCGCGTCATGCCGGCCGGGCCGCCCTGCAGCACGTCGCATTTCGCCAGCAGCGCGTCGTAAAGACGGGTGCCCGTGCGTTCGAACGCCAGGCGTTCGCCAAGCTTGTCGAGCAGGATCTGCGGCCGGTCGCCCTTGAGCATGTGCATGCCCATGCTGACGGCGCCCGCCACCGAGCCCGGCATGGGGATGGAGCCGATGTCGCCGGCGTCCATAATGAGTGCTTCGCGCGCGTCCAGCAGGGCGCGCTCGTCGCCCGGCGCGCCGCGGATCGGCGCGTTGTCGCTGCCCTGCATGGCCGCCGTGTCGATGGGCGACATCTGCACGCCCGTCCGGTTCATGCCGAGGTGTTCGGTCTGCTGTGCCATGGTGTCTCCGTTGCGGTTCAGGGCTGGACGACGCCACCCTGGTTGGCGGGCAGGGTCGTCGTGACGGCCGTCGTGGTGGCCGCGCCATGGCTCACGAGTTCCGTGCCCGGCGTCCACACGTAGCCGGCCGCCACCGCCTCGCTGGGCGAGCCGTCGCGGTTCATCTGCCGCCGGTAATCGATGCTGGCCTGGTCTTCGTGCGCCTTCGGCACGAATTGCGTGCCCAGCGCGCGCAGGTCGACTTCGCTGGCCAGCACCTGCCGCACGTAGTCGCGCTGGCTGCGGAACGGGATCGGGCCCGAAAAATCGCCGACGATCTCGGCCGGATCGCGCCGCTCGTAGCGCCGGAAGGCGTCGGCGGCCATGTGGAAGTGGCCCAGCTCGTAGTCGAGGCACCGCTCCCACACGGCCTTGACGTGGTGGTTCGTCTCCGTTTCGACGCAGCTGTAATAGGTGTAGCACTCGTTCGCCTCGTGCAGCATCCACTGCTCGACCCACGTCTCCGTCGGGTCCAGCAGCGATTCATATTGCGTGACGTGCTGTTCCTCCACCGAGGCGATCTCCGCATACAGCTGGCGCGCGACCGGGTCGGCGAACGCCGGGCCCACGTTCATATAATAGTTGTGGGTCTGCGCCTCGGCCGCCGTGATCGTCAGCGCGTGCAGCTTGCTGAGCATCGTGGCCATGCTGCGGTCGTACGGCATGCGCAGGTCGTCGCGCGGGGCGCGGTGGTGCTCGGGCGTGGGGCGGCCGGGGAGAATGTCCGTATAGCTCTGCAGGATATTGTTCGCATCCTTGCCCTCCACGCGGTCGAGCAGCGCCGCGTAGCGGTACAGGTGGTCGAAGTCTTCCAGCAGGCCGAAACGGTAGACCTGGGACAAGTAGTCGTCCGGCTCGGCCCGGGCCACGCTCGCCGTCAGCTCGATGGCGAGCTGTTCGTAGGCGATGGTCGTCTCGAGCGGAGAATGATCGGGCGACAGCAGCCAGTTCACCATCGTTGCCTGGTGCTGCTCGACCCGCCTGACGTCGGCCAGCGGCTGGCGCAGCGCCATGTTGCAGCGCGCGGCCATGTGCGAGAAGCGCAGGGCCTCGAGCTCGATGCCGTTCATGAGGATGATGCGCATGCGGGTAAAGGCATCGTCGTCCAGCTTGCTGATCGGCTTGCGCACCATGTCGCGCCACGTGGTGTGCTGCCGGTCGAGCGGCGTGCCCTTCGAATCGAAGACGGAAAATGCCATGGTGGGCCTCCTGTCTGCGTTCGATAGTCTTGCCGCGCCCGGAGTTCCGGACATTTTATGATGTGTGCAAGATAGAAAAAGTACTTCCAATTGTGACAACGCCCCACATGGATGAGCGTTGTGTGGCAAACTGCGGGACCAAAGCATTTACCCTGGAGCCCATGAGTCTCATCCACAAACTGCCGTACGAATGGCTGGTCGGCTTGCGCTACACGCGCGCCGGCAAGCGCAGCAGCCGCAACAGCTTCATTTCCTTCATCTCGCTGATCTCCGTGTCCGGCATCGCCCTCGGCGTGGCCGCCCTGATCGTCGTGCTGTCGGTGATGAACGGGTTCCAGAAAGAGGTCACGGACCGCATGCTGTCCGTGCTCGCGCACATCGAAGTGTTCGACGCGAGCGGCACCATGCCGAACTGGCGCCAGGCCGAGCAGGAAGCCTTCCGCAACCCGGCCGTGCGCGGCGCCGCGCCGTTCGTCGAGACGCAGGGCCTGCTGGTGCGCGAGGACACGATGAAGCCGGCCGTCATCCGCGGCATCCTGCCGTCGGAAGAGCACAAGGTGTCGGACGTGGCGAAGCAGATCCGCCAGGGCAGCATCGAGAGCCTCAGGCCCGGCGAGTACAACATCGTCATGGGCTACGCGCTCGCGCGCTCGCTCGGCGTGGGCATCGGCGACAAGGTCAACATGCTGCTGGCGCAGGGCCAGACGACGCCGGCCGGCATGGTCCCGCGCTCGCGCGTCTTTACGGTGAGCGGCATCTTCGAGGCCGGCCACTACGAATTCGATTCGGCGCTCGCCTTCATCAACATCGAGGACGCGCAGCGCATGGTGCGCATCGACGCGCCCAATGGCCTGCGCCTGCGCATCGCCGACATGCACCAGGCCCCGTTCGTCGCGCAGGAACTCAAGCGCAGCATGTCGGGCGAGCTGATGATGCGCGACTGGTCGCAGCTGAACGCCAACTGGTTCGCCGCCGTGCAGACGGAAAAGCGCATGATGTTCATCATCCTCACGCTGATCATCGCCGTGGCCGCGTTCAACCTCGTCTCGACCCTCGTCATGACGGTGACCGACAAGCAGCCCGACATCGCCATCCTGCGCACCCTCGGCGCATCGCCGCGTTCGATCACGAAGATCTTCATGATCCAGGGCGCCCTCGTCGGCATCATGGGCACCGCGGCCGGCGTGGGCCTGGGCGTGCTGGTGGCGCTGAACATCGACGTCATCGTGCCGTTCATCGAACACCTGCTCGGTGTGCAGTTCCTGTCCAAGGATATTTATCTGATCAGCGAAATCCCGTCCGACCTGCGCTGGCCGGACGTCTTCAAGATCGGCGGCGTCTCGGTGCTGCTGGCCTTCGTCGCGACCATCTACCCCAGCTGGTCCGCGTCGCGCGTGAAACCGGCGGAGGCACTCCGCTATGAATGACATGAATGTGAATACGGCTGTACTGGCCTGCCGCAACGTCGGCAAGACCTTCCGCCAGGGCGATTACTCGGTCCAGGTGCTGGACAACATCGATTTCTCGATCGGCCGCGGCGAGCGCGTGGCCATCGTGGGCGCGTCCGGGTCCGGCAAGTCCACGCTGCTGCACATCCTGGGCGGGTTGGACACGCCCAGCACGGGCAGCGTCACCCTGCAGGGCGAGGACTTCGCGACCCTGTCGGAGACGCGCCGCGGCGAGCTGCGCAACCGCTCGCTCGGCTTCGTCTACCAGTTCCACCACCTGCTGCCGGAGTTCACGGCGCTGGACAACGTCGCGATGCCGCTGCTGATCCGGCGCATGAAGCGCGAGGACGCCGTCGCGCGCGCCGAGGCGATCCTGGCGCGCGTGGGCCTGACGAAGCGCGCCATCCACCGGCCGGGCGAACTGTCCGGCGGCGAGCGCCAGCGCGTGGCGCTGGCCCGTGCCCTCGTCACGGAACCCGCGTGCGTGCTGGCCGACGAACCGACCGGTAACCTCGACCACTCGACGGCGCAGGGCATCTTCGACCTGATGCTGGAACTGTCGAAGACCCTCGGCACCGCGTTCGTCATCGTCACGCACGACCCGGAACTGGCGCGCCGCTGCGACCGCGTGCTGCGCATGACGGAGCACGGCCTGCAGCCGGCCGGGGCTTGACCCTGCCATGTGGATCGACACGCACTGCCACCTCAACGCCCACGAATTCGGCGGGGACTCGCGCGCCATCGCCCGGCGCGCGCAGGAACTCGGGGTCGGCATGATCGTGATACCGGCCGTCGCGCGCGCCAACTTCGACGTCGTGCGCGGGCTCGCGGCCGACCTGCCCAACGCCAGCTATGCGCTGGGCATCCACCCGATCTACGTGCCGCAGGCGACCGACGACGACCTCGCCGAACTGCGGCGCCAGGTCGAGGCGTCGCTGGCGGACCCGAACTTCGTGGCCATTGGCGAGATCGGCCTGGACTTCTTCATCCCGATGCTGTGCGAGCCCGCGATGCGCGACAAGCAGGAGCGCTTCCTGCGCGAGCAGCTACGCATCGCGCGCGATTTCGACCTGCCCGTGCTCGCGCACGTGCGCCGTTCGCAGGACCAGGTGCTGAAGCACGTGCGCCAGATCCGTCCGGCGGGCGGCGTCGCGCACGCGTTCAACGGCAGCTTCCAGCAGGCGAAGGCCTTCATCGACGCCGGCTTCCACCTCGGCTTCGGCGGCGCCATGACCTTTACGCGCGCGCTGCAGATCCGCCGGCTCGCCGCGGACCTGCCGCTGGAATCCATCGTGCTGGAGACGGATGCGCCGGACATCTCGCCGGCGTGGGTCCACCCGGGCCGCAACAGCCCGGAGCAATTGCCCGCGATCGGGGCCGCGCTGGCCGCCATGCGCGGACTCGATGCGGACGCCGTGCGCGCGGCGACGCACGCGAGCGCGCTGGCGACAATGCCGCGCCTGACCGCGCTGCTGGGCTGACTACGCGGCCCGCATGAAGCCCATGGGTCCTACCCGGCCCTCATGACGGCGCGACCGCGCCTGGACACGCCCGGTTCCATCGAGTCGCGCCGGCGCGCGACGCGCACCCGCGCGGCGCGCAGCGTGGGACCATCCGCATGCGCCGAAGTTCGCTCCTGTACACCCTGACGCACGTTAATCTCGCGCCGGTTGAAGCATGGAAGAATCCATTCTCGTGCCGCAGCCGCGGCGTGTTCACGGGAGAGACAGTGGAAAGCGCGAGCGATTTCCTGCGGGTTCTGCAGCACGAGAAGGTCCTGAGCACCGCGCACCGGCCGTTGCGCCTGCGCCTGGCCCACGGCGGCCAGCTCGCGGAGGACGTGCTGCTGCCCCAGCGGGTCGTGGGCCACGAGGCGATCTGCGGCGGCATCGACTACCGCGTCGCCTGCCTCGCCAGCAGCCCGCACATCGCGCTGAAAGACCTGATCGCGCTGCCGGCCGAACTGCAGTTCGTCACCGACCGCGGCATGCTGCGCAGCGTGTGCGGCATCGTCACCGAGGCGCGCGCGGGCGATGCGGACGGCGGCCTGGCCGGCTACGAGCTCGTCTTGCGCGACGTGTTCGCCGTGATGGAAAAGCGCACCAACAGCCGCGTGTTCCGCTACCAGAACGAGCTGGAGATCGTGCAGGTGCTGTGCGCCGAATGGCGCCAGTCGAACACCGTGCTGGCCAACGCCTTCGAAGTCGAACTCGATCCGCTGTTCGACATGCGCCAGTTCCCGCCGCGCGAACAGACCATGCAGTACAACGAGTCGGACGCTGCGTTCGTGCGCCGCCTGCTCAAGCGGCGCGGCATCGCCTGGGTGTTCCGGCCGGGCCGCAGCCGCGGCAGCCCCGTCGACCCCGCGCACGACCGCACGCCCGCGCACACGCTGGTGCTGTTCAACGACCCGAACGGCCTGCCGCAGAACGCGGCCGGCACGGTGCGCTACCACCGCGACAGCATGGCGGACGGCCGCGACACCGTCAGTTCCTGGCGCGCCGCGCGCCGCCTGCAGCCGGGCGTCGCCACGCGCCACAGCTGGGACTACAAGAATCCCGGCGGCGCGCAGTTCATGACCGCCTCCGCGCGCAGCAACGTGGACCAGGGTCCGAGCGGCAACATGCTCGCCGCGTCGCTGGACGACTATCTGATCGAGATGCCGCACGCGGGTAACGACGTCGAGGACCACTGGCGCCTGGGCCAGGTGCGCATGAGCCGCCACGAATTCGAATCGAAGTGCTTCCAGGGCGAGGGCAGCGTGCGCGACTTCTGCGCCGGCCAGTATTTCGCGCTCGAAGGCCATCCGGAGATCGACACCCATCCCGCCGCCGAGCGCGATTTCGTGATCACGGAGTTGCACGTGGTGGCCGACAACAACCTGCCGCGCGACCTGGAACGCCACGCGAGGCAGGTGGCGGCGGATGCGGCGCTGGGCGCGCTGCCGGCCCCGCGCACGGGCGACGGACAGGCGCGCGTGCGCGTCAGCTTTTCCGCCGTCCGGCGCGGCATTTCGATCGTGCCCGCGTACGACCCGCGCACCGACCTGCCGCAGCCGCCGCTGCAGAGCGCCATCGTCGTCGGGCCGGCCGGCGAGGACGTCCATTGCGACGCGCTGGGCCGCGTGAAAATCCGGTTCCCCGGCATGCGCGTCGCCGACCACCGCCATGCGCACGGCGCCGGCGCGTCCGATTCGCCGGCCGATTCGGCCTGGGTCCGCGTGGCGTCCAACTGGGCCGGCAACGGCAACGGCAGCCAGCAGCAGGCCGGCGCGCTGTCGCTGCCGCGCGTCGGTTCCGAAGTGCTGGTCGCCTTCCTCGGCGGCGACCCGGACCGCCCGATCATCCTCGCCCAGCTGTACAACCAGCGCACGGCGCCGCCCGCGTTCAGCCAGGCGGGCGCGCTGCCGGGCAACCGCTACGTATCCGGCACGCGCACGCACGAGATCCAGGGCGCGCGCGGCAACCAGCTGCGCTTCGACGACACGCGCGGCGAGATCAGCGCGCAGCTTGCCAGCGACCACGGCACGTCGGAACTGAACCTCGGCTGGCTGACGCGTCCGCGCGCCGATGGCACCGGCACGCCGCGCGGGGAGGGCGCCGAGCTGCGCAGCGACCTGGCGGTGGCCGTGCGCGGCGCCCAGGGCGTCCTGATCAGCGCGGAGGCGAGCCCGCAGGCGGAAGGCGGCCAGCTCGACCGCGCCGGCCTGGTGGGCCTGGCCGACGTCATGCAGGGCATCCTCGACGAAGTGGGCAGGCTGGCCGCGGTCCACACGGACGACGAGCCGACGGGCCGGCGCCTCGCCGTCCTCGTCGACAAGCTGAAGCGTTGGCATGCGGGCAGCAACGTCGCGGAAGGTGCCGCGGGCGGCGGGGAGCCCATCCTGGCCGCGACGGCGCCGAACGGCATCATCGTCGCCAGCAACGACAACCTGGCACTGGGCGCGAGCGGCAAGGTGGACGTCGTCAGCGCAGGCGACGCCGAGGTCGCGGCCGGTGCCAACATTTTCGTGCGCGCCGCTCGCCGCCTGAGCCTGTTCGCCCACGAACTGGGCGTGCGCCTCGTCGCGGGCCGCGGCGACATCGTCGTGCACACGCACGTGGGCAATATCCAGATCAAGTCGGCGGGCCGCATCAGCCTGATCGCTGCCGAACGCATCGAACTGGAAGCGCCGGCCGTGAAGATCATCGCGCCGGGCGCGCAGACCGACTGGGCCGACGGCACGGTCACCCAGCAGACGAGCGGCCGCCAGGTGTTCAAGGCGACGGAGCACGACCTGGTCGGCCCCGGCGGGGCGGCACCGGCAGGCGTGCGCATGCCGACGTCGCACCTGCACACGGACGAATACGTGGTGCTGCGGCACCAGCAGACCGGCAAGCCGGTCCCGAACCAACGCTACAAGGCGACGTTCGAAGACGGCCGCGCCGTCACCGGACGCACGGACGAACAGGGCCGCACCTCGTTGCTGATCGGCGAAATGATCGGCGACGTCGACATGGCCTTCCTCCCCGACGACGACCCGGCCCGTTGACCCCGAATTTTACGCAAACTCAACCCAGACCACGGAGCGCGCATGGCAGACCCGACCCGCCCCTTGCCCAACCTCGTCCCGCAGCCCGACGGCAGCTGGACGGGCCGAACCGTCCTGACCCCCACCTCGTTCACGACACGCGGGCTGTTCACCTTGCCGCCGTCGAAAGTCATTCCGGTCATCGTCGTGCCCGGAATCATGGGGAGCAACCTGCGGGCGGCGACCAGTCCGGCGATGCGGGCGAACGCCGTGCTGGATCCGGGCGAGCCGGCGTGGCGGGCGCCGAACGGGACGTTCGAGGGATTGAAGGCGGCGCGCAAGTGGAAGGAGTTCGATCCGAAGAAGCGTCAAAAGATTCTCAACGCACGGACGCTCGAGGTGGATAACCGTGGCGATATCCACTTGCCGCTGGAAGCACGCAACTACGGTACGACCGAGGCCGAGGTGCGGCAGCGCTGGTGGGGGGAAGTGCATTGGGATTCGTATGGCAGGCTGCTGTACGGCTTGCAGGTCGGCCTCAATCACACGTTCGAGATGGATCCGCTGGATAACGTCCGTGTGATATGCAGCCATTGGAAGAACGTGATGGCGTGCGATCCGGCGCAGTGGGGTGTGCGGGGCATCGCCAGGGTGACGGAGGCGGAGCTCGACAAGCACGCGGCGTATTACTATCCGGTTTATGCCTGTGGCTACAATTGGCTCGAGTCCTGCGACGCATCGGCCAAATGGCTGCGGCAGCGTATCGAACGGATCATTTCTTTCTGGACTGAGCGCAAGCGCGAATGCCGGCAAGTGATCCTGGTCACCCACTCGATGGGTGGATTGGTTGCGCGCGCTTGCGCGAAGCAGATCCCGGAGCAGATCCTGGGCGTCATCCATGGTGCCATGCCTGCCCTTGGTGCGCCCGCATGCTATCGCCGCATCGCATGCGGTACCGAGAAATGGAGTCCTAGCAATGGGCAGGTCGACAATATCAAGGCAGAGCACGTCGCCGAAATCCTGGGTGAACTGCCCAAGGACACGATGCCGGTGATGGCCGCCGCGCCCGGCGCTCTGCAGCTGCTGCCCAATCATCTTTATCCGCAGCCCTGGCTGCACATTTGCCTGGTCAACAAGGTCAACCATAAAGATGTGCCGCGCGAGGTGGTGCATCTGCCCGCGGGTGATCCATACGATATGTATCGCGATACGCAGTCGTGGTACAGATTGATCGACCCTGTGCTCGCAGACCCTGCAAAGCTCTACAACGATACCGAGGTCGTCGATGTTCTACGGCGAGCCGTCGACGAGGCCGAGCGGTTCCACCGCAAGGTCCTGGATACGTACTATCACCCGAACACGTACGCATTTTATGGCGCCGATCCGGAACACATGTCGTTTGGCGCGGTGCGATGGGTTGCACGCGACCCGGCTGCCGGCGCCGTGTTTACAGAGTCCAATATCAGGGCGGCGGCCCGGACGGGCTATGGCCCGGGTGGCGGGCGACGCGTGCGCGTGGAAGGACGTAGTGATCTCTACTTTGTTCCTGCACGCCAGGACGTGGCCGGCGACGGCACCGTGCCACATCAGTCCGGAGCGGGCCCCCGGGGAAAGGTCAGCCAGTTGTTCGACGTGCGTGGAATCGATCATCAGGGCGCATACAACAATGATGCAACCCTGATGCTGACCCAGCACCTGATCGTCAAACTGGTTCAGAAGCTGCAATGAAGCGCACCGGGAAACAGCGTTGGCGCCGTCGCGCCACATCGGTTGCGCCTCCATGCATGATGAGACGCAAGGAAACCCCAAGCCTCATCCGGTGTGCGGGGGCCGCTAAATGTAAATTGGATGGGCGAATGATTGTCGTCCGTACGGTCGATCGTATGGATGCGTTCATGCGGCAAGTCGTCTTGTCGTCGGGCCCAGTTTCCGTTGCCATGCCGGTACCGACGTTGCCATGACGCGAACAAGGAAACGCGGTTGGCGAGAGCTCATCGTTTTGCTTGCAGCTCTCGCCTGTGCAGGTACCTGGGCCGCTGGCCAGGTCCGCAGCATACGGGACAGATCCGAGGTGGCAAAAATGACGGGAAAGATGAAAACGGTATGCGTCGGACGGTACCTGGTCGACGTTCCTGGCGAGGCCGACGTCAGCTTGTCGGGCGAAAGGATATCCGGGTTCGCGATCGACTCCGTCGAGGAGGATGAGGCCACATTCCGTGGGCGGGTGGCGGCACGCGAGGCAGAGATCGCGGCACGCGGCCGCGATCACGACGACAGCGGCGAAGGCGGGATGCTCGACGCCCATGACCTCCGTATTCCCGGGGTCACCGGGCGAAGCTTCGTTTACGGCCGCAGCCGCGGGCATATGATGAACGGGGATCGCCGGATCGATATGGAGTCGGTGTCGATCGAAGTCCATGCGCACATGAACGGTTTGAGTTTCACGATGTCGGCGTCTTCGAAGCAGGCGCAAGGTGTCAAGGACGCAGAAACGCTGCTGGCACGATTGCAGGTGCGCGGCACGGACGAGATTCCGCGTGGTCCCGGATTCTGCATCTGGCGAGGGGTCTTCGCGGAACCTTTGCCGGAACATGAGAACGAACATGTCACCCTGCATCTCGGCCTGCCTGGCCATCCGGACATGGGATTGGCATTCGACGTCATGCCTGCTGGCCGCACTGATCGCAGCTTGCTTGCCCGTGTCGCCGATATCGACGCAGACGCCAGCGCCGATGAAATGCTGCGCGTGACTAAGCTGCGCTCGGGCAAGCGGAGCATCAATGGCATTGACGGGGAAGAGGTCCTGGAGCGCGTCCGCGAACTTAATTTCACGACGGGCTATAGCTTCATGTGGGAGGCGCATGGGGTCGACAATGATCACTCGCAGCCGTACTTGCTGCTTAACATGGAAACCGGCACGAACCCGAGCCCCGGGGGAAAACCTGTCGATTCCAGTCTTCATGAAGACGCGGTGCTCGAGCTTTGGGACAGCATTTCGTCCAGCATCCGCCTGCGCAAGTCCGATTCGCCGCCGCCGTCGGATCCGCCGCCGGAACCGCCCGGACCGAAACTGGGTGCAGTGGCGACTGCCGGAGAAATCTGTCCGCAATCCGGCTGGTGGAAATGCCGCGAAGGCGGCCCCGGCGTGGACGTACAGGGCGGATCCGTCCAATGGATACGCAAAGGCGACCGCATGCCACAGGCGCTGCTGCTACCGCGGCAGACGCTGTGGCAAAAGCTGCGCGGTCTCCAGCCGAGCATCGAACCGTCGCAGCCGACGACGTGGAGGCTGGTCGATAAACGGCTACGTCCCCGTACGCCAATGCTGGTCACCCTTGCCCCGCCGGGATCGGTCAGTGTCGCCCTGGAAGGCGAAGGCGACCCCGTCCAGGCAGCCGCTCTCGGCACGAACGTCCGGACCGGTGACATCTGTCCGGCGAGCGGCTGGTGGCGCTGCGGGGAGGCGCATGCGCTCGACGGGACGCGCTGGTTCCCGCGCGGAAGCACGCTTCCGGCTGCGACCTTCCAGGTAGCCGTGGGCATGTTCGGGCGTTCGGCGGGTCCGGAAGTGATCCAGCGACGCAGTACGTGGCAACTGATGCGCATCGCCGAGGCGGAACGGGTCGCACTTCTCGCCGGGTCCATACAGGACGGACAACCCGAGCCCGGGCCGCCGCCAATGGGACCGTCGACGCTCGCCTGAGCCTTCGTCATTGGCATGCTGTACGGTATTTTATAAATGAAATCCATTTCATGCCGGCCGCGTGCGTTTTCTTGTAGACGGATACGGCACATTGGCTTGATCGCCAATGCTGGCCACGTCGGTTTTTTATAAATGATATCCATTTTTGTATCGGAGGCCGAAAAAAAGGAATTGGATGGTAGCGTCTAACATCCCTAGGATGATTTTTCACACTATTCAAGGTGTGATAAAAATCATAACGGAGATCTCATGACCATTCGACCCGCCAGGCGCAGCGAGGCCCAGCCTCCACAACCCTATCCTTTGAAACTGTCCACCGCAGCATTGCTCGGAGCAGGCCTGATCAGCGCCGCAACCGTCTGCGCGCAGGAAGCAGCGCCCGCTCCCAAGGCCGTCGAGAATGTGGTGACGGTGACCGGTTCGCGCATCGCGGCGCGCGGCTTCAACCAGCCCACCCCGACCACGACGCTGACCGCCGACGACATCGAAAAATCGGCCGAGCCGAACATCTTCAACACCATCGCCCAGCTGCCGGCGCTGCAGGGCAGCACGGGCAGCCAGGTGCTGACGTACAGCACGTCGAGCGGCCAACAGGGACTGAGTGCGTTCAGCCTGCGCGGTCTGGGCGCGTTCCGCACGCTGACGCTGCTCGACGGCCAGCGCGTGGTGCCGGCCAATGTCACCGGCGTCACCGACATCAGCCAGTTTCCACAATTGCTGGTCAAGCGCGTCGACGTGGTCACCGGCGGCGCGTCGGCGTCGTATGGCTCGGACGCGGTCGGCGGCGTCGTCAACTTCATCACGGACAAGAAATTCAAGGGCTTCAAGGCCAACATCGAGGGTGGCGAGACCACCTACCACGACGACAAGAACGTCACGCTGCAGGCGGCATGGGGCCGCGGCTTCCTGGACGACAGGCTGCATGCGGTGGTCAGCGTGGAGCGCAGCAAGGAGGACGGCATACCGCCCAACGGCTTCGGCGCCGGCCCGGGCCCGAACGGCCGCACCGCGTTCAAGGCGCCGGCCTTTCAAACGCGCCCGTTTGCCCAGACCACCGACGGCAAGCCGCAGATCCGCGACATCCGTAACGCCCAGAACTACCAGTACAACCTCTACGGCCTGATCACCTCCGGCCCGCTGCAAGGCACGGCCTTCGGCGATGGCGGCGTGCCGTACAAGTTCAACTACGGTTCCAACGGTGTGCCCGACGGTAAGGGCGGCGTGAGCGGCTGTATCAGCCCGTTCTGCGTGGGGGGCGACCTCTCCGGTGTGTCGGCCAATACCACGACGCTGGCTTCGGAGCTCAAGCGCGACAACGCCTACACCCGTATCGGCTATGCGATCAACGACGACCACGAGATCTACATGACGATCAACGCGGCCGAGGTCAATTCGCAGAACCAGCCCAATGGCGGCGCGCCGAAAAACGCCAATCTGACCATCCAGTGCGACAACCCGTTCCTGCCCGCTTCGATCGCGGCAGCCTGCGCGACCAACAACATCACGAGCTTCCAGTACGGCACCGCCAACGCGAATCTACCGAAATACATCAGCGTCGAGCCGCGCCGCCGCATGGCGCGCTATGTGATCGGTGCCGACGGCCGCTTTGACGCCGGCGGTACGACCTGGTCGTACAACGGCTACTACCAGCGCGGCATCAACCGTACCGACCTGTACGTCAACAACATCACGCTGACGCCGCGCTATAACGCCGCAATCGACGCCATCCGTCTGCCCGACGGCAGCATCGTCTGCCGCAACGTCGTCGCGCGCAATTCGGGGTGCCAGCCCCTCAACATCATCGGCAACGTCCCGCAGAGCACCGGTGCGCTGGCCTATGTGATGCCGCCGATCGGCCCGCAGCAGCACGCCCGCCAGACCCAGGACGTGGCCAGCTTCAACGTCAGCGGCGAGCCGCTCGCGCTGTGGGCCGGTCCGCTGGCCGTCGCCACCGGTCTCGAGTACCGCAGGGAAGCCTATACCGTGCGCGCCGACCCGTACGGCAACGGCGTCACGGCGGACAGCCCGAATTCGCCCGCCTACCCGGCCGATCCGCTGCTGAACACGTCGTCCGGCGCGAATTGGTTTGCGGGCAATTACCATAACGGCTCGGGCGCCTATTCCGTGCGCGAAGCGTACCTGGAAGTCAATCTGCCGCTGTTCAAGTCGGCTGGGCTGGGCGAGGCCAACCTGAACGTGGCGGGACGCGGCACCAGTTACAGCACCGCCGGCAACGCCAAGACCTGGAAGATCGGCGGCACGTGGAAAACCAGTGTCGACGGGGTGCGCCTGCGCGCCGTCACCTCGCGCGACGTGCGCGCACCCAACCTGAGCGAACTGTTCGCGCCGGTCGTGATCACCAATAACACCGTAAACCACAATGGCACGAACTTGACGGTGCAGCAGCAGGTGACCGGCAACACGGCGCTCAAGCCGGAGGTCGCACGCAGCTCGGAGCTGGGCATCGTCCTCGCGCAACCGCGCTGGGCGCCGGGTTTCAGTGCCTCGTTCGACTATTACACGATCAAGGTGAACGGCGTCATTTCGACGCTGGGCCTGCAGCAGGAGGTCGACCTGTGCGACGCCGGGCACCAGGACCTGTGCGCGGCCATGGTGCTCGACAGCCCCGTGCCGACGAATAACTACGTGCGCCTGCAGCAATTCAACCTGGCGTCGCTCAAGCTCAAGGGCTACGACATCGAGACCTCGTACCGCGGCAGCATGGCCGGCCTGGGCCTGCCCGGCATGTTCACGCTGCGCGCGCTGGCCACGCATACGATCGACAACATTACGGACTCGGGCGTGCCGGGCACCATTCCGACGCAGGGGGCGGGCGTCAACATGGGCACCACGCCGCGCTGGAAGCTGCTGGCCTCTCAGGGCTGGTCGTCGGACAGCGGCAGCCTGACGCTGAGCGAGCGCTGGATCAGCAACGGTGTCTACAGCAATGAATACATCGAGTGCCAGACCAACTGTCCGGTCTCCACGCCCATCCACCAGACCATCGACAACAACCACATGAAGGGCGTGTTGTATGTCGACCTGGGCGCGACCTACAAGGTGTCGGAGAACGTCATGGCCTATGCCAAGATCGACAACCTGGCCAACCGCAACGCGCCGACCTCGGGCAATGGCATCAACCCGTCGCTGTACGACCTGTTCGGTCGCATGTATCGCGCCGGCGTGCGATTCACGTTCTGAGCCGAGTGGCGCCGCCGCAGCGCTCTTCAGCTGTGGCAGCTCAACAGAGGGTGTGGTAGCGCCGCTTCAGCCGTCCGCGCTGCGTAAGATATACGCTGGACAGTGCCAGACGAAAGGCAGGCGCCATGCGGATCGCGATATGCAGCTTTGTCGCCGGCGTGGCGTGGCTGCAGTGCCGGGCCGCGCTTCCCACATGGAGCGCGCTGGCATTCGGGGCGGCCTTGCTGCTGGCCTGCCTCATGGTTCGGCGAGCGCGGGGGCGGATCCCCCTGTTGATTGCCGGCGGCGCCCTGTTGGGTTTCGGCTGGGCGGCGTTCCTCGCGGACGGCGCGCTCGCGGACCAGCTGGCGGCGGTGGACGAGGGGCGCGACGTCACCCTGGTGGGCACCATCGATAATCTGCCCTATCGCTTCGATGGTGGCGTGCGCTTCAATTTCGCGGTCGAGCACGTCGTCGGTGGCGCGCTGAAGGTGCCACCGCGCGTAGCGCTCTCCTGGTATTCGGGCTCGCGCGGCACGGTTGCCACGGTCGGCGACGTCCAGCCGGGCCAGCGCTGGCAATTGACGGTGCGCCTGCAGCGCCCGCACGGCAACGCGAACCCGGGCGGGTTCGATTACGAAGCGTGGCTGCTGGAACAGGGCGTGCGCGCCACCGGCTATGTGCGGGCCGACGACGGCAACCGGCTGCTTCACGCGTTCGTGGCCGCTCCCGGCGCGGTCGTCGAGCGCGTCCGCGCGGCGCTGCGCGCGCGCATCCAGGCCGCACTCGCGGGACGCACGTACGCGGGCGTGGTCGTGGCACTGGTGATCGGCGACCAGCGCGGCATCGAGCAGGCCGACTGGCAGGTGTTCAACCGCACCGGCATCGGCCACCTCATTTCGATCTCGGGCCTGCACATCACGATGATCGCGGGCCTCGCCGCGTGGGCCGTATCGGCGTTGTGGCGCCGCTCGTTCTTCACCGATGCGCGCCTGCCGCTGCGCCTGCCGGCACAGAAGGCCGCCGCGCTGGCCGGCACCGTCGTCGCCTTGCTGTACGTGCTGCTGGCCGGCTTCGGCGTGCCGGCGCAACGCACGCTGTACATGCTGTCCGTCGTCGCGCTCGCATTGTGGATGGGGCGTCTCGCCGCCGTGTCGCACGTGTTGTGCACGGCGCTCGCAGTGGTCGTGCTGCTCGATCCGTGGGCCGTGCTGTGGCCGGGGTTCTGGCTGTCGTTCGGGGCCGTGGCCGTCATCCTGTTCGCGGGGCATGGCCGCATCGGGCCGCCGCCCACGGGACCGCGCGGCGCGCTGCTGCTGGCCGGACGGACGCAATGGGCCGTCACGGCGGGACTGGTGCCGTTGACGTTGCTGTTGTTCGGCCAGGTGTCGATCGTGAGCCCGGTCGCGAATGCGGTGGCGATCCCGCTCGTCAGCTTCGTCGTGACGCCGCTCGCGCTGGCCGGCAGCCTGGTTCCCGGGCCGCCGGGCGACTGGCTGCTCCTGCTCGCCCACTGGACGGTGGAGATGCTCGCCTGGCTGCTGCGGCTGATGGCCGGCTGGCCCGCCGCCGTGTGGCGCGCGCCGGCACCGCAGGCGTGGGTGTTCGCGCTGGGACTCGGCGGCATCCTGTGGATGCTGATGCCGCGCGGCTGGCCGCACCGCTGGGCCGGGGCCGTCGCGCTGCTGCCGATGCTGTTGCAGCGCCCGGACCATCCACGCGAACATACCTTTCGGGTGACCGCGTTCGATGTCGGCCAGGGCATGGCGCTGCTTGTCGAAACGGAGCGGCACCGCCTGCTGTACGACACCGGCCCCGCGTACGCCCCGGGCGCGGATGGCGGCAGCCGCGTGATCCTGCCGTACCTGCGGATGCGCGGCATCGCCACGCTCGACGGGATCGTCGTCAGCCATGGCGACACGGACCACACGGGCGGGGCGCTGGCGGTGCTGGAAGGCGTCGACGCGAGCTGGCTCGCTTCGTCGCTGCCCGCCGATCACGCGATCGTCCGGGCGGCGCCACGTCACGTGCGCTGCAGCGCCGGCCAGCATTGGGAATGGGACGGCATCGCGTTCGACATGCTGCATCCGACGCCGGCCAGCTACGACGACGCGCACCTGAAGACGAATGCGCGCAGCTGCACGCTGCGCATCAGCAATGGCCGGCGCACGGTGCTGCTGGCCGGCGACATCGAGGCGGCGCAGGAAGCGGCGCTCGTCGATCGTGGGGCGGACCGCCTGCGCGCGGACGTCCTGCTCGCGCCGCACCATGGCAGCGGCACGTCGTCCACGCCGGCCTTCCTGCAGACGGTTCATCCGGACATCGCGATCTTCCAGGTCGGATACCGCAACCGCTATCACCATCCGAAGCCCGAAGTCTACGACCGCTACGGCACGCTCGGCGCCCTGCGCCTGCGGACCGACGATGCGGGCGCGCTGACGCTGGACTTCGGCGCCGACGTGGCCTGGCGCGGCTACAGGAGCGAGCACGCGCGCTACTGGTACGGGCGCTGATCACGCCACGCGCGGCAGCGTGATCGTGACGCGCAAGCCGCCTTCGGCCCGGTTGGCGGCCGAGATCCGTCCGCCATGCGTCTCCACGACCCGCTTGGCGATCGCAAGTCCGAGCCCATGGCCGTCGACGTTGTTGCGCGTGGGGTTGGAGCGGAAGAACGGTTCGAACACGTCGCCCAGGTGTTCGGGCGCGATGCCCAGGCCCTTGTCGAGGACTTCGATGTGGACGAGGTCGCCGTCCGGATGCAGGCAGACGTTCACGGGGCCGCCCGCACCATGCTTGACGGCGTTGCGCACGATGTTCTCGACGGCGCTCCACAGCAGGTCCGGGGCGCCGCGCACCGTGACCGGTTCCGGCGCGTCGACGTCCACCACCGCGCCGGCTTCGAAGCGGGCATCGTCGGCGATCTGGTCGACCATCTCGACGAGGTCGACGGGTTCGGTGGCGGGCAGCGTCGTCGCCGCTTCCAGGCGCGACAATGTCAGCAGCTCGCCGACGAGGCGGTCCATGCGCACGCTTTCGCGCTCGATGCGTTCGAGCGACGCCTGCAGGCGGTCCGGCCGCTGGTGCGCGAGGCCGATGGCGGCCTGCAGGCGCGCCAGCGGCGAACGCAGTTCGTGCGAGACGTCGTGCAGCAGGCGGCGCTGGCCATCCATCAGGGCGCGCAGCTGGGCGCTCATGCGGTCGAAATCCTGGCCCAGTTCCGCCAGCTCGTCGCCGATGAGGCGCGGCGCCGCGTGGGCGAATTTCGGCGCGAGGTCGCCCGCCGCGGCGGCGTCGAAGGCGCGCTGCAGGGCGCGGATCGGGCGCGAGAAATACCAGGCGAGGAGGGCGGCGAACAGGAGGCTGGCCAGCGTGGCGGCGACGATGGGCAGCCAGGGGCCCACGTGCCGGCTGAATTCCGGCGGCAGGCCGAACCAGCCGCCACCCGGGCCGCCCGGGCCGCCGGGTCCGCCGTCCATGCGCGCGCCCGGGTCGCCGTCGCCCGGGCCGGCCGGCGGCGGCCCGGCGCCCGGTCCGGTGCCGAAGCCGCGCGGACCCGGACCGTCCATGCCCGGCACATGCCATGCGCGCGAGGCGAAGGCCGTGTAGCGGCGGCCGTCGGCGCCCGTCAGGTGGGCGACGGCATGCGTGTGGCCGTCGCCGTTCAGGTTGCGCTCGACTTCCTCGCGCAGCCTGGCGGGCACGGGCCGGTCGAGCAGCTCGTGGCCCTGCTCGTCGAGAACGTACAAATGCATGCGGCGGCTCCCGGCGGCGAGGTCGCGCAACGCGTCGATGCCGCCGTGCTTCAGCGTCGCGGCGGCTGCGTCCAGCATGATCGTCGCGGGGGGACTCTTGTCGAGCGTGGGTTCGCCGCCGCGCTGGCGCGCCTGGTCGCGCAGCCACAAGGTGCCGCCGACGCCGATCGTGGCCGCCACCTGGGCCAGCAGGATGGACAGGAAAAACTTCCAGAACAGCCGGCCCATCGCTACTCGCGGATCAGCTGGTAGCCGAGACGGTAGACGGTCTGCAGGCAGGAACGCCCGTCGGACAGCGTGCCCAGTTTATGGCGCAGGCTCGACAGGTGGACGTCGATGTTGCGGTCGAAGCGGGCCAGCGGGCGGCCCAGTCCCTGCTCGGAGAGATCGTTCTTGCTGACCGGGCGGCCCGCATTGCGCGCCAGGACTTCGAGCAGGTTGAATTCGGTGCTGGTCAGGTCCAGCGGCTGGCTGTCCCACATGGCGCGGCGCTGCTCCGGCAGCATCGTCAGCTTGCCGACGGTGAGCGTGATGCCGGGACCGTCATTGGGCGAGCTTTGCGTGCGGCGCAGGATGGCGCGCACGCGCGCCGTGAGTTCGCGCGGCGTGCAGGGCTTCGTGACGTAGTCGTCGGCGCCCAGTTCGAGGCCGAGGATGCGGTCGGCGTCGTCGCCGCGCCCCGTCAGCATCAGGATCGGCATGCGGCTGGCGGCGCGGATGCGGCGCAGCGTCTCGATGCCGTTCATGCGCGGCATCATCACGTCGAGGATGGCGATCGCGTACTGGCCGGTCAGCGCTTCGCGCGCGCCCGTCTCGCCGTCGTGGGCGCAGGCGACGCGAAAGCCTTCCTGTTCCAGGTATTCGGAAAACATGCCGACCAGTTCGGTGTCGTCGTCGATAAGCAGGACTTGGTTCATGTTCGCATCTTAGCGCAGCGCGGCTGTGCCGGCCACGACCGCCGCCGGCTCTTTACGCGCTTTTACACGCCGACAACACGCCTTAACATCGAGACAATCGAGAATGGCGTCTCCGAACAAAAAAGGATGACACACATGAAATTCACAAGCCTTTCCGCGGCAGCCGCGCTGCTCGCCGCCTGCCTTGCCGCCGCCCCGGCCTTCGCGACCGGCGAACCGGATGCGCCGCCGGCCGCCGGCCGGCACGGTCCCGACGGCGACCACGAGCGGGGCCCGGGCATGCCCTTCGGCCACGTGCCGCTGCACCGCCTGAAGCTGACGGAAGCCCAGCAGGACAAGGTGTTCGCCATCGTGCACGCCCAGGAACCGCAGCGCCGCGAGTACGACAAGGCGATCCGCAAGGCGCACGAAGGTTTGCGCGAACTGGGCCGCGCCGACGGGTTCGACGAGGCCAGGGCCGGCGCGCTGTCGCGCGACCTCGGCCAGGCGGTGGCCGCCCAGGCGCTGCTGCAGGCACGCACCGACGCGCAGATCCAGGCCGTGCTGACGCCGGAGCAGCGCGAGCAACTGCGCCAGCACCGCATGCGCGGACACGATGGGGGCGAGCGGCCGTAGGCGTTTCCCTCTAAATACTTGGAGATAATGACATTACAATGGGTGTCGTCCTGACTATGCGCTGCCGCGTCATCCCATTCCCGATGTCCAAGCCTTTACTCCATTTCACCCACGGGAACAGCTACCCGTCCGGTTCGTACGGCCGCCTGCTGGACGACTTGCGCCGCGATTTCGACGTGCGCACGACGGACATGCTGGGCCACGATCCGCGCTTTCCCGTGCGCGACAACTGGCACACGCTGATCGACGAGCTGATCGCGCAGCTGGAGGGGTACGGCCAGCCGGCGATCCTCGTCGGCCATTCGCTGGGCGGCGCCGTCAGCATGCTGGCGGCGCACCGGCGGCCGGACCTGGTGCGCTGCGTGGTGATGCTGGATTCGCCCGTCGTCGCGGGCTGGCGGGCGTGGGTCTGGCGCATCGCGAAGATGCTCGGACTGCGCATGCGGCTGTCGCCGGGGAACGTGGCCCGGCGGCGGCGCAACGTGTGGCCGTCGCGTGCGGCCGCGTTCGAGCATTTCATGGCGAAACCCGTGTTCCAGGCGTGGGCGCCGGGTGCCCTCGACGATTACCTGGAGCACGGTCTGGCAGCGCATGCCGAAGGCGTGCAACTGCGCTTCGACCGCGACGTCGAAGCGGCGATCTACAGCACGCTGCCGCACGACATGGACCGGGTGCTGCGTGCGCCTTTCCCCGTGCCCGTCGGCTTCATCGCGGGGACCGATTCCACGGAGCTGCGCCAGGCGGGCCTGGACGGGACGCGCCGGCTGGTCGGCGACAATCTCGTCACGATCGAAGGCACGCACCTGTACCCGATGGAGAAGCCGGCGCTGACCGCCGCGTTGACGCGCGAGATGATCGCGCGGCTGCTCGCGCAGGCCGAGGAAAAAAAGGCCGGTCGTCCCAAGGCGCTTTTCGCGTAAAATTGCGGGATTCATATCCCCATTTTTTTTGGAAAAGAAGCCCAGCGATGAGTATCAAGAGCGACAAATGGATCCGCCGGATGGCGGAAGAACACGGCATGATCGAACCGTTCTCGCCGAAACAGGTGCGCGAGACGGACGGCCGCAAGATCATTTCGTGGGGCACGTCCTCGTACGGCTACGACATCCGCTGCGCCGACGAATTCAAGGTGTTCACGAACATCAACAGCACCATCGTCGATCCGAAGAACTTCGATTCGAACTCGTTCGTCGACGTGAAGAGCGACGTGTGCATCATCCCGCCGAACTCCTTCGCGCTGGCCCGCACGATCGAGTACTTCAAGATCCCGCGCAACGTGCTGACCGTCTGCCTGGGCAAGTCGACCTACGCGCGCTGCGGCATCATCGTCAACGTGACGCCGTTCGAGCCGGAGTGGGAAGGCTATGTGACCCTGGAGTTTTCGAACACGACGCCGCTGCCGGCCAAGATCTACGCCGGCGAAGGCTGCGCGCAGGTGCTGTTCTTCGAGAGCGACGAGGTCTGCGAGACCTCGTACAAGGACCGCGGCGGCAAGTACCAGGGCCAGCATGGCGTGACGCTGCCCAAGGCCTGATCGCGCCGAACACGTAAGAAAGGAGGCCGCGGCCTCCTTTTTTTACACCGTCAGTCCTGCTTCACGCAGTCGACGAAATACCCCAGCTTCCCGTCGATCTCGCGCTTCACGAGACCATGCACGTCGGTCTCGAAGCCCGGGAACCGCTCGTTGAAGTCGCGTGCGAAGCGCAGGTAGTCGACGATGGTCTTGTTGAAACGCTCGCCCGGGATCAGCAGGGGGATGCCCGGCGGGTAGGGCGTCAGCAGGATCGCGGTGATGCGGCCTTCCAGTTCCTCGATCGCCACGCGCTCGATCTCGCGGTGCGCCATCTTCGCGAACGCGTCCGACGGCTTCATCGCCGGGATCATGTCCGACAAATACATCTCGGTCGTCAGGCGGGCGACGTCGCGCGATTTGTAGAAGTCGTGGATCTGCTGGCACAGGTCGCGCAGGCCCCACGATTCGTAGCGCGGGTTCGCGGCCGTGAACTCCGGCATGATTCGCCACATCGGCTGGTTGCGGTCGTAGTCGTCCTTGAACTGCTGCAGCGCGGTGACGAGCGTGTTCCAGCGGCCTTTCGTGATGCCGATCGTGAACATGATGAAGAACGAGTACAGGCCGCACTTCTCGATGATCACGCCGTGCTCGGCGAGGTACTTGGTGACGATCGACGCCGGGATGCCGGAGGTGCCGAACGAGCCGTCCAGCGACAGGCCCGGGGTGACGACCGTCGCCTTGATCGGGTCGAGCATGTTGAAGCCTTCGGCCAGCCTGCCGAAGCCGTGCCAGTCGTCGTCCGCGTGGATCATCCAGTCGGCCTGCGTGCCGATGCCTTCCTCGCTCGTGACCTGCGGGCCCCACACCTTGAACCACCAGTCGTCGCCGTAGTCCTCGTCCACCTTCTGCATCGCGCGGCGGAAGTCCAGCGCTTCGTAGATCGATTCCTCGACGAGGGCCGTGCCGCCCGGCGCTTCCATCATCGCGGCGGCGACGTCGCACGACGCGATGATCGAGTACTGCGGCGACGTCGACGTGTGCATCAGGTACGCCTCGTTGAACGCGTCCTGGTCCAGCGCCACGGTCTCCGATTCGCGCACGAGCACCTGCGACGCCTGCGACAGGCCCGCGAGCAGCTTGTGCGTGGACTGCGTCGAGAAGATCATCGACTGCTTCGCGCGCGGGCGGTCGCGGCCGATCGCGTGCATGTTGCGGTAGAAGTCGTGGAACGTCGCGTGCGGCAGCCAGGCTTCGTCGAAGTGCAAGGTGTCGATCTCGCCGTCCAGCAGTTCGCGCAAGGTCTCGACGTTGTAGACGACGCCGTCGTAGGTCGACTGCGTGATCGTCAGGATGCGCGGCTTCTTGTTCTTCGCTTCGCGGGCGAACGGGTTCGCTTCGATCTTCCGGCGGATCGACTCCGGCGAGAATTCTTCCAGCGGGATCGGGCCGATGATGCCGAGGTTGTTCCGGGTCGGCATCAGGAACACGGGGATCGCGCCGCACATGATGATCGAGTGCAGGATCGACTTATGGCAGTTGCGGTCGACGACGACGATGTCGCCCGGCGCCACGGTCGAGTGCCACACCATCTTGTTCGACGTCGAGGTGCCGTTGGTGACGAAGTAGCAGTGGTCGGCGTTGTAGATGCGCGCGGCGTTGCGCTCCGACTTCGCGACGGGGCCCGTGTGGTCCAGCAGCTGGCCCAGTTCCTCGACGGCGTTGCAGACGTCGGCGCGCAGCATGTTCTCGCCGAAGAACTGGTGGAACATCTGGCCGATCGGCGACTTCAGGAACGCGACGCCGCCCGAGTGGCCGGGGCAGTGCCAGGAATACGACCCGTCGTTGGCGTAGTTGACGAGCGCGCGGAAGAACGGCGGCGCCAGGCTGTCCAGGTAGGCTTTCGCTTCGCGGATGATGTGGCGCGCGACGAATTCCGGCGTGTCCTCGAACATGTGGATGAAGCCGTGCAGCTCCTTCAGGATGTCGTTCGGGATGTGGCGGCTCGTGCGGGTCTCGCCGTAGATGTAGATCGGGATGTCCGAGTTCTTGTGACGGATCTCCTGCACGAACGCGCGCAGGCCGCTCAGTGCGAAATTGGTCTCCTCGATGGTGCCGCCGCCGAATTCCTCGTCGTCGATCGACAGCACGAAGGCGGAAGCGCGCGACTGCTGCTGGGCGAACTGGGACAGGTCGCCATAGCTGGTCAGGCCGAGCACTTCCATGCCTTCTTTTTCCATCGCGGCCGCAAGCGCGCGAATGCCGAGACCGGACGTGTTCTCGGAACGGAAATCCTCGTCAATGATGACGATTGGGAAACGAAATTTCATGGACAGCTCCAAAGCGAAGCGCCGTGCGCGCCGCTATCCGGGAGGGAAGGCGGCCGGGCACGGCACCGGAAAAATGAAGAAGCGGATTTTCGCAGAAATCGCGGGGTCCCGTGCAAAAATTTTTAATAGGTTAGCTACACGGGGCAGATTGTGGCGCACTCTTGTGTAAACAAGATGACGGAGCAGCCGCTACGTTAAGGGATTAACGGAAGCGGGTATGCGGTGGGCGTAGAGTGGGAACTCTTTTGCAGCCGAGGTCATCATGTCTACCGTCCGCGTCCAGTTGGAAAGCAGCGTCCCCCGTTCGCCCGCCGAGCTGTGGGACTGGAGCACCTCGGTCGAGGGCGTCGTGACCGAGATGGGACCGGTCCTGAAGCTCGATTTCCCCGAGGGGATGACGCACATCCCGCGCGACGGCAGCAACCTTGGGCGGCCGCTGGGCGATTACCGGTTCCTGCTGTTCGGCGTCGTGCCGGTCGATCTGTCGCGGCTGACCTTTACCGAGATGGAGCCGGGCCGCCGCTTCGTCGAGCAGTCGCCGCTGCTGTCGATGAAGAGCTGGCGGCACGAACGGATCATCACGCCGTCCCCGGATGGTTCGAAAGTCGTCGACCGCCTGGAATTCACGCCGCGCTTCGCCGGTCCGGTCGTCGGCTGGATCATCGAGCGCTTCTTCCGCCACCGCCACGCGGTGCTGAGGAAGCACTACCGCGAGCGCCGCTCGGTGGCCAGAGGAGAACAGGGCGCCCAGCGGATCCACGCGTAGCTACCTGACTCTGTCGTAGGTGACGATGGCGTAGTCGACGCCGGCCGTCGGCGAGTGCAGGGGTTCGTTCGAGACGGCGGCCCACTGCGCGCTGTCGATCTCCGGGAAGAACGTGTCGCAACGGTAGGCCTTGTCGATGTGCGTGACGATCAGGCGGTCGGCAACGCGCATCGCCTCCGCGAAGATCTGCGCGCCGCCGATGATGCTGGCCGAATCGTCGCTGACGAGGGCGACGGCGTCTTCCAGCGAATGCACGACGTCCACGCCGTCATGGCCCCAGCCGGTATTGCGCGTGACGACGATGTTGCGGCGGCCCGGCAGCGGACGGCCGATCGATTCGAACGTCTTGCGGCCCATGATGATCGGGTGGCCGAGGGTCACGCGCTTGAAGTGCGCGAGGTCCTCGGGCAGGTGCCAGGGCAGCTGGTTGTCGACGCCGATGCCGCGGTTGGCATCCATTGCGACGACGAGGGATAAATGGTTGGCCATGCGAACCTCCTTGCTTACACGGCGACCGGCGCCTTGATGGCCGGGTGCGGATCGTAGCCGACGATCTCGAAGTCTTCGAATTTATAATCGAACAGCGAGTCGGGCTTGCGGTGGATGACCAGCTTGGGCAGCGGACGCTCCTCGCGCGACAGCTGCAGTTCGACCTGTTCCATGTGGTTCGAGTACAGGTGGCAGTCGCCGCCCGTCCACACGAAGTCGCCGACGTCCAGGCCGGCCTGCTGCGCCATCATGTGCGTGAGCAGCGCGTACGACGCGATGTTGAACGGGACGCCGAGGAAGATGTCGGCGCTGCGCTGGTACAGCTGGCACGACAGCTTGCCGTCCGCAACATAAAACTGGAACAGCGCGTGGCACGGCGGCAGCTTCATCTTCGGCACGTCGGCCACGTTCCAGGCCGACACGATCATGCGGCGCGAGTCCGGATTGTTCCTGATCTGGTCCATGACCTGCGTGATCTGGTCGATGTGCTCGCCGGCCGGCGTCGGCCAGCTGCGCCACTGGTAGCCGTAGATGGGGCCGAGGTCGCCGTTCACGTCCGCCCACTCGTCCCAGATCGAGACGCCGTTTTCCTTCAGGTACGCGATATTCGTGGAGCCGGCGAGGAACCAGATCAGTTCATGGATGATCGACCGCAGGTGCAGTTTTTTCGTGGTGACGAGCGGGAACCCGTCCTGCAGGTTGAAGCGCATCTGGTGGCCGAACACGGAACGGGTGCCGGTGCCGGTGCGGTCGGTCTTGACCGTGCCATGGTCCAGCACATGGCGCATCAGGTCGTGGTATTGGCGCATCGGTATGGCTCGATTTGAAAGGTTGAAAACCCGCGCATTTTAACCCAAGCCGCGCTCCACGGCGGCCGCCAGCAGCGCCACGGCTTCGCGCACGCGGCCGTCGGGCGTGTCGAGCAGGTTGTCGCCCACGTACAGCTCGAAGAACGCGGTATCCGGCAGCACGCCGTGGTTGACGCGATTGAACGGCCAGATGCCGTGGTCGCGCGCCAGCTCGCGGCGGATCTCCAGCGCGCGCTCACGGCTCACGGGCAGGTGGATGTGCAGCATGTTGGCTTGCGGCCGGGCGGGGTTCACGCGCAGCACCGGGTGGTCGCGCAGCACGTCGAACAGGAAGCGCGTGCGCTCGAAGTACGCGGGCATCGCGGCCAGTCTCTGCTCGAACTGCATCGCCGCCGCGACCACGTACGGCGAGCGATGGATCACGTTGCCGCCCTGGCGCTTGAACCACTCGGCGGCCTGCGCGACGAATTCGCGGCTCCCGGCCAGCATGGCGCCACCGAGACCGCCGATGCCCTTGTACAGCGACGTGTAGACGGTGTCGAAGCCGGCCGCGATCTCGGCCACCGGACGGCCATATCCTGCCGCCGCCTCCCACAGGCGCGCGCCGTCCATGTGCAGGTGGATGCCGCGCGCGCGGCAGTGCGCCTTGATGGCCTGCAGGTCGTCCCACGCCGACAACTGGCCGCCGATCTCGCGCATCGGGATCTCGAGCGCGACGGCGGACAGGCGGTCCGGGATGCCCGTGATGTCGGCGGCCGTCCACGGACGAAACGGGTCGCCCGTGCGCAGCGCGTCGAAATGCCCCAGCAACTGGTAGTTGGAACGTTCGTGGACGAAGATGTGGGCGGTCGGATGCAGCGCCACCGGTGCGCGTCCGCGCGCGTCGGCGGCGAGGCGCAAGGTCGTCACCTGCGCGAGCGTGCCGCTGATGCAGAACACGGCGGCCTCGAAGCCGAGGACTTCGGCCACGCGGGCCTCGAAGCGCTGGATCAGGGCGCCGTCGCCGTAGGTGTCGTGGGCGATGCCGTTGGCGTCGCACCAGGCGGCCATCGCGGCGAACATCTCCGCCGGCGTGCGGGCGCGGTGGCCGGGGAGGATGGTAGTGCAGCGGGCAAGCAGTTCGGTGTCGGTCAAGGTGACGCTCCAGGCAGGTGGCCTTACTCTACACCGAAGGCCGCGCAGGTGGAAGGGCTGTAAACCGTCGTTCCCGGACTAGCCGTCCGCCTTGGCGGGAACCCAATTTCGGCGGCCGTGGATGCAAACTTGGGCCCCCGCCTGCGCGGGGGGCGACGGCGGTTCGAGTTAGTACTGCGCGAGCGCAGTGCGCTTCGCGGTCTGCTGTTGGTCCAGCTTGAACAACCGCACCGAGCGCGCCAGCTGGTCCGCCTGTTCCTGCATGGCCTGGGCGGCCGCGCTGGCCTCCTCGACGAGAGCAGCGTTCTGCTGGGTGACCTGGTCCATCTCGCCGATCGAACGGTTGATGTGCTCGATGCCGGTGCTCTGCGCCGCATTGGCCGTGCTGATGCGGGCCATGATGGCGGTGACTTTCTCGGCGCTGGCCAGCACTTCGTTCATCGTGACGCCGGCTTCCTGCACGATGCGGCTGCCCGCATCCACTTCCGCCGTCGACGCGACGATCAGGCCCTTGATCTCCTTCGCCGCGGCGGCGCTGCGCTGGGCGAGGTTGCGCACCTCAGTCGCCACGACGGCGAAGCCGCGGCCCTGTTCGCCGGCGCGCGCGGCTTCCACGGCCGCGTTGAGGGCGAGGATGTTGGTCTGGAACGCGATGCCGTCGATGACGCCGATGATGTCGCCGATCTTGCCGGACGACGCCTTGATCGTGTCCATCGTGTCGATCACTTCGCGCACCATGCGGCCACCTTCCTGCGCCACCATCGACGTGTTCACGGCCAGCTGGTTCGCTTCGTGGGCGTCGCCGGCGTTGCGGCGCACGGTCTCCGTCAGGTCCTGCATCGAATTCACGGTGGACGCCAGGTTGGCGGCCTGCTGCTCGGTGCGAGAGCACAGGTCCAGGTTGCCGGTCGAGATTTCGCCGGACGCGTTGGCGATCTGCTCGGCGCCGCTGCGCACCTGGCCGACGACGGTCGACAGGCTGCCGCTGATGTTGTTCATGGCGTCGGCCAGCAGGCCGATCTCGTCGCTGCGGTCGACGGGGATGCGCACGGTGAGGTCGCCCTCGGCGATGCGGACGGCGGCGTCGCGGGCCCGTACGAGTGGACGGGTGACGGTGTGCTTCATCACGGTGTGCAGGATCGCCGCGAAGATCGCCAGCGCCACGAGGCCGATGACGATGTAGCGGTTGCGCAGGCTCGCCGCTTCCTTGGTGATCTCGTCCTCGTACGTGCCGCCGGCGATCATCCAGTTCCAGTCCTTGAACAGCGTGTAGGCGGCGACTTTCGTGCGCGGGCTCGTCTCGCCCGCCTCGGCGTTCTGCCACGGGTACTGGATCAGGCCGTGCTTCGTTGCCAGCATCTCCTTGATGAATTCGCGGCCGCTCGCATCCTTGCTGGCGAGGATGTTCTTGCCTTCCTTGACGGGGTGGACGATCAGGTCGCCGTAGGTCTTGCCGGGGGTTGCGTCGAGCACGTAGTAATAGCCCGTGTCGCCGACCTTCATCTTCCTGATGCGGTCGCGCAGCGCGGCGATGTTGGCGTCGACGTCGAGGCCGATGTACAGGACGCCGATCACCTTGCCGGACGCGTCGCGGATCGGTTCGTAGTCCGTCATGAACTGCTTGCCGAACAGCTTCACCAGGCCGACGTAGGGTTTGCCCGCGCGGATCGCGGCATACGCGGGGCTCTCGTGGGCGAGGATCGTGCCGACGGCGCGGTCGCCGTTTTCCTTCTTGACCGAGGTGCTGATGCGCACGAAGTCGTCGCCGCTGGCCACGAAGATCGTCGCGTTGCCGCCCGTCTGGTGGGTGAAGCGGTCGGGCAGCGTGAAGTCGAGGTTCAGGGGCTTGCCGTTCGAGTTCAGGGTGGGCACCTGCTTGTCGCCGACGGCAACCATCGCGTCAGGGTCCAGCGTGAACTCGCCTTCGAAATGCGTGGCGAAGATGCGGCCGAAACTCGTGGCCTGGCTCTTCATCACGTTGTCGAACATCTCGACGGCGTTGACGACGCTCTGCAGCTCGGAGTTGACGTTGGCGATCGCGCGGGCATGCAGCATCGACGACGTCGTCCAGGTGATGGTGAAGACGAGGCCGGCGAGGATGACGGAGACGAGGGCGAACGTGAAGGCCGTGATCTTCGAGCCGACCGTCAGGTTCGTGACGCTGAACGATTTCTTGTTCATGAAAATAGAGGATAAGCTGGCGTTGCGCTATGGTACGCCAGGTATCCACTAGGAAACAAAAATGTGTCGCGTTTTCGATGTGTTCATGCAACAAATTCTTGCCGGGATGGCATGAATCGTTGCGTAACCGCGCGCGGCGTTATCGTCCGGCTAACTCAATGCTCGACCTGAACGTTATGGAACTGTAAAGCCGCCAGGTTCGCGTAGATGCCGCCGAGCGCCACCAGCGACGCATGCGTGCCCGTCTCGACGATGCGCCCGTCCTCCATCACGATGATGCGGTCGGCCCGCTGCACGGTGGCCAGGCGGTGCGCGATGATGAGCGTGGTGCGGCCCACCATCGCCGCTTCCAGCGCGCGCTGCACGAGGCGTTCCGACTCCGCGTCGAGGGCGCTCGTCGCTTCGTCCAGCAGCAGCAGCGGGGGATTCTTGAGGAGTGCGCGCGCGATGGCGACGCGCTGGCGCTGGCCGCCCGACAGGCGCACGCCGCGCTCGCCTAGGTAGGACTGGTAACCCTGCGGCAGGCGTTCGATGAATTCGTGGGCCGCGGCCAGCTTCGCGGCGGCGATCACTTCTTCGTCGGTCGCGTCGGCGCGGCCGTAGCGGATGTTTTCCAGCGCGTTCGCGGAGAAGATGACGGTGTCCTGCGGGACGATGCCGATGGCGCCGCGCAGCACGTGCAGGTCGAGGTCGCGGATGTCCACGCCGTCGAGCCGGATGCTGCCTGCCTGCGGGTCGTAGAAGCGCAGCAGCAGCTGGAACAAGGTGGTCTTGCCGGCGCCGGACGGGCCGACGACGGCCACGGTCTCGCCGGGTCTCACGTCCAGGCTCACGTGGTCCAGCGCCGCGGTCTCGGGCCGCGACGGGTACGAGAACTGCACGTTCGCGAGGTTCAGGGCGGCACCGCCGGCCGTGCGGTGCGGCAGCGGCGTCGGGTGCGCGGGGTTGCGGATGTCGGAGCGGACGGCCAGCAGTTCCAGCAGGCGCTCGGTGGCGCCGGCCGCGCGCTGGGCCTCGCCCATCACTTCGGACAGCGCGCCGATGGCCCCGGACACGATCGACGCGTACAGGATGAACTGGCCCAGGTCGCCGCCCGTCATGGCGCCTTCCAGGACGGCGTGGGCGCCCAGCCACAGCACGAACACGATGGCGCCGAAGACCAGCGCGATCGCGAGCATCGTCAGGACGGCGCGGGCGCGGATGCGCCGCATCGCCGTCGCGAACGCGCCTTCGACGGAAGACCCGAAGCGCCGGGCTTCGATCTTCTCGTGGGTGAAGGCCTGCACGGTGGGCATGGCGTTGAGGATCTCGCCGGCGATGGCCGACGCGTCGGCGATGCGGTCCTGCGAATCGCGCGACAGCTTGCGCACGCGCCGGCCGAACAGCACGATCGGCACGACGACCAGCACCAGCAGGCCGAGGATGATCGACGTGAGCTTCGCGCTCGTCACGAACAACATCGCGAGGCCGCCGACGAACAGCAGGGTGTTGCGCAGCGCGAGCGAGATGCTCGTGCCGACGACGGCCTGGATCAGCGTGGTGTCGGTGGTCAGGCGCGACAGCACCTCGCCCGTGCGCGTCGTCTCGAAGAATTCGGGACTCTGTTCGACGACGTGGCGGTAGACGGCGCTGCGGATGTCCGCCGTCACGCGCTCGCCGAGCCACGACACCGTGTAGTAGCGCGCCGCCGTCGCGACCGCGAGCACGGCGGCCACGCCGAACAGCGCGAGGAACGTGGCGTTGACGCTGGCGGCGTTCGACGCACCTCCCTTCGCGCCGAAGCCGTGGTCGATCATCTGCTTGAAGGCGGCGGGGATCGCCAGCGTGGCGCTGGCCGCGACGAGCAGGGCGAGGCCGGCGAACAGGAACTGGCGGCGGTACGGCCGCAGGAAGGGCAGCAGGCCTTTCAATGCGGCGAGGGCGCCCTTGCGCGAGGTGGTGTCGTTGGATGGGGTGTCGCTGGTGGAACCGTTGCTCATGTCGTCTTCTTGTTCGTCTTGTTGCGGATGCTTACAGCTTCATGGCCGATACGTAGCCGGTCAGCTCGAGGTAGCCCCTTCCGGCGGGCCTTCCGTCGCGCTGCACGGTGACGGCGCCTTCCCAGTACACGGCCCCGGTCGAGCGGCGCGAATCCAGTTCCTGGTCCGGCTGCAGCGGCTCGATGCGCCATTGCGTCGTCCCCGTGGCGAGCAGCGTCGCCACCGGGTAGGCGGCGTTCGTGCGCGGCGAGGTCCAGGTTCGTTGCGGCGCGAAGCGCACCTGGTCCGGACCGTATTGCGTCACCTTGCCTGCGCCGTCGCGCCAGGTCGCGTGGGCCCACAGTGTACTACCATCCCTGGCGCGGATCCGGAAGGCCATCAGCGCGCCGCCGTCGTCGAGGTTCACGCCGGTCCAGTCCCAGCCCGCGGCGTTGGTGTCCAGCACCTGGCTGGACCATTCGTGGTCGAGCCATGCGGTGCCCGTCACGGCCTGCTTGCGGCCTGCGTGAACGACGTCGCCGTCGACCTGCAGATGCGGCTCGCTATAGTAATAGCTGGCGTGGCCCGCCTGTGGACCCTTTTGCGAAAAGCCGGCCTCGCCCTGCAGCAGCACCGGTTGCGTGGGCGTGAGTCGCAACGTGAACGACAGCTCGCCGGCGCGCACGACGACGCGGTAGCGGCCGTCCGGTTCGCGCCGCATGCTCCAGTCGTCGAGTTTCACGTCCGTCGTGCCCGTGCCCGCGTAGGCGAGCCCGAAGCCGGCGCGCGCGCTTCGCTGGTCGTGCACGAGGTGGCCAAGCGCCGGGTCGGACAGCGCCGCGTGGCCGATGACCAGCTGTTTCGGCGCGAACGCGCTCGGGTTGGCCGGGTCCGTCTCCGTGCGGCTGCGGAAGAACGTGACCTGGAAGCCGAGCGGCTTGCCGTCGGGTGTTTTCAGCCAGCCGGTCGCGTACCACCATTCCGTACGGTAGTCCGGATGGGCGCCGTAATCGGCCGGGAAGGCCAGGGTGCGTCCCGGCGTGACCGGTGCAAACACGGGCGGTGCCGCGTGGACGCACGTCGCCACGAGCCACAGCAGCAGGGTGCGGACCAGGATCATCACCAGTCCTCCCGTACCGCGCGCACCGGCCCGCCGGACAAGGCGTAGCGGCCCGACACGAGCGCCGTCGCAACGGACGCCGCCACCAGCACGGCCGCGACGCTGCCCAGCAGGGGCCACGGCAGGTGCAACTGCATCGTCCAGTGGAACGATTGCGGATTCACGACGTAGACGAGGATCAGGCTGATGACGAGGCCGAGCACGAAGCCCGTGACGACGCCGAGCGCCGTCAACGCGCCGCCCTCGACGGCGAGGATGCCCAGCACCTGCCGGCGCGTGACGCCCACGTGGCGCAGCATGCCGAATTCCTTCGCGCGCGCCAGCGTTTGCGCGGAGAATGTCGCGGCCACGCCCGAGAGGCCGATGGCGATGGCGATCGCCTCCAGCAGATAGGTCACGGCGAAGCTGCGGTCGAAGATGCGCAAACTCATGGCCCGGATGTCGCCGGGCCGTGCCAGTTGGAGCGCCGCGCCGAACGGTAGTTTGCGCAGCGCGGCCTCGACGTGCGCGATATCGGCGCCGGGGGCGGCCCACAGCGCGGCATCGGTGACGGTCGTGTCGCCCGTCAGCGCGCGATAGTCATCCAGGAGCACGACGACGGCGCCGGTCTGGTTGGCATAGTCGCGCCAGACGCCGGCGATGAAGAAAGGCTGCGACCGGCCGCCCAGCGGCAGGTTCACGGTCTGCCCGGTCTTCAACCGGTACAGGTCCGTCATCGCTTCCGATACCCACACGGGCCGGGCGCCCGCGGGCACCGGGGCCGGGTCGCCGACGAGGGCCAGCATCCGTCCCGGATCGTTCGCGTCGATATCGCGCGCGACGAGCGCGATGTTGGGCCGGGCCGGGTCGAGCGACAACGGCCGCGTGCGCAGGAACGCGGCGCGCGCGACGCCGGGCACGCCGGCCAGCGCCGCCTGTTCCGGCGCGCCGAAGCCGCCCGTGTTGCCACCGCTGCTGCTGCGCACGTACAGGTCGGCAGGCAGGATGTGCAGGATCCAGTCGTCGACGGAGACGCGGAAGCTGGCGACCATGATGCCCATTGCGACCATCAGGCTGAAGCTCGCCAGTACGCCGCCCAGTGCGATCGAGGCCTGGCCCGGCGCGTTGGCGAGGCGCGCCAGCGTGAGTGCCAGCACGGGCGAATGGTCCTCACGGCGGCGCAGCACGCGGTCCAGTGACCGGAACGCCGATGCGGCCAACCGGGGCATCAGGCCGATGCCGCCGATGAGCAGCAGGGCGACGGCGAAATAGCCGAACAGCGGCAACCCGAACACGGGCGGCGCGAACGCGCAGGCGCCGGCGAGCAGAAGGCAGACCAGGGCGGGCCAGACGCGGTTGAGGCGCTCCAGCGCCGTCTCGTCGTTACCCGACTTGAGTGCGATGGCGGGCCGGGCACGCGCCGCTTCGAGTGCAGGCGCGGCGCAGCCGAGCAGCGCGACGCCGAGGCCCAGGCCGAAATAGACGAGGGCGGCGCCGGGCGCGAACTGTACGTGCGGTTTCACGCCGGGGAAGTAGCCGGCGCCGAGGTCGCCGCCGAACAGCGACAGGGCGGCAGCCGCGAGGCCATAGCCCGCCGCGATGCCGAGCAGGGCGCCGAGCACGCCCAGGATCGCGCCTTCCAGCAGCACCTGGCGCAGCAGCGCGCGCCGTTCCAGGCCGAGCACGCGCAGCAGCGCGAACTGGCCGCGCCGGCGCAGCACGGACAGCGCCTGTGTGGAAAACACGAGGAATGCGCCGGTGAACAGGGCGACCAGCGCCAGCACCGTCAGGTTCACGCGGTATGCGCGGCTGAGGTTATTGCTGCGGCTTTCCTGGTTGGCGTCGCCGGGACGGCCGACCGTGAAGCGGCCGGGATAATCGCGCTCCAGCTCCGCCGCCAGCGCGCGCTCGAACGTGGCGCGGTCGACGCCGTCGCGCAGTTTCAGGTCGATGCGCGACAGTTTGCCGGTGAGTCGAAAACGCCACTGCAGCGCGCCGATGTCCATCACGCCGAGGCGCTGGCCGCTGCGCGCGCGCAGGATCGGCCCGGCCACGCGCAGCGCCAGGTCGTGCGTGCCGGCGCGGACCGTGATGCGGTCGCCGCGCGCCTTGCCCAGCCACGCCTGCGCGGCCGGCGACAGGAACACGGCATCGTCCGCGAGGACGTCGTACGGGTGGGACGCATCCGGCACGCCCATCAGGTCGGGGGCGATGTAGCCGGCGCGGAAGGCGTCGAGGCCGACGATCTTCAGCGACCCCTGGCCATCGGCCCGTGCGGCGTCGACCTCGAGCACGGGCGAGGCGAGAGCGACGCCTTCGTGGGTGGCCAGGCGTGGGTAGATGCCCTCGTCGAACAGCGCTTCGCGCCCCGTGACCTGGACGTCGGCCTGGCCGGAGAGGCTGTGCACGGCCGCGTTGAATTCATTGAATGCCGCTGCATTGATCAGGTGGATGGCGAAGCCCATCGCGACGCCGACCGCGATGGCGACGACGGCCAGCACCGCGCGCATCGGGTGCGCGCGCCACTCGCCGAACAGCAGCCAGCGCGACAACGGGTTGACGCCGAAAATCACGCCGGACATTCCACCGCCAGCGCTTCCGTCGCCCGTTTCGACCGGCGCTGCGCGGCCACCTTGGCGCGGCCCGTCAGCCGGGCGACGTCTTCCTCGGCCCAGCGCTTGCGCAGGTTCAGCCGCGCGCACTGCTTGCGGTGCGTGGCGGCGGCTCTGGCCTGGCGCGCGTCGGCCTTGTCACCGCGTTCCTGTTCCCGCTTTTGTTCCTTCTCCCGCGCGATGCGCAGCTTTTCCAGCTGGAGGAGCGTGCGCGCGTCGCGCGTCGGCACCGATTCCGCGCCTTCGGGGCGGATGCCCACCGGCGCCGGCAACTCGACCGACTTGCCGTGGACGCAGGGGCGGTCCGAGTAACTCGTCTTGCCGCCCTGCGTGCATTTGTAGACGGGATCGGCGAGGGCGTTGGTCAGCAAACAGGCCGCGAGCAGGGGAAGAAAACGCATCATGAAGGTCTCCGGGTCACAGGATTTTACCGGGGTTCATGATGCCCAGCGGGTCGAGCGCAGCCTTGATCGCACGCATCAGCTGCAGCTCGACCGGCGACTTGTAGCGCGGGAGCTCGTCGCGCTTCAACGCGCCGATCCCGTGCTCGGCCGAGATCGACCCGCCATGCGCCGCCACGCTGTCGTGCACGATGCGGTTGATGGGGCCCTGCTCGGCGAGGAAATCGTCGTGGCGGATGCCTTCCGGCGGCGCGACGTTGTAGTGCAGGTTGCCGTCGCCCAGGTGGCCGAAGCAGACGACCTGCACGCCGGGATAGTCCGCTTCCAGCTGCGCGTCCGTCGTCTCGATGAAGTCGGCGATGCGCGAGATCGGTACGGATATGTCGTGCTTGATGTTCTTGCCGGCCGCCGCCTGCGCGAGCGGGATGTGCTCGCGGATGGCCCACAGCGCGCGCGACTGGGCGATCGACGTCGCGACGACGGCATCCTGCGCGAGCCCGTCTTCCAGCGCCCGTTCGATCGCGCGTTCCAGCAAGGCCACGCCGTGCGCCTCGGACTCGTGGCTCGACAGTTCCAGCAGCGCGTACTGGGGATAGCGTTCCGGGAACAGCTTCGGCAGGTCGGGGAAATGGCTGGCGACGAGGCGCAGGCTGACGTCGCTCATCAATTCATAGCCCGTCAAGGTCGGCCCGCATTCGCCTTCGACGAGCTTCAGCAGCGCCAGCGCGTCGCGCGGCGTGGCCAGCGCGACGAGCGCCGTGATCGCGGCCTTCGGCTGCGGGAACAGTTTCAGTACGGCCGCCGTGATGACGCCGAGCGTGCCTTCCGCGCCCACGTACAGGTCGCGCAGGTCGTAGCCCGTGTTGTCCTTGCGCAGGCCGCGCAGCGCATCCCACACCTCGCCCTGCGCGGTGACGACTTCGAGGCCCAGGCACAATTCTCGCGTGTTCCCGTAGCGCAGGACGCCCGTGCCGCCCGCATTGGTCGACAGGTTGCCGCCGATGGTGCAACTGCCTTCGGCCGCCAGCGACAGCGGGAACAGCATGCCGTGGTCAACGGCGGCACGCTGGATGTCCTGCAGGATGCAGCCGGCTTCCACGGTCATCGTGCGGTTGAACGTATCGACGGTGCGGATGCGGTTCAGGCGCCGCAGCGACAGCACGATGGCGTCGCCCGCCGCATCCGGCACGCTGCCCAGCACGAGGCCGGTGCGGCCGCCCTGCGGCACGATCGGGACGCGCAGTTCCGCGCACAGGCGCACGACGGCGGCCACTTCGGCCGTGCTGGCGGGACGCACGACGGCGCGGGCACGGCCCGTGAATCGGCCGCGCCAGTCGGTCAGGTACGGGGCGGTGTCGTGCTCGTCGACGAGGACGTTCGTCGGCCCGACGATGGCGCTGCAACGCTCGATAAGGTGATCAGCGATGAGCATCAGTCATGCGGCACTTTGACCTTGTCGAGCAATTCCTTGGCCAGCTTCTGCGCCTGCTTCTTGTACGGGCGCAGGTACAGCAGGGCGAACAGGAAGTACGAGACGACGAGCAGCGCTTCGCCCAGCGCCATCATGCGCGAGATTTCCGTCTTGTCGCTCCAGGCGCGCACGATGCCTTCGACGAAGTAGATCAGGATGACCATCGACGACCACTGCAGCGTGTACAGGTCGCGTTTCAGGACGCCGCGCAGCGGCAGCAGCAGCGGCAGGGCCTTCAGGGCCAGCAGCGAGCCGCCGGGATGGAGCGGCGCGACGACGATCTCCCAGACCAGCAGCCAGGCGAACAGGATGACGAGACTCGTCACCGCGCCCGTGTGAAATGCCCTTTGCGTTTGCATCGTTTATTCCGTCCCCTGCAGTTTGCGGCTGGCGATCGCGAGGCGCCGGCCGAGCGCGATCGCAAGCCGCTTCTCGTCTTCCGTCACCGGGCGGTTGCCGTCCACGCCCGACCAGTGGGTCGCGCCGTAGGGACTGCCGCCGCTCGCGGTGGTCATCAGTTCCGGCTCGGTGTAGGGCAGGCCCATCACCATCATGCCGTGGTGCAGCAGCGGGATCATCATCGACAGCAGGGTCGATTCCTGGCCGCCGTGCAGGCTGCCCGTCGACGTGAACACGGCAGCGGGCTTGCCGGCCAGCGTGCCGGACAGCCATTGCGCGGAAGTACCGTCGAGGAAATATTTCATGGGCGCCGCCATATTGCCGAACCGCGTGGGCGAACCCAGCGCCAGTCCGGCACACTCCGCCAGGTCCTCGAGCTCCACGTAGGGCGCGCCGGCACGCGGGATGTCGGGTTCCGTCGCTTCGGCCACCGTCGATACCGCGGGAACAGTCCGCAACCGGGCTTCCAGGCCCGGCACGCTGTCGATGCCCTGGCCGATCAGTTCGGCCAGCCGGCGCGTCTTTCCATGACGCGAGTAATACAACACGAGGATAATCCGATTGGTTGGGTTCATCGTTGGTATTATAGGGCGCTTTACAAGATGACACGCTCGCCGTCGGCGCTTTTTCGATGCTTTCCAAGACCGTCACCAATCTTTCCCGCAGCACGACCGAGATGATCAATACGGGCGTCGACCGGGTGCGCGGACTGACGTGGAACGAGGTGCGCGACCTCGTGCGCTTCGCGCGCCGCCGCCTCACCGAGGAAAAGCTGCCGCAGGTCGCGGGCAGCCTCACGTTCACGACCACCCTGGCCATCGTCCCGCTGCTGACGATCGTGCTGGCCATCTTCACCACGTTTCCGATGTTCGGCAAACTGCGCACCGCCCTGGACAATTATTTCGTCCAGATGCTGATGCCGAAGGCGATCGCCAACACGATCACGTCGAACCTGACGCAGTTCGCCAGCAAGGCGACGGGGCTGTCGGCCGTCGGCGGTATCGCCCTCGTGTTCACGACCGTCGCGCTGATCGGCACGATCGAGCGGGCGTTCAACCAGATCTGGAAGGTGCGCCGCCCCCGTCCCGTCGTGCAGCGCGTGCTCGTGTACTGGGCGCTCGTCACCCTGGGGCCGCTCGCGTTCGGCCTGTCGCTCACGTTGACGTCGCAACTGTTTTCCGCCACCAATGGCCTGATGAGCCTCGTGCCGTTCCTGGGCGCGGTCTTCTACACGGTCGTGTCGGTCGCGTTGACGACGGGTGCCTACGTGCTGCTGTACATGACGGTCCCGAACCGCGACGTCGACTGGCGCGACGCCATGTGGGGCGGCCTGGTCGCCGCCATTGCGTTCGAGGTGGCGAAACGGGTGTTCGCCATCTTCATCCGCCAATTTCCCACCTACGCCATCATCTACGGGGCGCTGGCCGCGCTGCCGCTGTTCCTCGTCTGGATGTACCTGTCCTGGATGATCACCCTGGTGGGCGCGCTGCTGACGGCCGCGCTACCCATCGTCAAGTACGAGCGCTGGTGGTACGAACCCGTCCCGGGCGGCGCGTTCGTGGATGCGATGGCCGTGCTGAAGGTGCTGCACGGCGGTGCGCGGCTGACGGGCACGGCGATGGTGTCGAGCGCCCAGATCCGTACGTGCACGCGGATCGGTTACGACGAGATGACCGAGTTGCTGGAGCGGATGGTGGCGGCCGGCTGGGTCGGGCGCGTGCACGTGGAGGAGCAAGTGTCGCTGCGGTGGAGGATGGGAAAACGCGGAGGCGCGCGGGCCGGGACCGATTGCTGGGTGCTGCTCGTCGATCCGCGCCTCGTCAGGCTGGCGGACGTCTACCGGCTGTTCGTGTTCGGCGGCGTCAAGAGCGAGGCCGGCCCGCCGGCCGACGGCGCGCAGTCGCCGCTGGCGCTGGACACGGCCGCGCTCGCGCGCCAGGTCGAGGCGTCCGTCGAGCGGGGGCTGGACGAGACGCTGGCTGACCATTTTGACAGCTCAGTTGCGCCGCTTACCAACTGAGCTTGCCGGTCAGCATCTCCCAATACATCACCCAGTCCGCGCGGAACGAATACCACGGGTAGCCGAACGTGGCCGGGCGGTTTTTCTCGAACAGGAAGTGCCCGATCCAGGCGCCGCCGTAGCCCGTCACGACGGCGACGACGAGCCACCAGGGATTCAGGCTGTCGATGTATTGCGCGATGCCCGCGATGGCCGACGACGTGCCGAGGAAGTGGGCGCGCCGGCACATCCGGTTCTCGTGCTGGGTCAGGTACCAGGGATAGAACTGCGCGAAACTGTCGTAGCGGACGGCGGCCATGCTGCTCTCCGGGTTGTCTCCCTGCCGTCCAGTGTAGATCAATCCAGGCCGCGCACGAAGTCCGCCAGCGCCGCGCTTACCGCATCCGGCTGTTCCGTCATCAGCGCATGCCCGCAATCGAGCGCGACGACGCGCGCATGCGGGATCGCGGCCACGAGCCCTTGCGCCGAACGGGGCGGCGTCATCACGTCGCGCCGGCCCTGCACGAACAGGGTTGGGCACGCGATGGCCTGCGCGGCCGCGCCCCCGTTCGCGTACGTATTGCACGCCACGAAGTCCGTGTGGAACAGCCGGTCCGGGTTCAGCTGCGACAGCCGCTGCATCAGCCGGCGCGACGCGCCCGCCAGCCAGGTACCTTGCGGCCGGCCCGGCGCGGCCGGCGCGACCGCGGCGTGCGACCACAGGTTGACCATGTCGATGGCGGCCGGCTCGTTCGTGCGCGCCGTCTCCAGCAGGGCGTCCGACACCTTCATCGGCCACGTGCTGCCCACGAGGGCCAGCGCGCGTACGCGGGCGGGCGCCCGGGACGCGGCCTCGAGGGCGATCAGCGAACCCATGCTGTGGCCGGCCAGCACGGCGCGGGCGATGCCGGCCGCGTCGAGCAGGCCGAGCAGCCAGGCGGCCATGTCCTCGACCGTGGCCAGCGCGGGGCCGGCACTGCGGCCGTGGCCGGGCAGGTCGACGGCCAGCACGTGATGGCCCTGGTGCGCGAGGGTGCGGGCCTGGGCGGTCCAGACGGAATGGTCGTTCTGGGCGCCGTGGATGAACACGATGGCGTCCCGGCCCGGCGCGCTGCCGGCAGTGTAGACGTAGGCGGTCCTGCCGTTCACGTCGAGCAGCATGTCAGGCTCCTTTCTGCGCCAGTTTCAGGGCGCGGGCGAGGTCGTCGAGCAGGTCGTCCAGGTCTTCCAGGCCGATGTGGAGGCGCACGTTGCCCGCGCCAGCGTCGGTGGCGGACGAGCGGGGGCCGCCGATGGCATCCGCCCGGCCGAAGACCTTCAGCGTATCGAGGAAGCGGGCGGCCGCGGCCGGGCCGCCCTGCAGTGTGAACGGGACGACGGCGCCGGCGCCGCGCGGCAGCAGTCCGTGTTCCGCATACGCGACGCCCGCGACGGCCGGGTGACCCGCGAGCGTCTGCGCGACCTTGCGGGCGCCGGCGACGTGGCGGTCCATGCGCATGCCCAGGGTCTCGAGGCCCCGCAGGATCGTGGCCGCATCGTGCGCGCCCGGCGCGGTGCCGAAAGCGCGCAGGCCGACGTGGCGCGCGCACAGGGCGAAGGCGCCGACCGTCGACTCTTCGGCGAACACGCGGCCGTCGCAGGCGGGGTTCGGTTCGCACAGGTCGGCGTAGCGGCCCGTGCGCGTGTGCGCGGCATGCCAGTCGAACGTGCCGCCGTCGACGAGCAGGCCGCCGGGCGCGTCCGCTTGTCCCGCGAGGAAGGCGGCATCATGGACCACGAGGTCGGCGCCGTGGTCGAACGCGGACAGCAGCCACGGCGTGGCAAGTGTCGCGTCGACGAGCAGCGGCAGGTCGTGGCCGTGCGCGACGGCGGCCACGCGCGGGATGTCGAGAACGGTGCCGTCCAGCCCGAGGGCCGCGCCGACGAGCACCCGCGTCTCGGCCCGGATGGCCGCGCGCCACGCGTCGGGAGCGCGCGGATCGACGAACGTCGTCGTGACGCCGAAGCGGCGCAGGCCGTGGGCGAGGAGGGCGCGCGCGTCGTCATGCAGGTTGTCCGCGGCGACGACGTGGTGGCCGTTGCCTGCCAGCGTGGCCAGCGCCAGATGCAGCGCGGCCTGGCCGCTGGCCGTCGCGATGCCGGCGACACCACCTTCGAAGGCGGCGACGCGCTCCTCGAGCGTGGCGCCGGCCGGGGCGGGTAACGGGGCGCCGGCGGCGACGTGCAGCGCCAGCGTGCTGAAGCCGGGGTAGCGGGGACCGCTCATGGGGTTCATCCTGAAAACGAAGACGGCGCATGCTAGCATCCGATAGCGCTAACCGTTACATTTAATCATCAAGATGGTGCAGAGTGCACGGTTGCAAGGCAAAAAGGTGGATTTTTTGGGGAGCTTAGGCTAGAGTCAAATTTATGAAATACACAACGCAGCACGCATCTCCACTCAAGGGGGTCCAAATGAAGGTATCGGAAATCCTGCAGGTCAAGGGCGACATCCTGTACACCGTGTCGCCGGACACCGACCTGGCCAACGCCGCCGCCACGATGGCCGAGCGCGACATCGGCTCGCTCGTCGTGATGGAATATGGCGACCTGGTCGGCATGCTGACCTTCCGCGAGGTCATCAAGGCCTTGCACGCGCATGGCGGTTCGCTCGAACCCGCGGGCACCGTGCGCAAGCACATGGACGACAGCCCGATCACCGTCACCCCGGACACCGAAGTCAACGAAGTGCGCCGTATCATGCTGGAAAAGCACGCGCGCTACCTGCCCGTCATGAACGCGCGCACGCTGCTGGGCGTGATCTCGTTCTACGACGTCGCGAAGGCCGTGCTCGAGGCGCAGAGCTTCGAGAACCGCATGCTCAAGGCCTATATCCGCGACTGGCCTGCCGAGCAGATGGCCGAGGATTGAGCGGTCGCCGGTGATTACGCGGCGCGCGTCAGCGCGTCGCTGCCCAGCCACTCGATGAGTGCCTCGGGCGCGAGCGGGCGCGCGAACAGATAGCCCTGCGCGAGCGGGCAACCGAGCGCCTGCAGGATCTGCGCCTGCACCTCGTCCTCGACACCTTCGGCGATGATCGACAGGCCCAGGTTGCGGCCCAGCTCGATGACCATCTCCGCGATGCTGCTGCCCCGTGCCGCGTCCGTGATCTCGGTCACGAACGCGCGGTCGATCTTGAGCCGATCCACGCACAGGCGCTGCAGATAGGAGAGGGACGAGAAGCCCGTGCCGAAATCGTCGATGGCGATCGACACGCCGGTGCGCTTGATTTCGGCGAGGCGTTCGATCAGCAGGTCGGGTTCTTCCATCGCCATCGATTCCGTGATCTCCAGCTCGACACGCTCCGGCGGCGCGCCCGTATCGAGCAGCGCGTGGCGCAGCATGTCGATGAAATGCGGATGGCGGAACTGGACTTGCGAGACGTTGATCGACATCGTGAAGTCGAGGTGGCCCGCCGCGCGCACGCGCACGAGTTCCGCGCAGGCTTCGCGCAACACCCACGCGCCGATGTCGATGATCAGGCCCGAGTATTCCGCGATCGGAATGAACCGGTCGGGCGGGACGAAGCGGCCGTCTTCCGTGCGCCAGCGCAGCAGCGCCTCGGCGCCGAACGCGCGGCGCGCGGCGAGTTCGACCTGGGGCTGATAGGCGAGGAACAGTTCGCCGCGCGCGAAGCCGCTGCGCAGCGCGTGCATCAGGCGCACCCGTTCACGGATCTCCACGCCCATGCCGCGCGAAAAATAGAAGTGGCCGCCGCGCCGCTGGGTTTTCGCGCGCTTCAGCGCGATGTCGGCATCCTTCAGCGCATCGGCCGCGGTGCCGTCATGCTCCAGCAGGCGCACGAGGCCCAGCGTGGCGGACACCTGCACGTCCTGGCCTTCGATCGAGAACGGCGCCGCGAACTGGTCTTGGACGGCGGCCGGATCGATCAGGTCGGCCTCGCCCAGCAGGCAGAAGATGTCGCCGCCGATGCGTGCCAGCGCCACCCGCGCATCCAGGCGCGTGCGCAGGCGCTGCGCCACCGCGCCGAGCAGCGCGTCGCCGAACTGGTGGCCGAGGGCGTCGTTCGTTTCGGCGAACTGGTCGATGTCGACGAGGCACAGGGTCGCGTCGGCGCGCGCCTGCAGGCTGTCGTCGATGAGTTCGACGAGGCGGGTCCGGTTCGGCAGGCTCGTGAGGCCGTCGTAGAACGCCGCGCGGTGCAGGGCGGTCATCAGGGCGACGTTGTCCAGGCCGACCGCGATGCTGCTCGTGAATACGTCGACGAGGCCGCGGCGCAGGGCGTCCAGCGGCCGCGTCAACTTCAGCCACGCGGCGAAATGACGGTGCGACTTGCCGCAGAAGTAAAGGGCGACGTGGTCGGGTTCGTACAGGTTGCGCCGTTCGGCCAGCGCACGCGCGATGGCGGCGGCGGGGCCCTGACCGCCCGGCGCGAGCATGCCGTCGCGCGCGAGATCCGCGCTGGGCCCGCAACTGGCCAGCACCTGCCAGCCGACGTGGCCCGTGCCCGGCACGCAGGCGCACAGCACGCCGTCCGCCGGCTGGCCCGCGAGGACAGCCACTTCGCGCAGGATGCCGAGCGTCATCTCGCCGACCGTGTGCAGGGCCATCAATTCCGTATTGGCGCGCACGACTTCGGCAAGGCCCGTGCGGCTGTCTTCGAGCGCGTGGATCTGCTCGTAGGCGCGGATCGCGGCGGCCACGCTCGTGTAGAGCTTCGTGCGGGTGAGTTCCGACTTGGTGCGGTAATCGTTGATGTCGTAGCCGCGGATGGCGTCCATCTCGGGCGCATAGCCGGGCTGGCCCGTGCGCAGGATGATGCGCACGTCGTGGCGGCCGAGCGTGTCGCGCACGTGGCGCACGAGGTGCAGGCCGGCGTCGGCCTGTTCCATCACGACGTCGAGCAGGATCACGGCGATGTCGTCTTCGCGTGCCAGCACGTCCATCGCTTCGGCGGCGGAATACGCATGCAGGAATGCCAGCGGCCGGCCGTGCATCTCGAGCGTACCGAGCGCGAACGTCGTCGTCGAATGGACGTCGGCGTCGTCGTCGACGATCAGCACGCGCCACGCGCCGCCGTCCTTCGCGGGGGCGTCTGCCGGCGACTCGTCTGCGAACACCAGGTCATCGTCCTGTGCGGCGCCCGGAGGCGTGTTCGGTGCGGGCATTGCTGCGTCTCCAGGTTAAGCTCGATAGTTGCGAACTAGTATATCTGCAATGGTATCAAGTCAGGCAAGAAAATTCCACACGGAAACATTTTTATTCGTGCAAGTAGGCAATTCACCGATCGGTTGTCCATGCTGGTAGAATCTTCCATTCCATTCGCACAACCCAACGAGATTCCATGTCCGGCAACACATTTGGCAAGCTGTTTTCCGTAACCACTTTCGGCGAATCGCACGGTCCCGCAATCGGCTGCGTGATCGACGGCTGTCCGCCGGGACTGGCGTTGTCCGAAGCCGACATCCAGCCCGAGCTGGACCGTCGCAAGCCGGGCACGTCGCGCCACGTGACGCAGCGCCAGGAAGCGGACCAGGTGAAGATCCTGTCCGGTGTCTACGAAGGCGTGACGACGGGCACGCCGATCGCGCTGCTGATCGAGAACACGGACCAGCGCAGCAAGGACTACGGCAACATCGTCGAGATGTTCCGTCCTGGCCACGCGGACTACACCTATTGGCACAAGTACGGCGTGCGCGACCCGCGCGGCGGCGGCCGCTCGTCCGCGCGCCTGACCGCGCCCGTCGTCGGCGCCGGCGCCATCGCCAAGAAGTGGCTGCGCGAGAAGTACGGCACCGAGTTCATGGGCTGCATGAGCCAGCTGGGCGACATTCCCGTGCCGTTCGAGGATTTCAGGCACGTGCACCACAACCCGTTCTTCGCCGCGACGTCCGACGCCGACCTGATCGCGCGCATGGAAACGGCAATGGACGAACTGCGCCGCGCGGGCGATTCCATCGGTGCCCGCATCGACGTGGTGGCGAAGAACGTCCCGGTGGGTCTCGGCCAGCCGATCTATGACAAGCTCGACGCCGACATCGCCTACGCCATGATGGGCATCAATGCGGTGAAAGGGGTGGAGATCGGCGCCGGTTTCCACTCGGTCGCGCAGAAGGGCTCGGAACACGGCGACGAACTGACCCCGGAAGGCTTCGTCGGCAACAATGCCGGCGGTGTGCTGGGCGGGATCTCGACGGGCCAGGACATCACCGTGTCCATCGCCATCAAGCCGACGTCGTCGATCCGCACGCCGCGCCGCTCGATCGACAAGCAGGGCAATCCGGTGACGGTCGAGACGTTCGGCCGCCACGACCCGTGCGTGGGCATCCGCGCGACGCCGATCGCGGAGGCGATGCTGGCGCTGGTGCTGATCGATCACGCCCTGATGAACCGCGCCCAGTGCGGCGACGTGCACGTGGATACGCCGCGCCTGCGTTAAACCCGTCGTCCCCGCGAAAAGCGGGGACCCATACTGAAGTGCAGGATTCGATAAGTCCGAAGTCGCGCGGTCTTTTCGTAGTCCGAATTCGGCCGCTCGGCATGGATTCCCGCTTGCGCGGGAATGACGATCAGGCCCGGCTCGCCACCGCTTCCACCGGCTGCCGCCGCTCCACGCTCTTGACGACGAGCGCGCGCAATTCGTTCAGCAGCGAGAACTCCGTCTGGCTCAGGTAGACGGACGGGAAGCGGTCGTCCCAGTCGCCGTAGATGAAGCCGACCGGCTCGCCGCGCGTGCACAGCGGGATGATGACGAAGCAGCGGGCCTCGGACAGCGTGCCTTTCCACCAGCCCGGCAGCTTGCTCGAGAATTTCGGATCGCGCGCGTTTTCGATGAAGATCACGCGGTCGCTGCCGAGGGAGGCGAAGAACACGTTAGGTTCGTACGCATCGTCGAACGACAGCTTGGGCACGAGTGTCTTGGCGTTGTCGCCCAGGCCGATCTTGGCCGTGTAGCGGCCGTCGCGGCGGTCGCGCAGGAAGCCGAACGCGCGCGTGAACGACAGGCCGTGGTACGCCGTCTCGATCGCCATCGACACCATCTGGCCCGGCGTTGCGGTTGCGGCGGCGTCGCGCATGTCGGCCACCCCGTTCAGCAGGATCTTGTTGCCGGCCTCGCGCAGGCGCGTGACGGCGGAGGCGCGGGCGCGCTTCTCGGGCGGGTTCGCGAGCGGCGCGATCGACAGGTCCGCGGCCGCTTCGACCTTCGCCTTCTCGATGGCACCGACGATGTTGTCCGGCTCGATGCCGATCAGCGGCGCGAAGCCGGCTGCCAGCAGTTTCACCTGTTCGGCGCCCGCTTCGTCGCCGTGCCACAGGCTGTCGGCGCATTGCGACGCCATGGTGCCGAGGGCGGCAAGCCAGTCGTCGTGGCCGAAGTCGGCACCGCGCAAGCCGGGCTCCACGCGGCGCATGCCGGCGATCAGGTTGCGCGGCAGGCCCCAGTGTTCGGCCGTGGCGCGGCCGATCTGTTCGAGCGACAGGCCCAGTTGCGCGATGGCGATCGGGTCGATATCGCCGGCGCCCGCCGCCTGCTGCATCAGGGTCCAGTGCTCGGGCAGGTAGAACGTGACCATCATCCGGCCCAGCGAATGGAGGATCGAGCACACGACGGCTTCTTCCGGATCGCGCGTGGCCGCTTCGGCCGCGACCTGGTGCGCCACCATCCCGGCCAGCACGGCCTTTTCCATCTCGATGTGGGCCTGCAGCGAATCGGGCGTCGACTTGGACAGTTCCTCGATCAGTTTCAGGCCCAGCGCCAGGTGGCCGATGGCTTCCGTGCCCAGCACGAGGATGGCCTTCGAGACAGTGTTGATGCGCTGGCCGAAGGCCGAGTACATGCCGCTGTTCGCCAGGCGCAGCACCTTCTGGGTGAGCACGGGGTCGGACAGCACCGTCTGGGTCATGGAAAAGTCGCGCTCGTCTTCGCCGCGCATGGAGGCGAGGATGGCGTTGATGGCCTTGGTGAAGCCGGGCATGTCGCCGCGCCGCCGGATCCGCTCCCACAGCAGGGCGAGGGTGGCGTCGGCTTTCGGCGATCGTTCGATGGTAGCAGTCTGGTTCATGTGAGGCCCGCCCGTAATTCGTCCGGCAGCAGTTCCGTGTACAGGTTTTCCTTGAGCGCGGCCATGGCCACGTGGGCCGGCATCGGTTTCCCGGTCAGGTAGCCTTGTACGTAGTCGCATCCGCGCGACTCGACGTAGGTCAGTTGTTCTTCGGTCTCGACGCCTTCGGCCACGACCGACAGGTCGAGGTGCTTGGCCAGGTCGAGCACGGCATTGCAGATCGCCGCGTCCTTGGTCGAGGCGGGCAGGTCCTTGATGAAGGCACGGTCGATCTTCAGTACGGAGATCGGGAAGCGTTTCAGGTAGGCGAGGCTCGAATAGCCGGTGCCGAAGTCGTCGATCGCGATGCGGGCGTTGCGTTCCGCCATCTTGGTCAGGATCGCCTCCGCGTGCGCCGGGTCGACCATCAGCGTGCCTTCCGTGATCTCGAGCACGAGCTTGTCGCCGGGCGCGCCGGAAAAGTCGAGGGCGTCGTCCAACACGTTGAGGAAGCGGTCGTTGCGGAACTGGCGCGGGCTGATGTTGACCGAGATATACAGGTCGCGCTTGGCCACTTCCTCGAACTGGCGCAGCTGCACCAGCGCCGCCTTGAGCGCCCAGGCGCCGAGCAGGTTGATGAGGCCATTGGTCTCGGCGATGGGGATGAAGCGCACGGGCGGCACCATGCCGAGGGTCGGATGCTTCCAGCGCATCAAGGTCTCGAAGCCTTCGATCTGGCGCGTGCGGCTGGACACGATCGGCTGGTAGTACAGCAGGAACTCGCCTTCGCGCACGGCCTGGAACATCGCGGCTTCGAGCGAGATGTCGTGCTGCGGCATGCCGTTTTCGCGCACGCTGTAGACGACGGCGCGGCCCTTGCCCGTTTCCTTGGCGCGGCCCATGGCGGCGTCGGCGAGGGCGATCAGGCGGATCTCGTCCTCGGCGTGGTCGGGATAGATCGACACGCCGACGGACGCGCCCAGGTAGACGGTATGTCCGTCGACCTCGAACGGCGATTGCAGCGCGGCCAGCAGGCGGCCGCTCACGAGCTTGATCTGGTCCGGCGTGAACGTGCCCGGCAGGACGGCAACGAACTCGTCGCCGCCGACGCGGGCCAGCGTGTCGCTGTCGCGCAAGGTCTTGCGCAGGCGGCTCGCGGCCTGACGCAGCACGGCATCGCCGACCGGGTGGCCGAGGCCGTCGTTGACCTTCTTGAAACCGTCCAGGCCGATCGTGGCGACACAGAAGCCCTGGCCCGAGCGGCGCGCACTGGCGATCACCATGCGGATGCGGTCGGACAGCAGCAGGCGGTTCGGGAGTTCCGTCAGCGCGTCGTGCGTGGCCATGTGGCGCAGGCGTTGTTCGGTCGCGCGCTGGGCCGACATGTCGCGGCCGACGGCCAGCAATTCATGGCCGCCCGGGAGCTGGCCGATGCGCAGTTCGAACCAGACGTCCTTGCCGGCGCAGCGCAGCCGCACTTCGACGAGTACCGGATCGCTCGCCGTGCCGGCATCGACGAGGGCGTTGCGCAGGGCGGCCTGGTCGACGTCGACGGCCAGTGTCGTCAAGACGGTGCCGGCCAGCGTCTGCGCGCCGAACGTGCGCTGGGCGCGCTGGCTGGCGTGGTGGATCAGGCCGGAAGGGTCGAGGCAGAACGCGACGTCGCCCACCGCCTCCATGTAGCCGTCCGGGCTCGCCGCCGGGGCCGCATGACGCGGATCGTTCGGTACTGCGGGTGAACTGGCGCGCATTGTCGAAATATCTGCTTTCAAATCTAGGCAGGAACTGCCCTTAATGCTGGAGTGTACCAAAACAACAAGCAATGTATCACCGAAAGATTCCAGCCGGCACTAAAAAGCACAATGCCGTGTCACTTTCTGCCGCTGCTTGACACGTCGCAGTGCCGGCGTCCGAATCGGTCCCGCTTGCCCCGCACGTGGCTTTGGGCTAGCCTTGTTGCCTAACCGATAACCCGGCGGTGGGCTTGAAGGGTTATTGTCGCCGATACAGTGCAAAGTAGAAACTTTTGCGCCGTTCATATGATGCTCAGTTGCAACAACTCGGCCATTCCGGGAGGGACGCCATGAACCGATTCGACACCCACGAGGTTTTCAACCAGGCGCCGCCGTTCGGTGACGTGGATTTGTTCGCCTGTGACCCCGCGCTGCGCGAAGGCCTGGTGCGCGAAGGCGCCGGCTGGGCGGAGGGCGAACTCGGGCGGCTGGGGCAGGAACTCGGCGCCGCCGCCGTGCTGGACCTGGGCCGGCTGGCGAACGACAACCCGCCGCGCCTCGTCAATTTCGACCGCGGCGGGCAGCGCGTGGACGAGGTCGAATTCCACCCGGCGTGGCATGAGCTGATGCGCCTGCTGATCGGGAACGGCGCCCACTCGCTGCCGTGGGAAGCGCCGCGGCCCGGCGCCCAGGTCGCGCGCGCGGCCGCCTATCTGCTGTTCGGCCAGGTGGAGAACGGCTCGCAATGTCCCGTGACGATGACGTACGCGTCCGTTCCGGCATTGCGCCAGCACCCGGGCATCGCGGCGCACTGGCTGCCGAAGATCCTGTCGCGCACCTACGACCCGCGCTCGCTGCCCATCGAGCAGAAGCGGGGCGCCCTGATCGGCATGGGCATGACGGAAAAACAGGGCGGCACCGACGTGCGCGCCAACACGACGCGGGCCACGCGCATGAATCCGGCGGTGGCGGAGACCCGCTTCGGCGCCGACTGGCGCGACGCGTGGAGCCTCGTCGGCCACAAATGGTTTTTCTCCGCGCCGCAATCGGACGCCCACCTCGTGCTGGCACAGACCGACGAGGGCGGCAGTGCGGGTTTGTCGTGCTTTTTCGTACCGCGCTTCCTGCCGGACGGGACGCGCAACGCGATCCGCGTGCAGCGCCTGAAGAACAAGGTCGGCAACAAGTCGAACGCGTCGTCCGAAGTCGAGTTCTGCGACGCCGTCGGCTGGCTGATCGGCAAGGAAGGGCGAGGCATCCCGACGATCCTCGAAATGGGCAGCCACACGCGCCTCGATTGCGTGCTGGGCTCGGCCGGCATCATGCGTGCCGCCCTGTGCCACGCGCTGCACCATGCGCGCGCGCGCAGCGCGTTCGGGCGCAAGCTCGCCGACCAGCCGCTGATGCAGAACGTGCTGGCCGACCTGGCGCTGGAATCGGAAGCGGCGACCGCGTTCGCGCTGCGGCTGGCGCGCTGCTTCGACCCGGGCCCGGATGGCGCCGCCGACCCGCGCGAGGCGCTGCTGGGGCGCATCCTGACCCCGGCCGGCAAATACTGGCTGTGCAAGCGCGGCCCCGCGTTCGGCGCCGAGGCGATGGAAGTCATGGGCGGCAACGGCTATGTCGAGGACGGCCCGCTGGCGCGCCTGTACCGCGAATTCCCCGTCAATTCGATCTGGGAAGGCTCCGGCAACGTGATGTGCCTCGACGTGCTGCGGGCGTTTTCCAAAGGGCCGGAGACGCGCGACGCGCTGGCGGCGGAACTGGCGCTCGCCTCCGGCCGCGACAGCCGCTTCGACGCGTATTGTGCGCGCCTGCTGGACGGCCTCGCCACGCCCGCGGCCGACGAATTCGGCGCGCGCCGCCTCGCGGAAGACCTCGTCGTGGCCGTGCAGGCGGGGCTGCTGCTGCGCCATGCGCCGGCATGCGTCGCCGCCGCGTTCGTCGCGTCGCGCATCGCCGTGGACGTGGGCGGCGCGTTCGGCCGGCTGCCCGGCGGGGTCGACTGCGACGCGATCCTCGCCCGTGCGCTGGTGGAATAAGCCGCGATAAATCTTCGACAAAGGACGGGACAAACTGGGATAATGCACGCCATTTACCAAATCAACCACGCCGCTGCCACAAGCGCCGGCCATGCATAATGAAACAAGATCCGCGCTTCCCGAACCTGTTCATCCTGAACCATCCCCTGATCCAGCATAAGCTGTCGCACATGCGCGACCGCGGCACGTCCACGCGCACGTTCCGCGAATTGCTGCGGGAAATCACGTTGCTGATGGGTTACGAGATCACGCGCGACCTGCCGCTGACGACGCGCCAGATCGACACGCCGCTGATGACGATCGACGCTCCCGTCATCGCGGGCAAGAAGCTGGCCATCGTGCCGATCCTGCGTGCCGGCGTCGGCATGAGCGACGGCCTGCTGGAACTGGTGCCGTCGGCCCGCGTCGGCCACATCGGCGTGTTCCGCGACCCGGACACGCACCTGCCCGTCGAATACCTCGTGCGCCTGCCGGACACGACCGAGCGCACGTTCATCCTGTGCGATCCGATGGTCGCGACGGGCAACTCGGCCGTCTACGCCGTCGACGTGCTCAAGAAGCGCGGCGTGACGGACGACCAGATCATCTTCCTGGCCCTCGTCGCGGCGCCGGAAGGCGTGGAAGTGTTCCATAAGGCCCATCCGGACGTGAAGCTGTACGTGGCTTCGCTCGACAGCAAGCTGAACGACCACGCCTACATCGTGCCGGGCCTCGGCGATGCGGGCGATCGTATATTTGGTACGAAATGAGCGGCAGGAAATGAGTTCGAGTGCGGATGCCGAATTCTTCGCGCGCCTCGCGGAGCTGAACGATAAATTCGCGGCGAGCCTGCCGCAGACACTCGGCCGCCTGTCGGCCGCGCGCAACGCCTTCGACCCGAAGCGGCCGCCGGCCGCGCTGATCGAGCAGATGCATGCGGTGCTGCATACGCTGGCCGGCTCGTCCGCCACATTCGGCTTCCGCATCCTCGGGCAGCAGGCGCGCATGCTGGAACAGCGCCTGCGCGTGCTGACGACATTCGACGCCGTCGCCCCGGAAGAGTGGGAAGCGTGGCTGTCCGAACTGGATGTGTTCATCGCGTGGGGCAGCGTCGATCCGAAGGCCGCATACCCGAACGACGAGTCTTCTGTATAGCGCCACAACAAAGCACCTGTCCCGAAATCGTTTGATTTAGGACAAACTTTATCCGCATCCATGCCCTATATTTTGCGTACTGCCGACGCAAATGGGATCCGTAAAAAGGTTGGCTTCAGGAATTGTCACGGATCCCGGTTTTATTTTGCGAAAACCGTGTACGTGTGGGTTTATTCGGTATAATTAGGGATCGTTGGATTCGCGGTAGCAGTGCAGTTAGTCTGTCATTTGTTTCTTGCTTCTTCAAACGATCGTAAACGGACTTCGGTCCACTTCAACTGAAATAGGAAATTGTAATGGCAACTGGCATCGTTAAATGGTTCAATGACTCCAAAGGCTTCGGGTTCATCACCCCGGACGAAGGCGGCGAAGATCTGTTCGCGCACTTCTCGGCGATTCAGAGCCAGGGCTTCAAGTCCCTGCAGGAGAACCAACGCGTCTCGTTCGACGTGACCTCCGGTCCGAAAGGCAAACAAGCATCGAACATTCAGCCGCTGTAATCTGCTGAATTGATGACAAAAAATCCTCGGAGCTTCCGAGGATTTTTTTTTGCTCTAACGTTTCATGCCGGTCAGCCAGGCTTGCGCCAGTAATCCGGCTGAGAATACGCATGGCGCAGAAAGTCCACGAATACCCGGATGCGCAGCGGCAAGTGACGGCGTTGCGCAAACACGGCATAGATATCGTTGCCGGGCGCCGCGAACTGTTCCAGCACGGGCACCAGCTGGCCCGCTTCGATTTCCGAACTCACTTCCCACATCGACCGCCAGGCCAGCCCGCGCCCGGCCATCGCCCAGTCGTGCAGCACGGCGCCGTCGTTGCACACCATATTGCCGCCCACCTTCATCGTGACGATCTTGCCGTGGTCGCGGAACGTCCAGCCCCGCTGGCTGCCTTGGCTGCTTATCGCCAGGCAATTGTGTTTCGACAGGTCGTTCAGCGTCTGCGGCGTCCCGTGACGCTTCAAATAACCGGGCGTCGCGACGACGACACGGTGATTGTCCGCGAGCTTCACACCGACGAGATTCGAGTCCGTCAGGCTCGCGATGCGGATCGCGATGTCGACGCCTTCGCCGATGACGTCGACGACGCGGTCGGACAGGTTCAGGTTCATGCTCACCTCGCGGTGCTCGGCCAGGAAAGAGGGGACGAGCGGCGCCACGTGCTGGCGCCCGAACCCGGCCGGCGCGGATACGACGAGGTGTCCCGTGGCGCGCGCGCTCCGTTCCGACACGGCCGCTTCCGCTTCTTCGAGCTCGGCAAGGATGCGCTGGCAATCCTCAAGGAACACCGCCCCTTCGTCCGTCAGCGCCAGCTTGCGCGTGGTACGCTGTAGGAGCTTCACGCCCAGGCGCGCTTCGAGCGCGTCCAGACGCCGTCCGATCATGGCCGGCGCGATGCCCTCCGCGCGCGCGGCCGCGGACAGGCTGCCGCGGGCGATGACTTCGACAAAAGTAGATATCTGACGGAAATGGTCCAAAGGAATGCCTCGATTCTGTTCGTCACTTGTGACAAAAAAGCATAAATGAATATATTTTTTGTCTCGTTTAGGCGATTAATAGTGAATATACTGGAAGCAATATCAAACGCCAAGCTGGCTTGTGCCAGGAACCGCGGCACTGTCCACATTTCATACTAGAACAGGAGAACGCAATGACCATCGCCACCCCAGCCGGAATGGAAATCCGGGCCGAGATCAAGCCCGGCTATGAACAGATCCTGACGCCGGAAGCGCTCGCGCTGGTAGCGAAGCTGAGCCGCGAATTCGAACCGCGCCGCCAGCAACTGCTGGCCGCGCGCGTCGAGCGCGCGAAACGCCTGGACGCCGGCGAGCGTCCGGACTTCCTGCCCGAGACGGCGCACATCCGCAACGGCGACTGGAAGATCGCGCCGATCCCGAAGGCGCTGGAATGCCGCCGCGTGGAAATCACGGGCCCGGTCGAACGCAAGATGGTCATCAACGCCCTGAACTCGGGCGCGGACAGCTACATGACCGACTTCGAAGACTCCAACACCCCGAACTGGGACAACCAGATCACTGGCCAGATCAATATGCGCGACGCCGTCCGCAAGACGATCTCGCTGGAGCAGAACGGCAAGCAATACAAGCTGAACGACAAGGTTGCGACGCTGGTGGTCCGTCCGCGCGGCTGGCACCTGGACGAAAAGCACGTCCTCGTCGACGGCAAGCGCATCTCCGGCGGCATTTTCGACTTCGCCCTGTTCATGGTCCACAACGCCAAGGAACAACTGGCCCGCGGCGCCGGTCCGTACTTCTATCTGCCGAAGATGGAATCGCACCTGGAAGCGCGCCTGTGGAACGACATCTTCGTCATGACCCAGAACGAACTGGGCCTGCCGCAGGGCACCATCAAGGCGACCGTGCTGATCGAGACGATCGTCGCCGCCTTCGAGATGGACGAGATCCTGTACGAACTGCGCGAGCACAGCGCCGGCCTGAACGCGGGCCGCTGGGACTACATCTTCTCGTGCATCAAGAAGTTCAAGCTGGACAAGGACTTCTGCCTGGCCGACCGTCCGAAGGTCACGATGACGGCGCCGTTCATGCGCGCGTACGCGCTGCTGCTGCTGAAGACCTGCCACAAGCGTAACGCCCCGGCGATCGGCGGCATGGCGGCACTGATCCCGATCAAGAACGATCCGGAAAAGAACGAAGTCGCGATGGGCGGCGTGCGCAACGACAAGGCGCGCGATGCGACCGACGGCTACGACGGCGGCTGGGTCGCGCACCCGGGTCTCGTCGAGCTGGCGATGACCGAGTTCAAGAAGGTGCTGGGCGACCGCCCGAACCAGATCGACAAGCAGCGTCCGGACGTGGAAGTGACCGCGAAGGACCTGCTGGACTTCCGCCCGGAGGCGCCGATCACGGAAGCGGGCCTGCGCTACAACATCAATGTCGGCATCCACTACCTGGGCGCCTGGCTGGCCGGCAACGGCTGCGTGCCGATCCACAACCTGATGGAAGACGCGGCCACTGCCGAGATCAGCCGTTCGCAGGTGTGGCAGTGGATCCGCTCGCCGAAGGGCGTGCTGGAAGACGGCCGCAAGGTCACGGCCGAGATGGTCCGCGCCATGATCCCGGAGGAGCTGGCCAACGCGAAGGCGGCCGCCCCGAACGGCGACAGCCCGACCTATGAGCGCGCCGCGCAGATCTTCGAACAGATGTCGACGTCGGAAGACTTCGCCGAGTTCCTGACCCTGCCGCTGTACGAAGAAATCTGATCCTCCCCGAATGACGCGGTCGCCAGCGATCGGCGGTCGCGTCGTCTCATCCCCAGCCGGTCTCTCCCGGTTTCAGAACACGTTCTTCCACTCCCGCAGCGCCGCGAATACCGTGACCGGGTCCGCACCCGGCGCGAGGCGTCCGGCCGCCGTCAGGCTGCCGATGATGGCGGGCTCACGCGTGCGCAGGAAGGGGTTCGTCGCCTTTTCGATCGCGATCGTCGACGGGATCGTGGGCAGGTGCGTGCCGCGCAGCTCGCTGTCGTGCGCGATACGCAGCTGCAGCGCGCGGTTGCCCGGTTCCAGCGCTTCGGCGAAGCGCAGGTTCGACAGCGTGTATTCATGCGCGCAGTACACCAGCGTATCGTCGGGGAGGGCGGCCAGCTTGGCGAGCGAGCCCATCATCTGCGCCGGCGTGCCTTCGAACAGGCGGCCGCAGCCGCCGCCGAACAGCGTGTCGCCGCAGAACAGCCAGCGCGCGCCTGCGTCCTCGCGCACGTACGCGATGTGACCCTTCGTATGCCCGGGGACGTCGAGCACGGCGAGTTCGAGCGCGAGGCCCGGCACCTCGACCGTGTCGCCTTCGCCGACCGGGTGGTTCACGACGGCGATGCCGTCGTTGCGCGGACCGAAGACGGGCACGTTGCTGTGTTCGAGCAAGCGCGTCACGCCGCCGATGTGGTCAGCATGGTGATGGGTGAGTAGAATGGCGGTCAGGGTCAGACCACTCGCCTGCAGGGCCGCGAGGATCGGTTCCGCGTCGCCCGGATCGACCACTGCCGCATGTGTGCCGTCATGGATAATCCAGAGATAGTTATCCTTGAAGGCCGGCACGGTCAGGACTGCGAGTTCAGTGGGCACAGGAATCATATGGGTATCGATAAAGGTTGGGCATGGACAGCGCGGCATCCGAAAAATCCATTATAGCGCTCGACCGCTGGCTGCAATCGCCGGCGGGCGCGTACGTGCGCGCCTGGGAACAGGCGTGCCTGGACGAGTTGACGGTCGATATTTTCGGCTTCAACGCGGTCCAGATCGGCGTGCCGCAGATCGACGCGCTGGCCGCCAACCGCATGCCCAACAAATGGCAGGCGGCTACGCGCACGTCGACGGCCGATGAACTGGTCTATGCCGCCACCGGCAAGCAGATCGCCGTCGCGCTCGACTTCGCCGACCTGCCGTTCGCGTCGCAAAGCCTGGACCTCGTCGTGCTGCCGCACGTGCTGGAATTCGCGGCCGAGCCACACCAGGTGCTGCGCGAAGTCGAGCGCGTGCTGATCCCGGAAGGGCAGGTGATCATCTGCGGCTTCAACCCGGCCAGCCTGTGGGGCGTGCGCCAGGGGATGGGGCGCATCACGAGCAGCGACTACCTGCCGGCGGCGGGGGAGTTCATCTCTATGCCCCGTCTCAAAGACTGGTTAAAATTGTTGAATCTTGGCGTCACGCGCAGCCATTTCGGCTGCTACGCGCCGCCGTTCCGGACCGCGCAGTGGCTCAACCGCTTCGCTTTCGTCGAAGGGGCGGGGCGGCGCTGGTGGCCGTATCTCGGGGCCGTGTACATGGTCCACGCGATCAAGCGCGTGAAGGGCATGCGCATCATCGGTCCGGCCTGGAATAAAAAGACGAGCAAGGCGCCGCAGGCGGTGCCGGCGGCGAACCGCAACGAACATTACAAGTAAGACATAAGGAAGAAGCGCAGCATGACCAAAGTTGAGATTTTTACCGACGGCGCCTGCAAGGGAAATCCGGGCACCGGCGGCTGGGGCGCGCTGCTCGTGGCCGATGGCGGCCACGAAAAGGAAATCTTCGGCGGCGAGCCGAACACGACGAACAACCGCATGGAACTGCGCGCCGTGATCGAGGCGCTCACCGTCCTCAACCGCCCGTGCGAGGTCGTCCTGCACACGGACAGCCAGTACGTGCAAAAAGGGATCTCGGAATGGATCCACGGCTGGAAGGCGCGCGGCTGGAAGACGTCGGCGAAGGAGCCTGTCAAGAACGACGACCTGTGGAAGGCGCTGGACGCCGCCCAGCAGCAGCACGCCGTCGAATGGCGCTGGGTGCGCGGCCACAACGGCCACCCCGGCAACGAGCGTGCGGACGCCCTCGCGAACATGGGTGCGGCGTCGGTAAAGCGTTGATATTGCGCTGATTTTGTTATACTTGCCGGTTCTTTCCACGCTTTTTTGAGTTTGCACGCGCATGCGCCAAATCGTCCTCGATACCGAAACCACAGGCCTGAATCCGCGCACCGGCGACCGCATCATCGAAGTCGGCTGCGTCGAGATCTTCAACCGCAAGCTGACCGGCAATAACTTCCACCGCTACATCAATCCCGAGCGCGACTCGGACGAAGCGGCACTGGCGGTTCACGGCCTGACGACCGAGTTCCTCAGCGATAAGCCGAAGTTCCACGAGATCGCGCACGAATTGCGCGACTTCGTGCAGGGTGCGGAGATCATCATCCACAACGCGCCGTTCGACCTCGCGTTCCTGAACCATGAGTTCGAGCGCATGGGCCTGCCGCCGTTCGTCGAACACTGCGCGAACGTGATCGATACGCTCGTCCATGCCAAGGAACTGCACCCCGGCAAGCGCAACTCGCTGGACGCGCTGTGCGATCGCTACGGCATCTCGAACGCGCACCGCAAGCTGCACGGCGCACTGCTGGACTCGGAGCTGCTGGCCGACGTCTACCTGGCGATGACGCGGGGGCAGAACACGCTGTCGATGGACGTCGAGGTCGAGGCGAGCGGCGGGGGCATCGTGCTGGAAGCCGGCCCGCTGGGCGAGATCTTCGTGCTGCCGGCTGCTGCCGACGAGCTCGTCGAGCACGAGAACGTCCTTGCCGCACTCGACAAAGGTGTGAAGGGAGAATGTGTTTGGAGAAAATATTCTCCGCAGGGGTGACAAAACGCAAAAGTCCCCCTATAATGCTCGTCATTGCAGCGACGCAATCGCAGCAAAGCAGTAAAAAGTAGGGCGGTTAGCTCAGGGGTAGAGCACAGCATTCACACTGCTGGGGTCGCAAGTTCGAAACTTGCACCGCCCACCAGGATTCAAGCTCCGGTGCACGGGACAGGTTGAGAAAAACCACCTGGAAGTCAGAGCGACAGGAAGGCCAGCGATAAGCTGGCCTTTTGCGTTTCTGGCGTCCTCTCCGCTTCCGGCAGACTCGCGCAGGGCAGGTCGACAGTCTTCAGCGCCTGGCACCCGTCACCCGCCAGACCACGTCGCCGACGTCGTCGGCGATCAGCAGGGCGCCGTCCGCGTCCTGGGCGAGGCCGACCGGCGCGCCGAACAGATGTTTCTCGTCGGCGGAATGGAAGCCGGTCACGACATCCTGGGCCTTCCCGCTCGGCATGCCGTTGGCGAAAGGCACCCAGACGACCTTGTATCCGCTCAGCGGTGCGCGGTCCCAGCTGCCGTGCTCGCTGATGAAGGCGCCGCTCTTGTACTGCGGCAGGGCGTCTCCGGTGTAGAACAGCAGGCCCAGCGCCGCCACGTGCGACCCGAGGGCGTAATCCGGCACGATGGCTTTCTTGACGAGATCGGGGCGCTGGGGCCGGACCCGGTCGTCCACATGCTGGCCGTAGTAGCTGTAGGGCCATCCATAAAAACCATGCTCCCGCACGGAGGTGAGGTAGTCCGGCACCAGGTCCGCGCCGATCTCGTCGCGTTCGTTGGCGATCGCCCATAGCTTTCCGCTCTGCGGTTCGAACTGCAGGCCGGTCGGATTACGGATGCCCGAGGCGAACACGCGGCTGGCGCCGGTCGCGGCGTCGACTTCCAGCACGGCGGCGCGCCGGTATTCCACCTCCAGTCCGTTTTCCCCTGCGTTGCTGTTCGAACCGCTGCCAACATACAGGTATTTGCCGTCGGGGCTCGCCACCATCGCTTTCGTCCAGTGGTGGTTGACGGTGCTGGGCAAGTCGCCGAGTTCGGTTCCCGGATCGGACATCTTCGTCTCGCCCGGCGTGTAGCGGTATTTCATGATGTTGCCGGTGTTTGCTACATACAAGGCGTCGCCCACCAGCGCGATACCAAAGGGCGAGTGCAGCTTGTCGATATACACGAACTTGTCCCACTCGCCGCCGCCGCCGGGTTTGCGGCGCAGCAGGGTGACCCGGTTGCCGCCCTTGCCGCCCTTGCCGGACTGGTTCTTGATCTTGCCGGCGATGAGCTGTTTCGGCGTCGTGATCGCCTCCTCACCCGGGCCGTTGCCTTCCACCACCAGCACGTCCTGGTTCGGCAGTACCAGCACCTGGCGCGGGTGCATGAGCCCCGAGGCGATCTTCTCGATCTGCAAGCCGGTCGCTACCTGGGGCCTGGCATCACCCTGCCAGCCGGCGAAGTCCGGCACCTTCATCGGCGGGAGCAGGTAAGCCTTTGGGCGCGGCAGGGGCGGATTCTCGCCCATCTGCTGGGAGGGGGCGAGGCTGGCTTTCTCGCCGCAGCCGGCGAGGGCCAGCAACGAGGCCGCGGCCAGGGCCAGGCCGTGCCGGCGCGTGAGCTCATGCTTGTTCATGGCGGTATCCCCGGTAGTCGACTCTGTCCCCGGCCAGGACGATCCGGCCGATAACGAGTGCGAGCACTGTCACGACGGAGAGCCAGAGCCCGGCGGGCATGCTGCCGTATGCATCCCGGCTGTGCACGAAGGCATTGAAGATGGCCGCCACGAAACAGGAGGCCGATGCTGACCAGCCAGGCCGCCGCTTTCACCCAAAGGATGGTGAACGTCTCGACATACAGGATGTCGAAGACGAGCGCGGCCACGAAGAAACCAAATGGTATCGGGTCGAGCACATCGAATATCGCCGACGTGATGCTGGATCGGGGTGCCGGGATTGCCGAGTTCATGCCGCTGCTCCTTCGGCGGCCTGATTCTCTTGAAGGCTAGCATGAATATTGAACTCCGCGTCGTAAGGCTGGGCCACAGCAGGAACGGCAGGTTCGCGCGGAAAAGTATCGCGTTCGCCGATCCGGCCCGGACCGTGCTTCACGTTGATCTGGACTATACGATTCACTCGCTTTGCATGATTTGCGCCATTGTTGCGGTCAAACGCTGGACGATCATCGGCTTGGGCTCGTGCCCGCGGATCCGCTTGCAAAAGCGATCTCCAACTTTTCCGATGGAGTGAAATATGACACAGCGCAAACAAGGCAACGTGGGAGCACCGTATTTCCTGCGCAAGGGGGCCACTGCCCTGATGGGCGGTCTGCTACTCGCTGCGGCCGGGGCGATGGCGCAGGACGACACCGGCCTCGCCTCGGCCCCGACGACCAGCAGTGCCGCCAGCGCACGGACACTGTACCGCGTGACGAACCTGGGCCAGGGCGACATCGGGGTCACGATGAACGCGAAAGGCCAGGTCGCATTCGCGTACTCGGATCCGTTCGGACAGACGCCGCTCCAGGCGTGGTTCTACGACGGCTCGAATCTGCACGAGATCGACGGTCTTGGCGGCGGCATCGTCCGCCCCACCGGGCTGAACGACGGTGGCCAGGTGACGGGTATCGCGACCACTGCCGCCGGCCTTGTCCATTCGTTCGTCTGGAGCCGGCGGCACGGCGCGACGGACGTCGGTACGCTGCCCGGCATGGATACCACCTGGGAACCGGCGATCAACAACCGCGGCGAGGTCACCGGCTATTCGACGGGCGACCCGAGTCCACCCTGGCCGCGCGCGTTCCGTTGGAGCGCGCAGAGCGGGATGCAGGATCTTGGTGTGCTCCTGAGCGGGGATGACTCGACTTCCTACGGCAGGGCGATCAACGATGCCGGCTTGATCGCCGGGGACGCGTGGGCCGGAGGCCATGCCTATCATGCCTTTGTCTGGACCCGCGCCAACGGCATGATCGACATCGACACACTCGGCAACGACTATTCGACGCCCGTCGCCGTGGGCGCCAGGGGCCAGGTAGCGGGCAACGTCCTGAATCCGCCCAACAATTACGGCAGCGTATTCTGGTGGTCGCGGACGACGGGCATGCGCGACCTCGGCGCGGGGAATGGCCAGGGTACGTGGATGACCGGAATGAGCCCGGGCGGACGCATCGTCGGCACGATCACGTATCCCGACTTCTCGCAACACGCGATGACGTGGACGCCGGCACCGGGGATGCTCGACCTTGGCACCCTGGGAGGTCGTTCATCGGGTTCGACCGCGGCCAATGACAGGGACCAGGTGGTCGGCGGTGCCGCGACGGCGGCCGACAGCTACCATGCTTTCATCTGGACGCCGAAGGAAGGCATGGTCGACCTCAACCAGCGCTTGTACCGTGCGCCTGCCGGGCTCGAACTGTTCGGCGCCCTGGCGATCTCGGACAACGGTTCGATCGTCGCCAGCTCGAACGCCGGATTGCTGCTCCTCAGGCCAGTGCAGGCATGCAGATGCACGCACGCGGCCGGGCCGATCGTGTCCAACGACCTGGTCGAACTTGGCGCGCCCGTGGACACGACGATTGGCTTCGCGGCCGACGACACGGCGGCCAACTACGAGGTCGCATGGTCATGGGGCGACGGCACGGTCGACCGCGCGCGCCGCGCCGGCGCGCGCAATGGCAGCGGCAGCGCCCAGGCAAGCCATACCTATTCCGCACCCGGGATCTACACGGTCACGGCCGACGTGACCGACCAGGCCGGCAACAGGGTCAAGGTGGCGCGCAGGATCGTCGTGTACGCGCCCGCGGGCGGCGTCCTGGCAGGCACCGGCACGGTCGTGCTGCCGGCTGCGGCGAGCCGCCGTTCGCCTTCGTCCACCGGAAAGGCGGCGTTCAGTTTCATGGCGCCGACGGCCGCGGGAGCGCAGCTGAAGGCGGCAAGCGCAAAGGGACGGTTCATGTTCAGCTTGCCCGGCCTCTCTTTCGCCAGCGACGATGTCCAGGTAGCCGCGGCGCAGGGGAGCCGTGTCCGGCTGGCTGGCACCGGAACGGTCAACGGCGCGCGCGGTTACCAGTTCGCGGCGACGGCGGGCGCATCCGGTCCCGGCACCGCCGGCCAGTTCGGCGTGACGATTTGGCACACCGATCCGAAGACCCGGGCCCGGGTGATCGACTACGATAGTCTGGCCGGTACGAATGGGTCGGCAGGGAGCCCGATTGTCGAAGGTAAGATCGTCGCACGGTGACACGCCGCGCCGCACGTCAACGTGCCCGGTTCCGGTCGATTGAGGTATCGGTGCAGGCGCGCGTTTGCTAACATGAACGTGCTATCAGTCTTTGCGGATGCCGACATCATGGACACGCGACACGACTATATCCGATGGTTTTCCGAGCTGGGCATTGCCGACGTGCCTTCGGTCGGCGGCAAGAACGCGTCTCTCGGCGAGATGTATCGGCAGTTGCAGGGCCATGGCCTGCGCGTGCCGAACGGGTTTGCCATCACTGCGGATGCCTACCGCGCCGCGCTCGACCGGGCCGGTGCGTGGGACCGTCTCCACGCGGCACTCGACGGTATCGATCCGGCCGACGTGGCGGACCTGGCGCGCCGGGCCGCGCAGGCGCGCGAGATCGTGTACGGCGCGCCCTTGCCGCCGGACCTCGAGGATGGGATCCTGCGGGCGTGGCGCCGGCTGCGCGGCGAATATGGCGACGGCCTGACGGTCGCCGTGCGCAGTTCCGCCACTGCCGAGGACTTGCCGGGCGCCAGCTTTGCCGGACAACACGAAACCTTCCTGCACGTCGGCGAGGAGGGCCTCGTCGACAGCGTCCGCCGCTGCTTCGCCAGCCTGTTTACCGACCGCGCCATCGTGTACCGCATCGACAACGGCTTCGACCACTTCAAGGTTTACCTGTCGGTCGGCGTGATGAAGATGGTGCGCGCGGATCTCGCCGCGGCCGGCGTCATCTTCACGCTCGACACCGAGACCGGCTTCCGCGACGTCGTCTTCGTCACTGGCGCCTACGGGCTGGGCGAGAATGTGGTGCAGGGCGCGGTCGATCCGGACGAGTTCTACGTGTTCAAGCCGGCGCTGCGTGCCGGCCGGCGGGTCGTCTTGCGGCGCAGCCTCGGCGGCAAGGCATTGCGGATGGTGTACGCGCCGGCGGGCGGCGCCGGGACCACGCGCAATGTGGCAACCGAAAGCGACGAACGCGCCAGGTTCTGCCTCGGCGACGCGGCCGTGCTGGAACTGGCGGAGGCCGCGCTGCACATCGAGGAACATTATTCCGCCCAGGCCGGCCATCCGGTACCGATGGATATCGAATGGGCGCAGGACGGCATCGACAGCAAGCTCTACATGGTGCAGGCGCGGCCGGAGACGGTCGCATCGCGCCAGGCCGTCAACCGGATCGACGAGTACCGGCTCGACGGCAAGGCGCAGGTGCTGGCCACGGGCCGCGCCGTCGGCGGCAAGGTGGCCGCCGGCAGGGCCCGGGTGATCGCGCATGCGGATGAACTCGGGCAATTCCAGCCGGGCGACATCCTGGTGGCGGAAGCGACCATGCCGGACTGGGGCACCGTCATGAAGACGGCCGCCGCCGTCGTCACCGACCGCGGCGGACGTACCTGTCACGCGGCGATCGTGGCGCGCGAGATCGGCGTCCCGGCGGTGGTCGGTTGCGGCGGCGCGACGGCCGCGATCCGCACCGGGGACGAGATCACCGTGTCGTGCGCCGAGGGCGATGCCGGCCATGTCTATGCCGGGCGCGTGCCGTTCCGCAAAATCAGTACCGACCTGGCCGCGTTCCCGCTGCCGCGCACCCGCCTCATGGTCAACATCGGCAATCCGGACACCGCCTTCCGCACGCGCTTCCTGCCGAACGACGGTGTCGGGCTGGCGCGCATGGAGTTCATCGTCGCGGACCATATCCGCATCCATCCGATGGCGCTCGTCCATCCGGAACAGGTACGCGATCCGGCCGTGCGCGCCGAGATCGGGCGGCTCGCGCGCAACGCGCCGTCGCCGGCGGACTACTTCGTGCGCGAGCTGTCCGAAGGCATCGGCACGATCGCGGCCGCGTTCTGGCCGAAACCGGTCATCGTGCGCATGTCGGACTTCAAGACCAACGAGTATGCGAGCCTGCTGGGTGGGTCGTTCTTCGAGCCGCAGGAGGCCAACCCGATGCTCGGCTTCCGCGGGGCGGCGCGGTATACGCATCCCGCCTACCAGGAAGGATTCGCGCTCGAATGCCGGGCGCTGAAGCGGGTACGGGATGACATGGGCCTGGCCAACGTGCGCGTGATGATTCCTTTCTGCCGCCGGGTGAGGGAAGCGGAAGTCGTGCTGCACGCGCTGGAAGAGCAGGGGCTGGCCCGAGGCCGGGACGGGCTCGAGATCTACGTCATGTGCGAAATCCCCAACAACGTGATCCAGATCGATGCGTTCGCGAGCCTGTTCGATGGCTTCTCGATCGGCTCGAACGACCTGACGCAGCTCGTGCTCGGGGTCGACCGCGATTCCGAGATCGTCGCCTTCGACTTCGACGAGCGCGATCCGGGTGTGCTGGAGATGCTGCGCCAGGCCATCGTCGGCGCCCACCGCAACGGCCGGCATGTCGGCATCTGCGGCCAGGCGCCGTCGGATTATCCGGAGGTGGCGCTGTACCTCGTCGAACAGGGGATCGATTCGATCAGCCTGAATCCGGATTCGGTGGTGGCGACCGCGCGCCGCCTGGTCGAGGTCGAACGGAAACTCGGCATCCCCCCGCGCGATGGATTGGATTGACACATGGACTCACCGATCCGGCGCATCGCCATCGCGACCGGCGGCGGCGACGCCCCCGGCCTGAACGCGGTGATCCGCGCGGTCGTCCTGGCCGCCGTACGGTTGGGCTGGGAATGCCACGGCATCCGCGACGGTTTCAACGGTCTCCTTGCGCCTGCTGGATGCATGGAAGCGCCTGTCGTGCCTCTGACAGCAGGGGCAGTGCATGGCATCGGCCATCTCGGCGGCACGATCCTCGGCAGCACCAATCGCGGCGATCCGCTGCGTTTTCCGATGCCTTGCGCCGCTGGCGCCCTGGCGGAGCAGGACCGCAGCGACGAACTGGTGGCCCTGTGCCGTGGCGCCGGCTTCGACGCGCTGGTCGTCGTGGGCGGCGACGGTTCGATGGCGATTGCCGAATGCCTGCACCGCAAGGGGGTGCGCGTGATCGGCGTGCCGAAGACCATCGACAACGACCTCGACCGGACACTCCAGACGTTCGGTTTCGACTCCGCGGTCGGCTTCGCGACCGAATGCATCGACCGGCTGCATACCACCGCGGACAGCCAGCACCGCGTGCTGGTGGTCGAGACGATGGGCCGCTACGCCGGCTGGATCGCGCTGCACGCTGGCCTTGCCGGCGGCGCCCACGCCATCCTGCTGCCCGAGATCCCGTTCGAGACGGACGTCGTCGCCGACGCCGTGCATGCGCGCGATGCGCTCGGCTGGCGGCACTCGATCGTCGTCGTGGCCGAAGGCGCGTTGCCCGTTGGCGGCCACCGCGAAGTGCTGGAAGCTGCCGGCGCGGGGCGTGCCGAGCGCCTCGGCGGCATCGGCGCCTGGGTCGAGGCCAGGCTCGCGGCATCGACCGGCAAGGAATGCAGAAGCGTCGTGCTGGGCCACCTCCTGCGCGGGGGCAGCCCGTCCGCGTTCGACCGCGTGGTCGCCCTGCGCTTCGGCGCCGCCGCGGTGCGCGCGCTGGCGTGCGGACTGTCGGGCGTCATGGTGACCCTCGACGGGCCGGGTATCGGCACCGTGCCGCTCGCCGAGGTCGCGGGCCGGACGCGGCGCGTACCGCTCGACAGCGATACCGTGAGAACCGCCCGCGATCTCGGCATCTGTCTCGGCGATCGTCCGTCCGTGGCCGGATGAGCCTGCGTTTCAGGGCAGTCCCCGGCGCCATCGGCTAGACGCTGGTGAGCGACACGGTCCTGCCGTTTCGCCTGGGCGTCGCCATGGCGCAGGCCCGGGTCCGCGTTGGCGGCTCCGCCGGCATGTTGGCGGAAGCCATCGCGCGGTGGCACGGGGGTGCGGTGGGAGAAACGCAGGCGGCCTGATCCGAGTCCGGGTACGGCGGGCGTCACCCCGGCCCGCGCGCGGCGGCGGCGAGGGCCTGGTGGCGTTACGCCAGCCCCGGATAGGTCTCGGCACGGCGGCGCCATTGCGGCGCGTGGAGAAAGCCGGTGAGTTCGCCATAGCTGCGCAGGAGCTGCTGTCCCGCCGCCGGCCCGCCCAGCCGCTCGCATTCCAGGGCCAGGAATCCCAGCTCGTCTACCGGGTCGACGATGCGCAGGGCGCCGGCGAATTCGATGCAGTCGATGACGCACACTTGTGGCTGCAGGCAAACGTGCTCCGGCCGCAAATCCCCGTGCCCATCCACGATCCGCCGGGCCGCGACGCGTTCGTCGAACCTGTCCGGCCTCGCGGCGAGAAGCGCCTGTTGCGCCGCGCACAAGTCGCGCACGGGGCGGGGCGCCAGCCCATAGGCGCGTCGCGCCAACGTGCGGCGGTTGCGGTCCACATCCCGCGCGAACCCGGCCCGGTAGGCGCGGGGCTCGATGGCCACCGGCGCCGCGGCCTGGTAGAACGCGGCCAGGCGGGCGGCGACCCGGTGCACGTCGTCCTGCCGCAATGTCCCGGCGCGGATTGCATGGTCGAGCATGTCACGGGCCGGCTGGCGGCGCATCCTGACCAGCCAGTCGACGGCCACGCCTTCCCCGCCGAGCCGCAGCCGCCTACCGGCATCCACGCACAGCGCCACGACGCCAAGGTAGACGTCGGGTGCAAGCCGGCGGTTCAGGCGCACTTCCTGGTAGCAATAGCGGCGTCGGGAAGCGAGCGTGCGCGCATCGAAGGGAGCGAGGCGAACCGGTTTCTTGAGCTTGTAGGCGTGGTAGTCGGTCAGGAACACCCAGGACATGTGGGTTTCGACCGTGTCGACGCGCCGGACCGGTTCGGGAAAGCTCGTCGGGCACGACAGGCAGGCAAGCTTGGCGCCAGTGTCGATCTCCCCGGATGCGGACTGCCTATCCGGCAGCACACCATGCGCGCTCAGGATTGGCGGTGTTCCGGATGCGACGGTGAACTCGGCAGCAGGCGTTGCTGGTAGGTCAGGCAACTGGCGCCCGGGCCGGCGTGGCCGACCGCGATCTGGTCGGCGGTGCATGCGTAATCGTCGTTGTGCCGGCAACCCGCCACCTTGCACGCCCCGACGCCGGCATGCCGGCCCGTATCGCGGGTGTGTGGCGACGCCGCCAGGAACGTGTCGCAGCCGGGATGAATGCCGTCGCCGACTGTGATGGCGCGCGCGTGGCAGCCGTTGTTCGCATTGTAGGTGCATTCGGCGACGGAACACTCGCCGACGACCGGCATGTCGATCGCTTTGCTGTTCATGATGACTACTCCAGGATGAAAGAATGCTTAGATGGTTCCGTTGGCGGAAGTGCGATGGACTTGCCCCTTCCTTGACCTGGCTCACAAAGGTCCGTCATCCGAACTATGCGACGGGCCGGCTGGCCGCAGCGAGCGCTGCGCGGATGAACCGGCCGATCCTGTCCGCGTCCTGTCCTGTCTTGATCTCACGGTCCGTCAGCGCCAGGCGTGCGCACAGGGGCCGGCCGCACAGTGCGGCGATGTCGTCGAGCGCCCTGTCGCCGCCCGATCCGCCCATCGTGCAGAAGGCGGCCACGCGCGGCAACCGTCCCGCGTTCGCATGCAGGTAATGCGCATCGGCGCGCTGAGCCGCCCGACCCAGACGGGGGCGCCGAGGATGACGAGCTCGTAGTCACCCGGATGGCGGCTCATCGGCGCGATGGCCGGTGTCTTGTGCGAGAACGCTTCGTGGCAGCAACGCACGTAGCCCGCCACGCCGCGGCGCGAGCGCATATCGCGGATCGGTTCGATATCGCAGGCGCATTCGGCCGCGATCCTCTGCGCGACCTCCTGCGTGATCCCCGTGCGGGAGTAATAGACGACGAGACAGGTTTTCATATCGCCTCCTGCGCCTCGCGTTGGCGGATGCGGAAACGTCATCCTGCGCCTGCGAGCCCGGTGGAATCTTTGAGATAGATCAAATGTCAGGGATTGTCACCCGCCTCGCGCATCTCGCGCCGGACGAGCCACACGCCGGGAAGCATCGGCAGCCAGGTCGTCATGCCGCGCAGGAGCAGCGTCGCCGCCAGGCCGGCCTCGACGCCGATGCCGGCGCCGTGCAGCATGGCCACGCAGGTTGCTTCGAACGGCCCGAGGCCCAGCGGGACCGGGCTGAGCGACATGGCCATCGAGGCCGTCACGAAACCGGAGAACACGCGTGCGAACGGCGCTTCCAGGCCGACGCCGCGCAGGATCGTCCACAGCGTGGCGGCGTCCAGGAGAACGATGGCGGCGCGGAGGACGACCAGGCCCGCGAACAGGCGCGCGCGCGGTGGCCGGGCGGCGGCGGCCTCGCGCGCCAGGCGTATCCAGTCCTGCAGGCGCGGCAGGCGGCGGGCCAATGCCTCCGCCGGCAACCGGCCGTGGCGCCGGAGATACCAGAGCGCGAGCGGGACGCTGGCTTGCGATGCGATGAAGAACCCCGTCGTCGCCAGCAGCCAGTGGCGCGCACCGCCCTGGCCGGCGAGCACGAGCAGGCTGCACCCGGCAAGCACCGCGCCGGCGGCAAAGTGGGCCGCGGCCTCGTAGAGGGCGCACGCTAGCGCCGTCGCGCGCGGGACGCCGCGCCGGTGCAGCGCGGCGAGGAAGAATGCGCTACCGCTGATCCCGGCACTGGGCAGGGCCTGGTCGGCAAACAGCTTGGCAATGCTGAGCGGCAGGAGCCCTCCCAGGTGCAGCCGATGGCCGCACCTGTCGAGGAAGGCCTTCCATGCCATGCCCTCGCACACGTAGGTGCCGGCCTGGAGTACCGCACACGCGAACAGCCAGCGCAGGTCCACCCGCTGGACCAGGTCCACGAATCGTTCGAGGTCGCCCAGCCTTGCCACGATGCCGATCAGCGCCGAGAACAGGAGCAGGCCGAACAGGCACGACGCCACGACGGTGCGCCGCGCAAGGTTGCGTACCGGGGCGGAGGTTGGGCGCGGCATCGGGTTCAATGCGGTCCGGAGTCAAGCGATCGGCGGCCTCGGAGTCGACGAATTTCTCTGCATGCAAGCGGCATGAGCTGATCGTCCCCATATCATGACCGAGAGTCATCCTTTCAATGTACTTAATGATTTGACTTAGCTCAAACAAATTGACGCTCGTGGCGCCTAGCCTGTACCTCCGGCCGTGTCATGCGACATGGCCCAACGACTGCGCAAGCCCAGGAGATGCGCGTGAGTTCATCCAAGCCGTGCCGTCCGATTTCGCCGGCGATGCTGCTGCGCTCGTTTTCGTTCTGCACCGGGATCGAAAACAGCGCGCCCGTCATCCAGGACGAAAGAGGTGCGTCCTGCCGGGTCGACCAGATGGTCGCCTCCGGCCACGACAGGCGCTGGCGCGAGGATTTCCAGCTCGTGCACCAGCTCGGATTGCGCTGCCTGCGCTATGGCCCCCCGTATTACCGCACCGATACCGGTCCGGGCCGCTACGACTGGTCGTTCGCGGACGACACGTTCGCCGAACTGTCCAGGCTCGACATCACGCCGATTGCAGACCTGTGTCATTTCGGCGTGCCCGACTGGATCGGCAACTTCCAGAATCCCGATTTTCCGTATTACTTCGCCGAGTACGCCGAGGCATTCGCGCGCCGCTACCCATGGGTATGGCTGTACACGCCGGTCAACGAGATGCTCGTGACCGCGGAGTATTCGGCGTTGCGCGGCATCTGGAACGAGCGCCTCAGGAACGGTCATGCGTTCGTGAGCGCCCTGTCGAACATCGTGGAAGCGAACATCCGCGCCAGCGAGGCGATCTGCCGCTGCACGCATCCCTGGTTCGTGCAGAGCGAAGCGACACGCTACTTCCATCCCTACAATCCGGACGCTGCGGAACGGGCCGAGTACCTCAACGCGCACCGCTTCCTGTCGCTCGACCTGAACTATGCCCGAATGCCGACGGCGGCCCTGGTCGACTACCTGTTCGCGCACGGGATGTCGGCGGCGAAGCTCGACTACTTCATGCATCGCAGGATGTGGCCATCCTGCGTCATGGGGACGGATTACTACGACACGAGCGAGTCCATCGTCTTTCCGGACGGCCGCACCAGCCACTCGAACGTGTTGGGCTACTACGGCCTGACGCGCCAGTACCACGACCGCTACCGGCTGCCCGTCATGCTTACCGAAACGAACCAGATACAGGCCATGAACGCGGTGTTCTGGCTCGAGCGCCAGTGGGCGAACGTGCTGCGCCTGCGCCAGGAGGGCTATCCGATCATCGGATTCACGTGGTACAGCCTGACCGACCAGGTCGACTGGGATATCGACCTGCGCGAACCGCGCGGACGCGTCACGGAAAACGGCCTGTTCGACATGGATCGCCGCATCCGCCAGGTCGGCCTCGAATACCGGCGCATCGTCCGCGACTGGAGCGACGCGCTCGATTACGAGGAACGGCGCAAGACCTGGCAAGGAGGTTGATCCGTGCGCTGGCAGCCGCTGTCGCAGCCGGCCGTGGTCGACCACCAGTTCGGTTGACGTCAATCGATGCCGAAACGCCGGGTCAGCCATGCCTTGATACCCTGAGTGACCGCGGCATACGCAGCGAGGATCCCGCCCAGGCCCCACCAGTACGCGTGCGGCGGTGGCGTCAACCCGAGCGCGGACGCCACCGGCGAAAAAGGCAGCCAGAGCCCCGCCGCGCACACCAGCGCGCTGGCCGCGAGCAGGGGCATGGAGGGGCGGTTCACCAGCGTCGGCATGGCACTGGTGCGGATCACGTGGACGATCAGCGTCTGCGACAGCAGGGATTCCACGAACCAGCCCGTCTGGAATAACGCGGGGTCGTGCGCGGCGCCCAGGACGAACCAGAGCAGGCCGAAGGTCGCGTAGTCGAACAGCGAGCTGATCGGCCCGAAGCACAGCACGTAGCGGCGCAGGCTGGCGACTTCCCACCGGCGCGGGCGGGCGAGGTAGCCCGGGTCGACGCGATCGGTCGTCAACGCCGTCTGCGAACAGTCGTACAGCAGGTTGTTCAGCAACACTTGTACCGGCGCCATCGGCAGGAAGGGCAGCAGCACGCTGGTGCCGAGCACGCTGAGCATATTGCCGAAGTTCGAGCTCGCGCTCATGCGGACATACTTGACGATGTTGCCGAACACGGTGCGTCCGACGACGACGCCGTCGGCGACCGCCGTCAGGCTCTTTTCCATCAGGATCAGGTCGGCGGATTCCTTGGCGATGTCCGCGCCGGTGTCGACCGAGATCCCGACATCGGCCGCCTTCAGCGCGGGACCGTCGTTGACGCCGTCACCGAGAAAGCCGACAACCCGCCCCTGGCGTTGCAGGCAGCGGATCACGCGCGTCTTCTGCGCCGGATCGAGCTTGGCGAACACGTTGGCACGCAGCGCCTGCCGGCCCAGTTCGTCGTCGTCCAGCCGGTCGACCTGGGCGCCATCCATGGACGTGACCGCCGTGACGCCGACCATGCCGCACACGTGGCGGCACACGGCCAGGTTGTCACCGCTGAGCACCTTGACGGCGACGGCGGCACGGGTCAGCGCGTCGATGGCCGTGGCCGCGGAATCCTTCGGCGGATCGAAGAAGGCGATATAGCCGAGCAGGATGAGGCGTTGCTCCAGCGCGGGGTCGGTGAGGCGGGCTTCGCCGTCGTCGAGGTCGCGGTAGGCGATCGCGATGACGCGCAGGCCGTCGGCATTCAGGCCGCGCACGACGGACCCCAGCTCGTTCGCGTGCCCGGTTGCGAAGGGGACGGCCTTGCCGTCGCGTTCCGCGCTCGCGCAGATGCGCATGATTTCCTCCACCGCCCCCTTGCAGATCAGCAGGCGCCGGCCGTCCGGCCGGGCAAGGATGACGGACATGCGTCGGCGCTGGAAGTCGAAGGGAATCTCGCCCGCCTTGCGCCACCCGCGATCCGCGTCAAGGCGGGCGTGCACGTGCGCGTACTGGAGGACCGCGTTGTCGAGCAGGTTCCTCAGGCCGGTCTGGTAATAACTGTTCAAATAAGCGTAGTCGACGACCGTCTCCGAGTCCCGGCCATCGATGTCCAGGTGTTTTTCGAGCACCACGCGGTCCTGTGTCAGCGTTCCGGTCTTGTCGGTGCACAGGACGTCGATCGCGCCCAGTGTCTGGACGGCGCCCAGGCGCTTGACGATCACGTCGCGCTTGGCCAGGGACAGCGCGCCGCGCGCGAGGTTGACGGTGACGATCATCGGCAGCATCTCGGGCGCCAGGCCGACCGCCACCGCCGTGGCGAACAGCATGGCTTCGTGCCAGTCGCCCTTGCTGGCCCAGTTCAGCAGCAGGACGAGGGGCGCCATCACGAGCATGAACCGCAGCAGCAACGCGACCACCCGGTCGATGCCGCGGTCGAAACTGCTCGTCTCGCGTTGATTGGCCAACGCGGCCGCGACCGCGCCGAAGCTGGTTGCGGCACCGGTCGCGACGACGAGGGCATGTGCGCTGCCGCTCGTCACGTGGGTGCCCATGAAGCCGATATTGCCGTAGCCCGTTGCCGGGCCCGTCGCCGGCACGGGGCTGTCGACCTTCTCCACCGGCAGCGATTCGCCGGTCAGAGACGATTGGTCGACGAACAGGTCGACGGCGTCGAGGAACCGGATCTCGGCCGGAACGGGATCCCCCGCGGCGAGCAGCACGATGTCGCCCGGTACCAGGTCCTCGAGCGGCTGTTCGATCGCCTCGGAGCCCGGGCGGAGGACGCGGACCGTCGTCCGGACCATGGCGCGCAGGCGCTCGACGGCGCGGTCGGACCGGTATTCCTGCACGAAGCCGAGTACCGAGGACAGGAACACGATCGCGCCGATGACGATCGCGCTGATGCGCTGGCCGGTCACGAGGTCGAACGCGGCAAGCGCGAGGAGGAGCAGGGGCAACGGGCGGGCGAACTGGCGGAAAAAGGCAAGGACCGGGTGGCGGCGCCGTTCGCCGGCGATCCTGTTGGGGCCATGGGCGGACAGCCTGGCCAGGGCCTCTGCGGCCGGCAGCCCCGCCTGGCCGGATCCCAGCGCGTGCAAGGCCGCGTCTGCGTCGAGCGTGGCGAGTGCCGGGAGCTCGATCTGGATGCGGGGCGTCGCGGCGGGCGGCTGCTTCAATGCGCGAACAATACGGGAACGCGGGCGTCCGCCAGTACGGTCCGGCTCGCGCCGCCGAGGCACAGCTCGCGGAACCGTCCATGGCCGAAGCAGCCCATCACCAGCAGGCTGCAGCCATTGCCGTCGGCGAGCGCCAGCAGGTCATGGCCGGTATCCTGGTGCTGGGCGCGTACGAGCATGCGCGGCGTGATGTGGTGCCGGCGGAGGAAATGCTGCAGGTCCGCCTGTTCGGTACGGAAGGCGTCTTCGTCGGGCGCACCGGCGACGAGCGTCACCACGACGACCTCCGACGAGCGCCGCAGCAGGGGCAGGGAAGCGCTCAGCGCGAACGACGCTTCCTTGCTGCCGTCCCACGCGACCAGCGCCTTCCCGCCGCGCCAGGGGGCGGGATCGGTGCGCGGCACCACGATCACGGGCCGTGCGGAGTTCAGGATCAGGGATTCGGGCAGGTGGGCGGTCATGTCCGGCAGCGACTCCGCCGGGTCGTCCTGGCTGACGACGACCAGGTCGGCGAAGCGTGCCAGGCGGCCGAGGCCATCGTCCGCCTGGTCGCAGATGAAGCGCTGCTCGTGCCGGACCTGCATCTCGCTGGCGATGGCCTCGAAGCGCGCCAGCGCGTGCCGCGCATGATCGGCAAGCGGTTGGAAGTAACCGGCACCCAGCGTGCCCGGCGGATCGCTGTAGCCGTTCGGAAAGACGGTGCGCGATACGCCGAACATCGCCGCGCCGACGAGATCGGCGCCCGCCGCGCGCGCGAGCGCGGCGGCATAGCGCATGCGCGCGGGCGCGTGCACGGACTGGTCGACGTGCACGAGTATGGTTTTGAGCATGGTGTCGCCTCGTTCAATGCGCCAGAAGAACCGGCATCGACAGGCGCCGCAGCACGGTGCGGCTGACGCCGCCGAGCAGGATTTCGCGATAGCGCGAGTGCCCGTAGCATCCCATCACGAGCAGGTCGGCCTTGCGTTCCTCGGCCCGGACCAGCAACGCGTTCCCCACTTCGCCGCGTGGATGATGGCGGCAAACTTCCACGGGGACGCCGTGCCGGGCCATGAACTGCGCCATCGCCTCGGCGTCTTCCAGGGAGCGGACGCTCGAGCTTTCCTCGTCGAAGATCGCGAGCTCGACGTGCGTGGCCCGCACGAGCAGCGGCAGCGCGTAACGCACCGCGCGCGCCGCTTCCGGACTGGCGTTCCAGGCCACCATGACGCGCCCGAAGGCGGCGGGCGACGCCTGGGGGTGGGGCAGCACGAGCACGGGGCTGGGCGAGTTCAGCACGACATACTCGGGAATGCCCGCGATGCCGGCAATCCCGGGCGCATCGTGCGCGGTGCGGCTGACGACCACGAGATCGGCATACATGGCCTGCAAGGCAAGCGCCATCCCCGGCTCGTCGTCGTCGATCCGGTGCGCGAAGGACGCGACGCCGGCCTGTTGCACCAGCGTGTCGAAGTGCGCCGCGCGCAGCTCGGCGGCCTCGCGCAGGCTGCCGAACAGCGGTGTGAGGTCGCCGAGTTCCACGCCGGGCAAGGTCGTCTCGCGGATGAAGCGGGAAATGCCCGTCTGCGCCATCCCGATCAGGTGCGCGCCCTGCGCACTGGCGAGCCGGGCGGCGAACGCCACGCGGTCCGGTGTCTCCGGCGTATCGTCGATGTGGACGAGAATCGTCTTGTAGTCCATGCTGCTCTCCTCGATAGGCTGTCGCACGTCACGGTCGCGTCGCGCTCGCCAGCGATTGCGTCAGCAGGTCGGCCTGCGGATTGCTCGTCTTGCCGGCGAGGATGTCGCTTGCGGACAGGGTGCGATGGTAATACGCATTGTTCAGGTTCTGGCTGTAGCGCACGCCGCTCACCTCGATCGTGGCGGCATCGCCGAACACGCCCCGGCTGTCGGACCACGCGACGACGTCGCCCGCGCCGGCCGATCCCTGGGCCATCTTGTTCCAGTTCACGACCGTCAACCCGGCTTTCGCATTCAGCGAGACGCTGGTCTTCTTCAGGAATGCGTCGACGGCTTTCTGGTTGTTGAGGATGAACGCGAGCATGCCGCCCTGCGCCCCTAGTTGCAGGCCCAGGCTCACGCCGCCGGTGTTGTAGAAGACCGGATCGGACCAGCGGCCGTCGCCCTTGTTCAGCAGCAGGAGCCCGGCGCCGCCCGCGCCGCCGATCCCGATGGCCGCGCGCGCATACTTCGGCACGATGAACACGCCCTGGGCTTGCGCGAGCATGGGACGGATGCCCGCATCCATCTCCATCCGGTGCACCACCTCGACAGCCTGCATGACGTGGCGCTCGGCCGCGGCGGCCTGGCGCCCGGCCGACGACGTCGTATCGGCCGGACGGGCGGACTGGTCCTGCGCGACAACCAGTGCCGGACCGGCCAGGCTGGCCGTGACGAGCCAACGCAGGGCCTTTGCATGTCGCTTGTTCATTGTTCGCTCCCTCGATTCATGGGCTTGTGTCAGGTCGATCCTAGTCCCGTGGCACAGCGCTTCGGTATGACCTAAATCAAAAACTAGATTGAAAGCGTTGCGGGCAGGTTCATGCGGCGCAATTTGATTTGGGTCATATCCGATGCGGTCGTCACGCGCCTATAGTGAGATTTTTTGCGTCTCGTCCAAAGGCTGAGATGGATATTCTCGATACACGACGCCAGTCGATCGTCGCCACGGCGATGAAAGGCAACAAGGCGATGAAGGCCGTGGCGGCGGTCGTGGCGCTGATCGCGGTCGTCGCCGGCGGCGCCCGTGCGTGGAAGCTGTCCCAGGACCAGGGCGCCGGCACCGGCTTCGTCAGCGGCAACGGCAGGATCGAGGCCGTCGAGATCGATATCGCCAGCAAGCTGCCGGGACGGCTGGCCGAGGTGCTGGTCGCGGAGGGCGATCAGGTAGAGGCCGGGCAAGTGCTGGCGCGCATGGATGCCAGCGCGTTGCGCGCGCAGCGGACCGAGGCGCTGGCGCGCGAGCAGCAGGCCCGCGATGCCGTCGCGGGCGCCGAAGCCCAGGTCGCGATGCGGCGCAGCGACCTGGCCGCGGCCGCGGCATTGCGGGTGCAGCGGGAAAGCGAGCTGGACGCAGCGCGCCGGCGGCTGGCACGCTCGACCGTGCTGGCGCAGGCCGGCGCGGCCACGCTGCAGGAACTCGACGACGACCGTGCCCGCGTGGACGGCGCGCGCGCGACGCTGGCGGCTGCGGCGGCACAGATCGAGGCGGCGCGCGCGGCGGTCGCGGCGGCGCAGGCCCAGGTCGTGCAGGGCCGGTCCGCGGTCGAGGCCGCCGTCGCCACCACCGCGAGGATCGACGCCGACCTGCGCGACGAGGTGCTCGTGGCGCCCCGCGCCGGGCGCGTGCAGTACCGCGTCGCGGAGGCGGGCGAAGTACTCGGGGCGGGCGGCAAGGTATTGAACATGATCGACCTGAAGGACGTGTACATGACCTTCTTCGTTCCCGAAACCGCCGCGGGCCGCATTGCGCTCGGCACCGAAGTGCGGCTCGTGCTCGACACGGCGCCCGGCTTCGTCGTGCCGGCCGCGGTCAGCTATGTCGCCAGCAGTGCCCAGTTCACCCCGAAATCGGTGGAGACCGCCAGCGAGCGGCAGAAACTGATGTTCCGGGTGAAGGCACAGGTGGACAGGCGCCTGCTCGAGCGCTACCCCGACCAGGTCAAGGCGGGGGTGCCGGGCGTGGCCCGGATCCGCATCGATCCGGCGCGCCCCTGGCCGGCGGCGCTGGCGCTGCGGGGCATGCCGTGAGGGAGGCGGGCGCGGCACCGGTCGCGCGCCTGGACGGTGTGTCCGTGCGGTATGGCGCCGTGCATGCGCTGGAACGCGTCGCGCTCAGTCTTCCCGCCGGGCGGATGACGGCGCTGATCGGCCCCGACGGCGTCGGCAAGTCGACCCTGCTGGCGGTCGTCGCCGGCGCCCGCCGGGTCGCCGAGGGGCGGGTCGAGGTGCTCGACGGCGACATGTGCGATGCACGCTACCGCGCTGCGGTCTGTCCGCGCATCGCCTACATGCCCCAGGGACTGGGACGCAACCTGTATCCGAGCCTGAGCGTCGGGGAAAACCTGCAGTTCTTCGCGCGCCTGTTCGGACTGGGTCCCGGCGAGCGCCGTGCGCGCATCGACATGCTGGCCGCCAGCACGGGTTTGCTGCCGTTCATCGACCGCGCCGCCGGCCAGCTGTCGGGCGGCATGCGGCAGAAGCTCGGGCTGTGCTGTGCGCTGGTGCACGATCCCGACCTCTTGATCCTGGACGAGCCCACCACCGGCGTCGATCCGCTGGCGCGCAGCCAGTTCTGGGCATTGATCGCCGCCGTCCGGCGCACGCGGTCGGGCATGAGCGTCGTCGTCGCGACGGCCTACATGGACGAGGCCAGCCGCTTCGACTGGCTCGTGGCGCTGGATGCCGGACGGGTGCTGGCCTGCGGTACGCCGGCCGCACTGCTGGCGCAAAGCGGCAGCGCCAGCTACGAGCAGGCCTTCGTCGCGCTGCTGCCGCCGGCACGCAGGGCAGGATATCGCCCGCTGCGCCCGCAGCCGCGCGACCCCGTTTCCGGCGACGAAGTGGTGATCGAGGCGGAACGGCTGTCGCGCCGTTTCGACGGGTTCGACGCGGTGAAGGACGTGAGCTTTCGCATCGCGCGTGGCGAGATCTTCGGCTTCATCGGTTCCAACGGCTGCGGCAAGACGACCACGATGAAGATGCTGACCGGGCTGCTGCCGCCCAGCGGCGGCACCGCCACGCTGTTCGGCCGCGCGGCGGGCGAGGGGGGCGCGCAGGCCCGGCGCCGGGTCGGCTACATGTCGCAGGGTTTCTCGCTCTACCAGGAATTGTCCGTCCGGCAGAACCTGATGCTGCACGGGCGCCTGTTCGACCTGGACGAGTCCGGGATCGAGGCACGCTGCATCGAGCTGGCCGAACGTTTCGGCCTGGGCCCGGTGCTTCACGCGTTGCCCGGCCAGCTCCCGCCCGGGACGCGCCAGCGCCTGTCGCTGGCCGTCGCCATGGTCCATCGGCCGGAGCTCCTCATCCTGGACGAACCCACCTCGGGCGTCGATCCGATCGCGCGCGACCGGTTCTGGGAAGCGCTGCTGGCGCTGGCGCGCGAGGACGGCGTGACGATCTTCATCTCGACGCATTTCATGAACGAGGCCGAGCGCTGCGATCGCGTGGCGCTGATGCACGCCGGCCGCGTGCTCGCCACCGGGACGCCCGCGGGCCTGCGGGCCGAGCGGGGTGCCGCCACGCTGGAGGAAGCGTTCATCGGCTGGCTGCGCGAAGCCGTGCCGGAAGACGATCGTCCGTTGCCGCCCCTGCCAGCCGCGGGCGCGGCGGCGCACGGCGGCTGGCTGCGGCGCGCGGCGGCCTATGCCTGGCGCGAAACGCTGGAACTGCGGCGCGATCCCGTGCGCTCCATCCTCGCCATGTGCGGTTCCCTGCTGCTGATGGTGGTGATCGGCTACGGCATCAACATGGATGTGGAAGACCTGCGTTTCGCGGTGCTGGACCGGGACCAGACCGCGCTCAGCCGCGACTATGTCCTGAATCTCGCCGGCTCGCGCTATTTCATCCAGCGCCCGGCGCTGGCGGACGACGCGGACATGGATGCCCGGATGCGCTCCGGCGAACTGGCGCTGGCCATCGAGATCCCGCCGGGGTTCGCGCGCGCCGTCGCGCACGGTAGGCCGGCGCAGATCGGCGCCTGGATCGACGGCGCGATGCCCGTGCGGGCGGAAACCGTGCAGGCTTACCTGCAGGGCATGCACCGCGAGTGGCTGCGTGGCCGCGCCGCCGCGACGGGCACCGCCGCGGTGCCGGCCGCGACCGTCGAGACGCGGTTCCGCTACAACCCCGACGTCCGCAGCCTGCCCGCCATGGTGCCGGGCATCATGGCACTCCTGATGCTGATGCTGCCGGCCATGCAGGCAGCTCTCGCGGTGGTGCGGGAGAAGGAAATGGGGTCGATCGTGAACCTGTACGTGACGCCCGTCAGGCGCAGCGAATTCCTGCTCGGCAAACAGTTGCCGTACGTCGTCCTCGCCATGGTGAACTTCGTGTTGATGAGCCTGATGGCGGTGACCGTGTTCCGCGTCCCGCTGAAGGGCAGCGCGCCGGCGCTGGCGGCGGCCGCGCTGCTGTACTGCATCTGCTCGACCGGCATCGGCCTGCTGGCGTCGAGTTTCACCCGCAGCCAGATCGCGGCACTGCTGTTCACGATGATCGGCACCATCGTGCCGGCCATCCAGTTCGCCGGTCTCATCGATCCGGTGGTGGCGCTGGAAGGCGTGGGGCGGGTGGTCGGGGAAGCGTATCCGGCTTCGCACATGCTGACCATCAGCCGCGGCGTGTTCGGCAAGGCGCTCGGCGTGCGCGAGCTCGCCCCCGACTTCCTGGCGCTGGCCGTGGCGGTACCGGTCATCCTCGGCCTGGCGATCGTCGCGCTGCCGAAGCAGGAGCGCTAGCATGCCGTTTGTCTCGCCGCGCAAGGTCTGGCACCTGGGCATCAAGGAATTGTGGAGCCTCCTGCGGGATCCCGTGATGCTGCTGCTGATCCTCTACATGTTCACCGCCGCCGTGTACGTCGCCGCGACGGCCCAGCCGGAGACGCTGACGCGTGCCGCGCTCGCGGTCGTCGACGAGGACGAATCGCAGCTGTCGTTGCGGCTGCGGACGGCGTTCGCGCCGCCGCAATTCATGCCGCCCGAACTGGTCACGCCGGCGCAGGCCGACGCGCGCCTCGACCGCGGCCGCGCGACATTCGTCCTCGTGATCCCCGCGGGCTTCCAGCGCCGCGTGCTGGCGGGACGGTCGGCCGAGCTGCAATTGAACGTGGACGCGACCCGCATGAGCCAGGCCTTCTCGGGCAGCACGTACATCCAGCAGATCGCGCTCGGCGAGATCGACACGTTCCTGCACCGCGGCGGGGGCGCTGCGGCACCGCCGGTCGACCTGACGGTGCGTGCCCGGTTCAATCCGGCGCTGGCGCCGTCGTGGTTCGGCGGCGTCGCCGAACTCGTCAACAACATCACGATGCTGTCCGTGATCCTGACCGGCGCGGCATTGATCCGGGAGCGCGAACACGGCACGGTCGAACATTTGCTCGTCATGCCGGTCAGTCCGCTGGAGATCATGCTCGCCAAGCTGTGGTCGATGGGCAGCGTCGTGCTGGCGGCAACGCTCGTGGCGCTGCTGGGCATCGTGCGCGGACTGCTCGGCGTGCAGATCGGCGGATCGGTCGCGCTGTTCCTCGCGGGCACGATGGTGCATCTGTTCGCCGTGACGTCGCTCGGGATCCTGCTGGCGACGCTCGCGCGCGGCATGCCCCAGTTCGGGATACTGGTCGTGCTGGTGCTGCTGCCGCTGCAGATGCTGTCCGGCGCGAACACGCCGCGCGAGAGCATCCCCTGGCTGCTGCGCGAGGCGATGCTCGCGGCGCCGACGACGCATTTCGTGGAGCTGAGCCAGGCCATCCTGTTCCGGGGCGCGGGCCTCGACGTCGCATGGCCGCAGATGCTGGCGCTACTGCTGATCGGCGCCGTCCTGTTCGGCGTGTCGCTGGCGCGGTTCGGGGCGGCGATGCGGCGCTGAGGGGCCAGGGTGACCTTCAGCCCGGCTCGGCCAGCTTCACGCGGTTGCGGCCGCCCTCCTTGGCGCCGTACAGGGCACCGTCCGCTTCGCGCAGCAGGGTCTCCCAGTCGTGCTGGTCGCGCCGGACGGCGATGCCGATGCTGACCGTGCAGCGCAGGTCGTGCGGTGCGCCGGGAATGCGCAGGTTGGCGAACGCGTCGCGGACTCGCTCGGCGCAGGCGAGGGCCTCTTCCGCACCGGCCTCGGGCAGCACGCAGGCGAATTCCTCGCCACCGAGCCTGCCCACGTAATCGGTGGTGCGGAGCGTCTTGACGCAGGTTGCCGTCAGCGCGCGGATGACGGCGTCGCCGATCGCATGGCCATAGGTATCGTTGACGCCCTTGAAGTGGTCGATGTCGAGCATCGCGACGCTGAGGTCGCGGCCGTGACGCTGCGCCAGCGACAGGTCGTGCCTCGCGAGTTCCGTCAGGTACTGGCGCGACAGCGCGCCGCTCAGGCTGTCGTAGCGGCAGGCGTGCAGGAGCTGCCGCTCGCGCAGCCAGATGTCATGCCGCAGGTGCAGCAGGCGGCCGCCCAGGGACATTGCGAGCGCGGGCGCGGCAAGGCAGGCCGCCCAGATGACCGGCGCCGCCGTCGACGGCAGCATGAAGGCGCCGAGCGTGGCGTAGAGCAGCGCCGTCGGCGCCAGGATCTGGAGACACCTGCGGGGACGGGTCTCGACGAGGCCGAGGGCGACCATCCACACGAACAGCAGCGGCATGGCATGCAGCACGCCGTCCGCCAGCGGGCGTGCCGTGACGGCCAGGGCGGTGCCGTGGACGAGGTACACGGCACCAGCGCGCACCGCCGGCGGCGGTCCCGAACGCGGCATCCGGTACGCGAACGACGCGATGGCGACGAGCCCGAGGCGCAGGACGAGGCTGGCCGGCGACTGCGCCGACTCGACCAGGTCGCTCCACAGCCCGTCGCACAGTACGCCGATCCCGAACACGGCGCCGAAGCCGGGCAGCAGGCGCCGCAGGTAGCGTTCGCAGCGCCGTTCGAAGATCCGGCGCGTCTCGGCGGACGGCGCCTGCGCCTTGCCGCTCATCGATTGCGTCGGCAATGGTCTACGCTCAATGCGCGAGCAGCAGCGGCACCGGCGCGCGCGCCAGCAGTTCGCGGGTGACGCCGCCCAGCACCCACTCGCGGTAGCGGCTGTGTCCGTAGGCGCCGGCGACCAGCAATCCCGCGCCACACGTCCGCGCCATGGACATCAGGGCGTCGCCCGTGGTCGACCTCGAGCGCTCGACGACGACATCCACCTGTACCCCCTGGCGTGCCAGGTACAGGGCCATGTCCGCCCCGGGCTCCTCGCCATGCAGCTCGGAGAGCTCGTCGGGATTGATCAGGGCCAGCTTGACGCTCTCGGCGCGCTGCAGGAGCGGCAGCGCACCTTCGATGGCGCGAATGGCCTGCATGCTGCCATCCCAGCCGACCACGGCCGTGCCAGGCATCGGCTGGCCGCGATAGCTGTCCGGCACGACCAGGACCGGCCGCGCACCATGCAGCGTGACGTGTTCGGGCAGGCCGCGGATGCGCACGGGCAGTGCCGGATCGGGGTCGCTGTCCTGGCTCAGTACGGTCAGGTCGGCATAGCGCGACTGCATCAGCAGGGCGAAGCGGGGATCGTCCTCGACCAGGCGCGATTCGATCGAGCCGACACCGAGCCGGCCGGCCTCTTCCACGAACTTTTCCAATCGCACGCTCACGGCGTCGCGCAAGCCCTGGAAATCGGTGCCGGGCATCGTCGGCGCGCCCATCGATCCGGTCAGCAGCGCGAAATCGACCCACGACATACCGGTCGTGCCGCTGCCGATCAGGTGGGCGTCGTGCTCCCTGGCCAGCAGCGCGGCCGCGTGCAACCGGCTGTCCTGCTGGCGGCTGCCGTCGATGTGAACTACGATGGTCTTGTACATGGCGCTTTCCTTTCCGGGACATGGGGGAGTGGGTTTGATGGTTGCCGTTTTCACTGTATCGCCCGAAAGCGTCGCCGTCAGTCATGCATTTGATGGAGATCAAAAAGTTAAGAATTTTTCCGGGACATACCGGAAAGACGGCTGGAAGCTTTGATGCCGGCTAAAAAACTCTCTATGATGGTCGAGTTCATGTACTTACAACCCAATCATGAATTCAGGGTGCATCCATACGCAACTCGACTGGCTGCTGTCCGCTGCGCGCGATCCGATGTTGGTATGCGACGGCGCCGGCGTCATCGTCCGCGCCAACGGTCCGCTGGCAGCGCTGTTCGGCTGGCCGCTCGACGACCTGATCGGCGAACCGGTCGAGATTCTCGTTCCGGCGGGAGCGCGCAGCCGGCATGCGCAACTGCGCCGCCATGGCGACAATGCACGCGCCATGGGCGCGGGACGCTTCATGGCGGTCGACCACGGCGGCACCGAAATTCCGGTCGAGGTGAGCCTGGCGCCGTTCGGGGAGGGCGAGACCGTGCTGACGCTGGCCACCGTCCACGACATGCGCGCCCGAATCGGTGCCGAGCAGGCGCTGCGCGACAGCGAAGCGCGCATGCGCGCGGTGTTCGAGACCGCGGCGGACGGCATCATCACGATCGACGGGCGGGGACTGATCGAGCGCGTCAATCCGGCGGCCGAACGCATGTTCGGCTATGCGGAAGCGGAACTGGCGGGGCGCAACGTGTCGGTGCTGATGCCTTCGCCGGACCGCGAGCGCCACGACGGCTACCTGCGCAACTACCTCCGCACCGGTGAACGGCGCATCATCGGCCACGGCCGCGAGGTCCATGGCCTGCGCAAGGACGGCACCCTGTTCCCGATGGAGCTGGCGGTAACCGAGATGCGCATCGGCGACGCGCGCATGTTCACCGGACTGGTGCGCGACATCACGACACGCAAGGAAAGCGAACGGCAGGCCGCGGTACTGCTGCAGGGCTTGCGCGCCGCGAACGAGGAGCTGGGTAATTTCGCCTACGTGGTATCGCACGACCTGAAGGCGCCGTTGCGTGCGATCGGCGCGCTGGCCGACTGGGTCGCGACGGATTATGCGGACCGCTTCGACGACGAGGGCCGCGAGCACATGCGCCTCCTGATCAGCCGCGTGCACCGGATGGGCAGCCTGATCGACGGCATCCTCCAGTATTCCCGCCTGGGCCGCGAAGGGGGTACCCTGCGCATGGTCGACCTGAACGCCGTGGTGGCGGAGGTCGTCGATCTGCTGGCGCCGCCCGCCGGCATCGCCGTGACGGTCGAGCCCGGGATGCCGGTACTCTGGACCGAGCCGACGCGGATCCGCCAGGTCTTCCACAATCTCGTGTCGAACGCCATCAAGTACATGGACAAGCCACAGGGGCTGATCAGCGTGGGTTGGACGGACGAGGGCGACAGGTGGCGCTTCGCCGTCGCCGACAACGGTCCCGGCATCGAGGCGCGCCATTTCGAGCGGATCTTCCAGCTGTTCCAGACGCTGGCGCCGCGCGACCGCGTGGAAAGCACGGGTGTCGGGCTGGCGCTGGTGCGCAAGATCGTGGACCTGCTGGGCGGGCAGGTGTGGCTGGAGTCGGTGCCTGGCGAGGGCAGCAAGTTCTACTTCAGCTTGCCGAAGGCGCACCGCGACGCGCGCATGGACTGGCCGTGAAGACGTCCGCCCGCCCGATCCTGTTACTCGAGGACGATCAGGTCGACGTCCTGACCACCCGGCGCGCATTGAAGGAGATCCATGTTTCCAACCCCCTCGTCGTGTGCGAGAACGGCGAGGAGGGCCTTGCCTGGCTGCGCGCGGCCGCGGAGCCCCCATGTCTCGTCCTGCTGGACCTCAACATGCCGGTCATGAACGGCATCGAATTCCTGGAGAACGTGAAGCGCGACGAGCGCCTGCGCCGGATCCCGACGGTCGTCCTGACCACATCGGAGGAGACGGCGGACAAGACGCGCAGTTTCGACCTCGGCATCGCCGGCTACATGGCCAAGTCGGTGGATTACCGGCGTTTCGTCGAGGTGATGCGCTCGATCGACGCGTACTGGACGATGAGCGAGCAGCCCTGACATGAACACCATCCTTGTCCTCGTCGTCGAGGACGACATCGTCGATCGCATGGCATGCCGGCGCCGCCTGCGCGACAATCCGGGCGGCCGGTTCCGCCTGGTCGAGGCGGCCGAGGGCGAACGTGGACTGGAACTCGCGCGCGAGTTCCGGCCGGACTGCATCCTGCTCGATTACCGGCTGCCCGACTTGACGGGCCTCGAGTTCCTCGCGCGTCTTGCCGCCGAGCCGGATGACGCCGTGCGCGGGATTCCGGTGCTGATGCTGACCGGAGCCGACAGCGCGGCCGTCGCGACCGAAGCCATGCGGCGGGGCGCCCGCGACTACCTGGTCAAGGACGCCCAGGGACGGTACCTCGAGCTGGTGCCGGCGGCGATCGAGCGCCTGCAGCGCGAACGGCGGCTGCTGAAAGAGAATCGCCAGGCCGAAGCCAGGTTCCGCACCCTGGTCGAGCAGATTCAGGCGATCAGCTACATCGTGGCCACCGACCGGACCGACCGGCTCCATTACATCAGTCCGCAGATCCGGATGCTGGGCTATTCGCCCGAGGAATGGTTGGCCAATCCCGGGCTGTATGCGGAGCGGATGGTTCCCGGCGAGAGGGATACGGCGCTTGCGGAGGTGCTGCGCTGCCGCGCGGGTGGACTGCCGCTGCGGCTGGAATACAGGTTGCGCTCGCGGGCCGGCGACGTCCTCTGGTTCCGCGACCACGCGGACGTCGTGCCCGACGACGCGGGGCGACCGCTGTTCATGCAGGGGACCCTCGTCGACATCACCGCGAACAAGCGCGCCGAAGAGAAGCTGACCCAGGCCCGCGACGAACTGCGGCGGCTGGCCGCGTACCAGGAAAAGATCAGGGAAGACGAGCGCCAGCGCATCGCGCGCGAGGTGCATGACGAACTGGGCGGGCTGCTCACCGGTATCAAGGCCTATGTATCGGTCATCGGGGAACGTGCCGTCCAGGCAGGCACGACGCCGGATCCGCTGCTGGCGGAGACGGCCGGCCTCGCACAGGAAGCGATCGATACGATCCGGCGGGTGATCGCCGACCTGCGGCCGAGCGTGCTCGACCAGTTCGGCATCTGGACCGCGCTCGACTGGTACGCGGCACAGGTGGCCAGGCGTTCGGGCCTCGACTGCCACTGCGAGATCGCGCCCGACGTCGCCGGCCTGGCCATCGACCCGGACCGGAGCATCATGCTGTTTCGCATCGTCCAGGAAGCGATGACGAATATCCAGCGGCACGCGGGCGCCGGCACGGTGTGGCTGCGCGTGCGCCAGGCCGACGGGTGGCTGTCGGTCGAGGTCGAGGACGATGGACGCGGCTTCGTGGAGCCGGCCGGGGCGGACGCGGGCGCATGCTGGGGCATCCTGGGCATGCGGGAACGCTCACGCAGCCTCGGCGGCGAACTCACGGTGTCGCGCCGTGCGCGCGGCGGCACTTCCGTTCTTCTGCGGGTGCCGATCGAGGTCCGCCATGGCGGCTGAGCCCCTGCGCGTGCTCCTCGTCGACGACCATGCGATCGCGCGCAATGGCGTACGCCTGATGCTGGGCACGACCGGGGATATCGCGGTGGCGGGCGAGGCCGCCGACGCCCAGCAGGCTCTCGACCTGATCCGGCACGAGTCGTTCGACGTGGCGTTACTCGATATTTCCATGCCGGGCACGGGCGGGCTGGACCTGCTGCGCCAGCTCCGCGGCATGCGCCCGGACATGGCGGTGCTGATCCTGAGCACTTACGCGGAAGACATCTATGCGATACGCGCGCTGAAGCAGGGGGCCGCGGGCTACCTCACGAAGGACGTGCCGACCCACGTGCTGGTCGAGGCGGTCCGGCGCGTTGCGGGAGGGCGCAAGTATGTGAGCCCGTCCCTGGTGGAAAAGCTGGCGGCGCTCGTCAGCGGCGACAGCACGGCGTCCGGGCACGATGTGTTGTCCAACCGCGAACTGGAAGTGTTCAAACTGATCGCGCGAGGGGAGCCTCTCGTGCAGATCGGCGAGCGCCTGCACCTGAGCCCGAACACCGTCACCAGCTACCGTGCCCGCATCCTCGACAAGATGGGCCTGACGAGCAACGCCGAGCTGACCCGCTATGCGATCGAGCATGGCCTGATCTGATGCGGCGTAGGGGAACCCCTACATCGTGCGTCAAGGCGGATTGACGGGCACTTGACGGGATACGCCCTGCCGGACGGCCCGTGTTCGTCCGATACTGTTTGCATGGTTGGCAACGACATGCAAGGAGCAGACGATGAACACACAGACGTACCGGATCGCCCCGGCAACCGAACGCAGCGGAAACGGCGCGGCCGACGGCGACGGCAAGTGCGGCCGGTGCGCCTACCGCACGCTGTGCCTGCCGCCAGGGCTCGGCGAACGCGACCTGGCTCGGCTGGAAGGCATGCTCGGATGCCGGCGCCGGGTGGCGCGGGGGGACGTCCTGTTCCGCACGGGCCAGACTTTCAGCAATCTCTATGCGCTGCGGTTCGGCCACTTCATGACCTGCCGCAGCGACCACCGGGGCGAACGCTACATCACGGGGTTCCAGATGGCGGGCGACCTGATGGGCATGGACGCCATCGGCAACGCCGAGCACGCGAGCACCGCCATCGCGCTGGAGGACAGCGAAGTCTGCGAAATGCCCTACGCGCGCCTGCAGGCCTTGATGGCCGAGCTCCCGCAGGTGATGGCGCATTTCCACCGTGTGATGAGCCAGGAAATCCTGCGCGACCAGTCCGCGATCCGCTTTCTCGGCATCCTGCGCGCGGACGAACGGCTGGCCAGCCTGCTGCTGAACCTGTCGGCCCGCTATGCCATGCGCGGCTTCTCGCCGCGCCGTTTCCAGCTTCGCATGTCACGGGACGACATGGGCCGCTACCTCGGCCTCAAGCTGGAAACCGTGAGCCGCCTGCTGGCGCGCTTTCGCGACCAGGGCCTGATCCGCCTCGAGCGGCGCGAACTCGAGATCCTCGACATGCGGCGGCTGGAAGCCCTGGCCGAGGGCGCGCATGAAGGCGCCGCGGCCTAGCATACGCGGCAGGCGCGTCCGCCGGCGCCGCGCCCGCCGTCCCTTCGTCATCCCGGCACTGGAGGACCCGTTATCATGCGAGCACTCGTCTACAAGGGACCGGGCGCGCGTCAGCTGGAAGAGCGCCCGGACCCGACCATCCAGCAGGCCGACGACGCGATCGTGCGCGTTCGGCGCACCACGATCTGCGGTACCGACCTGCACATCCTGAAGGGCGATGTGCCGACTTGCCACCCAGGCACCGTGCTCGGGCACGAAGGCGTTGGCGTGATCGAGGAGGTCGGTAGCGCCGTACGCGGCTTCCGCCCCGGCGACACGGTGCTGATCTCCTGCATCACGTCCTGCGGCCGATGCGACTACTGCCGCAAGGGCATGTATTCGCACTGCCTCGACGGCGGCTGGATCCTCGGCAACCGGATCGATGGCACCCAGGCCGGGTACGTGCGGATCCCGCACGCGGATTTCAGCCTGCACCACGTACCGGACGGCGCGGACGAAGATGCGCTCACCATGCTCAGCGACATCCTGCCGACCGGCTTCGAATGTGGCGTCCTCAACGGCAAGGTGCAGCCGGGCTGCAGCGTCGCCATCGTCGGGTCCGGCCCGATCGGGCTGGCCGCGCTGATGACGGCGCAGTTCTATACGCCCGCGATCCTCGTCGTCATCGATCCCGACCGGCATCGGCTCGAGATCGCCCAGTGTTTCGGCGCGACCCATGTGCTGACGCCGGATGCCGACACGGCCGCGCTCGTGAAGAAGCTGACCGATGGACGCGGCGCGGATGTCGTCATCGAGGCCGTCGGCGTGCCGGCCAGCTTCGAACTGTGCGAGGACCTGGTCGCAGCGGGCGGAACCATCGCGAACATCGGGGTGCATGGCACCAAGGTCGGCCTTCATCTCGAGCGGCTCTGGTCGCACAACATCACGATCACGACGCGCCTTGTCGACACCGTGACGACGCCTCAGCTGCTCCGGGCCGTCGCCGCCCACAAGCTCGAAGCGGCCGCGCTCGTCACGCACCGGTTCCGTCTCGAGGAGATGGACCTGGCCTACGACACGTTCGGCCGCGCCGCCGCTACCCACGCGATGAAGGTGATCATCGAGGTGTCGTGAAATTGGCGCGGCGTCAGTGAGCGAGCAGCACCGGCAGCGTCATCGCGCGAAGGATCGTCGCCGTGACGCCGCCCAGCACCAGTTCGCGGTAGCGGGCGTGGCCGTATCCGCCCATGACAAGCAGGCCCGCATCCATGTCCGCCGCGGCCGACAGCAGCGCCTCCCCGACGTCGCCCGTCGCGGCGCGCTGGCTTGCGCGGGCGGCGATGCCGTGCCGCGCAAGCCAGGCGGCCAGGCGGGCGCACGGGTTGCCGTCGGGCGCCTCGCCGGCGCCGTCGCCGAAGCCGATGACGCTCGTGCCGCGCGCGGCGCGCAGCAGCGGCAGGGCGGCGGTCACGGCGCGGGTCGCCTCGGGGCTGCCGTCCCAGGCGACGAGCGCCTCGCCGTCCAGCCGCCATGCGCCGGATGCGTACGGGACGACGAGTACGGGGCGTCCGCTCGCGAGCAGCAGGTATTCGGGCAGGTCCGACCGCCGGTCCGGCCCGGGCGCCGCAGGATCCGCCTGGCCCACCACCGCCAGGTCGCAGTAGCGGGCCTGCAGGGCCATGCCGCCGTCGACATCGTCGTCGACGAGGCGGCTCTCGAACGACGCCAGGCCTTCGGTCCGCACGATGGCTTCGAAGCGCTGCAGCGCGGCCGCCGCGTCGCATCGCAGCGCCGCGCAGCGTTCGGCCAGCCGGCTGTCGCCCGCCGCGAGCATGCCGGCCGTGACGAAGTGCGAGACACCCGTCACGGCACTGCCCACCACGTGCGCGTTGGCGGCGCGCGCGAGGTCGATCGCCAGGCGCAGGCGGGCTTCGGCGGCCGGGTCCGTGCCGACGTGTACGAGCAGGGTCTTGTAGTCCATGATGTCCTCGCAATATTCGCCGAAAGGCGCGCGACCGCGCCATCATTCCGGCGATCGGTTGTTGTCGGCTTTGCGCCAGTGTACGCCGGGGCGCGGGAGAGGCAAATGAGCATTCGATACCTGAACCATTTTTTCGCGCCGGATTCGGTTGCCGTGATCGGGGCGTCGGCGCGGCCCGGCAGCGTCGGCGCCACGGTGCTGGCCAATATCGTCGGCGCGGGTTTCGCCGGGCCGGTCTGGCCCGTCAACCCGAAATACCGCGAGCTTGCCGGCCTGCCTGTCTTGCACGATGTGGCCGACCTGCCGGGCACGCCGGGGCTGGCCGTCGTTTGCACGCCGGCCGCGACCGTGCCGGGCATCATCGCGGCGCTTGGCGAACGCGGCTGCAAGGCGGCCGTCGTGCTGAGCGCCGGACTCGACGCACACGCGGCCGGCGGACGCACGCTGCGCGAGGCCATGCTGGAAGCGGCAAGGAAGCACCTGCTGCGCATCCTCGGTCCGAATTGCGTCGGCCTCCTCGTACCGGGAAGGCATCTGAACGCCAGCTTCGCGCCGGCGGCCGCACTGCCCGGCCGCCTTGCGTTCGTCGCGCAGTCCGGCGCGCTCGTCACGGCCGTGCTGGATTGGGCGAGCACGCGCCGGATCGGCTTTTCCTGCTTCGTGTCGCTGGGCGACGGCAGCGACGTCGATTTCGGCGACCTGCTGGACTATCTGGCCGGCGACCCGGACACGGACGCCATCCTGCTGTATGCCGAGAGCGTGCGCCAGGCGCGCAAGTTCATGTCGGCGGCGCGCGGCGCGGCGCGCGCCAAGCCGACGGTGATCGTCAAGGCAGGCAGGGTCGCCGAGGCGGCGCATGCGGCGTTCAGCCATACGGGCGCGCTGGCCGGTTCGGACCTCGTCTACGATGCCGCGCTGCGCCGCGCCGGCATGCTGCGCGTCTTCTCGACGGTCGAGCTGTTCGACGCCGTCGCCATCCTGTCCCAGGCGCGCCGGCCGGCCGGACCGCGCCTGGCGATCCTGACCAACGGCGGGGGCCCGGGCGTGATGGCGACGGATGCCCTCGTCGGGGGCGGCGGCACGCTCGCGCAACTGGCGCCGGCCACTCTGGCGCACCTGTCCGGCAACCTGCCTGCCACCTGGTCGCACGGCAATCCCGTGGACATCATCGGCGACGCACCCGTCGAGCGCTACGCCCTGGCGTTGCAGGCGCTGCTGGACGACCCGGGTGCCGACGCCGTCCTGCTGATCCATGCACCGACCGCGATCGTACCCAGCGCCGACATCGCGCGCGCCATGCTGCCGCTGCTGCGTGCGGCGGCGCGCCCCGTGCTGTGCTGCTGGTTGGGGGGCGCGAGTGTCGCGCAGGCGCGCAGCCTGTGCCTGGATGCCGGCGTGCCCGTGTTCGACACGCCCGAGGACGCGGTGCGCGGCTTCGTGCAACTGGCCGACTACGCCCGCAACCAGCGCATGTTGATGCAGGTGCCGGCCGCCGGCGCGCTCGCGGCGCCCGACCGGCCGGCGGCGCGGGCGCGCGTCGGGGATCTGCTGGCGGCGGGTACGACGGAGGTAGGGGAAGCCGATGCGAAGGCGATCCTGGCCGCCTACGGCATTCCCGTCGTAAGGACAGAAATCGCGCACGACCTCGACGGCGCGCTCGACGCCGCGCGCCGGATCGGCTACCCGGTCGCCCTGAAGATCCTGTCGCCCGACATCGTGCACAAGACGGATGTCGGCGGCGTCGTGCTCGACCTCGCGGACGACACTGCGCTGGCACGGGCACTGGACGCGTTGCGCATGCGCGTTAGCGCGGCGCTGCCGCGGGCGCGCCTGCACGGGTACACGGTGCAGGCGATGGCGCGACGTCCGCGCGCGCACGAGCTTATCGTCGGGATCAGTACCGATCCCGTGTTCGGGCCGGTGGTGCTGTTCGGCCAGGGCGGCGTGGCGGTCGAGGTCACGGCCGACCAGGCCGTCGGCCTGCCGCCCCTGAACCGCGTGCTTGCCGCCGACCTTGTGGGACGTACACGGGCAGCGAGGCTGCTGGCAGGCTTCCGCGATCAGCCGCGTGCGGACATGGACGCGCTGTACGACGTGCTCGTGCGCGTGGGCCAGCTGGCCTCCGACCTGCCCGAGCTGGCGGAGCTGGACATCAACCCGCTGCTGGCGGATGCCGCCGGGGTCGTCGCGCTGGATGCCCGGATGCGCATTGCGCCGGTACCGGCTGGACGCGATCCGCTCGCGCGGCTGGCCATCCTGCCGTATCCCGACGACCTCGAGCGCCGCGTCGACAGCGCGTGCGGTCCGCTGCTGGTGCGCCCGATCCGCCCGGAGGACGCGCCCGCCCACGAAGCCTTCTTCCACGCCCTGGCTCCGCAGGATGTCCACTTCCGCATGTTCGGTGCGATGCGGGTGCTGTCGCCGGCACAGCTGGCCCGCTTCACGCAGATCGACTACGCGCGCGAGATGGCGTTCATCGCCACCCGGCCAGGGCCCGGCGGCGCGGCCGAGACGCTGGGCGTCGTGCGCGTGGTGATCGATCCGGACGGGATCGCGGGCGAGTTCGCGATCATCGTGCGCTCCGACCTGCATGGACGCGGCCTCGGCCGGCTGCTGATGGCGCAGTTGCTCGACTACTGCCGTGCACGCGGGCTGGAGCGGGTGAACGGCGTTGCACTGGCAGACAATGTCGGCATGCACCGGTTGGCGCGCGCCTGTGGATTCCAGCTCCTCCCGGCCGCGGATGGCAATGTCGAGATGGTGCTGACGCTCCGTGGCTAGCGATGCTGGCCGCGGTGCCGATCGTTCCAAATTTCAGTCACCTGGGGGCACTATCTCAGCCGTATGGTGTGCATCCTTAAACACGTCAGTGCCAGGTTATTGGAGCGCACCCAGGACGGGTGCGCTGCAGAGACGTTGTTCGACAGGAGGCATTCCATGAAACAAGTTCTGTCCGTTCTCGCATTCGCGGCGGCGTCGAGCCTGGCCTTCCCCGCGCTCGCCCAGAGGCGCGGCATCGACACGACCAGGTTCCGGGCGCGCGCCACAGGCACGGCCGAGTGGTGGCCCAACGACTCGCCCGGCATCGCCGTGGCGACGGTCGACCTCGAAGGCTACGACCTGCTCGCCGACATGCCGTTCAGCGGCCTGGTCGGCACGACGATCGATGCCCACATTCACTGCTGTACGTCCGCGCCCGGGTCCGGCGCAGCGCCGGTGGCGTTGCCGCTCGTGGGCTTTCTGATTGGGGCAAGGGACGGGAACTACAGTTTCACCCTCCAACTGGCCGAGAATTGGACCTACGGTCCGGCCTTTCTGGATTCGACCGGCGGCACCGCGAAGGGCGGGTTCTTGACCATGGTACGCGCCCTGGACGCAGGCACGGCCTACGTCGACATCCACACCAGCGCCTTTCCGAACGGGGAGATCCGCGGGTTCCTGGTGGCACCGCCGGTACCGGCGCCGGCCGAATGGGCCTTGCTTGCGGGCGGCCTGGCGAGTCTGTGGGGGATCGGCCGCAATCGTCGCCGCTAGCGCCCTGGGGCGCGGTCGCGCGTTATCTGCAAGCCCAGCAGCATGACGACGGCTGTCAGCGCGGAGACCCCCAGCCAGCCGGCCGGCGGCGGCGCGAAGCGGAACAGGTCGGCCAGAGGCGGCAGCCACAGCGCGGCCGAGAGCAGTCCCAGCGCACCGGCCACGATCGCGCCGAACACCGGATTGACGGTGCGCAGCGCGGCAAGCAGCCCGCGCTGGCGATGGCTCAGCAGCAGGCCCAGGTTGCACAGGATGACGGCGGCGAACGCGGTTGCCGCCGCCTCCCGTTCGGGCAGCCGGGCGAGCGCCCAGCCGTAGCAGGCAGCCACCAGCGAGGCAGCCCAGAGGCCGCGCAGCAGCGCCGCCAGCAGGGCGCGCCGGTCCAGCACGGATTCGTCGTGCGGGCGCGGCGGGCGCCGCATCAGGTCCGGTTCCTCAGGCTCGTTCTCGAACGCCAGCGAACAGGCCGGATCGATCACCAGTTCCAGGAACACGATGTGCGCGGGATACAGCAGGACCGGCCAGCCGAGCAGTGGCGGCAACAGGGCCAGGACGGTGATCGGCACGTGCGCGGCCGCGACGTAGCGCATCGATTTGCGCATGTTGCTGAAGATGCGCCGTCCCGCGCGCAGCGCCTGCACCAGCGCCGGGAAGCGATCGTCCAGCAGCGTCAGTTCGGCTGCCTCGCGTGCGACGTCGGTGCCGCGCAATCCCATTGCCACGCCGACGTTTGCCGCGCGCAGGGCCGGCGCGTCGTTGACGCCGTCGCCGGTCATTGCGACGATGGCACCGTGCCGTTGCAACGCGCGCACGATCGCCAGCTTCTGGCCGGGCACGATGCGCGCGCAGACGCTGACGCCTTCGAGCCGCGCCGCCAGTTCCGCCGCGTCCAGCCGCGCGAGCTCGGGGCCGGTGACGGCATCGCCGTCGGCCAGCCCTGCCTGGCGCGCGATGGCGCAAGCGGTCTCGGGATGGTCGCCCGTGATCATCAGCACGCGCACGCCCGCGCGGCGGCATTCCGCCACCGCGTCCGGGATGTCTGCGCGCAGCGGGTCGGCCAGCGCCACGAGGCCGAGCAGGCGGTAGCGCCACGCCGCCGGGTCGTCCGGCCAGGGCGGCGCGATGCCGCGGGCCTCGGCCACGGCGAGGACGCGAAGACCGGCGCGGGCCATGTCCGCCGCGGCCGCGAGCGCCGGCGCGCGCTCCTCTTCTGCGCACAGGGCGGCAATGGTCTCCGGCGCGCCCTTGGCCGCGGCGAAGGATGCGGTGCCATCGCTCCAGATACGAATCAGCGCGGGCCGGGTCGCCGTCAGGCCATATTCGCGGACCAGGTTCGCGTGCGGTTCCCGTGCGGCGCGCGCCGGCTGCGCCGCTTCGGCCTGCCGCAGCGCTTCTTCGAGCGGGTCGGGCGACTGCGGCCGGCTGGCGCGCACGGCGGCGTCGAGCAGGTCGCGCAGCGCCGGTGCCAGCGGCACGCCGGGCGCCACGTCATGGCCCGCGCCGGCCTGCCACAGCCGGCGCAGCGCCATGCGGTTTTCCGTCAGGGTACCGGTCTTGTCGACGCACAGCACCGACGTCGATCCGAGGATTTCGATGGCCGCCAGGCGTCGCGTCAGCACGCGGTGGCGCGCGAGCCGCCACGCCCCGATCGCCGGGAACACGGTGAGGATGACGGGGAATTCGGCGGGCAGCACGGACATCGACAAGGCCACGCCGGCGAGCAGCGCCTGCAGCCAGTTGCCAGCGCGCCAGCCCAGCAGCAGCACGAGCAGCACGCTGACGGTCAGGCCCAGCATGGCCAGGCGGCGGGCAAGCGTTTGCGTCTCCTGCTGAAGGCGGCCGGATGGCGGACGGATCGCGCCGAGCGCCGCGCCGATGCGGCCCAGCTCGCTGTTTGCACCGGTGGCCGTCACCTGGGCCAGGGCGTCGCCCTGCACGACGAGGGAGCCCGCGAACACCCACGGGAGGTCGGCGCCGCCGGGCGGTGCGGGCGGCGCGGACGCCACGCCGGCCCGTTTGCCGACCGGGACGGATTCTCCCGTCAGCAGCGATTCGTCCGCGAGGAGGCCGTTCGTCTCGACGACCACGGCGTCGGCCGGCACGCGGTCGCCCTCCGTCAGCACGACGACGTCGCCCGGCACGAGATCCGCGGCGGGCACCCGCTGGCGGTGGCCGTCGCGCACCACCGTGGACGCCGGCGCGCTCAGGTCGCGTAGCGCCTGTAGCGCGCGTTCCGTGCGGCCTTCCTGGTACAACGTCATGCCCAGCATGAGCACGACCATCAGCAGCAGGAACATGCTCTCGCGCGGCTCGCCCAGCGGCAGGTAGAGGAGGGCGGCACCGACCAGAAGCAGGAACATGGGTTCGCGCGCCGCTTCGCCGAGGATCGTGCGCCAGCCGCGCCGTGTCCGGTCGGGAAGGGTATTGGGGCCCTCCGCGGCGAGCCGGCGCGCGGCCTCGGCGGCGCTCAAGCCGTCGAGACGATGGCGGGCCGCGCTGTCGCGGCGGTCGAGTGCGGCGTCGTTCATGGTGATGCCCGTGGCCCGATGGGGATGGACAGGTCAATACGCGCCAGGATGTCTGGCAAGCGTATCATGCCCGGCCGTGCGGCCGGCATCATCAACCAGACATACAGGCGGCTCTCATGTTCATCGAGAAGAATTGCGTGCCCGGTCCGGAGATCGTGCGCGCGGCGCAGGAACACGGCTGCGACCCGATCGCCATGGGCGCACATGGGGCCCAGGAAGCCGATACGCGCTATCTTGGGAGCGTTGCCCGCTACGTACTGGCCTCTTCGCCCGTTCCCTTGATGGTATTGCGCGATCCCAGGGAAGCAACGCCGCCGGACTTTCGCGATATGCCGCCAGGCGGGACGGATTCCGTTGAATGATACGAACACGACATTCCCTGTCACATTGCCTCGAGCCCGTGGCGCTCAGTGCCTGCGCACGGGTGGGAGCATCCGCGACAGTACCGGATCGCGCAGCACATAGTGGTGGTACAGCGCGGCGGCGGCATGACCCGCGGCGAGGATGATGATGGCCCAGCCGTTCAGCTCATGAAGTTCCTCGATCAGATGCTGCGCCGTCTTCGAGAACGGCGCGAACGGCGGCGCGATCAGCAGACCGAAAAAGCTCATCGATTCGTCGCCTGCCCAGCGCAGTACGAACCCGAGCACCGCCTCCGCGACGAGCATCGCGTAGAGCAGATAATGGACCGCCCTCGATGCGATGTCGGCCCAGCCCGTGACGACGGGGGCCACCTGGTGACCGGGCAGCATGCGCCAGACGATGCGGAACACGATCACTGCCGACAAGATGATTCCGAACGACATGTGCAGGACCACCATCGTGCCGTGCGTCGGGCGCGCGAACCACTCCCAGGTTTCGGCGAGTACGAACTGGGTCAGCACGAGCGCCGCCGTCAGCCAGTGCAGGACGATCGAGACAGTATCGTAGACCGTACGATCGTCGCCGGCGGCGATCCTGGCCAGCTCTCGTGCGGGCGAGATCGAGTCATTGTTCATCGGTTCCTCCGTTCATGGTAGTACCAACTTGGTTCTGATGATGCACAGAGGCTCGCGCGAATATGTTTTTTCTTGAATGACCTGGATCAAAAAAAGCCGTGGTCTTGAACCGATCGGCGGCGCTGCGATCTACTGTACTCTCCATGCATGACAGGGCAACAACTCAGCCGGGCGGGCAAGTAGTGCGGAGTGCAGGATTTCATGGTCACCGGCTCATATTGATACGGAATAAGGATATACTGCGTTAGCTTGTAAATACTCTGATACTTTTGCCAACTGAGCTGGAATTCGTCTTTGAGGCACTTCGTCTACCCACCTGGCATCGTCCGTGTCAGTGTCACGCTTGTATGTTTCGTCCTCCTGCTCCTGCTGTCTGCCAGTCACTGCGTACGTGCGGCAACGCCCACGGAGCTGCGCGTCGGCGTCTACGACAACTCGCCCAAGCTGTTCGTCGACACCAATGGTCGTGCTGCCGGCATCCTGATCGACATGCTGGACGAGATGGCGGCCGCGGAGGGATGGACGGTACGCTATGTGCCGTGCACGTGGACAGCCTGCGTCGCGAAACTGGCGCGCGGAGAGCTCGACGTCCTGCCCGACGTCGCCTACACCGAGGAACGTGCGCGGACGTTCAAGTTCCACGCCGTGCCCGCGCTGCTCAGCTGGTCGCAACTGTACCGCGCCGGCAGCGTGAAGGTGACGTCCATCGTCGACCTGCAGGACAAGCGGATCGCCGTGCTGGAGGGGTCGGTGCAGGCGTCGTTCCTGGCGTCGCTGCTGGGCGCGTACGGGCTGAAGCCGCACTTCCTCGCCGCGCCATCGTTCGATCATGCGTTCCAGCTCGTCAAGGACGGCAAGGCCGACCTGGCGGCCGTCAACAATTTTTACGGCGATATGCAATCCCAGCACTACGGTTTGCGCGGAACGCCCATCGTGTTCCAGCCGGCACAACTGTTCTATGCAGCCCGCCCCGGCATTCGTCCGGATGTCCTCGACGCCCTGGATCGGCATCTGCGCGCGTGGCAGGGCGATCCTGAATCCGTCTACTTCGCGATCCTCAAGCGGTGGCAGTTGCAGTCGCCGGCTCAACAGATCAACCAGCGTACGGCCTGGCTGCTCGCGTTGTCGGCCATGCTCCTGCTGGGCGCGTGCGCGGCGGCGTGGTGGTTCCGGCGACAGGCGGCACAGCGCGCGCGCGCGTTGCAGGCGACCGAGAACAAGCTGTCGCTGATCCTGGACAGCGTGGACTCGCTCGTTTATATCAAGGACGGGGATTTCCGCTACCGCTACGTCAACGAGGCCATGTGCCGGATGCTGGACATGCGCGCCGACGATATCCTCGGCAAGGACGATTTCTCACTCTTCGAACCGGAGCTGGCTGCCAAGTTGCGCGCGCACGACCTGCAAGCGATGGCGGAGACCCGGCCGCAAGTGTTCGAAGAGTCCATCGAGATGGCAGGTGCGGAGCGCACCTATCTGTCGACGAAAATGGCGCTGGCCCTCGGCGACGGCGCCGCGCACTCCCTCTGCGGCATTTCGAGCGACATCACTTCCAGGAAGCGCATGGAGGAGTCGATACGCATCGCGGCGACCGTGTTCGAGTCGCACGAGGGGATGCTGGTGCTGGACGGGACCCGGGCGGTCATCGATGCCAACGCCGCGTTCTGTGCGATGAGCGGCTATCGCCTCGATGAACTGGTGGGGGCGCTCGAGCTGCCGTTCCAGCTTGCCGAGGGAGGAGGTGAACTGGACGCCGCGTTCTGGAATACGCTCGCAGTCGAGCAGAAATGGCATGGCGACGCATTCGGCCGGCGCAAGGACGGGACCGTATGTCCGGTGCTGTTGTCGATCAGCGCCGTGCTGGACGAGGCCGGACACGTCGCCAACTACGTCTGCACCGCGTCGGACATTACCGAACTCAAGCAGATCCAGGCGCGGAATCAGCACCTGGCCTACTACGACGATCTGACCGGCCTGCCAAACCGGCGCCTGCTGTTCGAACGCATCCAGTCCTGCCTCGCGGCTTCCCGCAACGAGACCCAGATGGGCGCCCTGCTGTTCCTGGATCTCGACGATTTCAAGGACCTGAACGACACGCGGGGCCACAGCGCGGGCGACGAACTGCTGCGGCAGGTCGCGCACCGTGTCACGTCGTGCGTGAGGAACGGCGATACCGTGGCGCGGGTCGGAGGCGACGAGTTCGTCGTCATGCTGGATGCCATCGGCACCGACGAAGACGAGGCCAGGGTCCATGCGGAAGTGCTGGCGGAAAAGGTCCTGGCGGCCGTGGCGGCGCCGTACGTGATCGACAGCCTGCCCCATCACGCCAGCTGCAGCATCGGCGTCACACTGTGCGCGCACCGCGACGAGGGACTGGACACGCTCATGAAGCGGGGCGACCTCGCCATGTACCAGGCGAAAACCGACGGCCGTAACCTGGTGCGATTGTTCGAACCCTGGATGGAGCAGGCAGTTGCCCGGCGGATCCAGCTCGTAGCGGAATTGCGCCACGCGCTGGATGCCGACCAGTTCGAAATGTATTACCAGCCCCAGGTCGCGGACGGGCATATCGTCGGGGCCGAAGCCCTGCTGCGCTGGTGCCATCCCGAGCGTGGGCTGGTCGGCCCGGCCGAATTCATCGGCGTCGCGGAGAGTACCGACCTGATCCTCCCGATCGGCGCATGGGTGCTGCGCGCCGCCTGTCGACAGCTGGCGCGTTGGGCAACGGTGCCGCATGGCGCCCACCTCGCGGTGGCCGTGAACATCAGCATTCGCCAGCTCATGGAAGACAATTTTGTTCGCGATACGCTCGCCGTCATTGCGGACACCGGCGCCGATCCCCGCTGCCTCAAGCTCGAGATCACGGAATCCATGGTCATCGAACGCGTCGAGGAGACGATCGCGAAGATGGAAGCGCTGCGGCGCCACGGTATCCGGTTCCTGCTGGACGATTTCGGCACGGGCTATTCGTCGCTGGCCTATCTGAAACGGCTTCCGCTCGAACAGCTCAAGATCGACCGTTCATTCGTGCGCGACATCCTGGTCGACCCCAACGACGCGTCCATCGCGCGCAGCGTGGTCGCGCTGGCGCAGGCGCTGGGCCTGTCGATCATCGCCGAAGGGGTCGAGACGATGGCACAGCGCGACAAGCTCGTGGAACTGGGCTGTCACCGCTTCCAGGGCTATTTGTATGGTCGTCCGATGCCGGCGCAAGAATTCGAGAACATGGTCGCGGCCGGCGCGGCGCGGTGAGTGTGCCGTCCGATCATGCCCTGCTCAAGCTTGATCGTGGTGAAGGGCCATTGACCCAGCGTGCGATACTCGAATAGCCCGTTCCGTAGTCATCCATGGCGCGTGGCCGCCCCGGCGCAAAGCGTTCAGCGCCTGGCGCCCGTCACGCGCCATACCACGTTGCCGACGTCGTCGGCGATCAGCAGGCCGCCGTCCGCGTCCTGGGCGAGGCCGACCGGCGCGCCGAACAGATGTTTCTCGTCGGCGGAATGGAAGCCGGTCACGACATCCTGGGCCTTCCCGCTCGGCATGCCGTTGGCGAAAGGTACCCAGACGACCTTGTATCCGCTCAGCGGTGCGCGGTCCCAACTGCCGTGCTCGCTGATGAAGGCGCCGCTCTTGTACTGCGGCAGGGCGTCTCCGGTGTAGAACAGCAGGCCCAGCGCCGCCACGTGCGACCCGAGGGCGTAATCCGGCACAATGGCTTTCTTGACGAGATCGGGGCGCTGGGGCCGGACCCGGTCGTCCACGTGCTGGCCGTAGTAGCTGTAGGGCCATCCGTAAAAACCATGCTCCCGCACGGAGGTGAGGTAGTCCGGCACCAGGTCCGCGCCGATCTCGTCGCGTTCGTTGGCGATCGCCCATAGCTTTCCGCTCTGCGGTTCGAACTGCAGGCCGGTCGGATTACGGATGCCCGAGGCGAACACGCGGCTGGCGCCGGTCGCGGCGTCGACTTCCAGCACGGCGGCGCGCCGGTATTCCACCTCCAGTCCGTTTTCCCCTGCGTTGCTGTTCGAACCGCTGCCAACATACAGGTATTTGCCGTCGGGGCTCGCCACCATCGCTTTCGTCCAGTGGTGGTTGACGGTGCTGGGCAAGTCGCCGAGCTCGGTGCCCGGATCGGACATCTTCGTCTCGCCCGGCGTGTAGCGGTATTTCATGATGTTGCCGGTGTTTGCCACATACAGGGCGTCGCCCACCAGCGCGATACCAAAGGGCGAGTGCAGCTTTTCGATATACACGAACTTGTCCCACTCGCCGCCGCCGGGTTTGCGGCGCAGCAGGGTGACCCGGTTGCCGCCCTTGCCCCCCTTGCCGGACTGGTTCTTGATCTTGCCGGCGATGAGCTGTTTCGGCGTCGTGATCGCCTCCTCACCCGGGCCGTTGCCTTCCACCACCAGCACGTCCTGGTTCGGCAGCACCAGCACCTGGCGCGGGTGCATGAGCCCCGAGGCGATCTTCTCGATCTGCAAGCCGGTCGCCACCTGGGGCCTGGCATCGCCCTGCCAGCCGGCGAAGTCCGGCACCTTCATCGGCGGGAGCAGGTAAGCCTTCGGGCGCGGCAGGGGCGGATTTTCGCCCATCTGCTGGGCGGGGGCGAGGTTGGCTTTCTCGCCGCAGCCGGCGAGGGCCAGCAACGAGGCCGCGGCCAGGACCAGGCCGTGCCGGCGCGTGTGCTCATGCTTGTTCATGGCGGTATTCCCGGTAGTTGACTCTGTCCCTGGCCAGGACGATCCTGCCGATAACGAGTGCGAGCACTGTCACGACGGATAGCCAGAGCCCGGCGGGCATGCTGCCGTACGCATCCCGGCTGTGCACGAAGGCATTGAAGATGGCCGCCACGATCGCGGCGACCTGAAGCCAGAAATTGATCGCGAGCGCCTTGGTCCGGCCTCTGGTGAACCAGGTGCGGCCGAGATTGATAAGCTGCGGGACGATCGCGAACAGGAGGCCGATGCTGACCAGCCACGCCGCCGCTTTCACCCAAAGGATCGTGAAGGTCTCGACATACAGGATGTCGAAGACGAGCGCGGCCACGAAGAAACCAAATGGTATCGGGTCGAGCACATCGAATATCGCCGATGTGATACTGGATCGGGATGCTTGGGTTGTCGAGTTCATGACGCGGCTCCTTCGGGATATGAGCGGGCTTCCGGCTGGAAAACCGCAATCCTGCGCCCGCTTGGGGGCGGTCTGGTTCAGTGGAAGGCTAGCATGGATATTGAACTCCGCGTCGCGAGGCTGGACATCAGCACGTACGGCAAGGTCGCGCAGGAAGGCATCGCCTTCGCCTGTCCGGCCCTGCTCTTGAACCTGTCAGGGGGTGCGCCATGCAACCCGGCTTGCGTCCCGAAATACTTTAGGCTTAAAGTATCTCCCGGTACCGACCGATCTTTTCTCCGGGGGCGCTTCATGACGAGCTTGTCCGCTGCAGAGTCAAGTCCTTCGGCCCATGTCGACACGTTCGCGCGGGATCATCTTCCGCCCGTCGACCTGTGGCCGGACCTCGTGTTCGACCTGCCCGCGCTCCAGTATCCCGCGCGGCTGAATTGCGTGGCGGAACTACTGGACCGCCATGTCGCCGCCGGACGGGGCGGGCGCACCGCCATCGTGGGCGATACGGTGACCTGGACCTACGCCGATCTCATGCAGCGCGTCGACCGCATCGCCCACGTCCTGCGCACGGACCTGAACCTCGTGCCGGGCAACCGCGTGCTGCTGCGCGGCGCCAACTGCCCGATGATGGCGGCCGCGATCCTCGCCGTGTTCAAGGCCGGCCTCGTGGCCGTGCCGACGATGCCGCTGCTGCGCGCGCGCGAGCTGGGCATCATCCTCGACAGGGCGCGGGTGAACGCCGTGCTGTGCGCGCGGCCGCTCGCGGACGAACTCGAACAGGTGGCGGGTCACGCGCCCGTCGTGTATTTCCAGGACACGGACGGCCTGGAAGCGCGCATGGCCCGCCACGCCGCGCCGTTCGCACCGGTGGACACGGCCGCCGACGATGTGTGCCTGATCGCCTTCACGTCCGGCACGACGGGCGTCCCGAAGGGCACGATGCACTTCCACCGCGACATCCTGGCGATCTGCGACAGCTTCCCGCGGCATACGCTGGGCGCGCAGGCGGACGACGTCTTCATCGGCACGCCGCCGCTGGCCTTCACGTTCGGCCTGGGCGGGCTGTTGCTGTTTCCCCTGCGCGTGGGCGCGGCCGGCGTGCTGCTCGAAAAGCCGGCGCCGGAAGGCCTGCTCGCCGCAATCGAGCGGTACCAGGCCACGGTCTGCTTCACGGCGCCCACGTTCTACCGCCAGATGACGCCCCTCGTCCCGCGCTACGACCTGCGCTCCCTGCAGAAATGCGTGTCGGCCGGCGAGGCGCTGCCGCTGGCGACGCGGGACGCCTGGAAGACGGCGACCGGCATCGCCATGATCGACGGCATCGGCGCGACCGAGCTGCTGCACATCTTCATCTCGGCCAGCGGCGCGGACATCCGGCCCGGCGCGACCGGCAAGCCCGTCCCCGGCTACCGCGCATGCATCCTCGACGACGACGGCGCACCGGTCGGTCCCGGCGTGATCGGACGGCTGGCCGTCAAGGGCCCGACGGGCTGCCGCTACCTGGCCGACGAGCGCCAGCGCGACTACGTGCTGGACGGCTGGAACCTGACGGGCGACAGCTACGAGACGGACGCGGACGGTTATTTCTACTATCGCTCGCGCACGGACGACATGATCATCTCGGCCGGCTACAACATCGCCGGCGCCGAAGTGGAAGAGGTGCTGCTGCGCCATCCGGCGGTGGCCGAGTGCGGCGTCGTGGGCCGGGCCGACGAGGAGCGCGGCCAGATCGTGGAGGCCCACGTCGTGCTCAAGCCCGGGTTCGACCCGACCCCGGAAACGGCATGCGTTTTGCAGGACTTCGTCAAGGCGCAGATCGCCCCGTACAAATATCCGCGCGCCGTGCGCTTCACCGACAGGCTGCCGCGCACGGAGACGGGCAAGCTGCAGCGCTACAAACTGCGGCTGTCATGAACATCGTCTGCATCGGCGGCGGGCCCGCCGGCCTGTATGTCGCCCTGCTGATGAAGCGGCAGGACCCGGCGCACCGCATCGTCGTCGTCGAACGCAACCGCTCGTACGACACGTTCGGATGGGGCGTCGTGTTCTCCGACCAGACGCTCGCCAACCTCGTCGCGGCCGACGAGCCGACGGCGCGCAGCATCCTGCAGGCGTTCAATCACTGGGACGACATCGACGTCTTCTTCAAGAGCGAGCGCATCACGTCCGGCGGCCACGGCTTCTGCGGCATCGGCCGCAAGCGGCTGCTGAACATCCTGCAGCAGCGTTGCGAGGAACTGGGCGTGGAACTCGTGTTCGAGACCGACGTGCAGGACGACGAGGCCGCCGCCGCGCGCTACCGGGCCGACCTCGTCGTCGCGGCCGACGGCATCCACAGCCGCACGCGGACGCGCCATGCGGCCACCTTCCAGCCGTCCGTCGAGACGCGCCGCTGCCGCTTCGTATGGCTCGGCACGAAAAAGAAGTTCGATGCGTTCACGTTCGTGTTCAAGGAGACGGCGTTCGGCTGGTTCCAGGCCCATATCTACCAGTTCGACGACGACACCTCCACCTTCATCGTCGAGACACCGGAAGACGTGTGGCGCCGCGCGGGCCTGGCGGACATGGCGCAGGGAGAGGGCATTGCCTTTTGCGAGCGCCTGTTCGCCGAGCACCTGGACGGGCATCCGCTGCTGTCGAACGCGGGCCACCAGCGTGGCGCCGCGGCCTGGATCGCGTTTCCCCGCATCGTGTGCGAGCGGTGGGTGCACTGGAATGGCGACGTGCCCATCGTGCTGATGGGCGACGCGGCCCACACGGCGCACTTCTCCATCGGTTCCGGCACCAAGCTGGCGCTGGAAGACGCGATCGAACTGGCGCGCTGCCTGCGGGAACACGGCAGCGACGTGCGCGCGGCGCTGGCCGCGTACCAGGCGAGCCGCGCGGCCGAGGTGTTGAAGATCCAGTCGGCCGCGCGCAATTCGATGGAGTGGTTCGAGAACGTGGAGCGCTACGGCGCGCTGGACGCGGAGCAGTTCGCGTACGCGATGCTCACGCGCAGCCAGCGCGTCTCGCACGAGAATCTGCGCCTGCGCGACCCCGGCTACGTCGCGCATTTCGAGGACTGGTTCGCGCGCCGCGCGTGCGCGCAGGCGGGCGTGGCGCTGCCCGAGAACACCCACGTGCCGCCCATGTTCACGCCGCTGCGCGTCCGCGACGTGTTCCTGAAGAACCGCATCGTCGTTTCGCCGATGGCGCAGTATTCGGCCGTCGACGGCGTGCCCGGCGACTACCACCTCGTGCACCTGGGCGCGCGGGCAATGGGCGGGGCGGCGCTCGTGATGGCCGAGATGACGTGCGTGTCGGCCGACGCCCGCATCACGCCGGCCTGCCCCGGCATGTATGCGCCCGAACACACGGCGGCGTGGCGGCGCATCGTGGACTTCGTGCACGGCCGGACCGATGCGCGCATCGGCATCCAGCTGGGCCACGCCGGCCCGAAAGGATCGACGCGCCCGATGTGGGAGGGCATCGACCAGCCGCTCCCGGACCACAACTGGCCGCTGATCGCGGCATCGGAACAGCAGTACCTGCCGGGCATCTCGCAGGTCGCGCGCGCCGCGACGGAAGCGGATCTCGCGCGCGTGGAGGCGGACTTCGTGCGCGCGACGCTCGCGGCCGACGCTGCCGGCTTCGACTGGCTCGAACTGCACTGCGCGCACGGCTACCTGCTGTCGTCGTTCATTTCGCCGCTGACGAATCGGCGCGAGGACGAGTACGGCGGCAGTCTCGACAACCGCTGCCGCTATCCGCTGCGCGTGTTCCGCGCGATGCGCGCCGTGTGGCCGGCCGGGAAGCCGATGAGCGTGCGCATCTCGGCGCACGACTGGGTCGACGGCGGCATCACGCCCGCGGACGCCGTGCACATCGCGCGCCTGTTCAAGGCGGCGGGCGCGGACATGATCGATTGCTCGTCGGGCCAGGTCAGCAAGGAAGAACAGCCCGTGTTCGGCCGGATGTACCAGACGCCGTTCGCGGACCGCATCCGCAACGAGGCCGGGATCCCGACGATCGCGGTCGGCTCGATCTACGAAGCGGACCACGCGAACAGCATCATCGCGGCCGGGCGCGCGGACTTGTGCGCGGTGGGCCGGCCGCACCTGGCGAATCCCGCGTGGACGCTGGCGGAAGCGGCGCGGATCGGCGTCACGGCGGTCGCGTGGCCGAAACAGTATCTGGCCGGGAAGGCGCAGCTGGAACGGAATATGAAACGCGAACGCCAGGGGGAGGGCTGATGGAGACGCTGGATGGAAGACACGCGGTCGTGACAGGTGCCAGCCGCGGCATCGGCCTCGCCATCGCGCGCGCGCTGCGGGCGCACGGCGCGCGCGTCACGCTGATGGCGCGCGAGGCCCGTGTGCTGGAGGCCGCGGCGGCGGAACTGGGCGGAGACACCGCCTGGCAGACGGTGGACGTGACGGATGCGGAAGGCGTCGCGGCCGCGTTCGCGCGCGCTGGCGCCGTGGACATCCTCGTCAACAATGCGGGCCAGGCCGCGTCGGCGCCGTTCGGGCGCACGGACGCCGCGCTGTGGCAGCGCATGCTGGACGTGAACCTGACCGGGGCCTATCACTGCATGCAGGCCGCGCTGCCCGGCATGCTGGACGCGGGCTGGGGAAGAGTCGTCAACGTCGCGTCGACGGCCGGCCTCACGGGCTACCGGTACGTGGCCGCGTATTGCGCGGCGAAGCACGGCCTCGTCGGCCTCACGCGCGCGCTCGCGCTGGAGGTGGCGGCGCGCGGCGTCACCGTCAACGCCGTCTGCCCGGGCTTCACGGACACGGACATCGTGGCGGATGCCGTCGCCAATATCGTCCGCAAGACGGGGCGCACCGCCGACCAGGCGCGCGCGGAACTGGCGGCCGGCAATCCGCAGGGGCGGCTCGTGCGGCCGGACGAAGTGGCGCACGCCGTCGCGTGGCTGTGCATGCCCGGCGCGGCGGCGCTGAACGGCCAGGCCATCGCGGTGGCCGGCGGGGAGGTGATGTGACGCCGGCCGACGATGCCCCGCTCGACCTGAAACTGTGGCTGCGGTTGTTGTCCTGCACGGTGCGCGTGGAGAACACGATCCGCAGCCGGCTGCGGACCACGTTCGGCATCACCTTGCCGCGCTTCGACCTGATGGCGCAACTGGAGCGCCATCCGGACGGCTTGCGGATGGGAGAATTGTCGAAGCGGATGATGGTCACGGGCGGCAACGTGACGGGCATCGCCGACCAGCTGGAACGCGAAGAGCTCGTCCTGCGCGTGCCCGACCCGCAGGACGGGCGGGCGTTCGTGCTGAAGCTGACGCCGCGCGGGCGCACCGCGTTCGCGCAAATGGCGGCCGTGCACCAGGGCTGGGTGGCCGACCTGTTCGGCGACGTCTCCCCGGACGACAAGGCCAGGATGATCGCACTGCTGGACACCATGAAGCGGCAACTGAACGACAGGAATTAGGAGACCACGATGCACCGTACGCAGCTGGCCGGCTACCGCGCCGAACATTTCCTCTACGAGGCCGACGGCGGCGTCGCCACCATCACGCTGAACCGCCCCGAGCGCAAGAACCCGCTGACGTTCGACTCGTACGCGGAGCTGCGCGACCTGTTCCGCGCGCTGGCGTACGCGGACGACGTGAAGGCCGTCGTGCTGACAGGCGCGGGCGGGAATTTCTGCTCGGGCGGCGACGTCCACGAAATCATCGGGCCGCTCACGCGACTGGACATGCCGGGCCTGCTCGCGTTCACGCGCATGACGGGCGACCTCGTGAAGGCGATGCTCGGCTGCCCGCAGCCCATCGTGGCGGCCGTCGACGGCGTGTGCGCGGGCGCGGGCGCGATCCTCGCGATGGCATCCGACCTGCGGCTCGCCAGCACCCGCGCGCGCACCGCGTTCCTGTTCACGAAGGTCGGCCTGGCCGGCTGCGATATGGGGGCGTGTGCCATCCTGCCGCGCCTCATCGGCCAGGGACGGGCGGCGGAACTGCTGTACACGGGCCGGGCGATGTCGGCCGAGGAGGGCGAGCGCTGGGGTTTTTATAACGGCCTGTGCGCGCCGGACGAGGTGAGGGGCGAGGCGCAGCGGCTCGCGCGCGGCCTCGCCGAGGGGCCGACGTTCGCGCACGGGATGACGAAGAAGATGCTGCAGCAGGAATGGACGATGGGGCTCGCGGAAGCCCTCGAGGCCGAGGCGCAGGCGCAGGCGATCTGCATGGCGACCGGCGACTTCAGGCGCGCCTACGACGCGTTCGTCGCGAAGACCGCGCCCCGCTTCGAAGGAGACTGACATGGCGGACAAGTCCTATCTCGACTGGCCGTTCTTCGACGGGCGGCACGTCGACCTGGAAGAGGCGCTGGACGTATGGGCCGCCGCGCACGTGCGCGACCTGCACGGCACGGACGTCGATGCCGATTGTCGCCGCCTCGTGCGGATGCTGGGCGAAGGCGGCTGGCTGCGCCACGCGATCGGCGGCGCCGATGCTCCCATCGACACGCGCGCGCTCTGCCTGATCCGCGAGACGCTGGCGCGCCACAACGGCCTGGCCGACTTCGCGTTCGCCATGCAGGGCCTGGGATCGGGCGCGCTCAGCCTGTTCGGGACGGAGGCCCAGCGCGAACGCTACCTGCCGCGCGTGGCCCGCGGGGAGGCCATCGCGGCCTTTGCGCTGTCCGAGCCGGACGCCGGTTCCGACGTGGCCGCGCTGCGCTGCACGGCGCGGCTTGAGGGCGATGCGTACGTCCTCGACGGCGACAAGACGTGGATTTCCAATGGCGGTATCGCGGACTTCTACGTCGTGTTCGCGCGCACGGGCGAAGCGCCGGGCGCGCGCGGCATCGGCGCGTTCGTCGTCGATGCGGGCACGCCGGGCTTCACGATCGCGGAACGGCTGGCCGTCATCGCGCCGCACCCGCTGGCCCGGCTGCGGTTCGAGGGTTGCCGGGTGCCCGCGGCGCAGCGCATCGGCGCGGCCGGGCAGGGCTTCAAGGTGGCGATGGCGACGCTGGACGTGTTCCGCACGTCCGTCGCGGCGGCCGCCCTCGGGTTTGCGCGCCGCGCGTTCGACGACGCGCTCGCCCATGCGACGCAGCGGCGGATGTTCGGCCAGACGCTCGCGGATTTCCAGCTGACGCAGGCGAAGCTCGCGCAGATGGCGACGCACATCGACGCGAGCGCGCTGCTGACGTACCGGGCGGCGTGGCAGCGCGACCGCGGCGGCAAGGTGACGAAGGAAGCGGCGATGGCGAAGATGACGGCGACCGAGTCGGCGCAGCAGGTCATCGACGCGGCGGTGCAGATGTTCGGCGGCCTCGGCGTCACGAGCGGCCATCCGGCCGAGCGGCTGTATCGCGAGATCCGCGCGCTGCGCATCTACGAGGGCGCCACCGAAGTCCAGCAACTGATCATCGCGCGCGAACTGCTGCGCGCGGCAAAGGAAGAACGATGATGGAGATACTGCAACCACCCGGCTGGCCGCGCCCGCGCGGGTACGCGAACGGCATCGCGGCGCGCGGCCGCCTTGTGTTCGTGAGCGGAATGATCGGCTGGAACGCGGACGGCCGGTTCGCCAGCGACGATTTCAGCGCGCAGGCCGGCCAGGCGCTGCGCAACATCGTCGAGGTGTTGCGCGCGGCGGGGGCGCGGCCGGAACACATCGTGCGCATGACGTGGTATGTGGTCGACCGGCGCGAATACCTGGCCGCCGGCAGCGCCCTGGGCGCCGTCTATCGAGACATCATCGGCGCCCATTATCCGGCCATGACGGCCGTCGAAGTGCGCGCGCTGGTCGAGGACCGCGCCCGCGTGGAAATCGAGGCGACAGCGGTCGTGCCGGACTGATACCGATTCTGGTATCGATCACAAATATTTCGGAATGACAGGTTTTACACTGGTTTACGCGTGCTAGACTCCTCGCGGGGTATCGATAACATCTATGTTGTCGGGGATCCCGAAAAAACAATACCGAACAGGAGACTACAATGCGTAAATCCCGTACCCGCACGCCCATGTTGCGGGCAGCGGCGCTGGCGGTGTCGCTCGCCGTCGCGAGCCTGCTGCCCGCCGCGCACGACGCCGTCGCGGCCGACACGATCCAGACCATCCTCACGAGCTACCAGCCCGCCATCGACGAGTTCACCGACGCGAACGGCTTCAGGCATCCCGGCGTCGGCCTCACGAAGGAGGTGCTGGAGAACATGCGCGCGCAAGTGCAGGCGCAGAAGGAGCCGTGGAACACCTATTTCGACATGATGTTGTTGTCCGGCGCGGCGTCGAAGACGGTGGCATCGAAGAACCAGAGTGGCGCCGATCCGACGAAGCCGGCGGTGGTGGCGTTCAACAGCCAGGGCGTGGAATCGAAATTCATCGCGGACGCGCTGGCCGCCTACACCCAGGCCATCCTGTACTACGTGACGGGCGACGAGACCTACCGCGCCAACGCGATGCGCCTGATCCGCATCTGGGCGCAGATGGATCCCGCCCAGTACGCGTATTACACGGACGCGCACATCCACACGGGCATTCCCATGAGCCGGATGATGGCTGCGGCCGACATCATGCGCACCACGACGTGCCAGACTGCGGCGCTGGCCTGGACCGACCAGGACACGGTGAACCTGACGAACAACCTGATCGTGCCCGTCACGGAAACGTTCAACCACAGTCCCGACCACTTCATGAACCAGCACCTGTACGCGCTGCTGGGGTCCATGTCCGGCTATATCTTCACGGGCAACCGGGCCCGCTGGAACGAGGGCGTCGAGTGGTTCACGGTCAACCGGACGGCGGTCGACCAGGGCCAGAACGGGGCCATCAAGCAGCTGTTCCGTCTCGTGACGAAGAACGACCTGACCGGCGAAGCCGTGACGCCGATGGTGGAGCACGTGGAAATGGGACGCGACCAGGCGCACGGCGCCGGCGACGTCACGAACATGAGCATCCTCGCGCGCCTGCTGATGTCGCAGAACCAGAAGATCGACCCCGTCAACGGCACGCCATCGGCGGCGCCGGACGCCGTAGGGCCGTACGAATTCCTGAACGACCGCATCCTCGACGCCACGGAGTACTTCGCCGGCTTCATGCTGGGCTACGACACGCCCTGGGTGCCGACCGCAGCCCACACGGACGCCAACGGCGTGCCGACCGTCGTCTACAAGACGCTGCAGGGCGGCTACCGGGGCCGCCTCACGCAGAATACGTGGGAGCCGTACTACTATTACAAGTACACGCGCGGACTGGACATGAACCAGCGCGCGCCCAACTACACCCGCATGTTCGCCGACCGCACGGTCTACAACTGGGACGGCGTGGATGGCGGCGGCGACTTCTGGCTCTTCATGCCGCCCGCGGCGGAAAGCGAGGGCACGCAATTCCTGGTCAAGCCCATCGTCGATCCGCTGCGCGAAGTGGAAGACCGTTTCACGTCGCTCGACGGGTTCGGGACCGCGATGCAGGACGACACCGCGTCGTTCATCCGCGTCGCGGCCACGGGAGCGGGCAGCAGGCTGGCCGTCGTCGGCTACGGCAACGGGACGCGCAGCGTGGCATTCCGCGTGCGCACCAACGGCGAAGCATCGATGGACGCTTTCGGCGACACCATCCTGCTGCCGGACACGCAGGGCCAGTGGCGCTACCTGAGCTATGCATTCGGCCAGTACCAGGGCCTGGGCGACTACCTGCCCCTCACCGTCAAGGGCGCCGGCACGACGGTCGACATCGACCACATCAACGTCAACCCGGGCGCCTCGATCACGCCGCCCGTGTTCACGAGCGGCGACGCGGACCTGAGCCTGTACACGAACGCCGGCTCCACCGCGACCGTGTCGTACAGCTTCGCGGCGACGGACGCCACGGCCACCGACGTCCTGACGTACACGATCGACCACCTGCCGCCCGGCGCCCAGTTCGACACGAAGACGGGCGCCTTCGCGTGGGTGCCGACGCAGGCCGGCACCTACAGCTTCATCGTCACGACGACCGACGGCACGGTCGTCACGTCGAAGGCCGTGCAGGTCGTCGTCGGCGCGGACCGCCAGTCCGCCGTCGCCGCGGTGACGGCCGGGTACAAGCCCGACACGCTGTACACGACCCCGAGCCTCGCCGCCTACAACGCGGCCTACGCCGACGCCGCCAGCGCGGTGACGACGGCCACCGACGACCAGTTCTACCAGAAGCTCGGCGCGCTGCAGGCGGCGTTGAAGGGACTCTCCGAGCTGACGCCGCTGCTCGCCGACGGCAGCATGAACTACGCGAACATGTTCGTCTCGTCCACGTTCGACACGCAGGTGCCGAATGCCCTGGACGGCACGCCCGATTCGTTCGTCGGCTATTACCTGGCCCAGAACCTCACCTATTACTTCGACTTCGGCCCGGGCTACAAGGTCAATGCCACCGCCTTCGGCATCCAGGCGCGTACGTCCTTCCCCGAGCGGGGCGGCGGCGTCGTCGCCTTCGGTTCGAACGACAACGAGAACTGGGTCCGCCTGACGCCGGGAATGACCGTCGTGACGGAGGACATGCAGACCCTGGCCGTCGGCGACGACCTCAAGGACCAGCAGTACCGCTTCTTCAAGGTGCAGATGATCCAGCCGTCGAGCTCCATGTTCGAGATGGGCGAATTCCGGATCTTCGGCACGCGCCACGAGACGGTCAACCTGCTGTCGTCCGTGTCGATCGGGTCCGAGCAGGCGCTCAGGAAGCGCATCGTGCCGGGCAATACGGTCAAGCTGAACTTCCAGGCGACGGCCCCGATCAACGCCGTGGCCGCGACGATCCAGGGCGTCCCGGCCCAGGTGACGACGGCCGACAACGTGAACTACACGGCCACCGCCGTCATGCCGGGCGACGCGCAGCCGGGCTCCGTCAAGTTCACCCTGAATTACAAGACCGGGGCCGGCGCCGATGCGGAACCCGTGCTGTTCACGACCGACAGCTCGTCGCTGTTCATCGCGGACCAGACTAACTACCTGGGCAACCTGCTGGCCATCACGAGCCTGCAGGATTCCAGCGGCCGCAACGCGACCGACCTGCTGGCGACGGTGAACACCCTGTTCGACGGCAATCTCGGCACCGGGACGGACTTCCGCGTCAACGGCAGCGGCTACGGCGGCTGGGTGATGTTCGACTTCAAGGAAGGCGGCAAGGCCACGATCCAGCGCGCGGAAGTGATCGGCCGCCAGGACCAGTACGCGTCGCGCATCAACGGCACCGTCGTGCAGGGCTCGAACGACAACGCGGCGTGGACGACCCTGTCCAACGCGGCCGGGAACACGGCCGACTGGCAGACCCTGACCGTGGCGAACCCGCAGCCTTACCGCTACATCCGCGTCATCAACGGCAATAACTGGTACGGGAACATGGAAGAACTGCGCCTGTACGGCGTCGCCGAATCGTCGAACAAGATCGCGACCGTGTCGATGAGTTCCGCGCAGGCGCTGCGCACGCGCATCGTGCCCGGGAATGCCGTCAAGCTGGCGTTCACGGCGAAAGAGGCGATCAGCGGCGTGGGTGTCGCGATCCAGGGCGTGCCGGCCACCGTGACGACGACCGACAACATCAACTTCACGGCCACGGCGACCTTGCCCCAGGGCGTGGCGGCGGGTGCGGTCAAATTCGCCATCGGCTACACGCAGGCCAACGGCCAGCCCGGCTTCACGAGCACGGCGACCACCGACAATACCGCACTGACGCTGGTGGACGAGGCGGACACGATCCGCAACGTGCCGACCGTCGCCACCCTGATCGATTCGACGGTGAACCGGCCCGCGGCCACCACGCAGGCCGTCGTCACGAGCCTGTTCGACGCCAACCTCGGTTCGATCTCGGACTTCCGCACCGGCAGCAACAACTCGGGCGTGGGCGCGTACGTGACCTTCGACTTCAAGGCCGGCAACCAGGTCAACCTGACGGGCGTGGAACTGGCGCCGCGCCAGGACAGCAATTACGCGCGCATCAAGGGCACCGTGATCCAGGGCTCGAACGACAATACGACGTGGACGACGCTGACCACGCCGGCCGTCTCGACGCTCGAGTGGCAATCGTTCCCAGTCGCCGACCCGACGCCGTACCGCTACCTCCGCATCTATAACGGCGGCACGTGGTACGGCAACCTGTCCGAAGTGCGCCTGCATGGTTCGCTGCATGGCGCCGACACGACACCGCCCGTGACGACCGCGAGCACGAGCGCGACACCTGCGGCGAACGTGACGGTCACGCTGTCCGCCACGGATACGGGCGGCAGCGTGAAGGCGACGTACTACACGGTGGACGGCGGCGCGCAGCAGACCGGAACGACGGTGGCATTGAACACGACCGGCAGCCACACGGTGGCCTACTGGAGCGTCGACGCGGCCGGCAACACCGAGGCGCAGCACACGCTGGCCGTGAACGTCGCGCCGGCGGACGTCGGCGCGAGCGTCAGGATGACCCAGCAGGGCGCGACCCTGAACCGCATGACCGGCAAGTACGTGGGCGGCGTGACCGTCACGAACACCGGCACGACCGCGCTGGCGGGGCCGTTGTGGCTCGCGCTGAATGGCCTGGCGAGCGGCGTCACGCTCGACAACGCGGGCGGCACGACGGGCGGTGTGCCGTACGTCGCCGTCGCGGGGCCGCTGAATCCGGGCGCGACGCTCACCGTGCCGCTGACGTTCACCAATCCGAACCGTGTCGCGATCGGCTACGTGCCGGCGCTGTACCAACCCCATTTCTGAGGACAGCCATGACCATCCGATTCAAATCCCTTGTTTCCGCCCTCGCGCTGATGCTGGCGGCGGGCGCCGGCGCCGCGTCGGCCGAGACCATCCACGTCGCCATCGACACGTCGACCTTCGGCGCCGCCACGGGCTACGTCGACATGCAGCTGTCCGCCAGCAGCGGCGTGCCGCTGGCCACCGCGCTGGTCAGCAACATGGTGGGCTTCGACAGCACGGCGTTCATCGATTCGTGGGGCGTGACGCCTGTCGCGGGCGGCTACCTGTTCCGCAACGATGCGTCGAACGACCTGTTCCACGCCGTGGACTTCGGCGGCACCCTGTCGTTCGACCTGACCTTCGCGGGCGCGCCCGATCCGCTGACGAGCTATGTGTCGCATTTCGTCGTGGCGGCGTTCGACGACGCGTTCGCGCCACTCGGCCACTATGATCCGTTCACGGGCGCGCTGGCCGATTTCACGTGGACGCCGGCGCTGGACGCGCAAGGGCAGGGGACGATCGCCGGCACGCTGACGGATCCCGCCGTGACGGCGGTGCCGGAACCGGCGGGGTACCTGCTGGCGGCGATGGGGTTGTCGGCGCTGGCGCTCGCGCGCCGGCGCCGGGTGTGACGGACCGGCAGGTCAGCTGGCGGCGATCAGCGCGGCGATGTCCGCCGCCGCCAGCGCGCCGCGGTAGATGCGGAACTCGTCGATGCGGCCATTGAAATATGGGTCGCCCGCATACTGCGAGCGGCCGATCCAGTTCTGGCTCGTGCCGCCCAGCTGCCACGGCGGCAGGAATTGCGCGCCGTTGCTGCCGACCGCGGTGCCGTTCACGTACAGGGTGGCCAGCTGTCCCGACAGGGTGACGGCCACGTGCACCCACTGCGCGGTCGGCAGCGCGGCCGTCCCCGTCACGGCCTGCTCGCCCTTGCCGCCGTCGACGGTGATGGCGAAGCGCACGACGCCGCTGCCCGAACGCGGCGTCAGGAACATGTAGCGGCCGGTGCCCGACCCGAAGTCGAAGATGCGTTCCCAATTCCGTGATGCGTTCCAATATACCCAGCAGGCCACCGTGAAATCGGTGAGATCCGTGACGAGGTTCGCCGGCAGGCTTACGTAATCCGTGCTGCCGTTCAGCGCCAGCGCGCTGCCCGATTTGCCGGCGCCCCACGTGCCGCTGCCCGTCAGTGTACCCGCGTGGCCCTGGCCGCTGGCGTCGGACACGGTCGTCCCGGCGCCGTCGTTACATGCCAGGTAGGTGTGCAGCGTCTTGCCGACCTTGGCGGTGGCGCGGTTCGAATCGGCCGTCTCGCCCGCCGGCGTGATGGCGGAAACGACGTAGTACCAGGTGCCCGCGCCCGGATTGTCGGTGTACGTCAGCAGGTCCGCGATGCCGCTCGCGATGGTGGCCCAGGGGCCGCTCGTCGACGTGGCGCGCTTGACCTTGTAGCTCGTCGCGTAGGCGCTGCCCCACCACGATAATTCCACGCCGCCTGCCGGGGTGCGCGCTTTCAGGCCGCTGGGCGGCACGCCGGCGGCGACCGGGTCGCGCGTGCAGGTGAGGGTGCCGTAGCCCAGCTGGTCGTAGCCGCCGCTCGTCGAGCCGTAGTTGCCGCCGCCGCCTTCCGGCTGGATCTGCAGGGCGAACATCTTCGAATACGGCGCCGCGAGACCCTTGCGGTTCACGTAATGGTTGTAGACCAGCGCCCAGCAGGGCCGCACGTTGCCCCGGCTGTTCGTCGAGAAGACGGCCTGGTTGACGTTGTCGACGTTGTTGTAGGGGACGTACGGCACCGTGTAATACGTCGTGCCGGACTGGATCAGGTTCGCCTTGGCCACGTATTCCGCGCCCATCAGGAAGCGGTTGTTGTCGTAGCCGTACAAGTCCACGCCCTGGCTCCAGGCCATCTCGCACAGCGCGCCCATCAGCGCGATGCCGAGCGTATTGTGGCCCTGGTCGCGTCCCGATTCCTGCCATTGGCCGAGGAAGCCCGGGTGGACGTAGTACACGGCCTGCGCGACGGCGCCGTTGCCCGCGCCCGACTTGAAGTAGGTGACGGCTTCGTCGAACAGGCCCTGGTCGTCGCACAGTACGCCGATGGCGAGGATCGACGCCATCTGGCACAGGTCCCAGTTGGCCCAGTAATGCGTGACGTCGGTGTTGTTGTGGCGGATGAGGAAGTCGTGGTTGACCGGATAGAACACGGTCTTCATCATGTCCTGGAACGCGGCGAAATCCGCCGCGGCCCAGCCGGTGTAGTTGCGCACGATCTCGCCCGCGTTGGCGAATTCGTAGCCGTAGATGCCGGCGGCGAGGGCGGCGTCCGTCGTGCCCTGGATCGAGGTGAGGGTGGACGACCACGCATTCATGATCTGCACGGCCTTGTCCGCATAGGCCGTGTCGCCCGAGATCTTCCAGCGCACGGCGCACGCGTACGCGGCGGCCACGTCGTTGAACAGCGTCGAATAGTTTTCAGGATGGACCCCGTCGTAGCCGCGGTACACGATGGTCTGCGGGTGCGGCGTGTAGGACAGGCTGGCGTGCGAATTATTGACCAGCAGGTTCCAGCTGCCCGACCACGGCGACGTCGTATACTTCGCCTTCATGCGGTCGAAGTCGGCCTGCGTGTGCAGCAGGCCCGGATGGACGAAGGCGGTGGCGGCACCCGCGCCGCTCATCGTGCCGGTGGCGAGCGTGCGCGCGGCCGGTGCCTCGGCGCCGCCGCCCGCGCCGCAGCCGGCGAGCGCGAGGGCACCGAGGCCCATCAGGAAGTCGCGGCGTCCCAACAGGGTGCGCGAGACCGCGTCGGGGGCGTCGGCCGGGCTCAGTGCGGATGTCAGTGCGGATGTCAGGGCGGGGGCTTTGCAGTCGTTCGGTTCCATTTTTTTCATTGGTAGTCTCCATGCCATGCAGGCGAATGTTGAACTGCGATCGAAGGTGCTGCCGTACTGCCGCGCCGATGCTAGCACGTATGCATCTATTTTGTTATCGTTAACCGCCATCTTGATCAACCGCGCTGCCATGTCCAAAACATATCCATTTCGATAAAAAAGGCATGCCTGCGGCGCCACCGCCACCGTTAAGATGTGCGGCAGCGTAGGCCGGGATCCGGGAATCCGGAGAGTTCTTGACATCGTTTCCAGATGTGATATAACTGGCCGAGTTATCGATACCAAAATCAAACGACAAGCCCGGCGGCGTGAACCGCACCACGGGCAAAGGAGACGATCCGTTGTTCACGTTACGTGCGTTCGCGCGCCGCTGCGCCGCGCCGCTTGCCGTCCTGCTGGGATGCCTCGCGGCCGATGCCGCCCAGGCCATCGAGAACCGGCTGCAGGTGCACCCGTTCCCGAATCCCATCCGCTACACCCATCACAACGACGACTACACGGTGCGCGTGCGCGTGCCCGGCGGGCAGTGGCAGGACCTGTACGAGTACAACGTGAAGGTCGATCTGGACAAGCCGCAGGACGCCTCGATGGTCTACTTCAACTTCGACGGCACGGTGGAAGTGGCGGTCCAGAAGAACAACGGCGCGTTTTCGAAAGTGGCGGTGCGGCCGGACGCGAAGGGCGTCAAGCCGCTCGTGCGCGACGGCGTCGTGTATTTCACGCTGCGCCGGCCGGAGAACCTGAGCGTGGAGTTCGACGACGACCGCCTGCACAACCTGCACGTGTTCACGCACGCGATCCGCGCCGACATGCCGGCCGTGCCCGCGAACCTGGCCTCGAACGACATCGGCACGGGCACCGCGCCCGATTTCACGCAGCCGGTCGTGTTCTTCGGACCGGGCATCCACAAGGGCGACTTCCGCCTGCGCTCGCACACGAAGGTGTACATCCACGGCGCCGCGGTCCTGAAGAGCCCGCTCGTGATCGACGGCGTCGAGGACGTGCAGGTGTTCAGCGACGGCCTGTTCGACGGCACCGACGTGACGACCATCCGGAATTCGCGCAACATCGGGATCGACGGCCCGATCGCCATCAACCAGCCGCATGGCACGATGCGCTGCATCATGTCGCAGGACCTCGTCGAGACGAGCATCCGCACCATCGGCGCCGGCCAGTGGTCGGACGGCATCGGCCACTTCGCGTGCGAGCGCGTGACGATCGCGGACAGCTTCGTGCGCACGTCGGACGACTGCCTGACGTTCTACAACCACCGCTGGGACATCTGGGGCAATACGCGCGACGTGCAGGTCCGGGACACGACCCTGTGGGCCGACATCGCCCACGCGATCATGATCGGCATCCACGGCAATACGCCGACCCCGGCGCATCCGCAGAGCGAGGTGCTGGAGCGCCTGCGCTTCTCGAACATCGACATCCTCGATCACGACGAGGACGACCCGGAATACGAGGGCGCCCTCGGGATCATGGCGGGCGACGACAACCTGGTGCGCGACGTCGTGTTCGAGGACATCCGCGTCGACCGCATCGAGGAAGGGAAGCTCTTCAACCTGAAGATCGCGTACACGGCCAAGTACAACACGAGCCCCGGACTCGGCATCGAGAACGTCACCTTGCGCAACATCCACTACACGGGCAAGGGCGCGCCGAGTGCGTCCGCCATCACGGGCCGCGACACGACACGCACGGTGAAGAATGTGACGATCGAGAACGTGACCGTGGGCGGCAAGCGGCTCACGGCGCCCGAGGCAGGACTGCTGGAAGTGAACGGCTTCGTCGACGGCCTGCGCTTCCGTTGACACAGCAACCATAACGATAACGATAACGACAGAGGAGAGACATGGAATCCACGAACATCATCGCGGCCGTGCTGCTGGCGACGGCGGCCTTGCCGGCGCTGGCCGCGCAGCCGAAACCGGCCGAGTGGGAGCAGCCGGAAGTGGTCGCGGTCAACCGCGAGCCGATGAAGGCGACGTTCTTCAATTTCGAATCGCGCGAGAAAGCGCTGGCCGGCGACAAGGCCGCGTCGCAGTACTACGTCTCTCTCGACGGCACGTGGTCCTTCGCGTACTCGACGACCCCGGAAACGCGCCCGAAGGATTTCTACAAGCTGTCGTACGACGTCAGCAAGTGGGGGCGGATCCAGGTCCCCGGCATGCTGCAGACGCAAGGCTACGGCAAGCCGATCTTCACGAACATCCGCTATCCGTTCCCCGCCAACGAGCCGTTCATCCCGCATGACCTGAACGAAGTCGGCTCGTACCGCCGCGAGTTCGACGTGCCGGCCGCGTGGAACGGCCGCGACGTGTTCCTGCAGATCGGCGCCGCGGGCGCCGCCTATTATGTGTGGGTGAACGGCCAGAAGGTCGGCTATTCCGAGGATTCCAAGCTGCCTTCCGAATTCGACCTGACCCGCTACGTGCACCCGGGCCGCAACACGATCGCCATCGAGCTGTATCGCTGGGCGGACGGCTCGTACCTGGAAGACCAGGACTTCTGGCGCGTCAACGGCATCGAACGCAGCGTGTACGTGTATGCCGAACCGAAGACGCGGCTGCGCGACTACCGCGTGACCGCGGGGCTGGACAAGGCGAATTACCGCGACGGCCGCTTCGAACTCGTCGCCGAGATGGCGGGCGCGCCGGCCAGGGTGGACGTGGAGGCGCGGGTGCTGGACGGCACGCGCGAAGTACTGCGCGTGAAAGGCACGCCGGGTGCGGACCGCAAGGCGGTGCTGGCCGGCGCGATCCCGGCCGTGAAACCCTGGTCGGCCGAGACGCCGAACCTGTACACGCTGCTCGTGGAGGTGACGGATGCGCAGGGCCGGCTGGTCTCGGCGACGTCGCGCCGCATCGGCTTCCGCACGGTGGAGATCGCGGACGGCGAAGTGCGCGTGAACGGCAAGCGGGTGATGATCAAGGGCGTCAACCGGCACGAGCACGACCCTCATACGTACCGCGTGATGTCGATGGAATCGATGCGCAAGGACATCGAGCTGATGAAGCGGGCCAATGTGAACGCCGTGCGCGCGTCGCACTATCCGAACGATCCGCGCTGGTACGACCTGGCCGACGAATACGGCCTGTACATCATGGACGAGGCGGACCTCGAGTCGCACGGCTACATGGAGAAGGGCGACCAGGCGGGCGACCCGCAGAAGCGCGCCGCGATCCAGCTGGGCTACAAGCCGCACTGGCGCATCGCCCACCTGGACCGCATTTCGCGCATGGTGGAACGCGACAAGAATTCGCCGTCGGTCATCTTCTGGTCGCTGGGGAACGAGGCCGGCACGGGGCCGAACTTCGAGAACGCGGCCGCGTGGATCCGCAAGAACGATCCGACGCGCCTGATCAGCTACCTGGGCCACGGCACCATCGGCGAGGAGCACCTGCCGAACGCCTACGTCGACATCTATGCGCCCATGTACGACGACATCGAGAAGATGGCGGACTACGCGCTCGACCCGAACTTCCGCCAGCCGATGATCCAGTGCGAGTACGCCCACGCGATGGGCAATTCGCTGGGCAACCTGGAGGACTACTGGCAGGTCATCCGCGCGCACCGCAAGCTGCAGGGCGGCTTCGTGTGGGACTGGGTCGACCAGAGCGTCATCGCGAAGGACGCCAAGGGCCGTACCTACTGGGCGTCCGGCTTCGACCTGAACCCGGAGCGGGGCGACAACAGCGTGGTCGGCGACGGCGTCGTGCGCTCGGACCGCACGCCGGATCCGGAATACTACGAACTGCAGAAGGTCTATTCGCCCGTCGTTTTCGAAGGCGACCCGGCGGCAGGCAGCATCGAGGTCGTGAACCGCTACGATTTCCGCGACCTGTCGCATCTCGCGTTCGACTGGGAACTGGCGCGTGACGGCGTCGTCGTCGCCCGCGGCACGCTGGCCGATGCGGCCACGCCGGCCGGCGCCCGCCAGAAACTGGCGCTGGCATTGCCCGATGTCGCACCCGGAGGCGAGCGTGTACTGACCGTGCGGGCGAAGAGCCGTGCGGCGCTGCCGGGCGTGGAGCAGGGCGCCGTCGTCGGCTGGTCGCAGTTCGTGCTGGCGTCGCCACGCGCCGCGCAGAAACAGCTGGCCGCCGTGGCGCCGGTCCGCACGGACGGCGCGGTGGAACTGCGCGCCGCCGACGCCGTACTGCGCGTCGCACCGGACACGGGCCTCGTGACCTACACGGTGGCCGGCCGCACGGTGCTGAAGGGCGGTTCGCCGAATTTCTGGCGCGGCCTGACGGACAATGACGAAGGTTCCGGCGTGGACAAGAGCCACTGGGTGTGGCGGACGTTCACCGACCAGCGCAAGGTGCGCGACGTGACCGTGACGGGCGACGGGGTGCGCGTGCTGTTCAGCTTCGGCGCCGGCGCGGCGCACTGGGAAAACGTCTACCGGATGCGCGCCGACGGCAGCGTCGACGTGCAGGCCAGCTTCACGCCGCTGCGTGACGACCTGCCGGATCCGCTGCGCCTGGGCCTGCGCTTCGACAGCCTCCCGGCGCTCGATGCGCTGTCATGGTACGGCCGTGGTCCGTACGAATCGTATGCGGACCGCAAGACGGGATCCGCACTGGGCCAGTACGCGGGCAAGGTGGCGGACCAGTACCACGGATATATCCGCCCGCAGGAAAGCGGCAACAAGACGGATGTGCGCTGGTTCCAGCTGCAGGACGGCGCCGGCACCGGCGTCCGCGTGGACTTCGATGCGCCGGGCGCGTTCAATGCGCTTGCCTTCCCGTACGAAGACCTGTACCTGCGGCCGCGCGGCACGTGGAAGAGTTCCGAGATCGCGCCGCATGGCGACGGCTCGGTGCTCGTCGACATGGCCCAGGCGGGCGTGGGCGGCGACACCGGCTGGAGCCTGGACGGGCGGCCTCACGTGAAGTACCGCATCCCGCTCGCACCCGCCAGCTATCGCTTCGTGCTCGCCCCCGTGCGTGCCCAGCGGGTGGCGGACAGGTGATCGATAACCGGGACATTCGCGTCCCGGATCACGATGCCGGCGGCCCGTCAAGGTGCCGGCGTCGTGCAAATACCACATCATCAATGATATTTCGCAAAGGCATTACTACGAGGAAGGACGCGGCCTATAATTCAACCTAGATTTGTTATCGATACCTAAAACGTCGGCCACACAGAGCCGGGAAAAAACCCATGCCAAATCGGATTACAGAGGAGAACCAAATGAAGCAGAATCACCGCAATCTCGGACCGACGATGTCGGTCGTCGCCGTGGCGCTCGCCCAGGCCTTCGCGGGCCATGCCTGGGCGCAGCAGGCGGACGCCAACACGGTCGTCGTGACGGGCATCCGCGCCAGTGCGCAATCGTCGCTGGCGATCAAGCGCGACTCGATGGAGGTGGTCGACTCGATCAGCGCCGACGACATCGGCAAGCTGCCGGACCCGAACGTCACGGAGACCATGACGCGCATTCCCGGCGTGCAGGGCTACCGCTACGGCGGCGAGGGCGCATCGCCCGTGGGCCAGGGTTCGGGCGTGACGATCCGCGGCCTGTCGGGCCAGACGGCGTCGGAAGTGAACGGCCGCGCCTACTTCACGGCCGGCAGCCGCGAATTCAACCTGGAAGGCGCGATTCCGGGCATGGTCGCCGGCATCGACGTGTACAAAAACCCGTCGGCGGAACACATCGAGGGCGCCATCGGCGGCCTGGTCAACATCCGCACCCGCAATCCGAGCGACTTCAAGGGCCTGACGGGCGCACTGAACATCGGCGGCCGCTACAACGACCTCGCGAAGAAGGGCAACCCGGAATTGTTCGGCATGATCGCCAACCGCTGGAACCTGCAGGGCGGCGGGCGCATCGGCGTGATGGCGGCAGCCGTGTTCCAGCAGAGCACGGGCCGTTCGGACAACAACCCGGCCAACGGCGGCGCCAATTACAAACGCGCGGTCCGCGCCGACAGCGCCGAATATGCGACCCTGGCGGCCGCCAACGCGGCGAACGACCCGTCCAGGCCGATGTCGCAGTACGTCGGCCGCACCGACGTCTCTTACCTGGCGAGCGTGCCCACGCTGCCGACATCGACGACTGCCGGCGCCTACATGCCGAACCTGGCGGGCCTGACCCAGGAGCAGATCGGCAACGTCATGGCGGCGCCCGCGATCACCAATAACGTGTTCCAGGAAACGATCATGCGCACCCGCCGCGGCCTGAATCTGGCTGCCGACTGGCGCGTCGACAACACCCTGCGTTTCTACGTCGACGGCAACTATACCTACTACCTGTACCACCAGAATTACCGCGGCCTGAACTCGTCGGACATCAATACGCAGGCGAACAACGTGCAGAACCTGCAGACGGCGCCGTTCAGCCTGACTGAACAGTTCGCCAACGGCAATCTCAATGGCGGCAGCAACGATGTCCTCGCCACCAAGCGCTTCCTGAGCGGGAACTTCCTGAACACGAGGATGACGACGACCGGCGGCGACGAGCACCGCCCGTACACGACGTGGATCGCCGCGACCGGTGCCGAATGGCACCCGACGCCGGCCCTGTTCCTGAAGGCGGACATCAACTTCATCAAGGCCGACCAGACCCAGGACAACCGCGCCGTGACCCTGCTGTCCAATCCGGGCCTGTACTGGACCGTCAACCGCGTGGCCGACGGCGCCCCGCACCAGACGACGTTCACCGGCCCGGACCTGTCCAATCCGGCCAACTTCATGTACCAGGCCTACAGCAACGGCACGCACCAGAGCTTCCACGACACCGGCGGCGCCGTGGCCCTGGACGGTACGTATTCGCTGGACGACGGCTGGTTCTTCAGCCGCATCAAGTTCGGTACCCGTGCCGCGCGCCAGTCGAGCAGCTTCAACAACTTCGCCTTCAATGGCCGTCCGCTCACGACCGACGGACTTCCCCTTGCCGCGGACGGCAGCAACGGCATCTCGGCCGCGACCGGCGGTTACGTGCAGTCGTCGCCCACCAACTTCATGGACGGCCTGGCCGGCTATTCGGGCGGCTACGCCGTGTACAACCCCGACCAGCTGCTGGGCAACCAGGTCAGCGGCGCCTTCCCGAAGGCGGGCATCCTCCCGGAGAACGGCCTGGCGGAACAGGTCCTCGCGCGCCGCTACACGAACGAGAAGACCAAGGCGATCTACCTGGTGGGCGAATTCTCGCTGCTGGACGACCGGCTCAAGGGTAACGCCGGCGTGCGCGTGGTGCGCACCAACGGCGAATTCGTGGCGCAGGTGCCGAATGCGAGCGGCGTGATCGGCCCCTACAGCCGCACGACGTCGTACACGAACGCGCTGCCGTCGTTCAACCTGACCTACGACCTGGCGAAGGACTTCCTGGCGCGCTTCGGCTACGGCCGCGGCATGACGCGTCCGGGCCTCGACCAGCTCAATCCGTACGTCACCGTCAACTCGACGCAGGGCACGGCGTCGATCGGCAACCCGGAACTGCACCCGCTGACCGCGAACAGCTTCGACTTCTCGCTGGAACGCTACTTCAGCAAGACGAACTACCTGGCAGCGGGCGTGTTCGACAAGGAGATCAACGGCTTCTTCAACGACGTCCAGAACTGCGAGACCCTCGCGCTGGCGCCGGTCTACAACGGCGCGGTCGCGAACGGCTGCTCGGGCGGCCAGTACCTGGTGTCGAAGACCCTGAACTCCGAGAAGGGCTATGCGCGCGGCCTCGAGCTGTCGGGCCAGTACTTCTTCGACAGCGCCCCGGGCATCCTGAAGAACTTCGGCGTGGCCGGTTCGTACACGTACGTGAAGACCGACAACCCGTTCAACGTGGGCACGAAGGCCGCGCCGAACATCATCTCGACGCCGCAACCGTTCGCCTCGAAGAACAGCTACAGCGTGAGCGCCCTGTACGAGGACAACAAGGCGTCCGCGCGCCTGGTCTACACGTGGCGTTCGCCGTCGGTGCTGTTCGGCTTCTCGCCGAACCCGATCGACGGCCGCTACATCGATGCCTACGGTATCCTGGACGGCTCGTTCAACTACCAGCTGACCGACAATCTGGCGCTGTCGCTGATCGCGTCGAACATCACCAACAAGACGCTCAATCGTAACGTCGGCGGCCTCGGGAACGAGAGCGGCATCGAACGCCAGCACTACGAGAACGGCCGCTTCTTCGGTTTCAGCTTGCGCTACAAGTTCGGCAACCTGTAATCTTCTCTCTCGTCGCGGGCCGCGTGCCCGCTTTCGACCGCCGCCGGTGTTTGCCGGCGGCGTTTTTTTTACGAAAGGGTTGTCGATGTCCTTCACCCGCCGTTCGACGCTCAAAGCCACCCTCGCGGCGTTCCCGGCGCATGGCGTCGCCCGCGACCTCGGCCAGCTTGCGCCGCCCGTGCCGGTCGACGCGGCGCGTGCTGCCGGGAAGCCCGTTCCACGTACGGCAGGAGCTGCATCGCACGGGGGTGCTCGCGTCCTACGATCCCGACAAACTGCTTTACCACTACCGCGCGTTGGCGAAACTTCCCCAGAAAGCAGGCATCGAGTTGGGCTACGACGGCTGGGACAGTGAATTCCTGCGTGGGCAGATGACGGGGCACTATCTGTCCGCCGCGTCGCGCATGGCGACACCGCCCGCATGTTCCATCGCGCCTGGTTCGTCGGCCCGCTTGCCGAGGGCGAGGACCGGCTGGGGGGCCTGCACGCCAATACGCACATCGCGCAGGTCGTGGGCCTGGCCAACGCCGCGAACGTCGATGGCGACCCGCTGGAACTGAAGGCGTCCGCGAACTTCTGGCGGCTGGTCATGCACAGGCATGCGTTTGCCAACGGCGGCACGTCGGTGAACGAATGGTTCGATCAACCCGGCGTGGAGGCTGGCCCGTCGATCGACAGCGGAAAGGTATTCCCGCCGACGACCGCCGAAACCTGCAATACCCACAACATGCTCAAGCCGACCGCGAGGCTGTTCGGGCGCGATCGCCGTGCGGAGCTTGCCGACTACTACGAGCGTGCGCTGTACAACCACGTGCTGGCGTCGGTGGCGCCCGATTCCGGCGCGATGACGTATTTCACGCCGTTCCATGGGGACTTTCGCACCTATCTCAACGGCAGCCATTGCTGTACCGGTTCCGGTATCGAAAACACCGCACGCTACAACGAAGGCATCTACTTCCACAAGGACGATGCGCTCTGGGTGAACCTGTACATCCCGTCCGAGCTCAGTTGGCGGCAAGCCGGGATCGTATTGCGGCAGCAAGGGGACATCACGCGGCGACCCGGTGCGCCTGGCGGTGGTGAGGCAATGGCGGGCCGGCGACATGATCGACCTGACGCTGCCGGTCGGGTTGCGGCTGGAGCAGGCCATGGACGACGCCTCGACGGTCTCCCTGTTCCATGGCCCGGTCTTGCTGGCCGGAGAACTTGGCAGGCAGGACATGCCGGCCAGCGACGTGGGCGACAAGGATGCCTGGCTGAGGATCGCGGCCGTGCCGGTTCCCGATATCGTCGGCAAGTCCGGCAATCCCGCCGACTGGCTCGCGCCGGTCCCCGGTGATCCGTCCGCGTTCAGGTTCAAGGATGCAGGTCCGGCCAACGGCATCGTCGTCCGGCCGCTGTTCGACCTGCACCATCAACGTTATGCCGTGTACTGGCGCCTGAACGCGGCCGGTCAGTACGGCCCGACCCCCGGCGCCGTCACGTTGAAATAATCGGCTTCGAGGTACGACGGCTGCGTGCGCGCCCGCGCACCGACGCTGAACAGGCCCACCTGCGCGCCCACCCACGTGCCGCGCGTGACCGGGAACGGGTCGCCGGCCGGCTTGAACGCGCGGCCGTCCACGCTGTACGAAAAGCCGACGAACGCCGTTTCGTACATCGACATGCGCAGGACCACCTCGTCCGGCGCGTCCGGCAGCACGACGGTGGACGCCTCGTGGCAGCGCGGCCCGAACGGCCCGCACACGGTGCGCACGAGTTCCGTCTTCCCGCCGCTGCGGCGCAGGCCCACCCAGCCATACTGCATGGCGTTGACGATCAGGCCTGCCCGGTCGCCGTCGACGGCACCCTTGAGGCGCACGCGGGTCTCCACGACGAAGCGTGACGCGGGCACCTTCTGCGTGAGGATGGCGCCCGCGGCGCGCACGAAGCCGTCGGCTTCCGGCACCACCTGCGTGGCGAGCCGCAGGTGGCCGGGGTTGTCCGTCAGCGAGTACCAGCCGGGCGCCGGATTCGCGCCCCATTGCCATTGCAGGCCGAGGGCAGGGCCGTCGAACGCATCGCTCGTCGCCGGCGCCGCCGGGCCGAAGCCTTGCACCGGTTTCGCGTACGTGTTCACGGGTTCGCCGACGCCCGGCGTGCGGCCCGGTGCGCCGATGACCGGCCAGCCGTCCTGCCAGCGCATCGGCTGCAGATGCACGACGCGGCCATACGCCCCCTTGTCCTGGAAGTGCACGAACCAGTCCTTGCCGTCCGGGGCATCCACCCACGCGCCCTGGTGCGGCCCGTTGATCGGGGTGTCGCCCTGGTCCATCACGCGGCGCGCTTCGTACGGTCCGTCGATCGAACGGGAGCGGAACACGGCCTGCCAGCCCATCTCGACGCCGCCGGCGGGGGCGAACACGTAGTAATAGCCGTTCGCCTTGTACAGCTTCGGCCCCTCGACCGTGTGGTAGCCGGGATAGCGGCCGCCGTCGATGATGATCTTGCCGCCGTCGTCCAGCAGGCGCGTCGCCTGCGGGTCCATGCGGCGCAAGGTCAGCACGTTGTTGATGCCGGAGCGGCTCTTCGCCCACGCGTGCACCAGGTACGCCTTGCCGTCGTCGTCCCACAGCGGCGCGGGATCGATGATGCCGCGCCCGGCCAGCAGCAGCCGCGGCGGCGTCCACGGGCCCGCGAAATGCTCGGCCGTCGTCACGTAGACGCCGTAGTCCGGGTCGGGGTAGAAGATCCAGAAGCGGCCGTCGTGCCAGCGCAGCGACGGCGCCCACACGCCCTTGCCGTATTGCGGACGGTCGAACACGTTGGCCGGTTCCAGCCGGGGCAGGGCGTGGCCGACGAGCGTCCAGTTCACCAGGTCCGGCGACTCCAGCAGCGGCAGGCCGGGCGCATTGTTGAAGCTGGACGCCGTCATGTAGAACTTGTCGCCGACGCGGATCGCGTCCGGATCGGAATAATCCGCATGCAGGATGGGGTTGCGGTAGCGGCCGTCGCCGAGATCCGCGATCCAGGGCGCGGCGGCGAGGCCCGCGGCCGCCTGCGGCCGGGCAGGCGCGGCCACGGTACGGCAGCCCGCGACGGCCGCGGCGGCGAGCAGCACGGCGATGGTGAGGCGAGAGGCAGGCAAGACGGTCTCCTTCTTCATTCGGTGAAGCTTGGGGTTGTTATCGATCTCATGGTAGCATTGTTGAATTGGTGCAATCAAGGCATCCATGCTGCATGGCGAGCCGTCGAGCGGGCTGCCATGCGGCGTTGTCAGAAGTGGCATTTCCCCTGGCACGGCGGTATCATGTGACATCGTGTGCCGGGAATGAAATCGATAACAATGCCAGGCCATCAGACTACAGGACAATAATTCAATGGGTAGTGAAACCAAGCAGGGCGACCGCCCGGCCGGCGGTGCGACCGTCTGGGACGTGGCGCAGAAGGCCGGCGTCTCCGCGATGACCGTGTCGCGCGTCATCAATGGCAACGCCAGCGTCAGCGACAAGACGCGCGAAAAGGTCAACCGCGCCATCCAGGAACTGAACTACCAGGTCAACGTCGCGGCGCGCGCGGCGCGCATCGGTACGCTGCGCGTCGGGCTGTTGTACAGCAATCCCAGCGCGGCGTTCCTCAGCGCCTTCCTCGTCGGGGCCCTCGGCGAGTGCAGCCAGACGGGCGCGCACCTGATCCTCGAGAACTGCGACAACCTGCGCAGCCAGCGCAAGGCGATCGACCGCCTGATCGCGGACGGCGCCGACGGCATCCTCGTGCCGCCGCCGCTGTGCGACTCCAAGGCCGCGCTCAAGCAACTGGCCGAGATGGGCATTCCGTCCGTCGCGGTCGCGACCGCGAAGCCGTCGCCGCAGATGTCGGCCGTGCGCATCGACGACTACGAAGGCGCGCTGACGATGACCAAGCACCTGCTGGCCCTGGGCCACACGGACATCGGCTTCATCAAGGGCGACCCTGAACATACACCGGCCCAGCTGCGCTACCAGGCGTTCATCGACGCGATGCGCGAGGCGGGCCACCACGTCCCCGCCGAGCGGGTGGCGCAGGGCATGTTCACCTACCGTTCCGGCCTGCTCGCGGCGCGCGAACTGCTGGCCCAGCCGACGCGGCCGACCGCGATCTTCGCCAGTAACGACGACATGGCGGCCGCCGTCATCGCGGTCGCGCACGGGCTGCACCTGCAGGTGCCGGACGACATCGCCGTCTGCGGCTTCGACGACACGCCCGTCGCGACGACCGTGTGGCCCGAGCTGACGACGGTCCACCAGCCGATCACGGAAATGGCGCGCAGCGCCGTCGCCCTGCTGGTGGAACACATCCGCGCGCGCCGCGCCGGCCAGTCGTACATGCCGCAGCACCGGCTGATGCCGTTTACGCTGGTCGAGCGCGAATCGACGGAAGCCCACGACTGATTACCAGTAGGGGCGCCACGTGCGGGTCAGCCGCACGAGCGCCTCGAGGTAGAAATAATCGCCCCAGATGCAGGCCTCGTCCACGCCGACGCCGTTCGGCTTGTGGTACACGCCGTGCTTCAGCAGGCCCGCGCCCGGCGTGCCGCTCGTGTCGGCGTAATCGCCCGCGAGCGTCAGTACCGTGCCGGCCGCCGCGCGTTCGTAGGCCGGACGCAGCGGATCGGCCAGCGGCAGGTTGCGCGCCAGTTCCAGCAGGCCGCAGGCGGCGATGGCGGCGCCGGAGCTGTCGCGCGGCTCCGGTCCGGACGTGAACACGAGATCCCAGTAGCAGATGCCGTCCGCCGGCAGGCGGTTCAGGTAGTAGTTGGCCAGCACCTTCGCCAGGTCGACGAGGCGCCCGTCGCCGTTGTGGCGGTAGACGAGCGGGAAGCCGGAGATGCCCCAGGCCTGGCCGCGCGCCCAGCACGAATCGTCCGCGTAGCCCTGGTGCGTCTTGCCGTGCAGCGGCGCGCCGCTGGCCGGGTCGAAGAAGAACGTGTGGAACGTGGAGCCGTCCGGACGCACGATGTGGCGCGCGGCCGCCTCGATGTGGCTGTCGGCCGCCGTCCGGAACGCGGGGTCGCCCGTGAAGTCGCTGGCCCAGTACAGCAGCGGCAGGTTCAGGTTGCAGTCGATGATCATGCGCCCGCGCTGGGCCGGGTCGGACAATTCTCCCCACGCCTGGATGATGCCGGCGCCCGGCAGGTAGCGCTCCAGCAGCAGGCGCGCGGCGCCCAGCGCCGCTTCGGCCGCGAGCGGCTCGCCCGTCAACTGGTAGCCGGACACGCACGAGAGGCTGTACAGGAAGCCGAGGTCATGGTGGTTGACGTTGATGCGGTCGCGCTGGCGCGCGTGGAAGCTCGCCACGTGGCGCAGGCCCGCGTCGCGGTAGCGGTCGGCGCCCGTCAGCTCGTACGCCAGCCACAACATGCCGGTCCAGAAGCCGTTCGTCCATTCCGTGTTGTCCATCGCCGGGTAGACGCCGCCCTGCGACGACGGCATCGGGAAGGCGTCGCCGAAGTGCGCCAGGTTGCGGTCGACCGCGTCCAGCGCGCGCGCGATCGCACGGTCGATGGCGGCCTTGTCGATGCCGCGGTTCCAGTGGGCCGGCAGCGCGCCGGTGTTCAGCGGCTCCAGTGCGGCCGCGTTCAGGGGTGAGGTCATGCTTGCTCCTTGTTGGATCATTTGGCAGGTTCGGCGAGCGGCGTGGCCTGCTCGCCAGGCGTTTCCGCCGGCGTCGGCAGCAGGAACACGGCGGACAGGACGAGGAAGACGAGGCCGAGGCCCGCCAGGATCAGGTAGGTCGCGGAAAAACCGATCCGGTCGTACCCGATGCCGGCCAGCGACGACAGCGCGAAGATGCCGATCGAGTGGCCGAAGCTCACGCCGACCATGTAGACGGTCGAGGCGAGGCGGTTGTCGAAATGGTGCGCGATGTAGCGGAACAGCGAGACGGCGAGGATCGGCAGCTCCACCGAGTGCAGCAGTTTCATCGCCGAGATCGAGACGGGACCGACGGCGAGCCCGGAACCGCCGATCCGCACGAGCATGATGGAACCGGCCAGCAGCAGGCCGTTCTTCGCGCCGATGCGGCGCACGAGCAGCGGCGCGAGGAACAGGCCGCCCGCTTCCAGGAAGATCTGCGCGGAATTCAGGTAGCCGAACATCGCCACGCCCGTCTTCGGGTCCGGGAACAGCGAGGCGAAATAGCGCGAGAACTGCTGGTCGAACACGAGGTACAGGTTCGTCACGCCCAGCACGAACACCATGAAGCGCCAGAAGCCCGGCATGCGCAGCAGCGCGAATGCGTCGGCGAGCTTGACGCCTTCCTTGCCGCGCACGCCCGGTTCGGCCGGGCCGCCGCGCGTGACGGCCAGCAGCGCGAGCATCACGCCGCCCGCCAGCGACGCGAGCGCGAAGTTGATGCCGGGGTCGACGTTGTAGATGCGGCCACTGAACGCGGCGGCGCTGGCGAAGCCCAGCGAGCCCCACAGCCTCACGCGGCTGTATTCGAAGCCGTCGCGCCGGCCGATGCGGTCGACGTACGATTCGATCGCGTAGCTGCCCGCATTGAACGTGATGCCGAGGTACAGCCCGCCCACGACGGCACCCAGCAGGATGTTCGTCTTCAGCAGCGGGGCGTACAGGAACGGGAAGAACAGGCCGGACAGGGCGACGAGCGCGGCGACCGTCCACAGGATGTTGCGGCGGGTGCCCACGCGGTCGGACACGAAGCCATAGATCGGCTGCGAGCACATCGCGGCAAAAGCGTTGGCCGCGAAGACGATGCCCGCCTCGGTCCCCGACAGCTTGAGCGTCTGCCCCAGCCAGACGGCGAGCAGCGAGATGCTCATCGCCTGGGCGAAGAAATAGATATAGACGTAGCCGCACAGGAAGCGGAATTGCGATGTGCGCGTTGGCATGGTGTCTCCTGGTTATCGTTGTAATTGCTTGCCGAAATACTGTTGGCCCGGCGCCGCGAAGTCAAGGGCGCGATGCGTTCCCTCCTGGCGGCGGACCACGATGGCGTCCGCCAGCGCGAGCACGGCATCCAGCGCCGGCGGCTGCGCGCCCGCGACCCGGCAGGCGGCCGTACCGGCGGCGACGGCGACCCGCAAATGGCTGCCGCCGGCCCGCTCCGGCCACGTCATGAGGCTGTAGAGCAGGCCGCCGATGCTGGCGTCGCCCGCGCCCACCGTGTCGACGACGTCCACGGCGGGTGCGGCCGCGTGCCAGGCGCCGTCGGGCCGCACGAGGCAGGCGCCGTCGCCGCCGCGCGTGAACAGGTACGTGGCGGCCGGATTCATTGCGCGCAGCGCCGCGAACGCGGCCTCGGTGTCGTCGTGGCGGAACAGGCCGCGCAGGTCCTCGTCGGACACCTTCACCACGTCCGCCAGGCCGGCCATCGTGCGCAACGTGCTGTCGTAGCGTTCGTCCATCAGCGCGCGGAAGTTGGGGTCGTAGCTGATCTTCGTGCCGCGCAGTTTCAGGCCGCAGGCCAGCGCGACCAGCGTGGACGCGAGCGGCTCGCGCGCGAGGCTGATGCCGCCGAAGTGCACCCATGCGGCGCTGTCCTGCCAGCCGGCCGGCAGATGGTCCGGATCGAAGTGCAGGTCGGCGCTGTCGGTGCCGATGAAGAAGTAGCGGGGCGGGTGGCGTTCGTGCACGACGGCCAGCAATGGCGGGCGGTCGACCTGCTGCAGGAAGCGCTGGTCGAGACCCGCCGCCGTGTTCGCGGCGGCGAGTTCGATGCCGAACACGTCGCGGCTGACGGCGCCGGCGAACGCGCTCGGGATGCCGAGGCGGGCGATGGCGCGCGCCACGTTCCACGTCGAGCCGCCGGTCTGGCTCGTCCACGTGCCGGGGCCCGTTGCGAGCAGGTCGGTCAGCGCTTCGCCGGCCGCGACGAAGCGGGGCAGCGCGGTCATGGGTTCGCCTCCAGCGCGTGCAGCACGTCGTAGCAGGCACCCATCGTGTGATAGTCCGTCTTGCCGGCCGGGCTCTTCTCATTGGTCAGCTTGCGGTTGTCCTGGCCGAGGATGCGGTACCAGGCGCCGTGGTCGTGGTCGACGAAGTGCGCCCAGCTGTACGCCCAGATGCGGTCGTACCAGGTCCAGTAGGCCGGGTTCCCGGTGCGCACCGCCAGCAGCGCGGCGGCCGCGAAGCTTTCGGCCTGCACCCAGAAATACTTGTCGCCGTCGCAGATGCTGCCGTCCGGCGCGTAGCCGTAGCAGATGCCGCCGTGCTCCGCGTCCCAGGCGCGCAGCAGCGCGGCGTCGAACAGCTGGATGGCGCGCGGCGCGAGCCATTCGGCGTCGCCCGCCAGGTGGGCGCGGTGGCGTTCGAGCAGCAGCAGCAGCTTCGCCCATTCCGTCAGGTGGCCGGGCTGGTAGCCCCAGGGCCGGAAGATGTTCGTCTTGTCGTCGCGGTTGTAGTCCCAGTCCACCGACCAGTCGGTGCGGTAGTGTTCCCACACATAACCCTCCGCGAGGGCGGCCTGGCGCAGTGTGATGTTGCGGGCCAGCGTCTCGGCGCGGTGCAGGTAGCGCACCTCGCCCGTTGCCTCGTACGCCGCGAGCATCGCCTCGCAAGAATGCATGTTGGCATTCTGGCCGCGGTACGCATCCAGCACGGACCAGTCGGCGCTGGCCTGGTCCGCGTACAGCCCGTGCCCGGGTTCCCAGAAACGCGTCTCCATCAGGTCGAACGTCTCGGCGAGGTAGCCGCGCGCCTCCGCGACGCCGGCCCGCAGCGCATGCGCATACGCCAGCATGACGAAGGCCAGGCCGTAGCAGTGGTTGTCGCCGTCGAGGACTTCCTTGCGGCCCGCGTCCCACGCGAGCTGCCAGGCGTAGCCGCCGGTGCGCGGGTCGCGGTGGACGTCGCGCAGGAAGGCGACGCCGTGGCGCACGGCCGCGAGGTGATCTGCGCGCTTGACGCGCCGGTACGCCATCGCGTAGTTGAAGACGAAGCGCGTGCTGCTGACGAGGTGGCGCGTCGTGCGGTCGTACACCGTGCCGTCGTCGCGGAAGAAGTGATAAAAACCGCCGCTCGGGTCGATGCAGCGCGGGTGATAAAACCGCATCGTATGGGCGATGTGGTCGAGCAGGAAGCCGGGAGAACGGAAGTCGGGTGCCATGGCGCGGTTCTCTATCGTTGGGTTGGGAGGGACGGTTGGGGCCAGGCGGCGATGCGGTACCGGGTTTCCCACGGCGCGTCGGGGCCGATGGCGATGCCGAGGCGGTCCGCCAGCGGATGGTTCGCGGGCGCCGTCGCGACGCGGCCCAGGTCGAACAGGCTGTTCACGGGTTCGGCGCCCAGCGCCAGGTGGCTGCTCATCCAGGGGAAGTGGATGCGGCCGCCGTTGCTCACCCAGAGCAGCAGGTCGGGCAGCTGCGCCGTGTCCCACCACAGGCCGACGCAGGCGTCGTAATCGAGGTAGTGCAGCACGATCGGCGCGGCGCCGTCCTGGCCACCGATCGCGCGCACCTGCAGCAGTTCCTCGGCCGGTGCGGCGAACGGCAGGTGCGCGAGGTCGATGGGGCCGTCGACGCCGGCCAGGCTGTCCAGCGATGCGGAGCGCGTGTCGGACAGCAGCCGCGACACCGCGCCCGCCGGCTGGGCGGGATAACTGTGGATGCCGTCGTGCGGCCCGAGCACGATGCGTACGCGCTCCGGTGCCGGCGGCAGGCGGAACGTCGGATGCAGGCCCGCGGGCACGCGCGCCGGGCGGCGGGCCCACACGCGCAACGTGATGTCGACGGCCGGTGCGTGCGGGTCGGCCGCGATCTCGCGTTCGATGTGTTCGATCGGCGAGCCGGCGGGATAGTCGACGGCCAGGTGGATGCGGGTGTCGGTCGCGGACACGCAGCGCCAATGGTGGTTGGCCGCATAGCCGTGGTCCCACGCATCCTCGGGCGCGCGCGTGCCCCAGCCGGCGGGCAGGTCGCGCGGCGCTTCCGTACAGCCGAACGGCAGGCAGGGCCACTCGCCGCGCAGGCGCCGCATGATGCCGGGCAGGGTGTCGGCGCGCGTCATGCCGGCCCAGGGCGCCACGTGCATGATCTCGAGCTCCCGCTCGTCGCCGATGCGCAGGCTCAAGGGACCGAGCATCGCGCCCAGCGACTGCACGTCCGCGCTGCCGTGGTCCCAGGTGAGGCGCCAGCTGCCGCTCATGCGGACGTTCCCGCGTGCGCGACGTTGAGGTCGCCGGTGATCGCGTGTTTCATGGCGGCGGCGGCCAGCGCGAACCCGGCCACGTCCGCCGTCGCCATGCCCGACTGGAGTCCGTGCAGGACGCCCGCCGCGAAGGCGTCGCCCGTGCCGATCCGGTCGACGGTGCCGGACAGCCGGTAGCTGCCGCCGGTCACGGACGCCGTGCGCGTGTGCAGCACGGCCGACAGCTCGTGCTCGTCCGCCCGATGCGGCACGCGGCGGGTCCAGGCCAGCATCGCCAGGTCAGGAAATGCGGCGAACGCGCCGTGCACCGCGTCCTGTTCGCGCACGGGATCCGCCAGTTCGGGGCGGTCGAGCGCGAGCGCGATGTCGCGCGGACCGGCGAACAGCACGTCGGCCATGCGCATCGCCTCCGGCAGCGGCGGCTGCGCCGTGCCGTCGAACGCGGCGCGCCCGCCCGCGGTGCGCGCCGCCCGCATCGCCGCGAGCACGGCCTGGGCGGGACCGTCGCCGGCGGCCGGCGGGATGCCCGACACGTGCAGCCACCCGGCCCCGTCCAGCAGCGCCGGCCAGTCGTACAGGCCGGGGTCTGCCAGCGCGTATGCGGAGCCGGCGCGGTCGTAGATGATCTCGGACGGGCGCGCGGCGGCGTCCGGCGTGATGAAGTACAGGCCCATGCGGCCCGGGCGCAGGCGGATGCCGGCCGTGTCGACGCCGTGCGCGCGCAGGCTGTCGAGCGCCGCGCGGCCGAGGGAGTTGTCGGGCAGGACGCTGACCATCGCGGTGCGGTGGCCGAGCAGCGCGAGCGCGACGGCGACGTTCGCCTCGGCGCCGCCCGCGCACGCATCCAGCGCCGGCGTCTGCAGCAGCATGCGGCCCGGCGGGGCGGCGAGGCGCAGCAGGATCTCGCCGAAGCAGACGATGCGGCCCGCCATGTCGGGACGCGCGCTCATCGGGCGAGCCAGCCGCCGTCCACCGGCAGGACGACGCCGTGGACGTAGTCGCTGGCCCGGCTGGCCAGGAACACGGCGGCGCCGGCCAGGTCGGCCGGCTGGCCCCAGCGGCCGGCGGGAATGCGCGCGAGGATGGCCGGTTCGCGCACCGGATCCGCGCGCAGGGCCGCCGTGTTGTTCGTGTCGAAGTAGCCGGGCGCGATCGCGTTGACGTTGATGCCTTGCGCGGCCCATTCGTTGGCGAGCGCGCGCGTGAGGCCCGCAATCGCGCTCTTGCTCGCCGCGTAGGCCGGCACGCGGACGCCGCCCTGGAACGACAGCAGCGAGGCGATGTTGACGATCTTGCCGCCGCCATGTCGGGCCATGTGGCGCGCTGCCGCCTGGGACAGGAAGAACACGGATTTCAGGTTGGTGTCGATGACGGCGTCCCAGTCGGCCTCGTCGACGTCGAGGCTGTCGGCGCGGCGGATGATGCCGGCATTGTTGACGACGATGTCGAGCCGGCCGTTCAGGCCGACGGCGGCGGCGACGACGTCGCGCACGGGCGCCGTCGACGACAGGTCGGCGCGCACGTCGAGGAAGCGCCGGCCCAGCGCGCAGACTTGGGTGGCCGTGTCGTCGGCGGGGCTGCGCCCGGCTGCGACGATGTCGGCGCCGGCCGCGGCCAGCGCGAGGGCGATGCCCTGGCCGAGGCCCGTGTTGGCGCCCGTGACGAGCGCCGTGCGGCCGGCGAGGTTGAACAGGTCGAGCATGGGGTCCCCTTATTTCAGCTGGCAGATGTCGAGGACCTGCATGTCGGTGTAGTCCAGGTTCTCGCCGCCCATCGCCCAGATGAAGGCATAGTTGGCCGTGCCTGAGCCCATGTGGATCGACCACGGCGGCGACACGACGGCCTGCTCGTTGGCCACGACGAGGTGGCGCGCCGAATCGGGCTCGCCCATGAAGTGGAACACGCGCTGGTCGTCCTGCAGGTCGAAATAGAAATACACCTCGGAGCGGCGCTCGTGCACGTGCGGCGGCATGGTGTTCCACACGCTGCCCGTCTTGAGGATCGTGAGGCCCAGCAGCAGCTGGGCGGACTTGCAGACGCCCGGGATGACGTACTGGTAGATCGTGCGTTCGTTCGACGTCGCGGCGCTGCCGCGCTCCAGCGGGATCGCCTGGGCGTGCGTGATCTTGACGAGTTCGCAGCGAACGTGCGCGGGCGTCGACGCGAGGTAGAAGCGGGCGGGGTTGGCCGCGTCCAGCGATTCGAAGACGACTTCAGCGCTGCCCATCGGGACATACAGGCCGTCGCGCGGGGCCAGCTCGAATGCCTGGCCGTCGACGGTGACGCGGCCCGCGCCGCCCGCCACGTTGATGATGCCCAGCTCGCGCCGCGCCAGGAACGGCTGGCCGGCCGCGGAAGGCGGCTCCGTGTGGGCGGGCAGGGCCAGCGGGCCGGCGACGGGCGCGGCGCCGCCGATGACGAAGCGCTCGTCGTGGCAATAGTTCAGCGTGACGGCGTCCGGCGCGAACATCCGGTCGATGAGGTAGCGCTGGCGCAGCTGCTCGTTGCTGGCGCCCGCCATCATGTCGGGGTGGGTGGCGTAATACGTCTTGTCGAACACGGAGGTCTCCTCGCGATGGATATCGGTTATCGATAACAATCATATCAGGGTATTTCAAAAAGTAAAACCCCGCGGGAGGCGCGCCGGCACAAAAAAAATGACCCACCCCGACGAAGTCGAGGCGGGCCGAATACGGGACTGGAACGTACCCGCAAGGAGATCGCCATACCGGCACGAACCGGCCATGCCCGAGCGTACAGCGCAAGTTAACGATAACAAAACTTTTCGTCGTCATCAACAGATTTCGTCGAACCCCGGTTTTGCTCCCGCGCCGCGGTGCATTTGTCATCGGCGCAACACATGGAGGTAACGATAACAAATTTTCATCCATTTCGTTGTGCTCGTGTTACGATCGCCAGCGCTATCGATAACACAACAGTCAAAGGAGGAGGCAGTGCCGTCGGTGGCATCCAATGAACTGGTTAGCAAACATATAAGGACAATCATGTATAACCATTCGCATCTGAGGTGGAATGCGTTGCGCGGCAACGCAAAAGGAAAGATGGTGGCATTGGCACTGGCGTCCGCGCTGGGGCTCGTGGGGAGCGGCGCCAGGGCCGTGACCTTCGTCGCCACGCCGATGGTCCAGCCGGTCGTGAGCGGTACCGGCTTTCGCCATCCGGGACTCGGCTTCACGCCGGAACAGCTGGAGTACGTACGCCAGCAGATCCGCGCCGACGTCGAGCCCTATAAATCGTATTACAACATCCTCGCGACCGTGTGCTGCAACTACGCGAACATCAACCTGCAGCCCACGAACCGCGACGCCACGAAGGTCGATACGCCGAACACGCCGAACTACAACGGTTCGACGGCGCAGACGCGCATGATCAACGATTCGCAGGGCGCGTTGACGCAGGCGATCCTGTACTACGTCACGGGCCGTAACGAATACCGGCGCAACGCGATGCGCATCCTGCGCACGTGGAGCAACATGAACCCGAACGGGTACGCCTATTTCCCCGACGCGCACATCCACAACGGGGTGCCGCTGTCACGCATGCTGATGGCCGCGGAGATCATGCGCTATACGCCGGCCGATCCGACCTATACGGATTATCCGCTCGCGTGGACCGACACCGACACGCAGAAGCTCAAGGACAACCTGGTCGATCCGATGGAGCGCACCTTCTTCTCCAGTAACGAGCGGTTCCGGAACCAGCAACAGTATTCGCTCGTCGGCCGCATCGCCGGCGCGATCTTCACCGACAACCGTGCACGCTACGACGAGTCGGTCGAATGGCTCACCGTGAACGCCACCTCGACGCGCCAGGACATCAACGGCGCGATCATGTCGGCGATCGCGCGCATCGACGCGGACGACCCGCTCAACAAGACGGGCAAGACGTTCTACGAAGTGGAGGAGATGTCGCGCGACGGCGCGCACGCGGGCGACAACGTCGACATCCTCGGCGGCCTGCTGCGCCTCGTGACCGCGCAGGGCACGAAGGTCGATCCGTTCACGGGCAAGCCGTCGTCCGGCGGCGACGCCGTGAGCGTCTACCGGTTCGGCGACGACCGCCTGCTGCGCGGCGCGAACGCCTACGCCGAGTACATGCTCGGCTACGACACGCCGTGGGCCGACACGACGGGCGGCACGTCCGGCATCTCGCCCGCCTACCGCGGCCGCCTGTACGAGGTCGACGCGATCGCGGAGATCTACAACACCTATAAATACGTGGAAGGCGTGAACGTGGACGCCGAAGCGCCTTACCTGGCGACGGCGGCGGCCCATGCGAACGGCCCCGCCATCCCGTGGGGCGCGGCGACGCCCAACAACAAGGACATGGGCCCGACCGCCATCTTCACGCTGCCGCAAGCCCTCACCGGGGTGCCGCTGCCGGCCGGCACGGCGGGCATCCTGGAGGCCGAACGTAAATCGGTCTTCCTCGACGGCGGCTGGACGATGCAGACCGAGGGCGAGCGCACCTACGGTCATGGAAGCGTGACGCCGGCCGGCGCCACCATCGTGTTCCACGACGTGCAATACGCGGACCGCTCGAAGTACGCGCCGGTCGGCATCATGGTCCGTACCAATGCGCCGGTCACGCTGTCCGCGAGCGCCAGCCGCGACGCTAGTCCGTGGTCGCTGATGACGGTCCCCGACACGCACGGCGAATGGCGCTACATCGTGCCGGACACGTCGGCCGCCGCCATCGGCGGCCGCGCGCTCGGCGACAACATCATGTTCTTCAAGTTCTCCGGCCCCGAGGGCGCGACGGTGGACGTCGACTACGTAAACATGGCCGCGCCCACGCAACTGACGCCGCCGCGCTTTGCGATGCCCGTGTTCCCCGTCACGGAGATCGTCGTGCAGGGCATGCCGTATCGCGCGAGCTATGCCGCGGTTGACGCCAACACGGCGGACAGCGTCGCGTACGAGGCCGTCCGGCTGCCGGCCGGGGCGACGGTGAACGCGTCCAGCGGCGCATTCGACTGGACGCCGACGCCGGACCAGGTGGGCATGCACGATATCGTCGTCGCCGCGACCGACGGCGTCGCCGTCAGCACGATGACGGCACGCCTGAACGTGCAGCCGGACCGCGCGTCCGCATTCCAGGCCGCGCTCGACGGCTACGATCCGTCCGCCGCCTACACGACGCCGTCGCTGGCCACGTTCAAGACGGAGCTGGCGCCGCTGCAGCAGCAGATGGCGACCGTGTCCGATGCCGATTTCCCGGCCCTGTTGAAGGCCGTGCAGGCAGCCGTGCGCAAGCTGGAGCTGGTCAATCCGAAGGTCGCCTCCGACGGCAGCCTCGACTGGAGCAAGAACATGGTGACGACGATCGGCTTCGGCGCGGACCGTCCGGCGCTGCTCGTCGACAATAACTACAACAGCTATTCGGGCGACCTGCGCGCGCCGATCACCATCGACTTCGGCGAGAACTACCGCGTCGCCGTCGGCGCCTTCGGCATCCAGGCCCGCTACATGTTCGGCAACCGTTCGCAGGGCGCCAACGTGTACGGGTCGAACGACAACGTGAACTGGACCCTGCTCACGAGCCGCGAGACGACGGACACCAGCGGCCGCAATTTCGAGATGGAAGTCATCCCCGTGCTGCCCGGCCTGGAGGCACAGCCCTACCGTTACTTCATGGCGCGCGTCGACCATCCGGGCCCGCCGACGGATCCGGCGTATCCCGGCATTTCGTCGTATGGCGAGTTCCACTTCTACGGCACCCGCTACGACCTGCTGGCGCCCGTCGACCTGACGGCCAATGTCCGGATCGTACGTTCGGGCCTGACGATGAACCGCTTCACCCAGAAGTACACGGGCACGGTGACGTTCACGAACACGACCGGGACGGCGCTCGAGGGACCGCTGCAGTTCCGCCTCGCCGGTCTGCCGAACGGCGTCACGCTCGACAACGCGACGGGCGTGAAGGACGGCGTCCCCTACGTCACGCTGAACGAAGCGGAACTTGCGCCGGGCCAGACGGCGACCGTGACCACGACGTTCTCGAATCCAGCGAAGGCCACCATCGCCTACACCCCACAACTGTTCAAGGTTAAATACTAGGAGACACATGATGCAGTCCATCACACACCGCGCGGCCCGGCTGCTGGCCGCAACCTGGATGTGCCTGTGCGCCGGCGCGGCGGTGGCCGTGCCCGTCCACCACGTCGACATCGATACGTCGGCGCTCGGCACGGGTACCGCCTACCTGGGCATGTCCTTTCTCAGCGTCGGCGGCGCGACGCCGGCCAGCGCGTCGGTCACCAATCTCGCGGCCGACCTGCTGGGCGTGCCCGTCGGCACCGGTTCCGTGGCGGGCGGCCCGCCGGGCGCGCTGACGTTCACGAGCGAGGCGGGCGGCGGCGACTGGTTCCAGGCGATCCAGCTCGGCGGCCACGTCGGCTTCGACGTCAGCTTCCTGTTCGGCGACGGCACCGACGGCAGCACGTTCAGCTGGTCGCTGTTCGACGACACGCACTACCTCGGCGTAGACGGCGACCTCGGCAGCATCGCCCTCCATCCGGACGCGGCGCCTGACGGACGCCTGACCATCACGCCGGACAACGCGTTCACAGCCGTGCGCGCCGTGCCGGAGCCGTCCACGCTGCTGCTGGTGGCGCTGACCGGCTGCGTGCTGGCGGCAGTGCGGCGCCGGCCGGCCTGACGGTCCGCGGTGGCGCGCCGCGGGGCGCGGCCACCGCTTTCGGGCCCGGATCCGCGGGCCCGATGCGCCGCTACCGTCCGCCGGACTTGCCGCTGCTGCCGGCCGGCGTCGGCGGACTGCCGAGTACCTTGCGCAGGGCGTCGGCCTGGGCGTTGCTCTCCTTGCTGTCGATCGCCTGCAGCGCCGTCATCGGCTTGCCGTAGTAGGCCTCGGTCAGGCGCTGGTTGTAGCGGACGTCGTTGATGCCCACCGTGGCCGCGTTGCCGAACAGGCCCTTGCTCCCCGACCACGCGACGACGTCGCCCGCCGTGGAGCCCTGGGCCATGCGCGCGAAGTTGACGACCGTGAGGCCGGCGTCGGCGCTGAGCGAGAAGTTGTTACGGTTGCGGAAACTGTCGACGGCTTTCTGGTTCAGCAGCACGAGGGCGATCGGCCCGCCTTCCACGCCCGCCTGGAGTCCGATGCTGAGGCCGCCGGTGTCGAAGAACACCGGGTTGCCCCAGGCCCCATCCGCTTGCCGGACCATCAGTACGCCCGCGCCGCCGGCACCCCCGACGCCGAGCGCGGCGCGGCCATAGGTGGGCACGATGAAGACGCCGCGGGCGCGGCCGAGCAGGGCCGGCATGCCCGTCTCGTTGCTCATCGTATGGACGACGCCCACGGCGTCGCTGACGTGCTTGACCGCGGCCTGCTGGCGCCGCGTGGCGGCGTCGTTGTCGGTGCCGTGCGCCGCCTGGCCCGCCGCCGCCGCGGACCGGGACGCGTGGGCATCCTGTGCGGTGGCGGCGGGCAATGCGAAAGCGAGCATGAGCAGGGCGGCGGCACCCAGCAGGGCATGCCGCAGGACGGACCGGCGCCGGCCCGCGCGGGGCGGCGGCGGCGTGCGTGGCATCACGTGCATCATGATGTTCTCCTCGGTTCGGCCGAACGGATCGGCGATGAAGGTGGAGGATAGGAGCGCCGCCGGATGCGGGTTTGACATGTATCAGTCGTGCGCCGGTGCGTATCATGGGCCATGGTCTATCAATTACTCGCCGCCATGGTGCTGCTCTTGCACCTGGGCTTCATGCTGTTCGTCGTCGCGGGTGCGGTACTCGTCGCGCGCCGGCGCCGGCTGCTGCCGCTGCACCTGGCCGCCGTCGCCTGGGGCATCGCGATCGAGGCCACCGGGGCGGCGTGCCCCCTGACCGGGCTCGAGAATCACCTGCGCATGCTGGCCGGGGCCGGGGGCTATGCGGGCGGTTTCGTCGATCATTATCTTGTCGGGCTTATCTATCCGTCCGGTCTCACCCGCCCGATGCAATGGGGACTGGCCGCGGCCGTGCTGGCGCTGAACGCCGTGCTGTACGCGCGCATCGTGCGCGGCGGGCGGGACGACCGCGATTGATCCGGATCCGCGGATGGCGTGGACGGGACGCACTTGCGCGGGACCGGGCGGCATGAGATCGTAGGAGGCCACGACAGGAGAAGACATGCCGACAGCCATGAAGACACCGGGTCCCGACCATCCGATCACGGTCACGCCGGCGGCCGGCCGCGTGACGGTGCGCGCCGGCGGCGCCGTGCTCGCCAGGAGCGACCGCGCGCTCGCGCTGCGCGAAGCCGATTATCCGCCCGTGCTGTACATCCCGCGCGAGGACGTGGCGATGGACCGCCTGCAGCGCACCGAACGGCACACCCATTGCCCGTACAAGGGCGATTGCGCCTATTTCTCGATCGTGGACGCGGGGCCGCGGGGCGAGAACGCGGTGTGGAGCTACGAAGCGCCGTATCCGGCTGTGGCCGCGATCCGGGGACACGTGGCGTTCTATCCGGACCGCGTCGATGCGATCGAGACCCGTTGAGCCCGGCGGTGCGGGGGCGGGCAGCGCGCCGTTCGACGAGTTCACGCTGACGGGGCGTGCGCGCACGCATGTCCAGCAGTACGGGCATACGCCGGGACAGCCCCGTTTCGCGGCGCGGGCCGAGGTCGCGGCGGCCTTTCTCGCGATGCGCGCGGCGGCCGCGCAGGACGGTATCGACATGCTGCCGATCGCATCGTGGCGGCCGTTCGAGGCCCAGGCCCGCAACTGGAACCGCAAGTTTTCCGGGCAGGCGACACTGTACGATTGCGCGGGCAGGGCGCGCGACCACGGGGCGCTGGCGCCGGCGGACATCGTCCGTGCGATCCTCAACTGGACAGGGTTGCCGGGCGCGACGCGGCGCCATTGGGGCACGGACATCGATGTGTTCGACCGCGCCGCGCACCCGCCCGGCTACCGGACGAAGCTGTTGCCGGACGAGGCCGGGCCGGACGGCGTGTATGCACGCCTGCATGCCTGGCTCGACGCGCACGCGGCGCGTTTCGGTTTCTTTCGCCCGTACCGTACCCGCCGCCGCGGGATGTGCCCGGAACCGTGGCACCTGAGCCATGCGCCGTCGGCACAGGCGGCGCTGGCGGCCATCGATATCGACATGGTCGCGCGCGCGGTCCGCGGTGCGGATCTGCTGGGCCGCGAACTCGTGCTGGACATGTTGCCGGACATCTTCCGCGACCACGTGCTGGACGTGGACGGCCCGGAACCGGGGCGCGGCGGCAGTTAGCCGGCGTCCTGGCCGGCCGTGCGGGCGAGGCGGTGCACGCCGCCCGCGTCGGCGCGGTCCGCGCGCACGGGAGGCGGCGTCAGGTGCAGGGTGGTGCGGGCCAGCGCGTCCATGCGCACGCCGAGCGGACGCCGCATCGGGCCCGGTTCCAGGCGGGTGGCGAACATCCACAGCACGGGGTAATCGAGGGTTGTCGGGACGACCACGTTCAGGACCATCGCGAGTTGCCAGTCGGCGCACTGCAGGTCGTCGATCGCGATGAGCAACGGCTGGTTCGCCGCGCGGTGCTGCACCAGCGCGCACAGGGCGGCGGTCTGCAGCAGCTGGGTGGCCGGCACGGGCCACTCCGGTGCGGCGTCGACGAGGCCGACGCAGGCATCGACGTGGACCGGCGACACGCCCAGCGCGGCGCAGCGGCTGCGCACGAGGTCGGCCAGCGGGACGGCGTCGCTACCGGGCGCCGTGCCGGCGTCGGCCGGCAGGCCGAGCAGGGCGAGCATCAGGTCGACGGCCGTGTGGACCGCGGGGATGCGGGCGCTGCCGCCGTCGAGCACGACGCAGGTGTAGCCGCGCGCCCGGGCGTCGCGGGCGCCGAAGGACAACAGGGGCGACTTGCCGGCGCCGGCGACACCCTGCACGTCGATGATCCGCCCGCGGCCGCCGACGTGGACCGCGTCGATGACGGCGCGGCATTGCAGGCGCTCCACGTCCCATATGTCCGCCAGGTCCGGCACGGGGCGCGCGGGCGGCGCCTCGCGGGTCGGCGCCGCGTCGATCAGGGTCTCGACGCCGATGCCGTAGAACGCGGCCAGGTGGCGCACCGTGCGGTAGGGCACGGGGCGGCCGGATTCGGCGCGCTTGATGGCGGCGTGGGTGAGGCACAGTCTTCGTTCCTGGAATTGCGCGGACAAGGCCTCGCGTCCGCCGCGGCGCTGGCGCAGGGCTTTCAGACTGTGCACGTCGAGCATGACGCGGGCGTCAAAGGGCTGGATGGGCGAGGAAGCGAGGTTGAATGTCATGGCACGTCCGGGAAAAGGCACCGCCCCGATGGCGGCGTTACTCATATTGCAAACGCCGTGCCATGGCGAAATCCGGGGAGACAGCCCCGATTTCGGCCCATCGGACGTTTCTGCGTGTAAAATTGCCATGTTTTTTACATGTAAAGCGATAACGTTGACGTTCCGCGCATGCTTGACTCCACCGAATATACCCAGACGTTGCAGCTGTCCGCGCAGGGCATGCCCGGACGGCCGCTGCTGGCGCTGACGATCCTCTGGCATCCCGACCCGGCGCGCATCGGCGAACAGTTCGTCGGCGATCCCGGCACGCTGGAAGTGAACCGCTACGCGCCGCTGTTCTACCGCCCGGGCCAGGCCGGCCTGCCGCTGGGCCACGGCACGATCTCGCGCGACCCCGTGCGGATCGTGCGCGGCGGCGATGGCGATGGCGAGGGCGTCGTCGTGCATTTCCCCGCGACCCGCATGCCGGTCGAGCTGAACGGCCGGGCCGCGACCGGGCCGGTCCGGTTCGACGCGGCCGACGTCGCGCGCGGCCAGGTGTTGACGCTCGGCCGCGCCGTCGTCCTGTGCCTGCACTGGATGGACTGCCTGCCCAAGCATAACCCGGTGCCGGGACTCGTGGGCGTGGGCGCCGCGGCGATCGCGCTGCGCGACCAGATCCGCATGGTGGCGCCGACCGACATCCCCGTGCTGCTGCTGGGCGAGACGGGCACCGGCAAGGAAATCGCCGCGCGCGCGATCCACGCGCTGGGCCAGCGCGCGCAGGCGCGGCTCGTCGCCGTCAACATGGCGGCGCTGAACGAATCGCTCGCGGCCGCCGAGTTGTTCGGCGCGGCGCGCGGCGCGTACACGGGCGCGCAGGAGCGCCGTGGCCTGTTCGCGGAAGCGGACGGCGGCACCCTGTTCCTCGACGAGATCGGCAATGCGCCGGCCAGCGTCCAGCCGATGCTGCTGCGCGTGCTGGAAGGAGGCGATTACCGTCCGCTGGGCGCGACCCAGGACCGCAAGACGACGGCGCGCCTGATCGCGGCGACGGACCAGGACCTCGATACGGCCGCGTTCAACCAGGCCCTGTTGCGCCGACTGGAGGGATTCGCGCTGCAACTGCCGCCGCTGCGCGCGCGGCGCGAGGACATCGGCGTGCTGATCGTGCACCTGCTGCAGGCGCATGGCGCGCTGCCGGTGCTGCCGCTGGAACTGGTGGTGGAGATCGCGTGCTACGACTGGCCCGGCAACATCCGCCAGTTAAGCCACACGTTGCGCCGCGCCGCGCTGCTGGTGCAGCACGGCGGCACGCCGCAGCTCGAACAACTGGTGCGCCTGACGCCGGCCCCGGCCGGCAGCGCGGCGCGGCTGGTGCCGGCTGCGGAAGCCATGCCGGCGCGCGCGCCTGCCGGACCGGAGACGCCGCGCCGCAAGCCGTCCGACATCAGCGACGCCGAGGTCCTGCGCGCGATGGCCGGCAACGAGTGGAACATCCAGGCCGCGGCGCGCGACCTGGGCATCTCGCGGCCGACGATGTACAAGCTGCTCGATGCCCACCGCGAGATCCGCTGGGCGGAGCGGATTCCCGCCGAGGAGATCGAACGCGCACTGGCCGCGTGCGCCGGCGACGTCGGGCGCTGCGCGGAGTTGCTCAGGACGCCGACGGAGTCGTTGCGGCGGGAAGTGCGGCGCCTGGCGCTGGATCGCGTGGCGCCGACTTAGAAAAACAGATCAGTCGTCCATCGGAAGGATCGAGCCGACGTTCATTTCCGGATCCGGGAGGTAATAGAACGAGGTGGAGCCATCGCCATTGCGGGCGGAAAACGAAATGGTGAAACCCCACAGGCCCATTAGTTGGCCGACGTTCAGAGTCGAGTGTGCCTTGAGGTTGACGCGGTTGCCTTCGGTGAACGGGGAACTGCCGTGGCAGCGGCTGTTCATCTGACCACTGATCAAAACACATTCAGCGATGTCGCCAGGGCCTTCGAACTGGAAAGCGACCTTGTCTCCCGGCTGGGCGTCGAACAAGTCCCCATCATTTTGGGGAACACCGTTCAGGCTCCAGCTGGCGAGGGTTTGACCCTCGACGTAGGTCACGAGGAGTTGGTGGGTTTGTTGCGGCATGATCGTCCTTTCAGTTGAACAGCGATCGGTAGGGTAAGTCGGCATCAATCGGGGTGATAGTCGGGGTCGCGGCGCAGCGCCACCAGGTCTGGTTCCGCTTCCACGTACTTGACTGGGTAGCCCAGGCGCAGGGCCGCCACGATCGCATCAAGGGCGCGTTTGCGGTCACCGAGCAGCTCATAGGCGAGTCCCGCGCGGAACTGGACGTCGGCGGACGTGGGCGCCAGTGCCAGGGCGCGCGTCAACAGTGCCGGCGCCTCGTCCTTGAGCCCGGACCGTACCGCATACAATCCCATGCGCGAGACGAGCCCGACATCGTTGGGCGAACGTTCGAGCCGCTCGGCGAGCAGGCGGCGAGCCTTGTCGTACGCCTGCCGGGCCTCTTCGGCACGACCGGGGATCCACAGCAACGTATCGCCCAGATTCGCCCAGTTCTGGTACCCGCCTGGCGCGCCGTGGATGGGCGAAACGGCGTTTTTGAACGCATCGGCTGCGCCCACGTAATCACCCCGGAGAAACAGGATGTTGCCGAGGTTGGTGTACAGGCTCCCGCTCGGACGCACCTGCAAGCCTTGCTGTAGTACGCGTAACGCCTCGTCGGCGCGGTCCTGGCGCATCAAGGCGGCGCTCAGGTTGGCATAGGATCGTACCGCGTCCGGTTCCAGTGCGATGCTGTGGCGAAACGCCTGTTCGGCCGCTTTCAGGTCGGATCGCTCGTAATACACCGTGCCGAGCTCATCTGACAACGTGCGCTCGCGGGGGAAGCGGCGCACCGCGTCGGCGATGCAGGCCTGTGCTTCGGCATAACGTCTTGCGTGGCGCAGTGTTTGGACCTTGCCCCACAAGGCGAAAAAGTTGGATGGATCGAGGCGCTGGGCGCGCGCAAACGCTGCGAGCGCGTCGTCGGGCCGGCCCTGCAAATCGCGTACCCAGCCTTGGGCGATATGGCTCAGCGCCAGCTGATCGTTCAGTTTCAGTGCCTGCTGCGCGCCCGCGTCGCCCTTGCGCAGCCAGGTGTCGTCCGTGCGATCGCCGGCGTATCGGATAGTGCTGACGATCGACTTGCCGGCCACTGCGGCTGCGTTGTCGGGGTTGTGTTTCAGGATGCGTTCGAAGTGCGCCTCGGCGCTGTCGAGACCATCGGGCCGGTCGGGCTGTTTCAGCGCAGCCAGGCCCCGCTCCATCTCGACCGCTTCGGAATAGGGCGCCAGCGCCTGGGGCAGCGCGCCGATCCGCGGCGCCACCTGCCACCACAGACTGCCGGCGAGCGCGATGCCGATTGCGGCCGCGGCACCGATGCGCACGGTCCGGCGTGGGCGGGCACGTGCGGAGGCGGTGACGGGCGCGCGCGGCGCGCTTGCGTCGGGCTTGCCGGTCAGTTCCGCGATCCGCCTGGCCGCCTCGTCCATGCTGCCGAGGCGCTGTTCGGGCTGGCGCGCCGTCAGCGCCCGGATCAGCGCGATGAGCGGCGTGCCCAGGTGCTCCGGATAATCCCACCCGTCCGACGACGTCTGGACGAGTGCCGCCGCCAGGGCCAGGCCGTGCAGGGTCGCAAAAGGCCGCTTGCCGCACACGAGTTCGTAGAGGATGACGCCGAGCGCATACACGTCCGCGCGTGGATCGGGCGTCGCGCCCTGCAGCCGTTCGGGGGCCATGTAGGCAATCGTGCCCTGCGGGTCGGTCTGGCCTGTCGCTGCGACCTCGGCCAGCGAGACAGTCTCGGTGGCGAGGGCGTCCTGGCGCAGCGCGAGGCCGAAGTCGAGGATGCGTACCCTTCCGTCCTGATCGACCATCAGATTCGACGGCTTGATGTCGCCGTGCACGAGGCCTGACGCGTGGGCATCGCGCATCGCTTCCGCCGCTTGGCCCACCCAGTCCAGCGCGGTCGGAAGTGGTACCGCTTCATCCTGCAGGATCTGTTTCAGCGTGCGGCCACGTACGAGTTCCATGACGATGAACTGACGGACGCCGTTGTCTTCGACCGCGTGCACCTTGACGAACGCCGCGTGTCGCAACGACGCCGCAAGCCGCGCTTCGCGCACGAGGTCCGTACTTGCCGCTACGCCGTGGCGGATGGTCTTGATCGCGACACTGCGATGGAGGCGCGTGTCCCAGGCTTCATAGACTTCACCGAAGCCGCCCTCGCCGAGACGAGCGCGCAGTTCATAATGTTCAGGATGGCCGAGACCGGTATCGACGTTCGGTACGCCGGTCGCATCAGGAAGAGTGGAAGCCGCCATGACCGCAAAAATGTGATGTGTGGCAACATTATAGCGGAAGGCAACTACGTGGAAGCGATTTCGCGATTTCTTCGACAACTATATTACGGGCCGTAGGTCCGTAGCGCTGGCGCACATCCCCAGCGAACCAGCGATCAACGCCACGCCGGCACCAATTTCTTGTTTTGGACCATTTGCATTCCTTTATCGGATTTGAACATGTCGTCATGGCATCCGATACAACAGTTGCCATTAAGAAATTTCATAACAGATAATGAACGAAATGGTGTAGCGATTCTTCGACGCGCTCACGCTCGCGGCGCCCGCTCCGGCGCCACGAATGCCAGCGCTTCCTCGAACGAGCGCAGCACGATATCGACATGTTCCTCGACCGCCGGCTGCGGCACGGTCGACTGGTCGAACGGCAGCTTGACGGTGGCGAGCAGCGCATCCGGCAGATGGGTGCGCAATTCCGTGACGGCGCTCAGCCAGTCCCCGAGCCGGTCTTCCACGGGGTACGGCAGAATCACGGTGGAGATCAGCTCCGCCTTTTCCGGACCGGGCCGGTCGGCGCTGCCCAGCAGGGTGCTGCGCGCGTCGATGTTCGCGTCGCGCAGCGCCGACACGAGCAGCTCGGCGAGCAGCTCGTCCCGTTCCACCGCGAGGGCGGCGCACAGCACGACGGAGTGCGCGGGCACGTCCAGCGAGCCCTGCCAGCGGCCCTGGCGGGTCTCGCGCATCTGGCGCAGGTAGGCGCCCAGGTTGGCGTCGAGCAGCGAGACGTCGCGGCGCCGCCGCGTGCGCGCGGGTGTGCGGCCTTCCGGGTTCAGGGTCGCCGCCACGCGGCCCATGGCGGCGCGCATGGTCTCCATCTGGCCCGCGTCGATGCGGCCCGCGCGCATGTCGGCGCCGGCCAGGGCGAGGCCCGGCAGCAGCACCTTGTCGCAATAGCGCGCGAAGCTGGCGCGGCGCAGGTAGGCGTGGGCGTCGCGCACGATCGTGTCGCTGTCGGCCGACAACAGGCGCTGGTACAGGCGCTGGGCGCCCGAGACGTTGGGCGCGTCGCCGAGCAGGATCGTCACCGGTTCCAGCCCGCGCACGTGGCGGCCGGCCACGACGAAGCACAGGGTCAGCGGCGTCGACAGCAGCAGGCCCACCGGCCCCCACATCGCGCCCCAGAACACGGCCGAGACGATCACGGCAAGCGGCGACAGGCCCGAGCTGTGGCCGTAGACCTTCGGTTCGACGACGTTCGCGACGAACAGTTCCAGCGCGACGAACAGGGCGATGCAGGATAGGGCCAGCTGCCAGCCCGGGTCGATGGCGGCGACGAACACGGCGATGACGGCGCCAGCCGCCATCACGCCGATGTAGGGCACAAAGCGCAGCATGCCGGACAGGGCGCCCCACAGGCCCGCGTGCGGTACGCCGGCGAGCCACAGCAGGAGGCCGATCAGGGTGCCGAACGTCAGGTTGACGATGAACTGAGACAGGAAGAAGCGCGACACGCCCTGGGCCGCGTCGCCCAGGGTGCGGATCGTGCGGTTGATTTCCGTCTGGCCGGCGAGCCGGATCAGGCGGTCGCGCAGCGATTCGTGTTCGAGCGAGATGAAGACGAGCAGTACGAGCACGAGCCCCGCCTCGCCCAACGGACCGAAGGCCATTGCGAACAGGCGTGTGAGCGAGTCGCGCGTCGTCAGGCGCGGCTGGCGGATCTCGACCGGCAGCGGCTGCGTGGGGCTGACGGTCACGGTGCTCATGCCGCGCCGGCTGCTGACGGTGCCGCTCTGCTGCGCCTGCGGCTGCACGGCGCTGATCTCGGCTTCGATGCGGGCGAACGGCCGCTCGGTCATCTCGCGCACGGCCGCGACCTTGGTGCGGATCGCGGCGCGGTATTTCGGCAGGTCGCCCGTCACGGCGACGAGCTGGAACGCGAGGACGATGCCCAGGCCGACCACGCATGTGCCCACCATCAGCACGGACAGCATCGTCGCCGGCACCTGGCCCAGGCCGATGCGCCGCAGCGTGCGGATCAGCGGAGCGATCACGAGGCTGAGGATGACCGCCAGCGCGAGCGGTTCGAGGACGTCGCGCCCGAAATACAGCAGACCGAGCACGCAGCAGGCGGTGACGATCGCGCTGGAAGTCAGGTGCTTGAACAGAGTGGATTCGCGCATTCGCGGCCGCAAGCGGGGATGGCGGCCATCCCGTAGAGATAAAACCGCCAATGTAGCAAAAAATGTGGCCGGCAATCAAATTTCTATGTAGAAATTTCCATTTATCGTGAAATGTGGGGTCAATCTGTCCTCGCGTAGCCCGGCTGGCGCTTGTCCAGCCGCCGCGCGAAGCGGTCGCCCGCGAGTTGGATGACCTGCACGAGCGCGACCAGCACGACGACGGTGAACACCATGATGTCCGTCTCGAAGCGGTAGTAGCCGTAGCGGATGGCGAGGTCGCCGATACCGCCGCCGCCCACGACGCCGGCCGCCGCGGCGTACGCGAGAATACTGATCGCGAGGACAGTCAGCGCCAGCACGAGGCCGGAGCGGGCTTCGACGAGCAGCACGCGGGTGACGATCTGCAGCTCGGACGCGCCCATAGCCCGCGCCGCCTCGATCACGCCGCGCGGCACGTCGCGCAGGGTTTGTTCGACGAGACGCGCGAAATACGGGACGGCGGCGATCGACAGCGGCACGGAGGCCGCGAGCGGCCCGATCGAGCTGCCGGCGATCAGCCGGGTGAGCGGCACGACCGCGACGAGCAGGATGATGAACGGGAACGAGCGGATCGTGTTCACGGTCCAGCCGAGCAGCAGCGCGAGGGGACGGTGGTGCACCGACTGGCCGTCGCCGACGACGAACAGGACGATGCCGAGCGGGCCGCCGAACAGCACGGCGGCGCACGCGCCGATGCCGAGCATGGCCAGGGTCTGGCCCAGCGCGACGGCCAGGTCGGGCAACAGGTCGATGAGGCTCTCAGGCATGCAGGACTCCCGGATGGAACAGGGCACCGGCTTCGGTGGCGTGGAACGCGAGTTCGCGGCCGAGGGCCGTGATGCGCGGAGCCGTCGTGTCGGTGGGGACGAACGTCTCCGCGACGGCGCCGTGTTCGATCACCGCCACGCGGTTGCACAGCGCCGCCAGGGCGGGCAGTTCGTGGCTGACGATGACGATCGTGACGCCGGGCTCCGCACTCACGGTGCGCAGGGTGGCGAGGAGGGCGCGCGTCGCTTCCGCATCGAGGGCGGACGTCGGCTCGTCGCACAGCAGGACCTCGGGCTGGCTTGCGATCGCCCGGGCGATGGCCACGCGCTGCCTTTCGCTGTCGGACAGGCGCGCCGGATACGCGTGCGCCCGCGCCCCCAGGCCGACCTGCTCCAGGCACGCCTGCACGCGCCGGCGCAGGCGCGGAGGGTTCAGCATGCCGTGCAGGCGCAGCGGGAACGCGACGTTGTCGAACACGGTCAGGTTCTGCAACAGGTTGTCGCGCTGGAAGATCATGCCGATGTTCTGGCGCGCGGTGCGCAGGTCGCGTTTCGACAGCCGCGCCAGGTCGCGGCCCGCGACGACGACGGCGCCGCAGTCTGGCCTCTCCAGCAGGTTGATCGTGCGGAGAAGGGTCGACTTGCCGGCGCCACTGTGGCCGACGATGCCGAAGATGTCGCCGCGTTCCACGTCCAGCGTCACGTCGCGCAGCACGGGGCCGCCACCGAAGGATTTGCGCACGCGGTCGAGACGGATGATGCTCATGGCGGCCCCCGTCACGCGTATGCGGCCGGTGCGCGCAGCGTGCCGCCGAGTGCGTGGCGGCCGATCTCGACCGCGGCCTTGCGCGCGACGATCTTCGCGTCCGCGGCCGCCAGCGCGACCTCGCGCCGTTCGCGTCCCGTCAGATGGTGGCCGCGCGCGAACGCGTCGTCCAGCGCCGCGGCGGCATCTCCGGCCAGCACCTGCGCGGGCCGCACGAGCACCTGGAACCACGGCTGCGCCTCGCCGCGCGCCGTCGCCAGCGCGCCCTCGGCGAGGCCGACGTACACGTTCGCGACGATCATCTGCGCCACCTGCGCGCGCAAGGCCGCCCGCGGCGTGGCTGCGCGGGCGGCCGGCTGCAGCACGTCGTCTTCCGCCAGCTGCACGCCGGTCAACGTCACGGTGCCGCTGGCGGCCTGGCGCAGGCCGAACGCATTCCAGTCGGCGTGGACGGCGACGCCATCCCGCTGCGTGGGCAGCACGGCGACCAGCGTGCCGTGCGCGAGCGGGTCCCAGGCGCACACGGTGAGCCGGTCCGATCCGACTGAACTCGATGCACAACCCTTGGCGCCGTCCAGCACGTAGCCGCCCGCCGTCGGCCGGGCGACGAGGCGTTTGTCCAGCGGGTCCAGGGCCTCGCCCCAGAACACGTCGTGCTCGATGGTCTCGAACAGCAGGCGGCGCTGCTGGCGCGCATTGCCCGTCAGGCGGATGCCGGCGATCTGGAGGTGGTGGAGGCCGAGCCGGTGGGCGAGGGCGCCGTCGGCACGTGCGACGATGCGCAAGACGTCGCCGATCGTCTTCCAGCTCGCGCCGAGGCCGCCGTATTCGCGCGGCACCGGGAGGGCGAGCAGGCCGGAAGCGCGGATCCACAGCCGCCCGCGCGCCGCCAGGTGGTGGGCTGCGGCAATGGGGTCATACGGGTCGGGGGCCGGAGTCGGGCGGGCGTCGCCGTCCGACGATGCGGGAACTGGGTGCAGTGCCAGATGCATGGTCGATATCCTTCAGCAGAGTCGGCCCAGTATGGCAAACGGGGGACTCCACGTGAACGAAGATATTCGCCGTTCGATATGTGACGAACGTTAAAACGAAAAGCGACTATGTAACTGAGGGATGCCGTCAGCGCGACACGATCAGCCGCAGGCCGAGGGCGATGAAGATCGTGCCGGCGATGCGGTCGAGCCATTGGCCGGCCTTGGGTCGGCGCGCCAGCCACTGGCCGATGGCGCCGGAAAAGAAGCCGAGCAGGCCGAACAGGACGACGGCCTGCAGGGTGAACGTGAGGCCCAGCAGCGCCGTCTGCAGGTTGGCGTCGCCGCGCTGCGCGACGACGAACTGGGGCAGGAACGACAGGAAGAACAGCGCGACCTTCGGATTGATGGCGTTCGCGACGAGGCCCTTGAAGAACAGCGTGCGGGCCGGGTCGGCGGCGGCGTGCGCCGTGTCGACCTTGGCGCCGCCGCGGCTGCGGATGGCGTGCCACCCCATCCAGGCGAGGTACAGGCCGCCGCACACCTTGAGCGTCGTGAACGCGAGCGGCGACGCGGCGATGAGGGCGGACACGCCCACGACGGCCAGCAGCGTGTGCGACAGGCAGCCGAATGCGCATCCAAGCCCGAACGCGATGCCGCGCAACCGGCCCTTCGCCACGCCCACGCTCAATACCATCATGTTGTCCGGCCCCGGCGACAGGGTCAGCAGGATGGCGGCGGCGAGGAAGGCGAAGAACTGGTCGGGAGTCAGCATGGTAGCCCTGGGCAAAAAGGCAATGTTACCTCACCGGGGGCGCAGTTGGTGTAAAGTGCGGGTCCTATGTCCAGTCACAAGCATGAGCAACCCTTGCGCAATGCGTTCGAACGCGTCCTGAATGCCGCCCTGCTGAAGGGCTTCGTGGCCGGGTTGAGCTACCGGCTCGGCGGCCTGGGCAAAGTGCGGGTGACCCGCCAGGAGGTGGAGCTGGGCCCCGAACGCCGGCTGGCGCAGCCGCTGCGCATCGGTTTCGCGTCCGATTTCCATGCCGGCCCCACCACGCATCCCGCCATCTTCGACGACCTGCTGGCCGCGATCCGCGCGGAAGCGCCGGACGTGATGCTGCTGGGCGGCGACTACGTGTGTTTCGATGCGGAGAACGTGGCCGTCCTGGCGGACTTCATCGCGGGCGCGCGGGCCCCGCTGGGCACCTATGCCGTCATCGGCAACCACGACACCTGGAACGGCCGCGGCATCATCGAGGACGCGCTGCGCGCCGGCGGCGCCGAGGTGCTCGTGAACCGCAACGTCGCGCTGCCGGCGCCGTTCGGCGACGTCAGCGTGTGCGGCATCGACGATCCGTGGACCGGGGCGCCATCGGCCGCCGCCACGTTCGCCGGCGCGGGCGCCGTCCGGATCTACCTGACCCATTCCCCCGACGGGCTGTACCGCCTGGAGCGCCAGCGCTTCGACGTCGCCTTCGCCGGCCATACCCATGGCGGCCAGATCGCGCTCCCGGATGGTGCGCCGCTGTTCCATCCCAGCGGCCCGTGCTCGCGCGATTTCTGCTACGGCCGCTACGACGTGTCCGGCAACGGCCCCCTCATCGTCAGCCGCGGCGTCGGCTGTTCCGGCATCCCGCTGCGGCTGAACGCCGATCCTGAACTCCTCATTTGCACGCTGCGCTAGGCGTTTGTGGCCGGATTTTGCGGTTTCCCAGCTTCTATACCTTGAAATATTGAGTATTTCCTTTGATTCTGGATAACAGAATGGAGATAATGTGACGCCGCCAGGCTGGCGACCGGCATTGTTCTTGCATGCCAGTCCAGGCGGTCCGTGCCCAGGAGGAGACCCCCTTCGGCGGATGTATGTGCAGGTTATCGCCTGCCCGCCGCACATAACAATCAGGGACCGGGATCTATCTACTATCGATTGGAGAAAGCAGTGAGTCTTTTCAGAACCAAGAATCTCGACAACATGGTCGCAGCCTCCCGTACCCCGGGCGGGCTGAAGAAAGTGCTGGGGCCAACCGACCTCATCCTCATGGGCATCGGGGCGATCGTCGGCACCGGTATCTTCGTGCTGACCGGTACGGGCGCATTGACGGCCGGTCCGGCGTTGACGGTATCGTTCATCGTCGCCGCCATCGCGTGCGGCTTCGCGGCCATGTGCTACGCGGAGTTCGCGTCGACCGTGCCGATCGCCGGTTCGATCTATACCTACAGCTATGTCGTCCTCGGCGAACTCGTCGCCTGGATGATCGGCTGGGACCTCCTGCTCGAATACGGGCTGGCGACGTCGGCGGTGGCCGTCGGCTGGTCCGGCTATTTCCAGTCGCTGATGGGCGGCTTCGGCATCACCATTCCTGAAATCCTGTCCGCCGCCCCGGGCGCGGTGCCGGGCGTGCACAGCGTGATGAACCTGCCGGCGCTGGTCATCATGCTCGTGCTGACCGCGATGCTGTCGTACGGCGTGCGCGAATCGGCGCGCGTGAACAACGTCATGGTCGTCATCAAGATGATCGTCGTGCTGCTGTTCATCGCCGTCGGCGTCAAGCACGTCACGCCGGCCAACTGGCATCCGTTCGCGCCGTTCGGCGGCACGGGCATCATGAGCGCTGCCGCCGTCGTGTTCTTCGCGTTCATCGGCTTCGACGCCGTCACGTCGGCCGCCGAGGAAGTCAAGCGTCCTGAACGCGACCTCCCGATCGGCATCATCGGCTCGCTGACCATCTGCACGATCCTGTACGTGATCGTCGCCGCCATCATGACCGGCATCGTCCCGTTCCAGATGTTCAAGGGCATCGACCACCCGGTGTCGCTGGCCCTGCAGCACGCGGGCGAAAACTGGTTCGCCGGCTGGATCGACCTGGGCGCGATCCTCGGCATGACCACCGTGATCCTGGTGATGGCGTATGGCCAGACCCGCATCATCTACGCGATGTCGCGCGACGGCCTGCTGCCGGCGAAGCTGTCCACCGTGCACCCGAAATTCGGCACCCCGTTCTTCGCGACGTGGGTGGTCGGCATCCTGTTCGGCCTGATCGCGGCGTTCGTGCCGCTGAACGTGCTGGCCGAACTCGTCAACATCGGCACGCTGGCCGCGTTCTGCCTCGTCTCCGTCGCCGTGATCGTCCTGCGCAAGAAGCGGCCGGACCTGAAGCGCGCGTTCCGCTGCCCGGGCGTGCCCATCGTGCCGGGGATCGCCGTCGTGTTCTGCCTGGCACTGATGTCGTTCCTGTCCGCGATCACGTGGGTGGCGTTCCTCATCTGGCTGGTGCTGGGCCTGCTTGTGTATTTCGGTTATGCCCGTTCGCGGTCGCTGCTGAACGGCGCGACGCAGTCGTAATCCGCTGTCCGCGTTCTGAAAGCGGCGCTGCGGCGCCGCTTTTCTTTCTGGCAACGATACAATTTTTGTAATCCCTGTCCGACATTCTGGAGGGAAGCGTACCGATTACGCCATCTCCGCCGGGTCCGCATAATCTTGGTAGAACATTTACCAAAAGATTTGTTATGACCTCCACTTTTGCCGTCGACAGCCCAACACGCGCAGCAGGCCGGGACACCCGCCCGGTCCAGGTATCGTCCGCCAGGGACTTGTATTTCGCGCTGATGGACAACCCGGCCGCGGCCCTCGAGGCGTCCGGCGCGTTCCTGGGGGCGCAGATCGAGGTGGCGCGCGCCGAACCGTGCGAGCTGCCGGACGCCGTGTGGCAGCTGCAGGGCTGGATCCAGGGCCGCGCCGAATCGGTGGGCATCGCCTACCGCGAATACCTGGCCGCGCGCAAGAACGGCGCGCCGCGCCGCTACTTCACGAACAAGTCGCATGCGCTGTACTTCCTGAAGGGCGTCGCGCCCACGAAGCTCGTCGACGGCGCCTGGGTGTACGGCACCCTGTCGCGCTGGGAGAATCCGGAATTCCACCCGCTGATCAAGACCTATCTCGAAGAGCTGGGCGACGGCGTCCCGGACAAGAACCACGTCACGCTGTACCGCCGCCTGCTCGCGGCGCACGGTTGCGAACACTGGGAGACGCTGCCGGAGGACCACTTCGTCCAGGGCGCCATCCAGCTCGCGCTCGCCTACAATGCCGACGCCTTCCTGCCGGAAGTGGTGGGGTACAACCTCGGCTACGAACAACTGCCGCTGCATTTGCTGATCACGTCGTACGAGTTGAACGAACTCGGGATCGACCCGTATTACTTCACCCTGCACGTCACCGTCGACAACGCCGGCAGCGGCCACGCGCACAAGGCCGTACAGGCGCTGCGCCACCTGATGGCGCAGTCCGGCGACCCGGCCGCGTTCTTCCAGCGCGTGCTGGACGGCTACCGCCTGAACGACCTGGGCGCGTGCACGACGTCCGTCATCGGCGCCTTCGACCTGGAAGCGGAACTGGTCGAGATCTTCAGCGCCAAGGCCGCCATCGGCAAGAACATGCATTCGGATTACTGCCGCGTGGCGGGCCGCTCCGTCAACGACTGGCTCGCCGATCCGCGGCAGATCCCCGAGTTCCTGACGAAGCTGGAGGAATCGGGATGGATCCAACGCGGCGAGGACGTGGAGCAGAGCCGCTTCTGGCGCCTGATCCAGGGCGAGCGCGCGGAGATGTTCGGCGTCTTCTCGAACCATGAGCAGCAGGTGCTGCGCGACTGGATCACGACGCCGCGCGACGCCACCGCCGCCGCGCGCACGACCCGCGTGCTTAGCCACCGCGCGCGCCAGCGCACGCTCGACAACCTTGCGCAGCACGCGCAGCGCAGCGGTTATCCGGAGCGGGGCCTGATCCGTCGCCGCCCCGCGGGCACTGGCGGGGACTCCGAACTGCACCAGCTGGAACAGCGCGTGGCGGCGGCCGCCGGCAAGCCGGAGGCGATGGCCATGCTGGCGCAGCTGATGGCGCCGTCCGTGCACCACACGGCGATCGGCCTGATGGCCACGCGGATGTATTCGCAGCTGCTCGACGCTTGAGAATGAATGCAGCGACGCGCGCACGCGCGCCGCGACGACCGACAAACAAGGGATTCCCGTGCACATACTCGAACAACGCTTCCTGCGTGGACCGAACATCCACGCCGCCACCCCCTGCCTGCTGTCCGTGCTCGACCTGGACGATCTGTATGGCGTCTCGACCCGCGACCTCCCGCAATTCAACGAGGCGCTGCTGGCGCTGCTGCCGTCGCTCGCGGACTACCTCGTGCCGACGGGCCAGCCGGGCGGCTTCGCCCAGCGCCTGCGCGAAGGCACGTATCTCGCGCGCGTGATCGAGCATGTGACGCTGGGCCTGCAATGTCTCGCGGGCGCGCCGGTCGCGTTCGGCCGGACGCGCCCCGTGACGGGCCAGCCGGGCCAGTACCGCATCGTCTGCGCCTACCAGCTGGAAAAGGTCGCGCAGCCCGCGTTCGCGCTGGCGGTGGACATCGTCGACGCGCTCGCGCACGGCCGCGCGTTCGACCTCGCGCCGCGCCTGGAGGAGCTGCGCGAGATCGCCGAGCGCTACGCCATCGGCACGAGCACCGCCGCCGTGCTGGCCGCCGCGCAGGAACGGGGCATCCCCGTCACGCGCATCACGGAGGACGCGAACCTGTTCCAGCTGGGCTGGGGCGTAAAGCAGAAGCGCATCCAGGCGACGATCACGGGCGACACGGGCACCATCGCCGTGCGCATCGCCAGCGACAAGCAGCTCACCAAGCAGCTGTTGCACGAGGCGGGCATCCCCGTGCCGCAGGGCGAGACGGTGACGACGATCGAAGACGCGCTGCGCGTTGCCGGCAAGTTGAAGGCGCCGGTGACCGTGAAACCGCTGGACGCCAACCAGGGCAAGGGCGTGACGGTCGCGTGCCGCACGGATGAAGAGATCGAGCAGGCCTACGCGTACGCGCGCAAGTTCGGCCGCCACATCATCGTCGAACGCTTCATCGAAGGGGCGGATTACCGCGTGCTCGTCGCGGGCGGCAAGGTCGCGGCGGCGTCGCTGCGGCGGCCCGCGCACGTCGTGGGCGACGGCACGCACACGGTGCGCGAACTCGTCGACCTCGAGAACCGCAATCCCGCCCGCGGCGCGGGCCACACGAACATCCTCACGCAGATCGCGCTGGATGCCCATGCGGAAGACCTGCTGCGGCGCCAGAACCTCGTCCCGGACGCCGTGCCCGCGGCCGGCATGACGGTGTATCTGCGCGGGAACGCCAACCTGTCCACGGGCGGCACGGCGGAAGACGTGACGGACCTGCTGCCGGAATCCACGCGCCGCCTGTGCGTGCGCGCGGCCGCGAAGATCGGCCTGGACGTGGCCGGGATCGACATCGTCTGCCGCGACATCGCCCAGCCGCTGGCGGAGCAGGGCGGCGCCGTCATCGAGGTCAATGCGGCGCCCGGCATCCGCATGCACCAGCACCCCGGCAGCGGCACGCCGCGCGACGCCGGCGACGCCATCGTGCAGGGGCTGATGGGCGAGTCGGACGGGCGCATCCCGATCATCGCGTGCACGGGCACGAACGGCAAGACGACGACCACCTTGCTGATGGCGCACACGGTGCGCCTGGCCGGCAAGGTCACGGGCGTGACGACGACGCACGGCGTCACCATCGCCGGCAAGGAAGTCACGAAGGGCGATTGCACGGGCTACTGGTCGGCGCGCACGGTGCTCGCGTCGCCGGACGTGGAGTTCGCGGTGCTGGAGACGGCGCGCGGCGGCATCCTGAAGCGCGGCCTCGCCTTCGACCGCTGCGACATCGGCATGGTGCTGAACGTATCGCCGGACCACCTGGGCCTGGACGGCGTGGACACGATCGAAGACCTCGCGCAGGTGAAGGCCGTGGTGCCGCTGGCGGCCAGCCGCGCCGTCGTGCTGAACGCCGAGGACCCGTTGTGCGTGGCGATGGCGCGGCGCGTGCATCCGGACGTGGAGATCGTGTACTTTGCCATGGAGGCGGACAGCCCCGTGCTGCTGCGCCACCTGGAGGAGGGCGGCCGCGCCGTCTACTTCCAGGACAATTCGATCGTCGTCGCGGATGCGACTTACCACCAGGAGCTGCTGCGCGTGGAAGCGATGCCGATCGCGCTGGGCGGCCGCGCGCGCTACAACATCGCCAACGGGCTCGCGGCGGCGGCGGGCCTGATGGCGGCGGGATTCAACAACCTGCAGATCGCGACGGGCCTCTCGACGTTCGTCAGCGACGGCAAGACCAACCCGCTGCGCACGAACGTGTTCGACGTGCGCGGCGTGACCGTGATCGTCGACTACGCGCACAATCCGGCCGCGTATGCCGCGCTGGCGGAGATGGCGCGCTCGCTGCTGCCTGGCCAGCTGGTGGGCATCGTGACGGCGCCGGGCGACCGCCGCGACGCCGACCTGCTGGACGTGGGCCGCGTGTGCGCCGGCCGTTTCGACGAACTGGTCGTCTACGAATCGTCGAGCCGCGGGCGCGCATACGGCGGCGCCGTCGACCTGATCCTGCAGGGCGCGGAGGAGGTCGTCGGCAAGACGGATACCCTGCACCGCGAACTGGACGTGGGCGAGGCGATCCGCCTGGGCCTGTCGCTGTGCCGCCGCGGGGACGTCCTCGTGTTCGCGTGCGGGTCGTCGCTGGACGTGTTCGTCGAGGCGATCCGGCAGACGGACCCGGAAAGCGCGGCCAGGATCGCGGCGCAGGTGGGGTAAGCCTTCAGCCGTGTGCCTGCGCGGCCGGTGCCGCTGCCGCCAGCGCCCGCTGCAGCGCCGTCATGTCGATCGGCTTCACGAAGTAATGGTCGAATCCCGCCGCCTTGGCGAGCACCCGGTCGTGCGCCTGTCCATAGCCCGTCAGCGCGATGTACGCCGCATGGCCGGTCTCCGGCAGCCCGTGCAGGCGCCGCGACAGTTCGTAGCCGTCCATGTCGGGCAGGCCGATGTCGAGGATCAGGGCATCCGGATGCGTCGTCCGGGCCGCGTCGAGCGCGCCGTGCGCGTCGTGCCGGATCGTGACCGTGTGGCCTTCCGTTTGCAGGAGCGCCGCCAGCGACGTCGCCGCGTCCGCGTTGTCGTCGGCGATCAGGATATGCAGAGGATGGGATTCCGGCGCGATCGCGAGGGAGCCGTCGCGCGCGGCGTGCCTGCGGTCGAGCAGCGGAAGCGACAGGGTGAATGTGCTGCCCTTGCCGGGGCCGTCGCTGCGGGCCGTCACGTTCCCGCCATGCTGGGTGGCGATGCTGCGGACCAGCGCCAGGCCGAGCCCGAGGCCGCCCTTGGACCGGTCCGGCGTCTGCTCGGCCTGCGAGAACAGGTCGAATACATGGGGCAGGAAGTGCGCGTCCATGCCGACGCCGTCGTCGGTCACGTGAATATGGACGCTGGATGTCACGACTTCGAGTTCGAGCCCGATACGCCCGCCCAGCGGCGTGTATTTCGCCGCATTGTTCAACAGGTTCGCGAGCACCTGCACGAGGCGCGTGCGGTCGCCGAGGACGAGCACGTGCTCCGGCACGAGGCGCACCGACAGCCGGTGGCGCCGGGCATCGATCAGGGGCCGGGATTGTTCGATCGCGGCGTCGATGGCGTCGCGGATATCGAGTTCCGCCCGGTCGATCGACACCAGGCCGCGCGTCACGCGGGACACGTCGAGCAGGTCGTCGACGAGCTCCGTCATGTGCCTGACCTGGCGCGTGATGATCCCGCTGTATTTCCTGACGGTGTCCGCGTCGGTCCCTGCCTTGCCGAGCAGCTGCGCGGCGGTGCCGATCGGCGCCAGCGGGTTGCGCAGTTCGTGCGCGACCAGCGCGAGGAATTCGTCCTTGCGCCGGTTGGCCTGTTCCAGCGCGATTTCGGCCTCGCGCTGCAGCGTGATGTCGGTATTCGTGCCGAACCAGCGCACGATCCTGCCGTTCCGGTCGCGGATCGGCACCGCCCGCGACAGGAACCAGCGATATTCGCCGTCCGCGCCGCGCAGCGGGAACAGGTCCTCCCACGCGACCTGCTGCCGGACGATCCGCTCGTAGTACTTCGCCTTGACCGCGTCCGCGAAGTCGGGGTGGTGGACTTTTTCCCATCCCCACCCCTGCATGTCGGCGAGCGTCGTGCCGGTGTACTCGAACCAGCGGTTGTTGAACCAGAAGATCGCGCCGTCGCTGTGCGCCATCCACGCCAGTTGCGGGATGTTTTCCGCCAGCGTGCGGAACTGGTTTTCGCTTTCCCTGAGTGCCGACTGGGCCTTTTTCGCCTCGCTGATGTCGAGCACGACCCCCAGCATCCGGGCCGGCTTGCCGTCGCGGTCGACTTCGATCCTGCCGCGCGCCTGCAGATGGCGGATGCCGCCGTCCGGGTAGCGCAGGCGGTACTGGTACTCGAAAGGCTTGCCGGTGGCGAGCGATTCGGCGGTGCAGGCGTCGACGGCCGGGCGGTCATCCGGATGGATCATGGCGAGATACACGGCTGACGGCCCGCCGTCGGCGTCCGCCTCGGAGACCTGGAACATGCGCGCGAAGTTGCGGTCCGCATGCACCCGGTCGGCCTGGATGTCCCAGGTCCACGTGCCGACTTCCGCCGCGGCGAGCGTGCCTTCCAGGCGCGCCTGGGCGTCCTGCAGCGCCGCCTGCAGGGCCTTCTGGTCGTCGATGTCGGTGCAGGTGCCCATCCACCGTTCGATGTCGCCGGCCTCGTTCCGGATCGGCAGCGCGCGCGCCAGCATCCAGTGGTAGTCGCCCGTGCAGTGGCGCAGCCGGTATTCGATTTCGTAGGGCGCGCCCGTGCGCAGGCTGTGTTTCCAGGCCCGCTCCGTGCGCGGCAGGTCGTCCGGATGGAGGATGACCCCCCAGTTGTCGCCGATGGTGGCGCTCGCCGGCACGCCGGCGAAGTCGTAATGGCGTCGGTTGTAGTAATCGTGATAGCCGTTCGGCAGCGCCGACCACACCATCTGCGGGATGGCATCGGCAATCTGGCGGAACCTGGCTTCGCCTGCCTCCGCCGCCTGCTGTTTCAAGACCTGTTCCGTGACGTCTTCCACGCAGTGGATGATGTAGACGACCTCGCCCGCGGCATCCAGTACCGGGGCGTTGACGGGCTTCCAGTAGCGCACCTCGAATCCGTTCGCGGCCGGTCCGCGCTTCGGGATATCGTATTTCTGGATCGGCATGGCGTCGGTTTCCCGGGTCCGCAGCACGCGGTCGAGCGAGGCGTGCAGGTTCGCGGCGCCGGTCGCGGTGGCATCCTCCGGGTTGTCCGGAAAAACGTCGAACACGTTGCGTCCCAGGATCTGCTCGCGCGTGGTCATCGTCGCAGAGAGGCGCGCCTCGTTGGCGGCGATCATGGTGAAATCGGGCGTCAGAACGAGCAACGGAATGGGTGTCGCGTCGAACAACAGCCGGAAATCGGGTGCAAGACCAGCGGGCAGCGGTGTAGCCATGTCGCAACTCCTTCGGGTACGGCCATACTAAGCCGAAGTCCGGAATGGTGTCGCGCTGAAAGACATGCGTGTCACATTAATGCGCCTGCCGTGCGATCTCGAGGAAATTGCCCACTTTGGTCGACGAATTCCCTTCGAGCGACGCCAGCGCCAGCTTCGAGCGGACTTTCGCATCCGCGATATCCACGTACGTCACCCCTTCGGCGTGGAACTGGCTGACGGACGCGGGCACGATCGACACGCCGAATTCCGCGGCGACGAGGCTGACGACGGTCGACAGCTGCGGCGCCTGCTGGCCCGGCATCGGTTCGAACCCCGCGTGGCGGCACGCCGAGACGATCTCGTCGTGGAGCATCGGGCTGGCCGCGCGGGGAATCAGCACGAACGGTTCCTGCGCCAGCGCGGACAGGGGGATCCGGGTGCGCCGCGCGAGCGGGTGCGTGACCGGCAGCACGGCCTTCATCGACTCGCTCGCGATGTCCTGCAGGACGACGCCGGCGAACGAGTGCACGCCCGGGCGCAGGAAGGCCAGGTCGATCCGGCCTTCCTCGAGTTGCGCCAGCAGGTGCGCCGTCGTGCCTTCGGTGAGCGTCAGGCCGACGCCGGGATAGGCATTGCGGAATTCGCGCACCAGCGCGCGCACGATCGGGTGGAACGCGGCGGACGCCGTGAAGCCGAGGTGCAAATGGCCCGTCTCGCCGCGTCCGGCCCGCTGCGCGTTCAGGGTGGCGTGCTCCACGTCGCCCAGCAGGCGCTTGGCGTCGACGAGCAGCGCCTTGCCGGCGTCGGTCGGCACCACGCCGTGGCCGGTGCGGTGGAACAGCTTCACGTCGAGCTCCCGTTCCAGCGCGTGGATCTGCTGGCTCAGCGGCGGCTGGCCGATGCCGAGCCGTTCCGCCGCGCGGGTGATATTGCCCTCCTCGGCGACGGCGACAAAGTAGCGTAAATGTCTGAGTTCCATGCGGTATCTGTGAAAAGTATGGATCCTAGATTATCCATATATTGGACAGTATAGTGAGATTTCGCGATAATACAGGTATCCCACGGACAAGTTTTTTGCGGCGAGAGCCGCATGGACGCGTTCCGGCGGGCCCATAAATCAACTTGGAAGAGTGCTGGAATGTCAGAAGCGATAAAAAAAGTGCAGGAGCGAAGGCAGCCGATCCGTAACGTGAACATTACGGACATCACGATGAACTACAAGCAGCCGCCGTCGGCCATCGTGTCGATCCTGCACCGTATCAGCGGCTTCGTGCTGTTCCTCTTCCTGCCGTTCCTGCTCTACCTGTTCGAGCAGAGCATCCGTTCCGAGATCTCGTTCGCGCACTTCGCCGGGATCGTCAGCCATCCGTTCACCAAGATCGTCATCCTGGGCCTGTCCTGGGGCTACCTGCACCACTTCTGCGCCGGTATCCGCCACCTGTTCATGGACAACCACATGGCCCTGGACAAGGACGCGGCGCAGCGCACTGCGCGCTACGTGCTGGTCGTCAGCCTGGTCCTGACCCTGCTGGTCGCCCTCAAACTGTTCGGAGTGATTTAATCATGGCTACCCCCAAGAATATCGGACAGCGCCGCCTCGTCGTCGGCGCGCACTACGGCATGCGCGACTGGCTCGCCCAGCGCGTCACCGCCATCGTGATGGTCGTCTTCACCGTCATCCTGCTGGTCTCGTTCCTGACCGGGCAAAACTTCACCTACGAAGGCTGGGCCGGCCTGTTCGCCCGCCAGTGGTTCAAGCTCTTCACGATGGTCACGTTCTTCGGCCTGTTCTACCACGTGTGGGTGGGCATCCGTGACATCTGGATGGACTACGTCAAACCGGTCGGCATCCGCCTGACCTTGCAGATCGCCACGGTGCTCTGGCTGCTCGCCTGCGCCGCCTGGACTGTGCAAATTCTCTGGAGCGTGTAATCGTGGCAGCAATCAACACCAACATCCCCGTCCGCCATTTCGACGTCGTCATCGTCGGCGCCGGCGGTTCCGGCCTGCGCGCGGCGCTGCAACTGTCCGAAGCGGGCCTGAACGTGGCCGTGCTGTCGAAAGTGTTCCCGACCCGTTCGCACACGGTCGCGGCCCAGGGCGGCATCGGCGCATCCCTCGGCAACATGAGCGAGGACGACTGGTACTGGCACATGTTCGACACCGTCAAGGGTTCGGACTACCTGGGCGACCAGGACGCCATCGAATTCATGTGCCGCGAAGCCCCGAAGGTCGTGTACGAGCTCGAACACTTCGGCATGCCGTTCGACCGCAACCCGGACGGCACGATCTATCAACGTCCGTTCGGCGGCCACACCGCGAACTTCGGCGAGAAGCCGGTGCAGCGCGCCTGCGCCGCCGCCGACCGTACCGGCCACGCGCTGCTGCACACGCTGTATCAACGTAACGTCCGCTCGCGCACGCACTTCTTCGTCGAATGGCAGGCGCTGGACCTGGTCCGTAACGCCGACGGCGACGTCCTCGGCGTCGTCGCGCTGGAAATGGAAACGGGCGACGTCATGATGCTGCAGGCGAAAACGACCGTGTTCGCCACGGGCGGCGCGGGCCGTATCTTCGCCGCGTCGACCAACGCCTTCATCAACACCGGCGACGGCCTGGGCATGGCGGCACGTGCCGGCATCCCGCTGCAGGACATGGAGTTCTGGCAGTTCCACCCGACCGGCGTGGCCGGCGCGGGCGTGCTGATCACGGAAGGCGTGCGCGGCGAGGGCGGTATCCTCATCAACAGCAACGGCGAACGCTTCATGGAGCGCTACGCGCCGACGCTGAAAGACCTGGCGCCGCGCGACTTCGTCTCGCGTTCGATGGACCAGGAGATCAAGGAAGGCCGCGGCGTGGGCCCGAACAAGGACCACGTGCTGCTGGACCTGCGCCACATCGGCGCCGACACGATCCGCAAGCGCCTGCCGTCGATTCTCGAAATCGGCCACAAGTTCGCCAACGTCGACGCGACGAAGGAACCGATCCCCGTCGTCCCGACCATCCACTACCAGATGGGCGGCATCCCGACCAACATCCACGGCCAGGTCGTCACGCCCGACGGCACCGGTGCGCAGAAGGTCGTCAATGGCCTGTACGCGATCGGCGAATGCTCGTGCGTGTCGGTGCACGGCGCGAACCGCCTGGGCACGAACTCGCTGCTGGACCTGGTGGTGTTCGGCCGCGCGGCCGGCAACCACATCGTCGCGCAGAACCTGAAGGAGCAGCGCAATCGCGCGCTGCCGAAGGATTTCGCCGACTACGCGCTGGGCCGTTTGAACCGCCTGGAAAACTCCACCGGCGGCGAGAAGGTGCAGGACGTGGCCAATGCGATCCGCGCGACGATGCAGAAGCACTGCGGCGTGTTCCGCACGCAGGCGCTGATGGACGAAGGCGTCAAGGAAATCATGGCCCTGGACGAGCGCCGCAAGCACGTCTCGTTCAAGGACAAGTCGAAGGTGTTCAACACGGCGCGCATCGAAGCGATCGAGCTGGACAACCTGATCGAAGTGGCCAAGGCGACCGTCGTGTCGGCCGCGGCGCGCAAGGAATCGCGCGGCGCCCACGCCCACAGCGACTACGAGCAGCGCGACGACGTGAACTGGATGAAGCACACCCTGTTCTACTCGGAAGGCAACCGCCTCGACTACAAACCGGTCGTGACCAAGCCGCTCACCGTCGACACGTTCAAACCGAAGCCCCGCACGTTCTAATTAGGTACCGATAATGGCACGCACAGTCCACCTGAAGATTTACCGCTACGATCCGGACAAGGATTCTAAGCCCTATATGCAAGACGTCACCGTCGAGCTGAAAGACACCGACAAGATGCTGCTGGATGCGCTGCAGCGCATCAAGGCCGACGTCGACGACTCGCTCGCCCTGCGCCGCTCGTGCCGCGAAGGCGTGTGCGGTTCGGACGCGATGAACATCAACGGCAAGAACGGCCTGGCCTGCACGACGAACCTGAACGAGTTGACGCAGCCGATCGTGCTGCGTCCGCTGCCGGGCCTGCCGGTCATCCGCGACCTGATCGTGGACATGACCAACTTCTTCAAGCAGTACCACTCGATCAAGCCGTACCTGATCAACGACTCGATCCCGCCGGAGAAAGAGCGTCTGCAGTCGCCGGAAGAGCGCGAAGAACTCGACGGCGTGTACGAGTGCATCCTGTGCGCGTGCTGCTCGACGTCGTGCCCGTCGTTCTGGTGGAATCCCGACAAGTTCGTCGGTCCGGCCGGTCTGCTGCAGGCGTACCGCTTCATCGCCGACTCGCGCGACGAAGCGACCAACGAGCGCCTGGACAACCTGGAAGACCCGTACCGCCTGTTCCGCTGCCACTCGATCATGAATTGCACGGACGTGTGCCCGAAGGGTTTGAACCCGAACAAGGCCATCGGCAAGATCAAGGAATTGCTGGTACGCCGCGCGATCTAAACCGTCGTCCCCGCAAAGGCGGGGATCCATACTGAGCCAATCTGAGTCGATCAGGACACTCGGTATGGGTTCCCGCCTGCGCGGGAACGACGGCTCCTATACCGCCTCTGCTTCGATCCTGCTCGCCGTCGCGGGCGATGTCGGCCGCACCGCGCGATCCAATCCGTCGTCCCCGCACAAGCGGGGATCCATACTGAACCAATTGGGACACTCGGTATGGGTTCCCGCCTGCGCGGGAACGACGGTTCCTGTACTGCCTCTGCTTCGATCCTGCTCGCTGTTGCGGGCGACGTCGGCCGCGCCGCGCGATCCAATCCGTCGTCCCCGCACCAGCGGGGATCCATACTGAGCCAATTGGGACACGCCGTTTGGGTTCCCGCCTGCGCGGGAGCGGCGGCACCTATACTGCCTCTGCCTCGATCCTGCTCGCCGTCGCGGGCGATGTCGGCCGGATCGCTTCCGTCAGCTCGGTGAGCGCCGAGCCGCAACCGAACACCAGTACGTCGCCCGGCTCGCAGCGCGCGAGGCCGGCGCGGATCGCCTCGTGCACGTTCAATTCCACCTGCAGGTGATCCGTCTCGTACTTGCCGAGGCGCGCGCCCTGCACGAGCAGCGCGGCCACCTCGCCGGCCGCGCGGCCGCGGTTCTCCGTCTCGTACACGACCAGCTCGTCGAAGCCGGCCGCGCATGTCTCGCCGATGGCGACGAGGTCTTCGTCGCGGCGGTCGCCCGGCGCCGCGACGACGCCGACGAGGCGGCCCGGCGTCAGCGCGCGTGCCGTCTCCGCGAGCGCGGCATAGGCGGCCGTATTGTGGGCGTAGTCGAAGATGACGGTCACGCCATCGACGTCGAACACGTTCGAGCGCAGCGGGTTATGCTTCCAGTCGGAGACGAACGTGCGCAGGCCGGCCGCGATCTCGATATTGCCGAAGCCCGTCGCGCTGAGCGCGGCGGCGGCGGCCAGCGCGTTGGCGATGTTGTAGCGCGCCGCGCCTTTCATGGTGCAGGGCATCGTGCGCACGTCCAGCAGCGCCTCGTGGCGCGTGCCGTTCGCCAGCACGATCGTGTTGTCTTCCAGGTAGACGCCGCGGCCGCCGTTCTCCAGGTGGCGCAGCAGGACAGGGTTGTCCGCGTCGAGCGAGAAGTACAGGATTTCCACGCCATGCGCCAGCTCGGACGACATCGCGACGCAATGGTCGTCTTCCGCGTTCAGCACGACGGCGCGGCGCGCCCGCTCGGCGATCACGAACTTCACGCGCGCGAGTTCCTCGACCGTATCGATGCCGTCCAGGCCCAGGTGGTCGGCCGATACGTTCAGCACGACGGCGACGTCGCAGCGGTCGAACGCGAGGCCGCGTTTCAGGATGCCGCCGCGCGCCGTCTCCAGCACGGCGAAGTCGACATCGGGCGACGCGAGGACGGTGCGCGCCGAGCGGTACCCGGTGCAATCGCCTTTCACGATCCGTTCGCCGTCGATGTACACGCCTTCCGTCGTCGTCACGCCCGTGCGCAGGCCCGCGAGGCGCGTCACGTGCGCGGTCAGGAGGCTGGTCGTCGTCTTGCCGTTCGTGCCCGTCACGGCGACGACGGGAATGCGGCCGTCGTCCTCGCCGAACAGCGCGTCGACGATGGCGGCGCCAGCGTCGCGCGGCGTGCCGCGGCTCGGGTACTGGTGCATGCGGATGCCCGGCGCCGCGTTGACTTCGATGATGCCGCCGTTCTGTTCGCGCAGCGGGCGCGCGATGTCCTGGCAGACGATGTCGATGCCTGCGACGTCCAGCCCGATCGTGCGCGCGGCGCGGATGCAGATGTCGCGGGTTTCTTCCGGCAGCAGGTCCGTCACGTCCTCCGCGGTGCCGCCGGTGGACAGGTTGGCGTTGCCGCGCAGGTCGACCACGCTGCCTTCCGCGGGGACCGAGTCCAGGTCATGGCCCTGGTTCGCCAGCACCTGCAGCGCGAGGTCGTCCAGCGGGATCTTGGTGAGGATGTTCGCATGGCCGTCACCGCGCGCGGGGTTGCGGTTTTCGTTCTCGACCAGTTCGCGCACCGTCGACACGCCGTCCCCGGTCACGTGCGGCGGCCGGCGCCACGACGCGGCGGCCACCTTGCGGCCCGTGACGAGCACGCGATAGTCGCGGCCCTGCAGGAATTCCTCGACGATGACGTGGCGCCCGTATTTGCAGGCGAATTCGAACGCGCGCGCGATCTCGTCCTGGGTCGCGCAGTTGACCGTCACGCCCTTGCCCTGGTTCGCGTCCAGCGGCTTCACCGTCACCGGTCCCTTGATGCGGCGCGCTTCGCGCAGCGCCTGTTCGAGCGTGGTGACCGTGGAACCCGCCGGCACGGGGACGCCGGCCTGGTCGAGCAGCGTCTTGGTCAGCTGCTTGTCGCTGGCGATGCCGACGGCGACGTGGTTGGTCGCGCCCGTGATCGTCGCCTGCAGGCGCTTCTGGCGGCTGCCCCAGCCCAGCTGGAACAGGTTCGCTTCCTCGATCAGGCGCAGGCTCGGGATGCCGCGCCGGTGCGCGGCCGCCAGCACGGCCGCGGTGCTCGTGCCGATGGCGTGGCGGTGCGCGGTGTCGCGCAGGTCGTCCAGCGCGGCGTCCAGGTCGAACGGCACATGGCCTGCGCATGCATCGATCAGCGCGGCCGCCGTGCGCAGCGCCTGGCCCGCGACCTGTTCCACCGTGTAGCCGCAGACGACGCGGGCCTGTGCCGGCCTGGCGGGATCGGTCTTCGTCATGCCGAAGGTGCCAGGCGCGCCGGCGAGGCGCTGCAATTCCATCACCACGGGTTCGAGCGCTTCGTGCGCGGCCTGGCAGTCCGACAGGCGCGCCGCCGCTTCGGCCGGCACCGCCGGCAGGAGGGCCAACAGGCGCGCGCCGAGGCCGGCCGCGTTCTGCTGGCCGGCGAGGTCGATCACGGCCAGCAGGCAGGGCGTCGCGGCATACAGGCTCGGGCCGCGCAGGAAGCGTTGTTCTACGATGTTCATGAGATCGGATTCCGTTTCGTGATGTTTTCCAAGAACCCGAGCAGGGGCTGCGGGATGCGTCTTGCGTCGTCGCCGTCATTGCCGGGTAGTGCGTATTTGCTGCCGGCTGGCAGCAGGTGGAGGCGGACGTCGATCAGTTCCGGCGTCTCGTGATTGGCGATCTCCGCCACGTTCGTCGACATCGTCCGGCCGTCGACGATGGTGACGGCGCCTTGGCCCACCACTTCGATGCCGACGCCGCGCTCGACGACGAGGGCCGTGTCCTCGTCGATCCCGATCCCCTGCAAATACGGGTTCTGGGCGACGACGGACAACAGCCGCGACAGCCGCTGGCGTTCGGAGAAATGCTGGTCGATGACGACCTTGTGCAGGAAACCGAGGCCCGCACCGAGGCTCACGGAGCCCTTTTCGGGATGCAGTTCCGCGCGGCCCTGCGCGAGCATGTGGCCGGACATGGCGGAGGCGCCGGCGCTCGTGCCGCCGATGCAGGCGCCGCGCAGCTTGAGTGCGGCGTGCATCGCGGTGTCCAGCGCCGTGCCGCCGATGACCGCGAGCAGGCGTTTCTGGTCGCCGCCCGTCATGAAGATGCCGTCGGCGTCGGCGACGTCGCGGATATGCCTGTCGTCGTTCGCGTCATGGCGGCTCTGCAGGTGCAGGTGCGAGTGGCGGGTGACGCCCAGGTCCGCGAACGCGCGCTCATACGTGTCCCACATGTTCACCGCGACGCTGCTCGCCGCCGTGATGACGACGATCTTCGCGCCCGGCCCGCCGGACAGCTCGACGAAGCGTTTCAGGATCGCCATGTCGTTCTGCTTGTCTTCGCCCCCGCCGATGATGACGAGGTGGCCATGGCTCTTGGCGACCTGTTCCGCCTGTTCCGCCTGGGCGATGGCGTTCTTGTCCTGTGCGGTCATGGTTGGACGATCCTTGCGTGGGGCATGTCCTGGTTGCTGTGCGCAGCGGCTTCGGTGCGCGTCACGGCAATCAGGCCGACGGGCACCTTCGGATCGAACAGGTCGACGCCGCGCTGGAGGGCTAGTTCGAGCGGCATGCCGTCCTCGATCCAGCCGTACACCGTGCGCGCCAGCAGGTGGCGCACGATCTGTTCGCCGATGCCCGTGGCCGCGACGGCGCCCTGGGGGCCGGCGTAGAAGCCGCTGCCGATGATCGGCGTGTCGCCCACGCGGCCCAGCAGCGACGGCGCCGAGCCGCCCGTGGACAGCGCGACGGCGAAGTGGCCGTCCGGTCCGCGCACGACGGCGCCGACGGTGTCGCATGCGGCGTGCGCGGGCAGGTCGAGCGGCGTCTGGTAATTCCAGAAGCGCAGGAAGGCTTTCGCTTCTTCCGAGATCCCGGGCATCGCGGGCACGCTGCCCGCCAGTTCGCGCACGACTTTCTCGTGCGCTTGGCGCTGGTGGTCGGAGATGGTGATGTGGGTCGGGTGGCCGATGGCGGCGGCGAAGCGGGCGGCGCCGTCGCCGGCCAGCAGCCAGTGCGGTGTATCGGCGACGGCCCGCGCCAGCAGCACGGGGTTCCTGACCCCCTGCACGCAGGCGACGGCGCCGAGGCGGCCGCGCGTGTCCATGATGGAGGCGTCCATCTCGACGGTCGCGCCGTCCAGGCACAGGACCGATCCGCTGCCGGCATTGAAGCGGCCGTCGTCTTCCATCGATACGACCGCCGCGATGGCGGCCTCGAGCGCGTCGGCGCTGATGGCCAGCTCCTCGACGGCCTGCTGCGCCGCGCGCTCGCAGCCGTCGTCGTACGCGCGCGGGCTGCCGGCGCCGCCGTGCACGACGATTGCATATCCTTGCGTAACGCTCATGTTGTTCTTCTCTCCTGGGAAACTTGCGCAATGGGCGCACCAACGCGGTGCGGCAAAGCAGATACCGCATTATGCAAAACATAAAAAAATAGAAACATCGGTCGCGTTGCCGTGTGGTTGTCGGACGCGGCTTACACGGATCAGCTCGACGAGAAAGCCGTCCGTAGGAGTGGGAATGCGGATATCCCAGCTCGCTTCGTTTCAGCCAGGAACGTATTGACAACGTTGCGCTAGCGCATCGCGGACACGCTGCGCAGCGCCTGGCGCAGTTCGCGCGCCACCTGGCGGCGCCGGGAATCGTTTACGAAGCGTCCAATCTCCACCTTGACCCCGCGCGATTCCAGCTGGATCAGCGTGCGGCGGCGTTCGTCCGGCACGACGACGCGGGTCCACAGGGGATCGAGCCGCACGAGTTCCCGGTGGTCGGCCTGGACGCAGGTGACGAGCAGGCCGGACTCGGACAGGGCGATGCGCTCGTGGTCCGTCGCGTGGCGCGCGTAGACGAGGAGGGCGAGCCCCACGAGTGCCAGCTCGATCAGGGAAAACGCGAGGACGAACCAGATGCCGTGGAGGAGAAAGCCGAGCGCGACGGCGAGCGAGCCGAGACACAGGACGGCATACGCGCGTGCGACCTGGCGCGGGGACAGGGAGCAATTGCGCCGCAATGTCCATTCGCGCGTCATGGAGGCACTCGCGGGTTCACTTGACGAGCGGCGGCGTCTCGAACGTGTGGAAGGGCGCCGGGCTGGGGACGGTCCATTCGAGGCCTTCCGCGCCTTCCCACGGCTTCGGCGGTGCAGGCGCGCCGCCGCGGATGTTCGGAATCACGATCCGGAACAGCCAGTACACCTGCGACAGGCTGAACAGCAGGGCGCCGACGGACGTGATGGCGTGGAAGTCCGTGAACTGGACGGGATAGTCGGCGTAGCGGCGCGGCATGCCCGCCAGCCCGAGGAAGTGCATCGGGAAAAAGGTCACGTTGACCCAGACGAGCGAATTCCAGAAGTGAAAACGCCCTCGTCGTTCGTCGATCATGTGTCCGGTCCATTTCGGCGCCCAGTAGTAATAGCCGGCGAACAGGGCGAACAGCGACCCGGCCACCAGCACGTAATGGAAGTGCGCGACCACGTAGTAAGTATCCTGCACCTGGACGTCGATCGGCGCCACGGAGAGGATGAGGCCCGTGAAGCCGCCGATCGTGAACACCCAGATGAAGCCGACGGCGAACAGCATCGGACTTTCGAAACTGAGCGACCCCTTCCACATCGTGGCGACCCAGTTGAACACCTTCACGCCCGTGGGGACGGCGACCAGCATCGTCGCATACATGAAGAACAGCTGGCCCGTGACGGGCATGCCGGTCGTGAACATGTGGTGCGCCCACACGATGAACGAGATGATGGCGATGGCGGCCGTCGCATAGACCATCGACGCGTAGCCGAACAGGGGCTTGCGCGAAAACGCCGGAATGACCTGCGAGATGATGCCGAAGCCGGGCAGGATCATGATGTAGACCTCGGGGTGGCCGAAGAACCAGAAGATGTGCTGGTACATGACGGGATCGCCGGCGCCGGCCGCGTTGAAGAACGTCGTGCCGAAATGGCGGTCGGTGAGGATCATCGTGACGGCCGTCGCCAGCACCGGCATCACGGCGATCAGCAGGTAGGCGGTGATCAGCCACGTCCAGCAGAACATCGGCATCTTCATCAGCGACATGCCGGGCGCGCGCAGGTTCAGGATCGTCGTGATGATGTTGATGGCGCCCATGATGGACGACACGCCCATCATGTGCACGGCGAAGATCGTCATGTCCATCCCCGGGCCCATCTGGACCGACAGGGGCGGGTACATGGTCCACCCGGCCGCGTTGGCGCCGCCGGCGACGAAGAACGAGCCCACGAGCAGGATCGCGGCGGGCGGCAGCAGCCAGAACGAGAAATTGTTCATGCGGGCGAACGCCATGTCGGCCGCGCCTACCTGCAGCGGCACCATCCAGTTCGCGAAGCCGACGAAGGCGGGCATGATGGCGCCGAAGATCATCACGAGGCCGTGCATCGTAACGAACTGGTTGTACAGCTCCGGCTGGAAGAATTGCAGGCCGGGCTGGAACAGTTCCAGCCGGATCAGCAGGGCCAGCACGCCGCCGACCATGAACATGGTGACGGAGAACCACAGGTACAGCGTGCCGATGTCCTTGTGGTTCGTCGCGAACAGCCAGCGCCGCCACCCGTGCGGGTGCGCGTGCGCGCCGGAATGGCCGCCGGGGGCGTAATCGGAACTGCCTGCCGTCGTCGTCATGTCTGCTCCGTTGGCGTCGTGTGCATGAGACAAGCCGGGCCGGCGTTGGTTCCGCGGCCGGAATCTGGTAACATCTCGCCCCTTTCATCGAGAGACTTCCATGGCCAACGCTTGCGGCGTCGATTTCGGCACGTCCAATTCCACCGTCGGCTGGGTGCGGCCCGGCCAACCCACGCTGCTGCCCCTCGAGGACGGCAAGGCGACCCTGCCGTCCGTCGTGTTCTTCAACGCGGACGACGAGCAGGTGCGCTATGGCCGCGCCGCCCTGGCCGACTACCTGGAGGGCTATGACGGGCGCCTGATGCGGTCGCTGAAGAGCCTGCTGGGCACCAGCCTGATGGATGGCCAGACGGAAGTCGCGGGGCGCGCGTTGCCGTTCCGTCAACTGCTCGGCCATTTCATCGGCGAGGTCAAGCGCCGCGCCGAGCGCGAGGCGGGCCGCGGCTTCGACCGCGCCGTGTTCGGCCGCCCCGTGTACTTCGTCGACGACGATCCGGAGGCGGACCGCCTCGCCGAGGACACGCTCGCCGACATCGCCCGTTCCGTCGGCTTTGCGGAGATCGGCTTCCAGTACGAACCCATCGCGGCCGCGTTCGACTACGAATCCCGCATCGAACGCGAGGAGCTGGTGCTGATCGCCGACATCGGCGGGGGCACGTCCGACTTCTCGCTCGTGCGCCTGGGGCCGGCGCGCGCGGACCGCCTGGACCGCCGCGACGACATCCTCGCCACCGGCGGCGTGCACATCGGCGGCACGGACTTCGACAAATACCTGAGCCTCGCGTCCGTCATGCCGCTGCTGGGTCATGGCAGCACGCTGCTGTCGGGAGCCTCGGTGCCGTCGAGCTATTATTTCAACCTGGCGACGTGGCACACGATCAACCAGGCCTATACGCGCAAGAGCGTCGCGCAGCTCGCGGACCTCGTGCGCGACGCGGCCGAGCCGGACAAGCTCAAGCGCCTGCAGCGCCTCATCGACGACCGCGCCGGCCACTGGCTCGCGATGCGCGTGGAAGAAGCGAAGATCGGCCTGTCGGACACGCCGGAAGTGGCGCTCGACCTCGACCGCCTCGAACCGCCCGAACTGCTGCGCATCCACCGCGACCTGTTCACGGGCGCGATCGCCGGCATGATCGACAGCGTCGGCGCGACCGTGCAGCGCCTGCTGGACGAAGCGGGCATCGGGCCCGAGCGCGTCGATACCGTGTTCTTCACGGGCGGCTCCAGCGGCGTGGCGAGCCTGCGCGAGCGGATCGCCGCCATCGTCCCGGACGCGCGCCGGGTCGAGGGCGACCTGTTCGGCAGCATCGGCGCCGGACTGGCGATCGACGCCGCCCGCAAGTTTGGTTAACGCGATCTGGTTGAAGAAAGGAAGTACCGTGTTCGAACGTCCCATCGTCATGCTCGACTTCGAGACCACCGGCCTGTCGCCCGGCGCCGGCGACCGCATCACCGAGGTCGCGGCCCTGCGCATCGCGGACGGCCGGATCGTCGAGCGCTACGTCTCGCTGGTGAACTGCGGCGTGCGCGTGCCGTCGTTCATCACCCAGCTGACGGGCATCACGCAGGCGATGGTCGATGGCGCGCCGCCGGCCACCGAGGTCGTGCCCGCGCTCATCGAGTTCATCGGCGACGACGTGCTGGCCGCGCACAATGCCAGCTTCGATGAGAAATTCCTCAAGGCCGAGGGCGCGCTGCTCGGACACGGTTGCCGGCATGCCGGGCTCGTGTGCTCGCTGAAGCTGTCGCGCCGCGTGTTCCCCGGCATGGCGAGCTACAAGCTGGGCCAGTTGTCGCGTGCGCTCGGCATCGTCTTCAAGGGCAACGCCCACCGGGCCGAGGCCGACGCCGAAGTGGCCGCCCAGCTGCTGCTGCATATCGGCCGCCACCTCGGCGACGCCTACGGGCTGGCGGGCGTCGATCCGGACCTGCTCGTCGCGCTGAACCGCGTGGCGGCGGCGAAGGTCGACGCGTTCATGGGCGTGTACGCGTCCGGGCGGCGCGCAACGGCCTGATCCGGCCTCTTATTTCCTGCACGCAGTAGGGCTTCGTCGCGTGGCACTGTCCTCGCCGGCCGAGCCGTCGCGCCGACGTCGTTTTTGCCGTCGTCCATCCCCTCCACGTTGGCGCACGTCAAATCCGTAATGCATCTCGTCATTACACTTTTGGCAATTCTTTGGCCTCAACGCGAGTCCGTCAGGAGCTACCGCATGCACAGTCACGAGTCCCTCCCGCGCGCCGGCCCGCTCGCCTGGTTCGCCCGCGCCGCCGCGTGTGGCGATGCCTTTGCGCAGTTCAACCTGGGCATGATGTACAAGGAAGGCGACGGTGCCCCGCAGGACGACGTCGCCGCCTGCCGGTGGCTGGAGCGGGCCGCGCGCCAGCGCCTCGCGTTCGCCCAGAACCACCTGGGCAGCATGTATTTCCTTGGGCGGGGCGTGGCGCAGTCCGACGACGAGGCGGCGTACTGGTTCGGCCGCGCCGCCGCCCAGGGCGACGCGTCGGCGCAGCAGAACCTGGGCGACCTGTACCGGGCCGGGCGGGGCGTCGTGCGCGATGCCGCCGAGGCGGTCGCCTGGTACTACAAGGCCGCCGAGCAGGACCTGCCCAGCGCCCAGCGGCTGCTCGGCACGTGCTACCGGGACGGCGAGGGCGTCGCGCGCAGCCTGCCGCTCGCGATGGCGTGGTTCCGCAAGGCCGCGCTGCTGGACGATGCCGAGGCCGCCGTCTGCCTCGGCCTGATGTACCGCGGCGGCGAGGGCGTGGCGCGCAGCGAGGCCGAGGCGCTGTACTGGTTCCGGCGTGCGGCCGCGCGCGGCCATGCGCCGGCGCAGCGCCTGCTGGGGCTCGCGTACCTGGTGGGGCATGGGTTGCCGTCCGACGCGCAGGGCGCGCGCGCCTGGCTCGAATGCGCCGCCGAGCAGGGCGACGCGGAAGCGCAGTTCAGCCTCGCGCAACTGCTGGGCGCGGCCGACGCGGAGGCGCTCGCGGGCGCGGGCGATGGGGCGCGCTGGAGCGGCTCCGCGCTGGCGTGGACGCTGGCCGCGGCCGAGCAGGGCCACGTGCTGGCCCAGGTGAACCTGGGCAACCGCTACGCGTTCGGACGCGGCGTCGCGCGCGATCCGGAGCAGGCGTTGTACTGGTACCGGCGCGCGGCCGAGCAGGGCGCCGCGAAGGCCCAGTTCACGCTCGGCGTGATGTACGCGAACGGCCAGGGCGTGCGCCGCGACGAGGCGCTGGCGGCGGCGTGGTACCGGCGCGCCGCCGAGCAGGGCGACGCGAGCGCCCAGAACAATCTCGGCGTCATGTATGCGAACGGCCAGGGCGTGGCGCAGGACGACGCGCAGGCCGTGCACTGGTACCGGCTGGCCGCCGAACAGGGCCACGCACTGGCCCAGTACAACCTGGGCGGCATGTACAACAGCGGCCGCGGCGTCGCGCGCGATACCGTGCGCTCGTACATGTGGATGCTGCTGGCGGCCGACGCCGGCGACCCGGCCGCCGGCGCGAACAAGGCGATCGTCGCGCGCCGCCTGTCGGAGGAACAGATCGCGAGCGCGGACGACATGCGGCGCCAGTGGCAGAGTGCCCGGTCGTACGTGGGACCGGAGCCGCGTGCCGCGTGAACCCGGCGGTGTTGTCGTCCTGACAGCTGAGTCGGGTTCTCGTGCTTAGCGGCATCCGCCGACAACCCATCGTCGCGCGGGCAAGCCGACGAGCAAGCAGATCGAAGAAGTGGCCGACCGTTGGGGCTTCCTGACGAAGGCGCTCGACGTGGAGGTGTCGCCCACCGCCGCGGGCGGCGCGGAGATATAAGCTTGCGTGATCCCCGCTGTCATCGCACGCAATATGGCAGCGGGGAGACATCACAAAAACATATCGCGGTGATCGGAAAAGGAAATTGGATTGATATCTGCCGGCGGCGTACACTGGATTCATCACTGAACGAAATGATGAATGGAGTTGCCATGAACGCCACGACCACGATCCCGACCTCGACCCGCCTGACCGCTGAGAGCAAGCTCGGCCGTCTGTTCCGCGCATTCTGCCAGGAAGCCCGCCGCGCCATCGAAACCGTCGGCGCGTCGTATCGCCATACGCCGCCGCTGTAAGCGCGAGCCGCAGGTATTACGGGCGCCCAGGCGCCAGGAATGAACCCCGCCGTGTGCGGGGTTTTTTCATTTACCGGTGCACAACCACCAGCAAGGCCTTCGCCTCCGTCTTGCCGGCATTCCGGATGGCATGATTCTGGTCGGCCGGATAACGCGCCGTCGCACCGTGCTTGATTTTCCGCTTCTCGGCCCCGACCTCCAATTCCACCGTCCCTGTTACCACGGTCAAATGCTCATTGGTACCAGGATCATGGGCCTGCGACGCCAGTTCGCCGCCCGGCTGCAATGTCAGTTCATACCATTCATACTTGCCGGCAAGGTCCATCGGTCCCAGGATGCGCAGCGAGTAGCCCGCGTGGCTGCCGGGCAAGGTGGGGATTTCATGGGCGTCGACGACACGGATCAGGTCGACGGCGCGCACTTCGGACGATAGTAATTCGCCGATCTGCACGCCGAGCGCATTGGCCAGGCGCCACGTGATGGCGATGGTGGGGTTGGCTTTTTCGCGTTCGATCTGCGACAGCATCGATTTGGAGACGCCGGCGATGCGCGACAGGTCTTCCAGGGTCAGGCCGCGCGCGAGTCGCAGCCGTTGCAGGGTGGCGCCGACTTCCGGCGGAGCGCTGGTATTGTTGTTCATGGAGCTTGCTTGCCAAGTTCAATGGCTGGGAGTAATATTCAATATATTGAATTTCTGTTCGAAATATAGAACAAGTTCCATACATCGAACGAATCCACACTATACCATTCGCCAACCGACAAGGACGAGGAAACATGAGCGATCAAGCATTCTATAGCGGCCTCCAGCAGAAACTCGACACGCTCAAGACCGAAGGCCTGTTCAAGCCCGAACGCGTGCTCGCCTCGCGCCAGGGCGCCGAAGTGGTCGCCGACGATGGCCGCACGCTGATCAATATGTGCGCCAACAACTACCTCGGCCTGTCGGGCGACCCGGAGACGCAGAAGGCGGCCGAAGCGGCGCTGCAGCGATACGGCTACGGGCTGTCGTCCGTGCGTTTCATCTGCGGCACGCAGACGGTGCACAAGGAGCTCGAGAAGAAGCTGTCGGACTTCCTCGGCACTGAAGACACGATCCTGTACGCGGCCGCCTTCGACGCCAACGGCGGCGTGTTCGAGCCGCTGTTCGACGAGAACGACGCGATCATCTCGGATGCGCTGAACCACGCGTCGATCATCGACGGCGTCCGGCTGTGCAAGGCCGCGCGCTACCGCTATGCCAACAATGACATGGCCGACCTGGAACAGCAGTTGCAGGCCGCGACGGACGCGGGCAAGCGCCACAAGATCATCGTCACGGACGGCGTGTTCTCGATGGACGGCACGATTGCGCAACTCGACAGGATCGTGGCGCTGGCCGAACGATATGGCGCGCTGACGATGATCGACGAGTCGCACGCGTCCGGCTTCATGGGCAAGACGGGGCGCGGCACGCACGAGCACTGCGGCGTGATCGGCAAGATCGACATCATCACGGGCACCCTGGGCAAGGCGCTGGGCGGCGCGATGGGCGGTTTTACCTCGGGCCGCAAGGAAGTCATCGAGACCTTGCGCCAGAAATCGCGTCCGTACCTGTTCTCGAACACGCTGGCGCCGATGATTGCCGGCGCGTCGCTCGCGGTGCTGGACCGCATCGGCAAGTCGACCGAGCTGCGCGACCGCCTGCACGAGAACACCGCCTATTTCCGCCGCGAGATCGAGCGCATCGGCTTCACCATCAAGCCGGGCACGCACCCGGTGGTGCCGGTGATGCTGTTCGACGCACCCGTCGCGCAGAAATTCGCGGCCCGCATGTTCGAACTGGGCGTGCTGCTGTCGGGCTTCTTCTACCCGGTGGTGCCGATGGGGCAGGCGCGCGTGCGCGTGCAACTGTCGGCCGCGCATACCCGCGAACAGCTGGACAAGGTGCTGGGCGCCTTCGAGCAGGCCGGCCGCGAACTGGGCATCATCAAGGCCGCCTGACCGCGCCGCCAGGACCATCGATCGACCGGATGCGCCGCCCACGAAGCGAAGCGCCGGGAACCGGCTCACGAAGCCGCACAAAGAGCAAGGAAAACAAGCATGGAACGCATCCTCATCATCGGCGCCAACGGCCAGATCGGCAGTGAACTGGTCACCGCCCTCGCGCAGCAGCACGGCGCGGCCAACGTGATCGCGGCGGACATCGGCACGGACAATATCTACGGCGCCGCGCGCTACGTCCGTGTCGACGTGCTCGACAAGGACGCGGTGGCCCGCCTGATCGTCGACGACGACATCACCCAGGTGTACCAGCTGGCGGCGCTGCTGTCGGCCACGGGCGAGAAGGCGCCGTTGAAGGCGTGGACGCTGAACATGGACGGCCTGCTGAACATCCTCGAGATCGCGCGCGAACGGGGCGAAGCCGGCAGGCCGCTGAAGGTCTTCTGGCCGTCGTCGATCGCCGCGTTCGGCCCGAACACGCCGAGCGAATCCACGCCGCAGTACACGATCATGGACCCGACGTCGATCTACGGCATCAGCAAGCTGGCCGGCGAGCGCCTGTGCGAGTACTACCATGCGAAGTATGGCGTAGACGTGCGCAGCATCCGCTACCCCGGCATCATCAGCTACAAGTCGCCCCCGGGCGGCGGCACGACGGACTACGCGATCGCGATCTTCCATGCGGCGCTGCGCGGCGAGACGTATGAATGCTTCCTCGGCCCGGAAACGACGCTGCCGATGATCTACATGCCGGACGCGATCCGCGCCACCATCGAGCTGATGGACGCGCCGGCGGAGCAGGTCGTCATCCGTTCCTCGTACAACGTGGCCGGCGTGTCGTTCAACCCGCGCGAACTGGCCGCCGCGATCCAGAAAAAACTGCCGGCGTTCCGTATCGCGTACCAGCCGGACAGCCGCCAGCAGATCGCCGATTCCTGGCCGAAGAACCTCGACGACAGCCGCGCGACGGCGGACTGGGGCTGGAAGGCGCGCGTCAAGGTCGACGAGATGGTCGACGACATGCTGGCCAATGTCGACGTGAACATGAGCAAAGCGGCCTGACCGCGCCACGACAAGAACAACAAGGAGACTGCTCATGGACATGAGTGTATTTGATCTATTCAAGATCGGCATCGGCCCATCCAGCTCGCACACCGTCGGCCCGATGGTGGCCGCGCGCCGCTTCCTCGTCGAATGCGGCCCGCTGGACGAGGCGGTCGGCATCGAAGCGCATCTGTATGGCTCACTGGCGCTGACGGGCGTCGGCCACGCCACCGACAAGGCCGTGATCCTCGGCCTGATGGGCGAGACGCCGCAGGACGTGGACCCGGACGCGGTCGAGGACAAGCTCGCGGAAGCGGAACTGGACGGCGTGCTGAACCTGCTCGGCACGCAGCCGGTGCCGTTCACCCGCGCCACAGGCCTCGTGTGGCACAAGCAGTCCACGCTGCCGGACCACCCGAACGGCATGCGCTTCGTCCTGAAGCTGGCGGACGGCAGCGTCATCGAACGCATCTATTATTCGGTCGGCGGCGGCTTCATCACGGCGCCGGGCGAAACGCAGACTGCGCGCGAGACGGTCGCGGTGCCGTTCCCGTTCTCGACGATGCGCGAGCTGCTGGAGCAGGGTAGCCGCGACGGCCTGACGATCCCCGCCATGCTGCGCGCGAACGAGTGCGCGCGCATGGCGAACGACGCGCTGGATGCGGGCCTGGACCGCATCTGGGCCGTGATGCGCGGCTGCATCGAACGCGGCCTCGTCATGGAAGGCGAGTTGCCGGGTGGCCTGAACGTCAAGCGCCGCGCGGCGAAGCTGTGGCGCCAGGAGCGGGCGGCGCGCAACGCGACGAACCACCTGCCGCACGACGCCGTCAACCAGGTCAGCCTGTACGCGATGGCCGTCAACGAAGAGAACGCGGCCGGCGGCCGGGTCGTGACGGCGCCGACGAACGGCGCGGCCGGCATCATCCCGGCCGTGCTGCGCTATTACGCCGAGGATTGTCGTCCGAGCGATGCGCGCCGCGGCATCCACGACTTCCTGCTGACGGCGGCCGCGATCGGCATGCTGTGCAAGAAGAACGCGTCCATCTCCGGCGCGGAGATCGGTTGCCAGGGCGAGGTGGGCGTCGCGTGCGCGATGGCGGCGGCGGGGCTCGTCGCGGCGCTGGGCGGCACCAACGGCCAGATCGAAAACGCGGCCGAGATCGGCATCGAACACCATCTGGGCATGACCTGCGACCCGATCGGCGGCCTCGTGCAGATCCCGTGCATCGAGCGCAACGGCATGGGCGCGATCAAGGCCATCACGGCGGCGTCGCTGGCGATGAAAGGCGACGGGACGCACTTCGTCAGCCTGGACGACGTCATCGAGACGATGCGCCAGACGGGATTCGACATGCAGGCCAAGTACAAGGAGACGTCGCTGGGCGGCCTGGCGATCCACGTGGTGACGGTGAATCACGCCGCGTGCTGATGCAAACGGTGGGCTTTCACGCCCGCCGCATTGCAGTGCATCATTTTCCAACGAAATAACAAAACAATATTCGGTAAAAAGACAATATTGCTCGTCCGGACTATAATAAATATCCAACGCCAGCCAACCCCGATCTTTTCTATCGTATGCAATATGTGTCCACCCGCGCAACGAGCGCGTCCGCAGCACGTAATCCCCAACAATTTTCCGACATCCTGCTGGGCGGCCTGGCGCCGGACGGCGGGCTGTATCTGCCCGAACAGTACCCTCAGGTCACCGGCGCCGAACTCGACGCCTGGCGCAAGCTGTCCTACGCGGAACTTGCGTACGAGATCCTGCGCAAGTTCGCGACCGACATTCCGGATGCGGACCTGAAAGCCCTCACGGCGAAGACGTACACTCCGGAGGTCTACAAGAACGCCCGCGCCGACGAGTCCGCCAGCCAGATCACGCCGCTGCGCGTGCTGGAACAGTCGCCGGAACGCACGCTGATCCTGCAAGGCCTGTCGAACGGCCCGACCCTGGCCTTCAAGGACATGGCGATGCAGCTGCTGGGCAATCTGTTCGAATATGCGCTGGCGAAGAACGGCGACGAGCTGAACATCTTCGGCGCCACGTCCGGCGACACGGGCAGCGCGGCCGAATACGCGATGCGCGGCAAGCGCGGCATCCGCGTGTTCATGCTGTCGCCGCACAAGAAGATGAGCGCGTTCCAGACCGCGCAGATGTTCAGCCTGCAGGACCCGAACATCCACAACATCGCCGTCGAAGGCGTGTTCGACGATTGCCAGGACATGGTCAAGGCCGTGTCGAACGACCTCGAATTCAAGGTCCGCCAGAAGATCGGCACCGTGAACTCGATCAACTGGGCGCGCGTCGTGGCGCAGGTCGTGTACTACTTCCGCGGCTACCTGAGCGCGACGACGTCGAACGACCAGAAAGTGTCGTTCACCGTCCCGTCGGGTAATTTCGGCAATATCTGCGCCGGCCACATCGCGCGCATGATGGGCCTGCCGATCGCGAAGCTGGTCGTCGCGACGAACGAGAACAACGTGCTGGACGAATTCTTCCGCACGGGCGTGTACCGCGTGCGTAAATCGTCCGAGACGTACCACACGTCGAGCCCGTCGATGGACATTTCGAAGGCATCGAACTTCGAGCGCTTCGTGTACGACCTCGTCGGCCGCGACGCGGACCGCACGCACGCGCTGTTCCGCAAGGTCGACACGCACGGCGGCTTCGACCTGTCCGGCGCGCCGGGCAGCGACGGCGACGAGTTCAAGCTGGTCGCGAACTATGGCTTCCAGTCGGGCTGCTCGACGCACGACGACCGCCTCGCGACGATCCGCGATGTGTTCGACGACTACGGCATCACCATCGATACGCACACGGCCGACGGCATCAAGGTCGCCCGCGAACACGTGGAACCGGGCGTGCCGATGATCGTGCTGGAGACGGCGCTCGCCGCCAAGTTCAACGAGACGATCCTGGAAGCGCTGGGCACCGATGCCGCCCGTCCGGCCGGCTTCGAGGACATCGAAACGCTGCCGCAGCGCTTCGTCGTCATGCAGCCGAACGTCGCCGAGATGAAGCAGTTCATCGCGGCGCATACGGGGCTCGATCAGTGAACCAGCCTGCGCGCAAGCCCCTGATGCCGGTGCGCGAGGCGCTGGACTTCCTGCTGGCGGCGGCGCGTGCCGTCGACGGCGTCGAGGACGTCGACACGCTTGCCGCCAACGGCCGCGTGCTCGCCTGCGACCAGGTGTCGGGCTTGAACGTGCCGTCCGCGGACAACACGCAGATGGATGGCTATGCCGTGCGCGCGGCCGATTGCGCAAGCGGATCGGCCACGTTGCGCATCGCCCAGCGCATGCCGGCCGGCACCGTCGGCCAGCCGCTGGAACCGGGTACCGCCGCGCGCATCTTCACGGGCGCGCTGATTCCGGAAGGCGCGGATGCCGTCGTGATGCAGGAACAGTGCGAGGCGAACGGCGACCAGGTGACGATCAAGCATGCGCCGCAGTCGGGCGAGTGGATCCGCCGCGCCGGCGAGGACATCGTCGCCGGGTCCGTGATCCTGCCGGCCGGTACGCGGCTGCGCAGCCAGGAGCTGGGACTGGCTGCGTCCGTCGGTCTCGCGCGCCTGCCCGTGCGCCGGCGCGTGCGCGTGGCCGTGTTCTTCACGGGCGACGAGCTGGCGATGCCGGGCGAGCCGCTGGCGCCGGGCGCCATCTACAACTCGAACCGTTTTACCTTGCGCGGCCTCCTCGAAAACCTCGGTTGCGAGATCAGCGACTACGGCATCGTGCCCGATTCGCTGCAGGCCACGCGCGACACCTTGCGTGCCGCGGCCGCGCAGCACGACCTGATCATCACGTCGGGCGGCGTCTCCGTCGGCGAGGAAGATCACATCAAGCCGGCCGTGGAAGCGGAAGGGCGCCTGGACATGTGGCAGATCGCCGTCAAGCCGGGCAAGCCGCTGGCGTTCGGCGAAGTGCATCGTGAAGGGTCGGGCTCCGCGTTCTTCCTGGGCCTCCCGGGCAATCCGGTGTCGAGCTTCATCACGTTCCTGCTGTTCGTGCGGCCGTTCCTGCTGCGCCTGCAGGGCGTCACGGGCGCCATGGCACCGAAGGCGATCCCGCTGCGCGCGGATTTCGACTGGACGAAGCCGGACCGCCGCAACGAATTCCTGCGTGCCCGCGTCAACGACGCCGGCGGGCTGGATCTGTTCCCGAACCAGGGCTCCGGCGTGCTGACGTCGACGGTATGGGCCGACGGCCTGATCGACAATCCGCCGGGCCAGGCGATCGCGAAGGGCGACATCGTGCGCTTCATTCCGTTCGCGTCGCTGCAGTACTGAGAGATGTCATGAAGATCAATCTGCGATTCTTTGCCAGCGTGCGTGAAGCGCTGGGCACGTCGGGCGAGTCGGTGGACCTGCCTGCGGACGTGGCGACCGTGGGCGCCGTGCGTGATTTCCTGATTGCGCGCGGCGGTGCGTGGGCCGACGCCCTCGCGCACGAGCGCGCGCTGCGCATGGCGTTCAACCATGTGATGTGCGAAGCGGGGACGCCGGTGCAGGAGGGCGGGGAAGTTGCGTTCTTCCCGCCAGTTACGGGCGGCTAAACGGCGCGGGTATGCGTCACCCCGCTGCCAATCAGCGTCACCCCCGCGCAGGCGGGGGCCCAATTTAGCTTGCAGTACTGCACGCTTGACGGTTACGCGACGAAATTGGGTTCCCGCCTTCGCGGGAACGACGGAGTCAGGTTGTGCGGCCGCTCAAACGATCGTCTTCTCCGCCAGCGCCAGCAGCTTCGCGCAATTCGCATTGCGCTCCCCATAGTCGCGCCACGCCGTCGCGCGTGCGAGCTCCTGCCATTTGCGCAGCGAGTCCTGGTTCAGGTCGACCGTGCGGCCGCCGGCACCCTGGAACAGCGCGGCCACGGCCGCATCGTCCTGCTGGGCCGATTTGCGCGCGAACGCTTCCAGGTCGGCACCCACCGCCAGCAGCACGGCCTGCTGGTCCTTCGGCAGGCGCTCGAAGGCGGCGCGCGACATCAGCAGCGGTTCCAGCATGAACCAGTAAGTGCCGCCGCGCGCGGTCGTCACGGATTTGCTCACTTCGTCGAGGCGGAACGAGATCAGCGACGACGACGACGTCATGGCCGCGTCGAGCTGACCCTTCTCCATCGCGCCCTTGATGTCGTTCGACGGCAGCGTGACGACCGTGGCGCCGGCTTCCTTTAGGATCATGTCCATTTCCGGCGAGCCGCCGCGCACCTTCAGGCCGGCCGCGTCTTCCGGGTCGACGATCGGCTTGCCGCGCGACGCCATGCCGCCGGCCTGCCAGATCCAGCTCAGCATGATCAGGCCCTTGTCGGCCAGCACGCGATTGAATTCCTTGCCGATCTCTTCGTTCTTCCACGCATAGCCCTGTTCGTACGAGGTGACGAGACCCGGCATCAGGCCGATGTTCACTTCGGGCAGGTCGGCGCCGGCGTACGACAGCGGCACCAGCGAGATGTCCAGCGCGCCCTTGGCGAGGGCGGGGATCTGCGCATCGCTCTTCATCAGGGTGGAGCGGGGGTAGATCGAGAATTTGACTTTGCCTTTGGTCCGGCGCTCCGTCTCGGCCGCGAACATGCGGCACAGGCGGTCGCGGAAATCACCTTCGGCGACACTGCCGCCGGGGAATTGATGGGAAATCTTGAGGTTCGTGGGCTGGGCCCATGCAGCGTGCAACAAGAGCGGACTGGCCGCAATTCCAACCAGCATTGTCCTACGGGTGATAACCGACATACACATCCTCCAAGATGATATTACGGACTACCTTACGAATCGTGGACGCCTCTTGACGACCGCCATGGGCGTACATCGTTCGAGCTTTTTACATTTTTTGTAGCCTATAAGAATAGGCTCAGCAGTGGCCTTGTCAAGAAAATATTGCGGCCAAAAAACCATGCGGCGCAGCATAAACACCGGCTGCATAAGGGCGCCGTCAAGGGCGCAGTATCGCGCCGCAGAGTCGAGGAGGTTTGCGCTGGATCTGAAGTGCGGCGTGCTGCGGCGCCGCGAATGTGACATCCGCCGCCAGGCGGTCGGCGGCGTTTTTTGACAGATCATGCAGGGTGGGACATGCGCCCTGCATGACCGGGGGAGGATCAGCGTGCGGGGAACGGATACGTCGCCGGGCTCACGTTGCCGTCCTTGTCGACGGCCTGCACGCCGAACAGCAGGTTGTCCTTGGACAGGTCGACGCGGTACGTCGTCACGTTGCCGACGAATTTCGATCCCTGCCACTGCGCTGCGGTCGTGTCGCGCCACACGATGCGGTAGCCGGCCAGGTCGGGCTCGGCGTTCGCCTTCCACACGAGGTCCGTGCCGTTGTCGAGGTTCGCCGTTTTCACCTTGACGTCCTGCGGCGCGGCCGGCGCCAGCGCCAGCGACGCGAGCGACGCCGCGTTGACGCGCGCGACCTGGGCCACGTACTCCGGATCGACGTATTCGACGAGGTCGCCGATCTTCCTGCCGTTCTCCGTGCGCAGGTCCTGGTGCTGGTGGTTGAAGTCCTCGTGCGGTTCCGTGAAGCGCACGGCCGCGTAGCCGGCGTCGAGGAACGGGCTGTGGTCGCCGCCGCGCAGGTAGCGGTCGCGCCGGTAGATGATGTTCACCTTGAAGTTCGGGACGTAGCGCTCGCCCGTTTCCTTCACGTGGCGCGCGAGCTGGCGCGTGATCGAGTCGTTCTCGCCGCCCGTCTGGAGCAGAGTGCGCAGCGCCGGCGTCGTCTCCTTCACGGGCGGGACGCCTTCCGCGAACAGGCGGACTTCCGCGTTATCCAGCTTGCCGCTCTCGTCGTGCGAGCTGCCGATGATGTCGTTGTTCAGCATGCCCGCGATGTTCATGCCGGCCGCTTTCGCCTTCGCCGCGTAGTCCCCGGAGCCGTACAGGCCTTGCTCTTCCGCCGCGACGGTCATGAACACGAGCGACGCGTCGAACTTGTGGCGCGACATTACGCACGCCATCTCGATGACGGCCGCGGTGCCCGAGGCGTCGTCGTTGGCGCCCGGCGCGTCGGCCGTGGCATTCATCACGTCCGTCACGCGCGAATCGTAATGGCCGCTGACGACGTAGTAGCGGTCCTTCGACGCCGGCTGCGTGCCGGGCAGCGTGGCGACCACGTTGACGATCTCGGTCGGGCGCGTGATGCGGTTGGCGACGGGATGGACGTGGCTCTGGAACTGTACCTCCAGCTTGCCGGCGCCGCAGCGTTCCAGCTCGGCCTTGATCCAGCGCCGGGCGGCGCCGATGCCGCGCGTGTCGGACGCCGTGTCGGACATCGTGTGGCGCGTGCCGAAGCTTACGAGTTTTTCGACGTAGGCGTGGATGCGCTGCGGCGAAATCTCGCGCACGATCGCGTCGACGTCGGCCTGGCGCGCGGGCAGCGTGGCGTCCGTGAGCGGCGCGGCGTGGGCGCCGGCGCCGAGCAGCAGCAGGATGGGGAGGGCGGTCTTGTGAACGGGATGCATGGGACTCCTTGGGCCGGTTGGGCTTTTTATGTGATGGACGACGTGCGGATGCGCGGGCGTCGCCGCCATGCACTGTACCCGACGGCGGCCAACCGGGAAATCTTTACACCGTCAGGTCTTGGACCAGCGCCGCAGGATGGCGAGAATGACGAGGGCGAACAAGGTCGACAGCAGCGCCGTCGCTTCGCGGCCCATGCCCGCCGCGACGCCGAGGGCGGCCGTCAGCCAGATGCTGGCCGCCGTCGTGAGGCCGCGTACGTCGTTGCGGTCGCGCTGCTTGAGGATCGCGCCGGCGCCGAGGAAGCCGATGCCGGCCGTGACGCCCTGCAGCACGCGCGACAGGTCTTCCATCTTCATGCCCGCCTGCAGCGGGATCAGGACGAACAGCGCGGAGCCCAGCGACACGAGCATGTGCGTGCGCAGGCCCGCGGGCGCGCCGACGGATTCGCGCTCCCAGCCCAGCACCCCGCCGAGGACCACCGCCACCAGCAGGCGCACGACGATGCGCACGATGCTCGCGCCGTCGCCGATGTCGGTGAATTCCTCGCGTACCGTGCCCCACACGTCGTCCCAGCTCATGTCATCTCCTTCCTGCCGTCTCCTCGATGGCGATGATGGTCATGATGCCAGCCCGGGCCGCCCGGCGGCGCACGCGCTTACAGCGTATCGAGGAAGGTGCGGATCGCGGCGGTGACGGCCTGCGGCTGGTCGAACATCGCGAAGTGGCGCGACGGCGCGATGGTCGCCACCTGCAGTTTCGGCGTGCCTTCCATCAGCGCGCGGTAGTAGTCGGCCTTGGCCGCGGGCGTGAGACCCTGCTGGCTGCTGTCCAGGTCCAGGTAGGGCACGATCGCCAGCACCGGCGCCTGGATCGCCTTGAGGCCGGGGCGCAGGTCCACGGTCACGACGTCGGCGGCCCACGTGCCGACGGACGCCGGATCGCTGCGCGCCGTCAGCTGGGCCAGTGCATCGGCCCTGGCCATGTCCATCACGCCGATCGTGCGCATATAACCCTGCTGCTGCTGCGCGAACCGCTCCGGCGGCTGGTTGCCCACCTGGGCGCGCATGCGCTCGGCGAATTGGGCGCGCTGCGGCGGCGTCATGTCTTCCGCGCCGGGCATCACGGGCAGGCCGTCGATGCTGACGATGCCGCCGACCAGCGCCGGCTTGTCCTCGCCGACCGCGAGCGCGAGGATGCCGCCCAGGCTGTGGCCCACGATGACGGGCTTGTCGAGCCGGCGGCTCGCGATCAGCTCCTCGACGGCGGCGCGCGCGGCCGCGAACGGCGCGGGGCCGGCCGGCGGGCGGCCGTCGAAGCCGGGCAGGGTCAGGACGTAGACGGCGTGGTCGGGCGCGAAGGCGCGGATCGTGTCCTGCCACACCCAGCTGCCGCTCGCCAGACCCGGGATCAGGATCAGCGGGCGTCCCTTGCCACCGTGTCGCTCGACCAATACGCCACCCACTTCGAAGCGTTCGGCCGGCGCGATGGTGGCGGCGTAGCGGTTGGTCGCCGGCGCGGCGTCGGCGGCGCGGCTGTGATGGGCGGTGCTCATGCACAGCGTGACGACGATGGCGGCGAACAGTGTTTTGTTGCGTAAGAGGTTCATGCGGTCTCCTGGTCGGGGAAGAAGATGGTTTCGATCGGTTGTCCGAACAGCCTGGCCAGCGCGAAGGCCAGCGGCAGGCTCGGGTCGTAGCGGCCCGTCTCGATGGCGATGACGGTCTGGCGCGAGACGTCCAGCAGCTCGGCCAGGTGCGCCTGGCTCCAGCCGTGCGCCGCGCGCAGGTCGCGGATGGCGTTCTTCATGATTCGACGGCCCGGCGGGCGCGCAGCGACAGGATGGTGCTCGCGACACCCCAGCTGACGCCCATCACCATCCACACGCTGAACATCGACAGCTTAGGGAAGCCCGCCGTCTCGAGGAAGCCGTAGCTGAACGTGACCGCGCCGGTGATCCCGAACGCGAGCGTCAGGCTTTCCAGGAGACGCATGCGCTGGTATTCGTCGATGCGGGCCACGTGGCGGGCGATGGCGCGGATCATCAGGCAGAAACCGATCATCGGCGACAGCAGGACGACAGTGCGCAGGACCCCGCCGTCCAGCGGGCGGCCGTACCGGATCGACGCGAGCAGCAGTACGACATACACGACGATGGCCGTCAACAATTCGCTGCGGTAGGCCCGGCCGACACGCTTCTCATGCATCGCACACCTCCTCATGTAAAGTATGCTTTACATCGTAGGTCGCGTGCAAGGCGATGTCAAGCTTCCTTTACATCCTTTTTTGGCGCCCGTTCGACTACAATGCTCGCCTCCGCGTTTTCTCGTTTCCCTCCCGCGATCGCCATGTCCCAGCCAATCGAAACCCATTCCCATCGCGCCATCGTCATCGGCGGCGGCCCCGCCGGCCTGATGGCGGCCGAGGTGCTGTCCGCGGGCGGCATCAGCGTCGACGTGTACGATGCGATGCCGTCCGTCGGCCGCAAGTTCCTCCTGGCCGGCAAGGGCGGCATGAACATCACGCATGCGGAACCCCATGACGCGTTCGTCGGCCGCTACGGCGCCCGCGCCGATGCGGTGAAGCCCTGGGTCGAAGCGTTCCCCCCGGCGCAGCTGCGCGAATGGATCCACGGCCTGGGCGTCGATACGTTCGTGGGGACGTCGGGCCGCGTATTCCCGACCGACATGAAGGCCGCGCCGCTGCTGCGCGCGTGGCTGCACCGGCTGCGCGAGGCGGGCGTCGTGTTCCACATGCGCCACCGCTGGACCGGCTGGCGCGACGGCGCCCTCGTATTCGATACGCCCGACGGAGAAGCGACCGTGGAGACGGCGGGCGCCGCGACCGTGCTGGCCCTTGGCGGCGCGAGCTGGGCGCGGCTTGGGTCCGACGGCGCGTGGGTGCCGTTGCTGGCCGCGTGCGGCGTGGACGTGGCGCCCCTCGTGCCGGCCAATTGCGGCTTCGACGCCGACTGGTCGGATCACTTCGCGGCGCGTCACGCCGGCGCGCCGCTGACGACGGTCGCGCTGGCGCTGGCCGGCGGCCCGTTCCGCAAGGGCCAGTTCGTCGTCACCGCGACCGGCATCGAGGGCAGCCTCGTGTACGCGCTGTCGGCGGGCATCCGCGACCGCATCGCACAGGACGGCCAGGCGACCGTGCTGCTGGACCTGTTGCCCGACCACGACCCGCAGCGCGTGCTGGACGAAGTGATGCGCCCGCGCGGCACGCGCTCGATGTCCAGCCATCTGCAGAGCCGCCTGGGCATCAAGGGCGTGAAATCGGGGCTGCTGCACGAGTGCCTGGGCAAGGCCGACTACGCGGACCCCGTGAAGCTGGCGCGGGCGCTGAAGGCGTTGCCGCTCGTGCTGAAACGTCCGCGCCCGATCGTCGAAGCGATCAGCAGCGCGGGCGGCGTGCGCTTCGAGGCGCTCGACGGCGCCATGCTGCGCGGCCTGCCGGGCGTGTTCGTGGCGGGCGAGATGGTCGACTGGGAAGCGCCGACGGGCGGCTACCTGTTGACGGCCTGCTTCGGCAGCGGCCGCGCGGCGGGACGCGCGGCGCTGGACTGGCTGCTCAATCGCGCTTGTCGTCGAAGCTGACCGTCGCGCTGCCTTTGCGGCTGACGGAGCGCTCGTCCGGATTGCCGAAGACGCGCGCCTCGCCGCTGCCGGTCAGGTCCGCATGCAGGCGCTTGCGGGCATACACCGCGCTGTCGCCCGAACCCTCCTGCGCCAGGTCGACCTCGTCGGCGCGCAAGTGGCGCGCATCCAGGTCGCCGGACCCGCGCAACTCCGCATGCAGCGCGCGCGTCGAGCCGACGAGCGTGAGGCGGCCGCTGCCGATGACGGCGGCATCCACCGTGTCGCTCGTGCCGCCCGTCAGCTCCATGTCGCCGCTGCCGTGGATCGCGGCCATGATCTCGCGGTAGCGGCCGTTGAAGCGCATGCTGCCGGAACCATCGAGCGCGACGTCGAGGTGGTCGCCGGCGAAGCCGCTGACGGTGTGCTCGCCGCTGCCGTTGATGCTGAGGGATTCCAGCGACGGCAACGTGACCGTCACTTCGATCGGCGTCCGGTGGCGCAGCAGGATACCGCGCGGGCCGATGTGCAGCATGTCGCCGTCGACGGTCGTGTCGATGTTGGCCAGCAGGCGCTGCTCGCCCCGGACTTCCAGCGCCGGCGTCGGGCCCTGGCGCAGGGTGAGATTGACGGGGCCGGACAGGTCGACCTTGGCAACCGGCTGGGCGAGCGTGCGGTGTTCGGTGGTGAGCAGGCGGCCGCCCGGGTTCGACGGGCCGTTCGTGCCGTGGGCGCGCAGCATGCTGTACGAGACGCCGATCAGCAGGAAGGCGATGAGGAGCAGGGTGAAGCCGACTTTGAGTAGCGCGCGCATGGTGGCTCAGCTCCCCTTGAGCAGGGAACGGTTCATCTGGAGGTAGCGTTTCAGGCCGACGAAGGTATAGCGCGTGATCACGAGGGACAGCAGGAACAGTGCGATCCCGCCCAGCACGAGGCCGAAGCCGAACAGGGTCTGCGTCGTGCGCGATTCCGCGTCCATCTCCGTGCTGATGCGCACCGTGCTGTCCGCGAGCGCCTCGGCGCCGCGCATGGCGCGCGAGCGCTCCAGGCGGCTGCTCCGGTCGGCCCCGGCGTCCGGATCGGCGGGCGGCAGCGGGTCCGCGATCTGCGGCCGCTCCTGGGTGACGTTGATGCCGTGGCTGCCGATCTCGATGCGCATCTGGCGCCCGCGCCCGTCGTCGTCGATGGTGACGAAGCGGCTCGGCCAGTCCAGTACGAGTTCGTTGGCGCCGGCCAGGCCGCTCGCCGTCGTCGCGATGCCGGCCAGGTAGAACGTCAGCGCGCACACGTACAGGGCGAACAGCAGCGCCGAGTAGACCATCGCCGGCACGATCATGAACAGGTTGAAGATGGCCAGGCCGACGGCGGATACGGCGACGCGCAGCACGTTGGCCGGGTTGCGCTTTTCGGCGAACTCGTTCGCCGGGTTCTTCTTCTCGGTGAACGCGTCCAGGTGGGCGCTTGCGCGCAGGGTCATGGCGATCCTGGTCGGATCGTCGAGCTCGCGCGCCACGTCCGGCTCGCCCCGTCCGGCAGCGACGCCGTCGACGAAGCGCTGCTCGTAATAGGCCAGTGTCTTGGCCTGTACGTCGGGTGGCAGGCCGAGCATGGCCCGCTTGAGCGCCTCGAGGTATTCCAGTTTGCCCATCGTTACTCCCGGCAGGGCGGTATTAATTTCGGCCCAGCAATAGCATGGCGTTCAGGGCCGGATCGGGCGCCCCGCCCGCGTGCACAAGGATGAGCGTCGCGGCCGCCACGACGGCCAGCAGGGCAAGGGTACGTACGCCGAGATGGATGTTCATTTGCATTTCCGCCAACACTCGTTTCGATGTTGACACTGTACGGATCCGGGGCGGCGAGTGCTACCGGTGTGCGACAGGCTGCGGATTTGACGGGGCAGGGCGCGCCAGGGCGGGATGACCGGCTGCCCCAGCCCGCTGTTCGCGCGGAGACAGGAATCCAATTTCTTCGGCTCCGGACGCAGAACTTGGAGGGCTGGTGCATCGCGCCTGCCCGCCTGCGCGGGGGCGACGGTTTTGCGGCTGCGGGCGACTGGCGGTTCATCGTCCGACGCCTGTAATGACACCCGCCGCGGCGACCCCGCTGCGCACCGCCGCCTCCAGCGTGGCGGGATAGTCGCACGCGGTGTAGTCGCCCGCCAGCGCGAGGCCCGGCAGGTCGGTGGCGTTGGCCGGCCGGTCGAGGGCGGGCGAACACGCGAACGTGGCGCGCTTTTCCGTGATCACGCGGCTCCACTCGGGAGACGCGAGGCCCGGCTGTCCGAATGCAGTGGCCAACTGGGCGGCGACGCTGGCCGCCAGCGTCTCCGGGCCGATGTCGCCGGCCGGATCCGCGCCGCTGATCACGACGGCCAATAACCCGTCCTGGCCCGGATCGAGCTGGCCGCGGTCGAACACGAACTGGCCCCAGCGGTTGTCGTGCGGGGCATCGGTCAACGCGCAGAACGGCAGCGGCAGGCGGACCCCGGCCGCGTATTGCAGGTACACGGTGGCGATCGGTTCATAGGCCAGCGCATCGAGCCGGGAGACGATGCCGGCGGTGCCGTCGAGAGGCCGCAGCAGCGCCGCCGCCTGCCATGGCGGGGCCGCCAGCACGACGGCGTCGAACGTCTGCACGTCGGCGCCCGCGCGCACGCGCCACGTGCCGCCGTCGGGGCCCAGCGCATCGATGCGGCGGCCCGGGTGCACGGCGGCGCCGCGGCTTTCCAGGTAGCGGCGGGCCGCTTGCGGGAACAGGGCGTCCAGCAGCACGCGCGGAATCAGCATGTCGGACGCGGCCCGTTTTGCGCCCAGGCTGTCGCGCAGCACGGCCAGGAAGACCTGCGCGGACGCGCGTTCCGGCGGCGTGTTCAGCGCGGCGAGGCACAGCGGGCGCCACATCAGGCGATTCAGGCGTTCGGTCTGGTCGTAGCGGACAAGCAGTTCCGCCACGCTGCAATCGTTGTGCAGCTGCCAGCCCATCCAGCGCGCGGTCGTCGTGAAGCGGGCGAGGGCCAGTTTGTCGGCGCGGTCCAGGCCACGGGCGCGCAGCAGGGCGACGAGCATGTGCAGCGGCGCGGGCAGGCGCGGGGCGACGAAGTCCATGCCGTCGGCGCCCGCCGGGTAGCGCATCTGCAGCGGCAGCCGCAACAGCGCCTGTTTCGGGTCGACCCCGACGCGGCGCATCAGGCGCAACGTATCCGCATAGGCGCCCAGCATGATGTGCTGGCCGTTGTCGAGCAGGCGCCCGTTCGTCTCGATCGCGCGGGCGCGGCCGCCCAGGGTGCGCGCCGCTTCGAACAGGGTGACGCCGCAGCCCGCGTCCAGCAGCGCGACGGCCGCCGCGCAGCCGGCCCAGCCGCCGCCGACGATGGCAACCCGCTTGTTATCCGCGGACATACGTCTTCCACGCGAGCCATAGCTTGCGCAGCGGCGTCAGGGAGATCTTCTGGGTGAGGACGTGGAAGCCGTCGCGCTCGATCTCGTCGAGCAAGGTGCGGTAGATGGCGGCCATCATGAGGCCGGGGCGCTGGGCGCGCCGGTCTTCCTTCGGCAGCAGCGCGAACGCGTCGTCGTACAGCTGTTGCGCGCGGGCGGCCTGGAATTTCATCAGCGCTTCGAACTTCTCGCTGTGGCGCGCGTTCAGGAGGTCGGCCGCGGTCACGTTGAACTGCTGGAGTTCGTCGATCGGCAGGTAGATGCGGCCCTTGCGCGCATCCTCGCCCACGTCGCGGATGATGTTCGTGAGCTGGAACGCGAGGCCCAGCGTTTCCGCGTATTTCAGGGTCTGCGGATTGGTCACGCCGAAGATGCTGGCCGACAGGATCCCGACGACGCCGGCCACGTGCCAGCAGTATTTCTTCAGGTTCGGGTAATCGAGGTAGCGCGACTGGTCGAGGTCCATCTCCATGCCGTCGATGATGGCCTGCAGGTGTTCCTGTTTCAGGTCGTACGGCTGGATGTGCGGCTTCAGCGCCAGCATCACCGGATGCGTGGGCGTGCCCGAGTACATCTGCGTGACCTCGTTGCGCCACCATGCGAGCTTGATGCGCGCGACCGACTGGTCGGTGGCGTCGTCGACCGTGTCGTCGACTTCCCGGCAGAACGCGTACAGCGCCGTGATCGCCCGGCGGCGCTCGGGCGGCAGGAACAGGAAGCTGTAGTAGAAGCTGGAGCCGCTTTGCGCGGTCTTTTGTTGGCAGTATTCGTCGGGGGACATAATTAGGTTGTTATTGCGCGGAGCAAGTCCGCTATCTTAGCCGATGAGGCGTCACATACGTAGTGCGCGCCAGCCTACCGTGAGCCAGTCGAGGCGTTTCAGGCGCGGACGGCGCCGGAACACGTCATAATCCACGCGTTCGATCGCTTCCAGGATGCGCAGGCCGCCCTGGACGACCATGCGCAACTCCCAGCCGATGCGGCCCGGCAGGCGCGTGGCCAGCGGCGCGCCTTCCAGCATCAGTGCGCGCGCCCGGTCCACCTCGAAGCGCATCAGTGCGCGCCAGGCGGGGCCCATGCGGCTCTCCTCGATGACGTCCTGGGTCACGCCGAAGCGAACCAGATCGTCCAGGGGCAGATAAATGCGCCCCTTGGCGATGTCGATCGCGACGTCCTGCCAGAAGTTGATCAACTGGAGCGACGTGCAGATGGCGTCGGACTGGCGCAGGCTCGTCGCATCGTCGACGCCGTACAGGCCCAGCATCAGGCGCCCGACCGGATCGGCGGAGCGTCGGCAGTAATCCAGCAGCTGCGGGAAATCCGGGTAGCGCGTCGTGACGACGTCCTGCTTGAAGGCCGAAAGCAGGTCGCGCAGCGGCTGCACGGGCAGCCTGTATTCCGCCAGCACGGCGGCGAGGCGCTGGAACATGGGCTCGGCCGGGGGCGTACCGGCCGCGATGCCGTCCAGCGCCGCCTCGTATGCCTGCAGGGCGGCCAGGCGTTCGGCCGGGCTGGCATCGCCCTCGTCGGCGAGGTCGTCGGCGCTGCGGGCGAACGCATAGATCGCCTCCACCGCAGGCACGAGGCGGCGGGGGAGGAGGATCGACGCGACAGGGAAGTTTTCGTAATGGTCGACGGCCATGCGGCTCTGTAGATTGCTGACTCTAAAGTCATTTACTGGCGATAATTGCATGATTATAATTGCTTGGTTAAATCCACGACAGTGCCTCGCCGTCCCGGCCGGGCCACCATGAGGAAACCAATGCGTGCCATTTCGTTCGCCCTTCCTTTGATCCTGGTCCTGGCCAGCGGCGCATTGACGCTCACCTTGACAGGCTGCTCCCGCAACGATACCCCCGCCGAAGACGTGCGCCCCGTGCGTGCCCTGACGCTCGCGACGGGCACGGTCGGCTCGTCGGCGGCGTTTTCCGGCGACGTCCGCCCCCGTTACGAATCCCGCCTCGGTTTCCGCGTCGGCGGCAAGATCAGCGCCCGCAAGGTGGACGTGGGCACGGTCGTCAAGCGCGGCCAGGTGCTGATGCAGCTCGATCCGCAAGACCTGCGCCTCGGCCAGGCCCAGGCCCAGGCGAACCTGCGCGCGGCGCAAACGACGTACGAGCTGGCGCGCGCCGACCTGAAGCGCTACCAGGACCTGCGCAGCCAGAACTTCGTCAGCCAGGCCGTGCTCGACCAGAAAGTGGCGGCCGCGCGCTCGGCGCAGGCGAACGTGGAGGCGGCCCGCGCCGCGTCGAGCGAGCAGGCCAACCAGACCGGTTACGCGAACCTCGTATCCGACACGGACGGCGTCGTGACGGGCATCGATGCGGAAGTGGGCCAGGTCGTGCAGGCCGGCACCCCCGTCGTGCGCGTGGCGCGGACGGACGAGAAGGAAGTGGTGATCGGCGTGCCGGAAGACCAGGTCGACGAATTGCGCAAGGTGAACGACGTGAAAGTCCGGCTGTGGGCGGATCCGGACCGCAGCATCCCGGGCAAGATCCGCGAAGTGGCGCCGGTGGCCGATCCCGCCACGCGCACGTACACCGTGAAAGTGGCGATCCCGGCGCAGGACGACATCCGCCTCGGCATGACGGCGGTCGTGCAGCTGGCGCACGCGGACACGGGCGCCGCGATCAAGGTGCCGCTGTCCGCGCTGTACCAGAACAAGGGTGCGACGTCGGTGTGGGTGATCGAGAACGGCGCCGTGCACCTCGTGCCCGTGCAGGTGGGCGGCGTGTCCGGCAACGAGGTGGTGCTGGCGGGCGGCGTGAAGGCGGGCCAGACGGTCGTCACGGCGGGCGTGCACCTGCTCAAGCCGGGCCAGAAAGTGAAAGTGCTGACGGCGGACGTCGCGCGCCGCGGCGATGCCGAGGCCGAAGCGGCCGGTGCCCGGGGGGCACCGGTCGGGGGCCCTCAAGAGGTTTCGAAATGAGAGGCTTCAACCTGTCGCGCTGGGCGCTGGAGCACATCCCGCTGACCCGCTACCTGATCGCCGCGCTGCTCATCGGCGGCATCATCAGCTACGGCAAACTGGGCCAGGACGAGGACCCGCCGTTCACCTTCCGCGTGATGGTCATGACCGCGTACTGGCCGGGCGCCACGTCGGTGCAGATGGCCCAGCAGGTGGCCGACAAGCTCGAACAGAAGCTGCAGGAGACGCCGCACATCGACAAGCTGCGCAGCTTTTCCAAGCCGGGCGAGACGACGCTCATCATCGAGTTGAAGGAATCCACGCCGCCGGCGGAGGTGCAGGGCGTCTGGTACCAGGTACGCAAGAAGGTCGGCGACATCGCGGGGACCCTGCCGCCCGGCGTGATCGGACCGTTCTTCAACGACGAATTCGGCGACACGTACGGCTCCATCTTCGCGCTGTCCGGCGACGGTTTTACCTATGCCGGGATGCGCGACTACGCCGACTTCGTGCGCCAGCAGCTGCTCGCCGTGCCGCTCGTGTCGAAGGTCGAGCAGTTCGGCGTGCAGCAGGAAAAGGTCAACATCCTGTTCTCGCAGCAGAAGTTCGCGCAGCTGGGCATACCGTTCGAGCAGATCGTGAACCAGATCGCCACGCAGAACGGCATCGAATCGGCCGGCGTGCTCGTGACGCCGCTGGAAAACCTGCAGGTGCGCGTGACCGGCGGCCTGAAGACCGCCAAGCAGCTCGAAGACCTGAGCCTGCGCGCCGGGAACACGACCTTCCGCCTCGGCGATTTCGCCAGGGTCGAGCGCGCGTACGAGGATCCGCCGCACGACAAGATGCGCTTCAACGGCAAGGACGTGATCGGCCTGGGCGTGTCGATGGAGAAGGGCGGCAATATCATCGAGTTGGGCAAGGGCCTGGAGCAGACGGTCGAGCGCATCCGCCGTCAACTCCCCGTCGGCATCGAACTGGAGCGCGTGTCGAACCAGCCTGCGGCCGTCACGGCGTCCGTCAGCGAATTCATGCACAGTCTCATCGAGGCCGTCGTCGTCGTGCTGGTCGTGTCGTTCGTCGCGCTGGGTTTGCATACCAGGCCGAAGCTGCGCCTGGACGTACGCCCCGGCCTCGTCGTCGCGCTGACGATTCCGCTGGTGCTGGCGATCACGTTCCTGTTCATGCGCGTGTTCGACATCTCGCTGCACAAGATCTCGCTGGGCGCGCTGATCATCGCCCTGGGCCTGCTCGTGGACGACGCGATCATCGCCGTGGAGATGATGGTGCGCAAGATGGAGGAGGGCATGTCGCGCTTCGACGCGGCCACGTTCGCGTACACGTCGACCGCGTTCCCCATGTTGACCGGCACGCTGATCACGGCGGCCGGCTTTCTGCCGATCGGCCTCGCCAAATCGGCGGCCGGCGAGTACACGTTCTCGATGTTTTCCGTGAACGCGATCGCGCTGCTCGTGTCGTGGGTCGTCGCCGTCACGTTCACGCCCTACATCGGTTTCATCCTCCTGCGGGTGAAGCCCCATGGCGACGGGCACCATGACGTGTTCGACACGCCGATGTACCAGCGCTTCCGCCGTCTCGTCGACCGCTGCGTGGAATGGCGCAAGACGACGATCGTGCTGTCGCTGGCCGTGTTCTTCCTCGGCGTGTTCGGCTTCAAGTTCATCGAGAAGCAGTTCTTCCCGGATTCCAGCCGTCCGGAACTGATGGTCGAGATGTGGGCGCCGGAAGGGACCAGCTTCGCCGTCAACGAGGCGCTGGCCAAGAAGTTCGAAGCCTTCGCCCGCGCGCAGCCGGAAACGGACAGCGTGACGTCGTACATCGGCACGGGCAGCCCGCGCTTCTACTTGCCGCTGGACCAGATCTTCCCGGCGTCGAACGTGTCGCAATTCGTCGTGCTGCCGAAGAACGTGCACCAGCGCGATGCCCTCAAGCGCAAGATCGAAGACAAGTTCAAGTCGGATTTCCCCGAAGTGCGGGGCCGCGTAAAACTGCTGCCGAACGGGCCGCCCGTGCCTTACCCCGTGCAGTTCCAGGTGATGGGGCCGGACATCGGCGTCGTGCGCAAGGTCGCCGACCAGGTCAAGGAGATCATGATCGCCAACCCGAACACGGTGGGCGTGAACGATAACTGGAACGAGTCCGTCAAGGTGCTGCGGCTGGAGCTGGACCAGGACAAGATGCGCGCGTTGGGCGTCACGTCGCAGACCGTGCGCCGCACGATCGCCACCCTCCTTTCCGGGACGACGGTGGGCCAGTTCCGCGAGAGCAACCGCCTGATCGACATCGTGGTGCGCCAGCCGCTGGACGAGCGCTCGAACATGTCCGTGCTCGCCAACACGAACGTGCCGACGCCCTCGGGCAGGGCCGTGCCGCTGTCGCAGCTGGCGCGCATCGAATTCGTGTGGGAGCCGGGTGTCGTGCAGCGCTACGGGCGCGAATGGGCGATCATGGTCCAGTCGGACGTCGTCGAAGGCGTGCAGGGGCCGACCGTGTCCGACCAGGTCAATGCGAAACTGGACGTCCTGCGGGCGAAGCTGCCGGCCGGCTACCGCATCAAGCTGGAAGGCGCGGCCGCGAACAGTTCGACCGCGGAGGAGTCCATCTCGGCGAACGTGCCGCTGGTGCTGTTCATCGTGTTCACGTTGCTGATGCTGCAGTTGCACAGCTTCTCGCGCGCCGTGATGGTGTTCCTGACCGGGCCGCTGGGCATCGCCGGTGCCGCGATGGGGCTGCTGGTGTTCAACGCGCCGTTCGGCTTCGTCGCGAACCTCGGCGTGATCGCGCTGTTCGGCATGGTGGTGCGCAATTCCGTCATCCTCGTCGACCAGATCGAAAAAGACATCGCGGCCGGGCATCCTGCCTGGGAAGCCATTGTGGAAAGCGCCGTGCGGCGGTGCCGACCGATCCTGCTGACGGCGGCCGCGGCGGCGCTGGCGATGATCCCGCTGTCCCGTTCCGTGTTCTGGGGCCCGATGGCGATCGCGATCATGGGCGGATTATTGGTCGCCACGGCGCTCACGCTGTTGTTCCTGCCGGCGCTGTATGCGGCATGGTTCCGGGTAAAGCGGCCCGTGCGCGCGCGGGAGGCGGCTCTAAATCCTTGAAATATCGGGCGATTTAATACGATTTAAAATCTGCCCAATGGTGTCAGAAAATCCAGTAAAATATCGGGTTGAAGTTGTAGCCCCTAGACATTGGATTCAGGGCGGCCGGTTTCATTGTCGGGCGCCCTTTGTTTTTGTGGCAAGATCAGCAATCCTGCGCGAGGATGGCGAAATTGGTAGACGCACCAGGTTTAGGTCCTGACGCCAGCAATGGTGTAGGGGTTCGAGTCCCCTTCCTCGCACCACGAACAATTATTTTTTTGGACGATTTTTACAATGGCAACTGCAGTCGAAAACCTGGGTAAACTCGAGCGTCGCTTGACTCTCTCTTTTCCGCTGAGCGACGTACGTACGGAAGTTGAAAAGCGCCTCAAGAAGCAGGCCAAGACCGCGCGTGCTCCGGGCTTCCGTCCGGGCAAGGTGCCGCTGAAGATGGTGGCGGCCCAGTACGGCTACCAGATCGAATCCGACGTGCTGAACGACAAAGTTGGCCAGGCATTCAACGACGCCGCCAACGAAGCCCAGCTGCGCGTTGCCGGCATGCCGAAAATCGAGCCGAAGCAGGACGCACCGGAAGGCATGCTGGCCTTCGACGCGACCTTCGAAATCTATCCGGAAGTGTCGCTGCCGGGCCTGGAGGGGATCGAGATCGAGACCGTCAAGACCGACGTGACCGACGCCGAGATCGACAAGACCATCGACATCCTGCGCAAGCAGCGCGTGCACTACCACACCAAGGGCGAAGCCGGTGAGCACGGTGACGGCGGCGAGCCGGTCGCAGCGAACGGCGACCGCGTGACCGTCGACTTCGTCGGCGTGATCGACGGCGTCGAATTCCCGGGCGGCAAAGCCGAAGACTATGCATTCGTGCTGGGCGAAGGCCGCATGCTGCCGGAATTCGAAGCCGCGACCGTCGGCCTGAAAGTGGGCGAGTCGAAGACCTTCCCGCTGGCATTCCCGGAAGACTACCATGGCAAGGACGTGGCCGGTAAAACCGCCGAGTTCACCATCACGCTGAAGAAGCTGGAATGGGCGCACCTGCCGGAAGTCGACGCCGAGTTCGCCAAGACGCTGGGCATCGAAGACGGCAGCATCGAGAAGATGCGCGAAGACATCAAGGTCAACCTGGAGCGTGAAGTCAACGCCCGCATCAAGGCCCGCAACAAGGAAGCCGTGATGGACGCCCTGGTCAAGCACACCGAAATGGACGTGCCGAAGGTCATGATCGAGCAGGATTCGCAGCGCCTGGCCGAGCAGACCCGCCAGGACATGGCCCAGCGCGGCATGGACGTGCAGAGCCTGCCGTTCCCGGCCGACCTGTTCGCCACCAAGGCCGAGCGCCGCGTGCGCCTGGGCCTGATCCTGTCGCAGCTGGTCTCGGAAAACAACCTGCAAGCGACGCAAGAGCAGGTGAAGGCCCAGATCGAAGACTTCTCGCAGAGCTACGAAGATCCGAAGGAAGTCCTGAAGTACTACTACAGCGACCGTCGCCGCCTGGGCGAAGTGGAAGCTCTTGTATTGGAAGAAAACGTCGTTAACTATGTGCTCGGCAAGGCAAAGGTGACGACCAAGGACATCGCCTTTGACGAACTGATGGGAAGCGCTGCTCAGGCTTAACTTCCTTGATGAAGCCGTACGACATTCTCCTGAGAAATCTGAGATAGTGCGGCTTCGTAACTTTTACAAAGGAATTGACAGGTATGAATCGTAATCCGGCATTGGATACCCAAGCCCTCGGCCTCGTGCCGATGGTGATCGAGCAGAGCGGCCGCGGCGAGCGTGCCTACGACATCTACTCGCGCCTGCTGAAGGAGCGCGTGATTTTCCTGGTCGGTCCTGTCAACGACCAGATGGCCAACCTCATCGTGGCCCAGCTGCTGTTCCTGGAAAGCGAGAATCCGGACAAGGACATCTCGCTGTACATCAACTCGCCGGGTGGTTCCGTGTCGGCCGGCCTCGCCATCTTCGACACGATGAACTTCATCAAACCCGACGTGTCGACCTTGTGCACCGGCCTGGCCGCCTCGATGGGCGCGTTCCTGCTGGCCGCCGGCGCCAAGGGCAAGCGCTTCTCGCTGCCGAACTCGCGTGTCATGATCCACCAGCCGTCCGGTGGCTCGCAAGGCATGGCGTCGGACATCGAGATCCAGGCCAAGGAAATCCTGTACCTGCGCGAACGCCTGGCCCGCATCATGGCGGACAACACCGGCCAGACGATCGAACAGATCCACAAGGATACCGATCGCGACCGTTTCATGTCGAGCGAAGAGGCCGTGGAATATGGCCTCATCGACAAGGTTCTGACGAACCGCGGCTGAGGTTAAACCGCGCGGTTTTCGAGATCGCGTGGTGCTCTCGACAACTGTTGCTCAAATACGCCCGGACGCGACAGCGCTTCGGGCGTTTTGTTTTCAAATCGGGTAGCATGGTGTCGTGCGCACTTGTTGCGCCCTCGTATTAGCGTTATATTCATAGCAATTCAACTGAAACCTGCCCCATGTCAGACAAAAAATCCTCTAGCGGCGAAAAACTCCTGTACTGCTCGTTCTGCGGCAAGAGCCAGCACGAGGTCAAGAAGCTCATCGCAGGACCTTCGGTCTTCATCTGCGACGAGTGCATCGACCTGTGCAATGACATCATCCGCGACGAGACCTCGAACGTCGAATCGGTGGCGGGCGCCAAGTCCGACCTGCCGACTCCGCACGAGATCGCCGAACTGCTCGATCAATATGTCATCGGCCAGCAGACGGCGAAGCGCATCCTGTCGGTGGCGGTCTACAACCATTACAAGCGCCTGAAGCACCTGGGCAAGAAGGACGACGTCGAGCTGGCCAAGAGCAATATCCTGCTGGTCGGCCCCACCGGTTCTGGCAAGACCCTGCTGGCCCAGACCCTGGCGCGCATGCTGAATGTCCCGTTCGTGATCGCCGACGCGACCACGCTGACGGAAGCCGGCTATGTCGGCGAGGACGTCGAGAACATCATCCAGAAGCTGCTGCAGAGCTGCAACTACGAAGTCGAGAAAGCCCAGCGCGGCATCGTCTACATCGACGAGATCGACAAGATTTCGCGCAAGTCCGACAACCCGTCCATCACCCGCGACGTGTCGGGCGAGGGCGTGCAGCAGGCGCTGCTGAAGCTGATCGAAGGCACGATGGCGTCGGTGCCCCCGCAGGGCGGCCGCAAGCATCCGAACCAGGATTTCGTGCAGATCGACACGACGAACATCATGTTCATCTGCGGCGGCGCATTCGACGGCCTGGACAAGATCATCCAGAACCGTTCGGAAAAGAGCGGCATCGGCTTCGCGGCCAGTGTCAAGAGCCAGACGCAGCGTTCCGTCAGCGACATCCTGCTGGAAGCGGAGCCGGAAGACCTGATCAAGTTTGGCCTGATTCCGGAACTTGTTGGCCGTCTGCCTGTCGTAGCTACCCTGAGCGAGCTCACGGAAGAGGCTTTGATCCAGATCCTGGTCGAGCCGAAAAACGCCCTCATCAAGCAGTATTCGAAACTGCTGGATATGGAAGGCGCCGAACTGGAAATCCGCCCGGCGGCCCTGCACGCGATTGCCAAGAAGGCATTGGCGCGCAAGACCGGCGCACGTGGCCTCCGTTCGATCCTGGAGCACGCTCTGCTCGACGTAATGTATGAATTGCCGAGCCAGCAAAATGTCGTGAAAGTCGTTATCGATGAAAATACGATCACGAATGGCGCGAAACCTTTGCTGATTTACAGCGAATCGCCGAAGGCTGCAGGCGAGAACTGAAAATTTGCTGAAAATTTCCGGGCGCAAACACAACAAAGGTATTGAATCGCTGAGTTGAGACGGTACAATCAATCTCAACAAAAGACGGCTTCAATCGAAAAGCCACTCGCGGCCGATGCTGTGAAGTGGCTTTTTTATTTGAATTCAGGACTTTTGTAGAAACGGCTAGTATTCGTATCAAGTTAAAGTTTTTTTACTTGTAGAAAATATTTCCGGGCCGGTATTGTGTTTCGACAGTGTGCTCCCACATCGTCTACACGCTTTCTATAAGGTATGCCATGACAACTTCCAAATTGACCGAGCAAATGACGCTGCCGCTGCTGCCCCTGCGCGACGTGGTGGTGTTCCCGCATATGGTGATACCGCTGTTCGTCGGCCGCCCGAAATCCATCAAGGCGCTCGAGGCCGCCATGGAACAGGGTAAGAGCATCATGCTCGCAGCCCAAAAGGCCGCTGCCAAGGACGAGCCTTCCGCCGCAGACATCTACGAGATCGGCTGCGTGGCCAATATTCTGCAAATGCTGAAGCTGCCGGACGGCACCGTGAAGGTGCTGGTAGAAGGCGCGCAGCGTGCCCGTATCAATCACATCAACGACGGTCCCAGCCATTTCATCGCTGACTTGACCCCGATCAATTCGGAAATCGGCGACGATTCCGAAGTCGAGGCGATGCGCCGTGCGATCGTCCAGCAGTTCGACCAGTACGTCAAACTGAACAAGAAAATCCCGCCCGAGATCCTGGCTTCGCTGGCCGGTATCGACGACGCCGGCCGCCTGGCTGATACCGTCGCCGCCCACCTGCCGCTGAAACTCGAGCAGAAACAGGTCATCCTGGAAATCTTCAACGTCGCGAAGCGCCTGGAGCATCTGCTCGGCCAACTGGAAGGCGAGCTCGACATCCTGCAGGTCGAAAAGCGCATCCGCGGCCGCGTCAAGCGCCAGATGGAGAAATCGCAGCGCGAGTACTACCTGAACGAACAGGTCAAGGCCATCCAGAAGGAACTGGGCGAGGGCGAAGAGGGCGCCGACATCGAGGAACTCGAGAAGAAAGTCATCGCCGCCAAGATGCCGAAGGAAGCCCTGGACAAGGCCCAGGCCGAGATCAAGAAGCTCAAGCTGATGTCGCCGATGTCGGCCGAAGCCACCGTCGTGCGCAACTATATCGACACGCTGGTGTCGCTGCCGTGGAAAAAGAAATCCAAGGTCACCATCGACCTGGAAAAGGCCCAGGAAGTCCTGGAAGCCGACCACTACGGCCTCGACAAGATCAAGGAACGCATCCTCGAATATCTCGCGGTGCAGCAGCGCGTCGACAAGCTGAAGGCCCCGATCCTGTGCTTCGTCGGTCCTCCGGGCGTCGGCAAGACGTCGCTGGGCGAATCGATCGCCCGCGCGACCAACCGCAAGTACGTCCGCATGGCGCTGGGCGGCGTGCGCGACGAAGCCGAGATCCGCGGCCACCGCCGTACCTATATCGGCTCGATGCCGGGCAAGGTGCTGCAGTCGCTGGCGAAGGTCGGCGTGCGCAACCCGCTGTTCCTGCTCGACGAGATCGACAAGATGGGCGCGGACTTCCGCGGCGACCCGTCGTCGGCCCTGCTCGAAGTGCTGGATCCGGCGCAGAACCACACGTTCTCTGACCATTACGTCGAGGTGGACTTCGACCTGTCGGACGTGATGTTCGTGGCGACGTCGAACTCGTTCAACATCCCGCCGGCCCTGCTGGACCGGATGGAAGTGATCCGCCTGTCGGGTTACACCGAGGACGAGAAGACGAGCATCGCGCAGCGCTACCTGCTGCCGAAGCAGATCAAGGCGAACGGCCTGAAGGATGAAGAGATCAAGGTCGACGAAGCCGCGATCCGCGACATCATCCGCTACTACACCCGCGAAGCCGGTGTGCGTTCGGTCGAGCGCGAAATCTCGAAGATCTGCCGCAAGGTCGTCAAGATGCTGCTGCTCAAGAAGGACAACAAGCGCGTGATCGTGTCGTCGAAGAACCTGGATAAATTCCTGGGTGTTCGCCGCTACGACTTCGGCGTGGCCGAGAAGGAAAACCAGATCGGCCAGGTGTCGGGCCTCGCCTGGACGGAAGTCGGCGGCGACCTGCTGACGATCGAAGCCGTGCAGGTGCCGGGTAAAGGTGCCGTCATCCGTACCGGTACGCTGGGCGACGTGATGAAGGAATCGATCGAAGCGGCCCGCACCGTGGTCCGCAGCCGTGCGGCGCGCCTGGGCATCAAGAACGAGGTGTTCGAGAAGACCGACATCCACGTTCACTTGCCGGAAGGCGCGACGCCGAAGGACGGTCCGTCCGCCGGCATCGGCCTGACGACGGCGCTGGTGTCGGTGTTCACCGGTATCCCGGTCCGTGCCGACGTGGCGATGACGGGCGAGATCACGTTGCGCGGCGAAGTCCTGCCGATCGGCGGCCTGAAGGAAAAGCTGCTGGCGGCCCAGCGCGGCGGCATCAAGACCGTCTTGATCCCCGAGCAGAACGTGAAGGATCTCGCGGACATTCCTGACAACGTCAAGAACAAGCTCGAGATCGTCCCGGTGCGCTGGATCGAGAAAGTGCTGGAAGTGGCACTGGAACGCCAGCCGGAACCGATCGTCGACGTGCCGGCGGTAGCGGCATCCTCGTCGTCGGTGACGACCGCCGCGAGCGACGGCCAGGGCGGCGTCGTCAAGCACTGAGCCTGCTGGGCAGCGTGAAATACGGCACCTTCGGGTGCCGTTTTTTTATGTCGTGCTGTTGCTCGTGCGTTACTTGACACAACGCATTGTCGGCTTGTTTAATACGCCCTTGCGGTTTTTGCCGACCGTCAATCCGACCCGGTCGCGCATGCCGTGTCCAGAACGCACAACGAGGGAAGAAAGTGAACAAAACTGAACTGATCGAAGAAATCGCGAAGTCCGCGGACCTGACCAAAGCTTCTGCGGCGCGCGCCCTCGATGCCATGATCGACGCTGTGACCAACACGCTGAAGAACAACGACAGCGTCACGCTGGTCGGTTTCGGCACGTTCACCGTCGGCGAGCGCGCCGCACGCACGGGCCGCGATCCGCGCACGAAGGAAGCCATCAAGATCAAGGCGGCCAAGGTCCCGAAATTTAAGGCTGGTAAAGCACTGAAAGATGCAGTAAACTAATGCCTCCGCTGCGCTGACACGCAGCAGGACGCTGCTGGATTCCAGTCAGTCGAGTAGCACCCAGTATTTCGTGGAGCGGTAGTTCAGTTGGTTAGAATACCGGCCTGTCACGCCGGGGGTCGCGGGTTCGAGCCCCGTCCGCTCCGCCACGAATCGTAAGCCTTGTCGGGCTTCGATTTTGCGGTTGCGAAATACAAGAATTCGGAGCGGTAGTTCAGTTGGTTAGAATACCGGCCTGTCACGCCGGGGGTCGCGGGTTCGAGCCCCGTCCGCTCCGCCAAGATACTGAAAAAGAGGCGAACCTAGGTTCGCCTTTTTTTTTAAGTTTTTCGATAACGCATTTTCAACCTTGATTGGCTGACCATGTTTGAATTTATCCGTACTCACCAGCGCCTGATGCAGTTCTTCCTGCTGCTGCTGATCGTTCCGTCGTTCGTTTTGGTGGGCGTCAGCAGCTACAACGAACGCGGCAGCAACGATGGTGTGGCGACCGTGGACGGGAAGAAGATCACCCAGCAGGAGTGGGAAGCCGCCCAGCGCCGCCAGCTGGACCAGGCCCGCCAGATGATGGGCGAGCAGTTCGACCAGAAACTGTTCGAGACGCCGGAAGCGAAGCAGGCCGTGCTCGACCAGCTCGTGGCCGAGCGCGCCATCAACGCCGAGATCATCCGCAACCACCTGACGGTGAGCGACGCCGCGCTGCAGAAGGCGATCCTCGGGATCCAGGCATTCCGCAAGGAAGACGGCACGTTCGACATGGACCGCTACAAGGCCGCACTGGCCGCGCAGGGCATGACGCCGGACATGTTCGACCAGCGCATGCGCCACGACCTGGCCGTGCAGCAGCTCGTCGGTTCCGTCCAGCAGACCGCGTTCGCGCCGCGTACCGTCGCCAACCGCCTGTCGGACATCAACGACGAAGAACGCGAAGTGCAGGAGCAGCTGTTCCCGGCCGCGAGCTACGTTGCGCAGGTCAAGGTCACGGATGATATGGTGAAGGCCTATTACGACAAGAACGCGGCGCTGTTCCAGGTGCCGGAATCCGTCAAGGCCGAGTACGTCGTGTTCGATGCGTCCGCCGTCGAGAAGCAGGTCAACGTGTCCGACGCCGACATCGCCGACGCGTACAACAAGAACAAGGCGCGCTTCACCACGCCGGAAAAGCGTACCGCCAGCCACATCCTGATCAACGTGAAGAAGGGCGCCTCGGCCGCCGAGGACGCCGCCGCGAAGGCCAAGGCGCAGGCTGTCCTGGATGAAGTCCGCAAGAACCCGAACGACTTCGCGAAGATCGCCAAGGCGCAATCGCAGGATCCGGGCTCGGCCGAGCTGGGCGGCGACCTGGGCGTCGTGCAGAAGGGCGTGTTCGTCAAGCCCGTCGAAGACGCGATCTACGGCCTGAAGGAAGGCGAAGTCAGCGGTCTCGTCCGTTCGGAATTCGGCTACCACATCATCAAGATCACGAAGATCGTGCCGGAAACCCAGAAGTCGCTGGAAGAGGCGAAGCCGGAAATTCTTGCCGAGCTGAAGAAGGCGAAGATGTCGGCGAAGTACACGGAACTGGCGGAAACTTTCCGCAACACCGTGTACGAGCAGGCGGACAGCCTGAAGCCGGTCGCCGACAAGCTGGGCCTGACGATCCAGACCGCCGAAGGCTTGACCCGTGCGCCGAACCCGGCCCTGGGCGCGTCGCCGGTCAACAATCCGAAATTCCTGGAAGCGATCTTCGGCAGCGACGCGATTAAGAACAAGCGCAACACGGACGCCGTCGAAGTGGCGCCGGGTACGCTGGTCGCAGGCCGCGTCGTGGAATTCAAGCCGGCGACCAAGCGTCCGCTGGCCGACGTCGAAGCCGCCATCCGCCAGCGCGTGACGCAGGAAGAAGCGGCCAAGCTGGCACGCCAGGCCGGCGAAGCGAAACTGGCTGCCGCCAGGGCATCGGGCGATACCGCCGGCTTCGGCGAAGCGAAGATCGTGGCGCGCACGAAGCAGCCGACGATCAACGAAACGGCCGCGGTCGCCGTGCTGAAGGCGGACGCGAGCAAGCTGCCGGCCTATGTCGGCGTCGACATCCCGGGCGTGGGCTATGGCGTGTACCGCATCAACAAGGTGAGCCAGCCGGCCCAGCCGGACGTGGCGCGCCGCAAGCAGGAAGCGGAACAGATCGGCCGCGCCGTCGGCAATGCCGAGACCTATGGCTTCGTCGAAGCGCTGAAACACAAGGCGAAGGCGAAGATCAACGTCAAGCCTGCCGATCTCGGCGCCAAGTCCGAGTAAATCCGGACGCGTCATCGACAGCCCGGCCGCGCGAGCGGACCGGGCTTTTTCTTCGCGGCACCGTTACAATCGCGGTTCGATCGCCAACGCAAGGACGACCCCATGACTGTCACCTGGACCGACACGCTCGACAACGTCGACTGGAACGAACTCTCCGAGCTGTATCGCAAGGCCCCGCTCGGCAACAAGTCGCCGGAACGCCTGAAGACGGTGTTCGGCAACAGCATGTTCCGCCGGTTCGGCTACGAGGACGGCGTGCTGGTCGCGGCCGGACGTGCGCTGGCCGACGGCCTCGACTGTTCCTACATCTGCGACGTGGCGATCCTGCCCAGCCACCAGGGACGCGGCCTGGGGGACGCGCTGATCGCATACCTCGTCGAGTGCTCGCGCGGGCACGCGAAGATCATCCTGTATTCGGTACCCGGCAAGGAGGGGTTCTATGCGCGCTACGGCTTCCGGCGCATGACGACGGCGATGGCCGTGTTCCAGGATCAGGACAAGGCCACCGCGCAGGGCTATCTCGCGCAGGACTGAGTCAATACTGCTTGTACGGCAGGAATTTGCCTGACAGGATCACGTTGACCCGGTCGCCTTTCGGATCGGGCGCGCGCACGATGTCCATGTGGAAGTCGATGGCACTCATGATGCCGTCGCCAAACTCTTCGTGGATCAGTTCCTTGACCGTCGTGCCGTAGACGTTGACGATCTCGTACCAGCGGTAGATCAGCGGATCGGTCGGGACGGCCGTCGGCAGCGAACCCTTGTACGGGACCACCTGCAGCCATTTGCACTCTTCGTCGGTCAGGCCGAAGATGTCGCCGAGGATGGTCGCCTGTTCGGCCGAGGCGGTCATCTGGCCCAGGCACAGCGCGGTCGTCCATTCCTTCGACTGGCCGACCCTGCCGGCCACGTCTTCCCACCTGATGCCTTTGGCTACCTTGGCGCTGACGATTTTCTCGGTGACTTCCATGCGGTTCATCGCGTTCCCCTCGTGTGCGGTTCAGGAGAGAGACACGCAGCAAGAGCCGTGCCAGTCCTAGCCGTGCAGATGCCGCGCGGCCGCGATGAAGTCGTCCTTCGAGATGCCCGGCAAGGTCAGCGTCTCGGCCTGCGGGTAGTGCACGAAATTCCGGTCGATCGAGCGCAGGTAGGCGGGGTCGTAGTGCTCGACGAGCAGCTGGTCCACGAGCGCCGGCATCTGCCCCGTATTGGCCATCTGCTGCCACGTTTCGATGCGCGCGCGGCCGTGCAGTTGCACCAGATGGTCCAGCTGCGCATTCAATGCGCCCGGGTCGGCGCAGAAGTGGTGGTAGTCCTCCATCAGCAGCTGCACCCGAAGGGGACGCTCCAGCTGCAGCGAAATGCAGGGCGCGGCGCGCATGCGTTCCATGACCACTTCCGGCACCCGCAGGTTGCCCACCTTCTTGCTCTCCGATTCCACGAACACGGGCCTGGAAGGATCGAAGCGGCGCAGCTTGTCCCAGATGCGCGTCTCGAACATCTTCTGGCTCGGCTGCGGCTCGCCCGGCAGGTGGCCGAGGACGGAGCCGCGGTGCGCGGCGAGGCGCTCCAGGTCGAGCACCTGCGCGCCGATGGATTCCAGCGTTTCGAGCAGGCGGCTCTTGCCGCTGCCCGTCGTGCCGCAAATGACCCGGAACTCCAGCGCCGGCGGGTTTTCCAGCGCGGCCGCGACGTAGGCGCGATACGCCTTGTAGCCGCCGTCGAGCTGCACGACGGGCCAGCCGATCTTGGCGAAGATCAGGGCCATCGAGCCACTGCGGTTGCCGCCGCGCCAGCAGTAGACGAGCGGCTTCCAGTCCTTCGGCTTGTCGGCGAACAGCGTCTCGATATAGCGCGCGATGTTCTGCGCGACGAGCGGGGCGCCGATCTTCTTCGCCTCGAAGGCGCCGACCTGCTTGTACGTGGTGCCCACGAGGACGCGCTGCGCGTCGTCCAGGGTCGGACAATTGATGGCGCCCGGGATGCGGTCGAGCGCGAACTCGGACTCGCTGCGCGCGTCGATGATGGTGTCGAACTGGTCGAGCATGGGCAGGACGTCGTCGACGCCGAGGACTGCGGGGTATTTCATTATCGTTTGACGAGAGGCGCGAATTGCGGCCAGATGTTGTTGAGGATGGTCGGATGGGCGGTCGCGAGCGGATGCATGCGGTCGGCCTGGAAGTTTGCCGCGTCCTGCGCGACGCCGTCCAGCATGAACGGCACCAGCGGCACTTTGTATGTACCGGCGAGGTCCTTGTACATGCCGGCGAAGCGTTCGGTGTAGGCGCGGCCGTAGTTGGGCGGCATGCGCATGCCGACGAGCAGGACCTTGGCCTTGTTCTGCTGCGCGAGCTGGATCATCGTGCGCAGGTTGTCCGTGGCGGCCGGCACGCTCAGGCCGCGCAGGCCGTCGTTCGCGCCCAGTTCCAGCACGACGACGTCCGGCTTGTGCTGCTGCAGCAGGACGGGCAGGCGGGTGCGGCCGCCGCTCGTCGTCTCGCCGCTGATGCTGGCGTTGACGATGTGCGCGTCGATCTTCTCGGCCTTCAGGCGCTGTTCCAGCAGGGCGACCCAGCCGGTGCCGCGCGCGAGGCCGTATTCGGCGGACAGGCTGTCGCCCACCACGAGCACGGTTTTTGGGGCAGAATAGGCGCTCCCCGCCGCGGTCATGCCAAGCACCGCGACGACAGCAATCGTCCATTTCCTGAGTAAAGCAAGCATGCGTGATATTCCCGAGGCGTCAAAAGGCAGTTCAAGTGTGAGCGGAACGGCAAGGCCGGCCATCGAGGTCCGCGGCCTGTCGAAGCGCGTAGCGGATGCCAGCGGCGAGCTCACGATCCTGCACGAGGTGGATTTTACCGTGCAACCGGCCGAGACGCTCGCCCTCGTCGGCGCTTCCGGCTCCGGCAAGTCCACCTTGCTCGGCCTGCTGGCCGGCCTCGATACGCCATCGTCGGGCCAGGTGCTGCTCGACGGTACGGATATCTTCGCCCTCGACGAGGATGGCCGCGCCGCGTTCCGCAAGGCGAAGCTGGGCTTCGTGTTCCAGTCGTTCCAACTGCTCGCGCACCTGAACGCGGTGGAAAACGTGATGCTGCCGCTGGAATTGCGGGGCGATGCGGACGCGCGCGCAAAAGCCGAGGCGATGCTGGGCCGCGTGGGCCTGTCGAGCCGCCTGCGCCACTATCCGAAGTACCTGTCGGGCGGCGAGCAGCAGCGCGTGGCGCTGGCCCGCGCGTTCGTCACCGAACCGCCGCTGCTGTTCGCGGACGAGCCCACGGGCAGCCTCGATGCCGCCACCGGGGAAGCCGTCATCCAGCTGATGTTCGAACTGAATCGCGAGCGCGGCTCGACCCTCGTCCTCGTCACCCACGATCCCGCGATGGCCGCGCGCTGCGGCCGCACCCTGACGATCGCGGCGGGCCGCCTGGCCGTGTAACGCCGTTCAGGCCAGCGCCGCGTCGGCGACGAGCGCATTCAGCTCGGCGCGGATCGCGCGCGGCAGCTCGCCCGCCGTGAGGCCGATGGGGCCGGCGCCGCCTGCCACGAGCCGGTCGGCCGCCGCGCCGTGCAGCCACGTCGCGGCCAGCGCCGCTTCCCACGCGGACCAGCCCTGGCCCAGCAAGGTGCCGACGAGACCCGCCAGCACGTCGCCCGTGCCGCCCGTGGCAAGGCCCGGATTGCCCGTCGCATTCAGCGCCACATCCCCGTCCGGCCGCGCGATGACGCTGCCCGCGCCTTTCAGCACGACGACGGCATCCAGCCGCTGCGCCAGCTCACGCGCATTCTCCAGCCGGTCGGCCTGCACGATGGCGGCCGTGACGCCGAGCAGGCGCGCGGCTTCCAGCGGGTGCGGCGTGATGACGACTTCGCCGTCGTGCGCGGCCAGGCGCGCGGCCAGGTCCGGGCTCGCCGCGCACAGGTTCAGCGCGTCCGCATCGACCACGAGCGGCCCCGTGCCGTCGATGACTTTCGACAGCAGGTGCGTCGCGCCGGCGGAATCGCCCATGCCGGGACCGGCGACGACGGTGCGGCCGTCGAACACGAAGCCGGCCGCGTCGCGGAACATGATTTCCGGCTGCAGCGGATCGAGGCCCGGCCCCGGATCGACGGCGGCCACGAACACGCGGCCCGCGCCCGCATACAGCGCCGCGCGCGCCGCGAGGATCCCGGCACCCGCCATCCCGCGCGCCCCACCCAGCACGGCGACGTCGCCATAGGTGCCCTTGTGCGAATTGTTGCGGCGTGGCGCGAGGCAGCCCGCGAACAGGGCCGGGGCGTTCAGGCGCGCGTGCGCGGCTTCCGTGTGCAGGCCATGCGTACCGAGGCGGTTGACGTGCACGCGGCCCGCGTGGTCGCAGCCGTCGCCCGTGTGCAGGCCCGGCTTGTCGCCGAGGAAGGTGATGGTATGCGTGGCGCGCACGGCGGCGCCGTCCGGGCCGACGACGCTCCCGGTGTCCGCATCGAGGCCGCTCGGCACGTCCAGCGCGAGCACCGGGCACGCCATGCCGTGCGTCCATTCGACGAACGCGCGCGCCTGCCCCGCGAGCGGGCGCGCGAGGCCGATGCCGAACAGGCCGTCGACGACGAGGCAGCAGCCGTCGCAGTCCGCGACGTCGGACACGAAGCGCGCCCGGCTGGCCTGGGCGCGCGCGAGGGCGTGCCCGGTCTCGGGCGACGGCGCCGCGCCGGCGAGGTGGACGACGTCCACGTTGGCGCCCAGATTGGCCAGGTTCGCGGCCACTTCCAGCGCATCGCCGCCGTTGTTGCCGGGGCCGGCCAGCACGAGGATGCGGCCCGTCGGCAGGCCGCCCAGCACTTCGAGCGCGTACGTGGATGCGGCCTCGCCGGCGCGCCGCATGAGCATGCCGGGCGGGAGCTGCGATTGCGCGGCCTGTTCGATGGCGCGGATCTGCGCGACGCTGTAGAGCGGATTGTCCATGGTGGTTCCAGGCTCGTGAAGATTGCGAAAACTGCATTGTCGCCAAAATCGGCGCCGCGCGCGACTACAATAGCCGCTCGATGACTTTCTGGGGACATACGATGGATTGGCAGTTCTGGATCGACCGCGGCGGTACGTTCACCGACATCGTGGCGCGCCGGCCCGACGGCAGCCTCGTCACGCACAAGCTGCTCTCGGAAAATCCTGAACAGTACCGGGACGCGGCCGTGGCGGGCATCCGCCACCTGCTCGGGCTGGCACCCGGCGCGCCCATCCCCGCCGGACAGGTCGAGGCCGTCAAGATGGGTACGACGGTCGCGACCAATGCGCTGCTGGAGCGCAAGGGCGAGCCCACCGTGCTCGCGATCACGCGGGGTTTCCGTGACGCGTTGCGCATCGCCTACCAGAACCGTCCGCGCCTGTTCGACCGGCACATCGTGCTGCCCGAGCTGCTGTACGGCCGCGTGATCGAAGTCGAGGAACGCATCGGCGCCCACGGCGACGTCGTCGTGCCGCTCGACGAGGCGGCCGCGCGGCGCGACCTGCAGGCGGCGTACGACGCCGGCATCCGCGCGCTCGCCATCGTGTTCATGCACGGCTATCGCTACCACCAGCACGAGGACGCCGTCGCGCGCATCGGCCGCGCCATCGGTTTTACGCAGGTGTCCGTGTCGCACGCGACGAGTCCATTGATGAAACTCGTGGCGCGGGGCGACACGACGGTCGTGGATGCGTATCTGTCGCCGATCCTGCGCCGCTACGTGGACCAGGTGGCGTCCGAGCTGCCGGGCGTGAACCTGCAATTCATGCAGTCCAGCGGCGGCCTGGCGGATGCGCGCGCGTTCCAGGGCAAGGACAGCATCCTGTCCGGCCCCGCCGGCGGCATCGTCGGCATGGTGCGCGCGAGCCGCCTGGCCGGCTTCGAGCGCATCATCGGCTTCGACATGGGCGGCACGTCGACCGACGTGTCGCATCATGCGGGTGAATTCGAGCGCGTGTTCGAGACCCAGGTCGCCGGCGTGCGCATGCGCGCGCCCATGATGAGCATCCACACCGTCGCCGCGGGCGGCGGCTCGATCCTGCATTTCGACGGCAGCCGCTACCGCGTGGGACCGGACAGCGCCGGCGCGAATCCCGGTCCCGCGAGCTACCGGCGCGGCGGAGCGCTGGCCGTCACGGACTGCAACGTCATGCTCGGCAAGATCCAGCCCCGGCACTTCCCGCACCTGTTCGGCCCTGGCGCCGACCAGCCGCTCGACGCCGCCGCCGTGCGTGCCGGCTTCGACGCGATGGCCGCCGACGTCGAACGCGCGACCGGGACGCGGCCGCAGCCCGAAGCCGTCGCCGAGGGCTTCATCCGCATCGCCGTGGGCAATATGGCCAACGCGATCAAGCAGATCTCCGTGCAGCGCGGGCACGACGTCACGGACTACGCGCTCACGAGTTTCGGCGGGGCTGGCGGGCAGCACGCCTGCCTCGTCGCGGACGCGCTGGGCATGAAGACGGTGTTCATCCACTCGCTGGCGGGCGTGCTCTCGGCCTACGGCATGGGCCTCGCGGACCAGGGCGCGATGCGCGAGCGGGCCGTCGAACGCCGGCTGGACGACGTCGGCCCCGATGCATTGGCGGCCGGGCTGGATGCGCTGGCCGAGGCGGCGCGCGCCGACCTCGCGGCGCAGGGCGTGGCGCCGGAGCGCATCGACGTGCTGCGGCGCGTGCACCTGCGCTACGAGGGCACGGATTCCGCCATCGTCGTGCCGGATGGCGATCGCGCCGCGTTGCAGGCGCAATTCGAGCAGGCGTACCGCCGGCGCTTTTCCTTCCTCATGCCGGGCAAGGCGCTCGTCGTGGAAGCTGTGTCGGTGGAAGCGCTGGGGCGCTCCGATGCGCCGCCCGAGCAGCCGGTGGACATCGTCGCGCGCGCCAGCGCCGCGCCGGCGTTCGAAACGGTAAGGATGTATGCGGACGGCGCGTGGCGCGACACGGGCGTGTACCGCCGCCAGGACATCGCGCCGGGCGACGTCATCGACGGCCCGGCCATCATCGCGGAAGCGAATGCGACGACGATCGTGGAGGCGGGCTGGCGCGCCGAGGTCACGGCGTACAACCACCTCGTGCTGCGCCGCGTGCACGCGCTGCCGCAGCGCCACGCGATCGGCACGTCGGTCGATCCGGTGATGCTGGAGATCTTCAACAACCTGTTCATGTCCATCGCCGAGCAGATGGGCCTGCGCCTGCAGAACACGGCGTACTCCGTCAACATCAAGGAGCGCCTGGACTTCAGCTGCGCCATCTTCGACGCGGACGGCAACCTCGTCGCGAACGCGCCGCACATGCCCGTGCACCTCGGGTCGATGGGCGAGAGCATCAAGGCCGTGATGCGCAAGAACGCAGGGACGATGAAGGCGGGTGACGTGTACGTGCTGAACGACCCGTACAACGGCGGCACGCACCTGCCCGACGTGACGGTCATTTCTCCCGTGTTCGACGCGGCGGGCAGGGACATCCTGTTCTACGTGGGCTCGCGCGGCCACCACGCGGACATCGGCGGCACGACGCCGGGCTCGATGCCGCCCGACTCCACGCACATCGAGGAGGAGGGCGTCCTGATCGACAATTTCAAGCTGGTCGACGGCGCGGACGGCGTGCTGCGCGAGGCCGAAACCCGCGCCCTGCTGGCCGGCGCGCGCTGGCCCGCGCGCAATCCGGACCAGAACCTGGCGGACTTGCGGGCCCAGGTGGCGGCGAACCAGAAGGGTGTCGACGAGCTGCGCAAGATGGTCGCCTTGTACGGCCTGGACGTCGTGCGCGCCTACATGGGGCACGTGCAGGACAATGCCGAGGAAGCCGTGCGGCGCGTGATCACGGCGCTGGCGGACGGGCACTTCGTCAACGAGCTCGATAACGGCGCGCGTATCGAAGTGACGATCCGCGTCGACCGCGCGGCGCGTAGCGCGGAGATCGATTTTACGGGCACGTCCGGCCAGCTGCCGAACAATTTCAATGCGCCGTCCGCAGTCTGCATGGCGGCGGTGCTGTACGTGTTCCGCACGCTGGTCGACGACGAGATCCCGCTGAACGCGGGCTGCCTGAAGCCGCTGAAGGTGATCATCCCGCCGGGCTCCATGCTCAATCCGCACTATCCGGCGTCGGTGGTGTCGGGCAATGTGGAGACGTCGACGTGCATCACGAACGCGCTGTACGGCGCGCTCGGCGTCATGGCGGCGGCGCAGGGCACGATGAACAACTTCACGTTCGGGAATGCGCGCTACCAGTATTACGAGACCATCTCCGGCGGCTCCGGCGCGGGGCCGGGCTTCGACGGCACGGACGTCGTGCAGACCAATATGACGAACTCCCGGCTGACGGACCCGGAGATCCTGGAATTCCGTTTTCCCGTCCGCCTGGAGAGTTATGCGATCCGCGCCGGTTCCGGCGGGGCGGGGCGCTGGCACGGCGGGAACGGCGGCGTGCGGCGCATCCGCTTCCTCGAACCGATGACGGCGGCGATCCTGTCCAACAACCGCATCCACGCGCCGTTCGGCATGGCCGGCGGCGCGCCCGGCGCGCGCGGTCGCAATCTCGTGGAGCGGGCCGACGGACGCGTCGAGGAACTGGGGCACATCGGCAAGGCGGAGATGGGGGCCGGCGACGTGTTCGTCATCGAGACGCCGGGCGGCGGCGGGTATGGCGACGCCGCAGGTATGCCATTTTCGCAAACGCCCATATGAAATCGGAATTGTTCTTTGCGTAAGCCGCGGCCCATACTTCGGCCATGACTACGCGACGAACCCTCCTGCTTTCCCTGGCGCTGACCGCGGCGCTGCCTGCCTTTGCCGGCGTCCAGACCATCACGCTCGACGGCCGCGCGCCCGGCACCCGCTTCGACGGCATCGGCGTGGTCGACGGCGGCGGGGCGACGTCGGTGCTGCTGAAGGATTATCCCGAGCCGCAGCGCAGCCAGATCCTCGACCTGATGTACAAGCCGAAGTTCGGCGCCTCGATCAGCGCGCTGATCGTCGAGATTCCGGGCGACGGCAATTCCACGCAGGGCGCCATGCCCAGCCATCGGCATACGCGCGCCGACGTCGACTACGGCCGCGGCTACACGTGGTGGGTGCTGCGCGAGGCGAAGCGGCGCAATCCCGCGCTGACCCTGGACGCTGCCGCGTGGAGCGCGCCCGGCTGGATCGGCGACGGCGGCAACCGCGACTTCTTTTCGCCCGACGGCGCCGACTACTACGTCAGCTGGCTGAAAGGCCTGCGCGACGTGTACGGGCTCGAACTCGACGCGATCGGCAGCCGCAACGAACGGGGCGTCAGCTACGATTTCGCAAAGACGCTGCGCGCGCGCCTCGATGCCGGCGGATTCCCCAACGTGAAGCTGCACAGCTTCGACAACTGGCCCGACGATAAATTCGATTTCGTGAAGGACATGCCGAAGGACCCGGGCCTGCGCGACGCGATCGACATCCTCGGTGCCCACATCAACGCGCCCGAATACATCGTGCCCACGTGGGTGCGCGAGGCGGCGGCCGGCATGGGCAAGCCGATCTGGAATACCGAGCAGCACGTCTACGTGGCCGGCTTCGACGGCGCGCTGGGAATCGTCCAGGCGTTCAACCGCAACTGGATCGACAGCGGCGTGACGAAGATCGTCAACTGGTACGGCATCGCGGGCCTGTACACGCTGGAGCCGTATTCGGGTGTGAAGGAGGCGGCGATCCGCGCGAACTGGCCGTGGAGCGGCCACTACGAGGTGAATCCGCAGCTGTGGGCCTATGCGCACTACGGCCAGTTCACGGCGGCCGGGTGGACGTATGTGCCGCTGGGCAGCGGCGCGTTGCAGGACGGCGGCAGCTACGTGACGCTGAAATCGCCGGGCGCGGACTACAGCGTGATCATCGAGACGCGCCAGGCGAAAGCGCCGCAGACGGTGCGCGTGGCGGTCGGCGCCGGCCTGTCGACGGCCGACGTGGCCGTGTGGCGCAGCGACGCGCGGGCGCAGTTCGTGCACGTGGCGGACCTGCATCCGGAGGGCGGCGCGGTGGCGCTGACGGTCGATCCGGACGCGATATATTCGCTGACGACCACGCGCGGCCAGCAAAAGGGCGGATTCGCCGGCGTGCCCGCGCAGCAGGCCTTTCCGTTCCCGTACCGTGCAAACTTCGATGACTACCGGGATGCGCGCGCATGGGGTTATCTGCCGCGCTACTTCGCCGACATCGAAGGCGCGTTCGAGCTGGCGCCGTGCCCCGGCGACCGGCGCACGTGCCTGCACCAGGGCGTGCCCGTGAGGCCGCATTCGTGGGCGCCGGACTGGAAGCCGTACACGATCCTCGGCGACGACGGTTGGACCGACTACGAGGTCAGCGCGGACGTGAGGGTGGGCCGCGGCGAATCGGCCGCCGTGATGGGCCGCATCAACGACGTGGGCAGCGGCTACGGCGCGATCCCGAAAGGCTATCTGCTGGAACTGGACGGCGCGGGCGAGGTGCGGCTCGTCGTCGTGCGCGGCAAGGTGGACAAGAAGGCGCTCGTCGGCGATGCCGAGCAGCAGGCGCTGATCAAGGCGGCGAACGATGCGGCGGAGGGCGGAGAGAAGGTGCTGGCGTCGGCGCCGCTGGCCGGTGTGGCCGCCGATCGCTGGCATACGTTGAAACTGCAGTTCAGCGGGACGCGCATCCGCGGCTACGTCGACGGCAAACCGGTGGTGGAGGCGACCGATGCCATGTACGGCAAAGGCATGGCCGGCCTGCTGGCGGGACCGGCGCAGACAGGCCTCGGCATGCCGTACTACCGCGACGTCGTGGTCAACCGCGTCGACGGCGCGCTGCCGGCGCCGACGAAGCCGTTGCCGGGACAGGCGCCGCTGTACGCCCGCAAGCGCTGATTGGCGATCAGGTCGAAATACCGTACTTCCGCTTCGCCGCCTCCATCTCCGCATCCAGCGCCGCGAGCCGCGGATGCGCGGGATCGAGCGCGCGGATATGCTCCAGCTGTTCTTCCGACAGCGCGGCCAGCGGGTGGTCCCAGCCCATCTCCATGATCTGGCGGAGGACGCCGCCGACGACGGCGATCATCACCTGCAGGTTGTTCGGCGCCATGTGCAGCGCTTCCAGCAGGGTCTGGACGGCGCCGCGCACGTCCCCCATGTTGCGCTTCTCGTCCGCGACGCCCAGCAGGATCTGGGCCTGGGCGCGCAACTGTTTGCCCATGCCGTCCGCCAGGTCGGGCCGGCCCGCGCGCACGAACACGTTCAGCGCCTGCTGCGCGGACAGCGCGTCGTCGCCGCCGTTCAGCGCGCCGAGCATCACTTCCGACGCCTCGTCGTCCATGCGGTGCGCGAGGCAGGTTTGCGCAAGGCCCACGCGCATAGTGGGCGACAGCGCGCCGCCCGCGCGCACGGCGTCCACCGCGAGCTTGAGCTCCTTGACGGCCGCCGCGCCGTTGCCGGCCAGGTCGTGCAACAGCGCCACCGAGATGGCCTTGCACGCATCGGCCGCCGGCGTGCCGCGCAGCGAGCGTTCGAGGTCGCGGATCACGGTCGACGCGCCGGCCGGGTCGCCCTTGCCGACGAGCGCCCGGACGAGGTTCACGTGGTCTTCGGGGTTGCGGAATTCGGAATAACGGGAACGCGTCACGACTTGCCGGAACGATTTCTCGGCGCCGTCCGCGTCGCCCGCTTCCAGCGCCACCTCGCCCAGCCGGCGCAGGCGCCGCACGACGTACGGCGAGATGGCGACGGCGTCTTCCAGCGTCTTCTTGGCGAGTGCCGCGTCGCCGCGCTCCTGCTGGCAGCGCGCGAGCAGGTCGTAGGCGGCCATCAGGCGCGGGTTCTCGGCCACGACGTGTTCCAGCAGCGGGATCGCTTCGTCCATGCGGCCCTGGGCGGCGATGGCGCGAGCGAGCCCTAGCCGTGCCCAGCCCACCGGCTTTTCGGCCAGCACGTCGCGGTAGACGGTTTCGGCCAGTTCGTGCTCCTTCAGCGACACGTGCAGTTCCGCGCGCAGCCGCGCGAAATCGAGGGCGTAGTGCGGGCGCGTGCGGGCCGATTCGATAGCGGCGTCGATCGCTTCGCGCGGGCGCGCCTGCGCGATCAGCTGGTACACGGGGAGCAGGGCGGCGCGGCGGGCGACGGCCTTCTGGATGCGCTGGTGCAGCGCCTGCGCCGTGAACGGCTTCAGGATGTAGTCCGTGGGCGTGAGCTCGGCCGCGCTGACCACCTTGCCGTACGCGCCTTCCGCCGTCAGCATGATGAAGATGGCCCAGGGCGCGATGAGGCGGTGGTGGCGCAGGTCTTCCAGCAGCTGCTGGCCGTCCTGGCCTTCGGCGTTCGCCGTTCCGCCGCTGAGGTCGTACTCGCACAGGACGATGTCGAAGGACTTGCGGCCGAGCGCCTTGATCGCGGTGCTCGCGTTGACGGCGGACTCGATGCGCGTCACGCCCGCCTGGTTGAGCATGTTCTGCAGGTTCGCCCGCAGGGCCGGGTTCGGGTCGACGATGAGAACGCTCAGTTGCGCATTCAACTGATTGTTGATCTGCGCGTTCTGCGTCGTGCCGGCCGGGCTGGATGAGCTGTTTTCTGGCATGCGTCTCGGAAACCGTCAGGGTTTTTTCGACACTACGATACCGCTAAGCTGCAAGGTCGGCAACTTTTTGCCTCCGGTGCGGGCCTCATGCCAGACGGGGAAGGGGGCAACGCTGTATAATACCGGGCTTCTTTCACCCGCAGCCACGCTGCATCAACCGACTTCCAAGCCATGTTGATTCTGCCGGGTTCCAACGCCCTCTCTGCCTTCCGTAGCCAACGCCTTCTCACGCAACTGCAAGCCGTCGCCCCGACGATTGCCGACGTGTCGGCGCGCTACTACCACTTCATCGACGCAAGCGCCCCCCTGTCCACGGAGGACACCGAGCGCTTGACGGCCATGCTCACCTATGGGGAGCCCGTGCCGGAAACGCAGTACGAGGGCGTCACCGAGGAATTCTTCGTGATCCCGCGCCTGGGCACCATCTCGCCGTGGGCGTCGAAAGCGACCGACATCGCCCATAACTGCGGCATGGCCCACATCCACCGCGTCGAGCGCGGCGTCGCGTTCAAGGTCGTCCTGAAGAGCGGCATCCTCGGCACGGGCTTCGGCGCGCCGAAGAAGCTGGCCGACGACGAGATCCAGGCCGTCGCCGCGCTGCTGCATGACCGCATGACCGAAACGGTGCTGCGCAGTGCCGACCAGGCGCAGGCCCTGTTCACGGAGCTGGAAAGCCGCCCGCTGGACCAGATCGACGTGCTGGGCCGCGGCCGCGACGCCCTCGTCGAAGCGAACGCCACGATGGGCCTCGCCCTGGCCGAGGACGAGATCGACTATTTGTTCGAGGCCTTCGCCCGCGTCCAGCGCAACCCGACGGACGTCGAGCTGATGATGTTCGCGCAGGCGAACTCGGAGCACTGCCGCCACAAGATCTTCAACGCCGAGTGGACCATCGACGGCGCGAAACAGGACAAATCCCTGTTCCAGATGATCAAGAATACGCACCAGCTGCAGCCGAAGGGCACGATCGTCGCGTACAGCGACAACTCGGCGATCATGGAAGGCGCGGAGGCGCTGCGCTTCTATCCGCAGGCCGGCAGCCAGGAATACGCGCCGGTCACGCAGCTGACGCACACGCTGATGAAGGTCGAGACCCACAACCACCCGACCGCGATTTCCCCGTTCCCGGGCGCCTCCACCGGCGCCGGCGGCGAGATCCGCGACGAGGGCGCGACGGGCCGCGGCGCCAAGCCGAAGGCCGGCCTGACCGGCTTCACGGTGTCGAACCTGTACCTGCCGGACGCCGTGCAGCCGTGGGAAAACGCGGCCAACGTGAACTCGGCCGACAAGACGGGCAGCGCTACGGTGTACGGCAAGCCGGAACGCATCGCGTCGCCGTTGCAGATCATGGTCGACGGCCCGCTGGGCGGCGCCGCCTTCAACAACGAATTCGGCCGGCCTAACCTCGGCGGCTATTTCCGCGTCTACGAGCAGAACGTCGGCCCGACCGCCATCAACGGCAATACCGTGTTCGGCTACCACAAGCCGATCATGATCGCGGGCGGCATCGGCAACGTCTCGGACGCACACACGCACAAGAACGACATCCCGGTCGGCAGCCTGCTGCTGCAGCTGGGCGGTCCGGGCATGCGCATCGGCATGGCCGGCGCGGCCGCGTCGTCGATGGCGACGGGCACGAACACGGCCGACCTGGACTTCGACTCGGTCCAGCGCGGCAACCCGGAGATGGAGCGCCGCGCGCAGGAAGTCATCAACAGCTGCTGGCAGCTGGGCGCCGAGAACCCGATCATCTCGATCCACGACGTGGGCGCGGGCGGCATCTCGAACGCCTTCCCGGAAATCACGAACGACGCCAGGCGCGGCGCCACGTTCGACCTGCGCAAGGTGCCGCTGGAAGAGAGCGGCATGTCGCCGAAGGAAATCTGGAGCAACGAATCGCAGGAGCGCTACGTGCTGGCCATCGCGCCGGACGACCTGCCGCGCTTCGCCGCTATCTGCGAACGCGAGCGCTGCCCGTTCGCCGCGGTCGGTGTTGCCACGGAAGAGCGCCGTTTGCGCCTGATCGACCCGATCACAGAAAAGGATGGAGGCGCCTCGCCGGTCGACATGCCGATGGACGTCCTGCTGGGCAAGCCGCCTAAGATGCACCGCAACGTCGAGCACGTGAAAGAGCAGTTCAAGCCGGTCGACGTGACGGGCCTGGACCTGGAAGAAGTGGCGCGCCGCGTGCTGCTGCTGCCGACCGTCGCCGACAAATCGTTCCTGATCACCATCGGCGACAGGACCGTCGGCGGCATGAGCGTGCGCGACCAGATGGTCGGCCCGTGGCAGGTGCCGGTGGCCGATTGCGCCGTCACCACGCTGAGCTTCGAAGGCTACAAGGGCGAAGCGATGGCGATGGGCGAACGTACGCCGGTCGCCGTCATCGACGCGGCCGCGTCGGGCCGCATGGCCGTCGGCGAGGCGATCACGAATATCGCCGCCGCGCCGATCGCCGACATCGCCGCCATCAAGCTGTCCGCGAACTGGATGGCCGCATGCGGCCAGCCGGGCCAGGACGCCGCGCTGTTCGACACCGTGAAGGCCGTCGGCATGGAGCTGTGCCCGGCGCTGGGCGTCTCGATCCCGGTCGGCAAGGACTCCCTGTCGATGCGGACGACGTGGAATGAAGACGGCGAGAACAAGGCCGTCGTCTCGCCGGTGTCGCTGATCGTGTCGAGCTTCGCGCCCGTCACCGACGTCCGCAAGACGCTGACGCCGCAACTCCGCACGGACCTCGGCGACACGTCGCTGATCCTCATCGACCTGGGCCGCGGCAAGAACCGCCTCGGCGCCTCCGCGCTGGCGCAGGTGACGCAGCAGCTGGGCAACGACACGCCGGACGTCGACAACCCGGCCGACCTGAAAGCCTTCTTCGCGGCGATCCAGCAACTGAACAACGACGGCAAGCTGCTCGCCTACCACGACCGTTCGGACGGCGGCCTGTACGCGACGCTGTGCGAGATGGCCTTCGCGGGCCGCGCCGGCGTCTCGGTGAACCTCGACATCCTGACGATGGAAGGCGAGCACGCGTCCGACCACGGCGACGCCAAGAACTGGGCGGCGCAAGTGGGCGAGCGCCGCAACGACCTCACGCTGCGCGCGCTGTTCAGCGAAGAGCTGGGTGCCGTCGTGCAGGTCAAGACCGCCGAGAAATCGGACGTCATGAATGTGCTGCGCGCGTTCGACCTGGGCGCCTGCAGCCACATCATCGGTAAAGTGAACGACCGCGGCGTCGTGGAATTCACGCGCGACACGAAGGTCATCTACAACAAGCGCCGCAGCGAACTGCACCGCCTGTGGAGCGAGACGAGCTGGCGCATCGCGCGCCTGCGCGACAACCCGGCGTGCGCGGACCAGGAATACGAGCGCCTGCTGGACGAGCAGGATCCGGGCTTCACCCCGAAGCTCGTGCATGACACGAACGTGAACATCGCCGCGCCGTTCATTGCGACCGGTGCGCGTCCGACAGTCGCGATCCTGCGCGAGCAGGGCGTCAACTCGCACATCGAGACGGCATGGGCGATGCACCAGGCGGGCTTCAAGGCCGTCGACGTGCACATGAGCGACCTGATCGCCGGCCGCGCGAAGCTGGACGATTTCAAGGGCCTGATCGCCGTCGGTGGTTTCTCGTACGGCGACGTGTTGGGCGCCGGCGAAGGCTGGGCCAAGACGATCCTGTTCAACCCGGAACTGAAGGCGGCGTTCGCGCAATTCTTCGGCCGCGGCGACACGTTCGGCCTGGGCGTCTGCAACGGCTGCCAGATGATGAGCAACCTGAAATCGATCATCCCGGGCGCCGAGGCATGGCCGAAGTTCACCCGCAACAAGTCGGAACAGTTCGAGGCGCGCTTCGGCATGGTCGAGGTGATGGACTCGCCGTCGATCTTCTTCCAGGATCTCGCGGGCACGCACGCGCCGCTGGCGATCGCGCACGGCGAAGGTTTCGCGGACTTCTCGCAGACCGGCGACATCGCGCAGGTCGTGAAGGCGCTGCGCTACATCGACAACCGCGGCGCCGCCACCGAGGCCTATCCGTTCAACCCGAACGGCTCGCCGGAAGGCCTGACCGCCGTCACGACGCCGGACGGCCGCTTCACGGTGATGATGCCGCACGCCGAGCGCGTGGCGCGTACCGTCACGATGTCGTGGCATCCGGACGGCTGGGGCGAGGACTCGCCGTGGGCGCGCATGTTCCAGAATGCGCGGAAGTGGGTGGGCTGATCGCGGTCGGTTCCATGAAAAAAGCGCTGCCTCGGCAGCGCTTTTTCATTCCGGCCGCTGTCGGTAGATCCCGGGCCGGTTGATGTGCCAGAAGAGCTTCGGATTGTCGGGCGTCGTGAACCCGAGCTTCTCGTACAGCCAGGGCGCGCTCGTCGTCGCCAGCAGCAGCCGGCGGTAGCGCGCGACGCCGGGATACGCCAGCATGCATTCGACGAGCCACCGCCCCAGTCCCTTGCCGCGATACGCGTCGATGACGAACACGTCCGCCATGTAGGCAAACGTCGCATGGTCGGTGATGAATCGGGCGTAGCCGATCTGCCGGCCGCCGTCGTACAGGCCGAAGTTGAGGCTGTGCGCGACGGCGTTGCGTACCGTCGCCTCGTCGATGCCCGCGGCCCAGGTGGTCCGGGTGAGGTTCTGGTGAATGACGTCGAGCTGCAGGAGAGCGTCGTCGGTCGAGACCAGGTAGTTGTCTTTAGTCCAGTTCAGCATCGGCGTACGCTCCGCGTCAGGCCGCCAGCCATGCGGCCAGCGCCAGCGCGGCCGGCACGGTCTGGACGAAGAGGATGCGGCGCGACACCGTCGCCGCACCCCAGACGCCCGCGACGGCCACGCACACGAGCCCGAACACGGCGAATGCGCGCCCGATCGCCGGATTCGGGTGCAGCAGTCCCACCGCCAGGCTCGCCACCAGGAAGCCGTTGTAGCAACCCTGGTTCGACATCAGCGGCGCGAGCGTGTCCACCCTGTCGTCCTTGATGCCGAACACCTTCCTGCCGCGCGTGCGGAACAGGACGGTCTCGATCAGCACGATGTAGACGTGGATGGCGATGACGATGGCGGTGAGGAGGGTGGCGATGAGCAGCATGCGTGTTCGGCAAGATGGTAATGCAATTACTCTACCGCATCCGGAAGCGCTTGGGTTTCCAAATTGCATCTGCTCACTGTACGCGCCCCACCTGCGCGAACTTCGCAACCATGTCGGCGAACGTAAGCCGGGTATCGATCGTCTGGTACACGCGCATGGGCCGGCCATTGGGATTCGCGATGTAGCGCCCGTCGTCCGCCAGGCGCGGTGTCGGGCGCACGACGTAGGCGCTCGACGCGCTGTCAGGTTCGAACGACGACTGCAACGCGGTGAGGGTCACGAGCGGGCTGTCGCCAAGGATGTAGGTTTCGCCCAGGCCGTCCTTCATGAGGGCGGTAACACGTTCCAGCTGCCGGATCAGGAACGTCCCGAGCTTGCCCGCGTCGCGCAAGCCGCCGCCGAGTTCCGCGTGACTGACGATGAGCTGGCGGTACACGTTGCGCGGCACCTGCCAGATCTCGACATCGCTATGATTGAACACCCACTGGGCGGCCACCGTATCGATGGTGAGGTTGTATTCCGCGTCGTGGCGTGGCGGAACGCCCGGTAGCAGGTCGCCGTGCTCCATCCCGCCGATCCACACGAGCTTCAGGTTGCGGCTTATCCGCGGTGCCAGCATCAACGCCGTCGCGAGGTCCGTCAGGCCGGCGCCGGCGGCATAATAGAGCGGCAACTTCGTATCCGTACGGGTCGCTTCGGCGATGATGCCGCGGGCCGCCTCGGTCATGTCCGGCAGCTCACCGTTCGACAACGCCGTGCCACGGCCCGCGATGACGGGCGGTTGTCCGGGCAGGCGCATCGTCGCATACAGCTCGCGCACCTTGCCAACGGCGTTCTCCGGTTGTCGCGTCGAGCCGTCGAGAAAGTCGCCCGTGTGGATGTGGGAACCGATCACGAAGGGAATCTCGACCGATGGCGAGGCCAGGTGGTGCGCCAGCTGGAACAGGCCGTCGGGATCGCCTGAGAAATCGTTGTCGACGATCACGCGCTGCCGCGGTACAGCGGTAAGCGCAGGGACGGATCGGGTCCCCAGGAGTGCCGCAGCGGCCACGCCCGCACGCAGGATGGCCCGGCGGCGAAGGAACGGAACGGTGGTGGTATCCACGGGGGCCCTGGTCCTCAGCGCATCAGCTTGTCCAGCTCCGGCTGCATCTCGCGCTGCCAGATCTTGTAGCCTTCGGCATTCGGATGCAGCAGGTCCGGCATGATGTCCTTCGACAGCGTGCCGTCCGGCGCCAGGAACGCCTTGTTCATGTTCAGGAAGAACACGTGCTGGTTGTCGGCCAGCTTCGGCAGCATCGCGTTGACCTTCTCGTTGTTCACCCGTTGTCCGTCGTCCGGTTTCTCGCCCCGCGGGAAGATCGCCAGGAGCAGGAGCTTCGTCTTCGGCAGGCGCTTGCGGATCTCCGCGACGTCGCGCTTGATGCCGGCGAAGATCAGTTCCGGCGCCTCGGCGCGGTGGCCCGTATTGTTGGTGCCGATCATCAGCACGGTGACCTTCGGATCGATGCCGTCGATCTCGCCATGCTGGAGGCGCCACAGGACGTTTTCCGTGCGGTCGCCGCCATAGCCCAGGTCCAGCGGATTGTACTTGCCGTAGAACGCTTTGAAGAGCTCCGGCTGCTCTTTTTCCCAGTGGTGCGTGATGGAGTCGCCAATGAAGACGAGGTCCGTGCGCTCGCCGGCGGCCTTGCGGCGCGCGATCTCGGCCAGTTTCTCTTCATGGCGCGGCATCCACCAGTCGAGCGACCACGACTCGTTCAGCGGCGCCGGCGTCACGCTGGCCGTGCGGTAGTCGGGGCACGTCTGGTTCGGCTTGCCGGCCGGGTCGATGCGGACGTTGGCGATCTCGACGTCGCCGGCGCCCGTGCCGTCCAGCGCGAACGGTTTCGTCACCGCGCTGAAGTCGTCGCCTTTGTGATGGAAGCACGACAGCGCGTAGCTCAGGTGCTGCCAGCCCTTGCCCTGGGCGGCGCGCGCGGGGATCACGTTGCCGACCTTGCGCTCGCAGTTGGTGCCGCAGTCCATACGGACGCTCAGGCCGCCCTTCGCCAGCTCGTTCACCTTCAGGTCGAACGAGACCGTGCCCTTGGCCAGGTAGGGGCGCAGGTCGAGCGGTGCGCTCTCCACGCGCACGGTCGAGAACCACGCGTCCTTCCACGTCAGGCCGAGCGCGTCGCCGGCCGCATCCTTGCTGGTGCGGCGGGCTTCGACGACGGCGTTCTTCAGCTTCGGATCGTCGTCCATGCGGCCGGCGTCGCCGTCCAGCGGCTTTTGCACGTCGAAGTCGCCGAACATGACTTTGGCGCCGGCGAGCGGCTGGCCGACGTAGAGGGGCAGGGAGGCGGCTGCCGTCGCCGCGCCGGCGGCCAGGGCGGACAGGATCAGTACGGCGGAATGAGAAAGTTTCATGGGCGTCTCTCGTTTTGTTGTTTGGTCGAACAAATTGGTCAAAAAAAAGCGCCCACGAGGAGCGCTTTGTTCAGGTGTGACCTGATTACTGGATCTTGGCCTTCTTCATCAGCTCTTCACGGAACGCGGCCAGCTTGCGCTGCTGCAGCGATTCCGCGACCTGCTGCTTGACTTCTTCCAGCGGCGGGATCTTGGCGGCGCGGACGTCTTCCAGCTTGATCACGTGGTAGCCGTATTGCGTCTTGACCGGGGTCTCCGTGATCTGGCCTTTGTTCAGCGACGTCATGGCCTTCGAGAACTCAGGCACGAACGAGGCCGGGCTTGCCCAGTCCAGGTCGCCGCCGTTCGCTGCCGAGCCCGGGTCTTTCGACTGCTTGGCCAGGTCTTCGAACTTGGCGCCGCCCTTCAGCTTGGCGATGATCTGCTTGGCTTCGTCTTCCGTGCCGACCAGGATGTGACGGGCGTGGTATTCCTTGTCGCCCATCTGCGCCTTGTACTTGTCGTACTCGGCCTTGATGTCGGCGTCCTTGACCGGGTTCTTCTTGATGTAATCGGCCAGCATCGCATTGATGATGATGCTCTGGCGGGCGTTGTCGATTGCGTTCTTGACGTCCGGACGGGTGCCGACGCCTTGCTTGTCGGCTTCCTGGATCAGGACTTCGCGGCCGATCAGGTCCTTCTTGATTGCCTCGCGCAGTTGCGGGGAATCGGTTGCCTTGCCCTGGGCGACGACCTGCTTGACCACCTGGTCAACCTTGGCCGCGGGGATGGGCTTGCCATTGACGGTCGCAACGTTCTGCGCGAACGACGGCAGGGCTACCATCGCGGTCATGGCTAACAACAGGCGGGCTGGCTTCACAATCATTTATTCGATCCTATCTAAAACCGGTGGTGGTGATCCGGTGGTCAACACGAAATGTCGCCGTGGCGACGAAAACCGGCGGGCGAAGCCGCCGGCGCTGCAATGTTACTGTACCTTTGCCTTCTTGACCATTTCCTCTTGATACGCGGCCAGCTTTTGCTGGGTCAGCGCTTCGGAGATCTGCGGCTTGACTTCGTCCAGCGTCGGCAGCTTGGCCGGACGGACGTCGTCCAGCTTGATCACGTGGTAGCCCACCTGGGTCTTGACCGGGGTGTCGGTGATCGCGCCTTTCTGCAGGTTGGTGAAGCCCGCTGCGAATTCCGGCGGGAACGACGACGGGCTGGCCCAATCCAGGTCGCCGCCGTTGTTGGCGGTGCCGGTGTCTTTCGATCCCTTGGCCAGGTCTTCGAACTTGGCGCCGCCCTTCAGCTTGGCGATGGCTGCCTTCGCTTCGTCTTCGGTCGCGAACAGGATATGACGCACGTGGTATTCCTTGTCGCCGGTCTGCTTCGCGAAGCGGTCGTACTCGGCCTTCACTTCGGCGTCGGACACCGGGTGCTTCGTGATGTAGTCGCGCGCGAGGGCGTTGATCACGATGGTCTGGCGGGCGTTCTCCAATGCCGCCTTGACTTCAGGATTCTTGTCGTAGCCTTGCTTGATCGCTTCCTGCATCATCACTTCGCGCGAGATCAGGTCCTTCTTGATCGCGTCACGCAGTTGCGGGCTGTCGGTGCCCTGGCCTTGCGCCACGACCTGCTTGACGATCGCGTCGGCGCGCGACGACGGAATGGCTTTGCCGTTCACCACGGCGAGGTTCTGTGCAAACGAAGGCGAGTACGCAAACGATGCGGCGATAGCGATCAGGGCTAACAGCAGCCGTGCTGGCTTAAAAGTCATTTTGTTTCCTGTGAGGGGGTTGCTTGGACGAAGATTTGATTAGTTTTTGTAGTGCGTAGCGGATTCTGGATCGACTTACTTACATCTCACTTAAGACTTCCGAAAAACACGCGTCACGACTGCTCCGAAGGCGCGACGGCGGTAATCGCCAGGGCATGTATGTCGGTGTGCATCATACCTTGCACGGCATCATATACCAGTCGATGTCGCATGACCAGTCTCAGTCCCTCGAAGCGTTCGGAAACGATTTTCACTCGATAATGCCCACCGCCGGAGGCCGCGCCGGGGTGCCCTGCGTGCAGGTGCGAATCGTCGCCGACCTCCAGTACGGACGGGCTCAATGCGGCATCGAGCGACTGCCGGATGCGTTCCACGCGGTCATCCATCATGCGTCTCCCTTGCCCTGCGGCTGTTCGTGTTCTTCGATGTACTTCGACAGCATCAGGGTCTGGATGACGATGAACGCGAAGAAGATGCCCGTGATGCCGAACAGCTTGAAGTTCACCCACGCGCCCGTGTTGCCCTTGAAGACGATAAAGGCCATCACCAGGTTCAACACGCCGATGGCGGCGAAGAACCCCATCCATGCATAGCCGACCTTGGCCCAGACGGCGTCCGGCAGGCGGATCTGCGCCTCCATCACCTTGCGCATCAGGTTGTTGCGGAAGCCGACCTGCGCGACGAACAGCGCCAGCGCGAAGGCCCAGTACAGGATCGTCGGCTTCCACTTGATGAAGTCCGGATCGTGGAAATAAATGGTCGCGCCGCCCGTCACGACGATGACGCCGAGCGACAACCACAGCATGCCGTCCACCTTGCGGCCGCGCGCCAGCAGGTACAGGATCTGCAGGATGGTCGCGATGATGCCGACCGCGGAGGCCAGGATGATCGGCGACTGGTCGGGCGTGACGCTGCCGCCGGAGATCAGGGCGCCCATGTACTGCTGGACGAGCGCATGCGCCGCGTCCTGGTGGCCATCCGCGACCTTATAGACGAGGAAGAAGAGGATGACCGGGAACAGGTCGAACAGGAATTTCATCGGTACGTCGCCCCTGGTTCAGATCGGCTCGAAGCGGAGCGCGGCCGAGTTGATGCAATAGCGCAGGCCGGTCGGCGGCGGGCCGTCCGGGAATACGTGGCCCAGGTGGGCATCGCAGACGGCGCAGATGATTTCCGTGCGCACCATGCCATGAGTCCTGTCGACCTTCTCGATCACGTTGTCCGGATCGAGGGCCTTGAAATAGCTGGGCCAGCCGCAGCCGGATTCGAATTTTGCGTCCGATTCGAACAGCGGCGTGTCGCAGCACACGCAGTGGTAGATGCCGTGCTCATGGTGGTCCCAGTACTTGCCCGTGAACGCGCGCTCGGTCGCCGCGTGGCGGGTGACCTGGTATTCCATCGGGTCCAGCTGGGCGCGCCATTCGGCGTCGGTTTTCGTCACTTTGTCGGTCATGATCCCTCGTTTTTCATCGTTTCAGGAAGAGCAGCTCACCTCGAGGTGAGACGCCCAGTCCGGCGGCAGTGCCGCGTAGGCGTCGTTCCCGGGCTGTTCGTCGAACGGACGCTCGAGCACACCGAGCAGCCTGCGCACTTCGTCAAAGTCACCATTCTGCGCCTTTTCGATGGCCACCTGGGCCAGGTAGTTGCGCAGTACGTATTTGGGGTTGGCGGCGTGCATCGCAAGCCGGCGCTCGGCGTCGACACTGTCCTCCTGGCGCAGCCGCGTGCGGTACCCGGCGGCCCACGCGTCGAACGCGGGGCGGTCGAGGAACAGGTCGCGCAGCGGCGCATCCGCTTCGGGTTCGTCCAGCCGCAGGTCGCCCAGGCGGCGGAAGAACAGTGTGAAGTCGACGTGGTTCGCCTGCATGAGCTTGAACATGTCGTCGGCCAGCGCGCGGTCGTTCTCTTGCGTCGACTTGAGCCCGAGCTTGGCGTGCAGCAGTTGATCGAACTTTTCGCCGTAGGCGCCGACATACACGTCCAGGGCGGCCTGCGCCGCTTCCTGGTCCTCGATCAGCGGCAGCAGGGCGTTCGCCAGCGCATAGCAGTTCCAGTGGCCGACGGGCACCTGGTTCGCGTACGAATAGCGCCCGCCCTGGTCCGTGTGGTTGCAGATGTGGTCGACGTCGAACGCTTCCATGAAGCCGAACGGGCCATAGTCCAGCGTGAGGCCCAGGATCGACATATTGTCCGTGTTCATCACGCCATGCATGAAGCCGACGGATTGCCAGTGCGCGATCATCCGCGCCGTGCGGCGCGTGACTTCCTCGAGCAGGGCGAGATAGGGATTGGGGGCGCCGGCCAGGTCTGGATAGAACGTCTTGATGACGTAGTCGGCCAGGGTGCGCAGTTCTTCCGGCTTGTCGCGGTAGCGCCAGTGCTCGAAGGAACCGAAGCGCACGAACGACGGCGCCATGCGGGTGACGACGGCGGCCGTCTCCATCGTTTCGCGGATCACGCTCTTGTTCGAACCCGTCACCATCAGCGCGCGGGTCGTCGGAATGCCGAGGGCGGCCATCGCCTCCGAGCACAGGAATTCGCGGATCGACGAGCGCAGCACGGCGCGCCCGTCGCCCATGCGCGAGTACGGCGTCATGCCCGCGCCCTTCAGCTGGAGTTCCATGCGGCCCTCGGGGCCGTCGATGTCGCCCAGCAGGATCGCGCGGCCGTCGCCCAGCTGGCCGGCCCAGTGGCCGAACTGGTGGCCGGAATAGACGGCGGCCAGCGGCTGCGAGCGGGGCGGGACGTGGTTGCCCGTGAAGACGGCGACGATATCCTCGTGCGCGAGGTCGGCGGCGTCGAGCCCGACAAGCCGCGCAGCCGGCGCGCTGGCCGCGACAAAGTAGGGCGCGGGCAGGGGCGTCGGCATCAGGCGCGTATAAAACGCGGGCGGCAGTTCGGCAAAGGCATTGTCGAATGACAGATCGTCGGCGGTGCGGGTGCTGATAACGCTTCCTCGGGTTGAATGGTTCTTCGTGCGCGGATTTTACCGCACACGCGCGGATTCTATGGGCGCAAGACGTGCGCGGCCTATCCGGGTTACATTCCGTAACCGTTTGGTAATGTCACCTGCTGCGCTGCAGCATCGAATTTCGTTGACGTTTTCCGTACGAGCGTTCGAAACTCGACTTCCCACAAGCACCCCCGAGAGACCGATGACACCTGTTCCGTTGATGGGCCGGATGATGGACCAGCCCCTGTTAATCTCCAGCATCATCCGGTTCGCCGCGCGGCATTACGGCGGCAGCGAGATCGTCTCGCGCCGGGTCGAGGGCGACATGCACCGCTACACCGTGCGCGAGTGCGAAGCGCGGGCGCGGCGCGTGGCGAACGTCCTGCGGGCGCAGGGCATCGCGCCGGGCGAGCGCGTCGGCACGCTGGCGTGGAACGGCTACCGGCACCTGGAACTGTATTACGGTGTGTCCGGCTCGGGTGCCGTGCTGCACACGATCAATCCGCGCCTGCATCCCGAGCAGATCGCGTACATCGTCAACCACGCCGACGACCAGCTGCTGTTCTTCGACCTGACGTTCCTGCCGCTGGTGGCGGCGATCGCACCGCTGTGCCCGACGGTGAAGGCGTTCGTGCTGATGAGCGACCGGGCGCACATGCCGTCCGACGGCAGCATGCCGAACCTGCTGTGCTACGAAGACCTGCTCGCCGCGGCGGCGGAAGACTATGAATGGCCCGAACTCGACGAGCGTGCGGCTGCGTCGCTGTGCTATACGTCCGGCACGACCGGCAATCCGAAGGGGGCGCTGTATTCGCACCGGTCGACCGTGCTGCATGCGTACGCGTCCGCGATGCCCAACGCCCTGAACGTGGCCGGGCGCGACGTCGTGCTGCCCGTCGTGCCGATGTTCCATGTGAACGCGTGGGGCCTGCCGTATTCCGTGCTGCTGTCCGGCGCGAAGCTGGTGCTGCCCGGCGCGGCGCTGGACGGCAAGTCGCTGTACGACCTGTTCGAGGCCGAGGGCGTCACGTTCTCGGCGGGCGTGCCGACCGTCTGGCTCGGCCTGGTCAATTACGCGCTGCAGAACAGGCTCACGTTCTCGACGTTCCGCCGCACGGTCATCGGCGGCGCCGCGTGCCCGCCCGCGCTGATGGACACCCTGATCGACCACTTCGGCATCGAGGTCATCCACGCCTGGGGCATGACGGAGATGTCGCCGCTCGGCACGACGTGCGGCCTGCTGGCGCGGCACCGCGACCTGCCCGTCGCCGGGCAGCGCGCCGTGTTGCGCAAGCAGGGCCACGCCATCTTCGGCGTCGACATGAAGATCGTCGACGACGCCGGCAACGAGCTGTCCTGGGACGGGCTTACCTTCGGTCACCTGCTGGTCAAGGGGCCGTGGATCATCTCCCGTTATTTCCGCGACGAGGGCGGCGACGCGTTGCAGGACGGCTGGTTCCCGACCGGCGACGTGGCGACCATCGACGCGGACGGCTACATGCAGATCACGGACCGCAGCAAGGACGTGATCAAGTCCGGCGGCGAGTGGATCGGATCGATCGACCTCGAGAACATCGCGATGGCGCACCCGGCCGTGCTGCAGGCCGCGTGCATCGGCGTGCGGCATCCGAAGTGGGACGAGCGGCCCGTGCTCGTCGTCGTGCGGCGGCCGGAAGCCGAGGTGACGAGCGCGGAGCTGCTGCGGTTCTTCGATGGGAAGGTCGCGAAATTCTGGATGCCGGACGACGTGCTGTTCGTGGAGTCCCTGCCGACCGGGGCGACCGGCAAGATCCAGAAGAACCGCTTGCGCGAGCAGTTCCGCGACTACCGCCTGCCCGGCGCGTGCCAAAAATAACACGACCGTTCTTTTAACGGTTATATTGTCGCCACCGACAATCACACCCATGCAAGGAGACCCATGAGCGCCGACTACCAGGTCATCGACGACGTCGCCGTCATCACGCTGAACAACCCGCCCGTCAATGGCCTCGGCCTCGCGACGCGCACCGCCGCCGTCGAAGGCCTCGATCGCGCCGCGCGGGATCCGGCCGTCAAGGCCATCGTCATCACCGGCGCCGGCAAGGCGTTTTCGGGCGGTGCCGACATCCGCGAGTTCAACTCGCCCAAGGCGCTCACGGAACCGACTCTGCACACGCTGATCCGTACGGTCGAGAATTCGGTGAAGCCCGTCGTCGCCGCGATCCACACGGTGTGCATGGGCGGCGGCCTGGAACTGGCGCTGGGCGCCAACTACCGCGTGGCGCTGCCGGGTGCGCAGATCGCGCTGCCGGAAGTGAAGCTGGGCCTGCTGCCGGGCGCCGGCGGGACGCAGCGCCTGCCGCGCGTGCTGGGCCTGGAGACGGCGCTGGACATGATCGTGACGGGCACGCCGGTGCTGTCCGACAAGCTGGCCGGCACCTTGCTGTTCGACGAATTGCTGCCGGCCGGCTCCGACCTCGTCGCGGGCGCGGTCGCGTTCGCGCGCCGCGTCGCCGACGTGCGGCCGCTGCCGAAGGTGCGCGACCGCCAGGTCGGCCATCCGGATGCGGCAGGCTTCCTGGCCGCCGCGCGGGCCCGCGTAAAAGTGGCGGCGGGGCCGTTCCCGGCGCCCGTCGAATGCGTGGAGACCGTCGCGGCGTCCGTCGAAAAGCCATTCGAAGAGGGCCTGAAATTCGAGCGCGAGCGCTTCATCCATCTCACGCAGACGACGGAATCGAAGGCGCTGCGCCATGCGTTCTTTGCGGAGCGCGCGGCGAGCAAGGTGCCGGATGTCCCGGCCGACACGCCCGTCCGCGCGATCCGCAGCGCGGCCGTCGTCGGCGCCGGCACGATGGGCGGCGGCATCGCGATGAATTTCGCGAACGCCGGCATTCCCGTGACGATCCTCGAGACGAAGCAGGAAGCGCTCGACAAGGGCCTGGCCACCATCCGCATGAATTACGAGAACACGGTCAGGAAGGGCAAGCTGGCGGCGGACAAGGCCGGGGAGCGCGTGGGTCTCATCCGTGGCACGCTGGATTTCGCCGACATCGCCCAGGCGGACATCGTCATCGAAGCCGTGTTCGAAGACATGGACGTGAAGGCGTCCGTGTTCCGCCAGCTGGATGCGGCGATGAAGCCGGGCGCCATCCTCGCGTCGAACACGTCTACCCTGGACCTGAACCGCATCGCCGCGTTCACGGCGCGCCCGCAGGACGTCATCGGCCTGCACTTCTTCAGCCCCGCCAACGTGATGAAGCTGCTGGAAATCGTGCGCGGCGCGGCGACCGGCAAGGACGTGCTGGCGACCGCGCTGGCGCTGGCGAAGAAGATCAGGAAGACGGGCGTCGTCGCCGGCGTGTGCGACGGCTTCATCGGCAACCGCATGGTCGAGCAGTACATCCGCCAGGCCGGCTTCCTGCTGGACGAAGGCGCGCTGCCGCAGCAGGTCGACGCGGCCATCGAGGCCTTCGGCTTCGCGATGGGGCCGTTCCGCATGGGCGACCTGGCCGGCAACGACGTCGGCTGGTACATCCGCAAGCGCCGCGCCGTGGAGTCGCCGGACGTGAAATATTCGAAGACGGCCGACCTGCTGTGCGAACAGGGCCGCTTCGGCCAGAAGACGGGCGCCGGCTGGTACGACTACCAGGCGGGCGACCGCACGCCGCGGCCATCGCCGTGGGTCGACGACATGATCGTGCGACACTCGCACGACCTGGGCATCGCGCGTCGCGTCATCTCCGACGAGGAGATCGTCGAGCGCCTCGTGTACGCGCTGGTCAACGAGGGCGCGCGGATCCTGGAAGAGGGCATCGCCCTCCGGGCATCCGACATCGACATGGTCTACCTGTCCGGCTACGGCTTCCCGCTGTTCCGCGGCGGTCCGATGTTTTATGCGGACACCGTCGGCCTGCCGACCGTGCTGGCGGCCGTCGAGAAGTATGCGCGCGGCTACCACGGCGAGGCGTGGACGCCGGCGCCCCTGCTCGTCCGCCTGGCGGGCGAGGGCAAGACCTTCAACGGCTGACACGCCATAACGTCAGCGCGGCGCCCGCGTACCACAGCGCCTGCACGCCAGTCAGCAGCATCAGCGAATGCGGGTGCATGTGCAGGCCGCTCGCGGCCGCGAGCGCCGTGCCCAGGCCCGCCGGCAGCGCCAGCGCGGCCAGCAGCGTGCAGTTGCCGTCTGCTGCGCGCGGGCTGGCCCACGACAGGCAGCACATGCCTGCGCCCATGCCGATCAGGCCCGCCTTGGTCAGCACCTGGATCGCGATGGCGATCAGCGCGAACACCGCGACCGTGGCGTCGTGCGGCCAGCCCTGCTCGATGGCGACCCTGGCGAGTCTCGATGTGATGAAGCCGTCGCCCAGCATCGCGCCGCCGACGGCCGCGCAGCCCAGCGCATGGCAGGCGACGCCGAACACGATGGCGGGACGGCGCGGGCCGAGCGTCTGCGCCAGCGCGATCACGCCGTACAGCAGGAAACCGCAGGCGACGAACAGGGCGCCGTGCACACGTGCGGCGCGGTCGCCCAGGCGCACGAGCGCGGCCAGCGTGTCGGCGTAGCCCGTGCCGTGCGCGACGACCGGATGGTGGAAGAGGAGGGCGACCATCGCGGCGCCCGCGAAGGCGAGGGCCCAGGCGGCGGGCGGGATGGAACGGGGCGTGCGGTCGGCTGCTATCATGGCGGTCCTTTCGGTCGAAAACCATATTGGACCAGCGGCGGGCGTCGCGTTGGCGGATGGTGTGGCCGCGCCGTCCGTTAGTGGACGAAACCGCCTGGATGTCCGGTTACGCCCGCTGATGTCCGCTCATGGAGATGCGATGGAAGAAGTCGTGCAAGACCGGCGCCGGCAGCGCACGCGCAAGGCGGCCGTGGGGGCGTTCATCGAACTGCTGATGGCCGAGGGCTATGACGCCGTCGCGATGACGGCGGTGGCCGAGCGCGCCGATCTCGGCCGCTCCACCTTGTACGAACATTTCCGTACGAAGGACGACCTGCTGGCCGCGTCGATGGACTGGCCGCTGCGCGTGCTGGCGGCCGATCCGCCCGATCCGGCGGCCCTGCTGGCGCTGATCGAACACGTGCGCGAACGGTCCGGCGCGGTGCGCGTGCTGCTGGAACAGCCGCTGCGCTCGCGCATCGCGCGCCTGCTGGCGGCGCGGATCTTGCCCGGGTTGCGTGCCCGCGGCGTGGTGGGGCCGCGCGCGGACGTGCGCGCGCTCGCGTGCGCGGAAGGCCAATTCGCGGCGCTCGCACTGTGGATGCAGGGCAGCGGCGTGCCGGCGCCAGTGCTCGCCGAGGAACTCGCGCGCTTGTCCGCCGCCGCGGCCACGCCGGGCCAATGCCCCTGATGCGCTCAGGGTGCGCGCCGTGCTAGGCTGTCCGCCATGAAGAACGCTCTCCTGATCGCGACCGCCTGCCTGCTCGGACTGTTGTCCACGACCGGCGCGTCGCTGCCTTATCCCATCCTGCCGCCGCTGTTCGTGAACGGCGCGCCGGACAGCCTGACGCACTTCCTCGGCCTGCCGCCGAAGCTGCTGTTCGCGCTGGCGCTGATGGTCAACCCGATCGGCCTGCTGCTGGGCACCGCGGTGCTCGGGTCGCTGTCCGACCGCTACGGCCGCCGGCCGCTGCTGCTCGTGACGGCCGTCGGTGCCGCCATCGGGCACGTGCTGACGGCGTGGGCGCTGGCGAGCCGCTCCTATCCGCTGTTTCTCGTCGCCCGCTTCGGCACGGGCTTGCTGGAGGGCCATAGCGCGATCGTGCGCGCGATGCTCGCGGACCGCCTGCAGGGCCCGTTGCGCAATCACGCGCTGTCGTGGCTGAACGGCGCGCTGCACCTGGGCTGGCTCGTCGGGCCGCTGCTGGCCGGGTTCACGATCGCGTGGGGCCTCACGATCCCGTTCTACATCGCCGCGGGCGCGCTGCTGCTGGGCGCGGCGCTGGTCGGCTTCGCGCTGGAACGCAAGCCGCGCGCGGCCGGGCCGTCGTGGTGGAGCGTCGCGCGCGAACGCCACGCGTTCAACCTGCTGCGCCACGACGGCCTGCGCGCGCTGTTCGGCGTGCAGCTCGCGTACACGTGCGGCGTGACGGCGTTCTACGAGTTCTATCCGCTGTGGCTCGTCGAGGTGGGTCATTACGACACGCGCGCGATCGCCCTCGTCAACGTCGGCATGTGCGGCCTGATGACGTGTTCCGCGCTGTTCGCCGGCCGCGCCAGCCGCACCGAACCGATGCGCCGCGCGGCGTGGCTGGCCGCGTGCGTGGCGCTGGCCATCGGCTCGCTCGGCGTGGGCCACCTGTGGGTGGGCCTTGTGGGCATCATGGCGTTCGGGCTCCCGCATGCGTTCTACAACGCCGTCGTGCAGGCGTGGGCCGCGGACCGCTTCGGCGGCGGCCACGGACAGGGCGCCGTCATGGGGCTGCTGTCGACGACGTTCTGCCTCGCGAACATCCTGATGGCGGCGGCGGGCGCCGTGCTGACGCTCGTCGACACGCGGCTCGTGCTGCTGACGGGCGCGATCCTGACGGCGTGGGCGGCGAACCGGATGCGGGCGTGGGGCAGCGGCGCGATGGCCGGGCTGCCGCCGGCCGCGTAAACGATTCTCGATGGAGGGCTGGTTGAAGAAAACGATCCTTCTGCTGGGGTGTCTTGTTCCCTTGGTCGCCCTGGCGGCCGGTCGAGGTTGCGGCGCGCAGGTCGCGTTCCGCTGGGTGCCGAAGGATGCGGACGCGCGGTCCGCGGGCAGCGTCCACGTCGTCGACGCGCGCTCGTCACGGACCGTGCAGGTGCTCGACGGGGTGACGAACCACTACGGCGACGACGGGCTGTTCGCGCAGGACCTGGACAACGACGGTTGTCCGGACCTCGTCGTGACGAGCGACGTCGCACCCATCGGCAATACCAGCAGCACGGTCTACCTCTACGATCGCGTGCGCGGACGCTTCGTGTTCAACGAGGCGCTGTCGGCGATCGGCAATATCAGCGTCGACGGCCGCGATCCGGGCTGCGTGACGGGCGACTGGAAAGGCGGGGCGGAAGATGTCGGCGGCGAGCGCTATTGCTGGCGCAAGGGGCGGCTCGTCAAGACGAACGGATACAGCGTGCGGCCACTGTACGACAGGGACACCGGCGCGTTCTCGTGTTACGAGCACGTCGACACGACGTACGCGGGCGGCAGGAAACGCGTGCGCAGGAATTGCACGAAGCGATTCTGATGTCGCCCGCCTGCGGGATCAGCGCGTCGCCGGCACCAGCGCCTTCAGGATCGGCTTCACGAATTCGTTCTTCTTGAAGTCGTACAGCACGAAGTCGCTGGAGAACTGCCAGTAGCCCCACGCGAAGCCATATTTCTCGGCCGTGCGCGCGACGGTCGCCGTCCACAGCACGCGGTCGTCCATCGCGGCCTTGTCGTAGGCGCCGAATTCGCCGAGGAAGACAGGGCGGCCGCTCGCATCGCTCCATGCTTTCACGGCCGCGAAATCCTTGTCGATCTGCGCGATCTCGGCCGGCTTGCCGAAGCGGATGCCCGTCGTCGAGCGGATCGGTTCATCGGCCCACGACGCGCCCTGGTGCGTGAACGGGAACGGGTCGTAGTAGTGGAACGTGGCGATGAGGTGTTTGTCGGCGGCCGGCAGCGCCAGATCCTTCAGCGTGTCGCGGCTGTTCCAGCGCACGCCGCCGATGATGACGTTGCGCGTGGGGTTCGTCTTGCGCATGATGGCCAGCACCTGCGGGAAGCTGGCGTTCCACGTGGCCGCGTCGAACTGGCCGTGCGGCTCGTTGAGCAGTTCGAAGACGACCGTGTTCGGCTCGTTGCGGTAGCGCTCCGCCAGCTGGCTCCAGACGGCCTTCAGCTTCGGCATGCAGGCGGCGACGTCCTTCGAGCAGTCGTCGAAATCGTGTTCGTCGACGATCACGTTGAGGCCGTGCTTCGTGGCCGTGGCGACGACCCAGTCGAGGCGGTTCAGCCATTTCGGATCGAGGCGGTTCTGCGCGTCGAGGGCGCGGAACGCGAACAGCACGACGCGCACGGTCGAGAACCCGGCCGCCTTGATCTTCGCGAAGTGCTCCTCCTTGTAATTGCCCCTGGCGCCGTCCTGCCAGAACGGATCGTAGCCGATGACGTTGACCCCGCGGCCCAGTTGCCGGACCTGGTCGTGCGCCGAGATCTCCTTAAACTGCGACGTGGCGGGCGGCGGGTTGGGGGCGGGATCGTCGGCAAGCGCGCCGTGCGCGACAAAGGCGAGCGTGACGGCGGCGGCGAGGCGCGGCAGCTTGAGCATGAAGAGTCTCCATCGTTATCGTTGTGTTCGACGATGGTAGCGCTATCTCAGCCACCTGCCAAGCGTGCGACAACGAGACATTCAAATTCGGGGTCAGAGCACATTTTTCGGCAAATTCGGGGTCAGAGCACTTTTCTGGGCTAGAGCACCGAAGCAAGATCGATGTCGACGTCGAGAGAGATCTCCTGGAGCTGTCGAGGAGGCTGGTCCCGCCGATTTGCGCATTGAGACATTGTTCGGAAATGTGCTCTGACCCCGAATCCTGGCGAAAATGTGCTCTGACCCCGAATTGGTTTTGCCCCCGAATTGGTTTGCGTGACGCGTGACGAATAAGCCGCCATTGCTGGCGGCTTTTTCAGGCGGTGCGATGGCAGTACGGTCAATCGGCCGCGTAGATGTTGTTGTCTTTCGTCTCGCGCACGAACAAGGTGCCGATGACGACGGTCGCGACGGCGATCACGATCGGGTACCACAGGCCGTAATAGATGTTGCCGTTCGCCGCGACGAGCGCGAAGGCGGTGGTCGGCAGCAGGCCGCCGAACCAGCCGTTGCCGATATGGTAGGGCAGCGACATCGACGTGTAGCGGATGCGCGTCGGGAACATCTCGACGAGCATCGCGGCCACGGGGCCGTACACCATCGTCACGTACAGGACCAGCACGAACAGCAGCAGCACGATCATCGGCCTGTTGATCTGCGTGGGGTCGGCCTTGGCGGGATAGCCGGCGGCCTTGATGGCGGCGCCCAGGTCCTTCTTCAGCGCGGCCTCGCGGTCCTTGCTGGCCTGGTCGAAGTTCAGGCCGTCCGCGGTCATCGTCGCGTTGAACGACGGGTAGACCTTGTCGCCGACCTTGACGCTGGCGATGGTGCCGGCCGGCGCATCCTGGCGCGTGTAGCTGACGGAAGCCGCCGTCAGCTGCGCGGTGGCGATGTCGCACGACGACGGGAATTTCTTCGTGCCCGTGGCGTTGAACTGGAAGTGGCAGGAGGCCGGATCGGCCACCACGACGACGGGCGAGTTGTTCAGCGCCGTCTCCAGCGCCGGGTTGCCGTAGTGCGTGAGGCCCTTGAAGATCGGGAAGTACGTCAGCGCGGCGATCAGGCAGCCGGCCATGATGATCGTCTTGCGGCCGATGCGGTCGGACAGCGAGCCGAAAAAGATGAAGAACGGCGTCGCCAGCGCGAGCGCGATCGCGATCAGGATGTTGGCCGTCGCGTCGTCGATCTTCAGCGTCTTGGTGAGGAAGAACAGCGCGTAGAACTGGCCCGTGTACCAGACGACGGCCTGGCCCATCACGACGCCCAGCAACGCGACCAGCGCGATCTTCCCGTTCTTCCAGGTGAGGAACGCTTCGCTCAGCGGCGCCTTCGACGTGCGGCCCTCGGCCTTCATGCGCGCGAACGCGGGCGACTCGCTCATCGACATGCGGATCCACACCGAGACGGCGAGCAGCAGCACGGAGACGAGGAACGGGATGCGCCAGCCCCACGCGTCGAAGGCGGCGGTGTCCATGCCGGCACGCACGCCGGTGATCACGAGCAGCGACAGGAACAGGCCGAGCGTGGCCGTCGTCTGGATCCACGACGTGAAGAAGCCCCGGCGTCCGTCGGGCGCGTGTTCGGCGACGTACGTGGCCGCGCCGCCGTATTCGCCGCCCAGCGCGAGGCCTTGCAGGATCCGCAGCGTGACGAGGACGACGGGCGCCACGATGCCGATCGACGCATAGCCGGGCAGCAGGCCGACGATGAACGTGGAGCCGCCCATGATCATGATCGTGACGAGGAAGGTGTACTTACGGCCGATCATGTCGCCGAGGCGCCCGAACACGAGCGCGCCGAACGGGCGCACGATGAAGCCGGCCGCGAAGGCGAGCAGCGCGAAGATGAACGAGGTGGTCGGATCGCCGATGAAGAACTGCTTGGCGATCACGGTCGCCAGCGAACCATACAGGTAAAAGTCGTACCATTCGAAGACGGTGCCGAGCGAGGAGGCGAAGATGACCTTGCGCTCTTCCTTCGTGATCCCAACGCCGGACGGCGTGGATTTGCCGCCCGCGGCCATGCCGGGGTTGATTGCCATTGTGGTCTCCAGTCGTGTTTATTGTGTGCGCCGCCCGATGGCGCGGGCAGCCTGCTGACTGTGCGCCGGGAAGCTTACGGCACGCTTGCTGGAAACTTACGCGGGGCTTACAGATGGATCGGGTGCGTCGGGATCGTCCGGCGAGGCGTCGCCCGGCGAAGCGTCGCCCGGCGAGTCGTCGCCCGGCGCCTCATGCAGCCGCGCGTACTTGTACGCTTCCGTCGACCGCTCCAGCGCCAGGCCCAGCGCCGTCGTCAGCTCGCTGCGCGACATGCCCTGTTCGAGCTGCTGGACGGCGAAGCTGTTGCGCAGGGTGCGCCCGCCTGCGCGCGACACCGCAATGCCGGCCCGTTCGAACGTCGCGCGCGTCTGCCGGTAGACGGTCGCCTTGTGCAGCGGCTCGCCTTCCAGGTTCGCGGGGAAGACCAGGTCACCCGGAATCTCGAGCTCAGCCCGTTCCTTCAGCCATGCCGTCAGCTCGGCGACCCCGGCCTGCGGCAGCGTCGTCGTGTGCTCGTAGCTCGTGCGGTGCTTCGCTTCCGGGGTGATGTCGAGCGTGATGGCGCCGTCGATGTCCGGCTGGCGGCCCACTTCGTCCAGCAGCAGGCCGATGGCTTCCGCCACGCGCAGGCCGGCGAGCGCCATCACGACCTGCATCGCGCGGTCGCGCCGGCGCTTCCAGCCGGCGTGGCCCCCCAAGTCTTCCGTGCGGCCGGCGGGGAGGGCGGCCAGGAAGCGCTGCAAGTCGTCCGCGCTCAACGCCGTCATCGGGGCGTCCTCTGCGAGGTGGGCGCGGTCCGTCGCGATGATGGCCTGGCGGGCCGGGTTCGGCGCGCGGTCCAGGTAATCGAAGCAGCGCTCCAGCAGGCGCAGGTAGCGGTAGGCGATCTTGCTGTTGAGGTCGCGCCGGCCGTCCTTCGACAGTTCGATGAAGCGGCGCAGGTCGGCCGCGTTCACGGTCGACATCCTGAGACCGCGTTCGAGCATCCACGCGGCGAACTTGCCGAACATGAATCGGTAGATCGCGGCGGATTCCTTCGACACGGGCAGCGGCACGTCGCGCTGGCGGCTGGACGTGAGGACGAACTCGGGCGTGACGACGAAGGCGGCGAAGGCCTCGACGGGACGCTTGTCCCAGTCGGCAAGGGCAGGTGGATGGCTCATGGTTCCATCATACTGCAACTAACCGACTTGTGGCGCAGGTAGAGGGCCTGCGGCCAGCAAGACTGTAGTTTCGGCAATATACTCGACGATCTTTACATCAACGCACATCGCACGGGAGCTCACCATGTCCGACCATCCGCCCGAAGGTCTTCCAGCGTACCGTATCCTCACCGGCCCGGACGACGCCACGTTTTGCCGCCGCGTGAGCGCGGCCCTCGAGCAGGGCTATGTGCTGTACGGCTCGCCCGCCGCGACCTTCAACGGCGAATCCGTCATCGTGGCACAGGCCGTCATCTGGCCCGGCACGCGGTCCTCGATCGCGTAAGCCTCGGCCGCCCGGCAGCCGCCCGGCGACCACTGGCGCCGGACTCCGTTCCGGTATTCTGCAACTAACCGACAGGCGGCTCACCAAAACCCAACCCCGCCACCAGCGGACGAGGGCAGGCGCGCCTTATCGCTCTTATAATGAGGGCGCGGCATCCTCGGAACGGGACGTCGCGACAGTCAAAAACCGTACGCTACCAAGGAAATCCATGCTCAAGCACATCGTCATGTGGAAATTGAAAGACCACGCCGAAGGCGCCGACCGCGCCACCAACGCCATCGACATGAAGCGCCGCCTGGACGAATGCGCCAGCATCGTCCCGGGCCAGATCAAGTTCGAGGTCGTCATCGCCCAGCCCGGCCTGGAAGCCACGTACGACGTCGTGCTGTATTCCGAGTTCGAGGACAAGGCCGCACTCGACGCCTACATCAAGCATCCGGTGCACCAGGCGGTGGTGCCGTTCATTGGCGCGATCCGTGAAGGGCGCCAGTGTATGGATTACGAAGTCTGACGTGTGAAGTAACGACGACGGGGAGGGCCCCATGGAGAATTTTGCGGGACGGGTGGCCGTCATCACGGGCGCCGGCAGCGGACTCGGACGCGAGTTCGCTAACGAGGTGGCCCGGCTGGGCATGAAGCTGGTCCTGGCCGACGTCGATGCGCATGCGCTCGAACAGGCGACCGACGCGCTGCAAGCCGGCGGCGCCGACGTGCTGGCGATGGTGTGCGACGTGCGCAAGGCTGCGCACGTCGAAGAGCTGGCCGATGCGGCGATGATCCGCTACGGCGGGGTGCACCTGTTGTTCAACAATGCCGGCGTCGGCACGGCGGGCCTGATCTGGGAATACACGGAAGCCGACTGGGAATGGGTGCTGGGCGTGAACCTGTGGGGTGTGATCCATGGCGTGCGCGTGTTCACGCCGCTGATGCTCGACGCCGCGCGCCGCGATCCCGGCTACGAGGGCCATATCGTGAACACGGCGTCGATGGCGGGCCTGCTCGTGCCGCCCGTGATGGGCCCGTACAATGTGTCGAAGCACGCCGTCGTCGCGCTGTCGGAGACGCTGTACCACGACCTGCGCCTTGTCGATGCGGCAATTGACGTGTCGGTCCTGTGCCCGTATTTCGTGCCGACGGCAATCGCGCACTCGGCGCGGCACCGTCCCGGCGAACTCCGTCACGACGGGCCGCCGACGTCCAGCCAGCAGGCGGGTCAGGCGCTGCTGGAACAGGCCGTCGCGTCGGGCAAGACGACTGCGGCGGACGTGGCCCGCATCACGTTCGACGGCATCCGTCGCGGCGATTTCTATATCTTCACGCATCCGCAGGCGCTGCAGGGCGTGGCCCAGCGCACGGACGCCATCATGCACGGCCAGCCGCCGGCCGATCCCTACGCGGCCACGCCGCAATTCACGCGCATGCTGAAGGCCGCCATGAAGGGTCAAGGCGGCTCGGGAAAGTAGGGCGGCACGTTCGCGGCGATGTGCGCGAATTCCGCTGGCGACAGCGGCAGTTTCCGGAACGCGGCCCACGACTCGCGCGGCCGCAGGTTGGCGCCCTGCGCCGAGTCCGTCCCGTACAGCACGCGCCCGACGCCGACCTGGCGGATCAGTTTCACCACCAGTGCCGCCGTCTCCGGCCTGATGTCGCGGTCGACGATCGAGGCGACGTCGAACCAGAGGTTGTTCGCATGCGGGTCGTGGTTCTCGACGGCGTCCGCCAGCACGGCCATCGCGGCTTGCGCGGGCGGATCGTCGTAGCCCGGACCGGATCCGGCGAAATGGGCGACCTGCACGACGACGTCCGGCGCGGCCGGCAGCACCTGGTCGAGGAAGATGCGCGCCTGCGCCGCGCCATACGGCCGCTTCTTGCCGATGTTGGCGCGCAGGTGGATGACGATGGCCATCCCGTGCGCGTTCGCGGCCGCGAACACCTGGCGCAGCCGTGCGACGTGGGCCGGATCATCGAGCTGCACGTCCGAATTCCCGATGTGAAGCTTGATGCCGTGGTCCAGGCCCGGTGTGTTCGCGCACCGCTCGAGTTCCGCCAGCGCGTACTCCTTCAAGGGATTGAAACTGCAAAACGCGATCAGACGGCCCGGATAGCGGGCCGCCTGCGCGGCCGTCCAGTCGTTCTCCATCCGCACCTTCGCCAGCTCGTCGTCGACCTTGCGGGACGGGCTGCCGGCCATGTACGCGATGGACAGCAGCACGGCCCGCCTGATGCCGGCCGCGTCGAGCAGCGGGACCAGCTGGTCCGCATCGAGCGGCACCAACCCGGCCGACGGGCCGATCATGGCGATTTCGGCCGCGCTGAACACGTGCTGGTGGTAGTCCCCGGCGGGGATGGTCTGGGCGTGCGCCGCACTTGCGAAAAACAGCGCGGCGGCGAGGGCGCGGATGGCGTTCATCCGGCCAGTGTATCAGCGACTGGCGCAGAACCCCGCATCGTCATTGGTGCCGCCGGCTGCCAGGTCCCGGTTCCAATCGGGGCCGGACAGGTGCATCGTCGTGCCGTCCATCGTGTACCTGCCGTTCCACAGCCCGGAGAGCGTGCCCTGGACGTTGGCCACGTCGACGGTCCAGCCGGCCACCTTGACGGCGCTGTTGTTCGTGACGGCGACCTTGGCGCAGTAGCCGCTCGTCCAGTCGGCGGTGATCACGAGTCGCGCGGTGAGGGCGCCGGCGGGCGGCGGCGGGGGCGGCTCGGCCGGCGTGGCCGGACGCGCCGCGCACAGGCCCACCTGCGTCGACTGGCCCGGACGCAGCTTGCGGTCGTAGGCCGGCCCCTGCAGGCCGAGGACGCCATTCTCCAGCGTGTACTGCGCGTTCCACAGCGACGTCAGCTTGTCCTTGAACGGCAGTGTCGTGCTCCAGTAGCCGGCCGTCGCGCCGACATTCGTCACCGTCAAGGTCCCGCAATAACCGGTACCCCAGTCGTTCGATGCATCCAGCCGGGTCTCGAGGTCCAGCGGCGGCGGGGGCGGCAGCGGATTCGGGTACGGGCCGGGCTCTGTCGCCGTCGGGTCGAGGAACGCCTGTTTCACGGCGGTGAGCAGCGGATTGTCGACGCCGTCCGTCGTGCCGTAGTTGACCAGCCAGATGATCGTGCCGGCCGCGCCTTCGCCGTCGCGCGTCGATTGCGCCCACGCGCCTTTCGCGGCGATGGTCGCCGGTTCCTCGTAGCTGATGTAGCCGCTCGGCCAGTCGGGACGGCCCACGGGCGTGTAGCCGCCCGGGTAGACGCGGTAGCTCGTCTGCGTCGGCGCGTCCCAAGCGTAGATGCCCTTGTCCAGGTAGCCGTACTTGTGGAGCATCGTGTAGCTCCAGCGGTAGTCGAGCACCGACCACTTGCCGAGGTCGCCGTCCGTCTCCTGGTCCGGTCCCGTGTACGGCGGCGCGTAGTTCGCGCCGTAGAAGCCGATGCCCATGCCGAGCTTCGCGCGCGGTACGCCCGCATCGACATACGCCTGGATGGTGCCGGCGATGGAGACGGGACGGCTCGGCGTGTGCCCCGTCAGCGGCGAGAACGTGTTGCTGGCCCAGCCCTGGCCGAACCAGCCGACGCCGTAGCTCATGAAGTTGTACTGGTCGACGAGGCCCGCCATGCGCACGTCGTGCGGGGTCACCTTGTCGATGTTCGTGTTGATGTTCCCGGCGGGGTAAGTGATGATCACCGGGCGGTCCTGGTAGCGCGGGCGCGCGTTCGCCTCCTTGCGCAGGTCGATCACGAGGGCTTCCAGCAGCGCCGCCTCGTCGGGGTTCTTGCTGTCCAGGCCTTCCCAGTCGACGTCGATGCCGTCGTAGTCCTTCGCGACCATGTAGTCGACGAGGTTCTTCACGAACGCCGGCCGCACGGCGGGCGCGGTCGACGCGAGGAAGCCCGCGTTGTCGCCTTCGCCGCCCAGCATGATCAGCGCCTTGATGTTGGCCTGGTGCGCGCGTTTGACGAGGAATTCCTCGACCGTCCAGTCGTACGCGGCGCCGGGGCCCACGTCGCGGTTGTCGTGCGCGTTGCCCGCGCCAGGGACCACCTCGCCCGGCTGGCCGGACTTGCCTCCACCGGGCCCGATGCGGGCGAACACGAAGTGCGTCAGCGCCGTCATGTCGACGTGCTCGGGTTTCTGATAGTCGGCGTTGTCCCAGAAATAGCCGCCGTAGTAGCCGGTGACCCACTTCGGTTGCGTACCCGGGGTCGCGGCGAACGACGGCAGGGCCGCCATCAGCGTCAGCCCTGCCAGCACCTTGATTGCCTTGCGCATGCTCCACTCCTTGTTGTTACTGTAGAGCAACAAGGTTAGCAGTGCGCTGCGGAAATTCCTGCCCCCACCAGAGGGGCAATCACTCAGGCCGCGGCCTGGTCGCAAGGTTTCAGGATGCGTTCGTGCAGCTCCGGCTCGGCATCGCCGTACAGTTTCACGACCGTCGACGTGCGGGTGCCGTAACCCGGAATCTCGATGCAGACGGCGGACAGCTGCCGTTCCAGGTCGAGCGGAACGCCCGTGTCCGGGAGGCGCATGTCCGGTGCGCGCGTCGTATCGGCCAGCATCTCGAAATACGCTTCTTCCGGCGCGCCCTGCAGCAGCAGGCTGGCGAACGTCGCCTTCGTGCGCACGACCTTGGGCCACGGCGCATCGAGCAGTCCGTTCGACACGCCGTAGATGCCGGGTTCCAGCGGCTGGCCGTTGCGCGGGTCGTCGCCGGCGTGGTTCGAGAACCAGTACATGCCGTCGCGGTCGCCCAGGATCAGGTTGAAGCCGTTGTAGGCATCGGCATCCGGCGCGATGCGCGCGAGGTAGGCCGGCGCATCGTCGTCGCCCTTGAGGAAATCGGCGACGAGGGCGCCGCGCGTGGGCGCATCCGTGCGCCAGTCGCTGGGAGAGCGGATGTTCGTGAGGGCGGCGAATTTCGGGCCGCGCGGGCCATCCTTCGTCACGCCCATCCAGCTGCCGCCGCCGCGCAGGTCGCGGCCCGCGATGATGTTGGGCGCGTCCGGCCACGGGCCGGCCGGGGTGGCGGGACGATCATAGTATTCGTCGCGGTTGGCGCAGGCGACCAGCGGCAGGCCGGGGATCACGCGCCAGGCAAAAACGATCAGGCACATGTTGGGAGATCCGTAAAAATTTCGGCGCGGCGGGGGCCCTCGATGAGGCCTGCGAATCCGGCGCTGCGGGCCGCGGCGTCGAGCCGCGCGGGAAAGGCATCGTCCACGCCGGGGTAGACTTCCATCCAGGTCTGCAGGCCGTCGCGCACGTCGGGCCGGCGTTTCAGCTGCGCCGGCACACCGAAGCCGGCCTGCAGCGCGCGCACGCGCGGCGCGAGCGCCGCGGCGTCGGCTTCGCGCACCTTGTAATAGACGTACAGGTCGATCATGTGCGTCAAACGTCGAGTGCGTCGAGCGCGTACGGCAGCGGCAGGAAATCCAGCGTCGTGCCGCCGGCGGACCCGTGCCGCACCTCGCCGTCCAGCGCCGCGAGCTTGATCTCGACGAGGACGTCGGCCCCGCCCGCGCCGTTCGGCGCCGCGTTGACGATCATGCCGGACGGCTGGTCCGGGTCGGCGACGGAGAAGACTTCGTCGCCCGGACGCGCGGCCGCATTGGCGAGCGTGGCCAGCGCCATGCGGCGTTTCAGCTTGCCGAGGTACTGGCTGCGGGCGACGATTTCCTGGCCCGGATAGCAGCCCTTCTTGAAATTGACGCCGCCGAGCAGTTCGTAATTGACCATCTGCGGCACGAACTGTTCCTGCGTGCCGGGGCCGATCTGCGGCACGCCGGCGTGGATCGCCGCCAGTTGCCAGGCCGCGTTGCCGCCCAGCGCGAGCGTGTCCTTCCACGCGGCCAGCGCCGCAATGGCGGCATCCGCCGTCGTCAGCCACAGGTAGCGCGGCTGGCCTAATGCATCGGCGAGGCGGATCACGGTGCCGGCCTCGCCGTCGACTTTCGCGTACGGTGCGTCGGGCAGGGTGCCGGCGCGGGCGCGGAGCGCGTCGGCCGCGGCTGCGCCGCCCAGGCCGAGGACGGCCGCGTTACGCGCCTCGTCGGTGGCGTCGCGCAGCTTCGCTTTCGCGCGCAGCACGAACATCGTCAGGCGCTTCTGCAGCGGCGCCTGGATGGCGCGCGGCAGCTGCAGATAAATGCTTTCTGCATCGCGCCACATCAGGAACGTCGCCTGCAGGCGGCCCTTCGGCGTGCAATAGCCGGCGAGGCGCGCTTCGGACGGGCCGAGGTGTTCGACGTCGTTGGTCAGCTGGTTGTGCAGGAAGCTCGCGGCGTCTTCGCCGGACACTCCCATGAGCCCGAGGTCGGTGACGGGGGCGGCGAAGCCCTGTTCGAGGTCGGCGGTGGCGAGTACGCGGCCGAAATCCTCGACCTGCGTCGGGCTGTCGGGTTGAAAGCGGGCGCCCAGGGTGGCGAGATGTTCGATCCAATGGTTCATGACACGAATTATTTCCGGTTTGGCTGTATCGGCTTTATGATTACGGCCTCATTATAAGTTCGCCTTCGAAAATGCGCCGACGACGGCAAAAAACCAGGTCCAGCATGCCATTCATAAAAAAACTCATCGTCACGGGCGTCATCGTGGCCGTCGGTGCCGGCGCCGGCTTCCAGTGGTGGAGCAGGCAGCCGATCACGCCGGGAAACGCGGCCGTCATCCCGTTCGCCATCGCGCAGGGCAGCCACGTGGCCGGCGCCGCGCAGCAGATGGCGACGGCCGGCGTGCCCGTCAACCCGTTCCTGTTCGGCGTGCTGGCGCGGATCACGGGCAAGGCGGGCCAGATCAAGGCCGGTAGCTACGAGCTGAAGCCGGATACGTCGCCGCGCCGTCTGCTCACCCAGCTCGTGCGCGGCGAGTTCGCGCAGGAATCGCTGACGATCATCGAAGGCTGGACGTTTCGCCAGATGCGGCAAGCCATCGACGCGGCCCCGAACCTGAAGCACGAGACGGCGAAGCTGTCCGACCAGGAATTGCTGGCGAAGATCGCCCCGGACTACAAGGCGCCGGAGGGCCTGTTCTTCCCCGATACGTACCTGTTCGCGAAGAACGCGAGCGACCTGTCGATCTACAAGCAGGCGCACGAGATGATGATGAAGCGCCTGAAGGCCGCGTGGGAAAAACGCGACCCGGGCCTGCCGTACACGGAGCCGTACCAGGCGCTGATCATGGCGTCGCTGGTGGAAAAGGAAACGGGCCAGAAGAGCGAACGCGCGATGATCGCGGGCGTCTTCGTGAACCGCCTGAAGGCGGGCATGCTGCTGCAGACCGACCCCACCGTCATCTACGGCATGGGCGAGAAATACGACGGCAAGATCCGCAAGAAGGACCTCGAGACCGACACCCCGTACAATACCTATACGCGCGCCGGCCTGCCGCCGACGCCGATCGCGCTGCCGGGCGTGCAATCGCTGGCCGCCGCGACGGCGCCGGCGAAGACGGAAGCCTTGTATTTCGTGTCGCGCGGCGATGGTACGAGCCACTTCTCGGTCAACCTGAACGAGCACAACAAGGCCGTGAACCAGTACCAGCGCAACCAGTCACAGTAATCACGAATGAATGTCATGAATCAAACCGATGCCACCCGCGGGCGTTTCATCACCTTCGAAGGCATCGACGGCGCCGGCAAGTCGACGCACATCGGCTACGTCACCTCGCTGCTGAAAGGCGCAGGCAAGCGGGTCGTCTCGACGCGCGAGCCGGGCGGCACGCCGCTCGGCGAAAAACTGCGCGACCTCGTGCTGCACGAGAAAATGCACCTCGAGACGGAAGCCCTCATCATGTTCGCCAGCCGGCGCGAGCACGTCGCGCAAGTCGTCGAACCGGCGATCGCGCGCGGCGACTGGGTGCTGTCCGACCGCTTCACGGATGCCAGCTTCGCCTACCAGGGCGGCGGGCGCGGTCTCGATCGCGCCAAGCTCGAGGCGCTGGAGCAGTGGGTGCATCCGCACTTGCAGCCTGACCTCACCCTGCTGTTCGACGTTCCGCTGGATGTCGCCAAGGCCCGCCTGTCGGCCTCGCGCACGCTCGACAAGTTCGAGATGGAGCAGGCCGATTTCTTTGCGCGGGTGCGGGGCGAATACCTGCGCCGCGCGGCGGCGTCGAATGGACGCATCGTCGTCATCGATTCGACGAAGACGATCGCTGAAGTGCGCGCCGCGCTGCAGGCCGCGCTGGAGACCTGGCTGTGAGCATGTACCCCTGGCAAGAAGACGCATGGACGCGGCTGCAGGCGATGCGCGTGCGGCTGCCGCATGCGATCCTGTTCCATGGCCCGGCCGGCATCGGCAAGTCCGATTTCATCGAGGCGTTCGCCCAGGCGCTGCTGTGCGAAAACATGAGGCCGGACGGCCACGCGTGCGGCACATGCGCGTCGTGCGGCTGGTTTGTCCAGGGCAACCATCCCGACTACCGCCGCGTGCGGCCGGAAGCGATGGAAGACGAAGCGCCGTCCGCGGAGGGCGACGAGGCGCCGGCCGAAGAGAAAAAGGCCAAGTCGAAGACGGCGTCGAAAGAGATCAAGATCGAGCAGGTGCGTGCGCTGGCCGATTTCATGAACATCTCGACGCACCGCCAGGGCCTGCGCGTTGTCGTGCTGTACCCGGCCGAGGCCCTGAACATGCCGGCGTCGAACGCCCTGCTGAAGACGCTCGAGGAACCGCCGCCGGGCACCGTGTTCCTGCTGGCATCGAACGGGCTGGACCGGCTGCTGCCGACGATCCTGTCGCGCTGCCGCAAGTTCGCCTTGCCGATGCCGGATCACGCCCAGGCACTCGCATGGCTGGAAGCGCAGGGCGTCACCGATGCGGACGGGTGGCTGCGCGAGCAGGGCGGCGCACCGCTCGCGGCGCTGGCACAGGCCGAGACGGGAAGCCGCGAAGAGCTTGACGGCCTGCTGCAAGTGCTCGCGCAACCGAGCGTCGACGCCGCGTTGCGCAGTGCCGACAAATTGAGCAAGGCGCCGCTGGCAGCCCTCGTCGCGTGGCAGCAGCGGTGGCTGTATGACGTGTTTTCGTACAAGCTGTCCGGCGTGATCCGGTATTATCCGAGATATCAGCGGGAACTGGCGGCGCTGGCCGGACGGGTGCACGTCGCCCAGTTGATGCAGGCGATCAAGTCCACGAACGAGCGCCGCGCCGTGGCCGATCACCCCTTGTCGCCGAAGCTGTTTGTCGAAGACATGTTGCTCGATTACACTGCCCGCTGCGGTGTGTGATGAAAGGAAGATGATGAGCGTATCGCCGAACGGTCCGATCAGCGGCCTGCCCGCCGATCCGAACGCGCCCCAGCCGGCGCGGCCGTCCGTACTGTCGCTCGCCATCAAGGAAAAGGCCGCCCTGTATGCGGCCTATATGCCGTTCCTGAAGAATGGCGGCATGTTCGTGCCGACCAACAAGCCGTACAAGATCGGCGACGAGATCTACCTGATCCTGTCGCTGATGGACGATCCGAACAAATACCCGATCGCCGGCAAGGTCGCGTGGATCACGCCGGCCGGCGCGAACAACAACAAGGCGCAAGGCATCGGCGTGCACTTCCCGGCCGACGAGACCGGGCAGCGCGCCCGCCTACGCATCGAAGAAATCCTCGGCGCCGCGCTGCGTTCGTCGCGCGCTACCCATACCCTGTAACTTCCTGGTTCACCATGCCGTCCTACGTACACCGCCTCGCCCGCAGGGAAGACCTGCCCGTCATCGTCGACATCTACAACTCCACCATCGCCTCGCGCGAAGTCACGGCGGACACCGAACCCGTCACCGTGCAGTCGCGCGAAGGCTGGTTCGACGACCACACGCCGGAACGCCGGCCGCTGTGGGTGATCCACGACGCGGCCGATACGTCGGACGAGCCGGCCGTGATCGGCTGGTGCTCGTACTCGAATTTCTATGGCCGACCGGCGTACTCGGGCACGGCCGAGCTGTCGATTTATATTGCCGAAGCATGGCGCGGCAAGGGTGTCGGGCGTTACTGCCTGGAACAGGCGATGGCGTTCGCGCCCAATGTGAACGTGCATACCTTGCTGGGGTTCATCTTTGGCCACAATGTGCCGAGCCTGGCCCTGTTCCGCAAGTATGGGTTCGATACGTGGGCGCATTTTCCGCGCGTGGCGAACCTGGATGGCATCGAGCGGGACCTGATCATCCTCGGCAAACGGGTGGCCTGACATCGTCATTCCCGCGCACGCGGGAATCCATACCGAGCCACAGAATTCGGTGAGCATGGGTTCCCGCCTCCGCGGGAACGACGGGTTACAATATCGGGATGTATATCGATTCCCACTGCCACATCAATTTCCCGGAACTGGCCGCCAGGATGCCGGACATCCTGGCCAAGATGGCCGAGAACAAGGTCTCGCACGCGCTGTGCGTCTCCGTCGACCTGCCGGAGTTCCCCAGCGTGCTCGCGCTGGCCGAGCAATATCCGCACATTTATGCGTCCGTCGGGGTGCACCCCGATTACGAGGACACGCCCGAGCCGACCGTCGCCCGGCTCGTCGAGCTGGCCGACCACCCGAAGGTCATCGCGATCGGCGAAACCGGTCTCGATTATTACCGGCTGGAAGGCGACCTCGAATGGCAGCGCGAGCGTTTCCGCACGCACATCCGCGCGTCGCGCGAGACGCGCAAGCCGTTGATCATCCACACGCGTTCGGCCAGCGAAGACACGATCCGTATCATGCGCGAAGAAGGTGCTGGCACGGACAAGGGCGGTGTCGCGGGCGTCATGCACTGCTTCACGGAGTCGCTCGACGTGGCGCTGGCCGCCATCGAGATGGGTTTCTATATCTCGTTCTCCGGCATCGTGACGTTCAAGAGTGCGAAGGACCTGCAGGCGGTGGCGCAGGCGCTGCCGCTGGACCGCATCCTCATCGAGACGGATTCGCCTTACCTCGCCCCCGTGCCGTTCCGCGGCAAGATGAACGAGCCGGGCTATGTGGCGCACGTGGCGGAATATCTCGCCACGTTGAAGGACGTGCCGCTGCGCGAGATCGCCGACCGTACCACCGAGAATTTCTTCAACCTGTTCAAGACCGCGAGGACCTGACCGTGACCCTTCTTCGATCGATCCTGCTCGCCGCCGCGCTGGCGGCACCCGCCCTGGCGCTGGCCGACCAGACGAGCGACTTCTTCCGTGCCGTGCAGATGGACGATGCGCGCACGGTGCGCTCGCTAATGGGCAAGGTCGATCCGAACCGGGGCAACCCCGTCGGCGGCGAACCGCCCCTCGTGCTGGCGGTGCGCGAAGGCGCGATGCAGGTGTTCGACGCGCTGCTGCGCCACCCGGGCACGAACGTCGATGCGCCTGCGCTGAACGGCAACACGGCGCTGATGATGGCCGCGTACAAGCACAACAAGCCGGCCGCCGAAGCGCTGATTGCAAAAGGCGCCGCGGTCAACCGTCCGGGCTGGACGCCGCTGCACTACGCGGCCGCGAGCGGCGATGACGACATCGCGCGCCTGCTGCTCGCGCACGGCGCCCGCATCGATGCGCAATCGCCGCCGGCCAGCGGCAAGTTCACGCCGCTGATGATGGCGGCGCGCGAGGGCCACGAGGACACGGCCGTGTTCCTGCTCGGCCAGGGTGCCGATCCGGCACTGAAGAATGGCGAAGGCCTCACGGCGGCCGAGATCGCGCGCCGGGCCGATCACGCCTCCATCGCGGCGAAGCTCGACACCCAGGTCAAGCCTGCCCGCTGAGCTAGCTTTCTCCGCACTTGTGGGCGCGCTTACGGGTGTACATGTGCGCGTCCGCATGCATGAGCAGCGTCTCGACCTGGTCCGCGTGATCGGGGAACAGGCCGATGCCGATGCTGACGCCGATGTGCAGCGGCGCGCATTGCGTCGGCACGGGCCGCACGAGCGCGGCGCGGATCTTGTCGGCGCAGTGTTCCGCGTCCTCGGGCGCCTGCAGGTCTTCCAGCAGCAGCACGAATTCGTCGCCGCCCAGGCGCGCCACCGTGTCCGATTCGCGCGCGCATTCCACCAGCCGCGCCGCGACTTCCCGTAGCAGCGCGTCGCCGGCCGCGTGGCCGTAACAGTCGTTGACCTGCTTGAAATCGTTCACGTCCACGTACAGCAGGCCGAGCCGCGAATGGCAGCGCCGCGCCCGCGCGACGGCCGTGCGGATGCGGTCGAAGAACAGCCGGCGGTTCGGCAAGCCCGTCAGCTCGTCGTGGCAGGCGGAGCGCATCAGGTCGTCGTGCAGGCGCTTGCGCTCCAGCGCCAGCCCGACCTGGGCCGCGACGAAGTGCAGCAGGCCGCGGTCGGCGGGAGAGTATCCCGTGCCGGCGTGGTCGCGCAGCAGCAGCGCGCCGATCGTGCCCGCCGGGCCGCCCAGGTCGATCATGAGCCACGTGTTCAGGCGGCCGCCGCCGACGTGGCGCACGGCGTCCGAGGCGACGCTGTCCGGCGCCGTCGCCGTCGCGCGCCAGCGCGCGAGGCAGGCCCGCGACGGCAGGCGCGTCTTCGGATCGTGGTCGCGCTGGTAGATGATCTTGAAGCCGTGCTGCGGGGTCGGGTCGCTGACGACGACCATGCCGGGCGCGCCGACCAGGCGGTCGAGGATGGCGTGGATCTCGCCGCACAGTCCGGCCAGGTCGCCCGCGTGGTAGACCGCTTCGGAAATCGCGTACGTCGCCGCCTGGCGCCGTTCGGCGCGCTTGCGGGCGCTGATGTCGCGCCCGACGCCCAGGCGCAGGCCGTGGTCCGCGATATAGCGCGCCGACCACATGACGTCGACGCGGCGGCCGTCCTTGTGGAGGTAGCGGTTCTCGAAGCCGACGCGTTCCTGGCCCGCCTGCACGCGCGCGCTTTCCATGCACGTGATGGCGCGGTCCTCGGGCACGACGAAATCGAGCATGTATTGACCGATCAGCTCGGTGGGACGATAGCCGAGCATGCGTTCGCACCCGGCGCTGACGTCCACGATGATGCCGCGCCGGTCCACCAGGAAAACGACGTCCAGCAACAGGTCGGCAATATTCGCCGACAGGGAACGGATCGATTGGACCATTGGGCCTGCTAACGGAAACAGCGGTGGGAAAATACTAGCATTCCCGCATGGAAAAAGGTCAAGCTATTTATGCATCGCCGGCCGGCTGTTCCATCGATCCGACAAACTGGCCGGCAAATCCCTGTCAGCTCGGCGCATCAGTTGCATAAAAGCATGGAGATAATGCAGGCACACTCCGACACAGAGGAACACATGCTCAACGAACGCGAAATCGAAAGCTGCTACCTGGGGCAGTTTATTCCGGTCCACTACCATCACAACATGCTGATGGACCATAACCGCATGCACAGCTTCAAGTCCGCGATCTACCACGCCGTGAAGCCGGGCATGAAGGTGCTGGAGCTGGGCGGGGGCACGGGCGTGCTGTCGTACTTCGCGGCCCAGAACGCGTCCCAGGTCTATTGCGTCGAGTTCAACCCGGACATGGTGCGCGAGGCGCGCCGCTTCCTCGCCATGAACCCGAACGGCCACAAGGTCGAGGTCATCCATGCGGATGCGTTCGAATACCTGCCGCCGGAACCCGTCGATCTCGTCATCTGCGAAATGATCCACGTCGGCATGCTGCGCGAAAAGCAGGTGGAGGTGATCGAGTCGTTCAAGCGGCGCTACCTGGCGCGCTTCGGCGGTCCGCTGCCGATCTTCATGCCGGAAGCCGTCATCATGGCCGCGCAGCCGCTGCAGCTCGAATACGATTTCGAGGGTTTCTACGCGCCGATCGTGCAATTCCAGCCGACTAACGTGATTTATCCGGGCACCATCGAGCTGGCGCAGCCGGGCGTGTATGCGATCATGGATTTCAGCCAGCCCGTCGGCGATGCGATCGCATGGGAAGGCCAGTTCCGCATGGAGCAGGGCGGCCGCCTGAACGCGCTGCGCTTCATCACCAAGAACGTGCTGTCCATCGTCGAGGAACGCGGCACGACGATCGACTGGCTGAACCACTACATGATGCTGCCGCTGGCCACGCCGCTGGACGTGCAGGCTGGCGACATCGTGCAGGTGAGCTTTGCCTACCGCGCGGGCGGGTCGATTCCGTCGCTGGAAGCGTCGATGCGCGCCGCGGTCGTCGAACGGGCGGGCGTGCCGGTGCAGGCCCGCGACACCGTCCTGGCCTGACCGTTTTCCCGCCGGGGACGGCGTCCGCTCGTCCCCGTTTTTGCCCCGTCTGTCTCCCCCCGCTGACCGTCCGTCGCAGAAATATTGCGGGTTGGCGTCCATACAACTACAGTCACATCGTCGGGCCGCGCTGGCCCTTGCCCTGAAAGATGGAGCTGACGATGCTGGGTTTCCTCGTGTGGTTGGTGTTATTGTTCCTGTGCTGGCCGATCGCGCTGCTGGCGCTCGTGATGTATCCGCTCGTCTGGCTCGTGCTGCTGCCGTTCCGGCTGCTCGGGATCGGCGTCGAGGCCGTCTTCGAGCTGCTGCGGGCGATCGTCATGCTGCCGGCGCGCGTGCTGGGTGGGGGCGTAAGACGTTGAAAGTTGACGTCCGGCCAGTGTGCGCCGATTAACAGACGGACACGAACCATTCGCCTATCGTGCCCATACTGATGGCTTTCATTCGAAAGCCATGCTTTTAAAGGAGTGACTATGCGCCTGGACATCTACCGCAGAGCCGAACACGACGGCAAGTTTTCTTACCTGGCCGTCCCCGAGACCCGCAATATCCCCGAGGAAGCCACGAATACCGACTGGGAGGTCGAAGCCCGGGCTTTCGAAGTCGACGACGATGCCGGACATCTGCCCGATTACGATATCCAGAATTTGAACGCCCAGCTGGCGGAAAAAGGCTACGCCGTCACGTCGTCGACGATGCACTGACGCTGTCTCGGTAGCACCACATTCGCGGCCGTACGCCGTCCGCCCCGACCAACCGGGGCGGCCGGCGTACGGCCGCGTATCGCATATGGTATCCTTGCGCCTCGTTCAGTCGGAGGCGTCATGAAGTGGTTCGTAGTCGGTTTTCTCGTGCTCTCGGTCCTGCACATCCATTTCCGTGGCAAGGTCCGCCTGCCGTTCGGCCGGCAGCTGTTCGACCATTCGTCGTTCATGGCGCCGATCAATATCTTCATGCACCTGTTCTCGAAGGTGCCCAGCACGCCGTACATCCCGGTCCGTGAATTCCCCGAATTGTCCGTCCTGCAGGACAACTGGCCGACGATCCGCGAGGAAGGCCTGCGCCTCATCGAGATGAAGAAGATCAAGGCGTCCGAGGAGAATAACGACGCCGGTTTCAATTCCTTCTTCAAGACGGGCTGGAAGCGTTTTTACCTGAAGTGGTACGACGCGAGCCACCCGTCGGCCGAGCGCCTGTGTCCGCAGACGTACGCGCTGCTGCAGGGCATCCCGTCGGTGAAGGCGGCGATGTTCGCCGAGCTGCCGCCGGGCGCGAAGCTGAACCCGCACCGCGACCCGTTCGCGGGCTCGATGCGCTACCACCTGGGCCTGGCCACGCCGAACGACGACCGCTGCTTCATCGAAGTCGACGGCCAGCGCTACAGCTGGCGCGACGGCCAGGGCGTCATCTTCGACGAAACGTTCATCCACTGGGCCGAGAACGCCAGCGACAGTGACCGCCTGATCCTGTTCTGCGACGTCGAGCGCCCGATGCGCTTCGGCTGGATGCAGGCCGTCAACCGCTGGCTGGGCCGCACGATGATGACGGCGGCCGCCTCGCCCAACGAGAGCGGCGACCAGACGGGCCTCGTCAGCAAGCTGTTCCGCGTTTCGTACGTGATGGGCCAGTACCGCCGCCGCTACAAGGCGTGGAACAAGACGGCCTATAAAGCGACGAAGGTCGCGCTGATCGTGGGCGTCGCGGCACTCGTCTACTACCTCTGATCCATCTCTCCGAGAAAGACACGGGCCGCAATCGCGGCCTTTTTTTGTTTCCCAGATTCGGGGTCAGACCCCATTTTCCAAAAAATTCGGGGTCAGAGCACTTTTTTGGGCAAGATCTCCGGCGAAAAAGTGGGCCGCCTGCCAGCATACGTTCGCCGTCTTGCGTTGCGCCGCGGGACGGCGGCACGGGAATGCCGCGATGCCGTCTGATGCGCGGAGCAATTGATCGAAAATGTGCTCTGACCCCGATTTTGGTCGGAAATGTGCTCTGACCCCGAATTTAAAAAGGGCCGCAAGCGCGGCCCGTTTGGTTGGGCCGCGCCTTGCGGCCAAAGGGGATACTTAGAACGTGAAGGGCATCCTGACCATGAGCGTGACGTCCGGTGTATCGCGCGTGAGGCCCGCGCCCACCGATACGCTCAGGGTACGGTTGTTTTTCAGGCGGTACGAGTAGCCGAGCAGCAGCGTACCGAGCTGCACGCGCACGGAACCCGGAATGACCAGGCCGTTCTGGTGCATCCGGCCGACCGAATTGTGGTCGTAGCCGATGCTGAACGACGCCCGCTCGTTCAGCGCGAGACCCATGCCGAAGTTGAAGCCGAACACGTCGCCCGGTTCCACCGTGCCCAGCAGTTCCTTGCTGCCGTTCAGGACGGTGCGGTAGACGTTGCCGCGCTTGAAGTTCTTCGTGTAGCTGAAGCCGCCGAAGAAGATGGCGGGATCGGACGGCAGCAGCCACGTCACGCTCGGCTGCACCGAATAGAAGCCCGAGCCGGTCGGCAGGTCGAGCGGCAGGCCCGTGCCGGTGACGTTCTGGCCCACGCAGCGCGTCTGGCAATCCGTCACGACCTCGAACGGATCGCGGCCCGTGCGCGACTTGAAGCGCAGGCCGGCGATGTAGTACGGCGTGTCGACGCCGCCGTCGTTCAGCTGGTAGCGCCAGCCCAGCTCGATGTCGCCGATGCCCTTGCCGCTCGTCTCGAACGCGCGTTCGGCCGCCGTGCCGGTGAACAGTTCGCGGCTGACGGTCGAATCGCTGCGGTAGACGTACGGGATCTTCGCTTCGAATTCCAGGCGATTGTCGAAGCCGTAGCGGAACGTGGCGGTGGCCGTCGTCGTGTTGCGCTTCACTTCGCGCACGTCCAGCAGGCCGATCAGCAAGGCCGGGATCACCGTGTAGCCGACCAGGGCGACACGGTTGCTGGACGAATAGCCGTACTGCACGGACGGCTCGAACACGACTTTACCCCGCGGCGTGAGCACGCCCGGGGTCTCGAAGATCGGCGCCACTTCCGGTGTCTTGGGCGCGGGCGGGCGGCCGACGGCATCGTTGCCCGCCTGGGCCTGGCCGCCACCGCCTGTGCCGCGCAGCGGCGCCAGGCGGCCCGGATAGACCGGATCCGCGAACGGCACGGCGAGCCTGGGCGGCGCGTCGAGCGGGCCGGCCTGCACCTGCGCGGGCGCGTCGGGCTGGGGCGCCGGCAGGTTGCCGGTGCCGCGCATCCGCTCGAGCTGCGACGGTGCCGCCGCCGTCGCGGTGTTCGCGGGCGGCGCCACGCCGCTCGCGCGCAACTGGCGTTCCAGTTCGTCGACGCGCGCACGCTGCTCTTCCAGCTGTTGTCGCATGATCTTGAGCTGCTCGAGGAGGTCAGGACCGGACTGGGCACCGGCCGGGATGGCCGCCAGGGCCACGCTGACACCAATCACGCCGTACAGCGCTGGAATTTTATGCATAGGTTTTCTCCAGGTAAAATCCGTCACCTGCCGGTGGCGGCGGTATTGAGCGCGTTCGCGAGGCTGGACTGGAAGTTCATGGACTGCAACAGTCCGCGTGCGTTCACGCTTGCATTGATGATGGTCTGGTTGTTGATCAACTGGTTGTTCAGGCTGTTCTGGATGACGGTGCCGCCCAGCGTCGTGTCGCCCATCTGGACGTTGAACGTGCCGCCGCCGTTCTGGATCAGCCGCACCTGGTTCGCCATGTCGGCGGTCACCGTACTGTGGCCGCTCGTCAGCTTGCCGAGGTCGCCGAGCTCCAGCTGGCTGCGTTCGGCCACGTTGCCGTTGATCGTGACGATGCGCTCGATGCCGAGCGACACCGCCAGGCCGTTGTCGGTGATGAAGCCGCCGCGGTAGTCGTCCAGCGAGTCGGCCGCCACGGCGTTGTCGCTGGTGAACGGATTGTCCGGGCCGCCGGCATAGCCCTGCGTCGCGATCGCGGCGCTGGCCAGCACGAGGCCGATCTGGACGGGGATGCGCATGGGGTCTCCTGTCAAAAATCGCCGGGACCGAATTTCGGCAGCGTCGTCATGTCGATCGCGGTCCGGGTCACTCCCTCGGCCAGCGGTGCGCGCGGCGCGGCGCGCCAGTCGAGGTCGGCGTTGAACGAAGGCTTGCCGGGCGCGTCGTGGATCACGAACAGCAGCCGGGTCGGCCAGATGGATTCGAAGTGCTCGCGCGTCACGGAGCGCGTGCCGCTGGACGGATCGCCCAGCAGGATGCGCCCGTCGTCCGCGCCCTTGATCACGACGAAGTGGTTGTAGCCCTTCTCGGAGATCAGCACGATGGCGGGCAGTTTGCTGTCGAACAGTTTCTGCAACGGCACCTGGAAGCCGTCCGCCTTGTAGCCGATCTTTGCGAGATAGCGCTGCATGTCCAGCAGCGAAAAGCCTTCGCGCCGGATCTTGGCCTGGTCACCGATCTCCCACATCGCCTTGAAGGCGGTCGTTTCGCTGATCGGATAGCCGTAGTGATAGGTCAGCAGCGTGGCCAGGGCGGCCGAGCCGCAGCTGAAGTCGTATTGCTGGCGGGTCGTCGAGGTGAAGCGCAGTTCGCGCATGCTCTTGACCGGTACGTCGAACCGGGCGCCGCCCGCGATCGGCAGGTCGGCCGCATCCACGCGGGCAGCGCCCGCCAGTGCGCACAGCAGCAGGGGCAGGGCGCCGTACTTCATTTGAATTGCAGGTTGACGATGGTGGCGTTCTGGATCAGGACGTTAGCGCCGCTGTTCTGGATGACCACCGGTATGCCCGACATATTGGCGAACGCGCCGGCATCGATCGTGTTCGACCCCGTGATGACGTTCACCGCGCTGTTGCCGCTCACGACCCCGCCGAGATTCGCGTTGTTGCTGGTGTTGAACGTGTCCGTCCCACCGCGCGAATGCTCCAGCTTGCCCAGGTCGGCGGCGGGGCCGAACCCGAGCGAGTCTTGCGCCTGGGCTGACTTGCCGGCACCGTTGTCGGCACCCGTGGCCGGCTGGGCGGCCGGCGCGCTGTCCCGGGCGGGAACCGCGAGTTCCGGTCCTGCCCAGGCCGCGGATGCGCAGACCGCGAGCACAGCGAAGCTGCACACGCGGTTGCTGACGCTACTCTTGAGTAATGACTGCATTCTCTACCCCCGGTTGCATCGAAAAACCGCCGTGCCCGCGGGCACGGCGGTCCTTGGCATTACTTGCCGACAGCCAGGTTGCTCTGGACGTTGACACTCTGCTGGACCAGCGAGGAGAAGCCGTTGTTCTGGCTGATCACCATCACGCCCGCAGCCGACTGGCCGACACCGCTCATGTTGTTGGACATGTCGAAGGATCCGGCATTGACCGTGTTCGAACCGCCGTTGCCGCCGGTGCCCGCACCGCCCAGGCCGCCCGTGCCCACGCCGGCCGTGATGTTGGCCAGTGCGCCGCCTGCGCCGCCGGTGGTCGAGCCGCCCGCGCCGCCTGCGCCGCCGTTGCCGGCGGTCGAATCACCCACGGTTGCCGAACCGGTCGTGGCGCTGCCGGTCGTGGCCGAACCGCCGGCGGCACCTGCACCTGCCGTGTTCGAGGCCATGCCGCTGGCGGCACCCGCACCGCCTGCTGCGCCCGCACCACCCGCGCCCGAGGTTGCCGTGCCGGCAGCACCTGCGCCGCCTGCGCCCGAGGTCGCCGAACCTGCCGCACCGGCACCGCCTGCGCCGCCAGCGCCGCCCGTGTTGCCGGCAGCGTTGCCGGCCGTCGAGGTCAGGGCTGCGCCTGCGCCGCCTGCCGCGCCGGTCGCTGCGCCGCCTGCGGCGCCGTTACCTGCCATGTTCGAGCCGGCAGCACCTGCGGCGCCCGCACCGCCTGCCGCACCTGCCGCACCCGCACCGCCGGCACCGCCGGCTGCACCCGCTGCGCCTGCACCGCCGGCGCCGCCGGTCGTGGTGCCCGCCGTCGAGGTCGATGCGCCGCTGGTGGTGGCGCCGCCGGTCGAGACTGGCGAACCCGAGGTGGCGGTGCCGCTGGCGCCGCCCGTGCCGCCGTCGGCCGACGAGGAACCGCCGGCGCCCGACGTTGCCCAGCTGCCGCCGGCGCGGGTCATGCCGCCCGTGGCTGCGTTCGATGCGGTCGAGCCGGCATTGCCTGCCGAACCTGCTGCGCCGCCGGCACCGCCGGTGCCGCCCATGGCGCCCGCCGCACCTGCGCCGCCTGCACCGCCTGCCGCACCGGCACCGCCGGCACCGCCCGTGGCCGCACCGGTCCTGCCGCCGGCGCCGCCCAGGCCGGCCGTCGTCGCACCGCTGGCGCCGCCGTTACCACCCGACAGGTCGCCGGACGCGCCGCCGTTGCCGCCCATCGCGTTGCCGGCCATGCCGCCCGCTGCACCTGCACCGCCGGTGCCCGTGGCTGCGCCGCTGGCTGCGCCTGCGCCGCCCGTGGCGGCGACCGTGCCGGTGCTGCCGCCCATGCCACCCGCTGCGCCGCGGCCGCCATTGCCGCTGGTGGCGCCCGTCGCCATGCCGCCTGCGCCGCCCGCACCCGCGGTCGCGCCGCCGATGGTGGCGCCGCCTGCGCTGGCGCCGCCGTTGGTGGCCAGGCCGCCGGCCGAACCGGCTGCGCCGTTCGCGCTGCCCGCGCTGCCGCCCGCGCCGGCGGTCGCCGAGATGCCGCCGCCGGTGCCGGCTGCGCCGTTGCCCGCCGTGCCGGCGGCGCCGTTGGCGTTACCGGAGTTGGTGGCGACGTTGCCGATGTTCGAGATGGTGTTGCCCGACACGCGGCCCGTCAGGTTGGCCGTGTTGTTGGACGACGAGGTGTTGAAGCTGTTCGAGAAGTTCGACGTCGCGGTGCCGCCGTTGTTCACGGCCACGGAGCCGGTCGCGGACGCGGTCGAGTCGCCCGAGCTGTTGTTCTTGCCCGTGCTGTTGTCGTTGTCGCGGTTGGTCGTGGTGGTCGTCGAGTTCGAGACCGTGCGGTTGGTCGAGGTGTTGTTGGTGCTGTTGTTGCTGCTGTCCGACGTGTTGTTCGAGTTGCGGGTGCTGTTGTCGCTGCTGTCCGACGTGTTGTTCGAGTTACGGGTGCTGTTGTCGCTGTTGTCCGTCGACCGGTTGGTCGTCGTGGTGGTGACGCTGCGGTTGCTGTTGTCGGTGTTCGTGCTGCGGTTGCTGTTGTCGCTGCTGTTGCTGTTGTCGGCCGTGTTGGTGCTGCGGTTGCTGTTGTCGGTCGTCGTGGTCGTCCTGCTGCGGTTGCTGTTGTCGCTACGGTCGCTGTTGTCGGCCGTGTTGGTGCTGCGGTTGCTGTTGTCCGTCGACGTGGTCGTCGTCGTCGTGTTGGTGCTCTTGTTGTTGTTCTGGTCCGAGTTCGCGGTCGCCGTGCTCGTGTTCGTGCTGTTGTTGCTGCTGTCCGAGGTGTTGGTGCTGTTGTTGCTGCTGTCCGAGGTATTGTTCGAGTTACGGGTGCTGTTGTCGCTGCTGTCCGACGTGCGGGTCGTCGTCTGCGTGACGGTGGCGCCGCCGCCGTTCGCATTGACGCCATCCTGGGCTTGTGCGGTCAGCGAGAATGCCAGCGAAATGGCAGTCACGAGCAAAGTCTTGTTCATTCGAGTTCCCCTCTGGGTTTGATGGTTGGTGATGGGTCGGCTGTAGCGCCGACCTCCATCCCTTTGCAGTTTCAGTGCCAGCCTCACTGCAGAGCTCGCTAACCCTTTGTTTTTGTTGACTTTGTACGGATCTTCCTACACGACTGTCAGAGAAAATCCGGTACGATTTACCGAAAATATCGAAAAACTGTTTCACTTCCGGCACAACTCTGTCCACATACACGCTGCAACACCCAAAAAAAAGTGGACACCTTGTCCACTTGTGCCACATGCCGCACACGCGTCACTCGCGCATGCCGTGCTTGCTCAGCAAACGGTACATCGTCGTGCGCGATACACCCAGGTCGCGCGCCGCGCGGCTCACGTTGTGGCCGCTGCGGTCCAGGCATTCGCGCAGGGCGCGCCGCTCGGAGCGCATACGGGTGTCGTCCAGCGCGGCGGGCGTCGGCGCCATGATCCCGCGCGTCAGCCCCAGGTCTTCCGGCATGATCAGGCGGCCGTCCGACATGACCAGTGCCCGCCGTACCCGGTTGATCAGTTCGCGCACATTGCCTGGCCAGTCGTGGTCGAGGATCGCCTCGATCGCCCGGTTGGAAAAGCCCTTCAGGCGCGGCGATTTTTCGCTCGCGTACATGTGGAAGAAGTACTCGGCCAGCGTGACCAGGTCGTCGCGCCGTTCGCGCAACGGCGGTACCGTCACCGGCAGCACGGCGAGGCGGTAGTACAAGTCCTCGCGGAATGCGCCGCTCGCGACGGCCTGCTGCAGCTGGACGTGCGACGCCGCGATCACCCGCACGTCCACGCGGATGTTGCGGGTACTGCCCAGGCGGCAGATCGTCTTCTCCTGCAGGAAGCGCAGCAGGTTGGCCTGCAGGTCCTTCGGCAGGTCGCCGATCTCGTCGAGGAACAGCGTGCCGCCGTCCGCCGACTCGATCAGGCCGGCCTTGCCCCGCGTCGCGCCCGTGAACGCCCCGCGCTCGTAGCCGAACAGCTCGGAGTGGATCAGGCTCGGCGCGATGGCGCCGCAGTTGATGGGGACGAACGGTCCCGCGGCCCGGTCCGACTGCGCGTGGATCGCCTGGGCCGTCAACTCCTTGCCGCTGCCGCTTTCTCCCCAGATCAGGACGGGCGCCGCGACCTTGGCGACGCGCGACACCTGCGCGCGCAGCCGTGCGATCGCGTCGCAGCCGCCGACCAGCGGCGACGCGGGATCGTCGTGCCCGTCGTTGGCGCTGGGCCGCCGGCGTAGCATCGCCCAGCCGTGCGCATGGCCCAGCGTGTGGGCCAGCCGGACCGGATCGACCGGGGCCGTGTGGTAATCGCACAGGTGCTCCACGACGAGGTCGCGGCAGGGCGCGGATTCGAGATCGCGCGGACTGAATACGCCGACCCACTGCATATGGCTGTAGCGGCGCAGGAAGGTGTCCACTTCGGCCGGCCGGTGCTGCTCGCGGTCGTGCACGAGCAGGCCGACCAGGTAACGGTCGTTACGCAGTTCGCGCCCGGCTTCGCCGAGGTTGCTGACACTGCGGATCTCCCAGTCGAGCATTGCCTCATTGAGCAGGGCGCGCGCACCCTTGTCATCCGGGGCAATGCACAGCAGGCGCTTTCGGGTCATCCATCCTCCATCGGGTAATCGGCCGGTCCTCGCAACGGCGGCAGACGAATGGGAGAGCCGGCATAATTTCTTGACAAGTGTAACTGGGTGTAACTGGGGCTGCTGTTCTGTAGCCTGTTAGCAATTTCTTATTATCAGTTGATCTTTGTTTAATATTATGCCGCTCGTGAAATATTCGTGGCGGACGATAGATATCGACCGCTGGTTACAATTAGTCACAATCGTGTAACCGATCCTCGTCATGGTCAAGGAAATAACTGCCGCCGTGTGGCTTTTTCCCGATTGCGGAAGGGGAACCCCCCATCGCTGGGGGGAGGTGGTGGTGGCAGGGACGGTTCAAAAACCGAACGGCATGCGGACCGTGAGGGTCACGTCCGGCGTGTCGCGCGTGAGACCTGCGCCCACGGACACGTTCACGGTGCGGTGCGCATCGAGGCGGTACGACGCGCCGAGCAGCAGCGTGCCCAGCTGGATGCGGACGGAACCGGGGATCACCTGGCCGTTCTGGCGCGTGCGGTCCACGGCGCTGTGGTCGTAGCCGAGGCTCAGCGACGCCTTGTCGTTCAGGGCAAGGCCCATGCCAAGATTGAATCCGAGCACATCGCCCGCTTTGATGTCGCCCAGCGGTTCGCGCTGGCCGGCGAGGACCGTGCGGTACACGTTGCGGCGCTGGAAATTGCGGGTATAGCTGATGCTGCCGAAGAACACGGCCGGATCGGACGGCAGCAGCCATGTCAGGCTCGGCTGCAGCGAGCGGAATCCTGACCCGGTGGGCAGCGTCAGCGGGAGCCCCGTGCCGGTGACGTTCCCGCCCACGCAGCGCGTTTGGCAATCCGTTACGACGGCGAACGGATCGCGGCCGGTGCGCGCTTTGTAGCGCAGGCCGCCGATGAAGTAGGCGCGGTCGGGGCCGCCCGCATTCAGCTGGACGCGCGCCGCCGCCTCGACGTCGCCGAGGGCCTTGCCGCTCGCGTCGAACGCACGTTCCGCCGCCGTGCCCGTGAAGATCTCGCGGCTGACGGTCGAGTCGGTGCGGTAGACATACGGGACCTTCGCTTCCAGTTCGACCCGGTTCCCGAGCCCGTAGCGGAGCGTGACCGCCGCCGTCGTCGTGTTGCGCTTCACCTCGCGCACGTCCAGCAGGCCGATCAGCAGCGCCGGGATCACCGTGTAGCCGACCAGCGCCACGCGGTTGCTGGACGAATAGCCGTACTGGATCGACGGCTCGACCACGACGCGCCCGCGCGGCGTCAGCACGCCCGGGCTCTCGAAGATGGGCGCGACCTCGGTCGCCCGCGCGGTTCCCTGTGGCGCGGGCCCGACCGCACCCGGCGGCGGCGCCGCATCGGCCGCGGTGCCTTTGCCGCGGACGTCGTCCAGCCGGGACGCACCGAGCTGCCGTTCGAGCGCGTCGATGCGGGCGCGCTGCTGGTCGAGCTGTTGCCGCATGGCCCGCAGCTGGTCGATGAGTTGCGCCTGCTGGGCCGCGGCCGGCGTGCAGGTCATGATGAGGCCGAGGCCGAGCGCGCCTGGCAGCGCGGGAAACGTTCGCATGGTGATGGGCTCCGCACTGGGGCCGCTACCTGCCGGCGGCGGCCGCGTTGATGGCATTCGCCAGCGTCGACTGGAAGTGCATGGTCTGCAGCAGGCCTTGCGTGGCGACGCTCGCGTGGATGATGGTGGCCGTGCCGATTGCCCGGTCGTTCAGGCTGTTCTGCACGACGGTGGCCAGACTGTCTGCGCGTGGCACCGCCTGGCCGGCAATGAGCCGGCCGAGGTCGCCGAGCCGCAGTTCGCTGCGCGCGACGACCTGGCCGTCGACGGTCACGATGCGCTCGATGCCGAGCGACACGGCGATGCCGGACGCGGTGGTGAAGCCGCCGCGGGCGCCGGCGAGCTCGGCCTGGCCGACGGCCGCGGGCGTCGAGAACGGGTTCCCGGGCGGCGCCGCGCGCGCGGACGCGACGGCGAGCAGCAACGCAAAGAGGATCGATGGGCGCATGGGGTCTCCTTCAGAAATCGCCGGGGCCGAATTTGGGCAGGTCGACGCCGCCCTGGCTCGTCCGGGCCACCGCGTCGGCCAACGGCGCACGCGGCGCCGCGCGCCAGTCGTCGGCGAGGTTGAAGCGCGGTTCGCCGGGCGCCGTGTGGATCACGAACAGCAACCGGGTCGGCCAGATGGCTTCGAAGCGGGCGCGCGGCAGCGACCGTGTCCCGCTGGATGGGTCGCCCAGCAGCACGCGGCCGGCGCCGTAGCCCTTGATCACGACGAAGTGGTTGTAGCCCTGTTCCGTGATGAGGACGATGGCCGGCAGGCCGGCCTCGACGAGCCTGTCGAGCGGCAGCCGGAAGCCGTCCGCCTCGAAGCCGTTCGCCGCGAGATAGCGCTGCATGTCGAGCAGCGAGAAGCCCTCGCGCCGGATCTTGTCCTGGTCGCCCTGGGCCCACATCGCCGCGAACACGGTGCTCTCGCTGACCGGGAAGCCGTAATGGTGGGTCAGCAGCGTGGCGAGCGCGGCCGAGCCGCAGCTGAAGTCGTACTGCTGGCGCAAGGTCGACGCGAAGCGCAGCGCCTGCATGCTGCGTACGGGCACGTGGAAAGCGCCGCCTGCGACCGGCAGCTCGGCCGCGTGGACGGCACCCGCGGCCAGCAGGGAAACGAGCAGCCGTCTCATTTGAATTGCAGGTTGATGATGGTGGCGTTCTGGATCAGCACGTTCGCACCGCTGTTCTGGATGACGACGGGGATGCCGGCCATGTTGGCGAACGACCCGGCATCGATGCTGTTGGCGCCGGAGACGACGTTGACGGCCGTGTTCGCGGCGACGGCGCCGTCGATGCGTGCGTCGTTGCGGGTGTCCGTCCCGCCGCGCTGGCGGGCCAGCAGCCCGTCCTGCCGGTTGGCGTGCGCGGCGATCGCGTTCCCGGGCCGGAACAGCGCGCGGGCCGCGGCGCGGGCGGCGGGGGCCGTGTCCGTACCGGCCCAGGCTGCCGGCGCAAGCAAGGCGATGCTGCACACGCCCACGACCAAGGTTTGAATCATTCGATGCATACTCGGCTCCGGTGATGAAAGAACTGCCGTGCCCGCGGGCACGGCAGTCGTACGGCGCGTCAGTGGCCCAGCGCCAGGTTGCTCTGGACGTTCACGCTCTGCTGGACGAGCGACGACAGGCCGGAGTTCTGGCTGATCACGAGCACGCCCGCGGCCGACTGGCCGGTGCCGGTCATCTTGTTCGACAGGTCGAACGTGCCGGCGCTCACGCTGTTCGTGCCGCCGTTGCCGCCGCTCGCGCCGCCGCCCGCGCCGCCGACGCCGTAGCCGGCCGTGATCGAGTCCAGCGCACCGCCGGCGCCGCCGGTGTTCGTGCCGCCGGCACCGCCGTGGCCGCCCGCGCCGCCGTAGGTATTGCCCACGGTGGCCGGGCCGTTCGCTGCCGCCCCGCCCGTCGCATCGCCGCCATATGCGCCGGCGCCGCCCGTGGTGGTGGCATAGCCGCTCGCGCCGCCCGTGCCGCCGGCGCCGCCATGGCCGCCGGCACCCGCCGTCGCGCTGCCGCCGCCGGCCCCGCCGCCGGCGCCGCCCGTGCCGGCAGCGCCATTGCCTGCGGTACTGGTGGTCGCGCCGCCGTCGCCGCCGCGGCCGCCCGCCGCTGCACCGCCGGCCCCGCCATAGCCGGCGCCCGTCGCCGCTGTGCCTCCGGCGGCGCCACTGCCGCCGCTGCCGAACAGGCCGCCGCCGCCGCTACCGCCGGCGCCGCCGGCTGCCGCACCGCTGGCGCCAGCGCCGCCCGTCCCGCCGAACGCGCTGCCGCTGGGGCCGCCATTCGATCCGACCGGGAGGCTCGCGCCGCCACTGCCGCCGGCGCCTGCGCCGCCCGTCCCGCCGATGCCGCCACCGGCCAGGCTGCCGCTCGCGCCGCCTGCGCCGCCGGCGGCCCCTGCGCCACCTGCACCGCTCACCGCGGCCCCGGCCGTGCCACCCGCGCCGCCGGGACCGGCGAAGGCCGTGCCGCCGGTCGCGGGACCGTTGACCGCACTGCCGTTGGTCGCCGTGCCGCCGGCCGCGCCGGCCGCGCCGCTGGCGCCCGTCGCGGTGCCGCCGAAGCCGCCCGTGGCGGTGAGCGCGCCGCCCGTGCCCGCGCCACCCGCGCCGCCGGCCGCGCCGGCACCGTTGGCGCCGCCGTTGTTCACTGCCGTGTTGCCGATGCCGCCGATCGTGTTGCCGCCCACGCTGCCGGTCAGTGTCGTGGTGGCGTTGGCCGTGGATGTGCTGGAAGTGGTCGTTGTCGCGTTATGGAGGCTGTAGTCGTTCTGCGTGACGTTTGTCGTCGCGTGGTCGTATGTCGTGCTGGTGTTCGTGGCGGTACCGGCGTGGGCGCTGATCGAATAGGCCAGCGCCAGCGCGGTGACGAGCAAGGTCTTCTTCATTCGGTTTTCCTCTCTGATGTGGGTCTGTGACGTGCCGGCGCGTTCGCACCGGCCCTCATCCATTCGCAGGATCGGTGCCACCTCGCGGATGCTCGCGCCAAGTCGTTGATTTCTGTTGACCTCGTCGGAGGCTTCCGAAGGGCTCGTCGGAATGCCGGCGAGATCCACTGGCGCCGCTTGCCGACAGGGTGTCAACGCGGCGGTACAGGTGCGTCGCGCAGCGCCAGCCAACGCACGAGCTTGTCTGGACAGTGCCCGGCAGCGCCACGGGCGCCGGGGGTCACGGCTGGATGCCGTGCTTGCTCAGGAGCCGGTACAGCGTCGTGCGCGACACGCCCAGCTCACGCGCGGCGCGGCTGATGTTGCGGCCGCTGCGCTGCAGGCATTCGCGCAGGGCGAGCCGCTCGGTGCGGGCACGGACGTCGTCCAGCGCGGCCGTCGTCACGCGCGCGGATTCCAGCCCCAGATCCTGCGGTGTGACGAGGCGGCCGTCCGCCATCACGAGGGCGCGCCGGACTCGGTTGATGAGCTCGCGGACATTGCCCGGCCACGCATGGTCCAGCAGCGCCGCGACGGCCCGGTTGGAAAAGCCCGTCAGGCGCGGCGACCGCTCGTCGGCATACAGGTGGAAAAAGTGTTCGGCCAGCGTGACGACGTCCTCGCGCCGCTCGCGCAGCGCCGGCACGGTGACGGGCAGCACCGCGAGCCGGTAGTACAAGTCCTCGCGGAAATCTCCGCCGGCGACCGCACGCTGCAGCTGCACGTGCGACGCGGCGATCACGCGCACGTCCACGCGGAGCGCGCGCGTGCTGCCCAGCCGGCAGATCGTCTTTTCCTGCAGGAAGCGCAGCAGGTTCGCCTGCAGGTCCTTCGGTAGGTCGCCGATTTCGTCGAGGAACAGGGTGCCGCCATGGGCCGATTCGATCAGCCCGGCCCTGGCGCGCGCCGCCCCGGTGAACGCCCCCCGTTCGTAGCCGAACAGTTCGGACTGGATCAGGTTCGGCGGCATGGCGCCGCAATTGACCGGCACGAATGGCCCGCAGGCACGCGCCGACTGCGCGTGGATCGCGTGCGCCGTCAGCTCCTTGCCGCTGCCGCTCTCGCCCCAGATCAGCACCGGGGCGTCGACGCGGGCCACGCGCGCCACCTGCGCGCGCAGGCGGACCATCGCATCGGCCCGGCCGACCAGCAGGCCGGCGTCGTCCTGCGGCGCGGGCGGTCGCCGCAACTGCGCCCACCCGTGGGCATGGCCGAGCGTCCAGGCCAGCCGGCGCGGGTCGACGGGTTCCGTGTGGTAGTCGGCCAGGTGGTCGACGATGAGGTCGCGGCAGGCTGCGTGGTCGACGTCGTGCGGGCGGAACACGCCGATCCACGCCGTGTCGCGGTGGCGCCGCAGGAAACCGTCGAGATCGAAGGACCGCAGCAGCGCGCGCGTGCGCAGCAGCAGGCCGACGGGATAGCCGTCCGCGCGCAGCAAGCGGTCCGCATCGGCCAGGTTGTCCACGCAGCAGGTGTCCCAGTCATGGATGGGACCGGTCATGAGCGCGGCGGTGTGCGCGTCGTCGGGAGCGATGCAGAGCAGGCGCTTGCGCATGGTCCACCTCCAGGAGCACGGCCGGTCCGCGCCATGGCCGATCACGGCGGGACGGCGGCGAGTTGCGTGCGCACGGACACCGTGCGGCCCTGCCTCCTGGTACGGCTTGTCAAGGCGCCGTTACGGCCATCTTAACGGGACAGGCGGGCACACCGCAGGCGGGCGCGGCCTGGAAGCGACAGGCTCGTGCGAAGGCACGAGCGCGTTGGACAAATGGAGAAAAAATGGAGAAAAGAGTCAGCGGACGCGCCGGACCTTGGGCGAGGCGTTGGTGCCTTCGATCTCCAGGAACAGGGTGCCGAACATATTGCGCACGATCTTGACCGGCGGATTGCTCACCGGCGCAAGGTCTGCCGAGCTGCCGTCGACCACTTTCCACACCTGGCCGTTGGCGAGGGTGAACAGCGTGGCCGGGCCCCAGCCGGCGACCGTGCCGACGATCGTGCTCTCGATCGAGCGGGCCGGTTCCTCGGGCGTCTTTTGCTCGAGGCCGAAGGTTTGCGCGGCCGCGGCCGCCGGACGCGCTACGGCGGGAATCGCGTCATAGCAGCCCAGGCGCGCGGCGCCGTCGGCCAGCTTGCGGCATGCCAGGATGGCGGCATCGTCGGCCAGGGCCACGCCCGTCGCGCCCAGCAGGGCCAGCAGTAGAGAAGTGCGCAGGATCATCAAGGGCCTCATGCGCGCGGACGCTGGCGGTGGAAGACGAGCGGGCTGTACGGAATGGCGGACGGCGGCGGCGAATTCAGGATGCCTGGTTTCATCGCGCCCATCACGTGCATCTCGCACGGCTTGCAATCGAATTTCAGCGTGTACGTTTCGTCGCCGGACACGAGCGTCATCGGCTCCGCCCGCACCTGGCCCTGCACGCCCTGCACACCCTTGGCCTGCTTGGGGCACAGGTTGAACGAGAAACGCAGGCAGTGCTTGGTGATCATCAGCGACACTTCGCCCGGCTCCTCGTGCGATTCGTACGCGGCCGCGATCAGCTGCACGCCGTGCTTGCGGTAGAACGCGCGCGCCTTCTCGTTGTAGACGTTGGCCAGGTAGCTGAGCTGGGTGTCCGGATACGCGGCCGGCGGTTCGACCGGCTGCGCGCGCTCGGGACGCTGCCACGCCGCGAGGCGCGCCGCTTCCTGTGCGGCGATGGCATCGCGGCGCAGGCCGTTGATGGCGCTCGCCGGCACGAACCACGGCTGCGACAGCGCGACCTCGATGGCGCCCGCCTCGAACATCGTGTTGCCCAGCTTGGCGACGTTCGTGCGCAGGCCGGCCAGCGCCTGGTCGGCCTGCTGGGCCGGCTGCAGCGCGAGGCTGGCCTCGGTCGTCGTCGTGATGCCGTCCTCGTCGGTGACGGTCAAGCGCAGGCCTTCGGCCGTGTCTTCCAGCCGCAGGTCCGCACGCACCTTGCGGTCGGACGATTTCTTGTTCAGGGCCGCTTCCCACTGGTGGTCGCGGTTGCGGTGGATGACGGTGCCGACCTTCAGGCCCGGCAAGGTGGCCAGGCCCTCGTTCGGGAACACGCGCCAGCGCTGGCCGTCCTCGTCCTCCGACAGCTTTTGCACGGTGTTCGCCTGGATGCCGACCGTCTCGCGCTTGTGCATGTAGTTCAGGCCGTCGCCATTGGCCATCGGCGAATTCGTGACGAGATCGAAATTGTCGCCGCCGATGCGCGCGACGGTGCCCAGTTCCACGCCCACGTACTTCGGCGAATCGAACGCGCCGATGGTCTGCTGGCGGCCCTGGGCGAAATAATCCGTGTGGCCGCGGTGGAAGTTCTTGTCGACGTCCGGCGTGAACATCACCTGCGTACGGCCGCTGGAGGCGCGCGCCAGTTCCGGACGGCGTTCCAGGATCTCGTCCAGCAGCAGGCGGTAGTGGGCGGTGATGTTCTTCACATAGCCCATGTCCTTGTAGCGGCCTTCGATCTTGAAGGAGCGGATCCCGGCGTCGACGAGCGCTTCCAGGTTGCGGCTCTGGTCATTGTCCTTCATCGACAGCAGGTGTTTTTCGTAGGCGACGACGCGGCCCTGGCCGTCCGACAGCGTGTACGGCAGGCGGCACGCCTGCGAGCAGTCGCCGCGGTTGGCGCTGCGGCCCGTGTCCGCGTGCGAGATGTAGCACTGGCCGGAGAACGCGACGCACAGCGCGCCGTGGATGAAGTACTCCAGCGGCGTGTCGACCTCGGCGCGGATGGCCTTGATCTGTTCGATGGTCAGCTCGCGCGCCAGCACCAGCTGCGAGAAGCCGACCTGCGACAGAAACTTCGCCTTTTCCACGGTGCGGATGTCGCACTGCGTGCTCGCGTGCAGCTGGATCGGCGGCAGGTCCAGTTCGAACATCGCCATGTCCTGCACGATCAGGGCGTCGACGCCGGCGTCGTACAGCTGGCGGATCTGCTGTTCGGCCGTTTCCAGTTCGGCGTCGTGCAGGATCGTGTTCATGGTGACGAAGATGCGCGCGCGGTAGCGGTGCGCGAATTCGACGAGGCCCGCGATGTCTTCCAGCGTGTTGCTGGCGTTGTGGCGCGCGCCGAATGCGGGACCGCCGATGTAGACCGCGTCGGCGCCGTGCAGGATGGCTTCGCGGCCGATCTCGGCGGTTTTGGCGGGGGACAGCAGTTCGAGCTGGTGGGCAAGCAGTGACATGGCGGGTGATCCTGGCTGACGAAGGCGGAAATTATAGCCAGATCAAGGGCTTATGTCACCGTTCGGCGTGCACCTCGACGTGCAGGACGTCTTCGATGGCCGTGCGCAGCGCCTCGGGCGCCACCGGCTTGGGCAGAACGGGGATGTCGTCCGGCAGGCCCATGGCCCGGATCGTGGCCGGATCCAGCCCGCTCGTGACGACGATGGCCATGTCGCGGTAGGCCTCGCTCGCACGCAGCGTACGGATCATGCGCAGGCCGTCCACGCCCGGCATGCTGAGGTCGCCGACGAGCAGGTGCGGCCGCGTCTCGCCGATGCGGATCAGCGCTTCGAAACCGTTACCGACCCGGACGACGTCCAGCGGCAGGTCCCAGCCGGACATCGCCCCCTCGTACCGCGCCATGGTCGAGGCGTCGTCGTCCACGAGCAGCACCTTGTAGCGCGCGGGCGCCGTACGGTCCAGCATCGCCTGGCGCCGGCGCTCGACGTGGCGTTCGATCGACGCCAGCGCGATGCGCCGGTGGCCGCCGGCCGTCTTCCACGCTTCCAGGGTGCCGCTTTCCACCCACAGCTGCACCGTGCGGTGCGACACGCCCAGCATGGCGGCCGCCTGCCGGGTATTGCAGTAGGCGGCGGCGTCGAAACCGGGTTCCGGCGAAGGTGGGCGATAGGGCGATGTCATGGCTGCCAGATCATGTTGTTTGAAAGATTCCGTCTGATGCACTTAGGAATCTATCAAATAATCACAATCTATGACAGCAATATTTACGCACCAATACCAAAATGGCAACAGTCAATGCAGCGGCCGTCCCGTCCCGCCCGTGCGTTCGACCCGGATCGCGATGGATTTCGCGGCCGGCACCTTGCTTTCCTTCGCATAGTGCCAGAGAGGAATCAGCGGATTGCACTCCGGGAAATAGCCCGCGACGCAGCCGGCCGGCACGCTGTATTCCACGACGCGCAAGCCTTCGACCTTGCGCTCGACGCCGTCGTCGACGGCCGTGCTGGCCGTGACAATGTCACCGTCGGCCAGGCCCAGGCGGGCCATGTCCGTGCCGGCCATGAACAGGACGTCGCGGTCCTGCACGCCGCGGAAACGGTCTTCCAGGCTGTAGATCGTCGTGTTGAACTGGCCGTCGCTGCGCACCGTGAACAGGCGCAGGGCGTCCTCGGGCACGGGCATGTCGGGGTCCGCGGACAAGGTGTCCGGCACGGTGAAATTCGCCTTGCCGGTCGGCGTGTTCCACTTGCGGTCCGCCGCCGCCAGCGGTTTGCGGAAGCCGCCGGGCTGCCACATGCGCTCGTTGAAATCGTGGAAGATCTTCGGGTACGTCGCGGCGATGGCGTCGCGCACCTTCGCATAGTCCGCCACCCATCCATCCCAGTCGACCTTCGGATTCGGGTCGAGCAGTGCTTTCGCGATGCCGGCCACGATGGCCGGTTCGGACAAGAGCGTGTCCGCCGCCGGTTCGGCGCGGCCGCGCGAGCCGTGCATGCAGCCCGTGGAATCTTCCATCGACACGGATTGCTCGCCGCTGGCCTGGCGGTCGATCTCGATGCGGCCCAGGCAGGGCAGCAGGTACGCCGTCTTGCCGTGCACGAGGTGGCTGCGGTTCAGCTTGGTCGAGATCTGCACCGTGAGCGGGACGGCGCGCCAGGCGGCGTCCATCTGGCCGTGGTCGGGCACGGCCCGCACGAGGTTGCCGCCGAGGCTGATCAACGCCTGCAGCTTGCCGCCCTTGATCGCCTCGCACATCTCCACCGTGTTCATGCCCTTGTCGCGCGGCGGCTCGAACCCGTACAACTCCTTCAGCTTGTCCAACGGCGCCAGCTCCGGCTTTTCCGTGATGCCGACCGTGCGCTGCCCCTGCACGTTCGAGTGGCCCCGCACCGGGCAGATGCCGGCGCCCGGCTTGCCCATATTCCCCCGCAACAGCAGGAAGTTGACGAGCATCTGCACGTTCAGCACCCCGTTGCGGTGCTGCGTGAGGCCCATGCCATAGATGCCGATCACCTGCTTCGCACGGAGGTAGGTGCCGGCCGCCTGCTCGATCTGCGCTTGCGTGAGACCCGATTCCTTCTCGATCTCGTCCCACGTGCGGGCGCGCATCGCGGCCGCGAAGTCGTCGAAGCCGTGACAATGTTCTTCGATGAAGGCGGTGTCGAGGGCGCGCGGTTCGCCGGTCGTCAGTGCGCGCTCGTCCGCCTCCAGCACGGCCTTGCACAGGCCCGTCAGCGCCGCCACGTCGCCGCCGGCCTTCACCTGGTGGTACTGGGTGCTGATCACGGTCTCGTGGCCGCTCAGCATCTCGACGGGGGATTGCGGGTTCACGAAGCTCACGAGGCCGCGCTCGCGCAGCGGATTGAACGTGACGATGGGGACGCCGCGCTTTCTCGCCTCCTGCAACTGGTGCAGCATGCGCGGGCTGTTCACGCCCACGTTCTGGCCGAAGAAGAAGATGCAGTCGGTCTGTTCGAAGTCGTCCAGCACGACGGTCCCGATCGGCACGCCGATCGTCTTCGGCAGCGCGACGGACGTGCTTTCGTGGCACATGTTGGAACTGTCCGGCAGGTTGTTGTTGCCGTACATGCGCGCCAGCAGCTGGTACATATACGACGTTTCCAGCGAGGCGCGGCCCGAGCTGTAGAACGCGACCTGTTTGGGATCCATCTTGCGCAGTTCGGCACCGATTTCGGCAAACGCGCGGTCCCAGGTGATCTCCACGTAGCGGTCCAGCGCGCCGTCGTAGCGCATGGGCACCGTCAGGCGGCCCGCTTCCTCGAGTTCGTGGTCGTTCCAGCCTTCCAGTTCGCGTAGCGTATGGCGCTTGAAGAACGCCGGGTCGAGGCGCTTGCTCGTGATTTCCCACGCCGTCGCCTTGGCGCCGCTTTCGCAGAACTCGGCCGGATGCGGATGGGCCGGCTTCGCCCATGAACAGCTCACGCACATGAAGCCGTCCGGCTTGTTCTGCTGCATCAGCAACTGCGTGCCCTCGAGCGGGACGCGTTCCTTCAGCAGGATCGTGGTCACTTCCTTCACCGAGCCCCAGCCGCCGGCCGGGATTTGCGGTTCGTTCGGTTCGTTTGGTTTGCCGCCGTGCTTGCTCATGATCAGACTCCCAGTGCGCGATACCGTGGAGCTTGATCCGATGGCGCAACCATGTCTGTTCGACAGCGCACACGCAAAATCGGCAAATCCGCGCACTGCGTACGGCGATGCACAGACCGCCGGGGCCGCGCGCGCCGATGATCTGCACATCATCATTCAAACCACTGGACCCATCATGACCGCCCCGATCCCGTTCGAACCGCGTTTCGAAAGCCTGGAAGACGACGAAGCGCAGACCAGCTTCGACCTGCAGACGACGATGCGCAGCATTTCCACGAAGACTTACGAGCATTCCGGCCGCGCGCTGCGCAGCGTGCACGCCAAGACGCACGGCCTGCTGGTGGGCGAGCTGACCGTCGAGGCGGGGCTGCCGGACGCGTACGCGCAGGGCCTGTTCGCCCAGCCGGGCACGTATCCCGTCGTGATGCGGCTGTCGACGACGCCGGGCGACGTGCTGGCGGACGACGTTTCCACGCCACGCGGCATGGGGATCAAGGTCGTCGGCGTCGAAGGCCCGCGCGTGGGCGGGAGCGAGCACGACGTCACGCAGGACTTCGTGCTCGTCAACGGTCCCGTATTCAGCGCGCCGAACGCGCAGAAATTCCTCGGCAGCGCGAAACTGCTGGCCGCGACGACGGACAAGGCGCCGAACCTCAAGCGCCTGTTTTCCGCGCTGGCGCGCGGCGCCGAACAGGCCGTGGAAGCCGTCGGCGGCGACAGCGTGACGTTGAAGGCGCTGGGCGGCCATCCGGAAACGCATCCGCTCGGCGAGACGTATTACAGCCAGGTGCCGATCCTGTACGGCCGCTACATGGCGAAGGTGCAGGTGGCGCCCGTGTCGCCCGCGTTGACGGCGCTCGCGGGCAGCCATGTCGACCTGGAGGGCCGCCCGGACGGCCTGCGCGACGCGGTCGTCGGCCATTTCGCGGCCGAAGGGGGGCAGTGGGAAGTGCGGGTGCAGCTGTGCACGGACATCGACCGCATGCCGATCGAGGACGCGTCCGTCGAATGGCCGGAAGACTTGAGCCCGTACGTGACCGTGGCGCGCCTGCGCGCGGCGCCGCAGAAAGCGTATGGCGAGGAGCTGGCGCGCCTCATCGACGACGGCATGCAGTTCAATCCGTGGCATGCGCTGGCCGCGCATCGCCCGCTCGGCTCGATCATGCGGGTGCGCAAGGCGGTGTATGCGATGTCGAAGCGCTTCCGCGCGGAGCGCAACGGCAGCGCGATCGCGGAGCCGCGCGACGTCGAGGGGGTGAAAGCCGCGGCGCGGCGCTGATGGTATCATCGGCGTCGATGAATTCTCTTCACGATCCCGAGACCGGCGCCTTGCCGCCCACGGCGCAGCCGCGGCGTGTGCTGCGTATGCGCGCGGGCGTACTCACGGAGGTGGACGACCTGGTCGTCGACGAGGTTCCCGTCGCACTGGTCTACAACGGGATCTCGCATGCCGTCATGATGGCCACGCCGGCCGACCTGGAAGACTTTGCGCTCGGCTTCACGCTGAGCGAAGAGATCATCGTGGGGCCGGGCCAGTGCTACGGGATCGACGTCGAGCCGGCCGCGGGCGGCGTCGCCGTCCAGATCGAGATCGCCGGCAGTGCGTTCATGGCGCTGAAGGAGCGCCGCCGCAGCCTGACGGGGCGCACGGGCTGCGGCCTGTGCGGCGTGGACAGCCTGGATCAGGTCTGCCGCGCGTTGCCGTCGCTGGCGCCGGCGCGCGGCTTCCACGTCGATGGCGTACGGCGCGCGCTGGGAGCGATCGGCGCGGAACAGACACTGACGAAGCTGACCGGCGCGGCCCACGCGGCCGCCTGGTGCGGCATGGACGGCACCCTGCGCATCGTGCGCGAGGACGTCGGCCGCCACAACGCGCTGGACAAGGTGATCGGCGCGATGGCGCGGGAACGCGCGGCGCCCGGCGCCGGTTTCCTGTTGATCACCAGCCGGGTCAGTTTCGAGATGGCGCAGAAGGCCGCGGTGGCAGGCGTGTCCGCACTGGTCGGCATGTCGGCGCCGACCCTGGCCGCCGTCGAACTGGCCGACAAGGCCGGCCTGACGCTGCTCGCGTTCGCGCGCGGGAACGACTTCGTCTGCTATACGCACGCCGACCGCCTCGGCCTGGCCGGCGCGTGACAATCAGCCGGAGACGAGCGCCAGCAACGCGTCCCGGTCGGCCGCGTGCTGGCGCTGGGCGGTGACGCGGTCCCACAGCAGGAACATGCCGTACGCCCATTGCGCCACCAATTCCGCTTCCCCGGCCGGCCGCGTCGCCGCGCTGCCCAGCAGGCGTTCGATCTCTGTGCGCGTCTGGGTCGTGACCTGCTCGTAATTCCACGCGCCTTTCGGCCGCATCTTCTGGCGGGCGCGGTAGCGGCGGGCCCGCTCGGCGTCGCTGAGCTTGTCCTCCTTCGGCGGACGGCCGCGCTTCTTCGCCAGCGCCGCGTCGAGCGGCAATTCGATCGTGCTCAGGTCTTCCGGTTGCTTCATGGTGCGGTCGAGAATGATTGTCGCGCCATTATTCGTGACGCATTTCAATAAAGCAATAGGGAACTGCGCGTGCGCTGGCCTGCCTAACGGTGCGGGAGGCTGATGACAACCCTTGTGCCGGGAGGTCTTATGGCAACCAAGCGCATCGCAATCGCCTGCCAGGGCGGCGGCAGCCACGCCGCGTACACGGGCGGCGTCCTTCCCATCCTGCTGGAACAGTTCGACAACCGTGCCGACGAGGACGGCGCCGGCCGGACGGCGCTCATCGCGATCAGCGGCACGTCCGGCGGCGCCATCAGCGCGCTGCTCGGCTGGTACGGCTTCATCACGGGCGGCGCGCCCGAGGCGGGGCGGCGGCTGGACGCGTTCTGGCGGGGCAATTCCGCGCTCGGCCTCGTCGAGTCGACGGTCAACCATGTGTGCCGCGGCCTCGCCGACCTGGCCGCGATGGGCGGCTGGGACATCAAATCCAGCCCGTACGTGTGGCCGCTCGCGGGCATGGAGCGATGGAACGCGACCGCGTGGCCGGCGCTGGCCCGCATGCTCGGGCCGGACAATCCCTGGATGCGCCCCGGCTTCTTTTCGCTGCCGGCGCTGCTGCGCCCGGGCGTGGACTGGCCGCTCGTCGCGCTGCTGGGCGAGTTCGCCAGTATTCCGACCGAGGTGGAGCGCTGGCTGCGCAGCGACCTGGAGGCGGCCATGTTCCCGCCGACGGCACCCTGCCAGGAACGCTACCGGGCCGACCGGGGCGCGGTCGAGGGCCGCATCGCGAACAAGCTCGGCGCCGCCGACCGCCTGCGCGCGCGCATGGCGCAGATCGGCGTTCAGCCCGGCAGCCTGCTGCACGCCGCGCTGGAGCGGTGGCGTCCGCCCGCGGTGCGCTTCGATGCCGGGGCGCTGGGGCAGCTCGCCGATGCCGTGCGCCTCACCTTGCGTCCGATCCCGCGCCTGCTGCTGGGCGCCGTGGAATTGCACGAGGGGGAATTCGTCGCGTTCAGTTCCGAGCGGGCGCCGGGCGACGGCGGGATCTCGCTCGACGCGGTGCTGGCGTCCGCCGCCGTGCCGTGGCTGTTCCGCGCGCACGAGATGGCGGGCCTCGACGAGGTCACGCTCGCCCCGCGCCCGTTGACCTTGTGGGACGGGCTGTTCTCGCAGAATCCGCCGATCCGCAACTTCCTGTCCGGCGTGCCGGACGACGAGAAAAAGCCGGACGCGATCTGGGTCGTGCAGATCAACCCCAGCCAGGCCAGGCTGGCTGGGAATGGACCGCACATCGCCTTCGACGGCGGCGAGATCTGGGACGTGCGCAATGCGCTGGGCGGCAATCTCGCCATGAACCAGGAACTGGGTTTCGTCGATGCGATCAACCGGCGCATGGAAAGCGGCCGCGGCGACGATGCGTCCCCCGCCAGCGCGGCGGCGCAGCGGCGCGACAAGCTCGTGCAGGTCGACCGCATCGTCATGGATGGCACGGCCGTCGAGGCGGCGGCCGGCATGCCGCTGGGCGCGAACTCCAAGCTGGACCGCGACCCGGTCCTGCGCGCCGCGCTGTGGGACCACGGGGCGGCGCAGGCGCGGCGCTACCTGGCCCTGCGCGAGCACGTGCCCAGGCTGTTCGCCGACCTGGACGGCACCCTGGCCGGGGCCTGTGCCTGCGCGGCGGGCCAGCGTCCGGACGGGGCCGGCGGCACGGTCCGGCCGGACGGCGCGGCGCACTTCGGCGAGCTCGTCATCGATGGCGCGACCGTCCACGGCATCGCGCCGGACGTGCCCGGGATGCCGCAGGCCGTCGTCGCCTGGCGCTCTGCGCACACGCTGATCAACGGCCGGCCCGTACGCATCGAAGGGCAGTCGGAGCTCATGGTCGCGGATGCCGGCTGGCAGCTGAAGGACGTGCGGATCACGGCCGTCGCGCCGCAGCCGCGATCCGGGCGGACGCCCGCGCCGGCACGGGCGCCGGCGGGGCGGCAAGCCGTGCCGGTACGGCCGCCGCCCGAGGCTCGGCACTGAATATATAATGTGCAATCGGCAACGATCCCGGTAGAATGACAGGGTTGTACGTTCGTAAATACTGTCAAGGAGTCCCGGATCGTGGTTTTACCATTCAAAAGGTCGGCGGCGGCAGTCGCCGTCGTCTGTGCGCTCGTGGGCGGCGCCTGTTTCGCGCAGGAGGCCGGTCCGCAAAGCATCGTCGTCACGGGCCAGCGGGGCACGTCGGCCTGGGTACGGGCCGAGAGCGCCCACGTCGTCGTGCTGTCGGACGCGCCGCGCGAGGACGTGGCCCGGCTCGTGGAACACCTGGAACGCCTCGACAGCCTGCTGCGCGTGTACACGGACGACTACCGCCCGAAGTCGGCGGGTCCGGAGACCAGGCTGAACCTCGTGTACCTGAACGATGTGCGTGACCTGGACCTCGTGGCGGCCGACCGCCCGGCCAATGGCATCGCGCTGTTCCGCGATTGCACGGACGGCACCCAGGGCTTCCTCGTGCGGACGGCGCCGCTGGCGGCCATCGACGACGACAAGCTCGTCAAGACGCCCCTCGACGAAGGACTCTCGTACGTGTCGGAAGCGTATGCACGCCACTTCCTGTACCGGCACACGGACGTGCGCGGCCCGTCCGCCTGGATCGAAGGTTTCGCGAATTATTTCGCGGGCGTGCGCTTCGGCGCGACGCAGATGGTGATCGGCCGCACGCCGCCGGGCGTGGGCCGGTATTTCTATTTCCTCGACCAGGGCCACCGCTACAACCTCGACTATGCCGACATACTGGGACCGCGTCCGTTCGCGAACCTGTCCGACACGCGGCGCCGGGCCGCGGGCGTGGAATTCGAGGCGCGTTCCTGGCTCCTCGCGCACTACATCCTCGGTGCCGGCGAACGGCGCAGGAAGCTGGGGACGTTCCTGAATGCCGTCCACCAGGGCGCCGACCCGGCCGCCGCGCTGCGCGACGCGTTCGGCCTGGACGTCGGCGCCGCGTCGACCGCGCTGTGGCGCTACCGGCTGCAGCGGGCCGAGGTCATGCGCGTGGAGCAGCCGCCCGGTCCGCGTCCGGAGATCGCCATCACGACGATGTCCGCGACCTCCGGCGGCTTCATGCTCGCCGACGCGGCCCTGAAGGCCTGTCCGGCGCCCGCGCAGGGGGAAGCGCTGCTGCGCACGCTGACGGCCGACGCCGGCGCCGTGCCGAACGTCGAGGCGGGGCAACTTGCCCTGAACCGGGCCCGCGTCGACTGGGGCGACCCGGCCGCAGCGCTGCCGTGGCTGGAGAAGACCGCGCGCCGTGCCGATGCCGGCGCCGACGTGCTGTTGCTGCTGGCGCGGGCGCACCTGAAGCTGGCCGCGCGTCTCGACGCCGGCGCCCGCGCGCCCCACCTCGACGCCGCCCGCGCCGGCATCGCGCGGGCGCGCGAGCGGGATCCGGGCGCCGGCGCCGTTGCGCTGGCGGCGCTCGACCTGTCGCTGCTGGCCGACGGCAAGCCCAGTCCCGAAGCACTGGACGGCGTATTGACGGCGTGGCGCACGGGCCGGGATTCGCGCACGCTGGCGCGTGCGGCGGTGCTCGCGTCCTGCTACCAGGTCGACGTGCCCAGGGCCGAGCACATCCTGCGCACGCTGGAGAACGACGTCCGCGACCCCGCGACGGCCGCATGGGCGGCGGCGTTCCAGCGCCGCCTGGACGGCGGCCTGAGCCTGGCCGACATCGCGGCGGAAATGCGCCTGGTGCCGGGCGCCGGCGGCTTCAGCGAATGGACGATCGACCAGGTCAGCGTGATGCGCGACGTCGAATACAATGCGGGGCTGGAGGACGCCCGGGGCTTTTTCGAGCAGCAGATGCAGAACCCGGATCCGTCCAAGGCATTGCTGAACCCGCCGACGAGCCGCTAAAAAAAGCTGGAACTTTTTTGGGTAGCCGGAGGAATACGGATTCATGCTCCGGCGTTTCCACTCACTGATCCTGTTCGATGATTCCGACCAAGCACGCGCTGAAAATCCTTCCCGCCTTACTCGTTACCTGTTTCGCCGTACCGGCGTCGTTCGCACAAACGGCGCCGCCCGCCGCCAAGACCGCACCGGACACGCAGTCCGACGGCGGGGTCGCGACCGTGGAGGTGGTCGCGACGCGCCCGACCAACAAGGTCGACCGCGATGTTTACGACCTCAAGAACGACATAAGCGTGAGCAACGCGTCCGCCGCCGACATCCTGAACAACGTGCCGTCCGTCACGGTCGACCAGGACGGCAACGTGGCCCTGCGCGGCAACCAGAACGTGCAGATCATGGTCAACGGCAAGCGCGACGCCCAGTTCCAGGGCCAGAACCGGGGCGACGCGCTGAACGCGTTCCCGGCCGAGGCCATCGAATCCATCGAGGTGATCAACGTGCCCGGCGCCGAATTCGGCAACGAGGGCGGCAGCGGGCCGATCATCAACCTCGTCCTCAAGCGCAACCGCAAGGCCGGCTCGCGCGCGAACATGAGCGTCAACAAGGGCACCGAGGGCCGCGGCAACGCCTTCCTCAACGGCGAGCATGCGGAAGGCCCGTACTCGATCTCCGGCAACATCGGTGTGAGAGAGTACGTGCGCAACAACCATAACGCGTCCCAGCGGGAGGATCTCGACCCGGCCACCGGCGCCGTCAAGGACTCGCAGGACTCGGTGGGCAACCGGCAGGGCCGGTCGAAATCGCTGAACCTCGCGTCGACGTTCACCTACAACGTCGGGGAGCGCGACCAGGCCGGCGCCACCGTCAGTTATTCGAAGATCCGCAACGAGAGCGACAGCACGACCTCGACCCAGCGCTTCGCGGCGGACGACGCGCCGCTGGCCGATTTCACGAGCCGGTCGCAGAGCCGCTCGCCGGCCGAGAACTTTGGCATCGGGGCGTCGTACGACCACAAGAGCGGCGCGCCGGGCGAAGACCTGAAGTTCGACCTGCGCTATACGGGCCAGAACAATCATTCCGATTCGGACGTCTTCTACGACTACCGCCTGCGGCCGACGCCGTTCATCGCGAACAGCCTGCGCTCGACCGACCGGCGCAACCGCATCCTCGACATCTCCGTCGACTACGAGCGCAACGTCTGGGACACGTGGCACCTGAAGGCGGGCGCGAAGGTCGCGGACAGCAAGACGAACAATCCGACGAACTACCTCGGCCAGGACCCCGTCACGGGCGAGTACGTGCCGGTGGCGAGCCGCATCAGCGATTTCGAATCGAACGACCGCAACGCGGCCATCTACGGCATCCTGTCCACGAAGCTGGGCAAGAACCTCAGCATCCAGGGCGGCCTGCGCGGCGAGTACACGGAACTCGACGTCCATCAGCCCCTGCTGGCCGAGGAAGACAAGTATTACTACATGAACTGGCTGCCGAGCTTTTACGTGACGCGCGACATCGGCACCGACGGCATGCTGCAGTTCCGCGCCTCGCGCCGCATCGCGCGGCCGAACGAGCGCGACCTGAACCCGAACCTCGTCTACCTCAGCGACTTCAGCGCGCGGCTCGGCAACCCGCACCTGCAGCCGGTGAACAACGACAACTTCGAGGTGGCGTACCGCGACCGCCTGTTCGGCGTGGACAGCAGCTTCGTCCTGTTCAAGCGGCGCGAGTCGCCCATGATCGGCAACCGCAGCTTCGCGCTCGCGCTCGATCCGAACGTGATCGTGACGTCGCCCATCAATTTCGGCGCCAACGATTCCGTCGGCCTCGACCTGAATTTCAACATGCGCCAGCTGTTCGTCCCGGGCCTGTCCGCCAACCTCGGGGCGACGCTGGCCAACGAAAAGCGCCAGCGCATCTCCAACTTCACGACCGACGCGACGGCCGTGGAGCAGACGAACCACCGGGAAAACATCAAGCTGCGGCTCGCGTACCAGGTGGGCATGGAATCACTGCAGCTGAGCGTCAACCGCAACGGCGCCACCTTGAACGGCCAGGGCATCAACAGCGCCGTCACGATGACGAACTTCACGTGGATGCACCGCATCACGCCGCGCCTGTCGCTGAACCTCAACGTGAACAACGTCTTCCACACCGGGAACATGGAGAGCGACATCGAGAACGAGGTGCTGCGCCTGCATACGCTGAACGTGAGCCAGCCCCGCATCGTGCAGATCGGCCTGCGCTACCAGTGGGGCGGCGTGACGGGCGACGAGCGCCTGCGCAACGGCAACCGCGGCATGTTCCGCGGCGGCCGGGGCGAAGGCGGCCCCGGCGGCGGCTTCGGCAATGGCGGGGGCGGGTTCGGACCCGGCGGCGGAGGCGGTGGCGGCGGGGGCTTCTGAACGCCTGCGCTTACGGAAACGGCCGCAGCGCGATCCCGTGTTCGTACAGCCTGGGGAGCCACGCCTGCTCGAAGATGCGCCGGAACCCCAGGTTCGTCGGGTGCATTTCGTTCGACCAGTAATCGCGGTACGTGTGGTCGCGCGGCAGCATGCCGCGGCTGTCGATGTGCACGACGCCCGGCGTCACGGCCGCGAGCGGCGCGAGCAGGTCGTCGTTCAGGCGGTCGATCATGAGGCGCACGATCGCGCTGCGCAGCGCCAGGTCCGGCGGGACACCGCGCCGGTCCAGCGCCGGCGCGAGCCATGGCCCGGCGTGGATCAGGCCGAACTCGAAGCCCCGGCCGTCCGGCACCGGGTAGTCGTAGCCGTGCACGAAGATGGGCGCCAGGGTGGCGCTGGCGTGCTTCGCGACGCGGATCGACGCGATCAGCCGTGTGAGGGCCTGGCGCAGCCGGAACAGCATGTCGTCCATGCCGCGGCCGTCGATCCAGCCACGTGCATCGGTGCCGGGCGGGCGATGGTCGAACAGCGCGAGGTCCACGTCGACCGCGTCGTTGCCCGCCCCGCTGATGTAGAACTCCGCAAACCCTTCCACGAAGCCGGGACGGAGGAAATGCTCGACCGTGTCGGCATACTTGCCGTCGCCGACGTAATCCTTGAGCCGCGCACCGTTGTAGCCCACGAGCTGGATGTTGCGATGGTCGTCGAACAGGGCCGGATGGTTGATCATCGTGCCCAGGATATTATTGTTGACGTACCAGAACCAGGAATCGCCGATGGCGAGCGCGGACGGATAGCCGATGTCGGCGTTGTCCCAGCGCTCTTCGGGTTTGTAGATGTGCGGCATGATGGCCTCCGTTCCACGTATTGTGCACTGACCGGGAACAAGAAGGCGCATTGACGCAAAACAAAGATACTGTGATGCGTCACAACAAATGCGGAGCAGGGTGGCCGCTCCGCATGCCATGTCAGAGCGACTTCAGGAACGCCAGCAGCGCCTCGCGGTCCGCCTTGCCGAGGTTTTCGAAGCGCACGCGTGCCTGCGTGGCCTCGCCGCCGTGCCACAGGATCGCTTCAAGCAGCGTGCGGGCGCGGCCGTCGTGCAGATAGCCCACACGCGCGGCGTTGCCCATCACCTTGTCCGTGTAGCCGATGCCCCACAACGGCGCCGTGCGCCACATCGCGCCCGTCGCCTGGCCTTCCGCGAACTTGTCCGCCAGGCCGTCGCCCATGTCGTGCAGCAGCAGGTCGGAGTACGGGTGGATGGTCTGGTTGCGCAGCTCCGCGAACAAATGGCCGCTGCCCGTCTTCATCTCCGCCGTGTGGCAGGCGGTGCAGCGCATGCCCTGGAACAGCTTCGCGCCGGCGCCGACCTGCACCGGATCGACCCGGTGCTCGTCGAGCGGTGCGACGCCTTTCGGGAACCCGCTGGACAGGCTGCGCTGCGCTGGCACGGCGACGAGCGCCAGGTAGTGGGCGATCTTCTGCAGGTCCGCTTCCGCGATGCCGGTCTGCGAGCCGCCGGCGGCGCATGCTGCCGGGCCGTTCACGCAGGCGCGGTTCGGGTAGACGGGTGACGTCACGCCCATGTCGAGAAGGAGCGCTTCGGCCGCCTGGTGGCGCAGGGTCGCTTTCGCCGCCTTCCAGCCGAAGCGGCCGAGGCGCACGGCGCCGCTCTCCGGATCGTAGGCGAAGTTGGCCACGCCGCGCACGCCGTCCACGTCGGGTGTCGTGCGCGCGCGCGCGAGGATGTCCGCTTCCGGCACGGCTTCCAGCAGGCCGGTGCCGATCATCGGCTGGGCCGCGCGCAGCGACACGCGCTCCGGCACCGGGCCCTCGAAGGCCAGCGTCGGCTTGCGCAGTTCGACGACGGTGCCGTCCGCGAGCTTGACCGTCTTCGCTTCGAAGCCGGCGACGCGCACGGCGGTGCCCCAGTCGCGGGCGCCGTTCATCTGGATCGCCGTGCCGTATTGCGGATGCGGCAGCTGGCGGCCATCCGTGCCCGTGACGGCCACGCGCACGGACATCGCGTCCAGCTTCTGGTTGATGCTCGCCGGCGCCGGGCTGCGGCCGTTGTTGACGTGGCAGCCGATGCACGCGGACTGGTTGAAGCGGGCGCCCTGCAAACCGACGGCGCCGAGGTAGCGGTCGTTGCCCGGCTCATTGTGGTCGCCCGTCGTGAAGTTCGTGTGGACGAGGCGCCGTCCCTCGACGAAGCGCTGCACGTCCTGCATGCCCGCATTGTTCTGCGGCTGCTGGAACATGAACAGGCCGTTGTCCGAGTAATTGTAGGAGACGGAACCGAGACCGCCGGACAGCGTCGCATCCGGCAGCGGCACGGAATTCAGGCGCGGCTGCACGCCGTACCACGGCCGCAGGCCCGCCCCGACCACGTACACCCATTCCGGGCCATAGTAGCGGATGCCGCCGTTGTCGCCTTTCGCGGCCATCGCGTCCGTCGTCGAGAACATCGACGGCGCGACCTCGATGACGTCGCCGACGACGAGCGGCCGGGACGGTACGTCCTTCCCGTTCGGGAAACCGTCCGCGCCGAGATCCGCGTGGCCCGGATATGCCTTCACCAGCAGGGTGCACGCGCCGTTGATGCCCGCCGTGGCGGTCAGCCTGCCCGGCGTCGGATACGGCGTCGGCTTGCAGAGCGTGACGTTGCGGTCGACGAGCTCGCCCGGATTCATCCAGCCGTAGCCGGTGACGCCGGGCCGGTCGAAGCCGCGGAAGAACGCCACCTGGCCGGGCAGGAAGTCGACCTGCGTGTACTGGTTGTAGACGAGCGTCGGCTTCGTGACGCCCGCCACGCGGCTGTTGTCGATGATCTCGATGCCCCAGGTGCGGTTCTGGAAGTATTGCGGCACGAATGTGAGGTAGTTGCCCGGTCCCTTGTCGAGCGGCAGGCCCGTCGCCGGATCGACGGTCTCGTTCGGGCCGTAGCCGATCTCGTTCCAGTCCTCGCCGCGCTCGCGTCCATGGCGGGCCATCGCGCGGGCGCCGAAGCGCGTGACGAGCGTGCCGTCGGGGAGGGTGAATTGCAGCGTTTCCAGCGGTTCGGTGGAGGCGGGCAAGGGCGTCCATCCGCTGCCCGATGCGGGATAGTTCAGGGGCGACGTCGCGTTGACGGGCAGCGTGTTGTCGCTGCCGGGCGTGCGGAACTCGACCTCGAACAGCGAGTAGCCGTATTGCGTGGCGCGCGCGACACCTTGCAGGCGCACGTAGCGCGCGCTCGTGTTCAGGTTGAGGAATTCTTCCGTGCCGCCCTTGCCCTCGGCGACGTAGCGCAGTTGCGTCCACGTCTTGCCGTCGTCGGAGACGCGCAGCGCATATTCCTTGCCATACGCGTTCTCCCAGGTCAGTTTGACTGCGCCGATCGGCGTCGGCGCGCCGAAATCGAACTGGATCCAGGCGCCGTCCTCGGCGGCGCTGGCCCAGCGCGTGTCCGGCTTGCCGTCGATCGCCATCGACGCCGCCAGCCCGCCGTTTTCCACCGCCGACGACGTCGTCGCCACCGGCTTGACGACGACTCCAGGCTTGGTGAGGTCGACCGGAATTGGCGTCGGGACGCTGCCGCCCGGCGTGGCGGGCGTGCCGGTAAACGCCTGGATCTCGAAGATCGAATAGCCGTACTGGCTCGAGCGTTTCACACCCTGCATGCGCAGGTAGCGGCCCTGGGCGGACAGGCTGCCGACGTCCTCGGTGCCGCCCGTGCTGGCGTCGACGGTCTTGATCGTGGTCCAGTGCACATTGTCGTCCGACACCTGCAGCAGGTATTGCAGCGCGTGCGCGTTTTCCCAGACGATGTTGACGCGGTTGATCGTCACGGTCTTGCCGTAGTCGAGCGTCAGCCACTGGTCGTCCGTGAACCCGCTGCTCCAGCGGGTGGCGGCGTCATGGTCGATCGTTGCGGCGGCCGACAGATCGCCCCGTTCCGACGCGCTGGCGGTCGCGGCGGCGGGCGTCAGCGCGCTTTCCGTCGCGAATTCCGCCGCCGTGCGGGTCATCGACTGGCTGCTCGGCGCGCCCGGATCGCCGGCGCCGCAGGCGGAGAGCAGGGCGCTGGTCAACAGCGCCAGGGTGGATGGTAAGCCTCGATACCGTTGTGGCATGGTTCCTCCTTGAAGGTCAGGTCGCGCGGGATGATCCCGCTGTCGATACGCTCTGGCGGCGCTTGTTATTGTTTCTGCGTCAATAAAGCTGATGACATGATAATCATCATGTATAAAATGAAAATAACGGCCGTCGCAACGGCCGTTATTGAAACGTTTCCACATGGAAACGTTGCCAAGATAGCTCGGGATCTTGAACGTGTCAAGCGTGCGGCAAACGCGCGATGACCTTGATTTCGACATCGAATCCGTACAGCCAGGTCACGCCGACGGCGGTGACGTTCGGATAGGGCGCCTGGCCCCAGTATTCCTGCGCCACGGCCCAGATACGCTCGAATGTCGACTGGGGCTCGACGATGAACACGGTCACGTCGACCACGTCTTCGAAGCGGCAGCCGGCCGCGGCGAGGACGGCGTTCAGGTTCTCGAAAGCGCGCCGGACCTGGTCCTCAAGGCCGGGTTCGGGCGAGCCGTCGTCGCGGCTGCCGACCTGGCCCGAGACGAACAGGAAGCCGTTGGCGCGCACGGCCGGCGAATAGCGGTTCTTTTCGTACAGCGCCTGGCGGCCCGGCGGGAAAACGACGTCGCGGATGGTCATGGTGGTCTCCTTTGTTGATAAAGGGTCTCACTGTAGAGCCTCGACCGATCCCGATAAATCGGCAAATAACGCCATCACTGTTTGTACAATTCAAACAATCAAACTTGGGAGGGTGCGTGGACCGATTCGATGGCATGCGGGCATTCGTGCGCGTCGTGGAAGCCGGTAGTTTCACGAAGGCGGCGCAGACACTGGACATGAGCCGGGCGACCGTCACCCAGCTCATCCAGCAACTGGAGGCGCGGCTGCGTGTAACACTGCTGCACCGGACCACGCGCAAGGTCAACGTCACGGAAGACGGTGCGGTGTACTACGAACGCGCGGTGCACATGCTGGCCGAGCTGGAAGACCTCGAGGCCGGGTTGCCGAACCAGGCGACGGCGCCGGCAGGGCGCTTGCGCGTCGATGTGCCGAGCCCGTTCGCGACGATGCTGCTCGTGCCGGCGCTGCCCGGATTCTACGCGCGCTACCCGGACATCCAGCTCGACCTGGGCGTCAGCGACCGGATGGTCGACCTGATCGGAGAGAATGTCGATTGCGTCGTGCGGGGTGGCGTCCTGACCGACCAGTCGCTCGCCGCGCGTCACGTGGCCGACCTGCAGCTGCGGGTCTATGCGGCGCCCGCGTATCTGGCACACGCGGGCGTGCCGACGCATCCGGCGCAACTGCGCGAGCCGTCGCACCGCATCGTGCAATTCCGCGGCGCGCGTTCCGGGCAGGGATTCGAGTACGCATTGCGGCGGGCCGACGAGACCGTGGTGTTGGACGCGCGCTACATGCTGGCGATCGACGACGGCAACGCGTATCTCGCGGCCGGGCTGGCCGGCCTGGGCGTGCTGTGGCTGCCGGATTACATGGCGCGGGAAGCGGTCGCGCAGGGCGAACTCGTCCGGTTGTTCGACGGCTGGGAGATCGCGCCGCTGCCGCTGTACGTCGCGTATCCTGCCAATCGCCGCGTCGGCAGGAAGCTGCGGGTGTTCATCGACTGGGTGGTTGAATTCATGGGGGAAAAACAATGACGATCAAACGCATGGATAACGTCCTCATCGTCGTGGACGATCTCGACGCCGTGCAAGCGTTTTTCATCGAACTGGGACTCACGCTGGAGGGCGAAACGACGGTCGAAGGGCTGGACGTCGGGCGCCTGATCGGCCTGGACAACGTCAGGGCGACGCTCGCGATGCTGCGTACGCCGGATGGCCAGGGCATCGAACTGGACAAGTTCCATACGCCGGACGCCGTCAGGTTCGGGCCGGTGGCGGCGCCGGTGAATGCGCTGGGCTTGCGCCGGGTGATGTTTGCCGTCGACGACATCGATGCGATGGTCGCGCGCATGCGGGAGCGTGGTCACGAGGTCATCGGCGAGATGCGTTACGGGGAATCCTACCGGTTGGCGTATATCCGTGGGCCGGAGGGGATCATTGTCGGGTTGGCGGAGTCGGTTGGAACGTGATTTTCGTGATGCGTAACGGCATGTGTGCAATTTCGCATAATCTATATTATGTCAAATCATATTTATGGCGGCGTCCGCGGGATGCCTTCCCTGGCGGGGTAAACAGTCGGCCGACAGAATATACCCTGTCATAGCGACAGAATAATGTGAACCTTGCGCCCCCGGAAATGAACGCGACTTACTAACACTAATCTGTCGTGATTTCTGCGTGGAGTCGCAAGTGCACACCTTATCCTCTGGTTGTCCAGGCCCTCGTTTTTGCGTTCAGTGCCACGATTTTGGACATGCTCACGCGATTCTGTCGCAAGCGGAAGTCTCCCAGCATCCTGTCACTGCCGGAACAGCACGGTAGCTATTGCCATGCTGTCCCAGTTCCAAGGACGAAGAAAATCCGGGTTGGTGTTGACCGGTCACAGATGCGTGGGTCGGCCACCTTTTGTGAGCCGCGGGTGCCGTAAAAGGCGATCTGTCAAAAATGACCAGAGCTCGTCAGGAATGAGCGCTTTCTCCGTAGCGCCAGTCTGGCTAAGAAGAGACTGTTTGAATTCCGGCCACGGTCGTAGCGGCATACGGGGTGAAAGCGACCGAAAGCGACCGCTAGTGGCCATCCCGGGTATAAGTCAATTGGTCAAGTTTTCGTTATTGACTTAAGTCGTTCCATTACGATGAGAAGCACTTTATCTGACGGATCTCCAGTAAAAGCCGACAGAGAGAGACGCCTTGTTGGCTGCCGTTGTAGCTTTTCAGGACTATCGTCAATCATTATGATCTCGTCCACTGCATACCCGTACTTCATCACTTTCCGTAGTTCTTACACGTACACATAGCCGTTACTTCTGGGGTCAACTTTCTGAAGGTCGCACGTAGACGAAGTACGGTCCAACCTTAAAACTGTGGGCTTGCGGTAAAGGCGCCTCGGTAGCATGAACCAAGGTTTCGTCTAGGTCGAAAAGAGCTAGTCTAGCTTTCACGCTGTTCATTTATCGTTTAAGAACGGTGCGTTTCGTTTGCATTGAGCCCTCTCGATCACCTGGCAGACTAGCCTGACTCGGGCAGTTATCGGTATGCTGGAATGGCCTTTGCGAGCCAGTGCCAAGCCGGAGCGAACTCGACATTACAGTAAATAATGTCGAGTTGGAGAAAGAAGCAAGAAAAAGCGCGACGAACCGCTATTTTTCACCATTCGCCTCTTGGAGGGTTCTCTCGGGCGACCAATGGCCTTCGGTTGTGCGTATGAGCAGAAACAAAGTCCAGTGTAACACCACGCCTGGAGGAGCCGAGATCTCTGATCCTTATGTGTCGCCGCCCTTGCTTTCCTTGCTCTGGCGCTTGCTTCTGGTTGAGGACTTTTGGCGCGTGCTGGCTTTTCTTGGCGCCCTTTCAAGTTCATCCCGCAACTGGTCGACTCTTGCACTATCGCCGGCGGCTTGCCGTACCGCGGCGTCGAGATCCGTTCGCGCGTTCCGCAGTTCTGCACTCTCTCGATTCCGTTCGTGATTCAAGGTTTCGACAGAGTTCTGTAGCGCACCGATCCGCTCTCTCAAATGCTCAATCGTTGTCTGCGCCGCATTGTATTTTGAGCGTGATCGGTCAAGGGCCGCTGTGTGCTCTGCCCGTTCCATGTCGAGTCTTTTCTGTAGCTTTGCAACTGCCGTACGTTCCCTGTCGATTTCGACGAACGCCCACTTTTCCATTTCTCGAATCGCTCCTCGGCCAGACGAGTGCGGTCAGCCAGTCTCTCCCGCTCAGTAGCGTGCTCCGTACTCAATTGATCCATGCGCGCCTGCAGGGTGTGCATCTGACGATGCCCTCCCCCAATCTCGCTTCCGGACTTTCCCTGGCGGCCGCCGCAGCCACTAGTTCCTCGCGCAGATGGGCCGCGTCTTCTTCGCTTGCACTCAGCTTCGATCGAGCATGTTCTGGAGCATGTAATGCATCCGCTTGAGCCGCCTGCGCGCGCAACATCGGCTTTTGCGCTGTCCACTGCAGCGGCCGCACATGGTACGTACGCGGAAATAATCAGAAAAGCAGGTTTTCTCGATTTTAGGAATCCAAATTTTGAATATCGCGGACCTGGACCTGAACGTCCTCGTGGTGTTCGACGCGATGCTTCAGCACGTCTTCGCGACGCTAGCCAGGAGCGCATTCGATCGAAGCGAGCTCAGATTGTCCTACGAAACAGCAGAAGTGGAAAACTACACTAATACTTTCTTATCGTTAAGAACGCCTCGACAGTGTTTCCCTCGAAGCCAAATCGATGGCCTTCGGAGCCAGGATAGCTGCCGGACGACGTTATGAAAATTACTGACTGGGCAGCAAGAATTACCAGGGTGAATTTCCGGGCCCAGGGCGGTGCTAGGATGCATACATACATTATCCTTGCCGGATGGAACAAACATGCAGACGACATCGCCGGACGTGAACTCGTCATCGCCGGAAACGCAAAACGCCTTTGCGCGTGGCCGCGGCAGCCACCGCGTCGCGTTGGCGGTCGTGCTGGCGCTCCATGCGGTGCTGGTGGCGTGCGCGTTGCTGTCGCGCTGGCAATCGCCCACGCCGCCGAAGCGCGAGCGCAGCACTGACGTGGTCGTGGACCTGCCGCCGCAGAAGAAGATCGAGCCTCCCCCGGAAGTGCCGATGCCGCCCGAGCTCCCCGCACCTGCGCTCTCGCCCCCGCCCCCGCCGACCATCACGCCGGTCGTACCGGAGCTGCCGAAGCTGGAGTTCAAGCCAGACGCCATCGTGGCCCCGCCCCCCGCACCGCCGGCGCCGGCCGAAGTGACCGCGCCTGCCGAGGGCGCAAATAACACGAAGGCCGGCCCGGTCCCGGCCCCCGTGCCGGCGGCGACGCCCGTGCCGGCGCCCGCGACCGCATCCACCAAGCTGTTCGCGGAGTGCGCCGACACGCCGGATCGGCGCATGGTGGCCGACGTGTACCAGCTGCGCCGCGACACGCAGACGGTGAAGGCGATGGACAAGCGCAAACCGATCAAGCGTGTCTGCATGGCCCAGCTGGACGTCGAGCCACGCAACTTCAACGAGGGCTTTCCCGGACTGGACATGACCGAATGGTTCGGCCTGGATATCCGCTTCACCATCACCATCGCCAAGACCGGCAACTGGGACTTCATGATCCTGTCCGACGACGGCAGCCGGGTCAGCATCGATGGCGAGGAAATCATCAACAACGATGGCATCCATGCGCCGCAAGCGGTGATGGAGACGGTGACGCTGACCCAGGGCGTGCACAATGTCCGCGTCCGCTACTACCAGGGCCCCGGCCAGGGACTCGCGCTGATGCTGGGCTGGAAGAAGGAAGGCGCGAAAGACTGGGTGCTGATCCCGCAAAACGTCATCGGACGACCGCCGGCCGAGCTGTTGCCGCCACTGCCGGCGCCGGCGAACTGACGGCGCGCGGACGGGCGGATCGTGACGATTGGCATCTCGGCGAGCGCGCCTTCGGCTGGGCCGATGACTTCGACGCTGCGGTTCGTGAAACCGTGTGCAAGGAACCGATGAACCTGGCGCGGGTAGCCGCGCATCCGGCCTTCCGCCAGTCAGTGCCCACGCCCGAGCACTTCCTGCCCTTGGCTTATTTTGCCGGCTTATGCGGTGTAGCCGGACAGCCGCCGGAGGTGCTGGTCGAGGGCGGTGCGCTGGGATCGCTGACCATGACCAGCTTCGTGCTGGGCTGCGAAAAGATGAAGCGCTTTTTGCCCGGCACGGCGGAGCAGGTTCCGTATCCGTCGGAGCTGCCGCCAGAGCAGACCAATATGTAGCATCGGCAGAAGGCGCGCCGCAGAGTGCGTCTTCGCGGCATCTATGAAAATCTTATCGGGCCTGTCGAAGGTCCGAATCCCAATATGCTTGATCTCTGATACGGGCGGTTCGCCATGTTCGAAGTTCAGAACAGGTAAGGGCTGCCTCCCGCAATCGATCGATGCGGGAGACCTGTTCATCGCCGTTGGCCGGCAATGGGCATCATTTTGCGACTGTCACGACGCTACCGTCGTAGACAACGTCGGTCGCCTTGCCGTCCTGTTCCGCGCCCCGGCCCGCTTCCGGGCCGACGACCACGACCTTGAACATACGTTTTCGCTTCATCCCGGGGAAACTCCCTTGGCGTTTTCCGATGGTCAGCTTTCTCGATGCGTCGTTCCACCGCATCTTGATGAGCGCATAGTCGCCGCGCTCGTATCCCCAGCCTTCGCCCGCATCCTCGTAGTACGTGTAGTCGCCGTCGGCGCCGGGATAGATGCGCAGCTCGATCGGTGCGTCGGGCTGTTCCGACGCGTATTGCACGACCGGTCCCATCGGGAGGATGCTGCCGGCCCGGACGTGCAGCGGGATGCGCGAGATCGGCGCATCGACGGTGACCGTCCTGCCGCCGGACAGCTTCTCGCCGGTCCAGAAATCGATCCAGGTACCTTTCGGCAGATAGACCTCGCGGTTCTTGGCGACGCCATCGATCGGCACCGACTTCGCCGCATAGTACATCGGCGCGATCACCGGGCTGACCAGGATGCCGTCGCCGAACAGCATCTGTGTGTTCAGATCATGGGTGCGCGGGTCGTCCGGGTACGCGAAAGCGACAGGACGGATGAACGATGCGCCCCGCAGGTGGACCAGGCCAGCCTGCGAATAGATGGCCGGCAGCAGGCGGTAGCGTAACTGGATGGCCTGCAGGATCGCATCGTAGAACGGTGTGCCCGGCTCGCCGAACTGCCACGGCTCGCGCGGCGTATCGGTGCCGTGGCTGCGGAACATCGGCATGAACGCGCCGAGCTGCAGCCAGCGGGTGTACAGCTCGCGGTAGCCGAAATCGGCTGTGCCGCCTTCGTATTCGCCGCTCCAGAACCATGGTTTGCCGGGTCCGGAGAAGAAGGCACCGCTGTCGAACGTGATGTAAGGCGTGCCCGATGCGCTGAAGCGCTGGACGGCCGCGACCTGCTGCGCGAGCTCGGGCCACTTGGCCGCGATGTCGCCGGTCCAGAGCACCGCGCCCACTGCCTGGCTGCCTGCATAGCCGGAGCGCGTCAGGTTGACCAGGCGCTTGTCGGCCGTTTGCTTGCGCCAGTTGCGGTAGAAATTCTGCGAATCGACGAGCCCATAGGCGTTCAGGAATTGCGGGTCGATGACGCGGGCCAGGCCGGCGATGTTGAGGTCATCGGCATTCTCCGCGCGCTTGGGATCCCAGGTCCAGTCCGCGACTTCCGGTTCCGTCGAGTCGCACCACCATGCATCGATGCCGTGCCGGCCAAGGTATGTCCACACATTGCGGAAGTAGATCTCCCCCGCCTTGGGTTGGAAGAAGTCGACGTTGGCCGAGCCTGCGCTCATGTAACCGCCATCCTTCAATTCCTTGCCGGGCGGGTCGAGCGGACTCGGATTCGGCCAGATCGAAATCATGACGTGCGCATTCTGGTCATGCACGGCCTTCGTCATCGCCGCGAGGTCGGGATAGCGCGACGCGTCGGGAACGGGGCTGCCCCAATGGCCCGGGGTCCAGTAATTCCAGTCCTGGACGATGAGATCGAGCGGGATTTTACGCTTGCGGAACTCCTTCACCGTGTCGACGACTTCATCCTGGGTCTTGTAGCGTTCCTTCGATTGCACGTAGCCGTAGGCCCATTGCGGCAACATCGTCGCGGCGCCCGTCAGCTGGCGGAATCCGCCGATCGCGCCGTCCATCGACGGGCCAAGGATGAAGTAGTACCCGAGGTCGTCCACAACGTCGCTGGTGACCGACGTTCCCGCCTCGCCATCCGCGAACGTCATCGCGCTGTATGTATCGAACAACAGACCGTACCCATGGGTCGAGACGATGAACGGAATGACCTTGCGCAGATTGTGCTGATAGAGCCGCTTGGTCTTGCCGCGCAGGTTCAGGTCGGCGGTCTCGTCGAAGCCCAGTCCGTACAGCGCTTCGTCGTCCTGGAGGCGGAAATGCGCCGTCGCCTTCCACGCATCGCGGTCCTTCTTCTGGACATAGGCGTCCGCGACCTGCCGGTCGCCGTCGACGGTCTTGATGGTCTTGACCGTCGCGGGATCCGGCATCGACTTGACCACTGAAACTTTTTCGAACGCGCGCGGCGTCGCATCGTCCTCGCGCACGACGAGACGGCCGCCCGCGTCCCGGAACGCGATCGCGCCGGTCGTCCGGTTCACTACTACCGTCACCTTCGACGAACGCAGCACGCGCGTTTGGCCCTCGTCGCGCGACGTGATCCTGCCCGGCTTGTCGGCGACCTCCTCCGCCTGCATCAGGCGCGCGGCCGTGGACCAGTTTCGGTTGCGCGTCGCCGTCACGCGCACGATGCGGTCCGTGATGAAGGTGATCTGCATGCGGGTATCGTCGAGCTTGTACTCGAGTCCGCGGTCCGTCGCGCGCACATCCTGGATCGCGGCCAACGCAACGTCCTGGTAAAAGACGAGCATCGACGCGACGAGCACGCCGAATATGGTGCTTCGCATCGTTGTTTTCCTCATTGTGTTTCGTTTGGTGGTATCCCGGGCGTCCGGTAGGTCTTGAGCGATTCCGCGTCCGCGCGGAACGGGCCGGGAACGGTGGTCATGTAGACGGGCGTATCCTCCACGGCGGCGGCGTGTGTCGGCAGATGCAATGCAAGAAGCGGGGCAAGAACCGGGGCGGCAAGCGCGAACAGTGCGACGCGGCGGGCGGGCATGGGTTGTCTCCGGGCATTAGCAGAATATGAATGCCCTCGATTGTATTTTATAATTTAAATACAATCAACCATCGGGCATGCGTCTGCCGCCGGCAACGCGGGCATGGTCCTCCGCTTCCCACCCAGATCACTAAGCTGGCAAGGCGGAAATTTCATTTCCTATGTGCCGACTATGCGCGGTCACGGAATGTGTCTTTGCGAAGATGCCAATAAACGGAATAGCGTTGATGGTGCAGGTCGAACAACGGCCGCACGACAATCCCGCTCGCCGGACCGGCGTCCTTGATCCTGAACGCGGACGGATCGCCGGGGATCGGAGCGAGCCAGTCGGCGGGATTGCCGGACGTGCTGACGATATCGGGAACCGGCACCGCCGCGGTCTTCAGGTAGGCATCCTTGTCGCCCACGTCGCGAACAGGCATATTGTCCTTGCCAAGTTCTCCAGCCAGCAATACTGGGCCATGGAAGATGGAGACCATCGAGGCGTCGTCCCTGGCTTGCTCCAGTCGCAGCCCGGCTGGCAGTGCCAGGTCGATCACGTCACCGGCTTTCCATTGCCGCCTTAACGAGAGATAGCTTGCGGGCTTGGCGTTCACACCTTGCGGCTTGTTATTGACTCTTACCGTAGCCCGTTTGGCGACCCACGCGGGGATACGCAACTTGAGCGTAACGCCGTGGGCTGCAGGTTTGACCACCGTCAGGCGCACCGGCTCACCTCGCGTGATATCCCCTTGCTGCCGCAACACCATCCCGGTTTCCCGCCAGCTGAGCTCGGATGGGATATACAGGTTCACCCAGAGCGCATCATTGCTGTGAAAATAGATGCCTTCGTTGTAGCGTGCGGTGTTTTCAAGACCGGTGCCCGAACAGCAAAAGCTGCCGTTCAGATAGGTGCGAAAGTCTCCGTGGAACGGCGTGAAGTAGGTCACGGCGCCCGTGTCGGGTGCCACCGACGCCAGCACGTGGTTGTACAACGCACGCTCGTAGTAGTCGGCAAGTTCCGCATGGCGGTTGCGCTCGAACAGCCTCGCCGTCAGCTTGAGCATATTGTGGGTGTTGCAGGTTTCGGCGGTGGTCGGGGGCAACATCTTCTGATCATGGATCGACGGGCCCGCCTCGACGCCGGGTTTGTCGAACCATTCGTTGAATGAGTTACCGCCGTTGGCGAACGAATGCCGGTGCACGACCAGTCGCCAGAAGTTCTCGGACGCGCGCAATTCCACCGGGTTGCCATCGACGTTCGCACTGTTCGCCAAGCCCACTGCTGGCGCGATGTGCGTATTGGCGTGCAAACCGCCCAGCTTGTCCTCGCCCTCGGCAAGTGGGCCGACAAACCAGGCGCGATGGAATATGCGAGCGGTGTCGAGGTGCCGGGGATTGTTATCGATCTTGTAGAGTTCCGTCAGCGCGTCACTCATCGCACCAAACTCGTTTTGGGGATTGCGGCTGCCGTCCGTGCGGAACATCTTGTCGATCTGCGCGGCATCCAGGGCCGCGAGTCGTTTCCCGAAGTAGTCGGCCATCCTCGTGACGACGTCGAGTGCCTGCTTGTTGCCGACATAGGTATAGGCGTCGATGAGGCCCGACATGATCTTCTGGATCGTGTAATAAGGCACGCCGATGCCCCCGGCATCGGCCCCGGGCTTGCCCTCGAGTTGGTCAAAGGCCGCCGTGGAAAAGGCCGCCAGGTAACCATCCAGATCCAGAGCCCTCTGGCATGTGGCGAGCTCCCCCACGAGGTAGTTCACCCGGTCGCGAAACAGCAGGCTCCCGGTCGCCGCCGCCATGCGCGACGCGGCGGACAAATAATGGCCTGTCATGTGCCCACGGATAAATTCGCTATCCCAGCCGTCGTAGCCCTTCTCGATACCGCCTTTTTGGGGAAGCTTGGCCAAAGCGCGGTAGTGGTACAGCAATTTGTCCGGATCGTAAGACGCGAGCACCCCTTTACGATGCAGCTCCTGCCGTGCGTAAAACGGACTTCCCGGCAGCAGGCGCACCTGATTTGCCAGGAAGGCCCGGGCCCCATCGACCGGCACCGTACCCGACACGGGAGGCACAAATCGGTCAAGGCCGCGGGCGCCACAGTGCGCCGGCAGCGCCACGAGCGTGGCTTTGAGCATCGAACGTCGGGTGAAGGACATCAGAATGGCTTTCGTCAAATGAGATCGTTAAAGAGATAACCACAGTTCCGCCGTGCGAAAGCGGACGCCGAATATCGGCGGACTGTCCATGGATTGTCAAGTAGAAAAATCGATGTCGAGTGCCTACACGGTGCTGAGACATCTGCCCTGGTTGGCGACGTTCGTGCGCCTGAATGACGCTTTTCACAGAATCATCCCCGATGCCGCAGATGACGCCACCCTCACCGATGCATTGCGACGCTCGGTTCCCCCGGCGATCTCGCTGGCACTCTCGGTAGATCGGCTCGGCCAACAGCGCGTTTTGCCCACCGGAGGCAAACGCGGCCAGCCACGTGTAAATCGTCCGCTCGCTCACGCCATAGGCTGTCGCCAGGCTGGCTGGCGTCGCCCCCTTCGCGGACCGCCTGGACCGCTTGCTGACGCATCGTTGAAGTTACTTTCTAAAACGTTAGTAACTAACCCGAAAATGTCGCCTTAAGGCATCAGGTCTAGCGCCGTACAAATGGCCGCAACTCGGACACCGGTAGGGCGTCGAGGACAGTCTGACGACCGAGGAATTCCTGCGCGAGTCTTCCTTTTCGAACATCAGCATTTTCCCGCCCCAGTAGGAAACTCCCTCCCCAAAGACGAGCTCTCTCGTCCTGACCCCTATCAACAACGTCCAGCCCGTTTGTCACGATAGTGGACGGCGCGGGAATGGCGCCTGCCCTCTGCCGGTTCCAACGCTGCAAGCTATTTCAATGGAAAGGAGTAATGTCGTGAAACATTCTGCTATCGAAATCGGGACTCAGCTGGAGGCCGCGGCGCCCCAACTGAGGACCGTGGAGACCATGCTGCAAGACATGGAAACCAATGTGGCGCCGAATGCGCGTGCGGTCGCGCAAGGAAAATCGAAGCCCTTCCTGCCGACGATGCCTGCGGCCGAGTACGAAGAGATCAAGTCGAAACTGCGGGCACAGGACCGGACGGCCGAGAAGCCGGTCGAGGCGGACATGGAAGTCGACGCGGAAGCCGAAGCCCTCCCCCGCGCGCCCATCGTCCTCGTCGGTCCCAATTTCGCGGGCGCGACCGACGTCGACGGCCTGATGCCGCCGGACACGCACGGCGCGGTGGGCCTCGATCATTTCGTCGAGGTGACGAACTCCCACATCGATATCTTCCTGCGGACCAATCCCAGCCAGCGCACCAGCATTTCGCTGGCGGCCTTCTTCGGCTATAGCGCCCGCGTGCTGTTCGACCCGCGCGCCGTGTACGACAGCGTGTGGAACCGCTGGGTCGTGACGGCGGACGCGTTCCAGGAGTCGAGCACGCGCCAGCTCTTCTTCGTCGCGATCTCCACGACGTCGAACCCGCTGGGCCCGTATTTCATCTATGCGCTGAACGTGACCTTCAACGCCGGCGATTTCTGGGATTATCCGCAGCTCGGCTATGACCAGGACTCGATCATCATCACGGCCAACGTGTTCACGGCTTCCGGCGGATTCCGGGGTGCCGACATGTTCGCGGTGGCGAAAGCGCGCCTGTACAACGGGCTCGGCTTCTCGGTTCCCGTCTTCACGGGCCTGCGCGCCACGCTCGCGCCGCCGATCGTGCTCGACCAGAATGCCCGCACGTACCTGATCGCCGCATCGGGCGGCAGCAGTCTGAGCCTCTACACGCTCACCAATTCGAGCCGGCCGAACGCGATCCAGCTGACGGGGCCGGTGAGCGTGGCGGTGCCCGCCTACACTGCCCCGCCCGACGCGCCGCAGCCGGGCACGACGTCCACGCTGGATACGCTCGACGGCCGCTTCGTCAACGCCAGCACGCAGACCGGCGATTTCCTGTGGCAGGTTCATACCGTCAACCTGGTGGGCTATGCGGCGCCCAAGTTCTACCAGATCAATACGGCCTCCAGTTCGCTCGTGCAGAGCGCGTTCTTCTTCGGGACGTCGACGTCGTTCGACTTCAACGCGTCGATCGCGGCCAACAGCGCGAACGACATCTACGTGACCTGGACGATGACCGACCCGCCGCGTGGTACCAATGCCCAGGTGCGGTTCTCCGGCTTCGATCACAACAACGGCACCACGTACTCGCTGAGCCCGGGCATCGCGGCCTTCACGAGTCCGACGTTCTTCACGGGCGGCCGCTGGGGCGATTATTCGGCGGTGACGGTGGATCCGCGCAACACGCGGCGCGCGTGGCTCGTCAATGAAGATGTCCTGACCAACCACGACTGGGGCAGCCGGATCGTCGGCATCGGTTTCGCGTCGTGATCAGCGGATGCCGCTGTCGTAAATGATGCGTACCGACGTGAACTGGTCCTTCTCCACCGTGACCGTTTGCGCCGGCGCCTGCGGATAGATAGCCTCGGATTCCGGCTGCAGGACGTACGTGCCGGGTTCGAGGAAGATGCGGAACCGGCCGTCGGGGTCGCTGCGGACCTCCGCCACGTGGCGCCCTGCCCCATCCGCCACGCCGATCAGCGCCTGGTACGGGCGCTGGTTGACCATGCCCGGCCATTCGACCGGACTCACCGGGCGCAGGATGACCTCGCCGTCGATACCGCTGGTAGCGTGAGCTGGAAGCACCATGCATCCAGTATAGTCACTTACACGCGCAGCGTAAGGCGCTTACAGGATGCCGCGCCCGTTCACGGAAGCGATGATTTCGTCGTAGCGTTCGTTGTCGGTCTTGTGCAGATAAGCCGCCGTCGTCGCGATGTTCGCGTGGCCCGCCGTGTCCTGCAGCGTCTTCAGCTGGACGCCGTTGTTCGCATGGTTCGTCAGCATGCTGTGGCGCAGCCAGTGCGCGGATGCCTGGCGCAGCGTGGCGGCCGTGTCGGCGTCGCCGCGCCCGTCCGCAACGCCTGCCGCGTCGGCGAAGATCGCCTTGATGGCTTCCGAGGCTGCCTCGTCCGTGATGCGCGCCGGTTCGCGGCTGCGGCTGGACAGGACGAGCGGCGTGCGGTCGGTCCGGCCCGTCTGCGGCAACAGGCCGAACGCCTGGCGGTAGGTTCGGAACGCGTCCAGCATGTCCGGCGGCACCGGCAGGCGGCGCGGCTTGTTGCCCTTGCCGAGGACGTCGATCCACCATCGGCCGTTCCCTTCCGTGTAGATAGCCCCCATCGATGCGCCCACGATCTCGTTCAGGCGCGCACCCGTATGGGCGAAAGCGACGAGCAGGAAGCGGTCGCGCGCGCGGCGCTTGAGCGCGGCCGGCGTGTCGGCAGCACGGTGTGCGACGGTCTCCAGCGCCAGCGCGATCGCGCCCTGCGTCAGGTAGCGCGTAATGCGGCTCGCGGACGGCGCCCGGACGTTGCGCACGAGCGCGCCCGGGTTGCGGCGCAAATAGCCCGTCTGCTCGGCAAAACCCAGCAGGCCCTTCACGGCGATCATTGCCTGGCGCCGGCTCGCGTCCGACAGCGGTCCCGTGAATGGCCGGTAGCGCGCATCGGTGCGCGGCCATTTCGTCGTGCAGACCCACTCGGGCGGCGGGTTCTTGAGGAATTCCTTGTACGCGTTGAGGTCGGCGACGTTCAGCTGGGCCAGCGTCTTTTTCGCTTCCTCGCGGCACCAGGTCAGGAAGCGGAACAGTTCCTTCTGGGTGTTCTGGATCGATTTCGCGCTCAGTTCGCCGTGGGCGATGAATTCGCGCGCCAGTTCGATGTCGGTGGTCGCTTCCGTGATCGCGTCCTCGGCCTGGCGGTACATCTTGACGTGCAGGCGGCCGCTCGCGCCGGTCGTGATCGCTTCCGGTATCGTCGGACCAAGGTCGATGGGCGTGAAGTTCGGCATGGCGGTGCTGGGATAACTGTGTTTTTATACAGTATAGCAGCTCGGCCGCCGTCGGCCCAGCACCGCCGTTGATTCAGTCCAGAAGTCGCTGCCGCGTCGCCGCCAGGATCTCGTCGCCCAGCGCCGGATCGTCGACCGCCCGCGCGAGCGTCACCGCGCCCACCATCGCGGCCAGCGCCAGCATGGCGGCGGCGCGCGCATCCGCCTCGGCGCGGCGCTTGCCGGGCAGCGCGCGCATCAGGCGGTCGATGACGCCCTTTACGTGGGCCGTGAATGGGCCGCGGGTGGCCGGCTCCTTCGCGCTGTCGGCCGCAAGCGCCGTCATCAGGCAGCCCGCGCCGGCGCTGTCGACGTGGCGCCGGCTCAGGTACAGGTCGAGGTAGGCCGCGATGCCCTGCTCCGCCAGGATGCGGTCGAAATCGGCCTGCGTCCGCGACGACAGGTCGGACAATGCCTCGGCCATCAGCGCTTCCTTGGAAGCGAAGTGGTTGTAGAACGGCCCATGCGTGAGCCCGGTCGCCTTCATGATCTCGCCGACGCTGACGCCCGCGAAGCCGCGCTCGCGGAACAGCCGGGCCGCTTCCTCGAGGATGCGGCGGTGCTTGGCGGCGGTTTCTTCCGGTGGATAGCGCATCTCTATCGCCTCCATATAAATTGTGGGGTTGACTTCAAACATTATATCCATCATGCTTCATCCATCCAAACATGACGACCATCATGTTTGCATTCAACCCCACCATCGAGGAGCACATCATGAGCAAAGCACAGCAAGGCACGGCCATCGTCACCGGCGCATCCGCAGGCCTGGGCAGGATTTACGCAGACCGCCTGGCGCGGCGCGGCTACGACCTCGTCCTCGTCGCCCGCCGCGGCGACAAGCTCGCCGAACTGGCCGACACGCTGGCCAGGGAGTACGGCGTGCAGGTCCGTCCCTTCGTTGCCGACCTCAGTCGCAGCGACGACGTGGAGCGCCTGGCCGACCTGATCCGTGACGATGCCGGCATCACCCTGCTCGTGAATAATGCGGGCGTGTCGGTGCCCGGTGCGACGACGACCCTGGACCCGGCCGACGTCGCCTGGCAGCAGGCGATCAACGTGGACGCGGTCAACCGACTGAGCCTTGCCGCCCTGCCGCAATTCCTGGCGCGCAACCGCGGTACGCTCGTGAACATCGCCTCGATCCTCGGCTTCGGCTTCCTGCCGAGCAGCACCTTCTACAGCGCCGGCAAGGGCCATGTCGCGAACCTGACGCGCGCCCTGCAGAACGAGGTGCAAGGCACGAACGTCCGCGTGCAACTGGTGGCGCCGTCCGTGACCGCCACCGAGATCTGGGACGAAGACCGGCTGAATGCGATGGACCCGCGCATCGTGATGACGGCCGAGGATTGCGTGGACGCGGCCCTGGCCGGCCTCGACCTGGGCGAACAGGTGACGTTCCCGTCCGTCGAGGATGCGCAACTGTGGAAGAATTTCGAGGAAGCCGCCGCCAGGCTGATGCAGGGCGCGATGAGCGGCAAGCCGGCCTCGCGCTACCTGGCGGCCGCGCACGCTTGAACCGCGTTTGCAGCCGGCGCGCGCCTACGGGACAATGACCGTGACGACCAGCACACCGAAAGGAGCATGCATGAGCATCACGGTAAAGAACACGACGCCCGACACGACGCGCGTCACCCTGTTCGGCGAATTGCGCGACGGCAGCTTCGACGCGAAGATCATGGCCGAGACCGACGTACCCTACACGCGCTGCTGGGAAGACGAAATCGAGCAGCGCATCGTCTATATCCAGCCCGACCCCGACCAGTTGAAAGCGATCCTGGCCGCGCTCAACGAGCGCCGGCTGACGGTCGAGCAATTGCAGGAGTTCGGCAGCGTGGGCGGTGGTACCTCCGAGATTCCGGTCTGATCCTACACGCGCGCGCCGTGCTTGCCGACAGACGGGCGGCGTGCGTCCAGCGACAATCGCTCATCAATTCACTCCAGGAGGCGACATGAACGCGAAATCGACAACGATCGGCGTCGGCAACCCGACCAGCGGCGAAGAAGGCAGCACCCTCACCCACGAGACGATGGCCGAGACGGGCGGCAGCGGCACCCAGCCACGTCCGGAAGAGGAAGCGCCGCTGGCGCGCGGCAGCAGCCAGTCTGGCGACGCAGGCAACCGCCAGGGGCAGCCGGACGAACCGGCCGAAGGCGAAGGCACGGCCGCGACGGCCATCAACCGCGGCTACCAGGACACGCGCAGCCGCCAGGCCAGCCCCGGTTCGACGGGCCTCGGCGCGCCGGAAACGGGCGGCAACCAGAGCGAGGACGACCTGGCACCGCCCCGCCGCGACTGACCGCTCAGGCGGCGGCCATGCGCCGGCACGCGTCGGCGCAGGCGCGGCACGCCTGCGCGCATGCCTGGCAATGGTCCATCGGATGCTTGCCGCACTCATCGCCGCAAGCCGTGCACACGTCCGCGCACAGGCGGCACAGGTCGCGCGCAACATCGCTGCCGCGCGCCATGAAGGCGGCGGCCGTGCGGCAGACCTGGGCGCAGTCCATGTCCAGTGCGATGCAGCGCGCCATCATCTTGACGTCGTCTTCCTTCAGACATGCCGTCGAACAGTTGTCGCAGGCGGCGGCACACGCATAGCAGGCTTCGATACAAGCATTAAAATTGTCGTTAGACATCACTTCTCCCGTTGGTCGTGGATAGGTGACGTCTATTTTTGCGCATCGCTCCGGATGACGGCGCCACCTTTCATGACGAAGTCCACGCGGGTCAGCGCAGCCGGATCCGCCAGCGGATCCCCACCGACCGCCACGATGTCCGCGTACTTGCCCGGGGTAATCGAGCCGACGCGGTCCTTCCAGCCCAGCAGGTCGGCGCCATTGATCGTCGCGGCCTGGAGCGCCTGCATCGGCGTCATGCCATACTTGACCATGTAGAAGAACTGACGGGCATTGTCGCCGTGCGGGTAAACGCCGGCGTCGGTACCGAACGCCATCTTGTCGCCGGCCTTGAACGCCTTGCGGAAGTTATCGCGCTGCAGTTGGCCGACCATGCGCTCCTTCTCCAGCGACTCCGGCAGCATGCCGGCCTTGGCGCCTTCCTGCAGGATGAAGTCGTCGTTATAGATGTCCATGACGAGATACGTCCCCTTTTCACGCGCGAGGCGGATGCCCTCGTCGTCGATCAGGCTCGCATGCTCGACGGAGTCGACGCCGGCCAGGATCGCGTCGCGGATGCTGCTGGCGCCATGCGCATGCGCGGCCACGCGGCGGCCCAGTTTATGGGCTTCCTCGACGATCGCCTTCATCTCTTCCAGCGTCAGCTGCTGGGCTCCGGCCTCGTCGCCCTTCGACAGCACGCCGCCGGATGCGCAGATCTTGATGGTGTCGGCGCCGAACTTCGCCATCTCGCGCACCTTGGCGCGCGCCGCCCACGGCCCGTCGGCCACGCCGTTTTCCGTGAAATGGAAATCGTGCGGCAGCAGGTTGTTGTCGCAATGGCCGCCCTGGATGCCGATGGCGTAGCCGGCCACGCGCATGCGCGGACCCGGCAGTTCGCCGTCGTTGATGGCGTCGCGCAGCGCCACGTCGCCGAAACCGCTCGCGCCCACGTTGCGCACCGTCGTGAAGCCGGCTTCCAGCGTGCGCCGCGCCGCGTACGCGCCGTACATGGCGGCGCGGATGTCGGACACGCCCAGCGACCGGTAGCCGTGCAGGTTCGGGTCGCCGGTCAGGTGCACGTGGGCGTCGATCAGGCCCGGCAGCACGGTTTCGCGCGACAGGTCGATCACCTGGGCGCCGGCCGGCACGGTCGTGCTCGCGGTGGGACCGACGGCCGTGATGCGTTCGCCGCTGACGAGGATGGTCTGGTCCTGCAATACCTTGCCGCCGACGACGTCGACCAGTTTGCCGGCGCGGATGGCGACGACCTGGTCGGCGGCCGTGGCCGACAGGGTGAAGGTGAGGATGGCCAGCGCGGCCGCGACCGGTGTCTTGTTCATGTGGTTGGGCTCTCGGATAAAAGAGGTTGCGCGGCCAGTCGATACCAGCTGCGCCAGGAAACGATGGCATTGATCCAGAAGCCGGCGTACAGCACGGCCGTCAGGACGAGGTCGCGGCTCAGGTACAACGGTGCGGCGATGGAGTTCACCAGCAGCCAGAACGCCCAGTTCTCGACGCGGCGCTGCATCATGAGCACCTGGCCGATGACGGAAAAGACGAGGACGGCAGAATCGAGGAACGGCGCGTACGCGTTGGTCGTGAAGTGCAGCAACGCCCCATAGCCGGCCGTGGCCGCGATGCCCACGGGCACGGTCCACAACAGGTTCGCGGCGCCGGCGTGCGTGATCGGCAGCGGGTCGCCGTGGTCGCCGCGCGCCCATTTCCACCAGCCGACGACGCTGGTGGCCACGAAGAACGCCTGCAGGGCGACGTCGGCGTACAGGCGGTTCCGGGCGAACAGCGCGCCGAACAGCGTACAGCCGACGATGCCCGTCCACCACGTATGGACGTTGTTGCGTCCGGCCAGCAGGATGGACACCGCGACGAATCCGTTTGCCGCCAGTTCGAGCGGCGCGATCATCGCGCCCGGCCCTGCCCGTCCCTGTCCATGCACGCTCCTCCAAAGAAGCGTGTACTGTACGCCAGCCTCTTCGACTATTGCAAGAGAGGAATGTTATAGCTTCATTGTGCGGTGTTCGGCATCCATGTCCGGTCGCATTCCCGTCACGGCGGCTTTTGCGATCGCGAACAGGCGCACCATCTTGCTGTCGTTCGAATCCCAGTACTCGGCGGAGTGCGGCTCGACGCGGATCAGCACGGCGTGCTCGTCGTCCGGGCCGGCCGGGAACCACGCCTGCACGCCCGCGTTCCACATCGCGCGGATGCGTTCGCGGTCGACAACGCGCTCGGCCAGGCCGCTGACCGACACGAACAGGCTGTCTTCCGGCTTCGCGAACGACAGGTTCACTTGCGGCCGGTGCGCGATGCAATCCCACAGCGCGGTCTGCGTGGACGTGAAGAACCAGACGCCGCCGGCGTCGTCGACCTCTTCCTGCGTCATCGGCTGGCTCAGCAGGTGGCCGTGTTCGTCCTGCCACGTGAACATGGGAAAGCGGACTTCCTTGATCCGCGCTTTCAGGTCGGCGATGTCTTTGCTGTCGTGTGTGCTCATGGTCGTTCCTCGTTCGGATGGAGCTCCATCGTAGCGCGCGCCCCCCTGTGGTTCGGTGCGGCGGCGAACCTTTGAGGCCGGTCAACAGTGCCCGCAAGCAGAAAAAATGCCACGTTGCAGCGCAATATAATCTGCTATCTCGTCTCATTTTCGGGTGATGCATGGGTTCCCTGTTCGAGCCGGACGAGCGGCCGCGTCTCGTCGTCCACGTGGTCGACGCGCTCGATGCCGCCCTCACCGAGACCAGCCTGCTCAACCTGATCCGCCACCTGCCGCCCGAGCGCTATCGCCACGCCATCGTCTGCATGCACGACCGCTTCGGCCACCAGGGCGACGTCCGCGAGCACGGCGTCGAGGTCGTCAACCTGCACAAGCGGTCGGGGTCCGATCCCCTGCACTACGTGCGCATGTTCGGCGTATTGCGCGCGCTGCGGCCCGACCTCATCCACACCCGTGACGGCGCCGGGCTGCCCGCCCAGGTGGTCGCGGCGCTGGCCGGGGTCAAGCTGCGCGTGCACGCGGAGGACGGACGTCGCGCGGCGGATGCGCGAGGAGGCGTCGGCAAGCGCCTGCTGCGCCGGCTGCTGTGCCCGCTCGTCGACCATTACATCGCGGCCAGCAGCGACCTCGAGGAATGGCTCGTCGAATCCATGGGCGCGGAACCGGCGCGCGTGTCGCAGATCGCGAGCGGCGTCGACAGCGTGCAATTCCATCCGCGGCTTGGGCCGTCCGCCGCCGTCGGTCCGCCCGGTTTCATGCACGACGCGGCGTTCGTCGTCGGGAGTGTCGGTCGCATGGATGCCGCCGGCAACCACACGACCCTCGTCGAGGCGTTCCTGCGCCTGATCGCGTCGCCGCATCCGGCGCACCAGCGGCTGCGGCTGCTGCTCGTCGGCGACGGGCCCGAGCGCGCCGAATGCCAGGCGCTGCTGCACCGGGCCGGCGCGGCGGCGCGTGCATGGCTGCCGGGCGCCCGCGCCGACGTGCCGCAGCTGCTGCGGGCGATGGACCTGTTCGTGCTGCCGGCGCGCGCGGAGGACCGGTCGGGCGCGATCCTGCAGGCGATGGCGACGGGGTTGCCCGTCGTCGCGGCCGCCGTCGGCGGCAATACGGAGCTCGTGCACCCGGGCTTTACGGGCATCCTCGTGCCACCGATGTCGACGGAATTGCTGGCGGCGGCGATCGCCGATTATTGCAGGATCCCGGATATGGCGGCCCGCCACGGCGCCCGCGCGCGCAGCCAGGTGATCGCGCGCCACAGCATGCCGGCGATGGCCCGCGATGTCCTCGCCGTCTACGATGCCCTCACGGGCGGCGAGGCGCCGGGGAGCCTCCGCGGGGGATGCTGAACAGCGCCATCTTCCACATGCCCGCGCCAAATCGTCTATAGTGATGCCTCTTTACAAAAGCAAAACCAAGAGAGTGCGATGAAATTTGACGTAGCCATCGTCGGCAGCGGCCTCGCCGGCCTGTCGGTTGCCCTTCATCTGGCGCAAACCCGCAAGGTCGCCATCATCTCCAAGCGCGAGCTCCTCGACGGTGCCAGCAACTGGGCGCAGGGCGGGATCGCCGCCGTGCTGGATTCGGGCGACAGCCACGACCAGCATATCGCCGACACCCTGGTCGCCGGAGCCGGCCTGTGCGACGAAGCGGCCACCCGCTACATCGTCGAGCACGGGCGCGAGGCGATCGAATGGCTGATCGAGCAAGGCGTGCCGTTCACCCGCGACGAGACCGCGGAACTCGGTTTCCACCTGACCCGCGAAGGCGGCCACAGCCAGCGCCGCATCATCCACGCCGCGGACGCCACGGGCCACGCCGTGCAGGTGACGCTGGAACAAAAGGTGCGCGCACACCCGAACATCACCCTGTTCGAACATCACTGCGCGATCGACGTGATCACGTCCGACAAGCTGCAGCCGGACGGCGTGCATACCGGACCGGCCCTCGTCGGCCAGCCGCGCTGCCATGGCCTGTACGTGCAGGACGAAAAAAGCGGCAGGGTGCAGACGTTCGAGGCGGAGCACACCGTGCTCGCCACCGGCGGCGCCGGCAAGGTCTATTTGTACACGACGAACCCGGATACGGCGACGGGCGACGGCATCGCGATGGCCTGGCGCGCCGGCTGCCGCGTGTCGAACATGGAGTTCATCCAGTTCCACCCGACCTGCCTGTACCACCCGTTCGCGAAATCGTTCCTGATCACTGAAGCCGTGCGCGGCGAAGGCGGTCTGCTGAAATTGCCGCCCGAGGCGGGACCCGCCGCCGGGACGCGCTTCATGCCCGCGCATGACGACCGGGGCGAGCTGGCGCCGCGCGACGTCGTCGCACGCGCCATCGACTTCGAGATGAAGAAGCGCGGCATCGACTACGTCCACCTGGACATCACGCACAAGAGCCCGGAATTCATCAAGGAACACTTCCCGACCATTTACGCGCGCTGCCTGGAGCTGGGCATCGACATCACGAAGGAACCGATTCCCGTCGTGCCGGCCGTGCACTTCACGTGCGGCGGCGTCGTCACGGACCTGGCCGGCCGCACCGATATCCCGGGCCTGTACGCCGTCGGCGAGACCGCGTACACGGGCCTGCACGGCGCCAACCGCCTGGCCAGCAATTCGCTGCTGGAATGCCTCGTCGTCGGCCGCGCATGCGCGCACCAGATCGCCGCGGCGCCGGCCGTCGACCTGCCCGCGCTGCCCGCCTGGGACGAGAGCCGTGTCACCAATGCGGACGAGGAAGTGGTCATCGCCCACAACTGGGACGAGCTGCGCCGCTTCATGTGGAACTACGTCGGCATCGTGCGCACGACCAAGCGCCTGGAACGCGCGCAGCACCGCATCAAGCTGCTGAAGGAAGAGATCGACGAGTACTACCGCAACTTCCGCGTGACCAACGACCTGCTGGAGCTGCGCAATCTGGTCGAGGTGGCGCACCTGATCGTGCGCAGCGCGCTGTCGCGTCACGAAAGCCGGGGCCTGCATTTCTCGCGCGACTACCCGGACACGCTGCCGAAGGCGTTGCCCAGCGTACTGACGCCGCGCCGCCGCTAATCCGGCTAGATGAATCAGAAGCTTACGCCATCGACCGTCCTGCTGTTGACCGTCCCGCCCCTGCTGTGGGCGGGTAACGCCATCGTGGGACGGCTCGTGCGCACGGCCGTCCCGCCGATGACGCTGAATCTGCTGCGCTGGACGATCGCGCTGGCCGTCCTGCTGCCGCTCGGGTGGGCAACGTTGCGCCAGGCCGGCGTGCTGGACGCGATTCGCACCCGTTGGCACCGCTATGCGCTGCTGGGGCTGCTGGGCATCGGCATGTACAACTCCCTTCAGTATCTCGCGCTGCAAAGCTCCACGCCCATCAACGTGACCCTCGTCGCCTCGGGCATGCCCGTGTGGATGATGCTCGTCGGGCGGCTGTTCTATGGCGTGGCCGTACGGACGCGCCAGGTGATCGGCGCGTTGCTGTCGATCGTCGGCGTGCTCGTCGTGCTGTGCCGAGGCGACGTCGACCAGCTGCTCGCGCTGCGCCTCGTCGCGGGCGACCTCTACATGATCCTCGCGACGATCGCGTGGTCGTTCTACAGCTGGATGCTGCTGCAGCCGCAGGACGAGCCCGCGTTGCGCGCCGACTGGGCCGCGTTCCTCGCTGCGCAGGTGGCGTTCGGGCTGCTGTGGTCGGCCGGTTTTGCCGGCGTCGAGTGGTCGCTCGGTGCGGCGGCCATCGCCTGGAGCTGGCCCGTCGTGGCGGCATTGCTGTTCGTCGCCGTGTGCCCGGCCGTGCTCGCGTTCGCCATGTGGGGCGCGGGCATCCGCCGCGCCGGGCCCGGCATCGGCGCCTTCTTCGTCAACCTGACGCCGCTGTTCACGGCGCTGCTGTCGTCCGCCTTCCTGGGCGAACTGCCCCATGCCTACCACGTGCTCGCGTTCCTGCTGATCGTGGGCGGGATCGTCGTGTCCGCCAAACGTTGAAGCAGCCGTAACGTGTTTCTGTGCGGGCATCGGAGATGTTACGATCCCAGCGGAAGGAGCACATCAAGATGGCTGAAGCATTCACCGTCCACGACCACGCGGCGCGGATCGCCGCATTCCTCGACCGCCACCGGCGTGCGCTCGTACTGACGGGCGCGGGGCTGTCGACGGCATCCGGCATTCCCGACTACCGCGACCGCGACGGCACCCGCCGCGGCAAACCCCCGATCCACGGGCCGGATTTTCGCAAATCCGAGGCCGTGCAGCGGCGCTATTGGGCGCGCAGCATGATCGGCTGGCCCGTGCTTGCGCAGGCGCGGCCCAATCGCGGCCATGCCGCCCTCGCCGGCCTGGAGCGGATCGGGCACATCGGGTCGGTGCTGACGCAGAACGTGGATGGCCTGCACGGCCAGGCCGGCAGCCATGGCGTGCTTGAGCTACACGGCAATATCCATACGGTCGTGTGCCTCGAATGCTCGGCGATCTTCCCGCGCGCCTTCGTGCAGGGGCAGCTGGAAGATTTCAATCCGCACATGGCGGGTGCGAATGCGACGCCGCTGCCGGACGGTGATGCCTCCGTTGAACCGACGGAACTGGCCAGCTTCCGCCTCCCGTATTGCACGTGCTGCGGCGGGACCTTGATGCCGAACGTGGTCTTCTTCGGCGATAACGTCCCGCCGGCGCGCACGGCCATCGCACTGGAACAGATGGAACGGGCGGACGCGCTGCTGGTGGTCGGATCATCGCTGATGGTCTATTCCGGCTTCCGGTTCTGCCGCATGGCGCAGGCCGCCGGCAAGCCGATCGCCGCCATCAACCTCGGCCGCACGCGCGCCGACGACCTCCTCGACATCAAGATCGAAGAATCGGCCGAGCGGGTGCTCCCGCTCGCGCTGGACATGCTCATCAAAGGTTCGGAGCAGACGGAGCGAGACACGCCATCCATACCACTCGACGGGGGAATACTGTGACGAAAACGTTAAGCAGCACTGGTGTCAAACCCTGGCAGGCCGGCGCGTTGCTGGCCGGTCTCGGCCTCGCGGCCTCCTATTTCTATGTGCGCGCCAAGACGAAGCAGGCGGAGGCGGAGAACCCGCCGAAGGGCCGCTTCGTCAAGGTCGACGGCGTGCGCCTGCATTATGTGGAACGGGGCAGCGGCCCCGTGCTGGTCCTGCTGCACGGGAACGGCGTGCTGGCCAGCGATTTCCAGACCAGCGGCCTGATGGACAAGGCGGCCGAGCACTACCGCGTGATCGCGTTCGATCGCCCCGGCTTCGGCTATAGCGAGCGGCCGCGCAGCAAGGTGTGGACGCCGCAGGCCCAGGCACGGCTGCTGCATCACGCGCTGCAGGAAATCGGCGTCGATTCGGCCATCGTGCTGGGCCACTCGTGGGGCACGCTCGTCGCGCTGTCGATGGCGCTGGAAGTGCCGGACTTCGTGCGCGGTCTCGTGCTGCTGTCGGGCTATTACTACCCGAGCCTGCGCGCCGACGTGCCGCTGCTGTCCGGTCCCGCGATTCCGGTCGTGGGCGATTTGATGCGGTACACGATCTCGCCGCTCGTCACGCGCATGCTGTGGCGTCCGCTGACGAAGCGGGTGTTCTCGCCGCAGCCGGTCGACGCCCGTTTCCGCGAACTGCCCGTGTGGATGCTGCTGCGCCCGAGCCAGCTGCGCGCCAGCGCGGCGGAGACGGCGCTGATGGTGCCGTCGGCCGTGGCGCTGGCCAAGCGTTATCCGGAGCTGAAGGTGCCCGTGGTGGTGATGGCCGGCACCAAGGACAAGATCGTCGATTTCGGCCACAACTCGGAGCGGCTGGACGAGCGCCTGCCGGACAGCGAGCTGCAGCTGCAGCCCGGCGTCGGGCACATGACGCATTATGCGCATCCGGACAAGGTGCTCGCCGCGGTCGACGAGATCGCGGGGCGCGTTGGGGAGTCGGTGTATCGGAGGAATCCGCAGGCGGAGGCGCTGGCGAGGGCCAGCGAGAGCGGGACGTAGAACGAAGAGCGGGACGTAATATACCCCGTCGCTCCCGCGCAGGCGGGAGCCCAAGTTTGCGTGGCCAGTCACAAAAATCAGGTTCCCGCCTCCGCGGGAACGACGTTTTGGGGCTCTCACCTACAGGCGAGGGCCAGCGAGTGCGGGACGTAGAACGTAGAGCGGAACGCAAAAAACACCGTCGCTCCCGCGCAGGCGGGAGCCGAAGTTCGCGTGGCCAGGCACAAAAAATCAGGTTCCCGCCTCCGCGGGAACGACGTTTTGGGGCTCTCACCTAACAGGCGAGGGCCAGCGAGTGCGGAACGTAGAAAGAAGAGCGGAACGTAAAAACACCGTCGCTCCCGCGCAGGCGGGAGCCCAAGCTTACGTGGTCAGTCACAAAAAATCAGGTTCCCGCCTCCGCGGGAACGACGTTTTGGGGCTCTCACCTAACAGGCGAGGGCCAGCGAGAGCGGGACGTAGAACGAAGAGCGGAACGTAAAAACACCGTCGCTCCCGCGCAGGCGGGAGCCCAAGCTTGCGTGATCAGGCACAAAAAATTGGGTTCCCGCCTCCGCGGGAACGACGGTCTTGAGACTCTCACCCAATAGACGAGGACCAGCGAGTGCGGAACGCGAAAAACCACTGTCGCTCCCGCGCAGGCGGGAGCCCAAGTTTGCGTGGTCAGTCACAAAAACCAGGTTCCCGCCTCCGCGGGAACGACGGGTCTCGGGACTCTCAGCCAATAATGCGCAGCGAGTAGTCCGTCGCCTTAACGTCCTTGGTCAGGCTGCCGATCGAAATCCGGTCGACGCCAGTCTCGGCGATCGCCCGAACCGTCTGCATGTTGATGCCGCCGGACGCTTCCAGCAACGCCCGCCCCTCGTTGATGCGCACGCCTTCGCGCATCATGTCCAGGTCAAAATTATCGAGCAGCACCGCCGTTGCGCCAGCCGCAAGCGCTTCTTCCAGTTCCGCGATCGACTCCACCTCGATCTGGATCGACACCCCCGCGTTCAGCGCCGTCGCCGCCTGCAGCGCCGGCGTAATGCCACCCGCGGCCGCGATGTGGTTTTCCTTGATCAGGATGCCGTCGTACAGCGCCATGCGCTGGTTCGCGCCGCCGCCGACGCGCACCGCGTATTTCTGCGCCTGGCGCAGGCCCGGCAATGTCTTGCGCGTATCGAGAATCTTGGCCTTCGTGCCGGCGATGACGTCCACGTAGGTGCGCGTGGCCGACGCAACGCCGGACAGCAGTTGCAGGAAGTTCAGTGCCGAACGCTCCGCCGTCAGCAGCGAGCGCGGCGAGCCTTCGATCGTGCAGACGACGCTGTCAGCGGCCATCACGTCGCCCTCGGCATATTTCCAGTCGATCTCGATGTCCTGGTCGACGGCAAGCATGACGCCTTCGAACCACGGCGCGCCGCACAGGACGGCCTGCTCGCGCACGATCACACGCGCCTTCGCGCGGGGCGCTTCCGGCACGAGCTTGCCGGTCAGGTCGCCACTGCCGACGTCTTCCAGCAGCGCGGCCAGCAGGTTCTGCTCGAATGCGGCCTGCAACTTGTCGTCGAACTGGCCTTCGTCAGCGTAAGGGTTGCGGAGATTGCTCATGCGGGACCGATTCCTTTGAAGAGGTTGGCTTCCTGCTCCAGCGCGCCGGTCGGCAGTGCCTTCGCCTTCTTGGCGGCGGCGAAGTCGAGCATGCGGTCGATGGCGCGCTTGGCCTGCTTGCCGATTTCCGGATCGACGAAGATCTCGTTTTTACTGTCGGAGGCTTGCAGCACGTCGGCCAGGTTCTGCAGGCCGTTCATCGCCATCCACGGACAGTGCGCGCAGCTCTTGCAGGTGGCGCTGTTGCCGGCCGTCGGGGCTTCGATCAGGGTCTTGCCCGGCGCCGCCATGCGCATCTTGTGCAGGATGCCGTTGTCGGTGGCGACGATGAAGTGCGTCGCGTCCATCGTCTGCGCCGCGTTGATCAGCTGGGTGGTCGAGCCGACGACGTCCGCCTGGGCGACGACGTTGGCCGGCGATTCCGGGTGCACGAGCACCTTCGCATGCGGATATTCCGCACGCAGCAGGTCCAGTTCGATGCCCTTGAACTCGTCGTGCACGAGGCAGGAACCCTGCCACAGCAGCATGTCGGCGCCCGTCTGCTTCTGGATGTACGAGCCGAGGTGGCGGTCCGGCGCCCACAGGATCTTCTTGCCCTGGTCGTGCAGGTACTTGACGATGTCCAGGCCGATCGACGACGTCACCATCCAGTCCGCGCGCGCCTTCACGGCGGCGGAGGTGTTCGCGTAGACGACGACCGTGCGGTCCGGATGCTGGTCGCAGAACGCGGCGAACTCGTCAGCCGGGCAGCCCAGGTCCAGCGAGCAGGTCGCATCCAGGTCCGGCATCAGGATCGTCTTTTCCGGGCTCAGGATCTTCGCCGTCTCGCCCATGAAGCGCACGCCGGCCACGACGAGCGTCTTGGCCGGATGATCGCGGCCGAAGCGCGCCATTTCCAGGGAGTCGGACACGCACCCGCCCGTTTCCTCGGCGAGGTCTTGCAGGTCTGCATCGACGTAGTAGTGCGCGACGAGGACGGCTTCGCGCTCCTTCAACAGGCGGCGGATGCGCTCCTTCAGCGCGGTCTTTTCAGCGACTTCGAGCGGCGACGGCGTGCGGGCCCAGGCCTCGGCAGTGGAACAGACGCCGCCGACTGGCCGGTCGTATTCGAATACTTTAACGGGGGCAATGGTATTCATGGGGCAAGCTCCAATCAGTCGAGACCCTGGCTCTTCAGGTAATCCTCGTAATTGCCCTGGAAGTCGATGATGCGGTCTTCCTTGATTTCCAGGATACGGGTCGCCAGCGATGACACGAACTCGCGGTCGTGCGACACGAAGATGAGGGTGCCTGCGTATTTATCCAGCGCGATGTTCAGCGACTCGATCGATTCCATGTCCATGTGGTTGGTCGGTTCGTCGAGCAGCAGGACGTTGTGGCGGCCCAGCATCAGCTTGCCGTACATCATGCGGCCCTTCTCGCCACCGGACAGCACGCGCACGGACTTCTTGACCTCGTCGCCGCCGAACAGCAGGCGGCCCAGGATCGAGCGCACGGCCTGGTCGTCGTCGCCTTCCTTCGTCCACTTGCCCATCCAGTCGGTCAGGTTCAGGTCCGTGGCGAACTCTTCGGTCGGGTCCTGCGGCATGTAGCCCGGGTTCGCGTTCTCGGCCCACTTCACGCGGCCGGTGTCGGCATCGAGGCCCGTGATCGGGCCGCTGCCGATGCAACGCAGCAAGGTCGTCTTACCGGCACCGTTGGCACCGATAATGGCGATGCGCTCGCCGGCTTCGACCATGATCGAGAAATTCTTGAACAGCTGGCGGTCGTACGATTTCGACAGGCCCTCCGTCTCGACGGCCAGGCGGTGCAGTTTCTTCTCGCCTTCGAAGCGGACGAACGGATAGGCGCGCGACGACGGCTTGAATTCCTCGATCTTGATCTTGTCGATCATCTTGGCGCGCGACGTGGCCTGGCGGGCCTTGGACTTGTTCGCGGAGAAGCGGCGCACGAAGTCCTGCAGCTCGGCGACCTTCTCTTTCGCCTTTGCGTTGTTGGCCAGCTGCTGGTTGCGGGCCTGCGTCGACGCTTCCATGTAGTCGTCGTAGTTGCCCGGGTAGACCTTCAGCGTGCCGTAGTCCATGTCGGCGACGTGCGTGCAGACCGAGTTCAGGAAGTGGCGGTCGTGCGAGATGATGATCATCGTCGAGTTCCGCTGGTTCAGCATGTCGGCCAGCCAGCTGATCGTGTGGATGTCCAGGTTGTTGGTCGGTTCGTCGAGCAGCAGGATGTCCGGATCCGAGAACAGGGCCTGCGCCAGCAGCACGCGCAGCTTCCAGCCCGGCGCGACCGAGCTCATCGGGCCCTGGTGCAGGTCGGTGGCGATGCCCAGGCCCAGCAGCAGTTCGCCGGCGCGCGCTTCGGCCGAGTAGCCGTCGTATTCCGCGACCTTGCCTTCGAGCTCGGCCGCTTTCATGTAGTCTTCGTCGGTCGCTTCTGGATTCGCGTAGATGGCGTCGCGTTCGCGGATCGCGTCCCACAATTCCGTGTGGCCCATCATGACGACGTCGAGCACGCGCACGTCTTCGTAGGCGAACTGGTCCTGGCGGAGCTTGCCGAGGCGCTCGTGCGGGTCGAGGCTGACGTTGCCGGCGGACGGCTCGAGGTCGCCGCCGAGGATCTTCATGAAGGTCGACTTGCCGCAACCGTTCGCGCCGATGAGGCCGTAACGGTTGCCGTCGCCGAACTTGACGGAAATGTTTTCGAACAGCGGCTTGGCGCCGAACTGCATCGTGATGTTGGCTGTACTGAGCACTGGGAAACCTTCGCGTGGTGATTCAATTAACCGCACATTTTACCACCGTGAGGGGACCGTTGCGTCAGGCGGTCCTGAGTGTCGGGTATCTGGACAGCGCCAGCGACCAGCGTTCGCCATCGCACTGCAAATGCCCCTGCGCCCCGAACGGGATCGTCACGTGGCGCGCGATGTGGCCGAATTCCAGCCCCGTCAGCACCGGCACGGGCAACGTGGCGCGGACATAGGCCAGCATTTCGTCGAAGTTGTAGCCGTTGTCGTTCGTGCCGAGCCGGTAGCCGGAGAAATCGCCCAGCACGACGGCGCGCTGTTTCTCCAGCACGCCCGCATGCATCAGTTGCAGCAACATGCGCTCCACCCGGAACGGATGCTCGGCAATATCCTCCAGGAACAGGATGCCGCCGTCGATGCGCGGGAAGTACGGCGTTCCCATCAGCGACATGATCATCGCCAGGTTGCCGCCCCAGACGGTGCCCGTCACGTCGAGGCGCGGGTTCGCCGCGCCGTGGCCGGAGATCGTGTGCGTGGGGCCGGCCAGGCAATGCCAGAAATCGTCCAGCGTGAATGCGTTCGGCTCGGCCGCGCCCACGTCGGCCGTGAACATGGGTCCCGCGTAGCTGATCGCGCCCGTCCTTGCGTACAACGCCATGTGGAATGCCGTGACGTCGGAATAGCCGACGAAGATCTTGCCGCTGGCGGCCATGCGCTCGAAGTCGATGTGCGGCAGCAGGCGCGTCATGCCGTAGGCGCCGCGGATGGCCATGACGACCTGTACGTCCGGGTCGGCGGCCGCCGCTTCCAGCTGGGCGAGGCGCTCCGCGTCCGTCGCCCCGAAGCGCTGGTGGCGCTCCTCGTGCTTGTAGTAATTGTGGACCAGGAAGCCCTGGGCTTCGAGGCGCGCGATGCCGCGCGGGATCGCTTCCGGCTCGGGCGCGTAGCTGCCCGGCGCGATCAGGGCAATGCCCGGTTTTTGGATGGTCACTGTTTGACGAAGAGCCTTGGTGTCGAGTCGGGCGCCATCTTACCGTGGGCATGGGCGTCGATCAAGGCGAGGAGCCGCTCCAGCAGCTGGGACGGCAGGTCGTGGCCCATGCCCTCGATGACTTCGAGGCGGGCGCCGGGAATCGCCTGCGCCGTGTCGACGCCGCAGGCGAGCGGCACGAGCGGATCGGCCGCGCCGTGGATCACGAGCGTCGGCGCGACGATCGTCTGCAACTGCGGCGTGCGGTCGCCGCAGGCCGTCACGGCCAGCATCTGGCGCACGACGCCGCCCGGGCAGCAATTGCGGCGCAGCGCGCGGGCGACGCGCCGGCGCAGGTGTTTTTCCGGCGTCGGATAGGCCGGGCTGCCGATTGCTTGCAGCAGTTGCACGTTGTAGTCGATCGCCGCGTCGATGTCGCCTGCGCCCCGCGGACGGCGCAGCAGCGCGCGGCGCGCGGCTTGCGTCGGGCCCGGCAGGCCGCGGCGGCCGCTGCTGGACATGATCGACGTGAGACTGAGCACGCGCGACGGGTACTTTGCCGCCATCAGCTGTCCGACCATGCCGCCCATCGACATGCCGACGACGTGGGCGCGGGCGACGCCCAGCGCGGACAGCACGCCGAGCGCATCGTCGGCCATGTCTTCCAGCCGGTACGGCGGCTTGAGCGGGATGCGCAGCAGCGACTTCAGCCAGGCGAGCCCGAGGCTGGGCGTGCCGGCGTGTTCGAACTTGGTGGACAGGCCGCTGTCGCGATTATCGAAACGGATCACGTAAAAGCCCAGTTCGACGAGGCCTTCGACGAATTCGTCCGGCCAGGCCGTCAATTGCAGGCCGAGGCCCGAAACCAGCAGCAGGGGTACGGATTTCGGATCGCCCGCCGTGTCGAAGGCGATGCGGATCCCGTTGGCGTTCAGGCTAGGCATTGTCGATAGCTGGGTCGTGAAATCCTCCGCTACCGAAAGCAGCGAAGGCCTGGAACCAGCATATCATTTTTGGCAAACGGGTGGCGTCAGCCTTGCGTGCGCCGGGCCGCACGGCGTTCGGCGAAGAACCCCTTGAGCATCGCGCTCGCTTCGTCGGCCAGCACGCCGCCAACGACGTCCGTGTGGTGATTCAGTTGTTCCAGCGCGAACAGGTCGAGGATCGAGCCGCACACGCCTGTCTTCGGGTCCGGCGCCGCGTACACGACCCGCGCCAGGCGCGCGTGCATCATCGCGCCCGAGCACATCGCACAAGGTTCCAGCGTCACGTACAGCTCGCAGCCCGGCAGCCGGTAGTTGCCGAGCTTGTCCGCGGCCGCGCGCAGGGCGACGATTTCCGCGTGCGCGGTCGGGTCGTGGCGGCCGATCGGCTGGTTGAAGCCGGTGGCGATGATCTCGCCGTCGCGCACGACGACGGCGCCCACGGGCACCTCGCCCGCCGCCCAGGCCTTGCGGGCCTCCTGCAGGGCCAGGCCCATGTACGTATTGTCGTCCGCTTCAGGCATCCGTGATTTCGGCCCAGCAGTTCGGCGTCTCGTGCAGCACGAGCTTCTGCAGGCGCAGGCCGGTGCCGTAGCGGTCGGTATAGGCCGCTTGCAGGATGTTCCAGGCCACCTGCGCGAGGTTCTCCACGGTCGGGATGCGATCGATCACGACGGTTTTATGGTTCGGCAGGCTGGCCAGGAAGCCGCGCACGGCCTCGTCCTTCTCGTACACGAGGAAGGCATGGTCCCAGACGTCGACGAGATGCTCTTTCGCGAGCGCCTTGATGTCCGAGAAATCCATGATCATGCCGTTGTCGGAATTGCCTTCGACGTCGATGACGGCACCCGTCAGCGTGATTTCCAGCGTGTAGCGGTGGCCGTGCAGGTTGCGGCACTGGCTTTTATGGTCGGGGATGCGGTGGCCGGCGTCGAATTCCAGCTTGCGGGTGATGGTCAGCATGTGTGCTCAGGGAATGTTCAGGAGTTTATGGGTCTGGAGGCTGAGCTTCCACTTCGGGTTGCGGCGGCATGTGTCGATGGCCAGTTGCGTGTTGAACTGGGCCAGCGGGCCGTCCATCGGCTGCACGAAGAAGTTGTCGAAATCCAGGTGTTCGTACGCGGCCAGGTCTTGGCCCGCCTGCGGGATGACGACCTTGAGTTCGTTGCCCTTTGCGACTACCAGTGTCGAACCCATCTTCGGGCTTACGCAGATCCAGTCCACGCCCGGCGGCACGGGCAAGGTGCCGTTCGTTTCGATGGCGATCGTGAAGCCGGCGGCGTGCATCGCGTCGATCAGGGCTGCGTCCAGCTGCAGCAGCGGCTCGCCGCCCGTGAAAACAACGTATTTGCTGGCCGGGTAAGTCTCCGGCCACAGGCTGTCGATTTGCGCGGCGAGGGCTGCGGCATCCTTGAATTTGCCGCCCCGTTCGCCGTCGGTGCCGACGAAATCCGTGTCGCAGAACTGGCAGACGGCCGTGGAACGGTCCGCTTCGCGGCCCGTCCACAGGTTACAGCCGGAAAAGCGGCAGAACACGGCCGGGCGGCCCGCATGGGCGCCCTCGCCCTGCAGGGTGTAGAAGATCTCTTTGATGCTGTAAGTCACAGTAGAAGTCCGGTAAGGCTCGCGTCAACCTTCCATTATACCGCGCCCGGGCCGGGTGGCAGAAGAGGCGCATTTCCCACGCCCAGTGCTGTAAAGACGGCAAAATTGATGGCGAGCAAAAACGTGCCATTCGGAAAGTCGTACCTTTGGATACGGAAAGTTCCTAATCGAGTCGTCCTAGTCCTCGCCGGAGGGATCGTGATGAAAACCCTGCTGCTCCAGTCGCTGCGTGTCACGCTCGGGGCCCTGCTGTTGCTTACCGCGTGGTTCGGAATGTCGGAACACGTCCGCATGCTCGCGGTGCCGGAGCGGCTGCAACTGGGTGTGCTGGTGCTCGTCGTGTTGTCCGTGCTGTTTGCCGTGCTGTTCCGGCGCATGCACAACGAGGACCAGATCGCGCGCCTGGAAGCCGCGCTGTGCCGGGAACAGAAGGCCCGCAGCCAGGCCGACCAGGCGCTGGCCGAGTCCGACATGCTGCTGGGACGCCTGACCGGGGGGACGGACGGCCGCCGTGGCAACCTCGACCCGCTCGCGCAACTGGTGGCCATCCAGACCGAGCTGCTGCAGGTGCGCCGCCAGTACGCGCTGGAAGATCCGCTCCTCGCATCGCGCATCGATTTATTGTGCACCCGGGTCGATCGGGTCGCCCAGGCGATCGTCGCGCACGCCGACGAGCCCGGGTAACAGCCCCGTCCACCCTTGCTAAAAATCAAGGGGACGCCATTGTCCGTGGCGCACAATCGGTTCTCGTCAGCAAGTAATTGCTAATCAGAACCGAAGGACGGTACATGACAAGCACAACAACAATACAGCGGCTCATGGATTCCTCGGGCGCGCCGGCCGATCGCGCTTTCGCCCACCAGTTGATGGAGACGCTGGCCATTCCCATTTTCGTCCTCGACACGACATCCCGCGTGATGCTGTGGAACCGCGCCTGCGAGCGCCTGACGGGCGTTCCCGCGCGCGACATCATCGGCACGCGCGACCACTGGCGCAGTTTCTTCGAGGAGCGCCGCCCCACCCTCGCCGACCTCCTGATCGAAGAACGCGGCGGCGAAGCGCACCGGCCCCGCATCGGCCTGCCCGATGATCCGCACCTGTCCGCAGAAAGCTGGTGCGACATGCCGCGCATGGGCCGCCGGCGCTACCTGGCCGCCGACGCGAGCCCGATCTACGACGAACGCGGCCGGCTGGCCGCCGTCGTGGAGACATTGCGCGACATGACGGATGAAAAACTGGCGCAGATCGCACTCGAACAACTCGCCACGCGCGACGGCCTCACGGGTCTCGCCAACCGCCGCTGCTTCGACGAGACGCTGCACGCCGAATGGGCGCGCGCGCTGCGCCAGCGCCAGCCGCTGTCGCTGCTGATGGTGGATGTGGACAATTTCAAGGCGTATAACGATGCGAACGGCCATTTGGGCGGCGACGAATGCCTGAAACGGATCGCCACGGCCGTTGCCAGCGAAATGCGCGCCAACGATCTGGTGGCGCGCTATGGCGGCGAGGAATTCGCCGTGATCCTGCCGAACCAGTCACTGAAGGGCGCGGCCAGCGTCGCCGAACGCATCCGCACCCGTGTCGAACAACTGCAAGTCCCCAACCGCCTGGCGCCGGCGCAGCGCGTGACGGTGTCGATCGGCGCGGCCACCGCGATCGCGTCGCCCGACAACAGCGCCAGCGAACTGGTCGCCATTGCCGATGCGGCGCTCTACCGGGCCAAGCATATGGGACGGAACCGGATCAGTTTGCCCCTCACCGAACCGGCATGAGCCACGTCGTTCCCGGGAAAGCGGGGATCCATGCCGAGTATCTCGTTCGACTCGGCATGGGCCCCGCCTCCGCGGGGACGACGGTCAGCCGATGGTTGCCCTATCCCACCCGTGCCGCACCGCGGCCTTCATCTTTTCCCAGGTCGACGCGCCATCCTTGCCGTAGCGCGTATCCCAGTCGGCCCGCAGGTCGTTCTCGACGTCCGACCAGTCCCGGTTGCGATAGCGGACGTCATTGCGCATCTGGGCGCCGTAACGGTAGGCCGGCGCCAGGTCGTCGTAGCTCGTGCCGCCCGGCTTGTACGTGTTCGTCCAGTGCGTGCGGTAATGGCTGTCGTCATCCGTGGACGCCGTCTCGCCCGTCATGCGTTCCCAGCCGTGGCGGACCGCCGCCTTGATGCGTTCCCACGCGGACGGTTCGTTGTCCGTGCCATACTTGCTGTGCCAGTCCTTCTTGAGGTCGTGCTCGACGTCGTCCCAGTCGCGGTCGCGATAGGTGTCGCTGCTGCGCATCTCGTTGCCGTAGCGATAGGCCGGCGCGACATCGTTGAAGTCCGTGCCGCTGGCGGCGTAGGTCGACTCGTAGTGCGTATGGTAGTAGGTCGAGTCGTCGTCCATGTCCGGGGTGATCTTGTCCCAGCCATGGCGCACGGCGTCCTTGAACTTCTCCCAAGTCGACCCGCCCGTCGTGTAGCGCGAGTCCCAGTCCGATTTCAGGTCGGATTGCACGTCGTCCCAGTGGCGGCTGCGGTATTGTTGCAGGCGGCGCGCTTCGTTGCCGTAGCGGTAGGCCGGCAGGTAGTCGTCATAGGAATCGTCCGCGTTCGAGTACCGCGCATTCCAGTGGCTGCGGTAATAGCTGTCGCTATCGATGTCCGGGGTGATCTTGTCCCAGCCGCGGCGCACGGCGGCCTTGAATTTCTCCCACGTGGACTCGCCTGGATGACGCGATTCCCAGTCGCTGCGCAGGTCCGACTCCACCTCGTCCCACGAGCGGTCGCGGTATCTGGCGCTCGAACGCATTTCCGTGCCGTAGCGGTAGGCCGGCTCGTAGTCGGCGTAGCCGCCGCCCAGGCTCGAATAGTTGTCGTGCCAGTCCGCGTGGTACCAGTCGTCCGTGTTCAGGTCCGGGGTGATCCTGTCCCAGCCATGGCGGACGGCTGCCTTGAATTTCTCCCATGTCGACTCGCCCGGATGGCGCGCTTCCCAGTCGGTGCGCAGGTCCGGTTCGACGTCGTCCCATGCGCGGTTGCGGTAAGTCGCGTCGCGGCGCATGTCGCTGCCGTAGCGGTACGCGGGTGCATAGTCGTCGTAGCTGCCGCCCAGGCTCGAGTAATTGTCGTTCCAGTGGTTACGGTAGGTATCGTCGTACGTATCGCCCGTGCCGCCGTCATGCGAGAACACGCGCACGTTCCCGCGCGCGACCGACCCGCCCGTATCGCGCTGCATGGAGCTGCCGACGCGGGCCGTGCCGCCCAGCGACGTGTCGTCCGAGCCGGGAATCGATGCGGTGCCCTGCAACGTGGAGCCGCTCTGGTTCAGCGAGCCGCCCTGCGCCGATTGCAGCGACGAGCCGGTGGCCGGGTTCTGCGCCGAGCTCTGGGTGCCGCTCAGCGTGTTGCCGCCGATGGCGCCGTCCATCGATCCGCCCGACTGCTCCGAGGCGCCCTGCGGCTCCTCGTAGGTCTGGCCTTTGGGGACCGGGTCGTTGATGTTCTGCGTGGCGAAGAAGTTGCGGTCGTCGTGGCCCGTGAATTGCAGCGAGCCCGGTTCCGTGCCCGGGGGCGTGCCCTGGTACGAACCGGACGAGCCGGAGCCCGATCCGACGTTGCCCGACTGCGCGGACAGGCTGCCCGATCGCTGCATCCCTGACGATGCGCCGCCGAGGACGCCCGCGCTGCCCGGATCGCGCGTCCACTGGTCGTGGCGCTCGTCGATGTCGACGGGGCCGAAGCGCTCGATGATGTCGGCGGCCCGTTCGACTTCCGGCTCGGAGTCGGTCGTCAGGGTCAGGACGTGATGGCCGCGCGTGACGGCGTACGAGTACTTCATCGCGTGTTCGTTCGTGTCGGATCCGAACAGGCCCGTGAAGAAATGCTTGATCGAGGCGCCGAAGCCTTCCTCGCGTTCGCCCTCCAGCAACTCGTTATCGCCGGTGACGCTGTTCGACTGGCCGGTGGGGTCGGCGCTCGAGAGGCTCGCATCGGTGCGCGAGAAGCCCGACGCCAGCAATTCGTCCAGGGCGCTTTGTGCGTCGCTTCGGTTGTCGAAGACTGCTACCAGGGTGTGTCGCATGATGTTCCTCCGCTGTGTTGGTGTAGAAAACACCGGCTTCCGCGAAGCGCGCCACGCCGACCTGCTCGCCTCCGAGCACGACGTTTTCCGCGTGGAGCTCCTCACGCCGGTTCCTTGTCGAGACTACTCCAAAGCGGCCGCGTTGCGCGCACCATTGACCGGCTACAACCCATGCGTATCGCACCCATGAAAAACGGGCCGTGTGGCCCGCGTTTCGTCCATATTATCGTTGAGTTTCGTGAGCACACGCACCGACCGGCGCGCGGCTTGTACGGCTGTCAGCCGAACGGATTGGCGACCGTTTTCACGTCGGGCGGCGGCAGCCGGTCCGGCAGGTCGCGCGCTTCCAGGCCGGCGACGATGCGGCCCACCAGGTCGTGCAGCAGGCGCGCCTTGGCCAGGCCGTCCTTGTCGGCCGTGAGGTCGACGTCGCCCGCCACCGTGACCCGGTCGAGCCGGTTCTCGAGCGTCAGGTTGCCGATCTCGACAACGTCGGCCTCGTTCTCGTAGGGTGCAAACTTGGTCATAAGATTCCTGATTCCTATTTACGGTTGCGGGACGGCTTGACGCGCACTTCCGGCAGCGCCAGCACGCGTTCCTTCTCGGCGTCGGACAGCGCGGGCAGCAGGTTGATGCCGATGATGCGTTCGAGCTCCGGGATCGGGATCACGGTCGCCTTCGCATCCGCCGCGTTTTCGACGAACCACGCGGCGCCGGCGCGCTGGCGCGGGCTGTACACGAGTTTATACAAATGGGTCGGCACGAGCACGTTGCCGATCTTCTTCAGGTCCGCGCCGAGGAAGGCCGGCCCTGTCACCACGTACAGGTCGCCCTCCTTCTTCGCCATCTTGCGCACGGCGCCTTCGATGCCGGCCCACAGGTTGCGGTTGTTCTCGCCGTCCTGCGGGACGATGTTGGCGAGGCTGAAGCTGTCGCGCTGGCTGTCGCGGTCCGGCATGTCGCCGTTCGGGGCCATGTGGCCGCGGTCGTAGCCGCTGCGCGAGTAATCCGATAACTCCGCCCGCTGGCCGGCCGGCAGGCGCGCTTCGGAATGGAACGAGTTTTCGCGCGACAATTCCTGCGCCGCCGCGATATTCTCTGCCTGCAGGTGTTCCGCCGACCACAATGGCGTGCGCGTGATCCCCGAGTGCAGCACGCTGAACACGTTGAAGCACAGCGTTTCCGTCTTGTTGCCGAGCTTGGGATTCGTGATGCGCGGCGCCTGGCCGGCCACGAAATGGTCGTCGCAGGATTGCGGTTGCGGTGCGCGCGCCTCCGTCTGGACGCGGGCCGGCGCCGGGTTCGTGGCCTCGCGCTTGCACGCGCCCAGGGATAACAGCGATGCCAGCACGAGCGCGGGCGTGACAAACTTCTTGGACATGATGAAAAGACAAATCAAAGATAGCGCCATTTTAGCCGACGCGCGCTTGCGCTTCCTCAGGGATTTCCTCTGTGCATAGCCGCGCACGCTTGAAATCGATCTGCATTTCCGAAAAGAATGCTATACAATCCCAGTTTCAAAAAGCTAAGTACATTTGTCCAAATTAAATGGCGATGGATAATTCCTCCATACCCGAGGACCTCCGGCGCTTCGTGCTGACCAGCATCCCCTCGGTCCCTTTCCTGGAAGCGCTGTTGCTGATGCGCGCCGATCCGGACCATGCCTGGCGCCGCGATACGCTGGCGCGGCGGCTGTACGTGCGCGAAAAGACGGCGGAAGACCTGCTCGCCGACCTGTGCACGGCCAGGATCGCCGTGCCGTGCGAGGAAGCCGGCGCCTACCGCTATGGCCCGGCCGATGCCGGACTGCGCGAACGGATCGACCGCCTGGCCGATGCGTATGCGACGCACCTCGTCGAAGTCACCCACCTGATCCACTCTTCACTCGACCGCAAGGCCCAGCAATTTGCGGACGCGTTCAAATGGCGTAAGGATTCATGATGGCGATTACCATCTATTCGCTGTGTACATTGACGTCGCTGGCGTGCGCCTGGCTGCTGCTGGGCAGCTATCGCCGCACCGGCCACCGGCTGCTGTTCTGGAGCGGCGCGTCGTTCGTGGCGCTGACCGTGAACAACGTGTTCCTCATGCTCGACAAGGTCGTGTTCCCGGACATCTACCTGCTCCCCGTGCGCCAGGTGTCGGCCCTCGTGGCCATGCTCCTGCTGCTGTACGGCCTCATCTACGAGAAAGAATGACATGAGCAACCTGATCTCCGGCGCCATCGTCATGGCTTCCTTCGTGATCGCGCTGTTCTTCCTGCGCTTCTGGCGCAGCTCGCGCGACCGCTTCTTCCTGTACTTCGCCCTGTCGTTCGGCATTGAGGGCGTGCACCGCATCGTGTCGGCGCTGACGTTCGACGAAGCCGAGGACACGCCCCTGCACTACCTCGTGCGCCTGCTGGCGTATGGGCTCATCCTGTGGGCGATCCTGGAAAAGAACCTGCCCGCGCGCCGGCGCGACGGCAAGTAGCGTGCGCCCGGCCCGCCCTCCCCTGCGCCATAATCGGCCCGACACCAACAGCGGGAGGACAGCATGACAGAACAGGACAAACGCAAGGACAACGCCCAGCGCGCCGATCCGGGCCAGCAGCAGCGCGCGGAAAACCGCTCGGAGTCGCTGTTGCCGGGCGACGATGCCGACGACGGCCGCTACGACGTGGCCGAGGAAGTGAACCTCGACCAGCAGTCGGACCAGCTGCGCCGCGTCGGCAAGCCGCCGAAGGACATACCTAAACCGTAAGCCCCATCTTCAGGCCCTCGATCGCGTGGGCCTGTTCGATGTTTTCCAGCGCCGGCACGATGCGGCAGCGCAGGTGGTCGCGCACCTCGGCCGGCAGCGCATCCCAGTAGGCCTGCGTCACCTGCAAGTCGTGCTTGTCGGCGTTGCGGCCGTCCGGCGCATCGACGCCCAGCACGAGCACGGGCCGCGACTGCTGGCTGCGGTTCGCCGTGCCGCGGTGGATCGTCAGGGCCGAGCGGGCCGAGATGTCCCCGACTTGCGGCAGCTTGCGCTGGGCGCGCGACTCGTAGCGCGGGTAGCGCGACTTGTCCGGGAACATGAGGTCGCCGCCGGCGAGGTCGTCCCATTGGGTACCGGGCGCGATCTCGAACGGGCCGATCTCTTCCGTCACATCGACCGTCGTGAGGTTGAAGGCGAGTGAATTCAGGCGGCGCCCGACCAGCGTTTCCGGCGGCGACGGGAAGTCGCGGTGCCACGGCTGGTGCATGGCGCCCGGGAACGGAATGTCGAAGCCGACCTCCACGATCTTGTAGTCCGGCCCCAGCACGGCCCGGCACACGGCGACGACCCACGGGTGCGTCGCCAGCTCGACGAAGCCGCGCAGCCGTTCCGGATGCACCTCGACGTAATAGCGGCACGGGCCGCGTTCGAGGGCGCCGTTCGGACGCGCGCGCGCCTCGGCGAACAGGGTTTCGATGTCTTCCTTCAGTTGCGCCACCCACCCGGCGCTGAAGGCGCCCTTGCAGGCGATGATGCCGTCGCCGTACAGGCCGCCCATGATGGCGCCCACGTCGTAGCCGGCGCTCTCGTTCGATGCTTGCATGCTGATCTCCTCGCTGAACCGCGGGCCCGGTCGTGCCGTTGTGCCCGCGCGGCCATCGTACCGGCGTTCGGCGGCGGGCGGCGCCCGGCTGTCCTGTTGACAGCGCGGCGCTCAACTCCTACAGTCGCACCACGATGACTTCCACTTCCCGTGTGGGCGGCCGGATGCAGGGACGCGTGCTGTTCCTGTGCGACCGTCCCGTTTCCGACCCGGCCATTGGTACCGTTGCCGCCGAGATGGGCTACGACCTCGTGCGTGCACGCACGCTGGACGAGGCGCTGGCCCACGCCCGCCACGGCGACGACCTGCCCGGCTTCGCACTCGTCCTGGCCGGCTATTCCGGCAACGCCGACGCCCTGTTCGACAGCGTGCGCCGCCTGCGCGCCGCGCTGCCGGAGGCGCCCGTGATCGCGCACGGCGTGCCCGGCTCCCCGCCGTTCACGCTCGAGTCGCTGTACGACGCCGGCGCGCTGGCCGTGCTGCACGACCCCGTCTCCATCCCGATCCTCAAGGCCAAGGCGCGCTTCTTCCTGGAAGCCTACGCCACGGCGGCCGAGCGGCGCCGGGCGGAAACCGCGCTGCAGGACACCCGTGCGCGTCTGGAGGCCATCATCGCGGCGGCCGAGGTGGCCGTGTGGTCGCTGGACATCGCCACGGGCCGCGTCCGGGGGGACGCGCGCATGATCGAGATGTTCGGCCTGCGTCCCGCAGACGGGCCAGGCGCCGACGTGGCCATGTATTTCGCCGCGATCCATCCGGACGACGTGCCGCCGACCCAGGTCCTGCTCGGCCGCGCCATGGAGACGGGGACGCCGTACGATGCCACGTTCCGCGTCCGTACGCCGGACGGCGCGTGGCGCTGGGTGCTGGCGCGCGGCCACCTGGACCGGCATGCCGGCACGCGCGGGATGATGCGCGGCGTCGTGATCGACGCGTCGCTGCAGAAAGAGGCGGAGGAGCGGCTGCAGGCGAGCGAGGAACGCTACCGCACGCTGTTCGAGGCGATCGACGAAGGCGTGTGCGTCATCGAGATGCTGTACGACGATGCGGGCATCCCGAGCGACTACCGGTTCATCGAGGTCAACCCGGCGTTCGTGAAGGCCACGGGGCTGGCCCATGCCGTCGGGCGCACGGTGCGCTCGCTCGTCCCGCAGCACGAGGCCCACTGGTTCGAGACCTACGGCCGCGTCGCGGCGACGGGCGAGCCGGTGCATTTCGTCGACGAGGCGGCGCACTTGGGCCGCTGGTACGACGTGTACGCGGCGCGCGTGGGTCCGGCCGGCAGCCGCAAGGTGGTCGTGCTGTCCACCGACATCACGGAACGCCGCCGCACGGAACTGGAACTGCGCCGCCTGGCCGACGACCTGGCCGAGCAGGACCGCCGCAAGACGGAATTCCTCGCCACGCTGGCGCACGAGCTGCGCAATCCGCTGGCGCCCATCCGCAGCGGCCTGCAGCTGATGCGGCGCGCCCGCGCCGACCCGGCCGCCATCGGGCGCGTGCAGGACATCATGGACCGCCAGCTCGACCACCTCGTGCACCTCGTCGACGACCTGCTCGACGTGGCCCGCATCACGCGCGGCCAGGTCGACCTGAAGCCGGCGCTGGTGCCGCTGGCGGACGTGTTGAACGCGGCCATTGAAACGAGCCTGCCGCTGATCGAGGCCGCGCGCCACCAGCTCGACGTGCGGCTGCCGGGCGAGCCGTTGATGCTGCACGCGGACGCCACCCGCATCACGCAGGTCGTCAGCAACCTCCTGAACAACGCGGCGAAATACACCCCGCGCGGCGGCCACATCGTGCTGGCGGCGGAGTGCGACGGCCAGCAGGCGCTGATCGCCGTGTCCGACAACGGCATCGGCATCCCGCCCGACGCGCTCGGCGAAGTCTTCCGCATGTTTACGCAAATCCCGAACGCGACCCGGCACATGCCGGGCGGCCTCGGGATCGGCCTGTCGCTCGTGAAAAGCCTCGTCGAACTGCACGGCGGGACGATCCAGGCGGCCAGCGCCGGCACCGGCACGGGCAGCGTCTTTACGGTGCGCCTGCCCCTGGCCGACCATGGCGCGGACCAGGCGGCGCCCGGCGCGCCGGGCCTGGACGCGGGCCGCATTCCGGCGCTGCGCCTGCTTGTCGTGGACGACAACCGCGACGCCGCCGACACGCTGGCCGCGCTGCTGTCCGTGATGGGCCACGACGTCGTGGTGGCGCACGACGGCCACCAGGCGCTGCGGATGCTAGGCGGCCTGGCGCCGCATGCGGTGTTCCTCGACATCGGCATGCCCGGCCTGTCCGGCTACGAGGTGGCGCAGTCCGTGCGGCGCGAGCCGCGCCACGACGGGGTCATGCTCGTCGCGCTGACCGGCTGGGGCGGCGCGGACGACCGCGCGCGCAGCGCGCAGGCCGGGTTCGACGCGCATCTCACTAAACCGGCGACGGTGACGGCGATCGAGTCCGTGCTGCGCGACGTGGAATCCCGGCGCGCGACTTCGCAAGAGGCGTCCCCGCAAGACGTGTCGTCACCAGCCGATCGCTAGCAGCTTCGCGGCCATGCGCGGCCAGCACAGCGCCGCGACCTCGTCGCGCGTGGCCCAGCGGAAGGCATCCATCTCCGGCGTCGGCCTGCCCGTCGCGTGATGCGGGAACATGCTGGTGCACGCCAGGTGCGCCAGGTCCGGCAGCGCCTCGCCCACGTCCACGCGGAACAGGTGCAACACCTTGTCGCGCCGGTAGTCGAAGCGGCCCAGCTCGCGGAAGGCGGCGGCCGGGAAGGCGAGGCCCGTCTCTTCGAACAGTTCGCGCATGGCCGCGTCCAGCAGCGTTTCGCCCGGATCCTGCAGGCCCTTCGGGATGTCCCAGCGCGGCGTGTGCGTGACGTGCCCCAGCAGCAGGCGGCCGCCGGCGTCGACCACGAGGGTGCCGCAGGAGACGTCGACGGCCTTCATGGCAGCGTGCGCGCGGCGGCGGCCAGCGCCTGTTCCAGCGCCTCCAGGCTCACGGGCTTCGTCAGGTGCTGGTCGAAGCCCGCCTCGTGCGACTGCTGCAGGTCGCTCTGGGCGCCCCAGCCCGTCAATGCGATGAGGACGATCTGGCGCACGCCCTGGTTGCGCCGGATCGCGCGCGCCACCTCGTAGCCGCTCATGCCGGGCAGGCCGATGTCGAGCAGGACCAGGTCCGGCAGCGTCTCGAGCGCCAGGCGGAGGCCTTCCGGGCCGTCGCGCGCGACCGATGTCGTGTGGCCGAGCGCTTCGAGCAGCGCGACGAGGCTGTCGGCCGCATCCGCGTTGTCGTCGACGACCAGCACCCGCAGCGGCGCCGGCGGCCGCGCGTGGGCGTCGTCGCCGGGCGCGCGCAGGCGCGCGTGCGGCTAGCCGGGGTGCAGCGGCAGGCGCACCGTGAACGTGCTGCCGTGGCCCCGGCCGGCGGAAAACGCGGCAACGCGCCCGCCGTGCAGCTCGACGAGACGGCGCACGAGCGACAGGCCGATCCCGAGGCCGCCCTGGGCCCGATCTAGGCTGCCGCGCACCTGCGTAAACATCTCGAACACGGAGCCGATCGCATCCGGCGGGATGCCGATGCCGCTGTCCGACACGGCGACCACGGCGTGCCCGTCCTCGCGCCACGCGGACAGCGCGACGCGCCCGCCCGCCGGGGTGTACTTGGCGGCGTTGTTCAGCAGGTTCGACAGCACCTGCACCATGCGCGTGACGTCCGCCTCGAGCGGCAGCGGTTCCTCGGGCAGGTCGACGTCCAGGCGGTGCCCGTGCGACTCGATGAGCGCGGCGCTCGTCTCCACGGCCATCTGCGCGATGACCTTCAGGTCCACGTTCTCCCGTTTCAGTTCGATCTTGCCGCGCGTGATGCGGGCGATGTCGAGCAGGTCGTCGACGAGGTGGATCAGGTGGCCCAGCTGGCGGTCCATCATCGCGTGGATGCGCGCCAGCGCGTCCTTGTCGGCCGGCGTCATGCGCAGCAGGTCGAGTCCCGTGCGGATCGGCGCCAGCGGGTTGCGCAGTTCGTGCGCGAGCGTGGCGAGGAATTCGCTCTTGCGGTGGTCCGCCTCCGACAGGTCGGCGGCCACGCGGCGCAGCTCGTCCTCGGCGCGCTTCTGCGCCGTGATGTCGCGCGTGATGGTGGCAAGGCCAATGTTGTTGCCGTCCGCGTCGCGCACCGCGAACCCCTTGAAGTACACGGGCAGCGGCGGCCGGCCATCGGGTTGCGCCAGGCGCAGTTCTCCCTCCCATTCGGCCGCGCCGACCGTCAGCGCGGCCATCACGTGGTCGCGCACGAACGGCCGGTCCTCGCGCGGGAAGAAATCGATCATGCGCCAGGCGGCGATGTTGGTGCGGTCGTCCAGGCCCGCCATGCGCCGGCCCGCCGGGTTGAGGTAGATGCCGCCGGCGTCCGGCGTGAAGATGCCGATGAAGTCGGACGACTGCTCGGCCACGGCGGCCAGGCGCCGGATGCCTTCTTCGGCGCGGCGGCGGTCGGTCTCGTCGCGGAAATACAGCGCCAGTCCGCCGGCCCCCTCCATGGGAAACGAATTGATCTCGAACCAGCGGCCCTCGGCGTCGTCGTACGCTTCGATGCGCGATCGTTCGCGTTCCAGCGCCGTGCGCCGCAGCGCGCGTTCCTGCTGGCTGCCTTGCAGGCGCGCGAACAGGTCCCAGAACTGGGCGCCCACGAGTTCCTCGCGCGGCCGTCGCGTGACGGCTTCGGCCGCGCCGTTCGCGTAGGTGATGCGCCAGGCCGGATCGAGCGCGATGAAGCCCTCGCTCATGCTTTCCAGGATCGCGCGCGAGCGGTGCTCCGCGGCCTGCCGTTCGGCCGCCTCGTGGCGTTGCCCGATCACGAGCGACGCGGTGTTCGCCAGCAGCGCGAGCGCCGCCTCTTCCTGCGGGTTCGGCAGGCGCCGTTCGCGGTAGTACAGGGTGAACGTGCCGAGCACCGCGCCGGACGGCGCCAGGATCGGCAGCGCGCGCGCCGCGCGCAGCCCGTGCGCCTGCGCGAGCAGCACGTGCTGCTGCCACAGCGGATCGGTCGCGATGTCGGCGCAGACGATCGGTGCGCCCTGCCACGCGGCGCTGCCGGCGGCACCCGCGACCGGGCCGACGGGCACCGTGTCGAGCGCGCGCTGGAATTCCACGGCGAGCGACGGCGCCGCCGCGTGCTGCAGGCGCCCGCCGCCGGCCATCAGCTGCACGGAGGCCAGCGCGGCGCCGCCGGTGTAATCCTCGGCGGTGCGGGCCAGCACATCGAGCACGTCGCCCAGCGGCGCGTCGGTCACGGCCAGTTCCAGCGCGCCGCGCTGGCCGATGGCGAGCAGGTTCGCACGCGCGCGCTCGGTGACGTCCACGCCGTGCAGCAGCACGCCCGACACGCTGCCGTCCGGTTCCCGCAGGGCCATGCACACGAAGTCGAGGAAGTGTTCTTCCAGGCCCGTGTGCGCGTCGTCGGTGCCGTCCGCGGCAGGGGCCAGCAGCAGGCGCACGTTATGGCCCTCGACCGCTTCGCCGCTCGCGAACACGCGGTCCAGCACGTCGGCAAAACCCTGCCCCGCCAGTTCCGGCAGCGCCGCGCGCACGGGGCGCCAGGCGAGCTTGCGGCCGCCGGCCAGCTCCAGGAAGCGCTGGTTGGCCATTTCGATTACGTGGTCCGGGCCGCTCATCACGCACATGATGGCGGGCGCGCGGTGGAAGATGTCGCGCATGCGCTCGCTGGCGGCCTGCAGCTCGCGCAGCAGCCGTTCGCGCTCGGCCTCGGCCTCGCGCCGGCTGTCGTCCAGTTCCTGTTCGCTCTCGGCCAGCCGTTCGGCGGCCAGCTTTTCGGCGGTGGCGTCGCGGATGATCTTCGCAAAGCCGGCGTGGACGCCCGCCTCGTCGCGCAGCGGCACCATCACGCCGTCCGCGAAGAACCGTGTGCCGTCGCGGCGCAGGTGCCAGCGCCGGTCCTCCGCGCGGCCCTGTTCGAGCGCGCGCCGGGCTTCCAGCTCGGGCAGGCCGTTCGCCAGGTCTTCCGGCGTGAACAGCAGGTCCGCGCTGCGCCCGCGCACGTCATCGGGCGACCAGCCGGTGATCACGGCGGCACCTCCTTCCCACTCCGTCAAGATGCGGTCGACGTCCGTGCCGATGAACGCATAGTCGCGGATGTTGTCGAGGATGAGCCGCAGGCGGGCATCGCGCGACCGCAGCTGGGCGCGGTGGCGTTCTTCCTCGATGCGGGCCAGTTCCGCGTTCTTGCGGTACAGGTCGATGAACACGGCGACCTTGGCCCGCAGGACGATGGGGTTGAGCGGCTTGGTGAGATAGTCGACCGCGCCCAGCGCATATGCGCGCTCGAGCGGGAATTCGTCGGCGTCGCCGGCGGTGAGGAAGATGATCGGCAGGCTGTGTGTTCGCGGGTGCTCGCGGATCAGTTCCGCCAGCTCGAACCCGTTCATCGTCGGCATGCGCACGTCCAGCAGCACGACGGCGAAATCGTGGGCCAGCACTTCGCGCAGCGCCGCCTCGCCGGACGTCACGGACACGAGCGTCTGACCCAGGTCCGCCAGGATGGCTTCCAGCACCGCCAGGTTGGCCGGCTGGTCGTCGACGAGCAGGATCTTGGTGGTCTGGTCGGAGGCCATCAGTGTCGGGCGGTGTATTGATGCAAATAAGACAATGTATGCCGCGCCCTTCCGAAAGTCAATTGTGCGCGGCCGGATGCCGCCCGCCCGCACACTGGCGGCTGGCTTTCGTTTTTAGTGAATCATGTCGATGACGTTTCCCTTCCTGTCCCGATCCGGGCATGTCTCCTTTCTCAACAATGGTGTCGAAGACTGGGCCCTGGCCCTGGGCGTGGCGCTTGGCAGTGCCGTCGCGATGGTGTTCCTGCGCGCGTTCGTGCTGCGGCGCATGGAAGCGCTGTCGCGCCGCACGGAAACCCGGCTGGACGACTTCGTCACGGCGATGCTGGCTAAGACGTATCTGCTGTTCATCCTCGTGTTCGCCGTGTATTTCGGCAGCACGTTCCTGGAGCTGACGGCCAGGCAGGACAAGTTCGTCACCCGCATCGCCATCGCATCGTTGCTGCTGCAGGCGGCGATCTGGGGCGACACGGGATTGCGCGCATGGCGCGACCGGTTCAGCATCGGCCCCGTCGACGGCGCGCGGCGCGCATCGAGCAGCGTGCTGTGCTTCATCTCGCGGCTGCTGCTGTGGGTGGTCGTCACCCTGATGATCCTCGATAACTTCGGCATCAACATCACGACCCTCGTGGCCAGCCTGGGGATCGGCGGCGTGGCCGTCGCGCTCGCCACGCAGAACATCCTGGGCGACCTGTTCGCTTCGCTGTCGATCATGCTGGACAAGCCGTTCGAGGTCGGCGATTTCATCATCGTCGGCGACGTGCTCGGGTCGGTGGAACACATCGGCCTCAAGACGACGCGCGTGCGCGGGCTGGGCGGCGAACAGGTGGTGTTTTCCAACGGCGAGCTGCTGAAAAGCCGCATCCACAATCACAAGCGCATGCAGACGCGGCGCGTGGCGTTCGTCCTGCGCGTCGCGTACGGGACGCCGGAAGACCAGCTGTGCCGCATCCCGCAGATCATCCGCGAGATCGTCTCCAGCCAGCAGAACGTCGACTTCGAGCGCGCCCACTTCTTCAGCTGGGGTCAGTGGTCGCTGGATTTCGAAGTCGTGTACCACTTCCGCAGCCCGGACTACATCCTGCACATGGATGCGCAGCAGGCGATCTTCCTCGAGATCTACCGCCGCTTCCAGAAGGAACGCATCGAGTTCGCGCACCCGCTGTCGATCGTGCGGCTGGACGACCCGAAGCTCGCGGAATCCTTCCTGCGCCGCGGCGATGCGATGCCGCCGGGGCCGTCCGTGCACTGATTGTTGCACCAAAATAGACAGACTCATCCTACAAGTCAGCCGTAGGTAGTCCTATTCACCATGCATAAGGACGGGCTTACCATGGACTCACCTCTTCCCGATCGGGCGTCACGAGACGCTGATCCGGCAGAGGAAGTGCAAATGCGCTCAACCCACTTAAAGGAGAACGATCATGGCATCGAACAACCAGCAAGGCGGTAACAAAGGCAACAACCAGAGCGGCGATACCAGCAACCGCGGTTTCGCATCGATGGACCCGCAAAAGCAGCGCGACATCGCATCGGAAGGCGGCCGCGCCGCCCACGCTTCGGGCAATGCCCACGAGTTCACGTCGGAAGAAGCACGCCGCGCCGGCTCCATGAGCCACAAGAACGACGGCAACAGCCAGAGCGGTAACCGCGGCAACTCCCAGAGCGGCAACGGCACGCGCGGCGGCACGCCGGAGCAGCACGCCCGAGCCGGCTCGCAGAGCCACAAAAACGACAACAAACGCTGATCACTCGCCGCTTGTCGTGACGAAAACCGCTGGCTTCGGCCGGCGGTTTTTGCATTTGCGTGACGCGTTCGAATAATCATCATGCATTCGTCCGCATCCAATTGTGCGGGGCCAAACGGGTGAAGGATGATATATTTTTGGCACTATATTTCACATTCCTATCGTGTCGTAACTGCAAGTCACGAGCAGCGCATGCGGGCATGGGTCACACATCACTTTTCGAACAGGATCAGCGAATGAAAAAAAATATTGCCATTGTCGGTGCTGGGTTTTCCGGAGCTGTCATCGCCCACCAGCTGGCCCATGCGGGCTACAACGTCGAGATCTTCGAGGCGCGCGACCACATCGCGGGCAATTGCCACTCGGAGCGCGACAGCGAGACCGGCGTCATGGTCCACGTGTATGGACCGCACATTTTTCACACCGATAACGAACGGGCGTGGGAATTCGTCAACCGTTTTTCCGAATTCATGCCCTACGTGAACCGCGTGAAGGCGATCACGAACAACCGCGTGTTCACGCTGCCGATCAACCTGCTGACGATCAACCAGTTCTTCGGCAAGACGTTCCGCCCGGCCGAAGCCCAGGCGTTCATCCAGTCGTTGGGCGACAAGTCGATCGAGAATCCGCAGACGTTCGAGGAACAGGCGCTGCGCTTCGTGGGGCGCGAACTGTACGAAGCCTTCTTCAAGACGTACACGATGAAGCAGTGGGGCCTGCATCCGAGCGAACTGCCGGCCAGCATCCTGAAGCGCCTGCCCGTGCGCTTCAATTACGACGACAACTACTTCAACCACAAGTACCAGGGCATGCCGAAGGACGGCTACACGGCGCTCGTGGAAAACGTCCTGAAGGTGCCGGGCATCAAGGTGCACCTCGGGACGCGCTTCGATCCGGCGTCCAGGGCGGACTACGACCACGTGTTCTACAGCGGCCCGATCGACGCCTGGTTCAAGCACGTGGAAGGCCGGCTGCCCTACCGCACGCTGGATTTCGAAGTCTTCCGCGACACCGGCGACTACCAGGGTAACGCCGTGATCAACTACTGCGACGATTCGCAGACCTACACGCGCATCACCGAGCACAAGCACTTCTCGCCTTGGGAACAGCACGAGCGCACGGTCTGCTACATGGAGTACAGCCGCCAGTGCGAGGAAAACGACACGCCGTACTACCCGATCCGCCAGGCGCGCGAAAAGGCGCAGCTGGAAAAATACGTGAACCTGGCGCGCACCGAGCCGAACGTGACTTTCGTCGGCCGGCTCGGCACCTATCGCTACCTCGACATGGACGTGACCATCCACGAGGCGCTGCTCACCGCGGACAAGTTCCTCGAGGCCGCGCGCGAAAACGTCCGGATGCCCGCTTTCGCGATCGACCCGCTGGCCTGATCAACGGGCCTCGAGGATCACCACCGCGCCGCCCGCCCCCGCCAGTTCCAGGGCCAGGGCGTCGCGCGGCGTCACGTCCGTTGCGCGCAGTTTGACGTTGTTCGGCGTGGCGCCGTCTTCCCAGATCGTGGCCTTGTAGCGCCCGGCCGGCAGGAAGTCCAGCGGCACGCGCTTCGTCGTCGCACCCTCGTCCGCGGACATCGCGCCCACATACCACGTCGTGCCCAGCCGGCGCGCCAGCACGATATCCTTGCCCGGCTCGCCGGACAGGAAGCGCGTCTCGTCCCACGCCGTCGGCACCTTGCGGATGAAATCGAAGCCTTCGGCGTCGCGGTAGGCGTCCGGATCGTCGGACACCATCTGCAGCGGGCTGTCGTACACGACGTACTTCGCCAGTTCCTGGCCGCGGGTGTTCGGCACGAACGGCAGCTCGGCGCGCACCTGGAACGCCGCGGGCGTGACGTTGCGGAAGCCACCCGGTGTGTAATCGAGAGGCCCGGCCAGCATGCGCGTGTACGGCAACATCAGGTTGTGCTCGGGCGTGACGAACGTCTTCATCTTGTCCCACTCCGCGCCCAATACCCCTTCCTGCGTGATGAAGTTCGGATACGTGCGCTGCAGGCCGGCCGGGACGTAGGCGCCATGCAGGTCCAGCAGCAGGTGGCGCTGGGCCGTGGCCCGCGCGACGCGCTCGTAGAACTCGACCACGTCCTGGTCGTCGCGGCTCATGAAGTCGATCTTGACGCCCTTGATGCCCCAGCGCGCATAGGTGTCGAGCACCTCGTCCATGCGCTCCCGCACGTGGTCCCAGTGGGCCCACAGGATCAGGCCGACGCCCTTCGAGGCCGCATAGCTGACCAGTTCCGGCATGTCGATGCCGTCGGCGGTGCGGGTGATGTCGGTGGTCGGCAGCGCGACCCAGGCGTCGGCGTTGGCGCCTTTGGACCAGCCCGCGTCGATCAGGTAGTACGGGAAGCCCGATGCGGCGGCGAAGTCGATGAAGCGGCGGTAGGCCGCCATGTCCGGCTTCATGCCCATGAGCGGACCCGACCACCAGTCCCATGCGGCCTTGCCTGGCTTGACCCAGCTGAAATCGCCCTGCGGGGCGGGATTCAGGTTGCCGACCAGGTTCGAGGCGATCAGATCGCCCGGCCGGTTGCCCAGCATGACGACGCGCCAGGCGGTCTGCAACCCGCCCTGGGATGCGTAAACGGGCGCGGCGCGTCCCGGCACCGGCGACAGCTGCACGCGCAGGCCGGCGCCGTCGCGCCACAGCGACACACCCGTGTAGCCCCCGAGGTCAGCCTGGGTGATCGCGTAGGCGGTGCGGCCGGACGGCGTCGTGCACACGACCGGCACGTCGTAGCCCTTCTTGTCGTCCAGCTGGGTGATCTTCCGGCGTGCGAACGGCACTTCGTGCGCGCCGTCGAACACGGAGATCAGGCAATCCGGGTCGCCCGCAGGCATGAAGCCCGTCTTTTCGCCGCGCAGGCGCACCGGTGCGCCGCCGTCGATGCGGTAGCGGAAGGCGACGCCGTCGTCGTAGGCGCGCACGTCCACGAGCAGGCGGCGCGTGGCGTCCGTACGGTCGCGGAACTGGAGCGTCGCGGCGCGGTAGTGGTCGCGCGCGCTCGACGCCTTGGTCGCGACGAGCGGAATGGCGCGGTCCACGCTCGTTTTGGTCACCTTCTCCAGCACCAGCGCGCCGAGGTCCGGCTGGCCGTCGAATTCGAGGCCCAGCGGCGACGCAGCGATCACCGTTTCGCCGCCGCGCGTCACGACGTAACTGCCGCCGTCCCGCGCAATCTTGATGACGGCCCGCCCGTTCGGCGACGTCACCGCGACCTGCCCCGCGGAAGCGGCGCTGGCGGCACCGCTGAAGGCGGCCAGCACCGCCAGCGTCAGCATACGAATGTTCATGTCAGAATCCGATCTTGAAGCTGGAGGCGATGGCGGTCGGCAGGCTGGCCGGCACGTCGATCACGAGGGCGTCGTCCTGCTGCTTCCAGCGCAGCGGCGCGGTGGCGCCCACGAGCGACACCGACTTGACCGGGCGTTTTTCCAGCCCGCCCTTCGTACCGAGCGAGGCGATGCGCACCTGCCCCTTCGGCTCGCCCAGCGTGATGGCGTACACGGACCCGCCCTTGGTGGTGAAGCGGATGTCGGCGGCCGTATAGTCCGCGTTTTCCTTGAACGCGCCGCCCTCCGTCTTCGTCGGGCCTTCGCCGAACGTCTTCCACGGCCGCGTGCCGTAGATGGCTTCGCCGTTGACCTGGATCCAGGCCGCCATCTCGTCGAGGAACTTGCGCGACTCGGGCGGCAGGCTGCCGTCCGGGTACTGCACGACGTTGAGGAGCAGGTTGCCGTTCTTGCTGACGATGTCCGCCAGCATGGTCACGACGTCGCGCGTGGTCTTGTACTTGTAGCCCTCGCTGTAGAACCAGTCGCCCATCGATGTGTCGGTCTGCCACGGCAGCGGCTGGATGCCGTTCATGACGCCGCGCTCGACGTCCTGCACGCCGGCCTTGCGCAGGAACTCGCCCGAGCCGATGTCCTTGTGGTTGTACACGGCTTCCAGCTTGCCGTGCGTCTTGATGTTCTCGTTGTAGAAATTGGCGACGAGGGTCCTGCCGGTGTCGCCGAACGGAATGCCGCCGTCGGTGTAGAGCAGGTCCGGCTTGTAGTGCGTCACGAGGTCGGTGATGCGGTTGAACCATTCCTGGTGATATGCCGCGTCCTTCGTGTACCACTTCTGGCCGCCGCCGAACAGCTCGTCATGCTTCGGGTGGTACAGGTCCGCGTACTGCGGATCGGCGCCGTCGTACGGCACGCCGAGCTGCGGGAACACCTCGTCGTGGCCATGGCTCGTGCCGAACCAGCCGTAGCTCGCACCCAGGTGCTCGGACACGCCGAAGCGCAGGCCCGCCTTGACGGCCGCCTTCTGCCAGGCGCCGACGATGTCGCGGTGCGGGCCCATCTTGACGGCGTTCCAGCGGTGGTACTTAGAATCCCACAGGTCGAAATTGTCGTGGTGGACGCCCATGCTGACGAAATACTTCGCGCCGGCCTTGGCGTACAGCGCCATCAGGGCGTCGGGATCGAATTTCTCGGCTTTCCACAGCGGGATGATGTCCTTGTAGCCGGACTTGCTCGGGTGGCCATAGTGCTTGAGGTGGTGTTCGTACTGCGGCGTGCCGTAGATGTACATATTGCGCGCATACCAGTCGCCGGCGCGCGGCACGGCCTGCGGGCCCCAGTGCGACCAGATGCCGAACTTCGCGTCGCGGAACCAGTCCGGCGTTTCGTATTTGTCCAGCGAGGCCGGATCGGCGGCGAACGGGCCGGCCACGTGCGTCAGCTGGACGGCCTGGTCGGCAGCGGATGCCAGCGGACTGGCGAACAGCCCGCACAGGATGAGGGTGGAAAGAAGTGAGCGGCGCAATTCGGTCTCCGTGGTTTTTAATCTATAACGTACAGGCCGGATTATAGATGCACCCAAGGAGTCCCCGCAACAGCTTATTTTGTCCGCACGACGGTGACCGTCTTCCCTCCTTCCAGCGCCAGCTCGTAGCGCCGCTCGCCGATCCTGCGGATCGTCCCGCCGTCGCTGCGGGGTGCGCTCGCACTCGTGAACCGCAGGACGCCCTGCCCTGCCACGGGCGTCACCCGGATCGTCTGCGCGTCCGCGTACACGGCGATGTCGCCGTGCGGCGTCGGCACCTTCCCGTCGATCCATGCGAGGCCGCCCAGGTCCGGCTCGACGACATAGGCCGCGTAGCCGGGCTGCGTCGGCTTCACGCCCAGGTAGTATTTGCCGAGCAGGTAGAGCGGACTCGCGCCCCAGGCGTGGCACAGGCTCATGCCGAACGGCTTGCCGTACATCGCGTAGCGCGCGGCGCCCTCCACCTTCGGGTCGTACTGCTCCCAGAAGCACGTCGCGCCTGCACGCAGCATGCCGCCCCAGTAATCCTTGATCTGGCCCGTGACGTAGCGCTGCTGCCCGCTTTCCGCCAGCGCCGCGAGTTCGTAGAAGCGCATGTACGGGGTCGTGATCTTCGGCACCGTGTCGCTCGTGAGGACGTTGCGGCGCACGGCGGCCGCCTGCGCGTCGTCCAGGTAGCCGAACATCAGCGCGAACATGTTCGGATGGCGTGTGACGAGCGGGTCGATCCTGCCGTCCTTGCGGCCGTGGATGAATACCTGCCGCCGCGGGTCCCAGAACGCGGCCATGATCTTCGCCTTCAGGTCCGCGGCGAGCTGGCGGTACGTGGCGGCCTTCGCGTCGTCGTGCGCGAGCGCGGCGCAATCGGCCATCGCTTCGAGACTCCTGGCGAACAGCAGCTGGATGACGGTCAGCTCGCCATTCTTCGGCATGTCGGCCCAGTCGACGAACACCCAGTCGCCCGGCAAGCCTTCCAGCATGCCGTTCGCGTTGCGGCGCGCGAGCACGAAGTCCATCAGGGTCGTCATGCGCGGGTAGACGCTCTTCACGAAGTCCGCGTCACCGGTGTACTGGTAGTAGTCGCGGATGCCGATGAACCAGTACAGGGAGTAATCCAGGATCGTGTTGATGTGCATGTCGACCGGATCCGCGCCGCGCAGCGCCCACGTCGTCCGCTTGACCGTATCGCTGTCGAAGAACGTGTAGTAGTTCATCAGGTAGGTCTGCACGGCGTCGCCGGACCAGACCCAGTGGTCGCGCTTGACGCCGTCGATGAAGAATTCGCGTGTGTTCAGTTCCAGCGTGCGCTGGGCGACGTCCCAGATCCGGTTCAATTCCTCGTCGGAACTCTTGAACGTGCCGCGGTGCGCGACCGGCAGGTATTCGTACAGCAGCGCCGCGTCGTCGATGTGTATGCCGCCATCGAAGCGGATGTTCACGTAGCGCATGGCGCGCGACGTGGGCGCGACGAAGTCGCCGCGGTGGTCCGCGAGGGTGAAGCGGTCGAGGGTTTCGGCGCCCTCCACGGACAACGCTTCCTCTTTCGACTCGCCGTAGTACAAGGCGATCTTGCCGCTGCCCGCGAGGTTCTTCAGCTTGACGAAGCCCGTCGTCTCCCGGCCGAAGTCGACGAGGATGGCGCCCTCCGCGCGCGTGACGGCGACGGCCGGGATCTCGCGGGTGGGCAGGCGGTAGCGGGATGGCGGCGTGTCCGGCGCGGCGAGGTTCCAGTGCGCCGCATGGGCCGTCGGCGCACCGGGACGCGGACCGACCGACCACGACGCGTCGGAGCGGATCGTCGGTCCCTGCACGAACACGGCCGGCGGCGAGGCCGCGTTATAGACCTGCAGGTTGAGCGTGTGCTTGCCGGCGGGGACGCGCACGTGGCGCTGGTCGCCTTGCACGAACCGGCCGTCGATGGCGACGTTGTGGATGCCTTCGACGGCGATGTCGATGTCTTCCGGCGCGGCCAGGTCGACCTGCCGGATGAAGTTCACCTGCGGCTGGTGGTTGTACAGGCGCCAGAACGGGGGCCAGGCGACGTCGCGCTCGACGCGCTGCGCCTGCATCCGGTTGGAGAGCCAGATCTCGAAATCGCCCGGGGACCAGATCCAGGTCGCCGTGCCCTGCGCTCCCGCGACGCCGCAGACGAGCGACAGCAGAAGACCGATGAAGAGTGAATACATGCGCATGCGCGAATTGTATTCACGTTCGCCACCGGTCTTGCGGGTTTGGGCGATTTAATCGCCCGGTTGAGCGATTCCTGCGCTCAGCCTGCTGCCTTTGCCATCCCGTCCTTCGGCGTCATGCGCGCGGCCAGTGCGGCGATCGGCAGCGGATTGACGTTCTCGGCGTTGACGACGTCGTCGAAGTCCTGCTGTTCCGCTTGGGCGAGGAAGCGCTGGGCCTTGTTGCTCGGGGCAGTCGTCTGGATCAGGTGGTGCATGCTGGCGGCCGTCTTGTCCCACGACGTGTTGGCGACGATGGCGCGCATGCGCTCCTTCAGCGCGGCCTGCTGCTCGTCGTTCATGGCCAGCATGCGCTCGCAGGCGGCGATGAATTTCTCTGGCGTGTCCGCGATCGCGACGACGTCGCCGTACGGCACCTTCACGTCCGTGATCGGGGTGCTGACGGACGGCAGTTCGGCCGCCATGTATTCCAGCACCTTGGTCGGGCTGATGAACTTGGTCGACTCGTTCAGCGCGAACGGCAGCAGGCAGACGTCCCAGCCGGCCAGGAATTGCGGCAACTGTTCGTACGTGCGCTGGCCCATGTAGTGGATGTTGTGCGCGCGCGGCAGGTTGGCCGGGTCGATCTTCACGACCGGACCCACCAGGACGATCTGCCAGTCCGGACGGGCCTGGGCCACTTGGCTTACGAGGTCGGTGTCGAAGCGCTCGTCGATGACGCCGTAGAAGCCCAGGCGCGGACGGGCGACGTGCGCCTGCTCCGGGTGGCTGTAGTCGCGGTCCAGCGCCTTCTGGAAGTGTTTCGCGTCGACGCTGCTCGAGAAGCAGTGCGCGTTGGCGTGGCGCTCGCGCTTGGACTGGTACAGGCTCGGACCGCCCGTGAAGCACAGGTCGGCGATGTTGAGCAGTGCGTTTTCGCGCTGCAGCAATTGTTTCGGGGCGTTCTTGAAGGCCGCCAGTTCGTCCATGCAGTCGTAGATGACGAGTGCCGGATCGAAGCCTTGCAGCAGCGGCAGGGCCATCGGGGTGTAGAACCAGACGACGGGACGCTCGCCTTCCGGGACGAGGTCGGCCAGCAGCGTTTGCAGCGTGGGGATCTGGTCGTCATGGAAGCCGGGTGCCTGGATGCCGGTATGCGGCTGGCACACCGTGATGTTCGGCGCAACGGCCGTCTTCTTCAGGTGCGCCTTGCCCTCGTCATACACCGGCTCCTCGACAAACAGGATTCGGTAGTGTTCCGCCAGGCGAGTCATGAGGTGCTGGGGGCGCTGGAAGACAAAGTCCCAGCGCAGATGGCAAAACACGATCAGGGTCGGCATGTTGATTTCCTTTCGCCTTGGGGCGTTCTAGTTGATCTGGATTCAAGGCCGGAACCTGATGCGTCGATGCTCTGGAAAACACCGACAGATCAGGTGCCGGACCAGTGAATCGTATCATGCAAAATTCTTAATATTTTCATTTATGCATTGCAATATTTGCATTGGGAAACCTAGTGGACACCTTGCGGTCCGGGTCTCCCTAGGAGAGCTCGGCAGAGTGCCAAAAAATGTAGGTTCCCTCCTACGCGGACAATAGAAAAAACACTACGAAGTGGCATCATCTACGCTTGCGTGACGACGTGTGCAGTGCCGCAAAAACGGGGTCACATCTGACGGAACTGGCGGCCGTACGCCTCGCTCACGGCGAGTTTTTCGGTCCTGCCCTTGAGCAGGATTTCCATCGCCGTCCCGTCCCGGACGATGTGGTCGATGGCCTGCAGGTTGACGATCGCGGCGCGGTGCACCTGCACGAACTGGCTGGGATCGAGCTGTTCGATCAAGGCCTTCAGCGGCAGCCGTATCAGCGCATCCCCGCCCGCCGTGGCGACACGCGTGTATTTGCCGTCGGATTGGAAAAACTGCACGTCGCTCACCATCACCAGGCGCACGATATTGCCCACGGAAGCCCTGAGCCATTTCAGGTAGGTGACGGGTGCCGGCGGGCTGGACAGTTGCCGCCAGAGATCGGCGGCCGGCCTGTTGCCGTCACGTCCGCGCGCTTTGAGGCGCTTGACCGTTTGCATCAGCCGTCCGGTATCGAGGGGCTTCACGAGATAGTCGGCGGCGCCCGTCTCGAACGCCCGCAGCGCGTGTTCGGCATAGGCGGTGACGAACACGACCTGGGTGGCGTCCGGGATGTGGCGCGCGACTTCCAGCCCGTCCAGGCCCGGCACCTGGATGTCGAGGAACACGACGTCCGGTCGCAGGGACTCGACGAACGCCACGGCCTCGATGCCGTTCTCGGCCTCCGCGCCGATCTCCAGTTCGGGCCACAGTGCGTGCAGCTGGTCGCGGAGTTCCGCACGCAGCAACGGTTCGTCTTCGACGATGAGGGCGATTGGCATGTCAGGCTCCGGTCGCGGCCAGCGGCAGGGTCAGGACCGCTTCCACGCCGCCTTCGGCCGCCCCGGAAACCGTCAGCGATGCGGCGCCGCCATACAGCAAGGCGAGGCGCTCGTGGAGATTGGATAGTCCGAACCCCTGCCCTGCCTGGTCGGTGAAACCGACGCCGTCGTCGTGCACCAGCAACCGCAGGGCGCCGCCTTCGGCGCGCGCGGCGATCGTGACCGTGCCGGGCCGGGTCGCGCGTTCCAGCCCATGCTTGACGGCATTCTCGACCAGGGAGATCAGCATCGCCGGGGGCATCGGCACGGAAAGCAGGTCATCGGGCGCATCGATCCGGAAGCGCAGGCGCGGCCCCATGCGCACGCTCATGAGCGACAGGTAGTTGCGTGCCAACGCCAGTTCGCGTCCAAGCGTCGACGAGACGGCGCGCATGTCGTGCAGCGCGCTCTGCAAATAGCCCACCAGGCTGTCGAGCATGCCCTGGGCGCGTTCCGGGTCGGTGCGGATCAGATATTTCAGGTTGGCCAGCGTATTGAACAGGAAATGCGGCTCCACCTGGGCCTGCAGGGCGCTCAGCCGGGCATGCAGGGCCGCCCGCTCGAGTTCTTGCGCGCGCCGGGCGGTCTCGATCGCCAGTCCACGCTGGCGCAGGCGTTCGCGGAGCAGGCCCGCCACCGTTTCCACCGCCTGCAACGCCTGGCCGGGCGCAAGGAATAACTGCAGTCCGGGGAGGTGTTCGATACGGATACGGGTCGTACCGCCGTCATCGCGGCTGATCCGGATGCGGACATGGTTGTGGAGCCGCAGCGGTCGGCGGGAGCCAAGGGCCATCGTTCCGTGGAACGGGTCGTGGTCGAATGCAGGCGGACCGGCGTAGCCCAGCGCTGTACCGGCGCCGACACTGGACAGGACTTCGGCGCACAGATCGAATGTCGTCATGGGGTCGAACGCCGAGCTTGCTTCGCGCCGGACACGCGCAGCCATCCAGTCGCTGGTCAGCGGCGTGCCGGACGCCCGCAAACCATCGAGATGCTGCCGGGCCAGGCCGAAGGCGGTCGCGCTGCATCCCAGCAACGGCAGAACCAGCGACACCAGCAGCGTGGTGGGCAGGTTCCAGACGTCGAGATGGCGCAGGCTTTCGAAGCGCCATGCAAGGATCAGCCCGAAGGCCAGGATGACCACCCACGCCAGCACGACGGTCGCACCATGCCGCAGGATCGTTTGCACGATATAGCGCCGTGCCAGCTTGTGGTCCTGCGGCACGGCCGGCAGGCGGAATGGAACAGTCATGATGGACCCCTGGTAACGTTCGACAAGGATCATTGTATCGACGCCATGACGACCCGGCGGACGCTGCGACGAAGGGGTGCGCCCGTGGCATGAATTCGTTTTTCCGGGTTTGAACGGCCGAGGCAACGGCCCTCAGGCCGAAAGATAGGGTTCCGCGTCTTCCGGTTCGCCGGCGGTATCGAAGCTGCGGGCCAGCAGCACGCCGTCGAGGCCGACCGTGCCCAGCGCATCGCACAAGTCTTCCAGCTCGGCCTCCAGGTGCGCGGCCAGGTCGAGCGGCTTGTCGACGGTGGCCAGCGGCGCGCCGCCGTCCAGCGGGTACAGGTTGATGCGCAGCACCGGTTCGCCATTGGCCTCCAGCGGCGCGACGACGGCCTTGATGCGGTCCGGCGGGCGCTGCTGCTCTTCCAGTTTCTGGTTGACCTCGGCCAGGGTGGCGAGCATCGACAGCTCGCCCACGCCCTGTTCCTTGGCGCCGTAGAACAGATCCTGGTACAGGAAATTCAGCTCGACTTCGGCCGGGTGGCGCGACAGGCAGCGCTGCAGCAGCGGCGATACGCTGCCGGCCCACATGCGGTAGCGGGCCATGCGGCCTTCGAAGTACGCATCGGACGCCGCCTCGCCGGACGGCACCTTGTAGAACGGATCGTCGACCGGTTTCAGCGCGAAGCCGAGCAGGAAGCGCAGTTCCATCGCGTCGTCCTCCGGTTCGTAGTCGCCGCCGATCCACGGCCGCATGCTGGCCTCGATGGCGGGCGTGGCGACGAGCTTGCGCGAGCGCATCGCCTGCGCGGCTTCGCGCAGCATCTCCTGCAGGTGGCTGTAGCGGATGCGGTCGACGGCGTCCAGGTCGTACAGGTGACGCACGAGCACGATGCGCGTGGCGGCGCTGGCGAGGCCGGATTGCCGGAAACTGTCCATCAGGGCGTCGAAATCGGCGTCGTCGCGGAACACGTCTTCCTGCACGAGGCCGCCCGTGCTGTGCACGAACAGCGGGATCATGAAGGCGTCGATTTCGAGTTCCATCTCGTCGTCGCCACGGACGTGGTACGTCGCGGCCTCTTCTTCCACGCGCTCGCGCAGCAGGCGGCAGCAATCGGGATCCGTGTATTTCGCCACTTCGATGGCGCCGTACAGCACGTCGTCGTGTTTGCGGCGCAGCATGCGGCGCACGAGCACGGTCAGTTCTTCCTGGCGCGCGGTGAGCGCGGCCGCGTCGGGGCCTTCGCGCTCGGTGATCTCGAGCGCCAGGTCGACGAGGTTCTGGGCGAGCTCGTCGGGATCCGCTTCCACCGGCTTGGCCGTCTTGGCCGTCTTGGCCGGCTTGGCCGGCGTCGCGGACCTTCGGTTGGGCTGGGCCGACGGGCCCTTGGCCGGGCGCTTGTTGTTGGGCATGGCTGACTTCATCAAAGTTTACGAACCACCATGGTAACAAATCGGTCGCGCGGGGCGAAGAACGCGTCAGCGTGCGGGGCGCGCGTCGAGGTGCGTCGTGAAGAATTCCGGACGCAGCTTGCGGGTGATTTCCAGCACCGGCATCACATGGTCGAGGTGTTCGCGCATGGCGGCCACCGCGCGGGCCGGGTCGCGCGCCTCGATCGCGTCGACGACGGACCGGTGCTCTTCCAGCACCCCGGCCATGCGGCCTTCCAGCGGCAGGGTGAGCTGGCGGTAGCGGTCCATCTGCGTCTTGGCCTGCTGGATGATCGGCCACACGCCCGGATAGCCGGACAGCTCGGCCAGCAGTGCGTGGAAGCGCTCGTCCGTGCGGTGGAACGTGCCGAAGTCGTTCGCGGTGATGGCAGCCTCCTGCTCGGCCAGGATCGCGCGCAGGCGTGCCACGTCGTCCGGTCCCACGCGCTCGGCCGCCTTTTCGATGATCGCCGTCTCCAGCGCGTGGCGCACGAGGTTGGCCTCGTCCAGCGCGTCGAGCGGGATGCGGGACACGAACGTGCCCGAACGCGGCACGATCTCGATCAGGCCCTCGTCCGCGAGGCGCTGCACGGCCTCGTGCACGGGCGTACGGCTCGTGCCGAACTCCTCGGCGATGTCGCGCTCGACGACGCGGGTGCCGGGCAGCATGTCCATTTCGACGATGCGCCGGCGCAGGCACAGGTAGACGCGGCGCGACGCGGACAGGCCGTTCTCCGCCTCGGTCACGGGATTGGGTGGGGCCTGGTGGTTCATGGTCGGAAGTGTAGCGAATTCGGCATCGCGTCGCGCGGGATGATCGCGCCGCGGTGGCGGATCACCGTGCCGGCCAGGCGGTGCCCGGCGCGCGCGGCGTCTTCCGGCCCCTTGCCCGACAGGCGCGCGGCCATGTAGGCGGCGCCGAACGAATCGCCGGCGGCCGTCGTGTCGATCACGTCGCTCACGGGCTCCGGCGCCACCTCGTGCACCGTGCCGTCGTGCCAGACGACCGCCGGATCGCCGCCGCACTTGACGACGATCTCGCGCACGCCCAGCGTGCGCGTGCGCTCGATCGCGCCGGACGCGTCGCCCGGACCATGCAGCGCGACCTCGTCGTCCAGCGTGAGCAGCGCGATGTCGGCATGGGCCAGCACGCGGCCGTAGACGTCGCGCGCCGTGTCCGCGCTCTCCCACAGGCGCGGCCGGTAGTTGTTGTCGAAGACGACCTTGCCGCCCGCCGCGCGGCACCGCGCCAGCGTCGCGACCAGCACGTCGCGGTCGCCCGGGGACAGGATCGCGAGGCTGATGCCGGACAGGTACACCATGCGCGCCTCGGCCAGTTGCGCGAGTACCCGGTCGGCGCCCGGCGCCGCCATCCAGTGGCGCGCGGCGGAATCCTTGCGCCAGTAGTGGAAGCGGCGCTCGCCATCCGGGTCCGTCTCGATCATGTAGATGCCGGGCAGCCGGTCGGCCAGGCGTAGCACGCTGGCGGTGGCGATGCCTTCGCGCTCCCACGCGGCCAGCATCTCGGCGGACATGCCGTCCTGGCCCAGGCCCGTCACATAGGCCACGTCGGCGACGGCCGGGTCGAGCAGGCGGGCCATGTACACGGCCGTGTTCAGCGTGTCGCCGCCGAAGCGGTAGTCGAGCGTGCCCTGTTCGCCGTGCTTCTGCAGTTCGATCATGCATTCGCCGATCGCGTAGACGGTGTGTGCTGCCATCGTGGGTCCTTGTGTTGAGTGTCGGCGAGAGTTTACCGGATGCCGGCGACGGCCGGGGCATCTGTTTTGCGGGGCGTGCGCGGACCGCCGTCACGGACCAGGGTCCAGACGACGACCGCCGCCAGCACGTCGAACACCGCCAGCACGACGAACAGCGGGCTATAGCCCACGTGCGTGACCACCACGCCGAACACCAGCGTGAACAGGGTCGCGCCCAGGTAGCCGGACATGCCGGCCAGCCCGGTGGCGGTCGCCACTTCGTTCTTGCCGAAGACGTCGGACGTGATCGCGTACAGCGCGCCGGACAGCGTCTGGTGCGCGAAGCCGCCGATACACAGCAGGAAGATCGCGGTGTACGGGCTGGCCACGAGGCCGATGCAGCCCGGGGCGATCATGCACAGCGCGCCGAACGCGACGACCCATTTGCGTGACGCGAACAGGGAGACATTGAAATGCCGGTGCACGAACGGCGACAGATAGCCGCCCAGCACGCAGCCGATGTCCGCGGCGAGGAACGGCAGCCACGCGAACACCGCGATCTCCTTCAGGTCCATGTGGCGCTCCGTCGCCATGTACAGCGGGATCCACGCGTTGAACGTCTGCCACGCCGGCTCGGACAGGAAGCGCGGGATCGCGATCGACCAGAAGTTCCGGTTCCTGACGATCTCGCGCCACGACGCCTTCGCGGCGCTGTCCTGGTGCTTTGCTTCCTGGCCCGACAGGATGTGGTCGCGCTCCGCATCGGACAGCAGTTTCTGGTCGCGCGGGTGCTTGTAGAACACGACCCACAGCAGGGTCCACGCGATGCCCAGCCCGCCCACGATGACGAACGCCGACTTCCAGCCCGCGTGCAGGATCGCCCACACGACGAGCGGCGGCGCGCACAGGGCGCCGATCGACGAGCCGATGTTGAACCAGCCGATGGCGACCGACCGTTCCTTCGCCGGGAACCACTCCGTCGTCGCCTTGACGCCGGCCGGGATGCCCGCCGCCTCCGTCAGCCCGAGCAGGCCGCGGAAGAACGCCATGCTCTGCCAGCCCGAGGCCAGCGCGGCGCAGGCGCAGGCCAGCGACCAGGCGAACGCGAACACGGCGAAGCCGATCTTGGTGCCGATCGCGTCCAGCACGAAGCCGGCCACGGGCTGCATGACGGCGTAGCAGACCTGCCACGCGACGACGATGTACGAATACTGCTTCGTGTCGATGTGCAGTTCCGCCATCATCGTCGGCGCCGCGACCGACAGCGTGTTGCGCGCCAGGTAGTTGACGATCAGGCCCAGCGTGACCAGCCCTACCATCCACCAGCGCATGCCCTTCATTTTGCTCATGTTGTCTCCTCCGGCGCCGTTTTTTGGGCGCGCAAGATCCCGGACCGCTCGGCGCGGAGGCGCCGGCGGTCTCTCTCGATCGGATGTCGTCGTGTTTTAAGCCAGCAGTGCGCGGATGCCCTGCTGTTCGATGGCGCGCAGGTTCGCGGCCAGTTGCGCGGCCAGTCCCGGCACGGCGTTCAGGTCCCTGCCCCACAGCGCGGCGTGGCCGAGCCAGCCGTGGGCCAGGTCGTCCAGCGCCCATTCACCGCTGCCGACCTTGTCCCAGCCGGCCTTGAACCATGCCAGCGTGACCGGATCGTCCGCGAGGTCGATGACGCCGCCGCGGTACAGCACCATCGTCGCGGCCATGGCGAGCACGAGGCGGCGCGGCAGGCGGCCGTCGTGCAGTTCGGCGTAGCGCAGCAGTTGCGGCAGCACGCGCGCGGCGAACTTGCTCCAGCTGTTCAGGGCGATCGCCGCCAGCCGGTGGTGGATGGCCGGATTGCGGAAGCGGCGCAGCACGTCGGCGGCGAACGCTTCCAGTTGCGCGCGGTCCATCTCCAGCGCCGGGATGATCTCGTCGTCGATGGCCGCACGCAGGAACGCGCCCACCTGGGCGTCGTCGACGGCCGGACCGACCGCTTCCAGGCCCGCCAGCAGCGCGACCGGCACGAGGGTCGTGTGGCCGCCGTTCAGGATGCCGACCTTGCGCTTCTTGTACGGCGTGATGTCGTCGACGAGTTTCACGTTGAGATCCGCGCCCGCCAGCTTCAGCTCTTCGCCGACCGACGCCGGGCCCTGGATCACGAACAGGTAGTAGTACTCGGCCGCCACGAGGAACGGGTCCGCGTAGCCCAGTTCCTGCTCGACCTGCGCGGCGTCCGCGGCCGGGTAGCCGGTGACGATGCGGTCGACGAGCGTGTTGCAGAACGTGCAGGCGTCGCCGATCCACGCGGCGAAGCCGGCCGGCAGGTCCCACAGGCGCGCGTAGTGCAGCACGGCGTTCTTCAGCGCTTCGCCGTTCTTGTCGATCAGTTCGCAGGGCAGCAGGACGAGGCCCTTGTCCTGGGCGCCGCCGAACGCCTGGTAGCGGGCAAACAGCAGTTGCGTGAGCTTGGCGGGGAACGTCACCGGCGGCGCGTCGGCCTGGCCATCGGTGTCGTTGACGACGATGCCCGCCTCCGTCGTGTTGGAGACGATGAAGCGCAGGTCGGGGTTCGACGCCTGGGCCAGGTAGTCGGCGTACATCGTGGCCGGATCGATCTCGCGCTGCACGCATTCGACCTTGCGGTACTGCTTGACCGGCAGCCCGGCCTCGTCCAGGCCGCGCACGAGCACGGTGAACAGGCCGTCCTGCACGTCCAGCAGCGGGGCCGAGCCACCGCCGCGCGGGCGCACGACGACGACGCCGGCGTCCAGGCCCGTGCGCTCGTTGAGCAGGTCGATTTGCCAGTCGAAGAAACCGCGCATGAAATTCCCCTGCCCGAACTGCAGGATCTTGACCGGCAGTGCGAACGGAGTGGTACGACGAAGTTGAGTCATGGGTCTGCCCTTACAGCGAAATATCGCGTTTCCAGAAAATGAAGTCGTATTGCTGCAGCCGGTCGGCCTTGCACTTGTATTGCCCGCCCGCCGTCGCCACGACCATGTCGAACAGGCCTTTCGCCACGTCGGGCAGCGGCTTGCCTTCGATGATCGGGCCGCAGTCGTAGTCGATCAGGTCGGACAGCTTCGCGGCCACGCGGCTGTTGCTGGAGATTTTCAGCACGGGCACGATCGGATTGCCGGTCGGGGTGCCGAGGCCCGTCGAGAACAGCACGACGTTCGCGCCGGACGCCACGATGCCGGTGACGGATTCGACGTCGCCGCCCGGGGTGCACAGCAGTGCCAGGCCTTGCTTGTCCGTCTGCTCGCCGTAGTCCAGCACGGAGACGATCGGCGACGTGCCGCCCTTCTTCGCGGCGCCGGCCGATTTCATGGCATCGGTGATCAGGCCGTCGCGGATATTGCCGGGGCTCGGGTTGTCGGCGAAGTGCGTGCCGACGGCCAGCGCGCGCTGTTCGAAGTCGCGCATCATGCCGAGGAAGCGGCGCTTGTCCTCGTCTTCCACGCAGCGTTCGATCAGCGACGACTCCACGCCGCACAGTTCGGGGAATTCCGCGAGGATCGACGAACCGCCGACGGCGACGACCATGTCCGACACATAGCCCATCGCCGGGTTGGCGGAGATGCCGGAAAAGCCGTCCGAGCCGCCGCATTTGACGCCGATCTTCAGGTGCGACAGCGGCATCGGCCGGCGCTGCACCTTGTTCGCGTCCTTCAGGTGCGTCAGGGTGTCCTGCAGCACCGCCTTCATCATCTTTTCTTCGCTGTCCCATTGCTGCTGTTCGTAGATCAGCACGGGCTTGGCGAAGTCGGGGTTCTGCTTCGCGAGGGCATCCTTGAACATGCCGATCTGCGCGTTCTGGCAGCCCAGCGAGAATACGGTGATGCCGGCCACGTTCGGGTGGTCGGCATACGCGGCGAGGATCTTGCACAGCGAACGCGCGTCCGCGCGCGTGCCGCCGCAGCCGCCGTTGTGGGTGATGATGCGCACGCCGTCCACGTTCGGGAACGGGCGCACGACGGGTTTCGGCGCTTCCATGTCCTCGCCCAGCAGCTGGAAGGTGAGCGAGGCAAGATCATTGGTCGCATAGCCCAGCGGGCCTTCCAGCGCATTGCGGAGGTGTTCCACGTTGCGGTTCTCGCAGAACACGAGCGGGAAGATCAGCCAGTAGTTGGCGGTGCCCACGCGGCCATCCGCACGCACGACGCCGTCGAACGTGGCGTCCTTCACGTCGGCGACGTCCGGAGGCGTCCACGTATACGGCTTCGATTCCCCGATCTCGACCTCGGACGCGTAATGCGCGAGGTTGTCCGTCGTGACGGCCTCCCCTTTGCGGATCGGCTGCGTCGCCTTGCCGACGACGACGCCGTACATGGTCAGCAGCTCGCCCTCGGCGAAGGCGCGGCGCGCCAGCTTGTGCTTGGTCTTGATCTTTGTTGCGACGAGGATGTTCTCCCCGCTCCACGTCACGACATCACCCGGCGCCAGGTCGGTCAGGGCGACCAGCATGCTGTCGTCCGGGTGAATGCAGATTACTTTTTGCATGGTTGCCCAATCAGAGCTTGAAGTAGTTCTTGGCGTTTTCGTAGCAGATACCGCGCACGATGGTCGCCAGCGCATCGTAGTCTTCCGGATACTCGCCGCTGGCGACCCATTCGCCGAGCTGGCGGCACACGAGGCGGCGGAAATAGTCGTGGCGCGGGTACGACGCGAAGCTGCGCGAGTCCGTCACCATGCCCACGAAGATGCCCAGCACGGAGTGGTTGCCGAACGCGAGGATCTGGTTCAGGTTGCCGAGCTTGTGGTCATTGAACCACCAGGCCGGGCCGAACTGCACCTTGCCGGCCACGCTGCCGTCCTGGAAATTGCCGATCATCGTCGAAAGCACTTCATTCATCGCCGGGTTCAGGTTGAACAGCATCGTCTTCGGCAGCTGTTTACGGGAGTCGAGCGCCGACAGCAGCGCCACGAGGCCGTTACTGGTCGTCATGTCCGAGATCGAATCGAAGCCGGTATCCGGACCCAAAGTCTCCAGCATACGCTGGTTGTTGTTGCGCATGGCACCGATGTGGAAGCACATCGTCCAGTCGTATTTCGCATAGACTCCCCCGATCGCCTCCAGCAGCCCGCGCAGGTATTGCGCCTGTTCGAGGTCGCCCAGCAGCTCGCCGCGCATGCGCTTGGCGAACAGGCCGTCCAGCTGGTCGGCCGTCGCGGCGACGGTCGGCAGCGGGATGTCGATCGCGTGGTCGGAAATACGGCCGCCGCGCGCATGGAAGTATTCCACACGGTTGGCCAGCGCGGCGATCAACGAGGTGAACGAATCGATCTTCACGCCCGCCACGTCGGAAAGGCGGGCCACGTATTGTTCGAAGCCCGGGTTGTTGATGCGCATGGCCTTGTCCGGACGGTAGGCCGGCAGCACGCGGGTCTTCAGCGCCGATTGCGCGATCTCGGCGTGCTGCAGCAGGTCGTCGGCCGGGTCGTCCGTCGTGCAGGCGATTTCCACCTTGGCCTGCTCCAGGAACGTCCACGTGTCCATGCCGGCCAGCTTCGCGTTCGCCTGCTCCCAGATCGCTTCCGCGTTCTTCTCGTTGATGACCAGGTCGATGCCGAAGATGCGGCGCAGTTCCAGGTGGCTCCAGTGATAGATCGGGTTGCCGATGGCGAGCGGCAGCACCTTGCAGAAGGCCAGGAATTTTTCCTTGTCCGAGCGGTCGCCCGTGCAGTATTCCTCCGGCACGCCGGCCGTGCGCATCAGCCGCCATTTGTAATGGTCGCCGCCCAGCCACAGCTCGGCGATGTTGCGGAAGGTCTTGCGCTCGGCGATCTCGCCCTGCTGCAGGTGCGAGTGGTAGTCGATGACCGGCAGGTCGGCGGCAACTTCATGATAAAGCTTGCGGGCGACGTCGGTGGTGAGGAGGAAATCCTGGTCCATGAAGGCGGTCATAGCGTGTAGCTCCTTGGTGGCTAAATCTGATATATCAGGATGGTAGGCCTAATATATTACCAGTGCAAGGACTTTGTGCCTTCGCGGCCGTTGGTGCGGATGTTATGCTTCGGTCATCGGCTCGTGATGCATGGATACAACGGCCACGGCCATCACTACAATCATGGATCCAAGAATGCTCGACTCATTTTTTAAATTGCGCCAGAGCGGCACCGACACGCGGACCGAAATCCTCGCCGGCGTCACCACGTTCCTGACGATGGCGTACATCATCTTCGTCAATCCCACGATCCTGGGCGACGCCGGGATGCCGAAGGACGCGGTGTTCGTCGCGACGTGCCTCGTCGCGGCACTGGGCAGTCTCGTGATGGGCCTGTACGCCAACTACCCGATCGCGATGGCGCCCGGCATGGGCCTGAACGCCTATTTCGCCTACGCCGTCGTGCTGGGCATGAAGGTACCCTGGCAGGCGGCGCTGGGCGCCGTGTTCGTGTCGGGCTGTTTGTTCATCCTCGTCTCCGTGTTCGGGCTGCGCGCGATGATCGTAAACGGCATCTCGCGTTCGCTGCGCGTGGCGATCACGGTGGGTCTCGGCATGTTCCTCGCGCTGATCGCGCTGAAGAGCGCCGGCATCGTCGTGGCCAGCCCGGCGACGCTCGTGCAGGCGGGCGACCTGCACAAGCCGGAGGCCATCATGGCCGTCGTCGGCTTCCTGCTGATCGTCACCCTCGACCGCCTGAAGGTGCGCGGCGCGATCCTGATCGGCATCGTCGTCGTGACGATCCTCTCGTTCTTCTTCGGCGGGAACACGTTCCACGGCCTTGTCTCGGCCCCGCCGTCGATCGCGCCGACCTTCGGCCAGCTGGACATCAAGGGCGCCCTCGGCGCCGGCATCCTCAACGTGGTGCTCGTGTTCTTCCTCGTCGAGCTGTTCGATGCGACCGGCACGCTGATGGGCGTCGCCAGCCGCGCGGGCCTGCTCGTGGAGGGCAAGATGGAGCGCCTGAACAAGGCCCTGCTGGCCGACAGCGCCGCGATCGTCGCCGGCTCCGTGCTGGGCACGTCGAGCACGACCGCGTATATCGAAAGCGCGTCGGGCGTGCAGGCCGGCGGCCGCACGGGTCTCACGGCGTTGACCGTGGCCGTGCTGTTCCTGGCTTGCCTGTTCATCGCCCCGCTGGCAGGCGTCGTCCCCGCGTACGCGACGGCGCCCGCGCTGCTGTTCGTCGCGTGCCTGATGCTGCGCGACCTGGGCGACATCGAGTGGAACGACACGACCGAAGCGGTTCCGGCCGCGATCACGGCGCTCGTGATCCCGTTCACCTACTCGATCGCGGAAGGCATCGCATTCGGCTTCATCACCTACGCGCTGCTCAAGCTGACAACGGGCCGCGCGCGCGAAGTCAAGCCCGTGATCTGGGTGATCGCCGCCCTCTTCGCCTTCAAGATAGTTTATATCGGCAGCTGATCACGCGGCGGCCGGCATCTGCCCGGCCGCCAGCAGCCGGGCGAATTCTTCCGCCGGCACGGCGCGGCTGAACAACCAGCCCTGCACGAGGTCGCATCCGAGGTCGGCCAGCAAAGCCAGCTGGCCGGCCGTCTCCACCCCTTCCGCCACCACCGACAGCCGCAGGCCGTGCGCCATCGCGACGACGGCGCGCGCGATCGCCAGGTCGTCGGCATCGGTCTCCAGGTCGCGCACGAACGAGCGGTCCAGCTTCAGGCGGTCGACCGGGAACCGCTTCAGGTAGTTCAGGTTCGAATAGCCGGTGCCGAAATCGTCGATGGCGAGCCGGATGCCCATTCCCTTCAGCCGCGCCAGCAGCGCGATGCTCTTGTCCGCGTCGGCCATCGACGCGCTCTCGGTCAGCTCCAGTTCGAGCAGGCCGGGTTCGAGCCCGCAGTCGTCCAGTACGCGCCGCACCGTGCCGACGATGCGCTCGTCGAACTGGTGCGCCGACAGGTTCACGGCCACCGGCACAACGGGCAGGCCCGCGCGCCGCCAGGCCTGCAACTGGCAGCAGACCTTGTGCAGCACCCATTCCCCCATCTCGACGATCAGGCCCGTTTCCTCGGCCAGCGGGATGAAGTCGTTCGGCGGCACGAGGCCGCGCTCCGGATGGCGCCAGCGCAGCAGCGCCTCCGCGCTGACGATCGATTTGCCGTCGACGGCGATCTGCGGCTGGTAATGGAGCTCCAGCTCCTCGCGTTCGAGCGCACGGCGCAGCGCGTTTTCCAGCTTGAAGCGCTCGTTCGCGTCGCGGTTCAGTTCCGGTCGGTAGAAGGCGTAACGCTGGCCGACGCCGTCGGCCGCCTGGCGCAGCGCCGTTTCGGCGCCCCGCGCCAGCGTATCGTACGCGACGCCGTCGTTCGGATAGATCGCGATGCCGACGCTCGGGTCGAGGTGGAATTCGTCGTGCTGATACCTGTACGGTTGTCCCAGCGCGGCCAGCACGCGGCGTGCGCTCGCGGCAAGTTCGTCGGCGTCGGTGCGCAGCAGGGCCAGCGCGAACGCGCCTTCCGAGAAGCTGGCAACCATGTCCTGGCTGGCCACCTCGCGCAGGCGCGCGGCCGCTTCCTGCAGCAGGGCCTGTTCCGCGCCGGGTCCGAGCGCCTCGCGGATCAGGGCCATGCGTCCGAAGCGCACGAGCATGAAGCCGAGCACGCGACGGCCGGCCTGGGCCTGCACCTGGGCCTTGAGTTGGCGCAGGCGGTCGCGCAGCAGGTCGCGGTTCGGCAGGCCCGTGACGGCGTCGTAGTTGCTGGCATAGTGCAGCCGCTGTTCGGCGCCGCGCAATGCGGTGACGTCGATGCCGGTGCCGAGGACGAATTCGACGCAGCCGTCCTCGCGCCGCAGCAGCGTGTGTGTCCAGACGATGCTGCGCGTGCCCCCGTCGGGCGTCACCCATTCACCCTGCAGCCGCTGCGGCTGCGGCTGCGCGTCCCCTGCCAGGCCCGCGAACATGTGCCGGACGACCTCCGGGTCGGCGGCGCCGCGCACCACCTCCCAGTAGTGCCGCCCCATGGCCTGCGCCGCGCGCCAGCCCAGCGATTCCTCGCAGGCCCGGTTGAACGTCACGATACGGCCTTCCGGGTCCGTCATGAGCACGAGCGTGCCGGCCGTCTCGACGATGGCGGACAGGCGGTTGCGCTCCGAGCGCAGCGCGTTCGTCCGTTCGACGACGAGCGCCTCGGCCCGCGTGTACAGGCGCGCGCGCTCGAGCGCGAGTGCGACCTGCTGCGCCACGCCGGCCAGCAGCTCGCGCTCTTCGTTACTGAAAGCGTCGTGCCGGGCGCGCACGTGCAATTCGCCGAGCCGGCGCGTCCCTGCGAGCAGCGGCAGGCAAAGCTGCGCCGGGTCGTCTCCCGCGCAGCCGTCCGCGCCCGCGCGGGCGCCCGGCACGGGCTCCTCGCCCCGTTGCGCGAGCACGCGCGCGGCGCCGTCGGGCGCGGCGGTGCAGATGGCGGCGCCCGCGAGCGCCGGGAGCCTGATCAGGTGATCCAGCGCGGCGCGCGCCACGTCGGTCTCGCCGGCCGCCTCGTTCAGGGCGCCGGCGATCCGGCTCAGCAGCGCGAGCGAATCGACCATGCGCGCGAGGTCCGTGTTCAGGCGCTGGGTGTCCTCGTGGGTGGCGACGAGCAGTTCGTAGATGCGGCGCCGCTCGTCCGCCATCACTTCCAGCGGCCGCGCCGGGTCGCCCGCGTCCCGTCCCTGCAGGATGCGGCGCACGCGGTCGCGTAGCTGGCCGGCGTCGTAGGGCTTGGGCAGGAAGCCGTCGGCGCCCGCTTCCAGGCTGCGCACGATGTCCTGCAGCGTGGTCAGGCGCGTCAGCAGCAGGACGGGCACGGCGGCCAGTGCCGCATCGTCCTTCAGGGCGCGGCACAGCGCATAGCCGTCCATGCGCGGCATGGCGATGTCGCTGACGACCAGGTCGGGCGCCATCTCACGCGCCATGCGCAGCGCGGCCTCGCCATCGGCGGCCACGCGCACGCGCGCCGGGCAGTCCGGGTCGTGCGCCAGCACCCGGGCCAGGTGTTCGGCCTGTGTCGGGCTGTCCTCCGCCACGAGGATTTCATAGGGTCCCCGGGCGTTCTCTCTCTTGTGCGTTGTTGTCATCTTGTTCGCGCCGCGTTTTTTGGGCGGTCGTGCCGTCATGTCATGCAGTCGGTGGCCGGTGCACCGCACACCCCGGCCGTCAGAACTTGCATTGATATTAGCTAAGATGGCTAAGCATTAACATTCGTAGTAGGTCTGTCCATGACGATGAACGTCATTACGAGCGAACCGGTTCGGCGCCGGTTTGGCGCCCCCTGGCAGCGTTCCGCTCCGGCGCGACACAATTCCGGGTAGGAAAACGCGAAGGAGTCTGTCGCGAATTCTATGACAATTGCTCGGACACATTGTTGCCTTACGGCAACGGTGCAGCTCAGCCGGCGAGCCCGTGCTGGAGCGCGTAGCGGATGAGGGCCGCGTTCGTCGACAGCCCCATCTTGCGGAAGATGCGGGTGCGATAGGTGTTGACCGAGCTGATGCTGATGCCCAGCTCGGCCGCGACCTGCTTGATCTGTAGCCCGGAGCCGATCAGCGCGACGATTTCCGACTCGCGCGGCGTCAGGCTGTGGTGTGGCGGACGTCCGCCGGGCCGCGCTTCGAGCGCGAGCAGCTCGCCCACCCGCGGTCCCAGCCAAGTGCCGCCCGTGGCCGCGCGGCGCACCGCTTCCACGAGCTCGGCGGATGCCATCGCCTTGGAGACATAGCCGAGCGCCCCCGCCCGCAGGGAGGCGAGCGCGAACTTTTCCTCAGCGTGCATGCTGAGGATCACGACCCGCAGGTCGGGAAAATGGCGCCGCAGTTCGGCGAGGCCGTCCAGCCCGTCGTAATCGGGCAGTGTCAGGTCCAGGATCACGACGTCGGGGTGAACCTGGGCGATGAGGGCGATCGCTTGCTTCAAGTCTGCGGCTTCGCCGACGATTTTTAGGTCGACGCAGGGCCGTACGATCTTCTTGATTCCTTCGCGGATCAGTTCGTGATCGTCGGCGATGACTAGCCTGATCAAAATGCTTCCTTCATACATGCACGCCGGTATGTCGGCAAAGAAAGCATTCTAGGCAACGTTTACGCACAATTGCAAACATAATCTTTGATCAGTTAACAATTGCATCAGATTTTGAGGCATTTCCCAAGGCAAATATGTAAATTTTCTACGCGAAAGTATTTCGTTCGGCGGTTTGGGCTACAATGGCGCCTCCGCCGGCAGGCTCGGCCTGCCGCAGATGATCCGTGAACGACAGGCTGCGCATCGCTCCCGATGGCGACGGAAGGCAGCCGACCCGATGCCTATGAAATCTCTGATGCTTTGTGTGCTGGCACTGACCGGCGCGGGGGCGGCGATGGCCGCTCCGGACGACCTCGACAGCAGCGTGCCGTCGTCCAGTTACTTCACCCAGGCGCCGACGATGGCGATACCGGAAGGCAGCAACTGGTACACGTCGGCGGAGCTGGGTGCGATCACGACCTCGGGCAATACCGAAGGCACCTCCGTGACCGGCAAGATCGATGCGCGCCACGAGATGGCCAACTGGAGCAACGAATACATCGTCAGCGGCTACTTCAAGGAAGACGTCACGCACAACGACGACGGCTCCACGACGCGCACCCGCTCGGCCGAGCGCTACCAGGTGTCGGCGAAGGCGGCGTTCAAGCTGCTGGAGGACGGCAACCGCGCCTTCCTGCTCGGCTCGCACGTGAACGACAAGTTCGGCGCCTATACCCGCTATTCGTCGGTCGGCGTCGGCTACGGCACCCAGCTCCTCAAGCGCGACAATGAAACCGTCGACGTCGAAGTGGGTCCGGGTTATTTCCACGGCGAGAACGCGGCCGGCGGCGTCGAATCCGGCATGACGGTACGGGGCGCGGCCCAGTTGCGCTGGCGCGTGAGTCCGTCCGCGGCGTTTTCGCAGAGCGTCAGCGTGGAACGGGGCACGTCGAATATGCACTCGATCGCCGAGACGGCGCTGTCCACCAAGATCAACGGCACGATGCAGATGAAGGCCGCGTTCAGCGCGCGCAGCGATACGAACGTGCCCGACAACAAGAAGAATACGGATACGCAGACGTCGCTGACGCTCGTGTATTCGTTCTGAAAACACAAACGGCCGGGATGTCCCGGCCGTTACTTTTTTCTTCCCCTGTGGCTTATTTGGCCAGGATACGTCCGGTGAGCTGGATCGTGCCCTGCCCCGTCGCCATATCTTCCCCGCCCGTGATGTCGCCGCCGCCCGTCGCCTTGGCGTAACGCCCGGTGCCGCCCGTGACCTGGAACGTCGCGTTGCTGAACACGAATTTGGTGCCCACGCCCGTCGGCACGAACTGGCCGCTGTAGTTAGCGAAGATCAGTTCGCCGGTCAGCGTGGTGATCAGGAATTTGCCTTCGCTGAAGGTGTACGACGTGCCGCTCGGCGTGATGCAGTCGGTGGCCAGGAACGTGACCTTGTTGCCGACCAGGCTGCTGGTGCCGAAACCGAGAATGGTGCCGCCGAAATTCGATGCGCAGCGGGCCGACGGGCCCGGGATTTCCTGCAGCACACCGGACACCTTGAAGTCCTTGTACGTGGCCGGAGCGGCGGAAGCGCAGAACGCGGCAGACATGAGGACGGCGCCGGTGGCGAAACGCAGGACAGACTTGAGCATGAAGTTCTCCAAATAAATTGTTGAACTCGAATTTTAACGATCTGCTATCGTTTCGTGTGGACAATCGTGTATTTTATTGTAACTACGTTGGTAAATACGACACTTTCTGTGTCAATATTTCAACACATTGACCCATCGAAACGTGTCTTGGCGTAACGTGGCAGCGCGTCTGCGAGATGCAGCCAGCGCACTTGCTGGGATGCGAAGGTATGGTCGGCCGGCGGTACCGCGTCCGGATCGTCCAGGCTGCCGGTGGTGACATCGATCTCGTCGGCGGCGCCCGCGCCGTGCCACGTCAACTGCGTGCCGCACTGGCCGCAGAACAGGCGTTCGACGCCGGGGCTCGATGCGTTGCGGGACGGGCTACCGCGGGTCCAGCGCAGCGCGTCGCGGCGCACGCTGAACCACGCGAGCGCGGGCGCACCGCTCGCGCGGCGGCAATCGACGCAGTGGCACAGTGTGGCGTTGAAAGGTTCTCCCGACGCCTCGTAACGCACCGCGCCGCACATGCACCCGCCCTGCAAGCCCATCGCCCTCTCCTGTCGTCGTGTCAGCGCGCCGTGGCCGGCGTCCCGCTGCTTGCCGGTGCCGTCAGCAGCAACGCGGCGAGGCTGATGACGGACGCCGCGCTCAAATACCAGCCTACGGTCTGCAGGCCGTAGTTGGTCGCGAGCCATGTTGCCACGTACGGCGCGAGCGAGGCGCCCAGGATGCCCGCCAGGTTGAACGTCAGCGATGCGCCGGTGTAGCGCACCTCGGGCGGGAACATTTCCGAAAGCAAGGTGCCCAGCGGGCCATAGGTCAGGCCGATCAGGCATTGGCCCAGCACGAGGAACAACGCCACGAGCGTCAGCTGGCCGGAGCCGAACAGGGGGCCGAACAACAGGCCGAACAGTGCGAGACCGACGGACACGAGGATCATCGCCGCGCGCCGGCCGTGGCGGTCGGCGAGCACCGCCGCGATGGGGATCGTGAGGCCGAAGAATACGATGGCGCCCAGCTGCAGCAGCAGGAAGGTCTGGCGCGAATACCCGAGTGCCGACGTGCCCCAGCTCAGCGCGAACACGGTCATCAGGTAGAACACGACGAACGTGGCCAGCGCGGCGAGCGTGCCCAGTACGAGGGCGCGCGTGTGGTTCGCGAACACGGCCGCGACAGGCAGCTTCACACGCTCGTTGCGGTCGAGCACGGCCTGGAAATCGGGCGTTTCCGTGATCTTCAGGCGCACGTACAGGCCGACCAGGACGAGCAGCGCGCTCGCCAGGAACGGGATCCGCCAGCCGTAACGCAGGAAATCGGCATCGGACAGGGTCTGCGACAGCAGCAGGAACACGCCGCTGGACAGGAAGAAGCCGATCGGTGCCCCGAGCTGCGGGAACATGCCGTACCACGCGCGCTTGCCCGGCGGCGCGTTTTCCGTCGCCAGCAGCACGGCCCCGCCCCACTCGCCGCCCAGGCCGAGGCCCTGGCCGAAGCGGCACAGCGCGAGCAGCAGCGGCGCCGCCGTGCCGATGGTGGCATAGGTCGGCAACAGGCCGATGAAGACGGTGGACAGGCCCATGGTCAGCAGCGCGGCCACGAGCGTGGCCTTGCGCCCGACGCGGTCGCCGAAGTGGCCGAACACGGCCGAGCCGACGGGGCGCGCGAAAAAGGCGATGGCGAACGTGGCCAGCGACTGGAGCGTGGCCGCCGCGGCATCCCCGGCCGGGAAGAACAGCTTCGGGAACACGAGCACGGCGGCCGTGGCGTAGATATAAAAGTCGAAGAACTCGATGGTGGTGCCGATGAGGCTGGCGAACAGGACGGTCGCCGGGCGGTTCCGTGGGGTGTGCGTCGCGGTACCGGTCATGCGGCACCGGCCTGCGACAACGCGTCGGCGAGCTCGTTGCTCGCGACCGGGCGCACGACGCGCGCGACTTCCTGGCCATCCTTGAGTACGACGACGGTCGGCCACAGCTTCACCTTGAACGAACGGCCCAGCTTGCGTCCGGGGCCATCCTCGACCTTGATGTGCCGGACGCCGGGGTAAGGTGCGAGCGCGTCGTCGATGTGGCTGGCCGCCGCCTGGCAATAGCCGCACCAGTTCGTGCCGAAGTCGAGGGCGACCACGCCGGGCAGCGCGTCGATGGCGCTGCGCTCGGGCTGCGCCGTGTCATAGGGTTTGCTCATGCATGTCTCCATGTTGTCGATCACGCTAGCCTACAACAAAACATGCCATTGGAGTAAGTCTGGGCCGCTTTTAAGGCGGCCACAACGTGAAACACCGAACGGAATATGGCCGGGACCGGTGGCATCCTGCACTTGTATCGACCAAGGAGGCCATCATGTCCGATAACCTGCAAAACCGCGGCCAGCAGGACCGCTCGCGCATCAACCTGCATGAAAAATGGGAAGTCCAGTACTGGACCAAGGAGCTGGGCGTCACCGAGGAAGAGCTGGCGAAGGCCGTCGAGGAAGCCGGCAGCAGCAGCGCCGAGGCGGTTCGCCAGCACCTGCGCGGCACCCGGCACTGATCCCGTAAGTACTTTGCCCGACGCCCGCCCGGCCCCGCCGGCCGGGCGCTGTTCCCTCGCGCGTGCTCCCGCGCAACCCGTCCTTTCGAAAGGAGCCCGATGACTATCCGCGGCTATTTCTCCAATCTCGACATCAGCTGGACCAATGCGGCCGTGGCACTGACCGCGGCCGTCGTCAGCTTCATTGCCATCCACGGCGCCGTGCGCCTGTTCCGCCGCCGTCTCGACCAGTTCGACGACGAGCGGGCCCATAAACCCATCGTCGACGTCCTGCGCCACACGCTCGCGCGTACCAGCAATCTCGCCATCCTCGCGACCTCGATCCTGATCGGCGTGTCGATGCTCGACCTGCCGCCGCCGTGGAACCAGCGCATCGGCCACCTGTGGTTCATCACGCTCGGCGCGCAACTTGCCCTGTACCTGCACCACGCAATCGCCGTGACGGCGCGGCGCTACTTCCGCGTGCACGGCAAGGGCCTGGAAAACGACCAGGTCACCGTCGCGCACACCTTGATGATCTGGGCGCTGCAATGGAGCGTGTGGACCGTGTTCCTGCTGGCGATGCTGTCCAATCTCGGCATCAACGTGACGACGTTCGTCGCGAGCCTGGGCATCGGCGGCGTGGCCATCGCACTGGCCGTGCAGAACGTCCTCGGCGACCTGTTCGCGTCCCTGGCGATCGCGACCGACAAGCCGTTCGAAGTGGGCGACGCGATTTCGGTGCCCGAATTCTTCGGCACCATCGAGCACGTGGGCCTCAAGACGACCCGGATCCGCGCGCTGTCGGGCGAGCAGATCGTGATCGCCAACGCGGAGCTCCTGCGCAAGACGGTCCACAACTTCAAGCGCCAGAACACGCGGCGCGTGCAGTACACCCTGCGCATCAATCCCTCCACGCCGCACGAGCTGGCGGCGCAGCTGCCGGAGCGGGTGGGCGCCATCATTTCGGCCAAGGACAAGGTGAAACTCGACCACGTCAACCTGACGACGATGGACCAGAACTACCTGGAGTACGACATCGTCTACAACCTGACGGACGCCAACTACGGCCTGTACCTGCAGACCCAGCAAGCCGTGCTGCTGGAGACGATGCAGCTGCTGCGCGACCTGGACATCTCGACGGCGCCGCGCGCGCAGGAACTGCTGGTCCAGCAACCGGCCGCCAACGACGGCGGCGCACGCCGTCCGGACGGTCGGACGACGCCGCAGGCCCGGCCCATGCATTGATCGCCGGAACCGGACGCCGCGTCCCGGCGTCCGGCCCTATCATCGCACCCTCCAACGATCGATCAGGAGGTCACGATGCAGCAACATCAACCCGCGCAACACCAGACGCCACCCGGCCACGAATCCCGACTGACGCCGCCGGCGGACCACGGCGAGACGAGCTATGTGGGCCACGGCCGGCTCAAGGACAAGGCCACCGTCATCACGGGCGGCGACAGCGGCATCGGCCGCGCCGTCGCCCTCGCCTTCGCGCGCGAAGGGGCCGACGTGCTGATTTCCTACCTCGACGAGCATGACGATGCGCGCGAAACCGAACGCCTCGTGCGCGAAGCGGGCCGCAAGGCGGTGCTGGTCCCGGGCGACATCGCCGATCCCGCCCACTGCCGCGCCATCGTCGACCGCGCGGTGCAGGCATTCGGCCGCATCGACGTGCTTGTGAATAATGCGGCGTTCCAGATGACCCGCGTGTCGCTGGAAGAGATCCCGGACGAGGAATGGGACCGCACGTTCGCGGTCAACATCTCGGCCATGTTCCACATCTGCAAGGCGGCCGTGAAGCACATGAAGCCCGGGTCGTCGATCATCAACACGACGTCGGTCAACTCGGACAATCCGAAGCCGACCCTGCTGCCGTATGCGACGACGAAGGGCGCGATCGCCAATTTCACGGCCGGCCTCGCGCAGCTGCTGGCGGAACAAGGGATACGCGTGAATTCCGTCGCGCCGGGGCCGATCTGGACGCCGCTGATCCCGTCGACGATGCCGCCGGACCAGGTGGAAAGCTTCGGCCAGCAGGTGCCGATGAAGCGGCCGGGCCAGCCGGTGGAAGTGGCACCCGTGTACGTGATGCTGGCGTCCGACGAAGCCAGCTACATTTCCGGGGCGCGCATCCCGGTCACGGGCGGCACCCCTATCCTGTGATCACGCATCGTTCGGCGGCGGCAGCGTGATGCCTTCCTGCTGCAGGTCCGGCTCCGGCCGGACGGGCTGTTCATTCTCGGGCGGCTGCGGTGTGTCGGGCGGCGGGCCGCCTTCTTGCTGCATGTCGCCGCCCTCTTCCATGTCTTCCTCGGGCGGCGGCTCTGCGTGACGCGTCACGGGTTCGGGTTTGTGCCCGCCCGGGAACAGCGCGTCGGCGCTGACCTTGCCGCTGTCGAGCGCGGACTTGAAGAAGTCGCCCACGAGCAGGATCGCGCTGTGCCCGCCCTGCCCCCAGTAATTCGACCGCATCGTGACGCGGTTGTCGTTGAATCCCACCCACGCGCCCGCGACGAGGTTCGGGTGCATCATGATGAACCAGCCATCCGCGTTGTTCTGCGTGGTGCCCGTCTTGCCGGCTACGTCGGCCGTGATGCCGAAGCGGTAGCGGATGCCCGTGCCCGTGCCGCGGTTGATCACGCCGCGCATCATGTCGATCAGGGTGATGGCCGACTCCTGCGACAGCACCCGCTGCGGCGTCTGCGACGCGAAATCGGCGATCACCTGGCCGTTGCGGTCCGTGATGCGGCGCACGAACACCGGCTTGCGGTACTCGCCCTGTGCGGCGATCGTCGAATACGCGTTGACCATCTCCAGCAGGGTGACCGGGCTGGAGCCCAGCGCGATCGACGGCACGGGCGCCAGCTTGCTCGTGCGGACGCCCAGGTCCTGCGCCAGCTTGACGACGGGCGCGACGCCGATGTCGCGCACGACCTGCGCCGTGATCGTGTTCTTCGAATAGACGAGGCCATCGCGCATGGTCAGCTGGCGGCCCGTCGTGCCGCTGTTGTCCGTCGGGCGCCACACGGTGCCGTCGTCGAAGCGGATCGTCGTGACGGCGTCCAGGTAGGCGTGCTCCGGCGCGATGCCCTTTTCCAGCGCGGCGGCGTAGACGATCGGCTTGAACGTGGAGCCGGGCTGGCGCGCGGCCTGGGCCACGTGGTCGTATTGCTCCTTCTCGAAGTCGCGGCTGCCCACCCACGCCTTGATCTCGCCCGTCGTCGGGTCCATCGCGAGAAAGCCCGCCTCCAGGCGCGATTTCGACGCCTTCAGCTGGCGCATGAAGTTGCGGTCGGCCTTCAGCTTCTTCAGGACCGCGACCGGATTTTCGCCGCCGTCGACGGCCTTGCGGTAGTCGGACGACTCGCGGATGAACGACTCCAGCAGCTCGCCGTGCGACTGCCAGTAGTATTCGAACGGGTTGACGCCGTCGCGCATGTCGACATAGGTCTGTGTGGACGTCGCGTTGATCGGCCAGGAATGGGCCCAGTCGACGTCCGCGATGGCCTGCAGCGCGCCGGCCTGGCGTTCGACGGCGCGCTGCGCGGCCTGCTGCAGGTCGTAGTCGAGCGTCGTCTGCACGACGAGCCCGTCCTGCTGCAGGTCGGCGTCGTGCTTCTCGGCCCAGTCGACGAGCCAGCGCCGCACATAGGCCGTGAAATGATCGTCCTTGCCGTTGCGCTCCGCCATGCGCGCGAAATGCAGGCGCAGCGGCCGCTTGACCAGCTGGCGGTATTTGGCCTCGTCGAACGCGCCCGCCTTCAGCATCTGTCCCAGCACGACGTTGCGGCGCGCGAGCGAACGTTCGGGGTTCGTGACGGGGTTGTAGTAGGCCGTGCCCTTCAGCATGCCGACGAGCGTGGCCGCTTCCGTCTCGTTCAGCTGGGCGGCCGTCTTGTTGAAGTACGTGTGCGCGGCCGCCTCGATGCCGTACGTGTTGTACAGGAACGGGACGGTGTTCAGGTAGGCTTCGAGGATTTCCGTCTTGCTGTATGTGTTCTCGATCTTGAAGGCGGTGATGAGTTCCTTCAGCTTGCGGTTGATGTTGCGCGCGCGGCCGATCTCGTCGCGGAACAGGTTGCGCGCAAGCTGCTGGGTGATCGTCGAGCCGCCCTGCGCATCGCCCTTCAGGTTGGCGACGAAGGCGCCGGCGATGCGGGTGAAGTCGACGCCGTGGTGGTCATAGAAGCGGTGGTCTTCCGTCGCGATGAGGGCATTGACGACGTTCGGCGACACGGCCGACAGCGGCACCTTCATCTGGATGCCCTGCTCGAAGCTGGCCAGCTGGCGGCCGTCGGCCGAGACGACGACGGTGGGCCGCGCCACGCGGGCCTGCTTGACGTCCTCGATGCCGGGCGTGAGCGGAAACAGCAGCGCGATCCAGACGGCGAACAGCGTCGCGAGCAGCAGCGCGAGCCCGGCGGCGATGTACAGCCAGCGCAGATGCGGCGGTTTGGTCATCAGGTGCCCGTGCGCCCGCGCATAGGCTTCCCTGGCGCGGGCCCCGGCGCGGTCGATCATCCTGCGTTCGCGTCCGTTCCAGCCCTTGCCGTCGTTATGGTCTTCCACTCTCGTTTCTTCCTGTCAGCTAGCTTGTCAATGGCGGCACAAGTATAGCCGACGGCCCGCCGACTTTCGGTTAGCGCACGCTCATACCGTTCGCGTCGTGCGGTATCATGTGGCGCCCCGTGCGCAGCAGCCGCTCGACCTCGGCGCCGGACGCCGCCTGTGCATACACGTGCCCCTGCACCTCGTCGCAGCCGCGCCGGCGCAGGTAGTCCAGTTGCGCTTCCGTTTCCACGCCCTCGGCGATCACGCGCATGCGCAGGCCGCGCGCGAGCTCGATGATGGCCGCGACCATCGCCGCGTCGTCCTCGCTGAACGGGATGTCGCGCACGAAGCTGCGGTCGATCTTGAGCACGTCCACGGGAAAGCGGCGCAGGTACGACAGGCTCGAATAGCCGGTGCCGAAATCGTCGATCGACAGCTGCACGCCCATCTGCTTCAGTTCGCGCATCGTGCGGATCGCACTTTCCACGTCGCCCATCACGAGGCTTTCCGTGATCTCCACTTCGAGGCAGGCGGCGGACAGCCCCGTCTCGTCCAGCACGCGGGCGATCTCGCGCACGAGATTCGGTTCGGCGAACTGGCGCGCGGACAGGTTCACCGCGATGCGCAGGTGACCCAGTCCGGCGTGCTGCCACGCCCGGCTCTGGCGGCACGCGGTGCGCAGCACCCAGGCGCCGATGGGGACGATCAGGCCCGTCTCCTCGGCCAGGTTGATGAAGCGGTCGGGCCGCACCATGCCCATGCTCGGATGGCGCCAGCGGATCAGCGCCTCCAGTCCGACGACGGCGCCGGTCTCCAGGTCGACCTGCGGCTGGTAGTACAGCTCGAATTCGTCGTGCACGAGCGCGCTGCGCAGCGCGCCTTCCAGCGCGAGGCGTTCGCGGGCGCGGGCATTCATCGTCGGCATGTAGAACTGCACCATGTTGCGGCCCAGTTCCTTGGACCGGTACATGGCCACTTCCGCGTGCTGGATCAGGGTGGCGGCGTCGGTGCCGTCGGCCGGGAACGCGGCCAGGCCGGCGCTGCCCGTGAGGACGAGGTCCTGCCCATGCAGCTCGAGCGGGTGGGCGAGCGCGTGCAGCACGGCGTTGACGGTGGCCGCCGCGTCGGACTCGTTGTCGCGGCCCGGCAGCACGAGCACGAATTCGTCGCCGCCCGTGCGGGCCACGGTGTCCGTGCGCCCGACGGCCGCGCTGATGCGCTGTGCGGCGGCCTTCAGCAATTCGTCGCCGGCGTCGTGGCCCAGCGTATCGTTGACGAACTTGAAGTGGTCGAGGTCCAGCGCCGCCACCCACACCGTCGCGCGCCCTGCCGCGAGGTTGATCGCGTTGTCGATGCGGTCGTGCAGCAGCGCGCGGTTGGCGAGGCCCGTCAGCGTGTCGAAGCGGGCGCGCGCCTCCAGCTCGGCCTCGTAGCGCTTGGCCATCGTCACGTCGTACTGCGCCATCACGAAGTGCGTCGTCACGCCGTCCTCGTTGTTGACGGGCGCGATATACACCTCGGCATACATGTCCTCGCGGCCGCGCCGCAGCAGGCGCATCGACACGTGGCCCTCGCGCCGCTCGCGGATGGCGGCGCGCAGTTCGGCCACGCCCGCCTGGTCGGGTTCGCGGTTGCCCATGTCGAGCAGGCCGCGCCCGACCACCTCGGACGCCGTCACGCCGCGCATGCGCTCGAACGCCGGGTTCACGTACTCGATGGGGTAGCCGGGCCGCGTCGCGCTCACGAGGATGATGGCGTTCGCGCTGGCGTCGATGGCGCGCCGGTACAGCCGCAAGGCGTCGAGGGCGTCGTGCAGGTCGGCCGTGCGGGTTTCGACGAGCGCCTCGATGCGGCGCGTGCGCTTGACCCGGCTTTGCACGTAAGCGGACGTGGCGATGCTCACCAGGCAGCCGAGGACGAGCGCGATGAGGGCGCCGGCGCTGCCCGCCATCTCGCTGGAGCGCCCGGTGACGCGCAGCTCCCACGGCATGCCGGCCACTTCGAACGCGTGGCGGTTCGTGAAGACGGCCTCGCCGAGCCACGCGTGCCAGGCGGGGCGGTTGGTGCGGTCGAGCGCATCATGGAGGTACGCGCGTTGCGGGCCGTCCAGGCCGGGGCCGAACAGCTCGATCTTCAACCCGTTACGCACCAGCATATTGGATTTGGCGAGCGTCGTGCCGACCAGCGTGGCGACGTCGATCACCACGGCCGTGTCGCCCAGCGCCGCAGCGCTGCGCGCGGCCGCATTCGCGAGCGACGCCCCGCGCCGGTACACGGGCATCATCAAGAGGAAGCCGAGATGGTCGCCGCGCTGCAGCAACGGCAGCATGAGGCTGGACGCCGGCTGGCCCGTGTCGATGGCGCGCATGAACGTGGACCCCTGCTGGGCGAACGAAAAGGCGTCGTAGCCGAGCGTGACCTCGTTGCCGGCCATCGGCTCGATGTAGTCGACGACGAGGTAGCGCGGGCGCGGCGCCGCGCGCACGAGCGTGACCCTGTTCCCGTTCACGCGGCGTTCGCGGATCTCGAAGCCGGGCCGGAAGCGCTGGTTCTCCGCTTCGAACGCGGCGCGCTCATGGCTCGCCACCATGCGGTGGAACACGACGGCCTGCAGGTACGGGTGGCTGGCCAGCAGCGGCCGGGTGAAGGCGCTGAACTCGTCGCGGCTGGCGACGCCGACGGAGGCAAACAGGGCGTTGGCCGCCCGCAGCACGTCGAGCGCGTCGCCGAAGCTGCGCGTCACGGTGGCGTTGCGGATCTCCGCGCGCTGCAGGAATTCGGAGCGGGCCCGTTCGCGTTCCGCGTTGACCATCCCGACGACCAGCACGGCAGTAAGACCCAGTCCCGCCAGCAGTGTCAGCACCGCGGCAGGAGTCGGGGGCCGCGCGCGGGCGTGGCCGAGGCGCACTTTCCGTGTCAGCATGCCCCATCCTAGCGCATTTGGACATGCGGGCGTGGGTTATTTCTGTGCCGCTTCAGTCTGCCTTCGGCGGCTGTGCCGGCCCCACGTTCGGGGCCGGGATGCGGCCCAGCTGGAGCCGCGCGAGCGTCGGATAAAGAGGCGGACTGATCAGGCGCGCGACGGCAAATGCGATCAGCGCGCACGCCATCAGGCTCAGTACCATGGCGTGGCCGTCCACCATCTCCATCACGATGATGAACGCCGTCAGCGGCGCCTGCGTGGCGGCCGCGAGAAAGCCGACCATGCCCAGCGCGATCAGCGCCGGCACCTGCATGCCGTACAACAGTAGCGCGACGTCGTTGCCGAACGCGGCGCCGATCGCGAGCGACGGCGCGAAGATGCCGGCCGGGGCGCCGGACCATGTCGTCAGCCACGTCGCGAGGAATTTGAAAGGCGCATAGGCGAACGGCATTGCCGCGCTGCCCTCCACCATGGTGCGCGTGGTGGCGTAGCCGGAACCGAACGCGGCGCCGCCCGTCGCGATGCCGATCAGGGCGACCCCGAGGCCGCACGCGGCCGCGAACAGCACGGGCCGGCGCGCGCGCCAGCGGCTGACGCGGTCGGGACTGGCGCCGGACAGCGACGCGATCATCAGGCGCGAGAACAGCCCGCCCGCCAGGCCCGACAGCACGGCGACGAGCAGGCCCGGCAGCAGGAGGTCCATGCCGATGGCGGGCGCGTGGATGACGCCGAAATACGCGCCGTTGCCGTGTGCCGAAACGGCGACGAGGCCCGCCAGCACGATGCCTGCGATGATCAGGCCGCTGGAGCGCTGTTCCGGCGCCCGCGCCAGTTCCTCGATGGCGAACATGACGCCGCCCAGCGGCGTGTTGAACGCAGCGGCGATGCCCGCCGCGCCGCCGGCGACGAGCAGCCCGTGGACCCCGACGGCGCTGCCGGCCGGGATCAGGCGGCGCGCCTGCAGCATGACGCCGGCCGCGATCTGCACGGACGGCCCTTCCCGTCCGAGCGACAGGCCGCCCAGCAGGCCGCCGGCTGTCAGCAGGATCTTGGCCACGGACAGCCGCAGCGAGACGAACAGGCCGCGCTCGGCCTCCCCGACCTTCGTGTCGAGCGTGGCCATCACCTGCGGGATGCCGGAGCCGCTCGCGCCGGGTGCGAAGCGGTGCGTGCACCAGACGACGGCGGCGGTGCACAGCGGGGTCCAGACGAGCGGGCTCCACCACGCGAACGCGCGCAACGCGGCGAACCCGCCATAAGCCGCCTCGGCCAGCCAGGTAAAACCGACGACCGTGAGGCCCGCCGCGGCGGACAGCAGGACGACGATGCCGCGCACGGTCCACAGGCGCCAGTCGCCCAGTTCACGGCGCAGGTCCGGTGCCGTGTTCATGGTTTGACCCGCTTTCGATATGGTTGCCTGGATATCATATTCCGGCGGCCCTTCGGGTTTTCCGCTATCATTCTTGCATGTCCTCGTCTTCCGAAACCAATGCGGCTTCCGAGCCGTCCCCGGCGCCGTCCACCCGCGTGCTGCGCCAGTTCCGCGTCGTCTTCAATTCCGTCAAAACCCATTTCCGCCAGGTCGAGCGCGAAGCGGGCGTCGGCGGCGCCCAGCTGTGGGCACTGTCCGTCATCGACCGCCGTCCCGGCATCGGCGTAACGGACCTGGCGCGCGAGCTGGACATCCACCAGTCCACCGCCAGCAACCTGATCAAGAGCCTCGTCGAGCGCCGCCTCGTGGCCACGAGCCGCGAAGGCACGGACCGTCGCAGCGTGTCGCTGCGCATCCAGCCGGCGGGCGCGGACGTCCTGCGCAGCGCGCCCCTGCCCTTCACCGGCGTGCTGCCGGACGCCCTGTCCGCGCTCGATGCCGACACGCTGGCGCGGCTGGAACACGACCTGTCCAAGCTGATTGCCCTGCTCGAGGCGGATGAAACCAGTGCGAACGTGATGTTGTCGCAAATGTAAAAAAAGAAGCCCGCGGCAAGCCACGGGCTCCAAGAGATACATTGTATCCTCATCGCTGATCGCGAAGGCTGCAACAGCAACCCCGCTCACAGGTACATTGTCACATAAAACGTGTATTGAAGGCAATCACATTTGTGGCAATACATCAGACCTGCGGTACGGCGCAGCGGGAATGCCGGCCCTCCACCGTGCAGGTATTACGTTCCTTGCCGTCGCGGTCGTGGACGATCACGCGCCACGCATCCGGCCCCGTTCTCTCCATCGTCATGAAACCGAAGCCGTCGATCCATGAACTCATCGCCTCAAGCACCGCACCCGGCGCCGGCGTCTGCCCGGCGGGCGGCGTCCTCGGCAGCGGGACGATGTCTTCCGCAGTGCCGGCGAAACCCGCGACGAACTGGGTCGGGTGATCGCTGGTAAAACTCGTCTGCTCCCACAGGTGCACGTGGCCGGACAGCAGGACGGCTATGGTCGCCGGCAGCAGGCGTGGATCGAGCGCGCCGAACACCTGCGTGAGCCCGGCGTCGCCGCCGAACAGCGTGACGGCGCCGGTGCGCGCATCGCGCGACGCGCCGTAGGCGTACAGCGGATGGTGGTCGACGGCGATGTTGTAGCGCTGGCGGCGGGCCAGCTCCGCGACCTTGCGCCACGTGTCCGTGTAGCGGGCGATGGCCGGGTCGCCCGGCTTGAATCCGCGCCAGTTCGTGTTCGCGCTGTCGAACACGATCAGTTGCGCGCCGTCGCCCAAAGGCACCGCATACGGGTCCGCATAGTCTGCCCGTTCGTCCGTCGCCGGGTCGTCGCAGTTCGCGGCCGGGTCGTAGGCGTGGGCGTCGAGGAAGCGCCACCATCCCTGCCCGCCGCGCGCGCACGACTCGTGGTTGCCGCGCGCGATCACCCACGGCGCCGCGGCCAGCAACGTGCGCGCGGGCGCGAAGAAATCCGCGTTCCAGGCGTCCCAGCCATAGCCGTACGGACTGCCCGCGCAGCCGGGACGGTCCGCCGGACATGGGTCTTCGCGATAATGAAAATCGCCCACGTGCACGACGAGGTCCGGCTTCCACGCGGCCGCACTCGCGGCCACACGCGCGAACGGGTACGCCCGTGGGTCGTTACAGTCCTGGAATTCCTTGCCCTTCAGGCGGCAGCCCGTGTCCCCGATCACGACGATGCGTGTCGGCTCCGCCGCCGGCAGCGGCAGCGGCTGGCCCGCCACGCTCACCTGTTTGACGCCGGCCGGAAGCGGGGTCTCGCACGACAGCACCGGGGTCGACACGGCATCCGGATGGAAGCTCGCGCTGAAGTGCTTGCCGCGCAGCGGGATCGGGCCATGCGGGGCGCGCACGGCCATGGTCGCCGTACGGCCGTCGATCGTGATCGCGGGACAGGTGGCAGCGGTGGTGATGGCTCGGGCGATCGGGGCGCCCTCTGCGCCCAGCACGACGAAGGCTGCATTCGGCGGCGGTTCGGACGGCAGGCTCGCGCAGCCTGCCAGGACGGCGGCGGCGGCGAGCGGCCGGAGGATCGGATGGATCATGGATGGTCCGGGCAAAGTCGGCAATCTACCACAGCTGCGCCGCGCCGGTAACGTACGCCGCCCCTGCCCTCCGTCCGGCTATGATCGTCGTATCGATGCGTGACGGAGGACGCGGATGCAGGGCATACCGATGTGGGCGCAGGCCGGGTTCTGGGGACTCGTGGCCGGCGGCGCGCTCGTGCTGGGCGCCGTGGCCGGCTACAAGTTCGACGTGCCGCGCCGGCTGATCGCCGCGATCATGGCCTTCGGCAGCGGCGTCCTGATCTCGGCCCTGTCCTTCGAGCTGATCGCGGAAGCCTACGACCGGGGCGGCTTCGACTCGATGGCGGTCGGCTTCCTCGGCGGCGCGGCCGTCTACACGGCCGCCAACTGGGTGCTGTCGCGCAAGGGCGCGCAGCATCGCAAGCGGTCCGGCGCGCAGCAGCCGTCCGAATCCGAGGACAGCGGCAGCGGCGTCGCCATCGCCGTCGGCGCCCTCCTCGACGGCATCCCCGAATCGATCGTGATCGGCCTGTCGATGCTGGGCGGCGGCGCCGTCAGCACCGTGGCGGTCGGCGCCATATTTCTCTCCAACGTGCCGGAAGGCCTGTCCAGCGCGGCCGGCATGAAGAAGGCGGGCCGCTCGGCGGCCTACGTCTTCGGCATCTGGGGCGGCATCGCCCTCGCCTCCGGCATTGCGTCGCTGGTCGGCTACACGGTGTTCCAGGATTTCTCTCCGGCCGTCATCGCGGCCACCACCGCCGTCGCGGCCGGCGCGATCCTCGCCATGCTGGTCGATACGATGATCCCGGAAGCCTTCGAGGTCGCCCATGACTTCGCGGGCCTCATCACGGTCGCCGGCTTCCTGGCGGCGTTCGCGCTCAGCAAGCTCGGCGGCTGACCCGGTGAGCCTGCACGTTTGAATGCGTGACGCGTCACACGCGTCCGATCCGCATGTTGATGGGCCAGCGCACGGGCCGTTTGCGGTCGGGATCGCCCCACGCCGCCCCGATGTCGTTGGCGAAGGCCATCAACAAGTCCTCCCGACCCGCCTCTTTCGCGCTGCGCACGGCGGACCAGGTCATCACATAGCCCAGGAATTCGAACAGATGCCACTCGACGCGGATGTCCAGCGCCGGCGGCGCGAGTTCCTCGAACGGGAACGCGAGGGTCGCGTAGCCCGAATCAACCAGCTTGCGCTCCGCCGGCCAGTACGGCCCGATCTCGTCCCGATAGAATGCCTGGAAGCGCGCGTCGAGCGCCGGTTCCAGGCTGAGCACGCCGTAGCTGATGAGTGCCACCGTCGCCCCGGGTACGGCGACCCGCCGCACCTCGCCATGGAATGCGGCCAGGTCGAACCAGTGCGCGGCCTGCGCGGCGGTGATGAGGCTCGCGCTCGCATCCGGCAACGGCAGGCGTTCCGCCGGCGCGCAGCGATAATCGATGCGCTCGTTCGGGATCGCGTTCGCGATCTGGTCCGCGCTGGGATCGATCCCGACGACCTTGTCGAAGTAAGGTGCCAGCAGCTGCGTGAGCTGGCCATTGCCGCATCCGACGTCGACGGCGAGACGGTGATCCGGCGCCGCCGCGGCCAGGAACGACGCGAGCCGCTGCGGATACTCGGGCCGGAAACGGGCGTAGGCGCGACCGTCCTGTTCGAACCAGTTACGTGTGATCGACATGCGTATTCTCCTCTTCGAGTTCGGTCCTGGCCGCCATGACGCGCGCCGAAAAGTCTTCGCGCTCGAGCGCTTCGGCCATGGCCACCAGGACTTGCCTGACCGGATAGCCGATGTCCTCTTCGAGCCGGTCGATTGCCGCGAAGGTCGCCGTCCAGTGCCGCTCGAGCCGGCCGACGAGGGCGATGCCCGCTGCCGTCAAGCGGATGCCGCTCTTGCGCCCGTCGTCGAGCGCGTGGCGGGACACGAGCCCGTCCGCTTCGAGCAGCGCCACGGTCTGGCTGATCGCGCCCTGCGTCAGGCGGGTACGCCCGGTGATGTCCGTCACCGTCTGCGCGCCGGCCCGCAGGGCCCGCAGCACGGGCGTGTACCTGGCCCGGTAATTCAAGCTAAGTGCCCGGTACTGCGCGTCCGCGCCCTGCTCGATCAGTTCGCTGACGTAGCGGAGCAGTTCGCCGAGTCCGGGATTCTGTCTGGTATCCATGGGTGGAATATACATTAGCGCTAATGGATTTGCAAATCCATTGATTGTTCAAAACCAATAACGTACACTGACCAGCGCTGTTATCGATAACGACATCATCACGGAGACATCATGAAACGACGCCAGGTCCTGGCCGGGTTGGCCGCCACCGTGCCGGGCTTTGCCGCAAGCGCCCTCCTGCCGCGGTCCGCGCTGGCGGCGAACGCCCCCGGCCCTTTCAAGCCGGACTGGGATTCGCTGGCCGCGTACCGCACGCCGGACTGGTTCCGGAATGCGAAGTTCGGCATCTGGGCCCACTGGGGTCCGCAGTGCGAGCCGGAATTCGGCGACTGGTACGCGCGCAATATGTACAAGGAAGGCAGCGGCGCGTACCGCCACCACCTGCAGGAATACGGCCACCCGTCGAAGTTCGGCTTCAAGGACGTGATCCGGCAATGGCAGGCGGCGCAATGGGACCCGGACGCCCTGCTCGCCCTCTACCGCAAGGCGGGCGCCCGCTACTTCGTCGCGCTCGCGAACCACCACGACAATTTCGACCTGTACGACAGCCGCTTCCAGCCCGACTGGAATTCGACACGCATCGGGCCGAAGAAGGACCTGATCGCCGGCTGGGCGAAGGCGGCGCGCGCGCAGGGCCTGCGCTTCGGCGTCAGCGTCCACGCGGCCCACGCGTGGACCTGGTACGAAGTGGCCCAGGGCGCGGACAAGGCGGGGCCATACGCCGGCGTCCCGTACGACGGCGTGCTCACCGCGGCCGCCGGCAAGGGCCAGTGGTGGGAAGGCCTGGATCCGCAGGCGTTGTACGCGCAGGCGCATCCGCTCAGCCGCAAGACCACGAAGCCGGCCGAATGGGGTGCGCAGTGGGACTGGGGCGGCGGGGCCACGCTGCCGTCGCGGCGCTACGTCGACAACTTCCATGACCGCACCATCGACCTGATCGACAAGTACGACCCGGACCTGGTCTACTTCGACGACACCGCCCTGCCCTTCTGGCCGTTCAGCGACGCGGGCCTGCGCATCGCCGCGCACATGTACAACCGCAGCATCGCCACGCGCGGCCGGCTGGAAGCGGTCATCAACGGCAAGATGCTCGACGAACGCCAGCGCCGTTCCCTCGTGTGGGACATCGAGCGCGGCCAGAGCAACGCGATCGAACCGCTGCCCTGGCAGACGTGCACCTGCATCGGCGGCTGGCATTATTCGCGCCCGGGCTATGAGCGCAACGAGTACAAGAGCGCGCAGACGGTCGTGCACATGCTGGTCGACATCGTCAGCAAGAACGGCAATCTCCTGCTCAGCGTGCCCGTGCGGGGCAACGGCACCATCGACGAAAAGGAACAGGCGATCGTCGAGGAGATCGGCCGCTGGATGGCCGTGCACGGCGAAGCGATTTACGACACGCGGCCATGGGCCGTGTTCGGCGAAGGTCCCGCGCAGCACCGGACGGCGCCGCTGACGGACCAGGGCATGAACGAGGGGAAGAGCGCGCCGCTCACGGCCGCCGACATCCGCTTCACGGCGAAAGGCGATGCCGTCCATGCGTTCGTGATGGGCTGGCCCGCCGGGCGCGAGCTCGGGATCGCCGCAATGGGCACGGCGGCCGGGCACCTGAAGAAGCCGGTCGCGCGGGTCGAACTCGTCGGCAGCGGCGCGCCGCTCGCGTTCCGCCAGGCGGCGGACGGGTTGAAAGTGACGCTGCCCGCCGCGGCACCCGCCCTGCCGTATGCGTTTGCCTTGAAAGTGCTTACTTGACGCGCTGCTTTTCCAGCTTGCGCGCCAATGTGCGGCGGTGCATGCCGAGCCGGCGCGCTGCTTCCGAAATATTGAAGTCCGTCTCGGCCAGCACGGCGTGGATGCGCTCCCATTCCAGCGTCTTGATCGACGTGGTGCGGTTCGTCAGTTCCAGCTCCGTGTTGCCGGCGACGTGGCCGAAGGCGGCCTCGATGTCGTCCGTGTTCGACGGCTTCGCGAGATACTGCCGCGCACCGAGCTTGATCGCCTCGACGGCCGTGCCGATGCTGGCAAAGCCCGTCAGCACGACGATCTGCATGTCCGGGTCGTGCGCATGCAGCATCTGCACGCACGCGAGGCCGGAGCTGTTGCCCTTCAGCTTGAGGTCGACGACGGCATAGTCCGGCGAATGTTCCTTCAGCAGTTCCTGCGCTTCGTCGAGGCCCGGCGCCTGCAGCACCCGGTAGCCGCGCCGTTCGAACGATCGGCCGAGGGTGCGCGCGAACGCGTCGTCGTCCTCGATGATCAAGAGCAGGCGGTCTTCTTCGTTGTCGTCTTCAATGGACATGTACGGGTTCCTTGTCGAGCGCGATCGCGGACAGCGGCAATGTCAGCGTGACGGCGGCGCCGCCTTCCGGCCGATTCACGGCCTGCACGGTGCCGCCCAGGGTGCGGGCCACGTTCACGACGAGGAACAGGCCCAGGCCGCCGCCGGGACGGCCCTTGCTGGACTGGTAAGGCTTGCCGAACTGCGCCAGCATCGCCGGCGCGAAGCCGGGGCCGCGATCGAGCACGGTCAGCACGAGCGTGCCGTCGGCGACGCCCGCCTCCACGCCGACCCAGTCGGGCGAGGCTTCGAGCGCGTTGTCCAGCACGTTGTCGATCGTTTGTTTCAGGGCGGAGTCGAAGGCGACCGGCAGGTCGTGTTCGATCCGGTTGCGGTAGTCGAAGTCGCGCACGGGGCGGCTGTGCTGCCAGTCCGCGACGAGCTTGTCGAGGAAGCCGCGGATGGTCGTGCGCGCGGCCGATTCCCCGCGCGTCTCGCCGGCCGACAGCAGGATGCCGCTGACGATGGATTTGCAGCGCTTCAGCTGCGTCTCCATCTCCGTGATCTCTTCCAGCAGGTCGGGGTTCGCCTTGAATTCGCGCATGCGCTTCCAGTCGCCCAGGATCACGGACAACGTGGCGAGCGGCGTGCCCAGTTCGTGCGCGGCGCCGGACGCGAGGAGGCCCATGCGCACGATGTGGTCTTCCTCGGCCGCGCGCTGTCTCAGGTCCGCCAGCTGGGCCGCTTTCGCTTTCAGCGTGTTCGTGATGCGCGAGATGAACACGACGAGCAGCGCTGCGTTCAGCGTGAAGCAGATCAGCATGCCCTGCACGTACAGGCTGGAGATGCCGCGCGCGTGATCGAACGGCAGCGCGAGCGGTTTCGCGAACACGGACAGGCCGGCCAGGCACGCGAGCGTGATGGCGACGATGGTCCACGTCGACCACGCTTCCAGCAGCACGGCCGACAGGATCACCTGCAGCAGGTACAGGAACGCGAACGGATTCGTCGTCCCGCCGGCCAGGTACAGCTGCATCGTGAGGCTGGCCACGTCGACGAGCAGCGCGAGGAACAGCTCGTTGTTCGTGACGGGGCGGTGTTCGTGCCAGCGCAAGTGGCTGGCGATGTTGAAGGCGATGAGGCACGCGAGCACCTCGAGCATCTGCACGAGCGGCAGGCGCACGTCGAAGACGAGGATCGCGCCGGCGATGGTCGTGATCTGGCCGATGACGGCGATCCAGCGCAGCTCGATCAGCTGCAGCATGTTCTTGTGGCCGGCGACGTATTCGACGGCGGCGGCGTTGTCCGCGCCCCGTTCGAACATGCGTTTCAGCAGGTCAGTCGTGTCGTTCATCATTCTCGCTGTCGTTGCCGCGGCGGGCGACCCACCACCAGGCGGCGGCCACCATCAAGGCGAGAGCATACCAAGTGAACGCGTACACGAGGTGACTATTCGGAAATTTGACGACGGTGAGGCCGCCGACGGGCTGGTCGGGGCTGTCCGGCGGGTTCTGCCTGGCGGCGGCGTCGACGAAGAACGGCGCGGGGTGAAATCCAGCGAGCCCGCGCGCCGCTGCGATCGCGGCCACGTCGCGGGTGTACCAGCGGTTCTGCGCCGGGTCGTTCGTGCGCGTGAACGCGCCATTCCGTTCGCTCGTCCGCAGGAGACCCGTGACGTCGGCCGCCGGCCCCGCGTTCGCGCACGGATTTCCCGTGACGCGTTGCGGCGTGTAGCGCGTGCGTGCGCCCAGTTCGGCGGGAATGAAGCCGCGGTTGACGAGGACGATGGTCCCATCCGCCGTGCACATGGGCGTGAGCAGCCAGTAGCCGCTGCCGGATTCGGTCAGCGCCTGGACGGGGGTGGTGAGATCGTAGAGATAAGTACCGTGCAGTGTCACGCGGCGGTACTCGTCGGATTCGGGGGTGATGCCGGCCCAGCGTGTGCGCGATGGCACCGGCGCCGGGGCGGCGTGCACGCGTGCTTCCACGCGTGCGATGAGGTCCAGTTTCCATTGCAGGCGATAGACCTGCCAGGTGCCCAGACCCGCGAAGAGGACGATCAGCAGCAGCGCCAACACTGCCAGCAACAGGGAGAACCCCCGGCGCCGGCCCGCCGGCGCTGCGCGATCGTCCCTCGCCATTACTGCATGTCGTGCATGCCGTGTACCGAACTGCCGTCATTGCCCATGTTGGGCATCATGTTGGCGTTCATGTGGTACATGACCCAGACAGAACCGGTCAGGACGATGAACAGCAGGATGGCCGTGAGGATCAGCGCCATCATGTTCCAGCCGCCTTCCGACTTCGAGTTCATGTGCAGGAAGTAGACCATGTGCACGACGACCTGGACCGCGGCGAAGCCGAGGATCACGAACTTCGTGGTGCCCGGTGCCAGCTGGTGGGTCATCACCAGCCAGAACGGGATCGCCGTCAGGATCACGGACAGGATGAAACCGATCGTGTAATCCTTGAAGCTGCCGTGGGCGTGCAGGTGGTCGTCGTCGTGGTGACCATGACCGTGGCCATGATCGTGATGATGCAGATCGCTCATGGCAGTACTCCCATCAGGTAAACATAGGTGAACACGCCGATCCAGATGACGTCCAGGAAGTGCCAGAACATCGACAGGCAGGCGAGGCGGCGGTAGTTGGCACCGTTGATGCCGTGCTTACCGACCTGGAACATCAGCGTGACGAGCCAGACGATACCGAAGGTCACGTGCAGGCCGTGCGTGCCGACCAGCGAGAAGAACGCGGTCAGGAAGCCCGAGCGCCACGGGCCGAAGCCTTCGTGGATCAGGTGCGCGAACTCGTCCAGTTCGAGGTACAGGAAGCAGGCGCCCAGCACGCCGGTGACGGCGAGCCAGAGGAGCGTGCCTTTGACGTTCTTCTTCTGCGCGGTCAGCATGGCGAAGCCATACGTGATCGACGAGAACAGCAGGAACGCCGTGTTCAGTGCGACGGTCGGCAGCTCGAAGATCTCGGCGCCCGACGGGCCGCCCGCGTAGTTGCGGCCCAGGACCGCATAGGTCGCGAACAGGCAGGCGAAGATGAGGCAGTCGCTCATCAGGTAGATCCAGAAGCCCAGCAGCGTGCCGTTCTCCGGATGGTGCTCGCGCACGTAATAGCGCGAGCTCGGGTCGGCGCTCGCGGCGCCGGCGTGGGTTACGTTAATCTCAGACATGGGCTTCCAGCAAACGGGTGCGTTCTTCTTCCGTACGGGTCACTTCGTCCGCCGGGATGTAGAAGTCGCGTTTGTAATCGAAGGTGTGGTAGATGGCGACGGCGAGCATGGCGAAGAACGTCACGCCGACCAGCAGCCACATGTGCCAGATGATGCCGAACGCCATCACGAACGTGATGCCCGGGATGACCGGACCGGCCCAGGTGTTCTTCGGCATGTGGATCGCCACGAAGTCCTTCAGCGGACGCAGGTAGCCGTTCTTCTTCATGTCGGCCCACGAATCGTTGTCGTGCACGACCGGGGTGAACGCGAAGTTGTAGTCCGGCGGCGGCGACGACGTCGACCATTCCAGCGTACGGCCGCCCCACGGGTCGCCCGTCACGTCGGCCAGTTCCTTGCGGTTCAGGATCGACACGACGATCTGCATCAGCAGGCAGCCGATACCGGCGGCGATCATCAGGGTGCCCAGCAGCGAGATATTGAACAGCCAGTGGATCGACGGATCGTCGAAGTGGCTCATGCGACGGGTCACGCCCATGAAGCCCAGGATGTACGGCGGGGTGAACGCGACCCAGAAGCCGATCGACCACAGCCAGAACGAGTACACGCCCCATTTACGGTCCAGCTTGAAGCCGAACATCTTCGGCCACCAGTAGTTCACGCCCGCGAACAGGCCGAACAGCACGCCGCCGATGATGACGTTGTGGAAGTGGGCGATCAGGAACAGCGAGTTGTGCAGCACGAAGTCGGCCGACGGCACCGCCAGCATCACGCCGGTCATGCCGCCGATGATGAAGGTGATCATGAACGACACGGTCCACATCATCGGCAGTTCATAGCGGATGCGGCCCTTGTACATGGTGAACAGCCAGTTGAAGATCTTCGCGCCCGTCGGGATCGAGATGATCATCGTGGTGATGCCGAAGAACGAGTTCACGCTCGCGCCCGAACCCATCGTGAAGAAGTGGTGCAGCCACACGAGGTACGAGAGGACCATGATCACGACCGTCGCGTACACCATCGAGGTGTAGCCGAACAGGCGCTTGTTGCAGAACGTCGCGACGACTTCCGAGTAGATGCCGAAGGCCGGCAGCACCAGGATGTAGACCTCGGGGTGGCCCCAGATCCAGATCAGGTTCACGTACATCATGGCGTTGCCGCCCAGTTCGTTCGTGAAGAAGTGCGTGTCGAACAGGCGGTCCAGGCCGAGCATGGCCAGGGTCGCGGTCAGGATCGGGAAGGCCATCACGATCAGGATGTTGGTGCACAGGGCGGTCCAGGTGAACACCGGCATCTTCATCAGGTCCATGCCCGGGGCGCGCATCTTGATGATGGTGACGACCAGGTTCACGCCTGACAGCAATGTGCCGACACCCGCCACCTGCAATGACCAGATGTAGTAGTCGACGCCCACGTCCGGACTCGCCAGGATGCCGGACAGCGGCGGGTACGCCAGCCAGCCGGTACGGGCGAATTCGCCGACGAACAGCGACGCCATCACGAGGATCGCGCCCGCGGTCGTCATCCAGAACGAGAAGTTGTTCAGGAACGGGAAGGCCACGTCACGGGCGCCGATCTGCAGCGGCACGACGTAGTTCATCAGGCCCGTCACGAACGGCATCGCCACGAAGAAGATCATGATCACGCCGTGGGCGGTGAAGACCTGGTCGTAGTGGTGCGGCGGCAGGAAGCCGTGCGAATCGCCGAACGAGAACGCCTGCTGGGCGCGCATCATCAGCGCGTCCGCGAAGCCGCGCAGGAACATGATCAGACCGAGGATCATGTACATGATGCCGATCTTCTTGTGGTCGATGCTGGTGAACCACTCGTTCCAGAGATAGCCCCACAGCTTGAACTTGGTGAGCGCGGCCAGGAGGACGATACCGCCCAGCGCCACCATGATAAAGGTACCGATCAGGATCGGCTCGTGGTAGGGAATCGCTTCCCAGCTGAGCCGACCGAAGATCAACTTCGCTAAGTCAAATTGCTCGTGCATGATTACTTCTTCTTCACAGGATCATTGGGCGTGGTGCAGACCTCGCCATTGGCCTGGGCCAGGCGGGTCGCTGCCGCTTGTTGGGGCGCGTGGCGCAGCATGGCCATTTCACGGGCCTTCTTCGCGTCGTCGTTCATCATCTTGTCCATGCAGACGGCGCCGTCGGCGACGCAACGGTTCAGGACTCGATAGAACAGGTCGTTGTCGACCGCCGCGTAGTGGTGCACCGGCTCCTTGATGCTCGGCTTTTCGAGCGTCAGGTACCCTGCGCGATCGAGGTTGGCGCCGGCGGACTTGACCGACTGGACCCAGCCGTCGAAGTCGCCCTGGGGCACGCCACGGTACGAGAAGCGCATGTCGGAATAGCCGGCGCCGCTGTAGTTCGACGAGAAGCCGATCGACTGGATCGGCTTGTTCTGGACCGCGTTCAGCGTCGTTTCCATGCCCGGCATCGCGTAGATCATGCCCGCCAGTTCCGGCACATAGAACGCATTCATGACGGAAGTCGCGCTGATCTTGAAGCGCACGGGCACGTCGACCGGCACGACCAGTTCATTGACCGTCGCGATGCCCTGCTCCGGATAGATGAACAGCCATTTCCAGTCCATCGCCACGGCCTGGATGACCAGCGGCTTCGCGGACGCCGGGATCGGACGCCCATCGGCGATGCGGTCCAGCGGACGATACGGATCCAGCTTGTGCGTCGAGATCCAGGTCACGAGACCCAGCACGATGATGATCAGCAGGGGCGCGCCCCAGATGACGAGTTCCAGCTTGGTCGAGTGGTCCCAGTCCGGTTCATAGGCGGCTTCCTTGTTGCTGGCGCGGTACTTGTACGCGAACCAGATGATCAGGAACATGACGGGAACGATGATCAGCAGCATCAGGATCACCGAAACGATGATCAGTTGCGCCTCTTGCTTGGCGATGTCGCCGGAAGGGTTCATCACCACCGTGTTACAGCCGGAAAGCAGCGCTAACAGGGGGGAGAGGAACATTCCGCGACGGAGGGTCTTTGGAATCATGCTTGTGTTTTACGTTACATGGGAAAAATAACATGCTAATGTAACGCCAACGGCGTGCGTTTGGCGATTGGACGTTTTGTCCTACCCTTTACCGTATTGCAGCATTTCAGAGGGTCCAGAAGCCGTCGGCTGAAAAAGGAGACGAAGACATGCAGAGCACCCCGAACACGTACGGCGGCGCAGGAGCCGCTCCCATCACAGCACCCCACTCCGGGGCCCGGAACATCAACAGCCGCGACACGAAAATCGCGCCTGGAGAGATCGCGGTCGGCGTCGTCATCGGCCGCGCTTCCGAATACTTCGACTTCTTCGTTTATGCGATCGCTTCGGTGCTCGTGTTCCCCGCCGTGTTTTTCCCGTTCGCGGACCGGCTCGAAGGTACGCTTTACTCGTTTGCCATCTTCGCGCTGGCCTATGTGGCAAGGCCGCTCGCGTCGCTGTTCTTCATGGTCATCCAGCGTCATTACAGTCGCGAGATCAAGCTGACTATCGCCCTCTTCCTGATGGGCTCAGCCACGGTCGCCATCTCGATGCTGCCCACCTATTCCCGCTGGGGCGAATGGTCCATCGTCGCCCTGGCCATCCTGCGCATCGGCCAGGGCGTTGCCCAGGGCGGGTCGTGGGACGGCTTGCCGTCGCTGCTCGCGCTCAATGCGCCGCAGAACAAGCGTGGATGGTACGCCATGTTGGGACAACTTGGCGCACCAACGGGTTTCATCATCGCGGCCGGCCTGTTCTCCTACCTGATGGCCGAGCTGTCGCAGGACGATTTCCTCGTCTGGGGCTGGCGTTATCCGTTCTACGTCGCCTTCGCGATCAACGTCGTCGCGCTGTTCGCCCGCCTGCGCCTCGTGTCGACGCCGGACTATACCCACCTGCTCGACGAGCATGAGCTGGATCCGGCCCCGGCCCGCGAAGTGATCGGCAACCAGGGCACGAACATCGTCATTGGCGCCCTCGCCGCCCTGGCCAGCTATGCGCTGTTCCACCTCGTCACCGTATTCCCGCTGTCGTGGATCCAGCTGTACGACACCCGTTCGATGGCTGAATTCCTGCAGGTCCAGATGATGGGAGCCGGTCTCGGCATCGTCGGCGTGCTGGCGTCGGGCATCATCGCCGACAAGTTCGGCCGCCGCAACACGCTCGGCACGCTGGCCGCGCTGATCGCCCTGTTCTCCGGCTTCATCCCGACCCTGATGGATGGCGGCGTGACCGGCCAGAACACGTTCATCCTGGTGGGCTTCCTGCTGCTGGGCCTGTCGTACGGCCAGGCCGCCGGCGCCGTGACGTCGAACTTCCTGCCGCAATACCGCTACACGGGCGCCGCCCTGACGTCGGATCTCGCGTGGCTCGTCGGCGCCGCGTTCGCCCCGCTCGTGGCACTGGGCCTGGCCGCCAACTTCGGCCTCGGCTACGTCAGCCTGTACCTGCTGTCCGGCGCCGTCGGCTCGCTGGCCGCGTTGAGCCTGAACCGCGCGCTCGAGATCCGCAACTGAGCGACATATATATAGAGCAGACCCGAGCCCCGGTACCCCCGGGGCTTTTTTTGTTGCCAAACTTCGGGGTCAGACCCCATTTCAAGCAAAATTCGGGGTCAGAGCACTTTTCGGAACAATGGTCCCGCGTTAGCAGTCCGCCCGATGCACGCGTCGCTCTCCTCGCAAGGAGCGGCGATACCAGGTTGGCCGCGCTGAAAATGTGCTCGCGAGATTTTGCAAAAGAATGTGCTCTGACCCCGAATTTCCGAATTTCCGAATTTCCTGGCGCAGTGCCATCAGGGTCATCAGAATGCCGTGTGGATTGGCAATAATGTATCGAAGCGAGGTGGGCGCACCTCACACGCTTGCGCCCTGCCGCCTCACTTTCGGATCAGCGACCACTGCTGGTTGGTGCCCCCATTGGACGGATACTGGATGATCTGCGCGCCGTCGGCCGTGCTCTTGTTCTGCACGTCCAGCACCATGCCGGAGAGTTGGTTCGCGACCGTGTAGTAACCCGCTGCCGGGCTGGCGAAGCGCCACTGCTGGCCCTGCCCCGCCCAGTAGCCCCACTGCGCGATGTTCGTGCCGGCGGTCGTGGAGTTGTTGTAGTCGTCCAGGCTCTTCAGGCTGTTGGCGTTGATGACACTGTAGTATCCGTCGCCATGGCCGATCACGTACCACTTCTGGTAGCGCGCGTTCGCATCGGTCGACTGCTGCACCAGTGCGCCGTCCGCGGTCGAACCGCCCGCCACGCCGAACATCTTGCCCGACAGGCGCGACTTGAACGCGTAGACGCCGTCGCTGATGCCGCCGCAGCCGGCGAAGTCCGTGAAGTTGCGGGTCAGGACAGGCCAGCCGGCGTTATACGTCATGCGCTGGATGTCCAGTTTCGCGTTGCCGTTGTCGGTCAGGTCGTAGTAATGCGTGGAGACGAAGTGGCAGCCGTCCTGGCGCAGGTCGGCGATGTGGCCGGGGCCGCGGTACTTGCCGTCGGTGACCGGCAGGATCGTGCGCGTCCCGGAATACGGGCCGCGGATGTTCGTCGCGCGCTGCACTTCGACGTAATATGTGGAGTCGACGCCCTTGCAGCAACTGCCGCGGTTCACGAACAGGTAGTAATACCCGCCGTCGCGCGTGATGTACGGCGCCTCGATGTCGCGGCCACCCCCGCCCCAGATCGTCGTCACGCTGCCGGCCAGCTTGCCCGTGGCCTGATCGATCTCGGCCAGGCCGATGCCGCCGAAGAACGAGCCGTAGCTCAGGTAGACCTTGCCGTCATGGTCACGGAACAGCGCGGGGTCGATGGCATTGACCTCGGCGCTGCCGCCGTACGACTGCACGACGATGCCGAGGTCCTGCCAGCTCGGGTTCTTCAGCGAGAAACTGCGCGCCACGCCGATCGCGGATGAGGACGTGCCGAACGACGACACCGAGTAGTACAGGTAGTAATAGCCGTTCATCTGGATCACGTCCGGCGCCCAGTACGAGCCGGAGAAATTCGGGATCTTTTGCGTGACCCAGGCGGGCGGCGTCGCGAACACGGGCGACGGCCCCGCCGCCCAGGTCTTGAGGTCCTTCGACGTGGAATACCAGATGCCGGTGCCGGTCGTGAAGTTGAAATACGTGTCGCCGTCCCTGGTGATGGTGCCCGGGTCGTGGGCATTGTTCACGCCAAGCAGGTCGACGGCCCCGGCCGACGCGCAGCCGAGCGCGAGGCAGCATGCTGCCAGCAGTTGTTTGAGCATATAGTCTCCTGTTTTATTTATACATATGGGTCGAGCCCGCCACCAGCTTAGGCAATGCGGGTCGGCGCCACCAATGAAATAAAACAGGTGGGCGATTGCGATTTCGGTATCAGCCGAGTGCCGTGTCCAGCACCGTCATGAGGATGAAGCCGAAGACGAGGGCCACGCTGGCCCAGGTGCCGTTGCCGTTCTGCTGCGCTTCCGGCACGACGTCGTTGACGATCACGAACAGCATCGCGCCCGCCGCGGCGGCCAGCGCGAACGGCAGCAGGCCGGCCGAGATGCCGATCAGGATGGCGCCGGCGACCGCGGCCACCGGCTCGATCAGGCCGGACGCGACGCCAAGCGCCGCCGACAAACCCCGTCCATAGCCGACGGTGCGCAGGGCCAGCGCGACGACGAGGCCTTCCGGCACGTCCTGGATCGAGATGCCGGTCGCCAGCGAGTTCGCCTTGTCGACGTCGACGCCCGCATACGCGACGCCGATCGCCAGGCCTTCCGGCAGGTTGTGCAGCGCGACGGCCCACACGAACATCCAGGCGCGTTTCAGGGAGTGGGCGGTGCGCGGATCGTCGTGGGCGAGGATGCCGTCGGTCGACATGCAGCGGTCGAGCACGAGCAGCAGCGCCGCCCCCGCCATGATGCCGGCGCCGACGGACAGGCTCGCGCCCCAGTTGCCGGCGCCGCCCGACCTGGCGGCGGCCAGCGCGGGGATCACGAGCGAGAATGCGGTCGCGCCGAGCATGACGCCGCCGCCGAAGCCGAGGAAGCAGTCGTAGGTGCGGTTCGAAAAATTCTGTGACAGCAGGATGGGCAAGGTGCCGAGCGCCGTCGCGGCGGCGGCCGTTGCGCCACCGACCAGCGCGCCGCGCACATGGGGCACATCCTGCAGGACGTTGGCGAGGTAACCGAAGCCCGTGAAGATCAGGACGGCGCAGCCGAGGAGGCAAACGGCGCAGCCGGCGAGGCGGCGGGGGCGCAGCATCCAGGAGAGTGAGGCGGGTTTGGTCAGGGGTGATTCCATGCGCGGGCTCGGTGTTGGAGATGGATACACCGTCGCTCCCGCGCAGGCGGGAACCCAATTTCCTCGGCTGAGCCGCGAAACTTGGGTCCCCGCCTGCGCGGGGACGACGTAGCAGATCGCGGCGACGACGTAGCAGATCGCGGGGCGACGTAGCAGATCGCGGGGCCGACGTAGCAGATGCTAGTGAAGCTTCGGCGCCCCCGGGCTCGGCTGCGCACCCGGCTGCACGGTCATGCCGTCGGCCAGGGTCTGGTTGCCCATCCCGAGTTCGGCCCCGGTGGTCGGATCGACATTCGGATCGGACATGGTGCGCTCGGCCATCTGCTTGAGCACGTCGACGTCCTTGGCCGGCAGCCGGACTTCGGCCTCGCCCGTGCCGCCGTCGACGGCCATCTGCTTCTCGCGGTCCGTGACGAAGTCCCAGTTCTCGCCCTGGTTCCAGGAGCCACGCATCTCGCCCGGCCCCTGCGACATGTTGTAGTACGTGTTGGCGAAGCGCGGGTCGCCCGGCATCTTCCCGGACGGGAAGTTCGGCTGGATCGAGTACAGCGCCTTCTCGAACGACTTCTGGTGCGCGATCTCGCGCGTCATCAGGAAACCCAGCGCTTCCTTCACGCCCGGGTCGTCCGTCAGCGCGATCAGGCGCTCGTAGACGATCTTGGCGCGCGCCTCGGCGGCGATGTTGGAGCGGAGGTCGGCGGTCGGTTCGCCGATCGTGTCGATGTACGCGGCCGTCCACGGCACGCCGGCCGAATTGACCAGCGGCGTGCCGGCGCCGTACAGCACCTGGGTCACGTGGCTGTCGTTGCCCGCACCCTGGATCTTCTTGTACAGATCCGCTTCGCTGTCGACGGCCTCGGCCAGGTCGCCCTTGGCGCCCTTGTTGAGCATGGCGACGATGTGGCCGATCACCTCGAGATGGCTCAGCTCTTCCGTCGCGATGTCGAACAGCATGTCCTTGCGGCCCGGATCGTCTTCGCTGACGGCCTGCGTGAAATAGCGCATGGCCGCGGCCAGTTCGCCCTGCGGGCCGCCGAACTGTTCGAGCATCAGGTTGGCCAGCCCCGGATTCGGTTCACTGACGCGCACGGTGTATTGCAGGCGTTTGTTATGTGCAAACATTCCGATTCCTCCGTTGTGTGATTGGATGGCCGCGCGGGACGCGTCCTGCGTCGCCGCGCGGACAAACGGAAGCGCCGAAGCGCGACCGGTCGATGCCATCTTGGCAGCGTTGCGGCGCCGAGTAATCAGAAACGAAGCCGTGTCTGTGTAGGATTGGAGGCGACATCCTGCCGAGCTCCGCGAGATTCTGAACACGTGGAAACAGTCGCGTGGTTGCCAGTCCGGGCCGGACGGCCCATGCGTCATCGGCCGACAAGACCGTGCGGCGCCCTCCTACGCGACAGCTCTAGCGTCGGCACTAACATGGATCTATCGCTACCCCACGCTAACAGGAGACGATCATGTTTTCCCTGAATAAACTGAGTCCCTCCATCACCGACATGATCCGCTTCGATCACTCGCACGTGATGGTCACGTTTCACCAGTACACTCGCGACAAGCGCCCCAGCGTCAAGAAGGCGCTGGCGGAAACGATCTGCGACGCGCTGGAAATCCACGCGACCCTGGAAGAGGAAATCTTCTATCCCGTCATGCGCCCGCGCGCCCACGACCAGAAAGTCATGGACAAGAGCGAGCCGGAACATGACGAGATGCGCGCCGTCATTGCGGAGCTGCGCCGCACGGATCCGAAGTCGCCGCGCCACGACGAACTCGTGTTCGAACTGATGCGCGACGTGCAGCACCACGTGGCCGACGAGGAAACCGTGCTGTTGCCGGAAGCCGAGCAGACGCTGAGCAAGGACCGCCTGTCCGAGCTGGGCGCGCAGATGACGAAGCGCCGCCTGGAACTGGTGACGCCGAAGGCCGGCAAGATCGCGGCCAACACGGCCGTCGGCTTCTCGGGCAGCACGGCCGCGATCGTCGTCGGCGTGGCCAGCGCCCTGTTCGCGGCCCGCGCCTTTACCCGCAAGCCGACGCACGCCTGACCTTTTCCGCAGCGGCGCAAGCCGCCTGCGCTCCCCCGGCATGGCGTCCGCGCGCCTGCCTCGCCCGCAATCGCGTCCGCGCGTGGTTGCGGGCTTCTGCGTTTACTGACCCATCCAGCGCAGCAGCAAGGGCACGAGCCAGGGCGCCAGCAACGCCGTCAGCACACCGTTGATGCCCATGCCGAGGCCCGCGTACGCGCCCATCTCCGGGCTGACCTGGAACGCGCGCGCCGTCCCGATGCCGTGCGACGCGACACCGAGCGCGAGGCCGCGCGCCGCATGCGAATCGATGCGCAGGGCGTTCATCAGGAAGCGCGCCGTCACCGCGCCGAAGATGCCAGTGCCGATCACGAGGACGGCCGTCAGTGCCGGCACGCCCCCGAGGTGCTCGGACACGGCCATCGCGATGGGCGTCGTGGCCGACTTCGGACCCAGCGAGCGCGCCAGCTCGGGCGAGGCGCCCATCAGCACGGCGATGCCGACCGCGCTGACGATGGCCGTCACGCACCCGGACACCAGCGCGCACGCGAGCGGGAACAGGCTGCGGCGCAGCCGCGGCATCTGGCGCGCGAGCGGCACGGCCAGGGCGACCGTGGCGGGGCCGAGCAGGAAGTGGACGAACTGCGCACCGGCGAAATAACGCTGGTACGACATGCCGCTGGCCGCCAGCACGAGGCTCACGAGGGCGATCGCGATGGCGACCGGGTTGGCGAGCGGCGAAAAGCCGCAGCGCGCATAGACCCATTGCGCGAACACGTAGGCGCACAGGGTGACGGTGAGGCCCAGCAGCGGCGACGCGGACAAATAGACCCAGAAGTCGGTGAATTCCTCGAAATTAAACATCGCTTCCCTTCCCGTTCTTGTGGGCGGGCGTGAGCGCGCGCAGCACGAGCGCCGTCACGGCCAGCGTCAGCAGGGTGCTGCCGACGACGGCCGCGCAGATCGCGAGCCAGTGCCCGCTGCCGCTCGCCGCGGCGACGATGATGCCCACGCCGGCCGGCACGAACAGCAGCGACAGATGGCGCAGCAGCTCGTTCGCGCCCGCCTCCACGATCTCGTGCAGGCGCGGGAACGCGACGAGCGCCACCAGCAACAGCAGCATGCCGGCCACGGGCCCCGGGACCGGGAGCCGGAGCAGGAAAACGAGCCCCTCTCCCAGGCACTGGAAAACGAGCAGTACGGCAAACGCGATCAGCAAGCGACCTCCTTCGATGTGGGTTCCCCGAAGGATAGCATCCGGCTCAGCGCCGCGTCGGCTGCACGAGGCTCGTCATCGCATCCACATACGTTTTCTCGTCGTCGGCGTACAGCGGCAGCAGCGGCGTGACCGACACCTGATTCAGCTTCGTCCTGCGCAACGCACCGGTCGCCGGATCCTTGAAGACGGCATACGGCACGTCCTGGATCACATACGGCTCGCCGTTCACGTGGCCGATGATCATCAGCACGTGGCCCGGCACGACGACGAGGTCGCCCACCTCCGCCTCCCGCACCGCTTTTACACGCGCCGCGTGGGTGTCCGCCGCCGTGAACACGCGATGCTTCAGCGCTGTCGACGTCCCTTGCAGGCCGGAGCTGTGCTGCAGCAGCAGGCCCATGCTGCGGTAGGTTTCCGCGACCAGGCCGCTGCAATCGCGCGCGTCGAACTGGTGGCCCCACCCGTAACGCTCGCCGAGCAGCTTGAACGACTGCCGGATGATGTTCGCGCGCGTGAGCGGCAGGTAGCCCGGCGCGGTGTCGGCGCTGCGGCGGATCAGCGCCGGCCGGATCGCGAGCGAACCGTCGGCCTGGCGCACGGGCAGCCGCACGGGCCACGATGCGTACGGACTGGCGCCGTTGACCGGCTCGTCGGGCGGCACGTCGGCGCGCGGCAGCGCCACGCCCATGTCGAGGTCCAGCTGCGACAAGGCAGGCAGCTCGCGCGTGTGGACCGTGACCACATGGTCGCCCGTGACCACGCGGCCAGGCGGCAGCGCCGCGTAGCCGAACACCGCGTCCGCCGTGCCGATGGCGATGTCGTCCGCGCGCACCCACGCCGGGCCCTGCGTCGTCACCGCGAGCAGCCAGCGGCCGTCCGCGCTCATGTGCGCGACGAGCACGGGCTCGCCCGGGAACAGGGTGCCGGCCGTGAGGCTTTCGAAATCGGGTTGATCGAGGCTCGCGTAGAACACGCGGTCGCTCGGGTAGGTGCGCAGCGCCGCGCGGCGCACCGCGAGGCCGTAGCGGGCCGGCGCCGTCGCCGCAACCTGGCCGGCGGCCGTGGCGTCACGGAGGACTTGCAAGGTGTCCGGTCCGACGGGATGGCCGGCGTCGTCGACCGCGAGCTTGACGGGCGTCTGCTGCTCCGCGCCGCGGATCCAGTCGAGCACCTGGTCGCGCGTGAGGGTCGCGGGCAGCTTGCGGACGTCGACGAAGCCGCCGCCGGGCGCGTACGCGGCGACTCGCTGCGCGGCGGTCGCGGGCGCGTCCAGCAACACGGCGTCGGGCGCAGGCAGCCGCCCGATCCAGTAGTCCGGGGCCAGCATCGCCTCGTCGAAGGCGGGGATACCGGCTTTCGACATGGCCGGCTGGGCCGCGGCGGCGGCGCCCGGGACGGCGAGGCCGCAGGCGATGGCGGCCAGAAGATGACGTGCGGCGTTGTGCGCTGCTTTCGTATGCATGGGTCTCCTCCGGATCGTGGATCCGGCAGTGTAGCCCAGCCCGAACGTTTACGCGGCGGCCAGCGCGTTCAGCGGGGCCCGCGTGGCGACGGCCGGACGCACCGGCGCCGGCGCCGCGCCCTCGAGCTTGAACTGGCCCACCAGCGCGACCAGCAGGTCGGCCTGCCGCTGCAGGCTGTCCGCCGCGGCGGCCGCCTCTTCGACGAGCGCGGCGTTCTGCTGCGTCGTGCCGTCCATCTGCACGATGGCCTGGTTGACCTGGCCGATGCCGGTGCTCTGCTCCGCGCTGGCGGCCGAGATCTCGGCCACGATGTCGCTCACGCGGCGCACGCTGGACACGACGTCGTCCATGGTGCGGCCCGCGTCCCGCACCAGCGCGCTGCCCGCTTCCACCTTGCCGGACGCATCGCCGATCAGGGCCTTGATCTCCTTCGCGGCGGCCGCGCTGCGCTGGGCCAGCCCCCGCACTTCCGAGGCGACGACGGCGAAGCCGCGGCCCTGCTCGCCCGCACGTGCCGCCTCGACGGCCGCATTGAGCGCGAGGATATTGGTCTGGAACGCGATGCTGTCGATCACGCCGATGATGTCGACGACCTTGCGCGACGCGGTGTCGATCGCGGCCATCGTCTCCACCACTTCCGCCACGACGGCGCCGCCGCGGCGGGCCGTCTCCGACGCGGACAACGCGAGCTGGTTGGCCTGGCGCGCATTGTCGGCGTTCTGCCTGACGGTCGACGTCAGCTGCTCCATCGACGCCGCCGTTTCTTCCAGCGCGCCGGCCTGCTGCTCGGTGCGGCCGGACAGGTCCATATTGCCCTGGCTGATCTCGACGCTCGCGGCCGCGACGCTGCCGGCGCTCGCGCGCACCTGCACCAGCACTTCCTGGATCTTGGTGACGAAGCCGTTGAAACCGGCGGCGATCCGGGCCAGCTCGTCGGTGCCCTTCGCGTCCAGGCGGGCGTTCAGGTCGGCATTGCCGCTGGCGAGGTCCGTCATGGTGGCGCCGAGGACGCGCAGCGGACGGGTCAGGCGGCGCTGCACGGTGACCATCACGATGGCCGCCACGACGGCGCAGACCAGCGACGCGAACAGCGAATAGCCCATCAGCTGGCGCGCGCTGGCCGTGGCGACGGCGTGCGGGAACGACAGCTTGACGGCCCACGGCGCGAGGTCCGGGTGGAGGCGCAGCGGCTGCAGCAGGTGCACGATGCCGGCCGTGTCGATATATTCATAGGTCTCGCCGGCGCGCACGGCCGCGAGCGCGGCGGGCGGCAGGTCGTCGGCCTTCTTGCCGTTCCTGGTCGCATCCGGATGGCTCGCATACAGGCCGCCGTTCGAGACGAGCGCCAGGCGGCCGCCGTCGATGACCTTGATCTTGCCGAGGATCTCGCCCAGGTGCGTCAGCTGGAAGTCGGCGCTGACCACGCCGCGGAATTCGCCCTTGACGAGGATAGGCGCCACCAGCGACGCCATCATGATGTCCTTGCCGTTGACGGCATACGCGTACGGCTCGGTGAAGAACACCTTGCGCGTGGCCTTGGGGATGTCGTACCAGTCGTTCGCGCCCGGGGTGGTCGGGAACACGATCGGTTCCACATGCAGCGTGCCGTCCGCGTTGCGCGTGTAGTACGGCATGTAGCGGCCGGTCGCGTCATATTCCGGCGCCTTGCCCGCGAAGTCGGCGTCCTTGCCGTCCAGCGCGTCCGGCTCGAACGTGACGGCACCGCCGATCAGGTCGCCAAAGCTGCGCAGCATGCCTTGCGTCATGGCGCCGACCTGCGGCCGCGACGGCGCGATGTCCGCTTCGCGCAGCGCGCTCATGCCAGCGGCAAGGTTGGTGACGGCGCCCAGCTTGGTACCGATCTGCGCCTGCACGGCGGCGGCGGCTTCGCGCGCGGACGTGCGGGCCTGGTGCATGCTCGCCTCCTCGGCGGTGCCGCTGCTGCGCACGGCGATGACGGCCGACGTGACCGCGAGGCTCAGCACGACGAGCGTGGTGGCCGTCGCGCAGATCTTCGCGGTCAGCGAGAGAGACGACAGGGGGTTGCGACGCATTGTTTTTCCTCGATTTCAGAATTTGCGGGTCAGCGACAGCACGACGGCGCGGCGCGCGACGTTCGCCACGGCCAGGCGGCCGTCGGGGCGCGGCACGCCCGTCGTGTAGCTGTTGTAGACGCCGGTCGCACCGATGGCGCGGGTGTAGTTCAGGGCGACGGTCCAGCCGTCTTCGAGCTTGTGCGTCAGGCCGGCCTTCAGGTCGCGCCAGTCCCAGATGCCGTTCCCGCTGCCGGCCACGCGGCCGTCGCCGGCGTGCAGGTTCAGGGTCAGCGACCGGGTCAGCGCCTGGTCGGCGCCGACGTCCAGGTAGCCGGTGCCGCGGGCATTCGCGATGCCGAAGAAGTCGCGGCTGAACGTGTAGTTGTAGCGGGCGTACAACGATTTCCAGGTTACGCCGGCCGACAGTTCGCCGTAGTCGAACGACGTGTTCGTCGCGCTGATGCGCGCGCCCGGGTATTTGTACCAGTACACCATCGCGGACCAGCCGACGGCGCCCGCGCTGCCGCTGTAGCCGCCGTACAGGTCCCATTCGACGGTGCCGCTTTCGATGAACTTGTCGCTGACGTTGATGACGGACGTGCCGGCCGACCAGCCGCTGGCATGCGCATAGTCGACGCTGGCCATCGCGGCCGGCCCGCCCCACGTCTGGCGGATGCCGCGCGAGACGTATTGCGAGCTGACGGAGACGGTGGCGCTCAGCGGGTCGTCGGCGGGCACTTCCGCCGTCAGCGGCGCGGCGGATTCGCCGGCGTGCGCGCACGACGCGGCGGCCAGCAGCAGAAAGGACAACGGGGCAAGGCGACGGGTCGGCAGCGCGGCCGGGCGGTGTCGGGTGCTCATGATCTCGGGAGTCGGTTGTGGTCGGCGGTGGTCGCCGTTGTTGAATATCGGTAGGCATTGATGCCGTACGGAAATTCTAGTGCCGACTCTGTGGCTTTTGGTTACAAATCAGCCGGAATATTTGTGGGAAACCCGAGAATGAGACATGCGCGCAACACTCCGGTATTTGTCTGGAAATGAAGCGCACAGGTGTTCGCAAAAACGCTTAACACCTTGAAAAGATGAGGAAAGTTTGCAAACAGGCAGGCGCGGGACGCCTGCCTGGCAGTGGCGGACGTTATGCCGCGGTCATCAGCGCCCCACGGCGCAGCTGGTCGCGCTCGATCGACTCGAACAACGCCTTGAAGTTACCTTCGCCGAAGCCCTCGTCGCCCTTGCGCTGGATGAATTCGAAGAACACGGGACCCAGCTGCGTCTCCGAGAAGATCTGCAGCAACAAGCGTTGCGTGCCCCCTTCGGTCGTGCCGTCGACCAGCAGGCCGCGGGCCTTCAGCGCCTCGACGTCCTGGCCGTGGCCGGGCAGGCGGGTTTCCAGCATCTCGTAATAGGTCGCCGGGGGAGCGGTCATCAGCGGCACGCCCGCGGCGCGCAGGCCATCGACGGTGGAGAAGATATCGTCCGTGAGCAGCGCGATGTGCTGGATGCCTTCGCCGTTGTACTTGAGCAGGAATTCCTCGATCTGGCCGCCGCCCGCCTTGCCTTCCTCGTTCAGCGGGATGCGGATCATGCCGTCCGGCGCCGTCATCGCCTTCGACGTCAGGCCCGTGTACTCGCCCTTGATGTCGAAGTAGCGGATTTCGCGGAAGTTGAACAGCTTCTCGTAGAAGCCGGCCCAGTACGACATGCGGCCGCGGTAGACGTTGTGCGTGAGGTGGTCGATGAGCTTGAGGCCATGGCCCGCCGGGTGGCGTTCCGTGCCCTCGATCCATTCGAAGTCGATGTCATAGATGGACTTGCCGTCTTCGAAGCGGTCGATCAGGTACAGCGGCGCGCCGCCGATGCCCTTGATGGCGGGCAGGCGCAGCTCCATGGGGCCGGTCGGGATGTCCAGCGGCTGCGCGCCCAGCTCGAGCGCGCGCGCGTAGGCTTTATGGGCGTTCCGGACGCGAAAGGCCATGCCGCAGGCCGACGGGCCGTGCTCAGCCGCGAAGTAATAGGCGGCGCTCTTCGGCTCGTTGTTGACGATGAAGTTGATGTCGCCCTGGCGGTACAGCACGACGTCCTTCGAGCGGTGCACGGCCACTTTGGTGAAACCCAGCGCTTCGAACACGGGCTCCAGCACGCCCGGGGTGGGCGACGCGAATTCCACGAACTCGAAGCCCATCAGCCCCATCGGATTGTCAAACAGGTCGGCCATTGTCTATTCCTCTATCGATTAGCATTAAAATATTCGCGCCTACCGGCGCGTTCGCCCCTCATTCCGCGAACACGTCGGCAATCAAACCCCGCAGCCACTGGATGCCGGGATCGTGGTTGAACCGCCGGTGCCAGAAGACGTTGGTCTGCAACGCCGGCAGGGCGAGCGGCGGCTCGATCCACTTCAGGCCGAACGGGCCTGCCGCGCTTTCGGCCAGCTTTTGCGGCACCGTCACCACCAGCTCGCTCGTGCTGACGATGTACGGTACCGCGGTGAAATGCGGCACCCGGAACCGGGCCCCGGCCGTCACCCCGGCCTTTTCCAGCAATCCATTGATGCGGTCGTAAGGACTCTGGGCCGCATCGACGATCAGGTGCGGCGCCGCCACGAACCGTTCCAGGTCCACCTTGCCCTTCGCCAGCGGATGGTCCTTGCGGAACATGCTCACGAACGGCTGGCGGAACAGCGCGCGGTGGTACAGCGCTTCCGACACGTCCTCGAACGCGCCGATCGCCAGGTCCACCCTGCCCGTCTCCATATCGTCCTTCAGGGTCAGCCCGTTCGCCCGCAGCGACGCGATCTCCACGTTCGGCGCGACTGTGCGGCAACGCTCGATCAGCACCGGCATGAAATACACCTCGCCCACGTCCGTCATCGCCAGCGTGAAGCGGCGGGCGCTCGTGGCCGGGTCGAAGCGGCTGCGCTGCGACAGGGCCAGTGCCACCTGGGCCATCGCGGCGCCGATCGGCTCGGCCATCTGCTGCGCGAGCGGCGTGGGCTGCATGCCGTACGCCGTGCGTACGAACAGCTCGTCGCCGAACGTGCGCCGCAGGCGGGCCAGCGCATTGCTCACGGCCGATTGCGTCAGGCCCAGACGCCTTGCGGCGGCCGAGATCTGGCGTTCGCGGTAGACCTCCTGAAATACCGATAACAGATTCAGGTCGATGCTAGAGGGTTCGATCATGCGCTCGATAGTCTTATTGATGATCTGAATAGTCTACATTTTTGTATTCATCTCGTAAAACTGGCCGCACTCCCTTACAGTGTCATAAACGCCACGCATCCGGAGACACCCTTGACTGCTTCAACCGACCGCTACATGTCCGGCTTCGCCAACGAATTCGCGACGGAGGCCCTGCCCGGCGCCCTGCCGGCGCACCGCAATTCGCCGCAGCGCGTCGCTTATGGCCTGTACGCGGAACAATTGTCTGGCACGGCTTTCACGGCGCCGCGCAGCCACAACCGCCGCTCGTGGCTGTACCGCATCCGCCCGGCCGCGATGCACGGGCCGTTCGAGGCGATGGGCAATGGCCGCATCGCCGCCGGCTTCGACGGCGTGGCGGCGTCGCCGAACCAGATGCGCTGGAGCCCGCTGCCGATGCCGGACGCGCCCACCGACTTCGTCGACGGCCTCGTGACGATGGCGGGCAACGGCGCGCCGGCCGCGATGTCCGGCTGCGCGATCCACCTGTACGCCGCGAATCGCTCGATGCGCGGGCGTTATTTCTATTCGGCCGACGGCGAGCTGCTGGTCGTGCCGCAGCAGGGGCGCCTCGCCATCGCCACGGAATTCGGCCTGGTCGAGGTCGAGCCGCAGGAAATCGCCGTCATCCCGCGCGGCGTGCGTTTTGCGATCGACCTGCCGGACGGCGAGGCACGGGGCTATGTCTGTGAAAACTTCGGCGCGCTGCTGCGCCTGCCGGACCTGGGCCCGATCGGCTCGAACGGCCTCGCCAATCCGCGCGATTTCCTGACGCCGGTCGCCCGCTACGAAGACGTCGAGGGCGATTTCGAGCTCGTGGCGAAATTCGGCGGCCACCTGTGGCGCGCCGGCATCCGCCATTCGCCGCTGGACGTCGTCGCCTGGCACGGCAATTATGCGCCGTATAAATACGACCTGCGCCACTTCAACACGATCGGCTCGATCAGCTACGACCATCCGGACCCGTCGATCTTCCTCGTGCTGCAGGCGCCCTCCGACACGCCGGGCGTCGACACGCTGGACTTCGTGATCTTTCCGCCCCGCTGGCTGGCCGGCGAGGACACATTCCGCCCGCCCTGGTTCCACCGCAATGTCGCCAGCGAGTTCATGGGCCTCGTCCACGGCGCCTACGATGCGAAGGCGGAAGGGTTCGTGCCCGGCGGCGCGAGCCTGCACAACTGCATGAGCGGGCACGGTCCGGACGTGGCCACGTTCGACAAGGCGAGCAGCGCGGACACGAGCCGGCCGCACAAGGTCACGGACACGATGGCGTTCATGTTCGAGACGCGTCATCCGCTCGTGGCGACGCCGTATGCGCTGCAGTCGCCCCAGTTGCAGGGCAATTACCAGGACTGCTGGGCGGGGATTGCGAAGCATTTCAATCCGGCAAAGCGATAACCAGTCGTTCCCGCGAAAGCGGGAATCCATGCTAGGTCGCAGAATTCTGCAGTGTGTTCACCAAGTCTGCATGTCCAACTTCGGTTGCTCAGCATGGGTTCCCGTTTCCACGGGAACGACGCTCGCTTCTGTGCGACCTTCTTCAATTCCCTCGTGCGATGATTAATCCGTCATCTCACCCGGGACCCGCATGGTCGACATCGTCATCATCCTCGCCCTCATCCTGCTCAACGGCGTGTTTTCCATGTCGGAGCTCGCCGTGGTGTCCGCCAAGCGCCTGCGCCTGGAAAAGATGGCCGACGAAGGCCGGCGCGGCGCCGGTACCGCGCTCGACCTGCATGACGATCCGAGCCGCTTCCTCTCCACCGTGCAGGTGGGCATCACCCTCATCGGCATCTTCAACGGCGCGTTCGGCGAAGCGTCGCTGACGGCGCGCCTGACGCCGGCGCTCGCCGGCATGGGCGTGCCGGACGGCCATGCGCGGCTCGTCGCGCTCGCGATCGTCGTGGCCGGCATCACGTTCTTTTCCATCGTGCTGGGCGAGCTGGTGCCTAAGCGCATCGCGATCCTGTATCCGGAAACGATGGCGGCCATGATCGCGCGTCCGCTGCAATTCATGGCCCGTCTCGCGCATCCGTTCGTGCGGCTGCTCGCGCTGACGACGGACGGGATCATGCGCCTGCTCGGCATGCACCACCACAAGGACGAGACGCCGACCGAGGAAGACGTCACGGGCATGATCAAGGAAAGCACGGACGCGGGCGTGTTCGAGAAGGCGGAGTACGACATCGCCGCGCGCGCCCTGCGGCTCGACGACTGGCACCTGCGCGCGCTGATGACGCCGCGGGTCGACCTGGAATTCCTCGACCTCGACCAGCCGCTGGACCGCAACCTCGCGCGCATCGCGGAATCGCCGTACAGCCGCTTCCCCGTGTACCGCGGCGACCGCTCCCAGGTGCTCGGCATCGTGCGTGCGCGCAACCTGTTCGGCCAGGCGATCCGCACGCAGTCGCTGGCCGGCATCGACATCGAGGCCGCCCTGGAGACGATCCTGTACCTGCCCGAATCGAGCAGCGCCATCGACCTGCTGGAGCAACTGAAGCAGCACCGCGCCGAGCTGGCGATGATCGTGGACGAATACGGCGACATCCAGGGCATGATCACGCTGACCGACGTGATGAGCGCGCTCGTGGGCGACGTCACGCCGTCGAGCGATCACGGCCAGCCGGACGCCGTCCGGCGCGACGACGGCAGCTGGTACGTCGACGGCGGCATGGTGCTCGATCGTTTCCGCTACCTCACGGGCGCCGACATCGACTTTCCCGACGAGGACAGCGGCGCCTACCACACGCTGGCCGGCTTCATGCTGTACCAGCTCGCCGTGATCCCCCGTGCGGGCGACCGGCTGGACTGGGAAGGCTGGCGGTTCGAAGTCGTCGACATGGACGGCAACCGCATCGACCGGCTGCTGGCTTTTCGGCTGCCCGGGCCGCTGGCGCGCACCTGATCCGGACGGAACCGGCGGCCTGTTTCGCGATCTATCCACCAGGGAGGTTCAAATGAAGCTGCGTACCGTGGCCGGCCTGGCCGGCTGCCTGATCTCCGCCGCTGCCGCCGGGCAGCAGCCGCAACCGGCCGGCGCTCCGAAGGCCGGCGACACGCGCGCGCTCGAAGCGGGCGCGAAACTCTTGCAGGGCAATGCGCCGCTGGCCGGGTTCGACATCTACCTGAACGGCTTTCATCCGATGAAGGACCATCCGGAGATGCAGGTCGAGGCCCACCACTTCTGCCGCCAGGTCAACGAGGACTTTGCGCAATGCGCCCTGTTCGACGGCAATACGCGGACGGCCAACCTGAACGGCATCGAATACATCATCTCGGAAAAGCTGTACGGCAGGCTGCCGCCGGACGAGCGCCAGTACTGGCATCCGCACAACGGCGAGATCCTCGGCGGCCAGCTGATCGCGCCCGGCCTGCCCGAGGCGGCCGAGCACGCGCTGATGAAGAAGAAGATGAACAGCTACGGCAAGACGTGGCATGTGTGGAACACGGGCGCCAACGGCAAGCCCGGCGACGCCCTGCCGCTGGGAGCGCCGATGCTCGCGTGGTCGTTCAACCGGGACGGCGAGCTGCTGCCCAACATGGTCGAGGAGCGCGATACCCGCATGAAGATCCACACCGGAGACCGGCGCAAGTCGCGCGCCGACCTGAAGGCCCTCGCGCATCCGCAGGGCGGCGTCGACGCGCTGAAGGGCAAGTTCCCGCGCCAGACGCAGGACATGCCGGGCGTCGTCGACAGCCAGCCTCCGCCGTCGAGCAAATAATCTATTGATTTATATATTGTAGTTTTATAGAATGACCGCATGGACACCGTCACGACTCTCCCGCCGGACGCCATGCGCGTCGCCGCGGCCCAGGCCGGCGGCCTGCTGAAAGCGCTCGCGAATCCGGACCGCCTGCTCCTGCTGTGCCAGCTCGCGCAGGGCGAGCAGCCCGTCGGCGCGCTGGAAGCGGCGCTCGACATCCGCCAGCCCACGCTGTCGCAGCAACTGGCCGTGCTGCGCCAGGAAGGCCTCGTCGCCACGCGGCGCGACGGCAAGCAGATTTTCTACAGCGTGGCGAGCCCGGAAGCGCTGGCCGTGCTGCAGTTGTTGTACCAGCTGTATTGTCCGAAGGAGGACTGATCATGCAGATCGACTGGCTCCATTTCACCCCGTGGGCATCGCTCGCGGGCGGCATTCTCATCGGCCTGGCCACGGCCCTGCTCCTGCTGGCCAATGGCCGGGTCGCCGGCATCAGCGGCATCCTCGGCGGCCTGCTGCGCCCGACCCGCGGCGATATTGCGTGGCGCGTCACGTTTATTCTCGGCCTGTTCGTCGCGCCGCTCGTCTGGCTGAGCATGCGCGCGATGCCGCCGGCGCAGATCGACCATTCCCCGGCGCTGCTCGCCGTGGGCGGCCTGCTCGTGGGGATCGGCACCCGCTTCGGCAACGGCTGCACGAGCGGCCACGGCGTGTGCGGCATCGCGCGCCTGTCGCCCCGCTCGCTGCTGGCCACGGCCTGCTTCCTTGCGGCCGGTTTCGTCACCGTCTTCATCGTGCGCCACGTGCTCGGGCGCTGAGGCATCACAAGGAACCAAGTCATGAACCTCGTTACCGCCTTCCTCGCCGGCCTGCTGTTCGGCGGGGGCCTGATCCTGTCCGGCATGAGCAATCCCGCCAAGGTGCTCGCCTTCCTCGACGTGACCGGCGCCTGGGACCCGTCGTTGCTGTTCGTGATGCTCGGGGCCATCCTCGTCGCCGCCCTCGCCTTCCGGTTCGCGCGCACGCGCGTGCGGCCGCTGTTCGGGAGCCAGATCCGCGTACCGGGCGCGGGCCGCATCGACGCGCCCCTCGTCCTGGGCAGCATCACGTTCGGCGTCGGTTGGGGCCTTGTCGGTTATTGCCCCGGTCCGGCGCTGACGGCGCTGGCCGTCGGCGGACGCTCCACCCTCCTGTTCGTTGCGGCGATGGTGGCCGGCATGGCAATATTCGAAGTGGCCGAGCGTATCCGCGCCGGCATCGAGGCCCAACGCGGCGGTACCCGCGCCGCGGCCGGCCCTTCGGGAGAATGAATGCACAACAATCCGATCCAGTTGTTCGACGCCGTGTCGTCGACCTTCACGTACATCCTCGCCGCGCCCGGCAGTGACGCCGCGGTCATCATCGACCCCGTCGACCAGCACGTCGAGCGCGACCTCGCCCACCTGACGCGCCTGGGCCTGCGCCTCGAGTACATCCTCGAGACGCACGCCCACGCCGACCATGTGACCTCCGCCGGCCGCCTGCGCCAGCTGACGGGCGCCCGCGCCGCCGTGCCGAGCGGCTGCGGCATCCCGCCCGCCGAAGTACAGCTGCAGGACGGCGACGTCGTCCGCTTCGGCGCCGCCGAGACGATCGCCGTGATCCACACGCCCGGCCACACGGCGGGAAGCATGTGCTACGTCTGGCGCGGCAACGTGTTCACGGGCGACACGCTGCTGATCGACGGCTGCGGCCGCACCGATTTCCAGGGCGGCAGCGCGGCGGCGCTGTACGACAGCATCACGCATAAGCTGTTCGCGCTGCCGGATGCGACGCGCGTGTGGCCGGGGCACGATTACAAGGGCCAGTCGGCGTCGACCATCGGCTGGGAGAAGGCGCACAACGCGCGCGTGTCGGGGCGGTCGCGCGAGGATTTCGTGACGCTGATGAACGGGTTGAACCTGCCGCAGCCGAAGCTGATCGACATCGCCGTGCCGGCGAATCGCAACCTGGGACTGCCGCACGGCGTATGACGTCGCCCCCGCGCAAAACGTCGCCTCCGCGCAATAACGTCAGCTCCGCGCAATAACGTCGCCTTCGCGAAATAACGCCGCCCTCGCGCAATAACGGCGCCCTCGCGCAATAACGTCGCGCTCGCGCAATAACGTCGCCCCCGCGCAGGCGGGGGCCCAAGTTCGCGTGCAGAAACCGATCAGCAAGCGGCGCCGCGGCGGGGTTGCGTAAAACCGGCGCCCTAGCCGTTGCGTTGCCTGTGGAGCCGGAACGCATCGCGAATATTCCTGACCAGTTCGCCATCGTCCCACGGCTTGGTCATGAACTTGAAGAGTTCCCCCTGGTTGACGCTGTCCGTGACCGCCGCGAGATCGGTAAATCCCGACAGGACGATGCGTATCGTATCCGGATAGAGCTCCCTGACGACCCGCATGAACTGGGTCCCCGACATGTTGGGCATGCGCTGGTCGGAAATGATGACCTGTACCTTGTTCAAGGCAAGCAGGTTGAGGCCCTCCTGCCCTCCGCTCGCCGTCAACACGCGGTATCCCTCGCGCCGCAGCAATCGCCTCAGCGTCGACAGGTTGTTGGGTTCGTCGTCGACGATCAGGAGGGTATCTTCATCGACCTGTGGTCCGAGCGTCAGCAGCGGTTTTTCGACGAGCATGGCTTCGAATTGCGCGGCCGGCACCGCCTCGCTGAAGTAAAACCCCTGCAGTTCGTCGCAACGGCGCCGGCGGAGGAATTGCAATTGCCCTTCCGTTTCGACCCCTTCCGCGACCACGCGCAAATGCAGGCTGTGGGCCATCGCAATGACCGCCGTCGCGATCGCCGCATTCCCGGCATTGGCATTGACGTCGCGGATGAACGCGCGATCGATCTTGACGGCGTCGAACGGGAAACGCTGCAGGTGGGCGAGCGAAGAATGCCCGGTGCCGAAATCGTCCAGGGACAACTGGATACCCAGCGCCTTCAAGGCCTGGAGATTCGCCGCGGCCAGCTCCACGTCATTCATCACCATCGATTCCGTCAGCTCGAATTCGATATGGTGGGCCGGCAGCCGGTGCCGGGACAGCGCATCCGTCACGTCCTGTACAAATTTTCCATTCCTGAGCTGCGCCGCCGACAGGTTGACCGCGACCGGCACGACGTCGATCTTCCCCTGCAGCCAGCGCGCCTGCTGGGCGCAGACGGCATCGAGAACCCAGTCGCTGATCGGCTCGATCAGTCCAACCTCTTCCGCGAGTGGAATGAAGGTGCCGGGAAACACCAGTCCGCGCTGTGGATGCCGCCAGCGAATCAGGGCTTCCGCGCTGACGACGCGTCCACTCACGAGGTCGACCCGTGGCTGGTAGTACACGACGAATTCCTGCGCATCGAGCGCGTGCAGCAGCTCCGATTCGAGTGCCAGCCTGGCGGCGTGGGAGGCGTTCATCGCCGGCGAGTAATACAGATAAGGTTCGCCCAGGCGCTTGGCACTCTGCAGCGCCGCTTCCGCATGCTTGAGCAGGGTTTCGGCATCGCTGCCATCGCGGGGAAACAGCGCCAATCCGGCCCGCGCCTGGACACGTGCTTCGTGCGGCCCCAGCCGGAAATGCTGGTTGATGGTCGCCAGGATGAACTCATCGACGATATGTTCGAGGTCCGCGTCCTGCGCCAGTTCGGCGACGGCGATCGCAAACGTGGCGCCACCGATCCGCGCCACGCTGGCCCCCCCAGGCAGCGCCTCGTCCAGCCGCTGTGCGACCTGTTTGAGCAGGGCGTCGCCCATGTGGCGGCCGAATGCATCGTTCAATTGCGTGAATCGATCGATATTCACCAGGATCGTGCCGACATCCTGCCCTGCCTGCGCCGAGTGGATGAATTGCCCAAGCCTGTCCTCGAACAGCCTGGCATTCGGCAGTCCGGTCAACACGTCGTAATACGCCAGATAACTGAGCCGCTCCTTGTTGTCGATGAACTGCAAGGCAAAGTTGATGTCGCCGACCAGGTCATCGAGGAGCTTGACTTCCTCCGCATCGAAGAATCCGGCGGTATCGGCAATGAACACCATCACGGCGTCGACGCGACCGGCCGGCGCCAGCGGCAGCGCGGCGACGGCACGCTGCCCTTCCTCGAGCATTTCCCTTGCCAGCGGCGCCAACCCGGGATCCGTCGCGACGTCATTGCAAATCACTGCCCGCCCGTCGCGCGCCGCTACGCAAGCCGGCCTTGTGCTATCGATACCGTCGGCACGCAAGGTCAAGCGCACCCGGTCGACGTACTGCCGTTCGCCGCCGCACCATGCCACGACACGCCCCTCGAGCACGTCGGGCTCGAACGCGCCGATCCATGCCGTCTTGAACGCGCCGACGTGCACCGCAATCCGGCAGACCTCGTCGAACAGCGCGTCACGCGTATGGATCCGGGCAATCGCCGCATTGACACCACTCGACACGGCGTAGATCCGGCTGAGGCGCATGATCTTGTCCTGCGCGAGCAGGCGCTCGGTGACGTCGTGGGCCAGGACGAACCTGCACGCGCGCTCTTCGAACCACAAGGGATGCGACGTGATTTCCACATGAATGACGGAGCCGTCCTTCCTGACATGCCGCCAGATCCCGGACTTCTCGATACTCGGTACCGGCGGCTGTCGCAGGTTGTCGTCCAGCCGCTCGAGATCTTCGCGCAAACGGATATCGCGGAGCGTCATGGCCAGGAATTCCGCTTCCGAATAACCGTAATGGACGATGGCCGCGGCATTGACCGCCATGAAGCGGAACGTCTCGAGGTCATACACCCACATCGGTACCGGATGCGCGTGAAACAGCGCGGAAAATCCGGCGTCTGATGGTTGAATCATGATATTCCTGGTCAGCTGCTTGCAATTACATGCGGGAAGACATCCGATGTCCCGTGACGAGTCCGGTTCAAGATTGATCGAACCGCCGTGTTTTTGCAAGTCCCTCTTTTTGCGACAAAATGCCGCCCCGATATTCGCGTACGAGTTCGCGATCGTGTGGTCACAGCCGCCACCGTTTGCTTTAAAATCCTTGTCTTTTAGCAAGCGGGCACCATGGCTTCCGACGACACGACACTCCACCGCGGCCTCAAGAGCCGGCACATCCAGTTGATGGCCCTCGGCGGCGCCATCGGCACCGGCCTGTTCCTCGGCGTCGCGGAAACCGTCAAGCTGGCCGGTCCGTCCGTCCTGCTCGGCTACGCGGTCGCGGGCCTGGTCGCCTTTTTGATCATGCGCCAGCTGTCCGAGATGATGGTCGACGAACCGGTCGCCGGCTCGTTCGGCCATTTCGCCGACAAATACTGCGGCCGCTTCGCGGGCTTCGTCTCCGGCTGGAATTACTGGGTGCTGTACGTGCTCGTCAGCATGGCCGAGCTGTCCGCCGTCGGCATCTACGTGCAGTACTGGTTTCCGAACGTGCCGGCGTGGGTGTCGGCGCTGGGCTGCTTCGTGCTCGCGAACGGTATCAGCCTCATCAACGTGCGCGCGTTCGGCGAGAGCGAGTTCTGGTTTTCCGTCATCAAGGTGGCAGCCATCATCGCGATGATCGTCTATGGCGTGTTCCTGCTCGCGAGCGGCGGCGCCGGACCGCAGGCGGGCGTCAGCAACCTGTGGACGCACGGCGGCTTCTTCGCCCACGGCATCCAGGGTCTCGTGATGTCGATGGCGATCATCATGTTCTCGTTCGGCGGCCTGGAGGTCATCGGCATCACGGCGGCCGAGGCGGCCGATCCGTCCCGCTCGATCCCGCGCGCGACGAACCAGACGCTGTGGCGCATCCTCGTGTTCTACGTCGGCGCGCTGGCCGTGTTGCTGTCGCTGTACCCGTGGGACCAGATCGTGCCGGGCGCCAGCCCGTTCGTGCTGATCTTCAAGGCGCTGGACGCCGGCGTCGTCGCGCACGTGCTGAACGTCGTCGTGCTGACGGCCGCGCTGTCCGTCTACAACAGCTGCGTGTACTCGAACAGCCGCATGCTGTACGGCCTCGCCGTGCAGGGCCACGCGCCGCGCGCGCTGCTGCGCGTGAACGAACGGGGCGTGCCACTGGCGTCGCTGGCCGTGTCGGCCGTCGCCACCGCGCTGTGCGTGGGCGTCAACTATGCCGTGCCGGGCAAGGCGCTGGGCCTCCTGATGGGTCTCGCCGTCGCCGGCATGCTGATCAACTGGGCGATGATCAGCTGGTCGCACCTGCGCTTCCGCGCCGCGAAGCAGGCCGCGGGCGAGCGCACGGCGTTCCCGAGCCCCCTCTACCCGCTCACGAACTGGGCATGCCTGCTGTATCTCGCGGGGATCGTCGCGATCATGTACGCCACGCCGGAACTGCGCGTCTCGGTGTGGATGATCCCGGCGTGGCTCGTCGTGCTGGCGATCGGGTACCGTGCGGCCGAGGGCCGGCGCGCGCGCATCGCCCGCGCGACGTCGTGATCCCGGGCGCCGGCCCGGCCTCGCAACGTCGTACAGGGATGAGTGTGGCCATGGACCAGTGATACACTCCGCCTTCACGAACTCCGAACACTTGCGAGCCCAGCATGGAACAACAGGAATTCCTCGATGCGCTGAAAGCGGAAGGTTATGCGGACCCGGTCCTCGTCGAGCGCGCGCCGAACGGCACGCTGGCCGATCACGCGCACCCGTTCGAAGCGAAGGCGCTGATCCTGAAAGGCGAGATCCGCCTGCACGCGGGCGGCGAGATCAAGATCTATCGGCCCGGCGACGTGTTCCACCTGCGCCGCGACGAGCCGCATCGCGAGAGTTACGGGCCCGACGGCGTGGCCTATCTGTCCAGCCGGCGGTAGGGCTCTTCGGACAGGACCAGCAAGGGCTGCGCGCCGGCCGCGCGGAACACGATGGCGAAGCAGTCGAACCAGTCCTGCGGGTCGGGGCAGCCGTCGGCCAGCATCGCGCGGTACGCGTCTTCCGCGCGGTAGGCATACGCGACGACGACTTCGCCGGCCGCATTGGCGAACCAGGCCTCGTCGTCCGCGCGCGGCCGCACGCCGTCGCCATGACGGCCATGCCAGCCGTGCTGCGCCGGATCGAACAACAGTACCTCGCGCCCGCACACGGGGCAGGCGGCATGCACGGGCGCGACGGGCGCCGCGACCGTCTTGCGGCCGAACAGCCCGCGCCGCTCGCGCCGCCGCGCCGTGCGCAATTTCAGTTCCCAACTGCCGCAGGGGCAGCCGAGCCGGCGCGCGAGGACGTCCGGGCCGTGCGGCACCCCGCGTACGGCGGGTGCCGCGACGCTGGCCAGCATGAACGGCGCCAGGTTGGCCGGGATGCGGGCACCGAGCAGGGCGAGGAGGTCGGACACGGTCCGGATCCGTAATCAGCTAGTCAAAAGTATTTCGAGAGATAGTACACGCCGGAGTCCGGGAACACGGTCGCCACACGCTTGCCGGCGAGGCGCGGCAGCAGCCGCGCGATGCCGGCCGTGACGCAGCCGCTGGACCCGCCCGCCAGGATGCCCTCCTCCGCCGCCAGCCGGCGGCACCAGTCGAGCGCGTCGTCATCGGCCACCTGCACGACGTCATCGACGATCGCCGGGTCGAAGCTGCTGGACGGCTGGCGTTTGCCCACGCCTTCGACGACGCTGGCGAACGCCCCGTCGGCGGGCGTGTCCGTGACGAGCTTGCGGTACGCCGAGTTGCGGGGCTCCACGCCGAGCACGACGAGGTCGCGCTTCTGTTCCTTCAGGTAGCGGCCGATGCCGGAGATGGTCCCGCCCGAGCCGATGCCGCACACGAACACGTCGATCTCGCCCGCGAGCTGGCGCCACAGTTCCGGCCCCGTGTCGCGGTAATGGGCTTCCCGGTTCAGCGCGGAGCGGTACTGGTCGAGGTGGTGGACGTTGTCGCCCTGCGCGAGGCGCTCCGCCACGGCCTGGTAGCCGGCCGCGGGGTCGACGCCGTCGTCCGGCGCGCACAGGTGCACCTCGGCCCCGTAGGCACGGATGCGCTTGATCTTTTCGATGCTCGTGGTCTGCGGCACGGTCACGTCGCATTGCAGGCCGAGCACGGCACTGGCCATCGCGAGCGCGGCGCCCGTGTTGCCGGACGAGCTCTCGACGACGCGGTCCGTGCCGGCCGGCAGGCTCTTGAGCATGTGCCGGACCATGCGGTCCTTGATGCTGCCGCCCGGATTCATGTATTCCAGCTTCGCAACCACGTCGTGGCCGGGGAACAGGCGCCCCAGCCTGACGACGGGCGTGTTGCCGATCGCGTCCATCACAGACGATTTGACTTGGGATTCCACGCCGCTCCTTTCAGTGAGATTGCCGCCGAGAAAGGCTAACACAACAATCCGGCGCGTGGCGTCGGATTGAACCGGCCCCTACCTTAACCGGGTAGGGTGCGTTCCCGCAAGACATTCGGCGTGCCGGCGTGGCCTATGGGGTTCGTCCGGGCAAATACCATGTCCAGGTGACAATCCGTGTATTTATAGAGCATGTTCCTTTGCTAAGCTCGCTGCTCTTGATAACGATCCCAAAGGATGTACGGATGCCCTTCCTGTTTCGCGCCACGGTGCTCGCCGCTGCCCTGGCCACGTTGCTGCCCGCCACAGCCGCCGTCGACCTCAATGCCCGCGTTCCCGCCGGGCCGCAGGTCAAGGTCGGCAAGCTGGCGAACGGCCTGACTTATTACATCCAGAAGAACGGCAAGCCCGAGCACCGGGTCGAGCTGCGGCTCGTGGTGAAGGCCGGCTCCGCGCTCGAGGACGATGACCAGCAGGGTCTCGCCCACATGGTCGAACACCTCGCCTTCAACGGTTCCACGCACTTCAAGAAACAGGAACTGGTCTCGTACCTGCAATCGATCGGCGTGAAGTTCGGCGCCGACCTGAACGCCTACACGGGCCTGGACGAGACGGTCTACATGCTGCCCGTGCCGACCGACCGCAAGGAGAACGTGGAGACCGCCTTCACGGTGCTGGAAGACTGGGCGCACGGTGTCACGCTGGCTGCGGACGACATCGACAAGGAGCGCGCGATCGTGCTCGAGGAAGCGCGCCTGCACAAGGGCGCGCAGGAGCGCCTGCGCAAGGCGCTCGCGCCGAAGCTGTACAACGGCTCGCGCTATGCGCTGCGCGAGCCGATCGGCAAGGAAGACGTGATCCGCACCGCGCAGCCGGAGGCGCTGCGCCGCTTCTACCGCGACTGGTACCGGCCGGACCTGATGGCCGTGATCGTCGTCGGCGACATCGAACCGGCCGAGGCCGAGCGCCTGGTCAAGGCGCACTTCGCCGGGCTGGCCAATCCGCCGCAGCCGCGCCCCCGGACGTACGCCGACATTCCCGCACGAACGCGGACGGAAGCGTTCGTGTTCGCCGACGAGGAAATGGCCCACAGTGCCGTCGAGCTGAACTACCCCGTCCGGCTCGAGCCGGACCTCGGGACATACGGGAGCTACCGCGCCAAGGTCGTGGACAATCTCGCGGCCATCCTGCTGAGCCTGCGGCTGGGCGAGCTGACGCAGCAGGCGAATCCGCCCTTCCTCGGCGCGGGCGGCCGCACCATCCCGGTGACCGCGCGCCACAAGGCGTTCTCCATCAGCGCCGCCGTGGGTGCGGGCGGCGTGGTCCCGGCCGTCGCGGCCGTCGAGCAGGAAATGCAGCGGGTCCGCCAGTTCGGATTCAGCGAAGCGGAGCTGGCGCGTGTCCGCAAAGTCGTCCTGAACGGGATGGAAAGCGCGGTCAAGCAACGGGACACGACGGATTCCGGGCAATACGTTGCCGAATACCAGCGCAATTTCCTCGCCGGCGAAAGCATCCCGGGCATCGAGGCCGAGTTCCATGTCGTGCAGGAGTTGCTGCCTGGGATCACGGTCGCCGACCTCAATGCGGCCGCGCGCAAGGCGTTCCCGGCCGATGCCGGCAAGCTCGTCGTGTTCGCCGGCAATACGAAGGCCGGCCCCGCGCCCACGACGGATCAATTGCTGGCCGCCGATGCGGCGGCCGCGCACGCCACGGTCACCGACCGCGCCGAGAAGAAGGTCGCGCAGCGCCTGATGGACCGTCCCGCCGCGCCCGGCCGCATCGTGACCGAAACGCGCGACGAGACGCTCGGCCTGACCCGGCTGACCTTGTCGAACGGCGTGCAGGTCGTCCTCAAGCCGACCGCCTTCCGCAAGGACGAGGTGCTGCTGGGCGCGGTGCGCTACGGCGGCCAGACGCTGGTCGACGAGAAGGACCTGCCGAACGCGCGCGCCGCCACGGGGCTGGCCATGTCGATGGGCATCAAGGACTTCGCCCCCACGGACCTGATGAAGATGCTCGCGGGCCGGCGCGCGGGGGTGACGCTCGGGATGTCCGACTACACGGACGAGATCGGCGGCCAGTCGGCCAGCGGTGCGGAAGACCTGGAGACGATGTTCCAGATGCTGTGGCTGCGTTTCGACGGCGTGCGGCGCGACGAATCCCTGTACAAGGCGTACATGGGCGCGCTCGGCGACATGGTGCGCAACCGCGCGGCCGCCCCCGAACAGCGCTTCGCCGAAGCGGTCGCCGACACGCTCTATGGCCGTCATCCATACGAAGGCCGCATGCCCACGCAGGAAGACCTCGCCAAGATCGACCTCGACCGCAGTCTCGCCGTGTACCGCCAGCGCTTCGCCAGCGCGAAGGGCCTGACGTTCGTCGTCGTCGGCGACTTCGATCCGGCGGCCATCAAGCCGCTCGTGACCGCCTACCTCGGCACGTTGCCGACGCCCGACCTGCCGCTCGCCTACCGCGACGTCGGCCTGCGCATCGCGCAAGGCGTCGTCAAGAAGGAAGTCCATGCGGGCACGGAGCCCAAGAGCGTCGTGTCGCTGACGTTTTCCGGTCCGGCGGCCTGGTCGCCGGCCGAGGCGCTGCGCATGAGTGCCCTCATCGAGGTGATGAATCTGCGTGTGAACGCGGTGTTGCGCGAGAAGCTCGGCCTGATCTATTCGGGCCAGATGGCCGGCGCGGTGCAGCGTATCCCGTACCAGCACTATGAAATCAGCGCGCAGCTGCCGACCGGCCCCGAAAAGGTCGACCAGCTCGTCGCCGCCCTGTTCGCGGAGATCGACAGCGTCAAGGCCAACGGCCCGACGCAGGCGGAACTCGACAAGGTCAAGGCCAACTGGCGCGTGGTCCACGAGCGTTCGCAGCACGAGAACGGGTACTGGCTGCAGAGCGTGAAAGTGTCCCTGCTCGACGGCACGCCGCTGTCGCACCTGCTGACGGTCATGGACGAGGTCGACGCACTGACGGTGGCGGACGTACGCACGGCCGCGCAGCGCTACTTCGACAAGGACAACTATGTCCAGGTCGTCCTTCTGCCCGAGGCCGACGTGAAGACCGCCAGCAAGTAAGTCCGAAGGGGGCATGGCCGGGGACGTTGAAGGTGCATATTGGATGCATATTTGCTAGAATCATCCACATCACGTCGTTCCCGAGCAAGCCATGCCCTCTCCCGCCATCACCGAATCGTCGATCATCCGCCTGGTCGACACGTTTTACGCACGCGTGCGCGACGATGCCGTGCTGTCCCCCGTGTTCGAAGCGAAACTCGCCGGACGGTGGCACGAGCACATGCCGCGCATGTACGCGTTCTGGACCAAGGTCCTGCTCGGCACCGGCGAATTCCAGGGGAATGTCTTCGGCAAGCACATGGCCCTTGCGGGCATCGAGACGGAGCACTTCGTCCGCTGGCTCACGCTGTTCCGGCTGACGGCAATCGACGTGTTCGGCATCGACGGCGCGACCGAGGCCCTGGAAGTCGCCCAGCGCATCGCATCGAGCCTGCAACTGGGCTTTTTCGGCGATATCCGCGTTTGAGGCGACCGCTCAGGCGCGGCGTGACGCGTCACGCCGCTCGGCCACCGCGGCCAGCAACGCCTGCTTCAGCTGCAGATCCGTGAACGGTTTCGTCAGCACGCGCGCTGTGACGTCCGCTGCGCCCGCGACCAGGCTCCCGTAGCCGGACGCGAACACGATCGCGACACCAGGATGGCGTTCCACGATGCGCCGGGCGAGCGTGAGGCCGTCCAGGTCGGGCAGGCTGTAGTCGACGACGGCCGCGTGATAGCGGTCGCGCGCCAGCTGCGCCAGGGCGTCCTGGGCCGTGGCCGCCTCGTCGGCCTGGAAGCCCGCCGCCAGCAGGATGTCCCGGTACAGCTCGCGGGCCTGGGCATCGTCTTCGATCAACAGCACGCGCAGCCCTGCGGACGCCACCTGGCGCGGCGCCGGCGCGACCGGTGCGGGCTCGGGCATCGTCTCCTTCGCGCCCAGCAGCTGGCGCACCTTGGACGCCAGCTTCTCGCGGCGGTAGGGCTTGGACAGCAGTTCCACGCCCGGGTCGAGGCGGCCGCCGTGGATGATCGCGTTCTGCGTGTAGCCGGACGTGTACAGGACCTTCATGTCCGGCAGCAGCGCGCGCGCCTGGCGCACCATCTCGGTACTCTTCAGCTTGCCCGGCATGACGACGTCGGTGAACAGCAGGTCGCAGCGCACGCCGGCCTTCAACACGGCCAGCGCCGACTCGGCATTGTCGGCGCGCAGCACCTGGTAGCCCAGTTCGGACAGCATGCCGACGACGGTCGCCTGGACGTTCGGATCGTCCTCGACGACGAGGATCGTCTCGGTGCCGCCGCGCACCTCGTTCGCGACCGGCTCCGGCAGCGTCTGCTCCGCCTCGAGCGCGCGCGGGAAATAGGCCTTGATCGTCGTGCCGTGGCCCACTTCGCTGTAGATGCGGAAGTGGCCGCCGCTCTGCTTGACGAAGCCGAACGCCATCGACAGGCCCAGGCCCGTCCCCTGCCCTTCGCCCTTGGTCGTGAAGAACGGCTCGATGGCGCGCTCGCGCACCTCGGGCGCCATGCCGGTGCCCGTGTCCGAGATCGCCAGCAGCACGTACTGCCCCGGCGGCACCTCGTGCGCGGCGCTGACGTAGGTGTCGTCGAGCATCGTGTTGGACAGTTCGACCGTCAGCTTGCCGCCGCCGGGCATCGCGTCGCGCGCATTGATGGCGAGGTTGAGCACGACGTTTTCCAGCTGGTGCGGGTCGAGCGTCGCGTTCCACAGCGACGCCGAGACGACGGTCTCGACTTCCACGTGCTCGCCGACGGCGCGGCGCACGAGGTCTTCCATGTTGCGCACGACGCGGCCCGGGTTCAGCACATAAGGCTGCAGCGGCTGGCGGCGCGCGAACGCGAGCAGTTGCGACGACAGCTTGGCGCCGCGGTCGACGGCGGCCAGCGCCATCTGCAGGTGCCGCTGCGCGGCCGGCAGCCCGGCCACCGTCCCGCCCAGCAGTTGCAGGCTGCCGCCGATCACCTGCAGGATGTTGTTGAAGTCGTGCGCGACGCCGCCCGTCAGCTTGCCGACCGCTTCCAGGCGCTGGGCATGCTGCAAGGCCTGGCGCGCCTCTTCCAGCTGCACGCGCTGCGTGACGTCGCGCGTGATCTTGGCGAAGCCGACGAGGCGGCCGTCCGCGTCGCGGATGGCGTCCACGACGACGTCGGCGCGGAAGCGCGAGCCATCCTTGCGCACCCCCACACCCTCGCCGTGGTAGCGGCCCTGTTCGCGCGCCGTCGCCAGCACGCGGTCCGGCAGGCCGTTGGCCCGGTCTTCGTCCGTGTAGAAGCGGCCGAAGTGCGTGCCGATGACTTCGTCCGCCGCATACCCCTTGATGTTGCGGGCGCCCGCGTTCCACGTCGTCACGAGGCCTTCCGGCGACAGCATGTAGATGGCGTAGTCGATCACGCTGTCGACGAGCAGGCGGAATTGCTCCTCGCTGCGGCGCAGCGCTTCGCGCGCCAGCTTCTTGTCGCTGATGTCGCGCGTGATCTTGGCAAAGCCGAGCAACTGGCCGTCGTCGTCGAGGATCGGGTCGATGACGACGGATGCCCAGAAATGGCTGCCGTCCTTGCGCACGCGCCAGCCCTCCGCCTCGAACCGTCCCTTGTCCAGCGCCGTGGCGAGCGCGCGTTCCGGCAGGCCGGCGGCGCGGTCCGCCGGCGTGTAGAAGCGCGAGAAATGCTGGCCCAGGATCTCCGCCTCCGTGTACCCCTTGAAGCGCCGCGCGCCGGCATTCCAGCTTGCGACCGTGCCGTCGGGATTCAGCATGTAGATCGCGTAATCGGCGACCCGTTCGATCAACAATTGCATGCGGCGCTGCGTGGTGAAGTCGGAAGTCATATCGGAAAGGTCAAACGTTCATGATCTCATTCTAACATTGTGGAAACACTCATGCACGCAATGAAACGTTTATGGCCGCGTTGGCAACATTGGGTATCGGATCACGCTATCCGCTACAATGCGGACGACAACTTCATGGAGAACGTCATGTCGGGTTACAGCATCAACATCGAAGAAAAAACGCTTGCCGGGAATAATTTCCGGGAAGTCCTCTACACGACCCAGCGCAGCCAGCTGGTCATCATGACCCTGCAGCCCGGCGAGGAAATCGGCCTCGAAAAGCACGAGGGCCACGACCAGTTCATCCGTGTCGAGGCCGGACAGGGCGTCGCGATCCTGGATGGCGAACAGCACAAGCTCGAGGACGGCGTCGCCGTCGTCATCCCGGCCGGGACCGAGCACAACGTCATCAACACGTCCAGCAGCGAGCCGATGCGCCTGTACACGCTGTACACCCCGCCCGAGCACCCGGACGGCATCGTGCACGCCACCAAGGCCGAGGCGGACGAATACGAAAAACAGCACGGCCACTGATTCCGCGCCCGTCTACCCTTTGCACGCGAGGCCGTAGCGCGTCATCGTACAGGCGCGCTCGATACACCGGCGCGCGTCATAGCCATGGGCCCGGCATTGCATCAGGGTTTCTTCGCGGCGCTGGCGCGGCGACGGGTCGGCGGCGACCGGAGGCGTCTCCTTGGCCGCCGTGCGGCGCGCCTTCGCGGCGCCCTGTTTCTTCACGGTCGTCTTTTGGCGCGCCGCGCGCCGGGGCGGCGTGACGTCGACCGGGGCCGCGGCGGGCGCCTTGTCCTCGATGACGGGGGCGACGGGCTCATCGGGCACCGGCTTTACGGGTTCCGGCGCGACGGCGGGCCGCACCGGCACCGGTACCGGTGAAGGCGCCGGCGCGCGCGCAACGAAGGCCGCCGCCGACGGCTGCCCAGCCGGTGACGTGTTCGCCACGACGACGAGCGCATCCTCGACCCGGTTTTCCTCGTACAGCCACAAGCCGCCCGCCGCCAGGCCGGCCAGCAGGCCGCCCGCGATGCTCCACGTGACGAGGCGGCGTTTCCACATGCTCGTCCAGGCCGGCGCCTCGCGCGCCGCCGCTTCCTCGCGCAGGCGCGCGGCGAGCCATTCCGCTTCGATGTCCGGCTGGACGGGGCGCGGGATCGTGCCCGTGTCGGCGCGTGGCGGAGGAATGGGATCGGCGACCGGCGGAGGAATGTGATCGGCAACCGGCGGAGGAATGTGATCGGCGACCGGCGGAGGAATGGGATCGGCGACCGGCGGAGGAATGTGATCGGCGACCGGCAGAGGAATGCGATCGGTGACCGGAGGAATGCGATCGGCGACCGGCGGAGGAATGCGATCGGCAACCGGAGGAATGCGATCGGCGGCCGGCGGCGGCGGTTCGGGCGGGCGCGGCGGCTCCGGGTGCGGGCGGGCGTCGGCGCCCGGCACGGTGGGCTCGTCGACGGGCGGCGGCGGTGCAGGCGGTGCAGGCTGCGCCGTCCGTGCTTGCGCGATGCGGTCGGCCAGGGCTTCGATCGCGACGCCCTTGCCGCGCGCCGAGACTTCCGGCGCGCGTTGCGCCGGTCCGGGGTCGGCCTTCTGGAACGCCGCGCCGGATTCGGCCCCCGGCGAACCGGGGCCGTGCCAGACGGCCGGCCGCCGGCGCGGCGCGGCCGGAGATGGCGGCGGAGATGGCGGCGTCGACGGTGCCGATCCGCTTTCCTGGAAGTCTTGCAACAATTGGGTCTTCATGGTGCGGTGCGCAATTCCGGATTCCCGGAGGAGCAGTGTACCGAATTCAACCCAGGGGCGGAGCGCGCCTGCACTACAGGGTCACGACCACCTGCAACGCGGCGGCACGCACGGCCGGCAGCCTGACGTCGAGCACGCGCCGTTTCGCGTCCCAGCGGTACGCGATCGCCTTGCCGCCGACCTGCACGGCGCGGGGCTTCGCCGCCACGTTGTGCACCTTCAGGTCGAAGGTGCGCGCGGTCGGTGTCGCGGCGGCGCCCGGTTCCGGCGCGATCGTCAGGGCCAGGCGGCCGTCGGCGAACCTGCTGGAGAACCGCACCAGCTCGTACTTGCCCGTTTCGAACGCGTGCGCGGTGTGGCCGTCGTCGTCGTACAGGTGGCCTTGCGCCTGCGTCACGCCCGCGTCGTGCCAGTAATGCAGGTCGAGCTTCGCCGTCGAGTAATCGCGCGTGCTCTGCACGGGCTGCGCGAGCGGGATGAACGCCCCGGCACGGACGTAAGTCGGGATGCGGTCCGGACGCGGCGTCACCGTCTCCAGGATGCCGCCGTGGTGCGGCTCGTCCGTGTAGAAGTCGAACCACACGCTGCCCTTGCGCGGGAAAAAGACCTCCTTGCGCGTGGCGCCAGGTTCCGTGACGGGGGCGACGAGGAAGTCCGGGCCCCACAGGTACGTGGACGAGATGCCCGTCGTCGACATGAATTCGTTGTCCGGATCCTCGAACAGCACGGGGCGCATCATCGGCATGCCGGTGCGGCTGTCGTCGAAGGCGGCCGTGTAGTTATACGGCAGCATCGCGTAACGCAGGCGGATGGCGGCGCGCGCGAGCGCCTTCACGGCCGGCGTGCGGAAAATCGCCTCGGCCGGCACTTCTTCCTGCGCATGCGGGCGGAAGATCGGCTGGAACACGCCGTACTGGAGCCAGCGCACGTACAACTCGTCGTCCAGCACGGGCCCGGCGAAGCCGCCCAGGTCGGAATGCATGTAGGCCTGGCCCTGCATGCCCATCTGCAGCGCGATCTCCATCTGCGACTGCAGGCCGCCCCAGCCCCGCTGCACGTCGCCGGACCACGGGATCATGCCGAAACGCTGCGAGCCCGAATACCCCGAGCGCATCAGGATGAACGGCCGCTCCTGCGGGAAGTCGCGCGCGTAGCCGTCGGCGATCAGCTTCGCCCATTCGTGGCCGTAGATGTTGTGGACCTGGTCCGCGGTGCCGGTGGCGTGGCGCGCGGCCGACGGATGCGTCTCCGGCTCGCCCAGATCGCCCCACCAGCCGGCGGCACCGCCCGCCTTGAGGTCTTTATAGATATTCCAGAACCAGTCGCGCGCCTGCGGCTTGAACACGTCGACGAGGCCCGTGTTCCCGAAGAAGAAATCGAAGACGAACGGCTTGCCCTGCCCATCCGTGGCGAGGACGCCCTGCTGCACCGCCTCCTGCCAGCGCTTCGACGTCGTCAGCACGAACGGCTCCGTGATGAGCACCGTCTTGACGCCTTTCCTGTCGAAGTCGGCCATCATCGCCTCTGCATGGGGGAAGCTGTCGCGGTCCCACGCGAGGTTGCCCATCGTGCCCTTGACCGTCTTGCCGAACCAGTACAGGTCGAACACGATCGCGTCCAGCGGGATGCCGTCCGCGATGAATCGATCGACGACGGCACGCGCTTCGGCCTCGTTGTGGTACCCGAAGCGGCTCGCGAAATTGCCGAACGCCCAGCGCGGCGGCAGCGGCTGACGGCCGGTCAGGCGTGTCGTCTCGTCCATCAGTTGCGCCCAGTCGTCGCCCGCGATCACCTGGTAGGTCTTGCGGCCGCCCATCACCTCGTAGCGCAGGGTGCCGTCCTTGCGGCTGTCGAAATCGAGCCACCCGGCCTGCGGATTGTCGAAGTGGATCGCGTACTTGTGCGACGACACGGCCATCGGGATGCCATAGCCCATCTGGTCGGCGCGGTTGCCGAAGCCGTACGACGCCCGGTTGTACAGCCGGAAGCGGTTGCCGCGCCGGTTCATGCCGACGGCGCGCGAGCCGGCGCCGTACAGCGCCTCGTCGCCCGCGAGCGCGAACTCGATGCTTTCCAGTTCTCCCGCGTGGCCATAGCCCTCCTTTTCGGCGACGAGCGGTTTTCCCTTGTAGGCATAGCTGATGCGCAGCGGTGATTTTTCCACCGTGACCGTGATGCCGTCCGTGACCAGCTGGATGCGCCCGTCCGCTTCCCGGATCGTCGCCTGCGCCTGGCCGGGCTTCAGCACGACGGCGTGCGACGCCGGGTCGAACGTCTCGCCGCGCGGCACGAAGCTCGTCTCGACGATGTTGGCGTCGTAGGGTCGGATCAGGTAGCGGCCGTCGCTGGTGGCGATGTTCAGCGTCCCGTTGTCGTTGCGGTAGCCGAGGTAGGTGCGGTCCGCGTTCTGCGCATGGGCCGGTAGGCCGGCGAGCAGGCACAGGGCGAGGACGGCATGGGGAATGGGTTTCATGGTCTCCGGGCGTTGTCGTTGTTGGAATACGGGAATTTTAACTCGTTCACGTAGAAATGCTACATCCTCCGGGTGATTTGGTAAAATTCGACGAAAATATTACGTAGTTTGACTACTTAGTCGCGTCGTGCGGCGGCCGCGGCGTTCTCGGGTCAGAATAGCGGCAACGACAACCCATGAGAGACCCCATGCGCATCGCCACCTTCAACGTCAACGGTATCAACAGCCGCCTTCCCGCCCTGCTCCAATGGCTCGAGGAGACGCAGCCCGACGTGGCGTGCCTGCAGGAGCTGAAGGCGCCGCAGGAAAAATTTCCCGAGATGGAGATCCGCGCGGCCGGCTATTGTCCGATCTGGCACGGCCAGAAAAGCTGGAACGGCGTCGCGATCCTCGCGCGCGGCGCCGAGCCGCAGGAACTCCAGCGCGGCCTGCCGGGCGACCCCGACGACGAGCAGAGCCGTTACATCGAGGCGGCCGTGAACGGCATCCTCGTCGCCTGCCTGTACCTGCCGAACGGGAACCCAGCGCCGGGCCCGAAGTTCGAGTACAAACTGCGCTGGTTCGAACGCCTGCGGCTGCGCGCGCAGGAACTGATCGCCACGGGTGCGCCCGTCGTCATCGCGGGCGACTATAACGTGATGCCGACGGAACTGGACGTCTACAAGCCGGAACGCTGGCTCGACGACGCGCTGTTCCGCCCGGAGACGCGCGCGGCCTACCAGCGCCTGCTCGACCAGGGCTGGACGGATGCCCTCCGGGCGACGCACCCCGGCGAAGTCATCTACACATTCTGGGATTATTTTCGTGACGCGTACGGCCGCAACGCGGGCCTGCGCATCGACCACCTGCTGCTGAGCCCGGCCCTCGCCCCGAAGCTGAAGGCGGCCGGCGTCGACCGCGACGTGCGCGGGCGCGAGAAGCCGAGCGACCATGCGCCCACTTGGGTGGAGTTGGACTGGCCGAAGTTGGCGTAAGGCCACGTCGTTCCCGCGAAGGCGGGAACCCATACTGAACTACAGAATCCCGTATATCAAAGATACCGCAGGCGCTTGACGGTACAACTTCGGCGCATCGGCATGGGTTCCCGCGTGCGCGGGAACGACGGTGTGTCAGCCGCCCGCAGTCCGCCGCAACGGCGGCCGTCCCAGCACCATGCCCAGTTGCAGCGCGCTGTCGGTAACGACCTCGATATCCGGCGTGTACCCATCCTCGATCCAGCGCAGCGCGATGTGGATCACGCCGCCGACGATGCCCGCTTCCAGCAGCGGGTCGGCCGGCACGCCGGGCGGCACGACGTAGCGCCCGACCTGTTCGCCGATGGCGCGCAGCGCGGCATCGAACGCCTTGTCGACGGCCCGGCTGACGCCGCGGATCTCGACGAGGAACACGCGCGCCGAACGGGGCTCGCGCTGCAGCGCCGCGAAATACGTGTGCAGCATCGCACGGGCCCGCGCGACCCGGCTGCGGCCGGCCTGCTGGGCCGCTTCCGTGAGCTCGCCCAGCACGCTGTACGTGACGGCGTTGAACGACGCGATCAACAACTCTTCGCTGTTCGCGAAGGATTCATAGAAATAACGTTCGGTCAGCCCGGCGGCCTCGCAGACGGCCTTGACGGTCGACTGGCGGTAGCCGCGTTCGCCATACACGGCGACGGCCGCCGCGATCAGTTGCGCGCGCCGCTGCGCACGCCGTTCGTCTTGCGGGACGCCACGATAAGGCCGGGCAGGTTGTGAAGTTTCTGGAGGCATCCTTCTATTTTCGCACAGAACGTTGCTTATCAATATGTGACAATACACGGTGTCAGTAGCATTCCAAATACAACGAGACACGCCATGACCGAAGCCGCCGCGGCGCCCTTTTTCGACGTCCTCATCGTCGGCGCCGGCCTGTCCGGCATCGGCGCCGCCTGGCACCTGCAGCGGGGCTGCACCGGCAAGACCTGGGCCATCCTGGAAGCACGCGCCGCGCTCGGCGGCACGTGGGATCTGTTCCGCTATCCCGGCGTGCGCTCGGACTCCGACATGTATACCCTCGGTTACGCGTTTCGACCCTGGACTGAAGGCAAGGCGATTGCGGACGGGCCATCCATCCGGCGCTATATCGCGCAGACGGCGCGCGACAACGGCATCGACCGCCACATCCGCTACGGCCACAAGGTCGTCGGCGCGCACTGGTCGAGCATCGACGCGTGCTGGCGGGTGGAGGCGGAGCACGACGGCCAGCGCGTGTGGCTGCGCACCCGCTTCCTGGCCATGTGCAGCGGCTACTACAGCTACGACGAGGCATACCGCCCTCGCTTCGACAGCGAGGACGCGTTCGCCGGCCGGATCGTGCAGCCGCAGTTCTGGCCCGCCGGCCTGGATTACCGGGGCCGGCGCGTGGTCGTCGTCGGCAGCGGCGCCACGGCCGTGACGCTCGTGCCCGCGCGGGCGCGGGACGCCGCCCACGTGACGATGCTGCAGCGCTCCCCGACCTACGTCGTGAGCCGCCCGTCCGAGTACGGCTTCGCGCAGCGCCTGCGCCGCTGGCTGCCGGCGCGCGCCGCGTACGCGCTGACGCGCTGGCGCGTGATCGTCGAGAGCATGCTGCTGTACCGCGTCGCGCGGTCGAAGCCGGAGCTCGCGAAACGCAGGATCGTCGAGATGGCCCGCCACCAGCTGGGCCCGGGCTACGACGTGGACACCCATTTCACGCCCGGCTACAAGCCGTGGGACCAGCGCGTGTGCGTCGTGCCGGACGGCGACCTGTTCCGCGCGATCCGCACCGGCCGTGCGAGCGTGGCGACGGACCGCATCCGGCGCTTCACGCCGGAAGGCCTGCTGCTGGAATCCGGCAAACTGCTGCCCGCTGACGTCGTCGTGCTAGCGACGGGCCTCAGGATCAAGCTGCTGGGCGGCGTCGCCATCACCGTGGACGGCAAGCCGTTCCGTCCGAACGACGCCATGTCGTACAAGGGCATGATGGTGTCCGGCCTGCCGAACTGCGTGATGACGTTCGGGTACACGAACGCGTCGTGGACGCTGAAGGCCGACCTGACGGCCGCCTGGGTCGTGCGCCTGCTGCGCCACATGGATCGCAAGGGACAGGACGTCGCCGTCGTGCACCGCGAACCGGGCGTCGAACCGGAACCGTTCCTCGGTTTCACGTCGGGCTATGTGCAGCGCGCCCGCGCCGAGCTGCCGCAGCAGGGCTCGCGCAAGCCGTGGCAGGTCTACCAGAACTATGTGCAGGACATGCTGACGATCCGCTACGGCCGCATCGCGGACGGCGTCCTGCGTTTCGGCCGCAAAGGCGCCTTGCCTTGAACCTGCGCGACCGCGCTGCCGGAACGCCTGCCCCCCTTTCCCGGAACCTACTCAAGAAAGCGATCGAACGATGACTCTCGTGCCGATACTCCTCGCCGTCCTCGCGTTGCCAGTGTTCGTGGCCTTTGTGTTCACGCTGTGGACCGCGCGCAAGGTCGAAGCCGTGCTGCCGCCGCAGGGCCGCTTCGTCGACGTGCCCGGCGCGCGCCTGCACATCCAGGAATTCGACGGCGGCGGTCCGGACCTGCCCCCGCTGCTCCTCGTGCACGGCCTCGCGGGCCAGCTCGCGCACTACACGTACGGCGTGACTGGCCGGCTGGCCGGGCGCTACCGCATGATCGCCGTCGACCGCGCCGGCTCCGGCTTTTCCACGCGCGCGCCCGGCACGCCGGCGGACCTGGACACGCAGGCCGCCATGCTCGCCGCGCTGATCGAACAATTGAAACTGGAGCGTCCGCTCGTCGTGGGCCATTCGCTGGGCGGCGCACTCGCCCTCGCGCTCGCGCTGCGGCATCCGCACCGCGTCGGCGGCCTCGCGCTGGTCGCACCGCTGACGCACATGCAGGAACACGTGCCGCCGGTGTTCGAGGGCCTGACGATCGTGTCGCCGACCTGGCGCAAGATCGCCGCATGGACCCTCGCGATTCCCGCGGCGATCCGGAACAGCCGCGTGGCCCTGGGCCAGGTGTTCGGCCCGGAAGCCGTGCCGGCGGATTTCGCGACGCACGGCGGCGGGCTGCTCGGCCTGCGCCCCAGTGCCTTCCTGGCCGCGTCCGACGACCTGCGCGCGCTCCCCGACTGCCTGCCGGCACAGGAGACGCGCTACGGCGAACTGCAGGTCCCCGTCAGCATCCTGTACGGCAAGGACGACCGCATCCTCGACTGGCGGGCGCACGGCCAGGCGCTCGCGGACAAGGTGCGTGGAGCGCGGCTGGAACTGATCGAGGGCGGCCACATGCTGCCCATCACGAATCCGGAGGCGACGGCCGCGTTCATCGACGCGGCCGCGGCTCAGGCGACGCTGTCCGCCAGCGCCGCCGTCAACGCGGCCAGGTCGTAGGGCTTGCGTAGCACGACGGCATCCGGCCAGTTGTTGACTTCCCCCTTCCCCGTTGCGAACACGATGCGGATGCCGGGCGCCAGGGTGCGGGCCTGGGCGGCCAGCAGGTCGCCGGACATGCCGGGCAACAGTACGTCCGTGATCAGCACATCCGACGCGGACGACATGAGCCCGAGCGCCTGCTCCGCATCGACGGCTTCCAGCACCTCGTGGCCCAGGTGGCGCAGCAGCGCCGCGGTCGAGTCGCGGATCTCGTCCTCGTCTTCCACCAGCACGATGCGCAGGCGGCCCGGGTCGGGCGCGCGCCCGGCCGAAGTCGCGGCGGGCGGCGCGCTGTCCACGTGGACGCGGTTGCGCTGGTTCGCGAGCACCTGGCGGATGCGGCGCGCCAGGCTTTCGCGCGTGTACGGCTTGCCCAGCAGTTCCACGCCGGGGTCGAGGCGGCCGCCGTGCACGATCGAGTTTTCCGTGTACCCGGACGTGAACAGCACGGCGAGGTTCGGCAGCCGTTCGCGCGCCATACGGGCGAGGTCCGGGCTGCGCAGGGTGCCGGGCATGACGACGTCGGTGAACAGCACGTCGATCGGCACGCCGGATTCCACCACCGCGAGCGCGCTGGCCGCGTCGGCCGCCTTCAGCACGCGGTAGCCGAGCTGGGTCAGCATCTCGACGACGGTCGTGCGCACGGCTTCGTCGTCTTCCGCGACGAGGATCGTCTCGGTGCCGCCGACGGCCGGCTGGTGCGGATCCATAGGGCCCAGGGGTTCCTCGGCCGCCGTCGTGCGCGGCAGATACAGCTTCACCGTCGTGCCCTGCCCCGGCTCGCTGTAGATCTTGACGTGGCCGCCGGACTGCTTGACGAAGCCATACACCATCGACAGGCCGAGGCCGGAACCTTTACCCTCTGCCTTCGTCGAGAAGAACGGCTCGAACGCCTGGCGCAGCACGTCCGGCGTCATGCCGCTGCCCGTGTCCGTCACGGCCAGCATCACGTACTGGCCCGGCGCCACGTCGCCGTGCGTGCGGCAGTACAAATCGTCGAGGATGGCGTTGTGCGCCTCGATGGTCAGCTTGCCCGCGCCGGACATGGCGTCGCGCGCATTGATGGCAAGGTTGAGGATCGCGTTCTCGACCTGCGCCACGTCGACCGCCGTGTTCCACAATCCACCCGAGATCGCGAGCTCCACCTCGATCTCTTCGCCGAGCGCACGGCGCAGCATGTCTTCCATGCCCGTCACCACGCGGCCGATCTTGACCACCTTCGGTTCCAGCGGCTGGCGGCGGCCGAACGCGAGCAGGTAGCTCGCCAGCTTCGCGCCCTTCCCGACCGCGGAGCGCGCATTGCCGATCCAGCGTTGGACCTCCGCGCTCCCCGTGTTCATTTCCAGCAGCTGCAGGTTGCCCGAGATGATCTGCAGGAGGTTGTTGAAATCGTGCGCCACGCCGCCCGTCAGCTTGCCGATCGTCTCCATCTTCTGCGACTGCTGCAGCGCCAGTTCCGTGCGGCGGATCTGCTCCGCCTGTTCGCGGTCGGCCGTGATGTCGCGGCCGATCGCGTGGATGAAATCGGCGTCCGGCGCCGCGGTCCACGACAGCAGGCAATAGCTGCCGTCCTTGCGCCGGTAGCGGTTCTCGAATTTATAGACGTAGTGGCCCTCGCCCAGCGACGCCATCTGGGCCATCGTCGCGGCCTGGTCGTCCGGGTGCACGAGCTGCAGGAAGTTCTTGCCGACGATGTCGTGCTCGGTCCAGCCGAGCAGCGATCCGAACGACGGACTGACGGCTTCGACGCTGCCGTCGAATGACGCGACGAGCATGACGTCGCGCGACAGGCGCCACATCCGGTCGCGCTCCGCCGTGCGCCGCGCGACCGTCGATTCCAGGTCCGTGTTCAGCGCGGCGAGGCGGTGCGCGATGACCTTCTGGTCTTCGATGTCGATGCTGGTGCCGATCCAGCGGGCCACGTTGCCGTCCCCGTCGCGCAGCGCGACGGCGCGCGACAGATGCCAGCGGTACGTGCCGTCCGCCCCACGCAGGCGGAATTCGGCGTCGTACGGCGCGCCCGACGCCACGGCGACGGCCCAGCGCTCCTGCGCGCCCGGCAGGTCGTCGGGATGGACGGTGGCCGTCCACGCGCTGCCGGCCAGGGTGTCGTGATCGCGGCCGCTGTACGCGTACACGTGCGTATTGAACCAATCGAGCTTGCCGTCCCGCGTCGCTGTCCACACCTGGTTCGGCATCGCCTCGGCGAATGTACGGAATTTTTCCTCGCTCTCGCGCAATGCCCGCTCGGCCTCGACGCGCACCGTGACGTCGCCGCCCTGCACGAAGATACCGAACACGGCGCCGTCCTCGCGCTTGACGGGCTGGTAGACGAAATCGACATAGTGCAGGCGCCGTTCGCCATCGCTGCCCGCCAGCCACAGCGGGCTCGCGGTCGCGGTGTAGGTCGTGCCGGAGAGGTAGACCTGGTCGAGGATCGCGATCACGCCCTGGGGCACCGTCTCCGGCAAAGCCTCGCGCAGCGGCTTGCCGAGCAGGTCGCGCTGGCCGGCGAGCGCGCGGTAGGCGGCGTTCGCGGACTGGATCACATGGTCGGCGCCCGCCAGCTGGGCCATGAAGCCGGGCGCCTGCTCGAACATGGTCTGCAGGCGGCCGTGTTCTCCGCTCAGCCAGCGCTCGGCGCGCACCTTGGCCGTCGTCTCGACGACGATGGCGATCACGCCGACGACGGCGCCGGCCGCGTCGACGATCGGCGAGTAGTCGAGATTCATCCACACCGGCTCGGGCTTGCCGCTGCGGTGCAGGGTCAGTTCCTGGTCGCGGTACGACAGCGTGCCGCCGGCCAGCCCGACTTTCATCACGTTGTCGTTGAAGTCGGCCACTTCGGGCCAGCCTTCGCGCACCCTGGAGCCGAGCAGGCGCGGATGGCGCCCGCCCGCGAAGCCGGAATAGGCGTCGTTGTAGATCATGACGCCGTCCTCGCCCCATAACGTGACGATCGGCACGGGCGAGCGCAGGATCAGTTCGACGGTCGTCCGTACGACGTCCGGCCAGCGGCAGATGGGGCCGAGGCTCGTGCCGCCCCAGTCGTAGTCGTCGATGATTCCGCCCAGCAGGCCGCCGCCCGCGCCGAAGGTCCTGACCGGAGCCGCCTGAGTCAACATCGTGTGGATCTGCCCGCTGGATGATTGAGAAGTCCGCGATTTTAAGCGCGTATGCAATCGTGCGGCCACACGATTGGCGACCTTGTCCGGATCGCCCCCCGTTCGCTGCACCGCATGCTAAGGTGCGGGCCAGATGCGGCGGCCGCGCGCGCGGCGATCTCGCACCGGCATGCTGCAGGGCAGCACGAAAATTCCCGGCGAAAGCACCCGTGCGCCGTCTTTCCGGAATTAATATGTTGCTGCCGCACACACACCTTACCAAGGGGGACAGCGTTTATGAGCCAGAGTACACCTCTGTCGCTGCACGTCCCGGAGCCTACCGGCCGCCCGGGTTGCAAGACCGATTTTTCTTACCTCGACATCCACCAGGCCGGCGACACGCCGCGGCCGCCCGTCGACGTCCGCTACCAGGACACGGCGGCACTCGCCGCCGGCATGATCCGCGTGCTGGACGACGACGGCAATGCCGTCGGGCCGTGGGATCCGGGCCTCGACCGCGACACCTTGCGCTTCGGCCTGAGAACGATGATGAAGACCCGTATCTTCGACGCGCGCATGGTGATCGCCCAGCGCCAGAAGAAGCTGTCGTTCTACATGACCTCGCTCGGCGAGGAAGCCATCGGCAGCGCCCATGCGCTCGCCCTGAGGGATGGCGACATGTGCTTCCCCACCTACCGCCAGCAAAGCCTGCTGATGGCGCGCGAGTATCCGCTCGTGGACATGGTGTGCCAGCTGCTGTCGAACGAAGCGGACCCGCTGAAGGGCCGCCAGCTTCCGGTGATGTATTCCGTGAAGAACAAGGGCTTCTTCACGATCTCGGGCAACCTCGCCACGCAGATCCCGCAGGCGGTCGGCTGGGCGATGGCCTCCGCGATCAAGGGCGACACGAAGATCGCGTCCGGCTGGATCGGCGACGGCGCCACGGCGGAAAGCGATTTCCACACGGGCCTCACGTTCGCGCACGTGTACCAGGCGCCCGTGATCCTGAACGTCGTCAACAACCAGTGGGCGATCTCCACGTTCCAGGCCATCGCGGGCGGCGAGAGCGTCAGCTTCGCCGCCCGGGGCGTCGGCGCAGGGATCGCGTCCCTGCGGGTGGACGGCAACGATTTCCTGGCCGTGTATGCCGCGTCGTGCTGGGCGGCGGAGCGCGCGCGCTCCAATCTGGGACCCACGCTGATCGAATGGGTGACGTACCGCGCCGGGCCGCACTCGACGTCGGACGACCCGTCGCGCTACCGGCCCGCCGACGAATGGACCTACTTCCCGCTGGGCGACCCGATCGGCCGCCTGCGCCGCCACCTGATCGGCAAAGGCTGGTGGTCGGACGCGGAACACGAGGCGCTGCAGGCCGAACTGGAAGCCGAGGTGCTGGCCGCGCAAAAGGAAGCGGAACGCCACGGCACGCTGATCGACGGCCGCGTGCCGAGCGCCGCGTCGATGTTCGAGGACGTCTACAAGGAGATGCCCGAACACCTGCGCCGTCAACGCCAGCAACTGGGGGTGTGACATGAAGCGCGACATCGACAACGACATCAAGACCACCCCGATGACGATGATCCAGGCGCTCCGTTCGGCCATGGACGTCATGCTCGGGCGCGACGACAACGTCGTCATCTACGGCCAGGACGTGGGCTATTTCGGCGGCGTGTTCCGCGTGACCGACGGCCTGCAGGCGAAATACGGCAAGCAGCGCTGCTTCGACGCGCCGATCTCGGAAGGCGGCATCGTCGGCACGGCGGTGGGCATGGCGGCGTACGGCCTGCGTCCCGTCGTCGAGATCCAGTTCGCCGACTATTTCTATCCCGCGACCGACCAGATCGTGTCGGAAGCGGCGCGCCTGCGCTACCGCTCCGCCGGCGATTTCACCGCGCCGCTGACGATCCGCATGCCCTGCGGCGGCGGCATCTACGGCGGCCAGACGCACAGCCAGAGCCCGGAAGCGTTCTTCACGCACGTGTGCGGGCTGCGCACGGTGATGCCGTCGAATCCGTACGACGCGAAAGGCCTGTTGATCGCCGCGATCGAGAACGACGACCCCGTCATCTTCCTGGAGCCGAAGCGGCTGTACAACGGCCCGTTCGACGGCCACCACGACCGCCCCGTCGTCTCCTGGGCCAAGCACCCGAAGGGCGAAGTCCCGGAAGGCTATTACACGGTCCCGCTGGACAAGGCCGCCGTGTTCCGCGAAGGGAGCGACCTTACCGTGCTCACCTACGGCACGATGGTGTGGGTGTCCGAGGCGGCCGCGAACGAGACGGGCATCGACGCCGAGATCATCGACTTGCGCACCCTGTGGCCGCTGGACCTGGAGACGGTCATCGCATCCGTCAGCAAGACGGGCCGTTGCGTCGTCGTCCACGAAGCGACCCGTACGAGTGGCTTCGGCGCGGAACTCGCGGCCATCGTGCAGGAACACTGCTTCTACCACCTGGAAGCACCCATCGAGCGCGTGACGGGCTGGGACACGCCTTACCCGCATGCGCAGGAATGGGCGTATTTCCCGGGACCGGACCGCGTGGGCGCGGCATTCAAACGAGCGATGGAGGCGTGATGGGACAGCATGTGATCAAGATGCCGGACCTGGGCGAAGGCATCGCGGAAGTGGAAGTCGTCGCCTGGCGCGTGCAGCCGGGCGACGCGATCGTCGAAGACCAGGTCCTGGCCGACGTCATGACGGACAAGGCGACGGTGGAGATTCCGTCGCCGGTGCACGGGACCGTGATTGCTCTCGGCGGCAAGGTCGGGGAATCGCTGGCGGTCGGTGCGGAGCTGATCCGGCTGGAAGTGGAAGGTGCGGGGAATGCGCAGGCGGCACCGCCGGCGGCCGACGAACCCGCGGAGGTCCCGCACGGCTTCGTGCCGGAGCCGCCGCGCGTGGCGGAGGCCGCGGCGAGCGTCGCGCAGGCGGCGCCGGCGGTCGCCCCGCCGCCGCCGCGTCCCGCACCCGCGCGTGCGCCTGCGCCTGCGCCGGCGTTACGCGCGGCGGGCGAAAAACCGCTGGCCGCGCCGGCCGTGCGCAAGCGCGCGTGGGACCTGGGCATCGAGCTGCAATACGTGGCCGGCAGCGGTCCCGCGGGCCGCATCACGCACGCGGACCTCGATGCGCATGTGGCGGGTCGCGGCCGCGCTGCGGGCGCGGACGGGCGTTATGCGCAACTGGAAGGCGAGGAAGCCGTCCCCGTGATCGGCCTGCGCCGCAAGATCGCGGAGAAGATGCAGCTGGCGAAGCGCCAGATCCCGCATTTCACGTACGTCGAGGAAGTCGACGTGACCGAACTGGAAGCGCTGCGCGGCCAGCTGAATGCGCGCTACGGCGAAGAACGGGGCAAGCTCACCCTGCTGCCGCTGCTGATGCGCGCCGTCGTCCTCGCCCTTCGCCGCTTCCCCGACGTGAACGCCCGCTACGACGACCAGGCGAACGTGGTGACGCGCTACGCGCCCGTCCACATGGGCATCGCGACGCAGACGGATGCCGGCCTGATGGTGCCCGTCGTGCGCCATGCGGAAGCGCGCGATCCGTGGTCCAGCGCGGCGGAAATCGCCCGGCTGGCGGATGCGGCGCGCCATGGCAAGGCGGCGCGCGACGAGTTGTCCGGCTCGACGATCACGCTCACGAGCCTCGGCGCGCTGGGCGGCATCGCCAGCACGCCCGTCATCAACCACCCGGAAGTCGCGATCGTGGGCGTGAACCGCATCGTCGACCGGCCCGTCATCCGCAACGGCGGCACGGTGGCGCGCAAGCTGATGAACCTGTCGTCGTCGTTCGACCACCGCGTCATCGACGGCATGGTGGCGGCGGAATTCATCCAGGCCGTGCGCTCGTATCTCGAGTCGCCGGCCACCCTGTTCGTGGAGTGAGCGCATGACGGTCAAGACAGAGAACACCACCCTCCTCGTCATCGGCGGCGGCCCGGGCGGCTACGTCGCGGCGATCCGCGCCGGCCAGCTGGGCATCCCGACCGTGCTCGTCGAAGGCGCGGACCTGGGCGGCACGTGCCTGAACATCGGCTGTATCCCGTCCAAGGCGCTGATCCACGCGGCGGACGCGTTCCACCAGGCCGCCAGCTACGCCGGCGCGTCGCCGCTCGGCATCCGCACGGGCGCGCCGACCATCGACGTCGCGCAAACGGTCGCGTGGAAGGACGGCATCGTCAAGCGCCTGACCGGCGGCGTCGGCGCGCTGCTGAAGAAGAACGGCGTGAAGGTCGTGCAAGGCTGGGCGCGCATCCTGGACGGCAAGACGGTCGAGGTGGGCGACCTGCGGATCCGCTGCGAACACCTGCTGCTCGCGACCGGCTCCGTGCCCGCCGAACTGCCGTCCATGCCGTTCGGCGGCAACGTCGTGTCGTCGACGCAAGCGCTGGCCCCCGAGACGCTGCCGGCACACCTGGTCGTCGTCGGCGCCGGTTACATCGGCCTGGAACTGGGCATCGCCTACCGCAAGCTGGGCGCGCGGGTGACGGTCGTGGAAGCGGCCGGCCGCGTGCTGCCCGCCTACGACGACGAACTCGTGGAACCCGTCGGGGCAAGCCTGAAGCGGCTGGGCATCGACCTCCACCTGGAATCGAGCGTGCTGGGCTTGGCAAAGAATGGCCTCAGCGACGGCTGCCGAGGCATCCGCATGAAGAACGGCGGCGGCGACGAGGTCGTGCTGGACGCGGACCGCGTGCTCGTCGCCGTCGGCCGCCGGCCGCGCCCGGAAGGCTACGGGCTGGAGAGCCTGCTGCTCGACATGAACGGGCGCTACGTCCGCATCGACAACCAGTGCCGCACGTCGATGCGCAACGTGTGGGCCATCGGCGACCTCACGGGCGAGCCGATGCTGGCGCACCGCGCGATGGCCCAGGGCGAGATGGTGGCCGAGATCATCGCGGGCAAGCGCCGCCATTTCACACCGAGCGCGATTCCCGCCGTCTGCTTCACGGACCCGGAAGTGGTCGTCGTGGGCATGACGCCGCAGGAAGCGGCTGCGCTGGGCCTCGATTGCATCGACGCGAGCTTCCCGTTCGCCGCCAACGGCCGGGCGATGACGTTGGAGTCCACGGACGGCTTCGTACGCGTGGTCGCCCGCAAGGACAATCACGTGATCGTCGGCTGGCAGGCCGTCGGCGGTGCGGTGTCGGAACTGTCGACGGCGTTCGTGCAATCGATCGAGATGGGCGCGCAGCTGGAGGATGTCGCGGGCGCGATCCACGCCCATCCGACGCTGGGCGAGGCCGTGCAGGAAGCGGCGCTGCGCGCGCTGGGCCACGCGCTGCATATCTAAAAAAACGCACGGGCGAAGCGGCGCCGCCCCCGACGCCCTCCGCCCGTACCGCGCACCAGACCGCTGGCACGCCCCCGATCCCGGACCCGCCGGGCCTTACTCCGGCGCCTTGTCGTCGTCCGACTGGCGGCTGCCCGCGTTGCCGGTACTCAGGCTGCCGATACCGCCGAGTCCGGTCTGCAACTCACCCGCTTCCTCGCCGACGAAGCCTTCGCTGTCGCGTTCAGCATCATTGCTCAGCAAATCGTCCGCCCTGCCTTTTTGCAGGTTGCGGCCGGTATCCGACTGGGCATTCGTGCCGGTACCGCCGACCCCAAGCGTACCTGCCGAACTCGTGCCGTCCTTCGTCACCTGATCGTAGTTGCGCCCCTTGGCGTTGTTGCCTTCGCTCTGCATGGACATGGGATTCTCCATTCGTTCGCGTTGACGATCATCTTAATCCTCCCGTAGCCGCCGCCTATAGGCACGCGCCCGGCTGGCTTGTAGGACATGTCGGGCGAGAATGACGCAAGGCATGTCTTGTATGCTATAAAACGATGTTGCAATTGATGAATGACGAATGAACGAACCGAACATCCTGGTGATCTACGCCCACCCGGCGCCGCACCGCTCGCCCGTCCACCGCCGCCTCGCCGAGACGGCACGGGCGCTGCCCGGCGTCGAGCTGTGCGACCTGTACCAACGCTATCCCGATTTCGATATCGACGGCGAGCAGGAGCGCGAGCGGCTGCGTGCCGCCCACCTGCTCGTGTTCCTGCACCCGTTCCGCTGGTATGGCATGCCGTCCATCGTCAAGGAATGGATGGACGTCGTGCTGCAGCCCGGCTGGGCCTATAACGATTACGCCCACACGGGCGAGTGCGCGCTGCGCGGGAAAAGCTTCTGGCTCGTGACGACGACGGGCAGCGGTCCGGACGCCTACCAGCCCGGCGGCCTGCACGGCCGGCCGTTCGCCGACTTCCTCGCGCCGTACGAAGCGACGGCCGCCCTGTGCGGCATGGACTGGATCGCGCCGCTCGTCATGCACGGCGCCGCACAGGCGACGCCGGAAGCGATCGACGCGTTCGCTGGCGAATTCCGCCATCGTCTCGAAGGCTATGCGGGGCTGGCGGCCACATCGGGGGAGCGCCCGCATGGAGCAAGTCATGGAAGATAAGCTGCTGCAAAACGCGGTCGTCTACCTCGGCGCCGCCGTACTGGTCGTCCCGCTCGCGAAGCGTCTCGGCATGGGCGCCGTGCTGGGCTATCTCGTCGCCGGGATCCTCATCGGCCCGTTCGGCCTGCGCTTCGTCGCCGATGGCGAGGACGCGCTGCACTTCGCCGAATTCGGCGTCGTGCTCCTGCTGTTCCTGATTGGCCTGGAGCTGGAACCAAGCCGCCTGTGGGCGCTGCGCCGGCCGATCTTCGGCTGGGGCGGCGCGCAGGTGCTCGGGGTCGCGGCCGGCCTGTTCGGCGCCGCGCTATTGGCCGGCATCGACTGGAAGATCGCGCTGATCGCGGGCCTGGGCCTGTCGCTGTCGTCGACCGCGATCGCCCTCGCCTCGCTGGAAGAACGCAACCTGATGCCGACACCGGCCGGCCAGGCCGGCTTCGCGATCCTGCTGTTCCAGGACATCGCCGCGATCCCGATGATCGCCATCGTGCCTTTACTGGGCGTGCCGGAATCCGCCGGTGGCGGCGGGAATGCGTGGATCGCGGCGCTGAAGGTCGCGGGCGTGCTCGCGGGTCTTGTCGTCGCGGGCCGTTTCCTGCTCCGGCCCGTGCTGCGCATCATCGCCAAGACGGATGCCCGCGAAATCTTCACCGCGTTCGCGCTGCTGCTCGTGATCGCGATCTCGCTGCTGATGCAGTGGGTGGGCATGTCGATGGCCCTCGGCGCCTTCATGGCCGGCGTGCTGCTGGCCGACTCGGAATATCGCCACGCGCTCGAGACCGACCTGGAACCGTTCAAGGGCCTGCTGCTCGGCCTCTTTTTCATCGCGGTCGGCATGTCCGTCGACTTCGCCGTGTTCCTCGCGCAGCCTGGCCTCGTGCTGGGCCTCGTCGCCGGCTTCCTGGTCATCAAGATCGCCGTGCTGTACGGCCTGTCGCGCGGGCTGAAGATCGCGCGCGGCCAACACCTGCAGTTTTCCCTTCTGCTCGCGCAGGGCGGCGAATTCGCGTTCGTCGTGTTCGGCGCGGCCGCGACGGCAAAGGTGTTCTCGCCGGACGTGGCGAACATCCTCGTCGTCGTCGTCGCGCTGTCGATGGTCGTGACGCCGCTCGCGCTGATGGCCTACGACCGCCTGTCGGCCGGCCGCGAGGGCCGCGGCGGCAAGCGCAAGGCCGACCGCATCGAGCCGAACGAGGACCACGTGATCGTCGCGGGCTTCGGCCGCTTCGGCCAGATCGTGGGCCGCTTCCTGCACGCGAACAACGTGCGCCTGACGGTGCTGGACCACGACCCGGACCAGATCGAGGTGCTGCGCCACTTCGGCTTCAAGGTGTTCTATGGCGACGCGACCCGGCCCGACCTGCTGCGCGCCGCGGGTGCGCCGAAGGCCAGAGCCGTCGTCGTCGCCATCGACGACATCGAGGACAGCCTGAAGCTCGTGGACGCCGTGCGGCGCGAGTATCCGGACCTGCCCGTGTTCGCGCGCGCCCGCAACGTCACGCACTACTACCAGCTGATGGACCGGGGCGTGGAACTGATCGAGCGCGAGACCTTTGAAGCGGCGCTGCGGCTGGGCCGCTCCGTGATGACGGCGGGCCTGGGCCAGAGCGCGTACGCCACGCGGCAGGCCGCGCTGAAATTCAGGCGCTACAACAAGCAGACGCTCGATGCGGTGTATCCGTATTACAAGGACCGCGAGACGTTCGTGTCGATGGCCAAGCAGGCGCGCGAGGAACTCGAGGCCATGATTTCGCGCGACCGCAAGGCGTTCGACGAGGAGACCGGCAGCGACTGGGACTAAGCGCGTGACGCGTCATCATCCTGCGGCGCCGGCTGGTCCGTCCACGTCGGCCCCGGCGTGGACGGCTTCCCGTCCACCCAGTCGATCCGGTCGATGCACATGCGCCGCGCCGTCTGCGCGAGGTCCCACGCGTGGTACACGATCCATGTGGACGTGCCGTCCGGCCCGGTGGTGAACGAATTGTGCCCCGGCCCCAGCAGGTCCCCGCCTTTCGGCGTACGCATGAGCAGCGCTTCGTGCCCGCCTTCCGGCCGCGTGTACGGCCCGAGCGGATCGTCCGCCACGACCCAGCTGACGCCATAATTGTCGCGCTCCCACGCGCCGCCGCTGTAGAAACAATAGTAGCGGCCGTCGTGCTGCAGCACGGCCGCGCCCTCCACCGTGTGCCAGTCGTACACGGCCCCGTACATCGTGCGGCCCTTGCGGAACACGTGCCAGTCCTCGTGCGGACGGACCACGACGCGCGGTTCGCCCGCCAGCGTCGTCATGTCGACGAGCCGGTCGACGACGATGCCCGTGCCGACGCGGTACCCGCCTTCCAGTTCCAGGAAATCGGCGCAGTAGAACAGATACCACTGCCCGTCCTCCGCACGGAACGGATGCGCGTCGATGGCGAACGGTCGATCGGGCACGAGCAGCTTGCCGCTGTCGACGAACGGGCCGGCCGGGTGGTCGGCGACGGCCACGCGCAGCTTCTGGTCCGTGCCTTCCGGCGCCGACCCGGCCGAGTAGTACATGTAGAAGCGGCCACCGTGGCTCGCGACTTCCGGCGCCCAGTAGTGCGCCTCGCCGATCGGCAGCAGCGCGTGGGCCAGCGGTTCCCATTCGACGAGATCCGTCGAGCGCAGCACCGGCACCTGGCGCCCGTCCGCGCCGCCCGGCGCCGTGCCGTACGCGTAATACACGCCGTCGTGGCGCAGCACGAACGGGTCCGCGAACACGTCCGGGTAGACCGGGTTGCGATACGTCTTCGCCATGGGCACGCTCACAGCGAGAAGCGCAGCCCGAGGCCGTACGTGGTCGGGTTGTAGCGGATGTCGCGCGGACGGATCTCGGAGCCGAGATAGCTTTCGTACTTCTCGTGCGTGAGGTTGATCGCGTCGAATTGCAGCGACAGGTTCTTGTTCAGCGCATACGACACGCTCAGGTCCACGTACGTGCTGGCCTTGACGATGCGGTCCTGGAAGAAGCGCGGCTCGGCGATCTGCTCGACGTAGTTGCCGCGGTGCGTCGCGGTCAGGCGTCCCGTGATGCCGTTCCCTTCATACAACAGCGCGAAGTTGTAGTTCTTCTTCGCGACATTCGTCAGCGCCGTCGTGCGGTATTCCGTGCTCGTCGGCGAGACGGGCGTCTGGTTGTCGCCGTCGATCCACGTGTAGTTGAACTGCGCGCCGAAATTGCTCCACGGGCCGGGCAGGAAGTCGAAGAACTTCTGGATGCCGAATTCCGCGCCGCGCAACGCGCCCTTGCCGGAATTTTGCGGACGCGTCACGCGATAGTTCTGGCCGTTGATGACCTCGCTCGACTCCATGTTCTGCAGGTAGCCCTCGATGTCGCGGTGGAATAGCGCGATCTGTGCGTAGCCGTTTTTCGGGAAGTAGTATTCGAGCGTGGCGTCCGTGTTCACGGAGCGCGTCGGCCGCAAATTCGGGTTGCCGGACGAGCCGGTGCCGGGCGCGTTGACGGTCGGAGGGATCAGCGACAGCGCCGGGTTCAGCGACACGAAGTCCGGCCGCGTGATCGTCTTGCCGACCGCGAGGTGGGACTGCAGGTTCTCGCGCCAGCCGACGACGGCCGCAACGCTGGGCAGGAAGTTGTTTTCCGTCGAGTTCACGGCGATCGGCGTCACCACGTCGCCGATGCGGCTGTTGCCGTTCAGGTTGCGCGCCACGTGGACGTAGCGCCCGCCCACCGTGCCGGACAGGTCGACGTCGCCCGCCTTCGTCTTCCAGCGCGCCGCGAGGTACACGGTGTTCGTGCCTTCGCGCTGCTCGAAGGTGCGGGTCGGATCGTCCGGCACGCGGCCCGGAGCAGCGCCGTAGAACGCGCGTACGGTGTCGGCCTGGTCGATCAGGAAGTCGCGCGACGGCGTCAGCCACGGCCCGCCGAGCCGGTCGAGGCCCGGCACCAGCGCTTCGAAGCCGGGACCGAACGCGTCGACGGGGTTCGCGCGCACCGCCCCCGCGATGTCGCTGTGGCCTTCCGCGCCGTGGAAGCTGGCGAGCCGGTTCGACAGGCGCAGGCCGGCGTCAATGCCCGAGAAGAAGCCGTCGCCGAGCCGGTACGACACGTCGCCGCGCCACTGCACCTGCTCGCCCTTCGAGATGCCCCAGTTCTGCACCATCCCGCGCAGCACGAAAGCGCGCGGGTCGCGCAGGGCGTTCGGGCTCGTGGGCGTGCTCACGCTGTTGTAGCCGCCGTGGCCGTCCGCGCCGTACGTGTAGACGCCGACGCTGGCGCCGGGGATCTGCTGGTCGACGATCACCGTGTCGTTCACGAACGTCGACTTGGTCCAGCCGAAGTTGGAGCTCGCCTTCCACGGTCCCTCGCGGTAGTTCAGGCCGAGGTTCAGGAAGTGCGACGTCGTGTGTTCCTTCACGCCCCACGTCGACGTGGCCGTGTACGGATCCCAGTCGTACGGCCCGCCATACTGCGCGGCCTGCGCGTACGCGGACTGGATCGGGCACACGACGCCTTCCGGCGTGTCGCAGTAGGCGCCCTGCGGCGCCAGCTGCACGTTGGTCAGGCGCGGCGTCCACGTCGTGATGGCGAGGATGTAATCCACTTCGCTGCGCGCGCGGTAGCCCGTGCCGAGGTATTGCACGTTCGCTTCCAGCGTCGGGTTGACCTTCCACTGGAGGGCGCCGTGGATGCTGCCGCGGTCGCGGTCGCCCGCGTTGTAGATGCCGCCCACATTGGGCAGCTCGCCGAGGCGCGCGCCCGGCGTCAATGGCGCGAGCGGACCGTCGCCCAGCCGCGTGCCGACGCCGTTCGCATCGATGGAGTGCACGCGGTCGGGGCGGTCCACCCACTGCACGGGATAGCCCCAGTGCTCGCGGTTGAACGCCACGTCGACCAGCGCGCCGATCTCGCCGTAGCTCGTGTTCCAGCGGTTGCTGGCCGAGAAGCCCGCGCCCGGATTGTTCTTGGTCGACGTCGCGTCGGACCCGCTCACCTTCTGGCGGCGGTCTTCCACGTAGCCCGTCACGTTCAGGCCCTTCAGGTCGAACGGCTGGCGCAGCCGGACGTCGATGCCGCCCGCGATGCCGCCTTCGAGCTGGTTCGGCGTCGCCGTCTTGTACACGTCCAGGCCGCCGATCGATTGCACGGGCAGGTCCTGGTACTGCAGCCGGCGCCCGTTCCCCGTGAAGTATTCCATGCCGTTCAGCGTCGTCACGACGTCCGGCAGGCCGCGGATGATCACCTGGCTGGTTTCTCCGCGGTCGCGGCCGACCTGCACGCCGGCGATCCGCTGCAGGGCGTCGCCGGCGGCGCGGTCGGGGAACTTGCCGATGTCTTCCGCGTTGATCGAGTCGACGACCTGCACGGCATCGCGCTTGATCGCCTCGGCGCTGCGGATGCTGCTGCGCAGGCCGGTCACCGTCACTTGCTGGATTTGCGCGCCCGGCGTAGGGGAAGGTTGCGCGTCGGTGGTTTGCGCAGCCGCGGCGTGCGCAAACAACACGAGGATGGCCGCGGACACGGGCCGGCGTTGGAACGTAGTCATGCGTATCTCCCGATTATTAGTAATAAGTTTTATCAGGAAGCTAACGCAAAAGTCGGCAAACCGACGCACGCTTGAACCCGCTTTTTGATCGGTTTTACAGCCTTGGCGGCGCCACCGAATCGCGCGCCACCAGAGGGCATTCCATCTTGATGATGGCCTTGGCGGACGGGTTCGCGCGGCATTGCGCGATGAGGGAATCGGCAGCCCAGCGGCCCATTTCGTAGTTTGGTAACAACACTGTGGTCAGCGGCGGGTGCGTGTAGCGCGCAATATCCTGGTCGTCATACCCGATCACGGACAGGTCGCGCGGCACCGACAGCTTGCGTTCGCGGGCCGCGTCCAGTGCGCCGATCGCCATCAGGTCGTTGGCGCAGAACAAGGCGGTCGGCCGCTGCGGCAGGTCCAGCAGGGACAGCGCGTGCTCGTACCCGGCCGCGACCTGCCAGTCGCCGGCGCGCACGAGGACGGGATCGAACGGGATGTCGGCCGTCGACAGCGCCTGGCGATACCCCTTCAGGCGCTCGGCCGCCGCCTCGATCCAGTGCTCGCCGTTGATGAAGCCAATGCGGCTGTGTCCGTTCTCTATCAGGTGCATGGTCGCCGTATAGCCGCCCAGCAGCTCGCTCGGCACGACGGACGCGCGGCCGCGGTCACGCGTGTGACAGTTCAGGAGCACGGTCGGCGTGGCGTCCAGCGCCGCCGGCACCGTCACGGCGCGGGTAAAAATCGTGGAATAGATGACGCCCAGCAGCGCCGGATGATCCAGCATGCGCGCGAACACGGCCGCTTCCAGCTCGGGATCCCCGCGCGTGGCGAACACGGCGACGAGGCAATCCTGCTCCCAGGCCGCCTCCTTGGCGCCGTCGATGGTCTGCATCGCGTGCGGACTCGTCGTCAGTTCGTCGGTCAGGTAGACGATCAGGTTGCGGGTCCGGGCCGCGGCCGGGTGCGCGTGGCGCTCGACGGGGTAGCCGAGCTCGCGCGCGATCCGGAGCACGGTCTCGCGCGTGACCTTCGACACCTTCGCCCCGCTCATGTGGTTGATGACCAGCGACACCGTCGACTGCGACACGCCGGCCAGCTTGGCGATGTCGGTCATCGTGGGTCGGCGGGGCCTGGTCATGTCGAGGTGTCGGCAAGGGATCATCGGTTGCACAACATTATCACTAATTATTAGTCCGTTGTAGTTGATTTAAACTTATGCACATTTGTGCAAATGCACATAATTGCTTATAATTTAGCTTGAACGCAGCCGCGCGCCGCGAGCGCTCCGCCTCGATCGGCGATATCCATTGCCGGCGCCAGCCATGACAGTCCGGGATTGCCCGGACCGCTCAGCAAGCACGATCCCTTCCTGTCGCCCGTCCCGGCAGCCTGCCGGCGACATCTGCCTGGCATGCCGGGTAGCATTACGATACCTGCGCGGCCGCACAACGCTCAAGAAAGGTGAACAATATGACAAACCCATTGCCGGGCCAACGCCGATGGATCCAGGTCAATCCGCCCGTGTTTTTCGTGTCGGCGGCGCTGGTCCTCGCCTTTTCCGCCATGTCGGCATTGTTTCCGAAACGCGTCGGGAGCCTGTTCGATACGCTCCAGGCCGGCATCGTGCGCGATTTCGGCTGGTTCTATATCCTGTCCGTCGCGTTCTTCCTGATCTTCGTGATCTTCCTGATGATGAGCCGCTATGGCGACGTCAAGCTCGGGCCGGACGACAGCGAGCCGGAATACAGTTACCTGTCCTGGCTCGCCATGCTGTTCAGCGCCGGCATGGGGATCGGCCTGTTGTTCTTCGGTGTCGCCGAGCCGATCCAGCACTATGCGCTGCCGCCGGTGGGCGCCGGCCGCACGATCGAGTCGGCGCGCCATGCGATGGTGCTGACCTTTTTCCACTGGGGCTTTCATGCCTGGGCGATCTACGTCGTGGTCGGACTGGCGCTTGCGTACTTCGCGTTCCGGCGCGGCTTGCCGCTCACGCTCAGGTCGAGCCTCTTTCCCCTGATCGGCAACCGCATCCACGGCCCCGCCGGCCATGCCATCGACATCTTCGCCGTGCTGGGCACGATGTTCGGCGTGGCGACGTCGCTGGGATTCGGCGTGCTGCAGGTGAACGCGGGGTTCGCGCACCTGTTCGGACTGCCGGTCACGCCGCAGGTGCAGATCGTGCTGATCGCGATCATCACCGGCATGGCGGCGCTGTCCGCAGGCTCGGGACTGGACAAGGGCGTGAAACGGCTGTCGGAGCTCAACGTCATCCTCGCGATCGCGCTGCTGCTGTTCGTCCTCGCCACGGGCTCGACGGTATTCCTGCTCGAGGCCTATGTCCAGAACATCGGTACCTACCTGGGCGAAGTCGTGCAGCGCACCTTCCGCATGTATGCCTACGAGCCCAATGTCTGGCTCGGCAAGTGGACGCTGTTCTACTGGGGCTGGTGGATCTCCTGGTCGCCGTTCGTCGGCATGTTCATCGCGCGGATCTCGCGCGGGCGCACGATCCGCGAGTTCGTCGGCGGAGTGCTGCTGGTGCCGGTACTCTTCACATTCCTGTGGATGACCGTCTTCGGCAATACCGCGATCCGGCTCGACCTGGGCGGCGCGGCGCCGATCGTGCAGACTGTCGCCGACAATCTTCCGGTGGCCCTGTTCGAAGTGCTGGAGCAACTGCCGCTGTCGATGATCGCGTCCGGCCTCGCCACCGTCCTCGTGATTACCTTCTTCGTGACCTCCGCCGATTCGGGCGCGCTGGTCGTCGACATGATCACCTCCGGCGGCGCGCCGAATCCCCCGGTCTGGCAACGCATTTTCTGGGCCGTGTGCGCGGGCATGATGGCTGCCGTGCTGCTGCTGGCGGGCGGCTTGCAGGCGCTCCAGACGGCTGCCCTCGCCAGTGCATTGCCGTTCGCCGTGGTGATGCTGCTCATGTGCTACGGCCTGCTGCGCGCCCTGCAGTCGGAATCGGAAGGGTCGGCGATCGACCTGTCGATTGCCGCCGAGACGCCGCCGGACGTCGGCCTCAGCTGGCAGCAGCGCTTGGCCAGCATCACCAGCTTCTACGACCTGCCCGAGATCGCGGCGTTTCTCGGCGGGCCCGGACGCGCGGCGCTCGACGCAGTGGCGGCGGAGATGCGGGACAGCGGGCTGGCGCCCGCACTGACCGAGACCGACCGCCGGATCGACCTGGACGTGCCCCACGGCGACCGCGGCACGTTCCGCTACACGATACGCGTGCGCAGCTTCCGCGCGCCGAATTTCGCGTGGGCCGAGCACGAGAGGACGAACAGCGACACGCGCCACTACCGGGCCATGGCCTACAGTTCCGAGGGCGACCAGCAGCACGACGTCACCGGCTATACGCGCGAACAGTTGATCAACGACCTCCTGAATCGCTATGCACGGTTCCGTCATGCACGGAGGATGCACTGATCAGTTGCGGGCCGCACCCCTGCTCCGACAATTCGTCCAGCGGATTGCGCAGCCGGCACGCCTCGATCGACAGACAGCCGCAGCCGATGCAGTCGTCGAGCTGGTCGCGCAGCCGGGTGAGCTGGTCGATGCGTTCATCGAGCTCGCGCCGCCACAGGCTGGACAGACGCGTCCAGTCGGCCTTGGTCGGCGTGCGCTCTTCCGGCAGCGACGCCAGCGCCGCGCTGATCGACGCGAGCGGAATGCCGATGCGCTGCGCGACCTTGATGACGGCCACGCGCCGCAGCACGTCGCGCCCGTAGCGCCGCTGGCCCCCGCTGCTGCGCACGCTGCGGATCAGCCCTTTCGATTCATAGAAATGCAGGGCCGACACGGCCACGCCCGCGCGCCGCGCGACCTCCCCCACCGTCAATGGCCGCCCGATGTCGGCCGGGTCTATCTTTGCCATCAAAATCCTCTTGACCTCAAGTTTGGTTGAGGTTTTACACTGCTTTGCATCGACACGCAACCACGAGGAGAACCGCATGAACGATCGCACGAATGCCGCCGCCATGAACAAGGCCCTGGTCCGGGCGCTGTACGAAGAGTGCATCAACGGGCGCGACCTGGACCGGCTCGAATCGCTGATCGCCCCCGATTTCGTCGGCGCGCGCGGCGAACGGGGGCCGCGCGAATTCCGCGCGACCATCGAAGCCGTGCTGACGGGCTTTCCGGGCGTGCGTTTCGAGCTGCACGACGTGTTCGGCGAGGACGACAGGGTCGCCGTGCGCTGGACGTTCCGGGGCGTGCATGGCGGGCGCTTCGTCGGCATCAAGCCGAGTCTCGCGGAGGTGACGCAGGAAGGGAATGTGATCTACCACCTCCGCGACGGGCTGATCGTGCGGGCGTGGCTGCAGGCGGACCGGCTGGGGGTGCTGCAGCAGATTGGCGTGGTGCCGAAATCGTTTGTCGAAGCAAGCGGGCAGCGGCCGATCTGACGTCGTTCCCGCGCAAGCGGGAACCCATGCTGAGCAGCAGAATCCGGTAGATTGCCGAAGTCGCACAGGTTTGCCGGAGCGGCTTCTGTGGCTCAGTATGGATCCCCGCATGCGCGGGGATGACGGTTTCTAGGTAGCCGCCACTTGTTCCCGCAACGCCGGCAATGCGCCGCCCTGCTCGTCGAACAACCACGCCCGCGCCGGATCGAACCGCAGCCGCACAGCGGTCCCCGGCGTCGGCAGCGGCACGTCCGGTGCACACTTGGCCGCCACCATGCCGTCCACGCCATCGACCTGCACGTACGCGAGCGTCACGTCACCGAGGTATTCGACGAGCGACAGCCGGCCCGGGATGCCGGCCTCGCCGCCGGTCTCCAGCCGCAGGTGCTCCGGACGTACGCCCAGGGTCAGCGTGGCGCCGCCCTGCGCCTGGCTCGCATCCGCCGCCACCTGCGCCATGCCGCCGCCCGGCACACGCACGGTCGCGAGGCCGCCCGTGTGCCCCGCCAGCGTGGCGGGAAACGCGTTCATGCGGGGCGAGCCGAGGAAGCCGGCGACGAACAGGTTCGCCGGCCGCTCGTACAGTTCCAGCGGCGTGCCCACCTGTTCGATGCGGCCGCCGTTGAACACGACGATCTTCTGGCCGAGGGTCATCGCCTCGACCTGGTCGTGCGTCACGTAGATCATCGTCGCCTTCAGGTCCTTGTGCAGGCGCGCGAGTTCCACGCGGGTCTGGGCGCGCAGCGCGGCGTCCAGGTTGGACAGCGGTTCGTCGAACAGGAAGACTTCCGGCTTGCGCACGATGGCGCGGCCGATCGCGACCCGTTGCCGCTGGCCGCCGGACAGCGCCTTCGGCTTGCGGTCCAGCAGGTGCGCGATCTGCAGGATCTCCGCCGCGTGCCGCACGCGCTGGCCGATCTCCGCCTTCGGCACCTTCGCGAGCTTCAACGCAAACCCCATGTTCTCGGCGACCGTCATGTGCGGGTACAGCGCATAGCTCTGGAACACCATCGCGATGCCGCGCCGGGCCGGTTCCACCGTGTTGCTGACGACGCCCCCGAGCTCCAGCGTGCCGTCCGTGATGTCTTCCAGACCCGCGATCATCCTCAGGAGAGTCGACTTGCCGCAGCCGGACGGCCCCACGAAGACGACGAACTGGCCGTCCTCGATGTCCAGGTCGACGCCCTTGATGACGGGATTGTCGCCATATGTCTTGCGGATGCCGCGCAGCCTTACCGATGCCATGGAATCTATCCTTTCAATCCGCTCGCTGCCAGGAAGCCCTGCGTCACGCGGCGCTGGAACAGTACGTACGCCAATGCCACCGGCAAGGCGCCGAGCAACGCGGCCGCCATCAGCTGGGCGTAGCGCACGCCGAACGCATCGTACGTCTGCGTGAGGCCCAGCGGGATCGTCATCATGTCGTTCGACGTGACGATGATGAACGGCCACAGGAAGTTGTTCCACGCCGCGATGAACGTCACGATCGCCATCGCCCACACGATATTGCCAGAGATGGGCAGGTACACGCTCCACAGTACGCGCAACGGGCCGGCGCCGTCCATCACGGCGGCTTCGCGGAAGTCGGCCGGGATCGCGTCGAAGAACTGCTTGAACACATAGATCACGACCGGCGACACGACCTGCGGCAGCACGATGCCCGCGTACGAATTGATGAGACCCAGCTGGTGCATCGTGCGGAACAGCGGCACGAGGAGGGCCTCGAACGGCAGCAGGAAGCCCAGCATGGCGATGCCGAACACGATGCCGCGGCCCCGGAAGCGCAACTGGGAAAACGCGTAGGCGGCCATCAGGCTGATGGCCATCGTCACGACCGTCACCAGCAACGCGACGAGGAAGCTGTTGAACAGCCAGCGCACGACGTTGCCGGCGCCGAGGGTCTTGCGGTAGGCCTCCAGCGTCCAGTCCTGCGGCAGCCAGTGGAAGTTCGCCGACACCGTCTCGAGCTCCGGCCGCAGCGACGTGGACAGGGCCCACAGCAGCGGGAACGCCCACAACGCGGCGAGCACGATGGCGCAGGCGGCGCCGGCGATGGTCCAGAACGACGCCTTCATGCATCCCTCCCCGCCAGGAACTTGACGAGCCACGCCTGCAGCAGCGACAGCACGATCACGATCGCCACGAACGCCATCGCGACCGCGGCCGCGTACCCGGCGTCGCTCTGCGTGAACGCTGTCTCGTACATGTAGTGCAGCGCGACGCGCGTCGTGTTGAACGGCCCGCCGCTCGTCAGGATGTACGTCTGGCCGAACACTTTCAGCGACGCGATCAGCTGCAGGATCAGCGCCGTCGTCGCGACGGGCCGCAGCGCGGGCCACGTGATCGTGCGGAACAGGGTGAAGCCGCGGGCGCCGTCCAGCGCGGCCGCTTCGTACAGTTCGGCGGGGATGTTGCGCAGGCCGGCGAGGAACAGCAGCATGTTGAAGCCGACCGTCCACCAGATCGTGCCGATGGCGACGGCGGGCAGCGCCCACGTCGGATCCGCGAGCCACGCGCGCTGGCCGCCGAGGATGTGGTTGACGACGCCGGACGACGGCTGCAGCATCCAGTCGGCGATCAGGGTCATGACGGAGATCGGCAGCACGAACGGCAGGAAGAACGTCCCCTGCAGCCAGCCCTGCACGCGCGTGAAACGGTCGACGAGCATCGCCATCAGCAGGCCGACGGCGCACAGCGGGATCACCGTCAGCAGGGAAAAGTAGAACGTGTTGCCGACCGAATCCCAGAACGACGGGTCGTTCAGCAAGGTGTGATAGTTGTCCAGGCCCACGAAGGCGCTCGTGCGCGTGAGACTGCTCTCCGTCAGGCTGAGCCAGAACGTCTGCAGCGCCGGCAGGAAGAAGAACAGGCCGAACGCCACGAGGAAAGGCGCCAGCAGCAGCCAGGCCGGGAGCGTGTCGCGGCGGGCCGTGGTCATGGTGAGGTCGTCGCGTCGCATGCGCGGTCCTCAATAACGCGGCGGACGCTTGCGCACGAGGCGCGCCGCTTCCGTCTCGAACCGGTGCACGGCCTGCTCCGGCGTCAGGTAGCCGTACAGCGCGGCCGGCAGGAATTTCGACGCGATCGCTTCCAGCGGCCCGGCCGCGCCCATGTACCAGCCGTCCGGATCGTATACGACGTCGTTCGCGACCTGCGCATACATCGCATTCGGCATCAGGCTTTTCGCTGCGGCCGATTCGGTGACGGGCTTGTACGCGGGGATGTGGCCGCCCTCCGCCCACCCCAGCGAATGCGTGCTGACATAGGCAATGAAGCGCATCACCGCCCTCACCTTTTCCGGCGACGGTTCATGGCCCGGGTTCGCGGGCAGCGCGAACGCATGCGAATCGGCCCAGGTGGAGGCGTTCGTGTACATCTTCGGCAGCGGCACGATCCCGTACTCGAAGCCGAGCGTGCCGGCCTTCGTCGCCCGCACGAGTTCCGGCACTTCCCACACGCCGTTCAGCATGAACGCGGCGCCGCCGCCCATGAACTGGCTCGTCGACGCAGGGTAGTCGAGGCCCGCCTGCGCATAGCCCTTCGTGAACCAGTCGCTGATGCGGGCCAGCGTCGCCGCGCCGGCCGGGCCGTACGTGAAGCGGCCGTTGGCGATGATCGTGACGTTCTGCTGCGCGAGCATGGCCAGCCACAGGCGCCAGATCGCGTAGGAGCTCTGGCTGCTTTCCATCGTCAGGCCGCGCTGGCCCGTGCGCTCGGTGGCGGTGCGGAAGGCGTCCGTCAGCGCGTCCACGCCGACGATCGGCTTCAGCCTGCCGTCCGCGTCGAGCAGGCCCGCCTTGCCCGCGAGCGTCTTGTTGTAGTACAGGACGAACGGGTGCACGTCGAGCGGAACCGCGTACGTGGCGCCCTGGTACTGGGCCTTGGCCCACTGGCGCGGCAGGTAGTCCTGGCCGCGCAGGCCGGCCGCCGCCAGCTCGGCGGGCGCGATCGGCCGCAGCACGCCGCCGCCGGCCAGGTTGACGATGCGCGACAGGTGGATGGTCGCGACGTCCGGCCCTGCGCCCACGACGGAGGCCGTGATCAGCTTCGTATAGAAAGGCTCACCCCATTTGAGGGTCGTGCTGACGACGCGCACGTCGCGCTGGCTGGCGTTGAAGTCGTCGACCAGCGCCCGCATGCGCGCGCCGTCGCCGCCCGAAAGCAGCGTCCACATCCTGACTTCGACCTGCGCCCGCGCGGGAGCCTCTACGCCCGCCAGCCCGAGGAACAGGGTCGCAACCAGCGCGGCGGCGCGCGGGAATCCGCGTCGCGCCACGTTGTCTCCTGATCGTGTTTGCTTCTTGTCCGTTGTGGCGCGCGGCTGTCAGGCTGTCTTTATGCGACTTTACGCCGTGCGCGCGCCCCGGGACCGCCACGTCCGCGGCGTTCGAAGCCCGGAGGACCCGCGGCCGGACCTGGCTCGGTCGGCGGGATGTCCGGCGCGTCGACCTGCGGCGACTGGCGCTCTCCCGGATAGGCTAGCACTTCTGCGGTTTCTCCGACGCGCGTCCACTCGACAGGGAAATCGGGCCCCCGCCGAGCGCGCCAGCGTTGGCTGTGGCCGAGGGGATCCAGCACCCAGTCCTGCAGGTGCGCCTGCGGTCCGCGCGTGGCCTGCGCGAGCGCCTCGATGGGCGCCTTCGGCACGCGGTCTTCCGTCAGCAGGCCGTTCTTTTCGAGGAACGTGTCCGTCAGCTGCGTGTAGCAGAAGCCGGACAGCGGCCGGCACCGGTGCACGGCCGACATCAGCTGCTGGTAACGGAGCAGCAGTTCCTTGCTGTCCTTCGCCACCGAATAGCCCCAGCCGGATTCCTCGCCGGGTTTCGACATGGCAATGCCACCGAACTCGGACAGGAACAGCGGCCGGCCCAGGCCCGTAAAACCGTCGATGACGAGGCGGCGCCGGTCCGGCTGCACGTGTTCCAGCGTGTAGGCGACGGCGTCGCGGGTGCCGTAGCGCTCCAGCAGCACCGTCGGGTCCTGCTCGTAGTCGTGCACGCACACGAGGTCGCCGCACGGCATTTCCCAGCCGTCGTTGCCGACGACGGGCCGCGTGCCGTCCAGCGCGCGCGTCATGTGGTAGAGGGCGCGCACGAAATCGACCTGGCGCCGGTCGTTCATCAGCTCCGGCACGCCCCACGATTCATTGGTCGGCACCCACGCGACGATGCACGGGTGCGAGATGTCGCGTTCGACCAGTTCCTTCCACTCCTCCATCACGCCGTGGATCGTCGCGCTGGAAAAGCCGTAGGCGGACGGCATCTCGCCCCATACGCACAGGCCCAGCACGTCGCACCAGTACAGCCAGCGCGGGTCTTCCGACTTCTGGTGCTTGCGCACGCCGTTGAAGCCGAGGCGCTTGATGAGCAGGACGTCGTGACGCAGCTGGTCGCTCGACGCGACCATCAAACTGTCCGGCCAGTAGCCCTGGTCGAGCACCATGCGCAGGAAGTACGGACGGCTGTTCAGCACGAAGCGGTCGCCTTCCACGCTCACCGTGCGCAGCGCCGTGTAGCTTTGCACACTGTCGATCAGGTTGCCCTCGGCCGAGCGGATCTCGATCTCGGCGTCGATCAGCTGCGGGCTCTCCGGGCTCCACATCCACAGGCCGCGCGCGTCGTCGATGCCGGGATCGGGCAGCTGGAAGATGCGCGACAGGCGCGGCCCGGTCAGCAGGCAGCGGTCGGCCACGAGCAGCCGGCCGGCCAGCTTCAGCGTCACGTTGGCCATGCCGCCTTCCGGCACGTGGGCGATGTCGGCGTCGAGGCGGATCTGCCATCTGGCGACGTCGGCCGTCCAGCGCAGCTGCGCGACGTGGGCGCGCGGGACCTTTTCGATCCAGACCGTGCGCCAGATGCCGCTCGTGCGCGGGTACCAGATCTTGTGCGGTTCCGGCTCCCAGTCCATCTTCCCACGCGGCTTGTGCATGTCCTGCGGGTCGTCCTCGGCCTGCACGGCGATCTCGAGGATCGAGCCATCCAGGTGGCGCGTGACGTCGAGGGAGAACGGGCTGTGGCCGCCCCGGTGCTCGACGGCGAAGCGCCCGTTGATCCAGACGCGGGCCCGGTAATTGACGGCCCCGAAGTGCAGGATCAGCCGCTCCTCCGGTCCCGGCAGCAGCGCGGGATCGAGCGAAATCTGGCGCTTGTACCACACGCGCCGGCGGTAGCCGCGGTCGTGCACGCCGCTGGCGCGCGCTTCGGGCGGATACGGGACGACGATCGTGCGGTCGAACGGCACGTCGGCCGGATCGACGTAGAGGGTCGAGTCGTCGAACATGGCCTGCCAGGGGCCGTCGAGGCTGCGCCAGGCGGCGCGCCGCAATTGTGGGCGGGGATATTCCACGTTTGCGCTCCTTGCTTCTTCTGTACGGCCTACTCTAGGAGCCGTGACTGCCGCTGGCAAGCCCTTTCACCAGCGGTTACAAAGCGATACGCACGGCGTCGCATCAACGAGACAGGCGGGACACGGCCACGCGTTCGAACACCGCGCGGTAGCCGGTGCCGCCCATCGCCACCAGGCCCAGCCGCGCCTGCGGTCCGAGGCGATGCGTCCACGTGCCGCCCCCGACCCAGGTCTTGCCGTCCCGGCTCGAATACCCCGTATAACGTTCATCCCCCCCGCCCCGGTGGACATCGAGCCGCAGCCATGTCGTCGTCCCCGGCGTGCCGGCGACCGTGTTGCCGTAGCGCGGATAAGCGGCCGGCACGGGAGACAGCTCCTTCGCGAACTCGACCTGGTGCAGGCCGCCGTGCGCCATCTCGACGAGCTTGACGTAGTTGTCGTCGTCGCGCATCACCACCAGGCCCGCCTGCACGGCCGTCTTGCAGCAGCCGTCCGGCACGTCCAGTCTGACGACCGTCTCGATGCGGTAGTCGCCGTCCGGCAGCGCCGCCTGCAGCACGCTGGCCGTGTTCGTGTCCACATGCAAGTCGGTCGCGGCCGTCGTCACCGTCAGTCCCTGGGAACCCGTCGACCAGGCGTCGCCCGCCGGCGGGCGCTGCCACGTCCACCGCTCGTCCAGCTTCGCGCCGGTGAAGGTGTCCGTCCACCCGGAACTCGCGTTCTCCGCGGGCGCCGGCGCGAGCATCAACGCGCGCGGGCGCGTACCGGCGACCGTGGCCGGCGCGGGCCGGGGTTCGTCGCTGGGCGCGCCGCGCGCGACGGGCCAGCCGTCGACCCAGTCGATACGGTCGAGCAGCGCGAGGCGCCGCGTCAGCTTGTCGCGCGCGCTGAAGAACGGCTCGTTCACGTCGATGCCGTGGTAGATCGTCCACCACTGCCCGGCCGCGTCGGGAAAGACCGTGTTGTGGCCCACGCCGACCCAGCGGTTACCGTTCTGGAACAGGACGGGCGTGCCGCCGGCGCGGGGTGCGGCCAGGTCCTGGCCCAGCCGGTCGACGAACGGCCCGGCCGGTGTGCGCGCCCGGCCCGCGTAGACGGCATAGCCGGTCAGCGGGCCGTTGCAGCAATCCGTCGTGGAGCCGAACAGATACCACCAGCCCCCGTGCCTGACCACCTCCGCGCCTTCGTAGCGCCACGCCGCGCCCACCTTGCGCGGCGTGCCCTCGGCCTGCAGGCCGTCGAATCGCAGCGGCTGCACGTACACGCCGCCGCCGTAGCTGCCGTAATAGATCCATTTGCGGTTGCCGTCCTCGACGACCTTCGGATCGAACGTCCACTGGAAGTCGCAGCCGGGGCCCGCGCGCCGCGGCGGCACCACCGGTTGCGCCGCCGGCACCCACGGACCGGCCGGGCTGTCCGCCATCGCGACGCCGATGGCGCTGTCCTTGTCGCAGCCGGCTTCCGGGCTGTGCGCGTCGGCCACGTCCGTCACGGTGAAATACAGGTAGTAGTGGCCGTTGAGGAAGGCCGGTTCCGGCGCCCACAGGCCGGACGTGGGCGCCGCCAGCCCGGCCGGGCGGTCGGCGAACGCGTCGCCCACGTAGTTCCACGTCACCAGGTCCGTCGAGCGGTAGATGGCGATCATGTGGAAGTGCCAGTCGCCCTTCTCGCCGTCCAGCGGGCGCTCGTTCTTGCTGACGGGGTCGCTCGTGCAATACAGGTACCATGTGGGCGTCTTCGCGCGCGGGTCGCGCAGCACGGCCGGGTCGGCGCAATTCTGGGCGGGTTCGCCGTTCGCCAGGTGGACGGGGAGCGGATTGCGATAGGTGGCGGCGGGCGCCGCCCATGCGGGTGCGGCGAGTACGACTGCCAGTGCGCCGAGATACGGTAGCGATCCCATCGTCCCCTCCCTGATTTTTGCCGCAGAGCTTACCCCAAGCGGCCCGGGCGGGATGCACGGTTGGCACGCCTATCGTCGTTCATATGCCCAAGCTGTTGCCGGATTATGAACAGCCCCGTCGCATCGCGCCAACTGGAACGGCCCGGGCCAGGCATTGCGCGACACGCTCTGGTATCATGACGATTGTTTCCGCTTCGAGATCCACACGTTGACGCACCACACTTGGATGTCCACCGGCCTGCTGTTTGCGGCTCTGCTGAGCGCCGGCGCGGCGGACGCGAAGGACGCGACCCTGCGCCCCTGGCCCGCGGGCCAGCCGACGCCAGCCCTGCAGTTGACGGGCCTGGACGGCCAGCCGTGGGACGTGGCGGGCCTGCGCGGCAAGGTCGTCGTGGTAAATTTCTGGGCCAGCTGGTGCGGCCCGTGCGTGGATGAGCTGCCGGTATTGAAAGGCCTGGCGGGCCGCGACGGCGTCGCGGTCGTGGGCGTGAACTACAAGGAACCGCTCGATACGATCGAACGTTTCACGCAGGACCACCCGCTCGGCTATCCCGTCCTGCGCGACCGTACGGGCGATGCCTTCAAGCGCTGGACGCCGGGCGTGATGCCGACGACGATCCTCGTGGACCGTACGGGCCGCGCGCGCTGGCGCACGGTCGGCGAGATTCCGCCGGACGACACCCAGCTGCGCGCCGCCATCGACGCGCTGCTGACGGAACCGCAACATCGAACACACAACCAAAAATAGGGAAAAGCCATGCAAGACACCAAACCGTCCACCGCCCGCCGTGCGCTGCTGAAAGCGGCCGGCGGCCTCGCGCTCGCCACTACCCTGCCCCGCGCCGTGCTGGCGGCGGACGCGCAGGAACGCCATTTCGACCCGCGTCCGGGCGACTGGAAGGGCTACGAGGTGGTGACGAAGGTGGCCCTGCAGCGCGCCGCCGGTCCGTCGACCGTGTGGATCCCGCTGCCGGCCATCGACACGGAATGGCAGCGCAGCCTGTCGAACAACTGGTCCGGCAACGCGAAGAAGACGCACGTCGAAACCGACCCGCACTACGGCGCGCGCTTCCTCGTCGCCGAATTCGATGGCAGCGCGCCGCCGATGCTGGAAGTCGTGTCGCGCATCCAGACCCGCGACCGCGCCGAGAACTGGAAGACCCGCACCCCGGGTACGGAAGCCGCCGAAGACCTGCGCGTGTGGCTGCAGCCGACCGACCTGATGCCGCTCGACGGCATCGTCAAGAAAACCTCGCTGACGATCACCAGGGGCGCGCGCACGGATGAGGAAAAGGTCCAGCGCATCTACGACTGGATCGTGCTGAACACGTTCCGCGAGCCGAAAGTGAAAGGCTGCGGCACGGGCGACATCAAGACGATGCTGGAAACGGGCAACTTCGGCGGCAAGTGCGCCGACCTGAACGGCCTGTTCGTGGGCCTGTGCCGCGCCTCGGGCGTGCCGGCGCGCGACGTGTACGGCATCCGCATCGCGCCGAGCGCCTTCGGCTACAAGGAACTGGGCGGCAAGCCCGCGTCCCTGCAAGGCGCCCAGCACTGCCGCGCCGAGGTTTACCTGAAGCAGCACGGCTGGGTCGCGATGGATCCGGCCGACGTGGCCAAGGTCATGCGCCAGGAAACCGCGGACTGGATCAAGGACCCGGACAACCCCGTCGTCGCGCCCGTCAAGCGCGCGCTGTTCGGCGGCTGGGAAGGCAACTGGATGGGCTATAACTTTGCCCACGACGTGCGCCTGCCGGGCTCCGTCGCCGGCAAGGTCGGCTTCCTGATGTACCCGCAGGCGCAGAGCGGCGGCGAAGCGTACGACTCGCTCGCGCCGGACACGTTCAAGTACACCATCACGTCGCGCGCCATCTGACCGCCATGTCCACGCTCGCCCGCCAACCCGTCGACGGTACCGAACGCAAGGCCGGCCGCCTCATCGCGCTCGGCATGCTCGCGGCGCTGCTCGCCTCCACGTGCTGTGTGCTGCCGCTCGCGCTCGTGCTGATCGGCGTGACGGGCGCGTGGATGGTCAATCTGCAGGCGCTGAAACCCGTGACGCCGTATGCCATCGCCCTTACCGTGGGTGCGCTGGCGTGGGCCGGCTGGCTCGTGTTCCGCCCGGCGCGCGTGTGCGACCTGGAGAGCGGCGACTGCGCCACCACGCGGCCGCTGATGCGCCGCGTGTTCATCGCCTGCGCGCTGTTCGTCGCGCTGTTGCTGGGCTTTCCGCTGATCGCCCCGCTGTTTTATTGAGGAGAGCACCATGAATTTCACCCGTACCCTCGCCGTCGCCGCCCTCTTCATCGCGGCGCCGGCCTTCGCCAAGCAGCAGACCGTGTCGCTGAACGTCCCGACGATGGACTGCGCCACCTGCCCCATCACCATCAAGACGGCATTGTCGAAGGTGCCGGGCGTGTCGAAGGTGAAGGTCAGCTACGAGAAGCGCGAAGCCGTCATCGTCTACGACGACGCCCAGACCACCGTCGCCGACCTGAAAAAGGCGACGGAAGACGTGGGTTATCCGGCGCTGCTCAAGACGTCGAAGTAATCCCGCGGGGATCCGTGAGGAAGACGAGGAACACGGCCCCGATCAATCCCATCCCCACGGCGCACGCGGCCTGCCAGCCGCCGTGCGCATAACTCCACGCCCCCAGCGCCGAACCGGTCGCGCCGCCCAGGAAGAACGTCGCCATGTACAGGCCGTTCACGCGCCCGCGCACTTCCGCGCCAAGCGCATAGATCGCGCGCTGGCCCAGCACGAGATTGCCCGACACGGCGAAGTCCAGCGCGATGGCGGCCGCCACGAGGATGCCGACGCCGAACCGGCCGCCGTCCGCCAGGCCGAGCGTCGGCACGAACGACAGCAGACCGAGCAGCATGCAGAACACCGTCGCGGGGCGCGTCCAGCCCCGGTCCGCCACGCGGCCCGAGAGCGGCGCCGCGATCGTGCCGGCGACGCCGGCCAGCGCGAACCACGCGATATCGCGCTGGTTCATGCCGTACGCCGGGCTCGCGAGCAGCAGCGGCGTGACCGTCCAGAACACGCTGAACGCGCCGAACATGCCGGCCTGGTAGATGGCGCGGCGGCGCAGCACGGGCAGGTCGCGCACGAGCCCCGCCATCGATGCGAGCAAGGCGCCATAGCCGAGCGTCGCATGCGGACGGCGCGCCGGCAGCAGCACGCGCAGCACGATGCCGAGCACCACCATCAGCACGGCCGACAGCACGTACACGCCCTGCCACGACCACGCGTGCGTGATGAAACTGGCGACGGGACGGGCCAGCATGATGCCGAACATCAGGCCGCTGACGATATTGCCGACGACTCTACCGCGCACGTGTTCGGCCGCCATGTGCGACGCGTACGGCACGAGCACCTGCACGGCCACGGCGCTGAAGCCGATCACCAGCGAGCACGCGAGGAACGCCGGCACCGGATGGCCGAGCGCCGGTGCGACTGGAGCGGCGACGAGCGCCACCACCAGCAGCGCCACGAGGGCCAGCACCAGTTTCCGGTTTTCCAGCAGGTCACCGAGCGGCACGACGAGCAGCAGGCCGGCGCAATAGCCGAGCTGCGTCAGCGTGACGAGCAGGCCGGCCGCGCCGGCCGGCAGGCCGATGTCCGCGCGGATCGGGCCGACGAGCGGCTGGACGTAATAGAGATTCGCCACGATCAGGCCGCAGGCGGCGGCGATCAGCAGCATCAGCCACGTGGGCATGGCCGCGGCGTCTTGCCGCGGACGTTCGAGCACCTCGGTGGACAAAGGCGATGGGGGCAACATGCGCTCCGGGTAAAGCGTCAAGTGTAACGCCTGCTGGCGATCCTTGCCGGACGCGTCTTAGATCGGCGTGCGCTCCCACAGCACGTCGAGCGGCCCGTCCACGTGGCCCACGGCGATGCGCGGATAGCGTTTCAGGCGCGCGCCCGCGAAGCCGTCGGCGAGCGCCGCGCGCACGAGGCAGCGCACGAGCAGCACGCCGTCGTCCGCATCGGCGACGTCACCCGGCAGCGCAATCCGGGCGCGCGACGGCAGCCAGACCTCGTCCAGCGCCCAGTCGGCGGCAGCCGGGTCGCAATCGGCGGCGCCGATCAATTCCACGGCGTGCTCGCCGGCAGTCGTCGGGTGCACGTTGAAGCACAGCGCGCGCACGCCGGCACGCCAGCTGCCGGCCGGCTCGCCGATCGCGCCCAGCAGCCAGCGCCGGAAGAAGTCCTCGAAGCGCGCATCCTCGCAACGGGCATCGGGCGCCTGCGGCATGCCTGCGCCGCCCGCGGCGTCAAGGTTGGTCCAGCCAGTCATATTCCCAGCTCCACGGCATGTCGTCCGGGCCGAGCGCCTGCCGGCCCAGTTCCGGGAACAGGCGCTCCGCCCGCACGTCGTTCGACAGCATCACCACGCAGCGCTGGCCCGTCTCCAGGCACAGCACGAAGTCCGCCGTCGATTCGTCGTGGCCACCGTCGAACCACGCGGGCCCCGAGCGATCCTCGAAGGTGACGACGCCCAGGCCCGCCGCCAGTTTCTGCGGCCACGCGGTCTCGGCGCCGTCGAACGCGGGGTAGCGACGGCGCGCTGCGATCGGCAGCCAGCCCGTCGAGAACGCGGCGCGCGTGTCGGGGCGCAGCCCGTCGCCGCGCATGATGCCGGCCCACAGCCTGGCCTGGTCGGCGATCGTCGTCTCCATCGAGCCGGCCGCGCGCACGCGGTAGCGGCGCTCGTGGGGCTGCAAGGCGCCGTCGAACGCATAGCCGTCCGCCGCGTTTTCCGCGTACTCCGCGCGCCAGTACATGCTCGTGCGGCGCATGCCGAAGCGGTCGAACACGCGCCGGCGCATCTCCTGCGCCACGTCCAGGCCGAGGCCCTGTTCGACGATGAGCTGCAGGATCGCATAGCCTTCGCTCGAATACGCATAGCGCTCGCCCGGATCGGTGTGGATGCGCAGCCGGCCGCCCGGCTCCATCCAGCGGTAGTCGGCGAGACCGCCGCCATGCGCGAGCAGCATGCGCGGCGTGATCGTCTGCCAGCGCGCGTCGCCGGCGAGGTCGGAAAAGTCGTAGGGACGCACGCGGTACGTGGGCAACGGATGCGGCAGCAGCTTCGTGACGGGCGCGTCGAGGTCGATCCGGCCCTCGTCGGCCAGCTGCAGCAACATGTACGCGAAGGCCGCCTTCGTGAGGGTGCCGCCCGCCATGATGGTGTCCGGCGTCAGCGGCTGGCCGAGGGACGCGTTGCGCATGCCCATCACCTTGACGTTCGCGACCTGCCCGTTCTCGATCGTCGCGAAGGCCAGGCCCTGCACCTGCTCGCGCCGCATCGCGCGCTGGATTTCCGGATCGGACAGCGATTGCATGGGGCGTAGCGGACGCGCGCAGCCCGCCGCCAACATCGCCGCCACACCCATCGTCAACCACGTCCCGAACCGCATGCGCTCTCCCCAGACCCGCCGGATGCCGCACCGCGCGGCACCCCAGCCCGACATGATGCCATGAGAGCGCTAACTCCGTCATGACGATTCGTCAAGGCGAGCGCTTGTAGACGCGCACGTAGTCGACCAGCATCTGCTGGGGGAAGGCGGTCGTCGCGTCCGGGTTGCCGGGCCAGGCGCCGCCGACGGCCAGGTTCAGGATCATGAAGAACGGGTGTTCGAACACCCAGTCGCCCGTGACGGTGTCGGGCCGCGCCGTGTGGTACAGGATGCCGTCGCGGTACCAGCGGATCTCGCGCGGTTCCCATTCGACGGCGTAGACGTGGTAGTCGTCGGCATACGTCCCCTTGTCGAGCCGCTGCGGCTTGCCGATGGCCTTGGCGCCACTGTAGCCGGGGCCGTGCAGCGTGCCGTGGACGAGGTCCGGCTCGCGGCCGATGTTTTCCATGATGTCGATCTCGCCGCAGCGGGGCCAGCCGGCCTGGCCGATGTCGGCCCCGAGCATCCAGAACGCGGGCCAGATGCCCTGCCCGCGCGGGATCTTGATGCGCGCCTCGTAGCGGCCATACGTGCGCTCGACCTTTCCCGCAGTCTTGATGCGCGCGGAGGTGTAGTGGCGTCCGCCGTGGTCTTCCTTGCGTGCTTCGATGACGAGATTGCCGCCATCGACACGCACGTTGTCGGGCCGGTCCGTATAGAACTGCAGCTCCTGGTTGCCCCAGCCGTTGCCGCCCGTCTCCGGGACCCATGTCGTGCGGTCCAGCGTGCGCCCGTCGAATTCGTCGTGCCAGTCCAGTACCCAGCCGGGCGGCTGGGTGAGCGTGGTTTGCGCTTGGGCCGCAGTCCCCGCAGAAAGGAAAACGGCAAGCACGGCGGCGATTCGTAAAGTGGACATGCGGTCTCCGCTTGGAAACGTTCCCAGACAATTTCGAATATAGCACCGCGGTTTTTTCGGTGTCAAACGTGCCCTGTTTTTCAGTGTGCCGTTTCGGCCACGCACTACTGAATATTCCGTTGACAATTGTTTTTTCTGAACATAAGATTCGACCAGCATATGGAAACGTTTCCAGAGATTGGAAACGATGTTGAAGCGGTGAAGAGAGATAAAAATAGAGGAGACCCAATGCATTACCCCAAGGCAAACCAAAAACTGATGAGCCTGGCTGTGGCGAGCGCCTGCGCCGCCCTGATCCCGGCCTACGCCCAGACGACCACGCCCGAAGACAGCCGCGGCGGCGACATCCCGACCACGTCGATCCAGCAGGTCACCGTCACGGGCCTGCGCCAGTCGCTGGCCTCGTCGCTGAACCTGAAGCGCCAGTCGGACGGTATCGTCGACGGCATCGTGGCCGAGGACATCGGCAAATTCCCCGACACGAACCTGGCCGAATCGCTGCAGCGCATCTCGGGCGTGTCGATCGACCGCGTGAACGGCGAAGGCCAGAAGATCACCGTGCGCGGCGTGGGTCCCGACTTCAACATGGTGCTGCTGAACGGCCGCCAGATGCCGACATCGAACCTCGGCGACCTGAATGGCCGCTCGTTCGACTTCTCGAACCTGGCGTCGGAAGCGATCTCGCAGCTGCAGGTCTACAAGACCAGCCGCGCCGAGACCCCGACCGGCGGCATCGGCGCCACCGTCAACGTGATCACCGCGCGTCCGCTCGACAAACTTGGCACGTATTCGAGCATCGGCATCAAAGCCGTGCACGACACGTCGAACCACAACCTGCCGGGCGACGTCAAGGCCAGCACCTCGACCACGCCGGAATTCTCGGGCATCTATTCGACGACGTCGAAAGATGGCCACTGGGGCCTGGGCCTCTCCGCCAGCTACCAGGAACGCAACCTGGGCTTCAACCAGGCGTCCGTCGGCAACGGCTGGAAGGGTCCGTTCCGTGGCGACGAGAACAACTGGGGCACGATCCCGCAGCCGGGTACCGCCGGTTCGGAAAATATCACGAACCGTCCGAAGCCCGGCGACATCTACCAGGTGCCGCAGAACCTGAACTACAGCATGACGGGCGTGAAGCGCCAGCGCACCAACGGCCAGTTGACCCTGCAGTGGCAGCCGGTCAAGGAGCTGACGACGACCCTCGACTACACGTACTCGGAAAACAAGCTGCAGACGAAGCGCAACGACGTCTCCGCCTGGTTCAACTTCGGCGCGTCGGCATCGTCGTGGACCAACGGCCCGATTGCCGCACCGCTCGTCTACACGGAATTCATCCCGGCCGGGAACAGCGACATCGCGATGGGCGGCGCCGACTTCGCCACCAAGACCCAGAACAAATCGCTCGGCTTCAACGCCCAGTGGCGTGCGACGAAAGACCTGAAGCTCGAGTTCGACGCGCACCGTTCGACCGCGGAATCGAAGGCGGACAGCCCGTTCGGCTCGAGCAATACGCTGGGCACCTCGAGCTTCTCGCGCGGCGACACGACGGCCGACTTCTCGCAGGAGTTCCCGGTCCTGTCGATCAAGGGCGCCGACTTCACGGGCGCGCCGCAGCAGGTCACCGGTTCCGTCTTCCAGAACGGCTACATGAAGGGCGAGGTCGACCAGCTCCAGTTCAAGGGCCGCCTGCGCATGCTGGAAGCGTCGAACCTGAACTTCGGCATCGGCACCGTCGAGGTCAAGAACCGCTCCGCGTTCTCCACGCAGCAGCGCGACGCCTGGACCGGCGCGACCAAGCCGTCCGACTACCCGAGCAGCCTGTGGCACGCCGACACGATCCGCCAGTACTTCGACCAGCTGGCCGGCAGCCAGAACCCGAACCTGTTCAACACCTTCTACACCTTCAACTTCGCGCAGGTGCGCGACGTGGTGTCGAAGGCGTCCGGCCTGCCCGCGCTGTACCTGCCGAAGAACACGTACGACACCGACCAGCGCACCGGCGAAAAATCGAAGAGCCTGTACCTGCAGTTCAACACGGACTGGGATACGGCGCTGCCGATGCACACCGCGATCGGCGTGCGCTACGAGAAGACGGACGTCGTCTCGACCGCGCTTGTGCCGGCGGCCACCGCCATCACGATGGTCTCCGCCAACGAATTCCCGGTCACGTTCGGCGCCCCGACGTTCACTACGCTGACCGGCAAGTACCACCACCTGCTGCCGTCGGTCGACTGGGACATGGACCTGCGCGCGGACATGAAGGTGCGCGCGAGCTATGGCGAGACCATCGGCCGTCCGCGCTACGACCAGATCGCCGGCGGCCAGATCCTGAATACGCTGGCGCGCGTCGACGGCGGCACCGGCTCGCAGGGCAACCCGGCGCTGAAGCCCGTGAAATCGAAGAACTTCGACCTGTCGTGGGAGTGGTACTACGGGAAGGACAGCTTCTTCTCCGTGAACGCGTTCTATAAAGACCTGGAGAATTACGCCGGCCAGTCGAAGATCGACGCCACGCCGTTCAACCTGCACACCCCGGTGGGCGGCGCGCTGTGGAGCGAAGCGTCGGCCGCCGGCTGCGGCACGGACCCGGCCTGCATCCGCAACTACATCTTCAGGAATCACCCGACCGCCCCGGGCGTGACGGTGACGGGCGTGGACAGCAGCGGCAACCCAACCGGCAACATCGTCGGCCAGCCGGGCGATCCGGTGGCGCACTTCCAGATCACGACGTTCTCGAACCAGAAGAAGGCAAGCCTGAACGGGCTGGAATTCAATCTCCAGCACATGTTCGGCAACACCGGCTTCGGCATCTCGGCGAACTACACGTACGTGCACTCCGGCCTGCGGTACGATAACGGCAGCGTGGGCGAACAGTTCGCACTGGTCGGGCTGTCCAACTCCGCGAACCTCGTCGGCATCTACGAGAACGACAAGTGGAACGTGCGCGCGGCCTACAACTGGCGCGGCGAATTCCTGTCGTCGACGTTCGACGGCGCGGGTCCGAACCCGAACTACGTGGAGCCGTACGGCCAGCTCGACCTGTCGGTCGGCTACAACGTCACGCCGAAACTGGTCGTGCAGTTCGAAGCCATCAACCTGACGAACGAGACGAGCCGCGTCCACGGACGGACGACGCAGCAGGCGCTGTACGTGACGCAGACCGGGCCGCGTTATATGCTGGGGGCACGCTACAAGTTCTAAGGGCCCGGGACCCTAAGACCGTCGTCCCCGCGAAGGCGGGGACGACGGGAATTTCGCGTACGATCAGTCTGCCGTAATCGGTTTCAGCGTATAAAAAGTTGTTCCAAAAGCAGCTTTTTCAGGTAGACTCATGCGGCCCACCGGAAAAAGGAAGCTGTGATGAGTAAACCCATCGAACACGTCGTGGTGGTCGGCGGCGGCTCCGCGGGCTGGCTGACGGCCGGCGTCCTCGCGGCCGAACACCCGCGCCTGACCGTCACGCTCGTCGAGTCGCCGGGCGTGCCGCCCATCGGCGTCGGCGAAGGCACGTGGCCGTCCATGCGCGAGACCCTGCAGCGCATCGGCGTCTCCGAAGCCGCGTTTTTCCGCGAATGCGATGCCGCGTTCAAGCAGGGCTCGCGCTTCGACCGCTGGGTCGACGGCAGCGACGGCGACGTCTATTTCCACCCCTTTTCCCTGCCCCAGGGCTATGGCGAGGCGAATCTCGTCGCAGCCTGGCAACGCGCGCACCGCGGCGTCCCGTTCGCGGACCTCGTCAGCTACCAGCCGCATTTATGCGTGCAGGGCCGCGCGCCGAAGCAGCCGCAGACGCCGGAATACGCCGGCGTCGCCAACTACGGTTATCACCTGGATGCCGGCAAATTCGGCGTCTTCCTGCAGAAGCACTGCGTGGACAAGCTGCGCGTGCGCCACGTGCTGGCCCACGTCGTCGACATTCTTTCGAACGACGATGGCGACATCGCCGCGCTGCGCACGCGCGAAGCGGGCCTGATCGAGGGCGATCTGTTCATCGACTGCACGGGCATGGCCGCGCTGCTGCTGGGCCGCCACTACGGCGTGCCGCTCGTGTCGCAGCGCGACGTGCTGTTCAACGACCGCGCCCTCGCCGTGCAGGTGCCCTATCCGACGGACGACACGCCCATCGCATCGCAGACGACGTCCACCGCCCAGTCGCACGGCTGGACCTGGGACATCGGCCTGCCCGCGCGGCGCGGCGTCGGCTATGTGTATTCCAGCGCCCACGTCGACGACAACGCGGCGGAGCAGACAATCCGCGCCTATCTTGCGTCCACCGGTATCACTGGCGAGATTCCCGCACCGCGCAAGATCGCGTTCGACCCGGGCTACCGCGCCCGCTTCTGGGAACGGAACGTGGTCGCGATCGGCCTGTCCGCGGGGTTCATCGAGCCGCTGGAAGCGTCCGCGCTCGCACTCGTGGAACTGTCCGCGAGCTGGCTGGCGGACGACCTGCCCGCCACGCGCGCGCAGATGGACACGATCGCCGCGCGCTTCAACGAGGCCTTCACGTACCGGTGGGAGCGCATCATCGACTTCCTGAAGCTGCATTACGTGCTGTCGAAGCGCACCGACACCGATTACTGGCTCGATCACCGCGCAGCGCGCACGCAGTCGCCGCGCCTGCGCGAGCTGCTCGCGCTGTGGCGCACGCGCGCGCCGTCGCGCCGCGACTTCCCGCGCATCGAAGAAATCTTCCCGTCCGCGAGCTGGCAGTACATCCTGTACGGGATGGGCTTCCGGCCCGAATTGACGGCGCGCGCATCGGACCTGCCCGAGCGTGCCGACCAGTATTTCCGCGAGGCCGCGCGACTCACCGCCCGCATGCTGCCGCAACTGCCCGCGAACCGCGAGATGCTCCACCACATCCGCCAGTTCGGCATGCCGCCGGGCTAGCGGAGACACCACCACAACACCAATAACGAGAGAGACTACCACCGATGGCCAACCATGCCCCCCTGAACAACGTCGACCACAAGAACCTGCGCGTGGTCACCACCCGCGGCGCGGCGTACGGCGACGCCGTGATGTCGGCGCTGACCTTCCCCGCCGAATTCCGCGACCTGCAGGCCTGCTACCCGATCGTCTTCGCGCAGGACGGCAACGGCGGCTACGACGCGCTCGCATTACTCGGCTTCGAACCGGGCGAAAACCTGTTCCTCGGCCCGAACGGCTGGGACGCGCCGACGATCCCGCTGACCATCGAACGCCAGCCGTTCATGATCGGCCGCAGCGGCGAGGAACTGTCCGTCCACATCGACCTGGACAGCCCGCGCGTGCGCGACAGCGGCATCGAGGGCGAGGCGCTGTTCCTGACCTATGGCGGCACGAGCGAATACCTGGAACGCATCAACTCCGTGCTGCGCACCATCCACGAAGGCCTCGCCGCATCGCGCGCGTTCGTCGCCGCGCTCGTCGAGCTGGAACTGATCGAATCGTTCGTGCTGGACGTGGAACTGGACGACGGCTCGCAGAACCGCCTGGCCGGCTTCTACACGATCAACGAAGACCGCCTCGCGAAGCTGACGGGCGAGCAGCTCGCGCGCCTGCACGACAACGGCTATCTGCAGGCCATCTACATGGCGGTGGCGTCGCTGGCGCAGTTCCGCGGCCTGATCCAACGGAAGAATCGCGCCAATGACGTCCTCCGTTAAACATGTCCGCGAGGTGGCGGCAGTCGACGGCAAGCTGCCGGACGAGATGCTGCGCGCGACGCGGCCCTACATCGTACGCGGCCTCGCGGCCGACTGGCCCCTCGTGCAAAGAGGACGCGCGTCGGCGGAAAGCGCCGACGCCTACCTGCGCCGGTTTTATCGCGACGCGACCGTCAACGCGATGCTCGGCCCCCCGCAGATCGGCGGCCGCTTCTTCTACAACGACACGATCACGGGCTTCAACTTCCACAACGTGCGCGGGCGGCTCGACCAGGTGCTGGACGAACTGGCCGAGCACCGCAAGCGGCCGGATCCCGGCGCGATCTACGTGGGCTCGACGTCGATCGACGGCGCCCTGCCCGGCCTGCGCGCCGACAACGACCTGGACCTGGGCGGCCGCAACCCGCTGGCCAGCATCTGGATCGGCAACCGCACCGTCGTCGCCACGCACTACGACCTGCCCGACAACATCGCCGTCGTCGCGGTCGGCGAGCGGCGGTTCACGCTGTTCCCGCCCGACCAGTTGAACAACCTGTACGTCGGCCCGCTCGATTTCAACCCGGCCGGCCAGGCGATCAGCCTCGTCGACGTGCGCAACCCGGACTTGGAGCGCTTCCCGCGCTACGCCGAGGCGCTGCAGCATGCCGAAGTGGCCGAGATGGGGCCGGGCGACGCGCTGTTCATCCCGTCGATGTGGTGGCACCACGTGGAAGCGCTGTCGGCGTTCAACGTGCTCGTGAACTACTGGTGGCGCCAGTCCCCGGACTACATGGACACGCCGACGAACGCGCTGATGCTGGCGATCCTGACGATGCGCGACCTGCCGCCCGAGCAGCGGCGCGCGTGGCAGGACATCTTCCGCCATTACATCTTCGAGCCGGACCCCGCGAACCTCGCGCACATTCCCGAGAATGCGCGTTATGCGCTGTCGCCGCTCGACGAGGACGGCGCGCGCGTCCTGCGCGGCCAGCTGCTGCGCCGGATCAACCGATAAGACTAAAGACTACGACGCGTCTAACGACGACAAAGCGTACAAGCCAGGAGTAGAGACATGGAGAACAACAACCAACAAGGGCGCGGCCGCCCGATCCGCCGCGTCGTCATCGCCGGCGGCGGCACCGCCGGCTGGATGGCCGCGGCGGCGCTGGCGCGCACCCTCGGCAAGGTCGTCGACATCAAGGTCGTCGAGTCGGACGACATCGGGGCCGTAGGCGTGGGCGAGGCGACGATCCCGAGCCTCGTGCATTTCCACCGCCTGCTCGACATCGGCGAACAGGAATTCATGGCCGCCACGCAGGCCACGTTCAAGCTGGGCATCAGTTTCGAAAGCTGGCGCGCACGCGGCGAAGACTACATCCACTCGTTCGGCATGACGGGGACGGACCACTGGACGGCCGGCTTCCAGCACTTCTGGCTGAAGGGCCGCGACCGCGGCCTCTCCAGCGACTATGGCGACTACTGCCTGGAACTGGTCGCATCGCAGGAAAAGCGCTTCGGCCACCTGCCGAACCAGGGCATCAACTACGCCTACCACCTGGACGCGACGCGCTACGCCCGCTACCTGCGCCGCTTTTCCGAACACTTCGGCGCCGAGCGCATCGAAGCGAAGATCGCGAAGGTCGACACCGATCCGGCCACGGGCCACATCACCGCGCTCGTGCTGGACTCCGGCACGCGCGTCGAGGGCGACCTGTTCATCGACTGCACGGGCTTCCGCTCGCTGCTGCTGGGCCAGACGATGGGCGTGGAGTACGAAGACTGGTCGCAATGGCTGTTCAACGACTGCGCCATCGCCGTGCAGACGGAATCCACCGGCCCGGCCGTGCCGCTGACGCGCTCGATGGCGCACGACTGGGGCTGGCAATGGCGCATCCCGCTGCAGCACCGCACGGGCAACGGCGTCGTGTTCTCCAGCCGCTACACGGACGAAGCCACGGCACGCGCCACGCTGCTCGGCAACGTCGAGGGCAAGGTCCTCACGGAGCCGCGCGTGATCCGCTTCACGCCGGGCCAGCGCAAGAAGGTCTGGGTCGGCAACTGCATCGGCCTGGGTCTCGCGAGCGGCTTCCTGGAGCCGATCGAATCGACGAGCATCCACCTGATCCAGCGCGGCATCGTGCGCCTGCTGCAGACGTTCCCGACTTACGGCATCCAGCAGGCGGACGTCGACGAATTCAACGTGCAGACCGAGGAAGACATCCGCACGATCCGCGACTTCATCATCCTGCACTACAAGGTCACGAACCGGCGCGACACGCCGTACTGGCACGACGCGGCATTGATGCCGGTGCCGGACAGCCTGCAGCACCGCATCGACCTGTTCCGCGGCGGCGCCCGCGTGTTCCGCGAAGGGAACGAACTGTTCGCGGAAAACTCGTGGGTGCAGGTGATGCTGGGCCAGGGCCTCACGCCCGAACGCTGGCATCCGAGCGCGGACCTGATGGGCGACGACGAGCTGCGCGGCTTCCTGGACGGCATCAGGAACGGCGTACGCCGCACCGTCTCGCAACTCCCGCCGCACCAGCAATACGTGGAGCGCTACTGCCCGGCGGGCAAACCGTGACGGCGGCGGCCGGCAGCTTCGCCGACACCAGGCGGCACTACCCCGTCCTCGACGGCCTGCGCGGCGTCGCGGCGCTGACGGTCGTCGCGTTCCACCTGTGCGAAGCGCATGCCGTGAACCGCTTCGCCCAGGTGATCAACCACGGCTACCTGGCCGTCGACTTCTTCTTCCTGCTGTCCGGCTTCGTGATCGGCTACGCCTACGACGACCGCTGGCGCCGCATGTCGCTGGGCGAATTCTTCCAGCGCAGGCTGATCCGCCTGCATCCGATGATCGTCGTCGCGATGGTCATCGGCGCGTTGATGTTCTACTTCCAGGCCGGGCCGCTGTTCCCGATGATCGCGGACACACCGCTGTGGCGCGTGCTGCTGATCATGGTCATCGGCATGACCCTGCTGCCGGTGCCGCCGTCCATGGACCTGCGCGGCTGGGCCGAAATGCATCCCCTGAACGGCCCGGCGTGGTCGCTGTTCTTCGAATACGTGGCGAACGTGCTGTACGCGCTGGTGCTGCGGCGGCTGCCGAACCGGATCCTCGGCGCGCTCGCGCTGCTGGCCGGCGCGGCACTCGTCCATTACCTGCTGACGGGGCCGAACGGCGACGTGATCGGCGGCTGGTCGCTGGACCCCGTCCAGTTCCAGCTCGGGTTCACCCGCCTGGCTTATCCGTTCTGCGCGGGACTGCTGCTGTCGCGCGTCGTGCGGCCCGGTCGCATCGCGCAGGCATTCCCGATCAGCGCCGTGATCCTGTTCGCTACGATGGCGTTGCCGCGCATCGGCGGTCCCGACACCCTGTGGATGAACGGCCTGTACGAAGCCGTGTGCATCGTCGCCGTGTTCCCGTTCGTCGTCTGGCTCGGCGCCAGCGCTCCGGCCAGCGCGCGCACGGCCAGCGTGTGCGCCGCGCTGGGGGGACTGTCGTATCCGCTGTACATCATCCACTACCCGTTCGTGTACACGTACACGGCCTGGACCAATGCGAATCACGTGCCGCTGCGCGACGGCCTGCCCGTCGCCGCGGCCACCTTCGCCGCCTGCGTCGCGCTGGCGTGGCTGCTGCTGAAGTATTACGACGAGCCGGTACGCGCCTGGCTCACGCGGCGCTGGATGGACCGCAAGCCGGCGGTCGCCGCGCCGGCCACGAACGGCTGATCAGCCCTGGCCGAGGTGCTCGTACAGGATCAGCGACCCGATCGCGATCAGTACGAGCCCGCCCACGACCTCGGCGCGCTTGCCCACCAGCTTGCCGAGGCCGCGTCCCACCATCACGCCGAGCGTCACCATGATGAACGTCGACAGGCCGATCGCGCCGGCCGTCGTGATGATGTTCGCGTCGATGAATGCGAGACCCACGCCGACGGCCATCGCGTCGATGCTCGTCGCGAAACCGGTCACGGCGAGCAGCCAGAAGGAGTGGCTCGTGGGTTTGTCGTCCTCGTCGTCGTCCGCGCCGCCCAAGCCTTCGCGCATCATGCGCAGGCCGAGCACGCCCAGCAAGGTGAACGCGATCCAGTGGTCCCACGCCTGCACATACGGCGCCGCCCAGTGGCCCAGCGCCCAGCCGATGACGGGTGTGAGGCCTTCGATCACGCCGAAGATGGCGCCCGTGCGCAGGGCTTCGCGGAAATGGGGACGTTGCAGCGCGGCGCCCTTGCCGACGGCGACGGCGAATGCGTCGGTGGACATGGCGAGGGCGAGTGCTGCAGTGGCGAGGAGATTCATCGTGGTTCCAGTCGGGCAAACGCGAAGGCATGCCGGCGCGGCCCGATGAACGCGCAGGCATACCAAAGGTCTTGCCAACCGAAACGGCTGCCCGTACCACGTCAGCCAGGGCTGTCGAGTATGTTGATACGGGAACTTCCGCGCGGGCGGAAGCAGGCTACTCCCCAATGGGATGCCGGCATTCTACTGCAAAGGTGCCGCCATGGCCAGTCTCAGGCGGTGGTCGCTCCCTGGCGATGCAGGTTCGCATACTTCACGCCGAAGTACAGGATGAAGCCATAGCAGGCGGCCGGCACGAAGAACGACGGCTGCACGCCGATGCGGTCGGCCAGCCAGCCTTGCAGGAATGGCACGATGGCGCCGCCCACGATCGCCATGCACAGGATGCCGGAACCCTGGCCCGTGTGGCGTCCGAGGCCGTGCAGCGCCATGCTGAAGATCGTCGGGAACATGATCGAATTGCACAAGCCGACGGCGAGGATCGCCCACATCGCGGCCTGGCCCCGGCCGAAGATCGCGGCCAGCACGAGCGCGATGGCCAGCAGCGCGTTGAACGCGAGCGCCTTGCCGGGGCTGACGACGCGCATGACGGTAAAGCCGATGAAGCGCCCGATCAGCGCCCCGCCCCAGTACACGCTGACATAGCTCGCCGCCTGCGCCGCCGGCATCCCGGCCACCTGCTTCTCGCCGAGGAAATTGACGAGGAAGCTGCCGATGCTGACTTCGCCGCCCACGTACAGGAAGATGGCGACGGCGCCCAGCACGAGATGACGATAATGCAGCGCGGAGCCGACGGCACCGGCCGCGGGAACGTCTGCCTCGGCATGGTCGATGCGCGGCAGCCGGGCCAGCGCGAACAGTGCGGCGAGGAGCGCGAGCGCCGCGGCGAGCGCGAGATACGGCCCCTGCACGGCAGCCGCCTGGTCGGCCGCGACGGTGCTCGTGCCCGCGAGGATCAGCATGCCGCCCAGCGCCGGGCCCACGGTCGTGCCCAGCGAGTTGAATGCCTGCGTGAGCGTCAGCCGGCTCGATGCCGTCGCGGCCGGGCCGAGCACCGTCACGTACGGGTTCGCGGCCACCTGCAGGATCGTGATCCCGGCAGCCAGCACGAAGAACGCGAACAGGAACAGGCCGTAGCCGCCCTGCGCGGCCGGATAGAACAGCGCGCAGCCCCCGGCCGCGATCAGGAGGCCCGTGACGGCGCCCTTCTGGTAGCCGATGCGGCGGATCAGCGCGCCGGCCGGCAGCGACACGATGAAATAGGCGCCGAAGAAGCAGAACTGCACGAGCATCGCCTGCAGGTAGTTCAGCGTGTAGATCGCCTTCAGGTGCGGGATCAGCACGTCGTTCAGCGACGTGAGCAGGCCCCACATGAAGAACAGGATCGTGACGATGACGAGCGGACCGGTGTTGGTCGCGCGCGCAGTCGATGCCGCGGTCACGGACACGGTCGGGTTGGGGGAAGCTGCCATGGATTCTCCTTTGTTATGGTTTTGGTGTTCAGTGCGGGACACGGTCCGATGACGAGCCACGCCGGCATGCGCGCCAGCCAAGCCCGCAACCGGCCCTTGCCCTCGCAGCGGGCATCGGTGCCGCCGCTGTCGGCCGGCAGGCGCAAGCCGCTTATCGCAGGTCCTCGCATCGGACGGTGGCGGCGCCCGCGGTCACGTCGACGTTGCCGAAGGCGGCCGTGAAAGCGCCGTCGCTCGTCACGCGGAACGGCGTGTCGATTCTCGCCAGGTCCACGCCGCGCGCGCGGAAGCAGGCCAGCGGGATCGCGACCTCCTGCCGACCCTTGCCGGCCAGGCCCGTGAACAGCCTGGTTGCATCCAGCGGCGTGCCGCAGGCGGTGCCGCCACAGGCCATCGCGATCGTCACCTTGCCGGCGGGCGCCTGCTGCACGATCGTGTCGAAGCGCAGCACGCCCTTGTCCGCCAGCGCGGCCGGCAGCGCGAGCGGCTTGCTGCCGTGCGCCTCGAACGCCGCCGGTGCCGTCCACGTGACGAGCTTCGCATCCTGCTGCGTCTTGATCTGGGCGATGGCCACCGCGATGCCCGGCAGGCTCGTACCCGCATTGAGGTCGGCGCCCAGCGGCTGCACGGCCGTGCCGCTGACGATCCGCAGCGGGAAGCTGGCCCGATCCGCCTGGCCGTACACCGGATACGTATCGGACGCGCTGCAGCCGCCGGGCGGATACGTCGCATCCAGCATGCCGATATGCGAACGCTGGCCGCGCTTAAGGCCGTAGCCGTACGCGAACAGCGGCGCATAGCCGGCCTCGCCCACGTTCAGCGGCGTCTGGCACACGGATTTCGGCCAGGAGAACGATAGCTTGCCCTTGAACTCATAAGGCTTCGCGCCCTTGCCGGTGACGAGCAGGTCGGACACGCCCTTGCCTTCCGTGCCCGGCAGCCAGGCGGCGACGAACGTGTCCGACAGGTTCAGCAAATCGTTCACCCACAGCGGGCGGCCGGACAGGAACACGGTCACCACGGGCTTGCCCTTGCCGTGCACTTTCTGCAGCACCGCCAGGTCTTCCGGATAGCGGCTCGAATGGCGCAACGTCCCGGACGGCACGATATCGCCGTCGCCTTCCGCATAGGGCGCCTCGCCGATCACGGCGATGACGGCGTCGAACCTGGCCGGATCCACGCCGGCGGCGTCCGCGCTGTACGTGACGTCCGCGCCGGCTGCCTTCAACCCCGCGAGGATCGTCTCGGCCTTCGGGAAGTCGGCGTTCGTGTTCGCCGTGCCCTGCCACGTCAACGCCCAGCCGCCCGTCTGGTTGGCCATGCTGTCGGCGGCCTTGCCGACGACGAGGATGCGCTGGTTCGTGGCCAGCGGCAGCGCCGGTCCTTCGTTCTTCAGCAGCACCAGCGATTCGCGCACCGCGCGGCGGCCCAGGTCCTTCGCGAGCAGCGCGTCGTCCTTGCCGGCCCATGCGGATTGCGACGGGCGCTTGTCGAACACGCCGGCGCGCAGCTTCACGCGCACGATGCGGCTGACGGCGTCGTCGATGCGCGCCATCGGAATGCGGCCCGCCTCGACGTCCCTGATCGTATTGGAAATGAAGGCCTTCCAGTCGTTCGGCACCATCACCATGTCGATGCCCGCGTTGATGGCCTGGGCGCAGCCGTCGTTGCGGCAGCCCGGCACTTCGCCGTGTCCGTTCCAGTCCGTGACGACGAACCCGTCGAAGCCCATCTTGTCCTTCAGGATATCGGTGAGCATATAGCGGCTGCCGTGCACCTTGCCGTAGTCCTTGCCGGCCGCCACGTCGTTCCATGAATTGAACGAGGCCATGACCGTCTGCGCGCCCGCCTCGATGCCGGCGTAGTATCCCTGCGCGTGGATATTCATCATGTCGCGCTCGCCGACCTTCGCGACCCCCATATTGATGCCGAACTCCGTGCCGCCGTCGGCCATGTAGTGCTTGATGCTGGCGATGACGTTCGCGTCGCCCTTCAGCGCGCCCTGCAGGCCCGTCACGTACGGACCGGACAGGCGCCGCACCAGTTGCGGGTCTTCCGAAAAGCTTTCGTAAGTGCGCCCCCAGCGGTCGTCGCGCACGACGGCGACGGTCGGGCCGAACACCCATGCGATGCCCGTCGCGCGCACGGCCTTGCCCGTCGCGGCGCCGATGGCCTGCACCAGTTCCGGGTCGCGCGCCGCGCCGAGGCCGATATTGTGGGGGAACATGGTGGCGCCGTAGACGTTGTTGTGGCCGTGGACCGCGTCCGTGCCCCAGATCATCGGGACCTTGACCGCCATGTCCGTCGCCATCGAGGCGTCGTAGAACGCGTCGGCCAGCTTCAACCAGTCGCCGGCGCTCGCGTGCTTGTCGTTGTGCGGCCAGCTGCCGCCGCCGTTCAGCACGGAGCCGAGGTAGTACGTGCGCATGTCGTCCGGCGTCACGGCCTTGAGTTCGGCCTGCGTCATCTGGCCGATCTTCTGCGCGAGCGTCATGCGGCCGACGATCTCGCGCACGCGCGCCTCGAGGGCGGCGTCGGGCGCGATCGCGCTCTTCAGGTGCGGCCAGGCCGTGATCTGCGGCGCGGCCGTCGCGCAGAACGCGGCGGCGGCCAGCGCGGACGCGACGGCGAGCCGGATGTGGCTGGGGCGATGGGTGGTCATGCGGGGTCTCCAGGGGCGGTTCGTTATCGAGAGGGGTCGATTGGAAACGATTCCAATCGACCCGGCAGATATTGACCTCAAACGCGCGCGCTGTCAATCACCCGCTCCCGTTCACAGCCCCCGCAGGAACGTGCGATACCATTTCGCGCTGTCCTTCAGCCGGCGCTCCTGCGTGGCGTAATCCACGTGCACGAGGCCGAAGCGGCGCAGATAGCCTTCCGCCCACTCGAAATTGTCCAGCAGGCTCCACGCGAAATAGCCTTTCACGGGCACGCCATCGGCCACGGCCTGGCGCAGCGCGGCCAGGTGGCGCATCAGGTAGCGTCTGCGTTCGACGTCGCGCACGGCACCGTCGCCCGTCACCACGTCGTCGTAGCACGAGCCGTTTTCGGTCACGTACAACGGGCCGGGACGGTAGTCGCGGTCGACCCGGGCCAGCAGCTCGGACAGGCCCTGCGGCGCCACGGGCCAGCCCATTGCCGTGATCTCCCCTTGCGCCGGCAGGATGCGGGCGCCGAGCGGGCCGTGGTCCGGATCATGCGCGACCGTCTCCGGGAAGTAGTAGTTCACGCCGAGGAAGTCGGTCGGCACGGCGATGTCGTCCAGGTCGCCCGGCAGCACGACGGGCGCCGCCTTGCCCACTTGCGCGAGCGTCGCTTCCGGATAGCCGCGGCCGTACAGCGGGTCGAGGAACCAGCGGTAGCGCAGGCCGTCGTGGCGATCCATCGCGGCGACGTCCTCCGGCGCGGCGCTCGCGGGCCGCAGCGGGTGCAGGCTGAGCGAGATGCCGACCTGCGCGCCGGGCACGTTCGCGCGGATCACGGGCACCGCCCTGCCGTGCGACAGCAGCACGTGGTGCGCGACCTGCAGCGCCGTGCCGAGGTCCGTCAGGCCCGGCGCATGCCAGCCCTCGTAATTGCCGATGATGGCCGTGCACCACGGCTCGTTGTGCGTGATCCAGTGGGCCACGCGGTCGCCGAGGCGGCGCGTCACCGCGTCGGCCATGTCCACGAACGCGTCGACCGTGTCGCGCGACGCCCAGCCGTCGCGGTCCTGCAGCCATTGCGGCAGGTCCCAGTGGTACAGCGTGGCCCACGGCTGCAGGCCCCGCTCCAGCATGCCGTCGACGAGGCGGTCGTAGAAATCGAGGCCTTTCGCATTCGGTGTGTCGCTCACCCCGTCGCAGATGCGCGGCCATGCGATCGAGAAGCGGTAGGCGTTCAGGCCCAGGTCGCGGCCGATGTCGAGGTCCGCCGGCCAGCGGTGGTAATGGTCGCAGGCGACCGCGCCGGAGGAACCGTCGCGGATCTTGCCGGGCGTCGCCGCGAACCGGTCCCAGATCGATTCGACCCGGCCGTCCACGGTGCCGGCGCCCTCGATCTGGTACGACGACGTGGCGCAGCCCCACAGGAAATCGGAGCCGAAGTCGGCGCGCTGCGGCGCCTGCGGTTCCGGGCCGTCGGCGCCCGGGAAGATATCGTAGGTGGTCATCGTGATGTGTGTCGTTGTGATTGGAAAGCTTTCCAGAGGCGCCGCAAAAAAAGGCGCGCATGCGGCGGCGCGCCGGATCGGGAAGTCGGGTCAGGCGGCCTTTCGCTTCGCGCTCGGGGCCTTGGCCAGCGAGGCGCGCAACGTCACGCTGACGGGGAATTCGCGCGTGACGGGACGGCGCATGTCGTAGCACAGGTTCAGCAAGGCGTTGATGCCGTTCTGCGTCATCTCGCGCCACGGCATGTGCACGGACGTGAGGCGCGGCGCGGAGAAGGCGGCGCTCGGCGTGTCGTCGTAGCCCAGCACGGACAGGTCGTGCGGCACGCGAATGCCCGCCTCCTGGAAGTACGACAGTGCGCCCACGGCCATCTCGTCGTTCGCGCAGAACAGCGCCGTGCACGGGTAGCCCGAGTCGAGCAGTTGCTTGGCCGCGGCCCAGCCGCCGGCCGGCGAAAAGTCGCTCTCCAGGCGCCAGATCTTCGCGGGGTCGATGCCGTTGTCGCGCAGCTCGCTCATGAAGCCGTCGATACGGGCGCGGTTGTCTTCCAGCTGGCGCGGGCCTTCGACGACGGCGATCTTGCGGTGCTTGTGGTCCAGCAGCGCGCGCGCCGCGAGGCGGCCGCCCAGCGTGTGGTCGACGGTGAAGCACTGGTCGGACATGGAATCGAAACTGTGGTTCAGCGCGACGAGCTGGCCGGACTTGGCGCCCAGCGCGGCCACGTCTTCTTCCAGCAGCGCGCTCGTCATCACCACGAGGCCGTCGCAGCCGCGTTCGACGAGGAATTCGACGCCCTCGATGGCCTGGCGGCGCTCGTCGCCGAGCCCTACGCCGAACGCGAGCACCATGTGCACGCCGGCCGCGCGCAGTTCCGTGTCGATGATCTGCAGGATCGGCGTGTAGAACGTCCCGCTCAGCACGGGGATGTACACGCCGACCATGCGGCTCGTGCCGGACAGCAGCGCGCGCGCCGCGTGCGACGGCCGGAAGCCCAGCTCGTCGATTGCCTTCTTCACGCGTGCCAGCGTCGCCGGCGACACGGAGCCCTTGCCGCTCACCACGCGCGACGCGGTGCCCAGTCCCACGCCGGCCAGCTTCGCTACGTCCTTGATAGTTGCCACAAACTCTTCCTCAATGCTGTCGATTCGTCCGAAGGATACTGCATTTGCCGCCTTCCAAGGCGGCTTCTCGTCGTTGCCGTGTCTAGAGGCGATTTCCGGTGACCGGGTCGAACAGCGACACCCGCGCCGTGTCGATCGAAAAGGCCACGCGCTCGCCCGGCGCGTAGCTGCGGGCATCGTGCACGAGCGACGCCAGCGTCGCCTTCCCGCGGCGCAGCCACACGACCTGGTGGTTGCCCATCGGTTCCACCAGCGTCACTTCGCCGACGAAGTCGCCGTCGGGCTGGATCGCCACGTGCTCGGGGCGGATGCCCAGCACCGCGGACCGTCCGGCGGGACGCGACGCGTCTTCCTGCAGGTAGCGCATGCCGTCCGCCTCGAAACGTCCCTGCGCGTCCAGCGTCCCTTCGACGAACGCCATCGCCGGCGCGCCGAGGAAGCCCGCGACGAAGCGGTTCGCGGGTCGCTCGTACACGTCCAGCGGCGTGCCGATCTGCTGGATTTCTCCGCCCTGCATGACGACGATGCGGGTCGCGAGCGTCATCGCTTCCACCTGGTCGTGCGTCACGTAGATCATCGTCGAGCCGAGCGTCTGGTGCAGTAACTTGAGTTCGCGGCGCAGTTCCGCGCGCAGCTTGGCGTCCAGGTTCGACAGCGGTTCGTCGAACAGGAACACCTGCGCCTCGCGCACGAGCGCGCGCCCGATCGCGACGCGCTGCCGCTGGCCGCCCGACAGCTGCGCGGGCTTGCGGCGCAGCAGCGCATCCAGCTGCAGCATGGCGGCGGCGCGGTCCACGCGGCGGCGGATCTCGGCCTTCGGCGTGCCGGCGATGCGCAGGCCGAACGACATATTGTCCTCGACCGTCATCGTCGGGTACAGCGCATACGACTGGAACACCATGCCGATCCCGCGCTCGCTGGGATCGGCGTCGGTCATGTCGCGGCCGCCGATCTCGATGGCGCCGGAATCGCTGTCGACGAGGCCCGCGATACTGTGCAACAAGGTCGACTTGCCGCAGCCGGAGGGACCGAGCAGCACGAGGAATTCGCCCGGTTCCACGCACAGGTCGAGGTCGCGGATGATGGGCTTGCCGCCCAGGACGATGTTCAGTTTGCGCAGCGAGACGTTCGCCATTCCCTATCCTTTCACGGCGCCGGCGGCGATGCCGCGCACGAACCAGCGGCCCGAGACGAAGTACAGTGCGAGCGGCACGAGCGCGGTGAGGATCGTCGCCGCCATGTTCACGTTGTACTGCCGCACCCCGGTCGTCGTGTTGATCACGTTGTTCAGCTGGACCATCATCGGCATGTTGTCGCGCCCCGCGAACACGAGGCCGAGGATGTAGTCGTTCCACACGCCCGTCACCTGCATGATCGCCGCGACGACGACGACCGGCAGCGACATCGGCAGCATCACCTGCAGGAAGATGCGCCAGAACCCTCCGCCGTCGATGCGCGCGGCCTGGAACAGCTCATGCGGCACGTTGCAGTAGTAATTCCGGAACAACAAGGTCATGACGGGCATGCCGAAGACGAGGTGCACGAGCACGATCGCGGGCAGGCTGCCGAAGATGCCGGCCAGCGCCATCACGCGCACGAGCGGGTAGATCATCACCTGCACGGGCACGAACGCGCCGGCCAGAAGGATCCCGAACAGCAGGTTCGCGCCGCGCGGCCGCCAGAACGACAGCGCGTAGCCGTTCACGGCGCCCAGCAGGATGGTCAGGATCGTCGACGGCACGGTGATGGCGACGGAATTCCAGAAGCCGGTACGCACGCCGTCGCACGCGGCGCCCGTGCACACGCCGCTCCATGCGAGGCGCCACGGCGCCAGCGTCGGCGCGTGCGGCAGCGCGAAGATGCCGCCCTGGCGGATCTCGTCCATCGACTTCAGCGACGTCACGATCATCACGTACAGCGGCAGCAGGAAGAACAGCGCGGCGCCCAGCAGGAACACGTAAAGGCCGATGCGGGCCGGCGTCCAGCGGCGGCGCGCGCGCCGGGCCGCCTTCGATGGCGCGGCGCCGGCCGGCACGGCCGGCAACGGCGGGACGATCGATTCCATTTTCATGCGGCCTCCTTGCGGCTGCGGGCATAGGCATAGGGCGCGAGCAGCGCGAGCACCGGCACGAGCAGCACGATCGCGCCGGCCGACGCCAGGCCCACGTTCGAGCGCAGGAACAGGTGGTCCATGATGAACTTGGCCGGCACCTCGCTGGCGATGCCGGGGCCGCCCTGCGTCATCGCGACGACGGCATCGTACAGCTTCGCCACCGCGGTCGCCAGCAACAGCAGGACGGTGGCGATCGTCGGCCACAGCATCGGCACGATGATCTGGGCGTACACGCGCCACGCGGGGATGCCGTCCAGGCGCGCCGCCTTCCAGATTTCCGGATCGACGCCGCGCAGGCCCGCCAGCATCAGCGCCATCACGAGTCCGGACATCTGCCACACGGTGGCGATGACGACGGTGTAGATGGCGAAGTCCTGCGACACGATCCAGTCGAAGCGGACGTCGTGGAATCCGAGCGCGCGCAGGCTGCCGTCGATGCCGTCGCCCGGCGTGAGCAGCCATTGCCACACGAGGCCTGTCGCCACGAACGACATCGCGTACGGGTACAGGAAGATCGTGCGGAACACACCCTCGCCCCTCATTTTCCACATCGCGTTCTGGTCGATGAATACCGCGAGCAGGAAACCGATCACGAGGCAGGCCAGCACGAACAGCACGCCGTACGCGGCCAGGTTGTGCAGGGAAAGCATCCAGCGCTCGTTGTCTAACAGCCGGTGGTATTGGGCGAGGCCGATGAAGTGCCCGGATGGGAACGTGCGCGAACCGGTCAGCGAAATATAAAAGGTCCACAGGCCGGCGCCGAGATAGCCGAGTGCGGCGACGAGGGCCATCGGCAGCAGCGCGGCATAAGGCGTCGCACGGGAGAGCTTCAGGGTCGCCATGTCAGTAGCGCAGCGCCGACGCGATGCTGTTTTGGGCCCGTTCGACGGGCATGCTGGTGTTCCAGTAGGCGGTCAGCACGTCCTGCAGCGCGCCGTTCTGGTCCGGCGTCAGGTACACCTCGGCGACGCCGACGGGGCGCTTCGGATCGCGCAGGATCGCCATCCCCTTGCGCGCGCACGCGTCGAACTGGCTGTCGTCCGCATCGAGCCGCACGGGCACCGAGCCTTTCAGCTTGTTGAACGCGAGTTGCACGCCCGGCTTCTCGACCACGCTCGCGAGCAGTTTCTGCGCGCGCAGCGCACCCGCATCGTCCGTCTTGGGGAACACGAACACGTCGCCCTGGATCAGGTAGGGGCTGTCCGCGCCCAGGCCCGGCAGGCAGCCGAACTGGCGGCCCGGCGCCTGGCCGGCGGCGATGAATTCTCCCTTGGCCCAGTCGCCCATGATCTGCATGCCCGCCTTGCCGCCGATGACGAGCGCCGTCGCGTCGTTCCAGTTGCGGCCCGGCGACGCCGGATCGACGTAGCCCTGCAGGCGCTTGTACGCGACGAGGACCTTGCGAAATTCGGCGGAACGGATCGCGGCCTGGTCGCGGTCCCGGATCACCTTCAAATATAGCTCGCGCCCGCCCATGTTCGACAGGACCATCGAAAACAGCAGGATGTCCTGCCACGCCTGCCCGCCGTGCGCGAGCGGGATCACGCCCGCCGCCTTCAGCCTGTCGAGGGCCGCGAACAGCTCGTCCATCGTCGCGGGCTCGCGCGTGATGCCGGCCTTCGCGAACGCAGCCTTCGAGTACCAGATCCACGTCTGCATGTGGATGTTCATCGGCACGGCATACCAGTGGCCGCGCACCTTGATCACGTCCACGATGGGCGCGGGCAGCACCTGGTCCCAGCGGTCGCGCCGGGCGAGATCGTCGACGGGATTCAGCAGGTCTTCCTCGATGATGTCGAGGAACTGCTTCGACGTGTTGAACTGCGCGGCGGTCGGCGGATTGCCGCCGATGATGCGGTTGATGGTGACGGCGCGCGACTGGTCGCCGCCCGCGATGGCGGTGTCGACCCACGTGCCGCCGGCGTCGCGGTAGGCCTGCTCGACCTGCTTCACGGCGGCCGATTCGCCGCCGGACGTCCACCAGTGGATCACCTCGGCCCGTGGACCGGCATGCGCCGCGCTTGCGGTCGCGCACAGCCAGGCGCACAGTGAGGCGCACAGCAACGCCCTGCGGGTTCCGTACATGCTGTCTCCGTTATGGCGTCCTGGCGGGGCCGGCGCCTTTTTTATACGTATTCGGCATGCCATGGAAACGTTCCCATGGGCATGGTCCGACTATAACATCCCAAAAAAATCAGTGTCAAACAAAACAACGCCCTAGCCTGCCGCCTGCGCGCACACGGCTTGGACGTGGCGCCGCAGCCACGCGTGGACGGGGTCGGCATGCTGGCGCTGGTGCCAGCACTGTTCCACGTCCACGGCCGGCAACGCGAACGGCAGCGCAAACGTCTGCAGCGGCATCGTCGCCATCGCCCACTGCACGAACGGCGCCGGCATCACGGCGACGAAGTCGGACGCCAGGGCCATCGCCAGCGCGGCCTGGAATCCCGGCGCGACGAGGGCGACGGTGCGGCGCAGGCCCCGCTCGGCCAGGGCCACGTCGACCGCCGCGCACGAGCGCCGGCCGGGCGACGTGGCGATGTGCTGCCAGGCGACGAATGCCTCCGCCGTGATTCTGGCGCGGCGGCGCCCGGCGCACAAGGGGTGGCCGCGCCGCACGACGCCCACGAACGACGCCGTGAACAGCCGCTCGGTGAGGATGCCCGGCTCCGGCCCCTTCACGACCAGGATGTCGAGGTCGACCTCGCCGCTGCGCAGCGCGTCCGGATCCCGGCTCGCGCGCGGCAGGAACTGCAGCGCGGTGCCCGGCGCCTCGGCGCGCATCGCGGCTGCCAGCCTTGCGGCCCACGCGCCGGCGAAACCGTCGTTGGCGCGGATCGTAAACGTCCGTTCCAGGGTCGCGAAATCCACGCGCGGCGGCTGCAGCACGCCGCGCACCTGGTCGATGGCGTGGGTGACCGCCTCGCGCAGCGCCAGCGCGCGCGACGTCGGCACGAGGCCGCGCCCGGCCGGCACGAACAGCGGGTCGCCGAATGCATCGCGCAGCCGCGCGAGGCGGCGGCTCATCGCCGGCGCGCTCACGTGCAGGCGTTGTGCCGCGCCCGCCACGCTGCCCGCCTGCAGCAGGGCGTCGAGGTCGACGAGAAGATTGAGGTCGAGCGTCTGGAAGGTCATCGCGAATGCTGCATACGGTGCACGGGTTGCCTGCAAGGATATCACTTTACGCACGGCCCGCGGCCGGATGATGATGGCGGCATGAATACACTCTTCCCCCTGCTGGCCGTGTGCATCTGGACCGGCAACACGCTGGTCACCAAATCCGCGGCCACCGCCATCGCCCCGGCCGCCATCGCCTTTTACCGTTGGGTGCTCGCCGGCGCGATCCTCACGCCGTTCGTCGCGCGCGCCGTGTGGCACAAGCGCGCCGTCGTGGTGCGGCACTGGCGCAAGCTCGCGCTGCTGGGCGCCCTCGGCATGGCGACCTACCAGGGACTGGCCTACGAGGCGGCGCGGACGACGACGGCGATCAACATGGGCGTGATCGTCGCCACGATGCCGCTGATGTCTGCGCTGCTGGCCGCGGCGGCCGGCGGCGAGCGTCCGACGCGGGCAACGATCGGCGGCGCCCTGCTGTCGCTGGCCGGCGTGGTCGTCCTCGCGGCGCAGGGTGCGCCGGCGCGGCTGCTCCACGGCGGACTGCATCCCGGCGATGCGTTGATGGTCGTCGCCGTCGCGTCGAACGCCGTGTATGGCGTCCTGCTCAAGCGCTGGGCGCTGCCGCTGTCGACCTGGGAACAGCTGTACGTCCAGATCGGCTTCGGCGTACTCTGCCTCGCGCCGTTCTGGTGGTGCGCGCCCGCCTCGCCGGTCACGGCCGCCAACCTGCCGCTGGTCCTGTACGCCGGCACCGCCGCGTCGATCGGGGCGCCGTTCTGCTGGATGAACGGCATCAAGCGGATCGGTCCCGCGCGCGCCGCCGTCTTCATGAATCTGCTGCCGCTGCTGGTCGCGCTGGGCGCGTGGGGATTGCTGGGCGAACGGCTGCACGGCTACCACGCGGCCGGCGGTGCGCTCGTGCTGGCCGGGCTGCTGTGGAGCCAGCGCCGCTCACGGCTTCACTGAGGTTTCACGAAGGCTTCCCGCAGCATGTCGAACAGCGTGCGCGCGGCCGGGGCCATCGTGTGGTTGCGCTTGGCGATCAGGCCCAGGGTCCGGTGGATGGCCGGGTTCACGAGCGGCACGCCGACGATCGTGTCCTGACGGCCCGGCAGCACGGACAGGCCGGGCACGGCGGCCACGCCCATCCCCGCCTCGACGAGGGCCAGCACACCGGACACGTGGTTCACCTCGCACAGGATCACCGGGTGCTTTTCGACGCCGGCCAGCGCCGCGTCGATGACGGTACGGTTGCCGCTCGACGTCGCGACCGAGATGTAGCGCTCGTTCATGGTCTCCTTCCAACTCAGCTCCTTGCGGCCCGCGAGCGGATGGCTGCTGCGCATCGCCAGCACATAGCTCTCCACGTAGATCGGCGCGAACTCGATCTCCGGGTTTTCCGCGCCGGTGAAGTTGATGCCGAAATCCGCTACGCCCGCCAGCACGAGGTTCAGCACGTCCTGCGCGCTCTCGTCGTGCACGCGCACGCGGATGCGCGGGAAGCGCTCGCTGAAGCGCGCCAGCACGTCCGGCAGGAAGTGCCACACGGCGGACGGCACGCACGCGAGCGTGACGGAGCCGGTGCGATGGGCCGCGAGGTCGGCCACGCCGAGCACCGCGTCTTCCAGGCCGTCCAGCGCCGTTCGCACGTTGACGAGGAAGGTCTGGCCGACGTTCGTCAGCTGCACGCGGCGCGTGGTCCGTTCGAACAGCTTGACGCCCAGGCTGTCCTCGAGCTTGTCGATGCGCCGGCTCAGCGCCGACTGGGACAGGAACAGGTCGGCCGCGGCCTGCCGGAAGCTGGCCCGTTGCGCCACGGCCACGAACGCCTGCAAGTCATGAAGATCGTAATTGATGCGCATGACGCAAGAATACGCTGGAAATTTGCAATTATCAAATCATTCGTTTTATCGGATGATCTAGCCACTTACCCATCAGCCTCGCCAAGAAGGCATCACAAGGAGACACCGTGCGCCAATCCTGCGCCCTCACCGTATTGCTGCTTGCCAGCGGCACCAGCCTCGCCCAGACCAGCGTCAATCTCTACGGCATCGTCGACGTCGGCCTGCGCGCCGTCGACGGCCTGGCCGGCAGCACGACATCCGTCGCGAGCGGCGTGAACCAGACCAGCCGCTGGGGCCTGCGCGGCCAGGAAGATCTCGGCAGCGGCTGGAAGGCCGTGTTCCGGCTCGAAGGCGGCATCAACGCCGACACCGGCACGCAGGCCAAGAGCGACCGCCTGTTCGACCGCCAGGCCTGGGCCGGCCTCGACTCCCCCTACGGCCAGCTCGCCCTTGGACGCCAGGCCAACCTGATCTCCGACGCGCTGGTCCCCGTCGACCCGCTCGGCAAGCGCGACGCGTCGTTCAACCCGAACATCAACGTGGCGGGCCTCTCGAACACGGCGTTCGGCACGCATGCGTTCGGGCGCCAGTATGGTCCGAGCGGCTACGCGGACAACTTCTACCGCCTGGACAACATGATCAAGTACACGGCGACCGTGGGGCCGTGGCAGGCGCGCGCCGCGTATTCGGCGGGCGAAGTGGCCGGCGATGCGGGCGCGTCGAGCAGCCATGGCGTCGCGCTCGCGTACCAGCACCCGGACTGGGTCGTCTCCGGCGCGACGATGCAGTTCCGCAGCCGCGACGGCCTGCCGCTCGATGCGTGGAGCCTCGGCGCCGCCGTCCGGCTCGGCGCCTGGCAGGTGAAGGCCAACGCGGCGCGCAACGATGCGGACACCGGACCGGCCAGGTCCGTGCATCAGCGCGTGCTGTCCGCGGGCGTGAGCCGCCCGCTGGGGCGCGACCTGCTCGTGACGACCGCCTGGTACAGCGTGCGGCGCGAGGCCACCGGCTACGTCGACGACGGCTTCGACCGCGGCTTCCTGTTCGTCGAAAAGACGCTCGCGCCGCGCACCACGGCGTATGTGGAAGCCGACTACACGGCCTGGCGCGGCGATGCCGCGTCGAAGGACCGCCACGGCACGGGCGTCACGCTCGGCCTCATGCAGAAATTCTGACAAGGAGACCCTTATGTACATCAAGACCACCCTGGCCGCCCTCGCCTTCGCCACCGCCGGCATCGCCCACGCCACCGACGTGCACGTCGTCAGCTCGGGCGGTTTCGCCCAGGCCTACAAGGACTTGTCCGGGCCGTACGAGCGCGCGAGCGGCGACAAGCTCGTGTCCGAGTGGGGCCCGTCGATGGGCGCGACGAAGCATGCGATTCCCGCGCGCCTGGCGCGCGGCGAACATATCGACGTCGTCATCATGGTCGGCGACGCACTGGACAAGCTGATGGCCGAAGGGAAGCTCGAACCGGGCAGCAAGGTCATCCTCGCCGATTCCCCGATCGCGTGCGCCGTGCGCCATGGCGTGCCGAAGCCCGACATCGGCACCGTCGATGGCCTGCGCCAGGCCTTCCTGCATGCGTCGAAGGTGGCGTACTCGGACAGCGCGAGCGGCGAATACATCAAGCGCGAGCTGCTGGACAAACTGGGCATCCAGCAGCAGATGCAGGGCAAGGCCGCGCAGATCCCGGCCACGCCGGTGGGCGAGATCATCGCGCACGGCGAAGCCGATTTCGGCTGCCAGCAAAGGAGCGAGCTGAAACCCGTGCAGGGTATCGACATCGTCGGCGTGCTGCCGGCCGAAGTCCAGTTGAAGACGCAGTTCGCCGGCGCCATCGTGCGCGGCGCTCCCCACGCGGACGCGGGCCGCGCCCTGCTCCGCTTCCTCGCGGCCCCCGCGAACGCGCCCGCCATCGAGGCCACCGGACTCGAACCCGCCGCGGCGCGGCACTGAACCCACTCCGGAGACACATCATGACCAGTCAAACCACCGTCGCGGCGCGCGCCGCGCCCGCCGCACCCGCGCGTGGGCCATCGAAGCTCGGCGCCGTCATCCGCGTCACGAGCGGGAATTTCATCGAGATGTACGATTTCTTCCTGTTCGGCTTCTACGCGAACCAGATCGCGGCCGCGTTCTTCCCGGCGACCAGCGAGTACGCCGCGCTGATGATGACGTTCGCCACGTTCGGCGCGGGCTTCTTCATGCGGCCGCTGGGCGCCATCTTCCTGGGCAGCTACGTCGACCGCATCGGCCGCCGCAAGGGTCTCGTGCTCACGCTCGGCATCATGGCATCGGGCACGGCGCTGATCGCGTTCGTGCCCGGCTACGCGACCATCGGCCTCATGGCGCCGCTGCTCGTGCTGGCCGGCCGCCTGCTGCAGGGCTTTTCGGCGGGCGTGGAACTGGGCGGCGTGTCCGTCTACCTGTCCGAGATGGCGACGCCGGGCAACAAGGGATACTACGTGAGCTGGCAGTCGGCCAGCCAGCAGGTGGCCGTCGTGTTCTCCGCGGCGCTGGGCTATGGCCTGAACCACCTGATGCCGAAGGAGGTCATCGCCGACTGGGGCTGGCGCATCCCGTTCTTCATCGGCTGCTCGATCATCCCCGTCGTCTTCTACATCCGCCGCTCGCTGCAGGAGACGCAGGCGTATCTGGCGCAGAAATCGCACCCGACCTTCCCCCAGGTGATGCGTACGCTGACCCTGAACTGGCCCATCGTGACCACCGGCGCCATGCTGGTCGTGATGACGACCGTCGCGTTCTACCTGATCACCGTGTACACGCCCACGTTCGGCAAGAGCGTGCTGAAACTCTCCACCGAGGAGAGCCTGCTCGTGACGTTGTGCGTCGGCGTGTCGAACTTCATCTGGCTGCCCGTGATGGGCGCCCTGTCGGACCGCATCGGCCGCTGGCCCGTGATGGCCGTCTGCTCGGCGCTGGCCGCCGTGACGGCGTATCCGGCCCTGTCGTGGCTGATCGCGCATCCCAGCTTCGGCAATATGGTGATGATCGAGCTGTGGCTGTCGTTCCTGTACGGCAGCTACAACGGCGCCACCATCGTCGCGCTCACGGAAATCATCCCGATGCAGGTACGCACGACCGGGTTCTCGCTCGCCTACAGCCTCGCGACCGCGCTGTTCGGCGGCATGACGCCGCTGTTCTCGACGTGGCTGATCGAAGCCACGGGCGACAAGGCCGCACCCGGCTGGTGGATGGCGGGTGCCGCCGCGATCAGCCTGTTCGCGACGTTCCTCGTCTACCGCGGCATCGTGAAGGAGCGCGTGGCCGTCAATTGAAGCGGCCGGCCGCGCCGCCGACGCTGTAGCGCCCCGCCCCGAGCAGGGCGATGGCGACGGCGGCGCCGAGATACATACCCTGCAGTTCTAGCGCCCAGCCGCCCGTGTCGCTCAGGGTGAAGAACTGGCTCGTGTGGACCAGCAGCAGTGCGACGATCATGTTCACGACCACGACGAGTGCCGCGGCGCGCGTGAACACGCCGAAGAGAATCAACAGCGGCGCGATCACCTCGCCGATGTAAACGAGGTAGGCCAGGGCGCCCGGCAGGCCCGCCTTGGCCAGCATGCCGCTGATGAAGCCGACGCCCCCGATCAGCTTCGACACGCCGTGAAACAGGATCAACACGGCCAGCACGGCGCGCAGGAGCAGCTTGCCGCCATCTTCCATCTGGTTTTGCATATCCCCTCCTGGAGTGAGCACGACTGTATACTCCCATGGTACGCCACCTGAAGAGAACCAGCCGTTGATTCCTGATCCAGACAAGAATGCCCGCGTGCGCGGCGTGACGTCGATCGCCGCCATGCGCGACGCCATCCGTGACGCATCACGCAAACTCCCGCCGCTGACCGCCGTCCCCCGTTTCCGGACGCTCGATCGCGCCGCCTTCCGCGCGCAGGCGGAACGCGGCCTGCCGTTCATGATCACGGGCCTCGTGGGCCGCTGGCCTTTGTGCGCCTTCACGCCGGCGGCATTGCGCGCAAGGTTCGGCGACGTGCCCGTGCGCGCCCGCGTGGGCGACTACATCGGCACGGCGTTCGCGCCTGACCGCGCGATGCGGGACCTGGCGATGGGCGAGTACCTGGATCTCGTCGCGGACTGGAAGGACGGCTTGCCGCCGTATGTCGGCAACTTGGAAATCAATGCATTGAATGCGATGTGCCACTGGCCCGGCTACTTCGGCAAGATGGGACCGCCCCGCTTCTGGCTCGGTCCCGCCGGCACGGTGACGCCGCTGCATTGCGACTACGACGACAATATCTTCGCGCAGATCTGGGGCACGAAAAGAATCTTCCTCGTTCCGCCCCACCACGACGAGTTCCTCTACGTGCGCGAAGCGAATCCGGTGCTGTTCGGGTCCCCGTTCGATCCGGAGCGGCCCGATTTCGATGCGTATCCGCTCGCGCGCCGGGCGGCGCCGATCGAATGCATCGTCGAGCCCGGTGACATGCTGTACGTGCCCGCCGGCTGGTATCACCAGGTGCGGGCATTGACGTTTGCCTTGTCGGTCAACCGCTGGGCCAGGGCGATGCCGCTCGCGCTGAAGGACGTCCCTTCGCTGCGGCTGGCAACGCCCTGAGCGGCAGTTACGCCTTGTGCTTGCGGCGGCGCGCGGCGCCCAGCAGGCCCAGGCCGCCGCAGATCAGCGCCAGGCTGGCCGGTTCCGGCACGTCCGTCGACGCCGCGGTGTACGTGTAGGTGACCTTCGCGACGCCCGATGCGGCCGTGCTGAATTGCGTGAGCAGGTTGCCCGAACCGTTGCCGCTCGACGCGCCGACGGCGTTCAGGCCCAGGTTGATCGTGCCGCCGCCCAGCGCCGAGAACAGGGCGAGATCGCTCGCGCTGCTGCTCACGAAGAAGTTCGCGCCCGAAGCCGATACGGAACCGGTCGAGCCGCCCGACGTGCCGTCGAAGTTGATGCTGCCGTCGAACGCGCTGAAATTGAAGGTCTGGCTGAACACCGGGTTCGTCACGACCAGCGTGCTGTTGTCCGGACGGGTCAGGCCCAGCAGCGAACCCAGCGACAGGGTCACGGTGGAGGCCGTCGCATCCAGGCTTTCGGCATTGCCGTTGCCCTGCACGACGCCGGACAGGTCGAAGCGGATCGAGGTCAGGTTACCGAGGCTGGTGTCGAATTTCGAAAACGACAAGGTATTCGACCAGTTGGTCGTGGCCAGGGCGATACTGTCGGAATAGCTGAGCGTGCTCGCTTGCGCGGATGCGAACGGGAGGAATGCGGCGGTTGCCGCCAGGGCTGCAAGTGTCTTTTTCATGTGTCCTAGTTGAATTTCAATGTTTGGTTATTAACGGGTGATGCAGATTTCCATTATAACCATAATAATGAACAAATTTCACTAGTGCATGTTTTCTTTTACACAATTTCAGTGTCAAGATTGCAATCTGTAGCCGACGGCGGTTTCGGTCAACAGGTGCCGCGGCTGTGCCGGATCGTCTTCCAGCTTCTGGCGTAGATGGCCCATATAGATGCGCACGTAATGGCCATTGTCCGCGTTCGACGGCCCCCACACCTCGCGCAGGAGTTGCGGCGCCGTGACCACGCGGCCCAGGTTCGCGATCAGCACGGACAGCAGCTTGTACTCGGTCGGCGTCAGGTGCACGGGCTGGCCGTCGCGCTGGACCGTGCGCTTGTTCAGGTCCACCTCGACCCGGCCGAACACGATGCGTGCGGACGCGTCGCCGCCCGCCTTGTGCTGGCGGCGCAGCGCGGCGCGCACGCGTGCCAGCAGTTCGCCGATGCCGAAGGGCTTCGTCAGGTAGTCGTCCGCGCCGGCATCCAGCGCCGCGATCTTGTCCGCCTCGTCGATGCGCGCGGACAGCACGATGATCGGTACGGGGCTCCAGCTGCGCACGTCGCGGATCAGTTGCATGCCGTCGCCGTCGGGCAGGCCCAGGTCGAGGATGATGAGATCGGGCGTGCGGCTGCCGGCGTCGATGCGGCCGCGCTTCAGCGTCTCGGACTGGTGCACCTGCCAGCCCTCGCCTTCGAGGGCCATGCGAACGAACCGGCGGATCTGCGGCTCGTCCTCGACGATGAGGGCGACGGGTGCGGCGGACTCAATGCTCATGCTGGTCGGTGAAATGGTGATGGTGTTCGGGGTCCGGCAGCGGAGGCGGCTCGCCCAGCGGAAGCCGTAATTCGAAGCAGGCGCCGCCGTCCGGCATGTTGAACGCGCGCATGCGGCCGCCGTGGGCCTCGACGATGGCGCGGCAGATCGCCAGGCCCAGGCCGACGCCGGAAATGGATGACTCCTGCCGGCCGCGCACGAATTTCTCGAACAGCGCGTCCGCGCGGCCCGCCGGCAGGCCCTGGCCGTTGTCGCACACGGCGACGACCAGCATGCCTTCTTCTGCGCGCGCCGCGATCGTCACGTGGGCGTCCGGCGGCGTGTACTTGCCGGCGTTTTCCAGCAGGTTGCACAGCACGCGCTCGAGCAGCGCCGCGTCGAAACGCACGAGCGGCAGGCCGCGCGGGATGTGTGTGTCGACGGATCGTCCGCCCAGCTGCCAGCGGCAGGCCCGCAGCGCGCTGCCGATCGTCTCCTCGACCAGCTGCCACTCCAGGTTGAGCTTCACGCCGCCGCTCTGGATGCGCGCCATGTCGAGCAGGTTCGCGACGAGGGTGCTCATGCGCCGGGCCTCGTCGCGCAACGCGTTCGCCAGTTCCATCTGCGCGACGGCCAGCGCCGGGCGCGACAGCGTCAGCGATTCGGACAGGCCGACGAGGCTCGTGAGCGGCGTACGCAGATCGTGCGACAGCGCGGCCAGCAGCGAGTTGCGCAGGCGCTCGCCCTCCATGCGCACGACGGCGTCCTGGGCCACGTCCACGTAGTGCACGCGCTCGAGGGCGATGGCGGCCAGCGCCGCGAAGGCGTCCAGCAGTTCGCGCCGTTCCGGCACGAGCAGCGCGGCGACGTCGGGCACGCGCACCGCGAGCACGCCGCGCGAGCGCATCGGCGCCAGCAGCGGCAGGTACAGGTAAGGATTGCTGGGCAGCGTGGGCGTCCCGGCGCCGGCCGGCGCGCCATGGTCGAACGCCCACTGCGCGGCCGCCATGTCCAGCACGCTGAGTACCGGCGCGCGTTCTTCGCTGGCCGGGTCCGCGACCGGCCAGCGCAGGCGGCCCGCATCGTCCGGCAACAGGATCGCGGCGCGGGCGTCGAAGGTGCGCGCGAGGAAGCGGCAGGTGATCTCGAACACCTGCTCCGTCTGCAGCGCGACGGACAGCGCCCGCGCGAATTCGTACAGCGCGCGGGTGCGGGCTTCGCGTCCGGTCGCGCTTTCCGCCTGCTCGCGCAGGTCGGACGTCAGGCGCGCCGTGATCCAGCCGACGGCCAGCATCACGGCCAGCGCGACGGCGTACTTGAATTCGCTGACGTCGTACTGGCGGCGCGGCGCGGCGATCACGAGCGAGCAAAAGCCGACCAGGGTCGCGAGGATCACGGGGCCGCGCCCGAGGCGGATCGCAACCAGCACCACCGTCAGCAGGAACAGCATGGCGACGTTGGCCACATCCAGCAGCGGCAGCAGCGGCAGCGCGACGCCGGCGGTGGCCAGGCTCGCGCCGGTGGCGGCCAGGTAGGGGCGCGGGGCGGGCCTGGCGCGCGCCGGCGGTCCGGCGACGCTGGGCGTCGACGGCGCGGCGACGTCGACCAGGTCCAGTTCGGGCGCGGCCTGCGCCAGGCGACGGACGAACGGCACGTGCCACCACGCCGTCCCGTGTTCGCGCGCCAGGACGGCCGTCGTGCAGCCGTGGCGGCGGGCGTAAGCCGCGCCGACGGCAGGCGCGTCGCGGCCTTCCAGCACGGCCGTGACGGCGCCCCGGGCATGGGCCTGGCGCAGCAGCTCCAGGGTGCGCAGGCGGGCCGCTTCACCGCGGCGGCGCGTGTGCGCGTTCTCGACGAGGATGGCGTGCCACGGCGCGCCGCAGAGGGCCGCGAGCCGCGCCGCCGCCGCCACCGTGGCTTCGTCGCCGGCGTCGGCGCGCAGCACGGCCAGCACCGTGCCTGTCTTCGATTCGGAACTCTGCATGCGAGGATGGTAAGCGATCGCCCGTAAACGCGGCATAAATTTTGCCGCCCGCCCCGCGCCGATAACGGTGCGTCAGCCGAACAGCTTGAGCGCCGTCTGCGCCACCAGTCCGCCCTGGTGCCGCGCGCCATCCAGCTCGTTGGCGCTCGGCTGGCGCTGCCCCTGGCCGCCTGCGATCGTGCTGGCGCCGTACGGGCTGCAGCCGGTGATCTCGTCCAGCGTCATCTGGCCCGCGAAGCTGTACGGCAGGCCGACGACCACCATCCCCAGGTGCAGCAGGTTCGTGATGATCGAGAATTGCGTCGTCTCCTGGCCGCCGTGCTGGGTCGCGGACGACGTGAACGCGGCGCCGACCTTGCCGTTCAGCGCGCCCCTGGCCCACAGGCCGCCCGTCTGGTCGAGGAACGCGGCCATCTGCGACGGCATGCGGCCGTAGCGCGTGGGCGCGCCGATCACGATGGCGTCGTAGTCGGGCAGTTCGTTCACGGTCGCGATCGGCGCCGGCTGGTCCAGCTTGAAATGGCCGTTGCGGGCGACGTCGTCCGGCACCGTCTCCGGCACGCGCTTGACGTCCACGGTCGCTCCCGCCGCGCGCGCGCCTTCCGCCAGCGCGTTCGCCATCTGTTCGATGTGTCCATACGTCGAGTAATACAGCACCAGTACCTTCGCCATAGCCGTTCCTTTCCGTCATCCCGGCGCCACCGGCGGCGCCCTGCCCTCGCTTGCCCGCTTGGCAACGATCCGCACATGCTACTCCATCGTCCACTCTTCCGGCGTCTGTCTTAATGCAAGTACAATGGCGGCCTGATGAAAGCCCGCCACTACCTGATCCTCATGGCCGTCGCCATCCTTGTGCCGGTCACCGTCATCGCCGGCGCGGGCCTGTCCATGCTCCTCGACTGGGAACGCGAGTCGCGGATCCGCAGCGTCGAGTCCAATGCGCGCGCCACCGCGCTGCTCGTCGACCGCGAGGTCGCGGCCGCCCAGGCGGCGCTGCGCGCGCTCGGCAACTCCGACGCCATGCGCCGCGGCGATTTCGCCGAAGTCCACCGCGAGGCGGCCGCGATGAACGCATCCACGCCGTGGACGTGGACCCTGTTGATCGACTACGACGGCAGCCCGCTGATGAATACCCTCGTCCCGTACGGCACCCGCCTGCCGGGCCACGCCGGCCCCTGGGTCGCGCAGGCGTGGGACAGCCAGCGGCCGCACGTGTCCGGCTACTTCGTCGGCGCCCTGTCGCGCAAGCCGACCGTCTCCGTCGACGTGCCGGTGCCGCGCACCGCCGGCGGGCGCTGGGTGCTGAGCCAGATCTTCGACGCCGGCCATTTCGCCACCGTGTTCGCGGACAAGGGCATCGGGCCGGACTGGGTCGTCGGCATCATCGACCGCGACGGCGTCTCGATCGCGCGCAACGTCAACGACACGCTCGTCGGCACCAAGGCGCGGCCCGAATTGATCGCGGCGGCCCGCGCCGCGAACAGCGGCATGGTGCGCCACCAGACGCGCGACGGGGTCGAGGTCTACGACATCTTCACGCACAGCGACGCCACCGGCTGGACCATCGCGATCGGCGTTCCCGTCGCCGAGATCGAGAAGGCGGCGCGGGCCGCCGCGCTGTACGCGGGGCTCGCGCTGCTCGCGCTGATGGGGCTCGCGTTCGGCATCGCGTCGTTCCTCGCCCAGCGCCTGAGCGTGGCGCTCGACCGCGCGCGCCGCACCGCCGAGGCCTTGCCGCTGGGCGCGCCCGCCCGGCCCGCGCCGACCCGGGTGCACGAGGTCGACGTGCTGCAGGACGCGCTGTACCACACGAGCGAAAACCTGGCTCGCGAGCGCGCCGCGCGCACGGCGCTCGAATCGGAACGCGAAGCCCTGCTCCAGGGCGAACGCGACGCGCGCCGCCTGGCCGAAGCGCAGAGCGCCGCCAAGGACAACTTCCTCGCCATGCTGGGCCACGAACTGCGCAATCCGCTCGCCGCCATCGCGGGCGCGCTGCGGGTGCTCGACATGCCGGCCGCGAACGCGCAGATGACGGCCCATGCGCGCGCGATCGGCCTGCGCCAGACGCGCCACCTGACCCGCATCGTCGACGACCTGCTCGACGTGCGCCGCATCCGGTCCGGCAAGGTGGAACTCAAGACCACCCCGCTCGACGCCGGAGCGCTGCTGCTGCACTGCTGCGCGACGCGGCAGGTCGTGGACGCGGGCATGCACGCGTGGACCGTGTCCGTGCCGGCGTTGTGGGTCGACGGCGATGCCACGCGGCTCGAACAGGTGTTCGACAACCTGCTCCACAACGCCATCAAGTACACGCCGGCCGGCGGCGCGATCGCGGTTCGCGGCCGCGCCGAAGACGGCGTCGCGGTGTTCGAGGTGAGCGACACCGGCATCGGCATCGAACCGGCCACGTTGCCCCTGATCTTCGAGGCGCTCGTGCAGGGCCCCGTCCGCATCGACCGCGCGCAGGGCGGCCTCGGTCTCGGCCTCGCCCTCGTGCGCGAACTCGCGGCGCTGCACGGCGGCAGCGTGACGGCCGCGAGCAGCGGCGACGGTCAGGGCAGCACGTTCACGCTACGCCTGCCGCTGGTTGCCGCGCCGGCGCGCGCGGCGGATCCGGAACCGGACGCCGCGGCCAGCGCCGCGTGAACGGCGCCTAAGCGCACACGGGTTCGTCCTGCAGGCGGTACGGCGACGCGCGGGCCCAGTCCAGCAGCAGCGCGGCCGGCATCGGCGCGGCGACGAAATAGCCCTGGGCCTCGTCGCAGCCGAGCGCCTGCAGCGCGTCCCAGATACGCGCATTGCTGACGCCTTCCGCGACGACGCTCATGCCGAGATCGTGCGCCAGGTGCACGGTGGATTTCACGATCGACGCGGCGCGCCGGTCCTCGATCATCTGCATCGTGAAACCATGGTCGATCTTGATGACGTCCACGGGCAGGCGGCTCAAATAACTCAGCGACGAATAGCCCGTGCCGAAATCGTCGATGTACAGCCGGAACCCCATCGCGGACAGGCGCTCCAGCTCGGCGATGCTCTCCGCCGGGTTCTGCATCAGGCTGCTCTCCGTCATCTCCAGGCCGATCAGGCCCGCGCACGAGCCATGCCGTTCCAGCAGCTCGCGCAGGTGTTCGGACAGCGACAGCGCGGCGATGTCGCGCGCCGACAGGTTCACGGCGATGGGCAGCCGGACGCCCTGCGCGCGCCAGGCCTCGCTCTGGGTGACGGCGCTGGCCAGCATGTGCTGCGTGAGCACGTGGATCAGGTCCGTGGATTCGATCAGCGGCATGAACGTCTCCGGACCGATGCAGCCCTTCTCCGGGTGGACCCAGCGCACGAGGGCTTCCGCGCCGACGATCTCGCGGCCGACCATCGTCACCTTCGGCTGGCAGAACAGCTGGATCTGGCCCGCCTCGATGGCCGCGCGGAAGTCGCCGATCAGCGACAGGCGGTCGGGCGTGTGCGGGTCGTCCTCGGCCGCGTAGACGGCGACGTTGCGCCCAAGGTGCGCGGCCTGGTACAGCGCGATGTCGGCCTTTCTCAGCAGCGTGTGGAAATCGAGGCCTTGCAGCGGCGCGAGCGCGATGCCGACGCGCGCGCCGATCTCGTACGAGATGCCGGCGACCGCGAACGGCGCCTCCAGCGCGCGGTGGATGGGCTGGGCCCAGCGCCGCGCCTCTTCCTCGTCGGCGCCGTCCAGCACGATCGGAAAGCGCGCATCGCAGCGCGCCACGACGCCGGCCTGGCCGACGACGGCCGCGAGGCGGTCGGCCACGAGCGCGAGCAGCACGTCGCCGTACAGGTGCGTGAGCGCGTAATTCACGTCGCGGAAGCGCACGAGGTCGACGATCAGGCAGGCCAGCCGCGCCGGGCCGCGTCCCCGGCCCGCGCCGCGGCGCAGCGGGATCAGCCGGTCGTCGACCTCGTTCTCGAAGCGGTTCATGTTCGGCAGGCCCGTCACCGTGTCGTAGTAAGCGAGGCGCCGCACGTTTTCCTCGGCGCGGCGGCGCTCCGTGACGTCCTGCACGAGGCCCAGCATCTTGACGACGCGGCCCGTCGCGTCGCGCCTGACCTCGGCCACGGAATGCAGCCAGCGGACCTCGCCGTCCGGCCGGACCAGGCGGAACTCGACGTCGTACTTGTAATCGGGGTCGAGCAGCGCCCGCTCGCGCGCGCGCTCCGCCATGGGCCGGTCGTCCGGGTGGATGCGGGCGTAGATCTCCGCCGTCGTGACGGGCGTCTCGTCCGCGCGGAAGCCCATGATCCGGTAACCTTCCGGCGACGACGTCACGTGCGAATCGCTGGCCGCGTCCCAGATCCAGTTGCCGATCAGGGCCAGCGCCTGCGCGCGCAGCAACTCGTTCTGCGTGTCGCGCAGCTGGACTTCGGCCTCGACGTGGCGCGTCACGTCCTGCAGGACGACGAGCACGGCGTCGCGCCCGCCGTATTCGATGGCGCAGCGCTGCAGGATGGCGTGGTGGATCTCGCCGCGCGCGCCCGCGATGTGGCGCACGTGGGAATGCAGGCGGCAGGTCTCCGGACGCAGGGCATCGTCGTCGTCCGCATCGCGCGCATACAGCTCGGGCAAATGCATGCCCAGCAACTTGTCGCGGGTAAAGCCGAGCAGGACCAGCGTCGCGTCGTTGGCATCGAGGATTTCCTGCGACACGGGGTCGCAGACCAGCATGGACAGCTGCGTCCCTTCGAGCAGGGGCCGGCACCATGCGCTCGCATCCGCGCGCGGGGACTGTGCAGCCATGGCTTTCCTTTCCAGTCGATGAGGGACCACAATGCAGTATAACGCAATCATCGATAACAAAATGTCATCAAAGACCTGTCAAGATAGACAGGTAGCCCGCTTTTCGGCCATCCTCCAGAATGGCCCGCCCCGCTTTTTCCACCCCTCTCAGATGGAGCACACATGACGAACAACGTACGCTGGGGAATCCTCGGCACCGGCCGGATCGCCCGCGATTTCGCCACGGCCCTGCGCGACACGCCGGGCGCCACGCTCGCCGCCGTCGCCTCGCGCGACCCCGCGACGGCCGCCGGATTCGCCGACGAATTCGATATTCCCCTGCGCCTGGAAGGCTACGACAGCCTCGCCGCCTGCGCCGACGTGGACCTCGTCTACATCGGCACGCCGCACGCCATGCATGCCGAGAACGCGCTGTCGATGCTCGCCGGCGGCAAAGGCGTGCTGTGCGAAAAGCCGTTCGCGCTGAACCGCGCCCAGGCCGGGCAGGTCGTTGCCCTCGCGCGCAGCCGCAAGGTATTCCTGATGGAAGCCATGTGGACGCGCTTCATGCCCGCGCTGGACGAAGTCAAACGCATCCTCGCCTCCGGCGTGCTGGGCGAGGTGTCGCAGGCCAGCGCCGATTTCGGCTTCGTCGCGTCGGGCGGTCCGGAAGCGCGCCTGTTCAACCCGGCCCTCGGCGGCGGCGCGCTGCTCGACGTCGGCATCTATCCCCTGTCGATCACGGCTTACCTGCTGGGCGCCGTGGAATCCGTGCGCGCCCAGGCGGAACTCGGGCCGACGGGCGTCGACCTGCAGACCGTGTTCACCCTGCGCCACGCGGGCGGCGCGCTGTCCACGTGCGCCTGCTCGCTGAAGGCGCGCACGCCGGGTCTCCTCACCTTGTCCGGCCGCCACGGCCAGCTGCGCCTGGACGCGCCGTTCCACCGTCCGCCCACCCTCACCCTGATGCTGGCCGACGCGCCGGCCCGCGTCATCCCGACGCCGTATCTCGGCAACGGCTACGTGCACGAGGCGATCGAGGCGCAGCGCTGCTGGAACGAAGGCCTGATCGAAAGCCCGGCCATGACGCACGAGCAGACCCTGCACCTGATGGGCGTGCTGGACGAGATCCGCGCCCAGACCGGCGTGAAGTATCCGGGCGATTGACATGACTCCCGGCGCGCGGCATACTCGCCGGTGTTAGCGCTATCAATACAACGACCGGAGACACAGATGGCCGCATTCCCTCATCCCGCCGGAGCAGTCCGATGACGGCCGCCCTGCCCCAGGCCGCCGCGGCAGTCACACCCGCGGCGGCGCCGCTGCCCTGGCGCGAAAAGCTGGCCTACGGCGTGGCCGACATGGGTTTCAATTTTTACTGGACCAACGTCGCCACGTTCCTGCTGATCTTTTATACGGACACGTTCGGAATCTCGGCCGCCGCGGCCGCGACGATGATGTCGACGATTAAGATCATCAACGCGTTCACCGACCCGATGATCGGCGCCGCCGCCGACCGCACGGACAGCCGCTTCGGCAAGTTCCGTCCGTGGCTCGTGTGGATGTGCGTCCCGCTGGCCGGCGCCGCCGTCCTCACCTACACGACGCCCGGCCTGGAAGGCGACGCGAAACTCGCCTGGGCCTATGGGACGTATCTGCTGATGATGGTGTGCTACACGTGCGTGAACATCCCGTACAACGCGCTGTCCGGCGTGATGTCGGCCGATCCGCAACAGCGCTCGACCATCAACGGCCTGCGTTTCATCTTCGCGTTCGCGGGCAGCACGCTCGTGACGGCCGCGACGCCCGACCTCGTGCGCTGGCTCGGCGCCGGTAACGACCAGCGCGGGTGGCAGCTGACGATGCTGCTGTGGGGCGTCGCCGCGTCGCTGCTGTTCGTGCTCACCTTCTTCAATACACGCGAGCGCATCGCCCCGCCGCCAGGGCAAAGGAACGCCGTGTGGCGCGACGTGCGCGACCTCGCGGGCAACCGGCCGTGGGTGGTGCTGTTCTTCCTCGCCCTGATCATCATGGTGACGATCACGCTGCGCACCGCCAGCGCCGCCTATTACTTCAAGTACGTCGTCGAGCGCCCGGAGCTGATGCGCTCGTTCGTGCCGACCTACATGGTGACGGCCGCCATCGGCGCAGCCCTCACGCCGCTGCTGACCCGGTTCATCGACAAGAAGACGCTGATGATCGTGCTGATGAGCACCACCGCCGTGCTGTCCGCCGCGTTCTACCTCGTGCCGCCGGACCAGGTGTGGCTGATGTTCGTGCTGCAGGGCGGGATGGGGCTCGTGCTGGGGCCGAAGTCGCCGCTGGCGTTCTCGATGTATGCCGACACGGCCGACTACAACGAGTGGCGCACGGGCCGGCGCGCCACCGCCATGACGTTCGCCGCCGCCACGTTCTCGCAAAAGCTGGGCACCGCGGTCGCCGTCGCCGTGATCGGGTCCGTGTTCACGGCCCTCGGCTACGTCCCCAACGCCGTGCAGGCCACCGGGTCGCGCGAAGGGATCGTGTGGCTCATGTCCTTCATCCCGGCGGCGTTCGCCGTCGCCGCCGTCGCCGTGATGTGCTTCTATAACCTGAATGCCAGTCAGCTTGCGCGCATCCAGACCGAGCTGGCCGCGCGCAAGCCTCTCATCGAATAAACAACGCGAATAACAACGACAAGGAAAGACCATGCTGCAACCGACCGAGAACGGCGCACGCTACGACCTCGCGAGCCCGACCGCCATGCCGAACGCCGGCGGCTTCCTGTGGAACCGCCGGATGATGATCCAGGTGACGTGCCGCGGCTACGCCACCGCCCAGTTCATGCAGCCGGAACCGGCCAAGTATTCGCACGCGCCGAACCTCGAGGCGAAGACCTTCATGCAGCCGGAGCAGGCCTATTACGCGCATCATCCGGGCCGCTTCTTCTACGTGAAGGACGAAGAGACGGGCGAGATCTTCTCGGCGCCGCACGAACCCGTGCGCGCGGCGCCCGACCATTTCAGCTTTTCCGTCGGCCGCGACGACCTCGCCTGGACCGTCGAAAAGCTGGGCATCCGCATCGACCTGCGCCTGGGCGTCCCGGTCGACGACGTCGCCGAGCTGTGGACCCTCACCGTGACCAACGTCAGCGGCCGGCCGCGCAAGGTCAGCGTCTATCCCTACTTCACGATCGGCTACATGTCGTGGATGAACCAGTCGGCCGAATACCGCGCGGACCTCGGCGGCATCGTCGCGTCCAGCGTGACGCCCTACCAGAAGCTGCAGGACTATTTCAAGAACAAGGATTTCAAGGACAGGACGTACTTCCTGTGCGAGACCGCGCCGGATGCGTGGGAAGCGAACCAGGGCCAGTTCGAAGGCGAAGGCGGCCTGCATGCGCCGGATGCGCTGCGCAACGAGCGCCTGGCCGGCGGCGACGCCCGCTACGAAACGCCCGCCGCGGTCGTGCAATATCGCCTCGCACTGGATGCCGAGGCCACCGTGACGCGCCGCTTCCTGTTCGGCCCCGCGCGCGACGACGCCGAGATCGCGTCCATGCAGCGGCGCTACCTCGGCGCGGAGCAGTTCGCCGCCGCGGCCCGCGACTACGCAGCGTATGCCGACCAGGGCGCCGGCTGCGTCGAGGTCGAGACGCCGGACGCGGAGTTCGACAACTTCGTCAACCACTGGCTCGCGCGCCAGGTGTTCTATCACGGCGACGTCAACCGCCTCAGCACGGACCCGCAGACCCGCAACTACCTGCAGGACAACATGGGGATGGCGTTCATCAAGCCCGCCGTCGCGCGCGCCGCATTCCTGCACGCGCTGTCGCAGCAGGGTACGAACGGGGCCATGCCGGACGGGATCCTGCTGTTCGAAGGTGCGGAGCTCAAGTACATCAACCAGGTGCCGCACACGGACCACTGCGTATGGCTGCCCGTGTGCCTGCAGGCCTATCTCGACGAGACGGGCGACTACGCGATCCTGGACGAACCGGTCACGGGCCACGACGGCATGGCGCTCACGGCGTATGAACGGATCTCGATGGCGATGGACTGGCTGCTGCACAAGCGCGACCACCGCGGCCTCTCCTACATCGAACAGGGCGACTGGTGCGACCCGATGAACATGGTCGGGTACAAGGGCCGCGGCGTGTCCGGCTGGCTGACCGTGGCGGCCGCGTACGCGCTGAACCTGTGGGCCGACGTGTGCGCGGCGCGCGGCGACGACTGGCGCACGGACCACTTCCGCGCCGGCGCGCTCGACATGAACACGGCCGCGAACCTGCACCTGTGGGACGGCGCCTGGTACGCCCGCGGCATCACGGACGACGACGTGATCTTCGGCGTGAGCGACGACAAGGAGGGCCGCATCTACCTGAACCCGCAGAGCTGGGCGTTCCTCAGCGGCGCGCCGGACGAGAAGCAGCGCGCGACGATGCTGGCGGAGATCGACGGCCAGCTCGACACCCCGTACGGCGTGCAGATGTTCGCCCCGCCCTATTCCGCGATGCGCGAGGATGTGGGCCGCGTGACGCAGAAGCACCCGGGATCGGCGGAGAACGGCGCCGTGTACAACCACGCGTCCGTGTTCTACATCTACAGCCTGTACACGATCGCGCAGCCGGACCGCGCGTGGGACGCGCTGCGCAAGATGATTCCGGGACCGGGCGAGGACGACTACCTGCGGCGCGGGCAGCTTCCCGTGTTCATTCCGAATTACTACCGCGGCGCGTGGAAGGAATACCCGCGCACGGCCGGCCGTTCGAGCCAGCTGTTCAACACGGGTACCGTGTCGTGGGTCTATCGTTCGATCGTCGAAGGCCTGTGCGGCCTGAAGGGCGATGCGGCGGGCCTCGTCGTGAACCCGCAGCTGCCGTCGCACTGGCCGTCCATGCGCGTGCGCCGCGTGTTCCGCGGGGCCACGTTCGACGTCAGCGTGACGCGCGGCGCGGTCGGGCGGACGACGGTCGTGTGCGACGGGCAGACGCTGCCGGAAGCGCGCATCGGTGGCATCGAAGCCGGGCGCACGTATCGGGTCGAGGTGACGGTGCCGTAACGCCGTCAGCTGGTACAGTAGGCCGTCATCGGAGCGTTGATACGCCGACGACGGCCCGCGCCAGAAATGCCTGGACGATGGGCGCGGTCTGTTTGCGCGCACGCTCGCCATGAGTCCTTAACGTGTACTTCTGCTCACGACCCGTGGACGGGCGTTCGAGACCGTAATTCATCGCGACAAGCGCCGCTCACCGATCCATCGTTGGGAGTGTGACAGAAGCTCGGCATCGACAGCGAATTCGCGCTTGTCTGCGCTGTGGCGAGGAGCACGTGCTGCCATGAACAATTCATTTCGAACGTCGACCAGCCTTGCTCGTGACCGCGCAAGGGCGGTCTTGAGTGTCGCGACGAATGAGCCGAGGTGGTTCATGACATTGAACGTCATCCCGAACGCGAAAACAGCTTCCGTCTCATTAACCCGAGAAACGAATTGAACGACAAAGTGTCTTCTGAACGGAATCTGTCACATTGTCCTTCGGTCTAAATGAAGCTCTGCCTGCCATTTTGTATGGTTGAGAAATGAAAAGCCGCCTTTGGCCGGGTGCGATTCTTTGGCTGAGACCGCTTTCGACCCAAAGCGGACTTCGACGCAGTACGTCGTTTATGGTCGGGTATGGGCTAGAACCTCGTATGGCATGAAGCCTTTGCTTTCCCAACGCTCAAGAAACGGCTGTGCTGCGGCGTCCTCGGCTTCGATGTGGAGATCACCTTCGTGACATAGGGTGATTTCCAATCCATCGGCCTTCACAAAAATGTCCGACTTCCCGACAGTGATCGTTCCGGCGTGCTCTGCAGCTTGCAAATAGTCAACGATGTCCGCCACGGGCAGAGGAATGTCTTGCCACATTTCTTCGATCCCCAAATTGCTATCCCAGCCAAACATGAGAATCGCGGACCCTGTACCTTTGGCTGCCGCGACTTGGCAAAAAGAAGACAGCTCTTCGAGAAGCACGGCAGGCTCGACTGGCTGAGTGCGGTATTCGACCATCGCGATTCTTTCTCCTTTCGACCGCATCTGTAAGCGTGACCGTCCGCTCCTGGCCGATCTCAGCCGTTCGGCTAAGCATAGCAATTTGCCAGGTTGGAAAATCCACAAACTGTCACGACCGGCCGCTACCGACCCATTGCGGACGTTGGACGGAAGGTGTTTGCCTACTTCAAACCGTATCCATTGAAGGATCGGTCTTACCTTGTCGTCGTTTTCGCCAGCGCCCAAACGTCACACCAGTCAATGGCGAGTGCTTAATGCCTATCCCAGATCCGCCACCACGGACGCTTGCGTGGACTTCCACCTTCTTCGGACGTGGGCACAGGTGGTGCGCCGAAAAGCAGAGTAATGTTTTCTCGGGTGGATAGCTTAGAGAGAACTTCTGGAACGGCTTGATCGAATGAATGAACAAGTGTTCCGTTAGCGAAGACTTGCAATGTGCTGCCAGCCCATCCGTAGACTGCCGTTCGTTCGGGCGTTGCATCAAGCTCGAGCTTGCCTAGGAGGGGCGAGAATGCGCGAAGTTCGACGGCCGTACCGGCCGGGAAACCTAGGCCTTCTGCCCAAGGTTCAAACCACAAATGAAGCATGTGATCGCGGGGCGCCTGTAGTCGTTCAATGTATTCGTGCATAGATGGGCAGCCGAAATCTGCGGATTTAGGTCGGGTACGTTGTATGGCCGCTTCTGGCCGATAGCGGAGGGTTGGGCGAGCTTACCATGCTGCCCATGTGAAAAGCGTCACCGACTCTCACGAACTTCCGCTTCCGACCCGAAGCAGACATTGATAGCTACTGCGGATCATCGTGCACGAGCCACGATTTCGTCTCCGGGAAATACGTAATGAAGGGTTTTTGCTCGCAGTTTTCAGGAGTGATGTCCGCAGGAAGTTCTAGCGCCTCAGCAAGGTTCTCTACGAATGTTAGGACACGCTCATGTTCCAATGACTCCGCAACCTCCTTTGGGGAGATGTCGAGTTCTAACTGCTCGGGGATGAAGAAGTGGCAATTTATAACTGGGCCATCCAGTAGGATCGACAGCAAATGACAGCCGTCGCGATTGGCCAGGGCGCTCCGCGATCCGGGAAACGGTAGTGGCAACCCGTCGAAGGTGTAGGTGCATTTATATTGGCTGAGCAGCTGGTCGAAGCGATCCCAGTGCACAGCTTTTGTATTTTGAACGTAGATGTCCCGGAGCGAACCATTGCGGTCCCATAGCCCGGCTACATCGTGGAAGTTCGGTCTCATGAAATAGATCATCGACTGGTGATTTGTACGTTCCAACTGTCCGCTTTTGGCCGATCCCGGCCGTTGGGGGCCGCACAACATCTTGCCCCGCTGAAAACTCCACGCACAGGCACGACCAGCAGCATCCGATCTGCTTGAGACCTCCCGGGGCACACTGTTACCGGACCGCCTTGCCAAACACCCGACCATGCCAGTACGTCTGCGGTACCGCGAACCAGCCTTCGTTTCTGGGCGTACGGAACTGAGCAAGTTGAGACATCGGTATTCGATAGCGACTGAACAGAGCTAACAGGTCTCTAAGGGACGCCTGCGACAGGTTCGTTTTAACCACCAATGTATCGTGTTCCCACCGAAGGACTCCGGGAATCTCCATGGCCCATTCAAACAAATGCTTCTCGTCCAGCTGAGAGCCAAACCGTACGCCCGAACAGTCGAGATAAATCATTGGTGTCCTCGTTCTTTTGAGTCCGCTTCAGGCCGATATCCGACGGTATGAATAGCGCAGTGTACGCAGCTGTTACTCTCGGAGCAACTTCAGGGTTTCATTCCGGATGATGGAAAAGACAACGTCGCGCATCAACCGCGAACACAGCCCTCAAAAAAAACAGGACCGGAAGCGCTAAGCGACCAGTCCCTAAGAGGAGATATTTGAAGAGTGCGCAGCCCCCCGCGCACCCGCACCGCCTGCCGGCGCCACCGGCTGGTAGCGCTAACAAGCAATGCTGACAGTGTAACGTTTCCACGGGAAATGTAAAGCTCAACCGGGTGATTTTTTTCGCGGCCGTTGGCCGGATCAGGTGCTTTCCCGCTCGCGCAACGTGAAGCCGAGGTCGATCCGCCGCTCGCGCGGCTCCTTCCCGCCGATCACGTCGAGCAGCAGCGAGGCTGCCTCGTACCCGATGCGGTAACGCGGCGTGTCGATGGTCGTCAAAGACGGCACCATCCACGCGGACGCCGGCAGGTCGTTGAAGCCGGCGATGGCGACGTCCTGCGGCACGCGGATGTCGTGGCGCTGGCAATAATAGATGGCGCCGTGCGCAAGGTCGTCGTTGCAGAAGAACACGGCATCGCAATCCGGGAGCGTGTCCAGTGCGTGGCGCATCAGCTCGGCGCCGAGCGCGATGGTGGACGGGTCCGGCACCATGATCTCCAGCTTCGGATCGGCCAGGCCGGCCGCCTGCATCGCCTGCCGGTAACCGTCCGCGCGGCGCAGCGTGCGCTCGTCGAGCTGCGCACCGACGAACGCGATGCGCTTGTAGCCGCGCTCGATCAGGTGGCGCGTGATGGCATTGCCGGCGTCGTGCTGCGAAAAGCCCACCGACAGGTCGCCCGGTTCGTCGGCCAGGTCCATCATCGACACGACCGGCATGCGCGACGCGGCCAGCATGCGCTCGACCTGCGGGCTGTGCGTGAGGCCGGAGAGCAGGATGCCGTCCGGATTCGACTGCAGATACGTGAGCAGCAGCTTTTCTTCCTCGGCATCCGAATAGCGCGTATTGCCGATCAGGAGCTGGTACTGCCCATGTTCGATGGCGTCATGAATACCGTCGAGCACGGCCGTGAACACGACGTTCGACAGCGACGGCACGAGCGCCACGATCACGCGCGACTGCGCCGACGCGAGGGCCCGCGCGGCGCGGTTGGGCACGTAGCCCAGTTCCACCACCGCCTGCTCCACCTTGGTTCGAGTCGCCTCGGACACCAGTTGCGGCTGGCTGAGGGCGCGCGATGCCGTCATCGTCGATACGCCCGCGTGCGCCGCCACCTCTTCCAGTGTAGTCCGCCCCGTTCCCCTTACCTTACCTGTACTGCTTCTGCTCATTGTCATTTTTTTCGTAAATGCTGACCACACTGTGGGCCGACCATGGATTGCGCCACGGATTGAATATTTTGTCAATGTTTGACATGCAATCGTTCCCAATTCGCGCCGCGTCGAATCACTGTCGAGTCCTGTCCGACTGGTCCTACAATCGCCTGACGCCTGCGCCGATTGTCGGCCCCGGCAGGCGGCCTACCATGGCATGTCACGTACCGTTCAAGGAGACGATTATGCCGAGCAAACAGGACCACAAAGGCAAGGGCAAGCAAGGCCGGAACTATGATGGGCTGAACAGTGCCGGCAACCAGCAGAATTCCGACCTGGCCAGCGGGCCGGGCGACAACGCGCAGCGCGGCGACCAGGGCAACCTCCAGAGCGGCAACCTCGACCAGGGCAACCAGTCGCAGTCCGACCTCGGCAGCGGGCCCGGCGACAATTCGCAACGGGGCAGCCGTGGCGGCGGCAACATGCAGAGCGGCGGCCAGGGGAGCCGGTCGGGCCGGAACCGGTTGACGCCGGACGATCTCGATACGGACGAGTCCCTGTAACACCACCACGGGCCCGTCCACCGGGCGGGCCTGTCCCGTTGCATGATGTTGTGTTTACGCGTCACTCGGGGAAAGAGTTGCCGCGAGGAATGATACAATCTTCCTTCCGTGCGCCCGCGCCGGCTCCTTCCGCATCATCCCCGGTCTGACTGGAAACACATCATGAACGCGCCGGCCCTGCCCGCCTCCGCCGCCGACTACATCGCGCATATCGATCTTGCCTTCGAACTGATGGTCGTGCTGGACGCGTCCGGCCGCATCGTGCGCGCCAACGCCGCGGCCGGGGACATCCTCGGCTACAGCCCGGTCGAGCTGGCGGGATGTCCCGTGCGCGAACTGCTGCATCCGGACGAGCGGGCGGCCCTGGACACGCTCACGGCCGACCTGCTGGCCGGCCGGCCGTGCCACGAGCGCGAACTGCGCTGGCGCCGCAAGGACGGCGCGACGATCTATCTGTCGCTGTCCGCGCGCTGGTCCGCGCACGCCAGGCTCGTGTACGCGAGCGCGCGCGACGTCACCGCGCACCGCGCGGCGCGCGACGAACTGAGACGCTCGCGCGAGCGCATGAACGACATGCTGGAGAGTATCGGCGACGCGTTCTTCGCCATCGACCGCGACTGGCGCATCACGTACGCCAACCGCAAGGCCGGCGCCTTCATCGGCGTGGACGTGGCGCCGAATGTCGGGCGCCACCTGCTCGAGGTCGCGCCCGCGCTCGAGGGGACGGCCATCGTCGAGCACTACCGCCGCGCGCTCGCCAGCGGCGAATCCGGCTTCTTCGAAGCGTACTGGCAGCCGTCGGCGACGTGGGTCGAGGTACGCTGCTACCCGACGCCCGACGGGCTCTCCGTCTACTTCCATGACGTCACCGCCAAGCGCGTCGCGCTGGACGCCGTCCGCAAGAGCGAGCAGCGCTTCCGCAACCTGTTCCAGGAAGCCGGCGACAGCATCGTGATCGCCGACGCCGACCTGCGCATCATCGCCGCCAACGGCCGCGCGTGCGCCCGCTTCGGCTACACGGAAGACGAATTCATCGGCCTGTCCGTGAGCGACATCGACGGCCACCACGCCTACACGTCCGGCATGCTCGACAGCCTGCGCGCCGGCCAGACGCACCTGCTGCGCATGGCCAAGCGGAGAAAGGACGGCACCAGCTTCCCGGCCGAGGTGCACATCTCGCGCTTCGAGGACGGCGGCCAGGAATACTTCCAGGCCATCATCCGCGACCTGACGGAGCGCGAGGAAGCGGAGCGCCAGCTGCGCGCCAGCGAACGGCGCTTCCGCGAAGTCATCGAGATGACGCCGGCCGGCTATGTGCTGGCCAGCGCGGACGGCCGCGTCCTCGACGTCAACCCGGCGCTGTGCGCACTCTCGGGCCACACGCGCACCGCGCTGCTCGGGCGCACGCTCGACGAGCTGTTCGTCGCCTTCCCCTGGCACGGCCTCGCGGCGCACGACGCCGACGCCCCCGTGCAGGGCGTGGAGGCGGTGCTGCGCCACGCCCAAGGCGGCGCCGTGCACGTACTGTTCAACGGGAGCGTGCGGCGCGACCCGTGCGGCAACGTGGAATCCGTGACCGGCCTGATGAGCGACATCACGGACCGCAAGCAGGCCGAACGCCGCCTGCAGCAACTGGCCACGCACGACACGTTGACGGGCCTGCCCAACCGCGCGCTGCTGCAGGAACGCGTCCAGCGCATGCTCGACGAGTGCCCGCACGGCCGCGCCGTCGCCGTCATGTTCCTCGATCTCGACCGCTTCAAGGAAGTCAACGATTCGTTCGGCCACGAGCTGGGCGACGCGCTGCTGTGCGAAGTCGCGGCGCGGCTGCGCAAGGTGATGCGGCCGGGCGACGTGATCGCCCGCCTCGGCGGCGACGAATTCGTCGTGGCGGCCGAGTGCGCGGGCGCGCAGGATGCCGAAGTGATCGCGGCCAAGCTGCTCGACGCGCTGGCGCTGCCGGTGCTCGTGGGCGGCCAGGAAGTGACGGCCGGCGGGTCGATCGGCATCAGCATGTTCCCGCACGACGCCGGCACCCGCGAGCTGCTGTTCCAGACGGCCGACACGGCGATGTACGGCGCCAAGCGGGCGGGCCGCAACCGCTACCGCTTCTTCGAGCCGGCGATGACGCTCGCGGCCCAGGCGCGCATGGCGCTCGAGATGGCGCTGCGGCCCGCCCTCGCACGCGCCGAGTTCGAGCTGCACTACCAGCCGCGCATCGACCTGCGCACGATGAACGTCGTCGGCATCGAGGCGCTGATCCGCTGGAACAGCGCGGACCTGGGACGCGTCTCGCCGGGCGAATTCATCGCCATCGCCGAGGAGACGGGCCTGATCCTGCCGATCGGCCGCTGGGTGCTGAACGAGGCGTGCCGCCAGACGCGCGGCCTGATCGACCGCCACGGTCGCACCATCCGCGTGTCCGTGAACGTGTCCGCGCGCCAGCTCGCGCAGCCGGGGTTCGTCGACGAAGTCCGCGCCGCGCTGGCGGACACCGGCCTCCCCGCCGACTGCCTCGAAGTGGAACTGACGGAAAGCGCCCTGATCGAAGACATCCCCCGCACGGCCGCCATGCTCGACGAGCTGCGCGCGCTGGGCGTCAAGCTGGCCGTCGACGACTTCGGCACCGGCTATTCCGGCCTTGCGTACCTGCGCCGCTTCCACATCGACGTGCTCAAGCTGGACCGCTCGTTCGTGCTGCAGGCCGACGGCCGCATCAGCGCCTTCGACTTCATCAAGGCGTTCGTCGACATGGCCCATGCGCTGAAATTGTCCGTCGTGGCGGAAGGCGTGGAAACGGCCGAGGTGCTGGACTTCCTGCGCGCGGCCGATTGCGACGAGGTGCAGGGTTACCTGATGGCCCGGCCGATGCCGCTGGAGGCGCTCGAGGCCTGGCTAGTCGCGGCGACCGAGGGCTAGCGCGCGGCGACGGCGGCGCCTGCCGCGGTCTCCTCCTCCGCCTCTTCTGGCGGCACGAGCAGCAGGAGCCGCCCCTCCAGCGCTTCGAAGCGCAGCGGCAACCGCATCCGGCACACTTCCCCATCCGTCGCCGTCTTGAGCTTGCGCCGCGCCGACAGCAGCGGCGCGCGCACCGTCATGCTCCGGAACGCGAACGCCTGGACATCCTCCGCCTCGCCCAGCCGCCCGAGCGCCCCGCGCACGAGCAAACCCAGCATCCGCAAGCGCCCGACGGGCCGCGGCGCGATCGCCACCAGCCGTCCTTCCTCCAGCGCATGGTCGAGCGCGTGCATGCCCACCTGTTCCATCTGCAGGCGGTTGTTGCCGACGAAGACCGTGGGCGTGCGCAGGCGGCGCGTCTGGCCGTCCAGTTCGAGCGTGATGCGCAGGCTGCGGTAGCCCCGCAGCGCCGTCTTGATGGCCGACAGCAGGGCGACGACGCGCGAACGGCCGTACTGGCGCTTGTCGTGCTCGCGCTCTTCCAGCAGGTGCGGATACATGCCGACGCTCGCGTTCACGAGGAAGATGCGCTCGTTCAGCAGGCCGATCTGCACGGGCCGCACGCGTGCTTGCAGCAGCGCGCGCACGGCCTCGGCCAGGTCTTCCGGGATGCCATGCGTGCGGCCGAAATAGTTGAAGGTTCCCTGCGGCAGCACGCCGAACACGCAGCCGTGCGCGACGGCCGCATGCGCGACCGTGTTGAGCGTGCCGTCGCCGCCCGCCGCGACGAGGATGGCGCCGTCGCGCGCCGCCCGCCCGGCCATGACGCGCGCCGCGTCCGCCAGCTTCGCCGCGTCGTGCACGACCTCCAGTTCGCACGACCGTCCCGCCGCACCCAGCACGTCGCGGATCGTCGTGCAACGCAGGTCGGTCTCGGTCCGGCCGGAGCCGGCATTCAGGACAACGTAGAACGGCGCATCGGAGCGCACAGGTTCGGGACGTGATGCGGCGAGCATCGCCGTGGATCTCCATGGTCGGTGGTTGAACGGGCAAGCGCAGGATAGCAGCATTCGTGCGACCGGCCCGCCCGGCTGAACGTGGCGAACGAAATGTAACTTCAGCCCCCGCTCACCAGGATGGTGCATTCCCCGTGGCCCGTGCCAATGTCAACAATTTCGCTACGCGCAGCGCTACCCGCGAAGCGATATACTCGCAAGCACAATCATAATTTCATCCTATCGAATCGCGCCGCCCAGCCAACGCCGCGCGCTTCCTGCACCACACGCACAGCATGAGAATCAGCAAAGAGAAGGCCGCAGACAACCGGGCCGCATTGATCCGCGCGGCGAGCAAACTGTTCCGCGAACGCGGCATCGACGGCGTCGGGGTCGCCGAGATCAGCAAGGAGGCGGGTCTCACCCACGGGGCGCTGTATGCCCATTTCCGGTCGAAGGACGAGCTGGCGCTGGAAGCCCTGTCGTATGGCCTCGATCAGGCCAATTCGCGCATGTATTCGGGCACGGTGGACGGCATGCCCGACCTCGCGCGTTTCCTCGACCGCTACCTGTCGCTGGAGTCGCGCGACGACTTCGGCAACCGCTGCGCGATGGCGGCGTCGGCCAGCGAGATCGGGCGCCAGGACAACGCGCTCAGCGCCCGCTTCGCCGAGGGCTATATGGTGATGGTGCGCGCGTTCGAGCGCCAGATCGCGCAGAACGAACCGGGCAGCGACGCCCTCGCCCGCGCGATGGTCGTCGTGTCCACGATGATCGGCAGTCTCGCGGTGGCGCGCGGCGCCGCCAAGGGCAACCCGGCCGTGTCCGAGCAGGTGCTGCAGGCCACCCGCCGGCTGGTGGACGAGTTGATGCGCGCACCCGCGCGGACTAGCGTTACTTCGTGACGCCGATCGGGGTGCGGTGGCCGCCCTTGAACGTGTACAGGGTCAGCACGCCGTCGCGGATGTCGCCGTGGGCGTCGAACGCGATGGTGCCGGTAACGCCCGGATAGCGGACCTTCGCCAGCTCCGGCAGGTATCTCGCCGGCGCACTCGATCCCGCCTTGTCCATCGCCGCTGCGATCGCCAGCACGGCGTCGTACGAATACGGCGCGATGATCTGCACGTCGATGCCGAAGCGCTTTTTATAGTCGGCGCGGAACTTGTCCATGCCGGCCTTGCCCTTCTCTTCCACGCCGCCCGCTTCCGCGCACACGACCTGGCCATCCGTCATCGTATTGCCCGACAATGGCTGCATGGCGTCCGAGCAGATGCCGTCGCCGCCCATCATCTTCGCGTTGATGCCCAGCTGTTTCATCTGGCGCAGCATCGGGCCCGCCACGGCGTTCATGCCGCCGAAGAACACGAGGTCCGGGTTGCCGGCGCGGATACGCGTCAGGATGGCGGCGAAGTCCGTCGCCTTGTCGTTCGTGAATTCACGCGCGACCGGCTTCACGCCCTGCTGGCGCAGGCTGTTCGTGAATTCCGTGACGAGGCCCTGGCCGTAGGCGGTACGGTCGTCGATGACGGCGATGCGCTTCGCGCCCATCGTCGTGACGGCGTAGCGGCCCAGCGCGCGGCCCAGCTGGATGTCGTTCGCGACGACACGGAACGCCGTGTTGTAGCCCAGCTGCGTGTACTTCGGATTCGTGGCCGACGGCGAGATCTGCGGGATGCCCGCGTCGTTGTAGATCTTCGCGGCCGGGATCGTCGTGCCGGACGTCTCGTGGCCGATCACGGCGTTCACTTTCGCATCCGCCAGCTTCTGTGCCGCGGTGGTCGCCGCCTTCGGGTCGCCCGCATCGTCCTCCGGCACGAGCACCCATTTCACCTTCTTGCCGCCGATCGTGGCGCCGCGCGCGTTCAGCGCGTCGATCGCCATGCGCACGCCGTTTTCGCTGTCCTTGCCGAAATGGGCCACCGGTCCCGTCATCGACGCCACATGGCCGATCTTCACGGTCTCCTGGGCCGTGGCGACACCCGCCGCGGACAGTGCCAACACCAACAACGCTTGCTTCTTCATTCCATCCTCATCTAAAACTGCGATTCTTTATACCAATACGCTAGGGTAGCGCGGATGAGCCGATTTCACAAGTCTTGCAAAGGAACCCAGAATTTCAGGCACAATGGGATTTTGGTTTTCCGAAGTCCACGATGACAGCCGACTCTCCGTCACCGCTTCCCTCACTGGGCGCCGCCACCCTGCTGCGCGCCCTGTTCAAACGCCCGCGCCGCCTGAACGGCGTGCGCACCCCGCGCACCGCATACGTGCTCGACAGCATCGATTCGAACCAGCTGCGGCGCTACCGCCAGGCCCTCGGCTTCCGCGACGACGGCATCCCCGTCACCTATTACTACCTGCTGGCCCAGCGCGCCCACGTGGCGACGATGCTGGACGACGCGTTCCCGTTCCGCCTGCCCGGCACCGTGCACACGGAAAACGCCCTCCGGGCGCTGTCCGAGCCACTACGCGACATGCCGCTCGTGCTGTCGACGACCGTCAACATCCGGCCGCCGGCCGAGAACGGCGCCGTGTATGCAGAGCTGGACACCGTCGCGCGCCAGCAGGGCACCGACATTTTTACGTGCCGCAGCACCTACCTCGTCGTGCGCGGCCAGGCCGGCAGGAAACGCCGCCAGGAAGCGCGCGACCTGCCCGTGCTGACGGGATGGCGCCTGCCCCGCAATACCGGCCGCGCCTACGCCCGCATCTCGGGCGACTGGAACCCGATCCACCTGTGGACGTGGAGCGCGCGCCTGATGGGCATGAAGCGCCCGATCGTCCATGGCATGCACACGCTGGCGCGCGCGTGCGCCGAGCTGGAACAGGCGTGCGGCCGGCGCATCCTCGCGCTGGAAGGCCGCTTCCGGGCGCCGGCCGCGCTCGGCAGCGAACTGGTGCTCGGCGCCGACCTCGCGGCCGGCAGCTTCGCCGTCGGGGGCGGCGGGCGCATCGTGGCGGAAGGAAGTTTCCGGACCATTTGATATAGATCAAAGAAACTGCTTGATAGATTCGCCATCCTGAGATCGTCCCCACCGGACTCTCAGGAGGCAATCATGTATGACCGTATCCTCGTCCCCACGGACGGTTCCGACGTCTCCGCCGCCGCCGAGCAGGCCGCCATCGCCTTCGCGCGCGCCCATGGCAGCGAAGTCGTCGTGCTCGCCGTCGGCCAGCCGCAACCGCCCATCGCGTCGGCGGAAGCCGCGATGGCCATCGACCCCGGCCTCGACGACGCCGTCCTGCTGGCCGCCGCCAGGGAACACGCGCGCAAGGTCGCCAATGCCGCCGAGGCGGCCGGCGTAAAATGCACCTCGCTGGCCGTGCTCGACTACTCGCCGGCCGACGCCATCCTTGCGACGGCCGACAGCCACGCCTGCGACCTGATCTTCATGGGCTCGCACGGCCGGCGCGGGCTGTCGCGGCTGCTGGCCGGCAGCGTGACGCAGAAAGTGCTGGCCGACGCCCACGTGCCCGTGATGGTCATGCGACCCCGCGCTTCCGGGAGGAAGTAACCGTGTACAAGCGCATCCTCGTCCCCGTCGACGGCACCGAACGGGGCGCCGCCGCCCTCGGGTCCGCGCTGGGACTGGCTAAACTGGGCGGCGGCACGATCGTCGGCGTGCACGTGGCGGGCGAGTCGCCGCTGCTCGCGACGGGCGACATCGGCGGCCCGTTCTACGACGCCTGGCGCGCCGAGGCCGACCGCCAGGGCCGCGACGCGCTCGACTATGTCGTGCGGCGCGCCACCGAGGCCGGCGTGCCGTGGGAGACGGTGCTGGCGCCGCCCGGCCCGCCGTGGGAAGGCATCATCGCGACGGTGCGCGCACGCGGCTGCGACGTGATCGTGATGGCCTCGCACGGCCGCCACGGCATGGCCGCGCGGCTGCTGGGCAGCGAGACGCAGCGGGTGCTGATCCACTGCGATATCCCGGTACTGGTGGTGCGCTAGTCGATCCCGAGCCAGCGCCGGTACGCGCCGTAATGGTGGATCGCGAAGCCGCCGAAGGACGGCGCGGCGCCCACGGCGCGCGCCGTTTCCGCCAATTCGCGCTCCATGTCCCCTTCCCGCAGGTGGTGGAACGACACCTTGCGGATGGCGTTCGGCATCGTCTCCACGCCGATGACGACGGGCTTGCCGGTCTTCGCGCCGTAATCGAGTTCGTCGCGCGCATGGCTGACGATGCCGTCGGCGCCCGCCGCATGGTCGCGGTAATCCATCAGCGCGACGGTGTCGTACAGGTCCTGAACGTGCTCGTTCATCGGCTTGCGCTTGCCCTTCCACTCGATCGACATGCCGTCGTACCAGAACGGGATCGCGGGGCCCATCGGCAGGTTCGGCGCCACCGCATTCTTCTGGCGCATCAGTGCGTCCGACATGTCGAGGAATTCGCCCAGCAATTCCATCTTGCGGGTGCTCCACGCATCGAGGATGTGCGGCTCGATGTCGAGGCTGATGCCGTCGAAACGCTCGTCGGGCGCGGCGGCCGCGTTGTAGTCCAGTACCCGCTGCAGCATCGCCTGCGCGGCCCGGCGGTGCCCGGGCAGCAGGTAGCGTTCCGTGTGCAGATAGCCTGACCCCAGCAGCGCCTGCACCTTCAGCCCGGCCGCGTGCATGCGCCGGATGAGCGTCCGGTAGCGCGCGGGCTGCGCGGCGATCAGGTTGCGCCCTTCGTACGCGTCGGCGTACACGTAAGCCGCGGCGATCGCCTTATCCTTCAGGAACGCGATGGCGGTGCGCGCGGCCGCGTCGTCTTCGAGCATGGCGTACGACTCGCCTTCCCAGATCCAGATCGCGCGCGGACCGGGCCCCGTATCGCCCGCCTGCGCGAGCGGCAGCGTCGATAGCGCCAGCAGCAGCGCGGCGGCCCACCGGCGCGCCGTCACAGCGGCATCTCCACGTGGTACTGCCCGATCCCGATCGAGCGCCCCGTTTCCGGGTGCGACGGGATCATCGAGACAAAATACTTGCCGTGCGGGAGACGGCCCAGCTTCGCCCTCAGCGCGACCTTCACGGACGCGCCGGGTGCCAGGGTCTGGATCTCGCCGGCCGTCTCGCCCAGTTCCAGGCCGCCCGCGTCGCTGATGACGAGCAGCGGCACGAACGCGCCCGACGTCGTCGTACCCTGGTTGACGATGGTCGCCTCGACGCTGCCGTCCGCGCCGCGGCGCAGGTCGTTCACGGCGACCTGGTCCGCTTCCGCCGCGAGGTCCACGCTGCGCAGCTTGCGACCGTCCTCGTGCCAGGGCGCCAGCGCGGCCGGCGCGGGTTCGAGCGCGGCGGCGCTGCCGGCCTGGCGGTTCGCGACGAGGAAGGCGTCGAACTGGGCCCGGGCCCGCGCCAGAGCGCCCTCGTCGGCCGCGCGGTCCAGGCGCATGCCGTCGGCGAGCGCGAACAGCCGCCCTTGCGCCAGGTACACGGCACCGGACACGAAGTCGGACAGCTCCGTCTTCGTCTGCTTCAGCGGGATCACGTGCAGGTTGCGGAACGCCGGCTCGGTATCGAGACCCGTACCCAGCCACGTCACCTGCGCCGGCGTGCGCAGGCCGTAGCCGTGGCCGAGGAAGGCGAGCAGCGACGGCGCGATGTCGAATTGCGACGACACGGCCTTGATGGCGCGCGGCGCCTTCAGCAGGGGCGAGAACACGATCAGCGGCACGTGGTAGCGCTCGATGCGCGTGTCCATCGGCAGCTCGGGCAGGCGGTGGTCGCCCGTCACGATGAAGATCGTGTTGTCGTAGCCGGGCAGCTGCGCCGCCTGCTCGAAGTACAGGCGCAGCGCGTCGTCCGCGAACAGGATGCTGGCGAAGACCTCGCGCTGGCCCGTGTACGCGGGGTTAGCCCCTTCCGCGATCCCGAGCGCGGCCAGGCGCTCGCCCACCTTCCGCAGATACTTCGGCTTGTCCGGGAACGTGAACGGATCGTGCGTGCTCGTCGTCTGGATGATGCGCACGGAAGGTTGCCGCGGGTCGTCGCGCTGGCGCGCGATGGCCGTCTCCATCAGCGCGCGGTCGTCGTAGCCCCAGTAGTTGCTGCGCTGGTAAGGCGGCTTGTAGTCGGTCTCGCTGATGAAGTCGGCGACGCCTTCGCGGCGCAGGAACAGGCCCTGGTTGTCGAACTCGAGGTTCGAGCCGCTCGCGTACTCCAGGTGGTAGCCCTGGTCTTTCAGGATCGACAGGAGCGAGGCGTGGCGCGGCATGCGCTCGCCGAGCGCCGACATGCCATTGTCGCCGAACGGCAGCGAACCGAACACGGTCGGCAGCACCCCGAACGTGCGGCCCTGGCCCGCCAGGAAGTTTTCGAAATACAGGCTGCGGCCGGCCAGCTCGTCGAGGAACGGCGTGAAGCTGCCGAAACGGGCGCCGGGTCCGGAAAAGCTGCGGCCGAGGCCTTCGACGATGATGAACACGATGTTCGGCGGCGCGCCCGGCTTCGTGTTGAACAGCGGTCCGAGCGTGTCCGGCGTGCGCTCCGCGTGGGCGAACGGATAGCGCGGATCCTTGCCGGTCCACGGCAGGCCCTTCGCCTGCGCGTGCGTGGCGGTGCCCTGCTCGCCGGCCACGTGGGCCACGCTGCGGTCGATGAAATACGCCATCTTGTTGCGCAGGTAGTCGACGCCCGCCTCCGTGTCGGCGGCGGCCGGCGCGAAGTGGTCGGGCAGCAGCTTGTACGCGCCGATGCTCAGCAGCGCCGCAACGAGCGCCGCACGCGCGCGCGCGCGCGGCCACCACGGCCGGAAGCTCGCGACGAGGATGCCGACCAATGCGGCCAGGGCGAGCACGTACGCGACCAGCAGGCCGATGCCGGGCTGCGCGCGGCCGCCGACCGTCGTCGCGATCTCCGCGCGCGAGTAGCCGAACAGGTCGGCGCCGAGCGGCACGCCGGCCGTCCAGTGGTATTGCAGCAGGCCCGCCTGCGCCGCCAGCAGCGCGCTCCACAGCACGCCGAGCGCCATGACGCGCCAGCGCCGGCGCGGCAGAAATGCCAGCGGCACGGCGCCCAGCAGGAAGACAAAAGCATAACGGGCCAGCGCCAACAGGTCGTTTGCCAGCGCGGGGCCGAACAGCACGGACACCTTGATGCCGCCGGCACCCGCGTGGATCGTCTCCGCGATCCGCAGCACGAGCCAGCCGGCCAGCAGTGCCGGCAGGGTTTCCAGCGCCGTCGCCAGCGCACCCTTCACGCGGGCGAGCAGCTTGCCGGCGAAGCGCGGCGGCGGGTCGTCGTGCCGGCGGGCGGGTGGTGTCGCGCTTACCATCGGCGGTACAGGGAGAACGTGACGCCGCGCTGGTTGTCGGCGCCGCGCGCGCGCGAGAAGGAAGCGCCCACGCGCGTGCCCCACTGCGGCGTCCAGTAGCGCACCCAGGTCGCGCTGCCGCCGCCGGAGCGGCTCTGGCCGCCCACGAGGCTCAGGGGATCGTCGCTGCGGCCGCTGTTGACGGTCGCCTCGGCATATGTATCGGCATCGCCCGCGTAATACCAGCGCGCCAGCAGGCGTTCGCCGGTCCCGTGCGAGCCCGCCGAGACGATGTTCTGGTGGCGCAGCTGGACGTACCAGTCGCCCGTGTATTTGGCGATGCTGACGCCGTAGATGTTGACGCGCGCCGCGAAACCGAGCACGTCGTCGCTGACCGATGCCTCCCAGCCGTGGCCGAGCGACTGATACAGCTCCGCGCGTCCCGAGTTCGCGGGGAACAGGCGCGCCGCGGCGCCGCGCTGGTAGCGCAGGTTGGCGTACGCGCCGGACCACAGGTTCGCGTAGCCGTCCAGCGCCCACGCGTAGTCGTGCAGGCCGAAGCGGTGCGCGCGCAGCGTCTCGACACCGAGCGAGCCGGCTTTCGTGTAATGGCGGATGCTGGCCACCTGGTCGTTCCAGCGCGGGCCCGCGCCGACGTCCGTCCAGCTCGACGACAGGCTCGCCGCCCACGTATAGCCGGCCGCGATCGTGGCGTCGGGATTGCCGGCGCGCGGCTGCAGCGCGGCCGCCAGCGCGTCGAACGCAGCGCCGCCGCCGCCCAGCGCTTTGGCCTTATCGAGGTCCATGCGGGCCTCGGTATTGCGGCCCAGCGCGCGCAGGACGCGGCCGCGCGCGACGTACGCGGCCGCATCCTGCGGCTGCAATGCGATCAGGCGGGTGTACGCATCGACCGCCTGCTCCGGCTGGTCGCTCCAGGCGTAGGTGTTGCCGAGCGCGGACCAAACGTCCGCATACGTCGGCGACGCCGTGGCGGCGGCGCGCAGGTCGCGCTCGGCCTCCTGCCACCGTCCGAGGCGGGCATACACGATGCCGCGGCCGAGCAGCACGTCGACGTTGCCCGGTGAGCGCGCGAGCAGCGCGTCGTAGGCGGCCAGCGCCAGTTCGGGCTGGCCGTCGTTGGCGAGGGCGCGCGCCCGGGCGTAGGCGTCATCGAAGGTGGGGGTCGCGGCCGGCCGGGCCGGGGCGGAAACGGATGAAGGCGATGGAGGCGATGGAGGCAGCTGGGTGGCGACGGGCATCTGGGCAAGAAAAAGTGGCAAAAGTGAGCGGCAATGTTAAATGCTGCCCTGCCACAACTTTGCCGTCTCCAGAGGGGAGCGTCAAGGAGAGCACGCCCGAGGCCTCCCGGATGTCGCACAAAACACGCAAATCGCTTGCTACCCTGATCAGGCCGCTGAGCCGCCCAGCCGGCGCAGGTGGTCGCGCCAGATGTCGATGCGCTCGGCCGACAGCGAATGGGCGCGCCCGACCAGCGTCGCGCGCACGGGCCGGATACCGGCCCGGCCGAGGATTTGCCGGCGCATCATCTTGATGCCGTAGCCGCCGTAGCCCCACCGGTAGACGGCCGCCGGCATGCCCATGCTGACGACGAGCCGCGCGCTGCGTCCGCCCAGCAGGCCGGCGCCGAACGGCCGGTGCGGGTCGTCCATGAAGACGCCGGGCCGCGTGACGTGTTCCAGGAAGCCGCGCATCAGCGCCGGCATGTCGCCCATCCACAGCGGGTACACGAACACGAGGTGGTCCGCGTGCTGGATCGCCTCCTGCACGGCCGCCAGCTGCGGCGGCGCCGAGCCGTGCCACCACTCGGACGGGCTGGTCAGCAGGGGGAAGTTCATCCGCGCCGGCTCGACGACCTCGACTTCATGCCCCGCATCGCGCGCGCCGTCCACGTACGCCTCGGCCAGCGCATGGCACAGGTGCGGGCGGTGGCAATCGGGATGGCCCTGGATCAATAGAATGCGTGCCCCCATCAGCAACCGCCATGCTCTCGTTCGACTTGTACAGCGTTCATTTTTCGCCTTCGATCTGTATTCCCTCAATCAGGCTAACCGAACACAACATTGCTACGTTGCGAGATATCAATCCACAGGGATTTTTTCGTGCTATCGGAAGTCTAAGAAAATTCTTACTCCAAGGAGAGAAGATGCCCACCTCCCGTGCTAGTCCAAGCCGTCCACGCGCCATCTGCGCCGCGCTGCGGCATGGCCGCAAGATGCTGTGCCGGCGCATCGGCGCCATCGTGTCCGGCCCCGACGACTTGGTCGCACACGGTTTCGCGACGCTCGTCGCGGCCGTCGAGGCGGCCTTCCGGCACGAAGAGCTGATCATGGAGACCCTGGGCTACACGCACCTGCACGAACACCGCGAGGAAAACGCCGTCGTGCTGTCCGCGCTGCACCACGTGCTACCGGAGGTCGAGCGGGGCGACCACATGCTGGGCCGCCAGGTGCTGTCCGCGCTGGTGGCCGTGCTGGACCTGCACCGCCTGTCCGGCGAGCTGGCGCTCACGGTGGCGGCCCGTCCGGCCGAGGTGCGGGCCCGCGGACACGCGGCGCGCGCCACGCTGCACGTGGCCGCGCGCCGCCCGTCCTCACGCTGACAGCCGCCTCGCCATATACAGCGCGCCGGCCGGATACGTGGCCAGCGCGACGCCGTCGCCGCCCGCGGCCGCATAGCCGAGGCTTTCCCAGAACCGCCGCGAGTCCTGCACGGACACGAGCGCGGAATGGCGCAGGCCGCCGGCGCGCGCGAGCAGCGTGTCCACCAATCGGCGCGCGACGCCCTGCCCGGCCGCCCGCGGCGCCACCGCGAGGTCGTGCAGGTACAGCGTATCCGGCGTGTCCGGGAGCGTGAAATGGCCGCCGAGCGGCGTCACCTTGCCGAGCCGCGACGGATACGCGAACAGGTAGGCGCAGATACCGTCGGCGTCGCGCGCGACCAGCACCGTGTCGGGGCTCGCGCACAGGCGCGCCCGCACGACGTCCGCCGCTTCCTGCATGGCCGGCGGATAGCATGCGGCCTGCACCGCCAGCACGGCGTCCAGGTCCGCCTCCGCCATCGGTGCCATGCGCATCAGGCGGCCCCCAGCGCCCGGGCGACGATCGCCGCGGCGTCGGCGACGACCTTGCTGTCGCTTTTCGAACCCGTGTAGTAGACGGCCACGATCACGGGCTGGCCCTGCGGCGGGAACACGAGGCCGACGTCATTGGTCGTGCCGTGGGCGCCCGTGCCCGTCTTGTCGGCCACGCGGCAATCGGCCGGGAAGCCGGCCTGGATGCGCTCCTTGCCCGTCGTGTTGGCGAGCATCCAGTCGAGCAGGCGGCGCCTTGCGTCCGGTGCGAGCGCTTCCTCGAGCAGCAGCGCTTCCAGGCTCCGCGCCATCGCGCGCGGCGACGTCGTGTCGCGCGGGTCGCCGGGGATCGCGGCGTTCAGTTCGGTCTCGCGGCGGTCGAGGCGGAACGCCGTGTCGCCGATGCGGCGCGCGAACGCGGTGACGGCCGCCGGGCCGCCGATCCGGTCGAGCAGCAGGTTGCATGCGCTGTTGTCGCTCACCTGCAGCGCGGCGGCGCACAGGTCCGCGATCGTCATGCCGTCGTCGACGTGTTGTTCCGTCACGGGGGACCACGACACCAGGTCCGCCTTCCTGTAGCGCACGCGCTCGTCGAGGAGCCCCGGCGTGCGCGCCGCCAGCGTCAGCACGGTCCCGACGACCATCACCTTGGCCGTGCTGCAGAACGGGAAGCGCTCATCGCCGCGCCACGCGATGACGTCGGCCCCGCCGCGGCGCCAGGCGGCGACGCCGAGGCGGCCGCCGGCGCGGCGTTCGAGGCCGGCCAGCGCCTGCGTGGCGTCGGCGGCGGCGTGGACGGCGCCGGGCAGCCCGATCGCGGGCAGGATCAGCGCGGCGCGCAGGACGGTGCGGCGTGTCGTGTCGGTCATGCGATCTCCTGATGGTGGACGGGGCGTCATTATGCCGCAAACGTTCCGGTTGCCGCTTTGGAAAGTTTCGCGATATGGTTCAGGTTTGCAGGCACACGACTGGAGACGACATGCACAAGGCCATCCTGCCCCTCGCCATCGCGACACTCTGCGCGGGTGCGCCCGCCCACGCGGCCAACCGCACGGACAACGTCGACGTCTTCATCGGCACCGGCGGCGACGGCCACACGTTCCCCGGCGCGACCCGCCCGTTCGGCATGGTGCAGCTCAGTCCCGACACGCAGGTGCGCCACTTCCGCCAGAGCTATCCGTGGGCCGCCGGCTACCGCTACGAGGACGATTCCATCCTCGGCTTCTCGCACACGCATTTTTCCGGCGCCGGCCACTCGGACCTGGGCGACGTGCTGCTGATGCCGACCGGCGGCGAGGTGAAACTGGAACCGGGCTATCCCGAGCGCCCGTTCAGCGGCTACCGCTCGCGCTTTTCGCACAAGGACGAGCGCGCGGAGCCGGGCTATTACGCGGTGAAACTGCTGGACAACGACGTCGACGTGGAGCTGACGGCGAGCGAGCGCGTGGGCCTGCACCGCTACCGTTTCAAGCCGGGCGCCCAGGCCAATGTGATCCTCGACCTGCGGTCCAGCATCTACGACTGGTCCGGCAAGAACCTCTGGTCGCGGCTGCGCCTGCGCGGCGACGACACGGTCACGGGCATGCGCGAGACGCGCGGCTGGGCGCCGGGCCGCCAGCTGTATTTCGCGATCCGCTTCTCGCGGCCGATCGTGACGCACCAGCTGATGAACCGCGAGGAAGGTGTCGACTACAAGGGCTTCGCGGCGCCCGGCAAGACGCCCGCCGACAAGACCCTCGTCGAAGGCAAGGCGCTGGAAGGCACGTTCGGCTTCGGCACGCCCGCGGACGGCACGGTGCTCGTGAAGGTCGCGGTGTCGGGCGTCAGCGAGGACGGCGCGCTCGCCAACCTCGCGGAGATGCCGGGCTGGGACTTCGATGCCGAGCGCCGGCGCGCGCACGACGCGTGGGAAGACGCCCTGGGCGCCGTCGACATCGACGCGCCGCAGCCGATGAAGCGAATGGCCTACACGAGCCTCTACCACGCGCTGCTGGCGCCGAGCCTGTTCATGGACACGGACGGCAAATACCGCGGACCGGACAACCAGGTGCATGAGGCGCAGGGCTTCCGCTTCCACTCCACGTTCTCCCTGTGGGACACGTACCGCGCCCTGCACCCGCTGCTGACGCTGATCCAGCCGGAGAAGCGCAACGTCGACTTCGTGCGTTCGCTGGTCGAATCGCAGAAAGCGAGCCCGTACGGCATCCTGCCCGTGTGGCAGTTCGCCGGCCTGGAGACCTGGTGCATGATCGGCTACCACGCGGTGCCCGTGATCGCCGACGCGTACATGAAGGGCCTGAAGGGTTTCGATGCCGACGAGGCCCTGCGCGCGATGACGGCCAGCGCGGAGTATGGCCCGTACGGCGGCCTGCAGTACTACATGAAGCTGGGCTATGTGCCGATCGACCTCGAGCCGGAAGCGGCGTCGAAGACGGTCGAATATGCGTTCGACGACTGGACCATCGCGCGCATGGCCGACAGGATGGGACGGCGCGACGTGGCCGACCGTTACTACAAGCGGGCGCAGAACTGGCGCAACGTGTTCGATCCGAAGACGGGGTTCGTGCGCGCGAAGACATCGGATGGAAAGTATCGCGAGCCGTTCGACCCGGTGCGCTCGAACTTCGGCAGCGATTACACGGAAGGCAGCGCGTGGCAATATTCCTGGTATATGCCGCACGATAACGCGGGCCTCGTGAAGCTGCTCGGCGGCGACGCCGGGCTGATCGGCAAGATCGACCAGGTGTTCGACGCGAAGATTGACCCGGCCGTGTACGCGCACATGGAAGACATCTCCGGCCTGATCGGCCACTACGCCCACGGCAACGAGCCGTCGCACCACGTGGCGTACCTGTACAACTACGCGGGCGCGCCATGGAAGACGCAGGCGCGCCTCGCGCAGATCGTGAAGAGCCAGTACAAGGACACGCCGGACGGCCTCGCGGGCAATGACGACCTGGGCCAGATGTCGGCCTGGTTCGCGTTCACGGCGCTGGGCTTCTATCCCGTCGCGCCGGGTAGCAACGAGTACGTGATCGGGCGGCCGTTCGTCGAGCGCGCGGCGCTGAACCTGCCGAACGGGAAGCGCTTCACCATCCGCACCGAGGGTTTGTCGGACGCGAACCCGTACGTGGGCAGCGTGACGTTGAACGGCAAGCCGCTCGCGCGCAGCGTGCTGCGCCACGAGGAGATCGTGGCGGGCGGGGAACTCGTGTTCCGGATGCAGGCCACGCCGAACCGGGACTGGGGCAAGGCGCCGGCCGCGCGCCCTTACACGCAGACGGCGTATTAGCGGCGGCGCATGCTGGCGACGGCCACGCCGGCCAGGATGACGGCGAAACCGGCCGCGTGGTACAGGTGCGGCGGCTCTTTCAGCAGCGGCCACGCCGCGATAGTCGCGAACAGCGGGATCAGGTACACGGTCAGGCTTGCACGGGCCGGGCCGGCCGCGGCCACGAGGCGGTCGAAGAAGAAGTATGCGCCGAGGCTCGGCACGACGGCGAGGAACGCGAGCGCCGCGTACAGGCGGCCGTCGGCGAAGTCGGCGACGGTGCCGCTGGCCGCTTCGAACGCGGCGAACGGCGCCAGCACGAGCGCGCCGCCGCCGATCAACGCGGCCAGCTTCACCGTGGACGGCAGCGGCGGCAGCGGCAGGCGCTTGTTGAAGACGGTGTAGAACGACCAGCCGCACGCGGCCAGCACGACCCACAGGTCGCCGCGGCCGAATTCCAGCTGGCCCAGCGCCGTCACGTCGCCCTTGGCCAGCACGACCAGCACGCCGAGAATCGCCAGGAACATGCCGCCGGCCTGGCGGCGCGACAGGGGCGCCTTCCACACGAGCGTTTCGATCAGGGTCACGAGCGCCGGGCAGGCGGCGAAGATGATGCCGACGTTGGCCGCGCTCGTATGGCGCGCGCCGACGTATTGCGGTGCGACGGAGAGGCCCATGCCGAGGCCGGCCAGCAGCAGGATGCGCTGCCAGTTGGCGCGCAGCAGGCCGCGCAGCGCCCACAGGCGCGGTCCGCACGACGGCAGCAGGATCAGGAACGCCAGCATCCAGCGCCCGAAGGCGAGGAAGACGGGCGGGATCCCCGCGCCCTGCGCCCAGCGGGCGACGACGAGGTTCGCTGCGAACAGCGCGGGGGTGATCAGCATGAGCGGCAGTTCGGCTGCGAAGGGATCACTCCGGTAGCCGGCGCCCGCCCGTGATACTGCATTCGACACGAGGGCTCCTGGACGAAAAGCGGCGGACGCGGACATTGCCGGGTAAGCGATGTTGCGCCGCAATAAAGGATAGCGCCATGGTAAGGGAGCACGCGCAGAATGTGCTTCTATTCAATAGCGATAACACGGCCATTTCCGCAAGGGTCTTCTGCAGAAATACGAAATAGAAGATAAAATCTTCGGCGTTATCTAGAATCTACGAAGGAAGCACTGCGATGAAAGACGGCCAGCTGGACGAGATCGACCGCCAGATCCTGCGCACGCTCAGCCGCGACGGACGCATCAGCAACCAGAAACTGGCCGAAACGGTGCACCTGTCGCCGACGCCTTGCTGGCACCGCGTCAAGGCGCTGGAAGAATCGGGTTTTATTACGGGCTACGTCGCAATGCTGGACCAGCGGGCGCTGGGCATGCCGGACACGGTGATCATCGAGGTGACGGTGGACCGCCACGACGACGAGATCTTCAAGGCGTTCCAGGACGCCCTGGCCGAGTTGCCGGAGGTGATGGAGGCGTATCTGCTGTCGGGGGAGTACGACTACCTGATCAAGGTCGCCGTGGCGGGGACGGAAGGCTACGAGAAATTCCTGCGGCAGAAGCTGTACAAGCTGCCGGGGGTGACGCGGACGCGGTCGACGTTTACCTTGCGCTGCCTGAAACGCACCCCGTCCGTGTCACCTTGAGACCAGGCGTTACTTCTTCGATTTCAACTCGGTCAGTTCGGCCCGCAGCTTGCTGCGCTCCGCGGTCGACTTGTCGAGCTTCGCACGCAGGTCGTCCAGCTCGGCCGCCAGGCTGTCGCGCGCGGTCGTCGCGCCCACGAGTTCCATCTCGGCGCGCAGGCGCGCGTCCGATTCGGCGGCCATGTCGGCTACCTTGCGCTCCAGTTCCTGGCGTAGCTGCGTCAGTTGCTGTTCCTTGCCGTCGATCGCGAGCTGGTCCTTCGCCTTGCTGACGAGGGCATCCATCGCGACCTGGCGCGCATTCTTGAGTTCCGCGTTCAGGCGTTCGATGGTTTCGTCGCGCTCGGCGATGGCTTCCTCGGACGCCGCCGTGGCGCTCGCCATTTCCTCGCGCAACGCATCGCGTTCGCTTTCCAGCGCTTCGCCGGCCGAACGCAAGGCTTCGATGTCCGCCTCGTTGCGTTCCAGCGCTTCGCGGTCGCCGGCGCCGGCCTGCTCCGCGAACTTCAGGGCCCAGTCCGCCAGACCGGCCAGCAATTCCTGCGGCAGCTCGGCCGTCGGGGGCGCCTTCGGCTTGACGTTCGCCGCACGCCATGCGGCCAGGTGCTTGAAGATGGCGTTCGGCGAACCCTCGCCGAGGAAGTCCTGCACCGCTTCGATGGTTACCGCTTCGCCATCCTCCTGCAAACTCTCGGCTGCGCGCGCAACGTCGTCGAATGTGACTTCTTGGCCTGCCATAAGGTCTTGACTCCTGCTTCGTTGAATTTCGGGAGTGCGTATGATACTTCCCGTAGAGAAATTCGGCAGCAATCAGCGCAAGAGTGTTGCGCGCCGGACGCGTTGGCCGGCAAACCATTTCACAGTTGGTAAGAAATCAGCCTGTTTGCGCGACGGGCGCGGCCATCGGGCGGATCTGGTTGCGCCCGCCCTGCTTCGCTTCGTACAGCATCGCGTCGGCGCGCAGGAACAATTCGTTCTCGCTGCGTCCGTCCGGATAGGCGGCCAGGCCGCCGCTGAACGAGAAGTGGCGCACGTCGCCCGGCTTGACCTCGAACGCGATGGCGCCGAATGCCTGGCGCAGCGCGTCGAGCCGGTGCCAGCCCTGCTCCAGCGGGCAATCCCAGAACACGACGACGAATTCCTCGCCGCCGAACCGGCTCAGCAGGTCGCCCTCTTCCATGCGCGCCGCCAGTGTCAAGGACAAACGCTTGATGACGATGTCGCCAAAATAATGGCCCCAGGTATCGTTGATGGTCTTGAACTTGTCGATGTCGATGATGCCGAAGCACAGCGGCCGGTTTTCCAGCGCGGCGCGGCAGATCAGCGCCTGCGCCTTTTGCTGCAGGCCGATCTTGTTGAGCAGGCCCGTCGCGCGGTCCTTGCCGATCAGGTCGCGGTTGATGCGGATCTTGGCGGCCCGGTTGAGCAACTGCCGCGCGAGCAGCTCGGGATCGTCCATCGCGAGCAGCGCATCGAAGCCGCTGTCCAGCGCGCGCCGCGCCAGCGCCGGGTCGGCGCGGCGTTGCAGCAAGGTGATCTCGCGCACGGGATCGGCTTCGATATTGCGCTTGAGCACGCGCACGACGGCTTCCGTCCGCTCGTATTCCGCGTCCGTGATCAGTACGATATCCGGCTGCAAGTCCTTGACACGCAGGTGCAGCGTTTGCGGATCGGTGTGGTAGACGATGTCCAGCCGCTGTGCGCGCAGCGCCGCCTCGTCCCAGCCCGGCGGTGCGCCCAGCATGGCCACGCGCACGACGTCGCCGCGTTTCTGCTGCACGAACAGGTTGAACAGCTTGTCGACGAGGACGTCGTTCGCGATCGGTTTTTCGGCGTAGGCGAGGCAGTTGCTGTCGACGAGGCGTTGCTGCAGCAGGAACCGGCTGCCCTGGCGCACGCTTTGCAGGTAGACGTAGCGGTGGTCCGCGGGCAGCCGCTGCAGCAATTCGCCCAGCAGCAGCGTCTTGCGCGCATCGCGCAGGTCGGACTGCATGTTGTGCAGCGCGTCGAGGTCGACCACGTACAGGCTGTCGGCCGCATCGCGTTCGACCGCCGTCACGAATTCGCTCAGCTCATGGAAGAAGCGGATGTCGAAGTCGTACTTATGCGCGTGCAACTGCAACTCGGCCTGGTTGTCCTTGATGAAGAAGCTGTGCGACAAGAACAACACATGATTCTTGTACAACGAAGTATGCCCTGCCATCTGGTTACGCGCCTTCGAAGAGTTGACCATGGTAGCGTTGCGCCGACCGCCAGCATACCTCCGTTTGCGCCATGCATAAGTAAGAAACCGGGTTTTTTTTGACTATCTGCGCTTCCTCTGACTGTTATCAGGAAAGTATGTTGCGCGCTGACAAAAAGATACCGATCAGGCACGCAGGCCGGCCAGTCCGCCCAGCTTGTCCGGGTTGCGTACGACATAGATGGCGGCGATACGGCCGTCCTCGATGTGGATCGAGGTGATCGCATCCGGCATGCCGTTGCGCCAGGTCAGCACGCCCGGCGCCCCGTTGACGGTGATGATGTCGTGGCGCGTGTCGGCGTTCGACCACTTGCGTTCGATGACCGCGACGAGGCGGCCCACGCGGTCGGCGCCGACCACCTGCCTGACGGTCGTCTTGACCTTGCCGCCGCCGTCGCCCGTGAACGTGGCGTCCGCTGCCAGCAGCGCCTGCACCTGGGCCGGGTCGGCCGAACGGGCCGCCTGCACGAAGCGCCCCAGCAATTCCAGGTGCAGCTCGCGGTTGACGGCGAACCGGGGCCGTTCCGCCCGCACCCGTTCGCGTGCCCGCTGCAGCACCTTGCGGCAGGCTGCTTCCGTCTTGCCGACCATCGCCGCGACCTCGGCGTAATCGAAATCGAACACCTGGTGCAGCAGGAACACGGCGCGCTCTTCCGGCGCCAGCCGTTCGAGCATCAGCAGGAAGGCCGTCGAGAGGTCGCCCGCCGCTTCCAGGGCGCTTTCCGGCGACGCCGCCGTGTCTTCCACCAGCGGTTCGGGCAGCCACGGGCCGACGTAACGTTCGCGCTCCGTCAGCGCGCCGCGCAGCCGGTCGATCGAGAGCCGGGTGACGACGGTGACGAGCCACGCTTCCGGCGTGCGCGCTTCCAGGCTGCCGCCGTTCTGCCAGCGCAGCCAGGCTTCCTGGACGATGTCCTCGGCGTCGGCGCGCACGCCCAGCATACGGTAGGCGATCCCGAACAGGCGGGGGCGGAGGCGGACGAAATCGTCCAGCGGCGTGGCGGTCTGGGTATCCATATCCATTAGACGGATGAGGCACGCGTGTTGTGACCGCCGATTGTACGCGCCGTCAGCGCTGCGGCATAACCCCCCGATCTGTCAGGGTGGCGTCCCGCACTCGGCATCCAGCCGGGTGCGGGCATGCGACTTTCCCGGCCGCACCCGCATCGGTGCGCGCGGCGCGTCCAGCCGCACCGGCGTGAGTTTGCCGGCATACGGCGGCATGTCGGGATCGATCTCGACCGTGCCGCCGTCCGGTGGCGCACCGGCAAGGAAGGCGCCGATGGCGATGCGGACGATCATCCGGTTGCCTGGCTCCGCCTTCATGCTGAGCCGCTTTTCTATCTTGTTAATGTAGAGGAACGTACACGACGCCCCGGCGGGCGTGGTGATGTCGACTTTCTTCGGCAGGGAAAACCCGTAACGGCCCGTCGCCCACAGCTTGACGACACAGGTTCCGTGCTCCAATGACGAAAAAGTAAAGTTCATGCGGCAATGCTAACCGCCGTAACTCGTCTGTACGTTTGGAATTTGTACCAAACCGTAACGGGTGGAATATTCGTTTCCTCGTCACATCTTCAGCTCGAGATTGACCCCCACGCGCGTGGCGCCCTGCTGCCAGCTGGCCTGGCGCGACAGCCCGCCCGCGTCCTCGTAGACGCTTTCCGACTCGCCGTCCATGCCCAGGATATTGTTGAGCGTGAAGCGCAGCTGCAGGTGCGGATCGAGCTTCCACGCGGCATACGCGTCGACGTCGCGCCGCGTGTGCGCGTGGCGGATCTGCGCGTCCGACACGCGCACCCAGCCGCCCTGCTGGTACGCCATGCTGGCGCCGAAGGTGAGGCGATCGCGGCGGTAGTCGAGGCCGACGTTGGCCGACATCGGCGTCTGCCCGTCGAGGCGGTTGTCGGGGCCGGGCACGGTCGATACCTCCGACCAGTTGCGCGTGACGCTCGCGCGCATGTCGAAGCCGGCCGCGGCCTGGTTCAGCACGCGCAGCGGCAACTTGACCTCGGCCTCCAGCGAATGCACGCGCGCGTCGCCGTCGTTCAGCGGGCGATAGATCCAGCGGCCGTCCGGATCGAGGTCCAGGCGCGTGCGGATATAGTCGCTGATCAGGCGCTGCGTGCCCCTCAAGGACACCATCGCTCCGTCCGTCCAGTACTGCTCGAACGCGACGTCGACGCCGTTCGCCAGCTCCGGCTTCAGGCCCGGATTGCCGCTGGAATCGGGCGCGAAGCGCGTGTTCAGCGCGGACAGGTAGCGCCGCGCCGTCAGCTGGTCGACGGTGGGCGCCTTGTACGTGCGGGTGAGCGCGAGGCGCAGCTGGCGGCCGCTCTTGTCGGGGAATTTGTACAAGGTCTGCGCGACGGGGCTCAGCACGTGGCTGCGCGACGTCGTCTCCGCCACGCCGGTCCCGGCGCTCTCCGTCTCCACGCCCTCCCAGCGGCCGCCCAGGTACATCGACCACTGCTGCGTGATGTTCCACTCGTCCTGCACATAGCCGGCCAGGCGCGTGACCTGCGGCTGGTAGGCCTCGACCACGTGCGTGGCGGGCGCGCCGTCCTGCTGGTCGATGCGGTCGCGCGAGTCCTCGTTGCGCTGGCGGCTTGCATCGATGCCCGTCACGAGCGCATGGCCGTCGAACAGCGAGCGCGCGAACTTGCCGCGGAACGACATGCGGCGCGGACGATACACGGTGTCCCAGTCGCGCAGCAGGTGGTGCGCGCGGCCCGCCGAATAATAATCGGTGTCGTTGTCGTTCTCGTCGCGGCTGCGCTCCCCCGCCAGGCTCACGTCAAGCTTGCCGCCGGCCACCTTCGCGACCCAGCCGATCTCGCCCCGCATCATCCACTGGTCGCCCGACGTGCGGCCCGGCATGTCGATCCAGTCCGGATTGCCGAACGACCCGGCAAGATTCTCGTTGTGCGAGAAGCCGGACCACGCATGGCTGCTCGCCTGCAGGCCGGCCGACACGTTCAGTTCGTTGTCCGCGTCGATCTTCCAGTTCAGGCGCGGGAACAGGACGCCGCCGCGGTAGGCGCCGCCGCCGTCGTAGCGGGTCAGGCGCGACTGCGCCAGCGTGCCGTCCGGCAGCGACAACTGGTCCGCGCCGCGCGAATGAAACTCGTTGTGGCCGCCGAACAGCGAGCCGTTGACGAAGTACGACAGGGTGCCGACCTTGTCGCCCCACGTGCCGCCCATCGTGCCGCTGCGCTGCAACGGCGAACGCGTCGCGTTCAGGCGCAGGTCGCGCTGCGGCTTGCTGACGACCTTGCGCAGCACGATGTTGATGGTGCCCGCGATAGCCTGCATCGAATACTCGGCGCTGGCGGCGCGGATCACTTCGATGCGCTCGATCTGGTCCGGCGTCAGGGCGTCCAGCGAAAAGCCGGGCGGCGGGCGGTCGCCGTTGACGAGAATCTGCGTGTAGCCGGCGCCCAGGCCCCGCATCTTGATCGATTTATCCGTCACGGTGACGCCCGGTGCGCGCTTCAACACGTCGAAGATGTTGTCGTCGCCGTATTTGCGGATCTCCTCGGCCGACAGCACGGTCTTGCTGGCCGTGTCGTCGCGGCGCGGGTCGTAGGTGCTGGCCGAGCCCTTCACTTCCACCTTTTGCACCGGCTTGTCCTGGGCCTTGCCCTTGTCGTCCGGCTGGTTGGATTGTGCGAACGCGGCGGCGGGACAGGACAGCGCGGCGGCGATGGCGAGGCAAAGAGGTGTGGGCGACATCATGAATGGGCAGAGGATTGCGTCAATACGCGCGGGCGTGGCAGCGTTCGGATCGAATAGTTCGAGAGACTAACGAATTATGCTATCCGGAATTGCGGCGTTTGTCACTTTTGCATCGCACCATCGATACTCGCGAAAATGACCCGGACGCCCTCTTCCTGAAACGCTTCGCGCGGGCCGGTGTGGCGGGCGGCCCTCACGCAGTATTGATTTGACGAAATACGTGTTCTGCCAAGATATAATCGCCGAGACATGTTCCTGCGCCGATTTTATTTGTTGCTGCTTGTCCTGATGCTGTCCGCGGCAGGCGGCCCCGCATGCGCCGGCAACCTCTACACGTTCGGCGGCGGCAGCCCCGTGAGCAACTGCACGCTGTCCGGCGCCGTCTATACCTGCCCCAGCCTGCCGCTGCCGGCCGGGGACGACAGCATGGTGATCGCCAGCGGCTATACGGTGAAGATCACGGCCGACACCACGTTCGGCTACAACCACAGCCTCACGATGAGCGGCAGCGCCGTCCTGATGAGCACGGGCGACCTGAACATCGGCGGCGTCGCCTCGAACAACCTCAAGATCACGGGCGGCACGCTGATCGCGGGCGACGTGTTCAGCGTGGGCGCACAGAACCAGACGCTGACGGCGAACGTCCAGGCCGTCACGGCCAACCTGGGCACCGGTTCTACACTCAACCTTACGGGCAGCATCACGGCCACCGGCACCGTCAACATCGCCTCGCATGCGACGATCAACGGCCCGATCAGCGGTGCAACGATTACCACGAACTCGCCCGTCACCCTGACCGGCGACATCGTCGCGACGAATTCGTTCACGCTGGCGTCCGGCAGCACGGTCAAGGGCGACGTGACGGCGCCCGTCGTCCGGCTGATGCCGTCCAACACCTCCGTCCAGGGCAACATCACGGCCAGGACGTCGCTGCAGCTGGGATCGTCCGACAGCGTCACGGGCGACGTGACCGCCGGCACGCTGACGCTCGATTCGTCCGAGGCGACCATCTACGGCAATGCGACGATCGACAGCGGCATCTTCAACTGGCACGGCCGCGTGACGAAGACGATCTACTGCTCGGGCGGCACCACCACCGGCAAGTGCGACTGCGTACAGAACGGCAGCGGCTACGACGTGAACACGTCCATGGGACCGCGCTGCCAGGGCAACGTCGTGGCGCTGGATCACTTCCTCATCAACTACAACCCGGCGGGCAGCGTGTGCGCGCCGTCGTCGGTGACGATCACCGCCTGCGCCAACCAGGCGTGCACGGCCACGTACGGCGGCGGCGCCACCGTGACGCTGGCCCCGACGGGCCAGTCCGTGGCGATCCCCACGTCCGGCAGCGTGAAGGCGGCCGTGAGCTGGACCCAGGCCGGCACGTTCACCCTGGGCGTGTCCGGCGCGACGACGGCCAACGCCACCACGTGCGTCCGCACGGACACGAGCCAGGCCGCCGACTGCAAGGTCGCCGTGGCCAGTTCCGCGTACACGATGACGATGAGCGCCGACGCCGCCTACGCGGAGGCGCCCTCGCCCCCGCAGCTCACGATGGCAGCCGTGCGCTACGACGCGAAACAGAATACGTGCGTGCCGCTGTTCAACAACGTGGATCGCAACATCAATTTCACCTGCGCCTACAGCAATCCGGCGAGCGGTACGTTGCCCGTACGCCTGAACAATATCCCCCTGAACAGCGGCCAGAACGCCGCGGCGGCTTGCGACGGCACCGGCGCGACCGTCAAGCTCACCTTCAACGAGGAAGGCAAGGCGAGCGTGCCGCTGCAATACGCGGACGCCGGTGAGGTGACCGTCAAGGCGACCGACAGCGGCGCCGGCAGTCCGCCGTCGGCGAACGTCAAGGCGACGTTCGTGCCCAAGGCGTTCACGCTCGCGCTGGCGAACGCCAATGTCCCTTACGTGGCCGGCAAGGAGTTTACGGCGACGGTGACGGCCCTGAATGCCGCGTCGACCCCGGCCGTGACCCGGAACTTCGGCCGCGAGCAGATAGCGGAAAGCGCGAAGCTCGTGCCGGTGACGTGCCAGCCCAGCAACGGCAACGGCCTGCTCGCGCAGACGCCTTCGTCCGTCCTTGCCGGCGTGCAGACGCTCAAGGCCACGTGGAGCGAAACGGGCCGCATCGACCTCGTCGCATCGCTCGCCAACGGCGCCGGCTACCTGGGAACGGGCCTGCTGCCCGCCAGCGCGGCGACCGGCAGCGCCACCACGGGATGCGCCGGCGGTGTCGGCGCGTTCAGCCCGGCCTACTTCACGTTCGACACGGATACCGACTGGAAGCGCACGTCCGGCTTCTACGGGGGCACGCTGGCGCAATACTATTCCGGCGAACCCGCGATCAAGCTGACGGTCACCGCGCGCAACCTGCAGAACGGCGTCACGCAGAACTACGACACCACGAATGCGCGCGACGTCTTGTTCACGGGCTTGAACGCCGACGGCAGCGCGCTGGCGGCCGGCGGCGCGTTCAGCCGCTCGCCCGGCTACCTGGCCACCGACCTCGTGGGCAAGGCGCAATTGCGGGCAGCGGACTTCAAGGCCGGCGTCGCCACATGGGCCGGCAGCTACACGTTCACGAAATCGCCGACGGCGCAGACCCGGCTGCGCGTGCGCGCGACCGAGGATCTGCCCGCCGAACAATACCCCGCCAGCTCGTCGGCGCTTCCCGCCACGGCCGGCGCCGAACCGACGCTACTGGTCCGCAGCGGCCGCATCCGCCTGCCCAGCCGGTTCGGCCCCGCCGGGACCCCGCTGAGCATTCCCGTGTCGATCGAGTACTACACGGGCCAGATGTGGATCGTGAACGCCGAGGACTCCACCACCGCCCTGCCGGCCGGCATCGTGTCGACGGGGACGGCCGTGCCGGGTCTCACGCTCTCGTCCACGCTGTCGCCGGCATTCACGGGCGGCAAGGCCGTCCTCACGTTGACGCCCAACGTCGCCGCCCACGTCAGCGTGCCGTTCGCGCTCAACCTGGGGACGACGGCCGCCAACACGTCCTGCTACGCCAGCCGGGGCGCGGGCATGACGACCAGCACCGGGGCCGCCCTCGCCTTCCTGCGCAGCGCCGACGCTTCCTGCGCCGCCGCCGGCAACGTCGACCCGTCCGCGCTCGCCACGTTCGGCGTCTACGCGCCGGAGACGAAGCGCATCATCCACACGCGCGAGGTGTTCCGATGACACGCCCTGCCCGTCGCGGCGGCTTCACGATCGTCGAGCTGGTCGTGGTGATGATCATCATCGCCGCGCTGGCCGCCATCGGCATCCCGCGCCTTACGGGCGACAAGTCGGCGGAAGCGGCCGTGTTCGGCGACCAGGTCGTCAGCGGCCTGCGCCGCGCGCAGAAGATCGCGATGGGACACCGGCGCGTCGTGTCCGCGAACGTCGGGCCGAAGGCCGTCGTGCTGCGCGTGAACGGCAGCAACAACGGCTGGATCGCGCTGAACGGCGTCGGCGACGACGACTATGCGACGAGCGACAGCGCGCTCACGGTCACGACCGGCAGCCTGCCGGCCACCCTGTACTTCCAGCCGGACGGCCGCATCACGACGGACATCGGCGGCGCGGCCGCCTGGGCGGGCAGCCTGTCCGTCGCGGGCGCCGTCAACGGCGGTATCACTTTCCGCACCATCACCGTACAAGGCGCGACCGGCTATGTTGAATAAAGTGAGGCGCAGCGCCGGCGTCACGCTGGTCGAACTGATCGTCGCCCTCGTCATCATGGGCGTCGCGCTCGGCGGCATGGTCGCCGTGTACACGGCCACGACGCGGTCCAGCGTGGATCCCGTCCTCGTGCAGCAGATGCAGTCGATCGCGGACAACATGATGGAAGAAATCCTGATGAAACCCTTCGCGCCGGGGCCGGGCACCGGGGCGCGCATCAACTACGACGACGTCAGGGACTACAACGGCTATGGCAAGGGCTTGACGGGCATCCGCGACGTCGAAGGCAACCTGATTCCAGGGCTGGAGCGGTACTCGGTGAGCGTCGAGGCCGTGACTGCGGCGCTGGCCGGCGTCGCGTCGACGGAGGACGCCGTGCGCGTCGTCGTCACCGTGTCCATGCCGGGGGCCGGCGCCGTCGTGCTGACCGGCTGGAGGACCAACCCATCATGACCCGCCAGCGCGGCTTCACCCTCGTCGAACTGATCGTCGTGATGGTCATCGTCGGCGTCATCGCCGGCGTGCTCGTGCTGCAGATCCGGCCCGCCATGCAATCCTATCTCTCGATCCGCCAGCGCGCGAACCTCACGAGCCAGGCCGATACCGCGCTGCGCCGCATCCTGTGGGAAGTGCGCACGGCCGTGCCGAATTCGCTGCGCTATACGTGGACGGATGGGCAGAACCAGTGCATCGAATTCGTGCCGACGAAGGACGGCGGCCGGTTCCGCACGGCGGCGGACTACGAACATGCCGTCGCCGGCAACCCGTTCACCCGCGACGTCGCCACGGATACGTTCGACACCCTGACGCGCATCGACGCCAGCTATGCAGGCGATTACCTGTTCATCGGCAACGTGAACGGGAACGACGTCTACAACCCCGCCAACAGCTGGGTCATCAAGAGCATCGCCGACGCCGCCACGACGACCCAGGGCCGGAACACGGTGACCCTCGCCGCGCCGGCGACGCTGCCGGCCGGCTACGAGGGCGGCCGTTTCGTCGTCATCCCGAAGCTCGAGCGGGCCGTGACCTACACGTGCACCCGGCAAGGCACGGACGGCGCCGGGACGGGCACGGGCGTCATCTACCGCGTCACTGGCTACACACCGGGCACGACGCCGGCGAAGACCTGTCCGGCGACCGGCGCGATCCTCGTCGCGAAGGTCAGCGACTGCAACTTCCTGTACCGCGAAAGCCAGGGCGCCACCCAGCAGAGCGGCTACCTGCAGCTGCGCCTCGGCCTGGCCGAAGGCGGCGAATCGGCCCGGCTGACGATGGGCGCCCACGTGGAGAACACGCCATGACGGCCCGGCGCGCGGGCGGGTTCGCATACATCGCGGCCATCATCTTCCTCGTCGTGCTGGCCGGCTTCGCGCTGGCCGTGCTGCGCCTGTCGGAGACGGAGCAGGCCACCGTCAACCAGTCCTTCCTCGGCACCCGCGCGAGCCTCGCCGCGCGCACGGGGCTCGAATGGGCGTTCTACAAATTGAAAGCCAAGGACGCGACGTGCGATACCGTGAAGACCGTGCCGGATTTCAGGAAGGACACCGGCTTCACGGTGAACGTGGGGTGCGCCACGCAGACGTATGACGAAGGGCTCGGGCCGGACGGCAAAACGGTGAAAAAGGTCATCTTCGAGCTGACCGCCACGGCCTGCAACGGCAGCATCTGCCCGGGTAGCGACGCCGACCTCGCGAACCCGGACTACGTCGAGCGCAAGCGCACGGCGTCGATCTGCGTCGCCTCCAACGGCACGGACTGCTACTGAGCCCATGCTCCCCCGCGCCCCGCTCTCGCTCGCCGCGCTGGACACGTTGCTGACCGACGCCCGCACCCGCCGCATCGAGGGCTGGCGCCGCGGTGCGCTCGAATTCCTGATGTTCGGGATCAAGGAAGCGCGGGCATGCCTGTTCGCAGGGCTGTTCTTCGCCTGCGTGCTGCTGGTGCCCCGCGCCGGCCTGCTCGGCGTGCCCCGCTACGACCTGCTGCTCGTGGCGGCGCTGGCGATCCAGGCGTGGATGCTGAAGAGCGGGCTGGAGACCCGCGACGAGCTGAAGGCGATCTGCCTGTTCCACGCGCTCGGCTTCGCGCTGGAGGCGTTCAAGACGTCCAGCGGCATCAAGTCGTGGAGTTATCCGGACTTCGCCTACACGAAGGTGCTGGGCGTGCCGCTGTTCTCGGGGTTCATGTACGCGGCGGTGGGCAGCTACATCATCCAGGCGTGGCGCCTGCTCGACCTGCGGGTCCGCCACCATCCGCCGTACTGGATGGCGGCGCTCGTCGCGCTGCTGATTTACCTGAACTTCTTCACGCACCACGCGCTGGGGGATGTGCGCTGGTATCTGGCGGCCGTCGCGCTCGGGCTCTACGCTCGCACGACCGTCAGCTTCCGCCCGCTGGACCGCGAGCGGCGCATGCCGCTGCTACTGGGATTCGTGCTGACCGGGTTCTTCATCTGGCTGGCGGAGAACCTCGGCACGTTCTGGGGGGTGTGGCGTTATCCGAACCAGCTGGGCGCCTGGTCGGCCGTCCACGTCAGCAAGTGGAGTTCGTGGTCGCTACTGGTCATCATGACGTTCACGATCGTCGCGAACCTCAAGCACGTCAAAGCGCGGATACATGTACCAGAGCAGTGACGCCGGTCTTGGCCAGCGCCATCGCCACGGGCAAGGCACACAGCACGATCATCACACCGATACGCACGCGGCGCGCGCGCTGTTTCTGTTCCTCGAAACGGGAAACGCGGAATCCTGCATCTTGGTTCATGGAAGTCCCTTCATGTGTTATGAATAAGCCAATCATAATATGGAGTTGGAGAAACCCGCGACACGAATGGATTTCCCGACAATCCGATGCCACCCCGATAAGTTACATTGCGCTGGGGTAAAAGATCAGATTACACCTCCTGGCTATACAAATCCATGAGACAGATCTAACCAAGGTCAAATTCCGCAAGATCGTCTGATTTTATCCACGACAGAGTGGCAACCGACCGGCTCAGCTGCGGTCGACGACGAGCGCGAGTTGTCCATCGCGCACGACGAATTCCGACTCGCCCCGCACCGCGAGCCGGGTGCCGGCCGGTGGCCCGCCGGGCACGTCGATGGCGAGCTGGCCGCGCCAGGCGATGGCTGCGACGAGGGTGTCGCCGCGCGGCGCCAGCGCCGTCACCCGCTGCTCGCGCTCGGCGAACATCGTCCGCGCCTGTTCCGCCAGGATGCGGAAGGCGTCGCGGCCGTCGCTGGCCGCCGTCAGGTGGCCGCCGGACCAGTTCTCGAAACGGACGTCGGGGCTCAGCGTATCGAGCATGCCGTCCACGTCGAAGGCGTTGTAGGCCGCCACGTAGCGCTCGATCAGGGCGAGGGCAGCCGGTGCGATGCAGGCATGGGACATCGGTCTCTCCTTTCTCGTTTCACGTAAAACGCCAGGCGATGGCGGATGCGTCGTCCGCCGTTTTCGCCGCCAGTCCGACAGCCTCCTTGCCGGCCTCGAACGCGCGCAGCTCGTCGAGCAGCGCGTCCAGCCCGCGCGCGCGGCACGCGTCCAGCAGGCTGCCGTCCGAGTGCAGGCCGTAGGTGTCGACAAGGCGGTACAAGCCGTCGCTGAGCACCAGCAGCAGCGCGCCCGGCGGTGCCGTCACCCGCGTCCTGCGCGCCGCGAACGGTCCGCGCGGCTCCAGGCACAGGACCGCGGGACTCGCCGCCGTGTTCTGTTCGTGGCGGCGTGCGCGCAGCATCGGCAGCAGCCGCGTCCAGCGCTCGCCCGGATCGAGGATGCCTTCGGCGACGAGCGCCGCGACCGCGGCCTGCGTCGCCTGTTCCTGCGGGTTCTCGAAGGGGTCGAGGTCGCGTACGGTGCCGTCGGGGAGTTGCAGCAGGATCTTGCTGTCGCCGAGGCAGTACAGGTCCAGCGTGTGGCCGGCGGCGGCGTCCGGGTCGGACACGCGCACCCACGCGAGCGTCGCGATCGGCCAGGCGTACGGCGGCACGTCGGCGTGGCCGCGGGCGGCGCGGTAGGCGGCGCGCGTGTGGTCCAGCGCTTCCAGCACGAGCGCGTCCTGGCTCCCCTCCGCGCGCAGCACGCGGCCCAGGTCCTGCGCGAAGCGGCGCACGAACCAGGCCGGATCGCTGGCGCCGGACGCCACGCAGCGCTCGGGCGTGAGCGGCGTCGCGCCGTCCATCAGCACGAGGTCCGTATGACCGTCGCGCTCATACACGACGACGACGTCTTCGTTGATCCGGCCCTTGCCGGCCGACGAAGCGAGGGTGTACCGCATGCTTGCTCCCATCCGTGTTGTCGTCGTTACTATAAGCCATCCGGATGACGTACGGATGAACCGTGCGCGGCGTGAACATTGGAGAGTTTGTCTCGTGCGTTTTCGCGTACGATGCTATCGGACTTACAACACGAGGACACCATGACGTTCATCGAATCGATCCAGACCTGCTTCCAGAAATACGCCAACTTCGAGGGCACGGCACGCCGTTCCGAATACTGGTGGTTCTTCCTGTTCCTCGTCATCGCGAGCATGATCCTCGGCCAGATCAGCACGACCCTGTCGATCGTGTTCTCGCTCGCCACGCTGCTGCCGTCGATCGCCGTCGCCACGCGCCGCCTGCACGACACGGACCGCAGCGGCTGGTGGCAGCTGATCAGCTTCGTGCCGATCGTCGGCATCATCGTCCTGATCGTGTTCCTGGCCCAGGACAGCCGCCCGAACCGCTACGGCGCCGCCCCGGCCTACGCGGTCTGAGGCCTGCTCACAGCAGCCGGATGCCCGGCAAGGTCCGCAACGACGTCTCGCGCATCACCTGCACGAAATCCTCCAGGTAGGCGTCGTCGCGGCCGCGTTCTCCCTTCGCCTGGCGCATGACCGCGTACAGGCGCCCCGTCAATCCGCCCTCCCCGATGCGCTGCTGCGCCACGTAGCCTCGCTGCAGGTACGTCTGCACGGCCCACAGCGGCAGCGCCGCGAAGCCCCGCCCGCTCGCCACCAGTTGCAGCATCGCCACCGTCAGCTCCGTCGTGCGGCGCGGCGGTTCCACGCCCGCGGGCCGCAGCACCTGGCGCACGAGATCCAGCATCTCGTCCGGCACCGGGTACGTGATCAGGGTCTGATCCGCGAAGTCGGCCGCCACGAGATGGTCGCGCGCCAGCAACGGATGGCCCAGCGGCAGGATCGCCACGATGTCGAACTCGAACAGCGGGTAGACGCCGACGTCGCGCTCGTCCGCATCGACCTCCGACACGATGGCGACGTCGGCGCGGTCCTGGTGCAGCAGCCCGACGGGGTCCGACTGGAAGCCCGACACGATGTCCTGCTCGACCTCCGGCCAGCGCAGGCGCAGCGCATCCATCGACGGCATCAACCAGTCGAAGCACGTGTGGCACTCGACGGCGATGCGCAGCTTGCCCGCGCCGTGGCCAGTCAGGCGCGCGATGTCGCGCTCGGCCCGGTCGACGGCCGGTATCACGTCCTGCGCCAGCTCCAGCAGGCGCCGGCCGGCGGGCGTGAACGCGACGGGCGCGGACTTGCGCTCGAACAGCGTCAACCCATAGAACTCTTCCAGCGCCTTCAGCTGGTGCGACAGTGCGGATTGCGTCACGTTCTGCAGCGCGGCCGCGCGCGACACGCTGCCGGATTCAAGGAGGGCCAGCAAGGTGCGCAGGTGGCGCAGGTCGAGGATCGAGGTCGGCATGAGCGGAATTCATCTGGACAGAAAAATAATTCGTTTGAATTATGCCGGTTGCTCATCGATGATGACAAGACTTATTCATCCAGATGAGGCAACAACATGATCAAAACTCATATTCTCGGTTACCCCCGCATCGGCGCCCAGCGCGAGCTGAAATTAGCGCTGGAGCGCCACTGGCGCGGCGAGATCGACGAGCCGGCGCTGGAAGCCGTCGCCGCCGAGCTGCGCGCACGCCACTGGGCCGACCAGCGCGCGGCCGGCCTGGACTTCGTCGGCGTGGGCGATTTCGCGTTCTACGACCAGGTGGCCGACCACGTGCTGCTGTTCGGCTGCGCGCCGGCGCGCTTCGGCTTCACCGGCGCCGAAACGCCGCTGCAGCAACTGTTCACCCTCGCGCGCGGCGTGGCGACGGAGGCGCACGACGATTGCGGCTGCGGGCACGCCTCCCATGGCAAGCCGGCGCTGGAGATGACCAAGTGGTTCGACACGAACTACCACTACCTGGTGCCGGAATTCGATGCGGCCACGCGCTTCGCACTGGCTCCCGACCTCCTGCTGGACCAGGTGGCGCAGGCGCGCACGCTGGGCCACGCCGTCAAGGTCACGCTGGTCGGTCCGCTGTCGTTCCTGTGGCTGGGCAAGGCCAAGGATGGCGCCGACCGCCTCGCGCTGCTGGACGCGCTGCTGCCGGTGTACTGCGACCTGCTGGCCCGCCTGAAGGCAGCCGGCGCAGAGTGGGTGCAACTGGACGAGCCGATCCTCGGCCTGGACCTGCCGGGCGACTGGTCGCTCGCGTTCGAACGGGCGTATCACCTGCTGCATGGCGCCGGCGTGCCGCTGCTGCTGGCCACGTACTTCTCGCCGCTGCAGGAAAACCTGAGCCTCGCCTGCAAGCTCCCGGTCGCCGGCCTGCACGTGGACGGCGTCCGTGCGCCGGAAGAGCTGCGCCCGGTCGCCGACTGGCTGCCGGACCACAAGGTGCTGTCGGTCGGCATCGTCGACGGCCGCAACATCTGGCGCGCCGATCTCGACGCCTGCCTCGAACGCCTGCGGCCGGTGCTTGAGCGCCGCGCCGGCGCCGTGTGGCTCGCGCCTTCCTGCTCGCTGCTGCACGTGCCGTTCACGCTCGCCCACGACGCCGCCCTCGACGCCGAACTGCGCACCTGGCTGGCCGGTGCGCGTGAAAAACTGAACGAGCTACGCATCCTGAAACAGGTATTGACCGGCGGCGAACGGGCCGTTGCGATGGATCTCGCCGCCGCCCGCGCGGCGCTGGCCGCCCGCCGCGCCAGCCCGCGCGTCGCGCGCCCCGACGTGGCCGCCGCACTGGCCGCGCTGCCGCCGGACGCCGACCGCCGCGCCGCCCCGTTCGTGCAACGCCAGGCCGTGCAGCGCGCCCGCTTCGACCTGCCCGCGTTCCCGACCACGACGATCGGCTCGTTCCCGCAAACCCCCGCCATCCGCGCCGCACGTGCGGCGTGGCGCCGCGGCGACCTGGCGGATGCCGCGTACGACACCGCGATGCGCGCCGAGATCGCCCATGCCGTCCGTGTACAGGAAGAGCTTGGGCTGGACGTGCTCGTGCACGGCGAGGCCGAGCGCAACGACATGGTCGAATACTTCGGCGAGCAATTGGACGGTTTCGCGTTCAGCGCCAACGGCTGGGTGCAGTCGTACGGCTCGCGCTGCGTGAAGCCGCCCGTGCTGTACGGCGACGTGGCCCGCCCCGCGCCGATGACGGTGGCGTGGACCGCCTACGCGCAAAGCCTCACGGCGCGGCCGATGAAGGGCATGCTGACGGGGCCCGTCACGATCCTGCAATGGTCGTTCGTGCGCAACGACCAGCCGCGCGCCCTCACCTGCGCCCAGATCGCGCTGGCGATCCGCGCCGAAGTCTGCGACCTGGAACGGGCCGGCATCGGCATCGTCCAGATCGACGAGCCGGCGCTGCGCGAAGGCCTGCCGCTGCGCCGTGCGAGCCGCGACGCCTACCTGGACTGGGCCGGACGCGCGTTCCGCATCGCCGCCAGCGGCGTCGCCGACGCGACGCAGATCCACACCCACATGTGCTACGCCGAGTTCAACGACATCCTGCCGGCCATCGCGGCGCTCGACGCCGACGTGATCACCATCGAGACGAGCCGCTCGGACATGGAACTGCTGGCCGGTTTCGGCGCGTTCGCGTACCCGAACGAGATCGGTCCGGGCGTGTACGACATCCACTCGCCGCGCGTCCCGGCGACGTCCGACATGGTGCGCCTGCTGCGCAAGGCGAGCGCCGTCGTGCCGGCGGACCGGCTGTGGGTGAACCCGGACTGCGGGCTCAAGACGCGGGCCTGGCCGGAGACGGAAGCGGCGCTGCGCAACATGGTGGCGGCGGCGCGGTTGTTGCGGGATGAAGCGGGTGGTGGGCAGGTGCAGGCGGCTTGACTCCATGTACGTCGTTCCCGCGCACGCGGGGACGACGCGATTCACGCCGGGTGAATGCCGCGTTCCGTAAAATACGCCTCCAGCGTATCCCGCTCCCCCGCCCGGTCCACCAGCGCGACATACGTATCCGGACGCACGAGATAGACCGCGTCGCGCACGAGACCGGCCGCCTGGCACGCGTCGCACCAGTCGTAGCGGTACAGTGCGATGCCGCGCCCGGCGCACCAGGCCTGCAGCGCCGGCGCCGCCTCGCCGTACACGTGCACCTGCCACGCGATCGCCGCCAGCGGCGCGTGGTTGTCCGGACCGCCGCCGTAGCCCGTCCACGGCAGCCGGTCACCGCCGCGCACGTGGCCCGCGCTGCCGGCCGACAGCGGGCTGTCGGGATAATGGATGCCCATCTGCGACAGCACGCGGAACATGAACGCCCGCACCGGTTCGATGCCGTATGCGGCCGACGCGAACAGGGGTGCGATGTGCGTGCGCACGAAGTCGGCGAACCCGCCCTCGGCGACGACGAACGAGAACGCGCGGTCCGTCGTCTCGACCAGCCGCTGGGCGAACGCCTTGCGCTCGGCCTCGTAGGTATCGATGAGCGTTTCCGGCGCCCGGCCCCGCAGCGCGTGGGCCAGCTTCCACGCGACGTTGATCGCGTCGCCGATCCCCGTGTTCATGCCCTGGCCGCCGGCCGGGCTGTGGACGTGGGCCGCGTCGCCCAGCAGCAGCGCCCGTCCGGACCGGTAATGCCCCGTCACGCGGTGGTGCACGCGGTAGGTCGAGAACCAGTTCACCTGGCGGATGGTCAAGCCCAGGCTCGCGATGGCGCGCTGGCGCACGTCGTCGAACGCCAGCGTGTGGCCCTCGCGCACCTCGGCGTCGCGTACGGCGCCGATCAGCCGGGCATTGCCCTGCTGGTCATACGAGAACAGCGCGGCGAAATCCCCCTCCTCCAGCGACAGGTGGATCTCCCCGTTCGCCGCCGGCCCGCTCACCGCCACGTCGGCGACGTAGAACGTGTGCTGGTACGTGCCGCCTTCGAAACCGGTCCCCAGTTGATGGCGCACGACGGAGTGCGCGCCATCGCACCCGGCCAGCCAGGCGGCGCGGCACACCGATTCGCCCGCCGGGCCGCGCAGCCGCGCCGTCACGCCCGCCGCATCCTGCTCGAAGCCCAGCAGTTCGGTATTGCGCTCCACCGTTACGCCCGCCTCCTCCAGGCGGCGCACGAGCACCCGTTCGTGGCGGTCCTGCGGATAGATCAGCACGAACGGATACGGGGTCAGTTCGCGGCCGGCGTCGCGGAAGGACAGGCGCGTGCGACGTTCGCCCTTCACCCACAGATTGATGGCCGGGTTGCGCAGGCCGCCCCCGACGATCTCGTCCACCAGGTCGAGCTGGCGGTACAGCTCCAGCGTGCGCGCCTGCACGGCCATCGCGCGCGAGCTCGTGCCGGGCCCCGCGCTGCGGTCCACGATCCGCACGCCGACGCCCTGGCGCACGAGCCACAGGGCCAGCACGAGGCCCGTCGGTCCGGCCCCCGCGATCAGTACTTCGGTCTCGTCCATGTCGCCTCCTCGCAGGAAAGAATGACAGGAAATCCGCCGCATACGGCGCACGATAACGATACAGTATGTTACGCGCGTCCCGCTACAATGCTCCGCTCGGGCTCGTTAGAGGAAAGGATGGCGCCGTGAACATCGTCTGCATCGCCTGGGGTTCGCTGATCTGGGAACCCGGCCCCTTGAAGCTGGCGTCGGACTGGCAGCCGGACGGTCCGGCCCTGCCGCTGGAATTCGTGCGCGACAGCGACGACAGCGCCGAACTGGCCCTCGTCCTGCACGCGCCCGCGCCGCCCATGCCCACGCGCTGGGCGCGGCTCGACGCGGCCGGCCTCGATGACGCCCGCGAGATGCTGCGCCGGCGCGAAAAGATCCGGCCCGAGTATCCGCAATGGGTCGGCAGCCTGCCCGACCCGGTACCGCCCGGCCTGCCCGCGAAGACGCCGGCGTCCATCGTGGCGTGCATCGCGGACTGGGTGGCGACCCGTGACGTCGATGCGGTCGTGTGGACGGCGCTGCCGGCCAAGTTTGCCGGCGTCAGCGAACGGGCGCCCAGCCCCCACGAGGCGGTCGCGCTGCTGGCCGGGCTGCAGGGGGACGAGCGGGCCAGGGCGGAGGAATACGTGCGCCGGATTCCGGGGGACATCCGGACGTTGTATCGCGGGGTGATCGAGGAACGGCTGGGCTGGACGCCCCACCAATAAGCCGTCATTCCCGCGCAGGCGGGAATCCATGCCGAGTGTCCCCGTTCAGATCAGTATGGGTCCCCGCTTGCGCGAGGACGACGAGGGCTGATCACCCGCCCGCCTTCAGTTTTTCCATCAGCTTGCGGGCCTCGTCCGCCTGCGCGAACCGCATGTCGCCGGCCAGCAGCCCGTCGAGTTCCTTGCGCGCCGCGGCCTTGTCGCCGCTGGCGGCCAGCGCCGCCGCCAGGTGGTAGCGGATGTCGCGCGCCTTCGGCGCCAGCGCCTGCGCCTCGCGCAGCAGGGTCACCGCGCGGGCGGCGTTCCCGTTGCCGACCAGGATCCAGGCCAGCGTGTCCATCACGTCCGCGCGCTTCGGCGCGGCGTTCAGCGCCGCCTCGGCCGTCGCCTGCGCGCGCGCGTCGCCCAGCGCCTGGTAGCACAGTGCGAGATTGTTCAGCGCGACCGGGTTGCCGGGCTGGCGCCGCAGCACGTCTTCCAGCTTGGCGGCGGCCCGCTTGAACTCGTTCGCGCCCATCCACGTCTGCGCGCGGTACGCGAGCACGCGCACGTCGTCCGGATGCGCCGCCAGCCATTTCGCCAGGCGGCCGTCGGCGTCGGCCACGCGGCCGGCCTGGCGCAGCGCGTTGTCGATCTTGATCGCGAGTTCGTTCGTCGCATGCAGCGCGGACGCGCGCTCGAACGCGGCCAGCGCGGCGGCCGGCTGGCGCTTGGCCATCAGGATGTCGCCCTGCAGCTGGTAGCCCGCAGCGCCCTGCGGATGCTGCTTCTGCATGTGTTCCGCGACCATCAGCGCCAGGTCGTGCGACCCCTTGCGCACGTACAGCGCAGCCAGTTCCAGCTGGGCCGACGGGAAATCGGGCTGGATCGCCAGCACGCTCTTGAGGTCTTCCTCGGCCTGCGTCGTGTTGTTCATCACGAGGCGCAGCGCCGCCACCTGCATCAGCGCCGGCGCGGAGCGCGGCAGCGCCTGCGCCAGCTGCTTGTACGATTCCAGCGCGGCCGGGAGGTCGCCCCGCGCCAGCTCGGCCTTGCCGCGCAAATCCAGCAGGTCCGGGTTTTCCGGATGGCTCACCTGCAGGCGGCGCGCCAGTTCCAGCGCCTTGTCCGTCTGGCCCGCGCGCAGGTAGTGCGCGCACAGGTCGACGCCGGGCCCGATCGCGTGCGGGTCGACGGCGGCGGCCTGTTCCAGCCAGCGCGTCACCTCGGCGCTGTCCTGCGTGCGCTCGGCCAGTGTCGCCAGGCCGTCCATCGCCGCCACGCTCTTCTTGTTCTTCGCCAGGAAGTCAAGGAGCACCTGCCGCGCCTGCGCCGGCTGGCTGGCGTCCAGCGCCAGCTGCGACAGGCTCGCCGCGGCCCGGTAGTACGCAGGATCGAGCTGCAGCGCGCGCGCGAAACTGGCCCGCGCCGCCTCCGCCTTGCCCTGGGCCGCCAGCACCTGGCCCTTGAGGGCGTGGACCAGCGGCCGGTCGGGCTGGACGCGCTCCAGTGCGAGCGCCGCGTCGAGGGCGGCGTCGCGCCGGCCCAGGCGCAGGTTCGCCTGCACGAGGGCCTCGACGGCCTCCGGCGAACGCTTGTCGAGGGCCGTCGCGGCCTGCAGTTCGCGCACCGCATCGTCCGTCGCGCCCGCGCCCAGCCGCGCCAGGCCGAGACCCGTGCGCAGCGTGGCCGACGCGCCGTCCAGCGTGCTGGCCCGCGCGAACAGGTCGGCGGCCTGGTCGTAGCGGCGCGCCTTCAGGTTGGCGTCGGCGGCCAGCGCCAGCACTTCGGCGTCCGCCTGGCGGGCATCGAGCACGGGCTCCAGCACCGTGCGCGCCTCGTCCCCGTGGCCGGAACCGATCAGCGCCTGCGCCAGCATCTTGCGCGCGTACACGTTGGCCGGATTGCGTTCCAGGTAGCGGCGGAAATGCTGCTCCGCCTGGTAATTCGACCCGAGCTTCAGGTCGACGGCCCCGGCCAGCAGCACGCTGGGCATGTGGTCCGGCACGGCCTTGAGCACCTTGTACAGGACGTCGCGCGCGGCGTCGGGCCTGTCCGTCGTATAGTCGAGCAGCGCCTGCGTGTAGGCAACGAGCAGGCTGCCCGGCGCGCCCTTCGCGGCCAGGTCCAGCTCCGCCTGCGCCATCTGCGGCTTGCGCAGGCCGATGGCGAGATAGGCTTTTTCCACGTGGGCCGTACGGTGTTGCGGGCTGACGGTCAGCACGCGGTCGTACAGCGCCAGCGCGTCCTCGGGACGCTCGCCCGCGCGCACGAGGTCGGCCTTGAACATCAGCGCATCGACGTTGCGCGGATCGCGGGCCAGCACGCGGTCGGCGTAGCCGTGGGCCGCGTCCGCATGTCCCTCGACGATGGCGAGCCGGCCCAGGCCGACGAGCGCCGCCGGGTCGTCCGCACGCATGGCGAGCACGTGTTCGTAGGCCGTCCGTGCCTCGTCGTTGCGGCGCAGGGCCAGGTACGCGTCGCCGCGCGCGGTGGACAGGCCGGGATCGTCGGGGCCGCCCGCCGTCTCGTCCAGCGCCTTCTGGTGCTGGCCTTCCAGCACGAGCGCCGCGGCCAGCGCCGCCAGCGCCGGTCCGCGCGCATGGCCCCGGTCCAGCGCCTGCCGGGCTTCCTTTTCCGCCGTCGTGCTGTCGCCCAGGTCGAGGTAGACCTGGGCGAGCTGGTAGCGCGTGTCCGCACTGCGCGGGTCGGCGTCCAGCGCATTCTTGAGGACGATGAGCGCACCGCGAAAATCCCCTTTCGCGCGCAATTGTGCGGCATGCGCGCGCTGCTGGTCCGCCGTTTGCTGGTTGCAGGCCGGAAGTGCGGCGGCGAGGACAACGGCCACGAGGACGGCGGCAAGGCGGCCGGCGAGCGGGGGTGTAGAGGCTAGGGAGGACATTGTTGATATTGTTATAGATCAATGACGCATTTTCGTGGGGCAAGCACGTTTATGGCAAGCAAAAACCGACGGGCATGACCGCGATACCACGGCCCGGGGTGAGGTTGTAAAAATGTCACGGCCGTTATTGATATTAAATAATTTATTTACAAGTTAAGTTTATTCGTGGCATGATGCGCCTTGACACTGGTCAACGTGTAAATATTTCTGGGAGATTCTGTGAAAAAAGCGATCAAGCTGGCCGTTTCGGCTGCATTCATCCTCGGCGCCGGCCAGGGGTGGGCCGCGACCATCACCGACTCCGGCGTCGGCAGCTATTACGGCTACGACAACCAGGGCGCCGCGGACGTCATCGGCGGCAGCACGTACGACATCTCCAAGGCGACGATCACGCGTGCCGGAAGTGTCCTGACCATCACGATCAACACGAGCTTCGCCGGCAAGGCGGGCGCCAACTCGTCCTGGGGCAAGGACCCGCTGACCGGCAAGACCGGCAAGGGCATCGGCTACGGCGACGTCTTCCTGTCCGATACGTGGAACGCCGCCGGCACCGATGCCAATCACTACACGCCCGACAACGCGACCAAGGGCACCGTCTGGGACTATGGCTTCGCGCTCGACAACCGCTGGAGCAACTCGGGCGGCAACTTCAAGCTGTATGCGCTGAACGGCGCGACCAACGCGCAGAACATCCTCAATTCGAACAGCTACATCAACTGCTCGAACTGCAACTACCGCGAGAACGAGGAAACGGCCGTGAACACCAAGTCGTCCACGGTCAAGTACACGGGCCTGTCCGGCAAATGGGCCGTCTCGACCGGCGCCCTCACGTTCACCATCAACCTCTCCGGTTCGGAACTGATGGACTACAGCTCGTTCGCGATGCACTGGGGCGAGACCTGCCAGAACGACGTCCTCGAAGGCGTGGCGATGGGCGTGCACGTCCCGCTGCCGGGCACCGCAGCCCTGCTGTTCCTCGGCCTCGGCGCCCTCGGCATGGCACGCCGCCGCCGCGCTCCGGGCGCACTGCCCCCAGGCGCAGCGGCCGTCTGATTCCTTTCAGCCGGCGCTGCCGGCGATCCTGTTGCGTCCCGCCGCCTTGGCGCGGTACAGCCGCGTGTCCGCCACCTCGACGAGTCCGGCCGGCTGGTCCTGGCTGCCCGGCACGATCGTCGCCACGCCCATGCTGCACGTGACGATGTCGGCCACGGCGGACCCCGCATGGGGCAGCGCCGCCTGCGCCAGCCGCCGCGCGCACCGCGCCGCCACCGCCAGCGCCGCCGCCTCGTCCGTCGCGGGCAGCACGAGCGCGAACTCTTCGCCGCCCAGGCGCGCGCACAGGTCGCGCGTGCGCGCCGCCGCCCGGTCCAGCACCCGCGCCACCTCCTTCAGGCAGGCGTCGCCCTGCGGATGGCCGTAGCGGTCGTTGTACTGCTTGAAATAATCGATGTCGACCATCACGAGCGACAGCGGCGCGCCCAGCGCACGGGCCTTGCCCCATTCGACGTCCAGGATCCGGTCGAACATGCGGCGGTTGGCGATGCCCGTGAGCGGGTCGCGGTACGACAGCGCCTCCAGCTCCTTCTGCAGCTGCAGGATCTTGTCCTCGGCCCGTTTGCGTTCGCTGATGTCGAACATGAAGCCCACGAGGCAGTCCACGGAACCGTCGGCACGCCGGATCACGTGCACGACGTCGCGGATCCACACGTAGTCGCCGTCGGCCGTCAGGGCGCGGTAATCGGCTTCGTGATCGGTGCCCTGCTGCGACTGGCTCACACAGAAATCGACCGTCTTCTGGCGGTCTTCCGCATGGATGCGCATGGCCCAGTCCTCGACCGTCTTCCAGCTGTCCTGGGGCCAGCCCAGCACGCGTTCGATCTGGGGACCGATGTACGTGAAGCGCGCGGACGCCCAGTCGATGCGCCACGGGATGGCCTGCGTGGATTCGAGCAGGGTGCGATAGACGCCGGCGTCGTCGCCGGTCTCGGGATGGGTGGTCATGGCGTTTCGCGGCTGAAAACCATCATACTACCGGAATGCCTGGCCTTTGGATCAGTGCCCATGCGGCGCGCGATGGATAGACTCCGCCTGTCATCCCATTTCCCACCACGAGGTCTCCCATGGACAACCAACATACCCAGGACAATGCCGGCGTCGTTCAGGAATTCGGCGCGCTGGCGCCCGTGCGCATCGGTCTCCCGGAGCAGACGCGGTCGCAGAGCGTACGCGCCCTGAACCGCCTGCTGGCGCACACGATGGCGCTGCGCGACGCCTACAAGAAAGCGCACTGGCAGACGTCCGGCGCCAACTTCTACGAACTGCACCTGCTGTTCGACAAGCACTACGAAGAACAGGTCGCGATCATGGACGCCATCGCCGAGCGCATCCAGACCCTGGGCGGCGTGACGTTCGCGCTGGCCGGCGACATCGCGGGCGAGTCGTCGATCGCACGCGCCCCGCGCGGCCGCGAATCGGCCCCCGCCCAGCTGGAACGCCTGGCTGCTGCCCACGAGACGATCCTGCTGGACGCGCGTCCGCTGGCCCGCGCGGCGTCCGATGCCGGCGACGACGGCAGCAACGACCTGATCGTCAGCCAGGTCGTGCGCGCCAACGAACTGCAGAGCTGGTTCATCGGCGAACACCTGGCGCGCCAGGCCGAAGGCGATTGAACATCATACTTTAGTGTGATGTCATATCCTTTTGTATAGCTGGACCCGGGCGGCCTTCGTCCCGACAATGACCAGGGTGGCGCGGCATTCCGTCCGCACCACCCCGATCACCGGACGAGGAGCAGCCCATGACCACCCACCCGCCACCACTGGCCGCGAGCCTTGAACCCGAACGGCAGGCGCGCCTGGCCACGATCGGCCAGCTGGCCGCGTCGATCGCCCACGAAGTCGACCAGCCTCTGGCCGCCATCGTCCTGCACGCCCACGCGGCGCTGCGCTGCATCGAACGCGCCCAGGCGCCGGCCCAGGCGCACGCCGCACTGTGCGCCGTGCTGGAAGCGTCGCAGCGCGCCAGTGCCATCGTGAAGAGCGTGCGCGCCCTCGCCGGCCAGGTCCGGCTCGAGCGCACCGCATGCCGCCTCGACGCCGCCATCGACGACGTCCTGGCCGAATACGCGGCCGACGTGCGCCGCCACGCCATCGCCTGCCGCGTGACGGTGGCGCCGGGCGCACGCACGGTGGCGGCCAGCCCCGTGCAGCTGCGCCAGCTCCTGCGCAACCTCATCGGCAACGCCGTGGACGCCTTGTCTCCCGTGCGCGGCCGCTCCCGCTCGATCGCGATCCGCGCCCGCGTCGGCGCCGGCGCCGGCGGCGAGATCGTCGTCACCGTGCGCGACAACGGCACCGGCATGGATGCGGCCACCGCCGCGGACGCTTTCGATCCATTGGCGACGACGAAGCCGCACGGCATGGGCCTGGGCCTCGCGATCTGCCGCGCCATCGTCGACGCGCATGGCGGCCGCCTCTGGCTGGACGCCAATCCGGACCATGGCGCCACGGCCGGCTTCGCGCTGCCGCGCGCCGCGCACGCGCATCCGTTCACCGCATCCGTGGAGGCCGTCCATGGATGACCCGCGCCCCATCACCGTGCTGATCGCGGACGACCACCCGCTGATCCGGGCCGGCCTCGCCGCGCTGATCGGCGCCGAGCCGGCGCTGCAACTGGTCGGCGAAGCGGGCGACGCCGTCGCCGCCGTCGAAGACTATCTGCGACTGCGCCCGGACGTCATGCTCGTCGACCTGAACATGCCCGGCGGCGGCGGCGTCGAAGCGATCCGCAAGATCCGCGCGCTCGTGCCGGACGCCCGCATGGTCATCCTGACGACCTACGACGGCGACGAGGACGTGCACCGCGGCCTACTGGCCGGCGCCAGCGCCTACCTGCTCAAGCAGTCCGGCCTCGACGAGGTGGTGCAATGCGTGCGCCAGGTGGCCGCCAACCGCCGCTACCTCGCGCCCGGCCTCGCCGAGAAGCTGGCCGGCCGCGTGGACGCCAACCGCCTGTCGCGCCGCGAGCTCGAGATCCTCGCGCACCTGTCGGCCGGCATGAGCAACAAGATGATCGCGCGCACCGAGAACATCGGCGTCGGCACGGTCAAGTACCACGTCAACAATATCCTGTCCAAGCTGAACGTCTCGTGCCGCACCGAAGCGGCCTGCGTGGCGGCGCGGCGGGGGCTGATCCACGCGTACTGAGAGCTCGCCATGTCCTGTCGCTTCATCGCCGCCGCGGCCTTCATGCTCGCCACCGCGGCGCACGCCGCCGCGCCGCAGGTGCACACCCAGGCCCCAGGCTGGTATCGGACGATGCTGGGCCGCTTCGAGATCACGGCGCTTTCCGACGGCACGCACACGTTCCCGGTCGATACCGTCATGACCGGCGTGACGCCGGCCGCCGTCGACGCGGCCCTCGCCAACAACGACCTGCACCGGCCCGTGCAGGGCTCCATCAACGCCTTCCTCGTCAACACGGGGACGCAGCTCGTGCTGATCGACACGGGCGCCGGCGCACTGTACGGCGCTTGCTGCGGCAAGCTGCTCGCGAACCTGCGCGCGGCCGGCTACAGGCCCGAGCAGGTCGACGTCGTGCTGCTGACGCACCTGCACAAGGACCACGTGGGCGGCGTGCTCGCCGACGGCAAGCCCGCATTCCCGAACGCCGTCGTGCGCGCGGCGGGCGCGGATGCCGATTACTGGCTGTCCAGGGACCAGCGCGCCGCCGCGCCGGCGTTCCTCACGAGCTTCTTCGACAGCGCGGCGGCTTCGCTCGCGCCGTACACGGCCGCCGGCCGCTTCCAGCCGTTCGCGCCCGGTGCGGCGCTCGTCCCCGGCATCCGCGCCGTCGCCGAACCGGGCCACACGCCCGGCCACAGCGGCTATCTCGTCGAGGACGGCGGCCAGGCGCTGCTCGTGTGGGGCGACGTCGTGCACGTGGCGGCCGTCCAGCTCGACCAGGTCCAGGCCACCGTCAAATACGATACCAGCGCGCCCGACGCCCGGACGACGCGCGCCGGCCTGCTGGAGCGCGCGGCGCGCGAGCACCTGCTCGTCGGCGCCGCCCATGTGGCGTTCCCCGGCCTCGGCCACGTGCGCAGGGAGGGAGCGGGCTTTGCCTGGCTGCCGCTGAACTACGAAGGCGACCCGGCCGACCCGCACTGACGCTCAACCCTCGACCAGGTAAGGCGCGGGGCCGCCGGCCATCTCCTTGAACAGCCGGCGGATCACGCGGCTGAGCGATGCGTGCGGCTTGCCGCCCTTGCGCAGCAGCGGGTAGCCGCCGGACAGGCGTAGGCCATCGAGGAACGTGACTTCGTAGTCGACACGGCTGTCGCGCCGGGCCTGCGCCGCCCACGCGGCCAGGATGCGGTTGGCCATCCGGAATTCGCTGACGACGGCCGTTGCGCCGGCGTCGGCGGACAGGCGGATGCGGATGACGTCGATGGGTTCTGGGGTATGCACGATGTTGACTCCGGCTTTTGACGCGGCTTGGGTGGCAAAATCGGGGTCAGAGCGCAAAAGAGCAAATTAGCGCTCTGACCCCGGTGCTGCGAGCGTAGCGTCTTTGCGGACACTCGGCCCCACCCATTTGGCGGGGGCGACGACTCGATAAGGGGGAATCTTGTACAATCTTGCCCTGTACCGCCCCCGAAGACTCCACCGCATGAACCCTCCCAGCGCCACGCCGATCCGCGTCCTGATCGCGGACGACCATCCGATGATGCGCGAAGGCATAGCCGCTTCGCTGACTGCGCACGGCAACATCGAGGTCGTCGCCCAGGCCTGCGACGGCGACGAAGCGATCCGTTTCTTCACCAACTGGCGCCCCGACGTGGCCCTCGTCGACCTGCAAATGCCCGGCAAGGACGGCCTGGAAGCCATCCGCGCCATCCGCAGCCTGCATCCGGACGCCCGCCTCGTCGTGCTCACGACCTACGACGGCGATGCCCGCATCGCGGCCGCGCTCAAGGCCGGCGCGTCCGCCTACCTGCTGAAGAACGTCCCGGGCCGCGAACTGGCGGCGACCGTACGCGAAGTGCACAACGGCTCGCACATCCTGCCGCAGGCGCTGCGGCGCGAGGTGGCGATCCACTACGCCGGCGACGCGCTGTCGCCGCGCGAGCTCGACGTGCTGCGCCTCGCGGCCGTCGGCCATTCGAACCGCGCCATCGGCGCACAGCTGCACATCGGCGAGACGACGGTCAAGACGCACATGAGCACGATCCTCGTGAAGCTGGGCGCGAACGACCGCGCGCACGCCGTCACGCTCGCCGTGCAGCGCGGCTTCATCGACCTCTGACCGGTACCGCGATGCGCCGCCGCCATCGTCTCGTCCGCGCGCTCGCGGCTGCCCTGCTGCTGGCCGCCGGGCCGGCCATGGCGGCGCCGGAAGGCTTCACCGACTACCACCACACGCAATGGACGGCGACCGACGGCGCGCCACCGGCCATCCATACGATGGCGCAGACCCGCGACGGCTGGCTGTGGCTCGGCACGGCGGACGGCCTGTACCGCTTCGACGGCCAGCGTTTCGAACGCTACGCGCTGCCCGCCCAGCCGGGACGCAGCCATGAACGCATCCAGGTGCTGCGGGCCGCGCCGAACGGCGACCTGCTGATCGCCTTCGCCGCCGAAGGCATCTCGGTGCTGCATCCGGACGGCCGGGTCGAGGACCTGCCGGGCCAACCTTCCCCGTACGAGAACGTCGGCGCACTGGCCGTCGACACGGACGGCAGCCTGTGGGCCGCCGGCGGGCACATCGCCCATTTCGCCGGCGGCCGCTGGCGTGCCGTGGCGGCCGGGCCGGAATGGGAAACGGCGCACCAGGAAGACCTGCTCGTCGACGGCGCCGGCAACCTGTGGGCGTTCAACGAACACGGCGCCTGGCGCCTGGACCGGGCCGCCGGCCGCTTCGCGCGGGTGACGGACCAGGGCGGGCGACCGCTGCTGGCCCCGGACGGCAGCCTGTGGTCGCGGGCGAACGGTACGCTGCACCGGCTCGCCGCCACGGGAAGCCTGCGGCCCGGCACGTACGCGCCGTCGCAATCGGGCGGGGCCGGACAGTTCGGCGCGGACGGCACCCTGTGGCTGCTGGACTGCCCGCAACCGGTGTGCCGCGTGCCGAACGCGGCACAGCGCAAGGAGGCTCGCTGGGCCATCGCCTCCGCGGCCGCGGAGCGGGTCGTGGACCCGGCGCTGCTGTCGGGGCGGGGCGCGGCGGCGATCCTGGAAGACCGCGAAGGCGACATCTGGGTGGCGACGGAGAGCGGCCTCGATCGCTTCCGGCGCAACCGGTTCCTGCGCAGCGGCCTGCCCGGCAGCGGCACCCGCTACAGCTTCGGCGTGGACGGGGCCGGCCGCGTGCTGGCCGCCGACTTCGAGACGGGCACGCTGTGGCATCTCGCGCCCGACGCCGCGCCGGCTGCCGTGCGTGGCCCGTGGGTCGGCGTGATCAACAACGGTCCCGACGGCGCACTGCTCGTCGGCGGCAAGCGCGGCATCCAGCGCGTGCGCGGCACCACCGTGGAAGACATCCCGCTCCCGCCCGGCCCGGACGGCAAGCCGCGCGACTACCGCCTCGTCGGCCTGCTGGACGACGGCAAGGTGTTGTGGACGGCCTCGCTCGAGACGGGCCTGATCGGCTGGCGCGACGGCCGCTGGCTGCCGCGTGCCGCCTTCAACCTGCCCTCCAGGATCTTCCAGTCCGCGACCGACGGCGCGGGCACCCTGTGGCTGGCGACCGGCGACGGCAAGCTGGTGCACTACCTCGACGACAAGCTGACGGACTACGATCTCGGCGCCGTGGGCCAGGCGAGTGCGCTGTTCACGGGCGAACACCTCATCGTCAGCGGTTCCGGCGGCACGGCCGTGCTGCGCGAGCGCACGCTGCGCCTGCTGCGCACCCAGGATCCGGGCGTGCTGCGCAACCTGTCCGGCATCGTCGTCACGCCGGACGGCGACCGCTGGATGAACGGCGTCGCGGGCCTCGTGCACGTGCGCGCCGCGGACTGGCGCCAGGCCATGCGCGACCCGGACCTGCCGCTGCGCCACGAATTGTTCGACGCGCTGGACGGCTATCCGGGCCGCGCCGCGATGGAAAACCGCTGGCGCGGCATCGTCAGCGCCGACGGCCGCAACCTGTGGCTGTCGGCCACCGGCGGTGTCATGCGCCTCGACCTCGCCCAGCTGCGCCGCAACCGCGTCGCGCCGCAGGCCGTGATCCTCGGCGTGACGGCGGACGGCAGCAGCTTGCCGGCGCAAGGGACGATCCGCCTCCCGGCCGGCACCGACCACTTCCGCATCCAGTACACGGCGCCGGCGCTGCGCCTGCCGGAACGGGTGCGGTTCGAGTACCGGCTCGACGGCGTCGACAAGGGGTGGCTCGATGCGGGCGTCCGCCGTGCCACGTCGTACACCAACATCGGTCCCGGCGACTACGTGTTCCACGTGCGCGCCGTGAACGAGGACGGCCTGCCGGGCGAGGCGGTCGCCACCCTGCCTCTGCACGTGGCGCCCACGCTCGTGCAGACGCTATGGTTCCGCATCGCCTGCGCCGGCGCGCTCGTGCTGCTGGGCGTGCTGCTGTACCGCTACCGCATGCGCTACGTGACGCGCCGCCTGACGGAGCGGCTGCAGGTCAGGACGGCCGAACGCGAACGCATCGCCCGCACCCTGCACGACACCTTCCTGCAGACCGTGCAGGGCCTCGTGCTGCGCGTGGACGCCGTCGCCGCGACCTTGCCGCCCGACGCCGGCGCGCGCCGCCAGCTGGAGCACGTGCTGGACGACGCGAGCCACGCCATCGGCGAAGGCCGCGACCAGCTGCAGGAACTGCGCGCGGGCGATGCGCACGTGCTGGAAGACGTGCTGGCCGACGCCATCGCCCGCCTCACGCTCACGCATGGCGCGCTGGCCGTCGACGTGCACGTGGAAGGCGAGCGCCGTCCCCTGCTCGCGCCCGTCGCCGACGAGATCGCGGAGATCGCGCGCGAGGCGCTGCGCAACGCGTTCGCCCACGCGCACGCCGCCCGCGTCCGCGTCACGCTGATCCATGCGCGCCGCGCGCTCACGCTGTGCGTGTCCGACGACGGCCGCGGCCTGCCCGAGCCCGTGCGGCACGGCGGCGCCGGGTTGGCGGGATACCGCGGGCACTGGGGCCTGATCGGCATGCGCGAACGGGCGGAACGCATCGGCGCGCGCCTGGAGATCGCCAGCGGCCCGCGCCAGGGCACGACGGTCACGTTGACCGTGCCCGGCGCGCACGCCTACGGGGCCGACCGGGCGCCGCCGATATAGTCCTCCAGCCCGGCGGCGAGCGCGTCGAACGCGATCCGGCAGCGCGGGCTCGCGCGCAGGTCTTCATGCATCGTGACCCAGGTATCGAGCCGGAACGTGAACGCATCCGGCAGCACGCGCACGAGCGCAGGCGCGCGCATGGCCAGCGGCACCTGGCACACGCCGATGCCGGCGCCGGCGCGGACCAGCGCCAGCTGGGCCACGTCGCTGTCCGTGCGCAGCGCAAAACGGTCGCGCGTAAAGCCCGGCAGCGCCTTCGCGGCCTGGCGCACGAACGGCGTCGGGCGGTCGTAGCCGATCAGCGCGTGGTTCCCGAGATCGGCGAGCGTGGCCGGCGCGGGGCGCCGGTCCAGGTACGCCGGTGCCGCGTGCAGCCCCAGTTCGATGGCGCCGATGCGGCGCGCCACCAACTGCTCCTGGCGCGGCGCCGTCATGCGCACGGCGATGTCGGCTTCGCGCTGCAGCAGGTCGTGCACCCGGTTCGACAGCACCAGCTCCACCTTCAGCGCGGGATGGCGCCGGGCCAGATCGGCGACGATGGCCGGCATCACCTCGACGCCCACGACCTCGCTGACGCTGATCCTGACCGTGCCCGCCACCGAACCGGCGCCGTCGCGCAGGCCGGACGCCGTCCGTTCCAGCGCGGCGGCCGTGCTTTCCATCGTTTCCGCGTGCGGGCGCAGCGCGAACGCCGCCTCCGTGGGCAGCAACCCCGTCTGGGAGCGCGTGAACAGCACGAGGCCCAGTGCTTTCTCGAGCGCGGCCACGTGGCGCCCGACCGTCGGCTGCGCCACGCCCAGCGCCCGGGCAGCGCCGGACAGCGAGCCTTCGCGCAGCACGCCGAGGAAGGCGCGATACAGTTCCCATTCGATGTCCGATGCCATGTGGGTATACAAAAATGTTTAGCAGGTGGTAAAACTTATGCAATTCCATTGAGCCAGAACCGGCGCTACGCTGTCAACACTTTCAACGCACGGAGGACGGCATGAACGGGAACGACACGGTACTGGTACTGGGCGCCGGCGGCGGCATCGGCGGCGAGGTGGCACGGCAGCTGGCGCGGGCCGGATGGCAGGTGCGCGGCATGAAGCGGGGATCGGCCGCCGCGGCGGCGGACGCCGACGGCATCGCATGGATAGGCGGGGACGCCATGTCGGCTGCCGACGTGGCCCGCGCCGCGCAGGGCTGCGCCGTCATCGTGCACGCCGTGAACCCGCCGGGCTACCGCGACTGGGACCGGCTGGTGCTGCCGATGCTGGACAATACGATCGCGGCGGCCGCAGCGAACGGCGCGCTCGTCGTCCTGCCGGGCACGGTGTACAACTATGGCGCGGACGCGCTCCCGGTCGTCGCCGAGGACGCACCCCAGCATCCGGCCACGCGCAAGGGTGCGCTGCGCGTGCGGATGGAGGCGGCACTGCAGGCATATGCGGACCGCGGCGGCCGCGCGCTCATCGTCCGCGCCGGCGATTTCTTCGGCCCCCGCGCCGGCAACAACTGGTTCGCGCAAGGCCTCGTCAAGCCGGGCAAGCCGGTGGGCCGTATCGCCAACCCGGCCGCCCCCGGCGTCGGCCACCAATGGGCCTACCTGCCGGACGTGGCCGCGACGATGGTCGCGCTGATCGGGCGCCGCAACGCGCTCGAGCCGTTCGCCCGCTTCCACATGAACGGCCACTGGGACCCGGACGGCACGGCGATGTGCGCCGCCATCGCCCGCATCGTCGGACGGCGCGGCGGCCGCGCGACCGTCGCTACCTTCCCATGGTGGCTCGTGCGGCTGGCCACGCCGTTCAACGAAACCCTGCGCGAACTGTGGGAGATGCGCTACCTGTGGCGCCAGCCCGTGCGCCTGGAGAATACCCGCCTCGCCGAGATGCTGGGCGCGGAGCCGCACACGCCGCTGGACGTGGCCGTCGAGCGCACGCTGGAAGGACTCGGCTGCCTGCCGCCTAACCGCCCAGCCGCTGCCCTTTCCCGTACATCCGGCACTCGGCCGCCAGCGCCAGCAGGTTCGGATCGCGCTCGCGGCTCTTCGAGATGAGCAGGCTGATGGTCTGGTGCGACGCGTACGGCGCATCGAGCGGGATCAGCTGGATGCGCGTGCTGAATTCGGCCACGCGGCCCGGCAGCAGGCTGTAGCCCATGCCGCCGCTGACGAGGTTGATCAGCGAGAAGATGTCGGACACGCGCATGATCGTCTCCGGCGTGTAGCCGGCCTGGCGGAACGCGTGGTCGAAGCTGTCCGACGTGACGAAGCCGCCGCCCAGCGTGATGAATTTTTCGCCCTCCAGGTCGCGCAAGTCGACGTGCGCGCGGCCCGCGTACGGGGAACCCAGCGGCGCGGCGAGATGCACCTCGTCCTCGAACAGCGGCACCGTCAACAGTTGCGCATCGTCGAGCGGCGCCTGCAGCCCGATCACGATCGCATCCAGCCGGCCCTCGTCGAGCCCGCGCAGCAATTCCTGGTTCGAGCCCAGCGTGAGGTCGATCTGCAGTTCGGGCCGGCGCAACTTGAGGCCCATGAGCAGTTGCGGGATGCAGCGCAGCGTCAGCGAATACAGCGACCCGATCTTCAGCCGGCCGCCCGCGAAGCCGGCCAGCTCGCGCACCTTGCGCACGCCCTCTTCCGTTTCGCTGACGGCGCGCTGCGCGTGCTTGGCGAACGCGTAGGCGGCCGGCAGCGGCGCGAGGCTCCTGCCTTCGCGCCGGAACAACGGGCAGCGCAATCCCTCTTCCAGCGAGTGCAGCGCGCGGTGGATGCTGACCGTGCTCTGGCCCAGTTCCTCCGACACGCGCGCGAGGCTGTGCAGGCGCATGAAGGCCAGGAAGACTTCCAATTTCTTTAAAGTAATCTCTTCATCGATCATCGCGCCGCTCCTCGGTAAAGCATACCCGAATCATTAACCTAAGAGTAAACATTGCGCTACCGCGTTGATTGAAGCCCGGCCGTCTCCTTTCTATGCTGGCCCTACCTTCCATACAAAGGAGACAACATGGAAAGCAACACTCCCCGCCGATGGGACACGCGGCGCCAGGAAAAGGCGCGGCGCATGGCGGCAGCGAGCCACCTGGCCGACGGCCCCGTGCTGGACAGCGCGCGCATCGTCGATGCCCTCGAACTGCTGCTGGCCGGCGGCGACCGCGTCGTCCTCGAGGGGAATAACCAGAAACAGGCGGACTTCCTCGCCCGCGCCCTCGTGCAGGTGGACCCGGACCGGATCAACAGGCTGCACATGATCATGCCCAGCGTGAGCCTGCCGGAGCACCTGGACCTGTTCGAGCGCGGCATCGCCAGCAAGCTCGATTTCGCCTACGCAGGCGCGCAAAGCCTGCGCATCTCGCAATTCCTGCAGGAGGGCACGCTCACGGTCGGCGCCCTGCACACCTACATCGAGCTGTATGCGCGCCTGTACGTGGACCTGTCGCCGAATGTCGTGATGGTCGCGGGCTATACGGCGGACCGCCATGGCAACCTGTACACGGGACCGAGCACGGAAGACACGCCGGCGCTCGTCGAGGCGGCCGCCTTCCGCGACGGCATCGTGATCGCGCAGGTGAACGAGATCGTCGACGACCCGAAGGACCTGCCCCGCGTGGACATCCCCGGCGCGTGGGTCGACTACGTCGTACGGGCCGACAAGCCGTTCTACATCGAACCGCTGTTCACGCGCGACCCGCGCCTCATCAAGCCCGTGCATATCCTGATGGGGATGATGGCGATCCGCGGCGTCTACGAGCGCCACGGCGTGCAGTCGCTGAACCACGGCATCGGCTTCAACACGGCCGCGATCGAACTGCTGCTGCCGACGTACGGCGAGCAGCTCGGCCTGAAAGGCAAGATCTGCCGCAACTGGACCTTGAACCCGCACCCCACGCTGATCCCGGCCATCGAATCGGGCTGGGTCGACAGCGTGCACTGCTTCGGCGCGGAGCTGGGCATGGAAAAGTACACGGCCGCCCGCCCCGACGTGTTCTTCATCGGCCGCGACGGTTCCATGCGCTCGAACCGCGCGTTCTGCCAGCTGGCGGGCCAGTATGCCGTCGACCTGTTCATCGGTTCGACCTTGCAAATGGACGGCCTGGGCAACTCGTCCACCGTGACGCATGGCCGCCTGACGGGCTTCGGCGGGGCACCGAACATGGGCCACGACCCGCACGGCCGCCGCCATCCGACACCAGCGTGGCTCGACCTCGTGGAAACGGATGACCCGCTGGCGCGCGGCAGGAAGCTCGTCGTGCAAATGGTCGAGACGTTCCAGGACGGCAGCCAGCCCACGATCGTGGAATCGCTGGACGCCGTCGAGGTGGGCAAGACATCCGGCATGCCGCTGGCGCCGGTCATGATCTACGGCGACGACGTCACCCACGTCCTCACCGAAGAAGGCATCGCCTACCTGTACAAGGCGCGCTCGCTCGAAGAACGCAAGGCGATGCTGGCGGCGGTGGCGGGCGTCACGCCCATCGGCCTCACGCACGATCCGAAGCAGACGGTCCGCATGCGTGCGGAAGGCCTGATCGCGCTGCCGGAAGACATGGGCGTGCGCCGCGCCGACGCGACCCGCTCGCTGCTCGCGGCGAAGAGCATCGCGGAACTGGTCGAGTGGTCGGGCGGCCTGTACGAACCGCCGGCGAAATTCAGGAGCTGGTGATGACGGCGCGCGATCCGATTCTCATCCCGGCCGACGCCGCGCCCGACCTCGCATTGGCGCTGGCCGACCACGCCGTCGCGGCGCTGGTCGACGAAGCGATGCTGACGCCGAAGCCCGGCCTCGTCGACCTGCGCGGCGCGGGCGCCCACCGCGACCTCTCGTGGCCGCTGATGTGCGCGTCCGCCTGCGCCCTTCGGCCCGCATTCGGCCAGATGGCGCTGGCGGGCCTGCTCATCGCGGACGACGACGCGCGGCTGCGCCGGCGCATCGGCGCCATCGGCCGCGACGGCGAAGCGGCGATGATGGCGGCCAGCGGCGGCGTGAACACGCACCGCGGCGCGATCTGGGCCCTGGGCCTGCTCGTCACGGCGGCCGCCGGCTCGATGGAACGCGAGGCGCGGACCATCGCGGCCCACGCCGGCAGGCTGGCGCGCATCGCCGACCCGGGCGCACCGTCGACCACGGGCCACAAGGGCGAGCGCGCCTGCATCGAGCACGGCGTGGGCGGCGCCCGCGGCCAGGCCCGCGCCGGCTTCCCGCACGTGATCGAACACGCGCTGCCGATGCTGACGCTGGCCCGCGCGCGCGGCGATGCCGAACACCACGCCCGCGTGAACGCCTTGCTGGCCGTGATGGCCACGCTGGACGACACCTGTTTGCTGGCGCGCGGCGGCCGCAAGGCGCTGGATGCGGCGCAGGACGGCGCGCGCCGCGTGCTCGCATGTGGCGGCATCGCCACGCCGAACGGGCGGCGCGCATTCGACGTGCTGGAAGCGCGCCTGCGCCGGCTGCACGTCTCGCCCGGCGGCGCCGCCGACCTGCTGGCGGCCGCGCTGCTGCTGGACCGAATCGAACGAGGAGAATAAGACAATGGAGAGACTGGAATACGAATTTGCCGCCGGCCAGAGCGCGTTAGGGCGCACCGTCAGCGGCGTCGTCAGCTCCGGCGACCTGGAGGTGCTGCTGGAGCCCGCAACCGCCGGCCGCACGAAGGTGTCCGTGCAGACGTCCGTCGACGGCTACGGCGCCACGTGGAAGGCGCTGCTCGAGCGCGTGTTCGGCGCCGGCGACCTGCCGGCCGCGCGCATCGAAATCAACGACAACGGCGCGACGCCGGGCGTCGTCCGCATGCGCATCGAGCAGGCGTACGAACAAGCGGCGAACAACGGAGGCACGCCATGAACATCGAGAACCTGTTGAAGCGCGACAGCTTCATCGAACGGGGTGCCCGCAGCCGGGCGCAGGCGCTGCTCGACCCGGGCACGTTCCGCGAGCTGGTCGGCCCGTTCGCACGCCTGCACTCGCCGTGGCTCGCCATGCAGCACCTCGTTACCCAGGCCGACGACGGCGTCGTCGTCGCCAAGGGCAAGCTCGCCGGCCTGCCCACCGTCGTGCTGGCGATCGAAGGCGCGTTCCAGGGCGGCAGCATGGGAGAAATCGGCGCCGCCAAGATCGCCGGCGCGCTGGAACTGGCGCTGCGCGACAACGAACGGGGCATCCCGACGCAGGCCGTGATCGTGTTCGAGACGGGCGGCGTGCGCCTGCAGGAAGCGAACCTGGGCCTGGCCGGCATCGCCGAGATCCAGTCCGCCATCGTCGCCCTGCGCCGCCGCCGGCCCGTCATCGGCATCAGCGCGGGCACGGTGGGCTGCTATGGCGGCATGTCGATCGCGGCCGGCCTGTGCTCGTACTTCGTGATGACGCGCGAAGCCCGGCTGGGCCTGAACGGTCCGCAGGTCATCGAGCAGGAAGCGGGCGTCGCCGAATTAGACGCCCGCCAGCGCGCGCTGATCTGGAGCCTGACCGGCGGCGAGCAGCGCGCCGCGACGCACCTGGCCGATGCCTGCGTGGACGACGACACGGCCGCCGTGCGCGCGAGCGTGATCGACTTTTTCGCCCGCGGCGTGCCGGCGGTGCACCGCAGCGACCGCGCGGCGGATTTCCTCGCCTGCCTCGAACGCGTCGATACGGACCGGCAGGCCACGGCGCAGGACGTCCGTGAACTCTATGCGAAAGGACTCGAATGATGGACACGAACCACGCCTCGCGCGGCGCCATGTGGCTGCGCCTGCTCACGGGCGGCGCCCACCCGGCCCACGACTGGACCACCGTGCACGCCTGCGACGCCATCCTGGCTGGCCGGCCCGCCCGCTACATCGCCGTCGTGCCCGACCCCGACAACGCATTTCCCCGCGCCCGCAACGGCGAAGTGGGCCTCGTCGAGGGCTGGCGTCTCGCCCAGGCCGTGCGCGACGTCATCGACCTGGACCGGGACGCGTCCGACAAGCGCGCCATCGTCGCCGTCATCGACGTCCCGAGCCAGGCCTATGGCCGGCGCGAGGAAGCATACGGCATCCACCAGGCACTGGCCGCCGCGGTGGCCGCGTATGCGGACGCACGCCAGGCCGGCCACCCCGTCATCGGGCTGATCGTGGGTCTCGCGATGTCCGGCGCGTTCCTCGCGCACGGCTACCAGGCCAACCGGCTGATCGCGCTCGACGACCCGGCCGTCGCGGTGCACGCGATGGGCAAGGCCTCGGCCGCCCGCGTGACCCTGCGCTCCGTCGAGGCACTGGAAAAGCTCGCAGCCAGCGTACCGCCGATGGCCTACGACATCCGAAGCTTCGCGTCGCTCGGCATCCTGCACGAGGTGCTGCAGCTGACGAACCTGGCGCTGCCGGACGAGCAGGACATCGCCCTCGTGCACGGCGCACTGGAAGCGGCGCTGGCGGATATCCTCGAGGATCCGCGCCGTGACCTGTCCTGCCGCCTGCGCGGCCAACACCGGGGCGCCTCGCGGTCAGTACGCGCGCTGCTCGCAGCGGAATGGGAGGGCGACGAATAATTCCCCGCAGTACCCGGCCGCCAACAACAATACCTTCGGCCGGTCCACCTTTTTCTGGACAAAGAGGAGACACACATGATTATCTACGGAACCGCATTGCTGGCCATCTGCCACCTGCTCGGCATCTTCCTGGGCGACCTGCTCGGGGCGCTGCTGGGCGCCAAGACCAACGTCGGCGGGGTGGGCATCGCCATGATCCTGCTCATCTGCGCCCGACTGTGGCTGCACAAGCGCGGCCTGATGCCGCAGCAGACCGAAATGGGCGTCGCGTTCTGGGGCGCGATGTATATCCCGGTCGTCGTCGCGATGGCCGCCCAGCAGAACGTCGTCTCGGCGCTGCGCGGCGGACCCGTCGCGCTGCTCGCCGCCCTCGCCTCGGTCCTCGTGTGCGCGGTGTGCGTGTCGCTGATCAACCGCGGCGAACGCCCGGCCCCCGAAGCGGACGCGGACGCCCGCGTCGCCACCCAACACGCCTGACGGAGGCCACCATGCTCGAACTCCTGGAAAAGACCGCCAAACACAACGGCCTCGTGCTCGCCTTCGCCCTCGTGGGCCTCGTGATGATCGTGTCGATGCAGTTGTCGCGCCGCCTCACGTTCGGCCGCGTGCACGGCTCCGCCATCGCCATCCTTATCGGCCTCGGCCTCGCCTACTGGGGCGGCATCCAGACCGGCGGCCAGAAAGGCCTCGCGGACGTCACCCTGTTCGCCGGTGTCGGCCTGATGGGCGGCGCCATGCTGCGCGACTTCGCCATCGTCGCCACCGCCTTCGAAGTGCAGGTCGTGGAAGCGAAAAAGGCCGGCCTCGTGGGCGTCGTCGCGCTGATGCTCGGCACCGTGCTGCCGTTCATCGTGGGCGCCAGCGTGGCGTGGGGCTTCGGCTACCGCGACGCCGTCAGCATCACGACCATCGGCGCCGGCGCCGTCACCTACATCGTCGGACCGGTGACGGGCGCCGCGATCGGTGCCAGCTCGGAAATCATGGCGCTGTCGATCGCGACGGGTCTCGTGAAGGCGATCATGGTCATGGTCGGCACGCCGATGGCGGCGCGCTTCCTGCGCCTGTCCACGCCGCGCTCGGCGATGGTGTTCGGCGGGCTGGCCGGCACGGTCAGCGGCGTCTCCGCGGGTCTCGCCGCCACCGACCGCAGGCTCGTGCCGTACGGCGCGCTCGTCGCGACGTTCCACACGGGCCTCGGCTGCCTCCTCGGCCCGTCGCTGCTGTTCTTCGCGACCCGCGCGCTGGTGGGCTGACATGGTCCCGCACGACCTGCTGTTCGTCCGCCGGCCCGACGCGTTCGCGTGCGACGGTGCGCGGCCGGACTGGCTGGATCCGGCCGCGCCGCTGGTCGTGCGGCGGGAGGCGACGGCGCCGGGCATCGTCCCGGTGGGCGCACGCGGCCTGGCACGCAACGAACGGTGTAAAGGCTACGTCGCCGCCAGCGATGTGGCGTCCATCGTCACCCCGCGCATGCTGGCGGCGCGGGCCCGCACGACAGACGGCGATGTTCCCTGCATCGCGGCCCTGCGCGCGCTGGCCCCGCGGCTGGATGCGCTCGACGTCGACTGGGGTCCGGCCGGCGGTGCGGGCTTCTGGCTCGCGTGCGGGCTGCCCGTGCTGCGCGCGTCGAGCGACCTCGATCTGCTCGTGCGCCTGCCGCGCCGGCCGTCCGCCGGGTTGATCGAGGCACTGTGCGCACTGTCGGACGGCCAGCCGTGCCGCCTCGACATCCAGCTCGATACGGGCGCCGGCGGCTTCGCGCTCGCGGAATATGCGCGCGGCGGGCGCGTGCTGCTCAAGACGGACGCCGGTCCCCGTCTCGTCGACGATCCCTGGGAGGCCGCATGACCGTGCTGTTCACCTTTCCCGGCCAGGGCGCGCAAAAGCCCGGCATGCTGCACGCGCTGCCTGCGCACCCCGCAACGGAACACACGCTGGCCGAGGCCACGCGAGCATTGGGCCGCGACGTCCTCGCACTGGACACTGCCGAGGCATTGCGCTCCACCGTCGCCGTCCAGTTATCGCTGCTGGTAGCCGGCGTCGCCATGGCGCGTGTGCTGGCGGCGCACGGCGCGGCGCCGCGGATGGTGGCCGGTTTGTCGATCGGCGCCTGGCCCGCGGCCGTCGTCGCCGGCGTGCTGGAGTTTACCGATGCCGTGCGCCTCGTCGAACTGCGCGCCCGGCTGATGGAGGATGCGTACCCGCACGGCTACGGCATGACCGCGATCGGCGGGCTCACGCGCCAACAGCTGGAACCGCTGCTGGCGCAGGTCCAAGGGCCGGCGTACCTGGCGAACCTGAACGCGCCGCGGCAACTCGTCGTATCGGGCAGCACGCCCGCCCTGGACGCCGTCGCCGCGCTGGCCCTGGCGCATGGCGCCACCCGCGCGGAACGGCTCGCGGTGCCGGTGCCCTCCCACTCGCCGCTGCTGGACGACCAGGCGCGCACGCTCGCCCGTGCCTGCGACCAGGTGCCGCGCAAGCGCCCGCGCATCACGTATGTCAGCAGCAGCGCGGCCCGTGCGCTGTTCGACGCCGACCGGATCATGGCGGACCTCGCCGCGAACATGGCGCGCCCCGTCCTGTGGGCGGATACCTTGCGCCACGCGTGGGAACGGGGCGCCCGCACGGCGCTGGAAATGCCCAGCGGGTCCGTGCTGACGCGGCTCGCGCTCGACGCCGACTTCGGCGCCGGCATCGCCCTGTGCGCCGACGGCAACCGGCTCGATACGCTGGTGCAGGTCGCGCGCGCGGATCAGTAGCCGGCGCGGTCCAGCGCCTCGTCGACGGCGTCGACGACGGCTTGCGGCTTGTCGGCCTGGATAATGTGCGACGCGCCCGCCACGACGTGCAGGCTGGCCCGCGTGGACAGCGCGGCGATGTCCTGCTGGATCGCGAGGTTTTCCGCCTCCGTCGCCTTGTTCAGGGCACTCTGCGGCTTGCCCGGCACCGCGTACGGACTCACGCCGCGCACGAGCACGACGAGCGGCAGGTCGCCGAAACTGCGGCGCGCGGCCCGCAACTCCGCTTCGCTCGCGTCGCCCGCCTTGTTGCCCGCGACGAGATCGTCCCAGTACGCGGGTTGGCGCACCATCGCGAGGCGCGCGGCCGCCAGTTCGCGGCCATACGCCGTGCCCGTGCCGCCCGTGCAGGCGGCGAACAAATCGCTCCCCAGTTCGAATCCTTTGCGGGCCGCCTGCGCGCACTGCTCGATGAACTGGTTCTGCGCGTCGTAGAACTGTTTCAGCTTGCCCTGCGACGCGGCGTTGATCCGCTTTTCTTCGTCCTCGTGCCCTGCCTCGACAAGCACGAGCGCCTTCACTTCCTGCGGATAGCGGTACGCATACAACTGGATGGCCGCGCCGCCGAACGAGTTCCCGACGAGGACGTAAGGCGGCGCGATGCCTGCCTTGCCGAGCAGCGCGTGCAGGTCGGACACGGCATTGCCGAACGTGGGCGGCAGCGGCGACGGGTCGCTGAAGCCGCGCGCCGCGCGGTCGTACACGCAGGCACGCGTACGCGCCGCCACCTTCGGCTGCACGGCGTGCCACGTCCAGCCGCCATCCCCCGACGGCGCGTCGAACACGACGGTCACCGGCCCGCTGCCCGCGCAGTACAGGTTCAGGCGGCGTCCGCCGATGTCGACCATCTGGTGCGGGCGCGCGAACTCGCGGTCGGCGTCGTTCATGGCGGCGCAGACCGCGCCGGTCGATACGCTGGCCAGCACGAGGGAAAGCAGGACGGGACGCGGCATGGAATCTCCGGAAAAGTGGGAAACCGCCATCCTAGCGCGCGGCGCCGGCGGGAAGACTCACCAATCTCCACACCGCAAGATTTGACACACCCGGGCGGTGCGGGGAGGTTACACTGACCCCAAAAAAACCCACTGGAGACGACATGACGGCAGCCCTCCCGAGATCCCCCGCCTGGTCCGCCCGCTACCTGCTGTTCATCGCCGGCATGGGCGGCCTGCTGTACGGCATCGATGTCGGCATCATCGCGGGCGCGCTGCCTTACCTGGAATCGACGGCCGCGCTGGCGTGGAAGCTCAATGCCCAGCAGCTCTCGTTCGTCGTGGCGGCCGTGCTGCTCGGGTCCGTGCTGTCGTCGCTGTTCGCCGGCCTGCTCGCCGACTTCATCGGGCGCCGTCCCGCGATGGTCGTTTCGGGCGCGCTGTTCGTCGCCAGCATTCCGCTGATCGCGCTCGCGGATGGCTATGTCGCGCTGCTGTGCGGACGCCTGCTGCAGGGCGTGAGCGGAGGACTCATCGGCGTGATCGTGCCGTTGTATCTCGCCGAGTGCCTGCCGGCGGACCGGCGCGGACGCGGCGCCGCGCTGTTCCAGCTGCTGCTCACGGTGGGCCTCGTGGCCGCCGCCGTGATCGGGCTCGTGCAGGCGCGCACCGTGCAGGTCGCGACGGAGGCCGCGGCGGTGCTCCCGGACGCGGCCCGCGCCGCCGCCGTGCTGGCCGCCAAGGACCACGCGTGGCGCGGCATCTTCTGGATGTGCCTCACGCCCGGTGTCGTCTTTACGCTGGGCTGCCTGCTGCTGGCCGAATCGCCGCGCTGGCTCGCGCAGCGCGGCAAGCGGAAAGCGACGCCCATGCCGGGCGCGCGCGCGACGGACCCGCTGCTGTCGCGCCGCTACGTGCTGCCGTTCCTGCTGGCCTGCCTGATCCTCGCCTGCAACCAGGCGACCGGCATCAATTCCGTGCTGGCGTACGTCGTCAACATCCTCAACCGCGCCGGCCTGTCCGGCGCCAGCGCCAACCTGGCGGACGTGCTGCTGAAAGTGCTGAACGCGCTGATGACCATCGTCGCCGTGCTGCTCGTGGACCGCAAGGGCCGCCGCTTCCTGCTGATGATGGGCACGGCCGGCATCGTCGTCGCGCTGCTGACCGTCGGCCTGCTGTTCCGCGCGAACGAGATCCGGCAGCGCGACGTGAGCGCGCAGGTGACCGCGCAAGCGCGCGACGACGGCCTGGCGCTGCGCCTCGACGCGCCGACCCTGCGCGCGCTCGGCGCCGACCCGGCCGGCCCGCCGCAGGTGCTGACGGTCGCGTATGCGTACGGCCCGTTCACGAACGTGGCCAGCATTCGCAGCGACGATCCCGCCCTGCCGCGCCTGGACGCGCGCCGCGCCGACACCGTGCAGCCCGACAGCGTGATCGGCGCCGCGTTCCGCCGCCTGCACCTGAACCCGTTCCCGGATCCGGCCGCGGCGGCCACCGCGCCGTTCGCGATCGAAGCCGCACGCCTCGGACCACTGCCGACGGCGGGCCACGGGTGGCTCGTCGCGGCGGCGATCTGCCTGTTCGTCGCGAGCTTCGCCATCGGGCCCGGCGTGTGCGTGTGGCTCGCGTTGTCCGAGCTGATGCCGACGCGGATCCGCTCGAACGGCATGAGCATCGCGCTGTTGATCAACCAGTTCGTGTCGACGTCGATCGCGGCCGTGTTCCTGCCGACCGTCGGCCGCCACGGCTATTCCACGATCTTCTTCTTCGGCGCCGCGTGCACGGTCGTGTACTTCCTTGCGTCCGCCTTCCTGCTGCCCGAGACGCGCGGCAAGACGCTGGAAGAGATCGACGCGTTTTTCGCGCGGCCGGCGGCAAAGTAGGCATATGGCACGTCATCCTCGCGCACGCGGGGATCCATGCCGAATAAAAGACTTCGCTACGTCGACAATTCCGCAGTCTCTCAACGGGTTGGCTTCGGCACTTCAGCATGGGCTCCCGCCTGCGCGGGAAGGACGTGGCGTAGCTGCTCACGCCGGGCCGCCACGCCGTCCAGCACATCGAGAATGTCCGCCGCCATCACGGGCTTGACGAAATGGCGGTCGAAGCCGGCCGCCAGCGCCCGCTCGCGGTCGCGCGCCTGGCCGTAGCCGCTGACGGCGACCAGCGGCACGTCCGCCATGCCGGGCAGCGCGCGCAGGCGGCGCGCCAGTTCGTGGCCGTCGAATTCGGGCAGGCCGATGTCGAGCACGCACACGTCCGGGTGCCGCTCGGCCGCGTACGCGAGCGCCTTGCCGGGGCTGTGCCACACGGTCGCGCGGTGGCCCACGGCCTCGATGTACATGGCGAGGATCTGCGCCGCGTCCACGTTGTCGTCCACGATCAGCACTTCCAGCGCCTCGGCCGGGGCGGCGGCGCCCGTCGCCACCGGCTCGGCGAACGCGTCGTCGGTGTCGCTGGCCAGGCGCGGCAGCACGACGGTGAAGCGGCTGCCCCGCCCCGGCCCGTCGCTGTGCGCGGCCACGGTCCCATCGTGCAACTCCACGAGGCTCTTCACGAGCGCGAGGCCGATCCCGAGGCCGCCCTGCGACCGGTCCGCGCTGCGCTCGGCCTGCGAGAACAGGTCGAACGCCCGCTTCGCCAGCTCCGGCGTCATGCCGATGCCGTTGTCGCACACGTCGACGGCGACGCTGCCGCCGTCGAGCCGCACGTGCACGTCGATGCGCCCGCCGTCCGGCGTGTACTTGGCCGCGTTGCCGAGGATGTTGGCGAAGACCTGCACGAGGCGCTTGCGGTCGCCTTCCACCTGCGCGTCGTCCGACGGCAGGTGCAATTCGAGATGGTGCGACTTCGCCCTGACCTGCGGCCGCACCTGTTCCACGGCCTCGCCGATGACACCCGCCAACGGCACCGGCGCGCGGTCCAGCGTAATCAGGCCGCGCGTGACGCGCGAGACGTCGAGCAGGTCGTCGATCAACCCTGTCATGTGGCGCGCCTGGCGGCCGATGATCGTCGTCACCTGGCGCACGCGGTCCTCGTCCAGCCGGCCGACCTTGAGGAAGTCGGCGGCCGCCGTGATCGGCGCGAGCGGATTGCGCAGCTCGTGCGCCAGCATCGCGAGGAACTCGTCCTTGCGCCGGTCGGCCTCGCGAAGGGCGCGCTGCGCGTCCTGGATCGGCGTGACGTCGACCATCACGGCCATGCCTTCCGTCGCCGGATGATCCATCGTGACGGAGCCCATCTGCACGCTCACCCGGCTGCCGTCCTTGCGCAAGTATTCCTTGACGAGGTTTTCCATGCGCCCGGTCGTGCGCAGCTCTTCCATCGCGCGCGCCGTGGCGTCGGCCCACTCCGGCGGCGTGAGCTTGCGCGACTCGAGGCCGTCGCGCTCGAACTCCTCGCGCGTATAGCCCAGCATGTCGAGGAAGGCCTGGTTGGCGTCGATCAGGGTACCGTCCATGCGGTAGCGCACGATGCCCACGACGTTCGAATCGGCCAGGCGCGCGAAGCGCATCTCGCTCGCGCGCAGCGCTTCCTCGGCGCGTTTCTGCCCGCTGATGTCGAGCACGACGCCCGGCAGCCACGCGGGCCTGCCGGCGCCATCGAGCTTGACCTTGCCGCGCGCGAGCACGTCGCGCCAGGTGCCGTCCGCACGCCGCACACGGTACGTGCATTCGAAGCCGTCGCCGGTCGCCAGCGCGTCCTCGATGCAGCGCCGCGTGTGCGCCACGTCGTCCGGGTGCACGCCCGCCAGGTAGGCGGACAGCGGACCGCCTCCCGCCGTCGCCTCGTCGACGCCGTAGATGCCGGCCAGGTTGCGGTCGGCGTACACGCGGTCGTGCGCGAGGTCGTACGTCCAGGTGCCGATGTCGGCCGCCACCAGCGCCGCCGACAGGCGCATGCGCGCATCCTGCAGGGCTTCCTCGTTGCGCTTCTGCTGGTGGATGTCGGTGCAGGTGCCCATCCAGCGCGCGATGCGTCCCTGCGCGTCGCGCACGGGCTGGGCGCGGCCCAGCACCCAGCGGTATTCGCCGCTGCGGTGCCGCAGGCGGTATTCGATCTCGTACGGCGTGCCGGTCTCCAGCGAGTGGCGCCAGGCTTCCCACGCGCGCTCCCGGTCGTCCGCGTGGAACATCGCGTTCCAGCGCTCGCCGTCCGTGTCGCCTTCGCGCATGCCGGTGAACTCGTACCAGCGCTGGTTGTAGAAGTCGTGATAGCCGTCCGCCAGCGTGGACCACACCATGTGCGGCATCGCGTCGCAGATGGCGCGGAATTCCGCGTCGACGGGCCGCAGCGCGCCGGTGCCGGACACGATGCACGTGAACCCGCGCACCGTGCCGTCCAGGTCGCGCAGCGGCGCGAACGCGAGTTCGAGCCACGCCGGCGCATCGTCGTGTTCACCGAGCGGGCACGCGGGCCGGCCGACGCGGAACGATTCGCCCGCCAGCGCGCGCGCCACGTGCGGCCGCAGTTCGCTCCAGGCCTCGGGCCAGTCGGCGAGGCTGCCGCCCAGCAGGGCGGGATGGTACGCGCCGACCAGCGGCACGGCCGCATCGTTGTAGAGCAGGCCCGGCGCGTCGCCCCAGCCGACGAACGCGGGCAGCGTGGCGTCGAGGAAGAACCGGGCCGCGTACGCGAGCGCCGGGGGCCACGTCGCCGGCGCCCCCAGGGGGGATGCCGTCCAGTCCCGCGCGCGCAGGATGCGTTCGACGCCCGGTGCGGACACCCCGCCGGCGGAATCGTTCATGATGTCGTGGCCAAAAGCGCCATTCTACCGGGGTCACGCATAGCGGGGCATCCCGGGCAGCAGCTTGTCGAGCGTGACGGGATAGTCGCGCACCCGCACGCCGGTCGCGTTGTAGATGGCGTTCGCCACGGCCGCCGCCACGCCGCAGATCCCCAGCTCGCCCACGCCCTTCGCCTTCATCGGCGACGAGACCGGATCCGTCTCGTCGAGGAAGACGACCTCCTGGTGCGGGATGTCGGCGTGCACCGGCACTTCGTAGCCGGCCAGGTCGTGGTTGACGAAGAAGCCGGCGCGCTTGTCGACGACGAGGTCTTCCATCAGCGCGGCACCCACGCCCATCGTCATCGCGCCGATCACCTGGCTGCGCGCGGATTTCGGATTCAGGATGCGCCCGGCCGCACACACGGCCAGCATGCGCCTCACGCGCACTTCCGCCGTCGCCGCGTCGACCGCGACCTCGACGAAGTGGGCGCCGAACGTCGACTGCTGGTACTTCTTGTCGAGGTCACCGTATTCCATGGTGTCCTCGCCGATCACGTCCGCCTCGCGCGATGCCTGCTCCAGCGGCAGCGCCTTGCCGCCGGCGCGCACCATGCCGCCGCTGAAATCGGCGTGCGCGGGGTCGAGGCCCAGCTTCTTCGCCACGTTCTCGCGCAGCTTGACGCAGGCGGCATACACGCCGGCCGTCGAGCTGTTGCCGCCCCACTGGCCGCCGGAGCCGGCCGACACGGGATACGCGGAATCGCCCAGGCGCACCGTCACGCGCGACAGCGGCACGCCCAGCATCTCGGCCGCCGTCTGGCCGACGATGGTATAGGTGCCGGTGCCGATGTCGGTCATGTCCGTTTCGACGGTGACGGTGCCGTCGCGCTCCAGCCGCACGCGCGCCGCCGACTTCATCACGAGGTTGTTGCGGAACGCGGCCGCCATGCCGTAGCCCACGAGCCAGCGGCCGTCGCGCACCTGGCCCGGTTTCGGATTGCGCCTGTTCCACCCGAAGCGTTCCGCGCCGAGGCGCAGCGTGTCGACGAAGCGCCGCTGCGAGAACCTGCGGCCCGGCTTTTCCGGATCGACCGTCGTGTCGTTCACGATGCGCAGCGTGACGGGGTCCATCTGCAGCTTTTCCGCCAGCTCGTCCATCGCGATTTCCAGCGCCATCATGCCCGGCGCCTCGCCCGGCGCGCGCATCGCATTGCCTTCCGCGAGGTCGAGCACGGCGAGGCGCATCTGCGTGAAGCGGTTCGGGCCGGCGTACAGCAACCGGGTCTGGTTCACCGCGGTCTCCGGCCCGCCGTCCGGCAGGTCGCCCGACCAGCTCTCGTGCGCGATCGCCGTGATGCGGCCTTCACGCGTGGCGCCGATGCGGATGTGCTGGATCGTCGCCGGCCGATGCGTCGTGTTGTTCATCATGAGGGCGCGCTGCAACGTGACCTTCACGGGCCGGCCGACGGCCTTCGCGCCCAGCGCGGCCAGCAGCGCTTCCGACCGGAGGAACAGTTTGCCGCCGAAGCCGCCGCCGATGTAGGGCGACACGAGGCGCACGTTTTCCTCGGGGATGCCGAGCGTCCGCGCCATGTCCTTCTTGCCCCAGTTGATCATCTGGTTCGCGGTGTACAGGGTCAGCGTGTCGCCCTGCCACACGGCCGTCGACGCATGCGGTTCCATCATCGCGTGCGTCTGGTCCGGCGTCTTGTACGTCGCGTCCAGTTTCACGGGCGCGGATGCGAAAGCCGCTTCGAAGTTGCCGACCTTCGTCGTCGATTTCGCCTTGTCCTTGCTGGCCGGCCCGGCGGCGTTCATCGCCGCTTCCAAGTCGTAGACGCCGTTGACCGGCGCGTATTCCACGTGCAGCAGCGCCGCGGCGGCGCGCGCCTGTTCGAACGTCTCCGCGACGATGAGCGCCACGGCCTGGTGGTAGTGCTGGATCTCCGGCCCGCCCAGCAGGTGCGCCGTGTTGTACTTGCCCTTGGCGAGCTTGCCCGCGTTCTCGTGCGTGATCACCGCGAGCACGCCGGGCGCCGCCCGCGCGGCACGCGTGTCGATGCGTCTGATGGTGCCCTTGGCGATGCCGGCGCCGACGACCCAGCCATACGCGGCGTTCGGCGCCACCTTGTGCTGTTCGTACGCGTACGGCGCCGTGCCCGTCGTCTTGAACGGACCGTCGATGCGGTCGGTCGGCTTGCCGATGACCTGCAGGCGGTCGATGGGATTCGTGGTGGCGGGTGTCGTGAATTTCATGGGTGCCTCCTCATGCCTGCCGTGCATCCGCCAGCACGGACCCCAGCGTGCGCTGGACCAGCGGGACCTTGAACGCGTTGTCGCTCGTGACGCGCACGCCGGCCAGCAGTCCGTCCGTCACGGCCTGCGCGCCGCGCGGCATGGCCGCTTCCGCCGCCGGTACGCGCCAGGGGCGGTGCGCGACGCCGCCCAGCGCCACGCGCCCGCTGCCGTCCGGCTGCACGACCGCCGCGACGGACACCAGCGCGAACGCATACGACGAGCGGTCGCGCACCTTGTGGTAGTAGTGCTTGCCGCCCAGCGGCTTCGGCAAGGTCACCGCCGTGATCAACTCGCCCGGCGCGAGGGTGTTCTCGATGTGCGGCGTGCCGCCCGGCAGGCGGTAGAAATCCGCGATGGGAATCGTGCGCGCAGAGCCGTCCGGGCGCACCGTTTCCACGCCCACGTCCAGCAGCTGCATGGCGACCGCCATGTCGCTCGGGTGCGTCGCGATGCACGCCTCGCTATGGCCGACGATCGCCAGCTGGCGCGTAAAACCGCCGATGGCCGAGCAGCCGCTGCCCGGCTTGCGCTTGTTGCAGGCCATGTTCGTGTCGTAGAAGTACGGACAGCGGGTGCGCTGCAGCAGGTTGCCCGCCGTCGTCGCCTTGTTGCGCAACTGCGCGGACGCGCCCGCGAGCAAGGCGCGCGACAGCACCGCGTAGTCGCGCCGCACGCGCGCATCGGCCGCGAGGTCCGTGTTGCGCACCAGGGCGCCCACACGCAGGCCGCCGTCCTGCGTCGGCGCTATCCTGTCGAGGCCCAGGCCGTTGACGTCGACGAGGTGCGGCGGCGTCTCGATCTCCAGTTTCATCAGGTCCAGCAGGTTGGTTCCGCCCGCGATGAAGCGCGCGCCCGGATGCTGCGCGGCGGCGGCCGCCGCTTCCGCCGGGGTGCGGGCGCGCTGGTAGGTGAACGCCTTCATGCCGGCCTCCCCGCATAGTCCGTGATCGCATCGATGATGTTCGAGTACGCGCCGCAGCGGCAGATGTTGCCGCTCATGCGTTCGCGCAGCTCGGCCGGCGACAGCAGCGGTTGCGCGTCCAGGTCGGCGCTGGCGTGGCTCGGGATGCCGCGCCGGATCTCGTCCAGCGCGGCGACGGCGGAGCAGATCTGCCCCGGCGTGCAGTAGCCGCACTGGTAGCCGTCGTGCTTCACGAACGCGGCCTGCAGCGGATGCAGCTTCCCGGGCGTGCCGAGGCCTTCGATGGTCGTGACGTCCGCGCCCTCGTGCATCACGGCGAGGCTGAGGCAGGAATTGATCCGGCGGCCGTCCACGATGACCGTGCAGGCGCCGCACTGGCCCTGGTCGCAGCCCTTCTTGGTGCCCGTCAGGCGCAGGTGCTCGCGCAGCATGTCGAGCAAGGTGGTGCGCGTGTCGAGGTCCAGCTCGTAGCGCTGGCCATTTACGCGCAGCGCCACCCTGGCCGTGACCGGCGCCGGCGTGGCGGCGGCGGGCGCCTGGCCTGTCTCCGGTCCCTGGGCGGACGCCATGGGCGGCAATGCCGCGGCCGTGGCGGACAGCGCGCCGCCGATCAGCAGGTCGCGCCGCGTCTGGTTGATGTCGCTCGAGTCCATCATGGGTACGCTCCCTCCTGTGTACGGCATCGTCGTCAGATTGCGCATATTAAATCCGATCGCCCGAGTACCCGTGCACGATACGCGCGCCCATGCGTAAATTCGGCATTTCCAACCTGTCGCCGCCGGCCGGTAGCAGGTTCCGATACCGCGGGGCGCACACCGTGCACCCGCCGCGACATGGCCTTGGCCCGGCCCGGAACGACGGGCAAGATGGCGCCACGTTCAAAAACAAGGAGGAATCATGAAGCGCCTGTTGCTTGCAACCCTGTTTGGCCTGGCCTGTGCAAGTGCCCATGCGGCCGATGCGTCGGCGCCGTCGCATGCCGCCAGCGAACTCGCGGGCAGCGTCGCACTCGGCTCGATCGCCGTCGTGGGCGTCACCGGCAGCGCCGTCGTGGCGAGCGTCGAAACCGTGGGCGACGGCATCGAGGTCGTGCTGGAGGGCGCGGGCCAGGCCAGCCGCGCCACCGTCCGGCTGTCCGGCGCGGCGGCGCGCGGCCTGTCGATCGGCGCCGGGACCGTGCTGCAGGTGGTCGCCATGGTGGCCGGCCATGCGCTGGTCCTGTCCGGCAAGGTGATCGCGTTCATCCCGAACGAAGTCGGCCAGGCGTTGCTGCACCATGCGCGCGCGTCCTGACCGCCTGGCCGGGCTGGCCTGTGCGCTGATGTTGACGACGGCGCTGCCGGCGCATGCGGGCCAGGCCTGCCGCGACGAGCCCCTGAGCGTGGACGAAGTGCGCCGGTCGCTGGAACTCGCCCAGCGCACCTTCGCCGCCCTCGACGCGAGCGGCGCCAGCGTCGCGCTCATCGCCCGCGCCGGCCAGGACCTCAGCAAGTACGGGGTGGAGTACTCGCACATGGGCATCGCCGTGCGCGACCATGCGGCGGGCCGCTGGACCGTCGTCCACGAGCTGAATGCGTGCGGGACGGCGGACTCGGACCTGTTCGTGGAAGGCGTCGGCAACTTCTTCCTGACGGACCTGTACCGCTACCGGGCCCAGGTCGTGATCCCCGGCCCGGACGCGCAGGCGCGCGTGGCGGCACTCGCCGCGGGACGCACGGCGCGGCGCCTGCACGAACCGCACTACAACATGCTGTCCTACGTGTACTCGACCCGCTACCAGAATTCGAACCAGTGGGTGCTGGAGACGCTGGCCGCCGCCAGCGCGCCGGCGGGCGCCGTCGAGACGCGCGCCGAGGCGCAAGCGTGGCTGAAGGCCCAGGGCTACCGCGTGCCGACGGTGGACATCCCGGCCGTGACGCGCCTGGGCGCCCGCATGTTGCGCGCCAACGTGGCGTTCGACGACCATCCGTTCGACCGGCGCATGGCCGGGCAGATCGACACCGTGACGACGAACGCCGTGGTGAACTTCGTGCGGGGGCGCGATCCACAGGCACGCGAGTTCGTCGTCGAGTAACTACGCGGATGTGACAATCTTTGAATTTTGCGACACATTCCGGCTGCTATCCTTGTCTCGTTCGACCCATGAGCGGGGATGGCGCGGACCGGCGCATCTTTGCAAGGATTTACACAAACCGTCAGCACCTTGACGGCCAGCGCGTCCATACTCCGGCGCAGGAAACGACACGAGACCATGCACCTGCCCGCCCTGCCCTACAAACAGCTCGCCGCCAGCCTCGCGCTAGCGGTCCCCATGCTGCTCGCCGCACGTGCCGGCGGCGACGTCGTCCCGGTGCGGGCGCCACTTGTGCGCGTCGCCACCGCGCCGGTGCTCCATCCGCCCGCGCCGAGGGCCGCGCACACGCCATGAGCCTCTTCCTGCGCCTCGTCCTCGCCTGGCTTGCGCTGGCCTGGTCCGGCAGCGCCGCGGCATCCGGCTCGGAAGTGCTGCTCGAGTTCCGCGACGACGCCGTGCTGGCCGAACTGCGCCTGCCGCTGCGCGATCTCGCGCTGGCGCTGGGGCGGCCGCTGCCGGCCTCGCCGCTGCCCGTGCGGGGCCGCCTGCATGCGGAACTCGCGCGCTACCTGGGCGCGCACATCGATCCCGTCAGCGCCGACGGCCGCCACTGGTGGGTGGAACTCGCGGACATGCGCGTCGCCGTCGATGCGAATCCGCAGGTCCTCGTCGCGCACGCGGTCCTTGTGCCGCCCGCCGGCGCCAGCCCGCGCAGCTTCGTACTCGGCTACGACGCCATCGCGCGCGAACTGCCCGGCCATCCGACCCGCCTCGCCATCCGCAGCGACTGGCACGGCGGCGTGCTGGCCAGCCACCCGGCCACGATCGCGCTGCTGGATGCGCCGCGCGGCCGCGTCGCCGTCGACCGGAGCCGCGATGGCGCCTGGCGCGGCTGGCTGGCCGCCTGCAGGCTGGGCGTGCGCCACGCGGCGGACGGCGGACGCTACCTGCTGCTCCTGCTCGTGCTGGCCGTGCCTGCGGCCATGCGCTCACCGCCCCTGCTGGCGCGCATCGGCATTGCGTTCGCACTCGGGCAGATGCTCGCCCTGCTGGCGGGCGCGCCAGGCTGGTTCCGGGTGCCCGCCGACATCCTCGACGCACTGGCCGCGGGCGCCCTCGTGCTGGCGGCCGTGCACGCCGTGCGTCCCGTGTTCGCGGGACGCGAGACGTGGTACGCCAGCGGCTGCGGCCTGCTGTACGGCCTGGCCGCCGCCGGCACCGTGGGCGCGCTGGACCTGGACGGCTGGCAGCTGGCCGCCGCCATCGTCGCGTTCGCCGCCGGGTGCGCGCTCGCCCAGGCGGCACTGCTGGCCGCCACGCTTGCCGTGGCGGTGGCCGCGGGCCTGCTGGTGCGGCGCCGCACGGCGTGGCTGCCCGCCAAGCGCTGACGCCACGTCCACGACACTTGACGACGGCGCAACACCGGTGCTACTGTACTAGCCGTACTAGTACAGTGAATTCACTATGACCCGACGTGCCCTTTTGATGCTGCATATCGTGACGGGCGATCCGCGCCCCATCACCCGCCAGATCACCGACGGTATCAAGCGCCAGATCGCAGGCGGCGACCTGATGCCGGGCGACGCGCTGCCCAGCGTGCGCGGCCTGGCGCAGCAGCTGTCGATCAATCCGAACACGGTGGCCAAGGCCTATGCCGAATTGACGGCGGAAGGCTGGCTGTTGTCCCGCACCGGACTCGGATTGTTCGTGGCCGAGCAGCGCCAGCGCCTGTCGGACGAGGAACGCGAACGCCGCCTGGCCGAGGCGGTCGACCGCTTCGTCAGCGACGTGATCGGCCTCGATTATCCGCAGCAGACCATCCTCGACCGCGTGGCGGCCGACCTTTCCAACTACGAGACGAAAAAAACCGCATGAGCGATTACGCCATCGATACCGAGGACCTGTGCCTCGTCTACAAGCGCAAGCCCGCCCTCGACCACCTGACCTTGCGCCTGCCGCGCGGCGGCATCCACGCCTTCGTGGGCGCCAACGGCGCCGGCAAATCGTCGTTGTTCCGCGTGCTGCTCGGCTTCGAGCCCGCCGCCAGCGGCAGCGCGCGCATCCTCGGCCACGACTGCCGCCGCCTGACGCCCGCGCTGCGCGAACGCATCGGCTTCGTCAACGAAGAGCACACGCTGCCGGCGTGGATGCGCGTGCGCGACCTGACGGACATGCAGCGCCGCCAGTACCCGCGCTGGAACGACGCGCGCTACGACGACGTGCTGGGCCATTTCAACGTCGAACCCGGCCAGCGCATCGGCGAGCTGTCGCGCGGCGAACGCGCGGGACTGAACCTCGCCATGGCGCTGGCGCAAGGCCCCGAGCTGCTGATCCTCGACGAGCCCACGCTGGGCCTCGACGTCGTCGCCAAGCGCGCCTTCCTCGACGCCATGCTGCAGGGCACCCTGGACGACGCCGGCGCCACCGTCGTCTATTGCTCGCACCAGATGGACGAGATCGAGCGCGTCGCCGACAACCTCGTGATCCTCGAGCGCGGGCGCATGCGCTACATGAGCGGCCCGGACGACTTCTGCGAGCGCATCCGCCTGTGGGTCGCGGCGTTTCCCGCCATGGTGCCCGAAGTCCGCCAGCTGCCCGGCGTGCTGCAGGTGCAGGTCATCGACGATCTGACCCACATCGTCGTGTTCGACCAGGACGACAGCTTCGGCGCGCGCCTCAAGCTGCTGGGCGCGCACTCGGTCCAGGCGATGCCGCTGGGCCTGGACCGCGCCGTGAACGCCTTCCTCGCCCACGGTCACGCCCGGCCCGTGGCCAACCTGCTTGCCGCGTAAGGAGATCCCATGCTCGAATTCTTCCTCGCCGAACTGCGCCGTTTCCGGAACGGCGCCGCCGCGTACGCGCTCGCGAATTTCATCGCCCTGGCCGTGCTGCAGCAGATGCTGGACGTCCCCAACGGGCCGGTCGGCCTGCACATCATCATGCTGGGCTTCTACGTGCTCTCCGGCCACGCCCTCGCGGTCTACCAGTTCGGCAGCTACCGCCAGCCGAGCCGCTGGATCTGGCTGCAGCACCGGCCCGTCCACCGCGCCCGCATCCTGGCGGCCCTCGTGCTGGCGGCGGCCGCGCTGAGCGCCGTGGCCGTCGCGCTGCCCCTGTGCGCGGCGCTGCGCATCCAGGCGCATTACACCCGCAGCGTCGTCGACGCGCGCCACTACGCGGGCGCCGCGTACCTCGCGCTGTCCGCATTGACCGGGTGGCTGGCCGGCGGCTACATCACGCTGCACCGCAGCCGCTGGGCGTTCGTGATCTTCGCGCTGCCCGTCGTGCTGACGATCCGCCTGGCCACCGCCTCGACGGTGCTGGGACTGACGGCGGCCAGCGCCGCCATCCTGCTGGGACTCCTCTACACCGTATTCCGTCCGGGCCGCAGCACGGCGGACGACACCGTCGCCACGGCCGCCTCCGCCCTGCCGTTGCAGGCGTGCCTATACGTCGCCCTGTTGTGGGCGGGCTCGATGCTGTACCAGGCTGGCCTGGTGGCCACCGGCACGCATCCGCAGGTGATGACGCCGACGCCCGCGGGCGGCCCGACGGCGGCGTACCGTTCGGACCCGGTGACACGGATGCGGGCCGCGCTGGCGGACAGCGCGGATCCCCGCGCGGCCGGGTGGCGGGCCGCGCTGGACGCGGGCACGATGGTCCGCGTCCCGAACCCCATTCACCAATACGGCGTGCGCGGCATCCTGACGTCTCAGGGCCAGGTACGGTTCGTCAAGGGCGAAACCCTGTGGACGTTCAGCCACGACCGCATGCAGTACCGCGGCATCAATCCGCGCGACCGCACGGGCCAGGGCACCTTCGGCGCGGGCGGCCCTGGCACGCCCGAACGCTTCGACACGGTGCCGGACGCCCTCGGCGACCGGCAGGGTCTCCAGTGGATGTACGACGCCCACAACCTGTACCGGGTCGAGCAACCGGGCATGCGCATGCGTCACGTCCTGCGCGTGGATGGCCAGGAGCAGGTGGGCGGCGTCGCCGTGCTCGGGCAGCGCATGCTCGTCCTCACCAACCGCCGCGTCGCGATCCTCGCCCCGGCGACCGCGGCACCCGTCTCCGCGACCGACGTGCGCCTGCCGCTCCCGTATGGCGACCTCGCGCTCGCGGAAGCCGCGCAGGTCCCCGACGGCATGCTCGTGAGCTTCGTGTACGGCCGGCGCCAGTTCGACGGTTCGACCGCGTCGGACCAGGTGACCTATCTCGTCGACAATACGGGCCGCGTGCAGGAAGTTGGTCGGCGCACGCTGGCGCACGACCTCCCGCCGCTGTTCGAGCACCGCGGTTGGTGGGTGTCGCCCGCGCTGCACGCGCTCGTGACGCTGCCCGACCTGCTGATCGACAACGGCACCGTCCCGGACTACGGCGTGGGCCGGTTCGCGCCCCTGCTGCAGCCGCGTCCGGCCATCGTGTGGGCCGCCGCGCTCGTCGCCGCGCTCCTCGCCGGCGCGGGTGCGGCGTGGTGGACCCGGCGCGCGGGCCTCGGCCGCACGGCCCGCATCGCGTGGTGCGTGGCGTGCCTGCTGCTCGGCGTACCGGCGCTGCTGTCGCTGATGATCCTGCAGCCGCGGCGGCAGGCCGTGACGGCCGGCCAGGGCGCCATCTATACTGGCGGTTTTATCGACCTGCCAAGGAAGTCATGACCCGTCGCTCCCTGCCCACACGCCTGCCCCTGCTTACCCTGCTGGCGGCCCTCGCGTGTTCCGCCCTGCCCCCGGCCGCCGCCCACGCGGCCGACGACGCGAAGCCCGCCCCGCGCGACCTGCGCGAAACGTACACCAAGTACGAATACCGCATCCCGATGCGGGACGGGACGAAGCTGTTCACCGTGGTCTACGTGCCGAAGGATGCATCGAAGACGTACCCGTTCCTCATCAACCGCACGCCGTACAGCGCGGGCGTGCGGGCCGAGGGCGAGCTGCACTACGGCGAGGACTGGTTCCCGAAGCAGATCGGACCGTCGAAGGAATTCGAGGACGCGGGCTACATCTTCGTCAAGCAGGACGTGCGGGGCCGCTACATGTCCGAGGGCAGGTGGCAGGAGATGACGCCGCACGTGAACCCGCAGCGGGCCGCCGGTGAAGGCCAGGAAAGCCAGGACATGTACGACACGATGGAATGGCTGCTGAAGCACGTCCCGAACAACAACGGCAAGGCCGGCATCTACGGCATCAGCTATCCGGGCTTCTACACGTCCGCGAGCATCATCGATTCGCACCCCGCGATCAAGGCCGCGTCCCCGCAGGCGCCCGTGACGGACCTGTACATGGGCGACGACTCCTACCACGGCGGCGCCTTCATGCTGGCCGCGAACTTCGGCTTCTACGCGTCGTTCACGGAACAGCAGAACCCGACGCCGCTGCCGAAGACGTGGGCCGACTTCGACTACGGCGCCGCCGACTCGTACGACTTCTTCCTGAAGCACCGCACCTTGACGAACATCCTCGGCACGCTGACGGTCAACCAGCGCGCATTGCTCGCGCCGACGATCGAGCACGACACGTACGACACCTTCTGGCAGACGCGCGCCATCGCCCCGCATCTCAAAAACGTGAAGGCGGCCGTGCTGACGGTGGGCGGCTGGTTCGACGCCGAGGATCCGCAAGGCCCGTTCACGACCTACCACGCCATCGGGAAAAACAACCCGGCCATCTTCAACGGCCTCGTGATGGGCCCGTGGGTGCACGGCGGGTGGGCGCGCTACGACGGCAAGCAACTGGGCCGGGTCTCGTTCGACAGCAAGACGGGCGAATACTTCCGCCAGCACATCCAGTTCCCGTTCTTCGAACAGCAGCTCAAGGGCGTCAAGCCGGCCCAGCCCATCGCGGAAGTGACGGCGTTCGAGACCGGCTCCAACGTGTGGCGCCGCTATACCGCCTGGCCGCCCGTGCAGGCGAAGGCGCGCACCCTGTACTTCGGCCCGAACGGCACGCTGGCGTGGCAGCAGCCCGCCGCGGGCGCGGGGTTCGACGAATACGTGTCCGACCCGAACAAGCCCGTGCCGTACATCGGCTACCCGGCCACGTCGGTGCCGCAGGAATACATGGTGTCGGACCAGCGCTTCGCCGCCACGCGCCCGGACGTCCTCGTGTACCAGACCGAGGTGCTCGACGAGGACGTCACGGTCGCGGGGCCCGTCACGCCGAAGCTGTTCGTGTCGACCACCGGCACGGACTCGGACTGGGTCGTGAAGCTCATCGACGTGTACCCGCCCGAGTATCCGGCTGGCGAGCAGCAGCCTCGTGGGAACGCCAACGACGTGGCCCCGCCGCACGGCACGATGGCCGGTTACCAGCAGCTCGTGCGCGCGAATCCGCTGCGCGGCAAGTTCCGCAACGGCTACGAGCATCCGGAACCGTTCGTGCCCGGCAAGGTCGAGGCGATCAGTTACCACCTGGGCGACGTCAACCACACGTTCCGCCGCGGCCACCGCATCATGGTGCAGGTGCAGAGTTCCTGGTTCCCGCTCGTCGACCTGAACCCGCAGACGTTCGTCACGATCCCGAAGGCGAAGCCGGAAGACTTCAAGGCGGCCACGCAGCGCGTCTACCACGCGGCGCAGACGCCGTCGGGCCTGCAGCTGCTCGTCCTGCCGGCACACTGAGTCCGGCACGCTCGCTTTTGTGCAACATGCCTTATCGACACCGTCATTTCCATCAGTTAAAACTTGAACAAGTTCTCGAAATTGATGCAGAATGACGGCGATGTGCGGCCTCGGCAATGCCACCGCACGCCAACCGAGGAGCGGCCGTGCTCGTTACCGACACCCTTCCATCCAGGGGCCCCGGCGCATCGTCGGGTAATGGGCTGCGCTGGCTGGCCGCCGTCATCGTCGCGATCCTCATCGGCCTCGCCACGCTGCCGTTCATTGCCAGCCGCGCGGCCGACGCCACGATGGACGCGCTGCAATCCGCCGCGGACAAGCAGCGCGTCTACGGCCGCCTGCTGGACCTGCTGACCGACGCCGAGACGGGCCAGCGCGGCTACGTCATCACCGGCGATGCCGGCTTCCTCGATCCGTACAACGCCAGCGCCGCCGCGATACCTGCCGCCGTGCGCGACCTGAAGCCGCTGGCGGCCGGCCGCGCCGAGCAGGCGACGCTGGACGAGATCGAACGGCTGGCGCAGCGCAAGCTGGACGAACTGGCCGCGACGATCCGCCTGCGCCGCGAGAGCGGGTTCACCGAGGCCGCGGCCATCGTCGGCAACCGCTCCGGCAAGGCGGACATGGACAGGCTGCGGCTGCTGATCGGCGAGCGGTCCGCCGCGCTCGAACGCGAGCGCCTGGCGCTGCGCGACCGGCTGAACACCACGCTCGACTACAACTCGGCGATCGGCATCTGCGCGGGCGTCGCCAGCATGTTCATCCTCGGCAGCGGCCTGTTCGTCGTCACGCGCAGCCTGCACGCGGGCTCCGAAGCGGCCGACCACGCGCGCCGCCTCGCCGACGCGCAGGCCGACCAGGCGCGCCAGAGCCAGGCCCGCAGCGAGCGCCTCACCGTCACCGCCCGGATGCTGCAGGCGATGGACAGCCTGACGCGTACCGACGAATTGCACACCGTGTTGCCGGCCTTCCTGCCCAAGGTGCTGCCCGGCAGCAGCGGCACCGTCTACCTGTACCGCAATTCGCGCGACTACCTGCAGCGCGCCGCGGCGTGGGGCGGCGGCCACCATGCGGAGCTCGTCAGCCCGAACCAGTGCTGGGGCCTGCGCTTCGGCCACGCCCATGCGGCCCAGACGGGCGACGACATGCACTGTCCCCATCTGGACGACGTCCCGCCCGCGCCCGACCGCACGGACCTGTGCGTGCCGATGATTTCGCAAGGGGAGGTCCTGGGCCTGCTCTCGGTGAGCGTGCCGCAGGGGCCGGACACCGCGGTGGAACTCGCGGCGGCCACGACCCTCAGCGAGCAGCTGGCGATCGGCATCAGCAACATCAACCTGCGCGAAGTCTTGCGGCGCCAGTCCACCGTGGACGAACTCACGGGCCTGTACAACCGCCGCTATTTCGACGAGACGCTGCGGCGCGAACTGTTCCGCGCCGAACGCATGCGCGCGTCGCTGGCCGTCGTGATGATCGACCTGGACCACTTCAAGCGCATGAACGACACGTACGGCCACGAAGCGGGCGACGTGGTGTTGCGCACCGTCGGGCGCTGCCTGCGCGAGGGCGTGCGCCGCAGCGACATCGCGTGCCGCTACGGCGGCGAGGAACTGGTGCTCGTGCTGCCCGAATGCGACGCGGCCGCCGCGCGCACGTGTGCCGAAACGCTGCGCAAGGCCATCTCCGCGCTCGACCTGCACCACGGCGACACCACGCTGCCGCAGGTGACCGCGTCGTTCGGCATCGCACTGTGGCCGGCGCACGGCGAGAACGCGCAAGCGCTCGTGCAATCGGCCGACCGCGCGCTGTACGCCGCCAAGCACGGCGGGCGCAACCGGGTTTGCATGGCGTCGTGAGCCCATGCTAGGCTTGCCCTTTCGTTACCGTATGATGAGGCCCGTCTTGAAACGAACCGCCGTCTCCCTTTTCCTGCTGGCGCTGGCCGGCACCGCATTCTCCGCACCGTTGAAAACCGAGGTCGCCGGCAAGGTCGACGGCATGTATCCGTGGCTGGACGGCGTCTACAAGGATTTGCATGCACACCCGGAGATCGCGTTCCAGGAAGTGCGCACGGCCGGCAGGCTGGCGGCCGAGATGCGCAAGCTGGGCTTCGAGGTGACGGAAAAGGTCGGCCGCACGGGTCTCGTCGCGATCCTGCGCAACGGCGCCGGGCCCACGGTCCTCGTGCGCACGGAGCTGGACGGCCTGCCGATGGAAGAGAAGACAGGCCTGCCCTACGCGAGCCGCGACCGCACGCAGGACGGCGCCACGTTCACGACGCACAGTTGCGGCCACGACGTCCACATGGCCGCATGGCTCGGCGCCGCGCGCACGCTCGTGGAATTGAAACGGCAGTGGAAAGGCACGCTGATGTTCATCGCCCAGCCGGCGGAGGAAACCGTGTCCGGCGCCCGCGCGATGCTGGACGACGGCCTGTTCAAGCGCTTCCCGAAACCGGATGTCGCGTTCGCCCTGCACTCCTGGCCGCTCGCGTACGGCACGGTGGGCTTCGAGGCGGGGCCGGTGTCGTCCAATTCGGACGCGCTGGAGATCGAGTTCAAGGGCCGCGGCGGCCACGGCTCGGCGCCGGACAAGGCGATCGACCCGATCGCCATCGCCGCGCGCTTCATCGTCGACGTGCAGACGGTCGTCAGCCGCGAGAAGGATCCGAAGGCATTCGGCGTCGTGACGATCGGCGCGATCCGGGGCGGCACCGTGGGGAACATCATCCCGGACACGGTGCAGGTGCGCGGCACGATCCGCTCCTACAGCCCGGACGTGCGCTCAAGACTGCTGGACGGCGTGCGCCGCGTGGCGAACGCCTCGGCCGCGATGGCCGACGCGCCGGCACCTGACGTAAAACTGATTCCGGGCGGGGCCGCCATCGTCAACGACGCGGCGCTCGTGGCCCGCACGGAAGCCATTTTCCAGGACGCGTTCGGCGCGAAGAACGCCGTACGGATGCCCGCGATGACGGCCAGCGAGGATTTTTCCGCATACGCGAACGAGGGGATCCCGTCGATGTTCTTCTTCACGGGCGTGTACGCGCCGGAGGCCGTGGCCGAGGCGCAGCGGGCGGGCGGCAAGCCGCTCGCGTTCAACCACTCGCCGTTCTACGCGCCCGTGCCGGAGCCGTCGATCAAGACGGCCGCCCAGGCCATGAGCCTGGCCGTGCTGGGCGTGCTGGCGCGGCCTTAGCGCTTGAGGAGTGCCGCGCGCGCCTGTTCCCACGGCGTGCCCGCGAGCGCTTTCGTGCACTCGGCGCACGGCGCGAACGGATTGCAGGCGTGGTCCAGTTCGATGTAGTTGGCGCCGACCATGCGCTTGGCCGCGGCCGAGTCGACACGGCCGGACGGCGCGCCCTCCTTCACCCATTTCTGGAAGGGTTCAAGAGCGACGCCCGTGGGCACGTACCAGCGCTTGCGGCCGGGATTCCAGCGGGCGCCGAGGGCGCGGGCCTCGTCTTTTTCTGCGTAGGGAACGTTCAGGAAAGTCATCCCGCGGATGCTAACCGATCCCGCGTCGCCACGCAAACATTGGCGCATGCGATTTTCGATTATGATCGTCTTCCTCGTTTCTTTTCGGACCCCGACATGCCCGCCATCCGCACCCTGCACCCCGACGACTGGCCCATCTACCGCGACCTGCGCCTGCGCGCGCTGGCCGATTCGCCCCAGGCGTTCGGCAGCACGTTTGCCGAGGAATCGCAACGCACGGACGACATCTGGGCCGCGCGCCTGGCCGCCCCCGCGCTCGGGTCGCACCTGCAGGGGTGGCCGTTCGCGGTGGAAGTGGACGGGACGCCGGCCGGCCTCGCATGGGTCAAGATGGAAGGCGCGCACGCCAGCATCTACCAGGTGTGGGTAGCGCCCGAGGCGCGCGGACGCGGCGTGGGTGCCGCGCTGCTGGACGCCGCGATCACGTGGGCCCGCGCGCGCAAGGCGGCGGAGGTCCGGCTCGACGTGACGGCGGGCGACGGCGCGGCGGCGCGGCTCTATCGCCGCATGGGATTCGTCGACGTGGGCGCACCCGTGCCGATGCCCGGCAGGACGACGTTCGAACAGGCGATGGTGCTCACGCTGGGCGCGTAAGCGTCAGGCCGGCGGCTTCTCCGCGCTGGCCGCTTCCTCCTTCATCTCGCGATTGAGGAAGTAGTTCAGCGCCGTCCGGATCACGGCGATCGCGGCGAGCTTGCCGATGCGGTCCCACGTCGGCGCGACGGACGTCGACAGGACATCGGCTGCCAGCTGCAGTTCCAATGCGAGCGTGAGGTAGCGCGCGAACGCCAGCCGGATCGGGATGAAGCTGCCGCCCCGGGCCAACGCGTAGCGCACGAGCCCCACGATGACGATCACGACACCGGCCGCGATCACGCACGCACCCAGCGCTTCCACCAGCAGGCGCAGCCACTCCACCCAGGCGCGGACCTGTTGTTCCGTTTGTTCGAACATATAACGCCTATTGGCTGTACAGATAAGCCGCCATGTCGCGCGCTTCGGCCTCGGTCACGCCCAGGTCCGGCATGGCCGTATTCGGCACGATCTCGCGCGGATGGCGGATCCACTTCATCAGGTTGTCCGCACTGTGCGGCAATACGCCCGCAATATAACCGCGCGAACGGATCTCGTCGAGGGGCGGGCCGACCTGGCTGTCCGCGTGGGCGATGCCCTTGATCTTGTGGCAGCTCGCGCAACCGTAGCGTGCCAGCAGTTCGCGGCCGTGGCGCGGATCGCCGCCCGTGATGGGCTCCGTCTTCGGCGGGGTCTTCGAACACGCGGCCAGCAAGCTTACGCACAGCAGGATGGTGAGCGGTCGCCACATCATGGTTGGACCTCCAGTGCGCGCGGCGCCGGCCCCTGGCGCAGCCAGCGGGCGCACAGCACGAGGCCCGCGATCAGGTAGGCCAGGCCGCCCGGGATCCACATGATGAGGCCACCCAGCTGCTGGTCTTCCAGCGGCGTCAGGCCGAACAGCTGCGCGCGGTTGCCGTACAGCGGATACCAGATCGTCTCCGACATGGTGAACAGGGCGCCGAGCGCACCCGTGTGCATCATCGTCGTGAACAGGTAAACGATGGCCCCGCCGCGGCCGTGATGCCCGCCCTCGCGCCCCAGCACGGCCCACCAGAACAGCAGCGCCGTGGCGAGGAAGCTCGTGTGCTGCAGCGCGTGCATGCCGTTGTCGGCCAGCGCCAGCTGGAAGCAGGCCGGCACGTGCCACATCCACAGCGCCGCGAAGTGCAGCAGCCACGCATTCACGGGCGCCGTCAGCGCGCCCCACGCGGCGCGCACGGCGGGCCCGCGCGTGGCGGCCGCGATGCGCAACCGTCCCTCGGGCCCGAACGCCCATAGCCACAGCGCGAGCGGACGGCCCAGCACGAGCAGCGGCCCCGCCACGATCATCAGGACTTCGTGCTGCACCATGTGGGCGGAAAACGCGTAGCTGCCGGCGCCGTCCAGCGGCGACGCGAGCGCCAGCACGAGCATCGTCCAGCCCGCGCCGAACCACGCGGCCTGGCGCGCCAGCCGGCGGCGTGCCCCGTGCGCGCGGGGCCATAGACGTCTCAGGCCCGCCGCGTACAGCAGCAGCGACAGCGCGAGCAAAGTCACGACCCACCATTCCGCGCCCCAGCCGAGCGCGGGGCCGGCCGCAAGTTCGGCCTGGACGTCGTGGGCGCGCGCCGCGAGCGGTGCGAACGCCGGCAAAGCGATCAGGCGGCGCATGGCGACAGCACCCATTGCGGAAACCATTGCGCCAGCACGGCGAGGCAGGACAGCGCGCCGACCAGCGCGGCCACGAACGCGATGAACGGCGCCCGGTCCGGTACGTGGTCGCGCGCGGCTTCCCGTCCCAGGCTGCGCCCTTCTCTCCAGTTGCGCCACGCGGCCCGGCTCATCCACACGCACACGGCCAGCACGATGGCCGTGACGACGTTCGGCGCCACCATCGACTGGCGCGTGCACGCGGGCGTCACGAGCGCATACGTGATGGACAGGTTCGTGAGCGCCAGCGTGGGCGCGAGCAGCAGTGCCGGCCAGTTTCCCATCGTCCCTCCTTAAAAACGTGCGCCCCAGTAGATGACCGCGTAGATCGGCAACCAGCTGAGGACGACGAAATACCAGTAGCCAGCGTTCTCGCTGACGTCCACGAAGCGCTTGCCTTCCAGCGGTCCGGTGAACATCAACACCGTCAGCACCAGCGAATCGTAGGCGTCGGTGATGAGGTGCGTCGTGTGCAGGCCGAGCAGCATCCACACGACGGAGCCGTAGGCATCGGTGTCCCAGCGCGTGTTCAGCGCGCCGAACTCGAACACACGCACGGTGAGGAAGCCGACCGACACCACCATGCACACGGTCATCCACAGCCGCACGCCCGCGAGGTCGAGGCGCTCGGCCGCCCGCTTCGCCTTCTGGTTCGGCCACAGGCTCGCCAGCATGATCGCCGTGTTGACGGTCCCCCACAGCAGGTCGGGCGGGAACCGGCTCAGCGGCCACACGGTGGCATGGCTGCGCAGGTAGAAGTAGGCCATGATCGTCAGCGCGAACACGGTGCTCTCGACGGCGACGAGGCCCATCGTGCCCCACCACATCGGGCTGCGCACGCCGAATCCGAACGTCGGCAGGTTGGACACGTCGAGCGCCGCGCCCCGCTGCACCGCTTCCTTGCCCGACTTGCGGTTCTCGACGGGCGCGCTCATGGTGCGGACTCCGAATGCACGCGCTGCTCGACGACGGCGCGCTTGGGCCAGAACCACAGCGTCGCGCCGATCGCCACCGGCGCGGCGGCCCAGACGACGGCCCACGGCGTATAGATGGAGCCGACGAACAGGATGGTCGTCGCCACCGCCGACAGGAACGGCCAGATCGACGACGACGGCATCCACAGCCGGTGGTCGGGCTCGGCGTCGGTCACCGTGGTGACGAGGACTTCGCGCCAGTCGTTCGACATGCCGGTGACGTGCGTCGGCTCGGGTTGCGGCTGCCACAAGGGATAGCGGCCGTGCACCATCGGGATGACTTCGAAATTGCCCATCGGCGGCGGCGACGCGACGCTCCATTCCAGCGTGCCCGCGCCCCACGGGTCGGGGCCCGCCATCGCGCCATGCCGCAGCGTGCGCACGACGTTCACGATGAACAGCAGCACGCTCACGCCGATCATCGCCGCACCGATGCTGGACACGAGGTTCATGTCGCCCCACCCCATCTCGGCCGGATACGTGTACACGCGGCGCGGCATGCCCCACAGGCCGAGCAGGTGCATCGGAAAGAACGCGACGTTGAAGCCGATGAAGAACAGCCAGAAGTTCCAGCGGCCGAGGCGCTCGCCCAGCAGCCGCCCCGTGAACTTGGGGAACCAGTAATAGAACGCGCCGAACAGCGGGAACACGGCGCCGCCCATCAGCACATAGTGCAGGTGCGCGACGACGAAGAAGCTGTCGTGCAGTTGCGTGTCGAGCGACACGGACGCCAGCATCAGCCCCGTCAGCCCGCCCATCACGAGGATGAAGAAGAACGCCAGCACGAACAGCAGCGGCGTCCTGAAGTTGATCCGGCCGCTGCCCAGCGTGGCGATCCAGCAGAAGATCTGCACGGCCGTGGGCACGGCGATGACGAGACTGGCCGCCGTGAAGAACGTCTTGCCCAGTTCCGGCAGGTTGGTCGCGAACATGTGGTGCACCCACAGGCCGAACGCGAGGAACGCGGTCGTCACCAGGGCCAGCACCATGGCCGGGTAGCCGACGACCGGGCGGCGCGAGAACGTCGCCACGATCGCGGAGATGAACCCCAGCGGCGGAATGAAGATCAGGTACACCTCCGGGTGGCCGAAGAACCAGAACAGGTGCTGCCACAGGAGCGCATCGCCGCCCTTTTCCGGATTGTAGAACTGGGTGTCGACGAGGCGGTCCGTGATGAGCGCGGTACTCGCCAGCATTACGGCCGGCAGCGCGAACAGCACCATGAACGAGGTCACCAGCATGGCCCACACGTACAGCGGCATGCGGTTCAGGCTCATGCCGGGTGCGCGCAGCTTGAGGATGGTCGCGATGATGACGATCGCCTCCATCAGGCCCGACAGCTCCGTGTACGTGATCATCTGGGCCCAGAAGTCCACGCCCTTGCCGGGCGAGTAGCGCAGGCTGGACAGCGGCACGTACGAGAACCAGCCGGCATCCGGCCCGGCGCCGGCGAAGAAGGCGGCGTACAGCATGATGCCGCCCATGGTGAAGATCCAGTAGGCGTAGGCGTTCAGCCGCGGGAACGCGACGCTGCGCGCGCCGATCATCAGCGGGACCAGGTAGACCGCGACGGCCTGCATCACGGGCACGGCGAACAGGAACATCATCGTCGACCCGTGCATCGTGAATATCTGGTTGTACATCTCCGGCTTCAGGAGGCCGGCGTCCGGCTGCGCCAGTTGCAGGCGGACCAGCAGCGCGAGCACGCCGCCCAGCAGGAAGAAGATCATGGTCGTGACCATGAAGCGCTTGCTGATCGTCTTGTGGTTGATGGCCGCGAACCAGCCGTAGAGCCCGGGCGGGTCGCGCCACGTGCGTTCCAGCGCCGTGGCGGCGGCCGGGTCGGCATGCGGAACGAGGCGTGGGTCGGATACGGTCATCGGAGGGTCTCCAGGTAAGCCAGCAGGGCTTGCAGGTCGTCGGGGGGCAAGGCATTGGCAGGCATGTTCACGCCCGGCTTGAGCGCCTGGGGATCGCTGATCCAGCCCGCGAGGTGGCCGCGGTTGTTGGGGAACATCCCGGCGCCGATCGTCCGGCGCGACGCGAGGTGCGTCAGGTCCGGTGCGATGCTCCCTTGCGCCGGCGTGCCCGCGATCGCGTGGCAGCGAGCACAATTCGCATTCAGGAATACGGCGCGGCCGCGGCGGGCCGCGGCGTCGCCCGGTTCGCGCGCGTTCTGGCGCTGGTTCGCGGCCCAGGCATCGTAGCTGGCGGGCGGCACCGCGTGCACGAGCAGCGCCATCAGCGCATGTTCGAGGCCGCAGAATTCGGCGCACTGCCCGCGATACGTGCCCGCGTGGTCGGCACGCAGGTGCAGGGTGGCGGTGCGGCCCGGGATCATGTCCTTCTTGCCCGCGAGGTTCGGAATCCACAGCGTATGGATCACGTCATCGGCACGCAAGGTGACGATGACGGGACGGCCCACGGGAATCGTCAGCTCGTTCGCCGTCGTGAATTCGCGGGCGCCGTCCGCGTCGCGGTAGCGCGCTTCCCACCACCACTGGTGGCCCACGAGTTCGATGTCGACGGCGTCCCGCAGCGGTAGCCGGGCCAGCGCGCGGCTCGTGAAGACGTCGCCCGCCAGCAGCACCAGCAGGCCCACGATGCACGCACCGGTCGCCCAGCCGATCCGGTGCCAGATGCGCCGCTCGGGGCCTTCCAGCGACGACGTGTCGGGCCGCGTGGCCGCGTCCGCGCGTGGCGCGCACCAGACGGCGATGATGGTCGCGACCACGATGGCCACGAACACGAACGTGCAGAGGGCCAGCGTGCCGTTCCACAGCGCGCCGATGTGGGCCGCCTGGACGCCGGCGGCACGCAGCGCATCCTGCATGCCGCTCGCTTGCGCAACCGGCTCGAATGTCATGTGCCTCCCCGAAAAAAAGGTCGAATCTGGATGCTAAAATGTCTACATTGCAGATATACCTTTTTTTCGGCCGTTCCCGCGCACGAATGGCGGCCGCGATACCGCCTTGCTACCCCTTCAGCGGCACAGCGCGTCGAGGTTGCCGACCGGCTCGACGGCCGGCAGCCCCGCCAGGTCGATACCCGCATCCTGCGCGCGCCGCTCGATCATCGCGCCGTTGCCGGCGCCCGGACTCGGGATGCGGTAAGCCGCGTCGGACTGCGCCTGGTCCAGCGTCACGTAATGCGCGCCCGCCGCGTCCAGGCGCTTCATCACTTCCGGCAGGGTGGCCGCGCTCCAGGCGCCCATGTGCGTCAGCAGCACCTGCGGAATCATGCGGCCGTACACGCGCTGCGACATGGCCTTCGTGCGCGCCAGTTGCTGGTCGATGCGGCGGTAATAGCTCGCCTTCATGCCGTCGATCGCGGCCTGGTCGCCTTTCGCCACGCAGCGCGCGTACGTCTCCGTGTACGCCCAGTCGTCGAAACCGAGGGTCACGTCCGCGACGCGGTAGCCGCCCGCCTTCAGCCACGCCAGCGCATCGTCGTGGCGCGCGCCCTTGCCGCCCGCATCGAGGAACGGGTAGCGCAGCACGTGCCAGTCCTTGCCGGCCATGTATTTTCCCAGCACGGGTTCGTTCTTGCGCACGTCGTCTTCCCAGGCGTCCAGCGAGGCCGCCTGCGACAGGCCCATGTGCGTGTAGCCGTGGTTGCCGAGCGGGTAGCCGGCCTTGCGCCACACGTCCAGCGCGGCGTCGCTGTCCGCCTCCTTGCCGAGGGCCACGGCATTGACGAAGCCCCACGCCTCGGGCACGCCGTGCGCCCTGAACGTCGCGATGTGCGAGCGCGCGATCTCGGCGCGCGTGATGTCGGCCGGCTTGGAACCGTGCGAAGGCAGGTCGTCGACCGTGATGGCGACGTCGAAGCGGCTGCCCGATTCGGCGAGCGCGCTGCCGCAGGCGAGTGCCAGTGCGCACAGGAGGATGGATTGTTTCAAGGTTGTCTCCATAATTGGTTCGATCAATGCATTATTGCCCGGATAGCCCCGGGCAGGCAACGGCATGGAGAACGCTATATGATCGCAAGGATCGACGTCCATTCAACGGAAAAAAAACGCATGCAGACACGCCTCGCCGCCGCCCTCCTCGCCGCCGTGTTGGCCGCGCCCGTCTTCGCCGCGCCGCGCGCCGTCGTCGCCGACCCGCCGCGCGACGCCGCGCATCCCGCACGCAACCGCCAGGTGCTGATCCTGTCGCACGGCGACGGCATGAACGCCCTGTTCATGCTGGCCGCGGGCGCCGGGCCGAAGCCGACGATGGTGCTGCTGCACGGCCTGCCCGGCAACGAACAGAATCTCGACCTCGCCCAGGCCGTGCGGCGCGCGGGCTGGAACGTGCTGACCCTGCACTACCGCGGCAGCTGGGGCTCGCCCGGCCGTTTTTCCCTCGCCGGCGCGGGCGAGGACGTCGAGGCCGCGATGGCGTACCTGCGCCGGCCGGACACCGTCGCGCAATACGGCGTCGACCTGCACCGTATCGTCGTCGCGGGCCACAGCATGGGCGGCTTCTTCGCCGCGCGCTACGCCGCCACGCACGACGACGTCGCCGGCGTCGTGCTGCTCGACCCCTGGAACATCGGCGCCACCGGCAAGGACGTGGCCGCGCATCCGGAAACGCGCCAGGACGCCATCGCGGACCTGGGCGACGACTTCGGCAACAGCCTCGCCGGCACGGACGCCGCCATGCTGATGGCGGAAGCGGAGCGCCATGCGCGCGACTGGGACCTGCTCGGCACGGCGCCCGCACTGGCGGGCAAACCCGTGCTGATCGTCGGCGCGGAACACGGCAACGCGGCCCAGGTGTTGCCGCTGGCGGCGGCGCTCGAGGCGCAGCGCGGCGCGCAGGTGCGGGCCGTCACGCTACCCAGCGACCATGCGTTCGCGGACCAGCGCATCGGACTCGCGGGCATCGTCGTCGACTGGCTCGCCGCGCGCCGTCCGCGCACCGCCCCGAAATGAACGGCGCCCGTATTGACGGGCGTTCCGCGCAATTGGATGATTGACTTTACTTTCGCGGCCGGGGTAGGATGAAATCGATTTCAATTTCATAAGATCCAAGGAGACTGCATGTATTCGTCGCGCCCGCGCCTTCCCACCGCCCTCGCCTGCGCCGCCCTGCTCGCAACGGGCGCCGCACACGCGGCCGCCGGTATCGAAGTGAACCAGCTCGGCTTCATGCCGGCCGCGCAAAAACTGGCCGTCGTGCCGGCCGGCGCGAACGAGCGCTTCAAGGTCGTCGATGCCGGCAGCGGCAAGACCGTGTTCGAAGGCACGCTGGGCCCGGCGGCGACGTGGGACGCATCGGGCGAGCGCGTGCGCATCGCCGATTTCTCCGGCCTGCGCACGGCCGGCAGCTACCGGGTGACGGTGGCGGGTCAGCCGGATTCGCCCGTCTTCGCGATCGGCGCCGAACCGTATCGCGCGCTGGACGCCGGCGCCATCCGCGCCTACACCCTGAACCGCGCAAGCATCGCGCTGGACGCGCGCGTCGCGGGTCCGTACGCGCGGCCGCTGGGCCATCCGGACGACAAGGTGCTCGTGCACGAATCGGCCGCCTCCGCCAGGCGGCCGGCCGGCACCGTGATCTCGAGCCCGAAAGGCTGGTACGACGCGGGCGACTACAACAAGTACATCGTCAACTCCGGCATCAGCACGTACACGCTGCTGGCCGCGTACGAACACTTCCCGGCCTGGTTCGACAAGCTCGCGGTCAACGTGCCGGAGTCCGGCAACGGCGTGCCCGATCTGCTGAACGAGGTGCAGTGGAACCTCGACTGGATGATCACCATGCAGGATCCGGACGACGGCGGCGTCTACCACAAGCTGACGAACAAGAGCTTCGACGGCATGGTGATGCCGGACCGCGCGACGGCGCCGCGCTACGTCGTGCAGAAGACCACGGCCGCGGCCCTCGACTTCGCGGCCGTGATGGCGACGGCGAGCCGCGTGCTGGCGCCGTTCGACGCCAGGGCGCCGGGCCGGTCGCAGCGTTACCTGGCCGCGGCGGAGCGCGCGTGGCGCTGGGCGGTCGACCATCCGGCCGTGCTGTACCGCCAGCCGGCCGACATCCAGACGGGCACCTACGGCGACGAAAAGGTCGACGACGAATTCTCGTGGGCCGCGGCCGAGCTGTATATCGCGACCGGCAAGGACGAGTACCGCAGCCGCGCCCTTGCCCAGGCGGCGGGCGTGCAGACGGAACCCGGCTGGTCTGACGTGCGCCCGCTCGGCTGGATCTCGCTCGCGCAGCAGGGAGCGCGCCTGAAAAACCCGGCGGACGGGGACGTCGCCCGCAAGCAGATCCTCGCGGCGGCCGACACCTTGCTGGCACGCTGGCAGGCGTCGCCCGCGCGGCTGTCGCTGGCGAAGTCCGACTTCGTCTGGGGCAGCAATGCCGTGCTGCTGAACCAGGCCATGATGCTGGTGCAGGCCTACCGCCTCACGAACAAGGCCGACTACCTGAACGCGGCGCAGTCGGCGCTCGACTACACGCTGGGCCGCAATCCGCTCGGCATCAGCTATGTGACGGGCTTCGGCACCCGTTCGACCCTGCATCCTCACCACCGCCCGTCGGAAGCGGACGGCATCGCCGCGCCGGTCCCCGGCTGGCTGGCGGGCGGTCCGAATCCGGGCCAGCAGGACGCCAAGGATTGCAAGGGCGTGTCGTACGCATCGAAGCAGCCGGCCCTGTCGTACCTGGACCATGGCTGCAGCTACGCCAGCAACGAGATCGCGATCAACTGGAACGCGCCGCTGGTGTACGTGGCCGCCGCGCTGCAAGCGCTCCAGCGCTGACGTGGGCATGCGCCTCCTTGCCGCCGCCTGCGTGGCGGCGCTGCTCGCCGGCTGCCAGCACGTCGCACCGGCATTGCCCGGCGTGGCGGACCTGAAGCCGGAACCGCTGCTGCCGGACCCGTTCAGGTTCGCGGATAGCCAACCGGTGCGCAGCCAGGCCGACTGGCAGCGGCGCCGCACCGAACTCGCGGCCCAGGTGCAACACTACGAACTGGGCACCAAGCCGGGATCCGCGCCCGTGCAGGCGCGCATGGACGGCGCGAATCTCGTCGTGACGGTGCCCCATGAAGGCCGTACGTTCACGTTCCCCGCGAAAATCCAGCTGCCGGAAGGCGGCAAGGCGCCCTACCCGGCCATCATCGGCATGGGCGCCGTTTCCCTGAACAACGACGAGCTGCGGCGCATGGGCGTCGCGCTCATCACCTTCCCGAATAACCTCGTGGCCGAACAGAAGAATGGCGGCTCGCGCGGCAAGGGCGGGTTCTACGATTTGTACGGCAGCGACCACACCGCCGGCGCGATGGCGGCGTGGTCGTGGGGAGTGAGCCGCCTGATCGACGCGCTGGCCCAAACGCCGGACGCGCGCATCGACGCGGACCGCCTCGGCATCACCGGCTGCTCGCGCAACGGCAAGGGCGCGATCGTGGCCGGTGCATTCGACGATCGCATCAAGCTGACGCTCGCCCAGGAATCCGGCAGCGGCGGCGCGGCGGGCTGGCGCATCTCCGATTCGCAGCGGGCGGCGGGCCAGAACGTCCAGACGCTGCGCCAGATCGTCACCGAAAACGTGTGGTTCACGGACAGCTTCAAGCAGTTCGGCGAGGCCGCCGCGCGCTTGCCGTTCGACCAGCACGAGGTGATGGGGCTGATCGCACCACGCGCGCTGCTCGTTGTCGAGAACACGTCGATGGAGTGGCTGGGCAACGAAAGCGCGTGGCGCACGGCGCTGGCCGCGCGCGAGATCTGGACGGCGCTGGGTCACGCAGATGCGATGGGGATCGCGCAGGTGGGTGGACATCCGCATTGCCAGCTGCCGGTGTCGCAGTATGGCGAGGTGATTGCGTATGCGCGGCGGTTCCTGCTGGGTGAACCGAACGTCGATACGCGGGTGCTGACGACGGATGGGACGTTCGAACGTGGCCTGAAGCCTTGGATCAAGTGGGACACTCCGCGGCTCCACTAACGTCGCCTCCGCGCAGGCGGGGGCCCAATTTTTCTTGTGCTGACGTGACGCAAGCAGAACTTCGGTTCCCGCCTTCGCGGGAAGTCGTTTCCGGCAATGCCGGGAACGACGGTTTAACCAGTCGCGGCTCCACTAACGTCGCCCCCGCGCAGGCGGGGGCCCAAGTTTTCTGGTGCCGACGTGACGCAAGCAGAACCTGGGTTCCCGCCTTCGCGGGAAGTCGTTTCCGGCAATGCCGGGAACGACGGTTTCACCAGTTCATCTTCTTCTTGATGAACGCCGTCAGGATCTCGGCATTGTCGCGCTGGTGCTTCAGGCGCGGATGCTGTCCGTAGCCGGTGAACGGAAAGAACACGGTATCGATGCGCTGGTCGCCGCCCTTGCGCATGTCTTCCACCGCCGAGTTGATATAGCCCGGCCACTGCGACCCCGGCTTCGTCGCATCCATGCTGCCCAGCGCGCACACGATGTAGGCCTTCGGGTACAGCTGGCGGATGCGCTTGACGAACGTTTCGTACGCGGCGATGCGGCCTGCGTCGTCCGGTTCCGGCTGCAGCTGGTGCCGGTCGCCGATCAGCCAGCGGTCGTTCTGCAGCAGGTTGACGACGACGACGTCCGGCGTCCAGCGCGCGAAATCCCAGCGCGTGTCGTTGTTGCCGACGGCGCTCAGCTGGTCGTAGAAGTCCGGCATCGTGAACGGGAACCAGCTGATCATCACGCCGATGCCGCTCTGCGACGTCTGGTGCAGTTCCGCGTTCAGTGCGCGCGCCGTGATGCCCGCGTACGACAGGTAGCTGTTCTTGTCGCGGACAACGTCGTCGCGGCCGTTCATCGGCGCTTCGTCGCCCATGCCGCTCGTGATGGAATCGCCGAAGAATTCGATGCGGCGCTTGGGGCGCGCGGGCGGCGCCAGCATCTGGCCGCCGTCCGCCAGTTCGAGGCCGCGGAACACGGTCGCGCCCTCCTCGCCTTCCGTGCGCTTGGTGATCAGGAAGCTGTGCTTGCCCGGAGGGAGACCCGCGATCACGTCGTACTTCTTCGAACCCTGGGCCGCTTCGATGATCAGCGGGCTCGCCGTGTCGCCGTCGATGAAGACGTTGAAGTAGTTCTTGCCCTTCTCGTCGTCCAGCGTGACGGACAGCGAGGTGCCCGTGAAGTTGCCGGCGATGGCCGTATTCGGCCACGTGACGACGGGAGCGTCCGGCTGGGCGAAGTCGATGCGGCCCGTGTACAGGAGGTGCTTGTCGCTGGGCGCCACGGCCACGGCCGCGCAGGCGAGGCCGGCATGCAGCAGCGCGGCCAGCACGAAAGTCTTGGTCAGTCGTTTCATTGGGGAGCTTTCAGGAATGCGGGCAGCTCGTCGAGGGTGATCACGTCGGGGTGGTGATACACCGTCGTCTTGTGCGCCGCGTTGTTGTAATAATCGCCGGTCCAGAAATTGTCCTTGTCGGACGTGCCGGCGGGCGCGCGGCCGTCGTTCCACGTCAGGAACCACAGCCAGCGCGCGCCGTCGCGCCGCATGTTGTCGGGATCGGGAATGTAGCTGTTCTCGGTCATGGCCACGGGTTTCGTCACGGAGCCGATGGCGGCCATGCGGCGGTAGGTGTCGATCTGCGAACCGTACGTCTTGCGGTCGCGCTCATCGTACACGTCGTAACCGGCGATGTCGACGACGTCGTCGCCCGGATACCAGCCCGCGTCCTGGCCATTCCATACCCAGATCAGGTTGTGCAGGCCATGTTCGCGCACGAGCCGGTCGAATATGTGGCGGTACAGCAGTTTGTAGGCCTCGGCGTTCGACACGCCGTCCGCTCGCTTGCGCCCCCACCAGAACCAGCCGTCGCCGTTGCTGCCCGACGCTTCGTGCAACGGCCGCCACAGCACCGTCACGCCGGCCGCCTGCAGCCTGCCGAGTTCCACGGCCACGCGGTCGATGTCGGCATCGATCTGCCGGCCGGCCTGGCTGGACACGTCCAGGCGGCCGTCACGCACGGGGATCGTGAACGCCGTGTTCTTGCGCGCATCCGGCTCGCGCGCATAGAAGTTGCCCTGCGTGCCTGCCGGCGCGGACGGATCGCGCCAGTGCCAGCAGAACGTCACGAGGCCGCCGCGCCGCGCCCAGGCGATCGCTTCATCGACCTGGTGCGACCCATCGCCCTTCTGCCACGTGTTCATGAAGTCGAAGCCCATCAGCGCGGGATACTTGCCGGTATCGGCGAATACCCGCCGGGCCATGTCGACGCTGTCGTTCCACGTCAGGTCCTGCTGGCCGGCGATGGTCTGCCGGCCCCAGGTCTGCACGAGCCACGTGTATTCCGCACGCGTGCGCGCATCCGCCTGCGCATCGACCGGCGTCGCGCGCGGGGATGCCGGGCGCGGCACCGCCGCGCCGCTCGGACCGGCCAGCGCGAGCATCAGCGCAAACGGAACTCCCCGCTTCACAGCTTCACGGTGACCGGCTTGCCGTCATACGTCACGGTCTTGTCGGCCGCGTCCATGTCCGCGCTCGTCGCGACGCCGGCACGCAGCACGCGCACCTTGATCTGGCGCGTCTGCGGCATGCCCTTGTACTGGCCGCTGCGGGCGCCGATCGTGACCGTCCCGGTCTTGTCGTCGTAGCTGAACGGGATGCGGCTGAACTCACCGCGCTCGTACGCATTGGTGACGCCGTCGTCCTCGTACAGGCTCGCCTGGCCGTTGGCGCCGGCATACACCTGCAGCACGATCGGCGCGTCCGGCTTCTCGTCGACATACTGCGTGACCGGACCGGTCGGGATCACGGCGCCCGTGCGCACGAACACGGGGATTCGGTTCAGCGGTGCATCCACCTTCGCGCTGGTGCCGCCCGCGTAGCGCTTGCCGGTGTCGAAGTCGTACCAGTCAGCGCCCGCCGGGAAGTAGACGGTGCGCTCGCGCGCGCCGTACGACGTCACCGGCGCCACCATCAGCGCGTGGCCGAACAGGTACTGGTCCTTGATGTCCTTGACCTTGTCGTCCTGCGGGAAGTCCATCACGAGGCCGCGCATCATCGTGCCGTTGGCGTAGTGCGTGTCGGCCGCCAGCGAGTAAATGTACGGCATCAGGCGGTAGCGCAGCTTCAGGTAGCCCACCATCGAATCGCGCATCGCGTCGTCGCCGGCCGCGATGTTGTAGATCTCGCGCTTCACGACTTCGCCGTGCGAGCGGAACAGCGGCGAGAACGCGCCGAACTGGAACCAGCGCAGGTTCAGCTCGCGCCATTCCTTCATGTCTTCCGGCTTGGCCTGGCCGCCCGTGGTGGTGCGGTTTTCCTGCGCGGAGCCCACGTCGCCGTACTGGAATCTGTTTTCCTGCGCATAGCCGCCGATGTCGTGTGTCCAGTTCGGGATGCCGGACATCGAGAAGTTCACGCCCGATGCGATCTGGTCGTACAGGTTGTTCCAGCGGCCCGCCGTGTCGCCGCTCCACACGGCGACCGAGTTGCGCTGGATGCCGGCGAAGCCCGAACGCGACAAGATGAACTGGCGCTTGTCCGGCTGGTCGCGGCGCAGGCCTTCGATCATGCCGCCCGAGTGCACGAGGCTGTACGGGTTGAACGTGATCTCGCCCGGACCGTAGACGGTCGGCCCGATCAGCTTCTTGAAGTCTTCCAGGCGCGAATTCGACAGCACGTCAGGTTCGGTGTTGTCCATCCACCAGGCGTCGAAGCCCTTGGCCACCAGTTTGTCCTGCATCTGGCGATAGTAGATGTCGCGCGCTTCCTGCGTGTACGGGTCGTAGTGGCTGTTCTTGTAGCCCTTGCCGACCCAGTCCAGCGCGCCGTCCTCGACGTTCTTCGTCCACATGTGGCCCTTCGCCGCCAGTTCCTTGTAGTTGTCGGTATTGGCGTAGAACTTGCCCCAGATGGAGATCATGATGTGCGCGTGCTGCTTGTGCACTGCGTCGACCATCCCCTTCGGATCCGGGAAGCGGACCTTGTCGAAGTCGTGCGAACCCCAGCCGTCTTCCGGCCAGTAGAACCAGTCCTGCACGATGTTATCCAGCGGCCAGCCGCGCTTGCGGTATTCGGACACCGTGTCCAGCAACTGCTGCTGCGTCTCGTAGCGCTGGCGCGACTGCCAGAAGCCGTACGCCCATTTCGGCATCATCGGCTGCTGGCCCGTCAGCGTGCGGTAGCCGCCGATGACGTTGTCCATGCTGTCGCCGCTGATCACATAGAAGTTCACGGCCTCGGCGATCTCCGACGACATCGTCAGCGAATGGCGCTCCTGCTTGGGGAGCGGATCGTTGTGCGTCATCGCGATCATGCCGCCCGACGGCTTCCATTCCAGGTGCAGCTTGACGGGTTTGTTCGCCGCGAACTTCACCTCGAAGTTGTGGTACCACGGATTCCAGCCCTGGCGCCACACGTCCATGACCTGCTTGCCGTCGACGGTGAGCGTCGCGTAATCCGACGCGTACAGCTGCATCTTGTGCACGCCCGCTTTCGGGCTGGCCATCGCGCCGTCCCACACGACTTTCACGTCCTTGCCGCCCAGCGCCTTCATCGACGGGAGTTCCTTCGGCCAGAACTCCTCGACATCCTTCAGGAACTGGTAGGCGATGTCCTTCTCTTGCCGGGTCAGCGCAAGCTTGCCGTCGATGTAGTAGCGCGCCGTCAGGCCGCCCGGCTTGCCCTGCTCGTCCGTCAGCTTCAGGTCGCGCGACAGCCAGGCATACGGCTTCGAATCGCCGAAGCGCGTGATCGAGTTCTGGTCCCACAGCAGGCCGTAGTTCTTGTCCGAGACGACGAACGGCACCGACGCGATCATGTTGTGCTGCTGCAGCAGGACGTCCTCGCCGTTGTAGTTCATCTGCGCATTCTGGTGCTGGCCCAGGCCGTAGAACGCATCCTTCGTGCCGTAGTTGAAGCCTTCCTTGATCGCGAGGTAGGGCTTGCCGCCGACCTGGATCGGCGTGATGGTTTCCGCCGCCTGCGTCAGGAACGCCTTGCCGGCCGCGTCGAAGAAACGCACCTGGCCATCCTTCAGCGACACCTGCGCCGAGATCTTCTGTGCCTTCAGCGTCACGGCATCCTTGCCGTCGGCGACGGTGAACGCGCAGCTGTCGCACGGTTTGGCGACCGTCATCAGCGACGGCGTGAGCTGCTTGCCTTCCTGGTCCAGCTTGACGACGTGGACGATGTTATCGGCCATCAGCTCGAGGCGCACGAGCTTCGCCGGACCGGTGTCCGGGCGCACGTCGATGCCGGTGGCGGTTTTCTGGACGGTGCCCGCGAGGGCGTGGCCGCCTGCGGCCAGCAGCAGCGCGGCGGCTGCGATTCGCGTTAATTGCATGATTGTCTCCTAGAGTAAAGCGACGCCGCTAACTCCGTCATTCCCGCGCACGCGGGAATCCATACTGAATCGGCTGAAGACGCGCAGCATGGGTTCCCGCTTTCGCGGGAACGACGATGATTTTGCACCGCCGCGAGGGTTTGTTTGTTTTAGTACGACCCCATCTTCACCTTCAACACCGTCGGCACCGCCGGCAGGTTCAGGCCATAGTCCGTCTGGTCCCCATTCCAGTTCCGTTCCATGACCCATTTGCCGTCGGCGTCGAACCGGCCCTCTTCCACCCGCGCATAACCCGTGGGCTTGCCGGCATTCGGACCGGTGCCGGACAACTTCACGCGGATCTGCTGGCCCACGATCACGAATTCGTCCGGGCCGATCTGCGCGATCGCGGCGCCGCCGGACGGCTGGTCCGTGCCTTCGGCGTATTCGTTCTTGTCCTTCAAATATTCGCGCTCGCCGAACTGGAATTCGCGGAACGACAGGTGCGCGTTCCAGCCGTTCATGGCCACGGTCTGCGGCTTGCGGTCGTCGCCTTCCGCGACGCCGTACGTGCGGCCTTCGTACGCCCACTTGGCCCACACGCGCTGCATAGTCGCGAATACGTCGTAGACTTTCGCGAACGGCTCGATCATGCGCTTGTCCGTGTACTTCGAGCCGAGCGGGTAGTTGCTGTACATGGCGTAGTCGAAGCCGAACGGCGCGACGCCCAATGCGCCCTTGCCGATGATCTGGTAGACGTAGCGCGCATAGCCCGCCGCGTTGCCCATCTCCGGCACCATCAGCGGATTGTCCGGGCGCTGGAACAGCTGGAGCGTGGCGCTCACGTTGCTGGACTCCGGCATGTAGATGTCCGGGCCGGCGAAATCGATGTGCGGCGCGGCCGCTTTATAGATGCCGAGGACGTCGTACGTCGGGCCGCCAGAGGCGAAGTCCGCCTTCCACGGCGGCGCGGGCTTGTCCAGCACCGGCGCGCGCAGCGCGTTGTTCACGTACATCGGCAGGTCGTACACGGCGCGGCCGGCCTTGGCGATGTCTTCGATGTAGCTGGCGATGGCCCAGGTATGGAAATACTGGTCGGCGTAGTCGCCGTACACGTCGCTCCACGTGCCCTGCTGCGCACGGCCCGCCGGCGGCGGCTGGTGCGCGAGGACCGCGGCCGGCACCGGCTGCTGGAACGCGGCCTGGGCGCGCGCCGCGTAATCGCGCGCGACGCCGTAGGTGCCCACTTCGTTCTCGACCTGCACCATGATCACGGTGCGCTTGTCCGAGTCGATCTTCTTGATGTGCTCCATCAGCGCGACGAAGGCTTTCTTGTCGGCGGCCAGCGTGGCTTCGCCGAACGGCGACAGGCAGTAGCTCGTCTTGCCGTCCTTGTCGATCATGCGCGGGAAGCGCTTGTTGTCGAACTTGACCCATTCCGGCGCATAGGCCGGGCCGGTATTCTTCCAGGTGCCGAACCACAGCAGCACGAGGCGCGTCTTGTGCTCGCGTGCCTGTTGCACGAGCTTGTCGACGTAGCTGAAGTCGAACGTCCCTTCCTTCGGCTCGATCTGTTCCCACGCGACGGGAATCTCCAGCGTGTTCGCATGCACGTCCTTCATGGCGGCCCAGACCTTCGGCAGCGCGGCCGGATAGTTGCTGGAATTGTGGGCCTGGCCACCGAGGATCAGGAACGGGGCGCCATCGACCATCAGGGCGTAACGGCCGTCCTTGCCCACGATGCGGGGCAGTTCGGACGCGGCGTACGCGGCGTGGCAGGTGGCGGCGGCGAGCAGGCCGGCGGCCAGCAGGCGGAAGGACTTGGTTTTCATATGCGAACGGGTCTCCTTCGGTCGCAGGGTTGTAAAAACGGGCAGCCTGTCAGGCCACCCGTCCATGATGCGCTTAGAACGAATAGCGCAGCGAAGCCGTGTAGCGGCGGCCGGACACGAAGACCGCGCGGGTCATCATGCCGATCGACTGCTGCATCAGCTGTCGGTACTTCGAGTTGGTCAGGTTCTGCGCTTCCACGCCGAGCGACAGCTGCTCGTTGATATTGTAGAAGAACGAACCATCCAGTTGGCCGTAGCTGTCCGACCACGTCGGCAGCGCCCACGCGACCGTCTGCGTGGCGCCGGTGGCCGGGTCGACGCGGCGGCCGTCCGTGCCGTTGGTGCCGTTGACGTTCACGTTCTGCAGTGCCTTCGAACGCCATGCCCACGCGAGGCGCGCCGAGAACTTGCCCTTGTCGTACAACAGGGCCAGGTTGTAGGCGTTCTTCGACAGGTTCTGCAGCGGCAGGTTGCCGAAGGTCGCGCCGTTGGTGTCGCAGCCGTTCTGGTTCAGGTTCAGGTTGTCCGCGCCGTTCGAGCTGCCCGTGCAGAATGCCGAGTTGACCGGATGGTACAGGTCTTCCTTGCTGTCCACGTAGGTGTAGTTCGCCTGGACGCCGAAGCCCGACATCCAGCCCGGCAGCTTGTCGAAATACTGCTGGTACGCGATCTCCATGCCGCGCGCATGGCCGCGCGCGCCGTTGACCGGGCCCGTGACCGTGAACGTGTACGGCGTGCCCGTCACGCCCGCGACGTCATAGCCGTAGGACTGGTTGATGATGATGTCCTTCAACTGCTTGTTGAAGACGGCCATCGTCAGCGAACCAGCCGGCGCGAAATACCATTCCGCCGACAGGTCGACCTGGCGCGACTGCACCGGACGAAGCTTCGGATTGCCGGTCCCCGTGCCCGTCAGGCCGACGTTGTTCACGGTGACGACGTTGCCGGTCGTGGTCTGGTCGACGTTTTCCGACAGGGTCGTGTAGCTCTGCAGCTGCGAATAATCCGGCTTCGAGATGCCCATCGCGGCCGCGAAGCGGAACTGCAGCTTGTCGGTCGCCTTCATGCGCAGGTTCAGGCTCGGCAGCACGTTGTGGTAGTGGTTGTCGAAGTCCTGGCGCGTCGAGAACGCCGCGATGTTCGGGATTTCCGGACCGATCACCGTCGTGCCCTCGGCCGGCTGCGTGATGTTCGGATTGAACACCGTGTAGCCGTGCGCCTTCAGCAGCGTCTGCACGTAGCGCACGCCGATGTTGCCGTCGATCGGGTACTTCAGGTCGTCGAAGCCGAAGCGCAGCTGCGTGTAGAACGCGCCGGTGCGCTCGGACAGGTCGTTGGTGCCGGCCGGGTCGGTGCCGAACGTCGCGGGCGACCACGGCGTGCACGGGTTGCTCGTGCCGTTCGCCTGGTTCGCCTGCTGGCACAGGATGTCGTGGTAGCTGTGCAGCGTGGCATAGCTGCCCGGGTAGCCCGTGGCCAGCGCCACGTTCGGGAACACGAGGGACGGAACCGGGGTGTTATTGTTGAAGAAGTTCGTGAACTGGTGGACCTGCGTCTGGTTCGAAAAGCGCGGATCGCTCAGGTACGCGAGCTGGCCGCCCGTGTCCGACTGCCACGGCTGCGTGATCGCGGCCCAGTTGTAGCTCGGGTTCGAGTTCGTCGTCGTCGAATCGGCCTTCGTCAGGCGCACGCCGAAGCGCACGTCGCGCAGGACCGGATGGTCGAACGTGTACTTCGCATCGGTCTTCCACGCCCATTCGCCGGCATGGCTGTCGTCGAAGTGCTCCTGCGTGAACGCCCAGTAGTAATTGGCCGGATTGGCCAGGTAGGCGGTCTGGACGTCGTCGAACGTCAGCTTCGGCACGGAGCCGGACAGGTCCACGTTCTCGTACGGCATCTTGACGGCCGTGGCGACGGTCGAGTCGAAGCTGTTGCTCGTCGCGCGCACGCGCTGCACGTCGGTGTCGATCTGCCAGTCGCTGTTCGGACGCCACATCAGGTGCCACGAGATGTCGGTCGTCTGCGACTTGCGGTTGGCGGCGCGGGTGTCGGCGCCGAAATCGATGCCCTTGTCGGTGGCGTCGGTCAGGGTGCCGGTCAGCAGCTGGCCGTTGGCGCCGTAGGTGCCGTTCGTGACGCCGATGTTGTACGGGCTCGCGGACGAGAAAATCGCCTGCTCGTCCCACTGCATGCGGTACTTCGACTTGAAGTACGTGAGCGACGACTGCAGGTTTGCGTCGCGCTTCCATTGCAGCGCACCGTAGAGGCCCTGGCGCTTGCGGTCGAAGTTCAGCGTGCGGTATTGCGAGCCTTTCGGCACCCACACGTTCTGGCCGGCGACGACGTCGCTGCGCTGGTAATACGGCTCGACCTGGAACGCGTCGGTACGCGTCCCGCTCTCCGAATACGCGTAGTCGACCAGGGCGCCGATCTCGCCGAAGCCCGTCTTCCAGCGGTCCGAGAACATGAAGGAACCGGATGGCTGGCGCTTGCCCTTCTTCAGCTCCGAATACGTGTCCTGCAGCGACGCGGCCATCTTGCGGCCCTTGAAGTCGAACGGCATCGCCGTGCGCAGGTTCACGAGGCCGCCGATGGCGCCTTCGATCTGTTCCGCCGACGGGTTCTTGTAGATGTCGATGCCGGCCATCAGCTCGGGCGGCACGTCTTCGAAGTTGAGCGAACGGCCGCCGTTGGCCGAGAACGAATCGCGGCCGTTCAGTTCCGAACGCGTGTACGACAGGCCGCGGATCGTGACGCCCGAGCCTTCCACCGAGTAGTGTTCCGGGTCGCCCTTCGACATCGTGCGGTCGATGGTGACGCCGACCACGCGCTGCAGCACTTCCGTGATCGAACGGTCCGGCAGCTTGCCGATGTCGTCCGCGACGATCGAATCGACCATCTCGTCGGCATCGCGCTTGAGCGCCTGCGCCGAATCCAGCGCGGCGCGCTGGCCCGTCACGACGACGACATTGCTTGCCGTCGGCGCCCCGGGCCCCGTCTGCGCGGCCGCCATGCCGCTGGCCAGCAACGCGACATGCGTCACGGCCACGGCAATGGCTGTTTTCTTGAATTGATACATCTACATCTCCTTTGGCTGACAACAGGGCCCATCGAATGACGGCGCCCACTCACTGCAAAGAGACGACCTCTCAGGGTCTGCCTCTGAACTCCTCAAAACCGTGCCGCGTCCAGCCGCAGGCTTTCGCCCGGACGCAGTGTCACCGCGACGGTGCGCGCGCCATAGCGCACGGTCGCGGCACCGCTGCCTGCTACGCGGCGCACGACGGCATCGACGAGACGGCCGCGCGTCCAGCGCATGTCCACCTCGAATCCGCCGCGCGCACGCAGGCCTTTCACTTCACCCTCCGGCCACGCCGCCGGCAGCGCAGGCAGCAGCTCGATCGCGCCGGCCTGCGACTGCAGCAGCATCTCCGCGATGCCGGCCGTCGCGCCGAAGTTGCCGTCGATCTGGAACGGCGGGTGCGCATCCAGCAGGTTCGGATACGTGCCGCCGGCATTCAGTTGCTCCGAGCCGGCGCTGGCCTGCTGGGCCGCGCGCGCGCCGGGGCTGGCCAGCACACCGCGCAGCATCCTGTAGGCGTGGTCGCCGTCGTACAGGCGGGCCCAGAACGCCATCTTCCACGCCATCGACCAGCCGGTGCCCGCATCGCCGCGCGCTTCCAGCGTGCGCTTCGCGGCCGCGGCCAGCGCCGGCGTGCGCGCGGGGCTGATCTGGCGGCCCGGGAACAGCGCGAACAGATGCGACACGTGGCGGTGCGTGTCGCCCGGCGTATCCAGCACCGGGTCCTTCTTCTCGTCGAGCCACTCGAGCAGCTGGCCCCAGCTGCCGACCTTCGGCGCCGCGAGCCGGTCGCGCATGCGCGCGAGCCTGTCGCGCAGCGGCTTGTCGACGCCCAGGACGTCCGCCGCTTCCACCGTGTTGTTGAACAGGTCCCAGACGATCTCCTGGTCGTACGTGACGCCGTCCTCGATGGGGCCGTGCTCCGGCGACCAGCCCTGCGGCGCGACGAGGCGGCCGTCCGGCAGTTCCTTCAGGTAGTCCTGCCAGAACGCGCTCGCTTCCTTCATCATCGGGTACGCGACCTCGCGCAGGAACGCTTTGTCCTGCGTGAACGCGTAGTGTTCCCAGAAGTGCTGGGCATACCATGCGTTGCCCGTCTTGTTCCAGGTGTAGCTCATGCCGCCGAACGGGTTCGACTCCGTGCGCAGGGTCCAGCCGCGCACCGGCCGCATCTTCCCTTCCTTATCCGTGGTCTTGAATTCGGCCGCCGTCGCCCGGCGCCACACCGGCGCGACGCTCGTCACGAAGCCGAAGAACGGCCGCGCCATCTCGGACAGGTTCGTCACCTCGGCCGGCCAGTAATTCATCTGGACGTTGATGTTCGTGTGGTAGTCCGAGCGCCACGGCGGCGTGAGGCTGTTGTTCCACAAGCCCTGCAGGTTCGCGGGAAGCGAACCGCGCGAGCTGGACGCCAGCAGATAGCGGCCGTACTGGAAGTACTGCGCTTCCAGTTCCGGGTCGTTGCCGTCCTTCGTGTAGGCCAGCACGCGCGCGTCCGTCGGCAGCGCCTTGCGGTCCGCCGCGGTCGCGCCCAGGTCCAGCTGCACACGGCCCAGCAGGCTCGCGACGTCGCGCTCATGCTCCGCGCGCAGCTGGTCGACTGGACGCGTGGCCGCCTGCGCGACCTGCGCCGTCACGCGCGCCAGCGGATGTTCGCCGCGGAAGCCCTTCGCCGCGTCGGCGACATAGCTCGTGCCCGCGCCGACGATCACGGTCAACGCATCGCAACCGGTGAACACGATGCGGCCGTTCTCGACGGCCGCCTTGCCGCCCTCGTTCACCACCCGCACCTGGCTCGCGTAGTCCAGCGTGTTCGTCGTCGGCGCCTCGTTCGGCAGCGTCCAGCCGGCCAGCGTGCCCGTCACGTACAGGGTGTCCTTGCTGGAAGCGAGATGCGCGCCATGGCGGTCCGACAGCGCGATCGATCCCGAGTACTGGCCCGGCTTGTCGGCCGTCAGGCGCAGGATCATCACCTGCGCCGGATGGCTGGCCCATGCCTCGCGCCGGAAGTGCACGCCGCCGTGCGTGTACGTGACGACGTGGACGGCGCGCGCGATGTCGAGCGTGCGCCGATAGTCTTGCGCATCCCTGTCGTGCCCGGGGAGGTCGACGACGACGTCGCCGAACGGCTGATACGTCCCCGTCTCCTTCGCGTCGCCCGACCACAAGGTGATGTCGTTGAACTGCAGGTGTTCGCGCGCGAGCCCGCCGAACACCATCGCGCCGATGCGGCCGTTGCCGATCGGGAGCGCTTCCTTCTCCCAGCCCTGGTCGTTGTCCTGGGCCGGGCGGTCGTAGCGCAGCACCAGGTCGGGTGCGGCCAGCGCGGTGGACACGGCGCCGGCCAGCGCCAGTGCGATCGTCATCTGATGAAATCGATTACAAATCAAGGCCATAAAAATCGCTGTCGAAAAGCGTTGTTCAGTTGGCGGCGGGTTTGCCGTAGACGATGCCGCGGCCGGCAGTGCTCATGTAGACGACGCCGTAGCGGTTCATGTCGCCCACGATGAACTGGCCATCGCCCGGTCCGCCGTACTGGTGGGCGTCGTCGTTGATGCGGGTCCACGTGGCGCCGCCGTCGATGGAACGGTGGATGCCGCGCACGCCCTTCACGTCGCCCCAGATGTAGACCGCGGGGTAGTCGTGGCCCGGCGCCGCCTTGCCGAAGCCGACCGCGCCACAATAGCGCACCGCATCCAGCGCGGCGAAGTGGGCGCCGCCGTCGACGGAACGTACGAGACCGCCGTTCTTCAGCGCGACCCACACGTCGCCGCCCCTTCCCGGCGCCGTGCGCACGAGACGCGACCCGCCCGCGGGCAGGCGCGCGCGGGGCGCGAACGAGGCGCCGCCGTCGGTGCTGGCGAGGAGCGCCGTGTCGTCGTACGCGTAGAACACCTTCGCGTCGAGCGGATCACCCACCGGCCGCAGATTGGCCTTCGCGAGGCCCGCGACGGCAGTCCACGTGGCGCCGCCATCGGCCGAGCGCCAGACCTCTTTCGCCTTTTCGGGGGCGTGCAGGATCACCGCGCCGTCGGCCGACACGGCGACCTGTCCGCGCCTGCCCTTGATGGCCGCGGTCTTCGTCCACGTGGCGCCGCCGTCGTGCGTGACGAGCATGCTGTCGCCCACGCGCACCATCGTGCGCGGCGCCTTCGCCGCGACGGCAAGGCCCGTCGTCGTGCCGATCTGGGGATCGTGGATGCGGCCGTGGCGCGACGGATCGTCGTGCAGGTAGCCGTCGATGTCGCCGATGGCGGACACCAGCGGGCCGCCGGGAATGCTGGCGAAGCCCAGCGGGACCGTCTCTTCCAGGCCGTCGACCGTGAACGTCCACGTCGTGGGCGACGCATCGATGTTCGCGGTGCGGAACACGCCGTTGCCGGACGTGACCCAGACGGCGTGCGTGTCGGCCGGGTCGAATTCGACGGAGCCGGCCCAGTGGATCGAGTGGCCTTTCAGCCAGGGCACGCCGGCCGCGTCGCGCACGAAACCGCGGCCGATCACGTCGGTCCACGAGGCGCCGCCGTCGTTCGACAGGAAGATGCGGTCGCCCTTCGCGTCGCCCTGCGGCAGGAACGTGTTGATGGTCGACGCGACGAGGCGCTGCGGATTCTTCGGATCGACGCTGATGCCTGCGAACGGCCGTGTCCAGCCGGCGGGCGTGATGTTCGTCCAGGCGCCGCTCGCGATCGCGTACTTCCACACCTGCCCGCGGTCCATCGGCTCGCGCCCGCTGCGGTCCGGGTGCGGGCCGGCGCCGTTCGCGAACGTGACGAGGAGGTTCCCTGCCCCGTCGAGGATCGCGCGCTGGGGCATCAGGTCGACGGGCGCGCCGGCCACGGGTTCGAACGTCGCGCCGGCGTCGTCGCTGCGGTACAGGTTCGGGCCGACGGCGCCGAAGCGCGACACGCCGACGAACACGCGGCGCGCCTGGCCGTCCTTCACGCTGGCGGGATCCGGCACGACGACGGTCAGGCCCACGTCGTTCGGCGTGGACGTCACCGGCAGCGCCGTCACGCGCGCCCACGTGCGGCCCGCGTCGACACTCTTGAACAGGCCGTCGCGGCGCGTGCCGACGTAGAGCGACTTGCTGTTGCCCGGATCGACGGCGAGGCGCTCGCCATCCTGGCGGCCCATGCCGTTCCCGTGCGTCTTGAACTGGCTGGAGACGTCGACGATGGAGAAGGTCTTGCCCGCATCCGTCGAATGCAGGATCGCGGTGCGGCCGCCATTCAGGTAGGCGATGCCGGCGAGGAGCCAGATGTTGTCGGCGTCGCGCGGATCGACCGCAAGCGCATCGATGCCGAGGTACCCGGTCTGGTCTTCCGCCACCCAGTCGAGCAGCGGCGTCCAGCGGCGTGCGCGCGGATCCCAGCGGTAGGCGCCGCCGACGTCGGTACGCGCGTATGCAACACCCGGCGCGGCGCGGCTGGGCACGACGGCCGTGACGAAGCCGCCGCCGCCGATCGCCACGCTGTCCCACACGTACGGCTCCTGCTGCTGTGCCGCCACGGGCCCGGCCAGCAGGCTCAGCGCTAACGTTACCATAGCGGCCAGCTTCATCGACTTCATCACAGCGTCTCCATCATGCGTACATACACCTGTTTAGCCCTTGTAGACACGGAAGCTGTGCGGCGGAATCACCACCTCGCTCACCGTGTCGCGGCTTGTGCCCGGCACCGTCTCGGCCGCCGGATGCGCCTTGCCGTCGACCGCGTGCTTCACGACCTTCACCGTCGTCGGCGTATCGCGGAACGACTGGATGACGTAGGCACCGTTATCGTAAGTGAACAGGCTCACGCCGGCCGGCGCCTCGATGCGGACGGGCGTGTCGGCCATCAGGTAGGTCTTCACGCTGTTCATCACGCCTGGCGGCATACTATACAGGTCGCCGATATTGCTGGGAATGGACAGGATGTAGAGAACGCCCTTCGAATACCGGTTCATCAGCAGCACCGGGAAACCGCGCGCGCCGGCGACGCCGCGGATGATGGGCCACGCATCGTTCGTGAAATAGTGCAGCTCGGGGAACAGCACGTCGCGCGGCGCCACCTTCGGATCGTCGCGCAGCGATGCGCCGTTGCCGGCGCCATAGCCGTTGTAGTAGTCGTTCAGCAGCACCTGGTTCCCCGTCGCGTAGACTTCGACGAGGTCCTGGAAGCCGCGGTCCTTGCGCTTCGGATCCTGCGTCGCCTTCACGAAGCCGGACGTGACGAACACCGCCTTCCCCGCTTCCAGCTGGCGTTTCACCTTGTCGAGGATGTCCGGATCGGCCGCCGATGCCTGCGTGAGCAGGATCGTCTGCGCATCCTGCGGGAAGCGCGCGGTCAGCGCGATCGGGATGCCGACATTGCCGAGGTAGTTGGGCAGGAAGTCTTCCGCCGACGACGAGTTGGCCGGGCGATAGGTCGGGATGCCGGTGGGGTTGCCCAGCTGGTCCAGCACCGCGTCGATCTGTTTCAGCGCGGCGCCGGCGGCGAGGCCCCAGCCCGGCGGCGCCGTCGCGTCCGGGTTCGCGGCCTTCCAGTCGGCCACGATGCGGTCCCAGTTGAACGAGGTGTCTTGCCCGGCCCACGGACGCGCGCCCGCTTCGGCCGGCGTGTCCTGCGCGGCCGGGTGCCAGTTGAACAGCGTGATCTCGGGGGCCTTCGCGAGCATCGTGTCCCACAGCTGTTCCGCATAGCGGTCGACGTAGCGGATCGAATACGTGTCGACCCAGCCGCCGCCATTCTTCCCGTCCTTGCGGAGGGTCTCGTAGTAGCGGATGATGTTGTACGACTCGTATTGCTGCAGCAGCTGGTCGGTGATGACCGGGTCGCGTGTCTCGGTGCCGGCGTAGATCCCGTCGAACATCTCGGGCTGCTGCGCGAGGTCGAAGCCCAGGCCCTCGAAATGCTCGTACCAGTTCGGGTACTTGATGACGATCTTGACGTTCTTGTTGACGGCGCGCGCCGGATCGATGATCAGGTCCTTCGATACCTTGCGCATGGTGGCGAGTCGGTAGTCCGTCCACGTGCGCTTGCCCTTCGCTTTGATATCGGCGTCCGACTTCGACGTGTAGAACGTGAAGTCGTCGAGGATCACGTGGTCGAAATGGCGCGCCATCAGTGCCATCGCGCGCTTGCACGTGTCGCGGTCCCTGGACGACTCGTAATCGAAGGTCATGAACTGGCCGTTGAATCCGCCCGCGGCCAGCGTGACGCCGCCCGCCACCTCGATGCCCTTGGCCTGGAACTGGCGCTTCACGGCCTCGATCTCGGCGTCGCTGGCGAAATGGTTGTCGCGGTAGCCCTCGATGTAGACCTTGTCGAATGGGACCTGGCTCATGGCACGCGCGAACTGGTGCTCGAAGACCTGCGGGTCGACGAGGCTTTGGGTGACGTTCACCGGGATGTAGATCGCCGTCTTGAAATGCTTGTAGTGCCCGGCGGCCTGCGCGGGGATGGGCGCCAGCATGGCATTGCCGGCGACAGCAAGGAAGGCCAGCGCGGCGGCGGTCTGGCGGGCGAGCGATTTACGCATGTGTCTCCGGAATTATTTTTATAGCGCTAATGACCGGTATCGTAAGCCAAGGAATGTTGGATGCGCAAGCCAAATGTTCGCGCTAACACGTCAATATACTGTTAGCCGCCTTGTTTAGCATGTTTAGTTGCTAACCCCTGCAACACCACGAGACGGTGTCAAAAGGTAGCGCTCCCAAGACACACATGTTGTATTTCTCACACGCACAACAAGATTTTTTTGGCAGTTATGAAATCGATTGCGTATAACATCGATTTGGTGAACTTACTGCCGAGGTCAATTGCGTCACGCCAACACGTGCGTTCTCTGAACAAGGCAGTTTTCACTCGGAACACAGGGCCGTGCCCGCTTCCGGCCCAGCGCTCTCCCGGCTGGCCGGTACACGGCGGCGCGGTCCTGGCAACGGTTCGTTTGCTGACCATGTCGACAAAAAGACACGTTGCGTTGTCACAAAACTGACAACTGAGTAGCAAATAATAAAAATTGTATGGTAGCGTATAACAGTCAGTGTTAGGTCTCACATTCACACTGTCTTTGTTAGAGCTTGTTATAACAACACTACCTGATCATCGGGGGAGATAATGAGGAATTTCCAGAAGACCGCGATTGCGGCAGCGGTTGCGCACGTAGCCGTTCTTTCCAGCGCCGCAGCATGGGCACAGACCAGCGCCGACACCACGGCCAACCCAGCCCCTACCGTCGTCCACATCAGCGGCCAGCGCGCGGCACTGCAGTCGGCGCAACAACTCAAGAAGAACGCCGACGAAGTCGTCGATTCGATCGTCGCCGAAGACATCGGCAAGCTGCCGGACCGTTCGGTCACCGAGGTGCTGCAGCGTATCGCCGGCGTCACCATCGACCGCAACATGGCCGGCGACCCGAACCGCCAGTCCGTCGAAGGCTCGGGCGTCTCCGTCCGCGGCCTGACGTATGTGCGTTCGGAAGTCAACGGCCGCGACGCGTTCTCGGCCGGCGGCGGCCGCTCGCTCGGCTTCGCCGACGTGGCACCGGAGCTGATGGCCGGCGTCGACGTCTACAAGAACCCGTCCGCGGAACAGGTCGAAGGCGCCGTCGCGGGCCTCGTGAACCTGCGTACGGCCATGCCGTTCGACTACAAGGGCTTCAAGGGCACCGTGGGCGTGTCGGAATCGTATTCCACGCTGCGCAAGGGCGCACCGTCCCCGACCGGCACCATCCTGCTGTCGAACCGCTGGAAGTCGGACACGTTCGGCGAATTCGGCGCCCTGGTCGACTTCGCCCATGCGAAGAGCCCGACCCGTTCCGACGGCGTCGGCGTCGACCCCTACTTCCCGCACGTGAACTCCACGGACCCGGCCAAGTACGACCGCTCCAAGACCCAGTGGATCCCGCTGGGCGTCGGCTACCGTTCGCAGGACTTCGAGCGTACCCGCCGCGGCGACTACGCCGCCTTCCAGTGGCGCCCGAACCGCGACTTCACGGCCGCCCTCACCTACTTCAAGACGAAGTACAAGGAAGACCTGGACGAGCACGTCGTCACGTCGTCCGAGGACAAGTGGTACCAGCAGGTCGCGAGTAAGGATTCGGTCTTCGACAGCAACGGCGTGTTCCAGAGCGGTACGATCTCGAACCCGACCTACGGCGGCTCGCCGTTCAACAGCTCGCAACGCATCAACACGCGTGAGTCGAGCACCCGCGACACGTCGCTGAACCTGCAATGGCGCGTGACGCCGGACCTGACCTGGACCAACGACTTCCAGCACGTCCATTCGACGACCGAAGGCTTCGACGCCGACGTGTCGACCGGCTTCATCATGCCGAACCAGCAGATGGACATGCGCGGCAACGTCCCGCAGATCACGCTGGGTTCGCCGGCCTACATGGCCGATCCGAACAACTACTACTGGGCCTACACCCAGGAAGCGCTGGACCACGCCACGGCCACCCAGAAGGCATGGAAGACCGACTTCAAGTACGCGTTCGACCACCCGGTGCTGCGCGACGTCCGCTTCGGCTTCCGTATGGCCAACCGCGACGGCGAGAACCACAAGGCCCAGAAGTTCTACAACTGGCAGGCCATCACGTTCCCGTGGATGGAAGGCTGGCAGATCCCGCACGTCGCCCGCCTGGGTGACCCGCGCTTCGCCGGCGGCGCCTCGCTGCAGAAGATCGACAACTTCTTCGACGGCAAGTACAACATTCCGCCGATGCTGTTCGCCAACGAGTCGGTGGTGCGCGGCTTCCCGGACGAATGGTCCAAGATCCACGCCTACCACGACGTGCTGTGCAAGGAACAGGGTTCGACCTGCGACCCGTGGAAGGCTGCGACCTTCAACGACCCGGCCGCGACCAACACGCAGAGCGAGAAGACCCGCGCCGCCTACACGCAGCTGCGCTTCGGCTTCGACGACCTGAAGTATCCGATCGACGGCAACATCGGCATCCGCTACGTGAAGACGACCGGCGCCGGCAGCGGCTACGTCGCCTACAGCCCGGCCGGCGTCACCATCCCGACCGACGCTCCCGTCACCGGCGTGGACACGCTCATCTACATCAAGCCGTTCGCGGAAGCCCAGTCGTACAACAACTCGTACCACAACTGGCTGCCGAGCCTGAACCTGCGCCTGAAGTACAGCGACGAGCTGCAGTTCCGCTTCGCCGTCGCCAAGGCGATGGCGCGTCCGGACTTCAACCAGTTGCAGGTGCAGACTACGCTGAACTCGGCGCCGAACCAGACGACGATCCGCGATTCGTCGGGCAATACGACCAATGTCATCTTCAACGGCACCACGCTGACCGGTACCAGCGACGGCAACGCGATGCTGAAGCCGACCACGTCGACCAACGTCGACCTGACCGCGGAATGGTATTTCGCGAAAGCCGGCTCGCTGACCTTCTCGGCCTTCAACAAGGACCTGAAGGACATCATCATCACCCAGGACTACTCGTACAAGGCGACCGACGTCAACGGCAAGCCGCAGACGTTCGTGGTCACGGGTCCGGTCAACGGCGCCAAGGGCTACGCCCGCGGCTTCGAGATCGCGCACCAGCAGTACTACGACTTCGTGCCCGACTGGCTGAAGGGCATCGGTACGCAGGCCAGCTGGACGTACGTCTCGAGCGAGCGCACGCTGAACAAGCCTGTGTTCAACGCCTGGTGCTCGGGTAACGACGCGTCGTCGAATTACAACCTGTCGATCAACGGTTGCGATACCGACGGTCGTGCATTCGGCAAGACCCCGCTGCAGGGCCTGTCGCGTCACACGATCAACTTCGCGGTCATGTACGAGCAGCACGGCCTGTCGATGCGCCTCGCCTACAACTGGCGTTCGCGTTACCTGCTGGGCGTGAACCAGTGGGGCAGCCGCGGCAACAACGGCCTGAACACGAACCCGGCCGCCGATCCGGCGAAGTACCTGATCCCGACGACGAACAACGACCAGGCGTTCGGCCTGCCGCTGTACCAGGCACCGTACGGCCAGCTGGACGGCTCGATCTTCTACGACTTCACGGACAAGTTCCGCGTCGGCCTGGAAGCCACGAACCTGACCAACTCGTACACGCGCCAGATCATGGAACAGCACGCCGGCAGCTTCACCCGCCAGGTCTTCATGAGCGGTCCGCGCTACACGCTGCTGGCACAGTATTCGTTCTGATCCAACGGGAATCCGCATGATTCGATACAATCGCTGATCGATTCCTGCACACCGCCGCCGCGGCCTTCACGGGTCGCGGCGGCGCTTTTTTTTTAACAAGGAGCCCTCATGAACATCCAAGGCGAAATGATCATCGGCCGCCAGGCCGTGCGCGGCAGCGCCGGCACGCTGCGCGCCTACAACCCGACCACGCGCGCCGAGATGGAACCGGAATTCGGCGCCGCCGGCATGGACGACCTGGCGGCCGCCTGCCTGCTCGCGGAACAGGCGTTCGACGCCTACCGCGGCCAGCCGCTCGAGCAGCGCGCCCGCTTCCTGGAAACCATCGCCGACCGCATCATGGACCTCGGCCCGGCCCTGATCGAGCGCGCCTCCGCCGAATCCGGCCTGCCGACGGCGCGCCTGGAAGGCGAGCGTGCGCGCACCTGCAACCAGCTGCGCCTGTTCGCCAAGGTCGTCCGCGACGGCCACTTCCTCGAAGCGACGCTGGACTCCGCCCTGCCCCAGCGCACGCCGCCGCGTCCCGACCTGCGCATGCGCAAGATCGGCCTCGGCCCCGTCGCCGTGTTCGGCGCGTCGAACTTCCCGCTCGCGTTCTCCGTCGCCGGCGGCGACACCGCATCGGCGCTGGCGGCCGGCTGCCCCGTCGTCGTGAAGGCGCATAACGCGCACCTGGGCACGTCGGAACTGGTCGGCAAGGCGATCCGCCAGGCCGTCGAGGACTGCGGCATGCCGGAAGGGACGTTCTCCATGCTGATCGGCACCGGCTTCGAGATCGGCCTCGCGCTGGTCCAGCACCCCGTCATCAAGGCCGTCGGCTTCACCGGCTCGCGCAATGGCGGCCTCGCGCTCGTCAACGCGGCGCAGGCCCGCAAGGAACCGATCCCGGTCTACGCCGAGATGAGCAGCATCAATCCGTTCTACCTGCTGCCGGGCGCCCTGGCCGCGGGCGGCGCGAAGCTCGCGCAAGGCTTCGTCGATTCGCTCACGATGGGCACCGGCCAGTTCTGCACGAACCCGGGTCTCGTGATCGCCCTCGCCGGCCCCGACCTGGACGTGTTCCGCACCGCCGTCACGGAGGCGCTGGCGGCCAAGGGCGCCGGCACGATGCTCACCGCGGGCATCCACCAGGCGTACGTCGACGCGATCGCGCGCCGCTCCGGTCTCGAAGGCGTGGAACTCATCGCCCAGGGCAGCACGGACGGCTGCGGCTGCGCCGCGCAGGCCGCGCTGTACCAGGCGGATGCCGCCACGTTCCTGTCGAACAGCGCGCTGGAAGAAGAGATCTTCGGACCGAGCTCGCTGATCGTCGTGTGCAAGGACGACGCCGAACTGCTGGAAGTGACGCGCCACGTGGAAGGCCAGCTGACGGCCACGATCCACGCCACGGCTGCGGACCGCGACCTGGCCGCGAAGCTGATGCCGACGCTCGAACGCAAGGCCGGCCGCATCCTGTTCAACGGCTTCCCGACCGGCGTCGAAGTGAGCCACTCGATGGTGCACGGCGGCCCGTTCCCGGCCACGTCGGACAGCCGCACCACGTCGGTGGGCGCGACGGCCATCGAGCGTTTCCTGCGTCCGGTGTGCTACCAGGACGTGCCGGCGGAACTGCTGCCGGAAGCGCTGCGCGATGAGAACCCACTGGGCCTCACGCGCATGGTGGATGGCAAGCTGCAGTAATTACGGCGCCAGCGTCCATTCGACGTTGTCGGCCTGCCCGCCCGCCTGGACCTCGATCCGGTTCGGGCCGGGCTGCAGGCGCACCGGCCAGCGGGCGATGCGGCCCTCCACGGCCCGCTCGCCCAGGTCGACGCCGTTCACCATCAGCCGCGCCGCCGGCTGGTTGCTGTACACCTTGACCTCCACGTCCGCCGCGGTCCGCTTCACGGCGCGGCGCGACGTGATGTACACCATCGGCTTCTTCGACCAGTTGGCCTGGTACCAGTAATACGCATCCTTGCGCACCTTGCGGTCCATGCTGACGAGGCCCTTGTCGTTGACGCCCCGCGCTTCGCCCTCGTTGCGCCCGGCCGACGCGAAGTCGAACCCCGTCCACACATAGCTCGCCCATAGCCACGGCGCCGCCTCGATCTGGCGCCAGGCCGCCTCGTGGTACAGCGCCTGGTACTGCTCCGGGTGCCAGCGGCTGGCCGCCACGGGGCGGCGCACCGGGTCTTCCTGGTGCAGCGCGCTGCCGCCGGCGCCGTACTCGCTCAGCGACTGCGGCGTGCGTGGCCGCTTCGCATGGTTGGCCGCCAGGAACGGCGCCAGATCGGAGAATTCCTTGTCGTACCAGCCGAAGTAGACGTTGGACCCGACCGCATCCGTGTGCAGCGCCTGCGGCCCATCGATGGGCGCGCAGCAGTTCGCGTACGCGGTCGGCCGGCTCGCGTCTTCCGCATGCACGAGCTTCTGCATCGCGTCGAGCACGCGGCCGCTGACCTCGTCGACCTTGTAGATCTCGTTCCCGAGTCCCCACACGAACACGGACGGGTGATTGAAATTCTGGCGCACGAGCTCGCGCGCCTGCTGCGCCGCATTGGCCGCGAACGCATCGCTCGCGCCCACTTCCGACGTCAGCGGCAGCTCGGTCCAGACGAGGAAACCCTTGCGGTCCGAGAGCGCGTAACTGTGTTCGTTGTGCTGGTAGTGGGCAAAGCGCAGGCCCGTGACGCCCAGCTCTTCCAGGATGCGGTAGTCGGCGTCAATGTCCGCATCGTCGGCCGCCGTTCCCTTGCCCGGCACGTAAGTCAGGTGCACGTTCACGCCGTGCACGCGGTACGGCTTCCCGTTCAGCAGCAGGCCGCGGTCCGGATCGAGCTGCACGGTCCGGATGCCGACGTCGTTGTCCACGCGGTCGAGTACCGCGTCCGCACGGGCCACCGTCACTTCGCTCGTGTACAGGTAAGGATCCTCGACGCCCTGCCACAGGTGCGGGTTCGCCAGCGCCGCCTCCAGCTCGACCGGCACGACGGCGCGCGCGGGCAGCGCGGCGGACCGCTGCGCCGTCGCCACGACCTTGCCGGCCGCATCGCGCAGCCGGGCCGTGACGACGACGGTTTCCGCGCGCGCGCGGTCGTTCGCGACGCGCACGCGCCAGTGCGGGCGTTCCGCCCGTGGGGTACTGAAGTACACGCCCGGCCCGCCCGCATCCAGCATGTCGACGTGCACGTCGGCCGCCGTCACGAGCCGCACGCGCCGATACAGGCCGCCGTACAGCGTGTAGTCGCCGCCGAGCGGCGCCACGTCCGGCTGGCGCGTATTGTCGACGCGGACCAGCAGCGTGTTGGCGCCCGCCCGCAGTTGATCCGTGACGTCGAAGCGGAAGCGCGCGAAGCCGCCTTCGTGGCGGCCGATGCGCGTGCCGTTCAGCCAGACGTCCGTCGACAGCGCGGCGCCGTCGAATTCGAGATACGTGCGCCCCCCTGTTGCAGCCGGTGCGGTGAGCGTGCGCCGGTACCAGCCGGCGCCGCGGTAAGGATTGGGCGACGTGCCGTCGTCCGCGTTGAACGTGTGGGGCAGCGCGACGGCCGTCCAGCCGCCGGGCGCGCCTTTGGCGAATTCCCAGCCGTCGTCCAGCGCGGTAACGGTGCGGGGTGCCGCCTGGACGGAGGCGGCACAGGAAAGGGCCAGGACGAGTACCCGGCAAACATGAGTCATGGTAGCGTGCATCTAGGGCTCCAGAATGAAAAAAGGGCCCGCGAACGGGCCCTTGCAGGGATGGTGACGATCAGTGGTTATGGCGCGGCATGTCGTGGCCAACGTCGCGGTACTGCAGGGCCATCTCCATCACGGCGCCGGTATGCAGCTGGCCGACGGTCGCGCGGTAGATCTGCTGCCACGGCGTCTGGTTGCCCGGGATCGGCGGCGGCGCATCCTTGCGGCGCGCTTCCAGTTCCTCGTCCGTGATCAGCACGTTGCAGCTGCCCGTGTTCAGGTCTACGCGCACGCGGTCGCCCGTGCGCAGCAGCGCCAGGTTGCCGCCCGCCGCGCTTTCCGGCGACGCGTTCAGGATCGACGGGCTGTCCGACGTGCCGGACTGGCGGCCGTCGCCCAGCGTCGGCAGCGCGTTGATGCCCTTCTTGATCAGCGCATCGGGCGGTTGCATGTTCACGACTTCCGCCGAACCGGGCCAGCCCACCGGACCCGAACCGCGGATCACGAGCATCGTGTTCTCGTCGATGCCCAGCGCCGGATCGTTGATGCGGTGGTGGTAATCGTCCGAACCGTCGAACACGACGACCTTGCACTCGAACGCATTTTCCGAGCCCGGCGTGGACAGGTAGCGCTGGCGGAAGGCGTCCGAGATCACGCTCGTCTTCATGATCGCGAAGTCGAACAGGTTGCCCTTCAGGACCATGAAGCCGGCCTTCTGCTTGAGCGGCTGGTCGAACGGGGTGATCATCTCGCGGTCGATGCTCTCGCGGCCGACGAGGTTCTCGGCCATCGTCTTGCCGGTGACGGTGAGGCGCTTCGAGCGGAGCAGGCCTTTCTGCTCCAGCTCCCACATGATGGCGGGCGTGCCGCCGGCGCGGTGGTAACGCTCGCCGAGGTATTTGCCGGCCGGCTGCATGTTCAGCAGCAGCGGCACGTCGTAGCCGTATTCCATCCAGTCTTCCGGCTTGATCTCGACGCCGGCGTGACGGGCCATCGCGACGATGTGCGGCTGGGCGTTGCTCGAACCGCCGATCGCGGCGTTGACGACGATCGCGTCGATGAACGCGTCGCGCGACAGGATCTGCGACGGACGCAGGTCTTCGAACGCCATGCCGACAATGCGCTTGCCGGTCTCGTACGCCATCTGGCCGCGCTCGCGGTACGGCGCAGGAATGGCCGAGCAGCCCGTCAGCGACATGCCCAGCGCTTCGGCGATGGCATTCATCGTCGAGGCGGTGCCCATCGTGTTGCAGTGGCCGGCCGACGGCGCGGATGCGGTGGCGATGTCGATGAATTTCTTCTCGTCGATCTCGCCCGCGGCCAGGCGGCGGCGGCCCTTCCAGATCGCGGCGCCGGAGCCGACCAGTTCACCTTCGAACCAGCCGTCCAGCATCGGACCGCCGGACAGCACGATCGCGGGGATGTCGACGGTGGCGGCGGCCATCAGCTGCGCTGGCGTCGTCTTGTCGCAGCCGGTCGTCAGCACGACGGCGTCGATCGGGTAGCCGTGCAGGATCTCGACGAGGCCCAGGTAGGCCAGGTTGCGGTCCAGCGCCGCGGTCGGGCGGCGGCAGTTCTCGAAGATCGGGTGCAGCGGGAATTCCATCGGGATGCCGCCGGCATCGCGGATGCCGTCGCGCACGCGCTTGGCCAGGTCCAGGTGGATGCGGTTGCACGGCGAGATGTCGCTGCCGCTCTGGGCAATGCCGATGATCGGCTTGCCCGAACGGAGTTCCTCGGGGGTGATGCCATAGTTCATGAAGCGCTCGAGGTAGAGCGCGGTCATGTCGATGCGCTCTTCGTTGTCGAACCAGTCCTGCGACCGGAAACGCTTCGGTTTGCTGTTCTGTTGTGTCATTCCGTATTACTCCTGCAGCCGCAGCACGTGGTGCGGCAATCCGGCCGTTTCGGCGCGGAAGGTGAACAGCGCGCCCGCGAGCGGCTGCTGGGCCAGTTCCTCGGCCGTCAGGCCCTTGCGCGCCGACGTCGCGTACACGGTGCGCAGGTCGTCGCCGGCAAAGGCCAGTTTCGTGATGTTCGAGCAGGGGAAGCGCACTTCGCCCACCTTGTCGCCTTGCGGATTGCGGCGTTCGATGCGCCAGCCGCGGAACACCGCGATCCACACGTGACCCTCGGCGTCGACCGCCATCCCGTCCGGCCAGCCGCCGTCCGTGATCTCTGCGAACAGGCGCTTGCCCGACAGGCTGCCGTCTTCCGCCAGGTCGAAAGCATACACCCGTTTATCGAGCGTGTCGGTGTGATACAGCGTGCGTCCGTCCGGGCTCACGGCCGGGCCGTTCGTGATGATGTAGCCGTCGTCCATGCGCACGACGTGAGTGCCGTCGAAACGGTACAGGACACCCGACGGCGCTTCTTCCGCATCGTCCATCGAACCGAACCACAGGCGGCCCTGCGCGTCGACGTGGCCGTCGTTGAAGCGGTTGCCCGTCACGTCCGCCTCGACCTTCGCGAACGGGACGAACTCGCCGGTCGCTTCCACGAAGCGGTACAGGCCATCTTCCAGCGACACGACGAGACCGCCGTCCGACGCCCGCACGACGAAGCTTACCTGGCCCGGTGCGTCCCAGCTGCGCTGGTCGGAACCGTCCGCCGCGCAGCGGTGTAGGCGCCTGCCCTTGATGTCGACGAACCAGACCTGCTGGTTCGGGGCATCCCACAGGACGCCCTCGCCCAGGGTCGCGCCGACTTCCCACAGTGGCGTGGGCTGCGTGGCGACGATGCTCATGCGCCGTACCAGCCCGCGTCGACGAAGTACTCGCGGCCGGAGATGTGGCGCGCGTTGTTCGACGCCAGGAACAGCGCAAGCGCGGCCACGTCTTCCATCTCCACGCGCTCGGGAATGCACTGGCCGGCCAGGATGCGCGCTTCTTCGTCCGGGTTGTGCCACAGCGCCTTCTGGCGCGGCGTGACGACGGCGCCCGGGACGACGGTGACGGCGCGGATGCCGTGCGGGCCGAATTCGCGCGCCATGTTGCGGGTCATGCCCTCGATGGCGGCCTTCGCCATCATGTACAGGCCCAGTTGGGTGTGCGGCAGGTGCCACGAGATCGAACCGAAGTTCAGCAGCACGCCGTACTTGCGCGCCTTCATGCCAGGGATGACGGCCTGCGCGCAGAAGTACTGGTGGCGCAGGTTCACGTTCATGCGGCTTTCCCAGTACGCCGGCGTCACGTTCTCGATGTCGTGGCGGTCGTCGTTGGCCGCGTTGTTCAGCAGGATGTCAACGCCGCCCGCTTCCTCTTCGATGCGGGCGAAGGTCGCCTTCAGCTCGTCGAGGTTGGTCAGGTCGCACTTGATGAACTTCGGCGCGATGCGCGAGTTCGCCAGCGACGCCTCCAGGGAACGCGACGCTTCCTCGGCGATGTCGAGGAAGTAGACGCGGGCGCCCTGGCCGGCGAACGCCGTGGTCAGCTCGGCGCCGATGCCGCTGCCGCCGCCGGTGATGACGACGCGCTTGCCGGCCAGGTCGGGAAAGGTCGCGTAGACGAATGCTTGGTTTTGTTCAGACATGTAATTCTCGTTATTTGGAAAGCAGGCCGCGTTCGGCCAGGTTGGCGTACAGCGCGCGCACGCCGAAGGTCCACGGTGCGATCTGGTCGCTGCGCTGGACGGTGTTGACCAGCGTGCCCAGCGACGGCGTGGAGATGCTCACGCGGTCGCCTGCGTGGTGGGTAAAGCCGCCGCCTTGCGCATCGCGGTCCTTGATCGGCGAGAACATCGTACCGAGGAACAGCATGAAGCCGTCCGGGTATTGGTGGTGCTTGCCGCAGGTCTGGCGCACGAGGTCCAGCGGATCGCGGCTGATTTCGCGCATGAAGCTGGCGCCGGCCAGTTCGAAGTTGTCGTCGACGCCTTCGATCAGCATGCGGACTTCCGCGTTGCGCAGCGTGTCGATATCGAAATCGCCGTCGAACAGGCGGATGAACGGGCCGATGGCGCACGAGCCGTTGTTGTCCTTCGCCTTACCGAGCAGCAGCGCGCTGCGGCCTTCGATGTCGCGCAGGTTGACGTCGTTGCCCAGCGTGGCGCCGACCACTTGCGCGCGGCTGTTCACAGCCAGGACGATTTCCGGTTCCGGGTTGTTCCAGTGCGACGACGGGTGCAGGCCGACGGCGGCGCCGTGGCCGACCGCCGACATCGGCTGCGACTTCGTGAACACTTCCGCGTCCGGGCCAATGCCCACTTCCATGTATTGCGACCACAAGCCGCGTGCCGACAGGTCGGCCTTCAGGCGCATGGCAGCTTCGCCGCCCGGCTCCAGTTCCGACAGGTTGGTGCCGATGGTTTCCTGCAGCTGCTGGCGCAGCGCCGTTGCGCGGGCCGGGTCGCCCTTGGCCTGTTCCTCGATCACGCGTTCCAGCAGGCTGACGGCGAACGTGACGCCGCACGCCTTGATCGCCTGCAGGTCGCACGGGGCCAGCAGGCGCACCGCGTTGCCTTCATCACCGGCCAGCGCGGCCGCGACCAGCGCGTTGACGTCGCCCAGGTCCTCGCCTTCCGCGCCGCGCACGATGGCGACCAGGTCGTCGCGCTCGAGCAGTTCCGACACGGTCGGGGCGTGGCGGGTGATATCGATTACACGACCGTTACGAACGGCGACCACGGCCGGGCCGTTGGTCGGGGAAGAACGCCACACGCGGCCGACCATCAAGGCCTGGTCGAGGTCCTGGGGCAGCGGGTTGGCTTGGATAGCTGTCATGTCTTGTCTCTCTTGGTTATGCCACCGTCAGGGTCGCCTTCTTCAGGTCGACGCTGTTCGGTCCTGCGAAAATGGTGAACGTCCCCGGTTCCACGACGCGTTTCATGTCGCCGTTGTAGAACCACAGGTCGGTCGGTTTGATGTCGAAGGTGACCGTGCGTTTTTCGCCCGGTTCCAGCGTCACGCGCTGGAAGCCCTTCAGTTCGAGCAGCGGACGGGTGACGGAGCTGACGTCGTCGCGGATGTACATCTGCACGACTTCGTCGCCGCGCACGGCGCCCGTGTTCTGCACGTCCACTTGTACCTGGGTCGTGCCGGAGACTCCCATCCGGTCCTTCGTGAGGCGCGGTGCGGAGATGTCGAAGCGGGTGTACGACAGGCCGTAGCCGAACGGGTACAGCGGCGTGGTCACGTCGTCGATGTAGCCGCGGCGGCTGCTCGGCTTGCGGTTGTAGAACATCGGCAGCTGGCCGACGTTGCGCGCGATGGTGACGGGCAGCTTGCCGCCCGGGTTCGCGCGGCCGAAGATCAGGTCGGCGACGGCATGGCCCGTCTCCTGCCCCATATACCAGCATTCCATCAGCGCGTCGGCGCGTTCGGCCAGGTAGTTCACGGACAGCGGACGGCCGTTCAGCAGCAGCACGACGGTCGGCTTGTTCAGCGCGAAGATGGCGCGGGCCAGGTCGTTCTGCTGGGAGACGAGGTCCAGCGACGTGCGGTCGCCCAGGTGGTTGTCGGCCCAGGCCTCACGCGCGGTCTGCTCGTTGTCGCCCAGGACCATCACGATGGTGTCGGCCTTCTTCGCCGCTTCCACCGCCTCGGCGATCAGGCGCGCATTGACTTCCGGCTTGGTCCAGACGATTTCGTCCTGGCCCCACACGTGGCCTTCGGTCAGGCGCACGCCTTCCGAATAATCCAGCGTGAAGCCGCCCGCCTGCGCTTCCTTCTGCAGTGCCTCGTACACGGAGACGACGTGGCGCGGCTTGTCCGAATAGCCGCCGATCGGCGTGTCCTTCGCGTGGGTGCCGACCAGCAGCAGCTTGCCGACCTTCTGCGGCGCCAGCGGCAGCAGGCCCTTATCATTCTTGAGCAGGACGGCGGTGCGCTGGGCGGCCTTGCGCGCGAGGGCGATGGCTTCCGGCGTCGCGGTGCGGGCGGCGGCCTGGTCGGCGTCCGCGTACGGGTTCTCGAACAGGCCCGCGTCGAATTTCCAGCGCAGGATGCGGCGCACGACGGCGTCGAGTTCCTTCGTCGTGATCTTGCCTTCCTTGACCAGTTCATCCAGCGCGGCGAAGCCGGCGGGGTCCGGCGTCTCGATGTCGACGCCGGCCTTGAATGCGCGCAGGCCGCCTTCCTTCACCGAGCCGACGAGGTGGTGGCGGCTGCCCAGTTCCGCGACCGCCATGTAGTCGGACACGGTCAGGCCCTGGAAGCCCCACTCCTTGCGCAGCACGTCCGTCAGCAGCCAGCGGTTGGCGTGCGACGGGACGCCGTCGATCTCGTTATACGACGGCATCACGGCCGCGATCTTGGTTTCCTTGATGATCTTCTCGAACGGCGGGAAGAACTCTTCGCGCAGCGCGCGTTCGCCCACGTTCGCCGGACCGATGTTGGTGCCGGACTCCGGCTGGCCGTGGCCCGTCATGTGCTTCAGCGTGGCGAAGACCTTGTCCTGCGCCAGCGGCAGCGTGTTGCCGGAGAAGCCCAGCACGGCGGCCTTGCCCATCACGCCGCACACGTGCGGGTCTTCGCCATAGGTCTCTTCGATCCGGCCCCAGCGCGGCTCGCGCGCCACGTCGACGACCGGCGCCAGCGCCAGGTTGGCGCCGCGTGCGCGCATTTCCTTCGCGGCGAGCGAGAAGATCTGCTCGACCAGTTGCGGGTCGAACGTGGAGGCCAGGCCGATCGCCTGCGGGAAGCTGGTCGCTTCCGGCGCCACGTAGCCGTGCAGCGATTCCTCGTGCATGAAGACCGGGATGCCCAGGCGCGTGTGCTCCAGCGCCCACTTCTGCACGGCGTTCACGTAGTCCGCCGTTTCCCTCGGTCCGCGGTTGCCGACGGCACCGGAGTTGCCGGCGTTGTTGTCGGCGCCGATCTGGCGGTCGGACGGGCGCGCAAACATGCCCATGCCGTGCGGGTGGACTTTTGCCGCCTTCTCGGCGTTGAAGCTCGTGTCGTCGTTCTGGAGGTCCTTCTTCGTCAGCCAGACGCATTGCAGCTGCGCGATCTTTTCGTCGACCGTCATGCGGCCCAGCAGGTCTTCCACGCGCGCCGCGACGGGCGCGCTCGCCTGCTTGTAGACTGGTGCGCCCCCTTTGGCGGCTTTCGTCGCCAGCGCGCCCGGCACGACTGCCATGCCGGCCGCGCCCCCAACGGTGGCCAGAAACTCTCTGCGTTTGATACCCATCGACTTATGTCTCCTGCTTGTTTTTGTAGGTGCCGCCGTGTGGCCGGCGGAGTGTGGTCTGCCTGGCATGCGGTGGATCGAGGTCCAACATTCTAATAACAGAAATGTTACCGCAACCATTCCAGTCTAAACGTCTAATTTGGCGCTTGTCAATGAATTATTGGGAAGATGTCCGGCAGAGGCGACGCAACGGCCTTGGGCCGTGGCGGAATTGGCGGGAAAAGCGGGAAAACTCGATGTTTGCGCGAACAGTTTATGCGCCGCGCGTAGGTCGGCCGCGGCTGGGCGCCGCGGCCGGGAGGATCAGCCGGCGCGCTTGGCGGCGCCGAGCGGCAGCAGTGCCGAGGGACGGGTGCGCGGCGCGGCGTCGGACTGGCGGCGTACCAGTTCGAAGTCCATGCGCACCTGTTCCGGCTCGGCCTCCTCTCCTTCGCGCAGCGCACGCACGCGGCGCACCAGCGACTGCACGGCTTCGCGCGCCATGCCGGCGATCGGCTGGCGCACGGTGGTCAGTTCCGGCCAGATCGTCGTGGCGAGCGCCGTGTCGTCGAAGCCGGTGACCGTCAGGTCGCCCGGCACGTCGAGTCCGAGGCGGTGTGCGACGGCGACGCAGGCGGCCGCCATGTCGTCGTTGCTGGCGAAGATGGCCGTCGGGCGTTCTTCCAGCGCCAGCAGGTGCTCGGCCGCGTCCAGGCCGGAGCGGTACGTGAACATGCCCTGGACGACGAGTTCCTCGGACGCGTCCGCGCCCTGCTCCGCGATCGCCGCGCGATAGCCTTCGAGGCGGCGCGCGCTCGCGGTCTGGTTCGGATGGCCGACGACGAAGCCGATGCGGTGGTGCCCCAGGTTGACCAGGTGGCGCGTCATCGCATGCGCCGCTTCGTAGTCGTCGATGCTGACGGCGCCCACGCGGCTGTCCGGCAGGCCGCACGCGACGACGACGGCCGGGATGTTCGCGTCCGCGATGGCGGCGAGCACCTCCTCGCTGTCGCACAGCGGCGGCGGCAGGATGATGCCGTCCAGGCCGTTCTCGACGAGGCGGCGTGTCTGCTCCGCTTCGTGCTCGCCGGCCTCGCATTTTTCCACGAACAGCTGGACGTTGTTCAGGCCCGACTGGCTCAGGAGGCCGACGAGGAACTCGCTCAGGTACGCCGCGCTCGGGTTACTGTACAAGAAGCCGACGCGGATCGGCTTGGAGCCCGCGAGGTTGCGCGCCTCCTGGTTCGGCGTGTAGTTCAGCGCCGCCACGGCTTCCGCGACCTTGCGCCGCGTGCTTTCGCGCACGAGTCCCTTGCCGTTCATGACGCGCGAGACCGTCATGGCGGACACGCCCGCGAGCTTGGCGACGTCGGCCATGGTCGGCTGCCCCCGTCGTTCCAGCTCTTCCTGGACGGACTCTGGTTTGGTCTTGGTCATTCTCCCTATTCCCCATCATTTTTTGTTTGCGCTATCTTAGCACTTTCGCCCCGTGCAATGATAGCCATAAACATGACCGTAAACACTCATAAATCGATTTCCCATTTCCAGAGTTTGCGCTAACATTCCTGCGCCGGACGGGCCGCCGCACCCGGTACTCATATAAATACAACGGAGACTACGATGCGATATTTGCCGCGGCTTGTCCGCGCACGGATCATGACGGCGTTCGTCCTGAATCTCGTGCTTGCCCTGGTCGGCACCCACCTCGCCCACGCCGCCGATGAAGACGGCTACGACCTGTGGCTGCGCTACCGCCCCCTCCCCGCAGCCCAGAGGACCGCACTGGCGGCCGCCGCCACCGGCATCACGGCACCCGACGACACCCCGACCGTGCGCGCCGCCGGCGCGGAACTGAAACGCGGCCTCGCCGGCATGCTGGGCCGCACGCCGGATGCCATCCCCCTGAACGCGAAGGCACGCGCCGGCACCATCGTCCTCGCCCGCGCCACGCTCCCGGCGGGCCTGGCCGACGCGGATGCCGTGCGCCGCGACCTCGCCACCGTCGGTCCTGAAGGCTATGTCGTGCGTCGCACGCGCCAGGGTGGCGTCCCCATCACGCTGATCGCGGCGAACTCCGACGTCGGCCTCCTGTACGGCAGCTTCGCGTGGCTGCGCCAGCTGCAACTGGGCACCGCGCCCGACAGCATCGCGCTCGCCGACAAGCCGGCGCTGCCCCTCCGGGTGCTGAACCACTGGGACAACCTGGACCGCACCGTCGAACGCGGCTACGCGGGCGAATCGATCTGGAACTGGTGGGAGCTCCCCAACATCGTCGACCCGCGCTACACGGACTACGCGCGCGCCAACGCGTCGCTCGGCATCAACGGCTCGGTCCTCAACAACGTCAACGCGAAGGCCGAGGTGCTGAGCCCCGCGTTCATCGCCAAGGCGGCCGCCATCGCGAACGTGCTGCGCCCGTACGGCATCCGCGTCTATCTCTCCGTGCGCTGGTCGACGCCGCTGGAACTGAAGGAGACGAAGACGGCCGATCCGCTCGACCCCGCCGTCGCGGCGTGGTGGGCGCGCAAGGCGGACGAGATCTACCGCACCATTCCCGATTTCGGCGGCTTCCTCGTCAAGGCCAATTCGGAAGGCCAGCCCGGCCCGCAGGACTATGGCCGCAACCACGCGGACGGCGCCAACATGCTGGCGCGTGCGCTCGCGCCGCACAAGGGCATCGTGATGTGGCGCGCCTTCGTCTACAACCCGCCCGCGCACCCGAACCAGGTCAGCGACCGCGCGGCGCAAGCGTACGACCAGTTCAAGCCGCTGGACGGCAAGTTCGACAAGAACGTACTCGTGCAGGTGAAGAACGGCGCCATCGACTTCCAGCCGCGCGAACCGGCGCACCCGCTGTTCGGCGCGATGCCGGACACGCCGCTCGTGATGGAATTCCAGGTGACGAAGGAATACCTCGGCTTCGCCACGCACCTCGTCTACCTCGGCCCCCTGTTCCAGGAAACGCTGCGCTTCGATACCCGCGCCGGGGGGACGCCCATGACCGTGGCGCGCGTACTGGAAGGCGCGCAGGACGGGCATGTCGGCGGCATCGCCGGCGTCGCGAACATCGGATCGAGCCGCAACTGGACGGGCTCCACGTTCGACCAGGCCAACTGGTACGCCTACGGCCGCCTCGCCTGGAACCCGGACCTGGACAGCCGCGCCATCGCACGCGAATGGGCGGGCCAGACGTTCGCGCCGGACGCGCGCGTCGTCGATCCGGTCGTCGCCATGATGATGCGCTCGCGCGAAGCCGTCGTCGACTACATGACGCCCCTCGGCCTGCACCACATCATGGGCACCGGCCACCATTATGGTCCCGCGCCGTGGGTCGACGACCTGGGCCGCGCCGACTGGAACCCCGTCTACTACCACCGCGCCGACAGGAACGGCATCGGCTTCGACCGCACTGCGAAAGGCAGCAATGCCGTGGCCCAGTACGCGCCCGAGGTCGCGCGCCGCTTCGCCGACCCGGCCACGACGCCGCAGGAGTTCCTGCTGTGGTTCCACCACCTGCCGTGGGACTACCGCATGCCGGACGGCCGCACGCTGTGGACCGACCTGATTGCGCACTACGACCACGGCGTGGCCGAAGTGACGGCGATGCAAGCCGAATGGCAGCGCCTGCGCCCGTTCGTGGATGCGCAGCGCTTCAACGACGTCGCCCAGCGCCTGGCCCAGCAACAGCGCGAGGCCGTATGGTGGCGCGACGCGTGCATCGCGTACTTCCAGCACCAGTCCGGCCTGCCGCTGCCGGCCGGCGTGCGCGCGCCCGCGCAACCCCTCGAGTACTACCGGAAGCAAGTGTTCCCGTTCGCGCCCGGCCACGGCTGAACCGTTTTCTCCCCACCACGCAAAACAGAAGGATTCATACAGAATGACTACGAGACGAGAGATCATCCAGGCGCTCGCCGGCGCCGCCCTGCTGCCGGCCGCCCTCCCGTTCGCGCGCGCCCAAGGCCCCGCCGGCGAAACGCTGAAGGACGTCGCCGCCCGCAAGGGCATGCGCTTCGGCACCGCCATCAGCGCCGGCCGCAACCAGTTCGGCGACGCCGCCTACCGCGCGCTCGTCGAGCGCGAATGCAACCTGATCGTGCTCGAGAACGAGATGAAATGGCAGGCGCTCGAACCGGCGCCGGGCAAGCCGAACTTCGGCCCGGCCGACGACGTGATCGCCTGGGCGAAGGACAAGGGCATCGCCGTGCGCGGCCACAACCTGTTCTGGCAGGCCGAGAAATGGGTGCCGGCGTGGGTCGTGAAACAGAACTTCGGCCCGCAGCCCGCGAAGGCCGTCGAACAGCTGATGCGCACGCACGTGAGCACCGTGTGCGGCCACTTCGGCAAGAGCATCAAGAGCTGGGACGTCGTCAACGAAGCCGTCGACCCGGCCGACGGCAAGCTGCGCCAGAACGCCCTCACGAAGCCGCTTGGCGCCGTCGAGCAGATCGACCTCGCGTTCCGCCTCGCGAAAGAATATGCCCCGCAGGCACAGCTGGTCTATAACGACTACATGCGCGGCGACGCCGGCAGCGCCAAGCATCGTGCGGGCGTGCTGGCCCTGCTCGCGGACCTCAAGAAGCGCGGCACGCCGATCAACGCGCTCGGCCTGCAGAGCCATATCGGTTCGTGGGACGAAACGGATAAAGGCCGTTCCGACCTGGTCGAATGGCGCAAGTTCCTCGACGAAGTGTCGGGCATGGGCTACGACCTCCTGATCACCGAACTGGACGTGAACGACCGCCGCCTGCCGGCCGACATCGCCAAACGCGACGCCGGCGTCGCCGCCGCCACGCGCGACTACCTGGACGTGACGCTGGCCTACCCGCGCCTGCGCGACATCCTCGTGTGGGGCCTGGCTGACAACATCAGCTGGCTGCAGACGTGGGACGAGGCGCCGCGCAGGGACAAGCTGCCGATGCGCCCGACGCCGTTCGACGCACAGTTGAAAGCAAAGCCGATGAAACAGGCGATCATCGACGCGATCAAGGCGGCGCCGGCACGCCAGGGCTGACGGCTGCGATATCGATTCGGGTATCGGTCGGCGCGCACAAGTGATTAGTGCGCCGGCCGATCGGTATTTATACTCGCGCGACGCTCATCAACTCTTAGCCCGCACATGGACTCGAATCGCCGCCGCATCCTCACCGCTTCCCTCGCCGCCGCCGCTGCCGCCGCCAGCGCCCCCTCGCTCGCTTTCGCGGCAAAATCGAAATCCACTTCATCGGCCGCGGGCCTCGCGCCGACGCCGCCGATGGGCTGGAACAGCTGGAACTCGTTCGGCCCCACCATCACGGAAGCGCAGGCGCTGGAAAACGCCGACATCATGGTCGCGAAGCTGCTGCCGTTCGGGTACAACGTGTTCACCGTCGACATCCAGTGGTACGAGCCGAACGCGAACAGCTACGAATACCGCAAGGACGCCGAACTGACGCTGGACCAGTACGGCCGCCTGCAGCCGGCGCCGAACCGCTTCCCGTCCGCTGCGAACGGCGCGGGCTTCAGGAAGCTCGCCGACCAGATCCACGCGCGCGGCATGAAGTTCGGCATCCACCTCATGCGCGGCATCCCGCGCCAGGCCGTGCGCCTGAACACGCCGATCCTCGGCACGAAACTGCGCGCGCAGGACATCGCCGACACGAAGGCGATCTGCGAATGGAACGGCGACATGTACGGCGTCGACATGACGAAGCCGGGCGCGCAGGAATACTACAACTCCGTGTTCAAGCAGTACGCCGAGTGGGGCGTCGACTTCGTCAAGATGGACGACATGTCGCGCCCGTACGAGCGCAACTGGCCCGAGGTCGAAGCGGCGCACAAGGCCATCGCGGCCAGCGGCCGCCCCATCGTCCTGAGCCTGTCGCCGGGCGAGATGGACCTGCGCTGGGCCAACCACGTGCCGCACTATGCGCAGATGTGGCGCATCTCGGACGATTTCTGGGACGAATGGCGCCTCCTCAACGACCAGTTCCAGCGCCTGGAAAACTGGAATCCCGTGATGGGCGCGAACTCGTGGCCCGACGCCGACATGCTGCCGCTGGGCCGTCTCGCCCTCGGCGCGCGCGACACCAAGTTCACGCCGGACGAGCAGCAGACGCTGATGTCGCTGTGGAGCATCGCCCGTTCGCCGCTGATCATGGGCGGCGACCTGCGCCACCTGGATGCGAAGACGCTCGCATTGCTGACGAACCCCGAGGTGCTGGCCGTAAACCAGCGCAGCCGCGACAACCATCCGCACCGCGCGGATGCCGGCACGCGCATCTGGAGCGCGCGTTCGGCCGACAAGGGCAACCTGCAGTACCTGGCGCTGTTCAACACGTCCGATGCGCCGACCGAGATCGTGTTCGACCTGTCGCGCCTGGACCTGGGCAACCGCAGCGTCGCCGTGCGCGACCTGTGGGCGCGGCGCGACCAGCCGGCCGTGCGCGGCGCGCTGCGCATCACGCTGGCGCCGCATGCGTCGACCTTGCTGGGTCTCTCGGCCTGAGGTGACAAAGGGTGACCATTCGAACGGAATGAACTGTCAGAATAGCGTCGATACAAAATTTGGAACATAATGGTCCGGTTCGCGCCGGCCCATCATGTTCCCATCCATCGACCGCATGAGAATACACCCGCTCACCGGGGAGTTTGCGCAGCGCGCAGACGAAACCGCGTTCCTCGTCCACCAACTGCCGCAGACACGGGCCCTGCTCGGCTACACACTCGTGTTCTGCACCCTGTTCTACCTGGCGTTCTCGCTGTCGGACCTGGCCGCGCTGGGCTATGGTCCGACCTACCTGAAGCTGTGCGCCGCGCGCGCGGCCGTCGCCGCGACGGCCGGCACGTGCGCCTGGCTCGCGTACCACAGGCCGCTGACCCTGCACGCGACGCGCATCGCCGCCAGCGGCGCGGAAACCGTGGCGCTCGCGTGCTTCATGTGCATCGCGGTACAGCGTCCGGACGAGTTCCACTGGCACGCGATGTCGCTCGCGATCATGCTCATCGTGATCTACCTGTACATCCCGAACAGCTTCGCCAACGCACTCGTGCTGGCATCCGCCGCCACCGCCGTCTTTCTCGTGCTGACGTTGAAGTACGGCCGGCTGACGGCGGCCGACGGCGTCACGATGGTCATGCTGCTCGTGCTGGCGAACGCGTTCGGGGCGCTCGCGGCGCGGCGCTTCAACCAGGTATCGCGCGAGGAATACCAGGCGCGCGTGGCGCTGCAGCATACCGCCGCGCGCGACCACCTCACCGGCTGCTACAACCGGCGCTACCTGCACGAGACCCTGATGCGCCCCGGCCACGTGCGCTCGCCCGACCGCGGCGGACTGCTGACGGTGGTCCTGTGCGACATCGATCACTTCAAGCGCATCAACGACACCTACGGCCACGCCAGCGGCGACGCCGTGCTGCGCAGCTTTGCGGAGCTGCTGCGGCACATGACGCGCGACGGCGTCGACAGCGTCGTGCGCTACGGGGGCGAGGAATTCCTGGCGATCCTGCCGGGCACGGACCTCGACGGCGGCATCCACCTGGCCGAACGGCTGCGCACACGCTTCGCCGACATGAGCGTCATGACCGACGACGGCAAGGAGCGCATGCGCACGACCGCGAGTTTCGGCGTCGCCTGCGCCGACCCGGCGGCCGGTGGCGGGCACCACGTGCTGCGCGACCTCATCGCCGTGGCGGACAAGCTGATGTACGACGCCAAGCGCGGCGGCCGCGACCGCGTCCACGCATGCTGCGCGTGCAGCAATCCCCCTGCAGGGCTCCGCCGCGCCTAGTCGCGCACCTTGCCCCGCAACGCCTTCACCTGGCTGCGGCCCGCCTTGGATTCGAGCCGGCGCCGTTGCGACCCCAGTGTGGGCCGCGTCGGCCGGCGCACGAGCGGCACCGTGGCCGCCGCGTCGACGAGCGCCTGCAGGCGCGCCAGCGCGTCCGCGCGGTTGCGCTCCAGGCTGCGCGCGGACTGCGCCTTGATGACGACGACGCCGTCGCGCGTGATGCGCGCGTCCGGCAGCGCGCGCAGGCGCGCCTTCACGTCCGAAGGCAGCGAGGACGCGCCGATGTCGAAGCGCGCCTGCACGGCATTCGACACCTTGTTGACGTTCTGCCCGCCCGGCCCCTGCGCGCGGATCGCGCTGAACTCGACCTCGTCCGGATCGATGGCGATGGGCGGGCGCACGGGCGTCAGCGGACCTGGGCGCCCAGGATCGCGCCGCCCGCCGTGCCGTACACGAACGGCCCGTTCAGCGACGAGCCGTCGGCATACGTCGTCGGCGTCTGCTGCGTCCAGCTGGACAGGTTGAACGTCGCATTCGTCTTGAAGCTGTACTGTGGCGCCGACGGATACGGCGACGGCTGCGCCACTTGCGCGCTCAGGCGGTAGACCTGCACGCCGCTGTTGATGTCCAGCGTCTTCTTCGCGGCACACTGCGCCGGTGTGCGCGCGAGCTTCGTGAAGTAGGCGGAGTTCTGCGGCGCGTACGGCGCCGTCGTGTTCTCGGGATTGTATGGATTGGCGACCAGTTGCGCCTTGACGCCGCCGCGCGGCCCGGACACCAGCACGGCCGTCTCCTCGTCGACGCCGATGCCCAGCACCTGGTCGAACCGTTCCACGCCGCCGGGGCAGCCGTCGCCGATGCGGGAGACGAAACCGACCAGGCGGCCCAGGCGGTCGCGCGTATTGAAATGGTCGTCGGTGATCGTCTTTTCCAGGCCGGGGATGCCGATGAAGCTCCCCGTCTGGATGAATTTGCCGGACGAGGTGTTGAGCGGGTCGATCGTCATGTAGCGGTTGAACGGATTCGCGAGCGCCTCGTCCGACGTCACGGTATCGTTCAACGCGACGAACGCATACTGGCCCAGCATCGCATTGCCGGCGCTCGTGCCGCCGATCGGGATGCCCGCATCGACGGCGCGCTGCAGCGCGGCCGCCAGCGGCGTGCTTTGCCAGTACTGGTAGTAATCTGCCTGGTCGCCCCCGGCGATGAAGATGGCGCTCGCCTTCGAGATCACGTCCAGCACGAACGGATCGGCGGCCGCGGTGCGGCTCGGGATCACGAGCGTCTCCACGGAGGTCACGCCCAGATCGAGGCCGCCGACCATCTCGTAATTGCGGCTCGTCGTCGTATCCACCGTGCCGAGGCGGCTGTAGACATACGGGTTGTACGCATCGCTGCCGGTCGCACGGAGGATGACGAAGCGGCCGCCGGTGGCCTTCGTGATGCCGGCCTGCGCGATCATCCAGCGGAACGCCTCGGCCACGTCGTAGCCGCCACCCATCAGCACGACGGACGGCGTACAGGCCGTCTGCCAGCACGACACCGGTTTTGCACGCACGGGCGTGGCCGGGTTGCCCACGTAGCTGTACGAGTATTTGGGACCGGCGTGCGCCGCCTCGGCGGCGAGCAGCGGCGCGATGGCGAGCAAGGCGCGCGCGGCCTTGGATTTCAGCGTGGTAGTCATGTAGGCTCCAATGGGCGGTGGGTTCGGGACGGCTGGCGTTGGCAGGCTCAGCATATTATCTTTTTTGCACCGTCGGAACCAGCTTCGCAAAGGAATTGCCGGATTTTCAGCATTTGCACCACACGCGGGCGGCGTGTATCGTCATGCCTGACCAATGAACCGCCCCGAAAGAACCACACGATGAGCTTCGACCTGATGGTGTTCGCCCCCGACGCCGCTCCGGCCAAACGGCCCGCCTTCCTCGACTGGTACGAGCAACAGACAGAATGGGCGGAGGACCACGGCTACGACGACCCGCGCGTGGCCACGCCCGCCCTGCAAGCCTTTTACGCGGCGCTCGCGGCCGAGTTCCCGCCCGCGCCGGCCGGCGTCGAGGAACCCGAAACCGGCACCGACTACACCATCGGCCGCACACTCCTCTACATGTCGTTCCTCGACTGGGACCGCATCGACGCGGCCTGGGAAGCCGTGCACCGCCTGGCGGCCAGGCACGAACTGGGCTTCTTCGACGTCAGTTCCGACCTCGCCGAAGTCTGGCTGCCCGACCGCAAGGGCGGGCTGCGCGTCGCCCACTCCGATTGATGAAGCGGTGAGAGCCCCCGTCATGCCCACGCACGCGAACCGGTGTCGGGAATATTGTTTTCACGAGCCGTCAGAAAGACCATCGTCATTCCCGCGCGCGCGGGAATCCATGCCGAGTATGCTGGCCACGTTCTTCATTTCCACCTCGTTGGGTACAAGGCGTCGACTTCGAGCAGTCAGCATGGGTTCCCGCTTTCGCGGGAACGACGGTCCGAGCTAGTTCGTCGACTCGGGCCCGACACGCGGGCTTTCCTGCGGGCCGAGATAGCTCGGCTTCAGGCCGCCCGCGTCGATCACGACGCGCTGCAGCACGAGTCCGGGATCGAGCGCCCAGAACTTCAGCGTATGGCGTCCCGCCGCCTTCACGTCGTGCGCTGTCGTGAACTGCGCGACACCGTCCGTGACGATCTTCTCCCAATGCTGCAGCGATGCGTCCGCATGCACGTCGACGATGCGCGGCGCTTCATCGTCGATGGAGACGGCATAGCGGAAGCCCGGTCCCGGCCGGAATTTCAACGTAGGGGCCAGCGTCGCCTGCACGTTCACCTTGCCCGGCTCGAACAGGTAGACGTCGTACTCCAGCCGCATGCCGTCCGCCGGCGCCAGCGCGGGCGCGTCCACCGGCAGGGTCGTCATGCCGGACAGCGTGCGGCCCAGGCCCGGCACGCGCAGCCATTCGCGGCCTGCCGGCGCCAGCGCGCGACTGTAGTGTTCCGCCTCGATGGCGACCGTGCCGCCCGTCTCCACGAAACCGGCGACCTGCGTGCCGCGCTGGTCCGCGTGGCGCAGCGGGACTTCCACGGCGGCCTGCCGGCCATCCGGACCGCTCACCAGCACGCGGCCGGACGTGGCGCCGGCCGGCACCTGGTCCCAGCGCACGTCGACGGCGATCCGCTTCGACTTGTCCGTCGCGCCGGACGATTCACCCAATGCGATCCACGGCTGCTCGGCACGCGCGGTCCAGGCCACCGGCGCGGCGCCGCGGTCGAACACCTCGATGTAGCGGTTCGATTTGTCGAACGGGTCGAACGCGGGCAGGCGCAGTTCCTTCGCCGCCGGCCAGGCGGCCTCGCTGCCCTCGACCGCCACGCCCAGCGCCGGCGCGGCCGGCAGCGCGATCTCGCGCACCTCGGGCATGATGTTGGTCGCGGGATCGCGCCAGCTCGTGTAGCCGATGTGCGTCTGCGCCATCATGTGGTTCCATTTGCCGCCATTGATCGTGTGGTACTCGCGCGAGATCGCGGCGTCCTGCGCGAACAGGTCGCGCGCCCGCGCGGCAAGGTCGTTCGTGTCGGCGCGGCCCTGCTGCGCGTGGAGGCGGTTCGCCTGCACCGTCGCATACAGTTCGCCCAGCGTGCCCGATGCGCGCACGGGATGCTCGACGAGCTGGAAGAACGCGTCCTTCTGCGCCGGCGCCAGCTTCGCCTTCACCCGCTCGACACGCGCGGCGAGGTCGCGCCAGTCGGCGACGATGCGCTCGGACTCGCGGTAGTTGGTCGCGCTGTACGTGCCCGGCTCCAGCTGCTCCGGCCGGCGACGGCCGTTGTAGCGGGCGTACGTCGCGACGATGTCGGCGATTTCCGCCGCGTTCTCGGAGCCGAACTCGCGCGTCGCCCACAGCTTCAGGTACTCGGGCAGGCGCGACGCGGGCCACGCCGCAGGGTTCCACGCATAGGTGAGGAAGAATTCCGTCGGCACTTCCATCGGCTTGAGGTCGCCCACGTTCACGACCCACAGCCGGTCCGCGCCGAGGCGCCAGGCGAGGTGCATCTGTTCCCACACCTTCGGCAGCGGCGTCACGTTGATCCACTTGTACGAGCGCGGGCCGCCCACGTAATCGAAGTGGTAGTAGATGCCGGCGCCGCCGCTGCGCTTGCGTTCCTCGGCGGTCGGCAGGCGGCGGATATTGCCCCAGTTGTCGTCGCACCACAGCAGCGTGACGTCGTCGGGCACGCGCATGCCCTTCTCGTAATACTCCTGCACTTCCTTGTACAGGGCCCAGACCTGCGGCACCTGCGGCAGCGGTTTGCCGATCGTCTGCGCGATCATCGCGCGCTGGTCGGCCACGATCCGCTGCAGCAGCGCGACGTTCGATTCCTCCGACATCGGCTCGTCGCCGTCGCCGCGCATGCCGAGGGTGATGACCTTGTCGTAGTCCTTCGCGCGGTCCAGCCCCTGCTGCCAGAACTCGCGCAGCACCTGTTCGTTGCGGCTGTAGTCCCACGGACCCTTGCCGTACTTTTTCCACTCCGCGTGGGCGCGCATCAGCGGTTCGTGGTGCGACGTGCCCATCACGATGCCCATCTCGTCGGCCAGCGGGCCGTTCTCCGGATCGTCGTCGTAGAACGCATTGCCCCACATGGCGGGCCACAGGTAGTTGCCGCGCATGCGCAGGATCAGCTCGAACAATCTGCCATAGAACTTGTGGTTGAAGCCGCCGAATTTTTCCTTGGCCCAGCCGGACAAGGCGGGCGCCTCGTCGTTCAGGAAGATGCCGCGGTAGCGCACGACGGGCGCGTCGGCCACGCGCGTGCCGGCCGCCACGGCGAGCACGTCGTGCTTCGCGGGCGCCACGTCGGCCCACCAGTTCCATGGCGAGACGCCGATCTGCTCGGACACCGTGTACAGCCCGAAGATCGTGCCGCGCCGGTCGCTGCCCGCGACGACGAGCGCGCGCGCCACGCCCGGCAGCGGATTGCGCACCGTCTGCACGAGATAGCCTTCCCATTTCCCGCGCACGGCCTTCGCATCGATCTTGTTCTCGCGCGCGAGGCGGTCGATCAGCGCGCTTTGGCCGAGCGTGCCGACGATGACGACGTCCGACCCCTTCGCCACGGCACCGGCGGACGCCAGCAGCGCGGGCCGGATGCCGGACACGCGTTCGATGTCCGCCTGCAGGTCGGCTGCCGCCCGGCGCACGCCCTTGAATTCGTTCGGGTCCACGAGGATGCGCGCGGCCTGGCCGGATCGCGCGAGTACGACGGCATCCTTGCCGGCTTCGAACGTGACGAAGGGGCGCTCTCCCAGCGCCCATGCCGGCTGTGCGGCCGCGAGCGCCAGCATGGCGGCTGCGACGAGTGATCTCATAAGTCTCCTGATGTTTTTATAGGTGGTTTCAGCGCGCGATGCGGCACGTCTTGAGCTGTTCCAGCGGCACCGCGTCCGCCATCGCCTTGTAGCCGGCGGTCGACGGATGCAGGCCGTCGTTGTCCAGGGTCTTCAACAGGTGGTCCGGCTTGGCCGGATCGCGCAGCGCCGCATCGAAGTCGACGACGCCGTCGACGACGCCCGCGGTACGGATCCACTGGTTGTAGGCGAGGCGGTCGGCCTCGTTGTCCCGACCCGGCGCGTAGTAGCCGCTGCCGCCGTACGGGGTGATCGTGGCGCCCAGCACGCACACGCCCTGGACGTGGGCGCGCGCGACGATCTGGCGGTAGGCCTGTTTCAGGTCGTCCAGCAGGGCCGCACGCGCCGCCGGCGTGTCTTCCTTGTTCCGGTGCTGCACGCCGAAGTCGTTCACGCCGATCATGACGATGGCGTGCGTGACGCCGGGCCGTGCCAGCACGTCGCGATCGAAGCGGGACACGAGGTTCGGGCCCAGGCCGTCGCGCAGCATGCGGCCGCCGCCGATGCCGGCGTTGACGACGCCGACGTTCGTCATTCCCGCGGCGCGCAGGCGGGTCGCGAGGCCGTCCGTCCAGCGCGCATACGTATCCGGATTCACGCCGTAGCCGTCCGTGATCGAGTCGCCGATCGCGACGACCGTGTGCGCCCCGGCGCGGGCCGGCACTTCGACGCCCGTGATCTGGTACCAGCGCGTGAAGGTGTCGGCCTGCGGCCAGCTCGCGGCCTGGACCTGGTTGCCGGGCACGCGGAAGCTCGTCGCCCGCGCGCCCGGGTGGCCCGTCTGGCGCGCGGGCGCCTGGGCGAAATGCAGCGAGATGGCGAGGTCGGCGCCCGCCGCATGCGGCAGGTCGATCGGGTCGCTCACGTATTCCGCGCCGGCGGGAATCGTGACGGACGCGGCGCCGCCGAAACGCAGCGGGCGCAGGCGGGCGCCGTCGACGTCGGGCTTGCCGGGTGCGCGCGCCAGCGCGACGCTGCCGGCGTCGATCACGAGTGGCGCCGTGCCGAACGCATTGGTGAGCTTCACGCGCAGCTGGTCGCCGCTCAGCGACACCCGCACGATCTGGCGCAGGCTGGCGTCCTGCCACTGCGCGGCGGGCAGTTCGTTCTGGCCTTCCGGCACGAGTTGGGCACTCCCCCACGAGGCGACCCAGTGTTCGCCGGCGGGGGTTTGGACGGCGATGGCGGCACAGCCGCCGAGGGAGAGACACAGGAGGCTGGCTGCCAGAATCGATTGACGGGACATCGTTATTCCTTCACACTGGGCAAATGGTTGCGCTACCATTCTAGTTTAGATCAATGTTACGGGCAACGAGATATATTTTTTTCGTATGCCCGACATCACCAGGAGACCCATACAATGCCCCTCATCCAGCGCGCCGCCAGCCCGATCATCACCGAAATGCAGGTGATCCCCGTGGCCGGCCGCGACAGCATGTTGCTGAACCTGTGCGGCGCCCACGCGCCCTACTTCACCCGTATCCTCGTCCTGCTGAAGGACAGCGCCGGCAACACCGGCATGGGCGAGGTCCCCGGCTCGAATGGCATCCTGCGCGCGCTGGAGCGGCTCGTGCCGCTCGTGACGGGCACCGAAGTGGCGCGCTACAACCGCACCCTGAACGTGCTGCGCGCGGCGATTTCCGGCGTGAGCCACCAGGTGACGTCGAGCGCCGAGGAAGCCGTCATGAAGCAGCCGCACGAGATCAACCTGCGCCTGGAGAACGTGGTGACGGCCGTGGAGGCGGCGTTGCTGGACCTGCTGGGCCAGCACCTCGCGGTGCCGCTGTGCGAACTGCTCGGCGACGGCCAGCAGCGCACGCACGTGACGATGCTCGCGTACCTGTTCTACATCGGCGACCGCACGCAGACGGATCTGCCGTACGACGGCGACGCCGCCAAGGACGGCTGGTACAAGGTGCGCGACGAAGAAGCATTGAGCCCCGAGCAGATCGCCGACCTGGCGTCCGCCGCCGTCGACAAGTACGGCTTCCGCGACTTCAAGCTGAAAGGCGGCGTGATGCGGCCGGAAGACGAGATCGCGGCGGTGGCCGCCATCAAGCGGCGCTTCCCGGATGCGCGCGCGACGCTGGACCCGAACGGCGCCTGGTCGCTGGCGCAAGCGATCGCCGCCTGCAAGGGCCAGGGCCACGTGCTGTCGTATGCGGAAGACCCGTGCGGTCCGGAGGGCGGTTATTCCGGGCGCGAGATCATGGCCGAATTCAAGCGCGCCACGGGCATCCGCACGGCGACGAACATGGTCGCGACGGACTGGCGCCAGATGGCGCACTCGCACCTGCTGGGCGCCGTCGACATCCCGCTGGCCGACCCGCACTTCTGGACCATGCAGGGTTCCGTGCGCCTCGCGCAGCTGTGCCACGACTGGGGACTGACGTGGGGCTCGCACTCGAACAACCACTTCGACGTGTCGCTCGCGATGTTCACGCACTGCGCCGCCGCGGCGCCGGGCGACATCACGGCCATCGACACGCACTGGATCTGGCAGGAAGGCCGCGAGCGCCTGACGACGGAACCGCTGCAGATCGTGGGCGGCCAGGTCGCGGTGCCGGATGCGCCGGGCCTGGGCATCCAACCCGACATGGAACGCATCCTCGCAGCGCACGAGCTGTACAAGAAGGTCGCGGGCGGCGCGCGCGACGACGCGATGGCCATGCGCTACCTCGTGCCCGGCTGGCAGTACGACCCGAAGAAGCCGAGCTACGCGCGCTGACGTCGTCGTTCCCGCGAAAGCGGGAACCCATGCTGACTGCCCGAAGTCGATTCTTTGTAGCCAACGAGGTGGAAATGAAGACCGTAGTTGGCATACTCGGCATGGATTCCCGCCTGCGCGGGAATGACGACGTTATGTCTGACGGTTTTTGAAAACAATATTCCGGACACGAGCGCACGAAAGCGGGAAAGACGTTGCGCGCTGTCACGCGGCCTGCGCTCCCGGCACCTCGCACTGCAGGAACTTGTCGAACTCCGCCAGCGCCATCGGCCGCGCGAACAGATAGCCCTGCGCTTCGTCGCAGCGGCAGCCGCGCAGCGTCTCCATCATCTCTTCCGTCTCGATGCCTTCCGCGACCACGGTCAGGCCGAGCGCGTGCGCCATGTGGACCAGCGCCGCGACGAATTCGTCGCCGTTGGGGCACTCGTCGAGGAAGAACGAGCGGTCCAGTTTCAGCACGTCGACGGGGAAGCGCTTCAGGTATGACAGGCTCGAATAGCCGGTACCGAAATCGTCCAGCGCCAGCTTCACGCCCAGGCGCTTGAGGCGGTGGAGCACGTCGACGGACTGGTCGATGTCGTCGATCAGCGCGCTCTCCGTCAGCTCCAGTTCCAGCGCGGACGGCGCGAAGCCGGATTCGCGCAATGCCTGTTCGACGTCGGCCACGAGCTCCGCCGACCGCAGCTGGCGCGCCGACACGTTCACCGACACGCGCAACTGCGTGCCGTATTGGTCGGACAGGCGCTTGCCGACACGGCAGGCCTCGCGTAGCGCCCAGCGGCCGATCGCCTCGATGTGGCCGCGCTCTTCCGCGATCGGGATGAATTCGAGCGGTGACACCTGCCCCAGTTCGGGATGTTTCCAGCGCAGCAGGACTTCAACGCCGCGCAGGCGCCACGTGCGCACGTCGATGCGCGGCTGGTAATACAGTTCGAACTGGCCCAGCTCCAGCGCGCGCCGCAGCGCCGCCTCCACCTGCAGGCGTCGGCGCGCTTCCACGCTCATCTCCGGCTCGAAGAACTGGTACGAGCTCGCGCCCAGCGCCTTCGCCTTGTACATCGCCGTGTCCGCGTTCTGGAACAGCAGCTCCGGCGTGGCGCCGTCCTGGCCCGACAGGCTGATGCCGATGGCCGCGCCCACGCACATCTCCAGCCCGTCGATGTGGAAGGGATTGGTGAGGGTCTCCAGCAGCCGCTGCGCGATGCCGGCGGCGGCGCCACGGCCCGCGCAATGGGCCGCCACGACGAATTCGTCGCCGCCCAGGCGCGCCACGACGTCGCCCGGACGCAGGCACGATTGCAGGCGCAGGCCCACCTGGCGCAGCAGATGGTCGCCGGCCGCGTGGCCCAATGAATCGTTGACTTCCTTGAAGCGGTTCAGGTCGATGAACAGGACGGTGGTTTCCGCCTGGCCGCGCGCCTGGCCCAGCATCGACTGCAGATGGCCGTTCAGCCACGCGCGGTTGGGCAGGCCCGTGAGGTCGTCGCGCGTGGCCAGCTGCTCCAGCCGCTCCTCGGCGCGCTTGCGGTCGGTGATGTCGTGGAAGAAAACCGACAGTCCCTCCTCGTGCGCATACACGCGCACGCTGAGCCACACGCCTTCCGGTTCGTAGAATGTCTCGAACGCCGCGTTCGAGCGCGTCGCCATCGCCCGCCGGTAGATGACGCCGGTCTCGGTGCCGTCCAGGTCGTTCGCGAGGTCCCACAACACCCTGCCGCCCGAGGTGCCGGGCTCGACCCCGGCGAACACCTCGGCCAGCGTGTTGGCGTACGTGATCTCCCAGTTGCGGTTCACCGAGAAGAAGCCGTCCTCGATGCTTTCCAGGATGGTGCGCACGCGCGCATGCGCGTCCTCGACGCGGTGCAACATCTCCCTTTCGCGCGTGATGTCGCGCGACACGAGGACGGCGCCGAACACGGTGCCCGTGACCGGATCCGTCACTTTGCGCACCTTGGAGCCAAGCTCGACGTAATGACCGTCGCGGTGCCGCTTGCGCACCGCGACCACGTCGGCGATGTCTTCACCGGCGAGGATGCGCGCGAGCGCGGCGCCGGCCGCCGCCTGGTCGTCCGGATGGAGGAACTCGAGCACGCTGCGCCCCACCATCTGCGCCGCGTCCCAGCCCACGACGGTCGTGTACGACGGCGACACGTGGATGTAGCGCCCATCGACGCCGCAGTGCGCGATCAGGTCCATGCTGTGATCGACGATGAGGCGGTGCTCCGCCTCGCTGCGCAAGGCGCGGTCGAGCGTGGCCCTGTACGCGGTGACGTCGGCGAAGGTGCCGGACCATCCCGCGCAGCGGCCGTCGGCGTCCACATTCGGCAGGCCCGACACGATGACCCGGCGCAGGCATCCATCCATGCCGCGGAGCTCGACTTCATGGCCGAACGCCACATGCCGGGCCAGCGCCTGCGCGACATCGTCCGCCGCCTGGGGGTCCACGACGTACGAACGTACCCAGTCCTGCAGGCGCGTCGCGACGGCGAACGGCGGCAGCGCGCCGGGGCCGTGGTCGACGACCGACGTGCAGACACCGTCCGTATCCGTGGTCCAGATGCTCGCGATAAACGTTGTGGGGTGTGGCATGGGGATTCTGAAAAGGTGGGAAACAGCATCCTGAGCAGTCATTATGCGGCATGACTATTGGCGTAGGACAAGACCTACGCAAAAACAACTCTGGATGTTGCCCCACAACAACTCAGAAGGGCGATGCAGTACGGTGCCGGCGGCGATGCCGGCACCGCGTGAGGAGAACTACTGGCGCAGCAGCGTACGCAGGGTGCGCGACAGGTCCTCGGCCGAGAACTTGGCGACGTAGGCGTCGGCGCGGACATTCTTGACGTGTTCCTCGTTCGTCGTGCCGGACAGCGACGAGTGGATCACGACCGGCATGTTGCCGAAGCGCGCGTTCGATTTGATGTTGCGGGTCAGGGTGAAGCCATCCATTTCCGGCATCTCGAGGTCGGTCAGCACGAGGGCGACCTTGTCGTGCACGGTCTTGCCTTCGGCTTCCGCCGCGGCCGCGATGTGGTTCAGCTGTTCCCAGCATTCCTTGCCGCTCTTCGTCATCACGAACGGCAGGCCCATCGCGTCCAGGCCCTGCTCGATCAGCGCGCGCGCGACGACGGAATCGTCCGCGGCCAGGATCACGGCGCCCGGCTTCAGCTTCATCTTGGCGCCGACGGCCTGTTCGATGTTCTCGGTCTGCGCTTCCGGATTCAGGTTGCGCAGGATCGTCTCGACGTCGAGCACCTGGGCCAGGCGGGCCGGCTGGCCGTCCACCGGTTCCAGGCGCGCGATGCTCGTGACCATGCCGCTGCCGGCGCTCTTTTCGGCCGACATCACCTGCGTCCAGTCGAGGCGCACGATTTCTTCCACGCTCTCGACGGCGAACGCCTGCGTGGTGCGCGCGAATTCCGTCACCAGCATGATGTTCAGGCCGGTCTTGGGCGTGACGCCGGCAATGCCCGGCAGGTCGAGGACCTGGATGATCTGGCCCCTCAGGTTGACTACGCCCAGCACGTGATCGGGCGCGCCAGCCACCTTGGTGATCGTCGGCATGGCGACGATCTCGCGAATCTTGAAGACGTTAATGCCGAACAGCTCGCTATGCTCCCCGCTGGCGTCGCCGCCGAGACGGAAAAGCAAAAGCTCGAATTTGTTCGTGCCCGTAAGGTTGCTGCGCTCGTCGACTTCCTGCTGAACCGATTTCATGTCCCATCCCGAAAAAGTTGATTCTTTTGGGAAATTCTAGACGCGAACTGCGTGTCGGTGTAAAGACCAGCAAGAATCTCTGTCACTTTTTAGTGAATTCGCACCAAAAAACCACACACATTTGGTGAAATCGTAACGGCTGATCACGCTGTCGAGGCCTGCGCATTCACCTCGCGCAGCGCCTGCCGCGCCATCTCGAGAATGCCTTCGAACGACTTGGCGGCGGCGATGAAGCGGCCGTTGTGGCAGAAACCGGCATCCGCCACACCGGTGACGGCGGCCAGGTCGGCATCGCGCAGGCCCGCCCAGGCGGCCGGGAGGTCGGCGCGCGCGTCGAAGCTCTCGGCGCTGACGGGCACCGTGTGGATCATGTGGCGCTGCTCGGCCAGGCTGTAGCTGACGACGAACAGCACCTTCGGCATCTCCTTGCGCACGATGGCCGTCCACGGCAGCGCGGCATTTTTCAGATACAGCACGCGGCCGCCTTCGAGCACCTCGGCATGCCGCACCTGCTCCACGGCGAGCTGCGCACCGACGCGGTACTTGACCGCATTGATCATCAGGTCCGTGAGCAGGCCCAGCACGCGCCGGAACTGCTCGTCGCGGTAGGCCTCGGCCGCCGGGCCATAGCCGAGCCGTTGCTCGTCGAGCCAGTTCGGGTTGAAGCCGGAGACGATCGCGGACAGGCCATAGCTGCCCGGCGCGTTGCGGGCCGCGCCCACGTCGGACAGGTCGAGGTATTGCACGACGTCCGCATCGATCGCGTACGCCATCTGCTGGGCGCCCTCCTCCGACAACCGGTAGCCCGCGTGCCGTTCGGCCAGCAGCGCCACGCAGCGCGCGCCGTATTCGCGCCACACGAGGCCAGCGCTGGCATAGGGTACGCCGCTCATGCGGGCGCCGTCGAAGCCCTTCTGGTGGTGGTCGAAGCGGCCCGCGGCCGGGTTCCACTCGCCGCCCACGTCGATGGCGACGTCGGCCCGCGCGATGATCGCGGGGTCGCGCGTGCGCACGAGCTCCGCATCGGGATACAACAACAGCAGCACGGCCACCGCCCACGCATCGTCCGCGTGGAATTTACCGCTGTGGGTCACGATCAACATACTGGCTCCAGTCTGAATGCATACCCCGATGATACCGGCTTTGGCCGCAAGGCCGGGCACGGGTATCATGCTTTGTATTCCCATCCGCATCGAGACGACCCAATGGCGATCCGCTTTCCGACCCTGCCCCTCGCTTTCGTACTGAGCCTCGGCCTGGCGCCGGCCGCCGCGCGCGCGGACGCGCAGGCACCCGCGGGCAGCGCGAAGGGGTCGCTCGTCATCGCGGGCGGCGCGCTGCGGGCCGACAACGCCCCCGTGTGGAAGAAGATCGTCGAGCTCGCCGGCGGACGCGGCGCGCGCATCGCCGTGTTCCCGACGGCGGCAGGCAATCCGGAGCGCTCAGGCCGCCTGACGGCCGAGATCCTGGCCAGCTACGGCGCCCGCCCGTTCGTCGTGCCGCTGGCCGCCAGGCTGGCCGCCACCGACGTGCGCCGGGCCGCCGACGACCCGCAGCTGGCGGCCAGCGTGCGCTCGGCCGGCGGCGCGTTCTTCACGGGCGGCGACCAGGGCCGCATCACGGCCGCGCTGCGCCACGCCGACGGCGGCGACAGCGCCGTGCTGGACGCGCTGTGGGACCTGTACCGGCGCGGCGGCGTCATCGCGGGCACGAGCGCCGGCGCCGCCATCATGAGCAAGACGATGTTCTACGAAGGCCGCGCCCCGTTGCCCACGCTGCGCGACGGCATCACGGACGGCCGCGACATCGCGCCGGGCCTCGGCTTCATCGGCGACGAGGTGTTCGTCGACCAGCATTTGCTGATCCGCGGCCGCTTCGCCCGCATGTTGCCCGCGATGCTGGCCAAGCACTACAAACTCGGCCTCGGCATCGACGAGAACACGGCGGCCGTGGTCGCGCCGGACCGGTCGATCGCCGTCATCGGCTACAAGGGCGCGCTGCTGCTCGACCTCGGCCAGGCCAGCGTGGACGCCGCGCGCACCGGCTTCAACGTGACGGGCGCCCGCATCAGCTACCTCGACAGCGGCGACCGCTACGACCCGGCCAGCGGCCGCTTCACGCCCGGCCCGGACAAGGAAAAAGTCGACCCGGCCGACCCGTCGTACCGCGGCCCGCTGTTCGCCGCCGACATCCTCGGCAACACGGCCGTCGTCGACCTGCTGATGAAGCTGTGCGACAGCGACCAGGCGCGCGCCACGGGCATCGCGTTCGGCGACCCGGCCGGCGCCGCCGCCGAACGCGGCTTCGAATTCACTTTTACGCGCACGCCGGAGAGCGAGGGCTGGACGTCGAACCGGGCCGATACGTATTCCGTGTACCGGGTGCGGATGGACGTGCGGCCGGTGAAGCTGGCGTTGCCGCTGTATCGGGCGGAATGACACGCCGCGCTTGTCGCCGACCCGGGTTCGACTACCCGATTCAGCGTCCGGCACTTTGCGCCGTGTCGAGTACTGATATTTCCATGTGGAAATGTTAGAATGCCGGGGTTCGATTGATTGCGGCGCGCCAGCATCGCGTCACCGCAAGTTTCCCCGGAAGTTCGTATGTCGGTAAAAATTAACGATTCTGATAGCCCCGCCCGCTTCAACTATCTGGTCTGTCTCGACCTCGTCGTCGTGGCCTGCATCCTGGTCGTGGCCGGCCGGCCGGACGGCCTGGCGATCACGGTCAGTGCAATCATCATCGCCGGGGCCGCGGTCATCTATCGCTGCGCGGTCGGGGTGAAGTCCCATATGTCGGCCAGGCCCGCGCAGCCGCATGCGGCTCCAGGCCAGGTGGAGCGCGAGTTCGTCGCCCCCACGCCGGTGGACAGCCCCATCGTGGCCCGCTCCCGGTCGAAGTCGTGGCTGCGCGACGGCGACTAGCGCGCGATCGACACGGCCAGTGTCTCCTTGACCTCTTCCATCACGACGTAACTCTTCGACTGGCCGCCGTCCGCCACGTGCAGGATCTCGCCCAGTAATCTCCGGTATTCCGTCATCTCCGGAATGCGCGCCTTGATCAGGTAGTCGAAATCGCCGGACACGAGGTGGCACTCCATCACCTCGGGAATCGCCAGCATCGCCCGGCGGAAACGCTCGAACGCCTGCTCCGACTTCTGGCGCAGCGTGATTTCCACGAACACGAGGACTTGCAGCCCCAGCGCCCGCGGCGCCACGCGCGCGTGGTAGCCCGCGATGACGCCGTCGCGCTCCATGCGCTTGACCCGCTCGATGCACGGCGTCAGCGACAGGCCGACGCGCTCGGCCAGGTCCTTCATCACGATGCGGCCGTCGTCCTGCAGGATGGAGAGGATGTGCAGGTCGATGCGGTCAAGCACACGATTCGAGTCTTTTTGCACGCGCATGATTTTTCACTGAAAAGTTGATTTCAAACCGAAACAATTATCGCATTCCTACCACTACAATAAAAACATCTTCTAATTCTAGAATAACAGAGACACAAGGAAAACTATGCGCGTCATCGTACTCGGCAGCGGCGTGGTCGGTGTGACCACCGCTTATTACCTGGCGAAGGCCGGCCACGACGTCACCGTGATCGACCGTCAACCGGGTCCGGCCCTCGAAACCAGCTTCGCCAACGCCGGCCAGATCTCGCCGGGCTATGCGTCGCCGTGGGCGGCGCCGGGCATTCCGCTGAAGGCGTTCAAATGGCTGTTCCAGCGCCACGCGCCGCTGGCGATCCAGCCGGACGGCTCCCTCTTCCAGCTCCAGTGGATGTGGGAAATGTATAAAAACTGCGACGCCGGCCGCTACGCCGTCAACAAGGAACGCATGGTACGCCTGGCCGAATATAGCCGCGATTGCATCCGTGCGCTCCGAGCCGAGACCGGCATTGCCTACGAAGGCCGCCAGCAAGGCACCTTGCAGCTGTTCCGCACCCAGGCCCAGTTCGACGGCGCCGCGAAGGACATCGAGGTGCTCAAGGAAGCCGGCGTGGCGTTCGACGTCCTCGGCCGCGAGCAGCTCGCGCAGGCCGAGCCGGCACTGGGCCACGTGCGCAACAAGCTGGTCGGCGGCCTGCGCCTGCCGAACGACGAGACGGGCGACTGCCAGCTGTTCACGGCGCGCCTCGCGCAAATGGCACGCGACCTCGGTGTGCGCTTCCAGTTCGACACCGCGATCGAGCGCCTCGACATCGCCAATGGCCAGGTCGTCGGCGTGCAGACCAGGAAAGGACAGGAGCGGGGCCGGGTGACGGCGGACCGCTACGTGCTGGCGCTGGGCAGCTATTCGCGCCTGCTGCTGAAGAATCAGTTCCGCGTCCCGGTCTACCCGCTCAAGGGCTATTCGATCACGGTGCCGATCGTCGATGCCGCCAGGGCACCGGTCTCCACGATCCTCGACGAAACCTACAAGATTGCCGTGACCCGCTTCGACGACCGCATCCGGGTCGGCGGCATGGCGGAGATCGCGGGCTACAGCAAGGTGCTGAATCCGCGCCGGCGCGAGACGCTGGAACTCGTCGTGAACGACCTGTTCCCGGGTGGCGGCGACGTGGCGCGCGCCACGTTCTGGACGGGGCTGCGTCCGATGACGCCGGACAGCACCCCGATCGTGGGCGCCACGCCGCTGAAGAACCTGTTCCTCAACACGGGCCACGGCACCCTGGGCTGGACGATGGCGTGCGGCTCGGCCAGCGTCATCGCCGACCTGGTGAGCGGGAAGGTCCCGGCCATCCACGCCGACGACCTCGCCGTGTTCCGCTATGCCGGCACCCGCACCGCGAACGTGCGCGCGGAGCTGGCCAAGGCATGAACGCGGTCGCCCATCCCTCGCACATCGTCGATCCTGGCCACGCGTCCCGTGCCGGCGCCGTCCTGACGATCGACCTGGACGCCATCGCGGCGAATTACCGCCTGCTGGCGGAACGCGCGGCCGGCGCCGTCGTCGCCGGCGTGATGAAGGCCGATGCCTACGGTCTCGGCGTGGCGCGCGTGGCACCCGCGCTCGTGCGCGCGGGCTGCCGCGTGTTCTTCACGGCCCACGTCGACGAAGGCATCCGCCTGCGCGGCATCGTCCCGGCCGACAGCACCATCTACGTCCTGCATGGCCCGCCGCCCGGCACCGCCGCCGACTTCCTCGAACACGGCTTGACGCCGGTGCTGAACGACCCTGGCCAGGTGCGCGAATGGAGCGCCCTGTGCGCACGCATTGGCCGCCGTCTCGCGGCCGCGGTGCAGGCCGACAGCGGCATGTCGCGCATGGGCCTCGCGCCCGCCGATCTCGCCGCGCTGGGCGACCCGCGCGACTGGCTGGCCGCGTTCGACCCGGTCCTGCTGATGAGCCACCTGGCCTGCGCGGACGTGCCGGACCACCCGATGAACGCACGCCAGCGCCTGCGCTTCGACGCCATCCGCGCGCAGTTCCCCGCCATGCCGGCGAGCCTGGCGAATTCGTCGGCCGTCTTCCTCGGTCCCGATTTCCATTACGACCTCGCGCGCCCCGGCGCCGCGCTGTACGGCATCAACCCGCAGCCGGGCCATGCGAACCCGCTGCGCCAGGCCGTCTCGCTGGATGCGCGCATCGTGCAGGTACGGACGATCGAAGCGGGCGCCGCCGTCGGCTACGGCGCGCGCTACGTGGCGGAGGGTACGCGCCGCATCGCCACCATCGCCATCGGCTACGCGGACGGCTGGCTGCGCGCCCTGTCCGGCCGCGGCAGCGCGTACATCGACGGCGTGCGCGTGCCGGTCGCGGGCACCGTGTCGATGGACAGCATCACGCTGGACGTCACCGGCATTCCGGACGCGCGCCTGCAGCCGGGCATGAGCGTCGAGCTGCTCGGGCCGCACCAGCATGTCGACGACGTCGCGGCGGAGGCCGGGACGATCGGCTACGAAGTGCTGACGCGGCTGGGTGCGCGGTTCGAGCGGCGTTACGTGGGCGGGTAGCCTTTTCTCCTGCCTACCGGCGGCAGAGTGCGCTCACCGGATTGTCGCCTTTCGCGGTGATGACACCGAGGCGATACGGCAGCTTGATGTAATCGTCCACGCGCACTGCCGGGTCGTTCCCCTGGAACAGATATTCGAGAGGGCGGCAAGGATCGATCGTCATCGTCTGATCCGCATTTGTCCGTATCATTTCACCGTGCGAGATGCCTTCGGACCACAGCCGTTCGACGTTATCGTGGCCGGCGAACGTATTCATCGGCGCGGACGAAAACGGTACCCATTTTCCGTCCAGGCGATCGCTCTTCCAGATGCGGAAGTAGCGCCCTTTCGGCGAGATTGCCTCCACCAGCGTGATGTACGTATCCGAATTCGCGATCCGGTAGGTGTTGCTGGCCTCGAATACATCTTCGGTCTTTTCGCTGATCACCGCGACGGTATTGCGGAAGCCGTTCGGGAACTCGCTCAACCCCGTTTCCGAGCGCAGCAGGCGCCCATGGTCATCGGTATTGAACAGATAGCATTTCTTGTCGTCGCAGATCACCCAGAAGTCCAGCCAGCCCTGCCCTTGCGGTGGCTTGATGATGTCCGGAGCAACGGAAAAGAACGGTTTCGGAGCGCTCCACGACATCGGATCGCCGATATCGTCCGACGTCGAATACAGCGGATCGCCGCCCTGGTAGACCAGATACCATTTTTTCTGCGGCGCGAAATAAAAAACCTGCGGCGCGGCGCGATAGCCCGGACCCATCGGCGATTTGTCGAGCGGGACGATCTGCGCCGATGCGGCGTCCGTCCATTTGCCGAAGCTCGTGTAAGCGAGCCCCCAGCCCTTGGAGCCGGCGGTCGTCATGAACACATGATATTTGCCGTCCACGTACACGATCGACGGGTCTTTGACACCATAAATCGTCTGGCCTGAAGCCGGTTGAGGCGATATCAGCGGTGCGCTCGACGTCCAGTTGAACGTCGACTTTGCAGGCGCCTGTACGGGCTCGGCGGCGCTGGTCGCCAGCACGGCGGCGAGTGTCGCCCCGAGAATGCACTTCCCAAATTTCATGGTGTTCCTATTGTTGGCACGTTGAATGATGCAGGCAGTCGCGGGAGATTGTATGCTATGGACCGAATGCGAAAAATCGCGGAGATGTATGTTTTCCGCCAATCGTGCCAATGAAATTGTCCGACCGGGGCGGCAGAAATGAAGCAGGACGACATCAATGAGATCGAGTGGCGTAATCCGGCCAACTGGACCTGGCGCGGACCGCTCGGCCTGTATGCCAGCAAGCGCGACACGCGCCTGCTGGTTCCCAAGGCCATGCCGATGATGGGTTGGACGCTCAACTTCGGGCACCCCGGCTGGACCGGCGTCCTGGTTGCCCTCGCGGCCCTGGCGCTCGTGCTAGCGGTGGCGCAGCGCTTGTTCACGTAGCGCGTCCTCGAGCCGGTCGTTCCCCCAGAACATCTCGTCGCCCGCGAAGAACGTGGGCGCACCGAAGATGCCGCGGGCCTGGGCGGCAGCCGAGCGCGCACGGAGTGCGGACTTGCACGCCTCCGACCGCGCCGCCTCGATGACCGCCCCGCCGTCCACGCCAAGTCCGGCCAGGATGGCACCGATGACCGCCTCGTCGCCGATGTCCCGGTCATCCGCGAAATTGGCCAGCATGACCTGCTGGCAGAACGCGAATTCCCACGCCGTCCCCTCCCCCTGCAACGCGACCCGCGCAGCCAGCAGCCCGTTGCGCGGAAAGACGGAAGGCCGCCGCCAGCGCAAGCCGTATTTTGCGCACTGCCGCTCCATGTCGCGCCACACATAGCGCCCCTTGGCCTCCTGCAGCACGAACGGCGACGTCTCCCACCCCTGCGCCTTGAAGATCGGCCCGAGCAGGAATGGCCTGGGCACCACACGCACACCCGCGGCGGCCGCGAGACCACGAATCCGCATCATGCTCAGGTAGCTGTAATTGCTGCCGAAGTCGAACCAGAATTCGATCGTATCCATGTACGGCTCCTGTCAGTCGAAGATAAGAAGGCAGCGGATCTCGATGCTCTCGCGCGGCGGCGTGCCGGGCGGCGTGTCCGGATGGGCGAACGCGGCGTGCGGTGTGAAGCATGGCATGCCGTCCAGGGAATCGTACTGCTTGAACACCAGCACCTCGTCGAACTGCATCGCAGGAAAATACGTCCACGCGTGGGCCGGGTTGTGCAGCACTTCGAAGATCTCGCCGGTGCGGGTCGGGTAGACGATGTCCGCGGCCACGAGATCCGATCGCGCCACGGTGCGCGCATCGCAGACCGCCAGCGGCGCGTCCAGCACCGGCAGCCTGGTCGTGCGCCACAGGTTGAGGATCGCATGGCGCGCGGCCGACCGGAAGCCGTGCGCTTCCATCTCGAGCGCCAGCCTGCGCTGCGCCGACGCCGGCGTGAAGTCGCAGTGGACGCGCGTGGCGGTGCTGGGACGCTGGCCGTCGCGCGCGCCGAACGGCGTCAGGGTGCCGGGATCGCGCCGGCGTACGAGATGATCGAACACGATGGCGCGGCGCGCGCCGGTGACGGCCCGCGCCAGCGCCTCCATCTCGCGGTAGTACACGCGCTCGATGGCGTCGCGGCTGGCGAACGACGGCATCGCGCTCGGAGCGCTGCACAGCTGGAAGCCCTCGCGGTCGAGCGCGGGCGGCTCGGCGGCGGCGCGGCCGTCGCGGATCGTCACGGGCATGGCTGCGTAATCGCCGGTGTCCCATGCATGCCCGCCGGGCGGCGCGAGCATCCAGGTGACGGGTTTGCGGTCTGCGCTTTGCAGGTACTCGAGTGTCGCGTCGACGGTGGCGGGATGCATGCTGGGTCCTTGGATGAAGTGGCGAAGAGTCTTCATTACATGCTGTCGCGGCCTGCCCTTCAAACGTTTAAAATGACCGTGCCGCATGCCGAACCGGCATGTCAGGAACCTGCCGATGCCGAGCCGACTGATCGACCTGCCGCCGCTGGACCTGCTGCGCACCTTCGTCGCGGTGGGCCGCCGCATGAGCATCACGCTGGCCGCGCAGGACTTGTGCATCGTGCAGTCCGCCGTCAGCCGCCAGATCCAGGCGCTGGAAGCGACACTCGGCTGCCGCCTGTTCGTGCGCGGGTATCGCAGCATCGAGTTTACGCCCGAGGGCCGGCACCTGTTCCGGAATGCCGATCCGATGCTGGAGCAACTGGGGTCCGTGATCGCTATGCTGCGTCCTGCCGCCGAGCGGCCGTGCATCACCATCACGGCCACCATCGGCGTCACCGCGCTCTGGCTGCTGCCCCGGCTGGGCGCCTTCCAGCGCGCCTCGCCCGACATCGACGTGCGCGTCGCCGCCACCAATCGCGTGATGGACCTGGACCGCGACGGCATGGACCTCGCCCTCCGCTACTGCCCCGACGCGGCGGCGCCGGGCGGCGCGGTCCGCCTGTTCAGCGAGATCCTTATCCCGGTCGCGCATCCGTCGCTGGGCGTGTCGGCCATCGAGGAGCCGGCCCAGTTGCGCGGGCATGTGCTGATCGATTACGACGACAGTTCGCGGCCCTGGCTCCAGTGGAAGCACTGGCTGCGCGGCGCCGGCCACAAGACGGGGACGTCGGGCAACGGCCGTCTGCTCTTCAACCAGTACGACCAGGCGGTGCAGGCGGCGCTGGCCGGACAGGGCGTCGCACTCGGCCGCCTGGCGCTGGTCGGCAACCTGCTCGCCGAGGGCAAGCTCGCGGTGGCGACGGCGCGGCCGCCCGTGACGACCGATCACGGCTACTGGCTGCTGGCGCGGCCCGGTGCGGACAGCCGCGCACTGGCGGCAGTGCGGGACTGGATTCTTGCGGAGGCCGCGGCGACAAATCGATGACAGATTTCATCCGGTATCGCGACTATATTGGCGAGACCCAACCCAATCAACAAAGGACTACCAGGCATGCTGAAACATCTCCTGAGCGCCGCGGCAGCGGCATGCGTCCTGGCCGGCTGCGCCGAAGCGCCGACCAGCGACGGCCCCCAACTCTCGCGCGAGGACCGCGAGCCCCCCACCGGCAGCATGCTGCCGCGCCGGCACCAGACCGGTAACCCCCAGGTGATCAACAAGGACCAGATCGACACCAACCAGATCCTGAACCCGGGCGCCACCCAGCCGCACATCAAGCCCTGAACAGCATGTCCCGCGCGAGCGCGCCGATCGCGACCGTGGCCGGATGGCTCATGCGCCGTTCGGTCGTGATCGCGTAGACCTGCTCGACCACCGCATCGACCGTGCCGAGCGCCACGACCTGGTACTGGTCGCACACCTGCGCCGCGATCACGGTCGGCGCGAAGAACACCCCCGCGCCCGATTGGCCGAATGCCTGCATCATCGCGCTGTCGTCGAACTCGCCGATGACCCGGACGTGGATGTCGCCGCTTTCCAGCCAGTTCAGCAAACGGCCCCGGATCGCGACATCCTCGCCGGGGAACAGCACCGGGGCATTGTCGAGACACGCCGGAAAATCCGGTCCCAGCCGGGCCGCCAGGTCCGCGGTGGCGAACGCGGTCATCGAACTTTCCCCGAGCAAGTGGTTGTAGGCACGCACGCTGAAGTGCGCGGGGATCGTCCGGTCCGCGATGACGAGGTCGAGACGGTGGACGGCCAGGTCGGCCAGGAGGTTGTCGAGGCGGCCTTCGCGGCACACGAGCCTGACCGGTTCGTCCAGCTTCAGGCCCGGCTCCACGAGCCTGCACGCGATGAGTTTCGAGACCGAATCGGCACACCCCACGCGAAACGGTTGCGGCGACGCGAGCTGGCTGTTCCGCACGAGTTCCAGCAATTCATCTCCGGCCGTGAAAATCTGTTCGGCCGAGCGGGCAATGCGCCGGCCGGCCTCGGTCAACTCGAGGTTGCGCCCGGCGCGCCGGAACAGCTGCACCCCCAGCGTGGCCGCGAACTCGGACAGCTGCCCCGAGATCGCGTGCGGCGTCAGGTGGAGCTGCGCGGCGGCCGTGGCGATGCTGCCGGTCTTTGCCACCATCCAGAAGTAGCGCAAATGCTTGTAGTTGAGTGAGCTCATGGCGTTCGAACACATCGAAAAAATCGATGAATGATGAAAGATAACACGATTAGTCCGATCCTTACCTGCCATCTATAGTGAACGTTCAATCAACCGCAAGAATGACCGGAGGGCGATGATGAACGGAATCGAGACTATTGCGAGCGGCCCGATGTGGGCCGGTTTCGTCGGGTTCGTGCTGGTGATGCTCGCGCTCGACTTGTTCGTGTTCGGCGGCAACAAAGCACACAAGGTGGGCGTGAAGGAAGCAGGCCTGTGGTCGATCGCGTGGGTCAGCATGGCGCTGCTGTTCAACGGCGGCCTGTGGTGGTACCTGAAGACGACGGTCGGCGCCGACGTGGCCGACCAGAAGGCGCTCGAATTCCTGTCCGGCTACCTCATCGAAAAGGCGCTCTCGGTCGACAACATCTTCGTGTTCCTGATGATCTTCACCGCCTTCCAGGTACCCCAGCAATACCAGCGCCGGGTGCTCGTCTACGGCGTCCTCGGCGCCATCGTCATGCGCGCCGTCATGATCGGCGCCGGCGCGTGGGTCGTGAGCGAATTCAGCTGGGTGCTGTACGGCTTCGGCGCCTTCCTGCTGCTCACGGGCATGCGCATGCTGGTGGCGGCCGACAAGGAACCGGACGTCAAGCAGAGTCCCGTGATGCGCTTCGCCCGCAAGCACCTGCGCGTGGCGGAAGGCGACCATGGCGAGAGATTCTTCGTGGCCGCAAACGGGATCCGCTATGTGACGCCGCTGTTCCTCGTACTGCTGCTGATCGAAGCGACGGACCTGATCTTCGCGGTGGACTCGATCCCGGCGATCTTCGCCATCACGACGGACCCGTTCATCGTCTTCACGTCGAACCTGTTCGCGATCCTGGGCTTGCGTGCCCTGTACTTCCTGCTGGTCGACATGGCCGACCGTTTCCACCTGCTGAAGTACGGCCTGGCGATGGTCCTGACCTTCATCGGCACGAAGATGCTGATCATGCCCTGGTATCACATGCCGGTGCAGGCGTCGCTGACCGTCGTCGCCGTGCTCATTGCCGGCAGCTGTATCGCCAGCCTGTATGTCGCGCGCAAGCACGACGCCAACTAACGTCTTTTACTGGAGAACCTGACATGCGCTCATACCCCAAGAACAGTCCCCGCGCCGCCGGCCGCCTGCTGGCCCTGACGATGATCGTCGACGGCAACGTCGCCCTCAGCGAACTGAAGGCGGTCTACCGTTCGCGGATCCTGGAGCACATCGCGCTGGACGACGACGAGTTCGACGCCGTCCTGCACGAGTTGTGCAACGACCTGCTCGCGACGGCGCACCACGGCAGCGTGCCCGTCGACACGGCGACGATCGACGCCTTCCTCGACGACGTCGACGCGCCCGAACTGCGCCGCAACCTGCTGGGCGCCATGTGGCGCCTCGCCGATGCCGACGGCTGGCTGGCGGACGCGGAAGCCATCGTGCTGAACCGGGCCGCGATCCGCTGGGGCGCCGAATCGGGCTTCGTCACGGCGCACTGACCCGAGGCTTGCCCATGCCGGCGGATGCTTCGGCCGCGGCCGAATCGTCGCGGACCGGCTCCCGCTAGCATGGGTGCATGGAACTCATCGACTACCTGCACACCCATTTCCTCACCCGCGCGCAGTTGCTCGCGGCCTGCGCCACGGACGGTGCGCATCTCGACGCCGTCACGGCCGCCGGCGCGATGCCGGCACCGTCGTACCGGCTGCACGTCCGGATCGATTGCGCGTCGTACTTCGGCGACCACACGGAAACGCACGCGCAAGACTGGTTCGCGAAAGGCTATGTCGAGTGGCTGCGCATGCTGCTGGATGGATCCCAGGATCCGTACACGCTGTTCGCGGCGCGCTACCGGGCGGCGCTGGCCGCCCTGCCCCTGTTCGGCATGGAAGCGACGGACGCGCACCTGCGCAGCGAATGGCAGCACTTCATCGCCGGCACCTACGGCTTGTGCACGCGCTCCGGCCTGCCCGAGGACATCGCGGCGAAGGAGCTCGCGATCCACGTCATCCGCACGCTGACCGATGACGGCCGTGTGCTCGACGCGGATGAGCGGGAACGGCTGGCCAGGGCGCGCGAGCTGCTGGACCGCGCGAGCAGCCCGTTCGCCCCGCACGAACGGGCACGCAGCTCGCGCGCGCGATACGGTTTGAAATAATTCGCGGGACCTGTCACAAAGCCGGGAGCCGTTCCGTCTAATGGTTAGAAGGCTGCATTCCGCAGCCCCGCCAACGAAAGGAACCATCATGTCGCACGCCGCCCGCATCAACCTGTTCACCCTGGCCCCGTCCGCGCTGAAGGCCATGGTCAACCTGTCCCAGACCGTCAAGCAGGGCGCGCTGGGCCCGCGCCTCGTGGAACTCGTCAACCTGCGCGTCTCGCAACAGAACGGCTGCGGCGTGTGCGTCGACATGCACTGGCGCGACCTGATCAAGCAGGGCGCCGACCCGCGCCACCTGAACAGCGTGGCCGCCTGGCGCGAAGCGCCGTTCTTCAGCGAGCGCGAACGGGCCGCGCTGGCCTGGGCCGACGCCGTCAACGCCCTGCCCCACCGCGACGACACGGACGCCGCCTGGCCCGCATTGCGCGAGCATTTCAGCGAGGGCGAGATCGCGGAACTGGGCTATACGATCGCCGTCATCCGGGGCTGGAACGCGATCAACCTGTCGCTGCGCAACCCGATCCCGGTCGAGCCGCCGGCCGGCATGTAATCAGCGCACGGCGGCGGGGTCGAACAGCGGGTTCTCGATGAGCCCGATTACGTTGCCGAACGGGTCCTGCAATTCCGCCACCTTGATGCCCTCGCCCACGTCCTGGATGGCCGCGTGGACGGTGGCGCCGAGGCCGACGATGCGCTCGACCTCGGCCGCGATGTCGTCCACGCCCCAGAACGTCGTCGACCCCGTCGTGCCCGGCGTGCCATCCGGAACGAGTCCCAACTCGAACCCGCCGACGGCAAAACCGACATAGAACGGCTGGTCGAAATAGGGCTGGACGCCGAACACGTCGGCGAACCAGGCTTTGGCGCGGCCGAGGTCGGCCACGGGATAAGTCACGGTGCGCAATCCTTTGATCATGGTGTCTCCTGTCGTAAAGGCGCCATGATGCCCGATTCGCGCGGCCGTGGATTGGAAAAATGGAAAGCGGATCAGAGCAAGGCGTCGATCTGCGGCGTGATCTGCGCCTGCAGGCCGACGAGATCGACCGTCGTGCCCTGCCCGTGCGCGACGGCCGTGTAGACGCCGTCGCCATTCCCGTCGTGGAAGACCTCGTAGTAGGCGTGATTGCCGCGGGTGATCGTCTCCACGACATAGCCCGCGGCCGCCTGCGCGTACGTGACGGTCGAGCCCAGGTGGACGTCGACCGCCGTGCCGTCCGGCTTGACTGCCTGGGCCGCCGTCACCGTGGCGCCGTCGAACGTGAAGCGCATGCGCTCGTACGGCTCGACGTCCAGCGCCGTCGCCGCCGTCCCTACCGGCACCACGGTCAGCGTTTCCGCCGCGAGCTTGTACGTCGTGCCGTCCGTCGTCGTGTACGTCAACGTCTCCAGCGTGTTGCCCCGGATCGCCGTTTCCGTGACGGCACTGCCGTCGACCGTGAACACGCTCGCCGCCAGATCGCCGACGGCCACGTCGTGGGTCCATCCCGACGTGCCGAAGGTCTGGGTCATGCCCGTCACGGCCCCATCGGCCACCGTGAAACCGTAGGTCGGCGTGTTGGCGGCGGTCGTGTCGAAGCTGCGCACTTCCTGCGTCAGGTGATACAGGCCGGTGTCGCTCGCATCCACGGTCCAGGTCAGCGTCGCCGTGGCCGTGCCGCGGGTCAGCGTCTCCGTGACCGTGCCCGTGCCGACGGCGAACGTCGCGTCGGCGGGCAGGCTGGCCGCGATGGTCCGGCTGCCGATCACGTGTTCGAGGCCGGTGACCTGGCCGTCGGTGATCGTGAACCTGACGTCGGCGGTTGCCAGTTCGTCGGCCAGGCGGCCGACCGGGAGATGGTCGCGCATAAGGGTGTCCTTTCATGTCCGGATGGTGCGAAAAGGATAAGGCGCTCGTCTGTAAAATGGCGTTAAGACCGCTCCTCACAAGTGTTACGAGATATTGCGATGCCCACCCAACACCCCGTCACGCCCGACGGCCGCTATTTCGTCGTCGCGGGCCGCCTCTGGCGCATGAGCAATCCGGACCTCGATCCGGCCAAGCGGCAGGCGCACGTCGACCGCCTGATGCGCGCGCGGCGCGCCGTCGGCGCCGCGAAGAAGGCGGGAGACGCGCAGGCGGAGCGGCGGGCGCGCGATGACGTCGACGCGGCGAAGCACGCCCTCGGCGAGCGCGGCCCCGCGTGGTGGACGGACGGCACGCCCGACTACAACCGGCGGCTCGTCGGGAACACGCCGTACGCGGACTGGTACGCCGCGCTTCATCTTCCGTGAGTTGCGTATTCGCGTTTGCTGTCCTACACTGCTTAATACGCAACCATTTGGTTGCATCTTAAACGCGACAAGGAGAGCCATCATGGAGCACGCATCGGATACCGACCGGATCGAACGCAGCATCGTCATCGACGCGCCGCGCGCGACAGTGTGGAACGCGCTGGCCGACGCCGAAGCCTTCGGCCGGTGGTTCGGCGCCGACCTGAAGGGCCAGACGTTCGCACCGGGCCAGCGTGCACGCGGGAACATCACCTACCCGGGCTACGAACATCTCCATTTCGACGTGGTCATCGACCGCATGCAGCCGCTCGAACTGCTGTCCTTCCGCTGGCATCCCTACGCCATCGATCCCGCCGTCGACTACAGCGAAGAACAGCCGACACTCGTGACGTTCACGCTCGCCAACGCCGGAAACAACCGTACTTTGCTGACGATCGTGGAATCGGGATTCGACAACATCCCGCCGCACCGGCGGCTGGAGGCATTCCGCATGAACGGTGCCGGCTGGGATGCGCAGCTGACGAACATCGTCCGCCATGTCGCGGCCTGACGCCGCACTCCGCGAGCTGGTCGATGCCGGTCCGGCGCTGGCGAACGTGTTCGCGGCGCTGGGAGACGCCACTCGCCTGACGCTGGTTGCGGCGCTCTGCACTGGCGGGGTCCTCTCGATCGCGCAGCTGACCGCCAACACGCACATCAGCCGGCAGGGTGTGACCAAGCATTTGCAGGTCCTCGCCCAGGCCGGCATCGTCCACGACGTCAGGGTCGGACGCGAGCGCAGGTGGACGCTGGACACCGCGCAGCTGGACGCTGCCCGGCGCACGCTGGAAGTCATCGGGCGTGAGTGGGACGTCGCCCTGGCGCGGCTCAAGGCGTTCGTCGAATCGGGGTGACCTGGCAGGCGTTATCTTCGGTGATACCGGTATTCCTGGGTGCGGCCGCCGTCGCCGTGGGAAGCAGCGCGGACGTCCTGCACGTGGGTGTAGCTTTCCTCGTGGAGCTTCCCCAGGATGCCGACGAAGCCGTCGGAGGACTGCCTCGACACGCTGCCTAACGCCAGCTTTCATCCATTCGTGGAGCCTGCACCGACAAGTCATGCCATTGCCGCGGCCGGGTTCGCGTAGCAACCATTCCCACGGTATCCCGGTCTTGAGCACAAACAGGATCCCGGCTAGGGTCGCACGATCGTTGATACGTGGCCGTCCGCTCTTCGGAAATCTGCTGGGTGCGACCAAAGGTCTTCGGGGAGAGGTGCTTGGACCATGGCATCGGTCCGTCTGGAAACACGGCCGCGATCATAGCTGCCGAACTACGGCCGTGTAAGTCCGCTATCGGCCAAGCGGACGTTTACGCAGGTCGATCGGACTCCGCGACTGCATCGTCACGGCTACTACGAATACCGACTTTCTGACATATGCACCAGAAAGCAAGTCCACCAGCAAGTCCAGACCCAAGATAATTCAATGAATCATAAAGACCGGATTGCGCCCAACGGACGGATGTGAATGGCTCGGCAAGCTCAGTCCAGGCAGGTATGGCACAAATAAAGCCCGTTATTCCAAACTGCCACCAACGCGTTAGCCGCAACTTCCAGAACAAGAAAGCAAGTGGCAAACCGAAGATGAGCGCAGCGAATATCGCGAGTGGGAAGCCGACGGACCAGGCCAACGGTAACGCGCACCAGGTTCCCGTTCCATGGACAAGCCCAACGCCACAGGTGGTAGAGGTTGCTATAACCACACCAATAACAGCGGAGAACCCAAGCATCGACACTGTACGCGACACTGACTTAATGGTTAACTTCACTGTATCTCCATCACGGTAACGCTTCCCGGAAAAGACAATCTACGAACGTCCGCTCTTGGCCGAACCCGGCCGTTCAGCCTAACATAGCAGGGTGCTGAACCTAAAGATTCACGAACTGTCACGACTGGCAGCATCCGTCCCGAAGCAGACAGTTCACTATCCATTGTTCAGCTCACGCTTTCCGGCAATGGTGTTCCGTCTTCGAATGACCCAAGCTCTTTCCATGCCATCGACCCCAGCTTCTCGATTTCTGTGAACGGCAGTCCTTCAGAATACATGAGATAGGCAGGGACTTATTGGCATCGCATCTGAACACCTCGGCGAGAACGTTCCAACGCTCGTCCATAAGTTCCAATCCCATACCGTCGCGAACAACATCGGATGCGAACTGATAGCGATACTGCATCATGTTCTCCACTAATCAACGACCGCTCCTGGCCACTTGCGGAACTACAGCTGCGGCAGCAACCCACCCACTGCGGACGTTGGCAGCTGAACGGCTCATTTCCGTTGTTTAAGAATTCGATAACAGTAAAGTGGCATTGTTACACTTAACTGTCCCTTAGATAGTGGCCGAATCGTCACGCGATTTGAGTCCCACCGCATCCATGTGGGCGTGTTTTGGGTACAGAACAGAGTTTCGTTTCGTTCGGAATAACGAACGAACTTGCTCGACCGCAGGAAAGATTCAAGCGCATCGCGTGACAGTTCGTCGACGGTTCCGTACACCGGTAAGCACATCAAAACCGAAGGCAGCATTCCTAAGAATGTGCCGATTAATATGATTTGCAGATCGTCCTTGTCCAAGTATGACCATGCCAAGGCGGCTTCTGCTAAACCTAGAAAGCCGAGCACAACGCCTAAGAAAATTGCCCAGTCACGCGTTGAGGCGAGCGCAGCGAGTCCAATAGATTGCTTTTGAAAAAAACTCTTCGTTGTCATACTTCGAAAAACATCCAGATTCGTTATGTACAGAGTACGACCGTTCGATAATGCACATAAAGTTCCAGTGGCCGCTTTTGGCCGATCTCGGCCTTTCGGCCCAGCTTAACAGGTTGCCGAAGCGAAAACGTCACCAACGGTCACGACAGGCAGGAATCTACCCGAAGCGGACTGTCCTCAAGACTCAGCGAGCATAATTTTCGCAAACGCCGTCATCGAGACTGTAGCTCAAGGCAACTGCGTAACCTTCTGCAGAGTATCGAGTGATCAGCAGCCCCTGTGACGTGTCGTAGGTTCCGCCGTTCAAAGCACGATCGATAAAGCAGACCTCCAAGTCTTCGATCCCATCACCATTAACATCTCTACGTCCAACGATCGTTAATTCGTATAGCCAGTCACCGGGACTTTCAAACACGAGAGCGTTGTCGGTGGTTTTGCTTGGCTTCATGCCGAAGTCTGAGAGCGTACGTAGCGTAGGCGACCGTCGTGGCCCGAATGAGCTGCGAATGCTCGCCAGATCGAACTTGTCAGCTAATAGTTTCCCTATATTTTTGTTGGGGAAGTAGCTCACTACGGGAGCCGCATGTACCGCATTGATTATCATCAGCAAGGCCAAGATGCCTGAGGTGAAGTGGAATTTCATGTGGACTCTGATCAAAAATGAAGGTCCGCTATTGGCCGCTTGCGGACCTGTAGTAGCCCCGCCATCGGTCTATGCAGCCGAGTTGCTGTGTCAGCACTGCCAGAGCATTTTGGCCTGCCGTCTATCGCAGCGGCACCGGTATATGTACGCACATCCACCTCCAAAGTTCATCGCTGTTTTGTAGTCTGGGCCTTCCTCTAACTGAGCGACAAACGACATTGGTTCACCGCACCGATCGCATGAAGGGACTTCCTCGCCTTGCAGCCAGTCCGGTTGCCCGTCGATGTGCCCGAGAATCTGACGCGCACTCTCGCCTGTTGAACCGACCCAAACCTGCTGGGCATCGTAATAGTTTTCGCTTTCAACATTCACGATTGAGGCACCGTAGCAAACCGGGCGAAGTGTCTCCCCGTCATTCGGAGGGAAGCAATGGCTCTGAACTATCTTGTGCACCCGCAGGAAGCTGCCCAAGAAATTGCATATTTCCCTGACACGAGGCGCATGTAGGCCATTCAAGAATGCCGCTAGGCGCAGCCGGTCTTCCGCCAAACCGGATGAGCTTGTCGACATGGTCCTCGTAAGCGGAGTCGTTGATGAGAAGCGAAATAACCGTCATTTCATGAAGTCCTGATCAGAGTGTTACTGAGCGTCTGCTCCTGGCCGATCTCGGCCGTTCGAGTCAGCATAGCAGGTTGTCGAGCTGGAAAACTCGCGGACTGTCACTACAGGCTGCTGTCGACCCATTGCGGACGTTCTGGCGGACGATAGCCGTGTCCGTCAGTCCATGTTCTCTAGCGAATTTCAAGCGGACCTCCGACCGCTTGTAGCTGCCTAATGGCCTCGCGGCATGGCGTTGCGCCTTGCCTGCGGATATCAGCTGTAAAGCTTGAGAGAATCTCTGCTTTTTTATCCGTGATTAGCCTGCGGAAGGCGTTGCGATCACTCGTCGATGCGTTCTCCGAGTCCCCCATATTGGCGCATGCTTCTTTGGCCGCGCTCGCTTTGGCTGCGTTGCGCTTGCGCCATGCTGCAAGAGCCTCATTGGCTTGCTTCGATAGGCCAGGAAATTGACCTGAGCATGCCTCGACCATGACTCTATTTATGTCGTCCGCTTCACATTCATAAACGGCAACAAAAACCATCCCTTCTGAAGCGATGCTGATAACTGGAACGAGGAGAAAGAGTGCAAGTGGAATCGAGCGAATATGCATGGCGGTTAGTTAGCTATAACTCGCTTCGACAAAACGTAAATCAGGGCAACGTACGTCTGCTCTTGGCCGGTCTCGGCCGTTCAGATCAGCATAACAGGCTGCCGTTGAGGAAACCTCTCCAACTGTCACGACAGGCAAATCCCGACCAAAAGCGGCCTCTGACCGAATGATCAAACAGGCTACAGAAGGTGCGAATAGCTGTGCCATGCGCTACCCAAAGGGGGCAATTGCTCCCTTACAGCGAGCAGCTTGCACACAAGCTTCAATCGCTGCTTTGGCGCCTTCAACCTCGCAGGAAGGCGGCTCAGCCAGTGGGTATTCGGGCCGACTGGTAATTCACGCTTCCTGGAGAGCTGTCGACTGGTTGGAAGCGGTTTGGCCGTCATTACTTCAATGAAGTGGTCCAACTGTGCCAACGAGCTGAATTGAAGATCTACATCGGCAGCGTCAACATGCAAAATCATGAACCCTTTATGCAATACCTCTACCGGAGCAAGTGGTACGTACTCGGTATCCGATCCACCTACTGGCACGTGGACCCAGAATGCTAACGGCGCCGTTCGCCAGTCAGGCTCAAGCGTAAAGTGGAAATGTGAAGTCATAGCACCGGATCCGTCGGTCGCAAATAAAACGCTTGAGGTAACATACATCGCTGCGTCTGCTTCTGGCCGAACCCGGCCGTTCGGCTCAGCATAGCAAGTTGCCGAGCTGGAGGACTCGCGGATAGTCACGACCGGCAGCAACCGACCCGTTGCAGATGTTCCCCGCTTGCATCATTTGGCTCCGTATAGATGTTGCTGAAGCTCGATGACGAAATTCAACCAGTAGCCAGTTTCCTTTCTAAATCTTCCAAAAACGCGCGCACTTTGGTATCGTCTATTTCGTTATATAACCGTTCGCACTCCTGCTCCTTGAAGGTGCCTCCGTATGCGTGTAAAGTGGATATAACGTCGAGCGGTTCTCGAGCCGCTTGGGCTTTCTGCGCTATACCATTTTGAAAAGACTCCAGCGCCGTCCGGCCGATAGCATTATTCGACGTCGATAAGGCTTCGAACAGAGATGAAGTATACGCCACGTACTTATGATAGTTCTTGTTCGGTTCGGCTCCGCCGAAAATTTCGTCGGGATCATTAAAGAATTCGAAACCGTGCCCCACTAGACTTCCGAATGCTTCAGGCTTTTCCAAGTCGCCATGCACATGAGCAAAACTATCACCGAGTGCGTGTATCAAAAATCCGGTCTCCCAATCGCGCGTTCGACTAGCAGAGGATACCTTGACAAGTTGATGAAGAATTGAGCGACGACGCGCCACTGCGGCGTAATCTCCTCCATGCAACGAGTGCAGAGTGTCCATAATTCGTCTACGATAGTCCCACGATATTACCCCCCACACCGCTACGGGAACCGCATTATAACGCTTGATCTCGTCCGGAGCCTGTGAATAGCAAGCAAGCTCAATGGCCCTATTCTCCAAGCCCGCTATTGCGGCAATATAAGCAACGGTGTGGAAATGTCCATCCTTTTTAAATGCATCAATATCGCCACTAAGGCTCGGTTCATTTTTCTCGGCTAATTTCGTATAGAGGCCGATTGTCGTGGATGAAACTGGAGACGCAAAAGGTGTGCCAGAATACATAGCACATCCGGTCAGGCCAATGCTCACAGAAGAGAAAACAAAATATCCTAAAAACCGTTTGAGGATTGCGATTGTCTTGGTCATATATGGCTCGCTTAATTAGTCAATTCTGCATCACCATGCCTCTGCGTCGCGCACGATCGAGATAAATCTACGGTTCGGAATTCTTACCTTAACTGAATGCGCTCTCGACAGCTTTTCATCAACCAGTGCACGCGTCGCGGTTCAGTTATGCGTGCCTTGTCCGGTAAAGCCGACGCAAATTGCGCGTTGGCTCCACGCTTTGCCCCATCCCTTTGGGTCCGCTCCTGGCCGATAGCGGATGGTCGGCACGGCCCAGTGTATCCGGCTGTTGCCTGTAGAACAACTAAGCGATTCTGCTAGGTGCTCCAACGCCGGCATCTGGTCAGCGCCCGAATGGCAGCCCGCCCAGCAGGCCAACGAGCGTGCGGGCATGGCGCCCGTCCGGATCGAGGTCGGGATCGAACACGGTGACGGTCATGCCGATGCAGCGTGGGTCGGACACGAGGCCGGACAGGATCGCCACGAGATCGTCCGGCGCGATGCCCGGCGCGCCCGGGCTGTCGACCGCGGGCATTACGGCTTCGTCGAGGACGTCGACGTCCAGGTGGATCCAGAAGCGCTTGTCCAGCCGTTGCCGCGTGCGTTCCAGCACCGCCCGCGGCCCGATCTCGTTCGCCGTAAACACGTCGATGCGTTCGAAGTCGGTGTCGTTCACGTCCGCCCAGGCAAAGTCGGGACGCCGCCCATCCCGCTCGCCGATCTGGACGACGTCGCGATCCCGCACCAGGGGCGTCTCCACGCCGGGCCAGTCGGTCATCAGCGCCTCGCCGCGGCCCGTGGCCAGCGCGAGGTCCATGCCCGCGACGGCACCCGGCATGCTGTCCGGGTCGTAGTTGCCCGGGTGGCGGAAATCGCTGTGGCCATCCACGTGGACGAGCGCCAGCGGCCCGCGGCGCCGCGCGCCCGCCAGCGCCCCCAGCAGGATCGAGCAGTCGCCGCCGACGACGAACGCGAATTCGCCACGCGCACCGGCCGCCGCCACGTGGTCGGCCAGCGCCAGGTTGAAGTCGCGCATCGCGAGGCCGTTGCGCAGCCGCGTGCCGGGATCGGGCCCGGGCTTCCAGGACGGCCGCGGCATGACGACGGGAACGCCGGCACCCACGGCGTCCAGCAGGCCGGCCTCGAACAACGCGGCGGGTGCGCGCCATGTGCCGGGTTCGTGGCCGGGGCGCAGGGGGCGGAGTCCGAGATTCGATGGGGCGGCGATGACGATCATGGCGCGGTATGCAGGAAGGATTCCGGGGTGGCGTCCGCGAACTGGCGGAATGCGTGGATGAGATGCGACTGGTCGTAGTAGCCGCAATCGCCCGCGAGGCGTGCCCAGTCGACGCCGGCGTTCCGGCCGCGCAGCGCCGCGTGCGCGCGGCGGAAGCGGCACACCATGGCGAAAGTCTTCGCATTCAGGCCCACGCGTTCGCGGAACAGCGTCGCGAGGTGCTGGCGCGTGACGCCCAGGCCATCCGCCAGCGTGTCGATACGCACGGCTCCGCTGCTCGCCTCGAGCCGCAGGACGGCAGCCCGCGCGAGTGCGTCCGCCCGTGCCGGCCCGCGCGTGCGCAGGCGCGCGAGCAAGGCCTGTTCGATGACGACAAGGCGCTGTGCCGTCGTGCGCTCGCGCTCCCACAATCCGGCCGCCAGCGCTTCCGCCTCTGCGCGCGACCACAGGTCGGCCAGGGCCGGATGCCCATCCTGCAATTCGGACAGCGGGACGTCGACGAAGGCACGCGCGGCGCCGGGCAGGAAGCGCACTGCCACCGTCAGCACCGGAGCGCGCATCTCGACATGGTGCGGACGCGACATCATGCCCGCCACCTTGCCCAGCGGCGAGGCATCTTGCCACAGGATGTCGATGCAGTTATCGGGCAGCACGCGCGTGCGGACGGGCGCACCGTCCGGGACGGCGTGGCTCGTCCACAGGCAGGCCACGTGGTCTGCGAGCGCGGGATGCGGCGGAAATTCGCGGTACAGGTGCATGGTGGCGTCAGTATAGCCCGCGCCCTGCCGTGGCTTTCACGCTGAGCGCGAAACCGATGCCCGCCAGGCCCCACAGGAGAGCGGCGACGATCTCGAACGTGTTGCGCAGTTCCGGATGCGTCATGGCCAGCAGCGGCAGGAGCAGCGCGCGCACGAGGCAGATCGCGGCCATCACGGCCAGGCCCGTACGCAGCAGCGGCGGGCGGCGCACCGCGCCCAGCGCCGCGCAGGCATACCAGGCGCACGTCGCCATCAGCAGCGCGATGACGAACGCCCCCGCGGGCGCAGGCCACGTGCCGGCGCGCGCGGAGTCGACCACGCCGGGCGGCGCGCCGAAGTATGCGTACCAGGCCGGTCCGGCCGGAATGGCCGCCAGGTGGATGAGGGCCCCGACGGCCGCGATGGCGGCGGCAAGCTGGATCCATGGCCTGGATGATGTCGTCATGCACGTCTCCCGATGTCGAGCCGTGATGGTGCCATGGCCGCCAGCGCCAAAGTGCGCGCATTCTCACCCGGACCCTATCAGAATGGACAGGAGGGCCGCGCTGGCGGGTTCCGTATTGACGCCTATACTGAGTTGATTCGTCTTCAGCCACCGACCTTGGGAGACACAGCATGAACGCAGCCCGCCGCACCTGCCTTGCATTCGCCCTCGCCGCCGCCAGCGCGGCACCGTACGCCGCCGGCCCCGGCCCCGGCCCGGACAACGACATGGACGCCGCCACCGCACTGAGCGACACCAACAGCCGCGCCATGCGCGGCCGCGAAATCGTTCCGCCCGGCGTCATCCTGAACCTGAAGGGCAAGCAGAGGAACCTCGTGTGGCAGGGCAGTTACATCGTCAACACGTCGGGCTGCATCGACTGCCACACGCATCCGACGTATTCGCCCGGCGGCGATCCGTTCCAGGGCCAGCCCGAGCGCGTGAATGCCGAGCAATACATGTCCGGCGGGCGCCAGTTCGGCCCCTTCACGGCGCCGAACCTCACGCCGGACAACGCGGGCCGCCCGGCCGGCCTCACGCGCGAGGAATTCGTGCGGACGCTGCGCACGGGCCACAATCCGCACGACCCCGCCGGCGAGATCCTGCAGGTGATGCCGTGGCCGGCCGTCGGCAAGATGACGACGCGGGACCTGTACGCGATCTACGAATACCTGCGCGCGATCCCGTCGTTGCCGGACAACCCGAATCCGGGGCCCTGACTTATTGCCTGATGGACGGCAGCAGGCGCTTGGTACGCGCCTTGTAGTCGGCATAGGCTTGTCCGAAATGCTCGAGCATCATGTCTTCCTCGTGCTCGATGCGCGCGGCATACAGGATGCTGAATGCCAGCAGGAACGCCGGTCCCACGACGGCGTTCCCGATCAACAGCAGCTGCGCGGTGGCGATGAGGAACACGGCCGTGTACATCGGATGCCGTATGCGGCTGTAGATGCCTTCGGAGACCAGGTGGTGCGCCTCCTTGACCTCGAGCGTCGGCGAGAACTGCCGGCCCAGGTCGCGGTGCGATTTCCAGAACAGGAACACGCCCAGCACCCCAAGCGCGGCGCCGGGCCCGCCGACGGCAGGCCGTACCGCGTAGTCGGCGAAATCGAACCACGGCGTGAACAGGTACAGGAACGGCAGCGTCGTCGACCCCGTGAACACCAGCATGAGGCAGAACTTCTCGAACATCCCTTCGCGCGATTCGACGGCCTTGGCCTTCCGGTTCCTGATGTCGAGCGGCGCGCGGATGGCGAAACAGACACAGAACATCGCGAGAAAGACAGCATCGAACGTGCCGGCATGATGCATGACCACCCCCTGTTGTTTTCATTGAACCCCGGGCCGGATAGTAACATCGTATTTACATTAGTGCACGACCGGGATGGGCTGGTAAACTCACGGGAATAGCCATCACTCACGACACACCATGAAGCATTCGAACGGAGGCCTCGTCTATTCCACCGAGAGCGGCCGCATGTGCCCCGCCTGCCGGCAACCGGTGACCGCGTGCGCCTGCAAGACCGGCACGGCACCGGTCGGCGACGGCAACGTGCGCGTCGCGCGCCAAACGAAGGGCCGGGGCGGCAAGGCCGTCACGCTCGTCAAGGGCCTGGCGCTCGATGCCGCCGCCCTCGCCGCGCTGGGAAAGGCGTTGCGCACCGCGTGCGGTTCCGGCGGGACCGTGAAGGATGGCGTGATCGAGGTCCAGGGCGACCACTGCGACCGCCTCATGGAAGAACTCACGAAGCTCGGCCACCGGCCGAAGCGCGCCGGCGGTTGATCAGAACAGCGCGCCCTGCGGACTGGTGAGCCTCGTGAAACTGTCGTTCATAAACGGCAGGATGCCGTCCGCGACGGGCTCCAGCTGCTTCGTCAGGTAGTGTTCGTAGTCGATGGGCGTGCGGCTCGTGTCCAGCGTCTCCAGCGGTTCCGGTCCCGCCGTCGTCATCACGTAGCGGATCCAGCCGCCGTTGCGGTATTGCGCGGGCCGGCCCTGGCGCACGTGGAACTCGTCGGCCGCGCGCGCCGCGCGCACGTGCGGCGGCACGTTGCGTTCGTACTCCACCAGCGGGCGGCGCAGCCGCTTGCGGTACACGAGCTGCTCGTCCATGTCGCCCCGGAGGGTGCGCGCCACGTAGTCACGCACATAGTCCTCGTACGGCTCGCCGCGAAACACGCGCCCGTACAGCTCCTGCTGGAAGGCCTGCGCGAGCGGCGTCCAGTCCGTGCGCACCGTCTCCAGGCCCTTGAACACGAGGTCGTCGTTGCCGTCCTTGCGGCGCACGAGGCCCGCGTAGCGCTTCTTGCTGCCCTCTTCCGAGCCGCGCACGGTGGGCATCAGGAACCGGCGGAAATGGGTTTCGTATTCGAGTTCGAGCGCGCTGTCCAGGCGCAGTTCGTTGCGCAGATGGTCGCGCCACCATGCGTTCACATGGTCGACGAGCGCGCGGCCGATGCGTGCCGCGGCGTCGTCCGCATGCGCGCGCCCGAGCCACACGAACGTGGAATCCGTGTCGCCGTAGATCACCTGGTAGCCCTGCGCCTCGATCAGTTCGCGCGTGCGGTGCATGATCTCGTGGCCGCGCATCGTGATCGACGACGCCAGGCGCGAGTCGAAGAACCGGCACGCCGTCGTGCCGAGCACCCCGTACATCGAGTTCATGATGATTTTTAAAGCCTGCGACAGCGGCGCGTTGCGTTCGCGCTTGGCGGCGTCGCGGCCCTGCCACACACGCGTGACGATGCCGGGCAGGCAGTGCTGCGTGCGCGAGAAGCGCGCGCCGCGGAAGCCCGGCACCGTGTCCGCTTCCGGCTCCTCGAGGCCCGCGACGAGCCCCACCGGATCGATCAGGAACGTGCGGATGATCGACGGGTACAGGCTTTTATAGTCCAGCACGAGCACCGAGTCGTACAGCCCGGAGCGCGAATCCATCACGAACCCGCCGGGACTGTCCGCACCCGGCACGTCGCCGATGTTCGGCGCCACGCGGCCCAGCCGGTGCATCAGCGGGATGTACGCATGCTCGAACGCGGCGACGGAACCGCCGCTGCGGTCGGCCGAAAGACCCGTCACGCTGGCGCGCTCCAGCAGGAAGGTCATCAGCTCCGATTTCGCGAAGATGCGCGTGACGAGCACGCAGTCCTGCAGGTTGTACGTCGCGAGCGCCGGCTTGTCCTCGGCGAACATGCGGTCGATCTCCGCCATGCGGTCGTACGGATTGTCGATCGCCTTGCCCTCGCCCAGCAGGCTTTGCGCCACGTGCTCCAGCGAGAACGACGGGAAGCTCCACGTGGCCCCGCGCAGCGCCTCGATGCCGTCGATGACGAGGCGCCCGGCGACGCCGGCGAAGTAATGCTCCTGCCGGCCGCCGTGTTCGCGCCATTCGATCGCGCCGCCGTCGCGGCCGAGGCGCAGCGGGCGTTGCATCTGCTGCGCATGCTGCTGCAGCACGCGCAGGTCGAACTGGACGAGGTTCCAGCCGATGATCGCGTCCGGGTCGAAGCGTTGGATCCAGTCTTCCAGCCGGTCGAGCAGGTCGCGCCGCGTGGCGACGACCTCGTAGTCGAAATCGAGTCCCGACGCATCGCCGTTGGCCGGGCCAAGCATCCAGACCTGGCGCTGGCCGCAGCCCTCCAGCGCGATCGAACGCAGCTCACCCTGCATCGTCGTCTCGATGTCGAGCGAGACGGTCGACAGCGCCGGGCGATAGTCCTGCGCCGGCGTCAGGCGCGCATCCACGACGAGCCGCGCATCGTGCGGATCGGGCGTGCCCGTGAACGTGACGGGCGCCATGATGAAGCGCTCCATCAGGTAGCGTTCGGGCGGGCGAATGTCCGCTTCGTAGACGTCGATACCGTGCTCGCGCAGGCGCTTTTCCAGGCGCAGCAGGTGGCGGTACTGCGTGCAGTACAGGCCCAGCACGGGACGGTGGCGGAAGTCGCACAGCGACAGCTCGCGCAGTTCCGCGCCCCGTTCGCGTGCGAGCAGCAGCCGCGCGGTGTCGCCCTGCTCCGCGGGGATGAACGCAACGGCTGGCTGCGGCGCGAGACGCACGCGCCGTGGCCCATCCGGCGTCGCGAGCCAGAATTCGACCTCGACCCCGGCGTCCGTATCGCGCCAGTGGCGCGTCAGCAGGAAACCCTGCGTGTCCATGGCATCAGGCATGCGCGAGTCGGGCCAGCTCCGCCTCGGTGAAACCGGCCTGGCGGCGCGCTTCCACGTTGAAGGGGCCCTTCAGAACGGGCGCCTTGTACTGCACCGTCAGCGCATCGTAGGTGGCGACCGGTTCCAGGCCGCGCTGGGCGCAGAGATAAAAATACCAGCGGTTGCCGATTTCCACGTGGCCCACCTCGTCCCGCAGCAGCACGTCGAGGATGCGCGCGGCCGCGTCGTCGCCGGCCTGCGCCAGCTTCGCGCGCAGCGGCGGGATGGCATCCAGGCCGCGCGCTTCCATCGTGCGCGGCACGAGGGCCATGCGCGCGAGGACGTCGCCGCTCGTCTTGGCGACCATCTCCCACAGGCTGTCGTGGCCGGGAAAATCGCCATAGGCCCAGCCGAGCGTGCGCAGATGCGCCGCCAGCAGCGTGAAATGATGGGCTTCCTCGGCCGCGACGCGCAGCCAGTCCGTGTAGTAGGCGTCCGGCATGCCCGGGAAGCGCCAGATCGCGTCCAGCGCGAGGTTGACGGCATTGAACTCGATGTGGGCCAGCGCGTGGACGAGCATTGCGCGGCCTTCATCCGTCGCCATCGAGCGGCGGCCGACGAGGCGCGGCGGCACGAGTTCCGGCCGCGCGGGACGGCCGGGAATGACCGCGTCGCCCGCCTTCAGCATGGCGGCGCTGTCGAGCGGCACCGCCCCGGCGCGGCAAGCGTCGGCCAGCGCGGCCACGCCCGCCGTCTTGGCAGCGGCATCCGTCTCGATCAGTAATTCCAGCGCGCGGTCGCGAAGCGCCATCGTGGTCCTCTGCGGCAAAAGGCGGCAGTTTACCATTCGGCGCCCCAGGGCGCGAGACCGCCCTTACTGTTGCTGCTGCTGGACCGGCACCGTGCTGCCTTGCGGCGGCTGGTCGGGCGCGCGGTTGTCCGACGGGTCCACGCGCGGCGGCGGCAGCCCGCCCGTCTGGCCCGCGCTCGGCGGCATCGCGTCGTCCTTGCCGTCGACGGTGCCCGCGCCCGAACCGGTCGCGCCCATGCTGGAGCTGCCGTAAGCAGTGCTGCCGGACGACTGCTCAGGCGTCGCCGGGGCCGTCGTCGTGGAGACGACGCGCTCCGTCACCTCGCCGCGCGGGGCCTGGGCCAGCAGCCGCGGCGCGTTCGTCATGTCGCGTTGATAGATCTGGCGCGCTTCCTTCAGGCAGGACGTACGGTGGGCGGACGATTTCTTCCTGCACGCCGTCTGCTGCTCGGCGTACGCCGCGTTGATTTCCTTCTTCAGCGTGGCCATGCGCTGGGCTTTGGTCTTGTCGCCCTGCGTCCACCGCGCCGGATCTTTTGCCGCCATCGCGGGCGAACCGGCCGCGCACAGCGCGCACGCCAGCGCGACGCCGCGCAGGATACATGTTGCTTTGCTCATCTCGACCTCCTGATTCCAATAAGGCGACGCCGACCGGCGTCAGCCGGAACCCCGCCCGGATCGACGGGTACGGGACCAGTATAGTGCGAGTGTCTGGATGACCTGCGTTCCTTTCCCCTTGTCAAATGAATACCGGATGTTTCAACGGAAACATTGCCGCCATACGAATATTTCATAGGTGACGCGAAAAATGGATAGGGTGCGCATGGCTTTTCCTGCCTAGAATCCCGGTTTGCTGCCAGCATGACAATAACGATAACGACTACGGAGACCGATGAAGCACGCCTTTTCCGCCCTCGCGGCCTGTCTTGTGCTCGGCGCTCCCTGCGCGCGCGCGGCCGACACGCACTTCGCCAAGGGGGCCGACGTCGGCTGGGTCAGCGAAATGGAAGCGGCCGGCCGGGTGTTCCGCAACCGCGACGGCAAGACCGGCGACCTGTATGCCATCCTGAAGGAACAGGGCATGGACGCCATCCGCCTGCGCGCGTGGGTGAACCCGCAGGACGGCTGGAACGGCACGGCGGACGTCGTCGCGAAAGCGAAGCGCGCCACAGCCGCCGGCATGCGCGTCATGATCGATTTCCATTACAGCGATTCCTGGGCCGACCCGCAGCAGCAGACGAAACCGAAGGCCTGGGCCGGCTACACCGTGCCGCAACTGGCCGACGCCGTCGCGGCGCACACGCGCTCCGTGCTGATCGCCCTGCGCGATGCGGGCGTCACGCCCACCTGGGTCCAGGTCGGCAACGAGACCCGGACCGGCCTGCTGTGGCCCGAAGGCGACGCAACGAAGCACATGGACAACTACGCGCGCTTCGTCGACAGCGGCTACGGCGCCGTCAAGCAGGTGTTCCCGGACGCGATCGTGATCGTCCATGTCGACAACTGCCACGACAACGCCACGTTCCGCTGGAACTTCGACGGCCTGAAGGCGCACGGCGCGCGCTTCGACATGATCGGCGTGTCGTCGTACCCGACGACCGCAAAGAACCACACGTGGCAAAGCGCCACGGCCGCCTGCCTCGCCAACCTCAACGACATGGTGCACCGCTATGGCAAGCCGGTGATCCTGTCGGAGGTCGGCGTGCCCTGGGACCACCCGGACGGCAAGGCGGTCATCGCCGACCTGATCGCCAAGGCGCGCGCCGTCGATGGCGGCATGGGACGCGGCGTGTTTTATTGGGAGCCCGAGGCTTACGACTGGAAGGGCTATCCGATGGGCGCCTTTGACCGCGGCGGCAAGCCGACCGCGATCATGGACGCCTTCCTGGAGCGCTGAAACGCGCGAATCACAACCGAGACAAACCTATGAATCTGATTTCCCGCCTCGACACCATTGTCTTCCTGTTCTACTTCGTCGTCGTCGCCGGCTACGGCCTGTGGGTCTACCGCCGCAAGAAGAGCGCCAACACCTCCGCCTCGCACGACTACTTCCTGGCCGAAGGCTCGCTCACCTGGTGGGCCATCGGCGCCTCGCTGATCGCGTCCAACATCTCCGCCGAGCAGTTCATCGGCATGAGCGGTTCGGGCTTCCGCATCGGCATGGCCATCGCCGTGTACGAACTGATGGCCGCCGCCACGCTCGTCATCGTCGCCGTGTTCTTCATGCCGGTCTACCTGAAGAACCACATCTACACGATGCCCCAGTTCCTCGAACAGCGCTACGGCAAGGCCGTCGCCACGACGATGGCGCTGTTCTGGCTCGGCCTGTACGTCGTCGTCAACCTGACCTCGATCCTGTACCTGGGCGCGCTGGCCATCGGCAGCGTCACCGGCATCGGCGTGCTGCCCTGCATGCTGTTCCTCGCCGTCTTCGCCGCCATCATCACCCTGGGCGGCATGAAGGTCATCGGCTACACGGACGTCATCCAGGTGACCTGCCTCGTGATCGGCGGCCTCGTGACCACGTGGCTGGCGCTGGACCTCGTCGCCAAACTCGGCAACGGCCACGGCGCGCTGCAAGGCTTCTCGACCCTGTACAACTCGACCCGCGACCACTTCGAGATGGTGCTGGGCCGCGACAACCCGAACTACATGGACCTGCCGGGCCTGTCCACGCTGATCGGCGGCATGTGGATCGTGAACCTGAACTACTGGGGCTGCAACCAGTACATCACGCAGCGCGCGCTGGGCGCCGACCTGCCGACCGCCCGCAAAGGCCTGCTGTTCGCCGCGTTTCTGAAACTGCTGATGCCGGTCATCGTCGTCATGCCGGGTATCGCCGCGTTCGCGCTGGACCGCTCCGGCGCGCTGGGCGATGCGATGCGCGTCGGCGGCGAACTGAATCCGGACCGCGCCTACCCCACCCTGCTGGCACTGCTGCCGTCGGGCCTGAAAGGCATCGCGTTCGCGGCGCTGACCGCGGCCGTCGTCGCGTCGCTGGCCGGCAAGGCCAACTCGATCGCCACGATCTTCACGCTGGACATCTATCAGAAGCGCCTCCACCCGAACGTCACCGAGCAGAAGATGGTGTGGATCGGCCGCATGACCGTCGTCGTGTCGATGCTGCTGGCCGTCGTGATCGCCCCGCTGATGGGCATCGACAAGAAAGGCGGCTTCCAGTACATCCAGGAATACACGGGCTTCGTCTCGCCGGGCATCCTGGCCATGTTCCTGCTGGGCTTCTTCTGGAAAAAGACCACGTCCAGCGCCGCGATGTTCGCGACCGTGGGCGGTCTCGTGTTCTCGATCATCCTGAAGTTCCTGCCGGGGATGATGGACCTGTCCTTCCTCGCCCCGATCGGCTTCGCCCACGACAACGGCAGCGGTGTCTACGAGATCCCGTTCCTGGACCGCATGTTCATCGTGTTCTGGCTGGTCGTCGCCGGCATGGTCCTGCTCAGCACCGTGTTCGCCCGCGGCAAGGTGAAGGGACTGATCGTCGACACCAAGCTGTTCAAGGTCGATGGCGCGTTTGCCCTGGGCTCGGCCGTCATCTGCGTGGTGCTGGCCACCATCTACGGCATGTGGTGGTAATCACGTCCACATGATGACGAGGCAGCCTACGGGCTAGCAAAGGACAGCCCCCCAGGCTGTCCTTTTTTTTTATGTTTTTCACCAGGGTATATCAACTTCGTATATACGCTGGTGAAAAACACAATGGTTGTGCTCCTTGCAACGCGACAGAATGCCGGTCAGTCGCTTGATTGGTTCGCTCGACGCACCAACAAAGTCGACAACAACACATAAGTCTAAACGACAAAAGCAAGGAGATTACATGCAGCAGAAAACCCTGAGCGTACTCGTACGCTCGCTCTTCCCATTGTTGGCCCTCCCCGCAATCCCCGCCCTCGCCCAGCAAGCCGCACCGGCCGAACCGCCCGCCGGCGGCGACACCGCCGTGCAGCAGGTCGTCGTGTCCGGCATCCGCGCGTCCGTGCGCAGCGCCCTCTCCGTCAAGGAGAACTCCAACAGCATGGTCGAAGTCGTCGCCTCCGAAGACATCGGCAAACTGCCCGACACCACCATCGCCGAATCGCTGGCGCGCCTGCCGGGCCTCGCCGCCGGTCTCGATCGCGGCAACGCGAGCCAGATCGTCGCGCGCGGCATGGGCGAACGCTTCATCGGCGCCACGCTGAACGGCCGCGAACTCGCTTCGTCCGAGCCGAACCGCGCCGTGCGCTTCGAGCAGTTCCCGTCCGAGTCGCTCTCGGGCGCCATCGTCTACAAGACGCAGAACGCCGACCTGGTCGAAGGCGGCGTCGCGACGACCATCGACCTGCAGACCGTGCAGCCGCTGAAGTACAACGGCCGCCAGGCGTCGCTGAAGGCCGACGCGCTGTACTACCCGCTGGCGAAGGACGTCGACGCGCAGACCGTGCGCCCGCGCCTGGGCGGCATCTGGATCGACCAGTTCGCGAACCGGAGCGTAGGCGCGGCCGTCGCGTTCAGCTACCAGAAGCAGCCATCGATCGAGGAACGCAAGAACCACTGGGGCTTCAACGAAGACCATTCGGCCGACCTGAATGGCGACGGCAAGGTCGACAAGACGCCGTGGGGCTTCGAGGATGAACTGAAGAGCGGCACCAATGAACGCAGCAGCGTGCTGGGCAAGCTGGAATGGAAGGCGAGCCCGGATGCCCTGATCACGGCCGACCTGTACTTCGCCCGCAACAAGATCCGCGAACCGAGCGTGCAGCACTGGACCGGCGACGTCGGCAACTGGGACGGCTGGCAGACCGGGAATTACTCGAACGTCGACATCCGCAACGGCTACGTCACCGGCGCGACCGTCAAGGACGTCAGCCTGACCACGCACAGCACGCGCTGGATCCAGAACATGGACAACTTCGCCGGTGGCCTGAACGGCAAGTTCAACGTGGGCGACTGGAAGGTCGAAGCGGACGTCGCGACGTCGCGCGCCAGCCGCGCCAGCCAGTGGGCCGACGTGCGCAATACCACCGCGAACAACGGCACCCTGTCGTGGGCCTTCACCGGCAACGAGCAGCAATCGTATTCGTACAGCCAGGACACGGGCAACCTCGCGACGTTCGGCGCGCCATCGCTATACATCGACAACGACGGCCACGTGCACGACCGCCTCGATTCCGCGCAGCTGAGCGGCGCGCTGCCGCTCGACCTGGGCCCCGTCAGCCGCCTCAAGATCGGCGCGCGCTTCGCCGACCGCGAGAAGTCCTACCGCCAGACCACGTGGAACATCTCGCCGAACAATGCGGCGATCCCGGCCTCGGCGTACACGACCATCAACGTGCCGGGCTACTTCCCCGCGCTGATGCTGAACGATTTCGAAGGCACCGTGTCCTCCACGTTCGGTCCGGGCGCCCTCGATGCGGGCGGCCGCACGCCGACCGCGAACGACCTGCTGGCCGGCTGGCGCGTCAAGGAGCGCACGAGCGCCCTGTACGCGCAGGCGGACCTGGACGGCGAGATGTTCGGCCTGAAGTACCGCGGCAATGCGGGCGTACGCGTGCTGCACACCAGCCAGACGGGCGAAGGCATGGAGTCCGTCAACGGCGCCGCGCCGACGGCGGTGTCGGGCGGCGCGTCGTACACGAAGGCCCTGCCGAGCATGAACCTGATCTTCGGCCTCGACGAAGAACAGAAGCACCAGGTGCGCTTCTCGCTGGCCCGCGCCATGTCGCGCGCGCCGATGGACGAGATGCGCGCGTCGCGCCAGATCTCGATGGACACGACGCCGGGCTCGCAGCAGCCGCTGACGGGCAGCGCCGGCAATCCGGGCCTGCTGCCGATGATGGCCAACCAGGCCGACCTCGCGTACCAGTGGTACTTCGACAAGGGCTCGCTGTTCTCGGCCGCGCTGTTCTACAAGCAGATCGGCAGCTACATCGGCATCACGACCGACACGACGACCATCGGCAACCGCCAGGCGGTCATCACCCGCTCCATCAACGGCGAAGGCGGCTACGTACGCGGCCTCGAACTGGTGTACCAGCACGCGTTCACACGCCTGCCGGCACCGTTCGACGGCCTGGGCGTCGCCGCGAACTGGTCGTACAACGAGAGCGACATCCACGAGTACACGAATGACTACCCGATGGAAGGCCTGATGCGCAACAACGGCGGCGTCACGCTCTGGTACGAAAAGAACGGCTTCGAGGCCCGCCTGTCCGCCAACTACCACAGCCCGTTCGTGCGCATGCCCCGCTGGACGGCCGGCTACATGGCGGAAAACGGCGAGGAGACCTACGTCACCGCGAACTTCTCGTACTACCTGACGCCGCAGTTGCAACTGCGCGTGGGCCTGGACAACATCACGAACCAGAAAGTGGTCTACACGCAGAACGCGAACGCGTACATGCAGAACGTGATGGAATACGGCCGCCGCTACAACGTGGGCCTCTCGTACAAGTTCTGATGATGACGATCACCCGACCCACGCTGCTCCGCGCCGCCCTGCTGCTGGCCTTCGCCGGCCCCGCCATGGCGGGCGCGGAACAACTCCTCACCGTCGACGCGACCGCGCCGGCACCCGATCCGCGCACCGGCTACGTCAAACTGGGCACGGCGACGGCGCCGGGCGGCCACACGCTCGGCATCAACAACCAGTACCTCACGCGCGACGGCAAACCCTGGCTGCCGGTGATGGGCGAGTTCCACTACACGCGCAGCCCGGCCGCCGGCTGGGATGCGGAACTCGCCAAGATGAAATCGGCCGGCATCGACATCGTCGCCACCTACATCATCTGGAACCACCATGAAGCGGCCGAAGGAAAATTCGACTGGTCCGGCAACCGCGACCTGCGCCGCTTCGTGCAGCTCGCGCACAAGCACGGCCTGGACGTCGTCGTGCGCGTCGGCCCGTGGTCGCACGCCGAGGTGCGCTACGGCGGCTTCCCGGACTGGGTGGTCGACGCGATGCCCACGCGCGGGAACGATCCGACCTACCTGCGCTTCGTCGAGCGTTACTATCGCGAGATCGGGCGCCAGCTGGACGGACTGCTGTACAAGCAGGGCGGCCCAGTCATCGGCGCCCAGATCGAGAACGAGTACAACCTGGCCGGCCCGGGCCGCGGCGCGGAGCACATCCGCACGCTGAAGGATCTTGCCGTGAAGGCGGGCATCGACGTGCCCTACTACACCGTCACAGGTTGGGACCAGACCTTGTACCCGTCGGGCGAAGTGACGCCGGTGTTCGGCGGCTATCCGGACGAACCGTGGGCGACGAGCACGAAGGAACTGCCGCCCAAGGAAACGTACGCGTTCCGGTTCGACACGCGCGTCAGCGGCGACCTCGGTGCGCAGACCCGCGCGAGCCAGCAGGGCACGGCGGAAACGGACATGGACAAGACCCCGTTCCTCGGCGCGGAATACGGCGCGGGCCTGCCCGCGATGTACCGCCGCCGCACGCTCGTATCAAGCGACGACATCGCCTCGATGCTCCCTGTGCAGTTGGGCTCCGGCGTCAACCTGATGGGGTACTACATGTTCCACGGCGGGCGCAATCCCGTCGGCGGCACGACCCTGGAAGAGAGTACGAAGAGCGGTGGCTACAACGACGTCCCCGCGATCAACTACGACTTCAACGCCCCGCTGGGCCCGGACGGCCAGCAGCGCGACGTGCTGGCCAGCCTGCGTCCGTTCCACTGGTTCCTGCACGACTTCGGCGCGCGCCTGGCGCCGATGACCGTGCGCAAACCGGACGTGGTGCCGAAGGATCCCGCCGACCTGGGCCCTCCCCGCTGGTCCGTGCGCAGCCGCGGCGATGCCGCGTTCCTGTTCTACGATGGGCACATCCGCCAGTATCCGACGCCGGCGCGCGAGCAGGTCCGCTTCGCGGTCAAGCTGCCCGGCGGCACGGTGACGCTGCCCCGCCGACCCGTCGACCTGCCGGCCGGCGCGTACTTCGCCTGGCCCGTCAATTTCGACTTGGGTGACGAGCGCGGCCAGCGCCTGACGTATGCGACCGCGCAGCCGCTCGCGCAGCTCGATGACGGCACGTGGGTGTTCGCGGCGCAGGACGGCGTCCCCGTCGAATTCGCGTTCGGCGAAAAAGCCCGCGGTTGCGTGCAGGCCCCGCATGCGCACGTCGACGAGGGTGCGAACCAGGTCGTCGTGGACGGCATCCGGCCCGGCCTCGATGCGGCGTTCACGCTGCGCTGCCCGGGCGCGACGCCGCTGACGGTGCTCGTGCTGTCGCAGGCGCAGGCGCGCCAGGCGGCGATCGGCACGTTCCAGGGCCGGCGCCGGCTCGTGCTCAGCGAGGCGCAGGCGTACTTCGACGGCGGGCGGCTCGTACTGCGCAGCGCGGGCCAGCCGCACGTGCGCGCGGCCGTCTATCCATCGACGACGCTGAAGAGCGCAGGTCGCGACGGCCTGTTCCAGGTGTTCGACACGACGCTGCCGACGCGCGCCGTGGCGGTGGCCGTCAAACCGCTGCGCGACGCCCAGCCGGCACGCCAGGTCCGCATCGGCGGCAACGCCAACGCGGCGGTGCAGCCGGATCCGGAAGCATTCGGCGCGTCGGCCGCGTGGCTGCTCGACGTCGGGGCGGCGAACCGGTCGAAGGACGTGGACAGCCTGCTGCTCGACATCGACTTCACGGGCGACGTGGCCCGCCTGTTCGACGGCACGCGCATGGTCGACGACTGGTATTACAACGGCCAGCGCTGGCAATTCGACCTGGGTAACCTGCCGCAGAAACGCCAGGGTCCGCTGACCTTGACCGTGCTGCCGCTGCGCGCGGATGCGCCGATCTACCTGCCGCGCGAGCATCGTCCGGACTTCGGCGGCAAGCCGCAGCTGGCCGAGCTGAAGGGCGTGAAGGTGGTGCCGGTCTACCGCGTGTTGATCGGCAAGTAGTCGATACCCCCACCGGTGGGGCGTGACCGTCCATGGCGCGAATGTCAAGATGCGCGCCATGGACACGTCAACCACAGGAACCATCCCGCTCCCGCGGCGCGGCGCAACGCTCGATACGGTCGAGCGTTGCGTCGTCAGCGCCGCACGGTGCCTGCTCGAACAGCAGCTGGGCTTCGTCCCGGCGTGGGCGGTACTCGGGGATTACCTCGGCAGCGTTGGCGTGCGTGTCATCGCAACTTTGGCCCGTGCCGTCACTTCCCGAGGAGAACCATGATCTTTCACGCTTCCATCCCCGCGCGCGATCCGGAGCGCGTCGCCGCCGTCATTGCCGAAATCTGGGGCGGCCAGTCGTTCCGCTTCCCGCCCTGGCCCGGCGCGTGGGTCGCGATGGCCGGCGACGTGCGCGGGTCGATGGTCGAGGTCTATCCGCACACGCTGCCGATGGCGCCGGGGAACGGCGCCGGGATGGCCCGGCCGCATCCGGACGCCGCCCCGCGCCCATACGCCTGCTTCCACCTGGCCATCGCGACCGAACGCTCCGTCGAGGAGATCGTCGCGATCGGCCGGCGCGAAGGCTGGCGCGCCGTGCCCTGCTCGCGCGGCGGCGTGTTCGACGTCGTCGAGCTGTGGCTCGAGAATGGCCTGATGTTCGAGGTGCTGACGCCCGAGATGCAGCACGATTACCGCAAGGGCGTGAACCTGGACATGTGGCGCATCACCCGCGCGGAGGAACCGATGCCGGCCTGACCCGCCGTATGGCCGGCACGCCGGCGGCGCGTCCGAGCCGCACGTGGTCGAAGCGCTCGTCTTTCACGTCGTCCAGCACGATGGGCGGCCGCGCATCCGGCGCCGCCGTGCGCAGGTCGGCGTGATGCACCTCCACGTTGCGTGCATGGCGCACGTACAGGCCGTAGGCCGGCGTCACGCCGAACATGCTCGGTTCCGGATAATGGTCCGGTACCTCGGGCGGCACACGGCGCGCATCCGCCGCCGTGCCCCCGCCGCCGTACACGATCGTGATGTTCGACAGCCGCACGTCCTCGACGGGCGCTTCCGGCAGGCCGGCCACGATAGCCGCGTACGGCGCATTCGCCTGCGACGCGACCACGTTGCTGATGTTAACCCGCCGGATCGCCCCGACGCGTGTGCCCGCGGGCGCGCGCATGCGCCGGCCCAGGCGGATGAACAGCGGCGCCGTCGTCAGGTCGCGCATGGCGAGATTGTCGACCGTGACGTCCTCGATGACGGCGCCGTCGACGCTTTCGATCGCCAGGCCGCGGCAATGCTCGAACACGCAATTCGCGATGACGATGTTGCGGAAGCCGCCGTTCGATTCCGTCCCCAGCTTGATGCGGCCGCACACGCCCTCCTCGTCCGGGGCTTTCAGCTGCGTCTTCTGGTAGGTGCCGTCCAGCAGCGTGCCGAGGTCGAAGCCCGAGACCTGGCAGCCCGTGATCGTCACGTGCTCCGTGTAGCGCGCGCGGCCCAACGCATAAGAACTCTTCAGGCAGATCGCGTCGTCGTTCGGCGTATTGACCGCGCAGTCGCTGATGCGGACATTCCGGCAGCAGTCGATATCGAAGCCGTCGCGCTCCGTGTCGACGGTGAGGTTCGCGATCGTCAGGTTGTCCACGCCCGTCGCCAGGACGGCAAAGTGGCCGCACTTGAGCATCGAGAAATCGCGCAGGAGCACGTTGCGGCAGTTCTTCAGCGCGATCGCCTTGTTGCCCTTGCCGTCCATCTCCGCGCCGAACACGGCGCCGGACTTCCTGCGCTCGCCCATCGGGTCCTTGCCGCCGAGCGAGGACGGCATGTCGCCGGCGTTGAGCGGCCGGTTCGCGCCCGGCCCCGAGCGCGTCAGGCCGCGGCCCCAGATGCGGCCCGGGCCCAGGATCGCCACGTCTTCGAGATCCTCGCCCCAGATCAGCGAGTTGTGCCAGTGGCTGTGGCCGAAGTCCTGGTAGGCATCGTGCGGGTTCGGTTCGGCCGGGTCGTAGCGGCCGTGGCCATCGGCCGGATCGGCCGCCAAGATCACGCTGCCGGCGTCGAGATGCAGCGCTACGCGGCTTTGCAGGCGGATCGAAAAGCTCAGGTAGCGGCCGGCCGGGAAACGCACCGTGCCGCCGCCGGCGGCGCTCGCCGCGGCGATGGCGGCATGGATTGCGTCCGTGTCGAGCGTGGTGCCGTCGCCGCGGGCGCCGAACGTACGCACGTCGAAGTCCGCGGCCAGCGCCGGTGCGCACACGGCTGCGCAAGCGGCGCCGAGGCCCTTCAGGAGGCGGCGCCGGGTCGTGTCGAAGGAAGTCATCGCATCACCATACCATCGCCACGGCGCGCCGAATGCGCAAGTTGCTGAGCAATTGGTTGGGTCATTTTTTTCAATACCGGCCCGCGTGCCGCCGCTATCGTCTGCCGCATCCCTCGACATGAAAGGAAACGCAGATGAGCATGTTCGCTTCGATGGCCGCTTTCGCCCTCGCCACCTCGATCTCTCCGGGCCCCGTCAACGTCGTCGCCCTCGGCAGCGGCGCCCGCCACGGCTTCACGGCCACTCTCGCCCACGTCACCGGCGCCACCGCCGGCTTCTGCCTGCTGCTCGTGCTGGCCGGGCTCGGGCTGCACGAAGTGGTCGCCGCCTGGCCGCAGGTGACGGACGTCGTGCGCTGGGCCGGCGTGGTCTTCCTGCTCTACATGGCGTGGAAACTGGCGGCCGACGCGGGCGAGCTGGATGCGGGCGAAACCGCGGCGCGGCCGACGATGCTGCAGGGCGCCGCCCTCCAATGGCTGAGTCCCAAGGCGTGGCTGGCCGCGCTGGCGGGCATGGGCACGTATGCGTCCGACGGCGCGGCGTCCTCCGTCTGGCTGTTCGCCGCGATCTACTTCGTCGTGTGCTGGCTGTCGGTCGCCGCGTGGGCCTGGGCCGGCAGCCGTTTGCAGGGCTACCTGCGCACGCCGCATCGGGTGCGCGTCTTCAACCGGACGATGGCCGGCATGCTCGTGGCGAGCGTCGTCTGGCTGGCTGCAGCCTGATGGTCAGTCGCGGTACTGGCCCGGCGTGGCGGCGGTCATCCGCTTGAACACGCGCTGGAAGTGGGCCTGGTCGGCAAAGCCCGTGTCGAGCGCGACCTCGGCGATGGGCGCGCCGGCCCGCAGCCGCGCCTTCGCGTACTGGATACGGCGGTTGGTCTGATATTCGTGCGGCGCGACGCCGTAGCGCTTCTTGAATGCGCGGATCAGGTAGGAGCCGGACAGGTTCGCCGCCTCGCACAAGTCCTGCAGCGGCAGGGCGTCCGCGAAATGCGCGTCGATGTGGCGCGCGACGCGTGCCACCTTCGGCGCGACGGCCTCCGGCATCGATCCGGGCGCGAGCTCGCCATCCAGTTGCGCGACGAAATCCACGACCGCGGCCTCGCGTTCGGCGGTGCCGCGGCGCGCATCCGCCAACACGGCGAACAGCCGCACGCCCGCCGCCACCAGGTGCGGCGCGCGCAACGCCGCCTGCGCGTACGGGCGGAACGCGGGATCCGCCAGGCCGCGTACGCGCGCCTGGACGCGGCCCAGCCACACGGGATCGAAGTAGAACATCACATAGGACCACGGTGCAGCGTCGACCGGATTGCAGCCGTGGACGTCGCCCGGATTGACGACGACGACGGCGCCCTGCTCCACCACCTCCGCATGCGCGCCGTTGACGTAGGTGCTGCGGCCGCCCGTGATGACGCCGACCGAATGCGTCTCGTGCCAGTGGCGCCCGTAGTGCAGGCCGCGACCGTCCGCGACGTGGCGCGCTTCGATGAACGGCAAGGCGGGGTCGCGCCAGAAGACCTGGGCGGCGGGATGGCGGTCGGGTCGGGGCATGATCGTGCGCATTGAAGATCGACCATCCATTCTAGCAGCCGTGACAAAGCGTGCATCTTTTCGTGACGCGATCCGGTAAGCTGCCGGCCGTCGACACTTCGGGAGCATCGCCGTGACAAGGATTCGAGCATGGCCACCCTTGCACCTGCCCTCGTCGGCCGCAGCGCGGAAGCGGACACGCAGATCCGTGAACTCGGGATCCTGTTCGATCCGGATGGGCGGGTGCGCAAATTCAGGTTGCAGGATATTCGTGTCCAACAGAATGCCTGGACATACAAGAACCGAACTGTTTTCAAGGTGAATCGATGGCGCTGATTAAACACGCGGGCGTGAATTGCACCGACGCCTACAACAGCATTTTTTCTGACGCTCACGTTCGTTGCGCGGGCGGGAGCAGCGTGCGGGACGAGCCGCATTTCGTACGGGACCTGATCTCGGAGCAGACCGTACGACGATTGAATGCCGAGTCGCCCAATCTGTACGACCAGAACGTCAACGCCGTGAATTTCCGGGCGACTTTCTTGCACGGTTCTCCGTATGCGAAGTTCACGGCTGGCCAAGAAAACCCGAGGTGCGAGCTCGCGGATGGGATGTTCGTCGTTTACGTCACCGAACCGGCGGGCAATGGAATACACAGGGTCACCCGCAGGGCCGCCTGCTTGCTGATGGTGAAGCGCTCCGGCGACCAGCTGCCCCTCACGTTCCCGTACGATCCCGTCAACGGTCCGGACCCGGTCGGCACCGATCATTCGCAGTTCTACCTGTTCCATCGATGGCCGCGATTCGAACTCCAGACAGGGTACGCCTCACGGCCGAAAGGCCACGGCTTCTACCAGATTGCCGTGCCTCCCAATGGCGCCGGTGCCGCAGCCCACGATATCGGAAAATTTGGTGTCCTGTGGGACCACGGCTCCGGAAAGACGACGTGGAAGACCAATCAGAACTCGGTTCACTGGCTTGCGGGCGAGCCGATACCCGGCACTCCGGTGGACCCGGCCCATGAATCGCTAGGAGTCTGCGCGGCAGAAGATGGAACTGACGGGCTGCTACGGATAGAATCTGGGGATGACGACCAGTTATCTTCCATACGATCCGCAGCAGCAGTTTTTGCTGCCGCCCGCATTGCAGGAGTGGCTGCCCGAAGGGCATCTCGCGTATTTCATCAACGACACGGTCGATCTGCTCGACCTGAGTGCGTTTCATGCGCGCTACGCGGGCGGTGGCCCGCGCAATCAGCCGTTTCATCCGTCGATGATGGTGAAGGTGCTGTTGTACGCCTACGCGAGCGGTGTGTTCTCGTCCCGGAAGATCGCGCGCAAACTGCACGAGGACGTCGCGTTCCGGGTTCTCGGCGCCGGCAACTTCCCCAGGCACAGGACGATTTGCGATTTCCGCGCCTTGCATCTGGATGAGCTGTCGGCCCTGTTCGTCCAGGTCGTGAGACTGGCGCGCGAATGCGGCCTGGTCAAGCTTGGGACGGTGGCGATCGACGGCACCAAGGTCAAAGCCTCGGCGTCGCGGCACAAGGCGATGAGTTATCGGCGGATGGTCGATGCCCAAGCCGAGTTGAAGGAGCAGATCGCGCAGTTGATGGAGCGCGCCCGGCAGACCGACGTGGCTGAGCGGGACGAACCGGAACTGGACCTGCCGGCCGAGATTGAACGGCGCGAAGACCGGCTCAAAGTGATCCAGGCGGCGCGGGAACGTCTCGAAGCGCGCCAGCGCGAGGCCGACCGCGCCAAGGGGCGTAGCGAGGATGACGACCGCATTCCGCGCGACAAGGATGGCAAGCCAAAAAACAAGAACGGAAACCGCTACAAGCGCGACTTCGGCGTGCCGGAGGACTCGGCGCAGGAGAACTTCACCGACCCGGACAGCCGCATCATGAAGCGCGCCGGCGGTGGCTTCGACCAGTGCTACAACGGCCAGACGGCTGTCGATGCGCACGCCCAGATCATCGTCGCGGCTGAACTGACCAATTGCGGATCGGATGCCGGCAACCTGGGGCCGATGCTGACCGCCGTCGAAGCCATGACCGGTCAGGTGCCGAACGTTGCCCTGGCCGACGCGGGATATCGGGCCGAGTCGACATTTGCCCAGTTGGCAGCCCATCCGACCGACCTGTACGTGGCGCTTGGACGCGAGGGTAAAGACTGCGCTCAACTGGACACCCGGACCAATCCCTACACGACAGCCATGCGTGCCAAGATGCGCACGCCACAGGCCAGGGACGCTTATCGGCGGCGTAAAGCCATCGTCGAAGCGCCCAATGCCTGGATCAAGCACGTGATGGGCTTTCGCAATTTCAGCATGCGTGGGTTGCGCAAGGCCGCAGCCGAGTGGAAGCTCGTCTGCGCCGCCTTGAATTTACGCCGTATGGGAAACCTGCTAGCCACCTGAGCCAGGAAACACCCTCGAAACCGCCTGGTCGCCGCCGTTATCGTACCGATCAGGCACCGCCGATTGCGCGTCAGTCGCCGACATCAACAAGCGCGCCCATGAAACGACGTCTTTTAGCTTCTGCCGCGCGGACTCCTAGGCAAGTTACTGGAAGATCTTGTCGATGGCGCAAAGGGCGCAGGGCGCGAATTCAAGCCGGCGCCGTCCAATCCTGGCGGCTGGGATGGGCTGATGGGCACGTTGCTGGGCTACCCCATCGCAGGGCCGACCGCGCCCGGGGCAGCGCCGCTGACCGTGGACAGCATCATGGCGAAGTGGACATGGGGCGGCAAGCAGAAGCGCGACGTCAATCCGCTTGGGCTGGGTTTCCTCGCCCAACATCGAAGCCCGATCGGATTGGACGTATTCGAGGCGCTCGATACGGTCCGGGGAACGATTGCCCAGCACGCGCGTCAACTGGCCCTCGGAGATTTCGACCATTTACCGTTCCATGCGCGCCATTCACTTCCGCTTCACTATCTCAACGATGCGATGAAGCCAGCGCCGCCACACTTTTACGACCTTGCGGGTGAAGCGCCGCCGCCCCGGTTTCCCGTGCTGATCGCTACGGTGACCCGGTTCAGATCCGACGAGCTCCCTTTGGAGAGCCGCGCTCTCACCCTGGAACAAAGGGCAACCGCGACCGACCGTGCGATCGAGCAAGCATACGACTTACTCCGGTACCTGAGATGAACTTGCGCCCACGGGCCGTTGGCGGCGGCTAGGTTCCGCCCAGGTGCTCACCCGCGCCAGGCCCCGACGAACGCCCGCGCACGCGCGGCCAAGTCGTCCGGCGTCACGCCGGGCGTGAACAACTGGCTGCCGATGCCCGCGCCCGTCGCGCCGGCCGCCTTCCACGCCGGGATCTGTTCGGGCGTGACGCCGCCCACGGGCCACAACGGCGTATCGGCCGGCAGGACCGATTTCATCGCCTTCAGCCCGGCCGGGCCGATCGATTCGGCCGGGAACAGCTTCAACGCATGGGCGCCCGCATCCAGCGCGGCGAAAGCTTCCGTCGGCGTCGCGATGCCGGGCGCGCACAGCATGCCGGCCGCGCGCGCGTGCGCGATGACGGCGGGATTGCAGTTCGGGGACACGAACAGGCGGCCGCCCGCCTGCGCGACGGCGTCGACGTCCGCCACGCTCAGCATCGTCCCGCCGCCCACGATGGCGTCCGGCGGGGCCATCTCGACGAGGATGCGGATGGCGTCGAGCGCGCCCGGCCGGTTCAGCGGCACTTCGAGCAGGCGCCAGCCGGCGTCGAACAGGACGCGGCCGACGGCGCCAGCGTCGGCCGGATCGACGCCGCGGAGGATTGCAACGAGGGGCAAGGCAAAATTCATGAGGGAATCCGGTCGAGGAAGCGCGCCAGTGCGGCGCAATACACGCGGTCCGGATCGAGGCCGGCCAGCGTGGTGCCGAAATGGACGGCCGCGCGCGCGTAGCGGGCCCGCAGCACGGACGATCCGATGCAGGTCGGCGGCACGCCCCCACCCGTCAGCCCGACCGCGGCGACGAATTCCGTCCCGACGAGCAGGCCGCTGACGAACGAGCGCGCCTGCGCGGCCGGCATGGCGCCGGAGACGACGCGTGCACGCACGCCGAACAGCGCGTTCGACAGCGGCGCGCCGCGGCGGGCCGCATCCAGGCCGGCGACGAATGCGCTGTCGTCGTCATGCGCGCCCGCCATCAGCGGCGCCAGCGTGCCGTGCGCGGACACCATCGCGAACAGTTCGCCCGTCATGAACGTGGCGATGCGCCGGATGACGCCGTCCGCCAGCTGCACCCACTTGCTGTGCGTGCCGGGCAGGACGAACCAGCCGTCGCGCCGGCCCAGCGCCACGGCGCCCAGCAACTGTGTCTCTTCGCCGCGCATGACGTCGACGTGCTCGCCGCGCTGCACGTAGCCGGGCACGATGAAGCACGGACGGCCGGCGCGCGGGTCGTCGACGCGGACCACGTGGTCGGGCAGCGCGTCCAGCGGCACGCCGATGTCGAGATAAGGCACTTCGCGCCAGCCCTGGGCGCTGCCGACCATGCCGGAGGCGACGGCGGGAATAGCCGGATCGACGCCCATCTCGGCCACGAGGGCCGCGAAGGAGCCGGCGAAATCGGGGCGCACGGCGAGCATGCCCTGGTCGTCGGCGCGCGTGGCGAGACAGGTGCCGGCGGCGTCGACGAGATAGGCGCGGCGGTTGCTCGAGCCCCAGTCGATGCCGAGCAGGCGCTGTGATGCGGAGGAAGCCATCGCGCCAGCTTACACCGATTTGATGTACGTGACGCGCGCCGTCGGCTTCGGCCGCGTGGCCGTCTCGCGCAGCGCGCCGAGCATGGCTTCCGCCGCCGGCGACAACTGGTGATGGCGGCGCGTGATGATGCCGTAGACGTCCATCCGCAGATTCAGTTCGTACGGCAGCACGGCCAGCAGGCCGCTGTCCAGGTAGGGCTTGACGAGTTCGACCGACATGGGCGCGACCATGTCGCTGCCCAGCAGCAGCGTCGTCACGACGGGCAGTTCGGCCGTCGACACGGTCTCCGCGGGCTGCTCCAGGCCTTGCGTGAGGAACAGGGACGCCATCCGGTCGCGCACCATGCTGCCGGCCGGCGGCACGATCCACGCCTGCTGCGCGAGTTCGGCCAGGTCCAGCCCACGCGCGCCCAGCAGCGGGTGCCCGGCGCGCACGATCAGGCTGTGCGGCTCGTCGGTGATCGGCTCGAAGTGGAATTCGTCGGCGATGGAACCGTCCACGACGCGGCCGATGACGATGTCGAGGTCACCCGCGCGCAGGCGCTCGACGAGCTGTTTGCTGCTGCCGACCTCGATCGACACGTTCAGGCGCGCATGCCGCGTCTTGAGCAGGGTGACGGCGGCCGGCACGAGGGTCGTCGACGGCGTCAGGATCGCCCCGACCGCGACGCGCCCGCGCAGGCCGGACATCAGTTCCATCACTTCCTGGTACGCGGCATCCATCTCGGCCAGCGAGGCGCCGGCGCGGCGGATGAGCACCTTGCCGTACCACGTGGGCTCGACGCCGCGCGGCAGGCGCTCGAACAAGGTGACGCCCAGCGCGTGTTCCAGCTCGCCGAGCAGTTTCGAGGCCGCCGGCTGCGTGAGGTTCGCGGCCTGCGCGGCCTGCATGATCGACCCGTGCCGGCCCAATTCGACGAGCAGGACGAGGTGGCGCGTCTTCAGGTAGGCGCGGACGAAGCGGTCGGAGCGGGGATCGGACATGGCAGTGCGGCGTAAGCCTCGAAAGTTTCCACAATGATAGTTGCCCATCCGCTCAGGGTCAAACTCGGGAATAATACTTAGTGCGGCTTACCTGCCAGCGCCGCCCGCGCGTCGATCGGATCAGTCGAACTTGACGAGGTCCTTGAAGATCAACTGCCCCCAACTTGTCCCGCGCGCATGCACGAGCAGTCCGCCTTCTGAAAGTCCACCGAGCTTGATCGGCGAGAAACCGAGATTTTCCGCAAGCGCGGCGACCTCCGATGCGGCGTCGCTATCGTCACTGGCCAGGAAGACGACCCTCCTGCCACCGTGTACGGACGGGTCCTGGCCGAGCACTGCAGCGACCAGGTGGTTGAAGCCTTTCACCAGTCTGGCCCCGGCAAACCCCTTCGCGACAAAAGCGGAGGACGGGAGACCGTCCAACTCTTCAAGCGGGGCCTGCGTGTTCATCACGTCGATGATGGTCTTCCCGTTCCAGTCGGCCAGGGCTTGTGCGACCTCCGGGTGCGACTCGAACCGGACAGCCAGGAAGATGATATCCGCCTTGACGGCTTCCGCCAGGGTTTTGGGAATGATCGTAGGCCCGATGGCGGCCGCCTCGGCGGCAAAGCTGCGCGGGTCGCGGGTGCTTGCTACAGCCACTTCGATGCCTTTGCGGGCGAACGCCTTGGCCAGTGCGTGGCCTATCTTGCCGAAGCCAATAATTGCGTAACTCATATGTTTCTCCTTCGTTCCTGGGTGCGGTCAGAGCTTGTAACCACCACTCGCTTCAATCGTTTGGCCCGTCACCCAATGGCCTTCATCGGAGGCCAGGAAAGCCACGACGGCGGCGATTTCCGAAGGCTCGCCAAAGCGGCCCAGGGCGATTTGGGCCTCGACCGCCTTGACGAGTTCGGGATTCTCGCGGAAATCGGCGTTCGCGCCGGTTCGCGTGAAGCCCGGTGCGACGGCGTTCGCCGTGATGCGGCGCGGCCCCAACTCGATTGCGAGCGTGTGGGTCAGGGTGTTGATGGCCGCTTTCGCCATCGAGTAAACGGGCGCAGCCGTTACCGGCTTCGTGGCTGCGGCGGAAGAAATGTTGATGATGCGTCCGCCATCGGCAAGCCGATCGAGCGCGGCCTGAACGATGAAGAACGGCGCGCGGGCGTAGACGGCCATCAGCGTGTCCCAACTTTCCGGCGTGGCGTCCTTGAAGCCAAGCCAACCGGAATTGCCGGCGTTGTTGACCAGAATGTCGAGCGCTTTGCTACCGTTCCGTTGCGTGAACTCGTCGTCGAGTCTCGCGAACAAGGCCGGGACGGTGTCCGGATCGACGAGATCCGCATGGATCGCGAACGCGGCGCCTCCCGCTTGCTCGATCGCCGCGACGACCTCGTCGGCACTGGATTTGCCGGCGTTATAGGTCAGTGCCACAGTCGCACCGTCCTTTGCGAGACGTTCGGCGATTGCGCGGCCGATGCCCCGCGATGCCCCGGTGACGAGAGCCGTCTTTCCCTTCAGTGATCGTGTCATTCGAATTCTCCCCTCAGAGCTGTGCCAGGCCACCGTCGACGGCGACCTCGCTGGCGGTCATGAAGCTGCTGTCCGACGAGGCAAGAAAGGCGGCCGCCGCCCCGATCTCTGCCGGATCGGCCATGCGCTGGAGCGGTGTCATCGCGCCGTACGCCTTCTGGCCCTCTTCTCCTAGCGCCTGCTTGGCGAGTTCGGTCGCCGTCGCCCCCGGCGACAACACGTTGACCCGGATGCCGGTGCCTTTCAAATCCTCCGCCCAGGTCCGGGCAAGATTGCGCACCGCCGCCTTGCTCGCGCTGTAGGCGGTGAATCCCGGGGCTCCCGTGGTGCCGGCGCTCGATCCGGTCAGGATGATCGACCCGCCCGGGCCCATCAGCGGCAGCGCCTTCTGGACCGTAAAGATCGTCCCCTTCACATTCGTGTCGAAGGTGTCGTCGATGTGTTCGGCGGTGATCTGGCCGAGAGGAAGTGGACTTCCCGCCCCAGCGTTGGCCAGGACGATGTCGAGGGTGCCGTGCTCGGCCTTCACCGCCGCGTAGAGTCGATCAAGGTCAGCCAGCTCGGAGACTGAGCCGGACACGGCGCGGGCATTGGGCCCGAGGGCGGTGACAGCGGCATCGAGCGCCTCCTGGCGGCGCCCGAAGATGAAGACGAAGGCGCCTTCCTCGATGAAGCGCTTGGCCGCGGCGAGGCCGATGCCGGTTGCACCCCCGGTAATGACGGCGGTCTTTCCATGTAGTCTGTTCATGTCGTGTGCTCTTTCATAGGCGTTGCGCGGGCGCTGGAAAAATTCCAGCTGGCGCTGTATTATGTGGATCACCGATCCACATAATCCACTATATGGATCACTGATCCACTTGTCAAGGGAACTTATGCGAGCCGACGCCCAAAAAAATCGCAATCAAATCCTCACGGTCGCGCGTGACGTGGTCGCCGAGCATGGCGCCGAGGCCTCGATGCGCGATATCGCCCGCCGCGCCGGCGTAGGCCTGGCGACATTGCTTCGTCATTTTTCGACACGGGAAGCCTTGTTCGAGGCGTTGCTGTGCACCCATCTGGACACACTGACTCGGAAGGCGGACGAACTCGAAAGCTCGGCTTCGGCTGACGAGGCACTTCTCACCTGGTTTCGGGAACTGGTGGCATTCACGCGGAGCTACAGAGGCGTTGTCGCCATGATGGCGGCCGCCCACGCCAATCCGGACTCCGCGCTTTATGCGTCATGCGCGGCAGTGCACTCGGCAGGCGCGCGGCTGCTGCAGCGTGCCCAGGACGAAGGAACGGCACGCGCGGACATGACCGGGGACGACCTGTTCGCGCTGATAACGGCGCTCGGCTGGACGGTCGATCAACCGTCGTTTGCGCCGCGGGCGGATCATCTCGTCAAGCTGATGACGAGCGCCATCCTGAAAAGCTGACCTGGCGCTGATGCAAAGTCCGCAGGGGATTGCGGCCGTCGGCCGGCCCCGTGAAAATCGGACCTGCCCTAGATGCGGAGCGCGAGTGCCGTCGCAAAGAAATCGGTTACTGCGCGCACGCGGGTGGGTACGAAGCGGCGCTTGGGCCAGACGAGGCTGATGTCGCGCGGCTCGTGGATGAAATTGTCAAGTACCGTCACCACGTCCGCGTCACGGAATTCCTCGACAAGAGATGCCCGATGGAACATGCCTATGCCCACGCCGGCTTTCACGCCGGCCAGAATGGCTTCAGCGCTGTTGGATGACAGGTTGCCGCGCACGGGCACACTGAAGCGGCCTTGGGGCCCGTAGAAATTCCACTCGGTCATTTCGCCGTAAATCAGGCAGTTGTGGTCGGCCAGATCGGCGGGCGTCCTCGGTTGTCCGCGCTGTTCGAAATAGCGGCGCGCGCCGGCGCAGATCAGGGACGTGCCCGCCACACGGCGAACGACGGAATCCGGATCATTGACCATCGTCAGCCGGATCGCCAGATCGATGCGGTCTTCGACCATGTCGCGCAGCGCGTCGGACAGTACAAGATCCACGCGCAAGTCTGGATGGCGCACCAGCAATTCTGGAATCAGTGGCAGTACGTGCAGGCGTGCGAACGTTGAAGGCGCCGCGATGCGCACCAGGCCCGACACGGCCAGTGTGCTGCTGGCCAGTTCGCTGTCTGCAAACTGAATCTCCTCGAGCAGCGGCTTGGTACGCTCGTAATACCGTTCCCCTTGCTCGGTGAGCGTCACCTTTCGTGTGCTGCGATGAAGCAGTGCTACTCCGAGTCGCTTTTCCAGGGCGTTCACCGCCTTGCTGACGGCAGACTGCGACTCACCTCGCTTGCGTGCCGCTGAGGAAAAGCCGCCGGTCTCCACCACGGCGATGAAAGCATGCAATTCCTGGAACTGATCCATTCTATTTTGGAATAAGTCTTATGAATATTTTGCCGATTATCACTTAGCGGACACTAAATTACCATCCTCTCGTCAACTTTTTGTATGGGAGAGACTCTGTGACTTACGCAATCATCGGCTTTGGAGAAGTAGGACAGGCACTCGCCAGTGCCTTCGCCCGCATGGACATGGACGTAGCCGTCGCTACGCGGCGAACACCTGACGCGTTGGCGTCGCAAGCGTCGGCGATTGGCGGATCAGTTCGACCGAAGACCTTGGAAGAGGCCCTGCAAGCCGACGTCATCTTCCTCGCTGTGCCGTTTCTGGAACATGCAACCGTTGCCAAGGCGCTGCCGAACTGGCAAGGCAAGACGATCATCGATGCGACCAATGCCTATGGCGTGCCGGTCGACGCACTGGACGGCCAGCCCTCTACCGCCGCCATCGCCAGGGCATTCGTCGGCGCTTCGGTCGTGAAAGGCTTTAACCATCTTCCTGCCGGTGTGCTGGCCGCCGATCCACGCGTCAAGGGCGGCAGACGCGTGGTCTTCCTGTCCAGCGACCACGACGAGGCAGTGCCGCAGGTCGCGGCGTTGGCCGAACGCCTCGGCTATGCGCCGGTATGGCTGGGCAAACTCGGCGAAGGCGGCGCCCTGGTTCAGGCGCGCGGACGCAGTTGGGCACCGCTGATCTTCCAGGACCTCGTCAAAGCAGACTGACGCGGCGAGCGCATCGATTCAAATCGCGCAATGAACTCATCAGGTTGCATAACATGATCGACAAAGTCATCTGGCCCGAACGCTACCATCCGGGCATCTCGTCCATCTACGCCCTCAACGACATCGACGTGAATGCCGCGCCGGAAGTGGTGTGGAAACTGCTGGTGGACGCGGCGCATTGGTCGAATTATTTTCCTCCTGAAGACCAGGTCAACATCCTCTCCGGCGAATCCGAGTTGCGACTGGGTACGCGCTTTCACCGCGTCACGGTTGGCTATCCGATGAGCTTGACCGTAACCGAGTGCATTCCGAATCGTCGACTGGCGTGGGCGACTACCGTCGATGCGGACGACACCGGTTCCAGCGCGTACCACGGCTGGGTCATCACGCCAACGGAAAAAGGTTGCCACGTGCTGACCGAGGAAACCCAGCAAGGCGAATTCTTCCTCGATGTGATCGGCCACAAATATCCCGGTGCGCTTTATCGCTACCACCAGGACTGGATTGAACGCCTCGCTCGCGCGGCGGAAACGGCATTAACAGAATCGGAGAAATAACATGAAAATCGAACTTGAAAACCGCACAGCCGTCGTGACCGGCTCTACCGCCGGCATCGGCCGCGCGATCGCAGAAGGACTTGCACGCGCGGGCGCGTCAGTCGTGATCAATGGGCGCACGCAGGAACGCGTGGACGCGGCGCTCCACGACATGCGCGTGCTGCTACCAAACGCCAAATTAAGCGGCGTCGCCGCCGACATCGCCACCCCGGAAGGCTGCGCAGCGTTGATCGCACGGGTGCCTGACGCCGACATTCTGGTCAACAACGCGGGCACCGCCCGTCCGAAAAACTTCTTTGACCAGACTGACGAAGAGTGGCTCGACCTGTTCCAGCTGAATGTGTTGAGCAGTGTACGGTTGTCGCGGCATTACATTCCGAAGATGACAGCGCGCGGCTGGGGCCGCGTGGTTTTCATCAGCAGCGAATCGGCATTGAACATTCCGAAGGAAATGATCGACTACGGCATGACCAAGACTGCGATGCTGGCGGTGTCGCGCGGCTTGGCCGAACTCGTCGCCGGCAGCGGCGTGACCGTCAACGCCGTGCTGCCCGGTCCGACGGATTCGGAGATTCTGTCGAACTGGATGAAATCCACAGCTCAGGAGCAAGGCATCACGCCCGCCCAGGCCGAGCAGGATTTCCTGAAAACGATGCGTCCGACCACGCTGATCCAACGCTTCGCCACCACCGAGGAAGTGGCTAACATGGTAGTTTATGTCGCCTCGGAACAGGCATCGGCGACGACAGGTTCGGCTTTACGCGTCGACGGTGGTGTCGTTCGCACAATTACCTGATTCGCTAGGCAACAGCGGTGGAAAAGCGCGCATCTTTATGGGCTCGCAACTGCTAAGCTGCGAGGATGAATGCAAAAGCAATGAACCGACGTATCGGTTGGGCGATTGCGGCCATCGCGGTCGCGCTACCCAACGTCGTCCCCCACGCCAGACCCGCCGCCCCGGGTGACGTGTCCTGCGGGCTCGGCCTGCCGCCCGGCGCTCCCGGCTTCGCGGAAGCCCGGGCGCAGCAAGCTCTCGAAGCCAAAACTAACGGCTATCTGAAGGTTTGCGAGGCAAACCTGGAGCGCTACCGCATTGCATTCCGACCGTCCGCGCCGATCATGGCCGATTTGTCGTTCCAGCCGGTTAACCTCTCTGGCACGCGGTTCGCCGATTTCAAGAGCTTGGGTGCGATGATCGAACCCGACAATACTCCGCATACGCGCTTGTACCGCGGCTTTCTCATGCCCGACGGTCATAATGTGACGCTGTTCGAGCAAGACATGTCCGTTGATGGCACCCGTAGTTGGCGTGCCCCGGAAGATGAGCCCGAACGCATCAACGGCATGCCGGCACGGCTCAGCGTGTTTCAGGCACCTTCCGGCAACGCGATCTCGCACCTGTCCTGGGTCGAGCGGCGACGTGCTTACGAACTCTGGATCGATGCCAACGTTGTAGCTACAGCGCTGCGCCAGCAATTATTTGCGCTGGCGGCATCGCTTCCGCCTTCGGTCCCGGCTTGCCCGAACGAAGTGCCGCCCAAGCCGGCGCGAATAGGTGCCGATGGTTTCCCGGCAGATGAACCGATGCTGATAACGCTGACCCAGGCGGAAATCGATGGCATGTCCGACAGGAGCAAAAAGCCGTGTAAATAACGACCAACGCCTGCAGGCGAATCCCTGGATTTTAAACGTCCGCAAGGGGTCGGCTGAGGAGTTTCAGCAATGGCTGCGGCCGGCCAGAGGCGGCCTTTCAACTACGAAATAAAGGATTCTATGAGCGATTCATCCGATAAAAAAGTTAGCAAATTCATGGGTGTCGGGATTTGTTTTGGAGTGGCGATTGGATGCGCAATTGGCGTTGCGATCGGCAACCTTGCTCTTGGCATTGGTCCAGGGGTCGCAATTGGAGTTGTTATTGGCGCCTTGATTTCGAAGTCCCGGCGCTAGATTTTGCATTCGCCCGTCAAAACAGCCCTGTTATTTCGCATCCAAGTTAGTGAAGAGTGCCGTTGTCCAGTTAATGAACGCGCGCATCGCTGGAGAGACAAAGCGGTGATGAGGGTAAAGTAGCGAGACCGGCACAGGCGCCGGCCGTTTGTCGGGCAGCACCTCGACCAATTCCCCAGCTCGCAAGTGGTCCGCCACCAGGACCTCGGCCAACTGGATCAGCCCAAGGCCGTCTAGGCACAGCTTGGTGTATAGCTCAGTTTCATTGACCGCGATTGCGCCGGGAACCGGGACAGCGATACCGACTCCGTCCACGACGAAATGCAGCTCATTCCCGCGCCGCATCGTGTTGGAGAAGTAGTGAACCGCACGGTGTTTTTGCAAATCCTCCAGATCCACGGGCACGCCCTTTTCTTCCAGGTAGGAGGGCGCCGCGCAAGTAAGCCAGCGCAGCGCCCCCAGGCGATGCGCAACCAGCGCCGAGTCATCGAGACTGCCGGTCCGGATGACGCAATCGACGCCTTCCTGAATTAGATCCACCTGGCGATCATTGACGCCAACCATTAGATAGATATCCGGATAGCGCTGCTGGAACTGCCCGATCTGCGGCAGGATCACGGCACGTGCGATACCGCCTGGCATATCCACGCGCAGGCGCCCGTGCGGACGTTCGGCAGGACCGTACAGACTGGATTCGGCGGCGTCGATCAGGTCGAGTATCTCGCGGCAACGGTGGAAATAGCGCTCGCCTTCAGGCGTCATACTTAGGTTTCTAGTGGAACGGTTCAGCAGGCGTGTCTGCAGGTGTTTTTCCAGCCCCTTAATGATGCTGGTGACCGATGATGCGGGCAGCCCAAGGGTTTCTGCGGCGCGCACGAAACTCCTGCTTTCGACCACACGGAGGTATACCTGCATTGCTTTGACGCGATCCATATGCTTTTCGTAATGGCAGCCGTGAAAAGCGCACTATAACTCAGAATTATTCGGATTTTTTGCACAATGAAAGCGACGGGAACTACTATTTCCGCCTCGGTTCTCCCTCTACACTCAGAGATTGATCAATCCGAGAAAGAACAAGCACCGTGTCCGAACAACATCGTCAAACCTTGCTTCCCCTGCCCGCGATCTCCCCCCGTATTCTGATCCGGGGCGCCACCGTCATCAGCATGGATGACAAGGTCGGTAACCTGCCCAAGGGAGACATCCTGATCGACAATGGCACGATTACGGCGGTAGGCCTCAACCTCGAAGCCGAAGGTGCGGAGGTCATCGATGCAGCGAACATGATTGCGATCCCCGGCATGGTCGATACCCATCGCCACTCTTGGGAAGGGCAACTGCGTCGGATTAACTCGAATGCAGGATCGATGGAAGACTACTGTAATGCCACGCATTTCTCGTTCGCCAAGTATTACCGACCGCGCGACATTTATGTCGGCAACATGATCACTGCACTGAGCTGTATCGATGCAGGCATCACGACAGTCATCGACAACTCACATAACAGCCGCTCTGCAGCGCATTCCGATGCGGCGGTCGAGGCGCTGCTCGATGCCGGTATCCGCGCAGTCCACGCGGCCGGCGCGCCGGTGTCGGGAAATTGGGACACAGCGCATTGGGAAGGTAACCTCGCCCGCCTGCAGGAGAAATATTTCAAAGGAAATCCCGAAGGACTGGTGACGCTGGCGATGATGGCGCAGCTCGAACCGGACCAGTGGGCCAGCGCGCGTGAACTTGGCATTCCCATTGTCACCGAATTTTTCGGCGGCGCCATGGCTGCCGAGCTCGAGGATTTGCATCGCAGGAAGCTGCTAGGTCCGGATAATATCTTCAACCACTGCACTTGCCTGCCCGACAAGGGGTGGGAAATTCTTCGGGACGCCGGCGTCAGGGTGAATGTGTGCCCGCGTTCGGACGCACACTACGGCATCGAGGACGGCATGTATCCATGGCAGGCCGCCCTGCACCACGGCATTCGTCCAGGACTAAGCGTCGATAACGAAACTTCCTACAGCGGCGACATGTTCATGGAAATGCGTGTTGCCTTCTACCTGCAACGCGTGGTCGGTGCAAGCCGCCGGCTCAGCGGCCATCATCACGCAGATGCGCCAACCAATGCGTTCCGGCTGCTGGAAGCCGCCACCATCGATGGTGCGGCGTGCGCCCGTCTGGAGCAGCGCATCGGTAGTCTGACCGTTGGCAAGCAGGCGGACATCGTGCTGATCAGGACGAACGAGCTCAATCTGTATCCGGTCCATAACGCCATCGGTACCGTTGTGCATGCCGCTGAACGCAGCAATATCGATACAGTCATTATCGGCGGCCGCATTCGCAAACGCGATGGCGTGGTGCTGGGCCTCGATCAGGCGAAATTGCGCGCGCTGATCGACGAATCGTGCACGCATTTGTTCAATGCGGCAGGCTACGCGCCAGACCTGTTTGCCGAGACGTTCGCACCGATCCACTTTGCCTGAGCGATGCCTGATGAATGCGATTCTGTTACCTATCGCTTTCGGTGCCGGGATCGCCGTCGCGTTGCAGGCTGCTCTGAATAGTCAGCTTGCACGCGGCATTGGTGGCGACTCGCTGATGGCATCGCTCGTGTCCTTTACCATCGGGGCCGTTTGCTTATTGATCGTTACGATATTTCGCGGCGGTATCGCGGCACCGCTCATGCAAGTTCCTGCTCAACCGCTTTGGACGCTGTTGGGCGGCGCGCTGGGCGCAGGCGCGGTAGTGTGCTACGTCCTGCTGGCGCCAGGTATCGGCCTGACAATGCTGCTGGGACTGGCCGTCGCTGGCCAGCTGACCGCATCGATGATCATCGATCACTATGCCTTGCTGGGGGCGATGGCACGGCCGGTCTCGCCTACCAAACTGCTGGGCTATCTGATGATGATCGCCGGTCTGGCAGTATTTGTCATGGGAGACCGGATACCAAAAGCATCATTCACATGAAAAATACATATCCCAAGGAGCAGCGGTATCCAGAAATAATCGGCACCGTGCTGGCTGCTGCCGCCCGCATGGTGGCCGAAAGCAAATGCAAGCTCACGTTAGCGGCAGTCGCGAAAGTGACGAACACGCCTACGGAAACCATGCGCGCGATTTTTCCGAAGGTCGACATGCTGTTGGACGCGTTGTATCTCGAAGCAAGTTGCGCTCGACGTATGGAAGAGCTACCAGCAATTGGAAACGGAAACTGCGGACGTTAAGGCATCCAATGAGTTCTTCGAGACCGCGACACAATCGTACAAGGTGGCGCAAGGGCGCTACAAAGCAGGGATCGGGACGATCCTTGAACTGATCAGCGCACAGAGCGCCGTGGCGAATGCCCCGCAACAGCGCGTGCAAGCGTTCTCCAACTGGCGGTTTGCACGGCTCAAGCTTGCGCTTAGTCTTGGCAAGCTTGGCTTCTGGACAATTCAATAATCTATATCCTGTAAGCAGCTGCACGAGCTCGCCTTGGTCAGACCAAGAGCGGATCGATTGCAAAGCCGCTACCGGTAACTCATCACGCAGTCCGCTTGGTTCGTCACACGCCTGCCCATTGGGCCCCAATCTGATAGACACTTCCCGCGCAGCCCGGGACGGGGCATAAATGTAAATCACTCAGGGGGAAGGCCGTGCGTACATGTTTCTTGATAAGTCTAGCTGTTTTTTTGATAAGCTTCGCGCCCGCCCGAGCTGCGACCTGGCAGCCATCGCCGGGACATGTGCAGATTGATATCTGGCCCGGTGCGGTTCCCGACGCGGCGCCCACCCGGCAGCCAGAATCGGTCGTCGCTGCGGCAGGACACGGTGGATGGGCACAGGTCAATGACGTGAGCAATCCAACGATGACCGTGTACTCGCCGAAGGGCCTGAACACCGGAGCCGCTGTCATCGTATTTCCCGGTGGAGGATTCCGAGTCCTGGCCATTGACCTGGAAGGAACGGAAATCTGCGACTGGCTGACATCACGTGGGATTACCTGCGTATTGCTCAAATACCGCGTCCCCGGTGGGAACGACTACTGGGATGAAAAATGCAGATGCAGGATCTTTCCAAAGATACCGCTTGCACTGCAGGATGCGCAGCGGACCATTAAGCTGGTGCGGTCGAAGGTAACGGAACTGAACCTGAACCCGCGAAAGATCGGTGTAATCGGCTTCTCGGCCGGAGGCTATCTGGTCGCCCAGACCAGCAACATCGTTGCGTCTGCCTACGCGCCGGTCGACGCCGTGGACAAGTTAAGTAGCCGCCCTGACTTTGCGATTGCGCTTTATCCGGGTCACTTGTGTCGCGCCGGAGCACTCGAACCAAGCATTCGCGTGACGAAGGACACACCGCCCACATTTCTATTGCAAGCTTGGGACGATCCGGTCGACCCTATCTGCAATAGCACACTGTATGCCCGGGCGCTCAACCAGGCAGGTGTGCCGGCAGAGGTTCATCTTTTTGCAAAAGGAGGGCACGCCTTCGGTCTTCGGGAGAAAGAGCACCCTTTAGCAGCCTGGCCTTCGTTGGTGGAAAACTGGCTCAAGGAAACCGGCGTCCTATAAGCGTAGCAAGATCAATGTCGGCTTCGATCGATAGCGGACGTACACGGTCCCCGTCCGAGCACCAGGAAATCGGCCGGGCTTCCAGTCGCTTTCAGTCGTGATACACCTGGCTCCTGCCCCCGTCCACGAGCAGATCCGCCGCATTCACGAACCGCGCCTCGTCGCTGGCCAGGAACAGCGCCGCGTTCGCGACGTCCTTCGGTTCCCCGATCCACCCGCACGGCAGCAGCGCGGCCTGGCGCCGGCGTTCCGCCTCGGGATCGGGGCAGCCGGCGAGCCACGCCTCGATCCGCTCCGTCATGATCAGGCCGGGCGAGATCGAATTCACGCGGATGCCGCGCGCCGCGTACTCGACGCCGAGCGACCGCGTGAGGCCGATCAACCCGTGCTTCGCGACGGGATACGGGAAACAGCCTTTGATGACCTTGTGGCCGTGGACGGACGCGATGTTGACGATGCTGCCGCTGCCTGCCGCCAGCATGGACGGGAGCACGGCGCGGCACGCGTTCCACGCGCCTTCCAGGTCGAGCGTGAGGCAGCGCCGCCAGCCTTCCGCATCCAGTTCCAGCGGATCGGAAAACACGTTCACGCCCGCGTTGTTGACGAGGATGTCGACCTGCCCGAAGCGTTCCAGCGTGCGCGCCGCCAGCCGCTCCATCGCGGTCGGATCCGTGATGTCGGCCTGGACGAACAGGCTGCGTGTCCCGCCCAGTTCCTCGCGCAGCGCCCGTGCGGCCGCGTCGTCTACGTGGCTGTTGATCACGACGCGCGCACCTTCCTCCATGAAGCGCCGCGCGACGGCCGCGCCGATGCCCATGGTGGAGCCGGTGACGATCGCCACCTTCCCTTCGAGTCTTCCGTTCATCTCTTCCTGCCGCTTCCCTGGCCCTGCATGTTTTTGTATGACACGCATCGTACACCAGCGGCAGGCCGGCCTACCACTCCGCGACGCTGCCGTCGGCGTGGCGCCAGACCGGGTTGCGCCAGTCGGTTGCCGCGCGGCTGGCCTCGATCACGCGTTCCTCGTCGATCTCGACGCCGAGCCCAGGCTTCGGCAGCGGCCGGATCCAGCCGGACGACAGGAGGAAGTCTTCCTTGTTCTTCACGTAGTCCAGCAGCTCGGCGCCCTGGTTGTAGTGGATGCCCATGCTCTGCTCCTGCAGCACGGCGTTGTGCGCGACGAAGTCCACCTGCAGGCAGGATGCCAGCGCCACCGGCCCAAGCGGGCAATGCGGCGCGAACGCGATGTCGTGCGCTTCCGCCATCGCCGCGATCTTGACGCATTCCGTGATGCCGCCCGCGTGCGACAGGTCCGGCTGGACGATGGCGAGACCGCCCCGCTCGAACACGCGCTTGAAGTCGAAGCGCGAGTACATCCGCTCGCCGGCCGCCAGCGGGATCGACGTCGCGTCGGCCAATGCGCGGTAGTACTCGTCCTGCTCGGCCAGCACCGGTTCCTCGACGAACAGCGGCCGGTACGGCTCCAGTTCGCGCAGCAGCACCTTCGCCATCGGCGCGGACACGCGGCCATGGAAGTCGACGCCGAATTCGATCTCGGAGCCGAACTTCGCGCGCACCTCGGCCACGCGCGCGACGGCCTGGTCGATCTTGCGCGCGTTGTCGATGATGCCCAATTCTTCGGTGCCGTTCATCTTGAAGGTGTCGAAACCGGCTTCCCGAAGGGCGGCGATCCCTGCGATCAGTTCGGCCGGACGGTCGCCGCCCACCCAGCTGTACGTCTTCATGCGGTCACGCACGAGGCCGCCCAGCAGTTCGTAAACAGGCTGCCCCAGCACCTTGCCCTTGATGTCCCACAGCGCCTGGTCGACGCCGGCGATGGCGCTCATCAGGATCGGGCCGCCGCGATAGAAGCCCGCGCGGTACATCGTCTGCCACAGGTCGTTGATGCGGCCCGGATCCTTGCCGACGAGGTAGTCGGACAGTTCGTGCACGGCCGCCTCGACGGTGCGCGCGCGTCCCTCGATGACAGGTTCGCCCCAGCCGGTGACGCCTTCATCAGTCTCGATCTTCAGCAGCATCCAGCGCGGCGGGACGCGGTAAGTGGTGAGTCGGGTGATTTTCATGGCGGCCAGTGTAGCCGCGCCCGGGCCGCCGCATGCATGCGCAATCGCGGGGGATCTATACAGTTCCGATATAGACGGCGGTCAGGCCAGTCCGTACTGCCGGAAAATGCGCTTGTGGGTACCGTCGGCGACCAGTTCCGCCATCGCCGCGCGCCAGCGGGCCGCTTCCTGCTCGCCGATATCGCGCGAGCCCGCCAGCCAGGCGGTGGTCGTCCGCACGGGCTCACCGAGATGGAAGTCCTTCTCGACGCCGCGCATCTCGAGCGACCGATGGATGATCGCGCGCTCGCCGAACACGGCATCCGCCATACCCGCGAGCAGGAAGCGGTGCACTTCATCGATGGACGATGCCTCCACCAGTCGCTGGAACCCCAGCACGCGCAGAATGGCCGATTGGGCCGCGCCGCGCAGCAGGGCAATGCGCTTGTCCGTCATGTCCTGCGGACGGTGGACGTCGAAGTCGCTCCCCTTGTGCGCCATGAAGATATAGTTTTCCTCGTACAGCGGCGCGAGCCAGTGGTATCGGCGCTCACGCTCGGGCAGCCGGGTCACGGGAAAAATCGCAGTATTCGGCGTCGTGGCAGCGACATACAATGCGCGCCGCCAGGGCATGAACTCGATGTCCGGCACCACGTCGAGGCGCTTGCAGAGCGCGTCCACGAGTTCGCGCAACGCGCCAGGCTGTTTGTCGCCCGGCGCCATCACCAGCGGCGGCAGGTGCGCCGTCACGATATGCAGCGGCGCCTGCCCGGCGTGGGCGCCGGCACCGCTCGCGGCGCCTAGCGCCAGCAGCAACACATCCCGTCTCGTAATCAATACCGTCCCCGTCTTGTCAGCAGGTGCCATCGTAACGCAGGTTACACTGGAGCGAACAGCAAAAGGAGGATCGATGCGTTTCAATATCTACGGCCGCTTCCAGGTCGACGTCCGGCGCGAGAACGACGCTTGGGCCGTGTATCGCGCGGTTCCCGGCAAGCGGGTCCCGTTCGAGGAAGTCGTCATTCCAGCGGACGTGCCGGCGGACGAGCTGGCGACGTGGCTCGACGATATCTTTCACGAATATGCGGGGCACGGGGACATGGTCGAACCGATCCCCGATTGAAGGCCAGGTGACAATCCGCGCCTTTTCGCGCGCCGCAAAATGCTATGCTCCGCCGGCCCTGATCGCCGAGAACGGATCGCATTCATGAAAATCTTGACCAAGCCCGCGCGCGCCGCGCTCGACGACGTCACGGACGCCGTCTCCGCTACCGCCGACATCCTGCAACAAAGCGGCCGCCTGGAACCCGGCTACGGGCTGGCCAGTGGTGCGCTCGCGTTTTTCCTGGCCGTGCTGTGTTTCCTCGGCGTGCTGGCCTTTCATTTTCCGCAGTATCTGACGACCCCGGAGCTGCGCCAGAAATACGATCCCGACATCATCCGCTCGATCATGTTCGCGGCCATGGTGCTGTCCGGGTCGATCAGCCTGCTCAACGTGATCTTCAAGCGGCGCCGCAGCATCAACGGCATGGCGGCCGCACTCATTCTCCTGACGCTGGCGCTGGGCGGATCGCACGTCCCGGTCGCCGATTTTCCCGACCACACCCCGTACATCGGCCTGGACTGGTTCATCCTCGATCTCCTCGGCTCGACCCTGATTTTCGCGGTGATCGAGAAGGTTTTCCCGCTCTATAAGGACCAGCTGCTGTTCCGCCGCGAATGGCAGACCGATCTCGTGCACTTTGCCGTCAACCATTTCATCGTCGGCCTGGCGCTGCTGACCGTGAACTTTGCCATTCACCGCCTGTTCGGCTGGATGGCGAGCGACACGATACAGAATACGGTGCAATCGATCCCGTTCCTGCCCCAACTGCTGCTGTGCATCCTGTGCGCGGACCTGGTGCAATACTGTACCCACCGTGCCTACCACGAGATTCCCTTCCTGTGGCGTTTCCACGCCGTGCATCATTCGGCGAAAACGATGGATTGGCTGGCCGGCTCGCGCCAGCACATGGTGGAACTGATCATCACCCGGGTTGGCGTGCTGGGCGCCCTGTACGTGCTCGGCTTCGAAAAGAGCGTCATGGACGTGTACATCGTCGTGGTCGGATTCCAGGCCGTCTTCAACCACGCGAACGTGCATTTGCCGTGGGGTCCGCTGAAATACGTGATCGTCACGCCGGATTTCCACCACTGGCACCATTCGTCGGACGACGTGGCCATCGACAAGAATTACGCCGCGCATTTCGCTTTCATCGACCACATCCTGGGTACGGCCGTCAAAGGCCAGACGGGCTTTCCCGAGAAATACGGCGTGGTCGGCGATTATGTACCGGACGGTTTCACCAGGCAGCTGATGTTTCCGTTCCGGTCCCGCAAGGACGACTGAACCGTCAATTTACTGCGGTCGTCACCGGCGCACGCCCGCGTTTGCGCGCTTCCGCCCGTTTGCTCGCGAGCCTGTTCCTGATCCACATCCAGCCGCCGGACAGCGACATCAGCGCGAGCGACAGGCCGAACAGGACGTTCAGCACGCGGGTCGCCGTCCCGCCGTACGCGCCGGTATGCAGCGGATAGAACCACGCATTGATGCGCGTGGCCAGGTTCGATTCGAGGACGTTGTCCGTCCGCAGCAGCCTGCCGTCGTACCGGTCGAAGTGGACGAACGTGCGGCCGATCTGGTGGATTTCTCCGGGCAGCCGCATGCGTACCGTCACCGCGCCGTTCGGCGTGGCGGGCATCATCAGGCGCGTGATCCGTCCCCCCGGGAACGCCGCTTCGGCGCGCCGGACCATCGCGTCGAGCGACGCGGGCGGTCCTGCGCGGGATGACGAGGCCGGCGCGGCCTGTTTCGCCCCCGCGCCGGTGAGGGCGACCAGCAACGGCTCCGTCAACACGCCGGGCAGCGCCAGCGCGGCGCCGCTACCGGCGATCACGACGAGGAACACGCCCGTCACGATGCCCGCCACTTTATGGACGTCCAGCCAGACACGCGCGGCACCCGCATCCCATTTGACGGTCAATGCCTGGCGCCAGCGGCCGCGCCGGGGCCACCACAACCATACGCCCAGGACGATGAGCAGCACGGCGGCCAGGCCGAACCAGCCGATGACCGCCCTGCCCGTCTCGCCCGACAGCAGGTTCGTGTGCAGGTCGACGAGGATGCCCATCAGCGAATCGTGCGTGTCGCGCAGGCCGAGCACGTGGCCGTCGTGCGGATCGAGGTACGCCCGCATGCTGCTGCCCCGGTACCAGACCTCCACGGCATCCCCTGGCGACTCCGGCAGGACGAGCATGCGCACCGGGTCGCGCGGCCAGGCGTCACGGGCGCCGGCCGCCAGGGTGTCGACGCCGGCACCGCCCGGCCGCGGCTCGACACGGCGCAACTCGGGATGCGCCGCCCGGTCGAGCTCGCCATCGAAGGTAATCACGGCGCCCGTGATGCCGCTCATGACGAGCACGACGACCGCCGCCAGCCCGACATACCGGTGCAACCATGAGATGAATCTGCGCATACCGCCTCGTTGTTTCAATGCGAATCATTCTCATTATAATTTACAGTTGAATTTATGTGGGGTAAGATCCGACTTTTCTTTCTATCAACACTTGATGATGTTTTATCGTAAGAAGACGGTCGTTCTCGCCATCGGACTGTGTTTCGCGCTGTCGGCACGCGCGCAGGACACGGCAGACATCACCGCAGCGCCGGCGATGACGGTGGGTGTGGTCACGGTGGTCGGCAAGGCAACGGGGCCGCTGGCCACGCGCAATGTCCTGACGTCGGTCGACGTCCTGGACGAGAGCAAGATCGCGACGCAGGCGGTCAGCCACAACTGGCAATTGTTCGGCCAGCTCCCCGGCGTGATGCTGACGCAATACGGCCAGGGCACCACGTCCGGCAAGATTTCGATCCGCGGCTTCACGGGCGAAGGCGAGATCAACGCCGTCAAGCTGCTGATCGACGGGATACCCAGCAACAGCAACGATGGGATGATGCCCTACCTCGACCTGGCGCCGCTGCTGGACATCCGCGCCGTCGAGCTCGTGCGCGGCACGAACGATCCCCGCTACGGCCTCCACAACATCGCCGGCAACGCGAACGTCGTGACAAAGATCGGCGGCAACTACGGCGCGGCGCGCCTCGGCTACGGCAGCTTCGACACGCGCGATGCGCAGGCAGCACTGGGCGTCGACCGCAACGGCTTTTCCCAGAACTACGCCGCGAGCTGGCAAAAGACGGACGGCTACCGCGCCCACTCGGATGCGGACAAGTCCACCTTCTCGGGTAAATGGTTTTATTCGCCCGACAACGGCACGAGCCGGTACGGCCTGATCGTGCGCCACCATGAAGTGCGCGCCGACGAACCGGGGTTCCTGACGGCTGCGCAAGCCCGCGCGGACTGGGTACAGTCGCTGCCGCACAACGCCACCGACCGCGGCACGCGCCGGATGGACCAGGTGGCCCTGCAGGCCGAGACGGCGCTCGGCCGCCAGCTGTTCTGGACGGCGCAGGTCTATCACAATGCCTTGAACGACCACCGCTACGTGACCTTCTCCGCCGGGGTGCGCCAGCAGGAACGCACGATCGAGGAAAACCACACCGGCGCCTCGACGACGTTCACGTGGCGCCCGACCGGCCGGCTGCGTGTCGTCGGCGGGCTGGACACGGAGCGCCAGGACAACGCCAGCCAGCGCTGGTTCACGGCGAGCGAGGTGCGGCAATCCCAGACCCGCGACCAGCAGTTCGACCTGAACACGGCAGGCGGCTTCATCCAGGCCATCTACAAGCCGGTCGCCGACCTGACCATCACCCCGGCGCTGCGCGTAGACAAGCTCACCGGCAGCTACACGAACCTGCTGGACGGCCGCGTCTACGGCATCAACGACTATGGACTGATCCGGCAACCGAAGCTGTCCGCCGTGTACCAGGTCAACGACGCCTGGTCCGCGTACGGGAACGTCGGCCGCACGTTCCAGATCGGCATCGGCACCGCCACCTACAAGGTCAACCAGACCAGCGACCTGTCGCCGTCGATCAACGATGGCTGGGAGACCGGCGTCAAGTTCCGGCCCCTGCAAGGCGTGGAAGGCCGCCTCGCCGTGTGGGAGCAGTATGCGTCGAACGAAGCGCGGCGCAAGATGAACGACCCGGCCAACGATGCCGAGAACATCGGCGAGACGCGGCGCCGGGGCGTGGACCTGCAGCTGAACGTGCAGCCGACGTCACGCCTGGGCGTGTGGGTGGGCGCCGCCGTGCAACGCGCGCGCATCGTCAGGGCGGACGCCGCGTCGATCGCCACGCAGGGCAACGAGATCGATCACACGCCGCACCTGCTGTACAACGCGGGGGCGGACTACAACGTCAGCGACGTGCTGCGCCTGTCCGGTTCGATCAATGGCCAGAGCGATTACTTCCTCGACCGGACCAACACCACCGGCAAGTTCGGCGCGTATGCCATCGTCAACCTGTCGGCCGCCTACCGCCTCGGGAACAACCTGGACGTGGAGCTCCAGGTCCGCAACGTGGCGGACCGCTACTACGACTACGTGTGGCACGACGGCACGCAGTCGCTGCACGCGCCGGGCAGTCCGCGCAGCGTCAACCTGATGCTGACCAGCCGCTTCTAGTTGAGTCACATCAAACGAGCTTCAGCATCGTAGCGCATGCTTGACGGGTGCGCGCCAGCCACCCCGTCCCCGGACGGGGGACTTCGGCGACCTTATTCATCCCGGAAATCTTGGTCCAGCCATGAAGAACAAGCGCTCTCCGTCGGGTTTCTCGATCTTGTTCTTCCTGGCGTTTCTCGTCGCGCTGTTCCTGTTATTCACGCCTTTCGAAGAATCCGGCACCCGCGCCACGATGCTGCCGAAGTATCTCGCGGCGGGCGTGGCCATGGTGGCCATGTCGCCCCTGGTGTTCCTCGGGAAGATCCGGATGAAACTGCCATCCCTGCTCGTGGCGACGCTGCTGTTCACACTGGTTTTTCACGTGGTCGTCGTCAAACCGGTGCCGCCGCAATTCGTCCTGCTGATCGCCGCCAACCTGGCGTTGGCCATCGCGATCTTCGAAGCGCGATTTTCGTACAGGAGGGAATTCGAGGCGGCGCTGGCATGCCTGATCGGGATAAACGTAACGACGCTGACCATCCAGGTGATCCTCTACTATTTCGTCACACATTCGATCTACGACGTTCATCAACTCGTGTTCGGAACGGAAAGCCGCGTCACCGAGGAATACTTCAACATCGCCCGCTTTGCGGGCCTGCATGTGGAGCCCGGCACTTATACCAACTACGTATCGTGCATGCTGGCCATTTACGCGTTTTCGGCCGAGTTCAGCAAAAAGCGCATCGTCCTGGCGGTCGGGACCATCATTTCCGTGTTGATGACGCATGCCGCATCCTCGATCTTCTTCGTTTCCGTGCTGTTGCTGCTGCTCGGCTGGCTGTGGCGCAAGCGCATCGGCTTAATCGAGATCGTCATCGCACTTTCCGTCGTCGTTTTCTACATTTACGCCTCCAATTTCATCGACCACCTGATGACCCGCTTCGGCGGCCACGATCCCAGCCTGTCGTTCAAGATGCAGGGCATAAACACCTACCTGAATGCCGGCGTGGAAGAGAAGTTCACGGGGTTCGGCTATGGCGCCGATCCGTGCATCGGATGCCATTACCAGGACATCGGCGTCATCCTGAACCTGGTCAGCCGCGGCGGCATCATCGTGACGTTGCCGTTGGCGTTGATCCTGCTGCGCATATTCGCCCTGCACGGCGTCATCCTGGCGACGTTCATCGTCCTGATCCCCGCGTATTGCATCATGTATTTCTACGAGGCCCCGATCTGGATATTCCTCCTGTTTGCGATCTCGAGCAGACAGATGCTGGACAAGCGCGTCCAGCCCAGCGCGCGAAGTACCGTAGCGGGGGCCATCGCGCCCGCAGGCATGGTCGCGCACCACTGAATCCGCTGCTTCGAGCTTCACGCCATGACACGCGCCAGAGTCAACGAGATCGATCTTTTGCGATTCCTGGCGGCGCTCGCCGTCGTCTTCTTTCACTACGCCTACCGCGGGCCGGCCGGCGGGTTCTCGGCGATGCCGTACCCGCTGCTGGCGCCCGTCGCCGAATACGGCTTCCTCGGGGTCGAACTGTTTTTCATGATCAGCGGGTTCGTCGTCCTGATGACCGCGACCGCCAGCGCGCGCCTGCGCGACTTTTGCATCTCCCGCATCGCACGGCTTTACCCCGCGTTCTGGACGTGCTGCACGATCACGTTTCTCGCCAGCATCGCACTGGCCGCGCGGCCCGGCGTCACGTTCGTCCAGTACGCCGTCAACATGACGATGGTCGCCGACCTGTTCAGGATCCCGCTGCTGGAAGGGGCCTACTGGTCGTTGCTGGTCGAGATCCGGTTCTATGCGCTGGTCGCTGCGCTCCTGGTCATCGGGCAAATTCACCGGGCGCAGCGCTACCTCGTCATGTGGCTGCTCGCATGTATCGCGCTCGCACTCCTCGCGCGGTTCCCGGACGCGTCGGCGCCGGCAGGCGCGCTGCATATCGCCCGTAGCCTGCTGATCTACGATTACGCGGCGTATTTCGTCGCCGGCGCCACCTGCTTCCTGATCTGGAAAAAAGGTGCGGCCATGAGCAGGTTGACGGTGCTCGCAGGCGCCTGGGGCCTCGCCCTCTTACAGTCCGGGGTTATCGTGCGCAAGGTGCGCGCCGAGAACGCGATGTCGACCCTGAACGGCGGTATCGTCATCGGCATCCTGACCGTGTTCTTCGTGGTGATGCTGCTGATTGCATTGGGGCGGACAGGCGCGATCGCCCGCCATCGCTGGCCGTTGGCCGGGGCGCTCAGCTATCCGCTGTATCTGCTGCACCAGAACATCGGCTATCTCGTGTTCAACCGCTTTTATCCAACTGTAAACGCCCATCTGCTGTTCTGGGGCATGATCGCCGCCGTGCTCGGCGCCGCGTACGGCGTGCACGTCCTGGTCGAGCGGCGGTTCGCCGCGCGCATGAAGACTTACCTGACAGGGGCCCTGATGAGCTTCCCGACTCCTGCAGCCAAGAAATAAAACCACGGCATTCTCGTCGTGACCATTCGTGAGAATTTTTATATCGTTCTCTTGCTATCCTGCATGCCGTGGCCACTCCGGCCAGGCTTACGATAGAAAGAAATCGATCTGTGTTCAACATACCTGCCACCGTATCCGCACGCCGTGCCATCCTCGTCGCGGCAACCGCCACATTGCTGACGTCGTGCGGCGGTGGAGGCGGCTCACCGGATACGACGGGGTCGGGCACGCCGCCGGTGAATAACCAGGCCATCGTCCTGTTGGCCAACAACCCGACCGGCAATTACCTCAGGGGCGCCATCGCGGTCGGCCCTGACGACACATTGTTCGTGGCGAACGACGCCAACGCCACGATTTTCAAATTGACGCAGGACGGCGTCGTGTCCGGCTTTGTCGGCAAGGATGGCGTGCCCCCGGGGACGGATGGCACCGGCAGTGCGGCCGGCTTTACGAAGCAGATCTCGAAGCTTCTTTTCGATAAGAACAGCCAGGTGCTCTACGCCCTGGACGGCTGGGGCTTACAAACTTACGACGGGTCGCCTGCCATCGCCCTGCGCCGCATCACGCTGGACGGAGTCACCAGCACGATGTCGCTGTCGAGCTTCCCGACGCATGCGCCGGCCAACCGTCTCCTGCCGCAGAGCCTGGGGGACAATCCGACCACGCTGGCGCTTGGCCCCGACGGCACGTTGTACGCGACGACCGCGATCATGGCTGGAGGAGGCTCCAGCACTCCCGCCAGCGGGAGCCACGAAGCGCAACATCGCGGCTGGCGGACCGCGGACAGCAACGGCGGCGGCCGCCTCCTGTTCGTCCAGGAATCCGGCTCGGTCGTGCCAGGGTATTCCGACCCAAGCCCTCCTGTGAGCTATCAGTATCCGGCCGATTTGAGCGCCACCGCCGGGATGCTGGGCGAGAACTTGACGGGCCTTGCAGTGGACCGCGCCGGCAACGGCTATATCTCGGATTCGAAACGCCACATCATCGTCAAGGTCACCCCTGGCGGCTCGGCCAGCATCTTCGCGGGCACCGCCGACAAACCCGGCGCGGCCGACGGTACGGGCACGGCGGCGCAATTCAACGGGCCAGGGGATATGGTGATCGACAAAGCGGACAACCTGTACGTGGTCGACGGCGGCAACCAGACGATCCGCAAGATCACGCCGGGCGGCGTGGTCACGACCGTGGCCGGCCAGGTCGGCCTGTGGCAGACGCGACCCGGCCCCCTCCCCGGCGGCCTCAACAATCCAGGAGGCCTGGCGATCGACGACAAGGGTCGTCTCTACGTGACCGTCAGCGAGGGCGTGGTCCGGGTGCAGCTGCCGTGACGGCTCATTCCTGCGGCGCAGTCCAGACCAGGTTCCACAGATGGCCGTCGAGGTCCTCGAAGCCCTGGTCGTACATGAAGCCATGATCCTCGGGCGGGTGCGGAATCCGCGCACCCGCCGCCTGCGCCCGGGCGATCAGGCTGTCGACCTCGTCGCGGCTTTCGCAGCTCAGGCAGATGATCACCTCGTTGGCGTCGCGCGCCCGCACGGCCGGCTTGTTGATGAGGGATTCGAAGAACGCTTCCGTCATCAGCATGACGTGCAGGGTGTCGTCGACGACGTTCATGAACAGCGCGTTCTCGTTGCTGTAGCGCGGATTGATGGTGAAGCCGAGCGCCGCAAAGAAGGCCTTCGAACGGTCCAGGTCCTGCACCGGCAGGTTGAAGATGATTTGCTTGTTCATGATGTCCTCTTGTCATAATGTTGGTTGGAAAAAGGGTCCCGCACCCTGACGACGAACGGCGCCCCACGACTTCGACATCGAACATGCAAATTCTCCTGACCGGCTCCTCCGGCTGGCTTGGCCGCTTCCTGTCCCCCTTGCTGCGGCAGGCGGGCCACGTCCCGCTCGGCCTCGACGTGGCGCCCGGCCCGCACACCGACGTGGTCGGCAGCGTCGCCGACGCGCCGCTGGTCCGGCGCCTGTTCGCCGATCACCGGTTCGACGGCGTGATCCACGCGGCCGCGCTCCACAAACCCGACATCGCGCGCTATCCGCGCCAGGCGTTCGTCGACGTGAACGTCACCGGGACGCTCAACCTGCTGGAAGCGGCCGTGGCCCACGGCGCGAGCCGGTTCGTGTTCACGTCGACCACCTCGCTGATGATCACGCAGGCCATCCGCGCCGAGACCGCGCCCGCCGCCGTCTGGCTGGACGAGACGAGCGGACCGCTGCAGCCCCGGAACATCTATGGCGTGACCAAGCGCACGGCCGAGGAGCTGGCGCGGCTGTTCCATGCGGACCACGGCCTGCCCGTGATCGTGCTGAGGACGGCACGATTCTTCCCGGAAGAGGATGACACGCACGACCATCTTGCCGGCGAAAACATGAAGGCGAACGAATTCCTGCACCGCCGCCTGACCGTCGAAGACTGCGCGCGCGCGCACCTCGCCGCGCTGGAGAAGGCGCCGGCCATCGGCTTCGGCCTGTACGTCGTGTCGGCGCCGACGCCTTTCGACCGCGCGGAGGCGGCCCGGCTGAAGACGGACGCGCCGGCGGTGATCGCCCGGCACTTCCCGGACGCGGCCAGGCTCTACGCGGCCCGGGGCTGGTCGCTGCCGGCCAGCATCGGCCGTGTGTACGACGCGTCCGCGATCGAACGCGACCTGGGATTCCGCTGCCGGACCGACTTCGCAGCGGTCCTCGCCACCCTGCGCGCAAACCGGCCGCTTCCCTTTGCCCACGATCCGGCTTACACGTCGCCGATGCTCAGATCTTGAAATCGTCCAGCGACCGTCCGCTGGCCAGCGCCTCGGCGATCCAGCGCGGCTGGCGCCCGCGGCCCGTCCAGGTCTGGCCGCTGTCGGCCGGATTGCGGTAGCGCGGCGCCGCGGTCTCGACGAGCGCGTCGAGCGGGATGCCCGCGCCGGCCGCGAGCGCGTGGATGCGGTCGCGCGCCCGATCGCGCTCGTCGCGCGCGCGGCGCTTGATTTCCTGCTCGATATCGAAAAGCAAACCTTTCAGTTCGGCGAGGTCATAGCCGTTGAGATCGATCGGCGCCATGGGGAAACATCCTTTGCCAGGAGGGGAACGCGGGCCTCCATTTTACTATGGCGGCGCCCGAGCAATATGTGAACTGCAACGTAGTCGTCGCGCCACATTCCACAAAAATGAAACTTTCCGTGAGGAATTTAGTGTTACCATTCCCCCGGACACTCGCCCCAACTCCCGGCGAGCGCCTTCCTTGCGGCCCCTGCCCCGCCGCCGTTCACACCACCTGGAACGGCCATGCTGATGACCAAGACGATCTCGGAAACTTCTCGCCTCGCGGCACTGACCGCGCTCGACTTGCTGGATACCCGGCCGGAGCCGCGCTTCGACCGCTACACGCGCCTGGCCGCGATGACCTTCGGCGTGCCCATCGCACTCATCACGCTGGTCGACGACAAGCGCCAGTGGTTCAAGTCGCGCTGCGGCCTCGACGTGGAACAGACGGCCCGCGAGGATGCCTTCTGCGCCCACACGGTCGCGCAATGCGAGACGTTCGTCGTCGAGGATGCGGCCGCCGATCCGCGCTTCGCCGGCAATCCACTCGTCAAGGGCGAGCCGCACGTCCGTTTCTATGCCGGGCAGCCCCTCTTTTGCGACGGCCACGCGGTGGGCACGCTGTGCATCGTCGACCGCAACCCGCGCCGCTTCGACGACGCGCAGCGCCAGTGCCTGCGCGACCTGGCCGACCTGGTCCAAGTGGAACTGAACCAGGCCCGCGTCACGACGGCGCGCGTGATGGCTGAACAGGCCCTCAAGTCGCTCAACGCGGAACTGGAGCAGCGCGTGACCCAACGCACGGCGGAACTGGAAGCCCGCCTGGCGGACCTCACCACGGAAATCGCCCAGCGGAAGGCGGCCGAGACGCTGCTCCGCGATGCCGAAAGCTGGAACCGGACGATCGTCGCGACGTCGTACAGCGCGTTCGTCGGCGCCGATCCCGAGGGCCGCATCACCGAATGGAACCCGGCAGCCGAACGGATCTTCGGCTGGAGCCGGCGCGAGGCCGTGGGCCGTTCGCTGGCGGACCTGATCGTGCCGGAAGAACTGCGCGCGGCACACGTCGAGGGCATGCGCCGCTTCACGCAGACGGGCTTCAGCACCGTCGTCGACCGGCAGGTCGAACTGCCGGCGCTGACGGCGAGCGGCCGCCGCATCACCGTCGAGATGAAAGTCGGCGCCTACGAATGGCAGGGCCGGCGCTGCATCGGCGCGTTCATCGACGACGTCTCCGAGCGCAACCGCACGCGCCAGCAACTCGACGAAAAGCAGGAATTGCTGGACGCCGTGCTGGAATCGATCGACGTCGCCGTCGTCGCCTGCGACGCCGAGGGCAGCCTCACGTTGTTCAACAAGAAGGCCCGCATGCTGCACGGCCTGGACCGCGCCTGCGTCAAGACGGCCGACTGGCCGACGCATTACGCCCTGTACGAAGCGGACGGCCACACGCCGCTCGCGCCGGACGAAGTGCCGCTCGCCCGCGTCCTGCGTGGCGAGGTCGTGCGCGAACAGGCGATGGCCATCGCGCCGCCGCGCCGCCCTGCCGCCACCCTGCTGGCCAGCGGCCGTCCGCTGAAAAGCGCCAACGGGCGGATGCTGGGCGCCGTCGTGGCGATGACCGACATCACCGAACGCAACACGGCGCGCGAACAGCTGGAAGCCAGCGAACGCCGGCTGCGCGCCATCACGGAAAACCTGCCGGCGCTGATCGGCAAGGTGAACGCAGCGGGCAAGTTCGTGTTCCTGAACGGCCGCGCCATCCAGTTCTATGGCAAGGCGGCCGAAGCGCTGATCGGCCACGACGTGCGCGACGCCTATTCGGCACATGAATACGCCAAGCTCGAACCACACCTGCGCCGCGTCCACGCGGGCGAATGCAGCACGTTCGAGGACGTCATCGAGGTGAACGGCCGCCAGCTGCATTACCAGTGCATGTTCGTGCCGCAGCGCGCACTGGACGGTACGCCGGACGGCTATTACGCGATGGCGTTCGACATGACCGCCCGCAAGCTCTCCGAGCTGCGCCAGGCCGAGAGCGAGGAGCGCCTGCGCACGATCACCGACAACGTGCCGGTGCTGATCGCCCACCTGGACGCCGACCGCCGCTATGCGTTCGCCAACGCCGTGCACGCATCGTGGCTGGGCGTGCCGCCGGAGCGGATCCTCGGCCTCACCGTCGAGGAAGCGTTCGGCCCCGGCTTCTACGCGCCGCAGGCCAGGGCGCTGGAGCAGGCCTGGCTCGGCAACGCGTCGCAGTGCGAACACGAGATCGTGCGCAAGAACCACACGCGCATCGCCCACTCGACGTTCCTCCCGCAGATGCGCGACGGCCGCGTGCTCGGCGTGTACATCCTGACGACGGACGCCACCGCCTCGCGCATGCACGAGCGCAGCCTGCACGCCCTGGCGCACACGGACCCGCTCACGCAGCTTCCGAACCGGCGCCGCTTCGAGCAGGCGCTGGAAGGCGCCGCCAACCGCTCGCGGCAGGGCGACCGCGACTGCGCGCTGCTGTACCTGGACGTGGACTTCTTCAAGCAGATCAACGACCGCTACGGCCACGCGACCGGCGACGACGTGCTCGTGGAATTCGCGCGCCGGCTGCGCACCAGCGTGCGCTCGACCGACCTGGTCGCGCGCCTGGCCGGCGACGAATTCACGGTGCTGCTGCACGACGTGCGCAGCGACGCCGACGTCGAACGCGTCGCCCGCAAGATCCTGGACGCGATCGCGCAGCCGTTCGCGGTGGCCGGCCGCACCTTGAAAGTCGGGACGACGATCGGCATCGGCCTCGCGTCCGGCGGCAGCGTCGACCCGCGGGCGCTGATGGAAACGGCCGATCGCGCACTGTACGCCGCCAAGGAAGCCGGCCGCCACACCTACGCGGTCCTGCACACGGGGGAGTACGCCTGACAGGCCGGCGTCAGTGGAACACGCCGACGGCGAGTTCTGCCCACGCGAGGAGCAGCCCGACCGCAAGCAGGCCGCCGACCAGCACGCGGCCAGTCGGGCCCGCAATGCACCGCTTCGCCAGTACGTAAGCCAGGCCGGTTCCGGCCAGCAGCGCTCCGCCGACGAGAAAATCGCCGGCGCCCCAGTCGACCTCGTGCGTGAAGCGCATCGCCACGGCCGGCACGAGCAGGATGGCCAGCGTGGCCAGCAGCACCCGGCGCACCTCGCTGCGCACGGCGTCGACATTCGTCGTCATCATCGTCCACCTCCTCCGGTATCTACATCGGCAGGCGCGCGTCGCGCCGCAACATCTCCTGCAGCCCGTCCTGGGCGAGGGCCGGACTGAAATAATAGCCCTGCATCTGGTCGCAGTCGTGATCGCGCAGGAACGTCAGCTGCTCGATCGTCTCGACGCCTTCCGCGATCACCTGCAACTTGAGATTGTGGCCGAGCGCGATGATGGCGCGCGTGATGACTTCATGGCCGTCGTCCGGATCCGTGCCCCCGCCGAGGAACGACCGGTCGATCTTGATGCAGTCGACGGGGAATTTCTGCAGGTGGCTGAGGCTCGAGTAACCGGTCCCGAAATCGTCGATCGACAGGCGTACGCCCAGCAGCTTCAACTGGGCCAGCGCGTCGCGCGCTTCTTCGGGGTGGTCCATCAGCTGGCTCTCCGTCACTTCCAGCTCCAGGCGGTGCGCGGGGACGCCGTGCCGCGCCAGCGTGTCCGCCAGCCGGTTCACGAAGCGGCGCTGGCGCAGCTGGCGGGCGGACAGGTTCACCGCGATGACGAAGTCCTCGATGCCCACGGCGGCGAGCGCGTGCAGCGTGGCGCATGCCTCGTCCAGCACCCAGTCGCCCAGCGGGATGATCAGGCCCGTCTGCTCGGCGACGGGAATGAAGATGTCCGGCGCGATGATGCCGTCGACCGGATGCTGCCAGCGCACGAGCGCCTCGGCGCCCACCACCTTGCCCGTGCGCAGATCGACCTTCGGCTGGTAGCCGAGCACCAGTTCGCCGTTGCGGATCGCACGGCTCAGGCTCGCTTCCAGCAACAGGTGCTGGTGCACGACCTGGTTCAGTTCCTCCGAATAGAACTGCACGTTGTTGCGGCCGAGGGTCTTGGCGTGGTACATGGCGGCGTCGGCCGCGCGCATGACGGCGTCGACCGTGCGCCCGTCCTGCGGGAACAGGCTGACGCCGATGCTCGTGCCGGGCAGGATCTCCTTGCCCTCCACGACGACGGGCGCCGACACGCTCTGGCGCACCCGCTCGACGAGACAGGCCAACTGGGTGACGTCGGTCTGCTCGGCGATCACGAGGACGAATTCGTCGCCGCCCAGGCGCGCCACGGTGTCTTCCTCGCGCATGCTGTCGCGCAGGCGGGCCGCGACCTCGCGCAGGACGGCGTCGCCGGCTTCGTGGCCGAAGGTGTCGTTGATGTGCTTGAAGTTGTCGAGGTCGAGGAACGCGAGCGCTCCCTGGCGGCGATGGGACGACGCCGCATCGATCGCCGCCTTCAGTCGTTCCAGCAGCAGCGTGCGGTTGGCGAGACCGGTCAGCGCGTCATGGTGCGCGAGGTGCTGCAGCCGGCGCTCGTAATGGCGGGCTTCGGTGATATCGTTGATCACGCCGACGAAGTGCGACACCTCGCCCTCCATGCTGCCGACGGGATCGATACGCAAGTCGTTCCAGAAGATCTCGCCGTTCTTGCGCCGGTTGCGCAGGACGGCGCGCACGCTCTGCCGGCGCGCGACGGCGTCGTGGATGCGGTGCTGCTCGCCCACGTCGCAATCCTCGACGCGCATGAAGCGCGGATTGCGGCCCTTCACCTCGGCCAGCGTGTAGCCGGTGATCTGCTCGAACGCGGGATTCACGTACTCGATCACGTTGTCGGCGCCGTCCGCGCAGCACGTGATCACGATCGCATTCACGCTCGCGTACATGGCGCGCTCGCGCACGCGCAGGCCGCGCTCGGCTTCCTTGCGCGACGTGATGTCGAGGCCCGTGCCGAACACGACCGGCAGGTTGCCCAGGCTCGCACGCGAACAATGGAACAGGAAGGTCGTGCGCTTGCCGTGCTTGCCGACGAGGTCGGCCTCGTGGTACGACCTGCCGCGCTCGAAGGCGTCCAGGATCTTTTCCACGATCATCGCCTGGTCGCGCTCGTCGAAGAAATTCTTGACGTTAAACGTCGGCAACTCCTCGCTCGCCATCTCGAGCGCGTCTTCCAGCTGGTGGTTCCACAACAGCAGATGCCCGCTCTGGTCGATGACGTAGAACACGCACGGCAATTCCTCGATGATGTCGGCGATGGGCAGGTCCTGGATCAATGCGTAACGGGTCGGCGCCAGGCCGGCACGCGGCACGACGATGACGCTGTAGCCGCCGGGCTGGTCGGGATCGAGCGATTGCGGCGCCACCGTCACCCGCACCGGCACCCGGTGCCCGTCCGCGCAAATCAGTTCTCCCGTCGAATCCTGGTTGACGCGCTCGCCGATCCAGGTCACGGCCGCCGGGTCGTCGAAGGCGATGATCTGGTCGAGGCTGCAGTGACGGATGGCCGCCGCGCCATAGCCCGCCAGCTTTTCGCAGGCGCGGTTCCAGCTCGTGATCTTCCCTGCCGCGTCGACGACGAATACCGCGAGGGGTAAAGGCGAAAGGTTCACGAGCTCCTCCAGGGAACCGGCCGGGCGCGCATGCACGTTGCGTCCATTGGGAAAACATCATAGCGCAGTCACGTCCGAAGGGGCGCATATTTACATCGCATGCCGCCCGCGCCTCCCGGCGTGCTGGTGGCGAGGTTCTGGTGTGGGCGGCCGTACTGGTCGGTTAGTTGCATAATGGTTGGACAAGCCGGTCCGGCTTGCCGCACCGCCCGTCAGCGCGAGGCCGGCGCCGCCAAAGGGTCGACGCCCGCAGTTGGCGCAGCGGTGGCTGGCGCAGCTGCGGCTGCCGGTTCTTCCGGCACCGCGTCCCGCCGCCGCAGCGCATATCGGTTCAGCCCCGCCATGTGGATGCGGCACAGGTAGTCTTCCCAGTCGACGAGGCGCGCATCCACCGGATACAGCCGCCGCGCGTCCTCCCCGAAGCGCGCAGCCAGGGCCAGCAGGCCGGCGTTGTGGAACCGGTAGCGCGGATGCGCGTAGAAGGCGAACGTCAGCGCCAGCAGGCGCGTCGTGCGCAGCTTGTCCAGCGCGTGCGGGGCACCCGGCGCGCCCGCGAGGCGGCGCAGGCCATTCCACGCCGTCGCGCCGATGCCGAACGCGCCCATGAAAAACCGGAACGTGCCCTCCCCGACCGTGCGGAAATCGTGCTTCGGCTCGGCGTGGAACAGGCGGTCGTACTTGCGCCAGTTGCGTTTGGATTCCGCCTGCAGCAGCCGGATCAGTTCACCCAGCGCGAGCGGATTCGTCGAACCGCTGCAGCATTGGTAGATGCGCCGGCCGGGCCCGGCGGACAGCGCCTCCGCACCCGCCAGCACGATGGCGTTCGCCACGAGGTCGACGGGGATGACGTCGATGATGCCTTCGCGCCGCGCGGGGAAGAAGCTCGTCTTGCCGCGCGCATAGGCGAGGATGACGGCGTCCGCCACCTTCACGCCTTCGATCCAGCCGGGCGCCGGCTCGCGCAGCGTGCTTTCGATGATGGACGGCCGCACGATCGTCAACGCATGCCCGTGCATGGCCCGGAGGGCGACCTGCTCGCCGAGCCACTTGGTGAACGTGTAGGTGTCGTTCCAGCCGTGGCGCTGGGCGTGGGCGATGCCGAGGTCCGTCAGGCGCCGGCGCAGCCGTTCCGGATCCGCGCCGCCAGCCTTCGCCCGCAGCCGCTCGATCTTGCGCTGCAGGGAAGCGATCAGCGCGTCGACGTCGTACCAGCCGTCGCGATGGCGCGGCATGACGTCGCTTGCGCTACCTGCCGGCGCGACGACGGCCTCGCGCATCTCGCCGCGGTGGTAGCCGTTCACATAGCAGGTCGACACGTGCACGAGCGGCGCGCCCGCCACCCGCGCGAACGCCGTCACGTGGCGCAGGCTCAGCGTATTGATGGCGAGCGCTTCGTCGAGCGGCTCGCGGAAGTCGACGCTGGCGGCCGCGTTCACGACCACGTCCACGCCGCGCGCCAGCTCGGCGAAGCGCGCGGGCGCGAGGCCGAAGCCGGGCGCCGTGATCTCGCCCGTCACGCAGTCCACCCGCTCGGCGATAAAGCGTTCCAGCCAGGCGGGACGCACGGCGCGCAGGTGGTCGAACACGGACGAAGCCGCGACCTCGCGCTCGAAGCGCGCGCGGGCATCGCCGTGGCTGCCTGCGCGGATCAGCAGCACGATGCGCCCGACGTCGGGCACGGTGCGGATCAGCTTTTCCAGCAGGACCTTCGCGACGAAACCCGTCGCGCCCGTAAGCAGGATGCGCTTGCCGGCAAAGGCGTCGCGCACGTCCGGCAGCCCGTCGACTGCCTCGTTGATGGTGGTCGTCATGGGTGTCTCCATGGCCTAGATGATCCGCGTCAGGCGGAACATGGCCGTCATGGCGAGGGCGGGCAGCGCGTTCCGGTGGCAGCAATACGTCTTGTCGACCTGCCCCTGGAAGCGCGACTTAGCGAATTCCAGCCCCTTGAAGTTGTAGAGGAAGTCCATCCGCTCGCGGATCACGGACAACGTGGCGCGCAGCACGCGCGATTCCTGCGGCTCGACCTCGTCGGCCAGCATCAGCGGCGTCAGGCCCAGGTCCACGCACGGCACGCCTTCTTCCTGGAAGCGCGCGATCGCGTACGCCATCAGCGCATACCACAGGCCTTGCCGGAAGTTGGCGGACGAGCGCGAGATGTTCGGCACGTAGCCGGCCAGGCGGCCGTCGCGGTACAGCGGATCGAAGAACACGAAGCCGACGGCGTCGATGCCGCGGTAGGCGTAGAAGTAACGCGTGCCTTCGCGGTAGTCGACGATCATCGGCCGGATCAGGAAGCGGATCTCGTTGTTCTTGCAGCGGCGCGTGCGGAGCCACGCGTCGGAGATGCGGCGCACGTCGTGGTCGAAGCCGCCCTCGCGAATCTCGATGCCATCCGCGCGGGCGGCATTGATCGCCGTGCGGATGACCTGCTTGCGCGCGCCGCGAAGTGAAAATGTGGCGAGGTCCAGGCGCGACTCGCTGCCGAACTGCGTGCCGTAATAGCCGTGGCGGGCATGCAGGTGGTCGACGACGCCCTTGCCCACCTGGACGAAGACGGCGTCGGGATAGCGGTCGACGAAGGCGGTGAGCATCGCGTCGCGCAGGTGCGGCGGGCACACGGGCTCGCCCAGCGCGAAGCGCATGCCCCAGTACTTCGCGAAGGCGATGTAGCCGACGCCGGGCACTTCGAAATACGACATGCCCGGCTGCATGGTGCAGAACGACAGCGCGTGGCCGCCGTATTGGCGCAGTACGGCGGCACGCCTGGCCGTATCGTGATGGGACAGGTCGGCGGCGATGCGCCGCTCCAGCGCGACAGCGTGTTGGCTCATGTGGGCTCCGGTTGGATTGCAGGCACCCGTCGTTCCCGCGCACGCGGGAACCCATACTGAGCGTCCTGTTCAGCTCAGCATGGATCCCCGCTTTCGCGGGGACGACGGTGTTGGGTCTCAGGCCGGTTTCTGCCCGATGACCGACCAATAGCAATCGAGCAGCAGCAGCTTGTAGTGCTTCTGTTCGCCGACCTGCAGGCCGAACTTCTTCATCCACTCCGGATAGTTGTAGATGTTATGGAAGGCGTTTCCGGCGAATAGCCAGAAGAAGCCGACGGCCCCGTACCAGTACAGGGTCTTGACGACACGGCTGAACACGTTCCCGGTCGGGAACGAGAAATCGCCGACGACAATGTGGGCGCCCGGGCGGCCCAGGCGGATCAGGTGCGCGAGCACGCGCAGCATCATGTCCTGCTCGAACACGTTCAGGAAGAAGTTCGCGACGACCATGTCGTACTGCTCGAATTCTTCGACCAGCATGATGTCGCTGTGCACCTGGCGGATGCGCACGTCGACGATGCCTTCGCGTTCGAGATTGGCCTGGAATTTCTTCAGCATGGTGGCCGACAGATCGACCACGGTGACGTCGGCGCCGAGCCGCGCGGCGTGGACCGCGTCGCGGCCGTGGCCGACGCCGGCGAACAGCACCCTGTCGCCCGGACGCAGTTTGTCGAGCATGGCGACCTTGCAGCGGTGGATCGATTTGCCGCTGTAGAACGCGCTGAGCCAGTCGTAGATCGGCCCTACGAGCTTGTACTTGTCTCTCATGTTTGCCCTTCCGGTCTTTCCGACCGATATAAGTGTCTCCCCTGCCCCGTTCACGTTGCATGAACGTCAAGCCCCATTAGAGTAATGGAAAGCCCGCGCATTCCACGGCCCGGCGCCTTGTCCTTGCGAGCCAAAACACTGGCTTTGCGGGTCATGCGCGTAAAGACCATCGCTCAACGCGCTGATTGAATGGCGCCCGTCACCGCCCGTAAGTTGACACCCGGGAGCCGCCGAATCGATACTCGACGGGCATATTCCCACTGGACCCTTACGCCGCCACGAACGATGAAACTCTCCCTGCCGCTGTTCGCCCTCGCCGCCCTCGCCACCACTGCCCACGCAGCGGAGCGCCTGACCGTCACCGTCACCCACGATCTGGCCATCGCCCGGCCGGCGGAAACCATCGCCATCCCGTGGAAGAGCGTCAACGACGCGCTGCCGCATGCCGGCATCCAGCACATCGTCGTGAAGGACGGGGCCGGCCGCATACTGCCGCACCAGGTGACGAACGTGGCGCCGGAAGCGAAGGATCCGCAGAAGAACGGCGTCGCGTACGGCGAACTGCTGTTCCAGCACGACTTCGCGCCGGGCGAGAAGCGCGCCACGTTCACGGTCGAAAAGACGGACGCCGTCGTGCCCCCGTTCCCCACCAAGGTCTGGGCCCGCATCGTGCCGGAACGCCTCGACGACTTCGCGTGGGAGAACGACAAGGTGGCGCACCGCACCTACGGCCCCGCCCTCGCCGCCCCGGCGCCCGCCGGCTCCGACAAGGAAGTCCTGAAGACGAGCGGCCTCGATATCTGGTTCAAGCGGGTCCCGTACCCGATCGTCGACCGCTGGTACAACATCGGCCACGACCACTACCACCACGACGAGGGCGAAGGCATCGACATGTACAACGTCGGCACGACGCTGGGCGCCGGCGGCACGGGCATCTGGGCCGGCGGCAAGCTGGTCTCGGGCATCAACTTCACGCACTGGAAAGTGCTGGCCAACGGCCCCGTGCGCGCGATCTTCGAACTGACCTACGACGGCTGGGACGCCGCCGGCACCAGGGTGGCCGAGGTCAAGCGCTTCACCGTGGACGCGGGCCATTACTTCGACCGCATCGACAGCACCTTCACGTTCGCGGGCACCGGTCCGCTGCAGGCGGCCGTGGGCCTGAACAAGGAACCGGCCGACAAGGGCGAGGACGCCAAGTCCACGTTCACGGAAGACGCAAAATCGAAAGCCCTCGTCCAGTGGGTCGCGCAGAAGAAGAGCGGCGATTTCGGCGTGGCCGTGATCCTGCCGTCCGCCGGCAACCCGGCTTTCGGCACCGATGCGCGCAACGCGTTCATGCTGGCGCCAGTGACGTCCGGCCAGCCGCTGCGCTATTACGTGGGCGCCGCGTGGACGCGCGCCGGCGAAATCACCTCGCGCGAGCAGTGGCAGCGCACCGTGACGGATGAAGCGGCGCGCGTGGCCGCGCCCGTGCGCGTGAGCCTGTCGGCGCGCTGATGGACCGCCGCGACTTCTTCCGCGCCACCGCACGTGTCACCTCGGTGGCCGCGGCACTGCCGCTGGGCGGGACGGCGCGGGCGGCGGCCACGCCGGCGCAGCCACCCGACGGGGCGGCGCTGGGCTGGCTGGAAGGCGCACCCGCGTTCAGCGCCGGCACGACATTCGGCGTGCCGTGGCCGCGCGGCGCCGTCGGCAAGGACCAGCCATTCGTGGTCGACGGCGCCTCCGGCGACGTGCCCGCGCAAAGCTGGCCGCTGGCGGTCTGGCCTGACGGCTCGCTGAAATGGACGGCCCACGCGCTCGGCGCAAGCGTCCGCCCCGACGCCGCCCTGCGCGTGCGTCCGGGCGCGCCGCGCGCCCGCGCGCAACAGGCCGTCACCGTGCGCCGCGCGGCCGGGGGCTTCGTCGCAGGCACGGGCGTCGTCGAATGCGCCGTGCCGTCACGCGGCCCCGTGCTCGTGACGGCCATCCGCCGCGCCGGCCGCGACATCGCGCGCGACGTCCGCCTCGTCGCGCTGCGCGACGACCAGCCGGAAGGCAGCACGCGCCGCAGCGAATTCGTGAGCGAAGTCGAGCAAGTGACGCTCGAGCAGGAAGGCCCGGTGCGCAGCGTGATCAGGCTGGAAGGCCGGCACCGCGACAAGACCCGCGCCTGGCTCCCGTTCACCGTCCGGCTCTACCTGTACGCGGGCGCCGAGTCGATCCGCATCATGCACACGTTCGTGTTCGACGGCGACGAGCGGCAAGACTTCATCCGCGGCATCGGCCTCACGTTCGACGTGCCGTTGCGCGACGCGCTGCACGACCGCCACGTGCGCTTCGCCGGCGAGGACGGCGGCCTGTGGGCCGAGGGCGTGCGCAACCTGACCGGCCTGCGGCGCGACCCGGGCGCCGACGTGCGCCGCGCCCAGCTCGCGGGCGAACGCTGCCCGCCCGTGGCCGACAAGGTCGCGCCGTTGCTGCACCTCGTGCCGGCGTGGGGCGACGTGTCGCTGGCGCAGCTGTCGGCCGACAGCTTCCGCATCCGCAAGCGCACGAAGGCCGGATGCGGCTGGGTCGATTCGGCCTGGGGCCGGCGCGCGCCCGGTACCGGCTATGTGGGCGGCGTGTCCGGCGGCGTCGCGTTCGGCCTGCGCGACTTCTGGCAGCGCCACCCGACGCAGCTGGACATCCGCGACGCCCACACGGACACGGCGCGCGCCACCGTCTGGATGTGGTCCCCGGAAGCGCCCGCGATGGACCTGCGTTTCTACCACGACGGCATGGGCATGGACACGCATGCCGAGGAGCTGCAGGGCCTGGAGATCACGTACGAGGATTACGAGAAAGGCTTCGGCACGCCGGTCGGCGTCGCGCGCAGCAGCGAGATCACGCTGTGGGCGTTCGAGGCGACGCCGCCGCGCGCCCGCCTGGTGGAGATCGCGCAGGCGGTGCAGACGCCGCCGCAGCTCGTGCCCGCACCCGCGCACATCCTCGCGACGCAGGTGTTCGGCACCCTGTGGTCGCTGCCGGACCGCAGCACGCCGGCGCGCGCTGCGATCGAAGACCAGCTGGACGCGCGCTTCGATTTCTACCGCAAGGAAGTCGAGCAGCGCCGCTGGTACGGCTTCTGGGACTACGGCGACATCCGCCACACCTACGACGCCGACCGCCACGACTGGCGCTACGACGTGGGCGGCTTCGCGTGGGACAATTCGGAACTGTCGCCCGACCTGTGGCTGTGGTACTCGTTCCTGCGCACGGGCCGCGCCGACATCTTCCGCATGGGCGAGGCGATGGTGCGGCACACGAGCGAAGTCGATACTTACCACCTGGGCCGTTTCGCGGGGCTCGGCTCGCGCCACAACGTGCAGCACTGGGGCTGCAGCGCCAAGCAGGTGCGCATCAGCACGGCCGTCTACCGGCGCTTTTATTACTACCTGACGGGGGACGAGCGCACCGGCGACATCATGCGCGAGGTGCTCGATGCGGACCGCAGGCTGGACGACGTCGATCCGGTCCGCAAGCTCGCGAACCAGCCGCCCAAGGGGCCTTACCCGGCGCGGATCAGCTTCGGCACGGACTGGGCATCGCTCGTGGCGAACTGGCTGACCGAGTGGGAGCGCACCGGCAGCGCGCGCTACCGCGACAAGATCGTCACCGGCATGCGCGACATCGCCGCCATGCCGCACGGCTTCTTCAACGGCGACCGCATGGGCTACGAGCCGGACACGGGCCGGCTGCACAACATGATCGGCACCGACGTGAAGGCCCTGCACCTGAACGCCGTGTTCGGCGCCGTCGAGATCTTCGACGAGCTGATACGCCTGACGGGCGACACGGCCTTCGAGCGGGCGTGGCTCGACTACTGCGAACTGTTCAACGCGCCGGTCGACGAGCAGCGCCGCCGCCTCGGCGCGCCGCACGGGGCCACGCATGCGCTGTACGTCGGCCACTCGCGCCTGACCGCGTACGCGGCCTGGAAGCGCAAGGACCCCAGGCTGGCGCAGCGCGCGTGGCGGGAGTTCGCGGGCGAAGTCAGGCAGCGTCCGTTCCGTACCGTACGCGTGGCCGGGCCGGACGTGTTGCATCCCGTCGACGAAGTGCCGTGGGTGAGCACGAACGAGACGGCGCAATGGGGCCTCGCCGCCATCCAGAACCTGGCGCTGATCGGCGACGCGCTGCCCCGTAACCAGGAGACCTGACATGCATCGTTTCCTCGTCATTGCCGCGGCGCTCGTCGCCGGGCACGCATCCGCCGCGACCTGGTACGTGGCACCGACCGGCAGCGACACCGCGGCCGGCACCCTGGCCGCCCCATGGCAATCGTTCGCGCACGCGCAGGCCGTGGCGCAGCCGGGCGACACCGTATATTTCCGCGGCGGCCGCTACGCCTACACGAAGGCCACCGCGGCGTGCGCGTCGCGCCGCGCGACCGTGTCCGCCATCGTCCTCGACAAGAGCGGCACGGAACAGCAGCCGATCCGCTACTGGGCGTATCCGGGCGAGACGCCGGTGTTCGATTTCTCGGGCATGAAGGACGATTGCCGCGTCAAGGGCATCGAAGTCGTCGCCGACTGGATCCAGCTGAAAGGCCTGGAGATCACGGGCGCGCCGCAGCAGCCGGACAACCGGCTGAACCACGAATCGTGGGGCGTGTGGGTCGATGCGAACCACGACGTGTTCGAGCAGCTGAACCTGCACCACAACATGGGCCCGGGCCTGTTCATCAAGGACGGCGGCTGGAACCTCGTACTGAACAGCGATTCGCACCACAACTACGATCCGTACACATCGAACGGCGCGGGCCAGAGCGCGGACGGCTTCGGCGCCCACGTGAGCGCGGGCCATCCGGGCAATGTGTTCCGCGGCTGCCGCGCGTGGGCGAACACGGACGACGGCTTCGACCTGATCAACGCGTACTCGCCGGTGACCATCGAATACTCGTGGGCGTGGCAGCACGGCTACCTGCCGGGCACGCACACGCCGCTCGCGGCGGGGAACGGCAACGGCATCAAGGCGGGCGGCTATGGCGGCAAATATGTGCCGAACGGCGTGAAGCACGTCGTGCGGTTTTCCGTCGCCTTCGACAACAAGGTGTCGGGTTTTTATGCCAACCATCATCCCATCGCGCTGGACTTCTTCGGCAATACGGCTTTTGGAAATGTTATCGATTACAATATGCTCGGCGTGGCCCCTGACGGCGGTCCCGTCTACCTGGGCACCCTGCGCAACAACCTCGCCTACCCGGCGGGTGCGGCGCTGAAGGTGGAAGGCGCGGACAGCGCGGCCAACTCCTGGGATCTGCACCTTGCGTTGAAGCCGTCCGACTTCGACAGCGTGGCGCCCACCGGCTGGGACGCGCCGCGCAAGCCGGACGGCAGCCTGCCGGACCTGCCCATGTTCCACCCGTCTGCCGCCAGCGCCGTCATCGACCGCGGCGTCGACGTGGGCCTGCCCTTCCGCGGCAAGGCACCGGACCTGGGCGCGTTCGAGCGCTGAATAGAACCACAGGAAGACCATGAACCCATCGATCCGCGGGGCGATCAGCGCCCTGCTTCTCGCCGCCTGCGCGGCCAACGGCCATGCCGCAGAGTGGAAATTCGCCTTCGGCCCCGGCAAGGCGCCGGCCGGCTACACGCCCGTCGACGCGGTCTACAGCACCGCGCGCGGCTACGGCCTCGAGCCGGGCGGCCGGCCCGACGGCGTCCATCCCTATTATTTTTCCGTCGACCTCCCGGAAGGGAATTACACGGTCACCGTCACGCTGGGCGACGACAAGGCCGCGACCACGACGACGGTGAAATCCGAACTGCGCCGCCTGATGCTGGAAAACGTGGCGACCCGGCCGGGCGAAACCGTCACGAAGACGTTCACCGTCAACGTGCGCACGCCCAGGATCCCGAGCGGCGGCGAGGTGAAACTGAAAGCGCCACGCGAAACCGTCGAGGAAGCGTGGAACTGGGACCCGCGCCTTACGCTGGAAATCAACGGCGCGCATCCGGCCGTCCGCACGATCGCCATCGCGCCGGCGCACGTGCCGACCCTGTACCTGCTGGGCGATTCGACCGTCTGCGACCAGCCGGCGGAACCGTACAACAGCTGGGGCCAGATGCTGCCGCGCTTCTTCAAGCCCGGCATCGCCGTCGCCAACCACGGCGAATCGGGCGAGACCTACCGCGACTCGCTCGCGCGCCGCCGGCTGGACAAGATCGTGAGCAGCATGCAGCCGGGCGACACGCTCCTCATGCAGTTCGGCCACAACGACCAGAAGCAGATCAAGGATGGCAAGGGCGGCCCGTTCACGACGTACAAGGCCGAGATCAAGGCCCACGTGGACGCCGTCCGCGCGCACGGCGGCCTGCCCGTGATCGTGTCGTCGATGGAGCGGCGCGGCTTCGACGCCGACGGCCATGTGATCCCGTCGCTGAAGGACTACGCCGAGGCCGCTCGCCAGTCGGCGCAGGAATTGAACGTGCCGTTCATCGACCTGAACGCGATGAGCAAAGTCTTTTACGAGGCGCTGGGTCCGGAAGGCTCGAAGGCCGCATTCGCGGCGCTCGCGCCGGGCCGCCTGGACAACACGCACCACGACAGCTACGGCAGCTACGAGCTGGCGAAGGCCGTCGTGCTGGGCCTGCGCCAGGCGCGCGTACCGGCGGCCGGTTTCATCGTCGACGATTTCGCGTTCGATCCCGCCCATCCCGATCCGGTCGCGGCGTTTGCCGTACCGCCGAGTCCCCATCACACCGTAGAGCGCCCGCTGGGCGACGAGGAGCATAAATGAAACGCCGCACCGTACTGACGGCCCTCGGCGTGGCTGCACTGAGCGGCTGCGCGGGCATCAAACCGGCAACGCAACAGGACGCCTACGTATTCGCCTACTTCATCGACAACGGCCAGGACGGCCTGCACCTGGCCGGGAGCGTCGACGGCTACCGCTGGGAAGCGCTGAACGGCGGCCGCAGCTACGTGGCGCCCACGGTCGGGAAGGCGAAGCTGATGCGCGACCCGTGCATCGTGCGCGGTCCGGACGGGATCTACCACATGGTGTGGACGAGCGGCTGGAACGAGACGGGCATCGGCTACGCGTCGTCGCCGGACCTCGTCCACTGGTCGCCGCAACGCGAGCTGCCCGTGATGGCGCACGAGCCGACGACCCTGAACGCGTGGGCGCCGGAGATCGCGTGGGACGAGAAGCGCGGCGAATACCTGATCTTCTGGTCGTCGACGATCCCGGGCCGGTTCGCGGCATCCGAAGCGGCCGGCGACGACGCCGGCGCCAACAAATACAACCACCGCATCTACGCGACGACGACGCGCGACTTCGCCACGTTCACGCCCACCCGCCTGTTCTACGATCCGGGCTTTTCCGTCATCGACGCGACGTTCCTGCGCACGCACCGCGGCGACTGGCTGCTCGTGAAGGACGAGACCCGCCACCCGCCCCGCAAATACCTGCAGCTGGCGCGCGCCGCCGGCCTGCAGGGGCCGTTCGAACCGCTGGGCGCGCCGATCTCGCCCGCCGGCCTGTGGACCGAGGGCCCGACGGCGCTGCAGGTGGGCGACGACGTCATCGTGTACTACGACGCCTACACGACGAAGCACTACGGCGCGCTGCGCTCGCGCGACCTCGTGCACTGGGAAGACGTGACCGCGCAGATGCACTTCCCCGACGAAGGCACGGCGCGGCGCATGCGCCACGGGACGGCGCTGCAGGTACCGGCGGATGTGCTTGCGGCGCTGCGCCGGCCATGACGCCGCCCGGCGTCCCGTCCTACAGTCTCGATTGAGGGGAGGCAACGGTGCGCGGGAACCGTAGACAATAGAGTAATCTCGGTCGCTCCAGTGTCGTGATCCCGGAGGCGGACCGTGTCCCTTGACTCAGCAAAACCCGATCAGGAAAAACAGGAGCTCGTGCGGGTTCCCGTGGTCCATGAGGAGGCGTGGGTCGAGAAACGGATCGTCGACACGGGTCGCGGCGTACGCATCCACAAGACTGTCGCCGAAACCCCTTGCCGGATCGACGAACGCCTGCTGCGCGACGACGTCGAGGTCCACCATGTGCCGGTGGACCGCATCGTCCCGCTCGACCAGGCGCCCGCGACCCGCTACGAAGGGGATACGCTCGTGGTACCGATTCTCGAGGAAGTGCTGGTCGTCGAACGGCGGCTGCGCATCAAGGAAGAGCTCCACATCACGCGCACCCGCCGCGAAGAACACCACGTCGACACGGTCATGCTCAAGTCCGAGCAGGTCAGCGTCGAGCGCTTCGACGAGCACGGCGACACCTCACCCACGTGACATTCACCGGAGGACGCATCATGCAACATACTCTCGTAGCGGTGTTCGACAACCGCAGCGATGCCCAGAACGCGATGGACGAACTGCTGGCATCGGGCTTCACCCGCGACAACGTCTATGTCTCCAGCGCCGACCTGTCCGGCACCACGACGACGGCCGGCGCGACGCTCGGCGCGACCCACGAGGAAGGCGTGGGCGCCTCGATCAAGCACTTCTTCGAAAACCTGTTCGGCTCGGACCACGACGAACATGCGACCCGCTATTCCACCGCAGTCGCGGGCGGCCAGCACGTGCTGACCCTGACCACGTCGTCGGAACCGGAGGTGGAACGCGCCGCCGACGTGATCGAACGCTTCGGCCCGATCGACATCGACGAGCGCCACGACCTGGCGGGCAACGCCGCATCGCTGGGCACGAGCGCCTACCAGCCGCAGACGTCGCCGTCGCTGGCCGCCGGCTCGATGCAGTCGGGCACACAGGGCGGCAACCTGTCCGGCAGCCTGTCCGACTCGACCTCGCGTTCCGACTCGCTGCAGCGCGAGACGGCCGTCGACCGGACCACCGGCAAGGCCGCGATCCCGGTCGTGCAGGAAGAAGTCCGGGTCGGCAAGCGCCAGGTCGAACGGGGCGGCGTGCGCGTGTTCTCGCGCCTGGTCGAGACGCCCGTGAACGAGACGGTGTCGCTGCGCGAGGAGCACGTCAGCGTGGAACGCCGTCCGGTCGACCAGCCGCTCGACCCGGCCGACGTCGCCGCGCTCAAGGACCAGACGATCGAACTGCGCGAAACGGCAGAGGAAGCCATCGTGCAGAAATCCGCGCGCGTGGTCGAGGAAGTCGTCGTCGGCAAGGAAGTCAGCCAGCGCCAGCAGAACATCAAGGACACCGTGCGCCACACGGAAGTCGAGGTGCAGCCGCTGCAGGGCAGCGCGTCCGACGACGACACTTACTACCGCAACGACTGGCAGACGAATTACGCCAGCCTGGGCGGCACCTACGACGACTATGCGCCGGCCTACCGCTACGGCAACGAGATGCGGCGCGACGCCCGCTACCAGGGCCGCAACTGGGACGACGTGGAATCCGACCTGCGCAGCGACTGGGATACCCGCTACGGCGGCAGCGGCTCGTCCACGTGGGAACGCATGAAGGCGGCCGTGCGCTCGGGCTGGAACCGCATGACGTCGTAAGCGTCAAGGGCGCGGCGCGGCATGCCGCGCGTCACGCCAGGACGGCCCGCGCCGGAAACAGGGAACCGTGCGCGGCGATGCCCGCCAGCGCGCCGTCCGCCACCGCGAGCGCCACGTTGCCGGCGGGCCGGGCCAGGTCGCCGCAGCAGAACACGCCCGGCACGCTGCTCGCTTTCTGCGCATCGGTCGCGACGTAAGGCCCCATCGGGCCGGCTACCAGCGCGCAGCCCAGCTGCCCGGCCAGCGGGCTCGCGATGTGCGTGCGGGTCGCGACGAACAGTCCCGCCAGCGGCAACCGGCGCCCGTCCTGCAGCACCACGTCGGCCCGGCCCTCGATGCGTGCGACCGGCGTGCGCTCGACGGTCACGCCGCGCCGGGCCAATGCCGCCAGATGATCCGGCCGCGGTTCGAACGCGCCGTTCAGCAGCAGGGTGACCTGGCCCCAGTCGGGCAGCATCAGCGCCTGGTGCAGCGACGTCTCGCCCGCCGCGAGCACGCCAATGGCGCCTTCATCCAGTTCGTAGCCATGGCAGTACGGGCAGTGGAACACGCTCGTGCCCCAGCGTTCCTCCAGGCCGTCCACGGCCGGCAGCGTGTCGGCGACGCCGGTGGCGAGGATCAGCCGGCGGCCCCGCACGGTGCCCCCATCCGGCAGCGCGACGTCGAAACCGTCGCCGTCGATGCGCGCCGCCACCGCCGTCTCGTTCGCCCACGCGACGTTCGGGTAGGCGCGCAACTGGGCGCGGCCCTGCGCGGCGATGGCCGCCCCTTCCGCGCCATCCTGCGTGAGGAAGCCGTGCGAGCGGTCCGCGTGGCGGTTGCGGCGCCGGCCGGCGTCGATGACGAGCACGCGCCGACGCGCCCGCGCAAGCTGCATGGCCGCCGACAGGCCGGCGTAACTGCCGCCCACGACGATCACGTCGAATGCGGACTCATTCTGATGGGTGTGCATGATGGACTCCTCCTTCGGGATACTGCGCGTTGAAGCGCTCGGACAGTTCCGCCAGCGTGACCTGCGCGAAGCGCGCGAGCAGCAGCGCCTCGGCTTCGGCGAGCGCGTCGCCGAGCGACTGGTTGACGACCTTTTCCACGAGACAGCCGGGCTGCTCGACACGGTTGCCGATCGCGAAGACGGTCGGCGACCCCACCGCTTCGTACACGTCGCGCAAGGTCACGCGCCGCAGGTCGGCGGTGACGGCCCAGCCGCCGCCATGTCCCTTCTCCGACGCGACGTAGCCGCGTTCGCGCAGCCCCGCCAGCGTGCGGCGCACGAGCACGGGATTCGTGTGCAGGAAGCCCGCCAGCTCTTCCGACGTCAGCGGACGGTCGCTGTGGGCCATGTGCAGCAGCAGGTGCAGGATCGAGGAAAGTTTGCTGTCGGTTCTCATGTAACTTATGATAGTACAAAACGGGTCGGCGTGCACGCTACAATGCCGCATGTCTTCGAACTCCCCTTCTTTCGACGCCATCGTGGCCGGGACCGGCCCCGGCGGCGCCTGCGTCGCGCGCGAGCTCGCGCGGGCCGGCGCACGCGTGCTGATGGTGGAAACCGGCGGCGCCGCACCGCTCGCGGGCACGCTGGCGCAGATGGCCGGCATGGCCGCCGTGCCCGGCAAGGGCGCGTTCCTGCACCGCGACCTGTCGCTGCTCGTGCGTGCGCTGACGACCGGCGGCACGTCGACCATCAATTTCGCCACCGCCGCGCCGCCGCCCGCCGCCATGTTCGCCAGGCACGGCATCGACCTGGCCCCGGCGCTGGCCGCCTGGCGCGCGGAACTGCCGATGGCGCCGCTGCCGGACGATCTCGTGGGGCCGATGGCCGCGCGCATCGCCGCGGGCGCCCGCGCGCAAGGGCTCGCGTGGCGCAAGCTGGACAAGATGATCCGCCCGGCCGCGTGCCGCACCGGATGCTGGCGCTGCGTCTACGGGTGCCCGTTCGGGGCGAAGTGGTCGGCCCGCGAACTGGTCGACGACGCCTGCAGGCACGCCGCGCGACTGGTCACCGATGCGCACGTCACGCGCGTGCTGGTGGAAGATGGCCGCGCCGTGGGCGTCGAAGCGAAAGTCGGCGGGCGGATGGAGACGTTCCGCGGCGGCCTCGTCGTGCTCGCTGCGGGCGGCATCGGCAGCCCGCGCATCCTGCGTACCTCGGGCCTGCTGGCCGGGCCCGTGCCGTTCTTCAGCGACCCCGTCGTGGCCGTGATGGGCACGGTGGACGGCATCGAAGGCGGCGGCGCCGAGGTGCCGATGGCGGCCGGGCATTACGCGCCGGAGGCCGGCATCAGCCTGGCCGACCTCACGCTGCCCCGCCCCATGTACCAGGCATTCGCGGCGCAGGCGGGCCGGGTCGACCGGTTGTTGGCACACGCCCGCACGCTGACGGTCATGGTCAAGATCCGCGACGAGATCAAGGGCAACGTCGGCCCGCGCTGGGTCGACAAGACGCTGGCGCCGGACGACCGGCGCCGCTTCGATGCCGGGATCGCGCAGGCGCGCGGCATCCTGGAAGCCGCCGGCGCGCGGCACATCTTCGCCAGCCACCACTTCGCGGCGCATCCGGGCGGCACGGTGCGCATCGGACACGCGCTGGACGCGGACCTCGCGACGGCGACGCCCGGCCTGTACGTGTGCGATGCGTCCGCCATCCCCGAACCGTGGGGCCTGCCGCCCACCCTCACCCTGCTGTGCCTGGGCTGGCGGCTGGGCCGTCACCTGGCGCGGGTCAGCGCTTCACGGGCAGCGTCGCCGTCAGCTTGATGTCGGCCGACGACTCGCCCACCATCAGCTTCACGGGCACCGGCTCGACCTCGAACCGGCCCGCCTGCGTGTTCCAGTACGCGAGGCGCTGCGCCGCGAGCGGGATGCGCACCGTGCGCGTCTCGCCCGGCTTCACGTTCACGCGCCGGAAGCCGACCAGCGCCTGACGCGGCCGCTCGACCTGAGACTTCGGCCACGCGGCGTACAGCTCGACGACGCTGTCGCCCGCCACCTTGCCCGTGTTGGTCACGTCCACGTCGACGTCGACCGTGCCGTCGGCCGCCAGCGCGGGCGCGCTCGTGCGCAGCTTCCCATACTTGAAGGTCGTATAGGACAGCCCGTGCCCGAACGGGAACAGCGGCTGGCCCTTGAAGTACATATAGGTGCGGCCGTGGCGGATGTCGTAGTCCATCATCGGCGGCAGCTGCGATTCCGCCGCCGGCCACGTCGCCACGAGCTTGCCGCCGGGGTTGTAGTCGCCGAACAGCACCTGCGCCAGCGCCGAGCCCTGGTCCTGCGAAGCATGCGCCATCTGCACGATCGCGGGCACGTGCTCCTTTGCCCAGCCGATCGTGTACGGGAAGCTCGACACGAGCACCATCACCGTGCGCGGATTCGCCGCCACCACCTGTTTTACCAGGCCTTCCTGCGCGAGCGCCAGGGTCTCGCGGTCGCGCCCCTCGCGGCCGTCGCCCGGGTCGGCGCAGGGCTTGGTGCCGGCGTCGGTCCACTCGTGCGCCATGTTCGGGCCGCAGGTCGGGTCGTTGCCGACGACGACGATGGCCACGTCCGCGTCGCGCGCCGCCTTCACGGCTGCGTCGTTCGCATTGTCCGGCGCGTAGTCGACCTTCACGCCCGGCCCGACGGCCGCCTTGATGCCGGCCAGCGCCGTCACCGTGTACGGCGCGGTACCGCCATACCAGTCCCAGTGCACGCTGTCCGCATGCGGCCCGATCACGGCGATGCGCTTGACGCGCGACTTCGCGAGCGGCAGCGCGCGGCCGTCGTTCTTCATCAGGACGATGGATTCCAGCGCCATCTTCAACGACACCGCCTTGTGCGCCGCGCTGTCCCACGGCGCCGGCCCGTCCTTGATCGCGGCATACGGATTGCCGGCCGGCGGGTCGATCAGGCCCAGTTTGATCGTGGTGCGGAACTTGCGCGCGAGCGCCTCGTCGAGATCGGCCACCGTGATGGTGCCCTCCTTCAGCGCGGCGCGCAGCTCGTCCTGGTATTTGTCGAGGTACTGGTTGATGCCGGCCTTCAGGGCCGCGACGGCCGCCGCCTTCTGGTCCGGATACCGTTTATACAGTTTCACCAGGTTGCCGATGGCGCCGCCGTCGCTCGAGATCACGTCCGCGTTCCACTTCCCGATCACGAGGCTGCGCAGAACCGGGTGCACGCCCATCGGCGTCCCGTTCCACGCGTTGTACGACGCCATCAGGGCGCGCGCCCCGCCGTCCTCGAACGCCATGCGGAACGACGCCGCATAGTATTCGTGGAACTGGCGGTCGTCGAAATCGGACGTCGAGTTGCCGCGGCCGTTCTCGTTGCTGTTGGCGAGGAAGTGCTTGAGGAGCGCCGCGCCGCGCCAGTATGTCGGGTCGTCCCCCTGGATGCCGCGCGTGAACGCCGTCGCCATCGTCCCGACGAGGAATGCGTCCTCGCCATAGACTTCCTCGCTGCGGCCCCAGCGCGGATCGCGCGCGAGATCGGCCTGCGGGCCCCATTGCATCAGCATCGGGTGCCTGTACTTGCTGCTTTGCGTGATGTAGCGGGCTTCCGTCGACTGCACGGCGCCGGCCTGGCGCACGAGCTCCGGGTCCCAGCTCGCGCCCATGCCGGGCGGCTGCGGGAATTGCGTCGTCGGAATGGGCTCGCGCTGGCGCTTCGATTCGCCCCGCTGCACGAGGCCGTGGATGCCTTCCGTGCTGCCGAAGCTGGGGATGCCGAGGCGCGCGACGCCGGAATCGGTCGACAGTGCGGCGATCTTTTCGTCGGGCGTCATCAGCGCCAGGATGTTGGCGATGCGTTGTTGCGGGGCCAGGTTCGGGTCCTGGAACGGGTAGGTCGCCGCGTGGGCGGTCCCGGCGCACAGTGCGGCGGCGAGGGCCACGGCGCGGAGGATGTTCGTCTGCATGCTGTCTCCTTGTGTAAACGTTTTTTGTTAGCGCGAACATCCAAATCATACCGCGGATTGAAACCGTTTTCACAACACTGGGCGGCAAGTTCGTGTCCGGCGTTAAAAGTTTCTTGCGCGCCGTAAAGACATCAGTACAATCGATGTGCATACAAACATGGAGACAGCATGACTTATGAACGCATCGTGGTCCTCGGCGGCGGCACGGCCGGCTGGATGGCCGCGACGGCCCTCGCGACGGGCCTGAAGGGCACGACGGTGGAACTGGTGGAATCGGAGGACATCGGCACGGTCGGCGTCGGCGAAGCGACGTTCCCTTCGATCCGCAACTACCACCAGATCCTCGGCATCCCCGAAGCGGACTTCCTGCGCGCGACGAACGGCACGTACAAGCTGGGCATCCGGTTCCGCGACTGGCGCGTGAAGGGCGAGGACTATTACCACACGTTCGGCGATTTCGGCATGCTGAACGGGCCCGAGTCGCTGTGGGGCCAGTACCGCCGGCATCCGCGCGCCAACCTGCCCACGTTCGGCGAGCAATGCCTGCCGACCGTGATGGCGATGAACGACCGCTTCTGCGCGCCCGGCAAGGACGCCGCGAATTTCAACTACGCCTACCACTTCGACGCGAACCTGTACGCCCGCTTCCTGCGCGACATCGCGCTGAAGCGCGGCGTGCGCCGCACCGAGGGCAAGGTCGTCGACGTGGCGCGCCGGCCGGACGGCGGCATCGCGTCGCTGAAGCTGGACGACGACCGCGTCGTCAAGGGCGACCTGTTCATCGACTGTTCCGGGTTCGCGTCGCTGCTGCTGGGCCGCACACTGGGCGAACCGTTCGTCGACTTTTCGCACTGGCTACCCGTGGACCGGGCATGGGCCGTGCCGTCCGCCCCCGTGGGCGACAACCTGACGCCGTACACGCGCGCGACGGCGCTGGACGCCGGCTGGGCATGGCGCATTCCCCTGCAGGACCGCACGGGCAACGGCCACGTGTTTTCGACCCGCTTCATCGACGAAGAAAAGGCCCGCGACCAGTTGCTGCAGCAGCTCGACGGCGAAGCGCTGGCGGAGCCGCGCCTGCTGCGCTTCACGACGGGGCACCGCGCGAAATTCTGGTCGCACAACGTCGTCGGCATCGGCCTCGCGACGGGCTTCCTTGAACCGCTCGAATCGACCAGCATCTACCTGGTGCAAGTGGGCGTCGGCCGTTTGATGACCCTCCTGCAGCGGGGCGGCCCCGTCGCGCCCGAGCTCGTCGACGCGTACAACACGGGCCTCACGCGCCAGTTCGAACGCATCCGCGACTTCATCCTGATGCACTACTGCCTGACCGCGCGCCGCGACACCCCGTTCTGGCAAGCCATGGCGGCCGCGGAGCTGCCCGAGACGCTGGCCTACAAGCTGCACGCATGGCGCGAAACGGGCGTGCTGCACCAGTACGACGAGGAAGGCTTCGACGGCCACAGCTGGCTCGCGATCCACGCGGGCATGCAGAACTGGCCGGCGCGCAGCGATCCGACCCTCAAGCTGATTCCCGAGGAACAGTCGCTCGACTGGGTGCGCGAGCGCGCGACCCAGCTTGCGACGGCTGTCGCGACGGTGCCGACGCATCGGGAGTATCTGGCAAAAATCCTGGGTCGCTAACGTGTAAATGTCGTTCCCGCCATGCTGGACCACGGAATCCGGTACATTCGACGGACCGGCTTCGCGAACCCGGTATGGGTTCCCGCGTTCGCGGGAACGACGGTCAGGCCGCGGCCAGCTTCTCCATCCACGCACACAACATATCCGCCAGCCCATCCGCGTACGCCACGATCTCCCCCTCCGTCCGCGGCCGCTCCGAAAACTGCTTGCCGACCGCCGACAGCGTATCGGTGAGCAGATCCGCCGCCAGCGCCCGCGTGGCGTCCGGCGCCCCCGGCAGCGCCTCCGCCAGGTACGTCCGCACGGCCTCTTCCCCCGACTGCCGCACCGCGCGCGCCTCGGGCGCATCGCGGTACAGCGGCGCCGCGTCGTTCAGCGCCACGCGCATCGCCGCCTCCTCGCATTCCGACCGCACGAATGCGTGCACCAGTGACCGCAACCGGTCCAGCGGCGGCCGCGCCGTGTCCGCGAGGATGGCGGACAGCATGGCCGTCGTGCGGCGCCATTCGTCGCTCTGCAGGCGGAACAGGATCGCGGCCTTGTTCGGGAAGTACTGGTACAGCGACCCGACGCTGACGCCCGCCTTTTCCGCCACGCGCGACGTCGTGAAGCGCTGCGCCCCCTCCGCCGCCAGAACCTGAACAGCCGCCTCCAGCACGGCCGCCACGAGCTCATTGGAGCGGGCCTGTTTCGGCGCCTTGCGAGAGGCGATCTGGGGGCGGCGGCGTTCGGTCATCGGGGGCGTTGGGAATGCGAATAGAAAACCTGAAGGATTCTTCGCATAATAACCGGACCCATTCACCACCACAAGGACCACGATGACCACCCTCGCCACCGATCCCGTCGCCCCGCTGCTCGCGCGCCTGTTTGCCGAGGCCGATGCCGAATCGCCGCTGGCCGCCTGCCGCGACCTGCCGGAAGCGGAACTGCAGCGCCTCATGCGCAGCAAGACGGATTACCGCGACCTGTACGGCCGCCTGAAGGACCTCGCCCTGCCCGTCTCGCGCGGCACCGGCGTCCTGCTCTACATGCTGGCCCGCTCGAGCCGGGCCCGGACGATCGTCGAATTCGGCACGTCGTTCGGCATCTCGACCATCCACCTGGCCGCCGCGCTGCGCGACAATGGCGGCGGGCGGCTGGTCACGAGCGAATTCGAGCCGGCGAAAGTCGCGCGGGCGCGCGCCAACCTGGCTGCCGCGGGCCTGCTCGATCTCGTCGAGATCCGCACGGGCGATGCCCTGCACACGCTCGCCGGCGACCTGCCGGACGCGATCGACCTCGTGCTGCTGGACGGCGCCAAGGCCTTGTATCCCGACGTCCTCGCGCTGCTGGAACCGCGTCTGCGCGCGGGCGCTGCCATCGTCGCGGACAATGCCGACCACAGCCCGGACTACCTCGCCCGCGTGCGCGCGCCGGCGTCCGGTTACCTGTCGATGCCGTTCGCCGACGACGTCGAACTGTCCGTATGGACCGCGCGCTGACGCGGTCGCCTCGAATACAATACGCCGAGGCGTATAGTGCCTATGCACAGGATGCATGGTTCGCCGCGCGCCTTCGGCTCTAAGCTTCTCTACTCATAACGATGAGACAACCCGGTGCCGCGTCCAAGCAATGCGCGCCGGGGCCGATAACATAGAGGAGCAGCAGCCATGTCACAGCCTCAACTCCAGCGCGTCGAGCGCGCGGAGACTTTCACGTCCCCACCTGCCGCCAGCGGCAAAATCGACCAGTACTTCCAGATCTCGGCGCGCGGCAGCACGCAGCGGACGGAGGTGGTGGCCGGCGTCACCACCTTCCTCGCGATGGTGTATTCCGTGTTCGTCGTGCCGGGCATGCTGGGCCAGGCCGGCTTCGACGTCAGCGCGGTGTACGTGGCCGTGTGCCTGACCGCGGCCTTCGGTTCGTTGTTGATGGGATTCTGGGCACGGTTGCCGATCGCCGTCGGCTGCGCGATCTCGCTGACCGCCTTTACCGCGTTCGGCCTCGTGCTGGGCAAGGGCCTGACGCCGGCGATCGCGCTGGGCGCGGTGTTCCTGATGGGCGTGATCTTCACGGCGATCTCCATCACCGGCGTACGCTCGTGGATCCTGCAGAACCTGCCGTCCGGCGTCGCGCACGGCACGGGCGTCGGCATCGGCCTGTTCCTGCTGATGATCGCGTCCAGCGAAGTCGGACTCGTCGTCAAGAACGCGGGCGCCGGTCTGCCCGTCGCGCTGGGCCAGATCACGTCGTTCCCGGTCCTGATGAGCATCCTGGGCCTGGCCGCGATCTTCGGCCTGGAACAGCGCAAGGTCCCGGGCGGGATCCTGCTCGTCGTGATCGCGATTTCCGCCCTCGGCCTGGCCTTCGATCCGAAAGTGCACTTCACCGGCATCTTCTCGTGGCCGCAACTGAGCAGCCCGGGCCACGCTTCGCTGATCGGCGCGATGGACGTCAAGGGCGCGCTCAGCATGGCCGTGCTGCCCAGCGTGCTGGCCCTCGTGATGACCGCCGTGTTCGACGCCACCGGCACCATCCGCGCCGTCGCCGGCCAGGCCGGCCAGGTCGATGCGCGCGGCTACATCCACAACGGCGGCAAGGCCCTGACGGCCGATTCGGTCAGCTCCCTGTTCTCGAGCCTCGTGGGCGGCGCACCCGCGGCGGCCTACATCGAATCGGGCGTCGGCACCGCGGCCGGCGCGCGCACCGGCCTCACCGCCGTCGTCGTCGGCCTGCTGTTCCTCGGCCTGATCTTCTTCTCGCCGCTGGCCGGCCTGGTGCCGTCGTATGCCACCGCACCGGCGCTGATGTACGTCGGCCTGCTGATGCTGAGCAGCGTGGCGCACATGAACATGGACGACAAGCTCGATGCGCTGGCCGGCCTCGTATGCGCCGTGTTCATCCTCCTCTCCTGCAACATCGTCACCGGCATCATGCTGGGCTTCTGCACCCTCGTGATCGGCCGCGTGCTGGCCGGCGAATGGCGCAAGCTGAACTTCGGCACCGTCAGTATCGCCCTCGCGCTGGCCGTGTTCTACGCGGGCGGCTGGGCCATCTGAATCGTCCTCTCCCGGCGGCCGTTCGTCCCCATCCGCGGGATCCGGACGGTCGCCGCGCGGTCAACCGCGGCAGGCCTTCCACCGTTCTCTCCCTGTGATCCCCAAGGCGCCCGAATCCGGCCCAGCCGTATCGTACGCCGCAACTTTACGAGATTGTGTAACCTAAGTGACAACTTCTTACTAGGAGAACATCATGAAAGCCACCACCATTTCGAGCATCATGCTTGCTGTCGCCGTGCTGGTCACGGGTTGCCACAAGGCCGAGGACAAGAACGGCATGGGTCCGGCCCAGGAAGCCGGCAAGGCCATCGACGACGCGGGCGCCAAGGCCGCTGCCGAGTCGAAGGAAGCCGCCGCCAACGCCAACGCCGCCGCCCAACAGGCCGGCGAGAATGCGAAGGAAGCCGCCCACGAGGCCAATCAGAACGTGAAGGAAGCGGCCGACCGCGCCGGCGACAAGATGCAGCAGGCCGGCGCCGAAGTGCGCCAGGAATCGCACGAAGCCGCGCAGAACGTGAAGGAAGGCGCGAAGGACGCGACCGCCGCCACGGGCCGCGGCCTGGAACGCGCCGGCGAGAAGCTGCAGCAGGCCGGCAAGTAACGCATTGAACCGGGGTCCGCTCGCGAAGACAGGTATACTTGCTGGATGCGTATCCAGCTCTTCTCCGACCTTCACCTAGAACGCGACCCCGGGTTCCAGCCGACCATCTTCGCCGACACGGACGTCGTCGTCCTCGCCGGCGACATCGGCTCGTACCAGGCCCGCTCGCGCCTGGACACCGACGACTTCGGCCTCGGCCGTTTCGCCCCGGCCACGACGGGCGCCGCGGCGCGCGTCCTGTACGTCCCCGGCAACCACGAATTCGACGGCCTCGATTTCGCCGCCACGCAGGCGCGCCTGCGCGCGACCTGCGCCGCGCTGGACATCACGTGGCTCGACCGCGAGATCGTCACCCTCGGCGACGTCCGCTTCATCGGCACGACCCTGTGGGCCGACTTCGACGCCCTGGCAGGCTCCGAAACCGACATCGGGCGCCAGCTCAAGCAGCGCGACAAAGCGTTCCGTGCCGCGAACTACTACCTGTCCGGGAACACGACGCTCGTGGATGGCGTGCCGCTGCTGGCGGAAGGCCAGCGGGAACTGTCATTCGCCTGCCAGGCCTGGCTGCGCGACGCCCTGGCGACGCCGTTCGACGGCACCACGATCGCGGTCACCCATTACGCCCCGACCCTGCGCAGCGCCGACCCGCGCTACGGCATCACGCCCGGCACGGCGGGGTTCTGCAATGCGCTGGACGACCTGCTGCCGTTCGCGGACGTGTGGATGCACGGCCACCTGCATTGCGCGAACGACTATGTGGTCGAAGGCACGGGCTGGCGCTGCCGCGTGGTCGCGAATCCGCTCGGGTATGCGAACAAGGGCGAGCAGGCGGCGTTCCGGGAAGATCTCGTGATCGAGGTCTGATCAGCGCACACCCTGGTACATCAACCCACTGTCGTTCAACCCGAACCTGAACTTGCGGTTCATGGCGATGATCTCGGCGCCCGCCAGCAACGTGGGCCCGTACCCGTGCGCCGCCTTCACGCTCGTCGGCCGGTACGCATAGAACGCGGGATCGAACGCCATGCCCGTGCCCACGCAGATGCCTTCGATCTGCCCGTTCGGCTGCACCTTGCTGGCGACCGCGTCCCACGCGAGGTTCGCCATCGGCCCATAGGCCTGCGCGTCGACATAGCCCCGGTTCACGGCGCGCGCGATGGCGTACGCGTAGATCGCGGTGGCGGATGTTTCCTGGTACGTGTCGTTGCGGTCGATGAGCTGGTGCCAGAAGCCGTCCTTCGTCTGGTAGCTGGCGAGTCCCTTGACGTGCGCGCGTAGCTGGTCCAATACGGCCTTGTAATCCTTGTGCGTCTTCGGCAGCACTTCCAGCACCTCGACCATCGCCATCACGGCCCAGCCATTCGCGCGCGCCCAGTGCAGCTCCGGGTGGTCGCGCAAGCCTTCGACATAGCCGTGCATGTAGATGCCGAGGTTCTTGTTGAACATGCGCTTCGAGAACTGCAGCACCTGGCGCGCCGCGTCGTCGTAGTAACGCGCATCGCCCGTCGCCTTGCCGAGGTACGCGATGGTGGGCACGCCCATGAACATGTCGTCCAGCCACAGCGTATCGGGCAGCGGGCGCATTTTCACGCCGCCGCGGCCGTCCGGACCGCCGCGCGCCAGGGTGCCGTCCTTCAGCCGGTATTCCTTCTTCGTGACGAAGTCGCCGCAGATCGGGATCATCTGCGAATAGTCCACCGGCGACCCCTCGAGCTTCGCCTTCAGGAAGCTCTGGCACAACGCGCCGGCGTCGTCCAGCGCGTGCGGATTCAGGAAGCTCTTGATGGGCGCGGCGGCATGCTCGCGGTCGGCCAGCACGAGCGGCAGATACGTCTTCGTCAGCCGGGACAGCAGTTCGTGGCGCTTGAGCGCATAGTCCGTGTAGCGGCGGTCGCCCGTCGCGGCACCGGCGGCCAGCATGCCCGTGTAGGTGACGCCCCACTCATAGCTCGTCAGGCGGAAGTCGCCCGGCTTCAGCACGGCGTTCGCGTTCGGCGTGGACAGGTCCGTGATGGGCGCGCCGGTGCGCTGGTCGATCACCTCGGCCGGCGTGACCTTGTCCAGGTAGTCGAACACGCGGTCCAGCACGGCCTTGACCTCGGCCGCATCCATCGCGCGGTAAGGCGTCGGGTAATGCACGTCCAGCGCGTGCAGCATGGCGTCCGCCGCGGCCGGCCCCTTTTCCTGCGGGGCCGGCGCCTGTTGGGCCGACGCGTGCAGCGCGCAGGCGGCCAGCACCCCTGCCACGCAGGGCTTCAAACGGTTCTTCAAGCATGTCTCCTGTCAGTCGAGTCGTTGTATTTTCAGGTCGTCCACCGCCTGGCGCGACCACGTCGTGCGCAGCCCGAACCAGCCGGACGTCAATGGATGCGGGTCGCGATACGTGAACCACGTATTGCCGTCCACGCGCACGCGCGTGCAGCCCTCGTACACCGCGATCTCGATGCGGTAGTCGTGGTCCGGTTCCAGCAGATGCGCGCCGTTGGTGTACTCGGCGACCAGTTCGCGGCGGCCCGCGCCATAGCGGCGCATGCGCGTCGTCGTGTTGCGGTTGCCGCCGATGCCCACGTAGTACAGCGACAGGTCGTCGTAGTCCGCGAACTTGCCGCTGCGCGTAAAGAGCTCGGCGCGCCGCGGATCGCGCGCCATCCAGAACACGTTCAGGTCGGACAGGCGGTCGTTCTTCCCGCCGTCGACGAGTACGCGGCGCGTAAAACTGATCAGGACATTGCCGTACAGCGGACGGTCCAGCCACACGGTGGCGCCGCCGTCGACGTCCATCACGAGGCGCCCGTCCCGGTTCTCGACGACGTTGCCCGGCGTGCGCGCATACTCGGCCACCCAGCCCGCCAACGGCCTGCTGAAATCGTCCTGGAACAGCACCGCGCCGGGCCGGCCCCATGCGGTGCAGTCGGCGGCATGCGCGGCGCCGCACAGCGCCATCCACAAGATCAGTGCGGACCTCATTGCGCGGCCAGCGCGCGGTCGGCGAAATATGCGCTCAGCGGATTGCCCGGCAGCGCCTTCAGGCCGGCCACGACGCGCTCCGCGTTGAACTCGGCGCCCGCCGCATTCGTGTGCGTGCGCGCGTCGGCGAACAGCGTGTCCACCCTGGCCGCGCCGATCCGCCTGTAGCCGTCGGCCACGAGCAGCGTGAGGTCCATGAACAGCGCGCCGTTGGCCTCGGCGACCTGGCGGTCCCAGTCGGCAAACGACGCGAAGTCGCGGCCTTCCTGCCACCGGTCGCGGTGGGGCACGGGCGCCACGAGGACCACGGTGGCGCCCTTCGCCTTCGCATCCGCCACGTAGCGCGCCATGTACCAGCCGAAGCTGTGCACCTGTTCCTTCGTGCCGTCCGGACGCGTGTCCTCGACGGTCTCAGGACCGGTGCCCGGCGCCGACGCGCGGTTCTTCATCGCCGGGTCGCCGATGCGGCCGCCGTCGTTGTGGCCGAACTGGATCAGCACGACGTCGCCGCGCTTCAACTGGTCGCGCACCTTGTCCCAGCGTCCTTCCGTGAAGTAGGTGCGGCTGCTGCGGCCGCCGATCGCCGCGTTCACCACGTTGATTTTGCGGGCATCGAAGTACGCGGCGATGCGCTCGCCCCAGCCGATGGCGCCGTTCACGCCGCCGCTCTTCACCGTCGAATCGCCGACGAGGTACAAGGTAGGCAGGCTGGCGTCGCGCGGTGCCTCGGCGCGCACCGAGCGCGCGTCGACGACGGGACGGTCGTCCTCGCGCACGGGCGGCTGCGGATTCACGGGCGCCTGGGGCTTCAGCCACGCGGCGATGCGCGGATCGCCCAGCGCCTTCATGCCTTCCACCACGACTTGCGCATTCAGGACGGCGCCGGCCCAGTTGGTGTGCGTGTGCTCGTCCGGCGTCGTCTGCGGGAACAGCTGGACGACGGCGTCATGGCCCAGCGCGTCGTAGCGGCGCGCGATGCCCTCGTTCAGGTCGATGAAGCCGACATGCTCCGCCTGCGCCACCGCCGCGGCCCAGCCGCCGTACGTGTCGCGGTCGCGCTTCGCGTGGCCGGCCGCATCCCACTGCTTGTGCGGGATCGGCGAGCAGATGACGGGCGTGGCGCCCTTCGCGCGGATGTCGGCCACAAATTTGCGCAGGTACCAGCCGTAGGTGTGCACGGTCTCGTGCCTGTGCGTGAGGAGGTTGTCGATCTCCTCCGTCTCGTCGCCGATGCCGCGGATCGTGCCGCGTGCACGGCTCGTGTCGTTGACGGCGCCGGCGTCGTTGTGACCGAACTGCATCACGACGATGTCGCCCCGCCTGACGAAGGCCAGCGTGCGCTCCCAGTGGCCACTCGTGACGTAGGTGCGGCTCGAGAGTCCGCCGACGGCGCGGTTGACGACGTTCACCTTGGCCGGATCGAACCAGGCGGCGACCGGATTGCCCCATCCCCACTGGCCCGCCGCGCCCTTGCCCTGGCCGTCGTCGCGGCCGTTGCGGACCGTCGAATCGCCGATCAGGATCAGCGACGGCAGCGCTGGATTCGCGGGCTCCGGCAGCGTGACCTGGGCGCGGGCCGGGTCGGTATTGACGGCGGCGGGCAGCGGCTGGGCGTGGACGCTCGCGATGGCGAGGAGGATGAGCACGGCGTGGAGCAGTCGGCGCAGGGCGGGATGCAGCGGCATGGCGGGATTCCGTTGGTTGTTCTGTTCTGTTCTGCGTTGCATTCTATGCTCGCGCCGTCCGCCGTCAAAACGGGGGCGACTAAAGAATCAGGAAAATGATCGGTTGTGCGCAGCCGCCGCTGCAACAATGATCCGATTCCAACAACAAGGAGACCGCCCATGCGCCCATGCGCCGTATTCACATTGTGCTGCGCCCTGCTCGCATCCGTCGATGCTTGCGCCGCCATCGGCCAGCGCTTCCCGTCCGAACGGAAGGAAGTCGTCGATCCCGTCACCGGCACCCGCCTGACCTTTCTCACGAGCCGCCCGCATGGCGATTCGAAGATCTACCAGACGCACCCGCAGTGGACGGCGGACGGCCAGTGGCTGATCTTCCGTTCTCACCTGGCCGGCAACGAGGCGATGGCGGTCAATGAAAAGACCGGCGACATCGTGCAGGTCACGGAAGGCGGCTACGAGGGCATGCTGAACGCGGCCCGCAAATCGATGAAGCTGTATTTCCTGCGCCGCGCGGGCGACGACCGGCAAGTCGTCGAGGTCGACCTCGCGCGCGTGCTCGCGGACAGCGCGGCCGGCCGCATGGGCGACGCGGCCAGCTACCAGCGCGTGGCCGCGACCCTGCCTGCCTCGATGGAAGCCTATGGCGACACGGCGCTGGACGCCGACGAGGAATGGCTGTACGTCCGCGTCGGCCCGCACGAGGCGGCCCGTCACCTGGCGCCGGGCACGAAGCTGGAGCCCGCGTTCGGCCCGCGCAAGATGGGCGCCGGTCCCGCCGGCATCGCGCGCGTGAACGTGCGTACGGGCGAGGTGCGCCACGTCGTGTCGGTGCCGTTCCAGGTGGGCCACATCCAGGCGAATCTGTGGAATGCCGGCGAGATCGTGTTCTGCTGGGAGACGGGCGGCAAGTCGCCGCAGCGCACGTGGACCGTGAAGGCGGATGGCAGCGGCCTGCGCCCGCTGTACCCGGAAGCGTCGTACGAATGGGTGACGCACGAAGCGGTGATCGGCAAGGACGAAGTAGCCCTCGCCATCATGGGCCACCGCGCGATCCCCGGCGCGGCGGCCGCGGTGGACGCGCCGGGCACCGACGTCGGCGGCGCGAATCCCGGCCAGGACGACGGCTGGGGCCGGACCGGCACGCGTGAAAAGCCGAGCGGCCTCGCGATCGTCAACCTGCGCACGCGCCAGATGCAGATCGTCGGCCAGACGCCGTCCGGCAGCGGCTTCTGGCACGTGCACGGGTCCAGCGACGGCCGCTTCGCCGTCGGCGACGATTTCAGCCGCAGCCTGTACCTGATCGACCGCGCCTCGCACGAGATGATATTGCTGACGACGGGCCACAAGACGACGGCCGCCGACCACCCTCACCCGACGTTCAGCCCGGACGGCACGCGCATCGAGATCCAGTCCGCGATGCTGTCGGCGGATGGCCGCACGCTGAACATCTGCATCGTGCCGGTGCCGGAAGCATGGCTGAAACGCTGACCGTCCTACAGCCGTTCGACGCGCAGGTTACGCAGCTCGTACGGCGTGCCTTCGAGCTGGAAGCCGATGCGCCCGGTCGCCGGCTGCGCGATCGTGACGGCGTTCTGCGCGACGCCGTTGATCGTCACGTCGATGCAGCCGCCGCGCACCAGCACGTCCATGTTGTTCCACTCGCCAGGCGCACGCTCGCTGTCCGCGGCGACGTGCGCCTTGATCGGCGGGTAGGCGCCCGGCACCGTCGTCAGCGGTTCGTTGAACGTCGCACCCGCCATTGGCAGCAGGTCGCCGACCGCACCGTGCTTGGTCTGCACCTGGATGCTGTACGGCCACACGCCGTCCTTCGGCCCGGACGCCACGTGCAGCAGCACGCCGCCGTTGCCCGGCTTGCCGGTCCAGCGCCATTCCACGTGCAGGCGATAATCCGTGTACGTGTCGCGCGTGGCGATGAAGCCGGACGGCTTGCCCGCCACTGCGATGACACCGTCGGCGCGCGGCTGCCAGACGGTGTCCAGCGCGGCGACCGGCGTCGTCACGATATCCAATGCGCCGAGCGGACCATCGACGCGCGCCGGCGTCGACGCACACCCCAGCAAACCCGCGCACAACAGTGCGCTGCCCAACCATCCAAGCTTTACCATGTCAGGACCTCAAATGAATCGTTCGAATGAAACCAGGAGACGCACCATGAAACTCGTCGCCGGCACCCTGCTCGCCGGAGCCGTCGACGCCGCCTTCGCCACGCCGCAAATTCCCGCCACGGCCACGATCCCGCTGTGGCCCGAGGGCGTGCCGGATGCGAAGCCCGGCCTCGGTCCGGAACACGTCGACGACGGCCGCGTGTCCAACGTGAGCGAGCCGACGTTGACCGTGTACGGCCCCGCCGTCGACCGCCCGAACGGCACCGCCGTCATCATCTGCCCCGGCGGCGGCTACGTGCGGCTGTCCACGGCGCGCGAAGGCGAGCAATATGCGGCATGGCTCGGCACCCTCGGCATCACGAGCTTCGTGCTCAAGTATCGCATGCAGGAGTTCGGCCACCCGGCGCCGCTGCGCGACGTGCTGCGCGCCGTCCGCCTCGTGCGGTCCCAGGCGGCACGGTACCACATCCGCCCGGACCGCATCGGCGTGATGGGCAGCTCCGCGGGGGGCCACCTCGCGGCCAGCGCGGGCACGCTGTACGACCACCCGCTGGGCCGCACGGGCGCGGACCTCGACAGGATCAGCGCCCGGCCCGACTTCCTCGTGCTGATGTACCCGGTGATCACGATGGACGGCCCGGCGGTGCACGCCGGTTCGCGCAAGGCCCTGCTGGGTGCCAACCCGTCCGCGGCCGATGTGCGGCTGATGTCGGTCGAGCAGCAAGTCACGGCCGCCACGCCGCCGACACTCCTGATCCACACGCAGGAAGACCAGACGGTGCCGGTCGAGAACAGCATCCTGTTCTACCAGGCGCTGACGCGGGCGAAGGTACCGGCAGAGATGTATCTGTTCGAGCATGGGTCGCATGGGATGGGAATGCGGGCGGGGCTCGGGACGGCGTCGGCGTGGCCGAAACGGGCGGAGGAATGGCTCAAGGCGCGGGGGTTGCTCGACCCGGCCCGATAACGAATGGTCCGTAAAACGTCATTCCCGGACTGGCCGTCCGCCTTGGCGGGAATCCAGTTTCGCGCTGACGCAACGCGCGAAAAATTGGGGCCCCGCCTTCGCGCACTAGTGTCCGGAATATTGTTTTCAAAAACCGTCAAAAATAGCATCGTCCTTCCCGCGCAAGCGGGAATCCATACTGAGTATGCTAACTACGTTCCTCATTTCCACCTCGTTGGCTACAAAGAGTCGACTTCGAGCAGTCAGCATGGGTTCCCGCTTTCGCGGGAACGACGGTTTTCCCCTATGGCGGTCCTATTTTCGACGGTAAAAATTATTCCGGACAGCAGTGCGCCTTCGCGGGGGCGACGTTGGTGGCGCCGACGGTCACTCCAGATGAAACACCTGCCTCAAAGTCCACTCCTTCGGCCGGTTCCCCGGCTCCACCTCCATCAGCGGCGCCATGGCATCCCACCAGCGCCGCATGACGGGATGCTCGGGCAGCGCGGCGGCCGTATGGCCGTCACGCAGCTTCAGCACCGCGAACAGCTGCAACGCCGCCTCGTCGAGGAAGATCGAATAATCGTAGATGCCGGACGCGCGCAGCAGGTCCGCCAGTTCCGGCCAGATGTCGTCGTGGCGGCGCTTGTACTCGTCCACGTTCCCCGGCTTGAGGCGCATGATGAAGGCCCTGGTCTCGGTCATCGCGCGCCTCCCTGCGCCATGCGCTTCAGTTCCGCCGCCGCCAGCATGAAGCCGCCGACGCCGTAGTCGTAGCTGGACGAAGGACGGTAGAACGCCGGTTCGGCGCCCGTCTGCTGGATATTGCCGACGCGGCCGTCCGCGTACACGTTCTTCAGGATCCCGGCCCAGGCCTTCGCGATCACGGGCCGGTACTTCGCGCCGTCGAGCAGGCCGTGGTTCACGCCATACGCCATGCCGTACACGAACAGGGCGGAGCCCGAGATTTCCGGCAGCGGATACGTCTTCGGATCGAGCAGGCCCGCATGCCACAGGCCATCCGCGCCCTGCAGCGACGCGAGCTTTTCCGACATCTCGCGCAGCTGCTGCACATAGAAGCCGCGCTGCGGATCGTCCGCCGGCACGTAGTCCAGCACGCGCGCCAGGCCGCCCATCACCCAGCCTTCGCCGCGCGACCAGAAGATCTTCCTGCCGTTCGCCTCGCGCTTGTCCTTGTAGCTGGCGTCGCGCGCGTACAAATGCTCGTCCTTGTCGTACAGGAGATCGTACGTGCGCTTCCAGTTCAGGTGCATGTAGTCGAGATATCTACGCTCGCCCGTCGCCTTGAACATCTTGGCCCACACGGGCGGCGCCATGAACAGCGCGTCGCACCACCACCACGGGATGCGCGGATCGTTGGGCTTGAGCGTCGCCAGCGGCAGCAGGTCGTCCATCTCGGCCTTCGTCAGGCGCAGCATGCCCGGGTTCTTCTCCTGGAAGTACAGGTCGAGATAGGTCTGCGCGATCGACAGGTCGTCCGCGTTCGGCAGGCGGTCGCGCTCCTGGAAGTCGAAATGGCGCGCCATCGCGAGCATCGCGTCGCGGTATTTCGGGTCGCCGGTCGCTTCCGAGGCGGCCATGAAGCCCGTGTACATCACGCTCTCCGTCCAGATGCGCGAGAAGTAAGGCTGCGAGCGCGCGAGCTGCCAGTCGGCCACCTTGCGCAATGCCTTGTCGATCGCGGCGGGCGTCAGCTCGGGCGACAGGTCCGTCGCCAGCGGACCCGCGTCGGCCGGCGCGTCGCCGAAGTGGCGGCTGATGTCCTTGTCGATGATGGCCTGCATGGCGGGCGTCGGTTGCGGGTAGCCGGTCGTCTGCGCGAGCGCCGGCAGCGCCAGCGCGAGGCTTGCGGCCAGCAGGGTGAGTCGTCGGGTCTTGATCATGTCGTTCTCCATTTTTATTGGCCCGCACCCAGCAGCTTGACGGGGCCCAGCAGGCCGGCCGGCTGCGGTGCGATCAACGCCGTGTCCTGCGGGACGAAGCGCTGGCCATAGCGGGCCGACAGCAGCCGGTAATCCGGTAGCGCGTGGCCCGCCAGCGCATTCAGCGCAAGATTGGCGACGCGCACCTCGATGCGGTTACGGCCAGGCTGCAGGAAGCCCGTGACGTCGACGGCATACGGCGGATGCCACACGGCGCCCGCAAGGCGGCCATTGACGACCACCTGCGCCGCTTCGCGCACGGGACTGTCGAACATCGCGCGCATGCCGGCCGGGACTTTCGGCGCCGATTCCAGCGGCGTGCCGGGACCGAAATCCAGCACGAGCCGTGACGAGCGCAGTTGCGCAGCCGTGAGCTCGACGTCTTTTTCATAGGTGGCGACGCCCGAGAAATAGCGCGTCGCCTCGTCATCCGTCCACGAGCGCAGCGCGGCGAGACGTTGCGATTGCGCCCCGCCGGGGAAGCGCAGGCTCCAGTCGCGGCCCAGGTCGGCGATCTCCGTCGAGGCGGCCACCGGCGCCGGGGCCGGCGGCAGCGCGTCCGCCAGCACGAGCACGCGCGATTCGTACGGGGCCAGGTCGAGCGAGGCCGGCAAGGCGGCCGCCGTCATGCGGCCGCTGTCCGGATCGATCCACACGGCCGCCTTGCGCGCCGCCGCGAACGAGGCCTGCGCATGCACGGGCCGGTTGCTCGTATTCGCGATGAAATAGATGTCCGCGTCGCGCAGCTTGCGGCGCACGAAACCGACGTCGGAGGCCTGCGCCGACAGCTTCATGTCCGGCGCCAGCACGGCCTGCAGCGCGGCGCCGACGGCATCGTCGTGCGCGACGATGCGCACGTTCGGGCTCGCGAACAGCGCCCTGGCTTTCGCCGCCACGGCCGCGGACACGCGCGCCGCATCGCGATAGCCGGGCGCCAGCGACGGCGTGCCGCCCACCGCGATGATGTGCCCACCGCCGCGCACGTACACCGCCAGCTTGTCGATCACCTCGGGCGCGAGCCGCGTCACGTGTGGCAGTACGAGCACCGGGTGGCGCACGCCCAGCGCCAGGATCGCCTCGGCATCGGTGTAGTCGAGGTTCTGGCCCGCGTCGAGGATCTGCGCCGTCAGCGCCGGCGTCACGTGCGTGTGCATCTCGGCCGACAGCGACACCTTGCCCGGCACGAGGGCCGCATACACGTCGTCGTTCGGCAGCAGCACGGCAACCTGGTTCGCGGGCTCGCCCTGGCGCATCAGCCAGCTCATGCGGGTCAGATAGCCTGTCACCTGCGGCATCACGTTCCACCACGGGTTGTGGTCGTTGAACACGGCGGCCGCGTAGAACGCATACCCGGGTTCGATCGTGCCGGGCGGCGTGTAGGGCCAGCCGTGGCCGATGAACTGGTTCACGCCTTGCAGCAGCATGCGGTCCGCCTCCACTTTCATGTCCAGCGGCGTCGCGGCGAACGCGGGCGAATGGAGCCACGTCCACGTCTCCGCCGAGATCACGGGCCGGCCGTACAGGTGACCCGCCGACGTGGCGAGGCGCGTGAACGAGAATTCGCGGAACTGCGGCCCTTCGCCTTCGGGCAGCGCGACGAGGCGGTTGCTGGACAGCGACACGGCCGGCTCGCCATACGTCTGCGAACGGAATTGCGTGCCGTGTTTCTTCGCCCAGTCGTCGATGGGCGTCAGGTAGCGCTCATTGACGAGTTCCGTCTGCGTCAGCGCCCAGTCACGGCGCAGCGCGGGCGCGTCCGGCCCCTGCCCCGTGAACACGGCCGGCAGGTGCGGCACGATGTCGTAGCCCCGACGGCGCTTGAACTCCGCCGCGAAATCGTCGGTCCAGTCGGTGTTGTAGACCTCCAGGCTGTCCGAGAACACGGCATACGGCGGCGCATCGCCGAACGCTTTCATCAGGGGCTCGGCGACCGCGGCAAGGTGATGGTCGACAGCCTTGCGGCTCAGGTGGTCCAGCACGAAGCCTTCCGCGCCCAGCGCCGCGCGCTTGACCTGTTGGCCGGTGCGGCTGGCGATGTACACGACGACCTTGCGGGGCGCGTCGGCCGGCGCGATCGCCGCGCGGCCGTCGGCACCCGCCTGTACCTGCAGCGGTTTCAGCGACGCGGGATCGACGCCCGGGCCCACGAAGGCCGCGATCGGCTGTTCGCCGCTCATGACGGCCGGCAGTGCAAAGCTCGCCGCGCCGACCGGCACGTCGACGACGGCCTGGCGCAGCCGCGCCGCGGCCTCGCCGACCGTGACGTGCGGCCCGCCGTACGGCCAGCCGCTGGCCAGGGTCATGTCGACGCGCATGCCGTTGGCGCGGCCCGTGCGGTTGGCGAAACTCACCGCATCGAGGAATTCGGGAGACAGGTACGGGACGTTGCGGATGCCGCGCGCGGCATCGTCGAGCTCCATCGGGTACACGGGCTGGATCTCGAAACCGCCGATGCCGCCGGCCTTCATCGCGAGGATCTCGCGTTCCAGCTCGGACTTGACGACGGCGGGGCCGAACCACCACCAGCGCATCATGGGGCGCGCGTCGGGCGGCGGCGCCTGCAGGTGTCGGGCGACGTCGGCGAACGTCGTGGACGGGCCGGCCGCGTGCGCGGAGAAGGCGCACGACAGGGCGAGCGCCAGCAAGGGCTTGCTCATGGGGGGAACTCCTGGAGCGACTGATCAATAACCAACGTCGTTCCCGCGCAGGCGGGAACCCAAGTGTCGCGTGAACACGCGCAAAATTGGGCCCCCGCCTTCGCGGGGGCGACGGTCATTCACACGATCCCGCTGCTGCTCGCCCCCGCCTTCGCCGGCCGCGCGCTCGCGACCTTGTCCCGATACCCGCTGGCCCGGTAGCACGCCACCGGATCGGCCGCGCCGCCCGAGCGCACGCGCGCCATCGCCAGGATGGGCGACACGTCCGTGCGGAACGCCTGCTTCAGCGCCTGCGCCGACAGCAGCACGTCGTTCGATTCCTGCAGCTCCGCCAGTTGCGCACGGTCGACCAGCGCGGCCTGAACGTACGCGCGCTGAACTTCCACCGCGCTGTTCATCAGGCTCTCCACCGGGTCGGTCACGTTGTGCGACTGGTCCAGCATGTAGGCCGGCTTGAACGCAGGGCCTTCGCGCAGCGCCGCGTCGGCCAGCTCGTTGAAGACCAGGAACAGCTGGAACGGGTTGATCGAGCCGGAGTCCAGGTCGTCGTCGCCGTATTTACTGTCGTTGAAGTGGAAGCCGCCCAGCTTGCCAAACTGCGCCAGGCGCGCGACGATCATTTCGATGTTCGTGTTCGGCGCATGGTGGCCCAGGTCGACGAGGCATTTCGCCTTCGGACCCAGCGCCGTCGCGCACGCGAAGCTCGTGCCCCAGTCGGCGATGGTCGTCGCGTAGAACGCCGGCTCGAACAGTTTATGTTCGATGAAGACGTTCCAGTCGTCCGGCAGCGCCGCGTAGATCTCGCGCATGCTGTCCAGGTAGCGCTCCAGCGCGCCGCGCAGGTTGTGCTGGCCGGGGAAGTTGGCGCCGTCGCCGACCCATACCGTCAGCGCCTTCGACCCGAGTTCGCGTCCGAGTTCGATGCATTCGATGTTGTGCTTCACGGCCTGCGCGCGCGTGGCGCTGCTGTTCGCCGTCAGGCTGCCGTATTTATACGTGTGTTCCTGGTTCTGCTGGTCCTGGAAGGTATTCGAGTTGACGGCGTCGAAGGCGAGGCCCAGGTCGTCGGCCTTCTGGCGCAGCTCCTTCGCATCCGTCGGGCGGTCCCACGGGAAGTGCGGAGAGACCGCAGGCGTGGCGCGGGTCAGCTCGTTGATGACGGCGCAGTCGTCCAGTTTTTCGAACACGTTGCGCGGTTCGCCGCGGCCCGCGAAGCGCGCGAAGCGGGTGCCGCCCGTGCCCACGCCCCAGCTGGGGACCGCGACCGCGAAGCGCTGCGCGAGGGCCGTCAATGCCTCGATATCCTGGCCGCGGCGGGCCAGCATGCCGCCGAGCGCGTCGTAGTCGGCTTCCAGCCGGGTCGCCAGCTGCGCGTTATGGTCGGCCACCAGACCGGCATCGATGAGGGTCGTCATGTTGTCTCCTGTCGTCGCGGCACCGCGCCCGGCGGTGCCGCTGTTCTTCTGAATTGATATTATCGCGTGAATGCCGCGGCGTTGCCGGCATCCACGTTCAGCACGTTGCCGGTGCTCTTGCCCGACTTCTCGCTGATGAAGAAGTACACGGCTTCCGCGATATCTTCCGGGAACACGCTCTTCTTGAGCATGCTGCGCTTGCGGTAGAACTCTTCCACGTCGTCCGTGTCGATCTTGTTCGACGCGGCGCGCTCTTCCTTCCACTTGCCGTCCCAGATGCGCGAGCCGCGGATGACGGCGTCCGGATTGACGACGTTGACGCGGATGCCGTGTTCCGCGCCTTCCAGCGCGATGCAGCGGGCCAGGTGGATCTCGGCCGCCTTCGCCGTGCAGTACGCCGACGCGCCGGCCGACGCGACGAGGCCGTTCTTGCTGCCCACGAAGACGATACTGCCGCCCAGCTTCTGCTGCTTCATGATCTGGAATGCGTTGCGCGACACGAGGAAGTAGCCCGTGACGAGGATGTCCTGGTTGCGCTTCCAGACCTCCAGCGACGTCTCGTCCAGCGGCGCCGCGGAGGCGATGCCCGCGTTCGACACGAGCAGGTCGACGCCGCCGAAGCGCAGCGCGGCGGCGGACAGGATGCCGCCCACCTCCTCCTCGCTCGTGATGTTGGCCTGCACGGTCGCGACGTTGTCCTTGCCGGCGACCTTGACGAGGTTGTCCCGGGCGCCTGCCAGCGCATCGGCATCGATATCCGTCAGCATGACGCATGCGCCTTCCTGCAGCAGCTGGCGCGCCACGGCCTGGCCGATGCCGCCCGCGCCGCCGGTCACCAGGGCGATGCGGCCCGCGAGGCTCTTCGGCTTCGGCATGCGCTGCAGCTTCGCTTCTTCCAGCAGCCAGTATTCGATGTCGAACGCTTCCTGTTCCGGCAGGCCGACGTACTCGTCGACACCGTTCGCGCCGCGCATCACGTTGATCGCATTGACGTAGAATTCGCCGGCGATGCGCGCCGTCGCCTTGTCCTTCGCGAACGACAGCATGCCCACGCCCGGGATCAGGTAGATGATCGGATTGGCGTCGCGGATCTTTGGCGACGTGTCGCGCTTGCAGCGCTCGTAGTACGCGGTGTAGTCCGCGCGGTAATCGCTCAACGCCTGATCGAGACCGGACACCAGACGATCAAAATCGGGGGCGGCCGGATCGAAGTCCAGCACCAGCGGGCGGATCTTCGTGCGCAGGAAGTGGTCCGGGCAGGACGTGCCCAGCGCGGCCAGCGGCGCGAGGTCGGCGCTGCAGACGAATTCCAGCACGGCGTCTGAATCGTCGAAGTGGCCCAGCTTGAATTCCTGCTGGCTGATCTTCCCGCGCAGCAGCGGCATCAGGCGGGCGACGAGCGCCGCACGCTGATCGGCCGGCAGCGCTTGAGCGACCGGGCCGCCGAACACGGGTTGCCTGACGTTCGCGGCCAGCCACTCCTCGGCGCGCTTGATCATCGCGAGCGTCGTCTCGTAGCACGACTTGGCGGTATCGCCCCACGTGAACAGGCCGTGGCCTTCGAGGATGATGCCCTTCAGCTGCGGCTGCTCCTGCGACAGTTTCTCGAGCTTGAGTCCGAGATCGTAGCCGGGACGCTGCCACGGCAGCCATCCCAGTTCGCCTTCGAAGATCTTCTCGGTCAGCGCGCGGCTGTTCCTGCACGCGGCGATCGCGATCACCGCGTCCGGGTGCATGTGGTCGACGTGGCGGCGGTCGATGTAGGCATGCAGCGGCGTGTCGATCGACGCGGCGCGCGGGTTGAGGTCGAACGTGCAGTGCGGCAGGTAGCCGACCATCTCGTCCTCGTGTTCCAGGCCGCGGTAGCGCTGTTTCAGGGCCTGCAGCTTGTCCATGTACAGGGTCGAGAAGCCGTCCAGCTTGATCGAACCCAGGTCGCCGCCGGAGCCCTTTACCCACAGCACGTCGACCTGCCCGCCCGTGAGCGGATCCGTCATGACGATCTTGGCCGACGTATTGCCGCCGCCGAAGTTCGTGATGCGCAGGTCGGAACCGAGCAGATTGGAACGGTACAGCAGCAGCTCGGGCTCGCTCAGCGTGGCGGCGTGCTGGTCGTCCCAGCGCGACGTGATCGGTTCCTTGTGGGAGGTAGCGCTCATTGCACCCATAAATACGTCTCCATGTGTTTGCGTTGTGTGTCGTCTGGCCCGCGCCGTGAACCACGGTCGCGGCATCCGGCACAGTAGAATTCAGCGGCCCAATCAGTGTCAACGCGGAATCGATCAACATCGTGACCAAGAGCGATTTAATCATTTAGTTGATCGAAACGCGCATTTGAGCGCGCTGCGGCGGCCAAATAATCAACCGTTTGATCATTTAACGATTGACGGCCTTTCAACTCCTCATTACTCTTTTTCCCAGACGGCGCGACCCACGGTACGACGCTGTTCCCGCCGCACAACTACATAAACGGCATAGGAGGAGACACATGGTGAATCACAAACGCCGCAAGCGTTTGCTGAAACTGCTCGCCGAGCACCAGACGGCGACGGTCCAGCAGCTCGTCGAATGGCTCAACGCGTCACCGGCGACGGTCCGGCGCGACATCAGCTGGCTCGCAGCCCGCAACCTGCTCACCCGCACCCGCGGCGGCGCCGAGAACCTGCTTCCCAAGAAGCGCCAGTTCCCGCTGTCGAGCGAAACGTTCCAGAACAACATCCAGTGCTACGCCGCCCGCAAACGGGCCATCGCCCGCCACGCGGCCGGCATGTGCACCGACGGCGAAACGATCATCATCAACGGCGGCACGACGACGTTCATGATGGCCGAGTTCCTGGCCGACAAACACCTCAAGATCCTGACCAATTCGTTCCTGATGGCCGAGCGCCTGCTCGTCTCGAGCGAGAACGAGATCATCGTCCCCGGCGGGAAGGTCTACCGCGAGCAGAACGTGATCCTCTCGCCGTTCGACAACGACATCACCCAGCACCACTACGCCGGCAAGATGTTCATGAGCGTCTACGGCCTGTCGCTGCTCGGCCTGATGGAAGCGGACCCGCTGCTGATCCAGGCGGAGAAGCGTTTGATCAGCCAGGCGGAGGAACTGATCGTGCTGGCCGACAGCTCCAAGTTCGCGCGCAAGGCGGGCCTGATCCTGTGCGGCCTCGATCGCGTATCGACCGTCATCACGGACACCGGCGCCTCCGACAAGGCCGTACAGACGCTCGAGCAGTACGGCGTCAAGGTCGTCACCGTCGAACCGGACGAAGTGGCGCCGAACGTCGGGGCGCCTTTTTTTAATCCGCAGTTCGACCTGCAATCCGCCGCGCTGTTCCACCTGGACGCGCAGCTCGACCCGCGGCTGGACGCGCAACTGGAGGCCGCACATTGAAGCTTAAAACCACCCTGCTCGCGCTGGCGGCCGTCGGCGTCCTGGCCGGTGTCGCCGGCTGCGCCGAGAAGAAGCCGGAGAAGACGCGCATCGCGATGGTCGTGAAAAACCTCGGCAACGGCTTCTTCGACGCGGCCCACACGGGCGCCGACGAAGCGGCGAAACAGCTCGGCGACGTCGAAGTGATCTATACAGGTCCGACGACGCCCAGCGCCGAAGGCCAGATCGAGATCATCAACTCGCTGATCAGCCAGAAGGTCGACGCGATCGTGATCTCGGCGAACGACCCGAACGCGCTGGTGCCAATCGCGAAGAAGGCGATGCAACGCGGGATCAAGGTCGTCTCGTTCGACAGCGGCCTCGCGCCCGAAGGCCGGCAGATGCAACTGAATCCGTCGAACGCGCAACTGATCGGCGAGAAGCAGATCCAGATGGCGGCCGACGAGATCGGGGGCGCGGGCGAGATCGCGATCCTCTCGGCTTCCGCGCAGGCGACGAACCAGAACATCTGGATCGGCGTGATGAAGAAGGTGCTGGAAAAACCCGAGTATTCGAAGATCAAGCTGGTGGCCACCGTGTACGGCGACGACCAGTCGGACAAGAGCTACCGCGAGGCGATCGGCCTGCTGCGCAGCCATCCCGACCTGAAGGCGATCATCGCGCCGACCACCGTCGGCATCGTCGCGGCCAGCAAGGCCGTGGCGGACGAACACCTCGTCGGCAAGGTCTACGTGACGGGCCTCGGCCTGCCGTCCGAAATGGCGGGCCACGTGAAGAGCGGCGCCGTGAAGGAATTCGCGATCTGGAATCCGATCGACCTGGGCTACGCCGCCACCTACGCGGCCGACCAGTTCGTGAAGGGCAAGGTCGAGGCGAAGCCGGGTGCCAGCGTGTCCGTCGGACGGCTGGGCAGCGTCACGCTGGATGCCAATCGCGAGGCCGCGCTGGGGCCGCCGTTCACGTACAACGCGGACAACGTCGACAAGTTCGCGAAACTGTTCTGACCACCAGCCCGTCGTTCCCGCGCAGGCGGGAACCCATACTGAGCGACCGAATTCGGCTCAGCATGGATTCCCGCGTCCGCGGGAATGACGGCACACATGCCGACTATTACTCATGCCAGCCACCCAAACACCCCCGGTCCTCCAACTGACCGGCATCAGCAAGCGCTTCAACGGCATCCATGCCCTGAACGGCGTGAACATCACGATCCGCGCCGGCGAATGCATGGCCCTGATCGGCGAGAACGGCGCCGGCAAGTCCACGCTCGTGAAGACGCTCACGGGCATCTACCGCCCGGACGCCGGCACCCTGTCGCTCGACGGCAAGCCCGTTTGCTTCGCGAGCCCGCAGGAAGCGATGGCCGCCGGGATCACCGCCGTGCACCAGGAGACCGTCATGTTCGACGAACTCTCCGTCGCCGAGAACATCTACGTCGGCCGCCAGCCCGTACGGGCGGGGCGTATCGACTGGGCGCAGATCGAGCGCGAGGCGGAAGCCCTGTTCGCCCGCCTGGAAGTCGCTCTGCCCGTGAGGGCGCGCGTAAAAGACCTGTCGGTCGCGCAGCGCCACTTCGTCGAGATCGCGCGCGCCCTCGCCCAGGATGCCCGCGTCGTCATCATGGACGAACCGACGGCCGCGCTGTCGCAGCGCGAGATCCGGGAGCTGTACCGCATCATCGACCAACTGAAAGCGGCCGGCACCGCCGTCATCTTCATCTCGCACAAGTTCGACGAGATCTTCGAGGTGGCCGACTGCTACACCGTGCTGCGCGACGGCCAGTTCGTCGCCGAGGGGCGCCTGGCCGACATCACTGAACAGGAACTCGTCGCGCTGATGGTCGGCCGCGCCGTGCACCAGGCGTATCCGAAGGCGGAGGCCGAGATCGGCGAGCCGCTGCTCGTCGTGCAGAACCTGACCCATCCCACCGAATTCGACGACGTCAGTTTTACCTTGCGCCGCGGCGAGATCCTCGGCTTCTACGGCCTCGTGGGCGCCGGCCGATCCGAGGTGATGCAGGCGCTGTTCGGCCTGACGCCAGGCGTCTCCGGGTGCGTCACGCTGGACGGCCGGCCCGTGATGGCGCGCTCGCCCAGCGAAGCGATCGCGCTGGGCATCGCCTACGTGCCGGAAGACCGCCAGCACCACGGCGCGCACCTGACGATGCCGATCCAGCACAACATCACGCTGCCGATCCTGTCGCGCATCGGCTTCTTCCTGCGCGGCCGCGGCAAGCAGGAAGCGACCATCGCGCGCCACTTTGCGGAACAGCTGGAACTCAAGGCGAGCCACCTGACGCAGCACGTGGCCGAGCTCTCGGGCGGCAACCAGCAAAAGGTCGTCCTCGGCAAATGGCTCGCGACGGATCCGAAAGTGATCATCCTCGACGAGCCGACCAAGGGCATCGACATCGGCTCGAAAGCGGCCGTGCACCGCTTCATCAGCCAGCTCGTGGCGCGCGGGCTGTCCGTGATTCTCGTGTCGTCCGAACTGCCGGAAGTGCTGGGCATGGCGGACCGCATCGTCGTCATGCACCACGGCCGCGTGCAGCGCGAATTCCTGCGCCTTGATGCGACGCCGGAAGCGGTCGTCGCGGCCGCATCCGGCCTGACCATGGAGGCCGCATGAACATCCTGAAACAACGCGAACCGCTGCTGGCGGCGATGGTCGTGCTGCTCGTCGTGGCCGTCGGCCTGCGCGCACCGGTCTTCCTGTCGGCCGGCTCGCTCGCCAACCTCGTCACGGACAGCACGCTGCTCGTGATGCTGGCGCTCACGCAGATGCTCGTCATCGTCACGCGCGGCGTCGACCTGTCCGTCGCCTCGAACCTGGCGCTGTCCGGCATGGTCGCCGCGATGCTGGGTGCCCATTATCCCGGCTTGCCGCTGGCGCTGATCATGCTGGCGGCCGTCGCCGTGGGCCTCGGGCTCGGTCTCGTCAACGGCTGGCTGATCGGCTTCCTGGAACTGCCGCCCATCGTCGTCACGCTGGGCACGATGAGCGTCTACCGCGGCGCCGTGTTCGTGCTGTCCGGCGGCGCGTGGGTGTCGGCGCATCAGATGCCGCCTCACTTCATCGCGTTCCCGCTCGACCGCCTGCTGGGCCTCCCGCACCTCGTGTGGATCGCGGCCGCCACGCTCGCGCTCATGGCCTGGATCGCACGCAGCACCCGCTTTGGCCGCGACCTGTACGCCATCGGCAACGCGCCGCAATGCGCGGGCTACATCGGCATCCCGAGCCACCGGCGCCTGCTCGGAACGTATGCGCTGTCCGGTGCCGTCGCCGGCCTGTGCGGCTACCTGTGGGTGGCGCGCTATGCCGTCGCCTACACGGAAATCGCCTACGGCTTCGAATTCACCGTGATCGCCGCGTGCGTGATCGGTGGCGTCTCCATCGGCGGCGGCGTCGGCACGGTGCTCGGCGCGACGCTCGGCGCCTTGTTCCTCACCGTGATCAGCAACGCGCTGCCCGTGCTGCAGGTGTCGCCGTTCTGGCAAAGCGCCCTCACCGGCCTCGTGATCCTCGTCGCCGTCCTGATCAACGCCCGCGGCGCCGGCCGCCGCAGCCGCCAGATCCTGCCGCTGCACGGCACGGACGCCCAACCCAAACGGAGTGCCGCGTGAACCCGACCACCACGATGCAAACTGAAAAAACGTCGCGCTACACGATCCTCGACCGCGAAACGCCGCGCCTGAAAACGATCCTCGGGCGCTGGGAAAGCCTGCTGGCCATGCTGTTCGTCGTGGTCTTCGTCGCGAACAGCATCGCGCTGCCGCACTTCCTGGACCTGTACAACCTGCTGGACGGCACGCAGAATTTCAGCGAGAAGGCCTTGATCGCACTGCCGATGGCCTTGTTGATCATCTGCCGCGAGATCGACATCTCCGTCGCCGGCACCCTCGCGCTGTCGTCCGTCGCGATGGGCCTGGCGAAAGGCGCCGGCTTCCCGGCCGAAAGCCTGCCGCTCGTCGCGCTGGCCACGGGCACCGCGTGCGGCTTCCTGAACGGCGTGCTCGTGACGCGCTTCGCACTGCCGTCGATCGTCGTCACGATCGGCACCGTGTCGCTGTACCGCGGCCTGGCCAGCGTCGTCCTCGGCGACAAGGCGTTCACCGGCTATCCGCAGCTGATGGCCGACTGGGGCCAGGGCTACTTCTTCGGCATCGTCCCGCGCGAATTCGTCGTCCTGCTCGTGTGCGCCGCGCTGTTCGCCGTGCTGTTGCACACGACGAGCTGGGGCCGCCGCATCTACGCCATCGGCAACAACCCGGAGGCGGCGCGCTTTTCCGGCATCGCGGTGGACCGCTACCGCCTCGCGCTGTTCATGCTGACGGGGGCAATGGCCGGCCTGGCCGCCTTCCTGCTCACGGGCCGCATCGGCAGCACGCGCCCGAACATCGCCACCGGCTGGGAGCTGGAAGTGATCACGATGGTGATCCTGGGCGGCGTCAGCATCGCGGGCGGCGCCGGCACCATCGCCGGCGTGATGCTGGCCGTGCTCACGATGGGCACCGTCACGTACGGGCTGTCGCTCGCCAACATCCCCGGCATCTACATGACGATCGTCGTGGGCGTGCTGCTGCTCGTGACCATCGCGCTGCCGAAGCTCCTGCGCATGCGGCGCGCGCGGGGCGCATGATGCCGGACGCCCTGATCGTCCTCGACATCGGCAAGACGAACGCCAAGCTGGCGCTGATCGATGCCGGCGGCAAGGTCATCTCGGAGCAGCGCCGCCCGAACACGGTGCTAGCAGATGGACCCTATGCCCACCTCGACACGGACGGCCTGTGGGATTGGCTGCTCGCCACGTGCCGCGGGTTTGCCGCGCGGGCGCACGTGTCGGCCATCGTGCCCGTCACGCACGGCGCGACCGCCGCGCTGGTCGACGACGCGGGGCTCGTGCTGCCCGTGCTCGACTACGAGGCGGAGCTGCCGGGCGTCGAGTACGACGGTCCGTCCTACGACGAGACGCTGTCCCCGCGCCTGCCGGCGGGCCTGAACCTGGGCCGCCAGCTCGCGTGGCTGCAGGCGCGCTTCCCGCGCGAGTTCGGGCGCACCAAGCACATCCTCATGTATCCGCAGTACTGGGCCTGGCGCCTGTGCGGCGTGGCGGCGTCGGAAGCGACGTCGCTGGGCTGTCACACGGACCTGTGGAACCCGCGCACGCAGGCGTATTCGAGCCTCGTCGGCCGCATGGGCTGGACGGACCTGATGCCGCCCCTCGCGCCTGCGCACGCGGCGCTGGGCACGCTGCGGCCCGGGATCGCGGCCGCCACGTGGCTGCCCGCGGACTGCCAGGTCCTGTGCGGCATCCACGACAGCAACGCGTCGCTGCTGCGCTACCTCGGCCGCAGCGAAGGCACGGTGCTGTCGACGGGCACGTGGATGATCGCCGCGGCCTTCGGCAGCGCGCTGGACGGGTTGCGCGAACGGGCCGACATGCTCGCGAACACGAATGCGCTGGGCCAGCCCGTCGCGTGCATGCGCTTCATGGGTGGGCGCGAATTCGGCGAGCTGGCGGGCGCCACGCCGACGCCCTGCGGCGTCGATACGATCGAACGCCTCGTCGCGCAAGGCACGCTGGCGCTGCCCTGCTTCGCCGCGACGGGCGGGCCGTTCGCGGGCCGCAGCGGCCGCATCGAGGGCCCGCCGCCCGCGGACGCGCAGGAACGCTATGCGCTCGCGACGCTGTACTGCGTGCTCATGACGGATTACTGCCTCGACGCGCTGGGCGCCGCGGGCCCGCTCGCCGTCGAAGGCAGTTTTACGTCGAACCCGTGGTTCGGCCCCCTGCTCGGGGCGCTGCGCCCGCAGCAGCCGGTGTCGTATTCGGACGATGCGAGCGGCACCACCTGCGGCGGGTGGATGCTGCGTTATCGCGATGCGGCGCCACCGGGCACCAGCACCGCGATCGCGCCCTGCGCGCCCGCCGGACTGGCGGCCTACCGGGCCCGCTGGCGTGCTGCGCTCGGGTGACGGCCGGCACGGGCGCCGGGTGGGCCGGCGTCACGCGAAGCCGCACTCCAGGCGCGCGACCAGGTCGGGCAGCGGCAACGGCCGGCAATACAAGTAGCCCTGCATGCACGGGCGCCCGTTCTCGCCGAGGAAGCGCGCCTGCGCCTCCGTCTCGATGCCTTCCGCGACGACGCGCAGGCCCAGGTGGTCGGCCATCGCGAGGATGGTCTGCACGATCGCCGTGCCGTTGGCGTCGTGCGGCGTGTCGCGCATGAAGCTCTTGTCGATCTTCAGTTCGTACAGCGGCATCTTCTTCAGGTAGCCAAGGCTCGAATAGCCGGTGCCGAAATCGTCGATCGAGAAGCGGATGCCCAGCGCGGCCAGTTCGCGCATCTTGGCCGTGATGACGTCGAAGTCTTCGACGAGCAGCCCTTCCGTCACCTCGAACACGAACGCGTGCGGCGTCACGCCCGAGTCCTCGAACGCGGCGCGCACCTGGGCGACGAATTCGGGCTGGCGGAACTGGCGCGGGCTGACGTTGATCGACAACTGCAGCGGATGCCCGGCCGCCTCCAGCGCCAGGCGCGCCTCGCAGGCCTGGCGCAGCACCCACAGGCCGAGGGGGACGATCATTCCGGTCGTTTCCGCCACGGGGATGAACACGTCGGGCGGGACGAACTTGCCGTCGGCGCGGCGCCAGCGCATCAGCATCTCGGCGCCCACCGGCTGGCCCGCATGGTCGACCTGCAGCTGCAGGTGCATGGACAGTTCGCCGTTGTCGAGCGCCGCGGAGAGGTCGCGGCCCAGCGTCAGCTGGCGTTCGGCCGCGGCCAGCATCGGCGTCTCGAACACGGCCACGCCGTTGCGGCCGGCCGCCTTGGCGTGGTACATGGCGAGGTCCGCATCGCGCAGCAGGTCGGCGACGGACTGGCCGGGACGCGTGGGCAGCGCGACGCCGATGCTGGCCGTCGAATGGTAATTCTGGTCGTCGATGACGACGTCGTCGGCCAGCGCGACGCGGATCTTGTCCGACACCGACAGCGCCGCGGCCGTGGCGGCGGCGGGATCGGTGCCGAGGCCGTCGAGCAGCACGACGAATTCGTCGCCACCCAGGCGCGCCACCGTGTCGCCCTTGCGCACGACCTGGCCCAGGCTCTTCGCCGTGTGCTTGAGCAGCGCGTCGCCCGTCGCATGGCCGCGCGCGTCGTTCACGTGCTTGAAGTTGTCCAGGTCGATGTACAGCACGGCGCCGAGCCCGCGGCCCGCGTTGGCCGATGCCACCATGGCGTCCAGCCGCTCCGTCATCAGGCGCCGGTTGGGCAGGCCCGTGAGGACGTCGTAGTACGCGAGGCGATGGATCGCGTCGGCCGAATGGCGACGCTCCGTGATGTCGCGGCCGACAACGACCCAGTGGCTGATCCGGCCCGCGTCGTCCGTGAACGGCATGAGTTCCATCTCGACCCAATAGGGGTCGCCGGACTTGGTGTAGTTGACCAGTTCCGCCGTCGCGGGCTGGCCGGTGCGCATGGACTCCACGATGCGTTCGACGACGGCCGGATCCGTGCCCGGCCCATGCAGCACGCGCATGCTGCGGCCGACGATGTCGGCGTCGCTGTAGCCGGTGCGGCGCTGGAACGCTTCGTTGCTGAAGATGATGGGCTGGTCGCGGTCCGGCGTGTCGACGGCGCGCGCGATCAGCACCATGTCGTTCAGGCGCGCCAGCGCGGCCGACGTCAGGCGCAGTTCGGCGTTCACCGCCTGCAGCGCATCCTTCCCGCTCTCCAGCGATTTGGCGAAGCCGCGCACCTCGTCCAGCGAACGCGATAACCCCTTGAGCAAGGTGCTGCACGTGAGCGTCAGCAGCGCGCCCACGCACGTGAAGTTCAGCGCAACGAGGAGCGACACGACCAATGGGTCATGCCCCATGTCGACGACCGAGGCCTGGAAATGCCCGATACCGATGACGAGGATGACGGCGCTGGCCGCGAGTGCCGCCAGCGCGGGTGCGGTACCGAGCAGGATCGCCGCCATCACGGGCGGCGCCATCAGGTAGTTCTGGCTGACCGGTCCCACCTTCAGCATCAGGCAGATGGCCACCATGTAGATGATGGCGAGGAAGTTCAGCACGCGGAAGGTGTACGGCAGGCGCTTCAGGCGCCACAGGACGAACAGCCAGCCCAGCGCGGCGCCGTCCATCGCGGCCACGGTCCATACGCCCTGGCGCAGCACGACGAACGCGCTGGGGATGGCCGCGATGGTGCCCAGGACGAGCACTATCGACAACAGGCGCGAGAAGATCCGCGCGCGCCATTGTGCGATATCGTCAAACCCTAGCATCAAATGGTATCCTCGCGGCGCAGCCGGAAAGGTCCGGCCTGGTCAATGTTCTTGTAAGGCAACATTGTAAGGCCCGGACCGCTAACTGTCACGCGGGAGACTATCAGGTGTTGCTGACTTGTGACTGACAGTTCAGCAACTACGGCCCGGCCTGACCCTTTACCGCGTCGCCGGACACCCCGCCGTGGACGGCACGCAACACCTCGAGCCGCACCGGTTCCAGCGCATTGGCGGGATCGCCGTCCGTCGTGACGGCGAGCGCGATCGTATTGTCGCCCTGCGGGTCGAGGATACCCGGCGGGATCACGAACACCCGTTGCGGCCCGACGTGCGCGATGAATTGCCCGACATTCCAGCCGTTGACGAAGACGAGCGCGCGGTTCTCGCGTCCGGAGCGCGGGCGCGTGGTGTCGCCGAACGCGAGGCCCAGCTGGACGTCGTGCCCGCGCGGCAGGTCCAGCTTCACCTGCGTGCGCAGCCAGTACGTGCCCGGGGCCGGCGGCGCGTCGCCCGGCCGCGCGGGCGTCCATCCCTGCCCCGGCACGCCCGGCAGGTGCCAGCCGGCCCGTTCGCCGTACAGGCCACCGTCGTTGTAAGGACCGCGCACGCGGTCGGCGATGTCCTCGCCGCCCTGGTTGCCCTGGATGCGCCAGCGGATCGGCACGGCGAACCGGCGACCGCCCCTGGACGTCAGCGACGCCGCGATCAGGCCGCGCGCCTCGCGGTGGGCATCGTCCGCCATCAGGTCCCAGTTGTGCGAATCGTTGCGGACCATGACCGCGACGACGTGCGGCCCCGGCGCGAGCTTGCCGAGGTCGAAGCGCACGGTGTCGGTCGTCTCCGGGAACGAGCGGCCCGTGTCCAGCTCGTGCTGGCCCAGGAAGCGGCCGTCGACCCACGCCTGCAGCATGCCCGCGCCACCGCCGCCATAGAAGAGTTCCAGCCGGTTCGCGGCGCTGTCGCTCGTGTCGAAGCGGCCGCGGTACCACACGTCGCCATGATGGAAACCGTAGTCGCTCATCGCGAGCGTGGGCTGGCCGCGCTCCGGCAACGTCCACGTCTGCGCGGCCGACGGCCGGTGGTCGGCCTGCACCCAGGCGCCATCGTCGAAGCCGGGCTGCGCCTCCGGACTGTCCATGCGCCGGGTCCAGGCCGCGGTGCGGAGGTCCGGGACGGAAACGGGCGCCGGGCCGGCGAGCGGCTCCATGCTGCGCAGGCTGCCGTCCGGCTGGCGTGCCGTCGCGAGGGCGGCGCCGTTGAACGAGACGTGGGCGATGTCCGCCCCCCAGATCTCGAGCGGACTGGCGGCCGCCGTATCGCCCGTCAGGTGCAGCCGGCCGCCCTCGATGCGCGCGGTGCGCACGAGCGCAGGCGTCAGTTCGAGGACGCTGCCGGCCGGCGTCTCCTGCATCCAGAAACGCTGCGACGTGCCCTCGTCCGCGATCAGCAGCAACAGCGGCGCGCGTCCGCCGCCCGTGATGCGTACCCGCGCCAGGCCGGTGTGCGCATACGCGAGCTTCAGGTCGCCGCGCGCGGCGTCGAACGCCGTGCGCACGTCGCCCGCCAATACTTCGACCTTCGGTGCGGATGCATAACGGAGCACGGTCTCGCCATTCTCGCCATCGCGGCCGTGCAGCAGCACGACGTCGCGCGCCCCGTCGCGCAACTGCGCCTGCAGTTCGGACGTGGCATACACGAGGTGCTGGCGCTCCAGCGCGTAATCGGCCAGCAGCATCTTCGCGTCCTGGCCGTTCAGGCGCGCGGCGATCGTGTACGTGCCGTCGCGCGTGGCGACGTCGAACGAGAACGCATCGTCCGTCAGCAGGTCGGACGGACCGTGCACGGCAAACAGCACGTGCGTGCCGAGTTCCGTGTTGACGTTGTGGTAGAGCCGCACGCGCGGATTCGTCGTGCGGATCTCCGGTCCCTTGTCCATGTGCGCGAGCACCGGCGCGGCCGCCTGCACGAACATGCCCTGCTGCTTCAGCGCCAGCGCCTTCGGCCGCAGGCCGCGGTCTTCCGCGATCGGGGCGCCGTAATCGTACGACGTGTACACGATGGGCCCCGGCAGCCAGCCCCACGACGTGCCGCCGAACGCCATGTAGATGTTGTGGAGCGTGATGCGGTTCATCAGGTTCGTCCCGTAGAACACGCGCTGGTAGCCCTTGCCCTGGCGTTCGGCCGTGCACGCGTACGTGCCGTTGGAACCCCAGTAGTCGAACCAGCCCGCCCCGATCTCCGCCACGAAGCCGGGCGTGCCGGGGGAGCTGAGCGCGCCCGCCTTCGGTCCCGGCGTCGCGTAGATGCCCCAGTCCGGCGCCCTGTTCGGGCCGGCCGGATTCGCGTGGACATCGCAGGCGCCGCCCGGATAGCCGTCGAACGCGTACAGGTCCACCGGTCCCGGATTCGCCCACGGCGCGGACGATGCCGCCGGCGTCCAGTCCGGGAGCCGGCCCGCCGCGTTGTGGAACAACGGCACCGTGATGCCGTCCGCGCGCGCCTTCGCGGCGAGGTGCGCCATCTGGCGTACGTGCTTCGGCTCCACCTTGCCCAGTTCATTCTCGAGCTGGTAGGCGATCACCGTGCCGCCGCCCGTCGTCGCCTGGTGGCGCGCGATGATGGCGTCGATCTGCGTCATCCATTCGTCGACGGCCGCCAGGTAGGCCGGATCGTCCGTACGCGCCTCCGCCCGGTTGCGGAACATCCAGCCGGGGAAACCGCCGCCGGACAACTCCGCATTGACGTACGGCCCCATGCGCGCGATCACGTACATGCCCTCTTCTTCCGCGATCTCGAGCGCCCGCTCGACGTTGCGCACGCCGGAAAAATCGTAGACGCCCGGCGCCGGCGAGTGATAGCCCCAGTCGAAGTAGAACGACACGCCGTTGAATCCCACCGCCTTCATCTTCTGGATCACGTCGCGCCACTGCGCGGGATCCGGCAGCCGGAACGGGTGGATCTCGCCGGACCACACGACGATCCGCTTGCCGCCGACCGTCAGCGAGTACGGGTCCCAGCCGACCTGCCGCGGCTTGCCGCGCGGACGGACGGCGGCGGCGACATCCTGCGCCCGGTCGGCCAGCACGTCCGGCGCGGCCATGCCGGCCGCCACGCCCGCCAGCGGACGTTTCGCCGACCACGTCTTCATCCCATCGGCGCTGTCGGCCTGCCACGCATGGCCCGCCGCGTCGGCGAACACCGCGCGCCAGCTGCCGTCCTGCCGGCGCGCGAGACCGACGCCGGGTGCCGCCCGGCCAAGCGCATCGAGCGTCCGTTCGACGGTCCACGGTCCCGCCAGGTCGCGGGCCCGCGCCAGTTCCAGGGCCCCGTCCGCGCGCCGGCGCGCCCGCGCCCCGGAACCGTCGCCAGCCGCGCCGACGGCCGCCTGCTCGGTCTTGTCCTGCAGGCCCGTCAACGCAAGCGGCGCCGGCGCGGCCTCCGGCGCCAGCAGCGCGGGCCCGCGCGGCAGCGCGACGACGAGTTTCAAGCTGCCGTCGCGCGCGCGCACCCAGCGCGGCGCGCGCGCGGGGCCGGGCATCGGCATGGTGCGTTCGAACGTCCAGTGTTTCAGGTCGCGCGAGCGCGCGAGGCCGATCTCGTTGCCGGCCCCCGCCACGTACGCCACCCGGTACTGGCCGTCGTGACGCACGAGCGCCGGCTCGCGCAACATGCCGCGCGGCGGCGCATACGCTTCCGACGCCTGCGTGACGAAGGTCGTGCCGTCGTCCGAACGAAAGATGCTCAGGCGGTCCGGCAGGCCAGGCGCCACGGCGGCCATGAGCCATGTCGTGTCGGCCCGGTTTGCCCGGTCCCCGGTGCGGGCCGCCGTATCCGACGCCTGCGGAATGCCCAGCTCCTGCGCGACCGCGGGCGCGCAGGCGAGGACGGCGGCGGCGAGCACCGCGTACAGACGGCGGCCGCTCATGCCCGCACGTCCGCGCGGTTGTCGAAGCCTTGCACGTGCTCGGTCACGACCGGCGTCCCGCGCACCGTGCGCACGGCCACGTCGCGCAGGCGCACGTCGCGCACCGGCAGTTCCGCCTCGCCCTTCACGAGGCAGACGAAGCCCGCATCCTCGACGCGGATGCCGGCCACGAACAGGCCTTCGATCGGCGTGAGGCGGCGCTCGAGCGTGGGCACCAGCGTCTTCCACTGGTACAGCACGTCCGTCTCGACCGCGAGCACGCCGCCCTTGATGCGGGTGGCGCTCACGTTCGTCATGTGGATGTTGCGGACAAAGCCGCCGCGCCGTTCGTTCGTCTTCACGTACAGCAGGTTGTTGATGGTGCTGGGCGCAGAGGAATCCGCGTGGTCGACATGGCAGTCGTCGACGAACACGTTCTCCACCCCGCCCGACAGCTCGCTGCCGATCGCCATCAGCTGGTGACCGTTCTTGATGCGGCAGCGGCGCATGACGATGTTGCGCGACGGGGCGTTGAGGCGCCACGCGTCGCGGTCGCGCCCCGACTTCACGGACACGGCATCGTCGCCCTGGTCGAACGTGCAACGGTCGATCAGCACGTTCCGGCTCATCTCCGGATCGACGCCGTCGTTGTTGTGGCCGTGCGCGGCGATGTCGACCCGGCGGATCACGACGTCGCGGCACAGGTAGGGATGCAGCACCCAGAACGGGCTGTCGACGATGTGGATGTCTTCCACGAGCACGTGGCGGCAGCGGTTGAACTGGATGAAGTGCGGACGCAGGTTGGCCTGGCCCGCCGTCATGTCGCGCCGCTCCACCGGCACGCCGTCGCGGCAGGCCATGTTGTACAACGCGACCAGCGCATCCATGTGCGCCTGCGGCCGCGCATACCATTGCTTCCACACGTCCAGCCGCGCGCGCAAGGTGCCGCGGCCCGTGATGGCCACGTTCTCGCAATCGTAGGCATACACGAGCGGCGAATAGTTCATGCATTCGAGCCCCTCCCAGCTCGTGGACACGGCCGGCAGGTAGTCGCGCGGGTCGGGCGAGAAGAGGAGTGTCGCGCCGTCTTCCACGTGCAGCGCGACGTGGCTCTTCAGGTGGATGGGGCCCGTCGGCCACGTCCCCGCCGGCACCACGACGACACCGCCGCCGGCCGCATGCGCCGCCGCGATGGCGCGCGCGAGCGCGGTGCCGGTCGCTGCCTGGTCGTCGTGCGCGGCGCCGTACGTCACGATGTCGAAGCGGGGCGCGCCCGAGAAATCGGGCACGGCGATGGCGGGCATCGCGAACGGCGCGTCCACCCGGACGTCGGACCGCGGCAGCGTGCCAGCGGATCTCGGCAGGAAGGCCTGGCAGCCGGCCAGCACGGGCATGGCAACGCCGGCGCGCAGCAGCGCGCGCCGTGAGAGGGAACTGGGCACTGAACGTCTCCTTTGATTGTGCACCGCGCACGCGGTGAGCGCATATTGTGCCGCCTGCGCGGGCACCGTTGTCGATTCGCCATGCAAGCGCTCAACAACGTGATTATTACCGCGATCGGACCGGAGTGACGGTTCGTTCGCGCATGCTTGGCGCTACCATGCCCCCGTCAATATGACCGCATGAGTCATCGATAACGACATGGAGACTACAACGATGCGTTTCACCGCAACCCCTCGGAACATTCATCCTCTTTCACCCCGCAGCCGCATCAGTATCGGCGTCCTGGCGATGCTCGCTTCGCTGCATGCACAAGGCCAGGAGACGGCCGCCGCGGCCGATGCGGCGCCTGTCGCCACGACCGCCGCCGACGGCAAATCTCCCGACAGCGTCGTGGTCGTGACGGGCTTTCGCGCGAGCCTGAACAGCGCGCTGAACACGAAGAAGAACAGCGACGGCATCGTCGACGTGATCAAGGCCGAGGACATCGCCAAGTTCCCCGACGCGAACCTCGCGGAATCGCTGCAGCGCGTGCCCGGCGTGGCACTGGCGCGCGGCGACGGCGGCGAAGGCAAGCAGATCACCGTGCGCGGCCTGAACGCGGGCTTTACGCGCGTGCGCATCAACGGCATCGAGGGCGTGGCGGCGACGGGCGCCTCGGACATCAACGGCAGCACGAACCGCGGCCGCGGCTTCGACTTCTCCGTGTTCGCCTCGGAGCTGTTCAACAGCCTGGAAGTGCGCAAGACGTCGGAAGCGGACATCGAGGAAGGGTCGCTGGGCGCCACCGTCGACCTGCGCACGGCGCGGCCGTTCGATTTCAAGGGCCGCACATTCAGCATCGGCGGCCAGGAAAGCCACAACTCCCTGAGCGGGAAGACGCAGCCGCGCGTGACGGCGCTGCTGTCGGACCGCTGGGACACGGGCTACGGCAAGGTCGGCGCCCTGCTCTCGGCCGCGTACTCGAAACGGCGCGCGACGGAAGAAGGCTACGAGGCGGTGGAACTGCTCAGCGCCAGCAACGACGGCGGCTTCTGCTCGCCCGTCGGCGTCTCGCCGCAGGTCCCGGGCAACGATGCGGTCAAGGGGATCACGGCCACCACCTGCGGCACCGGCATGCCGCGCACGACCGATCCGGCCGCGTACAACAGCGTCATGGGCCGCAAGGACAATTACGGCGGCACGGTCGCGAATCCGGCCGCCGGCTCGGGCGCGTTCGCGCCGCGCATCCCGCGCTACCGCCGCTCGCAGACCGACTACGAGCGCACCGGCATCACCAACTCCTACCAGTGGCGCAATGCGGACAGCGAACTGAATCTGGACCTCATGTACGGCAAGTTCGCCAATAAACGCTACGACAACTACATCGAGGCGATCTCGTTCGGCCGCAATCTGGGTTCGAACGGCAAGCCGCAGACGTCGATCCTGGACACGCACTTCGACCAGAGCGGCAGCTGGGACTACGGCAAGTTCAACGGCGTGGACGTGCGCACCGAAGGCCTGCTGGACGTGTACACGACCAAGTTCCGCCAGCACGTGCTGTCCGGCAGCCACAGGTTCAGCGACACGGTGAAGGCCGACTTCATGGCCGGTAACTCGAACTCGAACCTGAACGAGCCGATGCGCGCCACCGTGCAGTTCGACGCGCCGAACGTGAACGGCTTCTCGTGGGACTTCCGCGACAACCGCAACGTCCCGACGCTCAACTTCGGCATCGACGTGAGCAATCCGGCCAACTTCCAGTTCGCCCCGCAGGATGCCGCCGGCAACGTGCGCGGCATGTTCGTCGGCCGCTACCTGGACACGACGAACAAGCTGCAGACCCAGGCCGCCAACGTGCACTGGGAGATCAACGACCACCTGACGAGCCACTTCGGCATCTCGGCCCGCAAGAACATCTGGACCAACTACGAGGTCGGCAACAGCGCGAATGCGGTCGCGCTGCCGGCCGGCGTGTCGATGGCCGACATCTCGCGCCAGATCAGCGGCTTCGGTTCCGGCCTGGGCGGCACCGGCGTGCCGGGGTCGTGGGCGGCCGTCGACCTGCAGAAGTTCCTCGGCGTCGTCAACACGGAATGCCACTGCGACGCCGTGCCGGGATCGCAATACAACTACCTCGCGCAGACCAACCGCCGCGTGGAAGAGAAGATCAATGCGCTGTACGGCATGGTCGACTTCAATTACGACCTGTTCGGCGTGACGTGGCGCGGCAACGCGGGCGTGCGCGGCGCCGAGACGACGGCCACCTCGATGGCGATGATCAACGTGCAGGGCCAGCTGCAGCCGAATACGGGCACGAAGAAATACCGCGACTGGCTGCCCGCCTTCAACCTGACGGCGCAGCTGCCGAAGGACGTGTTCCTGCGCTTCTCGGCCGGCAAGACGCTGTCGCGGCCCGAGTACACGGACCTCGCGCCGAATGCGACCGTGTCGCCGATCTCGCAGTCGGTCTCGATCGGCAACCCGAACCTGGACCCGATCCGCGCCAACACCTACGACCTGCAGGCCGAGTGGTATTACGCGAAGAACGCGATGGTCTCGCTCGGGCACTTCCGCAAGGACATCAAGAGCTTCATCCAGAGCGTCAACGAGCGCGTGCCGTACAACACGCTCGGGCTGCCGAACGAACTCCTGATCCTGAACGGCTGCTCGCTGACGGGCGCCCCGATCTGCCAGACCTTGCCCACGACGGAAGTCAACGTGAGCCGCAAGGTCAACACGGCCGGTGGCCCGCTGAAAGGCTGGGAATTCAACCTGCAGGCGCCGTTCAGCTTCCTGCCCGGCTTCTGGAGCAATTTCGGCCTGCTCGCCAACGCGACGCGCGTGAAGTCGCGCATCACGTACATCACCCGCGTCGACAACCCGGCCACGCCGGCGAACGAGCAGCTGACGCAGGTCGCGGACTTCACGGGCCTGTCGCCGCGCACCCACAACCTCACCCTGTACTACGAGGATGCGAAGTTCAGCGCGCGCGTGTCGGCCGCGCACCGCTCCAGCTATATCTATGCCGTGCTGGGCGACGTGGCGGGCCACGACTACACGATGGTCGACGGCTCCACCAACATCGACATGAGCCTCTCGTACAACATCACGCCGCAACTGCGCGTGTCGCTGGAAGGCCAGAACCTGAACGACACGCCGCTGCGCTACGGCCGCGACACGCAGCGCAACGACACGCTGCTGTACGTGCACTCGGGCCGTTCGTTCGTGCTGGGACTGAACTACAAGTACTGACGATGCGCGTGTGAGAAAGTGCGATCCTCGGGGCGCGGCGATCTGGTATGCTTTCCGTTTCACTGCCAGTCCGCCGCGCCATGTCCTTTTTCGCACGTTACGCACGCTTCCTGTCACCGGCCTGCATGCTCTTCCTCGCCGCCGCGCGCATCGTGGACGCGGTGCGCTCGGGCGCGACCGCCGACTGGCTCGCGGGCGTCGGCTTCGCCGGCGTGGCCGTCATGCTCCACCTGACCCTCGGCGCGGCGCACCGCAAGCGTCTCGCGGATGCCCGCCAGGACGGCAGCGCCTGAATCGTGCAAGGAGGCCCCATGTACACCCTGTCCCGCGTCACCCCCATCCTGCGCATCTTCGACGAAGCGAAGGCGCGCGAATTCTATATCGACTTCCTCGGCTTCAAACTCGACTGGGAACACCGCTTCGAAGGCGGCGACTTCCCCGTCTACATGCAGGTGTCGCTGGGCGACTGCGTGCTGCACCTGTCCGAGCACTACGGCGACGGCAGCCCCGGCGCGTCGATCCGCATCGCCGTGCGCGACCTCGACGGCTACCAGGCCACGCTGCTCGCGAAATCGTTCAAGTATTCGCGCCCGCACATCCAGACGATGCCGTGGGGGACCCGCGAGATGACGATCCGCGATCCGTCGCACAACCGGCTGTCGTTCGAGGAGCCGGTTGCGGAAGCCGACGCGTCGTAACGCTGCGCGTCACGCCTGGCCGTCGACGGCAGCCGGCACCTCGCCTTCCTGACGTCCCTTTACAGTCACCCCGGCACCACCCCGTCGATGCCGACGATGCCCCGCTGCGCGGCGACGACGACGGCCTGCAGCCGCGCCGACACGCCCAGCTTGCCCATCAGGTTGCGCAAATGCCAACGCACGGTGCCGACGCCGATGCCCAGGTCGCGCGCGATCTGCTTGTCGCAGCGGCCGCCGGCCAACAGGCGCAACACGTCGGTCTCGCGGTTCGTCAGGTGCTCGCGGCACCCGCCGGTCTCCAGGTGCTTGGTCACGCCCGGGCTGTAATGCCGGTCGCCGGTCAGGATGCGCCGCACGGCGTACCGCAGGTCCGCCGGATCGGCGTCTTCGAGCAGGTAGCCCGCCACGGCGGCCGCGCAGGCGCGCAGCACGTCCGCCTCCTTGTCGCGGTGCGTGACGATGAGGACCTGGCGGCCGCGCGCGAGGGCGAGGCCTGTGTCGTAGTCGGCGATGACGAGGTCCGCGCCGGCCGCCGCGCCGGGTTCGGCGTCATGCGTCGTCACCCGCCAGTCGGGGTCGTGCAGCGACGCCGCGAGGCCGGCCGTCATCAGCGGCCGCGCGTGCATCACGTGGATCTTGCTGCCATTCTGCATGCGCGTCAGCCGAAACGCACGTCGCTGACGGCGATGGACACGACCAGCGGATCCGTCGCATGGCCGCCGTCCGGGTTGCGCACGTGGATCAGGTGCCGGGTCGGCAGCGCAATGCCGTCGACCGTCGTGTAGTCCGAAAAATAGTGCACGGCCGGGGTGCCGCCGTTGATGTCGACGTCGTAGTCGTGGCGGCGCAGCCTGTAGTCGGCGCCGACGTAGAACGTCTGCACGCGGCTGTGCGTGGCGATCGTGTCCGGGTAGGTGACGCGCAGGCGGTGCCAGCGCTCGCCGTTTTCTTCCCACGCCGGCAGTTCTTCGAAGCCGAAGCCGGGTTCCGCGAACGCGAACGGCAAGGTGAGGTAGTTCCACATCGCATAGCCGACGAAATAGGCCAGTTGCAGGTCCGACCGTGGCGTCTCGAGGCCGAAGCCGGCGAACGAGGCGCGCGGATCGTCGAGCAGCTCGACGACCTGGCCGTCCACCGTCTCGATGACGGCCCGCCGCGGCGTCACGGCCGTGCGGCGGTCCGCGGCGCCGAACGGCGCATGCGATGTCCGCTGTTGCTTGAGGTCGATCTGGACGTCGACTTCGTCCAGCTTGCCGCCATGTCCTTTCAGCGGCCACAGGATGCCTCCCTGGCTCAGGTGGGCCGACAGGCGGCCGTGAGATTGCCAGCGGGCCAGGCCGCCGTGGGCTTCGAGAATCTGTTCGATCAGCGTGTTCATTGTTGTTTCCTTGTTGGGTTGGTTCAGGGCGCGTCCGGACACGGCAGCCCCGCGTCCGCCCAGGCGACGAGGGCTTTCACGAAATCGTCGTGCGACAGCGCGGGCGTGGTGCGGCCGCCGCCGGGCTGCCACGCCCACAGCACGAGCGGGTCGGACCGCATGTGTTCCACCACCTCGCGCGGCGTCTTGCGGTTGCCGTTGCGGGCCGGATCGCGCATCTGCAGGCAGACCGCCTTCTTGTCCAGTCCCTGCCACGTCATGCTGCGCGGCGCCAGGTGCCAGTCCTTCACGCCGGGCACGCGCCCGTCCGCGGAATTCGCCGCCTGGTGGCAGGCCTGGCAGCGCAGCGCGGCCGAGCCGTGGCCATCCGCCCCGCGTACCACCTGCTGCGCGTGGATGACGCCCCGGTCTTTCTGGCGGGGCGCATCGGCCAGGTGGCAGTTGATGCAACGGGGGCCCATCACGACGCTCGCCACGGGGTCGAACAGGGCGGCGTCGCCAGCCTGCGCGAACAGGGGCACGAGCAACAGCGCCAACAGCTTACGCATCGCCTGCCGCCTGGTGGATCGCGAGCCGGATGCGCTGGTACGTGCCGCAGCGGCAGATATTGCCCGACATGGCCTGGTCGATGTCCGTGTCGGTCGGCTTCGGGATCGCTTTCAGCAGCGCGGCGGCGGCCATGATCTGGCCGGACTGGCAGTAACCGCACTGCGGCACGTCCAGCGCGGCCCAGGCCTTCTGCACGCGCTGGCCGACTGGTGTGGCGCCGATCGCTTCGATGGTCGTGATCCTGTGCCCGGCCGCAGCCGAGATCGGGGTCACGCAGGCGCGCACGGGCTGGCCGTCCAGGTGCACGGTGCAGGCGCCGCACAGCGCCATGCCGCAGCCGAACTTGGTGCCGTTCAGGTGCAGTTCGTCGCGCAGCACCCACAGCAGGGGCGTATCCGGTTCGGCCGTGACGGCCTGCCGTTTGCCGTTGATGGTCAATGTGGTCATGTTCTTCCTCTCTTCAGGCGGTGGGCAGGGTTGCGCCGATCGGCAGCTTGCGGATGCGGCGGCCGGACAGTGCGTACACGGCGTTGGCCAGCGCCGGCATCAGCGCGGCCGTTCCCGGCTCGCCCATGCCGCCGGGCGCGTAGGTGCTGGCGACGATGTGCGTCTCGACCTTCGGCGCCTCGTGCATCCTCAGGACGCGGTAATCGTGAAAATTGCTCTGTTCGACGCGGCCGTCGCGGAAGGTGATGTCGCCGTACAGCGCGCCGCTGATGCCGAACACGATGGCGCTTTCGACCTGCGCGCGCACGGTGTCGGGATTCACCACGGCGCCGCAATCGACGGCGCAGACGACGCGCGGCACGCGGATCTCGTTCTCCGGGCCGGCCACCGCGTCCACGACGAGCGCCATGTAGGTGCCGAACGCGAACTGCACGGACAGCCCGCGCCCGGCGTCGCCCGCGCGCGGCCCTTGCCAGCCGGCCTTTTGCGCCACCAGTTCCAGCACGCGGCGGGCGCGCGGGTCGTTGCCGAGCAGGTCGAGGCGGTAGCGCAGCGGGTCGGCGCCGGCGGCGGCCGCCAGTTCGTCGATGAAGCTCTCCACCACGAACACGTTGTGCGTGGGGCCGACGCCGCGCCAGAACGCGGTCGGGATGTTCCGCGGTTCGTGGCGCACGTACGAGACGCCGATCGCGGGGAAGGCATACGGCGGCGCCTCGGCCCCGTCCATCGTCTCGTGGTCGAAACCGTTCTGGAACGCGGGCGGCATGAAGCGGCCCAGCACGGACGATCCCGTGACGTGGTGCGTCCACGCGACGACCTTGCCCTGCGCATCCAGGCCCGCGCGCACGCGGTCGTAGAAATACGGGCGGTACATGTCGTGCTGGATGTCCTGTTCGCGGCTCCACACGACCTTGACCGGGTGCGGCACCTCGCGCGCGATCCGCACCGCGCGCTCGACGCCGTCGATCTCCAGCCGCCGCCCGAAGCCGCCGCCCAGCAGGTGGTTATGCACCGTCACGCGCTCCTCGGGCAGGCCGGTGACCCTGGCCGCGACGGCGCGCGCACGGGTGATGACCTGCGTGCCGGTCCAGATCTCGCAGCTGTCCGGCTTCACGTGCACGGTGCAGTTCATCGGCTCCATCGCGGCGTGCGCGAGGAACGGCAGTTCATAGGTCGCCTCGATCACGCGGGCGGCCTTGCCCAGCGCGGCCTCCGGGTCGCCTTCCGAGCGCACCTTCGCGCCGGCACCCCGGGCCGCCCTGGCCATGTCGGCCACGATGTCCTGCGTCGCCAGGCCGGCGTTCGGGCCGTCGTCCCAGCGCGGCGCCAGCGCGGCGATGCCCTTGTTGGCGGCCCCCATGTTCTCGGCGACGACGGCCACGCAATCGTCCAGCTTCACGACCTGGCGCACGCCGCGGATGCGCAGCGCGGCTGCGTCGTCCGCGCCGGCCAGGCGGCCGCCGAACACGGGCGAGATGGCCAGCGCCGCCACCTTCATGCCGGGGACGACGGCGTCGATGCCGTAGCGCGCCGACCCATCCAGCTTGCCGGCCGTGTCGAGGCGTTTCGCCGGCGTGCCGATCAGGCGGAACGCGTCCGCCGTTTTCAGGACGACGTCCGCATCCGTCGGCAGCGGCAGCTTCGCGGCGGCGTCGACCAGCTGGCCGTAGCGCAGCCTGCGCCCGCTGGGCACGTGCAGCACGGTGCCCCGCTCGGCGCGGCACGACGCCGGATCGACGTCCCAGCGGCCGGCCGCCGCGCGCACCAGCAGCACGCGGGCCGTGGCGCCGGCGCGGCGCATGGGTTCCCACGCGGCGCGGATCGTCGTGGAGCCGCCCGTCACCTGGAAGCCGAGGGCCGGGTTCGCGAATTTGGCGTCGTCCGGCGGCGCGTGTTCGAGCACGACGTCCTTCAGGTCGATCTCGAGTTCTTCCGCGATCAGCATCGGAATCGACGTGTACGTGCCCTGGCCCATCTCCACGTAGGGCATGGTCAGGATCACCTTGCCGTCGGGGCGGATACGCACGATGGCGTTGGGGGCCAGGCCGGCGCCGGACGCCAGCGCGGCCGCGCCCGCGAGGGGCAGCGCGAACTGGAGCAGCAGGCCGCCGCCGGCGGCGGCACCGGCTGCGAGGAAGCGGCGCCGGGATAGGGTGGGATGGGACAAGGTCTTCTCCTGTGTACGAGTTACCAATCATTGTAGAAAGGCAAGGACCCTGTCGTGGGCCATCATCGGGGCGATCCGGGCCATCGCCCCCCTGTCTTTGGATAGGGGTCAGTCCGCGCGCCGGCGCAGGTCCTGCGGGGTCCGCCGGTACACGCGCGCGAGCGCCGTCCGCATCCGGTCCGCGCTCGTGAACCCGGCTTCGCGGGCGACCGTGTCCAGCGGCAGCGCGGAGCTCTCCAGCAACATGCGCGCGACTTCGGCGCGCATCGTCTCGATGGCGCGCGCCGGCGACTGTCCCGTCTCCGCGCGGAATATACGGGTGAAGTGGCGCCGGCTCATGTGGACCTGCTCGGCCAGTTCGTCGATCGACAGCGGCAGCCGCAGATTGCGGCGCGCGTAGCCGAGCGCCGTGCGGATGCGGTCCGACTTCGGCCGCATGTCCAGCAGGTTGGACGACTGCGTGTCCGCGCCGCTGCGCCAGTGGTACAGCACGAGCCTGCGCGCCACGGCGAGCGCGACGTCCGCGCCGAGATCGTCCTCCACGAGCGCGAGCGCGAGGTCGATCGACGCCGTCATCCCGGCCGAACTCCAGATCTTGCCGTCGCGGATCCACACGCGGTCCGGGTCCACGCGGATGGCCGGATGGCGTGCCTGCAGGCCCGCCGCGTGCATGGCGCGCACGGCGACAAGGCGCCCGTCCAGCAGCCCGGTCGGCGCCAGCAGCGCCGTGCCGTTGCAGACGGTGCCGACGCGGCGCGCGCCGGTGGCGGCCCGGCGCAGCAGCGCGACCGTGTCGGCGTCCGGGACGATCGGGTCCGCCGCGCCGAACACGAGGACGGTGTCGAACGCGCCGTCGGCGTCGCGCCACGCCTGCGTCTGGAGTGTCGCGCCGGCCGCGCTGCGGACAGGCATGCCGTGCGCGGACACGATGCGCAGGTCGTAGGGCGTGCCGCCATACTCGTCGTTGGCCAGGTCGAATACCGTCATGGCGCCGAGGTCGACGAGCTGGAAGCCGGGGAACAGGAAAAATGCGATCGGTCGGTTCATGGTTCAGGCAGATGATCGCGCACCCGGCGGCGGGCGTTCGGACGAATTTCCCTCGTTGCCGGACATGCGCGCAGCCCGACGGGCAAAGCATTGCCGACCCAATTGCAGGACTCGTTGTCTCCACGCCCGGCGGCACCTGGACACCGTGCAGGCCCGGGCACCGGTACAGTGCCGGCCGCAATCGTCCGACTGTGCCTGTCGACGCCGCCGCGGCTTGCGTAGACTGGGCTCATCCCAACAACGCGAGACCCGCATGGCACGCCACCCGTTCAAGACCGTCGACGTCTTCACCGCCACCCCGTTCCTGGGCAATCCGCTCGCCGTCGTGTTCGACGCCGACGACCTGTCGGACGCGCAGATGCAACGCATCGCCAACTGGACCAACCTGTCCGAAACGACGTTCGTGCTGCGCCCGACGCAGAGCCGCGCCGACTACCGCGTGCGCATCTTCACGCCCGGCGCCGAACTGCCGTTCGCCGGCCACCCGACGATCGGGACCGCGCACGCGCTGCTGGAAGCCGGCCAGGTCGCGCCGCGCGACGGCGTCCTGGTGCAGGAATGCGCGCGGGGGCTGGTCCGGCTGGACGTGACGCACGCAGGCGACGGCGCGCGCTGGATCGCGTTCGAACTGCCGGCGACGGCGATCACGCCGCTGGATGCGGCGCAGGCGGACGAGGTGGCGCGCATCCTCGGCACGCCGCTGGCCGGCAGCGCCCCGCCCTGCCTCGTGGATGCCGGGACGCGGTGGATCGTCGCGCAGCTGCCGGACGCCCGCGCCGTGCTGGCCGCGACGCCCGACCTGGCCCGCATGAAGGCGCACGATGCCGCAACCGGCAACACGGGCGTGATTGTCTTCGGCCCGCATCCCGACGGCGCCGCCGCGCGCATCGAGGTCCGCGCCTTCGCTCCCGCGCACGGCGTGGACGAAGACCCGGTCTGCGGCAGCGGCAACGGGTCCATCGCCGCGTATTTGCGGCACACGGGCCAGGCCGACGCGTTCGGCCGGGACTTCCTGTCCAGCCAGGGTGCGGCCGTGGGCCGGGCCGGGATCCTGCGCCTGGAAATCGCCGACGATGCGATCCGGGTGGGCGGCAACGCCGTCACCTGCGTCGACGGCCACCTGGCGTCCTGAGGCCTTGATCGAACCGCCGCGTCGGGCTACGCTGGCGGTTTCGAACACGGCACGGAGGACGCGCATGGCAACGGACAGGAGCTTCATCGACTACGTCGCGGAAGTGGTGGGCTTGGGGGCGCGGCTGACGCACCGGAAGATGTTCGGCGAATACGCCCTGTACGTCGACGACAAGGTGGTCGCCTTCGCCTGCGACGGCAGCCTGTTCGTCAAGCCGTCCGACGCCGCCGCACGGCTCGCGCCCGACCTGCCGCAAGGGCCGCCCTACCCGGGCGCCAAGGACTATCCCATCGCGGACGAATTGCTGGACGACCCGGAGGCGCTGCGCCGCCTGCTGCTCGAGACGGCGGCGATCATGCCGCCGCCGAAGCCGAAGAAGCCGGCCGCACCGCGGGCAAAACGGGGAGCGGGCTGATCGCGCGATAGCACCGTCTGGCGCCCGGATACCGCCGTTCGTCGCAAACGGCGGGCCGGCCTCGTGCCGCTTGCGCTATCGTCCTCCGCACTCCTCAACCGGCTTTCGGAACAACCATGAACACGATCCGCGTCATCCTGTGCGCCACGGCCGTCCTTGCGGCGACCACCCTTGCCCATGCCGGCCCCGCCGGCGAAACCCGTCGGAGCTCGACCATCTCGATCGACGCCCATGAAGGCGATGGCCCCGAACGTTTCGGTCCGCGCCAGCAGCCCGCGTCGGGGAATCCTTATGTCCAGTCGACGAGCCGGTGGACCGAATTGATGTTGAAGGACGATACGGTGGTCATGCAGCTCACCGATTACGGCATGAAGCAGATTGGGGAGCCGCAGGACGATCACGACAAGGACGAAGGCTTCCTGGGCAAGATGCTGAAGACGATGGCGCTCAGCGGCGTCAGGCAGTTTCTCGACCACAGCCTGGCGCTGGCGCTGGCCGACATGCGCTCCGCACTGGTTCGGCGCGGCGAAGTCGTTCTCGTCACGTGCCAGGGCAAGGAAGTGTTCAACAAGGTCAAGATCAACGACCAGGTACAAACCTATCCGCAGGATAAAGCGGAAGAGTTCGTCAAGGACATCAACCGGCAGCGGGAAAAGTTTCCCGCATGCGGTTCCTAGGCCCGGCGCCGCGAGCGTGTAGCGTACACGCGCGCATAACCGTCGACGACGTGCGCCGGCAGCATGGTCGCGATGCCGTGCAGGATGAGCGGCAGCAGCACGAACTCGTCGATCGTGCCGAGCACGGGCACCGCGACATTCAACGGCTCCGCCGCGAACAAGGCCAGGCCGGCCAGTGCCGGCACCAGCCACCCGGGGCGATGTTCGTGCCGGACGGCGTACCACAGCAGGCGCAGGTCCTGGCCGGCGACGGTGCGCCACAGTGCGATGATGCGTTTCAAGGCGGCCTCCATGGCTACGCACGTTACGGTAATCCGTACATGGGTCGTGCTGGGCCCGAACGCAATAGGCCACCGAAAAAATCGCTGCGAACCGCCCGCTCCTCAGCTCGCTGAAGTGTCGGCGTCCTTGTTCGAGTCGAGTCCCCAGTCCTGCCAGTCGTCGCCGAATAATTCGACCGGGTGCTGCGTGCGCACCGAACCGTTTCCGCATGCGAGTGAATCTGCAGGGCAATATTTGTCGCATCCCCAGCAAACGCGTTCCGGGTGTATCGGATAGATGGGAAATTTTTTTGCCATGCATCGAGTATGGTGATTTGGATCGTGATTTTCCTTAATCTAGGTCAACTCGTTCCGAAACCAAACAGGGTCGCTCGATCGATGCCGGTCGTGACCATTCGTGACTTTTTCGTTTCAGGAAGCTGCTATGCTCGGCTGGCCATGATCTTTACAACCCTGGAGCCAAATTGCGAAACGTCATCCGTGCCATCTTCCTCGCCCTACTTGTATCCGGCCCGAGCGCATTCGCCGCCGATTCAACGAAAGAACTGGACTGGTCCTCGGTTAACCTGGAAGGCGCCCGCCTGCAATTAGTCAGTCCGAAGGACAAGGACCGCTCTCTGGAACTGTATTTTGGAAAAAACGGCAACCTGGTGACGACCAGCTGCATCAAGGACACCTGTACTGGCCCGTTGCTGGTCTGGAAAATCGAAAATAACCGCCTCAAGACGGGCTTTGCACCGACGGAAGGCGACGCGCTGATCAAGGTCACCGGCAACCGGCTCACTCTGCGGGAGGCGTCCGGAAAGATCGTCGTGTATGACATCAAGGGCAGGCATTGATCCTGCGCTCCGGCAGACGCCAGGGTCGACATGCGAATCTTCTCTACCCCGCTTTCCCGTGGAATGGTACTGCTCCTGATGTTGAATGCCATTCCCACCTACGAAACGATGTTCGACAGCTACCGCCCTTCCTGGACTGCCCTCGGCAGGGACGATCTGGAAGACAGGACCGGCACCTTCGTGCGGCTGAAAGAGGACGTCGTGTTCGCCATCAACCTCGACAGCTTTGACGTCCACTTCAAGGAGCGTTGGCACCGCCTGCGGATCGGCTACCCGTTCAGTCCCATCACAATCGACTTCGAGCAAAGAAAGAAGCAGGTCCAGGGACGTATCGAGACGAACTGGCTGTTCATGCGGCTTGGGATCACCGGCATCCTGTGGGCCTTGTTGGAGTCGTGTCTATCGCTCATGAAACGTGAGCGCCGTGTCATCCGCGACGATGCCGCCACGCGTGGCCTGAACAACGCCTTCATGCACGGCGTCGCGGCATATTCCGCGTTCGCGTCGGCGCCGCTCTTCCATGGCAGCCTGACCTGGCTGGTGGCCGCGATGGTCTGCGTGTACGCGGGCTGGCACCAGCGGGCGTACCTGGCCGCGTTCCTCGGTGGGATTGTCGTGGCCGTCGTCGGCTGGACCACCATCGGCGTCTTGCGTTCGCCCGACGTCGGCGCACATACCTTCCTGGTAGTCCCGCTCGGGTTGCTGGTCTTCCTGCCGCCGGCACTTGCGGCTTATGTCGTTGGCCGGGTCGCCTTCATGATCGTGCGTCGACACAGCGGCCGCATGCGACGTGACGCTTGACCCATGCACCGATCCGGCGCCGTCACCGTCCCGCCCGATAGCTGCAGGTCTTCAAGGAACCGTGCGCAGGATCCCCGAACGTGGCGTTCGAGCACGTCACCGGACCGGTCAACACCTTGGTCACGTTTTTGGTTTCGGTACCGTAACGCACCCGATTGGTACCGCTGAGCAGGCAGATGGCGCCCTCGCCCGCACACGGCGTCCAGGCGCTCGCCGCGGCGGTTTTCGCCAACGCGGCCGGCGCCGCCGTGGTGACGTCGGCATAGCTGCAGCTCTTGGCCAGGCCGCGCGCCGGGTCGCCGAACACGGCCGTCGTGCAGGGTGTCGATGCGGTCACGATCTTCGACGTGTACACGCCCCCACTGCCGAAACGCACTTCACGCGTGCCGCTGAAGCGGCAGACCTTGCTCTCCGCAGCGCATTCCGTCCAGGCGACCGCTGTCGCACGCGCCGAAGCGCCCGCTACCTCGTAGGCGCCGAGGTCCAGCGCGCCGGACGCGGGGCGCCCTTCGCCCGATGCGACGTCCTTGTACTGCCCCGTCGGCGCCAACGCCACGCCGGCGGCCGACTTGCCCGGGTCGGTGCCCGCGCCGATCACGAGCGCGCTGGCAAAGCGCCGCAAGCTGCCGGTCGAACGATCGGCGAAGTCTGCCGCGAAAGCGCGGTAATTGTTCTTCAGTACTGCGCTGGACTGCGTACTGAGTGTGCCGTTGCCGACGAAGATGTTGTTCTGGATGAGCGCGGGCGTCGATACCTTGCCGCTGACGAACAGGAACGTCCCGCCGGCGAAGTCGTTCACCACGGTGTTATTGACGAAGTACAGGTCCTGGCCCGGATTGGTCGCGCCTTCCTCCCCGTACGCCACGATGGCCGGATTCTGGTTGGCCGCCGGTTGCTGGATGACGTTGCCGATGACGTAGGATGTGCCCGCGTTCGGGAGGTCGATCTCGTAGCTCGGCTGGCCCGAGGCCGTGCTGCCCTTGTCGCCCGGATTCGTGCTCGAGAAGCGGTTGTAGACGATCGTGTTCGTCATCGCGCGCGACTTCAGGTTGTGGCCGACGTTCGCATCGTGCGAATAGTTGTAGCGGAAGGTCAGGCTCCTGGCCTTGCCGATGTACAGGTTGTGGGTCTGGCCATCGCCGAAGCCGTTGTGACCGAACTCGGTGTATTCGATGAGGATGTCGCTGTTCTCGTTGTGGCCGCTGAGAATGCCGTTCTCGTTATCGTGCAGGAAGCTGTGACGCAATGTGAAATTGGTGCCCTCCAGGCGCAGCGCCGCACCGTTCTGGTCGGCGACCTTCGCGCCCGTCATCTCGACGTTGTCGACGACGATGTCGTTGCCGGTCACGACCCACGTACCCTTGCCGCCGTTTTCCTTGCCGGCAGCATCGATCCGGGGACGGCCGTTCACGCCGCGGATGGTCAGGCCGTTGCGGGCGATCTTGCAGGCGTCGCCCTTGTACGTGGTGCCGCCTTCGATCTCGATGGTGTCGCCGTCCCGGGCGGCGGCGACGGCGGCACACGGTGCGGAAAACGCCTTGCCCGGTCCGACGGACAAGGTGGCGGCGGAAGCGCTGGCGCTGACGGCCGCAGCCAGCAACATGGCGAAGATCGAGTTGGGAACGATATGCATGAGGCGAGCTTAACACGGCATGGTGTCGAATATGATTACCGAACCCTGTGACAATCCACGCATTTCGCGGCCAGGCTTTCCGATAATCTGCTCAGCCAGGAGGAAAGAATTGAAAAGAAACCTGTTCATCCTGTCGATCTTGCTGTCGCTGGGGCTGGCCGGCACCGTCGTTGCCCTGCCGGACCTCTTCCGGGCCGACCTGTCCGTCGACGGCACGACGCGCGCACAAACGATCGATACGCTGGTCGCCCGGCTCGACCAGCACTACGTGTTCCACGATAAGGCAAAGCAGATCGAAATGTTGCTGCGACAGCGCCAAGATGACGGCGCGTACGGCGCCATCACAAGCGGCGAGCAGTTTGCCGCGCAGCTCACGGCCGATATGGCGTCCGTAGCCCACGACCTGCACATGAAGGTGAAGTTCAGCCCGAAGCGGTTGCGTCCCGGCGTCGAGCCGGATGTCATGCCAAGGGCGGCGTCCGGCGCCGCCCGGGGCCAGCATGACGGTGTCGAGAACGTCGACCACCTGAGTCCCGCCATCGGCTATCTGCGGATATCGTCATTCCCATCCCGTGCCGCGGTGGCTGGAGCGTACGCGTCCGCGCTGGACAAGCTGTCCGATACCGATGCGCTCATCGTCGACGTGCGCGACAACAGCGGCGGCGACCCGGCATCGGTGGCGCTGCTGATCAGCTATTTCGTCGACCGCCCCACGCGCCTGAACGACGTCTGGTCGCGCGATTCCGGGCGGACGACGCAGACCTGGACCGAAGGCGCACTCGACGGCAGACGCTATGGCGGCACGAAGCCTGTCGCGATCCTGGCCGGCCCGGGGACGGCGTCCGCCGGCGAAGATTTCACCTATACGATGCAGGCGCTGAAACGCGCCACCGTGATCGGGGCACGGACGTGGGGCGGTGCCCATCCGATAGCGTTGTATCGCCTCGGCGACCATTTTTTTGCCGCCATCCCGCATAGCCGCACCATCAGCCCGATTACCCGCACGAACTGGGAAGGCTCGGGGGTCATGCCGGATGTCGGCGCGCCGCCCGCCGCTGCGCTCGCGGTAGCGCAAGACATGCTGCGGAGGCAGCTGGACGCGGTCCCGTCTCCATGAAAAAACGCATCGGTCCCGGGCTGTACGCGTCGGCGCTGGCCATTCCCGTCCGCGGATGACGTACGCCGGCAAATGCCTGCCCCTTGTCGCCAGGACAACATTGACCGTACACTGCAGGATGACATCGACTGCCGTCGGTATCGTCATCGAACCGCTCCGGCCCGAAACTGGGATTCACGATCGGCGAGCCCTGTACGATCGAGCGCGTCAAGGTGTTGCTGCGCAATGAAGCCGAGGGCTACGTGCACGAAGAAACGGTCGATGTCGACCCCACCATTCAAGACCAGCTGACGAATGACATCCTTTAGCCCTCTGCTGCGCACCGCTGTCGCAGCGCTCGTGTTCTTCGGCCTCGACCGCCTCTCCAAGATCGTCATCGTCGAGCGGCTCGACCTCGCATCCCTCCACAAGATCCCCGCCTGGCCCCCATACCTCAATTTCGTGATGGCCTGGAACAAGGGCGTGAACTTCGGCTTGCTGAACGGGTTCGACGCGCGCTGGCTGCTGGTAGCGATCAGTATCGTCGCGTCCATCGCGCTGGCATTCTGGGTACGCAACAAGTCGGGCTGGCCGTTGCTGTTGGCGTCCGGCGCCATCATCGGCGGTGCGCTCGGCAATGCCTACGACCGGATCGTGTACGGCGCGGTGGCCGACTACATCAACGTGAGCTGCTGCGCGATCGACAACCCGTATTCCTTCAACGTCGCCGACGTGTGGATTTTCGGCGGCGCGATGTTCCTCGTCCTGGCGAGCGGCTCCACCAGGCACGGGAAAGTTTAGTTATCGATATCATCTGCCGCGCAAGCTGTGCTAGGATGCGTGCTCGTTCATTATCCGACCACGAGCCGCCATGCACCTGACACGCCGTTTCTTCGCCGTTCTCGTACCTACTCTATCGCTCGCGCTGGCCGCCCAGGCGGCCGCGCCGGAGACGGGCCGGCCCATCGCTTCCCGCTTCAATGCGGACCCGTCGCCGCACGTCTTCCCCGCCGCGAAGGGCGACAAGTTCTACCTGTACGCGACCGACGACGCGTCGAACACCGGCAAGTACTGGGATTCCGTCACGTGGCGCCTGTACACGTCGCCCGACATGAAGACGTGGCGCGACGCCGGCGTGCCGCTGGCCGTCACGGTGTTCAAATGGGCGCGGCCGGATGCGAAGGCATGGGCGCCGGAAGCGGCCTACCGCAACGGCAAGTACTATTTCTATGCGCCCGTCGGCGGCGACAAGATCGGCGTGGCCGTCTCGGACCGCCCGGACGGCGGCTTCGTCGATGCACGCAAGGATCCGCTCGTCGACCGGGAGCGCGACGTGAACGCGGGCGACGAGCCGATCGATCCGGCCGTCTTCATCGACAAGGACGGCCAGGCATACATGTACTTCGGCACGCGCGTGCCGAAGGTCGTCAAGCTGAAGCCGGACATGATCTCGCTGGACGGCCCGATCCGCATCGTGAAGATCGACGGCCTGTCTGCCTCCGACACAAAGAAGAAATATGGCGAGGCACCGTTCATGCACGAGCATAACGGCGTGTACTATTTCACGTTCTCGTCCGGCTGGCCCGGCCAGATCCTGTACGCGACCGCGAGCTCGCCGATGGGTCCCTTCACGTACCGCGGTGTCGTGATCGACTACCTGAAGATCTCGACGAACCACCAGGCCATCCTCGAACACGACGGCAAGAGCTGGGTGTTCTACCACGACGCCCTGCTGCCGGGCGGCGGCGGCTACCGCCGTTCGATCGCCATCGCGCCGCTCGAATACGGCGCGGATGGCTCGATCAGGCAGGTCGCCGTGAAGCCGGGCCAGCCGAACGACTGACCCGGGATCTCGTCCTCAAGCCGCCGTCTTGCCCGACAGGCGCTTGAGGCGTTCCAGCGCGCTCTCGCCGGCCGTTTCCGGCTGGCTGACGGACTTGCGGATCGCATCCAGTTCCGCCTGCTGGTCCAGCGGCTTCTGGCCGATGTCGGCGACGATGCGCAGGCCCGACGCTTCGTTCGTCACGGCCTGGGCGCGGCGGGTCAGCGCCGACAGCGCCGTCGAGTTGCCGCGCATGCTCGTGAGACCATTCAGCTGCTCCTGGCGCTCGATGCGCAGCTGCTGCAACTCTTTCTGCGCATTGGCGGCCGCCAGCGCCTGCATCGCCTTCTTGGCCTGGGCGTCGAATTCGGCCAGCTGCTTCGACAGCGCATCGACGATCTTCTGCAGCTCGTCCATGTAGGCCTTCGCATCCGCCTCTTCCTGGATTTCCTGCGGCAGGCGGGCCTTGTTCGCTTCCAGCTCGTCGCAGAACATGGTCACGGTCGCTTCCGAGATCGTGCCGGCAGCCAGGCGTTCGGCCAGCTTCTCGGCGGCGCGTTCGTCGTTGGCGATCAGGTTCTGCAGGTTCACCACGTCGCCACGCTCCTTGTCGAACGACGCGCGCGACGTCGCCAGCAGTTGCGCCGTCTCGCGCAGCGTGGCGACCAGGCGGTCGCGGTCGGCCTCGGTCGCGGTTTCGGGGTCGAAGTTGGCGATGGCCTCGGCGATGCGGTTGCCCAGTGCGCCGAAATGCTTCGTGACCAGGCGTGCGGTCAGGCCCCATCCACTAGCGTTGCTCATTGTTGTTCCTTTCTGCGGTGAAGAAAACGGTTACTACAGTTATTGGATGACGATGCGTTCCTGCTCGACGGGGATGCCGATCACGAAATCGACGTGGATTCCCCGCTTGCCCGCATCGCCATCGACGCTTTCCACGATCTCCGTCGTGATCAATAAATATTCGCGGCCGCCGTCCGCCAGCTGGCGCACGTACGGCATGAAATACATCTCCTGGCGCAGGCCGTGCTGCCCTTGTGCATCGTCGATGCGCGTTTCGCGGCCCTTGAACGGCGCAACGAACTGCGCATCCGGCGCGCCGGCATCGCGGGTGTAGTCGAGGCGGTCGGACTCCCCGAACACGGTCGACAATTCCGCCGCCCCCAGCATGTCGGCCAGCTGCTCGCGCCACAGCGTGTAGCCCGCGTCGCCCAGGCCGTAGCCGGCCACGCCCGTGTACGCATCCTGGTCGTCGGCCGTCTCCGGGATCACGCGCGCCAGCTGGGTGCAGTACAGCACTTCGGCCACCTTGCCGTCGTCGCCGCAGAACACCTGCAGGAATTTCTCGTCCGCCGCGTCGTCGCCCTTGTCGAGGTACAGGCGGTACAACTCCACCGGGTTCAGCTCCATACCCGGCTGCAGCCGGATCTGCGACACGGCGAGAATGCGCGTGTCCGCGGCGGCCGGCATCGCGATCAGCGAGCCGTTCGTCTGCGCCCGGATGATCGGCGACATCTGGATCTGCACGACGCTGCCGATGCGCGCGCCCAGCGGCACGTCGTCGTCGGCGCGCGTCGCGCCCTGCGTCACACCCTTGTTGGCGGCCACCGCGCGCACATAGCTGAAGACATCCTTCCAGGCCATTCTCGTCAATTCCTTTCGAACGAATAATTCGGTTTCTTGGCTTCGCGGCCGCGGCGCAGGCGGCGCCACGCGAAGTACACCCCCCAGCCGATCAGCGCCAGCACGCACAAGGTCAGGAACACGCCGAGGAACGACGTGCCGCCGCCGGACGCGGACGACGCCCCGTCCGCGCTTGCGCCCCCATATCCGCCCGGATAGCCGTTGTTGTTCGCATGCGCGCCGCGCGCCGCGTTCGCGATCACGGCACCCGCGATCACGTGACCGAGGCCGCTGTCCTGGCGCACGATCACCGGCGGCTGCTGTTGCTGCACGGGCGGCGGTGCATACGTCGGCGCGCTCCGTCCCTGCTCGTATCCCGGCACCGGCCGGGTGTCCCGCGCCGAATCGGCCTGCGCCTGCCGGCGCGCGTCCAGCGTGCGCAGCGCGTTCGCTTCCGACGTGTTCCTGTCCAGCTTCCGCGACAGCGCCGAATCCGATTTCTGCGGCGTGGCCGCCCCGCCCCCGAACGAGCCGAAACCGCCCGACGATCTGCCCGGTTGCGGCGCGGCGTCGGGCGGCGCCGAACGCCGGCTGAACGAGCCGAAGCTGGTGCCGCTCGACTTCGCCGACGAATACGACGGCCTCGATGGCGGCGACGAGCGCTGCGACGAAAAGCCGCTCTTGAAGGAGCTCGACGAGGACGGCTTCGCGTCGACGGCGCCGACATGCGCCAGCGGGAGCAGCAGGGCCAGCACGAGCGCGACGTTATAAGACTTCAACATGGTCATGGAAGCGATCGAAAGTTAGAATCAGCATAACGACCGCGATGGTCGCACGCACCGGTAAAATTAGCAAAGGAATACCATGACCCGCCGTTACCTCGACATGAACCAGCACGATGCCCTGTACACGGTGGCGCGCAAATACCCCGGCGGCATCGATGCGCTGGCGCGCGAGCTGGACATGTCCGCCAATGTCTTGCGCAACAAGCTGTCGCCCACGATCGCATCGCACTATCCGTCGTTCGAGGAGGTGTCGCAGATCGTCGAGTGCTGCCACAAGGCCGGCGTGCAGGAAGCGCACCTGCCGCTGCACGCGCTGCTGGTGCGCCACGGGATGGCGGCGTTCGTCGTGCCGCAACCGGAGCAGGCGCGCCAGGACGACTTGTCGCAAACGGTCTGCCGCGTGATGAGCGACGTGGGCGCCGTGGCCGAGGCCGTGTCGACCGCCCTGCTCGACGGCACCGTCACCCCGGTCGAGGCCGACCTGATCGAACGTAAATTCCATGCCGCGCTGTCCGCCCTGGGCGCCTGGCGCGCACGCCTGCGCCAGGAGACCGAGGCGGGCATCCGCTGATCAGGAACGCAGGCGGCGTTCGGGCGCCGCCGCCGCTTCTTCGCGCGCTGCGCCGCGCAGCGAGCGCAGGAACAGCCCCAGGCCGCCGAACGCCAGCGCGAGGATGCAGATGAGTTCAAACGCCGACATCGTGCGCAGCGACATGTTCACGGACGCGATCACGCCGAACACGAGCGCGGCGAACGCGCAGATCGCCAGCAGCCAGCCCAGCACGTTGCGGGCGTTGTAGAAGATCATGGCGATGCCGATCACGAGGGGAATGAGGACGATCCCGCCCGTGATGCCGTAGCCGCCCACGCCGAACAGGCGCGTGCCGAGGCCGAAGCTGGAACTCACCACCACGCTGTTGAGGAGCAGGTAGAAGCCCCCGCACATCAGCACCAGCCCCAGGAAGAACTGGCCCGTTCCTCCGCCCGTACCGCCCGCACCGTTCATTGTGTCCTCCGTCTTGTTTTTTGTTGCGACGGCGACAACAATACCAGACTTTCCGGTCACATTGCCAGTGTGCCGGACGGTAAAGCAACGGTTAAATTACCGGGGAGCGTCGGCGACCGGTTCGCCGAAATCCGGCATCCCGTCCGCGCGCCAGCGGATGGCCTGCGCGCGCGTGTGGCGGTTCGGGTCGTGCAGCGAATCGCCCTGGATCTCGCGGTAGTTGCGCGCGTGGTAGACCAGCACGTCAGTCTTGCCGTCCGGCGTCGTCGTGAACGCGTTGTGGCCGGGGCCCCACTGGCCGTTCTTCTCGCTGCTCCTGAAGACGGGCTCCGGCAGCTTGGTCCACGACTTCGCATCGAGCAGGTCGGCGTCCGCCGGCGCGCTGACCATGCCGAGGCAGTAGTTCGCATCCGTGGCGCTGGCCGAGAACGTGACGAACACGCGGCCGTGGCTCACCAGCACGGCCGGGCCCTCGTCGACGGCGAACTTGACCTTCTCCCACGCGTACTCCGGCTTCGTCAGCAGCACGGCCGGGCCCTTGATCGACAGCGGCGTGTCCATCTTCGCCAGGTAGATGTTGGTGCCCTTGCTGCCGTCCGGCGCGGTCTGGGTCCACACGAGGTAGCGCTGGCCGCGGTGTTCGAACGTGGTGGCGTCCAGCGAGAACGATTCCCAGCCGGTCTTGACCTGGCCGCGCTCGACCCACTCGCCCGCGAACGGATCGGCGGACGCGCTTTCCAGCGCGTACAGGCGGATTTCCCACGGATGCTCGGCGCTGCCGGCCGTGAAATAGATATACCACTTGCCGTCGATGCGGTGCATTTCCGGCGCCCAGATGTGCGCGCCCATCGCGCCGGTGGCGTGCTTGCGCCACACGGTCTTCGCCGGCGCGGCGCCCAGGTCGTCGAGGGAACGGGCGCGGCGGATCTCGATGCGGTCGTATTCCGGCACGGTCGCCGTGTAGTAGTACCAGCCGTCCGGCTGCAGGCTCACCTGCGGGTCGGCGCGCTGCTGCACGAGCGGATTGTGGAATACGGGTTCGGCGGCGCGGGCCGGCGCGAACGCGGTGGCGAGGCACAGGGCCAGCGCCGGCAAGGCGCGTACGGTCAAGCGATACATCGGAGCTCCAAAAAGAACGCAGGCTGGCGGCGATGATCGGATGATAGTCGGGCAGCGTCCACCCGACCAATGAATTTTTTCGCGTCACCGATACGAATTCACCGGGTCCGGCGGCGCGGCCTGTCGTCCATCCCCGCCTCGTCGACGTCGGCCGACGTCGACCGCGAGCGCCTGTATTCCAGTTCGCCCGCTTCGTCCGGCAGCGCCGGGCCGGCGTACAGCACCGCGACGTCGGCCAGCGCATTGGCCCAGTCCGCACCGAACCCGGACAGGGGCGTCAGCCGCAGCCAGCGCGCCGTGACGGTGTGCCCGAAACGCACGGTCTGCGGATCGAACGTCGACGCGAGCGTCGGACGGGCCACGTCGCGCCACGTCGTGCCGTCGTCGCTGGCCTGGATGGACCACTCGCGCACGTCGCCCTCGTGGTCGCGGTGATTCTGGCGCGGCATCAGCACCAGCCCGTCGAACGGCACGGCCTGCGCGAACCCGATCGTCAACACCGGCTGCGGCCGCGGCGCATCGCCCTTCACCGCGACGAGACTGACCGTATTGGGGTCGCCGTCCACGACGTTCGCCGCATCAGGCCATCCGCTTGCTGTCGCGCCGAGTCTTTTCATCACGCGCGTGTCGAACAGGCTGGCGCGCAGCGCGGCGGGATCGACGGCCGTCGCGGGCGCGAAGCGTGGGCCGGCCATGTAGTCCAGCAGCGAGCGGCGCAACTGGCGCGCGGCCGGACGCTCGTCCAGGCGGGTCTCGAGGTCGAAGGTCGCCACCATCAAGCGGCCGCCGCCCACCTTCGCCTCGAACACGGCGCCGAGACGGTAGTTGCGGTTCCAGTCGTCGATGGGCTGGACGATGGGCCGCAATCCGGCCGGCAGGCGTTCGAGATTGAACGCGCGGGCGCCGGCCACCAGGCCGCTCCACTGCCAGTCCATGTGGTCGGCCGACGGGAAGCCGGCGAGCGCGGGATGCGCGCGATCGATCCACAGGCCCAGCATGCGCGACCATGCGGGATTCATCAACCGGTTCCAGAACACGGGGACGTCCGCGAGCGGCGGCGAGGTCCAGTCCAGGTCCGCCTTGCGCGGCAGGTACAGCACCTTGCCGCCCTGCGCCAGCCGCGCCTCGGCTTCCGGCCACGCATGCGTCACGAGCACGCCAGCCGGGATGGCCGCATCGACCTGGTCCGGATACAGCCAGAAGTTCCAGTCGTTGGCGATGCTCGTCCCGTCCAGGCCCGCGACGAGCCGGTAGTGCGCGGGCGCAGGCAGATGCGCGAGGTCCGCGCTGACGCGGCCCAGCGGGATGTTCTTCCCGATCGGGATATCGAGGTCGGCGAAGCGCCCTTGCAGCACCGCACGCCCGGCATCGTCCTCGATGCGCCACCACGGCCGCGCACCGGCCAGCGGCTGCGCGCCGTAGTGCGCGATCTCCACCGGCACGTCGAACGCGTCGCGCGTCGTGAACACGGAGTGCGTCAGGCGGGCCAGCGGCACCGTCGCGCCGTTGAAGCGGCGGAACGCGTCAGGCGCCGCATAGCCTTTCGACGCCCAGAACGTATCGAGGATGCCGACGAGCGCCGTGCCCTGGCCCAGATAGTCGTGCAGGTCCAGCAACTGGTAGCCACTGAGGCCGCGCGTGCGCAGCGCCGCCTCGATCTCTTCCTTGTAGCACGCCAGCTGCCAGCGGCCGGATGCCAGCGCGAACTCGCGGTTGCGGTCCAATACGCCGTGACTGCGGGCGGATTCGCGGAAGATCTCGTAGTTCCCCGGCTGCAGATAGCCCGTGAACTTGTCGATGATGGAGAAATCCGGATACGCGACCCATTGGCCCACCTCGTGCGACACGACGGGCACGCGGATGCCGTCCAGCGACGCCGCGTAGTCGCGCCCGAACCACCCGGTCTTGTTGCGCAGCGGTTTCGGGCCGATGCGCTGCACGGCCAGGTAGTCGACGTCCTTGTCGAGATCCGGTACGACCGGCTCCGTGTGGCCCGTGCCGTTCGTGTACAGGCGGCGCGGGTCTTCGGCGCGGAAGCGCGCGGTCCACTTCGCGAACACGTCCTTCCAGTGCCCCGACGGTTCGTTGCTGGGACTGAGGAGCAGGAACGACGGATGGTTCCCGTACGCGCGGATCAGGCGCTCGGTCTCGTCGTACAGCGCCTGTTCGATGGGCGTGCCGGGCTCGAACCGGTTCCACATGCCCGGCTCCGGCTGCAGGTAGATACCCACTTCGTCCGCCGCCTGGAAGGCCGCTTCCGGCGGCGTGAACGAGTGGAAGCGCACGTGGTTGATGCCCCACGCCTTGTTGATGGCGAAGATCTTCTTCCAGTACGCGACGTCCGTGGGCGGATAGCCGGTGAGCGGAAAGTCGCCGCCGTGGTGCGTGCCGCGCAGGAACACGGGGCGGCCGTTGACGAGGATGTCCGTGCCGCGCGCCGCCACCTGCACGAAGCCGAACGACACGTCGCGCGCGTCGTCGGCGCCCGGTCCCGCGAGACGCAGCTGCAGCGCCTGCAGCACCGGATGGAACTCGTCCCATGTCGGCGCTTCCTTCGGATACTGCACGCGAAATTCCGCATGGCCGCCGTCCGCCGTCCAGCGCACGGGAATGCGCCGGCCATTGGCCGTGACCGTCCCCGCCCCGGCCTTGCCGCCGCCATTGCCGACGTCGAGCTTCACGAGCACGCTGCGGCTGGCCACGTCCGGGAACACCTGCGCATCCGCGATGTAGACGGGCGACGTCGCGCGCAACTCGGCCTTGCCGACGATGCCGTTCCAGCTCATGCCCAGCGAATCGGAGATGCTGTGCGAGTCCGGCCGGTACGCCATCAGCACGCGCGAATCCACGCGCACCGTGATGCGGTGCCGGCCGGGCGCGAGGGGGCCGATGGCGTAGTCGTGCGGCGCCACGAGGGAAAGGTTGGTACCCAGCGCACGGTCGTCGATCCACGCGCCGGAACCCCAGCGGGGCCGCTCCAGGTGCAGCACGACGCGCTTGCCGCGCCAGGCGGCCGGCACCTCGACGTCGCGCTGGTACCATGCCGCGCCGAGGTAGTGACGCGGCGGCTGGCTCAGGAACGGCACCTTCACCTGGCCCGGCTTCGTGAATGCCGCGTAGTCCGCGCGCAGGTTCCAGTTCTTGTCGTACAGGGACAGCACCCACGGCGTCTGCACCGTGATGGCGTCGCCGTAGCCCTGTGCGTTCAGGATGCCGGGGACGCGGATGCGGTCCGCCAGCGTGCGGCTTTCCCAGTGGCCCGCCACGCCGGCGTCGTCGCGGTCGAGCGCGAAACGCCAGTCGCCGGCCAGGTCGATGGTGTCCGCCGCGCCGGCCGAAGCGGCCCAGGCCAGCGCGGCGATACCCAGCAGGTTCCTCATGCGTCAGCCGCCGAAGCGGTAGTTCGCGCCCACCATGATGCGGCGGCCGGCGTAGCTGTAGTCCAGGATGCTCGGGGTGCCGTTCTCGAACGGTACGTACGAACCCTGGCTGTTGCTGGTTGCCGCGTTGTTCAGGTTGCGTCCTTCGATGAACACGTCGAGTTCCGGCGTGATGCGGTACTGGATCTTCGCATCGACGTAGCGCGTCGCGTCCTTGAAGTTCGGCGAACCCGGGTTGTAGGCCGGCGGACGGGCGTTGCCGCTCGCGTTCGGGTAGTTGTTCAGGTAGTTGGAGGACGAACCCGCGATATTGTTGAAGTAGCTGCCCACGCCCTGCACCGCGACGCGCGCCGACAGGCGGCCGTCGTCATACCAGATCGCCCAGTTGTACTGGAACTTCGATTCGCGCAGCGGCGGCAGCGGCGTGCCGGTCAGCAGGTCGACGATGTTCTGGGTCGACGTGACCGAAGCCAGCTTCGTGTAGTTCCCGTCGAAGCCGAGGTAGCGCAGGCGCCACGGCAGGAACGTGAAGGCGGTCTTGGTATTGAATTCCCAGCCCTTGCGGGTGGTCGGGACGCCGTTCTCGTAGGTCGGGAACGAGAACGGCAGTTCCGCCAGCGATCTGCCCGTCGTCGGGTCGACCAGGGCCAGGCCCAGCGTGCCGTTCTCGGTCTGCACGATCGACGGGCCCACGATGCCGCGCTGGTTGAAGTAGGACAGCGAGAACATCGTGTCCTTGCTCGGGTAGTATTCCGCACTCCAGTTCTGGTTCAGGTTCTTCTGCGCCTGCAGGGCCGGGTTGCCGACGGTCTTGGTGCAGGTCTGGGTGCCCTGCGCGTCGACGCGCTCGTCGTAGCGGCACAGGCCCGACGGCAGGAGATTCGTCACCGGCGGACGGGCGACGGTCCGGGCGCGGTTGTAGCGCACGACGAACGTGTCCGGCACGAGCCACATCGCGAGGTTATAGATCGGCAGGAAGTCGTGCGTGGTGGCGTCCACCGCCGTGTTGGTCGACACCGTGACGTCGTTGATCCCGCCGGCCGCGTTCGGGCTGGCCGGATCGAAGGCTGCCGTGCGCGTGATCGACTGGAACTGCATGTTGCCGATGCCGTGGATCTTGGTGCGGATGTAGCGGTAGCCCAGGTTGCCTTCGACCTGCCAGTCGAACGGCAGCGCGCGGCTGGTGAACGGGATGCGGTCGATGTTGAAATCGCCCATCACGTACAGGGCCTCGGAACGCTCGCTCATCCTCGTCACGGGTGCTTCGTACGTCTTGCCGTCCGTGCCCGTGCAGCTGGTGACGCAGTCCAGGTTCGCGTTCGTGATGCCGGCCAGCTGGAACACCTTCTGCACGTCGATGTTCGGCCAGTTGGTGACGGCGCCGCCGAACTGGCCGTTGGCGCCGTTGAACAGCTGGGTATTGGTGATGTTCCCGTTGAGCGACTTGGCGATGATGTCCTGGAACTGCTGCGGCGTCACGGTCACGATGCCCGAGCTCTGGCTGTCCCAGCGATTGCTCTTCACATAGCCGTACTGGCACTTGTTCCCGCCCGCGCCCAGCGAACCGGCGGTGTCCTGGCAGCCCACGAGGGTGCTGCGGACGAGGCCCGGGATCGCATAGACGATCGGGTCAGTGCTTACCTGGTAGCCGTTGCCGCCGCGGGTGTCGTAGCGCGTGTCGCGGAAGTTGAAGCCGGTCTTGAAGCGGGTGAAGAACGGAATGGATTCCGGGACCTGGAACGTGAAGTCGGCCTTCGCCGTGCGTTCCTCCGTCGCCGTGATCCCCGGCGTGTAGGTCAGCTGCGGCTGCGAATACGTGAGCAGCGGCTGCTGGTTCGCCGTGTAGGCCGGCACGCTGTTGATGTAGGTGTTCCCGCTGGTGACGGCCGCTGCGGCGGCCGGCTGCACGAGGCGCGCATAGTTCGCGGGGTTGTACAGGTCGAAGGTCGACCCCTGCGGGAAGTTGTACGTCCACAGGCCGTTCGGGGTCACCGACATCTGTGCCGCCCCATAGTAGGAACTGAACGTCGTGCGGAAGGTCTCCGTCGTGTAGTTGGACTTGGCGTCGCCGACCAGCCACTCCGCCTTCATGCCGCCGTGGTTCCATTCGCCGCCGGTCTGGAAATACTTGGTGATTGTATCGGACTTCTGGAAGATCTGGTCGACACCGGCCGCGCCGTCGCTGATGCCGAAGCTGGTCACGTGGTGGCTCGCGTCCACCGTGACGGTCGACGGGTCGACGTTCGTCACAGCGCCCTGCACGGCCGGTCCGCCGCTCAGGTAGCTCACATTACCCGGGTACAGGTAGTAGCCGGCGCCGCTCGCACCCGGCGCGACCGAACGCACGCCGCTCGCGTCCACGAACGTCTTCGCCGTATTCACGTTCATGCCGCCCAGGTTGAGGAACGACGTCTTGTTGTCGGTATGGCGCTTGGAATAGCTGCCCTTGGCGTACACCACCAGGTCCCGGTTGACCTTGAAGTCGGCGCGCAGGTCGAGGTCCTGGCGGCGGTCGATCTCGGTCTGGATCTTGTTGCGGACCAGCGAAGGCGTATAGTCGTTCCACTGGTTCAGGCAACTGATCAATTCGTTCTGGCGTTCGTTCACCGCATTCGTCCGGTTCGACGCGCTCAGGTTCTTCAGCGTCCCGTCCGTGGTGGCCAGTTGCGGGAACGCGCTGTAGCAGTCCGCCTTGGTCTGCGCCGCGGCCGACCTGGTCAGGATCTCGTACGGCGAATACGTGTTGTAATTGCCGGTGCCGTTCGTGTACGGATAGATGCCCGTGGAGCCGGCCGCGGGACCTGCAGGCGTCGTCGACGCCGGATCCGCCATGTTCAGCGTGGACGGGTTGTACGTGAAGGTCTTCTGCGGCGAGTTGTCGAAGTCGATCAGGCGCGCGTAGCCTGCGGCCGCGCTGGTCGCGACCTGCATCTGGTGCTGCTCGTTGGCCGTCGTCGACTTCGACGCATTCAGGATCACGCCGAGGCGGTCGTCCATGAATTTGCGCGACAGGATGACGTTGGTGTCCGGCTCCCACTTCTTGTTCAGGTTATTGGTGGTGCCCGCCACGCGTACCGACGCGAACGGCTCCTTGAAATCGAGGCCCGTGCGCGTCTTGATGATGATGCCGCCGCCGAGCGAACCCTCGACCATGTCGGCCGTCGAGCCCTTGACCACGTCCACGCTCTTGATCAGGTCAGCCGAAAGCTGGCGGAACTCGCTGCCGCGACCGCTGGCCGCGTTGTTGGCCGACTGCACCGCCATGCCGTCGATCTCGACACGCGTCAGGTCCGGTCCGTTGCCGCGCACGGCCACGGTGACGCCCTCGCCGAAATCGCCGCGGTCGAGCGCGATACCGGCCATGCGCGAGATCGCCTCGCCGATGTTCCGGTCCGGCAGCGAGCCCACGTCTTCCGCGACGATGGAATCGAGCGCGGTGGCCGCGTTCTTCTTGCGGGCGATCGACGATTGCTGCGATTTGCGGGTCGAGACGACGACGGTGGCGATGCCGCTCGCGATCTCCTGGTTGCCCTGCGGCGCGGCCGTTGCGGCGCTGCCCTCGCCCGCGCCGCCGGCCGGCGCCTGCGCGTTGGTGGCGCCCTGCGGCGGCGTGGCGTCCTGCGCGAACGCGGCCTGGCTCGCCATCAGGGAGGCGACCGCCAGCGAGACGGCGTAGGCGAGGCGGGTGGGGCGAATGACCTGTCGGATGTCGTGCATTTTTCTGTCTCCTTGTTAGACCACTGCGCGGTCTGTTTTTGTCTGGGTCGGCTTGAAAACAGTGTAGGGTCGTGTGCAGCCGCCGTGATATATCAGCAGGAAATACTCATCCGCGTGAGCGAAGTGCGTGCGCAAACACCACACGAACCGATCAACGCCGCGATTGCGATTCCTTTTTGGCGTCGATTCGCGCTTTTGCCGCATCGATGGTTATCGCAACGCGCCGCCCGCGTGCCGCCCCGGCCGAATCGCTCAATTCCGTGAGCGATCCGGCCACACGCACTGCGCTATCCTTGACGAAACAACAAGGAGACACGATGAAGCCAACCATCATCCCCGCCCTGCTCTCGGTCGTACTGGCGTCGTCCGTCCAGGCGCAGACGGACACCGTGACCGTGAACGGTGCCCGCGCGCGGGCCGGCGATCCCCATGCGATCAACGCGGCGAAGGACCGCATCCTGAACGGCCGGTCCGCGTCGTCGTGCGCGTTCATGGACCCGTACAATCCCGCCTACGATCCGGTGACGACCGCGTACATGCGCGACTTCGGCCTGGACGACAGCCTGTCGAACGACGTCCCGCGCGCCTCGGACCTGGCGCCGGACGGCGACGTGTCGAGGATGCCATCCGCCATCGCCCGGAGCACCGGCTGCCGCGGCGCAGACTGGCACTTCGCGGCGGGCCGCAACCGCATCGTCCGCAACGACAGGACGCTCGCGCTGGGCTACGAAGCCTTCGACAACAAGGACTACGCGCGCGCACTGGACATGTTCGGCACCGCATGGACGAAGATCGGCTACGACGACGCGGCGCTGATGCTGGCGCGGATGCACCTGTACGGACTCGGGACGGCGAAGAATGGCGCGCAGGCTGTCGCGTGGCTGGAAAAGGTGGACCACAAGCCGTACGACCCCGCCCGCTCCGACCTGCTGGCGCCCCGCATCGACGCCGCCTTCATGCTGGCACGCATGTACGACCGCGGCATCGGCGTCGCACGCGATCCGGACAAGGCCCGCGCGTGGTACGAAAAGGCGGCCGGCTATGGCTACGCCCCGGCGCAATACCTGCTGGGACTCGCTTACTACACGGCCGACGGCGTCCCGCGCGACCTGAAACTGGCGGGCGCGTATTTCGAAGCCGCCGCGCGCGCCGGCATTCCCGCCGCCCTGTTCGCGGCCGGACGGATGCACGACCTGGGCGAAGGCGTGCCGGCCGATCCCGCGAAAGCCATCGTGTACTACAAGGAGGCGGCCCTGAAGGGCGACCCCGATGCCCGGTTCGCGCTCGGCACCTATTTCTACAGCGGCGAGGTCGTCGGCAAGGACCTCGCCACCGCGCGCCGCTGGTTCGCGGCGGCGGCGCGCCAGGGCCAGCCCGACGCCATGTTCAACCTGGGCGCGATGGCCGCGCACGGCGAAGGCGGCGCCAGGGATCCGGCCACCGCCTACGTGATGTTCGACCTGGCCCGCCAGGCCGGCCACGATCGCGCGGCGGCCGCGCTGCAGGCACTGGCGCCCACGCTGACGGCCGACGAACGCAAGCGCGCCGACACCGTGCTGCACCCGCCGCACGGTCAGGCCGGCTCGTAGTCCGCCGGCAGCATCATGCCGGGAAAGCGGGCGCGCAGCACGTCCAGCGCCTGCAGGGTGCCCGCCAGGTGCTGGCGCACGGCCCGCTGGGCGCCAGCCGCGTCGCCCTGCCCGATGCAGCGCGCGATCTGGCCGTGCTGCTGCAGGATCGACCGTGCCTTGCCGTTCAACGGCAGGTGCAGGCGCCGCAGCCGGTCCAGGTTGCCGCTGCAGCGGCGCATCATGGACCACAGGTCCGGCAGCTCGGACGCTTCGTACATGCGCAGGTGGAAATCCATGTCGATGCGTGTGAAGCTCTCCAGGTCGCCCGCTTCGAGGCAGCCGCGCTGGCGCGCGACGAGGTCCTGCAGCGCCTTGCCCAGGTCCGGGCGGGGCTGGCGCGCTAGCACCCACGCGATTTCCAGTTCCACCGACAGGCGGAAGAAATGCGCCTGGCGCGCGGCCGCGAGGTCGATGGGCCGCACGCGCGTCTGGTGCTGCGGGTAGATGTCGACGAGGCGCTCTTCTTCCAGCCGCAGCAGCGCTTCGCGGATGGGGCTTTGCGACAGCTGGAAGTACTCGCACAATGCCGGCCGCGCCAGCACGGCGCCGGGTTGCAGGGCAAGGCTCACGATCTGCGCGCGCAGGTGCTCGAACACCTGCACGGTCGCGTTGCGCGAGCGGTCCAGGCGAAACGGGATGTCGAGGGCGCTCATCGCTCAGGGCCTTTCGTAGAATTCCGCCTCGACGATGGACAGCACGGCCGTCGACACGTCTTTCGTTCCCGTCGCCGTATTCGCCTGGTGGGCGACCTCCGTCAGCTTGATGCCGCCGCCCTCTTCCGCCCGACCGGCCAGCTCGATGCGCACGGTGCGGCCCTGCACGGGTTGCAACGGCAGCGTGACGTAGCCGAGGCTCTTCGGCGTCAGGCCGCTCCATGCTTCCCGGCCATCGACATAGACCTTGAGCGGATAGCTGCGCTCGCGCCAGCCCGTCAGTTTCAGCACGACTTGCGCCAGCCGCGCTGGCCGCGCGAGCGTGTACGTGATCGCGGGCGTGGCGCCGGCCTGGCTCGTCCACGCGGTGGTCTCGTCGTCATCGTAGGACTTGATCCCGTCCGGCGCATCGCTGGCGGTCACCGGCACGGCCACGCGCGACACCGTGAACGAGGGCGTGGCGGGCGTCGGTCCGCGGTCCAGGTGAACGGGCGGCATGGGCGGCAAGGCCGCGAGGCCATCCTTCGAAGGCACCGGCTTCGACTCCAGCGCCACCTCGGCCGGCGCCAGGCCTTGCGCGCGGGCCCGGATGACGATGCGCCCCGCCCGCGGTGTCGTGCGCAGCAACACCCGATTGACGCCGCCCTCCACCGGCAGCGCGCGAGAGAGGATGTAATTGTCCGGCCCCTGGGCGATGCCGCCGCGCCATTCGGCCGGGCCCTGCACGTCGAAGTCGACCATGTCCAGCGCGAGCGGATGGCGGCGCCCGGCGGCGTCGACGACTTCCACCTGCACGAGGGCCATGTCGGCGCCATCGGCACGCAGCCCCTGCGGCGACACGATGGGCGTCAGTTTCAACGCGACGGGCGCGCCGGCGGTGGCCAGCGTCGTCTCGCACACGGGTTTGCCCTGCGCGTCGTAGCCGACCGCCTTCAGTTCGCCCGCCGCCCACGCCACCCTGTCGAACGTGAACAGGAAGCGCGCGCTCTGTACGGCCGGCCCGACCTCCTTCCCGTTCAGGAACAGTTTTACGTGGTCCGCACTGGAGACGACCGTCACCGGCTTGACGGTGCCCGCCGGGTAGTTCCAGTGCCCGGCGATGTGGGCGCGCGGATGCTCCACGTCGACCCAGCCGTCCCACATGACCTGGTGCGCGTAGAACGCATCCTTCGCGATGCGCATGGCGTCGACTTCGCCGCTGCGGCGGTAGTTCTCGGCGCCGCGGTGGTGCGTGTTCGAATCGGAGAACACGATGTTCACGCCGCCGCTCGACACGCGGGTGCCGGTGCCGGGACGCTCGCGCCAGTAGTCGTACCAGCGCTGGACGTCCTCGATGGCGAAGCTGTCCTGGTTGCGGTTGTAGACGCTCGCGTCCTGGCCCTTGTGCGGCGGCCCGTCGCCGTCCCTGTGGTACGGCGGAGAGAGCTCATCCCAGTACTTGCGCAGCGCCTCGTCGCGCGCATACTCCATCGCCCACATCGGCATGCCCGCGCTCTTGTTTATGTACAGCATCTCGCCACCGTATTCCGCGACGTGCTGCAACGCCTGGCTCAGCATCTCGCGGCTGCCGGCCGCGCGGCCGCCATCCGGGTCGAATTCGTCGCGCAGCGCCTTCATCGCGCGCATGTGGTCCGCACTGACGCCCTTGTTGCCGCTTTCGTAGAACACGATGCTCGGGTTGTTGCGGTTGTAGACGATGGCATCGCGCATGACGTCGAGGCGCTGCTCCCAGCGGCGGTCCTTCACGTCCCCTTCCGAGTCGCCGGCCGGCATCGCCTCCATCATTCCGAGGCGGTCGAGCGATTCCACGTCCTGCTTCCACGGCGTCACGTGCATCCAGCGGATCAGGTTCGCATTGCTGGCCAGCGCCAGGCCATTGCTGTAATCGGACAGCCACGCCGGCACGGCGCTGCCCACCGCCGGCCATTCGTTCGTCGTGCGCTGCGCATAACCGTGGACCTGGATCACGCGGTCGTTCAATTCGATCATCCCGTTGCGGAACGCCGTCTTGCGAAAGCCCGTGCGGGTCGTGACCGCATCGAGCGGCTTGCCGTCGACCTTCAGGGTCGTCACGACGTCGTACAGGTAGCCGTAGCCCCAGCTCCAGAAATTCAGGCCCGCGACGGGCGCTCCGGCTTTCAACGTGACGGTGGCGCCGGGCGCGATCGCCTGCGCGGGCGCGCCGAAGTGCGCGACGCGCCTGCCGTCCTTGTCGCGCAGCTCGACCTCGTACGCGACCCGGTGCGCCTTCGGGGAATCGTTGCGCACCTGCGACTCTGCCGCGATGGTGGCCTTGCGGTGCGGGATGTCGAAGTCGCGCGCATATACGTACACGCCGGTCGTGCCGAGGCTCCCGTACAGGGGCAAGGTCTGGTACACGGGTTCCGTGACGTGCAGCCGCACGTTCTTCGGCAGGCCGCCGTAGTTCGCGAAGAAGTTCTTGTCGTTCCACTGGTAACGCTGGCCCGTCGCCTGCTCGCGGTAGTCCCAGCTGTTGTCCGTGCGGACGGCCACGACGTTGTCGCCGTCGACGAGCGCCGCCGCGATCTCGACGCCGAACGCATTGATGCCGTTCTCGTGCAGCGCCACGCGCCTGCCGTTGACGAAGATTTCGGCGGCCTGCCGCGCGCCTTCGAATTCGAGGAACACCTTCTGGCCGGGCTTCAGGCCGGGCACCCTGAAATGCTTGCGATACCAGGCGATGCCCGTCGACAAGTCGGCGATGTCCTTGCGGAAGGCATCGTCCTCGTTCCAGGCGTGCGGGAGGCTGACGGCCTTCCAGCCGCTGTCGTCGAAGGCGGGACGCGCGGCGTCTGCCGGGTCCCCGACCGTCAGCTTCCAGCCGGGATTGAAATCGTACAGGGCGCGCGCGGCATGCGCGGGGACGGCGGCGGCGAGCGCCAGCAGCAAGGCAAGACGTGGGTTCATTAAGGTCGGTATCGGGGTGGATGTCGCTAAAATACTAGCAGTCCAGTATTCGACTTTTTCGTGCCCTGGCCAATTACTCAACACGATGAGCGTTGGTCCGGACTGGCCAACGGGCCGGGAACGCTGTTAGCATTGCGGCAGGCGGGCTTGTTCCCGTGCCGCTTTTCCCTTCCCGTATCAACGACTACAAATGACGAAACCATTCAAACGCATCCTGTTCACCGGCGCCGCCGGTAACCTGGGCCGCCGCCTGCGCGAGCGCCTGCACGAATTCGCCGACATCGTGCGCCTTTCCGACGTGGCCGACTTCGGCCCGGCCGCGCCGCACGAGGAAATCGTCCTGTGCGACCTGGGCGACCGCGACGCCGTCATGCGCATGTGCGAAGGCGTCGACGCCATCCTGCACTTCGGCGGCATCTCCACCGAAGAGGAATGGGCGCCGATCATGCAGGCCAACATCCTCGGCATGGTCAACCTGTACGAAGCCGTGCACAAGCTGGGCATCCGCCGCGTCGTCTTCGCCAGCACGAACCACACGATGGGTATGTACAAGACGACGGACCTCGTCGACGCCACGATGCCCCCGCGCGCGGACGGCTATTACGGCGTATCGAAAGTGTTCGGCGAGACGCTGTCGCGCTATTACTGGGACCGTTTCGGCGTGGAGACCGTCTGCATCCGCATCGGCTACTGCTGGCCGGAGGCGACGAACTACCGCCAGCTGGTCACCTGGCTGTCGCTCGACGACCTGGTGCAGCTGCTGCACCGCTCGCTGACGACGCCGCGCGTGGGCCACACGATCACGTTCGGCATCTCGGACAACGAGGGCCGCTGGTGGGACGACCGCCACGCCGCCTTCCTGCGCTACAAGCCGAAGGACAGCTCGCAGCAGTTCGCGGACAAGCTGCCGGCGGAAGTCCAGTATCCGCCTGCGGACGACATCGCGACCTTCTACCAGGGCGGCGTGTTCCTGCACAACGGGCCGAAATACCGCCCGTAACAGGCCCGCCGGCGCGCGTCGGCACGCCGGATGTCGTCTGACGTCCGACCACACCGTCTCCCCTGCGCCAGGCAGGGGCCCAGGTTCCGGCTGCGCAGAAAACTTGGGTCCCCGCCTGCGCGGGGACGACGGTTGTTTATTTTTTCGCAGACTTGTCAGACAAGTGAGTCCGCACAGCTATAATCTGTAGCCTGGACCCACTGTACACAACGCCCGCATGAACTCGCCGACCGCCCTGCTGCCCGCCCGCAAAAAATACCGCAACCTCGCCCAGGGCGTCGTGGAAGAATTGAGCGCGCGCATCCGCCGCTCCGAGTTCAATCCGGGCGACAAGCTGCCGCCGGAAGCCGCGATCATGGAAGAGTACGGCGTGAGCCGCACGGTGGTGCGCGAGGCGATCTCGCAGCTGCAGGCGGGGGGCCTCGTGCAGACGCGCCACGGCATCGGCACCTTCGTGCTGGAACCGCCCGCGACCACGCTCGGCATCGGCACGGATAGCGTGGTGACGGTGCGCGACGTGCTCGCGATCCTGGAACTGCGCATCAGCATGGAGACCGAGGCCGCGTGGCTGGCCGCGTCGCGCCGCACCGAGGAACAGGTGGCGCAGATGGGCCAGGCGCTGGGCGAAATGCAGCGCGCGCTCGAGAATGGCCGCACCTCGGTCGAGGCCGACGTGCGCTTCCACCAGCTCATCGCGGAGGCGACGGACAACCGCTATTTCGTCGAGCTGCTGGGCCAGCTGGGCAGCGCGATCATTCCGCGCGCCCGCCTCAACACCCCGGGTCTCGGCGAAGACAAGCCGGCCGACTACCTCGAACGCGTGAACCGCGAGCACGAGGACATCTATAAAGCGATCCTGCGGCGCGACCCGGAAGCGGCCCGCGCCGCGATGCGCACCCACCTCTCGAACAGCCGCGAACGGCTGCGGGAAGCGCAGCAGCGGCTGCAGGACCAGCCGCGTACCTGATCAGCGGTACTGCAGCGCCACCACCTGCGCGCTGCGGCGCGGCGCGCCGGCCAGCGCCGGATGGACGGACGCGGCCGCCGGCACCCGTTCCAGCGTGAAGATGCTCACGGCCTCCAGCAGTGCCTGCGCCTGCTCCTTCAGGCTGTGCGCCGCCGCCGCGGCCTCTTCGACGAGCGCCGCATTCTGCTGCGTGATGCCGTCCATCTGGTGCACGGCGCTGCTCACTTCCGCGATGCCGTGACCCTGCTCCGCGCTGGCGCGGGCGATGTCGCCGAGGATGCCGGACACCTGGCGGATGGCATCCATGATCTCGTCCATCGTGCTGCCCGCTTCGTCGACGAGGCGGCTGCCCGTGTCCACGCTGTGCACGGACGCGTTGATCAGGTCCTTGATCTCCTTGGCCGCGCCCGCGCTGCGCTGCGCCAGCGCGCGCACCTCCGCGGCCACCACCGCGAAACCGCGCCCCTGCTCCCCGGCCCGCGCCGCTTCCACGGCCGCGTTCAGCGCGAGGATGTTGGTCTGGAACGCGATGCTGTCGATGACGCCGATGATGTCGGCGATGCGTGCCGAGCCATCCTTGATATGACCCATCGTCGACACCACCTGCGTCATCACGTCGCCGCCCTTGACGGCGACCGTGGACGCGCGCGCCGCCAGGTCGTTGGCGTTCTGCGCATTGGCCGCGTTGCGCTGGACGGTCCCGGTCAGCGTCTCCATCGCGCTGGCGCTCTCCTCCAGCGATCCGGCCTGCGCTTCCGTGCGCGCCGACAGGTCGGCATTGCCGGTCGCGATTTCATCCGTCGCCGTCGCCATGTTTTCCGTGCTCGTGCGGATCCTGGCCAGCATGTCGTGCAGGTTGCCGTTGATGGTGGCGATGGCCCCCAGCAGCCGGCCCACCTCGTCGTCGAACTCCACGACGACCTCGCCCGACAGGTCGCCGGCGGCGATGCGGTCGGCCGCGGCGACGGCCTTGTTCAGGTTGCGCATGATGTAGCGGTAGACCATGTACAGGGCGGCGGTCGTCGACACGAGCGACAGCACCATCAGCGCGATGGCGGCCGTCATCGCGCTGCCGGTGGCCTGGTGCGCGTCGGCGACGGCGGCGCCGGTGCGCTCGTCCAGCAGGCGCAGGAAGTCGTTCAGCGGCACCATGATGCGCGCCTTGTTGCGGTGGTAAGCGGCGTCGTGCATGATCGTCCGTGCGAACTCCGCGTTCGGTTCGTCCTTGCGGGTAAAACCGCCGCGGCCGTCGTCGAACAGGCCTTTCACGGCGTTCATCGCGGCGACTTCGGTCTTGACGAGCGCGTCGGACACGTCCTGCGCCTCCTGCAGCTTGGCGAATTCCTGTTCGCTGAAGCCGGCCTTGCGCATCAGTTCCTGCAGCGGGACCGCCTGGCCGCTCGCGGGCGGCACCGCGACGCCGCCCGCGACGAGATCCCAGTAGATGCGCTCGTAATGCGCGGGCCGCGGCCTGGTGCCGTTGCGGATGGCGAGGATGTCCTGGTATTGCTGTTCGTAGCGGCTGTCGCCCGTGACCACGTAGGTGCGGGCGAGGCGCGTGAGGTCGTCGGAGCTCTGGCGCAATTCGTCCGCCAGCAGATAGGACCGGTAGCGCGACTCGCTCGCCTCCGTCGCGCGGCTTTGCGCGACGGACACGCGCTGCAGCGCGGCCAGCATGAGGCCGGCCATGAGCAGGGTCAGGGCCAGCAGGGTGATGAATGTTTGTTTGATCGTAAGATGCCGCATGGTTGTCTCCTCCTCGACATTTACAATCTATCCAAAACTCACCTTACAAAATAGTGGGAAAGCATAAAATTCGGAAATATGTTCTTTATGCGCAACATTAATTCCAAATAAGCAATCGCGTCGTTCCCGCGCAGGCGGGAACCCATACCGAGCATCCTGATCACTTCAGCATGGATTCCCGCTTTCGCGGGAACGACGTGCCGTCAGAAGGCCATCCGCACGCCCGCGCGATAGGTGCGGCCGATCACGTCATACAGCGCCGGATTGATACCGATACTGAGGTTCGTCTGCGGCACGAGCACCGGACCGCGGTCGGCCAGGTTGTCGATCTTGAAGTACAACATCGAGTCCTTCGCGAACGTGTACGTCGCACCGAAGTCGACGTACGTGGCGCCCGGGAGGTGGTTGTCGTAGATCGTCGGATGCGCCGCGGTCGGCAGCGGGCAGTTGGTCTGGCACTCGATGAACTCATTGCTGAACACACCGGCGCTGACCCAGCGCTCCGTCAGGCTGAGACCCAGCTTGCCGTTGTCCCACGACTGGGTCAAGAGCGCCTTCCATTTCGGCGTGCTGCCCGCCATGTTGCCCGCGCCCTCGCTCGGCGTCGTGCCCGGCACGCCCGGGTCGGACAGCGAGTGGATCGTGCGCGTCGCCATGCCGCGCAAGGTGAACATGCCCGGCAGGCCGTAATCACGCAGGTTCGTGCGGTACGCCGTCTCGATGTCGACGCCGCGCGTGTGCAGCGACGCGAAGTTGAAGCTCTGCGCCAGCACGTAGTTGGTGCCGGCCGCACCGTTGATCGACACGGCGCTGCACACGTTCTGGTAGCCCGCGTAGCACAGGTCGACCTCCTGCTGGGGGCCCAGCGAGTTGATCACGTTCTTGACCTTGATGTCGTAGTAGTCGACCGACAGGTTGAAGCCGCGCGCCCAGCTGGGTTGCGAGAGCACGATGCCGAACGAGTTGTTCCGGGCCACTTCCGGCTTCAGGTCCGGGTTGCCCACGTTGCGCTGCTGGATCTGGATGGACGAACCCTGGTTGTTGTTGACGGCCTGGTTCGTCACCGTCATCGCGGCATACAGCTCGGACAGGTTCGGCGCGCGCACGTCCTTCGAACTCACGGCGCGCAGGCGCAGGCCGTCGACGGGCGTCTTCCACGTCGCGCCGATCTTCCACGCGCTCGCATGGCCGGCGGTGCTGTATTTCTCTTCGCGGTCGGCGAGGTTCAGGTTCGCCTCGCCCCACGTGGCCGACTTCAGGAACGGGATGTTGAGCTCGAGGTAGGCTTCCTTCACGTTGAACGCCCCGCGGCCATTGTGGTAGTTCCCCGCGAACCAGTTGTCGCCGCCGGTCGACAGCGTGGTGTCGAGCGGATAGCTCGGGCCATAGCGCGACTGCAGGTCCACGCCGGCGCCGTACGGGTCGCCGACCACCGAATAGTCCTCGCGGCGCCATTCGAAACCGGTGGCCATCGAGATCGGCCCGGCCCAGCCCTCGGCCACGTCGCCGTGCACGTTGGCGCTGACGACGTTCTGGCTCGAATCCGTATGCTGCATCGGCCCGTTCAGCGGCGCGATGTACGACCAGCCGGCCATGTTGATCGGCACGTCGCCGAAGATGTTGATCGGCTGGCAGCCGTTGGCGCGCGCGTTGGCGTCGCGGCAGACGATGTTGCCGCTGGCGTCGCGCACGGCATCGATCGCGTAGTTGTAGCGGCGGTTCAGGGTGATGTCCTGCACGTGGATCACGGTCGTGTTCTCGCCATGTTCCGCGTACGCGTCGTACGACCAGTCCTTGCCGAACAGCGTGAAGCGGCCGTCCGCGCCGACCACGAAGCGGCGCTGCGTGCGCGTCGGGAGCACGGAGATATTGGCGGGGAATTCCGCGTTCGCCGTACCGACCTGCATCACGCCGTTCGCATAGCCGGATGCGCAGCCTGCCGCGATCGACGCCGGCAGGTACGCGTTGTCGCACTTGATGCCGAGGTTGGCCTGCTTGGCCGCGCCCGGGTTCGGCGAGAACACGGATTTCACCTGCGCCCAGTTGCCCGTCACGTAGATCTCGTTATCGGCGTCGAGGTCCCAGGAGACGCGCGTGTACGCGACCTGGCGCTTGAAATTCATCGCCAGGTTCGTGCCCGCGCCCACGCTGCCCGCCAGGTCGCCGCCCACGCAGAAGTTGCCGACGCAGTTCGACCCGTACTGGAACGGGTAAGGCGTGCCGCCCGGACCGAATGCCGTGCCTTTCAGCGGGCCGTCCGTGATCAGGCCGTACTTCGCATACTGGATGTGCTGCGCGTGCTGGATGCTTTTGTAGCGCGGCGCGCCGGCGGCCTGCATCGCCTTCGTCGATTCCTGGAGCGCCGGGTTCTTGTACCAGCTGCGGCCGTTCGCGCCGACTTCGCCGAAGCCCGGCGAATCGATGCCGTTCTCCTTCGTGAACTCGCCGCTCGCCGTCACGTGCAGGCGGTCGTTCATGAAGCCCTTGCCCCACGCGGCCTGCAGGGTGCCATTCTTGTCGTCGTGGTACTTCGTCATGCCGCCTTCGGCATTGAACTTGAAGCCGCTGAATTTTTTGTCGGTGATGAAGTTCACCACGCCGCCCACGGCATCGGAACCGTACGACGCCGACGCGCCGCCGGTCACGACGTCCACGCGTTTTACCAGCAGTTGCGGGAACTGGCTGACGTCCGTGACGCCGGTGACGTTCGCGCCGACGACGCGCTGGCCATCCAGCAGGGTCAGGGTGCGGATCGTGCCGAGGCCGCGCAGCGACAGCGACGACAGGCCCTGCACGCCGCTCGACGTGCTGTACGTGAACGTGGTGCGGCCCGTGCTGCCCTGCAGCGCGGGCAGTTCGGCCAGCGTGTTGAACAGGTTCGGCTTGGCGGATTTCGCCAGGTCGTCGGCCGTCAGCGTCGTCGTCGGCGTCGGCTGGCTGAAGCCGCGCGCGGCGATGCGCGAGCCGGAGACGACGACGGTGTTGACGCCCTCCTGGGGGGCGGCCGCCGCCGGCGCGGGTGCGGGTGCCGATGCGGGATCGGCGGGAGCGGCGGCGCTCTCCTGGGCATGGCCCGGGAGCGCGAGTACGCCGCAGGCACTGGCGACGGCGAGGTGGATCAGGGTCTTGCGGAACTGCTTTGGCATGGTGTCTCCGTTTTTGTTTTATCGGTGTGGTCCGGTTGCGAACCGCGATGCCCGGCAGGGTGCTCTCTTCACCTCATCCCGGTCCGCTGCCTCTGCTTTACACGGTGATAACGCTATCTGTTACCGCTATCATTGCGTAAAATGCATTTTGGACCGCATCGTAAATATGCGTCCAATAACTTTTTTTAATCGCTCGATGCCAAAATCGATATCACTCTATATGCAGCCCCGACAATTTTGTGCTTGCCCTTTTGCCGGCCCACTTGTACGATGACTGACAATTGTTGACACATCATCGCGCCCGCGCGTACTTCCCTGGAGACCCAATGAATCCGCAAGAACTCAAGCAAGTCATGTCGTCCGGCCTGCTGTCCTTCCCCATCACCGACTTCGATGCAGAAGGCAACTTCCGCCCCAGCACCTACATCGAACGCCTGGAATGGCTCGCCCCGTACGGCGCCACCGCGTTGTTCGCGGCCGGCGGCACCGGCGAATTCTTTTCGCTGACGCATGACGAGTACTCGCAGGTGATCAAGACCGCGGTCGACACGTGCGCCGGCAAGGTGCCCATCCTTGCCGGCGCCGGCGGCCCGACCCGCGCCGCGATCGCGTTCGCGCAGGAAGCCGAGCGCCTGGGCGCGAAAGGCGTGCTGCTGCTGCCGCACTACCTGACCGAAGCGAGCCAGGATGGCCTCGTCGCGCACGTGGAAGCCGTCTGCAAATCGGTCAAGATCGGCGTCGTCGTGTACAACCGCGCGCAATGCCGCCTCACGCCGGACTCGCTGGAAAAGCTGGCCGACCGCTGCCCCAACCTGATCGGCTTCAAGGACGGCATCGGCGACATCGAACTGATGGTCTCGATCTGGCGCCGCATGGGCGACCGCTTCAGCTACCTGGGCGGCCTGCCGACTGCGGAAGTCTACGCCGCGGCGTATAAAGCGCTGGGCGTGCCGGTGTACTCGTCGGCCGTCTTCAACTTCATGCCGAAGCTCGCGATGGATTTCTACCACGCGATCGCCAAGGACGACCACGCCACGACGAACCGCCTGCTGGACGAATTCTTCCTGCCGTACCTGGCGATCCGCAACCGCAAGGCCGGCTACGCCGTGTCGATCGTGAAAGCCGGTGCCCGCCTCGTCGGCCACGACGGCGGCCCGGTACGCGCACCGCTGACCGACTTGACGGCGGAAGAATCCGACATGCTGCACAAGCTGATCGTCGCCCAGGGCGGCCAATAAAATAACAAGAACGACCACAAGCAAGGAGAAAACATGACGATTCAAGGTGAAATGATCATCGGCCGCCGCGTCGTGCGCGGCAGCGCCGGCACCACGCGCGCCTTCAACCCGGCCACGCGCGCCCAGATGGAACCGGAATTCGGCCTCGCGACGGAAGACGACGTCGCCGCCGCCTGCAATCTCGCGGAACAGGCCTTCGACACCTACCGCAACCTTCCGCTGGAACTGCGCGCGCGCTTCCTGGAAACCATCGCCGACCGCATCATGGACATCGGCCCCGCGCTGATCGAACGCGCCTCCGCCGAATCGGGCCTGCCGACGGCGCGCCTGGAAGGCGAGCGCGGACGCACGTGCAACCAGCTGCGCCTGTTCGCCAAGGTCGTGCGCGACGGGAACTTCCTCGACGCGACGCTCGATTCCGCCCTGCCCCAGCGCACGCCGCCCCGTTCGGACCTGCGCATGCGCAAGATCCCGCTGGGCCCCGTCGCCGTGTTCGGCGCCTCCAACTTCCCGCTCGCGTTCTCCGTCGCCGGCGGCGACACCGCATCCGCGCTGGCGGCGGGTTGCCCCGTCGTCGTGAAGGCGCACAGCGCCCACCTCGGCACGTCGGAACTGGTCGGTAAGGCGGTGCGCCAGGCGGCCGAAGACTGCGGCATGCCGGACGGCGTGTTCTCGATGCTGATCGGCGAAGGCCGCGTGGCCGGCCAGGCGCTGGCGGCGCATCCGGCCATCAAGGCCGTCGGCTTCACCGGTTCGCGCCAGGGCGGCCTCGCCCTCGTGCGCACGGCGAACGCCCGCAAGGAACCGATCCCCGTCTACGCCGAAATGAGCAGCATCAATCCGGTCTTCATGCTGCCGGGCGCCCTCGCCGCGGGCGGCGCGAAACTGGCCGGCGCCTTCGTCGACTCGCTCACCATGGGCGTGGGCCAGTTCTGCACGAACCCGGGCCTCGTCATCGCCCTCGCCGGCGCGGACCTCGACGCCTTCCGCGCGTCGGCCGCCGCAGCGCTGGCGGCCAAGGGCGCCGGCACGATGCTGACGGCCGGCATCCACCAGGCCTATGTCGACGCCGTCGGCCGCCGCTCCGGCATCGAGGGCGTGCAGCTGGTCGGCCAGGGCAGCGCTGAAGGCACCGGCTGCGCCGCGCAGGCCGCGCTGTACGCCTGCGACGCCGCCACGTACATCGCCAGCCCGGCGCTGGACGAAGAAATCTTCGGCCCGGCATCGCTGGTCATCGCCTGCCGCGACGAAGCGGAGATGCTGGCCGTGGCGCGCCACCTGGAAGGCCAGCTGACGGCCACCGTCCATGCGACGGCCGCCGACCGCGAACTCGCTGGCAACCTGCTGCCGACGCTGGAGCGCAAGGCCGGCCGCGTGCTGTTCAACGGCTTCCCGACCGGCGTCGAAGTGTCGCACGCGATGGTGCACGGCGGCCCGTTCCCGGCCACGTCGGACAGCCGCTCGACGTCCGTCGGCGCCACCGCCATCGAGCGCTTCCTGCGCCCGGTGTGCTACCAGGACGTGCCGCCGGAACTGCTGCCGGAATCCCTGCGCGACGACAATCCCCTGGGTCTCGCGCGCATGGTCGACGGCACGTTGCAGCTCGCGAAATGATCATGAAGTAGACCGCAGTGCCCCATGGGCGGCTGGTACGATGTGCCGGCCGCCCGCAATGGCCGGAGGAGACGCCGGCCAGCGATCGTCAGCAAAAACCATAGACAAGGCCTGACCATGACCCGCAACCGCACCGGCGACGCCGCAGTCGCCAGCCCCGCCGCCCGGCCCGCCGGCGGCAACTACCGGTGGACCATCTGCGCGCTGCTGTTCTTCGCCACCACCGTCAACTACCTCGACCGCCAGGTGCTGAGCCTTCTCGCGCCGTCGCTGTCGAAGGAATTCGGCTGGTCCAACACGGACTACGCCAACATCGCCGCCGCCTTCCAGTTCATCTACGCGATCGCCCTGCTGTTCGCGGGCCGCGTCGTGGACCGCCTCGGCACCAAGACCGCGTACGTCCTCGCTATCGTCATCTGGTCGGCCGGCGCCATCGCCCATGCGTATTCGATCGAGCTGGGCAACGGCCTGAAATCGCTGCTCGGGCTTGCCGTGCCGGCCTCCGTCCTCGGCTTCATCATCGCCCGCACGATCCTCGCGATCGGCGAAGCGGGCAACTTCCCGGCCGCGATCCGCGCCACGGCGGAATACTTTCCCAAGTCCGAGCGTTCGTTCGCGACCGGCATCTTCAACTCCGGCGCCAACATCGGCGCGATCCTGGCGCCGCTGACGGTGCCGGTAATCGCGGCCATCTGGGGCTGGCAGGCCGCATTCGTCTGGATCGGCGCCGTCGGCTTCCTGTGGGTCGTGTTCTGGGCGGTCCTGTTCGACGAACCCGCACGCCAGCGCCGCCTGTCGCGCGCGGAACTCGAGTACATCCGCAGCGATGACGCGGGTTCGGCGCCGGTGGCGGCGACCGGCCCCGCCCCCAGCTGGCGCACCCTGCTCGGCCTGCGCCAGACGTGGGCCTTCATCGTCGGCAAATTCATGACGGACGGCGTCTGGTGGTTCTTCCTGTTCTGGCTCCCGAAATACCTGACCGACAAATACGGCATGGCCACGTCGGACCTCGTGCTGCCGCTGGCCGTCCTGTACAGCATGACGATGGTGGGCAGCATCGGCGGCGGCGCGCTGCCGTCGCGCTTCATGCGCCAGGGCAGCGCGCCGTACGACAGCCGCATGAAGGCCATGCTCCTGATCGCGTTCTTCCCGCTCGTCGTGCTGCTGGCGCAGCCGCTGGGCCACCTGGGCTACTGGGTGCCCGTGATCCTGATCGGCGTCGGCGCATCCGCCCACCAGGCGTGGTCCGCCAACGTGCTGACGATCACGTCGGACCTGTTCCCGCGCCATTGCGTCGCCTCCGTGGTCGGTATCGGCGGCCTGGCGGGCGGCATCGGCGGCGTGCTCGTGACGAAGATCGGCGGCATGCTGTTCGACTACTACGGCGCGCAAGGCCAGATCCAGACGGGCTACATGATCATGTTCACGTTCTGCGCGCTGGCCTACCTGGCCGCGTGGGGCATCATGAAGGTGCTCGTACCGACCCAGGACATGGTCCGCCTGCCCGAGGAGCTGGCGCATGCCTGACGCGATCGTGGAAAGCGTGCGCGGCGTCAGCTGCGCCGTGGGCGAAAGCCCCGTCTGGCACGCCGGCGAGCAGGCGTGGTACTGGGTCGACATCCCCGCCCGCCGCATCTGGCGCCTGGACCATGCATCCGGCGCGACGCGCCACTGGACCGCGGCCGAGATGGTCGCCTGCATCGCGCCGCGCGCCGCGGGCGGCCTGATCGCCGGCATGGAGACGGGCATCTTCGCCGTCGACCTGCAGGACGACGGCACGGTACGGGCGGAGCGCCTGGCCGCGCCGCCCGAACTGGCGCCCGGCATGCGCTTCAACGACGGCCGCACGGACCGCCAGGGCCGCTTCTGGAGCGGCACGATGTGGATGGACATGGCGGCCGCGCTGCCGCTCGGGCGTCTGTACCGCTACGACGGCGCGGGCCTGTCGGCGCCGCTCGTCTCCGGCCTCGTCACCCAGAACGGCCTCGCGTGGTCGCCGGACGGGCGCACGATGTACCTGTCCGATTCGCACCCGACGCGCCGGCGCGTGTGGACGTTCGACTACGACGTCGACGCGGGCGTGCCGCACAACCGCCGGCTGCTCGTGGACATGGCCGCGTACGCAGGCCGGCCGGATGGGGCGGCGATGGACAGCGACGGCTGTTACTGGGTCGCGGGCAATGATGGGGCGAGCCTGCTGCGATTCACGCCGGTCGGGAAGCTGGATCGGGAACTGAAGCTGCCGGTCGCGAAGCCGTCGATGCCCTGCTTTGGCGGGCCGGACCTGGATACCCTGCTGATCACGTCGATCGTGCAGCCGGGGCATGAAGACGACGCATTGGCGGGTGCAGTGCTGCTCGTGCGGCCGGGCGTTTCCGGCGTACCGGAGGTGCCATTCGTGTAGGTTGGGGTGATTGATGCCGGGGCATCAATCACTGCCCACTCGATGGTAAGTCGAACGCCGCAGGTCGGTTAGTTGCAGATGACCGACGTCTGCACGGATGACGCCGATGCGGTATCGTGCTTGTATGAACGACATCCATTTCTACGAACCACGCACCGGCCACGGCCTGCCGCACGATCCTTTCAATGCCATCGTCGGCCCCCGCCCCATCGGCTGGATCTCCACGAAAAGCCGCGCCGGCGTCCCGAACCTCGCCCCGTACAGCTTCTTCAACGCATTCAACTACACGCCGCCGATCGTGGGCTTCGCCAGCATCGGCTACAAGGACACCGTCCGCAATGTCGAGGAAACGGGCCAGTTCTGCTGGAACCTGGCCACGCGCGCCCTCGCCGACCGCATGAATGCCAGTTGCGCGATGGTGCCGCCCGATGTCGACGAATTCGCGCTGGCCGGCCTCACGCCCGTCCCGTCGCGCCTCGTGGACGTGCCGCGCGTGGCGGAAACCCCGGTCTCGTTCGAATGCAAGCTCACCCAGGTCGTCCGGCTGCAGGACGCCGGCGGGCAGCCGGCGCCGAGCTGGCTCGTGCTGGGCGAAGTCGTCGGCGTGCACATAGCCCGCGCGCTGCTGAAGGATGGTGTGTACGACACCGCGCACGCCGGCCACATCCTGCGCGCCGGCGGGCCAGCCGACTATTTCGAGGTCGGTCCCGAGCAACTGTTCCGGATGTTCAGGCCACAGTGATATACGGAATATCTGGCGAAGTAGGCAACATCGCCCGCGATCACGTATGATCGCGTATCGCCGTGGACACGGCGCCCCGTCCGCGCCCGCGCCAGGAGCGCGCGCACTGCCCCGGCCACCACGCCGTGCGGGCAACGGCGGCGCACCACCACCCGCCGCCGGATCGGGCGCGGCGGATGTCCCGGCCTGCCTCCCCGCACGGTCCCTGCCGTGCGCCGGATGGCCGCAACGCATCCATAACATCGTCCGCGCAAAGCGGCATAGGAGAAATCATGAGTACCGAAAGCAGCCTGAACGAGGCTAAAGACACCCAGTTGCGCGCCGACGCGCTTGAGTACCACCGCAGTCCGGTACGCGGGAAGATCGAGGTCGTCGCCACGAAACCCCTGTCGAACCAGCGCGACCTGTCGCTCGCCTATTCGCCCGGCGTCGCCTACGCCTGCGAGGAAATCGCCGCGGACCCCGCCACCGCCGCCGATTACACCTCGCGCGGCAACCTCGTCGCCGTGATCTCGAACGGCACCGCGGTCCTCGGCCTCGGCAACATCGGCCCGCTGGCCTCGAAGCCCGTCATGGAAGGCAAAGGCTGTCTGTTCAAGAAATTCGCCGGCGTCGACGTGTTCGACCTGGAACTGGCCGAGAACGATCCCGATAAACTGGTCGATGCGATCGCGATGCTGGAGCCGACCGTCGGCGGCATCAACCTGGAAGACATCAAGGCGCCCGAGTGCTTCTACATCGAGAAGAAGCTGCGCGAGCGGATGAACATCCCCGTCTTCCACGACGACCAGCACGGCACCGCCATTATCTCCAGCGCCGCGCTCCTCAACGCGCTGAAGGTCGTCGGCAAGGACATCGGATCGGTGAAACTCGTGGCGTCCGGCGCCGGCGCGGCGGCCATCGCCTGCCTCGACATGATGGTGAGCCTGGGCGTGAAGCAGCAGAACGTCTACGTCGCCGACTCGAAAGGCGTGATCTGGCAGGGCCGCGAAGCGAACATGGAGGCGAACAAGGCCAGGTACGCGCAGGCGACCGACGCGCGCACGCTGGCGGACATCGTCGACGGCGCCGACGTGTTCCTCGGCTGTTCCACGGCCGGCGTGCTGACCGCCGACATGGTCAAGACGATGGCCGCCAGCCCGATCATCCTGGCCCTCGCGAATCCGGAACCGGAGATCCGTCCTGAAGTGGCGAAGGCCGCCCGTCCGGACTGCATCATCGCGACCGGCCGTTCGGACTACCCGAACCAGGTCAACAACGTGCTGTGCTTCCCGTACATCTTCCGCGGCGCGCTCGATTGCGGCGCCACCCGCATCACGGACGAGATGAAGCTCGCCTGCGTGAGCGCGATCGCCGACCTGGCCGAGGCGGAAGCCAATGACGCCGTCGCCGCCGCCTACGCCGGCCAGGACCTGAACTTCGGTCCCGACTACATCATCCCGAAACCATTCGACCCGCGCCTGATCGCCGCCATCGCGCCGGCCGTCGCCAAGGCCGCGGAGGCATCGGGCGTCGCCACCCGTCCGATCGCCGACATGGACGCCTACCGCGACAAGCTGGGCGAAATGATCTACCACACCGGCTTCTTCATGAAGCCCGTGTTCGCGAAGGCCAAGGCCGCGCCGAAGCGCGTCGCGTTCGCGGACGGCAGCGAGCCGCGCGTGCTGCGCGCCGTGCAGACCGTCGTCGACGAAGGCATCGCCAAGCCGGTGCTGATCGGCCGCGCGGGCGACGTCGAGAATGCGATCAAGCAGTCCGGCCTGCGCCTGAAGGCGGGCGTCGACTACACGCTGGTCGAGGCGGAAGGCGACACGACGCTGCAAGGCGCGCGCCTGCTGAACGCCGGCCAGGTCGACTCGCTCATCTGCGGCATGACGGGCAGCTACGACACCCACCTCGCGCACGTGAAGAACGAGATCGGCCTCGCGCCGGGCGCCGACGTGCTGGCCGCGATGAACGCGCTCGTGCTCGACAAGATGACCCTGTTCATCACCGACACGTACGTCAACGACAACCCGTCGGCGCAGGAACTCGCCGCGATCACGAAGCTGGCCGCGCAGGAGATGCGCCATTTCGGCCTGGAGCCGAAGGCGGCGCTCGTGTCGCATTCGATCTTCGGCTCGTCGCAGCGCCCGTCCGCGCAGCGCATGCGCGACGCGCGCGCCCTGCTCGCGCAATCGGCGCCGGAACTGCCTGTGCTGGGCGAAGTCCATGGCGACGCCGCGCTGTCGGAAGACATCCGCCGCATCTATCAGTCGAAGGACGATTTCGGCGGCAGCGCGAACCTGCTCGTGATGCCGTCGCTGGATGCCGCCAACATCCTGTTCAACGTGCTGAAGGTCACGTCGGGCAAGGGCGTGACCGTCGGTCCGATCCTGCTCGGCGCGGCGAAGTCCGTGCACATCCTGAGCCCCAGCGCGACCGTGCGCCGCATCGTCAACATGACGGCGCTGGCCGTGGCCGAGGCCTGACAGGATGAACTTCGCGCCGGGCGGCAAGCTGCGTGCCGCGATCAATCTGGGCAACCCGATCCTCGCGCATGCGGCCGGTGACGGCGGCGCGGGCGGCGTCTCCGTCGACCTCGCGCGCGAGTTCGCGCGGCGGCTCGGCGTGGACCTCGAGCTCGTGGTCGTCGACACGGCCGGCAAGTCGGTCGACGCCGTCGCAACCGAGCGCGCGGACATCGGCTTCTTCGCCATCGATCCCGCGCGCGGCGCCGATATCGCGTTCACGGCGCCGTACGTGCTGATCGAGGGCAGCTACCTCGTGAAGGACGATTCACCGATCCGCGCCAACGAGAACGTCGACCGGGCGGCGCACCGCGTCGTCGTCGGCAAAGGAAGTGCGTACGACCTGTTCCTGACCCGGGAGCTCCGGCAGGCGCAGATCGTGCGCGCGCCCTCCTCGCCCGCCGTGGTGCCCACGTTCCTCGAACAGGGCGCGGACGTCGCGGCGGGCGTGCGCCAGCAGCTGGAAGCGGACGCGCGGGCCCGGCCCGGCCTGCGCCTGCTGGACGGCCGCTTCATGGTCATCCGCCAGGCGATGGGCGTGCCGAAATCGCGCGGCGAGCACGCGGCTGCCTCGCTCGCCGCGTTCGTCGAAGAGATGAAGGCGGGCGGCTTCGTGGCGGAGGCGATGACACGCCACGGCATCGAAGGCGCATCGGTCGCCCCGCCTGGGTGATTCTTTGCTAAGCTGTCGAGCTGAAAACGATTTCACACCCAGCCCGACAGCTTATGCCCACACCATCGAAAACCGCAACAGCGCTGGCCCTGACCTGCGCCCTCACGGCCGCAGCACAAGCGGCCGATATTCCCGTCCATACCCTCGACAACGGCAGCGTACGCGCGACCGTCACCGACGCCATCGGCGGCCGGCTGCTGTCGTTCGGGCTGGCGGGCCAACCCAGCTTCATCAAGAGCGACCTCGCGGCCGGCGATCCGCACGTCGCCATCGGCGGAACGACGGACAACGTCGGCTGGCTCGGCCACGAGATCTGGGTCGGTCCGCAAAAGGAATGGTGGTCGCACCAGGACGTGAACCCGGCGCGCGCCGGCGCGCCGTGGCCGCCCGATCCGTGGCTGAGCCTCGCCCGCTACAAGATCGAGGAAAAGCGGCCCGACGCCATCACGCTCGCGAGCCCCGCCAGTCCCGTGAACGGCCTGCAGCTGGTAAAACGCTACGGCCTCGTACCGGGCAAGCCGCACAGCCTGCGCCTGGACGTCGACGCGGCCAACGCGCGCAAGACGCAGGTGGCGTGGGACATCTGGTTCAACACGCGCGCCCACGGGGACACGCGCGTGTACGTGCCCGTCGCGCGCCGCGAAGACGTGCGCCAGCAGGCCATCGAGCCGAAGCCGGACATGGTGCCGCTGACGTGGACGCTGGCGGATGGGCTGTTCTCGCTGGACGCCTACCCCGCCGGCAAGGGCCAGCCGCATCGCAACGGCAAGATGCTGCTGCAGCCGTCGGCCGGCTGGATGGCGGGTTTTCATCGAGGCCAGGTACTGGTGATCCAGTTCGCGCACCAGCCGCGCGCGGCCATCCATCCGGACCAGGGCCAGATCGAGTTGTACAACGACTGGCAGCCGGAAGCGCCCGAGAAGGGATTGATGGAGATGGAGGTGCACGCGCCGTACGTGACGCTGGCACCGGGCCGGCACATGCAGGCGTCCGAGCAGTGGACCCTGCTGCCCTACGGCGGGCCGGATACGCGTGCGGCGCAGGTGGCGTTCCTGCGGGCGCATGCGAAGGAACTGGGCCTCGACGGACTCTGAAAAACGTCGCCCCCGCGGAGGCGGGGGCCCGATTTTGCATGCGCTGACGAGACGCCTGCAGAACTGGGCCCCGGCCTTCGCAGGGGCGGCGGATCTTGCGTTAACTACGCTGCGCGGTTAGAAGCTGTAACGCATCTTGGCCGTATAACGTGGACCCGACACGAACCATGCACGTCCCATGAAGCCGGTGCTCTGCTGCATGAGCTGGCGTGCCTTGGAGTCGGTCAGGTTCTGCGCTTCCACGCCGACCGACAGCCTGTCCGACACGTTGTAGAAGATCGAACCGTCCAGCTGGCCATAGCCGTCCGCCCATGTCGGCAGCGCCCAGGCCACGTTGTGCTGGCCGAAGGTCGGGCTGGCCGGGTTGCTGTCGGTGCCGTCGCCGCCGCTGGTGCCGTTGACGTTCACGTTCTGCAGGTTCTTCGAACGCCAGTTCCAGGCCAGGCGCGCCGAGATCTTGCCCTGGTCATACATCAGCGCCAGGTTGTACGACTGGCGCGACAGGCCGATCAGCGGCAGGTCGCCGAACGTGGCGCCGTTCGTATCGCAGCCGTTCAGGTTCAGGTTGAAGTTCGTCGCCAGGTTGCCGCCCGTGCAGTACACGGAGTGGACCGGCTGGTGCAGCGACGTCTTGCTGTCCACGTACGTGTAGTTCGCCTGGACGCCGAAGCCCGACAGCCAGCCCGGCAGGAAGTCGAAGTACTGCTGGAACGCGATCTCCGCGCCGCGCGCATGGCCGTCCGCGCCGTTCACCGGACCCGTGGTCGTGAAGGTGTACGACTTGCCGGTGTTGTCCGCCAGGTCGTAGCCGTACGACTGCTTGATGATGACGTCCTTCAGCTGCTTGTTGAACAGGCCGACGGTCAGCGAGCCGGTCTTCGCGAAATACCATTCGGCCGTCAGGTCCACCTGGTGCGAACGGACCGGACGCAGGTTCGGGTTACCGGTGCCGTTACCTGTGTAAGTGATCAGGCCGCTCGAGTTGTCCACGTTCTGCGACAGCGTCGTGTAGCCCTGCAGGTCGCTGAAGTCCGGGCGCGAGATGCCGGTCGACAGGCCGAAGCGGAACTGCAGCGCGTCGCTCGCCTTCATGCGCAGGTTCAGGCTGGGCAGCACGTTGTTGTAACTGTTGCTGAAGTCCTGCTTCTGGGAGAACGCCGTGAACTGCGGGATGCCGGCACCCGTCGAATTGCTCGGCGTGAACACGGTGTAGCCGTGCGCCGTCATGTCGGTCTTCACGTAGCGCAGGCCGATGTTGCCGTCGACCGGGTACTTCAGGTCGTCGAAGCCGAAGCGCAGTTGCGAGTACAGCGCGCCGGTCTTCTCCTTCTGGTCGTTGACGCCGGCCGGATCGGTGCCGAACGTGGCGGGGTTCCACGACGTGCACTTGCCGCTGCCGTCGTTGCACAACATGTTCGGATACGTGTGCAGCTGCGCGTACGACGCCGGATAGCCGGTGGTCAGCGCGACGGCCGGGAACACCAGTGCCGGCACCGACGTGTTGTTGTTGAAGAAGTTGTTGAACGAGTGGACCTGCACCTGGTTATTGAAGCGCGGATCGCCCAGGTACGCGAGGCTCGACAGCGTGTTGGTCGGACCGACCTGCCACGTCTGGGTGATGGCCGCCCAGTTGTAGCTCGGGTTGGAGTTCTCGTTGCGCGAGTCGCGGTCCGTCAGGCGCACGCCGAAACGGATGTCGCGCAGCACCGGGTGGTCGAAGTCGTACTTCGCGTCGGTGCGCCACGCCCATTCGCCGGCCTTGCTGCGGTCCTGGTGTTCCATCGTGAACGCCCAGTAATAATTGTTGGGGTTCGCGAGGTAGGCGCGGTCGGCGTCCGTGAACGACAGGGACGGCACGTCGCCGCGCAGGTCGATCGTCTCGCTCGGCATCTGCACGCCGGTGGCAACGGTCGAGTCGAAGCTGCTGGTCGTGGCGCGGATGCGCTGCAGGTCCGTGCTGATGGTCCAGCGGTCGTTCGGACGCCAGCGCAGGTTCCACGACACGTCCGTCGTTTCCGACGTGCGGTCGGCCGAACGCGTGTCGCCGCCGAAGTTGATGCCGCCGTCGGCCGGATCGGTCAGCGTGCCGGTCAGCAGCGCGCCCTTCGAATTGAACGTCGCATCCTTGCTGACCTGGATATTGTAGGGGCTCGACTGGGCGAAGATCGCCTGCTCGTCCCAGTGCATCTTGTAGCGCGACTTGAAGAACGTCAGCGAGGAACTCAGCGAGCTGTCCTTCTTCCACTGCAGCGCGCCGTAGGTACCCCTGCGCTTGCGGTCGAATTCCAGCGTGCGCCATTGCGAGCCCTTCGGGATCCACACGGTCTTGCCGGCCACGACGTCGTCGCGCGGATAGTACGGCTCGACCTGGAACGCGTCGGTACGGGTGCCGCTTTCGGAATAGGCGAAGTCGACCAGGGCGCCGATTTCGCCGAAGCCCGTCTTCCAGCGGTCCGAGAACATGAACGAGGCGGACGGCTGGCGCTTGCCGCGCTTCAGTTCGGAATACGTGTCTTCCAGCGACACGGCCAGCTTGCGGCCCTTGAAGTCGAACGGCATCGCCGTGCGCAGGTTGACGAGACCGCCGACCGCGCCTTCGATCTGTTCGGCCGACGGGTTCTTGTAGACGTCGACGCCGGCCATCAGCTCGGGCGGCACGTCTTCGAAGTTGAGCGAGCGGCCGCCGTTCGCGGAGAACGAGTCGCGGCCGTTCAATTCCGAGCGCACGTACGACAGGCCGCGCACGTTCACACCGGAACCTTCGACCGAGTAGTGTTCCGGGTCGCCCTTCGACATCGTGCGGTCGATCGTCACGCCGACCACGCGCTGCAGCACCTCGGTGACCGAACGGTCCGGCAGCTTGCCGATGTCATCGGCGACGATCGAATCGACGATCTCGTCCGAATTCTGTTTGATTTTTTGTGCGGACTGCAGCGCGGCGCGCTGGCCCGTCACGACGACGACGTTCGAACCGGATGCGTTCTGTGTCGCTTCGGTCTGCGCCAGCGCGGCACCGCTGGCGAGCAGTGCGATCTGGCCGGCTGCCACGGCGATCGCGGTTCTCTTGAATCGAATCATGGTGTCTCCTGTGCTCTCTGTTTGATGCTCCGCTTCACGGCGGAGCTGGTTACGACGGCGGACGAAGCGGTCGCCCTGCGGCGGCCGCGAAAACGGTCTGAGAATTACGCTGCGCGGTAGCGCGGCGCTGCCGGAACGACGGCCGGAACGGATCGGGAATGGCGCCCGGATCGGAATGAATGAGGACGGCTGGATGAGGTCGGCATTCTTGTCTCCACGCTTTATTGATTGCGTTGGCGATGTAGTCGTTATGGTCTTGTAATCGTTTTCATGAGTGTAGATATTTACTGTGATTTTTGTCAAACACCATAACATCACTGTTGCACGCTAACATCGCAGGTATTCTTTATTTACGAAAAAGTATGCTGAAAGTTTATAGCTCAGCAATTCGTACTGAATTCGCAACAGCCATGCAGGCCGCACACGATTAAATCGCATTCCATCAAGGGCGCAATCGAGGGGCGCACCAGACAAAAGCCGGCGCGGCCCCGTGATGCCGCCACCAGGCCGCACCCGCCCCCGGCCAACGCGATGCTGATGCACGCAGATGAGAACAAGATTCAGGAGGTTCAGCACATGAACTCGGCCGTATGATTCGAGGGTAACGACGGTAGCGCTATCATGGAAGTCAAACTTGCGCACGAAATGCCCTGTTTGTCCTATATATCGCTTTATTGCAACAGACCCAATCAGCGATACAATCTGGTAGCGCAATCAATTAAATTTTTGAATCGTTGATGAAAACATTTATCCCTCCCCATTTCGCATCGGTAACGGAATGCAGTGGTATCTTGTCGCCATCCGGCCGAGCATTTAGAGTCGCTGCTATTTATTTCGATACGCGATCCAATTCAACGAGAAGATCGCAATTAAAGACATGATCGATTTTCAGAAGTTCCAGAATCGCATTCGCGGCGGCGCCCTGTCGGGCTGCCCGGAGGCCGCATGAACGCGCCGGTCGAACCGCCCAAGCGGACCCGGCGCACGAAAGGCGGCCTCACGCTCGTCGACGTGGCGCGCGTGGCCGGCGTGGCGCCGATCACGGTGTCGCGCGTGCTGAACTCGCCGGAGAAGGTGTCGCCCGACCTCGTGCAGAAAGTGCGCGCCGCGATCGAGCGGACGGGCTATGTGCCGAACCTGCTGGCGGGCAGCCTGGCGTCGACGAAGAGCCGGATGGTCGCCGCGATCCTGCCGACCATCGCGGGCTCCGTGTTCATCGACACGGTCCAGGCGCTGACGGAGAACCTCGCCGCGGCCGGCTACCAGCTGATCCTGGGCCAGTCGGGCTACGAGAATTCGCGCGAGGACGAGCTGCTGGAAGCGATCATCGGGCGCCGCCCGGACGGCATCGTCCTGGCCGGCATCATGCGCTCGGCGCAGGGCCGGCGCCGGCTGCAGGCGAGCGCCATTCCGCTCGTCGAGACATGGGACCTGACGCCCACGCCGGCCGACATGCTGGTCGGTTTTTCGCACGAGGACATCGGCCAGGCAGTGGCCGAATTCCTGTACCAGCGCGGACGGCGCCGCGTCGCCGTGATCAGTGCGTCGGACGAACGCGCGCAGCGCCGCAACCGCGCGTACGTGCAGGCGGCCGTGCGGCTCGACATGCAGGGGCCGGACGGCTCGGTCCCCTTCCACACGATCTCCGCGCCGGGCACGGCGGCAGGGGGCCGTGCGGGCCTGCGCGCGCTGCTGGCGGACCATCCCGACATCGACGCCGTGTTCTGCAGCTCGGACATGGTCGCGCTGGGCGTGCTCACGGAAGCGCACAAGCTCGGCATCGACATCCCCGGCAAGCTGGCCGTCGTCGGCCTCGGCGACCAACCGTTCGCGGCCGAGACGTATCCTGCCCTCACGACGGTCCACCTGGACGGCCGCAAGATGGGCCAGATCGCAGCGCAATTCATCATCGACCGCATCGCAGGCACGCCCATTCCCGAGGTCGTGCGCGACATCGGCTTCACCATCGTCGAGCGCGAGAGCGCCTGAGGCAGACACCGGGGTCAGAGCCCGTTTTTTGGCAATGTCCCGGCAGCATTTCTGCAAATGCGCATCGCGGTAGGCGCTTCCCGTGAGACCTTTCCCGAAACCGGGCTCTGACCCCGGTTTTGGGACATTGACTAAAAAAAAGGGCGCCACGCGGGCGCCCTGAAGTGATATCGAGAGTAAGTAAGTCGAGGCCGTGCTGATGGCCACCACGCCACCGCACGAGCCGTCATCGTAACGCGCCGCAGCATGCTCCGCCCATCATTTATTCGCCATTTGCTATCGGTTTTTGATATAGGCGATGAGCCCCCGGCCGGCCCTCCGGGACCCATTCCCGGCACGGGCGCCGGCCCGGTGTACAATCCTCTGTTCCAGGAACACCTGCATGGCCGCAATCCGCGCGGCTGCCGGGTTCCGAATACCGATCGTGCATCGACTACGAGCTGACATGGCCACCACCGGGACACCACAACGCCGCCACGCGCACCGCGACCGCAGCGCCAGACGCGCGCGGACGGCCTTTGGCGCGCCCTCGTCGACGCCATCCCCGACGGCGCCGCCGCCCGGCCACAAGCCGGCGCGCCCGGCGCCCACCCGCCGCACGCAGGCCGCCCCGACCGCGGGAGCTGCGCTGCGCAACCGTACCGCCCTGCCCGGCCCGGCCACGTCCCCACCGGGATGACGCCGCACGCGCTGCCGGCAACCACCTCAACTTCCAAGATCCAGAACAACATGCAGACCCACTCGACAGAAGCAGACAACGGCCTCCCCCTCGACATGATCATCTTCGGCGGCATGGGCGACCTTGCCATGCGCAAGCTGCTGCCGGCCCTGTACATGGCCTTCCTGCACGGCAATCTGCCGCCGACGACGCGCATCCTGTCCACCGGCCGCCAGGACTTCAACCGCGAAGCCTACCTCGCCCACATCGAGGCGAACTCGCGCTCGTTCATCGCGGCCAGCAACTTCAACGAAAAGACGTGGGACGACTTCCTCAAACTGCTCGAGTACGTCCGCCTGGACGTGCAGGCCGCAGCGGACTTCTCGGCCCTCGCGCAAGCCTCGCGCGCCGCTGCCCAGCGCGTGTTCTACCTGTCGACGGCGCCGTCGCTGTTCACGACCATCTGCGACAAGCTCGCCGCGAGCAACCTCGTCGACGCCAATGCCCGTGTCGTGCTGGAAAAGCCGCTGGGCACGGACCTCGCGTCCGCGATCGCGATCAACGAAGACGTCGGCCGCCATTTCGCCGAGTCGCAGATCTACCGCATCGACCACTACCTGGGCAAGGAAACCGTGCAGAACCTGATGGTCCTGCGCTTCGGTAACTCGATCCTGGAACCGCTGTGGCGTGCGCCGAATATTTCCAGCGTGCAGATCACCGTGGCCGAGGAAGTGGGCGTCGGCAGCCGCGCCGGCTTCTACGACGGCGCCGGCGCGATGCGCGACATGGTGCAGAACCACCTGCTGCAACTGCTGTGCATCGTCGCGATGGAACCGCCGACCTCGCTGTCGCCGGATGCCGTGCGCGACGAAAAACTGAAGGTGCTGCGCTCGCTGCGCCGCCTGTCGCTGGCCGACATCGCGCGCGACACCATCCGCGGCCAGTACATCCGCGGCGTATCCGGCAACCAGGAAGTGCCCGGCTACCACGAAGAAAAGAACGTCCCGCAGGACAGCAAGACGGAGACTTTCGTCGCCCTGCGCGCCTTCATCGACACGTGGCGCTGGTCCAAGGTGCCGTTCTACCTGCGCACCGGCAAGCGCATGGCGCGCCGCTCGTCGAAGATCGTCGTCGAGTTCGCCAACCCGCCGTTTCCCCTGTTCCCGCAGACTGCCGGCGCCGTCGCCAACCGCCTCGTCATCGAACTGCAGCCGGAAGAAGCGATCAAGCTGCAACTCATGGCCAAGCAGCCCGGCAGCGGCATGGAGATGCAGCAGGTCGCGCTGAACCTCGACCTGCAATCGGCATTCCAGCAGCGCCGCGCCGAAGCGTACGAGCGCCTGCTGATCGACGTCGTGCGCGGCCGCCTCACCCACTTCATGCGCCGCGACGAACTGGAAGCGGCGTGGCAATGGGCCGACCCGATCATCGAAGGCTGGCAGACGCTGGACGAGAAGCCGCATCCGTACGCGGCCGGCTCGTGGGGTCCGGCGGAGTCGTTCGCGCTGCTCGCGCGCGACGGCCACAGCTGGGTCGAGTAAGCCGTACCCGGGCGGCGGCGTCCGTGCGCCGCCCCCTGTTTTAATCGTGCACAATAGCCCGCTGGCATCGTGCACGTTTCCAGTTTAACGCTCCGCAAACGCGTGTGACTTTCCCGTCGTGCGCGATTGGAGCCTGCGGATTGGAGGCGTAGAGTGCGGTGTCTTCCACTCTGACCTCGGACGAATCGCCATGCAGGCAAGCAACTGGAACACCGCGATGGGCGCGCTCGGTGCGCATGCCCTCAAGAACATGGACCGCAGCCGCAAGGCGCGCGGCGAGATGCTGGAACGGGTGGGCTACGGCCCGCAGCAGACGCCGTCGACGGTCCTGCACACGGAACCCGGCCTGAACGTGCGCCGCTACGGCGCCCCGGCCGACATCACCCCGAACGGCGGCCCGGCCGTGCTGATCGTGCCGGCCCCCATCAAGCGCCCCTACATCTGGGACCTGGCGCCCGACATCAGCGTCGTGCGGCGCTTCCTGGAGCGCGGCTACCGCGTCTACCTGGCCGAATGGGTCGCGCTGCCCGACACGCACGACCACTTCGGCCTCGACGACTACGGCGACCACCTGCTGGAAGCCTGCCGTGGCGCCATCGCGGCCGACGGCGGACCGGAACAGGTCGTCGTCGCGGGCCACTCGCTGGGCGGCATCCTGGCCGCCATCCACAGCGGCCTGCACCCGGACGCCGTGCGCGCGACGATCCTGCTGGAATCGCCGCTGCACTTCACGCCGGCCTCGAGCTGCTTCGCGCGCCTGATCGACGCCACGCCGCACGCCCGCCCCATCGCGGACACGTTCCGCCAGGTACCCGGCGTCTTCCTCAACATGATGAGCGCGATGGCCGAGCCGCAAGCCTTCCAGTGGGAGCGCTGGACGGACCGCATGCTGTCGATGACGGACCCGCAGGCGCTCGTCACGCACATGCGCGTGGAACGCTGGACGCACGACGAATTCCCGCTGCCGGGCCGGTTGTTTACGGAGATCGTCGAGTCGCTGTACCGGCACGACGCCTTCATGCAGGGCAAGCTCGCGCTCGGCAACCGCACGATCGGCCCGCACGACCTCACGGCGCCGCTGCTGTCCGTCGTCGACCCGCGCAGCAAGCTGATCCCGCCGGAGGCGCTGGTGCCGTTCCACGAAGCGACGGCGAGCCCGCGCAAGCAACTGCTGCACTACGAGGGCGACGTGGGCGTCAATTTGCAGCACGTGGGCGTGCTGGTGGGGCGCAGCGCGCATGCGCGCCTCTGGCCCCAAATCTTCGACTGGCTGGACGGGAAGGACGCCGCGAAGGCCTGACGACACGCAGGATGGGCTCCCCGAGCCCATCGGACCGGACGGACAGTCGGGCCAATCACCAGCTCTTGGTCAGCGAGATCGACACGAACCGCCCGATCGCCGACGCGTTCTGCGAGTCCCAGGAGCTGGTGCCGTTCAGCACCACCGGCGGCGCGCGGTCGAACAGGTTCTGTGCGCTCAACGCCAGCACGGTGCCGCCGAAGCCGTAGCCCACGCCCTTGTCGACGGCATAGGTCAAGGTGGCGTCGAACGTGGTCATGCTCGGCACCTCGGTGTTCGGCACGAGCGCCATGTTGGTGTAGCTGCCGATGTAGTTGGCGAACACGTTCGCCGACATGGCCCCGAGCTTCCAGCCCGCCGACGCCCGCATGCGCAGGCTGACCGGATTGCCGAACGTGTCGAGCACGTCCGTGTACGGCAGGCCCGGCGCGCTGGAGCGCTCCAGCTTCAGGATCTTGGCGACGTTCAGGCCGACCATCCAGTCGCCCGATCCCGTCTTCATGACGTAGCGGCTGTCGAGGTCGATGCCCTGTTGCCTGAGCGAGCCGAGATTGCTGCGCCGGCCGTCGATGATGACGCCGATATTGGCCGGATTCTCCGGCGGGCTTTGCAGGTTCGGGCTGCCGAAATAGGAATTGACGAGGGTCGCGGACGGATTGCGGATGATGTAGTTCGCGTACAGCGCTTCGTTCGCCAGGGCGCTGTTGGCCTGGATCGTGTCGATGCGGTCCGTGTAGTCGATCTTGTAGTAGCTGGCCGAGATGGTCATGCCGCGCACCGGCTTGATGTCGGCGCCGAACGACCAGGTACGCGCCTTCTCGGGCTTCAGCGCCGGATTGCCGCCGTTGACGTAGATACCGTGGCGCACGCCGCCCGGCGCGGTCGGATCGCTGATGTCCTGGACGAAGATGTTGGTGAGCGACAGGTTCGTATAGGAGCCGAGGTTGTCGACCAGCGACGGCGCGCGGAACGACGTGCCGTAGGTGGTGTTGAAGCTGACCTTGTCGTTCACCGCCCAGGTCAGGCCGACCTTCGGATTCGTGGTGCTGCCGAAATCGGAATAGCGCTCGTAGCGACCGGCCACCGACAGTTCGAGCCGCTTCACCCACGGCATGGCGGCAGGACCGCCGACCAGCGGCACGTACAGCTCGGAATACAGCGACTTCACGCTGCGGCTGTTCCGGAGTTCCGAATGGCGCGCCGCGGTCGTCGGCGTCGTCACGTTCTGCCACAGGCCCTGGTCGAAGCTGACGTGGCGCAGTTCGCTGCCCACCGCGATACGGGCGTTGCCGGCATTCAGGCGGGCGATCGGGCCGTCGACCTTGAACATCAGCGTGCTGTCCTTGTTGGTCGCGGTCTGGTCGCGGTACGCGGCGAAATCGGCGAAGCCAGGGTTGGCGCCAGCCAGGGCGCTGAACGGATTGATGGTGCCGGCGGCGATCGCTCGGCCGACGTTGCCCGTGTTGATCAGGCCATTGCGGTGGACCCAGGCGTCGTTCTTCCCGTAGGAGTAGGCACTGTTGATCTCCCAGCCGTTGTCGAAGTCGTAGGTCAGGCCGATCGCGTTCTGGCTGTTGTTCTCGCGCCCGCCGATGTTCAGGTCCTGGTCGTCGAACAGGAAGCGGTAGGCCACCGTTTCGCCCGTGCCGGCCGGCGCGCCGGCCGGGCGCACGTAGTACGGGCTGGTGGCCGGCACGTTCAGGTTGGCGCCCAGCGGCGCGGTGCGCTGGCGGTAGTCGCGCTGCGAGTACAGGCCCTCGTAGAACACTTCCAGCCGGTCGTTGACCTTGTGGTAGGCGTTGGCATACAGCGTGTCGCGCCTCTGGTTCGGCAGGAAATCGCCCACCGTGCCCGCATCGTAGCGGTTGCCGCTGCCCTGGACCAGCTGCGCCGGCGTCAGGCCGATGCCGTTCTGGCCGGCAGGGATCGCATAGATGTTCCGCCCGATCAGCACGTTGCCCGGCACGGCCTGGGTGGAGCGCTGGTCGGTGCCGCCGTAGGGACGCAGGTCGTTCGAGAAGAACGGCCGCGCGTTCGCGGCCAGGCTGCCGCGGTCGTTGTGCTCGTAGGCGACGAACACGCTGCCCGCGTCCCACGTCTTGCCCAGCGTCTGGCTGAAGATCTTCTGGTTCATGCCGTCCGCCCTGCCGTAGCGCAGCATGGTCTCGATCGCGTCCACGTTGCTGCGCGTGATGATGTTCACCACGCCAGCCACGGCGTCCGAGCCGTAGATCGCCGACGCGCCGTCCAGCACCACTTCCATGCGCTGGATCGCGGCCGCCGGGATCTGGTTCGGATCCGCCAGCGACTTGATCACGCCGCTCGACGCAACGCGGCGCCCGTTCACAAGCAGCAGCGTGGCCTCGTTGCCGATGCCGCGCAGGTTGATGCCGGACGTGCGCGTCGTGTTGGCCGCCGCGTCCTGCGCGCCGCCCAGGCGGCTCTCGTCCGCGCCCAGGTTGATCACCTGGGGCAGCAGGCGGGCGATCTCGCTGCTGTCCTTGGCGCCGCTGGCAGAGATGGCTTCGCGGTTCATCGACAACGAAGGCGAACCGACGGCGCCGACGCCGCGGATGCTGGTGCCGGTGACGACGATCTGCTGCACTTTTTCCGGCGCAGCGGCGGCCGGCGTCTCCTGCGCGAGCGCGGCCTCCGGGATGCCTGCGGCCAGGCAGAAGGTCGCGAACGCGACGGCGGTCATGCGGAACTGACGGGTCTTGCGGTACGAGCGGGTCATGATGTCTCCGTTTAGTTATGTTCTATATTCGTTATACTATAAAACCATTTTGTCGTGAAAGTAAACACCGGGGCGCAAAATTTCTGCGTCGCGCGGATACGTGTGCCGGACGTCGCGCGGGATCGGGAATGGAATGACGGCGCCGTCAGCGCGAAGCCGACGGCGCCGTCGAGAAGGCGGCGCTCAGGGCGCCGGGCAACGCGGCAGGGTCTGGCCCGGCAGCGCGAACGGCTGCAGGCCTGCGGACTTCAGGGTGGCCTGCAGCGTGCAGGCCGTGTAGGGGCGCAGGAAAGTCGGCGGCGCGTACGGGATGAAGCGCGCCTCGCCGAGACCGGTCGCGCGCGCCAGCGCCGTCATGCCCGGCGCCGACGTATCCGGCCAGCGCCCGCTCTTGATGCGCGCGACCAGCGCATGCACGCCCGCCACTGTCTCCGCCGGCGTGAAACCGCAATGGCCGGCGCTGTGCGTGTACGTCTGCCGGAGAAGTTCGCCCTTCCCCGCCCGGTCGACCGCGTCCTGGTAGGCCTGCTGCGCCGCCGTCGGGGAAATGGCGTCGCCGATCCCGGTCATGGTCAGCACCGGCATGGCGATGTCGCCGTCGAACGTCCCCGTCGCGAAATACGCGAGCGCCTTCGGATCGGCCGTCAGCCGCGGCGTCTGCGCGAGCGTGGCCAGGTCGGCGTCCAGGGACAGGCCGGCGTCGCGGTACAGCCCGCGCACGAGGCCATCCGCGTCGGCCGCCGCCAGCAGCGCGCCGTAGTCGACGCCCGCGTTGGCGCTGATGTTCCCCCCTGAAAGCTTCTCGATCTGGTTGCGGCTGCCGAGCGCCTGGCGCACCAGGCCACGCACGAGGCTGTCCGCGAGGCCGCGCGCACGTGCCTGCGGATCGTCCGGCGCGGGTTCCGCGTTGGCGGGAATCGACCACGCCGGCAGTTGCGCCACGCGCGCCGCCAGCGCGATGCGCGCGCGCCCGGCGGGCGTCTTCTCGGCTTGCGCGAGCATCGCCGTCCATGCCGGCAGCGCGGTCGTCTGCCAGTCGTCGGGAATGCCGGTCACCGGCAGGCTGGAATTGGGCGCCAGCAGCGCCTTGGCGACGAACAGCCCATCCAGCTTGCCCTGCCACTGGCCGATCGCCCCCGACAGGCCGCCGCACTGCACGAGCGCGCCGCGCCAGCGCTGCGGATAGGCCTGCACCGAGACGGCCGCCGTGTGGCCGCCCTGCGACTGGCCGAACTCGATCGGCAGCGCGGCCCGGCCATACCTGGCCTCGACCAGGTCGAGCGTCTCGACCGCGTTGGCGGCGGCGCGGTGGATGGCCCAGCCGCTGATCTGGCGCGTGGTGCCGGCCAGCGCATAGCCCTCCGCCAGCAGCGCGTCGGCGTCCGGTCCGGGCGGGCGGCTCGCGTAATCGAGCCCGATCAGCACTGCGCCGTTCCAGTGTTGCGGCATGTCGATGCGGTACGGGGTGCCGTCCTTCAGCTTGCCCTCGGTGCTCGTGTGCGGCGTGGCGGCATGGGCGGCGCAGGCCAGCGCCACGCAGGTTGCCAGGAGAATGCGCTTCATACGGTCACCTCCCGTGCCGCGTGCGCCGCGAGGCGGGCATTGTTGCGGTCCGCGTAGTTTTTCAGGAACAGCATCAGGCAGGTGGAGAAGGCGGCCACGCCGGCCAGCGTCCACCAGCCGGCCGTGAAACCGCCCGACCAGTCGCGCAGCCAGCCCAGCGCCTGCGGGCCCAGGTAGCCGAAGATGCCGCCGCCGAGCGCCGTGATGCCCATCAGCGGGCCGACGTCGCGGCCCCGCATCAGCTCCGCCACCGTCGGGTACAGCTGGTTGGTCGTGGCGAGGCCGCAGGCGATCAGCGTGGCCGCCGCGACCTCGAACACCAGCACGTCATCCGACATCATCGCGAGCGACGCCGGGATGCTCAACGCCATCATGCCGGCCAGGACGAGCCAGCGGTTCAGACGGTCGGACAGCCAGCCGCACAGCGGGTTCACGACGATCGCGCAGATGTAGGCGATGCTGATCACCTGGGCCGATCCGGCCGCATCCATGCCGAATTGCGCCTTCAGCGCGGCCGGCAGGAAGAACGTGGCGGCGAACCCGCCCATGTTCGACAGCCCGAGCAGCGGAATGGTCCAGACGATGGGGATGCGGAAGGCCGAGAACGCGCCCTGGCGGTCACCCTGGGCGGCGCGCCCCGCCTGCACCACCTCCGGACGCTGGCGGTAGAAGCCCGCGAACACCAGGAGGCCGAGCAGCGCCATGCCGCCGAAGGCCATGATCGCGTGGCGCCAGCCGAGGCTCACGGCGATCTCCGCGCAGAACGGCGCGCCGAGCACCGTCGCGAGCGAGGACATGGCGCCCAGCACGCCCATCGCCCTGCCCTTCAGGTGCGCCGGCGCGGTCAGCGCGATCGCCGTCATCACGCAGACGAACGCGAGACGGTAGCCGAAGATCCACACGGCGCGCGCCGTGATCGCCTCGCCGAAGTTCTCGGCCAGCGACAGGCCGAGCAGACCCAGGGCGAGGATGGCGAGACCGGCGCACATCACGCGTTTTTCGCCGTAGTGCTTGGCCAGCATGCCGGCCGGGATGCTGACGACCAGCGCCACCAGGCCGTACACGCCGGTAAACGTGCCGACCTGGCTGAAACTCATCGCGAAGTCCTTCTGGATCGCGGGCAGCAGGGGCGCGAAGCCCAGGCTGGACATCTGCATCGTCATCATCGCGAAGACGACGGCAAGGTAGAACACGACCCAGCGCGCCTGCGGGGCGAGCCTGGGTACGGTATCGTCGGCCATCATGGTGTGTCTCCTCCGTTTTTATTCATCAGATCACGCCGTCGCGCGCCAGGGCGGCGATGCGTTCGGCGTCCAGGCCCAGCATCTGCCCGTACACGTCGTCGTTGCTGGCGCCGAGCGTCACGGCCGGCTTGTCGAACCCGGTGAACGCGCCCGACATGCGGATCGGCAGGCCGCCGACGACGATGTCCTCGACGGCGCCGTACACCGGATGCTGCAGCTTCGCCGTTTCGCCGCGCGCCAGCAGCGTGGGATCGCGCAGGGCCTCGGCCGGTTCGCGCACGGGGCCGTTCGGCACGTCGAAATCGGTCAGGCGTTCGGCCGCCGTGTCGGTCGTCATGGTGCGGGTGAAGGCGCTCACCATGTCGTGCAGCTCGACGTGGTTGCGCACGCGCGCATCGCGGGTGGCGAAGCGCGCATCCTGCATCAGGTCGGGCCGGTCCATCGCGCGGAAAAGTCCGGACACGAAGTCGTCCTTCGGCGCGCAGATCGCGATATAGCCATCGGACGTGGGGAACACGCCGAACGGGGCGAGGCGCGCCATGAAATTGCCGGCGCGGGTCGGGTGCCCGAGTTTCGCCATGATCTCGAACGGCTCGGCGGCCACCAGTGACGACAGGGCGCCCAGCAGCGACACGTCGACGTGCTGGCCCCGGCCCGTGGCGCGCGCCTGCATCAGCGCGGCCAGGGTGCCGATCGCGGCGAACAGCGGTGCGGACAGGTCGCCGAACGGGATGCCCGTGCGGACCGGCGGATCGCCCGGATTCCCCGACGCCAGCATCATGCCGCTCATCGCCTGCACGATGTTGTCCATGGCCTTGTTCTGGCGCGGCTGCACGTTCGCGCCGAACCCGCTGATCGACGTGAACACGATGCGCGGATTGACTTCCGCGCACGCCCGGTAGCCGATGCCGAGGCGGTCGGCCACGCCGGCGCTGTAGTTCTCGACCACCGCGTCGGCATGTTTCACCAGGTCGAGGAACAGCGCGCGGCCCTCGGGGTGCTTCATGTTCAGGGTCACCGCTTCCTTGTTGCGGCCGCGCTCGAGCATCGCCAGCGACAGGTCGTCGTCGTGCTCGCGCGTGACTTTCAGGCCTTCGCGTCCGAGATAGGGCGAATTGGTGCGCGCCGAATCCGGGTTGCGCGGGTTCTCCACCTTGATCACGCGGGCGCCGAGGCCGGCCAGGATCAGGGTCGCGTACGGCCCCGCCAGCGCGGTCGTCAGGTCCAGGACCGTGATGCCCTCGAGCGGGCGGGGGAGCGTCGTGTCTTCGCTCATGCTGTCTCCGTTGTTGTTGAACCGCGCAACAGGCGCTGTTCGATGAATTCTTCAACCTTTTTTCGCATGGCCGCGTCGTCCCACATGCGGGCGTCGACCATGTTCGCGTGCAGCTCCACCACCGGGATGCCGGCCCGTTCGAGCGCGACCTTCGTCATTCGCGAGCCGAGGGACCCCATGCGGTCGTGCTTCGGCACCAGCATCACGGCGCCGTCGGCCCCGTAGGCACGGGCCTGTTCGACGATCCAGTCGCCCATCCAGGGCGGCACGTGCAGCTGCTCGTTCATGCTGATGTGGCGCGAGGCCAGCGCGCGCAGCGCGTGTGCGGGGTCGTCGCGGAAGTAGCGGCGGTAGCCGTCCGACAGGAAGTTCGAATACATGGTCCACACGAACACGGCGCCGTACTTTTCTTCGAAGGCGCGGTAGAAACCGGTGTTGAACCACAGACCGTTGCCGACCCAGAGCAGGCGCAGTCGCTCGTTCGGGCACGCGGCGGCGCCCTGCCCGATCAGTGTGCGCAACTCCGCGCGGAACGCCTTCAGGTGGGCGACCGACCATGCGCTGCCGCGGTCCCACGTCGGCGCCATCACGTTGGCCAGCTGTTCGGTCAGCGGCACCGGCAACGGACGCGCGCGGGCCAGCATGTCGCGGATGTCGGCCACGATCTCGCCGGCCTCGTTAATGCGGTGCATCTGACGCATGAACTCGAGCGGTTCGAAGCTGCGGCCGGACAGCGTCTCGGCAGTCCGGATCAGCCCTTCCAGCTGCTCGACCTGGAAATCCAGGCGGTGCGGCTCGTACAGGGTTTCCCAGTCGCGCAGGCCGCGCTCCCACCAGCGCGGGCCCAGCGCTGTGCTGGAGCTGGCGTCCAGGCCGAACACCGGCACGCCCCCGTACGCGCGCGACCACAGTTCGCTGATGCGCTGGCCGTAGTCGTCGCGAAAGCGCGAGAGGATCATCATCGGCTTCGGCAGGCCGCCGTACGGCGCCCGCTGCGGATTGCCGTCCAGGGTGCTCATCAGCGGCAGGCTCGTATAGCGCGGCAGGCGGTCGTGGAAGCCGCGGACATCCATCTGCTCGAAGTAATACGGCGACAGCTGCTTGGCCGCGATGATGGCCGAGTACCAGACGACCGGTGTCACGTGGATGTCCATCGCGTGCAGGATCTCGGCCGGCGCCACCGCGTCCGAGATGACGTACGGTTCGCCGTCTTCGAGCACGCGGCGGCGGAACGCCTGGAATTCTTCCTTCTGGTGGGCGTTGGCCGCCAGCGTCGACGCGAGGCGGGTGGGGACGGGACGGCTCATGTGGGCAGGCTTTCGATCAGGCCGGCCAGGACGGCGCGCTGCGCGTCCCGGTCCGGCGCGTGGTAGGACTGGCGCGCCAGCAGTGCGTGCGGCAGGTCGGGCGCGGCGAGGCGATCGACCTGGCCGGGCACGTCCCAGCCGAAGGTGTCGTCGAATTCCTCGTGGTAGAACAGCACGCCCTGCGCCCTGCTCTCCCCCAGCAACGCCACCCACGCGGCGTCCTCCGCCCCCTGCGGATACGAACGGATGGTGGGCACGCGCGACTGGTAGTGCCCGGCCAGCGCGGCCAGCGGTTCCGCCGTCTCGTCGACGAGCCATTGCACGGTGCGCTCGCCGCCGAGGTGGTCGTCGGCCACGATGTTCGCCCCGAGCGATTCCGCCAGCGCGTACAGGGCCGGCGTATCCTGGCCATAGCCCTTCAGCAGCAGGCGCCGCGCCGGCGCCGCCTCGTCCACCAGCGCGCGCACCGCGTCGAGCCAGGCCTGCGGTTCCATCACGCGCGACGCGCGCAACGCGGTCCACCACGTGCTGCCGCGCAGCCGACCGGCGCGCCGGCGGGCATTCAACGCGTGCAGCGCGCGCCGCTGTTCGTTGACCAGGGCGATCGCCGCGCGCACGTCGTCGGCCGAACCACCCAGCCGCGCATGCAGCGCGCGGGTGCGGTCCAGCACATAACGCGCCGTCGCCCAGTTCGGCGTGTTCAGCACGTCATACAGCAGCAGCTCGGGAAATCGGCGCTGCGGCTCCAGCCGGCGCAGTTCGAGCAGGCTGTAATACAGGTACAGCAGGCCGTTCGACGCGCGCGGGATCACGATCAGGTCGGCGACGTCGCACCCGCCGCCGCCGATCCGGTCGAACAGCGAGCGAATCTCGCCGTCGTATTCGTCGTCCAGGTACAGGTCGGCCAACGGCGCCGGCAGCGACGGATCACCGGCCAGCTGGAACGCGAACGCGCCGCCGGCGCGGATCAGTTCCACCGGGACCGAGGTGCCGAGGTAGGCGACGACGCGCCGGCCCGCTTCCTTCGCCGCATGCGCCGCGGCGAACGGCTGCGCGCACGCCTTCTGCAAAATCTCGAGCGCGCTCATGCCATCGCTCCCATCGGATCCTTGCCGCCCGGCGCGACGACGACGCGTTCTCCTTCCCAGCGGAACACCGTGTCCATGCCGGCCGCGCGGCCGATATCGGCCAGGTAGCCGGCCACTGCCCGCCCTTGCGCGTCGTTGCCGAGCACACGGGGCGCGCCGTCGTCGCCGATCCAGCACGGCCGGAAGCCCGCGCTGACCCGGCCGTCCGGCGCGATGCGGCAATCCGCGATCATGGTGTTGCGCGACTCCGGATGGAACGGATAGCACGGCATGCCCGGATCGGGCACGAAGCCGAACAGCTTGCGCCGCCGCTCGGCCCACGCGAGGCGCGCCGGGTGGTCGTTGCCTTCCACGTTCAGCGCGCGCGTCACGGTGACGAAGTTGCCCAGACCGTGGAAGATCGGCCGCCCTTTGTAGAATTCGATGCCGCGCGCGATGTGCGGATGGTGGCCGACCACGATGTCGGCGCCCGCCTCGATCGCGGCGCGTGCCACCGGGCGTTCGTACATCGCCAGCTGCGCGGGCGTGTGCACGAGCCCCTTGTGCAGCGAGACCACCACGATGTCGACCTGCCGGCGCAGCGCCACGATGTCGGCCTGCATGGCATCCAGCGTCGCGGGGACCGGGAACGTGAATGCCTGCGGCGGACCGCCCGGATTGGCGCCTTCCGGTTCGTAGTGCGAGATCACCTGGACGTAGGCGCAGCCGCCCTTGCCTGGGCCGGCCCACGACAGGCGCGGTCCGACGCAGTTATAGCCCAGGAAGCCGACACGCAGGCCGCCCCGTTCGAGGATGGCCGGGAGGCGCGCGCCCGCGAGATCCACGCCGGCGCCGAACGGCGCGATGCCGTGCGCGTACAGGCCGGCGATGGTGTCCGCCACGCCCTCCTCGCCCTGGTCGTAGACGTGGTTGCCGGCCAGGCTGGCGGCGTGAAAGCCCGCCCGTGCGAGGCTCGCGAGCTTCGCCGGGTCGGCCGCTTCCGCCGGCACGTCGCCGGATTGTTCTTTGCCGCGCAGCGTGTACGGCGTCTCCACGTGCCCGACCACGAGGTCCGCGCCGCGCAGCACGGCGCGGGCGTTGTCGAAAAAGCGGTCTGGATCGGGTTCGTCCAGCACCAGGTCGCCGACCATCAGCAAGGAAATGCCGCTCATATCGACGCCCCCACCAGCGGCAGCACCAGCTGCGACGGATGCGCGCGGTCGAACCACACGGTCCACGTCGGGGCCGGCGCGTACGTCTTGCGCAGTTTTTCGCGCGGGTCGGCGCCGGTAATGGTCAGGCGGTAGCGGTGCCCGGCCTTGAATACCCACGACACTGGCAGCAGGTCGAACACGAAGCGCGCGGCCTGTCCCGGCACGAGGTTTTCCACGTCGGCCTTGTCGAAGCTGTGCCAGGGAATGCCCGGCAGCGCGAACGGCGCCGGCGCCAGCCTGCGGTGACGCGCCTGCAGCCGGCCTTCGCTGACCATGGCGATGGCGCCGCCGGGCGCGATGTCCTCGAGGTAGGCGAACACGGGACCGTCCTCCACGCTGGACGACAGCCACAGGTCGGCGACCGGGTGGCCCGTCAGTTCCATGTCGGCGGCCAGCGGCGCACTCGTGAACGTCAGGCCCTTGTCGTCCTGCGGGCAGGTCGGACCGAGGCCCGTGCCGCGCGCGCAGACGGGCTGGTAGTCGACCTTGAACGACAGCTTGCCGGGTTCGGGCTCGCGCATGTCCAGGCTGCCCGCGCCGAGGAAAGCCTTGACGGGATGGCTGGCCGGAACCGGCCATGCGTCGGCCGTGCGCCACCCCGCGTTCACCGTCTCGTAATGGATGCGCGGCTCCTGCATGATGCCGTTGTCGGCGCCCTTGAGCCAGTGGTCGAACCAGCGCAGCGCCTCGGCCGCCATCGAGAAATCCTTGCTGTAGCAATGGCCCCAGTCGCCGACGATCAGTTTCGTCGGCTGCGTCAGGTTGGCCAGCGAGACGAACGCCTGGGCCCGGAAGTCGTCCTGCCAGCCGGCCTGGATGTAGACCGGCACGCCGGATTTGCGCACCGTGTCGCCATACGTGGCGATGCTGCCCTCCTCCCAGAACGGCGTGCCGGTCAGCGGCGAAACGTCGCCGCGGTTCGGCATGCCCGACCACAGGTCCAGCAGCGGCGTGTTGCGCGCATGGTCCTGGACCGCCTGGCGCAGCAGGGTGCGCGCGTCGTCACCGTCGACCGGGATCGCGGTGCGCAGGTCCTGCTCGACGCTGGACTGCGGCCCGGTGCCCCAGTTGGCCAGCACGCCGCCGCGCCGCCCGCCGCTGTATTTATCCCAGTTGAAGCAGCCCGCGAACACGGCCTTCAGGGCCGGGTGGGTCTTCGTGGTCAGGAAGTGCATCGCGGCGTCGCCCGTATTCGAGCAGCCGAACACACCGACCGCGCCCTGCGACCACGGTTGGGTGGCGGCCCAGGCGGTCAGGTCGTAGGCGTCGCGCGCCTCGGTGCGGTCGTGGTAGCCGCGCCGCGTGCCGAACGAGGCGCCGAGGCCGCGCCGCTCGACCACCACGAACACGTAGCCGTAGCGGGCCAGGTTGATCATCTGCGTGGAGAACCCGCCGGCGCCCGACCGGTCGTCCGTGTCGGACGGGCGGCTGCGCGCCGCGCTGGCGTGCAGGATGACCGGGTAGCGCCCCGGCGCCTTCGGCCGGTAGACGTCGGCGGCCAGCCGGGTGCCGTCCGACATCGGGATGTAGAACGAGCTGCGCTCGATCTCATGGACGGCGGCCGGCAGCGGCGCGCCAAACCCGGTGGGCCCGGTGGCGTTGGCCGTCCCGGCCGTCAGTACCAGCGCGCAGAACATCCCCTGCAGTGCGCGGCGCATCGTCGATGCCATTGTAGTCTCCTACTGCTTTTGAGTTTTAATGTTTATACTTTATAAGTAATATGCCGGAAAGGCAAGCATGTTTTTCCAGGTTACTCCGACGCCGCTTAAGGTGTACTCTATGTCTTGTTTATCCATCCAATTTATTCATAAATATGATCGATAGTAAAGCGGAAACCGGCTGCAGCACGAACCTGACGATCCGCCAGCTGGAGGTATTCGCGATGGCAAGCCGTTGCGCGAGCTTTTCCGCGGCCGCGAGGCGGCTCGGGATCTCGCAGCCGTCGCTGTCGGCGACCGTGGCCAAGATCGAACAGCAACTGGGCCTGTCCCTGTTCGACCGCAGCAGCCGCTCGCTGCGCCTGACCGTCCAGGGCGAGCGCCTCGCCGTGGTGGCGGAAGACCTGGTGCGCAATTTCGAGCATGCGATGCGCGGCATCGGGGACGCCGCCGATACGCACCGCGGCAGCACGTCGCTGGCCGTCGTGCCATCGGTGGCGGCCGGTCTCGCGGCCCAGGCGCTCACGCTGTTCTACCGCGACTATCCGAACTTCCAGGTGAGCCTGCACGACATCCCCAGCGCGAAGGCGGCGGCCTGGGTGCAGGACCGGGTGGTCGATTTCGGCGTGGCCGCGCGGCCCACCGAGCCAGGGGACCTGGTGACGGAATCGCTGCTGCGCGATCCGTTCGTGGTGGTGTGCCGGCCCGACAGCGCGCTGGCGGCGCGCAAATCGGCCGGCTGGGGCGACCTGGCGGACATGCCGCTGATCCTGGGCGGCACCGGCCGGCTGCAGCGGGACGTGGAACACGCGGCCCTGCAGGCCGGCGTGACCTTGCGCCCGCGTTTCGTCGTCGAGCAGATCCGCACCGCGCTGGCCCTCGTGGGCGCGGGCCTCGGCGTGACGCTGGTACCGCGGCTGCACCGGGAGGAAGCGCTCCAGGCCGGCCTGGCGGCGCTGCCGGCCCGCATGCCGCTGGCGCGCGAGCTGGTGATCGTGCGGCGCGCCGACCGGGTGCTGTCCGCCCCGGTCGAGCACCTGATCGAATGTTTTCGCCGCGCGGCACTCAGCGTGGCGGCAGACGCAGCGCCCCGTCGAGGCGGATCACCTCGCCGTTGAGCGACAGGTTCGTGACGACGTGGACGGCGAGGCGCGCATATTCGTCCGCCTTGCCCAGCCGCTTCGGGAAGGGAATGGATGCGGCCAGCGACTGCTGCACCTCTTCCGGCAGCTTGTACAGCAAGGGCGTCATGAACAGGCCCGGGGCGATGGTCACCACGCGTACCCCGAACTGCGCGAGGTCGCGCGCCAGTGGCAGGGTCAGCGACGTCAGGCCGCCCTTCGATGCCGCATAGGCTTCCTGGCCGACCTGGCCGTCGTACGCGGCCACCGACGAGGTCAGGATGATGACCCCGCGCTCGCCGTCTTCCAGCGGTTCCCCCGCGACCATCGCCGCCGCGGCCAGGCGCACCACGTTGAAGGTGCCGATCAGGTTGACCTGGACGATGCGGCTGAAGTCCTCCAGCGGCATCGGGGTGCCGTCGCGCCCGACGAGGCGGCGCGCGCCGCCGATGCCCGCGCAGTTGACCAGGATGCGCGCGCCGCCATGCGCGTCGCCCGCCGCCCGCAAGGCCGCTTCCACGCTGGCGCTGTCGCAGATGTCGCAGTGCAGCGCGAGTCCGCCGACCTCCTGCGCCAGCGCCTGCGCGGCCTCCAGGTTGACGTCGAGGATCGCCACCCGCGCGCCCTGCGCCGCCAGTTCGCGCACGGTCTGGGCGCCGAGGCCCGATGCGCCGCCCGTCACCAGGGCGGCCTGTCCTGCCAGTTGCATAGTCTCTCCTTCAGTTGTCCGAATCCGGGTTCTCGAGCAGCAGCGCGATGCCCTGGCCGCCGCCGATGCAGGCCGACGCCACGCCGTAGCGGCGGCCGGTCTCGCGCAGTGCGCGCGCGAGCGTGATGGTCAGGCGCATGCCGGTGGCGGCGAGCGGGTGGCCGAGCGCGATCGCGCCGCCGTTCACGTTCAGGCGCTCCTCGTCGAGCCCGAGCTCGCGCGCGACCGCGAGCACCTGCGCGCCCTGCGCCTCGTTGATCTCGAACACCCCGACCTGGTCCAGGCGCAGGCCGCTCCGTTCCAGCAGCAGGCGGATCGCCGGCGCGGGGCCGATGCCCATGATCTCAGGCGGCACGCCGGCGACGCCGCAGGCCAGCAGGCGCGCCAGCGGCGGGCGGCTGCGGCCGCGCATGACCTCCCCGCCGGCGACGATGGCGGCACCGGCGCCGTCGACCAGCGCCGCGCTGTTGCCCGCGGTCTGCACGCCGCCCGGGTAGAGCGCGCGCAGGCCCGCCAGCACCTCGACCGGCGATGGCCGGACGTGCGTGTCGACGGTCAGTTCCTTCTGCTTGCCGGTCAGGCGGAGGGTGCGCCGCGCATAACCTTCCAGCTCGAAGGTCTCGTTGGCGACCGGGACGATCTCGCCGGCGTGAAAGCCGCGCGCCTGGGCGGCGACCGCACGCGCGAAGCTGCGCGAGGCGTAGGCGTCCACTTCCTCGCGCTTGACGCCGTAGCGCGCCGCGAGGTTTTCCGCCGTCTGCGGCATCGTGATGCCGGGCGCCGGATCGATCAGCGCCTCCCACATATAATCCTGGAACTCGACGGGCGCGCCCAGCTTGAAGCCGGTGCGGTGGCCGAAGGCGGCGATCGGGTTGCGCGTCATGTTTTCGGTGCCGACCACCAGCGCGGTGTCGGCGTAGCCCAGCTTGATCTGGTCCGCGGCCTGGCGGAACAGCTCGAAGCCGGTGCCGCAGATGCGCTGCACGTTCAGCGCCGTGACCTGTTGCGGCACGCCGGCGTACAGGCCGATGTGGCGCGCGATCATGTATTGGAAGCAGTCGCCGGGCGCCATGTTCCCGGACAGGACGGAGCCGACCTGCGCCGGGTCCACGCCGGCGCGTTCCAGCACGGCGCGCGCGACCTTGATGCCGAGATCGGTCGGCGAAACGGCAGAAAAGCCGGTGCAATAGTCCACTAAGGGCGTGCGCACGCCGTCGAGGATCCAGATGTCGTCGTAGGCGGAGTAAAGGCTCATGTCAAGTTCCCGCTGGCGTTGGGTTGGATGAAGGACGGCGCGGTGCCGGCGTACAGGGCTTCCACCAGCGCGGCGCGGTGGGTCAGCATCGCGCGCTGGTTGATCGATCCCTTGTCCGTGATTTCGCCGCGGTCGATGTCCGGCACGTCGTGCAGCAGGCAGGCGCGCCGCACGCGCGTGGCGCTGCCGCTGCCCCCGTCGTGCAGCGTCTGCACCACGTCGCGGAAGAAGGCCAGCACGGGCGGCGCGGCCAGCACGTCGGCCACCGGCGCCGATGCCGGCAAGCCGGCGAGTTCGCGGCTGAGCGGCAGGCGCGGGATGATCATCAGGCCAAGCTCGTTGCGGTCGTGGCCAGTGACGACGGCGTCCTGCAGGTACGGCGCGCCCGCGCGGATGGCGCGCTCCCGGAGCGGACCCACGCTCACCCAGGTGCCCGTGGCCAGCTTGAAGTCCTCCGCCACGCGGCCGTCGAACAGCAGGCCCAGGTCCGGCCGCGCCGGGTCGCGCCACTTGACCGCGTCGCCCGAGCGCAGGAAACCTTCCTCGTCGAACGCGGCGGCGCTCTCCTCCGGCGCGCGCCAGTAGCCGGGCGTGACGTTCGGGCCGCGGTAGCGCACTTCCAGCTTGTCCCCTTCCCGCACCAGCTTGACCTCCATGCCGGGACAGGGCGTACCCAGCTCGCCCGCATGCGCCTCGTTGTCGAGCACGAACATCGCGCACGGCGCCGTCTCGGTCATGCCGAGGCCTGTCGTCATGACGATCCGCTCGCCGCATTCCTGTTCGGCGCTCGCGTGCAGCTGGTCCCACACTGGCTGCGACAACGCGGCGCCGGCATAGAACTGCAGCTTGAGGCGGCTATAGAAGCGCTGGCGCAGGTCCGCATCGCGCGCCAGCGCGTGCGCAACCTCTTCCCAGCCCTTGGGCACGTTGAAGTACATGGTCGGCGCCACGTCGCGCAGGTTCTCGAGCGTGATGCCGATGTGCTGCGGCGTCGGCTTGCCGTCGTCGATGTACAGCGTGCCGCCATTGAACAGGACCAGGTTGACGTCCTTGCTGCCGCCGAACGTGTGGTTCCAGGGCAGCCAGTCGAGCAGTACGGGCGGCTCCTCGGCCAGGAACGGCCAGCACTGCAGCAGCATCTGCTGGTTGGCGCACAACATGCGCTGGGTGGTGATGACCGCCTTCGGCATCCGCGTGGAGCCGGACGTGAACAGGAATTTCACGATGGTGTCGGGCCCGGTCGCTTCGCGGGCCGCGTCCACCGCGGCGGTGGGCGGCGTCGCGAGCATGTCGGCGAAGGGCGTCGCGGCGCGGCCGGGGACGGCGCCGTGCACGAGCACCAGCTCGGTCTCCGCCGGCACCGCGGCCAGGATCGCCGCCGCGTACGCGCCGCCGTCGCAGGCGAAAACGAGCCCGGGGCGCAGCAGCTCGACCACGTGGCGCAGCTTGCCGAAGTCCTGCGACTGCAGCGAGTAGGCCGGCGACACGGGCGCATAGGGCACGCCGGCGTACTGGCACGCGAGCGCCAGCTGCGCGTGTTCCAGGTCGTTCCCGGACAGGATCAGCACCGGGCGCTCGGCCGAGAGCCCCCGCTGCAGCAGGGCCGCGCCGAGCGCGCGGGCGGCATCGCACGCGGCGCGGTAGCTCAGGTGGCGCCACGCGCCGGTCTCCTTGCGCGCCATGTAGCTGCGGTCTGGCGCCGTTTCCGCCCAGTGCAGCAGACGGTCGGTGGTGCGTGCCGCGTACGGCAGCAGCGGCGCGCGCGCACGGACATGGACCGCGTCCGGCGTTTCCCGCACTTCCACCGCGGCCCGGGCGAAATGCACCGGGCGGTAGCGAGCCTGGTTCGCCATGATGTCTCCTTGTGGATGTGTTGTCGGATCAGCCGGTCTGGCGGACCTTGTTGGTCTTGGCATCGAGGAAGGCGGCCAGGCGCTGGCGCGTTTCCGGGTCGCTGGCCGCGACCGACGCCATCAGCGCTTCCGTCATCAGGCCGTCCTGGATCGACTGGTCGGCAATGCGCGGCAGCACGTGCATCACGCCATAATTGGTCATCGGCGAATTGCCGGCGATCTTTTCGGCCAGCGCCATCGCCTTGGCCAGGCCTTCGCCAGGCGCCACGAGGTAATGGCTGATGCCGGCGGCGTGGCCCTCGGCGGCGTCCAGCACGCGTCCCGTCAGCATCAGGTCGGTCATGCGCGCGACGCCGATCAGGCGCGCGATGCGCACCGAGCCGCCGCCACCGACGAACAGCCCGCGCGACCCTTCCGGCAGCGCATAGAACGCCGAGGATTCCGCGACCCGCACGTGGCAGGCGCTGGCCAGTTCCAGGCCGCCGCCCACGACGGCGCCGTGCAGCAGCGCGACCACGGGCACGCGGCCAAAGCCGATGGCCTCGAACGCCGCGTGCCACATGCGGGAGTGGAACACGGCCTGCGTCGTGTTGTTTTCGCGGACCTCGGACAGGTCCAGCCCGGCGCAGAATGCCGGGCCGTCGCCCAGCAGCACGGCGGCGCGGACGGTGTCCGGGAGGGATTCGAAGCACAGCCGCAGCTCGCGCACCAGGTCGTCGCTGAGTGCGTTGCGCTTGGCCGAGCGGCACAGCGTGATTTTTGCCACGGCGCCGACCGTTTCGATGCTTAGCAATGGGGTATCCGGTTTCTGGCTCATTGTCCTGGCTTTCCAAATGAATCTGTTGAGTCGTAATGGTTATATCCTATAACGAATTTATTGCGGGCCGCAAGCAAATTGTTTATGATCGATAACCATTACACCGAAACTCTATCTGGAGATAACCATGCAAGTCATCAGTGCCGACGGCGCCGCCGCCCTGGTTCGCGACGAATCCACCATCTTCCTGGGCGGCCTGGCCATGATGGGACTGGCCGAAGAAGTCCTGATCGCGCTCGAACGGCGCTTCCTGGCCGAGGGCCATCCGCGCCATCTCACCACCTGGGCCTGCGGCGCGATCGGCAATGGCGGCACCGGCGGCATGGTGCATTTCGCCCACAAGGGCATGATCCGGCGCACGGTGGCGGGCCACTTCGGCCAGACCGGCAAGGCGTTGATGGGGATGATCTTCGCGAACGAAGTGGAGGCCTATAACTTCCCGCAGGGGTCGCTGTCGCACCTGACGCGGCATATGGCGGCGCGCACGCCCGGCCTGCTGACCAAGGTCGGACTCGGCACCTTCGTCGATCCGCGCCAGCAGGGCGGCAAGCTCAATCCCAGCGCGGCCGAGGACCTGGTGCACCTGACCGAATTCGCCGGCGAGGAATGGCTGCACTACCCCTGCCCGCAGATCGACGTGGCGATCATCCGCGGCACCGTCGCCGACGAAAAGGGCAACCTCACGCTGGACAAGGAAGGCGTGCACCTGGAGCAGCTGCAGATCGCCCAGGCGGCGCGCGCCTGCGGCGGCATCGTGATCGCGCAGGTGGAACGGGTGGTGCAGGAAGGCAGCCTGCATCCGAAGCGGGTGAAAGTGCCGGGCTACCTGATCGATTATGTGGTGACGGCCAAGCCGGAATCACACATGCAGTCGATCAGCACCGGGTTCAATCCGGCGTTGTGCGGCGACGTGCGCGTGCCGGTGCGCTCGCTCGCGCCGATGCCGCTCGACGAGCGCAAGGTGATCGCGCGCCGCGCCGCGCTGGAACTCGTGCCCGGCGCGATCACCAATCTCGGCATCGGCATCCCGGCCGGCATCCCGTCGATCGCGGCGGAGGAAGGCGTGTCGGACCTGCTCACCCTCAGCATCGAGAGCGGCGTCAACGGCGGGATTCCCGCCCAGGGCGGCGATTTCGCCCTCGCCTACAATGCCGAATCCATCATCGACCAATCGGCGCAGTTCGACTTCTACGACGGCGGCGGACTCGATGCCAGCTTCCTCGGCCTCGCCCAGACCGACGTGCACGGCAACGTCAACGTCAGCATGTTCAACGGCCGGCCGGTGGGTTGCGGGGGCTTCATCAACATCACGCGCTCGACGCGCAAGCTGGTCTTCTGCGGAACCTTCACGGCCGGCGGGCTGGACGTGGCGGTGGAAGACGGGCGCCTGCGCATCGCGCAGGAAGGCCGCTCGCGCAAGTTCATCGAACGGGTCGAGCAGGTCACCTTCAATGGCCATGATGCCGCGCAGCGCGGCCAGGACGTGCTGTTCGTGACGGAACGCGCCGTGTTCCGCTTGACGGCGGACGGACTGGAACTGACGGAGATCGCGCCCGGCGTCGATCTCGAGCGCGACGTGCTGGCGCACATGGGCTTCGCGCCGATCGTGCGCGACGTGCGCACGATGGACGCGCGCCTGTTCATGCCGGTGTGGGGTGGCCTGGCGCAGGCGCTCGCGGCGCGCTGACGGCGCAAACGACGCGCGGGCTCAGGCCTGCGCGTCGTCCTCGTCGTGCAGGAAGATCTTTTGCAGCAGCTTGACCAGTTCGGCGCGCTCGGCGTCGGTCAGCATGGCCGTCGCCTCCAGCTCCAGTTCCGACACGGTCTTCTCCGCCTTGGCGCACAGCCGCGTGCCTTCGGGCGTCAGCACCAGCGTCTGCGAGCGCTTGTCCAGCGGATTGCGCTGGCGGACCAGCAGGCCGCGCTCTTCCAGCTTGTCCAGCAGGATCGCCAGGTTCGGCGGCGACACGTTCACGGCCTTCGACAGGCGCTTCTGGGTGATGTTCGGATTCGCGTTGAGCAGGCTCAGGACGGAAAAATCGACCGCGCGCAGGTTGAACTTCTTCATCCGTTCCTCGAAATGCGGAACGATGGTCAGATAGGCGCGGCGGCAGTTATAGCCGACCAGGCTCAGAAGGAGGCTCTGGTCGAGCGGCTGCCCAGCGGCTTCCTGGACGGCGGTGACGAGTTTGGCGTTTTGGCGAGTGGCCATCGGCATGAACGTTGCAAAAGAAAATCATTATAAAGTAAAAATGCATCGCACGAAGCGTCATAGCCAGGTCGCCGCTAGAGGTCCAGCACGAGCAGCGGGGTCCGCGCACGCGAACAGCAAGGCGTGAACTGGTCGTTGGCCGCGCGCTCCTCGTCGGTCAGGTACAGGTCGCGGTGGTCCGGCACGCCGTCCAGCACCCGCGTCAGGCAGGTGCCGCAGACACCCTCCTCGCATGAATACGGGATGTCCACGCCCTGCTCGGCCAGCACCTTGAGCACCGTCCGGCCCGCGGGGATCGTCACGACCCGGCCGCTCGCTGCGAGCCGCACGTCGAAAGGCCGGTCGCCGTCCGTGTCGACGGCGGCCGCGCCGAAGTACTCGACGTGCAGCTGCCCCGCGGACCAGCCGCGTGCCTTCGCGTTGTCCAGCACGTGGTCGATGAAGCCCTGCGGGCCGCACACGTAGAGATGCGTGCCGGGTTGCGGCGCCGCCAGCAGGCTGGCCAGGTCGAGCGTCCGGTCGGCGTCGTAGTGGACCTGGACCTGCCCGGCGTATCCGGCGCTGCGCATGCGCTCCAGGAAGGCGGCGCGCCCGGGCGAGCGCACGCAATAGTGGAATTCGAACTTCGCCCCGTCTGCCGCCAGCGTCTCGGCCATCGCCAGGATCGGCGTGATGCCGATGCCGCCTGCCAGCAGCAGCGTGCGCTCCGCGTCGACGAGCGGAAAATGGTTCTTCGGCGCGCTGATCGTCAATAGCGTGCCGACGTCGACGTCGTCGTGCATGGCCTGCGAGCCGCCGCGCGAGTCCGCAGCGCGCAGGACGGCAATCAGATAGCGGTGCGTCTCGCCGGGCGCGTTGCACAGCGAGTACTGGCGCACCAGGCCGTTCGGCAGGTGCACGTCGACGTGCGCACCGGCCGTGAACGGCGGGAGCGCGGCGCCGTCGACCGGCACCAGTTCGTAGCTGCAGATAGCCTCCGCTTCCCGGGTCTTGCGCGCGACGCGCACGTTGAAGGGACTCATGCCGCGGCCTCCCCGGCCCGCTCGCGTGCCAGCCAGGCGTCGATGACGCGGCGCGACTGCACGCCGCCCGCGTCGATGTTGAGCATGAGGAGCTTGCGCTCCGGATGGCGCAGGAGGTTCTGCTGCTGCAGCTCGAGCATGGCGCGGTCTTCGCTGAAGATCTTGCCCTGGCCTGCGCGGATGGTCTCCGTCAGCGCCGCGTCCCGCGGCTTGAAATTGCGCGCCATGCCCCAGAAATACCAGTGCGACGTCGCCGTTTCCGGTGTGATGAAGTCGACCACGATGGACGACGCCTTGTGCGCCGGGTCGGCGTGATAGCCGCCCTTGCCGGCATGGGCGACGCCCACCTCGATCATCACGTGGCTCGGCGCATCGAAGCGGCAGATCTGCCAGCGGTCGACCGGGACGTCGTCGGCGAGACCGTTGCCGCGCAACGCGGCCTGCCAGAACGGCGGCGGCATGATGTTCTCCATGAAGCGGCTCGTCACCACCTGCTCGCCTTCGACCTTCGTCGTGACGGACGCCTCGTCGATTTCCTTCTGGCCGATGCTGGACGCGTGCACATACGTCTCGTGCGTGAGGTCCATCAGGTTGTCGATCATGAGGCGGTAATCGCAGCCGATGTGATACAGCCCGCCGCCATAGGCCCATTCCGGATTGTCCGCCCACTCGAGATGGTGGATCGTGGCCGGATCGGCCAGTGCCCTGTCGCCCGGCCAGACCCAGATGAAGCCATAGCGCTCCTCGACCGCATAGCTGCGGATGCAGGGAAATCCGCGCACGCGCTGGCCGGGCATGGCCACGGCCTTGCCGTCGCAGCCCATCTGCAAGCCGTGGTAGCCGCATATGAGGTGGCCATCGCGCAGGAAGCCCAGCGACAGGGGCGCGCCCCGGTGCGGACAGAAATCCTCGACGGCGGCGACCTTGCCGCCCTCGCCCCGGTAGAACACCATCTTTTCGCCGCAGATCTGGCGACCGAGAGGCTTGCCGTCGATCTCGTCGGGCGTGCAGGCCACGTACCACGCATTCTTGGGGAACATCTTGTCTCCTTGTCGTCGGATATTCAACTCACATTCAGTGCGCTGAATGTTTTAAAAAGTATCGCTCGCATCGATGCCGAAGTAAACTGGTGATCCGGATTATTTCGATGGTGCGCCGCACCAGAAGCAGCCCTCAACATGCCAAGCAAACGCCTGCCCGACGATCAGGGATCGTCGCTCGACCTGTACCAGCACCCCGGCCATTTGCTGCGCCGCGCCCAGCAGATTTCGGTGTCCCTCTTCCATGACGAAATGAGCGGCGAACTGACGCCGGTCCAGTATGCGATCCTGAGCCGCCTGGCCGATCATCCCGGCATCGACCAGGTCTCGCTGGCGGGCCTCGCCGCCATCGACACCTCCACCGGCGCCACCGTCTGCGCCCGGCTCGAAGAAAAGGGCCTTCTGCTGCGCGAGGTGATTCCGCATAACCGGCGCCAGCGCGCCCTGACCATCACGCCCGCCGGCGCGGGCCTGCTGGCGGCACTGGAACCGGGCGCCCAGCGCCTGCGCGACCGGATACTGGCGCCCCTGAGCGCGCGCGAGCAGGACGTGTTCATGCACCTGCTGGCCAAACTCGTCAACGGCAACAACGAACAAAGCCGCGCGCCGCTGGCACTTCCCGCGGCCTCCGACGACGTGTAAGGACCCGCGCTTCCGTATCGTCGAACATCGGCGCTTCCGTCCGCGGACCGCGCCGTAACCAACTTTACAACCTCCGATTTTTAGTTATAGAATGAAATGAGTATATTTCATAACTTTAATTGGAGGCACAGGATGGCCAACGCGGCACGCACGATCAAGTCCACGCACACCCTTCCCCGCCGGTCCGGCGTCGCGTTCGCCGTCTTCTGTGCCTGCGCCGCCATGGCCGCGGGCGCGCAGGCACAGACGGCGCCGGCGGCGCCGGACAACGGCGAGCAGCCGGAGCAGGTCGTCGTCACCGGCAGCCGTATTCGCGGCGTGGCGCCGGTCGGCTCGACGGTGGTGTCACTCACGCGCGGCGACATCGAGGCATCGGGCGCCGTCAGCACCGCCAATCTGCTGCAGGAAGTGCCGCAGATGTTCAACCTCGGTGTGTCCGAATCGTCGCGCGGCCAGGCGGGCGGCGCCGGCAACATCACCTATGGGTCGTCGGTCAACCTGCGCGGCATCGGTCCCTATGCCACGCTGTCGCTCGTCAACGGCCACCGCGTCGTGCCCCAGGGGACCACCGGTTCCGGCATCGATCCGTCGATCATTCCGATGCTGGCCCTGCAGCGTGTCGAGATCGTCGCCGACGGCGCCTCCGCCATCTACGGCTCGGACGCGGTGGCCGGCGTCGTGAACCTGATCCTGCGCCGCGACGTCGAAGGCGCGGAAGGCTTCGTACGCTACGGCACGGCGGACGGCTACCACGAGCACCAGGTCGGCGCGCTGCTCGGACACCGGTGGCGCGGCGGCCAGGTCGTCGCCACCGTGCAGAACGATGTCCATACGGCGCTGAACGGGCGCGATCGCGATTTCTTCCGCGGCGACCTGCGCGCCCGCGGCGGCGGCGACTTCCGTTCCACGCAATGCGCGCCCGGGAATATCCTCATCGGCGGTACGTCGTACGCGATTCCGTCCGGCGGCGTCACGCCCGCGAACGCCGGCAGCCTGGCCGCCGGCACCGTCAACAAGTGCGACAACCTGCAGTACGCCGACATCCTGCCGCGCCAGGAGCGCAACAGCGCCACGTTCACGTTCAACCAGGACCTCGGCAACGGCTACGCGCTGTACGCGGACGGCTTCGCCACGCGCCGCACATACCGCATGCAGCCTGGCTCGCCGTCGTCGACCGTCACCGTCCCGAACAGCAACCCGTTCTACGTGCGGCCCGCGGGCGCGCCGGCCGGCTTGTCGGAAGACGTGGCGCTGTCGTTCGCCGGCCAGCTGGCGCCGGACACCGCGACCGGCTATTCGCGCTCGTTCGAAGCCACCGTCGGCATCGACAAGACGCTGGCCGCCGGCTGGAAGGCGGGCGCCCTCTACACGTGGGGCAAGAACAACGACCAGTCCGCGACCGTGCATGGCCTGAACAGCGGCGCCGTCGCGGCCGCGCTGGCGGACACGAACCCGGCGACGGCGCTGAACGTGTTCGGGGGCCCGAACAACCCTGCCACGCTCGCGAAGATCGCGAACGGCCTGTTCATCGCGCCCGGCCAGACGATCTTCCAGAATGCGCAGATCAAGGCCGACGGTCCCCTGTTCGCCATTCCCGGCGGCGACGTGCGCGCCGCGGCGGGCTTCGAATACCAGCGCCTGCGCACCGACGTCGGCTCGACGTTCGGCACGACCGACGCGCCCATCGCCAGCAGCATGGGACTGGGACGCAACATCAAATCCTTGTACGCGGAGCTGGCGGTACCGCTGGTCGGCGCCGCCAACGCGATGCCCGGCATCTACCGGCTCGACCTGGACATCGCCGCCCGCACCGACCGCTACAGCGACGTCGGCAGCACGAACAATCCGAAGGTCGGCTTCAACTGGGCGCCGGTGCAAGGCGTCGTCGTGCACGGCAGCTATGGCACGTCGTTCCGCGCGCCGCTGCTGGCCGAGGTGAACACGCCCGTCAACAACGGCCGCGGCGCGCTGTTCGTGCAAAACTATTCCGACCCGGCCAACGGCGGCGCATTGCGCGTGGGCGTCGCGCGGTCGGCGTCGAACCCGAACCTGCAGCCGGAAACGGCGACCACGAAGTCGCTCGGCATCGACTGGGAACCGGCGTTCGGCCACCATACGAAGCTCGGGCTGACGTACTTCGCCATCAAGTACGAGAACCAGGTGACGAGCTATTTGTCCGACCTGACCTTGCTGAACCGAGAGGCACAGTTCGCCGGCACCGGCATCATCGTGCGCAACCCGTCCGCCGCCATGGTGGCCCAGATGAAGGCGCAATACCCGGCCTTCGGCGTGTTGCCCGAGAACTGGACGCTGTACGTCGACGGCAGCGCCAACAACCTGGGCAAGTCGCTCGCGCGCGGCGTCGACTTCACGGCCAGCACGCGCGTGCCCGCCGGCGACCTGGGCGATTTCGGCTTCGGCGCGAGCGGCACGTATTTCACGAAGTACCAGGTGGCGGTGACGTCCGGGGCCCCGCTCGTCGACCAGCTGAACCGGATCTATAATCCGCTGCGCTTCAAGACCCGTTTGTCGTCGACGTGGAACCTGGATGCATGGAACGCCAACGTCTACGTGAACTACCAGAACGCCTACGACAACAACCTGGCGGCGCCGCTGCAGGAGGTGGCCAGCAATACCACCGTCGACGCGCAGGTCGCGTACCGGTTCGATGCCGGCTTCCTGAAGGACACGACGCTGGCGCTGAACGTGAACAACCTGTTCGACCGCCGGCCGCCGTTCGTGAACATCGCGCAGAGCAGCAACGGCGGCGGCGGTTTCGACCCGACCTTGACCAACCCGGTGGGACGCATCGTGTCGCTCTCGCTCAACAAGCACTTCTGAAACCCATGGAGACCCTCATGCTTCGACAACCCTTACGCACCCTCCTCGCCGCGGCGCTGCTGCCGGCCTCCTTGGCGCACGCGGCCTCGCCCAACGACACGCTCGTCTCGCCGCGGGTAGCGGACGGCCGGGCCGTGTTCAGCGTCCATGCGCCCGACGCGGACGCCGTGCAGCTGACCGGCGAAATGCTCGAATACGGAAAAGCGATGCCGCTGGCGAAGGGCGCGGACGGCGTCTGGTCGGTGGACGTGCCGGGCATCGCGCCGGGCACGTACCGCTACACGTTCCGCGTGGGCGGCGTCGACGTCGTCGACCCGCGCAACACGGAAGCGACGCGCAGCCAGACGCGCGTGCAAAGCCTGCTGCACGTGCCGGGCATCGCCGTCGAGGACGCGCAGCCGGTGCCGCACGGCGCCGTCGCCGTCGTCAACTACCGCAGCCCGGCGTTCACGGCGCCGCGCCGGATGCACGTGTACACGCCGCCCGGATACGCGCCGGCCAAGGGACCGTATCCGGTGCTGTACCTGCTGCACGGCGGTGGCGACTCGGACGAGAACTGGAGCACGGTCGGGCGCGCCGGCTTCATCCTGGACAACCTGATCGCGGCCGGCAAGGCAAAGCCGATGATCGTCGTGATGCCGGCCGGGCACGTGCCGTCGGCCGACGGCAGCATCGCCGGCGCGATGACCGCGATGAGCGCGGACGCGCGCAACGACCCGTTCACGCGCGACCTGATGGAGACCATCATCCCGTACGTGGAATCGCATTACGCCGCCTCGCCGCGCGCCCGCGACCGCGCCATCGCGGGTCTGTCGATGGGCGGGGTCCAGACCGGCAACATCGCGCTGGCCTACGTCGATAAATTCCCGTGGGTGGGCATCTTCAGCTCCGGGTGGTTCCCCGAAATGCGGCCGGACGTCGAACGCCTGCACGGCAAGGACATGGACAAGGCCGCGAAGACGGAGCGCCTGCTGTGGGTCGGCTACGGCAAGACCGACATCGCCCGCGACAATTCGAAGGCGATGCTCAAGATGTTCGCCGCGCACGGCATGCGCTACCAGGAACTGGAGACGGAAGGCGGGCACACGTATGCCAACTGGCGCTTGTACCTGGCCCGCTTCGCGCCGCTGCTGTTCCGCGATTGATGTTAAACGCGCTCGATCGCGAGCGCGATCCCCTGCCCCACGCCGATGCACATCGTGCACAGGCCAAAGCGGCCGCCGGTCCGCTCCAGCTGGTAAGTGGCGGCGGTGACGAGCCGCGCACCGCTCATCCCGAGCGGATGGCCGAGCGCGATCGCGCCGCCGTTCGGATTCACGCGAGGGTCGTCGTCGCGCAGGCCGAGCAGGCGCAGCACGGCAAGGCCCTGCGACGCGAACGCTTCGTTCAATTCGATCACGTCGAACTGGTCCAGCGTCATGCCGGTCTGCGCCAGCAGCTTCTGCACGGCGGGCGCCGGGCCGATGCCCATCACGCGCGGCGCCACGCCGGCCGTCGCCATGCCGACGATGCGGGCGCGCGGTCTCAGGCCGTACTGCGCCGCCGCCTCGGCATTCGCCAGCAGCAGCGCGCAGGCGCCGTCGTTCACGCCCGAGGCATTGCCGGCCGTGACCGTGCCGTCCGGCCGCACGACCGGTTTCAGCTTCGCCAGCGTTTCCAGGCTCGTCTCGCGCGGGTGCTCGTCCTTGGCGAAGCGGATGGGATCCCCTTTCTTCTGCGGGATCAGCACGGGCACGATCTCCTGCTCGAACGTGCCGTCCTGCTGCGCACGCGCGGCCTTGGCCTGGCTCGCGAGCGCGAACGCATCCTGGTCCGCGCGCGAGATCTTGTAATCGTCCGCCACGTTCTCCGCCGTCTCCGGCATCGCATCCGTGCCGTACAGCTTGTGCATCAGCGGGTTCGGGAAGCGCCAGCCGATCGTCGTGTCGTAGATGTTCGCGCTGCGGGAGAACGCGGATTCCGCCTTGGCCATCACGAACGGCGCGCGCGTCATCGATTCCACGCCGCCTGCGATCATCAAACGGGCCTCGCCGCTCTTGATGGCGCGCGCGGCGCTGCCGACGGCGTCCAGGCCCGAGCCGCACAGGCGGTTCACGGTGGAACCGGGAACCTCTTGCGGCAGGCCGGCCAGCAGCGCTGCCATGCGCGCGACGTTGCGGTTGTCCTCGCCGGCCTGGTTGGCGCAGCCGTAGATCACGTCGTCGATGGCGGACCAGTCGACGTCCGGATTGCGGCGCATCAGTTCGCGGATGGGGATGGCGCCCAGGTCGTCCGCGCGCACGTCCTTCAACGCGCCGCCGTAGCGGCCGACGGGGGTGCGGATGGCGTCGACGATGAATGCGTCGGTCATGTTCATTCTCCTGTTATTCAAGGGGCGCCAGCAGCGGCGCGGCGGTCACGGCCTGCAGGTCGGCCAGCGTGAGGCCGGGCGCCATCTCGCGCACGCGCAGGCCCTCGGGCGTCACGTCCAGCACGGCCAGGTCGGTGTAGATGCGGCTGACGCACCCGATGCCCGTCAGCGGATACGTGCAGCGCTCGACGATCTTGCTTTCTCCCGTCTTCGTCTGGTGTTCCATCATGACGAACACCTGCTTCGCGCCGATCGCGAGATCCATGGCGCCGCCGACGGCGGGAATCGCGTCCGGCGCGCCCGTGTGCCAGTTGGCCAGGTCGCCCGTGTGCGACACCTGGAAGGCGCCCAGCACGCAGATGTCCAGGTGGCCGCCGCGCATCATCGCGAACGAGTCCGCGTGGTGGAAATAGGCGCCGCCCGTCAGCAGCGTCACCGGCTGCTTGCCGGCGTTGATCAGGTCTTCGTCTTCCTCGCCGGGAGCGGGCGCCGGGCCCATGCCGAGCAGGCCGTTCTCGCTGTGCAGGAAGATTTCCTTCTCCTGCGGCAGGTAGTTGGCGACCTTCGTGGGCAGGCCGATGCCCAGGTTGACGTAGGCGCCTTCCGGGATGTCCTGCGCCACGCGCGCGGCCATCTGGTCGCGGTTGTATCGGGTGTTCATGCTGCCTCCTTGACGACGCGCTGGACGAAAATGCCGGGGGTGACGATCGCTTCCGGATCGAGTTCACCAAGCGGCACGATCTCGGCGACCTGCGCGATGGTGGTCTTCGCGGCCATGGCCATGATCGGGCCGAAGTTGCGGGCCGTCTTGCGGTACACGAGATTGCCCCAGCGGTCGCCGCGCAGCGCCTTGATCAGCGCGAAATCGGCGTGGATGGGCGTCTCGAACACGTAGTTGCGGCCATCGATGACGCGGGTCTCCTTGCCCTCGGCCAGCAGGGTGCCGTAGCCGGTGGGCGTGAAGAAGCCGCCGATGCCGGCGCCGGCGGCGCGGATGCGCTCCGCCAGGTTGCCCTGCGGCGTCAGTTCCAGCTCGATCCCGCCGGCGCGGTACAGCGCGTCGAAATGCCAGGAATCGGACTGGCGCGGGAACGAGCACACGATCTTCTTCACGCGCTTTTCCTTGATGAGGGCGGCCAGGCCCGTGTCGCCGTTGCCGGCGTTGTTGTTCACGATGGTCAGCTCGCGGGCGCCGTGGGCGATCAGCGCGTCGATGAGCGCGGATGGCATGCCGGCGTTGCCGAAGCCGCCGATCATGACGGTGGCGCCGTCGTGGATGTCGGCCACGGCCCGCTCCAGCGAGTCACAGGTTTTGTCGATCATGGGTTGTCACCTTGTCTCTAATGTGCGATTATCGAACACATGCTCGTCTACCGCACAAAAAGTGTACGCCCGGGCCACGCCGGCCGTCAAGCGCTTCCTGACAACCCGTCCCCATCGATTAGAATTCCGCCATGTCATCCACACCCTCGACCCCAGCCGCCCCGCTCACCATCGCGGAAGAAATCGACGCCCTCGCCGATCCCGACTTCATGACGTCGCTCGCGCGCGGCCTCGCCGTGCTGCGCGCATTCGCCGACTCGCGCAAACCGCAGACCATCGCCCAGATCAGCCAGCAGACCGGCATCCCGCGCGCGGCCGTGCGCCGCTGCCTGCACACGCTGCGGCAGCTCGGCTACGTGGACGCGGAACTGAACAATTTCAGCCTGCGGCCGAAGGTGTTGACCTTGGGGTATTCGTATTTATCGTCGACGCCGCTGACGGCCGCCGCGCAGCCATGCCTGAACGGCGTCAGCAAGGCGCTGGGCGAATCGAGCTCGCTCGCCGTGCTGGAAGAAGACCAGGTGCTGTACGTGGCGCGCGCGGCGACGTCGCGCGTGATGTCGGTGTCGCTGTCCGCCGGCAGCCGCCTGCCGGCGTATTGCAGCTCGCTGGGCCGCGTGCTGCTCGCGCACCTGCCGCCGGACGAGCTGGATGCCTACCTGGCGCACACCACGCTGACGCCCAAGACCGAGCGCACCGTGACGGATCCGGCCACGCTACGCGAAATCCTCGCGCAGGTGCGGCGCGACGGTTATGCCGTCAACAACGAGGAACTGGAACTGGGATTGCGCTCGATCGCCGTGCCGGTGCGCGGCGCGTCGGGCAAGGTGCTGGCGGCGCTGAACGTGGGTGCGCACGCGGCGCGCGTGACGCCGGAACGCATGGTGGAAGAGTTCCTGCCCGTGCTGCGCCAGGGCGCGCAGGAACTCACGATGCTGCTGCCCTGACGGCTGTCAGAAACCGTCGACGGCCGCCGCGTAGTGCGTGACGACGGGCGCGCCGTCGAAGCAGTGGCCCACGAGGCGGCGCCATTCCTGGAAATCGTCGCTCTCGCGGAAGTGGACCATGTGGTCCTCGACCGTGTTCCAGTCCACGAGCAGGCGGTAGGCGCGCGGGTTCTCCACGCCCCGCTGCAGGCGCATGCCGGTACACCCGCGCGCCCGCTGGAACAGCGGCGCTGCGGCGCGCACGCCCGCTTCGAATTGTTCTTCCATGCCGGCCTTGACGAGGATTTCCGCGCTTTCGACGACCATATGCTTCCTTTCGATGGTTGAGGGATGCACCGATTATGCCACCGCGCGCGCCGTCTCGATGGCGTTGAAGCTGAACGGCGCCATCGGCAGCTCGGCATTGGTCGTCAGGCCGCGCGCGACTTCCAGCATGACGCCGCGCAGCCAGATGTGGCACGGGTCGTTTTCCTGGAAGCGGTGCCATTGCAGGCATTCCGCCAGCGGAGGCAGGTCGTACGGCAGCGGCAGCACGCGGATCGGCAGCCGCCGCGCGCACGCGAGCGCAAGGCGCGTGTGCATCGTCGCGACGAGATCCGTGCCGACGAGCGCCGTCGCCATGCTGTAGAAATCGCTGGTGATCACGCGGATGCGGCGCTTGACGCCCAGCGCCTGGAGCAGAAGCTCTTCCATCGTCGGCGAGCGCGGACGGCCCAGCATCGGCGCGATGTGGGACAGACGCTCGTACGTGCCGGCGTCGAGGACGTCGCCCACCTGCGTATTGCCCTCCCAGATCACGGCGCAGTAATGGTCTTCGAACAGCGTGCGCTGCGGATGCTCGGGGTCGAGGAAGTTGCGCGGGATGATGAGGAAGTCGTTCTCGCCGCGGCGCAGCTTTTCCGCCGCGTCGTCCGCGAGGGGCACCAGTTCCAGCGTCATGTTGGGCGCGTCGCGCAGCACGCGCGCCACCACCTGGTTCAGGAAGACCTCGGTCGCATAATCCGACACCATGATCTTCATGCAGCGCGTCTCGCGCGCCGGATCGAACGACACGCGGATGCCGACCGTCGCGTGCACGTGCAGGATCAGGTCGCGCACCGGCCCGACGAGCTGGCGCCCCAGCACCGTCAGTTCCATGTTGCGGCCGACGGCGGCCAATAAATCGTCTTCGAAGAATTCGCGCAGGCGCGCCAGCATGCCGCTCATCGCGGATTGGCTGACGTTCACGCGCGCCGCCGCGCGGGTGATGTTCTGTTCCTCCAGCAGCGCGTCGAGCGCCAGCAGCAGGTTCAGGTCCAGGCGGTTGAAACGCATCGGTTGTCTCCTTGTTATCGTATGGCTCGTGCGGCCGTTTGATCCTTCACTTTATGGACTTTTCATGCGGCTGTCACGCACAAAGGCCAGCAAGGGCGCGGCCAGCGCGTCGTCGCCGCTGTTGATCGCGTAGACCTGGCTGAGGTGATTGTGGTTCGCGACGACCCCGATGCGCGGCTGGAAACCGTGGCGCGTGACGAGCCGCGCGAACAACTCGCCCGCCTGCGCCTGCATCTGGATCGGGTCCAGTTCCGCATACGTGATCGCGAGCGGGAACGGTGCCGCATCGACCAGCTCCACGGTCGACATCGCTCGGTACGCCGCGAAGTCCGTCCCGAAGTAGGCTTCGTTACGCGGGTCCGGCGTCGCGATGCCCAGCTGCGCGCGTGCCAGGTATTCCAGTTCCGCGTTGTACACGCCGGACGCGAGAAAGGCGCCCGCGATCTTCAAACCCTCGGGCGGATGGAAACGGGAGATGAGCGTCGCGGCCGCCACGTGCGCCGCCCCGGCCGATTCTCCCGCGAGCACGATGTGATCGGGATCGCCGCCGTACTGCGCGATGTTGGCCCGCGCCCACGCGAGTGCGGATGCCACGTCCTCGGCCCCGGCCGGCCAGCGGTGGCGCGGCCCGAGACGGTAATTCGGCAGTACCGCCACCACGCCATGCCGTGAAAAATAATGGCCGACGGCTTCCCGGTCGGCCTTGTCGCCGCGGATGAAGCCCCCGCCGTGCAGGAACACGACGACGGGCACCGGCCCGACCGCGCCGACGGCCGGGTATACGTCCAGCCGATGGCGCTCGTCCACGCCGTAGACAACGTCGCGCACGGGTTCCGCGCCGGGCGGCATGCCTTCCAGCAGCGGCGCATACAGCGCCTTCGCGGCCGGCGGATCGATCACGGGGCCGGCCGCGCGGACCGCGCGCAGGATCTCCAGATGCTTGTCGCTCAACGTCATTCGACCTCCTTACAGCGCGGCCAGCGCCGGATCCTTGTGGAAGCGCCCATCCTTCATGATGGCGCGCAGGCGCTTACGATCCTGCAGGATCGTCACGTCCTGCGTCGGATCGCCGTCGACGAGCAGCAGGTCGGCAAGGAAGCCGGGTTTCACCTGTCCCAGCTCGTCGCCCATGCCCATCAACTCGCCGCCCAGCAGGGTCGCGGCGGACAGCGCCTCTTCCGGCGTGTACCCCAGCAGGTTCACGAACAGCTCCAGGTCGCGCGCGTTGCGGCCGTTCGGGTTGAACGGGAAGCCGTAGTCGCCGCCCGGCAGCACGCGCAGGCCGCGCCGGCGCAGTTCCGGCACGAGCTTTCTCTGCAGCTCCAGCACCTCGGCCGCGCTTTTCTTCATGTGGCTCATGTCGAAGTGCGGCGGCGGCGCGGCGTCCAGGGTCGCCTGGATGATGCCGATGGCCGGCGCGATGAAGACGTCGTCGCGGCGCGCTTCCAGCATGTCCAGCGCTTCCTCGTCCGCGTACGTGCAGTGGTACAGCACGCGAAAGCCCGCGCGCAGCCCCATCTTGACGGCGTCGGACGCCTGCGCATGGCACGCGAGCCACACGCCCGATTCGCGCGCCTGCTCGCCGGCCGCATCGGCTTCTTCCTGCGTGTACATCAGCTGCTGCGATGCGCCCGGTTTCAGCGCATCCTCGCCGGACAGCAGGAACTTGACGGACTTGGCGCCGATGGAGGCGCAGTCCTTCACGAAGGCGCGCACGGCGTCGGGCCCGCGGCCGTGCTCCGCGACCTTGCCCGGATCGAGTTCCTCGATGGTCGGGGGTTCGCGCTCAATCGACGACGCGACGAGGCGCGGCCCCGGCATGCCGCCGCTCGTGATGAAGGTGTTCAGCACCGTCTCGACCGTCTTGCTCAGCGCACCCGCCGAATAGGCGCTCGTGAAGCCATGGTCGAGCAGGATGCGCGCGTTGCGGGCCGTCGTCAGCACGAGGTCTTCCGGCGGCAGCGCCATGCCGGGCACGAAGCGCTCGACGGAGCTGGGCCACGACAGATGCGCATGCGCTTCGACGAGGCCCGGCATCAAGGTGCCTTGCTTGCCGTCGATGACGCGGTCGCCGGCCAGCGCCGTGATGCCGCGCGTGCCGTCCGCCACCTCGGCGATGCGATTGCCTTCCACGCGCACCGCGCCGGTCCCCGGGCGCATCTGGCTGCCGTCGAAGATCCTTACGTTTTCAAAAATGATACCGCCCACGTTGTGTCTCCCTGTAGTTCATTCGATAGGCCTAGCGTAGCGGCCGGACCCCATCCGGCCAAAGCCCATTTTGGCGATACCTGCTATCGCCCTTTCACGCCGCGATGCCGTTCGCCCGCGCGATCTGCCCGAGCACGCGGGCGCTCGGTTTCACCGTGCGCTTCATCGTCGCGCGGTCGACGGCAATGAGGCCGTAATGCGGGCCATAGCCGAAGATCCACTCAAAGTTGTCCAGCAGCGACCAGTGGATGTAGCTTTTCACGGGAATGCCGTCCTTCAGGCAATTCGCGACGCCTTCGAGCGCCGTATGGATGTAGGCGATGCGCTGCTTGTCGTCGTCCGTCGACATGCCATTTTCCGTCACGTAGATCGGCACCTTCACGTGCTGCGCCGTGTAGCGGATCGTGGCCTCCAGCGCCTGCGGGTAGTACTCCATGTGCGCCGACGTGAACGTCGCATCCTTGGGCGGCGGCCGCACGCCGTCGGGCCCGATCAATTCACGGGTATAGGTCTGCACGCCGATGAAGTCGCCGTGTTCCGCGATCGCACGGAACCACGGCTCGTACGCGATGGCCCGCTTGCGGTCACGCATCGCCTCGCCGCCGTCGACGGCCTGGTCGTCCGCGATGGCGATCGAGAAGCCGACGGGCAGTTGCGGGCGCACGGCCTTGATGGCCTGGTACGCCGCCGCATGGCCCTTCAGCAGGCCGGCCTCGATCTTTGCGAAATCGCCGAAGATCCACGACGACCATTTACCCGTGCCCGCCAGCTGGCCTGCCTTCGCCAGCATTTCCTTCATGCGCGGATTGTCGGCCATGCCGGACAGCGGACCCGGAATGCCGAACAACAGGCGCGGCAGGTTCGGTTCGTTGAACGTCGTCGCATAGTCGATCAGGTCGCCCAGGTGGCGCGCGGCCTTGTCGCAATAGCGTGCATACAGCTGCGCGGAATCGTCCGCTTCCCAGCCGCCGCGAGCCGCGAACCACGCGGGCGTGACGAAGTGATTGAAGCTCACCATCGCCTTCACCTTGTGCTTGCGGCAGGACAGCAGCACGTCGCGGTAATGCTCCAGCGCCGCCACCGAGAACATGCCCTCCACCGGTTCCACGCGCGCCCACTCGACCGAGAAGCGGAACGTGTTCAGGCCGAGGCTCGCCAGGGTCGCGATGTCCTGGTCGTACAGGCGGTAGTGGTCCACAGCGGCGCCCGACGGCTCCTTGAACTCCGTCGGCTGGATGTTTTCCAGCAGCCAGGCGTCGCTCGCGACGTTATCGCCCTCCGCCTGGTGGCCTGCAATCGCGGCGCCCCACAGGAAGCCGTTGGGGAACGTTCCCCGCGAGGCAGCGGCGTGCGCGGCGGCCGGCAGCAGCGCGGCGCCGGCGAGTGCCGTGCCCAGTCCCAGGATGGTGCGGCGGCGTGCATCGTGATTCATGTTGTCTCCTTTGTTATGTGTTATTGCAACGTGTCGGTCAGCCCGGCCACGAGGTCGTACAGTCCCTGACCGTCGTCGGCCACGCCATAGACGTAGTGATCGGGCCGGACCACGGCCGCATGGCAGCCGTGGCGCGCGAACCAGCGCGCGAGCACGCCATCCAGTTCATCGGCCTGCATGCGGTGCGGTCCGCTCGAGAAGCCGGCGGCATCGGATGGAATGCTGATCAACATGCCGATCCGCTCCGCAAGCGCCAGCAGGCCGGGCGGCAGCTGCGCCGTGCGCAGGTCCGTCACGATGCGCCAGCCCGTGCCCGCCAGTTCGTCCAGCAGCGCCGGGCCGGCGGGTCCGTACACGCGCGGCTGGGGGAACAGCGTGCCGGTGCCCGCGCGGCCGCCGGACGCCAGCAGTCCTTCCATCAGCGGCGGGATGATGTCTTGCCGCGGCACGGTGCGGATGGTGCCGCCGGCCGCGTCGATCAGGGCCATGTCGCGCGCCTGGGCGCGCGCGGGATCGCGTTCGCAGATGACGGCGCCGATCTCCTTGATGCGCGTGGTAAGCCGGCGCACGTGTTCGCGCCGCTCCACCGCGTAGGTGTCGAGCAGCCTGTCCGGCGCTTCACCGCCCAGCACCGCGCGCAGCTTCCACGTGAGGTTGACGACGTCGCGCACGCCCTGACACATGCCCTGCCCCAGGAACGGCGGCTGCTGGTGTGCCGCGTCGCCCGCGATGAACACGCGGCCCGCGCGCCATTCGCGCGCCACCAGTGCATGGAAGCGGTAGCTGGCCTGGCGCCACAGGGCCGCGTCGTCCGGGCCGATCCACCGCCGCAGCACGCTCCACGCACCCTCCTCGGTCGCCATGTACGCGGGATCCTCGCCCGGTAGCAGCGAGATTTCCCAGCGCCGGTGGTTGCCCGGCCCGATCACGTACGTGCACGGACGCGCCGGTTCGCAGTACTGCACGCTGGTCGCCGGCAGCCTGGCCAGCCCCTTCTCGTTGACCTGCACGTCGACGACGAGCCACGGTTCGTCGAACTCCAGGTCTTCCAGCGTGATGCCGACGACGTCGCGCACGGCGCTCGACGCGCCGTCGCAGCCGATCACGTAGCGGGCGCGCACCGCACCCGCGTCGAAGTGGACGGTGGCGCCCTCCGCATCCTGCTCGACGCCGGTGAAACGCCGGCCCAGTACGACGTCGACGGCGGGCAGCGCCTGCACGTGGCGGCGCAGCGCCGCCTCCACGGGCGGCTGGGTGAACACCATCGATGGCATGTGGCCCAGCGGGTATGGCGGTTCGACGGTGGCGAGCCGCTTGATCAGGCGCCCGTCGGCGCCATAGTACTCGGACGGCGTGAACGGCTCGCAGTGCGGCGACACGGCATCCGCCAGGCCCAGGTTCTGGAACACGCGCATGATCTCGTGGTCGAGGGCGATGGCGCGCGGTTTCGGGTAGACCTCGTCGGTGCGGTCGACGACGAGCGTCCGCACGCCGGCCTGGCCCAGCAGCGCCGCGGCGACGGCGCCGGATGGGCCGAAACCGACCACGACGACGTCATAGTCGCCGTTCATGGCTGCTCGTCCTCGATCGTGTTGCGAAGCAGGCCCACGCCTTCGATCTCGACCTCGATCGTGTCGCCGGCTTTCATCCACACGGGCGGCGTGCGCGACTGGCCGACGCCGGCCGGCGTGCCCATCGCGATCACGTCGCCCGGCTCCAGGGTCAGGCACTCGGTCAGCAGCGCGATGGTCTCGGCCACGTCCCAGATCATGTCCTTCGTGTTCGCGTCCTGCATGACCTGGCCGTTCAGGCGCGACTGGATCGACAGGCCCACGCCGCCGGCCGGCAGTTCGTCGGCGGAGACGAGCACGGGGCCCAGCGCGCCCGTGCGGTCGAAGTTCTTCCCGATGGTCCACTGGGGCGTGCGTTTCTGGTAATCGCGCACGGAGATGTCGTTGAAGCACGCGTAGCCGAACACGTAGTCCAGCGCATCCTCGCGCCTGACGTGGCGCGCGCGCCTGCCGATCACGACGGCCAGCTCGGCCTCGTAGTCGAACTTCTCCGACACGCGCGGGCGCGGCGACGCTTCGCCGTGCGCCAGCAGCGACGTCGTCCCGCGCAGGAAGAACCACGGATACACGGGCTTCTCGCGGCCGCTCTCGGCGGCGTGGTCGTAGTAGTTCAGGCCCAGGCAGACGGTCTTGCCGGGTTCCGGCACGACGGGCGCCAGCGCGGCGCCTGCCAGCGGCCGGCGCCCGGCGGTCGAATCGAGCGCGCGGCGGCCGGCGGCGACGAGGTCCACGCCGTCCGCGAGCGCGGCGCGTACGTCGGCGGGAACCTCCGGCACGGCGCGGTTGATATCGACGATCTGGTCGCCGTCGACGACGGCCAGGCGGTTTTCTTTACCGTTGCGGTAGGTGACGAATTTCACTGCTGCTCCTTACTGTTCGATGAAACGGATGGTTTTCTGCGCCTGCTTGATGCGCTCCGACGGCGGCTGCGACACGCCCCACTGGTCGAAGCGGCCCGGCGGCCACTGCCAGTCGGACGGCCCGCCAACTTTGTACGCGTCGTCGACTTGCAGCACGTCGGCCGTGTACTCGATGACGAAATCGTCCGGACCGACGAAGTAGGCAAAGACGTTGTTGCCCGGGCCGTGGCGGCCGACGCCCCATTCGATGGGCCAGCCGGCGTCGCGCATGCGGCCGGCGCCGCGCATCACGGCGTCCAGGTCCGCCATGACGAAGGCGATGTGGTTCAGCGTGTCCGCGTTGCTGTCCGCGAGCGCGATGCTGTGGTGGTCGCTGTTGCAGCGCATGAAGGCCATGATCTTCGTGCGGTCGGACAGGCGGAACCCGAGCGCCTCCTCGAAGAAGCGCTGTGCGACCGCCACGTCAGCGCTATTGAACACGACGTGCGTGATGCGGCTCGGCGCATCGGCGCGCGCGCTTTCCGCATGGCGCTCGTCGCCGTGCACGAAACGCAGGACACGTCCTTGCGGGTCGGCGATCGTGACGGCCGTGCCGCCGCCCGGCTCGTCGACGTCGGCAGGCCCGGCCAGCACGCGGCCGCCGGCATCCGGCGTGCGGGCCGCGATCGCATCGAGATCGGCACGCGCCGCCACGGTGAACGTCACGTTGCGGACATCGGGCGTGGCACTGCGGTGCAGCGCGAGAATATGGTGGAACCGGCCGGCGCCGCGCAGGTAGACGGCGTCCGCCGTCTTCGCGACGGTCTGCAAATGCCAGGTATCGTTATAAAAGCGCTCGGCGGCATCGAGGTCGGTGACCCCGATGGCGATGCTGCGCAGCTGGCCGGCGGGGGATGCGGGCATGTTGACTCCTTATTCGAGCCCGAGGAACCGGGCGGCGTTACGGGTGGCGAGTTGGGCGCGCACGTCCGCGTCGCCGACGGCCGCGGCGATGCTGTCGACGGGACGCGCGTCGTGGAAGGCGAACGGGTAATCGGTGCCTATCATCAGCTGCGACGCGCCGAAACGGTCGACCAGATAACGCAAGGCAGGCGCGTCGAACACGAGCGTGTCGTAGAACAGCCTGCGCGCCTGCGTCGACGGACTCTCCGGCATCGCATCGGCCAGCGCCGGAAACACCTGGCGTGCCTGTTCGAGGCGCGGCAGCAGCGACGCGAGCGTGCCGCCGCCGTGGCTGAACGCCATTTTCAAATCCGGAATGCGGCCGATCAGGTTCGAGGTCAGCACGGAGGCGGCGGCCAGGCCCACGTCGGTCGGATACGCCAGCGCGGGCAGCAGCTTGTCCGGGCCGACGAGGCGGTCGGCGCCGGCCGGCTTCAACGCATGCACGAACACGGCCACGCCCTTGTCCGCGCAGGCCGCGAAGAACGGTGCAAATTCCGGGCTGCCGATCGCCTTGCCGTTGACATTGCTGCCCACTTCGATGGCCTTGAACCCGAGCCGATCGGCGACGTGGTCCAGCTCCGCCAGCGCGAGGTCGAGGTCCTGCAGCGGCACGGCGCCCATGCCGACGAGGCGCCCTCCCGACAGCGCGGCCATGCTCGCGATCTGTTCGTTCATGTAGCGCAGCAGCTGGGCCGCGGCGTTGGGTTCCATCCAGTACGACAGCAGTTCCGGCATCGGCGAGATGGCCTGCACGGCGAGCCCCATCGGGTCCATGTCCTCGATGCGGCGGCTGGCACTCCACGCGCGCTCGGACACGGTCCGGTACACGCTGCCCTGGATGATCACGTGGCGGTGGCACGCATGCGCCGGCGCCATAGCCGGCCAGTCGGGCGGCAAGCGGTTGCCCACGTAGCGCGGCAGGTCGCGCGGAATCACGTGGGCATGCACGTCGATCCCGCACGCGCAGCCGGCCGTATGGTCGTGCGCCACGCTCATGCGGCCACCAGGCCCGCCGCGTTCACGCCCACCGCGCAGATGGCCTCGTCCTGGGCGCCCGTGCCGCCGCTGGCGCCGACGGCGCCCAGCAGGGTGCCGTCCGCCGCCCGGATCGCGACGGCACCGGCCTGCGGGATGAATTTCCCCTGGCTGGACGAGGCCAGCGCGTTGAAGAACACGGGATTGTCCTGCGCGCGCTGGTGCAGCACGCGGCTGGCGACGCCCATGCCGGCGGCCGCGTAGGCCTTGCCGATGGCGATGTCGACGCGCAGCGGCGTGGCGCCGTCCTCGCGCTGCAGGGCGACGGTGTGGCCGGACGCGTCCAGCACCGCGACCGCCACCGGCGGCAAGCCGTCGGCGCGCGCGGCCGCGACCGCGGCGGCGAGGATCGCGCTCGCCTGCGCCAGGGTGAGTGGATTGGATGGGTTCATATTGCCTCCTTCAGTGATGGGTGGGCGCGGCTCGCCACCAGGGCGAAGCAGAGCGTGGCGGCGGCGCTGACCAGGACGGCCAGCAGCGCCTGGCCGCCGAAGCCGGCGCGCATCGCGACCGAGCCGGCCAGCGCGGGACCGATCGCGGAACCGGTCATCATCATCGCGGGCGTCGAGGCCAGCGCGCGGCCGCTCGGGTCCAGCCGGGCGATCAGCCCGAACAGAAAGGTGTGGGTGAAGATCAGCACGGCCGGGTAGATGGCGCCGGCCAGCGCATACGGCAGGAAGTCGGCGGACAGCGTGACGACGAGCGCCAGCGCGGCCTGCAGCGGCGCGGCGACGATGGCCACCCGCACGGGATTGAGGCGCTTCTGCAGCATGCCGGCGACGGCGGCCGGCAGCAGGTTAACGAGGCCGCACACGACGAGCACGCCGTTCACCTTGTCCTGCCCGAAGCCGCGCAGCACGCCGATGCGGTCCAGCATGCTGAACGTGAGCGCCTGGTTCAGCGCCAGGCAGCCCACGCCGAGGATCGCGCACCAGGCCGCGCGGGGCAGCGGCGCCGCCGACGGCGCACGAGCGCCGGTCGCAACATTCGGAAAACCGAAAGCACACGCCAGCGCCGCCGCGCCCATCAGGCCGGCGAACACGAGGAACAGTGCCGGCCCGCCATGCGCGGCGACGGCGGGTGGCACGGCGGCATAGAAGATCACCGCACCGATGCCCAGCGCCGTCCCGGCCATGGCGAACAGCCGGTGCGGATTGGCGCTGCGCCCGATGGTGCCGTGCGTGACCGACAAAGCGGTGCCCGTCGCGATGCCGGCGACGAGGTGCAGCGCGGCGAGCGCGCCGAAACCGGCCACCCGCGACGCGGCGAGAAATGCCAGCGCCGCGACGGCGTAGCCGCCGAATGCGCAGGCGGCGCGCGGCAACCTTGTATAGAGCGGCGCCGCCACGAGGCTCGCGCCGACCGCGCCCAGCAGGAACGCCGTGACGATCATGCCCGCGTGTTCAAGATCGAAACCGTGATGCTGGGCGAGCGTGCCGACCCACACGGGCAGCGCGACCAGGTCGACCATGCCGGCGAAATGGCACAGCATGAGCGCGGCGCGGCCGCGGCCCGCCTCGGGGGAAGTGTGCATGGGATGTCTCCTCGCTTTTTTTGTATGAAAACGATAGCAGCGCGCGCAGGCATCCCGAAGACCAGAGTTTCGATAGGACGTATCAGCGAATCCGATCGATCAGCCATTTGATCATCACCCGCCAACGTCGATAGCAGGTATCACGGAATACGGCTTTGGAATGGCCGAGGACCGTACCTATACTCGATTCGCCTGAATACAACATGGCCGGCATCGACTGGCCACACTAGGAGACAACATGCACGCATCCCGCACCACCTCGGCGATCGGTTCGCTGACCATCCTGTCCATGAGCCTGGCCGCGATCTGGAACCCGGCCCACGCCCAGACCGGCGACAGCGGCGCCAGCCCGGACGCCGCGGCGAAGATCGAGAAAGGCATCGAGACCGTCGTCGTCACCGCGCAAAAGCGCAGCCAGAGCATCAAGGAAGTCCCCGTGGCCATCACGGTCGTCAACGCCGCGCAGCTGGAGCGTGCCGGCGTCAAGGACATCGGCGACCTCGCCAAGACGGCGGCATCGCTGGAGTTCGGCGACCAGCAGACCGGCGGCGCCGGCGGCAGCGCGTCGATCCGCGGCATCGGCACCGCCGTGTTCACCCTGTCGGCCGAAAGCTCGGTCGGCGTCGTCGTCGACGGCGTGCCGCTGGGCGCCACCGCCAGCGGCCTGATGCTGGACATGGCCCGCGTCGAAGTGCTGCGCGGCCCGCAGGGCACGCTGTTCGGCAAGAATGCGTCCGCCGGGGTACTGAACATGGCGACGCAGGCGCCGATCATCGGCGACAGCGGCGGCAACGTGCAGCTGGAATTCAAGGGCGACCACGGTGCGGCCGTGCGCGCCACGGGCAACGTCCCGCTGAACGACATCTCCGCGCTGCGCATCTCCGGCATCGCCGAGCGCAACAAGGGCGTCTACCACAACGTGCTGACCGGCGAGGACAGCGTCACGGACAACGGCGGCGCGCGCATCCGCTACCTGCTCAAGCCGAACCGCGACGTGGCCGTCAACCTGATCGCGGACGCGTCGAACACGCGCAGCGAGAACGCCGTGTTCTTCGCCCCGTCCGTCGCCTATGCCACTAACACGGCGGGCAACCACCAGCCGGCCGCCGAATTCGCTGCCTGCGGCGTGACCGTCTCGAAGACGAACAACCAGGTCTGTTCGGACGGCGAGGAACTGACGCGCGCCCAGGTGCGCGGCTTCTCGGGTCAGGTCGACTGGACACTGGCCAGCGGCGACACGCTGACGTCGATCACGGCCTACCGCACGCGCAAGCAGGGCCCGGAAAGCGTCAATATCGGCATGTCGACGTCGTACGACAAGGTGTCCAACCACGATCCGTACAAGAATGCGCGCCAGGTCTCGCAGGAGCTGCGCATCGCATCGCCCGGCAAGCAGACGCTCGACTACGTGGCGGGCCTGTTCTATGCCGACTCCACCAACGACAAGAACGCCAACGTGCTGATCGAACCGAATCCCGCGCTGCCGTCGCCGCCGGTACCCCGCTCGATCGCCACCAACAACCTGCAGTATGCGAACCTGACGACGAAGGCGGTGTTCGGCCAGGCCACGTACCGCCTGACCGATTCGACGAACGTCATCGCCGGCCTGCGCTATACCCGCGACAGCGTGTCGTCGCGATTCACGCAGAGCAGCGTCGTGAGCTTCCAGGGCTTCGCGCTGCCGGCAACCGTCAAGTCGGCCAGCGGCAGCGCGAGCGAGTCGAATGTGTCGGGCAAGCTGGGGCTGCAGCACACGCTCACGAAGGACGCGAATCTCTACGCCACCGTCAGCCGCGGCTACAAGGGTCCGCAGATCGACAACGACACGCCCGTCAACCAGGCCAGCGCCTCGGGCACGTTCGCCGGTTACATCGTCAAGCCCGAACTGCCGACGAGTGTCGAGATCGGCTCCAAGATGTCGTTCCTGAACCGCCGCCTGGACGTGGACGTCGCCGCGTTCCACACGAAGATCAAGGATTTCCAGGAGCAGAACTGCACCCTGACGGCCGTCGGCGCCCTCTCCTGCATCCCGCTGAACGTGCCGAGCGTGACGAGCAAGGGTGTCGAGGCCGACATCCGCGCGCGCCCGCTGCCGGAACTGCAGCTGGGCCTCTCGGTCGCGATGATCCTCGACACCGCGTACCCGGCCGGTTTCAGCTTCGACAATCAGAACGTCGGCGGCCAGCGTCTCCTGTACTCGCCGCGCAACAAGGTGACGCTGAACGGCGATTACAGCTGGACGCTGCCGGGCGACTATGAACTCAAGCTGGGCGGCGACATCGTCTACAAGAGCCGCGTGCGGCTCTGCAATTCTCTCGACGCCGAATGCGCTTACGGCGGCCATTCCACCGCGTCGCTGCGCGTCGCGCTGCGTTCCCCTGACGACAAATGGGGCATCGAGGTGTACGACCGCAACCTAGGCGACAAGCGCGTTCCGAACGCCATCATCTACCCGCTGCCCGGCAAGGGCGCCGGCTCCGGCTTCGCCTACAGCCTCGGCGAGAACTCGTTCCGCCGTATCGGCGTGACGCTCGACTACCGTTTCTGACCGCATGATGTCCCGCGCGGCCGCGACGCCTGGCGTCCGGCCGCGTTCCCATTGATGGAAGACCCACGACGAACCACGCCATGTCCGCACACATTCAACCCCTGCGCCTGATCGCCGCCGCCGCCGCCCTCGCCTGCCTGTCCGCACCCGCATGGGCGGCCGCCGACCCGGTCGCATCCGGCTTCGACTATCCCCCGCAAAGCGCCCGCCCCCGCGTGTGGTGGCACTGGCTGAACGGGAACATCACCAAGGACGGCATCGCCAAGGACATCGACTGGATGGCGAAGTCGGGCCTCGGCGGCCTGCAGAATTTCGACGCCGAGATGATGACGCCCCAACTGGTGCCGAAGCGCCTGCCGTACATGAGTCCCGAATGGGCGGACGCGTTCCGCTTCGCCGCGCAGGAGGCGGAACGCCACGGCCTGGAATTCGGCATCGCCGCGTCGCCCGGCTGGAGCGAGACGGGCGGCCCGTGGGTACGGCCCGAGGACGGCATGAAGAAGCTGGTGTGGAGCGAAACCACGGTCGACGGCGGCAAGCCGCTGGCGGCGCCCCTGCCCGCCGCGCCGCGCACGACGGGACCGTTCCAGGATCTGTTCGTCCAGCCGGACATCATGGGCCAGCGGCCGAGCCCCGAGGCGCTCGCGCGCACGGGCGGCGACATCGCGGTCTACGCGTATCCGGTCGACGCAGCCGAACTCCCGTCACCCGCCATCCGCGCCGGCGACCTGGCCCTCGACGCGCGCAAGCTGGCGGCGGCGACCGAAGAGCCGGCGGCCGAACTCGCGGCGCCCACGGCCGACCGCCCGGTCGTCGTCACGCTGGACTATCCGGCACCGCAGACCATCCGCTCGGCCACGATCTTCGCGCCGGGCGCGGGGTCGATGTTCGAGGGCTCGGCGTACCAGGCCGTGCTGGAAGCGAGCGCGGACGGGACGCGCTGGCGCAAGGTCGCGGACCTGGCGCTGGCCGGCGTCCCCGCCAGCGCGGGCTTCGCGCCGGTCACGGCGGCCCGTTTCCGCGTCGTGGCCAGCGCGAAGCCGCCCGTGCCGAACCCCCAGTTCATGCCCGTGGCGGGCGCCGACACGGGGCCGTTCGGTGCGATCGGCCAGGCCAAGGGACTGCGCCTCGCGCAACTGGTCCTGTCGGGCGAGCCGAAGGTCAACCAGTTCGAGGCCAAGGCCGGCTTCGCGACCGTCGACGACTATTTCGCACTGGATGCGGGTCTCGACCCGCGCGAGGCCGGCGTCGATCCGGCCGCCATCGTCGACCTCACGGGCAAGGTGCGCGCCGACGGCACGCTGGACTGGACGCCGCCGCCCGGCACCTGGAAGATCGTGCGCCTCGCGTGGTCGCTCACGGGGACGGAAAACCACGCGGCCACGAAGGAAGCGACGGGCCTCGAGGTCGACAAGTACGACGGCGGCGCGGTGCGACGCTACCTGGACACCTATCTGGCAAAGTACGAGCAGGCGGCCGGCAAGGACCTCGTCGGCGCGCATGGCGTGCGCGCCATCGTGACGGACTCGATCGAAGTCGGGTCGTCGAACTGGACGCCGCGCCTGCTGGAACAGTTCCAGCGCCTGCGCGGCTACGACGCGCGCCCGTGGCTGCCGGCGCTGACGGGCGTCGTCATCGGCACCCGCGCCCGCACCGACGCCTTCCTGTACGACTGGCGCCGCACCCTCGCCGACCTGATGGCCGGCGAACACTATGGCACGGTGGCCGCCGTCGCGCGCGAACGCGGCCTGAAGGTGTACGGCGAAGCGCTGGAAAGCGCGCGCGTCACGCTGGGCGACGACATGGCGATGCGCAGCCATGCGAACGTCCCGATGGCCGCGATGTGGACGTATCGACCGGAGTTCGGCCCGAACCCGACCGCGATCGCCGACATGCGCGGCGCCGCCTCGGTGTCGCACATCTATGGCCAGAACCTCGTCGCCGCGGAATCCATGACGAGCGCGATGGCGCCGTGGGCGTTCGCGCCGAGCGACCTGCGCCCGATGATCGACATGGAATTCGCCAGCGGCGTGAACCTCCCGGTCATCCACACGTCGGTGCACCAGCCGCTGGAGGACGACCGGAAGCCCGGCCTGTCGCTGGCCATCTTCGGCCAGTATTTCAACCGCAACGAGACCTGGGCCGGCATGGCGCGGCCATGGGTCGACTACATGGCGCGCAGCAGCTGGATGCTGCAGCAGGGCCGTTTCTACGCGGACGTCGCCTATTTCTACGGCGAGGAAGCGCCGCTCGTCGCACTGTACAGGCACGGCCAGCCGGCGGACGCACCGCGCCGCTACGCCTACGACTTCGTCAACGCGGACGCCCTGGTGCAGCGGCTGTCGGTGAAGGACGGCGACCTCGTGTCGGCCAGCGGCGCGCGCTACCGCGTGCTGTACCTGGGCGGGTCGAGCGCGCGCATGACCGTCGCCACCTTGCGCCGGCTGCACGCACTGGCGGCGCAGGGCGCGACGATCGTCGGTACCGCGCCCGTCGCCACGCCCGGCCTGGCCGACGATCCGGCCGCGTTCGCGTCGCTCGTCAGGCAGATGTGGAGCGGCGCGCCCGTCACCCGCGTCGGCAAGGGCCGCGTCGTTGCCGGCCGCGACGTGGAAGCCGCGCTGGCGCAGGCCGGCCGGAAGCCGGACTTCAGCGTCCAGGGTACCGATACGCCGCTGCTGTTCGTCCACCGCAAGCTGGCCGACGGCGACGTGTACTTCGTCACCAACCGTTCCGGCAAGGCCGTGAACACGGAAGCCCGCTTCAACGTGCGCGGCAAGGCGGCCGAATTCTGGCATGCGGACACGGGCCGTACGGAACCCGCGAGCTATCGTACGGACCAGGACGCGACCGTCGTGCCGCTGGCGCTGGGCGCGAACGATGCCGTGTTCGTCGTGTTCCGCCGGCCGGCCGCCGCGCCGGCCGTCACCGTCCAGACGCCGTCGTGGTCCGAGGCCGCCACGCTGGCCGGGGACTGGGCGATCCGCTTCGACGGCCTCGCGGCGCCGGCGGCGGTCGCGCACGGCACGACCGGGTCGCTCGCCGCCAGCGCCGATCCGCAAGTCAGGTACTTCTCGGGGACGTCGGTCTATACGCGCACCTTCACGCTGCCGCCAGGCGTGACGCCGGGCACGCCGACGAAGCTCGACCTGGGCCGGGTCGGCGACGTGGCCGAAGTCCTCGTCAACGGCAAGCCCGCGGGCATCGCGTGGAAGCCGCCGTACGAGGTCGACGTGGGTTCGCTCGTCGTCGCCGGCGCCAACACGGTGGAGGTGCGGGTCGCCAACCTGTGGGTGAACCGCCTGATCGGCGACGCCCAGCCGGGCGCCACGAAGGTCACGTTCACGGCCGCGCCCACGTACAAGGCGGATGCGCCGCTGCGGCCGTCCGGCCTGATCGGTCGCGTCACGCTGAAGGTGCGCCAATGAAGCGGCGCCACCTGCTGGGCTGCCTCGCGGCCCTCCCGCTCGCGCAGGCCCTAGGCCGGCCGGGCATCGTCCAGCGTCCTCTGGCCCGCGTCATCGTCGACAACGACTTCGCCGGCGATCCGGACGGCCTCGTCGCCCTGGCGCACCAGTTGCTGGCACCGGCGACGCGCACCGTGCTCGTGACGGCGTCCGCGCTGGACCCCAGGCTGGCGCGCATGGCCGGTCTCGATCCGGAACGCACGGCGCAGGACGGGGCGCGGCGCGCACGCGCGCTGCTGCGGCTGGCCGGGCTCGGCCTGCGTCCGCCGGTCGTGGCGGACGGCGCCGCGCAGGCGATCGTCGACGCAGCCCTGCGCGACGATCCGCTGCCGCTCGTCCTCGCGTGCGGCGGACCGCTGACGAACGTGGCGGCCGCGCTGCGCCTGCAGCCGGCGATCGCGGAACGCATGCGCCTCGTGTGGATCGGCGGGACGGCTGCCGGGGACGACGGCGCCGAGTACAACCTGGCGACCGACGTCGCCGCGGCCCGCTTCGTGCTCGAGGAAACACGGATTCCGGTCCTGCAGATCCCCGCCGAGGAATACCGGCGCTTCCAGGTATCGGTCGCGACCCTGAATGCCGAGGTCGCACCGGTCTCGCCGCTCGCGCGCTGGCTCGTCGACCAGTACCGCCACCTGCCGCCGTTCGTGCGCCTCGGCGGCACGCTGACGTTCGGCGACAGTCCCCTCGTTACCGCGACGGCGTTCGATCCCGCCGCCACGCCCTTCACCACACGCACGACCGGGGGCCGCGAGATCCGCATGGCACATTCGCTCGACCCGCAACTCAACTTCGCCGATTTCACCGCCCTGCTGCGCGCGCACGCCAGACGCGCCTGACGACAACGACAAGGAGACGACATGCACCGTTCCATCCCCATCCGCCAGGTCTGCGCGGCCGCCCTCATGCTGCTCGCGGCCGGCGCGCACGCGCAGAACACGCCCCGCAAGTCCGGCCTCGACGACTTCGTGCGCATGGCGCAAGCCAATCCGCCACGTCCGGCCCCCGCCCCATCCATCCCGCCGATTCCCCTGTCCGCCGCCGGCTCGCGTGCGACCGACATGTGGGAGACCATGTTCGGCCAGACGACCCTGCGCAACGTGACGCAGCCGGCACTGTATCCGGTGCTGCCGCCGCCCGGCCAGGCCAACGGTACGGCGCTGGTGATCGCGCCCGGCGGGGCCTTCCTCAGCCTGTCGTTCGACAACGAAGGCCTGCTCGTGGCGCGCCGGCTGGCGGAACGCGGCGTCACCTGCTTCGTGCTGGCATACCGGCTCGACCCGACGCCGCAGGATCCAGCCGCTTTCATGCAGGTCGTCGCGAAACGCTTCGGCGGCATCGCGCAACATGGCAAGGACAGCGCCATCGATACGCCGGCCGTGGCGCAGGCGCAGGACGACGGGCTCGCGGCGCTGCGCTGGGTGCGCGCGCATGCGGCCGACTACGGGATCGATACGAAGCGTATCGGCATGGTCGGCTTTTCGGCCGGCGGCCGCGTGACAATGGACGTCGCCACCGCCTACGATGCGGCCAGCCGCCCCGATTTCATCGGCGTGATCTATGGCAGTGCACCGAAGCGCCCGGTACCCGGCGACGCACCGCCCATTTTTCTCGCGGTCGCGGCAGACGACGGCCTGCGCGGCCAGGCCAGCATCCCGATCTTCGAGGACTGGCGCGCGGCCGGCAAATCCGCCGAGCTGCACGTGTACGCGGCCGGCGACCATGGCTTCGGCATGCGCCGCATGGGCACGACGTCGGACCACTGGATCGAGCATTTCGTGCAGTGGATGCAGGCGTCGAAGCTGGTGCCGCAATGAAGACCGCGACGCTTCGCCTTCCTGTTGCGGTCCGCGCTATCGCGCTGGCCGCCCTGCTGGCCTGCCAGGGCGGAGCGAGCGGCGCGGCCGCCGGCGACGCCGCCCGCCGCACGACGCCGTTGACCGAGCGCTGGAAATTCGTGCAGGACGATGCGCTGACCGACGCGGCCGCCGCCGCCGCGGACGGCACCGGCTGGACATCCGTCGTCCTGCCGCACACGTGGAATCGGTCCGACGCCGCGAGTACGGCGCAGACCGGCCCGGACAGCAAGCCCTACAAGCGCGGGCGCGGCTGGTATCGCCTCGAATTCGAACGGAACACCGCACCCGCGAACGCCTGGCTGCAATTCGACGGCGCGAGCATCGTTGCCGACGTGTGGCTGAACGGCAGCTACCTCGGCCGCCACCGCGGCGCGTTCACGGCGTTCCGCTTCGACGTCACCGGCAAGCTCGCCGCCGGACGCAACGTCCTGCTGGTCAAGGTCGACAACAGCACGCCGCTGCACGGCGACGACCCGACTGCCGTCGCGCCGCTGGGCGGCGACTTCAACATGGCGGGGGGCCTGTACCGCGGCGTGTCCCTGATCGAAACGCCTGCGCGCGCGCACCTCGCGCTGGGCGACCACGGCGCCGGCGGCGTGTATGCGGACACGATCACGCTTTCGCCCGCCCGCGCACGGCTGCGCGTGCGCGCCGACGTCGAGGACGACCGCACGCAGCGCACCGGGCTGACATTGCGCGCTGCCTTGTTCGACACGGCCGGCCGGACCGTGGCGGCGGCACGCCGGACGGTGCCCGCAGCTGCGCACGCCCGCGCCGAGCTGGCCCTGGACGTCGCTCGTCCCCATGTATGGCAAGGCGTGGACGATCCCTATCTGTACCGCCTGCGCGTGGACCTGGTCGATCGCGGCGGCCGCCTGCTCGACCGGGTCGAACAGCCGTTCGGCATCCGCCAATACCGCTTCGACGCGCAGGCCGGCCTGTTCCTGAACGGCCGCCCGCTGCGCCTGCACGGCGTGAACCTGCACCAGGACTGGCAGGACAAGGCCTGGGCCATCGGACCGCGCGAGATCGACGCCTCCCTGGCCCTCGTGCGCGAGATGGGCGCGAATGCCGTCCGCCTGGCCCACTACCCGCACGCCGCCCACGCCTACGACGAGGCCGACCGGCTCGGCCTCGTCGTCTGGTCGGAACTGCCTTTCGTCGAGCGCAGCCTGACGCCGGCGGACTGCGGGGCCGGCGCGCCGATCCCGCCGGCCTTCCTCGACAACCTCGACGAGCAACTGCGCGAAATGGTGCGCCAGCAGTACAACCACCCCGGCATCGCCATGTGGTCGATCGCCAACGAAGTCGCGATGGGCGGCACGTGCGCCGGCGCCGACACGGTCACGCCGGTCCTGCGCCGCCTGCACGCGCTGGCGAAGCAGGAGGATCCGGGCCGTCCGACGACGCTCGCCGACTTCAACGAGGACTATCCGATCGTCGGCCCGATGTTCCCGGTGCTGGCGACCGGCGGCATCACCGACATCTGGGCCGTGAATCGCTACCACCTGTGGTACTACCCCGGCGGCGGCGATGCGTTCGGCGCGGCGCTCGACCGTTTCCACGCGAAGTATCCGGCGCAGCCCCTCGGCGTGTCCGAATACGGCGCCGGCGCGGCGCTGTCGCACCAGACCGACAACCCGCTCGGCGGCCTGGTGGGCAGCATGGACATGCACGGCCGCACCCGCGTCGTCTGGCAGCCGGAAGGCTACGCGAGCCATGTGCACGAGCAGATCTACGCGGCGCTGGCCAGGCGCGACTACCTGTGGGGCACGTTCGTCTGGTCGATGTTCGATTTCGGCTCCGGCACCCGCCACGAGGGCGACATCGGCGGCACCAACACGAAAGGCCTCGTCACCTTCGACCGCGCGACGCGCAAGGATCCGTTCTGGTTCTACAAGGCGAACTGGAGCGCCGCCCCCGTCACGTACATCACGGGGCGCCGCTATACGGAGCGCGCGTACCGCACGACCGACGTGCGCGTCTATTCGAATGCCGCTACCGTCCATCTGCTGCTGAACGGCCGCGCGATCGGTACGCGCGCCGCGGCCGACTGCCCGCAGCGCACCTGCGTGTTCGCGCACGTCACGCTGGACGAAGGCGCCAACCGGTTGGAAGCCCGCGGCATGCACGGCGGCGCCACCGTCGTCGACACGGTGCAGTGGACGCTGGCGCCGGACAATGCGCGCAACGTCTACCTGGCGGCGGGCCAGATCGCCACCGGGCTCGTGTCGGCGGCCGGCCACCGTTACGGATCGGACAACTTTTTCACAGGCGGCCAGGGGACGCCGCTGGAACTCGATTCGCCCTACGGCCCCCGCTTCGGCGTACGGGTCGCGAACGTCGCGGACGCGCATGTCGCCGATGCGCGCGATGCCGCGCTGTGGGCGGCGGTACGGCATGGCACGTTCGGCTACCGCATTCCGCTGCCGGACGGCCGCTACCGCGTCCGGCTGGGTTTCCTCGAGCCGGACCGCACCGCGCAGCCGGGCGCGCGACGATTCCGCGTGGACGCCGACGGCACGACGCGGATCGCCGACCTGGACATCGTGGCGGTGGCGGGCGCCCCCGCGACGGCGATCGTGCGCGCGTTCGAAGTCGAGGTGACGGACGGCAGCCTGCGACTCGACTTCGTGCCGGCGGCCGGCGAGGCCGTGCTGTCGAACCTCGCGATCGAGCGCCTGTGAACGTACGCGGCCGTCAGAACGCCCCGACGTAGTTCTCCGCCAGCGCCGTCGACAGCGCGCGCGAGCTCACGACGTTCTCGAGCTCCGCGCGCTGCACCTCGCGCTGGAACGGCGACGCATCCGCGAACGTGTGCAGCATGCTCGTCATCCACCACGAGAAGTACTCGGCGCGCCAGATGCGTTTCAGCGCGTCGTCCGTGTAGCGGTCCAGCAGTTCGGCGCTGCCCCGGCGGTAGAACGCGTCCAGGCCCGCCGCCAGCAGGCGCACATCGGACACCGCGAGGTTCATGCCCTTGGCGCCCGTCGGCGGCACGATGTGGGCGGCGTCGCCGGCCAGGAACAACCGGCCCGACTGCATCGGCGTCGAGACGAAGCTGCGCATCGCGACGATATTCTTCTGGAAGATCTTCCCTTCCGTGACCTGCCAGCCGTCGCGGTTTTCCAGGCGCGCATGCAGCTCGGCCCAGATGCGGTCGTCCGACCAGTTGTCGACGTTGTCCTTCGGGTCGCACTGGAAGTACATGCGCTGGACCGTCGGCGAGCGCGTGCTGACGAGGGCGAAGCCCCGTTCGTGGCGCGCATAGATCAGCTCCGGGGCCGACGGCGGCGCCTCGACGAGGATGCCGAACCAGCCGAACGGGTACACGCGCTGGTAATCGTTGCGGCCCTCTTGCGGCAGCGCGGGACGCGTCACGCCGTGGAAGCCGTCGCAGCCGGCGATGAAGTCGGCGTCGATGCGCTCTTCCCCGCCGTCGCGCGTGAACGTGACGTGCGGGCGGTCCGTGTCGACGCCGTGCAGCGCCACGTCGCGCACGCCGAACAGCATCCGCGCGCCGGCCTCGAGGCGGGCGGCGACGAGGTCCTTGATCACTTCGTGCTGGGCGTAGACGGTGATCGCCTTGCCCGTCAGTTCCGTCAGGTCGATACGGTGGCGGCGGCCGTCGAACGCGAGTTCGAAGCCGTGGTGCAGCGCGCCCTCCGCGCGCATGCGGGCGCCGACGCCCGTCTCGTTGAGGATGTCCATCGTGCCCTGCTCCAGCACGCCGGCACGGATCGTCGACTCGATCTCGTCGCGGGTACGGGTTTCGAGCACGACCGATTCGATGCCCTGCAGGTGCAGCAGATGGGACAGCAACAGTCCGGCCGGGCCGGCGCCGATGATGGCGACCTGGGTACGCATATTCGTCTCCTTGTTAAAAATTCTTGTCGACGTCCATGCTAGTGGCGCGCGGCCGCGTTTAGAATGGATGAAGTTAGCGAATCCTTGTACTTTTTTGACATGGCCACATTTCCCCGCTTCGCCTTGTACGGCGAGCAGACGCCGGCGGAAGCCGTACACGTCGAACTGATCGAGACGCGCAGCCGCCTGCACGACTGGCACATCGCGCGCCATACGCACCCTGGCCTGTTCCAGGTACTTTTTCTACTGAAGGGGAGCGTGCGCGCCGCGATCGACGAAGCCGTGTGGGAACGCAAAGGACCGGTTGCGATCACCGTGCACCCATCCGTCGTGCACGGTTTCGACTTCGCGGAAGGGGCGCAGGGCTATGTGCTGACGGTGGACCAGAACGTGCTGTTCGCCACGCCCGACCACCACGGCGAGTTGTTCGCGCCGCTGTTCGTCGAGCCGCTGTCGCTCGCGCTGGCGCGCCAGCCGCGCGCGCGCATCGAGGCGCTGCTGCGCAACATGGTCGAGGAAGCGGCGTGGCCGCAGCAGGGCAATGCGCTGATGCTGGAATGGCTGGCGCGCAGCGTGCTGTTGCTGCTGGCGCGCACGCATGCGGAACAAAGCGCCGCGAGCATGTCCGGCCACGGCGAGTTCCGCCTGTTCGCCGCATTCCGCGCGGCCGTCGAGCAGCACTACAAGGACGGCGCGCCCGTCGCGCACTACGCCGACCTGCTGCGCGTGACGCCCGTCCGCCTGAACCGCCTGTGCCTGAAGCTGGCGGGGAAATCGGCGTTCGACATCGTGCAGGACCGGCTGATGCTGGAAGCCTGTCGCAAGCTGACCTACGCGCCGTCGAGCGTGGCCAGCATCGCCTATGAACTGGGCTTCCAGGACCCCGCGTACTTCAGCCGCGCCTTCAAGCGCCACGCGGGGATGACGCCCAAGGCATACCGCGCACGGCGCGCCGGCTAGAGCAAGGCGTTGAGCTCGACCTGGTATTGGATGAGGGCCGGCAGGCAGCGCTCGACCATCTGCTCCACGCTCATGCGGGCCGCGTGCACGCTGATGTTCATCGCGGCCACCACGTCGCCGCGGAAGTTCCGGACGGGCACCGCGATCGTGCGTAGGCCCAGTTCCAGTTCCTGGTCGACGACGGCATAGCCCCGCTCGCGGGCCCGCGCGATCTCCTCGCCCAGCCGCGCGCGGTCGACGATCGTATGCGACGTGATGGGCTCCGGCGTCGCGCGCGCGAGGAAACGGTCGGACGCCTCCGGCGGCAGGCTCGCGAGCAGCATGCGCCCGTTCGCCGTGCAGTACGCCGGCACGCGCGTGCCCGGCTGCAAGGTCGCGGAAATCAGCTGGCCCGCGCTGACGGCGGCCACGCACACGAGGTCGTCGTGGTCCAGGACGCCGACGGACGCCGCCTCGCCCAGCGCGTACGCGAGCCGGTACAGCAGCGGTTGCGCGATGCGCGGCAGCCGCGCCGAATGCAGGTACGACTGGCCGAGGCGCAGGATCTTGGGCGTCAGCGTGAACTGCTTGTTCTCGTGCCGCATATAGCCCAGCGCGGTCAGCGTGAGCAGATAGCGCCGCGCGGCCGCGCGCGTGAGGCCCGTGCGTTCGGCCACCTCGGCGATCGTCAGGCGCGAGCGCTCCTGGTCGAACGCCTCGATCACTTGCAGCCCCTTGTCGAGGCCCGCGACCATGTCGCGTTTGGCGGGTTGCTGGTCCATCGTATAGAAATTCAAGGATTTGTGCGAGTATCGCACAAAGCGTGCGAATAGCGGAAGTCGGGCGACATGACCGTCTTGTCGGGAGGCGGCCGATTTTCTACGATGGATCGGCTCGCACAACCTTCCGACATCAGGAGACACCGTGAAATTCGACGACGTGCAACCCGGCGTGTGGCCGGAGCTCATCCATCCCGCCTATAAATCGACCGTCAAGCGCGGCCCGCTGCAGCCGGCGCTGCGCATCGATGCGCCGGTCGCCACCAGCCGCAACATCGACCCTGCCCCGCGCATCCTGCTTCCGCACGACACCGACCTGACGCGCCGCGGCCAAGGCGCCCCGCTGGGCGAAAAGATCGTCGTGACGGGCCGCGTCGTCGACGAGGACGGCAAGCCGGTGCGCAATTCGCTGATCGAAGTGTGGCAGGCCAATTCGGCCGGCCGCTACTGGCACCAGCGCGACAACCACGACGCGCCGCTCGACCCGAACTTCTTCGGCTTCGGCAAGATGATGACGGACGACGACGGCCGCTACCGGTTCGTCTCGATCAAACCCGGTCCGTACCCATGGAAGAACCACGACAAGGCATGGCGCCCTGCGCACATCCACTTCTCGCTGTTCGGGAACGTGTACGCCCAGCGCCTCGTCACGCAGATGTACTTTCCGAACGACCCGCTGTTCCCGTACGACCCGATCTTCAACAGCATCCCCGACGAAGCGGCGCGCCAGCGCCTGGTCTCGCGCTTCTCGCTCGACCACACGGTGGGCGACGAGATGCTGGGCTACGAATTCGACATCGTCCTGCGCGGCCGCGGCGCCACGCCGTTCGGACTCTGAAAGGAACCATAATGAGCAAGATCACGACCTCGCAGACCATCGGCCCGTTCTCGCACGAAGGCTGGCAATGGGCGGTGGACTTCTGCGCCGCCGGGCGCCTGGAGACGAGCGCGCCGACCATCGTGCTGCACGGCGTCCTGTACGACGGCGACGGCAATCCGATCGACGACGCCCAGATCGAAGCGTGGCTGCCGGCTGCGGCGGCCGCGGAAAGCGCCCAGGAAATCCCAGGCTTCCGTCGCACGCCGACGGGCAAGGCGGGCGAATTCAGCCTGCGCCTGTCGGTGCCGGAACGCCCGGCCGGCGAGCCGGTCGCGTACGTGACCGTGTTCGCGCGCGGACTCACGAAGCACCAGTTCACGGCCGTGTTCCTCGAGGACGATGCGACGCTGGCGGCATCGGCTATCCTGGCGCAGGTGCCGGCCGAGCGGCGCGACACGCTCATCGCGCGCAAGGACGCCGACGGCACGTACCGGTGGGATATCTGGATGCAGACCGACAAAGAGACGGTGTTCTTCGACTACGCTTGACGAATCCGCTGCCCCATAACCGTCGTTCCCGCGAAAGCGGGAACCCATGCTGACTGCGCGAAGTCGACTCTTTGTAACCAACGAGGTGGAAATAAAGAACGTAGTTAGCATACCCAGTATGGATTCCCGCTTGCGCGGGAATGACGATGCTATTTCTGACGGTTTTTGAAAACAATATTCCGGACACTAGTGGGCACTGCCGGGAACGACTCCCGGCGGAGGCTGGGACCCAAGTTTGCATACGTTGTCGTGAAGCCTGCAAACTGGATCCCCGCCTTCGCGGGGACGACGTGCTGTCTTATCTGGCCAAAACGAGGAGAACGATGGCCTTATCACTTTTTGACACCCTGCTGAGCACCCCTGACATGATCGCCGCGTTCGACGACGCGGCCCTCATCCAGGCCATGCTCGACTTCGAAGCGGCGCTGGCCGGCGCGCAAGCCGACGAAGGCCTGCTGCCCCGCCACGCCGCGCCAGCCATCGCGGCTGCGTGCCGCGCGGACCGCTTCGACATCCCTGCCCTCGTCACGGCCGGCCGCCGCTCCGGCACGCTGGCCGTGCCGCTCGTGAAGGAACTCACGCGCCTGGTGGCCGAGACGGACCGGGAGGCGGCAAGCCTTGTCCACTGGGGCAGCACGAGCCAGGACGTGCAGGACAGCGCGATGGTGCTCGTCACGCGCACCGCGCTGCGCCTGCTCGACGCCGATCTCGCCGCGCTGTGCCGCCGCCTGCTGGCGCTGGGCGAATCGCACCTGGCCACGCCCGTGCTGGCGCGCACGCTGCTGCAGCCCGCGCAGGTGACGGGCTTCGGCTTCAAGGTCGCGGGCTGGCTCGCGCCGCTCGTGCGCGCCCGCGCACGCCTGCGCGCGGCGGCAGGCGACGCCCTGCAGCTGCAGCTGGGCGGCGCCGTCGGCACGCTGGCCGTGATGGGAGAACGCGGCCCCGCCGTCGCGCACCGCATGGCGCAGGCGCTGGACCTGAAGACGCCGGCGGCGACGTGGCACACGCAGCGCGACGAATGGGTGCGGCTCGGCCTGGAGGTCGCGCTGCTGACGGGCAGCCTCGGCAAGATCGCGGCCGACCTTGCGCTGATGGCGCAGGGGGAAGTGGGCGAACTCGCGGAACCCTCGGGCGGCGGACGCGGCGGCTCGTCGGCGATGCCGCACAAGCGCAACCCCGTGTCGTCGATGATCGCGCTGGCCGCCGCCACGCGCACGCCGCAGCATGCCGCGACGCTGCTTGCCGCCATGGGCCAGCAGCACGAGCGCGGCCTCGGCAACTGGCAGGCGGAACTGGCCGAGTGGCCCACGCTGTTCCTGTCCGCCCACGGCGCGCTGCGCGCATTGAACGATGCCTTTGCGGGCCTCACGGTCGACACGGCCCGCATGCGCGCCAATATCGACGCATTGCACGGCCTCGTCGCGGCGGAAGCGCTGTCGATCTGGGTCGCGGGCGCCATTGGCCGTCCCGCCGCGCACGCAGCCGTCGAGAAGATGACGCAGACGGCCGTCGCGGATGGACGTCACCTGCGCGACGTGGCACGCGACGCCATCGCCGCCGATCCGGCGCTCGGCGCACTCGATATGAACCGGCTCGACGCCCTGTTCGACCCCGTCGCCGCCACCGAACCTGCCCAACGCCTCGCGCGCGAACGCCTGGCCGCACTCAAGAAAGACATCGCATGAGCTTCGCCCCCCTCAACCACGACCTGCTGCGCGGCCTGGACCAGCGCCGCGCCGTCCTCGGCGACGCCTGGGTCGAGCGTTCGCTCGCGAACGCCAACACCTTCACCGCCGACTTCCAGAATTTCATCACCCGCTATGCGTGGCACGACATCTGGGACCGTCCCGGCCTGCCGCGCAAGACGCGCCGCACGATCGTCCTCGCCATCACCATCGCGCTCGGCCGCTGGGAAGAATACGAACTGCACGTGCGCGCGGCGCTGCTGGGCGATGCCGACAGCCGGTTGACGCCCGACGAGTTGAAGGAAGTGCTGATGCAGTCGGCGATCTATGCCGGCGTGCCCGCCGCGAACACGGCGTTCGCCCATGCGGCGGCGATCCTGCGCGACGTCGGTCCGCAGATCGGCTATACGCTGGAGCCCGCGTCGCCGCTCGCCAGCACGCATCCCGGCGTGGGCCGCGAAGGCCGCACGGCGAGTCTCCCCGCCCTGCACTACAGTGTGCGCGCACCGCGCAACGGCAAGCGCCCCCGCCACACGGTCGTGCTGAGCCACGCGCTCGGTTGCGACCTGACGATGTGGGATGCGCTGGCCAACCAGCTCGCCGCCGACTGCCGCGTGATCGCCTACGACCACCGCGGCCACGGCAGTTCCGATGCGCCGGCCGGTCCGTACGCGATGGCCGACCTGGCGGACGATGCGGCGCGCCTGCTGCGCGAACTTGATACGGGTCCGGTCGTGTGGATCGGCCTGTCGATGGGCGGCATGGTGGGCCAGGAGCTGGCGCTGCGCCACCCGGCGCTCGTCGGCGCGCTCGTGCTGGCGCATACGACGTCGGGCTATCCGGACGCGGCGCGCGACGTCTGGCGCCAGCGCATCGCGACCGTGCAGGAACGCGGCATCGAGGTCATCGCGGACGCCGTGATGGGCCGGTATTTCCATGAAGGCTACCGCGCGGCCCATCCCGCAACGGTTGCAAGATTCCGCGAGCGGCTCGTCACGACGGATGCCCAGGGCTATGCCGGCTGCTGCGCGGCCGTGGGCGGCGTCGACACGACGGCGCGCCTCGGACAGATCGCCGTGCCGACGCTCGTGCTGGCCGGTGAACTGGACCAGGGCACGCCCGTCGACATGGCGCGCACGCTCGCGGACGGCATCCCCGATGCGCGCCTGCAGGTCCTGGCCGAGGCATCGCACCTGGGTGCCATCGAACAGCCAGGCACGTTCGTCGCTGCCGTCACGGCGTTCGTCGACAGTTTGTAATCGCGCAACGAACATGTTGCAAAGATATAACGCCGCACTATACTGAGTCATTCCCGTCCGATTCCCAATCGGTACGCACATGACGCGATGGCTCTCCCGTTCGACCAGGATCGGTTACGTCCTGGTCATTCTCCTGGTGGTGGCAACAGCCATCCTGCTGGTCTGGCAGCATTTCGGGATGACGCGCACCCTCGAGATCTCCCCGCAGCATCCGCATGGCGCCAGGGTGACCGACGATCGCGACAACACGCGCGGCAACAGCGCGAACGGCAATTCGGTCGCGTCGCTGACCGTCACGAAGGATGCGTTCATCATGCGCTGCTACCTGGGCGCCGCCGCGACCTACCCGTTCTGCAAGCTGCAATTCCAGATGGGCGACCCGGTCAAGGGCATCGACATGTCCGGCTACGACACGATCGCGTTCGACCTGCGCTATACGGGCCGGGGCTGGCATGTCCTCAAGCTCCACCTGATGAATTTCGAACCGGAATTTTCCACGCTGGAAGACTGGAATTCGCAGCGGTTCAACGAGTTGCTGATCAACGTACCCGCCAAGCCCGAATTCACCGCGCCGATGCATGCCGTGCGCACCGCCGACTGGTGGCATTTCTCGCGCCAGATCCCGCTGTCGAAAAGCTATGTCCGCCTCGACCATGTCACGACCGTGGAATTGGCGACCGACAATTATAACGACACGGGACAAGTCGTCACGGTCGAGCTGCGGAAGATCGAGTTCCGCGGCAAATGGATCTCGCGGGCCACGCTGATGAGTTGGCTGGTGTTCGTGTGGATCGTGTGCGGCGTCATCGGCCTGTCGCTGGGTCTGCTGCACTACCGGTCCGGCCTGCGGGCCAACAAGACACGCGTGGAGCAACTGGCCGCCATCGACCGCGAGCGCAAGGAAGCCGAAGCGGCCCGCGAGACGGCGCTGGCGGAGGCGGTCGCACTGGCGCGCCAGCGCAGCCAGTTCCTCGCGCAGATGAGCCACGAATTGCGTACGCCGCTCAATGCCATCATCGGCTATGCCGACCTGCTGGGACGCGACCGCGAGCACCTGTCCGAACGGCTGGCCTCGGGCCTGGCCACGATCCACGAGAGCGGCCAGCATCTGCTCACGCTGATCAACGACATCCTCGACCTCGCGCGGGTCGAAGCCGGCAAGATGGTCCTGCACCCGGCCGCCGTCCATCTCGAGACGTTCCTGCAAGTGCTGGCGAACATCATGCGGGTCAAGGCGGAGGAGAAAGGCCTGGGATTCAGCTACGAGCTCGCCCCCGGCCTGCCGGCCGCGGTGACGATCGACGAGACGCGGTTGCGCCAGGTGCTGCTCAACCTGCTGGGCAATGCGGTCAAGTTCACCGACACGGGCAAGGTCTCGCTGCGGGTGCTGCCGGCCGCATCGGCCGGCGCGCCGGACAGCGCGCGGCTGCGCTTCGAAGTGGCCGACAGCGGCATCGGCATGGACACGCAACAGCTCGGACGCATCTTCCAGCCGTTCGAACAGGTGGCGGCCGCGCAGCGGCGCGAAGGCGGCACGGGCCTGGGCCTGGCCATCAGCCAGCAACTGGTGCAGCTCATGGGCGGCCATATCGACGTGGTCAGCGCGCCCGGCAAGGGCAGCACGTTCTCGTTCGAGATCGACGTGCCGGTGGCCGCCGCCGCGCCGGCGGTCGTGGCGCCGCACGACACCGTGGTCGGCTACGAGGGCGAGCGCAAGCGGGTGCTCGTCGTGGACGACGTGCCGCAGAACCGCGCGATGCTGCAGGACCTGCTGCAGGAGACCGGGTTCAACGTCGCTGCGGCGACGAACGGGCTCGAATGCCTGGTCCTGCTCGACAGCTTCAGGCCCGACCTGATCCTGATGGACGTCATGATGCCGGTGATGGACGGGAACGAGACGACGCGGCAGATCCGTCACATGCCGGGCTGGGGCAACGTCCCGATCATCGCGGTGACGGCCAGCGCCAGTCCGGACGACGAACGCAAGAGCCGCGAGGCCGGCGCCGACGCCTTGATCGCCAAGCCGGTCGACCACGACCTCCTGCTGCGCACCATCGGCAGGCTGCTGGAGCTGCAGTGGATCACCGGACAGGCGACGCCCGAGGGCGACGACGCCGCCGCGCTGGCCGTCCCGCCGGCCGACGAGATCGAGGCGCTGTGGCAGCTGGCGCAGATCGGCAGCATGCGCGAGATCCGCGCGCGGGCCGCCTACCTGCGCGGGCTCGATCCGGCCTACGCGCCGTTCGCGAGCCGCCTGGACACGCTGGCGCAGGGCTACCATTCGAAGCAGCTGGCGGCGTTCGTGGCGCGCTTCCGGACCGGGGACGCGGCCCGCCGGCAGGACGATTTCCAATCGATGCGAACATGATCCAGTGGCTCTCCCGTGCGACCAGGATCGGTTACGCCCTGGTCATCCTCCTGGTGCTGGCGACCCCGGTCCTGCTGGCCTGGCAGCACTATGGCATGACGCGCACCCTCGAGATCTCCCCGCAGCATCCGTATTCCGCCGCGGTGACCGACGACCGCGTCCTGCCGCGCGGGAACCCCGCGCCGGGCAATTCGGTCGCGTCGCTGGCCGTCACGAAGGATGCCTACATCCTGCGTTGCCAGATGGGGAAGGCGGCCAGGTATCCGAATTGCGCCATCCGCTTCCGGCTGGGCGACCCCGCCCAGGGCATCGACATGTCCGGGTACGACACGGTCACGCTCGACGTGCGCTACATGGGCCAAGGCCGGCATGTCGTCAAGCTCCACCTGCTGAATTTCGAACCGGAGTTCTACGTGCCGGGCCAGTGGGATGCGCAGCGCTTCAATGAAGTGCTGATCGATATTCCGGCCCGGTCCGAAGTCACGATCCCGCTGCATGCCTTGCGCACCGCCGACTGGTGGCACTTCGCGCGCCGGATCCCGCTATCGAAGAGCTATGTCCGCCTCGACCACGTGACGACCGTGGAACTGCAGGCGGACGACGCCAGCGCCGCCGGCCACGCCATCACGGTCGAAGTCCGCAGGATCGAATTTCGCGGAAAATGGATCGCCAGGACGACGCTGCTCGGCTGGCTGATGGCCGCATGGACAGGCTGCGGCATGCTCGGGCTGTCGCTCGGCCTGCTGCACTTCCGGTCCGGCATGCAGGCCAGCAGGACGCGCCTCGAACAGCTGGCTGCCATCGACCGGAAACGCAAGGAAGCCGCGGCCGCGCGCGAGACGGCGCTGGCGGAGGCCGTCGCGCTGGCACGCCAGCGCAGCCAGTTCCTCGCGCAGATGAGCCACGAATTGCGCACCCCGCTCAACGCCATCATCGGCTACGCCCAGCTGCTGGGACGCGATTGCCACGACCTCACCGAACGCCAGTCGGCCGGCCTGGCGACCATCCGCGAGAGCGGCCAGCATCTGCTCACGCTGATCAACGACATCCTCGACCTCGCGCGGGTCGAAGCCGGCAAGATGGTGCTGCACCCGGGCCCCGTCCATCTCGACACGTTTGTCCAGGTGCTGGCCAACATCATGCGCGTCAAGGCCGAGGAGAAGGGCCTGGCGTTCGGCTGCGAGCTCGCCCCTGGCCTGCCGGCCGCGGTGACGGTCGACGAGACGCGTCTGCGCCAGGTGCTGCTCAACCTGCTGGGCAATGCGGTCAAATTCACCGACAGCGGCAAGGTCTCGCTGCGCGTGCTGCCGGCCGCGCCGCCCAGTGCGCCGGACGTGGCGCGGCTGCGCTTCGAAGCGGCCGACAGCGGCATCGGCATGAACGCCCAACAGCTGGCGCGCATCTTCCAGCCGTTCGAACAGGTGGCGACGGCGCAGCGGCGCGAAGGCGGCACGGGCCTGGGCCTGGCCATCAGCCAGCAACTGGTGCAGCTCATGGGCGGCAGGATAGCCGTCGCCAGCGCCCCCGGCAAAGGCAGCACCTTCTCGTTCGAGATCGACGTACCGGTGGCCGCCGCCGCGCCGGCCGCCGCGGCACCGCACGACACCCTGGTGGGCTACGAGGGCGAGCGCAAGCGGCTGCTGGTCGTGGACGACGTGCCGCAGAACCGCGCCATGCTGCAGGACCTGCTGCAGGCCACCGGCTTCGTCGTCGCCGCGGCATCGACCGGACTCGAATGCCTGGTCCTGCTCGACAGCTTCAAGCCGGACCTGATCCTGATGGACGTCATGATGCCGGTGATGGACGGGAACGAGACGACGCGCCAGATCCGTCACATGCCGGGCTGGGGCGACGTCCCGATCATCGCCGTGACGGCCAGCGCCAGTCCGGACGACGAACGCAAGAGCCGCGATGCCGGTGCCAGCGCCTTCCTCGCCAAGCCGGTCGACCACGACCTCCTGCTGCGCACCATCGGCAGGCTGCTGGCGCTGCAGTGGATCACGGGACAACCGGCGCCGGAGGGCGGCGACGGCGCCGCGCTGGCCGTCCCGCCGGCCGACGAGATCGAGGCGCTGTGGCAGCTGGCGCAGATCGGCAACATGCGCGAGATCCGCGAGCGGGCCGCCTACCTGCGCGGGCTCGATCCGGCCTATGCGCCGTTCGCGAACCGCCTGGACACGCTGGCGCAGGGCTACCATTCGAAGCAACTGGTCGCCTTCGTGGCGCGCTTCCGGAACAATTCCGAAAAGGTATTGGACGACCGGTCAGTGTAGGCGGCGTCGGCCTTGACGCTCAGGCGCGCACGACGCGCTGGTCGATGACGCCGAACGGCGCGTCGCCGTCCGCGCCGCGCGCGCACAAGCGCACCCGGTCGCCGAAGCGCATGAACTGCGTGCGCGGGTCGCCGTGATCGATGATCTCGATGACGCGGCGCTCCGCGATGCAGGCCGAGCCCACGGCGCGGTCCGCGTTCGACACGGTGCCCGAGCCGACGATCGTCCCGGCGCCCAGCCTGCGCGTGCGCGCCGCGTGCGCGACCAGGTCGCCGAAGCCGAAATTCATCTCGCGGCCGTTGGGATGACCGAAACGCTCGCCGTTCCATTCGACGTCGAGGTCCAGGTGCACGCGGCCGTCGCGCCACGCATCACCCAGCTCGTCCGGCGTGACGGCCACGGGCGCGAAGCTCGTCGACGGCTTCGCCTGCAGGAAGCCGAAGCCGCTCTTCATCTCGCGCGGGCCCAGCGCGCGCAGGCTCCAGTCGTTCAGCTGCACGACCAGGCGTATCGCGTCCAGCGCCTGCGCGGGCGTAGCGCCCATCGGCGCCTTGCCGACGACGACGCCGAATTCGCCTTCGAAATCGATGCCCAGCGCCTCGTCCGGCAGCGGCACGTCGTCGTGCGGGCCGAGGAAATCGTCGGACGCGCCCTGGTACATCACGGGCACCGTGTCGAAATCAGGGATGGGCGGCGTGTTGAATGCGCGCTCCATCAACCGGCCGTGGTTCAGGAACGCGGACGCGTCGCACCACTGGAAGGTGCGCGGCAGCGGGGCCATGCAGCGCTGCGGTTCGAAGTCGACGCTGCCGGCGGCCGTGTCCGCGTTCAGCATGTCGGACAGGCGTTGCAGTGCCTGCGCGGCGCTGTCCCAGCGTTCCAGCGCGATGAGGAGATTCGGCGCGATCGTGCCCGCGTCGACGGCCCGGCGCAGGTCGCGCGATACGACCATCAGGCGCCCGTCCGGCGAGCCGTCGCGGTAGGTGGCGAGTTTCATTCCATCCCCCTCAACCGCGCGGCAACGCGAGCAGCGCGTCGTCGACGATCGCCACGGCGCGCGTCCAACCGGCCGAACCAGCACGGACCTTGTGCGGGAAACAGGACACATAGAAACCGTGACCCGGCAGGGCCTCCAGATTGTGCAGCTTCTCCAGGTGGCAGTAGCCGATGTCGCGGCCGGCCTTGTGGCCTTCCCAGATCAGCGACACGTCGCCCGTCTCGGCGATCTTCTGCGCCGTGTACGAGAACGGCGCGTCCCAGCTCCACGCATCCGTACCGGTGAGTCGCACGCCCCGCTCCAGCAGGTACATCGTCGCTTCGTAGCCCATGCCGCAGCCCGCCGACACATAGTCGTTATGGCCGTAGCGGCTGCCCGCGCGCGTGTTGACCATGACGATGTCCAGCGGCTGCAGGTCGTGGCCGATGCGCTTCAGTTCCGCTTCCACATCCGCGGCCGTGGCCACGTACCCGTCCGGGAAATGGCGGAAATCCAGCTTCACGCCGGGCTGGAAGCACCATGCCAGCGGCACCTCGTCGATGGTGATCGACTTCTTCTTTTCCCCTGTCTTCGCATCCATCGTGGAATGAAAATGGTAAGGGGCGTCCAGGTGCGTGCCGCTGTGCGTCGTCATCGTGACCCACTCCGCGGCGGCCGCCTCGCCATCCGGGTAGTCCGCCGGCGTCGTGCCGGGGATCATGGCCATGAATTCGTGCAGCGTGTCCTGGTGCTTCTGGTAGGTGATCTTCGGCGCCAGCGGCGGCGGGTCGGACAGGACTTCGTTTTCCAGGTAGATCGACAGGTCGATGAATTGGCGGGTCATGGTGTCTCCTCAGATGGGTGCCGCGAGCGCGCCCAGCGTGGCGCGCATGATGCGGGCATGTTCTTCCTTGTCGCCGCCGGCGATCTCGATCTCGCCCAGGCGGCCCGAGTTCTGCACGACCATGCGGCAGCGCTCCCAGCGCCTTGCCAGATAGCGGTCCAGCGCCTGGTCGATGCTGCCGGCTTTCGACAGCTCGTCGGCCAGCACGAGCGCGTCCTCGATGCCGATGCAGGCGCCGGATGCCATGTGCGGCGTCGTCGCGTGCACCGTGTCGCCGATCAGGACGACGCGGCCCTTGTACCAGGGGCTCGGCATCAGCAGGCTTTCCAGCGGGCGGTAGATGATCTGCGAGTCTTCGTCCAGCTGCTCGCGCACGCGCTGCAGGCGCGGGTCGGGAAACGGCGCCAGCAGCGCTTTTACGCGCGCCAGGAATTCGGACGGGTCGATGTAGTCGTTCGTCTCGCGGTCTTCCGTCACGAACACATACATCTCGTCTTTGGACACCGGGTTCAGGCCCGGCTTGATCTTCGGCCCGAGCCACATCATCGTGCCGTTGATGTCGGCGGGACGCGGCAGCACGGCGCGCCAGACGCCCTGCCCGCTGTAGCGCGGCTTCGGCGCATCCGGGAACACGGTCTCGCGCACTTTCGAATACAGGCCGTCGGCGCCGATCACGAGGTCGTAGCGTGACGTACTGCCGTCCGTGAACGTCACGTCCACGCCGCTGGCGTCCTGTTCGATGCGCGTGAACGTCGTTCCGAGGCGCACGTTCGTGCCGGACTGGCGCGTGGCATCGGCCAGGATGCGCGCCAGCGCGGGCCGCATGATCGCGCCGTTGCCCGGCACGTCGGGGCCGGCGAGACGCGGCGTCGGCAGTTCGGCAACCTTCTGGCCGGTCGGGATGTGGATCTCGACGCCATCGGACGCCGCGCCTTCGGCGAGGAATTCGTCGATGACGCCCAGTTGCACGAGCGCGCGCATCGTCGCGCCGCCCAGGCTGATGCCGGCGCCGTACGAACGCCAGCCCGGGTCGATCTCGACCAGGTCGACGGCGATGTTCCGCCTGCGCAATTCGATGGCGGCGGCCATGCCAGAAAAGCCGCCGCCGATGATCAGAACCTTGTTGACTGGCGCTGCCATGTCATGTCTCCTTCAGGTATATCTCGTTATCGCGGACATCCAGCGCCACCTTCTGCAACCGCTGGCCCAGGCACGGCCCGAGCGTGCAGATGCCCGTCGCGATGTCGAACTGGGCGCCGTGGGCCGCGCACACGATGCGGTCGCGCGCGGCGTTCAGGTATTCGTCCTTGCGCCAGGCCATCGGCGTACCGCCGTGGTGCGGGCAGGCGTCTCGCCAGGCGTACAAACGCTCGCCTCGGCGCACCACGACCACCGTGTCCTGGCCGGTGCGCGCCGGATCGAAGCCGCGCGAACCGCCGTCCGGCACGTCGTCGAGCCGGCACAGGAACACGTCAGTGCCGCTCGCCGACACCGGCCGCTCCGGGCGGCGGCCCGCCCGGAGCCCATTTATCCCGCTGCTGGAACAGGAACAGCTGCGACGCATCGGCACTCATCGGGATTGCACGCGCGGTCCACTGGTCGTCGTGCAGGTCCATGTCGGCGTCGTACTCGACGTGGCAGCCGAGCGGGCTGTTGAAGTACCAGAACCAGTTCGAGCCCATCTTGTGGCGGCCCGGGCCCCAGAACGACTGGTAGCCCTTGTTCACGAAGCGCGTGCCGGCCTGCAGGACTTCCGTCGGGCCGCCCATGTGGAACGTGAAGTGTTCGCAGCCCTTCATGAACGGCGGCGTCTGGATCAGGAACAGCGTGTGATGATCAATCGTGCCGGCGGGCTTCAGGAACGGTCCCGCGCCCAGCAGGCGGTCGGTGCAGGCAAAGCCCAGGCGCTCGACGTAGAACGCCTCCGCCTTCGCCGCATCCGGCACGAAGTAGACGACGTGCGACAGGGTGCGCGGCCGCGCCGGCGCGTTCTCGTCGACGGCCGTGTGGTTGACGGGCCGGTTCGGCGCGCCGGGCGCGTTCACGGCTTCGGCGGGCAGACCCAGCGGACGGCGCACCGTCACCTGGAAGCCGAGCACGAAGCCCATGTCGTCCACGGTCTCCAGGCTGCCGTCGGCCAGCGTGCGCACGTCGCGGTCTTGCCGCAGTTCCGCGGCGATGGCGGCCAGCGCCTGCGCATCCGCCACGCCGTAGACCGTCTTGCGCAGCATGCTGGCGGTGCCGAGGCCTGCGGGCAGCGTGGCATCGTCCTTGTGCCTGAGGACGATCGCGGTGCCGTCCAGCGCTTCAAAACGCCCGTCGCCGACAGGTTCCAGGCCGTAATCGGTCAGGTATTGCGCGCACGCAGCGACGTCGTCCACGCCGAAGACCAGCGCGTCGGGTCCGATGATGTTCATGTGATTCTCTCTGTCTTGTCGTGGTTCAGAGGGCGGTGCGACCGCCCAGGGCTTCGGCCACCCAGTCGGCGATGTAGGCGCCGGCGTTGGCCGAGTTGTCGAAGCTGGAGTGCTGCACGCCGCCTTCGCGTTCGGTGAACACCTTCAGTTCGCGTTTCGGGCTGTTGACGAGCTGCTCGTACGTGCGCTCGGCCCAGTGCAGCGGAATCTGCGAGTCCTTCTGGCCGTGCGTGACGAGGAACGGCACCTTGATGCGGTCCAGGATGCCGTCCAGGTGGACGTGCTCCGCGATCTGCATGAACTCGTCCATGTCCTTGGCGCCCCACACCCAGCGCACGTGCTCCCAGTAATGCGGCACGGGGAAGCTGCCTTCTTTCGCCAGGCGCTTCTTTTGCACGTCGCGCCAGTCGTGGTTCGCGCCCCAGACAACACCCATGACGAAGCGCGGTTCGAAGGCCACGGCGCGCGGACAGTAGTAGCCACCCAGCGACACGCCTTCCAGGCCGATGCGCTTCGGATCGACGTCCACGCGCGTCTCGAGCCAGTCGACGAGCTTGCTCGCCCAGCGCTCACTGTCATACACCGCATGCATGCCGTGCAGGCGCAGCGCCTCGCCGGTGCCCGGCTGGTCGATGACGAGCGACGACACGCCGCGCTTCGCCAGCCACGCCGGCAGGCCGACCCGGTACTTCATCTCCTTGGTCGAATCGAGGCCGTTGACCTGGACGAGGATCGGTGCCGGCCCCTCCACGCCCTCGGCCCGCACGTACAGGCCGGCGATGTGCGCGTCGCCGTACGGGATCTCGACGCGCTCGCAGTTTTCGCCGGACAGCTTCACGCCCCGGGCGAAGACGTCGCGGAACCGGCGATACAGTTCGATCCGGCCCGGCGCGCCGTGCGCCTGCAGGCGTTCCGCCGTGAGCAGGTAGATCGCGGCGCGGTTGTACTTGTCGCCGGCGGAGATCAGGCGGCCGCGCGCCTCGTCCTCTTCGGCCAGGCCGCACAGCTTGTCGGCCATCTGCGACCAGGTCTCGCGGAAGGCCTTCGTGCCGGCGGCGTCGGGCTGCTTCGCCGCCTCCTGCAGCGGCGCGCACATCGCTTCGATCTCGCCGATCCGGGCACCCATCTCGATCGCGAGATCGACCGAGAGGTTCCAGACGTAGTTGGTGGGGAAATACTTGAACATGCTCGGTACCCGTGAAATCAGAAGTTGTAGCCGACACGCACGCCGTAGGTACGCGGATCGCTGATGAAGAAGCCGCCTGGCACCCGGCTCTCGATCTTGATCGTGTCCTCGATGTTGCGGACATAGCCCTGCACCGTCCAGTGGCCGCCGCCGTCCGTCCAGGTGACCGACGCGTCCGACTTATGCGTGGCCGGCTGGCGGTAGCGCACGTTCGCGTGCAGGTCGCTGATCAGGTAGGCGCCCATGAAGTGCGTCCCGACGGTGGCCGCCACCTCGCCGCCGTTCGCGACCGCGAAGTGGTGCGTGTACGCGAGGTTCGCGGTAGAGATCGGCGCACGGTCAAGATGCTGGCCCGAGTAGTCGACCGTGGCGGACGGCTTGTAGTTCTTGAACTGCGCATCCGTGAGCGACAACGAGCCGCGCAGTTCGCCGTCGTCGCCGACGCGGACCTTGCCTTCCAGTTCGACACCGTCGACCTTCGAGTTCGCCGCGTTCACCGTGTACGAATCGCAGGTGCTCGGGTCGTTGGTGCGGCACGACGTCGTCGTCAGCTGCTGGTCCTTGTAGTCGTAGTGGAAGACGTTGGCCGCCACCTGCAGCGTGTTGTCGAAGAACCGGCCCTTCACGCCCGCCTCGTAGGCGCGCAGCGTCTCCGGCTTGTACGTACCGGCAGCCTTGGCGCTGTTGAAGCCGCCGGCCTTGTAGCCCGTCGACACGTTCGCGTACACCATCACGTTACGCATGAGGTCATGATCGAGGCCGATCTTCCAGCTCGTATTCCGGAAGCTCACGTCGGCAGTATAGGCTTGGTCGCTGAACGTGGAGCCCGGATTCGCCGCGGCGCCGCCCAGCGGGTCGTCGCCCGTCTTGCGGTCGCGGGTGCCGCGCAGGCCCAGGGTCAGACGGGTGTCCGGACGCAGGTCGTAAGTCAGCTGACCGAATGCCGCTTTCGAGTTGTTCGTGATGACCGAATCGAACGGCTGCGTGACCGTGAAGCTGCCGAACGGCGCCGTAATGAACGTGTTGAAGCTCGCGTTGCGCTTGATCGTCTCGTCGAAGTAGTACAGCCCGGCGACCCAGCGCAGCGGACCGGTGCCCGTCGAGTTGAAGCGCAGTTCGTGCGAGATTGCATGGCTGTTGCCCGCCAACGGGTTGGTGAACGGGAAACCGAAGTAGATGCCGTTGTTGACCTGGTCGAGGTACAGGTTCATGCTGGCCACCTGGTACGTCGCGTCGACCGTGCCGACGCGCGTCTTGAATTCGCCGCGGAACGAATCGGCACGGTTGTCGCGGTGCGCGTTCGCATCCTGCTTGAACAGCGCGGAGGCCGTGCGCTGCGTGTCGGAGCCGCGATCGACGTACACCGGGTGCTCGATGTTGTTGCCGGTGCCCGGGGGCGAGAACGGGAGATTCTCGACCATCGTGCCGGTGAAGAAGTTCGTGTTCGGTACCGGCGCCGGCGGGGCGCCCTGGATCTTGCTCGACTCCGCCGTCAGCAGCAGGCTCGTATCGGCGCTGAATTTGCCGAGCAGGTGGATGCGGGCCGATTTGTCGTCCTGGCTCTCCAGCGGCACCCTGTTCGGGCCCGGGTTCAGGAAGGTGTCGTGCTTCTGCACGTCCACGGCGGCGCGCAGCGCCCACATGCCGTTGATCGGCACGTTGATCATGCCGTCGAGGCGGCGCGTGTTGTAGTTGCCGATGTCGACGCTCACGCTGCCTTCCAGCTTGTTGGTCGGCTTGTTCGTGATCAGGTTGATGGCGCCGGCCGTCGCGTTGCGGCCGTACAGGGTGCCTTGCGGACCGCGCAGCACTTCGATGCGGTCCAGGTCGAAGAACGCGGCCGTCTGCGCTTCGTAGCGCGGCACGTAGGCGCCGTCGATGTGGAAGGCGGCGGACGGGTCGCCCTTCTCCGTCATGTCCAGGCTCGTGACGCCGCGGATCGCCACCTGCAGCATGCCGCTCTCCTTCGAGATCTCGACGTTCGGCAGCATCTCGGCCATCGAACGGGCATCGGTGACGCCGGCGTCCTTCAGGTCTTCGCCGGACATCACGGACAGCGCGATCGGCGTCTTGCTGGCCGGCTGCGCGACCTTTTGCGCCGTGATGATCACTTCGGTGATCCCTTTCGACTTCACCGCGGGTGCGGCGTCGGTGTTCGGTGCATCCGTCTGCGCCAGGGCGGCGCTTGCGGCGGACAGGTAACCTGCCGCGAACAGGGATTGCGCGAGGACGGACAGCGTGGGGCTTTTCATTATGTGTCTCCAATTAATCCGGCAGTTCTGTGGGCTGCCGTGGGCTGATGTCATGCGAAAAATGGTATGTGTTTCCGGCCGTTTTCCCAATCCGATAATTTGGATTCGAGCTATCGATGGCATGGATATCGGATCCTTGCTGCATCGACGCCGCGACGGTGCGGGACGAACCGTCGGGACGAGCGCACCCGCCGGGCGCATCGAGCATGCCCGGTCGGATTCGCTTCACAAGCTGGGAGATCAGTGCGCCGGCAGCGGCACCCAGGCCCCGCCTTCGCACGACGACGCCTGCACCGTTTCGATGAACAGGACGCCGCGCAGGCCGTCGGCGATGGTCGGGAACCAGGCTTCGCCCGGATCGCTTCCATCACGACGGGCCAGCAGGTGCCGCGCCACTTCCGTGTACAGCGCCGCGAACGCGTCGATATAGCCTTCCGTGTGCCCGGCGGGTACGCGGCTCAGGCGGCGCGCGGCGGGATGGGTGCCGGGGCCGTTCCGTTCGAGGATGCGGGTCGGCTCGCCCAGCGGCGTGTACAGGAGTTCATTGGGCTGCTGCTGGCGCCATTCGATGCCGCCGCGGCTGCCGAACACGCGGATCCGCAGATCATTGGCGTGGCCCGGCGCCACCTGGCTGGCCCACAGCATGCCGCGCGCGCCGCCGGCGTAGCGCAGCATCACCTGCACGTCGTCGTCGATGGCGCGGCCAGGGACGAAGGTGTTCAGTTGCGCACACAGGGATTCCAGCGGCTGGCCGACGATCGTATCGGCCAGGTGCCACGCGTGCGAACCGATGTCGCCGATCGCGCCGCCGCCCGCGCGCGCCGGGTCGGTGCGCCACGCGGCCTGCTTCTGGCCCGTCTGTTCCAGCGGTTCCGCCAGCCAGTCCTGGGCGTACTCCACCTGCACGACGCGGATGTCGCCCAGCTGGCCCGCCTGCACCATCGCGCGGGCCTGGCGCACCATCGGGTACGCCGAATAGTTGTGCGTGACGGCGAAGATCAGGCCCTTTTCCGCCGCCAGCGCCTGCAATGCACGCGCATCGTCGCTGTTGGTCGTCACCGGCTTGTCGCAGATGACATGGATGCCCGCTTCCAGGAACGCCCGCGCGACCGGCGCATGCATGTGGTTCGGCGTGACGATGCTGACGACCTCGATGCCGTCGTCGCGCGCCGCTTCCGCCCGCGCCATGTCCGCATAGTCGGCATGGACGCGGTCCGGATCGAGTCCGAGCGCGGCGCCCGAACGGCGCGACGTGTCCGCATTCGACGAGAATGCGCCGGCCACGAGCCGGTACCGATGGTCGAGCGCTGCGGCGTGGCGGTGCACGGCGCCGATGAACGCGCCCTCGCCGCCGCCGACCATGCCCAGGCGGATCATCGCGCACCTCCCGCGATGCCCAGCAGCCGCGCATTGCGCTCGGCGTCGCCGTCACTGCCCGCGAAATCGTCGAACGCCTTGTCCGTCACCCGGATGATGTGGTCGCGGATGAAGCGCGCCCCCTCTTCCGCGCCCTGCTCCGGATGCTTCAGGCAGCATTCCCATTCCAGCACGGCCCAGCCGGGAAAATCGTACTGCGCCAGCTTGCTGAAGATGGCCTTGAAATCGACCTGGCCGTCGCCCAGCGAGCGGAAACGGCCCGCGCGGTCCGCCCACGGCTGGTAGCCGGAGTAGACGCCCTGGCGCGCATCGGGACGGAACTCGGCATCCTTCACGTGCACGACCTTGATGCGGTCGCGGTAGCGGTCGATGAAGCCCAGGTAGTCCAGCTGTTGCAGCAGGAAATGCGACGGATCGTAGGCAATGTTCAGCCGCGGGTGGTGGTCGACGCGTTCGAGCAGCATCTCGAACGTGGCGCCATCGAACAGGTCCTCGCCGGGATGCAGCTCGAACGCGAGGTCGACGCCCGCGTCGTCGTAGGCGTCGAGGATCGGGCGCCAGCGGCGCGCCAGTTCGTCGAACGCCGTCTCGATCAGGCCCGCGGGACGCTGCGGCCACGGGTACACGAACGGCCACGCGAGCGATCCGGAAAAGCTGATCGACGCCGTCAGGCCCAGGTTCGCGGACGCCTTCGCCGCCAGCAGCATCTGGTCGACGGCCCAGCGCTGGCGCGCCGCCGGGTTGCCGCGCAGCTCGGGCGGCGCGAAGCCGTCGAACGCTTCGTCGTACGCAGGGTGCACGGCGACCAGCTGGCCCTGCAGATGCGTGCTCAGTTCCGTGATCGCGACGCCGCTTTCCGCCGCGATGCCGGCGATCTCGTCGCAATACGTTTTACTTTCCGCCGCGCGGGCCAGGTCGAACAGGCGGCGGTCGTTCGACGGCACCTGCACGCCCTGGTAATCGAGGCTGCCGGCCCAGCGCGTGATCGCCTTCCAGTCGTTGAACGGCGCGGTGTCGCCCGCGAATTGGGCGAGGAAAATCGCCGGTCCCTTGATCGTCGTGGCCATGACGCCTCCTTAATCGACTTCGAGTTCGGTCGTGCAGGATGTCACGGGGCTCCAGGGCAGGTACGAGATGCGCAGCTGCACGGCGGCCGTGACGGTGTGCTTGCCGGGCGCGAGGCTGCGCCCGGGCACGGAGACGTCGGCCACTTCGCCGAATTCCCAGCGCTCGTCGTAGGTCGTCTCCAGTTCGTCGAGGGTCCACGTCCTGCCGCGCACCGTGAAGCGCACGTCGTCGCGCGGCACCTTCTCGCCGTCCACGGTCAGCGCGATATCTTCCACGGCCGACAGCACCTGGCCGCGGTAGTAAGGCAGGCGCACGCCCACGTGCCAGCCGGCGTCCCCGTCGTTGCGCAGCGAATCCGGATAGATGATGTGTTTGTCGTACATGCCATACTCCTTATTGTTCGCCCAACAGGCGCTTGAACATCTCTTGCTGGCGCCGCACCTGCTCACGCCCGTCCACCTCGAATGCGTCCTCGATGTGACGCTGGCCCTCGTATTCGCTGGACAGGTGGCCGTCGTAGCCGCCCTCGATCAGCACGGGAATGATTTCCTCGTATGGGATCGCAGGTTCCTTGCCCGTCTCGTCGATCTCGTAGAACTTGGCGTGGATGTGGAAGATCCATGGCATGAACTCCAGCATGCGGCGCGGGTTGCTCCAGATGTTGTGGCGCAGCGTCTCGGCCATCTGCAGGTCGACGGGATTACCGCCCAGTTTGCGCACGTCCATGATCACGTAGTCCGGCAGCACGCGCGCTTCGTGCGCCTGCAGGATGAACTCGACGATCTTCGGCGTGGCGCCCATGCGCAGGAAGCGGTCGCGGAAGACGGGCGGGTAGTGTTTGATGTACATGCCCATGTCCGGCACATAGCCCACGTGGTTCGACCCGGTGGCGCGCGTGATCTCGGTGTAGCGCAGGATCCACGGGTGGTCGAAGTGGAACGGCGAGTGGACTTCGATGCCGATGCGGATGTCGAGCTTTTCCGCCAGCGGCACGCACGCGACGACGACTTCCGGCGGCGTGTTCACGATGATGCGCACGGTCGGGCAGCCGATGCGCTTGGCGAAATACAGGTCGCGCTCGAGCGACGCGACCATCTCGTCGAAGTTCAGGCGGCGGTCCTTGTACAGCTTGATGTCCATGAACATGTCGTGGCACTGGGCGTACGCGTTGTGGCGGTCGAGCGAGGCGAACCAGGCGGCGACCTGCTCGTCCGGGACGTTCGGGAAACCGGTGAAGGATTGTTCGCTGACGACTTCGATGCCGCGCGCGCCGAGGCCGGCGGCGTGGGCGATGCAGTCGTCGAGGGTCATCGTGCGCAGGAAGGTCTCGTACTGGTAGCTGTACAGCGAGACGCCTCGCTTGATGCGATGCTGTGTGGTCATGGGGGTCCTCGGTTGCTGGCGTAAAAATCGGTGGGTCTTACATGCCCGGTTGCGGGCGGGCGGCGCGGGCCGCACGGTAATGGAGCAGGCAGGCGCCGGCGGCGCACGCCGCCGCGATCAGGCCGAACGCCAGGAAGGCGACCTGCAGGCTGCCGACGGCGGCGCGCATCACGTTGACGACGGCCGGCGACAGGAATTGCGCGACGAAGAACGAGCTCGCCCACCAGCCCATGCCGCGGCCGCGGTGCTCGAACGAGAATTTGCTCTGGGCCCAGGCGATCAGCGCCGGCACGATCAGGCCATTGGCCAGTTGCTGGACGAACGCGAAGGCCAGCGCCACCTTGTAGTCCGGCGCGAGGCCGATGCCCGACAGTCCGATCGCATAGCCGAGGAATACGAGGAAAATCTGCGTGCCGGCGCCGTAGCGCGTCGTCATCTTGAACAGGATCGCGCCCAGCGGCACGCCGATGCTCGGCAGCGCCATCGACAGGCCGATCGATTTCGGATCGCTGACGCCCAGGTCCTTCAGCAGCACGGAGAAGTTGATGACCTGGACATAGTAGATCGTCGACAGCAGGACGGTGACGCCGCAGACCGTCAGCGCGACGGCGTACGGGAAGCGCGTCGTCGCGGCCTGCCCGGTGTGCGCCTGCTTGCGGCGCGGTTCCGGCTCGAACAGGAACGCGAGGCTGGCGAGCAGGATCGGGATCGCGACGCCGTACACGAGGAACGGGTATTGCCAGCCCTGCGCGGCGAGGAAGCCCGAGCTCGCGATGGTGACGGTGCCGAGCACCGAGCCGACGACGCCCTGGATCATCAGCCAGCGGTGGCGCGCCTTCTCCTCGAAATAGTCGGCCAGCAGCGTGTTCACGACCGTCAGTACGCCCGCTTCGCCGAAGCCGATCACGAAGCGGCCTGCGACGACGGCCCAGAAGTTATCGATGAAGAACGGCACCAGCCCGCCGGCGCCGTAGAACGCCATGGACCACAGCAGCAGCGGGCGGCGGCCGAAGCGGTCCGCGATGACGCCGGCGCCGGGCGCGAACAGGGCGATGCAGGCGCTGGGGGCGGTGATCAGCAGCGGGACCATCAACGCGGCGTTCGGGACGTCCCGGAAGTGGCCCAGCAGCGTGGGAAGCGTGGGTGCGAGGGCGATGATCGCCATCACGGGCAGGAAGCCGGAGATCACGAGGATCCAGCCCTGGCGCCAGTCGGCCTGGCGTGGTTGGGAAAGGGTGTTGCGCATCGCGTGTCTCCTTGTCATTGGCTGCGGCTTTGCCGCCGCATCCTGTCTTGTGCAGGAAATAGAACCAGAATTATGATATCGACTTCTTTTCGTTTCCCCAAGCGAAAAATTGCGGCTGTTGGGCGATTGTTTCGATAGCAGCTATCCATGCCGTGGATAGGCGCCGAACCTACGCCCGCATCGCCTTCGCGAGCCGGCCGGCGCCCAGCGCGCCCACGGCCAGAAGACCGAGCAGCAGCGGCAATACGTGCAAATAAGCGCGCTGGTAGCCGCCGGCGGCCGTGGCATCCAGGCCGTGAAAAAACACGAGTCCGGCCAGCGCCACACCGAATGCGGCCGCCACCTGCTGCACGGTCGTCAGCAGTCCCGCCGCGACGCCGGCCGACGCGACGGGTACGTCGCGCAAGGTGGCAAACGACAGCTGCGGCCCGCACAGTCCGAGGCCGATACCCATGCCGTATTGCGCCGCCAGCAGCAGCGGCCAGGAGAGAGCGCCGTCCAGCGCGAACGCGCACAGCACGAGGCTCAGGGCGGAGACGCCGATCCCCGCCAGCAGCGTGCGTACGCCGATGCGCCGGTTCAGCCGGGGCCCCAGCAGGGTGATGCCGGTCATCGCGCCGAACGCGATCGGGGCGCAGGCGTACGCCATCTGCGCGGCCGTCAGCCCCCTGCCCGTCTGCAGCGCGAACGTCATCACGAGCAGGTAGCCCGGCATGATCGGGTTCACGCACAGGGTGCACAGCAGCCCGAGGCTCACCTTGCGGAGCCGGAACAGCGCGGGGTCGACGAGCGCGTCGCCGTGGCACGCCTGGCGCTTCAGCAGGTGACGCCACGTGATCCAGCCCAGCGGCACGGCAGCCAGCAGCATCAGCACCAGCGCCGCCGGCCAGTCGCGGGATGGCCCCTCGATCAGGGGCGTCAGCAACGCGAACAGCACGACGACGGAGAGAGCGGCGCCGCGCAGGTCGACCGCGACCGGGTGCACGCCGCGGCCCGGCGGCAGCAACAGCGCGCCGGCGACGAGGCTGACGAGGCCCAGCGGCAGGTTGATGAGGAACGTGAGGCGCCAGCCGAGGCCGAGCCAGTCGGCGTCGATCAGCAGGCCGCCGACGATGGGACCCAGCGCGGCCGAGAAGCCGCCCAGGAAGCCGAACACGGTGTAGACCTTGTAGCGCTCCTCGGGCGGATACATCACTTGCACGAGCGCCATCACCTGCGGGACCATCAGCGCGGCGCTGGCGCCCTGCAGCAGGCGCGCGACCTGCAGGCTCAGGGTATCCGGCGCGAGGCCGCACGCGACGGACGTCGCCGTGAACGCGGCGATCCCGGCCAGGAACATGCGGCGGTAGCCGTGGCTGTCGCCGAGCCGGCCGCCGACGATCAGCAGCACGGCGAACGCCGTCGCATACCCGGCGACGATCCATTCCAGCGCCGCCTTGGGCGCATGCAGGGTGGCGCCGATGGACGGGACGGCGACGTTGACGATGGTCGTGTCGAGCAGGTCGATCACGAACGCGAGGGCGACGGCGATCAGCGCCAGCGTGCGGCGGCGGTGGCTGTACGACGCGGCGGCATGGTGCGCGCTGCCCTCCGCACTGGAAACGGCTTCATTCATTTTTCGATAGTCGGTGAGGTCAAACGCCGCGGGCGACGTCGACGAACAGGTCGCGCAGCCAGCGGATGGCCGGGTCGTTGTTGCGGTGGCGGTGCCATTGCAGCGATTGCACGAGGCGGGGGATGCGCGGCGGCGGTTCCCACACCCGGATCGGCAGGGCCTCCTGCGCGCGCAGGGCGATACGGCGGTGCACGGTGGCGATGCGGTCGGTGCCCACGACGAGCGACGGCAGCCCCGTCATCGTCGGCGCCGTCACTTCCACGCGGCGCTTGACGTCGTAGCTCTCGATGAACCAGCCGTCCAGGGTCGGCAACGGATTGGCGCTCGCGAACGTGGGAATCACGTGGCCGCACGACAGGTAATCGTCGAACGTGAGCTTGTCCTGGATGCGGCTGTGGCCCTCCCACGTCACGCACAGGTAGTCTTCCTCGAACAGCACGGCGGACGGGTGCTCCTTCGCGAGGTATTGCGACGGGATGACAAGGAAGTCGGCGTCGCCCTGCTCCAGCACGTCGGCCGGCTGGCGGTCGTACTGGTGGCGCAGGCTCACGCGCACGCCCGGCGCCTGGCGGTACAACGCCTCCAGCAACGGCGGGACCAGCACGGCCATCGTGTAGTCGGACACGAGGATCGTGAACGTGCGCGTTTCCGTGGCCGGATCGAACTGCGGCTGCGTGGCGATGGTGCTGTCGATGCGCATGAGGACTTCGCGTACCGGCTCGACCAGCTCCTTCGCGCGCGGCGTCAGCACGAGCTGGCGCCCGGCACTGACGAGCAGCTCGTCGTTGAAGTAGTCGCGCAGGCGCGCGAGCGCACTGCTCGTCGCCGACTGGCTCAGGTAGATCTTTTCCGCCGCGCGGCTGATGTTGCACTCGGTGAGGAGCGCGTTCAGCACGACCAGCAGGTTCAGGTCCAGTTTATTGAATCGCATCGCGCACCATCCGCCGTCGTTACGCCAGGCCCAGCGCGCGCCGGGTCAGCGCCAGCGATCCGGCATCGTCCACGCTCGGGAAGTATTCCAGGCCGACCAGGCCGTCGTAGCCTTTCGCGCGCAGCACGTCCATCACTGCCGGCCAGGCGATCGTGCCGGTGCCCGGCTCGTGGCGGCCCGGCGTATCGGCCACCTGCACGTGCGCGACGTAGCGCATGCGGTCCCCGATCGCTTCCGCCAGGTCCTCGTTCGTCTGCGCCGCGTGATAGACGTCGGCCAGCAGGCGCAGGCCCGGGCTGTCGACGGCCGCGACGATGTCCAGGCCGCGGCCGATGGTGTCCACGAACATGCGCTGGCCGTGCAGCAGCATGTACACGGGTTCCAGCCACACCACGGTACCCGCTGCGTGGGCCATCTCCGCCGCGCGGCGCAAGACGCTCACGGCGGCGTCGAATTGCGCCTGCTCCGGCACATCCGGCCGCGTGAAGCCCGACGCCACGACCATACCGGCGCCGGAGAAGCGCTGCGCGACGGGGATCGCGTCGGCGATGGCGGCCAGCACCTTGTCGTGGTCGGCCGGATCGACGAGGCTGCAGCGGGGCTCCACGCAAAAGCTCACGAGGCGCACGCCGGTGTCATCGAGGGCGCGTTCGATCGCGTCCAGGTCCTTCTCGCGCCACAGGTGGAATTCCACGCCCGGCACGCCGGCCGCGTGCGCGGCGCGGATGCGCGACGCGAGATCGTCGTTCCCCTTCGTGAACATCCATTCGATACAGGCTGCAAATGTCATATCAATCTTTCGTGAAATCAGGAAGCGGCGCGTCGCGCCGCAAGTCCGGTGACTGCCAGGGCGACGGACGCGCACAGGCAGACGACGCCGATGGCGGCGACGCTGGCCAGGAAGGTGCCGGCCGCGCCCTGGATCAGCGTGAGCAGCGGCGCGCTGAGGAATTGCCCCAGGAAGAACGAGCCGCCCCACAGGCCCATGCCGCGGCCGCGGTGTTCGTAGCGGTAGTGGGTGAGCGCCCACGCGATCAGCGCCGGCAGCAGCAGGCCGCCGCCCACCTGGCCCAGCGCGTCGAGCGGCAGGCCGACCGTCGCATTCGGAGCCCACGCCACACCGACGTAGCACGCGCCGTACAGCGCCATGCTGGCCGCGAGGCGCAAGGTGACGGACACGCCGCCGAGGCGCTTGAACAGATAGCCGCCCAGGATCGTGCCGAGGCTCGCGATGGTCACGAGCACGCTGATGCGTTCCGGCGACGCGACGCCCATGTCGCCGAAGATGCGCCCGTGCTGCACGGCCTGCACGAAGAACACCATCGAGAACAGCACCGTGACGCCGCACACGAGCAGGGTCGAACGCCACGGGAAGGCCGCCACGGCCTGGGCGCCGTTGGCCGTGCGGTCGCGCTCGGGCTCCCAGCACACGAACCACGCCAGCGCGAACACGGCGAAGCCGATCAGGTACAGCAGGAACGGATAGCGCCAGTGCACGCCCGCCAGCATGCCGCCCGCCAGGATGATCGATGAGCCGATCAGCGGCGACAGCATGTTCTGGTAGCCGAGCCACTTCTCGCGCTGCGCGCCCTCGAAGTAGTCGCCCATCAGCGCATTGCCGACCGTGAGGATCGCGGCTTCCGCCACGCCGACGATCACCCTGCTCGCGACGATCAGCAGCAGGCTGTCGAACAGCAGCGGCGCGAGGCCCAGCAGCGCGAACGCGAACAACGCCGCGAGCAGCAGGTTGCGGCGCCCGTAGCGGTCCGCCAGCATGCCGGTGAAGCCCGAGGTCAGCGCCACGCACAGCGACGGCACCGTGATGATCATCGGGACGAGCAGCTGGAAGTGAGGCACGTTCGAAAACTGCTGGAACAACTGCGGCAGGCCAGGCACCAGCGCGGACAGGGCCAGCGACGGCATGTTCACGATGGCCATCAGCGCAATGCCCTGCGCAAGGCCGCCGTGGCGGCGCGGCGCCGCTGCGAACGGTGTCACGGCCGGTGTCGACATGGAAGTGGGATGCATGGCGATCTATCCTGAAAAAGGTCAGTCGGCGCGGCGGTCCAGTACGTGCTGCCGGTACCAGCTGTTGAGCATCATCCCCGTCGCGATCGGCGCGGGCCCTTTGTCGCTTTCGACGATGATCCAGCCGGCGTAGCCCAGCTCGCGCATGGCGGCAAGCAGCATCGGGAAGTCGACGAGACCCGTCCCCATTTCGCCGAACCAGCGCTGGATGCCGCGCTCGCCGCCGGCCGCGACCAGCGCGCGCTCCGCGTTCTGCAGCTTGTACTCGTCGAGCGTGTCGACGGCCAGCGCATCCTTGAACTGGAAGTGCCACACGCGCTCATGGAAGCGGCGGTACAGCGCGACGACGTCGTGGCCCGCGATCGTCAGCTCGGCCGTGTCGAAGCACAGCCCCACGTTGTCCGCGTCGCACAGGGACATCAACCGCTCCAGTTCCTCGGCCGTGCGCAGCGCGGACAGCGCGTCCACGTGCAGCACCGTTTTCAGGCCCAGCGCCGCCGTCATCGCACCGACCGCGTTCCAGCAATCGGCCGCCGCCGCGATGCGCTCGGGCGTGAGGCCGCCCTCCTTCCACCAGGACGGAAACGGGCGCACGACCAGATATTCGCCTTTCAGCTCGGCCAGGAATTCCGCGTGGATGCGGGCCTGCGCGAGGATGCGCGGGTGGTCGGCCGGCTGGGTGCTCATCAGGCCGAAATGCAGCTCCTCGAAGCTCATCACGGTCGGATCGAAGAACGTACTGGCCACGCGCTGGATGCCCCAGTCCTTCAGCTTCAGGCGGAAGTGGTCGGCCGAGCCGAAGTTGATCGCGATGTTTTCCGGGCGCCCGATCGGGTCCCAGCGGCCGCTGCCCGCGTTCAATTCCACGGCATCGAAACCGCAGGCGGCCGTCACCTTGAAGGCGCGTTCGATTTCTTCCAGGCGCGCGAAGCTCGTGAAGCCGGCCTTCCACTGGTTCAGGGCATAGCCCCATTTGATCTGTTTGTGCATGCTGGTCTTCCGGTCAGGCGTAGATTTTTTTCAGGACGTGCTGGATGTACCAGGCGGACAACGCGGTGCTTTCCGGGTAGTTGCCGCCGCCGACGTCGGCCTTGTCGTGCTCCACGCCGACCCAGCCTTCGTAGCAGCGGTCCTTCATCGCGGCCATCAGCGCGGGGAAGTCGACGAGGCCGCCCGGCACGCCCATCTCGTGGAACCAGCGCGGCGTCGTCGGCGCCATCACCTCGGCGTCGGGCTTGCGGCGGTAGTCGCCCGTCAGGTCGACGTGCAAGGTGTCCTTCATGTGGAAGCCGCCGCAGCGGTCCGCCAGTTTCAGATACAGGTCGACGGGGTCGACGCCGGCGATCACATGTTGCGCCGTGTCGCAGTAGAAGAACACGTAGCGCGGGTCGGTCCATTCGTAGAATTTGCGCAGCTGTTCGGCCGTGCGGATCCCGCAGAAGAACTCGTGGTGGCAGCACGTCTTGACGCCGTATTTCTGCGTCATTTCGCCGACGCGGTTCCACAGTTCGGCGCAGGCGCGGATCTTGTCGTCCGTGACCGGTTCCACGTCGTAGTACAGCCCTGCCGGCATTACGATGAAGTTTTCCACGCCCAGGCCCTGGCTGGAACGCATGATGTATTCGGCGTAGTTGACGATATGGTCGTGCGTGGAGCGCACGTGCGGCGCGCTCTGGCGCTCGTCGTACATCACGGCGTGGAACAGGCTCAGGACCCTGTCGATGCCGCGCGACTGCATGAAGGCGCGCGCGTTTTCCAGGCTGCCGAACAGTTCGCGCAGCGGGCCGAGGTGAAAGTCGAAGGTCTCGATCGCCTCGAAGCCGAGCGCGGCGATCTGCTTCAGGAAATCGTCGAAACGCTGCACGGACGTGTATTGCGACAGCTGGCCCTGCGGCGTATCGATGCGCCAGTGGTCCATGTAGGCCCAGCGGAGTTTATTGGTCGTCATATTTATAATCGTAATTCTGGTTATGTTCGAGTTCAAAAAATCGGCGGCAACAAGCCGCCTATGTTCAGCGCCCAGGCACGAACAGCAGGTACGCCAGCATCATGTCGCTCAGGTCTTCCAGCAGTTCTTCCCAGCCGCGCGCCTCCCCCTTGCCCCCGAAGCTGTCCAGGCCGAGGAACCGGGCCTGGGTCGCATAGATCAGCAACATGCTCGCCTCGATCGCGCGCGCCGGGTTCGGATGGCGGATCTCGGCCTTGCACGCTTCCACGAGGCGGCTGAACTTGGCGTGGTTCTCGTACGCGGACTTCTTGCCGGCCGCGCCGATGACTTCATCCGCCGCGCCGCGCAGCATGAACGAGCGCAGCACGCTGGCGTTTTCCTTCAGCAGGTTGCCGAGGCCCGCCACGACGGCCGGCACGACCTGCGCGAGGCCGTGCGCCTGCGCCGCGATCCGCTGCGCCTCCTCCGTGAACGCCTGGTCCAGGCGTTCGAAGAAGCGCACCTGCACGGCGCGCAGCAGCTCGTCCTTGCCGGTCACGCGGCCGTACAGCGCGCCGGTGGACACGCCGGCCAGCTGGCAGATCTCGGCGAGCGTGATCTGGTCGTAGGACCGTTCGCGCAGCAGGTCGATGGTCGCCTCGATGATGCGGTCGAACGATTGCCGGCTGCGGCCCTGCTTGGGCGCCCGGGCGTGGGCGGTTGCGCTCTCCATGGATGTCGTCGTCGTGGTCAGTGATGGTAAAGGCGGATTCTAGCCGAAATCACAGCGCGCCCGCCTTCAGTTGGGCGACGGCGTAATCCGCCGCGCGCGCCGTCAGCGCCATGTACGTCAGCGACGGGTTCACCGTGCCGGACGATGCCATCGCGGCACCATCGGTGACGAACAGGTTCGGTACGCCGTGCACCTGGTTGTGCGCGTTCAGTACGGATTCCGCCGGGTCGCGGCCCATGCGCGCGCCGCCCATCTCGTGGATGGAGACGCCTGGAATCGCACGCACGGGAATCGTCACGACGTGCTTCGCGCCCGCGGCGACGAGCATCTGCTCCGCCTGTTTGGCCGCGTCCAGCTTCATGCGGCGTTCGTTCTCGCCGTACGCCACGTCGAAGCTCAGTTGCGGCAGGCCGAAACCGCCCCGCTTGTTCTCGTTCAGCACGACGCGGTTGTCCTTCTGCGGCAGCTGTTCGCAGAACGCGCCGAGGAACGCGATCCACTTGCCTGGCCGCGCGATCTGGTGCTTCATCTCCGCGCCGAAGCCGTCCGTCTGCGCCGCCGTATTCGTCCAGTCGTCGCGCATGGCGCCGCCCTGGTAGCCGTAGCCGCGCGTGAAATCGGCGTCCGCGTCCTGGCGGCCGACGTTACGGAAACGCGGCACGAGGATGCCCGTCGGACGGCGGCCGCTGTAGTTGCGGTCGTCGAAGCCGGGGATCTCGGCGAACGCGCCCACGCCCGCATGGTCGACGAGGTAGCGCCCCAGCACGTCGCTGTGGTTGCCGATGCCGTTCGGGTGCAGCGCGCTCTTCGATTGCAGCAGGATCTGCAGCGTGCCGTACGTCGACGCATTCAGGAAGATCACCTTCGCGCCAAAGCGCAGGCGCTCGCCCGACTTCGCGTCGATCACGCGCACGCCCGTCGCCTTCTTCGTCTGCGGATCGACGTCGATCGCTTCCACGACGCTGTCCGTGCGGATCGTGAGGAGGCCCGTCTTCTGCGCGGCGGGCAGCGTGGAACTGAGCGAACTGAAATACGCGCCGAACGAGCAGCCGCGGTTGCAGATGGCGCGGCGCTGGCACGGGCCGCGGCCATCCAGCGCTTCCGTCAGGTTGGCCACGCGGCCGATCGTCACGCGCCGGTCCGCCCACTTCGATTCCACGGTGCGCTTGAGGTGTTTTTCCAGCGCCGTCATCTCGAACGGCGGCAGGTAGTGCCCGTCCGGGAAGTTTTCCAGCCCTTCCGGCGCGCCGCTCACGCCGATGAATTTTTCCACGTGCGTGTACCACGGCTCCAGGTCGGCGTAGCGGATCGGCCAGTCGTTGCCGTGGCCGTCGCGCTTATTCTGCAGGAAGTCGTCCGGGCCCCAGCGATAGGACTGGCGACCCCACGTCAGCGAGCGGCCGCCCAGCACGTCGGTGCGGTGCCAGCGGAACGGTTTCACCTGTTCGTACGGGTTCTGGCGGTCGTTGATCCAGTACTGGCGGTTGGCCCAGCTGAACGCGCCGCGCTCGATCTTGCTCTGGATTTCGTATTCGCGTGCGTCCAGTTCGCGGTCCGGCAAGCCCTGTTCGGGTGCCTGCCACGGCGGCGTGAATTCGTGCACGTAGCCCTTCTGGTGTTCGAGCGGCTTGCCGCGTTCCAGAATGAGTACCTTCAAACCCTTCTCGGTGAGTTCCTTCGCCGCCCAGCCGCCGGTAATGCCGGAGCCGATCACGATCGCGTCGAATTCGGTCGTTTGATTCATGGTTGTCCTTTCGCGCGATTCAGATGACGTTCTGGTACGGCCAGGTCTTGACGTCGACGTCGCCGTCGAAGCGGCCCGGCACCGCGACGTAGCGCAGTTCTTTCGTGCTGCCGATCTCGGACGTGAAGTAGCCGTAGACGACCAGGTCGCGCAGGCGCAGGTAGAACGGCGCCTTCGGGTCTTCGATGCGGGCCGCCAGTTCGAACGTGCGGCCTTCGTACGGGCTCGATGTGCGCAGGTCTTGCAGGATCGCCGCGGCCTGCGCGGGCGTGCAGGCCGCGAAGCCGCGCTGGTAGCGCTGGTGCGCGCGCTTGTCGAGGTCCGCGAGACCGGCGCGGAATTGCGCCAGCTCGTCCGCATTCATCCAGTGCTTCGCCAGCGCGTCGATGAAGTGCGGCACGCCGGCCGCGACGGCGCCCGGGGTGTCGGTCACGGGCACGATGACGTCTGCCGCCACCGTCAGGATCTTCAGTTCGGACCTGGTGAGGCCGGCCGTGCGCGCCGCGCTCGCGCCGGCGCCTTGCAGCGCGGCCGCGGCCGAGACGCTGGTCCAGGCGCCCGCCGTGGCGACGCCGGCCAGCAGCGCGCCCAGCGCGGCCCGGCGGGACGGGCTCGCCGGCCCGGTCACTATCATGTGAATCTTCATGCTTGTCTCCGCGTGTATCGTTTTTTTAGCCAGCATAGCACAGGTTTTATAACAATAATTCTGATTTTTTATTACCTCGGGCAAACACACCAGCCGGGTTGACGACCTGCTCCGCGAGCACCTTCAGGCTGGCCGCCACCTGGGCATCCAGGCACTGCCCCTGCGCGTCGAACAGCTTGACGCCGGCCGTGTTCAGGGTCACACCGAGCGGCGTCGGCCAGCCGCGCAGCGCGTGCACGATCGAGCGCATCGCACCGAGCGTCGTGTTGCAACCCTGCCAGCCGGCCGCCGTGACGATGCAGCCGACCGGCATGCCGTCCAGGTACACGCGCTCGTCGGCGCGCAGGTCTTCCAGCAGGTCGATGGCGTTCTTGACGAGGCCAGAGACGCCGCCGTGGTAGCCCGGCGAGGCGAAGATGACGGCGTCCGCGCGCCGCACGGCGTCGACGATGGCGCGCTGCGCCGGGCTGCGCTCGCGTACTTCGGGCGAGAACACGTCGAGCGTGCTGAGGGCCTCGCCGCCGAACAGCTGCGTGTCCGCGCCCAGGTCTTCGGCGTACTGCAGCGCCGTGCGCAGCGCGCTCTCGGTGCTGGAGCCCGGGCGGGTCGTGCCGCCGATGCCGACGATGAACGGACGGTCGGCGAAATGGGTATCGATGGCATTCATGGTGATCTCCTGGTTAATTCGTGTTGACTTGTACGGCAAGGGACAGGTCGGCGCTGGACCGGCCCACGAAGAGTTCGACGGAACCCGGCAGGTCCGTCCAGCCGTCCTGCCACGTTTGCAGCCGGCGGCGGTCGAGGGCGATGCGTACCATGCGCCTCTCGCCGGCCGCCAGCTGGACTTTCTCGAAACCGACGAGCGTCAGCTCGGGCGCCGCGCGGTACACCTGCACGACTTCCGCGCCGGCGCGGGTGCCGGTATTGCGGACGTCAACGCTCACGGTCCAGCCATCCGGGCCGTCTGCGTCGACCACGGCGCCGTCCAATGCGAACGTCGTGTAGCCGAAGCCGGCGCCGAATGCCTGGCGCGGGGCGATGCCGCGCGCGGCCAGGCCGCGGTAGCCGACCCGCGTGCCTTCGCTGTACGGCAGGTCGCCGTTCGCATCCGGCTGCAGCGACAGCGCCGGGTAATCGGCATCGTCGCAGGCGATGGTGACGGGCATGCGGCCGCCCGGCTCGCGGTCGCCCGCCAGCACCTGCGCCAGCGCGCGGCCGAATTCCTCGCCCGGGTACCAGCAATGCAGAACGCTCTTCGCCCGCGACTCCCAGCGCGTATCGAACGCGTGGCCCACGTTGGTGACGACGATCGTGTCCGGGTTCGCGGCGCATACCCGTTCGATCAGTTCGACCTGTTCGGCCGGCAGGCGCGTGTCGACGCGATCCTTGCTTTCGACGCTGGCATCCGACGTCTCGCCGACGACCAGCACGACGGCATCCGCCGCACGGGCCGCCGCGACGGCGCGGGCCATCATCGCCTCGTTGCTGTCCGGGCCGCGCACGCCATACCACAGACCCTGGCAACGCGCTGGCGAGTAGCGCAGCTCGGCGACGACGCTCACTTCCTCGCCGGCGCGCAGGTCGACCGTGACGCAATCCGCGTCGCCGCTCTTCAGCCGGCCCATCACGTCGCCGGGCGCCAGCTGTTCGTCGCGCCGGAACACTTCGACGCCGTCGACGACGAGGCGCAGCGCGCCCGTGCCGCCGATGTAAAACCGGTGCGGGCCGTCGGCGGTCGCCGTGACGACGCCGCTCGCCCGCGTGGCCGCAGCGTGCTGCAGCGCGCCGGCCGCATGCACGCCGTGGAACCACGTCAGCGAGTTCGTGTCGCGCGTTTCGGAGAGGAGCGGGCTGCCTGCGCAGTCGGGATTGTCGAAGTAGTCGAGCGTCATGCCACGCGTGCAGCCGTCGACGTCGCGTGCGGGCCGGGCAGGCATGCGCGGCAGCTTCGGCTGCGGATCGACGCCCGGCTCGTACACGGCGATCGCATCGCCGAAGCGGGCACGCAGCGCGTCCAGCGGCAGCAGCGCATCCGGCCGCACGGCGATCTTGGCGAACGTGCCACCCTGGAAGCAAGGCGCGCTCGCGTTCGGGCCGAGCACCGCGATGCGCGGGTAGCGCGCGGGGTCCAGCGGCAGGATGGCGTCGTCGTTGCGCACGAGCGTGAAGCCGGCGGCGGCCGCTTCCACGAGGAGCCCGCTGGCTTCCGCGGCGGGCAGCGGCGCGCCCTTGTCCTGCCCGAATCGGCGCGCCGTCCGCGCCACGCGTTCGGCCGCGTCGCGCACACGTTCCAGGTCGACCTGCCCTTCCGCCACCGCGCCCGCGCTCTTCGCACCGAGGAAGCGTGCGGGCCCGGGCATCTCGAGGTCCAGGCCGCCGTTCAGCGATGGCGCCGTCGAATGCGTGCCGAACCAATCGCTCATGAACACGCCGTCGAATGTCCACTCGCCTTTCGCGACGTCGCGCACGATTTTCCCGGCTTCCGCGCACCAGGCGCCGTTCACCTTGTTGTACGCGGTGAGCATCCCGGCGCAGCCGGCCTGCGCGGCCATCTCGAACGGCGCCAGGTACACTTCGCGCAGGGTGCGCTCGTCGACGACGGCGTTCATGGAATCGCGCGCCGTCTCGCTGTCATTGCACACGAGGTGTTTTGCGACCGCGCCCGTGCCGACGGACTGGCAGCCCTGGATCCACGCCGCGCCGAGCCGTCCGCACAGCAGCGGATCTTCGGAAAAATACTCGAACGCGCGGCCGGCCAGCGGGCTGCGCGCGAGGTTCAGGTTCGGCGCGAGCATCAGGTCCACCTTGCGGCGGATCGCCTCGCCGCCGACGAGGCGCCCGACCCGCTGCACGAGTTCCCTGTCCCAGCTGGCGCCGAGTGCGACGGGCGCGGGCGTCAGCAGCGACACATCGCGCTCGTCCACACGCGGGCCGGCCACGCCCATCGGGCCGTCCGCCATCGCGAGCGACGGGACGCCCGCGCGCGGGATGGCGGCCGTGGACCACATGGAGGCGCCGGCCGTGAGGCTCGCCATCTCGTCCAGGGTCAAGGTCGATTCGCTCATTGGAATGCCGGGATCACGTGTTGGGCCAACAGGCGCAGGGTCTGATCCGCGTACGCGAGGCGCTGCTCCGTGAGCGGGCCGGTGACGGTGCCGCACAGGATGTTGCCGATACCGACCTGCTGGTACGCGCGCAGCTTGTCGATGACGGTGGCCGGGCTGCCGTACAGGCACCACGTGGCCATCCATTCTTCCGTCAGCGCGCTGCCGGTGCGGTCGGTCTTCCTGTTCGCGTCGTCGCTTTCCGCCTTGGCATTGAACGCGGCTTCGCGGTCGACCGCTTCCTGGTACGACGTCAGGATTTCCAGCACTTCCTTGCGCGCCTGTTCGTCGGTCTCGGCCAGGTGGACGCACTGGTAGCTGTGCGTCGTCCACGACAGCGCGTCCTTGACGGTCTCACTGGAGTGTCCGGCGGCCAGCAACTGCTCGTGGTATTTGCCGAAGTATTTCTTCACGTGCGTCAGGGGTTCCAGGCCGCCGATCTGCGGCGGCGTGAACGCGGGGATGAACGCGGGCCAGCCGTTGACGGCGGCGCGCGTGATGCTCGCGTCCTTCATCGCCACCGGCATCAGGCGCGCATGTTTTTCACCGTACGGGCTCGGGGCGATACGCTGCAGCACGCGGCCCTTGTGGAAGCCGTCCAGCTCGATCGCGTCGTCTTCCATGCGCTTGTTCCACAGCGCTTCCGCGGCGGCCAGGTTTTCCTCGGCGATGCGGCCGGCGTCCTTGTAGTTCACGCCGAAGCCGATCATCTCTTCCGGCGTCGTACCGGAACCCACGCCCACCAGCAGCTTGCCCTTCGTGAGGTGGTCGAGGATGTTGATGCGCTCGACGAAACGGACCGGGTGATGCAGCGGCACCGTCGTGACGGAGAAGCCGAAGTGCATGGCGGGCAGCTTCGCGGCCAGGTACGAGGCGAACATGTAGCTGTCGCTGGCGATCGCCATGTAGCCGTTGAAGTGGTGGTCCGGCAGGAAGATCGCATCGAAACCGAGCTCGCCCGCCAGCAGGGCGTGCCGCTCCAGGTCGACGATCAGTTGGCGGTCGGCGTCCGGCGTCATGGTGCGGGCGTTGAGGAAGACGGAAAAACGCATACAAGTCCCTTCTGGGTGGTGTTGGATGAAATCATAACCGTAATTATGATTATGGTAGTTGCAGATATTCGGGTCGTCAATCTCTTTTATTCATCAAGTTGTTGGCTCCGCGGCAGCAAGGTGTTGCAAAAACCGCATATCGTTATAAGTGTCGCCGGGATATGGATATGTCAACATATTCGTTCTGCATCGGCCCTTCCCTTCGTAAGATGTTTCGACTCATCCATAACGAAAGGGACGTCATGACCGCCAACCCCAAGCGCCGCCTGGCCCGCCTCCGACAACGACAGCAACAGGCACGCCGCCTGCAAACGTGCGCCCTGCTGGCCCTGTGCATGCTGCCGGTGGCGGCCGTCTTGGCCGCGCCCAGCGTGTTCCCGACGGGCGTCACCCGCTACGAACCGCAGAAGGCGTGGAACGGCTACGTGCTGTTTTCGGGCCAGGACAAGAAGACGCACCTGATCGACATGAACGGCAACGAGGTGCACCAGTGGGCGCAGGAAGGCTTCCCGCCCGTGCTGGTGGAACCGGCCAAAGCCGGCGGCGCACGCGGCCGCGTGCTGCTGCAGCTGGCGCAGCTGCCGGGCGTACAGACCGCGGGCAATGGACTCGGCAATACCGCGATCGGCGAACTGGATTGGGACGGCAAGGTCGTGTGGCGCTGGGGTGCGGCCGCGCAAACCGCGTACGGCGGCGCCGACACGACGACAAACGCTGCGCCCGGCGGCGCGGCGAAGCAGCACCACGACTGGGAGCGTCTCGCGAACGGCAACACGCTCGTGCTGGCGAACCTCGTGCATGACGTGAAGGGTTTCAAGGCGCCGCGGGTGCTGGACGACGTGCTGTACGAAGTCGACCCGCAAGGGAAGATCGTGTGGCGCTGGACGGCGTCCGACCACCTCGACGAATTCGGCTTTTCAAAAGCCGCGCTGGACCAGCTGCGCAACGCCGCGCCGCGCGACGGCGCCAAAGCGGTCGACTACCTGCACACGAACAGCGCCCGTGTCCTCGGCCCGAACAAATGGTTCGACGGCGGCGACGCGCGCTTCGCGCCGGACAACGTGATCATCAGTTCGCGCCAGGCGAACATCGTCGCCATCATCGACAAGAAGACGGGCAAGGTCGTATGGCGCCTCGGCCCCGATTTCGCGCCGGCGGGCGGCAAGCTGCCGCGTCCCGTCGACCAGCTGATCGGCCAGCACGACCCGCACCTGATCGCGCCCGGCCTGCCCGGCGCCGGCAACCTGATCGTGTTCGACAACCAGGGCGAGGCCGGCTACCCGATCGTCAGCCCCGGCATCTTCCCGCACTCGCGCGTGCTGGAAATCGACCCGGTCAAGAAAGAGATCGTGTGGGAGTACACCGCGGTGGATTCGAAGCAGACGCAGTGGAGCTTCTACAGCGCCTTCATCAGCAGCGCGCGCCGCCTGCCGAACGGGAACACCCTCATCGACGAAGGCATGAACGGCCGGGTATTCCAGGTCACGCCGCAGGGCGAGATCGTGTGGGAATACGTCAGCCCGTTCTACGGCGATTCCGCCGTCGGCGGCAGCGGACGCACGGTGCGCACGAACTGGGTCTATCGCGCCCAGCCCGTGCCGTACGACTGGGTGCCGGCCGGTACGCCGCGCAGCGAGCGTCCGCTCGACACCGTCGCCAGCACGCGCTGACCCTTTCATTTTTTTGTAACGCCTGCGGCGCGCCCCCCCGCGCCGCAGCGGCTTCGCTCATCCCGATTTTCATGACGTTCAAGGAGAACCACGTGTTTTACGCATCCGCAGCTCAGCACAAGACCAGGCGCCACGGCGCGCCGGCCGTTTCACGCACCATCATCGCGGCGGCGGCCATGATGATGTGCGCCGGCTGCGTGTGGGCGCAGGAATCGGGACCAAACGCGGGGCCGGATGCCGCCGTCGCGCCGGTGCTCGTCGCCGCCGCCGATGCGGGCCCCGATCCCGCCGCCACGCAACCGCTGTCCGACACGATCCAGACGGTGCTCGTCTCCACCCGCCGCCGCGTCGAAAGCGCGCAGAGCGTGCCGACGCCGATGACGGTGCTGAACGGCGACGAGCTGGAGGCGAACCGCGTCTACCGCGCCCAGGACCTGCAGCAACTGCTGCCCAGCACGACGATCAACTACGTCCACGCCCGCCAGATGAGCTTTGCGGTGCGTGGTCTCGGCAACAACCCCGCCAGCGACGGCCTGGAAGGCAGCGTGGGCCTGTACCTCGACAACGTCTACCTCGCCCGCCCCGGCATGGCGGCGTTCGACGCGCTCGACATCGAACAGCTGGAACTGCTGCGCGGCCCGCAGGGCACGCTGTTCGGCAAGAACACGACGGCGGGCGTCGTGAACATCTCGTCGCGCAAGCCGGCGCACGACGTGGAGTCGCAGGCGGAAATCTCGGCCGGCAGCTACGGCTACGTGCAGGGCAAGCTCGTATTGAACCGTCCCGTGACGGACGACCTGGCGGCGCGCCTGTCCGTGTACCGCACTCAGGACGACGGCTATATCCGCAACCGCTACAACGGCACCCGCGTGCAGGGCGGCCTGCGCCAGGGCCTGCGCGCCCAGGCCCTGTATGAGCCAGGCAAGGACTTCAGCCTGCGCGTCATCGCCGACTACAACGAGGAAGACTCGAACAACGGCACGCTGATTTTCTATAACGCCGGCGCGACCGGCAAGTATCTCGCGCAGGCGGTCCTCGTCGGCGGGCATCCTGTCACGGATCCGGAAGACCGCGCCGTCGCCCTCGACAACGGCTCGCACGTGAACGTGCACCAGGGCGGCGTATCGGCGGAAGCCAACTGGAACCTCGCCAACGCCAGCCGCATCACCTCGATCAGCGCGTGGCGCACCTGGAACTTCGTGCCGCACAACGACGACGGTCTCGACGTGCCGGTGACCCTGAACGTGGGCCAGTCCGCGAAACACCGCCAGTTCACGCAAGAGCTGCGCTGGGGAAGCAGCCCGGGCGCGGTCGACACCGTCGCCGGCGCCTACTATTACTACCAGGAGCTGGAGAACAACGCGTTCACCGTCAACGGTCCCCTCGCCGACCGCTTCAACGGCAATCCGGTCGGCGCGTGGAACGACGTCACCAGCAACTCGCCGGGCACGCTGCGCGTCAACAGCTACGCGCTGTTCGGCCAGGCCACGTGGCATGCCACCGACCGCTGGGACCTGACGGCCGGCCTGCGCGGCACGTACGAGGACAAGCGCGTGCGCGTGGTCCGTTACGCACCCGTCGGCCCGACGGTCAGCGGCCCCGCCCTCACCGTGCGCAACGCGCGCTACGGCGCCTACGATTCCGGTCCGCTGGCGCTGCACCAGTCCAGTCCCAGCGCGCTGCTCTCGGCCGGCTACAAAGCGTGGGACGACGTCCTGTTGTACGCCAGCCTGTCGCACGGCGAGAAGTCCGGCGGCATCAACCTGCAGGTGCCCGGCGCGGCCGGCGCGGCGTCGCTGCTGGTGGGCGCCGAACGCGCGAACGCGGCCGAACTGGGCGTGAAAAGCACGCTGCTGAACCGTCGCCTGCAGTTGAACGCGAACCTGTTCGCGACCGTCGTCCACGGCTACCAGAGCAATGCCTACGACCCGACGACGCGGACGTCGTACCTGACGAACGCCGGCGACGTGCGCACCCGCGGCATCGAGCTCGAGGCCCTCGCGATCCCCGTGCGCACCCTGCACATCCAGGCGAACGTGTCGTTCAACGACCCGCGCTACCTGACGTACAAGAACGCGCCGTGCGCACCGGAAGTGAATGCCGTGTCGTGCGATTTGTCCGGCCGCGACGCCCTCGTCAACGCGCCGCGCCGCACCGCGAACGTGGGCGCGCGCTGGGAACTTCCGCTGGATGACACGTGGCGCGCCTATGTGAACGGCAACGTGTCGTACCGCTCGTCGACCTACGGCACGCTGGACGCGTCGAAGTATTCGCGCATTCCGGCGTACGGCCTCGCCAACCTGTCCGCCGGCGTGCGCTCGAACGGCGAGCACGCGTGGGACGTGCAGCTGTGGGCCCGCAACCTGTTCGACCGCCAGTACTACACGAGCATGTGGAACGGCACGTTCGGCTCGTACAACGCCGTCATCGGCACGCCGCGCACGATCGGCGCGACCGCCCGTCTCGATTTCTAAGCAAGGAACCATCATGAGCAAAACCGACCAGAAACGCCGCGCCGTCATCAAGGGTCTCCCCGCCCTCGCCCTCGCCCCGCAGGCGCTGTTCGCGGCCGACCGCAAGGACCGGCAGCCGAACATCGTCTTCATCCTCGCGGACGACCTGGGTTACGCCGACCTGGGCGTCTACGGCAACACGGATTTCACCACGCCGAACCTCGACCGCCTGGCCGCGCAGGGTGTGCGCTTCACGCAGGCCTACGCCAATTCCGCCGTGTGCTCCGCCACGCGTTTCGGCCTGATCACGGGCCGCTACCAGTACCGCCTGCGCGGCGGGCTGGAAGAGCCGATCGCCGGGGCGTCGAAGACCATCGGCCTGCCGCCGCAGCACCCGACCCTGCCGTCGCTGCTGAAGAAGGCGGGCTACCGCACCGCGCTGTTCGGCAAGTGGCACCTGGGCTACCTGCCCGTGTTCGGTCCCCTCAAGAGCGGCTACGACGTCTTCTTCGGCAACTACGGCGGCGCCATCGACTACTTCACGCACAAGCCGGGCGTCGGCCCCGAGGTCCCGGAAGACCTGTACGAAGGCGAAGTCCCCGTGCACAAGGCCGGCTATTACACCGACCTGCTCGCGGAGCGCGCCACGGAATACATCGCCCAACAGGATGGGAAGCAGCCGTTCTTCCTGTCGCTGCACTTCACGGCGCCGCACTGGCCATGGGAAGGTCCGGGCGACGAAGCCGTGTCGCGCGATATCGGCAACATCTTCCACTACGACGGCGGCGACCTGGTCACGTACGGCAAGATGGTGACGGGGCTCGACACTGCGATCGGCCGCGTACTCGACGCACTGCGGCACAAGGGCCTCGCCGACGACACGATTGTCATCTTCACGAGCGACAACGGCGGCGAGCGCTTCTCGAAGACGTGGCCGTTCAGCGGCCAGAAGACGGAACTGCTGGAAGGCGGCATCCGCGTGCCCGCGATCGTGCGCTGGCCGCGCCGCCTTGGTGCCGGGACGACGACGGACCAGGTCGCGATCAGCATGGACTGGCTGCCGACCCTGCTCGCCGCGGCCGGCGGCGCGCCCGATCCGGCCTACCCGCCCGACGGCCAGGACCTGCTGCCCGTGCTGACGGGCCAGCGCGCGCCGGTCGAGCGGACGCTGTTCTGGCGCTACAAGGCGAACGCCCAGCGCGCCGTCCGCTCGGGCAACTGGAAATACCTGCGCCTCAACGGCAACGACTTCCTGTTCGACGTGAGCGTGGACCAGCGCGAACGCGCCAACCTGGCGCAGCGTCATCCGGACGTATTCGACAAGCTGAAAGGGGAATGGGAAAGCTGGAACGCGAGCATGCTGCCGATCACGCCCGACGTGCGCACGCACGGCGTGAACGGGAAGGTGCAGGCCGACCACTACCACGCGGAGGGCACCGACTGACCGGCTAGTCCTGGGCTGCGTCGTCCTTCTCGTCGCGGCCCAGCAACTCGCTGGACCACTCCTGCCAGGTACAGTTGGGGCAACGCCGCCACAACAGGATCAGGAGAAACGTCGCGCAACCGAATGCCAGCACGATCGCGTGCAACGCAAGATCCGGTTCGAGCCCATAAAGTAAATCCAGCATGGCGCACCTACCTTCCTGGCGGAATCATTCATGGCGATACCGCATGATTCCACTGTAGACCAAGCCGGTGGCCGTGTCCAGCGCGCTTCAAATGGGTTTCAGGAACAACCCGACCGTGAGCGCGATGCCGATGCAGACGATGGCGACGCGCAGCGCCTTCTCGTTCACGCGGTGCAGCGCCCATGCGCCCAGCAAGCCGCCGATGACGGCGCCCGCCGCCAGCACGCCGCACTGCAGCCAGTGCAGGTCGGGCGACGTCAGGAACAGGACGACGGCCGACGCATTCATCACGCCGGCCAGCACGTTTTTCGTGGCGCCCGCATTGCGCGCGGCGAGCCCCGCCATCGTCAGCGCGGCCAGCATCAGGATGCCGATGCCGCCGCCGAAATAGCCGCCGTAGACGGCGATCAGGAATTGCGCGACCGCCGTCGCCACGGGTCCGAGGTGCATGGCGCCCGCGGCGCCGGGCTTGCGGAAGAAGCTCCCCCACGTGAACAGGGCCGTCGCGAACAGCACGAGCCACGGCACGAGCCGCGCGAACACCGCAGGCGACGTGTGCAGCAACAGCAGTCCACCCGCCGCGCCGCCGGCGATGCTCAGCACGAACAACGCCCAGAATGGCAGGCCGCCCGCGCCGCTGACCAGCTTGCGGCCGGCGTACCCGGACGTGATCTGCGCGGGGAACAGCGCGACGGTCGACGTGATGTTCGCGGCGAGCGGCGACATGCCGGACACGATCAGCGCGGGCAAGGTGACGAACGAGCCGCCGCCCGCCAGCGCGTTCTGCACGCCGGCCCATAGCCCGGCCAGGAAGACGAGCAGCAGCATCATGGTGCCGCTCCGGTTTGACGGTCGTTGGCTGGGCGGTGTGGTGTCGGCATGGCGCGGCGGTGAGTTGGACGGAAGCCCATCTTACACCGCGCCCCGTGCCGTCGTCAGTGACCGCCCTTCTCGCCGTTCTTGTGACCGTGGTCGCCGCCCTTGTCCGGGCCGTGGGCGGGGGCCGCATGCGGCTGCGGCGCCGGTTGCGGATGCGGCGCGGGCTTCGGTGCGGCCGGTGCCGGCGGCTGCGGTCGCGGTGCCGGCTGCGGATGCGGTGCAGCCTGCGGATGCTGCGCCGGCAGCTGCGGGCGCGGTGCCGGCTGCGGATGGGATGCAGGCTGCGGACGCGGTGCCGGCTGCACATGCGGTGCAGCCGGCGGATGCTGCGCCGGCGGCTGCGGTCGCGGTCCCGGCTGCGGATGGGATGCAGGCTGCGGACGCGGTGCCGGCTGCGGATGCGGTGCATCCTGCGAATGCTGCGCCGGCGGCTGCGGCTGCGGGTGCGCGGCTGGCTGGGGATGCGGCGCCTGCAGCGCCACCCGCTGCGGCGCGGGCGCGCGCGGCGCTTCGTGCGCCACCGGTTGCGGTGCCGGACCGTGCGCCGGCGGAGCATGCCGGACTGCCTGCTGCGGTTCGCCGCCATGCATCGGGCGCGGCGCCTGCGGTTGCGCCATCACGCCATGTGCGGCGCCGCGCGGCTCGTCCGCGGGCCCGCCCCGGCCCGCGTGTGGCGGCTGCGGACGGCCCGCTTCCGCGGCCGTCGCGCCTGCGCCGGAGCCGCCACGCGCGGCCAGTTGCGCGGTGTTCCGCGGGCCGTGCACATCCGGCAGCGCGACTGGCGGGCGTCCGGCGGGCGGTGGCGCTTCGTGGACGGGTCGGCCGGCCGGCCCAGGCAGCGGGACGGCGGCCGTCTGCGGCCCATGGCCAGCCGGCCGTCCACTCTGCGCCATCAGGTGCCCGGCCGGCGCGGCGCCAGGCACGGTACCACGCGCCGGCTGCGGTGTCACCGGCTTGCCGAGCGCAGGGCGCAGCACGCGCAGCGGCACCGGCCCGTGCACGGCCACGCGCGCATCCGGACGCGCCGCGGCGGGACCAGGCCCGTGCCCGAAGGCGTGCGCCGGCAACGCCCGCGTCACCGCGACGCGCTGCAGCACGGGTCCCGGCGGCAGGCGGCCGGGGACCGTGCCGATCCGGCTTTGCGGCAACGGCCGCGCTTGCGGCGCCGCCAGCACCGGCGCGGCGCGCGCCACGCCGGGCGGCAGCAGCAGGCCTGCGCGCGCGGTCGGCGCGGCCCGCGCGAACTGCTGCGCGGGCATCGCCACGATCGCGCCGGGCACGTCGCGGTTGCGGTAGGTGATGTTGTTGACGATGGTCGTCTGCCAGATCACGGTATTGGTCACGTTGACGTTCGTGATGTACGTCGGGCTCGCGTGGTACGGCGGCCGGTATGGCTCGTGCGGCGCGAGCGGGAACCAGCCGACGCCCGGATCGGAGCGGCCGCCGAACGCCAGCACGGTCCCGACGAACGCCACCAGCGCAGGCGCGTACACGGGCTGCGCGCGCGCCGGTGCCGGCACCCAGGCCCAGGTATCCGGCGTGCGGATCCAGCGGCCGTAGTGCGACACGGCGTAACCGTAAGGCTGGTCGTCGATCCACGTCCAGCCCCACGGATCGATCCACGCCCAGTGTCCCGCGTGATACGGCGCCCAGTTGCGCGGCGCGCGGTCCGGCACCCACACGGTGCCGTAGTCGGGCACGGTGCGCCAGCTGCCGTAGTCATCGAGGTCTTCGAAGCCAACGACGCCTTGCGGCACATAGCGGCGCGCGATGGCGCGCTCGTAGCGCTGGTCGCGCGCCAGCGCCCAGCGGTCGAATTCATCCGGCGGGGCGGGCGGGAGCAGCCCGTAGTTGTCCAGGTCCTGGCCACCGAAACGATAGCCCTGCCCCGGCGCGAGCGACAGCGACGTGCCGTCGCCGTACACGTCGGCGGCGCCGTTCAGCACCGTGACATCCGTCGTGCTGCCGTCCGGCGCGACGGCGAGCCGGTAGTCGCCGGGCCCGCGCGCGACGAAGGCGAGGTTCGGCGTATCCACCTCGACGGTCTCGCCCGGCGCCAGGCGGCGCACGTGCAGGTCGACGCGGCCTTGCGACACCTGCAGTTGCGTCATGCGTTCATCGGCCGCGAGTACGGTCAGCAGGGTGCCCGCATCCATGCGCGCGACGGCGGCGCCGAACTGGGCCTCGTCGCGCCCGCCGGCGTCCGTCCACAGGCGGTCGCCCGCGACGAGGGGCCGGTTGAGCGGCGCCTGCGCCCAGTCGCTGGCGCCGGCAGGAGAAAAGCTGACGGGGCCGGCCAGATAGGCGATGCGGCCCACGCGCGCGGGCGGGTCCTGCATCTGCGCGGCGGCGATCGTCACGGTGAATAGCAGGCCGAGGGCGACGGCCGGCCGGAGGAAGTTCGAAGCGCTCATGATCGTCGGTACAACGTGGGAATGATGCCCGATCATAGTCCCGGCGCCCCGCGCGCACGGTACGCTGTCACACCGTGTTACAGAAGTTGCAATGCTGTTCAGCGCATGAGTGCTGGATACGTGAACGCGATGAAGTGGACGGCGTTGAGCGCGAAGTGCGTGAGGATCGCGCCCTCGATGCGTCCGGAACGCAGGTACGCGGCGGCATAGCCGAAGCCCGCCAGCGTCGCGAACAGCAAGAGCAGCGGGCCGCCGGCGGCATGCGCGAGCCCGAACAGCAAAGTCGATACGGCCACCGCGACGGCCACGCCGTAGCGTCGTCCCGCCATGCCGCGCGCCAGGCCGCCGAGCAGGTAGCCGCGGAAGAAGGCCTCCTCCGTCACGCAGGTGATCAAGAGATTATTGACGAGGAACCAGGATGTCCACGGAAGCCATTTGACGTCCGGCCGCACCACGCCGAGCAGCAGGCCCGCACCGAGGACGGCGACGAGCGTCGCCGCCAGCACGGGCAGCGTACGGCGCAGCATCGGCAACCAGTCGGCGCGCGCGCGGATCGGCGTGCAGAACACGCCCATCAGCACGATGCCGGCGATGGCCTTGTCGAAATTCGCGTACAGCGTGAACGGCGGCGCACCCGCCGACAGGTGCGCATGGTCGACCAGCAGCGGATTGTGAAAGCCCGGCAGCCGGTGCAGCGCCAGCAGCAGCGCACACACGCCCGTCAGCACGAGCAGCGGGATGCGGATCCAGGCCCGTCCGGCCGCGCGCGCGCCGAACGCCAGCGCGAGGTAGAAGAAGGTGACGGCCAGGCCGATCCCGTCGAGCACCCCGACGGCCCGCGCGACCGCGCAGGCCAGCAGCACGCCCGCGCACCACGCCCAGTCGCGATTCCCGCGCACGGCGGGCGCCGGCACCCACAACGCCAGTACGGCCAGCGCCAGCGCGGCGCACGCCGCCATGAGACCGGGAGCGCTCAGCATGGATCAGCCGTGCGAACGCTTGTGCATCTGCTTGTGCATGCGGCGCAGGCTGAGCCACACGAGCCCCGCCACGACGGGCACCAGCGCGCCCGTGAGCAAGTCCGGATTGACCGGCATGCCGAGACTCTTGAGGCCCTTGCCCGCATAGCCGAGCAGGCCCACGACGTAGTACGAGATCGCCGCCACCGACAAGCCCTCGACGGCCTGCTGCAGGCGCAGTTGCTGGGCGGCGCGGCGGTCCATCGATTGCAGGATTTGCCGGTTCTGGTTTTCCTGGACGATGGAGACGCGCGTGCGCAGCAGGTCGTTGACGTTGGCGATGCGGCGCGCCAGCGCTTCCTGGCGCGCCGCCGTCGATTCGCACGTGTTCATCGCCGGCGTCAGGCGGCGGTCCATGAATTCCTCCACGGTCGGCACGCCTTCGATGCGGGCCTCGCGCAACTCCTCGATGCGCGCCTTGACGAGGCGGTAATACGCTTTCGATGCCGAGAAGCGGTAGCCGTTGTCGAGCGAGAGCTTTTCCAGGCGCGCCGCCAGCTTCGTGATCTGCGCCAGCAGGTCCTGGTCGCCGGCGACCGCCTCGCCCGCGACCATGCGCTCGGCCAGCGTGGCCAGTTCGGCCTCGATGTCGTCCAGCGCGTTGGACACGGTGCGCGCGGCCGGCAGGCCGAGGAGCGCCATCATGCGGTAGGTGTCGATTTCCAGCACGCGCTGCGCGAGGCGGCCGGCCTGCTGCGCGCGCATCTCGACGTCGCGCAGCACGAAGCGCGAAAAACCGTCGGACTGGATCGCGAAATCCGTCCACACTTCCCCGCCCTGCATGACGCGCGAGCCGACCAGGTTATTGCTGGCGAAGCCGTCCTGCAGCGTGCCGGGATCGGCGGCGCCGCGCTCCAGCAGCACGTGCGCGGCGGACATCAGGCGGCCGTGCAGGCCGAGGATCCACGACTGCGGCAGGTGCGCGAGCGGCATGCGTGCGAACGCCTCCGCAATCGGCAGCCCGGGCGCGATCTTTTCCGTAAACGTGTAGGTCGCGAACTCCGTGTGCCGTTCCCACTTGAGGCGGAAGCGGCCGAAGTCATGATAGAAGTGATTGGCCGTCACGTTCGGCGCGGCGACGCCGAAATGCCCGCACAGCGCGGCGAGCAGCGCGTGCTGGTTCGGACCGTGCTCGCTGCGCGATCCGGCCTCGTTGGCGCGGTACACGGCAAGATGGGTGATGGCTTCGGGCGCTTCCAGCCGGAGGAAGGGACGCGAATGGATTTCGGCGGCCAGCGGAATGCGCTGGGCGTGGCTCAGGCTTGGATAAGCGGTCGTCATGGTTCGATTCGTCGGCTCGGCAATATTTCCTATTGTACATGCGTATGCACAGCGCCGGAACGGCGTCGATCCCACCATCGGCCGAATAAAGTTCAGGACACGACAAAATCGTCAACGCAGTCAGCCCAAATGACCGTTTTGGTCCGACCACTTGCAACATTATCCCGACCAAACTAAGATGCGATCTTGGCAATCGCCTCCACTTTTTCCTGGACTGACACAATGAGAAAAATGCCCGCGCCACCCGATGCGATTGCGACCGAGCCGCGACTGTATCGCGTGGTGTCGAGCCGGATCGAAGCGCTGATCCGGGAAGAGAACATCAAGCCGGGCGAGCGCCTGCCCGCCGAGCGCGACCTGGCCACGAAGCTGGGCGTCTCGCGCACCTCGCTGCGCGAAGCGCTGATCGCGCTGGAACTGGGGGGCGTCGTCGAAGTGCGCGGTGGGTCCGGCGTGTACGTCAGCGAACAGGCGGCGTTGACGACCGCGCGCCCGGCGGCCGGTCCCGGTCCGTTCGAGGTCCTCGCCGCGCGCCGCATGATCGAGGTCGAGGTCGCGGCGCTGGCCGCGAAGAATGCGACGCCGGCGGCCGTCGATGCGATCCTCGTCGCCGTCGAAGAGATGGAGCAGAACCAGGACAACCTGGGCGAGAACGAATCGGCCGACCGCAACTTCCACCTCGCGATCGCGCGCGCGGCCGGCAACAGCGCCCTCGTCGGCGTGATCGAATACCTGTGGGCCCAGCGCGGCAGCCTGTGGCACAAGCTGACGGAGCATTTCCAGACCGAGGAACTGCGCCAGCTGACGCTCCTCGACCACCGCGCGATCCTGGCCGCCATCGCCTCGCACGACGTGGCCGGCGCCCGGTCGGCCATGCGCGCGCACCTCGACCGCGTGACGCGCACGTTCTCGCGCGGCTGACCATGGAGATCTGGGTCGACGCCGATGCCTGCCCGGCCGTCATCAAGGACATCCTGTTCCGCGTGGCCGACCGCGTGCAGCTGAACGTCACGCTGGTGGCCAACCAGTTGATCCGCGTACCCGGCTCGCGCTTCATCCGCGCGCTGCAGGTGCCTTCGGGCGCCGATGCGGCCGATGCGGAAATCGTGGCGCGCGTACAACCCGGCGACATCGTCGTGACCGGCGACATTCCCCTTGCCGCCCTCGTGCTGGACAAGGGCGGCATGCCGTTGAATCCGCGCGGCGAGTGGTACACGAAAGACACCATCGCGCAGCAGCTCACGATGCGCGCGTTCATGGACGAATTGCGTTCCAGCGGCGTCGATACGGGCGGACCAGGCGCGTTCAGCCAGGCGGACCGGCAGCGGTTCGCGAATGCGCTGGACCGCGAACTGGCGAAGCGCGCGCCTAAACCGTGAGCGGCGCCGTGCGCGCCGCCGCGCAGTGCGTTCCGTGACGAACAGGGCCTGCCGGATGCATGGCAGGTAAGGTATGGGCGGTCTTCAGTCCAGCGCCGCGCCCGGTCACAAAAAGCCGAACAGCCTCTTGCCCGCGTTCGGCCGGCGCGCATCGATCATGTCGTCGATGTGCTTCTTGTCGAAGCGCTCCAGCAGTTTCTCGGCGCCGGCCCGCAGCTTCAGCGCCAGTTCCTCCTTGTACAGCGGGACGATTGCGAAGAACGCGATCTCCTTGTCGGCGTCGATGCGCAGCCGGTGGAATTCGTCCGGCACACTGATGGACGGCAGCAGGATGCAGCCGTCGAACCGCACGTCCGCCGCATACGGCTCCGCCGGATCGCCGTTCGGCACCGTGTGGCCCCAGCCCAGCCACGTCCCGTACTTGTGCGGCAGCCGCGCCATCGTCTTGATCAGGCGGACGGGCCAGTACCAGCGCTCGTCCTCGAACGATTCCTTGTCCAGCTTCCAGTCCGGCGGGAGCGTGATCATCAGCTCGGCGTGGCGCGGGACGTCGGCGTCCGGCGGCGTCGACATCGGCAGGTCGCTCATGCCGGACGTGACCAGCCGGATGAACGGGTACGCCTCCGTCGGCTTCACGATATGGACGTCGATGTGCACCGTGTCCGACACCAGTTCGTGGAACACGCAGTCGACGGGCCCGAGGTGCCGGTCGATGTGGTCCGAAATCTGCTGCAGGCAGATCTCGCCCTGCGGCGGCGTCCACGGCGTGCTTTCCGTGTGGTGGTAGATCGGATCGCCGTGCAAGGACACGACGTTGCTGGCTCGGTATGCGCTCATCGCGGCCCTCTCGAATGCTGACCCGACGAGTCTAGCAGCGCGGGGGCCGCGAAAATGCGCGCATTTCCACTTACGCGGCCGCTTCCGATCGGCGCAGCGTGCCCACCGCCCGCGCCACCGACGACGCGTGCGCGCACATCGTCTCGGCCGCATCCGCGCTCTGCCCGACCAGCTCGGCCGTCTGCCGCGTCGTCACCTCGATCTCGCGGATCGAATCGCGCACCTGCTCGATGCCGTCGCGCTGTTCCTGGCTCGCGCCCGAGATCGCGGTCATGATGCCGGCCACGCGCTGGACCGAGCCGACGATCTGGTGCATCGCCTGCCCCGCTTCGTCCACGAGCCGGCCGCCCGCGTCCACGCGCACGACGGAGTCGCCGATCAGTTGGCGGACTTCCTTGGCCGCCTGCGCGCTGCGCTGGGCGAGGCTGCGCACTTCGCCCGCCACGACGGCGAAACCGCGCCCCTGCTCGCCCGCGCGCGCCGCCTCGACGGCCGCGTTCAGCGCGAGGATGTTGGTCTGGAAGGCGATGCCGTCGATGACGTTGACGATGTCCTGCACTTCGCGCGAGCTGGAACGGATAGCCTCCATCGTCTGCACGACGTCGGCGACGACGTCGCCGCCCTTCACGGCCAGCGCAGAGGCCGACGCCACCAACTCGTCGGCCAGCGCCGCGTGGTCGACGTTGCGTTTGACGGTGGCGGTCAGGTGGTCGACCGCGGCCGCGGCCTGCTCCAGCCGCGCGGCCTGCGCCGCGGCGCGCGCGGACAGGTCGGCGCTGCCCGCCGCCACGGCGCTGGACGTCTGCGTGATCAGGTCCATGTCGCGCGCCACCTGGTCCGCGCTGCTGCGCATCGCCCGCAAGGTGTCGTGCAGGGTGCCGGCGCTCGCCGCGACGGCCGTCGTCTCGCGCTGCAGGCGGACGGCCAGGTAGGACAGCACGGCCGCCTCGACCACGACGTACACCGCGTGCAGCAGCACGATGCCGATGCCCGGATGCGTGAAGCACAGCGTCGGATAGCCCCATTCCTGCAGATAGTTGAACGTGAGGTGGTGGACGGCGGCCGTGCCCGCGGCGGCGACGATGACGCGCCAGTCCTGGTAGCAGACCAGGAAGGCGAGCAGGACGAAGATCCCGAAATGCAGCTCCGTCATGCCGTGCGCCTGGTGGATGTTCAGCGCGCAGAACAGCATCAGCGCGACGGCGACGGACAGCCGCGCGGCGAGGCTGCCCGGCGCGGCCGCGATCAGCGCGCTCGGCACGAGGGCGAGCGGCAGCCCGACGGCGACCGCCAGCATCAGCGAGTCGTACACGAGGGCCAGCGCCAGCGATGTGGCGAATAGCGCCCACAGGACGGGGAGGAACAGTTTGTCGGCGTTGTTGGCATGGTCGGCCCTGGAGCCGGATGAGATCGGATGCATTTTTGTGACTTCCCTTTTATTTATCCGTAACACATTGATTTTGCTGGTCTATTGGCGCAGCAACGTTCAATAATATTGGGAAATTTTTATTGGATTCTTGCAGATTGTCACAACCGCATGAATGTCTCGCGACGGTGTGCCGCTTTCGCTCATCAAGACGCAGAAAAACAACAAGACCCGCCGCCGGCCCCGGTTTAGCCTTCCAGGCATGAAAAAAATCTCGATCATCGACTCGCACACCGGTGGCGAACCCACCCGGCTCATCGTCGACGGCGGTCCGGACCTGGGCAACGGCCCGCTGTCCGGGCGGCTCGCGCGCCTGCGCGCCGAACACGACCACATCCGCACGGGCACCGTGTGCGAACCGCGCGGTTCGGACGTCCTCGTGGGCGCCCTGCTGTGCGAACCGCATGCCCCGGACTGCGCGGCGGGCGTCATCTTTTTCAATAACGTCGGCTACCTGGGCATGTGCGGGCACGGCACGATCGGCCTCGTCGTGTCGCTGGCCCACCTCGGCCGCATCACGGCCGGACGCCACCGCATCGACACGCCCGTCGGCGTCGTGACGGCCGAGCTGCACGCGGACGGTTCCGTGAGCATCGAGAACGTCCCGTCGTACCGGACGCGCAAGGACGTCCACGTCGACGTCGCGGGCCATGGCGCCGTGCGCGGCGACGTGGCGTGGGGCGGCAACTGGTTCTTCCTCATCAAGCACCATGCGTTCGACATCGTGCCGGCCAACGTCCCGGCGTTGACGGCGTTCGCGCAAGCCGTCATGGCGGCGCTGGCCGCGCAAGGCATCACCGGGGACGGCGGCGCGCCCATCGACCACGTGGAACTGTTCGCCCCGTCACGCATCGCGGACAGCCGCAACTTCGTGCTGTGCCCCGGCAAGGCGTACGACCGCTCGCCCTGCGGCACGGGCACCAGCGCCAAACTGGCTTGCCTGGCGGCGGATGGCGACCTGGAACAGGGCGCCGTGTGGCGCCAGGAGAGCATCATCGGCAGCGTGTTCGAAGGCAGCTACCGCCGCGCGGGCGATACCGTCGCGCCGACGATCCGGGGCACGGCCTGGGTCAGCGCCGAGTCGACGCTGCTGTTCGACGACACCGATCCGTTCGCGTGGGGCCTCCCCGCCTAGTCCTGTTTCATCTGCCGCCCGTACTCGGTCGGGCTCATGCCCACGTACGACTTGAACTGGCGGCTGAACGCGCTGTGGTCCGTATAGCCGCATTCGTACGCGATGGCCGCGATCTTCGCGCCCGGATCCTGTTCGATCAGGGTGCGCGCGGCCGCCAGCCGGCATTGCACGAGCAGCTGCCGCGGCGAGTGCTGGAACACTTTCTGGAACAGCCGTTCCACGCGCGACAGCGACAGTCCCGCTTCCTCCGCCAGCGCCTTCAGCGAGATATTCTCCCGATAGTGGTCGCTGATGTGCTGCGCGATCCGCGCGATCTGCCGGTACGCCGGGTGCAGGTCGTCCAGCAGGCCGAGATCCTGCGACGTGCCGATCAGGCCGACGACGTCGCCATCCTTGCCGAACAGCGGAATCTTCTTCGTGATGCACCAACCGCGGCCGCGGCCGGGGTAGATGTGCAGTTCGAGCTGCTTGTCGATCGCCGTGCCGCTGGCGATGACCTGCCGGTCCTGCGCGAGATACGTCTCGGCCAAGGCGCGCGGGAACAGTTCCAGCGCCGTCTTGCCGAGCACATCCTTCTTGTGCCGAACTCCGCAGCGCCGCACCATCGTGCGGTTGATGCTCAGGTAACGGCCGTCCCGGTCCTTGACGAAGAATGCGACGTCGCCGAGGGCGTCGAAGATCGCTTCGACGGCCTGCATGCCGATGGTGTCGATGGCCCGGATGGTGGTGTCGTCGATCATGTTGTCCTCCCGGACGCCAATATAGGCGGGTTACGCCGGCATGGCAAACGGCGGCCGGGCGCTGTGCCGATTTCGGCCTCCCCGGCGAACGCTTCACGCAAGACCCCGGCGCCAAACAGGCCTAGCATGTGACCTTTCAAGCAAAGGAGACAGACCCCATGTGGAAAGGTGTTCTTCCCGCCGTCACCACCAAGTTCGCCGAGGACGGCTCGCTCGACCATGACGAAATGCTGCGCTGCTTCCGCATCCAGATGGACGCCGGCGTGGATGGCCTCATCGCCTGCGGTTCGCTGGGCGAGGGCCCGATGCTGTCGCACGAGGAGCGCATCGACGTCCTGAAACTCTGCAAGGAAGCGGCCGGCGCGAAGCCCGCGCTGCTGACGGTCGCGGAAGCGTCCACTCGCGATGCGTGCGCGCTGGCGCAGAAGGCGGCCAGGGCGGGCGCGGACGGCCTGATGGTCGTCCCCAGCACGATCTACCACACGGACCCGCGCGAGACGGTGGCGACCTTGCGCGCCATCGCGCAGGCGGGCGACCTGCCGGTCATGATCTATTCGAACCGCCTCGCCTACCGCGTCGACGTGACGATCGAGATCATGGAAGAACTGGCGGACGATCCCCGCTTCGTCGCCGTCAAGGAATCGTCGGACGACATCCGCCGCAGCACCGACATCATCAACCGCTTCGGCGACCGCTTCGACCTGCTGACCGGCGTCGACAACCTCGCGTTCGAAGCGCTCATGGTCGGCGCGCAGGGCTGGGTCGCCGGCGTGGGCCTCGCGTTCCCCGAGGAGACCGTGGCGATCTGGCGGCTGGTCCAGGCCAGGCGCTACGACGAGGCGCTGCGCATCTACCGCTGGTTCCGTCCCCTGCTGGACCTGGACGTGTCGACTTACCTCGTCCAGAACATCAAGCTCGCGGAAGCGATCGCGATCGGTTCGAACGAGCGCGTGCGCGCGCCGCGCCTGCCGCTCGCCGGCGCGCGCCGCGACGCGGTGGAGCGGACGATCCGCGCCGCCATCGCCAACCGCCCCACCCTGCCCGTGCTGGCGTGAAGCATCCGGACGTGATCGTCGTCGGCGCCGGCATCGTCGGCGCGGCCTGCGCGGCGGAGCTGCAGGCGCTCGGGCGCGACGTGCTGCTCGTCGACGCGAACCACCCCGGTGGCGGGGTGACCGCGGCCGGCATGGGCCACCTCGTCGCCCTCGACGAGACGGACGATGAACTCGACCTGTGCCTGCTGTCGCTGGCGCGCTGGGACGAGTACCTGTCCACCCGCGCCGGCCTCGCGGAACACGTCCGCTGCGGCACCTTGTGGGTCGCCGAGGACGATGCGCAGATGGCCCAGGCGCGCGTCCGCGCCGGGCGCCTGGCGCGGCGCGGCTGGGATGCGGCCGAACTCTCCGGCGCCCAGCTCGCGCGTGTGGAACCCGCACTGCGCGCAGGGCTTGCGGGCGGCGTGCGCGTCGCGCGCGACGGCGTCGTGTACCCGCCCGCCGTCGCGCGCAGCCTGGCCGAAACGCTCGTCGCGCTGGGGGGAAGGACACGCTTCGGCGCGGCCGTCGCCCGCGTCGACGACGTCGGCGTCACGCTGGCCGACGGCGAACGCATCGATGCGGGCGACGTCGTCGTCGCGACGGGGGCCGCCGTGACGCGCCTGCTGCCGGACATGCCGATCTTCCCGCGCAAGGGCCATCTCGCCATCACGGCGCGCTACCCGCGGCGGCTGTCGCACCAGGTCGTGAGCATGGATTATGGGCAAACCGAGGGCCAGACGGAAGCCGGCAGCGACGCCGTCGCCGTCGCGGCGAATGTCCAGCCCCGCATCACGGGCCAATGGCTGATCGGGTCGTGCCGCCAGGACGGCATCCGGCATGCCGACGTCGATCCGCGCGTGCTGGCGCGCGTGCTGCGCTCGGCCATCGCGCTGCTGCCCTGTCTGGCCGACATGAAAATCATCCGCAGCTGGACCGGCATGCGCCCCGCGACTTACGACGGGCGGCCCGTCATCGGACGCCATCCGACGCTCGAACGCGTGTGGGTCGCCGCGGGCCACGAGGGCCTCGGCGTGACGACCGCGTTCGGCACCGCGCAACTGCTGGCCGACCTGATGCTGGACCGTCCCGCTTCCATCGCGGCCGCCCCCTATTCACCGTCGAGGTTCGTCCATGTCCCCGCCTGATTCCCTGAGCCGCGTGCTGGTCGACGGTGTCGCGGTCGACGTACCGCGCGGCGTCACCGTCGTCGCGGCGCTCGTCGGCGCCCGGTCGCCGTGCACGCGGCGTTCGGTCACGGGCCAGCCCCGGTTCGCGTTCTGCGGCATCGGCCAGTGCCAGGAATGCCGCGTGACCGTCGACGGCCGCACCAACCAGCTGGCGTGCAGGACGATCTGCGCGGACGGCATGACCATCACCACGGGAGGCGACTGGTGAAGAACATAGTGCACATCGTCGGCAGCGGCCCGGCGGGACTGTCCGCGGCGCGGACCGCCCTCGACGCCGGCGCAAGGATCTGCCTGATCGACGATAATCACGCGCCGGGCGGCCAGATCTGGCGCGGCGGCCCCGCGCGCTGGACCGACGCACGCGCACGCAGCGCGTGGAACACCCTGCGCGGCCATCCCGGCTGCACCGTGATGCAGGATGCCCAGGTCATCGGCTGCATGGACTCCCGCACGCTGCTCGTGGAAACGGGCGGACGCGGCGCCGCCGTCCCGTTCGAGCGCCTCGTGCTCTGCTCGGGCAGCCGCGAACTGTCGCTGCCGTTCCCCGGCTGGACGCTGCCCGGCGTCACCGGCGCGGGCGGGCTGCAGGCGCTGATCAAGGGCGGCATGCCGGTGTCCGGACGCCGCGTCGTGGTCGCCGGTACGGGCCCGCTGCTGCTGGCGGCGGCGTCGACGGCGCTGCGCGCGGGCGCGCACGTGGCCGCGATTGTCGAACACCAGCCGTGGTCGCGCCTGTCGGCTTTCGGTCTCGGGCTGCTGTCGCGGCACGGGAAGAAATTCCTGCAGGCGGCGTCGCTGTTCGCCGAGCTGCGCGGGATCCCGTACGTGACGGGCGCCACGCTCGTCGCAGCGACGGGAGAGGATACGGTGCGCGGCGTCGTCGTGCGGACCGGCGGCAAGGACGTCGAGTATGCCTGCGACTTCCTCGCGGCGGGCTTCGGCCTCGTCCCGAACACGGACCTCGCGCGCGCACTGCGATGCGACGTCGTCGACGGCGCGATCCAGGTCGACGATGCGCAGCGGACGAGCCGCCCGGATGTCTGGGCCGCGGGCGAATGCACGGGCATCGGCGGCGTCGACAAGGCCGTCGCCGAGGGACGCATCGCGGCGCTGGCCGCGCTGGGCCGGCCCCCGTCCGGGCGCGACCTGCCGCTGCGGCGCGCCTCGCACGCGTTCGCGGCGCTGCTGGCGCGCACGTTCGCGCCGGACGCGTCGCTGCGGACGATGTGCGGCCCGGAGACGATCGTGTGCCGCTGCGAGGACGTGACCCGGGCCCGCCTGCTGCCGCACCGCGACTGGCGCGAAGCGAAACTGGCGACGCGCGTCGGCATGGGGCCCTGCCAGGGCAAGACCTGCGGCGCGGCATGCGCCTTCCTGTTCGGGTGGTCCCACGAGGATGCCCGGACACCCATCATGCCCGCGACCGCGCGGGCGCTGTCGGACTTTGAATGAGGTAATGAGAAACATGAACATTGGTGGCACCGACAAACAGGCGGCGCTCGACGCCTTGCGCGACATGACCGCGGGCGCCGTGCCCATCGCGCTGGCCGAGCACCGGTCGCGCATCGAACGTGCGCAGGCCTTCATGGCGGCGCAAGGCATCGACGCCGTCTATCTCAACGCCGGCAGCAACCTGACTTATTTCACGGGCACGAAGTGGAGTCCCAGCGAACGCATGGTGGGCGCCATCCTGCCGGCGCAGGGTGACCTCGTCTACATCGCCCCCGCGTTCGAGGAAAGCACGATCCGCGGTTTCATGGTCGTCGAAGGCGACATCGCCGTCTGGGACGAGCACGAGCGCCCCGCCGCGCGCCTGCGCGCCGCGCTGGAGCAGCGCGGCATCGGGGCCGGCAGCGTGCTCGCCATCGACGACAGCACGCCGCTGTTCCTGTTCGACGCGATGCGCGCCGCGACCGATGGCTACACCTTGCGGAATGCGCACCCGGTCACGTCGCACTGCCGCAGCCGCAAGTCGGACGCGGAAATCGCGCTGATCCAGCGCGCGATGGACATGACGATGGCCGTGCACGTGGCGGCGGCGTCGATCCTGCACGAAGGGATCACGACGAAGGAAGTGGAAGAATTCATCCACCTCGCGCACCGCAAGGTCGGCGCGAGCGGCTCCTATTTCTGCATCGTGCTGTTCGGCGAGGCGACCGCGTACCCGCACGGCGTGAGCTATGTGCAGACCCTGCGACGGGGCGACACGGTGCTGATCGACACGGGCTGCAAGGTCCACAACTACATCTCCGACATCACGCGCACGTACGTGTTCGGCGAGCCGACCGAGCGCCAGCGCTTCGTGTGGAATGCGGAACAGGCGGCGCAGCGGGCGGCGTTCGACGCGGCCCAACCGGGCGTGCCGTGCGAAGAGGTCGACAAGGCCGCGCGCCGCTCGCTCGAGGCGAACGGCTTCGGTCCCGGCTACAAGCTGCCCGGCCTGCCGCACCGCACGGGCCACGGCATCGGCCTCGACATCCACGAAGGCCCCTACCTCGTCGGCGGCGAAACCCGCGCGCTGGAGCCGGGGATGTGCTTCTCGAACGAGCCGATGATCTGCGTGCCGGGCGAATTCGGCGTGCGCCTGGAAGATCACTTCTACATGACGGCGAGCGGACCGAAGTGGTTCACGCAGCCGGCGGCGAGCCTGGAGTATCCGTTCGGGGCGGGATGACCTCCTTCAGGAACGCATCCGCCGCCTCCACCGTCGGCGCCAGCCACGGATCGAACAGCCAAAAGCTGTGGGGCGTGTCGGGCACGGGCACGACCCGGTTCGGCACGCCCATTGCCCGCAGTCGTTCGGTCATCTCGTCCCGCCCCAGGCTGAAACGCCGCTGCGCGCTGACGATGAACAGCACGGGTGGCGTGCCCGCCTTGACGTGATACAGCGGCGACGCATCGCGCCACAGCGCCGCCTTCTCCGCATAGCGGCCGCCGAACCACGCGCCGGCGGATGACGGCTGCTTCGCCGGGTCGTCTTCGTATTTGCGGGCTTCTTCCGACGTGAAATCCGACAGGCCGTCGATGTTCACGATCGCCTGCACGTCGCTCGCCCCGTTGCCTCCGTCCGGATCGAAGCGCGATTCTCCGTTCGTCACGCCCGTCAGCGCCGCGATCTGGCCGCCGGCCGAGCCGCCCGCGATGGCGATCCGGCCCGGATCGATGCCGTAGTCCGACGCGTGCGCGCGCACCCAGCGCACGGCTGCCTTCGCGTCGTGGATCGCGGCCGGGTAAGGCGCTTCCGGCGACAGGCGATAGCTGATGGTGGCCGCCACATAGCCCCGCTCCGCCATGCGGATCGCCATCGGCGCGAAGTTCGCGCGCACGCCCGCGCGCCAGCCGCCGCCGTGCACGAAGACGATGGCCGGGCGCGGCGCCCTGCCCGCCGCCGCGGGCAGGTACAGGTCCAGTTTCAGGTCGTGTGCACCACGGCGTACATAGGTGACGTCGGTGACGGCCCGCACGGCCGGCGGCACGGCGCGGCTCGCGATGCGGATGAACGGATAGCGAGCCGCCAGCTTCGCGTACGTCGTCTCGGCCGTGTAGCTCTCCGGTGCGGGCGGCTTCACGGGCTGCGCCGCGCATGCGGCCAGCAGCAACGCCGTACCCATCCAACATATCGTCCTGCGCATCCTGGCCTCCGCCTCGTCGTGGGACGGCCAGTATGCCACCCAACAACACACCCCGGCTAGTCCACCTTGCAAAAGTGGCCAGACCAACCTAGAATGGTCTGGCCAAATAAAGGACGGAAAACGTCCACCATATAAAAAACGACCGGAGACTACACGGTGCCGCCAATCAGATTGCTCGCCTTCCTGGCCGCTTTCGCGTGCCTTGCCGCCCCTGCGCATGCCGAGGGGCCTTATCGCAACCCAGACAACAAGAACCCGAACGACACGGCCGAAGGCACGTATCCGGTGCCGTATAAGAAGCCGGTCGTCGCCGAGATCGCGGCGTCGCTGCAGCGCATCCGCGGCTATGTCGACAGCCAGACGCCGACACGTATCGTGCACAAGGGCAGCGGTGCGCCCGTCACGGATTTCCGCACGCCTGTCGCCGACGCCGTCGTCGACAAGGGTGACGCCGATTTCGGCCTGCAGGCCTACGAGATGGGCGTCGTGCATGCCGGCCTGCTGAAGGCCACGGCCGCCACGGGCGACAAGCGCTATGCCGCCCTCACGCAGCGCCACCTGCAATTCTTCGCCGACCGCCTCCCCTACTTCCGTGCGCAGGAGCAGCGCTTCCACCTCGAGCGCGCCAACAGCTTCGCGCACTTCCTCGATCCGCGCGCGCTCGACGACGCCGGCTCCATGTGCGCCGCGATGATGCGTGCGCGCCAGGCCGGCATCGGCCCCGATCTCGCCGCGCAGATCAAGGTGTGCGGCGACTGGGTGGCGAAGCGCCAGTTCCGCCTGCCGGACGGCACCCTCGCGCGCCAGCGCCCGCAGGCCGTGTCGCTGTGGGCCGACGACATGTACATGGGGATCCCCGCGCTGGCGGAACTGGGCCGCATGACGGGCGACCGCGCGTACTTCGACGACGCCGTGAAGAACGTCCTGCAGATGACGGACTACCTGTTCGATCCGCAGCGCAACCTGTACACGCACGGCTGGAACGCCAACAATCCCGACGCCCCGCGCTTCTACTGGGCGCGCGCGAACGGCTGGGCCGTGCTGGCGATGTCGGACGTCCTCGACGTGCTGCCGAAGGACCACCCGGGCTATCCGAAGGTGATGGCGCAGCTGAAGAAGACGCTGCGCGGCGTCGCCGAGCGCCAGTCCGGCGCGGGCCTGTGGCACCAGATGGTCGACCGCGACGATTCGTACCTGGAGACGTCGGCCAGCGCCATGTTCGTGTACGTGCTCGCGCACGCCGTCAACGAAGGCTGGATCAGCCCGACGACGTACGGCTCGATCGCGCAGGCCGGCTGGAACGCGCTGTCCGCGCGCATCGACGCCCAGGGCCGCGTGGAAGGCACATGCGTGGGCACGACGTTCGCGAGCGACCAGGTCTATTACTACAACCGCCCCACCAGCACGACGGCGATGCACGGCTACGGTCCGATGCTGCTGGCCGGCGCGGAGATGATCCGGCTGCTGAACAACCCGGCGATCGACATCCAGTTCCGCGTCCGCACGTATCACTATGTGCCGAAGGACGGCGGGCAGACCAGCTACCGCGAACATCCCTGACACCCCTGCGATGAAAGCCCCGACCATGCAAGCGAAAACGATGTTTTGCGCCGCAGGCCTCGTGCTGTCCGCGAGCGCCGGCGCTGCCGACCGCCTCACCGTCACCGTGACCCACGACCTCGACGCCGCGCGTCCTTCCGAAACGATCGTCGTCCCGTGGCAGGACGTGAACGCGGCGCTGCCCGGCGCGCTGATCCAGCGCCTCGTCGTGAAGGATGCGGCCGGCCACGTGTTGCCCTACCAGGTGACGAACGTGGCGCCGCTGGCCAAGGACCCGCACGGTGTCGGCGCGGCGTACGGCGAACTGCTGTTCCAGCACGACTTCAAGCCCGGCGAAAAGACGGCGACGTTCGTCGTCGAAAAGAGCGACACGCTCACGCCGCCGTTCGCACCGAAGGCGTTCGCGCGCTACGTGCCCGAACGGCTCGATGATTTCGCGTGGGAAAACGACGTCATCGGCCACCGCACCTACGGCCCCGCCCTCGCCGCACCGGCCGCGCCGGGCAGCGGCAAGGAAGTGCTGGAGACGAGCGGCCTCGATATCTGGTTCAAGCGCGTCGACTACCCCATCGTGGACCGCTGGTACAACAAGGGTCACGACCATTACCACAAGGACGAAGGCGAAGGCATGGACATGTACAACGTCGGCCGCTCGCGCGGGGCCGGCGGTACGGGCGTGTGGGACGGCAAACAGCTTTACACGAGCAGCAACTGGGCCGGCTGGAAGGTCCTGGCCAATGGCCCGATCCGCGCCGTGTTCGAGTTGTCGTACGCCGCGTGGAATGCCGCCGGTACCCAGGTGACGGAAACCAAGCGCTTCACCGTCGATGCCGGCCGCCAGCTCGACCAGATCGACAGCACGTTCACGTTCGGCGGACCGTCCGCGCTGACGGTGGCCGTCGGCCTGAACAGGACGCCTTCGGACAAGAAGCAGGAAGCGCGCATCGCGCTCGTGAAAGACGATGCGAACCACGCGCTGCTGCAATGGGTCGAGCAGGCGTCGAACGGCGCGTTCGGCACGGCCGTCGTGCTGCCCACGGCGACCGGCTTCGCGCAGGACGCCCTGAACGACCTCGTGCTGGCCCGCGTGGAATCGGGCAAGCCGCTGCGCTACTGGGTCGGCGCCGCGTGGGACCGCGCCGGCCGCATCACGTCCAGGGCGGCGTGGCAGGCCTACGTGGCGGCCGAGGCCAAGCGTGCGGCGCACCCCGTCCGCATCGCGCTGAAAGCCGCCGCAAACTGAGATCAGTCATCGTATGTGTTGCTTTTCCAGCACACACTCGCCATAATCTGGTCTGGCCACATTGATCTTGTGGTCAGACCAATCTAGAATGAATTCAAACACAGAGCCGCATGCATGCGGTTCGACCTCGCCAGGCTGGTTTTGTAAGAAGCAACCATCGACGCCGCTCCCCCCTGCGGACGCCGACACGTCATCGACATAAAAACAGGAGACAGCTTCATGAAATACCCCCGCAGCACCCCGCCCCGCCATTTCGTCATGTCCTCGATCGCGCTCGCGGTCCTCTCGCTCGCCCAGCAGGCGCAGGCACAGCAAAGCGACGCGCCGATCCAGCGCGTCGAGGTCACCGGTTCCAGCATCAAGCGCATCGCCACCGAGGAAGCCCTGCCCGTCACGACGATCAAGGCCGAGGAACTGGTCAAGCAGGGCATGACCACGCTGGCCGACGTGATGATGGCGCTGCCGCAGTCGGCGTCGCTGCAGCCGTCCAACGCCGGCTCGGGCACCAACATCAACCTGCGCGGCCTGGGCGTGAACCGCACCCTCGTGCTGCTGAACGGCCGCCGCCTCGCCAACGAGGCCATCGCCGACGGCTACGCGAACCTCGACGTCATCCCGATCAGCGCGCTGCAACGCGTGGAAATCCTGCGCGACGGCGCGTCGTCGATCTACGGTTCGGACGCGATCGGCGGCGTCGTCAACTTCATCACCAAGCGCGAAGTCGAGGGCGGCAACGTCACCGTGCAGCTCGTGCAGCCGCAGCGCCGCGGCGGCGGCGACGAGCAGCGCATCCAGGCCACGTTCGGCAAGGGCAACCTCGCGCGCGACGGCTGGAACATCTACGGCACCGTCGACTTCCACCAGCGCAGCCGCCTGAAGCTGTCGGACCGCACCGGCTTCATTCCGGACGACGCGGCGATGGCGGCGATCGGCCTGCCGCGCAGCGCCGCCTCCGGCGGGTACGCGACACCCGCCAACTTCACGAGTTCGGCCAACAAGAACGCCGCCAACCCGTATTACGCGAGCGGCTGCCTGAGTCCCTACTCGGTCCAGGGCGCGAAGAACACGTGCGTACTGGACGACGACACCTATGGCTCGGCCCTGCATCCGAACAAACAGCTGACGATGTACGCGCGAGCGACCAAGCGCATCGACGCCGACAACACCGTTACCGTCGAATACACCCGCGGCGACGAATCGATCTTCGGCTACAAGAACCCGACGCAGGCGGTCGCCGTCGGGAGCGCGAAGGCGATCCTGCCATCGACCAGCAAATGGTATCCGGGCGGCAGCGGCGGGGTGCCGGCCGTCGCCGGCATCACCAACCAGCCGCTGACCGTGTCCTGGGCGGTGGCCGACGGCGGACCGGCCGTGACCCGCGACAACCAGATCAACCAGCGGCTGCTGGTGTCCGCCGACGGCCACGTCGGCACCTGGGACTACCGGGCCGGCATGAGCTACGGGCTGTCCCAGCGCAAGGGCTATTTCCAGTCGGGCTACTACTCGGGCATCGGCCTGATCAACGGCCTGGCGAACGGCACGCTGAACCCGTTCGGCCTGCAGGACCAGGCGGGCCGCGACTATCTCGACTCGATCGCCGCGGACGGCATGCAGAACCGCAGCTCGAAGAGCTCTTACTATGGCATCGACGGCAACATCAGCAAATCGCTGATGGCCCTCGCCGGCGGCGACCTCGCGATCGCGATCGGCACCGACATCCACCGCGATACCAACGAAGACACCAAGCTGGGGCCGGCCGCCGACATCACCTATGCCAAGGTCGTCCCGGCGCACGGGGAAAGCGCACGCAACATCATCGGCGTGTACAGCGAGGTGGACGCCCCGGTCACCAAGACCCTGACGCTGAACGGCGCCGTGCGGGTCGACAAATACAGCGACGTCGGCTCGACCGTCACGCCGAAGATCAGCTTCCGCTGGCAGCCGACCAGGACGCTCATGTTCCGGGGCTCGGCCAACACGGGCTTCCGCGCGCCGACACTGTTCGACCGCTACGGCTACCGCACCACCGTCGCCAACACGACGACGGCGGGACGCTGGGACGATCCGGTCCTGTGCCCGGGCCCGTCCATCACCATGCCGGGTACCGGCACGGCGGTGCCCGGCGTGGATGCCGCCGATGTCTGCAACGCCAAGTTGAACAAGCTGACCGGTTCGAACTCGCAGCTGAAGCCGGAACGCTCCAAGGGAGGCACGCTGGGCGTCGTGTTCGAACCGTCCCGCTCGTTCACCGCGTCGCTCGACTACTGGCAGGTCAACATGAAGGACATGCTGGCCAACCTGCCGGAGACCGTCTACTTCACGAACTACGCCGACTACAAGAACCTGTTCGTGCGTAATGCGGACGGCTCGCTCGCCTACATCAACAACACGACGATGAACCTGGGTGGCCAGATCGCGGGCGGCGTCGACGTGTCGGCCCACTGGGAGATCGCGCGCAACCGCTTCGGAACGTTCGGCGCCGCCATCGACGGCACCTACCTGACCCGCTTCGACAACCAGCTCGTGCCGAACGGCCCGTGGATGTCCAACGTCGGCCAGTTCGGCTGGGCCAGCAACGGCACCACGTCGAGCTACCCGATCATCACGTTCCGCTGGAAGCACAACCTGCGCCTGTCGTGGCAGAGCGGCGATTACTCGGCGCAGCTGACGAACAACTTCAACAGCCATTACCGCGACGCCAACACCGCCGTCACGTCGGCGTACTACCGCGACATCCCGTCGTTCTCGACGTGGAACCTGACCGGCTCGATCCGCGTGCAGAAGCAGGTGCGCATCACGGCCGGCGTCACGAACCTGTTCGACAAGGCCCCGCCCATCACCAACAACACGATCTACAGCAGCGGTTACCTGAGCAGCGTCGCGAATCCGATCGGTCGCTCGTGGAACCTGCGCGTCAGCTACGATTTCGAGTAATCGCAATGCAAGCGACACGACTGAAACGTATCGTCCTGGCCAGCCTCATCCTGGCCGGCCAGGCCAGCGCCGCCGACGCGACTATCCGCGTGATCCTCGTCGGCGACTCCACGATGGCCACGAAGAGCGGCTACGGCGACGCATTCTGCGCGCGCTTCACGCCGGACGTCACTTGCGTGAACCTCGCACGGGGCGGCCGCAGTACCAGCAGCTTCCGCGCCGAGGGCCGCTGGGACGAAGTCCAGCGCATGCTGAAGGACGGCGCGTCGTTCAAGGCCACCTACGTGCTCGTGCAGTTCGGCCACAACGACCAGCCGGGCAAGCCGGGGCGCTCGACCGACCTCGTCACCCAGTTCCCCGTCAACATGGCGCGCTATGCGCGGGAGACGCGCGACCTGGGCGGCGTGCCGGTGCTCGTCACGCCGCTGACCCGGCGCACGTTCAAGGGCGCGTATCTCGGCAATGACCTGGCGCCGTGGGCCGAGGCGACTCGGCGCGCGGCCGCCCAGGAACACGCCGTGCTGCTGGACCTGAACCGGGACAGCGTGGCCGCCGTCCAGGCCATGGGCCAGGATGAAGCGGATACGCTGGCGGTCGTTCCGCGTCCGCCGGGCTACGGGATGCCTGTGGATCCGAACAAGGTCGAACCGGCCGGCGCCGCGAAGACGGCGTTCGACCGCACGCACCTCGGCACCAGGGGCGCCGATTTCTTTGCGCGGATGGTCGAGCGCGAGCTGGTGACGGCGCGGCCGGAGACGGCTGCCTACTTCAGGGACGGGGGCAAGCGTTGAGGCGCTTCGCCCTGCTCGCCTGCGCGCTCGCCGGCGCGCAGGCGCACGCACAGGACACGCGCGCCGTGCGCGAGCCGGTCGTCCCGCCGGCCTGCGCGGTCCTGATCGGCGCGACCACGAACACGGGCCGCGACGATGCCGCGCGCATCCAGGCGGCCATCGACAAGTGCGCGCCCGGCCACGCCGTGGTGCTCGCGGCCAGTAACGACAAGCGCAGCTTCGTGGCCGGGCCACTGCAACTGCGCGACGGCGTCACACTGCTCGTCGACAAAGGCGCCACCCTGTACGCCAGCACGGACCCGCGCCTGTTCGACCGTGGCGCCGGCACGTGCGGCACGAACGATGCATCGGGCCGCGGCTGCCGGCCTTTCATCCTGCTCGACGGCGTGCGCGGCGCCGGCATCATGGGCACCGGCACCATCGACGGCCAGGGCGGACAGCGCATCGCCGGCAAGGACGAGACCTGGTGGCAGATCGCCCGCCGCGCGCAAAAGGAGAAGACCCGCCAGAACGTGCCGCGCCTGATCCAGGCCGACAAGGCGCGCGACGTCACCCTGTACCGCATCACGCTGAAAAATTCCCCGAACTTCCACGTCACGCTGAACAACGTGGACGGCTTCACCGCGTGGGGCGTCGTCATCGACACGCCCCACGACGCGCGCAACACGGACGGCATCGACCCGATCTCGTCGCGCAACGTGACCATCGCGCACAGCATCATCCGCACCGGCGACGACAACGTGGCGATCAAGGCCGGCGGCAACGGGCCGACCGAGAACGTCTCGATCCTGCACAACCGCTTCTACAGCGGCCACGGCATGTCCATCGGCAGCGAGACGAACGGCGGCGTGCGCCGCGTCCTCGTCGACGACCTGGCGATGGACGGGACCACGTCCGGCCTGCGTATCAAGAGCAACGACATGCGCGGCGGGCGGGTGGATGGCATCGTCTACCGCGACGTGTGCCTGCGCGGCATCCGGTCTCCCATCGAGATCACGACGCATTACGAACAGCCGGCGCAACCGGGTGCGCTCATCCCCGACTACGCCGCCATCCGCATGGAGCGGGTGCGCAGCACGACCCCGGGGCGCATCCTGCTGCAGGGATATGACGAGGCGCATCCGCTCGTGCTGGACTTGAAGGACGTGGCGACCGCCGCCGGGTCGGACATCAAACAGGAACATGCGCGCGTGCAGGGCGCGTTCGGCGCCGAGGCCGATTGCGCCGGGCGGTTCCTGCCGTTTCCCGAGCCGGCGGTCCGTTCCATGCGCCCGCAGCTGACGGCCGGGCAGGCGCGCGCCTACGACTACCGCGAGGTGCTGAAGTACGTGGGCCCCGTCGGCAACGAACGCATCGAGCCGTGGGATCCGCTGGCCGATCCGCTCGCGACCGGCGCGCCACTGCATGCCGACTACTCGGTCGATGCGCGCGCACCGGCGGACGGAACAACCCGTTTCGCCACCGTGCAGGCGGCCGTCGACCGCGCCGTGGCGGCGGGCGGTACGCGCCGCGTCGTCATCCGCATCGCCCCCGGCACGTACCAGGAACTCGTCTATGTGCCGCCGGGCGCCCCGCCGATCACCCTGGATGGCGCCGGCGCCGACCCGCAGGCCGTGCGCATCAGCGCCGCGCTGGACGCCTCGACGACGGGCGCCGCCTACCGCAGCCGCTACGCCGCCGAATTCGAGCACGCGGCGCCAGGTGTGCGGGCGATGGTCGACGCGCTGAAGGATTTGCCCGCCCTGCAGACGACGGGCTCCGCGACCGTGTGGGTGCGCGCGGACGGCTTCCAGGCCCGCAACCTGACGATCGAGAACGCGTACAACCGCGACGGTGCCGTCGCGCATGCGGAGTGCAAAGGCGACAACTGCCCCGACACGACGGGCGGCAGCCGCGTGCACCACCAGGCCGTCGCGCTGCGCGTCGACGGCGCCGACAAGGCGCAGTTCGAGCGCGTGCGCCTGCTCGGCCTGCAGGACACGCTGTTCCTCAGCTCGCAGGACGGCACGGCAACGGTGCGCAGCTTTTTCCACGACACGCACATCGAAGGCGACGTCGACTTCATCTTCGGCGACACCATCGCGGTCTTCAAGGACTGCGCCATCCACGCCATCGGCGGCCGCGCCGCGTCGTACGTGGCCGCGCCGGACACGAACCGCCGCGCGAAGTACGGTTTCGTGTTCGACGGCTGCCGCTTCACGAGCGATGCGCCGGGCGCGGCGAACACGCAGTTCTACTTTGCCCGCCAATGGTTCCATAACGAGCGCTGCACGCCGTACGGCTTCATCCCCGTCGAGGGCTATACGTGCCGGCTGGGCGACGTGGACGTGTACAAGGCGCCGAACGGCACGATCCGCCGGCGCACGCTGGGGACGGTCGGCAAGGCCGTGATCCTGCGCTCGCGCATCGGCCCGCATTTCGAGAAGACGACGCCGTGGTCGGAATGGAACCGCAACGGCACGCTGGCGCACCGCCCCGCGCAATTCAGCTCGGACGATTACTGGGACAACCTGGCCGGCACGCCGTTCGCACCGCCAGGCCAACGGCCCGTCCCCGCCGACGTCTACCTCGGCGAATACGATAACGCAAATGAGTACCCTTGAATGACGGAGACACCATGAAGCAATCATTCGACGCCCGCCGCGGCTTTTTGAAAACCGCGACCGTCGCCGGTCTCGCGCTGTCGGGGCCCGGACGGGCGCTGGCGGCGGCCGTTCCCGATCCGTGGAAGGCAGCGGCCGGCATCGCGCAGCGCCTCGCCAACCCCGTCAAGTTCCGCAAGGCGGAGTATCTCGTCACCGATTTCGGCGCCGCGCCATGCAAGCTCGTGCCCGTGAAGGCGTGGGTGTCGTTCGAGGACCAGGCCGACCTGCCGACGCCCGCGCCGGGCGCGCACGACTGCTACGCCGCGTTCCGGGCGGCCATCGAGAAATGCCACGCCGGGGGCGGCGGCCGCGTCGTGATCCCGAAGGGCGACTGGTTCTGCGCGGGCCCGATCGTGCTGCTGTCGAACGTGAACGTGCACCTCGCGAGCGGCGCGCACGTCTATTTCAGCAACGATCCGGCCGACTACGCGAAATACGGCGACGTCGACTGCGGCCCGAACGGCAAGCTGGTCGTCTCGCGCTGGCAGAGCAACGACTGCCTGAACTATTCGCCCATGATCTATGCGCGCAACCAGGACAACATCGCCCTCACCGGCGACGACTGGACGGCCATCCTCGACGGCCAGGGCGGCGTGCCGTTCCCCGGCCGCGCCGACTGCTGGTGGACGTGGAAGGGCAAGAACGCGACGATCAACTCGGTCGCCCAGGACAAGTCGCCGAACTACGTGCCCGGCAAGCTGGCGCAGAACCAGGTCAATGAACTGAATCCGAAGTCGCTGGCCGACGTGGCGCCGAATCTGCCGGAGGAAAAACGCCGGCTGATCCAGGGCGAAGGCGACAAGTGGCGCGCGGACGACGCGTACCTGCCCGCGCTGTCGGAAGCGGGCGTGCCCTTGGCGAAGCGCGTGTTCGGCGTGGGCCACTACCTGCGTCCGCCGATGATCCAGCTGATCGGGTGCACGAACGTGCTGCTGGAAGGCTACCAGGTCATCCAAACGCCGTTCTGGCAGCACCATCCGGTCGCGTGCCGCAATCTCACGATCCGCAAGGTCCACGCGAACAGCCTGGGGCCGAACAGCGACGGTTTCGATCCGGAAGCGTGCGACACGGTGCTCGTGGAAGGCTGCCAGTTCAACACGGGCGATGACTGCATCGCCATCAAGGCGGGCAAGAACCTCGACACGCAGTACGGCCCGTCGCAGAACATCGTCATCCAGAAATGCACGATGCAGAGCGGCCACGGCGCCGTCACGCTGGGCAGCGAGATGGCGGGCGGCATCCAGAACGTGTACGCGCAGGACCTCGTGTTCGAGAACATGAACTGGGCGACGAACCCGCTGAACACGGCGATCCGCCTGAAGACCAACATGAACCGCGGCGGCTTCCTGCGCAATTTTTATGTCCGCAACGTGAGCATCCCGAACGGCGTGCAGACGTCGCCGTCGTTCTATGCGTCACTGCCGGGTTCTCCGATCGCATCGAGGACGGTCGCCACGGCCGCCGGCGCCGTCGTCACGTTCGATTGCGACTACACGCCGCGCGCCGACAACGTGCGCGTGCGCCCGCCCGAGGTGCGCAACGTGCACATCTCGAAGGTCAGGGTGGGCAACGTGAAGACGAAGGACGGGTCGCTCGCGTCGTGCTTCCAGGCGTTCGTCATCCTCGGTCCGGTGGCGTCCGACTACAACGGGCCGGCGCCGGCGCCGGCCGTGCTGCCGGTGCGCGACGTGACGATCACGGACTGCGACTTCGGCACGCCCGTCAACGCGGCGCATCCGTGGTACACATATAACGTGCGGGGGCTGAAGCTGGCGAACGTCATGATCGGCGGGAAGCGGTACGACACGACCTTGTCCGCTTGACCGTCGCAGATGAACCGTCATTCCCGCGCACGCGGGAATCCATACTGACCATCAGATTTCCATAACAATGCTTCTGGCGCACAGCATCCGAATTCGATGAATCAGCATGGGTTCCCGCCTTCGCGGGAACGACGGTGCGGGATGCTCTACAATGCCGTCACCTCTGGCTTGCATGGGATGGATGATGGCGACACCGGCGTTCAACTACGGCTCCGACGTGACGGGGCTGGTCTGGGGCTTCCTGTTGCAGGACGCCGCGCAAGCGGTGTCCGTCGACGCGAAGGACGCCGAGACCTGGTTGCACGCCCCCGTCCCCGGGCAGTTCGTCTGGCTGCACTTCAACCTGTCGAATGCGGCCAGCGAGCGCTGGCTGCGCGCCCACGCCGGCCTGCCCGAGGAATTCTACGAGACGCTGCACCAGGGCTCGCGCTCCACCCGCATCGAAATGGCGGACGGCGCCCTGATCGCCGTCGTCAACGACGTCCTGCATAATTTTTCGGTCGATACGGCCGAGATCTCCACGCTGTGGGTCCACGTGACGCCGCACGGCGTGATCACGGCCCGGCGCAAGCCGCTGGAATCCATCGAGCGCCTGCGCCAGGATGTGCTGAACGGGGCGCCGCTGCGGTCGAGCGTCGAGCTGCTGGTGCATTTGCTGCGCGACCAGGCCGACGTCCTCGTCAACATCGTGCGCGATGCCGTGGCGCGGGTCGACACCGCCGAGGACCAGCTGCTGGCCGGCCGCCTCACGCGCCGGCGCGAAGACCTGGGCGCGCTGCGGCGGGTGCTCGTCCGGCTGCAGCGGCTGCTGGCGCCGGAACCGGCCGCCCTCTTCCGCCTGCTGCAGCGTCCTCCGTCCTGGGTGGCGCCGGAAGACCGCCAGGAACTGCGCCAGTCGACCGAGGAATTCACGGTCGTGCTGTCCGACCTGGCCGCGCTGCATGAACGGATCAAACTGCTGCAGGAAGAGATCGCGGCCCGGGTCAACGAGGACAATAACCGCAGCCTGTTCCTGCTGACCATCGTGACGGTGATGGCCCTCCCGATCAACCTGATCGCAGGCCTGCTGGGCATGAACGTGGGCGGCGTGCCGCTGTCCCAGCATCCGCACGGTTTCTGGCTCGTGCTGGGATTCACCGCCCTCGTGACGGGCGCCATCGCCTGGCTGTTGCTTCGATTGCAACGACCGCATTGAGCCTTTGCCATATAAAAACAGGATATTTGCCCTTGCATTGGGTATAACTCCTTTCCCGGCATCACGTTAAGCTTCTTGCCTCAGGAAAAGCCCGCACGCCTGTGCAGACGTGCGCGGCGCGACCGACGGTAGAATGGCCCCAGACACCGGCGCCAGCCTCTGCTTCCACCGGTATGCGCGCCGCGCCGCCCGGCCGCGGCTTTTCGAGCATCCTATTTCCGAATCGCAGAAGAAGACCATGTTCAATCCATCCGACCATCCGCACCGCCGTTACAACCCGCTGCAAGGCGACTGGGTCCTCGTGTCGCCGCACCGCGCCAAGCGTCCGTGGCAGGGGCAGCAGGAAGCCGTCGACCGCTCCGCCAGGCCGTCGCACGACCCGACCTGCTACCTGTGCCCGGGCAATACCCGCGTCAACGGCGAAAAGAACCCCGACTACACGGGCACCTATGTGTTCGAGAACGACTTCGCCGCGCTGATGCCGGACACCCCGGAAGCCGCCGAGGGCGCCGACCCGCTGTTCCAGACGATGAGCGCGCGCGGCACGAGCCGCGTGATCTGCTTCTCGCCGGACCATGCGAAATCGCTGCCGCAACTGTCGCTGCCCGCGCTGGAAGGCGTCGTCGACACGTGGTGCGCGCAGGCCGCCGAGCTGGGCGCCAAGTACCGCTGGGTCCAGGTGTTCGAGAACAAGGGCGCCGTGATGGGCTGCTCGAACCCGCACCCGCACGGCCAGATCTGGGCGACGAGCTATGTCCCGAACCTGCCGGCCGCCGAAGACCGCCAGCAGAAGGCCTACCACGCCGAACAGGGCCGCCGCCTGCTGCTGGACGTGGCCGAGCGCGAGATCGCCGCGCAGGAACGCGTGGTCGTCCAGACCGAACACTGGGTCGCCATCGTCCCGTACTGGGCCGCGTGGCCGTTCGAGACGCTGGTCCTGCCCCGCTTCGCCGTGCGCCGCCTGGAAGAGCTGCAGCCGGCCCAGCGCGCCGACCTGGCCGTGCTGCTGAAGCGCCTGACCACCCGCTACGACAACCTGTTCCAGACCTCGTTCCCGTATTCGATGGGCTGGCACGGCGCACCGTACGGTATTCCGGACGAAGACGCGGAAGGCTGGCAGCTGCACGCCCACTTCTACCCACCGCTGCTCCGCTCCGCGTCGGTGCGCAAGTTCATGGTCGGCTTCGAGATGCTGGCCGAAGCCCAGCGCGACCTGACCCCGGAACAGGCGGCCGAACGCCTGCGCGCGCAATCCGAAGTGCACTACCTCGACACCGAATCCAACCAAACGACCTGACATGCAAGATACCCGTCTCTCCCGCACCGCCGCCGCCTTCGAAACCGCATTCGGCGCCGCCCCCACGCTGTTCGTCCAGGCCCCGGGCCGCGTCAACCTGATCGGCGAGCACACCGATTACAACGACGGCCTCGTGCTCCCCTGCGCCATCGACTACCGCACCGCCATCGCCGCCAAGCCGCGCAGCGACCGCAAGGTGCGCGTCGTGGCGGCCGACTACGGCGACGCGCTCGACGAATACGATCTCGACGCCCCCATCGGCCGCGTGGACCAGCCGATGTGGGCCAACTACGTGCGCGGCGTCGTGGAGCAGTTCGTCAAGCGCGGCCTGCCCATGCAGGGCATGGACATGGCCATCGCGGGCGACGTGCCGCAGGGAGCGGGCCTGTCGTCGTCGGCCTCGCTGTCGGTCGCCGTGGGCCGCCTGTTCGCGACCCTGCCCGGCTTCGAGGCGCTGTCGCCGATCGACATCGCGCTGATCGCGCAGGCGTCGGAAAACGACTTCGTCGGCACCAAGTGCGGCAACATGGACCAGATCAGTTCCGCCTGCGGCGTCGAAGGCCACGCGCTGATGATCGACTGCCGCTCGCTGGAGGTGAAGCCGGTGCCGGTGCCGGACAACGCCGCCATCATGATCTTCAATTCGAACGTGACGCGCGGCCTCGTGGACAGCGCCTACAACGTGCGCCGCGAGCAGTGCGAAGCGGCCGCCCGCCACTTCGGCATCCCGGCCCTGCGCGACCTCGACCTGGCCACGCTGGAAGCCCGCGCGGGCGAACTGGACCCCGTCGTGCTGCGCCGTGCGCGCCACGTGGTGACGGAAGACGACCGCGTGCTGGCCGCCGCCGACGCACTGCAGGCCGGCGACCTGGAACGCCTGGGCGAGCTGATGGCCGCATCGCACGCGTCGATGCGCGACGATTTCGAGATCACCGTGCCCGCCATCGACAACCTCGTCGAGATCGTCAAGAACGTGATCGGCACCCAGGGCGGCGTGCGCATGACGGGCGGCGGTTTCGGCGGCTGCGTGGTGGCGGTCGTGCCGCACGCGCTGGTCGACGCGTCCCGTGCCGCCGTCGAGCGCGAATACCGCTCGCCGGACGGCAAGCCGGCCACGATCTACGTCTGCAAGCCGGCCGCCGGCGCGGGCAAAGTCAATCCATGATGTACGAGGCGGCGGCCGGACGCTATGGTTCGATGCCCTACCCGCATTGCGGCCGCAGCGGCCTGCGGCTGTCCGCCGTGTCGCTGGGGTTGTGGCACAACTTCGGCGGCAATGACGATTTCGATCGCCAGCGCTGGATCGTGCGCGCGGCGTTCGACAACGGCGTCACGTGCTTCGACCTCGCCAACAACTATGGCCCGCCGCCCGGGTCGGCCGAGGAAAACTTCGGCCGCCTGCTCGCGCGGGACCTGAAGCCGTACCGCGACGAAATGGTCGTGTGCACGAAGGCCGGCTACACGATGTGGCCCGGACCGTACGGCGACTGGGGCAGCCGCAAATACCTCGTCGCGAGCCTGGACCAGAGCCTCAGGCGCATGGGCCTGGACTACGTCGACATCTTCTATCACCACCGCCCCGATCCCGCCACGCCGCTCGAAGAGACGATGGCGGCACTGGATTACATCGTGCGCAGCGGCCGCGCGCTGTACGCCGGCATCTCGAACTACAACGGCGAACGCACGGCGGCCGCCGCGGCGGAACTGCGCCGCCTGGGCACGCCGTTCGTGATCCACCAGATGCGCTACAACATGCTGGTGCGCCAGCCGGAGGCGGACCTGCTCCCTGTGCTGGAGCGCGAAGGCATCGGCGGCATCGCCTTTTCCCCGCTGGCGCAAGGCCTTCTCACCGACCGCTATCTCGGCGGCGCGCTGCCGGCCGACTCGCGCGCGGCGGGCAAGGTCGGCTTCCTCAAGCCGGAGCACATCACGCCGGAGCGCCTGCGCATGATCGAGGCGCTGAACCAGGTCGCGCAGGCGGGCGGGCGCACGCTCGCGCAGCTCGCGCTGGGTTGGGTAAGGCGCCAGCCTTCGATTGCCTCCGTGCTGATCGGCGCGAGCAGGCCGCAGCAGGTGCTGGATGCCGTGCGCGCGGTGGAGATGGCGCCGCTCGCGGGCGACGAGATCGCGGCGGTCGAAGCGATCCTGGCATCGCAATAAAAAAAACGGCGCGCCGCCGCAGGACGGCGCGCCGGGGGTAACGACAGGACGGCACCGCCGTACCGTCCCGGCTTCCTGAAAGCGGTGCGCGGCGGCTAGTGGAAGGTGAAGCCGCCATCCACGTTGACCGACTGGCCGGTCACGTTGTCCATCGTGGCGAGAAAGAGTGCCATGCGGCCCATGTCCTCGGGTGTCTGGGCGCGGCCCTGCGGGATGAGCGTGAGCTGGTGGCGCGCCCAGGAATCCTCGACCGACTCTCCCTCCTGCTTCCATTCGTCGGCGAGACGATCCCACATATAGGTGCGTACGACGCCCGGACAGATGGCGTTCACCGTGATACCCTCCTGCGCCACTTCCTTGGCCAGCGCGTTCGTGAACCCCACCACCGCGAACTTCGACGCGCTGTAGTGCGCGAGATTGGGAAAGCCTTCCTTGCCCGCGATCGAGGCGACGTTGATGATGCGGCCCCACCCCTGCCCCCGCATCGGCGCCAGCGCGGCCCGGCATCCCAGGAACGTACCCTTGGCGTTGACGTCCATGACGACGTCCCAGTCCTTCTCCGCCAGGTCCGCCACCGGGCGGATGCTGATGACCCCTGCGCAGTTGACGAGGATGCCCAGCGCGCCGAACGCCGCGACGGCCTCGTCGACCATGGCCTGCACCTGTGTGGCGTCGGTGACGTCCACGCGCCGGGTGAGCGCGCGCCGGCCCAGCGCCCTGACTTCGTCGGCCGTCGCCTGCATGGCATCCTCCAGCAGGTCGGCAATCAGCACGTCGGCCCCGGCGCGCGCAAGTTCCAGCACGATCCCCTTGCCGATCCCGCGCGCGCCGCCCGTCACGATGGCCGAGCGGCCGGCCAGCGGCAGTAAATTCGACATATCCGTCTCCTCATTGTTGGTTGGTCCCGAACGATGTTGCCGCCGGGCTGAACGCAACTAGCGTGCCAGTGCCGGCACGGACGGGCTATCAGGGGGGAAACGGAGAAAGGCGGACCGCGCGTGCGACAGGTGTCGCAGCACCATCCGTATCGCGGCCGACAGGTGTCTCGGCCGACGCATCAGCACCGGTTCCTCAGCACCAGTTCTTATCCGGCTTCATGTCGAGGCGCTGCGCCGCGTCGACCACGTCCTGCAGTTCCACCGGGTCGCTGAACGGGTCTTCGTCCAGCGCGGTGACGCGGTTCAGCTCCTTCTGCCAGCGCCGCAACTCGTCGACATACGCCTGGTCGGGCACCCGTTCCAGGTCGCCGTCTTGCGGGACGAGGTCGTGGATCCCGTTGTGCACCCACTCGCCGGTATGCCAGTCCGGCATGTCGATGCCGGGGAACAGGCAGATCCCCTGCAGGTCGATCCCGCGGCGCACCGCGGCCAGCGATTCGCACATCACGTCGTGCAGCCAGCTCGCGCGCCCGCGACCGAGGCCGCTCGTCTCGCCGATGATCATCGGCCGGCGATAGCGCTGCCAGACCGTCTCCAGCATGTCGCACAGCGGCGCGATGCGGTCGTCGTCCGGCGCCAGCGGCGCGTGCGGGCCGTGCTCGCGGTATTCCATCTGCCCGAACGAATACGAGTTCGCGCCGACGATGTCCAGCACCTCGGGCGCACCGCCGAATTCGGGATGCTCGCGGCCGTACAGGATGTCCCACGCGAGGAAGGTATCGACTTCCGTTTCGCGGCGTGCGGCCTCGGCCTGGTCGGGACGGTCGCGCGGCGCCACGACGCGCACCAGCGGATCCACATGCACCATGCGCGCGTCCGGATCGACTTCGCGGATCGCCTTCACGCCCGCGATCGCGGCGCGGCACAGCGCCAGCCGCAGCCGCATCCGGTCATCGCGCGTGCAGCGGTACGGCGCCGCCCAGCCCCATTCGCCGGCGCAGAACGAGAAAAACGTGATCTCGTTGATGGGCGTGAAAAAGTGCGGGCCGCGCACCTTCGGCACCACATACTCGGCCGCGGCGCGGCAGTACGCGGCGAAGCGGTCGACGAACGCATCGACGTACGGATCGAGATCGTCCGGGTAGCCGTAGTGGCACAGGTCCCAGACCGGAATGACCTTGGCCGCGTTCAGCGCGGCGATGTACGGATCGAGGCCGGAAAAATCGTAGCGGCCGCCCTTGTCCACCATCGGCCACGGGATGCCCTCGCGGGCGACGGCGATGCCGAGGCCGGCCAGCCGCGCGTAGTCGTCGCCGGCATGGCGGTCATGCCCCGTTTCCGCCACCAGGTTGCGGCGCACGCGCTCCTTCCCCCACAGGAAGGTGGAGCATTCGAAACCGGACAGGAAAAAAGTGGGAAAGATTCCAGGGCGCTGTGCCACGCGGCTCTCCTTTCGATGCTCGGGCGGAGCCGAGTATAGCCTGGACTCGAAAACCGGCCGTGCACGCTTGCCGCAGGACTACTTGTCGTCCTTGCGGGCAAACCACGTCGCCAGCGCGGACCCCGACAGGTTGTGCCACACGCTGAACAACGCGCTCGGCACGGCCGCCAGCGGGCTGAAATGGGCCGCAGCCAGCGCGGCGCCGAGGCCGGAATTCTGCATGCCCGTCTCGAACATCACGGCCTTGCGCTTGGCGAGGTCCATGCCGAACAGCCGCGCGAACAGATAGCCGAGCGCGAAGCCCAGCAGGTTGTGCAGGATGACGGCGGCGAACATCAGCAGGCCGTTCGTCAGCAGCTTGCTCTGGTTCAGCGCGACGATGATGGCGATGATCAGCACGATCGCCACCGTGGACACGAGCGGCAGCGCCTTCACGCTGGCCGCCGCCTGGCGGCGGAACAGCGTCTTCGCCACGATGCCCAGCGCGATCGGCACGATCACCACCTGCACGATGTCCATGAACAGCGACGTCGTATTAATCTGCATCCAAGCGCCCGCCAGCAGCGACACGAGCGCCGGCGTGGCGAATGGCGCGATCAGCGTGGACACCGCGCCGATCGACACGCCGAGCGCCACGTCGCCGCGCGCCAGGAACGTCATCACGTTGGACGCGGTGCCGCTCGGGCAGCAGCCGACGAGGATCACGCCGACCGCGATCTCCGGCGGCAGGCGCAGCGCGACGGCGAGCACGTACGCGATGCCGGGCATGATGAGGTAATGCCCGACGACGCCGATGGCCACGTCCTTCGGCCGGCGGAACACGTCGCGGAAGTCTTCCGTGGACAACGTGAGCCCCATGCCGAACATGACGATGCCCAGCAGCGGCGCGATCCCGGCTTTATAGCCGACGAACAGGTGCGGCGCGAAGAAGCCGAGGGCCGCGAACAGGAGCACCCACAACGAGAAGGTCTTGCCGACGAAGGCGCTGGCTTTTTCAATGGCGTTCACGCGGATGGGCTCCTGGTCTGATGAGACCGACATTATATGTCCGCACCCCTGACCTTCGGCCGGTGCATGCCGGCGCGATCGGCGGTACGATGCTCCCATCATGACCGCTACCACTCCCATCCGCCTGCCCATCGGCACCGCCGACGGCGTCGTGTTCGACGTCGTCGCGTGGGGCCCGTCCCACGCCGACGTCGATTTCAGCGTGGCCTGCATGTTCGAGCACGAAATGAACGGCGGCATGGCCGGCGGGCTGCTGGCGCTGGACCAGGCGCTCGGCGGCCAGCTGGCGCGCCTGCGGTCCGCTGGCGCATTCCGCGCGCAGCCGCTGGAGACCCTGCTCATCACGTCGCCTCCGCCCGCCGTGGTGCCGCGTGCCGTGCTCGTGATCGGCATGGGCGATCCGGCGCTGCTGGACGGCGAGATGCTGCGCCGCGCCTGCCGCGTCGCGCTGCGCGAGGCGGTCCGCCACGGCGCCGTGTCGATGGCGTTCGCGCCCAGCGTGCTCGATGCGGGCCACACGGACAATGCGCCGCTCGACATGCAGAACGTGATGCTGGACGGGATGCTGGGCGCGCTGCGCGCGGAGCACATGCTGGCGGACGCCGGCCTCGCGGCGGCGCCGTCGCTGCGTCATTGCACGTTCGACGTGGGTGCGCCGCGGGCGCAGGCCGCGGGACGCGCGTTCGCCGAGGCGTTCGCGCGGCTGGCCCGCACCTAGCGCCGCAACGCCAGGTCCGCCACCAGCGCCACCCCCAGCCCGAACGACACCGCCTTCCAGAACAGCAGCGGACTCCGCTCGATCAGCGGCGTCCGCGTGCGCTGCGCAAGCGCGCTGTTCGGATGGTGCAGGTCGTACACGAATTCGGCGACGTCTTCGTAGCGCCGGCGCGGATCGATCTGCAGCGCCTTGTGCAGCGCCGCGTCCACCCAGGCGGGGATCGACGGATCGTGTTCGCGCGCGGGCGTGTACGCGAGCCGGCGCTGCGCCGCGCGCCCGGCCGCGCGCGGGATCCCGACGCCGTACGGCAGTTCCCCCGTCAGCATGAAGTATGTGAGGACGCCCAGCGCGAACACGTCCGACCGCACGGTGCCGCGTTCGCCGAGGAAGTACTCCGGTGCGGCGTACAGCACGGCGCCCTGCAGCGTCCAGTCCTCGTCATGGGAGGCCATCTCGACGACGCCGGCCACGCTCACCGAGCCGAAATCGATGATGCGCGCGTTGCCGGCCGCATCGATCATGACGTTCTCCGGGCGGACGTCCTGGTGCAGCATCTCGAGCCGGTGGAACGCGCGCAGCCCTTTCGCCACCTGGTCGACGATGCGGCGCACGGCGTCCAGCCCGGGACGCGGCTGGCTGCGCAACCACTGCGCCAGCGTGACGCCCTCGATGTATTCGGCCGCCACATAGACATGGTTGCGGCGCCGCGCCGGCGCCGGCTTGACGACGTGCGGACTGCGCACGCGCCCCATGATCCATTCCTCCATCACGAACCGCTCCATGTAGGCGCGGTCGCCGGCCAGGTCGATGGAAGGCATTTTCAGGATGACTTGAGCGCCGCTGTCCGGATCCTCGGCCAGGTAGACGTGGCTGCGGCTGCTGCCGTGCACCTCGCGCACGATGCGGTAGCCGTCGAGCTCCGCGCGCGGGGCCAGCAGCGGCGGCAGCGGCAGGCCCGCCATCTGGCGCAGCAGTTCGGACGCCTCGCGCGCCTGCAGCGATTCGATGCGGACCAGCTGCACGGTCAGGTTGTCCGCGCTGCCGTTGGCGAGCGCGCGCTGCACGAGGCGGCACGCGGCCGCGTCCAGGTCCGGCGCGTCCTTCAGCGCGGCGTGCACATCGGCGCCCGACACGTGCTCGTACACGCCATCCGTCGCCAGCATGAACAGGTCGCCGGCTTCCAGCGCCACGGCGCGGTAGTCGATCTCGATACGGTCCTGCACGCCCAGCGCGCGGCTCAGGTAGCTGCGCTCGGGCGATACCCACACGCGGTGGTCGGTCGTGAGCTGTTCCAGGCTGGCGCCCCCTGCGCCCGCGTGGACCCGGTAGATGCGCGCGTCGCCCACGTGGAACAGGTGGGCCGTGTTCGACTTGATGACCAGCGCCGAGAACGTGCAGACGTGGCCGCAGTCCTGGTCGGCGCGGTCCTGGCCCTGCCGCGTCTGGGCATACAGCCACGCATTGACGGCGGCGAGCACCTTCTCGGCCGACGTCCGGACCGACCAGGCGTCCGCCGTCGCGTAGTAATCGTCGAGGAAGGCCGCGACGGCAGTGGCGCTGGCGACGTGGCTCACGGCGCTGCTGCTGATGCCGTCCGCCAGCGCGAGCGCGGCGCCCTTCGTCGCTGCGAGCGGCGCGCGCGGGATCACCGCGCCGTGGCAATCCTGGTTGACGGCCTTGCGGCCGCGGTCCGTGTGCTGGCCGACGGAGAGCGTCAACGGCTGCGACATGAGCTGTAAAGCGGCGACGCCGGCGCGCGCGTCGTCAGACTTTGGTGAACGAGCGCTTCGGCGCCGTCTTCACGTGCGTCGAGTACAGCGTCAGCCCGGTGAACGCGAGGCCGCCGACGAGGTTGCCAAGCACGGTCGGGATCTCGTTCCAGACCAGGTAGTCGAGGAAGGTGAAGTGCGCACCGGTCAGAATCCCGAACGGGAACAGGAACATGTTCACGACCGAGTGTTCGAACGCCATCGCGAAGAACAGCATCACGGGCATCCACATGGCGATGACCTTGCCGCCGACGGTCGTCGAGATCATGGCGCCGACGACGCCCGTCGACACCATCCAGTTGCACAGCATGCCGCGGATGAACAGGGTGACCATGCCGGCGAAGCCGTATTCCGCATAGCCCAGCGTGCGTTTTTCGCCGATCGTGCCGATCGTCTTGGCCAGCACGCCGCCGTCCGTGTGGAAGCCGAACGTGAAGATGTACGCCATCAGGAAGGCCACGGTGAACGCGCCGAGGAAGTTACCGGCGAAGACGATGCCCCAGTGCTTGATCACGCGCGGCAGCGTGACGCCGGGCCGCCGGTCGATCAGCGCCAGCGGCGTCAGCACGAACACGCCGGTCAGCAGGTCGAAACCGAGCAGGTACAGCATGCAGAAGCCCACGGGGAACAGCAGCGCGCCGATCAGCGGCACGCCGGTCGCCACCGAGCAGCTGACGGCGAACACCGCCGACAAGGCGAGGATGGCGCCGGCCATGTAGGCGCGGATCAGCGCATCGCGCGTGGACATATAGATCTTGGATTCGCCCGCGTCGACCATCTTGGTCACGAATTCTGAAGGCACCAGGTACGCCATGAAATACTCCCTAGGAACCGCGATGAGGCGGCAATGTTGATCGGTGATCCGGCGTCGATTGCGCCGTCATGGGGAGTTATGCAAGAAGCGGGCCCGCATCAGGCCGGGGCGATTCTCACGGACCTGCGCACCGCGAACGTGCCCGCGCCGCCTGCTGGTGCAGTGGCGCACCATTGTTGGAGAGCACGCACAAGGGCGTGCACCGGTCAGGCGCCGAACCAGGCCGCGCACGCAGCGCGCAGGCCGTCCGCGCCACCATCGCCGGCCCACGCCACGTGGCCATCGGGCCGGATCAGCACCGCGGCGGGCAGCGTCACCGCGCCGACGACAGGCAGGTCGCACACGCCATCGAACGTCGCCTCGACCCGTTTCACGCGGCCGCCGTCGACCGTGGCGCCCAGCCCGAGATCGAGCAGCACAGGCCGCGCGTCATGCAGCAGCGCGTGGACGCGGGTCGGCCCCGCCGCCGTGACGATGTCCAGGTCGGGCATGCGCCGCCCGAGCAGCGGGTGGCCTTCGCCGAGGTCGTAGCGGATGTCCAGGCCGGCGATCATCGCGCCGAAACGCTTGCGGGGTTCGTCCATCGCGAGCATCTCCGCGACGAATTCGCCCAGTACGGGCGTGCGGTCGTCCGGGCGCCGCAGCACGCCCTGCGCGATCGTGTTGCGCAGCACGCGCGCGGCGGCGGGATGGCGCTCGGCCTGGTAGGTATCGAGCAGCGCCGCCGGCGAAATACCTTGCACGACCTGCGCCAGCTTCCACCCGAGGTTGACGGCATCCTGCACGCCGAGATTGAGGCCCTGCCCGCCCAGCGGCGGATGGATGTGCGCGGCGTCGCCGGCGAGCAGGATGCGATCCCTGCGATAGGTGTCCGCCTGGCGCACGGCGTCGTTGAAGCGGGACAGCCACGTGGGGGAATGGACGCCGAAATCGGTCCCGTAGATGGCGTTCAGGCCCGCGGCGAGTTCGTCGAGCGTGGGCTCGCCGGCCGCCCGCGGATCGCGACCCGCCAGCACGACGCCGACCGTCTCGCCATCCTCCAGCATGGACATCGCGTGGCGGCCGCTCGCGTCCTCGTGGAAGCCGAGCACCGGCTTTTCGCGCATTTTCACTTCGGCGATGATCCAGCTCGTCGACGCGTCCCAGCCGGGGAAGCCGATGCCGGCCAGCGTGCGGATGCGGCTGCGGCCGCCGTCGCAGCCGACCAGCCAGCGCGCGCGCATGCGCGTGCCCTGCGCCGTCGTGACGTCGACGCCGTCGTCGTCGCATGCGATACCGTCCACGTCCCGGTCGCGGTAGATCCGCACGTTCAATTCGTCGGCCCACGCCGCGAGCAGCCGTTCGGTCTGTTCCTGCGCCAGCGCGAGCAGGTAGTTGTGGCGCGTCGGGAAATCGCTGATGTCGAGGGCCGCGTGGAAACTGACGCGCGGGTGCGTCTTGCCCGCGGCGAGGAAGCGGTCGACGATGCCGCGCTGGTCGAGGAGTTCGAGCGTGCGCGCGTGCAGCCCGCCGGCGCGGCCGCCCACGCGGGCCTGCGCCGGCTTGCGTTCGACGATGGCGGCGTCCACGCCGGCCAATGCCAGTTCGGCGGCCAGCATCAGGCCCGTGGGGCCGGCGCCGACGATGATGATGTCGTGGTCGCTTGCTTGCATTGGTTCACCTGTATTGCGACGGAGACCGTTAATGTGCTCTTTTCCTCTTCAACGTGCTGCCTGCTTTGCTTTCTGGTCCACACCTTTTCCATTGTTTTCCTAGCGTTTTCCTTTACTTGCCAAGCACGATCATGGCGTGTCGCCGACGTCCTTCCAGACCCGATGCCACCACGTGATCACTTCGGCCGCTGCTGCTGTCGTCGGCGCCGTATTTTTCGCTACTCGAGAATAGCCCCGGTAATCCCCCCAATTTTAGAGCGAGCTAAAAATAGAGGCTATGCGGCAAGAACATGTTGACGACGGCTCAAGAACTAGTGCCCCCCGCTTGCCATCTTGACGGTATCGAACAGGTCCATACTGTTTCCGATACCGTTGTTTTTGAAATTTGATGGTCCGCTCTTAGCCGACCTCGGCCGTTCAGCCCAACATAGCAGGGTGCTGAACCTAAAGATTCACGAACTGTCACGACTGGCAGCATCCGTCCCGACGCAGACAGTTCACTATCCATTGTTCAGCTCACGCTGTTCCGACAATGGTGTTCCGTCTTCGAAAGACCCAAGCTCTTTCCATGCCATCGACACTAGCTTCTCAATTTCTGTGCATGGCAGTCCTTCAGAAAACAACGAGATGGTCAGCGACTTATGCGAACAATATCGGATGCGAACTGATAGCGATACTGCATCATGTTCTCCAGCAATCAACGGCCGCTCCTGGCCACTTGCGGACTACAGCTGCGGCCGCAACCGACCCACTGCGGACGTTGGCAGCCGAACGGCTCATTTCCGTTGCTTAAGAATCCGATAACAGTAAAGTGGCATTGTTACACTTAACTGTCCGTTAGATAGTGGCCGAATCGTCACGCGATTTGAGTCCCACCGCATCCATGTGGGCGTGTTTTGGGTACAGAACAGAGTTTCGTTTCGTTCGGAATAACGAACGAACTTGCTCGACCGCAGGAAAGATTCAAGCGCATCGCGTGACAGTCCGTCGACGGTCCCGTACACCGGTAAGCACATCAAGACCGAAGGCAGCATTCCTAAAAATGTGCCGATTAATATGATTTGCAGATCGTCCTTGTCCAAGTATGACCATGCCAAGGCGGCTTCTGCTAAACCTAGAAAGCCGAGCACAACGCCTAAGAAAATTGCCCAGTCACGCGTTGAGGCGAGCGCAGCGAGTCCAATAGATTGCTTCTGAAAAAAACTCTTCGTTGACATACTTCGAAAACATCCAGATTCGTTACGTACAGACGACGACAGCTCGATAATGCACATAAAGTTCCAGTGAGCGCTTTTGGCCGAACTCGGCCGTTCGGCTCAGCATAGCACGTTGCCAAGCTGGAAAAGTCGCGGACTGTCACGGCAGGCCGCTCCCGACCCGAAGCGGACTAAGCGATCGTGAAAACTTCCGCTGAACTCTCGGGCCAGATAACGGTGTACTTATCGGATTGTAGGTCTCGATAAGCACTACCAACCTTATCCAGTAGGGATGCATCGGAGAGAAGCATCTTAGCTCGTTCAAACGTTGCAACCGGATCAGCGGTAAAAACGAATATGTTTATCTCTCCACTGCCAATGTCGTGCCCGTCTACCTCGGCTATCGGCTCTACAACCCGCTGCAAATTTTGTTCGAGCGTGACCAGTGCGTCGAAGTCCAGAATCGTTTTCCCTTTGAACTGGAGAACCAATTGGTAGTCCATGACTTCCTTTCCAATGAGTTGGGCTTCCGTCAGGTTCTGACCGATCTCGGCAGTTCGGCTCAGAATAGCATTCTGCCGGATCTGAAAAGTCACGGATGATCACGACCGTCCGGAACCGACCCATACCGGACGGTCACGGCATTCGGAGCGGATCAGCGACTCCTACTGACGGCCATTACGTAATCTGTGAAGTTCGACCGGGAGCGCGACGAGAAGTCCGGCTGCGATTGAAGAAAGCAGAACGAGGAAAAGCATTAACGGAGAAACCGAGTGCTCACGCCAATACTGGAAAACCGCACTTACTGTGAGAATACACACCACGATCAACCAGTTCTTCTTCAAAACGTTAATAACTGCAACCTTCAGCATCTTTCCTCCTTAAATAACGAGCTAACGACAGCTTCTGGCCGGTTGCGTCCGATCGCGACAAGCAGTACCCGATCCATTGCGGTCACTCGCGGTACTATACAGACACGTTGATGACCGCCTCAATCCGGTACCCCTCAGGATCGAAAACGAAGGCTGCATAGTAGCTATCGCCATATTCCGGTCGAGGTCCTGGGGCGCCGTTGCATCGCCCACCGTGGCGCAGTGCAGCAGTATGAAATTCGTGTACTTGATCCGGCTCCGTGGCAGCAAAGGCCAAATGAAAGCCTTCTCCGGGAACCATGACTTTCGTCACTCGTTTCAAGCACAGCTTATCGTCACCACCTTCATACCCGTATCCCACGGCTTCATCGTCAGCAAAGACTTGGGTGTATCCCAAGGGTTTTAAAACCGCGTCATAGAAGGCAGAGGCGCGGTCGAGGTCAGAAACAGCAATAGACAAGTGATGCAGCATATTTTCTTTATTTGATAGGTCCGCTGTTGGCCGAGTCAGCATAGCATGTTGCCGAGCCGACAAAATATCGGACTGTCACGACAGGCAACTGCCGACCCTAAGCGGACCGCGGCGTTTACTGGCGTCCCTGCCACACCCATTTCAGGCCGCGCAGATAACTCTCGGGCTTGACGGTGCCGTGGTTCGTTCCCTCCACCGTATAGCTCTGCAATTCCAGCCCCTTGTAGCCGCGCGCTGCTATCTGCTTTTCGAACTGTTCGATCGGGCCCCGGAACTGGACCGGTTCGAGTGAGCCGGCGGAAATGAACATGCGCGCCTTCAGCGGCCGGTTCTGTTTGGCGAATGCTTCCTCCAGCTTGAACACCGCACCGTTATCCCAGACGACGGCCGGGCTCACGGCGACATACCCGTTGAAGAAATCCGGATCCTTCAACGCGGCACCGAGCGCGAACAGGCCGCCCAGCGAAGCCCCGACGAGGACGCGGTTCACCTGGTCGGCGCGGTAGGTGGCTTCGATCAGCGGCGCAGCTTCCTTGCGGATAAAGTCGAGGAACTGGTCGCCCTTGCCTGAACCGGGCGCCCCCGACATCGCCGTGTACGTGTAGTCGTGCATGCGTTCGACGTTGTTGTCGGTGCCGTCGGGATAGGACAGGCCGACCATAATGCACTCGGGCATCATTTTGTCGTACGCGAGGCTGCCATGCAGCGCGGACATCAGCGGGGTATCCCAGTAGGCATCGAGGAAGTACAGCACCGGGTACTTCCTGCCCGGACTCCATGCGTAACTGTCCGGCAGTACCACGATCAGCTCATGCGCCTTGCCGGTGATCTTCGATTGCACGGTCACGATCTGGGTGTTCTTGAGCACGACGTGACGCGGCTCAGGGTCGGCCGCGAAGGCCGGCGTGGCGACCGAAAACGCCAAGGCGAGGGGGAGGAGCCAGCTTCTTATCATCGAGATCTCCTTCATTTGCACACCTTGACGGCGCACCAACCGAAGTCCTCAGGAAGAGGTGCCTCGGCTTTGATGCCTTGAGCTTCATGTCGAGAATGAAGCCAATAGGCGGCATCAGCACCGAGCGGCTGCTGCGTCCCGGAGTCAGATAACCTGAATAGTTTGGAATCGAAGTTTGTTACGGTTCGCATTGATGACCTTAAACGATTAGACGTAAGTTCTCGGCTCGTGGTACTCGCACTTAGGACCACTCCGCCACCGTCCGCTCCTGGCCGCTTGCGGACCTGTAGTAGCCCCGCCATCGGCCTATGCAGCCGAGTTGCTGTGTCAACACTGCCAGAGCATTTTGGCCTGCCGTCTATCGTAGCGGCACCGGTATACGTACGCACATCCACCTCCAAAGTTCATCGCTGTTTTGCAGTCTGGGCCTTCCTCTAACTGAGCGACAAACGACATTGGTTCACCGCACTGATCGCATGAAGGGACTTCCTCGCCTTGCAGCCAGTCCGGTTGCCCGTCGATGTGCCCGAGAATCTGACGCGCACTCTCGCCTGTTGAACCGACCCAAACCTGCTGGGCATCGTAATAGTTTTCGCTTTCAACATTCACGATTGAGGCACCGTAGCAAACCGGGCGAAGTGTCTCCCCGTCATTCGGAGGATCGATCAATCCTAAGGATTCCCGGTCGACCGCGATTACTACGTTGCCACCACCGTCAGCGTCCCACTCGTTGCACGAGCCGGGATCGTTTTGGCACATGAACAAAAGAAGCAATGGCTCTGCACCATCTTGTGCACCCGCAGGAAGCTGCCCAAGAAATTGCATATTTCCCTGACACGAGGCGCATGTAGGCCATTCAAGAATGCCGCTAGGCGCAGCCGGTCTTCCGCCAAACCGGATGAGCTTGTCGACATGGTCCTCGTAAGCGGAGTCGTTGATGAGAAGCGAAATAACCGTCATTTCATGAAGTCCTGATCAGAGTGTTACTGAGCGTCTGCTCCTGGCCGAAAGCGGCCGTTCGCCCAGCATATCAGCTTGCTGAATAGAAAAAGTCACGGACTATCACAAGATGCTCGACTCAGGGCGGATCCCGACCTTTCGCTTGCCATAACGTTGTCGTCGAGGCAGACGCCAAGGTGCCTGTCAGCGAGCGGTCACCGCTTGAATATTGTTTGCTGCGTGCCCACCCGACAAATCGGGCGATTCCGGTTGTTAGTTGTTAACAACGCTCCAAAAAAAGGTGACGGATTGGCCCTGGCTGGAGCTTGGTGGGCTTGGGTCATGTGAACCTCTGATTTGCAATAAAAAACGGCGCGCCGCCCGAAGGCAAGCGCGCCGGTGGCAACGACGGGCCGGCACCGCCGTGCCGTCCCGTCCTACTCGGAAATCAGAAGTGGTACTCCGCCTTGACCATCGGCGTGCTCGCCGAGGCGCCCGGCACGCGCTTGCTGTCGTTGCCGAACTTGTTGTGCCAGTATTGATAGGCGAAGCCGGCGCGGAAGGTCTTCGGCTTGGCGCCCAGCAGCGGGCCCAGGTCGTACAGCAGCTGCATGTCGATGTTCGTTTCCGGCGCCGTCTGGTTGCCGAATTCGTCCTTGCCCTTAGCCGCGATCCAGTTCGCGAAGCCTTCCCACGACCAGCCCGACGCCCCGATCGGGAACGCCCACACGGCGCCCAGCATCGGGTGCGTGTCGTAGCGGTAGCGCGAGACGCTGGTCTGCGTGAATTCATTGTTCGGCGCGTTGCTCTCCCACAGGCCGTAGATACCCACGTTCAGCAGGCCCGGCACCTTGAAGGCCAGCGTCGGGCCGACGACCAGCATGCGCTTCTTCGAGTTGTAGCCGGCATCGTCCTTCGTGTTGGCGTCGAAGCCCAGCGTCAGGCCCACGTCGCTCACGGGGCCGTAGGCGAATTCCTTGCCGCTCACCTTGCCCAGCGAGATCGTGTTGCGGTACACGAGGTAGAACTCCTGGGCGCCCGACTTCGCGCCCGGCGCCGACGGATCGGTCTTGTTCGACAACAGGACATCCAGGTTGAAGAAGTTCGTGCCGTAGGCATAACCGCTCACGTGGTTGATGTCGATGATGTCCTTGTGGATCTCACTGGCGTTGAACGGCTCGCGGAAACGGCCGCCGGTGCGGTAGCCGATCGACGTGTCGCTCCATTCCGCGGCCTGGACGGACGTTGCCGCGCATGCGCACAGCGCCATGGTCAGGACGGTTTTTTTCATGCTTTGCTCCCTTGGGCGATAGATGGGTGGTTGTTGGTGGCGCCCGCGTCTCCGTGGTTCTCGGCCGGGATGTCGCGGGTACCGTTGAAGAAGAGGTTCAGCGCGACCGCGGCGACGGCGGTCAGCAGGATGCCCGACTCCAGCAACGGATGCAGGCTGTGGGCCATCTGTTGGGCCCAGCGCGGTGCCACCAATGGGATCAGGCCGAAGCCGATCGACAGGGCGACAATATACAGGTTGTAGCGGTTGCTCCGGAAGTCCACGCGCGTCAGGATGCGGATGCCCGCCGCGGCCACCATGCCGAACATGACGAGACCCGCGCCGCCCAGCACGAACTGGGGAATCGCTTCGACCAGCGCCGCCATCTTCGGCAACATGCCCAGCACGATCATGATGATGCCGCCCGCCACGCACACCCAGCGGCTCTTGACGCCCGTGACGGCGACGAGGCCCACGTTCTGCGAAAAACTCGTGTGCGGGAAGGTGTTCAGCAGGCCGCCGATCAGCGTGCCCAGGCCGTCCGTGCGCAGGCCGGCGGCGAGCTGTTTCCGGTCGAGATCCTTGCCCGTCAGTTCGGACAGCGCGAGGAACATGCCGGCCGACTCGATCATCACGACGATCATGACGACGGCGAACGTGACGATCATGACCAGGTCGAACGTGGGCGTCCCGAACGCCAGCGGCGTCACGAGCTGGAACCAGGCGGCCTTGCCCACCTTGTCGAAGTTCATCTCGCCCAGCGCGAACGTGACGACGCAGCCGGCCACGATGCCCAGCAGGACGGAGATATTGGCCAGGAAGCCGCGGCAGAACCGGACGAGGCACAGCACGACGGCCAGCACGAAGGCCGCGATGCCCAGGTGGTCCAGCGCGCCGTAGTTCGGGTTCGGCGTCATCGGCACGGGGCCGGCGAGCTTCAGCGCCGGCGCTTCCGCACCCGGAGGCAGCGCTGCCGCGGCCTGCGCGGCATTGGCGCGCGCCGCATCGACCATCGCCGCCAGTTTCACGGTATCGACGCTCTGCGCCGTGCTTTCCGGACCGCCCATCGCCCAGCCCACGCCGACGCGCATCAGGGTCACGCCGATGATCAAGATGATGGTGCCCGTGACGACCGGCGGGAAGAACCGCAGCAGGCGGCTCATCAGGGGCGCGAGCAGGAGCGCCACGGCGCCGGCGCCGATGCCGGCACCGAAGATCGCACGCGCCCCGTCGACGCCGGGGACCGCATTCGCGATGGCGACCATCGGACCGACGGCCGCGAAGGTCACGCCCATCATCACGGGCAGGCGGATGCCGAACCACGATGTCAGGCCAAGGGATTGAATGAGTGTCACGATCCCGCAGCAGAACAGGTCGGCCGAGATCAGCATGCTGACCTGTTCGGGGGGGAGTTTGAGTGCGCGTCCCACGATGAGGGGGACGGCGATGGCGCCGGCGTACATGACGAGGACGTGCTGCAACCCGAGCGCACCGAGGCGCGCGAGCGGCAGCCGTTCGTCCACCGGGTGGCGGGACGGCTGGGTCATGCTTTGTCTCCTGTAGTGGGACCTCGGATAACCTGCTGCGCGTTGCCCTGCCGTCCTGCGATGCTCCGCTACGGCGGACCGGCTGTACTACTCGTACAGCTGCGCTTCTCGGACGGCATGGCTGCCGCTCGCGACGGTTCTCCGAGGCCCTTTAGTTTTTTATGAACTGCTGGACTGCGTTCGAAACCAAAAGAAGCATGCCGCCCGCCACGCGCCGGCCATCTGGGCCGGGCGCGCGAGCGTGTCCGCCGGCCCGCTGTGGAGGGCCGCCGGACAGGGTACAACGGGTTAGTTGGTCGGGGCGCCCTCTTCGTACCAGCGCTTGATGAGATTGCGCTCATCCGGCGTGATCTGGGTGGCGTTATTCAGCGGCATCTGCTTGGTCACGACGGCCTGCTGGTACATCTGCTGGGCGTGGCGCTTGATCGACTCGGGCGAATCGAACGAGATACCCTTGCTGGCCATGGCGGCCGAGTGGCACATCGCGCAGCGCTGGGCGACGACGCCTTTCACCTGGTCGAAGCTGACGTTCTGCGCGGTGGCGCCGGCGGCTGCGGCACTGTTCACGGGCGCGGCTGACGCGATCACCGGCAGGTCCGCCTCGGGCTTCGGGGTCAGGAAGACGACGAGACCCAGCATGGCGGCCACGCCGAAGCCGGCGAATTCCCACGGCACGCGCTTGCCGTGTACCAGCGCCTTGTGGCGGGCGACGAAGCTCTGGCGGATCAGGGCGCCGGTCAGCATCATGAGGACCAGCACGACCCAGTTGTGCTCACCCGAGTACAGCCAGCCGTAGTGGTTGGACAGCATCGCGAACAGCACCGGCAGCGTGAAATACGTGTTGTGGACGCTGCGCTGCTTGGCGCGCCAGCCGTAGATCGGGTCGACCGGCTGGCCGGCCTTCAGCTGCGCGACGACCTTGCGCTGGCCGGGGATGATCCAGAAGAACACGTTGGCGCTCATCGACGTGGCCAGCATGGCGCCGACCAGCAGGAAGGCGGCACGGCCGGCGTACAGCTGGCACGCGAGCCAGGCGGCGAACACGACGAACGCGAAGATGATCGCGCCGACGATGGCGTCGCCGTTCTTCCTGCGGCCGAACGTGCGGCAGATCGTGTCGTACACGAGCCAGAACGCGACGAGGAAGCCCAGCGCGGTGCCGACGGCGGCGCCGGCCGTCCAGTCGTGCACCTGCTTGTCGACCATGAAGGTGCCGGCGTTGAACAGGTACAGCACGGTGAACAGGCCGAAACCGGACAACCACGTGGCGTAGCTCTCCCAGTAGAACCAGTGCAGGCCCTCGGGCATGGATTTGGGGGCGACGAGGTATTTCTGCGGATGGTAGAAACCGCCGCCGTGCACGGCCCACAGTTCGCCGTCGACGCCTTTTTGGACGAGGTCGGGCGACGTCGGCTTGGTCAGGGAGTTATCGAGAAAGACGAAGTAGAACGATGCGCCGATCCAGGCGATCGCGGTAATGACGTGGGTCCAGCGCAACAGCAGATTCACCCAGTCGAGCAAATAGGTTTCCATGAGAGCCTCTAATACAAAGGAAGCGTGGCGCAAGCAACACACCAGGCTGTCCCATCACCACAGCGGGCTCTGTGAGGGGCAAATCATCGCAACCACCGGCGAGGGGCTGGGCCCTGCTGCCGATGCGCTCCGCGGCGACACAACAACTGTATACGATCTTTTTGAAAAAGGGTATGACTTTATGAGAAAAACAACGCGCCGTGCTTACGAGCCACGATACGTGGAATACGACCACGGGCTGACCAGCAGCGGCACGTGGTAGTGGCCGGCCGCGTCGGCGATGCCGAATTCGAGCGGCACCACGTCGAGGAAAGCCGGCTCGGGCAGGTTCACGCCCTTCTCACGGAAGTACGCCGCCACACTGAACGTGAGGCGGTAACGGCCGACCGCCATCGTCTCCGCATTCAGCAGCGGACCGCCGTCGTTGCGGCCGTCGTTATTGAGGGTGAGCGTCTTGATCGTGCGCGCGCTGCCGTCATGGTCGAGCGCCTCGAGGGTGACGCGCATGCCGGCGGCCGGGCAGCCGTTCATCGTATCGAGCACGTGGGTGCTGAGGTGTCCCATCTGATTTCCTTTCCTGTTGATTGACGTAAAAAATTGCATACACTTTCTGTTTTCTTTTTTTTGAAAAGTGTATACACTTCAAACACGATGTCAATCACTTATTGTTCCGAGCGACCATGAACCGAGCCCGCCAACCCCTGAAGATCGTCCCCTTGACTGCGGACCATGATACGCCCGCGAGCGCGCCGTCCGGCAGCGCCACCCAGCGCATCGTGGATTCCATCACCACCGCGATCGCCGAACGCCGCCTGATGCCGGGCACCAAGCTGTCCGAACAGAAGATCGGCGACATCTTCAAGGTGTCGCGCACCGTCGTGCGCCAGGCGTTCAACCAGTTGTCGCGCGACCGCCTCGTCGTGCTGGAGCCGGCCCGCGGCGCGTTCGTCGCCACCCCGACGGCCGAGGAAGCGAACGACGTGTTCGAAGTGCGCGCGATCCTGGAGACGGCCGTCACGAAGCAGCTGTGCGCGACGATCACCGACGCGCAGGTCAAGCAGCTGCGCGAACACCTGGAACTGGAACGCGCCGCCGTCAACAATGCGGAAGTCCCGGGCCGCACGCGCCTGCTGGGCGATTTCCACCTCGTGCTGGCGCAGATGCTCGGCAACCAGGTGCTCGTGCAGATGCTCTCGGAACTCCTGACGCGCTCCTCGCTGATCGCGCTGATGCGCCAGTCGTCGCAGTCGGCGGAAGAATCCCTCGACGAGCACGTGGCCATCGTCGACGCCTTCGAAAAGCGCGACGTCAAGGCGGCCGTGCGCCTCGTCTCCAAGCACCTGGCCAACGTCCAGCACAACCTGCACCTCGATCCGCAGCGCGTGGACCTGGCCGACATCCTCCACCATTGAATCAGAGACATCATCATGACCCAGCACTATCCACGTGACCTCGCCGGCTACGGCCGCGAGCAACCGTACGCCGACTGGCCGGGCCGCGCCCGTGTCGCCGTGCAGTTCGTCCTGAACTATGAGGAAGGCGGCGAGAACAGTGTGCTGCACGGCGACGCCGGCAGCGAGCAATTCCTGTCCGAGATGTTCAACCCGGCCTCGTTCCCGGCCCGCCACCTGTCGATGGAAAGCATCTACGAATACGGCTCGCGGGTGGGCGTCTGGCGCATCCTGCGCGAATTCGAGAAGCGCGGGCTGCCGCTGACGGTCTTCGGCGTCGGCATGGCGCTGGAACGCTCGCCGGACGTGACGGCCGCGTTCAAGGAACTGGGCCACGAGATCGCGTGCCACGGCCACCGCTGGATCAGCTACCAGAACGTCGACGAAGCGACGGAACGCGCGGACATGGCGCGTGGAATGGAAGCCATCGAACGCCTGACGGGCGAACGGGCGCTCGGCTGGTACACGGGCCGCGACAGCCCCAACACGCGCCGCCTCGTCGCCGACTACGGCGGCTTCGAATACGACAGCGACTACTACGGCGACGACCTGCCGTTCTGGCTGAAGGTCCGCAAGACCGACGGCACGCAGGCCCCGCAACTGGTCGTGCCGTACACGCTGGACACGAACGACATGCGCTTCGCCCTGCCGCAAGGCTTTTCGCACGGCGACCCGTTCCTCGCCTACCTGCGCGACGCGTTCGACGTGCACTACCAGGAAGGCGGCGAACGCCCCTCGATTCTCAGCATCGGCATGCACTGCCGCCTGCTGGGCCGTCCGGGACGCTTCCGCGCGCTGCAGCGCTTCCTCGACTATATCGAACAGCACGACCGCGTGTGGGTCACGCGCCGCATCGACATCGCGCGCCACTGGAAGAGCGTGCATCCCTACAACCCCGACACCGCATTCGCGTGGGAGTAAGAACAATGTTAACCCTGGAGACACTCAACGCCGCCGACGAAGCGGGCTTCACCGCCCTGCTGGACGGCGTCTACGAACACTCGCCCTGGATCGCCGCGCGCGCCTGGGCCAAGCGCCCGTTCGCCACGCTGGCGCAACTGAAGCGCGGCCTCGTCGAAGCCGTGCGAGAAGCGTCGCGTGAAGAACAACTGGGCCTGATCCGCGCCCACCCGGAGCTCGCCGGCAAGGCCATGGTCAGCAAGACGCTGACGGCCGAATCGACGAATGAACAGAACAAGGCCGGCTTGACGAATTGCACGCCGGAGGAATTCACGAACATCCAGCAACTGAACGCCGACTACAACGCCAGGTTCGGCTTCCCGTTCATCCTCGCCGTGCGCGGTCCGCGCGGCCTGGGCCTGCAAAAGGCGGAGATCATCGCCACGTTCGCGCGCCGCCTGGCCAATGGCCCGGACTTCGAATTCGCGGAAGCGCTGCGCAACATCCACCGCATCGCCGAGATCCGCCTGGACGACAAGTTCGACCAGCATCCGACGCTGGGCAACCTCGTGTGGGACTGGCATGAACAGCTGGCCGCCCACAGCGAACCCGGTTACGCCGAGCGCGGAGAACTGTGCGTGACCTACCTGACGGACGCGCACCGCGCGGCCGCCGCGCAGCTGGCTGCATGGATGCGCGAAGACTGCGGCTTCGACGACGTCACGATCGACGCCGTCGGCAACGTGGTCGGCATCTATCATGGCGCCGATCCGGCCGCGCAACGCCTGCTGACCGGCTCGCACTACGACACCGTGCGCAACGGCGGCAAGTACGACGGCCGCCTGGGCATTCTCGTGCCGATGGCCTGCGTGCGCGAACTGCACCGCCAGGGCAAGCGACTGTCGTACGGCATTGAAGTCGTCGGCTTCGCGGAAGAGGAAGGCCAGCGTTACAAGGCCGTGTTCCTCGGGTCGGGTGCGCTGTGCGGCGGTTTCGACACCAACTGGCTCGACCAGAAGGATGCGGACGGCGTCACGATGCGCGACGCGATTGCGCACGCGGGCCTCAACGTCGACGACATCGCGGCGTTGAAACGCGATCCGTCCAGGTATCTCGGCTTCGTCGAGACGCACATCGAGCAGGGCCCGGTGCTGAATGACCTCGACCTGCCGCTGGGCGTCGTCACCTCGATCAACGGCAGCGTGCGATTCGTCGGCGAGATCGTCGGCGTTGCCAGCCACGCGGGCACCACGCCGATGACGATGCGCCGCGACGCGGCAGCCGCCGCGGCCGAGCTGGTGCTGTTCGCCGAGAAGCGCGGCGGCGCCGTGCCGGATCTCGTCGCCACCGTCGGCATGCTGGAGGTGCCGAACGGCTCGATCAACGTCGTGCCGGGACGCTGCCGCTTCTCGCTGGACGTGCGCGCCACGACGAACGAGGTGCGCGATGCCGCCGCCGCCGACATCCAGGCCGAACTGGCCGCGATCTGCGCCCGCCGCGGCCTGCAGTTCTCGCTCGAAGAGACGATGCGCGCCGCCGCCGCGCCCTGCGCGACCGAATGGCGCCAGCGCTGGGAACGCGCCGTCGGGACGCTCGGCCTGCCGGTGTTCCGCATGCCCAGCGGCGCCGGCCACGACGCGATGAAGATCCACGACATCCTGCCGCAGGCCATGCTGTTCCTGCGCGGGCTGAATGCCGGCATCAGCCACAACCCGCTCGAATCCATCACCAACGACGACACCGAACTGTGCGTCCGGGCTTTCCAAACCCTTCTCGACCAACTCGCCACGGAATTCTGACATGACCACGACCGCCAACAACAACACCGCCGCGCCCTACGAAGCGCTGGATGCCTGGATCGACGCCCACTTCGACGAGGAGGTGCGCTTCCTGCAGGAGCTCGTGCGCGTGCCGACCGACACCCCGCCGGGCAACAATGCGCCGCACGCCGAGCGCGCCGCCGACCTCCTGAAGGCATTCGGCTTCGAGGCCGAGAAGCATTCGGTCCCGGCGCCGACCGTCAAGGCGGCCGGCCTGGAGACGATCACGAACCTGATCGTGCGCCGCAAGTACGGCGCCGGCCGCACCGTCGCGATGAACGCCCACGGCGACGTGGTGCCGCCGGGCGAAGGCTGGACGCATGATCCGTACGGCGGCGAAGTCGTCGACGGCCAGCTGTTCGGCCGCGCGTCCGCCGTCAGCAAATGCGATTTCGCCACCTTCACGTTCGCGACCCGCGCCCTGGAAGCACTGGGCGCCCCGCTGAAGGGCGGTGTCGAACTGTACTTCACCTACGACGAGGAATTCGGCGGCGAACTGGGCCCGGGCTGGCTGTTGCAGCAAGGCCTCGTCAAGCCCGACCTCCTGATCGCCGCGGGCTTCAGCTACCAGGTCGTCACCGCGCACAACGGCTGCCTGCAGATGGAAGTGACGGTCAACGGCAAGATGGGCCACGCGGCCGTGCCGGAAACGGGCGTCGACGCGCTGCAGGCCGCGACCCGCATCCTCGTCGCGCTGTACGACCAGAACACGCAATATAAAAAGGTGAAGAGCCAGGTCAAGGGCATCAACCACCCGTACCTGAACGTGGGCCTGATCGAAGGCGGCACCAACACGAACGTCGTGCCGGGCAAGGTCGTGCTGAAGCTCGACCGCCGCATGATCCCGGAAGAGAACCCGCTTGACGTCGAAGCGACGATCCGCAAGGTGATCCAGGACGCCGTCGCCGACTGCCAGGGCATCACCGTCGAGATCAAGCGCATGCTGCTGGCGAACGCGCTGCAGCCGCTGGAAGGCAACCGGCCGCTGGTCGACGCGCTGTCGCGCCATGCCACCAGCGTGTTCGGCGAAGAGATCGGCGCGGCCGGCACGCCGCTGTACACGGACGCGCGCCTGTTCGGCGAAGCGGGCGTCCCGGCCGTGCTGTACGGCTGCGGTCCGCGCACGGTCGGCGAGAGCAACGCCAAGCGCGCCGACGAACACATCGACCTGGAAGACCTGCGCCGCGCGACCAAGGTCGTCGCGCGTACGCTGTTCGACCTGCTCGACTGAGTCTTCCTCCGCCCTCGCGGCAACGGGCGCTTCGGCGCCCGTTCTTCATTGTCCCGCGAACGTCGCCAGGTAGCGCGCCGGTATCTCGACGGGTACGATCTGGCCCATCGACGTGGCCACGAGCAGCCCCGCGACGGTGAGCCCGGCGCACGTGAAGCCTGCGGCGACCGCCCTGCCCCGCCGCAGCGCACACCCGACGTGGACGAACAGCGCGGCCACCGCCAGGAAATAGTAGGGCACGAAGAACAGCACGAACGGCCACACGTGCAGGCCGGCCGCCGCTGCCGCCCCGTCCACAGCATGCGCAGCCCGCTCGCCGCCTGCAGCACCACGCATGCAAGCAGTACGGCTTCCACGACCGGCTGCCGGTACACGCGGCGCGCGGCGTCCATGAAGCGGACATGGGCATCGACGCCGGCCAGCGCCGCCAGGTGATTCGCCACGTGCACCACCAAAAACACCGCGAGCACGGCGCCCGCGGCCCGGTGCAGGCGGCGCGGCGCGATCATCAGTTGCGCGCCGTGAGGCGCAGCGTGAGCGGCGTTTCCGGCCTCAGCGTGATGTTGAAGACGGGCTTCGGCGGCGCCATCCCGGCCGGCGCCACGACCATGTACCGCTGCAGGAACATCGCGGCGAGCAGCGTCATCTCCGCCAGCGCAAGATGCTGGCCCAGGCACACGCGCGGGCCGGTCCCGAACGGCATGAAGGCGCCGCGCGGGATCGTCGGCGCGCCGGGCGCGAAGCGCTCGGGGCGGAACGCGTCCGGTTGCGGGAACCAGCGGGCGTCGTGATGCATCAGGTGCAGCGGTATGCCGAACATCGTCCGGGCCGGCAGCTGCCAGCCGCCCAGCGTGATCGGCCGCACCGACCGGCGCGTGATGAGTATGGGCGCGGCGGGATAGAGGCGCAGGGTCTCCTGCAAGGTGCGCCCCAGGTAGTCCAGCGCGGGGAGGTCGGCGGCCGTGGGCAGCCTGCCCTCCAGGACCGCGTCGACTTCCGCGCGCGCGGCCGCCTGCGCGGACGGATTCGCGGCCATGCACCATGACCACCACGTCAGGGCCGCGGCCGTCGTCTCATGGCCCGCCAGGAACGTCGACATGCACTCGTCGCGCACCGCCTTCAGGGGCCACGTGACCGGGTCGCCGACGTGCAGCGCCAGCAGGCGGGTAAGCAGGTCCTGCGGCCACTCGGCCTGCGGCAGCGCCATGCGCGCCTGCACGTGGCCGTCGATCAGCCGGTCGAGCGTGGCGAGCGCGCGGCGCTTCCTTGCCTTCCAGGGCATCCAGTCGGGCCAGCTCCTTGGCCAATACATCTCGGCATTACCGGCGACGGCCACGTCATGCACGGCCCGTTCGGCGTCGCGGGCGTCCGCATCGATCCCGCTCGAGAACATCATCCGCACGATCACGTCCATGCCCAGCGACGTGAAGGCGCTCTCGATCGCCCAGGCGGCGTCGGACCGCGGCCACTGCGCGAACGCGGCGTCGGCGGCATGCGCCATCGCGGGCAGGAAGGCCTGCACGGCCCTGGGCGTGAAGGCGGGCTGCAACGCGTGCCGCTTCGTGCGCCATGCGGCGCCTTCGGACGTGAGCGTACTGTGGCCATGCACTTGCGCGAACACCTCGATGGCGCGCTCCCAGCGCACCAGCGCGTCGTGATGGTCGACGAGCAGTTCGCGCACCCGTTCGGGGTCGGTGACGACGATCTGGTGCTCGGGCCAGATCCGCAGGTGCACCATGCCGCCGTACTCGTCGCGCCAGGCGGACAATGCGCCGAGCAGGTCGCGCGACATCGCGCGCAGGAAGCGCCAGCCCGTCAGGCCGGACGGCGGTCCGGGGGGCCAGGTGCCGGGTGGATGGGATGCCGGCGCGCTGCTCGCGGCGCCGGCGTGGAAGGGGCAGGAGGGGGGCGTGGTCGTTTTCATGCCTGGCATTCTCGGCCCGGCGCGCGGGCCCGGTATTGAACGAAAACGACATGGACGACCAGTTGTCACGCCGAACCGGCAGCTTCTATACTGTCGGGAATGACGTCAATCTTCCGACCCGTCGCGGCGCTGGTGGCAGCCGTCGCCTGCATCCACCCCGCCCACGCGGCGCCCGTGGACAAGGCACCCGTGCTCGACCTGCCGCACGCCAGCTGGACGGCCCGCGAGGGCGCGCCCTCCAACATCACCGGCATCGCGCAGACCCCGGACGGCTGGATCTGGATCGGCAGCACGTCCGGCCTGTATAAATTCGATGGCGTGCGCTTCCTGCGCGCGGCAGGCAGCGAGGCGCCGCTGTCGTCGAACGTGGCCGGCATCGGCGTCCTGCCCGATAGCCGGATGTGGGTCGGCTACAAGTACGGCGGCGTGAGCCTGATGGCGGACGGCCGCATGCGCCACTACCCCGGCGGCAAGGCGGGCGGACCGGCCGGCTCGGTCTTTGCCGCCGCGCGCGACGCTGGCGGCCGCCTGTGGCTCGCCACCGGCCGCGGCCTGCTCGTCCTGGGCGCCGATGGCCGCTGGCAGCCATGCGATCCCGCGCTCGGGGTGCCCGACAGCGGGTTCGCGTCCCTGCTGGCGGACCGCGACGGCACGCTGTGGGCCGGCGGCACCGCCGGCGTGTTCGTGCTGCCGAAGGGAGGCGCCCGCTTCGAATTGCTCACACCCCTGTCGACGTTGTTGCCGCTGGTCGCCCACCCGGACGGCAGCATCTGGGCGACGGACGAGGCGCGCTCCACCCTGCGCATGCTGGCCGGCCCGGCGCGCGGAACGCCGTCCGCGTGGGATGTGCCGAAAGGCGCGACCCTATTCGCCTTCGACCGCGACGGCCATGCCTGGATGGCCGACGGCGCGGGCATCGTGCGCGGCGCAGCGGACGGCCGGCTCGGGCGCATGTGGGCCGAGCACGGGCTCTCCGGACGCAAGGTGCAGGCCGTGTTCGAGGACCGCGAGCGCAACGTCTGGGTCGGGACCGAGAGTGGCCTCGACCGCTTCCGCGCGCCGCGCGTGCGGGCCGAGGCCCTGTCCGGGGATGCCGCGTCGGATGCGCTGCCGCTCGCGGGCGGCGCGGGCGCCGGCGTGTGGGCCGGCCATGCGTGGCTCGCCGCCCCCGGCGCGCCCGCACGCGACTACGGCCACGCGCCGCCCGGCGTGAACGACACGATCACCGCGTTGTACCGGGGCCCGGCGGGCGACGTCTGGGCCGCCGGCTTCGGCGGACTGTGGACCGTGCGGCCGGACGGCTCGGGATGGCGCCGCCTGCATCCCGGCGTCGAAGGCCCGGCGACCACCTACGCGATGGCGCAGGACAGTGCCGGCACATTGTGGATGGCGCTTGGCAGGCGCGGCGTCGCGGCCTGGCGCGATGGACGGTGGATCGCCGGGGGCGGCGTCGCGGCGCTCGAGACGTACGCGGCGGCGACCGTCGCGGCGGACCGGCGCGGGCGCGTGTGGTTCGGCTCCGTCGGCGACGACCTCGTCCTCCTCGACGGCGGCAGGATCCGGCATTACGGCCGCGCGGACGGCCTCACGGTCGGCACCGTCGTCCAGATCCTGCCGACCGGCGACGGCGCCTGGGTCGGCGGCGAGAATGGACTCATGCATTTCGACGGCACCCGCTTCACGCCCGTCGCGGGCCGCAACGGCGAGCCGTTCGCCGGCATCACGGGGATGGTGTTCGCGCGCGACGGCACCCTGTGGCTCAACGGCGCCGGCGGCATTTCCAGCATCGCGCCGGCCGAACAGCGGCAGGTGTTGCGCGACCCCGGGTACGCCGTCGCCTACGGCCGGCTCGATTACCGCGACGGCCTGCGCGGCACGGCCGGGGCGATCATCCCGGTGCCGTCCGCGACCCGCAGCGACGACGGCACGCTGTGGTTCACCACGATCGGCGGCGTCTACGGCTTCGACCCGGCCGCGCTGCCGCGCAATACCCTGGTGCCGCCCGTCGTCATCACGGGACTGAAATCCGGCGGGGCCGCGTTCGCGGCACGCGCCGGCATGCGCCTGCCGGCGGGGACGGACACGCTCGACGTGGACTTCACCGCGCTCTCCTACCGCGAACCCGGACGCGTGGCCTTCCGCTACCGGCTCGACGGCGTCGACCGCGACTGGCGCGACGGCGGCGACCGGTCCGCCCACTACACCAATCTCGGGCCGGGCCACTACCGGTTCCGCGTGCTCGCGTCGAACGACGACGGCGTGTGGAACACCGAGGGCGCGTCGCTCGCGTTCGACATCGCCCCGCACCTGGCGCAGACGGCCTGGTTCCGCGTCCTGTGCGTCGTGGCGGCGGTGGTCGTCGCATGGCGCCTGCAGTTGTTCTGGATGCGCCGGACCGCGCGCCGGCTCGCCGTCCGCATGGGCGAACGGACCGCCGAACGCGAACGCATCGCGCGCGAACTGCACGACACGCTGCTGCAATCGATCCAGGGCCTGATGCTGCTGTTCTGGAGCACGGCCAGCCGGCTGACGGCGGACGCGCGCGCGCCGCTCGAAGCCGCCCTGGCGCGCGCCAACGGCGTCGTGGCCGAGGGCCGCGACCGCGTGGCCGGCCTGCGCACGTCCGCCGTGCCCGATGCCGACCTGGCGGGCGCGCTGCGCCGCTTCGCCGAACCGCTGGCCCGCGACGCCGGTATCGCCTTCCACCTGTATGCGGACGGCCGCGCGCGCAGGCTGCGCGAACCCGCCGCGGACGAAGCTTTCGCCATCGCCCGCGAGGCGCTGTGGAATGCGTTCACGCACGCGCGCGCACGTGCGGTCGACGTCACGCTGCAGTACGCGCCGTCGGCGCTGGTCGTCACGATCGCCGACAACGGTGTCGGCCTGCCGGACGATATCGACCTCGAACGCGGGCGCGACGGCCACTGGGGCATCCCCGGCCTGCGCGAGCGCGCCCGCACGCTGGGCGCGGCGCTGACGGTCCAGACGGCGCCCGGCGACGGCACCGCGTGGACGCTGCGCGTGCCGGCGCCGATCGCCTATGCCTGAACACCCGATCAAAGGAGAACTCACATGGATACCGCACCATTCGCCCACTGCGCCTGGCACAACGAACCGCCGCTGCACCGGATCGAGGACGGCACGCTGCATGTCGTCACCGGCGACCGCACGGATTTCTGGCGCATCACGAGCTATGGCTTCATCCGCGACAACGGCCACTTCTTCGGCGCGCCCGCCGCCGACGGATTCACGGCGCAGGTGCACGTCCGCGCGGCGTTCGCCGAACTGTACGACCAGGCCGGCCTCATGGTCCGCATCGACGAGCAGCGCTGGATCAAGGTGGGTGTCGAGTTCTCGGACGGCCAGCCGCTGCTCAGCACCGTGCTGACGAACGGGACGTCCGACTGGGCCGTCGCGCCGGCGCCGGCGCTGCCCGACGGCTTCTGGCTGCGCGTGACCGTCGGCGCCGGCGTCATCCGCGTGCAGTACTCGGCGGACGGCACGACGTGGCCGATGCTACGCCTCGCGCCCTTCCCGGCCGCGCCGCGCTATGTGGTGGGACCGATGTGCTGCACGCCGCAGCGCGCGGGGCTCGCCGTCGCGTTCAGCGACTTCACGCTGGGTCCCGCACTCGGCAAGGACCTGCACGACCTGAGCTGACTAACCAGGAAACATCAGGCGCAGCAGATCGTCCGCCACAGCCTCGAGCTGGGCGACGTCGCGGTACACGCGCTCCAGCACCACCATGCCCCGCGTCGTCGTCGTGACGAGGCGCGCGGCCGCGGCGGGCGGCAACGCGAGCCGGCCGGCGGCATCGGGCTGCCCCAGGCGCTCCGTCAATGCCTGCTGCACATCGTCCAGCAGGCCGCGCAGCGCGGCCCGGATCGCATCGTCCATCGCCGTCTCGTCCGTCGCGGTCTTGGTCGTCAGGCAGCCGCGCGTCACCTCGTCGTCGTCGACGGCCGTCACCATATCGATCGCCAGGCGCAGGTAGCGCCGCAGCGCTTCCTCGGCCGTGGGCGCCGCCAGCGCCTCGCGCAGGCTGTCCAGGTAGCGCGTGCGGTAACGCCCGAACACGCGCAGGAACAGCGCCTGCTTGTCGCCGTACGCATGGTACAGCGAACCGCGCAGGACACCGGTCGCCTGGGCGACGTCCTGCATGGACGTGGCGCCGAACCCGCGCCGCCAGAACAGCAGCAGCGCGCGGTCGAGCACCTCGTCTTCATCAAATTGTTTTGTGCCTGCCATGCCTCGATTATCGACATCCTTGACAGCCCTGTCAAGTTTGACTAACCTGTCAAACATGAACCCCCAACAAGGATCTTGCATGGACACCACCCTCGACCGCGCCGCCGCCACGCGCGCCATTCTCGCCGGCCTGTGCGCCAGCCTGGTCGGCATCGGCCTCGCGCGCTTCGCCTATACGCCTTTGATTCCGCCGCTGATCGAGGCGCACTGGTTCGCCGCGCAGGACGTCGTGTTCCTCGGCGCGGCCAACCTCGTCGGCTACCTGGCGGGCGCGCTCGCGGGGCGGCCGCTCGCCGCGCGCCTGGGCAGCCGGCGCACCCTGCAACTGATGATGGCCCTCGCCTCGCTCGCGTTCTTCGCCTGCGCCCTGCCCCTGTCCGTCGCCTGGTTCTTCGGCTGGCGCTTCCTGTCGGGCCTGTCCGGCGGCATCATCATGGTATTGGCCGCGCTGAGCATCCTGCCGCAGGTGCCGCCGGAGCGGCGCGGCGTCGCCAGCGGCGCGATCTTCCTGGGGCTCGGGCTCGGCATCGCGGCCTCGGGCACCGTCGTGCCGCTGCTGCTGAACGAAGGCCTCGCCGCCACCTGGGCCGGGCTGGGCGCGCTGTCGCTGCTGCTCACCCTCATCAGCTGGCGCTGGTGGCCGCAAGCGGCGGCCGCCGCACCCGCGGCCAGCGCCGGCCGCGCGCCCGCGCACGCCGGCTTCGCGCTGAAACTGATCTATGCGCAGTACGCGCTGAAGGCCGTCGGCCTCGTGCCCATGATGGTGTTCCTCGTCGATTACATCGCCCGCGGCCTGCACCTGGGCAGCCATACGGCGGCGCTGTTCTGGGTCGTCTACGGCCTCGGCGCGACGGCCGGGCCGATGCTGTACGGCGTGCTGGGCGACCGCTTCGGCATCGGCACCGCGACGCGCATCGCGCTGGTCCTGCAGATCCTCGCCGCGGGCGTGCTGGTCCTCGCGCACGGCCTCGCCGGCCTGCTGGCGGCCACGTTCGTCATCGGCACCTACCCGCCCGGCATCGTCCCGCTGACCCTCGGCCGCATCCGCCATACCTTGCCGCAGGACGTGCCCGCGCAGGGTGCCGCCTGGAGCCGCGCGACGACGATCTTCGCCCTGTTCCAGGCGCTCGCGGGCTACGCGTATTCCTGGATCTTCGCGGCGACCGGGGGCGACCACCGGGTGCTGATGGAGATCGGCGCCGCGGCCCTCGCCGTCGCGCTGGTGTCGGACCTGCTGCTGGCGCGCGCGGGGTGGGCGCCGCTCGCCGGCGCGACGGATCAGGCCGCGCGCCTGTCCACATCCGCGCCGGCCCGCAACGACCGCGGCGGCACGCACGCCGGCCGCGCCAGGTAATAGCCCTGCACGTGGTCGATGCCGAGCTCGCGCACCTTCGCGAGTTCGGCTGCCGTCTCGACGCCCTCCGCGATCACCTGCGTGCCGCAGGCCCGTGCGATGTCCCGGATCGCGGCCAGGAACGCCTGCCGCACGGGGTCGCGGTCGATGCCGCGCACGAACACCATGTCGATCTTGACCCAGGCCGGCCGCAATTCGAGCCACAGGCGCAGCGACGCGAAGCCGGCGCCCAGGTCGTCGATGGCGAGCGTGAAGCCGTGCCGGCCGAGCCGGCGCGCGACCCGGCGCAGGCGCGCAAAGTCGCCCACGGCCTGTTCCTCGGTGAGCTCGATGGCGACCCGGCTGCCGTCGATGCCGAGGCCGGCCAGCTCGCCGATGAGCGCGCGCGGCGCCAGCAGCGTCGCCGCGCTGGTGTTCGCGAACAGCCGTCCCGGCAGCCCCAGCGCGGCGAAGCGCGACCAGACCGTGCGCAAACAGGCCCGTTCCAGCTCCGCCTGGCGGCCGGCGGCGCGCGCCGCGGCGAACAGCGCCGCCGGCATTTCCAGCGGCGATCCGGCCGGGCCGCGGATCAGGCCTTCGTACCCGACGATGTCGAGATCGCGGCTGGCGGCGATCGGCTGGAACACGGCCGCAAGCCGTCCTCCGCGCAGGATGTCGTCAAGGGAGTCGTTGCTCATGATGTGCCCGTGGAGTGAAAGAATGCGTAGCCGGCCCCGCCGGCCTGCTTGGCGCGGTACATCGCGGTGTCGGCGTGGCGGAGCAGCGTGCGCGCATCGTCGCCGTCGTCGGGGAAGACGCTGACGCCGATGCTGCACGCGGCGGCGGCGGGCGCGCGCACGACGCGGTCGAGGATCGCGGCGATGTCGGCGTGCGTGGCGACGTCGGACAGCACGATGACGAATTCGTCGCCGCCGATGCGTGCGACCATGTCCTCGCCCCGCACCTGGCCCCTGAGCTGGCGCGCCAGGTCGACGAGGGCCAGGTCGCCCGCCTCGTGGCCCTGCGCGTCGTTGATCTGTTTGAGCTTGTCCATGTCGACGAACGCGACGCCCACGCGCAGGCCGGCGGCGCGCGCGGCGCGCAGGGCGCCGTCCAGGTGTTGCTGCAGGCCCGCGCGGTTGGGCAGGCCCGTCATGGCGTCGTGCGTGGCCAGGTGGCGGATGCGGCGCTCCGACCGCTTGCGCTCCGTGATGTCTTCCACCATCGCGATGAAGTACTGGGGCGTGCCGTCGGCAGCGCGCGCAAGCGAGCTGTTGACGCTCACCCAGACCGGCGTCCCGTCCTTCCTGACGTAGCGCTTTTCGCGCGTCGTGTACGGGATGTCGCCATCGAGCAGGCGCCGGTACGCGAGCGCGTCGTTGTCGGTGTCGTCGGGGTGGGTGGTCTGCCGCACCGTCAGCGCGAGGAGTTCGGCTTCCGGATAACCGACGATGGCGGCGAGCCGCGCGTTCACGCGGCTCCAGCGGCCGTCCAGCGTGACGTGGGCGAGGCCGATCGCGGCCTGGCTGAACGTGATGCCGCAGCGGGTGCTCGCGGCCCCCAGTTCGCTGGCCGTGCGCGCCCGCGCGCTCGCGTCGCGCAGCGCCACGACGAGCAGGTCGCGTCCGGCCACGCGCGCGCGGGTGGCGCGCAGCGCGACCGGCACCGCGCCGCCATCGGCCCGTATGAAGCGATACGCGCCGTCCTCCGGCGGCGCCAGCAGCAGCGCGGCGGGTGTCGGCGTGCTGCCGTCCTCGGTGCGCAGGCGCCGGCAGATGGCGTCGAAGCCGATGCCGGGCAGCGCGGCGCCGTCGAGCTCCAGCAGCACGAGCGCGGGCGCGTTGATCTGGCGGACCCGCCACGTCCGGGTGTCGACCACCACCACGCCCTCGGCGCTGCCGTCCAGGGCGGCGCGGGCGAGCGCGAGCTCGTCTTCCAGTCGGGCAAGGCGCTCCGCCCCATCGGGTGCCATGGCTGTGCTTGAAAAAATTGCTACGGATGATGTCGACATGGTATGTTCATTGAGCTGAATCAAAAAAGGCCATGGTGACGATTATTGGGCACTTTGCCGACATAAAACAGATTCAGTTGCAGCGCGTTTTTCCATATCAGATGCAGACCGAAGGGATCCAATGAAGCGTTACGAGCTCCTGGCGGAAGAAATCGCCACGTCGATCAGGAGCGGCATGCTGGACGTCGGCGACCGCCTGCCGTCGGTGCGCCAGATCAGTACGAGCCGGGGCGTGTCGGTGTCGACCGTGTTCGAAGCCTATTATTTGCTGGAGGCGCGGGGCCTGATCCGGGCGCGCGAGCGGTCGGGCTATTACGTCACCGCGGGTAACACGAGGCTGCCGCCCGAGCCGGTCATCCACAGCGATTGCAGCACCGGCGCCCACCCGGTGCGCGTCAATGACCTCGTGTTTTCGATCCTGGAATCGGCCAGGTCGCGCGACGTCGTGCCGCTGGCCTCGGCCTTTCCCAGCCCGCTGCTGTTTCCGCTGCCGCGCCTGGCCCGCTCGCTGGCGCGGGGCGCGGAAACGATGGACCCGTGGTCCACGGTGGACGCCATCACGCCCGGCAGCGCCACGCTGCGCCGCCAGATCGCGACGCGCTACCTGGCCGACGGCGCGCTCGTCCAGCCGGACGACGTCGTCATCACGAACGGCGCGCTGGAAGCGCTCAACCTGTGCCTGCAGGCGGTGACGCAGCCGGGCGATGCCGTGATCGTCGAATCGCCGACGTTCTACGGCGCGCTGCAGGCGCTGGAAAACCTGGGATTGCGGGCGATCGAGGTGCCTTCCTGCCCGCGCGACGGCATCTGCCTGGACCGTCTCGCCCAGGCCCTCGCCGCCGACAAGCCGGCCGCCTGCTGGCTCATGACGAACTTCCAGAATCCGCTCGGCAGCCTGATGCCCGACGCGAACAAGCGCGCCCTCGTCGACCTGCTGGCCGCGCACGGCGTGCCGCTGATCGAGGACGACGTGTACGGCGAGCTGTATTACGGACCGCGCCGCCCGCTCCCCGCCAAGGCGTTCGACCAGGAAGGGCTCGTGCTGCACTGCTCGTCGTTCTCGAAATGCCTCGCGCCCGGCTACCGCCTGGGCTGGGCGCTGCCGGGCCGGTTCCGCGAACAGGTGGCGCGCCTGAAGCTCACGCGCACGCTGGCCGTCGCGGCGCCCGTGCAGGAAGGCCTGTCCGACTACCTGGCGCGCGGCGGCTACGACCGCCACCTGCGCCAGCTGCGCCACACGCTGGCGCTGCAGCAGACGGCGATGTCCGCCGCCGTGCTGCGCCATTTCCCGGCCGGGACCCGGGCCAGCCGGCCGGAAGGCGGCTACTTCCTGTGGGTGGAATTCCCGGCCGGCGTCGACGCGCTGGCGCTGCAGCGCGAAGCCTGCCTGCGCAACATCGGCGTGGCGCCCGGTCCGATGTTTTCCGCGCGGGGCGAGTTCCGCAACTGCATCCGCCTGAACTTCGGCCACCACTGGGATGCAAAGATCGAAGGGGCGATCGCCACGCTCGGCGCGCTCGCCGCGGCGCAACTGGATGGTCCGCGGCCGGCGCCCGCGATCGAGGAGCCGGGCCTGTCGGCGCTGGGCGCATGACGGCGGCCTGCCCCGATCCGCTGACGCGCGCCCCGCGGGCCGCGCCCGATGGCCCGCCGACCGACTGGCTCCGTCTGCCGCCGGCGTCGCTGCAGGGCGCGCTCGTCGCCGTCGTCGGGCGCGACGTCCGCCACGTGACCCTGGACGATGCCCAGCGCCTGTCGCACTTCCCGTCGTCGCAGCTCGTGTCGCTGTCGTGGTACCGCGACATCGACGCGGGTCAGGTCTGCATGGAGGGTGGCGTGCCGGTGTGGCGGCCGTTCGGCACGGCGTGCGTGGTCGCCGGCACCCAGGCGCATCCCACCACCTCGTGGGCGCCGACGTCGGGCCGCGGCTGCATGGCCCTGTTCCAGGCGGATGCCGCGCAGGCGCTGTTCGGCCTGGACCTCGCGCGCGTGCAGGACCGCTTCGTGCCCGCCGCCGACGTCATGGGCCGCGAGTGGACGCCGCTGTGGGACGCGTTGCTGGCGAGCCGCGACGAAGACATGGTCGGCGTGTTCGAACACCATCTCGCGCGGCGCTGGCAGGCGCTGTCCGGCCGCGCCACGGACCAGCCGTCGCTGCGCCAGCTCGGTCGCAACTGGGTCGAGCGCCTCGCGTGGCAGGCGCACGAATGGCGGCGCGAGCACAGTCCGCGCCACGTGGAGCGCCGCATCAAGTCGTTCAGCGGCCGCTCGCTGCGCGAATGGCAGTCCATCGTGCGCACGGAAGGCCTGTTCTTCGCGGCGCGCGACCGCCACGACGCCGGCCAGCCGTTCGACTGGGCCACCATGGCGCTGGACGAAGGCTTTGCCGACCAGGCCCACATGACGCGCGCCGTGCGCCGCATCACCGGCTTCACCCCGACGGAGTTCGCGCGCCGCTTCGCCGAGGACGAATCGTTCTGGATGTACCGGCTGTGGGTGTGACCCCGTCGGCCGACGCTCAGTTGAAGGTGTAGCGTACGCCGACGCGTACCGTGCGCGGCGCGCCGGGCGCGTAGAACGTCGAGTGTACGCGGTCCTCCTTGACGAAGCCGCCGTCCGCATCGAACCCGGTCGTCCCGAGCTGCGCCGCCGTCGCATAGCGCCGGTCGAACAGATTGTCCACCTGGGCGAACACGCGCAGCCGGGGCGTCGCCTGGAACGCCGTGCCGAAGTCGAACACGGCATGGCCAGTCGTGGCGCCGCGGCCCAGCCAGTCCGTACCGTCCGGGCGGTGCAAGCCGTTCTCGTTGCCGCGCGCCGTCGAGCCGGAGACCGCCAGCACGCCCAGTTCCGCCGACCACGCAGGCGTGACCTGCCATTCCGCGCGCGCCTTGAACACGTGGCGCGGCATCAGGGGGATGCGGTCGCCGGGACGGATCGCGATATTGCCGTCGGCATCCGCGCTGCTGTTGCCCGCGCCGCCCACGGTCTCGCCGCTTGCGAACGTCGCGTGCAGGTACGTGTAATACGCGGAGACGGTCACCGGCCCGGCGCGGCCGTCGACGCCCAGCTCGACGCCCTGGCGCCGCGTGCGGCCGAAATTGCGGAAGTAGCCGAAGCCCGCCGCATCGTCCGCGACGAACAGGATGTCGTCGTCGTTCGTCGCGCGGAACACGCTGGCGTTCCAGTGCATCCGGCCGACGGCGCCGCGCACGCCCGCTTCCCACGTGCGCGTGACGACCTGCTTCAGCGGCGGATCGCCCGCCATCGCGTTCGGCAGCTTGCAGGGATTCGCCGGATCGGCGCAGCCCAGTTCCACCGCCGTCGGCGTGCGGCTGCCTTCGTCGTAGCCGGCATAGATATTGAATGTGCGCGACGGCGCCCAGGTGATGCCGAGCGCCGGATTGAAGCGGCCGAAATGGTGGTCGCCGTCGAGCGAGCCGCTGCCGCCGCCCGGATGGATCCGGTCGCGGTTATGCACCGCCGTCCGGTTGTAGCGCCCGGACAGCGTCACGTGCAGGTCGTCGCGCAGGTCGATGGTATCCGTCGCGAAGACGCTCCACGTGCGCGTGCGGCCGACGAGATCGATGGCCATGTCGTCGTCGAACGTATTCACCGGGGTGACGCTGCGGTCCGCATGCAAGTCGCCATATTGCGCATCCTGGCGGAAGTCCGCGCGGCTCGCGTCGTACGCCGCGCCGACCGTCAGCCGGCCGGAGAGCTCGGCCTGCCCGCTCAGCCCATGGTTCGTCTGCGTGCTCGCGGTGCGGTTGACGATGGCGTCGAACAGCCCGTCGTCGTCGTCGTTCAAGTCGCCATTGAACGTGGTCGTGCGGATGTGGCGGTAATACGCGTTCCCGGACAACAGCACGTCGTCCGCCACCTTGCGGCTCCCGGTCAGGTTGACCAGCACGGCGCGGTTGCGCGTCACGTCCGGCTTCGTGTAGACGCTCGTGTAGTCCCGGTCGAGCAGCCGCTGCTCCTGCAGCCCGTTGCCGGCCAGGCGGCTGCCGGACAGCGCGATGCTCGCCGCCACGTCCGTAACGCCGTCGTGCCAGCCCGCCTTGCCGAACATCTGGCCGAGGCGCGTGGGCGAGTCGTCGCGCCAGCCGCCGTCGCGGAACGCCGTGCCGGTGACGTACCAGTGCAGGCCGCGGTCGTCGTGGCCGCCGTGCTCGAACACGATCTCGCCGCGGCCGTAGCTGCCGGCCTGCGCCTGCACGGCGCTGCCCGCATCGTGCAGGCCATCCTTCGTGCGGACGGCCAGCGCGCCGCCCAGCGTATTCAGGCCGAACAGCGGATTCGAGCCCGGCATGAGGCTCAGCGTGGAGATGGCCGCGCGCGGAATCAGGTCCCAGCTGACGACGTCGCCGAACGGCTGGTTCATGCGCACGCCGTCCACGTAGACGGACAATCCCTGCGGCGTGCCGAGCAACGGCGACGCCGTGAAGCCGCGGTAGCTGACGTCCGGCTGGAATGGATTGCCCTGGATCTCGTTGACGAACACGCTGCCCACGCGGCGGTTCAGCGCGGCCGGCAAGGTCGCTGCGGACGGGTCGTTCATGTCGTCGCCGTCCAGCGCCTGGACGTTCGCGGGGATCCGCTCGCGCGCGACGCCCAGGCCCTGCAGCGGCGTCGTGCCGACGATTTCCACGATGGCGGGCGCCGGCTCGGCCGCGGCGATGCCGTGACAGAGTGCCGCGACGGCGGCGGCGAGTGCGGTGCGGGTCATATCGATGTCTCCTTGTGCTTTCTTTTGCACGAACTATTCCAGCGCCGCCGCGGCGGCGACAGGGAAAAATTCCCGACTGGTATGGAAGTTGCGTACACGAGGGCAAACAACACACACGAGGGGAACATGGACCTGCGCCGCCGCCTTCTCGGCTCGCTCTGCCTGCTGCTGGGCAGCCTGCTGGCCATGACCACGCTGATACAACTGTATTCGCTCCGGAGCGACATCCGTGCCGAGGTGGACGCGTCCACGCGCCTCGTGAACGTGCTCGCGGCGGCCGGCAGCGCCCCCGCCGGCGACGCGGGCGCCGTACGCGCGCTGCTCGCCGGCGCCGGCCTGCGCCACCTGAGCATCCGCACGGCGGACGAACCGCCGCCGCACCGCGCCGCGCACCCGCTGCCGGCCTGGCTGGGGTTCGCCCCGCCGGACCGCAGCGAGCGGGCGATCCGCATCGGCGGGCAACTGCTGTACATCGCGCCGAATCCCGAGTCGGAAATCGGCGAGCGCCTGCACGACACTGTGCAAATCTGGATCACCCTGTTGTTCTTTTCCGGTACAACCCTGGCCGTCACGTGGTGGTGCGCCGACCGCGCGCTGTCGCCCGTGCGCGCGCTGGAGGCGGGCCTGCACCGTCTGGCGCGCGGCGAACCCGATCCCGCCCTGCCCGCGTTCGCGCTGCGCGAATTCCGCCGCGTGGCCGACGCCATCACCCACCTCGCGCGCACGCTGGCCGACGCGCGCGGCGCGCAGCACGCGCTGGCGCGCCAGTTGATCACGGTGCAGGAAGACGAACGGCGCGTGCTGGCGCGCGAGCTGCACGACGAGATGGGCCAGACGCTGACGGCGCTGAACGTCACCGCGACCCATCTCGCGCGCCACGCGAACATGCTGACGCGCGACGCGGTGGCCGAATGCGCGACGGACCTGCGGCGCGAGATCCGCACGTGCGGCGAGCAGTTGCGCGCGATGCTCAAGACCTTGCGCCCGCACGGCCTGCACGCGGCCGGCCTGGCGCAGACCCTGCGCGTACTGGTCCTGGGCTGGCGCGCGCGCCACACGGACATCGATTTCGAGCTCGACCTGCCCACCCACCTGCCGGACGTGGGCGAGCTGTTGTCGCTGACGGTCTACCGCGTCGTGCAGGAAGCCGTGACGAACGTGGTCCGCCACAGCGGCGCGTCGCTGTGCGTCGTGCGGCTCGCGGTGCGCACCGGCGGCCTCGTGCTGGAAGTGCGCGACGACGGCCGCGGCCTCCCCGCGGAGGGCGCGACGTGGCACGGCGGCCTGCTCGGCATCACGGAACGTATCGCCATGGCGGGCGGCCAGCTGCGCCTCGTGGCCGGCGCGGCGGGCGGCCTGCGCCTGCTGGCGACGCTGCCGCTGCCGGTGCCGGAGGCCACGGAGGTGCCGGCATGATCCGCATCGTCCTCGTCGACGACCACGCCGTCGTCCGCAGCGGCTACCGCCGCCTCCTGTGCGCCGAACCCGATTTCGACGTGGTCGGCGAGGCAGCGAGCGCGCCGGAAGCGAACGCGCTCGTCCAGCAGGTCCGGCCGGACGTCGCCATCGTCGACCTGAGCCTGAAAGGCAGCAGCGGCCTGGAAGCCATCGCCGGCATGCGCGCCCGGCAGCCCGGCCTGCGGGTGCTGGTGCTGTCGATGCACGACAGCGCCGGCCACGTCGCCCAGGCGCTGAAGGCGGGCGCGCACGGCTACCTCACCAAGCGCAGCGAGCCGGAAGAACTCATCACGGGCATCCGCGCCGTGATGAACGGGACGCGCGTGCTGTCGTCCGACGTGGCGGCCGCTGTGGCGCCGGCGCCCCTGGACGGCCTGACGCCGCGCGAATTCGACATGCTGCGCCTGCTCGTGCACGGCGAATCCGTGCAGGCCATCGCGGCCCAGCTCACGATCAGCCCGAAGACGGTGTTGAACACCCTCACGTCGGTGCGCCAGAAGCTGGGAGCGGACAACGATTTCCGGTTGATGCACCTGGCGGCGCGGCTGGGGATCGTGGAGTTCGGGGGTGCGGTGCCGGCGTGATGGTTCCAACGTCCTTCCCGCGCAGGCGGGAATCCATGCTGAGCCGCCGGTGTCGCCCTGGCGAAATGCACCGCGATGGTTCCGGCGTACCGAATCCTGTATTTCAGCATGGGTTCCCGCTTCCGCGGGAACGACGGATCACGGCGCTGTAAACACGCGGTTCAGCTCAGCCGCCGGCAGCGCATCGTCCGCATACCCGAAGGTGCCCTGCTCCAGCACTTCTTTCGCGTCGCGCACGAGCGCGCCGTACGCGGCGCGCGCAAGCGACGCGCCCAGGCTCACGCGCGTGACGCCCAGCGCCGCCAGTTCCGCCACGGTCAGGCCCAGGCCCGGCGCGCCGGCCATGAAGTTCACCGGCCGGTCGACCGCGCGCACGACGGCCGCGATGTCTTCCCGTTTCGCGATACCCGGCGCGAACAGCACGTCGGCACCCGCTTCCTGGTAAGCCTGCAGGCGGCGGATGGTGTCGGCCAGGTCCGGCCGGCCCACGCGGAAGTTTTCCGCGCGCGCCGTCAGCATGAATTTGAAGGGGAGCCCACGCGCCGCCTCCACGGCCGCGCGGATGCGGTCGGTGGCGAGGCCGATGTCGAACAACGGCGCGTCCCGGTCGTCGGTCGCGTCCTCGATGGAACCGCCGACGATGCCCGTCGCCGCCGCCTCGGCGATCGTGCGGGCCGCGTCTTCCGGCGCGGCGCCGAAGCCGGATTGCAGGTCGGCGGACAGCGGCAGGTCGGTCGCCGCGGCCAGTTCGGCCAGGTGCGGCAGCATCTCCGCGATGGTGATCGTCGGATCCGTCTTCGCCTTCGAGAACGCGAAGCCGGCGCTGGTGCCCGCCAGCGCCTGGTAGCCCAGGTGCTGCAGCAGCTTCGCCGATCCCGCATCCCACGGGTTCGGGATGACGAAGCAGTTGCCGCGGCGGTGCAGGTCGACGAATGCCTGCGCTTTTTCCAGCTGGGTCTTCATGCGCTTCTCCTGTCGGTGGTGGAAACCCTACGTTACCAGAGCCGCGCGGCAGAAGATGCGCACATAGTCACACGCCCGGTTCCTCGCCCACGCGCACGACGTGCAGCAGGTTCGTGCGGCCCGGACGCCCGGACGGGAAGCCCGCCACCACGACGACGTCGTCGCCCGCATCGGCCAGGCCATGGAAACGCGCGGCCGCGACGCCGTCCGCCACCATGCGGTCGAAGCCTTCCGCTTCCTCGAACGGCACCGGATGCACGCCCCACACGAGCGCGAGCCGGCGCGCGATGGCCATCTTCGGCGTCAAGGCGAGGATAGTCGCGGTGGGACGCTCCCGGCTCGCGCGCAGGCACGTCGCGCCGCTCGCGGTGTACGTGACGGTGGCGGCGGGCGCCAGCAAATTCGTCACGCGGCGCAGCGCGCAGCAGATGGCGTCCGCGGTCGTCTTGTCGGCCGGCTTGTGGCTCGCATCCAGGCCTTCGCGCCAGCGCGGGTCCTGCTCCACTTCGCGGATCACATTGTCCATCACCGCCACCGATTGCACCGGGTACTGGCCGGACGCCGACTCGGCCGACAGCATCACGGCGTCCGCGCCTTCGTAGATGGCGGTGGCGACGTCCGACACTTCGGCGCGCGTGGGCACCGGCGCCGTCGTCATCGATTCCAGCATCTGCGTGGCGACGACGACGGGGCGGCCGGCCGCGCGCGCCGCGTGCACGATCCGGCGCTGCAGCACGGGGACCTGTTGCGGCGGGAGTTCCACGCCCAGGTCGCCACGCGCCACCATGATGCCGTCGGCCAGCGCCACGATGCCGTCCAGCGCATCGATCGCGGCCGGCTTTTCCAGCTTGGCCATGATCCACGCCCGGTCGCCGATCAGGCTCCTCGCCTCGACGATGTCCTCGGGGCGCTGCACGAACGACAGCGCGACCCAGTCCACGCCCAGCTCCAGGCCGAACGCCAGGTCGGCGCGGTCCTTGGGAGTCAGCGGGGAAATCGGCAGCACGACGCCGGGCACGTTGACGCCCTTGCGGTCGGACAGCGCGCCGCCCACCATCACGGTCGTCTCGGCGAAGTCGACGCCGCAGGCGTCCACGCGCAGGCGCAGCTTGCCGTCGTCCAGCAGCAGGTCGGTGCCGGGGCGCAGCGCGGCGAAGATCTCCGGATGCGGCATGCCGGCGCGGGTCGCGTCGCCCTCAGTAGTGTCGAGGTCGAGGCGGAAGCGGCTGCCGGCTTCGAGGACGGCTTTGCCGCCCGCCATGCGGCCCACGCGCAGCTTCGGTCCCTGCAAGTCCATCAGCACGCCGATGGGCCGGCCGATGTCGCGCTCGACGCTGCGGATGGTGTTGTAGCGCGCGGCATGGTCGTCGTGGCTGCCGTGGCTGAAGTTCAAACGGAAGACGTCGGCGCCGGCGAGTGCGAGCGCGTAGATCTGGTCGGGGGTGGAACTGGAGGGGCCGAGAGTGGCGAGGATGCGGGCGCGGCGTTGGCGTAGCATGGGTTAATCCTTAAAAAAAACGGGTACGCCGCCGCCGCGGCGCACCCGTTAAAGGGAAGACGTTTCTTTTTCAGGCGACGTAGATTGCGCGGAAATCGTTCACGTTGGTCAAGGTGGGTCCCGTGATGAGGGAATCGCCCAGCGCACGGAAGAACGTGTGCGCATCGTTGTTCTCGAGGCTCGCGCGCGGCGGCAGGCCGTGTTCCCAGCCGCGCGCCAGGGTGTCCGGCGTGACGAACGCGCCGGCGATTTCCTCGGCGCCGTCGACGCCGTCGGTGTCCCCGGCCAGCGCGTGGATATCCGGCGCACCGTCCAGCGCGACGGCGAGCGCCAGCAGGAATTCGACGTTGCGGCCGCCGCGGCCGTTGCCGCGGATGGTGACGGTCGTCTCGCCGCCGGACAGCAGCACGCACGGTCCCGCGGCCGGCTGGCCGTGGCGGCGCGCCTGCAGGGCGATGCCGGCCATGACCTTGGCCACGTCGCGCGCCTCGCCCTCGATGCTGTCGCCGAGGATCAGCGGCGTCACGCCGGCCTTGCGGGCGACGTCGGCCGCGGCCTCCAGCGCCATCTGCGGCGACGCGACGATGTGCGTGTCGACGTGGTCCAGGCGGCGGTTGCCCGGCTTGACGGTTTCACCCATGCCGGATTCCAGCAGGCGGCGCGCGCCCGCCGGCAGGTCGATGCCGTAGCGGCGCACGACTTCCAGCGCATCTGCGCAGGTCGTCGGGTCGGCCACGGTGGGACCGGAGGCGATGTCCATCGGGTTGTCGCCCGGGACGTCGGAAATCAGGAGGTTGACGACGCGCGCCGGGTGGCAGGCCGCGGCCAGCCGGCCGCCCTTGATGGCGGACAGGTGGCGGCGCACGCAGTTCATTTCGGTGATGCTGGCGCCGGAAGCGAGCAGCGCGCGGTTGATCGCCTGCTTGTCTTCCAGCGTGACGCCCTCGCCCGGCAACGGCAGCAGCGCGGAACCGCCGCCGGAGATCAGGCAGATCACGAGGTCGTCCGCCGACAGGCCGCGCACCGTGCGCAGCATGCGCTGGGCGGCTTCGCGGCCGGCGGCGTCGGGGACCGGATGGGCGGCTTCGACGATCTCGATGCGTTCGCACGGCACGGCATAGCCGTAGCGCGTAACGACGAGGCCCGACAGCGGACCGGGCCAGCTGCGCTCCAGCGCCTGCGCCATCGCGGCGGACGCCTTGCCGGCGCCGATCACCACCGTGCGGCCCTTCGGCGGCGCCGGCAGGTTGCGCGGGATGCACAGCGCAGGCTGGGCCGCGTCGACGGCGGCGGTGAACATGCTGGCGAGCAGTTCGCGTGGGGTCATCGTAGTCATCGTAGTCTCCTGTCCGGTCGCCGTCATTACTGCTGCTTCTGGCCGATCTCGAAGTTCGACATGATCTCCAGAGCGCGCACCATCGCGGAGTGGTCCCAGCTGCCGCCTTCGTGCGCCGCGCAGGTGTTGAACAGTTCCTGCGCGGTGGCGGTGTTCGGCAGCGCCACGCCCAGCTGGCGGCCGGTGGTCAGGGCCAGGTTCAGGTCCTTGCGGTGCAGGTCGATACGGAAGCCCGGCGCGAACGTGCGCTTGACCATCCGTTCCCCATGCACTTCGAGGATGCGCGAGTTCGCGAAACCGCCCATCAGCGCCTCGCGGACGCGGGCCGGATCGGCGCCGGCCTTGGCGGCCAGCAGCAGCGCCTCGCCGACCGCTTCGATCGTCAGCGCCACGATGATCTGGTTCGCGACCTTGGTGATCTGGCCGTCGCCGTTGCCGCCGACGAGCGTGATGTTCTTGCCCATCTTGTCGAACAGCGGCTTCACTTTCGCGAACGCCGCCTCGCTGCCGCCGACCATGATGGTCAGGCTCGCGGCCTTGGCGCCCACTTCGCCGCCGGATACCGGCGCATCCAGGTATTCGCAGCCCAGCGCGTTGATGCGCTTGGCGAAATCCTTCGTGGCGACCGGGGAGATCGAGCTCATGTCGACGACGATCTTGCCGGCCGACAGGGCCGAGGCCACGCCGTCCTTGCCGAACAGGACCTCGTCCACCTGCGGGGTGTCCGGGACCATGATGAAGATGATGTCCGCCTGCGCGGCCACTTCGGCGCCGTTCAGGCACACGCGGGCACCCGCTTCGACGAGGGCCGACGGGGTCGGGCCGACGGTGTTGGTGAACAGCGTGTGGCCGTCGTTGATGAGGTGTCCCGCCATCGGGGCACCCATGATGCCCAGGCCGATGAATCCGATGTTTGCCATGATGTGTCTCCTTGTAGTTTGATTAAGCGTTCAGCCGGGCGATCCAGTCCAGGCCCGCGCGGGTGTCGGCGGCCGGCTTGTACTCGCAGCCGATCCAGCCGTCGTAGCCGATGCGGTCGAGGTGCTTGAACAGGAACGGGTAATTGATCTCGCCCGTGCCCGGCTCGTTGCGGCCCGGGTTGTCCGCGACCTGGATGTGCGCGATGCTGCCCAGGTGCTTCTCGACCGTCTTCGCCAGCTCGCCTTCCGTGCGCTGGGCGTGGTAGACGTCGTACTGGACGAACAGGTTGTCCGCGCCCACCGAGTCGATCAGGTCGAGCGCCTGCCGCGTCGTGTTCAGGTAGAAGCCCGGAATGTCGTACGTGTTGATCGGTTCGATCAGCAGCTTGACGCCGGCCTGCTTCAGCTGCGTCGCGGCGTAGCGCAGGTTGTCGACGACGGTCCGGCGCAGCGTGCCTTCGTCGACGCCGGCCGGCGCGATGCCCACCAGGCAGTTCACCTGACGGCAGTTCAGCGCTTTCGCGTAGTCGATGGCGCGGGCGACGCCTTCGCGGAACTCGGCCTCGCGGCCCGGCAGCACGGCGATGCCGCGTTCACCTTTTTCCCAGTCGCCGGCCGGCAGGTTGTGCAGGACCTGCGTCAGGCCGAATTCCTGCAGGCGTTCCGCCAGCGCTTCCTTTTCGAACCCGTACGGGAACAGGTATTCGACGCCCTTGAACCCCGCGTCGCGCGCCGCTTCGAAGCGGTCGAGGAACGGCAGTTCGTTGAACAGCATCGTCAGGTTGGCAGCAAATCTTGGCATGTCGTTCTCCTGAGTCTTCTTACTTTTAAACGCGAATCGCGGTCGGGGCATCGCCCGGATGGTCGGCCAGCGGTTCGAATTCGTTGATGGCGTCGATCTCCAGGCCCATCGCGATGTTGGTCACGCGCTCCAGGATGATCTCGACGATCACCGGTACGCGGTGCTCGGACATCAGCTTGCGGGCTTCGGCGAACGCCGGCTGGATGTCGTCGACCTGGCGCACGCGGATCGCCTTGCAGCCCAGGCCTTCGGCCACGGCCACGTGGTCGACACCGTAGGAGCCGAGCTCCGGCGCGTTGATGTTCTCGAACGCCAGCTGGACGCAGTAATCCATGTCGAAGCCGCGCTGCGCCTGGCGGATCAGGCCCAGGTAGGCGTTGTTGACGACGACGTGCAGGTACGGCAGCTTGAACTGCGCGCCGACGGCCAGTTCCTCGATCATGAACTGGAAGTCGTAGTCGCCGGAGATCGCGACAACGTCCGTCTTGGCGCCGGAAGCGACGACACCCAGTGCCGCCGGCACGGTCCAGCCCAGCGGGCCCGCCTGGCCGCAGTTGATCCAGTTGCGCTCCTTGTACACGTGCAGGAACTGCGCGGCGGCGATCTGCGACAGGCCGATGGTGCTGACGTAGGTCGTGTCCTTGCCGAAGGCGCGGTTCATCTCTTCGTACACGCGCTGCGGCTTGATCGGGTTGTTCTCGAAGTGCGTCTTGCGCAGCATCGTGCGCTTGCGTTCCTGGCACTGCGCCGCCCAGGCGCTGCGGTCCGGCAGGCCGCCGATGGACGCCATGCCGCGGGCCACGTCGATCAGCAGGTCCAGCGCGGCGCCCGCGTCGGAGACGATGCCCAGGTCCGGCCCGAACACGCGGCCGATCTGGGTCGGTTCGATGTCGATGTGGACGAACTTGCGGCCCTTCTTGTAGACGTCGACGGAACCCGTGTGGCGGTTCGCCCAGCGGTTGCCGATGCCGATCACGAAGTCGGATTCCAGCATCGTCGCGTTGCCGTAGCGGTGCGACGTCTGCAGGCCGACCATGCCCGCCATCAGCGGGTGGTCGTCGGGGATCGCGCCCCAGCCCATCAAGGTCGGGATCACGGGCACGCCGACGATCTCGGCGAATTCCTGCAGGCGCGCGGCGGCATCGGCATTGATCACGCCGCCGCCGCAAACGATCAGCGGACGCTCGGCCGCGTTCAGCATCGCCAGCGCCTTCTCGGCCTGGGCGCGGGTCGCGGCGGGTTTATAGACCGGCAGCGGCTCGTAGGTGTCGATGTCGAATTCGATCTCGGCCACCTGCACGTCGAACGGCAGGTCGATCAGCACGGGGCCCGGGCGGCCCGAGCGCATCAGGTGGAAGGCCTGCTGGACGACGCGCGGCAGCAGGTCCGGCTCGCGCACGGTGACGGCCCACTTGGTGACCGGCTTGGCGATCGACTCGATGTCGACGGCCTGGAAGTCTTCCTTGTACAGGCGGGCACGCGGGGCCTGGCCGGTAATGCATAGGATAGGTATCGAATCGGCCCAGGCGGAATACAGGCCCGTGATCATGTCGGTGCCGGCCGGACCCGACGTGCCGATGCAGACGCCGATGTTGCCGGCCTTGGCGCGGGTATAACCCTCGGCCATGTGCGAGGCGCCTTCCACGTGACGGGCGAGCACGTGCTCGAAGCCGCCGTTCTTCTTCATCGCCGAGTAAAACGGGTTGATCGCGGCGCCGGGCACGCCGAACACCGTACTCACACCTTCCTTGCGCAGCACTTCCGCCGCTGCGTCGATTGCTCTCATTCGGGCCATATTCTCCTCCGTTGCTATGGTTAGTCTTGGACTGATGACCCAGCATAGCCATAAGCCACGGTAAGTTGAATTGCTGCTATTATCGGCTCTGTCGATACTTTAAGTATTGAATGGGAAAAAAGGCATGGACCGCTACACGGAAATACGCAGCTTCGTACTCATCACCGAAAAGGGCAGTTTCGCGGGCGCCGCGCTGGCGGAAGGCGTGACGCCCGTCGTCATGGGCCGCCGCCTGGACGGCCTGGAACAACGCCTCGGCGTGCGCCTGATGCACCGCTCGACGCGTGGCCTCACGTTGACGGCGCTGGGCGAACAGTTCATCGAACCGTGCCGCCAGTTGCTGCGCGATTTCGACATCACGGAAAACAGCATCAGCGCGGGCCGCAGCACGGTGCGCGGCCACCTGGTCGTGTCGGCGCCGGCGGCGTTCGGGCGCAAGCACGTGGCGCCGCAGGCGCCGGCATTCCGGGCCATCCACACGGAACTCAAGATGTCGTTCAACTTCACCGACAGCGTCGTCGACCTCGTGCGCGAAGGCTACGACATGTCGATCCGCATCGGCGAAGTGACGGATCCGAACTACGTGGCGATTCCGCTCTTCCCCAACCGGCGCGTCGTGTGCGGCACGCCCGACTACTTCGAGCGCAACGGCGTGCCGCGCGCGCCGGAAGATCTCGCGCGCCACAACTGCCTCGCTTTCAACCTGCAGGGCGGCCAGCAGCGCGGCTGGACGTTCCAGCGCGACGGCAAGCTGTTCGCCGTGCGCGTGGACGGCGACCTCGCGTGCAACGACGGCGAGCTGCTGTTCGCCTGGGTGAAACAGGGACTGGGCATCGGCTGGCGCTCCACGTGGGAGATCCAGGCCGAGCTGAAACGGGGAGAGCTCGTGACGGTGCTGGACGACTACGCGGTCGGGAATTACCCGATCCAGGCCGTGTTCCCGCAGCAGCGCTACCTGCCGGCGAAGATCCGCCACTTCATCGATCACCTGAAGGCGGTGTACAACACGCCGGGGTATTGGGAGTCCTGACGCCGGCCGTCAGGCTGCCGCCCGGACCGGCGGCGCGGCCGGCCCGATGACGGTCGCCAGCGCGAGCACGCCGTCGGCGGCCGCCCGCTTCAGGTCCGCATCCGCCGCGGCGATCACGTGCGGCGCCAGCACGGCGGCGTCCAGGATCCCCACCGCCCGGTTACGCCCGCCCTGCTTGGCCGCGTACAGGCACAGGTCGGCGAGATGGACCAGTTGCTCCCAGTCCGGATCGACGTCGCCCGGGCTCAGGGACTTGGGGCAGAAGCCGATGGAAATCATCACGTCCAGCGCGCGGTCGTCCAGCGCGATCGGCGTGCCGCCCACGGCCGCCAGCACGCGCGCGCACACCTGGCGCGCTTCGTCCGTGCCGATGCCCGGCAGGTAGGCGAGGAATTCCTCGCCGCCCCAGCGCACCAGCACATCCTGTTCGCGCAGCGTGGCAGCCAGGCGCGCGGCCACGTTCTTCAGCACGACGTCGCCCGCGCCATGGCCCAGCGTGTCGTTGATCGACTTGAAGCGGTCGATGTCCATCAGCAGGAACACGCCGCCCGTGCGCCCTTCCGCGCCGGCGCGCCGTTCGGACGCGGCGCCCGCCTTGCGGTGGTGATGGGGCACGACGTGTTCGTAGAAGTAGTGCCGGTTGAAGAGCCCCGTCAGCGAATCGCGCGTGCTTTGCAGGAACAGCTGGTCGTTCTTCTGTTGCAGCGACTTGTTCGCCTTCGCCACGCGCCGGTACAGGAAGCCGATCAGGACGACGGCGATGCAGGTCGTCGCGCACAGCGCCACCCACAGGCTCCGCTGGCGCCTGGCGTTCCGCAGGTCCGCGGCCTTCAACACGCTCTCGTGGTGGAGCGCGGCGAGTTCGCTCTGCTTCTTCTGGTTGTCCCAGGCCCGCTGCAACGCTTCATAGGACGATTGCTTTTCCTTGCGCCACGCGGCCAGCGATACGGAACCGGCTTTTTCGTAGATCGTCAACGCCGCCTCGCCAAAACCGACCTGGCCCAGCGCATGGCCGTAGTTGAGCAGCATGCGGACGTACTGGTCGTCGTTCTTCAGCGCCTCGAGCGCCTGGTCCGCCATGGCCCTTCCTTCGGCGATGTTGCGGAAGTAGATTTGGGAGAGTCCGAGTTCGAACGAGGCGAGCTGGATGCCGTAGTCGTCGCCGACGGCGCGCGAGATGCGCAGCGCCGCCACGGCCGCACGTTCTGCCTCGCCGTAGCGCCGGCTCTGCATGTAGAGCTCCGCCAGATTCGCCAGCGGCACCGCCAGTCTCTCCCGCGCATGGAGTTTTTCCAGGATGTCGACCGCGGCTTTCAGCGCGGCTTCGGCACGCTTCAGGTTGCCGGCGCGCGCGGCCGTCCCGTATTCGGACAGGCGCGCATGCGCGAGTTGGCCGGCGATGCCGCGCGCCCGCGCGGCGGCGATCATCTCGTCGGTGCGGGCAAGCGCCTCCGTGGTCTTCCCTACAATGGCCAGCAGGCGCGCCTGTTCACGCAACGCCATTTGCAGGGCGTCCGGATCGGCCCCGGCCCGCGCGACGTCCACCGCACGGGTGACGAATTCGATGCCGCCCGCCGTGTCCCCGTCCTCTTCCGCCAGCAATCCCTGCGTGACGAGTGCCTGGGTTTTCAAATAGGGGTCGGCGGAGTCGGCCGCGAGCCGGGCTGCGCCCTGGATCAGCCGGCGCGCGGCTTCCTGGTCGTGCACGAACATCGACAAGGCATACGCGTGGCTCAGCATCGCCCTCGCCAGCAAATCGTCGTCGTGAAGCTCGCGGCCGAGCCGTTCGGCCCCAAGGGCCGCATCGACGGCCCGGTTCTTGTCCTTCATCCACCAGTAAGCGCGGCTGGTCACGACGAGAACCTGGCCCAGTTCGCGGCCGGTGTGCACCTGCCGCAGCGCATCCAGCCGCTGCAATGCCGCGCGCGGCATGACGTACGCTTCTTCCCGGATAACGGTCAAGTCGCGGGTAAAGTCTTCATGCACGTCGCCGGACCGGGCCACGGCCGCCTGGCAGACGAGCAGCAGGCCCAATAATATCCGGCGCACAACCATGCTTCCTCCAAACGTAGTCCCGGATAGTAACATCAGGAAACGTCAGATTCCACAAATCAAGTTGTAACGTATCTATTGACCCACGGAAACGTATTAGCCGGGCATCTTTTCGCCGGCCCGCAAGGTCAACACGCGAACGCCGCTGCGGGTCACGGCCACGGTATGCTCGAACTGCGCGGACAGCGCGCCGTCGCACGTACGCACCGTCCAACCGTCGTCCTCGGTGTGCACGGCAGAGCGGCCCGCGTTGAGCATCGGCTCGATCGTGAACACCATGCCTTCGCGCAGCACGAGGCCCGTCTGCGGGCGGCCCCAGTGCAGCACCTGCGGCGGCTCGTGCATCTCGCGCCCGATGCCGTGGCCGCAGTACTCGCGCACGACCGCATAGCCGTGGCGGCGCGCATGCCGTTCGATGGCATGGCCCACGTCGCCCAGCCGCGCGCCGGGACGCACGGCGCGGATGCCCTTCCACATCGCTTCGTACGTCACCTGCACGAGCTTTTGCGCCGGCGCCGCCACGGCGCCGACCAGGTAGGTCTTGCTGGAGTCGGCGATGTAGCCGTTCTTTTCCAGCGTGATGTCGAAGTTCACGATGTCGCCGCTCTGCAGGACGTCCGCCGGCGACGGCACGCCGTGGCACACGACGTCGTTGCGTGACGCGTTCAGCGCGAACGCATAGCCGTACTGGCCCTTGCTGGCGGGGCGCGCGCCCAGCGTGTTCACGATGAAGTCGTCGACCAGGTCGTTCACCTGCATGGTCGACATGCCAACCAGATCGAGCCGGTCGAGCTGCGCGAAGACGTCCGCCAGCAGCTTGCCGGCCGCCGCCATCAGTGCGACTTCCTCCGGCCGCTTCGTCATGACGCCACCTTGAGCGCCTGCGGCACGACGCCCGCCGCCCTCAACTCGCGCGCCATGATCTCGTTGAAGCTCTGCGTCGGATTCAGCTCGCACAGCATGCCGATGCGGACCCAGAAGGCGGCCTGCGCGTTGATCGAGCGGCACGACACCGTGCTCGCCTTGCGGATCTGGTCGTGCAGTTCGTCTTCAATGTTTACGATGCCCATATGCCTACCTTTCATATACGTTCCATATACGAAGTATATATTCTGACCATGCAACGCCGCAAGCACTGTCGGAAAAACTTACACACAACAACATTGATTGCCATAAGTCATTGATTATTATCAAGTGGCATCAATATTGCTTTATGTCCGTCAATATCTATAAACCTCAAGGACCGACATGAAAACCACATCTCTGAAACTCATCGGTGCAATGCTGTTCGTGGCGTTCGGCGCAAGCCAGGCGCAGGCAAGCGTCATCACCTTCGACGACCAGGCGGGTACGCCGACACTGCCGGTGTCCACCGGCGGGCTGACGTTCACCTCCTCGGCCGGCTCTGCATACGTCTGGACGCCCGGCGGCGGCAAGGCCGACAACGGCACCAACAACCTGATCTACGGCCTCGGCGCCACGGTGACCATCACCAGGACCGGCGGCGGCACCTTCACCCTCAACGGATTCGACGCGGGGCTGAGCTGGTACACGTCGGTGAACGCGCTCGACCTGACCCTCAACGGCACGGACACGATCTCGCTCGGCAATGCTTACCAGGGCTACCAGTTTGCGAATCTGAAGAACGTCACGTCCGTCACCTTCTCCGGCGCGCCTGCGAATGGCTATATCGCCATCGACAACGTCGACTTCGACGTCGCCCAGGTGCCCGAGCCGGCCAGCCTGACGCTGCTCGGACTGGGCCTCGCCGGCCTGGCCGCGGCTCGCCGCAAATCGGCGCGCTGATTGCCTGCGCCGCGCGTGGCGGCAACAGGATTCAGGTTCGCCACGCGATGTTTTCCAGCTCGTCCGAAATGACCTGCTGCCCGTGCTCCACCATGAATTCGTGGAACGACGCGGCCACTGTCGGAATCGCGCGCGCCGCCTTGTGCATCACGTGCCATTCGCCCTGCACGACGACGCCGGGCACCGGCAGCACGGCCAGCAGCCGGTTGCGCACTTCCAGCGTGCACGCGTGGACGGACAGGAAGGCAACGCCGAGGCCCGCGGCCGTCATCTGCTTGATCGCCTCGTTGCTCGACAACTCCGACCCGATCGCGAGCGCCACGCCCTCTTCCTCGTAGCGCCGCTCGATCGCCGCGCGCGTGCCGGAGCCGCGTTCGCGCACGAGCAGGTTGTGGGCCGCGATGTCGGCCAGCGTCACGTTCTCCTTCTCCAGCAGCGGATGGCCGGGCGCGACGAAGAACGCCATCGGGTGGCGCGCGAAACGGCTCGCGCTGGTCGGGAATTCGCGCGGCGGCGTGCCCATGATGGCGAGGTCGATCTCGTCGCGCGACAGCATGCCGATCACCTCCGGGCGCGAGCCCACCTGCAGCTTGATGCGTACGTGCGGGCGGCCCGTCGTGAAGCGCACCAGCATCGGCGGCAGCAGGTGCTCCGCCGTCATCACCGCGCCGATGCGCAGCGTACCGGACGTGACGCCCTTCAGCGCCGCGATCTCGTCGCCCGCCTCCTCCCACAGGCCCAGGATGCGCTCCGCGTACCCCACCAGCAGCTCGCCCGCGGCCGTCATCTGGATGTTGCGGCCCTGGCGGCGCGTGAGCGGCACGCCGGCGGCTTCCTCCAACAGTTTCAGGTGCAACGACACGGCCGGCTGCGTCACGTGCATCGCCTCGGCCGCGCGCGACACGCTCTGGTGACGCGCCACGAGCATCAGCGCCTGCAGTTGTTTGAAGCTGGCTGGATACATAAGCTATACCTTATCGAATTCTAAAAAAGATTTATTTTTATTTTATCCCGCCCAGCCGTATAGTAAAAACAATTCAAGCGACAACGACCTGCAAAAGGAGATCATCATGACGGCACAAGCGTTCATCTTCGACTTATCCGCATTCCGTTCGACGGACATCCCCGCCGACGCCGAGCGCCTGCTCGACCAGGCGATCGAAGACGGCCTGCCGTGCGCCCTGATCTCCGAACTGCCGCACCAGGAGGCGGGAGAACAGCTGCGCCGCCGCTTCGGCGACACCGCGCACCACATCTTTTCCGTCGTGCTGACGGGCGCCGATTTCGACACGCGCGGCCACAAGGCCCCGTATTCCGTCGTCCTGGACCAGCTGGGCGTACAGCCCGACGCAGCGCTGGCCGTGACGACGTCGCCGCGCGCCATCGCCGCCGCCCGCACCGCGCGCATCGGCGTACGCACGCCCAAGGCGATCGTCATGCGCAAGGTAGCGATGCAGGCCACGACCCACTGAAGCAGTCTTCCCGGCATCCGCGGGCGCTGCTCCCGCCGGATGCGCGAACGCAGCGCGGCGCGGGGAGTCCCCGGTGCCGCATCGATTCGAAAAAAGAAGGGAGCACACCATGCAGTCCATCGTCATCGTCGGAGGCGGCGTCGCCGGCCTCGAACTCGCCACCCGCCTGGGACGCCGCCTCGGCGCCCGCCACCGGGAACGCGTGATCCTCATCGACAGCGCCCCCACCCACTTCTGGAAACCCCTGCTGCACGCGGTCGCCGCCGGCACCATCGACCCGGCCGACCACATGATCGACCATGCGCGCCAGGCCATCGACAACCACTTCACGTTCGTCTGCGGCGAAGTCGTCCACGTCGACCGCGCCCGCCGCACCCTGACCGTCCGCAGCCGTTTCGATGATGCGCCGGATGCGCATACCGTCATCGATTACGAACGCCTCGTGCTGGCCTACGGCTCCGTCACGAACTTCTTCGGCATCCCCGGCGCGCAGGAACACTGCCTGGCGCTCGACAGCGTGAAAGGCGCGGAAGCGTTCCGCCAGCGCTTCCTCGGGCTGTGCGCCCAGGCGGGACGGCGCCGCAACGCCCGCACGGATGCCGGCGCGCCGCTGCTGGACATCGTCATCGTCGGCGCCGGCCCGACCGGCATCGAACTCGCGGCGGACCTGCGCCACACGGTCGACACGCTGGCCCACTACGGCCTCGCGGGTCTCGAGTCGCCGCACCAGGTGCACATCCGCATCGTCGAGCGCGGGCCGCAGGTGCTGCCGTCGCTGGACGCCGAGGCATCGAACCTGGCCGTGCGCAAGCTGCGCGCGATGGGCATCGAGATCTGCACCGACACCGCGATCGCCGAAGTGCGCGAGGACGAAGTGACGACGACCGACGGCCGCGTGTTCCCCGCCGCGATCACGGTGTGGGCGGCCGGCGTGAAGGGTCCGCGCTTCAGCGCGGGCCTGAACGTGGCGCTGAACCGCAACGACCAGGTGGTCGTGGACAGCCGGCTGCGCAGCGTGACCGATCCCGAGATCCACGCGATGGGCGATTGCTGCACCCTGCTCAATCCGGACAAGACGGCGATGGCCCCGCCCAGCGCCCAGGCCGCGCGCCAGCAGGCGATCTACCTGGCGACGCTGCTGGCGCACAAGGCGCCGGACGTCCTGCCGGGCTTCCAGTACCGCGACTACGGCACGCTCGTGTCGCTGGGCCAGGCGGGCGCGGTCGGCATCCTGCGCCGCGCGATCGGCAACCGTCACCTGCATGTGAAAGGGCCGTTCGCGCTGGCGATGTACGGTCTCACGTACCAGCGCCACGTGATGGGCCATCTGGGCCTCGTGCGGATGTGCGGCAACCTGCTGGCGCGCTGGTTCCGGTCGAAGATGTTGATGCCGGTGCGCTGGCACTGACACCCGCGGCGCGGCTACAGGCGTGCCAGCCGCGCGCCATCGACCCGCAGCGACGCGCCGTCGACGAAGCGGGCCTCGTCCGTGAGCAGGAACGCGATGGCGGCGGCAAGGTCCTCGGGCGCCCCGACGTCCGCCTTGTCGATGACTTCGACGCCGGCCTTCACGTTCGGGTTATCCCACAACATGGGCGTGTCGACGGCCCCCGGCAGCACGGCATTCACGCGGATGCCCTTGGCCTTGCCTTCCAGCGCGGCCGAACGCGTGAGCGACAGCAGCGCCGCCTTCGCCGCCGCATACGGCGCGACAAGGGGTTCCGTCTCGACGGCGTGGACGCTGGAGACGTTGACGATGGCGCCGCCCCGGCGCATGCGCAGGAAAGCCTGCTTGGTGAAGAAGAAGGCGCCCAGCAGGTCGACGTCGAGGATGCCGCGCCAGTCCTGCTCCGTCTGTTCCTCGATCGGTTTGAACAGCATCGTGCCCGCGTTGTTGACGACGTAGTCCCAGCCGCCGAACTGCCCGATCGTCGCGTCGACGGCGGCGATGACCTGGTCTTCGCGCGCCACGTCGCAGGCGATGGTGGCCATGCGCGCGGGGTCGAATTCCTTGCCGAGGTCGGCGCGCGTGGCGTCGAGGCGGTCCAGGTGCAGGCCGGCGAGCATCACGGCGGCCCCGTCCTGCAGCAGGCGCCGCACGGTGGCCCGGCCGATGCCGCCGGATGCGCCGGTGACGATGGCGGTGCGCTGGTCGAAACCCATGACGTTCCCTCCTGTGCATGTCCTTGACACTGCCCGACGATACCACGGGCGGCCGGTTGGGCGGCGCATCGGTCATAATTGCGGTCGCCCAACCATCGCCCAGGACATCCATGTTCGAGATCAGCCAGCTCCGCTGCTTCGTCGCCGTCGCCGAGGAATTGCATTTCAGCCGCGCCGCGGAGCGCCTGAACATGACGCAGCCCCCGCTGAGCCGCCAGATCCGCCTGCTGGAACACCACGTCGGCGCCCAGCTCCTGGAGCGCAACAGCCGCACGGTCCGGCTGACGGCCGCCGGCAAGGCGTTTTTCCCCGAAGCGGCACGCATCCTCCGGATCGCCGAGGAAGCGATGTTTGCCGCCCGCCGCGCCGCGAAGGGCGAACAGGGCAGCATCGCCATCGGCTTCACGTCGGCGTCCGGCTACAGCCTGCTGCCGGAAGTCGTGCGCCGCCTGCGCGAGCGCTCGCCGGGCGTGACGCTGACGTTGAAGGAACTCGTCAGCACGGCCCAAGTCGAAGCGCTGAACGCGGGCGAACTGGACCTGGGCCTGATGCGCCCGCACCCCGTCAGTGCGGACCTGGACAGCCAGCTGATCGCCACGGAAGCCCTGATGCTGGCCATCCACGAGCGCGACGCCGACCAGTGGCCCCAGGAACCCACGCTGGCCGACCTGCACGGCCGGCCGTTCGTCATGTATTCGCCGTACGAGGCGCGGCCCTTCTACCAGATGCTGAGCGAGCGCTTCGCCCGTGCCGGCGTCGTGCCGGACGTCGTCGAGCACATCGGCCAGGTGCACACGATGCTGGCGCTGGTCCGCGCGGGGATCGGCGCCGCCCTCATCGCGGAAGGGGCCGCCCGCCTGAAATTCGACGGCATCGTGATGCGCAGGATGGTGACCGAGCCCGTCGAGACGGTATGCACCTATCGACGCAATCACGACAACCCGGTGCTGCAACTCTTCCTGGAGCAGGTTCTGCCGACGTTTCGGACGCCATAGATTCAATTTCTGAATACTTGCCTTCCTAATTTAGTTTGCTGCTGAATCGATCGAAAGATATCATGGGGCACGATTTGTCCCCCAACCGATACAGCCAACATGACCACCATCGTTACCAGCGCCCCTGTCGTCACCGAACTGCGCGTCGTCCCCGTCGCCGGCCAGGACAGCATGCTGCTGAACCTCTCCGGCGCCCACGGCCCCTGGTTCACCCGCAACATCGTCATCCTCAAGGACAGTGCGGGCAACACGGGCCTCGGCGAGGTGCCGGGCGGCGAAAAGATCCGCCAGACCATCGAAGACGCGCGCCCCCTCGTCGTCGGCAAGACGCTGGGGGAGTACAACAACGTCCTGAACGCGATGCGCACCGCGTTCGCCGACCGCGACGCGGGCGGCCGCGGCCAGCAGACGTTCGACCTGCGCACGACGATCCACGCCGTCACGGCGGTGGAATCCGCGCTGCTCGACCTGCTGGGCCAGTTCATGGGTGTGCCGGTCGCGGCACTGCTGGGCGAAGGCATGCAGCGCAATGCCGTCGAGATGCTGGGCTACCTGTTCTACGTGGGCGACCGCGGGAAGACGGACCTCGCCTACCGCGCCGAGCCGGACGCCGGCAACGACTGGTTCCGCCTGCGCAACGAAGAAGCGCTGACGCCGGACGCCGTCGTGCGCCTGTGCGAGGCCGCGCGCGAGCGCTACGGCTTCAACGATTTCAAGCTGAAGGGCGGCGTACTGCCGGCCGACGACGAGATGGATGCCGTCATCGCGATGCACGAGCGCTTCCCGGACGCGCGCATCACGCTCGATCCGAACGGCGCCTGGTCGCTGGCCGAGGCGATCCGCGTGTGCCACGACAAGCACGGCATCCTCGCGTATGCGGAAGACCCGTGCGGCGCCGAGAACGGCTTCTCGGGCCGCGAAGTGATGGCCGAATTCCGCCGCGCCACCGGCCTGCCGACCGCGACCAACATGATCGCGACGGACTGGCGCCAGATGGCCCACTCGATCCAGCTGCAATCCGTCGACATCCCGCTCGCCGACCCGCACTTCTGGACGATGCAGGGCGCCGTGCGCGTGGCGCAGCTGTGCCAGATGTTCGGCCTGACGTGGGGTTCGCACTCGAACAACCACTTCGACATCTCGCTCGCCATGTTCACGCACGTGGGCGCGGCGGCGCCGGGCAAGGTCACGGCGATCGACACGCACTGGATCTGGCAGGACGGCCAGCGCCTGACGAAGGAACCGCTGAAGATCGAGGGCGGCCTCGTGCACGTCCCGGCGAAACCGGGCCTGGGCATCGAACTGGACGAAACGGAACTGGAAAAAGCGCACCAGGCGTATAAAAACATGGGCCTGGGTGCGCGCGACGACGCCGTTGCGATGCAGTTCCTGATCCCGGGCTGGAAGTTCGACAACAAGCGCCCCTGCCTGGTACGTTGACACCGGACGCCGGCAGGCCCTACACGACCCAGGGCTTGCCGTTGACCACGACGTTCTCCACCACCGGCTTGCCTGCGTCTTTTACCTGCAGCCGCTCGTCGGTTAGTTGCACATCGATATTGCGCAGCACGATCCCGTCGATGTCGGTCTGGCCCGGGTTCGGTGCGACGATGCCGAAGGCGCCGAACCGGCCGCGCAGGCCGTCCAGCACGAGGCCGCGCACGTACGAATGCGGCGGCGCCTCGCCCTGCAGGTCGAAGTACTGGCTCCACGGGCGGATCGCCACGATCTCGCCCTTGCCGGAGTCCAGCACGAGGTCGCTGAACGTGATGTCTTCGTAGCGCTGCGGCGTGTCCGGCCGCAGTTTCAGGTGCGCGATGGCGCCCACGTCCTGCACGCGGCAACGTTCGACGACGACGTCGCGCACGACGGTCGCCTCGCTCCCGCACGTGAACAGCGCGTGGCCGCGGCGGAACGTGCAGTTGCGCACGCGGATGCGTTCCGTCGGCGGGCTGTCCTTGTCCGCGAGCGCATGCGGTCCCTTCGTGCCCTTCGCGGCGATGCAGTCGTCCGTCACGGAAAAGCGGCAGCCGTCGACGAGCACGTCCTGGCAGCTGTCGATGTCGATGCCATCCGTGCTGGGCGCCTGCTTGTAATCGTCCGGCACCTCGAAGCTGGCATGCTTCACGACCACGTCGCGGCAGCGGTACAGGTGCAGGTTCCAGAACTGCGAATCCTTGAACGTGATGCCGGCGATCGTCACGCCGCGCGAGCCTTCGATGACGGCCAGCCGGGCGCGCGGCACGTCCAGGTTGCGGAAGTTGCCCTTCTCCTTAGACGCATTGCGCAGTTTCCAGAACTGGTCCCAGATCGGGCGGCCGGCGCCGTCGAGCGTGCCCTCACCCGTGATCGTCAGGCCGTCGCAGCCGGACGCGTTGACCAGGCCCGGATTGAAGCGTTCCTCGAAGTGACCCTCGATGCGCGTGCGCTGGACCGGGAAATGCCGCATGTCCGTCGAGCAGCGCAGCACGGCGCCCTTGTCGAGGTGCAGGTGGACGCGCGGCTTGAGAAACAGCGCGCCGCTGACGAATACGCCCACGGGCACGACGACCGTGCCGCCACCCTGCCCGGCCAGGCGATCGATGGCGGACTGGATGGCGCGCGTATTGAGCGTGGCGCCGTCGGCGACGGCACCGGTGTCGAGAATGGACAGATGACGGCCGTCCGGCGCGGCATGGCACCAGAACGGCACGGACAACAACGAGAGGGTCAAACGGCGACGGGCGGAAGAAGGCAATGGCATGGTGGTCCGGATCGTGGTCAGATCCGGTTCATGCTAAAGCAGCCGCGCCGTTTGCGCGGCTCAATTCGCTGATCGATTCGCTGATCGATTCACCCGAACAGCGACCTGAACGCCCACACGATCGTTTTCGCGACGAATTGCGCGAACGGCAGGGCCAGCATGACCAGCAGGATGATCTGCGCGACGCGCAGCACAGGCTCGAACGCGTGCCAGTCGCGGTGCATCATGTGCGGCATATGGAAATGCGGGCGGTGGATGTGCGACAGGTGCAGGTGAGCTTTTACGCGGCCGGGTTGCATTCCGAATTTCATCGTTGTCTCCGCTATATGTATATGCAACTTAAGCATATGCTTGTGCGGCGCGCTCTGCCGATGATTTTTTCGATCGCGCGGCGGTACGACATTGACAGAATCAATTTGCCGTTCCGCCGGTCTGGACTATGTTTAAAGGCTGTGCCTAGTATCGAGCGCATGTCGCCACAGCCGCGACCAGGGATGGACGATCGGCGACGTCACCCGCGAGCTGCCGGAAAGGTCCAGTGCGCCGCTCCTCCTCGCGCACTGAGACGGTGCGGCACCGATTTACCGGAGAGGGAATCCCTAGCTTTTGAGGCAGATCAAACAAAAAACCCCGCGTCGCCCGGACACTGCTCGTCATCATCGACGAGAGTGAGGTAGATCATGCATTTCCATCATCCCGACGCCGATCCGCTCGCGGCTTGCGCGGCCCTGCGCACGAGCCGGGCGCGGCTGTGCGCGCGTGTCGCCGCCCTGCAGGCGCAGCCGGACGACGCCTTCGTCCAGGATTTCCCCGCCGTCGTGGCAGCTGTCGAAGCCGATTTCCGCCGCGAGGAAGCGCTGCTGGAACGGCTCGGCGACGCCGCGCTGCACCCGCGCCGGGCCGACTACGCCGTCGTGCTGTGCGCCCTGCACCGCACACTGCCCCAGATCGAGGGCGGCGATGTCGGCTTGGGCCGCCAGGTCGCCGATGCGCTGGAGGCCGTGCTGTCGCTACCGTGGGATGCCGGCACGGAGGTGGCCGCCGCCACGCGCCAGGCACCGCCGCCGGGTACGCGGCCGCAACGCGTGCCGGCCCATCTGCATTAGACAACAATCAATGTCACGATGTTTCCACAGGAAATTTTTATTTCTGTCGAGAATCTTTACATAGCACCTAGACATTGATTTTTGTTCAAAATCCATTTCCTTGCAGAACAGATAGTTATAGTTTTTGGCACGTTCCTTGCGTTATGTCGATGAGCAAAACAAAAAATGTCACAAGACAACCTCATCGTTTGATCAACCCAAAGGAAACAACATGCTGAAGACTACCCTGAATGCTGCCGTGCTCGCCGCCATGAGCGCCCTGGTCCCGACTCTCGCCCACGCGACGCTTCTGGACCCGACCACGACGACCAAGTTCAACGTGAGCAATACTGTGACGGACACGCTCGGCGGCGGAAAGACAAGTTCCGACGGCGCAAGCAGCGGCAAGGCGAATACGAACATGGATACCCTCAAGACCGCCGCAGTCGCGCAGTTCGACAAGAGCAAGGGCGTGCTGACGGGCGCCACCGTCAACCTGGTGTCGAAGTACAAGCAGACGACGACCGTCACCGTCGGCACCGGCGGCACCGGCGGGAACAACGACGGCACGTTCACGGCCAAGGGCACGGCCAGCAGCTCGATCAGCCTCGGCATTCCGACCGGCGTCACGGGCGCGAGCGCATCGCAAAGCGACATCAAGGACACCTGCACCTTCACCGGCAAGATCAAGACGGGCTGCAGCGATGGCGTCAGCGAAAAGCAGGTCGACAACAACACGACGGTGAACAGCACGGCGCTGAACGCCTACGTCGGCAGCGGCAGCTTCCTCGCCGACCTGCTGGCGGTCTCGAACACGGCGGAAACGACGTCGAACCAGTTCCTCACCGACGCCACCACGACGTCGACGATCAACTGGACAGGCGAGCTGAGCGCAACCTACAGCTACCTGCTGCACGCGGCACAGTCGTTCGACGGCAAGTCGGCGGTCACCGAGCTGACGCTCGATTTCGGCAACGTCTACCTGAACGACACGGTGAAGGCCAAGGACTTTTCGATCGCCAACCTGGCCGACAACGACCGCGTGGGCCTGAAGCTGACCAACGTCGCGGAGACCGACGCGAACAACGTGTTCGGCACGAGCCTGGCGCTGTTCGACAACCTGGTGCAGGGCGGCTCCAACGGCTATACGGCATCGTTCCTCGCGACCGTCCTGGGCAAGAACACGGCAACCTACCAGCTGACCCTGGCCGACGCGACGCCGGACGGCACCTATGCGTCCGACACCCTGGGCAAGGGCTATAACCTGACGCTGAACCTCATGGCGAACGTGGTCGAGCGCAAGGCCGACGCCGCCGGCGGCAACGTGCCGGAACCGGCGTCGCTGATGCTGCTGGGCCTGGGCGCTGCCGGCCTCGCGGCGGCACGCAAGCGCCGCCAGTCCTGATCCGCGGCAGCGCCCGGGCGGGGAGCGCCCCGCGAGCTGCGCCGCCGCCGGGCGCGCGGCGGCGCCGGCCTGGACGTTCAGGCGGAACGCGCCGACCGCCAGCGCCAGGCTGTCGGCTTCCTCGCGCAACTGCTGCGCGGCCGCCGACGCCTGCTCCACGAGGGCCGCGTTCTGCTGCGTGGCCTGGTCCATCTGGACGATGGCGCGATTCACCTCCTCGATGCCGGACGACTGCTCTTCGCTGGCCGCCATGATCTCCGACATGATGTCCGTCACGCGGTTGATGCTGCCGACGATCTCGCCCATGGTGGCGCCGGCCTGATCGACCAGTGCCGAGCCATGGTGCACCTTCTGCACCGAGTCGTCGATGAGCGACTTGATTTCCTTCGCGGCGGCGGCGCTGCGCTGCGCCAGATTCCTCACTTCCGATGCCACGACGGCAAAGCCGCGGCCCTGCTCGCCCGCCCTGGCCGCCTCGACGGCCGCGTTGAGCGCGAGGATATTCGTCTGGAACGCGATACCGTCGATGACGCCGATGATGTCCGCGATGCGGGTCGCCGACGTGTTGATCGCGCCCATCGTCGCCACGACCTGCGTCACCACCGTGCCGCCCTTGGCCGCCACTTCCGACGCCGACTGCGCCAGCGTGTTCGCCTGGCGCGCGTTGTCCGCGTTCTGGCGCACGGTGGAGGTCAGCTGTTCCATCGACGTGGCCGTGCGTTCCAGCGACGCGGCCTGTTGCTCCGTGCGCTCCGACAGGTCCAGGTTGCCGCTCGCGATCTGGCCCGAGGCCGAGGCGATCGTATCGGTCGACGTGCGCACGCGGCCCACGATGCGCGCGAGGCCCGTGTTCATTTCGCTCAGCGCGCGCATCAGTTGACCCGTCTCGTCGCGCCCGCGGACAGGGATATCCTGCGTCAGGTCGCCGTCCGCGACGGCGCCGGCGATGCGCACGGCCTTGTCCAGCGGCCGCACGATGCTCTTGATCAGCATGGCGCCCACGAAGCCGGCCAGGATCAGGCCCAGCACCATGCCGGACAGGCAGACGAAGCGCACGATCTCGTACATCGTTCGGGAGCGCTGGTTGGCAGCGGCCGCCTCGTCCAGCTGGATCTGGATCAGCGCGTCGATCGACGCCTTCACGGGGCGGAACAGCTCGACCATCGGACCGTGCACGAGCGCCGTGCCGCGCGCCGTGTCGCCGGCGCGCACGGCGGCGACGATCGGTTGCTGCGCCTCGTCGACGAACTTCGTCTTGAGCTGCATGAAGCGCTGGGCTTCCTGCTGTTCATGGCCGGTCATCGCCGTGGCCATGTACGCCTTCCACTGCGTGTCGATGACTGCATTATTGCGCGCGATGTCGTCGACGAGGCCGGCGACCTTGCCCGGCTCGGCCGTCAGCGCGCGTGACAGGTTGACCTGGTTCTCGTCCATGGCGCGGACGATCTTGTCGAGCTCGCCCACACAGACGAGCCCGTCCGAATACATGGATTGCATCTGGCCGTTGGCGTGGCCGAGGCTGACCAGGCCGACCGTGGCACCCACGATCAATTCCAGGCCGAGGAGCGCGATCACGAAGATCAGGCGCGTTTTAATAGTGATATTTTTTAGCATGATGGGCAGGACGTTGGTTGATCCGATTAATTATAGAAACCATTAGTGCCTAGTGGAAATGAACTAGGCACCAATTAATCAGATTTCGTCCCGCCGTCGCCAATCTGCAACGTAGCGTTGCCAGACTGGTGCGGCCTGCGCGCGGATCAGCGCAGGTTGCCCGTGTGGCCCAGCGAGTAGCGGCCAGGTTGCGGCCAGACCGTCAGGCCATGCGGTTCGCCGCCGACCTTCACCTTCTGCATGGCGCCCGTCTTCGTGTCGATGCGGTAGACGACGTCGTCGAAGCGGCCGGACAGCCACAGCCACTTGCCGTCCGCGCTGACGTTGCCCATGTCCGGGCTGCCGCCGCCCGGCACCGGCCAGTTGGCGACGATCTTGCCGGTGGCGAAGTCCAGCACGGCCACGCTGCCCTTGCCCTTCGGCTTGCCGTGGATGCGGTGCGTGCCGCGGCTCGCGATGTACAGGAACTTGCCGTCGCGGCTCGGGTACAGGCCGTGCGTGCCGATGCCGACCGGGATGAAGCCGATCTGCGTCAGGTTGTCGCCGTCGACGACGTGCACGCCGTCCGCGTCCATGTCGGCGATGTAGAAGCGCTTGCCGTCCGGCGACATGCGCACGTCCTGCGGCATGCCCTTCTTCGACGTGCAGATCTCGCTGGCGCCCGGCGCCGTCGGGTCGACGCCTTCGCGGAAGCGCGTGGACGGCATCGTCAGTTTCAGGTAGCCGAGCACCTTGCGCTCCACGAGGTCGATCTTCGCGAGGCTGCCGTCGAATTCGCACGTGAACAGCGCATAGCGGCCGTCGATCGAGAACTCGGCATGGTTGATGCCGCCGCATTTGGGCACCTCGATCGCGTACTGCATCGCCATCGTGTGCGGATCGCGGAAGTCGAGGCGGTGGCGCGCTTCCGCCACGACGATCGCCGACTTGCCGTCCGGCGTGAAATACATATTGTACGGATCGTCGACCGGGACGTTCGCGCCGGGCTTGCCGGTGCGCGGATCGATGGGCGTCAGGCTGCCGTCGCCCGTGCGCTCGGCATTGTTCGCGACCCACAGGGTGCGCAGGTCCCAGGACGGGATCACGTGCTGCGGGCTGCGGCCCACCTTGAAGCGGTCGACGACCTTCAGCGTCGCCGGATCGATGACGGACACGTCGTTCGAGCGCAGGTTCGGCACGTACACGCGTTCCAGGTCGCCCTTGACGACGGGACTCAGCTGCGTGATCTCGCTGTAGACGTTGTGCGGATCGACGACGCGCGGCATGCCGGGCACGGAGACCACGGCTGGGGATTTGGTGACGGGCGCAGGCGCGGTCGCGGACGCGGTCGCGGTCGCATCGACGAAGCGCGACGCGACGACGCCGCCGGCCACGACGGCCAGGGCCAGGACGGCACCGATGGTGGTTTTGGAGGACACGATGACTCTTTACTTTCGATGGGAGGAATTCGGAGACGGTGCGCGGGCGGCACGGATCGCGGCCACGGACGCATCGACGATGCGCTCGACGCCGACGCGGCCCAGGTCCGCGGTGGCACGGGTCGGATCGCCATGCACGCCCGCGCGCACGCCGCCGCGCGCGCCGGCCGCGAGCTGTGCCGGACGCACGAGCGCCGGGTCGACGGCCAGCGACAGCGCCGTGTCGGCGAGGCCCGCGTGCGTGCCGATCTCGGCGTCCGTGAAGCCGCGCTGTTTCAGGTCGGCGTTGAACGTGGTCGTGGCGGCATCGTAATAGGCGCCCAGCGCATGAGCGCGGCAGCCGCCGGCACCGCCGTTGCTTCGATTTACCCGCGCGGCGGCCCTGGCTTCATTCGTTTGGTAGCCGCCGTGGTCGCCCAAAAAGAACACGTCGCGGATGCCGTGCTGGCACAGGCTTTTCGCGGTGGACTCCAGCAGCGCCTCGAACGCGGCGTCCGGGATCGAGATCGTGCCGGCGAAGCGCATGTGCGCGGCCGGCGGCGCGATCGCCCCTTCCGGCACGTAGGCGACGACGGGCGCGACGACGGCATCGCCGAGTTTGGCGGCGATGCGTCCCGCCAGCAAGCGGGCGCGGACGTTGTGCTTGCCGAGGACGATGTGCGGGCCGCTCTGCTCGGTGCCGCCGATGGGCACGAGGGCCGTCGTGGCGCCGGCCGCGATGCGGTCGCGCAATTCCGGCGACGTCATCTCTTCGAAGTAGACGCCGGGGGTGACAGACGAGGCGGCGGACCCTGCGAGAGGCAGGGCCAGGCCGGCGATCGCCAGCGCGCGGCGGACGACCGAAATGTGCAGGTGAAACATGTGATCCGTGTTCCTGATGCTTTACAACTATTGTAGAGCATCCTCACGCACGGGACGGAACGCGGACCCCGTATTTTTTATTACCGGAGCATTACCGTTGGTTTATCCGTCACGGCGGCTCGTGCCGCGGTCGGCCGTTGCGGCCGCATCGTCCGGCGTCTGCGCCTCGCCGCTCTGGCGGTTGCCCCGGTCGACGCCGGGAATCGGTTCCGTCGCGCTGCCGCGGCTGCTCTGCGGCGCGCCCGGCGGGTTCACGTTGCTTTCTGGCGACGCGGCCGGGAAGTTCGTATGGCGGCTGGGATCGCCGCGTTTCTGATCCGTCATGATGTGCTCCTTGGCGTAACGACAATACACGCCATATGGGACCGCACTGCATCTTGCCCAATCGGACGACACGCTGCTGCCATGTAGGCGCGGGCTCACGACGCCGCGAGCGTGGCCCGCACCGTTGCGACCCGCCGCGCGACGGGCCCGTCGAGCAGCACGTACGGAATCCCCCGCGCCTCCAGCACCCGCGCATACCAGCGGAACTGGCGCGCGCGGAACGCCGCGTCGCGTCGCGTGCCGTCCTGCACGAACGGAACATCCGGCGCGCACAGGAACGTGTGCGCATACGGCAGTTCCGCCAGGCGCCGCACGGCCGGGTCGACCCTGCCGTAACCATCGAGGCTGTAGAACACGGTCGTCAGCGCGCTGCCGTCGCAGATCAGCCAGCGCGTGGCGTCGCGCAGCAGCGCTTCCTCGCGCGCCACCTGGCGCTCGGCGATGCGCCGCATGTCGGGGTAATCCAGCCGGCCGTCCCGCTCTTCCCACAGTTCGCGCCCGACCTCGGGCACCCACACGGTGCCGAGCTCCCGCGCCAGCGCCCGGGCCAGCGTCGTCTTGCCGCTCGATTCGCCGCCCAGCAGGCACACGCGGCGCACGAACGTCGCATACACCTCCGGATGCAGGAAGGCGCGGTGCCGGTGCAGGTCCGCCCGGATGCGCGTGCCGGACACGGGGACCGTCACGCGCTCGCGGTCGACGCACACGTGGCGCACCTCGTGCGGCCGGCGCGACCGGGCGCCGAAATGCGCGGACAGCGCCGCGGCAAAGCCGTCGCCGTAATCCTCGCTCGTGAACACGGCATCCACGGTCGTCCCGCAGACTGCCGTGCACAGCCAGGCCGTGAAAGCGCGGTGCACGTCCGCATGGTCGTCGTTGTGCGGGAGGCGCCGGCGTTCGCGCCGGCCGTGGCGCCGCGACCACTCGGCCAGCCACGCGTCGTCCACGACGAGGCTTCGCACTTGCGGAAACACGGCCGCGAGCCACGCCGCGCGCGCCGCGGGACCGTGGCCCGCGAACTCGGGCTTCGTATAGCTGATGACGAGGACCTCGGCGCAGGCATCGATGGCGCTCTGGATCAGGTGCATGTGGCCCCGGTGCAGCGGGGCGAACTTGCCGACGACGAGGCCGCGTGCAAAACGCTTGTTGATCGGCTTATCCATCGTGCGCCCCCGCCAGGTCGGACGTGTACTGCAGCGTCTTGCCGTCCGCATCCAGCAGCTCGACGTCGACAGATGCGCCGAACAGCCGCGCCAGCGCGGCGCGCGCGGCATCGGCCCACGGCATCCCGCCGGGCGCCAGCCGCAGCACGATGGCGGCGTCGCTCCGCTGGTGCACGTTGAAGTGCGGGAGCGGAAGCGGCAGCAGCGCGTGCGTGACGTCGATGTTGTTGATCCACGCGCCGCGCGCGCGATAGCGGACCGGTCGCCGGCCGGATAGTCCGGTGAGCACGGGGCCGGCGGGACCGTGGGCGAGCGCGCCGAAGTCGCCGGTCCGGTAACGCAGCAGGGGCAGGCAGAAATTGAAGCCGCCCGTGACCGCGATCTCGCCCGTGTCGAGGATCTCGACGTAGAGCCGCGGCTGCAGCAGCACGTGGCCGCCGGCGGCCGGATCGAACACGCCGACCGGCCCCACTTCGTTCAGCGAATAGATGTCCAGCACCGGACAGCCGAAGCGTTCCTCGAGCCGCGCGCGCAGGCCGGGCAGCAGCAGCATCGACACCGAGATCAGCGCGCGCGGCCGTGTCTTCAGCGGCAAGGTGAGGTATTCGGCGAACGAGATCGGGTCGCCGGCGACGATTTCCGGCGCCAGCACATCGAGGTAGCGGGCGCGGTCGTCCGGATCGCGCCAGTCGTCGGGATGCAGGTTGATCTTGGCGAGGCCGGATTCGTCCATCGCGGGCGACACCGACACGTAGGTGAAGCACTGGCGCTGGCAGCCCAGCAGGACGACGCCCACCTGGCCCCGGCCGTACGCCGGCACGATGCCGACGCGGCGCAGCGCGCGTTTGTGGAAGGCGGCGTAGCGCGCGGCCACGACGGGGTGCGACGGGATCAGGAGCGGATGGCCCGTCGTGCCCGTCGTCCGGAAGTGCATCATGCGGTCGAGGGACACGTGGTCGGGCACGAATTGCGCCACGTCGGCGGCAAAATCGGCGCGCGACACGGGCGCGATATCGCCGAAGCGGCGCGGTGCCGAGCCGAGCGCGCGGTAATGCGGCACGGTGGCGAACGTCTCGGCCACGAACGGCATCACCCAGTCCGGCAACGTGCCGGGCTCCCAGCCGACGGTCGCCGCCGCCACCTCGGTCTCGTACGCGCGCTGCGCCGCCACCTCGTGCGCGAGCAGGCGGTTGCCGCTGCGGTTGCGGTACACGGGCGCGTGCGGGTGGTCGCGCATGAAGTCGAGCATGCGCCGGCCGTGCGCCGTCAGCGTCGGGAAGCGTTCCGCGTCGAGACCGTCGTCGCTCATTCCCGTGTCCATTTGTCGGCCGATTCCTCGGCGGCCTTGCGCACCAGCGCTTCGCGGATCTCGCGCGCGCGCCGCTCGGCGGCCCGGCTCGCGTCGAGCAGGCGGCGGCGCTCCGCGGCGCTGACGGCGGCGAGGCGGTCGGCCGCCTGTTCCGGCGTTTCGCCGTACGGGTGGCCGCCGAGCCGCGCGAGCACCGTGCGCGCCAGTTCCTCGCGCCGCTCGGCATCGTCCACGTAGCGGTGCGCCGGCACGGCCGCCAGTTCCTGCGCCACGCCGGCCAGCGCGGCCAGCAGCGCGGGCTGCCCCGGATCGAGCGCGCGCAGGCCGTCGTCGGCCAGCAGCCAGGCGATGACCAGCACGAGCGCGAGGCGGTTGCGGTCGGCGCGCACGCTGCCGCCTTCGAACGGCGCCAGCGCGGCGTGCGGCGCCCGGGCGCCGTGCAGGTGCAGCAGGTCGTTCACGACGGCGGCCACCGCGACGCGGCCGCTGCCGGCGATCCTCGGCTCGTCGGTGAACTCGGGCGGCGTCTCTGCAAGACGGCGCACGAGGCTCTCCAGGTCCGGACCTTCCACGCTCACCGCGATCCTCCCCGGCCCGCCGCGTCGGCCCAGCGGCGCCGGCTGAACGCGCCCGCGAATGCGACGAGCTGCGCCATGTCGGCGACGGCCTGCACGTCCCAGCGCTGTTCGTCGCGGGCGCGCACGAGCGTCTTCCACGGGTTCGCATACCTCGACTGCACCAGCGCCAGCGTCGGCCAATCTTCGGGAATGTTCAGGGCCATCGTGCCACCGGCGCGCGCGTGGCGCAGCGCCGTCGCCGCGACGTCCCAGCCGCTGTTGCCCCGCTCGTCGTCCGCGAACATCGTGTCGATCCCCGCGTCGGAAATCATCAGGATGTGGGTGGGCCGGCGGCGCGGGCCGGCCGCATACGTGTCGCGCAGGCGGTGGATCGGGAACGCGGTGGCGCCGCCGAAGCAGCCCGTGATCACGCGCAGCACGGCGTCCGCGTCGCGCACGAAGCCGTCCGTGACCGTCACCTGGCCCGTGCCGCTCCACAGCGTGGCCTGCACGGAGGCGCCCGCGCGCAGCGCCGACAGCGCGACGATGGCGCCGGCCAGCGCGAGGTACGACGTCGCGACCTGCGGATCTGGCATCGAGCCGGAGCTGTCGACGTACAGGTCCAGGTCGACGGGCATGGGCGTTTCCTCGGTGCCGGCGTCGGTCTCGATGCCGCGCTGCACCGTCGTCACGCCGGGGATCGGCCGTGGGCTCAGCATCAGGCTGTGCAGCCAGTCGATGCGGTCGAGCGGCTCGCCGATGTCCCACGGTTCGACGGCCGCGATGCGCGGTTCGCCCGCTGTCGGCGCGCGCCGGCGCGGGAACGGGATCAAGTAAGGCTGCGCGCGTTCGCGGTAATAGCGCATCGCGATCTCGTGGTCGGTGAGCGCGATGCCGGCGCCCTTCAGGATCGCACCGTATTCGAACGGCTCGCGGGCCTGGCCGGGCCCGTGTGCGGGCGGCGCGTCGGCCGGTTCGCCGTCCTCGCCGGTGACGCGCGGGTCGTGCGCCGGGTGCAGCGCCGCATCCGCTTCGCCGTCCTCGACCTCGTGCACGGCGCCGGGCGCGCAGCCGGCGGCCGCGGTCTCCGTGTCGTGCAGCGCGTGCAGCGCGGCCAGGCGGCCGGCGTCGTCCGCGATGTACGGCAGCACGAGCGCGGCGAAGCGGCCGGCGCCCGTCATCCGGTCCTCCGCGTAGGCGCGCACGAGGCGCGCGCCGAGCCACGCGTCCGCGTCGATCGCTTCCGTCACGCTTTCTCCCGCCAGCGTGCCGCGTCCGAGCTGCCACAGGTGTTCGTACAGGCGCATGTAGAACGTCCACATCGGGTTGCGCGGCGTGCTGGCACGGGCCAGCGCGCGATAGATGTCGGCCATGCGCAGGCCGCCCTGGCGCTGCAGCCTGTCGTTGATGCACAGGTCCGTGTACAGGTTCGCAACGAGCGGCGCCTGCTCTTCCAGGCTGGGCAGCCCATGCCGGATGCGCGCCAGCATGCGCAGGTGGTCCGTCGCATTGCCGGGTGCGAGCACGTGGTGGCCGATCTCGTGGGCGAGGATCTCGACGGCGTAATCGTCGAGCCCATAGTTGCGCACGGCTTCGAGGTCGATCACGACGCTCTGGTCGGCGAGGCGGATCATCGCGAAGCTGCCGTGCAGGCCCGCCTTCGCCGCCGCCAGCGTGCTGGCGCACAGCCGTGGGTCGTGCAGGTGCGTATAGCGGCTCCACACGGCCAGCGCCTGCGGCCACGCGGCGCGCCAGCGTGCCGTCGACTGCTGCATGTCGTTCGCCATCAGCGCGGCCCCCGCGGCAGCACGCGGATCGCATGCGTGTACGGCGACGTCAGCGCCAGCGTGGGACCGCTCGCGCACACGGCCAGGCCGTCCGCCGGCAGGTCGGGCGCGATGCGGCGCGCATCGACCTGCACCGCGCCGCCGGGCGCCGCCCGGTCGAACTCGTCGGGCGTGGCGGCCAGCAGCACGGCGCCGTACGCGTCGGCCAGCAGCAGGTGACAGCGTTCCCCGGCGCGCACGACGAAGCCGTCCGCGCCCGCGCGCACCTCGGGCGGTTCGGCGAACGCGCCGCCGAAGCCCGTGAATCCGCCCACCTCGCGCCCCGCCGTGACGTCGGCGCCATCGGCCGTCCACCACGGATCGGCGGCGATGCGCGCGCGCAGCTCCGGCCACGCATCGTCAGCGCGCGCGCCGAACGCCGCCAGCGCCAGCGCGGCCGGCAGCGCGTCCGCGGCGGCGATGGCGCCAGTCCGGAAATGCGCCGCGCCCGCGCGCCAGGCCGCCACCTGGCCAACGACGCGCAATTCGTCCACGGTGGCGACGCGCGGCGCGAGCGCGGCCAGCTGCGCGATCCAGTCCGCGCCGCGCACGCCCGCCAACGTATCCAGGTGAATGGCGGCGTTCGTGAGCATGGCCGGCACCGTGTCCGGATGCGCCGCGACGAGACCCGCGTACCGCGGCAGCAGCGTGCGCCACACGGCGGCCGGCGTGCCCGCGCGCGCGCCCGGGCCGACGAGGGCGCGGCCGACGAGTTCCAGCGCGACGTCGACTGCGGCATGCGCAACGGCGCCGGCACGGGCGGGATCGACGGCGCCGACGACGCCGTCGACCTCATCGGACAGGAAGCGCTGCAGGACGTCCGTGCGGAACGCCGGATAATGCCGCCGCGCGTCGCGCACGCGCTGGTTGAAGGCGCTGCGGCCGGCGGCCAGCGCGGCGGCGAAGGCGGACGAGATCATGCCTGCGCGCGCAGCCACGCCAGGTAGTTCGTGTAGCGCTGGTGCAGGTATTTCAGTTTCAGCAGGTCGTCGTACAGGTGGCCGTACAGCTTGCGGCCCTTGACCCGCTCGCCGATCAGCTTTTCGATGCGCACGAGGCGCGCGCGCGTCTCGCGCTCCGACACGCCGTCCAGTCCCTGCGCGAATTCGTTTGCCATCTCCCCGACGGCATCGTTGCGGTCGAGATCGAGGCGCGCGTATTCCGCGCTCGCGAGGTCGAACAGGCGGCGCAGCCAGCTCACGCGGTCGGACCGGTACGGGCCATTTTCGGGCAGCGCGAAGAACGGCGCGTCCGGGTCGGGCCGCAGCTTGTCGTGCAGGACAAACGGCAGGATCTGGCGCACGTCGTCCAGCTCCACCTGTGGATTGCCGCGGAACCAGGCGAGCGCCTTGGCGAACAGCAGCAAGGTCATGAGATTGCGCACCGAGAGGCCGTTCAGGGTCTGGCAGCCCAGGTCCTTCATGCGATCGCGCCCGTTGTCGAGCGCAGCCAGCTCGTGCCAGGCGATGCCGGACAGGCGCGCCGTGTCCTTCGTCATGTACTCGAACTGGCCGCCCGCCATCTCGGCCAGCTCGAACTGGCTGGCGAAGAACTCCACCCGGCGGCGCACGTCGTCCGGCACCTCGACGGCGCGGATCGCGCGGCCCATGCGGTCGACCTCCTCGTCCGTGAACACCAGTTCGCGCGGCATGAGCTCTTCCGGCCGCACGTCTTCCTCGATCCGCACGAGCAGTTCGTCGAGGAAGCGCGGGTTGAACGCGAGCGCCTGCACGACGACGTCGATGCGGTCGCGCAGCGCTTCGATCACTTCGTACGTGCCGCCGCCCTGCTCGTCGTTGGCCGTCAGGTACCACGCCGACTCCGGGCATTCGTACACCTGGTTCAGCACTTCCGCGTAGTTGTCGCCCATGACGGTGAGCAGTGCGCTCTGCGTGCGCGTGGGGATCCGGTTGTACTCGTCGACGATCTTGACGCGCATGCCCAGCCACGCGCGCCACGCGATGCGGATCTGCGCCATGTCCTGCGCGTTGACGAGGTCCGCCGGCAGCGGATTGCCGAGCAGGTCGGCGATCGTCATCTGCGGATGGCCGTGCTGCATGGCGCGCCGCACGTCGCGCACGCTGCTGCCGGCGAGGACGCCCATCAGCACCGCACTGGCCGTCTTGCCGCGCCCCGGGCCGCCGATGAACAGGCATTTGCGGCGCGTGGCGAAGGTCAGCAGCGGCAGCAGCACGAAGCTGGAATAGCTCTGGCCCGACGGCAGCGTCAGGGTGCGGCGGCTGTCGCCCACCGTGAACGTCTGCGGCGGGCCCTCGTTGAATTCGATGTCGTAGTGCGGGCTGATGATCGCCTTGTTGACGATCCAGAAGTAGGCCTGGCGCAGCTTCTCGTCCAGCTGTCCCGCGATGTCGTCCGCGCCGTCGGTGCCGCCGTCCGCGGCGACCGGCCCCCGGTACAGGTCGGCGACGTCGAATTCGCGCGGCCGGGACACCGTGCGGGGATGCGTCGGTGCGCGGGAAATCTTGCGGAAAAAGTCGAATGCCACGGGGTCCTCGTCGTTGGCGCGGCTGGGCGCGTCGCAGAATCGTAACGATTTTCTTATGTCATGACAACAAATTGTCTGTTCTGCAATGCCTCATGAAATCCTTTTCATCTGTTCAATTTCTCGCTAGGATGACGTTACATAATTACGTAATACAACAAGGAGACCCATGAGCACCACCGAAATCTTTCTGCTCGCGATGCTGATCATCTTCGTCGTCCCGTACGCCATCTGGCGCCTGGGCCGCACGGATTACGTCGCGCCCCTGGTCATCGTCCAGATCATCATGGGCGTGGTGCTGGGCCCCGGCGTGCTGGGCGCGGCCTTCCCGGACTATCACAAGTTCGTGTTCAACCCGGACGTCGTGAAGACGCTGAACGGTATCGCGCAATGGGGCGTGATGCTGTTCGTGATGCTTGCCGGCGTGGAGCTCGACCTCAAGAAGGTGTGGACCTACCGCCGCGAGAGCGCGACGACGGCCGGCCTCGCGCTGGGCACGCCGCTGCTGTTCGGCTGCGCGGCCGCCGTGCTGCTGATGGCCTATCCGGGCTGGATGGGCGCGAAGGCGGCGCCGTGGCAGTTCACGCTGGGCACCGGGATGGCCTGCGCCGTGACCGCGCTGCCGATCCTCGTGCTGCTGATGCAAAAGCTCGACATCCTGCGCCTGCCGATGGGCCAGCGCATCCTCCGCTACGGCAGCCTGGACGACGTCGCGATCTGGGGGGTTCTTGCCCTCATCCTGCTGGACTGGGAGCGCATCGGGCGCCAGCTCGGCTTCCTCGTCGCGTTTGCCGTGCTGACGTTCGTGTTCCGCCGCCTGATGGCGCGCCTCGGCCAGAACGACCGCTGGTACGTGGCGATGATCTGGCTGATCGCCTGCGCGTTCGGCGCCGACTGGGCCGGCCTGCACTTCATGGTGGGCGCGTTCCTGGCGGGCGTCGTGATGGACGCCGACTGGTTCAGGCAGGAACACCTGGACACGCTCTTCGAGAACGTGCTGCTCGTCCTGATGCCCGTGTTCTTCCTCAGCACCGGCCTGCGCACCAAGTGGGACCTGGGCGGCTATGCCGTGTTCTTCGCGGGCGGCCTGCTGCTGTTCGCGTCCGTCGGCGGCAAGCTGGCCGGCGCCCACATCGCCGGCAAGGTCCTGAAATGGAAGGACGGCGAGGCCTCCATCATCGGCTGGCTGCTGCAAACGAAGGGTCTCATCGAGATCATCTTCGCCAACATCCTGCTCGACAAGCAGATCATCACGAGCGAAACGTTCACGGCGCTGCTTTTGATGGCCGTCGGCAGTACAATGCTGACTGTCCCGGTCGTGCATCCGAAACTGAATCGCGTGCAGCACCGCGGACTGGTGAATCAGGCCAGTTCCTGATCGGATTCGACGAAGGTGGATGACACATGGCGCGCAGCGGACTCACGAAATCACAGGTCAGGGAAGCCCGCGACCGGCTGCTGGCGGAGGGCCGTCACCCCTCCGTCGACGCGGTGCGCCATGCACTCGGCGACAGTGGGTCCAAGTCGACCATCCACAAATACCTGAAGGAGCTGCGCGCCGAAGACGGCGGCGCGGACGCCGTGCCGGGCATGCGCCGCGAGGACACGGGCCGCGCCCTGCACGCCCTCGTCGACGAAGTGGCCGACCGCCTGCACGCCGACTTCGACGAGCGCATGCGCCTGCTGCGCGCCGCCCACGAGCAGGCCTTGCTCGAGCGCGACCGCGAACTGGCCGAATTGCGCAGCACCGTCGCCACCCTGACCGTGCGCGTCAAACAGCTGGAGCTGGAAGCGCAGTCCGGCGCCGACGAGACGCCCCTGCGCCACTGGCAGGACCGCGCCGGCGTGCCGGGCGGCTTCGGCCACTTCGACAACAGCCTGCTGAACTCGCGCTCGGCCGTGCGCGACATGTCTCCCTTCGACCTGATCCGCGCCGCCGCCCGTTCGTGATCGCCACCGCACGGACGCGCCGCCGCGTGCGTGCTACAACGTGGCCAACGATAGCCAGGGAGAACGAACGATGCTAAAACTGGACAATATGGACCGTGCACGGGTCGACCGGCTCGGCGCATTGACGGCGCACGTCGTCGAACACGCGCTGGCCTCGGGCCTCGCCTGGGACGAAGCGATCCTCGCCTTCGGCATCGCCGCCAGGGCGATGGCGATGAAGGCGTCCGACCAGGGCGCCGGCACGCCCGAACAATGCGCCGCGCAGGCCGAACGCCGCCTGAAATCCGGCATGACGCAAAGCGCGGACGTGTTACGCGCGTGGCTGGGTTGAGCGCGACGGTCCTGTTGTCGGCACGCGATCTGCGTTCGCCGTTCGGCGGACCGTTCACCTTCGACGTGCACGCGGGCGAATGCGTCGCGATCCAGGGACCGTCCGGCGCCGGAAAAAGCGTCCTGCTGCGCATGCTGGCCGACCTCGATCCGCACGACGGCGACGCCCTGCTGGACGGGCGGCCCGCGTCGTCGATGTCCGCGCCCGCCTGGCGCGCCGCCGTCGTCTACCAGGCGGCCGAACCCGCATGGTGGGAAGCGACAGCCGGCGCGCACTTCGCAAACGCCGGCCGTGAGTTCATGGACGCCACGCTGGCCGCGCTGGGCCTGGCCCCGGCCCTGCTGGACACGGAGATCGAACGCCTGTCGACGGGCGAACGCCAGCGCCTCGCCCTGGTCCGATCGCTGGCCCGGCGTCCGCGCGTGCTGTTGCTCGACGAACCGACGGGCGCCCTCGATCCCGACGGCGTCGCGCGCGTGGAGGCGCTGCTGCGCGAACAGCTGGCGGCCGGCATGGCGATACTGGTCGTCACGCACGCGGGCGAACAGGCGCACCGCCTCGCGCAGCGCATCTTCCGGCTCGAACAGGGAAAGCTGACGACGACATGAATGCGATCCACCTGGGCACGTGGGACCTGCTCGCGGCCGCGCTACTGATCGTACTGGACGCCGCGCTGTCGCTCGCGCTGGGCCTCGGACTGCATCGCCAGATCCTCGTCGCGGCCGTGCGCATGGTGGCGCAGCTGGCCATCGTCGGCCTCGTGCTGCGCCACGTGTTCGCCACGAGCTCCGCGGCGGCCACGCTGGCCGTCGTCGTGTTCATGATCGCCGCCGCCGCGCGCGAGGTCGCGACCCGGCCGAAACAGCGCCTGAAACGCCACGTGAACTACCGGATCAGCGCCGCCGTCGTGTCCTGCACCGGTGTCGCGACCGTGCTGCTGGCGCTGACGACGGCCGTGCGCCCGACGCCGTGGTACGAACCGCGCTACGCGATTCCGCTGATGGGCATCGTCCTCGGCAGCGTGCTGAACGCCGCCAGCCTCGCGCTGGACGGCATCCTCGACGGCGGCGTGCGCGAGCGCGCCCGCATCGAGGCGCGGCTCGCGCTCGGCACGCCGCTGCGCGAAGCCATCGGCCCGCTCGTGCGCAGCGCGACGCGGCGCGGCATGATCCCCGTGGCGAACCAGATGTCGGCCGCCGGCATCATCACCCTGCCCGGCATCATGACGGGCCAGCTGCTCGCGGGCATGGACCCGATCGAGGCCGTCAAATACCAGATCCTGCTGATGTTCCTGCTGGCCGGCGCGAGCGGCATGGCGTCCGTCGGCGCCGCCCTGCTGGCCGTGCGGGCCCTCGGCGACGACCGCCAGCGGCTGCGCGTCGACCGTTTGCGCGCTTAAACCGGACGGGCCACGATCAGGGCCGTGTCGACCGTGAAGCTGCCGTCCTCCCCGATCTGGAAATAGTCTTTCACTTCGCTCGCTGCGCGCGCATGCAGCGAACGGATCGCGGCCACGTGGACGTCGGGCGTGCGCATACGCGCGATCCACGACGCGAATTCCAGGCGCAGCCTGTACGTGACCACATCGTCGACCGCGAAGCCGACGGCCGCCAGCGCCGTCTGCCACTCCGCCACCGACGCGTTGCGCACATGGGACGGATCGCGCAGCAGCTCGAGCGTCTGCAGCCATGTGTCCAGCAATGGCACGCCGGGCGAGACGACGTCCATGAACAGGCCGAGACCATCCGGCTTCACGACGCGGCGCATCTGCGCGAGTCCGTCGCGGAACGCGCCCCAATGGTGCGCGCTGTAGCGGGTGGCGACGACGTCGAACGACGCATCGGGACAGGGCAGCGCTTCGGCCGCGCCCTGTTTCGTGACGAGATTGTCCAGCCCACGCCGACGCGCTTCCGCGCCGACCGTGTCCAGCATCGCGGCGGACAGGTCGTACGCGACGACCTTGCCGACCTGGCCCGCCATGCGGAACGCCACATGGCCGCCGCCGCAACCCATGTCCAGCGCGACGGCATCCGGACGGTGGCCGATCAGGTCCGCCATCCGCTCCAGGTCCGCGCCGGCCGCGTGCACGGCACTGGTGAGATAGGCCTCGGCGCGGGAATCGTATTGTTCGAGGACGGTGGCATCGTGGTTGTGCATATTGGCTCCTGGGTTTGATCGTTTGGTCATTGTCTGCGAGGCGTTTTCCTGTTACAAGGAGCCTGTTTATCCTGGTATAAGGAGCACCATGACCGACGCACACCAGCGCCAGATGCTCGGCGCCTTCATCCGCGCCCACCGCGCGCGCCTGACGCCCGCCCGGCCCGGCACGCGCCGGCGCACGCCCGGCCTGCGGCGCGAGGAACTCGCGGACGCGGCCGGCCTCGGCGTCACATGGATCACGTGGCTGGAACAGGGCCGCGACGTGCAGCCGTCCGTGGCCGCGCTGTCGCGCCTGGCCGACGCGCTGCAGCTGTCCGCGGCCGAGCGGGCGTCGCTGTTCGACCTCGCCGGCAAGAAGGATCCGCGCGCCCTGCCCGACCACGTCGACGACCTGTCCCCGGCGCTGCTGGCGCTGCCGGCGCTGATGGCCGCGCCGGCCTACCTGCTTGACCACACGTGGACGGCACGCGCCTGGAACGACGCCGCCGCCGCACTGTTCGTCGGCTGGCTGGACGCGGACGCGCCCGACCGCAACCTGCTCCGCTACGTCTTCCTGCATCCGGCCGCGCGCGAGCTCATCGTGGACTGGGACACGCGGGCCCGGCGGCTGGCGGCGGAATTCCGGGCCGATTTCCACCGGCGGCCCGCGGATGGGGACATGCAGGCGCTGGTCGAACAATTGTGCCGCGATAGCACGTTGTTCGCACAATGCTGGGACAAGCAGGACGTGCTGCACCGGGAAGGCGGGGAGCGGCGGTTCCGGCATCCCGTCAGGGGGGAGCTGGGGTTCGTCCAGACCACGTTGCTGGTGGCGTTGCAGATGGAGATCAAGCTGGTGTGCCTGGCGGCGGGAACCTCTGCCGCCTGACCCGGTCGATACCCTGGTGTGATCGACGCCTGGAGAACGCGCATGGACGGCCACGCCACGGATACCTTCGACGTTGCCGAGCTGGTGCCGGGCTTCCGGCCGCCGCCGCAGCCCGCACCGGCCCAGGACGATGCGCAACTGGCCGCGGCCGACGCGCGCATGCGGCACTGGCGCGAGCCGGCCGACGGCCCCCTGGTCCCCGGCTCGGACCGCCACGGCGACGCCACGTGCCGCATGTTCCGCGACACCTTCAATCCCTACCGCCCCGCCGTGCTGGACTGGCCCGTGCTGGAACCGGCGGTGCGCGACCGCATCGTCGCGCTGCCGATCTGGGACATCGCGGTCCAGACCGAAGGCAAGGCGCGCCTGCGCATGGCGGGCTATGCCGGCACCCTGCGCGATCCCGCCATGCGCGATGCGCTCGCGCTGAACGCGTGGGAAGAGCAGCGTCACAAGGACGTGCTCGCGCGCATGGTCGCGGCGTACGGCATCGAGCTCGCGCCCGAACCCGTCCAGCCCCCGCCCCGGGATCCGGAGTGGGGGTACCTCGTCACCGGCTACAGCGAATGCATCGACAGCTTTTTCGCCTTCGGCCTGTTCGAGCTGGCGCGGCGTTCCGGCCTGTTTCCGCCGGCGCTCGTCGACACGTTCGAGCCCGTGATGCAGGAAGAGTGCCGGCACATCCTGCTGTTCGCCAACTGGGCCGGCTGGCACCGCGCCCGTCTGTCGTTCCTGCGCCGCGTGCGCTTCGAGGCGAAGGTCGCCGCCGTGTGGGCGTTCCTCGCGTGGGAGCGGATCGGCCTGGCACGCGCCATGGACGCGGACGGTGCGCGCGCGCAGGACAATAATTTCACGCTGCACGGGGCGCAATCGGTCGCGGACGATGGCGCCGGTGTCCACGACCTGCTCGCGCTCTGCCTTGCGGAAAACGACCGGCGCTTTGCGGGTTATGACGAACGGCTGCTGCGTCCCCGCACGGTGCCGCGCCTGGCCCGGCTCGCGCTGCGGCTGGCCAGGCTGTTCGGGCGCGGGCGCTGAATCTGCGCCGTCCGCGTCGTCAGCATGGTCAGCGTCGTCCCTGGCGGCATGGAGCCGGGGTATCGCAAGGGCCTAAACCACACCCCGCGCCCGCGCCGGGACCAGTGCCGCGTGTCACGGCACGCCTACCGCAACTACGCCAGATAGCCTTCCCCGAGATACCCTTCCCGCCCGAACCACGCGACCGCCGCCCGCACGCCGGCAACGTACGGTCCCGGCCGGTAGCCGAGCTCCCGCTCCGCCTTGTCCGACGAAAAAAACATCCGGTTGCGCGACATCTTCAAACCATCCACCGTCAAGAACGGCTCGCGCCCGCGCAGGCGTGCGAGCGCCTCGGCCGCGTGCGCCAGCGGCACCAGCGGCGCGGCCGGCAATCTGACGCGCGGCGGCCTGCGCCCGACGAGTTGCGCGATCTCGCCCAACAGCTCGCGCAGCATCACGTTCTGCCCGCCGAGGATGTAGCGCTCGCCCACGCGCCCACGCGTGAGGGCGAGCAGATGTCCGCGCGCCACGTCCTCGACGTCGACGACGTTCAGCCCCGTCTCGACGAACGCCGGCATCCGGCCACGGGCCGCCTCGACGATGATGCGTCCCGTCGGCGTCGGACGCACGTCGCGCGCGCCGACCGGTGTCGACGGATTGACGATCACGGCCGGCAAGCCCTCCTGCGCGACCATGCGCTCGACGAGACGCTCGGCCGCCACCTTGCTGCGCTTGTACACACCGATGGCCTCGCGCTCCGCCAGCGGTTCGTCTTCCATGGCCGCTGCCGTCGACGGACTCACCCGCAACGTGGCCACGCTGCTGGTGACGACAGCGCGCTCGACCCCGGCTGCCAGGGCCGCCCGCATTACGGTCGCCGTGCCCTCCAGGTTGTTGCGCATGACCTCGCCGGGGTCGGGTGCCCACAACCGGTAATCCGCTGCGACATGCAGCAGGAAGCGCACGCCGGCCAGCGCGCGCCCGACCGCCGCCGCGTCGCGCATATCGCCTGCGACGACCTCGGCGGACAACCCCGCCAGATTGCGGCGCGGGCTGCTCGCGCGCACCAGGGCACGGACGGCATACCCCTGTTCCAGCGCCGCGCGCGCCACGGCGGCGCCGACGAACCCGGCCGCGCCCGTGACCAGCACGAGGTCGCCTCCCGCCACCATGGCCTCCTTCCGGCATCCATCTGCAGCGCATTCTAATCAGACATGCGAGGCGCATACGCATCTGGATCAAACGCCGCGTGCGAACTTGCGCGCCGGCGGAGACTCCAATCTGCACCGACCGGAAAGCACCGCAGAGAACCGTCATGCACGTGATCCTAGCCCAGCCGCGCGGGTTTTGCGCGGGCGTCGTCCGAGCCATCGAGATCGTCGAGCGCGCGCTCGAACGGCATGGTGCGCCCGTGTACGTGCGCCACGAAATCGTCCACAACAAGGCCGTGGTCGACGGCCTGCGCGCCAAGGGCGCCGTGTTTGTCGAAGACCTGGACGAAGTGCCGCCGCAGGCGGTGACGGTCTTCAGTGCGCACGGCGTGGCGCGCACGGTCGAGACCGATGCCGGCGCGCGCGCCCTGCGGGTGCTGGACGCGACCTGCCCGCTCGTCGCCAAGGTCCACATCCAGGGGCGCCAGTATGCGGCCGGCGGCCGCACGGTGATCCTGATCGGCCATCCCGGCCACCCGGAGGTCGAGGGGACGATGGGGCAGATCGACGGCCGCGTGCTGCTCGTGCGCGACGCGCGCGAGGCCGAGGACCTCGACCTGCCGCCCGACACGCCGGTCGCCTACGTGACGCAGACGACGCTCAGCGTGGACGACACGCGCGGCGTCATCGCGGCCCTGCGGCGGCGCTTCACGGACATCGTCGGACCCGACGTGCGCGACATCTGTTACGCCACGCAGAACCGCCAGCGCGCCGTGCGCGACCTGTGCCGACGGGTCGACGTGCTGCTCGTCGTCGGGGCGCCCAACAGTTCGAACTCGAACCGGCTGCGCGAAATCGGCGCGGAGACCGGCACCCCGACCTGGCTGCTCGCCGACGGCAGCGAGCTCGACCCCGCCTGGGTCGCGGGCGCGGCGGTGGTCGGGATCACGGCCGGCGCGTCCGCGCCCGAGGCCATGGTCGAGCACGTCATCGGTGCCCTGCGCGCACTCGCGCCCGTCGAGGTGTCGACGATGGACGGGATCGAGGAACACATCGAATTCCGGCTGCCGCGCGCGCTCGCTGCCGGGCCGGAAGCTGGCACACATTGACGACAGGGACACGAGCATGGCCATCCCGCTCCTGCAGAAAGCTCTCGTCGGCGCCTACGTGCTGCGCAAGCACCTGGCCGGCGAACGACGCTACCCGCTCGCGCTGATGCTCGAGCCGCTGTTCCGCTGCAACCTGGCGTGCGCGGGCTGCGGCAAGATCGATTATCCGGCCGAGATCCTCGACCAGCGCCTGTCGGTGGAAGAGTGCCTCGGCGCCGTCGACGAATGCGGCGCGCCCGTCGTCTCGATCGCGGGCGGCGAACCGCTGCTGCACAAGGACATGCCCGCGATCGTCGCCGGCATCGTCGCACGCCGCAAGTTCGTCTACCTGTGCACGAATGCGCTGCCGCTGGAACGGCAGCTGGACCGGTACCGCCCGAGCCCGTTCTTTACATGGTCGGTTCACCTCGACGGCGACGAGGGCATGCACGACCGTTCGGTCTGCCGCGCGGGCGTGTACCGGCGTGCCGTGGCCGCAATCCAGCGTGCCAAGGCGGCGGGCTTCCACGTCAACGTCAACTGCACGCTGTTCGACGATGCCCGCCCGGAGCGGGTGGCAAGCTTCTTCGATACATTGAAGACGATGGAGGTCGACGGCATCACCGTGTCGCCGGGCTATGCCTACGAACGCGCGCCGGAACAGCAGCATTTCCTCACGCGCAACCGGACGAGACAATTGTTCCGTGACATACTCGCGCGCGGCGAAGGGGGGCGGCGCTGGGCGTTCAGCCAGTCCAGCCTGTTCCTCGACTTCCTCGCGGGGAACCAGACCTATCATTGCACCCCCTGGGGCAATCCAACGCGGACCGTGTTCGGCTGGCAGCGTCCATGCTACCTGCTCGGCGAAGGCTACGCCGCATCGTTCCGGGAACTGATGGACGACACCGACTGGGAGGCCTACGGCACGGGCCGCTACGAGAAATGCGCGGATTGCATGGTGCACAGCGGCTACGAGGCAAGCGCCGTGCGAGACACGCTCGCCCGCCCCCTGGCGGCGGCCCGCGTCGCGCTGCGGGGCGTCGCCACCGACGGGCCGATGGCACCGGATATTCCGCTGGGCGGACAGCGGCCCGCGCAACACGTGCATGCACAGCAGGTCGCCATCCGTCTCGACGAGATCCGGGGCCGCAAGGCCGGGCTGAATGGAGGAACCCGATGATGCCGTCCTTCGTCACGCTGGCCGGCTCGACGCTGACGGTGCTGGCCACGCTTTACGCGCTGGCGGCGCTGCTCTGCCGCGGTCGCATCCGCGGCGCGCGCGCGGACCGGCCACCGCTGTGGACGCCTGTCACCGTACTCAAGCCCCTGTGCGGTGCCGAGCCCCGGCTGGAAGAGAATCTCGCCGGCCTGTGCAGCCAGACGCACCCGCATGTCCAGCTCGTATTCGGGGTCCGCGATCCGGCCGACCCGGCCGTCGCCGTCGTCGGACGCCTGGCCCGGCGCTTCCCCGCCGTCGACATGCGGCTCGTCGTCGATCCGCGCATCCACGGCAGCAACCTCAAGGTGAGCAACCTCATCAACATGATGCGGGCCGCGCGCCATCCCTGGCTCGTGCTGGCCGACAGCGACATCGCCGTCGGGCCCGAGTACGTCGCCCGCGTGACGGCGCCGCTGGCCGAGCCGCGGGTCGGCATCGTCACCTGCCTGTACCACGGCCGGCCGCTGGACGGTGTCTGGCCGCGGACCGGCGCATTCTTCATCGACACGTGGTTCGCCCCCTCCGTGCGGGTCGCGAGCAGCGGCGGCAGCAGTGCCTTCGCGTTCGGGGCGACGATCGCGGTGCGCGCGGCGACGCTCGAGGCCATCGGCGGCGTCGAGGTGCTGGAGAACCGGCTGGCCGACGACTACCGGCTCGGCGAACTCGTGCGCGGTCTGGGCCTGGCGACAGTGTTGTCCGACGTGAACGTGGGGACCGACGTGACGGAAACGGGCCTGTGTGCGTTGTGGTCGAGGGAGCGGCGCTGGATGCAGACGATCCGCTCGCTCAATCCGCTCGGCTACGCCCTGTCGTTCATCACCTTCACCCTGCCGATGCTGGCGCTCGGCCTGTGCCTCGCGCCGACGGCGTGGAACGTGGCACTGGCATTGTGCGGCGGGGCGGCGCGGCTCGGCCTGCACTGGCGCAGGCCGGCGCCGGACATCCCCGCACCCGGTCACGCCTGGCTCGCGCCGCTGCGCGACTGCCTGCTCGTACTGGAGTGGGCGAGCGCGTTTGCCGGTACGACGACGCACTGGCGGGAGCACTGCCTGCCCATCGACACGGGCCGGGCGGCCGCCCCCAACCGGCCCTGCGGTGTGCCGGCCGCGCATGACCGGCCATCCTGGCGATAACGATCATGGACACCACCGCGATGCATACCGCAATGCTGAAGACCCTGTTCCTGCAGGCGCCGTCGTTCGAGGGCTTCGACGGCGGCGCCGGCTCGCGCTACCAGGCGAAGCGCGAAATCCGCTCGTTCTGGTATCCGACCTGGCTGGCCCAGCCCGCCGCCCTCGTGCCCGGCAGCCGGCTGCTCGACGCGCCCGCGGACGGGCTTACCGTGGCGCGGACGCTGGACATCGCCCGCGACTACGACCTCGTGATCATCCACACGAGCACCCCCTCGTTCCCGGGCGACGTACGGTTCGCCGGGATGCTCAGGGAAACGCATTCCGCGCTACGCATCGGCATGGTGGGCGCCAGGGTCGCCGTCGATCCCGGCGGAGCGCTCCGGGCGGGCACTGCCGTCGACTTCGTCGCGCGCGAGGAATTCGACTACACCTGCCGCGACGTCGCCGCCGGCCGGCCGCTGGCGGACATCGACGGCATCAGCTGGCGCGATGCCGGGGGCGCGATCCGGCACAACCCGCCGCGCGCGATCATCGAAGACATGGACGCGCTGCCGTTCGTCGCGCCCGTCTACCGGCGCGACCTGAACATCCGCAATTACTTCATCGGCTACCTGAACTATCCGTACGTGTCACTGTACACGGGACGCGGATGCCGCTCGCGCTGCACGTTCTGCCTGTGGCCGCAGACCGTCGGCGGCCACCGCTACCGCACCCGGTCCGCGGAAAACGTGCTCGCCGAGGTCCGCTGGATCCGCGCGAACATGCCGGAAGTAAAAGAAATCATGTTCGACGACGACACGTTCACCGACTCTCGCCCCCGCGCCGAGGAGATCGCGCGGGGTCTCGGCAAGCTGGGCGTAACATGGTCGTGCAATGCGAAGGCGAACGTGCCCTATTCGACGCTCAAGATCATGAAGGAAAACGGCTTGCGGCTACTGCTCGTGGGCTACGAATCCGGCGACGACCAGATCCTCCTGAACATCAAAAAGGGCTTGCGGACCGACATCGCGCGGCGCTTCGCCGCCGACTGCCGCGCGCTCGGCATCACCGTCCACGGCACGTTCATCCTCGGGCTGCCGGGCGAGACACGGGAGACGATTGCGAAATCGATCGCATTCGCCAAGGAAATCAACCCGCACACGATCCAGGTCTCGCTGGCCGCGCCGTACCCGGGCACCCGGCTGTACGAACAGGCGCTGGAAAACGACTGGATACCGGCTCACAAGACCATTCCGCTCGTCGACGGCAGCGGGGTGCAAATGGCCGCGCTCAGCTATCCGCACCTGTCGAGCGACGAGATCTATCACGGGGTGGAACAGTTTTACCGCAGTTTCTACTTCCGCCCCTCGAAGATCTGGGAAATCGTCAGCGAGATGCTGCAGAGCTGGGACATGACCCGGCGCCGCCTGCGCGAAGGCGTCGAATTCTTCCACTTCCTGCGCGCCCACGGCGCGTCCCATTCATGAGCGCGCCGCGTGGACGGGGCCTCATCGTCACGGCCGACGACTTCGGCGCGCACCCGAGCGTGAACGCGGCCGTGGAGCGCGCGCATCGGGACGGCATCCTGACCGCGGCCAGCCTGATGGTGGGCGCACCGGCCGCCGAGGATGCGATCGCCCGCGCACGCGCCTTGCCGGGCCTGCGGGTGGGCCTGCACCTCGTCCTGACCGACGGTGCGTCCGTGCTGCCGCCGCGGGCCATCCCCGACCTCGTCGACGCGCAGGGCCGCTTCGGGAGGCGCATGGCACGCGACGGCGCGCGCTACTTCTGCCTGCCGCGGGTACGCCGCCAGCTGGCGCTGGAGATCCGCGCCCAGTTCGACGCGTTCGCCGCCAGCGGCCTGCCGCTGGACCATGTCAACGCGCACAAGCATTTTCATTTGCACCCGACGATCCTGACGCTTCTCCTCGATATCGGCCGCGCGTTCGGACTGCAAGCCGTCAGGTTGCCGCGCGAGACGGGGCCACCGGGGAAAGCGTCCCCTGGTTGGCTGCGGCCCTGGTTGGCGCTGCTCGAAGCCAGGCTGGACGCCGCCCGCATCGGCCACAACGACTACGTGGCCGGGATCCGCCAGTCCGGGCGCTTCGACGAGGCGGCCCTGCTGGATGCACTGTGCAACCTGCCGACGTCCGGCATCGGCGAGCTGTACCTGCATCCGGCACTCGCGTCGGGCACGGAGATCGCGCCATCGATGCGCGGCTACCGCCACGCCGACGAGTTCGCGGCACTCGTCTCGCCGCATGTGCGTGCAGTGTGCGGCGCCCTGCGCGCGCAGGGCTGGCGCTTCGGTGGATTTGCCGACCTTGTCGCCGCAACAGGCGACGGGGCGGACATCCGCGCCGTCGGGGCGGGCAACCGCGACGTCCGGGCGGGCAGCCGTGCCGTCGGGGCTGGCAGCCGCGCCGACGATGTGGGCACGGGCGGCACCGGAGGGCATTTGGCAGGCCACGCGGAGGCGCCGCCGGGCACACCCGCAGCCGGCGTACCGCCATGCCTTCGCGGGAACGCGGCCGCCGGGCGCACCACGGATCACCGCGACGGCCCATGAGCCATGCCCGCACGATGGGCCGGCTGGCCTGGACGGGATCGATCGCCGGGCTCGCGCTGGTGGTGGCGCTCGTCGCCGCCGAAGGCTGGACCGGCATCGTGGCCGCATTCGAGCGGGCCGGCTGGGCGCTGCTGCTCGTCGTGCCGGCAAGAGTCGTCACGCAGGTGTTCGACGTCCGCGCATGGCGCGTGCTGCTCGCGCCGTTCGACCCCGGGCGCGCGGCCGGGCCGCTGTTCCTGTTGTGGGTGGCGCTCGTGCGCGAGGCCGTCAACCGGCTGCTGCCGGTGGCGAACATCGGCGGCGAAGTCGCCGGCGTGCGGCTCGCGGGCCTGCGGGTACCCGACACGGCCGGCGTCGCGGCAAGTGTCGTCGTGGAAGTGTTGCTGACAATCGTCGTGCTCTACCTGTTCTGCGGCGCCGGCGCGCTGCTGATGTTGACGCTGACGGGCGGGCCCGGCCTCGTCGGGATCATCGTGGGGGCGCTGCTGCTCTCGCTACCGCTGCCCATGCTCGCCTGGTGGCTGCTCCGCCACGGCGCGCCGTTCGCGCGGCTGGAGCGCCGGGTACTGCGCCTGCTCGGGCCGCAGAACGTCATCGCACTGCACCTGGACGGGGGGGGCATCGCCGCGGCCGGCGCGCGCCTGTTCCGGCAACGCGGCCGTCTCGCCCGCGCCGGGGCGTGGTCGCTGCTGGCCAACGTGCTGGGCACGTTCGAAACGTGGTATGCGCTGGCTCTGCTCGGCCACCCCGTCGGCTTGCAGGCCGCGCTCGCCATCGAGGCGCTGACGCAAGCCGTACGCCACGCCGGCTTCATGGTGCCCGCCGGCCTGGGCGTGCAGGAAGCGGCCGTGCTGCTGTTCGCCCAGCTGACCGGCGTGGGCGGGGACGTGGCGCTGTCGCTGGCGCTCGTCAAGCGGATGCGCGAGATCGCGACCGGCGTGCCGGCCCTCATCTCGTGGCACTGGTTCGAAATGCGCCGCTTGCCTCCGCTCAGGGACCGCGCTCAGGGACCACGATTATGAGCCGCCAGGTATCGGATGAGGCCGTCGATGCCCTCCGCCGCCAGGCGGGCGGCGAACTGCTGCCGATACACCTGGATCATCCACGCACCCATCATGTCGATGTCGTAGATCTTCCAGCCGGCGGGCGTCTTGTGCATCCGGTAGTCGATCGGCATCGTGTCGCCGCCCGTGACCACGGTCGTCCTGACGACGGCATCGGTGGCGTTCGCGGCGGAGCGGGCCGCGGGCCCGTAGCGGAACTGCGTGTTCTCCTGCTGGATCTGCGTCAGCTGGATCGCGTAGGTCCGCGCCAGCAAGGTCTGGAACTCGCGGAACAGCGCCTCACGCTGGGCCGGTGTTGCCTGTGCCCACGCGCTGCCCACTGCGTACTGCGTGGTCAGCATGAAGTCCGTGGATGGCAGGAAGTCGCGGCGGACGATCTCGAGGGTCCGTTCGGGGTCGCCGGCGCGCGCGCCAGGGTCGCTGCGGATGGCGCTCATGACCTGGTCGATCGTGCTCTTCAACGTTTGCTCCGGCGTACGCTCGGCCACCTGCCGGGCACAGGCCGGTGGCGGCATGGAACAGGCCAGGGCAAGCAGAAATAAAGACGGTTTCATGGGATCCTCGATCGGCACATCCATATGACCGTCGTCCGGCCGTCAGCGTTCCCGCGCACGGCTGCGCCAGATCATACGGTCACCCACACCGCATCCGTTCTAATGAACACACCATGCTGACCCACCAGATTGCGAGGCTCGTTCACCTGTCGTGCCGCCACCCATGGGCGGTGCTGGGGGCGTTTGCGCTGCTGGTACTTGCATCGGGGCTTTATGTCGCGCGCCATTTCGCGATCAATACGGACGTCGGCCAGTTGATCGACGCGAATGCGCCATGGGCCAGGCGCGACGCCGCCATCGCCGCCGCGTTCCCGAACCGGGGCGACACGACGCTGGCCGTCATCCGCGCCCCCGCGCCCGAGTTCGCGGCGCAGGCGGCCCGCGAACTGGCCGACCGCCTGCGCCGGCAGCCCGCCCTGTTCCGCGCGGTGGACCTCGGCGCGGGTGCCGATTTCTTCCGCCGCAACGGCCTGCTGTACCTCGACGCGCACGAGGTCCGCGCGCTGGCGGCGCGCCTCGTCGATGCAAGGCCCCTGCTCGATGCGCTCGCGCGCGACCCGTCGCTGCGGGGCGTCGCGAACCTGCTGGCGGTCACGCTGGGCACGCCCCTGCTGACGGGCCAGGTCACGCTCGCGCAGATGGCGCCGCTGCTGGCGCGCGGCGCCGCCGCGGTCGAGGGTGTCCTCGCCGGAAGCAACACCGCGCTGTCCTGGCAGGATCTCGCCATCCACGGTGCGGCGGCCGAACCCGGCCTCGTGGAAGTCCGTCCCGTCCTGGACTATGCCGCCCTGCTGCCCGGCGCCGCGTCCAGCGACGCGATCCGCGCGGCCGCCGCCGACCTGCGCCTGGCCGGGCGCTACGGCGCGCACGTCACGCTGACGGGGCCGGTGCCCTTGTCGGACGACGAGTTCGCCTCGCTGCAGGAAGGGTCGCCGCTCGTCGGCAGCATCCCCGTCGCGATCGTGCTCGTGCTGTTGTGGCGCGCGGTGCGTTCGACCCCGCTCGTGCTGGCACTGTGCATCACCATGCTGGGCGGCCTCGCGCTCACGGCCGCGCTCGGGCTCATGATGGTGGGTGCGCTGAACCTGATATCCATCGCGTTCGCGATCCTGTTCGTCGGGCTCGGCATCGATTTCGGCATCCAGTTCGGCATGCGCTTCCGCGAACTGCGGCGCGTCCGGCCCGGCACCGGCACGGCCCTGCTGGCGACGGCGCGCGCGCTCGCGCTGCCGCTCACCCTCGCGGCGACGGCCACCGCGTTCGGCTTCCTCGCCTTCCTCCCCACTGCGTACCGCGGCGTGGCCGAACTGGGGCAGATCGCGGGCGTCGGCATCCTGTGCGTCGCCCTGCCCGCCTGCCTGACAGTGTTGCCCGCGCTGATACGCATCACCGATCCGCCGGCGGGCGCGCGCGCTCCCGGCTACCCGTGGCTGGCCGGCATCGACCATGCGCTGCAGACCCACCGCAAGACCGTGCTCGCGGTCACGCTGGCGCTCGTCGCGGCCGGCATTCCGCTGCTGTGGCGCCTCGAATTCGACTTCGATCCGCTGCACCTCAAGAATCCCGGCAGCGAATCGATGGCCACGCTGACGTCGCTCGCGCGCGGCACCGACATCGGACTCGACAACGTGCAGGTACTCGCCCCGTCGCTGGCACAGGCCGCGGCCCTGGCGGCACGCCTGGAACGCCTGCCCGACGTGGCCCATGCGCTGACGGCCGCCAGCCTCGTGCCCGACCGGCAACCGGAAAAACTGGCTGCCATCGCCGCGGCCGCCGCGCGCCTGCTGCCCGTAGTGGAGCGACCGCCGATTGCACCGGCGTCGGACGCGCAGCGCACGGCCGCGCTGCGCACGGCCGCGCAAGCGCTGCACAATGCGGCGCTCGATCATCCGGGTCCCGGTGCGGCCGAGGCATCGCGGCTCGCGCGGGCGCTCGCCGCGCTGGCGCGCGCGGGGCCGGACGCCCGCGACCGCGCCGACCAGGCGCTGGCTGGCACGCTGCGGCTCGCGCTGGACGCCCTGCGGCTGGCCCTGCGGCCGGAATCCGTCACACTGGCGAGCCTGCCCGCCGCAATGCGCCGCAACTGGATCGCGCCCGACGGCCGCGCGCTGGTCGACGTCAGCCCGACGCGGCCCACGGGGACGAGCCTCGGCGACGACAGCCGGCTGGGCCGCTTTGCCGATGCCGTCCTGCGCATCGCACCGGATGCGGCCGGCGGCCCGATCTCCGTGCGCCACGCCGCCGACCTCATCATCGCCGCGTTCGTGCAGGCGGCGCTGCTGGCCGTCGCCACCATCGCGCTGCTGTTATGGATCGCGTTCCGGCGCGTGGGCGACGTGCTGCTGACGATGGTGCCGCTGCTCGTGTCGAGCCTGGTCACGCTGGAGGCCTGCGTGCTGCTGCGCATCCACCTGAATTTCGCGAACATCATCGCGCTGCCGCTGCTGCTGGGCGTCGGCGTCGCCTTCAAAATCTATTACATCATGGCCTGGCGCGCCGGGCAGCCGGCGCGGCTGGAGCATCCGCTCACGCAAGCCATCGTCCTCAGCGCGGCGACCACCGGCACCGCGTTCGGCAGCCTGTGGCTGTCGCACCACCCCGGCACCGCGAGCATGGGCAAGCTGCTGGTGCTGGCGCTGGTCTGCACGTTGATCGGCGCCGTGTTCTTCCAGCCCGTCCTGCTGGGACAGCCCCGTGCCCCGGCACCTGCCGAACGAGGTCCGCCATGACCCACCCGCCGCCGCGGATCGTTGCCGCCCTGCTGCTCACGCCCGCCGTGCTCCTGTCCGGCTGCGCCACGGGCACGCAACGCGATCCGGTCGATCCGCTGGAACCGCTCAACCGCGCCACGTTCCGCTTCAACGACACGCTCGACCGCCACATCGCGCAACCGGTCGCGCGCACGTACAACCGCACCGTGCCGCGCTTCGTCCGCACCGGTGTGGACAATTTTTTTTCCAACCTGGGCGATGTCCCCGTGATGCTCAACGATTTCGCCCAGCTGCGCCTGATGGACGGGATGAACGACCTGATGCGCGTGGCCGTGAATTCCACGTTCGGCCTGCTGGGCGTGCTCGACATCGCCACACCGGCCGGCATCGCCAAGCACAACCAGGACTTCGGCCTCACGCTGGGCCATTATGGGGTGCCGGCCGGTCCCTATCTCGTGCTGCCCCTTTTCGGCCCGAGCACGTTCCGCGACGCGGCGGGCTTCGGCGTCGACCAGTACGCCTCGCCCATCACGTACGCGAAGCCGGCCTCGCGCAATACGCTGTGGGGCGTCGACTTCGTCAGCACGCGGGCCCGTTACCTGAACGCGACCAATCTGCTGGAACAGGCCGCGCTCGACCGCTATCTGTTCGTGCGCGACGCCTACCTGGGCCGCCGCCATACGCAGCTCGACGAGGGCAAGGAAACGCCGTTGCCGGATTACGACAAGGAAGATAGCGGCAAGCAATAACACCCCAGCCCCGCCCCCAGTCGCGCACGTGCCCGCAGCAGCGAACGCCGCGCCACCAACGCCTCGCCCGCCAGCACGCACACGGAGGCGATCTGCCCCGGCGCACGGACCAGGGCGCGCAGCACGGGCCAGGCGACGCCCGTATCCAGTCCGGCCAGCGCGGCCGCGGGCACGGTGCGCCAGGCCGGATCGAGCACGACGCGGCAGGCCGCGAACGGCAAGCCGTGGCGCCGTGCGGCCAGCGCGGCCGCATGCGTTTCCATGTCGACGGCGGCGGCGCCCGCGTCACGCCACAGCGCGGCCTTGGCGGCGGGCGTGGCGAGGGGCGCGTCCGCCCCCGCGAGCAGCCCGGGACGGGCGCCGGGCAGCCGGTCCAGCAATGCGCGTGACCAGTCCGGGTCCGTCGCGACGAGGCCGTCCGGCGTCAGCACGGCCGTGGCCACCACGCAGTCGCCGCACGCGAGGGCCGGATCCAGGCCGCCCGCACAGCCGAAGCTGATGATGCCGGCCCAGTCGCCGTGGCCGTCCAGCATCCCGTGCAGCCGTTGCGCCACGCGCCACGGCCCGGGCCCGCACACGCTGGTGACGCCGGGCCCGTCCGCGATCGCCGCCTCGAACGGCATGCCGCAGACGACGAGCACGCCCGGCGCCGACGGCACGGCCTACATCCCGAACGCGACCCGGCCGCTGCCGCCGGCCCGCAGGTTGCGGTAGCGGGCCAGCGCCCACAACGGAAAATACCTGGCGTAGCCGTGGTAGCGCAGGTAGAACACGCGTGGGAAGCCCGTGGCCGTGTGCTGCGGTTCGTCCCACAGGCCGTCCGCGCGCTGGTGGTCCACGAGCCAGGCGATGCCGCGCGTGACGGCCCGCGTCTCGACGGCGCCCGCCGCCATCAGGCCCAGCAGCGCCCACGCCGTCTGCGATGCCGTCGACGGCGCCCACGCGTGGCCGGCGTGGTCGAGCCGGTAGCTGTCGCCGCCTTCGCCCCAGCCGCCGTCCGGATTCTGCACGTATGCGAGCCAGCGGGCGGCGCGCGCGACAGGGGGCGCCTCCGGCGGCAGGCCGGCCGCCGCGAGGGCGCACAGTGCGCACCACGTGCCGTAGACATAGTTCACGCCCCAGCGTCCGTACCAGCTGCCATTCGCTTCCTGGCGGCGCAGCAGCCAGCCGAACGCCCGCGCGGCCGGCGAGCGGCGCTGCGCGCAGGCGCCGGGCTCCAGCTGGGCCAGCATCGACAGGCAGCGCGCGGACACGTCGGCGGTCGGCGGATCCAGCAGCGCGCCGTGGTCGGCGAACGGGATGTGGTTCAGGTAGTCGTGGGTGTTGTCGGCTTCGAACGCGCCCCAGCCGCCGCCCCTGCCCTGCATGCCGACGATCCACTCGCGGGCGCGGGCGACGGCGTCCGCGTACCGGTCCGGCAGCGGCCACGGTTAGAGGTGCGCGGCCCGGTGCATGGCCATTGCGACGACCGCCGTGTCGTCGACGTCGGGATAGCAGGCGTTTTCGTACTGGAACGCCCAGCCGCCGGGGCGCACGTCCGGCCGGCGTGCCGCCCAGTCGCCCGACTGGTCGAGGATCTGCAGCGGCAGCAGCCAGTCCAGGCCCCGGCGCGCCGCGTCCAGCGCGCGCGGCGTGCCCGTCTCCAGCAGCGCGTGGCACATCAGCGCCGTGTCCCACACGGGCGACAGGCAGGGCTGGCAATAGGCCTCGGCGCCGTGGTCGACGAGCAGCCGGTCGATGGCACGGCGCGCGGCGGACGGCTCGGGTGCATCCGGCGGCAAGCCCAGCACGTCGAGCATCTGCACGGCGTTGACCATCGCGGGGAAAATGGCGCCGAGCCCGTGCTCGCCGTTCAGGCGCGCGCGCACGAACGCGGCCGCCTGTTCCACCGCCCGCCGGCGCAGGCGCGCGGGCAGGCGCGGCGCCAGCAGCCGCATCTGCGACTCCAGCGTGCGGAACAGCGCGAACCACATGCGGTCCTGGTGCGGCGCGCGCGGCGCCAGCCCGAGGCCGTCCGGCGGCGCGAGGAACAGTTCAGGGACGCCCACGGCGCGCGGATTGCGCGCGCGCGGCCGCAGCGCGCCCAGCACGAGCAGCGGCGTCAGCACGGTGCGGGTCCAGTACGAGACTTTCGACAGGTGAAACGGCGCCCAGCGCGGCAGCAGCGCGATCTCCACCGGCATCACCGGTACGGCCGACCACGGCATCTCGCCGAACAGCGCCAGCAGCATGCGCGTAAACACATTGCTGCGCTCGGCGCCGCCGTGCTCCCGGATCGCCGCACGCGCCCGCGCCATGTGCGGCGCGTCGGGCAGATCGCCGATCATCTTCAGCGCGAAATACGCCTTGACGCTGGCGCTCGGGTCGAAGGCGCCGCCGTGGAACAGCGGCCAGCCGCCGTGGTCGCCCTGGCGCCGGCGCAGATACGTTCCGATCTTGCGCTCCAGGGCCGTGTCCGGCGTCTCGCCCAGGTAGTGCACCATCAGCACGTACTCGGCCGGGATCGTGACATCCGCTTCGAGTTCGTAGACCCAGTGCCCGTCGTCGCGCTGGTCGGCGAGCACGGCCGCGAGCGCCGCATCGATGGCAGGCTCCAGGCGTGCGTGCCGGGCGAGTGTGCGTTCCGCCTCGACGGCGCCGGCCTGCGCCATGGACCGGAAGGACGAGTAGCGCATGAGATCCCCCGTGGCTACCGGAGCGCGTGCCGCACCAGGATGCCGACCTTGGCCAGGCGGCCCAGCCGGACGGGCGCGCGCGGACTGCCCCAGCCGCGCGCCGCGAGCCGCGCCAGCAGTACGGCATACACGGCCCCCATCAGGCGCGGCGCCCGGGCCGCACTGCCCCGGTGGCGGCGCAGCACGAAGTCGGACGCGGCGTAGTGCCGGCGTGCCTGCGCGGCGAGGTCGGCGCATGCCCGCGGCAGCGCCGGATGCGCGGCGATGTCGTCCGCGCCGGCCGCGCACACGCGGGCTTCGACGCCGGCAGCGAGCAGCAGTTCGCGCGGCACGTAGGCACGGCCGATGGCGGCGTCCTCGTCGATGTCGCGCAGGATGTTCGTCAGCTGCAGCGCGCGGCCCAGGTGGTGGGCAAGCAGGATGCCATCGTCCGCCGGCAGGCCGAACACGCGCACGGACAGGCGCCCCACCGCGGCGGCGACCCGGTCACAGTACAGGTCGAGCGTGTCGGCGGGCGGCGCGCAGATGGGGCGGTCCTGCGCATCCATCAGCATGCCGTCGATCACCGCATGGAAATCGGCGCGCGCGAGGCCGTACGCGGCGATGTGCGGCGCCAGCGCGCGCAGGCGCGGGGCCCAGGTGCCGGCGTACGCGGCATCGACGTCGGCCCGCCACCGTTCCAGCGCGGCGCGGCGTTCACGGGGCGGTGCCGCGCCGTCGGCGATGTCGTCGACGGCGCGGCAGAACGCGTAGATGCCGAACATCGCGGCACGCCGCGGCGCCGGTAGCAGGCGCATGGCCAGGCCGAACGAACTGGCCGGCGTGTGGTCCGGCACGGTGAGCGCATCCGTTTCGGAAAGCATGGGGCACCTCTCGCTAACTACTGTTCGCTACGAGCAAAGTAGCGTCGGCACGATAACGCTGACGGATGGCAGCGGCGATGCCGGCCGCGTCGAGCCCGGCGGCGCCCAGCAGCGCGGCGGGGTCGCCGTGCTCGATGAACAGGTCCGGCAGGCCGAGCATCAACAGCGGCCGCTGGATGCCGGCCGCGGCCAGCGCCTCCGCGACGGCCGCGCCCGCGCCGCCCATGACGGCACCCTCTTCCACCGTCACGAGTTGCGCATGGTCGCGCGCCAGCGCCGCCACGAGGTCCGCGTCGAGCGGCTTCACGAACCGCATGTTGACCACCGTCGCGCCCAGTTCCGCCCCCGCGTCAAGGCTAGGCGCCAGCATCGGGCCGAACGCGAGGATCGCGATACCGGACCCGCGCCGGCGCACCTCGCCGCGGCCGAACGGGATGGTGTCCAGCTCGGCCGCCGGCACCATTCCGGGGCCCGGTCCGCGCGGATACCGCACGGCCGCCGGCCCCGGATGGCGGTAGGCGGTCGTCAGCATGCGCCGGCACTCGGCCTCGTCGGACGCCGCCATCAAGACCATGTTCGGCACGCAGCGCAGGTAGGCGATATCGTAGTTGCCCGCATGCGTGGCGCCGTCCGCGCCGACGAGGCCGGCGCGGTCGAGCGCGAACGTCACGTCCAGGTTTTGTCGCGCGACGTCGTGGATCAACTGGTCGTAGGCACGTTGCAGGAACGTGGAATAGATCGCGACGACGGGCTTCATGCCTTCGACGGCGAGGCCGCCCGCGAACGTCAGCGCGTGCTGCTCCCCGATGCCGACGTCCACGTAGCGGTCGGGGAAGCGCCGGGCGAAGCGCACGAGGCCGGACCCTTCGCGCATGGCGGGCGTGATGCCGACGAGGCGCGGGTCGTGCGCGGCCATGTCGCACAGCCAGTCGCCGAACACGTCCGTGTACGCGGGCCGGCCGCGGGCGCCGTCCGGCACGCCCTGCGCGGGGTCGAAGCGCCCTGTGCCGTGGTACAGCGTGGGTGCGGTCTCCGCGCGCGCATAGCCCTTGCCCTTGCGCGTGACGACGTGCAGCACCTGCGGACCGGCACGGCCCCGCGCGGCCTCCAGCGCGGGGATCAGCGCGTCGAGGTCGTGGCCAGCCACCGGACCGGCGTACGCGAATCCGAGCGCCTCGAACAGCGATGCGCCGGGGCGCACGCGGCCGGCGGCGAGATCCGACAGATGCCGGTCCAGCGCGCCCACGGCGGGCGAAATGGACATGCCGTTGTGGTTGACGACGACGAGCAGGCGCAGCGACGGATCGACGCCGGCGTTGTTCAACGCCTCGAACGCCATCCCGGCGGACAGCGCGCCGTCGCCGCAGACGGCCACGGCATGGCGGTCGTCGCCCTGCAGCTTCGCGGCCAGCGCCATGCCGAGCGCGGCGGACAATGCGGTCGACGAATGCGCCGTGCCGAAGCAGTCGTGCACGCTCTCGCAGCGGCGCGGGAAGCCCGAGAGGCCGCCCGCCTGGCGCAGGGTGTGCATCTGCGCGCGCCGGCCCGTCAACACCTTGTGGCCATAGCTCTGGTGGCCGACGTCCCACACGATGCGGTCGCGCGGCGTGGCGAACACATAGTGCAGCGCGATCGTCAGTTCCACCGTCCCCAGGTTCGACGCGAGATGGCCGCCGGTACGCGCCACCGTGTCGAGCAGGAAGCGGCGCAACTGGCGCGCCAGCATCTCCAGGCGTGCGCGGGGCAGCGCGCGCAAGTCGGCGGGATCGTTGATTGCCTCGAGCAGGTCCATGCGGTCCTCCATGCGGCGTGGGACAGGCACCGCAGGCGACCCATTCTAGAACATCCCGGCCATCCGTTCAGGTATTCGCTTCAACCGTGCGCCGGCCTCTTCGGAGATATGGTACGCACGAAAAATCCCCGAAGAAATCAGCCTTGATGGCGGATCGCATCGAGCACGACGGCCAGTGCGCGCGACGCATGGCGCCGGCTCGGATAATAGGCGTGCAGGCCGGGGAATTTGGGGCAGAAGTCCGCCATCACGCTGACGAGGCGGCCGGCCTGCAGGTGCGGTACCGCCATGTCCTCGGTCATGTAGGCGAGGCCGTTGCCGGACAGCGCCGCGTTCAGCATCTGGTAGACGCCGTTGAACGTGTAGCGGCCGCGCACGCGCACGTCGATGGCTGCGCCGCCCTCGACCATCTCCCACGCGTAGACGCCGCCGCCGGCGAGACGCAGGCGGATGCATTCGTGCTTCATGAGATCGTCGATGGATGCGGGCACGGGACGGTGCGCGAAGTAGTCGGGTGCGCCGACGATCATCGTCTGCGTGTCCGGCGTGAGGCGCACGGCGATCATGTCCTTCTCGACCTGGTCGCCCCAGCGCACGCCGATGTCGTAGCGTTCGGCCGCCACGTCCACCATGCGGTATTCGGAACTGATCTCCAGGTGGATGTCCGGGTACTGCGGCAGCACGGCGGCCAGGCGCGGCCACAGCACGTTGTCGATGACGTGGTCCGTGGCCGTGATGCGGACGGTGCCGGCGGGCCGGTCACCGAGCTCGCTGACGGCGGCGATCTCCGCGTCGATCTCTTCCAGCCGCGGCGCCACGTTCTGCAGCAGCCGCTCTCCGGCCTCGGTGGGCGACACGCTGCGCGTCGTGCGCGTCAGCAGCCGCACGCCCATTCTCGCTTCCAGCGCGCGGATCGTGTGGCTGAGGGCGGACTGCGTCATGCCCAGTTTTACGGCCGCGCGCGTAAAACTGCGTTCGCGCGCGACCGCGAGGAAGACGAGGATGTCGCTGAGGTTATCGCGTGCCATGCCGCGATTCTAAACTTAAACCTGTGCGCGCGCGGCCTTGCGGGCCAGCGCCGCGGCGATGACGAGCAGCAGCGCGGCCAACCCGAACGTCGCGCGGAAGCCCCAGGCGTCGAACAGCACGCCGCCCAACGTGGCACCGAGGCCGATCGCCAGCTGGACGACGGCCACGATCAGGCCCCCGCCCGCCTCCGCATCGTCCGGCAAGGTGCGCGCGAGCCACGTCCACCAGCCGACCGGCGCCGCCGTCGCGACGAAGCCCCACACGGCGAGCAGCACGGCGACGATGGCCGTCGACCCGCCGAACGCCACCAGCGCGCCGGCCAGCACGGCCATCACGAGCGGGATGACGGTCAGCGTGCGGTACAGGTGGTGGTCGAGGACCGCGCCGATGCACGTCGTGCCGAGGAAGCCCGCGATCCCGATCGCCAGCAACATGCCGGTCAGCGTCGTCACGCTCGCGTGCGTGACCGTTTCGAGGAACGGCCGCAGATACGTGAACAGCGCGAACTGCCCCATGAAGAACAGGCTGACGCCCGCCATGCCGTACGCGACGGCCGGGCGTTTCAGCAGCGCGAACACGCTGCCGGATGTGGTGTCGGATGCCGGGGGCAAAGCGGGCAGGCTCACGAACTTCCACGCGAACGCCAGCGCCGCAACAGGCACGATCGCGAAGAACGCGCCGCGCCAGCCGACCAGCGCGCCGAGGAAGCTGCCGGCCGGCGCCGCGACGACGGTCGCCAGCGCGTTACCGCCGTTGACGATGGCCAGCGCGCGCGGCACGAGGCGGTCGGGCACGAGCCGCATCGCGGTCGCCGCCGACATCGACCAGAACCCGCCGATCGCCACGCCGGTGCACGCCCGCCCCGCCATGAACACGGCGTAGTTCGGCGCGAATGCGGCGATGGTGCCGGACACGATCATCATCAACGTGAGGCCGAGCAGCAGCACCTTGCGGTCGAGGCGTCCGGCCAGGCGCGCGACGCACAGGCTCGTGACGAGGGCGAACGCACCGGAGACGGCGATCGCCTGCCCGGCCTGGCCTTCGCTGATGCGCAGGTCGGAAGCGATGGGGCTCAGCAGGCTGACGGGCATGAACTCGGACGCGACGAGCGCGAACGCGGCCAGGGCGAGTGCGAACACGGGGCCCCATGCGGCGGACGCGTCCTGCGTCGCGCCGTTCGGGAGCGGCGAGACCTGAGGCTGCATCAGGCCGCCAAAGTCGCGTTGTCGATCACGAAGCGGTACTTCACGTCGCCCTTGAGCATGCGTTCGTACGCGGCGTTGATCTCGTCGGCCCGGATCATCTCGATGTCCGCGACGATGCCGTGCTGCGCGCAGAAGTCCAGCATCTCCTGCGTTTCCGGGATCCCGCCGATCATCGAGCCGGCCAGCGCGCGGCGCTTCGTGATCAGGTTGAACACCTGCGGCGACGGATGCGGCGTCGCGGGCGCGCCGACCAGCACCATCGTGCCGTCGCGTTTCAGCAGGTTCAGGTAGGCGTCCAGGTCGTGCGGCGCGGCGACCGTATTGACGATCAGGTCCAGGCTTTTCGCCCGCGCGGCCATCGCATCGGCGTCGCGCGACACGACCACCTCGTGCGCGCCCAGCGCCTCGGCGTCGGCGCGCTTCGACTCGGACGTCGTAAAGGCGACGACGCGCGCGCCCATCGCGCGGGCCAGCTTGATGCCCATGTGGCCAAGGCCGCCGATGCCGACGACGCCCACCGTCTTGCCCGGGCCCGCGTTCCAGTGGCGCAGCGGCGAGTACGTCGTGATGCCGGCGCACAGCAGCGGCGCCACGGCCGCGAGCTGCGCTTCCGGATGGCGCACGCGCAACACGTAGCGCTCGTGCACGACGATGCGCTCGGCGTAGCCGCCCAGCGTGTGGCCGGGGGCGTCCGCGGTCGGGCCGTTGTAGGTGCCGACCATGCTGTCGCAGTAGTTTTCGAGGCCGTCCTCGCAGTCCGCGCAGTGCCGGCAGCTGTCGACCATGCAGCCGACGCCGACCAGGTCACCTTCCTTGTAACCCTTCACGTGGGCGCCGACGGCGGAGACCCGGCCGACGATCTCGTGGCCCGGCACGCACGGGTACAGGGTGCCGGCCCACTCGGCCTTCACCGTGTGCAGGTCGGAGTGGCACACGCCGCAATAGGCGATCTCGATCTGCACGTCGTGCGGACCCGGCGCGCGGCGGGTGATGTCCAGGGATTCGAGCGGTTTGTCGGCGGCATGGGCGCCATAGGCCTTGACGGTCATGGATGATCCTTTCGTAAGGTTGTCGTTTGCATCGCAGGCCGACGATGGTAACGGCAAACCTGCCGTGTGGGACCGGCCGGGATTGCTTGACCTTATGAATGGGATTCATGAATCTGCGGCGTAATCATGTCCGCAGCGTCATTAAAGATCCTTGCGGCGGGGCGCCGGCGCCGGCAGCAGCCCCAGCATGCCCTTCAGCGCGTACAGGACCACGAGCGCGCCCAGCATGTCGCCGGCCGCCATGACGGCAAAGCCCTGCGCCAGGTCGACGTGGTCGCCATGCATCCAGAACCACAGATGGTGCATCAGCGGGCTGGCCACGCCGAACAGCGGTACGAGCAGCAGCAGGCGGCGCGACGTCAGGTTGGCCAGCGATGCCTGCATGCCCAGCACCCGCAGCGCGAACAAATACACCAGGTAGGGCGCGAGCGCCGAGCTGATGCCGCCGGCAAAGGAGCGCATGGGATCGTCCGGATACAGGTGGAAGAAGCATTCGCACCACGACCCCACGAGGACGCCGACGGCGCCGGGCAAGCCCAGCAGCAACGGGCACAGCAGCCGTGCGCCCGCCGGCAGGTAGATCCAGCCGACCCCGCGCATGAACTCGACGTTGGGGAACACCCAATCCTGCAACCGCGCCAGCAGCAGGTAGAACACCACCGAGCCGACGACGCTCGCGCAGGCGACGCCGGCGCGGTCGGATACGCCCGGTCCAGCATGGTTACCAGGAGTTAAACGGAATGACATGAAGGTTTGTAGGTGATGGAGTTCGCGTGGCTATCGCATTATAATCTGCGCATGAGCAAATCGACCCGTCCCGCTGACATCTATCTGCGCTTTCTGCAACTCGCGGAAGCCTTGCGCGGGTTGCCGACCCTGCCCTCGCTCGACCCGCTGGAGGAACGCATCCTCGGCACCGTCGCGCGCGCCATGCAGGAGGGCGAACGCCTGTGCGTGCGCGACATGATGGCCAAGAAGGAACTCGGTGCACCGGCCACCGTCCACAGCCGCCTGACGTCGATGCGCGAGAAGGGCTGGATCATGCTGACCGACACCGAGGACACGAGGCGCAAGCAGGTGACGCTCACGCAGGCGGCGCTGGCGCACTTCGACAAGCTGTCGAAGTGCATGGTCAAGGCAGTCGAGAAGACGGGTTGAGGAAGGCCGCCAGCGCACTGCTACACTAGCGGCATGAAGCTTGCCTTCCTGTCCCGGCACCGGCGTTTGCTGGTCTTGTGCGCGTGTTCCGCGGCAGCGCACCTCGCAGTGCTGCGGTTGCTCGCCGAGCGCGGTACCGGACCGTTCCCTGCCACGCCGGCGGCGGCTGAAAGCGGACTCAGCGTAAGGCTCGCGCCGGCTGCTCCGGTCCCGGTCCCAGCCCTGGCCGCGCCGACTTCCCCGTCCGCCGCCGTACCGGCAGCCGTCGCAGCACCGGCACGGCCGCGACCCGTCCAGCCGTCGGCAGCCACGCCCGTGCCACCACCCGCCGACGCGCTACGTCCAGCCCCGGATGCGCCGGGCACGGTATCCGCCGCGCCGTCCGACGCCGGGCCGCCGCTGCTGCAGATGCCGGGCCGTTACCGCGTCCGCCTGCCCGCTCCCGTCCAGCTCACCTACGACCTCGTACGCCAGCCGGCGGGCGGCATCCCGGCGCCGGCCGTCCCGGCGCGCCTGACCTGGCGCACGAACGGCGACCGTTACGTACTCGACCTGGACGGCGTCCTCGGACGCCTGCACAGCGAGGGCGCGAGCGGCGACGCCGGTATCGCACCGCGGCTTGCGCGCGAGGACGGGGACGCCGGTCCACTCCTAACGGAATTCGATGCCGACGGCCACCGCGTGCTGTTCCGCGCAACCGGCGCCGAAAGTCCGGACAACGTCGGCATCCAGGACCGCGCATCGGTGCTGATGCAGCTCGTCGGCATCGGCCTCGCGGAACCGGACCAGGTTCACGACACGCTCGACGTCGTCGTGGCGGGCGCGCGCGACCTGCGCATCGCGCGGTTCAAGGTGCTGGGCCGGGAAGATGTCGCGACTGGCATCGGTACGCTCGCGGCCTGGCATCTGGCGGAACTGGCCGCTCCCGGCATGGCACGGCTGGACATCTGGCTCGCGCCGGAGCGAAACTGGCTGCCCGTGCGCCTGCGCGTGGAAGATGCGGGCGGAAGCGCCACGCAAACGCTGTCGGCGCTGGACGCCGCCCCCGCGCTGCCGTAACGCGCTCAGTCGCGCACGCGCCGCCAGCCGGCCTTGCGCGCGGCTTGGGCCGTGGCGGCCGGCAGATCGAACGGCGTGTTCTTGCCGTCCGCAGTCGTCGCGATCAGCTTCAGCGCGCCGTTCGGCAGACGCACGATGATGAAGCCGACCGCCGCCGACGTGTTCGACAACGTGCGGCCCACGATGGGCTGGTTGCTGGAATCGACCAGCAACGGCTGCGCCGTGCAGACGTCGAGCTGGTACAGATTGCTCGTACCGCCGACCGAACAGGCGGACGACGACGTCGGCAGGTTGGCCACCACGTTGAGCGTGCCGGAAACGACTTTCGGGTCCAGGTTGACGCGCTCGCCGCTGTTCTGGTCCAGGTCCATGTACCAGCCTGCCTGGGTCCCCCAATTCACGGTCGTGCCACTGATGGCGTATGTGTCACCGCCGCCGGCCGTGCTTTTCGACAGGCGCATCCGGGCCATCTTCGCGGCCGTGCGCCAGTCCACGGCCGGAATGCCGGCACCGGTGTCCTTCAGCACATAGACGCTCTGCGTGTCGGTATTCGCGATGTCCGGCAGGTCCAGCAACCGCCCTGTCCCGTACACGACCATCGTGCGCACGGCCGTCGTCGCGTTGCCCTGCGCATCCGTGCCGTTCGCCCGGCATTGCGTGATCTCCGGCCGCGTGGTCACCGGCTGCGTGCTGCCCGCATCCGCCATCTGCACGACCACGGGCGCACCGCCGGCGGTGTAGTCGAAGCGGTACATCCTGCCCTGGTTGTCGCCCCCGTACACATAGGTCACGAGCGGATCCGTCAGCGGATTCGCGGTAATGGCCGTGATGCGGGCAAAGCCGGAAGGCGTCGTCGTGTCGCCATTGGCCGTACTGGACTTGTTCAGGACCTGGCCCGTGGCGGCGTCGACCACGTACAGGTAGCCCGCGCCGGTGCCGCCGTTCACGCCGTCGGTGCCGGGCACGTTGTTGTAGCCGGACGTGAGGAACACGACCCAGTGCTCGGTCCCGCCGCTGTCCTTCCACGTGCCGAACTGCGGGTTGCCGAACGTGAGACCGATGTCGGCGTCGTATGCGGTACCGCTGCACACCGCCGGATCGGCGCACAGTTCCCAAAGTGCGCGCGGATGCGCGGGATCGGTGACATCCAGCGCGTAGTAGCCGCGGCCGCCCGCGTTCAGGCCGGCCACCAGCACGGCGCGCCACGTGCCGTCGATCTTGACGTCGGCCACCTCGGGTGCGCCGTCCGTCGTGAACTGGTGGTTGGTGCCGTAGGTCGTGCCGGCCTGCAGGTACAGCTTCTTCATCGTGATGCGCGGCGCGTAGGCCCACAGTTCGGAGCCTGACGCCGCATCGAAGGCGTGCAGCATCCCATCGTTCGCGGCCACGAACACGGTCGGGGAGCGCGTCGCGTTGACGGCCTTGTAATCGGCATAGCCCGCGATCGAATAGGCCTTGCGCGGATCGCGCAGGTAGGCAGGCTTCGAGGACGCGATATCGCCCAGCACGATCGGAATCGTGGTCGTCAACCCGGGCGGATTGTGGTCGGTACGGGTATAGGCGCGCAGGACCGTGCCGTCCGCGTACTGCTGCTGCCCGCGCAGCCAGTCGACGATGTTGGCGCCGGCGTTGACGGTGGCGCGGTCGGTCGCCGACAGGCTGGCGCACTGGGCCAGCGCCGTGCACTTGTTATCGAACCATGCTTTCTCGGTCGCCGTCAGGTTCGCGTACGTGAACGACTTGAGGCCGCCGTTCACCGTATCCTGCATCCAGATCGTGCGCGAGTCGCTGCTGTCTCCGACGAGGCGGCCGACCGTGTCCGACGACGTCCACGCGGCCGTCGTCGAGACCGCGCCGGTGACGGGATCGATCTTGCGGTCCGACAGTTCGCCGTACCAGCGCACGGTCGTGAACGTGGAGGAGAAGATATCGTTGTCCTGCTGCGAGATGTTCGGCGTGGACGTCGCGGCGGCCGACGCCGCTCCGATGCGCACCTGGATGGCCGACAGTGCCGAGGACAGGCCCTGCACCACCTGGGTCGGGTCGGACGCGCTGAAGTAATGACCATGACCGTTGATGGCGGCATGCCACAGGTCGTCCACGCGCGACTGGTAGGCCGCCGAGCCGCTGGAATCGCTCGTCTTCGGATCCGGCCAGACGTAAGCGCCGTTGCCGTTCCACGGGCAGCCGGTCGCCGCGCCGGTAATCAGGTTGTAGAAATCGCCGCCCGGCACCGGCGCCGAATCGTACTTCGGCTCGTAGTTCATGACGCCGTCCACGCCCAGGCCGAGCGCATAGGTATTCATGTGCAGGCGGCTGTTTTCTCCCGTTTGCGCGGGTACGAGACCCGGTTTGGTCCAGTCTTCCAGCGCCGAGCGCAACGACGACGAGGCCGTGTTCGAGCCGCCGTTGTACCAGTACAGCGCGACGTCGGCCAGCGAGTTGTAGCTCTGGGCGCTCGGATCGTAGCAGCCGCTGCCGCGCGTGCAGAAGCGTGTCGTGCTTTCGACATTATCGTTGTTGACGACCGTGGACGCCGCCCCGCCGTTCCAATAGCCGTCGGTCGTGATGAACGTGAAATTCTGCTGGCACGGGTACTGCACCACTTCCGAGCCCGCCGCCGCCACGTAGGGGCTCAGGTTGGCGTACAACTTGCCGATCGCGTGCAGCGCGGGGCGCAGTGGCGTCGACTGGCTGCCGTCCATCGCGTACAGCGTCGAGTACCAGGTCGTGCGCGCGCCACCCGTGAACTGCTGGGGCGCCGTCATCGTGCCCTCGGCCGCGGCGGTGGACAGCGAGACGATGCCGACATTGTAGTTCGACGTCAACGCCTGGAACGCGAGGCCGACGGCGGTTTTCATCATCTGGTTGCGCGTCTTGTAGTAGGCATACCAGTTGGCGAAGTTCGTCATCTCCTCGTCGTAGGTACAGGTGTCGCCGGCGCAGTCGGTGCGGCCGGCCGCCTTCGGGTAGCTCGTCACGGTGGGCACGATGTCCGTGCGCACGAATACGGCCGCCCCGCTGCCCAGCGGTGTCGTCGTTACCGGCATCGTGTCGTACACGGCGGGCACGGGCGCCGACGCCGGCGTCAGCGCGAAGCTGATGTTGCCGCCGTTGTTGGTGAGCGCCCCCATCGTGATCGCGGCACCGCCCGCGCTGGCGCCCGTGTCGGCCACGCAGACCGTGGCGGCGCCCTTGCCCGCGCACGCCGTCGTGACGGCGCTTCCGCCGGCGTAAGCCGTGATGGTGCCCTGCGTGCCGATCGCAGCCGCGATGGCCGAAGCGACCGCGGTATTGGCCGCCCCTTTGCTGAACGTGATGTCCGATGCGATGATGGTCTTGCTACCCAGCTTCGTGCCGCCGGCAAGCACGGTGCGGCTGCCGGCGTTCTTGCTATTGCTGGCCGTGCCGGACACCGTGATGAGCGCGGTTGCCGGCTGCGCGGCCTGGACGATGGCCGCCGGCGCGTCCACCGCGATGGCCCAGCCGGAACGGCTGCTGTCCGTCAGGACCGAGCAGACGCCCATGGTTTTGCCGCTCGTGCCGCTGGCGCAGTCGATCGGGATCACGGCCACAACGTTGTCGGTGCCGAGCGTGATGCCGTAGGTCGAGCAGGCCGGCACGCTGTAGCCCGACGCCGGCGTGCGCACGCAGGCGAGGTACTGGTTCGTCAGCCCCGTTTTCGCGATGATCGACGCGGCGAGCGCGGTCGCTACCGTCTGCTGCTTGCCGACCGTGTTGGTGCCCGTCGCGGCAGTCACCGCGTTGTTCGTGATGACGACGTTGCCGCCCGACTCGGCGACCGACACGCCATTGATCGTGATGGCGCCGTTCGAGGCCGACGTGCCGATCGTGATCGTGCCGTACGCGGCGACCACGCCGCCGTTCGGATTCGAGAAACGCGGGTATTTGAAGTTGCCGACGTATTTCGCCTGGCAGTTGGTGAGCGTGGTGCTGTCGCACCAGCGCACCTTGGCCGGGAACGGATAACCGTTGGGTGCCGGTGCGCCCACCGCGGTCGTCACGCACGTCGTCAGCGCGGCGGTCGTGCAGTACTCGGCCACGTTGATCGTATAGTAGTAGGGGTTCGTCGTATACGCCTTCGCGGTATAGCGCACGTCGTTCGGATAGGTGTAGGTGGCCGAGTTGTAGACGCAGTTGGCACTGTTCGAGTCGCACCAGCGCAGGTCGGGGAATCCGGTCGCGAGGTTCGTGCTGGTGGCGCTATTGCCCAGCAGGTCGCGCCGGTTCACGCCGAAGCCGTCGGTCGTCACCGACGTCCAGTCGGTAGTCGCGCTGCGCGTCATCGATGTGTACGAGGTGCCGTCCGCGCGCACCGGCGGCGTGTAGCGCACCTTCGGGTCGTAGTATTGACGGTTGAAGTCCGCGCTGTTGAACGGCGGGTGCCCGACCGTGCAGCCGCGGGTCCCGCCCGTCATCAGCGCGCGCGAGCGGCACGTCGTGCTGTCGTCGATGTAGTCCGGCGTGAAGGCGCTCGCCATCGAGCCCGAATTATCGTACAGCAGCATCAGGTTCGGCTTGACGTTACCGGTGCCGTCGACGTTGAGGAGCGGAAGCTGGGCAATGCTGGTCACGGCCGCGCCGGCGGTGCCGGCCAGCGTCAGGGCAACGAAGCCCAGGATGACGAGGAGTTTGTTCATGATGGTAGGATCAGGCGCCGATCAGGACGATCATCTGGTTGGTCACGTTGGCTCCGCGGCCGCCGGTGATGCGTGCCGTGATCACGTAATGCAGTTGGGGCGTACCCGCGTACGACGGCGCGTCGGAGGCCAGGCTGTCGCCCATCGCCACCGTGCTGCCCGCCGTCGCCGTATTGGCGGCGGTCTGCATGCAGCGGTTCGTGCCGCTGTACGCGCCGGTCGACGCGCACAGGCGGTGGATCACGTATTCGATGCTCGTGCCGTCGTCGCCGGTGATCGTGCGGCTGCCGTTCCAGAACGCGGCGTCGCGCGCCTGGCTGGCGACGTCCCACGTGGCCACGTAGCCATTGGCCGCGTCGTCCTGGTTCAGCGCCGCCTTGTTGGTCTGCGCGGTCTGGCTCAGCCAGGCGAAGCCCGTGTGCAGGCCCAGGTCGGCTTCGCGGCTCAGGGTGGTGTCGTAGGCGAGATTGCCGGTCGTGAGCGCGGTGGAGTTGACGGAGCGGAGCAGGTACACGCTCCCCAGCAGCATCACGGCGAGGATGATCAGCACGACAGGCAGCGCCATGCCCTCGGTGCGCAGCTTCGGCCGGGTCGTCATGGATTCGGTCTCCATCCCGCATTGCGCAGCGTGGCCACGGTCTCGAACACGCGGTAGCGGTAGCAGCGCCAATCGAGCGGATCGCCGGTCACGGCGACATTCACCGTGACGGGCACGCTGGCCACGCCGGTGGGCGCGTCGCTCGAAAATACGACCGGCTGCGCCGCCGTGGTCGTGCAGGCGGCGCCGGCGGCCGGGTGCTCGACGGCCTTGCTGCGCGCCACGACTGCCAGGCGCACTGCGGCGATGTGCTGCCAGTCGCCCGCGTCGCCCACCGTGCCCGAGCCGTCCGCATCGATCATCGTGGCCGACCAGCGGTTCACCTGCAGGCCGTTCTGCGGCAGGAACGCGCTGCCCGTGCGGGTGTCGATGCCGTACTGGGCCTTGATGGAGACGATGTCCTCGGCCACGGTGGACGCCTGACCCGCCGCGTCCACCGGCGCCGCCGCCTGCAGCTGCAGGTACCCGTCCGCCACCGACCATGAGCGGAATGCCAGGTTCGCCGCCGGCCCGAGATCGAACACGCGCGCGGCGTAGCCCTTGAACGTGGCCGTCGACGTACTGTCGTTGAAGCGCATGCCGCCGCCGGACGCCAGCACGACACGCGTGGCCGTCTGGTCATTGTCGGAACGCTGGACGAGACGGCAGTCGCCACCCGGCTGCTCGGGCGCGACGACGAGCACGTCGCCCTGGCTGAAGCCGTACACGATGCGGTCCACGTCGAGCTGCGATGCGCCGGCGGCCGCATCGCTGGTCAGACGCAGCGTGGGCGTGCCACCGACCGACGTGCCGGCATAGAAGGAGATCCGGTCCGGGTCCGCACCGTGCGACTCGATCACGACGGGCGCAAGCGGCGTCACGGTCGTCGTGCCGCGCGTCGCGGGCGCCAGTTGGTATCCCGCCGTGTCGCTGAACTGCGTGTTGCAGCCGGCGATGATGGGATCGTTGAGGCCATAACCGGCACTACCTGCGTCGTTAGCGAGCGAGAACAGCGCGACCATGCCGTTCTGCATTTCGTCCGAGCCCCCCAGCGCGGAGCGGCGCGTCTGTTCGGCGCCACCCACCATGCGCAGCGCAAACAGGAGTGCCAGCAGGCCGATGGCCAGGCTGACCATCAACTCGACGAGCGAGAAGCCAGGTGCCCGGCGGGATGGCGCGCGCATCATGTCGCCGCCGCCAGGTAGGACACGACCCGGTGCGCGTTCTGCGCCGATCCGGTCTTGCGAGTCCAGGAAATCGTGATCGCCACGCGCGTGCGCCCGGCCGCGGGCGTCACGGCGATCACCACCTGCGCGTTCGGGATACGCGCACGCGTGTCGTCGTACCAAGGCTGCAGACGGGCGTTCGGCGTCGCACCCGCCGCCAGCGCGTACGCGCCCACGTTCGGCAGGTCGACGGCCATCATGCCGATCAGCCGGTCGGCCGCGATGGTCGCCTCGGCGCGCATGCCGGTGTCTGCAAGCGCGCCCATCGACCGCGCCTGCATGCCGACGACACCGAGCAGGCCGACCGCCAGCAACACGGCGGCGACGATCGATTCGATCAGGGCCATGCCCTGCTGGCGGCGCGCGATCACGGTGGGCACCCGCGGACGTCGTGCGCCGGCGCGGCCGGGTCGCAGATGGACGCGATGCCGGCCAGCGTCAACACGACGGCCAGGGGCGCGAAGGCGTGCGCGCGCGTGAGCGACGGCGCCATGTCGATGCGGGCAAGGTGCGGCGCGACGGCCGTATCGACCCAGCCCAGCGGCGTGAAATAGACTTCGGTGGCGCCGGACGGGCTCACGGCCTGCGCGAGGTCGCTTTCGCCCGGCATGGCCTGGGCGCTACGTGTGATCGAGCGGAACACAGGGTTCGGATCGGGATCGCCGTCCGCCGCCGCGGCGGCGGTCGACCAGCCGCCCGTCACGTCGTTGCACGGCGTGCCGGACGTCGGGAAGCAGATGTCGACACGCCAGTCCATCTTGCCGTTGGCGGCGTTTTCGGTCAGCACGAGGCGGCTGTGGCTGTTGTGCGCGATCGCCGTGTTGCGCGCGAGCGTGAAGCCGTCCTGGTAAAACACGGCGGCCGCCAGCGCCTTGCGGCCCAACAGCCAGTCCGACATGGACGGCAAGCCGACCGCGAGCACGATGCCCATGATGGCGACGACCACCACGGCCTCGATCAGCGTGAAGCCGTGCGCCGTCGGCTGGAGCGTCACTGGGTGCACTGGCCACCCTTGCGGTCGATCCAGCACGCCGTGCTCGTACCCCAGCCGGTCGGCGCGGCCGTCGTCGCGCGGTTGCCGTTCTGGTCGATCGTGTAGACGAAGCCCGCCACCGGACCGGCGCCCGTCGCCGTCACGGTGTAGGCGGAAGCGGTCGCGCCGCTCAGCGCGAACGTGAAGCTGCTACTGTTCGGCGGCAGCCGGTCGAAGCCGGCGTACGTGTGGGGACTGCCGTTGTTCCAGTAATCCTCTGCGGCGATCTGCACACTGCCGAGGCCCGAGAACGCTTCGGTCAGGCGCGCCCGTATCACGTAGTCGCGATAGGTCGGGACGGCGATGGCGCTGAGGATGCCGACGATCGCGACGACGACGAGGATCTCGATCAGCGTGAAGCCGCGTTCGCGCCGGGTGGTCAGGGAACGTGTTTTCATAAACATTGGGTGAAAGTTTCCGCGCGTCAATATTAGCGCAACCTCGCGAGATGTGGTCGTTAAAACGCGACGAAACCAAGCTTTTTGGACGGGAACGAGACAGTTTTCCAGCCCCGAATGCTTGAAATTACGAATGTTTTAACAGCATTTATCAGATCTATAAGCCTGCCTGCATCGGTGCCGTCCGGATGGTAGGATAGTGTCCTCTCGACAACAACCCGACGCATGGACTACCTCGACATCCTGTTGCGCCTGACGGTCTCGGTCCTCGTCGGCGGCCTGATCGGCCTGGACCGCAATCTGCACGGCAAGCCCACCGGCATCCGCACCCTGGGACTCGTGTGCCTGGGCGCCTGCGTGCTGACCCTGGCGGGCGCCAATTTCCTCACGGGCGACGGCCAGGCCGATGCGTCAGCCGTCAGCCGCGTGATCCAGGGACTGGTGACGGGCATCGGCTTCCTCGGCTCGGGCGTGATCATCCGCGACAACGGCAGCGACCGCGTGCGGGGCCTGACGACGGCCGCGTCGATCTGGATCACGGCCATCCTCGGCATCCTGTGCGGCATGGGCTCCTGGCAGATCGCCGCGATCGCCCTCGTCCTCGTGTTCCTCCTGTTCGTGTGCGGCAAGCCCATCGAGCGGGCGTTGCACCGGCGCTGGCTGGACAAGCCGGAAAAGGAAAAGCAGGCGATCACCCTGCACGAGGAATGAGCGTCAGGACGCCGGCGGCACCACCGGCAGCTTGATCGTGAAGACGGTGCCGACGTCCGGCTTCGAGGCCACGTCGATACGCCCGCCGTGCTTGTTGACGATGCTGTACGACAGCGACAGGCCGAGGCCCGTCCCGCTGCCCACCGGCTTGGTGGTGAAGAACGGTTCGAAGATGCGTTTCAGGTTGTCCGGCGGGATGCCGCAACCGTTGTCGCTGATCTTCACCCACACCCAGCCCTCGCTCGCCCCGGTGGCGATCGTGATCACGCCCTTGCTCTTGATGGCCTGGGCGGCATTCACGAGCAGGTTCATGAACACCTGGTTCAGCTGCGAGGCCAGGCACTTGATTTCCGGGAGCTTGCCGTAGTGCTTCTCGACCGTCGCCTTGTACTTGATCTCGTTGGCGACGATGTTGAGCGTGGTGTCGAGGCCCGCGTGCACGTCGGCGTACTGCCAGTCGTTCTGGCCGACGTGCGAAAAATCCTTCAGCGCCTGGACGATGTCCTTCACGCGCTTCAGGCCGTCCATCGACTCGCTCACGAGGTCGGCGATGTCGTCCTTCAGGTAGCCGAGGTCGGCCTCGCGGTTGATCGCCTCGATCTGCGCCGTCAGCGCCGAGCCGGGCGCCGCCTTCTGCACCGCCTCGCCGTACGCGTCCACCACGTTCAGCAGCGTGTCCACGTAGTGCCCCAACGTTCCCATATTGGAGTTGACGAAGCCGATCGGGTTGTTGATCTCGTGCGCGACGCCGGCCGCCAGCTGGCCGATCGACGCCATCTTTTCCGACTGCAGCAGCTGCTCGTGCGCCTCGCTCAGGCGGGCGATCAGCTGCTGCTGTTTCTGCTCCATGTTCTTGCGCGAGGTGATGTCCGTCAGCGAGCCGATGACTTCCACCGGCGTGCCGTGCTCGTCGCGGATCAGGCGCAGGCGGTCGTGCATCCACACGAACTCGCCGCTCGCGGTGCGGAACCGGTATTCGTAGGTGCGCTCGCCTTCCACGAACAGCTGGGCCAGGCTGGAAAAGATGGTCGGGGCGTCGTCCGGGTGGAGATGGTCGAACCAGAAGTTCGGATCGGCCAGCATCTCTTCCGGCCGGTAGCCGAGGACGTTGTAGGCATTGTTGCTCACGAACGTCATCTTGAAATCGCCGCTGGGCACGGTGGTGTAGATGATCGCCGGCGTGTTGTCGATCAGGTATTGCAGCCGGACCAGAGGCGACGCGGCTTCGGCCGGCGCGGGGCTCGACGATAGCGATTCGAAAACTTCAAATTCCATGGCGTTGGCTCGGCGTATCTACGGAATTTCCATTATCCGGAGGAAACGCCGAGCGTGGGGGCTTTCTTGAAACTCTTGCATGCAAGAGTTTCGGTCGCTATCGCCTGATTACAACAGTCGGCCTTACTGCGCCTGGGTGTCCAGCGTCACCTGCGCGCCTTCGAGCCCGTCGGCGCTGGCCGTCAGGGTCAGCTTGCCGGCTTCGCCCGCCTTCGTCTTCACGATGGCCAGCGCCAGGCCGTTGAACGCCTTGCGCTGCAGCGACTGGAACGCTTCCAGGTCGGTCGCGTCGCCATTGTCCGTCGCGACGATCGCGCCCGGCCCGGACAGTTTGAAGGTGATGCGGTCATGCGTGCGCGGTACCGGACGGCCGTCCTTGTCGGCGATCGTGACCGTCACGAACGACAAGTCCTTCCCGTCCGCGCGCAGCTTCGCACGGTCGGCCGACACGAGCAGCTTCGCGGGCGCGCCCGTCGTCGCGACGGTGTCCTCGGCCCAGCGCTTGCCCTTCTTGTAGACGACGGCTTTCAAGGTGCCGGGCTGGTAGACGACGTCGTCCCAGCGCAGGCGGTAGTCGCGCGGGCCGCGCTTCTTGCGTCCCAGCGATTTGCCGTTCAGGAACAGCTCCGCCTCGTCGCCGGATGTGTACAAATGCACCGGCGTCACCTGGCCCACGCGTTCCGGCCAGTTCCAGTGCGGCAGCAGGTGCGCCATCGGCAGGTCCGGACGCCAGCGGGCCTGGTACAGCCAGAAGCGGTCTTTCTTGAAGCCGGCCAGGTCGATGATGCCGAAGTACGAACTGCGCGACGGCATCGCGATCTTCTTCAGCGTCGCCAGTTCCTGCGCGGCGCGCGTCTGCTGGGCGGGATCGGTGAAGTTCAGCAGGTTCGTCGTGTCGTCGTTGTACGGCGTCGGCTCGCCCAGGTAGTCGAAGCCGGTCCACACGAATTCGCCCGCCACGAACGGATTGTCGTCCTGGCCCTTGAATTCGACGTCCGGCGACGTCGCCCACGGCGGCGCCGTCAGGTCGTAGCTGCTGACCTGGAAGTTGGCGGCGCCTTTCGATTTGTCGTCGCTGACCGGGAAGAAGTACTCGCCGCGCGAGCTGACCGTCGACGCGGTCTCGCTGCCGTAGATCGGCAGGTAGGGCGCGGACGCATGCATCTTGCCGTACTCGCCCGGCTTGTAGTTGTAGCCGAAGATGTCGACCACGTTCTGGAAGCCGTTATAGCCGGAATCCGTGTGGTTGTACGCGGACGTGACGGGGCGCGTGCGGTCTTCGCCGCGCGCGATCTCGGCCAGGTGCGCGGCCAGCTTCCAGCCTTCCGGCTTGCCCTGCTCCGGGATCTCGTTGCCGGTGCTCCAGGCGATCACGCTCGGGTGGTTGCGGTCGCGCCGGATCTGGGCGCGCAGGTCCTTCTCGTGCCATTCGTCGAACGACGTGTGGTAGTCATTCGGCGTCTTCTGTTCGTGCCACATGTCGAACGCCTCGTCCAGCACGACGAAGCCCATGCGGTCGGCGAGGTCCAGCAGCTCCGGCGCCGGCGGGTTGTGGCTCGTGCGGATCGCGTTCGTGCCCATCTCGCGCAGCAGTTCCAGCTGGCGTTCGAGGGCGCGCTCGTTGATCGCGCTGCCCAGCGCGCCCAGGTCGTGGTGCATGCACACGCCGTTCAGCGGCACGCGCTGGCCGTTCAGCAGGAAGCCGTTGTTCGCGTCGAACACGGCGCTGCGGATGCCGAACGGCGTCTCGACCACGTCCGTCACCTGGCCGTTTTCCGTGACGGTGGTGACGGCCACGTAGCGCTGCGGGCTCGCGATGCTCCACAGCTTCGGCTGCGGCACCGTCAGCGTCTGCGTGAGCTGGGCCTGGCGATCCGCCTCCACCTTGGTGACCTTCGTGGCGGCCTGGCGCGCGACCGGCGCGGCGCCGCGCTTGCCGGCCGCGTCGAGCGTGTAGATCTCCGTCGCGACCTGCACCTGCGCCGCGCGGCCGTTGCTTTCCACCGTCGCCTGCACGGAGACGGTGGCTTGCGCCTTCGACACCTGCGGCGTCGTCACGAACGTCCCGTACTGGGCCACGTGCACGGGCGTCGTCTTGACGAGCCAGACGTGGCGGTAGATGCCGCCGCCCGGATACCAGCGCGAGGACTTCTCGGGATTGTCCAGCCGGATCGCCACGACGTTGTCGCTGCCCGGCTTCGCGTACGGCGTCAGGTCCACGCGCCACGACGCATAGCCGTACGGCCACCCGCCCACGTATTGACCGTTCACCCAGACCTTCGCGTGCGACATGGCGCCGTCGATGTCCAGGTAGACGCGGCGGCCCGCGTCGCCGGCGGGCAAGGTGAAGTGCTTGCGGTACCAGCCGACGCCCCACCACGGCAGCTTGCCCGTCTCGCCCGGGTATTCCTGCTTGAACGGCCCTTCGACGCCCCAGTCGTGCGGCAGGTCGAGCTTGCGCCACGCGGCGTCGTCGAAGGCCGGCTGGGAGGCGGCGTCCGGTGCCGCGCTGCCGGCCGGATCGCCTTTCGTGAAGCGCCAGCCGGCGTCGAACGACTGGCGTTCGCGGACGTCGGCAGCATGCGCGCCGCCGCATAGCAGGGCGACGCCGAGGGCAACGATGGTGAGGGAACGGGGAAGAAGCGTCATGGTCTCGTCGTTATGGTTATGAGAAGGGAAACCCCAAGTATGAGCCAGCCTCCCCCCGCCCAGCTATATGAAATGGGCCGGGCCGGTATCCAAAAGCGCGATAGCAGAGCCTCCTTCACGGGTTCCCGTGCAGCCGTTTCGCCTCGAATTCGGCGAACGCCTCGCGCACCGCCTCGTCCAGTTCCGTGTCGATCCAGGGTTTCGTCAGGAACTTGAAGATCGCGCCCCGGTTGACCGCATCCGTGACCGACTGCAGGTCCGTGTACCCCGACAGCACCATGCGCACGGCGAGCGGATACATCTGCTTCACGCGCGCGAGGAATTCGGTGCCGCTCATGCCGCGCATGCGCTGGTCGCACACGATGACCCCGACCTCGGTCGTCGCGAGGATCTCGAACGCCTCGCGCGCGCTGCTCGCCACCAGCACGCGGTAGCCGCTCTGGCGCATGGCGCGCCGGATCGCGGCCAGCAGGTTGACCTCGTCGTCCACGTACAGCAGGGTGCGGTGATAGGGCTGCGGCTGCAGCTTGTCCAGCGCGAGCGCCTTTTCCTCGCGCAGCATACGGCCGCAATCGTCGGGCGCCGCGGGCCGGCCGAACAGGTAGCCCTGCACCTCGTCGCAGCCGTGCTGCGCCAGCAGCGCCAGCTGCCCTTCCGTCTCGACGCCTTCGGCGATCACGTCCAGCCGCAGGCCGTGCCCCATCGCGATCACGGCGCGCGCGATCGCCAGGTCGTCCGGGTCGGACGTCAGGTCGCGCACGAACGACTGGTCGAGCTTCAGGCGGTCGACGGGGAAGCGCTTCAGGTAATTCAGGTTCGAATACCCGGTACCGAAATCGTCGATGGCCAGGCGCACGCCCATTTCCTTCAGCTTGCACAGGATGTCGACGGTCTTCTGCGGGTCTTCCATCGACGCGCTTTCCGTCAGCTCCAGTTCCAGCAGCTTCGGTTCCAGCCCCGTCTCGGCGAGGGTTTTCGCGACCGTGTCGACGATCCGTTCCGAGAACTGGCGCGCCGACAGGTTCACCGAGACCGGCACGGCGCGCAGGCCCTCGCGCTGCCAGGCCATCGACTGTTCGCAGGCCAGCCGCAGCACCCGCTCGCCGATGGGCAGGACCATGCCCGTCTCCTCCGCCAGGCCGATGAAGCGGCCCGGCGGGATCAGGCCCAGTTCCGGATGCTGCCAGCGCAGCAGCGCCTCGAAGCCGATGAGCTGCCCCGTGGCGAGGCTCGCCTGCGGCTGGTAATACACGATCAGCTCGTCGCGTTCGAGCGCGCGCCGCAGCGCGTTTTCGAAGCGGTAGCGCTCGTACACCCCGTCGTTGAGTTCCGGCCGATAGAACGCATAGCGCTCGTCCTTGCTCGCCAGGGCGCGCTGCAGCGCCGCCTCGGCGTCCTGCGTGAGGCCGTCGTAGTCGTCGGCGTCGTTCGGGAACAGGGCGATGCCGATGCACGGGTCCAGGTGCACGTCCTCGTCGTCGTGGACGAACGCCTGGTCCATGCGCTCCAGCACCAGGCGCGCCAGCGTGGCCATCTCCGCCTCGTTCGCACGCAGCGCGGCGAGCGTGAACGTGCGCTCGCCCGTGCGCGCGACCGTGAGATCGGCGTCCTGGAGTTCGCCCAGGCGGCTCGCGGCCTGGCGCAGCAGCGCCTGTTCGGCTTCCACGCCGACGCTGGCGCGGATCACCTGCAGGCGCGTCAGGCGCAGCAGCATGTAGCCGAGCAGCGGCTTGCCGTCGATGACGCGGGCCTGCATCTGGCGCACGCGGTCGCGCAGCAGCACGTCGTTCGGCAAGCCGGTCTCGCGGTCGAAGTTGGAGAGATAGCGCAGGCTCTCTTCGGCGCGGCGCAGCTCCGTCACGTCCATGCCCGCCGTGACGACGTACTGCACGCTGCCGTCGGCGCGGGGCAGCATGGTCGACGACCAGATCACGGAGCGGACGGACCCGTCGCGCGCGACCCATTCGCCGGTCTGCTGCACGGGCACAGTCCCGGCGGGCGACGCATTGAATTCCACGGGCGCGTTGTCGGCGCGGCGGAACAGGTCGCGGAACGGCCGTCCCAGCACCTCTTCCGCGCGCCAGCCCGACGTCTGCTCGCAGGCCGGATTGAACAGCCGGATGCTGCCGTCGCCGTCCACCACGCAGACCAGCGCCCCGGACAGGTTCACCACAGCCGCCAGCAGCGCACGCTCCGATTCCAGCGCCGCCGTGCGTTCGTCCACCAGGCGCTCCATGTTGCCGTACAGGTGCGCGCGCTCGACGGCGACGGCGATCTGGCTGCCGACGGTCTCCAGCACCTGGCGGTCGTCCTCGGCCAGCGGGCCGTCGCCGACGGTCAGGCACATCATGCCGCGGCTGCGCGTGCCGGTCGACAGCGGGACGCGCAGGCTGGGAAAGCCGCGGCACGTCGACCGCATCACGGCCGCCGGCTGCGGCCCCGCCGGCATGGCGCAGGTGCACGGCGCCATGACCGCGCCGGTGCCGTCGCGCGCGACGGCGAACGTGGGCCGGCCGTCGTGGTCGTGCAGCCGGATCGTCGCGCCGGTGACGCCTGGCAGATCCAGCACGCGGTCGAGCGCGCGCTCGGCCACGTCCTGCTCCGACAGCACGGGATTGATCGCCTCCGCGACCCGGTACAACCCCTCCAGCGACTGGTACGAATGGGCGATGCGCTCCTGCTGGGCGCGCAGCTGCTCCGTCATGTGGATCGCTTCCTCGTACGTCGAGATCAGGAGGTCGAAGATCTGCTGGCGTTCCGCCGTGATGAAATGGGTCTGGCCGCCCAGGTTGATCTTCATCCCCAGCTGCACCCGCTCGTTGGAGCGCAGCGCGCGGTTGGCGAGGATGAAGCGGATGCGGCCCAGCAGGTAGTCCGCTTCGAACGGCTTGCGGATGAAGTTGTCGGCGCCGCAGTCCAGGCCCTTGATCACGTCGTACAGGCTGGAGAGGGATGTGAGCAGGATCACCGGCACGTCGCGCACGTGCGGGTCCTGCTTGATCGCCTTGCACATCTCGAAGCCGTCCATGCGCGGCATGTTGATGTCGGTGACGATGAGCGTCGGCGGTCGCTGTCGGGCCGCCTCCAGGCCCGCGCGGCCGTCGGACGCGATGCGTACGCGGTAGCCCACGGTTTCGAGCAGCTGCGCCAGCTGGCGGGCCTGGGTGGCGCTGTCCTCCACCACCAGGATCTCGATGTCGTTCGCGGTATCCGTCCCGCGTTCGACGACATTGTCGGGAGAGGTGCTCATGGAAGGTCCCCAAGGGTTGGAAAAACGGAGGACGGAAACGGCTCGGCCGGCAAGCGTGCCAGCACCTTGCCGATTTCCGCGGGCTCGAGCACCAGCATCGCGGCGTCCAGCCGCAACGCCTCGCCGGGCATGCCGTAGACGACGGCGCTCGCGCGGTCCTGCGCGATCGTCAGCGCGCCGTGCTCGCGCAACAGCTTCAATTCGGCCGCGCCGTCCTTGCCCATGCCGGTCAGGAGGACGGCGGCGGTGGCCGGACGCAGTTCGGGATCGATGGCGCGGAACAGGTGCGACACGGATGGGCACATGCCGTGTTCCGGCGGCGCCAGCACGAGCCGGCCGACGAGCCCCGGGCCCAGCGTCGCCTGCCAGCCTTCCGGGACGAGGCAGGCGCGCCCGCCGACCAGCGGGGCGCCATCCCTCAACACCTCCACCGGGTAGCCGCTGGCCTCGCCCAGCCACGTCGCCAGGCCGTCCATGAAGCCGGGCGCGAGATGCTGCACGATCACGACCGGCAGCGGATAGTCGGCCGGCAGTTCGGCCAGGATGTCGCGCAGCACGGTCGGTCCGCCCGTCGACGCGCCGACGGCCACGAGGCGCCGCGGCGCCCCCTGCAACGGACGCGCCGCGCGCCGCGCATCGCTCCAGCGCCGCACGACGCGCACCTCGGCCATCGCCTTCACCGTGCGCACGAGGTCGCGCGCGCTGTCCGCATGCGCCGGGTTGCCGATGCCGAGCGGACGCCGCACCAGCACCAGCGCACCCGCCTCGATCGCGCGGAAGCTGGCGTCGACCTCGGCCCGGTCGTCGCTGCCGCTGACGACGACGATGCGCGTGGGGCATTCGCGCATGATGCGGCGGATGGCTTCGAAGCCGTCCATGCGCGGCATGTGCAGGTCCATCGTGATCACGTCCGGCTGCAGCTCGCGCGCGAGCTTCAGCGCTTCCTCGCCGTCCGCCGCGCACCCGACCACCGCCAGGCCCGGGGCCGTGCCGAGGATGTGCATCAGCAGTGCGCGCACCGAATTCGAATCGTCCACCACCAGTACCCGGATCATGATGCCTCCATCCCCGCCACCCGGCGCACCGTCGCCAGCAGGCGGTCCTGGTCGAAACTGCCCTTCGTGAAATACGCGTCCGCGCCCACGCGCAGGCCGGCCTCGCGCTGCTCGGGCGTCTGCAGCGACGTCACCAGGATCACGGGCAGCTCGGCGGTGGCCGGCGTCGCCCGGATGCTGGCGGTGAGCGCCAGCCCGTCCATGTTCGGCATCTCGACGTCGCTCACGACCACGTCGTAGCGCCCCGTGCGCAGCCGCGATTGCGCGTCGAGGCCGTCGACGGCGGTGTCCACCGCATAGCCGGCGCCTTCGAGGATGTGCTTGAGCAGCAGGCGCGACGTGACGGAATCCTCGACGACAAGCACCTTGCGCGGTCCCGCCGCCGGCGCCGGCGCGGCGGCCGCGGCGGCCCCCGCGAGCCCGCGCCCGGCGAGCGCAGCGGCGCCCGCATCCTCGAGCGCGATCACGGGCGCAAGCGTGCCGTCGCCCAGCTGCGCCGCGCCGCTGAACCAGCGCACGCGCCGCAGCAGCGGCCCCATGGGCTTGGGCAGCAGGTCCTGCTCGGCGACAATGGCGTCGACGAGCACGCCGAACGCCTGGCCGCCCGCCTGCGCGGCGATCACGACGCCCTGGTCGGCGTCGTTGCCGGGCCGCGCCGTCCCGAACAGCGCGGCGAGGCGCACGAGCGGCAGCACGCGCCCGCCCACCAGCACGGTCTCGCGGCCCTCGACGGTGCGCACGGCCGCCTGCGCCGCGCTGCGCACGGCCTCCAGGCCGGCCAGCGGCAGCGCGTAGCGGTGGCCGGCCACTTCCACGACGAGCGCGCGCAGGCTCGCCACGCCCACCGGCAGCAGCAGTTCGAACGACGCGCCGGCGCCCGGCACGGTCCCCACGACCAGCTGGCCGCCGCTGGCCGCCACCTTGTCCGCCACGATGGCGAGACCCACGCCGCGGCCCGACACGGACGTGACCTCGGTGCGGGTCGACACGCCGGCCCTCAGGGCGAGCTGCAGGCGCTGCTGCTCGCTCATCTGCGCGAGTTCCGCCGCGTCCACGCCGGCACGGCGCGCGACCGCGTCCGCGTCGATGCCGGCGCCGTCGTCGCGCACGCACACGCACACCATGCGCGCGTCGCGCTGCGTCACCGCGATCTCGATGCGTCCGGACGGATCCTTGCCCGCGCGCGTGCGCTCGTCGGGCGTCTCGATGCCGTGGTCGACGGCATTGGTGACGAGGTGGATCAGCGCTTCACGCACGACGCCCAGCACGCGCCGGTCGAGATCCACGTCGGCGCCCAGCGTGTCCAGCCGCACCTGCTTGCCGCGGCCCCGCGCCAGGTTGCGCACGAGCGCGGGCAGCTCGCCGAACGCGGCGGCGGCCGGCACCAGCGCCGTTTCCAGCACGGCCTCGAACAGGCGCGCGCGCACGCCATGCAATTCCTTGCCCGTGTTTTCCAGCCCCGTGGCCAGCTGGGCGCACGCGAGTTCGAGGCGCGCCCCTTCGGCGTCGAAGGAGGCGACGCCTTCGCGCCGCCGCGTCGCGATCCCGGCCGCGAGAGCGCGCAATTCGTCGACGTGGTGGCGCAGCTTCAGTTCGACGGGCAGCAGGCCTTCCGCGTGGGCGCGGATCGAATCGATGCAGCGGCCGTCGACCCGGATGCGCCCGTCCGTCCGGTTCGGCTCCGTCTCGTCCGGCGGCGCGTCCGGCTCATTTTGGCCTTCCGGCGCGGGCGCCTCGTCGGGAAGCGGCGCCTCGGCCGCCTGCGCCGGCAGCTCGGCCGCGGCGGTCTCGAGCTGCCCCGCCAGCAGGCCCGCCACCTTGCGGCTGCGCAGGGCGGGCGCGTCGACGACCTGGCGCGCGGCGGCGGCGGCCCTGTGCAGCAGGTCGAACTGTTCGGCCGTCGCGGACAAACCCGCCGCGCGCGCCGCGCCCAGCATGCTTTCCAGCGCATGGCACAGGCGCTCCAGCTCGATCTCGTCGACGGTGCGCGCCGCGCCCTTGAGGGTGTGCAGCACCTTCAGCAGGCGTTCGAACAGGGCGTCGCGCTGGCCCCCGCCCGCCTGTTCGAGCGCCACCAGGCCCACGTCGATCTGGGCCAGGTGCTCGCGCGCCTCTTCGCCGAAGATGGCGCGCAGCCGCTCCCGGAATGCTTCGTCGGTCATCGCGCGATCAGAACTGGAAGCGGGTCACGGTCTGGCGCAGCGACTGCCCCAGCGCGTGCAGGTTGCGCGCGGACGCCTCCGCCTGGCGCGTGCCCGCGGCGTTTTCCGTGCTGGCCTGCTGGATGTTCTCCATCGCCAGCACCACCTGGTCCATGCCGGCCAGCTGCTGCTGGCTCGAGACGGCGATCTGCACCGCCGCCTGCGCCGCCTCCGTCATGTTGTCCGTCAGCCCGCGGATGGCGTCGCCGGCCTGCGCGGCCCGCTCGACACCCTGCGCCACCGTCCTGGCGCCCTGCTCCGTGATCATCACGGCCGCGCCCACGCTCTTCTGGATCTCGCCGAGGATCTCGCGCACCTGGCGCGTGGCCTGGCGCGACTGCTCGGCGAGGCTCTTGACTTCCTGCGCCACCACGGCGAAGCCGCGGCCATGCTCGCCGGCCTTGGCGGCCTCGATGGCCGCGTTCACAGCCAGCAGGTTCGACTGCTCGGCGAGGCCCGCGACGGTCGCCGTGATCTCACCGATCGCGTGGCTGCGCTCGGACAGGCGCACGACGGTGCTCGCGATGGCCTCCATCTTTTCCTGGATCGATTCCATGCCCTTCATGCTGTCATCCAGCGCGCGCTTGCCCTCCGCGGCCGTGCGGGCAGCCTGCTGCGCCGCGTCCGACACGGCGCGCGACTTCTCGGACGCCAGCAGCGACGTCTGCTTGACCTCCTCGACGGTGGCAGTGGTCTGGCTGACGGCGGCCGCGGTCTCGGCCGTGCTGGCCGCCGCCTGCGCGGTGCTGGACAGGATCTCTCCGGCGGCCCCCGTCAACGTGGCGACGCCGCGCGTCGTCTCGGCCGCGACGGTGCGCCAGGACTGCACCATGTCGCCCAGTGCGCGCAGCATCTGCCCGACCTCGTCGCGGCTCGTGCCGGCCGGGACGTCGGCGCGCAGGTCGCCCGCCGCGATGCGCGCGGCCACGGTGGTCGCTTCGCGCAGCGGGACGGCGATGGCGCGGTTGAGCCACACCGTCTTCGCGAACGCCAGCAGGACGACCCCCAGGTTCAGGATGATCAGCGTCGCGCCCGCGGTTTCCACCAGCGCCTCGCCGTCGCGCATCCGGGCCCGGGCTTCCTGCATCTGCTTCGCCGCGATCTCGTCGGCGACCGTCCTGAGCCGGTCGAACGTATTCTGCAGGCGTCCGGTCGCCGCTTCGCCTGCCGCCGAGCGCTGTCCGGCCCGCACCTGCGGCAGCACGTCGTTGTCGCGCACGACGCCGTATTCCTGGTAGGCGTTGACGAGACGCGCGTAGTCCGCGGCAAACGCCTGGTCGGCGTCCTTGTGCGCGGCGAGGTCGCCGAGCAGAGCCCGGATCGCACCTTCCTCGGCTTCGAGCTGGCGGCCGAACCCCGCCTGCACGGTGCTGCCCGCCACCAGCGTCGACAGCAGCGCCACGCGTTCGCGGTTGATGGCGCTGCGCAGCTCCAGCACCTTCATCGTGATCGCCAGGTCGTCGTTGTACAGGCGTTGCTGCAACGCCCGCTGGCGCGCGAGTCCGTTCCACGACGAGAAGCTGGACAGCGCCATCGCCACGACGATCAATCCGAAACCGACCATCAGTTTCGCGCGGGTGGAAAAGTCGGCCAGGGCGCGCATGGGAATCTCCTCTTGTTATTGGTGGTCCGTATTCACGATGAGCGTGGAATCGGCAAGCAGGCGCCGCGCGTCCAGCAGCGCGGTGCGGTCGGGGGTGACGCCGAGCAGGTAGCTGGCGTCCGGGTCGGCCAGCATCGGCAGGTCGTGCCCAAGGCAGTCGTGCGGAAAGCACCGGGTGCCGTCGATCGCCTCGGCCAACACGGCGAACCGGCTCTCCTCGCCGCGCAGGATGATCAGCGCGCCGGGGTCGGCCAGTTCGGTCAGCGGCAGCGCGAGCAGCACGCGCAGGTCGACGACGGCCAGCACCTCGCTTTCCCACATCGTGATGCCGGCAATGACGTCGGGCACGCCGGGCAAGGCGGTCAGCGGCAGCGCCGGCAGCACGCGCGCGACCCAGGCCGTGTCGAACGCATAGCGCTCGCCGCCGCAGCGGAAGGCCAGCACCTCGATGCCCGCGGGCGCGACGGCTTCCGGCGCGGCGCCCGCCGCGGCCAGCGCGGCGGCACGCGCGGCCAGCACGCGCTCGCGGGCGCCGGGGTCGATGCGGTCCAGCGCGTCCAGGCCCGCGGCGGCCGCTTCGAGCCGGCGCGACAAGGCTTCCCAGTCGAAGGCGGCCGTCATGACATACGCTCCAGCCCCGCCCCCGCCGCGCCGCCCAGTTCGGCGTCGGCGGCGCCCGCCAGCCTGCGGCAGTCGCGCAGCAGGCTGCGCGCGCGCGGCCGCCGGCCCGCGGCGTCTTCGATCAGCGCCCACAGGTAGTGGCCGAACGCGCTGTCCGGTTCGAGGTACAGGAGACGCCGCACGCAATGGCGCGCGAGGGCCGGATCGCCCTGCTCCAGCGCGAACAGCGCGGCACGCTGCTGCAACGGGGCCGACAGCGCCTCGGCCTCGACGGCGCGGCGCAGGCATTGCAGCGCCTCCTCGCGCCCGTCCGCCTGGGCGAGCGCGTGCACGCGCGCCATCGCCGCATCGTCCGGCGCCACCGGCGCGGTCGGCGCCGCGGCCGGCAACGGTTCGGGACGCGACGCCGGCGCCGGCCGGGCCGCGGCCGGCGCCGGCTCCAGCGACACCGGCGCCGGCGCGGGCAGCGCGTCCTTGCGGAAGAACACGGCATCCTCCAGGTACACAGGGGTAAAGCCCTGGAACAGCCGGGTCGAGGCCTCGCTCGCATTCACGACGAGCCAGCCGCCGTCGACGAGGGCAGCGCGCAGCCGCGCGACGACACGCGCGGCCTGGTCGGGCCCGAAGTACATCAGGACGTTGCGGCAGACGATGACGTCCATGGCGGACGGATACGTGCCGCTGGCCAGGTTGAGCTGCGCGAAGCGGACCTGGGCGCGCAGCGCGGCGTCGACTTCGAAGCGGCCGTCGCCGAGCGGCCGGATGAATGGGGCCAGGTCGGCCGGGTCGGTGCGGCGGAACGACCAGCGCCGGTAGACGCCCGCACGCGCGACGTCGAGGAAGGCGTCGTTCAGGTCGGTGGCGAGGATGTCGACGCGTTCGGGCGGCAGTTGCGGGACGTCGCGGCGCAGCGCCAGCGCGATCGAATACGGTTCCTCGCCCGTGCAGCAGCCGGCGCTCCAGATACGCAGCGGGCGCACCGTCCCCTGGGCCAGCAGGGCGCGCGCCTGGTCGCACACGAGGTCGAAGGCGCGCGGCTCGCGCAGGAAATACGTTTCGCCGACGGTGAGGAAGCGGGCGCACAGGGCGCTGAGGGCATCGTCCCACGGCCCGGCCAGCAGCCACGACGCGCACGCCGCGGCGCCCGGCAGTCCCAGCGCGCCGGCCATCCGCTCCAGGGCGGCGTCGAACTGGCGGCGGCGCAGGCCCGCGAACGTCAGGCCAGTCGCGGCCTCGACCCGCTGCGCCGCCAGGTCGAACACGTCGGCGACGACGATGTCGTCAATGGCGCTCACCCACCGCTCCCAACGCCTGCGTCAGCTGCACCCGTTCGTGCTCGAACAGGAACCGGGCCGGATCGATCACGAGGCACAGGCCGTCCGGCAGGCGCACCACGCCGTCGACGTAATCGGCGGCGCCCGCGGCGTCCGGCCAGCCGCTGTCCGGCACCGCCGTGCCGGGGCCGACGATCGCGTCCACCACGAGCGCGCACAGGACCCCGTCCATCTCGACGATGAGGAATTGCTGGGAAGGCGTGATGACCGTCGGGCGGCCGGTGGCGCGCAGGGCGAAATCGAGGACGGTGACGGTCGCGCCGCCCACGTCGAGCACGCCGAGCACGATGTCGGACGCCCCCGGCAGCGGCACCGGCCGCGCGCTGAGCACGGCCCGCCGGACAGTCGCCAGCGGCACGGCGAAGCGCCGCCCGCGGCAATCGAACTCAAGGACCTGCAGTGCTGCCGGCTGCCGGGACGGCAACGCCGCTTCGGGCGCAAAAGCGGAGGGATTCATGCTCATCTCCTGTCGATGCGATGCCATGCGGCCGCTGGCATTCTTCGCATGAGACTGATCCTAACGGACCTTGATGCCCGGCGTCTCGATGCCCCTGTGCCCGGCATGGACGCATGTACAGGCTCCACATGCAGGAAGAATGGCCAAACCTGTGGATTTCATGAAATTTCTAGCAATAAATCGCCCAGGCGCATCTTAAAATACCGCAAATCCGATAATTCTGTCGCAAATTAAACGACAGAGGTTATCGTTATATTGTTGCTAAAAATTGACATTCCTCACGCCGAGTGTGGGTAATGCGATCAGGTCTCGAGGTGGGCCAGCTTGCCGAGGCACCGGCGCTGGAAGCTGTCGAGTCCATCCGTGACGAGGGCATCGTCCTCGGCCACGGTGCCGGCGTCGATCAGCAGGCGCAGTTTGGCGATGCGGTCGCCCTGCGCGAGCGCCCGCGCGAGGTTGGACGCGTCCGGTGCGCCCGCCTGTTCGATGGCCAGCGTCACCTCCGCCGGGAATTCCCAGTGGCGCGCGATGCCGGCCGACAGCTGCCGTCCCAGTGCCAGCAACTGGCTGCTGAACTCGGTGGAACCGGGGACGGCGCGGTCCGGGCACAGGCGGAACGCGACGATCACGCCCACGCTCTGCATCAGGCCGGCCAGGTACGCTTCGAAGCCGCCGGCGGGGATGCCCGGCGCGATGAGGCTCGCGGCCAGCGCGCACCGCTCGGACTGGTCCCACACGCGCGGCGCGACGCGGCGCGCGAAGCCGTCCGACTCCATGTTGATGACGGGCCGGAACGCGACGCGCGCCAGCACCATGCGCAGGCCGTTCTGCCCCAGCAGCTTGATGGCGGCCTCGACGGTATCGACCTTCGTCATGGGGCGGTAGAACGCGCTGTTGGCCTCGCGGATCACTTCCGCCACGAGCACGGGATCCTGCATGACGAGGCGCGACAGGTCGGTGGTCGACACGTCTTCCGCGCCCAGGCTGCCCAGCAGCTGGGGGATCACTTCGGGGACGCGCGGCACGAGCCCGGCCGCATCGCCGGGCCGGGCCGCGAGCGCCCGGACCTCGTCGAGGATCTGTTGTTCCACGTCCGGCGCCGCATCGAAACGGGCCGATCCCGTCAGCCAGCGGTAATACGCCGCATCGATGTCATGGCCGATGCGTTCGGCTTCGCGCGCCTGCTCCAGTTTCTGCTCGCCGGCCTTGGCCGCCGCCGCGGACTGGCTGGCGCCGCCGTCCGAACCGCCCATCAAACGAGAAATCCAACCCATGACATGCCCCCGTGCCGATGTAAATATCGTTATGGGCGGGATTGTGTCAAATAAATTGCCTCATGGCAATTCAATCTACATAAAATGACTGATTTTACGGCGTGAGGACGCCATTTCCCGCCGATCCGGACAGGACGCCGCGTCAGAACAGGCGGATATTGCCGTCCTCGTCCCAGTCGACGCGGGTGATCCCCGGCTCGTCCCGCTCGAGGCGGCGCAACGCGTCGTCATGCCCGTCCGCCGCGGCCGGCGCCGGACGCGGCGGCGCGAGGCGGTCGCGGCGGGCGAACGCCTCGCGTACCGTCGCGACCAGCTCTTCCTGCTGCCACGGCTTGGCCAGGTAGCGGAACACTTCGGCGCGGTTCACGGCATCGGCCACCTCGAGGATTTCCTTCGTCGCGGAGACGACGATGCGGACCGCTTCCGGCTGCAGGCCTTTCATGAGCTGGAGCACGTCGGCACCGTTCAGGCCGGGCATGCGGTAGTCGGAGATGACGACGTCGAAGTCCTGTTCGCCGGCACGGAGCACGGCCGCCTCCGGCTCGTCGAACGCTTCGATCACGACGTCGTCCGGCGGGAATGCCGCGCGCAGGGTGCGCCGCAATGCGCTCAGCACGGACGGTTCGTCGTCAAGAATGAGAATGCGGCGCATCGGGTGACCCTGACTTCACGAAAAGTTGTAATTCGATCGACGAGCGGCGCTCGTATTCGGCGAGCTGCTTCAGCATCCGGTCGGACAGGACGTGGTCGGCCGACAGCAGCAGCGCCCCTTCCGGCGACAACAGGTCGCGGCTGAGCACCATGCCCGGCTTGAGCTGGGCCGTGCCCATCGCGACTTCCGCGATCACCTCGGCCACGCTGCGCCCGGTGCGGATATCGTAGAACGCTTCGACGACGGCCGGGTCGTAGCGCTTGCCGCGGCTTTCCGCGACGAGTTCCGTCGCCTGCGCCGCATCCGCGCGGCGCTGCGCGAGCAGGCCCCGCTGCAGCGCCTCGTAATCGTGGGCGACCGCCAGGATGCGCGCGCCGAGCGGGATGTCGAAGCCGGCCATGCCTTCCGGGAAGCCGGCGCCGTCGAAGCGCTCGCGGTGGGCGCCGATGATGCGCGCGGCCTCGCGCAATTCCTCCAGCGGCATCAGGATCTGTTCGCCCAGGTGCGGGTATTTGCGGTAGAGCCCGAGATTGTCACCTTTCAGCACGGACTCCGGAATGCCGATCAGGCCGTCGGGAAAGCCGGTTTTGCCGATTTCGTGCAGCAGGCCCGCCACGAAGATGTCCTGCGCCTCGCGGGCCGTCAGGCCCATGCGCAAGGCGATGCGGCGCGCCAGGTCGGCGACCTTGCGGCCGTGGCCGGGCACGGCGCCGGCGCGCGTCTCGACCATGCTCGAGAACACCTTGATGAGCGTGAGGAAGTTGTTCTTGAGGCGTTCGTGCGAGGACTGCAGCGATTTCTGGGCCGCGGACAATTCCGCCGTCCGTTCGCGCACGCGCTGCTCGAGGTTCGCGTTCAGGTCGCGCAGCTGCTCGTTCTGCTGGCGCGTCAGTTCTTCCAGCCGGAGCTTTTCGCGCTGGAGCCCTTGCCGTTCCAGCGCGTCGCGCACGACGAGCAGGATGGCCTCCTCGTTCCACGGCTTCGTGATGTAGCGATAGACCTCGCCGCGGTTGATCGCGCCGATGGTGGCCTCGTGGTCGGCGTGGCCCGTCAGCAGCAGGCGCAGCGTGTCCGGCCAGCGCTGGCGCACGCGTTCGAGGAATTCGGTACCGTTCACTTCCGGCATCTGCATGTCGGAGATCACGATGTCGACGTGCTCTTCTTCCAGCACGGCCCACCCGGCCGCGGCGCTGCCCGCGACGAGGACCTTGTAGTGTTCGCGGCGGAACAGGCGGCGCAGCGCGGCGAGGATGTTCGGCTCGTCGTCGACGCACAGGATCGTGGCCGCGGGCGCGTCCGGGCGCGCGGTGGCGGAAAACATGTTCATGACTGAGCCTCCATGGCGCCAGCCCTCTCGATAATGTCGTTCATGGCTAATCTTGCATCAAAAGGCGGCACGCTTCGTCGAACTGCCCTTCCGTCTCGCGGCACACGGCCTGCACTTGTTCCGGCAACAGGCCGAGGTTGGCCGCCGCCACGCCGGCCATGCGCCCGTTCGGATCGAGCGCGTGCACCAGCCCGTTCGCCACGTGCACGACGCCGGGGATGTCGGCCAGGTCGGCCGCGGCCGGCGCGTGGTGCCGGCCGATCGCGCGCTGGATCACGGTCGGGAACTTCCAGGCCTCGGCGAGCAGCTGGCCGGCGTGCTCGTGGTCCACGCCGAGCACGCGCAGCTCCACCGCGGACAGGCCCGTGTCGTCGTACTCGGCGATCACCCGGGCGTACTGTTCGGGAAAGCTGATCGCCAGCACGAGCCGGCCGATGTCGTGCAGCAGGCCGCCGATGAAGGTGGCATCCTGGTCGAGACCCGCCTGGCGCGCGAGGCTGCGGGCGCACAGCGCGGTCGCGATCGAATGGCGCCAGAAGTGCGCCACGTCGACCCTGGGCCGGCCGGCGCCGCCGAAGCGGTCGATGACGGTGCTCGCCACGGCCAGTGCCCGCGCGCTGTCGAACCCGAGCACGACGATCGCCTGCTTGACCGTTTTCACCCTGGCGGGCAGGCCGTAGAACGACGAATTCGCCAGGCGCAGGATCTTCGCGGCCAGCGCCTGGTCGCGCGACATCTTTTCCGCCAGCGTCGTCACGTCGACGTCCTCGCGCCCGAACGAACTGATCAGGTCGAGCACGACGGACGGCAGCGCCGGCAGGTCGCGCAGGCGCTGCACCACCTGGGTGAGTTCCACCGCGGTCGTCGTCATGCCGCCTCGATCACGATCAGCCAGCCCCGCGACTGGGAGCCGTTGCCCATCGGCTGCATGCGCGCATGGACATGTCGCTCGCCGAGCCGGTGGGCGAACGCGAAGCTTGCATCGGCGGGCAACGGCTCGGGCAGGCCGGGGAACAGCTGGCGCAGCTCGCATCCCAGCACCGCGCCCTGCGTCGCGAACAGCCCGTGGGCCGCGCGGTTGGCCAGCACGACGGTGCCGGTATCGTCGCTCGCCAGCACCGGCACGGGCACGTTGTCGAGCGCCTCGTGCACGATGTCGAGGCTGATCTCGCCCTGTTCGATGTCGCTCCGCTGGCGCGCCAGCACGGATTCGAGCTGGCGGTTCACGGCCGCGAGCTTCTGGTTCGCAGTGCGCACTTCCAGCGTGAGCAGGCGGTTTTCGTTGGCCATCGCGCCGTATGCGACCGCTTCCTGGATGTGGCTGCGCAGCTGCTCGTCGTCCCAGGGCTTGGTGAGGAATTTGTAGATCGCGCCGCCGTTCACCGCGTCCGTCACCGTCTGCAGCTCGGTGTAGCCGGACAGCACGATACGCACCGTGTCCGGGTACAGCTGGCGCACCTTGCGCAGGAACTCGACGCCGGTCATCTCGGGCATGCGCTGGTCGGACACGATCAGGTCGACGGTATGTTCTTCCAGCAGCTTCAGGCCTTCGCTGCCGCTGTTCGCGGTCAGGATGCGGTAGCCGTCGCCGCGCAGCAGGCGCTTGAGCGACGACACGATGCTCGGCTCGTCGTCGACGAGCAGCAGCGTGGGTTGCGTGCGGTTGAAGCGCAGCAGGCGCGGCGCCAGGCCGGGGCCCGTCTGCAGCAGCGCGGTCAGCGCGTCGAACGGCACCGGCGCGGAGACGAAATCGCCCTGCACCGCATCGCACATATGACGCGCCAGGAAGTCGCACTGCCCTTCGCGCTCGACGCCGTCGGCGACGACGCGCATGCCGAGGCTGTGCCCCATCGTGACGATCGCATCCACGACCGCCGCCGCGCCGTCCCCGTCGGGCACGCGCGCGATGAAGGAGCCGTCGATCTTGAGGACGTCGATCGGCAGGCGCTGCACGTTGACGAGGCTAGACGCGCCGGTGCCGAAGCCGTCGAGGCACAGCCGGATGCCCTTGTCGCGCAAGGCGTGCAGGCAGTCGGCCAGCCGGTCGGTGTCGTCCGCCAGCAGGTTCTCCGCCAGTTCCAGGTCGAGGCAGGTCGGCGGGACGCCCGCGGCCGCGAGCGCGGGCAGGATGGTCCCCTCCAGGTCGCACATCGAGAACTGGCGCGCCGACAGGTTGACGGCCACGCGCAGCGCCGTGTGGCCGTCCGCGCGCCACTGTGCCGCGTGCGCGGCCGCGTGGCGCAGCACCCAATCGGCCAGCGCGCCGCCCAGGCCGCACTCCTCGGCCACGCCGAGCAGGGTGGCGGCCGGCACCGCGGCGCCGTCGTGGTCCAGGCAGACCGACGCTTCCACGGCGCAGATCGTGCCGCTGACGAGGTCGACCCGCGGCCGGTAGCGCAGCGACAGGCCGTCGCCCGCGAGCGCCTCGCGCAGCGCGAAGCCGAGCCGCAGCCGGTCGAGGCCACCGTCGCCGGGCAGCGTCTCGTCCCAGCGCTGGGTGCCGGCGCCCGCTTCCTGCGCGCACGCGAGGGCGCGGTCGGCGGCCAGCAGCAAGTCTTCCGCCGTCCCGCCGCTCAGGGGGAACACGGCACCGCCCACGCAGCAGGTCACGTACACACTGTGTTCGGCGTGTTCGAACGGCGCCGCGACGGTACGAACGATGTCGTCGATGCGCGCCGTCACCTGCGGCTGCTGCGTCCCTTCCAGCAGCAACAGGAATTTGTCGGCACCGTCGCGCGCGACCGTCACGTCCGGCCCGGCGGCGCGTTCGATGCGCCGCGCGATCTCGACCAGCATGCGCTCGCCGCCCTCGTGGCCGACCAGCGCATGGACCCGCTTGAACAGGTCGAGCTGCAGCGCCGCCACCTGCACCGGACGCTGGGCCCGCGCGGCGCGGCGCAGCGCGTGTTCGAGGCGGTCGCGGAACAGCGCGTGGTTCGGCAAGCCCGTGAGCATGTCGTGCGTCAGGCTGAATTGCAGGTCGCGCTGGGACACCGTCTCCATCGTCACGTCGCTGCCCAGGATCAGCAGGCCGGCGCCGCCCTGCGCCGCGCTGTGCGGCACGGGTTGCGCCACGAAGTCGACGTAGCGCTGCTGCAGCGCGCCGCCGGGACCGGGCAGCTGCACCGGCCAGGCACGGTGCACGACCGGTTCGCCGGTGGTCAGCGCCGCTTTCAACAGTGCCACGACGCCCTGCTCCGCGACTTCCGGCAGTGCGTCGCCCATCGGCAGGCCGATCAGGTCGGCCCGCCCCACCAGCTGTTTGTACGCGTCGTTCGCATGGGCGAACACGAGGTCGGGACCGACGAGGAAGGCGACGAAGCCGGGCGCATGTTCGAGCCATTCGAGCGCGACATAGCCCTCAGGGCAAGGCGGCGTCGGCGCCGCCCTGGGCGCGGGAAGATGTGAGGTGGCTGCATTCATGGCAGTTTGACAAAACTCGATCGGCTTGAGAGGAATCAAGCCTTATGTCGAGAATATAGAACATTGCCGCACGGAATGTTCACATATTTGCGGAAACTGTGTCTCTGCGAATACAGTCTGGATGCCCTGGCAACGCTACACCGTACGCGAATACCGCATCCTTTGCAACGGCACGGCGGCCGGCTTGCCGAAATAATCATCGAACACCATGCAGATGTTCCGCACCAGCAGGCGGCCCTTCGGCGTGACGTCGATGCGGTCCGGCGTCACGGCCAGCAGGCCGTCGCGCGCCAGGTCGGCCAGCCGCGCCAGCTCGGGCGCGAAGCGCTCGGCGACGTCGACGTCCCAGCGTGCCGCGAGGTCGCGCAGGTCGAGCGCGAAGTCGCACATCAGCTTCTGGATCACCTCGCGCCGCAACAGGTCGTCGCCCGACAGCGCCAGCCCGCGCGCCACGGGCAGCTCGCCGCGGTCGATGCGCGCGTAATACGGGTCGAGCGACTTCTCGTTCTGCGCATACGTGCCGTTCACGGCGCTGATGGCGGACACGCCGCAGGCGACCATGTCGATGTCCGCGTGCGTCGAATAGCCCTGGAAATTGCGGTGCAGGGTGCCGTCGCGCTGCGCGCGCGCGAGCTCGTCGTCCGGCCTTGCGAAATGGTCCATGCCGATGTACACATAACCCGCCGCGCCGAGCCGCTCGATGCACAGTCCCAGCATCGCCAGCTTCGTCGCGCCGTCCGGGAGGTCCTCGTCGCGGATCAGCTTCTGCGACTTGAACAGCTGCGGCATGTGCGCATAGTTGTAGACCGAGATGCGGTCCGGCGCCGCGGCGACGACCTTGTCGAGCGTGGCCGCCATCGTCGTCACGTTCTGCAGCGGCAGGCCGTAGATCAGGTCGATGCTGATGGAGCGGAAGCCGGCCTCGCGCGCGGCGGCGATGGCGGCGCGCGTCAGCGCTTCCGGCTGGATGCGGTTGACGGCGCGCTGCACGTCCTCGTCGAAGTCCTGCACGCCCAGCGACAAACGATTGAAGCCCTGCCTGCGCAACGTGCGGATGCGGGCGGCGTCCACGGTGCGCGGGTCGATCTCGATCGAGAACTCGCCCGCGTCGTCGGACGCGAACGTGTAGCGGCTGCGCAAATGGCCCAGCAGGTCGCCCATCTGGGCGTCGCTCAGGTAAGTCGGCGTGCCGCCGCCGAAATGCAGCTGCTCGACGACGGCGCCGTCCGCGAACAGCGCGGCCTGCATGTCGATCTCGCGCAGCAGGTAGCCCAGGTACTTCACCGCCTTGCCGCGGTCGTGCGTGATGATCTTGTTGCACGCGCAGTAGTAGCACAGCGATTCGCAGAACGGGATGTGCACGTACAGCGACAGCGGCTTGCCCGGCCGCGCGGCGGCGGCAAACTCGCCGGCGCCGAACGCCGGGGTAAACCGGTCCGCGGTGGGGTACGACGTGTAGCGCGGACCGCGCTGGGTCATGCGCGCGATCAGGTCGGCGTCGAATTCGATGGTGGGATGCATGGTCACTCCGGTTCAGCCTTCGCGGCCGTCGATGCGGGCGGCCGTCAGGTAAGGCATATAGACCGCCAGGTAGGCGAGGAAGGCGGCGCTCCAGCACGCGGTGGCGAGCACCAGGCCGATGTCGCGCCAGGCCGGCACGACGCCGGCGGCGAAGCGCAGCACGACGGCCGCCTGCACCAGCACGAACATCGCGGTCTCGCTGCGGCCGGCTTTCAAGGGACGGCCCGTGTGGCCCAGCGCCGTGCGGGTGATCATGCCCATGATCAGGCCGGCGAGCGCGCCGACCGTCAGCACGTGCAGCGCGGCGCTCCCCGTGACGACGCCATACTGGGACAGCGCCAGCAGCAGGAAGCCGAACGGGATCCAGAAGTACGACACGTGCAGGATCCACAACAGCGGGTTGCGCCACGTGCGCCACGGCTGCCAGCCGAGCAGGCGCACGGCCTGGCCGACGGCGGCGAACAGCGCGAGGCTGGCCGTCGCGGGCGCCGGCAGGCCGATGATCCACGCCAGGCCCGCCAGCACGGTCAGCACCAGCGCCCATTTGTCGCGGCGCGCATCCTGCACGGGCTGGCTGCCCGGCGCGCCGTTGCGGGTGAACATGGGGATCACGCGGCCGCCGATCACGATCTCGATCACGACGATCAGGAGGATCGCGGCGTGCACGGGCGCCAGGGGATCGGCGTGGATCCAGCCCAGCGCGGCCGCGTGGTAGCACACGTTCGCCAGGGTGAGCAGCGCGAGCAGGCCGACGAGGAACATGTTGCGCATGTTCCCCGCCTGCTTCAGCACGCGGAACAGCGGCCACGCGGCGACCGGCAGGAACGCGGCGTCCACCAGGGCACCGACGACGGGCGGCGCGGCCACCATCGCGATCCGCCCCGCCACCCATACGGCGGCGATGGCGGCAAGGACCTTGCCGCGCGGGGTCCACAGCTTCGTCCAGGCGTAGCCGGCCGTGTACAGGAAGCCGACGACGACGGCCAGCGCGAAGCCGAACACCATCTCGTGCATGTGCCACAACATGTCGATGCGCACGGGCAGGCGCACGCCCGCCTGCGCCGCGATCCACAGCGGCACGGCGAGGGCGCCGAACGCGGCGGCCAGCAGGTAGAACGGGCGAAAGCCGAGGGCGAACAGCGGCGCGCCGCGGCCGGGTGCGGGCGCCGGCCGGGCTTCTTCGATGGTCATGAGGGCCATGGCGGCCTCCTTTTTAAAGTGGTATCTCCACTGCATGTTATGAGCCGCCGGGGCGCCGGACAATCGGCCAAAGTGACTAGTCCGCCGTGCCGATGGGCGTGTCCTGCGCGCTTTCCTAAACTGGGTCAAGCATTTCAAATAAAGCTGCATTTGCGATGCAACTATTACGGTGTTTCGCCGCACAATGCGGTCCAGGCGCCCCGCTGCGCCACCGATCAACCACAGTGAAGGAACACAAGCCATGCACGCTACACGCAGACTATGGACCTGGCTGGCGATCATCTGCGTACTCTCCTTCGGCACGCTCCTGTTCGTGGGCCGGGAGATCTACCTGAAGGCCCCGCCGATCCCCGCACAAGTCCTCGACCAACAAGGCCACGTCATCTGGACGGGCGACCAGATCACCCGGGGCCAGCAGGCCTGGCTCGCCGCCGGCGGGCAACAGCTGGGCACCGTATGGGGCCACGGCAGCTACGTCGCCCCCGACTGGTCGGCCGACTGGCTGCACCGCGAAGCCGTCGCCCTGCAGGACGAACTCGCGAAGCGCGGCCACGGCAAGCCATACGCGCAGCTGGATGCGGCCGCACGGGGCGGCATCGACGCCCTGGTCAAGGACGCCCTGCGCCGCAACACGTACGACGCCGCCACCGGCACCCTGACCTTGAGCGCCGAGCGCATCGCCGCCATCGCGGCCGTCGCCAGCCATTACGCGGGCCTGTTCGGCACCGATACCAAGCTCGACAAGCTGCGCGAGCAGTACGCGATGAGCGCCGGCTCCCTGCCCGCCGCGGACGACCGCACCGCGCTGACCGGCTTCTTCTTCTGGTCGTCCTGGGCGGCCGCCACCGACCGTCCGGGCGAAACCGCGCTGTCGTACACGAGCAACTGGCCGCACGAGCCCCTCGTCGGCAACACCCCGACGGCCGGCACCGGCATCTGGTCGGTGGCCAGCATCATCGTCATGATCGGCGCCATCGCCGGCATGGTGTTCTTCCACGCCGCGCAGCCGGAAGAAGCCGATCCGAAGCCGCCCAAGGACGACCCGCTGTTCAAGCTGAAGGCCACCCCGTCGATGAAGGCCACGCGCAAATACTTCGCCGTCGTCGTCGCGCTGATCCTCGCCCAGGTGGGCATGGGCGTGATCACCGCGCACTATTCCGTCGAAGGCCACAGCTTCTTCGGCTTCCCGCTCGGCGACATCCTGCCGTTCACGATCAGCCGCACGATCCACACCCAGTTCGCCGTGCTGTGGATCGCCACCGCGTGGCTCGCGACAGGCCTGTACATCGCGCCCGCCATCTCCGGCCATGAGCCGAAATTCCAGGCGCTGGGTGTGAACGTGCTGTTCTACGCGCTGCTGTTCATCGTCGCCGGTTCGACCGCGTGCGGCTGGCTCGGCACGCTGCAGCACCGCGGCGTCGACTTCAGCTTCTGGCTCGGCAACCAGGGCCTGGAATTCACCAGCATGGGCCGCGTGTGGCAATACCTGCTGTTCGTCGGCCTGCTGTTCTGGGCCTTCCTGCTGGGCCGCGGGCTGTGGCCCGCGCTGCGCAAGCCGTCGGAAAGCCGCGGCCTGATCGCCATGGTGTTCCTCGCGGCCGTGTGCATCGGCGGCTTCTACGCCACGTCGCTGACCTGGGGCCAGCATACGCACTACGCCATGGTCGAGTACTGGAGGTGGTGGCTCGTGCACCTGTGGGTCGAAGGCTTCTTCGAAGTGTTCGCCACGGCCGTCATCGCCCTGCTGTTCACCCGCCTGGGCCTGATCCGCGCGGCCAGCGCCAACGCCGCCATCGTGCTGGAGACCATCGTGTTCCTGTTCGGCGGCATCCTCGGCACCCTGCACCATCTGTATTTCACCGGCACCCCGACGGCCGTGATCGCGATCGGCGCCATGTTCTCGGCTCTCGAAGTCGTGCCGCTGTCGATGATCGGCATCGAAGCCTACCGCAACTACCAGCGCATGAAGGCCGCGCCGTGGGTGGCGAGCTACCGCTGGGCGATCCTGTGCTTCATCGCCGTCGGCTTCTGGAACACGGTGGGCGCGGGCCTGCTGGGCTTCTCGATCAACACCCCGATCGCGCTGTACTACATGCAGGGCCTGAACATGACGGCCGCCCACGGCCACGCCGCCCTGTTCGGCGTGTACGGCATGCTGGGCGTGGGCCTGATGCTGTTCTGCCTGCGCGGCCTGACGGACCGCCTGGCCTGGTCGGACGCCCTCCTCAAGCCGATGTTCTGGCTGCTGAACATCGGCCTCGCGATGATGGTGTTCATGGCGCTCGTCCCGGCCGGCATCTACCAGGCCTGGGCCAGCATCTCGAAGGGCATGTGGTTCGCGCGCTCGCCGGAAGTCATCCACTCCCCGTTCATGGAGAACATGGTGTGGCTGCGCGTGCCGGGCGACATCGTGTTCGCGCTGGGCACCCTGTTCCTCGCGCTGTTCGTGCTGCGGGTGATGCGCCGCCCGGCCCGCCCGGCCACGGTCCCGGTCGAAGTGCCGATCGAGATCGCCGGCCGGCCCGCCGCCAAGGCGCGCGTTTCCACCAAGGCCTGAACCCACCGGCACCGGAGCGGACATGCGTCTCACCGAACATACCGACTATGCCCTGCGCGTCCTGATGTACCTGGGCGCCAACCGCGGTCGCCTCGCCACCACCGGCGAGGTGGCCGCCCTGCACGGGATCTCGCATCATCACCTGACGAAGATCGTGAACGAGCTGGGACATGCCGGGTTCGTGGAGACCGTGCGGGGCCGCTGCGGCGGCATCCGCCTCGCCCGCGCGCCCGCGGACATCACCGTGGGCGACGTCGTGCGCCACGCCGAGCCCGATTTCAACCTCGTCGCCTGCCTGGACGGCCGCGCCCGCGCGTGCCCGCTCGCGCCGGCGTGCGTGCTGAAAGGGGCGCTGTGCCGCGCGACGGCCTGCTTTCTCGAGTCGCTGGACGGCATTGCGCTGTCCAGCCTCATCGCACCGTCATGAACGATCTTCTCGACCTGCGGGCCCTGCCCGCCCCCGAACCCATGGAGCGCGTGCTCGACGCGCTCGATTCCCTCGCCGACGGCGCGCGGCTGCGCGTGCTGCTGGCGCGCGAGCCGCACCCGCTGTACGGCATCCTCGCGCGCACCGGCTACCGCTGGCGATCCGAGTGGCAGGACGACGGCTGCCTCGTGACCATCGCGCGGAACGCCTGATGCGGCGCGCCGTCGATACCACCCGCCTCCCGCCGCCCGCCGTGCCGCTCGCGTTCCTGCTCGCGGCGCCTTGGTTCGGGGTGGCGGCGGGCGGCGTCGTCGCGTGGCATGGCGCGGCCGTGTTCGCGTCGCGCTGGTCCGCGCCGGCGCTCGCCGCCGTCCACCTCGTCACGCTGGGCTTCCTGACGATGACGATGGCCGGCTCGCTGCTGCAGATGGTGCCCGCCGTGGCCGGCCTGCCGCTGCGCGGAACGTACCGCCTCGCCGTCTGGAGCTGCCCGCTGCTGGGCGCCGGCGCGGCGCTGCTCGCGGCCGCGTTCCTGTCCGGGCATGCGCTGCTGTTCGCGCTGGCGGGCGCCGTGCTGCTGGCGGCGTTCGGCGCGCTGCTGGCTTGCCTGCTGCCCTCGCTATGGCAACGAACCCGCGCCGCGGCGGCCACCGCCCACATCGCCGGCGGCATGCGCGCGGCCGTCGCGGCGCTGCTGGCGTGCGTCGTGGCCGGCCTGCTCCTTGCCGGCTGGCTCGCGGGCGGCCCGGCCGTCCCCGTGCTGCCGCTGGTCGACACCCACGCGGCGCTGGGCCTGGCCGGCTGGGTGGTGCCGCTCGTGATGGCCGTGTCATTCCAGGTGATCCCGATGTTCCAGGCGACCGACCCGTTTCCGCCGCTCGCCGCGCGCGCGCTCGTGCCGCTCGTGCTGCTCGCATTGGCCGGATGGGTCGCGGGCCGCTGGCTGGACGCGCCATGGCGCGCCGTGCCCGCGCTGGCCGGCGCCGCGCTCGTCACGGGCTATGCCGGCCTCGCCGCTTCCCTGCTGCTGCGGCGCGAACGCACGCGCACGGCGGCCGGCACGCCGTACTGGCTGCTGTCGCTCGCGGCGCTGGCCGGGGCGGCCTGGCTGTTCGCGTGGCCGGGCGAAGTCCCGGACGTCGTCGTCGGCGTCTGCTTCCTCGGCGGCTGCGCGATGTCCGCCGTGAACGGCATGCTGTACCGGATCGTCCCGTTCCTCGTGTGGCACCACCTGCGCGCCCGCCTGCCGCCGCGCGCGCCGGTGCCGAAGTTCGCGGAACTCATCGCCCCGAGCCGGCTGCGCGCGCAATGCCGCTGGCACGCCGCGGCCGTCGCGGTGCTGCTCGCCGCGTGCGCCGTGCCGCCCCTGGCGTCAGCCGCCGGCCTGTTGCTCGCCGTGGCCTGCCTGCGGCTCGGGCTCGACCTCGCGGCGCCCGTGCTGCGCCACCGCCACAGCCTAGTGCCTTGACCGGCGCGCCCAGCCCAGCATGCCGAGCCCCAGCGCGAACACCGCCGCCACGCCGGGTTCCGGCACCTCGCCCGCAGGCGGCGCCTGCAGGACGAACGACAGGTTGTCCGCATAGCCATCGTTGTCGCCCGAGACGAGCCGCTCCATCGACAGCCAGAACGACAGCTTGCGGGTGCCCGTCGGCACGAAGCCATCGGTCTCGCGGTACATCAGGCCGGTCTGGTCATTGCGGTCCTGCGGCGTGACGGGGCCGAGCACCGAGTTCCCGACTTCGTTGTCGAATTCGTCGAGGAACTGCACATAGAACAGCGCGTTGTCGCCCTGGTCCTGCCAGCCGCCGAGCCAGCCGGTCAGCGAATAGGCGATCGTGCCGGACGTCGCGGTGCCGAAGTCCAGCGTCTGCCAGCCGACGGCATACTGGCCGAACCCGGCGAACATCTTGTTGCCGCGGTCCGCCGGCCCCGGTTGCGTGGGCAGCACCCAGTTGCTGCCGTAGTCCACGGACTGGAACGCGCTGTAGCCCGCGTAGCCGGTCCAGCCGGCGAGGCCGGCTTCGGCATCGCCGTTGACGACGAGGTTGCTGCCGTAGACGACGGCGGCCTGGCTGTTGCACGCCGCGGCGAGCAGCGCGGCGGCCATGAGGAAGCGAACATGCATGGAAGTCTCCTGATCAAACGATACGATACTGGTCGAGTTGCGCCGCGCCCCGCATCGCCGGGTCGCTGATCGACGGCAGGCCGTTTTCCAGGTGGCCGGCGAAACGCCGCAGCCAGCCCGGCATGCCGTCGACGCGCGCCGCGTAGTCGTACCAGTTGGCGGTCTGCGCCAGCGACAGGCGCAACGTGCTGCGCGAGCGTGCGGGCACGCGCACGTCGGGGATCCGCATCGTCGTGTACTTGTTGGCGACGAGCTGGAAGGTGCATGGCTGGCCGCCGTTGTTGACGAAGTCGACGACGAGCTCTCCCGCGCGGCGGTCGGCGCGCACGACCACTTCCGGCAACGGGGCGTCCGCGGCGCGGCGCACGTCGCCCGCGATGTGGCGGTGGAAGCCATTCGGCCCCAGCACCCACAGGTCGTAGGCGGCGCCCGTGGTCCAGCGGCCCGTCAGCTGCTTGCCCGCTTCGACCGTGTAGCGGCGCGGGATCTGGTCCAGCGCGCGGCGGTCGTACACGTGGAACACGGCACCGGCTTCGCCCGCATTTTCGAACGCGAGGTCGACCAGGCCGCCGGTCGCGGACACCTGCGCCTGTACCTGCAGTTCGTACGGCAGCGCGCGGGCCGGACGCACGCCGGCCGCCTGCACGGGGGCCGACAGGGCCGTCGGGATCGCCGGGACCTTGGTGCTGCCGAGGCTCAGCGCCAGCGCGCGCCGCGCGGCCGTGTCGGGCAAGGCGGCCGCGCTGTCGTTCAGGTTCACGAAATCGAAGCACGACAGCAGGTTGCCGCTGACGGCACGGCGCCATGGGCTGATGAGCGGCTCGCGCACGCCGAAGCGCGCCTCGATGAAGCGGACGATCGACGAGTGGTCGAACACCTGCGAATTGACCCAGCCGCCCTTGGTCCACGGCGAGATGACGTACAGCGGCACGCGCGGGCCCAGGCCGTACGGGCGGTGCAAGGTGCGCGCGTCGGCGCCGTTGAGGATGTGGTGGTATTCGCCGGTCGTGTCGACGGTCGACGCGCCCGCGAACCGGGCCTGTGCCGGATCGGGGCTGTACGTCGTGTACGACGGGACGGCCGGCGGCGGCATGTGGTCGAAGAAGCCGTCGTTCTCGTCGAAGTTGATGATGAAGACCGTCTTGCTCCAGCTTTCCGGATTGGCCGTCAGCGCATCGAGCACGCGGGCGATGTAGTCGGCGCCGGACGCGGGGCTCGACGGCCCCGGGTGCTCGGACCCTTCCGCGGTGGCGACCACCCAGCTCACCTGCGGCAGCCGGTTGGCCAGCACGTCCGCCTTGAGCAGGTCGAGATCGCGCGTGCTCACGCCGCGGTTGCGCAACGACGGCGAATAGCCCGGGCGCTGATACCACGCGTTGCGGAACGAACGGAAGCCGGCCAGCGAATTGTCGGTGAAGTTGTCCGCCATGTTCTGGTAGACCTGCCAGCTGATCCCGGCCGCTTCCAGGCGCTCCGGATACGTCGTCCAGCGGTAGTCGGTGTTCGGGTCCGGATTGAAGTCGTCGTGGCTGTTGTCGGTCGACGGGCCGCCGGCGGCGCCCAGCGGATCGTTATGGCCGGTGAACAGGAACAGCCGATTCGTGTTGGTGCCGGTCTGGGTCGCGCAGTGATAGTGGTCGCAGATCGTGAAGGCGCGGGCCAGCGCGAACTGGAACGGCACGTCGGCCTCGGCGTAATGGCCCAGCGAATGGTTCTGCTTCACGGTACACCAGTCGTTCATGCGGCCGTGGTCCCATGCCAGCTGCGCATCCAGCCACGCGTGCGGCGTGCCGGCCACGCGCATGACCGGGAAGTCCTGCACGGTATTCAGGCGGAACGGCGCGATGGCGCGGCTCTGCGGCCAGTTCGGCCGGCCAGGCACCGGCGCGCCGCCGACCGACTGCTGCACGAAGACCGTCTTGCGGTTGAAGAGGTTCTGCCGGTCCATCACGGGAATCGGGAACGGATCGCCGAATCCCCGCACGCCTTCCAGCGTGCCGAAATAATGGTCGAAGCTGCGGTTCTCCTGCGTCAGCACGACGATGTGCTCGACGTCCTGCAGGCTGCGGGTGCGCTGGTTGGCCGGCAGGGCCAGCGCCTTCTGGATCGCGGGCGGGAAGGAAGCGAGGACGGCACTGGCGCCGCCGGCCTGGGCCAGCGTGCGGAGGAAGCCGCGGCGGCTCATGCGTGCACCATGACGACGGGGAACGCGAGATCAGAAAGTTGCATTTGACTCATCCAGGTTGATTATCGGAAATGACGGATTTGATGCTCAGCGAGGCTTTAGCCTAGGCAACAATCATGAAATGTTGATGACAAATTAATCTTTCTCAAAACGTTCGGTTGTTTCGTCAATTGAAGCCCCATACGGGCAGTTTGACCTGCATCAATGACGATGCGGCAACCGGAGGTCTATCGTGCAGCCATGAACGTCATCGCCTCCCGCTGGCTCTGCTGCCTCCTGTTCGCTCTGGTCCCCGCACTCGCCGCCGCCGTCCAGGACACGCCGCGCGGTCCCGTCGACGCCCGCGCGCTGACGGCACGGCTGTTTGCCGGCGCTGCGCCGCCGCCCGCCTGGCTGGACGACGGCGGCGCCCGTGCACGCGAAGCCGTGCGCCTGCTGCGCGACGCGTCCGCGCACGGGCTCGACCCGGCGCGCTACGACGCCGACGGACTGGCCACGCGACTCGCTGCCGGTGCGGACGACGTGGCCGCCCTCGCGCTGGAACGGGACCTCGGCACCGCCATGCTGCAGTACCTGGCCGACCTGCACTTCGGCCGCGTCGCCTCCGGCTACCGCCTATCGTCCGACGACGCCTTCGACCCCGTGGCGCACCTGCGCCAGGCGCTGCGCACCGGCCGCCTGGCGGAAGCGGTGGACACGGCGTCGCCACAGTTCCCGATGGTGCGCCGGGTCGAGGCCACGCTGGCCCGCTACCGCGCCCTCGCCGCCGCCAGCCCGCATTGGCCGGACCTGCCGCCGCTGCCGGCGAAGCGGATCGAACCGGGCATGCGGTATGCCGGCACGGCCCTCTTGCGCGAGCGTCTGCGCCTGGTCGGCGACCTGGATGCCGAACCGCCCGCCGGCGACGTCTACACGCCCGAACTGGCGGTCGCCGTGCGCCGCTTCCAGGCGCGCCACGGCCTCGCGCAGGACGGCGTGCTGGGCGCGGGCACGCTGGCCGCGCTGGCGGTGCCGCCGGCCCGCCGCGTGACGCAGCTGGAACTGACCCTGGAACGCCTGCGCTGGCTGCCGCGTCCGCCGCAAGGCCGTGTCGTCGTCGTGGACGTGCCGGCCTATCGCCTGTGGGCATTCGACGGCCGCGATCCGGCCGGGCAACTCCTCGAAATGCGCGTGATCGTTGGTGCGGCCGCGCGCACGCCCACGCCGCTGTTCATCGGCCAGATGCGCTACCTGGAATTCAATCCATACTGGAACGTCCCGCGCAGCATCGAGAAGGCCGAGATCATCCCGAAGCTGGCACGCGATCCGGGCTACCTGGCTCGCAACGACATGGAAGCCGTATCCGCCGCCGGCCAGGTCCTGCCCGACGCCGCTGTCGCTGCCGCACTGCGCGCGGGCACGGCGCGGGTCCGGCAGCGGCCGGGCCCGAAGAACGCGCTCGGCGCCGTCAAGTTCGCCATGCCGAACCCGATGAACATCTACCTGCACTCGACGTCGGCGCGGGAATTGTTCACCCGGTCGCGGCGCGACCTGAGCCATGGCTGCATCCGCGTCGAGGATCCGGCCGCGCTCGCGCAGTTCGTACTGGCGGATCCAGTGCGCTGGGATGCCGGCGCCGTGGCCACGGCGCTGCGGCCGGGCCGCACGGTCACGGTGCCGCTGCGGGAGCCGGTCCCCGTCGTGCTGTTCTACGCGACGGCGCTCACGGACCGCGAGGGCCGCGCCCTGTTCGCCGACGATATCTACGGCCTCGACGAACAGCTGGTGCAGGCACTGCGCGCTGATTAACCATATTTCAAGATTTTGATCTAGATCAACGATCTGAATTCGATCAAACCGGTAAGGTGGGTGCATGGACAAATTCAACCCACCAGCCACCGACCCCTGGGCGGATATCGAACCTCCCGCCATGACCGACCGGATGCTGCACGCCGCGCTTGGCCGCATGACGTCCGGCATCTCGCCCGCCGCGCTGGCGCTCGCGTGGATGGACTGGAGCCTGCACCTGGCGCAGTCGCCCGGCAAATGGGCCCGGCTGTGCGACAAGGCCTTGCGCAAGGCGGGCCGCTTCGGCGACTACGCCGCGCGCGCGGCGGCCGGGCCGGCGGCACCCTGCATCCAGCCGCTGCCGCAGGACCGCCGCTTCGACGGCGCCGCCTGGCAGCAGTGGCCGTTCAACGTGATCCAGCAGGGCTTCCTGCTCAACCAGCAGTGGTGGCACAACGTCACGACCGGCATCGGCGGCGTCGCGCCGCACCACGAACAGGTCGTGTCGTTCGTCGCGCGCCAGCTGCTCGACATGATGTCGCCAGTGAACTTCGTCGCGACGAACCCGGAAGTACTGCAGGCCACGGTGCAACAGGGCGGCATGAATGTCGCGAAAGGCTTGGCGCACGTCGCGGACGACTGGTGGCGCCTGCTGACGGACCGCCCGCCGGCCGGCGCCGACGACTTCGTGCCGGGCCGCCAGGTGGCCGCCACGCCGGGCCGCGTCGTCCTGCGCAACCGGCTGATGGAACTGATCCAGTACGCGCCCGCGACGGCGGACGTGCATGCGGAACCCGTGCTGATCGTGCCCGCATGGATCATGAAGTACTACATCCTCGACCTGTCGCCCCACAACTCGCTCGTGAACTACCTCGTCGGCCGCGGCCACACGGTCTTCATGATCTCGTGGCACAACCCGGGCGAGGCCGACCGCGACCTGGGCATGGACGACTACCTGCGCCTGGGCGTGCTGGCCGCGCTCGACGCCGTCAACGCCATCGTCCCCGACCGGCGCGTGAACGCCGTCGGCTACTGCCTGGGCGGCACCCTGCTCGCGATCGCCGCCGCGTACCTGGCGGGCCGGCGCGACGAACGCCTGCAATCGCTCACGCTGTTCGCCGCCCAGACCGACTTCACGGAGCCGGGCGAGCTGTCGCTGTTCATCGACGACAGCGAACTGGATCTGTTGGAAGACATCATGTGGCGCCAGGGCTACCTGCAGACGCGCCAGATGGCGGGCGCGTTCCAGCTGCTGCGCTCCAATGACCTCGTGTGGTCGCGCATCGTCAACGACTACCTGCTCGGCCAGCGCCAGCCGATGAACGACCTGATGGCGTGGAATGCGGACGCCACGCGCATGCCGTACCGGATGCACGGCGAATACCTGCGCCGGCTGTTCCTGAAGAACGATCTGTTCGAGGGGAGGTATCGCATCGACGGCAGGCCCGTGGCACTGGCCGACATCCGCGCGCCGCTGTTCGTCGTCGCCACCGAATCGGACCACGTGGCGCCGTGGAAGTCCGTCTACAAGATCAATCTCGTCGCCGACGCCGACGTGACGTTCGTGCTCACGAGCGGCGGCCATAACGCGGGCATCGTCAGCGAACCCGGGCACGGCGGCCGGCACTACCGCCGCGCGCGCCGCAGCGATGGCGACACGTACGTGGCCCCGGACGACTGGCTGGCCGCGACACCCGCGCGCGACGGCTCGTGGTGGCCCGCCTGGGCCGACTGGCTGGAAGCCGGCAGCACGGGCCGCACCGCGCCGCCCGCGCCGGGCGCCGCGCTCGGTCCGGCACCCGGCCGCTACGTGCTGGAACGCTGAACCCTCACTGGAGAATCCCATGCAGAACGCTCTCATCGACCTGCGCGGCAAGCGCGGGCTCATTCTCGGCATCGCCAACGACCGCAGCATCGCCTGGGGCTGCGCGCGCGTGATGGCCGCGTGCGGCGCCGAACTGGCCGTGACGTATTTCGACGACGCCGCCGAACCCAACGTGCGCCCGCTGGCCGAGGCGCTGCGCTGCCCGCTCGTGCTGCCGTGCGACGTGCGCGCGCCCGGCCAGCTCGAGGCCGTGTTCGACGCGGTGCGCACCGCATGGAGCACGCTCGATTTCGTCATCCACGCGATCGCGTACGCACCGAAGGACGACCTGCAGGGACGGGTCGCCGACTGCTCGGCGGCAGGTTTCGCGCTGGCGATGGACGTGTCGTGCCATTCCTTCATCCGCTGCGCGAAACTGGCGGAGCCGCTGATGCCGCACGGCGGCAGCCTGCTGACGTTCACGTTCTACGGCGCCGAAAAGGTCGTCCCCCACTACAACCTGATGGGCCCCGTGAAGGCGGCGCTGGAGGCGTCGGTGCGCGCGCTCGCGGCGGAACTGGGCAGCCGGCGCATCCGCGTGAACGCCGTGTCGCCGGGCCCGATGGGCACGCGCGCCGCGTCCGGCCTGGAACACTTCGACGAGCTCCTCGGCGACGCCTGGTCGCGCGCGCCCGAGCACATGCTGGCCCGGCTGGACGACGTGGGCGCCTTCGCCGCCTTCCTGGCGAGCGACGGTGCGCGCCTCGTGACGGGCAACGTCGAATACGTCGACGCCGGCTACCACATACTGGGGTGAACGATGGACACGATCAGCAACCGCACGTTCGCCGAACTGAAGGTCGGCGACAGCGCGAGCCTCGCGCGCACGCTGACCCGCGCCGACATCGAACTGTTCGCCGTCATGTCGGGCGACGTCAATCCGGCCCACCTGGACGAGGACTACGCACGCGGCAGCATGTTCCATGAAGTGATCGCGCACGGCATGTGGAGCGGCGCGCTCGTCTCGACGGTGCTCGGCACCCAGCTGCCCGGTCCGGGCACGATCTACCTCGGGCAGTCGCTGCGCTTCCTGGAGCCGGTGGGCCTGGGCGACACCGTGACCGTGCTGCTCACCGTCACCCGCCTCGATCCGGACAAGCACCGCGTGACGCTCGATTGCACGGTGACGAACCAGCACGGCCAGCAGGTGGCGAGCGGCACGGCGGAGGTCATCGCGCCGACCGAGAAGGTCGCGCGGCCCCGTATCGCGCTGCCGGAAGTGCGCCTGCGCGAGCGCGGCGGCCGCTACCGCGCGCTGCTGGCGGCAGCGCAGGATGCGCCGCGCGTGCCCACGGCCGTCGTCCACCCGGTCGACACGGTGTCGCTGCTGGGCGCCGTCGAAGCGGCGCGCGCAGGCCTGATCGCACCGGTGCTCGTCGGCCCGGAAGCGAAGATCCGCCAGGCGGCCGCACAGGCGAACGTCGACCTCACGCCGTACCGCATCGTGCCGACCGCGCACAGCCACGCGGCCGCCGACGCCGCCGTGGCGCTGGCGCGCACGGGCGAGGTCGGCGCCATCATGAAGGGCGCGCTGCACACGGACGAATTGATGCATGCCGTCGTCGCCCGCGACACCGGCCTGCGTACGGGCCGCCGCATCAGCCACGTGTTCGCGCTGGACGTGCCGACGTATCCGCGCCCGCTGCTCCTCACGGACGCTGCCATCAACATCTACCCGACGCTGGAAGACAAGCGCGACATCGTCCGCAACGCGATCGAGCTGGCGCACGCGCTGGGCATCGCGGCGCCGCGCGTGGCGATCCTGTCCGCGCTCGAGACGGTGTCCCCGAAGATCGCGTCGACCATCGAGGCGGCCGCGCTGTGCAAGATGGCGGACCGCGGCCAGATCGAGGGCGCGATCATCGACGGGCCGATGGCGTTCGACCTCGCCGTGTCGGAAGAAGCGGCGCGCACGAAAGGCTTCGTGTCGCCGGTGGCCGGCCGGGCCGACATCCTCGTCGTGCCCGACCTGGAAGCGGGCAACATGCTCGCCAAGCAGCTGGAATACCTGGCGGAGGCGCAGGTGGCCGGCATCGTGCTCGGGGCGCGCGTGCCCATCATGCTCACCAGCCGCGCGGACGGGCCGCTGGCCCGCCTCGCGTCGTGCCCATTGGCGTCCCTGCTCGTGCGCCACTCGGCGGCGGCCGCCGTGATCGGATCGCCATGACGGACGACGCAGCCAAAGGATATGCATGCATCAACGCCGGCTCGTCCAGCATCAAGTACGCCGTGTACGTGGAACGGGGCGCGGACCTCGTCGCGACCGCGCACGGCCAGGTGGAGGGCCACGGCCCCGCGCAACTGCGTACCATCATCGGCCAGGTCGAGAGCCATCTCGCGCCGGCCCGGCTCGCGGCCATCGGCCACCGCGTCGTCCACGGCGGGAACAACCATGCGGGACCGGCGCTCGTCACGCCGGCGCTGCTCGCCGAACTGCAGGCCCTCGCCCCGCTGGCGCCGTTGCACCAGCCGCACAACGTGGCCGGCATGGAAGCGATGGCGCGCCTGCATCCGGGCCTGCCGCAGGTCGCCTGCTTCGACACCGCGTTCCACCTCGGGAACCCGCGGGTCGCGCGCCTGTACGGCCTGCCGCGGGCATGCGCGGATGAAGGCATGCTGCGCTACGGCTTCCACGGCCTGTCGTACACCCATATCGCCGACACCTTGCCCGCGATCGAACCGCGTGCCCATGGCCGCGTCGTCGTCGCCCACCTGGGCAGCGGCGCCAGCATGTGCGCCATGATCGACGGCCGGAGCGTGGCGACGTCGATGGGCTTTTCCGCGCTGGACGGCCTGCCGATGGCCACGCGCTGCGGCGCCCTCGATCCCGGCCTCGTGCTGCACCTGCTGCGCGCAAAACGGATGACGCCAGACGCGCTGGAACGCCTGCTGTACCGCGATAGCGGCCTGCTGGGCCTCTCCGGCATCAGCGGCGACATGCGCACCCTGCTCGCGAGCCCGGACCCGGCCGCGCGCGAGGCGGTCGACGTGTTCGTGTACCGCATCGCGCGCGAACTCGGGTCCCTGGCCGCGGCGGCGGGTGGCCTCGACGTGCTCGTGTTCACGGGCGGCATCGGCGAACACGCGGCAGACATCCGCGCCCGCGTGTGCGCGCAGGCGGCATGGCTGGGCATGCGCCTCGACGCGGACGCCAATGCGACCCACGGCCCGCGCCTGCACGCGCCGGACAGCGCCGTCGCCGTGTGGGCGCTGCCGGCCGACGAGGAAGCCGTGATCGCGCGCGAGACGAAACAGGTCGCGGACGCTTATCCCTCGTAGGCGCGCAATCCGTTCGCGTCGAGGATCGCGATGTCGCGCCCGTCCACGCGCACGAGTTCGCGCCGCGTGAGATCGTTCAGCACGCGCGAAAAATACTCGGGTGTGATGTTCAGGCGCGACGCGACGAGGCGCTTGCTGACGGACAGCCGCACCGTCGCGCCGGATTCGGGCGCATCCTTCAGCAGATAGCCGACGACGCGCTGGCCGCCCGTATGCAGCGTGTACGCCTCGACATCGGCGACGAGGCCGTGCAGGCGCCGGCTCATCCCGGCCAGCATGCGCCGGGCGAATGCCGCGCTCCGTTCCAGCTCGGCGAAAATGGCTTCCTTGCGGACGTGCAGCAGCAGGCAGTCTTCCAGCGCGGTCGCCGTCACGAAGTACGGCTTTTCCATGAACATGACCGCCTCGCCGAACGTCTTGCCGGCGCCGAGGATCTCGATGACCTTTTCCTGGCCCTGCGGCGAAATGAAGGCCAGCTTGACCTGTCCGTACAGGATCGAGTGAAACCCCTCGCACGGGTCACCCCGCTCGACGATGGTGCGGCCGCGGTCGACGTGCTGCTCGGTGGCGGCCGCGCCGACGGCGCGCAGTTCGTCGTCGCCGAGGTCGGAAAACAGCGGCAGGCGGCGCAGGAAGGTGCAGGGATCGATGGTGGCCACGGTCGCGGGATGTCATGAAATGGTCGGGATGCCGCCATTCTCGCGCGTACGACGGCCGCGCGGGATAGTCCGGAAGAACTAGGCGGCGTCCTCCATCGTGCCGACTTACGCGCGCGGGGAAGCCGCCTACAATCGGACCATCCTCCCCTTTGTCACGGATTCCCCATGCAGCTCTCGAATTTTTCCGATTTCCTCGCCGCCGCGCGCGCCCAGCCCGAGGCGCAGCGCCTGCTGTTCGTGTTCGCGGTCGCCGAACTGCCGCAGACGCACACGCCGGGCCAGGCGCGCCGCTTCGAGGAAGGCCGCGGCGGCGCATTGGCGCCCGTGATGTGCGTCGACAAGGGTCTCGACGAGCTGGCGGATTTCGGTGCGCTGGCCGCCGAGTCGCGCGCGACGGGCCAGCCGTGGGACATGGTGTTCGTCGCGGCGCTGGCAGGGGAACAGCAGGCGTCCGGCGTCGACCGCGGCCTCAAGATGATGATCGACGCCGTGCACCGCGGCGCCATCGAACGGTTCCTCGCGTTCGACACGGAAGGCGACGCCGTCCGATTTGCCTGAACCCGGATTTACTTATCCTCGTTCAAGGCGCCGCGGGCGGCGCGTCATTATGCTCTTTGCGTTACCGTTCACCCGCCCGCCATGACCTCTCCCTCCCTCGAACTCGTTTGTCCCGCCGGCAGCCTGCCGGCCCTCAAGGCCGCCATCGACCACGGCGCCGACTGCGTCTACCTCGGCTTTCGCGACGCGACCAACGCGCGCAACTTCGCCGGCCTGAACTTCTCCGAAGACGCCATCGCCGAAGGCATCCGCTATGCCCACGACCGCAACCGCAAGGTGTTCCTTGCCCTGAACACCTATCCGCAGCCGGGCGGCGACGGTCCCTGGCGGCGCGCGCTCGACCGCGCCGCCACGCACGGCATCGATGCCGTGATCCTCGCCGACCCGGGCCTGATGGAATACGCGGCGCGCGTGCATCCCCAGTTGCGGCTGCACCTGTCCGTGCAGGGCTCGGCGACGAACATCGACGCCATTGCGTTCTACCACCGCCACTTCGGCATCGCGCGCGCCGTGCTGCCGCGCGTGCTGTCGCTGGCCCAGGCGGAGAAAGTCATCGAGCACTCGCCCATCGAGATCGAGGTGTTCGGCTTCGGCAGCCTGTGCGTGATGGCCGAGGGCCGCTGCCAGCTGTCGTCGTACGCCACCGGGGAATCGCCCAACACGCACGGCGTGTGCTCGCCCGCGAAGGCCGTGCGCTGGACGCCGACGCCGCGCGCGCTGGAGGCGCGCCTGTACGACGTCCTCATCGACCGCTACGGCGACGGCGAGCAGGCCGGCTACCCCACGCTGTGCAAGGGCCGCTTCGACGTGGACGGCGAGACGTATTACGCGATCGAGGAGCCGGCAAGCCTCAACACGCTCGAGATCCTGCCGAAGCTCGCGGCAGTGGGCGCGCGCGCCGTCAAGATCGAAGGCCGCCAGCGCAGCCCCGCGTACGTGGCCCAGGTCACGAAGGTGTGGCGCGCCGCGATCGACGCCTGCCTCGCGGAACACGGCCGCTACACGGTCCGGCGCGAGTGGATGACGAGCCTGGACAACGTCGCCGAAGGCAGCCAGCACACGCTGGGTGCCTACCACCGCCCCTGGAAATGACCCCGTACCGAAAGACCATCATGAAGATTGCCCTCGGGCCCCTGCAATACTACTGGCCGCGCGATACCGTGTTCGCGTTCTACGATGCGCTGGCGACGACACCCGTCGACATCGTCTACCTCGGCGAAACCGTGTGCTCGCGCCGGCACGAGCTGCGTCCTTCCGACTGGCTCACCCTGGCCGAACGGCTGGCCGGCGCCGGCAAGGAAGTCGTGCTGTCGACCCAGGTGCTGATCGAATCGCCATCCGACCTGAGCACCCTGCGCCGCGTCGCCGGCAACGGCCGCTTCCTCGTCGAGGCGAACGACATGGGCGCCGTGCACTGCGTCGACGGCCGCCCGTTCGTCGCCGGCCCGCACCTGAACATCTACAACCCGGCCACGCTCGCCGTGCTCGCCCGCGCCGGCGCCGTGCGCTGGGTCGCGCCGCTGGAGATGCCGTCGACCAGCCTCGCAGCCATGCAGGCCGCCCTGCCGGCCGGCGTGGAGACCGAGGTGTTCGCCTACGGCCGCATGCCGCTCGCGTTTTCCGCGCGCTGCTTCACGGCGCGCCACCGCAACCTGCCCAAGGACGACTGCCGCTTCAGCTGCCTGGACCATCCGGACGGCCTCGTGCTGAACACGCAGGAAGGCAAGCCGTTCCTCGTCCTGAACGGCATCCAGACCAAGTCCGCGAAGGTCTACAACCTGGTCGACGCGCTGCCCGCCATGCGCGCGCTGGGCGTGGGCGCCGTCCGATTGAGCCCGCAGTCGGCCCACATGGCGGACATCGTCGCCAGCGTGCACGGCGTGCTGACGGGCGCCCTGACCGGGGCCGCCGCGCGCGCGCAGATGGGCGCGTGGATGCCGGGCGCCGCCTGCAACGGCTTCTGGCACGGCCGTCCCGGCCTCGACGAGGTGGCCGCATGAACGCGTCCCCCTACCGCCTGCCGGCGCCCGTCCGCCACGTCCTGTCCCGGTTGCCCGGCCGGCCCGGCGCGTGGCTGTTCGCGGCGGGCCTGAACGCGGGCCTGAAGCCGCACCTGGACGACGACTCGCGCGCGCAGCTGCTGCGCAAGCGGCTGCGCCTGGCCGTGCTGGACGCGGGCGTCACTTTCGACGTCGCGTGGAACGGGCGCTCGTTCGCGGCCGTGACGTCGAAGACGGCACCGGACGTCGTCATCGGCGCGACCCTGTACGACCTGGGCCTGCTGGCCACGCGCCGCGAGGATCCCGACACGCTGTTCTTCAGCCGCCGCCTCGTGATGGAAGGCGACACGGAGCTGGGTCTGCTCATCAAGAATACGCTGGACGCCATCGACCGTTGACAGGAGAACCCCATGGGCCGTGATCGCACCGTTTTCCCGCTCGTCTATTCCTGCTCCGGCTGTTCCAGCGCGGCGCAGATGGCCAACCACATCGCGCTGGAGCTCGACCGGGAGGAAGTCGCCGAGATGTCCTGCATCGCCGGCGTGGGCGGCGACGTGCCGTCGCTCGTCAAGCTAGCGAGATCCGGGCGGCCCGTCGTCGCGATCGACGGCTGCCCGCTCGAATGCGCGCGCCACTGCCTCGCGCGCCACGGCGTGACGCCCGACCTGCATTTCCAGCTGGCCGAACACGGCGTGCGCAAGCGCTACCACATGCAGTTCGATCCGGCCGAAGCGGCCGCCGTCGCGCGCGAGGTGGCGGGCGACGTGGCCCTGCTGGCGGCGGAACGCCGAATGCTTCAACCAGTTTAAGGCGGGGCCGGCGGGCCTCGGGGATAGTGGACGCCTGACTATCACCGAGGATGACATGAACGCCAACGAATCCCTCTTTGCCGCATCCATGCCGACGCAGGACGTGTCGGCCGACGTACTGCAGGAAAAATACGCGAAGGGCGACGAGACGACCGTCGCGCAAGTGCGCGCCCGCGTGGCGCGCGCGCTGGCCGCGCACGAAGCCGAGCCGCTGCGCCTGGAGATGGAGCAGCGCTTCCTGTGGGCGCAGGACCACGGCTTCGTGCCCGCCGGCCGCATCAACTCGGCGGCCGGCGTCGGCCTGAAGGCCACCCTGATGAACTGCTTCGTGCAGCCCGTCGGCGACGCGATCAGCGGCCGCGACGGCGCCATTCCCGGCATCTACGGCGCCGTGGCCGAAGCGGCGGAAACCATGCGCCGCGGCGGCGGCGTCGGCTACGATTTTTCCGCGATCCGCCCCGCCGGCAGCCTCGTGAAAGGCACGCGGTCGCGCGCGTCCGGCCCCGTGTCGTACATGGCCGTGTTCGACGCGTCGTGCCGCACGGTCGAATCGGCCGGGGCGCGCCGCGGCGCCCAGATGGGTGTCCTTCGGATCGACCATCCCGACATCGAGGCCTTCGTCGCCGCCAAGGACGGCGGCGCGTTCAGCAATTTCAACCTCTCCGTGGGCGTCACGGACGCGTTCATGCGCGCCGTGCTGGACGACGATCCCGTCGAGCTGACCCACGCGGCCGAGCCAGGGCCGGACGACCAGGCCAACGGCACGTACCTGCGCCCGGACGGCCGCTGGGTCTACCGCACCGTGCGGGCACGCGACCTGTGGGACAAGGTGATCCGGTCGACCTACGACCACGCGGAGCCGGGCGTGCTGTTCCTGGACCGCATCAACGGCGAAAACAACCTGTACTACGCCGAGACGCTGGCGGCCACGAACCCGTGCGGCGAGCAGCCGCTGCCGCCGTACGGCTGCTGCGACCTGGGCTCGCTCGACCTCACGAAGTTCGTGCGCCAGCCGTTCACGCCGGAGGCGCGCTTCGACCTCGACACGTTCCGCGAAGTGACGGCCGTCGGGGTGCGCATGCTCGACCTCGCGCTCGACGCCACCGAATGGCCATTGCCCCAGCAGGCGGCGGAAGGCCGCGACAAGCGCCGCATCGGCATCGGCTTCCTGGGCCTGGGCAGCGCGCTCGTCATGCTGGGCCTGCGCTACGACGCCGACGAGGGCCGCGCGTTCGCCGCCGACGTCACACGCGCCCTGCGCGACGCCGCGTACGAAGCATCGGTGGCGCTGGCGCGCGAAAAAGGCGCGTTCCCACTGTTCGATGCGGAGCGCTACCTGGACGGCGCATTCGCGCGGCGCCTGCCGGATGAGCTGCGCGAAGCGATCGCCCGCCACGGCATCCGCAATTCGCACCTGATGTCGATCGCACCCACGGGCACCATCGCGCTCGCGTTCGCGGACAACGCCTCGAACGGCATCGAGCCCGCTTTTTCGTGGGTCTACCAGCGCAAGAAGCGCATGCCGGACGACAGCACGCGCATCTACGAGGTGGCCGACCATGCGTGGCGCCTGTACCGCCACCTCGGCCACGACGTCTCCGCACTGCCGGCGCAGTTCGTGACGGCGCTGGAGATGTCCGCGCAGGACCACCTCGGCATGATGGCGGCCGTGCAGCCGTACGTGGACGGCGCGATCTCGAAGACGGTCAACGTGCCGGCCGACTACCCGTTCGACGACTTCAAGGATTTATATACTGAGGCGTGGCGCGCCGGCCTGAAGGGCCTGGCCACCTACCGGCCCAACGCCGTCACGGGCAGCGTATTGAGTGTCGCGCCGCCGCCCGCGGCCGCAGCACCGGGCGATGTGGATCCGCTGCGCCGCCGCTTCGAAAGCCGTCCGGCGGGCGAACTGGAATCGGTCACCTCGAAGGTCGAATACACGACCCAGGAAGGCAAGAAGACGGTGTATCTGACCATCAGCTTCATGCGCGTGGAAGGACGGCTGCACGGACGCGACCTCGCCATCGAGCGCCCGTTCGAGTTCTTCATGCCCGCCAACCAGCGCAGCGACGGCCACCAGTGGATCACCTCCACGATGCGCCTGCTGTCGCTGGCCGCGCGCGCCGGCAGTTCCATCGCCAAGGCCCTCGCCGACATGCGCGCGGTCGTGTGGGAGAAGGGACCGGTGCGCTGCGGCCAGCTGACGCGGGCGGACGGCGTGCAGGTGCCGATGTACCACGATTCGGAAGTGGCGGCGATCGCCTTCATGCTGCAGCGGATCCTGATCCGGCGCGGCTTCCTGGACGCCTACGGCAACCAGGTGTCCGCCGACGCGCTGGACCGCCTGCTGGCTCGGCGCGGCACGCCGGACGAGGTGCCGGCACCTGGCATCGCGGCGGTCGAAGAGACGGGCGCCAAGTGCCCGGAATGCGGCGCGCGGGCGTTGCGCAAGGTCGACGGCTGCGCGCGCTGCACGTCGTGCCACTACCTGGGCGGCTGCGCCTGATTCGTAAAACCTGAAACCGGTTCAAGGACAGGGGCGGCGCGCCGCCCTACCCTGACGGTGTACCAACGACCCAACGCAAAAGGAGCATCATGCAACACGATTTCCAGTTCTCGGCCCCTCTCGCCTTCGCCGACATCGAACGCCTCACGAGCGCCTTGTGCACGCTGCCCGGCGTGCGCGGCATCGACCTCGAACCGGGCGGCCGCGAGATGCACGTGGAGTTCGACGAGGACGCCACGTCGACGCAGGACATCACCGCGGCGCTGCTGGGCGCCGGCTACGGCGAAGCGCGCAAGGAAAAGAGCGGCGGCTGCTGCGGCGGGTGCTGCGGTGGTTGAGAGCCTGTCGGCCGGCGTGCGCCGCCACGCCTGGCTCGCCACCGCGATGACGGCGCCGATGATGCTGATGCCCGCCGTGCTGGCGTGGCAGGAGTGGGCGGCCGGCGACCGCATCGCCACGTGGGCCGGCGCCGGCGTCGCGGCGCTGGCGATGGCCGGCACGGTGGCCGGCATCGATGCGCTGATGCGGCGTCACGATCATTAGGAGCGCCTGACAAACCCCTGCAATTGCCATTCAAGCAACAACCGCGTACACTGAGCCGGTCCAACCGCCGGCTGTCGGCCATGAGCGGACATCTGTTCCGGCGCGCCCGCACATACTTTCTACATATTGGAATGCATATTCCTTCCGCTACTTTCCTCTTGCTGATCATTGTCCTCTTTGCCGGATCGGGCCTTATGCCGAACAAATGGTTGAAGTTCGCCTTTGGATCGACTGGAATCGTCGTTTTGGTGTCAGGCATCGCAGGTGTTTTCGGCTAAAACGACATCGGCGACATGCAGACCTTTTCCGGCCTTATCAACATAGGAAAGTCAGAGCAGGATGGAAATTTCTGGAGCACACCTCAAGGTCATGCGCGACCCTGCGCGCATCTTTCCAGTAATCGCTCATCCCGATGCGATACGTAGTGCAACGGTATGGCACTGCCGATACAAGAGCCTCGAACCCTTGGCCGAGTTGCGCGACCTGGAAGAACTCGTGATCGCCACCTTTCCTGACGAGTCGTTCGAATTCCTTGGAAGGCTCGAGAATCTCCGCTATCTACGCATCGTGCACATGCCCAGGATCAGCGATCTCGGGCCGCTGGCCAGGTTGACACGGCTGATATCACTATCGTTATCGACGCTTCCAAGCTGGGACGCGTCCGGGAGGACCACCACCATCCGGTCGCTCGATCCGCTCACGGCAATCCCTGGGCTGGCCCATCTGGAACTTCTTGGTATCTGCCCGCCCGACAAATCGCTCGGTCCCCTCGAGAAGTGCAAACGTCTCCAGACGGCCCGGGTCTCGCAATACCCTCGAGCCGAAATAGACCGCTTCTTTGGCCAGACAAGCGTCGCTGATCGGTACAACCCGGAACCAACCATTTCGTAATTCATCAATGTCGGCCATCAACGCAACCGCCATCGTTGCGCTGCTGCGACGTAAGCAATCTCTCCGCTATCAACACTCAAGCCCATGAATCGTTCAGTAACGAGTTTGCCGATCTACAAAGTCGACGCATTCACCAGCCAGCTTTTTGGGGGAAACCCGGCTGCTGTGATCTTGATGGAGACGTTTGCGGACGATGGACTCCTGCGTCAAATTGCTGCCGAAAACAATGTTCCGGAAACTGCCTTTCTGGTACCAGACGGTGACAATTGCCGCCTGCGCTGGTTCACGCCTACGGTTGAAGTGCCGCTGTGTGGCCATGCTACGCTTGCAAGCGCTGCCGTCGTCATGGAGCGGCTGCAGCCAGGGCGCACGACGGTGACGTTCGATTCGGCGAGTGGCCCCTTGACCGTCAGGCGCATGGGCGACCGGTACGTGATGAATTTTCCGGTACGCGTGCCACGATCGATACCCCTTCCGGCGAGGCTGGCGGAAGCACTGGGAATCGAGCCAGTGGAGACGCTGGACGACGGTTTTAATTACATCGCTGTACTGCAGGATATGGAGGCGGTCCGTGGCCTGGCGCCAGACATTGCCGCGATCGCGCGGCTCGACCGCCCCGGCGTCGTCGTCACCGCTCGGGGAGACCAGCGATGGGATTGTGTGAGCCGCTATTTTGCGCCCGCCAAAGGAATACCTGAAGATCCGGTGACCGGCGGCGCTCACTGCGGACTCGCACCGTATTGGAGTGCACGCCTGGGAAAGAGCGAACTCCGCGCATTCCAGGCTTCGCCTCGTGGTGGCGAACTGACATGCCGGCTCGTCGGCGACCGTGTCGAGTTGGAAGGCGCTTGCGTGTTTTATCTGGAAGGTAAGGTTGCCGTTCCCGTTGATCAAAGCGCCGAACGGGGCTACCGTTAGACGCGCCCGGCGGCTTCGAGCCTGAACATGCGGATCGTGTCGTTCAGCGTATGCGCCTGTTCCTGCAAGGCCTGCGCCGCGCCGGCGGCCTGCTCGACGAGGGCCGCGTTCTGCTGCGTCACGCTGTCCATCTGGCCCACGGCCTGGTTGACCTGCTCGATGCCGATGCGCTGCTCGTCGCTGGCCGCCGTGATGTCGGCCATGATGCCCGTCACCTGGCGCACGCTGGCCAACACGCGCTGCATGGTGTCGGCCGCGCGGCCGGTGAGTTCGGTGCCGCCCGCGATCTTCGCGGTCGAATCGTCGATCAGGTGCCGGATCTCGCGGGCCGCTGCGGCCGACCGCTGCGCCAGATTGCGCACCTCGGTGGCGACGACGGCGAAGCCCTTGCCCTGTTCGCCGGCACGCGCCGCTTCCACCGCGGCGTTGAGCGCGAGGATATTGGTCTGGAACGCGATGCCGTCGATGATGCCGGTGATGTCGGCGATGCGGCGCGCGCCGTCACTGATCTCGTCCATCGTGGCCGCCACGCGCGCGACGGCGTCGCTGCCCTCGGCGGTGATCGCCGCCGTGGCCGCCGCCAGCGCGTTCGCTGCGCGCGCATTGTCCGCGTTCTGCTGCACGGTGCCCGTCAGTTCCTCCATCGACGAAGCGCTCTGCTGCAGCGCGCTGGCCTGCATCTCCGTGCGCGCCGACAAGTCCATGTTGCCGCTTGCGATCTGCGAGGACGCCGTGGCGATCGTCTCGGTCCCGCGCCGCACTTCGCCGACCATCGTGCAAAGGCTCGCGTTCATCGCCGCCAGCGCGCCGAGCAGCTCGCCGACTTCGTCCTGCGAACCCGCCTCGATCCGGCTGGTGAGATCCCCGCCGGCCACGCGCTGCGCCACCGCGACGGCGCTGCGCAGCGGCAGCACGATCGAGCGCGCGAGGCGGACGGCGAACACGAGGCCGACGGCCAGCGCGGCGCCGCCCAGCGCCAGCATCAGCACCCGGCCCGACGCGATCCGGTCCTGCACGGTCTTGCCCGCGGCGACCGCGCGCCCCTTCTGCAGCACGTTGAGGTCATGCACGGCCTGCTGCAACACGTCCAGGCGCGGCAGGGTTTCCGCCAGCACCAGTTGCTGCGCCTCGTCGCGCTTGCCCGCGTCGACGAGGGCGTTCACCTGCGTGAACGAGGCCACGTACGCCTCGCGCCGCTCGGTCACCCGGGCCAGCACGGCCTTGCCTTCTGCGCTGGCGACGAGGCGGCGCAGCGTGGCCAGCGCAGCGTCGATCTCGTGCCGGTTCAACGCGATGTTCTCGCGCACCCGGGTCCGGTAGCCGTCGTCCGGCGCGATGAACAGTTCCAGCGTGCGGCGCGCATTCGCCCGCGTCATCGTGTCGATGGTGGCGGCGGCTTCCGCCTTGGCCCAGTCGTCGTCGATCAGCGTCGCCGTCGCCCGGCCGACATCGTGGAAGCGCTGCAGCCCGACCGCGACCACGAGCGCGAGCAGCACCAGCACGAGGCCGAAGCCGGCGGCAAGGCGCGTGCCGATCCTGAAATTTGACATTTTCATATGAATTCCTCTCGTTTCGACACATTCTTGCCGATAGGAAATCAAGTCTAGCGGCAGCCTGCGTGGCCCGACATACGCCGAAAGAACTAGCTCCCGTCATCCGTCATGCCGACAGCCAGAGTGGCGCGCGGTCTCTACAATCTTCACCATCACCCCTTTGGAGAACCGCAATGTTGCGCGACCGCTACGGCCGAACGATCGAATACCTGCGCCTGTCCGTGACGGACCGTTGCGACCTGCGCTGCACGTATTGCATGCCGACGGGTTTCAAGGGGTTCGAGGAGCCGGAGGACTGGCTCACGTTCGACGAGATCGAGCGCCTGCTGCGTGCGTTCGCCCGCCTCGGCACGCGCCGCATCCGCCTGACGGGCGGCGAGCCGCTGCTGCGCCGCCACGTGACCGACCTGGCCGGCCGTATCGCCGCCATCCCCGGCGTCGACGACCTGTCGCTGTCGACCAATGCCACGACCCTGCGCCGCCACGCCGAGGCGCTGCGCAAGGCCGGCGTCGCGCGCATCAACGTCAGCCTCGATACGCTGGACCGCACCTGCATGGAATCGATCACGGGCCGCGACAGCCACGCGCGCATCCTGGACGGCATCATGGCTGGCAAGGAGGCCGGTTTCGATCCCATCAAGATCAACATGGTCGCGATGCGCGGCGTGAACGACGGCGAGATCGAGCGCATGGCGGAATTCTGCATCGGCCACGGCTTCGTGCTGCGCCTGATCGAAGTGATGCCGATGGGAGAAACCGGCCAGAACGCGGCCTACATGGACCTGCAGCCCGTGCGCGAACGACTCCAGCAACGATTCGACCTCGTGCCGCAGGCGCTGGAACTGGGCGGCGGACCGGCGCGCTACCTCGCCACCCGCGACGGCAGGAGCAGCATCGGCTTCATCACGCCGATGTCGCAGCATTTCTGCGCCACCTGCAACCGCGTGCGCCTGGCGGTGGACGGCACGCTGTACCTGTGCCTGGGCCAGGAAGAGAAATTCGAATTCCGCCCGCTGCTGCGCGCCGGCGCCAGCGACGCGGAACTCGAAGCCGCGATCCGCCACGCCATCGAACTGAAACCCCACCAGCACGACTTCACGGCGCGGCCCGAGAAAATCGTGCGCTTCATGTCGCAGACGGGAGGCTGACATGCAGGACATCGAACGCTTCATCCGCGGCTTTTCCCGCTTCCAGCAGCGTTTCATGAGCGAGCCGGTCGTGCGCGCCTCGCTGCGCGACGGCCAGCATCCGTCCACGCTCGTCATCGGCTGCTGCGACGCGCGCGTCGACCCGGCCCTGCTGACGGGCTGCGATCCGGGCGACATCTTCGTCGTCCGGAATATCGCGAACCTCGTCCCGCCGTGCACCGCGGACGCGTCGGCCGGCGTCAGTTCCGCCATCGAATTCGCCGTATGCGGCCTGGAAGTGGCGCGCGTCGTCGTGCTCGGGCATGCGCGCTGCGGCGGCATCCGGGCCCTGATGTCGGGCAAGCGCGTGACCGAGGAGACGGATTTCGTCGCGCGCTGGATGCGCATCGCGGAGCCGGTGCGCGCGGAAGTGCTGCGCGCGCTGCCGCACAAGCACGACGACGCCCGCTGCCGCGCCGCCGAGCAGGCCAGCATCCTCCATTCGCTCGACAACCTGATGACCTACCCGTGGCTGCGCCGGCGCGTGGAAGCGGGCAAGGTCGCGCTGCACGGCTGGTATTTCGACATCGGGACCGGCGAGCTACTGGCCTACTCCCCGCGCAAGCAGGAATTCCTCAACCTCGTCCAGCCGCTGGACGCCGCGGCATGACGACGCCGCCCGCTTATCCGCCGATCCCGGGCCACCTGCGCCTGTCGACCCGCATCGCCGGCGCCCTGGTCGGCTTCCTGCTGCTGGCGCTGACCGCCATCGGCACGACGTTGTGGCTGTCGTGGCAGCTGGAAGGCTCGGCGGCCGCCATCAACGAAACGGGCGGTGTGCGCAAGCAGGAATACCGGCTCGCGATGCTGCTCGGCCGCGAGGTGCGCGCGCCCGGCGGCGGCTACGCGCGCGACGCGCGCGCGCAGATCGCGTCCATCGATGCGACCCTCGCGCTGATCGACCGCGGCGACCCGCAGCGTCCCCTCGGCCTGCCGCCGACGGCCGCCATCCGCGACAGCTTTTCCATGGCCACGCTGCGCTGGCAGCGCGAGCTGCGGCCGCTCGCGCTGCAGGTGCTGCAGGCACGCGGCGACGAGCGCCTGCAGCCGCTGCGCGACTTCCTCGGCGGGGTCGATGCCTATGTCGCCCAGATCGACGCCATCGTGGGCCTGATCGAACGGGACAACGAGGTGCGCACGTTCTGGCTGCGCTGCTCGCAGCTGGCGCTGATGGCGCTGGCGATGGGCGGGACCGTCGTCCTCGTGTACCTGATGTTCAGCCTCATCGTCGACCCCGTCGAGCGCCTGCAAGCGGGGATGCGCAGCATGGCCGACACGGATTTCGGCGTCCGCCTCGACGTGGCCAGCCAGGACGAATTCGGCCAGCTGGCGGCCGGTTTCAACCGGATGGCCGACCGCGTGGAACAGGTCTACGCGAGCCTGGAAGACAAGGTGCGCGAGAAGACGGCCGCGCTGGAAGGCCAGAACCGCGAACTGGCGCTGCTGTACGACAGCGCCGCCTTCCTGCAGGTGCGCCAGACGCTGGAGCCGATGTGCGAAGGCTTCGTCGAGCGCATCATGCGCTACTTCGGCGCGGACGGCGGCTCCGTGCGGCTCATCGACGCCAATTCGGACAAGGTGCATCTCATCGTGCAGGCCGGCCTGTCCGACGAGATGGTCAAGGCCGAACGCTGCATGCCGGTCGGCGACTGCCTGTGCGGCGAGGCGGCGCAGGACAAGCGCCCCGTCGTGCGGCTGCTGCGCGCGGTGCCCGGCCCCGACGTGTCGCGCTGCGCGCGCGAAGGGTTCGCGACGGTGTCCGTGTTCCAGATTTTCGCCCAGGACCAGCACCTCGGCGTATTCAGCCTGCACTTCCGTAGCGAGACGTCATTCAACGACCGCGAGACCGCCCTGCTGGAAACGCTGGGCCGGCTGCTGGGCACCGCCATCGAGAACATGCGGCTCGCGGCGCGCGAGCGCGAAATGGCCATCTCGGAAGAGCGCAACATGGTGGCGCGCGGCCTGCACGACAGCATCGCCCAGGGCCTGAACTTCCTGAACCTGCAGGTGCAGATGCTGGAACAGTCGCTGCACGACGGGCAGCAGCAGGATGCGGCCGCGATCGTGCCGCTGCTGCGCGCGGGCGTCAAGGAAAGCTACGAGGACGTGCGCGAACTGTTACAGAATTTCCGCAGCCGGCTGGAAGAGGATGACCTCAACAGCGCCCTGCGCAAGGCCGTGCGCAAGTTCCGCGACCAGACGGGCGTGGAGGCCAGCTTCAAGGCCGAAGGCGGCGGCGGCCTGCCGTTCCCGCGCGAGGAACAGCTGCAGCTCCTGTTCATCGTGCAGGAAGCGTTGTCGAACATCCGTAAACACGCCCATGCCGACAAGGTGCTCGTCCAGGTCCGCGACGGCCAAGACTTTTCTCTATCGATCAGCGATAATGGCGTCGGGTTCGATGCCGCCGCCGTGCCGGCGTCCGGCGACAGCCACGTGGGATTGCATATCATGCGCGAACGGGCCCGGCATATCAACGCCGACCTGGCCATCGAATCCGGGAGTGGCGCCGGCACCACCGTCCGCCTGTACGTCCCCAGCGCGCACCGGCGGGCCGCTTGAATCGAATGGAGTTGTGTATGGAAGAAGCCCTCGAGCCGATCAGCGTGCTGCTGGTCGACGATCACACGTTGTTCCGCAGCGGCGTACGTTCGCTGTTGCAGCGCAATCCGCGCTTCACCGTCGTCGGCGAGGCATCGGACGGTATCGACGGCGTGAAGCGGGCGATGCAACTGAAACCCGACGTGATCCTGCTCGACCTGCACATGCCTGGCATGACCGGCGTGGAGACCCTGGAACTGATCCTGCAGGGCTGGCCCGAGGCCGCCGTCATCATGCTGACCGTGTCCGAGGAAGGCGAAGACCTGGCCACCGCCCTGCACGCGGGCGCGCGCGGCTACCTGATCAAGAACATCGACGCCGACTACCTGCAGCGCGCCATCGAGCGCGCGGCCGCCGGCGAATCCGTGCTGGCCGAATCGATGGCCGCCAAGCTCGTGGCCCAGCTGCAGAAACAGCGCGAACCCAAGCCGGCGGCGCCGCCGTCGGACCTGGACAAGCTGACGCCGCGCGAACGCGAGATCCTCGCCTGCCTGGCCCGCGGCGAAAGCAACAAGCTGATCGCGCGCGTGCTCGACCTGGCCGAGAGCACGGTCAAGATCCACGTGCAGAACATCCTCAAGAAGCTCGGCCTGTCGAGCCGCGTGCAGGCGGCGGTGTTCGCCGTCGAGCAGGGGATCGGCAGCGGGCCGGATCGGCAGGGTTGATCAGCGCAGCGCGAGCAGCGCCTTTTTCGCGTCCTCATACGCGGCGGTGAGCAGCGCCATCTGCTCCTGCGCATCCTCGAAGTTCTCCGCCTTCCCCATCAGTTCGAGGTTCGTGCACGGCACCCGCATCCGGTTCGCGCCGACGAAATCGATGCTCGACAACAGGTAGTGCGCGGTCGCCGCCAGCAGCTGCCCGTCGTGCTCGCGCACGGCGTGTTCCAGCTTGTGCAGCAGTTGCGGCACCTCGCCCACGAACGCGTTCACGACGTCCTCCAGCAATGAGGCATCGTCGTCGATGGCGCGCAGCTGCGCGATGCGGGCCGGGTCCAGCACGGCGTGTCCTGCGCGGCGCGCCGCCACGTGGTCGCGCGCGGCGGCCAGCGCCTTGTCCAGCACGTCCATCTCGATCGGCTTCGGCACGTAGTCGTTCATGCCCGCGTCCAGGCAGCGTTCGCGGTCGCCCGGCATGGCGTTGGCCGTCATCGCGATGATGTAGGGCGCGTTGGCGCCGCGGAAGCGCTCGCGCAGGCGGCTTGTCGCTTCCAGGCCGTCCATTTCCGGCATCTGCATGTCCATCAGGATCACGGGATAATCCTGGCGCTCGAGCGCCGCCACGGCTTCGAGGCCGTTGCCGACGACGTCCGCGCGGTAGCCCAGGTGGCGCAGCAGTTGCCGGATTACCTTCTGGTTGATCGTGTTGTCCTCGGCGACGAGGATGGCGAGGTCCGTCTCTTCGCGGGCCGGCACCGGCGCCGGCCGCGCCGCGGCCTGGCGCTCGCCCAGCACCTGCTGCAGCGCTTCCAGCAGCGCGGCCGGCTTGATCGGCTTGCTCAGCCACGCGGAAAATTCGCGCACCGCGTCCCCGTCCGCACCGGTGTGGCGCTGGCCGACGGACGTCAGCAGCACGAGCGGCAGCGCGGCCCTGTCGCGATGCTTGCGCAGTTCGCCCGCGAGGCGCGCGCCGTCCATGTCGGGCATCTGCATGTCCAGTACCGCGACGTCGAACGGGTGGCCGTCGCGCACGAGGTCCAGCGCCTCCACGGCCGATGCCGCGGCCAGCGGCGACATGCCCCACAACAGCGCCTGCTTCATCAGGATGCGGCGGTTGGTCGCATTGTCGTCGACGATCAGGATGCGACGTCCGCGCACCGTGGCCGCGCGGTCGCGCAGCACGTGTTCGGCCAGCTGGTCGTCGAACGCATCGGCGACGATGGCCGCGCTGAACGTCGAGCCGCGTCCCGGCTCGCTGTCCACCGTCAACCCGCCGCCCATCATCTCCGCGAGGCGCCGGCTGATCGTCAGGCCCAGGCCCGTGCCGCCGTATTTACGCGTGGTCGTCGCGTCGACCTGCGTGAACGAGTGGAAGATGTCGTCCAGGCGGTGCGGCGGGATGCCGATGCCCGTGTCGCGCACGGCGAACACGAGGCAGTAGCCGCCCTCCTCGCGCGGCTCGCCCGACACGGTGACGACGACCTCGCCGTGGTGCGTGAACTTGATCGCGTTCGACAGCAGGTTCACGAGGATCTGGCGCAGGCGCGTGGCGTCCGCGAGGATCGTGGCCGGCACGCCCGGTTCGATCATGTACGCGAGATCCAGGTTCTTGTCGCTCGCGCTGGGCGCGAGCAGGTCGAGCGCTTCCTCGACGCAGCGGCGCACTTCGAACGCTTGGCGCTCGAGGTCGAGGCGCCCCACTTCCAGCTTCGAATAGTCGAGCAGGTCGTTGATGATGGCCAGCAGCGCCTCGCTGCTGGAGCGGATCGTCTCCGTGTAGTCGCGCTGTTCGTCGTCGATCTCCGTGTGCAGCAGGAGGCTCGTCATGCCGATGACGGCGTTCAGCGGCGTGCGGATCTCGTGGCTCATATTGGCCAGGAACATGCTCTTGGCCTGCATGGCCGCCTCGGCGCGGTCGCGCGCCAGTTCCAGCTCGCGCTCGTAGGCCTTGCGCTCCGAGATGTCCTGCAGGATCGCCGTGAGGATCACGCGCCCGCCCGCCGCCGATTTCGAGATCGTCGCCTCGGCCGGGAATTCGCTGCCGTCCTTGCGCACGGCGTAGATGGTGCCCCGCTCGCCCATGCGCCGGGCCGTGCGCTCCCCGTGCTGGAAGCCGGCCACCCGCTCCGCGTGGCCGGGACGGAAGCGCGGCGGCATCAGCATCGCCAGGTCCTGGCCCGTCACCTCCGCGGCGGTCCAGCCGAACACCCGTTCCGCACCCTTGTTGAACAGGATGATCTTCTGCCGCTCGTCCGTGCAGATCACGGCGTTTTCGGCGATGTCGATGATGTTGCCGAGCTGTTCGGGGCTGAGTGTGTGCGGCATGGGCGGTTCCGTGCGACTGGGGCGCAATAGGGGCGATAGGGGGCAATAAGCGCCATCGTACACGGACCTACACCTTTATGACTAGGCCGCCTAGCTCCATTGCGCTGCCGCGCCCACCCCTCCGGCCAATGGTTGGGCAGGCCCCCGCCACGTACGCTTCCGGCATCACCACGTGCTTTTATCGGGAGAACAAAAATGAGCACCGACAGACGGCCCCTCGCGGTCCTGGTCAGCAGTACCTTCGCATTCACGATCTGCTTCGCGATCTGGATGATGTTCGCGGTGCTGGGCATCCCCATCAAGACGTCACTCGGCCTGAACGAAACGGAGTTCGGCCTCCTCGTCGCCACGCCCGTGCTGAGCGGCGCCCTCGTGCGCGTCCCACTCGGCATCTGGACCGACCGCTACGGCGGCCGCATTGTCTTCTTCACGCTGATGCTGGCCTGCGCGCTGCCGATCTGGATGATCAGCCATGCCACCGCCTACTGGCACTTCCTCGTGCTGGGCCTCTTCGTGGGCCTGGCCGGCGGCTCGTTCTCGGTCGGCACGCCGTACGTGGCGCGCTGGTTCGGCAAGGAGCGCCGCGGCCTCGCGATGGGCGTGTTCGGCGCCGGCAACTCCGGTTCCGCGCTGACCAAGTTCGTGGCCCCCGCCATCATCGCCGCCCTCGGCTGGCAGGCGCTGCCCAAGGTGTACGCCGTCGTGATGGTCGCCACCGCCCTGCTGTTCTGGTTCGGCACCTATTCCGACCCGTCGCACAAATCCGCGTCCGGCGCGAGCTTCGCCGCGCAGATGCGCGTGCTGAAGGATCCGCGCGTGTGGCGCTACTGCCAGTACTACTCCGTCGTGTTCGGCGGCTACGTGGCGCTGGCGCTGTGGATGACGAAATACTACGTGGGCGAATACGGCTTCGGCCTCAAGGAAGCCGCCTTGTTGGCCGCATGCTTCTCGCTGCCGGGCGGCGTGCTGCGCGCACTGGGCGGCTGGATCTCCGACAGGTTCGGCGCCTACAAGGTCACCTGGTATGTGATGTGGGTGTGCTGGGTGTGCTTCTTCATCCTGTCGTATCCGCAGACCACGATGAGCGTCAAGACGGTCTCCAGCACCATGGACCTGCACATCGGCCTCGGCCCCGTGACCTTCACCCTGCTGCTGTTCGTCGTCGGCGTCGCGATGGCCATCGGCAAGGCATCCGTGTTCCGCTTCATCGCCGACGATTTCAGCGACAACATCGGCGCCGTCTCGGGCGTCGTCGGCCTGGCCGGCGGCCTCGGTGGCTTCATCCTGCCGATCATGTTCGGCGCCATCGTCGACCTCACCGGCATCCGTTCCAGCTCTTTCATGCTGCTGTACGGGACCGTGTGCGTGTCCCTCGTCTGGATGCATTTCTCGTTCAAACCGCAAACCAGGGCGGCCGTCGCCGCACCGGCGCATTCCTCAACCAAGCCGTTGCGCAAGGCCGCTTGATACCACTTCATTAATCACAGGAGAACATCGTGAGTCGTTACCTCATCTCGACCTGGGAACCCGAGGTTCCCGCCTTCTGGCACAGCCGCGGCAAGCCCACGGCCAGCCGCAACCTCTGGATCTCGATCCCCGCGCTGATGCTGGCGTTCGCGATCTGGATGGTGTGGAGCGTCGTCGTCGTCAACCTGCCGGCCATCGGCTTCAAGTACAGCACCAACCAGCTGTTCTGGCTGGCCGCCGTGCCGGGCCTCTCGGGCGCCACCTTGCGTATCTTTTATTCGTTCATGGTGCCGATCTTCGGCGGCCGCAAATGGACCGCCATCTCCACCGCGTCGCTGCTGATCCCCGCGCTCGGCATCGGTTTCGCCGTGCAGGATCCGAATACCAGCTACCCGACCATGCTCGTGCTGTCGCTGCTGTGCGGCTTCGGCGGGGGCAACTTCGCGTCGTCGATGGCCAACATCAGCTTCTTCTACCCAAAAGCGCAGAAGGGCTACGCCCTCGGCATGAACGCGGGCCTCGGCAACCTGGGCGTCTCCGCCGTGCAGTTCGTCGTCCCGCTCGTGATCACCTTCGCCCTGTTCGGCGGCGAAGCGCAAACGTGGACCAAGGCCGCGGCCACCAAGCAGATGTGGCTGCAGAACGCGGGCTTCGTGTGGGTGCCGTTCATCATCGTCAGCACGCTGGCCGCCTGGTTCGGCATGAACGACCTCGCGTCGGCCAAGGCGTCGTTCGCCGAACAGGCCGTGATCTTCAAGCGCAAGCACAACTGGCTCATGTGCTGGCTGTACGTGGGTACCTTCGGCTCGTTCATCGGCTATTCCGCCGCGTTCCCGCTGCTGACCAGCACCCTGTTCCCGCAAGTGAACCCGCTGCAGTACGCATTCGTCGGTCCCCTCGTCAGCGCCCTGGCCCGCGTGGCCGGCGGCTTCATCGCCGACAAGCTGGGCGGCGCCCGCGTCACCGTGTGGACGTTCGTGTGCATGATCCTGGCCGTGCTGGGCGTATTGCACTTCCTGCACGCCGGCAGCTTCGCCGGTTTCTTCGGCATGTTCCTCGTGCTGTTCGCCTGCACCGGCGTCGGTAACGCATCCACCTTCCGCATGATCCCCGTGATCTTCCTGACCCTGCACCAGCGCGCCGCCAAGGGCCAATCGGAAGGCGCACAAGCGCAGGCCGTCGCCAGCGCCAACAAGGAAGCGGCCGCCGTCCTCGGCTTCACCTCGGCCATCGCCGCCTACGGCGCCTTCTTCATCCCGAAGAGCTACGGCACCTCGATCGCCCTGACGGGCAGCGCCGACGCCGCCCTGTGGTGCTTCATCGGCTTCTACGTCACCTGCATCGCCGTCACCTGGTGGTTCTATGCCCGCAAGGGTGCCGAGATCACCTGCTAGTCATAAAGGAGTAGACGGCCTACTCCCTAATCCGGGCCGGGACCGACTTCTTGCGAATACCGCGTAGCCGGCCCGGTCCGTAGACTGAACACAGCTGCACCACACCGAATATCGAGAGCGCGCCCCGGCGCGCCGTTGGAGAAACCATGAGTCACTTTTTGGACCGCCTGAAGTTTTTCGGCAAACCGAGCGAGACGTTTTCGAATGGCCACGGGGCCGTCGTCAACGAAGACCGCACCTGGGAAAAGGCCTACCGCCAGCGTTGGCAGCACGACAAGATCGTGCGCTCGACGCACGGCGTCAACTGCACGGGCTCGTGCAGCTGGAAGGTCTACGTCAAGAACGGCCTGATCACCTGGGAGACCCAGCAGACCGACTACCCGCGCACCCGCCCGGACCTGCCGAACCATGAACCCCGCGGTTGCCCGCGCGGCGCCAGCTACTCGTGGTACGTCTACTCGGCGCAGCGCGTCAAGCACCCGATGGTGCGCGGCCGCCTGATGCAGCTGTGGCGCGAAGCGCGCACGACCCGCGATCCGGTCGCGGCCTGGGATTACATCACGAACGATCCGCAGAAGGCCGCCAGCTACAAATCCGTGCGCGGCCAGGGCGGCTTCGTGCGCGCCAAGTGGGACGAGGTCAACGAGATCATCGCCGCCGCCAACGCCTACACGATCGGCAAATACGGCCCGGACCGCATCATCGGCTTCTCGCCGATCCCCGCCATGTCGATGGTCAGCTATGCCGCCGGCACCCGCTACCTGAGCCTCATCGGCGGCGTCGCCATGAGCTTCTACGACTGGTATTGCGACCTGCCGCCTTCCAGCCCGCAGGTGTGGGGCGAGCAGACCGACGTGCCGGAATCGGCCGACTGGTACAACTCCACATACCTGATGGTATGGGGTTCGAACGTCCCGATGACCCGCACCCCCGACGCCCACTTCTACACGGAAGTGCGCTACAAGGGCACGAAGACCGTCGCCGTGTCGTCCGACTTCGGCGAGATGGCCAAGTTCGGCGACATCTGGCTCGCACCCAGGCAGGGCACCGACGCGGCATTGGCCATGGCCATGGGCCACGTGATCCTGAAGGAATTCCACGCCACCGGCAAATCGACGTACTTCCGCGACTACGCCAAGCAGTACACCGACTTCCCGATGCTCGTCATGCTGAAGGAACGCGACGGCACGCTGGTCCCCGACTACTTCCTGCGCGCCTCGCACCTGGCGAACAACCTGGACGAAGCCAACAACCCGGAATGGAAGACGCTCGTCATCGACCAGGCGACCGGCAAGATCGTCGCGCCGAGCGGCTCGATCGGCTTCCGCTGGGGCGAGTCGGGCAAGTGGAACCTCGAACAGAAGGAAGGCGCCACCCGCAACCCGATCGATCCGCAGCTGTCGCTGCTGGACGGCCATGACCGTATCGTCCCGGTGGGCTTCCCCTACTTCGGCGGCAAGGATGCCGACGACCTCCTGCTGCGCAACGTGCCGGTGAAATCCATCACGCTGGCCGACGGCACCACCGCGCTCGTCACCACCGTGTACGACCTGTCGATGGCGAACTACGGCGTCGACCGCGGCATCTGCCCGAACGCCGCGAAGAGCTACGACGACGACGTCCCGTACACGCCCGCATGGCAGGTCAAGCACACCGGCGTGAAGGCCGCGGACGTCGTGACCGTGGCGCGCGAATTCGCCGACAACGCCGACCGCACCCGCGGCAAGTCGATGGTGATCGTCGGCGCGGCGCTGAACCACTGGTACCACATGGACATGACGTACCGCGGCATCATCAACATCCTCATGATGTGCGGCTGCGTCGGCCAGAGCGGCGGCGGCTGGGCGCACTACGTGGGCCAGGAAAAGCTGCGCCCGCAGACCGGCTGGACGCCGCTCGCCTTCGCACTCGACTGGAACCGCCCGATGCGCCAGATGAACGGCACGTCGTTCTTCTATGCGCACACGAGCCAGTGGCGCCACGAGAAGCTGCACACGTCCGAGATCCTGTGCCCGACGGCGGACGGCAAGCTGGAAGAGATGGCGCTGATCGACTTCAACGCCAAGGCCGAGCGCATGGGCTGGCTGCCGTCGGCGCCGCAACTGGAAACGAATCCGCTGGAGGTCGTCCGCGCCGCCGAAGCGGCGGGCCAGGATCCGGCCAAGTACGCGGTCGAGCAGATCAAGGCCGGCAAGCTGAATTTCTCGTGCGACGACCCGGACAACCCCGCGAACTTCCCGCGCAATATGTTCGTGTGGCGCTCCAACATCCTGGGCAGCTCCGGCAAGGGCCACGAGTACTTCCTGAAATACCTGCTGGGCACCCAGAACGCGCTGATGAGCGACGAAGACGCCTGCGTCAAGCCGCGCGACGTGAAGGTGCGCCCGGCCGCCGAGGGCAAGCTGGACCTGCTCGTGGTGCTGGACTTCCGCATGTCGACGACCTGCCTGTACGGCGACATCGTGCTGCCGACGGCGACCTGGTACGAGAAGGACGACCTGAACACGTCCGACATGCACCCGTTCATCCACCCGCTGTCCGAAGCCGTGCAGCCGCTGTGGGAAGCGAAGTCGGACTGGGAAATCTACAAGGGCATCGCGGCCAAGCTGTCGGAAATCGGCGGCGCCCACCTGGGCACCCGCAAGGACCTGATCCTCACGCCGCTGCTGCACGACACCCCGGGCGAACTCGGTCAGCCATTCGATCCGAAGGACTGGCGCCTCGGCGAGTGCGAGCCGGTGCCGGGCAAGACGATGCCGTCGATGACGGTCGTGGAACGGGACTATCGCCAGATCCACAAGAAATTCACGTCGGTCGGCCCGCTGCTGGAAAAAGTGGGCAACGGCGGCAAGGGCATCGACTGGAAGACCGGCCATGAAGTGGACGTCCTGCGCGGCATCAACCGCACCGTGCTGGAGGAAGGCGTGTCGAAAGGCCAGCCGCGCCTGGACACGGCGATCGACGCCGCCGAGATGATCCTCACGCTGGCGCCGGAAACGAACGGCCACGTGGCGGTGAAGGCCTGGGAGGCGCTGTCGAAGATCACGGGCCGCGACCACACGCACCTGGCCATCCCGCGCGAGCATGACAGCATCCGCTTCCGCGACGTGCAGGCGCAGCCGCGCAAGATCATCTCGTCGCCGACGTGGTCGGGCCTGGAAAGCGAGGAAGTCAGCTACAACGCCGGCTATACGAACGTCCATGAACTGATCCCCTGGCGCACGCTGACGGGCCGCCAGCAGTTTTACCAGGACCACGTCTGGATGCGCGACTTCGGCGAGGGACTGTGCGTGTACAAGGCCGCGATCAACACCAAGACGACGGAAGCGATCATGAACCGCCGTCCGAACGGGAACAAGGAACTGGCGCTGAACTGGATCACCCCGCACCAGAAATGGGGCATCCACTCGACCTACTCGGACAACCTGCGCATGCTGACCTTGTCGCGCGGCGGTCCGCACGTGTGGCTGTCCGAGACCGACGCGAAAGCCGCGGGCATCGAAGACAACGACTGGATCGAGGTGTTCAACGTGAACGGCACGCTGACGGCGCGCGCCGTGGTGAGCCAGCGCGTCCCGGAAGGCATGACGCTCATGTACCACGCCCAGGAAAAGATCGTGAACGTGCCGGGCGCGGAAATGTCGAAGAAGCGCGGCGGCATCCACAACTCGGTGACGCGCACGGTGACCAAGCCGACCCACATGATCGGCGGCTACGCCCAGCTGTCGTACGGCTTCAACTACTACGGCACGGTCGGTTCCAACCGCGACGAATTCGTGGTGGTCCGCAAGATGCGCGACGTGAACTGGATGGAAGGCGCCCGCGACGAATCGCGTCCGAACGGCGAGCAGCAACCGGCGCGCCCCGCCCCGGCACGGGCGGCAGGCGCGCCGAAGCACGAGACGGAAGACCGCGAACCCGCGCTGGCACGCGTCGCCAGCCCGAAGGGTGCTTGAAAAGATAACGAGGTAAAGACATGAAAATCAGAGCACAAATCGGCATGGTGCTGAACCTGGACAAATGCATCGGCTGCCACACCTGCTCGGTGACCTGCAAGAACGTCTGGACGAGCCGCGACGGCGTGGAATACGCCTGGTTCAACAACGTCGAGACGAAGCCCGGCATCGGCTACCCGAAGGAATGGGAAAACCAGGACAAGTGGAACGGCGGCTGGAAACGCACCGTGTCCGGCAAGATCGAACCGCGCCAGGGCAGCCGTTTGAAAATCCTGGCGAACATCTTCGCCAACCCGAACCTGCCGCAGATCGACGAGTACTACGAGCCGTTCACATACGACTACGAGCGCCTGCAGAACGCGCCACTGTCCGAGACGCCGCCGACCGCCCGTCCGATCTCCGTCCTGACCGGCAAGAAGATGGACAAGATCGAATGGGGTCCGAACTGGGAGGACGACCTGGGCGGCGAATTCGCCAAGCGCAGCAAGGACAAGCTGTTCGACAACGTGCAGAAGGAGATGTACTCGACGTTCGAGAACACCTTCATGATGTACCTGCCGCGCCTGTGCGAACACTGCCTGAACCCGACCTGCGTGGCATCGTGCCCGTCCGGCTCCGTGTACAAGCGCGAAGACGACGGCATCGTGCTGATCGACCAGGACAAGTGCCGCGGCTGGCGCATGTGCATCTCGGGCTGCCCGTACAAGAAGATCTACTACAACTGGTCGTCGGGCAAGGCCGAGAAGTGCACGTTCTGCTACCCGCGCATCGAGGCGGGCCAGCCGACCGTGTGCTCGGAAACCTGCGTGGGCCGCATCCGCTACCTGGGCGTGCTGCTGTACGACGCCGACAAGATCGAAGCCGCCGCTTCCGTCGCCGACGAGCAGGACCTGTACGAAGCGCAGCTCGGCCTGTTCCTCGATCCGCACGATCCCGACGTGATCGCGGAAGCGCGCCGCCAGGGCATCCCGGACTCGTGGCTGGAATCCGCCAAGCGTTCGCCCGTCTACAAGATGGCCGTCGAATGGAAGATCGCGTTCCCGCTGCACCCGGAATACCGCACGTTGCCGATGGTGTGGTACATCCCGCCGCTGTCGCCGATCCAGGCCGCGGCCGAAAGCGGCAAGATGGGCATGAACGGCATCCTGCCTGACACGAAGAGCCTGCGCATCCCCGTGCGCTACCTCGCCAACCTGCTCACCGCGGGCAAGGAAGCGCCGGTCGTGCATGCGCTGGACCGCATGCTGGCGATGCGTGCCTACATGCGTTCGAAGTCAGTGGACAAGGTCGAGAACCTCGACGTGCTGCGCCAGGTGGGCCTGTCGCAGGCGGTCGTCGAAGACATGTACCACATCATGGCCATCGCGAACTACGAAGACCGCTTCGTGATCCCGAGCAGCCACAAGGAGATGGCCGAGGACAGCTTCAACGAAAAGGGTTCGTGCGGCTTCTCGTTCGGTAACGGCTGCTCGGACGGCACCAGCGACGCCTCGCTGTTCGGCAAGAAGAGACAGGGATCGACGATCTTCGTCTCGATGCCGAAATCGCGCAAGAAGAAAGAAACGGAAGGAGCCTGACATGACCCACTACCGCATCCTGTCCGCCCTGCTGCTCTACCCGGAGGGCGACCTCGTCGCCGCCCTGCCCGAACTGGAAGACGGCCTGCCGCTTCCGATGCGCGCCCGGGTGGCGCCGCTGCTGGCGCACCTGGCCGAGAACGACATGATCACGCTGCAGCAGGAATACGTGCAGACGTTCGACCGCACGCCGTCGCACTCGCTGCATTTGTTCGAGCACATCCACGGCGAATCGCGCGACCGCGGCCAGGCCATGGTCGACCTGATGGAAGAGTACAAGAAGCACGGCCTGGAAATGCAGGGCGACGAGCTGCCGGACTTCGTGCCGCTTTTCCTCGAATTCCTGTCGCAGCTGGACGAAGAGGAAGCCGGCCGCCTGCTGGGCGACGCGGTCCACGTGCTGGCCTTCATCGGCCGCAAGCTGGCCGCGAACGGCAGCCCGTATGCCTGCGTGTTCGACGTGCTGGAAGGCTTGTCCCCGGTCGCGGCGGAAGAACTGTCCGAGCCGCCGATCAAGGACATGGACGAGGCGCTGGAAACCTTCGGCCCCGGCGCGGACGGCGTCGAGCCCCTGCTCAAGCCGCAGGGGAAGCCGCAGGGTTCCGGCCCGCAACCGATCAATTTTTACCCGCGCGGCACGCGTCCTGCCGTGCATCAGGAGGAGGCAGCATGAACTATATAAATCAATTCCTGTTCGGGATCTACCCGTACATCGCGCTGGCGATCTTCCTGCTCGGGAGCCTGATCCGCTTCGACCGCGAGCAATACACGTGGCGCTCCGAATCCACGCAAGTGCTGCACAGGGGCCAGCTGCGGCTGGGCAGCATCCTGTTCCACATCGGGATCATCGGCCTGCTGGGCGGCCACGCCGTCGGCCTGCTGACGCCCGTGTGGGTGTGGGATACGCTCGGCGTCACGCACGGCGCCAAGCAGCTGTTCGCGATGGCCGCGGGCGGCGTGATGGGCACCCTGTGCCTGGTCGGCATCCTGCTGCTGCTCGCCCGCCGCCTCGGCAACGAGCGCCTGCGCGCCGCCACCACGTTCAAGGACAAGATCGTGCTGCTGTGGATCCTCGGCACCCTGCTCCTCGGCCTGTCGTCGATCTTCGTGTCGGCGGGTCACCTGGACGGCCACATGATGGTCCTGCTGATGACCTGGGCCCAGCACATCGTGACGTTCCGCGGCGACGCCGCCGGCTTCATCCTCGATGCGCCGCTCGTGTTCAAGCTGCACCTGTTCATGGGGATGTCGCTGTTCGTCATCTTCCCGTTCACCCGCCTCGTCCACATCTGGAGCGGTTTCGGCGCGGTGACTTACCTGGGCCGTGCCTTCCAGCTGGTCCGTCCGCGCTAAGGAGCAATCATGGGTATCTCCGTCAACGGCGTCGAGATCGACGACCGCCAGATCGAACAGGAACTGCCGCACCACAAGGGCACTCCCAACCTGCTGAAAGCATCGGTGCACGAAGTCGTGCTGCGCACCGTGCTGCTGCAGGAAGCGGACCGCCTCGGGATTGCCGGCGCCGACGACGACGCACGCGTCGAGGCGCTGCTGACGCAGGAGGTCAGCGTGCCGCAGGCCGACGAGGCAGCGTGCCTCACCTACTACCGGAACCACCCGGACAGGTTCACCCGCGGCGCAATGGTCGAAGCGCGCCACATCCTGTTCCAGGTGACGCCGACCGTGCCCCTGGACCTCGTCCGCGAAACGGCGGAGGACATCCTGGCGGCGCTGCGGGCCGCGCCGGAACGCTTCGGCGAACTGGCGGCGCAGTATTCGAACTGCCCGTCCGGCGCCGTGGGCGGCAGCCTCGGCCAGCTGAGCCGCGGCGACTGCGTGCCGGAATTCGACGACGTGCTGTTCCGCCTCGGCGAAAACGAGCTGGCCGCGCGCCCCATCGAGACGCGCTTCGGCCTGCACATCGTCCAGGTGCTGCGCCGCATCGACGGCTCGCTGCTGCCGTTCGAAACGGTGAAATCGCAGGTCGCCGCGTGGCTCGCGACGGCCGCGCTGCAGCGGGGCATCCACCAGTATCTGCAGATCCTCGTGGGCCGCGCACGCATCGAGGGCATCACGCTGGAAGGGAGCGCGACGCCGCTCGTGCAGTAGAAATTACAGGCTCGTGAAGAATTGCCCCGGCTGCGGACGCACCCGGGGCGTTTTTTTCGGTTCTCCAGTACCGATGCCGATGAAGCAGACCGCACGCTCGTGCGCGTCGAGGGCCAGCAGGCGGCGCATGGCCGGCGCGTCGAGCGCCCCGCCGCTCGCGAGTCCGCTGGCAAAGCCCAGCGCCTGCGCCGCGAGCAGCACGTTCTGCAGCGCGCAGCCCAGCGACACCAGTTTTTCCTCGACCGGGATGGCGGTGCCGGGCGCGTCGACGAAGACCGCCACGAGCAGGCAAGGCGCGTGCAAGGCTTTCGCGCGCGCGGACGCCCGCGCTGCATCGTCGGCCGTGGGATCGCGCTGCGCAAGCGCTTCCTCGAACACGGCGCCGAGATCGTCGCGCCGCTCCGGCGGGACCAGCACGAAGCGCCAGGGCAGCAGGCAACCGTGATCGGGCGCCTGCGCGGCCGCGTCCATCATCCGCGCCAGCGCGGCATCGTCCGGGCCCGGCGCCTGCAGGCGGCGCAGGGCCACATGGCGGCGCGCCGCCAGCGTATTCCACAAATCCGAGTTCATGGCGCTCATTATAGGGTCAGGTCGCGGTACGGTTGCGCCCTGCTTCCTTGGCCCGGTACAGGGCCGCGTCCGCGTGCGCGCCGAATGCGCGGTCCGGGTCGTCCGCCTGCTCCGGCACGGCGGCGTACGCGCCGATGCTGACGGTGACGACGCCCAGCGGCGATGCCTCGTGGCGCAGTGCATGCGCGGCCACGCTGGCATGGATTTTTTCGGCGACTTCGCGCGCGCCGGCCAGGTCGGTTTCCGGCAGCAGCACGACGAACTCTTCCCCGCCATAGCGCGCGGCCAGATCGCCGCTGCGCCGCAGGCCGCGCAGCATCGCCTGTGCGACGGTCTTGAGGCATTCGTCGCCCGCCAGGTGACCGTAGCGGTCGTTGTAGCGCTTGAAGTGGTCGACGTCGATCATCAGCACCGCGAGCGACGCCCGGTTGCGGAACGCGCGCCGGTGTTCGCGCTCCCAGGTCTGCTCGTAGTAGCGCCGGTTGAACAGCTCCGTCAGGCCGTCGACATAGGCCATCCCCGACAGCGACGCATTCGCCGTCTCGAGCAGCGCCTTCGTCGTCAGCAGGTCGCGCTGCAGCTGGTCGCGCAGCCCGATCTGGCGCACGGCGCGCCGCCCGAGCAGCAGCAGGCAGGCGATCAGCACGAACAGCGCCAGGTACGACAGGATCGCGCTGTGCAGCCACGGTCGCAGCGCGACGTCCTTCGACCGCAGCACCGTGATCCGGGCCGGATAGTCGCCGACGCGCGACTCGGTGCGGATGAACGTCGCGCCGTCGATCTCGGCGTCGCGTCCGCGCAGGCGGAAGACGGGATCCTTCCGGGTGTCGCGTCCGATACTGGCCGTGTCGAACGGCACGCGCAGCAACAGGGTGCCGTCGTCCAGCGTCAACAGGATGCGGCCGTCGCCGCCGATGTCGAGGCCTTCGTAGAACGTGCGGAAGAAGTCGATCTTGATCGTCGCCAGCGCCACGCCCGCGAAGCTGCCGTCGGGATGGTCGATACGGCGCGACACGGGAATGATCCAGGCGCCGCTGGTGCGGCCGATGATCGGGCCGCCGACGTGCACGCCCTGCCCCGGATGCTGCTTGTGGTACTGGAAGTAGGCGCGGTCGCTGTTGTTGCGGCCATCGAAGCGCGCGCCGGCGGAGTTCACGATCCAGCGGCCGTTCTCGTCGTAGATGAACAGGCCCTGCAGCGCCGGCATGTCCGCCATGTGCTTCATCATCAGCGCGCGCAGGCGCGCCATGTTCGCGGCCGACCACCCTTCCACTTCGACGTTGTCGACGAGCGACACGAGCACCGTGTCCGCCATCTTGAACGAGGAATTCGCCTGGTTGGCGAGCGTGTGCGCCGTGTTGGACGCCGAGATGGACGCGCCGGACAATTCCAGCGCGCGCGAGTGATAGCCGCTCCACGCCATGACGGCGACGGAGGTCAGGCACGCCATCACGATCAGCGCGATCGTGACGACCTTCAGCGGCCGGCGGCCGCCGTCCAACGCGTCGACACGATCCTGCCCCGCCTGTCCGGCTTGCGACTGCAACAACGCACTGGCTCCCTTACGAAACAACACCCACCCCGACGATTCGGCAAACAGCCGAGTGTATGCGATCGCCTGTGCGGCGGGTCGGCATCCCATGCAATACCGGCATCTTATGTATCCGTGCAACAACGAATGTGACCCGCCGTTACATTGTGCCGCTCGTGTTGTATTGATCGCTCGCCGGCGCGATTCCGAATTGATATCCCTTGTCTTTAGCGCACGGTTAGGTTATTTTGCCGTTTGACGGAAAACGTTTAACCTCGCACGTAAGCGCAAGGTATTGACCATTATCTGAGCTGATGGGGACAATCGTTTTCCTTCATGATTGAGACGGACGAAGCGTACCGTCTTTTTATTTCGCCGGAATTGGAAACGTTGCCAATCGAGTGACGCCACCGGCCAGACCGATAACAAGGAGACCCACATGCGTTACCCCGGCACACCCAAGCCCGTGGCCGCCGCCATCGCCCTGCTCGCCATGAGCGCCCATGCCCAGGAGGCGCGGCAGCCCGAACCCGCCAGACTGGAAACCGTCGTCGTCACCGCGAACAAGCGCGCCCAGAACCTGCAGGACGTGCCCGCGTCGATCACGGTCCTCGGCGACGCCGTCCTGCAGCGTTCCAACGTGCGCGAACTGGACGACCTGCCCGCCCTGTCGCCCGCACTGACGCTGTCGTACGGCACGCAGCCCGGCAACTTCAGCATCAACATGCGCGGCGTCGGCACGTACTCGCTGGGCATCGGCGTCGAGGCCGACGTCGCGGTGATCGTCGACGACATCCCGCTCGGCATGCAGGCCAACGCGTTCAAGGACCTGGCCGACGTCAACCGCATCGAAGTGCTGAAGGGTCCGCAGAGCACCCTGTTCGGCAAGAGCTCGATCGCGGGCGCGCTGAACATCACGACGAAGCCGATCGGCGGCCCGGTCAGGACGACGGCGACCCTGCTCGCGACGAACGACGACGAATGGCGCGCCGGCGTCAGCGTGTCGGGCGCCGTGTCCGACACGTTCCGCATGCGCGTCGCCGCCAGCAAGACGAATTACGACGGCACGCTGAACAACCTGACGACGGGCGGCAAGCTCAATGGCAGCAAGGGCGACAACCTGAATGCGAAGTTCGAATGGCGCCCGACCGACGACCTGACGTTCACGCTGACGCCCCACTACAACCGCACCGAGAAATTCTGCTGCACGACCGCGTTCACGTCGATGACGCCGGGCGGCCTGTATCGCAACGCGCCGCAGCTGCCGCAGTCCGTCGTCCTCGCGGGGATCAACATCAATCCGTCCAACCGCGACGTGCGCAACGACTATCCGACGGGCGGCAAGTTCCACGACTGGGGCACGGGCCTCAAGATCGACTACGGCCTCGCGAACGGCCTGACGCTCAGCTCCATCTCGTCCTACAGCAAGTACCACATGGACGACTATCAGGATAACGACGCCACCGACATCGACATCCTGCAGTTCCTCGCCCTGCCCAACGGCGCGCCCACGCAGATGCACGGGGGCCTGTACCAGTACGGCGTGTTCAACGTGAAGTCGACGACGCAGGAATTCCGCATCACGTCGCCGGACCGCGGTCCGCTCCGCTACGTGGCCGGGCTCTGGTACGGCAAGAACGACCTGAATCGCGAGCTGGCCAAGGCCCCGCTGATCCAGAACTACGGCACGAACTACGGCGCGGACGCGTGGAACATCAACAAGGCGATCTACGGCCAGGGCAGCTGGGACTTCCGCCCCGACACGAGCGTCATCGTCGGCGCGCGCCTGAACGACGAGGACACGGGCTACAACTTCCGCCGCTACACGGTGCCGCCGCAGGCGTTCGCGCAGACCGAGTTTTATACCCGCTCGGACAGCAACACGAGCCGCACGTGGAAGCTGGGCCTCGAGCACCGGCTGGACAAGGACGCGATGGTGTACGGTACGATTTCGACGGGCCACAAGGGCATCGCGTACGACCTGACGTCGAGCTTCACGGCCGTGCTGGCGGCGCGTCCGCCGGTGGCGCCGGAAACGGCGCGCAGCTACGAAGTGGGCTGGAAGCAGAGCCTGTGGGACAACCGCGCGATGTTCTCGCTGGCCGCGTTCCGCACCGACTTCCGCAACTTCCAGCAGTCGGCCGGCTTCTTCGACTACGACGGCATCTTCCGCACGGCGCTGAACAGCATCGGCGGCCTGCGCACGCAGGGCGTGGAACTGGAAGGCAGCGCGCGCGTGACGCGACGGCTGCAGCTGAACGGCAGCCTCGCCTACACCGAGGCGACGATCCGCGAATTCCGCAACGGCCCCTGCTACAACGTGCTGAACGCGGCGGGTACGGCGGCCGTGCCGGGGCCGGGCTGCTACCAGAGCCCCGAATTCAACAACACGAACGTGCAGGACCTGGCCGGCAAGACGCTGCCGAACGCGCCGAAAGTCAAGGTGAACCTGGGCGGCCAGCTGGACGTGCCGCTGCCCGCGCTGCCCTTCGACGGCTTCATCGCGGCCACCATGCGCTACCAGAGCCGCACGCAGTTCTCGCTGAACCAGGATCCGAACACGATCCAGGGCGCCTACAGCATCACGAACCTGACGTTCGGCGCCGCGGACCGGGGCGGCCGCTGGAAGGCCACGCTGTTCATCAACAACCTGTTCGACCGCCAGTACGCGGCGGGCCTGAACAACAGCATCGCCAACAGCACGTGGAGCCCGAAGGCGCCGAACACGCCGCATGCAGTGAACACGACCGAATGGCTGCCGCCGCGCGACTGGCACCGCTATTTCGGCGTGCGTGCCGACCTCACGTTCTGATAAGGACAAGGCGGCCCGGTGAACCCGAGCGCCGCCTTCCGACGGCGCTCGAGGGGCCTCACCGCCCGGTCAGCTCGATGGTCTGGCGCAGCCGGATGTCGTCCGATGCGCTGCCGACCATCAGCTCGAACGTCCCCGGCTCCGCGCCCCACGCCAGCTTGCGGTCGAAGAACGACAAGGTCTCGCGGTCGACCGTGAAGCTGACGGTGCGGCGCTCGCCCGGCTTCAACGCGATACGTTGAAAACCCTTCAGTTCCTTCACCGGCCGCACGACGGACGCCACGGGGTCGCGCAGGTAGAACTGCACGACCTCGGCGCCGGCCACGCGTCCGCTGTTCGTCAGCGTGAACTGGAGGGTGATCTTCCCGTCGGGCGTCATCCGCGTGCTGGAGAGACGCAGGTCGCCATACGCGAACGTCGTATAGCTCAGGCCATGGCCGAACGCGTAGCGCGGCGTGTTCGGCGAATCGATATAGGCGGACCGGTAGACGCTGTTCCCGTTGTCCAGCACGGGGCGGCCCGTCTGGTATTGCTGGTAGCCGATCGGGATCTGCCCCATGTTGCGGGGGAAGGTCATCGGCAGCTTCGCAGACGGATTCACGTCCCCGAACAGCACGTCCGCGATCGCATTCCCCCCTTCGCTGCCCGGGTGCCACGCGTACAGGATGGCGTTCGCGCCTTGCGCGACGTTCTCGAAGATCAGCGGGCGCCCGGCCATGATCACCACGACGGGGGTCTTGCCGATCGCCTTCAGCGCGTCGAACAGTTCCGCCTGGCGGCCCGGCAGGCCGATATCGGCGCGTGATTTCGCCTCGCCCGACATGCCCCAGCTTTCGCCGCCGGCCAGCACGACGACGGCGGCCGCGCGCGCGAGGTCCAGCGCGGCCGCGAAGCCGTCGGTGCCGCGGCAGGCCACGTCGCAGCCGGCTGCGTAGGCGACGCGCGTGCCCGGTCCCGCATGCGTGCGCACTGCATCCACGAGGCTCGCCATCGTCGCCGCATTCGAGTCCACGATCCAGCCGCCTTCGAGATCGCGCCGCGCATCCGCCAGCGGTCCGATCACGGCGATCGAGCGCGCGTCCTTGCGCAGCGGCAGTGCGCTGCCATCGTTCTTCAGCAGCACCATCGATTCCGCCGCGATCCGGCGCGCGGCCGCGCGATGGCGCGGATCCGCGAGCGCCGCCTTCTCGCGCGCGGGATCGGAAAAACGGTATGGATCGTCGAACAGGCCCAGTTCGAACTTCTTCGTCAGCACGCGCCGCACGGCATCGTCGACGAGCTTCACGTCGACCCGGCCGCTGCGCACGAGGTTCGCGAGCGACGAGGCGTAGGCGCCGCTTTCCATATCCATGTCGCTGCCCGCGGTGATGGCCTTCGCGGCCGCATCCGGCAAGTCGTTCGCATAGCCGTGGACGACCATCTCGCGCACCGAGCCCCAGTCGCTGACGACAAAACCCTTGAAGCCCCAGCGGCCCTTGAGGATGTCCCGCTGCAGCATCGCGTTGCCGGTGGCCGGGATCCCGTTCAGCGTGTTGAACGAGTTCATGAACGTGGCCACGCCCGCATCCGCCGCGGCCTTGAATGGCGGCAGATAGGTCTCGTGGAGCTGGTGCTCGCTCATGTCGACGGCGTTGTAATCGCGGCCGGCGATGGCGGCGCCATAGCCTGCAAAATGCTTCGCGGTGGCCATCACGGATTCGAGCCCGCCCAGCTTCGTGCCCTGGAAGCCGCGCACGCGGGCCGCGGCGATGCGCGAACCCAGGTACGTGTCTTCACCCGCGCCCTCCATCACCCTGCCCCAGCGTGGATCGCGGCCGATGTCGACCATCGGCGCGAACGTCCAGTGGACGCCGGCCGCGGAGGCCTCGCGCGCGGCGATGCGGGCCGATTCCTCGATCGCGTCGAGGTCCCACGACGCCGCTTCGCCCAGCGGCACTGGGAACACGGTGCGGTAGCCGTGGATGACGTCGAGCCCGAACAACAGCGGAATGTGCAGGCGCGACTGCAGCGCCAGCGCCTGCACCCGGCGCGTCTCGGCCGCGCCGCGGATGTTCAGCATGGAGCCGATCCTGCCGTCGCGGATGTCGCGCTCGATGTCGCGCACCTTGTCGGAACCCGGGCCCGTGCTGAAGTCCTTGCCCGACAACTGGTTCAGCTGGCCGACCTTTTCGTCCAGCGTCATCTGCCGCAACAGCGCTTCCACGCGCTGGCTCACGTCGGCCTGCGCCGCGCCCGCGAGCGCCATCAGCGCACAGGCGACGGCCGCGCGCGTAAAACGTTTTTTCTCCATATCGTCTCCACCAGGGTTATCCCGTGAAATATAACCGCAAGTAAAACGTTTTACAACGGTGGCGCGCGCCCTACCATTCGACCGCGCCGAAGCCGCGGAATGGCTGCCAGGTGTAGTAAATACCGATGGTGTCGCGCCGCTGCTGCCGCTCCGGCACGTTGGCGAACGCGAACGTGCGGCGCGACGTGATGTACTTGAGCGAGACCGCATGGCGGCCGCTCAGGCGGTAGGTCAGCGTGGCGTCGCCCCGGAACACGCGGTCCGTGCCGCCGGTCTCGGGACTGGTCAATTTACCGTTGAAGAATTCGCGCGCCGTGAGGTCGAGCGCGATCTTCTCGCCGCCGATCACGCGCAGCATCAGCATCGCTTGCGGCGCGAAGCCGTAGTTGTACTGGCCGCTCGTGCTGGCGCGCACGGTGCCCGTCGACGTGTAGCCGACGCCGGCCGATGCGTGGCCCTGCAGCGCGAGTCCGTCGGCCACCCACCACTGCGCATTGGTGCCCAGCGACAGGCCCGTGCTGGCCACGCGGAACAGCTGCGGCGCCAGGTAATCGTAGCTGCCGTAGATGCCCGCGATGCCGCGCACGTTGCGGCTGGGCGCATACGGCGCGCCCCACAGCAGGCCGCGCGAGGCGAGGCTTTCGATGCCCTGGATATTCGACAGCCGCAGGCGGAACAGGAAATAATCGAAGGGCCGGCGGTACGTGTAGCCGGGTTTGCCGGGCAGGCCGTAGTCCAGCGCGAAGTCGGCCGACACCTCGTTGCGGTGCGGCGCCTGCGACGGCCCGACGTTCCTGTGCGAGACGCCGCCGACGCCCAGCTGCAGGCGCGCGTAGATCTCCGGGCTGTTGCTGGGCCAGATGCCGGACCCGCGGCCCGGACGCACGTAACGGTTGAAGCCGAGCGGCGGCGACACCGCGGCCGCGGCGGCCTCGCGCCAGCGCGGGGACAGGCCATAGCCCTGCTCCAGCACGAGATTCGCCATGCGATACAGGGATTCGCCGAGGAAGCTGCCGCCGAAGCTCGTCGTGATCTGGTCGTTGCGCGACGGCGGCGTCGTCTCGCCCGCGACTTCCCACACGGCGCTGCCGGCGAACGCGAAGCCCAGCGATTCCCAGAACGTCAGGCCGTTGCTGCGCGCGAGGCCGAAGTAGACGGAGCCCTGGTACGGGTGGCCCAGCTGGTTGATCTCGAACGGATCGCGGTCGACCACCCAGCTGCTGTGCAGGTTGCGGCGGATGGAGCCGACGCTGACGCCGTAATCGTCCGGGCGGACGAAGGCGTGATCCACGCGGTTCAGCAGGAACTGGAAGGTGGCGATTTCCAGCGCCGCGGCGCCATAGCTTTTGTATGGACGCGGGTCGTCACCACGTCCGGGTTCCTGCAGCGGATCGTCGTCCGCCTGGACGGCGCCGGCGGCCAGCGCCAGCAGCACCGCGCAGGCGCAGCGGCGCGGCATGAAGCGATTCCTCGATACCTTCATGTTCCTCTCGACAGCGGGTGAGCATTGTTAATCTAAATATAACGAATGCCCACCATCGATGTCGCACGGGACCGGATGGGTCAGAACAGGACGTCCCAGGTCACCGTCACCATCTTCGCGTTCTTGGTGAAATCGTACGCGCTCGAATCCTTCACCGAGTCCCACTGCACCTTCAGGTCCATGTTCTTGCGAAAGTCCCAGCGCACGCCGACGAAGCGCGTGTTGTCGTTCTGCGTTTCCGTATAGGTCGCGGTCTGCTTTTCCTTGTACGAGGAAAATCCGGCCATCGGCATGAACTGGCCGATGCGGTAGCCGACCGTCGCCGTCCAGCTGGACGACTTGTAGTCCAGCGCGGGACGCATGAAGCGGTTGGCTTCCGCGCGCACCATCCAGTTGCCGTAGTCGATGCTGCCGGACAGGCCGACGATGCGCTGGCGCGTGCCCCGGGCGAACGTCGGGTCTTCGCCCGGCGGATACATCGACAGGTCGATCGAGTTCTGCATGTAGATCAGGCGCGCACCGAACACCTCGTTCGACACGTCGAGGTAGCCGCCCAGGATGTGCTTCCAGTCGTCGTCGACGCGGTAGCCGTAATAGATCTTGCGCTGCTCGGTGTTGTTCTCCGTGGTCTCCTGGCCGGCGAACAGGGTGCCGGTGACGGCCCAGTCGCCGAAGCTGCGCGAATGGCGCACGTTCACGCCGTTGTAGGCGCCGACCTCCCAGCCATAGATATCCTGCGGCACGCGTGCCCACGGCAGCGTGTAGCCGATGTAGACGCTGTCCGAGTACGCGTAGATCGGCAGCCGGCGGCGGCCCACTTGCACCGTCGTATCGGGCGCGATGTCGTACGAGAGATAGGCCCAGTCGACTTCCGGCTTGCCGTGCTCCGACGCGCGCGCCACCGCCTGGACGGTGCCGGACAGCTTGCCGGTGAAGCGGTAGCTGGCCTGCAGGCCCACGAGCGATTCGCGCGCGAGGCTCCATTCGTTGCCGTGGTAGACGGCGCCGTGCTCGTAATTGCCGATGAAGCAGGGACACGGCTGCCCCATGAACTCCCCGTCGGAACCGCCGTAGGCCTTGCCCGCGGTGACGGTGGCGAACCCCGAAATACTCAAGTCGCTGGCCTGTGCCATGCCGGCGCTGGACAACAGCGCGGCGATCATCAGTTTCTTCATGCTTTTTATCGGTTAGTTGGCGGTGGCGATGACCTTGACGGTGGCGTCAACGTCCTTCCTGTCGATGTAGCCGACGGCGTTCGGATCGGCGGCGACGGCCTTGCGCATCGCCGCGCCCGAGTCCACCTCGGCGGGCGGCGTGCCGGTGCCCGTGAAAATCAGCTTGCCCCACATGGCCTGGACCTGGACCGGGTCCTTCTTGCAGGCCTTGGCGAAGAACTCGTCGCGCAACGGGTTCTTTTCCGTGAGGTTGATCGGGGTCGGCGACTTGATCTTGCCGAGGAACGCCTGGCATACCTGCGTCACGGGCGGCGCCAGCGACGAGTGGGCGGACACGATGATGCTGATCTCGGCGTGCGCGGGCGCCGCGGCGCACGCCGCGAACGCCACGGCGGATGCCGCAGCGGGAAGGACTCTGTTCATGATGATGGTGTGGTGTTGAAAAGGATGCGGGTCAGGCGCGGCGCCGCGCCACGGGACTGTTCGATGCCGGCAGCGCGAGCCTGTCGCGCGCGGCCGGTTGCGGCAAGGCGTCCTGGCGCGCCAGGGTGAACACGCTCACGACGGCAGCCAGGCTGGCGGCCTGCTCGCGCAGCGCGCTCGCCAGGCCCGCGGTCTCGTCGACGAGACCGGCGTTGCTCTGCGTGTCCATGTCCATCTGGGCGATGGCATCGTTGATATGCTCGATGCCCGCGGTCTGCGCCTTGCTCGCTTCGGCGATCGCGGCCATGATGTCGGTGACGCGCCGGACGCTGCTCACGATCTCGTCCATCGTGCGGCCGGTCTGGTCGGCCAGCGTGGTGCCCAGTTCGACCTGGGTGACCGAGCGCCCGATCAGGGCCGTGATGTCCTTCGCCGCGGCGGCCGAACGCTGCGCGAGGCTGCGCACTTCGTTCGCCACGACGGCGAAGCCGCGCCCGTGTTCGCCGGCGCGCGCCGCCTCGACGGCCGCGTTCAGCGCGAGCAGGTTGGTCTGGAACGCGATGCCCTCGATGACGCCGACGATGTCCGCAATTTCGCGCGACGACGCATGGATCGCCTCCATCGTGGCGATCACCTGCCCGACGACGGCGCCGCCCTGCGTGGCGACATTGGCGGCGAATCCGGCCAGTTCGTTGGCCTGCGCGGCATTCGCCGCGTTTTCCTTGGCCGTGCCGGTGAGCGCTCCCATCGACGACGATGTCTGCACGAGAGCCTGCGCCTGGTGTTCCGTGCGCCCGGCCAGGTTGCCATTGCCCTGCGCGATCTGGACCGAGGTGGCGGCGATGTTGTCGGTGGCGCTGCGCGCCTCGCTGACGATCCGCACCAGGCTGCCGTTCATGTCCCGCAGCGCCTTCAGCAGCTTGCCCGTCTCGTCCTGGGCATCCACGGCGATCATGCTGGTCAGGTCGCCCGCGGCGACGGTCTCCGCCACCCGCACCGCCTCGTTCAACTGGCGCACCAGCGTGCGCGCGACGAGCAGCGCGAAGGCCAGCGTGACGACGAGGCCCAGCACGCCCGTGACGGCGCCGCCGAGCACGGCCCGGTTCGACGAATCGGTCGCCGCGCCCACGGTGCCGGTGAAGCGGTCGCGCGCCGCCGTGCGGAACCCCGCGACATCCTTGCGATAGGTCGCCAGCGCCGCGGCCATCGCCTGCAGCCTGTCCTTGGCCGGCATGCCGTTGTGATTTGCCATCGCGTCGGAAATCGCGCGGGCCGTCTTGTAATACGTGTCGAACTCCAGCGCCAGCCGGCCCAGGTCCGCCTCATGGACCTGGTCGAGCGCGCGCACGCGGCGGTAGTTGTCCGCCACCTTCGCAGCCAGGGCGTCGGCGCCGGCGATCTGCTCGGGTTCACCGGCGGCGGCGGCCGAATTCAGCACGTCGATGATCTTGTCCAGGGCGCCCGCGTTCTCCGTCAGCGCATCGAGCACCGGATACTGCACGTCGCGCACATCCGCCAGGCGCAGGTTGTTCTGCTTGAAGACGATGGCCGTGAAGGTCAGGTAAGCCCCCATGCACAACATCGCAATGGCCGGCGCCAACAGGACTTTCCACAGCACGGGCAGGCGGCTCAGCATCTTCACTCCACGCAGAAGCCGCAGGCCGGCCCCTCAAAGTTGACTTGAGGCAAATGTTATCTGGTATTTACTCATTCTGGCAAGAAAATAATTTCGTATAGACAACATTTGTGAAGTATGTGAAATCCGGACTACGCCAGCCTGGCCAGGTCGCCTTTGAGGTGGGCCACCGTCGGCGTCACGACCGCCAGGAACGCTGCTTCACGCGCACGGCGGGCGTAACCGCCGCTTCTCGCGCGCAGCAACGCACGTCCTCCCAACGCCTGCAACTCCAGCGCGACGGCAGCCGCCGCGATGTCGACCATCCGCAGGCGCAGCGTCAGCAGGTCGCGCGGCCGTTCGCGCAGGCTGCCGTCATCGAGACCGGCGCACAGCGTCTGCCGGCACGCCGCGATCTCCGCATCGAGCGCGTCGATGTCGCCCGCCAGGACCGACGGCCTGCCGTCGAGCGCCGCCCGCGCCGCCCGCAGCGATGCGCGCGCGAGTCCGAGCCCGAGACCGCATTGCAGGCCGACGAAAACGGGACGGATCGACGGCAGGAAGATCCGTGCCTGCGGGTGGATCTCCCAGGAGGCATCGAGCACGACCTCGTCCAGGCGCAGGGCGGCCGTGTTGGTGCCGCGCAGCGCGAGCAGATCGAGGTCGGGTTCGCGCACCACGCCGCGCGCGTCGTGGGGGAGCGCAAACACGGCGGGATTGTCGCCATGTTCGCCGCCGACAGCGATCGCGGCGACGAACCCCTGCCTGCGCACATTCGTCGCCCAGGCCACCGTGCCGTTCAGCCGCATGCCGTCCGGTGCGGCGGTGCCCGTGATGTGCAGCCGGTCCAGGCCGCCCAGGAATTTCATCGCATTCGACAACCCGGGCGCGCCCGCAAGGCGGCCGTGCAACAAGTCTGGCAGGAGCCGCCGCACCTGGTCGCGGTTCGGGCTCGCCAGCAGGCAGGCGATGACGGCACGCTGTGCCCAGTACACGAAGGCGGCACTGAGCGAGTGTTCGGCGAGTCCTGCGACGATGTCGGCGGCGGCACTCAGGGCGCGTCCGTCCCCGCCCTCGCCTTCAGGCACTGCCGCCGCGAACAGGCCGGCCTGGGCCAGACGGGCCGGCAGCGCATCCGCATGCAGCGTGTCCGCATCCAGGCTATCCGCATGCGCGTCGAGCCATGCGACCAGCGATTCATCCATTCGTACCATCATTCGTCCTGTGTAAAAACGCATTGTAGCGATGCTAGGCGAAATCAAGATCCATACAAACAAGAGCGATTTTGCTATTTCGGGTTTACATGTAGACTTCGAGCGGTCCAATCACAGGTAGCAACATGCGCAACATCTTCGTTTTCATCATGGCTTGTTCGCTGCTGTCCGCGCATGGACAGTCTTTTGCCCAGGAGGCGAAGCCGCCGCGCGTCGAATTTCCTGTCTGGGAACGGGTACTGTCCGGCACCCTCGGCACAAAGCCGATCAATGTGGCGCTGACCCGCATCGCCGGGAATGTGTCGGGCTGGTATCGCTACGAGCCCTGTTCCGAAAAGACCCGACAACAGCTTGAGCTGACCGGCACGGTGAAAGCCAACACGCTCAGGCTGGCCGAGCGCGATTCGCATTCTGCGAAGAACATCGCGACCGGCCGATGGACGGTGAACCTGGACGGAGTTAATGCCTCGGGAACCTGGTCATCGCCCGATGGCAGGAAGACGTTTCCGCTGCATCTGCGCGATACGCAACCGGTGCCATTCGAGCTGCGCCTCGTTGCCGACGCGATGTCGAATGAATCGGATGACAGCGACGCAGCGCCTTACGTATCGGCCATCAGGATTTACCGAAACGGCCAGCTCGCCCAGGAATTGCCGACCGATTCCCAGGGGCCGGGCCGCGTCTTCATTCCATCGTTCGTCGACGCCAATTTCGATGGGTTCCCCGATCTCACGATCGCGCTCAGTTTGCCGGCGGGACCGAACATTCCGCAGCAAGCCTGGCTGTTCGATCCAGGCACGCAGCGCTTCGTCGATGCACCGGAAACGCTGCAGGGGATTACCTCACCCGAGTTCGACAAGAAATTCAAAACCATTGTTTCGCAATGGCGTAACGGATGCTGCGAACATGGCGTGACGACATATCGTTGGGATGGGGGGCAGCTCAAGGAAACCGCCACGGCGTCGAGCGTGCAGTTGCCGGTGCTGGTCGGCCGGAAGATCCTGTATTGCTACACGGTTCCCGAGTACCGGGACGGGCGTATCGAATTTCCCGACCGGGTGGAACAGGTCGGCGATCGCCTTACGTTGACGTTCGATGACTTCAGCGGCTGCGAATCGCAGGCATTGCCCAACGTGTCGGGAGACATCGCGATTTGGAAGCGTGACGGAGCGGGGGAACTCAAGGTCGTGCGCACGGAGAGCACGGCGTGGAAACCAGTCGACATGCCGGGCGGGCGTCGTTATTGTCCCGAGATCCCGTACTTTGCGAAGGGACGCGTCGAGCGTAAGTTCATGCGGGATCGTCCTGACGAAGCCTGTAGTGATACCGCACCTTGAACATTACGCGGCCCGTTCCGGTCGGTATAGGAGACACGCAGCCCCTGACTACCGTTGCGCCCTTCTCGTCGGAAATAACCGAACTTCAAGCAAACAGACCGCGTTTGCGAACGCGGGCCTCTCAAGGAAAATCAGGCGCATTACATCGAGTAAGATGCCGGGACTCATTTCACTGCGAAGCCCCTCCGCAGTACCAAGTCATGTCTCGTTCACATGAGAAGGGGGCTTCCTCGAGTTATCTTCGAGTCAGTTCTGGCATGGGTGGCGTGGTTGGCCTCCAGCGCATGCTTTTAACCACCAGGTCCATTCGACTCTTACTGGCGGCGAACGGCGGAGGAATTTCCTTCAACTCCGGAGCCAGATTCTTGTTTATAGTACGCATATTCACGAGAATGTAAGGCAGCACAGTCGTGCCCAGCCATCCGCCATACCCTGTGAACACACTGTAAATTTCGTACCCCTTGCCTCCGGGTTGATCAAGCTTTAAGTGTACGCCTCCCTGTGACGCAGACAGCCCGCCCATCTTGACCATTCGGGGGCCGATACGTTGGATCACCTTGGGCACTGGATCGCCTGGCTTCTCCGGAGCGGGCGGCGAGATGGCCGCCTCGGCCATTGCGAGCAAAGGCGCCGCCTTGATATTTCGCGGATCGACAGTACCCGTACTTAGTGTATACAAGACACCCGGAGCATCACTGAAACGTATTGACTGCTTAAACGCGATAGGTGTTTCTCCATCGTCTGCGATAAAGCCGAAAGGTACGCATACACCTCTTTCTGAGGGAATTTCGTTAGCCGCCCGTGGGCGGAAATTCGAGAGCACAGAAGAGAATTTTTTCTTATGGTTCTCCTTATCTGCCGTCGTTTTCATCTTCACATTGGATTCAAATACGAAGATGTGATCGCCTCGAGTCAGGTACGCCCTGAGAATCGAACGGAGATCCGAATTATCAACTGACGAGTCTTCACTGGTCCAATATGCCTCACTGTTCGGCAATCCGGTGTCAAACTTCTCAAATTTCTTCCCGTACTCAGCTATGATCGTCTCGAACCGCTGGATATCCTGCGACTGCGCTTCGATCTCGGCCTTATCAGTGTCCGTTATTTTTCCGGCCTTTTTCAGCCTTACAATGTAAGCGCGCTTTTCTTCAATATTTTTTTGCAAAGCAACCATTCTACCGAAAGGTGTAGCCTTAAATACGTTCTCCTTCGGGAACTTTTTTGTCGATGCAACGACAGCGATGAGCGTATCCCCAAAACGCATACTATCATATGGATCTCCGATATTGTCGCTGAACGATCTTGCAAAAATGCCTTTTGGATACATGTGGCGATAGTAAGTCGGCCATTCATCAACCCCGTTAACTTCGAACATTATACGGCCAAAACATTCGGAGTTGACACCGACCGGTTTCTGGTAGTCGGGCGCGGTTATTTTCAATAAATCGTCCGGAGTTGGAGTCCGAGAAGGTGCGACTTCTGTCGCATCGACCGACAGATCTGCCGCCTGGAGCACATTTGAAACACGCCCCAGCAATATTAGGGCTATCGCTAGGCGAGGAAATAATCCTCTACGAGGAGACAAAGATTCAGTTCGTGACATCTATACAATTCCAAGAGTATACAAGGCTCAAAGCAAGGCGAATCGCCTATCCGTTCACTTCAGTTTCAGTCGCCTGCATCGTACTCGCGACTGTCTGTTGAGGCGCTGTAGCGGGGTCTGTCTTCGCAAGCATCGTAAGATTCATTGCCGAAAGATTATTTTCACCTTCAGTCCATGATAAAGGCAACGCCACGATAAAACCTTGTATTTCTCTTGGGGACTTTTCTTTTACCCGAGCTTTTGCATGCCAAGAATACGTAGTATCCCGAACTTCGTCATCTCTCCAAAATCGTTCATTGAACGGCATGTGATAGTCCAAGGCACGCTTGGACTTGTTCCATGTCGGCCAGATCGAACTTGGTTTATTACCAACGGCCGGAAGAAACGGAAACGCATCTTTGTATGCCGTCGCATTAGCGTAAGCAACTCTCTGAATCGCTTCCCACGATTCCTTTGCGGCAGGCTTTTCCACGACATTAATTAGGGAATGTGCCGGATGTGCAGATCCCATTAGACCAAATAATTTTTTCCATAATCTGACCCTGAGGCCGTGAACGCACGAACTCACCATCGCTGGCTTGACGCCATCCAACTTGACACTCTTTTGCTCATCATCTCGTATCACGACCGCGAGCTCGGAATCTCGATTTCCCAACTGACTTCTATCGTTGATGTTGGCACTTCCGAGGATGGCCACGCGATCGTCAGCAATGAGCAATTTCGAATGCACGTAGATTTGCTCCGTGACTGGCCGCCCGTCCAAAACGTCCCAGTTACGAAGATTGAGCAACGTCAAATAACTCTTCCATTTTTCTCCGACTTCCTGCCGCAGGTCGTCAATGGGATATTCGCTAGCAATCTTCTTCGCTTGAGCAACACTGATATTCTTCTTCTTCTTGATATCTAGCGTCAGTATTGCCCGATTAATCCGATTTACAAGACTATGACTGCCGAATACTAGTGACTGCATCGTCAAATGAAGCTGCGTCATGATGTTGAGTGTATCTAACGTGCCTTCTGGATGAACTGGAAGAACCATATATACATGGAAGGGCTGACCATCGAAAATCGCCTTCTCAATCCGGGACGCCAATGCCTCACCAATAGGATTAAAAATGCGCTCTTGAGGCTTCCCCATCAATAATGATGCTTTGATAGAAGCGATATTGCCAAGTACTGTCTTCAAATCGTTTACAAAAACGTTCCCCTTCCCTTTAATGTCACGCGCGATGTCGTCGTACTCCACCCATTTAATCTTGCTTGGCACTTCATTCCATGGCACCCCGAAAATTCCAAGACGCTTTGTGTATTTCTGATAATCGGGCAAAGAATTGACATCAGTTAAAATCGACATCGGTCCGTTGTTTTCACTGGGTTCGAGCGTCGCGGAGTCGGTCCCGTATGCTGACTGAAAAAATTGCCCTTCAATATAAATGAAGTTCTGTGAACCATAGATTGAAGTTAGCATCGCCTTAAGACAGTTGTTTTGCTCGCGAATGGGTCCATGCATCTCGGCGCTTCCTCCGCGGTCAGCCATCTGTTCATCGCGCTGCAGAGTCGCAGGCGCACTCCGGAGGACCTGCACCCAACACTTCCCGTGCTTACTTTGGTCCTTCTTCATTATGCTAGGAGAAATACGAGGTAACCGAACAGCGCCGGTAGGACGCAATCCAAAGGCGTCGAAAAAGGCAGACACCTCTGTCCCAGCCCTGGTTCGATAAGAAACCTCATAACGATGCGCAATAGCGTTCCAGCGCCGGATAAAGTTTCTGGCGAGATCGCTGACGGCCGGACCCAAGATCGATGCGTGAACATCGTGCCACGGCATACGAGGTTGAGATGGAGACAAAACCTTTCCGTCAGGAGGCAACATCTTCCTGACTTTGCGAAGGTTCTTGTAGCGCTTCGGACGATTGTCCGCAGACACGCTGAGCTGCTTGAACACGGCAATGCCGAACATTTCAATAATCTTGATTGTCTCCTGACGCACTTCGGCTGGCAATTGCTCCAGGCTGGCGTGATTCAACCAAGCGACGAGCGCAGCGCTTGCCGTGCTCACATGCGCCGATCCAGTTTGTCGAAGACGGTCAAGTTTGCCGTTCAGGCTCTGATTAATCCGTCGATAAGTCCAGCGCGTCAGGTCGTCCGCGGCCTCGACGGGTTTATCCTGGAGGCTGCGAATGAATTCCGGCATCAGTTCCTTGGAATTCCACCAGTCGCTGACTTCTTGCCGCTTGTCTTTGGCAAAATCGCTGCCGGCTCTTTTCCAGTCCAGCACCGTGGCAACCGGTTTGCCCGATGCGGACTCCCACCACGCGCCAGCTTTCGCCAGGAAGCCGTCGAAGCTAGCGCAAATGAGCTCGTTTCTGGTGAGATAGTTGACCTGTTCGACTTTCGTTAGTTCATGAATCGGTGGAATGCAGGTGTTGTAGACCTCGTTGCCAACACGACCTTCATGTGCAAGTGGAAAACGGCCGTTATCTCGACGTCCGTACGCCAGATCGATCCCGCCTACAAATGCACGGACTTCGTCGATAACGACCAGTTTCTGGTGGTGTGAAAACCCGATCCCAAGTGCCCCCGCCATATCGCTCTGCGCGATTGCAGGCAAAGCGAACGCACGTACCGGGGACGGCAGGCCAGCGTTCAATTGGTAGACCGCGAGCATCGTTTCAAAGTCCCCCGTATTGACACCAGCCTTGGGGGAGAGCCATGGCATGATGTAGACCCGCAAGGCCGGGTTCGAGTCAATGGCTTTCTCGAGACATTCGTACAATGTTCTTCCCGCGGTCAACTCTACGTCAAAATTGACCTGCCACCCAGCTATGTAAATCGATTTCTTGGCGCCTGCAATCGCATCCGCGACTGCAGCGAAATATTCTTCCCCTGTGACGTAGAATTCAACCGAATTTCCGTTACTCGGCTCCGAGAAGACTTTACCCCAAGTAATGTCAGGATGTCTTGCAATAGGTACGTCATCATGTACGAAACATCCGGGTGCGGACACCGCGGTGGCGGTCGGCATCCCGTCCGCGGAAATCAATTGCGAAATCTGTTTGCTGGTCATTCGGTTTACATGGATAAGACAAATCGGCGAAGGGGTCAGATCTTGATTCTCTCGAAAATTCCATTAGAGCTGACTAACTCGAATGCTTCTTTCGCATAGTTGGTTTGTGGCGGCGCTCCGGCACTAAACGTCGCGGCATGCAACTCAGCACTAAAATCGGCAGCGTTCAGCGCGTGCAGCATTTTCTGTTTTTCATCCCACGTCTCCGATTCCACCTGGACGTGGATATTGATGACCTGTCCGGGGTAAACAAGCCACGTATCGCCAGGATGCAATGCATATGCTTCCGCGAGCTTTTTTTCGTCGTCCGGTGTCAGCACCACATGGCCGTCGTCATCGGTGACGCCTTCGGCAAGGAGATTTTCCTCGTCAATCAGCTGGAGCCCTTCGGGTTGTTCACGTATGGCGATTTTCCATGGTGTGTTACCCAAGGGATGACCGTTCGGGCCAGGGGTGTCCATCAGCCGCATTTTGAACTGCATGGCCCGTTGCGCCAGGGCTGAGCGCGGAAGCTTGGGCAATGCGTAGTCCATGTTGACTGGCCCCGCAAAACTCTTCTTCCCCGCATGCACCGCAATCTTCCCCGGACACTGCACCGTAATATTCCCGCCTTCGATAGTGATATTCGCCCCATCCGCCGTCGACAAACTGATCCGCTTCGCCGCCGCCCAGTCCACATGCGCATTCGCACTGACGACATGCACGTCGTCTCTCGCCTGCACATCGAGCGTCCCGGCCTGCGCCTGCATGTCGACCGCATCCTGCGCCGCGATCATCTGCAGCCCGACGCCGCCTTCGCCCGCCTTCACGGCGCCGGCCAGTATGCCGATCGCCTGCCCGGTATGCATCCGCATGGCGCCACCGGTGACGAACTGCGTGTCCTGCCCGCTCATCAGGCTGACCGTCTCGCCGTTCGACAGCTGCACCGCATCCGCAGCGGTCACACCCAGCCCGGCCTTCGCCGACAGAGCGATCACGGGCGCCGCCACGTGCGGCAGCTTGTCGTCGCCCGATGCAGCGCCATCCAGCGCCACCGTCCCGGCCACCGCATTCAACATCGCCTGCAACGGCGCCACCTTCGCATCCAGCGCGCTGGCACCGGCCTTCGTCGCACCCAGGTGAGCGGCGAGCCCCACGGTCTTGTGCGTCACGGCGGCTTCGCTGAACGTCTCGCCCAATTTGACGGCCTGTTTCAGCAGCGCGATGCCGGCCACGTTGTCGCCCGCCGGCTCGCGCGACGACACATCGTGCTCGATGCGATAACTCGAAACGAGCAAGCCCGCGCCCGCGCGCAGCGCGCCGTAGGCATCCGTGCGCAGTTCGGCGCCCTGGCCGCGCAGGCTGCCGCGGTAGTTGTCGGCGCCGTGGATCAGGTGGCCCAGGTTCAGTTCCGTCGCCGCGTGTGTCGTGCGCAGTTGCACGCGGCCCTGTGAGTCGGTGTCGTCGAACAGCAGCTGGTTGTAGCCCGCGCCGCCGAATTCCTTGGTGCGCACGCCCCACTGGGCCGCGGCGTTGCAGTGGCCCACCACGGCGGCCGAGGCGCCGTGCCACACGGGGCTGTTGCCGCCGGCGAGGTTGCCCTGGCCGGATGCCGCATGGTCGTGGGCGGCGCCGAACGGATCGGCGCCGGCGTCGCGGTGCTCGCCGCCCGGGGTCGGCGTCACGCCACCTTCGCCCTGGCCGTTGTACAGCGCGCCCGCGATGATCGGGCGGTCGATGTCGTTTTCGATGAACTGGACGATGACTTCCTGCCCGATCCGCGGCAGGAACTGGCTGCCGATGCCGCCGCCCGCCAGGCGTTGCGCCACACGCACCCAGCACGTGGCGTCGCCGCCGTCCTGCCAGTGGAAGCGGATGCGCACGCGGCCCAGGCGGTCGCAATACAGTTCGTCGGCGCCGCGTGGCGTGTCGCTACCGTCGGCGCCCACGACGATCGCGCTCTGCGCGCCCGCCGCCGTCGGGCGCGGGTGACTGCGGCCGTCGCTGCCGTCCAGTTGCGGACGCCACACGACGTCGGCGGCGACGGCTTCGAAGCAGTTCGCGTAGCCGGCCACGCGTGCCTGCGCGAGCGCCAGGCCGAAATCTTCCGGCAGGTCGTCGCGCATGGTGTCTTCCAGCAGTTCGGGGATGGGGCCGAACAACTCGGCCAGCGCATCCTGCGCCCGCGTCGGCAGGTTGTTCACGCCGACGCTCGTCACGCGCAGAATCGTGAACGGTGCTGCCGCGCCAAGTGCGCTCACCGGGGCGCCGATCACCGTCAGGCGCGTGCCGGCGCGCAGCGTGCGCAAGGTCGAACGGCCGCGCCACGACTGGCTGCGCGCCTCGCGCGCTTCCATCTGCAGGTCGGCGTAGCGGCGGGCCTGGGCACTGTCGGCATACGCGTACTGGCCCGGCGTGTCGAACGATTCGAGCCACGGCAGGCTGCCGTTCGACAGGCGCGACGGCGAGTTCGCGGCGACCGCCTGCTTGCTCTTGTAATCGTAACTGAGCACGGTAACGGCGGACGCGCCGACGCCGCGCAGCACCGCCAGCGCCTGCACGCTGTCGCTTTTTTCGCGCGCGTGCGCGCCGTGGAAGCGCGCGCCGCCGGCGCCGATGCTGGGGTCGTCGGCCACGGCGGACGCATCGCGGCTGTCCGCGAACAGCACCATGCGTGGGCCATCCTCGGCCTGTTCGAAGCGCCATGCCAGGCCTTCTTCGGCGAGCAGGCGCTCGACGAAAGCGAGGTCCGATTCGCGGTACTGGCAGCAGTAGCTGCGCGGGTTGGCGCCGTCCATGAACGGGCCGACGTCGTCGCTCCAGCGCCAGCGCGCGTCGGGCGCGTAGACGGAAAAGACGTCGTCGACGATGTCGATCACGGACTTGTCCTGCCACACGCGGCTGTTGCGCACGTGGGCCAGGCGCCACACCCAGTGCGCGATGCGGACGCGGTAGCGCGCCAGGCCGCCGTTGCTGCCCAGTTGCGCCGCCGCGCAGATCGCGCCGGCGAAGTCGGCCCGCGTGCCGTCCGCCAGGGTGACTTCGAGGGCGGCCGGCCGGCCCAGCAGCGCGGATGGATCGAGCGCGGCGCTCGTCGACAGCGCGATCACGTCGCGTACGCCGAGTCCCTGCACCGCATCGTCGGCGACGAACGCCTCGACCAGCAGTTCACCGCCCGGCAAATCCGTATCGTCGTCCCCGATCCGCAACGCGTACAGGCGCGTGACGCTGTCGAATCCGGCAAGGGCGGCCAGCGCTTCCAGCGCCTGGGTCATAGCTTGCTGCAAGACACACTCTCCAACTCATCCATACTTAACAAACTTAACTTTACGCTAATCGCAAGCGCTACGCTATAGCCTGAAAGAAACTGCACAACTGTTACAAACCGTGATTAAGAACACCGTTTTGCCCAGCTATAATGCGGGAAAAATATTGTCTGCATGTAACATTGCACGCTAAACATCTGTAACGGTGACGGAAGAAAAGCATGGCAGGACCATTGATCGTATTGGGTGACAGGACCTCGCACGGCGGCAGCGTGATCGAGGCGTCGACGCTGAGCGATTGCGACGGCAAGGGCATCGCGCGCGTAGGCGACATGACCGTGTGTCCCCGCCACGGCCGCTCGCCCATCGTCAGCGGCGACACCACGTTCATCGTCGACGGCAAGGCCGCCGCACGCCATGGCGACAAGGCCGGCTGCGGCGCCACGCTGATCGCCGGCCAGCAGGCGACGGTCGATCATGTGTAACCCGTGCCGCCGCAGCCGGATGCGGAGATCGACCTGATGGGCACATGGATCCGCGGCGGCATCCTGACGATGCTGACGTTCGGCGCGTTCTGGGGTGGCGCGATCTTCACCTGGCGCGGCACCGGCAGCGCGCCCACGACCTCGGACCTGGTCACGTACCTGGTCGCGCTGCCGCTCGCCGTGCTGGCGGGCGTGCTGCTGCTCCGCCGCCTCGCGCCCGCAGCGCCGGCGCCTGTTGCCGCTGCCCCGACGACTCCCGTTCCCGTCACGGCCGCGCGCCTGCCCGCGCTGGCGCTGGTCGACGCGGCCGTGCGCCTGCGCCACGGCGACTCGATCGACGAACTGGCCGCCACGCTGGCCGCACAACGCGCGCGCCCCGACCTGGACCCGGAACTCATCGACGACGCCGGCTATCCCGTGATGACCGTGCGCGTGCCGTCCGCCGCCGACGCCGCGTGGCGGGACGGCGCCGAGCCGTGGCTCGCCGCACAGGGCCACCTGGATGCCCGCTTCGGTGAAGCGCACTGGCGCGCCTTCGCACTGGCGAGCGGCGTCGTGGACGAACTTGCCGGCGCCGCGCTGGACGCCGCCGACGGCACGCTGCTGCGCATCGCCCCGCTGGCGCCGGCCGACTGGACCGCCGCGCAGCGCACGGCGGCCGGCGCGTGGCTCGCGCACGTGGCCGCGCTGGCGGGATGGGATGCGGACAAGGTGACCGTCAGTCCTGCGCCGCCGGGCGAACCCGTCGCCGCCGCGAGTGCCCTGTTGTCGGTACTGGCCGTCCAGGCGGTCACTGAGCCGGTGCTGACCCTCCTCGTTGCTTTCGATTCGCGCATCGACCAGGTCCGCGTCGACCGGATGGCCGCCGACGGCACGCTGTTCACGGCGACCCATCCCCAGGGGCTGGTGCCGGGCGAAGGCGCGGCCGGGCTCCTGCTGGCCGATGCCGCGCACGCGGCGCCGACGCTGCAGGCGGCGAGCACCACGCGCGGCGCATCGGCCGACGCGGCGGCGCGCGCCGACGCCACCGACCTGCGCCGCCTGGCGGAACGGCTGCTCGCCGAGACGGCCGTCGACGCCTCCGCCGTGTCCGCGCTGTTCGCGGATGCCGACCACCGGAGCAATCGCGTCCTCGAGGCGATGGCACTGGCCCACGACGATTTGCCGCACCTCGACGCCGGCATCGATGTCAGGACCACCGGTCCCGCCTGCGGGCAGTCCGGTGCCGTGGCCTTCCTGGCCGCGCTCGCGCTGGCCCGCCACCATGCGGTGGAAGGCGCGGGCGCCGTGCTGTGCGTCGCGAACAACGATCCGATCCATCGCAGCGTCGCCCTGGTCCGTCCGGCCGGCGCCGCCGCTGCCGCCACCGTCGGATGAGTCGCGCGTCCACCCATGTGTCGATCGGCTATTTCGGCAAGATCCCCAGCCGCGGCGACTTCGTCAAGGGTTCCGACAACCCGGCGCTCGTCAAGCTGCTGGACGACTGGCTCGCGCGTGCCATGGACCTCATGATGGCCGACGCGCAGTGGAAATCGCGCTACGACGCGGTCGCCCCGCTGCACTTCGTCATCGCGGGTCCGCGCCGCCGGCATGCGATCGCCGGCCATATCGTGGCCAGCAGCGACGCATCCGGACGGCGCTTCCCGTTCCTCATGACAGGCATGCTCGACGTGGCCGAACCGGATGCGTTCGTCGCGTCGGCACCGCAGATGCTGGGTGTCCTGTGGAGCCGCCTGGAAGCGCTCAGCAAGGGACTGGTGACGGCCCCCGACGCCGACGCGCTGCTGCACGCGGCCGCCGGCCAGGTCGTCGAACTCGACCTGCGCTCGCACGCGCACGCGCCGGCGTTCGCCGACTTCATCGAACTGCAGTCGCTCGACACGCTGCAGGCGCTGCTGGCGCAGGCCGGCTATGCGGGCCCGGTGCGCCGGGCGCTGCTGGCGCTCGGCCTGCTGCTGCAACCCGTCCTGGCCAGCAGCACGAGCCGGCTGGAGAAAAGCCTCGTGCTGCCGCTGCCGGCCGATCCGCTGTACCGCGGCCTCGTCGGCGCCTACTGGATGCATGCAATTGCCCCGTTCCTCGCACGCGCCGATTTCGAGCTCGCCCTGTTCGTCACGCGCCTCGGCGCGCAGCCGCGCCTCGTGCTCGGCTTCGGCGGCGCGTCTGCGCACACGCTGCAGGCGGTCATGGATCCGCAGGCAGCCAGCGAGCGCCACATCGCGTTCGATGACCTGGACTGGGTCGAAGACCAGGTCGGCACCGACTATGCGGTCGCCAAGGTGTCCCGGCACCTGGAGCGGCCCGGCGTCTCGCTCAAGTCCGCGCTGGATGCGTTGGGCGCGGCATTCATCGGCACCTGAACCATGCGACTACGAGAACCCCGCGTATGCTGACATCCTCTCTTCCTCTGACGGCCCAGGCGATCCGGGCGCTCGTGGCGCGCTTCACCCAGTCGAGCCGCGTGCTGCGCCTGCATACGCCGCTGGGTGATGACGTCCTGCTCGCCGAATCGCTGCACGGCGAGGAAGCCATCGCGACGGGTTACCGGCTGCGCGTCTCGGCCCTGTCGACGGATGCGGGGCTGGCGCTGAAGTCGCTGTTGGGCCAGCCCGTGCTGCTCGAGCTGCTGGCCGGCCCGTTCCAGGGCGTGCGTCCGTTCCACGGCCACGTGACGGCGGCCGAGATGACGGGGGCGAACGGCGGCCTGGCCAGGTACACGCTGACGATCGAACCCTGGACGGCGTTCCTCGCACTGGGCCGCGACAGCCGCGTGTTCCAGGACAAGACGATCGTCGACATCATCGACACCGTGTTTGCCGCATACGACGGCAAGGGCAGGCTGGCGCCGGCCTGGCGGTTCCAGGTCGACCGCCCGCTCTACCCGCAGCGCAGCCTGACGACGCAATACCAGGAAAGCGATCTCGCGTTCGTGCGGCGCCTGATGAGCGAGGAAGGCCTGTTCGCCTTTTTCGAGCACGAGGGCGATCCGGACGGCGCGACGCTGGGCGCGCACACGCTCGTCATCGCCGACAGCAACGACGCGTTCAAGCCGAACACGCAGGCGCTCGTGCGCTTTACGCAATCCGGCGCCGTGATGCGCGAGGACAGCATCGACCGCTGGCGCACCGAGGCGCGTCTCGCGACGAACGCCGTCGAACTGCGCAGCTGGGACTATCGCGCGCGCCAGGTGCGGGCCGTCGGCGCGGCCGGGCAGGATCCGGTCGAACTGGCCAGCCGCGACATCCCCGGCGTGTACGCATACACGAGCCGCGAGCACGGCGCGCGCATCGCCGAGCGCCAGTTGCAGGCACTGGAAGCGGGCAAGGTCGTCCACGTGGGCGCCGGCACCGTGCGTACCTTCACGCCGGGGACGACGTTCACACTGGCGGACCATGGCGCCTGGGGCAGCGCGGCCGATCCGTTCCTGCTCGTGCGCGTGCGCCACCTGGCGCACAACAACCTGGATGCCGATACCGCATCGACGCTGACCCGTCACCTGGGCCACGATCCGGTCGCGGCGCTCAACGACGAGATCCTGTCGGCGAGCCTGCATGCGCGCGGCAAGCGCGTTGCGGAACGCCCCGTGTACCGCAACAGCTTCGACGCGATCCCCGCCGCGACGCCGTACCGCGACAGCCAGCTGGATGGCCACGGCCGCGTGCTGCATCCGCGCCCGACGGTGCAAGGCCAGCAGACGGCCATCGTCGTCGGCCCGCCCGGCACCGCGATCCACACGGACCGCGACCACCGCATCAAGGTGCAGTTCCACTGGCAGCGCGGCGAGGCGAGCCACAGCCGGCTCGATCATCCCGACGCGGACCGCCACACGGGTGCGCCGGCCGACGACCGCGCCGGCACCTGGGTGCGCGTGGCGACGCCGCTCGCGCCGGTCGCCGGCGCCAACTGGGGCAGCCACGCCCTGCCCCGCGTCGGCCAGGAAGTGCTGATCGATTTCCTTGACGGGAACATCGACCGGCCAGTCGTCATCGGCGCCGTCTACAACGGTGCGGGCGCCGGCGACGCCCAGCACAACACGGTGGTCGGCGGCCCGGGTGCGGCGACCGGCAACGCGGGCGCGTGGTTTCCCGGCGCCGCGGGCGCACACGCCCATGCGGCGGTGCTGTCCGGCCTGAAAAGCCAGGCCATGCAGGCCAGCGGCAACGGTGCCGGCGCGTACAGCCAGCTCGTATTCGACGACACACCGGGACAGGCCCGCGTGGCGCTGCAGCGGCATGCGAAGGCGCATCGGGGGACGGCGGAGCTGAATCTCGGGCATCTGGTGCATCAGACGGATAACCAGCGGTTGGGGGCCGTGGGGCTGGGGGCGGAGCTGAAGACGGAGCATGGGATGGCCGTGCGCGGACGCCTTGGCCTCCTCGTCTCCGCCGACCGGAGCGGGGCGGATGCCGCGCAGATGGAGGCGCGCCCGGCCCGGCAGCAGATCGACGCCGCGCAGTCGCTCGCGACGTCGCTGGCGGAGACCGCGCAAAAACACAATGCCAGGCTGGCGGACGAACCAGCGCCGGACAAGCTGACGGCCATCGCCCAGCTGGCGGCCGGCGCTACCGCGATCGACAGCACGTCGACGCCGGCCGGCACGCAAGGTGCCGCCGCCTTCGATGCGCCGCAGATCCAGCTCACGGGCCCGGCCGGCATTGCGGCGGCCACGCCGGCAAGCGCGGTATTCGTCAGCGGCGCGACCAGCGCGATTGTCGCGGGCCAGGACGTCAACGCCGCCGCACAAGGGGCAATACATCATGCCGTCAAGGCCGGCATCAGCCTGTTCACATACGGTAAAGCGGCCAGCGCCACGAAACCGAACCAGGAAGCCGGGATCCGCCTGCATGCCGCCAGCGGCAAGACAAGCGTACAAAGCCAGTCCGGCCCCGCGCGCCTGACGGCCGACAAAGCCGTGACCTGTGCCAGCGTTTCCGGGACGGTGACCAGCGCGGCGAAAGACCACCTGCTGATGACGGCCCAGGGCGCGTATCTCAAGCTGGAAGGCGGGAACATCATGCTGCACTGCCCCGGCACCGTCAGCTTCAAGGCCACGCACAAGGAGTTCGCCGGGCCGCAGCGCGCCTACGGACCGGAACTGGACTTCACGCATCCGTCACCCTTGAAAGTCGAGGTTGTCCCCGCCCGCATGAGCACGCGCGTCATCGTCGACAGGCCGTTGCAGGACCTGATCGGCGCCAGCAGCAGCGGCGCCGTGCCTTACCGCTTCATCGACCACACGGGCACCCTGGTCGCCAAGGGCAAACTGGACGACAACGGCGCGACGCAACGCGTCTTCCACCAGACGCAGAGGGATTACACGGTACTGCTCGGCGAGCCTGGCGAGTGGCACCGCGTCGACCACGCGGACGATGACACGGCATGCGGTTGCGGAGGCGAGGACCATGACCACGACGCCGGCGAAGGCGGAGAACATGATGCTGCGGCCGTCGTCGACCAGGCAGACGAATCGCCGGAAGGCGCACTGCCGGCCTACGATGCGGCGTTCGAGCGCCAGCTGCTCGATCACCTGGTCTTTGCGGATCCCGCGATTCTGCAGGCAATCGAGGATGGCGAAGCATGATGCCGTCGTCCCACACATCGAGGATGGAGAAGAACATGAAGGTTTTGCGTAACGTCGCGGCGGCCGCTCTCGCCACTGCCTGGTTCGCTGTCCATGCGCCGGCGGTTGCGGCGCCGGCACACAACGAGGTGAAGCTCACTTACGGCGTCAACGAGGTCAAGCTGGGCAAGATGTCGCTGCGCATCGTGCGCGGGATGGTCGCCAACGGCACGGCGAGCAGTTTCGACACGTTCACCGTGTACCTGATGCCGGACAGCGTGGGCGATCCGTGGCTGCAGGTGACGACCAGCACGCCGAAGGGCCTGGGCTACAACTTCCGCAACTACGAGTCCGGCGATGCGAATACGCAGGCCGTTGCGTTCTACATCGAAGGAAATCACCTGTTCGCGGTCCAGGCGACGAAAGTCGGGCCCAGCGCCGATGCGCAGGGTGCGCGCAAGACGCCGTTTGATTTCGAAGTCGTCCGGTTCAACGAGAACGAGGATATTCCGCTGTTCAAGAGCGACAGCAAGCAACGTTCGAAGGGCCAGTACGTGGATGGACGCGATGCGATCGGCCATGAATTCTTCGGCCGCTGAGGGGTAAACCGATGTTCGTACGTGCGACCTATTATCGCGAAAAGAAGACCGTCCACTACTTCGACGAGAACGGCGAAGAGACGCTGTACATCGGCGGCTCCTTCGCGTGGCGCACCAACAATCCCGGCAACATGGCCAAACCGGGCAAGCGTGTCGTCAGCACGAGTATCGGCTATGCCCAGCGCACATCCAACCCGAAAAGCCTCTTCCTGATTTTTCCCGACCGCGCGACCGGCGATGCCGAGCGCATTCGCCTGCTCAAGGAGGTCTACGGCGACAACTCGATCGCATCGATGATCGAGGCGTACGCGCCGCGCAATGAAAACGACACCGACGGCTATATCGCCACCGTGAGCAAGGCGACCGGCGTCGACAAGTCCACGCGCCTGGATGCGCTGACCGACGACCAGTTCAAGAAACTGACGGCGGCGATGGCGAAGCACGAAGGTTGGATCCCCGGGAAGATCGTCCCGCTGGGCAAACCGAAGACGGCGGAATTGCGCGACAAGCTGCAGCAGCCGCTGGCCGGGCAGCCGGTCACCCTGAGGGGCGGCAAGCAGGAGATCACCGTCAAGACGGATGCCGGCGGCGCCCTGCCGCTGTTGTACCCGAAGCTGTTCGAGGACAAACTGTCGCTCTACCTCGACAACGTGGGCGACAAGATCGGCGATCTGCTCGACACCGGCACCGGGTACGCGTGTACGTTCATCGCACCGTACTTCGCGATGCAAAGCAATGCCGAGGTCCACGAGACCAAGGCCAGGACGGCGCCGCTGATCCACATCGTCAAGGGCGGGGAAACCCTCGGCACGATCGCCGCAAAATATCCGGGCGTGACCGTCGATGCACTGGTCGCGGCGAACGGGCTGAAAGACCGCAACCGGATCTTCGCGCGCCAGCACCTGCGCATTCCCGGCAAGGCCGCGGCAACCGCGCCCGCGCCGAAACCGGCATCGCCCCCGAAGCCGGCCGCGGCGCCAGCCAAACCGGCACCGAAGCCGCAACCGAAGCCACGTCCTTCCCCGGCACCCGCCGTCCAGGTCGACCGCCAGCGCACCGACAAGAATCATCCGATTACGGTACTGAGCAGCCCCCAGCTGGAAGCCAGCGGCAAGCAGTGGTGCGGACGGTTCCTCGGGAATAACACGCTGGCGGGCCTGAATGGCGACTTCCGTCCGAAGGCGACGCGCTTCATCGCCGCGCTCAAGACCGCGGGCGTCGGCGTGAAGATCAACGCCGTCTTCCGTCCGATCGAACGCTCCTACCTGATGTACTGGTCGTTCATGATCTGCCGTGGTACCGACCCGACCACCGTCCCGCCCTGGCCGAACGTTGCCATCGACTGGACACATCGTGGTTCCGACGGCAAGCCGGATCTCGCGGCCGCCAAACAGGCGGCGGAAGACATGTGCAAGGGCTACGGCATCAAACCGCACTCGAAGTCGCAAAAAGTCGGCCGTCCCAAGCGCTCACGCCACAACTTCGGCGGCGCGCTGGACATGAACCTGAGCGCCTATGTCGGTAAATCCGTCAAGGACGCCGACGGCAAGGACGTCAAGGTGAAAGGGTTTTCGACGCTGGTCGACATCGGCGCGACCTATGGCGTCCTCTACTATCCACAGGAAAACATGCACTGGTCCGACACCGGACACTGATCGATGCCCATGAAAAAATATCTCTTCTTCCCCCTCTGCGCGCTGGCCTGTGCCGGTTGCCATGCCGACGGCCTGCCCATCACGGGTGTCGTCGAACAGATTCCCGTCATGGCCGACGGGGCCACTGTCAGCGCGCGGCCGGTCTACGTCATGACCGACCAGAAGTTGTCCGCGCCGGCCGTTTTTAGCGGCCTGCAAGGCGTCGGATCGACGCTGACCGTCGCCTGCTGCTTCGAAGTCAGGAACACGGCGCCAACCTCGCTCGACGCCGAGCTGGCGAAATACGGCAAGGATCCCGAGTTCGCCGCCCACATGAAAAGCATCAAGGGCTATCGCTACATCTACATCGCGCAGCCCTCGTCCGACAAGCAGCGCTGGACGCCGCTGATGAAAACGCTCGCGCGGAATGCTGCGAACCCGGACGACGCTTCGCCGTTTTCCGCGGCCGCTGTCGCGGCGCAGTTCGACAAGCCGACCTTGCCCGCGTCGTTCAGTGCCAACAATGTAACGATGACGCTGCAGGTCCGCACGGACAAGAAGACTGGCCGCACGGTGTATGCATTCACGCAGGGCGGCAACAAGGTCGAGTTCTCTGAAAGCGCCTTCGCGGACTGATCGCCGCGAGACACCGACATGAACAACATTGCCCCGGTCCTGGCCATGAGCATCGCGGCGACGTGCTGCCTGCCGGCTTCCGCCCAGCAGCTCGACGTTGCGAGGTTCCTCAAGGAACGCGGTGCGGAGAGCGCCGAACTGCGTCAGCTGGCGCGCTCGCCCAGTCCGGCGGTAGTACCCGTCGCGTTCTACGACAAGGACGGCATGGCGCCGAGCTGCGGCCTTCTCGTTGCCGTCCCCCACGCGGCGAAGCCACGCTATATCGACATACTGGATGCGGACAGCGGCAGCACGTTTCCGCAATGCGTCGCGATACCGTCGATCAGGGCGTTCCGCCTGCAGGACAGGCGTTACCTTGCCATCGAATATCTGGACCGGGACACGCGCGACGATACCTATCGTTATTTCCATTACGTGTACGATGACCCGGCCCAGGGCTTCGTCGAGGACAAGATGCTCAACGACGGGGTCCCGTCGTCCGATTTGAGGAAAGACGCCGACGGCATCAAGCTTGCACGCGAGACGATGATGCGCAAGACGTTCCCGCAATGGCGCTTCCTGGAACGTCACTTCATCGCGGGTGACACGTCCTCATTTGCCACCTTCGAGGACGGCCATGCCCGCGCCTGCCATTTCGCGATGGAAGCCGGCGCCAAACCGCTATCGGCAAACCTGGCCGAGGTGGCGTCGACGACCGGGTGCGCCAGCGTCCTCGCTGCTACTCGGCTGGACGCACCCGCCGCGACGTACTACATCTCCATGTTCAGATCGGACGCCGGCAAGCAGCTGGTCGCCATCGCGTCCATCGCGAACGACGGCACGCTGAAGGTCGAAAAGACCTGCCGCCGACATCAACGGCGCAGGCGCAACCGGCGATATCAGGGCGGCCAGGACCGCACTGTCGCAACGCCTGGGCGCCCTCCGCAATCCACCAACCCGACAATGACACTGTTCTGACATGGATCTCGCAACGTTGAGCGAAGCACTCCGCCGCTTCGGCACTGGCCTGTCCCAGCACGCCCGCCTGATCACGCTGGCCAGCGCGCACGACGCCGCGCTGCCGCAATCCCCGCTCGCGGAAAGCGTGCGCGGTCGCGAAGCCGTCAACGATGTATATCGTTTCGACGTCGACGCACTGAGCACGTCGACGGATCTCGATCTCGCGGGCTTCATCGGCGAAGAATTGACCGTCGGCCTGCTGCAGCCCGACGGGTCGCGCCGCGCGTGGCACGGCATCTGCACCGCGGCCGAGTGGCTGGGCGCGGACGGCGGCGTCGCGCGCTACCGGCTGCGCCTGGAGCCCGCGCTGGCCCTGCTGCGCCTGCGCCGCGACAGCTACATCTTCCAGGACAAGAACGTCCGCGACATCGTCACCGAACTGTTCGCGGACTACCCGCAACTGCGCTTCGACTTCGACATCACGCAGGACCTGCCGCCGCGCCCCATCTGCACCCAGTACCGCGAAAGCGACTACGATTTCTTCGTGCGCCTGATGGCGTCGGAGGGCCTGTCCTGGCGCTTCGAGCACGACCAGGCCGTCACGGCCGAAGACGGCCAGGCGCGGCACCGCGTGATCATTTTCGACAGCGCGGCCGAGTTTCCCGCGACGCCGGGCGACGCCGCCATCCGTTTCCACGGCGTGCGCGCCACCGACACCGACGACGCCATCGACGGCTTCCGCGCGCGCCGGCGCGTGCAGGCGAACGCCGTCTCGATCAGCAGCTGGGATCCAGCCCAGGTCCGCGCGCCCGCCGCCGAACAGCAATCGATCCTGGATGCCGGCGCGCTGCCGCTGCTGCCGGTGTACGACGGCGCCGGCGAACGCATCGCCACCGACGCCGGCGCGGCCGACCTGCACAGCCGCCTGATGCTGCAGGCGCTGGAACTGGACAACAAGCTGTTCGAAGGCGAAGGCGCCGCGCGCCGGCTCGCCGCGGGCCATGCGTTCACGCTGACGCAGCACGACCGCTACCCAGACGGCGACAACGCCTTCAAGATGCTGTGGGTCGAGCACGAGGCGCGCAACAATGTCGGCGCGCAGATCGCGGCCGTGGACCGCGGCGGCGTCGAACCCGGCACGTACCGCAACCGGTTCGGCTGCGTGCGCGACGCCGTGCCCATCGTCCCGCACGCGACCGCCCTGCCCCAGCCACACACGGCGCTCGGCCCGCAGACGGCGCTGGTGGTCGGCCTGCCGGACAGCGTCGCCACCACGACCCGCGACCACCAGGTGCGCGTGCAGTTCGCCTGGCAGCGCGGCGCCGCGGCGAACCGCGGTGGACTGGATCACGACACGGACGACGCGGGCTGCGCTCCCGGAAACGACCGCTCGGGTACGTGGGTGCGCGTGGCCGAAGCGCTGGCGGGCCCCAACTGGGGGTCGCAATTCACGCCGCGCATCGGCACCGAAGTGCTGGTCGACTTCATCGACAACGACATCGACCGCCCCCTCGTGGTCGCGCAGTTGTACACGGGCGCGGATGCGCCGCCGTTCGCGGCGGGCGTCGATTCCGGCGTTGACCACGCGGGCACGATCTCGGGCATCCATACGCAGACGTTCGACGGCGCCGGCTGGAACCAGTGGCAGCTGGACGACACGCAGGGCCAGCTGCGCATGCGCCTGGCCACCAGCACGGCGGCCACGCAGCTCAATCTCGGACACCTCGTCCGCCAGGCGCCAGGCGGCGCGCAGCGCGGCCACTACCGCGGCAGCGGCTTCGAACTGCGCACGGATACCTGGGCCGTCGTGCGCGGCGCCGAAGGCGTGCTGCTGACGACGCGCGCACGCGCCGCGCAAGGCGCCGGCGTCAGCTCGACGCAGATGGACGCGGCCGAAGCGGTAGACAGCCTGAAAGCGGCGCAGTCGCTCGGCACTACTCTGCTGGGGGCTGCGACGGGACAGCATGCGCTGACCAGCAAGGCGGCCGTGCAGGCGCAGAAGGATTTCCTCGCGCAGATCGATCCGGCCGACAAGGGCAACTTCGCCGGTCCGGTGAACGGCCAGGATGCCGCGAAGCCGACGCCCGGATCGCGCGACCTCGACCCATCGTCGCCCGTCGAAAAATTCGGCGCGCCGGTCGTGCTGCTGGATTCGCAGGCCGGCATCAACTGGGCGACACCCGCGTCGACCGTGCTGTTCGCGGGCCAGCATCTGCACTGGACGACGCAGTCGGACATGCACGTGACGGCGGCGTACACGTCGTCGTCGGTGTCGGCCGAGGCGACGTCGTTGTATGCGCACGAGGGCGGCATACAGGCGGTTGCCGGTAACGGGCCGGTGTCGGTGCAGGCGCATACGGACCAGCTCGAGATTTTGGCGGACAAAGAGGTCACTGTCATCTCGGTCAATGACGGGATCGAGGTCAAGGCGAGCAAGAAGATCGTGCTGCAGGCGGGGCAGGCGTCGATCACGCTGGAGGGGAAAGACATTACGTTTGCTTGCCCGGGCACGTTTTCCGTTAAAGGCGCGCAACAAGTATTTGATGAAGGTTCATTCGGTGCCGCACGATTGGAAGAGCTCCCACATCGTCTTGTTACACCAATACTACAGCCATATAGCATACGCTGGGCAGCGACATCGGCTATCACGGGTAAGCCGGCGGAAGGCGTCGATGTCGACGTCTTTGACACCGAAAGCTTCGAGGTTGCGTATACCGGCACTACGCAAGGCGATGGCAGGACGCAGCGACTAACCGATCAAGAACGTCCGCAAGAATTCGTCGTCCTTGTCGGAAGCGGAAATTGGGTTACCGACATAACTGCCGATCAGGACCCCGTGACGTTAGAACCAGACGACTGGATGGATTTGGAGGCAGAAGAATGAACAGGATATATGTGGTAAAAAAGGGCGACACCCTAACCGGTATTGCGGCCCGGGAAAAGGTCGATCGATATGAACTCGCCTCATTAAACGACATACACAACCATAATCTCATTAAAAAGATCAAGTACTTATATTGCCGCGTCTGGCTATCAAGGTAACACCTGAAGAGCTCGGTCCGTTACCACTCCCGCAACTCGATGATCTCTCGATTATTACTTGCCAGTTTATTGATGCCTCAAATGAGCCTATAGAAGGCATGCACGTCAATCTAACGATTGGCGCACACAAATTGCATCACTCAACTGACAGCGATGGATTCGTCCCTGCTGTCGTCCTCGAGCCGAGTGACGAAATTAAGGTTTCCGTGAAGACAATGGCCGGAGAATGGAAGACCATTTCCGAGGTAAAGCCAGCGGGTCCCACAACACACGCGCGAGTTGTTAGTCCAAAAATAAAAAGGACTTCTGAACAGAAATTACATGAAGGTCCAGCTCAACCTGCCAAACCTGTCGAAACAACCCGACAAGAGATTGGAAGCACTACCTTTACTCGGAGCCAGAACGGCCATCCTGTACAGCAGGTCGCATTGGAATGTCCGAATCCTGAAAATCTGAGGCTGGAAGCCAACCATAAGTATCGCGAAATCATTCTTGGAGCCTCGCGACGTTCAAAACTGTCTCCTCATGCTATTGCTGCCATTATGAACGCAGAGGCGGCTCGCATTATAAACGTAAAAAAATTGCCAGTTATTGACAAAAAAACTGGCAAACAAAAAACTGACGCACATGGCACGCCAGTATTTATCAAGCAAACATACGACACTGGTGAGTGGGACCCTCGTTCTGAGAATCCAAGATCGTCTGCCAGAGGAATGACACAGTTTCTTGACGCCACATGGATAAGTCTGACCCTCACCAAGGGCACGTTCTTGTACGAACGCGCTAAACGCGAGGGATGGATTACTGAAAAGACAAAGACCGTGCTGCGCGGTAAAGACAAAGTAGAGAAAACATATCCTCAATTCAACTTGGCTGACGGCACAGTAATCACTTCCGCACCGAAATCCAGCCTCGATAGATTACTTTCTTCACGTAGGTTTATACAGAAATGGGCCACGTCGAGTGATACGAATATTCAAAATCTCCTGGATTTGCGATATGATCCCGAATGCGCGATCAATACAGCCGTTGACTATGGCCTTCAGAACCTCGAGATATTGAAGTCTAAAGGCGTAAAAGTAGACAGCATTCCAGACGGGGAAAAGGCGAAAGTGATATATCTAACCCATCATCTCGGAGCAAATGATGCTATATCTTTCATTTATAATACAATGAGTGCAAAGAAGGCGGAGCTTCTTCTTAGAACCCAGGTCAAAGATGAAGGCGCGGAAATACGTGCAAAGCGGGCGGGTGGTGATTATCTCAAGGCCCATCGAAATTGGCTCGGCGAGTTTATTGACAACAAGATCATAATTTTCGACAAAATGTGTACAAGACAGGGCACGCTCCCGCGCCACCTTATTGACCTTACAATCGCTATTCGCTAATCAATCATCAATAAATAATGAAAAAGCTCTATTTTACAATCTTGCTTTGCACCGTCGCAAGTTTGTGCCACTCAGAAAACGCCAAAAGGCCGATTGACGCACAACAAAAAGTCTTGTTGGACGAACGAGGCTCCGATTATTATTCTTACCATACCGGACTGGGAACGCTTGAGTTTTTGGACCGTTCAGGCTCGCGGGGAACCCCTGCAATAAAAATTCTCTTGAACGGAAAAGCCATCGTGAATTTAGAAGGCGTTACCGACAAAGGAGGATCCGAGCAATCACTCATGCTTGACAGCTTCTCAAATGTCATCGATTGGGCTTCCAGCAAAGGTAATCAGAGCGGCCCGAGTGATGTGAAAAGGATGATCGTTTCTGTTGGCGCAACGAGTAACTGCGTGAGACGTTATATCATGCTTGACTTTACTGACACAAAGCCCTTTGTATCTAAGCCGTTCTCCTACAATCCTGACGATGATATATGCGAACACCTGAAAAAAGTCAAGTGGGGAAAACAGGAAACCTTTATTGATTTAGCTGGACCTCAGCGCTATTTATATCGCCCTCAACGGGAAGTGATAGGTCCGATCGGCGATTGATACCACCTTTTTGAAAATTAACTCATCTTTGAAATATTTCTGAAATGAAATACAGTCGCCTATCCGGCAGCCGTAGGCTCGGTCTGCCGGACAGCGGCTCCACTATTCGCGTTATCGATGGCGCCCCTAGCTATGCGTTAATATAAAAGACTTGCCTAAAACATGAGTATCGGCTGGAGCGTCTTTTTAGGCGTACCGACTATTTTATCTACGATCAAAGTACAAATACTTTACGAGGAATATGGTCGGCATCGACGCAAATCAATACCGCAATTCCATTCCCCACCGCCGAGCCGGAAATAGCGATTAAAAGAATAAAAGACGGGTATAAATTGATTGGACGGGATCGTTTCCGAGCGATAGTCCACCAACGCAAATGACAGTCCATAATATTTATAAACACGAAGTCAAAAAGGACGGGCGACCAGCTACCGTAGAAGACCCGCAAGATGTCTTGCTGCGCGAGGCGCGCGCGGAGCAGAACAAAATAAAGGCTGATGGGCCTGATCAGGTTCGCTGGAAAATTCCGATCTATTCAACCTCCACGAAAAAACCTGATCTGGAGATGCTGATAACGAAAAGTACGAAATTCTCAATGCGACTGGAGCCGGCGCAAGGGTTTCTTTATTTCAGCCTCCCCGAATTTCAATCACGCATTCAAAATCGACAAGCCAAACACCCCCGGCAATCTTTGCCCAAGGTACAACTTCCAGATTGTCGACGCTTCGGACAAGCACGCGGTGATACAGAAAAGCTGTCCGCGGCTCCTGTATAGAACAAGTAAATTCTTCAGTGGCGTCACGTACTATTTGTATGACGTTCCTACTGCCAGCATGCGTGACATCTGGCGGGCAAGCGCTGTCGGCAGCAAGAATCCATTACCGCTGGCCGAACCGGTTCCTTTAATGGAAATTATCGACAGTGGCTATCTTTTCGGCTGGAATGGAGTGCGCGCGGGCGGTTCTTCGACAAGTTCAGCCACCATTCAGAATAAGTATGTTAGAAAAGCGAAAAACAACAAGCAAACCCTGGTTTGTATTGATATGACAGTACCAGGCGGCGCCGTTGAGGACGACATGTGTGAGGGACGCACCGTCCCCAAAACGAACTAAGTCATGTGCGAGTTCGAGGGCGATGGCTCCACATATAAGGGAAAATAATGAAGTGTTGCTTGAAGCGAGTCCATAATCACCCTGTATGCCTGCTGAGGCCAGCCAAGACTGGTCTCACCGTGGCGATATTACTTGCCGCAGCCGGCCTCTGCGTTTCCGGCTGCTCGCCACAAGATAAAAAACTCAAAGCTTCCAACGATATCAAGGCATTGCAACAACTCGTCGATCTACCCGCCGACCTAAAGTCGGCCCGGTGGGAAATGTTCGGAACTCCGGAATACGATGGTGGCGTCCCAGGACACACAGATTACATGACGCTTGTCGCGGAAATCGAACCGCTCACGCATACCGATGGCTTCACGCGCGGTACGAACGACAAACTTATTTATATTGTCCCGGAAGCCGCACGGCCCTGGCTCTCGAACCAATTCCGCACTATGCTGGAGAAGAACAGGAACGCAAATATCAATCTCACGACAGCTGGCGGATGCCATGAATATGATACGGAGATAAAGGGCTCTGGCCGCAAGGTGAGCGGTTTTTCCTGCAAAAAATCTGGAAAAATACTTGTCTATCTTTCAATATTTTGATGACTCGATTGCCTGGCCGTTTCTTCGACCATGGCCAGCACAAAAAGATGCGCCATTGCACGCGCCCGCGGGTCTCTGGCTACGCAATAGATTCACGTTCGTAGCGCCCGGGGAATCGATCAAGATGGACGAGTACCGTTCGTCAACGGCGATCAGGGGCCTGAGGGAATGGATGATTGATCTTTCTGCGAAGTACACCATCAATATCCCCGTCAAACTGGAAGGCGCCAAGGTTCCGGTGCGCCAGACCACAAGCACGTCACTCCGGATTATTGGACGCGACAGGGCCGAACTCGACGACAAATAACGCGACCTGAGCGGCTCCCAACGCTATCTATACCGCCCCTATCACGACATCATTGACCCATCGGCGATTGATCACCCCGACCGATCAGGCGTCGGCGCCCATGCTTGACCCGATACATGGCCCGATCCGCCAGTTCGATCAGCTGCTCCATATCGTCGCCATCTTCCGGCCACAGCGCAAACCCGATGCTCGCCCCCAGCGCCAGCGCCCGCCCCTCGAACTCGAACGGCGCGCCGATCGCCGCCGTCAGCGATTGGCACTTGGCCGCAACGCTGTGCCGATCGCGCACGCCGACGAGAATCACGCCGAACTCGTCGCCGCCGACGCGCGCCGCCATGTCGTCCGCGCGCAGTTCGGCGCCGATGCGATTGGCCACCTCGCACAGGGCCGCGTCCCCGGCGCGGTGGCCGAGACTGTCGTTGATCGCTTTCAGCCCGTCCATGTCGATGTTCAGGACGGCGACGTGCCCATGGCACCGCGCCGCCCGCGCCAGCTGCTGGCGCAGGCTGTCGTAGAACTGGGCCCGGTTGGCGAGACTCGTCAGGGCATCGTGCGTCGCGCGGTAGTACAGGTCGTTCGACGCGTTCTGCACCGCGTGGTAGATCGCCGCGCCGACAAGCGTCGACAGCAGGCCGAGCACCTGCGCATGCCACGTGCCGAAGGCGTTCACCGACGACGACACGATTTTCAGCACGCCCACCGAATGGTCGTCATGGCGTAGCGGTACGACGAGCATCGAGCGCAGGCCGACCTTGCGGCACGCTACGCGGTCCACGCGCGGGTCGAGCTCGGCGTCGTCGCAGCGCAGGATTTCATTCCTGTCCACGGACAGGCCGGACAGACTGCCTTCGCGCCGCAGGCGCAACCCCAACTGCGCCCGGGCCAGCCCGGCTGCCGCGCGGTACACCATCTCATTGCCCTCGGCCAATTCCACCGCAGCGCCCTCGGCCCGGCACAGCGTCGCGGCGCGCTGGCTGACCAGCTGCATGACGCCGCCCAGATCCAGGCCCTGGCAGGCGATCTCGGTCTGGATGTCGATGATGTCCAGCAGCACAGCCGCGTCCAGCGTGACGGTACTCATGTCTAGTCAAGGAGAAATATCACAAATAATCACACAACCAGTGTGGACCATTTGCCCTTTGTTGACAAGTTAATACTGCTGATTGTCGATGCGATAAGTCACCCTGTCCACGTCCACATAGCCATGTTCTCCCGCCGGATTGAACGTGAACACGCCGACACGGCTGCCGCGATACGCGCCCCAGGTCAACGACAAGCCGGGCAGCACGGTCTCGTAGCTGGCTCCATCCGCGCTGACGGCCAGCGTCGTCTTGCCATCCAGCCCCCACGTCGAGCGCAGCCAGATCGCATCGCGCTTCCACGGCTGCAATCGGGTATAACTGCCGTCCCGGGACACTTCCAGGTAACGCTTGCCCGCCACCATCACGATGCCGGCGGACGCCGTGGATTCGGCGCGATTGGCGGCGCGCGGCTGTGCCGTGAAGTGGACGAGGCCGGCATGCTGGCCGTCGGCCATCCCCGCCAGCTCGATCCGCGCGGCGAACGACTGGCTGCCCGTCCGCACGACGCGCTGGGTCAGCACATTGCCCACTTTGAGGAGGTTGGCGCCGTCCAGGCCGGGAAAGGCGTGCAGGCGCAGATGGCCGGGACGGGCCGCCAGCGACCACTTGTCCTTGCGCGGCTGATAATTCCATTCCCAGACGGGCGCGAGCGCGGCGGCATCGAAGTCGTCGCCGCCTTGCGGGAACCGGCGGACCGACGGCGTGCCCGGCATCCGTCCCTCCCACACCATGGTGCCGATGCCGGCCCGGTCGGGCTGCCCGATCACCGGCCAGCCGTCGATCCAGTGGACCGGCAACAGGCTCGCGGCCCGTCCCGCCCAGTCGCCGCTGCCGTGGTGGGTGAAGAAATACCAGTTGCCGTCCGGGCCCTGGACGATCCCGCCCTGGTTCGGCTCCATGGCGGCGCGGTCCGCCTGCATCAGCTGGCGTTTCTCCGACCACGGTCCGCGGATCGACGGCGCCCGCCGCATCATCATCACGCGCGCGTCTCCCTGCACTTCACTGAAGAAGTGGTAATAGGTGCCGTTGAACTTGTACAGTTTGCTGGCCTCGCTGCCCTTCGACTGGTAGATCACCTGGTCGGTCCCGGGCACGAGGCTGCGGTTGTCCGCGCTCAGATCCCACAGATGGATCTTGTAGCCGTCGCTGAAGTGCGTGCCGACCAGGTAGCCCTTGCCGTCATCGTCCCAGAACGGGGCGCAGTCGTCCCATCCGGTTTCCCGCAGCACGTGCTGCAACGGCGCCCACGGCCCTTCCGGCCGTGCCGCGCTCGTCATGAAATAGCCTTCGTCCGGGGTGCCGAAATAAATCCAGAACCGGCCCGCATGGTGGCGGATGGCGCCGGCCCAGATGCCACGGCCGTAGCGGTTCATCCGTGTCCAGTCCAGTTCCGGCGAGATCTGCGTGAGGTCGGGCACCGCGTGGCCGACCGTGCGCCAGTTGACGAGGTCGCGCGAATGCAGCACCGCCATCCCCGGGGAAAACTGGAACGTCGATGTAATCGCGTAGTAGTCGTCGCCGACACGGATCGCATCCAGGTCGCTGTAATCGGCCGGCAGGACGGGATTGCGATAGCGGCCGTTGCCGAGATCGCCCCACCGGGTCCAGTCGCCCCAGGTGACGCCGTCGCCGGCCTGGCAAGGGCCCGCCATGGCAGCAGCGAGCAGGCCGGACAGTGCGACTGCGCACCAGCGGGAGAGTTCATGTTCGGGAAAGGTGGGCATGTCGGTTGCAGATGATCCTGATCGTTAAAAATTTGTGTCCGCCGGTTGGGATTCGGTCTACAATTGTATGGTATCGATAACGTACATTCCTGTCCAGTCAATCGGGCCGATTTGCACGGCAGCGCTGTCGATACCGCTGGGAAACTGGCGTATTTCATACATTAAAAACCTCTGGAGCGAGATTTTTGGATTTTTCCAGGCTTTGGCTTCGGCACAAGATGTTATCGGTAACCTAAACACGAGAAGAGGTAGAAAAATGGGGGACAAACATGAGAGCAATTAAACTCGACCGTGCGGCGCGGCGCATCGCCTGCATGGCGGTATCGATCGGTATCGCCGCGACGCTGGCGCCTTACCCGGGCCAGGTCGCCATGGCCGCAGACCCGATCGATACGATGGTGACCAGCTACCAGCCCGTCATCAGCGAATCGATCGATGCGAACGGCTTCAAGCATCCCGGGGTCGGGCTCACGAAGGAGGCCCTGGAAACCATGCGGACCCAGGTCCTGGCGAAGAAGGAGCCCTGGAATACCCACTTCAACATGATGCTCAAGTCGGGCAAGGCGTCGCGTACGGTGGGCATCTCGAACGTCAATGGCGCCGACCCGACGCAGCCGCGTATCCTGGGGATCGATTCCCAGGGCGCCAACGGCCTGTTCATCAACGACGCACTGACCGCCTACACACAGGCGATCCTGTACTACGTGACCGGCGACGACGTCTATCGCGCCAACGCCATGAGGATCATCCGCCTGTACGGGAAAATGGATCCGTCGAAGTACGTGTATTTCGTCGACTCGCACATCCATACCGGGATCCCGCTGAGCCGCATGACGGCGGCGGCGGAAATCCTGCGCTACACGAGCACCCAGACGCCGGCGCTCGCGTGGACGGACGACGATACGGTCAACTTCTCGAGGAACCTGGTCACGCCCGTGATCCAGACCTTCGACAACTGCAATTGCCGGTTCATGAACCAGCACCTGTACACGACCATCGCCAAGATGTCCGGTTCGATCTTCATGGGCGACCGCGACGGGTACAACGAGGCCGTCGAATGGTTCACCGTCAACAAGGATGCGCCCGACCCCGCATGGACTGGCTCGATCAAGCAATTGTTCCGGACGGTGACGCGCAATGACGCCACCGGCGAAGCGATTCCGCCGCAGATCCAGCACGTCGAGATGGGCCGCGACCAGGCGCACGGCGCCGGCGACCTCACCAACTCGGAAATTCTCGCCCGCCTGATGATGGCGCAGGGTACCAAGGTCGATCCGGCGGCGGGCACGCCGTCGACGGCGTCCAACGCCGTCGGCCCGTACGAGTTCATGGACGACCGCCTGCTGGCCGTCCACGAACTGTGGGGCAAATACATGATCGGCTACGATATTCCATGGGTTCCCGTCGCCATGAGCGTCAATCCGGATGGCAGCATCCGCGCGATGTACAACAACGTGAATCCGTCGTACCGAGGCCGGCTCTCCCAGAACACCTGGGAAGCCTTCTATTACTACAAATACGTCCGCGGCATCGACCTGGAGCAGCTCGCACCGGGCTATACGACGATCTACGCCAAGCGCAAGGCCTACAACTGGGATGGCGTCGACGGCGGCGGCGACTTCTGGCTGACGCTTCCCAAGGCCGCCGAAGCGGAAGGCAGCAAATACCTGGGCATCCCCATCGTCGATCCGTATCGCGAGGTGGAAGACCGGTTCACGGCGTACGACGGCAACGCGGTCGCGCAGACCGAAGGCACGACCGGCTTCGTAAGAACCACGGCCACGCCGGAAGGCACGCGCATCGCCGTGTACAGCTATAACGGGGCCGCCATCCCCAACATGGGCTTCCGCATCCGCACCAGTGGCCAGGCCATGATGGACGTCGACGGCATGTCGCTCGCGTTGCCGAATACGCGGGGCCAGTGGCGTTACGTCGTGGTGCCGCTGAACCTGGGCGACTTCCTGCCGCTCAAGGTCACCGGTGCGGGTACGACGGTCGACATCGACCATATCAACGTCAAGTCCAGCACCCTGCTGAGCCCGCCGGTCTTCAAGTCCGGCACCGGCGACACGACGGCGTACACGTATGCCGGCGCCACCATCCCGGTGACGCTCGACCTGTCGGCCACCGACCCGGCCGCCGGCGACGTCGTGACCTACAATATGGACAACCTACCGCAGGGCGCGACGTTCGATACCAGTACGGGCGCGTTCTCGTGGCAGCCCACACAGGCCGGCACCTACACGTTCATCGCCGAAGCATCGGACGGTACCTCGGTAACCACCAAGCGTGTCATCGTCGACGTTGCCGCGGACCGGCAGGCTGCCGTGGCGACCGTCGCCGCGCCGTTCAAGCCGGACACGCAGTACGTCACCGCGACGAAGACGGCCTACGAGAGTGCCTACGCCGACATGCAGAACACGATCGGCTCGGGCACCGACGATACCTACTTCCAGAAGCTGGGGGCATTGCGCAACGCGGTCTCCGGCCTGCGTGAACTGACCCCGCTGCTGAAGGACGGCAGCCTGGACTACACGAACCTGTTCTTCAAGACGAACCTGGTCACGAACTTCGGCGACTGGGCGGCGAATGGCGTCGATGACAATACCGACAGCTTCATCGCGTTCACCATCGCCCGCGATACCAATCACACGTTCACGCTGGACTTCGGTCCCAGCTTCAAGGTCGCTGCGAACAAGTTCCAGCTCCAGCCGCGCACCAGCTTCCCGGAACGCGTCGGCGGCGTGACCATCTTCGGTTCCAACGACAATGAGAACTGGACCCGGATCTCGCCCGACGAGACGCTCGGGATCGAGGGCTGGCAGACGCTGAACGTGGCGGACGAGTTCCGCACGAAGCGCTACCGCTTCTTCAAGCTCTCGATGATCCATGATCTCTGGACGTATAACATCCTCGAGCTCGGCGAATTCCGGATCTTCGGCACCCGCTATGAAACGGTCAACAAGCTGACCAGCGTGTCGCTGGGTTCCGACCAGGCGCTGAAGAACCGGGTCGTGCCGGGGAATACGATCAAGCTGACGTTCCAGTCGTCCGAGCCGATCAACAACGTGAGCGCGACGATCCAGGGTGAACCGGCCAGCATCACCACGACCGATAACCTGAACTGGACGGCGACGACAGTCGTCGACGCCACCATGGCACCGGGACCGGTGAAGTTGCTTCTCAACTACAGGACCGCCGACGGTACCGCCGCCGAACCCGTCCTGTTCACTACCGACTCGTCGACCCTGTCCATCGCGGACCAGAAGGACTACATCGACAATGTGCTCGACATCGCCACCGTCACCGATTCCAACGGCCGCAATGCGACCGATGTGATCAAGAACGCAAAACTGCTGTTCGACAGCAACCTGACGACGAACACCGACTTGCGCCTCAACGGCAGCGGCAACAATGGCTGGGTCAAGTTCGACTTCCGGCCCGGCGTCACCACGGTGTTGTCGCGCGTCGACGTCATCGGTCCCCAGAACCAGTACTCGGGCCGTATCAACGGCACCGTCGTCCAGGGTTCCAATGACAATGCGACGTGGACCAACATCTCGACCTTCGCCGGGAATACGCCGGAGTGGCAGTCACTGAAGATCACCGGCACCACGCCATACCGCTACATCCGCATGACGAACGCCAACGCCTGGTTCGGCAACATGACGGAACTGCGCCTGTACGGTACGGTGAACGCCGCGGACACGACCGCACCCAGCACCACCGCCACCGCGCCGCAAGGCATGGTGACCACGGACGCGACGATCACCTTCGCGGCCACGGACAACCAGGGCGGCTCGGGTGTCGCTGCAACGTACTACACGGTCGACGGCGGTGCCCGGCAGACGGGCAACACCGTCACGCTGACCACGAGCGGCACGCACACGGTGAGCTACTGGAGCACGGACTGGGCGGGCAACACCGAACAGGCACACGCGGTGACGGTGTCGATCGATAAATCGGCGGACGTGACCTCCTCCGTGTCGATCGCGCGCTCGGGCCTGACGGTGAACCGCTTCACCAACAAGTACACGGGTACGGTGACGATCACGAACACCGGTGGCCAGCCGCTGACGGGTCCGCTGCATCTGCGCCTGCAGGCACTGACGGCCGGCGTCACGCTGGACACCCAGACCGGCGTCAAGGATGGCGTGCCGTACATGGCGCTGCCCGTCGCCAGCCTGGCCGCGGGCCAGAGCGTCACCCTGACGACCACCTTCTCCAACCCGAACAAGGCCGGCATCGCGTACACGCCGGCCCTCTTCAGCATCCAGTAAAGGACCTGACCATGATTCGCTTCAAGCACTTCCTAACCTGGCTGACGCTCGCGGCCGCGCTGACCGGGACCTGCGGCCAGGCAGCCGCCACCCCGCTCTATCACGTCGACATCGACACGGCGTCGCTGGGTTCGGGTCCGGCTTTCCTGGAGCTGTACTTCCTGGGCCTGGACGGCGCGCCGGCGGCAACCGCCATCGTGAGCAGCCTGACAGGCGCGCTGGACGGCGCGGCGGACCTGACGGGCACGGTCACGGGCGCCGCGCCCGGTCCCTTCGTGTTCGGCAATGCCGGCGGCGGCGGTGACCTGGTCCAGGGCATCCAGCTGGGCGGCAAGTTCGGCTTCGACGTCAGCTTCACCATGCTGCCGGGCGACATCGGCACGACGTTCGGCTGGGCGCTGTTCGACGCGACGCACTACCTGGGCGCCGACGGCGACCTGGGTAACCTGTTCCTGCAGCCGTTTGCACCCGCCGGTCAACAGATTATCGTGGCGGCGCCCTCGACCCGCGTCAGCAGCTTGACGAAGATTCCGGAACCGTCGACGGCGGCGCTGATGCTGGTTGCCATGCTGGCGATGGTCGCGTGGCACCGGCAAGGCGTACGCCGGGCCTGATCCGTCCGGACGTCCCGACGTCCCGACGTCTTCACCGAACCCCAGAAGCCGCCGTCCGGCTTTTGGGGTTTTTTCATTGTCCAGCGTGGCGAAAAATATGTACGCACCTGTTGAAATTAGGTCTACAATTGTATGGTATCGATAACGTACAATCCCATCCAGTGCACGTGGCAGCGCGACCGCCATCCAGCATGAGGCAGGAACGGCGAATCCGTCGATACAGCTGTAACCAAGACGTACTTCATATATTAAAAACCCCTGGAGCCCGGTTCGGGTATGCAGTCGGCACTGCCGCACCCTGCTTTCCGGTCGGTCTCCGGTCAAAAAATGTTATCGGTAACCTAAATACGAAGAGGTTAAAAATGGGGGGACAGACATGAGAACGAATAAATTCGACAATGCGCTGAGGCGCATCGTCGCCATGGCATTTTCAGTCGGCATCGCGACGACGCTGGTACCTTTACCAGGCCAGGTCGCGATGGCGGATCCGATCGATACGTTGGTGACCAGTTACCAGCCGGTGATCACGGAAACGATCGACGCGAACGGCTTCAAGCACCCCGGGGTTGGATTGACCAAGGAAATGCTGGAGAACGCACGGACCCAGATCCTGGCGAAGAAGGAGCCGTGGTACACGCATTTCAACATGATGCTCGGCTCCGCCTCCGCCTCGCGTACGCCGCGGATCAGGAACATGAACGGCAACGATCCCACCAAGCCGGCGTTTTACGGCCTGACGTCGCAAGGGCTGGAAGGCAACTTCATCGTGGATGCGGGTACCGTGTACACCCAGGCTGTCCTGTATCTCGTGACCGGCGACGACACCTATCGCAGCAACGCCATGCACATCATCCGTCTGTATTCGCAGATGGATCCCGCACAATACGCGTACTACACGGATTCGCACATTCATACCGGCATTCCGCTGCAGCGGATGACGACCGCGGCCGAAATCCTGCGCGCCACCAGCACGCAGACGCCGGCGCTCGCATGGACGGACGACGATACGGTCAACTTCTCGAGGAACCTGGTCACGCCCGTGATCCAGACCTTCGACAACTGCAACTGCCGGTTCATGAACCAGCACCTGTACACGACCATCGCCAAGATGTCCGGTTCGATCTTCATGGGCGACCGCGACGGATACAACCAGGCCGTCGAGTGGTTCATGGTCAACAAGGATGCGCCCGACCCCGCATGGACTGGTTCGATCAAGCAATTGTTCCGGACGGTGACGCGCAATGACGCCACCGGCGAAGAGATTCCGCCGCAGATCCAGCACGTCGAGATGGGCCGCGACCAGGCGCACGGCGCCGGCGACCTCACCAACTCGGAAATCCTCGCGCGCCTGATGCTGGCGCAGGGTACCAAGGTCGATCCGGTGGCGGGCACGCCGTCGACGGCGTCCAACGCCGTCGGCCCGTACGAGTTCATGGATGACCGCCTGCTGGCTGTCCATGAGTTGTGGAGCACATTCATGGTCGGCTACGACATCCCATGGGTGCCCGTCGCCATGAGCGTCAATCCGGACGGCAGCATCCGCGCGATGTACAACGGCGTGTCGTGGGCGTATCGCGGCCGGCTCTCGCAGAACACGTGGGAAGCCTTCTACTACTACAAGTACGTGCGCGGCCTCGACGTGGAACACCTCCTTCCGAACTACACGACGATCTTCGCCAAGCGCAAGGCCTACAACTGGGACGGCACCGACGGCGGTGGCGATTTCTGGCTGGCGATCCCCAAGGCCGCCGAAGCGGAAGGCAGCAAATACCTGGGCATTCCGATCGTCGATCCGTATCGTGAAGTGGAAGACCGGTTCACGGCGTACGACAGCAATACGGTGGCGCAGACCGAAGGCTCGACCGGCTTCGTACGCACCACCGCCACGCCGCAAGGCACGCGGTACGCCGTGTACACGTACGGCTGGCCCACCACGTCGATCGGATTGCGCATCCGGACCAACGGCCAGGCGACGCTGGACCTCAACGGCACGTCGATCACGTTGCCGAACACGCGGGGCCAGTGGCGCTACGTCGTGGTGCCGTTCAATATGCCCGACTTCCTGACGCTCACCGTCACCGGCAACGGCACCACGGTCGACGTCGACCACATCAATATCCAGTCCAGCACCCTGCTGAGCCCGCCGGCCTTCAAGTCCGGCAATGGCGACACGACCGCGTACTCCTACGCCGGCGCCACCGTCCCGGTGACGCTCGACCTGTCCGCCACGGACCCGGCCGCGGGCGACGTCGTGACCTACAACATCGACAACCTGCCGCAGGGCGCGTCGTTCGACACCAGCACGGGCGCATTCTCGTGGAAGCCGACGCAGGCCGGCACGTACACGCTCATCGTCGAGGCCTCGGACGGCACCACCGTCACCACCAAGCGGGTGATCGTCGTCGTGGGTGCCGACCGCCAGGCGGTGGTGACCGCCGTGACGGCGGTGGTCAAGCCGGACACGCTGTACGTCACGTCGACGAAGAACAACTACCAGGCCGCCTACGCGGACCTGCAGAACACGATCGGGTCGGGCACCGACGCCGACTACTTCCAGAAGCTGGCGACGTTGCGCACCGCGGTCTCGGGACTGCAGGAACTGACCCCGCTGCTACCGGACGGCAGCATCAACTACCCGAACCTGTTCTTCAGGACGAACCTGGTGACGAACTTCGGCACCTTTGCCGCCAATGGGATCGACGACATTGACGGCACCAACATCCCGTTCGGCTCGGCCATCGAGAACAATCGCACGCAGACAATCGACTTCGGCCCCGGCTTCAAGGTGGCGGCGACCGCGTTCCAGTTCAAGCCGCCCGGCAGCTTCCCGGAACGGATCGGCGGCACGACCGTCTTCGCGTCCAACGACCTCGAGCACTGGACACAGATCACGCCCGACAAGACGCGCATGGTCGAGGAGATGCAGACGCTGAACGTGGCGGACGAGTTCCGCACCCAGCGCTATCGCTTCTTCAAGATCTCCATGGTCGATCTGCTCTGGTCGTACAACATCCTCGAGATGACCGAATTCCGGATCTTCGGCACCCGCTATGAAACGGTCAACAAGCTGACGGGTGTTTCGCTGGGTTCCGACCAGGCGCTGAGGAACCGGGTCGTGCCCGGCAATACGATCAAGGTGTCGTTCCAGTCGACCGAGCCGATCAACAACGTGAGCGCCATGATCCAGGGCGAGCCGGCCACCGTCACCACCACGGATAACCTGAACTGGACGGCGACCGCGGTCGTCAAGGCCACGACGGCGCCGGGACCGGTGAAGTTCCTGCTCAACTACAAGACCGCCGACGGCACCACCGCCGAACCCGTCCTGTTCACTACCGATTCGTCGACCCTGTTCATCGCCGACCAGAAGGATTACATCGGCAACCTGATCGACATCTCGACCGTGACGGATTCCAACGGCCGCAACGCGACCGATGTGGTCACGAACGTCAACCGTCTGTTCGACAACAACCTGACGACGGGTACCGACTACCGCCTCAACGGCAGCGGCAACAATGGCTGGGTCGAGTTCGATTTCCGGGGCGGTGGCACCGTGGCACTGTCGCGGGTCGATGTCATCGGCCTGCAGGACCGGTACTCGGGCCGCATCGCCGGCACCCTGGTACAAGGTTCCAACGACAATACGACGTGGACGACGATCTCGACTGCCGCAGCGAACACGATGGATTGGCAGACGCTGAAGATCACCGACACGACGCCATACCGCTATGTTCGCATGACCAACGCCGGCGCCTGGTTCGGCAACATGACAGAATTGCGCCTGTACGGTGCGACGACGTCGACCAACCGGATCGCCACGGCGTCGATCAGCTCGGCGCAGGCGCTGCGTAACCGTATCGTGCCCGGCAATACCGTGAAACTGAACTTCACGGCCAAGGAAGCGATCAGCAACGTGGCGGTGACAATCGACGGCCTCCCCGCCGCGCTCACCACGACGGACAACCTCACCTACACCGCCACCGCCACCCTGCCCCAGGGCACGCAGCCGGGACAGGTGAAGTTCGCCATCAACTACGTCACGCAGGACGGCAAGCCGGGCTACCAGGTCACCGAGACGACGGACAGCACTGCGCTGAACCTGGTCGACGAGAGCGACCTCATCCAGAACGTTCCGACCATCGCAACGCTGATCGATTCGACCACGAACCGCAACGCTGCCACGACGCTGACGATCGTGAAGACCCTGTTCGACGCGAACCTGGGTACCGGTTCGGACTTCCGTAACGGCTCGGGCGGCTCCGGCACGGGTGCCTGGGTGGTCTTCGACTTCAAGGAAGGCAACCAGGTCAGCCTGGCCAGCACCGAAGTCATCGGCAGCCAGGACCAGTACTACACGCGCGTCAACGGCCTCGTGTTCCAGGGCTCGAACGACAACACCGCGTGGACCACGCTGACCCCGGCGGCGAAGTCGACGGCGGACTGGCAGACACTGCCGGTCACGAGCCTGGTGCCTTACCGCTACATCCGTGTGTACAACCCGAACGCGTGGTTCGGCTCGATCAGGGAAGTTCGCCTGCACGGCTCGCTGCATGGCGCGGACGTGATCGCCCCGGTGACCACGGCCACCGCGCCGCAAGGCACGGTGACCACGGACGCGACGGTCACCTTCGCGGCCACGGACAACCAGGGCGGCTCGGGCGTCTCGGCGACGTATTACACCGTCGACGGCGGTGCCCGGCAGAAAGGCAACACCGTCACGCTGAATACCAGCGGCACGCACACGGTGAGCTACTGGAGCACGGACTGGGCGGGCAACACCGAACAGGCACACGCGGTGACGGTGTCGATCGATAAATCGGCGGACGTGACCTCCTCCGTGTCGATCGCGCGCTCGGGCCTGACGGTGAACCGCTTCACCAACAAGTACACGGGTACGGTGACGATCACGAACACCGGTGGCCAGCCGCTGACGGGTCCGCTGCATCTGCGCCTGCAGGCACTGACGGCCGGCGTCACGCTGGACACCCAGACCGGCGTCAAGGATGGCGTGCCGTACATGGCGCTGCCCGTCGCCAGCCTGGCCGCGGGCCAGAGCGTCACCCTGACGACCACCTTCTCCAACCCGAACAAGGCCGGCATCGCGTACACGCCGGCCCTCTTCAGCATCCAGTAAAGGACCTGACCATGATTCGCTTCAAGCACTTCCTAACCTGGCTGACGCTCGCGGCCGCGCTGACCGGGACCTGCGGCCAGGCAGCCGCCACCCCGCTCTATCACGTCGACATCGACACGGCGTCGCTGGGTTCGGGTCCGGCTTTCCTGGAGCTGTACTTCCTGGGCCTGGACGGCGCGCCGGCGGCAACCGCCATCGTGAGCAGCCTGACAGGCGCGCTGGACGGCGCGGCGGACCTGACGGGCACGGTCACGGGCGCCGCGCCCGGTCCCTTCGTGTTCGGCAATGCCGGCGGCGGCGGTGACCTGGTCCAGGGCATCCAGCTGGGCGGCAAGTTCGGCTTCGACGTCAGCTTCACCATGCTGCCGGGCGACATCGGCACGACGTTCGGCTGGGCGCTGTTCGACGCGACGCACTACCTGGGCGCCGACGGCGACCTGGGTAACCTGTTCCTGCAGCCGTTTGCACCCGCCGGTCAACAGATTATCGTGGCGGCGCCCTCGACCCGCGTCAGCAGCTTGACGAAGATTCCGGAACCGTCGACGGCGGCGCTGATGCTGGTTGCCATGCTGGCGATGGTCGCGTGGCGGGGCCGTGAAGCGCGCAGGTTCTGAGCGCTACTGAAGACCTGAACGCAGCCCGGAAGCCGATGTGCGGCTTCCGGGCTTTTTACATTTGGCCGTCGGACCGGCCCGGTTATCCATCCTGAATACGCAACAAACATATTTACGAATATTTTGCAACCGACCGCTTGTGATTTAACAAAATTGCGTTTAAATTATCCCCAGTCGACTCTGCCTCAATAACAAGAACACATTCTTCCCGGCCCACTTTCGCGCGGCCGGGGCCAGTGCGCCGTACCTCCAAGACAACCGCCGTCGTTTTCGAATCTCATCGTGCGAGAGGCCGCGTGCCGCCCGTACGGGTCATCGACGTCTGAAGGAGACCGCAATGCCTGCTTTCCCTCTTTCGCTGCTCGACCTCGTCTCGCCCTACCAACTGCTCGGCACGACGCTGGGCGACTGGCAGGCGGCGCTGGGTGCCATCTATGTCGACCACTACGAGGCCACCGGCGCGGCCGAAGGCACGACAATCCGCGGGGTGGCCAGGTTCGCGGTGTCTGCGCGCCCCGTGCTCGACCTGCCGAACGCGCGCCTGACCGTCACCGCCACCGCCGGCGGCCTGCATCCGCAGGACGATCCGACCCGGCGCGATCCGTGGATCGACATCCAGGATACGCAGATCGCCTTCGAACTGTTCGTCCCGCGCACGGGCTCCCCGATCATCGCGGCCGCGACGGGCGTGGCGGCCACCACGACCGACGTGTTCAACGTACTCGACACGCTGCCGATCGACATGCCGGTATCCGACTATCCCGGCGCCCAGTTCACACTCGACATGCTGCTCACGACGGTCGTGCTGCGCCCGCCCATGCTGAAAGGCGCGAAGCTGCGCGAGTCGGATGGCCTGCTGGAACGCGACCCCGCCAACACCGTCGTGTCGTTCACCCTGCCCAGGCTGCGCATGCAGTTGTCGCAGGACGCTGCCGGGGTCCTCGCCTTCAACCTCCTGAGCCTCGGCGCGTCCAGCCTGGACGACGGCAGCGACCTCGGTACCGCCGAACTGATCACGATGACGCCGCCGTACGCATTCATCGGTGATTCGAACGTCGTGGGCTTCGGCTTCCGCAGCGCCGTGCTGGACCTGTCGAACGGCTACACACCGCCGGAGGTGCTGGCGCAGTTCGGCTACGACGAGAACTGGACCGGCCTGTACCTCCCCGTCGTGCGCCTGTTCGTGGCGCCGCACGGGATGAACGACATCGCCGTGTCGGCCGGCGCCAGCAACCTGTTGATCGGGCTTGGGAACACGCCCGGCATCACGGGCGACTTCGACGTCGCCGTCATCAACCAGGGTGCGCCGATCGGCGTGTCGGCGCGCTTCTACGGTCCCGGCAACCAGCCGATCGGCATCACGCGCACGGGAGACACGGCCACCGCCATGCTGCCGCAACGCACGCGCATGGTGGTCGACGCGTCCGGCCAGCGTCCGCCGTACGCCTTCACGGCCGCGCTGGACGGCAGCCCGCTCGCACCAAGCGCGCCATCGATGCCGAACGTGTTCGACGTCGACCTGGGCGGCGACGGCGCGGGCAGCATCGTCGTCGGTGCGGCCAGCGGGGGCGGCACGCCGGCCCAGCTGACCATCGCGGCCGGCCCGAAGACCGGCAGCACCAAGCCGGGCACGCCCATCGTCGCGGAGGCGCAGTTCGACACCGGCAGCATCACGCGCGACGGCACGCCGGTCGGCGCGCCCCCGTTCCGCCTCAAGGCGCGCAACCATTCGAGCATCACGATCACGCTCGATCCGCCTGACCCCGCCACCACGTGGAAGGTGCGCAAGCCGCCCGCGGCGCCGGCGAAGGACTATCCCGCCGGCGCAGACTGCACCGTCGAACTGGGCGAGAACGAGTCGGCCGAAGTGGAAGCGACCACGCCGGCCGTGGGCGCAGGCCCGGAGACGGTGACTGCCTATTTCCGCTTCGACCGCCCGACGAACAAACAACTGCCCGAGCACGACCCGACCACCGGCATCGATTACGTGGCGGGCCTGCCCGGCACCGTGGGCTCCACGCCGACCGCCGACGTGACCAGGCCGGCCAATTCCAGCACCGGCGCGGCCGCCACCGATGCGGCGGAAAGCCCGTTCACGGGCAATCCCGTGGGCAGCACCTACGCGGCGCGCCTGGACCGCGTACCGGCCGGGTCCACCATCGAGATCACGGGCTGGGCCAGCAACGAGGACGACCCGAACGACGTCGACTACAACTTCCTGCTGTCGCGCCGGCGCGCGGAAGCGTTTGCGCACATCATCCGCGCCGCGGCACCGGGCAAGAACCTCCACTTCACCCTCCTCGGCCGCGGGCCGGTGGGCAGTTCCGACCTCGACACGCGCCGCACGAACTGGCGCGCCGATGCCAGGCTGCCGGCCGCGCCGCTGCCCGGCACCGTCACGAAGGGCACGGTGTCGCGCGGCGCAACCAAGGTGCCGCAGATCCCCGTGAACACGCCCGACCCGGCCCCGACGCAGCCGACGCCGCCCAGCTGGTTCCGCGCGCTGGGCGCCAAGGTGCGCATCGTGCGCGACGAGTTCGTGGCGGTCGAGGTCTACGGCGAATTCGACATCAACACGCCGTCCGAACAGTTCATCCAGCAGAACGGCGGCGACCCGGGCATGGAGCCCGTCCTGCGCGGCATGGGCAGCAATCCGATGGATGGCGTGATCAAGGCGCGCATCGTCTTCCAGATCGATAACGCGACGGGCGACTGGAGCGCGCTCGCGTACCTGGGTGCGGACCCTGCCGACAAGGACGGCCTCGTGATGACGGGCCAACTGCCCGGCCAGCCGCTGCTCGCGGAGGGACACTTCGGCCGCAACCTGCTCGGCATGACGGCCCTGTTCGCGCCCCTGCTCGACGCCGCCGCCCCCGCCAACCCGGCGTCCGGCGACATGGTGCCGGCGGTGCTCGCGGTCGGCGGCGTGGCACTCGCGACCGGGCTCGCGCAGGCCGGCTACTTCAACGTCGAACGCGTCGTGCTGTGGGGCGGAGAAATCGCTGTGCGCAAGCGCGCCAACGGCACCGAGGTGGCGATCCTGGGCGACATCGAGACCGCCGTGTCGGCGAACGTGAAAATCGGCGGGATCACCTTGCTGACCATCCCGCGCGAGTCGCCGCTGTCCGTGCGCTACAAGGCGATCGGCATGCGCTTCGGGAATACGCCGGGCGAGCGCGATTTCCAGTTCCGCCCCGTGTTCGATTCGTCGCGCGGCTATTCGATCGATCTCACGAGCGGCGGCGGCATCACGGTGCCCGATCCGCTCGGCCAGTTCATCAAGATCCTTGGCGCGCGCGTGGCGCGTACCAATCCGCTGTCGTTCGAATTCGACCTGGGCCTGAACGCTGACCTGGGCGTCGTCACGTTCGACCGCGCGCGCGTGCGCCTGAAATTCGCCGAGGAAGGCGGCGTGGCGGGCGTGGAGCTGACCGCGTTCGGCGCCGGCGTGAACATCCCCGGTGTCCTGGTCGGCAAGGGCAGCTTCGAACTGGGCGAGGAAGTCGCCGGCGCCATCGACCTGCAGCTGGTCCCGATCGACACCCGCGTGCGCGCCGTGCTCAAGGTGACGCACGTGGAAGGCCGCACGGGCGTGTTCGTCGCGCTGGAGCTGGAGCTGCCGGTCGCGATTCCGCTCGGCGGCTCGGGCCTCGGCATCTACGGCTTCCTCGGCATGTTCGCGATGCACTACGCGCGCGACGAGGACGGGCTGACCGGCCCCACGATCGCTCTCGACTGGCTGAAGAACCGGGCCGGCGGCAATCCGACCAATCCCGACGCGTGGAAGGGCAATCCGGACCACTGGGCGTTCGGCGTGGGCGCGACGATCGGCACGATGGGCAGCAGCGTCGTGTTCAACCTGAAGGGCGTGTTCATGCTCGAACTGCCCGGCCCGCGCATCCTGCTGATGATGAAGGCGCGCCTGCTGCAACCGATGCCCGCGCTGAAGGACAAGAACGCCGAGGGCAATCTGCTGGCCGTGATCGACCTGGACGCCGGCCGCGGCACGCTCACGATCGGCATCGTCGCCGATTACACGATCGACCCGCTGATCAAGATCCGCGTGCCGATCGAAGCGTTCTTCAACCTCAAGAAGGGCGAGGATTGGCACCTGTACCTCGGCCAGCGCAGCGACCCGGTGCAATGCACGATCCTGTCCGTGATCGACGCGTCCGGCTACCTGATGTTGTCCGGGAACGGCCTGCCCGCCTATCCCGACGCCGGCCTGCCGCAAGTCTACGGCTTCGCCATCGGCACCGGCCTGCGCGCCGCGTTCACGTGGGGCAGCGTGCCGGCACGGCTGTACCTGCGCATCGGCGCCGGCTTCGACGCGGTGCTCGGCTTCGACCCGTTCCGCCTCGCGGGCCGGCTGTACGTGCGCGGCGAACTGGTGCTGTTCATCCTCAGCATCAGCGCCTACGCGGAGCTGGACGTGGACGTCGGCGAGAACGTGCTGCCGGACGGTCGGCGCGAACGCATCTCCAGGATCGACGGCGAGATCTGCGGCGAAGTGGACCTGTTCTTCTTCACGATCAAGGGTTGCGTCGACTTCCACCTGGGCGCCACGAACGTGCCGAAGCTCCCTGCCCCGCCGCTCGTGCGCGATCTGAAGCTCGTCTCGCGCTCGCCCGCGCTGGTGCTGGGCACGGGCACGGATCGCCCGGTCGACGGCGCCATCGGCACGGCGACCGAAGGCGGTACCACCGACCAGACGCCGGCCGTGCCGGTCGACGCGATCCCCGTGCTGATGCTGTCGGTGCCGCCGGTCGACGACGGGCTCACGGTGTTCGGCAGCGCGCCGCTGAACCATCCCGGCGCGGCGGAGAACGGCTGGCAGCAGCAGGGCAAGAACTGGGTGCGCTACGAAATCACGAAGGTGGAACTGGTGGGCCCGATCGGCGACGGCGACAAGCCGTCCGTGTGGTGGACGCTCAAGAACCCGATCGACCCGGCCAGCGCCCAGCTCGAAGTGCAGCTCGCGCTGCTGGCCTGGACGCCGAACGCCACGCCGAAAGCGTTCACGCGCAGCGAGTACCAGAAAGAGACGGTCCGCGAACGCTGGGGCACCGTCTGCCACAAGGCCGCGCCGGCCACGTCGGTGCTGTGGACGTTCCGCTACGAGCAGCTCGGGCCATCGAAGGATGGCTGGATCGTCGACGGCGAAGCGTGGCCCGATCCGCCGGACACCGTGCGGTCGCGCGCGCCCGTCACGACGCTCGCAGTGACGGAGTGCTGGCGTTGCGGCATCGACCTCATCGACCGCAAGCGCGGCATCGATCCCGCGTTCGTGACCGGCACGCCCGCGCCCTGCCCGCGCGACACGAAGCCGACGCCGGGTTCCACCACGCGTCCGCAGCTACGCCCGGTCGCGCTCCAGCGCAATGCGGTCCGCGACCAGGTGGCGCAGGTCGCCGGCATCCGCCGCATCGATGCGCTGCCGGCGACGCGCCTGACGTGGGCCGCGACGGCCGCCAGGCTGCAGGCCGGACAGCCGCTGTCGCGCGCCGAACTCGCGACGTCCGCCGTGCACCTGGCCGCCGCGGCCACGTCGCCAACCGAACCGCAGCGCTGCGAAGCGAAGGTGCTGGCCAGCCCGCTGAACGACGACGGCCGCGTGATCGCGCTCGGCAACCCGTCCGACGAGAAGGCCGTGAAGCAGGCGTGGAAAGCGCTCGGCTTCCGCCCGCCGGAACTCTTCAACGGCATCGTCCTCCACAGCGGAGAAATCGCTGCCGGACGGCTGCTGCTGTTCGTGCTGTCCACCCTCGTGCGCAAGGAGAACGTGCTGGTGCGCCAGCGCGCCAAGGACGGCACGCTGCTCGCCGGGCAGGCCGTCACGTTGGCCGACGTCGTGCCGACCCGCCCCGTGCCGCCCGAGTGGATGAGCGCCGCGGGCCCGTGGCGCGACGACGTGCAGCTCGCGGCCGGCTACCTGTCCGCGCTGGGCGGCACGACGTCCACGCAGGGCAACAAGGCATATCTGCCGGTGATCGTCGAGATCAAGGGCGCGAACAAGGTCCACACGATCGAGATCGGCCAGAGCATGCGCGATCCGATCCGGCCGGAAGAAATGCGCCTGCTGATGCGTCCCTATTATCTGGCCGTGGCTGAATTCATGCACGCCGAAGAAATCGCGCGCCACGACTGGGACGAGACGACGACGACGCGCAATCACGGTGCCGTCGAAGCCGCGCTGTCGGACGACGCCTGCGGCCACGCGCTGCTGGCGCCCGACACGGCGTACCAGGTCAAGGTCGAGTGGACCGTGCGGACCTCCGACCAGGACGCCCGTCCGACGGCGGCGGAAACGGACGACATCGACGCGACGACGGAAAGCCGCGTCTACCACTTCCGCACCGACGACGAAGCACCGAAGAAGCTCGATCCGTGGGTGCTGATGACATTGCCGGAGGAAGGCGAGAGCCACGTGTTCGGCCAGGAACCGCTGTCGTTCGTGTTCGCGACCAACGACGTGAGCCACCTGTACGCGGCCTACGGCAAGAAGCTGCAGGTCCGGATCAAGGCGGCGTCGTTCCGCCGGCCGGTCTCCACGCCGGCCGTGCCGCATCCGTTCCCGATCGACGCGGATACGCTCCACGACGTGAAGGGCGGCGTGCTGTCGCCGTGGGAAGAAAGCGTGCGCGAAGTGCTACTGGAAGATGGCGGGAAACCCTGCGTGGACTTCGAGGCCGAGGTGGTCCGCCACAGCAAGGTCACGGTACCGATCCCGCTCGATCCGTACACGGACTATGTGGTCGACATCGAGTCGGTGGACGAGGACGCGCCCGAAAATACGGTCGGCGACCGGGTGCTGCGCCGCTCGTTCTCGACGTCCGCGTACGGCACCCTGGGCGAATTCGCCAACACCTTCCTCGGCACGCGCCCCGAGCACCGCTACGTCGAGCCGGGCCGCATCTCCGCGTTGTCATCGACCTTCGCCAGCCACGCGCCGCAGGGCAGCGAACTCGATGAGGCGATGATCGCGGCCGGACTCGGGCCGATGGGCACGCCGACCGCGCCGCGCGTCGTCGCACTGTGGGAGCAGCCCGACCCCGCCCTGCCGCCGCAGCCGGTGGCCGTGATCGTCGACTCGCCCGAACCGCTGCACCGCACGCGCCTCGTGCCGACCAAGGTGACCGATCCGGTGCCCAGCGCGCCCGAACGCTATGAGATGCTGCCCGTGACATGGCTGGAACTGGCCCAGATGCCGGGCGCGCCGGACGTGATCCAGCGCGTGATCCCGGCGCCGGGCGGCCAGCGCGCCATCGTCATCCTCAAGCCGGGCAGCCGCGGGGCCGACGGCCTGGCGCTGGGCCTCAAGCGCGAACGTTTCGCCGACAAGCCCTACCTATTCGATGCCACGTGGCCGGCCGACCCGGTCAAGATCACCTACGTCTCGTTGCTGAGCGCACCCTGGGAGGAACAAGCATGAGCCGCGTCGTCGACCCCTATCGCTTCTACGCCCGCGCCGCGCTGACGAACTGGGCGCACATCAACCGGGCCCGCGATCCGCAAGACCAGCGCTGGGCGGAGGAATGGCGCCGGCGCGGCATCGAGGGCTATGCGATGGCCCAGCTGCGCTGGTCGATCAACCCGCAGCTCGCGCCCGAACTGCCGGACGAGGACTACGGCATGCCGGGCGGGCCGTTCACGGTGTGGGCGCGGCTGCCGTCCGAGAAGGAGATGCGCGACATCCCCTTCCACACGTACCAGAACCAGGACGGCGCCACGATCGTGTGGTGGATGGGCGACCCGCTCGTGTACGTCACGCTCGGCATCGACGTCACCGCCGCCAATGCGAACCTGGCCGCGCTGAACGGCCCGGTGGCGATCGACGCGCTGGAAATCATCCAGACCGTGGGCACCGGCCAGCGCCAGGTCCTGCTGTGGGGCACGTCCATCGTCGCGGTGGCGATCGCGTCGCCCGGCCCCGTCGGCGTGCTTTCGGTGCGCGGCATCACGGCGCACGACTACGCCAATTCCGACGCGTGGCGGCCATTGGAAATCGTCGGCCTGCCGGTCGAGCAGTCCGCGTGGTCGGACGTAGGAAGGCACGCCGACAAGCAGGGCATGGTGGGCGCACTGACGGCGCCGGGCGATGCGGCGCGCGACCGCCTGCGCCGCGGTGCCGCGCCCTTCGGCTGGCCCGGCACGCTCGGGCCCAATCCGGCGCCGGCGTGGGCCCTGCCCGACTTCGACGGCCTGGTCAAGGAAGTGCGCCAGGATCTGCTGCCGCGCCTGCACCCCGTCCTCAAGATGCCGCCGGTGCTGCAGGCGCGCCAGCGCGACCTCGTCAACATCCCCGGGCCGAGCGGCGCGGGCGGCACGCTGGGCGATCCGTCCACGGCGAGCCTGCCGCCGCTGGGCCTGGCCTTCATCGCGGCCGGCAGCGACCCGCTGCTCGCGCTGGCGCTGGGCTTCGGCACCGCCTACCCGGCTGCGCAAGTCACGTCCGGCGGCTCGGTGACGCCGGGCGCCGTCGCCGTCCCGAGCCGCATGATGGATTTCATGGTGACGGCCACGTGGGACAAGGGCATGGACGGCACGTCCGGACCGCTGGAGATGGCCGCGCTGGCGATCGGCGCGCCGCCGCCCGTGCGCCCGCCGGCGCCGAACGCCCTGCAGGCGCAGGCGCAATCGCACAGCCGCCCGCATGCGGCCGACCAGCCGTGGAGCGCGGCCGCGCGCGTGTCGTGGGACCGCCTGCCGCGCTTCAAGCTGCTGACCACGTCCAGCTTCGCGTTCGCGCGCGCCAACCCGGTCACGCCCGCCGTCGCCGCCGACGCCATCATGCGCCCGCGCCCCAGCGGCGGCCTCGCCCCGATCACGCTCGCCAGCAACGCCAAGGACAAGGAGACGACCCGCCACTCGGCCGTGGATTCCTCGCTGGTGCTGCCGCTGACGGCGGCCGGTCTGGCGCTGCGCTACGGCATCGCGCTGCAGGACATCTGGGGCCAGTGGTCCGTGTGGGGCACGGTCGACCATGCGGACCAGCAGCCGGCGCTGGACCGCCCGCGCGTGCTGCGCTGCGCCCTGGATGCCGCGGTGCCCGCGTCGGGCCGCGTGTGCGCCGGCACCCTGACGGTGGAACTGGCGTGGGATTGGGAAGTCCGCAGGCCGCTGCGGATCGAACTGCGCAGCCGCCTGTTCGGCGCGCCCCAGCGCTCCCACACGCCGCCGCCCGACACGACCCTGCCGGCCGGGCTGCAGACATCGCTCGCCGTGCCGCCCGCCGCCCCGCTCGTGCTGCCGTTCAGCGGCGACCAGATCTCGCCGCTGCCACCGAACGTCACGGTCGACTACTTCGACATCGACGGCAATCTCGTCGCGCCCGGCCCCGTCGGCGCGGACGACGTGCGCCGCTACCGCATCACCGTCTCCGGCCTCCAGCTCGAATACAACGCCATCGGCCACATCGGCGTGGCCGTGTGGACGCGCGTGCGCGAACGCGCCCAGCCCCTGCGCGACAGCGCCTGGCTCGCGCCACTCGTCTCCGGCTCCGCGATGGAACCGGGGCCGAACATCGCCTACGCGTCCGACCCGATCCCGCCCGCGCCCGAGCCGCCGGAAATCGTCAAGCGCGCCAGCCTCGCGGACGCGCGCGGCGAGCACCACGCGCGCGTATCGTGGGCGCCTGCCGCCGGCGCGACCGGTTACTTCATCTACACGGCGACCGAGAGCGCGATCCTCGCGAAGGTCGGCGATCCGGATCGCCCGGCGCCCGATCCGACCCAGACGTACACGGAACGGCTGGCGTTCCTGCGCGACTGCCTCGCCGCGTCTACCGACAACTTCCGCGCCCTGTTCACCCGCGTGAACACGAAGGCGCAGCCGGAGACGTCGGCCGACCTCGTGCTGCCGCGCGGGACGAAGGAGATCCATTTGTTCACGATGGTCGCGGTCAACGCGGGCAACGTCGAATCGAACTGGCCCGCGCCGGCCGACAACGAACAGCGCGTCGTCGCCATCGCGGCGGCGGACATCGCGACGCCGGCCCCGCCGCGGCTGGAGATCCGCCGCCTCGACCAGCCGGCCGCGACGCCGAAGTTCGCGGTGCACGTCGACCTCGCGAGCCAGCCCGGCGCCCGCGTCGCGCGCTACCAGCTGTTCCGCACGCGCGTCGAAGCGGCCGCGATGGCATTGGACACGATGGGCCCGCCCGTCGCCACGATCGAAGCGAGCGGCGGCGGCTGGACCGTGCACGGCCTCGACGGCGACGCCGCGGCGCTGGCCGATGCGAGCGGCACGGACCAGCCGGACGGCTCGTGGAAAAAGGTGTGGTACCGCGCCGTCGCGTGGGCGCATCCGGACCCCGACCGCGCCCTGCTGCCGGGCCGCTCGCCGCCATCGAACGCGATGTCGGTGGTGATCCCGCCCGATGGGCCGCCGAATCTGTCGCCGCTGACGGCCGAGTGGCCCGGCGGCCCGGTGCAGGACGTGCTGGTGCATTTCACGAGCACCGCGCCTGTCGCGAAGACGGCGCTGGGGCCGCACAAGCTGGCGGTCGATGCACAGGTGCTGAGCGGCCCGTCGAAATCCGCCCCGGACCCGCTCCTGCTCGAAGCGTTCGAGCTGCAGGCCGTCCCCGCCGCGCCGCCGGCGCCGCCGCTGAGCGGCACCTGGCGCACCAGCGCCACGCAGTACGCGCTGCGGCTCAGGCGCGGTTCCGTCGACGACCGCGTGGCCGTCGTGGTGCGCATGACGGATCCCCTCGGGCGCACCACGGAACGTGTGCTCACCGTGGCGTCGGGCCCCGTCGATCCCGCGCCGGACGTGCTGGACCTGGAGATGCACGTCGTGAAGCCGAACGTCGTGAACGCCACGTGGCGCTCCAGCGCGCCGATCCCGCCTCGCGCGGGCGGCAAGTACACGATCAAGGTCACCGTCGCCGCGCCGAAAAAGCCGATCCTGACGCCGGCGCCGGTGCCGCATCCGATCGTGCAGCCGCATGGCGTGGCGGACCTCCTCGCCAGGAAGGAAGTGGCGCTGGAGACGCTGGACGTCGTGCGCGGCCCGATCATCAAGCTGCCCGGCCAGGTCACGGTGATCGAGATGGCGCTCGCGGATGTGCCGGTCGTCGGCAAGGCGCCGCTGCCCGGCCAGCCGTGGCAACTGGTCCGCCTGAACAGCGCGCACGGCGTGACCAGCTACGGCCTGACTTACAACGGCGCGGCGGCGAGCGTCACGGTACGCATCACGGCGCCGGACGGACGCTTTGCCGAACAGGTCGCAAAATAGACAGGACGGGCTACCATGGACATCACCCAGTTCACCACTGCGCAGGCGCAGAACCGCCTGCAGGCCGACGGCCTCGAAACGCTCGGCCTGACCGGCCTGCAGCTGGCGCCGCGCTGGTCCACGACGTCGGCGCCCACGTTCGATCCGGCCGCGCTGACCCTGGCGCTGACGAATGCCGAGTGTCCGTTCGGCGGCATGCTCACGTGGCACGTCCATGGCAACGAGTTCACCGATGCGCAGGGCCAGCCGATCGATGCGTTCTGCGGCGTGATCCGGCTGCATCCGCACGCGCAGCAGCGCCTGTTCCGCGTGGCCGCCGCGCGCTATGCCAACGGCGGCACGCTCGCGCACCCGCTGCCCGTCGCGATGCTGTTCAGGCTGACGTCCCCGCCGGACGAGACGCCGCGCCGCATCGAAGCCGGCGATCCCGTGCCGCCGCCGAAGGACGGCAGCCTGCCGGCGTCGCTCGTGGTGTCGTTCCACGACGCGCGCGGCCTCATTATCTGCCCCGTGGCCGTGGCGGCCATGTTCGCGGACCTGATCCAGGGCCTGCCGGGACTACGCTATCCGAAGGCGCCGGGCACGGTCGGCGACGCCGGCGGCCTCACTGCCATCGCCGCGCTGCCCACGAGCGGTGCGATCCTCGTGCAATTCGCCAACCTGCATGGCAACCTGTACCAGCCCACGCGGCCCGGCAACGTCATGAATGTCGTCTCGCCCGGCCCGTCGACCACGGCCGTCGACCATGCGACGGGCTATGCCACGCTGGCGGCCAGCCAGACCATCGCCGCGGGCAGCGGCGACAATGGCGTGCTGCGCTTCGGCTTCGCCACGCGCGGCACCTTGGCCCGCACGCCGCTGTCCATGCCGGCGCTGCCCGCGAACCTGCCCTCGCCGCCGTTCCCCGCCACGACGGGGCCGACGCTGGCGCGCCAGTTCCTGCGGGTGGTCGTGGTCGACCCCGAGTGGCATTTGCTGGGCAACCGCGACGCCGCCCCGCGCAACACCATCCCCGGCGACGACGGCACGACGCCGGCCGACCTGGTGCCGAAGGTGCGCGACCGCGTCGCGATCGACTACGCGGTCGACGGCGTCAACACGTGGGCGCTCGCCGACGGCGTGCTGGCGCGCTTCCAGGCGGCGGGCACGGGCCTCGTCTACGCCTGCTCGCCCGCGTTCGCCGCGTTCGGCCTGCCGCCCGCGCCGGCACCCGGCACGACGGTCGCGTGGCCCGCGTTCCCGCCGCCATCGCCCGGACCGGGTGCGGCCACGAACGTGGCGCCGGGCCAGGGCGCGAGCGCCGCGTGGGCCGGGCCCGCGTCGCCCGACGTCGTCTTCACCGTGAAGGCGGCGGCCGCGCCGAAGGATGCGCATATCCGCGTGTATGCGCGGCGCTTCGCCGAGATCGCGAGCATCGGCAAGCAGCCGTCGTTCGTGCGCGGCGACGGCGGCGCGGCGCTGGCGGACGGCAGCAACGACGTCAGGATCCTGCTGGCCAACCCGTTCGGCCTGGGCCCGGGCGATCCGCACAGCCCCGGCATCCAGGTCGACGTGGACATCGTGGTGACGGTGCGCGGCGGCCAGCGCAAGCTGTGGAGCGGCATCCGCGTGCCCGTCGACCCGCCCGTCGCGCCGCCCGCGAACACGTTCGGCGGCACCGACCGCCTGCCGCTGGTGCCGCCCGAGATGCAGGGCTGGTGCCCGGTCCCGCTGTTCGGCCTACCCCGCACGACGCCGGCCGCGAACGGCGGCACCCTGGCCGCGCTGTCGCGCAGCCTCGCGTCCGAAAGCATCCCGCGGGTCGGCCCGCGCCTGCCGCTGATGGCCCGCTTCGAGACGATCGTCGCGGCGGGCATACCGGATGCGGGCGCCGGCAACGGTGCGCTGTCCTGGCAGGCCGTGGTGACGGGCGCGCGCTGGATGCCGGAGTCGCGCTCCGCCCAGCACACGCAGGGCAATCCCGGCAACCCGGCCGGGCCGGACATCCACGCGGCGGGCGCGCGCGTGACGGGCGCGCTGGCCTACGACTTCGCGTGGCACGCGCTGCGCCGCGCCAAGCCGCCGCTGCCCTTCCCCGGCGCGCCCACGTTGCTGGACGGCTGGATCCTGTACGGCGCCGGCGACAACATGAACGAGCCGGCCACGCCGCCGAACGATGCGGCGCCGAACGCCGGCACCAGCATGGGTGCGGCGCTGCAGACCATCGCCGCCGTGTGCGACACGCCCGAGCTGTCGCTGGCACCGGAATCGGCCTTCGAGAGCCCGACCACGGTACAGGACATCGTCGACGCGGTCTCGAACGCCGTCAATCCGGGCGGCACGCCGCCGACCGTGAACTCGCCCAACGGCGACCGGCTGCTGCGCGAGATCCGGCGCGAATACTGGGTGGCGAAACACGGCCGGCGCGACGCCCTGTGGTCGCTGCGGCGCGCGCTGGGCGAAGCGCGTGAGCTCATCTACATCGAGGGCGCGCAGTTCGCGCCCACGGCCGCCAACAACGGCGGCATGCCGGCCCACATGCTCGACCTGGCCCAGGTCATCATCGACCGCATGACGGATCACCGCGACCTGCGCGTGGTGGTGGCGCTGCCGTGGGACACCGATTTCGCGCACAGCGGCCCGCCGATGAACTTCGAGACCTTCGTGCAGCAGGCGATCGGGGCGCGCAAGGCGCTCGTATCGGCGTTCCCGAACATCATCGGCGACCGGCTGGCCGTGTTCCACCCGCTCGGCTTTCCCGGCCGCGCGACCGCGATCCGCAGTGCGGTCGTGATCGTGGACGACGTGTACGGGCTAGTCGGCACGAGCCACTTCCGCCGCCGCGGCATGACGTTCGACGGCGCCGCCGACCTGGTTTCGTTCGACCGCGTGATCGAGGACGGCTATTCGAAGACGCTGCGCAAGTTCCGGCGGGCGCTGATGGCCACGCGGCTGGGGGTGCCCGTCGGGACGGGGCCGGCCGACGCGACCGCGGAATGGGCCGCGCTGGAACTGCCGCGCACCGCGTTCGGCGTCGTGCGCAATCTGCTGGGCGAAGGCGGTGCGGGACTGATCCAGCCGCTGTGGGAGGGGTATAACCCGGATGTGATTCCGGCGACCGACGACGAGGCCGATCCGGATGGGACGGATGGGACGACGCTGCTCGCTACGCTGACGAGTTTTCTGGCCAAGGCGTGACGGCCGCCGCGCACACCTGGTTCCTGCCCGCGGCCTTGGCGGCATACAGCGCGGCATCGGCCGCCGCAAGAAGCGTCGCCTCGTCGCGGCCATGCAGCGGAAACAGCGCGACGCCCGCCGAGAACGTCCTGCCGACGTCGACGCCATTGGACGCGAAACGCAGGGCCGAGAACGCGACCCGAAGTTCGTTGATGCGTTCGATGGCCAGGTCGAGCGTCACGTCGCGCATGATGACGACGAACTCTTCGCCGCCATACCGGCATGGCGAATCGGTCGGCCTGACCTGTTGCCTGAGCAGGCCCCCGAGCGCGCGCAGCATGGCATCGCCCAGCGCGTGGCCGTGCACGTCGTTGACCGTCTTGAAGTGATCGACGTCGATCATGACGACCGCGAACGCGCTCTGGGTCCGCGCACTGCACGTCAATTCGCGCGCCAGCGCGTCCGTCAGGTAGAGGCGGTTGTACAGCCCCGTCAAAGGGTCGCGGATGACCTGGTCCTGCAACTGCGCCTGCATCGATCGGATGGTGTCCAGCTGGGCCTTGAGCTGCGCGTTCGCCTGCTCGAGGGCGAGCGACGTCGTCCGCGCTTCGGTGACGTCGCGTACGATCAGCACGGCGCCGATCGTGTTGCCGTCGTCATCGCCGATCGCGAACGTGCGCAGTTCGAGATGCCGCGCACCGCCATGCACGAATTCCGTCGTCGTCGGGGCATTGCCGAGGCGGGCCACGTGTTCATCCAGCTCGGCCAGCTGTTCGCCGAGCGGGCGGCCCGGCTTGACCGGCGGGCCGATGTCGAACATTCGCCGGAGCGCCGCATTGCTTTCGACAACACGCCGCCGGGCATCGATCACGATGAAGCCGTCGGTGACGGCCGAGCCGATCTTTTCACGCGCCACGGCGACGAGATCGAACAGGCCGCGGCGGAAAATCGCCAGCGATACGAGGATACCGCTCGCGACCAGGCCGATGGGGGTCGGATCGAGATCCGGCGGGGACACGCCCGCGATGAACGTCACGTTGCAGATGATCGGGACGATCAGGGCGCCCAGCAGGATGCGCGTCTGCCGCCGCACGTGCCGCGATCCCCGGTCGTACGCGGCCACGAGAGCATGCACCGACTTTGCAACGAGTGCATAGCTGTACAACGAATGGCCCCAGAACAGGGGGCCCATCTGGAAAATGCTGTCGGTGGACTCGCCGCGCCAGGTGCCGAAGCACAAGCCGTGCAGCGGCGACAGCGCGGCCGCGAGCACGAGGGCAGGCACGATGGCCAGCGCCAGGAGCCGCGATCGCGGCCATCTGTTCGTGCCGCGCGTGTAGCTCAGCACGAAAACCAGCGTGAGCGGCGCGATCGCGACGACGGCCGGGAAGATGACGCGCATCCGCAGGAACATGGCCTCGTCCGGCCACAGGCGCGCGAACGGCAGCGCGTAGCAGGTCAGCCACCAGGCCGCGCTCAGCTGCATGGCCAGCAGCGCCGGGGCACCGGGCGCGTGACGGCGGGTCCAGGCGACCGAGGCCAGGAACAGCGCCGTCACGGCACCGGCCAGCAGGAGGAAGTTAAAGATTTGCATGATCGCGGATGAGCAGGCGGCCGGCTTATCATCATGCCACGATCACTCCCACGAGAACTAAATTCGGTTACAAGGGAACAACACGGCACAAGTTCATGAACCCGGATCGCCGGCGCGCGGCACATCGTGTCGCCGATAGATATGCCATAAGGGAATCGCCGCGGTGATGACGGTGACAAGCACGAAGACCATGTCGATCGAGTACAAGGTCCAGTCGACCAGGTTTCCTAACAAGAACTGCCTGATCGTGGCGACCCCAAGAATGACCGCAATCAGGTCGACGCCCGGGTTATCGTCCGGCCTGAACACGAGGTACGCCGCCGGGATGCACAGCAGGACAATCAGCAGGACGACCATGGTTCGGTACCACGGCGCGCGCCGCACGATCAATGCGCACTCGTCCTCGCCATAGGCCTTGTTGCGCTCGGTGGCCGTGAGCACCACGTCGTCGACGTAGTCGGACCATGCTGCCGCCTTGTCGACCGTCATCGAGTCGGACAAGCGCACATTGGTAATGATGGTGTCCAGGGGCACCGTCGTCCAGCTCGACTCCCTGGGTCCGCTCATCTTCAAGCTCGGCACAAAGCCGGCACGATACGTATCAAAAGGGAAATCGCGCAGCCATCCGGACGCGTGAAGCCGGGTTTCTTTCACGCGAAACACCATCGCGTTTCCCCAGCGGCGCTCACCCTTCTGCATATCCACGTCGATGTATTGGTCCATGCCGACAAACGCGCGCGGGGAGCGAAGTTCGCCGAGGCTGACGGCCGCAGACCAGTCATCGTTCGGGCGCAGCTTCTTGTAGGTGTCCGCCGAAAGAATCAGTTCTCCGGAAATAAACAATTGCCCCGTTTCTTTATCTTTGATTTCGAGCGAAAGATAATCCAGCTTGTCGCGATCGGCTGCATCGATCAACGTGTGGAAATTCCCGCATCCGGCCCAGTGGCCGCGCCACATATCGCCCTGGGGTGGCGTGCGAAAATAGTCGTAGCCGATAAACGCGGCCATGGACAACAGGATGACCGCAAGCAGCAACGGCGAGTACCGGCATGCCTGATTGCGGAGTGCTCGAAAAAATATACCGAAGGTCAAAAATATCGCCTTGTTTCGTGTTCGTCCCACATTGTAAATGCGGGAGTCGACGTAACCGCCGCCCGCACCCGCGCTCGCCCGGGTGCCGGGTGCGGGTCGCAGAACCGGCGGCAGCAGGCGGCTTGACGCATGACCTTCAGCGCCGCATGGCCCGCGCCGCATGCAGCTTGCGGTAACTGTCCATCAGGCGATGATGCCGGTCGAGCCCTTCGAGCTTCATGCTCGTCGGGCTCAAGCCGTGGAAACGCACGCTGCCGTCGACCGAGCCCAGCACCGCATCCATGCGCGGATTGCCGTACATCCGGCGGAAATTGGTCACGTAGTCGTCCAGTTCCAGCTCGTCGTCCAGCACCACTTCCAGCACCACGTTCATCGCCTGGTAGAACAGGCGCCGCTCGACGGTGTTGTCGTTGTATTGCAGGAAGGCGCCCACCAGTTCGTGCGCTTCCTCGAACTGCTGCAACGCGAGCTGGATCAGCAGCTTCAGCTCGAGAACCGTCAACTGGCCCCACTCCGTGTTCTCGTCGAACTCGATGCCGATCAGGGTGGCGATGTCGGAATACTCGTCCAGCTCATTGTTCTCCAGGCGATCCAGCAGCGCAGCGAGGGCGTCGTCGTCCAGCCGGTGCAGGTTCAGGATGTCTTCGCGGAACAGCAGCGCCTTGTTGGTGTTGTCCCAGACCAGGTCCTCGACCGGGTAGACTTCCGAATAGCCGGGCACGAGGATCCGGCACGCCGTGGCGCCCAGCTCGTCGTACACCGCCATGTACACTTCCTTGCCCATGTCCTCGAGAATCCCGAGCAGGGTCGCCGCTTCCTCCGCATTGGCATCCTCGCCCTGCGCGGTGAAATCCCACTCGACGAAATCGTGATCCGCCCTGGCGCTGAAGAAGCGCCACGACACCACGCCGCTGGAATCGATGAAGTGCTCGACGAAATTGTACGGCTCGGTCACGGCTTCGCTGGCGAAGGTCGGCTGCGGCAGATCGTTCAGGCCTTCGAAGCTGCGGCCCTGCAGCAGTTCGGTCAGGCTCCGTTCCAGCGCCACCTCGAAGCTCGGATGCGCGCCGAACGAGGCGAATACGCCGCCGGTACGCGGGTTCATCAGGGTCACGCACATGACGGGATAGGCGCCACCCAGCGACGCATCCTTGACCAGCACGGGAAAGCCCTGCGCTTCCAGTTCCTGGATCCCGGCCACGATGCCCGGGTATTTCGCCAGCACGTCCTGCGGCACATCGGGCAGCGCGATCTCGCCTTCCAGGATCTCGCGTTTTACCGCACGCTCGAAAATCTCGGACAGGCATTGCACCTGCGCTTCGGCCAGCGTGTTACCGGCGCTCATGCCATTGCTGGCATAGAGGTTCTCGATCAGGTTGGACGGGAAATAGACCGTCTCGCCGTCCGACTGCCGCACGTAAGGCAGCGACACGATCCCGCGCGCGACGTTGCCGGAATTGGTGTCGACCAGATGCGAACCGCGCAATTCGCCCTCCGGGTCGTAGATGGCGCGGCAGTACGGATCGAGGATCTCGTCCGGCAATGCATCGTCGGGGCCGGGCTGGAACCAGCGCTCGTCCGGATAATGGACGAAGGCCGCGTTGGCGATCTCCTCGCCCCAGTAGCTGCCGGCATAGAAATGGTTATTGCTGATGCGTTCGATATACTCGCCCAGCGCGGACGCCAGTGCGCTTTCCTTGGTCGCGCCCTTCCCGTTGGTAAAACACATCGGCGAGTGCGCATCGCGGATATGCAGCGACCACACGTTCGGCACGATGTTGCGCCACGACGCGATTTCGATCTTGATGCCGAGGCCGGCCAGCAGCGCGGACATATTGGCGATGGTCTGTTCCAGCGGCAGGTCCTTGCCGGGAATATAGGTAGCGGCGTCGGCGGCAGGCTGCAACGTCAGCAACGCCTGCGCGTCGGCATCCAGGTTCTCGACTTCTTCGATCACGAACTCGGGCCCGGTCTGCACCACTTTTTTCACGGTACAGCGATCGATCGAACGCAGGATCCCCTGGCGGTCCTTCTCCGAAATGTCAGGCGGCAGCTCGACCTGGATCTTGAAGATCTGCTTGTAACGGTTCTCCGGGTCGACGATATTATTCTGCGACAGGCGAATATTGTCGGTGGGGATATCGCGGGTGTTGCAGTACAACTTCACGAAGTAAGCCGCGCACAGGGCCGACGAGGCCAGAAAATAATCGAACGGGCCCGGCGCCGAGCCATCGCCCTTGTAACGGATCGGTTGATCCGCGATGACCGTGAAGTCATCGAACTTGGCTTCCAGACGCAGCTTGTCGAGAAAGTTGACCTTGATTTCCATCGGAGATTCCTAGTATTTCAAAACACAAAGCCCCGTGAATACAGGGCTTTGCAGGGTAAGGCAAGCATCTTACCCGATCCATTGCCCGCGGGCGAATGCAACGGCTCGGAATGCATTGACACGAGGGCGGAAATCGTACAGACTCGACAAGATGTTAGCGCTATTGGTTTGATGGTACAGGATGTTATAGACCTGCACCGACGGCGACGACACACCAAGACTATCCAAGGAGACTTGTATGAACACCAGTGCCGTCGAGAGCACGAGTACCATCCAGGAGGCGGAAAACACCCGCCTCATCGTCCTGATCAGCTGCGTCGCCACCATCGGCGGCTTCCTGTTCGGTTTTGACAGCGGCGTCATCAACGGCACCGTCGACGGCCTGAAGCAGGCCTTCCATTCGACCGACGCCGAACTCGGCTTCGAAGTCGCGTCGATGCTGCTGGGCTGCGCGCTCGGCGCCTTCACCGCCGGCCGGCTCGGCGACCTCTGGGGCCGCCGTACCGTGCTGCTCATCTCGTCCGTGATGTTCCTGGTGTCGGCACTGGGCGCGGGCTTTGCAACGAGCTCGGTCGTCTTCGTCGCCGCGCGCGTGCTGGGCGGCTTCGCGGTCGGCGCGGCCAGCGTGATGTCGCCGGCCTACATCGCCGAAGTGGCATCGGCCCGCTACCGCGGCCGGCTGGCGACGGTCCAGCAGATCGCCATCATCAGCGGCCTGTTCTGCGCCTTCCTGAGCAACTATTTCTTGGCGCACGCGGCCGGCGCGTCGACCGGCGTGCTGTGGCTGGGACAGGAAGCATGGCGCTGGATGTTCTGGATGATGGCGATTCCGTCCGTGCTGTTCCTGCTGCTGCTGCTGACCATCCCGGAAAGCCCGCGCTTCCTCGTCGCCAAGAAGCGCAAGGACGAAGCGCTGGCCGTGCTGCAACGCCTGTACGGCGCAGCCTCGGCCCGCGCGAAGTTCGCCGCGATCGACGTGTCGCTGGCCGAAGACCACCACCGTCCGCGCCTGTCGGACCTGGTCAACAAGACGACCGGCAAGCTGCGCCCCATCGTGTGGGTCGGCATCGGCCTGGCGACGTTCCAGCAGCTGGTCGGCATCAACGTGGTGTTCTATTACGGCGCGGTGCTGTGGCAGGCCGTGGGCTTCTCCGAAAGCGATGCGCTGCTGATCAACGTCCTGTCGGGTGGCCTGAGCATCGGCGCCTGCATCGTCACGGTGTTCCTGATCGACCGCATCGGCCGCAAGCCCCTGCTGTGGATCGGCTCGGCCGGCATGGCGGTGACGCTCGGCATCGTGACGTTCGCCTTTGCCAGCGCCTCGCTCGACGCGACCGGCAAACTGGCCCTGTCCGGCACGATGGGCGTGGTCGCCCTGGCCGCTGCGAACATCTACGTGATCTTCTTCAACATTTCCTGGGGTCCGGTGATGTGGGTCATGCTGGGCGAGATGTTCCCGAACCAGATCCGCGGCTCGGGCCTGGCGGTCGCCGGCGCGGCCCAATGGACGTCCAACTTCCTGATCACCGTGACCTTCCCGATGCTGCTCGCGAGCATCGGCCTGGCAGGCGCTTACGGCCTGTACACCGTCGCCGCAGTGATCTCGGTCTACTTCGTGCTGCGCTACGTGCATGAAACGCGCGGCAAGGAACTGGAGCAGATGGAAGGCTGATCGCACGCGGTAGCCCCCGACCAAAAGGTCGTTGATGAGCGCATCCGCCTCATCAACGACCTTTCGTTTTTTCCGGGATTACTTGAATCGATCGAAGAAGGCCTTGGACTCCTGCGCCGAAAAGCCGGGGTACCAGTGGCCACCCGTCTCGGTGCCGCACCAAACCACGGGCTTGCCGCTGTCGCAGCCCTGGTACTCCAGGCAGCCGTTACTACCCAGCGGCACTGTGGCGGCACTGCAGCTATTGCGCTTGAGGAAAACATCGCGCGCCTCCATCCCCGCCGAGTACGGCACCGTGTTGTCGTCCCTGGCGTGGATGAACAGCGCCGCCACCTTGTAGGAAGAACTGGCACAGCCGCTCCAGAGCGAACCGGCCATGGGCACGATCGCCCGCACCACGTCGCCCATCTGGCATCCGATGGCGTTGGACATCATGCCGCCAAAGCTGAAGCCGGTAGCGAACACACGTTGAGGGTCGGTGCACGCGCCCTGCTGGACCTCGCCGATCATGGCGCGCAGGAAACGGATGTCGCGGTCGCCCGTATTGGCCCACCCCTTGTCCAGGCCCTGTGGGGCAATAAAGATCGCATTGTCGCCGTACAAATTCTTCAGACCGAAAAAGGCGCTCCAACCGTAGACATCGGCGGCGCTGCCATCGCGCCAGTGCAGCCCGACGATCACGGGATAGGCCTTGTTGCGGTCATAGGTGGCCGGTAGTTCGATCCAGTAGCTGCGCTCGGTACCGTCGCTGGTGAGCGAATGCATGCCGGTCGTCAGCTTGGAACCGCTGCCGCAGCCCGCGGCGCCGGTAGCGGGCGCGGCGACGGGAGGCGGCGATGCCGACGCCGGTGCTGGTGTCGACGTGGCGGTCGCACCTGTGCCCCCTCCGCAAGCAACGAGCGTGGTGAATACCAACGCGGCCCCTGCATGTCTCATATCTCCTCCTTGTCAAAGCGTTGAGTCGGGTTGGTGACCGGATGCTTTTTCGCCCGATTCTAATGGCCGCGTTCGCCACGGTGTTTTATGTTTTTCGCCAGGATCGGACATGTTTTCGAACTCCGACGAGAAAAGCGGCCTTCGCTGCGGTAGTATTGACAACAGGAACTAATTGCAAAAATGTAATAATAAGTGGAGATCAATCGATGACAGTGTTGGGAACGGGTTTGCGGGTCCTCGGACTGTCCGCCTGCCTTGGCGTATCGGCTCACGCCGCCGAAGAGTGGGTGCGGGCGGAGTCCGAGCATTTCGTCGTCACCAGCAGCACGACGGAAGCCAAGACGGTCAGCTACGTTCAGAAACTCGAAGCGTTCCGCACGCTGACGAACATGCTGCTGACCGGGGCCGGGGGCACCGCGCAGGCGAAGTTCCAAATCTATCTACTCGACGATCCGGCGCAGATGAAAGTCGTACGCCCGAATTTCTCCGACAACGTGGGCGGTGTGTATTTCCACTGCGGCGAGGGCAGCAAAGCGTACGCAACGGCGCCGGGTTACAGCCAGCAAGAGCAGAACCTGACGACGCTGTTTCACGAATATGCGCACCACGTGACGTTCCAGCATGCGCGCACCCATTACCCGGCCTGGTTCATCGAAGGCTTCGCGGAATACCTGAGCACCGCCTATCCCGCCCGCGGCTCGATCTCCATCGGCGAATCCTCGACCATGCGCAGCTACACGCTGGGCACGGAGAACTGGATCGGCTTCGACAAGATCCTCGATCCCAAATTCCGCATCGACGGCGACAAGGATGCCGATACACGCACGATCTGGCGCTTCTACGCGCAGTCCTGGCTGCTCGCGCACTACATGCTCAGCGATCCCGCACGCACCAGGGCTTTGTATGCCTATTTCACGGCGGTGGGCGGCGGCGCCGATCCCATTGCCAGCTGGGAGAGCGCTACCGGCATCAAGGTCGATATGCTGAAACGCGTGCTGCAACGCTACAGCGAGAACATGTTGTTCATGAACGTGCCGCTCGCTGATTATCCGGAATCGTCGATCCGCGTCACGCGCCTGCCCAAGGGTTCGGAGCAATACGTGCTGAAGGCGTCGCTCCTGACCACCTGCCCTTCATGGGAGTACGGCAAGACGCTCCTGGCAGGCATCGCGGCCCGGAAAACGGCGCTCGCCGGCGATCCGCAATACCGCCTCGAGCTGGCCAAGGCGCAGTTGCTGTTTGGCGAACTCGGCGAGGCGGACACTGCCCTCACCGAGATCCACGCCGCTCGTCCCGACGATTTCGAGGTGAATTACCTGATGGGGCGAGTGCGTTTCGCCCAGGCAGAAAGAGCGGAAGGCGCGGCGAAATCCGAACGCATGGACCAGGCCCGCGCGTTCTTCATTACCGCCTACCGCGCCAACAAGCTCGACGCCCCAAACCTGTACTACCTGGCGCGCAGCTTCAGCAACAAGCCGAATTTTCCGGATGCGAACGTGCTGAATGCCGCCGACTCTGCGCATTACCTGGCGCCGGCCGTATGGGAATACGCGCTCTTCGATTTCTCGGTCAATCTGCAAGACAACCGGCGCGACAAGGCGGCCGCCGTGCTGGCCCCACTGGGCAACGATCCCCACAACCCGGCCCAGGCGGCGCGCGTACAAAAGGCGCTCGAAGCGATCAAGGCCGGCAAGGACACGAACGAGGTGATGAAGTTGCTGTCGACCTCGACCCCGGCCTCGCCCTGACGATCTGTTGTCCGGACAACTGGCGCCGGATCTCGTCATTCCCATACCAGGACGTCGTGCGCGACCTGATGACGGCGACCGCATCTGCCACGCCGGATCGTTCATGAATAAAAAACAGTTGACTCGCCGAACCGTTCGTATATCCTTCACTGCATCGCTACAGTAGATCGATACAGATGCCGAGACGGCGCAGGATCAATCCAAGAATCACCGATTTTTTTAATCATTTACTGTAACGATACAGAAGATCCTGTAAGTCGGAATAAAAATAACGAAGGAGACAATATGTTGACCAGAGCCGTATCCAGGCCCACGCGCGGCCCGCGCGTTCCGATCGCCACCGCGACCACGCTGGCCCTGCTGGCCTGGGCGCCCGTCCAGGCGCAACAGCCGAGCAATGACGACTCGCTGCAGCCGCCAGACCTGCAAGCCGCTTCCGCCCCGCAGCCCAAGCTCGAGCAGGTCGTCGTCACCGCCAACCGCCGGGTCGAAAAGCTCGAGGACGTCCCCGCATCGATCTCGGTGCTGGGCGAGGAAACCCTGCAGCGGAACAACGTGCGCGAACTGGTCGACATCGTCAACCTGTCTCCCGCCCTGTCGATCTCGGTCGGCACCCAGGTCGGCACCAACAGCATCAACATGCGCGGCATCGGCACCACCTCGAACAACCTCGGCATCGAGGGCGACGTGGCGGTCCTGGTCGACGACATCCCTTACTCGCAGGCGCAGCAGGCGTTCAAGGATGCGTCCGACGTGGCGCGCGTGGAAGTGCTGAAGGGTCCGCAAAGCACGTTGTTCGGCAAGAGTTCGATCGCCGGCGCGGTGTTGATGACGACCAAGCCGATCGGATCCGGCCCGATGCGGACGCGCGTGAGCCTGTACCGCACCAGCGACCATGAATACCGTGCCTCCGCCGCCCTGAGCGGGCGCTTGAGCGACGACGTCGGCCTGCGCCTGTACGCCAGCAAGACGAACTTTCCTGGCATGCTGCACAACTTGACCAACGACACGATGCAGAACGGCTCGGGCGGCAGGAGCTTCCTGGCCAAGCTGCAATGGCGGGTGACGCCCGACCTCGACCTGATGATCGCCCCGCATTTCGACCACTCGCTGTCGACCGGGAACACGGCCGCCATCATCGCCATCGATCCGGGCGTCGGCTACCTCTACAACAAGAAATACACGGCGCTGTCGAACACGGCCGTCCTGCGCGGCATCCACATCGGCCCGTGGAACCGGGAGATCCGCAACGATTCGCCCACCGGGCTGGAGTCGACCGACCGCGGTGTCGGCGTGCGCGCCAATTATGCGTTCCCGGACGGCTCGCCTCTCGCCGGCCATACCCTGACCTCGATCACCTCGGTCGACAACAACCTGTCGAACGACTTCCGCGACAACGACAATATCGACCTGATCTCGACCTACTACCAGGTGGACGCGAGCGGCAAGCCGTCCGGCATCGCCGATCCGCCCATGCTCAACGGCACCACCGCCAGCAAGACCTCGACCCAGGAATTCCGCCTGACCTCGCCGGACGGCGGCGCATTCCGCTACCTGATCGGCGCGTGGGCGTCGCGCAACACGATCTATCGTACGTATTACCGCGGCAACCCGTTTGTGAAGGAAACCAATTTCACCAACTACCTCACCGATTCGGGCGTCCTCAACCACGCGATCTATGCCAACACGAACTGGGACTTTGCGCCCCGCCACAGTGTGAGCGCCGGCCTGCGCCTGAACCGCGAGACCAACAATTATTCCTTCCATACGATCGACAGCCTCTCGTCGTCGGCGCCGAACAACGTCCACACCGGCGAGTACTATTACGTTGCCCCGCAGCACAAAGAAACGGCGGTGACCGGCAAGCTGGGCTACAGCTTCCACGTCACGCCGGACGTGATGGCCTATGGCACCGCCTCCACCGGCAACAAAGGCGTCGCCTACGACATGACCAGCGGCGCCAACAACCCGAACGTGTTCGCCCACCTGCCGCTGGCGGCCGAGAAGGCGGTCAGCCTGGAAGCCGGCCTGAAGGCCAACCTGTGGCACAACCGCGCCACCTTCAACGCCGCCGTCTTCCAGACCCGGTTCCGCGACTACCAGACCTCGGCCACGGAGCGCTTCTCGGACGGCAGCCAGGCGAGCGTCCTGTACAGCATCCCGTCGATCCAGACGCGCGGCTTCGAGGCCGACGCCACCGTGCTGGCGACGCGCGCGCTGCTGTTGAACGCGAACCTGGCCTTCACGCGCGCCACGATCCGCTCCTGGGACCAGGGGGCCTGCTACACCGGCGCGACCGACTGCACGATCCCGAACCGCCTGGTGCCCGGCGCCTTCCTGCGCGACGCCAGCGGCGGCTCGATGCCGAATTCGCCCAAGTGGAAGCTGTCGATGGGCGCTGAATACACGCTGCCGCCAGCCGCGTGGCTGCCCTATCCGGTCGCGGTGAATGCCCAGTGGCGCACCCAGTCGGCCGTGCGCGGCGCGATCAGCCAGGACCCGACCCTCGACCGCCCGGGCTACGGCATCCTCGACCTCGGCGCCCACGTCAGCGACGCCAAGGGACGCTACAAGCTGTCCGTGGGTGTGCGCAACGTGCTCGACAAGCACTATGCGGTCGGCAACGTCGGTTCCTTCCTGAATTTCAAGCAGACCAGCGGACCCGACATCAAATCGTATGGCTGGCAGCCGGCCCGCGACGCCTTCCGCTACACGTCGATCCGGCTCGACGTGACGTTCTGACAGACCGGGCGACACCATGAACGAACCCAGAATCCAGGACGTCGCCCGGCTGGCCGGTGTCTCGACCACGAGCGTCTCGAATTTCCTGAACAACCGAATGGAACAGATGCGGCCGGACACCCGTCTCAAGATCGGGCAGGCGATCGCGCAGCTGGGCTACCGCCCCAACAGCGCGGCGCGCCAGCTCAAGACCGGCGTATCGGCCATGGTCGGCCTGCTGGTGCCGTCGCTGGCCAACCAGTTCTTCGGCGCGCTGGCCTGCGCGATCGAAACGGCGGCCGCACGTCATGGCTGCCAGGTGATGACCTTCAGCACCTTCCGCGACCCGGACCGCGAGCGCGTCGTCACGGCCGACCTGCTGGCCTACGGCGCGCAAGGCATCGTCACCGGATCGGCCCTGAACGACACCGACCACCTCGCGACGATCGCCGCGCGTTGTCCGGTCGTGGCCTTCGATATCCGGCGTTCCGGCGACAACCACGACCGCATCACCACCGTCTCGGTCGACAACGTCGCCGCCACCGCGCTGGCCGTCGAGCACCTGGCCTCGCTGGGGCACCGGTCGATCGCGCTGGTGACGCCGCCGCCGTACACGCTGAACCGTCAGGACCGCCTGAAGGGTTTCCAGCAGGCCGTCGCGCGCGCCGGACTCACCGGCGAACTGATCATCGCGGACGCGAACGAGGCGCCGCGCGACCCGCACGGCGATACCCAGCTGTTCGAGCTGGGGCGCAGCGCCGCGCCGCGCCTGCTGGCGGCCGCGAGCCGGCCGACGGCGGCGATCGGCATCAACGACATGATGGCGATCGGGATCGGCGTCGGCCTGCGGCAGCTGGGCAAACAGGTGCCGCGCGATTTTTCGCTGATCGGCATCGACGACATCTTTTTCGCGGTCGCCCACGATCCGCCCCTGACCACCGTGCGCCAGCCGATCCAGGCCATGGCGGACGCCGCCGTCCAGCGTATCGTGGCAGCGGGCGCCGCCACGGCCGACGACGGCGGCCTGTTCGCACCGGAACTGGTCGTCCGGGCCTCGACCGCCGCACCGCGTACCTAGCAACACCACAACCATGAAGAGGAAGACAAAGGATATGGAACTCATCGGAAAAAAAGCGCTGGTCACCGGCGGCGCATCGGGCATCGGCAAGGCCAGCTCGCTGGCGCTGGCGCAGGCGGGTGCGGACGTCGTACTGACTTACTGGAGCAGCGGCGCCGAGGCCGACGAAGTCGTGGCGCAGATTCGCGCGATGGGCCGGCGCGCGCATGCGATCCAGGCAGACATGAGCGATAGCGGCGCGGCCGAACGGGTGTTCGTCGAAGCCGAAGACGTGATCGGCGAGATCGACGTCGTCTTCGCGAACATCGGTGGCCTGATCCAGCGCTGCCGCGTGGCCGAGATGCCGCTGTCCCTGTGGGATGACGCCGTGAACCTGAATCTCACCAGCACCTTCGCGATCTGCCAGGCCGCCATGCGGCGCATGGAGCCGCGCCGGCGCGGGTCCATCGTCACGATGTCGTCGCTGGCGGCCTTCGACGGCGGCGGCCCGGGCTCGACCCATTACGCTGCGTCGAAAGCGGCCGTGGCCGGGTTCACGCGCGCGCTGGCGAAGGAAGCCGGTCCGCTGGGCATCCGCGTCAACGGGGTGGCGCCGGGCCTGATCGCGACCCGGTTCCACGACACGTTCAATACGCCGGCAAACCGCCAGGCCATCGCGGAGCGCACGCCGGTACGGCGCGAAGGCGCGCCCGAGGACGTGGCCAATGTCGTGGTCTTCCTGGCCTCCGAGCGCGCGGCCTTCCTGGCCGGCGAGATCGTCCAGGTCAACGGCGGCCTGGGCCTGTACTGAGCGGAACGGAGCACGCGATGAATTCCACCTTCACACGCCGCCGCTTCCTGGGCGCCGGCCTGTCGCTGCCGGCGCTGGCCCTGCAAAACGCCCTCGCCCAGGACGAACGCGAATCGCTGGGCACCGGCCAGGGCAAGCCCACGGCCGGTCCCCATCCCTTGCAGAGCCTCATGGCCTCCCACCCGGCACCGCTGCGCCGCGAGTTGCAGGGCGTGCATCCGCGCGTCTTCGTCACCGCCGACGGCCTGGACCAGTTGCGCCGGCGCGCCAGGGGCAGCCACCGCGCGCAATGGCAGGCCGCGCTGGCCAGCCTGGTCGCCCTGCGCCAGCCGCCTGCAGAAGCGCCGGCGCAGAAACGGCGCGCGCAGAACGAAACCGCGATCGGCATCATTGGCGCGGCCCTGGCCTACCGCATCGAGGGCGACGCGCGCTACCTCGACGCCGCCCGGCGCTACATGGACGCCGCCGTCAGCTACCCGGTATGGGGCTATACCTACAGCAAACCCGACATCGACCTGGCCGCCGGCCATCTGCTGTACGGCCTGGGCGCGGGCTACGATTTGTTGTACGACGTGCTGGAACCGGCCGAGCGCACGCGCTACCGCGACAAGCTGGTACGCCAGGCCGGCATCCTGGCCGCGCATTTCATGCCGGCGCCGGGCAAGTCGTACTCGTACAGCCAGAACCACTGCTTCATCCCGATCGCCGGCCTGGCCGTGGCCGCCTACGCGTTGTGGGACGACACGCCGGACGCGGCGCGCTGGGCCGCCCTGGCGCGCGCCATCTTCAGCCGCGTGCTCGACGTGGCCTCGCCCGACGGGTATTTCTACGAAGGCGTGGAGTACTGGATCTTCTCGATGCCGTGGATCGTCCACGCGCTGGATGCCTTCGCCCACGCCGCCGGCGACGACTTGTACGATACGCCGGCCCTGCGCCGCACCCACCTGTACATCGCGCACTCGCTGACGCCCAACGGCCAGGACGTGTACGATTTCGGCGACGTGTTCGAGGGTCCGGTCACGCGCTCCCGCAAGGGCGAGGAGCCGGCGCGCACGCACCCCGGCGGCAAGCTGAATTCGAACTACAACCTGTTGTACCGGCTGGCCGCGCGCTTTTCCGACCCGCAGGCACAAGGCGTGGCCGATTGGATGGCTTCGCTCGGTCACGTCTGCGCGGAAGACTTCTGGACCCTGCTGTGGCGCGACCCGGCCATCGAGGCCGCGCCGATGGCGGCACTGCCGCCCTACCACCATTTCGACGACCTCGGCACGGTGTACTGGCGCAGCGACTGGACGCCGCGCGCCACCGCATTCGCGTTCCGCGCCGGACCGCCGGAAGGCCACCACGTCGCGTCCCTGATCGGCAAGCTGCCCGACTGGCACCTCGAGACCGGCCACGCGCACCCCGACGCCGGCAGCTTCATCCTGTACGGCGCCGGCACCTACCTGACCGGACCGATGGGCTATGCGGGCATCCCGACCAGCAAATTGAGCAATACGCTGCTGATCGACGGCCACGGCCAGGCCAACGAGGGCGGCGGGCACGACGCCTTCCGCGATTATCCGTATGGCCGCCTGGACGCGATCCGCTTCGCCAGCGTCAGACTGGGCCGCGACGGCGCCGAGCTGGTCGCCGACCTGGCCGGTGCCTACCGCCCCGAACTCGGCGTGGAAAAGCTGCAGCGGCGCTTCCGCTATGCCCGCGGCGCGTGGACCGTGACCGATACGCTGCGCGCCAGCAAGCCCGTGGTGCTGACCGCGCAGGTCCATGGCGACGGCGCCATCGCCAGGACCGGCGCCCACCGCTACCTCGTGCAAGGCGCCCCGGCCGCGCTGGCGGTCGACGTCGGCACGGCGGCCGCCAAGGCCGTGATCGAACCGGGGATCGTGGTTGCCGCCGGGCCGCCCGGCCACGTCGACCGCGGCCCGACCGAGGAACGCGGCACGGTGCTGCGGCTGTCGCTGCCCGCCAGCCGCGAGGCCACGCTCGTGACCACGCTGTCGGTCGCGGAGCGCCGCCCATGACGGTTCCGGACGTCGTGACCGTGGGCGAGGCGATGACGCTGCTGATCGCGCGCACGCCCGGCCCGTTGGAGGCCGTCGACGAATTCGAGCGCGCCACCGCGGGCGCCGAATTGAACGTCGCCGTCGGCCTCTCCCGGCTGGGCTTCCACGTCGGCTACATCGGCAGACTGGGACAGGACAGCCCGGGGCGCTACCTGCGCGCCTTCATGGCCGACGAGCGGCTCGACCTGCGCCACCTGTCGATGGACGCTCGCTACCCGACCGGCCTGATGCTGAAACAGATGGCCGCCGACGGCGCCGATCCCGAGGTCGAATACTTCCGCCGCGGCTCGGCCGCGAGTCGCCTGTCGGCGCGCGACATGCCGGCGCCCGACAGCGATTTCGGACGGGCGCGCCTGCTGCATTTGACGGGCATCTTCCCGGCGCTGTCGCGCGGCTGCAGGGAGCTCGCGTTTGCCCTGGCGCGCCAGGCCCGCGCCGGCGGCCGCACGGTGAGCTTCGACCCGAACCTGCGGCCGCGCCTGTGGCAGTCGCGGACCGCGATGATCGAGACGGTCAACGCGCTCGCCTGCGCAGCCGACATCGTGCTGCCCGGCCTGGCCGAGGGGCGGCTCCTGACCGCCTGCGACGACCCGGCCGGCATCGCCCGCTACTACCTCGAACGGGGCGTGCGGCAGGTTGTCGTCAAGCTCGGAGCGGAAGGCGCCTACGTCGCCGGCGCCGACGTGGAGGCAGGCGTCGTGCCCGGCGTGCCGGTACCCCGCGTCGTGGACACGGTCGGCGCCGGCGACGGCTTCGCGGTCGGCGTGATCAGTGCCCTGCTCGACGGCCTGGACTTGCGCGCCGCGGCGGCGCGCGGCTGCGCCATCGGCGCCCGCGTGGTGCAGTTCCGCGGCGACTGCGAAGGCCTGCCGCGCCGCGCGCAACTGGCCGAGACGCCAGCCCGCCCCGGCAGGACGAGAATCAATATGGAGACACAGGCATGAAAACCATCAAAGGCTTGCGCTGGCTGATCATCTCGCTGGTGGCGGTGGCGACGATCATCAACTACATCGACCGCTCGGCGTTGGCGGTCATGTGGCCCGGCATCGCATCGGAACTGGGCATGGACAAGCGCGACTACGCCAACATCGTGACGATCTTCCTGATCGGCTATGCCGTCGGCCAGTCGCTGTTCGGCAAGGTGTTCGACGCCCTCGGCACGCGGATCGGCTTCGTGCTGTCGATCCTGGTCTGGTCCGGCGCGATCGCACTCCACTACGTCGCGCGCTCGGCCCTGTCGTTCGGCCTGTTCCGCACGATGCTGGGCGTGGGCGAAGCCGGCAACTGGCCCGGCGCCACCAAGGCCATCGCAGAATGGTTTCCGGTGCGCGAACGCGCGCTCGGCCAGGGCATCTTCGGCGCCGGGGCGTCGCTCGGGTCCGTGATCGCGCCGCCGCTGGTCGCCCTGCTGTATGCGGCGTACGGCTGGAAAGCGACCTTCGCGCTGATCGGCTCGCTCGGCTTCATCTGGATCGTCCCCTGGCTGATCGTGTACAAGGCCGGTCCGGCCGCGCACCCGTGGATCGGCGCCGACGAACGCGCACTGATCCTGTCCGGCCAGCGGGGCGCCGAGACGGCGCAAGACGAATACGTCCCCACGCTGGCCCAGTTGCTGCGCCATCGCCAGAGCTGGGGCGTGATCGCCGCGCGCTTCTTCATCGATCCGGTCTGGTGGCTGTTCGTCAGCTGGCTGCCTTTGTACCTGAACGAGCGCTTCGGCTTCGACGTCAAGGAGATCGGCATGTTCGCCTGGGTGCCCTACGTCGGCGCCGCGGTCGGCGCGCTGGCCGGCGGCTGGCTGTGCGGCAGGCTGCTGGCCCGCGGCTGGAGCGTGAACCGGGCCCGCAAGTCGGTGATCGCGGCCGGCCTGTTGCTGATGTTCCCGGCCCTGATCCTGAGCGCCGCGGCGGCCACGCCGGTGCTGGCGGTGCTCGCCATCGGCGTGATCCTGTTCGGCTTCCAGGCGGCCATCACCAACATCCAGACGCTGCCCAGCGATTTCTACTCCGGCCAGACCGTCGGTACCCTGGCGGGCCTGAGCGGCACCTCGGCCGTGCTCGGCGTCATCGTCTGCATGCAACTGGTGCCGGTCCTGACCGTGGGCGGCGACTACACGCCCTTCTTCATCCTGGGCGCGCTGCTGCTGCCCCTCGTATACCTATCCCTCTGGCTGGGCGGTCGCGTCGATCGCGTGCAGCCCCACCCATCCCACAAGAAGACTGGAGACCTCGATGAAACCTGCGTTTTGTAATTCCCTGCTGCTGGCGCTCGCGCTCGCGGCCAGCCCGTTCCACGCGCAAGCCGCTTCGGACAAACCCGGCGCGTCGCAGGCGGTCGAGAAGAAGGACGACGGCGTGTTCCTGAAAAAACACGAAGCCATCCTGGCGCGCGCGAAGAGCGGCCCGATCGGGCTGCTGTTCCTGGGCGACTCGATCACCGAGCGCTGGCACATCGCCCCGCACATCTGGGAGACCTATTACGGCAAGTACCAACCGGCCAATTTCGGCATCGGCGGCGACCGTACCAACCACGTGATCTGGCGCATCGAGCACGGGGAACTGGACGGCATTGCGCCCAAGCTCGTGGTCTTCATGCTTGGTACCAACAACAGCCTCGATTACCCGCCCGAGGAGATCGCGGCGGCCGACCGCAAGATCGTCGGCATGATCCGCGCCAAGCTGCCGGACACGAAAATCCTGGTGCTCGGCATCTTTCCGCGCGGCCCGCGCGACCGCACCGGCAAGCCGGTGACCGAAGCGGGCGTCGAGGAAGCCGCCAGGCGCATGCGCACCATCGACGCCGTGAACCGCGACCTGGCCCTGCTGGACAACGGCCGCGACATCCGCTTCCTGAACATCAACGCCGTGTTCCTGGGCCAGGACGGCAAGATCCCCAACACCATCATGCCGGACCAGTTGCACCCGGGTCCCGCAGGCTACCAGCTGTGGGCCGACGCCATGCAGCCGCTGCTTCAGGAGATGCTCAAATGAAGAACGCCGCCCGTAGCCTGGCCTTCGCCCTGCCCCTGGCGTCGCTGGCGACCGCACCGCATCCCGTTTCCGCCGCACCGTCCTTCACGCCGCGCGACGCGCTGGAACGCCTGTTCGACGTCGAGGGCAAGACGCCGTACGCGGCGCCCTACGACGGCACGCTGCATTTCAGCGCGCTCGACTCGAAGTACGATTCCGGCCATGGCCATGGCTATCGCAACGAACTGAAGATCGCCGGCAAGCTGCGCCGCAGTGCCGCGCAGACGCGCGAGCATTTCGCCGCGCGCGTGACGCCGCAGCTGCCGGACGGCGCCAAGACCATCGTCGCCCAGTACCACGTCGAAGGCCTGGACACCATCGTCAAAGTCTACGTGCAGGACACGGCCGACCGCCAGGGCCTGGACGGCAACGGCGACAACGGCGTGTTCGACATCCTGGTGCGCATGCTAGGCACGGACGGCAAGGAGGCCACCACGGCGCTGGGCACGGTGCGCTCCGGCCAGCCGTTCGACCTGGACATCCGGTTCGCCGGCGGCGATGCGCGCGTGGCGGTCGTCGGTCCCGACGGCGTGCGGCGCGAAGGGCATACCCGCATCAAGCCGGACGAGCGCGCCATCTATTTCAAGTTCGGCGATTATCTGCAGGCGCTCGACCCCGACACGGGCAAGCACACGATCAGCAGCGCCCAATGGGACCGCTACTACGCGGCCAAGCGCATCACGGCCGAGCACGTCGCCTTCGCCAACACCGTCTTCGAGCGCGAAGGAGACCAGCCATGACCGCCCCCGGCCTGCCGATCGGCCCCGACCTCCTGGCGACGTTGAAGACGATCTCCACTTCCACCCTGACCACCCAGCTGTTCAAGCGCGGCTTGGCCAACGTGTTCATCCAGGGCGCACGTCCGCTGAAGACCGGACAGCGCATGGCCGGTCCCGCGTTCACGCTGCGCTACATCCCGGCGCGCGAAGACCTCGACGGCATCGACGTCTTCCGCGACCCGGGCCACCCGCAGCGCGTCGCCGTGGAACAAATTCCGGCGGGCGCCGTGCTCGTGATGGATTGCCGCGGCGACGCCTCGGTGGCGTCCGCCGGCAGCATCCTGGCCACCCGCATGCAGGTGCGCGGGGTCGCGGGCATCGTGACCGACGGCGGCCTGCGCGACGCGGCAGGCATCGCGCGCCTGGAGATGCCGGCCTGGTGCTCGGGCCCGTCGGCCCCGACCAACCTGATCCGCCATCACGCGCTCGACCTGAATGCGCCGATCGGCTGCGGCGGGGTTGCCGTCTACCCGGGCGACATCATGGTCGGCGACGACGACGGCGTGGTCTGCATCCCGGCCCACCTGGCCCACGACGTCGCGCGCGACGGGGCCGAGCAGGAGCGCTTCGAGGATTTCGTGCTCGAGGAAGTGGCGCACGGCGCCAGCATCATCGGCCTGTATCCGCCGACGGCACCCGCGACCCGCGCACGGTTCGACACGTGGCTGGCTGCGCGCACTGCCAAATAAACCAACTACAACACCAAGGAGAAGAGGTTTTGCATACGATAATTCACCCCGGCCAGTTCACCCGCGCGCCGATCGCCGCGGCAGTCACCCTGGCCCTGCTGGGCCTGGCGCCCGCATCCCACGCCCAGCAAACGCCGGCCGCGGACGCGGTCAGCAAAGTCGAGATCACCGGTTCCAGCATCAAGCGCGCCGCCGCCGACCAGCCGCTGCCGGTCACGGTCACCAAGGCCGAGGACTGGGTCGCCCAGGGCGCGATCACGGTTGCGGACATCCTGATGTCGATGTCGACCGCGGCCGACTACGAGCCGGCCACCGGCGCCGGCAACGGCAACGGCGCGAACATGCGCGGCATCGGGACCGCACGCACCCTCGTCCTGCTCGACGGCAAGCGCCTGTCCGACAGCGCAATCGACCCGAACACGATCCCTGTCAGCGCCCTCGACCGCACCGAGGTGCTGCGCGACGGCGCCTCGTCGGTGTACGGCAGCGACGCCATCGGCGGCGTCATCAACTTCGTCACGAAGAAGGCGCACAGCGGCGCCTCGTTCACGGTCAAGGGCAGCGTGCCGCAGCGCAGCGGCGGCGGCGAGACCGAAGGGCTCTCCTTCATCGCCGGCAAGGGCAATCTATCGAGCGACGGCTGGAATGTCTACGTCACAGGCGACCTGAACAACAACATTCCGCTCGGCCAGGACGCCCGCCCCAACATCACCAGTACCGAACGGCTGATGAGCGCCGGCTTCGCGGCGCCGCACCTGACCAAGGGCACCAACGCGGTGCCGGCCAACGTCACGCTGGCCAACGGCTCGACCAAGGTCGGCAACAAGACCATCACCGGCAACCCCTATTTCGACCGCGGCTGCCTGCCGCCGTATTCGAAGCCCGGCACCAGCAACACCTGCTCGGCGATCGCGAACGCCAACACGCTGACGCTGACCACGGCGAAGAAGCAGTCCTCGCTGTTCCTCAAGGGCTCGAAGATGCTATCCGAGGACAACAAGCTGACGGCCACGGTGCTGTATTCCACGATTTATGTCCGTCCGGTAAAGAACCCGACCACGGGCCTGGACGCCTCGATCCAGAATTTCCCGGCCCTCACCATCACGCCGGGCAGCCCGTATTATCCGGGCAAGGGCATCACGCCCGCGATGGCCGGCATCACCGACCAGACGCTGACGCTGGCCTGGTCGCTGATCGGCGACCTCGGCCCGACCGTGCTGAACTACCAGAAGTCGCAGTCGCGCGTGACGCTCGAGGACGAAGGCCGCCTTGGCGCCTGGGATTACAAGGTCGGTATATGGAACGCGGTCTACGCGACCAATTCCTCATTCCGTTCCGGCTTCGTCAACAGCTATGGTCTCCTGGCCGGCGTGGCCAACGGCGTCCTGAATCCCTTCGGCCTGCAGGACGACAAGGGGAAAGCCTACCTCGCGAGTATCTCGACCGACGGAGAACTGGCCGGCAAGGGATTGACGCGCCTGACCGGCGCCGACCTCACCGTCAGCCGGGAACTGATGCGGCTCCCGGGCGGCCCGCTGGCCGTCGCCGCCGGCGCCACGACCTATCACGACTTTGGCCGCTCGTTCGTGCCGCCGACCGTCGCGCTGTCGGGCGGCCAGACCGGCTCCGCCACCGCCGCGGTCGACGTGCACGCGTCACGCAACGTCGCGTCGATGTATGTGGAACTGGACGCGCCGCTGACCAAGGCACTGGACGTCGACGTCGCCGTGCGTACGGACCGCTACAACGACTTCGGCAGCACCACCAATCCCAAGATCAGCTTCCGCTACAAGCCGTCCGACTGGCTGATGCTGCGCGGCGCGGTCGGCACGGGTTTCCGCGCGCCGACGCTGGGCGAGCGCTACTTCGGCGCCGTCAACGGTCCCACCGGCGTGACGACCACCACCTACAACGACCCGCTGTTGTGCCCTGGCGGCGCGCCAGGCGGCAATTCGGGCGGCACCGCCCTGCCCGGCTATTCGCCCACCACGGTGTGCACCGCCAGGCTCCCGATCAACACCGGCGCCAACCCCTCGATCGGGCCCGAGAAGTCGCGTACGATCAATTTCGGCGTCGTGCTCACGCCGACCAGATCGTTGCTGGTCTCGCTCGACTACTGGAATGTGCGCCTGCGCGACGCGATCGGCCAGATGGCGCAGGCCACGCTGTTCCAGCCGCAGTATGCGAGCCTGTTCGTACGCGATCCGAAGACCAACGCCCTGCTGTACATCGACGACCGCCTGAACAACATGGGTGGCCAGCGCACCGACGGCATCGACGTGACGGCCACCTACACGCTGCCGCGCACGCGCTGGGGCACCTTTGGCCTCCAGTTCGACGGCACCTACGTGCACAGCTTCCGCACCCGCCTGACCAACGACAGCCCCTGGATCGACAGCGTCAACACCTTCGGCCCGCTTGACGCCAACGTGTTCACCTACCGCTGGCGCTACACGGCGTCGCAGAAATGGCGCAGCAGCGGCGGCCACTGGAGCTCGACGCTGTCGGAGCAGTACAGGCAGAGCTTCGAAGACTTGAACGCCGGCTCCCTGTTCTACCACCGCATCGACCCCTACCTGCTGGTGAACTGGTCGCTCGCCTACACGGGGTCGCGCAACTGGTCGATCATGGCCGGGGTGAACAACGTGTTCGACCGCGATCCGCCGGCCGCGAACTACCGCAACGAGGGTTACCTCAGCGGGCAAGCCAGTCCGGTGGGCCGCGCGTTCAACCTGCGGGCGACCTACTCGTTCTGAACCAGCGGCAGCTTTTCCACGGCGGATCACTGTAACGTTACAGTGCCGTGACGATGCCGGGTTCGCCCGGCATCGTCACGTATCAGTCGCGGTAACCCGGCACGGTGCGCTCAACCGCGAAACAGGGTTTCCGCCACGCCTGTGACGCCAGGGCGCAGCAGGACGACCGCCCCGGCCCAGTCGTCCCCCTCGGCCTTGCCGGCGGAGATGGACGTCACCAGCAGGGTGTCGAGCCCGGCGCCGCCGAAGCTGCACATGGAGGGTTTCAACATCGGTACATCGATGCGCCTGTCCAGCCTTCCATCAGGCGTAAAGCGCAGGATGCACCCGCCGTCATTGCCACAGATCCAGTAGCAGCCGTCGCTATCGACCGCCGCCCCGTCCGGCCGCCCGGCAAGCGCATTCATGTCGACGAACAGGCGCTGCCTGCTCGGCATGCCGTCGTCGACGTCGTAGTCGAATGCCCACACCAGCTGGCGTTGGGGATGCGAGTCGGACAGATACATGGTACGCCCATCGGGCGACCAGGCCAGGCCGTTCTGCACCAGCAGGCCCGAGACGACGGGCGCCGATACACCGTGCTGCGCGGTGTAGCGATGCAGGTTGCCCAGCGGCCGGTTGGCGGCGATATCCGCGCACATGGTGCCGCTCCAGAATCGCCCCTGGCGATCGCAACGACCGTCGTTGAAACGCATGCCGCGACCCAGGCCCCCGGCCGGCGCCGCGAGCTTCCGTTGGGCAGCCATTGGGCCACTGCCCAGTTCGAGGCTGAAAATGCCGCTCTCCATGCCCGCTATCAAGCCGCCGCTTTGCTTGAGCGCGATCGATGCGACCATTTCCGTCGTTTGCCAGGTGTCGAGCCGGCCCGACGCCGCATCCAGGCGCCAGATGGTCCTGGCCGGAATGTCGACCCAGTACCATGCGGCCTGTTCGGTGCACCACAGCGGGCTTTCCCCCACGCTGCAGCGAACGTCGGCGACCATGTCGACGCCGTGTGTGTTTGTCATGTGAGCCATTGGATCCTTGCATGTTGGTTGGAAGCGCCGGTTCGCCGCACGCCGGGTGCCGTCCTTACTAGGCGCCGCGGCGTGCCCGCCAGGCTTCATAGAGCGGCAAGGTCTCTGGAGCCGTTGCGGGATACAGGCCGATGATCGATGCGCCGCCTGCCACCTGTTCCAACACGAAGTCCTCGAAACGCTCCATCTCGAGCGCGTCGCGCGCGACCTCCTCGGCCAGGTGGGCCGGGATGCATACCACGCCGTCGTCATCGCCGACCATGATGTCGCCGGGATACACGGGCACCCCACCGCAGCCGATGGGCGCGTTCAGGTCCAACGCATGGTGACGGATCAGGTTGGTCGGCGCCGAGGGGCCGGCGCACCAGGCCGGCATATCGAGCTGGGCGATACCGCTGGCATCGCGCAATCCGCCGTCCGTGACAATGCCGGCCGCGCCACGCACCTGCATGCGCGTGGCCAGGATGCTGCCGGCCGACGCCACCGAGACATCGCCGCGGCAGTCCATGACCAGCACCGCGCCAGGGGGGATTTCCTCGACCGCCACGCGCTGCGGATGGCGCGGGTCGCGGAAGGTCTCGATGCCGTCCAGATCCTCGCGCGACGGGATGTAGCGCAGGGTGTAAGCCGGTCCGGCCAGGCGCTGCCCCGGCTTGAGCGGGCGCGCTCCCTGAATGAATACATTGCGAAAGCCACGTTTGTACAGCAAGGAGGTCAGGGTGGCGGTGCTGACGGTCTTGAGGGTGTCTAATGTGCTGCGGGATACTGCTTGAGTCATGTTTTGGTCCGGTTAAATAGTCGATTGAAATTGTTCCGCTTTCCGGGATGTGCACTGGTCGCCGGCACGCAGTGCGGTGTACACCGGCGCCGTGTCGGGGCGCACTGCGCGCCACAGTAGAAAGGCTTCCGCTGCCTGTTCGACCAGCATGCCCAAGCCGTCCCGCGTGTCTACGCCGTGCTCGGCCGCGAAGCGCATGAACACGGTTGGCTCCCTGCCGTACATCATGTCGTAAGCCAGGGCGCCGGACGCGAACACCTCCGCGCGCACCGGCGGCAACTGATCGTCCATGCTGGCCGACGTGGCGTTGATGACGACATCGAAGCCGCCCTGCAGCGCATGAAAATCGCGGGCCAGGATGTTCCCGTGCGCGGCAAACCCGGCAGCCAGTCCGGCCGCTTTCGCTGCCGTGCGATTGGCGATCGTCAGCGATGCCGTGCCCGCCTGCAGCAGCGGCAGGACGGCACCGCGCGCCGCACCGCCCGCGCCGAGCATCAAGACCTTCTTGCCCTCGAGCGCGACCCCTGCGCCGTGTTCGATATCGCGCACCAGGCCCGCGCCGTCGGTGTTGTCGCCCACGATACGTCCGTCGACGATATGCAGCGCATTGACCGCGCCGGCCGCACGGGCGCGCGCGGTCAGCATGTCGGCCAGCCCGTGCGCCTCGAGCTTGAAGGGTACGGTCACACTCAAACCCTTGCCGCCCTGCGCCACGAAACTGCGCACGGAGGTGGCAAAGCCGTCCAGCGGGGCCAGCAAGCGCTCATAGGCAAGATTCTGTCCGGTCTGCCCGGCAAACGCGGCGTGGATCTGGGGTGACTTGCTGTGGGCGACCGGATGGCCGATCACCGCGTATCGATCAGGTGCGTTCATTGGTTGCTTCTTTCAATTTGTGTGAGATTTCCTCGCTCCGCCACACTAAAGCGATTTACTGTAACGATTTAGTGAGGGCAGCGCAGGTTACTGTCAAATCGTGTCCGCGTCAACGGGGCATCGAGCGGACCCGGGGGATCTCCCCAGATTGATGCGATCGGTTTCAAGGTATTCTGCCGAATGGCGCTGCAGCTGGCGCGGCCCCTGTTTGCATCGTTTTACTAGAACCATGGACTATAATGCGGTTGTCCAGGCGACAATGCCGTGCGCCGGATGTTGAGCCGACTGAGAAACCATGAGCGAACCAAAGATCCAGGACGTCGCGCGCCTGGCGGGCGTATCCCCCTCGAGCATCTCGAACTACCTGAACAACCGGATGGGCCAGATGCGCCCGGAGACGCAGGCCAAAATCGAATGGGCGATCAAGCAGCTGGGCTACCGTCCGAACATTGCCGCGCGCCAGCTCAAGACCGGCGTCGCCGCCATGGTCGGCCTGCTCGTGCCGTCGCTGGCCAACCAGTTCTTCGGGGCGCTGGCCTGTGCGGTGGAAGCCGCCGCCGCACGCCACCATTGTCACGTCATGACCTTCAGCACATTTCGCGACCCGGAGCGCGAGCGCACCCTGACGGCAGACCTGCTGGCGTATGGCGTACAGGGCGTGATCACCGGCTCGGCACTCAGCGACACCAATCACCTGGCATCGATCGCGGCGCGCTGTCCGGTGGTGGCGTTCGACATCAAGCAAACCGACGAGCGCCATTCCCACATCAACACCATTTCGATGGACAACGCGGCTGCCACCGGGATCGCGGTGGCGCATCTGGCCGCGCTCGGCCACCGTGCGATTGCGCTCCTGACGCCCCCGCCCTTCACCCTGAACCGGCAGGAGCGGGTGCGCGGTTTCCAGCACGCCGTCGCCGAAGCCGGCATCAGCGGCGAGGTGTTGATTACCGACGCCTCCGACATACCCAGCGACCCGCATGGTGACACCCAGTTATTCGAGATGGGCCGCAGCAGCGCGGCGCGCATCCTGGCGGCACCCTCCAGGCCGACCGCGGCCATTGCCATCAACGACATGATGGCAATCGGCGTCGGGGTCGGCCTCAAGCAGCTGGGCAAGCGGATTCCCGCGGATTGCTCGCTGATCGGCATCGACGACATTTTTTTCGCGGCCGCGCATGATCCGGCCCTGACCACCATACGCCAGCCGATCCAGGCCATGGCCGACGCAGCGGTCCAGCGCATCCTGGCGCCCGCCTCTGCCCCCGGCGGCGCCTTGTTCGCGCCGGAGCTGATCGTGCGGGAATCGACCGCGCTGCCTGCGCGCTCGCTCGCAAGCGCACCATGAGGACATCATGACGGGATCGCTGGCAACGGCGTCATCCCTGATCCGTGGACACTGCACCCTGACCTGACCGTCGACCAGCCGGGCAGAATCCTTGCGTTCGCTGGCGACGATCGACCGCGGCCGCCTGCCGCCGACCGCAGCGCGGCAATCCAGACCGGCCGCCAAATTCTCCCGCACGAATTCCCTGTATTCATGCGCACCCTGCCAATCGACTAAATCGATGCACTAAATCGTTGCACCAACACGATTTCTCCTGTAGATTGGCTCGCACGGCTAACGACCATCTCTAATTCGGGAGACCATCATGGCACGACGCTTCCTTACTCTTTCCGTAACGATTGCCCTGGTTCTTTGCGGCGGTCTTTCCGCTGCTGCCGACCTACCCAAACCTATCCGCGTCATCCTCGTCGGCGACTCGACCATGGCGAGCGGGAGTGGCTACGGCGACGCCCTGTGCGCGCGCTTCGTTGCCGAAGCCAAGTGCATCAACCTGGCGCGCGGCGGCCGCAGCACGTCGACGTTCCGACAGGAACAACGCTGGGCCGAAGTCGAGACCCTGTTGCGCGACGGGGACGCCTTCAGCGCCACTTATGTGCTGATCCAGTTCGGACACAACGACCAGCCCGGCAAGGGCGAGCGTTCGACCGACCTCGTTACCGGGTTCGGGCCCAATATGTCGCGCTACGCGAGCGAGACGAAAGCGCTCGGCGGCGTGCCGGTCCTGGTCTCGCCGCTCGCTCGCCGGACCTTCAAGGGCCCCTATTTGAAAGACACGCTGGGACCTTGGGCAGAGGCCACCCGCGTGGCCGCGGCTCGCGAAAAGGCGGCCTTCCTCGATCTGCATGCCGACAGCATTGCGGCATTGCAGGCGATGGGCCAGAAAGAAGCCGACACGCTGGCGGTGGCGCCGCCGGAACAAGAACCCGTCTCTTCCAATCCGAACGGCGTCGAAGTCGTCGGCGCACCGAAACGGGCGTTCGACTATACCCACGTCGGCGCCAAGGGCGCGGAATTCTTCGCCAGGATGGTCCAGGCGGAATTGACGGCCGCGATTCCGTCCATCAAACCTTACTTCAAGCCGTAGGCTGACCATTGTTGGCCTATGTATTTCCACACCGCGTACGCACGGACAGATGAATCTATTGGAGGGGACAATGAATATCAACAATCCGAATTTCAACAAATTGGGTATCGGCCTGGCCATGACCATGCTGGTGGCCGGTTGCGGCGCCGGCGATACGGTCAGCGGCACCAGGACCAGCAGAGTGTTATCCACCATCACCACGACAGTCCCGCCGGGCAATCCTGGCCTGCGCGAATCAGACGGCACTCTCCATGTGATTCCCACGCCGGCCGCCGCACCCACGATCGTCAATGTCGTCACCCGGGCAGCCGAATTAGGCAAGAATATCGATCTGGCGGATAACTCGATCAGTGACCAAGCAGCCATCGATGCCGTTCTCGCCGATGTCGCACCTGGCAGCACCGTATATTTTCCGAACGGGACGTACAACGTTTCCAAGATCGCTTTGAAAAAGAGCGGGGTCCATATCATGGGTCAGAGTCGCGACGGTGCCATCATCAAATCCGACCTTTCCCTGGCCGGTTCGGCCATGACCATCATGGGTTTGCACGATATCGTGGTCGGCCATCTGACGTTCACGTCGACCTGGGCTGGTACCTATTCCACCGATACGGTGAACAACAATCCGTCTGCCGGAGGTCCGCTCAACATGATTGCGACCGGCAAGAATACCTACAATGTCACGATCGACAGCGTCGTGTGCGAAAAGTTCGACCGCATCGGCGTGCGTATCGGCGGCGGTTCGCACGACATCCTGGTGAAAAGTTCGATCGCCCGTAATGCCACCGATGTCGGCGGGGGCGGAGCAGGATACGGATTCGTCATCACCGGTGATTCCCACCTGGATGCCGGCACGAATCCTTTCCTGGGTAACCCGCTGAAAGACACTTATTTCGTAAAGTTCGACAACAATACGACCGTGGCACCGTATATTCGCCACGGCGTGATCGTGCAATATTGGGCGCACAATAACCTGATTACCAATAGCCACTTCGACGGCACCAGACTCGACTCGATCGATTTGCACGGCGAAGATGAATACGCCAACGAAGTCACCAACAACCCGATCACGAATTCGCAACGTGCCGCCATCGCGCTGGGCAATTCCGGCTCCACCCATGACAAGACCGGCGTCGCTAACTGGATCCACGATAACGATCTGGTCGGCAATACTCTGGGTATTTGGGTTGGGTACGGCACCCAAGGCACGACAATCGAGAACAACACGATCCGTGACAATGCGTCGCTCTCTCCCGTCTCCCCTCGCGGCATTTTGTTGGGCAGCAGCACCGGCACTGTAGTGAGCAACAACACCATCTCCAATAACACCGTACCGGGATTCATCGCTCTTTATCTGGCAGATGATCCGGCCGCGGGCACGGAACCTGCAGGCGGTCCGAAAAACTGGACGATCAGCGGCAACACGGTCACCAACAGCGGGACAGCATTCAAGGATGCAGCCAGCCTCGACAGCGGCAATAGTATCCAGGCCACGTGGTAGCCGGTTTCAAGCGAATGGACGCCCCTCGCCGAAGGCTGCGGCGGCAAACCGCTCTCCCATCAGCGCGTGCGTCGCACCATCCGGATGCAGCCCGTCGGGCAGCGGCAGGCGGGCATGATCCGCGCCGCCGTACAGGACACGCCCGTCAAGATAATGGATGTTCGGGTCGCTGATGCGCCGTTGCGTCACGATGTCCTTGAGCACGTCGCGGATGATCCTCAAGGTCAGCTTGCCCTTCGCAGCGTCCTCGTCCATGCCGGCGGCCTGGAACTTCAATTGTCCGTCCGAAAAAACGGGCAGCGAGGGGCCGGGCGTATCTTCATGGATAGGGCACAGGATGGGAGACAGGACCATGAGTGGTGTCGTCTTGTGGCCGTCGCGGATCGTGTCCAGGAAGCCATGCACGGCCGGACCAAAACCGCGCAGGCGCATCAGATCCATGTTGACGACATTGATACCGAGCTTGAGGCTGATGAAGTCGGCCTGCTGGTCCCTGATGGTGCGGGCCACGAAAGGATCGAGCAGCGCACTGCCGCCAAAGCCCAGGTTCAGCAGATCGACGCCGGCAAGACGGGCCACCACGGCCGGCCAGATGCCCGTCGGATGCCGGGCGTTGGAGCCATGGCTGATCGAGCTGCCGTGATGCAGCCATGTAGTTCGGCCACTGTGCCCGCAAGCGTCCAGCGCTGCGTTGCCGCGCAAGGTGAAGAGCTCGGCGGCCTCGTCGTGAGGCAGCCAGATTTCTACCTCCTTGCTGCCGGCCGGCAGATCGGCGAAGCGCAGCAGGCCAGGCCGCCCTTCCTCGACCTCCGCCCACGGCGCCGTGCCCGTGGACCATGTCGACGGGTCGATGCGCACGACACGTCCGCCAGGGATCGTGCCTTGCCGGACCAGTCGTCCGTCGATCACCAGGTCCCAGGTGCCGTCCGGGCGCGGCGGCAGGCCGGTGTAGACGCGTCTGGTCGGCAAGGCTTCCAACTCGATTGCGGTTGCCTCTGTACGGAAACAGATGCGCACGCCGGACGGCTGCGCCTCCGCCATTAGTAATTGCGGATCGGCCCATTGCCTGCGTGCCCAGGCTGGCAAGCGGTGCGGCACGATCCCGTATTGCGTGTTCTCGAGTTCGATCCAGCCGCGCAGCATCGCTGCCGTGACCGGCGTGCTGAACCATTGTGCGCATGATCGCGTCATCGGCCTGCCCTCATTTTCCAAGCGAACAAAGCATGGCATGCAGCGCGTCGAGCGTCACCTGCCAGGAGGCCTCCGGCGACGGCCGGCTGTGGCCGAAGCTTCCCGACGACTCGAGCATCGTGAAGCCGAGGAACACGCTGCCCAGGAGACGGATCGCGTGTGTTTGCGCATGCTCGTCCAGCCCATACCCGCGCAGGACGGCCCGGGTCGCCTGCGCGATCCTGGCCCCGCCGCTGCGCCCGGCCGCCTCGCCGTCCAGCGGATGACGCGCGGCGGCAAAGAGCCCCGGGTGGGCCCTGGAAAAGTCCCGGTGGGCATCGGCGAGCGCGATCAAGGCGTCCCGGCGGGCACGGCCGGCGATCGCATCCGCAATTCGGTCCGCCAGCTTGTCCAGGGCATACAGCGCGACGCGGACCTTGATGTCGTTCGCGCTGGCCACATGGGAATACAGGCTGGCGACTTTCACATCGAATTGCCTGGCAAGCGCGCTCGGCGTGACCGCCTCGAATCCGGACGCATCGGCCAGCTTCGCGCCAGCCTCGACCAGGCGGTCGATTGTCAGTCCTGCCCTTGCCATGGTATCCCCCTCCAAATATAGCTAGGAGAATACCTAAAACTATTAGGTTTGTCGAGCATGGGGCTCGGTGTGCACCATGGCGTCCGCGATTTCCAGCATCGCGCGCAGGCGGTCCATATGCCGCAGGTCCTGGTGGTAGCCGACCCAGACGTCCCTGCCGGGCGGCTGGTCCGGCGTGTCGATACGCTGCAAGCCGGCCGTTGCGTCGCCCAGCGGCCTTGGCAATACCGCAATGCCCATGCCGCGCAGGCACATCTGTGCCTGAACGGCCCGGCTCGTGCTTGTGAAGACCCGCCGCGAGTGCGGGAACCTGTCGAGCAACCAGGCGACATCGGGAAAGTGGGATTGCGCGGTATTCATGAGAATCAATCCCACCGAAGCCGGATCGTTCTGCATCGCCGCCGCGGTGTCAGCCGAGCCGTACAGACCGTAAGGCACCGTCATCAGGCGGCGCTGGACGATGTCCGGCTCGCTGAACGGCACGATGCGAAACGCCACATCGGCCTCGCGGCGCGACAGATTCAACAAGCGGTAGCTGGCGATCACTTCCGGCACCACGGCCGGATGGCGGTGCGTCAGTTCGGCCAGGACGGGTGCGAGGACATAGCCCGCAAACCATTCAGCGGCAGATATCCGCAAGATGCCTTCAAGGCGCTCGTGGTTGCCCGCCAGACGCCTCTCCATGGCCAGCGCGGCATCTTCCATGGATTCCGCCAGGCCCAGCACGGCATCCCCGGCGTCCGTGAGGACCAATCCATCCCTGGTCCTGCGGAAGAGCGCCTGCTCCGCCTCGTCTTCGAGCGCCTTGATCCGGCGCCCTACCGTCGGATGGCTCACACCCAGGGTCCGCGCGGCCTCGCCGAACGATCCGCTACGCACTACCGCCAGGAAAATCCGGACGTCGCTCCATTCCATTCATAACTCCGTACAAAAATGTACGTGAAATGTACATGCATGGCAGTTCACACACAATAGTGTACGCGTCACCATGACGTCGTTGCCAACTATTGCAAACCTCAAACATGAACAAGTTGAAAGACAAGGTCGCCATCGTGACGGGTGCTTCCAAGGGTATCGGCGCGGCCATCGCCCGCCACCTGGCGGCGGACGGCGCGCAGGTCGTCGCCAATTACGCCTCGAGCAGGAGCGGTGCCGAAAAAGTGGTTGCCGACATCGAAGCGGCCGGCGGGACGGCCATTGCGGTGGACGCGGACGTCACCAGGAAAACGGTGCGCTGAAATTCCAGGAGGTGTCATGTCACAAATTCATTCCGCCCCACCCGAGCCGCGCCGCTGGGCGATGTTCGCCGTCCTGCTGGTCGGCTCCTTCCTGCCACCGCTCGACTTCTTCATCGTCAACGTGGCGCTGCCGTCCATCCAGGGTGACCTGGGCACCTCGTCCTCGGCCGAGCAGATGGTCATTTCCGCGTATGCCGCGCTGTATGCGGTCACCCTGATCACGGGCGGGCGCCTCGGCGACCTGTTCGGCCGCAGCCGCGTATTCTTCCTCGGCCTGATCGGCTTCACCGCCGCGTCGCTGCTGTGCGGTGTCGCCTGGTCGCCCTGGGCCCTCATTGCCGGGCGCGCCCTGCAGGGCATCACCGCCGCGGTCATGGCGCCGCAGGCGCTCGCCTCCATCCAGGCCATCTTCCCGGAATCCGACAAGCCGCTGGCGCTCAGCCTGTACGGCGCGGTGTTCGGCCTGGCCTCGGTCATCGGGCAGGCGCTGGGCGGCGTCCTCATCGCGCTGGACCTGTTCGGCATGGGATGGCGCGCGGTCTTCCTGGTCAACTTGCCGGTAGCCATCCTGGTGATCCTGTTCGGTATCCCTCTCTTGAAACGGACGGGCGGACAAGGCTCGGGCAAACTGGACCCGGGCGGCATGGTCTTGTCGATGCTGACGCTGGCGCTGCTGATCGTGCCGCTGATCGAAGGCCGCGCGGCCGGATGGCCCTGGTGGTCCTGGCTGTCGCTGGCTGCGGCGCCCCTGCTGGCCCGGCTCTTCTGGCGCTACGAAACCCGGCTCGCGCAGGCTGGCGGGGCGCCCCTGCTCGATCCCGCGGCCCTGCGTGCGCCGGGGCTGGGCCGCGCCCTCCTGGTCGCCCTGTCCTTCTATTCGATCGGTTCCTTCTTCCTGCTGTTTTCGGTCTATCTGCAGAATGCCTTGCGCGTCAGCGCCCTGGACGCCGGCCTGGTCTTCCTGCCTTTCGGCGCCGGATTCCTGCTGGGGCCCCTGGCCACGCCCTGTTTCCGCCGGCACCTGGGCGAATGGGTCAATCCGCTCGGCATGGGACTGGAAACCGCCGGCTTCCTCGGCCTGGCATGGCTGATCTCCGCGACGCCGGACGGCATGGCGCCGGCATCCAGGCAGCTTGCCGTCCTGCTGTTCTTGATCGGCTTCGGACAGGGGCTCGGCTTGCCGACGCTGATGACGATGATCACGGGCCGCGTAGCGCCCGCCCATGCCGGCATGATCGCCGGCATCGCCAGCTCGACCCTGCAGGTGAGCACCGCGCTCAGCGTGGCCCTGGTCGGCGGGATCTTCTACACGGTCCTCGGCGGACGGGACGACCCGGCGGCGATCGCCCACGCCTTCGTCCTCGCCGCCCTGTGCATCGCCCTCTGCCTCGGCGCCGGCGTGGGGCTGGGCATGACGCTCGCCCGCCGCGCCGCCGTCGCGTCCAGGCAAGACCACTTTGCGATGACCGGCAATGAACCGGTGATCGTTTTGACTACCGCAACCGGCCCGACCGACACCGTGCATGACAACCCGGCGGACGATCCGGGCCGCCGGAGCCGGTGAATGGCGAGACATCGATGTTGCCGGCCGGGGTATTTTCGCGGAACGATTCCGTTTCGGGCGGGTCAGGCGCCGCGCCGTTCGCGGTCATTCCCGTATGCGCCGGTTCGAGCGCCCAGGTCCAGGCAAAACGCGTCATGGCGCTCTTGGATGCCGCGTAGACAGTCCTCTCGGGCATCCCGAGATCGACGCGAACGGTCCTGTCTAGAACGGCCGCTTCGACGCCATGTACTCGTTGATCACGGCACTTGCCGTGGCGAGCAATGCAGCTTCTCCCTGACCGAGTGCCGCGCTCAAGCGGTTCATATAGCCAAGCAGCTGCTGCTTGGACTCGTTGGCGGACTCGGTCGAGATCGGTTCATCGTCGTGCAGGATGACGTAGCTGCGCGCGAAATTGTAGATGAGAAAATAAATGGCCGCGTTGCCGGGGTCGCTGCCCATCAGTTCGCGCGTGGCGTCCTTCACGGCGAGAAAGGCATCGGTACCGCTGCCGTTCGGGCTGTGCTCGAACTGTTGAGTAATGTCGTCGAAAGTCATGGTGGTTCTCCAGCCTTGAGTTGATGTTCAAACCTGCTGCAGCATCTTGCGTAGTATCGCTGCGCCTTCCTTGCCCTTGTACGCGCGCTTCCACAACGTGGCGACCATGTCGCTGTAGAGTGCGACTGCTTCGGGCGCGGCAGTCACGGATGCGATCCCGCACGAGATGTTGGGAAACTCGCCGAACCGGAACGGGCTGACGGCGACATACGCCCCGCTGGGGCGCTCGAATATCTGGAACGTGGAATTCGGCATGCTTTCATCGACGATCCCGATCTGCATGTCCAGCGGCGAGTCTTCGAGGAGTGCCGCGATGCGGGTCACCTCCGCACGCGCGGCGAGGGAGCGTTCCATCTTGACCGACGGGGGCAGGTCCATGCGGCCGATCAGGCCGAAGTGAACGAAGCGTTCGAGTTCCCGCAATCCGATCAGGCTCACGATCGGTGCCGGATGCGATGCGTACTCGCGTTTCCGTTCCTGCAGCAGCGACATCAGCGCACTGATGCGGTCGTCCGCCAGGCTGTCCTCGCTCTCGCGCAGCATCTGTTCCAGGTGACGGATATAGCCGCTCGACGTGAGCAGGAACGACACGGGCTCGAAGTGCGCCATGATCCTGGTCGCGCCCTGCTCGAGCTGGCGCATGCGCTCGATATAGGCCAATGCGGACGAGTAGTACTCCGTACCCACACCCAGCATCGACGCCAGCGAGGTCCGCAATATCACCGCCAGGCGCTCGAGCGTCTCGATCTTCACGATCTCGCCCTTTTCCATCCTGTACACGGCCGCCCTGGAAATACCGAGCAGTTCAGCTACCTGTTCAGCGCGCAATCCGGCGCCGATCCTGTAGGCGCGCAAACGGGAGCCGATCTCGGCGCCGTTCATGGAAGTCGTCTGTACCCGGTCGTTCATCGTCGTCTCAATATTTAGATTCCTCACTATAGCAGATCTTTGCATGCCCGCAAATGTTTCCACAGACCGCGAAAAAAGCGCTTGCAAAACGAAAAAATTCGACCATAATCTAAAAAAAGAGACAGATGCACCGACTCTCACACCGGAAACGGCTGATCCGCCGTGGCCGACCTTGAATAACGTTTCAACACGTCAACATTGTCTAAAAAAGGAGACAACATGGGCCGCATGGAAAAGGATTTGCTTGGCAACCTTTCAGTGCCTGACGATGCGTACTGGGGTGTGCACACCGCCCGGGCCGTCGCCAATTTCCCGATCACGGGGCGCCAGGTCGGCACGTATCCGACCCTGGTCCGGGCTTTGGGCGCGATCAAGTACGCAGCAGCAAAAACCAACTGCGTCCTCGGCCTGCTCGACGAAAAGCGCGCGTCGGCCATTGCCGGCGCGAGCGAAGAACTGATGCAGGGCCGCTGGCGCGAGCAGTTCGTCGTTGACGTGATCCAGGGCGGCGCCGGTACGTCGACCAACATGAACGCCAACGAAGTCGTCGCCAACCGGGCACTGGAGCTGCTCGGCGCGGGCCGGGGCAGCTACAGCGTGGTCCATCCCATCGACCACGTGAACCTCGGCCAGAGCACCAACGACGTGTATCCGAGCGCGCTGAAGCTCGGCCTGCGCGAGGCCGCCACGGGCATGCTGCGCCCTGCCCTCGAGGGTCTGATCCAGTCGTTCGCGCTGAAGGCCGAGGGCTTCGACGATGTCCTCAAGGTCGGACGCACCCAGTTGCAGGACGCCGTGCCGATGACGCTCGGCCAGGAATTCCGTGTCTTCGCCGACACGCTGCGCGCGGAAGTGAACCGCCTGGACGTGGCCCTGCAGGACCTCACGGTCGTCAACCTCGGCGGCACGGCGATCGGCACCGGCATCAACTGCGACGCGCGCTACGGCATGATCGCCTGCACCTATCTCTCGACCATCTACGGCACCGAGATCCGGCTGGCACCGAACCTGATCGAGGCGACCCAGGATACGAGCGATTTCGTGACCCTGTCGTCCGCGCTGAAGCGCATCGCCGTCAAGCTGTCCAAGATCTCGAACGACCTGCGCCTGCTTTCCAGCGGCCCCGTCGCCGGCCTGCGCGAAATCAACCTGCCGGAACGGGCGGCGGGATCCAGCATCATGCCGGGCAAGGTCAACCCGGTGATCCCCGAGGTGGTGAGCCAGGTCTGCTTCCAGGTCATCGGCAACGACGTCGCCATCGCCCTCGCGGCCGAGGCCGGCCAGCTGCAATTGAACGCGTTCGAGCCGCTGATGGCCCATTTGCTGTTCGACGGCATCCAGGTGCTGTCCGCGGCGTGCGGGACGCTGGCCGACAACTGCGTCGACGGCATCACCGCCAATGCCGAGCACATGGCCGCCCAGCTGCAGCGCTCGGCCAGCCTCGCGACGGCCCTGAACCCGCACATCGGTTACGAGAAAGCGTCGCTCGTCGCCAAGGAAGTGGTGCGTTCGGGGGCCACGGTCGTCCAGGTCGTCAATGCCATGGCGCTGATGGAAGAGGACGAACTGGCCGCCCTGCTGCGTCCGGAATTGCTGACGCGCCCGGGCCGGATGGCCTGAGCCCCATACAAAAACCAAACCACAAGGAGACAAACATGGCGACTCGCAATGCGGCGGATATGCTGCCGACACAACTGGAACTGGACGATGCGCAGCAGGACGTCTACGCCCGCAAGGCCGTCCTCGCGTCCGCGGTCGGCTACGCCCTCGATGGCTTTGACATGGCCACCGTGACCTTCGGGTTCTCCGCCCAGTCCGACGAATCGCGCCACATGACGCTCGGCCTCGAAGTCGTGAAGTTCATGCTGGAGCAGGACCCCGCCAACCTGCCCATCATCCAGAAGTGGGTCGACAAATGGTTCTGGCGCGGCTACCGCCTGCTCACGCTGGTGGCCATGATGATGGACTACATGCTGCCGAAGCGCGTGATGAGCTGGAAGGAGGCGTGGGAAATCTATTTCGAGCAGAACGGCGGCGCGCTGTTCGCCGACCTGGCCCGCTACGGCGTGCGCATGCCCAAGTACCACGAACAGGCGGCGCAGGAGAAAGACCACCTGTCGCACATCGCCTGGTCGATCTTCTACAACTTCAACCATGCCGCCGCGATCCACACCTGGGTGCCGGAAGAGCATGAACTGCAATGGCTGAAGGAACAGTATCCCGACACGTTCGAGCAATACCACCTGCCCCGCCTGCGCTACTGGCAAGAGCAGCACAAGGCCGGCAAGCGCTGGACCAATCCGGGGCTGCCGATGCTGTGCCAGATCTGCCAGATCCCGATGGCCTTCCCCGAGCCGGGCGACCCGACGCAGATCTGCTACCGCCAGGTCGAGCACAAGGGCGACACGTATCACTTTTGCTCGGACGGCTGCTGCGACATCTTCAAGGGCGAGCCGGAGAAGTACGTGCAAGCCTGGCTGCCCGTGCACCAGATTTTCCAGGGCAACTGTGGCGGCGCCACGCTCCCCGAGGTGCTCGACTGGTACCACCTGAAGCCCGAGGACAGCGGCGACTATGCCGACTCCGCCGACCGCGCCAACTGGGAGCGCTGGACCAACAACCATGACGCCGCCTGAGCGGCACGCGAGGAGACCGACATGCCTGTCATCGCATTAGCAGCCAACTACGAGGGCGACGTTCGCGACCGCGTGGAGAACTTCCATGGCAACCAGCTCGTGTATTTCGGCTGGGATCGCCACATGCTGTTCTGCAGCCCGTTCACCCTGCCGCTGCCGCCGGATATGCCGTTCCGGACACTGGTGGGCGACGTACTGGCGCCGCTGCTGGCCGCGCATCCCGAAGGCGCCGCCATCGACTGGAGCGCGGCTGCCTGGCTGCGCGCCGGCGAACCGTTCGTCCCCGATCCGGATGGCAGCCTCGCCGCCAACGGCATCGGACACAAGACCGTACTGCGCCTGCAAACGCCCCAGCTCGCCGGCATCGGCGGCAGCGGCAATTGATGGAGGAAACGCCATGTGCTACCAACTGACGATCGAGCCCCTGGGCCAGACGGTCGACGTGGCCGAGGGCCAGACCATCCTCGACGCCTGCCTGCGCGCGGGCGTGTGGCTGCCCCACGCCTGCGGGCACGGCCTGTGCGGAACGTGCAAGGTCCAGGCGTCCGGCGGCGAACTGGATCACGGCGAGGCCTCGCCGTTCGCCCTGATGGACTTCGAGCGCGACGAGGGCAAATGCCTTGCCTGCTGTGCCACCGTGCAGTCCGACATCACCATCGAAGCCGACATCGACCCGGACCCGGACGCGCAATGCCTGCCGCTGATGGACTACCAGGCGCGCGTGTCCCGCATCGAAACGCTGACCCCGACCATCAAGGGGGTGTTCCTCGACATCGAGCATGGGGATGCCCTGCCCTTCCAGCCGGGCCAATACGTGAACGCCTGGTTCGGCGGCGACGCCGCGCCACGTGCATTTTCCATCGCGTCCGCGCCGTCGTCGCGTGAAATCGAACTGAACATCCGGCTCGTGCCGGACGGGAAAGTGACGCCTTATGTGCACGACCAGTTGCAGGTCGGCGAACAGGTCATGCTGTCCGGCCCGCTGGGGCGGTTTTTCGTGCGCAAGAGCGACCCGCGTCCGCTGCTGTTCATCGCCGGCGGCTCGGGGCTGTCCAGCCCACGTTCGATGGTGCTGGACCTGCTCGAATCCGGCGACACCCGCCCGATCCGCCTGATCCAGGGTGCGCGCAGACTGGACGAGCTGTACTACCGGACCGAGTTCGAGCAGCTGGCCGCGCGCCATCCGAACTTCGAATACCTGCCCGTGCTGTCCAGCGAACCTGCCGATTCGCCGTGGACCGGCGCGCGCGGCTTCGTGCACGAACTCGCAGTACGCCGGTTCGAACACGATTTCCGCGGCTGGCGCGCCTACCTGTGCGGACCGCCGCCGATGATCGAGGCGAGCATCGCGGCCCTGATGCAGGGCCGGTTGTTCGAGAAGGACATCTTCACCGAAAAATTCCTGTCCGCGGCCGACGCCGGGCAAGCCGCGCGCAGCCCGCTGTTCCGTTCACTGTGAGGATGCCATGACCTACCCTGAAAGCAGGATCGAGCGTGTCGAGGTGCTGATCCTCGACGTGCCGACGATCCGGCCACACCAGCTGTCCGTGGCCACCATGCGGCAGCAAAACATGGTGCTCGTGCGCATACGCTGCGGCGACGGCATCGTCGGCTGGGGCGAAGCGAGCACGATCGGCGGCCTGGCCTACGGCGAGGAAAGCCCGGAGAGCATGCGTGCCAACATCGAGACGTACATGGTGCCGATCCTCGCCGGCGCCGACGCGGCCAATCCCGCGGCGCGCATGAACGACCTGCGCAGCCGCCTGCAGGGCAATCGCTTCGCGCTGTGCGCGCTCGAGACGGCGCTGTTCGACGCCCAGGCGCGCCGCCTCGGCGTGCCCTTGTCGGCGCTGTTCGGCGGCCGCGTGCGCGACAGCCTGCCCATCGCCTGGACACTGGCGAGCGGCGATACCGCGCGTGACATCGACGAGGCCGAACGGATGCTCGACCTGCGCCGCCACAACGTGTTCAAGCTGAAGATCGGCAAACGCCCCGTGCGCGCCGACGCCGCCCACGTGGCCGCCATCAAGCGCGCCCTCGGCGACCGTGCCAGCGTGCGCGTGGACGTGAACCAGGCGTGGAGCGAGACGGACGCCGTGCTGGGCATGCGCCTGCTGCACGACGCGGGCGCCGACCTGGTCGAGCAGCCCATCGCCGCCGCCAACCATGACGGCATGCGCCGGCTGCGCGCCATGAATCTCGTGCCGCTGATGGCGGACGAGGCGCTGCATGGCCCGCTCGATGCGTTCCGCCTGGCGGCGGCGCGCGCGGCCGACGTCTTCGCCGTCAAGATCACGCAATCGGGCGGCCTGACTGGCGCGCAGCACGTGGCGGCCATCGCGCAGGCGGCCGACGTCGCCCTGTACGGCGGCACCATGCTGGAAGGCGCCATCGGCACGATCGCGTCCGCGCAGCTCTTTGCCACGTTCCCGTCGCTGGCGTGGGGCACGGAACTGTTCGGTCCGCTGCTGCTGACCGAGGAAATCCTCGCCACGCCGCTGGAATACGCCGACTTCGCGCTGCGCCTGCCGGCCGGCCCCGGGCTCGGCATCGAACTCGACGACGACAAGATCGCCCGGCTGCGCCGGCGCACCTGACCATCGAGGAGACACCATGCTGTTCAAGGTAGCCATGACGGTCCGCCTCCCGCACGACATGCCGCGGGCACAGGCGGACGAACTGAAATCGACCGAACGCGCCGTCGCGCAGCAACTGCCGCGCGACGGCACCTGGCGCCACCTGTGGCGCGTGGCGGGACGCTACGCCAACGTCAGCATCTTCGACGTGGCCGACGCGGATGAGCTGCACGCACTGCTGACCGCCCTCCCCCTTTTTCCCTACATGGACATCGAGGTGGAGGCCTTGTGCCGCCACCCTTCGTCGATCCATGACGACGACCGCTGAACCATTCACGACAACAAGGAGACAGACATGAACAAGCAAGCCATGGCCGCACTGCTGGACAAGATCGAGAGCACGGAAACCGCGAGCGGCAATCCCCGCGTACAGGCGGTGGTGAACCGCATCGTACGCGACCTGTTCGTCACGATCGAGGAGATGGACGTCCAACCCGACGAATTCTGGAGCGCCGTCGGTTACCTGACCGAAGCGGGCCGCAACGGCGAATGGGGCCTGATCGCCGCGGGCCTGGGTTTCGAACACTTCCTCGACCTGCGCATGGACGAGGCGGAAGCGCGCGCCGGCGCCGGCGGCGGCACGCCGCGCACGATCGAAGGTCCGCTGTACGTCGCCGGCGCCCCCGAATCGCTGGGCAGCGCGCGCCTCGACCAGGACGAGCAACCCGGCGAGGTCCTGTTCATGCAGGGCCAGGTCCGCGGCGCGGACGGCACACCGGTGCCGGGCGCCCTGGTCGAGGTATGGCACGCGAACCACCTGGGCGGGTATTCGTTCTTCGACCCGAGCCAGAGCCCGTACAACCTGCGCCGCACGATCCGCACGGACGCCGACGGGCGCTACCGGTTCCGCAGCAAGGTCCCCGTCGGCTACAGCGTGCCGCCGGGCGGCTCCACCGACAAGCTGCTGAAACTGCTGGGCCGCCACGGCACGCGCCCGGCGCACATCCACTTCTTCGTCACCGCGCCCGGCCACCGCAAGCTGACCACGCAGATCAACATCGACGGCGACCCTTACCTGTGGGACGATTTCGCCTTCGCCACCCGCGAAGGCCTGGTGCCGCCGATGCGCAGGATCGACGATCCGGCGTCGCTGCGCGCGCGCGAAGTCGCCGCGCCCTGCTATGAGATCGACTTCGACTTCGACCTGCTGGCCGCGCGCGACGGCCTGCCGGCCGACCGGATACTGCGCGCGCACTTCGAGGCGTGAGGGGAGCGGCCGATGCGACTACTGAACCCGGGCCCGCGCCAGCTGGCCTATGCGCTCGACGGTCCGGCAGGCGCACCGGTCGTGATGTTCTCGAACTCTCTCGGCACACGCCTGTCGTCATGGGAGGCGCAGGCCGAGGCCCTGTCGGGACGTTTCCGCGTACTGCGCTACGACAGCCGCGGGCACGGGATGAGCGGCCTGTTCGGCGTGGACGAGCCGGGCCGGCGCGGCGAGGGTTATACGCTCGCGCAGCTCGGCGGGGACGTGCTGGACCTGCTCGATGCCCTCGACATCGAGACCGTCGATTTCTGCGGCATCTCGATGGGTGGGCTGACGGGGCTGTGGCTGGCGATCCACGCGGAGCACCGGTTGCGTCGGCTCGTCGTCGCCAACAGCGCGGCGCGCATCGGCTCGGCCGGTGCCTGGACGGAGCGTGCCGAACTGGTGCTGGTCGAAGGGATGGCATCCGTCGCAGCAGGAGCGGCTGGACGATGGTTTACGCCGGACTTCATCGCACGCGCCCCCGCGACCGTCGCACGCCTGATCGAGGGCCTGCGGACCTGCGAGCGACGTGGATACGCGGCGTGCTGTCTCGCGTTGGCGGAAGCGGACCTGCGCTCGGAGATTGCTGCCATCACGGTACCGACGTTGTTGATGGCCGGCGCCCAGGATCCGGTTACCACTGTCGAGCATGGCCGCATGATGCACGAGCACATCAGCGGCGCTTCCTATGTCGAGCTTCCGGCATCGCATTTGTCCAACATTGAAGCGGAAACGGCATTCAACCGGCACCTGCTGCGGTTTCTCGACAGTTGATTGGTTCGATGCGCCGATTCCACGCGGCGTCGGCCGGCCGGCGGTGGCACGCCGTTCCTCGGGCAGGCGGGCAAACTGCCACCGCCGAATTGCAATAAAAAGAGCTCGCCGAAGCGAGCTCTACAGTTCTAAACAAAAACAGTGCCGAAAAGGAAGCTTACTCCCACTCGATCATCAATGGCTGAGCAAAGCTGTTGAATTTCAGAGTCATTCTCGAGCCCTCTCAGGGCCATGCCACGAATGATACCATGATGAACGAGCCACGATCCGAGACGACTTTGCAGGCCGTTTTGACGTCTAAAAATCAAAGAGTTGGCTCTGCACCACACCGTTCACCACATGAGTTCGCGGAGCGTGACCTGTCAGGCCGCCCGAGAGAGCTCTGCAGCTGGCCATCACAAACAGCGGAGCCAGCGCGGCCAGCGAGACCGTTCGCCGCATCGTCAGAAGTCGGCGCGCGCGGACACCTGGAAGCTGCGCGGCGCCTGGAACGTGTACTGGTCGCCGGACACCGTCTTGCCCGGCGAGATCGAGGTCACGTCCTGCTTTCCGGCCAGGTTGAACACGTTCAGCTGCAGCTTCAGCGCCCGCAAATTCATGCCCGGGTTGGCGAAGCGGTAGGCGAGCGATAAGTCGATGTTCGTGTACGCGCCCGTGCGGTACGCCTCGTAGGCCGCCGGCTTTGCGGGATCGTAGTCGGCCTGGTACACGGCGCCCGTGCGCTTGCCGATCAGCGAACCCGCCCAAGGACCGGCGTTGTACAGGAGGCCCAGAGCGGCTGTCATGTCGGGCGAGCCTGAAATCGTCTTGCCCGTGTCGTTGGCCTCCGCCTTGTTCTTCGAGCCGTTGGCGTACAGCGCGACGCCGCCGCCGACCAGCCATGTGGCCTGGCCCTCGATGCCCTTGTAGGTGGCGCCGCCCACGTTGACGTACGCGGCGTCGGTGCCGCCGAGGCCGTTCGATACGTACTTGTTCTTGAAATCGATCTTGTACAGGTCGACGTCCCAGGTGAGTGCGTTCGATTCGCCGACGATGCCCAGCTGGTAGTTGGTCGACTTCTGCGGGTCCGAGCTGTTCTTCGTCGGGTCGGCGATATAGAACGACTTCAGGTCGGGGATCTGGAAGCCTTCCGCGTACTGTGCGTACACGGCCAGGCCATCGCCGATGCGCTGGTTCGCCGTCAGGAACGGCAGCGTCGCCTTGTACTCGACCGACGTGTGCTGCAGCACGCGCGTCGTCTGGTTAACGGCGGCGTCCACGGCGCGGCGGATCTGCACGCGCTTGACGCCCGGGGTGACGGTGAGATCCGGCGTGACGGACCACTCGAACTGCGCGAACGGCTGCACGTTATGGATCGTCGACTGCTGGTCGAACAGCACGTCCGGGAACGTCACCGGCACCGGCTTGGTTTCGCGCGGGTCGCGCACGCCCAGCGTGAGGTCGAGGTCATACTGATGGCGGTCCGTGTCCGACCGCTCGTACCACACGCCGGTGCGGAAGGTGCCCGCCTCGAACGACTTGTTCAGGCGCAGGATGTCGCCCCAGACGCGGTACTTGTTGCGCTTGTCGATGCCGGGGATGTCCGCATTGCCCTTCGGGCCGGCCTTGGTGCCCGGTGCCGTCAGACCGGTCGGGTCGGTCGACGAGATCGTTTCGTTGTCGTATGCGTAGGTGTAGAGCTGGTTGTCGGTCGCCCAGCCCGCGCCCCAGTTGGTTTCCAGGCGCAGGTAGTCGAAGTCCGTGTTCTTGGACGTGTGGTTGAAGCCGGCGTAGTTGAAGCTGGCCGGGTCGTCGTTCAGGCTGTAGTTCTTGCCGTACTTCGCCACCTGGGCCAGCGTGGGTCCCTTGTTGTTGTCCGGCTGGACGTAACCGATCTGGTTGGCCGACACGAAGAAGGTCGCCACCGTCGACTCGCCGAGCGGCCGGCGCACCTTCAGCATGTAGTTGTCGCTGTTGATCGTGTTGCGGGTCAGGTAGCCGTCCGACTGCAGGTGCTGGTAGTTCAGCTGGATCGTCCCGTTGCCCCAGCCGGCCAGCTGGCCGCTTTCCCACGACACGCCGCCCAGGCGCGTGTTCCAGGTGCCGGCCGAGCCGAACACGCTCGTGTGCTGCTCCTTCGACGGCTTCTTCGAGAACAGGTTGATCGAGCCGCCGAAGGTGGCATAGCCCAGGTTGTCCGCATTGCCCGGGCCACGCTCGACGATGGCGCCGCCGATCACGGAACCGGGGAAGAACGACATCGAGTGGTGCGCCGGATTGTTCGTGTCGCCCCAGGGAATGCCGTCGAACGTGATGTTGTACTGATCGTCGCCGAAGCCGCGCATCGTCGTCTTCGTTTCCGACAGGCCGGGACCGTTGGCGGAATCGCCCGACAGGCTCGGTGCGATATTCACGATGCGGCTGTACTCGGCGGCCGGCGTCACCGACAGTTCGATGAAGTCGCGCGTGATGATAGATTGCGGCTCGGTAGCCGCCAGGCTCGACTGCGTGGGCGCGGCGGCGGATGCCGTGTGGTTGCCGAGGTAATCGCCGTTGCGGGCGCTGACGACGACGGTCGGCACGGGCCCGGCGTCCGCGGCATCGGCGGCGGGAGCGACTTCAGGAGCGGCCTGCGCCGACAGGGTGGCAAGGGCGAGCGAAACGGAGACGGCAAGGCGCCGGCGCGAGAACGGATGCGTGGTCATTGGTGAGGATGATGAGTTGGCAAATTTATGGAACGCTAACGTTTTGAAATTTGGCAACTATATGCACGCAATATGACCCGGTCGTTACGGTGCGCCGACATGAACGATTGGTAATGTTGGCGTTTTGCGCACAGCCGCTAGGAGTCCGCGCGGCAGAAGCTAAAAGACGTCGTTTCATGGGCGCGCTTGTTGATGTCGGCGACTGACGCGCAATCGGCGGTGCCTGATCGGTACGATAACGGCGGCGACCAGGCGGTTTCGAGGGTGTTTCCTGGCTCAGGTGGCTAGCAGGTTTCCCATACGGCGTAAATTCAAGGCGGCGCAGACGAGCTTCCACTCGGCTGCGGCCTTGCGCAACCCACGCATGCTGAAATTGCGAAAGCCCATCACGTGCTTGATCCAGGCATTGGGCGCTTCGACGATGGCTTTACGCCGCCGATAAGCGTCCCTGGCCTGTGGCGTGCGCATCTTGGCACGCATGGCTGTCGTGTAGGGATTGGTCCGGGTGTCCAGTTGAGCGCAGTCTTTACCCTCGCGTCCAAGCGCCACGTACAGGTCGGTCGGATGGGCTGCCAACTGGGCAAATGTCGACTCGGCCCGATATCCCGCGTCGGCCAGGGCAACGTTCGGCACCTGACCGGTCATGGCTTCGACGGCGGTCAGCATCGGCCCCAGGTTGCCGGCATCCGATCCGCAATTGGTCAGTTCAGCCGCGACGATGATCTGGGCGTGCGCATCGACAGCCGTCTGGCCGTTGTAGCACTGGTCGAAGCCACCGCCGGCGCGCTTCATGATGCGGCTGTCCGGGTCGGTGAAGTTCTCCTGCGCCGAGTCCTCCGGCACGCCGAAGTCGCGCTTGTAGCGGTTTCCGTTCTTGTTTTTTGGCTTGCCATCCTTGTCGCGCGGAATGCGGTCGTCATCCTCGCTACGCCCCTTGGCGCGGTCGGCCTCGCGCTGGCGCGCTTCGAGACGTTCCCGCGCCGCCTGGATCACTTTGAGCCGGTCTTCGCGCCGTTCAATCTCGGCCGGCAGGTCCAGTTCCGGTTCGTCCCGCTCAGCCACGTCGGTCTGCCGGGCGCGCTCCATCAACTGCGCGATCTGCTCCTTCAACTCGGCTTGGGCATCGACCATCCGCCGATAACTCATCGCCTTGTGCCGCGACGCCGAGGCTTTGACCTTGGTGCCGTCGATCGCCACCGTCCCAAGCTTGACCAGGCCGCATTCGCGCGCCAGTCTCACGACCTGGACGAACAGGGCCGACAGCTCATCCAGATGCAAGGCGCGGAAATCGCAAATCGTCCTGTGCCTGGGGAAGTTGCCGGCGCCGAGAACCCGGAACGCGACGTCCTCGTGCAGTTTGCGCGCGATCTTCCGGGACGAGAACACACCGCTCGCGTAGGCGTACAACAGCACCTTCACCATCATCGACGGATGAAACGGCTGATTGCGCGGGCCACCGCCCGCGTAGCGCGCATGAAACGCACTCAGGTCGAGCAGATCGACCGTGTCGTTGATGAAATACGCGAGATGCCCTTCGGGCAGCCACTCCTGCAATGCGGGCGGCAGCAAAAACTGCTGCTGCGGATCGTATGGAAGATAACTGGTCGTCATCCCCAGATTCTATCCGTAGCAGCCCGTCAGTTCCATCTTCTGCCGCGCAGACTCCTAGCGGCGCGGGAACCGCACCGTCACCATCAACCCGCGCCCTGCCGGCCCGTCGTCGAGCGTCACGGTCGCCCGATGCGCATTGGCGACGCTGCGCACGATCGACAGGCCCAGTCCACTGCCCCATTCGGCATGCCCCGCGCCCCGGTAAAAGCGGTCGAACACCCGTTCGCGCTCCGCCGGCGCGATGCCGATCCCGTCGTCGGCAACCTGCAGCGTAATCTCGCGATCGGTCTGGGTCATGGTGACGTCGACGCGGCCGCCGGGCGCCGTGTAGCGCAACGCATTGTCGAGCAGATTGCCGACCAGGATACGCAAGCCGTCGGCGTTACCGGACAGGCATGGACCGTCGAGGTCCGCTTCGGTCTCGACGATGCCCAGATCGATGCCCCTGGCGCTGGCCTGGTCGTAGCGCTCGCCGATGCAGGCGCGCGCGAGTTCGAGCAGATCGACCGGTGCCGGGGCCGCTTCGCCTGCGTCGCCTTCCTGCCTGGCGGCCGTGAGCAATTGCTGCACCAGATGGATGGCACGATCGAGGCGTTGGTGCAGTTTGGTGAACGCGGCCGCGCGCTGTACGTCGTCGGTGGCGCGCTCTGCGAGCTGGAGCTGCAGTTGCAGGGCGGTCAAGGGCGAACGAAGCTCGTGTGCCGCATCCGCCACGAAGGCGCGCTGGCTATGCAATGCATGGTCGAGCCGCAGCAGAAGGTCGTCCATCGCCGCGACGACGGGCCTGAGCTCGGGCGGCTGGTCGCGCTCGGCGAGCGGCTGCAGGTCGCTCGGCGAGCGGCGGCCCAGCGCCTGCGCGAGCCGCGTCAGTGGCGTCAAGCCGCGTCCCACGACGGCATAGATGAGCACGCCCAGTATCGGCAGCATGGCCAGGAACGGCAGCAGCGAACGCAATGCCAGGCGCGCCGCGAGTTCCTCGCGCGCCGACACGGATTGCGCCACCTGCACCCGGTCGCCGCCGCGCTCGGCGAGATAGACGCGCCAGGTATCGTCGTTGCCGGTCAGCGTCGCGTAACCGGGCCGCGCGGCGGCCGGCAGTACGTGCGCGGTGGTCGAGATGTAGCCGAGCCGCCCGGACCGGTCCCAAACCTGGATCACCACCTCCTCTTCGGGATCGCCATGCTCGCGCCGCGCCGGCAAGCCGGCTTGCGTGGTCGGCAGCGTCGTCGCCATCTGGCGCAGCTGATAGTCGAATAGCTCGTTGGATTCTTCCAGGACCTTGAAGTAGATGGCGCCGCCGGCAACGAGGGTGCACGCCAGGGTCCCGCTTAGCAGCCCGAGCAGCAGTTGGCTACGCATTGTCCTCATGAGGTCCTCATGAGGACAGCGGTGCCACATAGCCGACGCCGCGCACGTTCCTGATGAAATCTGCACCGAGCTTCTTGCGCAGGCGGTGCACGTAGACGTCCACCGTATTGCTCTCGACCTCCTCGTTCCAGCCGTACAGCTTCTGCTCCAGCAATGCCTTCGACATCACGCGTCCGGGCGGGTCAAGCAACGCGGCCAGCAGCGCGAATTCGCGTGCCGACAGCGGCAGCGGCTGCCCGTCGAGCAGGGCCTCGTGCGCGGTCAGGCGCAATGTCACGCCGCGGTGCACGATATCCGGTTGCGCGCGGCCGGCGCCGCGCCTGAGCAGTGCGCGCACCCGCGCGAACAACTCTTCCAGGTCGAACGGCTTGACCAGGTAATCGTCGGCGCCGCCGTCCAGCCCCTGCACGCGGTCGGCGGTACTGTCGCGCGCCGTAATGATCAGGACCGGCGCCCGGCCGCCGCGGTCGCGGTACTGGCGCAGCACGTCGAGACCGTCGCGACCGGGCAGGCCGAGGTCGAGCAACAACAGGTCGTAAACGTCCGTCACCAGCGCCAGCTGCGCGGCGCCGCCGTCCCGCACCCAGTCGAGCGCATAGCGTTCCGCGCGCAGGCCTTCGGCGATGCTGTCGCCGATCATCGGGTCGTCTTCGATCAGCAGCAGGCGCATGGGTGGTCGATGCGGGAGCGTGAATTTGTCATGGGACACCTGGAAAATCGCGCCGCCAGCTTACCGCAAACCGCGCGCTCATGGGCCGACGACCACCATGGTGAACGTTTTGTCGACGACGGCCGGCAGGAACACCCGACGGCTCGCCGGATCGAACGCCATGGTGCGCGCGCCCTTCACGGTCGGCACCTCGACCGCCGGCGCATAGTGGTCGGCGTCCAGCTGGCGCACCACGCTCAGCGTACCCGCGCCGTTTGAGGAAAACACGGTGGCGGTGCCGGCATCGTAGTGTGCGGCGTCCGGATGGTCGCCGATCGCGATGCGCGCCACCACCTTGCCGCTCGCGCTGTCCGTGACCATCATCGCACGGTTGCCGCACACCGAGAACAACCGCGCGTGCGCAGTGTCCAGCGCCAGTCCGCTCGGTTCGTCGCAGCCGGCCAGGGGCCAGTGCGACAGCACGCGGTCCGTCGCGGCGTCGATCGCAACGATCTCGTCCTTGTCCTCGATGTTCACGTAGACGCGTTTGCCGTCGGTGGCCGCGAACTCCGGCTTGCCGCCGACCGGAATTGTGGCGACCTGCTTCCCGCTCGCGGCGTCGAACACGCTCACGTCCTTGCTCTTGCCGTTGAACGTGTACAGTTTGCGGGTGGCGGGCTCGTACAGGATCGCGTCCGGATTCGCGCCCTTCACGGCAAGCTCGCGCTCGACCCGCAACGTGTCGAGGTCGAACACGGTAACGGTGTTGGCGCGGCCATTGCTGGTGAAGCCGAGCTTCAGGTCCTGTGCGAATACCACGCCATGCACGCCGGCCGTATTGGGAATCTCGCCGACCGACTTGCCGCTGGCGGCATCGAGCACCTGCAACCGGTCGCCGCGCGTGACGAACAGGCGGTTGCGCTGGGTGTCGATGGCGAGATAGTCCCAGCGTGTTGCCGGGCCGAGGTCCCAGCGCTGTTGTACGGCGTAGTGGACCGGCTCGGCGGCGGTGGCCGGGGACAGGCAGGCCGCCAGCGCAGCGCCGACGAGGAACGGTTTGATCAGGACAGGTTTCACGGTTTCTCCATATGAAGGACAGCGTCAGGCTTCGTCCGCGCCGGACGAGCGTCCGCGCATCAGGTGGAACAGGATCGGCATCAACAGCAGCACCAGCGGCAGTTGCACGACCAGCCCGGAAATGATGGCGATCGCCAGCGGCTGCTGCATCTCGGAGCCGCGCCCGAGTGCGAACGCCAGCGGCAACAGGGTCAGGATCGCGGCCAGCGTAGTCATCGCGATCGGCCGCATGCGGTTCAATCCGGCCTCCAGCAAGGCCTGCTCGCGTGGACGGTCGGCGACGAGTTCCTGCTGCTCCGAGTAGTAAAAGATCGCGACCTCCGTGGCCATACCGATGATCATCGTCATGCCCATCATGGCCGAGATGTTCAGTTCGATCTTCGTCAGCCATAGGCCGATGAACACGGCCGACACCGCCAGCAACGCGGTGACGAGAATCGACAACGCCAGACGGAAGCTTTCGTACATGAACAACAGCAGCAGGAACACCAGCGCGCTGGCGGCTGCGAATACCGCCATCAACCCGTGGAAGGCGATCTGCTGTTGTTCGTACAGGCCACCCAGCTGGTAATAACTGTCGGCGGGCAGCGTGCGCGGCCGGGCCATCATTGTCCGGACGTCGGCGATCACGGAGCCGAGATCACGCCCGCTGATACGGGCGGTGACGGCGACCATGCGCTTGAGGTTTTCACGCGTGATCTGCGCCTGGCCGGTGACCGCATGGATCTCGGCCACGCGCTGCAGCGGAAACGCGTGGCCGTCCGGTGCGACCACGCGCAGCCGGCGCAGATCGGTCTCCGTGGCACGCTGGTTCTGCGGCACCCAGATACGCACGTCGACCATCTTGACGCCGCCCGGTACGTGCGTCGCGACCGTGCCCGAGAGGACGCCGGAAACGTAGCGGGTGATTGCATCGGCGTCCATGCCTTCGAGCGCGCTTCTCGCCGGGTCGACGCGGATGTCCATCGCGTCGCCGGCGGGGTTGATGCCGTCCCTGACGTCGACCACGCCATCGATCCTGGCCAGGCGCGCCGCCACCGCACGCGCGCTGGCGGCCAGGGCGTCAGGACGGTCGCCGAAGATCTTGATCTCGACCGGCTGCGGCACCGCCGTGAGGTCGCCGATCAGGTCTTCCATCAGCTGGGCCATCTCGACCTCGACGCCTGGCACCTCGTGCTCGATGCGGCCACGGATGTCGTCCATCACCTGGTCCACGGGACGCCGACCCGACGGTTTCAGGCGCACGAAGAAGTCGCCCTGGTTGGCCTCGTTGAGGCCTCCTCCCAGGCCGGCGCCGGTGCGGCGCGAATACGTGGCGACGTCGGGCGTGGCACGGATGATGGCCTCGACCTGGCGCAACAGACGGTCGGTCTCGGTCAGCGCGGTGCCGGGCGGCGCGCGGTAGTCGAGCACGAAGCCGCCCTCGTCCATTGCCGGCATGAAGCCCGAGCCGACCGCGCGGTAGGCGATAAAACCGGCCAGCAGCAGCGGCGCCACGCCGACCAGCAGCAGCCAGGGTCGCGCCAGCAGCGCGCCGAACACGCGTCGGTAGTGGCCGTGCAGCCAGCGCACCAGACTCGAATCGGGCGCGTGTTCGGCGTCCTTCGCATTCAGGAAGCGGTCGGCCAGCAGCGGCACCGCCAGCCAGCTGATCAGGAAGGAGATGAACAGCGCCGCCGCCATCGTCAGCGACAGGGCCTTGAAGAAGGCGCCGGTCACGCCGGAGAGGAATGCGAGCGGGACGAAGATCACCAGGGTCGAGGCGCTCGAGCCGGCCAGCGGGCGCAGGAACTCGAGCGCGGCGGCCATCACGCGCCTGTGCACCTCGCCGTCTCCGCCCTGCAGGCGCCGCATGATGTGCTCGATCATCACGATCGCATCGTCGATGATCAGGCCGACCGCGGCCGCCATGCCGCCCAGGGTCATGATGTTGAAGCTCATGCCGAGCACGTACAACAGCACGACAGTACTGGCCAGCACCGCAGGCACGACGACGATCGCGATCAGCGTCACCTTCAGGTTGCGCAGGAACAGCAGGAGCACGGCCGCCGACAACCCGATGCCGATCAGGACGGCGTCGCGCACGCTGCCTGCCGACGCCGTCACCAGTTCGCTCTGGTCGTACCAGCTGGCGATCTGCACGCCTTGCGGCAGTTGCTTGCGCAGACCGTCCAGGCGCGACTTGATATCCTGCGCGATCTGTACGCTGTTACTGCCCGGCTGCTGGTAGACGGAGAACAGCACGGCGTCGCGGCCGTCGGCGGTGACGCGGGTCCAGTTCGGGGCCGTGCTCGTATCGACGGTGGCCACGTCGGCGAGACGCAGCATGGCGCCGGCGGGGTTGCGCAGCACCAGTGCGCGCAGCCGCGCGAGCGAATCGAGGCGGGTGTCCGACACGGCGAGGTACAGCTTGTAGTGGTCTTCCAGGCGACCGACCGCGCTGATCACGTTCGCCGCCGACACGGCCTTGGCAACGTCGTCCAGCGCCAGTCCGACCGCCGCGAGGCGCGCCGGATCCACCGTCACCCGGTATTCCTCGATCGCGCCGCCCTGAACCTGCACGCGCGCGACGCCATCCACGCTCGACAGCGCAGGACGCAGCTGGAACTCGGCAAGGTCATGGAGGGCGACCTCCGAAAGCGTGCTCGAGACCAGGCTGTAGGCGATGATCGGGAACACGGTCGGGTCCATGCGCCGTACGAGCACCTGCGTCGTCGCCGGCAGCGTGCCCTGCACCTGGGCGATGGCGGCGTTCACCTGCAGCGCAGCGGCCGCCATGTCGAGGCCCCAGTCGAAGTTGATGGACACCTCGGCCGAGCCGCGGCTGGTGGTCGAGCGCACGTTGCGCACACCCGGCACCCGGCGCACCGCTTCCTCGACCGGACGCGTGACCAGCATTTCCATCTGCTCGGCCGGCTGGTCGCCTGCATCGATCGAGACGACCACGCGCGGGAAGTCCACGGTCGGGAATAGCGATACCGGCAGCCGGAATGCCGCGACCAGGCCGGCCAGCGCCAGCATCGCGAGCAGGAACAGAATGGAGCGCCGATGCGCCTGGGTCCAGCCGGCCAGCGTCATTGCTTCCCCTCGCGCACCGGCATGCCGTCGTGCAGCTCGTAGTTGCCGAGCACGACCACCGGCAGTGCCGGGTCGATCCCACCGTCCACGCCATAGGTCTGCGCGGACTCGCCCAGCACCTTCACCGCGACGCGATGCGCATGGCCGCCCGCGACCTGGAACAGGTAGCTGCCCTGCTCGTCGCTCAACACCGCCTGGCGGGGCACGCTCCAGGCATTGCCCTCGCCGAGCGTGATCGCCGCCTCCACGCGCGTCCCGACCGCCAGGCCGGCGGCCGCGCTGGCCGGCAGGTTCACGATCGCGGTCACCATCTGGGTCTTCGGATCGACGACGCCATCGACCGTCGCGACGTGCGCCGCGATCGGGGCGGCACCGTCCAGCAGCGGCTTGAGCGTGACCGGCATCCCCGGTTTCACCGCCGCACTTCGGGCCGGCTCGATCGCCAGCAGCGCGCGAGGGTGGCCGGTGGGACCGAGTTGGGCGACGGGTGCGCCGGCGGCGACACGTTCGCCCTGCGCGGCCGCCAATGCGGTCACGACGGCGTCGAACGGGGCCGTCAACGTCACGCTCGCGTGGGCGCCACCCAGTTTCGCTTGTGCCGCCAGCGCGGCCTGGCTATCCTCCACTTGCTTGCGCGCGGCATCGACCTGGGATCGGGTGGCCAGTTGCAAACCCTCGAGCTCCTGCTGCCGCTTCAGTTCGCGCTGGGCGAAGCCGACCGCGTTGGATGCCTGCGTGTAGGCAGCCGTAGCATTCGGATCGGTACCGATCACGGCAACGGTATCGCCGCGGCGCAGGCGCTGGCCCGGCACCAGCGGCAGCTGAAGCAGTTGGCCTGGCTGCGGAAAGCTGACGGATTCCGGTTTGCCCGCTGCAATTTCACCGAAGGAGTCGAGGATCTGGGCCATGGTCTGCCGGGACACTGGCTGCACCCGGACCAGCGCGCTGGCATCAATCGCTTTTTCCGGCGCAGCGTCGGCAGCGCCGGCGCTGGCGCCGGCATGCCAGTGCCAGGCCGCCCCCGCGCCCAAGGCCACGACCACGGCGCCGATCACGAGAGTGGAAATCTTCATTGTTGTTGATGTCCTGACGAAGATGCATCGGGCGCGATCCCGAGCAAGGTTTGCAGCGCGACGCGCTGTTCAGCGATCTGCTGTAGTAGGTTGATTCGCTCGGCCTGCTTCGCGAGCAGCGCCGCACGTGCATTCGCATACGCGAGCGCGTCGATCAATTCGGAGCGGGCCGCCAGGTCGCTGCGCTGGATGGCCGGCTCCAACTGGTCCAGCGCGGTTTCGATGCTCCCCAGCTGTTCGCGATCAAGGCGCTGCTGGTCGAGGATGGCGCGGATATCGTTGCGCGCCGCCTGGACGCGCACCTGATATTCGTCGTGCAGTTTCTGGCGTGTGGCCTGCTCGATGACGATGTTGCCGCGGTTGCGGTTAAGGAGAGGCAGCGACAGCGTGATGCCCAGGCTGTTCGAGTACACGTTGCTATTGTCGCGCGAGCGGGTCAGGCCCACGTTCAGCGCCGGGAACTGGGCCAGCAGCGCGGCGCGGTAACGCTGGTCCTGCGCGGTATAGCCTGCGACCAAGGCGCGCAGGTCGGGGCGGCGTCGGGGAAGTTCGGCTAGCGCGCCATCCGCCGCGCCCTCGTCCGCGAACGCGGCCGGTGCTCCGTCCTGCAGGCGCAGATCGACGCGGGCGTCCAGGCCGAGCAAGGTGTTCAGATCATGCGCGGTCTGGCTCAGCTGGCGCTGCAGATCGTACATTTGTTTATTGATGTCCTGCAGCGCCGTCAAATTTGGCAACACCGCATCGCCGGTGAGCAGGCCGCGTCGCTGCGCCTGTCCCGTGCGCGCGGCGCGGTCGGCGAACAACCTGCGGTTCGCGTCCAGCACGGCCAGCAGGCGCCGGCCATAGGTCAGCCGGACAAAAGCCAGCCGCGCCTGCGAGGCGACCTGCCATTCCTGCCACAGCAGCGCCAGGTCGGTCTTCTGGACGTCGGCCTGAGCCGCACGGCGGCCGGCGGCATGACTGATCAGCGCCCCGACGTCGTAACTGAGACCAAAGCTGAACGCACGCGTGGCGCCCGGACCGGCATCGCTGTTCGACAAATCGCCGGCCAACGCCAGCTGCGGGTCCGGCAACAGGCCGGCAGCGAAGGCCTGGGCGCGCGACACGGCCAGATCGTCGCGCGCCAGTCTTAGATCGGGATTGTTTACCACTGCCAGCGTGGCGACCTCGATCTCGTCGAGGCCGTCGCGCGGATCGAAGGGGTGCGCGGCCAGCACGGGAAACGGCAGGCTGCGCGTGTCGACCTGGACTTGGGCAAGGCCCCCGGGCAGCTCGGGCACCGCCCCGAGCGGCAATGGCCGGTAGGTCGCACAACCGGCCACCGCCAGGCAACACATACACGAAAAGAATCGGTAGACCATCGTAGCTGGACCCAAATTACATTGATGCCCAGCCTACCAGTCGAATAATGAATAGATAATTAAAGGAGCGAGGCGGACTCTGCACAACATAACCGCCGATCGGTTTTGTGCCGAGGAAGTGAACGGCACTTACCGTACACTCCCTTATGAATGAACGTGCTGGCGGGATCGCACGTCCGGGTTCGAGGGATAGATGCACGATGCCGTTACCGGTCATTTGAGGGTCACAGTCGACAAAGCCCGACTTATACGAACCTCAGGCAGATTTCAGGAAAAAGCGCAGCATTTCCTGGCTGGCGTCGGGACCACTCTCGTCGCTGTAGCTGCCGCGCCCCGTACCGCCCGACCAGGCGTGCCTGCCGCCCTTGATGATCCAGTGCTCGACTACGACACGGCCATCCACTCCTTGATGCACCTGCCGCTCATACATGCGCCCGCGAGCGCTTCTGGCTTCCGTTGTTACCGACACTGCCTCGTAGTTGTCGAGAAACTGCCGTACGATACTTGTACTATTGCTGGGATGGACCGTAAAGTCCGCGTCGCCGTGAAACACAATGATGGGCCGGCTGTCTGCAGGTGCCGCGTGGACCCGCGCGTTCGCATCGACGCCGCCATTCATCACTTGCATTGCACCATAGCTGTCCGTCGCACTCCCATGCGCCAGGCCGGAGTGGCAGCCGACAGCGGCGAACAGTTCGGGGTAGGTCCTACCGAGTATCACCGCCATCGCCCCGCCTGCGGAGAGCCCCGCGACGTACACACGTGTCTCATCGATTGCATGAACATCGATCACTTTACGCGTGAGCGCCGCGATCAGGCCTGGTTCGCCCTGACCGCGGTAATGATGATATTCCTCGAACCAGTTCCAGCACATGCTCCAGTTCGCGCGCGACGACTGTTCGGGGTATAGGACAACACAACCGTATTCTTCCGCCAATGCGTTCATGCCTGTCCCGAGTGCGAAATCATCCGCATCCTGACCTCCTCCGTGAAGCATCACGACCAGCGGCAGTGGATTACCCGAATACCGGGCGGGGACGAACAACTTGTACTGCAGCGAACCCGCCTCATCGTCAAAGTGTCGTGTGACAAAATTTTCCTCCGCCGACGAAGTCGACGGACCTTCCCGTGACCATTCGAATTGGCCGCCCCACGGCGGCCGGACGAAACTCGACCAGGTATCCAGCATTGCATTTAGCATATTCAGCTCCAAAGGACATACCGGAATTGTCGCGCGATGCTGCATTGCAGCAAAGAGAGCTGTGCTCGTTACCGTGTAGGACGATGACCGATGTCGGCACAGGTCTTCTCTTAGTGCCACCTGGAACGTCTGAGAGGCATCGGAGGCGTGGCGCTGAAGACGCCGATGGCGGAACTCAGGCGGATGGACAGCCCGGGCGGCGCCCTGCTTTCCGATTTCTTCGACGAGTCGTGGCACGACCGGCTGCGACATGTTGCAGAACGAGAGTTGAGGGTCGACGCGCATTTCCAGGCCGCTGACCGGCCGCGCATCTTGCGGCCGCTGGTGCAATGCGACGCCGCTGGTGTGCGACGCGCTTGGGATCGGCCGCCTGGCGTGGGAGCGACCGGCTGGCGTGGGAGCGACCGGCTGCACACGCAGTTCGAAACCCGAACCGACTATCACCTGCGAGACGGGAGCTCGACATCCGGCTGCCGGATACCGAAGCGCGCCGTGCGGTGCTGGTCGCTACGTCAGCGGCCCTGTTCCGCTTCGCATAAGCCACCAGCCCGGCTCCGGCGTCACGTGTATCAGGTTGTACACACCGCTCGCCGACGTGACGTTGACACGTTTTTATCGTCTGGACTGGGAGCGCGCACGGTGCGCCGTCGTGCCCATTTCGGCCGGGCCCGTTGGTAGCGCATCCGCGTCAGTGAGCGTGCGCAGGAAGGCGACGATGTCGCGGATGTCCGCTTCGTTCAGAGCTGGCTTGCCGCCGGGTCGGCGATCCATTGGCGCGGTCAACTGGTCGACGTTCTTGCGGTAGGCCGGCGGCAGGTCGTCGTACCGCTCGACTTGTCCCGACTTGCCGCGCCCGTACCAGCGTGCTGGTCGGATATCGCGTTCGACATAGAAACGGACGGCATCGGCGAGGTCGGTGAACACGCCGTTGTGCATGAATATGCTGCGCGTCGCCACATTACGCAGGCTCGGGGTCTTGAATGCGCCGCAGTACTTGTCGTCGATGCCCGTGCGGGATATACGCAGCGGACCGCACAGACCCAAATCGAAGAAAGCCGGATCGGCGTTGGAGCGCAGGGTCCGGTTGCGCGGCACGCCCAGGTTAGCGAACGAGTAGTCCGTCAACAGCGGCGGCGCGCCGTTCGCGCCGGGCGCCACCGTGTGACACGACGCGCAATTTCCCTTGCCGGGATCGGCGAACAGGCGTAGTCCACGCTGCTCCGGTTCGCTCAGCCGAGCCTCACCTTTGAGGTAGCGGTCGAACTTGCTGGTGTACGGCGCGAAGCTCGGGTCGTCCAGCTGGAAGCGCTCCAGCGCCATCGTCAGACCTGCCACTGCCTGTGTGTCGTCGGCCAGGGCGGCGCGGCCGAACACGCGCGCGAATTCGGCCGCGTAAGGTGCGACGCGCAGCCGGGCGGCCAGGGCCGCCTCGTCGCGGTTGGCCATTTCCGCCGGATCGAACAGCGGGGCACGTGCCTGGTCGCGCAGCGTGTCGAAGCGGCCGTCGCGCGTGAAGCCGCCGGTCGGCACCGAGTCGACCTCGATTTCTCGCTCGATCGGGTCGCGCTCGTGCTCCTTGAACCAGCGCGGCGTGCGCGGCAGAACGTAGCGCAGCGACGGGACCGCGCGAAATCCCTGCGCGTCCAGCCGCTCGCCGCCCAATTGCACGGCCCGGCCGTCGGGTGGGCCGTAGGCGTGCGCCGGGCTGTGGCAGCTCGCGCACGACTGGCGTCCCGAAGCGGACAGCGCGGGGTCGAAGAACATCCTGCGCCCCAGCGCCGCCATGGCACCCCGCTGCACCTCCGCTGCCGGAGCAGGAGCCTGCGCCGGCTTCGGACTACATCCGGCCAGGCAGGCGACGAAGACGACGAGAGCGGAGCAGGATGCGGCAGCGATACGGGACTGCCTGCTCAAGATCGAATCGTGCGTCGTCAATTCGTGAACACGTCGTCCCCGAAAGCCGCCAGGCCCGCCTGGTTTGCATAGCCGAGGTATTCCTTGATACCGAAGATGTTCTCGACGCTCTTCAACAGCGAGTAGTGGTTGTAGCCGACATTGCTCACCGTGCCTGGCTTGATGAACGGTGAGAGCAGCACGGCGCCCGTGCGTCCGCCGCCCGGCGCCGGGAAATTCAAGTCGTATTGCATGGTCGCCGAGACCGGGAAAGTCAGCGACAGCGGGTAGCTGACGTTCGGGCCACCGACCTGGTTGCAGCAGGATTCGCTTGACGCGTAGCTCACCGTGACATGCTGCTTGCCGGTGGCGTCGACGGTGACCGTCTGCGACGCGACGGCGCCTCCTTCGTCGAAGTTGATGATCAACAGGCCGTCCTTCTTGTAGGCCTCGGAGGCGAGGATCTTCGGCACCCACACTTTCAGGAATTCGTCGGCCGATTTCAGGCCGCCCGGCTGGCCGTTGATGCAGCCCTTGCCGGCCGCGCCGGTGCCGTCGCCGTCATGGCCGTCGTTGCAGACGTTCGGTGTGATGAACACGAAGTTCGGCGTCGTCTCGACCTTTGCGAGATCGGTCTCGAGCTTGTCCAGTGCCACGACATTCGTCTGACAGTCAGGTGTGTCGATGATCGAATGGAAGTACACGAACGGGTTGTGGCGGGCGGCGTACTGGTCGCCCTTCGGCACCGCGGCGCTGGGCGCCAGCTGGTGATTGGTCTGATCGGCAGTGCCGATGACCGGGTGGCCACACGTCGCGCTCTCGCGGGTCGGGTCGTTGCCCATGTCTTCCATGTAGCCGCGCCACGTCAGACCAGCGGCTTTCAGCTGGTTGGGCAGCGTCCTGACCGTGGACGGATAGACGCAGCCGGTCCCGACCGGCAAGCCGTCGGCGCTCGTGCCGGTCTGGGCGAAGTCGGCATAGGTGGTGCAATCGGCGGCAGTCTGCGGCGTCACCGGCTGGCCACTGATCATCGCAACGTAGTTGGTCAGGCTCGCGTGGCCAGTGCCGTAGTACTGGGTCAGCAACGCCCCCATGGCCGGCAGGGTCTTCTGCAGGTAGGGATCCTGGGTGCTCGTGCCGAAGGTGTCGGCGTAGTCCTTGTTTTCCAGCGTGATAACGAACACGTGCTTGACGCGCTGCGCACCGGTCGGGGCATCCTTGTCGCCGCCGCACGCGGCGATCGTCGCGGTAAGCGCCGCCAGTACGGCCAGCAAGCTCCATTTGAATTTCGATCCCAGTTTCATCGTGGTCCAGTGAGTTGATTGAACAGGTACGGTGCTTCGCTGCGGCACCGGTTATCTCATCAGCGAAATAACGCGCTGCTCAATGTAGCGTCCCCTTATGACAAGGTTGTGACTGTCAACTAACTCGGCGGAATCGCATGCCGCCGATTTCAGGAAGGGGGTTCAGGTGGTTGACGCGCGGATCATGAAGCTGCGCTGCCGATATAGATCGATGGGAGATTCAAACCGTCTTCGACGGAGGCAAAGCTTGCTGCTGAGGTAGATCAGCGCTACGGCGCTGATCTACAGTGCTGGGGCGACGATGGGAGTCGAACCCATCTACACGGCTTTGCAGGCCGCTGCATAAACGCTTGCTACCCCAATGTGATTCACAGCGGCCTTGAGTAGACGGTCGCGTGTTCAGTTGGGACGGCAGCTTCACCTAATCACTGAGCTTGAGTGAGCTCAACGACGGAGTATTCACCCGCAGTATTCTGTAAAAAAGCCCGCCGAAACGAGGCGAGCTTTTAAGTACTGCAAATTAAGTTTCCAGAGTGAAACTCACTCCCATTCGATCGTCGCCGGCGGTTTCCCCGAAATGTCATACACGACACGGTTAATTCCGCGCACCTCGTTGATGATCCGGTTGGAGACCTTGCCCATCAACTCATGCGGCAGATGCGCCCACTGCGCCGTCATGAAGTCCAGCGTCTGCACCGCACGCAGCGCGACGACGTATTCATAGGTGCGGCCATCGCCCATCACGCCCACCGATTTCACCGGCAGAAACACGGCGAATGCCTGCGACGTCGCCTCATACCAGTTGGTCGGCGCCTTGCCGGCGTCGATGCCCGGCACGTGCGGCACTTCGAACGGCGTCTTGCGCAGTTCTTCGATGAAGATCGCGTCCGCTTCGCGCAGCAGGTCGGCGTATTCGCGCTTCACTTCGCCGAGGATGCGCACACCCAGGCCCGGGCCCGGGAACGGGTGGCGGTAGACCATGTCGTGCGGCAGGCCCAGGGCGACGCCCAGCTTGCGCACCTCATCCTTGAACAGTTCGCGCAGCGGTTCCAGCAACTTGAGGTTCAGCGTTTCCGGCAGGCCGCCCACGTTGTGGTGGCTCTTGATCGTCTGGCCCTTCTTGCCCTTGCCGGCCGATTCGATCACGTCCGGGTAGATCGTGCCCTGCGCCAGCCAGCGCGCGGCCGTCAGCTGCTTGGCCTGTTCCTGGAACACTTCGACGAATTCGCGGCCGATGATCTTGCGCTTCTGCTCCGGATCGTTGACGCCGGCCAGGTGGCCCATGAACTGGTCGGATGCGTCGATGCGCAGCACCTTCACGCCAAGGTTCTTCGAGAACATGTCCATGACCATCTTGCCCTCGTCCTTGCGGAGCAGGCCATGGTCGACGAAGACGCAGGTCAGCTGGTCGCCGATGGCGCGGTGGATCAGCGCGGCGGCCACGCTCGAGTCGACGCCGCCCGACAGGCCCAGGATCACTTCATCGCTGCCGACTTGCGCGCGGATCTTCTCAACGGCCTCGCTGATATAGTCCGGCATGTTCCAGTCGCTCTTGCAGCCGCAGATCTCGTGCACGAAGCGGCCGATGATGGCTTCGCCCTGCGTCGTGTGCGTGACCTCCGGGTGGAATTGCAGCGCGTAGAAGCCGCGCTCCTCGTCGGCCATGGCGGCGATCGGGCAGCTCGGCGTCGAGCCCATCAGCTTGAAGCCCTGCGGCATGTCGAGGACCTTGTCGCCGTGGCTCATCCAGACCTTCAGCATGCCGTGGCCCTCGTCCGTGACGAAGTCGTTGATGCCGTTCAGCAGTTTCGTATGGCCGCGGGCGCGCACCTCGGCGTAGCCGAATTCGCGGACTTTGCCGTTCTCGACCTTGCCGCCCAGTTGCGCGGCCATCGTCTGCATGCCGTAGCAGATGCCCAGCACGGGCACGCCCAGTTCGAACACGGCCTGCGGGGCGCGCGGCGAATCGCCTTCCAGCGTGGAGTTGTGGCTGCCGGACAGGATCACGCCCGAGGCGCCGTAGTTGCGGACGAAATCGTCGCCGATGTCGTAGGGATAGACCTCGGAGAACACGCCGGCGTCGCGCACGCGGCGGGCGATCAGTTGGGTGACCTGGGAACCGAAGTCGAGGATGAGGATTTTCGAGTGCATGTAATTTGACGTTGTATGCAAAAACGCGGCCCGCAGGCCGCGTTGAAGGAACTTATTCGGTACGGTAGTTCGGCGCTTCTTTGGTGATCTGCACGTCGTGCACGTGCGATTCACGCATGCCGGCCGACGTGATCTCGACGAACTCCGCCTTCTCGCGCAGTTCTTCGATCGTCGCGCAACCGCAGTAGCCCATCGACTGGCGCACGCCGCCGACCAGCTGATAGATGATCGCCAGCACGCTGCCCTTGTAGGCGACGCGGCCTTCGATGCCTTCCGGCACGAACTTGTCGGCCTTGCTCGACGCTTCCTGGAAGTAGCGGTCGGCGGAACCTTCGGCCATCGCGCCCAGCGAACCCATGCCGCGGTAGCCCTTGTAGCTGCGGCCCTGGTACAGGATCACTTCGCCCGGCGCTTCTTCCGTGCCGGCGAACATCGAACCCATCATGACGGTGTGCGCGCCGGCGGCCAGCGCCTTCGAGATGTCGCCCGAGTAGCGGATGCCGCCGTCGGCGATGCACGGCACGCCCGTGCCGGCCAGCGCTTCGGCCACATTCGAGATCGCGGTGATCTGCGGCACGCCCACGCCGGCGACGATACGCGTCGTGCAGATGGAGCCCGGGCCGATGCCGACTTTCACTGCATCGGCGCCCGCTTCCACCAGCGCGCGTGCGGCGGCGGCCGTGGCGATGTTGCCGCCGATGACGTCCACGTGCGGGTACGTCGTCTTGATCCATTTCACGCGGTCGAGGATGCCTTGCGAGTGGCCGTGCGCCGTGTCGACCACCAGCACGTCGACGCCGGCTTTCACCAGCAGGTCCACGCGTTCCTTGTCCTTGTCGCCCACGCCGACGGCCGCGCCGACGATCAGCTTGCCCTGCGCATCCTTCGACGCGTTCGGGTGCTCGTGCGACTTCAGGATGTCCTTGACGGTGATGAGGCCGCGCAGTTCGAACTCGTCGTTGACGACCAGCACGCGTTCCAGGCGGAACTTGTTCATCAGGCGCTTGGCCTCGTCCGTGCCGGCGTCTTCCTTGACGTACACGAGCTTGTCGCGCGGGGTCATCTTGGCGCGCGCCTCGGCGTCCAGGTCCTCTTCGAAACGCAGGTCACGGTTGGTGATGATGCCGACCACCTGCTTGCCCTCCACCACCGGGAACCCGCTGATGCCATGCTGCTGGGCCAGGGCCAGGACTTCGCGGATCTTCATCGTCGGCGGAATCGTGATCGGGTCGCGCAGCACGCCGGCTTCGAAACGCTTCACACGCGCCACTTCGCGCGCCTGGTCGGCCGGTCGCAGGTTCTTGTGGATGATGCCGATACCACCTTCCTGGGCCATCGCGATCGCGAGGCGGGCTTCAGTCACGGTGTCCATGGCGGCGGACAGCAGCGGAATGTTCAGCGAGATATTCCGGGTCAGCTTGGTGCGCAGTGACGTGTTGGCCGGGAGGACGTTGGAGTAGGCCGGGACGAGCAGCACGTCATCGAACGTGAGTGCTTTCTGGAGGAGACGCATAGTTTATTTCCTATAGGCGCAAAAGCGAATTATACAGAAACTCCAGGAAAACGTCGCAAGCTTGGCAAAAAACGACTGAAATCACCCATGACCGGCGATTGACAGTGGCCGTCCGGCATGGCGAAATCGGACCATGAACCGTTACTCTCTCCTGCTGCTGGCGGCCGTCGCCGTGTCCGCGCCCGCCCTCGCCCAGTACTCCTGGATCGACGACCACGGCACCCGCGTGTTTTCGGACCGCCCGCCGCCGCCCGGCACGCCGCCGGCGCGCATCCTCAAACCGCCGCGCGGCGCGGCGTCGACCGAGGCCACGCCAGCCGAGGCCACCAGGCCCACGGCCCCCACCCTGGCCGACCGCGACGCCGACTTCCGCAAGCGTGCGGCCGAGCGCGAAGCGGACGAGCGCAAGGCCACGCAGGACGCGCAGCGCAAGGCCGACAACGACGCGCAATGCGCCGCGGCCCGCCGCAGCGAGGTCGTGCTGACATCGGGCGTGCGCATCGCGGACATGGATGACAAGGGGGAGCGCGTCTTCGTGACGGACGAAGAAAAGGCGCGCCGGCTGGTGCAGGTCCGGCGCGTGCTGGCCGGATGCCGTTGACGCGTCAGGCAGCCGCCTGCTTCTTGGCCGCGCGCTTGCGCCGTGAATCCTTCGGGTCGGCCACGAGCGGGCGATAGATTTCCACGCGGTCACGGTCGCGCAGCGCGGTCTCCAGCGTCTTCTTCTTGCCGTAGATGCCCACCGGCTGAGTCACGAGATTGATGTCCGGGAACGCCGCCAGCACGCCGCTCTGCTCGATCGCCTGCCCGACCGTCGTGCCGGGTGCGACACGCAGCGGCCGGATGAACTCGTTCTGCGGCAGCGCGTACATGACGTAGACTTGCAATTCCGCCTGCTCAGCCATAGATCACCTCGGCACGCTTGCAGAACGAATCGACCATCGTGTTGGCGATCATGCCGAACACGGGTCCGACGAGCTGCTCGAGGATAATGCTCGAGAACTCGTACTGCATGTCGAAGTCGATCTTGCAGGCGTCGGCGCGCAGGGGCTTGAAGCTCCACGTGGCCTCCAGCATCTTGAAAGGGCCGTCGACGAGATGCATCTTCATCTGGCCCGGACGCTGGTTGTGATTCGATGTGGTGAAGCTCTGCTTGACCCCGTGGAAGTTGATTTGCAGGCAGGCCACCAGCTTCTCGTCGCTGTGTTCGAGCACTTTGACGCCGCTACACCAGGGAAGGAATTTCGGATAGTCCTCGACTTTTGCGACCAGATCGAACATCTGTTCCGCGCTGTACCCGAGGAAAACTGATTTGTGCACTACTGCCATTGGTCAACCGTTTGTTATGATGTTGGTTACGTTGCGTCGCGCTCGACATTTCAGAAGCGCGACGACGGTAGTTTAACCGACGCGCGGAAATTAGCGATTTCATGAGTATTATTGACAATAAAAAAGCCTTTTTCGACTACTTCATCGAGGACCGCTACGAGGCCGGCCTCGTACTGGAAGGGTGGGAAGTGAAGGCGATCCGCGACGGCCGCGTGCAGATCAAGGAAGCGTACGTCGTCGTGCGCAACGGCGAACTGTACCTGTTCGGCGCGCACATCAGCGCCCTCACGACCGCCTCCGCCTGGAGCCATCCGGAAGCCCTGCGCACGCGCAAGCTGTTGCTGCACAAGGCCGAGATCGACAAGCTGGTCGGCAAGGTCGAGCGGTCCGGCTACACCCTCGTCCCGCTCAACCTGCACTTCAAGGGCGGCCGTGTGAAATGCGAAGTCGGCCTCGCCAAGGGCAAGAAACAGCACGACAAGCGCGACACGGAGAAAGACCGCGACGCCAAGCGCGAGGTCGAGAAGGCGATGAAGCAGCATCGCCGCTGAGGCTGGCGCCGCGTGGCGCCAGCGCCAGGCCCGCGCGTGCGTGCATTAGTAGGTCCGCCTGATATTGACGTTCGGCTCTGGCGTCGCGTCTACCCCGATCGATGTATCGTCGTCGGTCTTCAAGCGGCGGTCGTGTGACTTGTCCCGCATGATTTCGTTCTGCTCCTCACGCTTCTGCGCCTCATACCCTTTTTGCGCTTCTCTTTGGTTCCGGTCCTGTTCCTGCTGAGAGTAGGTTCTTTCATCCTTTGGAAAAATGTCGATTTTCGATCCGGACTGGGTCGATCCGGAGTCGCTGGATCCAGACTGGGCTGAATCGGAATTCGATGATCCAGACTGGGCCGGCTCGGACTGAGCCGGCTCGGACTGCGTACCTGATTCTGTCTGCGCGTTTGCAATACCCATCATTGCGAGCGACAAGACGAACACACCCCGTTTTTCGAGCATCATGACGTCCTCCTGTGATTGACCCGAATTAGACAGGCGCCGGTAATCCGCGTTCCCGACGGCGTCCTGGCCCGCGATCCCGGCCTTGAAAGGCCACCATGTCGTCGATATCGGAGCAGGTACGAGGGTTTGCCAGGCGCTGTTTAGTGCGGCGTTGCCTCCGGCATGGCCGACGAATGGTGGCTCGTGATCAGCCATTTCCCGCCTTCCCACCGATACGTGAACGTGTAGCGGGCATGGACCACCTGCCCCGTCGCGCCGAACGTGAACGTGTACAGGCCGGCGTCCACCGCCGTGTCGCAGGCGATGTCGACGAAGCGCAGGTCGATGACGCCGGACGGCCGGCTCTCCAGGAAGTGCCTGAAGTAGTCTTCCTTGTCGGCCGGCGTCAGGCGCGGCACGTTCGACACGGTCGGCAACAGGATCGAACGTTCAGCGTAATTGGCAACGACCTGGTGCGGATCGCCCGTCTTGAGCGATGCGTTCCAGCGGTCGAACAGCGCGATGATCTCCTGTTCGCTGGCACGCCGGCAGTGCCCGGGTTGCGCGTCCGGCGCGACCGCCGATCCAGCGCAGCCCGCCAAGAAGCAACAGATCGCGGTTGAGATGCCCCGTCCAAAGACCCTGGACGCAAGCGCCTGGCGTGCGCAGACACGCATTGGATGCTCCTTTCGGCGACCATGCCGGTGCATGACAACCGTTGGACAGCACCGATGCTGATCCGTTCCGCGCCCGCGCAGGGCTTTACCGATAACTCTGCAATTCCCGCGATCCCGTCACCAGCGAGCCCGCGGCCGGCGTACCGCCGCTGTAGGCGATTGCCCGCACCATCTTGAGGGTGCGCGTGTCGCCGCCGGACGCATCGCGCCAACGCGTGGCGCTTTCCGTCCGCGTGATGCCGTTGACGGTCCAGGTCGTCGTCGACACGAACTTGTAGGCGCTGAACGTGCCCGCGGCGATCGTGATCGTCTCGATGCCGGACAGCGTGCCGCTCTGCATGTAGGTCACACCGGTGCCGCCGTTGCAGGTCTCGGTGTATTGCGTGGCCCAGCCGGCGCCGACGGCCAGCGTTGCCGGCGCCCCCTGGTTGCCCTGGTACGTGCAGTGCGTGACGGCCGTGCCGTTATCGATCGTCATCGCGGCCACCTGTCCGGCCGCGTCGTACTGGAAGTCCGTCGGGTACAGGGTCTGGTCGACCGCGCCGGACACGACGCGGTTGTGCGATGGATCTTCTTCGTGCACGGCGAACGTGCCATCGGGATTGACCGCCGTGACGTCGTCGTCCGCCGTGCGGTGCAACGTGTTGTCCAGGGTGTCGGCCAGCTGGTCGGCATAGACGAGATGGGCGCCCGCTTTCGGCGGCACGAAACGGTAAGTGACCGTTGCCGCCGCCTGCGCCGCGGCGGTGCCGCTACTTCCTCCGCCCCCGCAGGCGCTCAACAGCGTCGCCGCAACCAGACCCGCCAATATCGTTCGCTGCATCGTTTCCTCATTCCACCAAGTCGAATGAGGGATTGTTGCCGTGATGATCCCCGCCTGGCCACTTACGGATTGGTAACGTTGGTCAGGCCGCCGCCACGCGCTCCCGCGCCATCGCATTGCCCAGCTGGCACGCGCAGAAGCTGGCCACGAGCCCCACCGCCACGCCGCACGCGAGCTTGAAGGCGCTGTCGAACAGCAGCGGCGCGACGAGGCCGGACACGAGCGCGAACGACATCATCTGGATGAACGCCAGCATCGACGACGCGAGGCCGCGGTTGTCGGGGAACAGTCCGAGCGCACTCACCTGGATCGCGGGCATCGCGACGGCGAGGCCGAACGTGTAGACCATCAGCGGCAGCACGGCCCACGGGATCGTCACCGTGCCGCCGGCGACCGCCGTGTAGCCGACGTTCAGCACGCACGCGAGGAGCATCGTGCCGAAGCCGATGGCGCGCATGCGCGGCGCCGGGATGCGCGCGGCGCGCTTGCCGCCCCACGCGGAGCCGATCACCATGCCGCTGATCAGCGGGATGAACATCCACGCGAACGCCGTCTCGGGCAGGTGCAGGATCTCCATCACGAAGTTGGCGGCGGAGCCGATGTACAGCGACAACCCGCCGAACGCGAGGCCCACGGACAGCGACAGCAGCACGAATTGCGGATGCCCCAGCACCTTCAGGTAGTTGCGCGCGATGGCCACGCCGTGGAACGCGTGGCGCTTCTCGCGCGGCAGGCTCTCGGGCAGCAGCTTCCAGGTCGCGAGCAGCATGACGGTGCCGAACAGCGCGAGGAACACGAAGGTCGCGCGCCAGCCGAACGTCACGTGCAGCCAGCCGCCCAGCACCGGCGCGATCGCGGGCGCGAGGCCGAACACCATCATGATGTGCGACATGATGCGCTGGGCCTCGGCGCCCGTGAAGCGGTCCTGCACGATGGCCTGGCCGATGACGGAGCCGGCGCCCGCCGACATGCCCTGCAGCGCGCGGAACAGCAGCAGCCAGCCGAAGGTGGGCGCGAGCGCGGCGCCCGCGGAGGCCAGCGTGTAGACCGTCAGCGCGACCATGATCACGGGACGGCGGCCGAGCGAATCGGACAGCGTCCCGTAGAACAGCATCATGAACGCGAACATGAAGAGAAAGACCGACAGCGTCTGCTGCACGGCCACGGGGCCGACGTCGAATGCCCGGCCGATGGCGGGAATCGACGGCAGATAGGTGTCGATGGCGAGGGCGCCGACCATGCCGAGGCAGGCGAGGATGACGGTGAGGAGTCTTTGCATATGCATGCCTTGAATAAAACATCGGCTCTGCAGGATGCGAGCGTCCGAAGGACGAAATTGTAGCGGGATTTACATCAACCGTGCAGCGCGCCGCCGTTCACGAGGCGGCGCGCCGGAACACCGAGGGCACGCAGGCGCAGCCAGTGCCGCCTGCGCGCACGCGATCAGTCGGGACGGTACAGCGACATGCCGAAACGCTCGGTGCGCGGCATCCAGTTGCCCTGGTAGTCGGCCGAGACGAGCACGCGTTCGGCGCGGCCCACGAGCAGCTTGCGCGGCACGAGGCCGATCACGCGCGAGTCGGCGCTGTTGTCGCGGTTATCGCCCAGCATCAGGTATTCGCCCCGCGGCACCGTGACGGGACCGAAGGTGCGCGGCGCCAGCACGTCCGGCATGATCTGGATGTGGCGCGGTCCGCGCGCGGCCTTGTCGCCCCACGTCTCGGCCAGCTGCAGCGCGCGCATCGCGGTGCCGCCGACGGAGTCGAGCGAGTGTTCGACGACGCGGTAGTCGGCACCCTTCCCGTTGATGTACAAACGTTCGTTGCGCATCTCGACGACGTCGCCCGGCAGCGCGACGACGCGCTTGATCAAGAGGGTGTTGTCGCGCGGGGAGCGGAACGTGACGATGTCGCCGCGCTGCGGCTCGCCCAGGTGCGCGAGCACGACGTTCGTCAGCGGCACCTTGAGGTCGAACGCGAGGCGGTTCACGAGCACCACGTCGCCTTCCAGCAGGTTCGGATGCATCGACGCGGACGGGATCGGGTTCCAGTCCGCGACCGCCGTGCGGAACACGCCGAACAGGACGAGAAACGCCAGAAAGCCCTTGTTGTTGCGCGCCCAGTTCTTCATTCAGGTCTCCCGCTCGTGGAATGTTCTTGTCGCTCTGCCGATGTTATACGCGCCTTGCCTTAACCGAGAATTAAGCCGCCCGTATGCATGCGCGCCGCGTCACCTGGATTTCGTGCGGAAGAAGCGCCACGCCTCGTCGGCGGTGTCGACGTCGTGATTCATGGGGCCGAGGATTTTCTTCAACAGCCAGGGCAGCTCCTCCTCCGTCGAGGCGCTGATATGGCCGCCGCCGTCGACGCGCAGGAACTCGACCTGCACGCCGGCAGGGTCCGGACCCCACACCATGCGCGTGGCCGTCGTCGGGTCGTCGGTGCGCAGATGCGGGAAGCGGAAGGTGGCCGGCGCGTCGGACAGGCCGTCCGCCTGCCGCCATGCCGCCACCGTCGCCTCCGCGCCGAGGCCCGAGCCGCGCCCGCGCGTGAGCCAGTTGCCGACCTCGCCCCCGCCGTACGGCGCGATCGGATCGCCCGTCCCGTGCAGGATGAACACGGAGACCGGCCGGGCCGGCGCCGCGCAGCGGCTCCTGGCCGGCATCAGGGCGCTCTGCACGCCGATGGCCGCGAGGCGCGGCGCGAGTTCGATGCCGAGCCGGTACGCCATGCCGCCGCCGTTCGAAAAGCCGAACACGTAGACGCGGCGCGGATCGACCTTGAAGTCCGTCACGGCCTTGTCGATCAGCGCGCCGATGAAGCCGACGTCGTCGGTCGTGGCATTGGTCGCGGCATCGCCGCGGCAGTCGTTCCATGCGACCTTGCCGTCGCTGCCTTTCACGCCCTCCGGTGCGATCAGGAGCAGGTGCTCGCGTTCGGCCAGCTTCGCCCAGTCGCGCGGCGTGTAGCCGCCGAAGCTTGCGCGGCCGAGGACCGCGGCCGCCGCTTCGCCGTGGCCATGCAGCAGGATCACAACGGGACGCTTGCCCGACGCGTCCGGCGCGCCCGGGTCGAGCACGAGGTAGCGGCGCTCGCCTTCCGGCCGCGCCAGCGTGTGCGCCGCGTACTCGGCGGCATGCGCCGCCGTTGCGGTGATCAGCGCAATGCATGCCGCCAGCCGTGGAATCGAACCTGCCATCTGCCACCTCCTCGTCGAACCGGAACGGCGATGGTCGCACGGGCCGGCGCGGCCGTCACCTCGCCGGATCGACAGGTCGCGCGGGGCGGAACGCGTACCAGGCCCCGACCAGCACCGGCAGCGCCAGCGCGGCCGCGGCGATCACGTCCCACACGCCGTCTTCCAGCAGCCCGGCGACGAGGCCGAACACCGTCGCCGCGCCCAGCAGCAGCGGCATGCCCCACAGGCGGCGAAACGACGCCGTCATCGCACCTCTCCTTCACGTGCGAGCGCGGGCGCGACGTCCGCCTGCGCGCGTGCGGTCCGCGCCGCCGCGCGCCTGCGCCGCAGCCACAGATACAGGCCGCTGCCCAGCACGATGATCGTCGCCACGTCCAGCAAGGCCCACACGAATTTCAAGCCGGCGCCGCCGTAGTCGCCGAAGTGCAGCGGCTGCGACAGCAGCAAGGTCTTGAGGTACCACGGCAGCTCCCTGCGGTCCGTCACGGCGGCCGTCTGCGCGTCGACCAGCACCGGCTGGTACAGGCGCGACGTCAGCGCCGCGTCGCCATGCATGTACACGCCGTAGTGGTGCGGCGTCGCGAACGGCGTGCCGGGGAACGCGATGAAGCCGACGCGCATGCCGGGCGCCACCGCTTCCGCATGGCGCACCGAGGTTGCCATCGACGCCAGCGTCGCGGGCGCGGCCTGCCCCGCGTACGGCTTCGTCATCCCGGCGATCTCCGTCACCTGCCATACCTTCAGCAGCACGTCGGCCAGCGTGTTCACGACACCCGTCGCGCCCACGACGAGCGCCCACGCGAGCGTGACGATGCCCAGCAGGTTGTGCAGGTCGAGCCATTTCAGGCGCGCCGTGCGGCCCTGGCGGACGGTCCCGAATTCCAGCTTGCGCATGAACGGCGCGTACAGCACGACGCCGGACACGATGGCCACCAGCAGCAGCAATCCCATGAAGCCGAGGAACAGCTTGCCCCACACGCCCGCGAACAGGTCGACGTGCAGGTGGAAGAGGAATTGCATCACGCCGCCGCCCTCGATCGGCGGCTCGCCGGCGAATTGCGCGGTGCGCGCATCGATGGCGATGCTCTTGAAGTCCGGGTCGTTCGCGTGGGCGCCCATCGTCAGGAACCACAGCGACGGTTCATCCGGCTCCTGCGACATGTACATCATGACCTTGTCGGGATAGCGCGCCTGGCCGGCCGCGATCACGCGGTCGAGGCTCGCCGGCGCCTGCGGGGCCGCCAGCCGCAGCGCTTCGATGTCGTTGCCGAGCAGGTGGCCGATCTCGTGGCGATAGATCAGCGGCAGGCCCGTCAGGCACAGCAGCAGCATGAAGACGGTGCAAACGAGGCTGCTCCAGGTGTGGATCCAGGACCAGCGGCGAAGGTGTACGGGAGACATGGGAGAGAATGTTGCGGCTGAGCCTAGATAATAATAGTTCTCATTTACGAATGCAAGAACGCTCCGTATAATGAGAATTATTCTCATTAATCAAACAATATTGCCATGAAGCGCGTACCGTTCCCCCGCACCCTCCTCACGCCGATCGCCCTCGGCGCCCTCCTCCTCGCCGCCTCCGCCTCGGCCCAGACGGCTGACGACAACATCGCCACGGTCGTCGTCACCGCGTCCGCCGACGCGTCGGCGCAGGGCCTGCCGTCCGCCTATGCCGGCGGCCAGGTGGCGCGCGGCGGGCGCCTCGGCCTGCTGGGGAACGTGGACATCATGGACGCGCCGTTCAACGCCACCAATTACACGCACGCGCTGATCCAGGACCAGCAGGCACGCAGCGTCGCGGACGTCGTGCAGAACGACCCGTCCGTGCGCGTGGCGCGCGGCTTCGGCAACTACCAGGAGCTGTACGTGATCCGCGGCTTCGCGGTGAACTCGGACGACCTCGCGTATAACGGTTTATACGGTTTATTGCCGCGCCAGTTCGTGGCCAGCGAACTGCTGGAGCGCGTGGAAGTGCTGCGCGGCGCGAACAGCTTCATCAACGGCGCGGCGCCGGGCGGCGGCGGCATCGGCGGCATGATCAACCTGCTGCCCAAGCGCGCGCCGAACGCCCCGCTGAATGAAGTGACGGTCGGCGTCGAATCGGGCGGCCAGGCTTACGTCGCGGCCGACGTGGCGCGCCGCTTCGGCCCGAACAACCGGGCCGGCATCCGCGTCAACGCCGTCCGCCGCGACGGCGACACGGCCGTCGACCGCGAGCAGCGCGAACTGTCCGTATTCTCCGTCGGCCTGGACTACCGCGGCGACAACTACCGCGTGTCGGCGGACGTCGGCTACCAGGATCATCGACTGCGCAACGGCCGCCCCAGCGTGACCGTGGGTGCCGGCCTCGCGATCCCGGCCGCGCCGGATGCGGACAGCAACTTCGCCCAGCCGTGGACGCACTCGAACGAACGCGACACGTTCGGCACGCTGCGCGGCGAAGTCGACCTGGCGCCGCATGTCGTCGCATGGGCGGCGCTGGGGGCGCGCGAAGGCCGCGAATCGAACGTGATCTCGTCGCCGACGACGACCGACAACGACGGCGGCACCGTGATGACGCGCTTCGACAACGAGCGCAAGGACAACGTGCGTACGGGCGAGATCGGCGTGCGCGGCGACTTCGCGACCGGCGCCGTCAAGCACACGGTCAGCGCCACCGCGTCCGCGTTCGAATCGAAGTCGGACAATGCATATGCGTTCGGCGACTTCGCCGGCTGGCGCTCGAATCTGTACCGCCCTGTCGACGTCGCGGCGCCGGCCGCCAATGCCTTCGTCGGCGGCGCGCTCGCGAATCCGCTGCTGACCGCCAAGAGCATCCTGTCCAGCTATGCGGTGGCGGACACGCTGTCCTTCCTGGACGACACCGTGCGCGTCACGGCCGGCGTGCGCCACCAGCGCATCAAGGCCTACGGCTACGACTACAACACGGGCGCGCAGAACAGCGCATACGACGAAAGCGCCAACACGCCGGTCGCGGGCATCGTCTACAAGCCCTTGAAGAACGTGTCGATCTACGCGAACTACATCGAGGCGCTGCAGCAGGGCCCGACCGCATCGGGCGTCAACGTCGTCAACCAGGGCCAGATCTTCGCGCCATACACGTCGCGCCAGAAGGAAGTGGGCGTGAAGTACGACAGCGGCAAGCTGGGGATGAGCGCCGCGCTGTTCTCGACGGCGCAGCCGCTGGGCTATATCGAGAACGGCGTGTTCGGCGTATTCGGCGAACAGCGCAACCAGGGCCTGGAACTGTCCGTGTTCGGCCTGCCGATGCACGGCCTGCGCGTGCTCGGCGGCCTCACGCTGCTGGACGCCGAACAGCGCCGCACGGCGGGCGCAATCAACGAGGGCAAGGACGCGATCGGCGTGCCCGGCACGCAGCTGAACCTCGGCGCCGACTGGGACGTGCCGCAGGTGGCCGGCCTGTCGCTGAACGCGCGCGCCGTTTACACGTCGCACCAGTACGCGGATGCGGCCAACACGCAGAAGCTGCCATCGTGGACGCGCCTCGACCTCGGCGCCACGTATGCGACACGCGTGCTCGATCGCGACGTGACCATGCGGGCGCGCGTGGACAATGCGTTCGGGCGGCATTACTGGGCGTCGGCGGGCGGCTATCCGGGCTACGGCTATCTGGTGCTCGGCGCGCCGCGCACGTTCACCGTGTCGGCGACGGTCGACCTCTAACCCAGGCCGACGTGGATGGCCATGCCCACCCCCGTGGCGTGGGGCAGCTTGCGGAAGCGGCTGAAGTTGCCGTTGATCATCATCACGCCTTCTGCGACTTCACGATCGTCAGCGCCGACGCGATCAGGCCGCTCATGTCGCCCATGTCGGCCGGAACGATGATCGAGTTGTTCGTCTTGGCCAGGTTGCCGAAGGCGTGCACATACTCTTCGGCCACGCGCAGGTTGACGGCATCGATGCCGCCCGGCGAGCGGATCGCCTCGCCGACCTGGCGCAGCGCGCTGGCGCTGGCCTCCGCCAGCGCGATGATGGCCGCGGCTTCGCCCTGCGCGCGGTTGATGGCGGCCTGCTTCTCGCCTTCCGAGCGGGCGATGGCCGCTTCGCGCTCGCCGCTCGCGATGTTGATGGCTTCCTGGCGCCGGCCCTCCGACGCGGCGATCAACGCACGCTTCTCGCGCTCGGCCGTGATCTGGCGCTGCATCGAGTGCAGGATCTCGGCCGGTGGCGTGAGATCCTTGATCTCGTAGCGCAGCACCTTGACGCCCCAGTTGGCGGCCGATTCGTCGATCGCGTTGACGATCGTCGTGTTGATGTGGTCGCGCTCCTCGAACGTCTTGTCCAGTTCCATGCGGCCGATCACGGAACGCAAGGTCGTCTGCGCCAGCTGGGTGATGGCCTGGATGTAGTTCGACGCGCCGTACGACGCGCGCATGGCGTCCGTCACCTGGAAATACAGGATGCCGTCGACTTGCAGCTGCGTGTTGTCCTTCGTGATGCAGACCTGCGGCGGCACGTCGAGCGGGATCTCCTTCAGGCTGTGTTTATAGGCGATGCGGTCGACGAAGGGCACGACGATGTTCAGGCCCGGCGCCAGGGTAGCGTGGTACTTGCCGAGCCGCTCCACCACCCATGCGTGCTGCTGCGGGACGACGTTGATGGTCTTGATGACGAACACGATGGCGACGATGAAGATCACCAGCGCGACGGTTCCGAACGTGAATTCCATGGGTTTCCTTCCTTGAAAAGGTGGGTCAGGCGAGCAGTTCGTAGGCGACGCTGCCCAGCCCCGCCGCGACGACGAGCACGAGGCAGAAGCCGGCCAGGCGCAGCAGCGCGCGGCCCTTCTGCCCGGCCGGACGGCTGCGCACGAGGTAATAAGGCACGGCGACGATCGCGAGCATCACGACGCCCACGTTCAGCAGGGCCGTGCGGCGGTATTGGTGGGCGTCGCTGTCGAGCCGGTACCAGCAGAAACTCAGGAAGCTGAACAGCACCGTCGACAGGACGGCCCAGCCGTTCGACTGGACGCCCAGCGCCATCTCGCGCGCGTCGACGACGCCGAACACGAGGGTCAACGCCACCAGCAGGGTCAGGACGTGCTTCTTGGTCATGGATTGCCCACCACGAGCCGGCTGCCGTGCACCTCGACGATGCGGAATTCGCCCGCATGCGGCGCGACACCCTGCCCGAGCTCCACGTCCCACAGCGCGCCGCGGTACATGACGCGCGCGCGGCCGTTGTCCCAGGCGGGCACGGTCACGCGCTGGCCGATGTCCAGGTTGACGTTGCGGTCGCGCTGCGCATCGGCCCGCGCCGGATGGCCGAAGCGCGAGCGGTGCAGCAGCCCCGTCGCGAGCACGCCGACCACGGCGGCGGCGATCGCCTGCCCGGGACCGCCGGCGCCGGCGAGCGCGACGACGCCGCCGACCGCGAGACCGATGGCGATCATCAGCAGGTAAAACGTCCCGGTGAACAGCTCCAGGATCACGAGCACGCCGGCCGCTACCAGCCAGCCCATCCAGTCAGCCATGGTTCCCTCCGTGGTCGGATCGACAGATAAAAAACCCCCGCCGCCCGCTACGGGTGACGAGGGTCGCGTGATTGATATCGGGTTCAATGATCGTGTCGGTGATCAAATCGTTATCGCCAGTCTAGCGCGTCTGTGCGCGGAGTCAACGGTCCTGCTTCGGCTTGACGAGTTCGGCGTCGGCCGGCGCGGCGCAGGCGCGGGTGCAGCGCAGGTAGGCGTCGTCGCAATTGCCCGCCTTGCCGATCCGGCGCGATTGCGTGCCCGCATTGCCGAGCGCCCGCGCCGCTTCCGAAGGCACCTGCTCCTGTGCCGCGCGCGCCATTGGGTTTTTCTCGGGCAGGTCGAGCAGCGAGCCGCCGTCTTCCCGGGCCAGCTCCTCCGCATTCGCCCGGCATTCGCGCTTCTCGGCGCTGCACATCGACTTGCACAGGCTGGCATCGGCGGCATGACCCGCCCCTGCCCACAGTGCTCCCATCATGATTGTCAACCAGGCCAGGCGCTTCATTCACATCCTCGACAAAACTATTTGCCAAAGTGTAACGTTTTTCCGTAACAAGTCAACAACTTGTTGCTTCAGGCTCAACATCGTGCCCGCGTTGATGCATATCGCGTCGTGACCCGCTTGCCGCGGAAAATCAATTGCCATGCGGAAATCAACGCCAATAATGCGATGCATCGCCTTCTGGAGATCCGCCATGTTCCGACGCCTGCTCGCCGCCTTCCGCACCCGCACGACCGCCGCCGCCCCGGCGCCCGCCATCGACGATGTCATCACGGCCTGTGACGAACACGGCCGCCAGGTGGTCATGTCGCGCGAGGAATGGCGCGACAAGGTGCTGCATCCGCAACTCAAGCAGCATTGGGACACGGCGGACGCGTTGTACGGCACCATCCTTACCGCGCTGTCCGACGGCTTCGCGCCCGAGTTGCTGACGGCGGCCGCGCGCCTCGTCGAGATCGACGGCCTGCCGGAACGCAGCCATGTCGCGCACGGTATCGTGCTGCTGGAAAGCGGCAGGCACGACGAGGCCGAGGCCGTGCTGCAGGCCGGCATCCGGACCTGCGGCGAGACGGCCGCGCTGCTCACCAACCTGGCCAAGGTGAAGCACGACCGGGAAGACTCGGTCGGCGCGTCCGACCTGTTGCGGCGTGCCATCCGGCTCGACCCGAACTTCGAGCACGGGTTGAACGGCTGGCTGGCCGTCGAGCGCGCGCGCGCGGGCGAAGCGGGCTTCCTGCAGGCGCTGCAGGAGGCGTGCGCCCTCCCCCGCAGCTGGCGCGCGCGGCTCCTGCTGGCCCGGCACCATCTCGCCGCCGGCGACCTCCCGGCGGCGCGCGAGCAGTACACGGCCGTGCTGGCCGAGGAGGACGTGGACGGCAGCGCCCTGATGACGATGGCGGCCGACCTGGGGCAGTATGGCCACACGGGCCTGATCGTCACGCTCGTCGGCCCCGTCTACGACCCCACCCGGCACGGTCCGCAGGCCGCTTTCCACCTGCTGCGCGCCTGCCTGGAAACGGAGCGCGTGGCCGAAGGCGAGGCGCTGCTGGGGCGCCTGCGCGCCGTTTCGCCGCCGCCTCTTGCACGCCACCTGGATGAGTTTGAACGCGCGTTCCACCAATTGCACGGATCGGAAGCCCACGCATGAAAAAAGCCGCTGCAAGGTGACCAGCACCTCGCAGCGGCTTTTCATAGGCAGCCGGCGACGCTTACTTCATCGACGCCAGCTTCTGCCACGTATCGATCACCGAGTCCGGATTCAGCGACATCGACTCGATCCCCTGCTCCATCAGCCACACGGCGAAGTCCAGGTTGTCCGACGGCCCCTGGCCGCAGATGCCCACGTACTTGCCCTTCGCGCGGCAGGCCTTGATCGCCAGGGTCAGCATGGCTTTCACGGCCGGGTCGCGCTCGTCGAAGTCCTTGGCCAGCAGTTCCATGCCGGAGTCGCGGTCCAGGCCCAGCGTGAGCTGCGTGAGGTCGTTCGAACCGATCGAGAAGCCGTCGAAGTACTCCAGGAACTGCTCGGCCAGGATGGCGTTCGACGGCACTTCGCACATCATGATGACGCGCAGGCCGTTCTCGCCGCGCTTCAGGCCGTACTTCGCCAGCAGCGCGATGACCTTTTCGGCCTGGCCCAGCGTGCGCACGAACGGGATCATGATCTCGACGTTGGTGAGGCCCATCTCGTCGCGCACGCGCTTCATGGCCATGCATTCCATCTCGAACGACTCGGCGAAGTCCTCGGCCAGGTAGCGCGCGGCGCCGCGGAAGCCCAGCATCGGATTTTCCTCGTCCGGCTCGTAGCGCGAACCGCCGATCAGCTTCTTGTACTCGTTCGACTTGAAGTCGGACAGGCGCACGATGACGGGCTTCGGCCAGAACGCGGCGGCGATCGTCGCGACGCCTTCGGCCAGCTTGTCGACGTAGAACGCGCGCGGCGACGCGTGGCCGCGGGCGACCGACTCGACGGCCTTTTTCAGGTCGTTGTCGATGTTCGGGTACTCGAGGATCGCCTTCGGGTGCACGCCGATGTTGTTGTTGATGATGAACTCCAGGCGGGCCAGGCCCACGCCGCTGTTCGGGATCGACTGGAAGTCGAACGCGAGCTGCGGGTTACCGACGTTCATCATGATCTTGGTCGGGATGGCCGGCAGGTCGCCGCGCGCCGATTCCGTCACTTCCGTTTCCAGCAGGCCGTCGTAGATCCGGCCCTCGTCGCCTTCGGCGCAGGACACGGTCACGAACGTGCCGTCCTTCAGCGTTTCCGTCGCGTCGCCGCAGCCGACGACGGCCGGCACGCCCAGTTCACGGGCGATGATCGCCGCGTGGCACGTGCGGCCGCCACGGTTCGTCACGATGGCGGAGGCGCGCTTCATCACGGGCTCCCAGTTCGGGTCCGTCATGTCGGCGACCAGCACGTCCCCCGGCTGCACTCTTTCCATCTCGGACGGGTCGTTGATGACGCGCACCGGACCGGCGCCGATCTTCTGGCCGATGGCGCGGCCCGAGGTCAGCACGGTGCCCGTGCCCTTCAGCTTGAAGCGCTGCTGGGAATCCGTCGCCTTCTGCTGCGACTTCACGGTTTCCGGCCTGGCCTGCAGGATGTACAGCTTGCCGTCGCGGCCATCCTTGCCCCACTCGATGTCCATCGGGCGCTGGTAGTGCTTCTCGATGATGACGGCATATTTCGCCAGCTCGACGACTTCCTCGTCGGTCAGCGAATAGCGGTTGCGCTGCTCGATGGGCACGTCGACGGTCTGCACGGAGCGGCCGGCCTTGGCTTCCTTCGTGAACTCCATCTTGATCAGCTTGGAACCGATGTTCTTGCGGATGACGGGCTTCTTGCCCTGTTCCAGCATCGGCTTGTGCACGTAGAACTCGTCCGGGTTGACGGCGCCCTGCACGACGGTCTCGCCCAGGCCGTAGCTCGACGTGACGAACACGACGTCCTTGAAGCCGGATTCCGTGTCGATCGTGAACATGACGCCGGCGGCGCCCGTGTCGGAACGGACCATGCGCTGCACGCCGGCCGACAGCGCGACTTCGGCGTGGGTGAAGCCTTTATGGACGCGGTACGAGATCGCGCGATCGTTGTACAGCGACGCGAACACGTGCTTCATCGCTTCCAGCACGTTGTCGATGCCGACGACGTTCAGGAACGTCTCCTGCTGGCCCGCGAACGAGGCGTCCGGCAGGTCTTCCGCGGTGGCGGACGAGCGCACGGCGAACGACACTTCCGTGTCCGAATCGGCCACGAGGCGGTCGTAGAAGGCTTCGATTTCGGCCTGCAGGCGCGGCTGGAACGGGGTGTCGATGATCCACTGGCGGATCTCTGCACCCGCGGTGGCCAGTGAACGTACGTCGTCGATGTCCAGGCCTTCCAGGCGCCGGGCAATGCGGTCACCGAGAGAGGGACCGCCGTCGACCGAGTGGTTCAGGAAGTCGCGGAAGGCCTGGGCCGTGGTGGCGAAGCCGCCCGGCACGCGCACGCCGGCCTCGGCCAGCTGGCTGATCATCTCGCCGAGCGACGCGTTCTTGCCGCCGACCGACTCGACGTCGGTCATGCGCAGGGTCTCGAACGAGGCGACGTAGACCGCTTCGCTCGCGCCGGCCGCTGTGGGATCGGGCGCCTTCAATACTGCATTCGACAGGTTAGTCATGGTAAAACACCTTTTTGATGATGGAAATCTGTACGGCGGATGCGCCGACGGCCGGATGACGGACGAGCCTGGCTAGGCAGCGGCGGCGCGCCGAGCAATCGTTGCTCAAGGCGGGCTTCGCGCGGCAGGCTGGTCGAGTTTCCGGGGGATTTCTTGTTATTCTTGGCGTCGTAAAGCACAATCCAACAACCCGTTCCCGAGCATTTTACCGCGCGCGCCCGGGTTTCACAGCCCAACCAGCTGCAACTTTGTCATTATCTGTCTAAAAAACATCATGTCTTTCGCTAACACCCCAGGCAGTCCGGGCGCCGCGCGCACCGTTTTCTTCGTTTCCGACGGCACGGGCATCACGGCGGAAACCTTCGGCCACGCGGTGCTGAGCCAGTTCGAGATGCGCTTCCGGCAGATCCGCCTGCCCTTCATCGACACGATCGACAAAGCCTACGCGGCCGCCCGCCGCATCAACGACGCGGCGATCGCCGACAACCAGCGCCCGATCGTGTTTTCCACGCTCGTGAAACACGACCTGTCGGCCGTGATCCGCGCGGCCCAGGGCATGCACATGGACCTGTTCCAGACGTTCGTCGCCCCGCTCGAGCAGGAATTGCGGGTGAAGTCGACGCACACGATCGGCCGCATCCACAACGTTGTCGACACGGAGGAATACAAGAACCGCATCGAGGCCATCAACTTCTCGCTGGCGCACGACGACGGCCAGTCGCACAAGAACCTGGCGGACGCGGACGTGATCCTCGTGGGCGTGTCGCGCTCGGGCAAGACGCCGACCAGCCTGTACCTGGCGATGCAGTACGGAATCAAGGCGGCGAACTACCCGCTGATCCCGGACGATTTCGAACGCAACAAGCTGCCGTCGGCGCTGCCGCAGTTCAAGCACAAGATCTTCGGCCTGACGATCACGCCGGAACGCCTGTCCGAGATCCGCAACGAGCGGCGCGCGGGCAGCAAGTATGCGTCGCTGGAGAATTGCCGCTACGAGGTGAACGAGGCCGAGCAGCTGATGCGGCGCGAGGGGATCCGGTGGCTGTCGTCGACCACCAAGTCGATCGAGGAGATCGCGACGACCATCCTCCAGGAGATCAAGCCGGACCGCCGCGAGTACTAGGTACGCCGGTTTGCCGGGAGCACGGATTCGGACAATACCCGGAACGGCACGCTCGGCACGAGGAAACACAGCGGGTCCCCGGCGGCCGGCAGCGCATCCAGCAGCGAACATGCGACGGGGCCGGCCGGCACCAGCGGCCGCACGGCGTCGAGCGGGATCGGCAGGTCGATGTGGGACAGCACGAGCTTCCCGAGCCGCGCCGACCAGCCCAGCGCGGCATCCTGGTGGGCGAGCATCGCCACGGCGTCGTTCCACGATTTGAACGCGGCGGCGAAGGCCGGCGGCAGCACGGGCTGCGCGCTTGCGCCCACGGTGCACGCGAACGCGGGCGCACTGCCCGCGCCAGGGTCGATACGCGTGTCGAAGCCGTCACCGGCGCGGTCGTGCGTGAAGCGTGCCGGCCGGTGCGTGCGCATGATGTCGCTGAACAAACGCGTGGCCGCGACATAGGCGCCGCTGTCCATCATGTTTTCCAGGAACCAGACCGTGCGCGGCGGGCCGTCGAGGTACAGCCGCCAGTTGCTCTGCAACGGCGACGGGAACAGGCGCCGCAACGGCCCCGCCAGCGCCGGGCCGAAATGGCCGTGCCGGTACGTCAGCACCGTGAGCGGCGCCAGGCCGCCGCGTTCCCACACGCGCAATCCGTCCGGCAGCAGCGCCTGCGCGGCGCGCGCATCGACCATCCACGTCACGTACACGACGTCCGCGACGTCGCTGCGCAGCACGGGAAACGGCAGGCGTGACAGCAGCGCGTGGCGCAGCCGCGCGAGGCCGCGTGCGTTCAGCAGTCCTTCGAGGACGCGTCCCGGATAGCCGGGATACGGATGGCGGTACATTCAGAAGAAATGGCGCCAGTCTTCCAGCCAGCCGGGAAATTCGTCGGCCGGCATCGGATTGGCGATGTGGTAGCCCTGCGCATACGTGCACCCGAGCCCCTGCAGGAAATCCCAGTCCTGCCGCGTCTCCACGCCGACGGCGACGGACATGCGATCGAGGCTGTGCGCCAGCCCGAGGCACGATTTCAGCACGGTGCCCAGCTGGCGCTTCTTCGACGCGCCGTCCACGAACGAACGGTCGATCTTGAGTTCCGAGAACGGGATGCGCGCGAGGATCTGCAGGTTCGAGCGCCCCGTGCCGTAGTCGTCGACCGCGAGGCCGAAACCCATCATGCGCAGGCGCACGAGGCGTTCGATGAAGTCGGCGTCGAAGCTGAGGATAGCGGTTTCCGTCATCTCGAACGTCAGGTAGTCCGGCAGCACGCCGTGGCGCTGCATCGTCGACGTCACCTGGCGGACGAAATGCGGATGCGCCAGCGTCTCCGGCGCCAGGTTCAGGGAAATCGAGATCGGGATGCCCTGGTCGTGGTAGCGGCGGCACCGTTCCACCGACATTTCCAGCATCGTCCAGTCGAGGAAGTCGACGCGGTTGTTCGCTTCCAGCGCGCCGATGAAGGACGACGGCCCCAGCACGCCGTGCTCGGGATGGCGCCAGCGGGCGAACGTCTCCAGGCCTTTCACCTGGCCCGTCGCCAGTTCGATCTTGGGCTGGAAGAACGGCTCGAACTGGCGCTTCTGCAGGCCCATGCCCACTTCCGCGAACGTGAAGCTGGGGCCGGGCGCTACCGCCGGCGCGCGCCGCGGCGCCTGGTAATTGTCCAGCAAGGCCTTGAGTTTCGTGCTCGTGACGGGCTTGGCGGCGGTGCCCAGCAGGTCGACGCCATGCGCCTGCGCGAGGCTCTCGACGGAGAACAGCACGCTTGCCGGCTGGGCGCCGACGACGATCAGCCGCACCTCCGACTTCAGCGCGGCGATCGCGCGCAGCAGTTCCAGGCCGTCCATGCCGCCCAGGTCGAGGTCGATGACGGCGACGTCGATCTTCGGGGTAAAACCCGCCTGCAGGGTGCGCAGCGCCATCGGGCCGTCCGGCACGTCGGTGACGCGCGTGGCGCCCACCTGGCCGAGCGCCTCGATCAGCGCGCGGCGCTGCACCGGGTCCGCTTCCGCGACCAGGAAGTGCAAAGAGTGCAACTGCGTTTGCCCCATGTCCATCATGACTCCGTCTTGACCTGCACGAAGCGTAACCGAACGGGCTTGTCGCGTCTATGCCCGCCGGGGTTTCGTCGTTTGCTGGCGCAGCTGCTCGAAGAAACACACGGCCGCGCACGCGGCGACGTTCAGCGATTCCACGGCGCCCGCGTGCGGGATGACGACGCGGTGCGTGGCCAGGTCCAGCAGCGCATCCGACACGCCCTGCCCTTCATGGCCCAGCAGCCAGGCGACGGGGCGGGACAGGTCCACGTCGTAGATCCGCTCGCTGGCATAGCCGCTCGTCGCCAGCACGGGCACCTGCGCAGTGCGGATCAGGTCCGCCAGGTCGACGTTCTCGAAGATCTCCAGCACGAAATGGGCGCCCATCGCGGCGCGCAGCACCTTCGGCGACCAGCACGACGCGGTGCCGGGGCTGCAATACACCTGCCTGATGCCCGCCGCGCCGGCACTCCTGAGGATGGAGCCGGCATTGCCCGGGTCCTGCACGCCGTCCAGCAGCACGGCCGATTGCACCAGGGCGTCCGGACGAACCGGCCGCGGCGTCTCGACGAGGAACAGCAGATGGATGCCGTGTTCGACCTGCGACAGCGCGCCGAACAGCGCGTCCGGCAGCGACGTGGCCGGCGCCGTCACGCGGTCGACGATGGCGGCCACTTCGGGATTCGCCAGCGCGCCTTCGGACACGATGCAGTGCACGGGCTGCCCGACGAGGTCGAGGTAGGCCTGGCACAGGTGCACGCCGTCCAGCAGCGAACGGCCGGCCTTGCGCAGGGCCTGGCTGCTGCCCGCGAGGTGTTTCAGCTCTTTATAAAACGGGTTGTCGCGCGAGGTCACGCTCTTCATGCGAGCTCCCCGAACAGGTCAGGTTCGAGCAACGCACGCACGGGCGCGAAGGTGCGCCGGTGCACCGGACTCGGACCATGCTCGCGCAGGCGCGCGAGGTGCAGCGCCGTCGAATAGCCCTTGTGCTGGTCGAACGCATACTGCGGATACGTGTCATGCAGCGCGACGAGCGCCGCATCGCGCGCCGTCTTCGCGAGGATCGACGCGGCGGAGATCGCATGCACCTTGTCGTCGCCCTCCACCACCGCGTGCGCGCGGATGTGCGGCGCGAATTGCGGGCAGCGGTTGCCGTCGATGAGGGCGATGGTCGGTACGGTCGCCAGCTGTTCGACGGCGCGGCGCATCGCCAGCATCGTCGCCTGCAGGATGTTCAGCGTGTCGATTTCCGCGTGCGAGCACTCGGCGATGGCCCACGCCAGCGCGTGCTCCCTGATCAGCGGCGCCAGCTCGTCGCGCCGTGCTTCCGTCAGTTTTTTCGAGTCGCGCAAGCCTTCGATCGGACGGGCCGGATCGAGGATCACGGCGGCCGCGAACACCGGGCCGGCCAGCGGGCCGCGTCCGGCCTCGTCCACGCCGCAGACGATGTCGTCCAGCGTGAACGGCCGGTTCTTCTTCGCCAGGCCGGGGTAGAAATCGAAGGTCTTCTTTCTCATGCTTTGCCTATCACCTCGAGCACGGCGCGGGCGCTTTCGCGCGCGCTGTCGCGCAGCAGGCTGTGATGCATTTCGGTGAAGCGTTGCTGCAGCCTCACCCGGTTGTTCTCGTCCGTCAGCTGGAACCAGACGGCCTCCGCCAGCGCTTCCGGCGTGGCCGCGTGCTGCAGGAATTCCGGCACGACGAAGTCGCGCGCCAGGATGTTCGGCAGCCCGATCCACGGCAGATAGCCCATGTTCCGGATGAGCAGCCACTCGGCCTGCAAGACCTTGTAGGCGATCACCATCGGCTTTTTGTACAGCGCCACTTCCAGGGTCGCGGTGCCCGAGGCGGCCAGCACGGCGTCGGCCGCCGCGATGCACGCATGCGATTCGCCGTCGACGAGCTGCAGCGGCACGTCCTGTAGACCGGCCTTCGCCACCAGTTCCATAAAATACGCTTTTTGCCGTTCGCCCGCCATCGGCGCGATGAAGCGCACTGACGGATCCCGCGCCGCCAGCAGTTGGACTGTCCGCACGTAGGGCTCGGTCAGGTACTTGATTTCCGACATGCGGCTGCCCGGCATGACGGTCACGACGCGCGCGTTCTCCGGCAGGCCGAGCTGGCGGCGCGCGGCAAGCACGTCGGGCACCAGCGGGATCGTCTCCGCCAGCGGATGGCCGATGTACGTGACGGGCACGCCGGCCTTTTGATAGATCTCTTCCTCGAACGGGAAGATCACGAGCATGTGCGAGACGGCGCGCTGGATTTTCTTGATGCGCCCGCCGCGCCACGCCCAGATCTGCGGGCCGACGAAGTGCACGGTCGGGATGCCGGCCGCGCGCAACTGCTCTTCCAGGCCGAGATTGAAGCCGGGGTAGTCGGCGCCGATGAATGCGGCCGGACGCTCGGCCAGCAGGCGGTCGCGCAGGCGGTTCTGGATGCCCTTCAGTTCGCGGTAGCGCAGCAGCACGGGCAGCAGGCCGCGCACGGTGAGCGTGTCCATCGGGACGTCCGACACGAGGCCCTGCTCCAGCATGCGCGGACCGCCGATGCCGGAAAACGCCACGCCCGGCAGGCGCGGCTTGAGGCCCGCCATCAGGCGCGCCGCGAGCAGGTCGCCGGACACTTCGCCGGCGACCAGCGCGAGCTTCGTGACTTCAGCGGACGATGCCACGGCTCGCGTTGTCGAGGAAGTCGCGCAGCGCGCGGATGTGCTGTGCGGCGTCGCCGGCGGCGGCTTCCTCTTCCGCCAGCCTGGCCTTGGCTTCTTCCAGCGTGAGGCCGGAACGGTAGATGGTCTTGTACGCGGTGCGGATCGCGTTGATCTGCTCGCGCGTGAAGCCGCGGCGCTTGAGCCCTTCGATGTTCACGCCGTGCGCTTCGGCCGGGTTGCCGGAGACGAGGACGAACGGCGGCACGTCCTGCGTGAGGCTCGTGTACATGCCGACGAACGCGTGCGCGCCGATCTTGCAGAACTGGTGCACGCCGCAGTAGCCCGACAGGATCGCCCAGTCGCCCACGTGCACGTGGCCCGCAAGCTGCGCATTGTTCGAGAAGATCGTGTTGCTGCCGACCTGGCAGTCGTGCGCCAGGTGCGTGTACGCGGACATCCAGTTGTCGTCGCCGAGGCGCGTCACGCCCGCATCCTGCACGGTACCGAGGTTGAACGTGCAGAATTCGCGGATCGTGTTGCGGTCGCCGATTTCCAGGCGGGTCGGTTCGCCGGCCCACTTCTTGTCCTGCGGGGCGGCGCCCAGCGACGCGAACTGGAAGATGCGGTTGTCGCGGCCGATCGTCGTGTGGCCTTCGATGACGACGTGCGGGCCCACGACCGTGCCCGCGCCGATGCGCACGTCCGGCCCGATGATCGAATACGGGCCGACTTCGACGGTGGAATCCAGCTCCGCCTTCGGATCGACGATCGCGCTCGGGTGGACCTTGCTCATCACTGTCCTGCCTTCTCGTTCGCGCGGATGGTGCACATCAGCTCAGCTTCGACGGCGACCTTGCCGTCGACGCTGGCGACAGCCTTGTACTTCCAGATGCCGCGCGAGGTGCGCAGGATCTCGATGTCCATCTTGAGCTGGTCGCCCGGCTCGACCGGACGCTTGAAGCGCGCGTTGTCGATGCCGACGAAGTACACGACGGAGTTCTCGTCCGGCTTGACGTTCATGGTCATGAACGACAGGATCGCTGCGGTCTGCGCCAGCGCCTCGATCATCAGCACGCCCGGCATCACGGGCTTGTGCGGGAAGTGGCCGTTGAAGAATTCTTCGTTGACGGTCACGTTCTTGATGGCGGTGATGGTCTTGCCCAGCTCATAGTCGACCACGCGGTCCACCAGCAGCAGCGGGTAGCGGTGCGGCAGGTATTCCTTGATCTCGTTGATCCCCAGGGTCTTGTTGGTCGCGGTGGTGGCTTCGGTCGTCATTTTTGTTCTGATGGTTCCGTCAATTGTTTGATCTGTTTTTCCAGGCTGCGCATCTTCTCGCGCAGCGAGGACAGGTTGCGCACGATGGCGGCGCTCTTTTCCCATTCGGCGTTCTTGGCGAGCGGATAAAAGCCCGTGTACTGCCCCGGCTCGAGCACGGAGCGCGACACCATGCTGCCCGAGGAGATATGGACGTTGTCCGCGATTTCCAGGTGCCCCAGCACCATCGCCGCGCCGCCGAACGTGCAATTCTTGCCGATCTTCGCGCTGCCGGCTACCCCCACGCAGCCGGCCATGGCAGTATTCGCCCCGATGCGGCAGTTATGGCCGATCTGGATCTGGTTGTCGAGCTTCACGCCGTCTTCGATGATCGTGTCGTCCAGCGCGCCGCGGTCGATGGTCGTGTTGGCGCCGACGTCGACGTCGTCGCCCAGCAGCACGCGGCCCGTCTGCGGGATCTTGATGTACACGCCGTTCTCGCGCGCGAAGCCGAAACCGTCGGTGCCGATCACGGCGCCCGAGTGCAGGATGCCGCGCTTGCCGATCTTGCAGCGCGCATGGAAGGTCACGTTCGCGAACAAATGCGTGTCTGCCCCGATCTCCGCCTCGCGTCCGACGAAGCAGCCGGCGTCGATCCGCACGCCGGCGTCGATCACGGCGCCCTCTTCGATCGTCGCGTTCGGGCCGATATGCGCGGTCGGGGCGATGCGCGCCGTCTCGTGCACGACGGCGCTGGGGTGGATGCCCGGCGGCGGCACGACTTCCTCGAGCGCCACGAAGTACTGCGCGACGCGGGCGAAATAGGCGTACGGGTTGGTGGTGACGATGCGCGCGCCGGCATAGGTCGTGGCGACGGTGGCGTCGTCCAGCGGCGAGACGATCAGCGCCGCGGCGCCGCTTTGCGCGGCCAGCGCGCGCAGTTTGCTGTTGCTGAGAAAGCTGATGTGCGAAGCGCCGGCGCCGTCGAGCGGTGCGATGCCCTGGACCTCGAGGTCCGGGTCACCTACCAGCTGGCCACCGAAGCGTTCGACCAAATCACCCAGTCGAGTGCCCATCGTGGTCGTTCCGTAAAAGAAGTGAAAACTGCCGGCCGCTCAACGAGCCGGCCGGCATCCGGGAAGCGTGTTGGCTCACATGCTCACATGCTTACTTGTCGAGCAGTTTGAGGATCCGGTCGGTGATGTCGATGCGCGGACTGGTCCAGATGGCTTCCTGCAGCACGACGTCGAGGTGTTCCTGCTCGGCCACCTGCTCGATCAGTTTATAGGCTTTCTGCGCGATGGCGGCGCGCTCCTCGTTCTTGCGCTGGAACAGGTCCTCGTTGTACTCGCGCTGCATGCGCTGCACGTCCTTCTCCATGTCGAGCAGCTCGCGCGTGCGCTTGGTGCGGTCGACGTCGGAGAGTTTCGGCGCTTCGTCGTCGAATTTCTCGCGGCTCACCTTGTACTTCTGCACTGCGTCGTCGAGCTGTTTCTGGCGCTTGGAGAATTCCGACTGCAGCTTCGCGTCCGCCGCCTTGGCCAGCTTGGACTCGGTCATCAGGCGCTCGGTGTAGACGAAGCCGATGCGGCTCATCCCGCTCTGCGCGGACGCCTGCGCCATCGCACCGGCGCACAGCAGCGCCAGCACCAGGCTACGCGGCAGCGCGGCTAACGATTTTTTCAACATATTCTTCGCAATCCTTGTTTCGACGACGGGCCGGGTCAGAAACCGGTACCCATCTGGAACTGGAAGCGCTCAAGGCGGTCGCCCTCCTTCGCGTTCAAGGGCTTAGCATAACTCAACTTGAGCGGGCCCACCGGGGAAATCCACGACAGGCCGATACCCGCCGAGTAGCGCAGCTGCGACGTGCGGATCGGTTCGTGCTCCTGGTAGATCTGGCCGCCGTCGGCAAAGGTGAACCAGCGCAGCGAGCGATCCTGGCCGCTGCCCGGGAACGGGAACTGCAGCTCGGCGTTGCCGATCACGCGCTTGGCGCCGCCCAGGGCGTCGTACGTGCGCGGGTCGACGATACCGAGCGACGAGCTCTCGTAGCCGCGCACCGAACCGATGCCGCCGCCGTAGAAGTTCTTGAAGACCGGGTACGCGTGGCCGCCGAGGCCCGCGCCGTAGTCCAGCTCACCCTTCAGCGCGAGGGTCATCCAGCGCGTGATCGGACGGTACCACTGGTGCTCGTACACCACGCGGTAGTACTTGGAGTCGCCGAGGAGGTCGACTTCCAGGTTGGCGCGCTGGTAGCGGCCGCGCGTCGGCGTGATGGCGGAGTCGCGCGAATCGCGGCCCCAGGCCACGGTCAGCGGGATCGCATTCGTCGTCGCCTCGCCCACGCCCGTCGCCTTCGCGATCGGGTCCTTCGAGTTCTGCATCACGAACTGCTGGTACAGCGTCGGTGAGCTCTCGTCCGTCTCGAGGCGGGTCTTTTCCAGGCCGGCGCCGAAGTAGACGGTGTCGATTTCCGAGAACGGCACGCCGAACGTGAGGTTGCCGCCCTGCTGGCGCACGGTGTACGAACCGATGTTCAGCGCCGGCGGACGCGACGTGCGCAGGTACAGCTGGAACGCGCGCGAGATGCCGTCGTCGGTGAAGTACGGGTTCGTCTGCGCGAACGAGATCGTGCGGTTGTAGCGGCTGGTGTTCAGTTCGATGCCGACCGTGTTGCCGCTGCCGGCGAAGTTGGCCTGCGTGACGGACGCGGTGAAGGTGAATTTCTCCGCCTGCGAGAACGCGCCGCCGACCATGAAGTTACCGGTCGGCTTTTCGACGACGGCGATGTTCACGTCCACGGCGTCGTTGGTGCCCTGCGCTTCCGGCGTCTCGACCGTCACGTCCTTGAAATAACCCATGCGGTCGACGCGGTCGCGCGACATCTTCACCCGGTTCGGGTCGTACCACGAGCTCTCGAACTGGCGGAATTCGCGGCGGATCACTTCGTCGCGGGTGATCGTGTTGCCCGAGATGGTCATATGGCGCACGTACGCGCGCTTGCCCGGATCGACGAAGAACGTGAAGGCGACTTCGCGCTTCTCGCGGTTGATCTCCGGGTTCGCGGTGACGTTCGCGAACGCGTAGCCGAAGCTCGCGAGACGGTCGGCGATGCGCTTGTTCGATGCTTCCTGCAGGTCGCCGGAATACGTCTGGCCCGGCTTCAGCAGGATCAGGTTCTTGAGTTCTTCCCCGCGGCCGAACAGTTCGCCATCCATCTTGACGCCGGAGACGGTGTACTTCTCGCCTTCCGTGATGTTGATGGTGAGGTAGATGTCCTTCTTGTCCGGGGTGATCGAGACCTGCGTGGACTCGACGTTCACTTCCAGGTAGCCGTGATTCAGGTACCACGACTTGATGGTCTCCAGGTCGCCCGTCAGCTTCTGCTTCGAGTACTGGTCGGCCTTGGAATACCACGTGAACCAGCCGGAGGTGTTCAGCTGCAGCAGCTGGCGCAGTTCCTTGTCGGAGAACGCCTTGTTGCCGACGATGTTGATCTGCTTGATCTTGGCGACGTCGCCCTCGTCCACGTTGAACATGACGTTCACGCGGTTACGCTCGATCGGGGTGACGGTCGTGGTGATCTTGACGCCGTACAGGCCGTGCGACAGGTACTGGCGCTTGAGCTCCTGCTCGGCGCGGTCGACGGAGGCCTTGTCGAAGATCTTGGTCTCGCCGACGCCGATGTCCTTCAGCGCCTTGACGAGCATGTCCTTTTCGAATTCCTTGGTGCCGGTGAAGTCGACGGCGGCGATGGCCGGACGTTCCTCGACCAGGACCACGAGCACGCCGTTTTCTTCTTCCAGGCGGATGTCCTTGAAGAAGCCGGTGGCATACAGCGCCTTGATCGCCGCCGTGCCTTTTTCGTCGTCGAAGGTCTCGCCCACGCGCACCGGCAGGTAGCTGAACACCGTGCCTGCCTCGGTCCGCTGGATGCCTTCGACCCGGATGTCCTTCACGACGAAGGGAGCGACGGCGGCGGCGTGACCGGCACAGAGGGCCAGCACGGCTGCGCCGATCATGCTGCGACGGGAGGGCAAGGCAAAACGCGGCTGGGCAAAACGTTCGGGTTGTAAATTCATCGGTTAGATCAATGGGTCAGTCATTGGACAACGTTACTTGTTCTTCGCCGGTGCATGGTCTGCTCGAGCCGAACATCTGCTTAAGCCGGACACTCCGGTGCACGCCGCAGGCGCAGCGTGCATATCGGAGTGCCGTGTGTTCAGAGCAGTCGCACCAGGTCGTTGAAGACGGCAAGCGCCATCAGCATGAACAGCAGGCCGACCCCGGCACGCTGCGCGATCTCGCCGATCCGCGCGGGCAAGGGGCGCCCGGTCAAAACTTCCAGCGAATAATACAGCAAATGGCCACCGTCCAGAACGGGAATTGGTAACAGATTCATTACACCCAGGCTGATGGAGATGAAGGCGATGAACTCCAGGAACGGCTCCAGGCCAGAGCGGGCGGTCTGTCCGGCCACGTCCGCGATCGTGATCGGGCCGGTTACATTTTTCAGCGAGACCTCGCCCACGATCATCTTCGCGATCATCTTGACGGTCATCGCGCTCGTCTCCCACGTGCGCTGCGCACCCTTCGCGAACGCCTCCAGCGGCCCCGCCTTCACGGTCACCATCTCCGGCGCCTGCGCGATCATCAGCTTCACCAGGCCCTTGCCCGACTGCGGATCGCGGTCCGGCGTGAGGGGCAGCACGAGCAACTGGTCACCGCGCTGCACACCCACCTGCAGGGTCTTGCCGGCGGCGCCGCGCACGGCTTCGATGAAGTCGATGCCGTCTGCGATGTTCTTGCCGTCGATCGAGGTCACGAGGTCACCCTGGCGCAGGCCCGCGCGCGCGGCGGCGCCGTCCGGCAGCACCTTGTCGACGCTGGGCCGCGGGCGCCACAGCTGCATGCCGAGGACGCCCAGCACGTCGCTGTCGACGTCCAGGCTGGCCATGCGGTCCGCGGGCAGCACGGCGCGGTATGGCGCCGAGTTCGGGCCCGGCCCGCGCAAGGTCAGTTCGGCCGCATGCTTGTCGATGGCGGCGCGCACGATCTCCCAGCGCAGCTCCGTCCACGACTGCACGGGCCTGCCGTTGACGGCCGTGACGACGTCGCCGCCGCGCACGCCCGCCTTGTACACGGCCGACGCCTCCGGCATCGCGCGCAGGCGCGTGCCCGGCTCCTCTTTCCCGTGCATGAACAGCGCCGCCATCACGACGATGGCGAGGATGAAGTTGGCGATGGGGCCCGCCGCCACGATGGCGATGCGCTTCCACACGTTCTGGCGCGTGAATTCGCGCGGCAGGTCCGCGTCGTTGGTCGGCGCGGTAGAGGGATCGCGCGCGTCGAGCATCTTCACGTAGCCGCCGATGGGCAGCGCCGAGATCGCCCATTCCGTCTGGTCCGGACCGAAGCGGCGCGACCACACGATGCGCCCCATGCCGATCGAGAAGCGCAGCACCTTCACGCCGCACAGGCGCGCGACGACGTAGTGGCCCAGTTCGTGAAAGACGATCAGCGGTCCCAGCGCCAGCAGGAAGGCCAGCAGGGTGTGGATCAGGTTCATGACACTCTCCCGTCAGGGCCCGCGTTGTTCAAGTGCGCAGCGCATGCACGATGCGTCCGGCCGCGTCGCGGGCACGCGCGTCCTGGGCCATCACGGCCTCGATGCTGGTCGCCTCGCCATGCGGGTTCTCGTCCATCACGCGGCGTACGACGCGGTCGATGTCGCGGAAGCCGATGCGGCGCTCCAGGAAGGCTTGGACCGCGATTTCGTTCGCCGCGTTCAGCAATGCGGGCGCGGTGCCGCCCGCGCGCAAGGCGTCGAAGGCGAGCGCCAGGCACGGGAAGCGGTCGAAATCCGGCTTGTGGAATTGCAGCGCGGCGAACGTCGTCAGGTCGAGCTGGTCGACGCCCGACGCGATGCGTTCCGGGTACGCGAGCGCGTGGGCGATCGGCGTGCGCATGTCCGGGTTGCCGAGCTGCGCCAGCACGGAGCCGTCCACGTACGACACCATCGAGTGGATCACGCTTTGCGGGTGGATCACCACTTCGATCCTGTCGGCCGGCGCGCCGAACAGCCAGTGCGCCTCGATCACTTCGAGGCCCTTGTTCATCATCGTGGCGGAGTCGACGGAGATCTTGCGGCCCATCGACCAGTTCGGATGCTTGCAGGCTTCTTCTGGCGTGACATGTTCCAGCGTCTCGACGGCACGCTGCAGGAACGGGCCGCCGGACGCCGTCAACAGGATCCTGGCGACGCCGGCCACGTCCGGCGAACGAGCATACGTGCCCGGCAGCGACTGGAAGATGGCGTTGTGCTCGGAGTCGATCGGAAGGAGTGTCGCCTTGTGCTCCTTGACGGCGTCCATGAACAGCTGGCCGGACATCACGAGCGCTTCCTTGTTCGCCAGCAGGATCTTCTTGCCCGCGCGCGCGGCCGCGAGCGTGGGCGCGAGGCCGGCGGCGCCGACGATGGCGGCCATCACCGTGTCCGTGTCAGGGCTGGCTGCGATCTCGCACAGCGCCGCCTCGCCGTAAGCGACGTCGATCGGGAGGCCGGCCAGCAGGTCGCGCAGGCGCGTGGCCGCGTCAAGCGTGCCGACGACGGCGCGCTGCGGACGGAACACGCGGCATTGCGCGGCGAGCGCATCCACGCGCTCGTGCGCGGACAGCGCGTACACACGGTATTTGTCGGGATGACGTGCCAGCACGTCGAGGGTCGAGACGCCGATCGAACCGGTGGCGCCAAGGATAGTGATGCTTTGCATGTTGCGTTCCATTGTCAAGGTCGTTCCAACATGTGCAGGCAGAAAGGATGACCAGCGCTGAGTCATTCTGGCACGGCGCGCGTCAAGACGGCGCGCCGCCCGCGTTGGAACGGCCTGTGTCTTACAGCCGCGAGCCGATCAGCGCGGCGAGCGGCAGCACGGGGATCAGTGCGTCGATGCGGTCCAGCACGCCGCCATGGCCGGGCAGCAGGTTGCTGCTGTCCTTCATGCCGGCGCGCCGCTTGAGCTGGGACTCGAACAGGTCGCCGACGATGCTGGCGGCCGTCATCAGCACGAGCACGACGGCAAGCACGGGCCAGCCGTACGTGTGCTGGACGCGCACGGCGAAGGTTTGCGCGAAGGCGTCGCCGCCGAACTGGACCGACAGGCCGCCCAGCACGAGCACGGCGATGCCGCCGCCGATCGCGCCTTCCCACGACTTACCGGGCGAAATCGATGGGGCCAGCTTGTGCTTGCCGAACGCCTTCCCGGAAAAGTAGGCGCCGATGTCGGCCACCCACACGATCGCGAGCACGGACAGCAGGAACAGCGGCGAGTGCGAATACAGGTCGACGATGGCCGCGAAGCAGCCGACCACGGCGAACGCGTAGACGAGCGACAGCACCGTGTTCGCGGGCGTGCCCAGCGGCGGCAGGCCGATCTTCAGCGACGGCGCGAACCGGGCGATCCACAACGCGACGCTCAGCGCCGCCCAGAACGACAGGTTCGTGTGCCCCGTGAACACGGACATCGCGAACACGGCGGACCACACGAGCGCGATCACGTGGGCGTTGTGCGTCTCCGGATTGAACAGCCGGAAGCATTCCCAGATGGCGGCGCCGAAGAACACCGTCGCCACGACCGCGAACGCCGTGTAGTTGTTGAAGTAAAGGACTGGCAGCAAAATTGCCAGCAGCACGACGGCGGTAATGACGCGGGTTCTGAGCATCAGCTGTATAGCCTTATTTAGCCTTGTTGGCGACCTGTTCGCCGGTGCGGCCGAAGCGGCGTTCCCGGCTCTGGTAGGACGCGATCGCCGTGTCGAGCGAGTCGGGCGAAAAGTCCGGCCAGAAGGTGTCGGTGAAGTACAGCTCCGAATACGCGAGCTGCCACAGGAGGAAGTTCGAGATGCGCTCTTCGCCGCCGGTGCGGATGAACAGGTCCGGCTCCGGCGCATAGGCCATCGCCAGGTGCTCGGCCAGCATCTCTTCGGTGTACTCGGTCACGCCCGGGTTGGCCGCGACCATCTTGCCCGTCGCCTGCATGATGTCCCAGCGGCCGCCGTAGTTGGCGCACACGGTGACGGTCAGGCGGGCGTTGTTGGCGGTGCGCCGCTCGGCGTTGGCGATCATGTCCTGCAGCTTCGCATCGAAGCGCGACAGGTCGCCCACGACCTTCAGGCGGATGTTATTCGCATGCATTTTCGACACTTCGCGTTCGAGCGCGGTGACGAACAGGCCCATCAGGTAGGACACTTCGTCGGCCGGACGGCGCCAGTTTTCCGACGAAAACGCGAACAGCGTCAGGTATTCCACGCCACGATCCACGCAGGCTTCGACGATCTTGCGCACGGCGTCCACGCCCTTGACGTGGCCGGCCACGCGGGGCAGCAGGCGTTTGGTCGCCCAGCGGCCGTTGCCGTCCATGATGATGGCGATATGGCGCGGCACCGTCGGCGCTTCGGGGACTGCGGTGGTCGAACTTTTGAAAATCATAAATCTGGCCAAATGGCGGCTACAACAAAAGGCGGAACGGACCGGTCAAGCCTGGCCTGCCGGTCCGACGTCCACGACGATATGCGGCATATCATGCCGCAATACGGATCACACCGTCATCACTTCTTTTTCTTTCTCGGCAACCAGCTTGTCGATGTCGACGACGGCCTTGTCGGTCATCTTCTGGACATCGTCCTGGGCGCGGCGCTCGTCGTCTTCCGAGATCGCCTTGTCCTTGACCAGCTTCTTCAGCTGTTCGTTGGCGTCGCGGCGCACGTTGCGGACGGCGATCTTCGCGTCTTCCGCTTCCGACTTGCACAGCTTGACCATTTCCTTGCGGCGCTCTTCGGTCAGCGCCGGGGTCGGCACGCGGACGAGCTCGCCGAACGTCGACGGGTTCAGGCCCAGGTCGGATTCGCGGATCGCCTTTTCGATGACGTTCAGCATCTTCTTCTCATACGGCTGGACCCCGATGGTGCGGGCGTCGATCAGCGTCAGGTTGGCGACCATCGGCAGCGCGGTCGGCGAACCGTAGTAGTCGACCATCACGTGGTCCAGGATGCCGGTGTGGGCGCGGCCGGTGCGAACCTTGGCCAGGTTGCCTCTCAGGGTCTCGATGGATTTCGCCATCTTGTCCTGGGCACTTTTTTTAACGTCAGCTACGGACATGCTGCTCTCCTGTATTTCTAACTATTGATTAAACGTGTACGAGTGTACCCTCGTCCTCGCCCATGATCACGCGCTTGAGCGCACCCGGCTTGACGATCGAGAACACCTTGATCGGCAGCTTCTGGTCACGGCACAGGGCGAACGCGGTGGCGTCCATCACCTGCAGGTGCTTCGCGATCGCTTCGTCGAACGAGATCTGTTCGTAGCGGGTCGCATGCGGATCCTTCTTCGGATCGGCAGTATATACGCCATCGACCTTGGTTGCCTTCAATACAATTTCGGCCGAGATTTCCGAACCGCGCAGTGCGGCGGCGGTGTCGGTGGTGAAGAAGGGGTTGCCGGTACCGGCTGCGAACACGACGACCTTGCCCTCTTCCAGGTATTGCAGCGCCTTCGGGCGCACGTACGGCTCGACCACCTGCTCGATGCCGATCGCCGACATCACGCGGGCGGTGATGCCCTGCTGGCGCATGGCGTCGGCCAGCGCGAGCGCATTCATCACGGTGGCCAGCATCCCCATATAGTCGGCCGTCGCGCGGTCCATGCCCTGCGCACCCGGCGCGACGCCGCGGAAGATATTGCCGCCGCCAATCACCACTGCCAGTTCCACACCCAGCTTCGACACCTCCGCGACGTCGGCGACCATGCGCTCGATGGTGGCGCGGTTGATGCCGAACGGATCGTCGCCCATCAGCGCTTCGCCAGACAGTTTGAGGAGGACTCGTTGGTAGGCTGGTTTTGTCATGAATGGGACTCCTGTGGTCATTGATGTTCAAATTCGGTACTGCACCGGACGGGATCGCCGCCCGGTTGTAAAAACGGGCCTTGCGGCCCGTTCTCTTTTATTACTGCTTGGCAGCAGCCATCTGGGCTGCCACTTCCGCTGCGAAGTCGTCGACTTTCTTCTCGATGCCTTCGCCGACCACGTACATCGTGAATGCTTTCACGGTGGTGTTGGCGGCCTTCAGCATCTGCTCGACGCTTTGCTTGTCGTTCTTCACGAAAGCCTGGTTGAACAGCGACACTTCTTTCAGGTACTTCTGCACCGAACCGTCGATACGCTTGGCGACGATCTCGGCCGATTGCGGCTGCTTGCCTTCGGCGACGGCCTTGTCGGCGTCTTCCTTGGCTTTCAGCTGAGCAACCGAACGCTCTTTCTCGATCAGCTCGGCCGGCACTTGCTCTGCCGACAGGGAGACCGGCTTCATCGCGGCGATGTGCATCGCGACGTCCTTGCCGACCTGCTCGTCGGCGCCGTCGTAGTCGACGATCACGCCGATGCGGTTGCCGTGCAGGTAAGATGCCAGCTTGCCGGTGGTTTCGAAGCGCTGGAAGCGGCGAACGGTCATATTCTCGCCGATTTTGCCGATCAGTGCCGTACGCACGTCGTCGAAGGTCTTGCCGTCGACCGGCAGGGCGGCCAGGGCGGCGACGTCGGCCGGGTTGTTCTCGGCGACCAGCTTGGCAGCCAGGTTGGCCATGGCCATGAACTCGTCGTTCTTGGCGACGAAGTCGGTTTCGCTATTGATTTCGACCAGCGCGCCGACGTTGCCGGCAACATAAGCCGTCACGACACCTTCAGCCGTGATGCGGGCTGCCGCCTTCGATGCCTTGCCGCCCAGCTTGACGCGCAGGATCTCTTCGGCACGCGCCATGTCGCCTTCGGCTTCGTTCAGTGCCTTCTTGCATTCCATCATCGGTGCGTCGGTCTTGGCGCGCAGTTCGCCAACCATCGCTGCAGTAATCGCTGCCATGTTCATTCTCCTAAAAGTAGGAGCAAGCCGTCGTCTGCGACGTCTTGCATATTATTAATCTGTTCAGGAATTGCTTACAAAAAGGGGCGCTCGAATCTTAGGCTCGGCGCCCCTTTACAGCTCAGCGGGCCTTGACCCGCGGGCAATTAAGCTTGCTCGGAAACTTCGACGAAGTCGTCAGCCGACTTGACCATCTCGGCGACTTCGTTGGTCGCGTTGGCGCGGCCTTCCAGGATCGCATCGGCGACGCCGCGTGCGTACAGGGTGATGGCCTTCGACGAGTCGTCGTTACCCGGGATCACGTGCGACACGCCTTCCGGCGAGTGGTTGGTATCGACCACGCCGATGACCGGGATGCCCAGCTTGCCAGCTTCGGTGACGGCGCCCTTGTGGTAGCCGACGTCCACGACGAAGATCGCGTCCGGCACGCCCTGCAGGTCCTTGATGCCGCCGATCGACTTCTGCAGCTTTTCCAGTTCGCGCGAGAACATCAGCGCTTCTTTCTTGCTCATCTTCTCGACTTCACCCGACTCGATGGCGGCTTCCATGTCCTTCAGGCGCTTGATCGAGGTCTTGATGGTCTTGAAGTTGGTCAGCATGCCGCCCAGCCAGCGCTGGTCGACGTACGGCACACCGGCGCGCTGTGCTTCGGCGGCGATGATGTCGCGGGCCTGGCGCTTCGTGCCCACCAGCAGGATCGTGCCGCGGTTGGCGGCGATCTGCTTGATGGTCTTCATCGCATCCTGGTACATCGCCATGGTTTTTTCCAGGTTGATGATGTGGATCTTGTTGCGATGACCGAAGATGAACGGGGCCATTTTCGGGTTCCAGAAACGGGTCTGGTGGCCGAAGTGAACACCGGCTTCCAGCATTTCGCGCATAGTGACAGACATTGTATTCTCCAGGGTTGGGTCTTGAATGACGGCCGGTACACCCGTTTTCGGGCACCCTTGTCGGCCGCATTCGCGATTTACATTCACAAATTGCTCGATACGGACACGAGCAACCCGAGATTCTAGCGGGATTTGACACGAATTTCAAGCTTGCGCACGCATCCGGCTCTCAAAAAGCGGCGGCGGCCGCCGGCCCGGCGGCGTTATGAATCACATATAATGACCGGTACAGAACTTATCGCAGAACGGATTAATATGGCAATTTCCATCAAGACCCCGGAAGACATCGAGGGCATGCGCATCGCCGGCCGCCTCGGCGCCGAGGTGCTCGACTACATCACGCCCTTCGTCAAACCGGGTGTGACCACCGGCGAACTGGACCGCCTGTGCCATGAATACATGGTCAACGTGCAAGGCACCGTCCCCGCCCCGCTGAACTATGCGCCGCCGGGCTACCCGCCGTTCCCGAAAGCCGTCTGCACCTCCGTCAACGACGTGATCTGCCACGGGATTCCGGGCGACAAGGTCCTCAAGAATGGCGACGTGGTGAACATCGACGTCACCGTCATCACGAAGGATGGTTATCATGGCGACAACAGCCGCATGTTCTTCATCGGCGAACCGTCGAAGCTGGCACGCCGCCTGACGGACATCACCTACGAATGCATGTGGCTGGGCATCAGCAAGGTGAAACCGGGCGCGCACCTGGGCGACATCGGCCACGTGATCCAGCAGCATGCGGAAAACGCGGGCTATTCCGTCGTGCGCGAATTCTGCGGCCACGGCATCGGCAAGGTGTTCCACGAAGAACCGCAGGTGCTGCACTACGGCCGGCCGGGCACGGGCGAGGAACTGAAAGCCGGCATGATCTTCACGATCGAGCCGATGATCAACGCCGGCCGCCGCGAGATCCGCGAAATGCCGGACGGCTGGACGATCAAGACGAAGGACCGCAGCCTGTCGGCCCAGTGGGAACACATGATCCTCGTGACGGAGACGGGCTATGAAGTGCTGACGACGTCGGCCGGCACCCCGCCGCCTCCCGCCATCGTCCAGCCGAAAGACACCGTCGCCGCCTGACCCGCTCCCATGTCCACTGCCACCATCGCCCCGACACAACCCCTGCAGCCGCTGCAATTGAAACAGCGCCTGAAAGCCGAGCGCCAGCTCGTCATCGCCGAGTTCCGCGAGAACGGCAAGCCGGAAAAACTGTTGCGCGGCCTGCGCCACAGCGTCGACGGCGTGCTGGCGGATGCGTGGCACGCGGCCGGTCTCCCGGCGGACGCGGCGCTCGTGGGCGTGGGCGGCTACGGCCGCGGCGAGCTGTTCCCGAATTCCGACGTCGACCTGCTGATCCTGCTGGGCAACCCGCCCGACGCGATCGCACAGGCGAAGCTGGAAAACTTCGTGCAGCTGCTATGGGACCTGGGCCTGGAAATCGGCCACAGCATCCGCACCGTGGACGAGTGCATGACGGAGTCGGCCGCCGACATCACCGTGCAGACGAGCCTGCTGGAAGCCCGCCTCGTGACGGGCAATGAAGCCGTGCTCAACGAGTTGCTGCGCCGCTACGACGAGGCGATGGACCCGCAGGCCTTCTTCCAGGCCAAGACGGCCGAGATGCGCCTGCGTCACGCGAAATACGAATTCACGCCGTTCTCGCTGGAGCCGAACGTCAAGGAAAGTCCGGGCGCGCTGCGCGACCTGCAGGTGATCCTGTGGGTGGCCAAGGCGGCCGGCCTCGCGAATTCCTGGAGCCAGCTCGCGATCCGCGGCCTGATCACGCGCGAGGAAGCGCGCCAGCTGATGGAAAAGGAGCGCGCCTTCAAGGACATCCGCATCCGCCTGCACCTGCAGACGAACCGGCGGGAAGACCGCCTCGTGTTCGACGTGCAGACGGCCATCGCGGAAACGTTCGGCCTCACGTCGACCGGCGAAGGCCTCGATGCACGCCGCGCCAGCGAATTCCTGATGCAGAGATATTACTGGGCCGCGAAGACCGTGACCCAGCTGAACACGATCCTGCTGCAGAACATCGAAGCCTACCTGTTCCCCACGCCGTCGCAGCCGGTGCCGATCAACCCGCGCTTCAACGAAGTGGGCGGCTTCATCGACATCGCCGCGGACGACACCTTCGAATCCACGCCTGCCGCCGTGCTGGAAATCTTCGTGCTGATGACGGAGCGCCCCGACATCAAGGGCATGACCGCACGCACCATGCGCGCCCTGTGGCACGCCCGCACCCTCATCGACGACGCGTTCCGCGCGAAGCCACAGCACCGCGCCCTGTTCCTGCGCGTGCTGCAGGCGCCCGTGGGCCTCGTGCACGCGCTGCGCCGCATGAACGACATGGGCATCCTGGGCCGCTACCTGCCGAACTTCCGGCGCATCATCGGCCAGATGCAGCACGACCTGTTCCACGTGTACACGGTCGACCAGCACATCATGATGGTCGTGCGGAACATGCGCCGCTTCACGATGACGGAGCACGCGCACGAATACCCGTTCTGCAGCCAGCTGATCGCCAATTTCCGCGACCGCTGGCTGCTGTACGTCGCCGCCCTCTTCCACGACATCGCCAAGGGCCGCGGCGGCGACCACTCGGAACTGGGCAAGGTCGATGCGCGCGAATTCTGCCGCGACCACGCGCTGTCCGAGGAAGACACGGAACTGGTCGTGTTCCTCGTCGAGCACCACCTGACGATGTCCGTCGTCGCGCAAAAGCAGGACCTGTCCGACCCGGACGTGATCCAGTCCTTCGCCCGCCTCGTGCGCGACGAGCGCCACCTGACCGCGCTGTACCTGCTGACGGTGGCCGACATCCGCGGCACGAGCCCGAAAGTGTGGAACGCGTGGAAGGCGAAGCTGCTGGAAGACCTGTACAAGATGACGCTGCGCGTGCTGGGCGGCGAGCCGCCCTCCGCCGACCGCGAACTGCGCGCGCGCCAGCAGGAAGCGCTGGCCACGCTGCGCCTGTTCGGCCTGCCGTCCGATGCGCACGAGGCGCTGTGGAAGCAGCTCGACATGGCCTATTTCCTGCGCCACGACGCGTCCGACATCGCGTGGCAGACGCGCTGCCTGGTCGATAGGCTGGGCCGCGACAAGCCCGTCGTGAAATCGCGCCTGGCGCCGATCGGCGAAGGCCTGCAGGTGACGGTGTACGTGAAGGACCAGCCCGACCTGTTTGCGCGCATCTGCAGCTATTTCGACCGCAAGAATTTCTCCATCCTCGACGCCAAGATCCACACGACGAAGGATGGCTACGCGCTCGACACGTTCCTTATCACGGACGAGAATTTCGCCAACAGCTACCGCGACATCATCAACCTGATCGAGCACGAACTGTGCGAGGTGCTCGTGCGCCAGGAACCGTTGTGCCCGCCGCTGCGTGGCCGGCTGTCGCGCATGTCGCGCAACTTCCCCATCACGCCGACCGTGGACATGCGCCCGGACGAGCGCGGCCAGTTCTGGGTGCTGTCCATCGGCGCCAACGACCGCAACGGGCTGCTGTACGCGATCGCGAGCGTGCTGGCGCGTTATCGCATCAACCTGCATACGGCCAAGATCATGACCCTGGGCGAGCGGGTCGAGGACGTGTTCCTCATCGATGGCCAGGCGCTCAATAACCAGCGGGTGCAGGTGCAGCTGGAGACCGAGTTGCTCGACGCCGTAAAAATCTAAGTTAAAGCGTCATTCCCGCGAAAGCGGGAATCCATGCTGAGCCACAGAATTCTGTCATTCGGAAACGACTGCAGTCTGTCACCGGAGTGACTTCGACGCTTCAGCATGGGTTCCCGCCTCCGCGGGAACGACGGTGTTTTCGTTTTCGTATTTATTCGTAACCATGACCGAACCCGTACGCCTCTCCAAACGCATGTCCGAACTTGGCCTCTCCTCCCGCCGCGAGGCCGACGAGTGGATCGCAAAAGGATGGGTGAGAGTCGACGGCCAGGTGATCTCCGAGCTCGGCAGCAAAGTGCTGCCGCACCAGAAGATCACCGTCGAGCGCCAGGCCGCCGCCCAGCAGGCGAAGCGCGTCACCGTGCTGCTGAACAAGCCGGTCGGCTACGTCAGCGGCCAGGCCGAAGACGGCTACAAGCCGGCCGTCGTGCTCGTGAAGCCGGAGAACCGCTGGGCGGACGATCCGTCGCCCGAGCAATTCCACCCGACGCAGCTGAAATCCCTCGTGCCCGCCGGACGACTGGACATCGATTCCGTCGGCCTGCTCGTGCTCACGCAGGACGGCCGTATCGCCAAGCAATTGATCGGCGAAGACACGTCCATCGAAAAGGAATACCTCGTGCGCGTGCAGTACACGAAGCCGGGACGCCTGCCGGACGCCGACCTCAAGAAGCTGAACCATGGCCTGTGGATGGACGGCAAACCGCTGCTGCCCGCGAAAGTGCGCTGGCAAAACGACGACCAGCTCAGCTTCACCCTGAGGGAAGGCCGCAAGCGCCAGATCCGCCGCATGTGCGACATGGTCGGCCTGAAAGTCATCGGCCTCAAGCGCGTGCGTATCGGGCGCGTGAAGCTCGGCGAACTGCCGCCCGGGCAGTGGCGGTATTTAAGCGCTGACGAGCGCTTTTGACCGTCAATGCGCGGGCCGCATCTGCATCCACGGATCGAGCACGCGTAGTTCATCGAGCACGGCCCGCGGCGCCTCGACGGTGCCGCCGCTGTCCTGGTCCCACTCCAGCCTCAGCTTCGACCGGCCCCGGCGCAAGTCCACGCGGGCGTAATCAACCCACGCATCTTCGGCATCGTATTCGAACGTCTTCATCCAGCCGGTCCGCAGCAGCGCTTCGAGCGTCTGGCGCAGTGCAAACGGTGGGAGGTCCGAAATCGTTTCGGGGTGTAACTGGGGGTCGTTGAAGACGCCCAGGTATCTGACGAATTGTGAAATCCACGCCATCGCTGCCTCCCAACATCGGTTGACGTTGATTTCAGTCTACTTAGGCGGCAGGCACATTGACGTTCGCTAACGCACATAGCGGAACCAAATGCAGTTCGCATATGTCACAATTTTGTAACTTATTGTTTCAACAACGTCGTATGATGAGTTTCAGACAAGAATCTGGTGCAACTCCTCGAGACTGACGGGTTTCGTCAGATGGTGGGAAAAACCACGGGTGCGCGTCTGGCGCCGGTCGGCGTCCTGCCCCCAGCCAGTCAGCGCCGCGATCCGCACGCCGGCGAAGCGTTCGTCCTGACGCAGGCGGCGCGCGACTTCGTAACCGTCCATGCCGGGCATGCCCAGGTCGAGCAGGACACTGGTCGGCTGGAACGAGTCGGCCATCGCCAGCGCGGCGCGGCCGTCGTACACGACGCGGACCTCGGCGCCGTCCGCTTCGAGCAAGAGCCCGAGCGTATCGGCGGCATCGCGATTGTCGTCCACGACGAGGATGCGCTGGCCGTGGAATGGTGCGGCGGGGCGCGCCTGGCCCAGCGGTGGCGCGTCGTCGTCGACGTCGCGCTCGGGCGCAAGCGGCAGCCGCACGATGAATTCGCTGCCCTGGTCCGGCCCCGCGCTGCGCGCCTCGACGGTGCCGTGGTGCATCTCGACGAGGCTGCGCACCATCGTCAGGCCGATGCCGAGGCCGCCCTGCCCTTTCCCCGCGGACCGGTGCGCCTGGGCGAACATGTCGAACACGCAGGGCAGCGCATCAGCCGGAATGCCGATGCCCGTGTCGCGCACGGTGGCGACGACCTGGCCGTCCTCGCGCCGCGCGTCGAGCCAGATGCGTCCGCCCGTGTCCGTGTACTTGGCGGCGTTGTTGAGCAGGTTCGCAAACACCTGCGTCAGGCGCACGCGGTCGGCCTCGAGCACGAGCGGCTGCTCCGGCAGCGCGACGGCGAGCTGGTGGCCGGCCCGGTCGATCATCGGCTGGCTCGTCTCGACGGCGCCGTGGACGATCTCGGCGAACGGCACCCGCTCCAGCTTCAGCTCGATCTTGCCGCGCGTAATGCGCGAGACTTCCAGCAGGTCGTCGACGAGGCGCGCCATCTGCTTCACCTGCCTCCCCACCATCTCGACCACGCGGTCGGACTGGCGCCGGCCGTCGGGACGGCTCATCAGCTGCACCGCGTTGCTGATCGGGGCCAGGGGATTGCGCAGTTCGTGGGCCAGCGTCGCAAGGAACTCGTCCTTGCGACGATCGGCCTCCTTTAGCGCCTCCTCGGCCTGCACGGCCCCCGTGATGTCGAGCGAGATGCCGACATAGCCACGGTGTTCGCCATCACCCGAATGCCAGGGCGACGCATGGGATTCGAACCAGTGCCGGCTGCCGTCCTTCACGACCGTCTGGACACGCTGGGTATAGGCACCGCGCGTGCGGATCCCGTCGTACACGTCGCGCAGGTACGCGTCCATGTCGGCCGGCCGTGTGATGCTCTTCCAGCCGGTCTTGCCGTCCTCCGCAATCAGGGCGTCCGTCACGCAGCGCTGGTTCAGGTAGATGACATTGCCGTCCGTGTCGAACTGGTACACGAGCGCGGGCGACGCGTCGGCCAGCGCGCGGAACCGCCCCTCGCTCTCGCGCAGCGCATCCTCTGCGCGCCTGCGCACGGTGATGTCGTGGAACAGGATCGCCACGCGCGGCACCTGGCGCCCGCCGACCGGGTACACGAAGAAGTCGTACCAGCTGCCCAGCGGCTGCGAAAAGCATTGCGAGCGGCTGGAGACGCCGGTGCGCACGACCTGCGCGCAGGCGTCCAGCCAGCATGGCTCGTGCTCCGGGCGCATGCGCAGCTGGCCCGGCCCCACGTAGGCGATGTTGGCCATGCGCACGGCGGCCGGATTCGCTTCCGCGTAATCGAGGCCGGCGGGCCGGCCCGTGTCGTCGAAGCGGACGGTCGCGAGGAGAAAACCTTCGTCCATCGCCTCGAACAGCATGCGGTAGCGCCGCTCGCTCTCCGCCAGCGCGGCCTGCGTGCGGCGGCGCTCGTCGACGTCGATGTGCATGCCGACCCATTTGCGCACGCTCCCGTCGCGGTTGAACAGCGGCGCCGCGCGCGCATTCGTCCAGCGCCACCCGCCGGACGCCATCTGCACGCGGAACTCGGCGTTCAGGATGCGGCGCGTACCGACGGCCGCGCGCCATTCGCGCAGCGCGTAGGCGCGGTCGTCCGGATGCACGGCCTCGATCCAGCCCACGCCCAGCGACGCCGATTCCGCCTGGCCCGTATAGGTCGTCCAGGTGGGCGAACCGGTGACGACGCGGCCATGCGCATCCGTCTCCCACACGGTCTGCGCGAAGCCCTCGACCATCGCGCGGAACCGTTCCTCGCTCTCGGCGAGGCGCGCCTCCGTCTCCTTGTTCTCGGTAACGTCGATCACGAACAGCACGCAGCGCGCGTTCGCGCCGTCGCCCGAGATGCGCGCGGGCGCGAACAGGCCCCACCAGCGGCTGCCGTCCTTGCGCTTCATCTGCTTCGTGTACGGCAGCGTCACGCCCTTGTCGATGAGGTCGCGCAGCGCGCGCGCCGACACGTCCCAGAACTCGGACGGCGTCATGTCGCGCCAGTTCGGCATCGTGCGCAATTCGGCGCGCGTGTAGCCCGTCATGCGCTCGAACGCGGCGTTGACGTCGTGCACGGTGCCGTCGATGTCGAAATACAGCACGCCGACGGTGCTGATGCTGAGGGTGGCGTCGATGAGGGCCTTGTGTTCGCGCAGCAGGCGCTCGGCCGCGCGGCTTTCCTCGACCTCGCGCTCCAGGTGCTCCTTGGTTGCCAGGACGGGCCGCAGGCGTTCCTCGACCTTGCGCTCGATGTCGCCGCCGCCGGCCTGGTGCGCGGCCGCGGCGAACGCGGCGCAGGTGCGCAGCCGGCGCAGGTCCTCGGCATCGAAATGCGCGCCGTCATCGGCCAGCACGGCCGCCAGCGCGCCCGCGGCGCCGCCGTGGAGGTGCCACGGTACGCCGAGAAACTCGGCCACGGGCACCCCGCAGGCGCGCAGCGAAGGCACCGTGTCGGCCGGCTGTTCCAGCAGCACGGCGCCGTCGGCGCGGATGACGGTCCCGCACGCGCACTCGTCCAGGCCCCAGCGCTCGCCTTCGTGCCCGGCGAGCGCGCCGGAGACGACGCACCAGCGCACGGTGCCGCCGTCGCTGCCGTCCGTTCCATCGCGTACCGCCACGACGACCGCATCGGCCCCGCACAGCGCACGCACGGCATCGGCCAGGAGCTGCAGCACATGCTCCGGCGTGTCGGCCAGCGCCTGCGCCAGCCGCGCCAGCACGGCGCTCTCGGCCGCGCCGTCGCGCGCGGGCAGGTGCGCCGCGCGTTCGCGCAATACCGCTTCGACGACCTCGTCGTCGCGGGCTCCGGTCGCTGCGTCAAATGTCGAGTCGGCCATGGTCGTCGAGTCTTGGTTGCCCACACCCTGCAACCCCAGATTACTTGACAATCCGATCAGCGCCAATCGAATTTCAATCGTGCCCGCCATGTTTAACAATATTTAACGAATTCCGGGGCACGGACGAACGAAATGGTGGTGTGCCTGCCAAATCAAGGTATTTGAACGGCCAGCTTCCCGCAACACGATATAAAGAAGATAGCGATAACAGGCACGGCGAAAATTTTCATTGTGTTCGCGATGATTGCGAACGATCAGCGCACCGGGTCGGGTACACCGGCGCGCGCTCCAGTTCGTCCAGCCGCACGGGCTTTTTCAGGTGCAGGTCGAACCCGGCCGCCGGCGGATGGCGATTACCGATCCCGGGATCACGGGCAGGAAACCGATAGCCGTATGCACACCATGATTTCCGATCACGAAAATCCGAATCTTCTGATTGCAACTTCTGCAAGTTTGAAACAGCTCGCGCGCACGCAAAAAAACGCATAACGCCTGTCAGTACAGGCGATACGCGTGTTGCATGATACCCGTCTCTGGCGTAGCATCCACGCTTTGCCGGACCCTTTCCATGAAAACAGAAATCCTTCCCCTCCCCACGCAATCCCGTTCCTTCCTCACCATCGCCCTGATCGAGATGTGGGAACGCTTCGGGTACTACGGCATGCAGGCGCTGATCGTGTACTTCATGGTCCAGCGCCTCGGCTTCGACGACAGCCGCGCCAACCTCGTCTGGAGCGCCGCCGCGGCGCTGATCTACGTCTCGCCCGCGATCGGCGGCTGGATCGGCGACAAGGTCCTCGGCACCAAGCGCTCGATGGTGCTGGGCGCCCTCGTCCTCACGGTCGGCTACGCGCTGATGGCCGTCCCCACCGAGAACACGTGGTTCCTGTTCTGCGCGCTGGGCGTCGTCGTCGTCGGCAACGGCCTGTTCAAGCCGAACACGGCGAACCTCGTGCGCAAGATCTACGAAGGCGACGATTCGAAGATCGACAGCGCGTTCACGCTGTACTACATGGCCGTGAACGTCGGCTCGACGATCTCGATGCTGGCCACGCCGTGGATCAAGGACTACGTCAACGCGACGTACGGCGGCGAGGTGGGCTGGCACATCGCGTTCGGCGCGTGCAGCGTCGGCCTCGTCGTCGGCCTGTTCAACGTGTTCCTCATGCGCGCGACAATCGCCCACGTGGGCTCGCTGCCGGACGAACGCCCGCTCGACGTGGGCAAGCTGGCCGCCGTGCTGGCGGGCGGCGTCGTGATGGTCGGCGTGTCGGCCGTGATCCTCGAATACCAGACGCTGGCCCGCATCTTCGTCTACCTGGCCGGCTTCGTCGTGCTGGGCATCTTCATCCACCTGATCCGCAGAAGCGCGCCGAACGAGCGCGCCGGCCTGACGGCGGCCCTGGTGCTCACCCTGCAGTCCGTGTTCTTCTTCATCTTCTACCAGCAGATGTCGACGTCGCTGTCGCTGTTCGCGCTGCGCAACGTCGACCTGGAATTCAACCTGCTCGGCGCGCACCTGTTCGACTGGTCGCCGGCCCAGTTCCAGGCGCTGAACGCCATCTGGATCATGGTGCTGTCGCCCGTGCTCGCGTGGGCCTACAACACGGCCGGGCGCAGCGGCCGGGACTTGTCGATCGCCGGCAAGTTCGCGCTGGGCTTCTTCGCCGTGGCGCTCGGCTTCTTCGCATACGGCGTGGCGGGCGCGTTCGCCGTCGGCGGCAAGACGTCGTCGTGGGTGATGGTCGCCGGCTACGGCCTGTATTCGCTGGGCGAGCTGCTCGTCTCTGGCCTCGGTCTCGCGATGGTGGCGCGCTACGTGCCGGCGCGCATGAGCGGTTTCATGATGGGCGCCTACTATGTCGCCACCGGCATCTCGCAATACCTGGGCGGCGTCGTCGCCAACCTGGCCAGCGTGCCGAGCGACGTCACGGACCCCTTGCAGACCCTGCCCATCTACACGAGCCTGTTCAACAAGCTGGGCGTGGGTGCGCTCGTCTGCACGGCGATCGCGCTGGCCGTGCTGCCCCTGATGCGCAAGCTGTCGGCCACGCACCACGCGCACAACTGACCGCATGGAGGCGCCGACCGGCGCCGCCCGGGCTCAAGCGCCGCATCTTTCATGACGAAGGCGTCAATACAACGTGGCGCCAACTTGGCAAAACGTTTCGGCTTGTTGCAAACCGGAAATATGTTATATTCGCAACATGCCGGCCGACACCTCCGCCGGCGCCACGTCAACGAGCCATGTATCGTCCTTACTTCGTCCGCCCCCTCCTGGCCGTCGTGGCCTGCCTGTCCGCCGCCGGCGCCGTCCATGCCGCGCCGCCGGCCTACGATTTTTCGCCGGTCAACCAGTACAACCTGCAGGTGTCGGCCAGCTTCTGGAACCCGATCATCCGCTACGTGTCGCAGAAAAGCGGCGTCCGGCTGAATCTCAAGCTGGGCCGCACATCGGCCGATACGACGAGCTACGTGCTTACGCGCGAAGTCGACTTTGCGTTCACGAATCACCTGTTCAGCCCCGGCCGCGCCAGAATGGGCTGGACCGTGTTCGGCCGCCGCGACGCGCCGCCCGTGCGGGCGCAAATCGTCGTGCCGGCCGATTCGAACGTGATGACCCTGGCGCAACTGGCCGGCGAGTCCGTCGCCTTCCCGGGGCCGGAAGCGATGATCGCGTACAAGGTGGCGTATGCCCAGTTGCAGCGCCGGAACATCCCCGTCGACGTCGTCTTTGCGGGCAACATGGATGCCGCCTTTGCACAGATGTTCGCGGGCAAGGCGGTGGCGGCCGGCGCCAATTCGCAACTCGTGCAGAACTACCAGGGGCGCGAGCATAAATCGTTCCGCGTGCTGTGGAGTTCGGAACCGTTCAACGATCTTGCGCTGATGGCGTCGCCGCGCGTGCCGGCCGACCAGGTGCGCGCCGTCGCCCAGGCCTTCATCGGCATGGACAAGGACCCGGAAGGCCGCCGCATCCTCGCGGCCGCCACGGAACTCGTGCATGCCGAGGCGCCGCTCGCCTTCGTCGCGGCCAGCGACGCCGACTATGCCGGCTACCGCGCGTTCTACGCGGATGCGCCGCCGAACGTGCGCTGACGCGATGACATTCTCCCCGCTCCTGCGCGTCATGCGCCTCATTCCGGCGCTGCCGCGCTCCCTCGTCGGCCGCGTGTTCACCGTGTTCAGCCTCACCCTGCTGCTGTCGATGGGGACGGGCCTGGGCCTGTTCTACCGCTACCAGTTCCTGCAGCACATCGAGGAAACGCAGGACACCGCGCTGACGCTCGTCGAGGTGGCGACGCAGACGATCGAGGACAGCGTCGTGATCGGCGACTACGACACCGTCAAGCGCACCCTGGGCAAGATGCTGTTCCAGTCGCCGTTCAAGCGCGCCGAATTCATCGACGTGGGCGGCGGCACGATCCGCGTGGACGCACCGCGCGTGACGCGCGCGCTGGCGCCGCGCTGGCTGACGGCGCGCATCGCCGCCAAGCTGTACGACGTCAACCGCATCGCCAATCTGGGCGGCAAGGACTACGGCGTCGTGCGCCTGCAGTTCGACGAGGAAAAGCTGGCGGCCCAGGTATGGAGCCTCGTGCTGGAGACCGCCGGCGTGGCGTTCGTCGTGTTCGTCGCGAGCCTCGTCCTGATGCGCACCCTCGTGCGCCGCTGGCTCGACAACCTGGGCCGCCTGCGCTCGTTCGAGCACGACGTGGCCGCGGGCCGCGTCACGGCCGAGGCGGCGCTGCTGGCCGACGCGCCGACCGAGATCCAGGAAGCGATCCGCGCCGTCAACCGCAGCGCGGCGAGCCTGCGCAACCAGTTCGGCCAGCGCATCGATTCGCTGATGAATTCCCTCATGCAGCACAAGAGCGCGATGGACCAGGCCGCGATCGTGTGCGAGGCCGACGCGGCCGGCGTGATCACCGGCGTCAACGACCTGTTCGTGACGAGCAGCGGCTTCACCCGCCCCGAGGTCGTGGGGCAGCGCCTGGCCGACGTGGGCCGCCCGGCCGGCGCGCGCCTGCCGTGGCAGCCGTCGGACCGCGTGTGGAACGGCGAGGTCGTGATCGCGGGACGCCACGGCCGGCGCCACTGGTACCGCACCATCGTGCCGATGTTCGCGGCGCACGGCACGGTCGAGCGCTATATCTGCATCGACATCGACATCACGGAACGCAAGGAATTCGAGCGCACGATCGTCGAGAACGCGCAGCGCCAGACCCTGATCGCGGAGCTCGGGCGCAAGGCATTGGCCGCGAACGGCCTCGACGACCTGTTCGCGGACGCGGCCGACGCCGCCGCGCGCGGCCTCGGCGCGGCCTGCGCCGCGCTGTTCGAAACGGGACCGGACGGCATGCTGGTGCGCGCGGGCGCGGGCCTGCTGGCGCAGTCGACGGGCCTCCAGCTGGCCTGCCAGCACGGCGACGCGCCCGGCATCGACGCTGCGCTGCGCCCCTGGTTCGCGCCGCTGGCGGCGCTGCATGGGATCGACACGGGCATCGACACGGCCATCGTATGCGGCGAGCGCACCTTCGGCCTGCTGGGCGTGTACGCCGCGCGCCCGCGCCGCTTCGGGGCCGACGACGCCAACTTCCTGCACGGCGTGGCCAACATCGTCGCCACCGCCGTCGAGCGCCAGGAAGCGCGCAACCGCCTGACTTACCTGGCGCAGTACGACCCGCTCACGAGCCTGCCGAACCGGCGCCGTCTCGCGCACAGCCTGGAAGACGCGATCGCCGCCGCCGCGCGTGCACAAGGCCGCGCGGCCGTCATGTTCATCGACCTCGACCGCTTCAAGAACGTCAACGACATGCTCGGCCACGGCGTCGGCGACCAGCTGCTCGTGCAGGCGGCGAAACGGCTGTCGGCCTGCGCGCGCGCCGACGACGTCGTGGCGCGCCTGGGCGGCGACGAATTCGCGCTCGTGCTGCCCGCGCTGGACGACGACGGCATCGCCGCCGGCATCGGCGCCCGCGTCATCGAGGCGCTGGCGCAGCCGTTCTATCTGGCCGGCCAGCAGCTGTTCGTGTCGGCCAGCGTGGGCATCGCCACGTATCCCGAGAACGGCCGCGACGCCGAGACCCTGCTGAAGAACGCCGACACGGCGATGTACGGGGCCAAGAACGGCGGCCGCAACAACTACCAGTTCTACGTCGCCGAGATGCACGAGAACGCGACGCAGCGCCTGCAGACGGAAACGCAGTTGCGCCAGGCGCTGGAGCGCGGCGAATTCCTGCTGCACTACCAGCCCAAGCTCGACCTGGCGTCCGGCACCATCAGCGGCTTCGAGGCGCTGCTGCGCTGGAACCATCCGCAGCGCGGCCTCGTGCCGCCGCTGGAATTCATCGCCATCCTCGAGGACACGGGCCTGATCCTGCCGGTCGGCGAATGGGTGATCGGCGAAGTGTGCCGCCAGCTGAAGGCATGGCAGGCGCAGGGCATGGCCGTGCGGCCGGTGGCGATCAACCTGTCCGCGCGCCAGCTGCAGCAGGCGGATCTCGCGGGTGCCGTCGAGCGCATCGTCGCGCGCGCCGGCGTCGACCCGACGCTGCTGGAATTCGAACTGACGGAATCGATGCTGATGGCGAACCCGGAAGCTGCTGTCGAGATCCTCGCGCGCATCAAGGCCCTCGGCATGCGACTGTCCGTGGACGATTTCGGCACCGGCTATTCGAGCCTCGCCTACCTGAAGCGCTTTCCGCTGGACGCGCTCAAGATCGACCGCACCTTCGTGCGCGACCTGCCGGACGATCCGGACGACGCCGCCATCACGAAGGCCGTGATCCGGCTCGCGCACAGCCTCAGCCTGAAGGTCGTGGCCGAGGGCGTCGAGAACGTGGACCAGCTGCGCGAGCTGGAACAGTACGGGTGCGACCAGATCCAGGGCTATTACGTCAGCCGACCCGTGCCGGCCCAGGCGTGCGAAGCGCTGCTGGCCGGGACCGCGATGGCCTAGTTTCGGCTACACTGGAGGGATTCCTCCGTTTCGACAATCCCACGATGTCTCACAATCCACTCCAGGTGGCGCGCCGCGTCGACGCCATCGAACCCTTCCGCGTGATGGAAATGGTCAAGGCCGCGGCCAGCATGGTGCGCGCCGGCCAGGACGTCATCAGCATGAGCGTCGGCGAACCCGATTTCACGGCACCCGACGTGGTCGCCCGCGCCGCCATGGACGCGATCCAGCGCGGCGCCACGCAGTACACCGAATCGCTGGGCCTGCCCGCCCTGCGCGACGCCATCTCCGCGCACTATGCCCGCGCCTACGGCCTCGACATCCCGCCGCAGCGCATCGTCGTGACGGCGGGCGCGTCGGCCGGCCTGCTGCTGGCCTGCGCCGCGCTCGTGGCGGACGGCGACGAGGTCCTGATGCCCGACCCGAGCTACCCGTGCAACCGCCATTTCGTCAGCGCGTTCGGCGGCCGGGCCGTCCTCGTGCCGTCCGGCCCCGCCGAACGCTACCAGCTGACGGCGGCCCAGGTGGCCGGGCGCTGGACGGAACGCACGCGCGGCGTGATCGTCGCGTCGCCGTCGAACCCGACCGGCACGTCGATGACGCCGGCGCAGACGCGCGACGTGGTCGCGGCCGTCCGCGCGCGCGGCGGCTTCTCCATCGTCGACGAGATCTACCAAGGTCTCTATTACGGTGAAAAAGAAGGCGACCGCGCCACGAGCGCCCTGTCCTTCGGCGACGACGTCATCACCGTCAACAGCTTCTCGAAATATTTCAGCATGACGGGCTGGCGCCTGGGCTGGCTCGTGCTGCCGGAGTCGCTCGTGCCGGCCGTCGAAAAACTGGCGCAGAACCTGTTCATCTGCGCCCCCGCCATCGCCCAGCACGCGGCGCTGGCGGCCTTCCACGACGACGCCATCGCCATCTTCGAGGAGCGCCGCCGGGAATTCCGCCGCCGCCGCGACTTCCTCGTGCCGGCGCTGCGCGACCTCGGTTTCCAGGTGCCCGTGCTGCCGGACGGCGCCTTCTACGTGTATGCCGACATCACGCAGGTAAACCACCCGCTCGCGCACGACAGCAGCGCGTTCGGCATGGCCGTGCTGCGCGACGCGCTGGTCGCGCTCGTGCCGGGCGACGACTTCGGGTTCGCCGCGCCGAAGCAGCACGTGCGCTTTTCCTACGCGACGAAATACGAGCGGATCGAGCAGGCGGTCGACCGCCTGGCGACACTGATCAGGCGCTGACCGCGGCCGGGGCGTCGGCGACGACGGCCAGCAGCGCCGCGGCGCCGACCGGCTTGACGAGATAGCGGTCGAATCCGGCCGCGAACCCGCGCGCCTCGTCGTCCGGCTGGCCGTAGCCCGTCAGCGCGATTGCGTATGGACGGGCGCCTTCCTGCTGCGCGCGCAGGGCCTGCATCAGCTTGAGGCCGTCGAGTTCGGGCAGGCCGATGTCGCACACGATCACGTCCCACCGCTCCGCGAGCGCGCGCGCCAGGCCTGCCCGGCCGTCGCCGGCACAGACGACGTCATGTCCTTCCGCCGCGAGGATGTCGGCCAGCGTGGCGCTGGCATCCGCATTGTCTTCCACGAGCAGGATGCGGCGGCGCGGCGTGGCCCGGGGCGGCTCGGGCCGGACCGGCGCCGCGGGCAGGCCGGCGGCGCGCGGCAGGCGCACCGTGAAGCGGCTGCCGCGGCCGGGACCGTCGCTGTGGGCCTCCACCGTCCCGCGGTGCATGCCCACGAGGTTGCGCACGACGTTCAGGCCCACACCAAGCCCGCCCTCGGACCGGGCCAGCGAGCGCGGGCCCTGCGTGAACAGGTCGAAGATGTAGGGCAGCACCTCGGGCGCGATGCCGGTGCCGTCGTCGGAGACGGTCACCACGATCTGGTCGGGATCGGCGTGCGCGGCGAGCCGCAGCCGGCCGCCGTCGCCCGTGTACTTCGACGCATTGCCGAGCAGGTTCGTGAACACCTGGGCGAGGCGCACCTTGTCGCCTTCCACCGCGACCGCCGTCGCCGGCAGTTCGACGTCCAGCGCCTGGCCGCGCTCCAGGATGCGCGGCTGCACCGTTTCGACGGCGTGGCGCAGCACGTCGGCCAGCGCCAGCGTCTCGACCGCCAGCCTGATCTTGCCGCTGCTGAGCCGGGCCGCGTCGAGCAGGTCGTCGAGCAGGCGCGCCATGTGGTCGACCTGGCGCGTGATGACGCTCGCCAGGCGCAGCTGCTGCGGCGCGGCGCCCGCGTCGCGTTCGAGCAGCGACGCGGCCATCGCGAGCGGCGACAGCGGGTTGCGCAGCTCGTGCGCCAGCATCGCGAGGAATTCGTTCTGGCGGCGGTTGACGGCTTCCGCGTCTTCGCGCTGGTCCTCGGCGTTGAAGGTGGCGAGGACGAGGTTCTCGTTCGCTTCGCGCAGCCGGGCCACGTCCTCTTCCAGCGCGCGGATGCGGTCCAGCAGCAGCGCCTCGCCGGGCGAGGCACCCACGCTCTGGTGCGAGAGTGCTTGCAGGGAACGCTGTTCCGAAACAGGGGGCTGTTGCTGGTACGTTCCCATCGTCGTCCTCAGTTGTGCGGCGGGCGCCGCGTCGGAAAGCCCGACATCAGGGCATCGAGTTCCGTCGCATGCGGATCGACCTCGATGCCCTTGTCGGTGATGCGGTATTCGCGCAGCTCGTTGCTGTGGTCCGTGCCGCGTACCTTCACCACCGTCATGAACTTGCAGATGTGTCCCTCGATTTCGGCGAAGCGCATCGACAGCACCGCGTCGGCCAGGAAGCACAGGTTGTCGATCGAGAAGCGCCAGTTCGGCGTGTTGTCCTCGTAGCCGACGGTGACGATGGCGGTGACGCCGCGCCGCGCCAGCAGCGACAGCGTGCGGAGCACGGACAGGCGCAGGTCGTAGCGGAATTCCGGCGCGAGGTACAGGCCGATCTCCGACAGCGAATCGATCACGACGCGCGTCGCGCCCGTGCGCTCGATCGCCTCCGTCAGCTGGTCCAGCAATTCCTCGACCGTGAGCGACAGCGACAGCGATTGCAGCACCGTCACCTGGCCGCCCTGCACCAGCTTGATCAGTTCCGCGTTGTGCAGGCGCGCCGTGTGTTTTTCGAAGAACACGGCGACGCCCTTCTCGCCCTGCGCCGCCCCGGCCTGCAGGAAGCGCGTGCCGAGGATCGTCTTGCCGATCCCCGTGGGGCCGGAGACGAGCATCGTGTGGCCCTGCGGCAGGCCACCGTGCAGCATGTCGTCCAGGCCCGCGACGCCGGTCGGAATGCGGGCCGGATCGGCGGCGATGGTCAGGTAGGCCTCGGGCTGCGGCGTGAGCAGGCGCGGGTAGACGCGGATGCCGTCGTCCGTGATGCGCAAGGTGTGCGCGCCCGCCATGTGGGCCTGGCCGCGCATCTTGACGATGCGGATCTTGCGCACCACCGCGTCCTCGTCCAGGTTGTGCGACAGCGCGATCATGCCGTCGGCCACCGTGATGATCGGGTTGGCCTCGACGTCGGCCTGGCTGTATTCGCCGATCAGGAACGTGGTCGCCTGCCACGTGGCCATGCGCGAACCCAGCTCCTGGACGAAGTGCTGCAGGTCCCACAGGCCCTCGTTGCCGCTGCGCGCCGTCTGCACGACGGAGCGGAACGAATCGACGAACACGAGGCTCGGGCCGAAGTCCTCCACTTCGCGCATGATCCGTTCCAGCACGCCGCTGAAATCGCCGGCGCGCAGGTCGTCGGCCAGGTTGACGTAGCGGACGGCCGGTCCGACCTTGTCCATGTCGAAGAACGAGAACTGCTGCTGGTAGCGCAGCATCTTCAGCGGCGGTTCGCCCAGCACGGTGAAGAACAGCGCGCGCCGCTGTTCGCTCGCGAGCGCGAACATGATCTGGTGCGCGAGCGTCGTCTTGCCGCTGCCGGGCGCACCCGCGATCAGCGTGAACGAAAACTCGGTCAGGCCGCCGCCCAGAAGCACATCGAGCCCTGGCACACCGGTGCTCAGTTTTTCCAGGGTTACTTTTCCGCTCATTGCTTGTGCTCCTCCTGATTCTTTTGCGGCGTGCCGTCCGCACCCGTTTCGGACAGCAGCCGTGCCGTCAACGCGGGGCCGATGAGGGTCCCCAGCTGCCGCACGAACAGACCCATCAATTCATCGTGTGTCGCGGCCGCTTCCTGGGGGTCCGCCGCCGCCAGGTCCTGCTCGAGAGCGGTCAGCAGCAGCGTGCTCGTGCGGCGCGTGGCGTCGACGCTGAGCCACGCCCGCGGCGGCGCCAGCAGGCGCGCCGAGCGCGTGAACAACGCGACGAAACCGCCTTCGCCGATCAGTGGCACCAGTTGCCGGCCCAGGCGCGACCAGGGCCGGATCAGCGGCGCGGCGTGATCGGCGGGAGCCGGTTGCGCTCGGTTTTCGTCTTTATCCATGCAGGGGTGGTGTCGGGGTTGTCATGCCATGCGGCGTGGCCTCGGCTTGGCACGTCCGTTCTACCGATTATAACGTGAATGTAAGGTCAATTTTTTTAATAGAGTGTCAATACGGACAACGTGCGACACGCGGTGCTACCATCGCGTTTTTGTATCGATCATGAGCCGTTCACCATGTTTTTCCGTACCTGTGCCGCTTCCCTGCTCCTCGCCGCCACGTGCGCCGCGCACGCCCAGTCCGCCCCGCCCGTGGCCGAGGCACCGCTGCGCGCCCACCTGTCCTTCCTCGCCGACGACCTGCTGGAAGGCCGCGGCACGGGCCAGCGCGGCGGCGAACTCACCGTGCGCTACCTCGAGACCCAGGCCGCCGTGCTGGGCCTGAAGCCGCTGGCGGACGGCGGCTACCGCCAGAAAGTCGAACTGGTCGGCCAGAAGACGCTGCCCGGCAGCACGCTCCGTTTCGTGGCCGGCGGCCGGGTGCTGCCCGTCACGTTCGGCCACGACGTCGTGTTCGGCAACGCCAACGGCAGCGCGGCCACGCGCGTGTCGGCGCCCCTCGTGTTCGTCGGCTACGGCATCGACGCGCCCGACGAACGCTGGAACGATTTCCTGGGCGCCGACGTGAAGGGCAAGGTGCTCGTCGCGATGGTCAACGATCCGCAGCCGACCGGGGCGGAGCCGGACCGCTTCGGCGGCAAGTCGCTCACGTGGTACGGCCGCTGGACCTATAAATTCGAGGAAGCGGTGCGCCAGGGCGCGGCCGGCATCCTGCTGATCCACACGACACCGTCCGCGTCGTATCCGTGGAGCGTCCCGGTCAACAGCTTCTCGCACGAACAATTCCACCTGGCGGGCAAAGGCAACGCGCTGCAGGGCTGGATCAGCGAAGACATGGCGCGGACACTGCTCGCGGCCAGCGGCCAGGACCTCGACCGCCTGCGCGCCGCCGCCGAAGTGCGCGGCTTCAGGCCGGTGCCGCTCGCGGCCAGCGTCGAGGCCGACGTGAAGAGCGCGGTGCGCACTGTCGTCGAGTACAACGTGGCCGGCATCGTGCCCGGCACCGATCCGAAGCTGCGCGACCAGGCTGTGATCTATTCCGCGCACTGGGACCACCTGGGTATCGACCCGGACAACGGCAAGCCGGACCACATCTGGAACGGCGCCATCGACAACGGCTCCGGCACCGCGGCCCTGCTCGCGATGGCGCAGGCGGCGGTCAAGCGTCCGGCCAGGCGCACGCAGATCTTCCTGTGGCCGTGCGCGGAAGAACAGGGCCTGCTGGGCAGCCTGGCGTACGTGCGCCATCCCGTGTGGCCGCTGGCGAAGACCGCGGCGGACCTGAACCTGGACAGCATGAACTTCGTCGGCCGCACGCGCGACATGGGCGTGGCCGGCGCCGAGCGCAGCTCGCTGTACGCGACGGCCGCCACGGTCGCGAAGGCGATGGGCCTGAGCCTGGCCGCACCGGTACCGGACCTCGGCGGCGCCTACTTCCGCGCCGACCACTTCAACTTCGCCAAGGCCGGCGTCCCCGCGTTCAACGTCGGCTCGGCCGTGTTCTCGGGCGACGGCCATTTCGATTTCGAGCACGACCAGTCCGCGGAAGGCGCGAAGATGCGCGCGTTCACGAAGGACTACCACCAGGTCAGCGACCAGTACGATCCGGCCTGGGACTTGTCCGGCATGGTGCAGCAGGCGCAGTTCACCCTGAACCTCGGCTATGCGGTCGCGAATGCGCCGACGATGCCGACCTGGAAGGCGGGCGAGGCGTACGGCAAGGTAAAGCGTTGAAGGGTTACCAAAATGCGACTGGCCTGCCGTGATATGGCCGGGTAATATCGCGAGTTGAGGCAATACCCCGCCTCCGCTCACGACACCTCGACCACAGGACCACCATGAAGCAGACCTTGCTCGCCGCCGCCCTTTCCCTCGCCCTGTCCGCGCAGTTCGCGCCGGTCGCCGCCATCGCCGCACCCGCCGCCACGAAAACGGCGTCGAAAGCCGATGCGCGTTTCCAGGCCATCTACAAGGCCGAGTGGCAGTGGCGGATCAAGCAGCGGATCGCATGGGACGAGGACGAGCCGCGCGACGTCCGCGACGCGCTGCCGAAGGTCGACGCGCACACGCAGGCGGCGCGCCTGGCGATGTGGGAAGGCGTGCTGCGCCAGCTGGACGGCATCCGCGCGGCGGACCTCTCGCGCGCCGAGCAGGTCAACTATGCCGTGTACCGCGCGCAGATCGCCGCATTCGTCGCCGCGCAGCGCTTCCGCGAATACGAGCAGCCCGTGAACGCGGACAGCGCGTTCTGGTCCGACATCGCCTACATCGCGCGCCGCCCGCTGAAGAATGCGGAAGAATACCGCGCCTACCTCGCCCAGCTGGCCGACCTGCCCCGCTACTTCGGCGAAGAACTGGACAACATGCGGGCCGGCCTCGCGCGCGGCTTCACGCCGCCGCAGGTGACGCTGGCCGGCCGCGATGCGCCGCTGCTGAACATCGTCAACGCGAAGGCGCCGGAAGAGACGGTGTGGTACACGCCGTTCAAGGAGATGCCGGCGACGATCCCGATGGACGAGCAGGCGCGCCTGCGCACGCAGGGCGTCGCGCTGATCGACAGTGCCGTGAAACCCGCGTACGCGCAAGCCCTGCAGTTCTTCCGCGACGAGTACGTGCCGAACGCGCGCACGACGCTGGCGGCGGAGCGCCTGCCGGACGGGAAGGCGTACTACCAGTCGAAGATCGTCGAGTACACGACCACGGACATGACGGCGCAGCAGATCCACCGGATCGGCCTGTCCGAGATGGCGAAAATCCGCGCCGAAATGCAGGAGACGATGGTCAAGGCCGGCTTCAAGGGCGACCTGCCCGCCTTCCTCGCTTTCCTGCGCAGCGATCCGCAGTTCTATGCGAAGACGCCGGAAGAACTGTTGATGCGCGCGGCGTGGATTTCCAAGAAATTCGACGGCAAGGCCGACCAGTACTTCGGCTACCTGCCGCGCCGCCGCTTCGCCATCGTGCCGGTGCCGCCGGACCAGGCGCCGTACTACACGTCGGCGCGCGGCGGCCCGGGCATCTACCTCGTCAACACGTACAACCTGCCGGCGCGCGCGCTGTACAGCCTCCCCGCGCTGACCTTGCACGAATCGGCACCGGGCCACGCGTTCCAGATGCCGGTGGCGCTGGAACAGCAGGGCGTGCCGCCATTCCGCCGCGCGTACATTTCCGCGTACGGCGAAGGCTGGGCGCTGTATTGCGAGCGCCTGGGCAGCGAGATGGGGATGTACGAGACGCCGTACGAAACGTTCGGCATGCTGAGCTACCAGGCGTGGCGCGCGAGCCGCCTCGTCGTCGACACGGGCATCCACGCGCTGGGCTGGACGCGCGAACAGGCGCAGGCCTACATGCACGACAACACGGCGCTGTCCGACCACGAGATCCAGACGGAGGTCGACCGCTACATTTCCTGGCCGGGGCAGGCGCTGTCGTATTACCTGGGCGAGATGGCGATCGTCGAGTCGCGCCGGAAGGCCGAGGCGGCGCTGGGCGACAGGTTCGACATCCGCGCGTTCCACGACACGGTGCTGCAGCTCGGGGCCGTGCCGCTGCCGGTGCTGAAGGCGCGGATCGATACGTTCATCAAGGACGGCGGGAAATCGCCGTATCCTCCGACGTCAAAATAACTTGACCTTCAGCTGCACCGAGATGCCGCCGTACAGACGATCCTTGTACGACGGGATCACGCCGACGTTCACGCCCACGCGCTGATACTCGTACGTAAACGTGGGCACGACGGCCGGGAACCAGCCGCGGTCGCGCATCTTCGGGTACCCGTCGAACATCGCGATCGCCGCGCCGAGGCGCACGGGGCCCAGCGCATACGGCTGCCACAGCACGCCCGCGTAATTCGAGTAATAGCGGTCGCTGTTGACGAAGCGCCCCGCCGCCGCGGCCATCGTGCCGGAGAAACGGTATTCGAACCCGAGGCCGCGGTTGCCGCCGTTGAGGTTCTTGTCGCGGTCGAAGTGGTACGTCGCGAAGCCGCTGTCGATCCACAGTTCGCTCTTCGGATCGGCGTCGATCTTCGTGAACAGGTCGTCGGCATGGGCGCCGGTGCCGAGCAGCGCCAGCAAGGCGAATAGAGAACGCGTTTTCAATCGTCGGCCTTCGGATCGAGATCGGGGAACATCACTTCCGTAAAACCGAAGCGGGTAAAGTCGCGGATCCGCATCGGGTACAGGATGCCCAGCAGGTGATCCACCTCGTGCTGCACGACGCGCGCGTGAAAACCGTCCACGTCGCGGCTGATCGGCTTGCCGTACTGGTCGACGCCCTCGTAATGCAGGCGCGTGTAGCGCGGCACGCTGCCGCGCAGGCCCGGCACCGACAAACAGCCTTCGAAGCCCTCTTCCATTTCTTCCGACAGAGGCTTGAGCACCGGGTTGATCAGCACCGTCTCCGGCACGGCGGGCGCGTCCGGGTAGCGCTGGTTCCTGCCGAAGCCGAAGATCACCAGCTGCAGGTTGACGCCGATCTGCGGCGCGGCCAGGCCGGCGCCGTCGACGGCGTGCATCGTCTCGAACATGTCGGCAACGAGTGCGTGCAGTTCGGGCGTATCGAACTCGCGCACGGGCTCCGCCACGCGCAGCAGGCGCGGGTCGCCCATTTTGAGGATCTCGCGGATCGTCATTTCGGCAGGTCCGCGCACAGGTGCGTGAGGAATTCGCGGTAGCCTTCGGCCGTCTCCGGGTGCTTCATGCCGATGGCGGCCGTCGCCTTCAGGTAGCCCAGCTTGGAGCCGCAGTCGTAGCGCGTGCCGGCATAGCGGTAGGCCAGCACGCGTTCGCGCGACATCAGCGACGCGATGCCGTCGGTCAGCTGGATTTCGCCGCCGGCACCGGTCCCCAGGTTTTCCAGGTGTTCGAAGATGGCGCCGGACAGCACGTAGCGGCCCACGACGGCCAGGGTCGACGGCGCATCCTCGGGCTTCGGTTTCTCGATGATCCCGGACACCAGCTCCAGGTCCGGACGGTAGGCGCGCGCGCTGACGATGCCGTACTGGCGCGTGTTCGCGCGCGGCACGTCCTGTACGGCGAGCACGCTGCACTTCTCGTACGCGTACAGGTCCGTCATCTGCGCCAGCACCGGCTTGTGGCCGTCGGCCGTGTCCATGAAGTCGTCCGCGAGCAGCACGGCGAACGGCTCGTTGCCGATCACGGGACGGGCACACAGCACGGCATGGCCCAGGCCCAGCGCGGCGGGCTGGCGGATGTAGATGCAGTTGACGTTCTTCGGAATGACCTGCTGCACGAGCTTCAGCAGTTCCTGCTTGCCGGCCGCTTCCAGTTCCGATTCCAGCTCGTAGGCCTTGTCGAAATGGTCTTCGATGGCGCGCTTGTTGCGTCCCGTGATGAACACGAGTTCCGTGATGCCGGCGGCCACGGCTTCCTCGACCGCGTACTGGATCAGCGGCTTGTCGACGATGGGCAGCATTTCCTTCGGCTGCGCCTTGGTGGCCGGCAGGAAGCGGCTACCGAGGCCGGCGACCGGGAATACGGCTTTCTTGATTGCGGTCATTGTGAAGCTCCGTCTGATTATTGAGTTGAATTCTGTGCGCCCAGCAGGGCCAGCAGGCCCGCCTCGTCCAGCACGGTCACGCCGAGCTGCTCGGCCTTTTCCAGCTTGCTGCCCGCCTCCGCGCCCGCGACGACGTACGACGTCTTCTTCGACACCGACCCGGACACCTTGCCGCCCGCCTGTTCGATCAGCGCGCCCGCGGCATCGCGCGACATCGTCGGCAACGTCCCGGTCAGCACGAACGTCTTGCCGGCCAGCGGACCGGCCGCGTCGACGGCATCCTGCGGCAGCAGCGCCAGCAGCTCGGTGCGCAGCGCCGCCAGCGCGGCCAGCATCGCGCGGTTGCCCGGCACCGCCATCCACTGCTCCAGCGCCGTGACGACGCCTTCCGGCAGGCCGAACACGCTGAAGATCTTCAGGTGCGCGAGGTCGTCCAGCGTGCGGCCGTCGGCCAGCAGCTGGCGCGCGCGCGGCTCCGTGAGTTTCGGGATCCCGAGCGCGGCCAGCAGGCCCACGTCGTCGAGTTTTTCGCGCAGCTGCGCGCGCGGCGGATGCTCGCCCTGCGGCGCGACGCCGGCGGCCAGCAAATCGTTCAGCGCCTGCTGGTTCTTCTCTTCCGCGAAGAAGTCGGCGATTGCTTCCGCGACGGTGCCGCCGATGTCGGGCAGTACGCGCAGCAGCGCGGCCGGCGCACGGCGCACGAGCGCCAGGCTGCCGAGCCAGTCGGCCAGCGTCTTCGCCGTCGACTCGCCCACGTGGCGGATGCCCAGCGCGAACAGCAGGCGTTCCAGCGGCGGATGCTTGCTGGCGGCGATGGCGGCCAGCAGGTTGTCCGCCCACTTCGTCGCGACCTTGCCCTGCTTGACCGTCTCCGGCGTCGTGCCGTCGCGCTCGTCCGCGAGGCGCTTCATCTTCAACAGGTCGTCCAGGGTGAGCCGATACAGGTCGGCCACGCCGCGGATCAGGTTCGCTTCCACGAGGCTGTCGATATAGCGGTCGCCCAGCCCTTCGATGTCCATCATGCGGCGGCCCGCGAAATGGCGGATCGCTTCCTTGCGTTGTGCGGCGCACGTCAGGCCGCCGGAGCAGCGCGCAACGGCCTCTCCCTCTTCGCGCACGACGTGCGAGCCGCACACGGGGCACGTCTTCGGCAGCTCGTACACGGGCGGTACCGGCGTCGGGCGGCGCTCCAGCACGACGGACAGCACCTCGGGGATGACGTCGCCCGCGCGGCGCACGACGACCGTGTCGCCCACGCGCACGTCCTTGCGGCGCACCTCGTCCTCGTTGTGCAGGGTCGCATTCGTGACGGTCACGCCGCCGACCGAGACGGGCACGAGGCGCGCCACCGGCGTGATCGCGCCGGTGCGGCCCACCTGCACGTCGATGGCGGACACCGTCGTCAGCGCTTCCTCGGCGGGGAACTTATGCGCAAGCGCGAAACGGGGCGCGCGCGAGACAAAACCCAGCTCGCGCTGGTCCGACAATCGGTCGACCTTGTACACGACGCCGTCGATCTCGTACGGCAGCGACTTGCGGCGCGCGCCGATGTCGTGGAAGTAGCCCAGCAGGCCTTCGCATCCGGTGACCACCGCGCGTTCCTTCGACACGGGGAGACCAAGCTGGTCGAGCCAGTCCAGTGCCTTCGAATGCGATTCCGGCAGCGGCGCGCCTTCGAGCAGGCCGATGCCGTAGGCGAAGAAGCGCAGGCGGCGCTGCGCCGTGATGCGCGCGTCGAGCTGGCGCAGGCTGCCCGCGGCCGCGTTGCGCGGGTTCGCGAATTCCTTCTGGCCCGCGTCGCGCTGGCGCTGGTTCAGACGTTCGAAGTCCTCCTTGAACATCAGGACTTCGCCGCGCACTTCCAGCACGGCCGGAATATCGTCGCCGCGCAGGCGCAACGGGATCACCTTCACCGTGCGGATATTGGCGGTGACGTCCTCGCCCGTGTAGCCGTCGCCGCGTGTGGCGGCCTGCACGAACACGCCGTTCTCGTAGCGCAGGCTCATCGCGAGGCCGTCGAATTTCAGCTCGGCCGCATACCGCACCTGCGCGTGGCCGAGGCCATCGCGCACGCGCCGGTCGAAGTTGTCGATGTCTTCGTCGGAAAAGCCGTTGTTCAGCGACAGCATGGGCACCGCATGCGTGACCTGCTTGAACTCCGGGATCGGCGCGGCGCCCACGCGCGACGTCGGCGAATCCACCGACACGGCTTCGGGATGCTGCGCTTCCAGCGCCTGCAGTTCGCGGAACAGCTTGTCGTACTCGGCGTCGGGAATCGTCGGCGCGTCGAGCACGTGGTAGTTGTAGATGTGGTGGTTCAATTCCTTGACGAGCCACGCCATCCGTTCCAGGTCGGCCATGCTCACCTCAGCTGAACAGGCGCAGCGCGCGGGTGGAACCGGCGGCGACGTCGGCCGTGTCCATCTCCTGGTAGAACTCGCGCACCTGGCCCGCGATTTCTTCCAGCGCCGCATCCGTCAGCGGCTGGTCGAAGTCGTCGACGATAGCGGCCTCCAGGCGCTGCTCGAGGTCTTTCGCGCACGCGACCATCTTGCCGAAGCCGTCGCGGGCCGGGGCCACGCACGGTACGTCCAAAAGGAGCGTCAGGCGCGACGTCGTATCGGCGCCGAGCGTGACGTTGGTCGACAGCGTGAACAGGGTGCCGCCGCCCTCTTCCTTGTCCAGCATGACGAACTTGCCGTCCGGGCGCACGTCGAAGCCCGCGTTTTCCAGCGCACCGATCAACGTGGCCATTGCCCATGGCGCGCCTTTGGACGCGAGGTTCACGCCCAGTTGCGCATCGTGGCCGGCGACGAAGCGGTGCAGCGTCTTCGCTTCGCTCATCACTTCGATCATGTCCGGCACTTCCGGCTCGGCGCCAATCTCGTCGGCGACGGCGCGCAGGCGCGTGACCATCTCCGAGTACTCCAGCTCGTTCAGCGCCGTCGTGCGCGTGGCCAGCTGGACGCCGGCCTGCAGCTTCGTGTACACGCCGCCGTGCACGATCGGTTCCCAGTCGCCGTTCACCGCGAGGCCGACGAAGTGCACGGGCTTGTTGCCGACGCGGCGCAGTTTCAGCAGCGCGGGCAGGATGCGGTCGCCGCGCAGCGGGCCTTCCGAATTCAGCGGGATCAGGCAGTCGATCAGCGGGTCGACGAGGTTCTCGGCCAGTTGCGCGGGCGGCGTGTCCGGCTTCACGGCCGGCAGCTCGGCGGCCGGGTCGAGCGCAGCCGCGGCCGCCGGCACCGGCGCGGCCGCGGGTGTGGGGCCCGGCGCGGCGTGCTGGAACGGCTCGGCGACGATGCCCGGCTCGATCAGCACGTCGTGATCCGGCACGGGGCCGCCGTCCAGCACGGGCTCGTGCCGCTGGACGTGCGGTTCCGCGCGCTCGCTCGAGCCGCCGTTCATCAGCACGTCGTCGTGGTCGTGCGAAAACGCGCGCTCGACGCTCTTGCGGGCCTTGTACTCCTGCCACTTGTTGTAACTAATGACGCCGACGACGAAGACGCCGCCGGCCGCGATCAGGCTCATTTGAAAGTCTGTCATGCTGCTTGTGCCTCAGTAGCGAAATTCGCGGCGGACTCCATGTCCACCGCCACGATGCGCGACACGCCCTGCTCCTGCATCGTCACACCGATCAGTTGGTTGGCCATCTCCATCGCGATCTTGTTGTGCGAGATGAAGAGGAATTGGGTATGGTCCGACATGCGCTTCACCATGCGGCAGAAGCGCTCGGTATTGGCGTCGTCCAGCGGCGCGTCGACCTCGTCGAGGAGGCAGAACGGCGCCGGGTTCAGGCGGAACATCGAGAACACGAGCGCCGTCGCCGTCAGCGCCTTCTCGCCGCCGGACAGCAGATGGATCGTCGCGTTCTTCTTGCCGGGCGGCTGGGCCATCACCTGCACGCCCGAGTCGAGGATTTCGTCCCCCGTCATCACGAGCTTGGCCTGGCCGCCGCCGAACAGGATCGGAAACAGTTCGGAGAAATGCAGGTTGACGCGGTCGAACGTGTCCTGCAGCAGGTCGCGCGATTCGCGGTCGATGCGGGAGATCGCGCCTTCCAGCGTGCCGATCGCCTCCAGCAGGTCGTTGTTCTGCGCGTCGAGGAAGCGCTTTCTCTCCGTCGCCTGCGCCAGCTCTTCCACTGCCGCGAGGTTGACGGCACCGAGCGACGCGATGGCATTCGTCAGGCGCGTGACCTCGCCCTGCAGGTACGACGGCTTCAGCTCCGGATCGAGCTTTTCCGACAGCGCGGCCTCGTCGGCACCCGTGGCCGACAACGCTTCCGCGAACTGTTCCTGGTTCAGGCGCGCGGCCTGTTCCTTCAGCTGCATCTCGGTGATGCGCTCGCGCTGCGGCTGCAGGCCGCGCTCCGCCGCCATGCGGGCTTCTTCCGCCGCGCGCAACTGCTGCGTGAGCTGGTCCAGTTCGTGGCGCGCATCGGAAAGCAGCCGTTCCTGCTCCGTGCGCCTTGCCAGCAGGCCTTGCAGGCCCTCGGCCGCCGCGCCGGATTCCAGCGCTTCCAGTTCCAGCTTGCCGGCGGCGATGCTTTCCAGGACTTGCTGCGCCTGCTGCTGGGCGGTGGCGATCGTGCGGCGGAGTTCCTCGATGCGCGTGCGCTGCGTCTTTTCCGCGAACACGGCTTCCTGCGCCGCGCGTTCCAGGTCGCGCAGGCGGTTGCGCGCTTCGGCAAGGATCCGCTCCTGTTCCTGGAACTCGACCTGGCCGTCTTCGTGCGCGCCCTGCAGTTCGGCGAGTTCCATGTCCAGCTCTTCGAACTGCGCTTCCGCCTCGGCCTTCGCCTGGCGCTGCTCCGCTTCCTGCGCGGCGATCTCGTCGAGGTCCGCCGCGATCTGGCCGCTCCTCTGGTTGAAGCGGGCCTCGACCTCGGCCTGCTTGACGACGTCGATCTGCAGCGCATGCACGTCGCGCTGCAGGGTCGCGACTTTCTGGCGGCCGTCCTGCAGGCGGCGCTGCAGGTCGGAGACCGCCGCGTCGGCGCGCGTGGCGCGCGTGCGGGCCTCGTCCAGCAGCAGCGCCTGCGCGCGCAACTGCTTGGCCGTATTGTCGATCTCGTGCTGGCGCGCGAGCACGCCGTCCTGCTCGGCGTCCGCCGCGTAGAAGCGCACGCTCGATGCGGTGACCATGTGGCCCTGCGGCGTGACGAAGCAGCCGCCCTGTGGGAGCCTCCCACGCTGCGCAAGCGCCGTGCCCGGATCGTCGGCCGCGTAGACGCCGGTCAGCCAGTCGTCCAGCAGGCCGCGCAGGCCCGGGTCGTTCAGCTTGAGGAGACTCGCGAACGGTTTCAGGCCGTGATGATCCTGCGCGCCCGCGCTGCCCGGTGCCGGCGAATACAGCGCCATGCGGGCCGGCGGCGCATCGCCGAAGAAGCCGCGCGCCCAGTCGAGGTTCGACACTTCCAGCGCGCCCGTGCGCTCGCGCAGCACGGATTCCAGCGCCGTTTCCCAGCCCGTCTCGATGTCGAGCTTCTGCCACAGGCGCGGCAGTTTATCCAGTTCGTGCTTCTGCAGCCACGGCTGGACTTTACCTTGCGTCTGCACGCGTTCCTGCAGCTGGCGCAGCGCGGTCAAGCGCGCTTCCAGCCTGGCGTTGGAGGCGGTCTCCTGCTGGACCTGCGCATGCGCGTCGCGCCGCTCCTGCTCGACGGCTTCCTGGCGGCTCGCCGCCTCTTCCAGCATCAGGTTCTGTTCTTCCAGCTGCAGCTGCTTTTCCTCCAGCTGCATGCGCAGGTTGTCGAGGTGGCCGGCGTCCGGCAGATTGAGTCCGCCGCGCTCCTGCTGCAGGCGCTCGCGCCGCGTGGCCAGGCTCGCGAGGATGTTCGACGCATTGCGCTGGTGCGCGGACGACAGCTCGATGCGCTGCTGGATCTGCATGATGCGGGCGCGCGATTCGGTCGACCTGTTCTGCGCGTCGCGCCACGCGGCTTCCAGGTCGGGCAGGCGTTCGTTCTGCGCCTCCGCCGCGATCTGCGCGCCTTCCACGCGCGCCGCCAGTTCTTCCAGGCGGAACTCGGCTTCCTCGATCTGCTCCTGCGTCTCGCCCGCCTGGTTCAGCCACTGCTCGCGCTGGGCCGTGAGCGTGCCGATCTGGTTCTGCAGGCGCGTGCGCGACTCGACGACGAACTTGATCTGCGCTTCCAGGCTGCCGATCTCGGAATTGGTCTGGTACAGCGCGCCCTGCGCCACGTGCAGGCGGTCGCCCGTCTCGTAGTGCGCCTGGCGCATGCGTTCCAGCTCGAGCTCCAGGTTGCGCAGCTGCGCGTTCTGGGATTCGAGTCCGGTCTGCGCCTGCTCCATCTCCTGGAACCAGCGCAGCTGCTCGGCCCTGGCCTCGTTGCGGCGCAGGAGCCAGAGCAGTTTCTGCTTCTCTTCCTGGTCGGCCTGCAGCTGGTGGAAACGGTTGGCGACGGCGGCCTGCGCCTCCAGCTTTTCGAGATTCGCGTTCAGCTCGCGCAGGATGTCCTCGACGCGCAGCAGGTTCTCGCGCGTGTCCGACAGCCGGTTTTCCGTCTCGCGCCGGCGCTCCTTGTACTTCGAGACGCCGGCCGCCTCCTCGAGAAACACGCGCAGCTCTTCCGGGCGCGATTCGATGATGCGCGAGATCATGCCCTGGCCGATGATGGCGTAGGCGCGCGGCCCCAAGCCCGTGCCGAGGAAGATGTCCTGGATGTCGCGCCGGCGCACGGGCTGGCCGTTGATGTAATAGGTCGACGTGCCGTCGCGCGTGAGCGTGCGCTTGACGGCGATCTCGGCGTACTGGCCCCACTGCCCGGCCGCCTTGCCGGCAGTGTTGTCGAACACGAGTTCGACGGACGCGCGCCCGGCCGGCTTGCGGTTGGTGGATCCGTTGAAGATCACGTCCTGCATCGATTCGCCGCGCAGCTCGGACGCTTTCGATTCGCCCAGCACCCACCGTACGGCATCGATGATGTTCGATTTGCCGCATCCGTTCGGGCCGACCACGCCGACCAGCTGCCCCGGCACCTGGAAATTGGTGGGATCGACGAAAGACTTAAATCCCGACAATTTGATGGAGGATAGACGCACGTTCGCTTACGGTAGGGGGAGAAGTCGATAAAGGCTGCATCATACCATCTGCGCCTTGCTTTTCGGCCAAGTTTTAGCCGTCGTGCGCGCGGGTTCAGGTGCAGAGGACGGCAAAACGGAGCCGGTCCCGGGCGCATGGCGGGACGTACGGCCCCTGCGCCGGCTGCCAGTCGTTACGCAGGTAGACCCGGTCGCGCCCGGACAGTTTCAGCGCGACGGCCGTCAGCCATTGGTGGGAGTAGGCGGGATCGGCGCGCGGCAACAGGATCGTCGCCGCGAGCAGGCCCACCAGCAGCGGCTGCGGCGAGCAGTCCTGCGCGGCGCGCGCGCGCGCGAGGAACAGCGCGGCCGCCCCCAGGCCGAGTACGCAACCGGACAGGGCTTCGCTGGCCGAATGGGCGCCGACCTGCACCCGGGCCAGCGCCACCGCGACGGCGAGCAGGCCGCCCACGGCCACCGCACCCCGGCGCAGGCGCGGCGAACCGCGCTCCACCAGCAGGAACAAGGCGACGGGAAACACGGCTGCGGCCCGGGCCGCATGGCCGGAACAGCCGGTGAACGACAACGACCGGATCCCGATGCCCCAGCCGATGAACGCCACCTGGCTCGCGGCCGCCACGAGCATGGCACCGCCGAACACGGCGCACCAGACGAGCGCCAGCCGCCAGCAGCGCGCGCCGACGAGCCAGGCCGCCACGCCGACGGCGAGCAGCGCCGTGACGTTGAGGCCGCCCAGCGCCGAGAGATGGGACCACCAGAGCATGTTGGATTCGGTGATGGATGACGACGCTCGACTATAACCCGGTCACGTGACCGATACCAACACGTAGGGCAACGGCCGATATATTCGAATCGTTGACGGCCCCTTGGGCCATTGCGTCGGAGAGCACCTGCCCGACGACGCCGTCGATGGCGAGCACGCGCGCGCCGCCGTCGTTCAGGACCGCGGCCAGCTTGTCGGCCGGCAGCGAGAACGCTTCGCGCCGCCCGGCGCCGGAGAAGATGAACAGCGTGCGCAGCGGGCTCACCCACGCCAGCTTGACCTTGCGCGCGCCTTCGCCCGTGCGGAATTCCAGCCACATGCCGCGCTCCAGGCCGTCGACGGCGGACACCTCGGCCACCCGCGCCGCCGCCTGTTCCGCGGCCGCGTTTTCCATCTCGACCTTGCGCAGCGCATCCTGCTGGGCCGCCTGCGTGGCCAGTTCCAGCTGGCGCTCCGGCGACAGCTCGATGGGTGCGCGCACGATCGCCGCGTGGTATTCGGCCAGGCGGGCGAAGAATTGCAGGCGCTCGGCGTCCTGCCACTTGATCGCATCGAGCCACTTGTTCAGCGTCTGCAGCAGGCGCGGCAGCCGGGCGATCAGGGCCTTGCGCTGCTCCGGCGTGGCCTTTGGCTTGACGCTCCAGATCAGGTCGTCCATGGCCCGGGTGGCGTTGTCGACGGCGCCCGGGCGCGCATCCTCGATCGTCCACGCGAACGTCAGCACGGTCGTCCAGCGCTGCTCGAGGAAGCCGCTGACGACCTCGTTGACGTCGCCGGCCTGCACCCGCAGGGCGATGGCGTCGCGGGCCTGGCGCGCCGCGACCTCGTGCTTTTCCCGTTTCAGCGCGCTGGCGACCGGTGCGGCGAGCGCGGCTACCTGGGCCGACTCGTCGGCGGCGATACCCGCTTCCAGCTCGGCGACGGCATTCGCGAACGCCTCCGGCCGCGCCTCGCCCACGCGCGCGACGCTGCGCCGCATCGCCTGGAACAGCGGGTCGTCCGCATCGTCTCTCTGCTCCCAGCCGACGCGCGACATCAGGTCGACGAGGCGGCGCGCCGGATGGTCTTGCTCGAAGAAGAAATTGTTGTCGAGCAGAGCGGCCTTCAGCACGGGAACCTGCAGGAGTTGCAGCAGTTCGCGCGTGCGCGGCGGGATACTATCGTCCAGCAACACGGTCTCGAACACACGCGACAGCAGGTCCAGCGTACGTTCGTCGCGGCGCGGCAGGCTGCCCTGGGGCAGGCTCTGCTTCAGGCGCGGCAGGTAGAACACGTTATGCGGCGTGGCGGCTGCTTGCGTTCCTTGCACCGGCGCCCGCTCGATGCGCGCCAGCAGGTCCATCAGCGGCGCCGTGCCGCCGGATTGCGCCAGCATGCCTTGCAGGGCGGCCGACCAGCCGGACTCGGCCTGCCCCGTTCCCGCTGCGAAGCCGGCGCCGGGTTGGGCTGCCGCACCGGACGCGGCGCTGAAGCCAGCCGCCGGTTGTGCGGCCTGGTCCTTGACCGGCGTCGCCGCGAACGTCCCCGCTCCGCTCGGCCGCCAGCCGCCGCCGCTGGACGGCAACGTGGGCAGGTCGGGAATCAGCGGGACGCCATCCTCGCCGCCATCGTCGCCGAACAGCTTGCGCAACTGCTCCGCAAGGGTGGCGCGCTGGCCGGCGCGGGCCGCCTTCGCGGCGGCGCCGCCATCCGTCTTCTGGATGCGGTAAGCACCCACGGAACCCGGCTGGCCCTCCTTGCGCAGCGCGGCGACGAGGGAGTCGTACAGCGGGGCGAGGTCGAACACGATGTCCGGCCGCAGCAGGGGCTGGATCAGGCCATGGGCATCCGTTTCCGGTTCGAATTCACGCCACGCCTCGTCGATCGCGCCGAGGAAGATCTCGGGACGGAAGGGATTGCTGTCCGCACGCAGCACGCCGCGTCCGAGCAGCATGCCGAGGCGGACGGCCAGCGTGGCGAGCGGGTCGGCGTACCGGATGTCGAAGGGACGGGCCAGCGCGCCCAGTGCGAGGCGGCTGTCGACCTCTTCCAGCGGCACGAGGTCGAGCGACGCCGCCGTCATGCGCATCGGCGCGGCCCGCGGCGCCAGGCGGTCGAGCTCGCGCCGCACCGCCAGGGCGGTCGCGCCGGATGCCAGGTGGAAGAAGGCGTATGCATTGTCCTTCAGCAGGCGGGCCGCCTTCACGCGCCGCTGGACGTCCTGCGGGTCGCCATTGTGACGGGTCAGGTCGCCCAGTGCCGCGGCCATGCGGGCCGTCATCGCCGCCAGTTGCTCCTTGACCCAGGTGTCTGCGATACCGGCGAGCGCATCCAGCGTCGCCTGCTGCGACGACGCGGCCTTGCGGGCGGCCGGGGTCTGGACGGGGCTGGAAGACATGGTTCTTCTATTGTGGCACATAATTTCCAAGTGGCAATTAAAATCGATCGGCCAGCGCCACGTTCAGGAAAATGCTTATGCTATTGAAGAGACCATCGAACGACCAAAAACGCTATGCTGCGTCGCAAGACACGATTGCCGGCGAATAAGAATATGCAAAATACGTGTTAGCGAAGAAAATTATTGCTAGCGTAATGCCTGTAGTCCTACAAGTGGTCAAGAGGTGATCCGATACCCGTTCAATTGTCGCGCTCGCATCATTGCAATACCGAAATCGCTTCGGTAAGCAGGACATCTCCACTATCGAAAGGAATGATCATGGCTTCGAACAAGAATTCTTCGCGCTCGGGTAACCAGGGCGGCTCCCACGAACAACACGTCAAGGCTGGTCAGCAAAGCCACAAGAACGACGGCAACAAGCAGTCGGGCTCCGGTTCGGGCTCGCGTTCGGGCGGCTCGGGCGGCACCCGCGGCGGCACCCCGGAGCAGCATGCCGAGGCTGGCCGTCAAAGCCACAAGAACGACAGCAAGCGCTGATTGCAGCGCTTTCCGGAAGGTCGAAAGAGCCTGGCGCGGGACGACCGCGACAGGCTCTTTGTTCATCAGATGTTGCGCAGGTACGAGCCCTTGGGCGGCGCGAAATCGCGCACCTCGTCGATCATGCCCGCCGCCTTGGCGTCGCGCGCGTTCAGGTGCAGGTCGCCGTACTGGTGGATGCCCCACTGTTCGGGCGTCAGCTCGATGTGCTTGCGCAGGATGGATTCCGTGCGCGCATCGTCGGCGCGCAGGCCCTCGACGATGATGTTCAGCGCATCCGGACGCGAGCCGGGCGAAGCTGTCGCATGCGACTTGTGGATCATGAAGCGCGCTGTCTCGCTCGCATAGCGCTGCTGGCCCGACAGGAACAGGATCACCGCGATCGACGCGACAGCGCCGCCGTTGTACATGACGCAATTGACGGGGGCATTGGCCAGGAAGTTGTACAGGCACAGGCCGTCGCTGACATAGCCCCCGTTCGACTGCAGGAGGATGTGCGCCGTCTCGATGCCGTCGTCGTTCATGCCGGCCACCGCCTCGAAGACACGATGCACCATGTCGCTGTTCACGTCGCCGGACAGGGTGAACCACCCTACTTTCTGTTTTCCAGGATCTTCGCTCATAGTGGGTCTCTTCCGTCAGAAAGGTCGTAGAGCAAGTGTAACAAAACACGTCCGCATGTCCGTGGTGCCTCATGGCAATCGTGTGAGCCCTCCCCGGCCGATTGACTTCCCGTCACCACTGACATAGACTTCGCAGTCTTGACCGGGAGAGCGCAGCGCAGGCTGCCGCCGAAGGGGCATTACCCAAAAACTCTCAGGCAACCGGACCGGTCAGGGGCTGCTGCGCAACGCGCAGTGGACCAACTCTGGAGAGCGGCCTTCACAGGCCCACCGAAGGGGCAGGCGACAACACCTTGTCGCTATCTCTCAGGTACCGAGGACAGAGGGGTGCGAGAGCATGCGGGCATCCGCGTGCGCGAACCCATTTTCTGCCGAGGAACGATCCATGACGCTCAAAGCGACCCCGCTCAATTCCGTACACCGTGCCGCCGGCGCCAAGATGGTCGACTTCGGCGGCTGGGACATGCCCGTCAACTACGGCTCCCAGATCGAAGAACACAATGCCGTGCGCGGCGATGCCGGCATGTTCGACGTGTCGCACATGTGCGTGGTCGACCTGAAAGGCGCGAACGTGCGCGCCTTCCTGCGCGGCCTGCTGGCCAACAACGTCGACAAGCTGCAGGCACCGGGCAAGGCCCTGTACTCGTGCATGCTGAACCCGCAGGGCGGCGTCATCGACGACCTGATCGTCTACTACTTCGCCGAAGACTGGTTCCGCCTCGTCGTCAACGCCGGCACGGCCGAGAAGGACGTCGCCTGGATCAGCCAGCAGAACGACGCCACCAATAGCGGCCTGACGATCACCCCGCGCCGCGCCGACCTGAGCGCCGACGGCATCGCCCTCGTCGCCGTGCAGGGCCCGAACGCCCGCGCGAAAACGTGGCAGGTCGTGCCGCAGACGCAGGCCCCGTCGGAAGGCCTGAAGCCGTTCAACGCCGTGATCGTGCACGACACCCCGTTCGGCGAACTGATGGTCGCGCGCACCGGCTACACGGGCGAAGACGGTTTCGAGATCGGCGTGCCGGCCAGCCAGGTCGAGGCGCTGTGGAACGCCCTCGCCGCCGCCGGCGTCAAGCCGGCCGGCCTCGGCGCGCGCGACACGCTGCGCCTGGAAGCGGGCATGAATCTGTACGGCCAGGACATGGACGACAACGTCTCGCCGCTGGACGCCGGCCTCGCCTGGACCGTCGACCTCAACGCCGAGCGCGACTTCATCGGCAAATCCGCCCTGCGGAAAAACGGCCAGACGCAGCAATTCGTCGGCCTGATCCTGCGCGAAAAAGGCGGCATCCTGCGCGCCCACCAGAAAGTCGTGGCCGCATCCGGCAATGCCGGCGAAATCACGAGCGGCACGTTCAGCCCGTCGATGCAGCAGGCGATCGCGCTCGCGCGCGTGCCGGTCGACGTCGCGATCGGCGACACGGTCCACGTGGAAATCCGCGACAAGAAACTGGCGGCATCCGTCGTCAAACTGCCGTTCGTGCGTAACGGCAAGATCCTCGCTTCCTGAACAAACAACACTATACTTACCGCACCATCCATCACTACGGAGTTACGCACATGAACATCCCAGCCGACCTGAAGTACACCGAGTCCCACGAGTGGGTCCGCCAGGAGGCCGACGGCACCCTGACCGTGGGCATCACCGAATACGCGCAGGACGCCCTGGGCGACATCGTGTTCGTCGAACTGCCGCAGGTCGGCAAGGCCTTCACCGCCGGCGATGACGCCGCCGTCGTCGAGTCCGTCAAGGCGGCCAGCGACATCTACGCCCCGGTCTCGGGCACCGTCACCGCGGTGAACCAGGCCACGGCCGACGCGCCGGACTCGATCAACGCGAACGCCTACGATGCGTGGCTGTTCAAGCTGCAGCCGTCGGATCCGGCCGCCGTCAATGGCCTGCTGGATGCGGCTGCTTACGGCAAGGCCACCGAAGGCTGATTTGATTGACCGTCATTCCCGCGGAGGCGGGAATCCAAGTTCGAGCTGCCGCGCACGCTGAACTTGGGCCCCCGCCTGCGCGGGGGCGACGGAGTGGTACCTCACGCGCCGATTCTTTCATTTCGTCTCCCATCATGACCCGCACCAGCCTGACCCAACTCGAAGCACGCGATGGCTTCATCCCGCGCCACATCGGCCCGTCCGCATCCGAACAGGCGGCCATGCTGTCCGTCCTCGGCTACGCCTCGCGTGCCGAGCTGATCGACGCCGTCGTTCCCGCCAACATCCGCCGCAAGGACAAGCTGGACCTGGGCCAGTTCTTCGAGCCGCTGCCCGAGCAGGCCGCACTCGCGAAGCTGAAAGGCATCGCGGCGCAGAACAAGGTCATGAAGTCGCTGATCGGCCAGGGCTACTACGGCACCCACACGCCGCCCGTCATCCTGCGCAACATCTTCGAAAACCCGGCCTGGTACACCGCGTACACGCCATACCAGCCGGAGATCTCGCAGGGCCGCCTGGAAGCCATCCTGAACTTCCAGCAGGTCATCACCGACCTGACCGGCATGGGCATCGCCAACGCGTCGATGCTGGACGAAGGCACGGCCGCGGCCGAGGCCATGACGCTGATCCAGCGCGTCGGCAAGTCGCAATCGAAAGTGTTCTACGTCGCCGACGACGTGCTGCCGCAGACGCTGGAAGTGGTGCAGACCCGCGCGCTGCCGATCGGCGTCGAGGTGCGCACCGTCGCCGCCGCCGAGATCGGGAACCTCGCCGAATCCTGCTTCGGCGTCCTGCTGCAATACCCGGGCGTGAACGGCGACGTGCGCGACTACCGCGCCGCCGTCGAGAAGCTGCATGCTGCAGGCGCGATGGTCGTCGTCGCGGCCGACCTGCTGGCGCTGACCGTCCTCGCGCCGCCGGGCGAATGGGGCGCCGACGTCGTCGTCGGCAATAGCCAGCGCTTCGGCGTGCCGCTCGGCTTCGGCGGCCCGCACGCGGGCTACCTGGCCACGCGCGACGAGTACAAGCGCAGCATGGCGGGCCGCCTCGCCGGCGTCACCATCGACGCCCAGGGCAACCCCGCGTTCCGCCTCGCGCTGCAGACGCGCGAGCAGCACATCCGCCGCGAAAAAGCGACGTCGAACATCTGCACGGCGCAGGTCCTGCTGGCCGTGATGGCCTCGATGTACGCCGTCTACCACGGCCCGCAAGGCCTGGAACAGATCGCCCGCCGCGTGCACCGCTACACCGGCATCCTCGCCACCGCGCTGAAGGGCCTCGGCTTCCAGCTGGCCAATGAATCGTATTTCGACACGATCACCGTCATCGCCGACAACGCCGACGACATCCACCGCGTGGCCAACGACCACGGCGTCAACCTGCGCCGCATCGATGCGCGCCACGTGGGCATCTCGCTGGACGAGACGATAGGCCGCGACGACATCGCCCTGCTGGTGCAAATCTTCGGCGGCGCCGACGTCGATTTCGACACGCTGGACAAGGACGCGCAGGACGCCTACCCGGCCGCGCTGGCCCGCACGAGCGCCTACCTGACGCACCCGACGTTCAACCGCTACCACGCCGAGCACGAGATGCTGCGCTACCTGCGCGCGCTGGCCGACAAGGACCTGGCGCTCGACCGCACGATGATTCCGCTGGGTTCGTGCACGATGAAGCTGAACGCGACGTCCGAGATGATCCCGGTGACGTGGCCGGAATTCTCGAACATCCACCCGTTCGCGCCGGATGAGCAGACCGTCGGCTACCGCGAGATGATCGGCCAGCTGGAAGCGATGCTGTGCGCCGTCACGGGCTACGCCGGCGTGTCGCTGCAGCCGAACGCCGGCTCGCAGGGCGAGTACGCGGGCCTGCTGATCATCCAGAAGTACCACCAGTCGCGCGGCGAAGGCCACCGCAACATCTGCCTGATCCCGTCGTCGGCGCACGGCACCAACCCGGCGTCGGCCAACATGGTGGGCATGAAGGTCGTCGTGACCGCGTGCGACGCCAACGGCAACGTGGACCTCGCCGACCTGAAGAAGAAGGCCGAGGAACACAGCGCCAACCTGGCGTGCGTCATGGTCACCTACCCGTCCACGCACGGCGTGTTCGAGGAAGGCATCAAGGAACTGTGCGAGATCGTGCACGCGCACGGCGGCCAGGTGTATGTCGACGGCGCCAACATGAACGCGCTGGTGGGCGTCGCCGGTCCGGGCCTGTTCGGCGGCGACGTCAGCCACCTGAACCTGCACAAGACCTTCTGCATCCCGCACGGCGGCGGCGGTCCCGGCGTCGGTCCGGTGGCCGTGGCCGAACACCTCGTGCCGTTCCTGCCGAACCAGGCCTCGACGGGTTACCAGCGGAACGAAGCCGGCATCGGCGCCGTCAGCTCGGCCGCCTACGGCTCGGCATCGATCCTGCCGATCTCGTGGATGTACATCGCGATGATGGGCGCGGATGGCCTGACGGCGGCGACGGAGACGGCGATCCTGAACGCCAACTACATCGCGCGCCGCCTGGCGCCGCACTACCCGGTGCTGTACACGGGCCACGACGGCCTCGTCGCGCACGAGTGCATCATCGACCTGCGCCCGCTGCAGGATGCCACCGGCATCAGCAACGAAGACGTGGCCAAGCGCCTGATGGACTTCGGCTTCCACGCGCCGACCATGAGCTTCCCGGTGCCGGGCACGCTGATGATCGAGCCGACCGAGTCGGAATCGAAGGCGGAGCTGGACCGCTTCATCGAAGCGATGATCTGCATCCACGCGGAGATCGTGAAAGTGGAGCGCGGCGAGTACGACCGCATGGACAACCCGCTGAAGGGCGCGCCGCACACCGCGGAAGTCGTCACGTCGGACGACTGGCAGCACACCTATTCGCGCGAAGTGGCCGCCTTCCCGGTGCCGTCGCTGCGCAAGAAGAAGTACTGGCCGCCGGTCGGCCGCGCGGACAACGCGTATGGCGACCGTAACCTGTTCTGCGGCTGCGCACCCATCGAAGACTACGAGTGACCTGCCGCGCGGGCACGATTCATTTGAGGCCCCCGGCCTCGAATGCCCGCCCTACGTAGGATGGGCGGCCTCCGCCCACGCGTAACGCCGCGGTATTCAGCGATTCTTGCCCCGGCTGGATGCCAGCCGGAGGTAAGAACGCCCGGCCCTGCCGGGACGCAGCATATGCGTCCCTGGCGGGGCCGTTTCATTGGAGCCCTGCACGGCCTCGTCGAGCCGGAACACGGCCACCGTGCGCGCCAGGCCCAGCGCCTGCTGCTGCAGCGCGCGCGCGGCCAGCGCCGCTTCTTCCACCATGCGCGAACCCTGTTGCGTGAGTTCGTCCATGCGCACGATCGCCTGGGCCGCGCCGGCCAGCTCGCGCGCGCGTTGCGTGCCCGTGCTGCCGATCGTGTCGACGATGCCGGCCATGTCTTCCACGGCGCCCGCCAGGCTCGCCATCGTCGCGCCGGCTTCGACCGCGCAGGCGCCGCCATCGTCGAGCGCGGCCACGGTCTCGCGCGCGAGCGTGCGCGCCTCGCGTGCCGCGCGCTGGGCGCGCCGGGCCAGGGCGCGTGCTTCGCGGGCACCGCCGTCGGCGTCGCCCGTGCGTGCCAGCGTGGTCTCGATGGCCGCGCCGATGCGGTCCATGCGCACGGCCGCGCGCCGCACCTGTTCCATCGTCGTCACCAGGCGGTGCGCGAGCGCGCCGCCCTCGTCCGCCGCGACACCTGCACGCGCCACCAGTTCACCCGCCGCGTGCGCGCCGGCGGCGCTGTCGTCGAGCGCCGTCGCCAGCGCCTGCATCGACGCCGTCGTGCGGTCCAGCGCGTCGCGCACGTGCGCGCGCGGCGGCATGCCGGCACGGCCCAGCGTGATCTCGCGCGACGCCTCGCCGATCGCGCGGGCCGACTCGAGCACGGTGCGCAACTGGCGGTTCAGGCCGCGGATGCCGGCGTCGAGCAGCCGTGCCGTCTGGCCGATTTCGTCGTCCGCATAGGTCCGCGCGCGGATCGTCAGGTCGCCGCTGGCGAGACCATGGGCGGCCGCGCCGATCGCACCGATATCGGCCAGCAGCGCGCGCCGCACCGCCATCGTGATCGCCAGCGAGGCCGCGATCGACAGGACGATCACCACCGGCATCAGCACCGCGATCAGGCGAAAATCGTCGGCCGCATCGCGCGACGCCTGCTCGGACAGGGCCTGCTCGCGCCGCGACAGCTCCGCCAGCCGCTGGGCGACGACGGCGAACGCGCGCTCCGCCTTGACCATCGCATTGGCGCTGATCGACTGGTCGATGCGCGCGATCTCGATCACGTCGCGCACGGCCGGCACGTATTGCGCCCAGGCGGCGCGGGCCTGTTCGACGTAGCGCTGTTCTTCCGGGCTGTCTGCCGTCAGGCGCGCCAGCTGGGCGAGGTCGCGCTCGACCCCGCCGTGCCGGGCCCGCAGATCGAGTGCGAGCGGGTCGACGCGGAAGTGCGGAAAGCTGCCGCTGATCCAGGTCAGGACCTGGTACGCCTGGGCATGCGCGCTGCGCGCCGCCGCGGACAGCTCCGCCGCCGCGCGCATGTTGGCCGCCCGGCGCTGCACGATGCTGTCGAGCGACGCATTCTGGCGTACCATCGCGTAGTAGCTGCCGCAGGACAGCAGCACGAGCAGCAGCAGCACGACGCCGGGCGCCAGCAGCAGCTTGGGACCGATGCGCAGACGGGCCAGCATGTCAGGACGTCGTCCGATTGACGAGTTCGAGGGGGAATGAATGGGTCATGGTCTCCTCCTGGCTGGCAGTATTTCCGGCGTGCATTAAATGAATGTACGCCGACCCCGGGGTTGGCCATTGTGTTGGCTCAAGCCCGCCAACGTGAGAGGAACAGGATGAGACGTAAGAATGTGGGCGCATTGCTGTCGGCCCTGGTGTTTCCCGGCGTGGGCCAGTACTACCTGGGGCGGCGCACGCGCGCGCTGCTGTTCCTGGCGCCGGCCGCCATCGCCGCGATCCTGTATTTCAATTTTGCGCTGGACCAGGCGAACACGGTCGCCGACCAGCTGTTGAGCGGGAAGATGGCGATGGATCCGGCGGCGATCGAGGCGCAGCTGGCGAATGCGCCCACGCCGTTCAGCGTGACGCTGGCCGGGATCGTGTTCGCCGTGTGCTACGTGGGGAGTATCGTGGAGGCGTTGATCGCCAGGCCGGAGGCGTGACGATCAACGCATGCCGCATCAGTCCAGCTTCGCGGCGTGTTCGCGCGTCGCGTGGAACTGCAGCTTCGGCCAGCGCTCCTGCGTGAGGCGCAGGTTGACGCCGGACGTGGCGAGGTAGGCCAGGTTGCCGGCCGCATCGTAGGCGACGTTGTGCGCCAGCTGCGTCTCGAAGTCGGACAGGGCCTTCTTGTCGTCGCTCGACACCCAGCGCGCGCTGCTGATGCTCGCGCCCTCGAACACGGCGTCGACGCCGTATTCGTTCAGCAGGCGGCTCGCGACGACCTCGAACTGCAGCACGCCGACAGCGCCGAGAATCAGGTCGCTGCCCATCACCGGCTTGAACACCTGCACGGCGCCCTCTTCGCCCAGCTGCTGCAGGCCCTTGTGGAGCTGCTTGGTCTTGAGCGGATTGCGGATACGCACCGTGCGGAACAGCTCCGGCGCGAAGTACGGGATGCCGGTGAACGTCAGCAGCTCGCCTTCCGAGAAGCTGTCGCCGATCTGCATGTTGCCGTGGTTCGGCAGGCCGATGATGTCGCCCGCGTAAGCCTCTTCGACCTGTTCGCGGCTCGACGCCATGAACGTCACGACGGACGACAGTTTCACTTCGCGGCCCAGGCGCAGGTGCTTGACCTTCATGCCCTTCTCGAAGCGGCCGGAACACACGCGCAGGAACGCGATGCGGTCGCGGTGTGCCGGGTCCATGTTGGCCTGGATCTTGAAGACGAAGCCGGAGAACGGCTGCTCGTCCGGGCGCACGGCGCGCACGGTCGCATCGCGCTCGCGCGGGCCCGGCGCCCATTCGACGAGGGCCGACAGGATCTCGCGCACGCCGAAGTTGTTGATGGCGGAGCCGAAGAACACGGGGGTCTGCACGCCGGACAGGAAGCGCTCCAGGTCGAACGGATGCGAGGCGCCGTGCACCAGCTCCACTTCCATCTTGAGCTGTTCCATCTCGAGCGGGAACATCTCGGTGAGGCGCGGGTTGTCGATGCCCTTGATGATCTCGTAGGCGCCGTCGGCCTTCTCTTCGCCCGCCTTGAACAGCATGACTTCGTCGTTCAGCAGGTGGTACACGCCGCGGAAGTTCTTGCCCATGCCGATCGGCCAGGTCACCGGCGCGCATTCGATCTTCAGCACCGACTCCACTTCGTCGAGCAGCTCGAGCGGGTCGCGGGTTTCGCGGTCGAGCTTGTTCATGAAGGTGACGATCGGCGTGTCGCGCATGCGGCAGACGTCCAGCAGCTTGATCGTCTGTTCTTCCACGCCCTTCGCGGCGTCGATCACCATCAGCGCCGAGTCGACGGCCGTCAGCACGCGGTACGTGTCTTCCGAAAAGTCCTGGTGGCCCGGGGTGTCGAGGAGGTTGATGACGTGGTCGCGGAACTCGAACTGCATCACCGACGACGCGACCGAGATGCCGCGCTGCTTTTCGATGTCCATCCAGTCCGACGTCGCATGGCGGCCGCTCTTGCGGCCCTTGACGGTGCCTGCGAGCTGGATCGCGCCCGAGAACAGCAGCAGCTTTTCGGTGAGCGTCGTTTTACCGGCGTCGGGGTGGGAAATGATGCCGAAGGTGCGGCGGCGCGCGACTTCGCGCGCGATCGTGGCTGCGGGCTTGCCGGTTACCGCGGCTTCCTGGATGTCGGTGGTGGTTGCGTCGATTTCGTTGGACATGGTCTCGCCCTGGGGCGCTTGCAAAACTCTCGATTTTACCGGGTCCAGCGTACCTTGTGTGAACCAATTCCCGGCGCACCGCACGCGCCCCATGTAGGAACAGTCGGGCGCGGCATGTGATGGCGAGCAATCTGAGCGGCCGCGACGGGCGTATGGATGTGGCCGGAATGGCAAAAAAGGCCGGCCATCGAAACGTTTTAATGCCGCCAAACCATTGTCGAAGTTACAAAAAAAGCCCTCTACTGAAAGTTTCTCTCTAGTAGGACTGGGCTTACATAACATCATGCATAGAGCCTACATGGGGGCGACAGCTAGTCTTATGTTCGGCAAGAGACTATGGCATTAATGTACACACATCGCGATGAGGAAACCCATCCAAGCAATCGCCCCAGTGATGTATGTCAGAGATAACGAGGACAAAATGAATAACGCCCAACTCGGTAACGCCGCCCAGAAAAAGGCGCAATCGGTGAATCAGATTCCCTCGACCAGCGAAGAAATCAAACTGGCCGCCCGCCCGGTTGTCAGCTACAGCGGCACCCAACAAAACGAGTTGCTCGCGGCCCTGCCGCGCCAAGACCTGGAAACCCTGTTCGAGCACCTGGAACTGGTTCCACTGCCCTTCGGCAAGGAACTGTTCGAATACGGCAGCAAGCTGGAATACGTGTACTTCCCCACCACTGCCATCGTCTCCCTCCTGTACGTGATGGAAGACGGCGCCACGACGGAAATCGCCGTGGTCGGCCATGAAGGCGCCGTCGGCGTGTCGCTGTTCATGGGCGAGCGCGCCACCTGCAGCGCCGTCGTCCAGAGCGCCGGCTACGGCTACCGCCTGAAGACCCAATTCCTGCGCGACGCCTTCAACAAGGGCGGCGCCCTGCCCCAGCTGCTGATGCGCTACACGAACGCGCTGTTCGCCCAGATGGCCCAGAACGCCGTCGGCGGCCGCCACAGCTCGATCGAACAGAAACTGTGCCGCTGGCTGCTGGACCGTCTGGACCGTTCGCCGAGCAATGAATTGAAAGTTACCCAGGAACTCATCTCGATCATGCTGGGCGTGCGCCGCGAAAGCATCACCGCCGCCGCCGGCAAGCTGCAGGACGAAGGCCTGATCCAGTACCGCCGCGGCAACATCACCGTGCTGAACCGCCAGGGCCTGGAAGACTACGCCGGCGAGTGCTACAAGGTCGCTAAAAGCGAGTATGACCGTCTGCTGATGGACGTGTCGCGCGCATGAGCGGCACCGCATCCCGGCCCGACGTCGCCAGCGGCGACTGGGCCTGGGCAGCACGTAGATGATTGTGTAGTTGATGTTCGGCCAGGTCGGCCGCTTCCGCTGGCGCTTGACCCGCCGGATCTGCCGAAGGCGCCACGGCCAGCGCCGAGATATCCAGGGCACCGCCTGACGCAGTCCCGCCGGCGTCGGTCTCCCCTGGCGCCGTCACCGGAACGATGGCGTGCACCGAGGTCCCGATCCCGTTCACGCCGCGATCCACCCGCAACGTCCCTCCCAGCAGCAACGCCCGTTCGCGCATCCCCAGCAGGCCGTGCGATTTCGGACGGCGCATCGCGTCCGGCGGAATCCCGACGCCATCGTCGCTGACTTCCAGCGTATAGGCTTCGCCTTCGCGCGCCAGGTGCACGATGACGTGGCGCGCCTGGGCGTATTTGGCGACATTGTTCAGCGACTCCTGTGCGATGCGGAACAGCGCGATCGACTGCGCGGAACCGGCACTGTCGATGTCGCCCTCGATGAGCGCCTCGCAATCGACGCCCGTTGTGCGGCCGAAATCTGCGCAATAACTCTCCAGGGCGGCGGATAGGCCGAGGTTGTCGAGCAGGCTCGGACGCAGGTCTTCCACGATGCGGCGCTTCAGTTCGACCGTCTCGACGAGCACCCCACGGGCGCGGCCCAGCGTCTCCGCATGGTCCGGGTGCGTGGTCCTGATCTGGTCCGTGACCGCCGCGAGGTGCATGCCGATGGCCGTCAGGTTGGCGCCCATCTCGTCGTGCAGTTCGCGCGCCAGCTTCGCCTTTTCTTCTTCCGACACGCGGATCAGGTGGCGCGACAGCACGGACAACTGCTCCGTGCGTTCCGCGACGAGCGATTCCAGGTGGTCATTGGTTTGTTGCAGGGCCCGCTCGGCATTCAGACGCGCGCGGAAGCTGCGGCGGATCAGGTTGTAGAACAGGACGAGGGTGACGAGTGCCGCCACGTTGATGCCGAGGCCGCGCAGCGCGGCCAGGCGGTAACGGTCGTAGAAGACGGCGCTGCGTGCGGCCAGCGTTTCGTTCTGTTCGCCCGTCATGATCACCACCTGCAGGCGGATCTCGTCCATATGGGTCTTGTCTTCCTGCGTCTGCGCGATGGCGACGATGTCGGAGAGGCCGCCGTGGCGGTAGACTTCCAGGCCCTGGTTCATCAGGTTGATGCGGCGGACGACGAGATTCTGCAGCTGGGTGAGATTCTTCAGCTGGGAAGGATTGTCGGCCAGCAGCGTCTTGAGGGTGTTGAACTGGCCGTCCAGTTCACGCTCGGCCGTGCGCAGCGGGCCCAGATAGGTGTCGGAACCGGACAGGTAATAGCCGCGCAAACCGCTTTCCGCATCGGTCACGAGCAGGTTCAGGTACTGCAGCTTGGCCGTCACACGATCGGCCTGCGCCTGACGCGCGTTGGCAGTCTTGAGCCCGTCCAGGTTGCGGACCAGGCTTACGCCGTTGAGGACCAGGATCAGGACGCACACGACACACAGCAGGGTCTGGTACAACGGAAGGCTGCGAACCGGCCTGAACTTGGGGTCGGTGGTGAAAAACATCCTCGGTCGTTCCTTTCGCGCAGCTTGGCCTGTCCGAGTCATTATAGACCGGGAAAAGTTGCCATGGAGCTCGATTAGGCGTGCGGACGAAGAAATGTGGCGCGATGACGACGCGCAATTAACAATTCTGCATAGCAAATGACAAACATGCTAAAACAGTTGCAGGCCGAAAGAACGGGAATCCGTTCTTTCGGCCTACCCCGCTCAGTCGAGCAGGTTGTTCTTCATGGCGTAGTACGTCAGGTCGCTGTTCGACTGCAGACCCATCTTTTCCATGATGCGAGTACGGTAAGTCGAGACCGTCTTGATCGACAGCGACAGCGCATTGCCGATGTCGGACACGGTCGCGCCCTTGGCCAGGCGGAGGAACACCTGAAATTCACGGTCCGACAATTCCGTATGCAGCGCGGTGTTCGGATCGCGATCGAAACTCTGGGCCAGCAATTCGCCGACCTGCGAGCTGACGTAGCGGCGCCCCTGGTACACGGTACGGACGGCAGTCTTGAGTTCGTCCGCGTCGCATTCCTTGTTCAGGTACCCGTTGGCACCCATCTTGAACAGGTTCAGCGCATACTGCTGGGCAGGATAGCCGGACAGGATCAGGACCGGCAGATTGGGCTGGCCCTGTCGAATGGTGCGGAGGATATCGATGCCGCTCTGGTCCGGCATGGCGATATCCAGCAACAGCACGTCGCAGATCTCGCGGCGTGCGATGTCGAGGGCCTCGCGTCCCGTCGCGCCTTCGGCCACGACTTCGAACTCGCCCGACGACGAAAAAATCTGTTTGAAACCTGCTCGAACTATCTGGTGATCGTCACAAATGGCAACGCGTATCATTGTCTTCCCTTAAGTTTTCCCGATACAGGAAAGAGCCGAGGCTGGCCCCTCACGCCTCCGGTCAGGTCATGCGTTTGAGTCAGCAAACTGCAAGTGACATTTTAGCACCTCCGGGGTGCAGAACAACAGGCGCGCACGCCTGAGCTGGCTGCGTCGGCCGTTGCGCCCTCGGCGGGGCTTCAGGCTGCCGGCGAACCGTGCTTGAGCAGTGCGAGAATTGCGTGCAGCTCGGCACGCAATGCTTCCGGCTCGATGGTCGGCATGGCCGGTGGTGGTGGCGGTTCCGGCAACGCGTCGACCTCGTGCTGGCCGCGCCCATCGAGGCGGTTGCGTGCCCCGCTGATGGTAAAGCCCTGCTCGTACAGCAGTTCGCGAATACGCCGGATCAACAGCACTTCGTGATGCTGGTAATAACGGCGATTTCCGCGGCGTTTGACCGGTTTAAGCTGAGTAAATTCCTGCTCCCAGTAGCGGAGCACATGCGGCTTGACCCCGCACAATTCGCTGACTTCGCCAATCGTGAAATAGCGCTTCGCCGGGATCGGCGGCAGCACGGTCGGTTCCATCTTGTTCGGTCGGTCGTTCATCGCTCACAAGCCGTGTCGGCTTTATCAGGCTGCACGCGCCAGGGAAGGATGGTCGGGGCCGTCGGGGCTGTCCGGATTGCGCGGGCTGCCCGGATTGGCCTCTTCGACCATCGCCTTCAGCTTCTGGCTGGCGTGAAACGTCACGACGCGGCGCGCCGTGATGGGGATTTCTTCCCCGGTTTTCGGATTGCGGCCGGGCCGCTGCGGCTTGTCGCGCAACTGGAAGTTGCCGAAGCCGGACAGCTTGACCGCCTCGCCGCGCTCGAGCGCATTGCGGATCTCGTCGAAGAACGTCTCGACCATGTCCTTGGCCTCGCGTTTGTTCAGACCGACCTGCTCGAACAGCAGTTCGGCCAGCTCCGCCTTGGTCAGGGTCGGCAACTCCTTTTCCGCTTCCTTCCGTACCCGGGCCACCAGCATCGCACGATGCAGGTCGGCGGCCAGCGCTTCCTGGAGCACGGCGGAATCAACGTCGTTGTTGTTAATTTTAAGCCCTACCTTCAAGTTCTGGATGGGGGCGTGGGAAACTGGAGGGTTCCCCGCGCCCCTGTTAGGCACGCAAGCCCTTATTACGCGCGCAGTTTTGCGCCGTGTTTTTGTTGCGCCGCGGATGCCAGCGCGGCCATGATGGCCTCGACCGCATCGTCCTGCAGCGTCGATTGAGTATCTTGCAAGCCAAAGCGGAAAGCAAGACTTTTTTCATCTTGTTCCAAACCTTTGCCGCGGTATTCATCAAATAAAACAACGGCTTGCACGAGTTTGCCGAGCGCGTTCGACGCCAGTTCCGACTGGAAAGCGTCGAGCAGCGCCTGGGCCGGCACGTCCTGTTTCACCACCAGTGCGAGGTCGCGCGTGGCGCCCGGGAACTTGGAAATCTCGGCGTAGCGCGGCACGTCGCGCGCGCGCAGCGCGTCGGCATCCACCTCGAACAGCACCGGAGCCTGCGGCAGGTCGTACTTCTGCAGCCAGCGCGGATGCAGCTCGCCGATGACGCCGACGACCTTGCCGTCCACTTCCACCGTGGCCGAGCGGCCCGGGTGCAGCGCCGGGTGTTCGGTCTTGCTGAAACGTACGGCGCGCGGTGCGAACAGCGCTTCCAGGTCGCCCTTGACGTCGAAGTAATCGACGGCCCGGGTCGGCTGGCCCCACTGCTCGTCCGCGGCCGGGCCGTAGGCGATGGCGGCGACGCGCTTGGGCTGGTCGAATCCGGCGACGGCCAGCGGACCGTCCTGCACGTTCGCATTGCGCAGGAACACGCCACCCACTTCGAACACGCGCACGCGGCCGGCCTTGCGGTTCAGGTTGTAGCGCACGTTGGCGACGAGGCTGCCGATCAGCGATGAACGCATCACGCTCAGCTGGCTGGCGATCGGGTTCTGCAGGCGGATCGGGTCGGTATTGTTCGCGAAATCCGTTTCCCACTGCTGCTCGACGAAGCTCATGTTCACGACTTCCTGGTAACCCAGGTCGGCCAGTTCGTGGCGGATCGCAAACAGCGAGCGGGTGTCTTCCGGCTCGATCAGCATCGCCGACGGGGCCACCGGCGGCAGCGTGGGAATGTTTTCGAAGCCATACACGCGCGCCACTTCCTCGATCAGGTCTTCCTCGATCTCGATGTCGAAACGGTAAGACGGCGCCGTCACGTGGAAGAGACCCTCCTCGCGCTCGAACGGCAGGTGCAGGCGCGTGAAGATGTCGGCGACCATGTCGTCCGTGACGGGCACGCCGATGACCTTCGCGGCGCGCGCGGTGCGCAGGGTGACCGGCTTGCGCTGCGGGACGTTCGGCGCCTGGTCGTCGACCGGGCCGACTTTCGTCTCGCCCGTGCCGCAGATCTCCACGATCAGCGACGTGATGCGCTCGATGTGCTCGACGGTCGTCGCGTAGTCGACGCCGCGCTCGAAGCGGTGCGCGGCATCCGTCGAGAAGTTGTAGCGGCGCGCGCGGCCCTGGATGGCGTTCGGCCACCAGAATGCGGCTTCCAGGTAGATGTTGGTCGTGTCCAGGGTGACGGCCGTGGAATCGCCCCCCATGATGCCGGCCAGCGACTCAATCTCCTTCTCGTCGGAGATCACGCCGACCCACTCGTCGACCTCGACCGTGTTGCCGTTCAGGAGCTTCAGCGATTCGCCCTTGCGGCCCCAGCGCACGTCCATACCGCCGTGGATCTTGTCCAGGTCAAACACGTGCGACGGACGGCCCACTTCCAGCATGACGTAGTTCGAGATGTCGACGAGCGCCGACACCGAACGCTGGCCACTGCGCTCGAGGCGGCGCTTCATCCATTCCGGCGTCGCCGCTTTCGCGTTCAGTCCGCGGATGACGCGGCCGGAGAAACGGCCGCACAGATCCGGCGCCGAGATCTTCACCGGCAGCTTTTCATCCGTATTCACGACGGCCGGACGGAACGCCGGCAGCGCCAGCGGCACGCCGGTCAGCGCCGACACTTCGCGCGCCACGCCCAGCACGGACAGGCAGTCCGCCTTGTTCGGCGTGAGCTTGATCGTGAATTTCAGGTCGTTCAGGCCGAGGTAGTCGCGGATGTTCTGACCGACGGGCGCGTCTTCCGGCAACTCCATCAGGCCATTGCTCTCTTCCGAGAGCTTCAGCTCTTTCGCCGAGCACATCATGCCCTGCGATTCCACGCCGCGCAGCTTGCCGACCTTGATTTCGAACGGCTTGCCGTCCGGACCCGGCGGCAGCACGGCGCCGGCCATGGCGCAGATGGCCTTCATGCCCGCGCGCACGTTCGGCGCGCCGCAGACGATGTTCAGCAGGGTGCCGGTGCCGACGTCGACCTGGCACACGTTCAGGCGGTCCGCGTTCGGGTGCTTGGCGACTTCCTTGACTTCCGCCACGACGACGTTCGAGAACGGCGGCGCGACCGGTTCGACCTCTTCGACTTCGAGGCCGGACATCGTGAGCAGGTGCGCGAGTTCGTCCGAATTGATCTTCGGATCGACCATGGAACGGAGCCAGTTTTCAGAGAATTGCATATTCGTTTGCCTTCTTGTTCGATCGGTTGCGGCTTAATTAAATTGCTTCAGGAAACGCAGATCGCCCTCGTAGAACAGGCGCAGGTCGTTGATCCCGTAACGCAGCATGGTCAGGCGCTCCAGGCCCGAACCGAACGCGAAACCGATGAATTTTTCCGGATCCAGTCCGAAATTGCGGACGACCGTCGGATGCACCTGGCCGGCGCCCGACACTTCCAGCCAGCGGCCCTTCAGCGGACCGGAGCCGAACGCGATGTCGATCTCGGCCGACGGTTCCGTGAACGGGAAGTACGACGGCCGGAAGCGGACCTGCAGGTCGTCCGTCTCGAAGAATGCCTTCACGAAGTTCAGGTAGACGCCCTTCAGGTCGGCAAAGCTGATGTCTTCGCCGATCCACAGGCCTTCGACCTGGTGGAACATCGGCGAGTGCGTGGCGTCGCTGTCGACGCGGTACGTGCGGCCCGGCGCGATCACCTTGATCGGCGGCGTGTGCGTGCGGGCATAGCGCACCTGCATCGGACTCGTGTGGGTGCGCAGCAGCAGCGGCTTGCCCGTGCTGTCGTTGCCTTCGATGTAGAACGTGTCCTGCATCGAGCGTGCCGGGTGGTTTTCCGGGCTGTTCAGCGCGGTGAAATTGGTCCAGTCGGTCTCGATCTCGGGGCCGTCGGCCACGTCGAAACCGATCGAGCGGAAGATCTGTTCGACCCGTTCCCAGGTCCGCATGACAGGGTGGATGCCGCCCTTGGCGCGGCCGCGGCCCGGCAGGGTGACGTCGATCGCTTCCGCGTTCAGGCGCGCCATCAATTGCGCGTTGGCGAGATCCTCGCGGCGGGCCGTCAACGCCTGTTCGATTTTTTCTTTGGCGGCGTTGATCAGGGCGCCCTGCGCCTTGCGCTGTTCGGGATCGAGCTTGCCGAGGCCCTTCATCAGGTCGGTCACCTGGCCGGTCTTGCCCAGGTATTTCGCTTTTGCGTTTTCCAGCGCGGCAGCGTCTTGTGCGGCGCCAAAGTCAGACTGGGCCGAGACGACGAGTTCTTCCAGCGAGTTCATGCGTATTCTTTTCCTGTTTTGATGGCGGGAGACGCCAGAAACAAAAACAGGGCATCGGTCGTGAAACCTTTGCCCCGTCCTTTGCGCATCGGCCACCCTGCGGCGGCGCGATGCTGATCTTGCGTTCGCTGTCTGAAATTAAGCAGCCAGCTTTGCCTTGACGGTGTTCACGATAGCGGCAAAAGCCGGCTTGTCGTTGACAGCCATGTCGGCCAGGACTTTACGGTCCAGTTCAATCGCGGCTTTCTTCAGGCCGTTCATGAATGCGCTGTAGGTCATGCCGTGCGAACGCGAAGCCGCGTTGATACGGGTGATCCACAGTGCGCGGAAAACGCGCTTCTTGTTGCGGCGGTCGCGGTATGCGTACTGGCCAGCGCGCATGACTGCTTGCTTGGCAATACGGAATACTTTGCTGCGGCGGCCACGATAACCTTTGGCAAGCGCAAGAACCTTCTTGTGACGGGCACGTGCAGTAACCCCACGTTTTACTCGAGGCATATTAGCTCCTTAGTGTGAGATTAAGCAGACGGCATCATGCGGTAGACGCTCTGGACGTCGGACGCATTGATGTTGCGGGTGCCACGCAGCTGGCGCTTGTTCTTGGTGGTTTTCTTGGTCAGGATGTGACGCTTGAACGCCATACCCGATTTGACGGTACCACCCGGGCGCACGCGAAAACGCTTTTTCGCGGAGCTTTTGGTTTTCATTTTCGGCATAGTCTTCTGCCCTCTTACAGGCAGCCTCATATGTGACAGGATTGCAGGTGGCAGCAACGCTGCTCTTGGATGCCTACTTTCACTTGTCTCTGCAGCGGAAGCGGGTCCACTACAGTCTTGCTTCCCCGTCCTTGCGAACATGGGAACCGCAGATTCTAGCACAGTTTTACGCCCGTGCACATCCGAGCGATGCACACGAGAAACCATAAAGTGGAATAGGCCAAGCCCAGGCCGCGGGACGCACCCGGGGCCCGGGCCTGGCCCGGCTTGACTGCACGAAGAATTACTTCTTCTTCTTCGGCGCGACCACCATGATCATCTGGCGACCTTCCAGCTTCGGAAACTGCTCGACCTGGCCGTACGGCTCGAGGTCGCCGCGCAGACGCTCCAGCATGCGCTGGCCGATATCCTGGTGAGCCATCTCGCGGCCACGGAAGCGCAGCGTAATCTTGGTCTTGTCACCCTCTTCCAGGAACTTGATCAGGTTACGCAGCTTGATGCTGTAATCACCCTCGTCCGTACCTGGACGGAACTTGATTTCCTTGACCTGGATGATCTTCTGCTTCAGCTTCGCTTCGTGCGCCTTCTTCTGCTCCGAATACTTGAACTTGCCGTAGTCCATCAGGCGGCAGACCGGGGGAACCGCGTTCGGCGCGATTTCCACCAGGTCCACGTTCGCTTCTTCAGCCAGACGAAACGCCTCGGCCAGGCTCACAATGCCCAGCGGCTCGTTGTCTATCCCGTTCAGACGCATTTCCGGGTAGTTGATTTCGCCATTGATGCGATGTGACGACTTGTCAGTAGCTATGTTGTTTCCTTTGAAAGTAAGATGGATAGGGCCGTCTCAAGGCGCGTGCTTGATTACTTCGCCTTGGATGCTACCTCGCCTTGGAGGCGTTCCAGCAGCGCATCGACCGACATGACGCCAAGGTCGATATTGCCACGGGCGCGAACGGCCACAGTGTTGGCATCCCGCTCTTTATCACCGACAACTAGGATGTACGGCAGTTTTTGGACGGAATGCTCCCGAATTTTATAGGTAATCTTCTCGTTCCGCAAATCAGCGTGAACGCGCAGGCCCGCCGCCTTCAGCTTCGCCTCGACCTGCTTGACGTAATCGGCCTGCGCATCGGAGATGTTCAAGATGGCAACCTGGACCGGCGCCAGCCACAGCGGCAGCGCGCCCGCGTAGTTCTCGATCAGGATGCCGATGAAGCGCTCCATCGAGCCGACGATCGCGCGGTGCAGCATCACGGGCACCTTGCGGGAATTGTCTTCTGCGACATATTCCGCGCCGAGACGGCCCGGCATCGAGAAGTCGACCTGCATCGTGCCGACCTGCCACGGACGGCCGAGGCTATCCTTCAGGTGGTATTCGATCTTCGGACCGTAGAACGCGCCCTCGCCCGGCAGCTCCGTCCAGGTCACGCCGCAGCCGCGCAGCGCGGAACGCAGCGCTTCTTCGGCCTGGTCCCACACCTCGTCGGAACCGATGCGGTTTTCCGGACGCAGCGCGATCTTGACGTCGATGTTGTCGAAGCCGAAGTCCTCGTACACCTTCATCGCCTGGGCGTGGAACGCGACGACTTCCGGCGCAATTTGATCTTCAGTACAAAAGACGTGGCCGTCGTCCTGGGTGAAGCCGCGCACGCGCATCAGGCCGTGCAGCGCGCCCGACGATTCGTTGCGGTGGCACTGGCCGAACTCGCCGTAGCGCAGCGGCAGGTCGCGGTACGAACGCAGGCCCGCGTTATAGATCTGCACGTGGCCCGGGCAGTTCATCGGCTTCAGCGCATAGGTGCGATTTTCCGACTCGGTCGTGAACATGTTTTCACGATAATTGTCCCAGTGACCGGTCTTCTGCCACAGGCTGACGTCGATGATCTGCGGCGCCTTCACCTCGTTGTAGCCGGTGACCTGGTAGGTCTTGCGCATGTATTGCTCGATCTGCTGCCAGATGGTCCAGCCCTTCGGGTGCCAGAAGATCAGGCCCGGCGCCTCGTCCTGGAAGTGGAAGAAATCCAGTTGCTTGCCCAGCTTGCGGTGATCGCGCTTCTCGGCTTCTTCCAGCATGTGCAGGTATTGCTCCTGGTCTTCCTTCTTCGCCCAGGCGGTGCCGTAGACACGCTGCAGCATCTCGTTCTTCGAGTCGCCGCGCCAGTACGCGCCCGCGAGCTTCATCAGCTTGAACACTTTCAGCTTGCCGGTCGACGGCACGTGCGGACCGCGGCACAGGTCGGTGAACTTGCCTTCGGTGTACAGCGACACGTCCTCGTTCGCCGGGATCGACGCGATGATCTCGGCCTTGTAGTCTTCGCCGATCGATTTGAAGTACGCCACGGCTTCGTCGCGCGGCAGCACCTTGCGGGTGACTGGCTCATCCTTCTTGGCGAGCTCGGCCATCTTCTTCTCGATGGCTTGCAGGTCGTCCGGGGTGAACGGGCGCTTGTACGAGAAGTCGTAGTAGAAACCGTTGTCGATCACGGGGCCGATGGTGACCTGCGCTTCCGGGAACAATTCCTTGACAGCATACGCCAGCAGGTGGGCGGTCGAGTGGCGGATGACGTCCAGGCCTTCCGGATCCTTGTCCGTGACGATGGCCAGGTCGGCATCCTTCTCGATCAGGAACGACGTGTCGACGACCTTGCCGTCGACCTTGCCGGCCAGCGCGGCCTTGGCCAGGCTCGGGGCGATGCTGGACGCCACCTGGGCGACCGTCACCGGACCTTCGAATTGACGGCTCGAGCCGTCCGGGAGGCGAACATTCAACATTGTGAGCTCCATCGGCGCCATGCGCCCGTTCAGGTTAATAAGTTTGAAACTGGAAAGTTTTGGACGAAAAAAAACGCGCACCAGGCGCGTTTTCTTCAGTGTCGTCGAGTTGCTGCGAAAGACAATATGACACCCTACCGCGTCTAGCGATTCCCCCACAACGTCGTTGTAGTTCGCGGTGTCATAACCGTTCGTGCCTTTCTCGCTCTTACTGACGACAAGAGCGGAAAACCGAAGTTCCCCGCGCTTGTCTTGGTGTTCTGGTGGGCGGTGCAGAATTCGAATCTGCGACCCCTTGGATGTCGACCAAGTATTCTAACCAGCTGAACTAACCGCCCGTATGCCGCTATTATAAGGGGATCGGACACTATTCTGCAAGGACGCCGGGTATACTGCCGCCTGTTTTCCGATTCCCTCACTTTCATGTCCGACCAAGCCGGCTCCTCCGCCCACCTCCACGCCCACCTCGACGGCGACGCCCGCCACGCCCACACGATCGAAGGCCGCAGCCAATGGGCGATGGCCATCGCGCTCGGGCTGACCCTGCTGTATGCGCTGGTGGAGGCCGTCAGCGGCTTCCTGTCGAATTCGCTCGCACTGATCTCGGACGCCGGCCACATGGTCACCGATGCCGCCGCCCTCGGCCTCGCGCTGCTGGCCCAGCTGATCGCGCGGCGGCCGCCGTCCGCGCGCCATTCGTTCGGCTTCGTGCGCGCGGAGGCGCTCGCCGCCTTCGTGAACAGCCTCGCCATGCTGCTGCTCGTCGGCTGGATCGTCTACGAAGCCGTCCAGCGCCTCGCGCATCCCGAACACGTGGGCGGCAAGACCGTGCTGATCGTCGCCGCGATCGGCGCGTGCATCAACATCGCCGTCGCATGGGTGCTGTCGCGCGACGAGCAGAGCATCAACACGCGCGCCGCCCTCGTCAACGTGCTGGGCGACCTGCTCGGCTCCATCGCCGCCATCGCCGCGGGCGCCGTCATCCATTTCACCGGCTGGGTGCGCATCGACCCGATCCTGTCGATCTTCGTGTCGCTGCTGATCCTCAAGTCGACCGTGAGCGTGCTGCGCGAGTCCTACCACTTCCTGATGGAAGGCGTGCCGTACCAGATCGACTACCTGAAAATCGGCGCCGACCTCGCTGGCATCCCGGGCGTGCGCTCCGTGCACGACCTGCACGTATGGGACATGTCGCCGGGCGAGCCCGCGCTGATCGGCCACCTGGAAATCGACGACCTGAACGCCTGGCCCGACGTGCTGCGCGCGGTGAAATACATGCTGCTCGACAAGCACGGCATCGACCACGTCACCTTGCAGCCCGAACTGCGCGACTGCTCCGACACGCTGTAAGCCGGTTCCGACCCGGCCTCGGGACACGCGCCGATAGCCCAGCCGCAGGCCGCCTGTGGATAATCGGCACATGCCTACCTCCTCAGAACTCGCCACCGCACATGTCTACGACACGCTGATCGTAGGCGGCGGCCCGGGCGGCCTGACCGCCGCCATCTACCTGCGCCGCTTCACGCGCAACGTCGCACTCGTCGACAAGGGCAACAGCCGCCTGCGCCTGATCCCCGTCTCGCACAACTACCCCGGCTTTCCCGAAGGCGTGCCCGGCCACATCCTGCTGGGCAACCTCGCGTCGCAGCTGCAGCGCTACGGCGGCAGCGTGATGCCGGGAGAGATCGTCGACCTGCGCATCGAGGACGGCCTGTTCGTCGGCGACTACCAGCCCGAAGGCATCGACGACATCGTGCAGGTCCGCGCCCACACGGTGCTGCTGGCGACGGGCGTCGCGGACGCGGGCCTCCCGATCGAAAACTGGCGCGAGGCCGTCGCGTTCGGGTCCGTGCGCCTGTGCCCCGTGTGCGATGGCTTCGACGTGATCGACAAGCGCATCGCCGTCGCCACGTCCGACGTGAACCCGGTCGGCCACGCGCTGTTCATGCGTACGTTCAGCGCGGACGTCACTCTGTTCGAACGGGGCGCGCCGTCGATGCTGAGCGCAGACGACCGGCGCCGCCTCGACGCGGCCGGCGTGCGCATCGTCGATTCGCCGCTGCTGTCCGTCACGCTCGACGCATCGATGAAACCCGTGCTGCACACGGACGACGGCCAGGATCACGAAGCGGACGTGTTCTACCCGATGCTGGGCGAGAACGCCAGATCGGGCCTCGCCGCGAAGCTGGGCGCGCGCACGGCGCAGTGCGACGAGATCGTCGTCGACGACCACCAGCAGACGACCGTGCCCGGCCTGTACGCGATCGGCGACGTCGTCGTGGGCCTGAACCAGATCGCGGTGGCGGCGGGCCAGGCGGCGCGCGCGGCCGTGCGCATCCACAACCAGTTGCCGCCCGCGCTGCGGCCCGCTCGTCCGCACCTGGAGGCGGCGCCGGGGACCAGCGCGTAGCTATAATGCGGGGATGAGAACGCTCGCCCTCCTCCTGCTGTGCGCATCCGGCGCCGCCTGCGCCGTCGACGACGCCCTCGTGCTTCGCTGCCGCGCCCTCCCCGATACGGCGAGCCGGCTGGCCTGCTACGAAGCGCTGCCCGTGGCAGCGCCGGCCGAGCAGCGCTTCGGCGCGAAACGCCTGGAACAGAAGGTCGACGACGAGCCGGCGGCGATCCGCAGCACCGTGCGCGGCCACCTGGACGGCTGGCGCTACGGCACCCAGCTCACCCTCGCCAACGGCCAGGTGTGGCGCGTGGCGGACGACGTCGATGCCGTCCTGCCGGATCTCTTGGACCCGGCCGTGCGGATCGAACGGGGCGCGCTCGGCGCCTATTACCTGCAGCTGGAAGCGAACAACAGCGCGGCGCGCGTCGTTCGCGTGCAGTAATCAGCGTTGTGAAGCCAGTTCGATGCGGCGGCGGATGCGTTCCACCGAGGCCGTGTCGCCGGCCGCGCGGGCACGCTGTTCCTGCACGCCCAGCCACGCCAGCAGCGGCCGGCGCCAGCCCTGGCTGGATGCCGTGTCGACAGCGGCGCCGATGTCGGCCGGCGTGATGCGTCCCGCCTTCAGCAGCGCCCCTGCCGCGACGAGCCGCGCCAGCGGATCGGTCACGCCGGCCAGCGCGCCGCTCGCGACGACGGTGCGGTGCTGTTCCGGCAGCAGATTCACGTCGAGCCCCTGCCAGCGGCCGTCCAGGTAAGCGGCATACGCGCGCTGGGCCGGCGTCGACTCGTTCGCGAGCGCCGCGAAGCCGGGGCATTCGTAGTCGAGCGCCGCCGCCTTCACGCCGCAGCGCACCAGTTCCGCCTGGGCGACGACGTCGAACCGTCCCGTGCTGGCGCTCGCGCGGCGGGCGCGCGCGAACTCGGCGTCGGCCGCGGCCGAGTCACCGCGCAGGAAGTCGTCCGTGTAACCGTCCAGGGAGCTCTTCGCATCGCCTTCCCAGGCGGGCGGCTGCGGCTTGCTGGCGCAGCCGGACAATACGATGAGCGCGGCGGCAATGAGGGATCGGGTCATCATGGCAGCTTCACCTCCGTATCCTGCTTGAACGGCCATTTGCGGTTGATCTCGTCGACGAGGCGGTTCACCTTGCGCAGGCTCGCATCGACCTCGCCGCGCAGGCGGCCCAGGTCGTCGGTGGCGGTGTGCGCGTTCTTCGCGACGGCCTGCGCCTCGGCCAGCACGCCGTCGGCTTTCTGCAAGGTGCCGCGCGCGTCGGCCAGCAGGCCGTTGAGCTCACGGATCGCGCTCTGCGCATCGTCCATCACGCCCTTCTTGCCGAACACGCGCTGGTCGGTCTTCGCGAGCAGCGCGTCCACGCGGTGCAGGGTCTGCAGCAGCTTTTCCGCCTCGGCGTCGCCGCCCAGCGCGGTGCCCAGCACGCCGTAGCGGCCGGACAGGCGGCCGGACAGCGCGTCGACGTTGGCCAGCGTGTTGCCGATGTGGGAATCGGCGCGCGTCATCGCCTCCAGGTTTTCCAGCAGCGTGCGCGCCGTGGCCATCAGGCGCGGGATCTCGGCCGCCGCGTCGCCCCGCAGCACGGGCCGCTGGGCGTGGTCCGGCAGCGGCGGATCCGTCAGCACGCCGCTGTAGGCGCGCAGCCGGGTCTCGCCGACGACGCTGCTCTCGAGCGTGAACACGCTGGTCGTGCGCAGCCATTTCGCATCGTTCTTCGCGATGTCGACCAGGATGTTGACCTTGCCGTCCTTGCCCAGCTCCACCTGGCGCACGCGCCCGATGGGGAAGCCGGCGAACGTCATGTCCATGCCGGGGATGACGCCGGAGGAATCGTCGGCGACGAGCACCAGTTCCTGCGTCTTCTCGAACACGCCGCGGGCATACATCACGTACAGGAAGAACGCGACGATCAGCGCGCCGATCAGGACGAGCAGGAACAGCGCCTTCGCTTCCACGTGTTTCGGTTCGTCGGGAGGGGTGTCTTTGTCGCTCATCGTTTGAATGTCGTTAGATGTATTTGACGGCCAGCGAACTGGCCTCGATCAGCAGCAGCACGAACAGCAGCCGCAGCGCGCCCGGCTGCACGTTCGTGCGCAGGCGGCGCGGGCGGCGCAGCAGTTCCAGGATGGCGGCGCTCGGGATCACGGCCACCGCGAGGCCGAACAGCACCGTCTTGAACACGAAGCCGAGGGTCACGGTCGGATCGAACACGCGGCCCACCGTGCGTGTGTAGTCCGGCAGGCCCCATGGCGACAGGCCATACACGTTCAGGTACGCGAGCACGAGCACGATGACGCTGCTGACCATCGCGAGGCTCAGCACGGAAAACGCGTTGGCGATCACCTGCGGCACGAGGTCGCGGCGCAGGCGGCGCAAGGTCTCGGCCGTCGCTTCGCCGGCGGGCATGCCGCTGCGCGCGAGGCCCATGGCACCGGCATCGAACGCCATGCCGGCCCGCAGCGCGGCGAACATCGCGGCCGACAGCGGCAGCAGTTCCAGCACGAGCACGCGCACGACCATCTCCAGCGCATAGCGCGACAGGCCATAGCTCTGCGCCGTGACGAGCACGATGCGGATGATGACGAGACTGACGAGGGCCGTCAGCACCGTGAACCAGGGCAGCACCTGCCACGTGCTCGCATAGATGTAGCGCGACGTGGCGAGGCGGTTGGCGCGGTGGTACGTGGACGGCGTCAGCGCCATCACGAGCGCCACGGCGCCCAGGTGCAGCATCGACCACCAGCTGGCGACGTAGCGCGCGGCCAGGTGGCCCCAGAGGCGCGGTTTGACGTACAGGAGGGAGGTGATGGGCACCTATGTCCTCCGGGCTTGCTGGACACCCTTCACCTCGGCGATCGCCGCGAGCGCCTTCTGCAGCTGCCCGGTCGAGCTGATCTCCGCCGTGAACACCATCTTCGCGGTCCCCTTGCTGCTCTGCGTGTTCACGCCGATCACGTTGATCTTCGAGATCGCGAGCACTTCCGAGATGTCGCGGAGCAGGCCCTGGCGGTCGGCCGCGAGGATGAAGATATCGACCGGGAACACGGTCTCCAGGCCCGTCGTGCCCCATTCGGTCTCGAGCACGCGTTCCGGGTTGCGGGCCGCCATCTCGGCGAAGTTCTTGCAGCTCGCGCGGTGGATCGACACGCCCTTGCCGCGCGTGACGAAGCCCATGATCGGATCCGGCGGCGCCGGCTTGCAGCAGCGCGCCAGCTGCGTCATGAGGCCTTCCGTGCCGACGACGAGCACGCCCGACTTGGCGCCCTGCTCCACGCTCGACGCGCGGCTCTTGTTGACGACCGCTTCGTCCGGCACCGGGGCCGCCGGCGCCGCGTCGTGCAGTGCGGCTTCCACGTGGCGCAGGCTGAATTTCTCCTTGCCCACCGCGATGAACAGGTCGTCGACCTTGGCAAACCCCAGCTTGTGCGCCAGCGTATCCAGGTTGACCGCGGTCTTGCCTTCGCGCTGCAGCGACTTTTCGACGAGCGCGCGGCCGTGCGCCAGCGTCTCGGCCAGTTCCAGCGCGTGGAACCAGGCGCGGATCTTCGACCGCGTGCGGCTGCTGACCGTATAGCCGGGGCTGAGCCAGTCGCGCGACGGCCCCTGGCTGCCGGCCGGGCCCTTTGCCGTGATGATCTCGCACGTCTGGCCATTCTTCAGCGGCGTGTTCAGCGGCACCATCACGTTGTCGATTTTGGCGCCGCGGCAGCGGTTGCCCACCTCGCTGTGCAGGTGGTAGGCGAAGTCGATCGGGGTCGCGCCGACCGGCAGCTCGAGCACGCGCGCCTGCGGCGTCAGCACGAAGATGCGGTCGTCGAGGGTCGTCGATTTCAGCTTCTCGACCCACTCGCGCTGCAGCTCTTCCTGCCCCGTGACGGCACTCGCGACTTCCGTCTTCCACGCCAGCAGCTGGCGCAGCCACGCGATCTTTTCGTCGTATTCCTGGCTCTTGAAATTCGAGCCGCCTTCTTCCTTGTAGCGCCAGTGCGCGGCGACGCCGTACTCGGCGAAGTTGTGCATCTCCTGGGTACGGATCTGCACTTCCAGCGGGCGTCCGTCTTCCGCCGTGACGACCGTGTGCAGCGACTGGTAGCCGTTCGCCTTCGGGCGCGAGATGTAGTCGTCGAATTCCTTCGGGATCGGCGTCCAGATGTTGTGGACGACGCCCAGCACCGTGTAGCACGTCTTGATGTCGTCGACGATCACGCGGAACGCGCGCACGTCGTACAGCTCGGAGAAATCGAGCTCCTTGCCGCGCATCTTCTTCCAGATGCTGTAGATGTGCTTCGGCCGGCCGAACACTTCGGCCTTGATGCCCGCCGCCGCGAGCTCCTTCTGCAGGCGCTCGATCGACGACGCCACGAAGCTCTCGCGCAGCATGCGCTTCTCTTCGAGCATCTTGGCGATGCGTTTATACGTGTCCGGCTCCATCATCCGGAACGACAGGTCTTCCAGTTCCCATTTCAGCTGGAAGATGCCGAGCCGGTTGGCGAGCGGTGCGTACAGGTCGAGCACTTCGCGGCCGTAGTTGCGCGTGACGTCGTCGAAGCGCTTGTGCTCCGCGAAGTAGCGCAGCGTGGTCACGCACGAGGCGAGGCGGATCAGCACGACGCGCATGTCGCTGGCCATCGCCAGCAGCATCTTGCGCAGGGTTTCCACCTGCGCCATGGCCTCCTGGGCCGCATTCTTGCCGCGCCCGACGGGGGCCTGGGCCGCCGTCAGGTCGCGCAGGCGGATCAGCTGGTGCACGCCGCGCACCATGTCCGCCACTTCCTTGCCGAAGCGCTCCTCGAGCGCCTCGGACACGCCCGGATCCACGATCGCCAGCTCGAACAGCAGGCCGGCGATGCGGGTCTCGGCATCGCTGCGCAACAGCGCAAGCGTGCCGGCCACGCCCAGCGAGAACTCGAACGCGCTCTGGCCGGTGCCGGCCGTGCGTTCGACATAGCGCTCGGCCGCGAAGTCGAGCGCGCCCTTTACGCGCGCGCAGTCGTCGGGGCCGAGGCCGTGGACCAGCTGGGTGGTGGCGTCGCCGAGCGCGACAATCGATACCATCGCGTGTGCTTACGCCTGGGCGGCCACGACGACGATTTCGACCAGGCCGGCCGGATCGGCCAGCTTGGCTTCGACGGTGGCGCGCGGCGGCGTCTGGCCCGGCACGACCCACGCTTCCCACACGGTGTTCATGGCCGGGAAGTTGGCCATGTCGGTGATGTAGATCTGGGTCGAGATGATGCGGCTCTTGTCGCTGCCGGCTTCCGCCAGCAGGCGGTCGATGTGACCCAGCACTTCGCGCGTCTGGCCGAGGATGTCCTGCGTCGTGTCGCTGGCGACCTGGCCGGCCAGGTACACCGTGCCATTGTGGATGGCGACTTCGGACAGTCGTTTGCCTACGTGCAGTCGTTTGATTTCCATGCTTTTCTCTAGTAATAAAACCAGGCCTTGCGGCCGTTTCGCCCGGCCGTGGAGCCGAACACCTCCGGCTTGCTCAGCCGGTCAAAAATTCCCGTGCGATCGCGATCTGCTCCGGCTGCAGGAACGTGGGCGCATGGCCCACGCCGGCGATCTCCCTGAGCGCCGGTTTCGGTCCGCGCCGCGTCATCTCTTCCGCCGTCGCGCGCGATAGCAGGTTGGAGTGCTCGCCCCGCACGAGCAGCGTGGGGCAGCGGATCGCGTCGTACGCCGCCCACAGCCGCGCCTCGTCCTGCGCCACCTTCGCCGGCGTCATGGCCTTGAACGGCTGCGCGAGACCGAGGTCGTAGTGCAGCGCCCATTGCCCGTCCGGCTGCTGCACGAGCACGTCGCGCGCCAGCTTGTCCCACTGGGCGTCGCTGTGCGGCCCGAACGGCGTCGAGACCATCCGCACGTACGCGGCCCCTTCTGCGAAGGTCGCGAAGCGGATGGCCTGGCCGATGTAGTCGCCGATGCGCGCCAGCGCCACCGGGTCCAGCACGGGCCCGATGTCGTTCAGCACCATGCGCCGGACCGGACTGTCCGGCAGCGACGCGAGGGCAATGCCGATCAGGCCGCCCATCGACGTGCCGAACCACGCGACGCCTTCATCCCCGGCCGTGACGCGGGCGATCAGCGTCACCATGTCGGCCACGTATTGCGGAATGACGTACAGCGCCGGGTCGCGCAGCCGGTCGGACCGGCCGCGGCCGACGACGTCCGGGCAGACGACACGGTAGCGGTCGCTCATGGCCCGCGCCAGCGCGTCGAAATCGTCCGCCACGCGCGTCACCCCGTGCACGCAGACGAGCACGTTCGTATTGGCGGGGTCGCCCCACTCCTTGTATGCCATGCGGTGCAGGCCGGCGGGCGAACTGCACAGCACGGATTTCAGCTTCGGTTCGCTCATTTTCAAAAGTTCCGACGATCACCATGCATCCGCCGGAACATCAAGGACCAGGCGGCCGCCAACATTTTACCCGGTGGAGCGATTAGAATTCTACCAAGTCTGGCCCGGGACCACCCGGCTCTCATAGAAACTGTCCACGAGAAAGAGGAACGAATGAAATCCACCATGTTAAGCGGCAAGACTGCACTCGTCACCGGCTCGACCTCGGGCATCGGCCTCGGCATCGCCCGCGCGCTGGCCGAGCAAGGCGCCAACATCGTCTTCAACGGCTTCGGCGACGCGCAGCAGATCGAAAAGCTGTACACCGACATCGGCCAGGAATTCGGCGTACAGACCGCTTACCACAACGCCGACATGTCGAAGCCCGACCAGATCCAGGCCATGATGACGTTCGCGCTCGAGAAGTTCGGCGGCGTCGACATCCTCGTCAACAACGCCGGCATCCAGTACGTCGCGAACGTCGAGGATTTCCCCGTCGAGAAATGGGATGCGATCATCGCCATCAACCTCAGTTCGGCCTTCCACACGACCCGCCTCGCGCTGCCCTACATGAAGCAGAAGAACTGGGGCCGCATCATCAACCTCGCGTCGGCCCACGGCCTCGTCGCATCGGCGCAGAAGTCGGCGTATGTCGCCGCCAAGCACGGCCTCGTCGGCCTGACGAAATCGACGGCGCTGGAGACGGCCCCGACTGGCGTCACCGCCAACGCGATCTGCCCGGGCTGGGTGCTGACCCCGCTCGTGCAGAAGCAGGTCGACGACCGCGCCGCGCGCGAGGGCATCAGCAACGAGCAGGCGAAGAAAAACCTGCTGCTGGAAAAGCAGCCGTCGGGCGAATTCGTCACGCCGGAAGAACTGGGCGCGCTGGCCGTGTTCTTCTGCAGCCCGGCCGCGAACCAGGTGCGCGGCGTCGCGTGGAACATGGACGGCGGCTGGGTCGCGCAATAAATGTCCATTGACGAACCCCTGGAGATTCCGGGCCTGCACGACGCCTGCCTGGAACTCGCGCACGTCGTGCTCGCGTCAGGCCAGCCGCAGGTGTCGCGCGACATCCTCGAAACGCTGGCCGACCGCTTCGAACGCGAAGCGGCCGACTTCGCGCTGCTCGTCGCCAGTGCCGGCCGCGACACCGCGCTGCTGGCCCGCGCCGTGCACTATCTCGTCGACGCCCACGCGCTGCCGCTGATGGGCACCGACATGGAATGGTTCCGGCAGGCGCTCGCCTGCCTCGTCGAACTGGCCGTGCCCGGCATCGCGCTGTCGGCCAAGGGCGCGGCGTTCCTGCATGACGTCGAGACCGGCATCGCGCAGGCGATGCAGGATCTCGAATGATACTGTCCGGTCAGGGCGCCGTCTGCGGCTCGGTCGCGTGCAGGTCGTCGATCGCCTTCCGGTATTCCCGCGACGCCTTCAGGCGGTCCAGGTAGCGGATCGGGCGGCGCTTGTCCATGCCAATCGAATACTCCAGGCTACCGCGCACGCCGCAATACGCCCGGCAGCTCGAGACGGCGTCGGGCGTGGCACGGTCGGTGAGCGTCAGCTGGCCGTGCTCCACGCTCACCCGCAATGCGCATTGCGGGGCTTCCGGCAGCGGCGACGGCGCCGGATCGTGGTAGACGAACGCACCCTGTTCATACCGGCCCATGCCGGCGATGTCGCACATGTGGCCGTTGTAGAAATCGAGGTGGGCGCGCACGTACACGTGATCGGCATCGTAGGGAACGATCTCGATGACGTCCTCGGCCTGGTATGGCACATCCGCCTCGCCGGGCGCCTTGCCGGGCGTGATCGTGGCGCTCATGAAGCGGTGCTTGTATACGCCCGCGATCTTCTGCATCAGGTGCGCGGGTTCTTGCGCGGATGCGGTGCACGCGCACAGCGCAGCCAGCAGGGGGATGAGGATTTTCGGCGTCATCCGTCCATGATAAGCCATCCGCCTCTTGCTCGGCTATGATCGCCTTTCCGATTCACACGACGAGAAAGGACACATGATGCGAGCACTCCTGGCGACGCTGGCCCTGCTGGGCTGCATGATGCAGGGCGCACACGCCGCCGACCAGCGTCCCGCGCTGCTCACGCCGGATCAAGTCTGGACCGGCGACGGCGCGCCGCACGCCGGCTGGAGCGTACTCGTCGCGCAGGGCCGCATCCAGGGCGTGGGGCCGACCGCGACCCTGCCCGTCCCCGCCGACGTCGACCGCATCGCGCTGCCTGGCAAGACCCTGATCCCGGGGCTCATCGACCTGCACTCGCACGTGCTGCTCCATCCCTACAACGAAACGACGTGGGACGACCAGGTGCTGAAGGAAGCGCCGGCCTACCGCGTCGCGCTGGCCGTGCGCCACGCGGCCGACACCCTGCAGGCCGGCTTCACCACGTTGCGCGACCTCGGCACGGAAGGCGCGGGCTATGCGGACGTCGGCATCAAGCGCGCCATCGAGGAAGGACAGGTCCCCGGCCCGCGCCTGCTCGTCGCCACGCGCGCCATCGTCGCCACGGCGAGCTACGGGCCGGCCGAACGCAGCTATCGTCCGGACATGGACATCCCGTACGGCGCCCAGCAGGCGACGGGCGCGGACGAGGCGACGAAGGCCGTGCGCGAGCAGGCCGCCCGCGGCGCCGACTGGATCAAGTTCTATGCCGACTACCGCACGGGCGCGGACGGCGGCACGCGCCCCACGTTCACGCTGGAGGAAATGAAGGCGATCGTCGCGGCCGCGCACGCAAGCGGCCGCAAGGTCGCCGCGCATGCCAGCAGCGACGACGCGATCCGGCTGGCCGTGCTGGCCGGCGTCGACACGATCGAACATGGTTATGGCGCCAGCGAAGCGACGTTCAGGCTGATGCTGGAACGCAAGGTGGCGTACGTGCCCACGTTGACGGCGCCGGAAGCGATCGGCGAATACTTCCAGCGCCACGTCCGCGGCGGCGCGCCCACGCCCGCGATGCAGCAGGCCGAGCGCGCCTTCCGCCTCGCCCGCAAGCTGGGCGTGACCATCGGCAACGGAAGCTACGTCGGCGTGTTTGCGCACGGCACGAACGAGCGCGAACTGGAGTGGATGGTCCGCCTGGGCATGAGCCCGACGGAAGCGCTGCGCGCCGCGACGGTCGTCGCCGCCGGCATCCTCGACCGCAAGGACCTGGGCGCGATCCGCAACGGCATGCTGGCGGACGTCGTCGCGGTCGACGGCGATCCGACGGCGGATATTGCTGCGCTGCGCAAGGTGGACTTCGTGATGAAGGGCGGCATGGTGTACCGGAATCAGCCAGGAATTCGATGAGCGTTATTCACCGATCGCCATGCCTGATATCCGCTGCGGCGTTGCGGTTTTCCACAATAGCCGATGCAGATATTTTGCGTGATGATGACGGTGTTACCAATAGCGCATGAAGCCTAGCCATGAAAAAACCATTCTATAAAGTCCTTTATGTCCAGGTATTGTTTGCGATTATCGTGGGCGTCCTGCTGGGTATCTACGATCCGGGCATCGCAACCGCGATGAAGCCTTTGGGAGACGGCTTCGTCAAACTGATCAAGATGATCATCGCTCCGGTGATTTTCTGTACCGTCGTCGCCGGTATCGCCGGCATGCAGGACATGAAAAAGGTCGGCCGCGTCGGCGGCAAGGCCCTGCTCTACTTCGAGATCGTGTCGACGTTCGCACTGGCCATCGGCCTGCTCGTCGCCAACGTGATCAAGCCGGGCGCCGGCTTCAACGTCAACCCGGCCACGCTGGACACGCACTCGATCGCTCAGTACACCGAGAAGACCAAGGCGCTGACCACCACCGACTTCCTCATGAACATCATCCCGAATACGTTCGTGGATGCGTTCGCCAAAGGGGAAATCCTGCAAGTCCTGCTGATCGCGATCCTGTTCGGCTTCGCGCTGTCGATGCTGGGTGAACGCGGCCGTCCGCTGACCCGCTTCATCGACGACATGTCGCACGCCATCTTCGGCGTCGTGAACATCATCATGAAAGTCGCTCCGATCGGTGCATTCGGCGCCATGGCCTTCACCATCGGCAAATACGGCGTCAAGTCGCTGATCCCGCTGGCCTCGCTCGTCGGTTCGTTCTACCTGACCTGCTTCCTGTTCGTCGCCATCGTCCTCGGCACCATCGCCCGCCTGACCGGCTTCTCGATCTTCCGCTTCCTCGCCTACATCAAGGAAGAGCTGCTGATCGTCCTCGGTACGAGCTCGTCGGAAAGCGCCCTGCCGGCCCTGATGCGCAAGCTGGAAAAAATGGGTTGCCCGAAATCGGTCGTGGGCCTTGTCGTGCCGACCGGCTACTCGTTCAACCTGGACGGCACCAACATCTACATGACGATGGCCGCCCTGTTCGTCGCCCAGGCCACGAACACGGAACTGACCCTGACGCAGGAACTGACGATCCTGGGCGTGGCGATGCTGACCTCGAAAGGTGCCTCGGGCATCACCGGCGCCGGCTTCATCACGCTGGCCGCCACGCTGGCCGTCGTCCCGACCATTCCGGTGGCCGGCATGACCCTGATCCTCGGCATCGACAAGTTCATGAGCGAATGCCGCGCGCTGACCAACATCATCGGCAACGGTGTCGCCACGGTCGTCGTGTCGAAATGGGAAGGCGAGCTGGACAAAGAGCGCCTGACCGCCGAGCTGAAGAATCCGAGCCCGGACGACGCCACCGGCGACCTGCACCCGGTACGCGAAGCCGCGTAAGCCAGGACAGGGAACGATTCCTCGTTCAGACGCCGGGTTCGCCCGGCGTTTTTTTTTGCAACAGCCACAACCGCGCATACACGCCGTTCCTCCGCAACAGTTCCTCGTGCGTGCCCTGCTCCACGATGCGGCCCTGGTCCATGACGATGATCGCGTGCGCATGCACGATGGTCGCCAGCCGGTGCGCGATGACGAGGGTCGTGCGCCGCGCCGACAGGCGCTCCAGCTCCTTCACGATCGCATGTTCGGACATGGCATCGAGCGCCGACGTCGCCTCGTCGAACACGAGGATCACGGGCTGCTTGAGGATCGCGCGCGCGATGCCGATGCGCTGGCGCTCGCCGCCGGAAAAATTCACGCCCCGCTCGCCGACCGGACTGTCGTAGCCGTCCGGCAGCGCGGCGATCGTCTCGTGCAGTTGCGCCGCCCGCGCCGCCGCCACGATCTCCTCCCGCCCCGCGCCTGCACGCGCATAGCCGATGTTGCTGGCCACCGTGTCGTTGAACAGCGCGGCATCCTGCGGCACGACGCCGATCGCACGGCGCACGCTGGCGGGGCTGCAGCGGCGGATATCCTGCCCGTCGATGAGGATGCGTCCCCGGTCGGGGTCGTAGAAACGCAACAGCAGCCGCGCCAGCGTCGACTTGCCCGAGCCGCTGCGTCCGACGACGGCCAGCGTGGTGCCCGATGGGATGCGCAGGCTGACGTCGTCGAGCGCGGTGCGGCCCGGCTCGTAGTCGAAGCCCACGTGCTCGAACACGACCTCGCCCGCGCCGGGCACGAGCGCGGGCTGGCCCGGCAGTTCCGGCATCTCCGGCTGCTCGCCCAGCAGGGCGAACAGGCGCTCCGCGTTGACCCACGCGTCGCGCGATTCGCGGTACACGAAGCCGAGGGCATTCAATGGCAGGCAGACCTGCAGCGCGTACGCATTGATCAGCACGAGGTCGCCCACGCGCATCCGGCCCGCCAGCACGTCCCGCCCGGCCAGCAGCATGATGGCGGCGACGCCCAGCGCGATCACACCGCTCTGCCCCACGTGCAGCAGGAACAGCGCGCGCTGGTTCTTGACACCCGCGTCGCGCCACCGGTCCATCGTGGCCGCGAACTCCGCCGCCTCGTGGCCCTCGTTCGTGAAGTACTTCACGGTATCGTAGTTCAGCAGACTGTCCGCCAGCTGGCCCTTGGCGCGTGAATCGAGCTTGTTCACGCGCCGCTGGTAGACGACCCGCCGCGCCGTGAACACGAGCGTGAAGCCCGTGTACAGGAGGAAGGTCGCGACGATGATGGCGGCATGGCCCGCCGGATAGCGGCGCAGCATGATCGCGAGCACGAGGCCGATCTCGACGAGCGTCGGCACGATCGTGAACAGCCCGACGCCCAGCAGGTAGGCGATGCCGCTGGTGCCGCGGTCGATGTCCGGCAGCAGGCTGCCGACCTGGCGCCGGGCGTGAAAGCGCGGCCCGAGCGCATGCAGGTGCGCGAACGTCTTGCCCGCATACGCCGATACCGTGCTCAGCGTCACGCGCGCGAACAGCAGGTCGCGCCATTCGTTGAACAGCGTGCTCGCGAAGCGCAGCAGCGCATAGCCCACCAGCAGATACCAGGGCAGCAGCGCCGGCAGCGTCGGCTGCGAAAACACGTCGATGATGCGCTTGAGCAGCAGCGGCACGGCCACCGTCGCCACTTTCGCGGCCAGCAGCAGGACGATGGACACCGCCACGCGCCCGCGGTTGGCGCGCATCACGCCCCACAGCTCGGCCGCGAAGCGGCGGCGGGCGGCACGGTCGGCGGCGGCGGTATCGGCGGTCATGCCGGGTTTGACCGTCGCGGCGGCGCAAGACTCCCGTCCGGCGCCTGCGCTGCCTCAAGCGTTCCTGTCGTCAGCGTGTGCGCTTCGGCAGGTTTTCCAGGCGGAAGATGACATCGACGGGTTGGCGCAGCTTCAGCGCCGGCACGGCCAGCAATTGCTCGCGATCGACGTCCTGGGCGCGCGCCCGGTCCGCGCCGCGGTCGCCCTGGAAGTCGCCGCGTTCCAGGCCCATCGCCGTGCTGAGGTTCTTCAGCGCTTCCGGCGTGGCGCCCATGAGGCCGCCGACGCGCCGTCCGCCCGCGGCCGCCATCACCTCGGCCTGGCGGCGCGCGTCCTGGATGGCCTGGGTCACGAGTTCGTCGTGGATGGTGTCCATGTCGGTGCGGTCGAAAGCGGACGCGAAGCCGTCGAGGTTCGGTTTGCCGATCAGCCCGCCGGCCAGCGCGGCCCAGTTGGCGACATTCCGCACATTGATGTGGACGTCGCAGCGCAGCTCGTACAGCGGCCCGCCGTCCGCGCCCTTTTCGTCCTTGCGGATGCCCTGCCGCACCTCGCGCACGACGACATCGTCGGCCTCGATGCCGAGCTGCCGCGCCAGGTCGCGTACCTCGCCCACGCGCGCCTCGAGGACGGCGCGCGCCGCGGCCGGATCGGCATCGGGCGCGACGATCTCGAAATCGAGGCTGGCGAGGTCGGGCACGACGGCCTGGAACGAACTCCCGGTGACGTGCACGAACGGATAATCGGGGACGGACGACGCACCGGCGCCACTCGACGCCAGCAGGAGGACGAGGGCGCTCGCGCGCAGACGGGTTTTCAGCATGGACACTTCCTTTTATTGTAGACAGTGATGTCTATGTTAGTGCCAGACCATCTGCGTAGACAAGCCAGCGCGCCCAAAATAAACTTGTAGACAACTCGATCTAGACGAGCTAGTCTAGATTTATCGACCACGTTCCGAGAAACCACCATGGCCAAATCCCCCACCCCGCCCAAGCCGACGCCCGCCGAACTCGACCTGCTGCAGGCACTGTGGCCGCTGGGCGCGGCCACGGCGCGCCGGGTCCACGAAGAGATCGTCAAGGAACGTCCGGAGGTGACGTACGCGACCGTCCTCCGCCTGATGCAGATCATGCACGGTAAAGGTTTGCTGATCCGCGACGAGAGCGAACGGTCTCACGTGTACGCACCGGCCCACGCGCAGGAATCGCTGCAGACGAATTTGCTGAAGGACCTGATGCAGCGCGCCTTCGCCGGGTCGGCCAAGGCGCTGGTGCTGGCCGCACTCAAGAGCGGCATCTCGAAAAAGGAGCGCGATGAGATCGAACAACTGCTGAAAGACGGAGACGAACAATGAGCGCCGGGCTCGTCACCGGGCTGTTGTCGGTATTGCTGCCGACGAGTCCGCTCGCGCCGCTACCGTCGCACCTGCCTGACGTGCTGACCAGGCTGCTGTCCGCGCTGTCCCAGTCGTTCGTACCCAGCCTCGGATGGGCGTTGCTGGACTTCGTGTGGCAAGGCGCGCTGATCGGGTGCACGACGGCGGTGCTGCTCGTGGCGCTGCGTAATGCTCGGCCGGAACGCCGTTATGCCGTCGCATGCGGCGCGCTGCTGCTGTGCTTCGCGTGGCCGGTCGCCGACTTCGTCATGATGCTGCAGGCCGGGCAAGACGCGCAGGCCGCGCGCGCCCTGCCCCTGGCGCAGGCGTCGGCGGCGGTGCTGCGCGACGCGGCTGGCCTGCTCGGCTGGCTGCAGCGGCATCTCGACTGGATCGTCGGCGGATGGGCGGCCTGCGCGGCCGCGCTCGGGCTGCGCATGGCGATGGGCCTGGTGTGGGTGCGACGCGCCACGGGTGGACGCGCCGCATCGGCACAGGCCGGCGGCGCCGCGGAACGCGCCTGGCAATCGAGGCTGGCCCAACTGGCCGCCCGCTGCGGCATCGACCGCACCGTGCGCCTGCGCATCGTCGACAGCCTGGCGAGCCCGGTCACGGCCGGCTTCTGGCGGCCCGTCGTGCTCGTGCCGGCCGCCCTCGTGACGGGCATGCCGCCGCAATTGCTGGAAGCACTGCTGGCGCACGAGCTGGGCCATGTCCGGCGCCACGACTACCTCGTCAATCTCGTGCAGAACGTGATCGAGGCCCTGCTGTTTTACCACCCGGCCGTGTGGTGGATCTCGCGCCGCATCCGCCACGAGCGCGAGCAGATCGCCGACGATTTCGCCGCACGCCGGCTGGGCGAACCGCGCCGCCTGGCCCGGGCCCTGTCGGAACTGGAGCGCCTGCAGTTTTCAGGCCACCACCTGGCCCAGGCCGCGGCCGGCGGCGACCTGACGGCGCGCATCCGCCGCCTGGTCCGTCCGGATCCGCAGGCGCTGGACTGGCGCGCCGCGATTCCCGTGCTCGGCCTCGTCCTGGCGTGCGCGGCGAGCGCCCACGCGCTATCGACCCGCGATAGTCCGGTTGCCAGCGCCACGGCCGGCCTGACACGGTCCGCGGTTGCGGATTTCTCGAGCTGCAAGAAACCGCAATACCCGCAGGCCGACATCGCGGCGGGCCACGAGGGCACGGTCACGGTGAGCTTCCGCGTGGACGCCTCCGGCTTCGTCACGGACTCGACCATCCTGCGCTCCAGCGGCTACGCCAGCATGGACGAGGCGGCCCGCGGCGCCCTGCACCGCTGCCGGTTTGCACCGGCACTGCGCGATGGCAAGCCTGTTTCGAGCTGGCAACCGGTCCAATATATCTGGACCCTCGCTTGACGTGACGCCGCTGCGCTGAGCAGCCGGGCGGTCACGCCCCATCATCAATAAAGCATTCGCGCAAGACGGCGCGCGGCGCCGTCACGTCCTCATGAACTGAAGGTCATCAGTTCCCATCAAAAGGAGATCACCATGTCCCGCATCATCCGCACGACCCTGCACTGCCTGTTCCTCGCCCTCGCCTGCGCGGCTTCCGCCCATGCGGCACCGCAAGGCAGCAGCAGAGCCAAGCTCGACTTCGGCAGCTGCGCCAAGCCGCAGTACCCGGCCGCGGACGTGCAGGCCAGTCACGAGAGCAAGGTCACGCTCGGCTTTCTCGTCAACGAGAACGGCAAGGTGAAGGATTCGAAGGTGATAAAGTCGAGCGGGTTCACGACGCTGGACGAAGCGGCGCGCTCGGCGCTGGCGCAGTGCAGCTTCCAGCCGGCGGTCGAACAAGGCAAGGCCGTCCAGGGATGGACCAAGGTCCAGTACGTGTGGACGCTGCGCTGAAGTAAGAATGACGGGCGGCACCACGGCGCCGCCCGGAAGGACATTACACGCTGGAGACGTCCAGCTCGGCCGACGTGGCGGCCACGACTTCGTCCTTGGTGACGCCCGGCGCCAGCTCGACGAGCTTGAGGCCGGTGTCGGTGACGTCGATGACGCCGAGGTCGGTGATGATGCGGTCGACGACGCCGACGCCCGTCAGCGGCAGATCGCATTTTTTCAGGATCTTGTGGCTCGTCGAGCCATCCTTGCTCGTGGCCACGTGTTCCATCACGACGACGACGCGCTTGACGCCGGCCACGAGGTCCATCGCTCCGCCCATGCCCTTGACCATCTTGCCCGGGATCATCCAGTTGGCGAGGTCGCCCTTTTCCGACACCTGCATCGCGCCGAGGATCGCCAGGTTGATCTTGCCGCCGCGGATCATGCCGAACGAATCGGCCGAGCTGAAGTAGGCGGAACCCGGCAGCGCGGTGACGGTCTGCTTGCCGGCGTTGATCAGGTCGGCGTCCACTTCCGCGTCGGTCGGGAACGGGCCGATGCCCAGCAAGCCGTTTTCCGACTGCAGGAACACTTCGATATCGTTCGGGACGTAGTTGGCCACCAGCGTGGGCAGGCCGATGCCCAGGTTCACGTAAAAACCGTCCTGCAGTTCCTTGGCCGCACGCGCGGCCATTTCATCACGAGTCCATGCCATGTCTGTCTCCCCTGGTCTTATGCTTGACGCACGGTGCGCTGTTCGATGCGCTTTTCCGGCGTCGGGTTGTGAACGATGCGGTGCACGAAGATGCTCGGGGTATGCACCTGGTCGGGGTCGATCTCGCCGATCTCGACCAGCTGCTCGACTTCCACGATGCAGACCTTGCCTGCGGTGGCCACGTTCGGGTTGAAGTTGCGTGCCGTCTTGCGGAACACGAGGTTGCCGGCGCGGTCGGCCTTCCAGGCTTTCACGAGCGAGACGTCCGGAACGAGCGAGCGTTCCATCACATACATCTCGCCGTCGAATTCGCGGGTTTCCTTGCCTTCCGCGACGATCGTGCCATAGCCCGTCTTGGTGAAGAAGGCGGGGATGCCGGCGCCGCCGGCGCGCAGCTTCTCGGCCAGCGTGCCCTGCGGCGTGAATTCGAGTTCCAGTTCGCCGGCCAGGTACTGGCGCGCGAATTCCTTGTTCTCGCCCACGTAGGACGAGATCATCTTCCTGATCTGGCGCGTGGCGAGCAGCTGGCCCAGGCCGAAGTCGTCGACGCCGGCGTTGTTCGAGATGGCCGTCAGGTTCTTGACGCCGGAATCGCGCAGCGCGGCGATGAGCGCCTCGGGAATACCGCACAGGCCGAAGCCGCCCACGGCAATGGTCTGGCCGTCCGCAACCACCCCTTCGAGCGCCGAGCGCGCATCAGGATACACTTTGTTCATACCCGTCCCTTTAATAATGAGGTTCTATACAGCAGAGTAGAATTGCAGAATAAAATAGCGCCCTCCGAAGCACAATACCGTAGAAATACCGGCAAGCCCTCCAGAGGGGACAGTCGACTACCATCAAATGAACGCATCATACGCCATCGATTACGAGATGATTTTCCAGCACGCGCCCGTCGGCATGTGCATTTCGGTGAACCGCGTGATCCAGTCGTGCAACCACGCCCTGGCGGCGATGTTCGGCTACCAGCGGACACAGCTCGACGGCCAGTCGTTCTCGGTACTCTACCCGACCATGGACGAGTTCCTGCGCACGGGCGACCGCATCATTCCGATCATGAACGCGAAGGGCCGCTACTCGGACGAGCGCATCATGCGGCGAGGAAATGGGGAATTGTTCTGGTGCCACGTAACGGGCCGCGCGCTCGACCCGGCCGAGCCGCTGGGCGCCGGCGTCTGGACGTTCGAGGACGTGAGCGAGAAGCGCCCCGTGACGGCCGAGCTGACCCCGCGCGAGCGCGAGATCGCGGCGCTGCTCGTCGAAGGCAAGACGAGCAAGGTGATCGCGCGCGAGACGGATCTGTCGCCGCGCACGGTGGAGATGCACCGCGCCAAGCTCATGCGCAAGTTCTCGGCGTCGACGTCGTCGGAACTCGTGCACAAGCTGGTGGGCATGTCGCGCTGAAGGTGCAGCATCGAAGTCGCCTGCACTTCAGGCGCCAGGGCTTATTGTACTAAGCGGTGCTCGATGAACGGCCTGAACCCGTTGTAGAGGCGGGTATTCTTGAGGCGACAGAGCGACTGCATCTCGCGCAGGCTGTCGCTTTTGCACGACAGACTTAACGACACAACTGCGTTGTCACCGCGCCCAGGCATCTTGATGATCGACGCTCCAACATGCCCCGCCTCAGTTGGATTATAGGTCTGGATGACCGAGTCGGTGACCACCTGAATTTTCTGATCCGTCTCAGTAGCAATATAAATCTGCGCCAACGCGAACACCTTTTGGCAGGTTGATTTCATGTTGCACGCGACCCGGGCATTTGCTGCGGCCTGCATTTCGGCTGAGATTTCCGCACGCATTTTCGCCTCCTCAACCGCACTATCCGCGCGCGCCTTTTCGGCCTGCTCTGCCAACTTCGCACTACGCCTACGCGCGGCCTCTGCCGCGTCCATCACTTCCTTTTCCCGCCCTGCAGCCTCCTGATCGCGTTTCGCTGCCCAAGCTTCCACAAACTGTCGCCGCGCTTCATTGCCGAAAATGCCGCCTTCCGGAACGCCAACGATCAAGCCATCCTTCACTTGAAAACTGATGGCACCTTCCGGGGTTGCATCATATGTCTGAGCATGGCCACTCCGCCATTCAAGCGTTGTGGCAGTTTCGTGCGTCGGCGCCATGCCGATCAGCGCAACGGCCTGCTGGATCGTCATGCCGTTTTTTACTGAGTTGGCATTCGACCTCGCGTGATTGAACGTGGTGGCGGCGCAGCCCACCAATACAAGGCTGACGAATACGAATGAGAAAAATTTTTTCAATTTGCTTCCGGTAATTTGAAAAACGATTGGTCCGGCTCCACGACCGGCGCCGCCGCTAGTGCATGCTCGCTGCACACGACGATCGCCAGTCCGGGACGGGACAGGTCGAACGTCGCCGCGGCCGCCGTACCCAGCTTGAACCGCGCCTCCAGCGTGCTCCACGCGCGATAGAAATCCGTTAGCCGCGTCGCCGCGGGACGCGCCGCCAGCCAGGCTTGCTGGGACGCATCGAATGCGTGGGCCGCGAGTGCGTCGATGTCGCGCGCCGAATCGACGACCTCGACGTCCAGCCCGATCCGGCCCGTCGCGCTGGCCGCACACGCGATCCAGGGGCCGCTATGGGAAATACTGAAATCGGCCGCGCCGGCGCCGGGCGTGGCCAGGATCGGCGCCGCGCCGGGGCGCTCGACGAGACGTATGGTCTCCGGCGCCACGCCCAGGACGGCGCCGAGCGTCCGCCGCGCCAGCACCCTGCCCGCGACGAACTGGTCGCGGCGCTCGCGCCGGACGAAGCGGGCCAGGCGTTGGCGCTCCGAATCGTCGAGCCAAGTGGTATAGCCCGCCAGCGCCCGGTCGTTCAGAGTACTGGCGTCGAGCAGGCGGACAATTGCCGCCCGACCCGTCATTTGGCCAGCTTGACGAACTCACCCTTCAGCGCCACGCCTGACATGATCGCCCCGTCATGGCATTCGAACTGGGTGTCGCTGGACATTTCCACGTTCTTGTAGTTGCTGACGATGTTGATCACGGCGTCGGCCCCCAGTTCGCGGGCACGCTGTTGCAGGCGCAACATCGCCGACAGGAACGCCCAGTTGCACGCCGTTTCCGGCGACTTTCCGACCGAATTCGTCTTCTGGCTCGTCTGGTCGGAACCGAGGCGCTCGAGCACCTTTAGCGTCGGCTGATTGCCGAAATAGAATTTCACCGAGTCGCCCAGGCGCGACTGCGCGCCGTTCGCGCTCATCGCCGCGGACAACGGCAGCAGGAGCTTGGTGTCACGCGCCTGCGCCGCCGTCGTCACGCCCAGCGCCAGCAGTGCGCAGGCCAGTACCGCTTGCATCTTCTTGGACATCGTTCCTCCGATCAGTTGGGCTTGACGGCCTGGTCGTCGGCGCCGGTCGGGCCGCCGACGGCCTTGTCGTAGTTGGCGATGATGTAGCCGCTCGCCAGGTTCGCCACCCGGGTCAGCATGATGTTGTCCATGGTGCCCAGCGTGAAACCACCGCTGAACGCGGCCGTGCGCTGGAAGAATTCCGGCGTGGCGATGACCTTGCCCGTGTTGTCGCGGAACGTCACGCGCATCAGCACGCCCGAGCTGCCGACCAGCGGGCCGAGCAGCACGCGGCTGGCGCCATGCTTGAACGACATTTCTTCGACAACGGGTTCGACCACGAGCGTACTGCCGTTCGCCATGCGCGCGTTCCACTGCTCCAGTTTCGGCGCTAGATCCTTCTTGAGGTTCTCTTCGATCTTGGCCAGGCCGGCATGGTCGCCCTTGTAGCCTTCCTTGAACGCGACGGGCTTCACCTCGATGCGGCTGTAGGCCGAAAACGCCTTCGCCGGCGGCGGATTGTCGGTCGACGACGCCTTGATCTTCGTCGCGCAGCCTTGCAGCAGCGCGACGCCCACGATTGCGGATGCCAGCAGGACGGTATGGTGCTTGTTGTTCATTTTTTCTCCGGTTCTAGGTTGTGGTGGAACTACCGCTTGAAGATCAGCGACGTGTTGATGCCGCCGAACGCAAAATTGTTCGACATGACGTACTCGCAGTCCAGGCGCCGCCCCTCGCCGCGAATATAGTCGAGCGCCCCGCATTCCGGGTCGATCTCGTCGAGGTTGATGGTCGGCGCGAACCAGCCCTCGCGCATCATCCGGATGCTGATCAAGGCTTCGAGCGCGCCGCAGGCGCCCAGCGTGTGGCCCATGTAGCTCTTCAGGGAGCTGATGGGCATGCGCGCGCCGAACACGGCGTTCGTCGCCGCCGTCTCCGCCACGTCGCCGTGCTGCGTGCCCGTGCCGTGGGCGTTGACGTAGCCGATGGCCGCCGGCGCCAGGCCGGCATCCTCCAGTGCCAGTTCCATCGCGATGCGCATCGTGTCCGCGTTCGGCTGGGTGACGTGGCAGCCGTCGCTGTTGGTGCCGAAACCGACGATTTCCGCGTACACCGTCGCGCCGCGCGCCAGCGCATGGTCGCGCTCTTCCAGGATCAGGCAGCCGGCGCCTTCGCCGATCACGAGCCCGTCGCGGGCGCGGTCGAACGGGCGCGGCGTCGTGTGCGGCGCGTCGTTGCGCACGCTCGTCGCGAACAGCGTGTCGAACACGGCGGCTTCCGTCGCGCACAATTCCTCGGCACCGCCGGCGATCATCGCCGTCTGCTTGCCCGTCTTGATCGCCTCGTACGCGTAGCCGATGCCCTGGCTGCCCGACGTGCACGCTGACGACGTCGTGAACACGCGGCCCGTGACGCCGAAGAACACGCCGATGTTGACGGGCGCCGTGTGCGCCATCATCTTGATATAGGTGGTCGCGTTGATGCCCTTCGTCGTGCGCTCCTCCATCATGCGGCCGAAGTCGCCGATGGCGCTGGGCGTACCGGCCGACGAGCCGAACGAGATACCCATCCGGCCGCTCGTGAGCAGCGGATGGTCGAGCAGGCCGGCGTCGGCCAGCGCCAGTTCGCTCGCACGCGTGGCCATCAGCGCGACGCGGCCCATGCTGCGGATTGCCTTGCGGTGGTAGCGCTCGGACAGCTCGAACGGCGCGGCGGGTGCGCCGAGGCGGGTGTTCAGGCCTTCGTAATCGTCCCACGCGGCCATCCGCACGATGGCATTGCGGCCCTCGACGAGGCGCGCGCGGATCGACTCCCAATCGTTCCCCAGCGGGCTGATGCCGGCCATGCCGGTGACGACGACGCGTTTCATGTCCCTCGTCATGCCAGGCCTCCGTTGACGGAAATGACCTGGCGCGTGACGTAGCCGGCGTCGTCGGACAGCAGGTAGCTGACGGCCGCCGCGACTTCTTCCGGCCGGCCCACGCGGCGCGCGGGGATCAGCTTCAGCGCTTCGTCCAGCGGCACCTCGCCGATCATGTCGGTCTCGATCAGGCCCGGCGCCACGCAGTTGACGGTGATGGCGCGCTTGGCCAGTTCCAGCGCGAGCGCCTTGGTGGCGCCGATGATGCCGGCCTTGGCGGCGCTGTAGTTGACCTGGCCGCGGTTGCCGATGAGGCCAGACACGGACGCCATCGTCACGATGCGGCCCGGCTTGCGGCGCTGGACCATCGGCATCACGACCGGGTTCAGGACGTTGAAGAAGCCGTCGAGGTTCGTGCCCAGCACCTGGTCCCATTCCTCGCCGGTCATGGCGGGAAAGGCCGTGTCGCGCGCGACGCCGGCGTTGCAGACGACGCCGTAGTAGCAGCCGTGCGCCTCGATGTCGGCCAGCAGCGCGGCGGCCGTGGCGTCGCGCTCGGCGATGTCGAACTGCAGCACGCGCGCGCTGCCGCCGGCCGCCTCGATGTCGGCCGCCACCGCGTCGGCCTCGGCGCGGCGGCTGCGGCAATGCACCACCACGCGGTAGCCGTCGCGCGCCAGGCGCAGCGCGATCGCCTTGCCGATGCCGCGCGACGAGCCGGTCACCAGCACACTTTTATCGATACTACTCATTCGGAACTCCGTTGCAAAAACTCTTCTACATTGTCAGGCTGGAAGACGGTAATCGTGGCGCTCGCCCATTCGGCGCCGCCGGCACACTCGACGATGCGGCAGTCGTAGGCGCCCAGGCCGTTCTCGCCCTGCAGCACGCGCTGCACGTGCACGTGCAGCACGCTTCCGGCCGGGAATGCCGGAACGGTGCACGCATAACGCCGGGTGCCGAGCAAAAAGCCCACGCGCACCGCCGCGCCGCGCAGGCGCGCGCCGTAGCCGGCATGCGCGGCCACGGCCTGCGCCATGTACTCGACGCCGACCCAGGCCCCCACGGCACCGCCGTCCAGGAACAGCGTGCCGGCGCCAATCGCCACCTCGGCGCACAGGGTCTCGTCATCGGCCGCGAGCAGCCGGCCGAGCAGCGACATGGTCCCGCTGTGCGGCACCAGCGTGCGGATGTCGGGCAGGCTCAATCCGTCCTCCCGAACACGAGGGTCGCGTTGGAACCGCCGAACGCGAACGAATTGCTGAGTGCCCAGCGCAGCGGGCGGCCCAGGCGCGTGCCCGGACGCACCACGTTCAGTGCGGGCAGCGCCGGGTCCTGCGCACCGTCCCACAGGTGCGGCGGCAGCTTGCCTGCCGGGTTATCGTCCTGCATCGCCAGCCAGCAGAACGCCGCTTCGACGGCGCCCGCCGCGCCCAGCGTGTGGCCCGTGAATGGTTTCGTCGAACTGACGGCGACGTCGGGCCCAAACAGGTCGGCGACGGCGTGCGACTCCATCGCATCGTTCTGGACGGTCGCCGTGCCATGCAGGTTGATGTAGTCGACATCGGACGGTTCGATGCCCGCGCGCCGCAGCGCCTCGCGCATCGCCAGGCGCGCGCCGCCGCCGGCCGGATCCGGCGCCGACATGTGGTACCCGTCGGACGATTCGCCCCAGCCGCACAGCGCCACGGCGGCCGGTTCGCGCGACATGAGGAACAGCGCCGCGCCCTCCCCCAGATTGATGCCGTTGCGGGCGGCGGAGAGCGGATTGCAGCGCGCGGCGCTGACGGATTCGAGCGAGGAAAAGCCGGCGACCGTGAAGCCGCATAGCGTGTCGACGCCGCCCGTGACCACCGCGTCGCACAAGCCCATACGGATCAGGCGCGCCGCGCTGGCCAGCGCCTTGGCGCTCGACGAGCACGCGCTCGAATGAACGTAGGCCGGTCCGCCGATCGCGAGTTCGCGCGCCAGCAGCGCGGCCGGCGCTCCCATTTCCTGCTGGCCGTAGTGAAAGCCGTCCGGCAGCGCGCCCGTGTGCAGCCGCGCGGCCAGCGCGGCCTCGGTGGCCGCCACGCCCGACGTGCTGGTGCCGACGACGACGCCGACGCGGTGCGCGCCGTAGCGGGCAATGGCCGCGTCGACGGCGGGCCGGATCTGCGCCAGCGCGGCCAGCGCCAGCTGGTTGTTCCGGCTGCGCAGCACGAGCGGCAGATGATCCACGGCGGGCAGCGCGGCGTCCACGCGGCCCAGCGGCAGCGGGCGGCCGGGCGAGCAGGCGTCGGAGACGGCGAGGCCGCCCTCCGCATCGTCGAGCAGACGCCGCGCGATCGTATCACGCTCGCCGCCCAGTGCGCACAACAGCGCGCAATCGTTCATGTACAGCATAGTGACCTCATTCCGAAGCCGACTCGATGGTCAGCCGGTAGTGGTAGCGCACGTTGTCGAGCACGGCCCTGCCCTGCCAGCGCGGCATGCCGCCATATGTGATCGTCGCGATCACCTCGCCGTCGCGGCGCAAGGTGCGAGTGAGCCCCTGCTCCTCGATGTGCCAGCCAGGAGGCAGCGCCTGCGCGATCGCCTCGGCGGGCCACAGCGTCAGTTGCAGGTCTTCCAGCACGTCGGCCGCGCGCACCTGCGCCGGCAGCATCGCGTGGCGCCATTCCTTCAGGGCGGTGCCGTCGTAATCGAGGCTCAGCACGCGCTGGCCGAACGCGAGCCCGACGAGGCCCACGTGTGCGGCATCCACTTCGAGCGCGACGTCGAGATCGTTCGTGCCGCCGGGCCGTTCGACGGTCAGGTGCTGCTGCACGCTGATGGCGGTGCCCAGCGCGGCGGGCGGCAGGCGCAGGCCGAGGCGTGCAGGCGTTTCCGGCGTGCGGGTGCAGCCGGCCAGCAGCAGCGCGACAACCAGGCCCGCGGTGAATTCACGCAGTGACGGTCGCTTCATGGCGCTCCTTTGCGGTGACGGTGAAACACGGGGCGGCGAGCCAGACGAGCGCCGTCCCGACGAGCATGGTGAGCCCGAACGCGCGCAGCGCCGGCGTGCCGGACAGCGCCAGGAGGCCGAACGACAGCAGCGTGCTCGCGGCGGACAGGCCGACTGCGAGCCATGGCGCATCGTCGCCCTGCTGCCGGTCTTCCTGCATGAAGATGCCGTAGTCGACGCCCACGCCCAGCAGCAGCATCAGCGCCAGCACGTGGAACAGTTGCAGGTGCTGGCCGCTGATGCCGAGGATGGCCAGGGTGAGCACGCTGGCGGCGGCCGTCGGCGCCAGCACGCGCCACGTGCGGCCCCGGTAGCGCGGCAGCAGCGCCAGGAACACGAGCGCGTACGCCCCGAGCACGACGGCACCCATGACCGCGCGATAGCGTCCCAGCACGGCCGAGATGCCGCCGACCTTGTCGACCCATTGCACGCCTTCGAGGCCGTCGGCCGCGCGGCTCAGCGCGGGAATCGACGCGTAGCGCATGCCGCGCAGTGCGACGATGCTCGCATGGACGCCATCCACCTTGCCCAGCCACAGGTGGCGCCACGGTTCGCTGACCGGCGTGCGCAGGAACGCCTCCGCAGACAAGGGCTGCGCGCGGTCGCGCAGGTGCGCGCGCGTGGCCGCGACCCAGTCGCGGTCCTCGCCGAGCGTCTGCGCCAGCGCGGCCAGCGGGCCATCCGGCGCGAGCACGGTCGCATCCAGCAGCGCGAGGCGGTCGGCCTGCGTGTGCGCCGAGGGCACCCAGTTCGACAGCGCCTGGTACCCGCTCAGGTCACCCCGCGCGACAAGCGGGTCGAGGCGGCGCTTGAGCGCTTCCTCGCGCTGTAACACCTGTTCGTCCGATGCGCCGCGCACGAGGTAGTACTGGACGGGCGTGGGCGCGTCCAGCAGGCGGCCCAGCTTGATCTGGTCGCGCACGAGGTGCTGCGGCGACGATTGCAGCGAGCGAATGTCGTCGTCCGTGCCCAGGCGCGCGCAGCCCACGGCCGCGCCGACGGCCAGCAGCGCGAGCACGGCCAGGACCGGCGGCCGCGTCGACACCCGCGGCCAGTGCGCGATGAGGCCCCGGTAGCGGCGCGCGAGCCAGCCGCGCCGCAGCGTGCCGGCCTGGATCAGTTGCGGGAACCAGCACACGACGGTGAGCCACGCGAACATGAGGCCGAGCGCGGAAAAGACGGCCATATGGCGCAGACCCGGGAACGGCGTCAAAGCGAGCCCCATGTAGCCGATCACGGCGGCCAGCAGGGTGAGGCCGAGACCGGGCAGCAAACGGCCCAGCAGGCGCACCGAGTCTTCCTGCGGCGCCGCGCCGAGGCGGTGACACAGGAAGTACAGGCCATAGTCCTGGGCGACGCCGATCAGGCTCGCGCCGAACACCAGCGTGAGCAGGTGGATGCGGCCGAACAGGAGCCAGCACACGGATAGCGCGCCGAGGAAGCCGATGCCGATGGTCAGGACGATGAGACCGATCGGCCGCACGGAGCGGAACGTCAGCCACGTCAGCACCACGATGCCCACCAGCGAACCGACGCCGATCGTCTCGACCTCGCTGCTCGCCTGGTTGCCCGCGGCCGCCGCATGCAGCACGACGCCGGCCTCGATCACCTCGGCCGCCGGCACGGCGTGGCGCGCGGCGGCCGCCGCCGCATCCAGCAGCGGCACCGCGCGCCGCTGCGCCGACAGTGCGAACGCGGACGGCGCCAGCGTGTACGTCAGCAGCACGTATTCGCGCCCTTCCCCGCCCACATACAAATGGCCGTCGCGCGGACGCACGGGCGTCTCGCCGGCGCGCTCCTGCATCCAGTTGGCGAACAGGCCGAACGGATCGTCGCGGAAACTCCCCAGCTTCGGGCCACCGAATGCGCCGTACGCGCGGGTCAGCGCGTTCTCCGTCCAGTACGAAGCGGGCTGCGCGCGCAGCGCGCGTTCGTCCGCCGCGCCGACCAGCAGCGTTGCGTGCGGCGTGAAACCGTCCAGCCACGCGGCCTGCGCGTTGGCGCCGGCATCCTCTTTCAGCAGGTCGGCGTGCGGTCGCAGCACGGCCTGGAACGCCGCGGCGGCACGCACGGCGTCGTTCCACTGCGCGGCACCGACCAGCACGACGACGCGCTGCTGGGCGCTGTCGACCATGTGCGTGAACGAGCGCTGCAGCACCGGATCGCGCTCGCCGGCCGGCAGCAGCGCGAGAATGTCGGTGTCCGGCGCGATGCGCTTGCCCAGCCACAGCCAGGCATTGTGCCCGGCCAGCAGGCACACGACGAGGGCCCAGGCGAGCGCCAGGCGGCGGTGCGTGATCAAAGCTGGGCCGCCTCTTCGGGCAGGAAGGCGCCGGGGCCGGTCCTGATGTCGGAGAACACGATGTCGGTGCGGTCGCCGCTGTCTTCCACCATGTGGATGTTGCGCACGTAGGCGCCGCCTTCCAGCGAGATCGCACCGATCGCCCGCGCCAGCGCCGGGTTGCGGGCCTTCAGCGCCACCTTCCACGCGCCGTCGCCCGCCGTGCCGTCGACCTCGAACAGCGTGTCGAGCTGACCGAGGTCGCCGGACAGCAGCGAGAACAGCACGCCGTTGATCATGCGGACGGTCGGCTCGCGGCTGGCCTCCATGCGCATCGCCACGCGGTCGCCCTGCAGTTGCACGATCTCGTCGCGCGACAGGCGCAGCGTGTTGGCGAAAGGCTTCAGCGTGCGCCACAGGACGCCCTTGCCGGCGACGACGCAGAAGCGCCCGCTCGACGCCAGCGGCTTCTTCATGCCGGCCAGCCGCTTGCTCTGCTCGAAGCGGCCGCACAGCTGCTCCGGCTTGGCCAGCATGGCCTGGATCTTCGCGACGGGCGCGGCGGCGTGCGCGGGCGTGCCCAGCATCGCTGCCAGCAGCAGGCCGGCGGCGGACAAATATTTCATGGTGCTTGCACTCCCAGCTTCTGGAACAGGATGGGCGGCGAGACGAAACACATCTCGCCGGTTGCGATGTCGACGGCTACCTGCGTCGTCGATGCGCGGTTCAGGCGCCGGCCGCTGGCGGCGTCGCTGACCAGGTAGTCGATGCGCAGGCGGCTTTCCCACTCGACGATCTCGGCGCGCACCAGCAGGTGCTGGCCGAACGTGGCGGGCGCCGCGTAGCGCAGGTTCATGTCGATGACGGGCCACATATAGCCGGACGCCTTCATCTCGGCATAGTTGTAGCCGATGCTGTCGAGCAGCGCGCAGCGCGCCACCTCGAGGTATTTCACGTAGTTGCCGTGCCAGACCACTTCCATCGGATCGAGGTCGTAAAACTGCACCTGGATCGCGGCTTCGGCGCTCCAGCGCGACGGGATCTTCGCCTTACGCATACAGGCTCCAGGCCTGGTCGCGGATGCGGCCCAGCAGCAGGTGCAGTTCCGGGTCGAGGCGGCGGTCCTCGGTGACGGGGACGATGTCCTGGCCCAGCAGGTCGACCATGCGCGCCAGCGGCGCCGGCAGGGTCTTCGCGGGGTCAACGCGCCGGCGCAGCCACACGCCCTGGCGCACCGTGATCAGCAGGGCGGCGGCGACCTGCTCCGTCAGATCGAGCACGCGCAGGCAGTCGCGCGCGGCGATGGTGCCCATGCTGACCTTGTCCTGGTTGTGGCATTCGGTCGAGCGCGAGAACACGGACGCCGGCATCGTCAGCTTGAGCGCTTCCGCCGTCCACGCCGAGGCGCTGATCTGCAGCGCCTTCAGGCCGTGGTTGATCGGCGCCCGCTCGCCCTGCATGCCGGACAGGTTCGCCGGCAGCCCCGCGTTGTAGCGCGCGTCGACGAGCAGCGCCATCTGGCGGTCCAGCAGGTCGGCCAGGTTGGCGACGGCGTTCTTCATGCCGTCCATGGCGAAGGCGATGTGGCCGCCGTAGAAGTGGCCGCCGTGCAGCACGCGTTCGCCCTCGGCGTCGATGATGGGGTTGTCATTGGCGCTGTTGAGTTCATTCTCGATGGCGGTGCGGAAGAACGGCAGCGCATCGGCCAGCACGCCGATCACGTGCGGCGCGCAGCGGATCGAATAGCGGTCCTGCAGGCGCTTGCCGTTGCGTTCCAGCTGGCCGGCATACTCCAGGTCCTGGCGCAGCCACGCCGCGACGTCCTGCATGCCGGCGTGCGGTTTCACGGCGAACAGCGTTTCGTCGAAATGGTGGTCGTTGCCGTCGAGCGCGAACGATGCCAGCGCCGTGATGCGCGTGACGAGGCGCGTCAGGTACGCGGCGCGGTCCCACGCGATGCAGGCCAGGCCCGTCATGACGGCGGTGCCGTTCATGATCGCCAGTCCCTCCTTCGGGCGCAGGCGCAGCGGTGCTATGCCCGCGTCGCGCAGCGCCTGCGCCGCGGGAACGATCTCCCCGTCGCGCAGCACCTCGCGTTCACCGCACAGCACGGCCGCGAGATACGACAGCGGCGTCAGGTCGCCGCTTGCGCCGACCGACCCTTCGCTCGGGATCACGGGCACGAGGCCGGCGTCGAACAGCCGCACGATCTGGACGAGCAGCTCGACGCTGACGCCGGAATAGCCTTTGGACAGCGACGCGAGGCGCGCGCCCATCACGGCGCGGGCCTGTGCTTCCGTCAGGGGAGCGCCGAGGCCGCAGCCGTGGTAGGTGTACAGGTGGTGCGGCAGCTCGGGCACGAGCGCGAGCGGCACCTCGACGGTGCAGGAATCGCCGTAGCCGGTGGTGACGCCGTACACGACGCCATCCTCGCGCAGCAGGCGGTCGAGGAAGTCGGCGCCGCGCGCGATGGCGGCGCGGAACGCCGGGTCGTCCGACAGCGCCGGGCGGGCGGTGCCGCGCGCGATGGCGACGATGTCCTCCAGCGTCAGGCGCGAGCGGTCGAAGCGCACGGTGCGCCGGGGCGTGTTGATGTCACTGAGCAGCATCGGGGGAATCCGTTTCGGGTAAATGCCAAAAATCGTAGAAGTTGAACCACTCGAGGGGCGCGCGGCGCGCGTGGTGCTCGAGGCGGGCCGCATAGACGGTGGCCAGTTCCGCCAGCGCCTGCGCGCGCGCGCCGCGCGGCAGCACGACCCTGTCGCGCAGCGGCTCGAAGTGCACGTCGTAGCCGCCGCCGGCGCGGGTGGCGAACATCGCGACGAGCGGGCAGCCCAGCACCGCGGCCATCACGTACGGGCCGACCGGGAACGCGGCCGTGCGGCCGAGGAAAGGCGCCAGCGCCACGCGCGGGTTCGGCGACACCGGCACGCGGTCGCCTGCGATGACGACGAATTCGCCGCGCCCGATGCGCTCGGACAGCTGCATCGCCATCGCGGCGTCCATGTCGGTCACCTGCATCAGGTTCAGGCGGCTCCTAGGATCGAGCTGCGCCAGCACGTCGTTGAACGCCTGCGCGTGCTTCGTGTGCACGAGCACCGTCACGCGCAGGCCGGGCGTGCGCAGCGACAGCGCGCGGCACAGGTCGAGATTGCCCAGGTGCGCGCACACGAGCAGCGCGCCCCGGCCCCGGCCCGACGCCTCGATCAGCGGCTCGGCGCCGTGCAGGTGCACGCGGTCGAAGTCGAACGCGCCGCCCCACAGCAGCATCTTGTCGAGGATCGCTTCGGCGAACGCGCCGAAATGGCGCAGCACGCCCGTCACGCCGGCGGGCCGGCCCACGCGCGCCAGGTAGGCGGACGACGCCCGCCGTGCGCGCGGCTGGGTGGCCACGTACCACAGCAGCACCGGGTACAGCACGACGCGAAACGGCCAGCGGCCGAATGTGCGGCAGACCCAGAACAGCAGGCGCATGCCGGCCACGCAGGTCGCCTCGTTGATGGCGGCCCAGTGACGCGCGTCGCCGGCGGACGCGTCTACCCGCGCCATGCCCGCACCAGCAGCGAGGGTATGCGCGGCAGCATGCCGAAGAACAGCGTCATGTGCAGACGGCTGATCAGGACGTTGTCGGTCCAGGCCTTGAAATGCGACACGCCGTCTTCCGGATAGCCCACCCGCGTGGGCAGGTTGACGATGGCGAGGCCGTCCCAGTACAGGCGCACGAGGATCTCGATGTCGAAGTTCATGCGCAGGCCGAGCCGGCGGCGGCGCGCCAGCGCGAGCACCGGCGCGACCGGATAGACGCGAAAGCCGCACATCGAATCGCGGATCGCCAGCGACAGCGTGTTGATCCACACCCAGACGTGCGTCAGGTAGCGCGCGTACAGGCGCAGCGCCGGCACCGATTCGTCGTACAGCGGACAGCCGGCGATGACGGCGTGCGGATCCTGGCGTGCGGCGGCAAGGAAGCGGGGCACGTCGGCCACGCAGTGCTGGCCGTCCGCGTCGACCTGCAGCACGTGCGTGTACCCGTCCTGCGCGGCGCGTTCGAAACCCGTCAGCACCGCGCCGCCCTTGCCCCGGTTGACGGCGTGGCGTTCCAGCACGACGCGGTCCGGGTGGGCGGTGGCAAGGCCGTCGAGCACCGCGGCGCACGCGGCCGAGCAGCCGTCGTCGACGAGGATCACGGGCAGGCCGTGCGCGAGCACCTGCGCGACCACGCCTTGAATCGCGTGTTCGTGGTTGTAGACGGGGATGACGACGCAGGGTCGGAGCATCAGCCGTTCTCCGCCCGCACGAAGCGCAGCAGCGAGTGGCAATAGCCGATGCCGTCGCGCGCCGTCTGCAACTCCAGGCCGGCCGCGCGCGCGAGGCGGATGTAGTCGCCGCTCTCGTACACCTTGCTGTTGCCGCTGGCGAGATTGTTGAAGTACGGCGACGTGTTAATGAGGCAGTAGGACGCAATGTCATAGCGCTGGCGGTCCCAGAACGTGTCCATCACGAGCACCTGGCCACGCGGCGCCAGCGCCGCCGCGACGCGGCGGAAGATGCCGGCGATCGCGTCTTCGGAAAAACAGCTGAGGAATTGGCTCATCCAGACGACGTCCATCCCGGCCGGCAGCGCCGCCCCGTCGTCCAGCATGTCGGTCGGATGCAGCACGGCGCGATCGCGCAGGCCGGCCGCGGCGAGGTTGACGCCGAGGACCGCGAGCTGGCCCGGCAGGTCGACGGCATGCAGCTCGACGTGCGCGTCGAATTGCAGCGCGGCCCGCGCGAACTTGCCCGTGTTGGCGCCGATGTCCATCAGCTTGCGCGGTGCCGTCGCGAACACGTCGGGCAGGATCGCGGGGAACGACACGTCCGAATAATGATGGTCGAACGCAAACCAGCTCGTGCGCGCCGGTTCCGGCAGCTGCGCCAGACCCTCGTACACCGTGGACCAGTCGCCGAACACCTTCAGGCCGAGGGGCCGCTCGGCGTCGAGCGTGCGTTCGAGGTCGAACAGCGCCTGGTAGCAGACGTCGTGGTTGAAGTCGATATTGACCTGGGTGATCGGGTCGGTGAGGACGACGAAGCCGGCCTTGTCGAGCACCCAGCGACCTTCCTCCAGGTAGACGACGCCGGCGGACAGGCAGGTCTCCAGCACGACCTTCAGCACGTACTCGCTCCAGCCGCCCTCGGCCTGGAGCTCGGCGGTGGAACGGCCCGCGTCGCCCGCGTCGGCCACCGCCTGCAGGATGCCGCGCTTCCAGGCGTAGCGCACGCACTGGAACACGACGGGACCGAAGGCGATCTTCTGGGCGTCGAAACGGGCGTCGAATGCGCTCTGGCGCGCGGGCGAGAATTTTTTGTTCAGCATGGTTGGTCGGGCCCGAACAGGATGCGTCCGCTGGCGTGGGCGCCGGCCTCGGAAAAGTAACGGAATGCGAGGCTGCCCCTGGCGGCGTCGCGCGACAGTTCGAGCCGCACCGGCTGCTCCGGACGGATCATCTGCTGGAATTTCAGGGCTTGCATGCCGGCGTAGCTGCCGGCGCGGCCCAGGTAAGCCGTGCCGTAGCGGATGGCCCAGTCGACCTGCACGACGCCCGGCAGGACGGGCGCCACGCCGAAATGGCCGTCGAAGTACAACAGGTCGGACGGTACGTTCAGTTCGAGCAGCACGCGCGCCTCGTCCCGCTCCAGCACGCGCACGGCCGGCTCGCGCGGGCGCACGGGCGGCGCCAACAGCGCGAGGAGTTGCGCCGCCGTCGTCTTGCCGCGCGCGTCGACGGGCAGCGCGTCCAGGTAGCGCCAGCGGCGCGGCAGCGCGACGGCCTCGAGGCCGGATGCCAGCTGCGCGCGCAGGCGGGCATTCAGCGCCGTCTTGCCGCCCTCTTCCTGCACGACGCGGCCGGCGTCGGACGGCACCACGAAGGCGGCCAGCACCTGGCGTCCGTGGCCGTCGTCCGGACACGCGAGCACCCGCGCCTCGCGCGCCAGGCCGCCGGCCAGCAGGGCCGCCTCGATGGCGTCGAGCGAAATCCGCTTTTCCTCGATCTTGACGATCCGGTCGGCGCGGCCGCGCAGCACGAAGCGGCCGCCTTCCAGGTCGTCGACGCGGTCGGCGAGTACCAACCAGGCATCGCCGCCGGCCTGCTCGGAACGTACGGCAAGCAGGCCGTCCGCGCTGCGCTTCCAGGCGACGCCCGGCAGCGGCGTCCAGCCGTCGGCGGCGGTCGCGGTGCGCCGGCGCCACGCGATGCCGCCCGTCTCGGAACTGCCGTAGACTTCGATGGGCGTCTGCCCGAGCAGCGCGCCGGCGTGATGGGCCGCCGCCGCGTCCAGCATGCCGCCGGACGAGAACACCGCGCGCAGGTTGGCCGCCGCACCGCACCAGTCGAGGTGGTCCGGCAGCCGCTTCAAATGGGCCGGGCTGGCCAGCAGCACTGCTGGCCGCGCGGCCAGCGCCGGCGCCAGCGTTTCCGGATATTCGTGGCGCGCCGCATGCACCGGGCGGCCGGCGGCGAGCGGCCACAGTACCCGGAACAGCAGGCCGTAGATGTGCTGGTGCGAGACCGTGGACACGACGGCCGCGTCGCCAAGCGCCGCACCGAATTGCGTCTCCAACGCCTCGAGTTCGCTCGTCAGCTGGGAGAACCGCTTCGGGATCGGCACCGGCGTGCCCGTTGTCCCGGACGTGAACACGACAAGCGCGGGAAAGTCCGGCGCAGGCGCGCGCCATTCTGCGTCAGCTGCATCGGATGGTGACTGCGGCGCGCAGTCCGCCGGGAAGTCGCCCCAGAACGCAGCGACGTTGCCGGCCAGCGCCGCGCAGGTAGCCGGCAGAACGTCGGCGGGGAGCCAGACCGTCTTCCCGACGAGCCAGGCGCCGACGAGGGCGGCCGCGAATTCCAGGCTGTCCTCGTGGTACAGCGCGATGGGTCCGGGACCGGTGCGCCGGCCCAGCGCTGCCCAGGCGCGGACGCGGGCCAGCAGCTCGCCATGGCGCACGTGTTCGCCGGCACGCCAGCCGGCCGGCGCATCCGGGGAACGCGCGGCGAGACGGGCGAACAGGTCACGCATGGTGCAGCCGCCGGAAACGCATGCGCAACAGGTATTCGCCGCCGAACATCAGGCCCATCAGCACGTACGAGACGACGCCCGTGTACACGGACCACACGGCCTCCGGCGCGAACAGCGCCGTGATCAGCGCGACGGTGCCGTTCGCGGCGAAGAACACGCACCACGCCTGCGTCACGCGGCGCGTGTAACCGACCGCCGCCGCCGGCAGGTCGGGCTCGCGCAGTCGCGCGAAGCGTTCGACCATCGACGGGCCGTGCACGAGGCTCCAGCCGAAGGCGGCCAGGAACGCCCCGTTGACGAGCACGGGATACAGCTTCAGGGGCAGCACGGCATTGGCGCCGATCGCGAGCACGGCCAGTCCCAGCGCGGCCGCCGCCGACCAGCGCGCGGCGGCGCTCAGCCTGAGCGCCGGCAGGCGCGTCGCGGCCGCCAGCAACAGCAAGCCAGCCAGCCAGCGCGGCTCGACTGTGCCGTGGCCGAACCAGATCGCCAGCGGATAGACGAGCGTCAGCGCGCCCGCCAGGACGTTCCACGCCATCGGGTCAGGCGACTTGCGCTGCGGATTGCGGTTCCGGCTCGGCCTGTGCCAGACCGACCAGCGCGTCGACGACGTCGCCGATCGTGCGGATGGTCTTGAACACTTCCGGCTGCAGGCGCTTGCCGGTCATCTGCTTGAGCTTCACGGCCAGGTCGACGGCATCGATGCTGTCGATATCTAGGTCGGCGTACAGGTTCGACGCCGGGGTCAGTTCGGCGCGATCGAGTTCGAACATCTCGGCCAGCAGGTCCGCGACCCACGTGAACAATTCGTCGCGGCTCATTTCGTTCAGGGCTACCATGGCCTGCTCCTATTTCTTGCGGTGGGTTTCGATCATCGCCGCGAGCGCGCGCACCGATGCAAAATGACGCCGGGTTTCCTGCGCTTCGGGCGGCAGCGTGATGCCGTAGCGCTTCTGCAGCGCCACGCCGATTTCCAGGGCATCGATCGAGTCGAGCCCCAGTCCTTCGACGAACAGCGGCGCCTCGCTGTCGATGTCGGCGGGTTCGATGTCCTCGAGCTGGAGGACGTCGACGATCAGTTCCTTCACTTCCTGTTCAAGCATGTTGCTGGCCTTCTTCCATAAAATAGCGTTGCAGGTAATCCGTCAGGCGCCGCGCGGCCACGACGTCGGACACGCCGGGCGCGAGGAAGCGTTCGGTGCCGATATCGTCCATGACGTCGATGCGAAAACTGGCCCGGCGCGGCGGCACATGCCACCATTTGTCGCCCTTGCCCAGCGTGGGCGGTTCGCACGAAATGCGCACCGGCGTCACCGGCCGCGCACCGCGCACGGCGATGTTGGCGGCGCCCCGCTTGAGCGCGGACGGCTCGCCGCGCGAGGTGCGTGTCCCCTCGGGAAAGATGATCAGGTTGCCGCCCGCGCGCAGCGAGGCGATGCAGTCCTCGATCAGCTCCGGGCCGCGGTCGTTGCAGATGTAACCGGCCGCGCGCACCGGTCCCCGCGTGAACGGATTGCGCACCAGGCCGCCCTTGACGATGCAATCGGCGTTGCGCACGAAGGCAATCAGGAAGACCGTGTCGATCAGCGTGGGGTGGTTGGCCAGGATCAGCTGGCCTTCGCGGTCGAGCTTGTGGATCCCGTGCACGTCGTAGCGCAGCACGCCGAGGCCGCGCATGATGCCTACGAAGGCACGAAAACTCAGGCGCACGGTGGCGCGCGCCGCGCGCACGCGCGCCGTCGTATCGGTCACGCAGACCGCCAGCAACGGGAACACGAGCACCCGCAGCAGCAGGCCGCCCAGGCCGAACAGCGTGAAACTCAGGCCGGTCGCGAGCACACGCCAGCCGAAACCGATCCTGTCAAGCATCGCGGCACCAGGTCCAGCGGCGGTCGGCGGCATGACGCACGAGTTCCGGGGTGTGCGCGAGCTGGAAGCGCAACACGTCCAGCGCACCGGGTCGGCGCGGCGCGGCGGCGCTCGCCTGATCCGCGCGCCACGACAGTCGCACGGGTTGCGCGCCGGCGGGCACCATCGCCCAGGCGAATGCATACGGCTGCTCGTCGCAATCCTCGAAGCCGGCCAGCACGTCCGGCAGCGGCGCATCGCAGGCCACCAGCAGTACCATGTCGGCGCCGTCGGCAAGCAGGCCGCAGGCTTCGATCACGGCATGTTCGAGCGTGGCGGGGCCGGCTGCCAGCGCCACGTGGTTGGCGCGGTCCGCGCGCGCGATCGAGAACAGGCCGGCGCTGGCATTGTGCACGGCCAGGCCGAACGCCGTGGGCGACAGCGGTTCGCCGCGCGCCAGGTCATCGAGCAGGCCGACGGCACGCCCCACTTCGCCGTGGCGCGAGCAGAACACGGTCGGCACGTCCGTACGCTGTCCCAGGCATTCGTAGGCGACTTCGAGCGCCATCCGGCCCAGCAGGCCGGCACGTCGGCGCAGCATCGCGGGCATGGCGGCCACCTTCGGCTCGTCGGTGCCGGCGAGCGGCCAGGGCGCGCGCGCCCACGCCTCCCACCGCTCGGGCGAGGTGACGCCGGGTGCCCATGCAGCGTGGCGCGCAATGGAAAAGACGACCTCGTTCTCAGACATAAATCACAAGCCACGGAAAGCGCCGCAATCGTGCGACATGGACAAATAGTAATTATTATAATCCCAATATTTTCCTGCTGGAATAATTTCATGCCGGAATTGCACCATTTCGCAACACGCGGCCTGCTCGGGACAACGCCCACGGTCGCGGGCGAAGGGGGAGGATATTGCCACGTAAACACGGGCAAAAGATTCACGCAATGTCACACGGGAAGCGATGCCCTCCCGCGTGGGGGAAATTACTCTGCGGGCAGCATCTCCCGCACCCGCGCCGGCAACGGCACGGACTTCTCTGCCGCGAAGTCGATCCAGACGACCTTGCCGCCGCCCTCCGCGGCCACGACGTCGGCATTGCCGTCCGCATCGACCATGCGGATCTCGTGCGTGACCTCGAAACTGGACCGGCCCGCCGGACCGGCGAACGTGCGGATCTCGATCTCGCCCGGATACTTCAGCTGCCTGATGAAGTTGCAGTAAGCCGTGACGATCACCGGGCCTTCGCCCTTGATCTCGAGGTCGCCCGCCGCCTGTTCGAGGAAGGCGATGCGCCCGCTCTCCATGTACCGGAAATACACCGTGTTGTTCACGTGGCCGAATGCATCCATGTCGCCCCAGCGGATGGCCTGGCGCATGGTGTGAACCTGTTTCTTGTTGCTCATCGTTGCTCTACGTCGTTGCCAAAAGCCGGCATGATACGGCCTCAGGTGCCGGAAAGGCAGCCCTCGCCGTAGAGGATGGACTCGACGATCCGGCAAAAATTCCCCGGATCTTCCAGCATCATCATGTGCCCCGTCTTCGGCTGCACGCACACGCGGCGCGCCTGCGACAGCACCCAGTCGGGCACGTCCCACCCCGCGCTGGACTGCTCGCCGCCGACAAGGTACAGGGGCGTCGCGCGCGCCAGCACGCGGCCGACGCAGCCCAGGTAGTCCGGCGCGCCGGTCGTGTCGAGCACGGACTGCGCCATCGCTTGCACGGTCGTGTACGGCTGATTCGCGAGGATGTCGCGGGCCCATGCGACGCGCTCGTCGCTCGCCTCGATGCCGCTCTTTTCCAGCCACGCGGCCGGCGCCGCTTCCATCGCGCCGTATTCCGCGGCCCACTCGGCGTCGGGCAAGGCAGCGATGCGGCCCGTCCAGAACGCGTCCTTCAAGGTGAAATTACCCTCGACATTGATGACGCCGCGCACGAGCTCCGGCACGAGGTCGGCCAGCAGCATCGCGGCGATGCCGCCCACGCTGTGGCCCAGCACCCAGGCGGGGCCGCCGATCTCGTCGTGCAGGAAGCGGGCCAGCATGGCGGCCTGGTCGGCCAGGGTGATGTGGGCGTCTTCGCTGCGGCGCTGGCCGTAGCCGATCAGGTCGGGCGTGAAGAGGTCGACGCCCGGCAGGTAGCGCCGCGGCTCGAAGTAATCCAGCGAGCCCAACAGGCCGTGGACCAGCAGGAGCCGCGGCCGGGACGCCCTCATTGCGCCGTCATGCCATCGTCGGCCGTGATGATGGCGCCGTTGATGAAATGGGCTTCCTCCGCGGCGAGCAGCAGCAGCAGGCCGTCGAGGTCTTCCGGCTTGCCCGTGCGGCGGCGCGGCAGCATCTCGATCAGCTTCTTGCCCTGCTCCGTGTCGAAGTAATCCTCGTTCATCTCGGTGGCGATGTAGCCCGGGCAGATGGCGTTCACGTTGATGCCGTAGCGGCCCCACTCGACGGCCATCGCCTTCGTCATCTGCACGACGCCGGCCTTGCTCATGCAGTACACGCCGATCTGCGGCAGCACGCGCAGCCCCGCGACGGACGCGATGTTGACGATGCGATGCTGCTTCTTCGGATCGCCCTTCGCGCGCTGGATCATCCGCTTCGCGGTCTGCTGGGCCATGAAGAAGGCGCCGCGCAAATTCGTGTCCATGACGTAGCCGTAGTCTTCCTCGCTCACGTCGAGCAGGCGCTGTGTCGTCGACACGCCCGAGTTGTTGACGAGGATGTCGATCGGACCCGCTTCCGTCTCGGCATGGGCGATCGCGGCCTTGATGCTCGCGAGGTCCGTCACGTCCAGCGCCACGACGTGGGCGGCGCCGCCGTCCGCTTCGATCTCGGCACGCAATTCCTTCAGGCGTTCGATGCGGCGCGATGCGAGCACGACCTGGGCCCCGGCACCGGCCAGCGCCTTGGCGAACCGCGCACCCAACCCGCTGGATGCACCCGTGACCATCGCGATCTTTCCTTCGAAATTGACTTCAATCCCCACGTTACGCCCCCTATGCCCGAACTAAATTCTGTTGCGAAGTCATAATGATTACACACTTCACCTATTTCGCACCGATTAGATTGCCGCGTCTAATAGTTGCCCTACAATGGCGCTCGACGTTGCCAACGAGCGCAAAAAAGTGCACACTCGTGCTTAAATTTTTATAACTCACATAAGACATGACTCAGACCAACACCCTCCTCGAAGAATATGGCCCGCGCGAAGCAATGGAATACGACGTGGTCATCGTCGGCGGCGGCCCCGCAGGCCTGTCGGCCGCGATCCGCCTGAAGCAATTGGCGGCCGAAAAGGGCCAGGACGTGTCGGTCTGCGTGCTGGAAAAAGGCGGCGAGCTGGGCGCGCACATCCTGTCGGGCGCCGTGATGGACCCGCGCGCGCTGGACGAACTGTTCCCGAACTGGAAGGAACTTGGCGCACCGCTGAACACGCCCGTGACGGAGGACCGCATGCTGTTCCTCTCCGAAACGAAGGCTTACCAGACGCCGTCGTTCATGATGCCGAAGATGCTGACGAATCACGGCAACTACGTGATCTCGCTGGCCAACGTCGTGCGCTGGCTGGGCCAGCAGGCGGAAGCGCTGGGCGTGGAGATCTTCCCCGGCTTCCCGGCGGCCGAGATCCTGTACAACGACGACGGCTCGGTGAAGGGCGTCGCGACGGGCAATATGGGTGTCAACCGCCACGGCCAGCCGACCGACGCATTCCAGCTGGGCATGGAACTGCACGCGAAATACACGCTGTTCGCCGAGGGGTCGCGCGGCCACCTCGGCAAGCAGCTGATGGCGAAATACGACCTGAACAAGGGCAAGGATCCGCAGACCTACGGCATCGGCATCAAGGAACTGTGGGAAATCGATCCGGCCAAGCACCAGCCGGGCCTCGTGGTCCACACGGCCGGCTGGCCGCTGGACAACGACACCTATGGCGGCTCCTTCCTGTACCACCTGGAAAACAACCAGGTCGCCGTCGGCTTCATCGTCGGCTTGTCGTACCAGAACCCGTATCTGTCGCCGTACGAGGAATTCCAGCGTTATAAAACGCACCCGGCGATCCGCCACTTCTTCGAAGGCGGCAAGCGCATCTCGTATGGCGCGCGCGCGATCACGGCGGGCGGCCTGCAGTCGCTGCCGAAGACCGTGTTCCCGGGCGGCGCGCTGATCGGCTGCGACGCGGGCTTCCTCAACACGAGCCGCATCAAGGGCAGCCACGCCGCCATCAAGACGGGCATGCTCGCCGCCGACGCCGCCTACGCCGCACTGGGCGCGGGCCGCCAGCACGACGAGCTGCTGAGCTATCCGGTCGCGTTCGAACAATCGTGGCTGCACGAGGAACTGCACGTCGCGCGCAACTTCAAGCCGTGGATGAGCAAGGGCCTCGTCGTCGGCACGATCATGACCGGCATCGACCAGATCCTGTTCAAGGGCAAGGCGCCGTGGACGCTGCACCACAACCATGCGGACCACGAATGCCTGCGCCCGGCGTCCGACTTCAAGCCCATCGCCTATCCGAAGCCGGACGGCAAGCTGACGTTCGACCGCCTGTCGTCCGTGTTCATCTCGAACACGAACCACGCGGAAGACCAGCCCGTGCACCTCACGCTGAAGAACCCGAACGTGCCGGTCGAGATCAACCTGGCCAAGTTCGCGGGTCCGGAACAGCGCTACTGCCCGGCCGGCGTGTACGAATTCGTGAAGACGGACGAAGGCAAGGATCGCCTGCAGATCAACGCGCAGAACTGCGTGCACTGCAAGACCTGCGACATCAAGGATCCGACGCAGAACATCGTGTGGGTCACGCCGGAAGGCGGCGGCGGGCCGAACTACCCGAACATGTAACGAACAAACGGCGCTGCGGCGCCGTTGCTACTTGTGGGCGCGGTTGAAATGCCGCTCCGCGCGCCGCTGCACGGCTTCGAAAAACAGACTCAGCAGCCAGTACACGACGGCCGCCGCCACGTACAGCGGCAACGGCCGGAACGTCACCGAGATCAGTTCCTTCGTCACGAGCATCAATTCGGTCACGGTAATGACCGAGACGAGGGCCGTGTCCTTGATCAGGCTGATCAATGTATTGCTCATCGCGGGCACGGCCGTGCGCAGCGCCTGCGGCAGGATCACCAGGCCCAGCGTCTGCGGATACGTGAGGCCGAGGCTGAAGCCCGCATTCCACTGTCCCTTGACGATGCCGAGGATGGCCCCGCGCAGGCTCTCGGACAGGTACGCGCCCGCGTTCAGCGACAGCGCCAGGATGCCCGCCGTGACGGGCGTGAATTCGATACCGATGCCGGGCAGGCCGTAATAGATCACGAATAACTGGACGAGCAGCGGCGTGCCGCGAAACACGCTCACGTACAGCGCGGCCGGCCAGCGCAGCGGCGCCCACGGCGCCAGGCGCAGGATCGCGGCGGGAAAGCCGAGCACGAGTCCGCCGATCATCGCCGCCACGGCGAACGCGAGCGTATAACCCGCCCCTTTCGCCATCACGGGTGCGGCCTCGCGCAGCAGGTCGAACAGTTCGGTCACGGTGCGCGGGTCGCGTCGACGCCGAACCACTTGAGCGACGCCTGCCTCAGGCTGCCGTCGGCACGCGCGTCATCGAGGGCCTTGTCGACGGCCGCATGGAATGTCGGATTGCCCTTGCGGAATGCGATGCCCATGCGCTCGACGTCGCCCACGCGCGCGCCGGCGCGGATGGGCAATTGCGAACTCTTGAGCAGGTAGGCCACCATCAGGCTGTCGTTGAGGGCCGCGTCGATGCGGCCGAACGCGAGGTCCTGCAGGTTTTCCGGCGCGGCCGGGTAACTCTTGACCTCGATACCGGGCATCGCGCGCGCCTGCTGCTCGAACACGCTGCCCTGCCCCACGCCGACCTTGCGGCCCTTCAGGTCGGCAAGACTGCGATACGTCGTGGTCTCGTTGCGGCGCACGATCAGTTGCGGCGCCGAATACGTGTAAGGCCGGGAAAAATCGAATGCCTGCTGGCGCCGCGGCGTGATGCCGACCTGGCTGACGATCACGTCGTACTTGCCCGCACCCAGGCCCGCGAGGATGGCGGCCCACTCCGTCGTCACGAATTCCGGATTCACGCCCAGCCTGGCGCAGACGAGTTTCGCGACGTCGACGTCGTAGCCGGCCAGTTGGCCCGTCTTCCGATCCTTGAAATTGAACGGAGGATAGGTACCTTCCAGTGCGATGCGCAAGGTGCCGCGCGTCTTGACGGTGTCGAGCAAGTCAGCCGCGCGTGCCGGCAGCGCGGCGGCTGCGAGAACCATGGACAACAGCAGCGCGCGCCGCGTGGCAATCGGGAATCGAGTAGGCATCGGCTCAGCTCATCGTACGGGACAGAGCTGATTTAACACCGAATCTTGACTACGCGCAAAGGAAATATTGTCGTAAATATATGTTAAAACTGTCGCCGGCCATGCCTGCCGAAGTTGTGCCCCGTGACGATCAGCGAGCTCTCGACCAGCGTCGACAGGCCCAGCAGCAATTGCACGAGTTTGTCGTCCGGCAGCACCCAGATCGACCCGGCCGGCTGCTCCGCGCCCGTCGCGGCCATGATGAGGGGGGCGATCCAGCCGGCGTCCGGCTCGACGTCGAGGATGACGGCATCCGCCGCCGTGTGCATGTAGACGTCGCCGCCGGGCGCGAGGCGGAAGCGCACGCCGACGCCCGTCTCCTGCGGCTTGACGAGCTCCTGCATCGTGCGGTTGTGGTCCTCGATCCACAGTTCGACGTCCTGCGGGGTTTCCAGCGACGTCCACGGGACGGGGCGGAAACGGGGGCGTTCGCTATCGTTGTTCTCGTTATTCTCGTTATTCTGGTTGGTGTCAGGCGTCATGGCGGCAATCGATCAGGCTGAGGACGGCGCGTATGCTACGGCATTTCGCGGAGCGTCACCAGCTTTACTGCGACGGCATCGCCCTCGATGATCAGCTCGGCGGCCGCGATCGGCAGGCTGAACCGGCGCCGCCCGGCGCTGCCCGGGTTTACGTACAGCACGCCATCGCGCTCGGCGCATGCGGGCTTGTGCGAGTGGCCCGACACGACGACGCGCACGCCAGCCGCACGCGGGTCGATGTCGAGTTCCTTCAGGTCGTGGATCGCGTACAGCGCCACCGTCCCGAAGTCGATGCGGGCCGTCGCCGGAATCGCGCGCGCCCACGGCGCCGTGTCGTTGTTGCCGCGGACTACCGTCAGTGGCGCAATGGCCGCCAGGCGCACAAGGATCTCCGGGTTGCCGATGTCGCCACCGTGGACGATGTGGTCGGACCCGGCGAGAAAATCGAGCGCCTCGGGCCGCAGCAGGCCGTGCGTGTCGGAAATCAGGCCGACCCGCATCGGTTCAGTGGGGATGGTGGCGGCTCATCTTGATCGCCGTGTAGATCGAATACAGGGCCGCGAGGCCGACGACGACATACACGACGCGGCTGGCCGGGCTGCCCGGACCGAACAGCGTGGCGACGACGTCGACGTCGAACAGGCCCACCATCGCCCAGTTCAGGCCGCCGATGATCAGGAGCGCCATCGCGGCGTAGTCGATCCCGGACATCGCGGTCGTGCCTTCGCGCACGGCAGCGCGTCGTTCGGGCAGATGCCGACGTTCCATTGTCGGTGCGTTCATGGTTGCCATCATGTCCTCCTTGGGGAAAGGTTGGTACAACCACGATAGCAAAAACGCGCGAACGCGTGCGCCGCCTATCCGTTCGGGAATCCGGCGGCTCAGCCTTTCCAGGTACGGTTGAGGCCCGTGTCCGTGTGGATCCAGCCGCCTTTCGGGCCGGAGCGGTAGTAGAAGCCGACGCCGCCCTTGCGGAAGCTCTTCACGAGCCCGCCCAGCACTTCCTCGGTGAGGCCGGCGATGCGTACGTCCGCCGCCTTGCCCGACATGTGCAGCGACTGGCGCGCGGCCGGCACGCCCTGTTCGATCAGGCGGTTGTTGGACGCGGGGGTGCGGTAGCCGGACAGGATCTCCAGCGGCCGTTCGAGGCCGTAGCGCGCAACGAACGCCTGCGACGCCCACAGCGTTTCGATCAGCTTCGGGTCGATGGCGATCGACGCCTTGCCGTTCACGTCGCGCAGCAGATGGCACAGTTCCTGGTAGGCAGAGTCGATCACCTCGCCGTCCTTCCAGTACAGGACATTGGCGCGTTCGCCGCTTTGCGGACGGATCACGGACAACGTGCGCGGCTTGACCCAGAAGTCGATGTCGACGACCTGGGCATCGAACAGATCGGGAGGCGGCTCCAGGTCCGTGCCGGGGGCCTCGGTCTGTGAACGGGCTGCCTGCGCATCGACCAGCGGGACGGCGACGAGCCCCAGCGCGGTCAGGCGCAAGCCGTGGTGAAGAAAATCTCTACGGGAAGCCATAACGAACTCATCATTGAAACCCGACTACTATAGCGCAAGCGCCAGCAGGAAAAAAGATGAGTTCACGTTGCGTAATGTTACACAACGATCAAGGCGGGCCCTTGCTCATTGGCTGCAATTGCAAAATCTCTTGCGCGCCGGCACAGTTTCGGCGTCCAGATGCTTCCACAGGAAGTCACATTCGAGGCCGAAGCAGGCCTTGTCCTTGCCCGCGTTGACATAGCCCTCGCGCTCGAAAAAGCCGCTGGCCGACTCCGGGCTCTGCATGTGCACCTTGCTGATGTTCCACGCGCGCGCCTGCGTTTCCAGCGCCCGCAGCAGCGCGCGCCCTACGCCCTGGCGCAACAGGTCCGGGCGGACATAACAGAGGGGCACCTTGCCGGCCTGGTTCAGGAGTGCGAAGCCAACCACGTCCCCATCACGCTCCGCCACGACGGCGAAGTTGCTGGGCGACGACAACCAGCCCAGCACGTTCTGGGTCGTCTTGTTGCCGAGCCAGGCTTGCAGGACGTCGGGACGGCCGCCGTGGTCGGGCACGCAGCCCTCTTCGATCGAACGGCGCAGCAGGCGGCATGCGGCCGGCGCGTCATTCGGTGTTGCGTGGCGAATTTCGATACCCATTGTTTTCAGCATCAACCCGGAAAAAACGATGTTTCGGCGAAGGCCGGACTATACCCCAAACGGGACATGGCTGCTTTGTGGCGGCCCGTAGCGTATGCATGCCACATACGCCGTCTAAGCATATGATAAAAATGTTCTTTTGTTTTGCTATTTTTTAACGGATCATCGACCGTCCCTAGAGAGTCTTTACAAGGAAAAACAATATGGCGATCCCATCCGTTTCCTCGCTGCGCCGCGCGCTGCTGGCGCTGGCGCTCGGCAGTGCCGTGGTGCCGTTTGCCGCACAGGCCTCCGACGTGGAACTGCTGAACGTGTCCTACGACGTGGCACGCGAGCTGTACAAGGACATCAACCCGGCCTTCGTCGCCGAATGGAAAAAGTCGACGGGCGACACCGTCACGATCAAGCAATCGCATGGCGGCTCCAGCAAGCAGGCCCGCGCCGTCGCCGACGGCCTCGAAGCGTCCGTCGTGACGATGAACCAGGCCAACGACATCGACATGCTGGCCGACCGCGGCCTCGTCGCGAAGGACTGGGCCAAGAAGTTTCCGGACAATGCGGCGCCCTATTACTCGACCATGGTGTTCCTGGTCCGCAAGGGCAATCCGAAAGGCATCAAGGACTGGGCCGACCTCGCCAAGCCGGGCGTGAAAGTCGTCATCCCGAATCCGAAAACCGCCGGCAACGGCCGCTACACCTACCTGGCGGCCTGGGGCTCGGTGATCAAGAAAGGCGGCAATGAAGCGCAGGCGCGCGACCTCGTCGGCAAGATCTTCAAGAACGTGCCCGTGCTGGACGCCGGCGGCCGCGCCGCCACCACCACCTTCACGCAGCGCCAGATCGGCGACGCCCTCGTCACCTTCGAGAACGAAGTGAACCTCGTGCGCGCCGAGTTCGGCAACGACTTCGAAGTCGTGTACCCGTCCATCTCCGTGCTGGCCGAGTCGCCAGTGGCCGTCGTGGACAAGGTCGTCGACCGCAAGGGCATCCGCAAGCAGGCCACGGGCTACCTCAACTTCCTGTACTCGGAAACGGGCCAGACGATCGGCGCCAAGCACTATATGCGCGTGCGCAACGAAAAAGTCATGAAGCAGTTCGCCGCGAACTACAAGCCGATCAAGCTGTTCACGGTGGATGATGTATTCGGTGGATGGCGTGCCGCGCAGAAACGTCACTTCGACGATGGTGGAGAATTCGATAAGATTTACACGTCGAAATAAGACATTTCACAAAAATCTGTTCAAAAAGAAGGCCCTGCGGAAACGCGGGGCCTTTTTTCTTGTAGAATCTTGCCGTTGGACTCGATATTTCACTGAATGACATAGACATATGTCAATCTTTGGTGCTATCGTTCAATTTTGTTGCTGTATAGCATGTCGCTATCTGCCAACCCGACGTTTTGATGCTCCGCCGCCGTCCGGCGCCCGACCATTAACCGTACCCAGACAACCATCCATGATCAAAAAATTCCTCGCTGCCGTAGTGATGACGATCTCCGGTGCAGCGGCCTTCGCCGTGCCGTTCGGATCGCAATCGGTGCTGGTGGTCGAAGACGACACCGGCAAGGTGCTGTTCGAAAAGAACGCCAGCACCGTCGCGCCGATCGCTTCGCTGACCAAACTCATGACCGCCATGGTCGTGCTCGATGCCCACCAGGACATGAACGAGCCGATCGAGATCGAAAAGCAGGACGTCGACATGCTGAAGCACAGCACGTCGCGCGTGCCCGTCGGCGCCACCATTCCGCGCCGCGACGTGCTGCAGCTGGCCCTGATGTCGTCGGATAACCGCGCCGCCGCCGCGCTGGCCCGCACGTATCCGGGCGGCATCGACGCCTTCCGCGCCGCCGTCAAGCGCAAGATCGCCGCGCTGGGCATGACGCAAACCGTCATCGAGGAACCGACGGGCCTCTCGCCGAGCAACCGCTCGACCGCCGCCGACCTCGTCAAGATGGCGACCGCGGCATCGAACTACGCGGAGATCACCCGCATCACGACGTCGTCGAAGGACCTGATCAACATCAAGGGCCGCGACGTCGAATACCACAACACCAACCGCCTCGTCGGCGCCAAGGGCTGGGACATCGGCCTGTCGAAGACGGGCTACACGCAGGAAGCGGGCCGCTGCCTGATCATGCGCGTGAAGGCGGCCGGCAAGAACGCGACGATGGTGCTGCTGAACGCGGGCGCCTCGTCCGTCCGCATCCTGGACGCCCTGAACATCCGCCGCCACGTGCTGGGCGACGCCGGCCCCGTGGCCACGCGCGCCGTGGCCACGGCCGACGGGTCCCCGCGCGTGCGCGCTTCCGCACGCGGCCCGCGCATCCGCGCCAGCGCGGGCGGTCCGCGCATCCGTGCAAGCGCCGGCGGCACCACGCGCCGCAGCCACAAGCACGTGACCGTCACGCGTCACCGCCGCCATCGCTGAGCCGGCGACTCATATCAATACCGATGGCCGGGACGGGCGACCGTTCCGGCCTTGTCATTTGCGATGCCGATGAACCGTACCCGAATCCTCACCGCCGGCGCCGTCGGCACCCTCCTCGTCGTGGCCGCCACGAGTTTCGCCAGCCCCTGGTGGACATTGAACCGGCTGCGTGCGGCAGTGGAACGCCATGATGCCGAGGGCGTCTCCGCCGAGGTCGACTTCCCTGCCCTGCGCGACAGCGTGAAGAGCCAGCTGCTCGGGTCGATCGCCCGCGACGCAGGCACCAATGCCTTCGCCGCGATCGGCCAGGCCTTCGCACGGGCCGTCGCGGATCCGCTCGTGGACGCGATCGTGTCGCCGGCCGGTGTCGCGGCCATGGTCGAACACGGCAAGGTATCGATCGCCGAACCCACCCGGGACGCCGGGACACCCGACGCGGAGCCGCCACGGGACAATCCGCCGCAGCACAAGCCGCCGCAGCACAAGCCGCCGCAGCAGAAGCCGAATTATGCGCTGCACTACCGCGGCTGGCGCCATTTCGCCGTGACGGCGGAGGACGGCGGCAGCTTCGTGTTCCGGCGCGCCGGCCTGTGGAGCTGGAAGCTGGCGGGGATCGAGCTGCCGCGCAACTGAGAACTCAGCGCGACTTCAACTGGCGCACATGGCCTTCCAGTTCGGCGAAGGTCGGGCGCTCCGTGGCCGAGATGACCTTGCGGCCGAATTCCACGGCGATCGTCGGCGCATAGCTGTTCATCGAGGCCAGCAGCGTCACCTTCACGCATTGCAGCGCCTTGACGACTTCCTGGTGGCGCCGGTGCAGCAGGCTGCCGAGCGGCGCGACGAGGCCGTACGACAGCAGGATGCCGAGGAACGTCCCGACGAGCGCGGCCGCGATCAGGCCGCCCAGCTCCGCCGGCGGCCGGCCGATGGACCCCATCGTGTGCACGACACCCATCACCGCGGCGACGATGCCGAACGCGGGCATGCCGTCGGCCAGCTTGTGGATCGCCTGCACGGGGATGTCGGCGTCTTCCTGGTACGTGGCGATCTCGTTGTCCATCAGGTTTTCCAGCTGGTAGCTGTTCATCGTGCCGGACACCATCAGGCGCAGGTAGTCCGTGATGAAATCCATCAGGTGATCGTCGAGCAGGATGATGCGGTACTTCGTGAAGATGGGGCTTTCGTACGGCGCGTCGATCTCGTTCTCGAGCGCCATCAGCCCTTCCCGGCGCACCTTCGTCAACAGGTCGAACATCAGCGCCATCAACGCCATGTACAGTTCGCGGGTGTAGCGCGAGCCGTGGAACAGCATCGGCAGGCTCCGCCACGTGAGGCCGATCGCCTTGCGGTCGTTGCCGATGACGAAGGCGCCCAGCGCGCCGCCGAAGATCATCAGGAGTTCGTAGGGTTGGAACAGCGCGGCCAGGTGCCCGTCCTGCAGCACGAAGCCGCCGAACACTGCCAGCAGCACGATGACGAAACCCACGACGATCAGCACGATACTGCTCCGATAACTATTCCCAGAACGCAACTTTAACATTGTTGCCGCAGAGAAAGCAAAGAATGTGCGTGAAAGTTGGTCGATGTATTGCGATATAGCAGGTATCGAAGTACGCTCACGTTTTGGTGACGCCGATATGCCGATGAAATTTGCCGCGTTCTTTCGCAATCTAAACCTGGGTCGTCCGCCCGCGCCGACCCGGTCCGTGCTCGAAGCGGCCTTCGCGGCGGCCGGCGCCGTCAACCCCTGCTCGTTCCTGACGAACGGCACGGTGGTGTTCGAAGCAGGGTCGCCGGTCAAGGCCGCGCGCATCCTGACAACCGCGCAGGCCACGTTGCGGCGCGACGGCTTCGACGAACCCGCCGCGCTGCGCGACGTCGCTGGATTGGCTGCGCTGATCGCCAGCGATCCGCTGGCGGGCGTGGCGTTGGACGACGTCTACGCGCCCTGCGCCACGTTCGTGATCGGGACGCCGGCGGATGGCGCGTCCCTGCCGGCGGCCAACCCGAAAGGCGACGTGCGGGTGGTGAGCTGGCATGACGGGATGCTGCTGTCGCTCACCTACAAGCTCGGGACCAGTGCGGGCAGTCCGAACGCGTTCGTCGAACGCACCCTGGACGTGCCGGCGACGACCCGCGTATGGAACACGGTCGTACGGCTCGTACGCAAGCATGGGCCTGGGGCGGCTTCGTGACCGATGGTCGGGCGCCGAGCCAGGACGGCAGCCGCGCGGCCGGTCGACACCGATCGACCTGCGGCAGCCCGCGGCCACCGCGATCGACATCACGGCGTCTGAATTCGGCATCCTTGCGCCGTCACTCCCCCAGCAGGCTGGCCGCGGCCACGCCGAGCAGGGGCGCGACGTCGATCCGGTTGCTTGCATGCGCGATGGAATTCGTGCAGGCCACCCCGGCGACACCGGCCGCCTGCAGTTCGGCATACGCGTCGGCAGCGAACAGCGCGTGGACGGCGATGCAGACGGGTGGGTCCATGCCCGCCTCGCGCACGCGCGCGACGGCGGCGATCATCGTCCGCGCCGTGGAGGCGATATCGTCCACGAGCACGGGCGTACGGCCGCGCCACTGCGCGAGCGCCGGAACGGACACGGTCACGTCGCGGTCGCCGCGCCGTTCCTTGCGCAGCGTGGTGTACGGACAGCCGACCAAGCGCGCCACGTCACCCACCCACTGGTCGCTCTCCTCGTCCGGCCCGATCAGCAGGGGATTGCACACATGGGCGCCGACCCAGGCCGCAATGGCGGGCGCGGCGGCGACCACGCGCGTCGGAATGGCGTAGATCTCGTCCAGGCTGTGGATCCGGTGCAGGTGGGGATCGACGGTCACGAGCCAGTCGCCCGCCATGCCGAGCAGGCGCGCGAAATGCTGCGCAGTGACGCCCTCGCCACCGTGGAAGCGGGCATCCTGGCGCATATAGGCGAGATAGGGGACGACGAGGCCGATGCGTGCCGCGCCCAGTTCGCGGGCCACGCACGCGGTCAGGTAGAGCGGGACGGTCTTGTCGTTCGGACGATCGAGGCTGCACACGAGAACCAGGTCCCTGCCCGCCACGTCGGACAGGAACCGCACATGGCTTTCCCCATCCGGGAACGCGCGCAGTTCCCAGCGCCCCTGTTCCCAGCCGCGCAGCCGGCACAGGTCGGCGCCCAGCGTCTCGTTGCCGGGCAAGGCAAACAGCAGGGGCGTCATTCGTCCTCCACGATGGCGATGATGTCGGGGTGCGTGGCGGCATAGGCCACGGCTTCGGACAGCGTCCCCGCCGAGGCGGCGTGGATGGTGTACAGCGGTCCGCCCGCCTTCACGGTGCGGCCGACGGGCGCGAGGAACAGTACGCCGGCCCCGGCATCCTTCGGCGCGCCGGCCAGCTTGGCCACGCGCGCCAGGCGCCGGTTGTCGATCGCCGCGACATAGCCCGTGCGCCGCGCGAGGACATCGTGCCGGAACGCGCCGACCTCCGGCACGCGCATGCCGCCCTGGGCCGCGCAGATGGCTTCGAACTTGCGCAGGGCGGCGCCGCTCTCGAGCGTGGCACGCGCCAGCGCAAACCCTTCGCCGGCCGCGGCTTTGCCGCCCAGCTCCAGCACATGGCCGGCCAGCGTGAGTGCCCGTGTGCGCAAGTCCGCGGGCGCATCGCGCTGATTGCGCAGGACGGCGAGCGCATCAAGCGCCTCCAGCGCCGGCCCGATGCCGCGCCCGACCGGCTGGCTGCCGTCGCTGATCACGGTCCGGATCGTGAGGCCATAGGCCTGGCCGACCGCCTGGAACAGCCGGACGAGGGACTCGGCGGCCGCCTGCGAGCGCACCTTCGCGCTCGGCCCGACCGGGATGTCGATCAGCACGTGGGTAGAACCGGCCGCCAGCTTCTTCGACAGGACGGATGCCACCATCGCGGCTTCGCCGTCGAAGTCCAGCGGGCGCGAAACGCGGATCAGGACGTCGTCGGCGGGGCTCAGGTTGACGGCGCCGCCCCACACGATGCAACCGCCCTCCTGCTCGACCACGCGGCGCATGCGCTCGGTGTCCAGGTCCACCGGCGCCAGCGTTTCCATGGCGTCCGCCGTGCCGGCCGGCGACGTGATCGAACGGGACGACGTCTTGGGGATCGTCAGGCCGCACGCGGCCACGATCGGCACGATCAGGAGCGTCGTGCGATTCCCGGGCAGGCCGCCGACGCAATGCTTGTCCACGACCGGCGCCGCTGGCCACTCCAGCCGGGTGCCGGCCTGCACCATCGCACCGGTCAGCGCGAACGTCTCCTCCACTTTCAGCGGCCGGCCGGCGCAGGCGGTGATGAAGGCGGCGATCTCGATGTCGGAATACAGGCCGGCGGCGATGTCGCCGACGATCGCGTTCGCGGCCTCGACGGAGAGGTCGGCCCCGAAGATCCGCGAACGCACGAACGCGAACGAACGGGCGGGCGGCGCGAGGCGCACGCGCACTGGCTCGCCTTCGGACGCGCCGAGCCGCTGCCAGGTGAGGTCGGACAGCCCGACCTCGCCGTCGGGCACGATGTCGGCGCGGACGAGGTGCACCAGCGCCGTGACGGTGCGGCGCGCCGTGCTGACCCGCACGCGGGCGCCGGCGGGATATCTCCCCGTCCGGCATGCGCCGCCGCCTGCGGCGAGATACAGGACCGCTGCATTGCCGCTGTCGATGCCCAGCCGGCGCGCGCCCGCGACGAACGACGAAGCGAAGGCTTGCGCGTCGTCCTTCACAGCTGTTCCTCCTGCAGGTGCTCCGGCACGAGGCAGTTCCACCGGAGCTCGTGTTTGATCCGCACGCGCAACGCCTCGGAGGCGGCCGGCTCACCGTGCGTGATGAACGTGCAGCGCGGCGCCGTCTTCAACGCCGCCAGCCACGCCACGATCTGGTTGCTGTCGGCATGCGCCGACATGTTCTGCACGTTGACCACCTGCGCCCGCACGCTTACCTGCTGGCCGTGGATGCGTACCGAGTCCGCGCCTTCGACGAGCGCCGCCCCGCGCGTGCCGCCCGCCTGGAACCCGGCGAACAGGATGGTATTGCGCGGATCCTCCGCGAACGCCTTGATGTGGTGCAGCACGCGTCCGCCGGTCGCCATGCCGCTGGCGGAAATGATGACCTTGGGCGTGTTCCTGACGTCGAGCGCCTTCGATTCGTCCACGGTGTTGATGATGGTGGCCGCGTGGCACATGGCCTCGCACTGGTCGCGCGTCAGCCTGTGGTCGTCGTGGTGCCGGTGGTAGATCGCAGTGGCATCCTTCGCCATCGGGCTGTCCAGGAAGACGGGCAGGAACCCGGGGATCGCCCCGGACGCCTTCAACTGGTGCACGTAGTACATGAGTTCCTGCGCCCGGCCCACGGCGAACGCCGGAATCACGACGACGCCGCCGCGCGCCGCCGTGTCACGAATCGCCTGGCCCAGCTCGACCAGCGGATCGGTCGGTTCATGCACGCGGTTGCCGTAGGTGGATTCGACGACCAGGTAATCGGTCGGCTCGAGCGGGGCGGGTGGCGGCATGACGGGATCGTCCGGGCGCCCCAGGTCGCCGGAAAACGTGATGCTGCGACTGCCGTCGTCGAGCGCGACGGACGCCGCGCCGAGGATGTGGCCAGCCCGGCGCCAGGTTGCGGCCAGTCCGGACGCCACGACGGTATGGACGCCGAACGGCACGGCGACGAACTGGCGCAAGGCGACGCGCGCATCCTCTTCCGTGTACAGCGGCATGGCCGGACTGTGCTGCGTATAGCCATGACGGTTGGCCGCCGCCGCGTCTTCCTCCTGCAGGTGGCCGCTATCGGGCAACAGGATCTTGCACAGGTCGAACGTCGCTCCCGTGCAAAAAATCTTCCCTTTGAAGCCGCACTTGACGAGGAGGGGCAGGTAGCCGCTGTGGTCGAGATGCGCATGAGTCAGCACGACGGCGTCGAGCTTCGCCGGCTCGACAGGCAGCCGGGCCCAGTTGCGCAGCCGGAGTTGTTTGTAACCCTGGAACAGTCCGCAATCGACAAGGATCCTGGCACGACCGGACGTCAGCAGGTACTTGGAGCCCGTGACGGTTCCGGTGCCGCCGAGAAACTGGATTCGCATGATGCCACCTATTGTTGAGCGAGCACATCGTACAGCTCGCTTTCACAATAGTAAGTCGTGGCAAAGAACGCAATCCTTGATTTACATCAAGCCACTCTCTATCAGACCGGGTCCTTGACGACCCGGTCGACGTAGCACCAGCCCCACGTCTCCCCGTGCTCCTTCGAGCGGATCACGGGGTGTCCGGTCGCGTGGAAGTGCTTCGTGGCGTGCTTGTTCTTCGACTGGTCGCAGCAGCCGACGTGGCCGCACGTCAGGCACACGCGCAGGTGCACCCACGTGTCGCCCATGCGAAGGCACTCCTCGCAGCCGTCGGTATTGCCCTCGCGTGTCACGATGTGATGAAAGTGCGTGCAGTCGTTGCTCATGCCAACCTCCCGGTGTTATTTCTCGACCATCCCCCGCAACCCGCTGGCCCGGTGCGTACGGCGCAGGATCGCCTCGCCCAGCACGGCCGGCGCCGGCGTCGTCAGGGTGAACTGGCGGCTCGCGCGCGTGATGCCCGTATAGACTAGCTCGCGCGCCAGCACGGCGCCCCCCTCTTTCGGCAGGGCCAGCACCGTGTGCGCGAATTCCGAGCCCTGCGATTTGTGGACCGTCATCGCGTACGCCGTCTCCACGTGGCGCAGGCGCGTGGCCAGCACGCTGCGCACGTTGTCGCCTTCCAGGAACCACACGCGCAGCGAACCGGGACGCGCCGGGTCCGGCAACGCGAGGCCGATGTCGCCGTTGAACGTGCCCGTCGGGTAGTCGTTGCGGGTGACCATGACGGGGCGGCCCACGTACCAGTCGCCGCGCACGATCAGGCCCGCGTGCGCGAGGCGCAGTTCGATGGCCTCGTTCAGGCCTTCGACGCCCCACTCGCCTTCGCGCACGGCGCACAGCACGCGGAACGCTTCGAAGCGCTGCAGCACGGCGCGCACCCAGTCTTCGTGGCTACCATGGCCTCCGCTGCCGGCGCGCAGCAGTTCGAGATACGGGCGGTAACCCTCGTTCGCCAGCTGGATCACATGGTGCTGGTGCGCGTGCTCGATCCAGCGCAGCACGCCGGCTGCGTCGGGTGCGCGCAGCGCGGCGGCGGCGCCGTCGACGTCGCCCGCGTTGACGGCCAGCGCCAGCTTGCCGATCGGGCCGCCGAAGCGGCGGCTGTGGCGCAGCATCACGGTCTGCTGGGCGAGCGGGCCGCCCTGCCCTTCATATTCGGCGGGGATCGTCTCGCCGCTCGCGGCCCGCACGTACGCGCGCGTGTCGGCATCGTAGCGCCCGGCCTGCGCATCGTGGCACAGGTCGCCCAGCACGGCGCCCGCTTCCACCGACGCCAACTGGTCCTTGTCGCCCAGCAGGACCAGCGTGGCGCCCGCTGGCAGCGCGTCCAGCAGCGACGCCATCATTTCCAGGTGCACCATCGACGCCTCGTCGACGATCAGCACATCGACGTCGAGCGGATTGCCGCGATGATGCGCGAAGCTGCGCGTGTCCGGACGCGCGCCCAGGAGGCTGTGCAAGGTGCGCGCGGCGCCCATGCGCGTCGTCAGTTCGCGCAGCGGCAAGGCGCCGCCGACGCGGTCGGCCAGGTCGGTCAGCGCCTTGTCGATCGACTGCTTCAGGCGCGCCGCCGCCTTGCCCGTCGGGGCGGCCAGTGCGATGCGCTGGCGCGCGGCGTCCGGCGCCGTCGCGAACAACAGCGCCAGCAGCCGCGCCACCGTGTACGTTTTACCGGTACCCGGTCCGCCCGTGATGATGGCGAACGCGCCCCGCAGGGCGACGGCGCAGGCGATGCGCTGCCAGTCCGGCGTCTCGCCCGCGCGCTGGGCGCCGAACAGCGCTTCCAGCCATGTATGCGCCTGGTCGATGTCGACGTCGCGGCGCTCCTGCGCGCGCACGCGCACGCACGTGGCGACGAGCGTCTCGTCGCGCCAGTAGCGGCGCAGGTACAGGCGCGTGTCGTCCAGCACGAGCGGCTGGTCGTAATCGAGGTCGCCCACGCGCCACACCTGGTCGCATGTGGCCAGTTGCGACACCCACCCCTTCACGCCGCGCGGCAGCGGTTTCGCCGCTTTCGCGAGCGCCTTCCAATCCTCGTCGGCCCAGCCGAGCAGCGCGGCCGGATCGCCCGCCAGGTCGTCCAGCAGCAGGCAGCTGTGGCCTCGCCCTTCCAGTTCGGACAGCACGAGGGCCGCGAGCAGCAGCGGCGTCGACTTGGCGCACGCGGCCTCGCCCAGGCTCGCAACGAAGCGGGCGAACACGCCGGACAGGCGGCGCAACTCGCCCGCCTCGGTCAGGCGTTCGACTTCGGCCCAGAAGGCGCCGGTATCGATGACGTCAGGCTTCATGCGCGTCCTTTCCCAGCAGGCGATCGAGGCCGTCCAGCAGTTCCACGTCCGGCTCGATCAGGTAGCAGCCGTGCGTGGCCGGGTTGCCGATCCCGCGCAGGAACAGGAACACGGCGCCGCCCAGGTGCTCGCGCGGCGAATAGTCGGCCCCGAGGCGCGCGCGCAGCAGCCGGTGCACGGCCAGCATGTAGATGGCGCCCTGGATGTCGTAGCGGTGCCCGGCCATGCCGGCCGCCATCGCGGCCTGCGTGTACGCGGTGTCGCCCGGTCCCAGCGCATTCGATTTGTAGTCCAGCACCCAGTAGCGGCCGTGGCATTCGAACACGAGGTCCGTGAAGCCCTTCAGCATGCCGTGCAGCTGGCGCTCCGGCAGGATCGGGCGCGGCGTATTCCCCAGCATGCGCTGGCGGCACAGGCGGTCGAGCGCCGCGACGTCCAGCTGGCGGCTGGGGAACCAGAATTCCATCTCGGCCAGCGGCGCATCGATGTCCGCCAGCGCGCAGCCGACGGGCGGCAGCGGCGTGACGGCGACCATGCGCAGCCAGGCCAGCGCGTCGTCGAGGCGGTTGCCCCAGCCGGCGCGCTGGATGCGCTGCGCGAGGCGGACGCGGAACGCTTCATCGTCGACCTGGCCGAAGCCTTCCCTGGCCATCCACTCGAGTTGCTCGTGCAGGAAGTTGCCGGGACCGGCGCCGCGCGGGAAGCGGTGCCACGGCGCGTCCTCGCTGTGCGTGACCGGCACGACGCCCGGGTCTTCTTCCTCCAGCAAATTCTCTTCCTGCGGCCGCGTCGGCGGCGCGACGGCCACCGTGTTTTTCGTGAGCGACGTGAACGAGCCCACGGCCCAGTTGCGCTCGAAGCGCGCGTCGAACCGCGGCGGCTCGACGAGCTCCGGCCGCACGTCCTGCCTTGCCAGCCGCGTGCAGCCGTCCGGGCTCGCCAGCGCATGCAGCTCGATGCCGTCGACGTCGCCGCGCAGGTGTTCCCAGCGCTCGCGCACGGCGGCCGCGGGCACGGGGGCGCCGCCCGTCAGCAGATAGCCCAGCGCCGATTCGTGCAGCTGGTTCTCGCCCTTCTTGCGCGCGGCGACGGCGGCGACACCCAGCCACAGGAAATGGCGCGCCCGCGTCAACGCGACGTACAGCAGGCGCAGGTCTTCTTCCAGGCGCGCGCGGTCGACGGCTTCCAGCGCCGCGTCGGACAGCGCGAGGTCGATGCGGCGCTCGCCATCCTCTTCCACGTATTCGAAGAATGCGCGGTTGCGGCGGTCCGTCTTGCGCGCGGTGACGGCGAACGGCAGGTACACGAGCGGATATTCCAGGCCCTTCGATTTGTGCACCGTGACGACCTTGACCAGTTCCGCGTCCGACTCGAGCCGCAGCACCCGTTCGTCGCCGCCTTCTCCCACGCCTTCCACCTGTTCGGCGAACCAGCGGATCAGCGCCTGTTCGCCATCCAGTTCGCGGCTCGCTTCCTGCAGCAGTTCCGCGAGGTGCAGCAAATTCGTCAGGCGGCGCTCGCCGCCAGGCGCCGCCAGCAGCTTGGCGGGCAGGCCCAGTTCGTGGATGAAGCGGCGCAGCATCGCCAGCACGCCCTGCCGCTGCCACGCCTGGTGCAGCGATTTCAGTTGTTCGACGCGGAGTTCCCACGCCAGTTCGTCGCTCGCGAGCTGCGCCAGTTCCGCCAGCGGCAGCGCGCACGTCCCGGTCGCGAACGCGGCGCGCGCGAGCGTGACGTCGAGCGGGTTCGCCACCGCCTGCAGCCAGCGCAGCACGTCGCGCGCCTCGTCGCTCTCGACGACGGAATCCTGGTCCGACAGGTACACGCTCGCGACCTTGCGCTGCACGAGCGCGCGCCGCACGGCCGCCGCCTCGCGCCGGTCGCGCACGAGGATCGCGATATCGGCCGGCATCAGGCGTGTCAACGTCCCGGCGTCGTCTTCGAAGCCGACGCGCGCATCGTTCAGCAGCCGGACGATGTGCTCGGCGCAGTGCTGGGCGAAGAATTCGCGGTAGTCGTCCGCGCGCAGGTCGTCGATGTCCGCCAGGCCGACGGCCAGCGCCTGGAACGGTCCGTCGACGCCGACGAGCTGCTGCTTGCGACCCGCCGCGTCGACCGCGTCGAACGGCAGCGGATTCTCGTCGCCCTTGCGGAAGCGGAAGGCGCCCGCCGCATAATTCCCTTCCGCGTGGCGGAACAGCTGGTTGACGGCGGCGACGAGCTGGCGCGTCGAGCGGTAGTTCGTGCCGAGCTGGTAGTGGCGGCCGTGCGTGGCCCGGCGCGCCGACAGGTAGCTGTGGATGTCGGCGCCGCGGAAGCCGTAGATCGACTGCTTCGGGTCGCCGATGAGGAACAGGCCGCGCGCCGGATCGTTGTCGGCCACGCGGTACAGCAGGTCGAAGATGCGGTACTGGTCGGGCGACGTGTCCTGGAATTCGTCGACCATCGCCACCGGATACTGGTCGAGGATGCGGCGGCGCAGCGCCTCGCCGTTCGGCCCCTCCAGCGCATCCTTCAGGCGCGCCAGCATGTCGGCGAAACCGAACTGGCGGTTGCGGCGCTTCAGTTCCGCCATGCGGTGCGCGATGGCGCAGGCGGCGTGGCGCAGCAGCGCGTGCGCTACCGGCGCGATCGCATCGAGTCCTTCCTTGAGCGCGGACGTGTGCTCGAAACATTCGGGAATCGGCGCGGCGTGATCCTTGCTGAACGCATCGAGGATGCCGTCGGGCGTCAGGCGGGCCCACAGCGCGTCGGTGAGTTGCGGATAGTGGGCTTGCGGGTCGTCCGCCCAGCGGCGCAGCGCATCGAACGCTTTCGCCAGCGAATCCGGACGCATCTTGTTGCCGTTGAACGCCTTCGGATTCACGCTGCGCTGCGCCGCGATCCACGATTCCATCGCGTCGGCGCGCGCCTGCCAGCCGTCCTTCAGCCGCTGCAACGCATCGCGCTGCCCGCGTTCCGCCTCGGCGATGATGGCGCCCAGCGGCCGCTCGCCCAGGTTGCCGATGCCGTCGTCGATGCGGCCCGCGCGCTGCACCAGCTCGCGCACGGAGCGCTTCAGCGCGTCGACGTCGCTCCAGCAGGACAGGAGGCTCGTGAGCGCCGCGCCGGACAGCGGGTACACGTGCTGGCGCCAGTAATCGTGCGCGGCATCCTCGAACAGCGCGCGCTCGTCGCTGACGAGTTCTTCGTCGAACAGGCTGCCGCTGTCGAACGCGTGCTCGCGCAGCATGCGCTGGCACCACGCATCGATGGTGAAGATCGCCGCCTCGTCCATCGTCTCGGCCGCGAGGACCAGCCGGTGCGCGGCGACGAGGCGCGACGCTTCGTCGTCATACGCGTCGGCCAGCGCTTCGAGATAGGGATCGTCCGGCTCGATCTCGCCGCGGAAGCACGCCGCCGCCTGCACGAGACGCTCGCGCACGCGGTTCGACAGCTCGCGCGTGGCCGCGCGGGTGAAGGTCATGACGAGGATCTCGGGCGGCATCAGCGGACGGGTGAAACCGTCGTCGCCGCCGTGGCCCAGCACGAGGCGCAGGTACAGCGCGGCGATGGTCCACGTCTTGCCCGTGCCCGCGCTGGCCTCGATGAGGCGCGAGCCGTGCAGCGGGAAGCTCAGGGCGTCGAGCAGCTGGCTCATTGTTCGCCTCCTTCGAAGCGGGTCACCGTCACGCTGTCCTTCAGCCATGCGACCAGCGGACCGTACAACGCTTCCGCCACGAGCGGCCAGCCGCCGGCGGCGCGCAACAAGGCGAATTCGGGCCACAGGCGCGCGAGGCACGGGTCGGTGACTTCGCCGTCGATTTCGAAGCCGCCGTCATACGTCTCGCGCGCGTCGCCGCCGGAGAAGTGCGCCAGCGCCGTCTTGCACGCGACGGGCAGCGGCCGGTCGAGGTTCGAGCGCCACAGCGCCACCAGCGTCTCCAGTTGCGCGAGCGCCTGGCCACGTTCCAGCGGCGCCATCGCGAGGCTCGCGTCGCGCGCGACGAGCACGCCGCCCACGCGCTCGCCCATCGCGGCGGCGGCCAGCTGGCGCAGCCACGGGCCGATCAGTTTGTCGCCGCGCGGCTCGCCCTTGCGGTCCAGCACCTTGGACGACATCTGCAGCAGCCACACGGTGTCCTCGTCGTTGCTGCGCAGGCGGTCGATCCAGTCGTCGATGCGCACGCCGCCCGCCTCCACGCTGACGACGAGTTTCGGCGCCGGTGTCGGATAGCGCGCGCCCAGCGCGAGCCAGGCGCGGCGCACGGGCACGAGGTCGTCGACGAGCTGCTGCTGCCATTGCCGGCCCACGAGGCCGATCGGCAGCACGCCTTCGCGCGCGAGCCGCGCGGCGCGCGTCTCCAGCACCTGGCGCACGTCGTCCGGCGCTTCCGGCGTGCCGCTGTCGTCCAGCAGCGTGTCTTCCAGGAAGTAGCGGTCGAGCGCATCGAGCGAGAACGGTTCCTCGTCCTCGCCGACGACTTCCAGGTCCGTGAACGTCACGCCGAGGCGGCGGCGGAAGAAGAAGCGCGCGGGCTGGCGCAGGAAGCTCGCCAGCTCGCCCAGGGTGAGCCGGTAGTCGGCATCCAGTTCGAACGGCGGCAGCACGTCGTCGCCGACGCCTGCAGCTTCGGCGCCGTGCGCCGACCGCCACTCGCCCGCATACGTGAGCAGGCCGCCGCGCTCGAAATAGCGGCGCGAGAACGGCTGCAGCGCGTGCACGGTCGTGCGCTCGGCCAGGTCGAGGTCCCAGCCGGCGGCAAGATAATCGCGCAGTTGCGACACGAGCACGGACGCCGGCTGCTCCGTATTGTCGCGCACGTTGCGGCCCACCCAGCTCACGTACAGCTTGTCGCGCGCGGCCAGCACCGCTTCCAGCATCAGGTAGCGGTCGTCGTCACGGCGCGAGCGGTCGCCCGGGCGGCTCAAACCCGGCAGAGCCAGCAGGTCGAAATCGGACTGGTGGCCGCGGCGCGGGAAATCGCCATCGTTCATGCCGAGCAGGCAGACGACGCGGAACGGCACGGCGCGCATCGGCATCAGCGTGCAGAACGTGACGCCGCCGGATACGAACTGGTGCGACAGCGCCGGCTGGTCGAGCTGGCCGAGCCACGCCTCACGCATCACGGCGAGCGGCACGGGTTCGTCGAACAGCGCGTTCTCGCAGATCTCCAGCCAACATTGCAGCGCTTCTTCCAGCTGGTGCAGCATCAGGCGGTCTTCCTCGTTCGTCGCGCGGAAGAACCGTGCCAGCAGCGCACGGGCGCAATCGCCCCAGGCCATCGGGGTTTGCACCCTGTCGAGGTCTTCGCGCCATGCGAGCAGCGCTTCGACCAGTTCCGCCAGCGAGCCCGCGAGCGCGGCATCGAGGCCGCCCACTTCCGGATACGGTTCGATATCGCGGAAGCTGGCGCCGTGACCGGTCGCATAGCCGAGCAGCATGCGGCGCACGCCGAACAGCCAGGAATTCTGTTCGCCGGCCGAGCCGAGGCCGAGTCCCGCGCGGTGGCGCTGGTCCAGGCCCCAGCGCACGCTGGCACCCTCGATCCAGTGGCCGAGGATCGGCAGATCGGCTTCTTCCAGGCCGAAGCGGGCGGCCAGCGCGGGCACGTCGAGCAGGTCGCGCACCTCGCTCTGGCGGCAGCGCTGCTGCGGCAGGCGCAGCAGCCATTCGAGTGCGACCAATAAAGGATTGACGCTGCGGTCCTTGACGTCGCCGATCTCGAACGGGATGTAGCGCGGGTCGCTGCGCTTGTGCTGGTCGAACACGGCGTGGACGGCGGCCGAGAAGACCTCGATGTCCGGCACCATCACGACGACGTCGCGCGGACGCAGGGGATCGTCCCCCTCTTGCGCGAACCACGACAGCAGCTGGTCGTGCAGTACCTCGACTTCCCGCTGCGCGCTGTGGGCGATATGGAACTCGATCGACCGGTCGCCGGGCGGAGGCGGCGTGTGCGGATGCTCCGACAGCGGCAGCAAATCGCGTACGGCGGCCTGCACCTGGCCGAGCAAGGTCTCGGGCTCGTCATCGGAGAACAGGTCGATGCGCAGGTTGCCGAATTGCGCGCCTTCTCCGTTGTCGAATTCGTCGAGCATGCGCACGAAGTCGCGGCCCTGCCGTCCCCAGCTCGCGAGCAGCGGGTGGCTGTGCGCGTGCAGCTGTTCGACGGGGATGTCGGACAGGTCGCTCCCGTTGCGGTGCTGTTGCCGTTTATAGGTCGCGCGCAGCAGTTCGCGGCCTTCGATGATGTCGCCCCAGTAGAACTGGCACGGATTCGGCACGGCCAGCAGCACCTGCGTGTGGCGCGACAGGCCCGCCATTGCCTGGATCGTCTGGTACGGCAGGGTCGACATGCCGAACAGGATCACGCGGCGCGGCAGGCGCAGCACGGGTTCGCGGTCTTCCATCACCGCCGCCATGAATTGCTGGTGGATCGTCGCGCGGCCGGACCAGCGGCGCTCCGGCGGCAGGCTCGCGTGGATCTCGCGCCAGAGTTGCGCCTGCCAGCACTGGTCCGGCGCCAGCGGGATCGGCTCGCCTCCGGGGCGGCGCAGCTGGTCACGGTCTTCCGCCCAGTCGGTGAGCCAGTCGGCGCGGTAGACCTGGTACTGGTCGTACAAATCCGCGAGACGTTCGGCCAACTGCAGGCGGCGCTCGGCGTCGCCGTCGGAGAGAAAATGGCGCAGCGGTTCGAATTTATCCTTTTCCAGCAGCTCGGGCAGCAGGCGCATGAGACGCCACGTGAGCGCGTCCTTGTCGAACGGCGAGCGGCGCGGCACCCGTTCCGGACCCAGCATGCCGCGGTACGCCTCCCACTGGAAGCGCGCCGGCAGCGCCACGCGCGTGGCCGCGCACACGCCCAGCTCTTCCGCCAGCGCGATCTTGAGCCACTCGGCGACGCCGTTGGACTGGACGAGCATGATCTCTTCTTCCAGCGGACCGAGCGGATTGTCGCGCAGCCAGTCGAAGACGGCGGCGCGCAACAGCTCCATCTGGTTGCCGTGCAGGATGAGGAGGCCGGGGCGGATCGGGGATGGCATGACGGGACGTGGAGAAGCGACTCGCGCAGCATACTACTTCCGGGGCTCCGGCGGTAGAGCTGACCGGCGTTCAGGCCTGGTGATCCTGCTGGCGCGTGTCCACGCGGCCGAGCGCGCGCGCGATCGTCGCGATCAAGGCCTCGGGCGCCGCCGGCTTCGTCAGGAATTCATCCATGCCGGCCGCGAGGCAGCGGGCCTGGTCCTCGATCCCGGCATTCGCCGTCATCGCGATCACTTTCACGCCGGCCAGCCGCGCATCCGCACGAATGCGGCGCGTGGCCTCGTAGCCATCCATCACGGGCATCTGCACGTCCATCAGGACGCAGTTGACGGGCCCTTCCGCCAGCCGGTCCAGCGCCTGGGCGCCATCGTCCGCGACGACGACGCGCGCGCCGGCATCCTCCAGCAGTTCGCGCGCCACCAGCTGGTTGAACGCATTGTCCTCGACGAGCAGGATCGTGCAGCCCGCGAGCGCCGCCGCTTCTGCACCCGCCTTCGCCTGCGGTGCCGGCGCTGCAGGGCGCAAGGCCGTCAACGGCCGCAGGCGCGCCGTGAACCAGAACGTGCTCCCCTGCCCCGGCACGCTCGTCGCACCGGCCTCGCCGCCCATCAACTCCGCCAGCTGCTTGCTGATGACGAGGCCCAGGCCCGTGCCGCTGTGCACGCGCGTCGACGACGGGTCGGCCTGGTGGAACGGCGTGAACAGCTGCGCCAGGTCGTCCGCGGCGATGCCGATGCCGCGGTCCTCGACCTCGAAGCGCACGAGCACGTCGGCCCCCACCGTCCGTTCGACGCGGGCCCGCACGTGGATGGTGCCCTGGTCGGAAAACTTGATGGCGTTGCCGACGAAGTTCAGCAGCACCTGTTCCAGCCGCAGCGGATCGCCGCGGACGGGCCACTTCAGCTCGGACGCCACGTCGAACACGAGTTCCAGGCCCCGCGCCGACGCCTGCGCGCCCAACTGGCTCTCGACGTTGCGCTTCAGCGCGTCGAATGTGAAGTCGCGCAGTTCCAGCTCGACCTTGCCGGCCTCGATCTTGGAAAAGTCGAGGATGTGGTTGATGATGCCCAGCAGGTGCTGCGCCGAATGCTGGATCTTGCCCAGGTAGTCGCGCTGCTTCGGGTCGTCCGCGCGCTTGCCCGCCAGGTAGGCCATGCCGATAATGCTGTTCATCGGCGTGCGGATCTCGTGGCTCATGTTGGACAGGAAGTCGCTCTTGGCGCGGCTCGCCGCGTCGGCTTGCGCCTTCAGCGCGTGCAGTTCGGTCACGTCCGTCGACACGCACAGCACCGCCCCGGCGTCGCCATCGCCGGCGAAGCGCACGGGCACCCTCACGCTCCACACCTGGCGCGGGACGCCGTCGCTGCCGGCGAAGGCGTTCTGCACCGCGCGTTTTTCGCCCAGTTCCAGCACGGGCTGGTCCAGCGTCCACAGCGCGTCGGCCTGCGCGGACGGCATCACCTCACGGTCGCGCCGCCCCACGATCTCGTGCGCCGGCAGGCCGCAGGCGGCGGCCATCTTCGCGTTGACGTAGCGGTAGCGGCGGTCGCGGTCCTTCAGGTAGACGTAGGCGTCGACGTTGTCCAGCACGAGGTCGAGCAGCCGGCGCTGGTCCACGGCCGTCTTGCGCGAGCGGGCCAGGTTGAGGAACAGCGCAAACGCAAGGAATGTCGCGCCGAAGCCGCCCGCGCCGGCCAGCCAGGGGAAGACGCGGCCGAAACCGTCGACGAGGTCGGCGCGGCGGGCGACGAAGCGGGCTTTCCACAGGTTGTCGTCGAAGCGTACGGGCAGCACGGTTTCCATCAGATCGCCGGCATTGTTCAGCGCCGCGCCGGCGCCGTCGTACAGCAGGTTGTCCGCCTCGTTGACATGCAGCGGGCCGGCCGCCCGGTTGTCGGCGGCCGCATACAGCTGCAGCGCGACCGGTTGGTCGCCGCCCGGCAGCGCGCCGCGCACGAGGGCCGGCACGGAAAAGCCGATGCCGACGGAGCCCGCATACGCGGCGCGCCGGCCTTCGACGTCGGGCGGAACGGCGCCGTCCGTGCGGTAGACGGGCATGCGCAGGCCCAGGCCGAGATGGCGCACGGGATGCTCCACGACGATCGGCTTGCCGGATGCCGTCATGCGGCCGCTGTCGCGCGCCCGCTCGAGCGCCTGCGCGACCGCGGGCGCGCCGCCCGCAAGGTCCGCACCGGCCTTCTCGGCCAGCCACGGCTCCAGGTAAGTCAGCACGGTGTGCGCGGGACGCCGCACGGCGGGCCGGATCGTGAAGTCGGGATAGCCGGCCGGGTCGAGGCTGCGGTCCGCGCGCACGCCCGCAACGAACGCGTCGCGCGCGCCGGCCTCCACGTACGCTGCGTAGTTGACCGATTCGAGCGCCGGATAGTGCTCGGCCACGCCCAGCGTCTGGACGTAGCGGTGGAATTCCAGCCGCGTGACGGTGCCGCTTGCCTGGAACAGGCCGGCCAGGCCCCGCACGACGTCCGCGTAGGAGTGCACCGCGCCGGCCAGTTGCTGGCGGCCGGTGCGCGCCAGGTGGTCGAAGCGGGCCTGGGTCTCGATGTCGACCGCGTGCGCCGCGCCCAGATACAACCCGGCGCCGGCCAGCAGGGCCAGTGCGGCCCCGCCGGCCCAAAGCGCGGCCGTCTTTCCCGTGTTGCGCGTCGTGATGCCACCCATGGCTTAATTGCCTGAAGGAAATCTTTAGATGTTTGCTAGTATGTCCGAATCAGGCCTAAATGGCGAGTTCAACAATAAGGAATACATATGCGTGAAGCGGATAATGGACAACTCGACCCCTGGTTGTGGCTGGAAGACGTCGATTCCGGCCGCGCGCTCGGCTGGGTGGCCGAACGCAACGCGGAGACGGAGCGCGAACTCACCGCCCTGCCCGGCTACGCGGCCTTGCGCACGCGGCTGAAGACGATCCTCGATGCGCGCGACCGCATCCCCTACGCCGGCCACCACGACGGCCGCTTCTACAATTTCTGGCGCGATGCCGACCACGAACGCGGGATCTGGCGCCGCACGACGCTGGCCGAATACCGCAAGCCGGCGCCCGCCTGGGAAACGGTGCTGGACCTGGACGCCCTCGCCCGCCTTGAAAACGAGAACTGGGTGTGGGCGGGCGTCTCCTTCCTGGAACCGCACGGCACGCGCTGCCTCGTCTCGTTGTCGCGCGGCGGCGGCGATGCCCACGTCGTGCGCGAGTTCGACGTGGCGGCACTGTCCTTCGTCGACGGCGGCTTCACCTTGCCGGAAGCGAAGTCGAGCGTCGGCTGGATAGACGCGGATACCCTGTTCGTCGCGACGGACTTCGGGCCGGACTCGATGACGGAATCGGGCTATCCGCGCATCGTCAAGGCGTGGAAGCGCGGCACGCGCCTGGAAGACGCCGCGCTCGTCTACGAAGCGCAGGAAGACGACTTGTCCGTCTCCGCCTGGCACGACCCGACCCCGGGCCACGAGCGCCAGTTCGTGCTGCGCCAGATCGATTTCTACAGCAGCGAGCTGTTCCTGCGCGATCCCGCGAGCGGGCAGCTCGAGCCCATCGACAAACCGCTGGACGCGAACGCGTTCGCGCTGCGCGACCAGTTCATCGTCGAACTGCGCTCGGACTGGACGCTTGGGGACCGCACGTGGCCGCAGGGCGCCCTGCTCGCCATTGCCTTCGACCGCTTCCTGGATGGCAGCCGCGATTTCGACGTGCTGTTCGAACCCTCGCCGACGACGTCGCTGGACGGCATCGCGGCGACGCGGGGCGCGCTGTTCCTCACGATCCTCGACAACGTCAAGAACCGGATCATCGAATGGCAGCGCGCGGATGGCCGCTGGCAACGGCGCGACGTGGACGCACCCGGCATGGGCGCGCTGCACGTCGCCGCGGTCGACGAGTACGAGTCCGACCATGCGTTTCTCACCGTGACCGACTTCCTCACGCCGAGCAGCCTGTATCTGATCGAGGCCGGCCGCGACGGCCGCGAACTGTTGAAGTCGATGCCGGCGTTCTTCGACGCGTCGCCGTATGCCGTCAGCCAGTTCACGGCGCAATCGCCCGACGGCACGCACGTCCCGTATTTCGTCGTGATGCGCAAGGACGCGCCGCTGGACGGCACGCATCCGACCCTGCTGTACGGCTACGGCGGCTTCGAAGTGTCGCTGACGCCGTTCTACAGCGGCACGACGGGCGAGGCGTGGCTCGCGCAGGGCGGCGTGTATGTCCTCGCGAACATCCGCGGCGGTGGCGAGTTCGGGCCGCGCTGGCACCAGGCGGCGCTGAAGGAAAACCGGCAAAAGGCGTTCGACGATTTCCTCGCGGTCGCCGAGGACGTCATCCGCCGCGGCATCACGACCCCGCCCCACCTGGGCATCATGGGCGGCAGCAATGGCGGACTGCTCGTGGGCGCGGCACTGACGCAGCGGCCGGACCTGTTCGGCGCCGTCGCCTGCCAGGTGCCGCTGCTGGACATGCGCCGCTATCACGAGCTGCTGGCCGGCGCGTCGTGGATCGGCGAGTACGGCGACCCGGACGATCCCGACGAATGGGACTACATCGCCCGCTACTCGCCGTACCACAACGTTTCGCCGGACAGGCAGTATCCGCGCGTGCTGTTCACGACGTCGACCCGCGACGACCGCGTCCACCCCGGCCACGCGCGCAAGATGGCGGCGCGGATGCGCGACCAGGGGCACGACGTACTGTACTGGGAAAACACGGAGGGCGGCCATGCCGGCGCGGCGAACAACGAGCAGACGGCGACGATGTGGGCGCTGACCTATGCGTTTCTTTTGAGGGAACTCAAGTAATTGCACTTGGAAAACGCTGGACATGACCCGTTCCGCCGGTAACCATCAGTTAGCGAGCTAACGCAACCGGCACATTCGATATGAAACTAGCAGGGTTGCTAGGACGCTAAATGAATGTTGCATGGAATACTTGTTTCTCACACATCTTTCCATGGAGGAGCGGCGATGGCTAATGATTTCGTTACCGAAGCAAGCCTGCGGGAACCGTCGGCAGGCACCCTGATGATGAAAACGCCCGCATCCCTGGCGCCCTCCGTCAGCGACCTGAAAAAATACCGGATCAGCAAGCGCGAAAGCCAGGAAAAATTCTGGGGCAGATTTGGCGTCACGCAATCCAGCGGCAGCCGCTTCGAAACGGGCCTGGCCATTCCGGCCCCGGTCGCGCTGCTGTTGAAACTCTATGTCAACGGCAAGCTCAACGATGGTGATCTTCTGGGGTAATCAACCCCAGCGAGATGGCCCGCACGACCGCCTGTTGCCGGGTGTTGACGTTGAACTTCTGGCGAATATTGCCCATATGGAAGTTCACCGTCGCCTCGGAACAGCCGGTGATTTTTGAAATTTCCCACGACGATTTGCCCACCATGACCCAGTTGAGCACCTCCAGCTCGCGCGGGGTCAGGCGCGGCGCCGCCTCCTGCGCAGGCGGCGGACAGAAACGCACGCCCGACGCGTACGCATAATCCCGCACCAGCGCCAGATCGGCCAGCATGCTCGACACGTCGCGCAGGAAGGCGCCATCCGCCGCCGTGTCGACGGCAAAACTCAGCAGGCCGAACTCCCCGTTCGGACCGTGGATCGGAAACGTCACGCCGGCGCGGATGCCGTACGTGCAGGCCTCTTCATACAGCGCGCGCTGGGCCGGGCTGCGGAAGATTTCCGGCTGCCAGATCAGCGGCAAGGTGGTGGCGAGGCAATGGCTGACGACCGGATCGACATAGGCGAACCGCTCGGCGTCATAACGTTCGCGCCATTTTGTCGGGTAATTACTCTGTATAAATGCGTTCTCGAGCCGCGCGTGGCGCGAGCCCGACATGCCGAACAAGACCTTCTCGAACCCATAGTGGCGGCCGAGGGCGAACAGCGCTTCGCCCCAACTGGACGCGGTGTCGGTATGTAACAACTCGTCCAAATCGACGGTCTTCATGGATGCCTCGCGCTGTTTGAATGGGGTGTAATGACACCCCGCTATGCTAGTTGAGTTGTAACCAAAAAGCACGAAAAATTGGTCTTTTATTCATTATGGCAGAGCCCTGACATTGGATCAGTTGTCGTTCCGATACATGTTGAACATCGTCCGCCATCGAAGCGTGCGCCAGTCTTTACGATTTTCGAATATCCTCGCGCGAATTGTCCATTTAAAATTTCAAAAATGCAAGTTTATGGTGGATTCGAAACAATCCTGTCGGCCTGGCCATATGCATGCTTGACTCGACCGAACACGGGTGTATCGTTGCGTTTCCTTAGCATTTAACAATGCGCGTTGCCTGAAAACCATGCGCCAGCCCCTTCCGCTTTCTCTTCGAGGATCTTTAGTCAATGAATAACATGACCGACATGGCTGAACAGCTCGATGTCAAGCTGCTGCTGTCCACGCTGATGGCGCTGAAAAAAGGCGACTTCTCGGTACGCATGCCGTCCGACTGGACCGGCGTGTCCGGCAAGATCGCCGACACCTTGAACGACATCATCGAGACCAAGGAAAAAATGGTCGAGGCAGTCACCGAAGTGTCGCGCGTGGTGGGCCGTGAAGGCCATCTGACGCAGCGCGCCTCCGTGCCCGGCGTCGTCGGCGGCTGGTCCACCATCATCAGCTCGGTCAATACGCTGATCGACGACCTCGTGCGCCCGACGACGGAAATGGCGCGCGTCATCGGCGCCGTCGCGAAGGGCGATTTGTCGCAGACGATGGCGCTGGAAGTGGACGGCCACCCGCTGAAGGGCCAGTACCTGCGCGCGGCGACCACCGCGAACACGATGGTGGAACAGCTGTCGTCGTTCTCGTCCGAGGTGACGCGCGTGGCGCGGGAGGTCGGTACCGAGGGCAAGCTGGGCGGCCAGGCGTACGTCCCCGGCGTCGCAGGCACGTGGAAGGACTTGACGGACTCCGTGAACTCGATGGCGGGCAACCTCACGTCGCAGGTGCGTAACATCGCGGAGGTGACCACCGCGGTGGCGAACGGCGACTTGTCGAAGAAAATCACGGTGGACGTGCGCGGCGAGATCCTGCAGCTGAAGGACACCATCAACGTGATGGTGGACCAGCTGCGCTCCTTCGCTTCCGAGGTGACCCGCGTGGCGCGCGAGGTCGGTACCGAAGGCAAGCTCGGTGGCCAGGCGTACGTGCCTGGCGTCGCGGGCACGTGGAAGGACTTGACCGACAACGTGAACTTCATGGCGTCCAACCTCACGGGCCAGGTGCGTAACATCGCGGCCGTGACGACCGCGGTGGCGAACGGCGACCTCGGTAAAAAGATTACCGTGGACGTGAAGGGCGAGATCCTCGAGCTGAAGAACACCATCAACGTGATGGTGGACCAGCTGTCCTCGTTCGCATCGGAGGTGACCCGCGTCGCCAGGGAGGTCGGTACGGAAGGTAAGCTCGGCGGCCAGGCAATGGTGAAAGGCGTCGCGGGCACGTGGAAGGACTTGACGGACTCCGTGAACTCGATGGCGGGTAACCTCACGGGCCAGGTGCGCAACATCGCGGACGTGACCACCGCCGTGGCGAACGGCGACTTGTCGAAGAAGATCACGGTGGACGTGAAGGGCGAGATTCTCGAACTGAAGAACACCATCAACGTGATGGTGGACCAGCTGAACTCCTTCGCGTCCGAGGTGACGCGCGTGGCCCGCGAAGTGGGTACGGAGGGCAAGCTGGGCGGCCAGGCGAACGTGCCGGGTGTCGCGGGTACGTGGAAGGACCTGACGGACGGCGTGAACTCGATGGCGGGTAACCTGACGGCGCAGGTGCGTAACATCGCCGACGTGACCACCGCCGTGGCGAACGGCGACCTGTCGAAGAAGATCACGGTGGACGTGAAGGGCGAGATCCTGGAACTGAAGAACACCATCAACGTGATGGTGGACCAGCTGTCCTCGTTCGCTTCCGAGGTGACCCGCGTGGCGCGCGAGGTGGGTACCGAGGGCAAGCTGGGCGGCCAGGCGTACGTGCCGGGTGTCGGCGGTACCTGGAAAGACTTGACGGACAACGTGAACTTCATGGCGTCGAACCTGACGGGCCAGGTGCGCAACATCGCGGCGGTGACCACCGCCGTGGCGCGCGGCGACCTGTCGAAGAAGATCACCGTGGACGTGAAGGGCGAGATTCTCGAACTGAAGGACACCATCAACGTGATGGTGGACCAGCTGTCCTCGTTCGCCTCCGAGGTGACCCGCGTGGCGCGCGAGGTGGGTACCGAGGGCAAGCTCGGTGGCCAGGCCAACGTGTCCGGTGTCGCGGGTACGTGGAAGGACTTGACGGAGAACGTCAACCAGCTCGCGGCCAACCTGACGAACCAGATGCGCGCGATCGGTGAAGTGGCGACGGCGGTGACGCGCGGCGACCTCTCGCGTTCCATCCAGGTGGAAGCGCGCGGCGAGGTGTCCTACCTGAAGGACAACATCAACGAGATGATCCGCAACCTGAAGGAGACGACGCAGAAGAACGCGCAGCAGGACTGGCTGAAGACCAACCTGGCGCGCTTCACGCGACTGCTGCAGGGCCAGCGCGACCTGCAGGCCGTGACGAAGCTGATCCTGTCCGAACTGGCACCGCTGGTCTCCGCGCACCACGGCGTGTTCTACATGATGGATTCGCAGGAAGCCGATGCGCGCCTGCGCATGATCGCGTCATACGGCTACCGCTCCAGCCGCAAGCTGCCGACGTCGTTCCTGCCGGGCGAAGGCCTCGTCGGCCAGTGCGCGCTGGAGAAGACCCGCATCTGGCTGACGGACGTCCCGCGCGACTACATCGTCGTGTCGTCCGGCCTCGGTTCCGCGCCGCCGACCAACATCGTCGTGCTGCCGATCCTGTTCGAACAGCAGGTCAAGGCCGTCATCGAGATCGCGTCGCTGGACCGCTTCACGGAGACCCACCTCTCCTTCCTCGACCAGCTGATGGAATCGATCGGCGTCGTGCTGAACACCATCGAGGCGAACAGCCGTACGGAATCGCTGCTGACCCAGTCGCAGTCGCTGGCGCAGGAACTGCAGCAGACGAACCAGGAGCTGGCGGAAAAGGCGCGCCTGCTGTCCGAGCAGAACATCGAGGTGGAACGCAAGAACCGCGAAGTGGAACAGGCGAAGCTGGCGCTGGAAGAAAAGGCCACGCAGCTGGCGCTGTCGTCGAAATATAAATCCGAGTTCCTGGCCAATATGTCGCACGAGCTGCGCACGCCCTTGAACTCGCTGCTGATCCTCGCGCAGCAGCTGTCCGACAACCCTGAGGGCAACCTGTCGTCCAAGCAGGTGGAATTCGCGAAGACGATCCACGGCTCCGGCTCCGACCTGCTGACCCTCATTAACGACATTCTCGACCTGTCGAAGATCGAGTCGGGCACGGTCACGCTGGACGTGTCGGAATACCGCTTCTCGAACCTGCGCAACTACGTGGACCGCACGTTCCGCCACATGGCCGAGGCGAAGCACCTCGGCTTCTCGGTGGAGCTGGCGGAGAACCTGCCGACTGCCGTCATGACCGACACGACGCGCCTGCAGCAGGTCCTGAAAAACCTGCTGTCGAACGCGTTCAAGTTCACCAGCCACGGCAACGTGTCGCTGACGATCAGCCTCGTGACGAGCGGCTGGACGGCCGACCACCCGCACCTGCTGCATGCCGACGCCGTGCTGGCGTTCTCCGTGCGCGATACGGGCGTCGGCATCCCGGCCGACAAGCTGCAGCTGATCTTCGAGGCATTCCAGCAGGCCGACGGCTCCACCGCCCGCAAGTACGGCGGCACGGGCCTGGGCCTGTCGATCTCGCGTGAACTGGCACGCCTGCTGGGCGGCGAAATCCGCGTGGAATCCACCGTGAACATCGGTTCCACGTTCACGCTGTACCTGCCGTACAACCGCGCGGGCTTCATCAACTACGAGCAGACCCGCCAGCCGCAACCGGCGCGCCTCGCGCCGCCGCAGCCGCAACCGTCGGCCCTGCCGGCGCCGACGATGCTGCTCGAAGCGGAACCCGAAGCAGTGACCAGCGTCGCCCTGCCCGACCCGTCGGCCAGCCTGGTCGAATACGCGGCCATGCTCGACGACCGCGGCCTGATCGTGCCGGGCGACCCGTCCGTGCTGATCGTCGAGGACGACGAGCGCTTCGCCAAGACGCTGCTCGAATTCGCGCGCGAAAAGAACTTCAAGGGCATCGTCACGCACCGCGGCGATTCCGCGCTGTCGCTGGCGCGCGACTACCTGCCGTCCGCGATCCTGCTCGACATCGACCTGCCGGACATCGACGGCTTCACGGTGCTCGACCGCCTGAAACGCGACCCGAGCACGCGCCACATCCCGGTGCACGTGATGTCGTCGCTGCGCGAGCGCGAGCGCGCGCTGCGCCAGGGCGCGATCTCTTACATCAACAAGCCCGTGAGCCGCGAGATGCTGCAGGAAGAATTCAAGCGCATCCAGAAATTCCTGATGGGCGGCAAGCGTTCGCTGCTCGTCGTCGAGGACGACATGGCGCAGCGCGAATCGATCGTCGGCCTGATCGGCGATTCCGACGTGCGCATCGTGACGGCGGAAGACGGCAAGGCCGCGCTGGAAGCGCTGGCGCAGCAGCACTTCGATTGCATGGTGCTGGACCTCACGCTGCCCGACATCTCCGGCTTCGACCTGCTCGACCAGATCGGCAAGCAGCAGGCGTTGCGCGACCTGCCGATCGTGATCTACACGGCGCAGGAACTGTCGCGCAAGGAGGTCACGAAGCTGAAGCGCTACGCCAAGACCATCGTCGTCAAGGATGCGCGCTCGCCCGAACGCCTGCTCGACGAGACCGCGCTGTTCCTGCACCGCTCGCAGGCCAGTCTGCCGGAGACGCAGCGCCGCATGCTGGAAGAGATCCACGCGGCGGACGGCGGCCTTGCGGGCCGCAAGGTGCTCATCGTCGACGACGACCTGCGCAACATCTTCGCGCTGTCGTCGCTGCTGGAGCGCCAGCAGATGCAGGTGCTGTTCGCCGAGAACGGCCGCGACGGCATCGAGGTGCTGGAAAAGGACCCGACCATCGAGATCGTCCTCATGGACATCATGATGCCGGAGATGGACGGCTACGACACGATGCGCGCCATCCGCCGCATCCCGAAGTTCAAGTCGCTGCCGATCATCACGCTGACCGCGAAGGCGATGAAGGGCGACCGCGACAAGTGCATCGCCGCCGGCGCGTCCGACTACATCACCAAGCCGGTCGACGTCGCCCAGCTTTTGTCGATGATGCGGGTGTGGTTGCACTGATGGCGCCTGCGACACAAGTGAACTCCAGCGCCTGGACCGGCCTCGCGGCCGGGCTGGCGGTCGAGGAGCTGGAAACGGAGCTGCTGCTGGAGGCACTGTTCCAGCGCTACGGCCACGAGTTCCGCGGCTACGACCGGGCGTACCTGCGCCGGCGGCTGGGCGACGCCATGCGCGGCCACGGCGCCGCCACCTTGTCCGGCTTGCAGGAAAAGGTATTGCACGCCCCGGCCGCGGCGTCCGCGCTGCTGCGCATGCTGGCGCCGCAGCCCGTCGACCTGTTCGAGAACACGGGCCACACGCAGCGCCTGCGCACGGTGCTGGCGCCGTCGCTGCGCGCGTGGCCCCTGCCCCGCGTCTGGCTGGCGGAATGCGCGGGCGTCGGCGAAGCGTGGGGCCTGGCCATCGTGCTGGCGGAAGAAGGCGTGCTGGGCAAGCTGGACATCCACGCGACGCTCGCCAACGAGGAACTCGTGGCCGAGATGCAGGACGCGTGGCTGCCCGTGGCCGCGCTGGACGCCGCGCAGACCCGCTACGCCGCGAGCGGCGGCCATGCCGCGCTGTCGACGTATTTCGAAGTGCGCGACGGCCAGGCGCGCCTGCAGCCGCAGCTGCGCCGGCGCATCACGTGGTCGCAGTACAGCCTCGTGACGGATGCGTCGTTCAACGAATTCCAGGCGATCCTGTGCTGCGGCGCGCTGTCGGACTTTGGCCCCGTGCTGCGCCAGCGCGTGCTGCGGCTGTTCCACGACAGCCTGGCGCGCTTCGGCGTACTGTGCCTGGACCGGCCGCTGGCCGTGTCGGATGCGTATGCGGGGAGGTACCAGGCGATCGAGGGGGATCGGCCCTGGTACAAGCGGGTAGGATAGCAGACTGCCGTCATCCCCGCGAAAGCGGGGATCCATGCTGAGGTTCCGAAGTCGCAAAGATATCGAACCCTGAAGCTCAGCATGGGTTCCCGCTTCCGCGGGAACGACGACTCATACGATCCGGGCGCTCGGACGCTCGGCAATCCTGTCCCGCCACGCCTGCAAGTTCGTCAGCCCATCGTCCGACGGCCTGAACTTCATCAACCCGCGCGCAAACTCCAGCGCGCAGAACCCCGTGATGTCGGCGATCGTGAAGCGCTCGCCCGCCAGGAAATCGCGGTCCGCCAGCACGCCGTCGAGCCAGCGCGCCGTCTCGCGCACCCTGGCGCCCTGCGCCGCGCCGAAGTCGGGAAACTGCGGCTGTTCCAGCGGCGCGAGGCCCGGATGGGTGTGGCGCACGCAGTTGGCGATGCGCAGGAACAGCTGCAGCTCGCAGCGGCGGTCCATCATCTCGATGAACGCGCGCTCCTCGAAGTCCTCGCCCATCAGGTTCGGGTTCGGATACATCCCCTCCAGGTACGTACAGATGGCGCGCGTCTCGGCCAAGGTGCGCCCGTCGGGCAGTTCCAGCACGGGCACCTGCGCCATCGGATTGAGCTGGGCGAACGCCTCGCTGCGGTGCTCGGCCTTGCCCAGGTCGATCTGCACGGTGGTGATGTCCGCGATGCCCTTCTCGGCCATGAACATCAGGACGCGGCGCGGGTTCGGCGCGCGGGTGCTCGTGTACAGTTTCATCCAGCGTCTCCTCGGTCGTTGGTCGACGCCGATCATAGCGCATCCTCTCCTTTTGCTCATTTGACAGCGCGCGCAGGTTGGCCGTAGATTGCCGGATTGGCCGCGCGCGTCCATCCGACATCACGCGCGGGTCCGACATACATACACGATAGGATTTCCATGCACCGCAAGCTGCTTTCCGCCGCCGTCGCCCCAGCGTTTACCCTTGCTCTGGCGACTGCGCCCTTTCACGTCAGCGCCGCGCCTACCCGCGCAAGCGCGACGGCGAACGCCGACACCACCACGCAACTGCCGCGCGGCGTCGTCCCGACGCATTACCAGATCGCGCTGACGCCGGACGCCGCCACCGCCTCGTTCGGCGCCCACGCCGTCGTCACGATCGACGTGGCCAAGGCCACCAGCACGATCACGCTGAACGCGGCCGAGCTGAAATTCTCGAAAGTGACGCTGGCCCCGGCGGCCGGCGGCGCCGAACGCGAAGCCTCGGTCGCCGTCGACAACGATGCGCAGACCGCCACATTCACGTTCGCCCAGCCCATCGCACCGGGCATGTACCGCCTGGCGATGGACTACACGGGCGTGATCGGCACGCAGGCCGTCGGCCTGTTCTCGCTGGACTATCCCGGCGCGGACGGCAAGCAGCAGCGCGCGCTGTACACGCAGTTCGAGAACTCGGACGCGCGCCGCATGATCCCGTCCTGGGACGAGCCCGCGTACAAGGCGAGTTTCGCGCTGGACGTCGTCGTGCCGGCCGCGCAGATGGCGGTCAGTAACATGCCGGCGACGAAAACGGAGACCCTGCCGGACGGCCGCAAGCGCGTGAGTTTCGCGACCACGCCGAAGATGTCGACCTACCTGCTGTTCTTCGCGCTCGGCGACTTCGAACGGGCCGCCGCGAAGGTGGGCGGCACGGAAGTCGGCGTCGTCACGCGCCGCGGCGCGCTGCCGCAGGCGAAGTTCGCGCTCGATGCGTCGCAGGCCATCCTGCGCGAATACAACGATTACTTCGGCGTGCGCTACCCGCTGCCGAAGCTGGACAACGTGGCCGGCGCGGGCCGCAGCCAGTTCTTCAGCGCGATGGAAAACTGGGGCGCGATCTTCACGTTCGAATACGCGCTGCTGCTCGATCCCGCGATCGCCACGCAGCATGACCGCGAAGAGATCTTCGCTACCGCCGCGCACGAGATGGCGCACCAGTGGTTCGGCGACCTCGTGACGATGCGCTGGTGGGACGATCTGTGGCTCAACGAAGGCTTCGCGTCGTGGATGGAGAGCCGCACGACCGCGCGCCTGCATCCGGAATGGAACACGCACCTGGGCGCCGTCGGCGTACGCGAAAGCGCGATGCGGCGCGACGCCATCGCCGGCACGCACCCCGTCGTGCAGCATGTGGAGACGGTCGAACAGGCCAACCAGGCCTTCGACGAGATCACGTATTCGAAAGGCGAATCCGTCATCCGCATGCTGGAAGCCTATGTGGGCGCGAACGCGTGGCGCAACGGCGTGCGCGCGTACATGCAGGCGCACGCGTACGGCAACACGGTATCGGACGATTTGTGGAAGCAGATCGAGAAGGCGGCCGGCAAGCCCGTCACCGCGATCGCCCACGACTTCACCTTGCAGCCGGGCGTCCCGCTGATCAAGGTGGGCGAGCCGGCGTGCCGGAACAATGCGACCACGGTCGCGCTGACCCAGGCCGAATTCACGCGCGACCGCGCCGGCAAGGCGCCGCTGGCCTGGCGCGTGCCCGTGATCGCGCAGATCGCCGGCAGCAAGAACCAGGCGAGCACGCTCGTCACGGGCGGCAAGGGCACGATCACGATCCCCGGCTGCGGCGCGGTCATCGTCAACGCGGGCCAGAGCGGCTACTACCGCACGCTGTACGCCTCGGCCGATTTCGCCCAACTGGCCACGCGCTTCGCCAGCCTGGCGCCCATCGACCAGATCGGCCTGCTGGCCGACAGCAGCGCCCTGGGCCAGGCCGGCCTGCAGCCCGCGTCCGACGTGCTCGACCTCGTGAAGGCGACGCCGGCCGGCGCCGATCCAGCCGTGTGGACGCGCATCGCCGTGCTGCTCGACGGCGTCCACAACCGCTACCGCGAACAGGCCCGCGGCGGCGACGCGACCCGCCAGAAGCGTTTCGACACGTTCGCGATCGCGCGCCTGGCGCCGCTGCTGGCGCAGGTCGGGTGGGCTGCGCGGCCGGGCGAGGCGTCGTCCGTCGCCAACCTGCGCGAAGAACTGGTCAATGTGCTGAGCAATCTCGGCGACGCCAACGTCATCGCCGAAGCGCGCCGCCGCTACGCCGCGCTGGCGACGGACGCCAACGCCGTGCCTGGACCGCTGCGCAAGGCCGTGATGGGCGTCGTCGCCCAGCACGCGAACGCCGCCACCTGGGACCAGTTGCACCTGGCCGCCCGCAACGAGACGACGCCGCTCGTGCGCGACCAGCGCTACACCCTGCTGGCCGCGACCGAAGACCGCGCCCTCGCCATGCGCGCGCTGCAGCTCGCGCTGACGGACGAACCGGGCCTCACGATCAGCGCCGCGATGATCTCGGAAGTGGCGCTGCGTTATCCGGACATGGCGTTCGACTTCGCGATCGCCCACCTCGCGCAGATCAACGAACGCGTGGACGCGAGTTCGCGCAGCCGCTACCTGGCGCGCCTTGCGACGGGATCGTCGGATCCGGCGATGGTCGACAAGCTGGGCGCGTACGCACAGGCGAACCTGGCACCGAGCTCGCGCGGCGACGTCGAGGCGGCCATCGCGGCCATCAAGGACCGCATCCAGGTGAACGCGGCGCGCCTGCCCGAGATCGACGCCTGGCTGGCGCAGAACGCGCAGTAAAAAAAGCGCTCTATTGCGCGGCGACCGTGCTGCGGCGCCGCGCCGTCAGCCACGCATCGAGGCGCTGGGCCGCGCCCGGCGCCACGTGCAGGCCCAGCTTCGTGCGGCGCCACAGGATGTCGTCGGCCGCCATCGCCCATTCCTGGCGCACGAGGTAGTCCGCCTCGACCTCGTACAGGCCGGCCACGATTTCCTCGCCCAGGTCGGCACGCGCGCGGCAATGCGCCAGCAGCGTGGCCAGGCGCGTACCGTAGCTGCGGGCATAGCGGGCCAGCAGGCCGTCGGGCAGCCAGGCGAACTGCTGGCGGCGCGTGCGCACCCACGCGTCGTACTCGAGCACCGCGCGCGCGACCGGCTCCTTGCCATACAGGTCGCCGCCCGGCAGGCAGGCATGCGCCGTCCACGCCGGCACCTGGCGGCCCAGCACGGGCCCGATCCAGTCGACGGCCTGTTCCGCCAGCTTGCGGAACGTCGTCACCTTCCCGCCGAACACGGACAGCAGCGGCGCGCCGCCGGCCGTGTCGTGCTCGAAGCGGTAGTCGCGGCTGACGGACGACGCGCTGCCGCCATCGTCCGCGATCAGCGGCCGCACGCCCGCATAACTCCACACCACGTCGTCCGGCCCGATGCGCCGCTCGAAGCAGCGGTTCACGGCGTCGCACAGGTACGCCGTCTCGGCGGGGCTGATGGCGATGCGGTCGACGTCCTGCGCGTCGCAGTCGACGTCGGTCGTGCCGACCAGGGTGAACGCGCCCTCGTACGGCAGCGCGAACACGATGCGGCCGTCCGGCTGCTGCAGCAGGAACGCCTGGTCGCCGTCGAACAGGCGCGGCACGACGATGTGACTGCCCTTCACGAGCCGCAGCGGACGCGCCGGGCCGGCACCCGTCGCCTGCAGGAAGCTGCCCGCCCACGGCCCGGCCGCGTTGACGAGGCAGCGCGCGTGCACGTGGACGGTGCCGTCCGCACCCTCCAGGTCGGCCTCCCACCGCTTGGCATCGCGCCGCACCCGTGCGCAGCGCGCGCGCGTGAGGATCGTCGCGCCCCGTTCGCGCGCATCGAGCGCCGCCAGCACGACGAGGCGCGCGTCGTCGACCCACGCATCCGAATACGCGAACGCCTGCGTGAAGCGGCGCTGCAGCGCGGCGCCGGCCGGATGGTTACGCAACGCGACCGTGCCTGACGCCGGCAGGAAGTCGCGCCGGGCCAGGTGGTCGTACAGGAACAGGCCGGCGCGGATCATCCAGGCGGGACGCTGCCCCGGCGCATGGGGCATCAGGAAACGCAGCGGGCGGATGATGTGCGGCGCGCTCTTGAGCAACACTTCGCGCTCCGCCAGTGCCTTGCGCACGAGCCCGAAATGGTATTGCTCCAGATAGCGCAGGCCGCCGTGGATCAGCTTGCTCGACGCGGACGACGTGTGCTGCGCGAGGTCGTCCTTTTCACACAGCACGACGCGCAGGCCGCGCCCGGCCGCGTCGCGCGCGATGCCGGCGCCGTTGATGCCGCCGCCCACGACGAGGACGTCGCACTCGATTCGTTTGCCGTGTTCACCCATGAAGCCGCACTCCGGATTGCCGGGCCCCCGCCCGGCCGCAGCCTACTCTACACCGCGAACGGGGCCCTGTGTTCGGCCATGTCAATCCGGCCGGGGTCGGCCGGCGCGGCCGTGTAGAATCGGTCCATGCCCACCGTTTCATACCACTGCTGACATGGCGCCCGACATGCGCGCCTGGGTCCGCATGCCATCCGGCAAGCGTCTCGACCTGCTGAATCCGACACCGTTCGACTGGGACGACAGCGACCTCGCCCTCGGCCTCGCGCGCACCTACCGCTGGGGCGGGCACTCCGCGTGGCCGCTGCCGCTGTCCGTGGCCCAGCATTCGATCGCCGTGATGCTGCTGCGGCGCGCGGCGTCGCTGGCGCCGCTCGCCCCCGTCGTCGAACTGCGCGAACTGTTGCACGACGCGGAGGAAGGCCTGCTCGGCTTCGACGCCGTCGCGCCGATCAAGCCATTCCTCGGCGAGGGCTTTCGCGCCCTCACGCGGCGGCTGGAACAAGCCGTGTTCCTGCGCTACCGCCTGCCCGCGTGGACGCCGGCCGAGCACCAGCTCCACAAGCGCGCCGACCGCCTGGCCGCCGCCAGCGAAGCCGTGCATGTGGCGGGCTGGTCGGCGCAGGAAGTGCGCGCGACGTTGAAGATCCGGTCCGCCGTGCTGGCGCACGATCCGCTGGTCGACGTGTATGACTGCGCGCCGTGGGAACCGTGGCCGCCTGGCCTCGCCGCCGAACGCTTCCTGGATGCACTGGAGCATTTGCAGCGCCGCATAGACGAAGGAAACGGCGCGTGAGCGCCGCCGAACTTTCCCGGGCCGCCGCGCTGCTGCGCGCTGCCGACGGTCTCCTGATCGGCGCCGGCGCCGGCATCGGTGTCGATTCCGGCCTGCCCGACTTTCGCGGCGACCACGGCTTCTGGCGCGCCTATCCGCCGCTGGCCGCGCTGGGCATCCGCTTCGTCGAGATCGCCAATCCGCACAGCTTCGACGCGAACCCGGAACTGGCCTGGGGCTTCTACGGCCACCGCCTCGCGCTGTACCGCGCCACGGTCCCGCATGCGGGCTTCGCGATCCTGCGCGACATAGGTAGCCGCCTGGAGCACGGCGCCTTCGTTTTCACCAGCAACGTCGACGGGCAGTTCCAGCGCGCCGGTTTTGGCGACGACCGCCTCGTCGAATGCCACGGTTCCATTCATCACCTGCAATGCACGCGCCCGTGCAGCGATGCGATCTGGCCTGCCGATGGCGTCGATCCCCGCATCGATCCCACGACCTGCCTGATGACGCCGCCGCTGCCCCGCTGTCCACGCTGCGGTGCGCTGGCGCGGCCCAACATCCTGATGTTCGGCGACGGCCGCTGGCTGGACGCCCGCACGGAAGCGCAGTACGCCCGACTCGAGCGCTGGCGCGCGCAGGTGTCGAACCTCGTCGTCATCGAACTGGGGGCCGGCACGGACGTGCCCTCCGTGCGGCGCATGTGCGAAGCGCAGGGTGCGCCGCTCGTCCGCATCAATCCGCGCGAGCCCGACGTACGTACCGGCCGGGGTGTCGGGGTGCCGCTGGGTGCGCTGGACGCCTTGGCGGCGCTCCGTGCAGCGCTCGGTTGACTTGATCCTTATCGACACGAAAATGCTCGATGCGGCATCAAGTCCGCGACCTAAGGCATTGATTCGACGGGATTAATTTTAATATCCACAAGAAATGTGGATAACTGTGTGGACAAGCGCCTCTTGACAAGCCGGAAGCCCAGTATTGATGCGGGTTTCAACAAACTGCCCATTGAACGGGCAAAATCAAAAATCAATTAAATCAACGACTTACTGTTGCTCGTGTTTTAAGCAGGCACTGGAAATGCGGCAAATTCCTACAAAATCGACCCAGCGTGGATAACTTTGTCACAGTGTTCCGATTCTGCCCACTTTTGCCGTCATCTTGCCGTTATTTTCATTTCCAGGCATTGCGGGCGCGTTCGCGCACCATCATCCGCACGCTGTCCGGCATCGGCTTGCGCACCTGCAACGTTTCGGCATTCGTCCAGACGCATTCCTCGAAGTGCTTGAGCATGACGGGCGTGACGAAGCGCGTGCGCTGCGCATAGACGTGGCGGTCGCCCATCTGCGCCTGCTGCTTGATGAAGAAACGGTTCGGGACGATGAGGTGCAGGTGTTCCTTGGCGCGCGTCATGGCCACGTACAGCAGGCGCCGCTCTTCCTCGATGTCCTCGGCACTCCCGGTCGCCATGTCGGATGGGATGCACCCGTCGACGACGTTCAGCACGTGCACGGCCTTCCATTCCTGCCCTTTGGACGAGTGGATCGTCGACAGGATCAGATAATCCTCGTCCAGCAGCGGCGGGCCCGCGCGGTCGCTCGTCGCTTCCGGCGGGTCGAGCGTCAGTTCGGTGAGGAAGTTTTCGCGCGAGCCATAGCCGCCGGCCAGCGCCACCAGCTGGTCGAGGTCGGCCGCGCGGACCGGTGCGTCGTCGTGCAGGCGCTCGAGGTGCGGCAGATACCAGTCGCGGACGAGCTCGATTTCCAGCGGCCAGCGCAGACCCGTCGTGCGCAGTGTGCGGAACAGCGCGGTAAATTGCTCCCACTCCCCTTGCGCGCGTGGAGGCGCGGGAAACGCGTCGACGGCCGCGACGGGGTCAGCCGCCTCGGCCACCGCATCGAGCAGGCGGGCCGCCGTCGCCGGGCCGATTCCGGGAATCAGTTGCACGACGCGGAAGCCCGCCACGCGGCCCGCCGGATTCTGGGCGAAGCGCAGCATGGCGAGCACGTCCTTGATATGCGCCGCTTCCAGGAATTTGAGGCCGCCGAATTTCACGAACGGGATGTTGCGCCGCACGAGTTCCAGCTCCAGCGCCGCGCTGTGGCTGGCGGCGCGGAACAGCACGGCCTGCTGTGTCAGCTTGATGCCCGCCTCGCGCTGTTCCAGCACGCGGTTGCACACCCAGCGCGCCTGCTCGGCCTCGTCCGGGATCAGCACGAGCTGCGGCTTGCCGGTAGCGACCTTATCGGTCCACAAGGTCTTCGCATGGCGCTCCAGCGCGGCGGCGATGACGGCGTTCGACGCGTCGAGGATGGGCTGCGTCGAGCGGTAGTTGCGGTCCAGCGTGATCAGGCGCGTGTGCTCGCCGAACTGCTTCGGGAAGTCGAGGATGTTGCGCACCGTCGCGCCGCGGAACGAATAAATGGATTGCGCATCGTCGCCGACGACCATCACGCCCCGCCCGTCCGGCTTCATGCCTTGCAGGATCGCGGCCTGCAGGCGGTTCGTGTCCTGGTATTCGTCGACGAGCACGTGATCGAACAGCGCGCCCAGTTCCGGCCCGAGTTCCGGATCGGACGCCATCTCGGCCCAGAACAGCAGCAGGTCGTCGTAGTCGAGGACGTTCTGTTCCTGCTTGGCGTCGACGTAGGCGCCGAACAGGCGCTTGAGCTGTTCTTCCCATTCGCTGCACCACGGGAACGTCGACTGCAGCACGTCGGCCAGCGGCTCGCGGGCATTGACGACGCGCGAGTAGATCGCGAGGCACGTGCCCTTCAGCGGAAAGCGCTTCTGGCCGGTCGATGCACCGAGGCCCACATCCTGGCGCACGAGGCCCATCAAGTCTTCGGAATCGGCGCGGTCGTGGATCGTGAACGATGCTTCCAGTCCGATCCGCCCCGCGTACTCGCGCAGCAGGCGGGCGCCGATGCTGTGGAACGTGCCGGCCCATGGCAGGCTGCCCACCGCGGTCGACGTGCCCAGCACGCGCTGCAGCACGCCGGCGGCGCGCTGGCCCATCTCGTTGGCCGCGCGGCGCGAAAACGTCAGCAGCAGGATGCGTTGCGGATCGCTCCCCGCCAGGATCAGCTTCGCGACCCGGTGCGCCAGCGTATTCGTCTTGCCCGAGCCGGCGCCCGCGACCACCAGCAGCGGCCTGACCATCCCCGCGCCCACGTCGTGCTCGAGGGGGGCGCGCTGCTCGGGATTCAGGCCGGCGAACGGATCGGCGGGTGCGGCGGGCCGGGAAACGGGGGTGGCGGTGGCGACGGACATGGCGGTTGAGGATAGATGCTCAACTGTACATTTGTCCAGTATCTTTATGCAAGCGCAGATAGCAATGTCGCAAACCAGCGTCAACGGGCGCGGACGCTCACGGCCCCTGCCCGCCTCGCTTGCCTCTTCAACAAGGCTTGATCAGATATCCACAAAAACTGTGTATAAGGTTGTGGAAAAACACCCTCTTGACATGCCAAAACCAAGCAGGAATGCGGGTTTCAACAATTTGCCCGTTGTGTGGGCAAAACTCAACCTTCACAAAATCAATGAGTTACCAGGACAAGTGACGCACGAATCGAAAAAATAAGCAACATGCAGTCGAGCAAGATTGTGCACAACTGTCGAGCTTGTCGCTCATCGCACCCTTACCTGCACCAGGAGCGCCTGCGCCCCGGCTCCGTCAGCACGCGTTCGATGACGTCGTTGCCGACGTTCTGCGAACGCAGGTATTCCACGGCCGACATCGTATTGCTGCGCTGCTGGAGCGCAATACCCAGGTCGACGATATCCTTCTGGTCGGTATCGCGCCGCTGGTAAGGGACGGACAACTGACCGTCTTCGAGCTCGAGGGTGTCTTGGTTCATCGCAGTTCCTGACTTTGATGGATTGAAGGGATTGCTGCCTAACGAGTATTTCCCACCTTTGGCCAAAGTCAAGATTAATTTTTATCCAATGTGGCATCCGTTTGTGAATTCCTCATGACAAACCCGCGCCGCATGCGCGCGCCGCGCCGTTTTCGCTGCGCCTAGAATGGCCTCGTCGATCCAACCACCACGAGGACTCCATGAGCGCAATGCCCGATCCCGACCTGAAACCCGGCGACGAAGCCGAACCCGGCACGCCAGGCGCCGGCGAAGACCTGTGCGAAACCTGCGGCGGCAGCGGCAAGCTGGCCGACGGCAAGACCTGTCCCGAATGCGAAGGCACGGGACGCGTGATGCGGGGCATCGGCGGCGGCTGACAGCCGGAGCGCCGGAGCGCCACATGGACAGGATGCCGGGCGCGGCGCGATAATCGGTGCATGAATGCCCCGCCCAGCTCCCCGCCGTCCGGCACGTCCGCACCGTCCGCAAGCGCCAACCGTCCCCGCTCCCTCGCCGACCTGTTCATTTCCTTCACCTTGCTGGCCCTGCAGGGGTTCGGCGGCGTGCTGGCCATCGTCCAGCGTGAAATCGTCGACCGCAAGCGCTGGCTGACCCAGGAAGAATTCATCGAAGACTGGGCCGTCGCCCAGATCATGCCCGGACCGAACGTCGTCAACCTGTCGCTGATGATCGGTGGCCGCCATTTCGGCGTCCCCGGCGCCCTCGCCGCACTGGCCGGCTTGCTGACCGTGCCCCTGGTCCTCGTCATCGGGCTGGCCGTGCTGCACGACCGCTTCGCCGACAACCCTGTCGTCGCCGGCGCACTGCACGGCATGGCCGCCGTCTGTGCCGGCCTGATCGGTGCGGCCGGCCTGCGCCTGGCAAGCGCGCTGAAGAAAAGCCCGATGCCCCTGTCCTGGTGCCTGGCCATCGTGGCGGCCGGCTTCATCCTCGTCGCGTTCCTCAAATGTCCGCTCCCCTGGGTGCTGTTCGGCCTCGGCGGCCTGGGCTGCGTCCTCACGTACCGCCGGCTCGCAACATGACGGCGCCCCTGCACCTCGCGCTGGACTGGGCCGACTGGCTCGATTTGCTCGGCCACTTCCTCCAGATGTCGCTGATGTCGGTCGGCGGGGCCATCTCGACGTCGTCCGAGATGCACCGCTTCCTCGTCGAGCAGCACCACTGGCTGACCCAGGAACAGTTCAACCAGTCCATCGCGCTGGCGCAAGCCGCACCGGGGCCGAACGTCCTGTTCGTCGCCCTGATGGGGTGGTACGTCGGCATGAACGGCGGCAGCACGGCGGCCGCGCTGTTCGGCGTGCTCGTGACGATGGTCGGTATCATGACGCCGTCCACCATCATCACCTACACGGCCGCCCGCTGGGGCCACCGCAACCGCGACCTGCGCGCCGTGCGGGCCTTCAAGCAGGGCATGGCGCCCATCGTGATCGCGCTGCTGCTGTCCACCGCCTGGATCATGGCCAGTTCCGCCGGCGCCGGTGTCAGTGCCGGCGCCGGTGTCAGTGCCGGTGCCGGCGCAGCTGCCCCGATCGCGTCCGCCGTCCTGGCGAACTGGCCCCTGTGGCTCGCCGCGGTCGTCAGCGGCCTGATCATCTGGCGCACGCGCATCCATCTGCTGTGGCTGCTCGCGGCCGGCGCCGTGCTGGGGGCGCTCGGGCTGATCTGAAGCGCAGTAGCGGCCCGCCTGCGGACCGGGCATACTTGCGCTTTCGATCAGCCAACCATCCGATGGACCGAGCCATGCCCGAACTCCTCAGCGAACACGTTTGTTTCGACGGCGTCCAGCGCTTCTATAAATACGATTCCGCCGCCATCGGCCTGCCGATGCGTTTTTCCGTGTACCTCCCTCCCGGCGCGCACGGCAAGCGCCTGCCCGTCCTGTTCTACCTCGCCGGCCTGACGTGCACCGAAGAGACCTTCATGATCAAGGCCGGCGCCCAGCGCGTGGCGGCGCAGGAAGGCCTGATCCTGGTCACGCCCGACACGAGCCCGCGCGGCGCCGGCGTGCCGGGCGAGACCGACAGCTGGGACTTCGGCGCCGGCGCCGGTTTCTACGTGGACGCCACCCGCGAACCGTGGTCGACCCACTACCGCATGTACAGCCACATCCTCGAACTGCGCGCGCTGGTGCTCGCCACCTTGCCGGCCGATCCGGCGCGCGTGGGTATCTTCGGCCACTCCATGGGCGGCCACGGCGCGCTGATGCTGGCGCTGCGCAACCCCGACCTGTTCCGCTCCGTGTCGGCCTTCGCCCCCATCGCCGCGCCGTCCCGCTGCCCGTGGGGCGAGAAGGCGTTCGGCGGCTATCTCGGCACCGATCGCGACGCGTGGCGCGTCTACGATGCGACCGAGCTGATGGCCTGCGCCGACGCCCCGCCCTTCCCCAAGGGGATCCTGATCGACCAGGGCCTGGGCGACAAGTTCCTGGCCGAACAACTTTACCCGGAGGCGTTCGAGGAAGCCTGCCGCGCCGTCGGCCAGCCGCTCGAATTGCGCCGCCACCCCGGTTACGACCACGGCTATTACTTCATCTCCACCTTCGTCGAAGACCACTTGCGCTTCCACCGGCGCAACCTCGGCTGACGCCCGCACCTGCCCCGGTCCACACACTGTCGTTGACCGGGGCGGTTGCGCAAGAATTCCCCGCTTTCGTTGGCCTGCTGTCCTGCCTCAAAGGTCCGACCCGGCCCCCGCGCACGGTACGAGACGACGCTTGCAAACCCGATTCGACCGCCCTATAAATGGTGTTGCGGCGCCCTGCGCGCCGCGGGACATCATTCTTGAAAGGGAGGTCTATCATGAACCTGATCAGAAGAGGCACGACGCCGCTTTCCACATTCCGTCCCGGCGCCATGGAAGACCAGTTCGGACGCATGGTCGAGAACATGTTCCAGGACTTCTTCGCGCCGCTCGCCCAGGGGCGCTGGGCCGGCGAGGACGTCGGCATGCCGCGCCTGGACGTCAGCGAGACGGACAAGACCTTCGAGGTGAAGGCCGAACTGCCGGGTGTCAAGAAGGAGGACGTGCACGTCTCGATCGACGGCCAGCGCATCACCATTGAGGGCGAGTGCCAGCAGGCAAACGAACAGCGCCAGGGTGAACAGGTGGTGTATTCTGAGCGCTCGACGCGCAAGTACCAGCGCAGCTTCACGCTGCCCTCCGAAGTCGACGATGCCAGCGCGCAGGCGCGGCTCGAGGACGGCGTCCTGATGCTCTCGCTGCCCAAGAAACAGGGCGGCACGGCGCGCCAGCTGACGATCCAGTAGGGTCGATGAGCCGCACGGCGCGGTTCGCGAGCGGACGGTCTGCGGGCCGCCCGCGACCGCGCTCACGCCGTGCCCGGTTCGAGATCAGGGAAGGACTCTGAAAGCGTGCGCATCATGGCCGACATCCGTCATTTCAAGAATCGCACCGAAGCGGGCCGGCTGCTGGCGCAGCGGCTCGCCGCCTATACCCGGCATCCGGACGCCATCGTGCTGGCACTCCCGCGCGGCGGCGTCCCGGTCGGGTTCGCCGTCGCACAGCGGCTCGGCATCGCGCTCGACGTCCTGCTCGTGCGCAAGCTCGGCATGCCGCGCCACGAGGAATTCGCGATGGGCGCCGTAGGCAGCGGCGGCGTCCGCGTGCTCCAGCCCGGCGTGCCCGGCCTGATGGGCGTCACCGCGCAGGACGTGGAAGCGGTGAGGGCGCGCGAGCTGGCCGAACTGCAGCGGCGCGAGCGCGCCTACCGCGGCGGCCGGCCGCTGCTCGACCTCGCCGGACGCAGCGCGATCCTCGTCGACGACGGCGTCGCCACGGGTTCCACGATGCTGGCCGCCATCGAAGTGGCGCGCCGGCTGGGTCCGCGCGAGCTGGTGCTGGCGATCCCCGTCGCGCCGCCCGACACGGCGGCCGCGCTCGAGGCACGCGTCGACGAACTCGTCTGCCTGTCGACCCCGCCCCACTTCCGCGCCGTCGGCCAGTGGTACGGCGCCTTCGAACAGACCAGCGACGAGGAAGTGCAGGATTTGCTGGCCACCGCCTGGCATGACGAGGCGGCGGCCAGGGCCAGACCAACCGGAGGAGCCAATCATGAAAAACACGACGGACACAGGCTATGAAATCGCGAAGTGGATCGGCGGTGCCGCTGCCGGCGCGCTGCTGATGTACATGCTCGACCCGGACCGCGGCGGGGCGCGGCGCGCGCAATCGGCCGCGGCCGTGCGCAACGCGGGCGCGCGCACGTCCAGCGCGCTGGGCAACGTCTGGCGCGGCGCGGGCGAACGCATCGGCGCCGCCGGCGACGAACTGCGCGACCGCGCGGCCGGCTTGGCAGACGGTGCCGGGGCCAGGTCGGGCTCGGCGCTGGAGCGCATGGGGCACGCGGCGAGCGAAGCGCTCGACGCCGGCATCGACAAGGCGAAGGACGCGCTGGCCAGGGCGGGCGACGCCGTCGGCGGCGGCATGGACAAGGCGCGGCATGCGCTGGGCAGTGCGGCCGACGGGGACGGACATGCAGTCGGCAACGGCATGGACAAGGCCCGCGCCATGGCGCATGACGTCCGCACCCGTGTGCGCGCTACCCTGCAGGCGGGCCCGGGCGGCGAATGGACACCCAGCGCGCGCAATTCCGCCCTGGCCGGCGGCGGCCTGCTGGCCCTGTATGCGCTGAGCCGGCGTTCGCCGCTGGCATGGATGCTGGGCCTGGCCGGCGCCGCGCTGCTGGCCAGGGGCGCCACCAACCAGCCGCTGCTGGGCATGCTGCGCGGCCGCGGCATCGGCATGGACCAGACCATCGACTTCAGCAAGGCGATCCATATCGACGCCGCGCCCGAAGACGTCTACGATCTGTGGACCCATTACGAGAACTTCCCGCACTTCATGTCCCACGTCGTCGAGGTGCGCGACCTCGGCCGCGGCCGCTCGCACTGGGTCGTGCGCGGCCCCGGCGGCAGCGAGTTCGAATGGAATGCCGTGCTCACCGAGCAGACCCGGCCGCACCGCCTGGCGTGGCGCAGCGAAGCGGGCGCCGACATCCCGCAGAGCGGCTCCATCGAGTTCGAGCCGCATCGCGGCGGCACCCGCGTCACCGTGCACATGTCGTACACGCCGCCGGCGGGCGCCGTCGGCCACGGTCTCGCGACCCTGCTCGGATCCGATCCGAAGTCGCAGATGGACGACGATCTCGCGCGCATGAAGGCGTTCATCGAACGGGGCGCCGTGCCGCGCGATGCCGCGCGTCCGCGCACCAGCAGCCGCTGGCTGCACTGAGGTGGTCATGGCGACGCCGCAGACCCCGCAGCACACCATCTCGGCGCTGCGCAACGCCGCGCGTCCTTTGACGGGCGGCGACCGCGACTACGACGCCCTGCTCGACCTCGTGGGCGATGCCCGCTTCGTGCTGCTGGGCGAAGCGACGCACGGCACCCACGAGTTCTACGAGGAACGGGCGCGCATCACCCAGCGCCTGATCGAGGACAAGGGTTTCCACGCCGTTGCCGTCGAGGCGGACTGGCCGGACGCCTACCGCGTCAACCGCTACGTGCGCGGCCGCGGCGATGACCGCAATGCCGACGAAGCCCTGTCCGGCTTCCAGCGCTTTCCGAACTGGATGTGGCGCAACACGGACGTCGCCGCATTCGTCCAATGGCTGCGGCGCCATAACGAGAAAACGGCCGGACCGCGGGTCGGCTTCTACGGCCTGGACCTGTACAGCCTGTTCACGTCGATGGAGGAAGTGCTGCGCTACCTCGACCAGGTCGACCCGAACGCGGCACGCCAGGCGCGCGAGCGTTACGCCTGCTTCGACCATTACCACGAGGACACCCAGCACTACGGCTATACAGCGAGCCTGGACCTGTCCGCGTCGTGCGAACAAGGCGTCCTCGAGCAGTTGCGCCAGCTACAGCAACGGGCCGCCGACTACATGTACCGGGACGGCGACGAGGAAGCGTTTTTCTACGCCGAGCAGAACGCGCGCCTCGTCAAGAATGCCGAGGAATACTATCGGACGATGTTCCGGGGCCGCGTGTCGTCATGGAATTTACGCGACAGCCACATGGCGGAGACGCTGGCTGCGCTTGCCCACCACCTGTCGAAGGATGGCGAGCCATCCAGGATCGTCGTCTGGGAACACAATTCCCACATCGGCGACGCGCGCGCGACGGAAATGGGAGAAATGGGCGAGTGGAACGTTGGCGAACTGGCGCGCAAGGAATACGATGGGCAGGCCCGGCTGATCGGGTTTTCCACGTACGACGGCTTTGTCACGGCCGCCTCGGAATGGGATGCGCCGGCCGAGCACAAGCGCGTCCGGCCGGGTATGCCGGGCAGCTATGAAGCGTTGCTGCACGAGACCGGCATCCCCCGCTTCCTGCTGCCCCTGCGCGATGGAATCGACCAGGACGTACGCGCCACGATGGAGGAACGGCGGCTGGAACGGGCCATCGGCGTCATTTACCTGCCGCGCACGGAGCGCCACAGCCATTATTTCGCTGCCCGCATGGCGCCCCAGTTCGATGCCGTGATCCACATCGACCACACGACGGCCGTGCATCCGCTCGATCAGGGCGGCGGCTGGCATGCGGAGGAACCGCCGGAAACCTATCCTACCGGTATTTGAAACGCGACCGAGGTGTCTGAAAAGTCGGGAAATGTGAAAATTGGCGAGATTGCAACCCTGTACAGACTTGTAAAATGAACAAAGGTGCAAGGCACGCTCCGCGTGCTTTCCTTCTCACTGTTCATTTACAAGGATCATGAAGCCAATCCGGATTTCGATCATCGCCGCCCTGCTCGCGGGCGCCACCTCCCTGCACGCCCAGGAAACCACGTCCAAGGTCGAGCGCTGCGACCGCCCGCTCGGCACCATCGCCGTCACGGAAGCGCAGAGTGAGAGCGCCCACGCGCTGCAGAGTTACGGGCTCGGCTCGCCAGTCGCACTGCTGCGCATCATGATCCAGCAATCGAACTGCTTCCAGGTGGTCGAGCGCGGGGCGGCGATGGCCAATCTGCAGCAGGAACGCGCACTCGCCGCGAATGGCGAGACGCTGTCCGGCAGCAATGTCGGCAAGGGCCAGCTGCAGGCGGCCGACTTCGTGATGACGCCGAACGTGCAATTCGCCGCCGCGAACACGGGCGGCATCGGCGGCGCGATCTCGGATTACGGCGGACGCCTGCTGGGCGGCCTGGGCCGGATCGCGGGCGGCATCGCGGGCAACCTCAAGTTCAAGGAAGCGCAGACGAGCCTGTTGATCGCGGACGTCCGGTCCGGCATCCAGGTGGCGGCGGAAGAAGGCGTCGCGACCAAGACGGACTTCGGTATTTCCGGCTGGAGCTGGGGCGGCGGCGATTATTCGCGCCTGGGCGGCTACACGAACACGCCGGAAGGCAAGATGGTCGCGGCCAGCCTGCTCGACAACTACAACCGCATCGTGGCGCGCATCCGCAACGAGCCGAGTCTCGTGCGCACCAGCAGCGCGGCCAGCAAGGTGAATGCGCAGGCGTCGACCCGCGAGGGCGTGCCCGTGACGGCCGGCGCCAGCGTGTATGCGCGCCTCGCGACCGTCAAGGTGTACACGGAACCGCGTTCCGGCAGCAAGGTGATGGGGACGTTGAAGCGGTCGGAAGAAGCGATCGCCACCGGCGAAGAGCGCGACGGTTTCGTCAAGATCGACGGCGAGAACGTCTCCGGCGGCTGGGTGCAGCGCACGCTGGTGGCCACGCAGCCCGCGCCGCAGTAACTACTTCATCGACACGCCGGCCGCCTCCTCCGCCACGCGCACGACGCAGCGGTTGCGGCCGCCGTGCTTGGCGGCATACAGCGCCGTGTCGGCCCAGCCCAGCACCTCGTCCTGCGTGGGCAGCGGGCCGTCCATGCCGTGCACGAGCGCGATGCCCACGCTGGCCGTGACGTCCAGCAGACCGGCGCCGGTCGCGATGGGCTTCCGGATGGCCTCCACGATCTTGGCGCCGATCCGCTCCGCCTCGTCGACGCCCTTGACGTCTTCCAGCAGGACGACGAATTCGTCGCCGGCCAGGCGCGCGGGCGTGTCCGTGACGCGTACGCAGGCGGCCAGGCGCTGCGCGAATTCCTTCAGCACCTCGTCGCCGACGCCGTGGCCCCACGTGTCGTTGATGGCCTTGAAATGGTCGATGTCCAGGTATGCCAGGCCCATCACCTGCCGCTGGCGGCGCACGCGTTCCAGTGCCTGGCCCAGCAGTTCGCCGAACAGCCGGCGGTTGGCGATGCCGGTCAGGCTGTCGAAGCGCGCCATCTGCACGAGCCGGCTTTCCGCCTCCTTCACCCGCGTCATGTCGTGCGCGAGCGCATACACGCCCGCGACGGCGACGTTCACCCGCCCCTGCGCCTGCACGTCCGGCACGAACGTCCATTCCAGGATGCGGTGCCGGCCCTGCGCCTGCAGCGGCATCTCGAACGTGGCGCCGACGCCTTCGAACGCCTGCTTCAGGCGCGGTCGCGCGGCGTCGTAGGCCGGCTTGCCCAGTACGTCCTGCAAATGCATGCCGGGCAGGCGGACCGGTTCCAGGCCCAGCCACGCCTGGAACGTCGCGTTGCCGAAGCCCAGGCGGTGGTTGCGGTCGATGTAGCAGATCAGCACGGGCAGGTTGTCGGCGATCAGGCGCAGGCGCTGCTCGCTCGCGGCCTGCGCCAGTTCCGCTTCCTTGCGCTCGCTGATGTCCATCGCCATCACGAAGAAGCCGACGATGCGGCCGTCGGCATCGATGTCGGGAATCGTGTCGATCATCTGGTGGCGCTTGGCGTCGTCGCTGCGCACGTCTTCCACGTGGCCATGCTCGCCGCGCAGCGCGGCACGGATCAGCGGTTCCAGGCGCGCGTAGCCGGCTTCGCCCAGCGCTTCGCGCACCGTGCGCCCGATGAACACATCCGGCGCGGATCCGATCATGCGGTCGAAGCCGGCGTTGGTGAATTCGAAGCGTTCGTCGCGGTCGACGTAGGCGATCACGGCCGGGACATTGTCGGCGATCGCGCGCATGCGGGCGGCCGCGCGCCCGCGCGCCTGTACGAGGTCGTGGAAAGCGCGGCCCAGTTCGCCGACCTCGTCGTTGCGGGCGAGCGCCAGCACCGCGCTGTCGACGCCCTCGTGGCGCACCGCGGCCACGTTGCGGCGCAACTCGGCCAGCGGGCGCAGGCCGCGGCGCACGAGCCACCACGCAAGCAGGCCCGCGACCAGCGCGAGGATGCCCGCCACGACCAGCACCGTGCGCCGCACCCGGGCGAGCGGCGCGAACGCCTCTTCCTCGGGATAGCGGGCGCCGAGGATCCAGCCGGTCGTCGCCAGGCGTTTATACGTGACGATGGCGGGACCTGCGCGGTCGCCGCCGATCAGCCAGCCCTCGAAGCCGTGCAGGGCGCGCGCGAGGCCCGGCTGGTCGGCGGGCGGCGCCGTCTGGCGCTCCTTCGCGGGCGAATCGATCAGCGTGCCGTCGGCCGACATCAGGAACAGGTAGCCGGTGCTGCCCGGCCGCAGGGCGTCGACCTGACGCAGGAAGCGCGCATGCTGCAGGTCGATGCGGCCGGTGAGCACGTAGACGATCTCGCCGTGGTCGTCGAACACGGGCGCCGTCACCAGCACCATGTTCGCGCCGGACAGGCGGCTCTGGAACGGATCGGACACGATGCCGCGGCCGCGCAACAGCGTTTCTTCGAAGTACGGACGGCCCGTGGCCGTCAGCGGCTGGGCGGTCGGCATGGAAGTGCCCGACGCCACCAGTTCGCCGTTACGGGCAAAGGCGGCGATGTTGACGAACTCGTCGCCCACGTCGGCCGTGCGGTTCGCGAGCCAGGCCTGCAGGCGGCGCGGATCGTGGCGGGCCTCGACCGGCATGGCCGCGGCCAGCGCGGCCATCTGGCGCAGGCGCGCCTCCAGCAGGTCGTCGAGAAAGGCGGCGGCCCCGGACAGCGACGCATACTGCTGCGCGCCCAGCACGGCGCGCAGGTCGTGCTCGGCCACGTCCACGGCCAGTGGGCCCGCCAGCATGGTGGCGCCCAGCACGAGCACGCCGACGGCACCGGCGAGGCGGCTGCGCAGGTTGGTCGGAAAAGTGATCGGTCGTCGCATGTAAGTGGGGCGTGCGATGCTGCGCATCGGGCCGCTCCAGTATGTCATAGCCCCCGGGTTTCTACTATTGCCACGTAAAAGATCAAATCCCTTGGTCTTGACGGGGCAGTTTGGTTTAGCATTGCACAGTTCAGCTTTGGCAATCCCAACCCATCCCACGAGGACATGAGTAAATACACACTGAACGTCAACGGCAAGGCCCGGGCCGTCGACGTCGAAGCGGATACCCCGCTGCTGTGGGCGCTGCGCGATACCCTCGGCCTCGTCGGCACGAAATACGGCTGCGGCATCGGCGCCTGCGGCGCCTGCACCGTGCACGTGGACGGCCAGCCGGCCCGCGCCTGCCAATTGCCGGTTAGCAGCATCGGCAAGCGCCGCATCACCACGATCGAGGGCCTCGATGCCCGCGCGATGCATCCGCTGCAGCAGGCCTGGACCGAGCTGGACGTGCCGCAGTGCGGCTACTGCCAGGCCGGCCAGATCATGACGGCGTGCGCCCTCCTCAAACAGCATCCGAAGCCGACCGACGCCCAGATCGACGACGCGATGGCCGGCAACCTGTGCCGCTGCGCGACCTACGTCCGCATCCGCGCGGGCATCCACCGGGCCGCGGACATTGCCGCGACCGGCGACAAGGGGAAAGCATGAGCCGCCCCGCCTCCTCCGCGCGCCGCCGCTTCCTCGGCCAGTCGGCGGGTGTTGCCCTGCTGCTGGGCGTGCAGGCGAGCGGCGCCATCGCGGCGCTGGCCGACAACGGCGCGCAAGAGCCCGCGGCGGGCGACTTCGTCCCGAACGCGTTCATCCGCATCGGCGCGGACGGCCGCGTGACGCTCGTCTCCAAGCAGCCGGAAATCGGCCAGGGCATCAAGACGTCGCTGCCGATGGTGCTGGCCGAAGAACTCGAGGTCGACTGGAAATCGGTCCGCGTCGTGCAGGGCGACCTGAACCCGATCTATGGGTCGCAGGGCGCCGGCGGCTCGACGTCGACGCCGACCAACTACGACAACTTCCACCGCCTCGGCGCCACCGCGCGCACGATGCTCGTACGCGCCGCCGCGCAGACGTGGAACGTGCCGGCAGCGGAGTGCCGGGCCGCGGACGGCGCCGTCGTGCACGGCGCCAGCGGCCGCAAGCTGGGCTACGGCGCGCTCGTGCGCACGGCGTCCGCGCTGCCCGTGCCGGATGCGAAAGAGGTCGTGCCGAAGGACCCGGCGACCTATCGCCTGCTCGGCACGCGCGTGGGCGGCGTGGACAACGCGCTCGTCGTCAGCGGCCAGCCGCTGTTCGGCATCGACACGCACCTGCCCGGCATGCTGTACGCGACGTACGTGAAATGCCCCGTGCCGGGCGGCCGTCCCGTCGAGGCGAACCTGGACGCCATCAAGCGCATGCCCGGCGTGAAGGCCGCGTTCCTCGTCGAGGGCACGGAAAACCTGAACGGCCTGCGGCCCGGCGTCGCGATCGTCGCCGACTCGACGTGGAACGCGTTCCGCGCCCGCAAGAACCTGAAAGTGACGTGGGACGAAGGCGAAGGCGCGCGCCACAGCTGGGCCGGCTTCCTCGCCGCCGCCCAGGCCGCGAGCGGGCAGCCCGGCGCCGCCGTGATGCGCAAGGACGGCGACGTCGATGCGGCGCTCGCGGGCGCCGCGCGCACGGTGGAGGCGAACTACGTCTACCCGTTCATCTCGCACGCGAGCATGGAACCGCAGAACTGCACGGCGTGGTTCAAGCCGCTCGAGGGCACCCTCGAACTGTGGGCGCCGACGCAGAATCCGGGCGCGGGCCAGGCCCTCGTCTCCGCGACCTTCAACATCCCGAAAGACAAGATCCTGCTCCACATCACGCGCAGCGGCGGCGGCTTCGGGCGCCGCCTGTCGTCCGACTTCATCGTCGAGGCGGCCGCGATCGCGCAGAAGGTGAAAGCGCCCGTCAAGCTGACGTGGATGCGCGAGGACGACCTGCAGCACGACCATTTCCGCGCCGGCGGCTTCCACTTCCTGCGCGGCGGCGTGGACGAGCAAGGCAAGGTCGTCGCCTGGCACGACCACTTCGTCACGTTCGCCAACCGCATCGAGAAGAAGGAAAGCGACGGCGGCAGCGCGAGCGTGCTGCAGCCGGGCAGCGGCGGCAACCTGTCCGGCGACGAATTCCCCGGCCGCTGGCTCGCCAACTGCCTGATCGAGCAGACGCCGCTCGAATGCCGCATTCCGATGGGGCCGTGGCGCGCGCCGGGCAGCAACGTGTTCGCGTGGGTGTTCCACAGCTTCATCGACGAACTGGCCCATGCGGCGGGGCGCGATCCCCTCGCCTTCCGTCTCGACCTCCTCGGCGACAAGGACCTCGTGGCCGGCACCGGAGAACGCGGCGTGCCGTACAACGTGGGCCGCATGCGCAACGTGCTGAAGGCCGTCGCGGAAAAATCCGGCTGGGGCCAGCGCAAGTTCGCGCGCGGCCAGGGCGCCGGCATCGCCTTCCACTTCAGCCACCGCGGCTATGTCGCGGAGGTGGCGGAGGTGACGGTGTCGAAGGAAGGCCGGCTGCGGGTGGACCGCGTCTTCGTCGTCGCCGACATCGGTGCGCAGATCGTCAACCTGTCCGGCGCCGAGAACCAGGTGCAGGGCTCCGTCATCGACGGCCTGTCCACGCTGATGTATCCGGCGCTCGACATCGACAAGGGCCGCATCGTGCAGAGCAATTTCAACGACTACCCGCTGCTGCGCATCTTCGACACGCCGACGAAGATCGAGACGCACTTCCTCAAGACGGACTACCCCGTCACGGGCCTGGGCGAACCCGTGTTCCCGCCGCTGGCGCCGGCCGTCTGCAACGCGATCTTCGCCGCCACCGGCAAGCGCGTGCGCGAGCTGCCGCTGGCCAAGGCGGACCTGTCCTGGAGCTGACCGGGTGACGGTGGAAGACGCGTCCAACCTGCTGGGCCAGGCCGTCCGCCTGCACCAGCAGGGCCGGCTCGAGCAGGCGCAGGCCCTGTACCGGCGCGTGCTGGACCTCGACCCGCGCCAGTTCGACGCGCTGCACCTGCTGGGCGTGATCGAGCGCCAGCGCGGGCATCCCGGCCGTGCCGTGGAACTGATCGAGGAAGCGCTGCGGATCGACCCGCAGCAGGCGCGCGCCCATTGCAACCTGGGCGCCGCGCTGCAGGACCTCGGCCGCACCGATGCCGCGCTCGCCAACTACGAAGCCGCGCTGCGCCTCGATCCGGGCTATGCGCTCGCCTGGGACAACCGCGGCAACACGCTGCGCCGGCTCGGCCGCCTGGCCGACGCGCTGGACAGCTACGAACGCGCCCTCGGCATCGCCCCGGCGCTGGCCGACGCATGGTGCCACCGCGCCATCGCATTGCACGACCTGGGACGCCATGCGGATGCCGTGGTGAGCGCCGAACAAGCGCTCGCCACGCGGCCCGCGTATGCGGACGCCTTCGTCGCGCTCGGCCACGCACTGCAGGCGCTGGACCGCCACGCGGACAGCGTCGATGCGTACGACAGCGCGCTCGCGCTGGCCCCGCAGGCCGACACCTGGTGCGCGCGCGGCGCGGCGCTGAAGAAATCGGGCGACCTTGCGGCCGCCCTGCACAGCTACGAACGGGCGCTGGCCGTGCGGCCCGACTACGCGCTGGCCGAGCACTATCGGGCGAACACGCTGCGCGGACTGGGGCAGCGCGACGCTGCCGTGGCGTCGTACCGGCGCGCGCTCGACCTGGGCGCGGATGCGGACGAGATCCGGTTTTCACTGGCGGCGCTGGGCGAGGCGGAGCAGCCGGATGCGGCGCCGGCCGACTACGTGAAACACCTGTTCGACCAGTATGCGGGCCGGTTCGACCGCCACCTCGTCGACGTCCTCGGCTACCGCACGCCGGCGCTGCTGGACGCCCTGCTCCGTCCGCACCTGGCGGCGCTGCCGCTGGATGCCGCGCTGGACCTCGGCTGCGGCACGGGACTGTGCGCGACTTTCCTGCGGCCGCTGGCGCGCCACGTCACCGGCGTCGACCTGTCGCAGCGCATGCTGGACAAGGCGGCGGAACTGGACCTGTACGATGACCTGGCCTGTGCCGACATCGCCGACTGGCTGGCGGAGCGTCCCGCCTCGTGCGACCTCGCCGTCGCGGCCGACGTGCTCGTGTACCTCGGCGACCTCGCGCCGCTGTTCGCGCGGGTGCGGCGCGCGCTGCGCGCGGGCGGGCTGTTCGCGTTGTCGTGCGAAGCGCTCGGCGAGGACGATCGCGGTTTCGCGCTCCAGCCGTCGAACCGGTTCGCGCATGCGCTCGATTACGTGCGGCGGACCGCGCAGGCGGCCGGGTTCGACGTCCTCGCGACGGCGCACGCGGTATTGCGCGAGGATCACGGCCGCGGCATCGCCGGCCACCTCGTGCTGCTGCGCGCGGCGTAATCGGGCAGCCGCCACGCCCGCGCCGCTGTCGCTCACGCCCAGCCGCACCACGCCGTCCACGCGCACCGGCGTCCGAATCAGGCGACGGAGAGCGCGACCATCCCGATCTCGCCCAGCCGCACCGGCACCGCCCCGCGCGCGACCATGCGGTCGAGCGCGCGGCGGCCGTCGCCAGGGTTCACGTCGACGGCGCGCATCGCTTCCGGCACGAGAAGCGTATCGAAGCCTTCTTCCAGCGCATCCGTGACGGTGTTCAGCACGCAGTAATCGGTGGCGAGACCCACCACCGTCACGCGCTCCACACCGCGCGCGCGCAGCTGCGCCGCGAGGTCGGTGCCGCCGAACGCGGAATAGGCGTCCACGGCCGCCGTGTCGGCTTTCGAAATCACGATGGCATCGTCGGGCAGCGCCAGCTCGGCCGCGAATGCGGCGCCCGCCGTGCCGGCCACGCAATGCGGCGGCCACGGTCCGCCCTGTGCCGCGAACGAGCAGTGGTCCTGCGGGTGCCAGTCGCGCGACGCGAAAATCGGCAGGCCTTGTGCCTGGTACAGCTCGATCAGGTGGTTGATCGGCGCGACCACTTCATGGCCGCCCGCCACGCCGAGCGCCCCGCCGGGCAGGAAGTCGACCTGCATGTCGATGATCAGCAGGGCATCCTGCTTGTCGAGGTGGATGGCACTCATTCGTCTCTCCTGGAAGCGGTCGCGGACCGCGATGCCTTATTGTCGCGCAAACTCAATGGCGCGTCTCGCGGGCAGCGATGGCGGCGGCATGGGCCGGATCGGGATCGTGCCCGCCGTGCCGGTCGAGGATCGCGGCGGCCCGCTCGGCCAGCGCGGCGTCGGCGGCGTTCACGGTGACCTGGCAGTCGCGCACATCGTCCTGCGCCACCGGCGCGTACGTGTGCGAATAGGCCGTCTTGCCCGTCACCGCGGGCGAATCGCCGACGGTGAAATTGCCCTGCACGGGGCCGGTCTCGTCGATGCGGACGTCGATCGCGACGTCGTCGGCTGCGATGCCCGCGGCCAGCAGTTCGGCGCGCGCCTGTTCGGCGGCCGTCACGTGCTTGAAGGTGCGTACGATGGGTTGCTGCATGGCGTCCTCCCGCAATGGTTCACTTTGCAATCACCGTACCAGAATCCCGCGCCGCGCGGCGCCCGCCGCTCGCCCCAATTTCCCGCGCGCTATTTTCCACCAGTGCGGCATCGTTCTGCCGATTTAGTACAATCAGGCAACACCCAGCCGTTGCACCGTGCGTCATGACTTTTCAACAACACCATCCCAAGAGAACAACAAAATGAAAATTTCTGCCCGGATCGCTTCCTCCCGCCCCCTCGCCACCACCGCCATGCACGGCCGCGTGGAAACGTTGCGCAGCCAGGGCGAGTCCGTGATCGACTTCTCGATCGCCATTTCGCACTTTCCCGCGCCGCGGCCGGTACTGGACGCGGTAGCGGCGGCGATCGAGCGCGAGCGGATCATGCCGTACACGAGCGTGGTCGGCGCACTGGACGTGCGGACACGGCTGGCGGCCAAGCTGAAAAAGGAAAACGACATCGACGCGGGCACGGACGAGATCATCGTCACCAACGGCGCCAAGCAGGGATTGTACGAAGCGCTGTATGCGTTGAGCGATCCGTACGACACCGTCCTGATTTTCAAGCCCCACTGGCCGGCATACGTTGCTACGTCACAACTGTTGGGCCTGCGGACTATCCTGGCCGATCTCCCTGAGGAAATCACGCCGGCACTGCTGGATGGCCTCGGCAAGCCGGACATCGTCATCATCAATAACCCGCACAATCCCACCGGCAAGGTGTACACTCGCCGGGAACTGGAACACCTTCGAGCATGGGTGGAGCGCATCGGGGCCCGGGTGATCGTCGACGAAAGCTACGAACACCTGATCTTCGAAGGCGGACACACCAGCCTGGCGGCCTTGTGCGACTGGCGGGACATCGGCGTGGTAACGCTGTTTTCGGCCTCGCAGAGCTACGCCATGATGGGCTGGCGGGTCGGCTTCGCGCTGGCGCCCGCCGAAGTGGTCAACGCGATGCAGACGCTGCAAGGCCCAATCACGGCGGCCGCGCCGCATTTGTCGCAGGTGGCCGCCGACGTCGCGTTCGCGACCGGCGCGCCGCGCGCGATGATGGCGGACTACCGTGACCGGCGCGACCTGGCGGTGCGGCTGTTTGCCGAGGTCCCCTGGATCGTCATGCACGCGCCGGCCTCCGGTCCGTACCTGTGGGGAGACGTGCGCAGCCTGACGCTGGACACGGTCGGCTTTGCCGAAGCGCTGCTCGAGGAAAAGAGGGTGGCGGTCATGCCGGGCGAGGCGCTGGGCGTGCCCGGCTACATCCGGCTCGGCTATATTTCGGACGACGTGGCGACCTTGCGCGAAGGCATCCGCAGGATCATCGAATTTGGGAATGCGTTTGTTGCCCACAAGGCGGCAGATAGAAGATAGACAAATGACATCTGGCTTGAGCCGCTTCCGGCTGAACAGCCTGCGCAGCCGGCTCATGTTGCTGGTCGCGCTGGCGATCACGCCGCTGGCGGTGATGACGATCCTGTCCGGGATCCGCGAACGCGAACATGCCATCAAGGCATCGGAAGAAAACCTGCGCCGCCTGACGGGCATGGCGGCCGCCAACGAGGCCCAGTCGATCGAGGGTGCGCGCCAGATCCTCGTCGACCTGGCCAGCGTCCCGGACCTGATGGGCGACACGGCGAAATGCACGTCGCTGCTGTCCGACGTCCTCGACCGCAACGAGGGCTTCGTCAACTTCGGCCTCATCCAGCTCAACGGCGACGTCACCTGCAGCGCCGTCCCCCTGCTCCACCCCGTCAACCTGGGCGACCGCAGCCACTTCCGCCGCGCCATCTCGGAACGCCGGTTCATCGCCGGCGACTACGTGTTCGGCCGCGTCATCAAGAAGCACACGATCAACCTCACCTATCCCGTCATCGACCGCAGCGGGAAAGTCCTGGCCGTCGTGTTTGCGGCGATGGACCTGGAAGGCCTCGACACCTTCATCAACGACATCAACCTGCCGCCCGGCTCCGTGCTGGCGACGGCCGATGCGCGCGGCACCGTCATCTCGCGCCGCCCCGATCCGGAGCGCTTCTTCGGCACCAGGTTGTCGCCGGCGATGCAGGAAGCGTTGAACACGGCCGGCCAGCGCGCCGTGACGGTCCGCGGCGACGACGGCATCGAGCGCCTGCACACGTTCGCGCGCGTGGGCGCGCCCGCGCTGACCGACTACACGGTCACGATCGGCATCCCCACCGAGACGATCCTGTCGGCCGCGCGCCACGACCAGATCATGTCCCTGCTGGGCCTCGCGGCGACCACGCTGCTCGCCATGCTGGCCGCCTGGCTCGTGGGCGACGTGCTGATCGTCCAGCGCGTGCGCAAGCTGATGGGCACCGCCGAGCGCATCGCCGCCGGCGACCTGGAAGCGCGCTCCGGCATCGCCTACGGCCACGAAGAGATCGGCAACCTGGCCCAGGCGCTGGACCGCATGGCGGCCGCGCTGCAGAAGAAAGAGACGGCCCGCTCGCTGGCCGAGCGCGAACTGCGCGCCGCCGACCAGCGCAAGGACGAATTCCTCGCGATGCTCGCGCACGAGCTGCGCAACCCGCTGGCGCCGATCAGCACGGGCGCGCACCTGCTCAAGCTGCTGCACTCCGATAATGCCCAGATCACCCAGACCTGTTCCATCATCGTGCGCCAGGTCGACCACATGACGAGCCTCGTCGACGACCTGCTCGACGTGTCGCGCGTGACGCGCGGCCTCGTGTCGCTGGCGACGCAGGTGCTGGACTTCAAGCGCGTCGTCGACGACGCGGCCGAGCAGATCCGCCCGCTGATCGCGGCGCGGCGCCACCGCGTCGTGATCGAGCTGCCGCCCGCGCCCGCGTACGTCAAGGGCGACCACAAGCGGCTCGTGCAGGTATGCGCGAACCTGCTCAACAACGCGACCAAGTACACGCCGGAAGGCGGCACCATCCACCTGCGCGTGGACGCGGACGGCAACGACTACGTGCTGACGGTGGCCGACGACGGCATCGGCATGGAGCCCGCCCTCGTCGAACGCGTGTTCGACCTGTTCACCCAGGCCGAGCGCACGCCGGACCGCTCGCAGGGCGGCCTCGGTCTCGGCCTCGCCCTCGTGAAAAGCCTCGTCGAACTGCACGGCGGCGAAGTGAAGGCCTACAGCGCGGGCCTCGGCAAGGGCTCGACGTTCACCGTACGCCTGCCCCGCTACACGCAGGACGTCGTGCTGGCGCCGGCGCCCGTCGTCGGCGGCGAACACCACGACGGCGGCGTGCCGCTGCGCATCCTGCTCGTGGACGACAACGTCGACGCCGTCCACACCTTGCAGCTGTTCCTGCGCTCCGGCGGGCACCGCGTGGAAGTCGCGTACTCCGCCACGGACGCGCTGGAACTGGCGAAATCCTTCGTGCCGGAAGTCTGCCTGCTCGACATCGGCCTGCCCGACTTCGACGGCAACGAACTGTCGCGGCGCCTGCGCCTGCTGCCGCAGGCGGCCGGCGCCACGCTGATCGCGATGACGGGCTACGGCCGCCAGCAGGACCGCGACACGTCGATGGCGGCCGGGTTCGACCACTACCTCGTCAAGCCGGTGAATACGATGCAGCTGGCGGATATCCTGGCTGCGGCCGCCGAGGCGAACATCCGGCGTTAACGCGTCTGCGTATCGCGTTGATGGACTGGGGAGCCCATCTTACGACGCTGCAAAACTATCGCCACGCGGTTTCTCTCAACATCTGCGGATACTGATCTCGCATAAATGTACTCGTGCCTTCCGGTCGAGAATCACGGATGGGCAACCGAGGAGAGAAACATGGCAGCTGATGTCTATTTGCAAATTGATGGCGTCAACGGGGAATCGAACGACGACAGGCACAAGGGATGGATCGAGATCGTGGCCGTTGACTGGGGTGTCACCCAGCCGACTGCCGGCACCGTGTCGACCGCTGGTGGCCACACAGTCGGACGCGCTGTCTTCGATGCGATCCGGATTACGAAGGCGGTTGATCTCGCTTCTCCAAAACTGATGGAACTGGCGGCCCAGGGCAAGACGATCCCGAAAGCCAAGCTCGAATTCTTCCGCGCGGACGGCTCCGGCGCGCTCAAGTATTACGAGGTCATGCTGGAAAGCGTGCTGGTGTCCAGCAGTAAAAAATCCTGGGGCGGATCCGGCTTGGTGCTTGACCAGTTCACACTGCACTACGCCAGGATCGCCGAGAAATACACCCAGCAGAAAATAGGCGGCGGTGCCGGCGGAAACACGTCCGGCGGATGGGATCTGGCAGCGAACAAGACCGCGGCCTGACAGGATGAGGTGACCTCATGCTCCATGTGGACACGCAAGGCTACGTCGTCAATGCACGTGTACAGCGGGCGCCGCGTCCACTGATCGAGCGCGGCATTTTACAGCGGGTCAATGGGATCATCGTTCACCAGACCGGCGGCGGGTCTGGCGCCTCGACCTTGAATAGCTACACGATGCAAAACGCGAACGGCGCTCATTTTTTGATCGACAAGGATGGAACGATCCATCAGACCGCATCGCTATTCCGGCAGACCTGGCATGTGGGTAGACTTCGAGCGCGGTGTCTCGCTGAGCATCGTTGTAGCCCGACCGACCTTCATGCGCTGAAACACTTCAGTCCAAAGACCGAACACCGGATGGAAATGGCGAAGCCCACGCCTCAGCGTTATCCCTCGAACGAGGACAGCATCGGGATTGAGATCGTTGGTGCCGTGGTAGCCGGCAAAAGCCGGAACCCGGCCGAGCAGGGAGTCTACGAAACGGTGAATGAACGGCAAAACGCGTCGCTTCAGTGGCTGATCGCCGAGCTCACCTCGACTTTCGGCGTGCCGATGAGTGAAATCTTCCGGCACCCGGTCGTCTCCCGCAAGAACCCGACGGAAGCCGAAAGCGCATCATGGTAGTCGCTGCACTCCTCCTTGCCGTGACGGCAGGCGCGTCCGTAGCAATGGACGATGGTTCTGGTACCGAACCAATAATGCGCAAGACACATCTTCCGCCGATCAGCACAGTCACCAGTCGGAACAGCGGCGCGATCTCTCCAGCGGCAGGTGAACCTGCGGCGCAATGCTCTGGTTTCAAGCTCAGCGATCAGGAAATCCGCGAGTACATCGGCAAAGCGGCCGAAGTCTCAGAACACGATTACTTTCATATGCTCGACTGGTCGCCCTGCTATGCGAGCGGAGAAGTCACCTTCAAGAACGGCGTCAGGGGTATCTGGGCAATCCAGCAGTATCGTGCCGGCTCGCTTAAACTGGGCAACGGTCAAACCTTATACCTGTATTGTCCGCGCTGCCGGGCCGACGCTTTCCCGCCTGCCGATGAATAATCAGGCCACGGCGGGTTGGTTGAACGTGTAGGCACGCGCAACCGTACCGTGTTTCATCCGCACCATCCCTTATCATCGACCGTGAAAGGAGATGATATGGAGACCGTCGAAGTCATCCTGGCGATGCTGCTCGCCGTGATCGCCAGCGGCTACGTGGCGCGCGTGCTGCCCATCGCCCTGCCCCTGCCGCTGATCCAGATCGCCGCGGGCGCCGTCATCTCGGGCGTTTTCCGCCATGGCATCGCGCTGGAGCCGGACATCTTTTTCCTGCTCTTCCTGCCCCCGCTGCTGTTCGTGGACGGCTGGCGTATTCCCAAGATCGGCCTGTTCCGCGACAAGGCGACGATCCTGGAACTCGCGCTGGGCCTCGTGCTGTTCACCGTCGTCGGCGCCGGCTACCTGCTGCACTGGATGATCCCCGCGATGCCGCTGGCGGTGGCCTTCGCGCTGGCGGCCATCGTGGCGCCGACGGACCCGGTCGCCGTCTCGTCGATCACGGCGCGCGTGCCGATGCCGCCGCGCCTCATGCACATCGTCGAGGGCGAGAGCCTGCTCAACGATGCGAGTGGCCTCGTGTGCTTCCGCTTCGCCGTCGCCGCGGCCGTGACCGGACACTTCTCGCTGGCGCAGGCGAGCCTGACGTTTCTGTGGGTGGCGCTGGCGGGCATCGCGGCCGGCATCGCGATCACGTTCGCCATCACGCGCGCGCACGGCATCCTGCAGCGCCGCTTCGGCGAAGAGGATGGCGTCCCGGTGCTGATCAACCTCCTGACGCCATTCGGCGCCTACCTCGTGGCCGAACGCCTCGAGGCATCGGGCATCCTCGCGGCCGTGGCGGCCGGCATCACGATGAGCTACCTGGAATTGTCGGGCGGGGCGACGCCGGGCACGCGCATCCGCCGCAACGTCATCTGGGATGCGCTGCAATTCACGTTGAACGGCACCATGTTCGTGCTGCTGGGCGAACAACTGCCGGACATCGTGCGCGGCGCGCTGCACCCGGCCGGCGGCACGCCGTACGATCTGTGGTGGCTCGTCGGCCGCGCGCTCGCGTTCAGCCTGGGGCTGGTGCTGCTGCGCTTCGCGTGGGTGTGGATTTCGCTGCAGCTGACGATCCTGAACCGCAAGCGCCTGGGCCGCCAGGTCTTCACGCCGAAACTGCGCGTGATGCTGGCCACGTCGGTGGCGGGCGTGCGCGGCGCCCTGACGATGGCTGGCGTGCTGACCCTGCCGCTCGCGCTGCCGAACGGCGATCCGTTCCCCGCGCGCCACCTGGCGATCTTCCTGGCCAGCAGCGTGATCGTGGTGTCGCTGCTGCTCGCCAGCGCCGCGCTGCCCGCCCTGCTGCGCGGCCTGGAGATGCCGGCCGAGCCGGATGCGAAGTGCAGCGAGGACGATGCGCGCCACGCGGCCACGCTGGCGGCCATCGCCGCGCTGGAACGGGCGGAGAAGGAGGACGGCGAGGACGGCAGCCGGGCCGTGGCCCACGTGCTGCGGCTGTACCGGCACCGCCTGAACGCGACCGACGCCGTGGGCGGCAATGGCGACGCGCAGGCGCTCAAGCGCACGGAGCGCAGCTACCGGCTGCTCGCGCTGAGCGCGGAGCGCGACACGGTGCTGCGCCTTGCGCGCCGCATGGACATCTCGGACGAGACGGCGCGCCGCCTGCTGCGCCAGATCGACTTGCTCGAAGCGCGTTATCAGAAAAACTGAGCAGCAAAACCGAGCAGCAAAACCGAGCAGCGAGGCTAGCCGCGGCTGCTCTTCAGCCAGTCGCGCCCCCGCTCGTCGAGCGCTTTCGCGATGACGTCGGGCGGCAGGCTGTACACGGTGGCCCACGTGGCGCGGCCGTCCGGCGCGTTGGAAGGAAAACTCGTCGTCTCGATCGGCCAGTGGTACTTGCGCTTGAGCGCGCGGACGATGGCGGCCAGCGTCACGCGGCCGCGCAGCGGCTCGGCGCCCGCCTGGTCGGCGTTGGACAGGAGGACGGCGAGGACGAGGCCGCGCGCGGTGCGCGGTCCGGGGAAGATGGGCGTTTTGCTCGGCATGGCGCCATTCTAACGGGCCTGCGCTACGTTAGTTCCCGAACGGTGCGCACCCGGCGCCGGCGTAGACTGGGGCCAGCCCACCTTGCGAGTCCCCGATGAAGAGCGCAGACCAGATACCTTCCGACCCGGTGCCGAACACCGATCCGCCTGCCGCCGCCAGGGCCGCGGGCCTGCGCTACGTCCACGACGACCGCCCGGGCATCTTGCGCGAGCCGGTCAAGGACGGCTTTCGCTACCTCGACGCGAAGGGCGAACCGGTCGAGGACGAGACCACCCTCAAGCGCATCAAGTCGCTGGCGATCCCGCCCGCGTGGACGGACGTGTGGATCTGCCCCCAGGCCAACGGCCACCTGCAGGCCACGGGCCGCGACGCGCGCGGGCGCAAGCAGTACCGCTACCACCCGAAATGGCGCGAGGTGCGCGACGAGGTCAAGTACGAACGGATGATCAAGTTCGGCAAGGCGCTGCCGCAGATCCGCAAGGAAGTCGATCGCGCGCTGTCCCTCCCCGGCCTGCCGCGCGAAAAAGTCCTCGCGACGATCGTCTACCTGCTGGAAGCGACGATGATGCGCATCGGTAACGACGAATACGCCCGCGAGAACAAGTCGTACGGCCTGACCACGCTGCGCAATCGCCACGTCAGGATCGACGGCAGCGAAGTCGAGTTCCGCTTCCGCGGCAAGAGCGGTGTGTATCACGACGTCAAGGTGCACGACCGGCGCCTCGCCCGCATCATCCAGCGCACGCGCGACCTGCCGGGCCAGGACCTGTTCCAGTACCTCGACGAAGACGGCGAAACGCACACGGTGGGATCGAGCGACGTGAACGACTACCTGCGTACGATCACCGGCGAGGATTACACGGCGAAGGATTTCCGCACGTGGTCCGGGACCGTCCTCGCCGCGATGGCGCTGCAGGAATTCGAAGCCGTCGATTCCGACACGCAGGCGAAGAAGAACGTCGTGCGCGCCATCGAATCCGTCGCGGAACGGCTGGGCAATACGCCGTCCGTGTGCCGCAAGTGCTACGTGCACCCGGCCGTGCTGGACGCCTACCTGGACGGCACCATGCTCGAAGGCCTGCGCGCCCGCGCCGAGGAAAGCCTCGTCGAAGACCTGAAGGACCTGCAGCCCGAAGAAGCGGCCGTGCTCGCGATGCTGGAACGGCGCCTCGCGCAGGAGACTGCCGCCAACGACCTGGCCGTGAAGCGGCGCGCCGCCTGAATCCATCCAACGAAAGGAACCCCATGAGCAGCATCGAACTCGTCGCCGATTTCGGCCACCAGGTGACGGGTGTGACCGTCGCCGAGGACGGCCGCATCTTCGTCAACTTCCCCCGCTGGACCGAGGACACCGAGGTGTCCGTCGCCGAATTGAAGGATGGCGGGGTGCGGCCGTATCCGGACGAAGCGTGGAACGGCTGGCGCAACGCGAAGAAGGACGAGGTGACGCCGCACGACCACTGGGTGTGCGTGCAGAGCGTCGTCGCCGACCGGCGCGGCAGCCTGTGGGTGCTGGACCCGGCCGCGCCGGCGCAGGCGCACCTGGTGGCCGGCGGCGCGAAGCTCGTGCGCATCGACCTCGCGACCGACAAGGTGACGCAGACGATCGCGTTCGACGAGGACGCCGCACCGCAAGGCTCCTACCTGAACGACGTGCGCTTCTCGAACGACGGCAAGGTCGCGTACATCACCGATTCCGGCGTGCGGGGCGCGCTGCTCGTCGTCGACATCGCGTCCGGCAAGACGGTGCGCGTGCTGGACGGCCACCCGTCCACGCAGATGAAAAAAGGCTTGAACGTGACGGCCGACGGCAAGATCCTGCGCCGCCCGGACGGCCGCGGCGTGGAGTTCTCGGCGGACGGCATCGAGCTGTCCGGCGACGGCAAGTACCTGTACTGGCAGGCGATCAAGGGCGACGAGTTGTATCGCATCCCGACCGCCGCCCTCACCGGCGCCGGCTTGCTGGGCGAGGACATCGGCGGGCAGGTCGAATCGTACGGGAAGAACGGCGTCAACGACGGCCTCCTCATCGCGCGCGGCACGGAGCTCATGTACCTGACGTCCGTGCAGGACGATGCGATCAAGGTGCGCGACCTGTCCGAAGGCCCGTCGGCGCAGGCGCGCATCGTCGTGCAGGACGAGCGGCTGCGCTGGCCGGATACGTTCAGCCAGGGCCCGGACGGGACGATCTACGTGACCACGTCGCACATCCAGGATTCCGCGTTCTTCAAGCCGGAGGCGCCGGCGGCGTTGCCGACGCAGTTGTGGAAGATTGTGCTCTAACCCGTCGTTCCCGCGAAAGCGGGAACCCATGCCGAGCAACAAAAACCAGTAAGTCGGATATTTCGCGAGCGGATTGATACCGGGCTTCTGACGTTCAGTATGGGTTCCCGCCTACGCGGGAACGACGAGTCATGGACTGTCGGCGAGTCCAAATACCCCTTCCCGCAACCACCCCCGCACAATCCGGAACCGCCACGTCCGCTCCACCGGCGGCATGCGCTCCGGCTCCGCCGCTTCCCAGTCCACCTCGACGACGCCCTGCAGCTGCAGCACGTCGCCGGTCGCGAAATCGGCCACCACGATCGCCGCGCGCGGCTCCACCAGAAAATTGCCGAGCGTGTTGAAGTACCGGTTGCCCGCGTAATCCGGCACGACCAGCACGTCACCCTCCAGCCGCGCGAAGCCGGCCGGGCCGCCCCGATGCGACACGTCCAGGCCAGCGGCACCGTCCTGCGCATCGGCGCCGCTGGCGCTGGCCACGAACAGCGTGGGCGTCGCCGCCAGCATCGCGCGCGCCCGTGCCGGCAGGTCGGCATCGAATGCCGTCACCGGGCCGGCCGTGCGCTCGACCGGCTGCAGCGCGCGCACGTGGATGTAGCGCGGGCAGTTCCCGAACGACTGCGCGACGTCGACCGTGAATCCGGCCGCGCCCAGTGCCGCGACAACGCCGTTCAACCGGTTGCGCCGGCGCGTGCCCAGGTCGATGCCGAGCATGCCGACCCGTGCACCGGCCGCCAGCCGCGCCCGCACGGGATCGTCGGGCGACGGCAGCGCGGCCACGTCGAGGCGCGCCGGATCGGGCGAGCTGGCGAATCCGGGCGGCCCCTGCACGAGGGTCGCGAGCGGCCAGCCTTCATCGTCCGCGACGGCCAGGGCCACGAACGGCAGCAGCGGGAAGAAGGTCCGGTGCTGGTCCGGCATGCGGTTGCGGATCGGCGCGTTGAACGGCTCGACGCCGGCCAGCGCCTGCGCGCTCAACTCGCCTTTGTGGAACGGCAGCGGGATACGGTCGCCATCCATGATCGCTCACTCCCCCGGCATCGCGACGAAGCCCGGCAGCGCTTCCACGCGGGCGATCCACGCGCGCACCTGCGGGTACGGATCGAGCGCGATGCCGCCTTCCGGCGCGTGCGCGACATAGCTGTAGCACGCGACGTCCGCGATCGTGGGCACGGCGCCGGCGAGCCAGTCGCGCGCGGCCAGCTCGCCTTCCATCAGGCCCAGCACGCGGGCGGCCAGCGCCTGCGACAGCGGGGCCGGCACGCCGGTGTCGTAGAACCGAGCGGACACGCGCGCGGCGGCCGGGCCGAACATGATCTCGCCCGCCGCCTGCGACAACCAGCGCTGTACGCGGGCCGCGCCGACGGGGTCTTCCGGCAGCCAGGCGCTGCCCGGCGCGTAACGCTTCGCGAGGTAGACGAGGATGGCGTTGCTGTCGGCCAGCACCACGTCGCCGTCCTGCAGCACCGGGATCTGGCCCAGCGGATTCATGGCGCGGAACGCGGCGGAGTTGCGCACGTCGGCCGGGCTGTCGGCGAATTCGTAGGTCAGGTCGAGCAGGTGCAGGAACAGCCGGGCGCGGTGCGCGTGGCCGGACAGGCGGGTGCCGTGGAGGATGCGGGTCATGGTCGTCTCTGTGGTGATTGTCGGTCCCTGCATCGTAGTGCCGGATCATTCATACCGGAATCCGGCATAATGACAATTCAGTATTCCACCTCTCGCAATAATCATGGACCGACTCGACGAGCTGCACGTGTTCATCGCCATCCTCGACGCAGGCAGCATGGCGTCCGCCGCGCGCAAGCTGGGCCGCTCGCCCGCGGCCGTCACGCGCATCCTGGGGACGCTGGAAAACCGCGCCGGCGCCCGGCTGTTCGAACGCAGCACGCGCCGCCTCACGCCGACGGAAACAGGCCTGCGCCTCGCGGAACAGGCGCGCCGCCTGCTGGCGGACTACGACGCCGCGCTGCAGCCGCCCGGCGCCGGCACCCCGCGCGGCCTGCTGCGGCTCACGGCGCCCACCGTGTTCGGCCGGCGCCACGTGGCGCCGGTCGTCACGCGCTTCCTCGCGCTGCATCCGGACATCCAGGTCGACCTGACGCTGTTCGACCGCAATGTCGACCTGATCGAGGAAGGGATCGACGCCGCGCTGCGCATCGGCGCGCTGGCCAACCTGAGCCTCGTCGCGCGCCGGCTGGGCGAGGTGCGGCGCGTGACGGTCGCGAGCCCCGCCTACCTCGACCGGCGCGGCACGCCCCTCGTCCCGGCCGACCTCGCGGGCCACGAATTGATCATGTCGACGGCCGTGCGCAGCGTGGCCGAATGGCGCTTCCGCGCGGACGGCCGCGAGCACGTGGTGCGCTACAGCCCGCGCCTGCGCATGAACGACACGGAAGCCATGCTGGCGGCCGCGCGCGACGGCTTCGGCATCGCGCGGGCGCTGTCGTACCAGGTCGAACCGGACCTGCGGACCGGCCTGCTGCGCCGCCTGCTCGTGGAGTACGAGCCGGAACCGGCCCCGGTGCACCTCGTCATGCCCAGCCGCCACCACATGGCGCCGCGCCTGCGCGCGTTCGTCGACTTCGCGGTGCGGGAATTCGCGGCGCTGGACGTGATCCGCTGATTGGCCCGAGCGAAGGCCGCTGCCTGTCACCCTGCACGACTTACTTGCCGGCTTCCCAGGTCGCCGCGACCTCGACACGTCGGTTGGGCTCAAGACAGTGGATCCGTTTTTTCTCGGCACCTCGACCTGGACAATTCAGGTCGGCCACCTTCGGCTGCAATGGGCCGACGCCTTTGATATCGATGTCCAGTTGCTTGATGACGTGCGGTGGTTTTTGCAGATACGACTGCAGGTAATTTGCCACGGTAAAGGCGCGCATTTGCGACAGCTGCAAGTTGTAATACGGCGTACCAATCGAATCGGTATGGCCGATCACCTTGAGCGTCATCGTCGGTGCGTCCGTCGCGGCCAAATCCTTGGCGAATTTCTGCAATAACGCGTTCCCATCCGGCTTCAAGACATACTTATCGAATTCGAACAACTCGGTCTTGAGCGACTGCTGCGCGGTCCGCTCTTTTGGTTCCGGTGGCGGCGCAGGACGCAGCGGCGGCGCTGCAGGCGGTGCCGCAGGCGGGGCTGCGCAAACGGACACCCCGGTGCCGAGCCCATTCACGATGCCGCTCTTGTGGAAACGTCGCACGGTCGTGTCCACCCGCATCCCGAGGATTTCCTTGGACGGTAAATAGACGTCAAGCACCCACTTGCTGGCGTCGACTTCTTTTTTGTCCTCGTCCTTTTGAGAAGCACCACCGGCGTTTTTTGCGGAAGACGCAGCACCTGGCCCGGGCTTCTCGGCCGCCGTTTTTTTGCCTGGATAAGACACGAGCAGATAGCTTTCTGTACCAATCCGCGACAGGACATGCACATTGCAGAGTTTGTTCATGCCATCGCTCTGCTTGACACAAAGCTTTTCGCCGGCGTTCTCGATGATCTGGCAAGCTGTGTTTGTCACCGTCATTTCAGCTGCGCGGAAATTGCCATATTTCGTCGTCATGGCCGTCAGCGCAAAAAAGAGGACAGGGTTGTTCAGGAAAAAGGAGACGATGACTGGCGCCGCAAACGCGGTCAGGCACGAAAATACGCGATGCTTCGGGTTGAGATCCGGAATACGCCACGCGCTGACGAGGTAGATGCCAATCACGTGAAGTATCATGCCGCTCCATGCGAGGCCGACGAAGAGACTGGTAAGGGAGATGTCCGCAGGATTGTCCGCGTATGGCGAATCGCGCAGCATGTTGAACAGGATTGCCATCGAAACCAACTCCATGGCCGCGACGCAAGTCATCATAAAGATGAACGAAACACGCGACCAGATCAACGATCCGGTTTTTTCCGGTTTCGCTGAGTCCTGGTCGAGAACCGGTTCAGGCTTCGTAAGCGATACGCCGCCTTCTGCCGTGTTCCCCTTATCCGGCGTCGTGGGCGCATCGCCATTCGTTTCCCCCGCGCCGAAAAGCTTCTTCAGGAAGTGCCCAAGGACAATCCATACAGTCGTCACGACAGGCAGGGCGGGCAGCAGCAGCCAACTCGGCATCTTGTTGTCGACGACAATGAAGAATATTCCGCAAACCGTCAGGAAAATAGCGAATGCCAGGAAGAAGCATTCGAAAATCCGCTTTCGCAACCCGCCGCTATCCTTCTGCTCATGTCCGAGGTGCTCATCCAATCCCCAGGTCCCGATGACATAGGCCGGTGCAAACAGACTGAGACTGAAGACGACCAAGGTACACAATGCCGTGTAGGCAGCAGCAAATACCGTACTCGCCAACGACTTGAGGTCAAAGCTCGGGAAATACTCGATATGAAAGTGGTAGGCAAAAATGACTAACACACCATATAGCGTGGCTAACGCCGCACCGGACTGAAAAGGATTTTTCTTTATGTAGGCGAGCAGCCAGACTTCTTCAGGAACGCTCTTCTTGGCGGTATGTTTTCGCGAAAAATGTCGGATGCGAGGCGGAGCAGGTTCGTGCGGACTCATGAGAATGGATGGCGTCCAGCCGCCGGACCGTTGGCGGCTTGGACATGAAATTTAGATAAGCAAATTTTATCATTATTTCAATATAACAACATTCTCAATTGCAATAAATCCCACCGTTGTGAATTATTAAGCTCAGAACATCAACCGCCCTTCGATCGAATCGTCGAGCGTCTTGCCGACGAGCGCCCCCACCGCCATCTTGGCGCCCGCGACGAGGTTGCCGTGCTTGTTGTCCCAGTAGTAACCGGATTGCGGCGTGAACCTGATGACACTGATGCGTGGGTCGTCCTCGCCTTCCGTGAACCACGTCTTCAGCATCGGATTCCACAGGTCGTGGATGCGGGCGCGGTCTTCCAGGATCTCGGCGCGGCCTTCCAGTTCCAGGAAGCCCGCGTGCGCATCGCGCTGGAAGTACAGCTTGACGGCCGGGTTGGCCGCGAGCTCGTGGTTCTTGTGGCTGTCGTTCGCGCTCAGGAACCACAGGTTGCCGGCATCGTCCGCCTTGCGCACGCTCATCGGGCGCACGCCGTTCGTCGAGCCGGTGCTGCCCGCCGTGCAGAAGAAGCAGGTGTCCGCATCGTCCGTCATGTCCTTCACGCGCTGGATCGCTTCGCTGCCGCTCAGGTCGCGGCGATTCGTTTCGGGCTGGTTGCGGTTGATCGAGTCCATGGTCCCCTCCATCGGCCGGGATGGCCGTGTCGTCGCGCATGATCCGGTCCGCCGGCCGCGGCGTCTGTGCGCGGCCGCACAAGCCTCGCTATACTGGACGGCTCGACATCGACAGGGGATACGCATGACGCAGAAGATCATCGGTATGCTGGGCGGGATGAGCTGGAAAAGCTCGGCCGAATACTATCGCCTCGTCAACGAGGGCGTGCGCGACCGTCTCGGCGGCCTGCACTCCGCGCGCTGCCTCATGTGGTCGTTCGACTTCGACGACATCGCCGTCCTGCAGCGCGAAGACCGGTGGGACGACGCTGCCGGACAGATGATCGAGGCGGCACGGCGGCTGCAGCGCGGCGGCGCCGACTTCCTCGTCATCTGCACGAACACGATGCACAAGGCGGCGCCGCAGATCGAGGCCGCCGTGGACCTGCCCCTGCTGCACATCGCCGACCCGACGGCCGCGCGCATCAAGGCTGCCGGCTACAAGCGCATCGGCCTGCTGGGCACCGCCTTCACGATGGAACAGGATTTTTATAAAGGCCGGCTGACCGACAAGCACGGCCTCGACGTGCTCGTGCCCGATGCGGACGATCGCGCCACGGTCCACCGCATCATCTACGAGGAGCTCGTGCAGGGACGCGTCGAAGCGGCGTCGCGCGAGGCCTACCGCGGCGTGATCCGGCGCCTCGTCGCGGCCGGCGCGCAAGCGATCATCCTCGGCTGCACGGAGATCATGCTGCTCGTCGGGCCCGGGGACAGCCCCGTGCCGCTGTACGACACGACGGGGCTGCATGCCGAGGCAGCCGTCGCGCTGGCGCTGGGGTGATCGTCACCCGGCCGGTGCGATGTTGTGGTTGAAGCGGAACAGGTTGTCCGGATCGTAGCGCCGCTTCACCTGCACGAGCCGGTCCCAGTTCGTGCCGTACGCCTCGTGGATGCGCGCCCCCTCGTCCTGCGTCAGGAAGTTGATGTAGACGCTGCCGGCCGCATACGGCGCCACGGCCGCGAAGAACTCCCGTGCCCAAGCCACGCAGCGCGCGTCGTCGGCGGCGTCGAGCCAGCGCCCGTGCACGTTCATCGCATACATCACATTGCGGTGCGGGTACGCGGTGGCATCGACGGCCGGCTCGTTCGCGCGGCCGCCGATGAGGCCCAGGAAGATCTCGCACTGCGGCGTCGGCACGGCAGCCGCGTAGCGCAGCACGAGGTCGACGGCCTCGTCGGACAGCGTGGTGAAGTTGTGCGACTTCCAGTAATTGCGCGCGCCCGGCGCCAGCAGCGGGTCGAACGTCTTCTGCCACGCCGCGTACAGGACGGCGCCCACGTGTTCGCCCAGCACGTCGCCGAACGACCGCACGGGCGCCAGCACCGGCTCCGCTTCCTCCGGCGGGCGTGTCGAGAACACGGCCAGCGCGACGATGTCCTGGCCGTGCACGGCCTGCGGCAGGAACGGCAGCGGCGGCGCCTTGCGTAATACGGCCCAGATCGAGACGTCGTTCGGCAGCGTGTCCACGTAGTCGCGGTAGCGGCGCAGCACCGCTTGCCCCTGCGCGGCCGGGAACACGACCAGGCCGGCCGTGACGAGCGGCCCGACGGCATGCAGCGCGAATTCGAAGCGCGTGACCACGCCGAAGTTGCCGCCGCCGCCGCGGATCGCCCAGAACAAATCCGGCTCCTGGCGCGGTCCGATGTGGCGCCGGCGCGCGTCCGCCGTGACGATCTCGGCGCCCACGAGGCTGTCCACCGTGAGCCCCAGCATGCGCGACAGCCAGCCGAAGCCGCCGCCCAATGTCAGGCCCGCCGCGCCCGTCGTCGAATTGATGCCGAGCGGGACGGCGAGGCCGCAGGCCTGCGTCTCGTGGTCGACGTCGGCCAGCAGCGCACCGCCGTCGACGTACGCGAGGCAGGCGTCCGGGTCGACGTGGACACTGCGCATGCCCGCCAGGTCGATCACCAGCCCGTCGTCGCAGATCGCGTTGCCGGCGATGTTGTGGCCGCCGCCGCGCACGGCCAGCGGCAGGCCGTGGTCGCGCGCGAACGCGACGGCCGTGCACACGTCGGCCGTGCCGGCGCAGCGCGCGATCAGCGCCGGGCGGCGGTCGATCATCGCGTTCCAGATCTGCCGCGCGCCATCATAGTCCGGGTCGCCCGGCTGCAGCAGCGGCCCCCGCAAGGCGGCCCGCAAGCCGTCGACTGTTTCCTCTTTCAATGCAGCCATGATGTCGCCTCCGCGCATACGCCGTCCTTGCAGCATAGTCGACCGTGCGGAGGTTACAAGCGGGGCCGACTATCGTCCTGGTCGTTTTGTACTGGTTTTGTCGTACATAAACAGGAGGTTTGCCTAGCGATTCCGTGACACTCGACTGATGCCTGAATCTTTCCGGGCCGATAGACTTTTCTCCAAGCATTGACACTGAACAACCAGTCAACTGATCTGAGTCAAGCAGGGAGTAAGAAAATGAACAATGAACTCGGCGCCTTTTTCGCACTTGCCATCATGCTCGTCACGGACCCGCGCAACGTCGCGCTGTTCGTCCTGCTCGTGGCCGCCGCCGTCGCCGACGTGCGGCACCAGCGGATCCCGAACCGGCTGACGCTGGGCGGCCTCGCGTTCGGCCTCGCCTACAGCACCGTCGAGCCGTTCTGGGGCGGACACGGATTCCTGTGGTCCCTGGCCGGGGCCGGCGTCGGCTTTGCCGTGCTCTTCCCGCTGTGGCTGCTGCACCTGACGGGCGCGGGCGACGTCAAGCTGATGGCGATGGCCGGCTCCCTGCTGGGCCTGCACGCTATCCCGCTGGCCCTGGTCGGCACCTTCGCCGCCGGCGGCGTGTGCGCCATCCTGTACGCCCTCCGCCACGGCACCCTGCGCGTCATGCTGGGCAACGTCATGCGGATCCTGCACCTGGGCGGCATCGCGGTCACGGCCGGCCTGCCCGTCCGCATCGCGACGACGGACCCGGGTTCCGTCGGCAGGCTGCCGTACGCCGTTCCCATCGCGCTGGGCACCATCACGACGACGGTCGCCGCGCACTTCGGTTTCCTCTGACAACTCCGGTGACATCATGAAAAACGTCAAGGCATTCGCCCTGCTGCTGGTTGCGGCCGTCCTCGGCCTCGTGGCCGCCATTTACGCCAACAACTGGGTCGGCCAGCACAACAAGGTCGCGGCCAACAAGATCGTCGTCGCCACCGTCGACATCCCGGCCGGCAGCCGGCTCGAACCGGAAATGCTGACGACGATCGACTGGCCCGCCACCGCGCTGCCGACCGGCGCGGTCGCCGATCCCGCCGCGCTGAAGAGCCGCGTCGTCAAGCAGGACGTCGTCCGCGGCGAGGCCGTCATCGACGGCAAGCTGGCCCCGATCGGCACGATGGGCGGCCTGTCCGCCGTCATCGCCGAGGGCAAGCGGGCGATGACGGTGCGCGTCAACGACGTCGTCGGCGTGGCCGGCTTCGCCCTCCCCGGCAACTACGTCGACATCCTCGTCCACGCCCAGCGCGACGAGGGCAAGGGCGAGACGAAACCGATCAGCAAGACGGTGCTCGAACATGTGCTCGTGCTGGCCGTGGCGCAGGAAGCCGGCCGCGACGACACCAAGCCGAAGGTCGTCAACGCCGTCACGCTCGAGCTCTCTCTGGCCGACTCGGAAAAACTCGACCTGGCCCGCAGCATCGGCACCCTGTCGCTCGCCCTGCGCAACCAGTCGGACGAAGCGACCGTCAGCACCGCCGGCATCACCCGCACCGAACTGCTGGGCGAACCGAAAGTCTTCAAGACCGCGGCGCCGGTCCGCGTGACGCCGCCCCGGCCGCGCCCCGCCGCGCCCCGCCACTGCATCGAAGTCATCGAGATGCCGGACGGTTCGACCAGGCAGAGCTGCTTCAACTAGCACCCACGCCAACCGGACAGGAGTCAATCGTGCGCCATACCGTCCTCACCACCCTCGCGGCCGCCGCATTGTGCTGCGCCAACGCCGCCGCAGCGACTTCGGCAGCGACCGCCCGGCACGACGCCGCCGCGCTGCGCCAGTGCACCGCGACGCAGGTCGAAAAGCCGTCGTACGTCACGCTCGGCAAGTCGACCGTCGTGATGCTGCCCTATGCCGTCATCCGCATGGCCGTCGGCGGCGCCCAGCCCGGCCAGCGGGCCGCCGTGGCGCAGCCGGCCGCCGTGCCTGCCCTGCCGGGCATGCCGCAGCCCGCCATGCCGGCCCCGGGGCCGGAACAGGATGGCGTGTCGGAAGTGCGCATCACGCTGCTGGCCCCCACGGAGCTGTTCGTCCTCGGCCGCAAGACGGGCGCCATGAACGTGATCCTGCAGGACGCCGACGGCCGCTGCCACCTGAAGGACATCGTCGTGACCGTCGATCCGGAAGCGCTGCAGTCGCTGCTGGCCGACCTGGTGCCGGACGAACGGGGCATCCGCGTCAAGGCCGCCGAAAACAGCCTCGTGCTGACGGGCGAAGTCAGCGACCCCGTGGTCCTCGACCAGGTGCTGGCGCTCGCCGCGTCCTACGGCGACGGCAAGAAGGTCGTGAACCTGCTGCATGTCGCGGGTGCCCAGCAGGTCATGCTCGAGGTGAAGATCGCGGAAGTCAGCAAGACGCTGCTCGACAAACTGGGTTCCAGCGTCGGCCTCGCCCGCAGCCGCAACGGCGGCACGGACACGTTCTCGCTGCTGTCGAACTTCCTCAGCGAAGGCGGCGGCTTCGCCCAGGCGATGCGGCTCGGCCGCACGACGCTGCAGGTCGACGGCCAGAAGGACGACGGCCTCGTGCGCGTGCTCGCGGAACCGAACATCATGGCCGTCAGCGGCCAGCAGGCCAGCTTCCTCTCGGGCGGCAAGATCTTCATCCCCGTCGCGCGCGATCCGGGCACCGGCGGCTTCACGACGATCACGCTGGAAGAAAAGGAATTCGGCATCGGCATCAAGTTCACGCCGACGGTGCTGGGCGGCTCGCGCGTCAACCTCAAGATGGTGTCCGAGGTGTCCGACCTGGCGCAGGCGGGCAACCCGTTCGTGTCGGTCAACGGCGTCACCTCGGTGCTGCCCTCGTTCACCGTGCGGCGCGCCGACACGACGGTGCAGCTGAACGACGGCCAGAGCTTCGTGATCGCGGGGCTCATCAAGAACAACACGACGGAGACGGTCAAGCGCTTCCCCGGCCTGGGCGAGATCCCCGTGCTCGGCGCGCTGTTCCGCAGCAGCGAATTCCAGAAGGACCAGACGGAGCTGATGTTCGTCGTCACGCCCCGCCTCGTCAAGCCGCTGGCCACCACGCCGCGCCTGCCCACCGACAACCACGTGCCGCCGACACGGGCCGACGTGTATCTCAACGGCAGCCTCGAAAGGAGCGAGAAATGAAGACCATCACCGCATGCGCGCTGGCGCTGCTGGCCGCCGGTTGCGCGGAGACCCCGACCCCGCACTACGACATGCAGCTGGGCGCGGCCGTACGCGAGGCCAGGCTGGCGATGACGATCGATCCCGCCGCGGGCAGCCGCCCCGACGAAGTCAAGGGCATAGACGGCCGCGCCGCGAAGGAAGCGATCAAGCGCTACCAGGATTCGTTCAAGGAACCGCCGCCCGTCGTGAACGTAGTCAACATCGGCGGCGCGATCGGCGGAGGCAACGGCGGTTCCGGCGGCCGTTGAAGCAGCAGAGGCCGGACCGGTCCGGTAAGTCGGTCCACTATTTTCACTCACCATCAGCTTGAAAGGACTCTAAACATGGACATCGTCAAGACCATGACCACCCTGGCCGTCGGCTTCGTACGCGAGGAAGACGGTTCGCAGGTCGTCGAGTACGGACTCATCATCGCCCTCGTTTCGATTGCCCTGGCGGTCGGGCTCGCCAAGATCGCCGGCAGCGATCCGTTCTCGGCACTGGCGACGAAGATCTCCTCGTGCCTGGGCGGCACCTGTTCGTAAGAATGCGGAGCGCCGTCGGCTCCGATATGAAGCAGTAGCAGAGGCAGCACGGGTCCGACATCGGTCGACCCATGATTTTCCACTCACCAGTCATTGAAAGGACTTCAACATGGACATCCTGCACACCGTGAAAACCCTGGCCGCCGACTTTGCACGCGAAGAAGAAGGTTCGCAAGTCGTCGAATACGGACTCATCATCGCCCTGGTGTCGATCGCGCTGGCCGTCGGCCTCTCCAAGATCGCCGGCACCAGCGCTTTCTCGGCATTGGCAACCAAGGTGGGTACCTGCCTGAGCGGCACCTGCAGCTGAACCAGAGCGCCGCGGGTGGCGCCGCAGTCCGGCGCCACCCGGCTCTCCGCCAGCACTTGTCACGAGCACGAAAGGACGATCATGCGGTCCCTGATCAAACAGAGGAGAAACGAAGCGGGCGCGGTCATCGTCACCGTCGCGCTCCTGCTGTTCCTGCTGCTCGGCTTCCTGGGACTGGCGGTCGATCTCGGCCACCTCTTCATCGTCCGCTCGGAACTGCAAACATCCATGGACGCGTGCGCCCTCGCCGCCGCGCAAGAATTGAACGGCCAGCCCGATGCGCTGGCACGGGCCACGAACGCCGGCATCGCCGCCGGCAACGTCAACCGGGTTGACCTGCAGTCCGCCACCTGGAGCGGCAAGGGTCAGGTGACGGCGGCCGACATCACGTTCCGCGACCAGAACCACAACGTGGGCGCCACCAGTGCGACGGCGCGCTACGTGCGTTGCAACCACGTTCAGCGCGACACGGCGACGAACCTCGTCCACATGGCCGGCCTGCTGGTCGGCTCCTCGGCGTTCGCCGCGAAGATGGACGTCGCCGCCCTGGCGGAAGCGACGACCACGCCGGCGCAGTCGACCTGCCCCATGCCCCTCGCGCTGAAACCGAAAGCGGGCAGCGCCAAGCCCAATTTTGGATTCGTCAAGGGCGAATGGGTCACGCTGCTGAGCAAGACGACCGCGTCGGCCGGGCAAATCGGCTGGGCGAACCTGGACGGCAGTACCAGCGCCTCCGAAACGGAAGCCGAACTGAAAGGCTATTGCGGCACCAAGGTGGGCAGCAAGCTGGGCACGCCCGGCGTGCAGGGAACGATCGCGGATACCTGGAACACACGCTTCGGCATCTACAAGAACAACAGCGGACCGGACGTCGCGAGCCCCGATTTCACCGGCTACGTGTATACCAAGGCCGGCACCTGGCAGGCTGGCAGCAATGCCTACAACGATTTCGTCAATCAGCGCCAGAATTTCACCAACTGCGCCGCATCGGTCAGTGCGTGTGAAAACCTGACCAAACTCAAACTCAATCAGTTCAAGACGGTAGCCACGGGCGGGCCGAACGGCGACCTCAAAAAGTACGGCAGCAACCGGCGGCTCGTCGTGGTGCCGGTCGTCGACGGCGGCAGCAACGTGATCGACTTCGCCTGCATGCTCATGCTGCAGCCGATTCCCTCGCCGTTCGACGACGTGCAGCTGGAATTCCTGGGCAACGCGTCGGACGCCTCCAGCCCCTGCACGGCCAACGGCCTCCCGGGCGGCCTCGCGGGGCCGCTCGTTCCCGTCCTCGTACGATAAGGAGTTCGCCATGAAGAACCAGAACGGCGTTGCGCTCGTCGAGTTTGCCCTGATCCTGCCGATGCTCGTCATGCTGCTGTTCCTGACGACGGAATTCGGCCGCGCCTACTACCAGTACGACACGATCACGAAAGCCGTACGGCAGTCGGCGCGCTACCTGTCGGTCCGGGCCCAGGGCACGGGCATCGTCAACGCCAGGAACATCATCGTCTACGGCAACCCGAACGGCACCGGCTCGCCGCGCTTCGCGGGACTGACGCTGTCCAACGTGCCCGATCCCGTCTGGAGCACGACGGGCAGCTACCCCGTGATGAACACCGTCACCGTCAGTGTCACCGGATTCACGTTCGTGCCGATGGCCGGTAGCGTCTTCGGCATGCGTCTCAATAACATAGTCTTCGGCACGATCCAGGCCACGATGCGGAGCCCGTCATGAACACCAGACAAAGGGGCTCGACCAGCGTCGAATTCGCCCTCGCCTTCCTCCTGCTCCTCGGCTTCCTGCTGGGCATCCTCGACTTTGCGCGCCTGCTGTACACGTGGAACGTCGCCAACGAGACCGCCCGGGCCGGCGCACGGTACGCCGTCGTGTGCGCGGATCCGACCAACAAGGCCCGGATCCTGGCGACGATGCAGGGCCTGATGCCGCAGGTCTCCGACATCGACGTCGTCTGGCAACCGGCCAACTGCGATGCGACCAACTGCGAATCCGTCACCGTCGCGATCACGGGCCTGCAATTCCGCTGGATCGCGCCGATTCCGAGCCTGCTGGCCACGCCCCTGGTCATGCTGCCCGGTTTCTCGACCTATCTGCCGCGCGAGATGATGACCTACAACCCCCTGATCTGCTAGCCCATCGAGAGGACACCATGAAGATCGTAATCGTTTCCGAGGACAAGGCCTTCCTCAAGCTGGCGGCCTCGATCCTGGCCGTGACGGGCCATGACGTCATGAGCACGGCCGGCAACGCGGCCGAACTGCGCACGCTCGCCAAGGCGCTGGCGCCGGACGTACTGCTGCTGGACGGCCGCGACGACAAGGCGCTCGACTTCGCCCAGATCGAGCGCACGACCATGCAATGCCCCGGCGTGGCGGTGCTGCTGCTCGCCACCGCGCGCGCGCCCGGCTTCCTGATCGACGCCATGCGGGCCGGCGTGCGCGAGGTGCTGCCGTCCGTGCATCCCGGCGAGCTGCTGGCGGCCGTCGAACGCGCGGCCGTGAAGCTGTCGGCCGTGCGCACGGCAAGCCAGGGCAAGATCCACGCCTTCATCGGCACGAGCGGCGGCAGCGGCACGACGTTCCTCGCCACGAACTTCGGCTACCAGCTGGCGCAGTCGCACAAGGTGCTGCTGATCGACCTGAACCTGCAGTTCGGCGACGCGCTCAGCTTCCTGCAGGACACCCGCGCGGCAAGCACGATCACGGACCTGACGCGCGACATCAACCGCCTCGACGCGCCGCTGCTGCAGGCCACCACCATCAAGGTCACGCCCGCGTACAGCATCCTCGCGGCACCGGAAGAACCCGGCCAGGCCGCGGACATCCGCCCCGAGCACATCGACGCCATCCTCAAGCTGGCCGTCACGCAGTACGATTTCGTGCTGCTCGACCTGCCGCGCGTGGTGGACGCCATGCTGATGACGGCGCTGGACCAGGCCGCGTCGATCTTCCTCGTGCTGCAGGCGAGCGTGCCGCACCTGCGCAATGCCGACAAGCTGCTGTCCGTGTTCCGCTCGCTCGACTACCCGAAGGACAAGATCGAGCTGCTGCTGAACCGCTACGACAAGCGCGACGACATCACGCTCGACAAGATCCGGCGCACCCTGGGCGCGCACGAGATCCACATGATCGCGAACGGCTGGCGCCAGGTGAGCACGGCCATCAACCACGGCGTGCCGCTCGTGCAGGTGGAGCGCAAGCACGGCGTGATCCGCGGCCTGTCGGAACTGGGCGGCGCCATGGCGGCGGCGGCCGAGCCGCCCGCAAGCCTGTTCGACCGCCTGTTCCGCCGCGCCTGACCCACCTACGGAGGATGCCATGTCCCTGCGCGATAAACTCAGCATGCCCGTCGCCGCGGATGCCGGCAAGGCCGGCGTCCAGCAGGCGATCCTGCGCGACGCCTACAAGCAGCTGAAGGAACAGATGCACCTGAAGCTGCTCGACCGGTTCGACCTCACGGTGCTGGAGAGCCTGCCGGCCGACCGTCTGCGCCAGGAGATCGCCGCCGCGATCGACGGCATGCTGCTGGACGAGGACACGCCCATCAGCGGCCTCGAACGGCGCATGCTCGTGCGCGACATCCAGCACGAGATGCTGGGCTTCGGCCCGCTCGAACTGCTGATGGCCGATCCGGCCGTCTCCGACATCCTCGTCAACGCGTGGGACAAGGTCTACGTCGAACGCCACGGCAAGCTGGAACTGTCCGACGTCACGTTCACGGACGACCGCCACCTGATGCGCATCATCGACAAGATCGTGTCGCTCGTCGGCCGCCGCATCGACGAATCGAGCCCGATGGTCGACGCGCGCCTGCCCGACGGCTCGCGCGTGAACGCGGTGATCCCGCCCGTCGCGCTGGACGGCCCGATGATGTCGATCCGCCGTTTCGCGCACATCCCGCTCAAGATGACGAACCTGGTGGACGAGATGCGCAGCCTCACGCCGGACATGGCCGCCATGCTCGAGGGCTTGAGCCGGGCGAAGGTCAACATGATGATCTCGGGCGGCACGGGCGCCGGCAAGACGACCTTGCTGAACATCCTGTCCGGCTACATCCCCGAGACCGAGCGCCTCGTGACGATCGAGGACGCGGCCGAGCTGCAGCTGCAGCAGCCGCACGTCGTGCGCCTGGAAACGCGGCCGCCGAACATCGAAGGCAGGGGCGAGGTCACGGCGCGCGCCCTCGTCAAGAACGCCCTGCGGATGCGGCCGGACCGCATCATCATCGGCGAGGTGCGCGGCGCCGAGGCGGTCGACATGCTGCAGGCTATGAACACGGGCCACGAAGGCTCGCTGACGACGATCCACGCGAACACGCCGCGCGACGCGCTGTCGCGGCTGGAGAACATGATCGGCATGGCCAACCTGAACCTGCCGCACAAGGCGGCGCGCCAGCAGGTCGCGTCCGCCATCACGGTCGTCATCCAGGCGCTGCGCCTGACGGACGGCCGGCGCAAGGTGACGAGCATCCAGGAGATCACGGGCATGGAAGGCGACGTGATCACGATGCAGGAAATCTTCGCCTACCACCAGACCGGCGTCGACGGCGATGGCCGCATCATCGGCCATTTCCAGGCGACGGGCGTGCGTCCCCGCTTCGCGGAGCGGCTGCGCGCATTCGGCATCCACCTGCCCGACCACATGTTCGATCCGTCCCGCCGCCTTGCCTGAGGAGAACGTCATGTCAGAGAACCCGTCCGGCCATGCCCTGTTCGTGGTCCTGCTGCTGGTGTTCGTGTCCGTGATCCTGTTCGTCGAGGGTGCGTGGCTGCTGTACCGCGCGCGCCGCGGCCCGGAGGCGATGCGGCTGCAGCGGCGCCTCGACCAGCTCGCGCACACGAACGCCGGCCCGGCCCGCCGCCCCCTGCTGAAGCGGGGCCGCCTGTCGGAGCTGTCGTTCGTGGCCCGCATCCTGAGCGGCGTCGTCGTGACGTCGACCCTGCACAACCTGCTCGGCCAGGCCGGCCTGCACTGGACCGTCGCACGCCTGCTGCTGCTCAGCGCCACGGCCGGCGCCGCCGGGCTGGCGCTGGGCATGACGGGCGCGCAGCCGCTGTACTTCTGCCTCGTCCTCGCGGGCCTGCTGGCGGCACTGCCGTGGGGCTACGTGGCGGCGCAACGCGCACACCGCCTGCGCCGGCTCGAGCAGCAGTTGCCGGAAGCGCTGGACCTCATCACGCGCGCCGTGCGTGCCGGTCACTCGCTGCCGCTCGGCATCCAGATGCTGGCCGATGAAATGCCGGAGCCGATCGCCGCCGAGTTCCGGCTCGTGCACGAGCAGGTCAGCTTCGGCGTCTCGCTGCAGCAGGCACTGGCCGGCCTGTGCGAGCGCGTGCCGCTGACGGACTACCGGTATGTCGCGGTGGCCATCCTGCTCCAGCGGCAGTCGGGCGGCAACCTGGCGGAAGTGCTCGGCAACCTGAGCAAGCTGATTCGCGAACGCCTGAAACTGCTCGCGCGCGTGCGGGTCCTGTCGGCGGAAGGCCGGATGTCGGCCTGGACGCTGGCCCTGCTGCCCTTCCTCCTGGGCGCCCTGCTGTACTTCGTCAATCCCGACTTCATGCGGCCGCTGTGGGTCGACCCCATCGGCGTCAGCATGCTGCGCGCCCTGCTGTGCATGATGTTGCTCGGCATCGTCGTCCTGAGCCGCATCACCCGTATCCGTGTCTGAAGGAGAGCACCATGTTACTGCCCATCGTCGTCTTCCTCGCCGTCAGCGTCGGCAGTGTCGGCCTGTACCTGTGGCTCGCCCCCGACCGGACCGACCGGCGCCTGCACGCGCTGACGCCCGGCGCCCCGTCCGCGCCGGCCTGGCGCGAGCGGATCACCAATGCCGTGACGCCGTTCGCCAGGTTGTCCACGCCGTCCGGCGACTGGGACACGTCGCCGATCCGCATCAGGTTCATGAACGCCGGGATCCGCCATCCGAAGGCGCCGCATCTGTTCTTCGGCCTGAAGACGCTGCTGCCGGCGCTTGCCGGCGCGCCCACGTACCTGGCCCTGCGCGTGTCGCACGAGGCGACGGGCATGACCCTGCTGCTGTGGGTCGTCGCCGCGGCGACGGCCGGCTGCTACCTGCCGAACATCGCGCTGGCGCTGGCCGGGCGGGCGCGCAAGCGCGACATCTTCGACGGCTTCCCCGACGCCGCCGACCTGCTGCTCGTGTGCGTCGAGGCGGGGCTGGGCATGGACGCGGCGCTGACGCGCGTGGCCGAGGAAATGCAGACCCGGAGTCCGGCCCTGGCCGACGAGCTGCAGCTGACGAACCTCGAGATGCGCGCCGGCGGCACGCGCGAAACGTCGCTGCGCAACCTGGCGCTGCGCACGGGCGTCGAGGAATTGACATCGTTCGCCACGATGCTGACGCAGGCCGACCGGTTCGGCGTCAGCATCGGCGATTCGCTGCGGGTATTTTCCGACGATTTGCGCCACAAACGTCAGACCCGCGCGGAAGAAAAGGCCGCGAAAATCCCGACCAAGGTGTTATTCCCGCTGGTCTTGTTCATTTTCCCGTCGATTATCATGGTCGTGCTCGGACCGGCCATCATCCAGATTATCCGGACAATCGCCCCGCTGCTGCTCCAATAATCAGGGAAACGCGGTTCAGGCCATTTCGGCGGTATTTGTTACCAAATGGCTTTGCGCGTATACATATAAATCGAGCCGATTACTCACGCCCAGTTTCTGATAAATCGACGATAAGTGATTCCGCAACGTGGATTCGGAAATGAACAGGATTTTCGCCAGATCCCGATTCGTCCGGACCTTGTTCGCCACCACGGTCTGCAGGACGCGCCGCTCGCGGGGCGTCAGCGCATCGAGGCCGTCGTGGTGCGGATGCGGCCGCGCCGGCTCGCCGCCGCGCAGGGCGTTGAGCGCGAGACAGGTCGCTTCGCGGCCGAACCACAGCTCGCCCTGATGCGTCTTCTCGATGGCCTTGACGATCTCGTCGGCGCTGGAGCGGCGGCTCAGCAGGCCGTGCGCGCCGCAGCGCAGCGTCGACGCCAGCGTGTCCGTCTCCAACTCTTGCGCGAACAGCAGCGTGTGGCGCCCGCACGTCAACGCCTCGGGCAGGTCGGGCTGGTGGGCCGTGACCGCGAGTTCGTACTTCATCAGCACGAGGTCGGGCGCCGCCGTGGGCAACTGGAACAATGCATCGCATTGCGTGCCGGCGACGGCCACCACTTCCATCCCCGGCCGATGGCTATTGATCAGTTTGGTCAAAGCCCACAGGATCAGCTGGTGGGTTTCCACCACCATGACGCGAATGGGCGCTTCCGATATCGACAGTCGTTGTGGCGTCATATTTCATTCCTGAAATATATATAAAAACCGCACTCCCAAAAGAGTGCCGCTGCCCTTGTTTCAATGACGGCCGCGAATTCCACCGGTCATTTATCGATGAGCTCCGTAAATATAATATCGCCAATTTTTGCGACTCAAGCCCCTCCTGCGACGTTTCCGTGAAATATTTTGTGAGAATTTACGGTTGTTGCGGCTTCCAGACATTTGGTTTTCCACAAATGGTTAATTGCCGAATCACCCCATTTCACGAATGCATGTGCAAATGTCCGCCGCATCGGTTTGGACTTATAATCGGCCTTTTCTCGAATCCCGATTCCATGCGCGCCCAACGCGGCCCTTCGCTGTCCCTGCGTCACCTCCTCGTCGTGCTGACGGCGACCGGCCTGCTCCCGCTGGCCGCGCTGGGCGCCTGGAGCGTGCATCTCGCCGCCGAGTACCACCAGGGTGAACAGGAACGGGCGCTGCTGGACCTCGCGCGCGCGCTGTCGAGCGCCGTCGACGCGGAACTGGACGGCACCGTCGCTACCCTCGCCAGCATCGCGCGCACGCCTGCGCTCGGCGCCGGCAATGTGCGGGCCTTCTACCCCATCGCGCGCGACCAGGCCCGGGCGCAGCCGGAATGGCTGGGCGTGATCCTGGCCGACGGCGACGGCAACATGGTGTTCCGCACGACCGCGCCTTTCGACGCGCCGCCGCAACCCGTCGCCGACCCGTCCAGCCTGCGCCGGGCGCTGCTGCTGCGCCGCCCGGTCATCGGCCACGTCGCGCGCGGCAAGGGCGGGCGGGCCGCCGTCCCCGTGCGCTTTCCCGTCAGCGACGCCGCCGGCCATCCGTACGTGCTGACGGCCGTCGTCCAGCCCGACCGCATCATGCGCGCGCTCGCGCGCCAGCAGGTGCCGCCCGGCTCGATGATTTCGGTGCTGGACGGCGACGGCGCGATCGTCGCCCGTTCGCACGGCCAGGGCGACCACGTCGGCGGGCCGCCCAGCCCGAGCCTGGCGCGGCTGATCCGGCTGAACGGCCCGGAAAGCGCCGGTGCCACCGTCACGTTCGAAGGCAATGCCGTCACGACGGCCTATACGCGGCTGTCGCGCTACGGCTGGACGGTCGCCGTCGGCGCGCCGCCCGCGGGCTGGGCCGGCGGGCCGGGCTTTGCGTGGTACGGCGCCGGCATCGCGCTGTCGCTCGCGCTCAGCATCGGTCTCGCGACGCTGCTGGCGCGCCGCATCGTGCGCCGCATCGCGACGCTCGCGGCGGGCGCCGCCGCCCTCGGCGCCGGCACCGACCCGGTGGTGCCCACGTCGCGCATCGAGGAAATCGACGCGATGGGCGACGCGCTGCGGGCCGCGGGCGCGCGCCGCGCCGCACACGAGCGCGACCGCGAGGACGCGCTGGAACTGGCGCGCCAGGCCGGCCGCGCCAAGGACGAATTCCTCGCCGTGCTGGGCCACGAACTGCGCAATCCGCTGGCCCCCATCGCCGGCGCGCTCGACCTGATGGACCTGCGCGACGACGCTGCCTCGCGCCGCGAGCGCGGCATCATGCGGCGCCAGGTCGCGCACCTGAAACACCTCGTCGACGACCTGCTCGACGTGTCGCGCATCGCGTCCGGCAAGCTGCGCATCGACGTCGCACCCGTGGACCTGGCGGCCGTCGTGCGCCACGCCGTCGCCGCCCGCCCCGACCAGCCGCTCGGCCTGCAGGCCCCCGCGGCGCTGTGGATCGCCGGCGACGAGCACCGGCTTGCGCAGGTGCTGGGCAACCTGTTGTCGAACGCGGCGCGTTTCGGCAGCACGGACACCCACGTCGTCCTCGAGCGCGTGGGCGGCGAAGCCCGCCTCGTCGTCGCCGACAACGGCGTGGGCATGGATAGCGCGCTGGTGCAGCGCGTGTTCGAACCGTTCTACCAGGCGCCGCAACCGCTGGTGCACCACAGCGGCCTGGGACTCGGTCTCGCCATCGTGCAGCGCATCGTCGAGCTGCACGGCGGCCGCGTGAGCGCGCACAGCGACGGGCCCGGCCTGGGCAGCCGCTTCGAGATCGTGCTGCCGCTCGGCGCGCCTCCGTCCCCCACGGCGCCCGCTCCCATCCGCGCGGCGAGCCGGCCGCTGCGCGTACTGGTCGTGGACGACAACGAGGACGCCGCCGCCCTCACGGCCGCGATCCTGCGCGAACTGGGCCACGAAGTGAAAACGGCGCACACGGCGCACGCAGCGCTGGACGTGCAGGCGGCCTGGCCGCCGGACGTCGCGATCCTGGACATCGGCCTGCCCGACATGGACGGCTACGCCCTCGCCGCCGCCATGCGCCGCGCGGCCGTGAAACCGCTGCGGCTGACGGCGCTCACCGGCTACGGCCGCCAGGCCGGCGTGGCCGCGCACGCGCCGCCGGATGATGTCGCGTTCGACCTGCACCTGACCAAGCCGGCCAGCCTGGACGATCTGCGGCGGGCGCTGAACGCAAACGACGCCGCCGCATCGAGCGACCCGGCACCGGCCTGAACCGGTACGGCCGGCCCCGCGCTGCCGGTTGTCGGTTGCCGCTGCCGGTTGCCGCTGCCGGTTGCCGCTGCCCTCCGCCGGTCGCCGCTGCGCACACGTCGGTTAGTTGCATAAATGTCGACAAAGAGACGCCGCGCGGTGGCGGCGCCCTTGCGATCAGATATGCTGGTCGAACACCTGGCGCAGATAGGCGATGAAGGTCTCGTCCGTGCTGAAGCCCTTGCCGGGGCTGTCGGACAGCTTGGCGACGGGCTGGCCGTTGCAGCGCGTGAGCTTCATGACGATGTTCAGCGGGTCGTACTGCGTGTCGTTGGTGAGCTTGGTGCCGATGCCGAAGCCCGTCATCACGCGGTCGGCGAAGTGGCGGTACAGGGAAAGCGCCTTGGGCACCGTGAGCGCGTCCGAGAACACGAGCCGCTTCGTGCGCGCGTCGATGCGCAGCCTGGCGTAGTGCGCGATGGCCTTCTCGCCCCACGCCACCGGGTCGCCGGAATCGTGGCGCAGGCCGTCGAACAGCTTGGCGAAATACAGGTCGAAGTCGCGCAGGAACGCGTCCATGCCGACGACGTCCGTCAGCGCCGTGCCGAGGTCGCCGCGGTATTCCTGCACCCAGTCCTCCAGCGCCTTCTTCTGGAAATCGCGCAGGCGCACGTCGAACGACTGGAACGCCTGCATGTATTCGTGCGCCATCGTGCCGATCGGCACCAGGTTGAATTTCTTCGCCAGGTAGACGTTCGACGTCCCCTTGAAGAACTGCGGCAGCTCGCGCGCCAGCGTGGCGACGACTTCCTCGTGCCAGTCGCCCGAGAAGCGGCGGCGCACGCCGAAATCGAAGAACTCGAACGGGTTGACCTTCTTCGGCTCCTGGTCGAAGGCGCGGAACTCGGCGATCTTCTGGTCGAGCCGCTTGCGCGCCTCCCCGATGGCGGCCTGCTGGTCGAAGCGGCGGAAATACAGCTCGTTGACGATGTACAGCACGAAGATCTCGAAGCCCATCACGTGCACGATGGGACCGCAGGCGCGGATGCGCAGGTGCGGCCCGTCCGTTTCCACGTGGATGAACTTGCGCTGGAAACGGAACAAGGTGAGGAAGTCGGCGAAGTCGCTTTTGATGAAGCGCAGGGACCGCATGTAACTGACCTCGTCCTCCGTGAACATCAGCGTGCACAGGTGGTCCAACTCGCGTTCGACTTCTTCTTTCAATTCCGCCAGCGGATACGCGGGCGTGTTGCGGCACTTGAACTCGTATTCGCCGCTGGCGTTCGGGTGCATGTGCATCAAAGCCTGCCACATGGTGAATTTATAGAGATCGGTTTCGAGCAGGCTGCGGACGACGGGTTTCATGGGCTGGCGGTGGTTCCTGTTGTTGTGGTGTCGATGTCTGGTCCGGATGCTTCAGGTCGAGGCGCCGGCAGACTCCGACGTCCCCTTCCTGCGCACACGCTTCTTGGGCGCCAGCATCGTGCCCGTGCAGGCCGGCGTGCCGCAGCGGCAGGCGAACAGGCGCTTCAGCGCGGGCGTGTGGCGCTCGTCGTAGATCAGCGCGTAGTTGTAGTTCAGTTCCTCGCCCGCGTCGATGTCGCGCAGCGCGTGGATGTACACGCGGCCGTCTTCTTCGTAGGCTTCGCAATTGGGTTCGCACGCGTGGTTGATCCAGCGGGCGTCGTTGCCGCGCCGGCCGCCGTCGATCACGTTGCCGTCGGCGAGGCTGAAATAGAACGTGTGATTGACCGGGCCGCCCCGTTCGGCGGCACGGCGCGTCGCCTCGTCCCACGTGATGCGCTCGCCGCGGTATTCGATGATGCGCTCGCCGGCCGGGATGTCGCGCAGCGCGAACACGCCGTTGCCATGCACGGGCGATTTCCGAACCTCGTACGAGGCCGGGCGGGCCGGCTTGCGGGCGCCCTTGCTTGCGGTCTGCTTCGATGTGGTCGGAGGGACGGACGGGTTCATGGATCGGCGTTCGGTTGGATGGACACGATCTATTATTGATCGGATCGCGGCATTCCTGCCGCACGCCATTATCTTACCGTGTCGGCTGCTCAGCCGCCGAATTCGTCGTCCCTGAATTCAAGCACGGCCCGATCGCCCGCCGCCTCCGCCTTGCGCAACTCGACCCGGCGGATCTTGCCGGAGATCGTCTTCGGCAAGTCCGTGAACGCGATGCGGCGGATGCGCTGGTACGGCGCCAGCCGGTCACGCGCGAAGGCGAAGATCGCGGCGGCCAGTGCGCGCGTCGGTTCCACGCCCGGACGCAGCGCGATGAACGCCTTCGGCACCGCGAGGCGCACCGGGTCCGGACTCGGGACGATGGCCGCTTCCAGCACGTCCGGATGCTCGATCAATACGCTCTCCAGTTCGAACGGGCTGATGCGGTAGTCGGACGACTTGAACACGTCGTCGTTGCGGCCCACGTAGAAGTAATAGCCCTCCTCGTCCACGCGCGCCGTGTCGCCCGTGTGATAGTGGCCGGCGCGCATGACGTCCGCGGTCTTCGCCTCGTCGTTCTCGTAGCACAGCATCAGGCCCAGCGGGGCAGGATCGAGGCGCAGCGAGATCTCTCCCTCCTCCGCCGGCTGGTCGTCGATGTCGAGCAGCGCGACGCGGTAGCCCGGCAGCGGCCGGCCCATCGATCCCGGCTTGACGGGCTGGCCGGGCGGATTGCCGATCTGGCACGTGGTCTCGGACTGGCCGAAGCCGTCGCGGATGCGGATGCCCCACGCGCGCTCGACCTGCTCGATGACTTCCGGATTCAACGGCTCGCCCGCGCCGACCAGTTCGCGCAGCGGCGGCTGCCACTGCGCGAGGTCTTCCTTGATCATCATGCGCCACACCGTCGGCGGCGCGCACAGTGACGTCACGCCGCAGCGCACGATCGTGTCCAGGCAGGCGCGGGCGGAAAAGCGTTCGTAGTTGTAGACGAACACGGTGGCGCCCGCATTCCACGGCGCGAAGAAGCAGCTCCACGCGTGCTTGGCCCAGCCCGGCGAGCTGATGTTCCAGTGGACGTCGCCCGGCCGCAGCCCGATCCAGTACATCGTCGACAGATGGCCGACCGGATAACTCTGGTGGCTATGCAGCACGAGCTTCGGCTTCGCCGTCGTGCCCGACGTGAAGTACAGCAGCAGCGGATCGGTGGCGCGCGTGCTACCGTCCGGGACGAAGCCTGCCGCCGCCGACGCGCTGTCCGCGTAATCGCGCCATCCGGCGACGTTTCCGCCGACGGCGATGCGCGTGAAATCGCCGGCCAGGTCCGCGAACTTGTGCGTCTCGGACGCCTGCGCGATCACGTGGCGCACTTGTCCCCGCTGCAGGCGGTCCTGCAGGTCGTTGCTGGACACGAGCATGGTCGTCGGCACGAGCACGGCGCCCAGCTTGATCCCGGCCAGCATGATCTCCCACAGCTCGACGCGGTTCGGCAGCATCAGGAGCACGCGGTCGCCGCGCCGCACGCCGCAATCGCGCAGCCAGTTCGCGACCTGGCTGGAACGCGCCGCCATGTCGGCAAAACCGATCTTGCGCTCGCTGCCGTCCTGTTCCACGACCCACAGCGCGGGCGTCGTGTTGCCCTTGGCCTGCGTGTCGAAATAATCGAGTGCCCAGTTGAATTCGTCGAGCTCGGGCGGCCGGTAATCGCGATAGGCCGTCGCGTAGTCGGTACGGTGCTGGTGCAGGAAGTCGCGCGCGCGGATGAAGCGCTCGTACGGGGATGCCATCGGTCGTCTCCTTGTGGTTGCGAAACGGGCGCCTCGTGAGCGCCCGTGTCGGTGGTCGTGTAACGGCTCGCGACCATTCTGCCACGAGCAGGATGGGAACGGACGATGTGCAACCTCGTCGTCCCCGCGCAGGCGGGGACCCGGTTTGCACGCGTCATCGAAACGCGCCGAACCTGGCTCCCGCCGCCGCGGGAGGTCGCTTCCGGCAGTGCCGGGGGCGCCGCATCAACGCTGCCGGCGCAGCTCCTGCGCCTGATGAATGGTCTGCTCGCCGGCCGGCGTCATCATGTCGATCACGCGGCAGTCGCCGCACATGCGCATGCGGTCGAGGTGACCGGCGAACGCGGGATGGCCGGCCAGGCGCGCCAGCATGCTCTCGACCATGCGCAGCGTCCCGAACGGCTTGTTGCAGCGGATGCAGTGGAACGGCTGCGTCTCGTTCAGCACCACGGGCTGCTTGCGCGTGTCGCGGAACGACAGCCGCGGCACCAGCCGGATCGCATCTTCCGGACACGTATCGGCACACAGCCCGCACTGGACGCAGTTCTTTTCGATGAAGCGCAGCTGCGGCGCGTTCTGCCCATCCTGCAGCGCCGACGCCGGACATGCGCCCACGCACGCCATGCACAGGCTGCATTTGCCCGCGTCGACGGCGAGCGTACCGAACGGACTGCCGGCCGGCAGCGCGATCTCCTCGACCTGCTGCGGCGCCTCGCGCAACAAATGCTCGAGCGCGTAGTCGAGCGTGTTGCGCTTGTCCGCCGCCACGTTGAAGCCGGCACGCCGCGCCGGCACCTCGCCGCGCGGCGCGTTCTGCAGCGCGCGCGCCAGCTCGTCCGGCGCGGTCGCGCGCAGCAGCTGCACGTGCGCGCCCGCGTAGCCGAGGCCCGTCATGATGGTCCGCGCGATGGTCATCTGCTCATCCAGCGCGGCCGCGTACTGCGGGGCCTCGGCGTCCGTCATGAGGACCGTGATGCCCGCCGCGCCCCAGGCGAGCGCCGCGAGCCAGATGTCGATGCCGGTCGATGCCGTGTGGTGCACGCCCAGCGGCAGCACGCGTCCGGGGACGTCGACGGCGTCCAGCAGCGCCGCGCCTTCCAGGCCGTGGACGAGCAGCACCGGCTCGCGCCCGCCCGCCTGCGTGTAGGCGTTCAGCGCGGCCTTGATGCGCATGCCCGTGTGCGCCGCGCCGGGATAAGCATAGCCCAACGCGCCCGTGGGGCAGACGGTCGTGCACGCGCCGCAGCCCGCGCACAGGTAAGGGTTCACGGCGATCAGGTCGCCCGCGCCCGAGATCGCGCCGGCGGAGCAGATCTCGACGCATGCATTGCAGCCGCTGCGGCGGTTGCGGCCGTGCGCGCACAGGCGTTCCTTGTACGCGAAGTATGTCGGCTTCTCGAAGTCGCCGACCATCCCGACGAGTTCGGCGACGGCGGCCTGGCGCGCGGCGGGATCGAGCCCCGGCGCGTAATAGCCGTGCGGGCGCTGGTGCGTGGCGATCTGCGGCGCCGCGCCGAGGTCGAGCACGAGGTCGAAGCGCGCGTGTTCGGGCTGGCTGCCTCCCGTCTGCCACGTCGCGTCGAACGCGCCGAGCCAGCCCGTCACGACGAGCGCGCGCGCCGCAAACACGGGATACAGGCGCAACGCCTTGTCGCTCCCATCGTCATCCAGCAGCAGCACGGTGACGGGCAGCGCGGCAGCCAGGCGCTCGGCCCACGGCAGAGCGTCGGCGCGGGTGCCGATGACGAGCGTGTGGCCGGCGGACTTGTAGCCGACCGTGTCCAGCGGGTCGGGTGCGGGAATGTCGGCCAGCGCGGCCAGCGCCGCGTTGCGGGCGACGCGGTCGCGGTCGTCCTGGACGGGGTCGAGGGCGACGCCCTGCCCTTCGATCAAACGGATATTCATACTGTCCCGGTTTCAGGTGGTGTTATTGGCGTCCCCCGGCGCATCTTCCGCGGCCGGTGGGTCTTCGACGGCTTCGACAACCCGCTGCAACGCGTTCTTCGCGTGCTCCAGCGACGCGAGCATCGCTTCCGACACGGGACTCGGCTTCGTGTAGTCGGCGATGTAGACGTCGAGGCAGTCCATCGTATTGAAATGCGGGTCGGCGAACAGTTTTTTCAGCGCCGTCCGGCGCACGGCGGCATCGACGCCGCGCGCGACGAAGGCGGAGAAATCGGAGTCGCCGGTCAGGCGCGCGACGTCGTCCATCGTCGGCAACGGCGCGTCGGCCGGTGCCACCGCAGGCGCATCGACGACCGGGACCGGCAGGTCTGCGACAGGCGCGAGCGGTTCCGGCGGCGGTGCCATTCCCGATCGCACCTCCGTCTTGCGGCGCGCCCAGCGGCGCAGGAAGCCTTCGTCCGTCATCCGTGCTGGCGGCCGCGCCGCGGCTTCGGTTGATAGTGCTCGCGCAGATAGCCCGCGAGCCACGCATAGATCTCGGCCGACATCGTCACGCCGTCCGCGTTTTCGCCCGAGTCGAACATGCGCGTGCCCTCGACGTAGCTGACCGATGCGCGCACGGGCATCGCGCGGCCGTTCTCCATCCGCCACAGCACGAAGACCTTCGATTCGGGCGCCACGCAGTTCTCGTAATAGCCTTCGTTCTCGTCCGGATACAGCTCCAGTTCGAGGCCGGACACGAGGTAGTAGTCGCGCTCGGGCGTCTGGCTCAGCACCTGCAGCGGCGGCAGGTCGCCGCGGTCCGGCACGACGCCGACCGCTTCCCAGGCCTCGTCGGCCCAGCGGTGCTGGAGGGTCCGCCGCTGCATCAGCACGGCGATCGGCATGGATCCCATCTTCATCGGTTGTTCACCTTCGGCGTGCCTTTCTGGACGGTCGGCGGCGTGCCCGCCGGCTCGGACCGCGTCGGGTGGGCCTTCACGTCCGCGCTGGGCGGCGCCGTGCCCAGTTTTTCGCTCCTGATCGGCGCGGCGGCGCCGGCCGGCGTCAGCTTGCCTTCCGGCTGTCCGGCCGGTGCGGCCGCTTGTGCCGGTCCGGCCGCGGCGATCGCGACCGGCGCATGCACCTTCCAACCCTGCGCCGACGCGCGGCTGCGCCAGCGGGCCGTGATGGCATCCATCGACGCGGTCAGCAACGCCTTGTCCTTGGCCGCCTGCGCATCCGCGGCCGCCTTCTTCGCGGCGGCGGCCTCCTGCTGCGCCGGTGTCGGCGGCGGCAGCGCGGCGTGGGCCGCCGCGGCGGACAGCGCCAGCGCGATGGCGGCAATCCTGGTCAGGTGCTTCATCGTGGTCTCCTCATCGTCCCGGCGCGGCCGAATGGCTCGGGTCGCGGTTGACGGCGCCCGGCTGCGGCCCCACTTCGGCCGGCGTCGGCGCGGCCGGCTTGCCATGGTCGCCGGGCTCGGTCTGCGTGGTGTCGAGCGTCCCGGGACCGCTGGGCGGCGTCACGCCCTGGCTCGGGCCTTGCCCCGTCTCGCGCACGGAGCCGCCCGTCGCGGCGCCGGCCGTATTGCCGCCGCTGCCGCCCGCGATGCCCGGCGTGCCGCCCGCGTACACGGCGTTCGTTTTCGGGCCGCCGTGCGCGGCCATCACCTGGCCGCTCGTGCCGCCGTCGGCCGTCACCATGCCGGGGAATTTGGTCTTGCGCTGGGCTTCGTCGCCATGCTGCTTGCAGCCGGCGGCGCCCAGCAGTACCAGCGCGGCCATCAACATCGTCGTGGTTTTCATCGACCGCTCCTCAATGCGCGGGCCGCGGCGGCGGGCTGCCGGCCGGCGGCCGCTGGTCGGGCGGCACGCGGTCGTCGAACGTGCCCGGTTCCACGCCCGCCTTCACTTCGTCGTACCACACGGCGTGGTGCGCCTTGGCCCACGATTCGTCCACGGTCCCGTGGCGCATCGCTTCGTACGCGCCCGGCGTGCCCCACGTGCCGATGTAGATGTGGCCCATCGCGGCCGCGATGTAGAACGTGGCGCCGGCGATGTGCAGGTAGTTCGCGACCTGCATCACGTAGCGCGTCTGGCCGAACGTGACGAAATCGAGAATCAGGCCGGTGACCGACATCACGAGGCCCAGCAGGGTCACGCCCAGCCAGAACCACGATTTCTCGCCGGCGTTGAAGAACCCGGCCGGCACGTGCTTGTGCGACACGAGGCCGCCGCCCTGCCTGACCCACTGCCAGTCGATGCGGCGGAAGACGTTCCGGCGCAGGAAAGTGAAGAACATCAGCACGGAGCACACGATGAACAGCGGGCCCACGAAGTTGTGCAGGTACTTGAAGATATAGGCCAGCGCGGCGAACACGTCGTGGCCGACGAGCGGGATCAGGAGCTTCTTGCCGAACATGATGACGAGGCCCGTCACCGCGAGGATGATGAAGCTGATCGCGGTCGCCCAGTGCACGCCGCGCTCCCAGCCCGTGAAGCGGCGGATGCGCCGGCCCGTGTCCGGTTCGTCCGTGCGCGCGGGGCCGATGGCGCGGTAGAAGAAGAAAATCGCCACGAGCACGACGACGAGGATCGTGCCCATCGCCGTTGCGATCGGCCCGTTGCGCCAGATGCGCCACTGGTTGCCCCCGCGCTGCACGATCACGGTGCCTTCCGTGCCGCCGTACTGGCCCAGGTAGTGGCGGTCGATGTGCACGCGGCCGGAGGCCGACGAACCCAGGCCCGGCTCGGGCGTGCGCGCATCCTTCTCGGCCTGCAGGATGGTCTGTTCCTCGGCATACGCAGGCTCGGCGCGGTTGTTCGGGACGCCGGCGTGCGCGATGCCGACGAGCCACAGCGACAAGAGCAATGACAATATCGATCGTAGCGTGAATGACATGGTCGGCTCCTGTTACGGGTTGGCCCGGTTGTATTCGTTCTGGTTCATGTTGCGGTTGCTGATCGTGCCCCACCACGACAGCTTGTCGTTGTGGAAGTGGCGCAAGAACGGCCGGTCGTCCTTCTTCCCGGCGTACATGCCGTGCACCCAGTTCGGATGCTGGTCGACTTCGAGGCAGCCCGCGAGCAGCGCCAGCGGCAGGCACAGGATGAGGATGCGCTTCATGTCGGCAGCCTCCCCTCGTCGTTCTGCGAGTCCTTGAGGTTCTGGTTCTCGCGCGGGCCGTCGCCCGTCGCCTTGATGTCGCCGCCGCGCTTCGGCTTGCCGTACGCGATCTTCCAGCCCCACAGTTCCGGACCGTAGCCGCGCGTCTCCACGCGCTGGCGGTAGATGTCGGCGATGACGGTCGCGTCGCCGCCGATCAGCGCCTTCGTGCCGCACATCTCCGCGCAGGCGGGCAGCTTGCCTTCGGCGATGCGGTTGCGGCCATACTTCTTGAACTCGGCCTCGGACGTGTCGGGCTCCGGACCGCCGGAGCAGAACGTGCACTTGTCCATCTTGCCGCGGTGGTTGAACAGGCCCGTCGACGGGAACTGCGGCGCGCCGAACGGGCACGCGTAATAGCAGTAGCCGCAGCCGATGCACTGGTCCTTGTCGTGCAGGACGATGCCGTCTTCGGTGTGGTAGATGCAGTTGACGGGGCAGACGGCCAGGCACGGCGCGTCGCTGCAATGCATGCACGCGACCGAGATCGAGCGCTCGCCCGGCACGCCGTCGTTGATGGTGACGACGCGGCGCCGGTTCACGCCCCACGGGGTCTCGTTTTCGTTCTTGCAGGCGGTCACGCAGCCGTTGCAGTCGATGCAGCGCTCCGTGTCGCAGATGAACTTCATTCTAGCCATTGCTGCCTCCTCGTCGTTCCCGCGAAAGCGGGAAGCCATGCTGAGCGACCGAAGTCGCCTTGGTCTGATCCGCCTTGCATCCATCGAGAGCCCGATTCCTGAGCCTCGGCATGGATTCCCGCATGCGCGGGAATGACGGTATTTACGCCCGCACCAGCCGGCACAGCGATACTTTCGTTTCCTGCATCATCGTCACGGCGTCGTACCCGTACGTCCAGCCGGTGTTCACGGCCTCGCCGCGCACCGCCGGCGCGCCGCCTTCCGGATAATGCTTTTCCAGGTCCTCGCCCATCCACCAGCCGCCGAAGTGGAACGGCATCCACACCAGGCCCACGGGCACGCGCGGCGTCACCATCGCCATCAGTTTCAGGCGCGCGCCGGTCGGCGTCTCGACCCACATGAATTCGCCCAGCTTCACGCCGATCTGCGCCGCGTCTTCCGGATTCACTTCGCAGAACATGTTCTGCTGGAGCTCGGCCAGCCACGGGTTCGACCGGGTCTCCTCGCCGCCGCCCTCGTACTCGACGAGGCGGCCCGACGTCATGATCAGCGGGTAGTCCTTCGAAAAGTCGACCGCCTGCACGGATTTATAGAGCGTCGGCAGGCGCCAGAACGCGGCCTTGTCGTCATAGGTCGGGTATTTGGCCACCAGGTCGCGCCGCGGCGTGACGAGCGGTTCGCGGTGCGTCGGCACGGGGTCCGGGAAGTTCCACACGTTGCAGCGGGCGCGCGCATTGCCGTACGGCGCGCAGCCGTGGGCGATGGCGACGCGGATGATCCCGCCCGACAGGTCCGTCTTCCAGTTCTTGCCCTCGGCCTGCACCTGTTCTTCCGGCGTCAGCTCGGCCCACCAGCCCAGCTTTTTCAGGAACACGTGGTCGAATTCCGGATAGCCGGTGTCGATCTCGCTGTCCTTCGTGAACGAGCCGTCCGCCGCCAGCAGGGGCTCGCCGTTGTGCTCCACGCCCCAGTTGGCGCGGAACGGCAGGCCGCCCTCTGCCACCGGCTTGTGCAGGTCGTACAGGATCGGCGTGCCCGGGTGCTTCATCTCCGGCGTGCCCCAGCACGGCCACGGCAGGCCGTAATAGTCGCCCTTGCACGGACCGGACTCCGCGCGCATCGTCGTCGGATTGAAGTCGCGCTTGTGCTCCATGTGCAGTTTCAATCGCTCGGGCGAGCAACCCGTGTAGCCGATCGTCCAGCAGGAGCGGTTGATCTCGCGGAGGATGTCCTCGATGACCGGTTCGTTGTTGACGACCTTGATGTTCTTGACGAGCTGTTCGCCGAAGCCGAGCTTTCTCGCGAACAGGTACATGATCTCGTGGTCCGTCTTGCATTCGAACAGCGGCTGGATCACGCGCTCGCGCCACTGGATCGACCGGTTCGACGCCGTGACGGAGCCCTGTGTCTCGAACTGCGACGCGGCCGGCAGCAAATAGACGCCGTCGCTCCTGCCGTGCATCGCCGCCGTCATGCTGGGATAAGGATCGATGACGACCATGAAGTCCAGCTTCTGCATCGCCGCCTTCATGTCCGGCAGGCGCGTCTGGCTGTTCGGCGCGTGGCCCCAGTAGAACACGGCGCGGAGGTTCGTCGGCTGGTCGACGTACTGGTTGTCTTCCAGGACCGCGTCGAACCAGCGCGACACCGTGATGCCCGGCTTCTCCATCAGCTCCTTCGAACCGAAGCGCGACTTGACCCAGTCGTAATCGACGCCCCACACGGTCGAGAAGTGCTTCCACGCGCCTTCCGCGATGCCGTAATAGCCGGGCAGCGACTCGCCGTTCGGACCGATGTCCGTCGCGCCCTGCACGTTGTCGTGGCCGCGGTAGATGTTGGCGCCGCCGCCCTGCACGCCGATGTTCCCGAGCGCGAGCTGCAGGATCGACAGTGCGCGCACGTTCGCCGTGCCCACGTGGTGCTGCGTGATGCCCATGCACCAGACGACGGACGACGGCTTGTTCGTCGCCAGCATCTCGGCCGCCAGGCGCACCGACGCCTCCGGCACGCCCGTCACGTCGCTGACTTTATCGGGCGTCCACTTCGCGACTTCCTTGCGCACGTCGTCCATGCCGTACGTGCGCGCGGCGATGTATTCCTTGTCTTCCCAGCCGTTGTTGAAGATGTGCCACAGCAGGCCCCACACGAACGCGATGTCCGTGCCGGGACGGATGCGCACGTAGTGGTGGGCGAAGCGCGCCGTGCGGGTGAAGCGCGGGTCGACGACGACCATCTTCGCGCCCAGTTCCTTCGCATGCAGGAAGTGCAGCATCGAGATCGGATGCGCCTCGGCCGGGTTCGAGCCGATGAACAGCACGGCCTTGCTGTAGTGGAGATCGTTGAACGAGTTCGTCATCGCGCCATACCCGTAGGTCTGGGCGACGCCGGCCACCGTCGTCGAGTGGCAGATGCGGGCCTGGTGGTCGCAGTTATTGGAACCCCACATCGAGACCCATTTGCGCAGCAGGTAGGACTGCTCGTTGCTGTGCTTCGAGCTGCCGATCACCATCAGCGCATCCGGCCCGGACTGCTCGCGCAGTTTCAGGAGCCGGTCGCCGATCTCGTTGATGGCCTGGTCCCACGTGATGCGCTCGTACTTGCCGCTCACGAGCTTCATCGGATAGCGCAGGCGGTGTTCGCCGAAACCGTGCTCGCGCACCGACGCGCCTTTCGCGCAGTGCGCCCCCATATTGATCGGCGAGTCGAACGCGGGTTCCTGGCGGATCCACACGCCGTTGCTGACGACCGCCTCCACCGAGCAGCCCACCGAGCAGTGGCTGCACACGGTGTGCTTGACCTCCGTGTTCGGCTTCGCCGGCACGGGGTCCGCCGCGGTCGCGGGCTGGATCACGTTCAGCGGCAGGTGGCGCGCGAGGGCGCCCGCGCCGGCCGTCACGCCCGCGCCGACGAGGAAGCGGCGCCGTTTCAATCCGCTGTCGCGTGATGTCTTCACCAGGGTCATGGCGATGGTCTCCTTCTACCAGTAAGCCGCAGTGCGGTAGTAACGCCGGATGTGCTCCGTCTCGTGATAGCCCTGCGCCTTCTGCGGTTCCGCCGGCGCCGCGGGTTCGGGCTGCGCTTCCGGCGCACGCGCACGCGCCGCCGCGGCGACGGCCAGCGCGCCCAGCGGCGCGGCCTTCAACAGGCTGCGGCGGGTCGGATCGGGTTGCTTGTCATCGTTCATGATGGTCCTCAGATGGTCCTCATGCGGCAATCGGGTCGGCGCTATCGAGCACGGCGAACGCCTGCGCTTCGATCGAAAGGAAGGCGTCGACGACGCCTGCGACGATCCGGTAGAAATTCGCGTCGGCACTCCCCGCGATGTCGGCCAGGCAGGCCGCATACCACGGCCGGACATGCGTTTCGAAAAAGGCTTTTTGCACGGCGAGGCCGCGCGCCGGCATGCCGGGTCCGCCCTGGATCAATACGCGCATCGTCTCGCACAACGTGCCGAGGTGATCCTCGAACTCGCCCACGCCTGGCGCCCGCGCGAGACGCAGGCGCGCGAGGTCGTGGCGCAGTTCGGCCAGCGGCGCATCGTTCAGGTGGCCCGTGATGTAGAAGGAACCGTACGGATTCAGCGGCGGCGTGCCGGTGCTGATGAACATGGCCGAGAATTCATCCGCCGCGGCGGCCGCATCGACGACGCTGGCGGCCTGGGTCAGCTTCAGCCAGGCGTCCTCGAGCGCGAATTCGCCGGCGGCGCCGATCGGATCCGCGGCGGCCAGCGCCGCGAGCAGCGCGGCGTCGGGCGGAGCCAGCAGCAGGCGTGCGAACAGCGCGTAGAAGTCGGCGCGGGCCTGGTCCTCGTCGGCCAGCGGCGGCGCGACAGCACTCTCCACGCCGTCATGCAAATTGGATGAAGCTGAACGCTGTTCGACGGACATGGTTCTCCCGTTGGCAAATATTCATGGGAAGTGTAATCCTTGACAACGCGAAGGCGCGCACGCTTGACGTCCACGCGACACTTCGTTGGCAACGCAACCAATGTCGGGACAAATTCCCTCGTTGCAGTAGGGCTGCACGTCTATAATCGAGACATCACCCGAAGGTACTTGCCATGATTGCCGCTGATACCACATCCGCACCCCTCGTCAACGTCACCGCACTCAAGTCCAGTTGCGCGGCCTGCAGCATGCACCAGCTGTGCCTGCCGATGGGCCTGGAAGACGCGGACATCGACCGCCTGGACCAGATCATCGGCAAGCGCCGCCGCCTGGAGCGCGACGAGCCCCTGTACAAGATGGGCTCCCCGTTCCGCAACCTGTACGCCGTGCGCTTCGGCCACTTCAAGACATACCAGATCAATGCTTCGGGCGAAGCGCAGATCACGGGCTTCCAGATGGCCGGCGAGCTGCTCGGCATGGACGCCATCAGCGCCGACCGCCACCACTGCGACGCCGTCGCACTGGAAGACAGCGAAGTGTGCGAGATCCCGTTCGGGAACCTGCAGGACCTGTTCGGCCAGGTGCCGGCGCTGCTGCGCCACTTCCACCGCATCATGAGCCAGGAGATCACGCGCGAACAGAACGTCATGCTCCTGCTGGGGAACATGCGCGCCGAGCAGCGCTTCGCCGTCTTCCTCATCAACCTCTCGGCCCGCTACGCGGCGCGCGGCTATTCGTCCACGCGCTTCCAGCTGCGCATGTCGCGCGAAGACATCGGCAACTACCTGGGCCTGACGATCGAAAGCATCAGCCGCCTGCTGTCCCGTTTCAAAAAGCTGGGGCTCGTGCAGGTCGACAAGCGCGAGGTGGTGCTGCTCGAACCGGCGCGCCTGAAGGCGATGGCGGCCGGGACGGAGCAGTGCAGTCCGATGGCCTGACCTTTCGGTAGTTCCCGCTCTCCCCGTCCGCATCGACAATGCGGGCAAAGGAGATCCCCCATGCATATCAAGTACATCCCCGCCGCCCTCCTGCTGGCCGCGGGCACCGTCCACGCGCAAGACGGCGCCGTGCAGATCTACGGCCGCCTCAACGTCGCCCTCGAACACGCGGAATCGTCGTCCGGCCCCGGCCTCACGCGCCTCGTGAACAACCGGTCCGTGCTGGGCTTCCGCGGCGGCGAAGACCTGGGCGGCGGCCTGAAGGCCCTCTTCCAGATCGAAGGCACGCTGTCGCCCGACACGGGCGCCGGCGCCCTCGCCGCACGCGACACCCGCGTGGGCCTCGCCGGCACGTGGGGCACGCTGTTCGCGGGCCACTGGACCACGGCCTATAACGGCGCCACGTCCGGCCTCGACCCGTTCTATCCGACGACGGCGGGCTACATGAGCATCATGGGCAACGGCGCCGCGGGCGATGCGGACAACGTCAGCGACAAGTCGTCGTTCGACCGGCGCCAGTCCAATTCGATACATTACTGGAGCCCATCCTGGCATGGCCTGTCGCTGCGGGTGACGCACGGCCTGAACGAGGAAAAGCCGGCAAGCGGCGCGAAGCCGTCGCTGACGTCGGCCGCCGCGATCTACGAACGGGGCCCGTGGTATGCGGTGCTGGCGGGCGAACGCCACCACGAGTACCAGGGGCCGGGCCTTGACGACACGGGTGCGAAAGCCGCCCTCGCCTACCAGTTCCCGCAGACGCGCATCGCCATCGTGGCCGAACGGCTGAAGTACGGGACGGGCACCGGCAACCTGGCACGCAATGCCGTGTACCTGTCGGTGTCGCACCAGATGGGACCGCACGGCATCCGCATCGGCATCGCGCGCGCCGGCGACGCGAGCGGGCCGGCCGGCACGCGCATCGGCTTCGTGCGCGCCGGCGCGGGCACGGGCGCCACGCATGCGACGCTCGGCTACGACTACACGCTCAGCAAGCGCAGCAGCCTGTACGCGTACACGACGCGCCTGGACAACCGCGCGAACGGCGTCTACGACTTCGCGATCAACGGCCTGGGTGCCACGCCGGGCGCGACGCTCAAGGCGTACGTGCTCGGCATGCGCCACAACTTCTGATCACACGTAGCGTTCCAGCGTGATGACGCGCGGGTCGGCATACACGGCCTTGATGCGCGCATCGTCATTGGCCGCCGTGATGTCGACCCACGACATGAAGAACGACCACGGCGCGCCGCCTTCGAGGCTGCTGTCGATGTCGGGCAGCGAACCGTTCTCGGTCATCGCGATGAGCTTCGTGCCGTTGCTGAGCGCATAGGCCTTGTCGAACGCCGCCTTGTTGTTGATGTAGACGAAGTTGCCGGGGTAGGAATCGATGCCGACGAGATCGACCTTGTCGTTCCCCGGATACCAGGCAGCGTCGTCGCCGCACCAGCACCACAGCAGGTTGTGCAGGCCGTGGTAATTCGCGAGGCGGTCGTACAGCATGTCCCACAACTGCCTGTACACGGTGCTGCCTTGCGCGCTCCACCAGAACCACGTGCCGCCGGCTTCGTGCAAGGGCCGCCAGATGATGGGGACGCCGGCATCGCGCAGCTTCGCGAGCTGGACGGCGATCGCGTCGATGTCGCGCAGGGTGTCCGCATATTCCTGGGTCCCCTTCCGCACGGCCCGGGATGCATCGAATGTCGTGAACTCGGTGTAGAACGTGTTCGTGCCGACGCTGCCGCCCGACGGCGAATGCCAGTGCCACTGGTAGGCGATGATGGGTTTGTCCCCGTGGTCCCGGCGCCATGCGATCGAGTTGGCGATGGACGGGTCGGCCGCATCGGGACCGAACGTGAAATAGCCCGGCTGGCCGGTGCCGGGGTTGACGGCGTCAGCGTCCCACAGCCAGGAATACATCGGGCTGTAATGCTGCATGTCGAAGCCCCGCAGCAATGGGTAATGGCCGGTCAACGTCTTCACGTAGTCGAAATGGTCCTGGTCGGTCTGGCCCGAGATGATGAACGTGCCGAATGTCGACAGCAGCCAGCTGTACAGGGCCTGGGCGGCGGGCGTCGCGGCCGGATCGACCGGGGCGGCGTCGATCGTGAAGCGCCGCACGACGCAGGTCGAGGTCGCGCCCGCCTGCCCGCAGGAATCGATCGTCACGGTCGCGGGTTTCGGCGCTGCCTGCCGGGATGCGGCGACGGCGTCCTCGTTGCCGGCGCGGCTGGCGGTGCCTCCGCACGCGCCCAGGAGCGTCGTGGCCGCCGCGGCGCCGGCGCCCATGAACAAAACACAGCGGCGGGTCAAAGAAATTTTTGTATCGTTCGACATCTTGTCTCCTCCATCGATGGGTCGGCGTTAATTTCACGCAGCGTTTCATGGCGAAAAATTAACGACATCGATTATTCCACCGGCCCCTGCGCATTCTTCCGACTCCCCTTCGCTACCCCGCTGTTTAGTGACGTTTCCCGCAACAGCGTGGATTCCACCCAAGCACACCCAGCGTGTTTCGCGAAACAACGCTAAACAACGCCGATTTCGCGCCGTGTTTCGCCCGTCGACAAACCCCGGCATCAATAATTCGTACATCCGGCGTTAATAAATTGTCTTTTGCAAGATGTTTTTTTATTGGCGCCGGATTTACGTGGATGCACACCGGTAATCGCCGCACTCGACGGCTGGACAACCAGAAGGGGACACATGAAACGCACCAACAAGACTGCCATCGCACTCGCCGTCGCTCACCTGGCGTGGGGAACGGGCATGGCGCACGCGCAAGCGGACAATGAAGGCAAGGCCGTCGTCGTCGTGACCGGCCAGCGCGCCGCGCTGGCCTCGGCGCAAAAACTCAAGCAGGATGCCGACGAGATCGTCGATTCGGTCGTCGCCGACGACATCGGCAAGCTGCCGGACCGCTCCGTCACCGAGGTGCTCCAGCGCGTCGTCGGCATCAGCATCAACCGCCAGGCGGGCGACAACGAACGCTTCTCGGTCGAGGGCGCCGGCGTCAACATCCGCGGCCTGAACTACGTCCGTTCCGAACTCAATGGACGCGAGGCGTTCGCATCGAACGGCGGCCGTTCGATCAGCTGGGGCGACATCCCGCCCGAACTGATGGCCGGCGTCGACGTCTACAAGAATCCGTCGGCGGAGCAGACCGAGGGCGGCATCTCGGGTCTCGTCAACCTGCGCACGGCGCTGCCGTTCGACTTCAAGGGCCAGCGCGGCGCGCTGTCCGTCGAGGCGACGCATTCCACGCTCAGGAAGGGCAAGCCCGATCCTTCCCTGTCCGGCCTGTACTCGAACCGCTGGAAGACCGGCTTCGGCGAATTCGGCGCCCTGGTCGATATCGCGTCGTCGGACAGTTCCACGCAGACGGACACGTTCCAGTTCGAACCCTTCTTCCCGCGCACCGACATCCAGCCGGGCCGCACGGTGTGGATCCCGAAAGGCGCGCAATGGCGCAACTACCAGTACGACCGCAAGCGGCAAGGTGCCTACGGCGCCCTGCAGTGGAAGCGCGACAACCTCCAGAGCCACCTGACCTATTTCCAGTCGCGCTACAAGGACAGCGCGAACGAGCAGTCGATCTTCTCGTCGGCCAGCCCGTATGACCTGAAGGTGAGCCCCGATACCGTGTACGACGCGAAGGGCGCGTTCGTCACGGGCACCATCAGCGACACCACGAACGGCGGCATCCCGTTCAGCAATGCGGGCGGCTTCAACAAGGGCGATTCGAAGACCACCGACGTGTCCTGGAGCGTGCAATGGAGGGTGGCCGACAACTGGACGCTGACGAGCGACCTGCAGCACGTGCGCTCCACCGGCAGCCACTTCACCTCGGCGGTCGGCCTGGGCATGCTGATGCCGAACGAGAGCCTCGACCTGCGCGGCAGCCTGCCGAAGATTAACTTTACCGATGCACAGCGCGCCTTCCTGGCCGATCCCGCGAATTACTACTGGGAGTCGACCATGGAGCACCTCGACAAGACCGCCGGCACCATGAAGGCCTGGAAGGGCGATGCGCGCTATGCGTTCGACCATCCGGTGCTGCGCGACGTGCGCTTCGGCGTGCGCCTGACGGAACGCGAAGCGCGGACGGTCAATTCCGATCCCAGCTGGAACTGGGCCGGGGTGACGCCGCCGTGGCTGCTGGGCTGGGACATTCCGAAACTGGCCTACCTGAACGACCCGCGCTTCAACGCGCCGCACGTGACGCAACAGTTCAACAACTTCTTCGGCGGCGACGTCAGCGTCCCCGCGGTCGTGTTCCCGGCGCCGAGCGTGGCCAGCGGCTATCCGGGTTCGTACCAGACGCTGCATGACTACCACGACGCGATCCTGTGCCCGGAGCGGATCGCGGCCAATGGCGGCGATGGCGGCAACCCGTGCCAGATCTGGAAGGCGGCGAAATTCGGCGGCGACAACCCGGCCGGCACCAACGACCAGAAAGAGAAGACCCGGGCGTTCTACACGCAGCTGCGCTTCGGCTTCGACGACCTGAAATACCCGATCGACGGCAACGTCGGCCTGCGCTACGTGCAGACCCGCTCGCACTCGACCGGCTACATGTCGTACACGCCGGGCGCGCCGTTCGGGCAAGGCACGCAGGCCACCGGCATCCCGGTTCCCTACATCCCCGCTTACCTGAACAAGAGCGATGTCGAGAACAGGTACAACAACTTCCTGCCGACCGTGAACCTGCGCCTGAAGGCCAGCGACACGCTGCAGTTCCGCCTCGCCTACGGCAAGTCGATGTCGCGTCCGGACTTCTCGCAACTGCAGGCCTACACGACGCTGTCGCAGGAAATCGTGTCGTCGGTGAACGAGGAGACGAAGGTCGTGAACGTGACGGCCGTGAACCGGACCGGCAACGCGCAGGGCAATCCGGCGCTCCGCCCGATCACGTCGAATCAGCTCGACGTCACCGCGGAATGGTACTTCGCCAAATCCGGATCGCTGACGCTGGCGCTGTTCGACAAGCACCTCAAGGACGTGATCATCAACCAGACGACGTCGGTGGGCCTGCAGGATATCAACGGGAACACGCAGCAATTCCTGGTGACGTCGCCGGTCAACGGCGCGAAAGGCATCGCCCGCGGCGGCGAGATCGCCTACCAGCAGTATTTCGACAACGTGCCGGACTGGCTGCGCGGGATCGGCGTGGCGGCGAACTACACCTACGTCCACAGCAAGCGCAGCCTGTACAACCCGGTCTTCAGCGAATACTGCTCGGGCGGACAGAACGCCGCGAACATCAACCTGAACCTGAACGGCTGCGACATCGACGGACGTGCCTTCGGCAACCTGCCGCTGCCCCAGTTGTCCCAGAACGCCTACAACCTGGCGATCCTGTACGACCAGGGACCGTGGTCGGCGCGCCTGGCCTACAACTGGCGCTCGCGCTACCTCCTCAGCACCAACACGAACGGGACGCAGGGCAGCAACGGTACCGACACCAATCCCGCCAGCCCGACCTTCGGCCAGCACAACCTCGCCTGGGGCCTGCCGCTGTGGGCGGACGCGTACGGCCAGCTGGACGGCGGCGTCTCGTACAAGTTCAGCGAGAACCTGAAGTTCGACTTCCAGGCGCAGAACCTGACGGACGCCCGCTACAGCCAGACCATGCACCAGGGTATCGGCGACAAGGTGCGCGCCGTCTTCGTCTCCGGACCGCGCTACAGCCTGCGCGTGGGCTACACGTTCTGATCCCCACGCTCTGATCTCCTTGCCCGGGCAACCGGGCCTTGCGGCCGCGCCTCCCCGGCGCGCGCCTTTTTTATTCGGAATCATCATCCTATGTTGAAAGCACTCTTCACCGTCCTGCTGCTCGGCGGCGCCATCTCGCACCAGGCGTACGCGCAGGGCGTGACGGTCCCGGTGGCGCCCGGCACCCCGGGCAAGTTCACCGAACTGGCGCAGCGCCCGCAAATGGGCTGGAACACCTGGAACACGTTCGCCTGCAACATCAACGAAAACCTGATCCGCGACGCCGCCGACGCCATGGTCGCCAGCGGCATGCGCGATGCCGGGTATGTGTACCTGAACATCGACGATTGCTGGCAGGGCGAGCGCGATGCGCAGGGCTTCATCCACGCCGATCCGCAGCGCTTCCCGTCCGGGATCAAGGCGCTGGCCGACTACGTCCACGCCCAAGGGCTCAAGCTCGGCATCTATTCGGACGTGGGCGACAAGACGTGCGGCGGCCACGCGGGCAGCCGCGGGCACGAGTACCAGGACGCGCTCACGTACGCCGCCTGGGGCATCGATTACCTGAAATACGACTGGTGCAATACCGAGGGCCTGAGCGCGAAGGGCGGCTACACGACGATGCGCGACGCGCTGCGCGCCGCCGGCCGCCCCGTCCTGCTGTCGATCTGCGAATGGGGCGACAACAAGCCCTGGGAATGGGCCGGCGACGTGGGCCATTCGTGGCGCACGACGGGCGACATCTATCCGTGCTGGGACTGCGAATTCAATCACGGCGACTGGTCGTCGTTCGGCGTGCTGCCCATCCTCGACAAGCAGGCTGGCCTGCGCAAGCATGCCGGCCCCGGACGCTGGAACGACATGGACATGCTGGAAGTCGGCAAAGGCATGACCGAGGACGAGGACAGGGCCCACTTCTCGATCTGGGCCATGATGGCTTCGCCGCTGATCGCGGGGAACGACATCCGATCGATGTCGGCCGCCACGCGCGCGATCCTGACCAACCGCGCCGTCATCGCCGTGAACCAGGATGAACGGGGCATCCAGGCCTGGCGTTTCATGAACGACGGCCAGCTCGAGATGTATGCCAAGCCGCTGGCGAACGGCGAATGGGCGCTCATGTTCCTCAATCGCGCCGACCACGCGCGGCGCTACCGGTTCGACTGGAACAGCCATGCGCTGTCCGACCGCGTCAGCAACAACGGCGTCGACTTCGGGCAGAAGCGCCACCGCTTCACCGACTTGTGGACCGGCGCCACGGGCGACACCGGCAAGCCGCTGGCGTTGACGGTGCCTGCCCATGGCGTGGTGATGCTGCGCCTGTCGCCCGACTGACGGCGTGGATGCGCGGCCCGCCTTGTGATAAGGTTGGGCGCATGACTGTTTCGCGAGTATTCGCCGCCCTGGCGGCATGTCTGGCGCTGTGCGCGTCGACGACGGCCCGGGCGGGCGAGCTGGAAGTGTTCCATTACTGGGACCTGGCCGGCGACGCCAGGGCCATCGCCTTCCTGAAAGCGACGCTGACGCAGGAGGGCGAGACCTGGCGCGATTTCGCGGTCGCCGGCGGCGGCAATGGCATGGCGCTGACGCTGCTGAAATCGAGGGTCGCGGCCGGCAACCCGCCGACCGCCGCGCAAATGAAGGCGCCCGCCATCGCCGCGTGGGCGCAGGCCGGGTACCTCACCAACCTCGACGACATCGCGCGCGCCGGGCGATGGGACAAGGTCCTGCCGGAGGCGATCAGCGCGCGCATGAAATACAACGGGCACTACGTCGCCGTGCCCGTGGACCTCCACCGCAACAACTGGTTGTGGATTAACGCGCGCGTCCTGAAAGCGGCGCGCGCGAAGGCGCCCACGACGTGGGACGAGTTTTTCCAGGCCGCCGAACGGATGAAGCGCGCGGGCTTCATCGCCGTGGCCCACGGCGAGCAGCCCTGGGAAGACCTGCGCCTGTTCGAAAACGTCGTCATCGGCCTGGGCGGCGCGGAGTTTTACCGGCGAGCGCTCGTGCAACTGGAACCGGCCGCGCTGACCAGCCCGACGATGGAACGCGCGCTGGCGACCTTCAGGCGGATCAAATCCTATACCGGCCGCTCGGCCTACCAGAACGACTGGATCCAGGCGTCGGCCCTGCTCACCAGCGGCAAAGCCGGCATGCAATTCATGGGCGACTGGAACAAGCCGGTGCTGATGGAGGCCCGCAAGACGTCGGACTTCGAGTTCGAGTGCCTGCCGGTGCCGGGCGCCACCGACGCGTTCGTGTTCGACGTCGATTCGTTCGTGATGTTCAAGGTGCAGGGCGAAGCGAAGGTCGGCGCGCAGCGTCACCTCGCCGCCGCGCTCCTGCGTCCGGACATCCAGGAACGGTTCAACCTCTACAAGGGCGCCCTGCCCGTCCGGACCGACGTCGATCTCGGCCGCCATGACCGCTGCGCGGCAGCGTCCAGGGCGGCGTTCCAGCACGCGGCGCGCACCGGCGTCCTGGTCCCGAGCATCAACATGTCGCAGCCGCCGCCCGTGGAAGACGCCATGCGGGCCATCATCAGCGATTTCTGGCGCGACGACCGCGTGACGCCGGCCACGACGATCGCCCGCCTGCAGGCGCTGGCGGCCAGCCGCTGATCACGCGGCCCGCTTCCAGGCCTGCTTTCAAGCGTGCTTTTGCGCCGCGATCCAGCGCTCGACGATCTCGCCCAGCACGTCCAGCGGCACGGAGCCGTTGCGCAGCACGACGTCGTGGAATGCGGGCAGCGAGAACGTCGCGCCCAGTTCCTGCTTCGCGTGTTCGCGCATTTCGACGATGCGCAGCATGCCGATCATGTACGCGCACGCCTGGCCCGGCCACGCGACGTAGCGCTCGACTTCCTGCGCGCCGATGCCGTAGGCGATGGCCTGCTCGCGCGTCCAGCCCTTCGTGTGCAGGCCCGTGTCGACGACGAGCCGGCGCGCGCGGAACAGTTCCGAGCCGAGGGCGCCCAGCAGGCCCGCGACGTCGCCCTCGTACCAGCCCTGCTCCACCGCGAGCCGCTCCGCATACAGCGCCCAGCCTTCGCTGTGCGCGCTGCCGCCGCCGAAGATGCGCTGGGCGCGGAACTTGGGCAGGTCCGTGCGCTCCTGCTGGATCGCGAGCTGGAAGTGGTGGCCCGGGACGGCCTCGTGGTAGGACAGGCTGCGCATGCGGATCACGTCGAACGTGGGCCCGCGCATCGGCACCCAGAAGATGCCGGGGCGGCTGCCGTCCGGCGCGGGCAGCGAATAATGCGCCGCGGCCGACGGCTCCGTCAACGGCGGCTCGCGGCGCACGTCGACCGGCGCGTGCGGCTTCAGGTTGAACAGCGCGTCGCTGCGTTTCAATGCGTCCTGGACGATGCTTGCATAGCGCTGCAGCAGTTCGGGGCGCGGATCTGGGTTACCCGACCCCGCGGTCCTGGGCTGGAACGTCGCGTCCAGCTGCTTCATGCGCTCTTCGATGCCGCCTTCCGCGTAGCCGAGGGCGCGCAGGTGCTTGTCCATCTCGGCCTCGATGCGCGCCACTTCGCGCAGGCCGATCGCGTGGATCTCTTGCGCCGTCAGGTTCGTGCTCGTGTAGGTCTTCAGCGCCTGCTGGTAGGCGGCCGCGCCGTTTGCCAGGCGCGCGATGCCGGCCGTGTCGTTTGTCTGCGGGTGCAGCTCGGCCATGTAGGCCTGCACGCGCAGGTACGCGGGGCGGATCTTCGTCTCGACGATGCGGGTGGCGTCGGCGATGGCGTTGGCGCGCGCCTCCGGCTTGAGGTCCGCGAGCTTTTCGGTGCGCTGGGCGAACGTCGTCACGAGGACGTTCTGCTCGGCCGCCGGCTTGAGGAACAGGTCGACCTGGTATTGCGCACGCTCGAGGATGAAGCGCGGCGGGACCAGGCCGCGCGCCGTGGCGGCGCGCGCGCGCGCGAGGGCTTCGTCCATGCGCGTGGCCACCTGGTCCAGGCGCGCCAGGTAACTGGCGACGTCGGACGCGCGACGCAGCGGATGCGTCGTCGTCATGAAGTTGACGAGGCCGACCTGCGTGCCGCCGAACTGGTTGAAGACGAACTGGTAATCCTCGTACGGCGCGCTGGCGACCGTGTTGGCCAGGCTCCAGCGCATCACGGACGCCGACGTGCGCTGCTCTTCGCCCAGCGGTCCGGCGAGGAATTTGTCGAGGCGCGCCACGCCGGCCCGCGCCAGCGCGATCATCTTGTTGCGGTGCGCCTGCGTCAACGGCGTGAGCTGGCGGTCCAACGCGTCCTGTTCGGCGCCGTCGAAGTATTGCGTCGACGTGGCGAGCTGCGGATTGGCGCGGACCCAGTCGGCGGCGAACCGGTCGGACCAGGTGTCGAAGGCGGCGTCGGGTTTGACCGCCTGTGCGGTTTGCGCGGCCGCCGCGATGTTTGACGCGGCGGTGCCGAGGACGAGGGGAACGAACAGGGTGGCGATGGCGGCGGCCGTGCGGGCGCGCGCGTGAAGATGGTTCTCGGGCATCTCTCTCTTTTCCATGGATAGTGGTAGTCGCCGGCTCGGTAAGCCTGGCGATGGCAATCTATCATGGATGAGTCTGCAAGAGGGCCGGGGTTACGCGTTTACCTCAGCCACCGTGGCGGAAACGGGAACCGGCCCCGCATACTTCCGCGTGAGCCACGCACGCACCGGCCGGTCGAACCAGCGCAGCAACGCGTACGCCAGCAGCACGATGCCGATCTGCGAACCCGCCGCCACCAGCGCCACCCGCGCAGGCGCCGGATGCGTATTCCAGTTCCAGTGCGCGAACAGGTAGACGAACGCGTAGTGGACGACGTAGACGGGATAGGACAGTTCGCCCATGAACCGGCACAGGGCGCCGATCGCGCCGTCGGTCCGGGTCACGCCCGCGCCCGCGGCCAGGACCAGCGGGAACACGACGATCACGCAGGCCGCTTCGAACAGGCCGTTCCAGGCGCCCATCTGGGGCGCCACGAAGATCACGGCCAACACCAGCGACAGGACGACGAACGGTTGCGGCACCGACAGCCGGAACCCCGTCCGGTACACCAGCAGCCCCGCCAGGAATGGACAGGCGAGGCGCACTGGGGCGGCCCAGAAATCGGCCCATCCCCAGCCGTGGCTCAGGTCATTGAAATGGTGCGCCGTCCACGCCAGCGCGACGGCGCTCAGCACGCACAGGCCCACGTGCAGGCGGCGGGTCAACCGGTGCCCGAAGACGCCGTACAGGACGTTGGCGATGTATTCCTGGAACAGCGTCCAGCACGGGCCGTTCAGCGAATGCGTTTCGCCGAAGCTGTTCGGCACGTTCGGCGTCGGCAGCAACAGCACGCTGAGCGCGATCGTGCCGGCGAACGCCGCGAGCGAGATCTTTTCGCCGATGCGCTGGGTGTCGCCGACGAACGGATCGAGCAGGTACACCGTCACGCTGATCGCCAGCGCCGCCAGCGTCATCGGATGGAGGCGGATCAGGCGGCGCTTGAAGAACCCGGACAGCGACAGCGCCTCGCGGGGCGCGGCGTGCGGCGCCAGGCGCGCGTCATAGGCGTGGCCGAGAACGAATCCGGACAGCGCGAAAAAGAAATCGACGGCCAGGAAGGCATGGCCCATCGGGTTGTGGGCGATGTCGGGCACCATCATTTCCCAGAAATGGAACATGAGGACGCAGAGCGCGGCCGTACCGCGCAGGCCGTCGAGGGCTTCGTAATGGGATTTCATGGTGGGCATGGGTTGAGGTCTCCGTTTTTTTGGGTAGAATGCCGGAGTGCAATAGGTATTTACAATGGCTTTGTCACAGTCCGGATTCCGCTGTTGCGAGACGGTTGCGGCGCCCATCGAACGGGCGGCGCCCCGTTCCCGTGCGCCGGCCGCTTACACGTCAACGATCAACCAGTGAAACGTCGCACCTCACGCTATGTCGTCGCAATCCTTGCCTGCACGGCCGCCGGCGGCGTGTTCGCGCTGCCGTACATCCTGCGCGGCGCCGGCTGGAGCGCACTGCTGTCCGTCACCATCAATTGCTGGTTATGGGGTGCGCTGACGCCGCTGATCAAGCGTCTGCACGACCGCCTCGCAACGACTTTCCAACGCGCCCTGCCCCTGCTGGCGGCCCATGCCGTGTGCGGTCTGGCGTTGACGGCGCTGTACGTGCTGACGGCGGCGGCCGTGGAAGACCGGCTTGGCCTGCTCGACTGGGATCCCTGGAGCCAGCCCCTGGGCCTGCTCGACTGGTTTTATTGGGCGATGCTCGTGTACTGCATCATCATCGGTGCGCTGACCGGCCTGAAATACTACCGGCGGGTGCTCGTCGACGCCTTGCAGATCGAGCGCTTGCAGCGCGGCTTTCTCGAAGCCCAGTTGAACACGCTGCGCACCCAGCTCGATCCGCACTTCCTGTTCAACGCGCTGAACGGCATTTCCGCGTGCGTCGAGCACGAGCCGAGGGTGGCCCGCCGCATGATCGAGCACCTGGGCGACCTGCTGCGCTTCACGCTCGACACCCGGAACCGGCGTGAGGTGAGCCTGGCCGACGAGGTCGAGTTCCTCGAGCATTACTTCGCGCTGCACCGGATGCGCTTCGCCGAGCGCCTGGCCGTCACGGTGTCCGTCATGCCCGACGTGGCGCACGCGCGCGTCCCGTCGCTGCTGTTGCAGCCGCTGGTGGAAAACGCGATCCGCCACGGCATTGCGGTCCGCGCGTCCGGCGGCAAGGTCGACGTGTCGGCGCGGCGCGTCGGCGACCAGGTCGAGATCCGCGTGACCGACGACGGCGTGGGGCTGCCGCCCGGCTGGACGATGGACGCGGCGCGCGGACTGGGCATCAGCGTGACGCGCGACCGCCTGGCGGCCATGTATCCGTCCGGCGCCAGCGCGTTCGCCATCGCGCCCCATGCCGGCGGCGGCACGGAAGCGACGATCGTCCTGCCCCTGACTTGAACGAGGAGATGCCGCGCATGCCGCCCGCCAGTCCATTGAAGATACTCGTCGTCGACGATGAAGCGCCGGCGCGGCGGCGTCTCGTCGACCTGCTGGCCAGGGTGGACGGAGTCGGCGAGGTGCTCGAGGCCGGGGACGGCGCGACAGCCGTGCGGATGATTGCCGACCAGCGCCCCGACGCCGTCTTCCTGGACATGCAGATGCCCGGGCCGTCCGGCCTCGACGTCGTCGCCACCGTCGGTGCCGGCCGCATGCCCGTCACCGTCTTCGTCACCGCCCACGACCAGTATGCGGTCCGCGCGTTCGAGGCCAGCGCCCTCGACTATCTGTTGAAGCCGTTCAGCGACGAACGCTTCGAGGCGGCCATGCGGCGCGTCCTCGCGCGGCTGGAAGAACACCGTCCCGCCGAAGAACCTCCGCGCTGGGACCGGCTGGTGGTGAAAACCACGGGCGCCACGCACATCGTCAAGACGACGGACATCGACTGGATCGAAGCCGTCGGCGTCTACGTCAACCTGTACGTCGGCGGCAAGGCGCTGCTGTACCGGTCACCGATCCATGTGCTGGCCGACAAGCTGGATCCCGCCCACTTCGTGCGCATCCACCGGTCGGCCATCGTCAACCTCGAGAGCATCCTGCGCCTGGAACCCATCTCGCACGGCGAGTTCGACGTCGTGCTGAAGCACGGCGGCCGGACGAAGGTCAGCCGCACCTACCGCGGCCAGCTGGAGAAGCGCCTCGGCCAGGCGTTGTAATGCCGCTCAGGGCTTGTCCGCCACGATCGCCAGCGGCCCCACGCCATCCCACCCCCTGGCCAGCCGCCAGTCGCGCAACGCCCCTTCCACGACGACCTGCCAGTGCGTCCGCTCCAGGTCCGGCAGCGCGACGCTGAACGAGCCGTCCGGCGCGGGCTTCACGAACACGCGCAGGTCGCGCCGCGGCAGGGTCGGATGCGCGAGGTAGAGGGTGAACGGCGCCGCTTGTCCCGCCAGGCGGCCGGCCAGCGTGCCCGCGCGCGGATCGTATTCCGCCCGCAGCGACAGGCCCAGTGCCGTGGCCGCGCGGTCGCGGCGCAGGTCCTGGTTGATGGCCTTGCCCTGCTTGTAGTAATCGTCGACGACGAGGGCGTCCGGGTGGCCGGCGGCGAGCCAGGCCACGTAGCCGCCGCCCGCCAGCACGGTCGCCGGTCCGAGCATCAGGAGCCACGGCCAGCGGTGGGTGTACCAGGGAGTCGGAGTCGCGTGCATGTTCTATCCTTATCAGTTCAGCGCGGCACGATGAAGACGGCCTTCTCGGTCACGCGCAGTGCGGGATCGTCCTGCGCCGTCACGGTAAACGTCAGTGCATTCGATCCCGTGCGTGCGGCGCCATGGTCGACGCGCACGCGCACGGGCACCGCGCGCGCGGAGGCGCCGTCCAGTTCGACGAGGTCTTCGTCGGCGATGGCGGCCGACGGGATGCCGGCGACGCCGATGTGGAACCGGTGCGGACGTTCGCCCGTGTTCATCAGCTGCAGGCGGTACACATTCTCGATCTTGCCGTCTTCGACTTCGCGGCCCATCGAGCCGCGGTCGCGGATCACGTCCAGCTTCAGCGGCGTGCGCAGCGCCAGCGCGCTGCCCAGGCCCGCCGCCATCAGGACGAACACGAGGCCGTAGCCGAGCGTGCGCGGGCGCAGCAGGCGGGCGCGGATCTGCTTCGCGTTCCAGCCCCCGGCGAGTGCGTTCTCGGTCGAATACCGGATCAGGCCACGGGGCCGGCCCACCTTGTCCATCACGCCGGAGCAGGCGTCGATGCAGGCGGCGCAGCCGATGCACTCGTACTGCAGGCCGTCGCGGATGTCGATGCCGACGGGGCAGACCTGCACGCACAGGCTGCAGTCGATGCAATCTCCCTTCGCGGTATTGCGCGCCATGCCACGCGGTTCGCCGCGCGCCGCGTCATAGCTGACGATCAGCGTGTCGCGGTCGAACATGGCGCTCTGGAAGCGGGCGTACGGGCACATGTACTTGCACACCTGCTCGCGCATCCAGCCCGCGTTGCCGTACGTGGCGAAGCCGTAGAACAGGATCCAGAACGCTTCCCACGAGCCGAGGCCCAGGTGCGCGACGGCGTCGCCCAGCGCGCGGATCGGCGTGAAATAGCCGACGAAGGTAAAGCCCGTCCACAGCGCGACCGTGCCCCAGGCGAGGTGCTTGGCGCCGCGCTTGCCCAGTTTTTCGAGCGTCCACGGCTGGCGGTCGAGGCGGACGCGTGCGCTGCGGTCGCCTTCGATGCGGCGCTCGATCCACAGGAAGATCTCCGTGTAGACCGTCTGCGGGCACGCATAGCCGCACCACACGCGCCCCGCCACGGCGGTCACGAGGAACAGCCCGTAGGCGCAGATGATCAGCAGGCCGGCGAGATAGATGAAGTCCTGCGGCCACAGCACGAGGCCGAACAGGTGGAACTTGCGCGCGCCCAGGTCGAACAGCACGGCCTGGCGGCCGTGCATGGACAGCCACGGCAGGCCATAGAACAGCGCCTGCGTGAGCCAGACGCAGGCCCAGCGCAGGGTGGCGAACGGCCCCTTCACCTCGCGCGGATGGATGTCCTCGCGCTTGGCGTACATCTTGATGACCGCCTCCTTGGGTGCGCGCGCGTTCATTTTGCCGCCACCTCGTGGGGCGTGCCCGGCGCGTTGGACAGCGACCAGACGTAGGCGGCCAGCACGTGCGCCTTGCCCTCGCCGAGGAATTCGCCCCACGCGGGCATCGTGTTGTTGCGGCCCTTGCGGATCGTCTCCATGATCGTCTCCGCGCTGCCGCCGTACAGCCATACCTTGTCCGCCAGGTTCGGCGCGCCCAGCATCGGATTGCCATGCGCGTCGGGGCCGTGGCACGCGGCGCAGGCTGCGAACTTCGGCTCGCCGAAGGCGACTTTGATCGGGTCGGCCGGCGCGCCGGAGAGACTCATCACGTAGTGCGCGACGTTCTCCACGTCCGTGTCGGCACCGAGCGCCGCGCCCATCGGCGGCATCTGGCCGTTGCGGCCCTTCATGATCGTTTCCTTGATCACGGACGGCTCGCCGCCGTACAGCCAATCGGTGTCCGTCAGGTTCGGATAGCCCTTGTTGCCGCGGGCATCCGAGCCGTGGCACTGCGCGCAATACGTGAGGAACAGGCGTTCGCCGATGGCGTGGGCCTGAGGGTCGCTCGCCACGTCCTTGAGGTCGCGCTTCAGGTATTGCGCGAACAGGGGACCGTAGTCGGCATCGGCCCGCGCCAGCTCCTGCTTGTACGCGCCGGCAGATTGCCAGCCGAGGCGGCCCGCATAGCTGCCGAGGCCCGGGTACAGGACCAGGTAGCCGATGCCGAACAGGATCGTCAGGTAGAACATGAACATCCACCAGCGCGGCATCGGCGTGTTCAGTTCCGTCAGGTCCTCGTCCCACACGTGGCCCGTCGTCTTCTCGGGCTGGCCGTGTTCGTCCAGGCGCACCTTGTGGCGCGACTGCGACCACAGCAAGATCGCGCAGCCGGCGATGCCCAGCACCGTGATCAGGACGATGTACCAGTTCCAGAAACCGCTCGTGAAGTCAGACATAGTCGTCCTCCACCTCGTCATCGTCGGCAAACGGCAGCGCGGCCGTCGCGGCGAAGTCGCGCTCCCTGCGCAACAGGAAGGTCCACGCAAGAATGCCCAGGAAGGTGGTGAAACTCACGACCGTCATCACGCGGCTCGCGTCGTCGAAAATATGTTGGATGGCCATGTCGGTTCCTAGTTCCGATTCTTGATCTGGGTGCCGAGACCCTGCAGGTAGGCGACCAGCGCGTCCTGCTCCGTTTTATCCGCCAGCTGCGCCGGCGCGTCCTTGATGTCCTGTTCCGTGTACGGGACATTCAGGCGCTGCATCGCGCGCATCTTCGGCACGATCGACTGCGGGTCCAGCTTGGCCGTGGCCAGCCACGGATAGCCGGGCATGTTCGATTCCGGCACGACGTCGCGCGGGTTGTCGAGGTGGGTGCGGTGCCACTCGTCCGAGTAGCGGCCGCCGACGCGCGCCAGGTCCGGGCCGGTGCGCTTGGAGCCCCACTGGAACGGGTGGTCGTAGACGAATTCGCCCGCGACCGAGTAATGGCCGTAGCGCTCGGTCTCGGCGCGGAACGGGCGGATCATCTGCGAGTGGCAGTTGTAGCAGCCTTCGCGGATGTAGACGTCGCGGCCGGCCAGGCGCAGCGGCGAATACGGCTTCAGGCCGGCGACGGGTTCGGTGGTCGAATGCTGGAAGAACAGCGGCACGATCTCGACGAGGCCGCCGAACGAGACCACGACCAGCACGAGGCCGATCAGCAGCCAGGGGTTCTTCTCGATCCACTCATGGGTGAATTTCATGGTTATGCTCCTGCGTGTTCTATCAGGCGTGTTCCGGGACCGCATGCGTCTTGCCATGCGAAGGCAGTGCGGGGATGCGGGCGTCGACGGACTGCGTGCCGCGCATCGTCAGCCACGTGTTGTACGCCATCAGGCACATGCCGGTCAGGTACATCAGGCCGCCGCCGAAGCGGATCACGTAGTACGGATACGTCGCCTTGACGCCTTCGACGAAGGTGTAGGTCAGCGTGCCGTCCGGGTTCACGGCGCGCCACATCAGGCCCTGCATCACGCCGGCGATCCACATCGCGGCGATGTACAGCACGATGCCGATGGTGCCGAGCCAGAAGTGCGTCTCGACGAGCGCCATGCTGGCCATCTGCTTCTTGCCGGCGAGGCGCGGGATCAGGTAGTACAGGGAACCCATCGTGATGAAACCGACCCAGCCCAGCGCGCCGCCGTGCACGTGGGCGATGCCCCAGTCCGTGTAGTGCGACAGCGAGTTGATCGTTTTAATCGACATCATCGGGCCCTCGAACGTGGCCATGCCGTAGAACGACAGCGACACGATCATGAATTTCAGCAGCGGATCCGAGCGCAGCTTGTGCCAGGCGCCGGACAGGGTCATGATCCCGTTGATCATGCCGCCCCACGACGGTGCCAGCAGGATCAGCGAGAACACCATGCCGATCGACTGCGTCCAGTCGGGCAGCGCCGTGTAGTGCAGGTGGTGCGGACCGGCCCACATGTAGGTGAAGATCAGGGCCCAGAAGTGCACGATCGACAAACGGTACGAGTACACCGGACGCCCGGCCTGTTTCGGAATGAAGTAGTAGACCATGCCCAGGTAGCCGGCCGTGAGGATGAAGCCGACGGCGTTATGGCCGTACCACCACTGGATCATCGCGTCCTGCACGCCGGCGTACATCGAGTACGACTTGAACAGGGTCACCGGCATCGACATGCCGTTGACGATGTGGAGGATGGCGACGGCGAGGATGTACCCGCCGAAGAACCAGTTGGCGACGTAGATGTGCTGCACGCGGCGCTTGACGATGGTGCCGAAGAAGACGACGGCGTATGCGACCCACACGATGGCGATCAGGATGGCGATGGGCCATTCCAGCTCGGCGTATTCCTTGCCGCGCGTGAAGCCCAGCGGCAAGGTGATGGCGGCCGACACGAGCACGGCCTGCCAGCCCCAGAACGTGAAGGCGGCCAGCCGGTCGGAGAACAGCCGGACCTGGCACGTGCGCTGCACGACATAGTAGGAGGTGGCGAACAGGCCGCAGATGCCGAACGCGAAGATCACCGCGTTCGTGTGCAGCGGCCGCAGGCGGCCGTACGTGAGCCACGGGATATCGAAGTTCAATGCCGGCCAGGCGAGCTGCGCGGCGATCCACACGCCCGCGAGCATGCCGATCACGCCCCAGACGACAGTTGCGACGGCAAACTGGCGCACGATCTTGTAGTTATAGTTTAGACTGCTGTCCAAGGTGCACTCCCTGAAGAATAAGAAAGACGACACCGTCAGGGTAGGTTTCCTGGGGGCTCCAAATCCTTGATGTGAATCAAAAATTCCAGATTGGGTCCAGGGAAGGAGCCGGCTTCTTCCTCGATGTTGCTGAAAGCAGACTGGCGTTTTAAATGGACGATATGAGGTGCGTCAAACATGACGCTCCATGGTCCGCCACACTGACCCGACGCTTTTGACAACGAAGAGGACGATGACCATGCCGCCAATTTCACCTGAACTCCACGAGCAACTCGGCCAGCGCCTGCACAAGGCGCGCGAGGACGCGCTGGCCACCGTGCGTGCCCGCACGGATGGCGATACGGACGACCGCCCGGCGATCTCGCCGAACGCCCACATGGGCCAGAACGACGACGCGCCGGCCGGCGAGATGCTCAGCCATAACGAGGAACACCTGGCCGAGCACGAGGCGAATCTGCTGCACGAGATCGACGCCGCGATCGGGCGCCTGGAAGCGGGCGCGATCGGCATCTGCGAATCGTGCGGGCGCGACATTCCGGAAGCGCGGTTGCTGGCGACGCCGACGGTGCGGACGTGTATCGCTTGCCAGGAGCGGATCGAGAAGGAACAGCGGACGGGACGAGGCCCGAGCATGTAATACCTTCGCTTGCGCGGATCACCGTCATCCCCGCACAGGGGGGGGATCCAAGTTGTACGCATGGTCGATACGCATGCAAAATTGGGTTCCCGCCTGCGCGGGAACGACGGTGGTGAATCAATCGTCGTCGCTGAGAATCCGCAACCCGGTCCCAGAAGACCCGCACCGCGTGCCAGGAGCGGATCGAGAAGGAACAGCGGACGGGACGCGGGCCGAGCATGTAATACCTTCACTTGCGCGGATCACCGTCATCTCCGCGCAGGCGGGGATCCAAGTTGTACGCATTGTCGATACGCATGCAAAATTGGGTCCCCGCCTGCGCGGGAACGACGGAGTCCGTCAATCGTCGTCGCTGAGAATCCGCAACGCCGGTCCCTCCAGATCGTCGAACTGCCCGCTGTCCGCCGCCCCGAAGAAGATCCACACCGCGAACGCGACGAGCATCACACTGAGCGGCACCAGCAAATACAAGGCTTCCATCGTCATGCCCTCCTCAGGCGCGCCGCGTTGAGCACCACGAGCGCCGAACTCGCGGCCATCCCCACGCCCGACAGCCACGGATTCAGCAGGCCGCTCGCCGCCGCCGGAATCGCCGCCACGTTGTACAGCATCGCCCATCCGAGGTTCTGGCGGATCACGCGCAGCGTGGCCGCCGCCGTGTCCAGCGCGGCCTCCAGCGGGCGCAAGCCCTCGCCCAGCAGTACGCAGTCGGCGTGCAGCTGCGCCAGCTGCGCGCCCTGCCCCATCGCGAAACTCACGTCGGCGCCCGACAGCACGGCCGCATCGTTGATGCCGTCGCCGACCATCGCCACGACGGCGCCCTCGCGCTGCAGGCCGCGCACGACGGTCAGTTTATCTTCGGGCAGCTGGTTGCCCAGCGCGTGCGCGATGCCGAGCTGCATGGCGACGTCCTGCGCGGCCTCGTCGTCGTCGCCGGACAGCAGCACGACCGTCTTGCCGGCCGCGCGCAGGCCGGCCACGACGTCGCGCGCCTCCGGCCGGATGTCGTCGACGAGGTCGAAGCGCGCGACCCAGCCGGACGTGGTGCCCAGCCACACGGCCGTCACGCCGCCCGGCTGGCCGCCCGGGATCTGGCCGCACGCGATGCCGGCCACGAACGCGGCGTTGCCGAGACGGTAACGGCGGCCGCCGATCTCGCCCTCGATGCCTTTGCCGACGACCTGGTTGACCATGTTCGCGACCAGCGCGGCCGGCCCGGCCGCGTCGCGGATCGCCTGCGCCAGCGGATGCGCGCTGCCCGTTTCCAGCGCGGCGGCCAGCTGCAGCGCCATGCGCCGGCTCGCGCCGCCGAACGTCACGGTCTGGCGCAGCACGGGGTGGCCGTAGGTCAGCGTGCCCGTCTTGTCGAACACGACGTGCGTCGCACGGCCCAGCGTTTCCAGCACATGCGGCTTGACGGCCAGCGCGCCTCTGCGCAGCAGGCGGTCGGTGGCGGCGGCGAGCGCCGTCGGCGTGGCCAGCGACAGCGCGCACGGGCACGACACGACGAGCACCGCGATCGCCGCCGGCCACGCGCGCGCCGGATCGACGAGATACCAGCCCGCGCACACGACGACGGTCAGCACGAGCAGCGCCAGCACGAACCACGCGCCCACGCGGTCGGCCCACAGCGCCAGCGCGGGCTTGTCCTGGCCCGCGCGTTCGACGAGGCGCACCAGCAACGCCAAGGTGCTGTCGCGCGCACTGCTCGTCACGCGCACGACGATCGCCTGCGCGACGTTGACGGCGCCGCCGGGCAGTTGCGCGCCCGGCCCCAGCGCGCGCGTGCGGCTTTCGCCCGTCAGCAGCGCGAGGTCGACTTCCGTGTCGCCTTCCACGATGACGCCGTCGGCCGGGACGGCCTGGCCGGGCGGCACGAGCACGACGTCGCCCGGCACGAGCGCGCCGGCGGGGACGGTCTCGGTCGCGCGCGCGCCCGGAAAGTCGACGAAGCGCTGCGCCGTCGCGGGTGCCGCGCGCTGCAGGCCCTCGAGGGCGCGCGCGGCGCGCCGGCGCGCGTCCAGCTCCAGGTAGCGGCTGCCCAGCAGCAGGAACACGAACATCGTGATCGAATCGAAGTACACGTCGCCGTGGCCGCGCACGACGGCGACGACGCTGGCGGCGGATGCGGCGAGGATGCCCAGCGCCACCGGCACGTCCATGCCGGCCACGCCGCGCCGCAAGTCCATCCACGCGCCACGGAGGAACGGCCACGACGAGTACGCGACGGCCGGCACGGTCAGCAGCAGCGCTGCCCAGTGCATCAGCGCGCGCATGTCGGCATCCATCGTGCCGTCCGTCGCCAGGTACACGGGGACGGCGTACATCATCACCTGCATCATCGACATGCCTGCGACGAACAGGCGGCGGAACAGGGTCTTGCGCTCCCGTTCGAGGTGGGCCCCCTGGCGCTCCGCATCCAGCGGATACGCCGTGTAGCCGATCGCGCGCAGTGCCGCGATGATGTCGCTGGCCTTCGCCACGGCCGGGTCGCGGCGTACGCGCAGGCGCTCCGTCGCCACGTTCAGCAGCGCATGCGTCACGCCGGGCAGCGCGTTCAGGCGGCGTTCGATCAGCCACACGCACGCGGCGCAGCGGATGCCTTCGATGGTGAAGACGACATCGTCGGCATCGACCGCGTCGTCGTACGCGCGCAGGGCGGCCAGGTCGGCGTCGTCCCCGATGCGCGCGGCGAATTCGGTGCGGTTGTCGTAATAGTCGGCGAGGCCGGCGTCCGCGATGGCCTGCGCGGCGGCGGCGCAACCGGGACAGCACATGGTGCGGTTCGCGCCGTCGACGACGGCCGACCATGGACTCGCGGCCCGTGCCGGCTGGCCGCAGTGCCAGCACGCGGCGGTGTCGAGGACGGCCGCGCTCATGCGCCGGCTCCGGGTGCGACGCAGATGTCCTGCACCCAGCCATGCGGCAGGCCCCCGGCCGCGCGCGCGAGGCCCAGCAGGCCGAAGCCCAGCACGAGGATGCCGCACGCGAGCCGCACGCGCGGGCTCGCGAGCCAGCCGCGCAGGCGCGCGCCCATCAAGCCCAGGCCCAGCAGCATCGGCAGGGTGCCGAGGCCGAAGGCCAGCATCACGAGCGCGCCGTGGAAGGCGGAACCGCTCAGCATCGCGGTGACGAGGACGCTGTAGACCATCCCGCACGGCAGCCAGCCCCACAGGCCGCCCGCCACGAACATGCGCGCGGGCCGGTCCAGCGGGCCCACTTTCTTCAGCAGGGGCTGCACGCCGCGCCACACGAAGCGGCCGCCCTGCTCCAGCCGCGCCAGGCCGCGCCACGCATCCATCAGGTACAGCCCCAGCGCGGCAAGCATCAGGTTCGCGAGCCAGTACGCGCCCGCCTGCAGTGCCGGCAGCTTCGCGAACGCCTGCGCGCCCTGAGCGAGGCCGCCGGCCAGCCCGCCCGCGACCATGTAGCTGCCGATGCGTCCCGCGTTATAGGCGAAGGCGTTGGCGACGGGCGCCCGCTGCGCGGCCACGCGCACGGGGATGACCCGCCCCACGGAAGGCGCCACCGACAGCGCGCCCACGATCCCGCCGCACATGCCGGCGCAGTGGACGCTGCCCAGCAGGCCCACGACGAATACCGGAATCAGCGCGACGTTCATGGCGTTATATGGTCCTGGAATGCGTGGCCGGGCCGCGCGTGGCGAGGTAGCGGTCGAACACCGTGCACACGTTGCGGATCAGGAGGCGCCCTTTCAACGTGACGCTGATCCAGTCCGGCGCGAGTTCGACGAGACCATCCCGTTCCAGCCCTGCCAGCTGCGCCATCTCGCGCGCGAAATAGGCGTGGAACGCGATCGGGAACGCGAGCTCGATGGTGCTGATGGACAGCTCGAACTGGCACATCAGCTTCTGGATGATCGTGCGGCGCAGCGCATCGTCCATCGACAGCCGGGCGCCGCGCGCCACCGGCAGCTCGTTGCGGTCGAGCGCATCGTAATAGGCGTCCAGCGTCTTGACGTTCTGGCTGTACGTGGCCCCGACCGCGCCGATGGCGGACACGCCGCATGCGACGAGGTCCGCGTCGGCGTGCGTCGAATAGCCCTGGAAGTTACGGTGCAATCGGCCCTGCTGCTGCGCGATGGCGAGGTCGTCGTCCGGCCGGGCGAAATGGTCCATGCCGATATACACATACCCCGCAGCCGTCAGGCGCTCGATGCACAGCTGGAGCATGCGCAGCTTCGTGTCGCTGTCGGGCATGTCCGCTTCAATGATGCGGCGCTGCGGCTTGAACAGATGCGGCAGGTGCGCGTAGTGGTACATCGCGATGCGGTCCGGCGCCGCATCGATCACCTTGTCGAGCGTCGTGCGCATCGTGGCCGGCGTCTGCTTCGGCAGGCCGTAGATCAGGTCGATGCTGATGGAGCGGAAGTCCGCATCGCGCGCGGCCGCGATGATGGCGCGCGTTTCGGCCTCGGGCTGGATGCGGTTGACGGCGCGCTGCACGTCCGGATCGAAGTCCTGCACACCGAGGCTGATGCGGTTGAAACCCTGGCGCCGCAGGCCGTGCACGCGCTCGGCCGATACGGTGCGCGGGTCGATCTCGATGGAGTATTCGCCGGCGGCATCCGGCGCGAAGCGGAAGCAGCGGCGCAGGTGCGCCATCAGGTCTTCCATCTGCGCGTCCGACAGGTAAGTCGGCGTGCCGCCGCCGAAGTGCAGCTGCCCGACTTCGTTCATGCCGGCGAACAGGCGGCCCTGCATCTCGACTTCGCGTTTCAGGTAAGCGAGGTAGGTCGCCGCCTTCTCGCGGTTCTTCGTGACGATCTTGTTGCAGGCGCAGTAATAGCAGACGGTGTCGCAGAACGGGATGTGCACGTACAGCGACAGCGGCTTGGCGCCGCCGCGCGTGCGCAGGTCCGCCACGGCGTGCAGGAAATCGCGGTAGCCGAACGATTCCGTGAAGCGGTCCGCCGTCGGATACGACGTGTAGCGGGGGCCGTTGCGGCTCAACCGGGCGATCAGGTCCGCGTCGAACTCGACGACGGGCTGGAGCGCGGGATGCACCCGGGTGGCGCTGGTTGCGGGGACTGCGTCGAACATCTGGGAAACTCCTGGGCCTGCGGCGTGAATAGTCAAGATGAGTCTATTGAGGCGGGTCCGCAAAATCCTTGACTTGCATCAAAAATCGCCGAAGCCGGTGTGTTAGCGCCCAAGTTTAAAAACCGACAACACCTGCCCCAGATGGCCCACCTGGTCCGCCACGCTGGCGGAAGCCATGGCCGACTCTTCCACGAGGGCCGCGTTCTCGCGCGTGATGCCATCGAGTTCGACCATCGCCGCATTCACTTCCGCGATGCCCTCGTTCTGCGCGCGCGACGCCGCCGTGATGTCGCCCATGATGGCGGCCGCGTCCTGCACGGCGCCCACGACCTGGTGCATCGTCTGGCCCGCCGCGTCGACGAGCTCGTTGCCCTGCCCGACCTGGTGCACGGAATCCTCGATCAGCGCCTTGATTTCCCTGGCCGCGCCCGCCGAGCGCTGGGCCAGGCTGCGGACTTCGCCCGCCACGACGGCGAACCCGCGCCCCTGCTCGCCCGCGCGCGCCGCTTCCACGGCGGCATTCAGCGCCAGGATGTTGGTCTGGAACGCGATGCCGTCGATCAGGCCGATGATGTCGACGATGCGCGTGGCCGAGCCGCTGATCTGGCCCATCGTCGTGCCGACTTCCAGCACGGCCGCGCCGCCGCGGCCCGCCACCTGGGAGGCCTCGCCGACCAGGGTGTCGGCGCGCTCGGCGCTGTCCGTGTTCTGGCCCGCCTTGGCCGCGATGTGGGCGAGGCTCGCGGCCGTCTGTTCCAGGCTCGCGGCCTGCGCTTCCGTGCGGCGGGCGAGGTCGTGGTTGCCCGTCGCGATATCGCGCGTGGCCGCATGGATCGCGCCGACGCCCGTGCGCACGTCACCCACGATCGCCGTCAGGTTGATGTTCAACTGGCGCAGCGCGAGCAGCAGACGGCCCATTTCGTCGTCGCGTCCCCGTGCGGGCGGGCGCGACAGATCGCCGCCGGCCAGCGCATGGACGGCGCCCAGCGCCCGGTGCATGGGCGCCACGATGGACCGGTGCAGCTCGGCCCAGGCCAGCAGGGTCAGCGCCGCGCCGGCCAGCGCCAGCAGGCGCCAGCCCCAGGCCTGGGTGACACAGGCCAGCACCCCCATCAGCAGCGCCTGCGTGCACATCATGATGCCGAGGCGCCGGCCCAGCGGCAAGGTGCGCAAGTCCAGCAGGCGCGCCCACCACGCGGTGCGGACGACGGCGCCGCGCCGGAGCGCGAGCCCCTCCGCCCGGCCGTCGCGCAGGCGTTTATAGATCGCTTCGGCCCGTTCGACCTCGTCGCGCGCGGGTCGGGTGCGGACCGACATGTAGCCCACCGTCGTCCCCTCCTCCTTGATGGGCACGACGTTCGCCACGACCCAGTAGTAATCGCCATTTTTTCGACGATTTTTCACGAGTCCTGTCCACGGTTCACCCCCCTGCAGCGTTTGCCACAGGTCGGCGAACGCCGCCGGCGGCATGTCCGGGTGGCGGACGATGTTGTGGGCCTTGCCGATCAATTCCTCCTCGGTAAAGCCGCTGACTTCGATGAAGGCGGGGTTGACGTAGGTGATGCGGCCTTTGGTGTCCGTCTTGGACACGATGGACTGGCCGTCCTGCAACGGGTATTCGATGCCCGTGACGGGCAGGTTGGTACGCAAGCGTGGCTCCTGGCTTTTGATAAGGAATATTGTTTTAGGGAAATTTTATGAAATCTGGACCTGCCAAATCCTTGATCCAGATCAAAAATGACGGAATGACGAGTGGTCTGGCGCGTAACGAAACAGTTGCGACGCCCGGCCGTTAAAATGGAGTACCCTGCGCAGATGTGGCTGCCAGGTTCGTATTTTTGTGTCTTGATGAAATTCAACCAACCCCAACATAGCCGTCGATGAACGATATCTCCCCTCTGACACGGCACCCCGATGTCCTCTACGGCCCGCACCAGCCCGAGCTGTTGCGCGACGAGATCCTGGCCGACCTGCTGGAAGCGAGCGCGGCCCGCGCACCGGACCAGCTCGCCCTCATCGCCGGCGACCGCCGCCTCACGTATCGCGAGCTCGACGCCCTGTCCAGCCTGGCCGCGTCGCGCCTGATCGACGCGGGCATCCGGCCCGGCCATATCGTCGGACTATGGATGCCGCGCGGCATCGACCTGCTCGTCATGCAGGCGGCGATCGCCAAGGCCGGCGCCGCCTGGCTGCCGGTCGACGAGGACACGCCCGTCGAGCGCCTGCTCGTGTGCATGGACGACGCCGGCTCCCCTGCCCTCGTGAGCAGCGAGCGCATGCGCGACCGTCTCGGCGTGGTGGCGCAGCCCATCCACACGGCCGAAGCACTGCTGGCGCCCGCGCCCGACGGTTACGCGCTGCGCCGCCGGGGCAAGGTCGACGGCGATGCCCCCGCCTACGTCATCTACACGTCGGGCTCGACGGGCAAGCCGAAAGGCATCCTCATCGACCAGCGCAGCATCTGCCACTTCCTGCGCAGCGAGAACGAAGTGCTGGGCGTCAAGGCCACCGACCGCGTCTACCAGGGCTTTTCGGTCGCCTTCGACATGTCGTTCGAGGAAATCTGGATTTCCTACCTCGTCGGCGCCACCTTGTGGCTCGGGCCGAAGGAGACGGCCGGCGATCCGGAAGCGCTGCCGCGCCTGCTGTCCGAGAATGGCGTCACCGTACTGCACGCGGTGCCGACCCTGCTCGCGCTGTTCGCGGACGACGTGCCCGGCCTGCGCATCATCAACCTGGGCGGAGAAATGTGCCCGGAAACGGTGGTCGAGCGCTTTTCCAGGCCGGGCCGCCAGATGTTCAACACGTATGGCCCGACGGAAGCGACCGTGTCGGCCAGCCTCGCGCGCCTGGAGCCGGGCCGGTTGATCACGATCGGCACGCCGCTGCCGAACTACGGCTTGCTGGTCATTTCCACCGAGACCGACAAAGGCGTGCAACTGCTGCCGCGCGGCGCCACGGGCGAGCTGTGCATCATCGGTCCGGGCCTGTCGGCCGGCTATCTCGGCCGTCCCGACCTGACTGCCGAGAAATTCCTCGCGAACCCGTGGAGCGTGGGCCCGGACGATCCGCGCCTGTACCGCACGGGCGACCTCGCGCGCATCGAGCCGGACGGCCAGGTCGTGTGCCTGGGCCGCACGGACGACCAGGTCAAGATCCGGGGTTTTCGCGTGGAACTGGGCGAGATCGAGGCCCAGCTCGCGCAGCAGGACGGCGTCGGCACGACGGCCGTGCTGCTGCGCAAGGACGACGGCATCGACCGCCTCGTCGCCTACCTGGTGCCGGCCGCCGGTGCGACGCCGGAACAGCTGGCGCCGGCCACGTTGCGCCGCGCGCTGTCGGAAAAGCTGCCGCCGTACATGGTGCCGAGCCGCTTCGAAACGCTGTCCGTGATGCCGCGCCTGACGTCCGGCAAGATCGACCGCAAGGCGCTGAAGGCGATGGCCCTGTCGGCCCCGCTGCCCAGCGATCCGGCCGAATCGGACGTGGCGGAAACGCCGGGCGAGGAAGCGCTGTTCGCGGCGCTGGAGAAATTGTTCCCGGGCCAGCCAATCCGCCGCGAACTGGACTTCTTCAGCGACCTGGGCGGCCATTCGTTCTTCGCCGCCCGCCTCGCCACGGCCCTGCGCGCCGACCCGCGCTTCGCCCACGTCACGGTGCGCGACATTTATTCGCACCGCCAGATCGGCGCCATCGCCTCGGGCCTGGACCAGGCCGCCGGCACGGCCGCCATCGAGCCCGACTGGACGCCGCCGTCCGAAGCTCGCCGCTGGCTGTGCGGCGTCGCCCAGCTGGCGACCGTCCCCGTGCTGATCACGCTGCGCATGGCCCAGTGGCTGGCACCGTTCTTCACTTACCACTTCTTCACGGGCGACCCGGGCGACTCCGTGGCGCGCGCCATCGCCGCGTCGATCGTCGTGTTCCTGCTCGCGACCCTGCTGGAATTCGTCTTCGCCGTCGGCGGCAAGTGGCTCGTCGCGGGCCGCCTGAAGCCCGGCGTGTATCCGCTGTGGGGCGCGACCTATTTCCGCTGGTGGCTCGCGGACCGCCTCGTCGAGGCGGCCCCGACCTACCTGCTGGCCGGCTCGTCGCTGTACGGCTGGTACCTGCGCCTGCTGGGCGCGAAGATCGGGCATGACGTCGTGATCGGCTCGCTGACGATCCGCGCGCCCGACCTGCTCGCCATTGGCGACAACGTCAGCATCGGCAACGCCGTCAACTTCGAGAACGCGCGCGTGGAACGGGGCCGGCTGATCCTGGGCCGCATCGCACTCGACGACGACGCCTGCGTGTCGTCGTACGCGATCCTGGAAGGCAATACGCAGGTGGGCCGGCGCGGCCACCTGGAGGGACAATCCGCGCTGCCGGATGGGGGAGCGTGCCGGACGGCCGCGTCTGGTGCGGCTCGCCCGCGCGCGACGCCGGCGCGTTCGACCCGTCGACCCTGCCGCCGCGCCCGCGCGTCAGCCGTGCCCGCCTCGCCGGCGAAGCCCTGTTCTTCGTGTTCGGCATGCTGCTCGTGGCCACGCTGTTCTTCATGCCCGTGTTTCCCAGCTTCGTGCTGATCGACTGGTTCGACGAACGCGGCACCCTGCCGATCCTCGCGCAGAACTCGATCCAGGGCCAGCTGCTGCGCTACTTCGTGCTGGCCCTTCCCGCATCGGCCGTGCTGATCGCGCTGACGATGCTCGTGTCGGCCGCCATCCGCTGGGGCTTCCTGCCCCGCATGATGCCGGGCCGCTCGGCCGTGCACAGCAACGCGTACTGCAAAAAATGGCTCGTGAGCCATATCCAGGAGTCGAGTCTGAACGTCCTGCACGGCATCTACGCGACCGTGTTCGCGCCGTTCTGGTACCGCCTGCTGGGCGCGAAGGTCGGCCGCGATGCCGAGATCTCGACGGCGCTGGGCGTCGTCCCCGACATGCTGACCTTGGGCGACGAGACCTTTATCGCCGACGCCGTCATGCTGGGCGACGAGCAGATCGACGGCGGCTGGATGACGATGGAAGCGACCGTCGTCTCGAATCGCAGCTTCGTCGGCAACGGCAGCTATATCCCGGACGGCACCGTGCTGCCGGAAGGCGTCCTCGTGGGCGTGCACACGCATGCGCCGGCGAACGAGCGCATGACGGGCGGCGACACGTGGCTCGGCTCGCCGCCGATCCACCTGCCCGCGCGCGAACAGGTCAGCGGCTATCCGGAACACCTGACCTACCGCCCGTCGGCGGCGCGCCGCCTGGGCCGCGCGCTCGTGGAAGCGTTCCGCATCGTCGCGCCGCACGCGGTCGTCATCGCCGTCGGCTACACGGTCGTGCTGGACCTGATGCCGATCGCCGGGGCCGGCCGCTGGGGCGAAGTGATCTGGGACCTGGCCCTCATCAGCCTCGCCTACGGCATCGGCAACTACCTGTTCGTGCTCGCGTTCAAATGGCTGCTGCTGGGCCGTTACAAGAAGCGGGCGGAGCCGATGTGGACACCGTTCGTCTGGCTGTCCGAAGGCGTCACGAACATGTACGAAGGCATCGCCGTGCCCAACTTCATGCGCTACCTGCGCGGCACGCCGTGGCTGCCGGTCGCGTTCAACCTGCTCGGCTGCCGTATCGGTCGCGGCGTCTACATGGACACGACGGACATCACGGAATTCGACTGCGTGACGATCGGCGACCACAGCGAGCTGAACGCGCTGTCCTGCCCGCAGACCCATTTGTTCGAAGACCGGGTGATGAAGATCGATCACGTCGACATCGGCAGCAAGGTGTACCTGGGCCCGCGCAGTGCCGTGCTGTACAGCGCGAAGGTCGGGGACAATGCCCGCATCGGCCCGCTGACCCTTGTCATGAAGGGCGAGCACATTCCGGCCGCGACGGGCTGGAACGGGCTGCCGGCGGCGCCGCAGCGCGTGTGATGGATCGCGCATTGCCTGTGCGCTGGTGGGACGGGGGCGGGTTTGCAGATGCGCCTGCTTCCGCTCCGGGCGTGCACATCGTCGGCGTGCGCGGGCAAACCGACCGCGCGACGGCCAGGCGCACGATCCGTTCCGCACTGCTGGCCGCGCTGGCGCAGGCGAGCGGGCTGTCGCCGTCGTCGATCCGGCTGAGTGGTGCGCCGGGCGAGGCGCCCTGGGCGCTGCTCGACGATGGCCGCCGCGTCGCGCTGTCGATCAGCCACGACGGCGACCTGTCCGTGGCGGCCCTGCGGCTGGACGGCGGCGCCGTCGGCATCGACGTCATGCAGGTCACCGACGTCCCGGACTGGCAAGCCGTCGCCCGCGACTATCTCGGCCCGGCGGCCGCGGCCACGCTGGCCGGCGTGCCCGCGTTCGCGCGCGCGTGGAGCGAGCGCGAGGCCAGGCTCAAATGCCGTGGGCTGGCGCTGGCGGAATGGGGCGCCTGCGATGAATCCCTGCCGGCGGCGTGCACCTGCCGGTCATTGGTGCTGCCGGACGGCTACACGGGGAGTGTCGCGGTGCTGCCTGCCCCATGGTCCTAGGCCTTTGCGCGCGGTGTCAACCGGAAGCTGATGCCCATGCGATTGATCGCGTTCATGGCCGCGATCACGATCGTCAGTTCGACCAGGGCCGTTTCTCCAAATGCGGCCAATGCCGCCGCGTAGGCCGCGTCCGATGCATGGGTCTCGCTCACGCGCGTTACTTCCTCCGTCCACGCCAGGGCCGCCCGTTCCTGGTCCGAAAACAGATAGGCGGCTTCTTCCCATACCGGCACCAGTACGATCTTGTCGACGGACATCCCGTGTTTGATGAGATCGCGGGTGTGGACGTCGATGCAATGTGCGCAACCGTTCAATTGCGACGTCCTGAGGAACACGAGGTGTATGAGTCCCGGTTCCAGACCCGTGCCCGTCGTTGCGTAATGGTGCAGTGCTCCCAGCGCCTTGGCGCCTTCCTGCGACACTTGAAACCAGTTTGCGCGATTCATCGTGCGTTTTCCTTTCATGCGGTGATTGGTCATGCGGTTGGCAACCCTGCCCGCCGCTATCCACAAGACGTGCGGCCGCGCGCTGCCGTGACACACCGGACCAATCCGTCACAATAGGCGGAGCCGGATCGTCTAGTAAGTATTGTTCAAGCCCCCGGGATAGCCATGAAGTCCGCCGACCTGCTTGCGTTCGAAGCATTACGCCCACGTCTTTTCTTGATTGCCTATCGCATGCTCGGCATGCGCGCCGACGCGGAGGACGTCGTCCAGGACGCCTGGCTGCGGTACAGCGCAAGCGTGCGTGACGACGTCAGGTCGGCTGAAGCCTGGCTGGTGACCATCACGACGCGGCTGTCGATCGATCGCTTGCGCAGCCGGAAAACCGAGCGTGATGCCTACACCGGCTGGTGGCTTCCGGAACCTGTCGTCGAGATCGTCGAAGACACGCCCGAGGCCGCTGCCGAACTGGCCAGCGATGTCTCCGTCGCCATGCTCTGGGTGCTGGAACGGCTCACGCCGGAAGAGCGGGCCGCTTTCCTGATGCGCAAAGTATTCGACCAGGATTATGGTGACGTCGCGGCCATGCTTGGCAAAAGCGAAGCCGCCTGCAGGCAATTGGTCCACCGGGCCCAGGAACGGATACGCCAGGAGAGTCCGCGTTTCACGGTCTCGAAGTCGATGCATCGCGTCGTCCTCGAACAATTCATGCAGGCGGCCGCCAACGCCGATCGCGCTGCGATGAAGACGCTCCTGGCGGCCGATGTCGAATTCCGGGCGGACGGCGGAGGAAAAGTGGAGTCCCTGCACAAGGTTCTCATCGGGACAGGACGCGTAGCAGGACTGTATTGGGCAGTTGACAACGCGTTCCGCGAACGGGTTGTCTACAAGATGGCACGTGTGAACGGCGAACCGGGACTGGTTCGTTACATCGATGGGAAAGTCGAATCGGTGCAATCGTTTTGCATTCACGACGGCACCATTTCGCGTATATATGTAGTGCGGAATCCAGACAAATTGCAGGGCATCCCTTTACTGCAGTAATGTTCGGGTCCGCGGCAGGTTTTCCTGAGTGCATGTATACTCGTGGTATTCGCGCATCGTCGCATTTTCTGACCGACGATGGCACAGCTTGCCTGAGTTCCAATGAAATTACGCCAACTTACCGTTTTCCTGGGTGGATACCTCGCGACCGTCGTCGTTCTCGCCCGCCTCTACAACAGCTTTTCCGGGATTGCCTCGACCGCCGTCATCGCCATCTGCCTCGCCATCGCCCTGCTGATCGGCTTCGCGGCGGGCACGTCGGAAACGGCTGCACGGCATGGCGCGGCGTTCGTGCTCGCCTCGTTCTGCGGCGCGCTCACGATCCTGCTGTCGTTCTACGCGCGGACGGCCGGCGTCGCCCTAGTCGCCTTGCCTTACGTCTTCTTCTGGACGAACGCCGCCTGGCTGGGATTGCAGGCGGCCCGGATCTGCCGGACCGCGTTGAACGCACCGTCCGCGCAGTAAGCACGTCGATCCGCCAGCTTGCGGTTTGGGTAAGATTGCAGGATGGATAATCTCACCCACTCCGTCGTCGGCCTCGGCATCGGCGCGCTGATCGACCGCAGCGTGCCCGCCGAGCCCGCGCCCGACGCGCAGCGCGTCCGCACGCGCATGCTCCTCACCATCGGCTGCCTCGCCAGCAATTTCCCCGACCTGGACCTCGTGCTCACGAAGCTGCTCGAAGCGCCGCTGGGCTATCTGTTGCACCACCGCGGCCATACCCATACGTTGCTGGCGGCGCTCGGCGAAGTCGCGCTGTTGCTGGGGCTCGTCTGGCTGCTGTGGCCGGCCGCACGCGGACTGCTGCGCACCAGCCCGCGTGCCAGGTTCGCGGCGGTCCTGACGGCGTGCCTGGGCATGGTGCTGCACATCTCGATGGACGCACTCAACGTCTACGGCGTGCATCCGTTCTGGCCGTTCGATACGCGCTGGTATTACGGCGACCTCATCTTCATCGTCGAACCCGTCTTCTGGATCGCGTTCGGCATCCCGCTCGCCCTCATGGTGCGCGGGCCCGTGCGGCGCGGATTGCTGCTGGCCCTGCTGGTGAGCGTGCCCGTCATCGTGACATTCGCCGGGTTCCTGCAATGGGGTTCGCTGGCCGGGCTGCTGGCCCTCGCCGGCTTCCTGGCGTGGATCGCACGTTGGCGGGCGCGCCGCGCCGGTGGCGACCGTGGCCGCACCGCCCTGGCTGCCGGGCTGGCCGCGGCGCTCGCCTTCGTCCTCGTCCAGGCGGCTGCCATGCACACAGCCCGCGACACGGTCGCAGCCGCCATCGCCCGCCTCGACCCGGGCGAACGCCTGCTCGACACGGCCCTGTCCGCCTATCCCGCCAATCCGCTGTGCTGGTCGTTCGTGACCGTGGCCACGGATGCGGCGCACGGCAGCTACCACCTGCGCCGAGGCCAGCTCAGCGTCGCGCCGGGCATCACGCCGGTCGCCTCCTGCCCGGCCGGGATCGCGGGCCGTGCCGCCGGCGACGATGCGCAACTGGCCTGGCAAGGCGACGCACGCGACAGCCTCGCGCGCCTGCACGACCTGCAACAGAACAATTGCCACTTCAACGCCTGGATGCGCTTCGCCCGCGCGCCGGCCATCGACGGCACGACGGCGACGGATGCACGCTGGAGCCCGCTGGGCAGCGCCAATTTCTCGACGATGGACTATGCCTCCCTCGCAGACATGCCCTGCCCCCGTCCCGTGCCGGACTGGGGCTATCCGCGCGCGGACCTGTTGCGGCAGCATTGAACACCGCAGGGGCACAGGAATGTGCCATAAGGTGACACATCGTCGCGCTCGCCGGCGGCCAATATGTGGCCCGGATATTGCTAAAGGATCAACCACCTTCACAACCAGGGAGATCCGATGCGAAAGTTCCTCATCTCGACCGTGTGCTGCGCCACGCTTCACGGCGCGGTGGCACATGCCCGACCGCCAGGCAATGGCGCACCCGACATCAAATCCGCCGAAAGCGAACTGAGCTATCGGTCCTACATCACCAGCAACAAGCGCATCAAATGCCTGTACGGCTATGCGGCGAACAAGACGGGGGACCACGCGGCCGCCATCCAGATCTTCGAAGACTGCATCCGGCGCTGGAACGACGTGTTTTCCATGATCGGGCTGGCCCAGATGTACGACACCGGCATCGGCATCCGGCAGGACGCCGCACAATCGACGGCGCTGATGCGCCGCGCGGCCCAACTGGACGACGGCTCGAGCTATCCGAGCCTCGCCCGCTATCACTTTGGCGTCGCGCTGGCGGAGGGCTATGGCATCGAGAAAAATATCGCCGAAGCGCGGAGATGGCTCCACAAGGCGGCCGACGAAGGGGTGAACGAAGCCGCCGCTTATCTGGATCATCTGGATCACCTCGACCACCAGGATCGCGCGGCGCCATGAGCGCCTGGCCCGCCACCCGCGGGCCGCGTCCTGCTGTGTGATCACGTGCCGGAAGAAGGCCACAAGTTCCGGCACGTGCGTATTCGAAGCAGAACTGCACGCTGCATGCGCAGTACGCCCACGCGGGGCCCGTCGCGCAGTTGCGCGGCCCTGGTCGTCGATGCCGTCATAGAACACCCCCACGCCGAGCCGGCGCGCCAGCGCCTGCATGCGACCGCCGCCGCCGACGCGTCACACGAGCCGTCGTCCATGCCCACCGCCTCCCACGCGTCCAGCGTCTGGGCCTGCAGGCTCGCGAGCGCGCGGGCGATGAAGTGCGCCTGGTCGAAGGTCGGCACCAGCACGCTCACGCGGGGTTGGAAAGATGTCGTCGCCATGCAACAAGCATAAGGAAGCGAGGCTGTGCGCATTTGCGCCGGATCAGTCGTGCGCGTGCCCCGGAAACAACGACTTGTGAACCTTATTGCATCACTTTGTGGTTACTGGGCACTATTGCCCGTTCGCACTACCTGATAGACTCCTCCGTTTCACCCGCCTGCAATAAACTCTCACGAAAATCACGCAGGCAGGTGACGCCAGTGCAAAAGACACGGCGCACCAAGCAAACGACTATAAAAAAACTGGGATAGTTCATGAAGAATCAGCAGGGTCGGTTGACCCCCAACCTGCTCGCCATGTCGATCGCGGCGATCGCATGGAGCGCGCCGGCGTGCGCGCAGGTGGAGACACAGGGCGACGGCATCCAGGAGGTGATCGTCACGGCGCAGCGCACGGCCGCGCCGGAATCGAAGACGCCGGTGGCGATGAGCGTGCTCACGGCGCGCCAGCTCGACGCGATCGGCGCCGACACGCCGGGCGCCCTCGCCGCGCGCCTGCCGAATACGTACCTGGAAAACTCGTACGACGGCCTGCGCATCACGATCCGCGGCGTGTCCAATGCGGACGTCACGGAAAAGGGCGACCCGTCGGCCGCCTTCATGGTCGACGGCGTCTACGTCGCGCGGCCGCAGAGCCAGAACGTGGCGCTGTACGACGTCGAGCGCGTCGAAGTGCTGCGCGGCCCGCAAGGCACGCTGTACGGCCGCAACACGACCGCCGGCGTCGTCAACGTGATCACGAAGGCGCCCGTCGGCCGCTTCGAGGGCGACGTCAACGCGGCCTACGGCAGCCGGGGCGAGCGCAAGGTCGGCGCCATGGTCAACGTGCCCGTGAACGACGTGCTGGCGCTGCGCGCCGCCGCCACCTGGAACGAGCACGACGCTTACCTGAAGAACGGGTCGACCACGCCGCGCGGCCTGGGCCTGGACCGCGACGACCGCGCCGCGCGCCTGTCGGCCAGGCTCGCGCTCGGCAAGAACGCTGCGCTGCTGGTGCGCTACGAGGCGAGCCGCGACGACGGCAACAACGACAGCACGGTACCCGACTCGAATTTCTACAACGGCATCGCGACCGGCCAGCCGGTGTGGAACGGCGACTCGACCGACCGCCAGCTGACCTACCGCTTCAACCCGCCGAACACGCGCTTCGAACAGGGCTATTCGCACAAGAAGACGTCCAGCCTGACGGCGGACCTGAGCTGGAACCTCGGCCCAGCGACCCTGTCGTGGCTGGGCGCGCACCGCAGCTTCGATCACGATTACCTGTACAACTTCTACTACCGCGTGGCGCCGACGATCGCGCTGGGCGTGCGCCAGCCGTTCACCGGCACGTACAGCCAGGATTCGCACGAACTGCGTCTCGCGACGAACGGCGCCGGCCCCGTGACTGCCCAGGGCGGCGTGTACTGGTTCCGCGAACGGGCGCGCGACACTTATTATTTCCGCGACCTGCAGGCCGTCGGCCTGCCGCCCTACTATGTCTTCGGCAACGACCCGGTCGAAGCGCGCAGCAAGGCCGTGTTCGGGCAGGCGACGGTCCGCCTGGCCGACGGCCTGCGCGCCACGGCCGGCGCCCGCTACACGGAAGACGACAAGTCGCGTGTCGGCTATATCGGCTACCAGCGCACGGCGGCGTTCAACGCGGCCACCGACCTGCGCGAACTGAACGCGGGCAGCATCTCCACCGACAAGACGACGTGGCGCCTGGGCCTCGACTACGACCTGGCCCCGGCCACGCTCGTCTACGGCTCGATCGCGACCGGCTACAAGGCCGGCGGCTTCAACGACGGCTGCGCCGCGGGGGACGCGCGCAACGGCGTCGGCTGCCCCGCCGCCACCGCGCTGCCGGCCGCCAGCCTCACGTACCAGCCGGAGACCGTGCGCGCCTACGAGGCGGGCGTCAAGACCCGCTTCCGGGACGGCCGCGCAACACTCAACGTGGCCGTGTTCCACTACGACTACCGCAACCTGCAGCTGTCGAACGAGGTCGTGATCAACGGCCGGCCGCGCTACGAGACGACGAACGCCGGCGCGGCCTCGATCCGCGGCCTGGAAGCGGATGGCCAGGTGCTGGCGACCAGCGCCGACCGCTTCACGTATGCCCTCACGCTGCTCGACGCGCACTACGCGAGCTACGTGCCGGACGGCGTGCATTCCTGGGCCGGGGTCAAGCTGGACCGCACGCCGGCGCGCACGCTGTCGCTCGGCTGGGAACACCGGACGCACATCAAAGGCGGCGTGCTGACGGCCGGTGCGGGCACGCGCGCGAGCGCCAGCTACCTGCTGGGCGTGCCGCAGGCGGGCCTGAAGTTCCGCGTGCCCGGCCACACGGAATCGGACCTGCGCCTCGGCTGGGAACCGGACGGTGCGCCGTGGAGCGTGCTGGCGCGCGTGCGCAACGTCGAGGACAAGGTGCGGCCGATGACGATCAGTTCGTCGGGCCTCGCCGTGCCGACCGAGCCGCGCACGGCCGACGTCCGTTTCGACTACCGCTTCTGATTTCAAGCGCGGCCGCCGCCCTTGCGGTGGCCGCATATTTCATCGTTACGTCGTGCCCCTGGAGCCTCATATGACCCCATTGCTGCGCCGTCGTCTGCCCGTCATCGCCGCCACGCTGCTGGCGGTCTTCCTCCTCATCCTGGCCAAGCGCATCGGCGGCGACACCACCGTCGCCCTCGTCGCCAGCTCGCTGCTGATGTTCGGCTGCTGCTGGGCCAGCGCGGCCCACCTGCTGGGCGGCGCCGCCGCGCTGCGCCTCGTCGTCATCGCCACGAGCGTCGGCTGGCTCGCCGAGCAGCTCGGGTCGTCGTACGGCTGGTTCTTCGGCAGCTACGCTTACACGCCCGTGCTCGGGCCCGCGCTGGGCGACGTCCCGATCGTGATCCCGCTGATGTGGTTCGCGCTGGCGTACGTCGGCTACGTGATCGCCAACCTGATCGTGTGGCAGGACCCCGTCGACCGCCCCGCGTCGCCTGGCCACGACGCGATCATGGCGCTGCTGGGCGCGATGGTCGTCACGTGCTACGACCTGGGCGTCGACCCGTACATGGTCTACGTGCTGAAAGCCTGGATCATGACCGAGAAGGACGGCTGGTGGTTCGGCGAGACCGTGCAGGGCTTTGCCGGCTGGATGACGGTATCGTTCGCGATCCTGTTCGCGTTCCGCCGCCTCGCGCGCGTGCGCACGACACCGGAAGACGCAGGCGCCGTGCTGCCGACGATGCGCCACGTGTTCGTGCCGCTGGGCGTCTACGCCGGCCTGATGGTGTTCCAGGTGCTGCTCGGCTACCCCGTCGAGGCCCGCACGATCGCGCTGTTCGCGATGGGCTTCCCGCTGCTCGCGGCCACGATCGGCCTGCTGCGCTGGCAAGGCATCCTGGCTCGCCCCGCGGCGGATGAACAGGCCCCTGCCGTGTCGGCTGACGCGCTGAAGGAGGCCGCATGAGACGCGACGCCCTCGAGCCCGGCCTCGTCGACAACCCGGCGCTGCATGCCGACCCGCTGGCCGACGCCACCATCGCCCGCATCCTCGGCCCCGGCCAGCCCGGCGGTCCGGACATGGCGACGATCGGCCTCCTGAACCGGGAAATCGCGCGCTGGCAGTTGAACGGGGACCTGGACGGCTGGCGCGCCAGCCCCGGCCTGCCGCCCGACATGGCCGCCGCGCTCGAAGAGTACGTGCTCAAGGCCCGCGTGCTGCCCGACTGGGCCGACGCAGCGAAGATCGCGCGCGCCGAAGTCCTGTTCATGGAAATGAGCATGGCCTCGTGCACGCTGCTGTTCTGCGCGAGCCTGCCGCAGTGCTACATCATGCCGGACCTCGCGGCCGTGCTGCATGCGGCCGGCGAACTCGAACAGCACACGGACTACCGCGTGCGCGCCACCGCCGCCATGATCTTCCCCGTCATGATGCACGGCGGCCTGACGGCGCCGTCCGGCGGCGGCGTCGCGCAAGCCATCAAGGTGCGCCTGATCCACGCGATGATCCGCCACCTCGTGCTGCGCGGCGACGTCGCCGAGGCCCTCGTCGCGCCGCGCCGGCTGCCGCGCTTGCTGCCGCAGGCGAAGACGATGCCGCAGGTGCTGTACGCGCACGGCTGGGACATCGACCGCCTCGGCCTGCCCTGCAACCAGGAAGAACTGGGCTACACGCTGCTGACGTTTAACTATGTGTTCCTGCAGGGCCTGCGCCGTCTCGGCCTGCGGCTCGACCAGGGGGACGAGGAAGCGTACATGCACGCGTGGAACGTGCTGGGCGCCGTGCTCGGCATCGAACGCGAGCAGATGACGGACACGATGGCGGACGCGGAACGCATGTTCACCGCCCTCCAGGCGCAGGCGCGGGTCCTGCAGCGCAAGGACGACCCGCGCCCGGCGCTGGCCGGCGCGCTGATGGCGAACATCCAGCGCTACCTCCCGCTGCGCATCCTGAAACCCTTCCCGGTGCTCCTCACCCGCCACCTGATCGGCAAGGCCTCCTCGCGCGACCTGGGCCTCGACAAACGCGTGTCGCTGCTGTCGCGCGGCCTGTTCGTGCTGGTGTTCGGCTTCATCCGCGGCGTCGATGCCGTCGCGCGGCTCGTGTTCCCCGGGTTCTCGATCTCGCGCCTCGTCACGCGCATCCTCGGCTACAACCTCACGGTCAAGCTGCTGATGGACGAGACGCGTCCACTGAAACTGCCGGACACGCTGCTGGGCGAAGTCGGCGACGCCGTCCACGCCTGGCACAATGACGACAAGGCGCCGCGCTGGGTCAACGCCCTCGAACGCCGTTTCACCGGGCGCACCAGGCCCGCCGCCCATCAAGGATAAACGATGTCCGTATTCCGTTTCTTCGCGCCGCTGTTTGTCTTGTTCCTGCTGAACGTGGCCCATGCCGCCCCGGCGCCGCTCGTGCTGGACGACGCCGTGCCGCGCGTCGAAGCGTGGCCCGCCGTCACGCTCGTGCGCGATCCTGGCGGCCGCCTCGACGTCGCCGAACTCGTCGCCGCGCCCGGGCGCTTCGCGGTCCCGCAATCCGCGTACGCCACGCTGGGCATGGAAAAAGGCGTCGTCTGGGTGCGCGTGCCCGTGCTGCCGGCGCCCGGCACCGACGGCGCGTGGACGTTGAAGGTCGACTTCGGGCTGCTGAACCGCGTCGACATGTACCTCGTGCGCGGCGGCCGCATCGAACGCCATGCGCAGGCCGGCTCGGAGCGCACGGGCGAGCGGCCGTCGATCTTCCATGGCGGCCCGGTGCCGGCCTTCCTGCTGCAACTGGAGCCGGGCCAGCGCTACGACGTGCTGCTGCGCGTGGAGACCAACGGTCCGAAGATCCTGCCGATCAGCTTCGCCAAGCCGGGCGTGTTCTACGAGGAGGCGCTGCGCGACCGCCTCGTGCAGGGCATCCTCACGGGCCTGTTCCTGTGCCTGCTGCTGTACAGCCTCGCGCAGTGGGCCAACCTGCGCGAAAGCCTGTTCGCCAAGTACGCGCTGCTGATCGGCGGTCTGGCCCTGTACAACATCGCGTGGTGGGGCCTCGGGGCCGAATACCTGTGGGGCGCCAGCACGTGGGCCACCGAGAACGCCACCGGGATCATCTCGCTGATGACGTCGTGCGGCGCCTACCTGTTCGTCGGGTCCGCGCTGACGCGGCCCGGCGTCGACCGCATCTTCCCGCGCCTGATGCAGACGGGCGCCGTGCTGTGCGTGATCGCCGCCATCGCGTTCGGCGTCGGCCTGATCCACGACGAGGCGCTGGTCGCCGTCGTCGGCTCGCTGGGCATCATGCCGATGCTGCTGGGCCTGCACGGCGCGTTCAACCGCGCGCGCCGCGGCGACACGGTCGGCATCTACTTCCTCGTCGGCTGGGCCGCGAGCTTCATGAGCTCCGTCGTCCAGGCGCAGGTGATCAAGGGCGGCATGGACGCCACCTACTGGACGCTGAATTCGACGCAGTTCGGCGGCACGTTCGACATGCTCGTGTTCATGCGCATCCTGGGCCTGCGCACCAAGAGCATCCAGGACGCGATGGTCCGCGCCGAGGCGGCGACCCGCATGAAATCGGAATTCCTGGCCAACATGAGCCACGAGATCCGCACGCCGATGAACGCGATCATCGGCATGAGCCGCCTCGCGCTGATGGCCGATCCGAATCCGAAGCAGCGCAACTACCTCGGTAAGATCCTCGGCGCGGGCGAGCACCTGCTGGGCATCATCAACGACATCCTCGACTTTTCCAAGATCGAAGCCGGCCGCATGACGCTCGACAAGGTGCCGTTCGACCTCGACGACATGCTCGAACACCTGGCCAGCATCGCCGCCATCAAGACGGACGCGCGCCGCGTCGAACTCGTGTTCTGCGTGCCGCGCGGCGTGCCGGGCCGCCTCGTGGGCGATCCGCTGCGCCTGGGCCAGGTCCTGATCAACCTGACCAACAACGCCGTCAAGTTCACCGAGGACGGGGAGATCGTCGTCGCCGTCGACGTCGTCGAACGCGACGCGGACCGCGTGGTGCTGCGCTTCTCCGTCAGCGACACCGGCATCGGCATGGACGCCGACCAGCTCGCGCGCCTGTTCCAGTCGTTCACCCAGGCCGACAACTCGATCACCCGCAAGTACGGCGGCACGGGCCTGGGCCTGTCGATCTCGAAGCAGCTCGTCGAACTGATGGGCGGCGCGATCGCCGTCACCAGCACGCCGGGCGTCGGCAGCCGCTTCACCTTCACGGTCCCGCTGGGCATCGCCGACGCCGACGCCGCGGCGGCAGCCACGCCGGGCGCGGAACTGCAGCGCATGCGCGTGATGGTCGTCGACGACAGCGCGGGCGCGCGCGACGCGCTCGTCGAAATGCTGGACGGCTTCGGCATCCAGGCCGACGCCGTCGCGTCGGGCGAGGAATCGCTGGCGCGGCTGGCGCAGGCCGTGCAGGAAGGCAGCCCGTACCAGGTCGTGCTGATGGATTACATGATGCCGGGCTGGGACGGCGTGGAGACGATCCGCCGCATCCGCGCCGATGCGCGCTTCGCGGCGCCGCCCGCGATCCTGATGGTCAGCGCCTGCACGCGCGAAGGCGTGCTGCAGCAGGAAGGCGACCTGCCGCTGCACGGTTTCCTCACCAAGCCGGTCGGCCCGGCGCTGCTGTACGACAGCCTGCTGCAGGTGCTGCGTCCCGACCTGGCGGCGCCGGCGGACAAGTCGCCCGCGCCCGCCGACCACCGCCCGGACGCCGACCGCCTGGCCGGCGCGCGCATCCTGCTCGTCGACGACAACGCCAACAACCGCGAGGTCGCGCTCGACTTCCTGGCCGTGGCGCGCATGCGGATCGACGTCGCCACGGGCGGCCTGGAAGCCGTGCGCATGGCGCAGGCGGGCGCCTACGACCTCGTGCTGATGGACATCCAGATGCACGAGATGGACGGCTACACGGCAACCCGCGCGATCCGCGCGCTGCCCGGCTGTGCCGACGTGCCGGTCGTCGCGATGACGGCGCACGCCATGGCCGGCGACCGCGAAAAGAGCCTGGCCGCCGGCATGAACGATCACGTCGTCAAGCCGATCGACCCGGACGTGCTGCTGCGCACCCTCGTCAAGTGGATCGCGCCGGACCGCCTGCAGGGCCGCACCGCGCCGCAGGCGACGACGCCCGTCGCGGCGCCCGCCCCCGCGCCGACGGCGCTGCCGCTCGTACGCGGCATCGACTGGAACCGCGCGCTCGCCAACGCCGGCGGCCAGCAGCAGCGCCTGCGCCGCCGCATCGCCAGTTTCCTGCAGGAGTACGTGCAGGCGCCGCAGGCGATGCGCGACGCGCTGGCGCACGGCGACTATGCGCCGCTGCAATCCCTGTCGCACAACCTGAAGTCCGGCGCGGCCTACATCGGCGCCATGCCGCTGGCCACGCTCGCGGGCAACCTGGAGCAGGAACTGCGCGCCGGCCGTATCGACCGGGTGCCTGTGCTGGCGCCGGACCTGATCGTCGCGCTGGACAGCGTGCTGTCCGGCCTCGCGCGCATCGACGCCGTCCCGGCGCCGGCCGTCACCGGCCTGGATGCGGGCGCCCTGCTGGCGCGCCTGCGCGGCTTCCTGGAAACGGACGACGCGCGCGCCGAGGACGCGCTGGCCGAAGTGCAGGCCGCGCTGGCCGATCCGCGCCACGCGGCGCCGCTGGCGGCCATCCGCGCGGCCGTCGACGAGATCGAATACGAACGCGCGCTGGTTCATCTCGACGTGCTGGAGCACGCCATCGACAGCCGCGTGGAGGCCGCATCGTGAACGTGGAACCGCAAAAAGTCCTGATCGCCGACGACGACGTGATCAACCGCCAGGTACTGGCCGAGCTGCTCAAGCCGGAATACACGGTGCTCCTGGCGAAGAACGGCGAACAGGCGCTGGAACGGGCCACGCGCCACGCGCCGGACCTGATCCTGCTCGACGTGATGATGCCGGACCTGGACGGCTACGAAGTGCTGCGCCGGCTGCGCGCGGATCCGCAGACGGAGCAGATCGCCGTGATCTTCATCTCCGGCCTCGATCGCCCGGAAGACGAGGCGAACGGCCTCAAGCTGGGTGCCGCCGACTACATCGCCAAGCCGTTCAACGCCACCGTCGTGATGGCGCGCGTGGCGCTGCACCTGCAGCTCGTGCGCCAGCGCCGCATGCTGGAACGCCTGGCGCACGTGGACGGCCTGACGGAACTGGCCAACCGGCGCCGCTTCGACGAGCTGTACGCGCAGGAATGGCAGCGCGCCCAGCGCAACGGCTGGCCGCTGTCGCTGGCCCTGCTCGACATCGACGCCTTCAAGCAGTACAACGATTGCTACGGGCACCCGGCCGGCGACCGCGCCTTGCGTGCCATCGCGCGCACGACCGCCGGCGGCCTGCGCCGCCCGGCCGACCTGGCGGCGCGCTACGGCGGCGAGGAACTGGTGCTGCTGCTGCCGGATACGGACATCGTCCAGGCGCGCCACGTGGTGGACGAGATCTGCGCGGCGATCGCCGCACTGGACATGCCGCATGCGGCGTCGCAGGTGGCGCCGGTGCTGACGGTCAGCGTGGGCGGCGCGACGCTCGGCGGCCATGGGCCGGAGAGCGCGGCCGAATTGTTCGAGGCAGCGGACGAACACCTGTACCGCGCCAAGCAGGAAGGCAGGAACCGGGTCGTGTGGCGCAACCCGGTCGGCGGCTGATCAGCGGCGCCCGGGTTCCAGCGTCGACACGACGAGCAGCCCGCCCACGATGCAGACGTGCTCCATGAACGGAATCAGCTCCGCATGGCGCGCCGCACCGGTCGCGTGCCAGAAGCCGTGATACAGCACGGTCGCCAACGCGGTGAACCCGGCCAGCGCCCAGCACGCGGGTTTCAGCAGCCGCCCCGCGACGATCGCGGCGCCGCCGGCCACCTGCAGCAGGACCGTCAGCGCCAGCATGAGTGTCGGTGCCGGCAGGCCGCCCGCCACCACTTCCTGCAACGCGCCCTGCCAGCCCTGCACCTTGTCGATGCCGGCCCACAGGAACAGCACGCCGACGAGCACGCGGCCGGCCGTGCGTACCGTGCGGTCGAAGCCGTCCGCGGGCGCGGCGGCGCGGGTGTGGATGAGATCGAGGTCGGGGGTTGTCATGGGGTACTCCTTTACGGTTGAATCGGATCGCCCGAATCTACACCCCTCCTCACGAAACCGGCTCCGTCTTTGGATGGAGGCACCGGCGCACGGGCAGTGCTAGCCCTCCGTCGGCACGTCCGTAAACACCTTGTTGACGATCATCCAGCGCCCGTGCCAGCGCACGAGCGACAGGTAATTCACGTAGTCGAACCCGAGCGCCGGCACATGCACGCGCGCCGTCGCGATGTCGTGCGTGACGTCGATCGCCAGCACCTGCATGCGGTACGGCTCGCCCAGCGCAGCGGGCGCCGCCCGCTGCGCGACGCCGTCCAGGTACGCGTCCAGCCCCTTGTGGTACGGCTGGCCGTCGCGCGTCGCGAACAGCGCGGCGGCCGGGTGGAACACGGTGCGCAGCAGCGCCGTGTCCCCCGTGTACAGCCCTTTGAAATAATCGCCGAGGACCGCGGCGATGGCCCGATGGTCGTCCATGGCCGTCAGGCGAGGCGCTCGGCCGTCGCGCGCACGCGCTGGCCGAACAGGATCGCGGTGCGGATGTCGCCGGGGACCATCTCGTCGGGCGAGGCGTCCGACGGGGTCGCGGTGGCCAGGCCGGCGAACGAGGACAGGTAGTTCACGTCGTCGCGCTGCGCGGACTTGGCGTTGCTGGGCATGAGGCCGGTGCCGACCCACGCCATGCCGTGCTGCTGCGCCAGCGTGAACATCGTGTACAACGCGGTCTGCTTGTCGCCCGCGACCGACGCCGAATTCGTGAACGCGGCGGCCAGCTTGTCCTTCCAGCCCTGCGTGAACCACACCTTCGACGACTGGTCGGCGAATTTCTTGAACTGCCAGCTCACGTTGCCCATGTAGGTCGGCGAGCCGAACACGATGGCGTCGGCGGCGGCCAGCTTGTCCCAGGCGTCGTCCGGCAGGTTGCCGTCGGCGTCGATGGCCAGCAGGTGCCCCCTGCTGCCTTCCGCGACCGCCTCGGCGATCTTGCGGGTGTGGCCGTAGCCGCTGTGGAAGACGATGACGATGGATTTGCTCATTTTGCAGCTCCTTTTCTTGCCGCTTCGCGCTGGCGGCGCCTGGTCACGACTTCGCCGCCGTGGCCCCAGTTGTCGGTGTTGACTTCGTCGATGACGACGAACGTCGCTTCGGGATCCTTGTTCAGTACTTTCACCATCAGGTCGGTCGCGCCGGCGATCATGGCTTCCTTCTGGTCCTTCGTGACGCCTTCGTCGGTCACCTGGATGAGGATGTAGGGCATGATGGCCTCCTTACCAGGTGCCGGCGGAGGCGCCGCCGTCCACGCTCAGCACGACGCCGCTCGTGAAGCGCGCGTCCGTCAGGTACAGCACCGCGTCGACGACGTCGTCCGTCGTGCCGGTCGTGCCGCTCGGCGCCAGCGTGTTGTAGAAGGCCCGCGTGCCTTCGTAGTCCCCGTGCAGCGGGGTCTCGATGATCCCCGGCGCCACGGCCGACACGTTCACGCCGCTCGCCGCGAGTTCGATCGCCAGCGCGCGCGTCGCGCTGTTCAGACCACCCTTCACGAGCACCGGCAGCACCGCCGGGACCTTCGCGTTCGGTTGCACCGCAATGCCCGCCGTGATGTTCACGATGTGGCCGCTGCCGTTCGCGGCCATGTGTGCGGCGGCCCGTTGCGACGGGTAGAAGAAGCCTTTCAGGTTCGTGTCGACGAGGCGGTCGACTTCGTCCGGCGTGTAGGTGTGGAAGGGCTTCGCGTTGAAGATGCCGGCATTGTTGATCAGGACGTCGACCTTGCCGAAGCGGGCGATCGCCGTCTCGAACAGGGCCTGGGCCGTCGCCGGCTCGGCGATGTCGCCGGCGACGCCGACGAAGTTGGCCGGGTTGCCGAGCTGGGCCGCCGCTGCGTCGAGGCGGGCCGCGCTGCGGGCATTGCCGACGACGTTGTCGCCGCGCTCGATATAGGCCTTGGCCAGCGCGAGGCCGATGCCGCTGGAGGCGCCGGTGATGACGACGGTACGACGATTGTTCGTTGCTGCGTTCATGCTGTTCTCCCTGGTTGTCCGGGCGGCGCCGATGCGCCGTCCGTGGAGACAACTATAGGAACTGCCCGAACGCGGAAAAAGATGGGTTACAGCAAGACAATCGTTACATCGCGTAATGAATCACTTGCGGCGCGGCGTCGCGCGCAGGGATTCGACGAGGAAATCGACGAAGGCGCGCACGCGCAGGGCCACGTGGCGGTGATGCGGGTAGATCAGGCAGAACGGCCGCGCGCTGCCGCCGTACGCCGGCAGCAGTTCGACGAGGCGGCCGGCCGCCAGGTCGGCGTCGACGATGAAGCGGTAGGTCTGGAACAGGCCGCCGCCCGCGCGCGCCAGCGTGACGGCGCCCAGGATGTCCTCGGCGCAGCAGTACAGGCCTTCGGTCGGCAGTTCGATATCCTCGCCGTCCACGCGGAACAGCCAGGGGATGTTGCGGCCCGTGCTGGGCAGCGCGAACTGGATGCAGTTGTGGCCGCGCAGGTCGTCCGGCGTCTTCGGCGTACCCATGCGCTTCAGGTAGTCGGGCGCGGCGACGACCACCAGTTCGGCGTCTTCCAGCGGCCGCGAGATCATCGTCGAGTCGGCCGGCGCGCGGCCCCGGATCGCGAGGTCGAAGCCCTCGTCGCCGAAGTCGACGTTGCGGTTACTGAGGTGGAAGTCGACCTTCACGTCCGGATAGCGGCGCGTGAATTCGGGAAGGATCGGCAGCACGCGGTAATGGCCGTACGGCGTGGGCATGCTGATGCGCAGCAGGCCGGACGGCGCGCTCTGGCGGCCCGTCACGGCGCGCTCGGCCTCGACGAGCTGGGCCAGCGCCTGGCGGCACTGGTCGAAATATTCGCGGCCCGCTTCCGTCAGGTGCAGGGTACGCGTCGTGCGCACGAACAGGCGCACGCCGAGGCGCGCTTCCAGGCGCGACACGGCCCGGCTGACGGCGGCCGGCGTGACGGCGGCGGCCGTCGCGGCGGCCGTGAAGCTCCCCAGCTCGGCGGCGGAACAGAACAGCTCGATGCTGCCGAGCAGGATGTCGTCGAACTGGCGGCTCATCATGACTCCATTCATTACACGGTGTATCAATAATCGTGCATCTTACTTGGTTTATCGACACAGGCGACCGGCGCTAGGCTACACCGTCAACCTCATTCGGAGCCCATCATGCACACCTTCCTGCCCGACCGCCTCGGCATCGTCCACCCCATCATCCAGGCGCCCATGGCGGGCGTATCGACAGCCGCGCTGGCGGCCGCGGTCTCGAACGCCGGCGGCCTCGGTTCCATCGCCGTCGGCGCCGGCAACGCCACCCAGGCGCGCGCTGCGATCCACGCCGTGCGCGCCCTGACGGACAAGCCGTTCAACGTCAACGTGTTCGCGCATCGCCCCGCCCGCGCCGACGCGCGCCGCGAAGCCGCCTGGCTGGACTGGCTCGCCGCCCACTTCGATGCGCAGGAGACCACGGCGCCGCCGGCGCTGCGCGAAATCTACACGAGCTTCCTCGACGATCCGGCGATGCTCGCCGTGCTCGTCGAGGAACGGCCCGCCGTCGTCAGCTTTCACTTCGGCCTGCCCACGCCGTCGCAGGTGGCGAGCCTGCATGCGGCCGGCATCATGCTGATGGCCACCGCGACGTCGCCGCAGGAAGCACGCGCCATCGAAGCGGCGGGTATCGACGTCGTCATCGCCCAGGGTATCGAGGCCGGCGGCCACCGCGGCACGTTCGACCCGGTGCAACCGGATGCCGGGCTGGGCACGTTCGCACTCGTGCAACTCGTGCGCGCCAGCGTGACCATCCCGATCGTCGCCGCGGGCGGCATCATGGACGGCCGCGGCATCGCCGCGGCACTGCGCCTGGGCGCGGGCGCCGCGCAACTGGGCACCGCATTCATCCTGGCGCCGGAGTCGGCCGCCACGCCGCACCACCGCGCGCTGCTGCGCGACGGCTGCGCGCGGACGGCCATGACGGACGCCATCTCGGGCCGCGCCGCGCGCGGCATCGTGAACCGCTTCTTCGACGAGATCGGCGGGCCCGGCCATCCGCCCGTGCCCGATTACCCGATCGCGTACGACGCCGCGAAGGCGCTGCACGCCGCGGCGTTCAAGCGCGGCAACCAGAACTACTCGGTGAACTGGGCCGGCCAGGCCTATCCGCTGGCGCGCGCCATGCCGGCGGCGGCGCTGGTAGCCATGCTGGCAACCGAGCTCGACGCGGCTCGCTGACCACGCCGCGGCCTCGCACCCGCGCACGCCGGCCGCTCATCGAATGGCGCGCCGTTCGCGCGCCACGAGATGTACAATAGGGTATTGACTTATGGTGCATGGCAGCGCAATGGCTCACGAGAAATTTCAAATTTGCCGACAGCCCCACGCTCCCGTCCGCGCGACGGCGGCCTGCCTGCGCCTGCTCGATTACGCCCTGCCGCGCGCTCTCGCCCGGCTTCATTAAGCTCGGCGGCGGCGCAGCCGCTGGCCGGGCTCCACAGAACATATCCATCCGCCCGACCCGCGTCGGGCGGCCATGACCCATTCCTGTCCAGGACATAAAGAGACTACTTATGAAGATCAATCGACCCTCGCTATTCCGCCGCCCGCCCAGCATCCGCGCCATCAACGACCTGATCGCGCACCGCAAGCGCCTGCGCCATCGCATCGGCCTCGCCCTTGCCGTCTGCCTGCCGCTCGGCTGGCTGCTGCTCCATGTCGACTGAAGGAGGACCGCCATGCATCCCGCCATCACCATTTCGACGCTCGACCTCGACCGCATCGACCTGATGCTGGACCGGCTCCCGCTCGCCCAGGCGGCCGCGCGCGACGCGCTGTCCGACGAACTCGCGCGGGCCGACGTCGTCGCGCCCTGGGACATGCCGCCCCGCGTCGTGACCATGCGTTCCACCGTCCGCTTCCGCCTGGACGGCAAGGACAGCGAGTGGTGCAAGACGCTCGTCTATCCGAAGGAAATCGGCGAGGGCGACGACACGGTCTCCGTGCTGTCGCCCGTCGGCAGCGCCCTGCTGGGCCTGGCGGAAGGCGACTGCATCGAATGGACGCATCCCGACGGCCGCACGCTCGGCGTGGAAGTCGTCGAGGTCATCTACCAGCCGGAACGCGCCGGTCACTACCACCTCTGACCGCCGCGCATGTGCAGTCATGCGCCTGGCGGATGACGCTCATCACGAAACATCATTGGACGGTTCTTGTGCAATGCAGCACAATGCTTCCTGTCTCCTCTATCTTCCTCCAAGAAAATAGATTCAAGCCCGCCAACCAGCGGGCTTTTTTTTTGCCCCTGCGCTCCCGGCTGACTCTCCGGCCATTTCTCAAATTCGGGGTCAGAGCACATTTCGGCGCAAATTCGGGGTCAGAGCACATTTCGGTGCACAGTTCTTGCGGCAACTTTACGTTCTGGCCGCGAATGGCCTCTCTCCACAGCCTCCGAAACGTCCAGGCGACTCGCCGCGCTGCCCGCACGCGTCAACAATGCATGTAGAAATTGATCCGAAATGGGCTCTGACCCCGAATTGAATTCGAAATGTGCTCTGACCCCGAATTTTTCACTCGGCTGAATAGCGTTCCACGATATGAAATTTTAGCCTTTCAACAGGTGGGATGAATATTCCATTTCGCAAAATTATTTGCCGCATTGCGGAATGCTTGAGATAACTCATTGAATTTTATCGATTAATTTTAGTTTTATGTCTTATATAAGACAGAAGATTTAGACACCTGAATCTCTTATGATGAACCCATGCGCTTCACCACTTTCGATTCACTTTTCATGGAGTTCGACATGTCCGAGTACCAAAACGATATCCAGGCCATCGCCACCCTCAAGCAGCGCTACGGCAGCGGCTGGGACGCCATCAATCCGGAATCCGCCGCCCGCATGCGTGCGCAGAACCGCTTCAAGACCGGCCTCGACATCGCCCGCTACACGGCCGCGATCATGCGCCGCGACATGGCGAACTACGATGCCGATCCGTCCAAGTACACGCAGTCGCTGGGCTGCTGGCACGGTTTCATCGGTCAGCAGAAGCTGATCTCGATCAAGAAGCATTTCAACAGCACCGACCGCCGCTACCTCTACCTGTCGGGCTGGATGATCGCCGCGCTGCGCTCGGAATTCGGCCCGCTGCCGGACCAGTCGATGCACGAAAAGACCGCCGTCCCCGCGCTGATCAAGGAGCTGTACACGTTCCTGCGCCAGGCCGACGCCCGTGAACTGGGCGGCCTGTTCCGCCAGCTGGACGCGGCCGAAGGCGCCGCCAAGGCAGCGCTCCAGGAAAAGATCGACAACTTCGTCACGCACGTCGTGCCCATCATCGCCGACATCGACGCCGGCTTCGGCAACGCGGAAGCGACGTACCTGCTGGCCAAGCAGATGATCGAGGCGGGCGCCTGCTGCATCCAGCTGGAAAACCAGGTGTCGGACGAAAAGCAGTGCGGCCACCAGGACGGCAAGGTCACGGTCCCGCACGAAGACTTCCTCGCGAAGATCCGCGCCGTGCGCTACGCGTTCCTCGAGCTGGGCGTGGACGACGGCGTCATCGTCGCCCGTACCGACTCGCTGGGCGCCGGCCTGACCAAGCAGATCGCCGTCACCCACGAGCCGGGCGACCTGGGCGACCAGTACAATGCCTTCCTCGACGCGGAAGAAATCGCGGCCGCCGAACTGAAGAACGGCGACGTCGTGATCCAGCGTAACGGCAAGCTGCTGCGTCCGAAGCGCCTGGCGAGCAACCTGTTCCAGTTCCGCGAAGGCACGGGCGAAGCGCGCTGCGTCCTCGACTGCATCACGTCGCTGCAGAACGGCGCCGACCTGCTGTGGATCGAGACCGAGAAACCGCACATCGGCCAGATCGGCGGCATGGTCAAGGAAATCCGCAAGGTCATCCCGAACGCGAAGCTGGTGTACAACAACAGCCCGTCGTTCAACTGGACGCTGAACTTCCGCCAGCAGGTGTACGACGGCATGAAGTCGCGCGGCGAAGACGTGTCGGCCTACGACCGCGCCCACCTGATGAGCGCCGAGTACGACGACTCGATCCTGGCGAAGGTCGCCGACGAGCGCATCCGCACGTTCCAGGCCGACGCGGCGCGCGAAGCGGGCATCTTCCACCACCTGATCACGCTGCCGACCTACCACACGGCCGCCCTGTCCACGGACAACCTGGCCAAGGAGTACTTCGGCAACCAGGGCATGCTGGGCTACGTGGCCGGCGTGCAGCGCAAGGAAATCCGCCAGGGCATCGCCTGCGTCAAGCACCAGAACATGTCCGGTTCGGACATCGGCGACGACCACAAGGAATACTTCAGCGGCGAAGCGGCGCTGAAGGCCGGCGGCAAGCACAACACGATGAACCAGTTCTGATTCCGGTCACGACTGACGCCAGCCCGGGCGGTGCCGCAAGGCCCGCCCGGGCTTTTTGTCGCGGCCTCAGGCCGGTGCCGCCTCGGCCAGTGCCGGCGCGGACTCGGGCGCCGGAACGATCCGGAACCAGATGGCGTACATCGCGGGCAGGAACACGAGCGTCATGACCGTGCCCGCGAACGTGCCGCCGATCAGCGTGTAGGCGAGCGTGCCCCAGAACACGGAGTGCGTCAGCGGAATGAAGGCCAGCATCGCCGCCAGCGCCGTCAGGATGACCGGGCGCGCGCGCTGCACCGTCGCCTCGACGACGGCGTCGAACGGATTCAACCCTTCCGCGCGGTTGTGGTCGATCTGCCCGATCAGGATCAGCGTGTTGCGCATCAGGATGCCGGACAGCGCGACCAGGCCCACGAGCGCATTGATGCCGAACGGCTGGCGGAACAGGAGCAACGTCGGCACCACGCCGATCAGGCCCAGCGGGCTGGTCAGGAACACCATCACCATCGACGCGATCGAGCGCACCTGGAACACGATGATCAGGAGGGTGAACGCGAGCATGATGGGGAACAGCGGCAGCAGCGCGGCATTCGCCTTGCCGGCCTCCTCGATCGACCCGGCCATGACCAGCCTGTACCCGGACGGCAGCGCCGCCGCGACGGGTTGCAGCGCCTGCTGCATGGCCAGCGACACGTCCGGCGGCTGCAGGCCCTCAGCGATGTCGCCGCGAATGGTGATGGTCGGCACGCGGTCGCGCCGGCGCAGCACCGGTTCTTCCGGCCTGACGTCGACCGTGCCGACCTGCGACAACGGGATGCGCTGTCCGGCCGCGCCGACGAGCGTGAAGGCGTTGATCCGCGCCGGATCGAGGCGCACGTCCCCGGCCGCGCGGGCGACGACCTGCACCGAGCGGATGTCCTCGCGCACCGCCGTGACGGGCACGCCGCTCAACAGGAACTGCAGCTGCTGCGCCACGGCCGCCGACGTCAGGCCGACGGCCTGCAGGCGGTCCTGGTCCAGGGTGAAATGCAGGGTCGGCACGCGCGTGCCCCAGTCCGTGTTCACGGTGCGCATCTGCGGGCTGGCGCGCAGGATGGCTTCCACCTTCGCGGCAATGGCGCGCAGCGTGTCCGGGTCCGGGCCGGACAGGCGGAACGCGACCGGGTACGGCGAGTACGGGCCGAACACCAGCTGCGTGACGCGCACCCGGGCCTCCGGCGCCAGGCCGTCGGCGACGGCGGCGCGCAGGCGCAGCTTGAGCGCCTCGCGTTCCTGTTCATTGTCGGTGCGGATCACGATCTTGGCGAACGACGGATCGGGCAGCTCCGGCGCCATCGCCAGGTAGAAGCGCGGTGCGCCCTGCCCGATGTACGCGGTGACGGTGCGCGCTTCCTTCTGCTTCGCGAGCCACGCCTCGACCTTCGCCGCGGCGGCGGACGTCTGCCCGATCGCCGTCCCGTAAGGCAGCTGCACTTCCACCAGCACTTCCGGCCGGTCGGACGTCGGGAAGAACTGCTTCTTGACGACGGCCATGCCGGCGCCGGCCAGCCCGAAGGTGCCGATCACGATCAGCGCGACGAGCCATTTGCGCCGGATCACGGTACCCAGCAGCCGCCGGAACCGGTTGTAGTTCGGCGTGTCATAGATGGCGTGATGACCGCCTTCGACCTTAGGAATCGCCGGCAGGAGTTTAACGCCCAGGTAGGGTGTGAACACGACGGCGACGATCCACGACGTGACGAGGGCGATGCCCACGATCCAGAACATGTTGCTCGTGTACTCGCCGGCCGTCGATTTCGCGAAGCCATTCGGCATGAAGCCGATGGCCGTGATGAGCGTGCCGGACAACATGGGGGCCGCCGTATGGGTCCAGGCGTACGCGGACGCCTGCACGCGGTCGTAGCCCTCTTCCATCTTCACGACCATCATTTCGATGGCGATGATGGCGTCGTCGACGAGCAGGCCGAGCGCGAGGATCAGGGAGCCGAGGGTGATGCGGTCGAAGTTCTTGCCCGTCGCGGCCATCACGATGAAGACGGCGGCCAGGGTCAGCGGCACGGCCGTGGCGACGACGAGTCCCACGCGCCAGCCCATGCTGAGGAAACAGACAACCATGACGACAAGGAGCGCGACGAAGAACTTGATCATGAATTCATCGACGGCGCCGCCGATGTTCACGGCCTGGTCGGTCACCTTGGCGAGACTCATGCCCAGCGGGACGTCCTTGTTGATGGACGCGACCTCGGCATCGAGCGCCTTGCCCAGGTCGAGGCCGTTCCAGCCATCGCGCATCACCACGCCCAGCAGCAGCGCCGGTTCGCCGTTGTTACGGATCAGGAAGGTGGCTGGATCCTCGTAGCCGCGTTCGACCGTCGCGATGTCGGACAGCTTCAAGGTGCGCCCCTGGCTGACGACCGGCGTGTCGCGGATTTTCTGCAGCTCGTCGTAGGCGCCGTCCAGGCGGACGAAGACTTGCGCGCCCTTCGTGTCGATCGAACCGGCAGGCGTCAGCACGTTGCGCGCATTGAGCGCGGCGAAGATGTCCTGCGGGGCGATGCCCAGCGTGGCGAGGCGGTCGTGCGAGAACGACACGAAGATGCGCTCGGCCTGTTCGCCGATGATGTTCACCTTCTTGACGCCGGCGACGTGCAGCAGGCGCTGGCGCAGGGTTTCGGCATCGCGCACCAGCAGGCGTGACGGCTTGCCCCGCGCCTTCAGGGCGTACAGGGAGAACGTGACGTCGGCGAATTCGTCGTTGACCATCGGGCCGATGACGCCGCGCGGGAGCGAAGCCTGCGCGTCCTGCAGCTTCTTGCGCGCCTGGTAGAACTGGTCGGGCACGTCGGCGGGCGGCGTGCTGTCCAGCAGCGTGACCGTCGTGAACGCAAGGCCCGGACGGGTATAGGTGTCCGTGCGATCGTAGTAGCGGAGTTCCTGCATGCGCTTTTCGAGCGGTTCCGCCACCTGGTCCTGCATTTCCTGGGCGGTGGCGCCGGGCCAGGCCGTGATCACCGTGAGCTGCTTCACCGTGAACGGCGGGTCTTCCGCGCGGCCCAGCTTCAGGAAGGCCAGCACGCCGGCCAGCGAGACGAGCAGGATGAGGAACAGCGTGACCGACCGCTCGCGCACGGCCAGCGCGGACAGGTTGAAGCGGCTCATCGTGCGGCTCCCGGCGCGACATGTGGCGCGGCTTGTGGCGAGGCTTGTGGCGCGGCTTGTGGCGCGGTTTGTGGCGCGGTTTGCAACGCGGTTGCGGCGGCAAGCCGGCCCGGCACCCGATCGACGCGCACGGTGTCGCCTTCGTGCAGCAGATGGGCGCCCAGCGCGACCACGCGCTCGCCCGCTTTCAGCTGGCCCGTCACGCGCGCCGTGTCGTCGCCGATCGCGAGCACGTCGATGCGGCGCCAGGTGACCCTGGCCGGCTCGCCCGCCACGGTCCAGACGCCGCTGCCCTTGCCCGTGTCGAGGACCGCGGCGGCCGGGACCTGCAGCGTGCCGGCCTTGCTGTTGCCGTCACCGTCGCCACTACCTTCGCCGTCCAGGCGCAAGGTGACAGTGGCGCCGAGCGGCGCGTCGGCCAGCGGGCCGTCGAGGACGTATTTCGCCTCGTACGTGCGCGTGAGGCGGTCTGCGGCGTCCGCGAGCTGCCGCAGGCGGGCCACGCCGGCAGCCTGTCCGCCATACAGCGTGGCCTGCGCCTGCGATCCGAGCCGGGGCCGCATCGTCTCGGGCAACTGCACGACCGCCTCGCGCGGGCCCGCGTGCGCGAGGCGCACGACGGTCTGGCCGGCGCCGACCACCTGGCCCGGCTCCGCCAGCGTGTCGACGACGACGCCGTCCGCGTCCGCCACGAGCAACGCATAGCCGGCCGCGTTGCGCGCGACGTCGTACTGCGCCTCGGCCGCGCTCAGCTGCGCTGTCGCCGCGTCCGCGGCGGCCTTCAGCTGCTCGTACGCGGAGGCCGACACGGCGCCTGCCGCGCCGAGGTGGCGGTTGCGGGCCTCGTCGTCGGCCGCCTGGCGCGCGCGGGCGCGGGCGGCCGTGACGGCCTCGGCCTGCGCACGCGCCTGCAGGCCGAGGTCGACGGGATCGATGCGCATCAGGGGCTGCCCCCGGCGGACGGCCTGGCCGACGTCGACGAGGCGCTGCACCACCTTGCCCGGCACGCGAAAGCCCAGGTCGCTCTGGACCCGGGCGCCGACGACGCCGGTGAATGAACGGGCGGTGGCCGGCGCGCCCTGGACGAGAATCGTCTCGACCAGGGGCGCCGCCGTGCGGGCGTCGGCGGCGGGCTTGTCGCCGCATGCCGCGAGGACAATCGGCAGCAGGCACAGGGCGCGTGCGCCGCGTGAGCGAATGGACATGGGAGCTCCCTTTGGTAAGAAAGCCCCCATTCTTCTACCGGTGACCAAATAAGTCAATGGTCACTATCCGGATTTTTATGGCGCCAGGCTGCGCAGCACGAGGTTCGACAGGTGCAGCGTCGCGTCCTGCGCGCCTTCCAGGTTGTATTGGAGCAGCAGCGGATTGATGTACGGTTTCATGACGAGGCAGATCGCGTTGGCCGTCTCGTCCAGCGGCGTCTTGCGTTCGAACTCGCCCGCCTCGCGTCCCTCGCGGACGATCCGTGCGATGAGTTCCTCGACGTAGCGCTCGTAAGCCTGCACCGACGGCCACGCGTCCCTCGAAGCGGTCGCGGCGATGTCGTACAGCTTGCGGTCTTCGAAGAACAGCGCCGTGCCCGCGTCGATGAACGCCCGGAACATGCGGCGGAACCGGTCGGATGCGCTGGCGCCGCCCGCGACCGCCGCGTCGACGGCCTGCATGACTTCGGCGAGACGGTTCGCGCAGATGACTTCGCCGATCGCCTGCTTCGAATCGAAGAACTTGTAGATATAGGCCTTGGAAAAACCGATCGCCTTGGCCAGGTCGGACACGGTCGTCTTTTCATAGCCGTAGCGGGTGAAGTAATCCGTCGCGGCGTCGACGATCTGCGTGCGGACGTCATGGTCGAGCGGTCCCCGGGTCGGGGATGGAGAAGTGAGGGTCGTGTTCATGGCGATAGCTTAACGCGTCGAACAAACGTTTGACAAAGTGTGACCAATAAGTATTATAGTCACTAGTCACAACATTCAAGGATAGACCATGACCACGATTCGCCTGCTCGCGGCCGCCGTCGTCGCCGTCGCGGCAACGGGCTGCGCCGTCGGCCCCGACTACCGGCGTCCGGACGCGCCCGTCCCGGACCGTTACCTCGGCCAACCCACCGCCGCGCAAGGCCCGGCCGCCGGGCTGGACGCGTGGTGGGACGGCTTCGGCGACCCGCAACTGGCGCGCTACGTCGCGCAGGCGCTGGCGGGCAATCTCGACCTCGCGCAGGCCGCGGCGCGCGTGGCCCAGGCGCGCGCCGGCCTGCATGCGGCCGACGCGGCGCTGCTGCCGGCCGGCGCGGTCAATGCGTCCGCGGCGCGTGCGTACCAGTCGGTGGAGACGCCGCTGGGCCGCGTCGCCGGCGCCACGCCCGGCTACGAACGGTGGGGCAACGCCTATGAGGTGAACGCGGCCGCCAGCTGGGAAATCGACGTGTTCGGCAGCCTGCGCCGCGGCCGCGAGGCGGCAAGCGCCGACTACCAGGCGTCGACGGCGGACTTCGTCGCGGCCCGGCTCGCCGTCGCCGCCCAGACGGCGGACATCTACATCGGCATCCGCGGCCTGCAGGCCCGCCTCGGCATCGCCCGGCGCCAGGTCGCCACGCGCCGCGACCTGCTCGCCAAGGTGACGCTGCTGCACGACAGGGGTGTGGCGCCCGCCTACCAGGTGCACCAGACGGAGGGCGAACTGGCGCAGGCCGAAGCCGCGGTGCCCGCGCTGCAGGCCGCGCTCGACGCGGCGTCGAACGCGCTGGACGTCATGCTGGGCACGCCGCCCGGCACGCACCGTGACGAGTTAAGCGTGTCCGTCTCGATCCCGGCCGTGCCGGCCATCGGCGCGATGGGCGCGCCGGCCGACCTGCTGCAGCGCCGGCCCGACCTGATCGCGGCGGAGCGGCGCGTGGCCGCGGGCAATGCACGCATCGGCGCGGCGATGGCGGAATACTATCCGCACGTGTCGCTGGGCGCCCTGCTCGGCAGCGCGACGACCTTGTCCGCCGGCCATTTATTCGGCGCAAACGCCAGCGAGGGCGCCGCCCTGCTCGGCGTGCGCTGGCGCTTGTTCGACTTCGGCCGCATCGACGCGCAGATCGCCCAGGCCAAAGGACGCGAAGCGGAGTCGCTCGCGGCCTACCGCCTCGCCGTGCTGCACGCGACGGAGGATGTCGAGAACGCCTTTTCGGCGCTGGCCCACCGCACGCAGCAGACGGCCGTCCTCGTGCGCGGCGAGGATGCGCTGGATCGCGCGCGCGCAGCGTCGTTCGCTGCCTACCAGCGGGGCGCCGCCAGCCTGATCGACGTCCTGCGCGCGGACGACACGCTGCTGCGCACGGCCGACGCGCGTGCGCAGGCGCAGGCGGACGTGGCGCGCGCGGCCGTCGCGGCCTACAAGGCGCTCGGGGGCGGCTGGACACCCGCCTGACGGTCAGCGCCGCAACTCCGCCATGATTTTCTCGGCGAGGAAGTCGCACGGCGGCCGCTTCGACTTGGTGCTGCGCGCGAGGATGACTTCGAGCGGGTCGATTTCCGGCAGCCCCTGCGCCTGGCCGAGCAGGCTCAGGTGCGCGGGCACGGCGCAGCGCGCGAGCGGCGCCACGGCCAGGCCCGCCTCGACCATGCTGAGCAGGCCCATCAGGCTGGGGCTCTCGTACGACGTCCGGTAGGGAATCTTCGCCTTTTCCAGGCTGCGGATCGCGTTTTCGCGCGCCACGCTGCCGGGCAGGAACACGGCGATGGGCAGCGGCCGCTCGCGCCACAGGTCGCGCGCACTGGGGGTCGCGGCCCACACCATCGGCTCGAACCGGACGAACTCGCCGGACAGCCCCTTCACGCGCGTCGCGCACACGAGGTCGACCGAGCCATCCTTCACCATCGGCGCCAGCGCCACGCTCGGCAGGCCCACGACCTGGATCTGCACCTTCGGATACGTCGCGGAGAATTTTTTCAGAATCGGCGGAAACAGCGACGACGCGTAATCGTCGGGCACGCCGATGACGACGCGGCCCGTGATGTCCGGCCGCACGACCGCGGCCCACGCCTCGTCGCGCAAGGCCAGCATGCGCCGGGCGTAGGTCAGCAGCACCTCGCCGTCCTGCGTCGGCGTGACGCTGCGCGGGCCGCGCACGAACAGCGGCTTGCCGAGCGCGCCTTCCAGCGTCTTGATCTGCATGCTCACGGCCGACTGCGAGCGGTGCACGACTTCCGCCGCGCGGCTGATGTTGCCGGTGTCCGCCACGGCGACGATCATGGCCAGGACGTCGAGGTCGAGTGATTTCATAGGCATCAGAAAATCTGATTGATTGATTCAGTATTATGCGATTTTCTTGGGACTTTGTGTGCGGCATAGTAGCGCAAAAGGAGTCAACGATGAACGCACGCACCGACCAGCACGCCCTGTCCGTACCCGAGATCTACTTCGCCACCCTGCCGTCCGGCGTGCGCATGCCGTACGTGATGCGCGGGGCCGGCGAGCCGCTGCTGTTCGTCCACGGCTCGCTGTGCGACTACCGCTACTGGAACGGCCAGACGACCGCGCTGTCGAAACGCTTCCAGTGCGTCTCCGTGAGCCTCAGCCACTACTGGCCGGCCGACGACCTCGCGCTGCAGGGCGCGTTCAACTGGTGGACGCACGTCGCGGAACTCGCCGAATTCATCACCGCCATGGGCCTCGGTCCGGTGCACCTGGTCGGCCACTCGCGCGGCGGCTGCGTCGCATTCCACCTGGCGCGCGACTATCCGCACCTCGTGAAATCGCTGACCCTGGCCGATCCCGGCGGCCCGCTGCACGCCGACGCGCCGCTGCCGCCCGCGACGGAAGCCCTGCGCGCACGGGCTGCCCGGCTGATCGAAGACGGCGACGTCGACGCGGGCCTGGAACTGTTCGTCGATTCCGTCAGCCTGCCGGGCATCTGGCGCAAGAGCCCCGCGCCGTTCCGCACGATGGCGACCGACAACGCGGCCACCCTGCCGATGCAGTTCCGCGACCCGCTGCCGGCCTACACCCGCGCCGCGGCGGAAGCGATCGCATGCCGGACGCTGCTGATCGCGGGCGAACGGAGCCCGCGCATGTATCGCGACAACGTGGCCCAGCTGGCCGAGTGGATCGGCGGCGCCCAGGTACGCACCGTGGCCGGCGCATCGCACGGGATGAACGTGACGCATGCGGCGGAGTTCAACCGGCAGCTGGAAGCGTTCGTCGGCACCGTGCCGGCTTGACCGAAGCGCTTGACAGCGCGCTTCCACGACGACACGCGGCACCAAGCGGACAAATCCCGGTCGAACGACTGCACCGCGCCATTCCGGCAGCGCGGCGCATCTTCGAAAGGATTTGCGATGTACAAGACCATCGTCGTTCACGTCGACGGCAGTCCGCAGCAGGACAGCCGCATGGCCGCCGCCGCCCGCCTCGCCCGCGAGCACGGCGCGCACCTGGTGGGCAGCGCGGCGACGGGCATCTCGTGGACGGACTACCTGTTACTCACCGGATCCATGGCCGCGCCGGTCCCGCCGGCCGACTTCGACGGCTTGCGCGAGACCGCGGCCCTGCATCTGCGTGCGTTCACCGACCAGGCCACCAAACTCGGCGTCGCCTCGGTGGAAACACGCTTGATCGAAGACACGGCCGATGGCGCGCTGCTGCTGCAGGCGCGCTATGCCGACCTGGTCGTGCTCAGCCGCGACGTCGATCCGGAACCCGGCATCCCGCCCCGCGTGCGCAGGCTGCCGGAACACGTGGCGCTGCGGGGCCCGCGGCCGGTGCTGGTCGTCCCGCCCGCTTACGCGGACGCGCCGATCGCCGCCACCGTGGTCGCGGGCTGGGACGGCAGCACGCAGGCACTGCGCGCCCTGGCCGCCGCTCTGCCGCTGCTGGCGCGCGCGGACGGCGTGCGGCTCGTCCTCGTCAATCCGGACCGGCTGTCCGACGCGCACGGCGAACAGCCGGGCGCCGACATGGCGCTCTACCTGGCCCGCCACGGCGTGAAGGTCGACGTCGTGCTCGAGCGCACGCACGCGACGGCCGGCGACGCCCTGATGGCGCTCGCGCGCACCGCGGGCGCGGGCTTGATCGTCGCCGGCGCGTACGGCCACAGCCGCTACCGCGAATGGGTGCTGGGCGGCGTGACGCGCGAACTGCTGGAGCGCGCGCCCGTACCGTTGCTGCTGGCCCATTAACGGGAAAATAACGGTCGCGAAAAGCGGGCCGAGTCATCCGGCTATCACGTTCCAGATGTAGAATAGCAAGATGACAACGAAGAACATCGTCGAATGCACGTGTACCGGATGCGGCCACACACTCCAGGTGGCCTGTCCGCACTGCGCGACAACCTCGCAGCCGGCGCCATCCGGTTCGGGCCAGCGGACCGACCTGGTCACCGCCCTCCTCGTCGACGCCGTGATCAGCGCGAGCGCCGCCGAAGGCACGGCGTATGCGGCGCGCACCCTGTGCGAGAACGGCGTGCCGTTCGACGTGGCGCTGCGCGTCCTGACGCGGCCGTGGCACCGGCGCTACCATCCCGTTTCGGAGATGCAGATGCAGATGCATACACAGCCGGCGGACAGGCCGGATGCAGCCGCCAAGGCCGTCTTCCCGCATTGACGGCCTGGCAGGCACGCCGGTCACACGTCGATATCCTCCAGCCGCGTCCCCTTCGTCTCGACGAACCAGCGCGCCACGACGAATAGCTGCACGAGCATCGCCAGCGCGAACAGGACGAACGGCAGGCCGGTCGAGCGCGCCGCCATCGCCGGGAACACGCCGGCGACGATGGCATCCATGAGCCAGTGCGTGGACGCGCCGAGACTCTGCCCGCGCGCCCGCACCTCGGTCGGGAAGATCTCGGAGATGTACACCCAGATCACCGCGCCCTGCGAGAACGCGAACGCCGCGATGAACAGCACCAGCGCCCACAGCAGCAGGTCGCGGTGCATGCCGCTCCACTGGATCCAGGCCGTCGCCGTCAGTGCGACAACCATGCCGACCGAGCCCACGATCAGCAGCGTCTTGCGGCCCAAGCGGTCGATGACGGTCAGCGCCAGCAGCGTGAACAGCAGGTTCGTCGCGCCGATCATCACCGACTGCAGGTCCGCCGACACCTTGCCGAAACCGGCCGCCGCGAAGATATCGTTCGCATAGTAGAGGATGGCGTTGATGCCCGACAGCTGGTTGAACGCCGCGATCGCGAACGCCAGCAGCATCGGCTTGCGGTAGCGGCTCCAGGACAGCTTCGAACCCGCGGCGACGTGGCCGCGCGCGTAGCGGGCCAGCTCGCCCGCGACGTCGGCGGCGCCGATCTCGCGCAGCACCTGTTCCGCCTCCTTGGTCCTGCCCTTCACGGCCAGCCAGCGCGGGCTGTTGGGAATCACGAACAGGAGGCCGCACAACAGCAGCGCCGGGAGCGCCGCCACGCCGAATTTCCAGCGCCACTCGTCGGCCCCCAGGTCCGCCAGGCCGACGAGGTAATTGCTCAGGTACGCGACGAGGATGCCCAGCACGATGTTGAACTGGAAGGCGCCGACCAGCATGCCGCGCCGGTGCGCCGGGGCGATCTCCGCCAGGTAGATCGGCGCCAGCACGGACGAGGCGCCGATGGCGATCCCGCCCAGCACGCGCGCCGCGACCAGCACCGCCAGGCTGGGCGCGAACAGGCAGCCCAGCGCCGAGACGACGTACAGGCCCGCGATGGCGCGCAGGCAGTTGCGTGCTCCGAAGCGGTCGCCCGGACGGCCCGCGAACAGCGCGCCCAGCAAGGTGCCCCACAACGCGCTCGACACGGTCATGCCCAGGCCGGAGGGGTCGAGCTGGAACGCCTGCGCGAGGCCTTGCGTGGTGCCGGCGATGACCGCCGTATCGAAACCGAACAGCAGCCCCGCCAGGCCGCCGACCAGGGTTCCCTTCAACAGCGTATTCATCGTGCTTCCTTCCAGATCGAATTCAGGGACCAGATGTCCAGGTCGCGTACGTGGGCGTCGCCGTCCACGCTGAACAGGCTCACGCCGGCCGCCGCGGCGGGCGGGAACACCTGGTCGGTCAGTACCGCCTCGCCGTCGCCGGCGAACACCGTCACCGATCCCCGGTCCACGAGGATCCGCAGCGGCAGCCCGCCGTCGCGCAGCGCGACCGGTGCCGTATGGCGCGCGGCGAACTGCGGATGGAAGGCCGTCTCGCCCGACTTCGTGCGGTCCACGTACACGGCGCCCTGCTTCGCGTCGTAACCGATCTCGGTATAGGTACCCTGTCCAAGGCGGATACCGGCGCGCGTCGCGGTGCCCGGCTGCAGGACCATCTTCAATTCCAGCGGCGCGCTCGCCGTGCCGGTCAGCGGCACCGCCTGCGTACCGCGCGTGATGGTCTGTCCGGCGGCGCTGTACAGCGACCGACCGCGCAAACCCTGCGCTTGCGCGATCGGCTGCTGCACGAGCTTCACCTGCCCGTTCACCGTGCGCAGCCCCAGTTCGCGCGGCAGCGACTGGGCGCTGCGCCACGGCGCCGTCGGCACCTTCTCGCCGTACAGCCAGTTGTTCATCCAGCCGACCAGCAGCTTGCGGCCGCCCGGCGCATCGTTGTACGTCACGCCCGCGTAGAAATCGGCGCCGTAGTCGAGCCACCGCGGCGCGTCGCCCGCGGCATCGCGGTCGCGCTTGAAGGTCTTGCCGTCGAAGTCGCCGACGAAGTACTGCATGCCCGACCCGCCGGCCGGACCGCCGGGATTGAGGCTGATGACGAGGACCCATTTGCGTTTCGCCGGATCGCCGTCGACCGGCAACTCGATCAGGTCCGGGCACTCCCACACGCCGCCGGTCGCGCCGGCCGGGCCGAACTCGCCCGTCCACTCCCAGTGCACCAGGTCGCGCGAACTGTAGAACAATGCCTTGTGCTGCTTCGCGACGACCGTCGCCAGTATCCACTTGTGTTCCGGCTCGTACCAGAACATTTTCGGGTCGCGGAAGTCGCGGTACTCGGCCGCGTATTGCGCGGGCGGCTCCGGCAGCACCGGGTTGCCGGCGTACTGCGTCCACGTGCGGCCGCGATCGAGGCTGTAAGCGATCGACTGTGCCTGCGTGCCGGCGCGGACAAGCTTGCCGTTCAGCGTGCGCGCCTGCGGATACATGGACGTGACCATGGCCACCATGGCCGGCTTGCCGGGCTGGCCGAATCCGCTGGTGTTGGCGTGATCGACGACGGCGCTGCCCGAGAAGAACATCTGCGTGGGCTCGCCCCTCGCGTCCTTCTCGACGGGCAGCGCCAGCGGCAGCTCGGTCCAGTGCAGCAGATCGGGACTGACCGCGTGGCCCCAGGACATGTCGCCCCAGGTGTTCCTGTTCGGGTTGTACTGGTAAAACAGGTGATATTCGCCGTCGTGGTACACGAGCCCGTTCGGGTCGTTCATCCAGTTGCGTTGCGGGGAGAACGACAGCTGCGGGCGGAACGGCTCGTCGTACACCGGCGCAGGATCGGGCGACTGGCTGGCACAGCCGGCGCACAGCAGCGCGACGCCGATGGCGAGCAGAGAAAGTCGGGATGTCAAAGCCACAGGGATTTCCTTGTTGTTGTCAGAGATGGGCAGGCGCAAGCCGGCCGCGCCGGCTGGCTGCCCATCGTTCAAAAGTCGACGAATCAGAAGCGGTACGTGAGGCTGGCGCGGATCGTGCGGCCGAACAGTGGCCGCGCGATACCCCGGTTGCGGGTGCCGTCCGGCGACAGCAGGTCGTTGAACAGCGGATCGCCTTCCGTGAACGACAACTGGTTCGTGAGGTTGGCCACGTGCAGCTGCGCCATCCAGCGCGACGAGACCTGGTATTGCGCGCCCATATTGATGATGTGGTACGACGGCAGCAGGGTCACGTTGGTATCGGTCGCCTCGGAGAATCGGTCGCCGACGTACTGGTATTGTCCGTACACGGTCACCGGGATGCCGGTCGCGGCCAGCAGGTCGTACGACGGCTGGAAGTTGGCCATGATCTTGGCCAGGCGGCGCGGACGGCGGCCGTCCTCGCTGATCTGCACGTAGTGGTAGCCCGTGATCACGCCTTGCGGGTCCTTGTCCTCCTGCGTGATCTGATAGCGCGCACCTTCGACCTTCGGGTTCTGCGCCACGACGTTACCCTTCAGTTCGAGCCCTTCGATCATGCGCGGACGCCAGGTCAGTTCGATCTCCGTGCCGACGTTGCGCACGCCGCGCTGGTACAACTGGGCCACGTCCGGGCACGAGTTGATCTGCGTGACCCCGCCGAGCGTGGAGCAGGCGGACGACTGGAAGTCCTTGTAGATGTTCACGGCGCTGCGCGGCGAGAACTTGTTGTAGAACAGCGCGACGGAGGCGCCGAACTCGCGCGTCAGGTAGCGCAGGCCGCCTTCGTACTGGCGGATATGCTCGACGGCGCTGAGCTCGACGGGGCGGCCGTTCACCACGACTGCGCCCGCGGTGCTCAGGTTGTTGAGGTCCTCGAGGCTGGGCAGGCGGAACGAGTACGATGCCAGCGCATACACGGCGAGCGGCCGGCTGAAGCTGTAGTTGCCGCCCAGCGACCAGCCCATGCCGTGATAGGTCTTGTTCAGCAGGTTCGGCTGGCCGGGGAACTGGATCTCGTTGTCCGCCGCGGTATCCTGCGTGGAGCCGACGACGACGTTCGCCGGCGTCAGGTCGACCGCCGTGTTGCGGTCGCGGCGGTCGACGTTGGCGCGCACGTCCTGCCAGCGCACGCCCGCGTCGATCTTCAGCTTGCCCTGCAGCGTTTCCCAGTGGTCGAGCAGGTAGGCCGCATGGCCGTCCGCCTTGATGTGGCTGACCCAGCCGAACCAGCCGGGCAGGATCGCGCCGCCCGACGTCAGCGACGGGCCCACCTGGTTGCCGGCGGCGTCGACCACCGTCAGGTCGATAAGGCGCGCGTTGGGGGCGCTTTCCGACACGAGCAGCCCGGCCTGGAAGTTCGGATCGTAGGTGTAATGGCTGCGGTACACGCCAAACGTGAGATCGTGCGTGCCGGCCGCCTTGAACGTCTGCTGGCCCTTCAGGTCGAGGACCGTGCTGGCCGCGTCGGTGTCGGCGATGAACGGCACCAGGAAGTTCATCAGGGCCGTCGGCGCCACGCGCGTGCCGTCGTTCCGGTAGGTGCCGACGACGCCGGCGCCCTTCCCGTACTTCGCGATGAAGTCCTCGCGGCTGATGTTGGCGAAGTCCGCGCACGTGCCGCTCTTGAAGTAGCCGACCAGTTTCGCATTGCTCAGGTTGCAGCCCAGCGCCGCCCCATGCGCCGGCGAGATCACGTCGTTCTGGAAGCGCGCGTTCAGGAACGTGGCCGCGGTCGCCGTGTCGTTGCCCGTGAAGACCGAATTGAACCCGCTGCTGCCGCCCGTGCGGCGCAGGCCGGCCGTGACCTTCAGGCCCGAATCGAAGTCATGCCCCAGCTTCAGCGTGAACATCTTGAAATCGGGGTGGATGCCGTCGGCCTGGTCGATCGTGCGCGTGCCGTATTCGCCGATCATGTTGAAGCGGCGGTTGTAGGGCGACGCCGTCGTGCCGTGCGCGAAATCGATGCCCAGCGGCTGGATCGTGTCCTGGCTGAGGACCGTCGGATGGGCCGGCGTGCCGGACTGGGTGAAGCGCGGTACCGAGATCGGCAGATTCTGGTAGAACGCCGTGCGGTCGTTGATGACGAGGGCGTCGAAGCGGGCCGTCGTCCGGCGGTCGTCGCTCGTGTAGATGACGTTGCCGCGGATCTGGCCGCCGCGGTCCGCCGTGTAGCCCGTATCGCGGATACCGTTACTTCTGCGGTAGTAGCCGCCGACGGCGCCGGTCAGGTTCCTGCCCAGCGGGCCGGACACGAACGCGTCCTGGCGGATGAAGCCGTAGTCCGCGTATTCGAGCTTGTAGCCGCCTTCCAGGTGGTCGCCGCCCGTGCGCGTGATGTGGTTGATGGTCGCGCCCAGGCCGTTCGAATACAGGATGCCGCCGGGGCCGCCCTTCACCGCCTCCACGCTTTCCGTCATCAGGTCGTCACGCACGAACACGTCGTTGTTCAGGAACGGGGCTTCCGATTCCTCGTACGCCGGCAGGCCGTCGATCAGCTGCGGCGCGAAACGGAAGCCGCCGACCACGGGCAGGCCGCGCACCGTGATGTTGTTGCTGGCCTCGCCGGCGGTGCTGCCCTCGGCATAAATGCCCGGCAGGTTGCCCAGCAGGTCGGCGGTACTCATCGGCGCCAGGCGCTGGATGTCTTCCGCGCTCAGCGTGTTGATCGAGAACGTGGCGTTCTTCTTCGTCGTCGTCCGGGTCACGCCCGTCACGATCACGACGTTATTGGGCTCGTCGGCCTTGGCCGCGGACTGCTCCGCGGCCGCGCCGGCCTGCTGCTGCGCGAATGCGAGGGCGGGCGCCAGCGCGATGACGAGGGCGGCCGAGCGGCCGATATAGGGGGTGAGCGAGTAACGCATCGTTATTTATCTCCTGTGTGATATTGACTTCTTTACCTTCGTATTTCCAGCTGCCGGTCTCGTGAACCGGATGTCCAACGTTGTCATTTCTTATGAAAAAATTTTTAAGAAAATTCGAGACCTTCCACATCGGCCAGTTCGCTCGTGTACGGCAGGTCCGCGCCGCGGCGCGAGCAGGTGACGGCGGCGGCGCGCGCGGCGAAACGCAACGCCTCCACCAGTTCGTCCTGGACCAGGCCTTCCACCGCGCGCCGCGTGAGCTTGCCGGCGCGCTGCAGCCATGCGAGCAGGCCGGCCTGGAACGTGTCGCCCGCGCCGACCGTGTCCACGACCGTGACGGGCACGGCCGGCACTTCCACCGCCAGTTGCGACCGCGTGACCGCCACCACGCCCCGCTCGCCCCATGTCACGACGACGAGGGCCACGCCTGCTTCCAGCGACTCGGCGATGAACGTGTCGACGCGCATGCCCGGATACAGCGCGTGGATGTCTTCCTCGCTGACCTTGAGCACGTCGGCGCGGCGCTGCATCCAGCGCACGGCGTCGCGCCACGTGCCGACGTCGGGCTCGATGGTCAGCCGGACGTTCGGGTCGTAGACGATCAGGCTGCGGCCGCGCTGCCGGTCGACCAGCGCGCGCAAGGTGGACGCCACCGGCTCGACGACCATGCAGTACGAGCCCACGTGGACGGCATCCACATCGGCGGGGACGCCGGCCAGGTCGGCCTGGGTGACCATGCGGTCGGCCGTGCCGCTGCCGTAGAACGTGTAGAGGGGCACGCCGCGGTCGTCGACGCTGACCATCACCAGCGCGGTGGGTGCGTCCGGACGCGGCGCGGCGGACAGGTCGACGCCCTCGGCCGCCAGCGCCGCGTGCAGCTTGCGGCCGAACAGGTCGCGCGACAGGCCGCCGAAGAACGACGCGGTGCCGCCCAGCCGCGCCACGCCGGTCGCCAGGTTGAACGGCGAACCGCCCTGGCAGGCCGACAGGCCGATGGCGGCCGCCCGCTGCTCTACCCCCTCCCCCGCCGCGAACACATCGAACAACGCTTCACCACACACTACGATCATGCTTCCTCCTGCTGGTTAAAATTGTTATCGATACGCTTGCCGTCCGGTCCGAACACGTGCAGCGCGCCGGCCGCGGGCGCGACGGCCCAGGTGCTGCCGGGCAGCGGCGGCGCGTCCCTGATGGCCGCCACGAGGGGCCGGGACAGGCCCGCCACGTCCAGGTGCACGTGCGATTCCGCGCCGAGCCGCTCGACGAGCGCGACGACGCCGCGGATCGGCCCCGCGGCATCCGGCACGAGGTGTTCGGGCCGCACGCCGACCGTCACATGGGTGCCGCTTGCGGCTGGGCCGCGCCAGTCCAGCGGCACGCCGCCCAGCGCGAGCCGGCCCTGCGCGTCGACGACGCCGTCGACGAGGTTCATCTTCGGCATGCCGATGAAGCCGGCGACGAACACGTTCGCGGGCCGCTCGTACAACGCCATCGGCGCCCCGACCTGCTGCACGCCCGTCGGCCCGAGCACGACGATGCGGTCGGCCAGGGTCATCGCCTCGACCTGGTCGTGCGTCACGTAGACCATCGTCGCGCCCAGCTGCTTGTGCAGCCGCGCGATCTCGACGCGCATGTCGGCACGCAGGGCGGCGTCCAGGTTCGACAGCGGCTCGTCGAACAGGAAGGCGCGCGGCTTGCGCACGATGGCGCGGCCGATGGCCACGCGCTGGCGCTGCCCGCCCGACAGCTGCGGCGGCTTGCGGTCCAGCAGGTGCTCGAGCTGCAGCATGCACGCGACCGTGCGCACGGACGCCTCGACCTCCTTCTTCGGCACGCGTGCGAGGCGCAGGCCGAAGGCAATGTTCTCGAACACGGTCATGTGCGCGTACAGCGCATAGCCCTGGAACACCATCGCCAGGCCGCGCCGGGCGGGCGGCGTCTCGTTGACGCGCGCGCCGTCGATGCGGATCTCGCCGCCGCTCGCCTCTTCCAGGCCCGCGATCATGCGCAGGACGGTCGATTTGCCGCAGCCCGAGGGACCGACCAGCACGACGAACTCGCCGTCCGCGATCGAGAACGAGATGTTCTCGAGGACGCGGTTGGCGCGCTTGCCGGCGTAGGTCTTGCCCACGCCGGTCAACGTGATGGATGCCATGCCGAGGCCTCCGCATCCAGCCCGCCCATGCGCCATACTTTCAGCCTGACGACGCGGTCGCCGGGCGCCGCGACCAGACCGAGCCCGGTCGCATCGGGCCGCGACGGATACATCCGGCTCGTGATGCTCTTGCGTTCGTTGACATAGGCTTCCACCATCGACCGGTCCAGGAACACGCGCAGGCGCACGTGCTCGTCGCGCAGGTCGAACGCGCCGCCCTGCACGCCGCGCGAGCGGGCGTCGGCATCCAGCGTCGTGTGCGTGCGGTCGATCTCGAAGCGCTTGCGCGCGGTATCCACGACGAGGTCCGTGTGCTCGGCATCGTCGGGCGTCCTGCGGACGACGAGCCCGCGCCGCGCGTGGCCGTCCGCCGCGAGTTCCAGTTCCACTTCCAGCGCGTCGCCCTTGATCGTTGCCAGCCGGGCCACCGCCGTGGCGGGCGTGACGTCGGCCAGGTCCAGCAGCAGGTCCTGGCGCAGGCTCCGAAGTTCGTCGATGGGGGCCAGGCGCAGGTCGTCGTCCGGGCCGATCGCGAGCGTGATGGGCAGGCCCGCGTTGTGGGCCCAGCCGCTCGCCCATTCGTCGCGCAGGCTGCGTTCGCCCTGGGCGATCGAAAACACGATGGTCCGTCCCGTCCTTGGATCGACGAAGCCGCTGGGACCGGAAAAATGGTGGTCGCCCAGGTCGAACACGCGCGGGGCCTCGCTGTCCGGCACGAAGCGCGCGGCGGCGGGGTCGAACACGCCGATCCAGTAATACGCCTGGGCCCCCACGTCCGTCAGGAACACGTGACGGGGGCGGCCGTCCGTCCCCATCCCGATCGGCAGCAGCACGGGCAGCTCGAACGTCTTGTCGAAGCCGGGATAGCGTTTCGCATCGAGCGTGAACAGCGGCCCCCGATAACGCCAGTGGACGAGGTCGGACGATTCGTGGACGAGCGCCGTGCCGCTGCCGCCAGCGATCCGCGAGCCCACGAGCTGGAACCAGCGGTCGCCGGCGTCGTCGCGGAACACGAACGGGTCGCGGAAATCGCCCGTGTGTCCGGGGCCCGGCTGCTGCTCGGTCACCGGCACGGGATATTTCATCCATCGCACCAGGTCCGCATCCGCAGGCCGCGCGAGCCCGGTGCGCTCGTGGATGGGCGCCTTGTCGTTCCCCGCCGTGAAGAACAGCACCGGCGTGCCGTCCCGCGCATGCGTGGCGCTGCCGGACCAGATGCCGTCCGGCGCGAGCGTGTCGTCTTCCGGCGCCAGCGCGATGGGCAGCTCGCGCCAGTGGACCATGTCCGGGCTGGCCCAGTGTCCCCAATGGATCTGGTGCCAGAACGGGCCGAACGGGTTCTTCTGGAAAAACAGGTGATAGCGGCCGTCCTGGTAGAACGGCGCATGCGGTTCGTTCATCCAGCCGGAATCCGGCATCGCGTGGTACTGCGGGCGATGCCGGTCGCCGGCGAACGTGACCGGTGCGATGGTGACGTCGGCCTGCGCCAGCGTGGGCGCCTTGCCGCCGTGGGCCGCCAGGTCGGCATGCACGCGGCGGGCGCCGCGATCCGGACCTCGTCCATCAGGCCGAGGAAGGTATTCAGCTGGAACACGCCCTCCACGGTGCGTGGCTGCGAATAGCGGCCGATTGTCAGCGCCCGCGCGGGCAACGCGAAGCTGCCCTGCGCCGGCGCCGAGCCGGCGGCCACCTGTTCACCGTCGAGGAACAGCCGGACCACGCGGCCGCGCGGATCGTAGCTCGCCGCCACGTGCGACCACGCGTCCCTGGGCAGCTTGCGGTCGCTCACGCGCAGGTCGAATTCCCCGCTCCCGAACCCCAGCTTGATGCCCCATGTGCCGAAGCGATACATCCCGAACGCGAAGCCGGTCTTGCTGCCCTCGTCGAACTGGCTCAGGAACGCCGAGTACTGGCCGCCGTCGCCCCATTCGAACGCGTGCGGCGCGACCCACGCACTGATCGTCCAGCCGGCGCCCAGCTGCGCCGCCGTGAGGCCGGGTGCCGTGATATCCGTCGAGTAGCCGTCGAACAGCAGGCAGCCGCCCCTGATGCATGCGCCCGCCGGGCGCCACAGCGGGTCGGAATCCGGCTTGAAGCGGGCATGGTTGAAGACGTACTCGACGGGATCGTGGCGGCCCGAGACCGCTTCCATCGTCCTGCTGCCGCGCTGCTCGTCGAGCGGCCAGGCGGCGATGTCGGTAGCCGCCCCGGCACGGGCCGGCGCGAGCAGCGCCAGCAGCATTGCCGCCACGCTGCGCCGCCACGGCCGCCTTCCTTGGTTGAAGGGAATCACGGTGTCTCCTCCATGATGGTTGTCCATCGTTGTCATTCCGGTGCCAAAATGTCGTCCAGCCGGTAGCGGCCATGCTCGAAGCGCAGCGGGATCGGGTCGCTGATCTGGCCGACGAACCGCCCGTCCGGCCCCGCATCGAGAAAGGCCATCAGGCAGTCCTCGCCCGTCACCGGGTCACGCAGGATCTTGCCCGCGTAGCGCCGGCACGGTACGTCGCCATCCAGGAAGCCTTCGGCCGGTTGCCACGGGCCGAGCGGATTCTCGGCCACGAGGTAGTGCGTGCCCGAGACGCCGCCGCCCTGCTGCGCGCGCTGCGCCTCGGCCCAATGGTCGCGCACGTTGCAGAAGGTGCAGAACCATCGCCCGTCGCGCGCGAACACCTGCGGCACTTCCAGCTGGCCGTAATGGCCGCCCTCGTACACGGGGGCCGTCGCTTCCCAGTGCACGAGGTCGGGCGAGACGGCATGGCCGATGACGCCGCGCTCGAACCTGGGGCCGTCGTTGCGGCGCGCCGTGAAGAACATGTGGTACATGCCGTCGATCCGGTCCGGCAGCACCCACGGGTCGCGCAGGGCGCGGTCGTGCCAGCGGCCCTCCGCATGTTCTTCGTAAAAGCGTGCGTCGAGATCCAGCGCGAGGCCGTCGCCCACGCGCATCCACGGGCCGTCGATGCTGCCGGACGTGGCGTGGCCGATGCGCTGGCGCAGGCCGTTCTCGGCGCGGCACGTGCCCGTGTAGAACAGGTGGTAGCGGCCTTCCGCATGGATCACGGAACCGGTCCACGTCGTGAAGTCGTCCCATGCGGGTCCGGCGGACGGCCCGAACACGGTGCCGCGGTAATCCCACTGTCTCAGGTCGCGCGACACGGCGTGGCCGATGGAGACGTTCCAGTGGCGCAGGTCCGGATCGCCGATGGCGCGGTCGGCCTGCAGCATGAACAGGTGCTGGGCGCCGCCTTCCGCGTAGTGCCAGAAATCCCAGATGTATTTGTCGTCGAGTTTGAGTGTCATGATGATTGAATCGATTCAGCCCTTGATGCCGGAACCCGCCACCGAGGCGACGAACTGGCGCTGGAACGCGAGGAATATGGCGAGCACGGGCAGCGTGACCACGGACGCATAGGCCATGATCTGGCCCCAGGAATTGGAACGCCCGAAGAATTGCTGGATGCCCGGCTGCACGGGGCGCGCCGCTTCGCCCTGCACGACCATGATCGGCCACAGGTACTGGTTCCACGCCGCGATGAAGAGCACGATCGCGGCCGTCGCGATCACCGGACGGCTGTTGGGCAGGATGATGCGGAAGAACAGGGTCCAAGGTCCGGCGCCGTCCATCCTGGCGGCTTCGTCCAGCTCGCGCGGGATGTCGCGGAAAAACTGGTAGAACAGGAAGACGCAGAAGGCGTTGGCGAGGAACGGGATGATCTGCACGTGCAGGCTGTTGAACCAGCCGATGTGCCACGTCAGCGCGCCCTGTTCGATGCCCGGCCACGGCAGGCGCGCGACCAGCGACAGCAAGGGAATCGCGATGACTTCGAACGGGACGATCATCAGCGCGACCACCACGGCCAGCACCGCGCGGCGGCCGCGCCAGCGCATGCGGCTCAGGGAAAACGCGAGCATGCTGTTGACCAGGACGCCGCCCATGACGACGCACGCGGCGATGATCGTGGAATTCAGCAGGAACAGCGGAAGGTTGCTGCGCTCGAAGATGGCCGCGTAGTTGGCCAGCGACCATCCCGCATCGGGGACGAAGGCGGACCAGCTGGCGAGGTTGGCGAAGATGGCGTCATCGCGCTTGAACGACGACGCGAACATGAACAGCAGCGGCGCCGCGAACACGATCCCGAGCACGCCCATGGCGGCGGCCAGGAAGGCGGTGCGGAGGAACGGCTTCATGCGTTCTCCCCCCGCGCGACGAGGACGCGCTGCAGCACGGCGACCAGCAGCACGATGCCGAAGAAGACCATGGCGATGGTCGAGCCGTAACCGATGTCCTGCTGGCGGAAGCCGGTGCGCACCGCGTGGTACACGACGGTCGTCGTCGAATCGAGCGGTCCGCCCTGCGTCATCACATCCACTTGCGTGAACAGGCCGAACGCCAGCAGCAGGGTCGACACGACGACGAAGACGATCGTGTTGCGCAGCCCCGGCAAGGTAACGTGCACGAAGCGCTGCCACGCATTCGCGCCCATCAGGGTCGCGGCCTCGTACAGCTCCGGCGAGATCGACTGCAGGCCCGCGAGGAACACGAGCATCTGGAATCCCGCGCCCTGCCAGGCCGACATGATGGCGATGGCGGGCAGCGCATAGCGGGGCTCGCCCAGCCAGTCCGGCCCGACGTTCGGATCGCCCGTCACGGCGCGCAGCAGCTCGTTGATCATGCCGCGGTCGGCGTTCAGCATGAACGACCAGACGATAGCCGCGACCACCATCGACGTCACGACGGGCGCGAAATACACGGTGCGGAAGAAGACGCGCCCGGCGATGCGCTGGTTCACCAGCAGCGCCAGCCCCAGCGCAGCGCCGCATTGCAGCGGCAGCACCAGCAGCGCGAACAGGAAGGTGTTGATGAGGGAGCGGTAGAACAGCGGGTCCGTCGCGGCCAGCACGAACCGGCGCTCGCCGAACCGGACCTGCCACGCGGGGCGGTATTGCGCCAGGCCAGGGTGCGCGCGGCGCGTCTGGCGCCACGTCGGGAAGCGGATCCCCTCCTCGTCGCGCAACGCCGCGCCGGCCGCGTCGCGCAGCGGCTCCACCTCGACCACCTGCAGCGCCAGCAGGCGCCGGTAGTTCTCCAGGCCGATGTAGCGGGTCGGCTCCGGCGACACCAGCCGGTGATCGGTGAACGTGGCGCCGGCCGCGAACAGCAGCGGCAACAGCATGAAGAGGCCGAGCAGCAGCAGCGCCGGACCGGCGAAGCCGGCGATCGCCAACGGATGGTCGCGGCCGGGCAGCGTATTCATTGGCGCGCCACCGCTTCGCGTCGGATGAATCCGTAGCCACCGTTGCGGGCGATGTCGTGTTCGATCGTCTCGACCGCCTCGTCCATCGCCTCGGCCGCATCCTTCCCGGCACGGACATCCGCCATGGCTTTCTCGAACGCCGCCGAGATCGCGGGATAGCCGGGCGTCGCGGGCCGCGGCCGCGCATAGCGGGCGGCGAAGTCGAAATAGATGCGCCAGGCGCCGCCCGGGCGGTAGTGCGTCGTGAGCGCCGCGGCATCCGCCGTGACGGGGACCAGTCCGGTCATGTGCGAGAACTCGGCCATCTCCGGCGCGGACAGCACGTGCTCGAGAAACGCCGCGGCGCCCGCCGGATAAGGACAGCTGCTCGACACCGCCCATTGCCAGGACGCCGCGCCGATCCGGGGGCCATGGCCGAAATCGGGCGGCGGCATCACGACGAGATCGTCGCCGAAGCGTTCGCTGTAGTCGCGCGCCTTCCACGACCCGGTGTACTGGAGCAGCGAGCGCCCCTGTTCGAAGCTCTTGTCGTCGGCGGGATTGCGTTCGGCGAGACGGTCCCTGAACAGGCGGCCGTAGTAGCGGGCGACGCCCACGGCGGCGTCGCCGTTGAGCACACCGTCGACGCGCAGGTAGTTGCCGCGGTCGATCAGGTCCGCCCCCGCGCTCTCGAGCCAGGGCGAGAAGGCATAGCTGAACCACTCGCCTGTCGACTTGCCGTTCAGGTCGAGCGGATAGCGGTAATGGCCGGACCGCTTGACCTTCAGGAGGATGTCGTAGAGCTCGCGCGCCGAGTACGGCTGTTCGATGGTCGCCACGCGGATGCCCTCGGCGGCGAGGCGCGACCGGCGCGCAAACAGCGCCAGCACGACGTCGAACTGGCCCACGCTGTAGAGCCGTCCCCGGTACGTGCCGCGCCCGCCCGGCAGCAACGGTTGCACTACCGCCGCCGGCAGCAGCCGGTCGAGCGGACGGATCGTGCCGGCCCACGCGAAGTTCGGCACGGCCGGCTGGTCGATCGCCATCACGCACGGCAGGTGCCCGACGAGGGACGCCGCCGTGATCGATTCCGTGTACGTGCCTTGCGGGATCGTCTCGACGACGACTTTCCACTTGTCCTGGGCGCGGTTGAACCGGTCGACCATGTTCCGGCTCGCGACCATTTCGGCGTCGCCGGTATCGTGGCGCCACACGGTAATGTCGATGGGCGCCGCCAGGGCGGGCGACGCCACCATGGCGAGTACCGGAAGCAGCGCCCGTTTCATCATTGTCCCGCCTTCCCGCCCGACGGCGCCGCCACGGTACCGCGCAGCACGGCGCGGCATGGCACGCGGACGATGCCGGGCTCCAGGTCCTTGGCGAGCGCCCGGCGCGCGGCGAGTGCACCGATCTCGCGATACGGCAGCGTGACGGTCGTCAGGCCGGGATCGGACGCCTCCGACAGAAGTCGGAAGTCGTCGAAGCCGACGACGGACACGTCTTCCGGCACCCGGAGGCCGCGCCGCTGCAGCAGGAAGATCACGCGGATCGCCATCTTGTCGTTCCCGCACAGGATGGCCGTGGGACGTTCGGCGCCCGCGAACAGGCCGGCTATCGTCGTCCGCAACTGCGCGAACTCGTCCTCGACACCGGGCGTGGCGCCATGCAGCAGCCAGGCGTCGTTCGGCCGTACGCCGTGGTCCTGCATGGCGCGGCGAAAACCCTGCAGGCGCAGGCGCGTCGCCACCATGCCCTCGATCAGCTGCAGGAACGCGATCTTGCGGTGGCCGGCGCGCAGCACGGTCTCGGCCGCCGCATAGCCGCCGCCCTCGTCGTCCGGGATGACCTCCGCGAACCGCGATGCCGCTTCGAAGCAGTTCGCGAGCACGGCCGGCGTCTGGCCCAGCGTGTCGGTGACCGTCACGGGACGGTGGAACGTGGTGGCGAAGATGATCGCCTCGACGCGGCGGGTGCGCATGTCGGCCACCAGGCGGCTGGCGACGTGCGCCTGTCCGCCCGTCTCGCCGATGATGAGCATCTTGCCCAGGTCTTCGCAGACGGACTGGATGCCCTTGATGATCTCGGACGAATCGGGGGTCGTGGTGAGCTGGTCCGCGATGACGGCCACGAGATCGGTCGGACGCCCGCGCAGCATGCGCGCGGCGGCGGACGGCGCGAAGTCGAGCGCCTGCATGGCGTGCTCGATCCGCTTGCGCGTCTTTTCCGACACGCTGCTCGCGTCGTTGAGCACGCGCGACACGGTCTTGATCGATACGCCGGCTTTTTCGGCGACATCGTGAATGGTCGACACCTCGTCTCCTCCGCCCCTTCGGGTCTTCGAACTGGTCAGCGTCGGCGTCGCGGTCGTCTTTCACCGCAATTTGTCCAACGTTGTCATTTGACCGAATGCTATCGGCTTTTCGGGCCGTGGTCAACAACTTCAGGTGGGGGAGCGGTGTGGAAGGAGAATGAAAGGCGAGGACGTGAGTCGAACACGTCTGAACGGCTTTGCAAGCCGTCGCATAACCGCTTTGCTACCTCGCCGTAAACAATGATAGGCGGGTATCCACGACGGGTATCTGTGCCATATCAAGCGAACGCACCGCCGTGGTGCGGCACTTACCTGCCGGATTCTGGTCAAACGTGTTTCCAGCCCTGCTTCGGAGGCATCGCATCATGAACATCCTGTCCGACATCCCGCCAAGCGAACAGCGGCGCGAGGCCAGCACGTGGCAGGGCGGCGCGCGGCCGCGCTATCCCGAGGCCAGCGTCGAACACGCGCACGTCGACCTCGCACTGAACGCCGCGCTGGGGCGCCTGACCGGCTACGTGTCGCCGGCGGCCCTGGCCGGCGCGTGGCACGACTGGGCCACCCACCTGCTCCTCTCGCCCGCCAAGCAGCTGGAGCTGGGCGTGCAGGCCATGAACAACATGCAGCGCTGGCTGCAGTACAGCACCAGCGCCATGTTCGGCACGCCGGCCGAGCCCGTGCAGCCGCTGGCCCAGGACAAGCGCTTCAACGATCCGCTCTGGCATGCGTGGCCGTGGAACCAGCTGAGCCAGGGCTTCCTGCTCACGCAGCAATGGTGGCACCGGGCCACGACCGACGTGCGGGGCGTGTCGTCGCACCATGGCGACGTGGTCACGTTCGTCGCGCGCCAGCTGCTCGACGGCGTCGCGCCGTCGAACTTCATCGCCACCAATCCGGTCGCGCAGCAGGTCACGCTCGCCAGCGGCGGGCAGAACCTCTTGCACGGCATGGCGCGCGCGGGCACGGACATGCGCCGCACGCTGGCCGGCACGTCGGCGCCCGCCGGCCTCCGGCCCGGGCGCGACGTCGCCATCACGCCCGGCAAGGTCGTGATGGAAAACCACCTCGTCGAGCTGCTGCGCTACGATCCCGTCACGCCGCAGGTGCATGCCGTGCCGCTGCTGATCGTGCCCGCGTGGATCATGAAGTACTACATCCTCGACCTCTCCCCGCACAACTCGCTCGTGCGCTACCTCGTCGAGCATGGCCACACCGTGTACATGATCTCGTGGAAGAATCCGCAGGCCGACGACCGCGACCTGTCGCTGGACGATTACCGGCGGCACGGCATCATGGAGTCGCTGGACATGGTCGTGCGCGCGAGCGGCGCCCCACAGATCAATGCATGCGGCTATTGCCTTGGCGGCACACTGCTCGCGATCGCGGCGGCGGCGATGGCGCGCGACGGCGACGAGCGCCTTGCCAGCATGACGCTGCTGGCGGCGCAGGTCGACTTCACGGAGCCGGGCGAGCTGTCGCTGTTCATCGACGAGAGCCAGGTCAGCTTCCTGGAAGCCGTGATGTGGCAGCAGGGCTACCTGGACACACGCCAGATGGCGGGCGCCTTCCAGCTGCTGCGCTCGAACGACCTGATCTGGTCGCGCCGCCTGCGCCACTACCTGCTCGACATCCCCGACAAGGACAATGACCTCGCCTCGTGGAATGCGGACGCCACGCGCATGCCCTACCGCATGCATTCGCAATACCTGCGCAACCTGTTCCTGCAGAACAGCCTGGCCAGCTCACGCTACCTCGTGAACGGGCGGCCGGTGGCGCTGACCGACATCCACATCCCCATCCTCGCGGTCGGCACGATGACGGACCACGTGGCGCCGTGGCGCTCCGTCTATAAAATCGTTCCGCTGAGCGATACGTCGGTGACGTTCCTGCTGACGTCGGGCGGCCACAATGCGGGCGTCGTGTCGCCGCCGGGTACGCCGAACCGCAGCTACCAGATGAGCACGCACGAGCACGACGCGCCGTACGTCGATCCCGATACCTGGCAGGCCGAGACGCGCGTGCGGGAAGGCAGTTGGTGGCCGGCGTGGGAACATTGGCTGGCCCGCCTGGCCGGTCCGTGGGTGGCGCCGCCTCCACAAGGACGCAGCGTGCGTGATGCGCCCGGCCACTACGTCCTGGAGCCGTGAGCCGTCAGCCCGGCAGCACGATGCCCGTGGTGCCGGGGCAGACAGGACGCGAGAATTCGCGCGAGACGTCGATGCAGCCGCCATCGGCATACACGCCGCGCGTGTCGCGCAGGCGCGACATGCGCGCGACGACGGACGCCAGCGCGGCCGGGTTGGCGGCCGTCTCCGCCACGTGCGCGGCGACGATCGCCTCGTTCATCCGCAAGTCGCCGGCGGCGTCGACATACGTGCCGTGGCGCCAGTGGTAGATCTCCAGGCATTTCGCGACCAGGCTGTAGGGGCGGTCGCGTTGCCAGAAATTGCTGAACAGGCCGTTGCCGAGATAGATGACCCACGAACCCTCGTAGCCGGACGCGTCCGACGAGAGCCCGTCCGGATTGCGGAACCACACGCGATCGCCCGGCACGTACCAGCGCGGCGGCAGCGGCGCGTCGAACGAGCCGTATTCGACGAGAAAGACGTCGTGGAAGGCGCCCGACTGGATCGCGGACGTCTCCCACTGGCGCTGCAAGGCTGCGAGCAACGGCGGGTTGGCCCGTTCGAGTTCGCGCGCGATCCCGAGCAGCATCACGTATTCGGTCGCGCGGTAGCAGGAGAACGCGTACATGCGCCCGTCGCCCGCGCCGGGCTGCGTCGCGAGCGTGAGGGCCTCGATCAGCGTCCGTCCGGGCAAGACCGTGAAGCCGCGGTCTTCGTCGTACGTCCAGTGGCTGGCCGGGCGGTCCGCTTCGGCCGTGCCGAACGCGAGCTGGGTGGCGCGCGCGGCCACGACAATGTTGCGTCGGATCGCGACCGCCGCCAGGAATTCGGCGGCACTCGCAAAGCGCAGCAGGCGCGGCGCGGCCAGCAGCGCCAGCACGATCTCGCGTTCGAGGTGGACCATGTTCGCGGCGGTGTCGAGGCCGAGATCGCGGCACAGGTTCAGCGTGTCGCCATCGTCCACGAGCGCATGCGCGGCGTCCGCCGACAGCGCGACACCGCGGCCGTGGTCAAACGGCGCGAGATAGGGCCGCAAGCCGAGCTCGTCGAGCTTGTCGAGGACCTGGCGGTGCTGTACGGGATCGTCCCCGAGGATGGCCAGGCCGCCGGGTTGCGGTGGAGCGAGTTCCTGCGGGGCGAGCTCTTGGTATGCGGCGAGTTTCACGGGCGACAGCCTTAAAAGGGACGAAGGACAGGGCAAGAAATGCTTCCGATATGCAATGAAAACGGTACGCCGCGAACCTGAAGCGAAAATTAAAAACAGGCTCGTCGAACATTACAGATTGGAAAGGCTGCCGTGTCTCGCGTGGCTGGCGTCAGGCTTGATGCGCCTCAAATGCGTCCAGGGCATCGAGTACCGCGCGATCGGTATCCCGGTGTAACAGGCCACGCGCCTGCGTAGGCGTCACGAGGTGGACGGCCTGCGACTCCCACCCCATGTGCGCGGGATGGCCACCAATCCGGCGCGCAATGTAAAAGCGTGTAAAGGTCTGGGTGCGAGGGAAGTCGCCCAGCCAGGCCACCGGTTCCACGAGCAGCCCCGATTCCTCCCAGACCTCGCGGATGGCCGTCGCCTGCAGCGGCAGGCCCGGTTCGACGCGCCCTTTCGGAAAGGTCACCGCATAGCCGCCGAAGCCGTTCGACGGCGCCACGAGCCAGATGCGGCCGTCGGCTTCGCGCACGACGGCGCCGGCCGCCGCCTGCTTCCCGGACGGGAGGAGGAACGGCTGTTCCACGAGCGTGGCGCCACCGACGCAAGCGGCATCGACCATGGCGCGCGTGCACGGCACGAGCGGCACGCCAGCCAGCATGCCCGCGCATGCGCTGCCCGGCACGAACGTCACCGCGGCCTGCGGGTCGGCCAGCGCGGCGAGATTCGCTGCGCACGACGGCGCGTGCAGCCGCACCTTGCGGCCGTGTTCGTCCAGTTGCGGATGCCAGGTGTCGTCCATGCCGGCGACTATACCAGCGCCGCGTAAACATGGTGTTCATCATCCAATCGTACGACAGCCTCATCCGCAAATTTGTGAGAATATCGGCCGGGCGACACGTTGATCAAACGCAAGGTCGCTCGCGATTCGTATTGACACATCGAGGAACGGATGAAGCCAACCCCATCGCTCCGCAACGGAGCCGGCACGTGAACACACGGGATCAAAGCGTACTGCACGAAGGCACGCAGGCGCCCGCCGAAGTACCGAAAGCCTGCGCCACCGAATTCGACAGCATCGCGCTCGTCCTGCAGGGCGGCGGCGCGCTCGGTGCGTACCAGGCCGGCGTGTACGAAAAGCTGCTGGAAGCGGGCGTCGAGCCCACGTGGGTGTCCGGCATTTCGATCGGCGCCATCAACAGCGCGATCATCGCCGGCAATCCGCGCGAGCAGCGGGTCGAGCGGCTGCGCGAATTCTGGGAACTGGTCAGCGCGTCCGGCGACGGCATCGTGGGCGACCGGTGGACCGGCGTGCCGCTCGTCGATACGCTGCACGCCTGGGTCAACCAGGTCGCGGCCGGACGCGTGCTCGTGCAGGGCGTGCCCGGCTTCTTCGAACCGCGCGTGCCGCCGCCGTACCTGTCGTGGCCCGGCCTGGGTGCGACGAGTTTCTACGACACGACACCCCTTCGGGCGACCCTGGAGCGCCTCGTCGACTTCGACCGCATCAACGCGCGCGAGATGCGGCTGTCGATCGGCGCCGTCAACGTCAGGACCGGCAACTTCGCCTACTTCGACAATGCGAAGGATCGCATCGGGCCGGAGCACGTCATGGCCAGCGGCGCACTGCCGCCGGGCTTCGACGCGGTGGAGATCGACGGCGAGCGTTACTGGGACGGCGGCATGGTGTCGAATACGCCGCTCGACTGGGTACTGTCCGCGCGTTCGCGCCTGCATACGCTCGTGTTCCAGGTCGACCTGTGGAGCGCGCGCGGCGAAGTGCCGAAAGACCTCGCGGCGGTCGCGACGCGCATGAAGGAGATCCAGTATTCGAGCCGCACGCGCACCGCGACCGACGCATTCCGCCGCACGGAAAAGCTGCGCACGGCGTTCAACGAACTGCTGGCGATGATGCCGCCCGACCTGGCCGCGACGCCGCAGGCGCAAATGCTGGCGGAAGCGTCGGATCCCGCGCTGTACAACATCGTCGAACTGGTCTACCGCTCGCCGACCTACGAAGGCCAGTACAAGGATTTCGAATTCTCGCGCCGCACGATGAAGGAACACTGGCAGGCCGGTTACGCGGATGCGACGAAGACGCTGGCGCATGAAGAGATCTTCCAGCTGCCGCGCTTCGAGTGCAACCCGGCCACCTACGATTTCCTGACGCCTCCCGCGCACCCGCTTCCTCTTCCCCCCTCCGCAGAAAAGGATCCACTATGAACATGCAGGATAAAGTCGCCGTCGTCACGGGCGCCGCCAGCGGCATCGGCAAAGAGATCGCGAAGACCTATTTCGACCATGGCGCGAAGGTCGCCATCGCGGACCTCAACCTGGAAGCCGCGCAGGCCGTCGCGCGCGAATTCGATCCGACCGGCGAACGCGCACTGGCCGTCGCGATGGACGTGACGAACGAGGAACAGGTCGACGCGGGCATCGCGCAAGTGGCCGATCGATTCGGCGGCATCGACGTGCTCGTGTCGAACGCGGGCATCCAGATCGTCGCGCCGGTCGACGAATTCAAGTTCTCCGACTGGAAGAAGATGCTCGCGATTCACCTCGACGGCGCCTTCCTCACGACGCGCGCGTGCCTGAAGCGGATGTATGCGCAGGGCCGCGGCGGCAGCGTGATCTATATGGGGTCCGTGCACTCGAAGGAAGCCTCGGTGCTGAAGGCGCCGTACGTCGCGGCGAAGCATGGCCTCGTCGGCCTGGCCAAGGTCGTCGCCAAGGAAGGCGCGAAGCACGGCGTGCGGGCGAACGTGATCTGCCCGGGCTTCGTGCGCACGCCGCTCGTCGACAAGCAGATCCCGGAACAGGCGAAGGAACTGGGGATCAGCGAGGAGGACGTCGTCAAGAAGGTGATGCTGAAGGAGACGGTCGACGGCGAATTCACGACCGTGGAAGACGTCGCGCACACGGCGCTGTTCCTCGCGACGTTCCCGTCGAACGCGCTGACGGGCCAGTCGATCGTCGTCAGCCACGGCTGGTTCATGCAGTAGGTCTTGCAGCCCGCGGGCGATCGTTACCTAGGACCTTCCAGGGGACGGTAGTTCACGTCCTGCACCTGCAGGCGGCCCAGCGCCGCCGGCATCCGCGCCTCGAACCCCGCATAGTCTTTCAGCGCCTTTGGCGTCCACAGGCCTTCGGCCAGCGCCACGAGGCGCGGCCAGGCCATGTATTCGACGTCGCGCGGGGTCGCCATGTATTCCGTCCACAACTGCGCCTGGCTGCCCAGCACGCGCCGCGCCTGGGACGCCGGCAGCGCGGCCGGCAACGGGTCGTACGCATACACGCGCGCGAGCGTCGTCACGTCGCGCACGCCCATCGGTTCGCGGAAGCCGGGGCTCTTCGGGTCGGCCTGGTAAAAATCGAAATAGGTCTCGCGCTCCGGCGTCATGACGACGTCGTGTCCGGCGCCGGCGGCCTTGATGCCGCCCGCCTCGCCGCGCCAGCTCATCACGGCGGCGCCCGGCGCGAGGCCGCCTTCCAGGATCTCGTCCCAGCCGATCAGGCGGCGGCCGTGCTGCGTCAGGTACGCATCCATGCGGCCGATGAACCAGCTCTGCAGGCCGTGCAGCGCGGGATGTTCGGCCGGCTTGCCCTGCGCATCGCGGTAGTCCTGGATGTCCTGCTGGGTGGCCGTGACCGGCACGAGGCCCAGCTGCTTCATGCGCGCCAGCGCGGCCGGCGACTGCGCCCATTCCGTCTTCGGGCACTCGTCGCCGCCCACGTGGATGGTCTGGCCCGGGAACAGGTCCATCACCTCGTCCAGCACATTCTGCAGGAAGGCGATCGTGCCGTCTTCCACGTTGAACACGTGCGGGATCACGCCCCAGTCGGTGCCGACCTGGAGTGTCCGATCCGGCCGGTTGCCCAGCTCGGGATACGCCGCGACGGCGGCCTGCGCATGGCCCGGCATCTCGATCTCCGGCACGATCGTCACGTGGCGCGCGGCCGCGAAGGCGACCACTTCGCGGATGTCGTCCTGCGTATAAAAGCCGCCGTGCGGCTTGCCGTCGTAGCGCGGCGGATCGTACGCGAGCATGCTGTCGCGGCGCCACGCGCCCACCTGCGTCAGGCGCGGATAGCGCTTGATCTCGATGCGCCAGCCCTGGTCGTCCGTCAGATGCCAGTGGAAGACGTTCATCTTGTGCTGGGCCAGCAGCTCGATGTGCTTCAGCACGAATTCCTTCGGCATGAAGTGGCGCGCGGCGTCCAGGTGGCTGCCGCGCCACGAGAACCGGGGCGCGTCCTCGATCGCCACGGCCGGCAGCGCCCACGTGCGTTTCACCCGCGCCCGGCGGTAAATGTCGGCTGGGAGCATCTGGCGCAAGGTCTGGATGCCGTAGAACAGGCCCGCGAGCTGCGCCGCCGAGATGGTCACGCCGCGCGCATCGCTCACGAGGCGGTAGCCCTCCTTGCCCAGCTCCGCCTTCGGGTCGAGGCGCAGGCGGATCGCGTCGGCGCCGTCGTGCGCGGTCACCGGCAGGTCGAAGCCGGTGGCCGGGCGCAGGTAGTCGCGCAGGGTCGACGCCTCGGGCAGCGCGGCGCCGCTGGCGACGATGCGGGTGGCTGCCGTCAGCATGTAGCCGCCGGTCCCGCGCTCCAGTCGGGCCGGACGCGGCACGATGTCCTGCGCGTGGACCGCGCCGATCAGGCAGCTCAAGGACAGGACGGCGAACATGCGCATGACGACACCTCGATGATGAAAGAGTGGATTCACAGCCTTGCCCAGCTGCCCTTGTACAGCACGGGTCCCGTCGGCCCGTTCGGATCGGGCGAGCCGCCCTTCGGCTCCAGGCTGATCGCGAGCAGCGCCACGTCCGGCGCGGTCGCGCGCGCGTCCAGCGTCAGGTCCGTGCTGCGGTTGTCGGGCAGGATGCCGAGCGAGCGGGGTTTGCCCGTGCGCGTGATCGCCCACAGTTGCAGCGTGCGGTCGGCGGGGACGTGGACGTCTTCCGCCACGCGCACCTGCAGGCGGCGGTGGCGCGTGTCGGCCGTGACGACCATGACGGTCTGCGACTGGGCGTCGGACAGCGCGGCGATCTGCTGCGTCCGCGGCGTGGCCGCCGGCGGCGCGGCGAGGCGCACGGCCAGCACGAGCGCGCCCGCGCCCGCGGCCAGCGCCAGCACGCCCCACGGGCGCGCGGCGGACGTGCGCCAGAACTGCCACCACGGCGGCTGTACCGCAGGCCCCAGGCAGCGCTCGATGCCCTCCCACACGCGCGCCGGCGGCGTCACCGGCCGCTGCAGTTCGGCCAGCGCCGCGAGCCGGCCCTGCCAGTCGGCGACGGCGGCGCGCAGCAGGCGGTCGTCGCGCAGCCACGTCTCGAAGCGGCGCCGCGCCCCGCCGCGCAAGGTGCCGAGCGCGTATTCGGCCGCGAGCCGGTCGCGCAGCGGCGCGTTGTCGCGGATATTCATGCGGCCTCCCGTCTGGACAGGCAATCGCGCAGCCGGTCGAGGCCGCGCCGGATCCACGTCTTGACCGTGCCGAGCGGCAGGCCGAGGCGCGCCGCCACGTCCGAATGCGACAGGTCGTGCAGGTAGGCCATGCCGATCGCCTGGCGCTGGCCGCCCGCGAGCGTGTCCATGCAGCGCGCCAGCGCCTGCGCGTCGCGCGAGAGCTGCGCCAGTTCGTGCGGACCCGCCGCCATGTCGGCCAGGCTGTCGGCATCCGCGAGTTCGACGCGGACGTCGCCGCCGTCCGCCCGCGCGCGGCGGCGGACGTCCAGCGCCTTGTTGCGCACGATCGTCACCATCCACGTGAGCGGCGCCGCCAGGTGCATCTGGTAACTGGCGGCCGCGTGCCAGATCGCGACGTACGCATCCTGCACGGCCTCCTCCGCCAGTTCCTCCTTGTGCAGCACGCGCAGCGCGAAGCCGAACAGCTTCGCCGACGTGGCCTCGTACAGCCTGCGGAACGCGGCGCGGTCCTGCAGGGCCACGGCCGCGAGCAGGTGGTACAGCTGGTCGTCCTGGTCGGTCTCCTGGCTCACGGCGCCTCTGTCATTGATTTAATGAAAACATTGTAACCGTACAGTGGCAGGACTGGAAACGATTACATGCGTGCGGACAGGTATTGCTCGCGCACGGACAACCCGGTCTGCGGCAGATGCGCGGCCGTCACGGTGGCCACGTAGTCCGCGTAGCGGTATTGCACGCGCGCCGTCTGGATCGGGCTTGCCGCCAGCACGTCCGGCGCCGGGTCGCCGACCGCGAGGCCGGGCGCACCCAGCGCCGCGCGCAGGCGGCCGGCCGCGTCCGACCACACCGCGCGCACGTCGTCCGGCCGCATGCCGCGCCGGTACACGTCGACGCCGACGAGGCGCCCCGCCGGTCCGAAGCTGAGCCACATCTCGCTGACGGGCGGCCCGGCCAGCCCGAGCGCGGCCGCATCCACGCCGCGGCAGCGCAGGTGGCGGTAGCCGCGTGCCTGCACCTCGCACGCCGCGTGCGCGCGGGCGAGGAGCGCCTGCGCCTGCGCTTCGGTGGTCATGTCCAGGACAAGGCCCGCGACGGCCGGGCGGACCGGCGCGGCGGTAACGCCGCGCAGCCCGGCCAGGCCGGCCCGGCGTACGTGGTCGACCTGCGCCGCCGCGACCCGGTCGACCGGGCACGGCACGCCCAGCGCCGCCAACGCACGCAGGCCGGCGCGCGTGTGCATCGCACCGCCCACGCCCAGCACGAGGAGCGCGGCGCCCGCCCCCGCCATCACCCACGCGCGGGCGCTCATGACTGGCAGTTGGCCGCGGTGGTCGAGCCAAGATAGACGGGCGTCTTCGACACGATGTCGCCCTTCAGGCCGACGAGCGTGGGCGCCACGCGGTTGATGTACGCATCCGGCACGCCGTCCTGCTTCATGACGGCCGCCAGGTCGACCATGAACTGGTCGAACACGCAGCCGGGAATGCCGAGATCCTTGTGCGCCGCGACCATGTCTTCGCACTGGACCGTCGTGTTGTCGGCCGTGGCGGAGCCCGGATACGTGTACGGTCCGCCCAGCACGGCGTTGAACTGCAGGCGCAGGCAGGCTTTCAGGCGGTCGACGGAATCGTGGCCGGGTGTGCCGACGACGGCGAAGTACGGCGCCTCCTTCGGATCGGCCAGCAGGCCGGCGGCCGCGTCGTCGACGACCTTCGCCACCGCCGCGGGCGCTTTCGCGTCCCCGCCGAGGGCCATCCAGATGTCCTGGTTCTGCGCGAACTGCGCCTTCGGCATGTCGTCGTCGCCGCCGCCGCACGCGGACAGGAAGGCGCACAGGGATGCTGCTGAAAGGATGAGGGCAGGCTTCATGTCGATCTCCGGGTTGAGGGTTGTGGCGGGGGAAAACCTCCCCCGCTCCCTCTTGTACGCAGCCACCCGGCGATCGGATTCAAGAATTTACTACACTGCCGTCTTCAGCGACTTCACCAGCTTCACGCGCTTGATCTCGCCCACGATGAACACATAGCTGAAGATCGCGACGGCCGCGTTGGCGCCGACATACACGAGCGCCCCCGCGAACGAGCCGGTGCCCTGCAGGATGTAGCCGATGACGATCGGCGTCGTGATGCCGGCGATGTTGCCGAAGGTGTTGAACAGCGCGCCGGACAGGCCGCCCGCTTCCTTCGGCGACGTGTCCGCGACGACGGCCCAGCCCAGCGCGCCGACGCCCTTGCCGAAGAAGGCCAGCGCCATCACGGCGACGACGACGGCGTCGGCGTCGATGTAATTACAGGCGATCATGCTCATCGACAGCAGCATGCCGCACACGATCGGCACCTTGCGCGACATCGACAGCGAGAAGCCGGCCTTGGCGAGGCGGTCCGAGATCGTGCCGCCCACGACGCCGCCGAGGAAGCCGGCGATGGCGGGCAGCGACGCGACGAAGCCCGCCTTCAGGATCGTCATGTGGCGCTCCTGCACGAGGTACACGGGGAACCACGTGAGGAAGAAGTACGTCAGCGTGTTGATGCAGTACTGGCCGATGTACACGCCCAGCAGCATGCGGTTGCCCAGCAACTCTTTGACGCAGGCGAGCGTGTCCACGGCGGGCGCCTGCGCACTGCGTTTGGCGCCGTCGAGGTCGACGAGCGCCCCGCCCTGCTCGATGTATTCCAGTTCGCCGGCGCTGACGGACGGGTGGTCCTTCGGTCCGTGGATGACCTTCAGCCAGACGAAGGCCAGCGCGATCCCGAGGCCGCCCATCACGATGAACACGCTCTCCCAGCCGAACGCGTGGACGAGCCAGCCCATGATCGGTGCGAACAGCACGGTCGCGAAATACTGCGCGGAGTTGAACAGCGCGGACGCGAGGCCCCGTTCGTGCGTGGGGAACCACGCCGACGTGATGCGGCTGTTGCCCGGGAACGAAGGCGCTTCCGCCGCGCCGACGAGGAAACGCAGCACGAACAGCGTGCCGACGGCGGCGGCCCCGGTGAGGAAGCCGACGCCGCCCGTCAGCAGCGTGAACAGCGACCAGAGAAAAATGCTGAAGAAATAGGTGATCTTCGAGCCGAAGCGGTCGAGCAGCCAGCCGCCGGGCAGCTGGGCCGCCACGTACGACCACGCGAACGCGGAAAAGACGAAGCCCATCTCGACGGGCGACAGGCCCAGGGCCTTGCGGATTTCCGGACCCGCGATCGAGATCGAGGCGCGGTCCGCGTAGTTGACCGTCGTGACGATGAACAGGATGGCGAGTATGCCCCAGCGCGTGCGCGACGCGAGTCTGGTTGCAGCAGCCGGCATGGCGGTGGTTGTCGTGTGCTCCATGGTCCCTCCAAAGATTGGTATGCCCGCCGGACTCAGAACGTCTGGCGGATGCCCAGGTTGTAGCCGGTGTTGCCCGTACCCGGCTCCGTGTTGTTGGCGACCGTGTAGCCGGCGCCGTTCTTGTTATGGATATGTGCGTACGCCGCGTACAGGCCCGTGCGTTTCGACAGCGGATACAGGTAGCCGATGCCCCACTCGTGGGCGTCCTGGTTGAGGTGCGTGCGGTCGTCCTTGCGCTGCGTGGAGAACATCAGCGTGCCCGGCCCGACGGGCGCGGAGAAGCCCAGCAGGATCTCGCGGCCGTCCGTCGACGGCGTCGGCTTCACCCCGCCGTACGGGTTGTTCGCGTTGCCCAGGGTGGCGCTGTTGAAACCCTTGTCGACTTCGAATGCGCCGTACAGCTTGATCCATTTGAAGTCGTAATTCGCACCGAGGAGCACGTTGCGGCCCAGGTCGTGGTTCACCCCCGTCGCCGCCACGTCCGTGTTCTTGTTGTTGTACGCGAGCCGTACCCGCAGTGCGCCCTGCGCGTAATCGAGCGCGCCGCCGAACTGGCGACCCGCCGACAACTCGGTCTGCTCGCCGGCGCTGTACGCGAGTTCCGCGTGCACGCCGCTCACCTTGGGCGACGTGTACGTGATCGTGTTACTGGCGCGGACGTTGGTGCCGTTGTCCGGGAAGAGGTTCTTCGCCGTGCCCGCGTAGCCGGTGCCGAACGGGTCGGCGACGGCCGTCAGGGTGAGGTGGTAAGGCGTGTACTGGCGGCCGAAGGCGATGGCGCCCGCGTTCGTCCTGATGCCCACGAAGGCCTGGCGATTGAAGATCGTGTTCGCGGCATCGAGTTCGCCCGTGTCGATCTTCGCGCCCGTCTCCAGCGTGAAGAACGCGGACATGCCATTGCCCAGGTCCTCCGTGCCGCGGAAGCCGATGCGCGATGCGGACGCGGCGCCGCTCGTGATCTTCGTCTGGTGACCGGCGCTGGAACCGTTCTCGCCCACGAACGCCGCGTCGGCGATGCCGTAGATCGTGACATTCGTCTGGGCGTGCGCGCCCGCGCCCGCGGCCAGGCCGAGGGCGATACATACTGCTTTCTTCACAATGTCTCCTTGCTGTTGTCTGTCTTGTGTGGTCGTCCGTGCGGTCAGGTCACGGGCGCAGGATTGAAGAGCGTGAGCGCGTTGTGGAGCTTCCAGTGCTCGGCCCACGTCTTCTTGCGGCCGCTCGCCACGTCGAGCAGGAAGTGGAACAACTCCCAGCCCACGTCCGCGATCGTCGCGTCGCCGGTCGCGATGCGGCCGGCGTTGATGTCCATGAGGTCATGCCAGCGGCGTGCCAGGTCGTCGCGCGTGGCGACTTTCACGACCGGCACGGCGGCCAGGCCGTAAGGCGTGCCGCGGCCCGTCGTGAACACGTGCATGTTCATGCCGGCGGCCAGTTGCAGGGTGCCGCAGATGAAATCGCTGGCCGGCGTGGCCGCGTAGATCAGGCCTTTCTGCTGCAGCTTGTCGCCCGGGGACAGCACGCCCGCGATGGGTGCCGTGCCGGACTTGATGATGGAGCCCATCGCCTTTTCGGTGATGTTGGCGAGGCCGCCCTTCTTGTTGCCCGGCGTCGTGTTCGCGCTGCGGTCCACGCCGCCCCGCTTCAGGTATTCGTCGTACCACGCCATCTCGCGGATCATCGCCTCGGCGACGCCGTCGTCGGCGGCGCGCGCGGTCAGCTGGTCGATGCCGTCGCGGACTTCCGTCGTTTCGGAGAACATGACGGCGGCGCCGGCCCGCACGAGCAGGTCGCTCGCGAAGCCGACGGCCGGATTCGCGGTCACGCCGGAAAACGCATCGCTGCCGCCGCACTGCACGCCGACGACGAGTTCCGACGCCGGCACGGTCTCGCGCCGGCGCTCGTTCAGCACCGCCAGGTGCTTCTCGGCCGTGCGCATGATGGATTCGATCATGTCGCCGAAGCCCACGTGAGCGGCATCCTGCAGGCAGACAGTGTCCGGCGCCTGGATCGGGATCGAGCCGGCCGGGAACATGCGCGCCGGCTGCAGCTTTTCGCAGCCCAGGCTCACGAGCATCACGCGGCCGCCGAAGTTCGGGTTCTTCGCGATGTTGCGCAGGGTCCGGATCGGGATCTCGGCGCCTGGCGCGTCGATGGCGACGCCGCAACCGTACGTGTGCTCGATGGCGACGACGTCGTCCACGTGCGGGTAGTTCGGCAGCAGCTCCTTCTTGATGCGGTCGATGGCGAACGCGACGACACCCGACACGCACTGCACCGTCTCGCTGATGGCGAGGATGTTGCGCGTGCCGACCGAGCCGTCCGGATTGCGGAAACCTTCGAACGTATAGCCTTCCAGCGGCGCCAGCGGTGCGCGGTCGCGGACGGGCTTCGGCAGGTCGTCCAGGCCGCGCGCGGCCGGCATGCCGACCAGCGATTCCTCGATCCACGTGCCGCGGGCGATGGGTTGCAGCGCATGGCCGATCGTGACGTCGTAGCGGACGATGGGTGCGCCCTGGGCGATGTCGACGAGCGCCACCTTGTGCCCTTCCGGCACGCGGGTGGTCAGGGTCAGCCCGTCCGGGAAGATCGTGCCTTCCGGCAGGCCGCCGGCGTTGACGACGATGGCGACGTTGTCGTTCTCGTGCATGCGGATGGTGCGGGGGATAGTCATCAGCGTCTCCATGATTGCGCAATCATTTAGTAGCAAAGCACAACAGCCATGCGCTTTGCGCAAAAAATGACACCGCAATCATTCTTGTCTTAAAAATATGGCCGGTAGGTCGGCCGAGGTGTTTGGTATGATACCGCAATCATCTTCGAACGCAAGCGTTTTGTGATCGGATGTCGTACAAGTGATAAAGAACACAACAACATGATAGCCCCCGCAGACGACACGCTCCCCACCAACGGAGACCGCCCGAAAAGCATCACGCTCAAGGATGTCGCGCGGCTCGCGGGCCTCTCTCCGATCACGGTATCGCGCGCGCTGCACAACCCCAGGCTCGTCAAGCCGGACACGATCGCGCGCGTGAAAGAAGCGGCGGCCGCGATGGGCTATATCCCGAACATGCTGGCCGGCAGCCTGACGACGAAGCGCAGCCAGCTGATCGCCGCCATCGTGCCGCAGCTGTCGAACTCGATGTTCGCCGAGACGGTGCAGGGCCTGAACGACGAATTGTCGGCGCACGGCTACCAGCTGCTGCTGTCGTTATCGAACTACTCGCGGCAAAAGGAAGAAGACCTGCTGACGGCGATCCTGTCGCGCCAGCCCGACGGCATCGTCCTCACCGGCATCCATCACCACCCCGGTGTGCGCAAGAAGCTGCTCGCGACCGGCGTGCCCGTCGTGGAAGCGTGGGACCTGACGCCCTCCCCCATCGACATCGCCATCGGCTTTTCGCAGGAACGCGTGGGCGAAAAGGTCGCGCAATACCTTTTATCCAAAGGATATAAACGGTTCGCGTCGATCTGCGCGCGCGACGAGCGCGCGAACCGGCGCCGCCTGGCGCTGGAGGCGGAACTGGAACGGCACGGCGTGGTGCCCGTCGCCACGCACCTGGCCACGCCGCCGACCGTGATGAATCTCGGCCGCGAAGGCCTGCGCGCGATCCTCGCGGAAGGCCACGCGCCCGACGTCGTCGTGTGCAGCTCGGACGTGCTGGCCCAGGGCGCCCTCATCGAGGCGCAGGCGCAAGGCATCGCCGTGCCGGAGACGCTCGGCATCATGGGCTTCGGCGACTTCGACTTCGCCGCGTACACGCATCCTCCCATCTCGTCCGTCCACGTCGACAAGCGCGCCATCGGCGTGCAGGCGGCCCGGGCGCTCATCGCGAAGATCGAAGGCGAGGCGCCGGCGGGGAATGTCGTGGACGTGGGGTTCAACCTGGTCGAGCGCGGCACGACGCGGCAAATCGGTTAAGGCCTGACACGCAAAAACCGTCGCCCCCGGACTAGGCGTCCCCCTTGGCGGGGGCTCATGTTGCACGCGGTCTCGCGACGCGGACAGAACTTGGGTCCCCGCCTCCGCGGGGACGACGTTTATGCGCACATGACCAAAAAATTCTTGCGATGCTGCGATCTTAGTTGTACGATGTCTGACAAGTTAAACCCACCGCCCTGGAGCAAAAATGAATCCGCAAGAACTCAAGCAAGTGATGTCGTCCGGCCTGCTGTCCTTCCCCATCACCGACTTCGATGCCGAAGGCAACTTCCGCAAGAGCACCTACATCGAACGCCTGGAATGGCTCGCCCCGTACGGCGCCACCGCCCTGTTCGCGGCCGGCGGCACCGGCGAATTCTTCTCGCTGACGCACGACGAGTACTCGCAGGTGATCAAGACTGCCGTCGACACGTGCGCCGGTAAAGTGCCCATCCTCGCCGGCGTCGGCGGCCCGACCCGCGCCGCGATCGCCTTTGCCCAGGAAGCCGAGCGCCTCGGCGCGAAAGGCGTGCTGCTGCTGCCGCACTACCTGACGGAAGCGAGCCAGGACGGCCTCGTCGCGCACGTGGAAGAAGTCTGCAAATCGGTGAACATCGGCGTCGTCGTGTACAACCGCGCGCAATGCCGCCTGACCGCGGAATCGCTGGAAAAGCTGGCCGACCGCTGCCCCAACCTGATCGGCTTCAAGGACGGCATCGGCGACATCGAACTGATGGTCTCGATCTGGCGCCGCCTGGGCGACCGCTTCAGCTACCTGGGCGGCCTGCCGACCGCGGAAGTCTACGCCGCGGCGTATAAAGCGCTGGGCGTGCCGGTGTACTCGTCGGCCGTCTTCAACTTCATGCCGCAACTGGCGATGGATTTCTATCACGCGATCGCCAAGGACGACCACGCCACGACGAACCGACTGCTGGACGAATTCTTCCTGCCCTACCTGGCGATCCGCAACCGCAAGGCCGGCTACGCCGTGTCGATCGTCAAGGCCGGCGCCCGCCTCGTCGGCCACGACGGCGGCCCGGTGCGCGCGCCGCTGACCGACCTGACGGAAGAAGAACACGCCATGCTGGATCAACTGATCAAGAAGCAGAACGTGCGCTGATCACCAGAAGGTCGCCGGCGTCCCCATGATGACGACGTCGGCGATGCGGCAGTTGGCGCCCGCCAGCCGCAGCCGCAGGCGCCGTCCCGTGACGGCGCGCACGGGCACGTCGAACGTGTCGGCCGCCGCCGGCACGTCGGCCAGCACCTGCCACACGCCACCCGCATCCTGCGCTTGCGCCGTCACGCCGCAACGCCCGTCCGGCGCGAACCGCACGGCCAGCCGGCGGTAATTCACGATGCGCTCGGGGTCGATGGCGATCCACGGCGCGGCGTCGTCCGCCGCCGGGGCCCACCACGTGGCGGCGTCGCCGTCGTTGGCCAGCGACGGCGCATGGCCGGCCGCGCTCGAACTGGCCTGCGTGGGATTCTTCAGGCCGAACGCCTGCTCCGTCCCCACTTCCATCTTGCGCTGCAGGTACGGCCGGTCGGCCGCCAGCGGCGTCACGCCGTCCACGAAGGCCGGACCATCGACCGTCTCCACCGCCAGCACGCCGTCGGCGAGGCCGGGCGACGTCGCGCGGATGCGTGTCGTGCCGCGCTGCCAGCTGCGCATGGCGATGGCCGCCTGGCCGTCGCGGATCGGGATGTCGCCGTCCGGCGTGAACGCGATACCGCGCCCCGTCGGCAGCTCGCCCGGCCCCGCTTCCAGCGCCAGCCGCACGGGCGGGCTGTTGGACAGCGCCTTGCCGGCCGCGTCGACGACCGTCACGACCAGCTGCACGTCGTCCGTGCCGTCCGCGTGGCGGATCACGGGGCTGCTGGCCGTCACCCGCAGGGCGGCCGGCTGGCCCGGCTGCGGCCACGCGGGCGGCGCGATGCCGCGGTAGGCGTTGCGGTACCAGTACCAACTGCGCTTCGGCAGCCGCGCATAATCGACGAGGCCCATCGAGCCGAACTTGCCCGCGATCGAGCCGTGGTCGAACCCGGCCCACACGGCCTCTCCCGCGCGCCACGGGAAGCGCCACGACGCTGGCTCGCCCGCCTTCGCGCCCGGCGTGTGTTCGATGTCGCCCCAGCCCGGGTCGTATTCGCCCGGCCGGTCCGAGATGGTCGAGCCGTACTCCGCGACGAAGTTGGCGATGCCGGGATTCGGGAACAGCACGGCGCCGTCGCCGTTGTAGCCGGCGATGTCGCCAATGCGGTCGATATCGCCCCGCTGCGCGCCGTCGACGGCCGCGGGCCGCGTGGGATCGAGCGTGTGCGACAGCGCCACCTCGTCCGCCAGCAGCTTGCGCACGGCCGGCAGCGTGTCCTTGTCGGTGAAGAAGACCTCGTTGTCCATGCCCCACGCCACGACCGACGGATGGTTGCGGTTGATGCGGATGAGTTCCGCCAGCTGCTGCTTGACGCTGTCCTCGAACGCGGCCTGGTGTTCGGCTTCGGGCGGATAGGCGGACCGGCTCCACGGACTCTTCATGCCGGCCGTGCCCCAGAACGGCGCCTCCGGCAGGAACAGCATGCCGATCCGATCGGTCGCTTCGGCGAAATGCGGGTCGTGCGGATAGTGCGAGCCGCGGATGAAATCGAAGCCGGCATCCTTCATCAGCTGCACGTCGCGGTCGATGGCGGCATTCGTCACGGCGTCGCCCCATCCGGCCTGGTCCTGGTGGACGTTGGCGCCGCGGAAGTAGCGGTGCTCGCCGTTGAGAAAAAAGCCCTGGTCGGCCGTCCACTCGATGGTGCGGAAGCCGAACGACGTCTCGAAGCGGTCGCGCGGGCGCCCCGCCACGGCGAGGGTCGTGACGGCGCGGTACAGCGTGGGCGTCTCGGGACTCCACAGCTTGAGGCCCGCAAGCCGCGCGGACTGCTGCGCGACGTCCAGCGTCCGCCCCGGCGGCACGCGGACGGCCGCATCGGGCAGCACGGCCACGGTGGCGCCGCGGGCGTCGGCGATGCGGGTGCGCACCCTCACCTTGACCGGTTTGCGGCCGTCGTTGCGCACCTCCGTCGCCACGCGCACGGCGCCGCTGCGGCCCGCCAGGCCCGGCGTCGTGACGGTGGTGCCGGTCCAGGGGACGTGCACGTCGTCCGTCGTCACGAGCCAGACGTCGCGGTAGATGCCGCCGCTGAAGATATGTTCGCCGGCGCGCGGGGCGAGCGTGGGGTCCCAGGTGTTGTCGACGCGGACGGCGATCACGTTGCGCCCGGGGTGCAAGGCGCTCGTAAGATCGACGGGAAAGCCGGTATAGCCGCCGCGGTGGCGCGCGATCTTGCGGCCGTTCGCGTACACCTCGGCCGTCTGGAACGCGGCTTCGAATTCGAGCGTCCAGCGGCGCCCGGCGGTCACTTGCGGCAGCACGATGTCCTTGCGGTACCAGCCGTAGCCGACGTACACCTCGGGCGCCTGGAAGTAAGGCGTGCTGAAACTGTGCGGCAGGCCCACGGCCTGCCAGTCGCCGTCGTCGAAGTCGGCCTTCTCGGCGCCGCCGATGTCGCCCAGGTGGAAGCGCCAGCCGGCGTTGAAACTCTGCCGCTGGCGCGCGGTGGGTGCTTCGGCCGGGGTTGCGGCATGGACCGCGCCGGTCAAAATGGCAAGCGCGATGGCGGCGCGGGTCGCCAGGCGTGTCAGGGTCGCCGTCTGCGAACGCATTCGTGCTCCAAGTAGAAAATCGTTATTGTGCGGATGCCCGGCCCACCCGGGCAATGATGAAATCCACCGGAGCGGCGAACGTTTTTTCAGCGCACGGGCGCGAGCCCTTCGGCGGACGCATCCAGTTGCAGGGCCACCACAGTGTCCATGTCGTCACGCGCGGCGGCCGGCACCGAAATCTCGATGCCGCGCGCGGATTGCTCGACCTTCGCCGCGCCGCCGCCCAGCACGGACGCGCGCACGACGCGGGCGGGGATCGCCGGCAGCGCGAGCTTGTCGCCCGGCCAGTTCAGCACGTGGACATAGACCGTGTTGCCGCGGCGCGTGGAGGCGCCCCAGCTGCCCGGCAGGAACGGCCCGCCGCGGGTGCCGTAGATGCTGTCGCCGTGCTTGCCCAGCCACGCGCCGATCTCGCGCAGGCGCTGGGCCTGCGCCGGGTCGATGCGGCCGTCGGGGTCGGGCCCCACGTTGAGCAGCAGGTTGCCGTCGCGGCCCGCCACGTTCGCCAGCAGCTGGATGTAGTGCTTCAGGGGCTTCGGCTGCATGTTCGGCTGGTAGCCCCAGGCGCCGGCGATCGTCGTGCACAGCTCCCACGGATGCTGGTCGTCGTAGTCGCCCAGCGCGCCGTCACCCTCGCGCGAATGGAAGTCTTCCTTCATGTCCGCGCGGCCGTTGATGACGACGTTCGGCTGCAGGCGGCGCAGCATCGTGTGCACCTTGTCGTGCTGCCAGTCGAAGCCGCCGCCGTAATGCTTGCCGGGCGCGCGCTTCTGCCACTGCGCGGCGGACCAGTCGCCGCCGAAGCTCAGCCAGTCGGTCTCGCCGCCGTCGAACCACAGCACGTCGAGCTTGCCGTAGTTGGACAGCAGTTTTTCCATCTGGCGGTGGTACTGGGCCCGCATCGCTTCCGCGCTGTCCCGGTACAGGTCGGGGAAGAAGTAGCCCGGGTAGCGCCAGTCCAGCGGCGAGTAATACAGCCCCACGCCCATGCCTGCCTTGCGCGCGGCCTTCACGTAGTCCGCGACGAAATCGCGCTGCGCGGCCGTCTTCGTGCTCGAGAACGGATTGTCGCCGTCGTCGAACATCGCAAAGCCGTCGTGGTGGCGCGACGTGAACACCATGTATTTCATGCCCGCGGACTTCGCCAGCTGCGCCCACCCGTCGGGGTCGAAGTGGCGCGGCTTGAACTGGCCGGCCAGCTTCGCATATTCGTTCACCGGGGTCTGTTCCATGAATTGCGCCCACTCGCCGCGGCCGGGGATGGCGTACAGGCCCCAGTGGATGAACATGCCGAAGCGGGCCTGGCGCCACCAGGCGATGCGGGCGGCCGCGTCGCCGTCGGCGGCCGGCGCTCCGGCGGCCGGCGCCCCGGCGGGGGTCGTCTGCGCGGACGCCGCGCCCGGCAGCGCGCATGCGGCGGCGGCCAGCAACAGGCCGGCCAGGGCGCGACGGCGGCGGCCGTGCGCGGGGATGAATGGCTTCACAGTGTCTCCGTTGGATTTTTCCGGATTGTCCGAGTTGCGGCGCATCTCCGCAATCATCAAATCACTTTTCGCCGTTATGAAAAATGTCGAACCGGCGCACGGCACGATGGTATCGTTAACAAATCGATTTCTGCAATACAATCTTGCGAATTCGACTAAATGTGTCCTGTTACCATGCCCAGTTCCACATTGTTTCCCGCCGCCGTCCGGGTCTCTGCCCTCCTCGCCACCCTGCTCGCCGCGCCGGCAGCCATGGCCATCGTCCCCGCGCAGAACGACGATATCGCGGAACTGAGCCTGGAAGAACTGGCCAACATCCAGGTCACGTCCGTGTCGAAACGGTCGGAATCGCTGTCCGACGCGGCGGCCTCCATCTTCGTCATCACGGGCAACGACATCCGCCGCGCGGGCGCCGCCTCGCTGCCGGAAGCGCTGCGGCTCGCGCCGAACCTGCAGGTGGCGCGCGTCGATGCGCGTAACTACGCGGTCACGGCGCGCGGCTTTTCAAGCCCGTTCGAAAACAAGCTGCTCGTGCTGATCGACGGCCGCGCCGTGTACTCTCCCTTGTTTTCCGGCGTGTTCTGGGACGTGCAGGACGTGGTGCTGGACGATGTCGAGCGCATCGAAGTGATCAGCGGTCCGGGCGCGACCTTGTGGGGCGCGAATGCCGTCAACGGCGTCATCAACATCATCACGAAGTCGTCCGCCGCCACCCAGGGCGCACTGCTGGCGACGACCGTCGGCAAGGATGCGCGCGACGGCGCCGTGCGCTACGGCGGCCGGCTGGGTGGCGACGGCCACTACCGCGCTTACGCGAAGCATGCCGAAAACGACGACACGCACACGGCGACGGGCGCCACCTCGCAGACGGGCTGGCACCGCGACCAGGCCGGGTTCCGCACCGATTGGGGCGATGGCCTCACGGTCCAGGGTGACGTCTACGATGCTCGGCTGCGCCAGGCGAATACGCGCGACATCAGGGTCGCCGGCGCGAACCTGCTGGGGCGCGCGGCGCGCACGTTCGCGGACGGCTCGTCGGCCACCGTCCAGCTGTACTGGGACCATACGGAGCGCGACCAGCCGAACGCCTTCCACGAACGCCTCGACACGTTCGACCTGCAACTGCAGCACGCCGTGCACGTCGACGGCAACCACCACGTCGTGTGGGGCGGCGGCTACCGCCTGGGCCACGACCGCGTCGAGAACGGCCCCGCGTTCGGCTTCCTGCCCGGGACGCTGAACCTGCGCTGGGCGAACCTGTTCGCGCAGGACGAGATCGCGCTGCGCGACAACCTGCGCCTGATGGCCGGCCTGAAAATCGAGGACAACAATTACACGGGCGCCGAAGTGCTGCCCACCTTGCGCCTCGCGTGGAATCCGCGGCCGGCTGCCCTCGTGTGGACGTCGCTGTCGCGCGCCGTGCGGGCGCCGTCGCGCATCGACCGCGATTTGTACAGCCCCATCCGGCCACCCGTCGTAAACGGCGTGCCGCAGTATGGCGTGGCGGGCGGTCCCGGGTTCGAATCGGAGACGGCCAAGGTGTTCGAACTGGGCTACCGCGGCCGGCCCTCGGCGTCCCTGTCGTATTCGACCACGTTGTTCTTCAGCCGCTACGACCGGCTGCGCACGCTGGAGCCGAATCCGTCCGGCCCGGGTTCCGTGTTCGAGAACCGGGCGGACGGCCTCACGCGCGGCATCGAAGCGTGGGCCACGTGGCAGGCGGCGGATGCGTGGCGCCTGTCCGGCGGCGGCGTCGTGCAGCGCGTCGGCACGACCCTGGAACCCGGCAGCCGCGACCTGTCGGGAGCGACGGGCCTGTTCACGAGCGACCCGACGCATTACTGGCAAGTGCGCTCCTCGTACGACATCGGCGCCGGCCAGGAATTCGACGTCACGCTGCGCCACGTGGGCGCGCTGCCGCGCCCGAGCGTGCCCGCGTACACGGCCGTCGATGCGCGCTGGGGCTGGCGCATCCGCCGCGGCCTCGAACTGTCGATCATCGCCCAGAACGTTTTCGATCCGCGCCATGCGGAATTCGGGGCGCCGGCCACGCGCAGCGAATACGAGCGCGCGCTCGCCGTGCGGGTCGTGTGGACGCCCTGACGCCAGCCGGCGTCAGGACGGAAACCGCAGGCTGAACACGGTGCGCCCGCCCGGCACGCTGTCGACTTCCGCCGTGCCCCCGTGCAGGCGCATGATGGCGCGCACGATCGACAGCCCCAGGCCGACCGAACTCCCCGCGCCGCGCGCCGCGTCGGCCCGGTAATAGCGTTCGAACACGCGCTCGAGATGCTCGGGCGCGATGCCGTCGCCGCTGTTTTCCACCGACAGCGTGACCCACTGGCCGTCGCTCGCCGCACCCAGGTTGACGGCGCCGCCCCGCGGCGTATGCGCGATCGCGTTCGACACGAGGTTGTTGACGGCGCGCCGCAGCAGCACCGGGTCCGCGTGCACCTGCAGGCCGGCGACGTCGCCGAGGCCGAACCGGATGCCCTTGTCCTCGGCCAGCATCTCGAAATATTCACGGATGTGCTCCAGTTCCGCGCGCACGTCGAGCGCGGTGCTCGCCAGCGCCAGCTGGGCGTTGTCGGCGCGCGCCAGGAACAGCGTGTTCTCGATCATGCGCGCCAGCCGCTCGTATTCCTCGAGGTTGGACGCCAGCAGGGCCTCGTACTCGTCCGCCGTGCGCACGCGCGCAAGCGCGACCTGAGTCTGCATCATCAGCGCGTTGACGGGCGTGCGCAGGTCGTGCGCGAGGTCGGCCGCGAAGCCCGACAGGCGCTGGACGCCTTCTTCCAGCCGGTCGAGCATCGCATTGAATGCGACGGCCAGCGCGCGCAGCTCGGCCGGCAGCTCGGCGGCGGGCATGCGCACCGCGAGGCGCTGGGCGTGGATGGCGTCGGCGCGGGCGATCACGCCGTACAACGGACGCAGGCCCCGCTTCACGGCCGCGAACCCGAGGGCCGCCGCGACGAGCGTGCCCGCCACGAGGGCGCCCAGCAGGTCGAACGCATAACGGCGCAGGATCGCGAGCCGGTCGGAGCGCGTGCGCACGAGCGTCACCTGCAGCGGCGCCGCGGCAGCGCCGGCGAGCACGGTGACGACGCGCCGGGAGCCCCGCGCATCGTCGCGCGCGGCGATGTCCGCGAGGCCAGGATCGCGCCCCAGCGGCACGGCGCGCACGCTGGCGTCCGCCGCGCTCACCTGCAGGGTGACGCCGTCCTGGCCGATGGCGCGCACCAGCAGCGCGGGATCGCGTGTCGGCAATGCGCCCAGCAGCTGGCGCGCCAGCACTGCCTTGTTGAGCAGGTCCGCATCGTCGCGCCGGCCCATCTGGTGCGCCAGCGTCTGGTACAGATAGGCGCCGACCGCGACGAACACGGCGGCGGCGATCGCGGCGAACAGCAGGCCCAGACGCAGCGCGATGGACATCGGACGCGCCGTCACTCGCGCTCTTCCATCAGGTAGCCCATGCCGCGCACCGTGTGGATCAGTTTGACCGGGTACGGATCGTCGACCTTCGTGCGCAGGCGGCGGATGGCGACGTCGACGACGTTCGTGTCCGAATCGAAGTTCATGTCCCACACCTGCGACGAAATCAGCGAGCGTGACAGCACCTCGCCCTGGCGCCGCGCCAGCAGCACGAGCAGCGCGTGCTCCTTCGGCGTGAGGTCGATGCGCTTGCCGGCGCGCGTGACGCGGTGGCGGCGCAGGTCGATCTCGAGGTCGGCCACGGCCAGGATGTCCGGCTCGCGCGTGGGCGCGCGCCGCAGCAGCGTGCGCACGCGCGCCAGCAACTCGGCGAACGCGAACGGTTTCACGAGATAGTCGTCCGCGCCGAGCTCCAGGCCGCGCACGCGGTCGGCCACGTCGTCGCGCGCCGTCAGGTACAGCACCGGTGTTTCCTTGTGCTCGCGCAGTTTGGACAGCACCGTCCAGCCGTCCATCGCCGGCAGCATCACGTCGAGCACGACGAGGTCGTAGTCGTGCTCCAGCGCCAGGTGCAGGCCGTCCGGTCCGGTGCGCGCGAGGTCGGCGTTGAAGCCGGACTCGCGCAAGCCCTTGTGCAGGTAGTCGCCCGTCTTGGGCTCGTCTTCGACGATCAATATGCGCATGCTTCCTCCTGCGGACATTGTGCCGCAATTCCGGGCCGCGCTGGATGACAGGTGCGCCATCCGGCTGTCATCGAATTGTCATTCAGGAGTCACCCTCGCGTCAGCGGCCCTTTTGCACAATGCGTCCATCCCAACCACGAAGGAGAACCGCATGACCAAGCTGACCCGCACCCTCGCCCTGTCCGTCCTCGTCCTCGCCGCCGGCACGGCCGGCGCCATGCCGCGCCCGATGGATGCCGGCCGCGTCATCATGAGCGACACGGCCGACCTCGACGTCGCCGTCGACGCCTCGACCCGCTGGGTCAACGTCACCAACGGCCAGACGGTGCGCTTCACGGTGGGCGGCCGGCAGTTCACTTACGTCTTCGACGCATGGCCCAGCACGGATTCCATCCCGCTGTCGGCCATCGCACCGAAGGGCGTGACCGTGCCGGACGTGCGGGTCTACATCGCCCCCAACCCGCTGTACCAGGACTGAGGCCATGAAAGCCCTCATCGCCACCCTGGCGCTGTGCGCCGCCACCACCGCCGGCGCCCAGCACATGCACGGCGCGCCGGTACCCGCATCGTTCGTCGCCAGCAGCGACAAGCCGTTCGCGGCGCTGATGAACGACGCGATGGCGATCATGGACCGCGACATGGCCGCCGCGCCGATGAACGGCGAGCCGGGCCACGACTTCGTCACGATGATGATGCCGCACCACCAGGGCGCCATCGACATGGCGAAGGCCGTCCTGCTGAACACGCAGGACCCGGAACTGCGCAACCTGGCGCTCGGCATCATCGCCGAGCAGCAGAACGAAATCAACGTGATGCGGGCGTGGCTGGCACGTCACCCCTCGTCAACAAGGAGTCAGCATGAACACCATTGAACGGCTCGCCATTGCCGCGGGCGCCCTCGCCGTCGCGCAGGCGGCAATGGCCCTCCCGGCGGCCTCGGACCGCGTGTACACGGCCGACCAGAACACGAACACCATCTCGGTCTTCGACCCGGCCGGCAACCGTCTGCTGGGCCAGATCGTGCTGGGCAACCAGCGCCCCGACGTGCTGTCGCCGCTGTACCGCGGCGAGATCAACGTGCACGGCCTCGGCTTCTCGCCCGACCACAAGACGCTGGTCGCGATCTCGAACGGCTCGAACTCCGTGACGTTCATCGACACCGCGACGAACAAGGTCAAGGGCAAGACCTATGTCGGCCGCTCGCCCCATGAAGGCTTCTTCACGGCCGACGGCAAGGAAGTGTGGGTCGTCGTGCGCGGCGAGGATTACATCTCCGTCATCGACCCGCGCACGTTCAGGGAGACGCGCCGCATCCCGACGGCCGTCGGCCCCGGCATGGTGCAATTCCTGCCGGACGGGAAGCTGGCGTTCGCCGTCTCCAGCTTCACGCCGGAGGTCGACGTCATCGACGTCAAGGCGCACAAGGTCATCAAGCGGATTCCCGTCGTCAGCCCGTTCTCGCCCTTCCTGCAGTTCACGCCGGACCATCGCGAGATGTGGATGACGCACAAGGACGTCGGCAAGGTCACGCGCATCGACACGCGCACGTTCGAGGTGACGGGCGTGATCGACACGGGCTTCATCACGAACCACCTCGCGTTCGCCCGCGTCGGCGGCAAGACGCTCGCGTACGTGACGGTGGGCGGCGAGAACGTCGTGAAGGTGTACACGACGGACAAGGAGGCAAAGCTCCTCGCCACGATCCCGACCGGCGCGCTGCCGCACGGGATCTGGACGTCGGACGACAGCAGCCGCGTCTACGTGGGCCTGGAAAACGGCGACGGGGTCGACGTCATCGACCCCTCCGTCAACAAGGTGGTCGCGCACATGCCCGGCGGGCAGGCGCCGCAGGCCCTCGTCTACCTGTCGCACGTGGCGGCGCCGGGCAGCGCGGACAACCTGAGTCCGAGGATCAACCAGGATGCCGTCAACATCCCGCTCGCGGCGCCCGACGGCGCGGCGGCCCGCGGCTTCGTCGTCGCGCGCCAGCTGGGCGTCGTCGATGCGCTCGAGGTCAACGTGTTCAAGCTCAAGCCGGCGACGCAGTACAGCGTGGTCCTGGGCGGCCAGCCGGTCGGCACCGTGCGCACGGATGCGAAGGGCAATGCGAACGGCACGATGATCGGACCCGTGCGGTCCTTCACCCGGCCGGACGCGGCGCCCGCCGGCCAGGCCGCCGGGAAGATCCTGATCATGGAGGGGACGACAGCCCCCTCCGCGGCCGCGGCCGTGCTGGCGGGCTGACGCCGTCAGAACTTGTAGCGGGCGCCCAGCATGTAGCGCGGACCGCCCGTCGTGACCGACAGGACCTGCATGTCGGTACGGCCGTGCTGGCGCTGGTGCGCGTCGGTCAGGTTGATGGCTTCCAGCGACAGGCTCAGGTTGTAGTTCACGTTGTAGCCGATCGACAGGTCGACCTGGCCGTACGGCTCCACATAGCCCGGATTGGCGCGGATCGTCCGAGCCGCCGATCTTGCTGAAGAACTGGCGCAGGTCGGCCGGCTGCCACAGCGACTGGTCGTAGACGTTGGCCGCGTTGGCGTGGCCGCCCGGCGCCGTGCCCTGCCACGCATCCTGCTGGACATGCTGGAACGCCGAGTTGATCCGCGCCCGCGTCGTGCCCACGCCGAAGTTCAGGTTCGACGACGACCCGATGTTCAGCTTGCCGCCGGCCTGCACCTGGTCGATGGTCTGCTTGACGGCCGCGTCCTGGAACCAGGAACCGGCCACCTCGTAGCCCATCGGCATGATATACGCTACCAATGTTTGCTAACATTTGTGTTATGCGCAAACACTCACGCCGATTTCACACGGTGTTAAGCAAACAATCCGCAGCGGTGCGATCATTGCGTTCTCTGTATCCGAACAACTCATAGAGGACCGACGCACCCATGACCACCTCCAGCTATCCCGACACCCGCCTCCTGATCGCCAACGAATGGGTCGACGCCACCGGCGGCAAGACGATCCCGGTCGTGAACCCGGCCACGGGCCAGGCGATCGGCACGGTCGCGCACGCGGCCATCGCCGACCTGGACCGCGCCCTCGCCGCCGCCCAGCAGGGCTTCGAGAAATGGCGTTTCGTGCCCGCGGCCGAGCGCGCCGCCACGATGCGCCGCGCCGCCAACCTGCTGCGCGAACGCGCCGGCGACATCGCCCGCCTGCTGACCCAGGAACAGGGCAAGCCGCTGGCGGAAGCAAAAATGGAAGCACTGGCCGGCGCCGAGATCATCGACTGGTTCGCGGCCGAGGGCATGCGCGTGTACGGCCGCATCGTGCCGGCCCGTAACCCGCAGGCGCAGCAGCTCGTGCTGAAGGAACCGGTCGGCCCTGTCGCCGCCTTCACGCCGTGGAACTTCCCGATCAACCAGGTCGTCCGCAAGCTGGCCGCCGCGCTGGCCACCGGCTGCTCCTTCCTGTGCAAGGCACCGGAAGAGACCCCGGCCTCCCCGGCCGCGCTGTTCCAGTGCTTCGTCGACGCGGGCGTGCCGGCCGGCGTCGTGGGCCTCGTGTTCGGCGATCCGGCCGAGATCTCAGGCTACCTGATCCCGCACCCGGCCATCCGCAAGGTCACCTTCACGGGTTCCACGCCGGTCGGCAAGCAGCTCGCCGCACTCGCGGGCGCGCACATGAAGCGCGTGACGATGGAACTGGGCGGCCATGCGCCGGTGATCGTCGCCGAGGACGCGGACGTGACCCTGGCCGTCAAGGCCGCCGGCGCCGCCAAGTTCCGCAACGCGGGCCAGGTCTGCATCTCGCCGACCCGCTTCCTCGTGCACAACGCGATCAAGGACGAGTTTACGCGCGCCTTCGTCGCGCATGCGGAAGGCCTGAAGCTGGGCGACGGCCTGCTCGAGGGCACGACCCTCGGTCCCCTCGCCAATTCGCGCCGCGTGACGGCGATGGCGAAGATGGTCGAGGATGCGCAGGCAAAGGGCGCGATCGTCGCGACGGGCGGCAAGCGCGTGGGCGATGCTGGCAACTTCTTCGCGCCGACGATCCTCGCCGACGTGCCGCTGGAAGCGTCGATCTTCAACGACGAGCCGTTCGGCCCCGTCGCCGGCATCCGCGGCTTCGACAGCCTCGAAGATGCGATCGCGGAAGCGAACCGCCTGCCGTACGGCCTGGCCGGCTACGCGTTCACGCGCTCGATCAAGAACGCACACCTGCTGATGAACCGCGTGGAAGTGGGCATGCTGTGGATTAACCAGCCGGCCACGCCGAGCGCCGAGCTGCCGTTCGGCGGCGTCAAGGATTCCGGCTACGGTTCCGAAGGCGGCCCGGAAGCGCTGGAAGCCTACCTCAACACGAAGGCCATCTCGATGGTGGGCGTCTAAGCGACGGCGACGCGGTTGCGGCCGGCGTGCTTGGCGCTGTACAGCGCCGCGTCGGCCTGCGACAGCAACGTGCCGATGGGCGTGTCCGCGGCCTCCCGGCAGCCCAGGCCGATGCTGACGGTGGCGTGCAGGCGCACGCCGCCCTCCAGCACCGCGGGCTGCGCCGCGAACGCGTCGCAGATGCGCTGCGCGATCGCGCGCGCGTCCCCGGGCGCGCAACCGGGCAGCAGCACGGCGAACTCCTCGCCGCCCAGGCGCCCCAGCACGTCGCCCGCACGCAAGCATCCCGCCGCCACGCGCGCGAAATGGGCCAGCACGGCGTCGCCGGCCGCGTGGCCGTGGGTGTCGTTGACCTTCTTGAAAAAATCGATGTCCATCATCAGCACGGCGGCCGCCTGCACCGTGTCCGCGCGCGCCATGAAGCCGCCGCGGTTGAGCACCTGCGTCAGCGGATCGTGCGAAGCCGCATGCTGCAGCCGCGCCAGCAGCTCGTTGCGCGCGACCATCACGCTGGCGACGGCCAGCGGCGCCAGCGCCGTCAGCGTCACCCCGACGCGCAGCGACATGACGGCTTGCGGGGTATCGACTGCAGCGCCGATCGCGAGCATGCCGCTGGCGATCGCAAGCAGGGTCCACATCGAGAACAGCAAGGTGATGCCGGCCGTGGCGAACAGGCTGTACGTCAGCGCGCACCACAGCATCGCGGGAATCGGGAAGGAGATCACGCCCGGCCCGCCCAGCTGCGTCTCCAGCCACAGGCTGCTTGCGAACGCGGCCAGCGGCGCGAGATGGCCGATGCGCCAGGCGGGCGCGTCGCCGCGGCGCCCGCGTCCCGCCAGCCGGCGCGCGAGGTCCGGCATCGTCAGCAGCACGGGCAGGATCGCGATGGTGTTGACGAGCTCAGTCGAAAACCAGAACAGGAAGCCGTAGGCGCGCGTGCCGCCGAACAGCGCCGGGTGGATCACGGTGCCGCCCACGCCGGCCGCCGCGGCGCCGCACAGCGCCACCAGCACGAAGCGCAGCATCGAGCGCGGATGGCGCAGGCCGCGCATGTCGTCGCTCATCCGTTTCAGCAGCGCATAACACACCGACACGCCCATCAGGTTGGTCGTCGTGAGCATGACGGTCTTGGGCCAGCCGTGCCGCATGATCAGGTCGGCGACGATGTAGCCGGCGATGGCGGCCAGCCAGTGCGCCGCTGTCGGCGGATGGGCGCGCCGCAACAGCAGCCCGACGAGGACGGCGTTCGTGGGCCAGAACGCGGCCAGCACGCCCGGGGGCGCCGTGTAGATGCCGAAGATGGAACAGACGAAGACGAGCGCGCCGACGAGCAGCGCGTCTTTCAGGTCGAGGCCGGCAACCGGTCGATGGGGGGCATGGGAAAGTTGCACGGCTCGAAGGAATCGGTGAAACACGCTTCCGGCCAGATTAGCACAGTTCCACACGGAAACAATCTATTCTGACAAGGGGCGTGTTCACACCGCAACGCCGTCATCCCCGCTTTCGCAGGGACGACGAGTTTGGGTGCTTACGGCTTGCCGACCACGATCCCCCGACCCGCCGTGCTCATGTAGACCACGCCGAACGTGTTCATGTCACCGACGACGAAACGGCCGTTGCCCGGACCGCCGTACTGGTGCGCGTTGTCGTTGATGCGGGTCCAGCTCTGGCCCGCGTCGGTGGACCGGTACACGCCGGTCACGCCGCCGATGGTGCCCCAGATGAACACGGTCGGATACGACGCGCCCGCCGCGGCCTTGCCGAAGCCGACCGCGCCGCAGTACGTGACGTTGGCGATATTGCTGAATTGCCAGCCCGAGCTGGTGGTCCGAGCGAGGCCGCCCCAGTTCAGCGGCACCCAGATATCGCCTTCGCGGCCCGGCGCGGCGCGGATCACGTCGCTGCCCCAGGTGGCCAGCGTGTTGAACTTCCAGAACGACGCGCCGCTGTCCGTGCTGATCATGAAGCTGCCGTCGGCCGGGTTGTACACGTAGAACTTGCTCGCATTGGCCGGATCCGCGACTGGCCGCGCATTATTCACGCTGAGGCCGCCCACCGTCGACCAGCTCGCCCCCATATTGGTGGAACGGTACATGGTCGACGAATTGGACGGGTTGTGCAGCAGGACCGTGCCGCTGGCCGAGAGTGCCACCTGGCCGTATGTGCCGTTCATATTGGCCTGGTTCCAGTTCACGCCGCCGTTGGCCGACGTGTACATCTTGTTCCCGACCCGCACCGCGAGGCTCTTGTTGGCGTCGGCGACGGCCAGACCCGTGGTCGTGCCCATCGTCGGCGCGAACTGCGGATTCGTGTACGTGTCGATGTTGTAGTGCAGGAAGCCGTCGTAGTCGCCGATGGCGGACAGCACGGGGCCGCCCGGGATGCTGTTGATGTTCAGCGGCACCGTTTCTTCCAGACCCTTGACGGTGAACGTCCACGTGGTCGGCACGGCGTCGATATTGGCCGTCTTGAAGATGCCGTTGCCCGAGGTCACCCACACGGCCTTGTTGTTGAACGGATCGAACACGGCCACGCCGGCCCAGTGGATCGCCTTGCCATTGATCCAGGGCACGCCGCCATTGTCGCGGACGAAGCCGCGGTTGATCACGTCGGTCCAGCTGGCGCCGCCGTTGGTCGAGATGTAGATATGGTCGCCCCAGCTGTCGCCCTGCTGCATGTACTGGTTGATGGTCGACGCGACCAGGCGCTGCGAATTGGACGGGTCCACGCTGATGCCGCTGAACGCCGCGTTGACGCCGGACGGGGTCACGTTGGTCCACGCGCCGTTCGAGATCGTGTAGCGCCAGATCTGGCCGCTGTTCATGGGCTCCGAGCCCGAGCCGTTGCCGTTCGGTCCGGCGCCGTTGGCATACGTGATGACCACATTGCCGGCGCCGTCGAACGCGGCGCGCTGCGGCATCAGGCCGGATGGGCTGCCGGAGATGGCGCTGAACGACGCGCCGCCGTTGTCGCTGCGGTACAGGTTCGCCCCCGCCGAGCCGTAGCGCGAGACGCCCACCAGCAGCCGCTGCGCCACGCCGCCCGACACGCTGGACGGATCGGCCAGGACGAGGCTGATGCCATTGTCGTTGGGCGTCGTCGTCACGTTCAGCGCCGTCACCCTGGCCCAGCTCGCGCCATAGTTCGTGCTCTTGAACAGCCCGCTCTGGCGCGTGCCGGCATACAGCACATTGCTCGATCCCGGGTCGACGACGAGCCGTTCGCCGTTCTGGCGGCCCATGCCGTTGCCGTGCGCCTTGAACTGGCTCGTCACGTCGGCGACCGTAAACGTCCTGCCGTAGTCGGACGAGCGCAGCACCGCGGTCTTGCCATTGTTGAAATAATTGATCCCGACGGTCATGTAGACATTGGCCGCGTTCTTCGGGTCGACCGCGAGCGCTTCGACCCCGAGGAAGCCGACCTGGTCTTCCGCCACCCAGTCCAGCAGCGACACCCAGCGGCCGCTGGCATTGTCCCACCGGTACGCGCCGCCGACGTCCGTGCGTGCGTACACGACATTCGCTTCCGTCTTGCTGGGAATGACGGCGGACACGAATCCGCCGCCGCCGATGCCGACATTCCCCCACGAATACGCCATCGCCGGCTGCTGGACGGCCAGCGCGGCCGCCGCGAGCAGTGTTGCATTGATCAACTTCATGTAATGCCTCCTAAGATTTGTTATGCATCTGAAGTAAGACAACGCCTGTTTCTGGGCAGGCGTCGATTCCCGCATCGGCCTGTCTCCTCCAGGCCGAACCGCAAGAATCTTCGAAACATATCTCAGGGATTTGCGCGCACACCGTGCTGTAACCGTGCCTGCGATAAATTGTTCAGGCACTTGGTGATTTTTATAACGGCGTGGCGCCGCCGCGGGCCTCCAGCACCCGGTCGATGAGCCCATACTCGACGCCCTCGGCGGCGGACATGTAACGGTCGCGATCCGTGTCCTTCTCGATCCGCGCCAGCGTCTGCCCCGTGCGCTCCGCGAGCATCGTGTTCAGGCGGTGGCGCTGGTACAGCATCTCGCGCGCCTGGATGTCGATGTCGGCCGCCACGCCCTGCGATCCGCCATGCGGCTGGTGGATCATGATGCGGGCGTTCGGCAATGCGTACCGCTTGCCGGGCGCGCCGGCCGCCAGCAGGAACGAGCCCATGCTGGCGGCGAAGCCCATGCACAGCGTCGATACGGCGGGGCGGATGAACTGCATGGTGTCGTACACGGCCATGCCGGCATACACGGACCCGCCGGGCGAGTTGATGTACAGTGAGATGTCCTTGTCCGGATTGTCCGATTCGAGGAACAGCAATTGCGCGACGATCAGGTTGGCCGACTGTTCCGTCACCTCGCCGACGAGGAAGACGACGCGCTCCTTCAGCAGGCAGGAATAGATGTCGAAGGCGCGGTCGCCGCGGCCGGTCTGTTCGATGACGGTGGGAACAAAATTCATGATGGTCCTTGCGGTGGTGGAAGGTGCCGCCATGACGCTTGCCGCCGGGCGCCGTGTGACGGCGTAAAAAATATTCCGGCGGCGTGTCACATCCGGGCCGCGCCGGGCGTCAAGCGGTACCACCACCAGCGAGGAGATGCATGATGCCATGCACCAGCGCCACCGACGTGTTCGAACAATTGCGTCCGCGCCTGATCGCGCTCAGCCTGCGCATCGTCGGCAGCGCGGCGGACGCCGAGGACGTCGTGCAGGACTGCTTCCTGAAATGGCAGGCCGCGGACCGGGCCGCGCTGGCGACGCCCGCGGCGTGGCTGACGACCGTCGTGCAGCACCAGTCGATCGACCGCCTGCGCCGGCGCGCGCGCGAGACGCAGGCCGCGCACGCCGCCATGGAACTCGTGCCCGCCGCGCCGCCCGCCCCGCCGGACGAGGCGCTGCTGCGGCGCGCGGACGTGGGCGACGCGCTGGCCCGGCTGCTCGCCCGGCTGACGCCGTCGGAGCGGCTGGCGCTGGTCCTGTTCGACGTGTTCGAATGCAGCCACGCCGACATCGCGGCCGCGCTCGGCACGACACCGGCGAACGCGCGCCAGCACCTGTCGCGCGCGCGGAGGCGCCTGCGCGCACCCGAGGGCGACACGTCGCCGGACGACAAGCTGTGCCGCGAGCTCATCCGCCGCTTCCATGCAGCGCTCGACGGCCTCGACGTGCCGGCGATGATCACCCTGCTCGGCGAGACGCAGCCGATGGCCGTGCGCGCCCAGGCGTGCGCCAACGATGGCGTGTACGGTTTCCTGCTGGCGGCATAGGGACGGCGGCGACGTTATAATGGCTCGTCCATTGCTGACGCGTCCCTCCATGCATTACGCCCTCGCGCCGCGCACGCTCTTCTTCAGTCATTACTTCTATACCGGCCTGCGCATCGCCACGGGCGTCGTCGGCCTGACGTTCCTGACCTACGCCGTCGCCGACCTGCCGACCGCGATGGCGGTGGCGATGGGCGCGCTGTGCACGAGCCTGATGGACCTGCCCAGCCCGCTGCGGCACAAGTTCAACGAGATGCTGGCCGGCGTGCTGACGTGCTCGCTGGTGGCGCTGCTCGTCAGCCTGAGTTCTCCCGTGCAATGGCTGCTGCGCACTGTCATCGTGCTCGTCTCCTTCCTCGCCAGCATGATGACCGTGTACGGCCGCAAGGCGATGCCGCTGCAGTTCGTCGCGCTGTTCGTGATGATGCTGTCGAGCGACGCCGCCGCCACGCCGCTGCAGGCGCTGCGCCACGCCGCCCTGTTCTTCGCGGGCGGTGCCGGCTACATGACGTATGCGATGGTCGTCGTCTGGCGGCTGCGGCGCCGCCTGAAGCAGCAGGTGCTGGCCGAAGCGCTGTACGAACTGGCGGCCTACACGGGCATCAAGGCGGGCTGCTACGACATGGCCATCCCGCTGCCGGCGCAGATGGAAAAGCTCGTGCGCCAGCAAAGCGTGCTGGCCGAACGCCAGCAGGCGTCGCGCGACCTGGTCCTGCGCGGCAAGCCGAGGGACGACGAGGCCGTCCTCGTGCGCGTGCACTACGCCATGTTCGACCTGTACGAACTGGTGCTGTCGACGCACACCGATTACGCCCTGCTGCGCCAGCATTTCGCGGGCGGCCCCGTGCTGCCGCTGCTGGGCGACCTGATCGGCAAGGCGGCGCGCGACATCGAATCGGCGGCATACGCCATGACGCGCGACCGGCCGTCGCATGCCGATACGGACTACCGACCCGAACTGGCCGCGCTGGAGACGGCATTGCGCGCCCTGCCCCCGGCCGACAGCGACGAAGTCAACGCGCAGGCCGTGCTGCGCGCCACGTCCAACAAGATCCGCGACATGATCGCGATGATCGCGCGCCTGCACGCCGCCAGCGGGACGGACGGCGGGACACTCCCGATGGCGCCGGGCAGCGACCTGACGCCCTTCCTCACCCAGCAGCGCTACAACCTGGGCACGCTCGTCGCCAACCTGCGCTGGACGTCGCCCACGTTCCGGTTCGCGCTGCGCGTGGCGATGGCGATCTCGGTGGGCCTGCTGTCGTCCGAATGGCTGCCGTACACGTCGCACGGCTATTGGACGGCGCTGACGATCGCCGTGATCCTGAAGCCGACGTTCAGCATGACGCGCCAGCGCCGCACCGACCGCCTGGTCGGCACGCTGATCGGCTGCGTGCTCACGGCGCTGATCCTCCGCTTCGTCCATTCGCCCGCCGCGCTGATCGGCGTCCTGTTCGTCGCGACCGCGGCCGGGCCGACCTTCCTGTCGATCAAGTACCGCTACACGGCGATCGCCGCCAGCGTACAGGCCCTGCTGCTGATCGGCCTGACGGTGCCGCATTTCGCGGGCGCCATCGAGCAACGCCTGCTCGACACGCTGCTCGGCGCGCTGATCGCCTCGTTCTTCAGCTACGTGCTGCCGAACTGGGAACACCAGAACCTGCCGGAACTGGTGGACGCCGTGACCGCCGCCAACCGCGGCTACATCGACGCCGCCGAGGACCTGCTGCTGGGACGCGCGGCCGACGACGCCCGCTACCGGATCCAGCGCAAGCGCTTCATGGACGCCCTCGCGAACCTCAGCGCGGCGCTGGGCCGCATGCTCGACGAACCGGCGGCCCAGCAGCGCGCGCCCGCCGAGCTGAACCGCTTCACGGTGCAGAACTACCTGCTGATGGCGCACATGGCCGCGCTGCGCCTGCTGCTGCAGCGCTATGCGGACAACCTGCCGCACGCGGAAGTCGAAGCCACGCTCGGGCACGCGTTCGCCCGCCTGCGCGGCACGCTCGGGGCCGCGCAGGCGGAACCGGGGCCGCTGCCCGGCAGCACGGTCCGGATCGCGGCCTGGGCGGGCTGGGCGCCGCTGCGACGCCGGCTGCGGCTGCTGCAACAGGACGCGGCGCAGGTGGCGCTGTGCCATGGCGTGATCGATGCCGCGCTCGGGCGCACGATGCATCGATCCACTTCAAAAACCGCGGACGCCGAATGGAACTAAATACGCCCCGATCCGCTCTGTAATTCATGATCCTGGCGCAGACACGCGATCATGAACACCTCCAAACCACTCTCCGGCAAGCGTATCGCGGTCCTGGCCGCGGACGGATTCGAACAGGCGGAACTCAAGATGCCGCTCGCGGCCCTCGCCGACGGCGGTGCCGACGTGACATTGATCTCGCTGCGGCGCGGACGGATCCGCGGCATGCACATGCACCAGCCCGGCGACCTCGCACGCGTCGGCAAGGCCATCGACGACGCCCAGGCCGCCGACTACGATGGCCTGCTGATCCCCGGCGGCTACATCAGCCCCGACAGCCTGCGCCAGTCCGCCCCGGTGCGGGCCTTCGTGCGGCAGTTCGATACGGCGGGCAAGCCCATCGCGCTGCTGTCCCAGGCGCCATTGATCCTCGTGTCGGCCGGACTTGCGCCGCGGCGCACGCTGACGTCGTGGCCCGGCATCCGCGACGACGTCGTCAACGCGGGCGCGACCTGGCTGAACCAGGACGTGGTGCGCGATGCGCACGTGCTGTCGTGCCGCGGCATGCAGGACCTGGCCGCGTTCGTACAGGCGTTGACACCCTTCTTCGCGGGCGAACCGGCGACGCAGGCAGACGCGGCCGAGGCGCGATCGGACCCGGCGCAGGACAAGCCGCTGGAACAGCCGAACCAGTCGCTGCGCTGGCTCGCGGCGCCGTCGTTCGGAACGATGCTCAGCCTGGCGCTGCTGGGCGTGGGCGTCGTGGCCGCGCAGCGCGTACGGCAAAAGACCGCGTCCGCGGACGTGCCCGCGGAAGACGCTAGTGCTCGCGCACGAGATTGAATTGCCGGGCCTGGCGCTTGTAGTCGACCACGGCCTGGCGGATGTAGCGGGTCAGCGCATCGCCCGTCAGCGCGAGCGGATACAGGCCGATCTGCGCGCGCATCTGCGCGAACTCGGGCGCCGACTCGATGCGGTCGAAGGCTTGCACCCAGCGGCGGTAATCCGCGTCGGACACGTCCGGCCCCATCAGGATGCCGCGGATCAGCGGCCACACGATATCGTAGCCCTGCTCGCGCGCCGTGGGCACGCCGGCCATCGCGCCCGTCAGGCGTTTATCGGACAGCACGGCCAGCACGCGCACCTTGCCCGACGCCGTGTACAACGCCGTCTCCGACACGTCGCTCGACACGACCTGCACATAGCCCGCCTGCATCGCGACGAATTCCTCGCCGCCCCCTTCCAGCGCGACGAAGCGCAGCTGGCGCGGGTCGAGGCCGGCCTGGCGGGCCAGCAGCGCCATCTTCATCCAGTCCTGGCTGCCGATCGTGCCCGACATGCCGATCACGATCTTCTCGGGGTCGCGGCGCAGGACCTCCACCAGGTCGCGCAGCGAACGGTAAGGCGAATCGGCCGGCACGGCGATCACGCCGTAGTCGACGCCGAGCGCCGCCACCCAGCGCACGTCGTCCGGACTGGCCTTGCCGAACTTGCCCTGCGCGAGGTTCAGCAGCGACCCGCCGGAAAACGCGACGAGCGTATCCGGCTCGGCGCGCCGCTGCGACACCATCGTGTGCCATGCCACGGCGCCGATCCCGCCCGGCAGATAGCTCAGCTTCAGGCGCGGCGCGCCAGGCTTGGCTTGCAGCGCCTTCTGGGCGAGCTTGCAGGTCAGGTCCATCGCCCCGCCCGGCTTGGACGGGACGAGGCATTCGGCGGCGGGTTGTGCCGCTCCGGCGGGCAGCGCGGCCAGCAGCGGCAAGGACAACAGGATCGTGCGCAGGGACTTCATGACGCTCATGATACTCGCGTTCGCGTGCGCTTCAGTGCAGTTGCGACATTGCCAACAAGGTCAGCGTGACCGTGATCGCGCCGCCGATACGGGTGGCGATCTGGGCGAACGGCATCAGCTGCATGCGCTCGGCCGCCGTCAGGATCGCGACGTCGCCCGTGCCGCCCTGGCCGCTGTGGCAGGCGTTGATGATCGCGGTCTCGATCGGGTACATATTCATGCGGCGGCCGACGAAGAAGCCGGTGGCGATCAGGCTGGCGACGGTCGAGACGATGACCGTCAGGTTGACCACGTTGAAGGCGGAGACGAGCTTGTCCCACGGCGTCATGGACGCGCCGATCGCGAACAGCAGCGGGTACGTGACGGCCGTCGAAAAGAATTTGTAGACGATATAGGAACTCTGCTGCAGCTGCGGCGACACGAGACGCGACAGCTTGAACATCACGGCCACGAACAGCATCGCGACGGGGGCCGGGAAATCGAACAGGCGGAAGCACATCATGCCGACCATGTACAGCGAGATCGAGGTGATGCCCGCGGCGGCGATGTTGGCGATGTCGAACTGGCCCGGCAGGCTTTCCGCCTGCGGCGCGATGGCTTCCTCGCCCGGCTGCAGGCGGCCCTGGCCGGTCAGGTGCGGACGCTTCTTGCCCAGCGAATTCAGCATGCCGGACAGCAGGATCGCCGTCAGACTGCCCAGCATCACGGGCGGCAGGACTTCGGCGAAGATATGGCCCTGCTCCTGGCCCAGGATGCCCGCGTAGCCGATCGACAGCGGGATCGCGCCCTCGCCGACGCCGCCCGCCATGATCGGCGCGACGAGGTAGAAGAACGTGTGGTACGGGCCCAGGCCCAGCAAGGTGCCGACCGCGGTGCCGACGGCGCCCGCCACGACGGACCCGATGGCCAGCGGCACGAAGATCTTCAGGAAGCCCTTGATCAGGACGTTGCGGTCCATGCTCAGGATGCTGCCGACGATGATCGACGAGATGAACAGGTACAGGAAGTTGGTGGACTTGGTGAAGTCGACGACGTTCTTCAGCACGGGCGCCGGCAGCAGCTTGCTGAAGGCGAGATACGACGGGATGAACGTCGCGAAGATGGCGGCGGCGCCGATATTGCGGAAGTACGGCAGGCGCTTGCCCAGCTCGGCGCAGGAAAAGCCGCCGACGGTGAGGATGGCGATCGACACGCAGATGTCGTTCGGCACCTTGCCGGTCGCGACGAAGCCGCCGATCAGCGCCAGCAGCAGCACATAGACCGGCAGCGGCACGATGCCGATGCGGGTACGCGCAATCTTGAGGCAGAGCTGGGGGATGGATGAGCCGGCCGCCTGCTGTTCTGCGTTCGCCGGAGTGTAGGTTGTCGTGTTCATGTGTGCTCCTCGTTCTTGTCCAGGCAAGATATCGGAACCGTTGATACGGCCGATCAGCCTGGTGAATGGAGCCCACTATATCGACGCAACCCTTCAATTACCTTTCAGCGGCATAATGGCGGGTTTTCGCCGTCCTTGACGAGGTTTTCGTGTTTTCTCCCGTATCGCTCGACGTCAGCGCCGCCATCAAGACCCTCGTGCTCACCTTGGACCTGCTGGGCACGTTCGTGTTCGCCCTGAGCGGCGCCGTGGCCGGCGTGCGGCGCCGGCTCGACCTGTTCGGCGTGCTGGTGCTGTCGTTCGTCGCCGCCAACTCGGGCGGCATCGTGCGCGACGTCCTCATCGGCGCGACGCCGCCGTCCGCGATCCGCGACTGGCGCTACCTGGCCGTGTCGCTGCTCGCGGGCGTGCTGATCTTCTTCTGGTATCCGCGCATCAAGCGCCTGCAGAGCCCCGTGCTGATCTTCGACGCGGCCGGCCTCGCCCTGTTCTGCGTGGCCGGCGCCCAGAAAGCCCTCGTGTTCGGGCTGGACCCCGTGATGGCCGCGCTGCTCGGCATGCTGACGGGCGTCGGCGGCGGCGTCGCGCGCGACGTGCTGCTGTCCGAGATCCCGGCCGTGCTGCGCTCGGACATCTACGCCGTCGCCGCCCTGGCCGGCGCGGCGGTGATGGTGACGGGCGACGCGCTGGGCGTGCCGGGCACCGTGAGCGCCTGCGCCGGCGCCGCGCTGTGCTTCGGCCTGCGCCTGGCGGCCATCAAGCTGGACTGGCACCTGCCCGTCGCGCATGCGTCGCTGAAGGCGGCGGCGGATGCGGCGAAGGCGGAGGGGCGGAACGAGCGGTAGGAGCGGCTTGGCCAGTCTGGCGGTGACAGTACTGCCGACTCGCCCTGGTCCAGCGAGACGGACGACAATCTCATTGAATCGTAAATTTCAGCTGACTTTTTTTGAATGGATTGTTACTTCATGCGGGACGGATGACTACTTGCAATCTCAGCAATTTTGCAAATAAACTAGTTGTCCGACAACTTTCCGCCCGATCATGAAAACCGACTTCAACAAGCGACTTGCCGTTCTCGGATTTGCCGCGCTTGCCGGCTGCGCAACGCAACCGGCAGCCGTTCCCTCTGCCCTGGCTGACGCGCTTGCCCGCCAGGGTGTCGGTCCCGTGGACAACTTCAATTACGTGGATGAGCATGGCAAGCCGATGACCGAGCGCGACTTCGTGGCGCAGGTCAGGCAGTCACGCCAGTTTGCGGTCACCAGGGCACACGACGACCGCGAGCGGGACGTGACCTTGCGCTTGCGTCCGGTTGGCTACGATGCCGGCCAGACAGGCAGCGCGCTGCCGTCGGCATCGCTGAATCCGGCCGAGCTGCCCGCCATGATCGATTTCAAGACGTGCCCGAGGCCGGCCTATCCGCCGGACGAGGTGCGGGCGAAGCACATGGGCCTGGTCAAGCTGAACTTCCTGATCGGCGCCGATGGGGCCATCAGGAAGGCGGAGATCGGCACGTCGTCGGGCTACCCCGCACTCGACCAGGCCGCGCTGGCCGCCCTCTCCCGCTGCAGCTTCACGCCGGGTACGTCGGCCGGCGCGCCGGTGGAAAAGGTGTCTATCGTGCAGTACAAATGGACCATTGAATGACGCCGGGTCAGCGCGCGCGCCGGTAGTGCATGGCGACCGCGCCGTTGTGCAGCGGTGTCGCGGAGAGCAATTCGAGCCGGCGTGTGGCCGGCAATCCGCTGTCGTACAGCGTCGGGCCGTGCCCGGCGATCCTGGGATGGACGAGGAACCGGTATTCGTCGATCAGGTCCAGCCGTTCGAGCGCGGCGGCGAGCTTGCCGCTGCCGAGGAGCACGCCGTTCGGGGTCGCGTCCTTGAGCTGCTGCACGCTCGAACGCAGGTCGGCCGTGACATGGTGGCTGTTCGTCCAGGGGAAGTCGGACCGGGTCGAGGACACCACGTACTTCGGTTTGACCTCCAGCTTGTCCGCCCATGCGCGCAGCGCCGGCGGCGCGTCGACGGCGCCGCGCGCGACCGCCGGCCAGTAGGCCTCCATCATCTCATAGGTGACGCGGCCCCACAGCATCGCCCCGGCCTCGTCCATGAGGTCGGTGAAAAAGGCATGCGTCTCGTCGTCGGCGATGCCTTCCCGGTGGTCGACGCAGCCGTCGAGGGTCAGGTTGATACTGAAGGTCAAAAGTCCCATCGTGTCTCCGTTCGCTTGGTCGCTCCAACTATACCTTTCGACGTACCGCCATCAGCGACGAACGCGATAGCGGATGTGCGTCGCATCCGGTGTGTCGATTACCCGGACGATCTCCAGCTCGATCCGTGAAGGCAACACCTCGAACAGCCGCCGGCCGCCACCGAACAGCACCGGTATCTGATGGATCTGCAACTCGTCCAGCACACCGGCCTCAAGTGCCCGTTGTGCCGTGTACGCGCCGAGCACCAGCACGTTCAGGTTGCCGGCGGCGGCCTTCGCCCGCGCCATCGCGTTCTCGATGCCGTCGCGCACATACGTCACCAGCGGATAGTTTGCGACGGATGGGCCGGCCGGCCGGTGGCTGGGTACGAAGATCGGGACACCGTGATTGTCACCGCCCCAGTGATCAATTTGCTCCACGGTCCGCCGCCCCGCCAATATCGAACCAGGCGTATTCCACTCGTCCCACAATTCTCCAACAGGTCCAGACGGCCGGGAAAAGTCCCCATACCACTCGTGCAGCCGATCGAAGGCATCGCCTCCAGGATTGCCGACTTCGTCGTTCGGACCGGCAATATATCCGTCGAGCGACATTGACATGAATAGTACCGACGAAGCCATTTGAATCTCCTGCGCTCATGAGAAATGATGTTGTCTCTGCACGACGTACGAGGAACAGCAGGATCGACATGATTGCTTCAGATTTTTTTGCGACGTGCATGCGACGAGCGCCGGCCGCCCCCGAGCGGACACTCTGCGATATGCGGAAGTCCGTAAAGGGCCGGGCACGGCGAATGTTGCTTCAACTGAAATATTGGGTTTGCCAGGCGGACTAGGTGGGATTGATGCTGTTCAGTCCCAGGTAACGCCCTTCCTGGTCGACGTGCGCCGGGTCTACATCCATCTCGCTGTCCGGCACTGCAGTCAGTTTGTTGAGGATGATGAATTCCATCGTTGCGTAGCCATGCGACAACGTCACGTCATTGCCGACTGGGTACTGCGCGAAGCGGTAGACTTTTACGGTCATCGATATCTCCAGTTCGGGCTTCATTTAGGTTGCGCTTCTTTCAGGTAAAGAACCACCTGAAAACAGGCAGAAATTTCGTTCTTGCACAACCTGGACCAAAGTGGACTGTCGCCTCCGCTCTGTTCGCCAGCGCGATGCTCGCAGTATCGATATCGCCGCGGCGGATCGGTTCCAAGTTTCAGCCAGAGGGCCAACGTTAAGCCAAGGCGCATATGACAGATAATATCTTCATCATAGGTCTTTAAGTCAGTATTCTCTAGGCGGCATTGCGGACGTCCGCTCCTGGCCGAACCCGGCCGTTCGTAACGGCTCAGCGCACGGCCCGTATTGCTCTCCCGGCAAGTCCGGTTTTTGGTCGACGTATTTAGTCCCCCGGCCCGTCGCAGGGCAGCTTGTCCATGTCCGCCAGCGTCCACTGGTCGCGCCACCGCACGACCGGCTTGCCGTCCTCCCACTCGATGGGCAGCCACACGTAGCGCCCGTCGATCGCATCCTCCTTGCGCCAGATGTCCAGCATCAGGATATGCCGCGTGCAGCCGTTGCGCCGGAGTGTCAGCGTATACGTCGACTGGCCGCCGAACGTGATCTTCTGCTGGTCCGGCGTGCCGCGCACGGGGTTGCCGAGCGCGCGCCACGGGCCCAGTATGTCGTCCGCCACGTACGACTTGGCCGCGTTCGGCGCCCAGCCCGTCAGGCCCGACGTCACGAGGTAATACTTGCCGCCGTGCTTGAAGACGGCAGGCGCCTCGTCGTCGCCGTTCTGCTTCACGCGCGCATACTGCCCCGCCGAACGCAGGTAGTCGTCCGTCAGGCGCGACACGTGCATCGTGTGGTTTTCCTCCGACGCGTAGAACTGCCAGGCCTTGCCGTCGTCGTCCACGAACAAGGTCATGTCGCGCGACATCTGCCCGCCCGCGAAGTCGCGCGCGAGGAAGGACGTGGCGGCATCCTTGTCCGCCGGCGTCACGTCGACCGGCCATGCACCCGCGTCCGGCCGGAACGAGCCTTGATACACGTACGGCCCCGTCACCTTGTCGGCGACGGCCACGCCAGCTCGTGCGGCGTCGTAGCGCTTGCCCTTGAGTTCCAGGTGGAACCACATGACGAACTTGCCTGTCTTTGCATTGCGGATCACTTTCGGCCGTTCGATGATCGCGCCCTTGACGATGTCGCTGGCCGGATCGGCGCTGACAGCGAGCGCGATGCCCTCGTCCTTCCAGTCGGTCAGGTTGCGCGAGCTGTACACGTGCACGCCGACCTGGGCCACGTTGCCCGCCGTGCCGGACACCTTGTGCTCGCCGAACCAGTAATACACGCCGTCGTGTTCCAGGATCCCGCCGCCGTGCGCGTTGATGTGCACGCCCTTGTCATCCGGCCACAGCGCGCCGGGGCGGAGCACGCCGTCCGCCCGCGCCGCCGCCGCCGCGCTCAGCAGCGCTGCCGCCGCCAGGAAAAGCTTCATCTTGTGCTTCATACGTTCGCCTCCATCAGTGGACGTGCAATGTTATCGATATCCATACCTTTTGTCGCGGACTTTTTATTACACTGGCCGCCGCGATCGATGAAAGGAAGACAATGAGACCGGTGCTTGCCCTGCTTGCGGTATTCAGTGCGACGTCCTGCTTCGCCCAGCCGGCACCGGCGCAAGAGCAGCTGGCGTTCTGGGTGGACGCCGGTGACCACGGTATCGTACAGTGCACGCTCGCGACGATGCCGGCCGGGGGCGACATCCGGCAATTCCTGCACCTGACCCTCGGCGTGGGCGTCGACCCCAGAAAGCTCGAACTGGTCGGCAAGGTCAGGCTGCGCGAGGACGACCCGCCGGCCCGCCCCCACCTGTTGGAAATCGGCGCGGGCGCGCAGACGGCACTCAGCGTCGCGCTCCATCCGGACATGGCCGACCGTGCGTCCGCGCAGATCCCCGCCCCGGCCATGATGGACGTGTTGCGGGCGTTCCTGCGCCAGCGGACGCTGTGGATGCGCATCGACGGCGCCGCCGCGCGCACGGTCGCCGTCGCCGGCAAGGAGGCGGACCTGGCGTCCTGCGTCGCCACCCTCGAACGCGACTTGGCCGACGAACGCGCCTCCCGCGCCCGCGGCGATGTCAGCGACGCCTTCCCGAGCCTGCAGAGCGATTAGGCACCGATTGCATCCGGCAGCGGATATCTGCTACCATGTGATCGATAACAAATATGGGAGACCTCATGCGCCAATTTTTCGCCGTCGTCTGGCTGTGCGCCGCGGCCGTGCACGCCACCGCCGCGGACATGATCGAACGCGTCGCCTCGCCGGACGGCCACATCGTGCTCGAACTGGCACAGAAGCTGGACGCCGCCGGCAAGCGCGCCCTGTCCTACAACGTGCGCTACGACGGCGAGACCGTCATCCGCGACTCGCTGCTGGAACTGCGCCTCGATAACCACCTGTCCGAGAACGCGATGGCCCTGCCCGTCGACCATCATGCGCGCTGGTTCGAGAACCTGCGCGTGACGGGCGTGCACCGCGCGCGCCACGACAGCACGTGGACGCCCGTCACCGGCGAGCGCACGCACGTCCGCGACCAGTACGAAGCCCTCACCGTCGACCTGGTCAAGGACGACAACCCGACCTATAAACTGTCCGTCGAAGTACGCGCTTACGACGCCGGCGTGGCGCTGCGCTTCGCGTTCCCCGAGAACGAAAAAGGCACGTACTACCGCATCATCGGCGAAGACACGGAATTCGCCCTGCCCGCCGGCACGCGGGCGTGGTTCCACGGCTGGGCCCAGGGTCCGTACCAGCTGATGCCCCTGTCGAACTGGCCGGACCAGGCCGAGCGCCCGCTCACGCTGCAGCTGCCGAACGGCCTGTCCGTCGCCCTGCTCGAAGGCCAGATGGTCGATTACGCGCGCACCAAGTTCAAGCTGAGCCCCGACAAGCCGGACACCATCGTGACGGCCATGCACGACCCGGCCGACCTGGTCTCGCCGTTCGCCACGCCCTGGCGCGGCATCATGATCGCGCGCCGTCCCGGCCAGCTGATCGAGAACAACGACTTCATCCTGAACCTCAACGCCCCGTCGCGCATCGCCGACACGTCGTGGATCAAGCCGGGCAAGATCATGCGCGTGATGTCGCTGACGACGAAGGACGCGAAGGCCAACATCGACTTCGCCGCGCGCCACAAGCTGCAATACGTCCTGTTCGACTTCAAGTGGTACGGCAACGCGTTCTCGTTCGACGCGGACGCGACGAAGGTGGCGATTCCCGACTTCGACCTCCCGGGCATCATCGCCTATGCGAAGGCCAAGGGCATCGGCGTGTGGCTGTACGTGAACCAGCAGGGCCTGATGGCGCAGGGCGACACGCTGTTCCAGACCTACCGCGACTGGGGCGTCGCAGGCGTGAAATTCGGCTTCGTGCAGGTCGGTTCGCATCGCTGGACGACGTGGCTCGAGAAGACGATCCAGCAGGCGGCCGCCGCCCACATCATGGTCAACATCCACGACGACTGGCGCCCCACCGGCGAGCAGCGCACCTGGCCCAACCTCCTGACGGCGGAAGGCATCCGCGGCAACGAGGAAATGCCGGACGCCACGCACAACACGGTGCTCCCGTTCGTGCGCTACCTCGCCGGCGCGGCCGACTACACGATCTGCTACTACGACCCGCGCATCCGCACGACGCATGCGCACCAGCTGGCGCTGGCCGTCGTCTATTACAGCCCGCTGCAGACGCTGTACTGGTATGACACGCCGGACCGCTCGCACGACGAGCCGGAGCTGGCGTTCTGGGACCGCATCCCGACCACGTGGGACGAGACGCGCGTGCTGGACGGCGCGCCGGGCCGCGACGTGACGATCGCGCGGCGCAAGGGCGACGAGTGGTTCGTCGGCAGCATCACGAACAACGACGCGCGCCGCATCCCGCTGCGCTTCGACTTCCTCCCGAAAGGCAAGCGCTACGAAGCGACGATCTACGCGGACGACCCGGCCGCGCCGACGCGCACGAAGGTCGGCATCCACACGCGCACGGTGGACGCGGCCACCGTGCTGCAGCTCGACCTGCCCGCTTCCGGCGGCCAGGCGCTGTGGCTGCGCCCTCTCTAGGCCTCGTACCAGCGGTCCTTCGCCAGCAGGATCTCGTGATGCCCCCGCCCCGCGGGGATCATCGGAAAGCAGTTCTCGGCCTGCTCGACGCGCACGTCGAGCAGGTACGGCCCCTCCGCATCCATGCACGCCGCCACCGCGCCATCGAGTTGGGCGGGATCCTCGACGCGGCGCGCCTGCCAGCCGAAGGCGCGCGCCAGCGCCACGAAGTCCGGCAGCGCTTCCGAATAACTGTGGCTGTAGCGCCCTTCGTAATGCAGCTCCTGCCACTGCCGCACCATGCCCATGCAGCCGTTGTTCGACAGGACCAGTTTCACGGGACACCGGTGCTGCACCGCCGTCGCCAGTTCCTGGATGTTCATCAGCACGGACGCGTCGCCCGAGATGCACACGACGAGATCCTCCGGATGCGCGACCTGGGCGCCGATCGCCGCCGGCAGGCCATAGCCCATCGTGCCCGCGCCGCCCGACGTGAGCCAGCGCCGCGGACGCTCGAAACCGAGATACTGCGCGGCCCACATCTGGTGCTGGCCCACGTCGGTCGACACGATCGCGCCGCGCCGCGCCACGTGATCCGCCAGCGTGCGCATCAGCCGTTGCGGCAGGATGCCCGCGCCGGACACCGGCACGTCGAGGCAGCGCGCGGCGCGCCATGACGCGATCCTGTCCCACCACGTCGCGACGGGCGCGGGGTCGACAGCGTCCAGCATCCGGAGCAGTCCATCGAGAATGGCGGCGCAATCGCCCACCAGGCCGACGTCCGTGCGCACGACCTTGCCGATCGACGCGGGATCGACGTCGACGTGGACGATGCGCGCGTCCGGACAGAAATGCGCCAGCTTGCCCGTGACGCGGTCGTCGAAGCGCGCACCCACGCACACGACGAGATCCGCCTCGTGCATCGCGAGGTTCGCTTCCAGCGTGCCGTGCATGCCCAGCATGCCGAGCCAGCGCGGGTCCGACGCGGGAAACGCGCCCAGCCCCATCAGCGTCAGCGTGCACGGCGCATCCTTCCAGCGCACGAGCCGGCCGAACGCGGCGCATGCGGCGTCGCCCGCGTTGACCAGGCCGCCGCCGCCGTAGAACACGGGCCGGCGCGCGTGCCGGATCAGGTGCGCGGCCTGCTCGAGCGCGGCTTCCTCGAGCGCGGCTTGCGGCACGCTTGACGGGACAGCGCCGGCGGACGAACCGCACCGCGCCGCCACCACGTGGCTCGCCTGGATATCCTTCGGCACGTCGACCAGCACGGGCCCCGGCCGCCCGCCCAGCGCCGTCGCGACGGCGGTGCGGATCGTGGCCGCGACGGCCGCGGCGTCGCGCACCTGCGTATTCCATTTCGTGACCGTGCGCGTGATGCCGAGCGCGTCGCACTCCTGGAACGCGTTGGTGCCGATCGCACCGGTCGCGACCTGGCCGCTGACGCACAGCACGGGAATCGAATCGCTCAGCGCGTCGAGCAGACCGGACGTCGTGTTCGCGACACCGGGGCCGGACGTCACGAACACGACGCCGAGCCGGCCGGTCGACCGCGCATACCCCTGCGCCGCGTGGACGGCCGCCTGTTCGTGGCGGACGAGGATGTGGCGGATGCGCCGGTCGAGGGCGAGCGCATCGTACAGCGGCAGCACCGCGCCGCCGGGATAGCCGAACACGGTGTCGACGCCGCAGTCCACCAGCGTGTCGACCAGCACGCTCGCGGCGGTCAAGGGAGGAAGTGTTTTCATCCCTGAATTTTATCGAGCTTATGGCCGAAAGTGCTTCACGGTTTTCGCTATAATCTGGCACCTTACTGAAAAATTTTCACCCATCATGGACGATCAGAGAAAAATTTACGATGCAGCCGATCTGCAGATCCTGGCCATCCTCCTGAAGGACTCGCGCACGCCGCTGCAGGAGATCAGCGGCGCCGTGAACCTGTCGACGACGTCGTGCTGGAACCGCATCAAGCGGATGACGGACAGCGGCCTGCTGGAGGCGTACACGGTGAAAGTCGACCTGGCGAGCCTCGGCTACCACGACACCGTGATCGTCCAGGTGACGCTGGACAGCCACAGCGAGGAGACGCTGTACAAATTCGGCCAGGCGCTCGAATCGATCCCGGAAGTGCTGGAGGCCGCGCTGATTTCGGGCGACTACGATTACTTCATCCGCATCGCCGTGAAGGACACGCGCGACTACGAACGGCTGCTGCGCGAGCGCATCTACAACATCCCGGGCATCCGCCACAGCAAGTCCAGCTTCGTGCTGCGCACGCTGAAGAAGGTCGATACGCCCCTCACCTGAGGGGCCGGCGCCACACTTTCGGGCAGCTTTCACAGTTAACCGATATTACGTCTTATGTCTTATAGAAGACTTGAGATACAATATCGGCAGTACCGGGCCAGCAACCGCTGTCCTGCTTTTCAAAACGACTGAAAGAGCTTCCCATGTTAGCCGCATACCGCACCCATGTCGCCGAACGCGCCGCCCTCGGCGTGCCCCCGCTGCCCCTGTCCGCAGCCCAGACCACGGACCTGGTCGAACTCCTGAAGAATCCGCCGGCTGGCGAAGAAGACTTCCTGGTCGACCTGATCACGAACCGCGTCCCGGCGGGCGTGGACGACGCGGCCAAGGTCAAGGCCGCGTTCCTGAACAAGATCGCCCGCGGCGAAGACACCAGCCCGCTGATCTCGCGCGAACTGGCGACGCGCCTGCTGGGCACGATGCTCGGCGGCTTCAACATCAAGCCGATGATCGACCTGCTGGACGACGCCGTCGTCGGCAAGGTTGCCGCCGAAGGCCTGAAGAAGACCCTGCTGATGTTCGACTACTTCCACGACGTCAAGGAACTGGCCGACCAGGGCAGCGCCAACGCCAAGGAAGTGATCCAGTCGTGGGCCGACGCCGAATGGTTCACGTCGCGTCCGGCCGTCCCGGAAAGCATGACCCTCACCGTCTTCAAGGTGTCCGGCGAGACCAACACCGACGACCTGTCGCCCGCCCCGGACGCGACCACCCGTCCCGACATCCCGCTGCACGCGCTGGCCATGCTGAAGAACCCGCGTCCGGGCATCAACCCGGAAGAGCCGGGCAAGATCGGCCCGATCAAGCAGATCGAGGCACTGAAGGCCAAGGGCCACCTGGTCGCCTATGTCGGCGACGTGGTCGGCACGGGCTCCTCGCGTAAATCCGCCACCAACTCGGTGCTGTGGTTCACCGGCGAAGACATCCCGTTCATCCCGAACAAGCGCTTCGGCGGCGTGTGCCTCGGCACCAAGATCGCCCCGATCTTCTACAACACGATGGAAGACGCCGGCGCCCTGCCGATCGAAGTCGACGTGTCGAACATGGAAATGGGCGACGTCATCGAACTGCGTCCGTACGACGGCAAGGCCCTGAAGAACGGCGAAACGATCGCCGAGTTCAAGGTCAAGTCCGACGTGCTGTTCGACGAAGTGCGCGCCGGCGGCCGTATTCCGCTGATCATCGGCCGCGGCCTCACCGCCAAGGCCCGTGAAGCGCTGGGCCTCGCGCCGTCGACGCTGTTCCGCCTGCCACAGAACCCGGAAGACAGCGGCCGCGGCTTCTCGCTGGCCCAGAAGATGGTCGGCCGCGCGTGCGGCCTGCCGGAAGGCCAGGGCATCCGCCCGGGCACGTACTGCGAACCGAAGATGACCACCGTCGGCTCCCAGGACACCACCGGCCCGATGACCCGCGACGAGCTGAAGGACCTGGCCTGCCTGGGCTTCTCGGCCGACCTCGTGATGCAGTCGTTCTGCCACACGGCCGCGTATCCGAAGCTGGTCGACGTCAAGATGCACAAGGAACTGCCGACCTTCATCGAGAACCGCGGCGGCGTGGCACTGCGTCCGGGCGACGGCGTGATCCACTCGTGGCTGAACCGCCTGCTGCTGCCGGACACCGTCGGCACCGGCGGCGACTCGCACACCCGCTTCCCGATCGGTATCTCGTTCCCGGCCGGCTCGGGCCTGGTCGCCTTTGCCGCCGCCACCGGCGTCATGCCGCTGGACATGCCGGAATCGGTGCTGGTCCGCTTCAAGGGCGAGATGAAGCCGGGCGTCACGCTGCGTGACCTCGTCAACGCGATCCCGCTGTACGCGATCCAGCAAGGCCTGCTGACCGTCGACAAGAAGGGCAAGAAGAACATCTTCTCCGGCCGCATCCTGGAAATCGAAGGCCTGCCGAACCTGAAGGTCGAACAGGCGTTCGAACTGTCCGACGCGTCGGCCGCGCGCTCGGCCGCCGGCTGCACGGTCCACCTGGACAAGGCACCGATCATCGAGTACATGAACTCGAACATCACGCTGATGAAGTGGATGATCGCGAACGGCTACCTGGACCGCCGCACGCTGGAACGCCGCATCAAGGCGATGGAAGCGTGGCTCGCGAAGCCGGACCTGCTGGCACCGGACGCGGATGCCGAGTACGCCGCCGTCATCGAGATCGACCTGGCCGACATCCATGAACCGATCGTCGCCTGCCCGAACGATCCGGACGACGTCAAGACGCTGTCCGACGTCGCCGGCGACAAGATCGACGACGTGTTCGTCGGTTCGTGCATGACCAACATCGGCCACTTCCGCGCCGCTTCGAAACTCCTGGAAGGCAAGACCGACATCCCGGTCCGCCTGTGGGTCGCCCCGCCGACCAAGATGGACCAGCAGGTGCTGACGGCCGAAGGCCACTACGGCACGCTGGGCCGCACCGGCGCGCGCATGGAAATGCCGGGCTGCTCGCTGTGCATGGGTAACCAGGCGCAGATCCGCAAGGGTGCGACCGTGATGTCGACGTCGACGCGTAACTTCCCGAACCGCCTCGGCATCGACACCCGCGTGTACCTGGGTTCGGCCGAACTGGCCGCGGTCTGCTCCACGCTGGGCAAGATCCCGACCCGCGAAGAGTACATGGCGCACACCGGCGTGCTCAGCGAGAACGCCGACCAGATCTACCGCTACATGAACTTCGACCAGATCAGCGAGTTCCGCGACGTGGCGGATACCGTCGCCGTCTGAGACCGGCGCGTCAGCCAGTAGAAGGCCGGGTCCTGTAACATACGGGGCCCGGCCCTTTTTCTTTGCATCGTCTCTTGAACAGCCTCCCTCCGTTCGGCTTCCGCCGCGACCTGCCCCGCTGGCGCCAGCTCGTCACGCCCGCGTGGCTGGCGGGCCGCGCCGACGCCGCTTGCCGCCTGTTCGAAGTCGGATGCGACGGTGCGGCTGACCATGCGGCCGGCCATATTCCCGGCGCCGGCTACCTCGACACGATGTGGTTCGAACACGGACCGCTGTGGAACAAGGTCCCCGACGCGGCACTCCAGCGGGTACTGCTCGCCCACGGCATCCGCCACGATGTCACCGTCATCCTGTACGGCCGCAACGTCCTCGCGGCCGCGCGCATCGCGCACCTGCTGCTGTACGCGGGCGTCGAGGACGTCCGCCTGCTCGACGGCGGGTTCGCGGCCTGGCAGCGGGCCGGCCTGCCGCTCGAACCCGGGCCGCCGCGTCCCGGTCCCGCTGCGGACGATTTCGGCGCGCCCTTCCCCGCGCGGCCGGACTACCTGCTCGACATGGACCAGGTGCGCGGCCTGCTGCGGCATGGACAGGGCACGCTGGCCAGCATCCGCACGTGGAACGAATACATGGGCCGGACATCCGGCTACAGCTACATCGATGCGCGCGGCGACATCCCCGGCGCGCTGTGGGGCCGCGCCGGCGAGGACGGCGACGTGAACAGCATGGCCGCGTTCCAGCACGCCGACGGGCGCATGAAACCCGCGGCGGACATCGTGCGCATGTGGGCGGCGAGCGGCATCCATGCGGGCCGGCCGACCGTGTTTTATTGCGGCACCGGCTGGCGCGCGTCGCTGGCGTTCTTCTACGCGTGGCTGATGGGCTGGGAGCGCATTGGCGTCTATGACGGCGGCTGGTGCGAATGGAGCCGCGACGGGGATAACCCGATCGTGTGCCGCGTCGACCTCACGCTCGTGCGAGGAAGCGCCGCAGCGTCGCCGTGAATGCGGCGGCCTGTTCCAGGTTCGACACGTGCCCGCAATCGGGCAGGATCGCCACTTCCGCCTGTGGCAACAGGCCGGTGATCGCGAGGTCGATCGTTTCCTGGTCCCCGCGCACGACCAGCACCGGCATGGCTGGCCTGGCCGCCGTGAGCCGTCCCTTCACCGACCGCCCGAGCAGCAGGCGCGGCTCGACGTGCAACGGCTGCCACGCCGGCCACTCGTCGATCATGCGCCACAGCGGACACCGCAACGCCTCGCGCCCGCTGCCGCCGTGGCTCACCAGGTCGTCCAGCCAGCGCCGCTTGAACGGGGCGATGCCGGATGCCTTCAGCGCCGCGATCTCGCCGCGCCGACGGGCGACCGCGTCAGCGGTCCACGGCTCGTCCGGCCCCGGCACGTCGAACAAATCGCCGCCGGCCATCGTGGCGCTCAGCGCGCGGTCGGGGTACAGCGCGATGAAGTCCGTGACGACGAAACCGCCCAGCGACAGGCCGACCAGGTGCGCGCGCCGGATGCCCAGTGCGTCCATTAACCGGCGCACGTCGTCGGCATGCAGGAACGGTTTGTCCTCCTCCGGTTGCGACGAGCGTCCGTAGCCGCGCAGGTCGTAGCGGATCACGCGGTGACTGCGTTCGAACGCCCGCACCTGTGGCGCCCACTGGCGCCGGTCGAAGCCGTGCCCGTGCAGGAAGATGAGCGGCGCACCGCTGCCGCTGTCCTCGACATAAAGCCGGCCGCCGTCGATGGGGACGAACGACCGCCTGGTACGCGTGTCGCGGGCCTCTTCCAGGGCCGTGCGCACCATGGGCGCGTAGATCGACGAGCCGAGGAAGGTGCTGTAGCCGTCCGCCACGGCTTTCCCGACATTGGCCTTGGCGATGACGACGCCCCAGACGTCGTTCGTCCGGTCGACCCACGCATAGGCGCCGGCCCAGCCCGGGGAGGACTGCAGGTCCACCTCTTCGCGCCACAGGCCGAGGCCATAGACATCCGTGCGCGCGACGTCCTGGCGCGCGAGTTCGACGTACTCGCCGCGCTTCACCGCCGCGGCGCGCACCTGGTTCGCCTCCAGCGCGGCGATGGCATGCGTACTCAGGATGCGCCGGCCGTCCGCCATGCCGCGGCGCGCGATCATCATCAGGAAGCGGCCGTAGTCGCGCGTGGTGGTGAACAGGCTGCCGCCCAGCATGGGGCTGAAGCCCGGCTCGGTCGACACGGGCGTGTAGCCGGAATGCCGCATGCCGAGCGGGCCCGCGATGCGCGACTGGAAGATGGCGTCGAACGGCTGGCCGGCGGCGATTTCCGCCATCCGGCCGGCTACCTGCATCGCCAGCCCGCCGTATTGGAACACCTCGCCCGGCCTGGCGACGGCCGGCAGGTCGACGATGTGCGCAACGGCTTCCTCCAGCGTCGGATAATCGTCGCGGCGCCGGCCTTCCGGCTGGTAGTCCGGATAGCCCGCCGTGTGCGACAGCAGCTGGCGCAGCGTCGCGTCGCCCTTCCCGTCCGTGAATTGCGGAAGCCAGGCGCGGACCGGATCGTCCCAGCGCAGCCTGCCTTCGTCGACGAGCGCGGCGATCGTGGCGGCCGCCGTCCACTTGCCCGTCGACGCCACGTGGCGCACGACGTCGGGGCCGCCGTCGCCGACACATGCCTCGTGCAGGATGCGCCCGCCGCGCCCGATCGTCAGGCCCATGCCGTCGAACCAGCCGTTGTCCACGCGCTCGCGCAGGCGCGCGTCGAGCCAGGAAAAATCGGGCACCGCCCTGCCGCCGGCCGCGCCCGCGTACGGTGCGAACAGCGAGGATGCGGACAGGTGGAGAAAATGGCGTCGTTTCATGATGCACTCGCAAAAAAGGCACACCAGCCCGGACGGGCATGGCGTGCCGAACCTCCGAGGAGAACGGAAGCAGGTCAGAACGTGTACCGGGCCTGGATGCCGAAGCGCTTGTTCAGCGGCTGGTAATTGGCCTGGTTGTGCGGATTGCCGTAATACGTCTCCACCGCCGCGCCGTTGACGTTCACGCCGTCCACCACGATGGACAGCTGTTTCGTGACGTCGTAGCCGATCGAAAAGTCCAGCGTCCCCATCGACTTGCTGAAGATCGGCACACCCATCGCGCCCGACGAACTGGTCGAGACCACATACCCTTCGCGCCAGTTGTAGGCGATGCGCGCCTTGAACCGGCCCTTTTCATACATGCCGATCAGGTTGTAGCTGTTCTTCGACAGCCCCTCCAGCGGCACCGTACGGCCGGCGACGGCGGATGCCGCCTTCGAATCGACGTACGTGTAGTTCGCCTGCAGGCCCAGGCCGTCGAACGGCGCGGGCAGCATGTCGAAGAACTGCTGGTAGCCCGTCTCGACGCCCTTGATCGTCGACGTGCCCGACGACTTGAACGTCGACACGTTGTACGTCTCGCCGTTGATCACGCGCTGCTCGGCCACCGTCTGGATGAAGCCGTCCACTGTCTTGTGAAACGCGCCCAGGAACGCCATGCCGTTGCGGCCGAAGTAGTGTTCGAGCGAGACGTCGAGATTCTTCGACGTGAACGGCTGCAGGTCGGGATTGCCCGCGCGGGCATCGTGCTGGACCTGGTTCGTGATCGTCGTCGCGGCCGCCATGTAGCCGAAGTTGACCGGCGCGAGCGTCTTCGATGCGCCCAGGCGCAGGTTCAGGTTGTCGCCGAGCGCGATGTTGGCGTTGAACGAAGGGAGCACGTCGTGGCGGGTCGAATCGCGCGCCTGCAATTCCAGCGTGCCCGCCGCGTTCGCGCCGTACGACTCGCCGTGCAGCTTCGTCTCGATGGCGCGCACGCCGACGTTGCCCGTCACGGGGCGGTCCGCGAGCGTGAACTCGTAGTTCGCCTTCAGGTACAGCGCCAGCGTCTTTTCACGGTTGAGCTGGTCCTGGTCCTGCGTGTTCGATTCACCCGCGGGCAGTCCGTACAGCGTGCGCAGCGCCGTCTGCCCGCGCACCGCGGCCGTCGCATACGTCCAGTACGGCCCGACAAGGCGCGATTCGGCCGCCGGCACCTGGTGCAGCAGCGCGGGGTCGACCGTCGCCAGGGTCCTGCCGCTGTTGCAGCCGTCGATACAGTAGAAATTCACGAAGCCGAACGAGTGCCGCGTGTAGTCGTTCGCCCGCAGGCCGAAATCGATCGAGTTGACGATGCCGCTGCCGGTCCGCCAGGTCGCATCGAGCGTCGACGCGGTATTGCGTTGCGTGCCGTCCAGGTGGATGGCGAGCAGGTAGTTCGGGTGGTAGTTCGCGAGGTTGTTCAGGTCGATGCCGGCAATCGACAGGCCGGTCGGCGCGCCGTCGTTCATCGTCATCGTCATGGACGGGATGGTGGCCGCGATGCCCCATTCGTACAGCGTGTTCACGACGGCCGTCTCGTTGTGCGCGAGGCGCGCCCGGACGGTCAGCGGTCCGCCGTTGCTCCACTTGCCGCCCACGTCGAACAGCTTCGATTTGCGGTGCTCGTCGCCGATCACCGACACGTCGGTCAGCGGGTTGCTGGTGAACGTGCCGGATTTCAGGTTGTCGCTGCCGTCCGCGTTGGTATCGCCCCACGACGTGAACGACGGTGTCGGGGTACCGTGGTAGACGCGCGCGGTCTGGAAGTTATTCCGCAACAGGTAATCGATGCCGACGTAGTTCGCGAAGAAACTCAAGCCCGGGGTGACGCGCCACTGGTACGACGCGATGACCGTGTCGCGCTTGCGGTCGCCGTGGTGGCCGTTCCCGGTGAACAGGCCGATCGGCAGCGTGACGCCTTTGCCCGACCCGGCGTAGTCCGGGACCATCTCCGTCCGTTCCACTTCGTTCTCGGCCAGGCCGAAGGCGCTCTCCGTGTGCGCGGCATTGACCAGGAACCCCATGTCGCCCACGCCCGTCTTCCAGCGGTCGCTGTACAGCGCCGAGACCTGCCCTTTCGTCTTGTTCCCAAACCCGCCGGCCATGCGGTAATCCGTTGCCTTGGCCGACACCGTCGCGGCCCGGCCCTGGAAGTCGAACGGCTGGCGCGTGCGGATGTTGACGTAGCCACCGAGGCCGCCCTCGATCTCGTCGGCCGACGAGCTCTTGTTGACGTCGATGCCCGCCAGGACGTCGGCCGGCAAGTCTTCGAGGCCGAAGCTGCGCCCGTTGTATTCGCCGCCCGCGCCGACCATCTCCAGGCCGTTCAGCACGATCTTGTTCTGGCCCAGCCCGCGGATCTGGATGCTCGCGCCCTCGCCCTTGTTGCGGCCCAGCTGGATGCCGGGAATGCGCTGGGCGGCTTCCGCGATGTTCTGGTCCGGCAGCTTGCCGATGTCGTCCGCGACGATCGAATCGGAAATCGCATCGCCGTTGCGCTTGCGGTTGCGCGCGCTCTGCAGGCTCGCGCGCATGCCCGTCACGACGACGGTCGCCGTGTCTTCCCGTTTGACCGCGCCGTCCGGCGCCGCGCTCCCGTCGGGCGCCGTTTGCGCATACGCGGCGCCCGCGCTGCCGAATGCCAGCAGCACGGCGCAGCACGTCGCGCGCCGTTGCATTGGAATCGTACCTGTCACTGTCTTGTCCCCTTTCGATGTGCGGTCGGGGCCCACGATGAAGATGGCCCCGCTCGCGTTCATACGACTCGTCAGGCCGGTCCGGGACAGCAGCTTGTCCAATGCTTCGGCGACGGTGAACGTGCCGCGCACTGCCGGGGTCTCGATGCCCGCGAGGACGTCGCCGGAGGCCAGCACGTTGATGCCCGCCTGCCGCGCGAATTCCACGACGGATTGCAGCGCGGACCCGGCCGCGATGTCGAACGGCTTGCGCGCTTCCTCGGCATGGACCGCCCGCGGCAGTGCGGCAATGCTCATGCTGAGCACGACCGCGGCCGTTCTTCCGCACAGATCTGGAACCATCTCGCTGTCTCCTCCAAACCAACCTGTTTATCCGGATTGTCTCCGTTATCGATAACGACGAACGGTGCGACGACTTCCTACGGGACTGCCGGGAATTTATTCAACTGCCGCCGATGACGATCTTCTCGGCCGTAATGGACACCGGAATTTGCAGGACCGCGCCGACGTCCTGCGCGAACCGCTCGGGCGCATCGATCTGGTATTGGCCGACCAGCTTGCGGCGCCCGAGCGCCGGATCGGCGATGACGATCTTCTTCTGGCTGTAGCGGTTGAATTCCGCCACCGCTTCGCCGAGCGTCTGGTTATCGAATATCAGTTTGCCCTCCCGCCACGCGAGTTTTCTCTCCACTTCCACCGGTTGCCGCGCGACCGCGATGTCCGCCGCCCGGTCGGCCACGACGGTCCGCTCGCCCGCGTGCACGAGGCGTTTGCGCGCGCTGCCGTCGCTGCTCCATACCTCGACCGTCCCCTCCGTCACGAGCACTTCCGCGCCATTGGCGAAACGGCGCACGCCGAAGGCCGTGCCGACGGCACGCACGCGGACCTCGCCCGCCTCCACGATGAAAGGCTTGGTCTTGTCCTTGGCGACTTCCAGCCACACCTCGCCCCTGGTCAGCCTCACCTGTCGCGCCTGCGCGGTCATCCTGACTTCAAGGCGGCTGTTGCTGTTGATGTCCGCCACCGACTTGTCGGCCAGCGGCACCTTGCGGAACTCGCCCCTGGCAGTCGTCAGGACCGTCCTGTCGGCGCCGGCGAACAGGCCGGTCAGCGCGAACAGGCCGGCACCGGCGGCGACACCGCCGGCCGCCAGGAACGCGCGCCGCGAACCGGCCACTTGCCACGACGCGCCGGCCCATTCCGCTTCCAGGCGTTCGCGTTTCGGCCGCAGGGATTCCTGCACCGTCGCCCCGTTGAGCGCGCGGTGGATGGCGACGGCGCGCAGGTACGCACCCTGGTGGCGGATGTCCGCCGCGTACCAGGCATCGAATGCGCGCTGGCTCTCGGCGTCGAGCGGATGGTCGGACTGGCGCACCACCCAGTCCAGCGCCTGGCGGTCAATCGTTGACATGGCGCTTCCCGACGGTGGACCTTGCCCTCGCGCGCGACACCTCGTGCACGCCGACCCGGGCGATCATGTCCGAGATCAGGCCCATGCCCCGCATGACCTCCTTCTCGACGATGCCTTCCGAGATCGCCAGCGCCGCCGCCGTCTCGGTCTGCGACAGCCCGTAGATGCGGCGCGACATGAATACCTGCTTGCAGCGGTCGGGCAGGTTGGCGATGAGGCCGAACACCCAGCGCAGCTCCGCTCGCGCCAGCGCGACGCGTTCCGGGGTCGGCGCCGCATCCGCGATCTCCAACTCTTCCAGGTTGGCCACCGACTCGATGCTCACGATCGCGTCGCGCCGCATCCGGTCGATGACGAGGTTCTTCGCCGTGCGCACGAGGAACCCGCGGGGCTCGCGCACATGGTCCAGGCTCTCCGACTGGAGCACCTTGTAATAGGTTTCCTGCACCACGTCGTCCACCTCGGCCGGGCCGCTGCAGACGCGGGCCAGCATCTTGCGAAGCTCGGCTTCGAAAGGCAGGAAATTCGACATGACCCACTCGACGACATCATCATCCATAGCTCACTCACACATTGCGCCTACCCCTACGACGAACGGGAAAAAGTTTTCCTACGATCCTAACGCAAAAAACAACAAGGAAGTTATCGATATCAAAAATCGTTGTTGACAAAGAAAAAATCACATAGAATCCGCCAAAGTTATCGATACCACACGATGACCGATCCCATTAAAAAGAGGAAAACATGAGGAAGACATCCAAGCATGCCTGGCGCCTTGCCGCGTTCAGGCCTACCCCCGCCGTCGCCGCGCTGGCCGGCGCGGGTCTCCTGAGCGCCAGCCTGGCGCTGGCGCAGGACAAACAACAGGAAGCGAGTCCCACCCAGACCGTGATCGTCACGGGCACGGTGGGCGCGACCGAAGCGAAGCGCGCCAACGTGTCGTATTCCGTGCTGGACGCGAAGGACCTGGGCAAGTTCACGCCCATGAGCGCGGACGACTACCTGCGCGACATGCCCGGCGTGGTCGTCGAGAGCAACGAGGGCGTCGCGCGCAACGAGTCGTTCACGCGCGGCATGAGCGTGGGCACGGGCAGCCCGACGAGCGGCAACTTCTGGACGTCGATCCTGGAAGACGGCCTGCCCGTCGTCCCCGTCAAGTACAACAACTTCCAGGACAGCGACTTCTTCCGCGCCGACATGAGTGTCTCCCGCGTGGAATCGATCCGGGGCGGCTCCACCGGCACGTCCGTCGCCTCGTCGGCCGGCGGCGTCTTCAACTTCATGCCGGGGGCTATCCGTCCCGGCGCCTCTGTGCAGACCCGCCTCGGCTTCGAAGGCGAGAACCCGCATTTGTCCTGGAAGGAGGTGGGCGCGCTGTACGGCTGGAAGAACCAGGCCGGTGACCTGCGCGCGGAAGCCTCCGGTTTCTACCGGACGTCGACGGGGAAAGTCGATCCGGGCCATCCGCTCAACCTGGGCGGCCAGGTCAAGCTGCGCGTGCAGAAGACCTACAACACCGCGTCCGGCGGCGGCGGCACCGTCAGCCTCACGGCCAAGCACCTGGACGACACGAACTCGTGGAACGGCCAGTTCACCCTGCCCGTGCACGGCGTGCTGAATCCCGTGATGGCGCCCGGCTTCGGCAGCTCGCCGAACATGTTCTTCCGGGGTGGCCAGCACGTCGTGCCGACCGACGTCGTCGACGGCCCGGGCTCCACGCGCTATCACGATCCCGAGAAGGGCGCGAACTACAAGCAGGACGCCCTGTGGCTGAAATGGGAACACGACACGGGCGGCCGCTGGACCTTCAACTCGGCCGTCAAGGTGCAGAACAGCCAGGCCTATCTGCAGCAGGCGTTCTACAACGCCGGCCCCACCTCGCTGTGGAACGCGAGCACGTTCCAGGATGCGTTCACCGTCAACCAGGGCCTGGCCCCGAACGTGGCGGCGAGCCTGAACCGCGTACCGGGCACCTACGAGGTGTATGACCTGAACACGGGCGCCCTGCGCGCGCGCATCGCCAACAACGTGGGCGCGTCGAACGGCATCAACTACCGAACGGGTGCCGCCTGCCCCGCCGGCTCGATCGCGAGCCCGGCGCAATGCGTGCTGTCCACGAACCTGCCGAACGCGAACTTCGACCTCGGTGGCGGCCTCGTGAACGGCATCATGGTGCCGTCGGCGACCAGCGTCTCCAACCAGGACGTCGTCTACATCACGAACTCGAACCTGGGCACGCGCACGTCGAAGGACATCATGCTCGACTTCATGACGACCTACGCGGGCGACAACTACCGCATACAGGCGGGCATGTTCGCCGTGCAGGCCGACCAGGGCATGGACACGTACTACAACGGCCGCGGGCTGTCGGCCTTCGCGGACGGCCAGGTGACCAACCTGGGCGTGCGCTACGTGACGCAGAACGGCACGTACCAGTTGACGGATCCGGCAGGCTGGGGGCGCCTGGGCGGCGGCAACGTCGACGGTTTCACCGCCTACCGCTACCGCGACCGCGAACGCGACATCTCGCCGCTGCTGGGCGCCTCCTGGTCGCCCGGCAAATGGGACCTGAACGGCAGCTACAAGGGCACGCTGACGCTCGCGAAGACCCACACCATCCCCTACGTGACGGCGCCGCAGGCGACGGGCGCGAACTCGCTGGGCTACGGTGGCCTGGACGGCAATCCGTATACCTGGTACGACAACCAGAACTATGTGCGCGCCGCGCCGATCGAGGCGACCAAGCGCGTCTTCCTGAAGAACTGGACCGCGTCCGTCGGCTACAACGTGACGCCGTCCGACAAGGTGTATTACCGCCACAGCATGGCTGGCAACAACATCAGCGGCATCCTGACCCGCTATGCGACACAGTTCAACGCCGACAACAAGCCGCTTTATCCGCAGGCCGACCTGAAGCAGGACGAACTGGCGTGGGTGTTCGGCCGCGGCTCGATCAGCGGCCAGCTGACGCTGTTCCGCACCGAGCTGCTGCTGTGGCAGCAGCAGACGCCGCCCAACGTCGACGGTTCCACCTACGTCGTCGAATATCTCGACCACTACCTGACCAAGGGCGCCGAGGGATGGCTGAAATGGCGCGTGACGCCGAAGTTCAGCTGGACGAGCTCAGGCCTGTTCTCGCAGGCGCGCGCGCTGGCGGTGGGCAGCTTCTCGGCCGGCAGCCCCGGGCCGGACGATGACGTGCTGACGACGGTGGCCGGCATCATGGCGCGCACGCCGAAGTGGGTGGTGTCGAACACGTTCTCGTACGAGTGGAACGACTTCCAGTTCAACGTGCGCCACCGCTACATGTCGCGCCGCAAGCTGGACAACAATCCGGTCAACAACATCTACCTGCCGGAACAGCGCAACGTCGATTTGTCGGTGCTGTATGCCGGGTTCAAGAACCTCCGTCTCTCGCTCGACGTGCGCAATGCCCTGAACAACAAGTACATCAGCGGCTACGACACGATGCTCCCGACGGTGACCGGCGTGACGAAGAACGACATTTACCAGCAGTTGCCGAACGCCGGCGGCTGGGTGGCGCTGAACTCGCCGCGCTCGTTCTGGCTGACCGCGCGGTACGACTTCTGATGCAAGCGTTCCGACACTGCGCCCTCGCGGCGCTGCTCCTCGTCGGGACGTGCGCGGCCGCGCCAGGATCGCAACCGCCGCAGCCGCGGACAGGCCATCCGCGCCTGCTCGTGGATGCGGCGCGCGGCCGCGCCGACCTGCAGGCGCTGCTCGCGCGCGATGCGGACGCGGCCCGCCGCTACGCCGCGCTCGTCGCGCGCATGCACCCGTACGTCGACCGGCACCGCACCGACCCGGCCTGGATCGTCTCGCGCCTGCAGATGTACTGGCAGTCGCACAGCACGAAGGTCTTCGTGAAGAACGGGGTCTACGACCATGCGGAAGGCAGCGCGCCCGTCCCCACGGTGCGCTTCACGGGCACGCGCGACGCCGCGTCTGCTTACTTCACGCCGAAGCTCGAAGACGTCAAGCCGTACATGGGCGAGCGCGACCTGCTGTGGCTGCAGAACCGCAACGCATCCGGCCAGCCCTGGGAATGGGTGAGCCAGGCGAAGAGCGGGCGCATCGTCGAAGCGATCAACCTGCGCATCGCGAATCTCGCGCGCGACGCCGCGTTCCTGTACTGGGCCACGGGCGACGACGCGTATGCGCGCTTCGCTTACGACATCTTCTCGACCTACATGGCGGGCATGACCTGGCGCGAGGAACCGGTCGACCTGAACCACGGCCACGACCAGACGCTGCTCGGGCTGCAGTCCTTCGAAACGATCCACGAAGACATCGTGGTGCCGCTGACGGAAGCCTACGATTTCATGCACAGCTACGTGCCCGCCGACCGGCGCCCGCTGTTCGACCGCGCCTTCCGCCAGTGGGCCGACCTGATCGTCAGGAACGGCGTGCCGTGGAATAACTGGAACCTGATCGAGGCCCGCTTCATCCTGCACATCGCCGCCGTCTTGCCGACTCAGGAAGGCGACGCCTACGTGCGCAAGGTGCTCAAGGAAGGCGCGGCGCGCCAGTGGACGCTGCGGCGCCTGCACGACCACGGCTACAATATCGGCGACGATCGCGCGACTGGCATCTGGAACGAATCGCCGGGCTACTCGATGAACGTGGCGAACGACTTCATGGAATGCGTCGAGCTGCTGGACGAGGTCTTCGGCATCGACGTGCTGCCCGACCTGCCCGCGCTGCCGCGCGCGGCGCGCGCCCTGCCCCAGTACCTGCTTCCGAACGGGCGTACCGTCGGCTTCGGCGACTCGCGCTACGAAACGCCGCGCACGGGCATGATCGCGCGCCTGCTCGCCCACGCGCGGCGCCACGGCAAGGCCGAAGACGCGGCGGCGTACGCTACGCTGCTGGCCACGCTGCGCGGCGCGGACGAAGGCGGCGGCACGGATCCCGTGCGCGGGCTGCTGGAAGCATCGAAGGCCCCGGCGGCAGCTCCCGCCAGCGTCGCCGCTTACCAGACGCCCACGTTCTACGCGCCGAACGCGAGCTGGCTGGTGCAGCGCAACGGTCATGCAGGTCCGGACGCGATGGCGATTTCCGTCGCCGGCTCCAGCGGCAACCACGCGCACGCGAACGGCATCGCGATGGAGCTGTATGCGCAGGGCCTCAGCCTCGCGCCGGAATCCGGACGGGGGTCCGGCTATCTGCAGAACGACCACCTGGAATATTACTCGCAGTTCCCCGCGCATAACACGGTGGTGGTCGATGGCGTGTCGGCCTACCCGTCGATGAAAAGCAATCACCCGTTCACGCTGCTGGCCGCGTATCCGGCGCCCGGCAGTCCGGCCGCCGCCGCGTTCCCGCGGGCGACGTTCGGTGCCGTGGCCTTCCGCGAACCCGAGACGGACGCGGAGCAGCAGCGCGTGCTGGGCATCGTCCGCGTGGACGGTACGCACGGCTACTTCGTCGACATCTTCCGCTCGCGCCGGCGCGACGGCAAGGACCGCTACCACGATTACCTCTACCACAACCTCGGCCAGTCGCTGCGCTTTCTGGACCCCGCCGGCCAGCTGCTGGCGACGACACCGTCGCAGCGCCTCAGCTTCGCCGACGGGGACCTGATCGGCTACGACTACTGGCGCGACCGCGCATCGCTCACCAGCCGCGCCCCGCTGCGGGCACGGTTCGACCTGCAGTTGTCCGGCCAGCAACGCACGATGACGGCCTGGCTGCAGGGCGGCGCGGGGCGCGAGTTCTTTTCCTTGCTGGCGCCGCCCTCCACCGCGTGGTCGGCGGGCATGCTGCCGCGCGAAGTCGAACAGGCCCCGCTGCCGACCCTCGTCATCCGCCAGGCCGGCGAAGCATGGCTGCGTCCCTTCACCGCCGTGTTCGAACCGGGCGACGGCGGCCCCGCGCACGTCGTCGGCGTCGAGCAGGTCGGCGATGGCCGCGCGCTCGCGCTGCGCGTGCGCACCACGGACGGTGCGCGCCAGACGATCTTCTCCGGCGACGCCGAGGATGCGGTGTTCGAGCGCGACGGCCAGCGCCTGCGCGGCCGCTACGGGATCGCGGCGGAGCGCGACGGGCGCCTGCAATACCTGTTCCTCGGCCAGGGGCGCGAGATCGCATCGTCCGGCTACGCGCTGTCCGCGCCGGCGGGCGCGGCGGCGGCCCTGTGGCAACAGGACGGCCGCTGGCGGTTCAGCGCGGACCGGCCCGTGCGGCTGCAGGTGCCGGCCGCGGACTGGCCCGCGCAGCTTGCGATCACGGTGGACGGCCGCGCCACGCGCATCGCGGCCCGGCGCCGCCAGGTCGACGGCAGATCCGTCCTCGACTACGCCCTGCCCGCCATGACCGCGGCGATCCTCCGATGAACGCGCGCTGGTTGATGTCGCTGTTGACCGTGGCGCTCGCACCGCTGATCGCGAACGCCGCCGAGTACCAGTGGTCCGTGACCGTCGATACCGTCGTGTCGAGCGAGACGAACGCCCACCCGCGCGCCTTCCTGTGGGTGCCGCCCGGCTGCGACCGGATCCGGGCCGTCGTCATCGGCCAGCACAACATGCAGGAAGAACCGATCCTGGAACATCCCGTGTTCCGGCGCGAGATGGCAGCGCTGTGCTTCGGCGAGGTGTGGGTAACGCCCGCGATGGGCTCGAACCACTTCCGCTTTGACCGCGGCGCCGGCGCCATGCTGGACCGGTTGATGGCGGCGCTGGCCGAGCGCTCCGGCTACACCGGGCTGGCGCGCGCCCCGCTGGTGCCGCTCGGCCATTCGGCGATGGCGTCCTTCGGCTGGGACATGGCGGCATGGGACCCGCAGCGGGTGCTGGCGGTCATCTCGACCAGCGGCATGTGGCCGTATTTCAAGGATACGGGCAAGGGCAATGCCGAGCCCCCCGACTGGGGCGACCGCACCGTCGACGGCGTGCCGGGCCTCGTCGTCAAGGGCGAGTACGAGGTACAGGGCAATATGCGCGACGGCTGGTACGCGGGCCTCGAGGGCGATTCGCTGCAGCGGCATCCGCAAACCGTCCTTACCCACGTGATCGAACCGGGCGGCGGCCACTTCGACGCCTCCGGCGAGCGCGTGGCCCTGATGGCCCTTTTCCTGCGCAAGGCCGCGCACTACCGGCTGGGAGGTCCGGCGGCGCCGGACGGCAGCACGCCGCTCATCCCCGTCGATCCGCGCCGCACGGGCTGGCTGTACGAAGGCTGGCAGCTCGACACGGCGCCCGCTGCGCCGGCAGCGCCCGTGGCGGCCTACCGGGGCGCGCGAGCCGACGCTTACTGGGCGTTCGACGGCGAGATGGCCGCGGCCATCGAGACCCTGCAGGCGCGCTTCCGCCACCGGCGCCCGCTGGCGATCGGCTACCGGCAGCGTGACGGTATCGTGCCGCCCAGTCCCGACCACGCGATGATCCACCTAACCTTCGAACCATTCGACGACGACCTGCATTTCAGGCTGGCGGGCGCCTTCCGCGGCGACGTGCCGAACGATCCCGGCGGCCTGCGCATCGACCGGATCTGCGGTCCGGTGGTGCAAACGGGACCCGACACCTTCGCCATCCGCTTCTACCGGATGGGCATGACGAACGCCAAGCGGTCGAACGACGTCTGGTTCGCCCTGACCTGGCCCGGAGACGGCAACTCCAAGCGGACGGTCCAGCAGGCTGAACTCAGATTCCCGTTGACGAACACGGAGGGCCGGGAGCAGACGCTGAGGTTTCCTGCGATTCCCGACCAGCGCGCGGACGGGCCGCTGGCGCCCATCCGCCTCGACGCGACGTCCAGCGCGGGCGCCCCCGTCCATTACTATGTCCGCGAAGGCCCGGCCGAAGTGAGCGACGACGGCGTGCTCACGTTCACCGCGCTGCCCCGCCGCGCACGCTTTCCGATCGACGTGACGGTCGTCGCCTGGCAATGGGGGCGCGCTACCGAGCCCCGGCTGCGCAGCGCCGCACCCGTCGAACGCCATTTCCTGATCACTCAACCCTGAAGACCACCACCATGACAACAACGATCTCCCACCGCCTGCTCGCCATCGACGAAGGCCGCCAACAACTGTCGCTCGTCGACACGGCCACCGACACCTTCCACTGGACCCTGGACCTGTCCCCCTACCCGCTCGCGCGCGACCTGCAGCGGATCGACGCGGCCCGCGCGCTGGTCGGCTTCGACCGCGGTTTCTTCGAGCTGGACATCGAATCGGGCCGCGTCCTGCACGCGTGCGCGCGCTGGACCGACGTCACGGCCGTGCACCGCCGGCCCGACGGCCACACGCTCGTGACGGGCTGGAACCTGGACGGCACGGGTGGCGTCAACGTGCTGACGCTGGACCGCGACCGGGACGTCGTCGCCAGCGCGCGCCGCGACGGCGACTACGTCCGCCTGATGCGCCCGACGCAAGACGGCACGTACCTGCTGTGCACCAACGACCACATCCTCGAAACGGCGCCGGACCTGACGGAACGCCGCCGCTTCGCGGTGCCGGAGTTCGAGCATGCGTGGAAGGCCGAACGGAACGCGGACGGCACCACCCTCGTGTCGGGCGGCTATGGCGCCGTGATGGTGCTGTTCGACGCGGCCGGGAACGTGCGGCAGCGCTGCGGCGCCGCGGCCGACCTGCCCGCGGAGGTGGCGCCGTTCTTCTACGCGAGCTTCCAGCAGCTGGACAACGGCCACCTGCTCGTCGCGAACTGGCAGGGACACGGTCCGGACAACGGGCACAAGGGACGGCAGTTGCTGGAGTTCGACGCGCAGCGCCGGCTGGCCGGCACGTGGTCGGCCCCGCAGCGGATCTCGTCGCTGCAGGGCATCCTGGTGCTGGACTAGTCCGCCACCGTATCGGCCTGCGTGGCGGACGGTGCGCCGCGCGCGCCGATCCGCTTCACGAGCAGCTGGTCGATGCGATAGTGGTCCACGTCGAGCACTTCGAAGCGCATGCCTTCGTATTCGACGCTGTCGGTCGGCTTGGGCACCTTGCGCAGCATGTACATCATGAAGCCGGCCGCCGTCTCGTAGTGCTCCTCCTCGGGCAGCGCGTCCAGTTCGAGCACGCGCTTCATGTCCGCCACCGGCGTGCTGCCGTCGATCAGCCAGGAACCGTCCTCGCGTTGCAAGGCCTGCTGGTCGGCCTCCAGCGGCGCGCCCCATTTGCCCATGACGGTCACCATGATGTCGCTGAGCGTGACGACGCCGACGACGAGCGCGTACTCGTTGATCACGACGGCGAACGTCTCCTTGGTGGCGCGGAAGCGGTCGAGCAGTTCGGACAGCGTCAGCGAATCGGGAATGATCAGCACCGTGCGGATGCTCGATTCGTTCAGCTGAAAACGGGACTGCCGGTTCAGCAGCTGCACGAGGATGTCGCGCGTGTCCACGTAGCCGATCACGCGGTCGATCACGCCGTCGCACACCGGGAATTTCGACAGCGCGTGCGTGGCGATCTTCTGGCGGATGCTGTCCTCGGATTCGGTCAGCGTGAAGAACACGACGTTCTCCCGCGTCGTCATCGTCGACGTGACCGCGCGCGATTCCAGCTCGAACACGTTCTCGATGAAGTGCTGCTCCTGCTTCTGCAGCACGCCGGCCTGCGCGCCCGCTTCCACGACGGCCGAGATTTCGTCGAAGGTGATGCGGTCCTCGCGCGTCGTGTCGACGCCGAATACGCGGAACAGCATGTTCGCCACCTTGTTCAGCGCCCAGGACAGCGGCTTGAATACGCGGATGACGACCATGACCGGCCGCACGACGGCCATCGCCGTGCTCTCCGGCGCGATCATCGCGAGGCGCTTGGGCATCAGGTCGGCGAACAGCACGAACAGCGTCGTGACGAACACGAACGACAGCGCGAACGCGACATTGTCGCGGCCCGGCCCGTCGTAGAAGAGCGTCAGCCATTCCAGGAAAAACGGCCGCAGCGCGCCCTCCCCGAGGATACCGCCCAGGATGGCGATCGCATTCAGGCCGATCTGCGACGCGGCGAAGAAGTCGGCCGACTGCGCCTGCAGCGCGATCACCTTGTGCGCGCGCTCGTCGCCCGCCTCGGCCAGCAGTTTCAGCTTGATCTTGCGTGCGCCCGCCAGCGCGATTTCGCTCAGGGACAGGAAGCCGGCGGCCAGCACGAGGACGGCCAGCAAGGCCAGATGTTCGAACAGATTCATGGGACACCCGGAATAATGATGTCACTTTAACATATGCCCTAACCCTGCCGAAATTGATATACCGGATGACACATTTAATAATTGTCGAACGCTCCTGCGCTTTGCATAATCTGCTATTACGTCCACATCTCACACTGGAAATCCCGATGCAAAAGCCTCGCCTCGCCCTGATTCCCCTGTTGTTCGCCGCAGCCTTGTCTCATGCCGCCACCGACCCGCTCGCGCCGACCGCGCGCTGGAGCGCCTACACCGCCGGCCATGCGGCCACGCCGCCGATGGGCTGGAGCAGCTGGAACGCGTTCGGCACCGACATCGACGAGGCGAAGGTCCTGGGCGCGGCCCAGCGCCTCGTGGACAGCGGCCTGGCCGCCAAGGGCTACCGCTACGTCAACATCGACGACGGCTGGGCGCTGCGCCGCAACCAGCCGGACGGCCGCCTGATCGTACGCCCGGACCGGTTCCCGTCCACCGCCAACGGTGGGTTCCGTCCGTTCACCGACAAGATCCACGCGATGGGCCTGAAGGCCGGCATCTACTCGGACCTGGGCCGCAATACGTGCTCGCAGGCGTACGGCGGCGACGACCCGAACCTGCCCAAGGGCAGCGTGCTCGAACGCGAAGTGGGCCTGTACGGCCACATCGACCAGGACATCGGCCTGTTCTTCCGCGACTGGGGCTTCGACTTCATCAAGGTCGACGGCTGCGGCCTGCGCGCGTACGGCGCGGACAGCCCGAAAGTCAAGACGGGCAACTACCGCGCGCTGAAGCCCGTGCTGGACCTGGAATCGGTCGCCCGCTCGGACATCCCGGCCGTGCAGGCGGAATTCACGCAGATCAACGAGGCGCTGAAGCGCAGCAATCCGGACGGCGACTACCTGCTGTCGCTGTGCGTGTGGGGCTCGGCCGACGTGCGCGCCTGGGGCAAGAACTTCGGCAACCTCTCGCGCACGAGCGACGACATCCGCCCGAACTGGCCGCGCCTGCTCAGTAATTACGACAGCGCCGCGCGGCGCGAACTGTACGGCCATCCGGGCAGCTGGAACGATCCCGACATGCTGTACATCGGCGCCGGCGATTTCGACGCGAACCACCTGACCGAAGCGAAATCGCACTTCGCGCTGTGGGCCATGCTGAATTCGCCGCTGATGACGGGCGCCGACCTGCGCACGACGCCGCAGGCGCTGATGGACATCTTCGGCAACGCCGACATCATCGCGCTGAACCAGGACCCGGCCGGCAACCAGGCGGTCCTCGCCTACGACGCCGACGACGTGCAAATCCTCGTCAAGACGCTCGCGTCGGGCGACAAGGCCGTCGCCATCTTCAACCGCGGCCTCGCGGCCATCGACGCCGACCTGACGGCCGAGCACCTCAAGCTGCGCAAGGACGGCAAGATCACGCTGACCGACCTGTGGTCGAAGGAAGCTTCTTCGTTCACGAACGAGACCAAAGTGAAAGTGGCGCCGCGCGAGACGCGCATCTTCCGCGTCCAGGGCGCACGCGCGCTGGCGGACGGCCTGTACCTGTCGGAGCAGCCGGGCAGCGTGAATCCGGCCGTCGACGGCGTGACCAAGCCCACGGCCGATCCGACCGTGTTCCGCTCGTCGTTCGGCTGGAGCGGCACCAAGGGCGGCGGCGAACGCCCGATGTACGCCGGCTTCGGCGGCGCGCGCGCGGACAGCACGCCGTACGGCCAGTGGCTGCAGATCGGGGGCAAGCGCTACGACGCCGGCATCGGCATCCTGGCCAATTCGCGCCTGGAAGTGCGCAACCACGATTACCGCCGCCTGGAGACGAAGGTCGGCGTCGACGATTCCGCGCAGGACCGCAAGAACGGCGTGACGTTCCTGGTCTACGGCGACGGCAAGCTGCTGGCGAAGAGCCGTGCGCTGCGCTGGGGCCAGCCGGCGCAGGCGCTGAGCGTGGACGTCGGCGGCGTCAAGCTGATCGAACTCGTGGCGAAGAGCACGGGCGGCGTCAACGAGCAGCTGCCGGTTACCTGGGGTGACGCGGCGCTGACGTCGGCGCGCTGATGTTCGAGGACTGGCGGCGTGCCGCCAGTTCCTGTTCCAGCTTGACGTCGCGGCCGTAGATGTCCGCGGCGAAGCGCGCACCGCCCTCGCTGTCGACGATGGCGGTCGCGTAGAACAGCACCACGGGAATCGAACGAGCCAGGTCGACGTGCTTCGTCGGCCCCGGCTGCAGCGCTTCCTGGATCGCATCCGCCGTCCACTGGCGCTGCCCGCCGAGCACGTACTGCGCCAGCGCGGCCGGATGCTCGACGCGGATGCAGCCGTGCGACAGGTCGCGCCGGCTGCGTTCGAACAGTTCGCGCGCCGATGTCGAGTGCAGATAGATGTCCATCGGGTTCGGCATCGCGAACTTGATCGGTCCCAGCGAATTCTTCGCCCCCGGGCGCTGGCGCACGCGCGCCCGCCCTGCCTTCAGGTCCGCCACGCTCGCGTCGGGCGGCACCGTCTCCATGTCATGCTGCTTCAGGTACGCCCGATTGCGCGCGAGCTTCGGCAGGATCTCTTTTTCCAGGATGCTGCGCGGGACATTCCAGTACGGGTTGAATTCGAGGTAGCGCATCTGCCCGACGAACAGCGGCGTTTCCGTCTTGACGGCGGAGCCGACGACGACGCGCATCTCCAGCGGCGCCTCCGTGCTGCCGTTCTGCAGCGCCCACAGCCGGTAGGCCGGCAGGTCGACGACGATCAGCGGGCCGGGACCGAAATCCGGCAGCCAGCGCAAACGCTCCAGCGTCAGTTCGAGCTGGCGCACGCGCTGCACGGGCGGCACGTTGAGCGCATTGACCGTGCCGCGGCCCAGCACACCGTCTTCCTCCAGCCCATGGCGGGCCTGGAAGTGGCGCACGCCCTCTTCCAGCTTGTCGCCGTAGATGCCCTCGGCCGGCGGCGCCGCATCGGCCGGCAGGTCGCCCAGCAGCACGAGGCGCTCGAACAGCGCCTGCGTATCCGCGTACGCCCCTCCCGGCTTGACCTTCGCCTGAGGCACCGGCAGCGCAGGATACGGCTGCTGCGCCAGCTCGCGGTAATGCGCCAGCGCCGCCTTGACCTGCGCGTACAGCGGCAGCTGCGGCTCGGCCGCCTGCACCGCGTCGCGCAGCTTGCCGGCCGCGAGTCCCGTGCGCAGCCGCTCGACCGGATCATAGCGCTTGAGGCGCGCGTCCGACTTGCCGGTGTGGTACTCGGAGCGTACGCGCCCCACGCGCAGATCGGCCAGGTAGTGCAGCATCGCCGTCGTCAGCGCGACGTCGAACCAGGCCGGATCGGCACGGCCGGATCGCAGCTGCTGCTGCAGGTCGTCGGCGCCGTAATCCCGCGGATCGAGGCCCTGCACGGGGGCCTGGCGCAGCACCCACAGCGCGGCGGCGGCGGTCTGCGGATTCCACGCGGGCGCGTACTTGCGCGGCGCGTAGAACCGGTCGAGCCAGCCGCGTTCGTCGTAGGGACCGGACGGCAAGGTGAGCTGGAGCGCCTGCGCATGGATGGCCGCGGGGATGGACTGGGCGAAGGAGAAACGGGGAACGAGGGCCGCGGCACAGAGCACGAGCGCGGTGGCGATTTTCTGGCTGGACTTCATGGATGCTTTCGGACTTCGGCAACGATACGTTACCGATGAGCATCATACCCGCAACGCGTGATATCAGCGTGTACGATTGGTGCGCGTGGCGAGCCAGCACAGGATGGCGCCGCCGCACACCATGGCCGCGCCCTGCCAGAACGCGAGCGACAGTGGCGCGCGCAGCATGAGTGCCGAGAGCGCCGCGGACAGCACGGGGATGAAGTACGACGCGCCGGCCAGGACCGTCACGTTCCCGTGCAGGATGCCGACGTTCCACGCGCCGTAGCCGAAGCCCATGGCGCCCGCGGCCAGCAGCAGGTAGACGACGGCCTCGAGACTGAAATCCATGGGGCCGCCGCCCTCCAGCAGGTACTTGCCCCACAACGTCGCGGCCACGAGGATGAAGAACAGCGTGACGCCGTTCTTCCCTTCCGCGATGCGCGCCGTCACCGTGCAGTACGCGGCCCAGATCACGGCCCCGGCGAACGCCAGCCCATAGCTGAGCGGGTTGGCGCGCACGTTGCGCAGCATGCCGGGCAGGTCGACGCCTTGCGCGCCGCCCAGCACCCAGCAGATGCCGACGATGGACAACGCGAACCCCGGCACGATCAGGACATTCGTCTTCTGCCGGTTGAACAGGATGCTTGCCACGATCGTGAACGTGGGCCACAGGTAGTTGACCATCCCGACCTCGATGGCCTGGCGCGCCGTGTCCGCATAGCCGATCGACAGCGACAGGCACAGCTCATAGGTCACGAACAGCAGGCTGCCCCAGGCCAGGTAACGGCGCGGCAGCCGCGCATGGCCCACCGACAGCAGCAGGAATACCGACGCCACGCTGTACATCAGCGCGGCCCCGCCCGTGGGGCCGAGGTGGACGCTGACCTGGCGGATCAGGCCCACGATGGCGCTCCACAGCAGCACGGCCGTCAGCCCGATCAGGGTCGCCTTGTTCCTGTCTTTCACAAGGCTTCCCTGACGTGCGGGATGCTTAGATCGTCGTAGATCGAATACACGGCGGCCAGCATGTTTTCCAGCTCGGGCGCGCGGTCCATGTGGCGCACGCTGAAGAAGATCGGCGACACCGCGTGCTTGTCTTCGATGCGCCGGTACACGACGTTCCGGTGATGCATGCCCTGCACGCTCTCCGGCACGACCGCGATACCCTGCCCGGCCGCCACGAGGCCCATCGCGATCTGCAGTTCGCGCACTTCCGTCACGTGGTCCGGCGTCAGGTTCGCTTCGCGGAAGGCGGCCAGCACCTGGTCGGCAAAGCTGGGCCGCGGCGCCTTCGGATACACGAGCAGCGCCTCGTGGATCAGGTCCGTCAGGCGCAGCTTGCCCTCTTTCTCCGCGAGGCGGTGGCCGGGGAACAGCGCCACCACCATCGGCTCCTCGCGCAGCAGGATGCGGCGGATGCTCGTGTCCTCGCTCTTCAGGCGCCCGAAGCCCACGTCGATGCGCCCTTCCTTCAATGCCTTGAGCTGCTCCACCGTCGTCATCTCGTGCAGGGTCACCTCCACCTCCGGGTGGTTCTCGCGGTAGCGTCGAATGATGTCCGGCAGCAGGCCGTACAAGGTCGATGCGACGAAGCCGACCGACAGCGTCCGTTCCAGCTTGCCCACGCGCTGCGTCATCGTGCGCAGGTCGCGCACCTGGTCGAGCAGCGGCTTCGCATGCGCCAGGAAAAAGGCGCCGGCTTCCGTCAGGCGCAGCGGCCTCACCCCTTTTTCGATCAGGGTCACGCCCAGGTCTTCCTCCAGCTGCTGGATCTGCCGGCTCAGCGGCGGCTGGGCGATGTGCAGGCGCTCGGCGGCGCGCGTGAAGTTGCGTTCTTCCGCGACCGCGACGAAGTAGCGCAGGTGTCTTAATTCCATACTCGATACCTATAGGGTATTGAAACCATACCAAAACGGTGTTGGACGCCCGTCATTTGCAGGAATATCGTGTCCTCACCTCACCGAATTATACGCAAATAATATGATTCAATATATCAAAACCTTCCTGCTCGACGTGCCGACGATCCGGCCGCACAAGCTGTCCGTCGCGACGATGAACACGCAAACCCTGGTGCTCGTGCGCGTCCGCTGTGCCGACGGCATCCAGGGCTGGGGCGAGGCCACCACCATCGGCGGCCTGGCCTACGGCGAAGAGAGCCCGGAAAGCATCAAGGCCAATATCGACACCCACATCGCCCCGCTGCTGATCGGCATGGACGCCGCCCAGCCGGCAAAAGCGATGGCGAAGGTGCGCAAGGCCATCCAGGGCAACCGCTTCGCCAAGTGCGCGCTGGAGACGGCGCTGCTGGATGCGCATGCGCGCCGCCTGGGCGTGCCGCTGTCCGACCTGCTGGGCGGCCGCGTGCGCGACGCTTTGCCGGTCGCGTGGACGCTGGCCAGCGGCGACACGGCCAAGGACATCGCGGAAGCGGAACACATGCTGGAGATCCGCCGCCACCGCATCTTCAAGCTGAAGATCGGCCTGCGCAGCGTGGACGCCGACGTCGCCCACGTGCTGGCGATCAAGCGCGCGCTGGGCGACCGCGCCAGCGTGCGCGTCGACGTCAACCAGGCCTGGAGCGAAGCGCAAGCCGTGCGCGGCATCGCGCAGCTGGAAGCCGGCGGCGTCGACCTGGTCGAGCAGCCCGTGAAAGCCCATCACACGGCGATGCTGGGCCGCCTCGCGCGCCGCTTCGACGTCGCGATCATGGCCGATGAGGCCCTGCACGGCCCGGTCGATGCGCTGGCGCTGGCCCGCGCGGACGCCGCCGACGTCTACGCCGTCAAGATCGCCCAGTCCGGCGGCCTGTTCGCGGCGCTGGAAGTGGCGGCGGTCGCGCGGCTGGCCGGCATCGGCCTGTACGGCGGGACGATGCTCGAGGGCGGCATCGGCACCGCGGCCACGGCGCACGTCTGCGCGACGTTCGCCGACCTGGAGTGGGACACGGAATTGTTCGGCCCCCTGCTGCTGACCGAGGAAGTGCTGCGCGAACCGCTCGTGTACCGCGACTTCGAACTGCAGGTGCCGACCGGGCCCGGTCTCGGTGTCGACATCGATACCGACAAGCTGCGCAGCCTGCAACGCAAGTAAAGACACTGGAGACCACCATGCTGTTCCACGTCCGAATGAACGTCGACCTGCCCGCGACGATGCCGCCTGCCGAAGCCGCGGCGCTCAAGCAGACCGAAAAAGACCTCGCCCAGCGCCTGCAGCGCGAGGGCAAATGGCGCCACCTGTGGCGCATCGCCGGGCAGTACGCCAACGTCAGCATTTTCGACGTCGACAGCGTCGACGAGCTGCACACGCTGCTGACGTCCCTGCCCCTGTTCCCCTACATGCACATCGACGTCATGCCGCTGTGCCGCCATCCCTCGTCCGTCCGCGACGGCGACATTTGACCCAACCTAAAAAAGGAGACCTGAAATGAACCACGCAGACATCGAACGACTGGCCCACAGCTGGGTCGTGGACGCCGCCGACCGCCCCGCCGACCCGCGCGTGCAGCAGGTGGTGCTGCGCCTGCTGGGCGACCTGTGCAAGGCGATCGAGGACCTCGACATCACGCCGACCGAATTCTGGCACGGCGTGGCCTACATGTCGGCCGCGGGCGCCGCCAACGAACTGGGCCTGCTGGCCGCGGGCCTGGGCCTGGAGCGCTTCCTCGACATCCGCGCCGACGAAGCGGAACAGAAGGCCGGCCTGGAAGGCGGCACGCCGCGCACCATCGAAGGCCCGCTGTACGTGGCCGGAGCGCCGGAAAGCGTGGGCTTCGCCCGCCTGGACGACGGCACGGAAAGCGAAAAGGGCGAGGTCCTGTTCATGCAGGGCACCGTGTTCGACCAGCAGGGCAAGCCGCTGCCGGGCGCGAAGGTCGAGGTGTGGCACGCGAACCTGACGGGCAACTACTCGTTCTTCGACCAGACGCAGGCGCCGTTCAACCTGCGCCGCACCATCGTCACGGACGACCAGGGCCGCTACCAGTTCCGCAGCATCATCCCGGTCGGCTACGGCTGCCCGCCGGACGGCACGACGCAGCAGCTCCTGAACCTGCTGGGCCGCCACGGCCAGCGCCCGGCGCACATCCACTTCTTCGTCAGCGCCCCGGACCATCGCAAGCTGACCACGCAGATCAACATCGACGGCGACGAATACCTGTGGGACGACTTCGCGTTCGCGAGCCGCCCGGGCCTCGTGCCGCCCGTGAACCGGATCGACGACCCGGCGCAACTGGACGCCAAGCGTGTCGACAAGCCGTTCGCGTCGATCGACTTCGACTTCCACCTGTACCACGACACCGCCGCCGCGCCGACCACGCAGGTCGACCGTCCGCGCGCCGCCGCCTGAGGACACCGCCATGATCCCGATCGTTCCTGTCGACGCGTTCAAGCCCAAACGGCTGGACGACTACATGATCGAAGACGCGCAAACGGGCGACCACCGCCTGCACCGCAGCGCCTTCACCGACGAGGCCCTGTTCGAGCTCGAGATGAAGCACATCTTCGAGGGCAACTGGATCTACCTGGCGCACGAGAGCCAGGTCGCCAACGTCAACGATTACTACACGACGCACATCGGCCGCCAGCCGGTGTTCATCGCCCGCAACAAGAGCGGCGAGCTGAATGCGTTCATCAACGCGTGCAGCCACCGCGGCGCCCAGCTGTGCCGCCACAAGCGGGGCAACAAGGCGACGTACACCTGCCCGTTCCACGGCTGGACCTTCAACAACAGCGGCAAGCTGCTGAAGGTGAAGGATCCGGAATCGGCCGGCTATCCGGAATGCTTCAACAAGGAAGGCTCGCACGACCTCAAGAAGCTGGCGCGCTTCGCCAACTACAAGGGCTTCCTGTTCGGCAGCCTGAATCCGGACGTCGAACCGCTGGAAGCCTTCCTCGGCGAGGCCGGCAAGATCATCGACATGATCGTCAACCAGTCGCCGGAAGGGCTGGAAGTGCTGCGCGGCTCGTCGACCTACACGTTCGAGGGCAACTGGAAACTGCAGGCCGAGAACGGCGCCGACGGCTACCACGTGACGGCCGTGCACTGGAACTACGCGGCCACCACGAACCACCGCAAACAGGAGCAGGCCGCGGGCGAAGACAAGATCCGCGCCATGGACGCCGGCAACTGGGGCCGCCAGGGCGGCGGCTTCTACGCCTTCGAGCATGGCCACATGCTCCTGTGGTCGCAGTGGGCGAATCCGGAAGACCGCCCGAACTTCGCGCGTCACGCCGAGTACACGGAAAAATACGGCAAGGCGACCGCGGACTGGATGGTCGGACGCTCGCGCAACCTGTGCCTGTACCCGAACGTGTACCTGATGGACCAGTTCAGTTCCCAGATCCGCGTGCTGCGCCCGATCGCCGTCGACAAGACCGAGGTGACGATCTACTGCATCGCGCCGAAGGGCGAATCGGCCGAGGCGCGCGCGCACCGCATCCGCCAGTACGAGGACTTCTTCAACGTCAGCGGCATGGCGACGCCGGACGACCTGGAAGAATTCCGCGCCTGCCAGCAGGGCTACAACGGCGCCGCGATGCAGTGGAACGACATGTGCCGCGGCGCCAGGCACTGGATCCACGGCGCGGACGACGCGGCGCAGGACATCGGCCTCGCACCCGTCATGAGCGGCGTGCGCACGGAGGACGAAGGCCTGTACACGATCCAGCACCGCTACTGGCTCGACGTCATGAAGAAGGCATTCGACGCCAAGGGAGAAGCGAAATGAGCGCGGTCACGATCCAGGATATCCAATCCTTCCTCTACCGCGAAGCGCGCCTGCTCGACGACGAGCAATGGGACGACTGGCTCCAGTGCTACGACGCGAACGCGCGCTTCTGGATGCCGTCGTGGGACGACGACGGCACGCTGGTCCAGGACCCGGAGCGCGAGATCTCGCTGATCTTCTACCCGAGCCGCCAGGGGCTGGAGGACCGCGTCTTCCGCATCAAGACGGAACGCTCCAGCGCGACGATTCCCGATACGCGCACGAGCCACAACATCGCCAACGTGGAACTGGAACAGGTCGACGGCAGCCGCCACACGGTGCGCTTCAACTGGCACACGCTGAGCCACCGCTACCACACCAACTACAGCTATTTCGGCATGTCGCGCTACGTGATCGACTTTTCCGGTCCGGCGCCGAAGATCCTGGACAAGTACGTCGTGCTGAAGAACGACTACATCAGCCAGGTGATCGACATCTATCACATCTAAGCAGGAGACGGTCATGAGCCACACGATCGCACTGCAGTTCGAAGACGGCGTCACGCGCTTCATCAGCTGCAACCCCAACGAAAAACTGTCCGACGCGGCCTACCGCCAGAAGGTCAACATCCCCCTCGACTGCCGCGACGGCGCCTGCGGCACGTGCCGCGGGCTGTGCGAATCCGGCAGCTACGACATGCCGCCGGACAGCTACATCGAGGATGCCCTCGAAGAAAAGGATGCGGCGGCTGGCTACGTGCTGGCGTGCCAGATGCGCCCGACGTCGGACTGCGTCGTGCGCATCCCGGCCACGTCGGCCGCGTGCAAGACGGGCGTCGGCGACTTCCCCGGCACCGTCACCGCCGTGGAACAGCTGTCGCCGTCGACGATCCGTTTCTCGATTGCGCCGGACCATCCCGACCAGCTGGACTTCCTGCCCGGCCAATACGTGAACGTGACGGTGCCGGGCACGGACCAGACACGCTCGTATTCATTCGCTTCCGCGCCGGGCGCGGAACAAGCCAGCTTCGTGGTGCGCAACGTACCGAATGGCCTGATGAGCACCTGGCTGACCGGCCAGGCGCAATCGGGCCAGCCGATCTCGTTCTCCGGTCCGTACGGCAGCTTTTATTTGCGGCCCATGCACCGTCCCGTGCTGATGCTGGCCGGCGGCACCGGCATCGCGCCGTTCCTGTCCATGCTCGATGTGCTGGCGGCCAAAGGGTTCCCGCATCCGGTACGCCTGGTCTACGCCGTCACCAACGACCATGACCTGGTCGGCCTGGCGCAACTGGACCGCATCGCGGCCGCGCACCCGCAGTTCCAGTACGTGACCTGCGTCGCGGCGGCGTCCAGCACGCATGCGCGCAAGGGTTATGCCACGGCGCACGTGGAACCGGGCTGGATGCATGGCGGCGACGTCGACGTCTACCTGTGCGGCCCCGTGCCCATGGTCGACGCGGTGCGCGGCTGGCTGGACGGCATCGGCGTGAAACCGAATTCGTTCCACTTCGAGAAGTTCTCGGCCACGAGCACGGCGGGGGTGACGGCATGATGCATCCGGACCGTTTCAGGGACAAGGTCATGATCGTCACCGGCGCCGCCCAGGGCATCGGCCGCGGCGTGGCGCTGGCGGCCGCCGCGGAAGGCGCGCGGCTCGTGCTGGCGGACCGTTCGCCGCTCGTGCACGAGGTAGCCCGGGAGACCGGGACGCAACCCATCGTCGTCGAGGCCGACCTCGAAACGTGGGCCGGCGCGGCCACGCTGGCGGCACGCGCGCTGGAGGCCTGCGGCCGCATCGACATCCTCGTCAACAACGTGGGCGGCACGATCTGGGCCAAGCCCTACCAGGAATACGATCCGGACCAGATCGAGGCCGAGATCCGCCGCTCGCTGTTCCCGACGCTGTGGTGCTGCCGCGCGGTGCTGCCGGCGATGATGGCCGCGCAGGCCGGCGCGATCGTCAACGTGTCGTCGGTGGCCACGCGCGGCATCTACCGCATCCCCTACTCGGCCGCGAAAGGCGGCATCAACGCGCTGACGGCCAGCCTGGCGATGGAGCACGCGCAGGACGGCATCCGCGTCAACGCTGTCGCCACCGGCGGCACGGAAGCCCCGCCGCGCAAGGTGCCGCGCAATCCGAAGGCGCTGAGCGAGCAGGAGCAAACGTGGTACCAGGGCATCGTCGACCAGACCATCGCGACGAGCCTGATGCACCGCTATGGCACCATCGACGAGCAGGTCGCCGCCATCCTGTTCCTCGCCTCGGGCGAAGCGTCGTACATCACGGGCACCGTCCTGCCCGTGGGCGGCGGCGACCAGGGGTAAGCGATGAGGTACGTTGACATTGACGACGTCCGCCTGCACGTGCGGACCGACGGCGATCCCGCGCGACCGTGCATCGTGCTGTCGAACTCCCTCGGCACGGACCTGTCGATGTGGGATCCGCAGGCCGCCGTCCTGGCCCGCGACTATTTCGTGCTGCGCTACGACACGCGCGGCCACGGCCTGTCCCGGCGCGGCACGATGCCTGTGACGCTCGAACGCCTCGGCCGCGACGTCGTCGGCCTGCTCGACGCGCTCGGGATTCCGCGCGCGCATTTCTGCGGCATCTCGATGGGCGGCATGACGGGCCAGTGGCTCGGCATCCACGCGCCGCGGCGGCTCGACAAGCTCGTGCTGGCCAACACCGCGGCGCGCATCGGCACGCACGAGGGCTGGACCGCGCGCGCCGCCCAGGTGCGGGCCGGCGGCATGGATGGCGTGGCCGACGGCGCCGCGGCGCGCTGGTTCACGCCCGCCTTCCTTGCACGCGAACCGCACGTGGTCGCGCGCATGATCGCCCGCCTGCGCGAGCAGGATGCCGAAGGTTACGCGGCCTGCTGCGATGCGCTGGCGGACGCCGACCTGCGCAGCGCGATCGGCACCATCGCCGTCCCTACCCTGATCATCGCCGGCGCCGCGGACCCGGTCACCACCGTCGCCGACGCCGGCTGGATGCGCGACCGGATTCCCGGCGCGTGCCTCGCCACGCTGGCGGCGTCCCACATCTCCAGCATCGAAGCGGCACCGCAGTTCGCCGGCGCCCTCGTGTCCTTCCTCGCCGGCTGACCGGGGAAAGGCGGCAGCAACCCTGCCGCCTTGCCGCCATCAGAACGCGTGCCGCAACCCCGCCATCACCCCGCTCTGCGCCTTGCCCGGCGCCGTCGTGCCGCCGGCATCGAGCGCGATCGCGGCCGCGCCGTGGTTGTCCATGCGGCCGACGCCCGCATACACGGCGCTGCGCACCGACAGCGCATACGTCAGGCGCGCGACCGCCAGGTTCGTGTCGTCGGGCGAGCCCCTGACGTTCTTGCGCGCCACCTGGGCATCCAGCGTCAGGCGCGGTGCGACCGGGATGCTCGCGCCGAGGTAGAACAGGTCGGACTCGGCGACGCCCGACGCGGCATCCGTCTTGCGGTCGATGACGCCGGCGCCGATCTTCGTCTTGCCCGCCATCATCCAGCCGTTGGCCGTGATGCGGCGGTCGTAGTGCGCGCTGTCCGTCAGCCCACCCGCCGCGCCCGTATTCCCATACAGCTTGTCGTACGTGGCATTGATGCCGTAGGCCTTCGTGTCATAGCCCAGCAGGGCCGTGTATTGGCGGCAGGCGCGCGCATTGCCCGGCGCCTCGCCCGCGCAGCCGGTCGCGGACGGACCGCCGGCCGCGGAGCCATCGCGGCCGAAGCTCCAGGTGGCGCCGACTGTCCAGCGGTCGAACGTGCCGAGATAGCCGATCGCGTTGTCGCTGCGCGCGTTCGGTAGATATAAATCGATGCTGTTGATCGAGAAGAGGTTCGGTCCCAGCACGTCGCTCTTCATCGTGGCGAGATACGTCATGTTGAGGATGCGGCCCAACTGCAACGTGCCCCAGCGGCCGCGCAGGCCCACCCACGCCTGGCGTCCGAACAGGCGGCTGCCCTGCCCGAGCGTGCCGACGTCCGGATTGAAGCCGCTCTCCAGGTTGAACACGGCGGCGAGACCGCCGCCGAGGTCCTCGCTGCCGCGCAAGCCGATGCGCGACGGCAGGCTGCCCGTCAGCGACGGTTCGCGCGTGACGCCGTGGCCCGCCGCGTCCGCGTTGTTCATGTGCGCCAGCGCCACGTCGACGATGCCGTACACCGTCACCTGGCTTTGCGCCTGCGCGCCGCCCGCTCCCAGACCCGCCGCGAGGGCGATCGCTACTGCCTTTTTCATCATGTCTCCTGTTGGTTGTTGTTCGGGCGGAGGCAAGGCTCCGCCCTGGATGCCGCGCACCCATGAAAAACGTGTGTGAGGGAATCCGGTCAGGCTTCGGCGACGGCGCCGGTGTGCTGCGGCACGGCGGACGCCGAGCGCCCATGGCGGATCAGTGCTACCGACACGGCGGCGATGACGGCCGGGATGGCCATCGCCTGGAAGTTCTGCTGCAGCGGCAGCGCCATGCCGACGAGCGTGCCGATGACGATCGGTGCGAGGATGGCGCCGCCGCGGCCCACGCCGGAGGCCCAGCCGATGCCGGTCGAACGGATCGCGGTCGGATAGAACTGGCCGGCATAGGCGTAGGTGACGATCTGCGTGCCGATCGTCGACGCCCCGGCGAGGCCGACGAGCACGAACAGCGCCGGCGTGGATACCGGATAACCCAGCAGCGTGATCGAGACGGCGGCCAGCGCATACATCGCCACCAGCACGTACTTGATGTGGAAGCGGTCGGCGAGCCAGCCGCCGCCGACGGCGCCGACGACGGCGCCGAAATTCAGCACGAGCACGAAGGTCAGCGCGGACCCGAGGCTGTAGCCCGCCCCGGCCATCAGCTTGGCGAGCCAGGAGCTCAGCGCGTACACCATGAACAGGCACATGAAGAAGGCGATCCAGAACATCGCGGTGGAGAATCCGCGGCCGTCCTGGAACAGCTGTCCGATCGGGGCGCCCTGCGCGCGGTCGGTGGCGGGCAGGTCGAAGCGGTCGCCGGCTTGCGCGCGGTACGATGGCTCCATGCGCGCGAGCGTGCGCTGCAATTCGGCCAGGCGCTTGCGCTGCACGAGGAAAGTCATCGATTCCGGCAGGCTTTTCAGGATGAACGGAATCAGCAGGACCGGCACGCCGGCCGCGAGGAACACGGACTGCCAGCCGTGCTGCTCGATCAATCCCTTGCCCAGCAGCGCGGCCAGCATGCCGCCCACCGCGTAGCCGCTGAACATCAGCGTGACCATGGTCGCGCGGATGCGCCTGGGCGAATATTCCGTCATCTGGGCGACCACGTTCGGCATCACGCCGCCGATGCCGAGGCCCGCGAGGAAGCGCATCGCGCTGAACACGTACGGATCGCTGCTCATGCCCGCGGCGGCCGTGAACACGCTGAACAGCGCGAGGCAGATGACGATGGCGTGGCGCCGGCCGACGCGGTCGGCGATCGTGCCGAGGAAGATCGCGCCGAACATCATGCCGAACAACGCGGAACTGACCATGAAGCCGGCGTTCTGCGCCGTCACGCCCATCTCCTTCATGATCGACGGCAGCGCGATGCCGGCCACGGCGAGATCGTAGCCGTCGCAGATGATGATGAGGGCGCACCACGCGAGGATGCCGGCGTGGAAGCGGTTGAACCTGGCCCCGTCGGCCAGTGCGTGGATGTCGATGTGCCGCATGCGATTGTCTCCTTATGGATGTGGTGTCGTGGGGTGATGCAGGATGCGGTGCGCCGCCATGCCGATGACGACGCCCCAGAACGCGGCGCCGAGGCCGAGGAAGGTCATGCCGGACGCGGTGGCGAGGAAGGCGATCACGGACGCTTCGCGGTGGTCCCCGGCCGCCATCACGCCGGCGAGGTTCGAGCCGATGGCGCCCAGCAGCGCCAGTCCCGCCAGGCAGACGATCAGTTCCTTCGGCAGCGCGGCGAACAGCATGACGATGGAACCGCCGCACAGGCCCGCGAGCAGGTAGAACACGCCGTTGGCGATGCCGGCCACGTAGCGGCGGCGCGGGTCCTCGTGCGCGTCGCGGCTCGTGCACATCGCGGCCGTGATGGCGGCGAGCGCGATCGTGATGCCGCCGGTGCACGCGATCGCCAGCGACACGAGGCTGCACGTGACGATCACCGGCCGCGCCGGCGTGGCGTAGCCGGACGTCTTCAGCACCGCCATGCCGGGCAGGTACTGGCCGGTGAGCGTCACCAGCACGAGCGGCAGCGCGAGGCTGAACGTGCTGGTCCAGCTCCACGCGGGCGCGATCACCGCGGGCACGACGAACCCGAAGCGGACGGCAGAAAAGTGCGTCGCGCCGGACAGCCACGCGATGCCGGTGCCGGCGACGAGCAGCAGCACGACGCCGTAGCGCGGCACCGCGCGCCGGAACACGAGGTACGCGGCGATCATGCCGAACGCCAGCAGCGGCAGCGTGCCGGCCGTCCTGAATGCGTTCATCCCGAACGGCACGAGGATCCCGGCCATCATGCCGCTGGCGATCCCTGTCGGCACGTGGGCCATGATGCGTTCGAGTGAGCCGGACAGGCCGATGGCGAGCAGGATGGCGGCCGCGGTGAGATAGGCCCCGACGGCCTCGCCCAGCGGCAGCTGCGGAAACAGCGTGATGAGGAGCGCGCTGCCCGGTGCCGACCACGCCGTGATGACGGGTGCGCGCAGGCGCCAGCTCAGGACGATGCCGGCGATGCCCGCGCCGACGGAGATGCCCCACACCCACGATGCGAACATGGCGTCCGGCATGCGGCCCGCCTGCGCGGCCTGGTAGAAGATCGCCAGCGGTCCGGAAAACGAGACCAGCACGGCCAGGAAGCCCGCGGCCACGGCCGACAGCGATCCGTCGGACCAGCGCCGGCCGCGCACGGCGGCGCACTCCACCTGTCCTGTGCCCATGGTGTCTCCTTGTCTTCTCGTTATCGGGACCAAGGGTAGAGAGATTGCACAGGCGCGTCCAAGACCGATTTGGTATCCATTCGATACCTGATGGGTATGGCGTGTGCGCGGTTTTGTGTCGCGTGTCCCCTACAATCTGGTACTGTTTTCCTGGAGACCCCTGGCGAATAATCGACGATTTCTCGCCAAGGAATCTCCATGAAGCTCCTGCTGCTCATCCCCTTCCTGGGCCTGCTGTGGACGCCGTTCTACAACGAGCCCCTGCCCGCCCTGTTCGGCTTTCCGTTCTTTTACTGGTACCAGTTCCTGTGGGTGCCGCTGACGTCCTTCCTGATCTGGCTCGTCTACCGCCACGAGCAAAGAAAGGGGGACCAGCGATGACATCCACGATCAACTGGACCGCGCTGTGGGTCTTCATCGGCTTCTTCGTCCTCGTCACGGTGATGGGCTTCATGGCCTCGCGCTGGCAGTCGGGCGGCGCTGGCAAGGGCGAGCACCTCGACGAATGGGGCCTGGGCGGCCGCAACTTCGGCACGTGGATCACGTGGTTCCTCGTCGGCGGCGATTTCTATACCGCCTACACCGTGATCGCCGTGCCGGCCCTCGTCTACGCGGTGGGCGCCTACGGCTTCTTCGCGCTGCCCTACACCATCCTCGTGTACCCGATCGTCTTCGTCATCATGCCGAAGCTGTGGGGCGCCGCGCAGGCCGCCGGCCACGTGACCGCGGCCGACGTGGTCTACGGCCGCTACGGCTCGCGTCCGCTGGAACTGGCGATCGCGCTGACGGGCGTCGTCGCCACGATGCCCTACATCGCGCTGCAGCTCGTGGGCATGGAGGTCGTGATCAGGGCGCTGGGCCTGACGGGCGAACTGCCGCTGGCGGCGGCGTTCATCGTGCTCGCCCTGTACACGTATGCCGCGGGCCTGCGCGCGCCGGCGCTGATCGCCTTCGTCAAGGACGTCATGATCTACATCGTCGTGCTGGTCGCGGTGGTGCTGGTGCCGGTGAAGCTCGGCGGCTATGCCGGCATCTTCTCGGCCGCCGGCGACGCGTTCGCGGCCAAGGGCGGCGCCACCGACCTGGTCTTGCAGCCCGCCCAGATGCTGCCGTATGCGACCCTGGCGCTCGGCTCGGCGCTGGCCGCGTTCATGTACCCGCACACGCTGACCGGCATCTTCGCCGCGAAGAGCGCCGACACGATCCGCAAGAACGCCATCTTCCTGCCGGCCTACACGATCCTGCTCGGCCTGATCGCGCTGCTCGGCTACATGGCGCACGCGGCGCACCTCAAGGTGGCGAGCAACAACGACGTCGTCCCCGCCCTGTTCGGCGCCCTGTTCCCGGACTGGTTCAGCGGCTTCGCCTTCTCCGCCATCGCCATCGGCGCGCTGGTGCCGGCCGCCGTGATGTCGATCGGCGCCGCCAATCTCTTCACGCGCAATTTCTGGAAGCCGTACGTGAACCCGCACGTCAGCCCGGCCGGCGAAGCGAAGGTGGCGAAGATGGCATCGCTGGTCGTCAAGGTCGGCGCGCTGGTCTGCATCGTGTTCCTGCCGACGAAGTTCGCACTGGACCTGCAGCTGCTGGGCGGCGTGTGGATCCTGCAGACCTTCCCCGCCGTCGTGTTCGGCCTGTTCTCGCGCCGCTTCGGCAGCACCGCCCTGCTGTGCGGCTGGGCCGTCGGCATCGTGGCCGGCACGTGGATCGCGTTCGGCGACGGCATCAAGCCGGTGCATACGCTGCACGTGGGCGATGCCGGCGTGACCCTGTACACCGGCTTGCTGGCGCTGGCCGTCAACGTCGCGGTGGCGCTCGTCGTGCAGGTGGTGGCGGGTGTAGCGCAGCGCGGCGTCGCGGGGAAGAACGCCGCGTAGGGAAGCGTATTGAACAACGTCGAGGCGCTTGCCGGTGGCCGTGCCGCCGCAGCGCCTCGCACAGGTCCCTGCCGGGAGATGCACCGCTGTCGGACATGCACGAAACGGGGGTGACAGGGGATGTACGGCGCCGACTGTACCAGTTGCGCCACGTATCGTTGCAACGGCTGCCACGAATCTGCCCGCGCGTTCCAGATTTCATCCTGTCGGTCACCCGACTGCTGTACTCTGGGTGACTTCACCATTCGAGCCCGGATACGTTGATCATGCGAAACCAGATGAACATGCCAGACAGCGCCGTGGCGCTCATGAACTATGTCGACGGTGCCGGCTGGACCGAACACGCGGAGGTCGTCGTGCAGATCATGATGTCGAGCGTGCATCCGGACATCGAGTCATCCATCGCGACGGTCGCATGTCTTCCGAATCACCTGCGGACGAACGTCGCCCATTTCCTGACCGAGATCCTCACGGGCGCCGTCGACAACGAACAGCGGCACGCCATTTTTTCGTGGACGCAGTGCTGGGCGCTGGCGAGCCTCGACCAATAACCGCCGCCGCATCGCACGACCGGCTTTGCCGGCGGTTGACAGCCTACCTACTAGAAGGTAATCTCACTGTCATGAACAAATCGCTCTCCACTGCCGACGATATCCTGGCCTGCGCACGTTCCCTGATCGTCGCCGGCGGTTACAACGGATTCAGCTATGCAGACATTGCCGAGGTCGTCGGTATCCGCAAGCCGAGCATCCACCACCACTTCCCGAGCAAACTCGACCTGGTGAAAACCCTCGTCATCCGGTACCGGGAAGCCGCCGAAGAAGGCATCGCCAACCTCGAGCGCGCCGTGCCGGGACCGCTCGATCAACTGCGCGCCTACATCGGCTACTGGAAAACCTGTATCGGCGACGCGAGCGCGCCGTTTTGCGTATGCGCCCTGCTGGCCAATGAATTACCGGTATTGCCGGAAGAGATCGCGCTCGAGATCCGTGCGTATTTCCGCTTCCTGTCGGGCTGGCTCACGGCTGTCCTCGAGCGCGGCGCCGCGCTCGGCGTCGTGGCGCTGACCGATACGCCGCGCGTGGAAGCGGAAGCCTTCATGGCGACCGTGCACGGCGCCATGTTGTCGGCGCGCGCCTATGGCGATACCGCCATCTTCGGGACCATCATGGACCCGCAACTGGCGCGCCTGTCGGCCGGGGCCTGATCGTACCGTATGTCCGGGTCCGGTGCGCCGGGCCCACTTTTTGCCATCACCATCTACCAACTAGTAGGTCGGATTTCATTAAAGGAGTTTTAGCATGCCTCATCCTCTCTCGAACGTCGGCGCCATTCACACGGTGCTGAGCCTGATCCCCATCGTCGCGGGGCTGCTCGCTTTCGTTCGCCAAGGCCGCATCGATCCGGCCAGCGGCCTGGGCAGGATTTACTGGGTGGGAATGATCCTGTCCGTCGTCACCGCCTTCGGCCTGTCGAGCACGGGCGGGTTCAATCCGGGACACGCGCTCGGCCTGCTGACCTTGCTGGTGATGGCGTGCGCCACGGCCGCGCCCCGCATCGCCTTCCTGGGCCGTGCAGCCGGGTATCTGCAGGTCGGGCTGATGTCGTTCAGCTTCCTGCTGCTGCTGGTGCCGGGGACGAACGAGACGCTGAGCCGACTCCCTGTCGGCCATCCGATCGGGCATGGTCCGGACTCGCCGCCCGTCAAGCTGGCGCTGGCCTGCGTGTTCGTGCTGTTCGTGCTCGGCACCGGTTACCAGATGTTGCGCCTGCGCCAGCGCCATGGAAAGCCAGCAACACTTCGGTAATTTTTACAGTCTAGGATGAGTCTGGCGGCGGCGCCATTCCAAGTCATTGAAACCAAAGCCTATTTTTTCCTTGGCATGGACATTGCTGGTTACCCGTCAAAACAAAGCGCGACCAGCTGTTGCCCAGGAGACCATCATGAACTCGTCCGCGAACAACCCACCGATTCCCCTTTGGAGAATCAACCGGTCCGTACTGTTGGGCATGTGCCTGATTGCACTGACTGCCGTGCTGTTTTACGGACCGGTTCTGCTGCTACTGTGGCGCGAGCTGGGGTGAGGTTGGGCCTGCTTACAGCCGTCCACGCAGTTCGAGCGCGATCGCACGCGGCTTGCTCACATAGCTGTAAGGGGAGCCGACGACAGAACCGAGCGTGCTGATCGCGATCGTTTGCCGGTTGGTGAGATTCGTCACGACCGCACCCACGCCCCAGTTGCCGGACGGCGCCGTCCAGCCGAGACGCACGTCGACTTTCTCGCGCGCCGCCCCGGTATCGACGCTGCCGTCGGGGTTGCACGTTCCCTGCGCCCGCGTGTCGGCATTGCAGCGCCGTTCACCGATGTAGCCGAGCATCACGTTGAAGTCCGCCGTCCCGTTCCACAGCGCCCAGCGTGCGGTGGCGCCGGCACTGGCGCTCAGGCGCGGGGCGCCGGCCGGCTGGCCGTCCAGCCGGACACCGGACGGCGACACGTAATGCGCATAGGTCTGGTCGAGGTAGGCCAGCGCGCCGTTCAGGCGCCAGATCCGGTTGAGCGTCCACTGCGCGCTCAGCTCGGCGCCCGTCGCGCGCTGGTCGCTGTTGACGACCTGGTAGCTGGGCACGCCGGCGCCGGCATTGGCCGGCACCAGGGTCAGGCTTTGCAGGTTGGTGTAGTCGTAATGGAAGATCGACGCCTCGTAGGACAGGCCCAGCGCACGCACCCGCCCCTTGATGCCGATCTCGGTATTCGTCACCAGCTCCTCGTCGTAATAGCCATTCACGCCGAGGGCATCGAAACCGCCGGCCAGATAGCCCTTGCTCCACGAGCCGTACACCATGTGATCACGCGTCAGGTGGCGGTCCAGCACGATGCGCGGGCTGAAGTTGTTCCAGCTCCTCGATGCGGGGAACGGGCTGGTGCTCGACACGGTGTTGTTGAACTCGACATTGCGTGCCACGACGGCCTGTAGCGATGCCGCCTGTTGCGGGGTCAGCAGTTTCAGGGCCACAGCCGTCGGGAACAACTGTGCTTGCTGCATGACGGCGAGGCGAGCGTCGAGCTCGCTGGCGATACGCGGCGGGTTGTACCAGCTGAAGCGCTTGTCGTCGTGCGTCAAGCGGCCGCCGACCGTCAGGTTGGTGACCGGGTTCACATGCCAGAGCAGGTCGCCATACACGGCGTACGCGCGGTATTCGCCCTTGTCGTGGATGCTCTCGCGCCACGGCAGGCCGGCAAGGCTCAGCCCTTGCAGCGCCGCGTTGCCGGTGGCACGGCCGATACCCTGGGCCAGGCCGGTCAGCGTGGCATAGGGCGCGCTGCCGGCGGCATGGCGAATCAGCGTGTCCAGCGACAGCGTCGTCAAGTCCACGTGTTGCGTCTGGGTGGCGCGCTCGCGATAGGCACTGACGCCGCCTACCCAGTCGAGCGCGCCGTTCTGTCCGCTCAGTTTGAATTCCTGCTGCCAGGTCGAGTTCGATTCGACGTTGCCGATGCCGATATACGCCGCCGGATTCACCGAGCCGTCGTTGTCCTGCCAGTTCTGCGTGTTGAAGTGGCGGTAGGCGGTGATGCTGCTCAGTGTCGCATGGCGCAGCGGCGTCGTCACGCGCAGGGTGAGGCCGTCGAAGGTGCGCGCCTGCGCATTGGGCTCGGCGTCGTTGGCCAGCGGCTGCTTGCGCGGATCGACCCACGTCGCGGGCCCGCCGAAGTCGATCTTCCCGCCCGTGAGGGAAAACACCGGCGGGCCGGACACACGCATCACCCCGTGTTCCCAGCCGAGGATGGCGTCGGTGTCGTCGCGCCGCCAGCGCACGGTGGCGCGCAGGCCGCGCTCGCCTTCGTCGCCCATGCGCTGCCCGTTGAAGGTGTTGCGGACCCAGCCGTTGTCACGCTGGTCGAGGGCCGAGATGCGCAGTGCCAGCCCCTCGGCCAGCGGTGTGTTATAGAGCAGCTCGGTATGGACCGCCCCGCGGGTGCCGACCCGGACCAGTCCACTCGCTTCGGTCCGCTCGAGGGGATCGTTGGTGACAATGGAGATGACGCCTGCTGCCGCATTGCGTCCGAACAGCGTACCCTGCGGACCTTTCAGCACTTCGATCCGCTTGACGTCATTGAAGTTCAGGAGCGATCCGCCGGTCTTGCCGACATACACGGAGTCGGTGAAGATGCCGACCGGCGAGTCCGTGCCGATGCCGTAGTCCTCGGTGCCGACGCCACGCAGGAAAATGATCGGACGAGTGGATTGCAACGGCTCGACCGACAGGCCGGGGACGAACGCATCCATGCCGGCCAGGTTGACCACGCCGACATCCCTGAGCGCGCTGCCGGCCAGCGTCTGCACGGCGATCGGCACGTTCTGGATGTCCTGGCTGCGGCTCTGCGCGGTGACCGTGACCACCGGCATGACATCCTGCGCGCGACAGGCGTCCGGCGCGCCCGCTGCCGCGACGGCCGTGGTCAGTGCAAGCTTGACGGCATGCCGGTCCATCCCCCGACGCAACTTCCGCTGACTCGATTTCATTATTGCCCCGTGAAACGTTCTATCAATGCGATATCGTGATCACATCGGCAGACCTTGGCAAGACCAATCGAGCGCTTTGCCGCATGTTTTTCTCAGGCAGCCCGCCCTGGCCCGCCTTCTTCGCATATTGGGCGGGGACGCTCGAGCGCCTATACCGGACTGTTCGCAAGCATTCGACCACGCGCAGACATGCAAGGATCGCGGATCAGGATATGGCAGACCAGCGAAATGAAACGGTCGGACGCCTTACCGCCTACGCCCAGATAACGTCGTTTCTCCAGGCCTCGCTCGCAATGAGCGATTGCAGCTTCTCCTGCAGCATCGTCGACCATGCCTCGACCAGCCTGGATGGCCGGTTCTCGCGCAGCGTCGTAATGGCCACGGTCGACCGGATCGAAGGGCGTTCGATGGCGTGGGCGACGACATCGCCCCGCGCCACCTCGTCCTTGATCGCGACTTGCGTCAGGATCGAATAGCCCAGTCCCGCCTTCACCAACTGCTTGGTCAGGGCCACGCTGTCGACTTCGATCTCGACCCGCAGCCGCACGCCATGCTGGATCGCGGCCTGCTCCACAAGGCGGCGATTGCTGTGGGGTAGCCCAGGGAGAATGAGAGGTATGTCCGCGAGATCCCGGATGTGGTAACTGGGCTTTCGTCCCGCATCGCCGGCCGGACCGATCAATATCATGGGCTCGCTGAACAATGGAAGGACATTGAACGCGTCGAGCAGCGGCTGGTTGTACACGACCGCCAGGTCGACCCGCTTGTCGAGCACCCACTCCTGCAATGAACTGCTGAGCCCTTCGCGCAGGTGCAACGTCACGCGCGGCCAGCGTGCGCGGAAATCCTTGATCAGGTCGGCCCCGATCAGTGCCCCGATCGTCGGCGGCAGCCCGACGGCGAGATGCCCCCCCTCCTCGTCCGCGCTGGCACGCACCTGCTCGCCGGTCTCGTTCACCATGTGCGTGATCATCTCGGCCCGTTCCAGCAGCCTGGCGCCGGCGGCGGTCAGGCGCACGCCGCGGCCATGGCGGATCAGCAACGGTACGCCGATTTCGCCTTCCAGCTTGGCGATCTGCCGGCTCAACGCAGGCTGGGCAATGTAGAGCTCGGACGCCGCACGGCTGAAGCTCCCCGACCGCGCCACGTGAATGAAGCTCCTGAGTTCTCGTATATCCATATCCAACACCAGCCATGCCGAAGAAGCATAGGATCATATATTCATACGGTCTTTGTCAAAGTTTTTACATGAACCTATGCTTCATACAAATAGCAAGCCACTCAAAACAAGCCGCCATCGGCGACCTTAGGAGACGTGATGAAACAACTGAAGAAACTGCATGTGCAGGTATTGATCGGGCTGGCGTGCGCCGTCGTGCTCGGTCTCTTGGCGCCCGCCACCGCCATCGCGATGAAACCGCTGGGACAGGGCTTCATCGCACTGTTGAAGATGATGCTGGCACCGATCATTTTCTGCACCCTGGTCCAGGGCCTCGCCCACGTCAAGGACATGCGCAAGCTGGGACGGCTGGGACTGAAATCCCTGGTCTACTTCGAAGTCGTCAGCACGGTCGCGATGATCATCGGTTTCGTGTTCGTGAACGTCTTCGAGCCCGGCGCGGGACTGCACGCGACGAACATGGTCGAAAGCGCCGACGCCCTGAAAGCGACGGCCGGCGCCGGCCAGATCTCCGCGGTCAACTACCTGCTGGGCCTGATTCCGCACACGCTCGTGGACGCATTCGCCAAGGGCGACATCGTGCAGGTCCTCATCATTTCTATCCTCGCCGGACTGGCCCTGAACGTCTCGGTCGGCGCGGATTCGATCCTCCTGCGCGGCATCGACGAGGCGCAGGCCGTCCTGTTCAAGATGCTGGCGTTCATCATGAAGCTGGCGCCGCTGGGGGCATTCGGCGCCATGGCGGCCGCGATCGGCAGCTACGGCGGCATGACGCTCGTGTACCTGTTGAAAGTCATCGTCGTCTACTACGGTGCGTCGCTGGTGTTCGTGTTCGGCGTCCTGAGCTCGATCAGCTGGATGATCGGCCTGCCGTTCTTCGGCGTGCTGAAACTGATCCGCGACGAGATCCTGCTGATCTTCGGCACCGCGTCCAGCGAAGTCGCCTTCCCTCGCCTGCTCGAAAAACTGCAGCGCGCCGGTTGCGACGAGGTCGTCGTCGGCTTTGTCCTGCCGGCCGGCTACAGCTTCAACCTGGACGGCACGTCCATCTACATGGCGATCGCGATCGGCTTCATCGCCCAGGCGACGGACACGCCGTTCTCGCTCTGGCAGCAGCTGGGCCTGCTCGCCATCCTGAGCCTGACCTCGAAGGGCGGCACCACGGTGGCCGGCGGCGCGTTCGTGAAACTCGCGGCGACCCTGCAATCGGTACGCACGCTGCCGCTCGGCGGCCTCGGCCTGCTGTTCGGCATCGACCGCGTGATGGCGACCGCCACCGCCCTCGTCAACGTCGTCGGCAACACGATCGCGGTCTTCGCCATCTCGCGCTGGGAGAACGGCTTCGATGCGGATGCGTTTGCCCGTGAGACGGGAACGCGTCCTCGCCGCACCCGCCTGCAGCCGGACAAGGCCGCGGCGCAATCCCAGCCGGCCCAATCGAACATCTGACACCAGGGAACCACCATGCCACGCATTTCGCCTATCGATCCCGAGCGTCTCGACGCCGCGCAGCGCGCCGTCCACGACGCCATCGCCAGCGGCCCGCGCAAGGGCGTCCGCGGCCCGCTCGCGGTGTGGCTGCACCGCCCGCAGCTTGCCGACCGCGCCCAGGCGCTGGGCCGCTACTGCCGCTACGACAGCAGCCTGCCGCCGCGCCTGTCCGAACTCGCCATCATGCTGATGGGCCGCCACTGGCTCGCCGAATACGAGTGGGCCGCGCACAAGCCGTTCGCGCTGGAAGCCGGCCTGTCGTTGGACGTGCTCGATGCGATCCGCGATGGCCGCGCACCGGCCTTCACGAAGCGTGACGAAGCCTTGATCCACGCGTTCATGCAGCAGCTCCATGAACGCCGCGCCATCGACGACGCGCTGTATGCCGACCTCGAACGCGAGATCGGCCGCGACGCGCTGGTGGACCTGGTCGGCGTGGCCGGCTACTACACGCTGATCTCGATGACGATCAAGGTCTTCGAGGTGCCGCCGCCCGCCGGCGTTGCACCGGAACTCCCTACCTCCACGAATTAAGGAAAGCAGCATGGAAACTTCAACCGCACACCCGTCCACGGCGCCGGGACGCCTGAACAACAAGGTCGCCATCGTCACCGGCGCCGGCTGCGTCGGCCCGGGTTGGGGCAACGGCCGCGCCGTCGCCGTGCTGTTCGCGCAGGCGGGCGCAAAGATCTTCGCCGTGGACAAGAGCGCGGAAGCGATGGAGGAGACCGTCCGACGCGTCCGTGAGGCCGGCGGCACCATCACGGCGCACACATGCGACGTCACCGACAGCGCCGCCGTCGAGGCCATGGTCGCCGCGTGCCAGGCCGAATACGGCCGCGTCGACATCCTGGTCAACAACGTGGGCGGCTCGGCGGCCGGCGGTCCGGTCGCGCTGTCCGAAGACAAATGGGATGCGCAGGTCGCCTTCAACCTGAAGAGCGTATTCCTGACTTGCAAACACGTGCTGCCCGTGATGGAAGCGCAGGGCTGCGGCGCCATCGTCAACACGGCGTCGACCTCCGGCATCCGCTGGACCGGCTCCGCGCAGGTTGCGTATGCCGCGTGCAAGGCCGGCGTGATCCAGCTGGGCAAGGTCGTCGCCGTCGAGTATGCAAAAAAAGGCATCCGCGTGAACACGGTCGTACCGGGCCAATTGCATACGCCGATGGTCGAAGTCCGCCTGGCCGGCCAGCGCAGCGGCGGCGACGTCGACAAGCTGCTGGACAGCCGGCTCGCGCGCATCCCCCTCGGCTTCATGGGCGACGGCCGGGATACCGCCAACGCGGCGCTGTTCCTCGCGTCCGACGAAGCGCAATTCATCACCGGCACCGAAATCATCGTCGATGGCGGCATGACCGCAAGGTGCGACTGATGGTCCGGCCCGCGCTCACCGGCGGCCCGTGGGACTGCCACACCCATATCTACGGACCGTGGGACGCGTTTCCCCTGCCCGCCACGGCCGCGTACCGGCCGGCAGCGGCGCCCATGACCGAGCTGCTGGCGATGCACGAACGGCTCGGGATCGGCCACGGCGTGCTGGTGCAGGCGGCCTGCTACCAGTCGGACCACAGCGCGCTGCTGGCGGCGCTCGCGGCGACGGATGGACGCTACCGCGGCGTGGCGCTCATCGACGAGACCATGGATGACGCCGACCTGCGCTCGCTGCACGACGGCGGGGTCCGCGGCGTGCGCTTCAATTTCATGGGACACCTGCCCGGCGACCGCGACCTCGACCGGTTGCGCAGCGTCGCCGAACGGGTGCGCCCCCTGGGCTGGCATGCGCTGCTGCACGGACAGCTGGCGCAAGTCCTGCCGGTCCTCGACGCCTGGCGCGACCTCGACATGCCGCTCGTGATCGACCACATGGCGCGCCAGGATGCGACGCGCGAATGGGACGAGTCCGCCCTGAAGCGGCTGGAACGCCATCTTGCGCATCCGCAGCGGTGGCTCAAGCTGTCCGGCGTCGACCGCGCGATGCAGGGCGCGCCGGCGCCGTGGCCCGCCGCGCTGCCGCTCGCCCGACGCCTGCTCGCCGCCGCGCCGCAGCGCGCGATCTGGGGCACGGACTGGCCGCACCCGAACATCCAGGGCCCCGTGCCCGACGACGGCCAGCTGCTCGACTTCCTTGTAGAGGTCTGCGGCGACGCGGCGACCGCACAGGCCGTACTGGTGGATAACCCGAAGCGGCTGTATTTCTGACCACACGATTGCATCAATCAAATAACGACAGGGAGACGATGGAATGAACAAATCAAGTAACCGTGCTTGTGCGACAGCCCTGCTTGCCCTCGGCTGTTCGGGATTGTTGTCGACCACGGCGCAGGCCGCCGACATCCATGTCCTCGCCACGGGCGCGCTGTCGGCGGCGTTCAGGCAACTCGGCCCCGACTTCGAGAAGAAGTCCGGCCACCATCTGGTGGTGTCGTGGGGCCCGTCCTACGGTAGCTCGCCCGATGCGCTGCCCATGCGCATCCAGGCCGGCGAAGCGATGGACGCGTGCTTCATGATCAAGGCGGCGATGGCCGACCAGATCAAGCAGGGCAAGCTGCTGCCCGCGACCGCCGTCGACCTGGCCGAGTCGCGCGTCGGCGTCGCCGTACGGGCGGGCCTGCCCCGGCCGGACATTGCGTCAGTCGACAGCCTGCGCGCCACGCTGCTCGCGGCGAAGTCGGTCGCGTTTTCCGAGGGCGCGAGCGGCAAGTACATCGTCGGCACCCTGTTCCCCGAGCTCGGTATTGCCGACGCGATGAAGGCGAAAAGCGTACCCATCCACGGACGCGAACTGGTCGGCACGGCCATCGAACGCGGCGACGCCGACCTCGGCCTGCAGCAGATCAGCGAGCTGCGCGCCATCCCCGGCATCCAGTACGTCGGTCCTCTCCCGGAAGCCGTGCAAAAGGTCAGCGTCATCGCCGCGGCGATCGGCAAGGACGCCAGGGAGCGCAAGGCCGCCGAGGCCTTCCTCGCCTACCTGAAGACGCCGGAGGCCGCAGCGACGTTCGTGAAGACGGGACTCGACCCGATCGGCGCGAAATAAAACGAATAACCACGACAGACAGGAGACTCACATGAAACTTCGCAAGCTCAGCTACGCATTCGTCCTCGCCGCAACCTTGTCGGCATGCGCGTTCGCCGGCACCGCCGGCACGGCGGATCATCAACTCGTCAAGTACGGCAACGTGCAGATCGACGTGATGCGCCAGGGACAAGGCCCCGTCATCGTGATGCTGCCGTCGCTCGGTCGCTCGGTGCGGGACTACGACCAGGTCGCCGAACGCCTGGTGGCGGACGGGTTCCGCGTGCTGCGTCCCGAACCGCGCGGGATCGGACTCAGCAAAGGTCCGATGGAGAATCTCAGCGTGCACGATTTCGCGAAGGACGTCGCCGCCGTGATCGAGCACGAGAACAAGGGACCGGTCGTGGTGGTTGGCCATGCCTGGGGCAACTTCGCGGCGCGCCAGCTGGCGGCCGACCGGCCCGACCTCGTGCGCGGCGTCGTCGTCGCGGCCGCGTCGGCCGGCAAGGTGCCGCCCGGCTCCAACGAAAAACCGATCGGCCCGGAGATGCGCAAGGCCATCGACGGCCCTTCCGACATGAAGCTGCCGGAAGCCCAGCGCCTCGACTACTTGCGCAAGGCCTTCTTCGCGCCCGGCCATGACCCGCGCGTGTGGCTGACCGGCTGGCACTCGGAAACGCACGAGGCTGAATCGCACGCGCGCAACACGACGCCGGTCGACGATTACTTCGCGGCCGGCACGGCCCCCATCCTCGACCTCCAGGCCGAAAACGACGCCGTGGCGCCGCGGCGCTTTTCCCAGGTCCTGAAGAACATGCTGGGCGACCGGGTCACCGTCGTCGTCATTCCGAATGCCGGCCATGCGCTGGCGCCCGAACAGCCGCAAGCCATGGCCGACGCGATCGCCGCGTTCGCGCACCGGGTCTTCGCAAACAAATAAACGCTTCCCGCTCGCATGCGGCATCGGATCGCCCGGCGAGCAAGCCGGGCGAACGGCACTCCTTTACCTGTTCGGTCAATACCAAATGAAAAAGCAGATCATCGCATCGGGACTGCTCGTCCTGGTGGGCGGCACGTCGTCCGCGCAAAGCAATGTCACGCTGTACGGGATCGTCGACGTCGGTCTACGTTACGGAAACGCCTCTACGTCGAACGCCAACACGCTGTCAGTTGGATCGGGGCAGCAACGGGCGTCGCGTTTCGGTTTTCGCGGCACCGAGGAGCTGGGCGACGGACTGTCGGCCAGCTTCCAACTGGAAAGCGGCTTCAACGCCGACGACGGCACGCTGGGCTACGGCAACCGTCTCTTCGGCAGGCAATCGTGGGTCGGGCTGAACGGCGGATTCGGTTCGATCCGCTTTGGCAGGCAGACGACCGCGGTCTACGACGTGCTGTTCGCGGTCGATCCGTTCGTCATCAACGGCACCGGCAACGCGCAACGGGTGTTCGCCTACGGCCTCGGAAAAGCCGATCCGCTGTCCCGGGCAGACAATGCGGTCACGTACAGCATCCGATTGCACAACGGCGTCGGATTCTACGCCGGCCACGCGTTCGGCGAAAAGGCCGGGAGCTTCGCCAGCAACAGCAGCGACTTCGCCTCGGTGTCGTATGCGTCCGGCAGGTGGAACGTACGCGCGGCGTACCAGCATGCCGACGGCGTCGACCTCGGCGCGGCATCGACGCCGCTGGGTGCCCTGGTCGGCCCAGCACATCTGGGATCCGCGAACGTCAACGTGAAAAGCGCGGTCGTCGGCGCCGTCTACGATCTCGGACCGGTCAAGTTCCACGGCATTTATGGCGATACGCGCATCGGCAATGGCGGCGCGCTGGCGATGCGCAGCTACATGACCGGGGTGACCGTCGGCGCCGGGCGCGGCACGATGTGCGCATCGTGGAATCGCAACGACATCAGGGAGTTCCGCAACGGGGTCTCCGACCAGTACGCTCTGGACTACACCTACCCGCTCACCAAACAGACATTTCTCTATGCCGCGGCCGGCTATACGAAAAACGGTGGCGGTGTGCGCCTGAACTCGGCAAGAAACGGTTTCAGCGAACGTGAGGTAGAGACTGGAGTACGTCACACGTTCTGATATGGGCTATCGGAGCTGAAGTGGCACATCGATGGCCGACGTGCGCATGCCTGAAGGCTGCGATGCGTAAACGAGCGAAATTCACTGGTGACGTAGATCAGCGCCAATGCGCTGATCTGACAGAATGCTGGAGGCGAGGACAGGAGTCGAACCCGTCCAGACGGCTTTACAGGCCGTTTCGGCTGGTACGAATCAAGGAGTTTGCTCTGCACCGCACTTCGCACCGCATGAGGTCGCTGGAGCATATCGGTCAAAACCCGACTAGCGAACTCTCCGGTTGGTCATACTTGCCGAGTGGAGCCCGCTTTCGATCCGAAGCAGACGCCGACGACCAAACGTCAATTCGGAGCGATGACGTCGTGGGGCTGCAGCACGCTCCAACCTGTGCCTGTTGCATGAGGTGAAGATCGTCACCGTCACGGGAAAATTAGCGGCAGGGTGCATCCCCACATCAACTTCAGCAACGTCAGGTACACCAGTCCAATCCTGGCCGGCAGTCCCGCACGGATAGGGAAGAAAGGGAAGAAAGGGAAGAAGCCTAGGATCTATTACGAGCCTCCGGACATCCGTGTTGTGAAGGCATTCTTCAGTGACGGCACCGCAGACAACAACGCTTGACGCTGGCGCATCAAAGCTGATATGTTATCGATACCTCGCGAATGCGGGTATTTTTTCCGCAATTAATGTTATCGATAACTAATTGTCGCCCCGGAGGCGATCGAGAATCAGGAGACTACCTTGAAACTGAAACTTAAACGCCGTCACCCGGCCGTTCTTGCATGGCAGGCCGGTGCCGGCCTGCTCGTCCTCGGTTCTACGGCCTTCGCGCAAACCACGATGGCGCCAGCCTCTGGCAAGGCGGACGCGGATCCTGCACAGGTCGTCGTAGTTACCGGCGTCCTGCACGATACCACCGCCGACAAGGCCGCGATTTCGGTCACCACACTCGACGAAGAGCGGATACGCGCAGTGGCGCCCGTCAGTGCGGCCGACTTGCTGACCGAGATTCCGGGCGTGGTGGTGACGTCGGACGCCGGTGAAAGCCGCAATACCGTGTACACCCGCGGCATCTCCAACGGCACCAGCGCGGGCACCGTAGGCTATTACTGGAACGCCCTGATGGAAGATGGCCTGCCTGTCGTAGGCGGATTGTTCTCGAACTTCTCGCCCGACATGTTCTTGCGCGTGGACGCCACCACGAGGACCGTGCAGGCGGTACGTGGCGGTTCCGCGGCCGTCACCGGCCCGAACGCGCCGGCGGGCCTGTTCAACTACCTCTCGAAAAACGGCCTGGACAATCCGGGCGGCATGATCGGCGCCCGCCTCGGCGTCGAGAACAAGGACCATCCCGGCAACCTCTACCAGAAGTACGACTTCTATTACGGGGCGCGCAGCGCGGATGGCACGCTCGGCTGGTCGGTCGGCGGCGATTACCGCCGCAGCTATGGCTACCGCGACATCGCCTATGCGCCCAACCGCGGCGGCCAGATCAAGGCAAACGTCAAGAAGCTCTATCGGACCGACATGGGCAACGGCAGCCTTCTGTTGTCCGTGAAACTGCTGGACGACCACACCGGCTACCTCGACATCGTGCGCCCCCTCGCGCACGGCTTCGGCCCGATCACGTTCGACACGCCGTTCGGCCAGACCGCCAATTTCATCCCGACCGGCGACCTGGCGCACGCCATTCCGTCGGGCCTGAATGGCCGGACGGACTACTGGGATCCGAGCCAGTTCGCACGGAACAAAGGACGTGCGCTCGGGCTGAAGTGGGACCATGATTTCGGCAATGGCTGGAAACTCGGCAACAACATGCGCTACCAGGTCAACGAGGTCCACCACAACGAGGCGGAAGGGATCAGCTACCAGTCGATCACCAACTCGACCGTGACCAATAATCTTGGCGCCACGCTTGCAGGCCTGAACAGCACGCCCGGCTACTATACGTTCATCGACCGGGCCACTGGCCAGGTCATCGCCCGCGTCAACCAGCGCACCGCGGCCAGCACAGGCACCGGCGCGGCGTGCGGCAGCCTCTGCCTCCAGTCGACCACGCCGAATCTGCTCCCGAACAGCACGATCAACGGCAATTCCCCGATCGCGAACAGTAACCTGACACTGGGCGTGTCCGCGATCAACAACCGGATGCGCAGCACGGACATCGTCGACCTGTTCACGGCCAACAAATCGATCAGGCTGGCCGATGCCTCGGCGCTGAACGTGACCGCCGGCGCTTACCTGGCCTGGATTCACTTCGTCCGTGATTCGCTCAACGGTGGCCAGGGCGTCATGCCGCTGCAAAATTCACCCGATCCATTCGACGTGACCTTCACCACGCAGGCAGCGACACCGGTCACCTACCAGCTGACCAATCCGCAAGGGTTCGGCGCAGTCGGCGGCCCGGGCGGCAACAGCGTGGGCAGCCTGTACGACGACGTGCATACCCGCGAAGTGTCGCCGCTGCTGGGCCTGACCTGGGAAAAGGACAAGTGGCTGCTCGATTTCGGCGCGCGCTACACCCACTACAATTTCCACGGCAAGAATTACCGCTACGTGACCAACCCGAACGCCACGAGCCGGTCCTTCGGCGGGCTCGACGGCAACCCGTTGACCATCTACGACAACCTGTACGCGGTCGTGCCGGCCGAGCCCGTAACCTTCAACAAGAATGTCCACTATTTCCAGTACACGGGCGCGGTAAGCTACAGCTTCAGCAGCAAGCAGATCGTCCACGTCCGCTATACGCTCGGCCACAAGAACGGCGACGGCTACTGGAACAACTACGATGCCCAGTGGAAGGTTGACGCCACCGATCCGAACATCCTGCCCGTCATCAAGCAGGCCGAGATCGGCTACACCTACCGGACCAAGGGCTTCAGCATCGAAGCGACGCCGTACTTCGTCGACATCGACAAGGTCGGCGTGACGAGCTACGGCACGCTGGCCGATGGCGTGACGCCGTACACCCGGCCGCTGATCTACAGCCACTTCCGCTCCTACGGTATCGAGTTCGACAACCGGTTCCGGATCGCGCGCTGGCTCGGCATGCACAATATCCTGACGCTCAATGAAGGCAAGGCGCTGCGCTCTGCCGCCTGGGCGGCTGGTTGCGGCGGCGTGTTGAGGGCGTGCGCGGCCGGCGTTGCGCCCACGCCCGACACCCCGGTCTATACGTCCGGCCCGCAGGAACGCGCGGCGAAGGTCGTCTACAACGGCACGCTGAACGCCGACTTCGACCACTACGGCGGCTATTACCGCTTCCGCTATATCGGCAAGCGTCCCACCACGACGGCGGCACTGGCTTACCTGCCCCCGAACCGGGTGTCGGATATCGGCCTGTACTACAACTACGGCGACAAGCTGCGCTTCGACTTCAACGTCAACAACGTGTTCAACGACCGCAACGCGACACAGATCGGTGTGCTGGGCAGCCTGCCGACCGGTGTCACGCTCGACCAGTTCATCGCGCAGTATCCGAACGCGCTGACCACGGTCCAGACCAACGCGCCGCGCTCGTTCTTCTTCAGCGCGACCCTGCAGTTCTGAGCGCCGCCACGTTCACCCGCCGCAGCGGCGGGTGCGCCGCCTCATCCACAACTATTTCGCGAACGCCTGCCGTTCGAGGCTCAACATGATGAAACGAATCGTTCAACAGCAGCCACGCCGACGTGCCTGCCGTTCTCTCCAACGGGGCGCTTTGCTCGCCATACTGCTTGCCGACGCGCTGTCCGCACACGCGGACGTGCTGCGCTTCGGCGACAGCGTCTCCGAGCGCGCGCACGGCCTGAGCGCACAGCACAGCGACGTCTTCCCCGGCGCCATGGGCGCACCGGCCCGCCGCCTGCTTCCGCCCGGCGACAAGAACTGGCGCGGCGGATCGGTGTCGTTCGACATCGCCGTCGACCCGAAAGCGCAGAACTACGCAACGCTGACGCTATGGGGCGGTGAGGAAAACCACAACCGGCTCATCCTGTCCTGCGACGGCAAGCAGATCGGCACACGCCACCTGGGCGACACCGACCTGCTCGACATCGGCAGCGTGGCCCCGATGGCGGCCGGCCGCTTTTTCCACAATACGTCCCCCCTGCCCCTCTCGCTCACGCGGGGCAAGGACAACCTCGCCTGCCGCATCGACAGTACCGGCGCGATCTGGCCCTACGGTCTGACGTTCGAGCAGTTCCAGAAGCCGATGGTGGCGCCGGCGCGCGGCATGTACGCACTGACGGTCCACACCGATCCCTTCGTGCCCGCGGGCCCGCTCGAGCGAAAAGGCGGCGCACCCGCACCGAAAGTCCGGCCGGCGCCCGGCGCGGAGGTGCTCGCGGCGCTCAAGGACCGTGTCGGCCGAACGGTCGACGACCTGCTGGCGGCGGACCGCCCGTTGCGCCAGCCCGAGATGTTATTCCTTGCGAACGCCCATGACGTGGCGTGGACGCATGCGTACGGCAATCCGGCCATCGGCAGGAAACTCGTACGCGCCATGGACGATTATTTCGTCCTGTACCGAGCCGACATGCAGAAGGTGATCCGCGACCCCTCGACCTACAATCCGGGCTGGTTCGGTCTCGGCCAGGCCGCCTGGGCGTTGATGCTGCGCGAGGAGCTCGTCAAGCCGTCCCTCGACGAACGCATCGCCGATCCGAAAGGCGGCACGATCGTCCGCCGCGACGCCTGGGTCGAGATGCTGGCAGGTGTGCGCGACTGGCAGCGCACGCATCGCCGCTACTACACCAACCAGTCGATGATCGTCGACACCTATGGCATCTACCTCGCCAACCGCGGCATCGCCATGCTCGCGCCGGCCAGGGCCATGCCCGAGCAGGACGCGCGGCGCTACCTGTACGAGGCCGCCGGCCTGGAGCCCTGGCGCGGCGACGACCTGCCCGGCGGCGGCCACCGCTACGGCGCGGGCGGTCCCGACGGCACGGACAAGGGCGCCTACCGACTCGGGCAGCATTATTACCAGGTCACCGCCAAGGGACTGACCCGGGAGTTGGGCTATGTCGGCAATTACGGTGAAGTGCTGGACTGGCTGGCCGCGATGTACGAGGCCACGCGTCCGCACGCGGGTCAACCGGGCGACCCGAAGATCCTGGCCCAGCTCCTGAAGATCGCTCATGCCCGCGCCCCGTTCCGGTACCCGCTGACGGATGCCGATGGCTACCGTGCGATGGCACTCGAATCCGTGGTCGGCTGGCGCGACGTCAAGTATCCCGGCGACGTCGTCTATGCGCAACGGCCGAGCTGGGACGCCTCGGTACTCGAGGTCGCGGCCATGACCCGCGATTCCGCCCTGGTCGCCTACACCCAGCAGATGTTCGAGGACAACCAGTTCTTCCAGTCTGTCGTGGGGCAGATGAACAGCGCCGGTTCCCTGCGCGTCACCGCCGGCCTGTTGCCCGTGCCCGGCCAGTACGAAGCGCTCATGAAACTACCGCGCACCGGACAGAAGCTGCCGATGAGCGCCGGCCAGCCCGACTTCGTATTCAGCGACGAGGAGGACGGCGTCGTGGCCGTGAAGGCTGGCGACGAGATCCTGTACGCCTCCCTGTACTGGCGCGCGCTCAATGCCGTCAACGGCCTGGCGCGCATCCACTACATCACGCCGGTCATGGACCGCATGGCCGTGGTCCATGAACAGACCGTCGTCGACCCGAGCGGCCACACCTGGACGCGTCCGGAAGACACCCTCGGCGGCTCCGACCCGAAATTCGGCAAGTTCGCCTATCCCGACGGAACCGGCGCTACCGTGGGAGAGACGCTGCCGATCGCGCGCTACCCAGACGACGTCCCGACCCATTATGGCGATGCGTCGCCGTATGCGGGCAAGGCCGAATTCTATACCCTGCGCTACGGCCCCTTCATCATTGCGATGAACACGACCACCGGCAAATCGTTCGATGTGACGGTGCCTGCGGGCACCGCCATGCGCGAACTCGTCGCGCGCCGCGCGGTGGCAGCCGGAGAAACGCTGAAGGTCGGGCCCCGTTCCACCGTCGTGCTGTACGCTGGCAGCGGACCTCGCTGAACCGGATGACTTCCATGAACCGATACTTGCAACGATACGCCTGCGCGCTGGCACTGCTGGCCACTTCGGCCCTGCACGGGGCCGCGGCCGCTGAACTGAAGACCTACGACTATCCACGTCCGGTCCGCTATCATCCGGGCGATGCCGTGCGCGATACGCACCGCAATCCCGAGTTCGTCGTGCGCGTGCGCACCCCGTCCGGGGCCTGGCAGGACCTGTACGAGCACCGGGTCGACGTCGACTGGAACGACCCGCACAGCGCGACGCTCGTGCGCTTCGATTTCCAGGGCAAGGTCGAGCTGGCGATCCAGAGAAGCTACGCCGGCTTTTCGAAGGTGGCCGTACGTCCCGCCTCGCTCGGCCTGCAGCCACGCGTCGCGGACGACACCGTGTATGTCACGCTCGACCGGCCCGCCAACTTTTCGGTGGAATTCGACGGCGACAAACACCGTAACCTGCACGTCTTTGCCGGCGCCATCGAGTCCAGCCCCAAAGCCGGTGCGCCCGGCGTCGTCGTGTTCGGCCCCGGGGTCCACCGGCCGCCCGGTAACGCGAAGGTCTTCAGCTTCCAGTCGGGACAGACCGTACTGATCGACGGCGCCGCCGTGCTCGACGCCGGCATCTCGCTCGACAAGGTGCACGACGTGACGATCAAGGGCCACGGACTGATCGAGCGGCCCGGCGGCGACGTCCGCATGACCAATAGCGCCGACCACGACAACTCGCCGGCGGCGCACATCGACGGCTCGGCCGCGATCGGCATCCGCGATTCGCGCAATATCCGCATCGAAGGCGTCACCATCATCAATCCGCCCGGCGTGTCGCTCGGCTGCATGCAGTCCAGCGGCGTGAGCATCGTCGACGTCAAGGCCTTCAGCGCCGGCCCCTGGGCGGACGGCATCGACATCTATTCGTGCCAGGACGTCGCGATCGACCGCGTATTCCTGCGCGTGGCCGACGATTGCTTCGCCCTGTACAACCGGCGCTGGGACCTGCGCGGCGACGTGCGCCGCATCCGCGTCGAGAATTCCACCTGCTGGGCCGACGTGGCGCACGCGATGTACATGGGGCTGTTCGGCGACAAGGACCAGCCCGAGGTCACCGAGGATGTCGTCTTCAGGAACATCGACGTCCTGGAGATCAACGAGACGCAGCCGCGCTTCCAGGGCGTCATGGCCATCAACGCGAACAATTCCACCGTCGTGCGCAACATCCTGTTCGAGGACATCCGGGTCGACCACATGATCGAAGGGAAGCTGTTCAACTTCGCCGTCATCGGCGACGACCGGTTCAGCCTCAGTCCGGGCGGCGGCATCGCCGGCGTCACGCTGCGCAACGTCAGCTATTCCGGCAAGGGCGTGGCCGGACCGTCGACCATCCTCGGCTACGACGACGCGCGCGCCGTGCGCGGCATCACGCTCGACAATGTCCGCATCGGAGGCCGCAAACTCACCGGACCGGATCCCGACCTGCTGCAGGTCGGCCCCCATGTGACGGATATCCGCTTCCGCTGAACGACACCGATATGACATCACACCCGTTTCCTTTTCGCGCACACGTCCGGCCGATGGTCCTGGCCATCGCCTCCGTGTGCACCTGCGGCGCCACGACGGCGGCGCAACCCACCGCCCCCGACCATCCGCGCCTGCTGGTCCGGGCGGATACGGGCCGGATGGCCCTCGACGCCCGGCTGCGGCACGATCCGGCCGCAGCGCACGCCTACGACGCCATCCGGACGCGTCTGCAGCCTTACATCGAGCGGCACCGTACCGATCCCGCCTGGATCGTCTCGCGCCTGCAGATGTACTGGCAGGCGCGCAGCACGCGTATCTACGTGAGGAACGGTGTGTACGACCACGCCGACGGCGAGGCACCGGTACCGACGGTGCGCTTCACCGGAACCCGCGACGCCAACAGCCAGTACTTCACACCCAGGCTGGAAGACGTCAAGCCCTACATGGGCGAACGCGACCTCCTCTGGCTCCAGAACAAGGACGCGCGTGGCCAGCCATGGGAGTGGGTCGCCCAGGCCAAGAGCGGCCGCATCATCGAGTCGATCAACCTGCGTATCGCCGAACTGGCGCGCGATGCCGCCTTCCTGTACTGGGTGACCGGCGACGAGGCGTATGCGCGCTTCGCCTACGACATCTTCGATACCTATGTGAGCGGCATCGCGTACCGCGAAACGCCGGTCGACCTGAACGGCGGCCACGACCAGACCCTGGTCGGCCTGCAATCGTTCGAAGTCATTCATGAAGATATCGTGGGTCCGCTGACGGAGACCTACGACTTCATGCACGACTACATCGCACAACGTGCCGGCGCGAAGCGCACCCTGTACGACGACGCGTTCAGGAAATGGGCCGACCTGATCATTGCCAACGGCGTCCCCTGGAATAACTGGGACCTGATCGAAGCGCGCTTCGTCCTGCACATCGCCGCCATCCTCGACCCCGACGAACGCTACGCGGACCGGCGCGGTCGCGAACATTACGTGCGCAGCGTCCTCGAAGGAAGCGGCGCGCGCCAATGGTCGTTGCGCCGCCTGCTCGACCATGGCTATGACACGGGGACCGGCATCTGGAACGAGTCGCCTGGATACTCGATGAACGTCGCGAATGACTTCATGGAATGCGTCGATCTGCTCGACAAGGTATTCGACATCGATGCCTTGCCCGACCTGCCCGTGTTGCCGCACGCCGCGCGCGCCCTGCCCCAGTATCTGCTGCCGAACGGCCGCACGGTCGGCTTCGGCGACACCCGCTACGAGACGCCGCGCACGGGCATGATCGAACGGCTGCAGGCGCATGCGTTACGCCATGGCCGGATCGGGGCGGCGGAGGAGTACGCCGGGTTGCTGGATGCGCTGCGCGGCAGCGACAGTCCCATGCACCGGGACGATGTCCACGCCCTGCTGGAGGGTCTCGACGCCACGCCGCGAGCGGTCCTTCCCGCCCGTACGGGTGGCCCCGGCGTGGCTGCCTACCAGACCCCGACATTCTACGCACCGAACGCGAGCTGGCTCATCCAGCGCAGCGGCTACGACCGGCCGGACGCGCGCGACAAGGCACTGGTCATTTCCCAGGCCGGCTCGAACGGCAATCACGCGCATGCCAACGGCATCGCGATGGAGCTGTATGCGCATGGCCTCAGCCTGGCGCCCGAGAGCGGACGCGGGTCGGGCTACCTGCAGAACGACCACCTGGAGTACTACTCGCAGTTCCCCGCGCATAACACGGTCGTGGTGGACGGGCTGTCGGCCTATCCCTCGATGAAGAGCAATCATCCGCTCACCCTGCATGCCGCCTACCCCGCGCCGGCAAGCCCTGCGTCCGCCGCCTTTCCCTGGGCTACGTTCAGCGACGTCGGATTCCTCGAGCCCGAAACCGATGCCGACCAGGCCCGCACGCTCGGCATCGTTCGTCTCGACCAGGACAATGGCTACTTCGTCGACATCTTCCGTTCACGTCGCAGGAACGGCAAGGACCGCTACCACGACTACATCTACCATAACCTCGGACAGTCGCTGAATTTCGTCGGCGCCGACGGCGCGCCGCTTCCCACGACACCTTCCGAGCGCCTGAGCTTCGCCGACGGCGACTTGATCGGCTACGACTACTGGCGGGATCGCAAGTCGGTCTCTCCGCACGGACCTCTGCGCGCGCGCTTCGACCTCCGGCTTCCCGACCGAGCCGTAACGATGACGGCGTGGCTCCAGGACGCTCCCGGGCGCGAGTTTTTTTCGGTGATGGCGCCGCCGTCGACCGCATGGTCGTCCGGCATGCTGCCGCGCGAGATCGAACGTGCTCCCCTGCCGACCCTGGTGGTCCGGCAGCACGGCGCAGCCTGGGAACGGCCATTCAGCGCGGTGTTCGAGCCTGGCGCCGGCACGGCCACCAATCTTGTGAATGTCGAGCAGATCGACGGTATCCACGCAATCGCATTGCGTGTGACGGCGTCAGGCCGACGCCGCCAGACAATTATCTCGGGCGATGGCGAGCATGCGCGCTTCCGGCACGACGGCCTGTTTGCGCTCGGCCGCTATGCCATCGTGGCCGAACGTGATGGTCAACTCGACTACCTGTTCCTCGGCCACGGACGCGAACTGTCAGCCTTCGGCCACACGCTGTCCGCCGCGACGGACGGCACCGCGGCGGCACTGTGGCGCGCGGACGGCCGCTGGCTGTACACCGCCACCAGGCCGGCCCGGCTCCGGGTTCCCGCCGAGGCATGGCCACGTACGCTCGTGGTCACGGTCCACGGGAAACCGATGCGCCTTGCCGGCCGCCGACGTACCGTCGACCGTCACAGGATCATCGAATTCGACATGCCGGCAATGCCCGCGACGCCGATACGTTGATTTGCCGCGAGAAGGAAGTGGTTTCTCGGTATCCCGGATAAGGTAACCCTGTCCTTTACTTTTCCCACGTGGACGCATCGACGGTGCTGCAACTGACTTTGCCGGCCTCCGGCGGCCTGGCGTCCAGACTCTCAGGCCGGATCGAGGAAAAAACGGAGCAATTCCAGGCTGGCATTGGGACCGCTTTCATCGCTGTAGCTGCCGCGCCCCGTGCCGCCCGACCATGCATGGCGGCCGCCCTTGATGGTCCAGTGTTCGACCACGACACGCCCGTCCGCACCGCGATGCACCTGCCGCTCGTATGCGCGCCCACGCGTGCTGCCGGTCTCCGTCGCTACCGACACTACCACGGCGTTGTCGAGAAACTGCCGCACAATAGTCGTCCCATTGTTCGGGTGGACCGTGCAGTCGGCGTCGCCGTGAAACACGATGATGGGTCCACTGTCCGCAGGCCCCGCATGGGCCAGGGCTTCCGCATCGATGCCGCCCCGCATTGCCTGCATTGCACTGTAGCTGTCCGTCGCGCTCCCGTGCGCCAGGCCTGAATGGCAACCGATCGCGGCGAACAGTTCGGGATAGGTCCTGCCCAGTATCACCGCCATCGCCCCGCCGGCGGACAGGCCGGCGACGTACACCCGTGATGCATCGATCGCGTGCTCATCGATCACCTCGCGCGTGAGCGCCGCGATCAGGCCCGGTTCACCCTGGTCACGACGGTGATGGCGCGGCTCGAACCAGTTCCAGCACAGGCTCCAGTTGGCGCGGGATGACTGTTCGGGGTAGAGCACGGCACAACCGTATTCTTCCGCCAATGCATTCATACCGGTACCGAGTGCGAAATCGTCGGCATCCTGGCTGCCTCCATGCAGCATCACCACCAGCGGCAATGGCTCACCCGTACACCCGGCGGGGACGAACAGCTTGTACCGCAGCGATCCCATCACACTGTCGAAGTGCCGTACAACAAAGTCAGGTGCTTCCGGCACGGCGGGCGCGCCGATCCACGGCGGTTGGGTCAGATTCGACCAGGCGTCCAGCATTGTGTTTAGCATATTCGGCTCCCAAGACATGCCTGGATTGTCGCGCCATGCTGCATCGCAGCAAAGAGCGTTGTGCCTGTTATGGTGTAGGACAAACACTGGTGAGTAGCGAGCAAGGGAAATCAGCGTTTCACGAAATATTCGGTGAGCCGCGCAAAAACGCTGATCGACAAATATTTCTGAGCTCGCTGGGTCAACAGCAAGGCCAAGCAAACTTGTAGATGGAATCGATTGCTGACGTAGATCAGCGCCAATGCGCTGATCTACAGATGTGCTGGAGGCGAGGACGGGAGTCGAACCCTTCTAGACGGCTTTGCAGGCCGTTTTGGCTCTGCAGTTTGCCGTGCTTGTAAGGTGGTATGTCCACCCAACATGCTCAGTCGAGCAGGGATGCCGCCTATGTTGCGACGCCATGCGCCAAAGGTTGGTGTTTGCGTTATCCGTTACCTGAAGTAACCCGCGACCATGATTGCGATCACCAGGCCGGTGCAGACGAAATTCGCGGTGTTCTCGCGCTGGTCCTTGCGAGTGCCGGGGTGCAGAGACCAGACGATTTGCACCAGTACCTGGCCCACGCACAGTACGACTATGGCGGGCCGGGACAATTCGCTCGGTACGATGCCGGCCATGACCGCGCCGAACGGGACCAGGATCAGCAGAAACGACAGACACAGGCGTGCCGCATAACTGCCGACGCTGCCCTGGGAGGCGGAAGAAGTGATTGCATGCGCGTTCATACGAACTCCTTGACATGGACGAACGTGAAATGAAGACTCAGTGCCAGGTCGCGTCGTGATCCGGCGCCGGCGCATGAGTTCGGGACTACGTATGAATGCAGACTACTTGAAAGCAATTTCCATACATGAGGACAAAATGTCCTACATGTCGGCCATACAAGATGACGTCAAGCCGGCCGCAAGACCGGGAGCCCCTGCCAACTGCGCGCGCCTTCAGTAAACGACATCGCCACCACCTGCCGCAGCCAGCGGTTCGACGTGTCCTCGTGATACCGCTCGTGCGAATGCCGCTTGACCGGGAAGGTCGGCAGTTCGACGGGTGCTGGCGCCTCTCCTGAGACGATCGGGCAAAACGTTGCGGCACCCGGGCATGGCGGTCATGCCCGGCGGCGCCCAGAATGTGTCCATGCATATTCACCGAGGAGCCATCATGTCGCTACTGACCCAACACACGCTTTCCACCGCCCCGGAGGCGAGCCGCGCCCACGTCGAGCGCGCACTCGCCAATAACGGGTTCCTGCCGAACCTCGTCGCCGTACTGGCGAATTCGCCGGCCGCCATCGAGGCCTACTACACCGTCGGCGCCCTTAATGGGCGCACCAGCCTGACGCTGGCCGAACGCGAGACCGTGCAGATCACGGCGGCGGCCGTGCATGGCTGCGGCTTCTGCGTTGCCGGCCACACCGCGGTCGTCACGAAAGCCCGTCTCGATGCCGATGTCGTGGCGGCGCTGCGCGCACTGGCGCCCGTGCCGGATATCCGCCTGGATGCCGTCGCCCGCTTCACGCGCGCGGTGATCGCGCAACGGGGTGCCGTCGGCGCGGACGCGCTGCGCGCCTTCCTCGACGCCGGCTTCACGGAGGCGGCTGCACTCGACGTCGTGCTGGGCGTGAGCCTGGCCACACTGTGCAATTTCGCCAACAATCTCGCCGGCACATCACTCAATCCGGAACTCGCGGCCTACGCCTGGACGCCGGCCGCCGCCTGAATCGCCATCGCAAGGAGGACACCATGAACCACCTGAACGTCGACGTCGCCATCATCGGCGCAGGCAGCGCCGGCATGAGCGCCTACCGCGCCGCGCGCGCCCACACGGACCGCATCGTCGTGATCGAAGGCGGCGCGTACGGCACCACCTGCGCGCGCGTGGGCTGCATGCCGAGCAAGCTCTTGATCGCAGCGGCAGACGCCGCGCATGCCGTCGCCACGGCCGGCCGATTCGGCGTCGTGACCGCACCGCCCGCGATCGACGGCGTGGCCGTGATGCGCCGGGTGCGCGCGGAACGCGACCGCTTCGTCGGGTTCGTCGTGGAAGCGGTGGAAGCCTGGCCGGAAACGCACCGCCTGCGCGGCCACGCGCGCTTCCTCGCGCCGCACGAACTGGACGTCGGCGGCCACACCCGCGTGACGGCAGGCCGCATTGTCATCGCGACCGGCTCGCGGCCGCACGTGCCGGCCGGCTGGCGCGAGACGCTGGGCGACCGGCTCGTGATCAACGACGATGTCTTCGCGTGGACCGACCTGCCGGCGTCGGTCGCGGTCGTCGGCACTGGCGTGATCGGGTTGGAACTGTCGCTGGCACTGGCGCGGCTGGGCGTGCGCGTGCGCCTGTTCGGCCGGAGCGGCCGTGTGGGACCACTCACCGATCCGGACGTCGCGGCGAAGGCGCGCGCGATCGTTGCCGGGGCGCTCGACGCGTCGCTCGATGCCCACGACCTCGTCCCGGCGCGCAGCGGCGACGGCGTCGTGCTGCGCTGGACGGAGGACGGCACGCGGCGCGAGGAGTCATTCGATTACGTGCTGGCGGCCACGGGCCGCGTGCCCGCGCTCGACGGCCTGGACCTGGACCGGGCCGGCATCCCGCTCGACCACCGCGGTATGCCGCAGGCCGGACGCCATACCAGGAGAGTGGGCCGCTCGCACGTGTTCATCGCGGGCGACGCGTCGGACGAGGTCGCGCTGCTGCACGAGGCGTCGGACGAAGGCCGCATCGCGGGCGACAACGCCGGCCGTTATCCCGACCAGGTGGTGCGCCCGCGCCGCGCGCCGCTGACGGTCGTATTCAGCGACCCGCAGATCGCGCTTGCCGGAGAGACCCACGCCCAGCTGCGCGCACGAGGCGCGCGATTCGCGGTGGGCAGCGCCAGCTTCGACGACCAGGGCCGCAGCCGCGTCATGGGCCGCAACCTGGGCATCGTGCGCGTGTACGGCGAGGCGGACAGCGGGCGCTTCCTCGGCGCCGAGATGATCGGACCGGCGGCCGAGCACATCGGCCACCTGCTGGCGTGGGCGGTCCAGCACGGATTGACGGTGCAGCAGATGCTGGACAGTCCGTTCTACCACCCGGTGGTCGAGGAAGGCGTGCGCACGGCGCTGCGCGAACTGAAGGCGGCGCTGGACCTGCCGGCGCCGCCGCTGGCGGACTGCCTCGACTGCGCGCCGGCAGCCGTGGCGTAGCGCGCTACTGGATCGGCGCCTGCAGTTCGCCGAGGCCGGCGATCCACACGCGCACGACGCTGCCGCACATGCACGGCGAGGCGGCCTGCCTGATGGCGCCCTGGCGACGGCTCAGAACGTGAAGACCGTGTAGCCGTCGGCCGCGATCTGCGCGATGCTGGGCAGGCCGGACGTGCCCGGCACGCTATTGTCGGTGATCAGGTCGAAGCCCGCCTTTTCCACTTCCTCACGGGCGCCGAACACGTCCGCACAGCCGCACGACACCCCCACCACCCGGTCTTCCACGGCCTTGTACAGCGCGTGGATCGGGTGGGCCGTGTCCGCCAGCACGCCAGGCCAGCGGGTGCCCGTGCCCTGGAAATAGATGCCGACTTCGGTGTCCTTCTGCTTGAAGTCATAGGCGGCGGCCAGGCCGTTGAACATGCGGCCCAGCGCTTCTTCGCCGGCTTTCGGATCGGACAGGATGATGATGGCTGCTTTCATGATTGCTCTCCACAAGGTCGGGTTGATCGTTTCGTTACCGCCGCATCGTGCAGCGGATGAGGCCAGTCTAGGCATTTACGATCGCGAGATAAACCGTGCTCAAAGCAATATATTGTTTCGCCAAAAGAAATTACGTCATCAATTCAGATGGGGATGCGCACGCAACTCTTCCGCGAGCATGTCGATGAAGTTACGCACCTTCGACGAGCCGAACTTGCTCTCGCGGTGTACCAGGTGCACCGGCCACGGTGCCTCTTCATAATCGGACAGGATGATCTTCAGGCGCCCCGCCGTCAGTTCGTCGGCGATCTGGTACGACAGCAGGCGGCAGATGCCCAGGCCGTTCGTCGTCGCTTCGATCGCGGCGTCGTTGCTCGTCACGGTCAGCCGGGGCTTGAGCCGCACCATCGTCGGGTCGTCGACCGCGCCGAACTTCCATTCCACGCGGGGCGAGATGCCGCTTGCTGCGATCACCGTATGGCGCAGCAGGTCCGCCGGATGTTGAGGCACCGAGTGACGCGCGAGATAGTCGGGCGAAGCGCACAACACGCGCCGCACGTGGCCCACGCGCAGCGCCTTCAGGCTGGAATCCGGCAGGTGGCCGATGCGGACGGCGACGTCGATGCCTTCGTCGACCAGATTCACGATCCGGTCGAGGAACAGCGCGGTCACGTCGACATCCGGGTACTCGTTCAGGAAGCGGACGATGCACGACATCACGAACGTCTTGCCGAACAGGACGGAAGCGGTCACGGACAGGTTGCCCTTGGGCGCCGAGTTGACGCCGGCCGCCGCCTCGTTGGCTTCCTGGATGCTGGCCAGGATGCTGCGCGTGTCGTCCAGGTACCGGCGCCCCGCTTCCGTCAGCCGCACGTTGCGCGTGGTACGCAGCAGCAGTTTCACACCCAGCTGCTCTTCGAGGCCCGCGATCGCGCGTGTCACCGCGGCGGGTGACAGGTCGAGGCGCCGCGCGGCGGCCGCAAAGCCTTCTTCTTCGCCGACCGCCACGAAAACATTCATCAGGTGTATCTGGTCCACTTGTTTCTCCAGGCGAAAGAGTGACTTGCGTGACGCGTGCATTCCGGTCGCCCGCATTATTTCGCAAAATGGAGGCATCAGCAATAAATGCGACGGGATAACCATCATGAATGCGAATAAAACTTTCATACCGCCTGCCGCCGTCCGTCTCTACGACCTGGCGCAAGGCGGCACGCTCGACCCGCAGACGCGGATCCGCATCGCGCTGTACCTCGCCCGGCGCGGCCAGGGCGTGTTCGAGGCGGGGTCCCTGCGGCTCTGCGGGCGCGCGGCGGGTATGAACGGCGCCGAAATGGCGGCGAACGAAGCGGGCACGAGCCACGATGCGAAAGGCACCGCGTGCCTGGCTTTCGTGCGCACGCTGCTCGACGTACCCGATGCGCCGTCCGCCCTCGACGTCGACGGCATGGCCGAGGTGGGCTACCGCGCCTCCGACATCGCGGAAGTGATCGGCCAGGTCGGCATCAACCGCCACCTGCATCAGTCCCCTGGCGCGATCGCCGACTGCGGGCGCCTGCAATCGCATCCGCAACCATCCACGAACGAACAGGAGCAACCATGAACGACAAATTCCACGAAGGCGAGCGCGCCGTCCAGGCATCGGCCGAGGAAACCGCGATCGCGGACCGCAACATCGCGGTGCTCACGCAGACCGTCATCGGCGGCGCGCGCCCGTTCATCGCCAAGCAGTTCATGGTCGTCCTGGGCAGTATCGACGCCGAAGGCACGGTGTGGTCCTCCGTCGTGTTCGGCAAGCCGGGCTTCCTGCACACGCCCGACGGCACCTCGATCGAGATCAACGTGCCGCTCAAGGAGCGCGACCTCGCCGACCCCGTATGGGCCAACCTGGAAGCCAATCCCGACGTCGGCATGCTGTTCATCGAGCTCGGCTCGCGGCGACGCTACCGCGTCAACGGCACCGTGCAGCGGCTGGACGCGCGCGGCGTGGAGGTGGCAATCCGCGAGGCGTACCCGAACTGTCCCAAGTACATCCAGCGCCGCGAACTGCGGCAGCTGGGCGAGCCGCGCCTGCCCGTGCAGGCCGCCGAAGGGACGGTCCTGCGTGGTGCCGTCGAGCAGATCGTCCGCCGTGCCGACACCCTGTTCGTCGCCAGCCACCACGCGGCCAGCGGCGCCGACGCGTCCCATCGCGGCGGTCAGCCGGGCTTCGTGAAACTCGTCGATGAGACCACGCTGCGCATTCCGGACTACGCCGGGAACAGCCTGTTCAACACGTTCGGCAACTTCAAGGTGGACAGCCGCGCCGGTGTCTGCATTCCGGACTTCGAGCACGGGCACCTCCTCCAGCTAACCGGGCGGGCGACCGTGTTGTGGAACCAGGACGATCCCGCCAACGAAACAGGCGGCACGGGCCGCTTCTGGGAATTCAAGGTCGAGCGCTGGATCCTGCGCGACACGCCGCAGGCGATGGCCTGGGAATACCTCGACGCCTCGCCGTTCAATCCGCCCGTCCGCTGAGCGGACCAACTTCAGGAGCCTTCATGAAAGCACTTGCCGCAATTGCCCTCGCCGCCGCCGGCGCCGCCCAGGCCGCACCCATCGCCTACCGCACCGTCAACGTGGACGGCGTCAATATCGCCTACCGCGAAGCCGGCCGGGCGGACAAGCCCACCATCTTGCTGCTGCACGGCGTCCCGAGCTCGTCGCGCATGTACGATGGCCTGATGCGCAGGCTGGGCGACGAGTACCATCTCGTCGCGCCCGACTATCCGGGCTTCGGCAACAGCGATGCGCCGGATGCGGCCACCTACACGTACACCTTCGACCGGCTGGCCCAGGTCATGCAGAAGTTCACGGACGCCGTCGGCGTGAACCGCTACGTGCTGGTGATGCAGGACTATGGCGCCCCGGTCGGCATGCGCATGGCGGTCACCCGTCCGCAGGCCGTGCAGGCCATGATCTTCCAGAACGGGAACGTCTACGAGGAAGGGCTTGGCGCGATGTGGGCGAAGCGCAAGCCGTTCTGGGCCGACCGTGCCGCGCATGAAAAGGACGTGGTCGCGGCGCACCAGTCCGTGGCCGTGACGCGGGCCCGCCATATCGGTACGGATCCGAACGTCGAAGCGTACGATCCCGACCTGTGGATGGACGAAGTGGCCTACCTGAACCGTCCGGGCCAGGCGCGCATCCAGGCTGACCTGATCTACGATTACCAGAACAACCTGGCCGCGTACCCGCAGTGGCAGGCCTGGCTGAAGCAGCACCAGCTGCCCACGCTGGTCGTGTGGGGCAAGTACGACCCGGCATTCATCGAGCCGGGCGCGCACGCGTTCCGGCGCGACCTGCCGTCCGCCGAGGTGCACGTGCTGGACGGCGGCCACTTCGTGATGGACACGAAGCTCGACGACGTAGCGGCCATCACGCGCGCGTTCATGCGCAAGCTGCCGGCGGCCGCTGCCCGTTGATTCGCCCCCTCCAGCTCCGGCCGGCGCCGGAGCTTCCCCGCCTCCGCACTTCCCTCCCTTTGTTTGCCCCGGCATTCAACGCCCGTACACCGCCGAGATGAAACGGCTCCGCCGCGTCTTATATCCCAGTCCTGCTCCACGCGCGTCCGGCGGCCGTCTTGGCGATAGCCTCGCCGCCGGAACGGGTCGCGTTGACGCCGGCGACAATAGAGCGCCTGGCCTTCAGTACCGCATCTGGCAAGGGCACCTTTTCTTATATCGCACTGATTTGACAGGCGCGAATCGGCAAGGACCTGTCGGCGCACGCGATGGGCGCCACGCTCCGCGACAGGCGCGGCCTGCTCCAGGATGCGACCGCGCCGGCGGGAACCCCGGCCGGCACGGTCTTATACCGGTTCGCCCGCTGGCGCGTCGACGTGGCGCTCGCCGTGGCGTATTGCGAGCCGAGTGTCAATGCATGCAGGGAATTCGCGATCGAACCGACGACAGCGTTCATCGAACCGTATGCGCAACCGGAAGATCTGCTGTCCGAGAAAGATGTCGAGGTGCCGTGTAGGCGGACTGGTGGGGAATTACAGGCCGGGCTCCGCGGCGGAAGCCCGGCGGACGGCTCAGCGTTTGACTTTGCGGTTGAGGAAATCGCGCACCAGGCGGGCAATCTCGTCCCCGTCCTCTTCCAGCGCGAAGTGGCCGGTGTCGAGCAGGTGCAGCTCCGCCTTCGGCAGGTCGCGCAGATAAGGGGTGGCGCCGGCGGCCGGGAAGATCTTGTCGTTCTTGCCCCAGACGATCAGCATCGGCGGCTGGTATTTGCGGAAGTACGCTTGCCAGCCAGGGTACAGCGGCGGGTTCGTGCCGTAGCTGTGGAACAGTTCGAGCTGGATCGCCTTGTTGCCGGGACGGTCCATGTACGCCTGGTCCAGGATCCAGGCGTCAGGGCTGACGTGCAGCGCCGGGTTGCGGAAGCCTTCGGTGTACTGCCAGCGCGTGGCGTCGGCTTCGAACAGCGGGCGCAGCTTGGCAGCGTTGGCTTCGCTCTTGTCGGCCCAGTAGGCCTTCAGGGGCGTCCAGAACGGGTTGTCGATGCCTTCGTCGTACGCGTTGCCGTTCTGGACCACGATGGCGCTGATGCGCTCCGGATGTGCGGCGGCCAGGCGGAATCCGATCGGTGCGCCGTAGTCCTGCACGTACATCGCGTATTTGGTCATTCCCAGCTTGCCGGTCAGCTTGTCGACGACGGCGGCCAGGTTGTCGAAGCTGTACGCGAACTTGTCCATTGCCGGCTGGTCGCTCTGGCCGTAGCCGGGATAATCCGGCGCGACGACATGGTAGCGGTCAGCGAGCTGCGGGATCAGGTTGCGGAACATGTGTGACGACGTCGGAAAGCCGTGCAGGAGCAGCACCGTCGGCGCATCCTTCGGGCCGGCTTCGCGGTAGAACACCTTGACGCCGTCGATGTCGGCCGTGTGGTAGCTCACGGCATTGGCGGCGCGGGCCGTCTTGGTCGGCGTGGCGGCCGAGGCGGCGGCGTAGGCGGGATGAGCAAGCGCAACGGACAACAAGGCGGCAAGCAGCGGCAGGCGGGTACGGAACGTGGTCATGTCGATCTCCTTGGGTGAGGTTGATGGTTCGGTGTGTCGGCAATTCCAGTGTCACTGATTCGGCTGGCAAATAGAATCCGCGTCAGACGCAATTGATTATTGCCCTTGAAGGAATTGTCTTCGCGTTCCACGAATGACAACGCCCCGGCGGATGAGGCCGGGGCGTTGCGGGCGGACGCGGGTCAGAGACCGAGGTCGGACAGGCCGGGATGGTCGTCGGGCCGGCGGCCGAGCGGCCAGCGGAACTTGCGGTCCGCTTCCCGGATCGGCATGTCGTTGATGCAGGCGTAGCGGCGTACCATCAGGCCGTCAGGGCCGAATTCCCAGTTCTCGTTGCCGTACGAGCGGTACCAGTTGCCGGAATCATCCCGGCTCTCGTACGCATAGCGCACGGCGATGCGGTTGTCCGTGAACGCCCAGAGCTCCTTGATGAGGCGGTACTCCAGTTCCTTGTTCCACTTCCGTTCGAGGAAGGCGCGCGCCTCGTCGCGGCCGTTGGCGAATTCGGCGCGGTTGCGCCAGCGCGTGTCCAGGCTGTACGCCAGGGCGACCCTGGCGGCGTCGCGCGTGTTCCAGCCGTCTTCGGCCAGACGGACTTTTTCGATCGCGGATTCGCGTGTGAACGGCGGCAGCGGCGGGCGGACTTCGGTGGTCGACGACATAGTGGGTCTCCTTGTGGATACGGCGGTGGGTGGATGGCGCTTCAAAGATCGAGTTCGAGTTCCGGCGTGCTGGCCCACGACACGCAGGTGGTCATGCCCTGCGCGCGCTGCGGCCCCGTGAGGCACACGTCGCGGTGCACGGGTGCGCCGGACAACACGCCGGCATAGCAGTTGCCGCATTCGCCGCGCCGGCATTCGTACGAGACGAACACGTCGGCCGCGATCATCGCGTCCAGGATCGACTGGCCGGGCGCGACGTCCAGCACCATGTCGGACTGGCGCAGGTAGACGCGCACCGGCTGGTCGGCGCCGCCGTTGCGGGCGCCAAAGCTTTCGAACCGCACGTGACGCGGGGGCCAGCCCAGCGCGGCCGCCCGCTCGGCGACCGCCTGCAGCAGCCCGGACGGGCCGCACGCATGCAGTTCGCATCCGGCCTCGTACGGGCCGATCAGGACGTCGAGATCGGGCCGTCCTCCGCTGCCGGTGACATGGGTATGGATTGCGCCCGCCAGGCCGCGCAGGTCGTCGAGCAGCACGAGGCGGTCCGCGTCCTTCGCGATGTAATGCAGTTCGTAGGCGGCGCCCGCGGCGTCCAGGGCGTGCGCCATCGGCACGATCGGGGTGATGCCGATGCCGCCCGCGATCAGGATGGTGCGCCGCACGCCTGGTTGCAAGCGGAAGTCGTCGCGCGGCGCGCCGACCTCGAGCTCCATGCCGGGTGCGAATTCGTCGTGCAGGGTGCGCGAGCCCCCGCGGCCGCCCGCCTCGCGCTGCACGGCGATGCGCAGCGCACCGGCGGCGGCGCCGACGATGGAATAGGCGTTGCGATGCCGGATGCCGGTCCGCGAGGCAAATACCAGTTCCACGTGCGCGCCCGGCTGCCAGGGCGGCACGGCCGCGCCATCGACTGGCACCAGACGGAATTCCTTGACGACTGGACCGTGCGCCAGCACGGTGGCGATACGATAGCGCGTGGTCGGTTGGGCGGAGGTGGTCATTGCGGTTTCCCATCGTCGTTGGTCGATGGGATCATTGTCGGGAATAACCCTGCCGCCAGAAATCATCCTGTCCGCAATTCATTATTTCGGGCACAGGAACAATGAGGACTATTGCGTCTACCTCAATGGTGTATTCCGCTGAGGGGCGGTAATCGCGGGAGATGGCCGGCCGTAGAATCGACACGTTATGAAACTCGACCTGAACCTGCTGCGCGTGCTGGTGGCGATCCACGACACCCGTAACCTCTCGGCTGCGGCCGGCCTGCTGAACGTGAGCCAGCCTGCCGCGAGCGCAGCACTTGCCCGGCTGCGCCATGCGTTCGGCGATCCCCTGTTCGTCCGGACGCCGTCCGGCATGACGCCCACGCCGCGCACGGATGCCATCATCGGCAGGACCCGGGAAGTGCTCGACGCGATCGACCGCGACATCGTGGCGGGCATCGAATTCGATCCGCTGCGCGCCGGCGGGGAGTTCACCTTCTGCATGACGGCAATCGCCGAATTCGTCTTCCTGCCCCGCCTGCTCGCAACCCTGAAAAGGCAAGCGCCGGGCATGCGCATTCGTTGCGTGTCGCCGGCGCCGGGCCAATTGCGCGACGGCTTGCAGGACGGGCGCATCGACCTGGCGCTCGGCTTCTACCCCGACCTCGTCTCCGCCGATTTCTACCAGCAGCGCCTGTTCTCGCACAGCCTCGTATGCGTGGTACGCGACAAGCATCCATTCGCAGGCCCTCGCCTGACCGCGAAGGAATTCCGCCAGGCGGACCACATAGTCGTCGGGGATGGCAGCCGCAGCAGCGAAATGCTGGACGCCCTGCTCGCCAGCGGCCGCATCGACCGCAACGTCGTCCTGACCACGTCGCATTACCTGTGCGTGCCGCCGGTACTCGCGCAGTCGGACGCGGTCGCTGTCGCGCCCCGCATCGTGGCAGGCATGTTCGCCGAGCGGTACGGCCTGCGCCTGCTCGGCCTCCCGTTCGACGTGCCCGACTATGACCTGAAGCAGCACTGGCACCGCAAGTTCCACCACGATCCGCGCCTGGTCTGGCTCCGCACGCTGATCCGGCGCGAGTTCGGCGACGGCCACCTCGACGACCTGATGGAGACGCTGGCCGCCTGAATCACCAGGCCGTGGTGCCGCCATCGATGGCGAAATCAGCGCCGGTGACCCATTTCGCTTCGTCGCTGGCCAGATACAGCGCGCAGTACGCGACATCTTCCGGCGTACCCACCGCGCCGTCCAGCATGAGCTTGCGCTTCATCGGCCCGAACCAGTGCGGGTCGGCCATCAGCGCCTCGGTAGCGCCCGTGCGCACGAGACCCGGCGAAATGGAGTTGGCCCGGATGCCATGCGGCCCACCTTCCATCGCCAGTTGATGTGTCATGGCGATTACGCCGCCCTTGCCGGCCGCATGTGCGAGCGCTGGCAGGACCTCGTACGCGATCTTGCCCGACACGGAGCCGCAATTGATAATCGAGCCACCCTGCCGCTTCAGGTGCGGCCAGGCGGCCTTGCAAGCGTTGAACACGATGTCGAGTTCACCCTTCATCGTGGCGCGCCACATCTCGTGCGTCATGTCCTCGATCGATGCGAAATGCACCGCGGCGGCATTGTTGTAGAGGATGTCGATGCGGCCGAACTTCTCGATGGCGAAGTCGATCAGCGCCTGTGCATCCGCGGGTTCGGACGGGTCGCACGGGTGCAGCGCGGCGCCGCTGCCGCCCCGTGCGACGAGCGTCGCCATGGTCTCGCGGCTGCCCGCCTCATTGACGTCGCAGCCGACGACGTGCGCCCCTTCATTGGCGAACAGCAAGGCCGCCGCGCGGCCCATGCCGCTGCCGATGCCCGTGATAATGGCTACCTTTTCCTGCAGTCGATTTCCCACTGTCGTCTCCTTGTGTCGTTGATGATTCGTATTGTCGACACAGCGTAGCGTCGGTGAAGGACGTGAGGAAATCGATTCTCTTTATGTGCCGTATCCGCTTTAATGATGGGCAGAGCGGGACTGGAGGCGAAACAACGCTTCGAGTCCGCTATCCTCCAGATCCTCGAGAATGCGGATCAGGGTGACCGACACTTGCTTGAGTTCGTGCAGGAGCGGCGCCATCTCGGCGGGCCCGGCCCCGGCCCGGATACGGGCGACGATGCGCGCGCCGACGTCGTGCAAGCCACGGTGCGGCGCGTCCAGGTCGCGGAACATCGGCAGGTCGGCGAAATGGCGCCCTTCTCCCGCATACCACTTGCCAAGCGCGCACTTGGTCAGGCAGAGCGCCGGATAGGTGTTCGTCTGTCGCAGCGGCGAATCCGGCGGCAGGCTGCTGCGCTGGATCGCGTAACTTGCCATCTCGCGCCGCCACTGCACATGGTCGACGATCGCCATGTGCACCAGCCCCACCGGCAAGCCGCGGCAGTGCGACGGGTGTGCACAGAAGGCCTTGAACTCGGCCAGCGGCAAGGGCCGGCTGAGCAGGAAGCCCTGTGCGATGCGGCAGCCTGCTTCCACGAGGAAGTCGTGCTGGGAAACAGTCTCGACGCCCTCCGCGACGACTTCCAGCCCGAGTTCGTGGGCGAGCCGGATCGAGGAGCGGACGATGGTTGCATTTTTCGGCGAATCGAGCATGCGCTCGACGATGCCCTGGTCCAGCTTGATCGTCGTGAACGGCCATTGGCTGAGCGTATCCATGCTCGAATAACCGATGCCGTAATCATCCATCGCGAGCCCGATGCCGGCATCGGACAATGCGCGGATATTGCCGAGGACCTCCGGGCCGCTCTGCAACGCCTGTGTCTCGGTGATCTCCAGTTCGAGCGCCGCCGGGGGCAAACGTTGCGTGAGGATCGCATCGAGGATAGCGTGCGTCAGCACGGGATCTTCGAGGTCGCACGTGCTGACGTTGAACGAGACGCAGAGCTGGTCGGCCAACCCATGGTCCACCAGGTCGCCGATGAGCTGGGGCAGCAACTGGAGCGTCAACCGGTTGATCAAGCGCTCCCGCTCGGCGAGCGGGACGAAGGCGCCTGGCGAGAGAATCGTCCCGTCCGGCCGGCGCCAGCGTACGAGCGCTTCCGCGCCGACGATACGGTTGGTGATCAACGAGGCCTTGGGTTGGTAGTAGAGAATGAACTCGTTATTGCGCAACCCGCTGCGGATCTCGTCCGCCGTGACGTTCACCATGGCAGTTCCTGATTGGCGCCGATAGCGACGTTATCCGCCAACAAGGCCGTTGCGTCAAGTTCGTCCCGGCGCTGACCGCATTGTTCGGCTCAAGCCAGGTTCGGCGCGACGTTGACCGGTTTTCGGCCGACGCTCAGCGCGCCGGGCCCGAACGCTGCAATGTGAAGGAGGCCGCCAGCCATCGAGATATTTTTCAGCAGATGGGCGAACTGGTTCTGATCGCCGAACTGGCCATGAAACAGGAGCCCTGCGGCGACGCTGAACAGCGCCAGCGCCAACGCAGGAAACCGGACGCGGTAGCCGAACATCAGAAACAGCCCGCCAACGACTTCGAGCAGCACCGTGATGCCGTACGCGACTTCGGGCAGTGGCATGCCGACACCTGCCAGCAGCTTGATGGTCGACGTCGGGTCGGCGATCTTGGAGATACCGCTCACCACAAAGATGGTGGCGAGAAGCACGCGGCCCACGAGAGAAGTCGTGTCTTGAAAGGTGTTGGTCGAGTTCATGTTTTGCTCCTGAAAGTGGATTGAAGGACTTTCGGTCCGTCGCGTTGATCGCTGACAGACACACTTTACGAACTCGGAGATACGAAATAAAGATGGGATAGTGAGATGGACTAGCTCAATAAAACACCTAATCCATTCGCACAGCCGCAATGCTTTTCTCTGTCTATAGCAGGTTCTGTTCTTTGATCGTTGCCGTCGCAAAGTCGAGAAACGCCGACACCGCGCGCGGAAGCTGCCGGCGGCTGAGATAAACGAAGTGCACGCCAATTGGGCCGGAGCCATAACCCGGCAGTACTACCTGCAAACGCCGTGCCGCAACGTGCGTTGCAATCAGGGCCGCCGGCAACAATGCAATACCCAGTCCCGCGATCGCGCCTGATAACTGCGCTGATGCGGTATTGACCTTGAACGGGCCGTCGACTTCCACCGAGACCGACGTATTGTCCGGCCCAAACAGCTGCCACTTGGTACGAGAACCGCCACGGCTGGGAACGCTGATGCAGTCATGCGAGCCCAGTTCTTCGGGGGTGCCAGGTATGCCCCGTCCGGCCAGGTATCCAGGACTTGCGACGAGACAGGTGCGGCTTGTTCCGATTTTGCGCGCGACGAGCGAGGGATCGTTGTCTGCCGAGCGCAACGCAACATCGATTCCCTGTCCGAACAGGTCGACCCGGGCGTCATCCAGTTCGAACTCCAGCCGTACGCGCGGATAAGCCGCGGCAAAACGCGTCAACGCGGCTGTCGGGAACCATGTAAAGAAATCGGCGGGCGCCGCGATCCGGACTTTTCCTGCGACCTCCGCCCCACCCTCGGTTGCCTGGCCCGCGGCATGCAAGAGAGCATCGATCTGGTCCGCGCACTCTGCAAAAAGGACGCGTCCGGCATCCGTCAGTGTCAAGCGCCGGGTTGTCCGCTGCATCAACCTCGCGCCGAGCACGTCTTCCAGTCCCTGCAGGCGTCTGCTGGCCGTGCTCGATGGAATCCCCAGTCTTCGTCCCGCTTCGGCAAAACTGCCTGCCCTTACCACGTTGACAAACAGCGCGATGTCGTTGAGGTCCATGATTACGCTTTCAAATGCACGAGTCTATCCCATTCTCCCATCTTTATCCCCCACTGGCCAGTTCGTATAGTGGTGCTCACTGACGCAGCAGTGTGAAGGGGACGCAGGACAAGTTCTTCTCTTCCGATTCCGCGTCCAACTTCGGCACAGGAGCCAAACATGAATGTCATTTCCGTCATCGTCGGCAGCACCCGCGAGGGACGTTTTTCAGAATTCCCGGCGCACTGGATCAAAAACCACCTTGAACAACGTTTGGACCTCAAGGTGCAACTGCTCGACCTGCGTGATTTCGCGATGCCGCTGTTCGACAGCGCCATGCTGCCGGGTATCCCTGGCCGGCCGCCGTACGAGAACGAAGCGGTCCGCCGCTGGACGGCATCGATCGGGGCGTCGGACGCCTTCATTGTCGCCACGCCGGAATACAACTTCGGGCCGCCGGCCGTCCTCAAGAACGCCATGGACTGGGTCTATCCGGAATGGCAACGCAAACCGGTCGGCTTCGTGAGCTGGGGAAGCCAGGGCGGTTCGCGCGCGGTTCAACAGCTGCGCGAAACGGCAGTCGAATTGCACATGGCGCCGATCCGGAATGCGGTGCATCTCCCCGTCACCGCGATCTACGCGCATTTCCAGGGAAAGTCGGACGACATCCAGGCGATCCTGCATGCCAGCGACGCACAGGCCAATACGATGATCGACGATCTGCTGTGGTGGTCGGATGCGCTCAAAGCGGCACGCACCGCCGGCGCCTGAGCCATCCATGTCGATCAAGGAGACTTTTCCATGTCAGCCTTAGCCCAACAAAATACGCCGGCACTGCGCCGCATCGCGCACCGTACGAACGGACGCACGAATGGCCCGGCCAATCGCCTGATGAGTCCTTCGGACTTCGGTGAATTGATCAAACCTTTTGTCTTCCTGGATTTTTTCGACTTTCAAGGGCTGCCCTTTACCGGGCAACTCCATCCGCACTCCGGGATTGCAACCTTGACCTATCTGATCGAAGGTCGCATGGACCTCATCGATCCCGACGGACATACCACCGTGCTGCCGAAGGGTGGCGTGGAGTGGATGCAGGCCGGCCGCGGCATGTGGCACGGCGGCAGCGTGGGCGACAAGGAACGCAACCGGGTCCGTGGTTTTCAGCTGTGGGTTGCATTGCCGCCGGAGCATGAGCTCGGGCCGACCACCACCGTTTTCCAGGCAACCGAAGAGATCGCAACGAGCGGCCCCGTGCGGGTACTGCTCGGTAGCCACGGCGATGCCAGGAGCGTGATCCCGGCGCCATCCGCGATGAACTACCTGGCCGTCAACCTGAAAGCGGGCGAACGCTGGATGTATGTGCCGCCGGAAGATCATACGGTGCTTTGGGTCGCATCCGTCGAAGGCGGCCTGCTGGCGAATGGCGAGCCGATTGGGAAGGAGGAGTTGGTCGCATTCGAACAGTCCAGGCTCGGTGTGGCGTTCCAGGCCGAGCGCGACACCGAGTTCATGCTCGGCTCGGCCGTACCGCATCCGCACGATCTCGTGATGGGCTACTACTCGGTCCACACCTCGCAACAGGCTTTACGCGAAGGGGAATCCCGGATCCAGGCGATCGGAGCGCGCCTGCGCCACGAAGGCCGGCTCTGACGGCATTCATGAACTTCATAGGACAACATCATGCGTGACGCAGTGTCGCCAGAGGTGCTCGACCAGCTGTTCATCAAAGCCAGGTCGCACCATGCATGGACGGACAGGCCGGTGCCTGACAGTACCCTCCACAGTCTGTACGAGTTGATCAAATGGGGGCCGACCAGCGGCAACCTGCAGCCAGCACGCATCGTGTTCGTGCGCAGTGACGAGGGCCGCAAAAAACTGATGCCGGCGTTGGAGGGTACGGGCAGTAATCCCGCCCAGGTGCAGGCGGCCCCCGTGACCGCCATCATCGCGCAGGATACCCGCTTCTACGAGCAGGGGCATCGCCTGTTCCCCCGCATGAACGTCAAGCCCATGTTCGAGGCCGATGCGGCATTTGCCGAGTCGATTGCGTATCGCAGCAGTTCCTTGACGGGGGCGTATTTGATTATCGCGGCCCGCGCTCTTGGACTGGATGTGTGTCCAATGTCTGGATTCCACAACGCGATTCTGGACAACGCGTTCTTCAAAGGCACGGACTGGAAGGCGAATTTCATCTGCACGATCGGTTATGGGGATGACGCCCGACTCTATCCGCGCGACCCACGGCTGACCTTCGAAGAAGCGTGCAGGCTCGAGTAATTACATCAAAAGGAGAACATCATGACCAGCATCGGCATCATCGGCGCAGGGCAGATCGGCGGCGCGATCGCCCGCCAGCTTGCGCGTCTCGGTATCGAAGCAACCATTTCCAACAGCCGGGGCCCGGCGACCCTGCGCGAGCTTGCGGAGCAGCTGGGGCCCACGATCAAGGCGGGCACGCGAGAAGAGGCAGCGGCAAAGGATCTCGTGTTCGTCGCAGTGCCGTGGCCCAAACTGCCTGCGGCGCTCGCGGATTTGCCGCATTTTGGTGGCCGCATCGTCGTCGACACCAACAACCCACTGCAGAAAGCGCCGCTGCCGCCCATCGACATCGGCAACCAGGCGTCATCGGCGATCTTTGCCAGGATGGTTCCAGGCGCACGTGTCGTAAAAGCCTTCAATCATCACGCTTTCTGGAACCTCACGGCTGATCCGGACAAGGAAGGCGGTCAGCGCATCCTCTTCTATGCGGGCGACGATCAAGCAGCGAAAGCCGAGGTGGCTGCCTTGATCGAACGCCTGGGCTTTTTCGGGGCCGACATGGGCGACATCGAGACCGGCAGCAGGCTGTTCCAGCCGCCGGGCGCCGCCTTGGCCGGTCCTAATCTGGTCAAGATGGAGTTGCGCGCATGAACCCCATTTTCTCTCCGCTGACGCTTGGCCGCGTGCGGCTTCAGAACCGGATCGTGATGGCGCCCATGACCCGTGCGCGGGCCAATGCCGACGGCACGCCAGGTAGTCTTGCCGCCGAATATTACGGGCAGCGGGCAAGCGTCGGCCTCATTGTCACGGAAGGTACGCAGCCTTCCGATGATGGCCAAGGCTATCCGGCGACGCCGGGCATTTACACCGAAGCCCATATCGCCGGCTGGCGCAAGGTCACCTCCGCGATTCATGCGCACGGCGCGAAGGTATTCTTCCAGTTGATGCATGCGGGCCGGATGTCTCATCCCGATAACACGCCGCATCACCGCCAGGGCGTGGCGCCGTCCGCGATCGCGCCGGGGGAACAGATTTTCACGCTTGCCGGCATGCGCGATATCCCCGTCCCCCGAGCCCTCGCAATTGAAGAGATTCCAGGCACGATCGACGCGTACCGCCACGCCGCACGGTGTGCGATCGAGGCCGGCGCGGACGGGGTGGAGATTCACGGCGTCGCCTACCTCATTCACCAGTTCCTGGCACTGAGTGCAAACCAGCGCACCGATCGCTATGGCGGCTCGATGGAAAACCGCGCCCGCTTCGCCATCGAAGTCGCGCAGGCCGTTGTTGCGGAGATCGGGGCGGACCGTACCGGCATTCGCCTGTCACCCGGCTTTACCGGGATGGGGCTGAGCCACGGCGACGAGGGGCCGGATCTGTATCGCTACCTCGTCACCGAGCTCAACAAGCTTGGGCTCGCTTACCTGCATATCGTGCATTATGGCGACGAATCGCTGCTGTCGGACTTGCGTGAGCGCTGGGACCAGGTACTGATCCTGAACAGGCCGGAACGACCGCGTGACGAGATCGGGAACGATATTGCTTCCGGCTTGGCCGAGCTGGAATCGTATGGGCAGATGACCCTGGCCAATCCCGACTTCATACACCGTCTGCTGACAAATGCCCATTTGAGCGCGGCGGACCGGACGACATATTTTGGCAATAGTCCTGAGGGATATGCGGTTGGCTATACGGATTACGGATCGCTGACAGACGTGTCGCCCTACCCCAGTTCGCTCGACAAATCTTGACCGCCCGAGTGGCTGCACCGGTGTACGCAAGAGTTGCTCTTGGGTCAAAGTAACGATGTTTGTTGCTTGCACCGGATGGCTGACGTAGATCAGCGCTAAGGCGCCGATCTACAAGTATGCGGGAGGCGAGGATGGGCGTCGCACCCATCTACACGGCTTGGCAGGCCGGCTGGCAGACTTCGATGATGCCTGCTTTCAGACACTCCAAGCGGCGCCGCACGTACTCCAAACGTCGCTCAACATGAGTCGCTGTACAACTCCTTGCATAGCGCCGTGAACGCAAGCGAAACAGCGGACCGGTAAACGCCACGCCGGTACAGCAAGGTTGCGGTACGCGGTTGCGGTTCAGGGGTGATAGCGACGTTATGCAGATCGGCATGCTGCATGCCGATGGCTTCGGGCAGCATCGTGATCACGTCGCTGTGGCGCACCACCTCGATCAGCGCGCTGATGGTGTTCGCTTCCACTGCAATGCAAGGCGTGAGGCCTCGCGAACGCAAATAATCATCCACGTGAGTACGCGTCGCAAAATCCGGGCTGAGTACCCCCAGCTTCTCCGAGGCGAGCATTTCCGGCGTGATCGGTCGCTTACGTGCGGCGAATTTGTGCTGCGCACCGACGACAACACTCAATCGTTCAACCAGCAAAGGCTGGCATTCAATGTCGTCCGCGGGGCGCGAGACCGTAAACGCGATGCCCAGGTCGACTTCGTCAGCCGCTACAGCTGCGGCGATGGTATCGAGGGACTTCTCCTGTAGGCGCACCGTGATGCCAGGGTAACGTGCATGAAAAGCCGCCAGTAAGGGGCCGACCAGGTAAGCGGTAAAAGTTGGCGTGGTGGCCAAGCGGAGCTCCCCACGTGCCAGGTCCTGCACATCGTGGATTGCACGACGGCCTGCCTCCAGCTCGCGCAAAGCGCGTTCCGCATGCTCGATATAGACCCTGCCGGAATCCGTGACCTTGACCGTTCGCCCGCTCCGATCGAGCAGCGTAACCCCGAGAATGTCCTCGAGCTGGATGATCTGCTGCGACAGCGTCGGCTGCGAGACATGCAAGGCTTCGGCGGCGCGGGTGAAATTGCCGTGTTCAGCGACGGCCAGGAGATAACGGATCAGACGAAGTTGCATGGCACCTAACTATTGGTTTTCCTATCCTGACTATTCTAAGCCAGCCCTCGAACTATTGGTTCTACCTATTGCAATCATTCGAAACCGGTCTTGGACGCAATAACATAATCATCCGAAGATGAGCTCACACCGACACCAAGGAGTGAGATCACATGAAACCGTTTATTCAAGGCGCGATGCAGTTCCAGGCAAATGTCTTCCCCGGCATGTCCAGCCTGTTCAAGCAATTGGCCACCAGCCAAAAGCCGGGCACGCTGTTCATCACCTGCTCGGATAGCCGCGTGGTGCCCGAGCTCCTGACCCAGCAGCAACCGGGCGACGTCTTCGTTATCCGCAACGCCGGCAACATCGTGCCTTCGTACACCTCCGAGCCGGGCGGCGTCACCGCCAGCGTGGAATATGCCGTCGGCGTGCTGGGCGTGACCGACATCGTGGTCTGCGGCCACAGCGACTGCGGCGCCATGACCGCCATCGCCAAGTGCACATGCCTGGACCACCTGCCAGCGGTGGCCGGCTGGCTGCGCCACGCCGATGCGGCCAAGGTCGTCAACGAAGCGCACACCCACATCACGCCTGAAGCGAAAGTGAGTGCCATGGTCTACGCCAACGTCGTGGCGCAGCTGACCAACATCCGCACCCACCCTACCGTCGCCCTGGCCCTCGAGCAGGGCAAAGTTGCCCTGCATGGCTGGGTGTACGACATCGAGACCGGCGGCATCAACGCCCTCGACGGCGCAAGGAACGAATTCGTCAACCTGGCCGGTCATCCCGACAGCGTGGCTTACCAATCCACCCGGCAGCTCAAAGCCGCCTGATCGAACCACCCACCCTTTACCTGAAAGGACTTCATCATGCTGCAATCGAACGTAACCCAAGACGCCCGCGTCGCCCTGACCTCCCGTGTGATCGCCGCCAAGGCCATCAAGGACCTGAGCTTCGCCCAGCTGGCCGAGGGTACCGGCCACCGCGTGGCCTATGTCACTGCGGCGCTCCTGGGCCAGCACGCGCTGCCGAAAGCCGCCGCAGAAGTGGTGGCCGACCGCCTCGGCCTGGACGCCGCCGACGCCAGGCAACTGCAGGCGGTGCCGCTGCGCGGCAGCATCCCGGGCGGTGTGCCGACCGACCCTACCGTGTATCGCTTCTACGAGATGGTGCAGATCTACGGCACCACGCTGAAGGCCCTGGTGCACGAACAGTTCGGCGACGGCATCATCAGCGCCATCAACTTCAAGCTCGACATCCAGAAAGTGGCCGACCCGGACGGCGGCGAGCGCGCCGTGATCACGCTGGACGGCAAATTCCTGCCCAACAAGCCGTACTGAACCATCTGGAAGGCGCTGCGATGAACACCGATGAACAAACCCATGTGCAGATCTGGTTCGCGCAACTGATGGGGGCGCGGCGCCTGAATTTTCAACGTGCAGCGGAAGGTTGGCTGATCACGCTCGACGGCTTCCCGATGTCATATGGAGAAACCCAGGAAATCGCCACCGGCTGGGCATATGTGATGAGTCACAAGTCCGCGTACGAATAAGAGACCGGCACCGGGACTGATTCAAGGTGAACCTTCGTACGCGGTTGCGCATGCCATTTGGCATGTGTCTTATGCCTCCGCTTGGCCGGGAATAAATCTTTTGATATTGGAGCTCCCATGAACATGCATAGCCAGCGCCAACAGGCGATCGACACCTGCGTTTTCGCCAAGGAAGCGCAACAGGACGAGCAATCGAAAAACCTGGATGAAGCACTGGAGGAATCTTTTCCCGCCAGCGATCCGGTTGCAATCAGTATTACCGCCATCGATCCTGCCGGGCGCGGAAGCAAGGACCGATTCCCGTCAGCTATCGGCAGTCAGCGCAAGGAAATAAGACTTGGTTTAACCGAAGCGCCATTTTAAGTTTTCGTACCGAACGGTACCCCTGTACCGATCATCACACTAAAGGAGAAGTACCATGTCGACCCGCCCACCCCTGCCCCCATTCACCCGTGAAACCGCCATCGAGAAAGTACGCCTGGCAGAAAATGGCTGGAATACCCGAGATGCCGAGAAAGTCGCCTTGGCTTATACCGAAGACAGCTGGTGGCGCAATCGCGCCGAGTTCGTGCAAGGCCGCAAGGACATCATCGCTTTCCTGAAGCGCAAGTGGACCCGTGAGCTCGACTACCGCCTGATCAAAGAACTGTGGGCCTTCGATGGCGCCCGTATCGCCGTGCGCTTCGCCTACGAATATCGTGACGACTCCGGGCAATGGTACCGTGCTTATGGTAATGAAAACTGGGAATTCGACGAAGCTGGCCTGATGCATCATCGTCACGCATGTATCAACGAGCATCCGATCAAGCCCGAAGAACGTAAATTCTTTTGGGACAACAGCGGCCCTCGCCCAGCCGACCATCCCGGCCTGAGCGAATTTGGATTTTAAGAAGATGTAATGGCGAGAGTCATCGCAGGGCGAGAGGATGTGATACCGCTGCTGGCACAGGTCTTCCGCACCGACGGTTTCGGGCGCGCCAGACTGGCGCGCATTACCATGTTTGATCAAGTTGAGCGGCTTCCTCTCGGGCCGCAAGGTATGCCTGGTCGCTGTCTTTGCCTTTAGAAATGCGCGTGACCGTTTGCCGAGAAAGTCTGTGATGACTTCTCCGCATGGAGCACGCACCGGCCACCGCGCCGGTCCGTGCCAGGCGCAGCAGTGACGATGCCACAGCATTGTCGGAAGTTCGGCCGGCGAACGGAGTTACGGGCCAAACGGCTCAGCGATGGGCAAGCTGCCGCCAGGTCGAGCATCTTGATCATCGTTCCGCGTACCCGCAGCACAGCCGTATGTCATTGCGGAGGCATCGGCCTTCCTGATCTAGCGCGCCAGGCCCAGTTCGTCATTCGTCACCCGCGCCTGGCGCCCCGCTTTGTCGGCCCGCCGCGCCATGCTCTGCAGGTCGAGCGGGCGCGTGAGCCGGTGGCGCGCCAGCGCCGCGCCGCCTACCGCGACCACGTCCGCACCGAAGCGCGAAGTGCGGATTTCCGGCGCGGTCAGCATCGCGGCATCCGCGTACTCGCCTAGCACCCGCCGTGCCGGCTCGATCAGCGTGTCGCCCAGCCGCACTGCCGGTCCGCCGATGACGATCGCCATCGGGTCGAAGCTGGCCCAGAGGTTGTTGAGCAGGACGCCGAGCTGGCGGCCGGCTGCGTCCACTGCGGCGCAGGTGGCCGGGTCGCCGTCGACCACGCGGCGGAACAGCCGGTCCAGCGCGGGATGGCTGGGCAGTTCGGCGCCTAGCAGCGCGCCGAGGCCGATCAGGGCATCGGCGCAGCCGCGCCTGCCACACGAGCACAGCGGCCCGCCGGCCTGCAGGATCGCGTGGCCCGCTTCGCCGGCAAAGCCGTGCAGGCCGGTCAGCAGGCGGTCGTTGACGATCACGCCGGCGCCCACGCCATAGCCGATTGACAGATAAATCAAGGGATCGGTGCTGGCCTGGTCGGCGAATTCGAACTCGCCCAGCGCGGCGACGTTCGCCTCGTTCTGCACGTACAGCGGCAGGCCGTCCAGCGGCGAGCCCTTGGCGTGGGCCTGGACGATCCCGGCCACGTCCACGTTACGCCAGCCGAGGTGGGGCGCGTGGTGCAGCAGGCCCAGCGCCTCGTCGACGGCGCCGTGCAGGCCGATGCCCACGCCGAGAACGGGGCGCCCGAGCCGTTTCGCCAGCTTCGCGAGCGCGAGCGCGGCCAGCCGGATGCACGACGTGGGGTCGCCCGGATCCTCGTACGTGAGGATGCGCGTGTCGAGGACTTCGCCCAGCAGGTTCGTCGCGACGACGCGGGCTTCGTCCACGCCCAGTTCGGCGCCGAGCAGGGCCAGGCGCGACGGATCGAGATGCAACGGCGTGGCACGCCGGCCGACTTCGCCCGTCACGAGCAGCTCGCTTTCGGTGAGCCAGCCTTCGTCGACCAGTGCGCGCACGAGCAGGCTGATGCCGGCCTTGGTCAGGCCCAGCACGTCGGCCAGCGCCGCGCGCGACAGCCCGGGCTGGGTGCTCACCTGGCGTACGACGGCCATGCGGTTCAGTTGTTTGAGGAGTTGCTGGTCACCGGTAACTTGCATGGGGTAAGAAAATCAAGTGGTTGTGATGATTATGCAACGGTTGGAAAAATTTGTTGATCATGCAAACTGCATATTTACAACATTTTTTCTGTCTCGCAACGCGAAGTCTCACGGCCTGGTCATCCTCATCGTATTGGATGAAGTGATTGATTTAATTATGAAATCGATTTCTCGCGTACGTACCGACATCAATGTACGTATGTTACGTAATCCCTGCTTTCACAATCAAAACTGAGTCCCGCCGTGGTGCACCGACGCTCATTGTTGGGGCAAACATTTGGTTTGATCGATTGACCAAAATATTTAGTGTCATTAATCTACGGGAAATGATGTCCGCTATCAATGATAAATGAGGCAACAAAGCGACGGCTGCCGCAGCCGCTGCAGCGGACAACAGACCCGCCGGCAATGACCCGATGCGGGCCGCCAGGTTGTAGCACCACCAGTACGGACGCCGCCGCCCGTCGGGTCCGGCGTTTTTTCGAGAGACGAGAGGAGACACAGTGCAACACACCAAGAGGGTTTTTTCCCATCACCTGAACACCAGGCATCGCCTGATCAGCCTCGCCGTTGCGAGCGCCTGTGCCGGCCTGGTTGCGCCGGCCCATGCGCAGGATACGGGCGCCGCCAACGGCATCGCCGCGCCGACCGACCAGACGGGGTCCACGCCCGCGCAGGGCGTCGCGACGAATACCGTCGTGGTGACCGGTATCCGGGCCAGTATGCAGTCGACGCTGAACCTGAAGAAGAACTCCGATGGTATCGTCGACGGTATCGTCGCCGAAGACATCGGTAAATTCCCGGACACGAACCTGGCCGAGTCGCTGCAGCGCATCACCGGCGTGTCTATCGACCGTCAAAATGGCGAAGGCCAGAAGATCACGGTGCGCGGCATGGGCCCCGACTTCAACCTGGTGCTGTTGAATGGCCGTCAAATGCCGACGGCTGACCTGAACGACGCGAACGGCCGCTCGTTCTCCTTCGACAACCTGGCGTCGGATGCCATTTCGCAGCTGCAGGTCTACAAGACCAGCCGCGCCCAGGATCCGTCCGGCGGCATCGGCGCCACGGTCAACATCATGACCGCGCGTCCCTTCGACCAAAAGGGCACCGTGGCGAGCGTTGGCGTCAAGGGCGTGGTGGACCAGTCGAGCCAGAACCTGCCCGACTTGCTGAAGGGTAAGCGCGTTACGCCTGAAGTTTCCGGCATCTTCAGCACCGTCACCAAAGATGGCATGTGGGGCTTTAGCGGCAACGCCAGCTACTCGAAGCGCGACTCGGGCTTGAATCGTGCCCAGATCGCCAATGGCTGGATCGGCCCCTACAAAGGTTCGGATGTGATTGACGGCTCGACCTTGCCGCAGCCCGGTGCGCCCGTCGGCAGCGTAACGAACCGTCCAGGTCCGAACGATCTGTATGAGCGCCCACAAAACTTTGGTTACCAGGTCAACGGTCTCGAGCGCGAGCGTGTCAATGGCCAGGCCGTGCTGCAATTCCGTCCGGTCAAAGAACTGACCGCAACCCTCGACTACACCTTCGCGCAGAACAAGCTGCACACCCGCCGCGCCGAGATGAGCGTCTGGTTTGCCCAGACCCCGACCTCGACCAGCACCTGGCCGGGCGGCAGCAACCAGGCGCCGTTGACTTACTCGGAAGTGTACAACTCGCCCCAGGATATCTCGGTCATCTCGGCCGACTTTGCCACCAAGAACACCCTCAATTCGGTCGGCTTCAACACGGTCTGGAAACCGCGGTCCGGCCTGAGGTTCACGCTCGACGCCCACTCGTCGAGCGCCGAATCGAAAGCCGACAGCCCATGGGGCAGCAGCAATCAGCTGAGCAACGCCAGCTTCAGCCGCGGCAGAACCTCGATCGACTTCACCCACGAGCTGCCGATCCTGGGCATTGACGGCGCCAACGTGGCTGCCGAGCCGATCCAGGCAACCGGTTCGCAGTTCACCAACACCTACGTCAAGTCGACCGTCAAGCAGTTGCAGTTGAGCGGCGAGTGGAAGGTGGCCGACGCGTCGAACCTGAACTTCGGTGTCGGCTATACCGACGTGAAAAACCGCTCGACCTCATCGCTCGTGCAGAACAACGGATGGTCAGGCTTGACGAGCAAGAACGACTATCCCGCCAGCCTGTTCCAGAAGAGCGACACCGCCAGCTACTTCGACCAGTTCGGTGGCGCCGGCGCGGCTGGCATGTTCAGGGACTTCTACACCGCCGATTTCGGCGCACTGCGCGCGGCAACCGCCGCCGCCGCCACCAAGCCTGGCTATGTCAGTAACGACGGTCTGAAAACGCAAGCAAGCTTCCTGCCGAATTTCGCCACGACCGACAGCGACCAGCGTCTGGAGGAAAAAACCACGACGGCCTACGTGGCCTTGAGCCAGGACTGGGACCTGGCCATTCCGGTCCACACCTCGGTCGGCCTGCACTTTGAAAAAACCAAGGTCACTTCGGTGGCCCAGGTGCTCCCGGCGACAGGCGTGACCTGGATTTCGCAGAATGAGCTGCCGCTGACCTTTGCCGGTACCGCCTACTCGACCACGCATGGCTCCTACAGCAACGTGTTGCCAAACGTGAATGCCGACTTCGACGTGACCTCGAACTTCAAGGTGCGCGCCGGCGCCGGCGTGACGATCAGCCGTGCCCGTTATAACGAGCTGCAGGGCGGCCTGAACATCGGCACCGGTTCCGACTACTACCTGGGTGGTACTGCTGCGACGGGTAATCCGAGCCTGAAACCAGTGAAGTCGAAGAACCTGGACTTGTCCTTCGAGTGGTATTTCACGCAGCATAGCGTCGCCTCGCTGGGTCTGTTCAACAAGAAATTGACTGACTATACCGCCCAGAGCCAGGTCCTGGAAAACCAGTACGGCATCCATACCCCGATCGGCGGCGCGTACTATAACGCCGCCTTGAACACGGGTCATTGCACCGTTGCCGACACCAACTGCATCCGTAACTACATTCTCAACAACTACAACGGCCAGCCTGGCGTCACGAAGACCGGTGTGAACTCCGTTGGCAATGCCACCGGTGTGATCACGGGCATTCCGAGCGACCCGCTGATGCAGTTCAGGACGTCCAGCTACGTGAACTCGCAACCGGCCAGCTTGCATGGCGCCGAACTGGCCGTGCAGCATATGTTCGGCGAGACGGGCTTTGGCGTTCAGGCGAACTACACCTACGTGACCTCGCCGTTGAAATACAAGAACGACCAAACCACCGATCAGTTCGCAATCCTGGGTCTGAGCAATTCGGCCAACCTGGTGGGTATTTATGAAAACTTCGGTTGGACGATACGGCTTGCCTACAACTGGCGCGACTCGTTCCTGGCCTCGAAGACCGACGGCGGCGGCCACCTGGATCCGGTGTACACCAAGGCGTATGGCCAGACCGACCTGAGCGTGGGCTATGCCGTGACCAAAAACCTGAACGTGCTGTTCGAAGGGATCAATCTGACCAATTCGACGCAACGCCAGTATGGTCGCACCCAGGCCCACTTCCTGAACGCAACCCAGACCGGCCCACGTTACATGGTTGGCGCACGTTACACGTTCTGATTACCTAAGGCAGCACTAGGTATGTGAGCAGATCCTGAAGCAGGCTGTGGTGACGACCATGGCCTGCTTTTTTCTTGCTACACTGAATCGCTATAACGACTTACTACGATGGAAGATTCGCGTGCGCAGTAAACCCCTGGAACAGGTCGTGATTGTCGGTGGCGGCTCGGCCGGCTGGCTGACCGCCGCGCTGGTCGCGGCAGCGCATCAGACCCCTGCCGGCCCGGCCCTGAAGGTGACCCTGATCGAATCGCCCGAGGTGGCGCCGGTGGGTGTCGGCGAGGGAACCTGGCCCGGCATGCGTGAGACCTTGCACCGCATTGGCGTTTCCGAGAACGATTTCTTCCGCGCCTGCGACGTCTCGTTCAAACAGGGTTCGCTGTTTGTCGGCTGGGTCGACGGCAGCGATGACGACGCTTATTACCACCCGTTCGAACTCCCCTACGGCTATGGCGAGACCCATCTGGCCGCGAGCTGGCAGCGCCAGCACGGCGCCGTGCCGTTTGCCGACCTGGTCAGCGTCCAGCCGCACCTGTGCCGCGCCGGCAGGGCGCCCAAGCAGGCGACGACGACGGAGTTCGCCGCCGTGGCCAACTATGGCTACCACCTCGACGCCGCCAGGTTCGGCCTGTTCCTGCGGCGCCACTGCACCGAGAAACTCGGCGTGATCCACGTGCCGGACCATGTGGTGGCGGTCCATGCGCACGATGACGGGGACATCGCCTCGGTGCAGACCAAGCTGGGCGGCGCCATCGAGGGCGATCTGTTCATCGATTGCAGCGGCTCGCAAGCGCTATTGCTGGGCAAGCATTATGGCGTCCCCCTGCTGCCGCAACAGCATATCCTGTTCAATGACCGCGCTTGCGTGGTCCAGCTGGGCTATCCGGAGCCGACCAGTCCGATCGCATCGCAGACCAGGTCGACGGCGCAGGAAGCCGGCTGGATCTGGGATATCGGCTTGCCGACCAGGCGCGGCATCGGCCACGTGTATTCGAGCGCCCACACCAGCGACGCGCAGGCCGAGCAGGCCTTGCTGGCCTACGTCGAACGCAGCGGCGGTGGCGCACCGATGCTCACCGCGCCGCGCAAGCTCGGCTTCGAGCCCGGCTACCGCGACCATTTCTGGCACCGCAACTGCGTGGCCATCGGCCAGTCGGCCGGGTTCATCGAGCCGCTCGAGGCGTCGGCACTGGCGATGGTGGAGTTGTCCGCCACCATGCTCAGCGACGGCATGCCGGCCAACCGCGCCGTGATGGACATCGTCGCCAAACGCTTCAACGATGCCTTCACCTACCGGTGGGAACGGGTGATCGATTTTCTCAAGTTGCATTATGTGCTCAGCCAGCGCAACGCCAGCCAGTACTGGCGCGATCACCGGGCGCCGGAATCGATCCCCACGCGCCTGAATGAATTGCTCGCGCTCTGGCGCTCGCAGCCGCCGTCGCGCTACGACCTGCACCGGATCGAAGAGCTGTTTCCCGCCGCAAGTTATCAATACGTGATGTACGGCATGGGGCTGGTGCCGGAAGTGGACCGGCGGATCCGCCACTGCGAGCACGCCGATCTGGCCGACGGCTACTTCCGCCAGGCGGCCGCAATGACCCGCAAGATGCTGGCGGGGCTGCCCGGCAACCGCGAACTGATCGGGCATATCGTGCATCACGGCATGCCGACCAGGTAGTCAATGACATTTGAATGAAGAGGCAAGCAATGACCCACCGTGTTTTGTTGAACAACGTCGAACACAAAGACCTGAAAATCATTCTTGGCCGCGGCACCCGGTTCGGTGACGGCGAGACGATCTGCCCGACCTTCCCGGCCGAGTTTCGCAATGTGCTGGCCCACTATCCGATCGTGTTCCGCGAGACCGGCAACGAACAGCGCTACGAGCCGGTGGCGCTGTTCGGTTTTGTCGAGGGCGAAAACTTGTTTGCCGGCGCCGATGCCTGGGATGCGCTGTACGTGCCGATGGCCGTGGCGCGCCAGCCCTTCTCGATGGGACTGCATGGCGACGCTCTGCTGGTGCATGTCGACCTCGATCATCCAAAAGTGAGCACGGCCACCGGCTATCCGCTGTTTCTCGAATACGGCGGCCAGAGCGAGCTGCTGGAACAAGTCAACAGCCTGCTGCTGGCTTTGCACGAGGGGCTGCAGAGCAACGCCGGCTTTGTCGCCGCGCTGCTCGACCATGACCTGATCGAGCCGTTCACGCTCGACATCGAATTGAACAACGGCTCGCACAACCAGCTGCTTGGTTTTTCGACGATCAACGAGGAAAAGCTCGCCGCGCTCGACGGTGCGGCGCTTGCGCACCTGCATCGGCACGGCTACCTGATGGCTGCCCATCAGATGGGTGCATCGCTCGTCCAGCTGCGCGAGCTCATCGAGCGCAAAAACCAGCGCGTTGCGGTCGATGGCTAAGCCGATGCGCGAGATCAGCGGCGCGCTACCTTCCGCGCTGACTGACGCCATTCTCACTGCGACCGAGCCGCTGGTGCTGCGCGGCCTGGTCGCAAGCTGGCCGCTGGTCAAGACCAGCCTGCGCTCGCAGCGCGAGGGCATCGCCTATCTGCGCCGCTTCTACCGGGGCGAGGTGGTCCGTGCACTGATCGGTCCGCCCGAGATCGCGGGGCGCTATTTTTATAACGACGACATCAGCGGATTTAACTTCGACGCCGTCAACGCCAGGCTCGACGCGATCCTCGATCAAGTGCTCGAACACCTCGATGACCCGTGTGCGCCGACTTTTTATGTCGGCTCGACGACAGTGGACACCTGCCTGCCAGGCTTCCGGGACGAAAACGATCTCGACCTGGGCGATCGCGATCCGCTCGTCAGCGTGTGGACTGGCAACCGTTCGCGCATTCCCGCGCACCAGGATCTACCCGATAACCTGGCCTGCGTGGCCGCCGGGCGTCGCCGCTTCACCTTGTTCCCGCCCGAGCAGTTGAGCAACCTGTACATCGGGCCGCTCGATTTTGCGCCGGCCAATCAGCCCATCAGCCTGGTCGATTTTCATCGGCCGGACCTGATGAAATTCCCCAGGTTTGCCGAGGCCATGGCGCATGCGCAGGTGGCCGAATTGCTGGCGGGCGACGCCATCTTCATTCCCAGCATGTGGTGGCACCATATCGAGGGGCTCGACAGTTTCAACGTCCTGATCAACTACTGGTGGCGCCAGTCGCCAGGCTATATGGATGCCCCGGTCAACACCCTGATGCACGCCATCCTGACGCTGCGCGAACTGCCGCCGCCCCAGCGACTGGCATGGCAAGAGGTGTTCCGCCACTACATATTTGAAGCGGACGGCAGTGAAGCGGCGCATATCCCGGAACCGGCGCGCGGGGTCCTCGGTCCGCTCGATCTCGACAAGGCGCGGTCCATGCGGGCCGCAATCATGCAGAAACTAAAACGGTAGCAGGAGACACCCCATGCAACAGAACAATCCGGAAAATATCGGCAGGAAGCCCGTGCGGCGCGTCGTCATCGCCGGCGGCGGCACAGCCGGCTGGATGGCCGCTGCCATCATCTCCAGGATCTTGGGCAAGACACTGGACATCACGCTGGTCGAATCCGACGAGATCGGTACCGTCGGGGTGGGCGAGGCGACCATACCCAGCTTGATTCAGTTTCACCAGTTGCTGGAACTGAACGAAGCCGACTTTATGCGGGCAACCCAGGCGACCTTCAAGCTGGGCATCAGCTTCGAGAACTGGCGCGCGCCCGGCGAGGACTATATCCACTCGTTCGGCTTGACCGGCGTCGACCACTGGTCTGCGGGCTTCCAGCATTTCTGGCACAAGGGCCGCCAGCGCGGCCTGGCCAGTGACTTCGGCGACTATTGCCTGGAATTGAAGTCGGCCCAGCTTGGCCGCTTCGCGCATCTGCCGAACGACGTCATGAATTACGCTTACCATCTCGACGCGACCTTGTACGCCAGGTTCCTGCGCAAGTACAGCGAAGGTTTCGGCGCCAAGCGGGTGGAAGGCAAGATCGACCAGGTGATGCTTGACGCCGCCAGCGGCCACGTGACCGGGCTCAAGCTCGGAAACGGCGCCTTGATCGAAGGCGATTTGTTCATCGACTGCACCGGCTTTCGCTCGCTGTTGCTGGGCCAGACCATGGGGGTGGAATACGACGACTGGTCGCAATGGCTGTTTAACGACACCGCCATCGCGGTACAGACTGAATTGATGGGCGAACCGGTGCCGATGACACGCGCGATTGCGCGCGGCGCCGGCTGGCAGTGGCGGATCCCGCTGCAGCACCGGGTTGGCAATGGCCACGTATTCTCCAGCAAGTATATGGACGGCGAGGAAGCCATGCAGATCTTGCTCGACAATCTGCATGGCGAGCCGCTGACGCAGCCGCGCATGATCAAGTTCAAGCCAGGCCAGCGCAAGCAATCGTGGAAAGGCAACGTCGTCGCCATCGGCCTGTCGAGCGGCTTTCTGGAACCGATCGAGTCGACCAGCATCCATCTGATCCAGCGTAATCTGATCCGTTTGATGCAGATGTTCCCGGCCGACGGCATCTGCCGCTCCGACATCGACGAGTTCAACACCCAAGTGCAAAGGGAGATCGCCCACATCCGCGATTTCATCATCCTGCATTACAAGGTGACCAGTCGCGCCGATACCCCGTACTGGGAAGCTGCCAGGAACATGGAAGCGCCGGCATCGCTGCAACACCGCATCGACCTGTTCCGCGAAACCGGACGGGTGTTCCGCACCGAGGGTGAGTTGTTTACCGAGTCGTCGTGGCTGCAAGTCATGCTGGGCCAGGGCATCATGCCCGAGCAGCATCACCAGTCGGCCGACCTGATGGGCGATGCCGAGCTGTCGCAGTTCCTGGGCTCGATTCGCCAGAAGATCGAAAGGACGGTCCAGCAGTTGCCATCGCATCAGGCTTACGTCCAGCGGTTCTGCCGCGCAGAGCGGCCGAGCTGATCCTTTTAATTCGGAGCCGCCCATGTTCAACCCAAATCCCTCGATGAGTAAAGTCGCGCTGAACGATGGCCGTTCTTATGTAGTCGTTGACAATATCCTGCGCGATCCCATGCAATTCATCGCCCATGCCGTCGCGCGGCGCGCGGATTTTTCGCCGGAAGATTCTCACTACTATCCCGGGCCGGAACTGCGGCTGCCCCCAGCCGCGCACCAGGCATTCGAAGCGTTTTTTTCACAATATATCCGGGGTCAGCTTGGCGCCCGGCGCACCCGCAGCGCCTTGTGCAGGATGTCGATGGTCACGCGCAAGCCGGAAAATCTCGAGCCATTCCAGAGAATCCCGCATGTCGATGGCGGTCCCTTCCAGCCGGGCGAAGGCAATTTCGCCATGGTCCTGTATTTGTTCAAGGATGAACGGCTGGGTGGCACGAGTTTTTTTCGACCGCGGGTCGACACCGCGACATTGTCGGCCATGATGGCCCGCGGGCAGCATATGGACCGTGACGCGTTTTCGGCCTTGATCGACAGCGCCCCCGCGTATCCGACCAAGACCAACGCATATTTTGAAAAGATGGCGACCGTCCCGGCGGCGTTCAACCGCGCGTTGTTCTATGATGGCACGATCTACCACAGCGGCGACATCCGCCATCCGGAGCTGCTCAGCGCCGATCCGGAACAAGGACGGCTGACCGTCAACGCGTTCTTCGGGGTGCGCCTGAACGCCTGCTGAAGCGCGGCTTCGAAAAGCTAGCGCGCTTTCGCGTGGTCGATGTTAAACGCGATGGCGATGCGATCCTCATCGGTCAGGTTGGGGCCGACGTGGTGTTCGACCCAGCTTGGGAACATGATCAGCTTGCCCACTTCGGGCACCACGGATGCCGCCTCGGCCTGCACATTGCGGTAAAAGCTGCGGGTAAAGGTGCGCGCCAGGATCGGATCACGGAAGCAGAGCGAACCGGCACGTTCTTTCGCGGCCGGCACCTGCGGGTAATACACGCCGCTGATCCAACTGCCCGGGTGATTGTGGGGGCTGTTGGCGTGCCCTTTGCCATTGATAACCCCCCACATCGCGCCGAACTGCGCTTCCGTGACCTCCGGTTCCGCAAACCATGCGCCTTTGACCATGCATTCGTTGAGCACCCGCAGCACGAGTTGCTTGAGCTGTGCAAACCCCGGGAGCGGCAACAGGTCATAGCTACGGAAGCCGCCATAGTTCGACAGGCCAGTCTTGTCGGCGATGCCGGCTGCGACTTCCTCGTCGCGAATGGCATAGATCTGGCGCGCCAGTTCCTCGTTGTCTACCCCTTGGGTCTGCACAACGAAAACCGGCGTCGGAAATAACTCCAACACCTGCATGGACGCTTTCATGTTACTCATGGACCTACTCAGGTTACGCCCTCGCCAGCGAATCCGAGGACTGGAATTGTCGAGATCCAAATTATGGCATTAATGTTGAAGGTCCGCCAATGCACCGGTGTGATCGAGCCGTATGTAGTGTCGCAAACGTAATGCGTCGATTTGAAGGGATAAGCTACATCGTTCACTTAGATCAGCGCCAAAGCGCTAATCTACAGATATGCTGGAGGCGAGGACGGGAGTCGAACCCGTCTAGACGGCTTTGCAGGCCGTTTTGGCTCTTACAAATCAACGGGTTAGCGTAGCACCACACTTGAGCACCACATGAGTTCGCCTGACCACACGTCCATGGGGCTCGAAAGAACTCTGCAATTGCCCTCTCGAACCCAGTATAGATCGCCTCAGATCCAAGCCAGTTGATCGGTTGTTCAGAAATCTAAACGACTTGCCCTCCTCCGCATCGCGGTCCTTGCCATATATCACCCGACGATCGAAGCCATTTCCAGTACAGGGTTGGAGCACAAGTCGAATGCGGTACGAGCCCACTCATGTGCCAATTGCCGTGATGGCATCGCCAACATTTGTTCGAGCCGTTCGAAGAGCGTGATCACCCCATCATCCGAAGTCATGCAAAACTCCGAAAGCGCGTGCAGGTTGTTCGCGTCCAGCGGGCATACGAAGACCCCGGCTTCGGCTTGCGGCCAATAGAGCATCGGGCACAAACCCTTGCGCCCCTTCGCCGGGTAAATCACGAGCCAGCAGTGGCCTTCCTCCTCCGGATGCCGCCTTACCTGCAGCGGAACCATTTCGCCAGCGCCGGCAGGCCCATCCTGCAGGTCGGCTGGGTGGATCCCCTGGATCCTGGTCCGGCCAGTAGCAAGCTCGCGTCGCTCGACCAGGCTGTGTTGCAACCGGTATTGGATGGACAGATGTACGCCGATCTGGTCAGCCTCCTGCTCGACATCGTCTACCAAGTCCTGCGGAAAGGCCATGCAGCCCATGTACGCACGAGGTAGATGCACGAGGCTGTCCAACCAATCGAACGACATGCGCAACAGGTTGCGGTAGCGGGGATCGTTCGCGTCGAACATCGCATGTGCCCCTGGCCCTGCCATGCCGTACTCTACGGAGTCGCGCTCGTCCCAATAGACGTCAGGAATGTCGAGCACACCGGTACGCGGATAGAACCAGTCAGGATAAGGCCACGAGGGAGGGCGCGAGCCCGTGGAGGACATACGCCGCTTCACCTGTGCCGTGCGCACGAACAGACCTTCGATGCCCTCCTTGTCATTGCCGTATGCGACGAGCGCATCGGTCGCGCGCACGAGCGCCTGCAGGTGGCCAGCCGCGCGCGCGTATCGTTCGGGGTCGATCGCGTCGCCGGCGAACGACGTACCGGCGAAGATGCGCCGGCACACATGTTCCCGCGCGTCGCTGGAAAACATGCAAAGCGCCTCGATCAGGCGCCCGAAATGACCCGCGTTAGCGGACAGCTTGTTGCGGCGTTCTTCCCAGGCCTCATAGTCCGTGGAGTACCACGGCGCTATTACGAATTCACCGTATCGCTTGGTCGCATTACCCGGCTCATCGAGTCCGGCCGCGCGCATCCAGGCCGCCTTGCTGAACGGCTGCCCGTCGCGGACGGTACCGAACAGGCGTTCGACTTCGCAATGTAGGGCAGTCGCGATACGCTCGCGGTCGCTTGGCGCCAGGCGTCCCGGCTTCACGGTTGCGAACTGCCTGAGCAAGGCCAGACTCTCGCTTCCGCTACGTCGGACCTGCCTAGCCAGGTACCTGCGCCATTCCCTGGCCCACGTCGCCGCCGGATCGGCCAACTGGTCGATAAGGCCCATCAATCAGCCTCCCGCAGCGCCAGCAGTTCGGCGTACTCGGACGCGTGGCTGCCAGCGTGGTTAGCCATCCCAGGGCGGGTCAAGCAGCCTTTGGGCGCGATGTAGCTGTCGATGCGACGCTCGGGCTGTTCGTGCCAGCCGATGTTGAAGGCGGCGAGCTTCGGGAAGAAGTACAGCGACGAGTAAGGAAGATGGTCATGGATCCACCAAGCCAGTGCCCGCCAGTCCGCACCGGTTGCGTAGCGGTCGGCGAACCAAGGCAAGACGATGCACGCCATCGCGCCGCGGCCGTGGTCGTCCGGGACGTCCCAGATGTGGCGGGCGTAATTATGTTCATTGGTGGCGCAGCCCAGACCGAGACGGTTGCCCAACTCGTTCACGGCAAGTGACCGATAGGCCGAGCGGATCGCGATCCTGCCGAATTGGCGCTGCAGCGGCTCGAGCAGGCTCTCGCACAGCTGCCCGCCTACCTCGATTGCGAGATCTGGATTCTCTGGCACGTTGAGCAGCCCGTGCATAGCCGCGATCTCGCTGTACAGGAAGTCTCGCATGTAGAACGAAGCCGACAGGCGCACGCGGCCGAGGTCTTCGAGCTTTGCCACGGACTCAGGCTTTTTCATTGTGGGCGACCTTCAGGTAGTGGAAATGGACCGAATTCTTCGCGGCGTGATGGCGCAAGTCGTCAAGGGTCGACGGCGCCAGCGAAGATTGACTATTGTCAACAGCGATCATAACGTAATCCGGCTTCGACACGTCGGCATAACCCGCTCCCAACCTCGCTTGGCCGAGGCGTTCGCGCCACCACACCAGCTTGTCGATATCCGCGGCGATCTTTTTAGCGAAGGCAGCAGCGCTGACGCGTCGCGCGTTGGCGCTACTCTTGACTTCAATGACCGCCTGCAGGTCGCCGATCTTGATGCCATCGTTGGGGCGCCTGCGGTCGCCGCTCCGGTACAAATTAAACCGTCCGCCCACACGATCGCCAAATACACATAGGTCGGGACGCTGGTGCATCCGCGTCCCCTGCGCCGCACAGTTGAAATAGGTCTCGAGCGAGAGGCGATTAGTGCCGACGCCGGCGCGCTGCAACGCGTGGTAAATGAATCCAGTGACCGTGTCCTCCGTGACGTCTGCCCGATTGAGCAGCGACGCCAGCTCCGGCAAGCAGTCTTGCCACCGCACGGGGCCTTCGTTGCGGACCATGCCACACGCCAGCGCGACGTCGACCGGCTTCGTTCCCGGCCGTGCGATCACGCAGTGGTCGGCACCCTGGGCGTAGTAGGCGAAGTGGACGCCGCGCCGCGCACACTGGCCAGCGACGCGTTGTTGCTGGCGTGGCGACAACGCCAGCCCTAGCTCGGCCATGTCTACGCACACGAACCATGCCTCGGCGCCCTGGCGACGCAGCGTCGCGAGCTTGTCCATATCAGCGCAATAGCCCTCGGAGTCGATGGTGTCGTGCAACGCATTACGTACGTTGTAGGCGCCGCCTTTGAACTCGAATGCCACTACCGCATCGTCGCGTGCGAGCCACCGGTCGCCGCTCCGGTTGGCATGCACGACCAGGTCGATCCGCTTGTCCCCATCCGCGTGTTCGCGCGCGATGCAATCCCTTGGTACCCCGTCCATCAACAACTGGTGCATGAAGTTCGCGTGCAGCGTTTTCTCGTGGCCGCATACAGCGGCGGTGTCTGCGAAGAATCGGGCAAAAAGATAGTCCATGTCGTTATGTCCTTGTCGAGGACGCCAGACTTTTAGCTGACGCTGAATTGAGATGGACACAACTTTAGGACGTGCGGTAATTTAGTTCTACCAAGAAAATGCGGTGTCGGCGCCGGCAAAAATCCTGGTAGCCACAGCATTAATACGAGCGCGGTTGCTGTCATGGCAAGAACGAGGCTGTGGTCCCTAGGAGTCTGTGCGGCAGAAGAAAAAAGAGAAAATTGATGTTGTAGGGCCAGTCGTGGATGTTTCCACGTGAGCCAATGTTTGTTGACGGCAGACGAGGTGCTGGTAGCGAGCTGTTTTGGTCCGCTACCTGGTCCTTTCGTTTTGAAGATGCCGCGAGGTAGCTCATCCGCCGTAAGTTTCGGGGCGGCACAAACAAGCTTCCATTCAGCCGCCACTTTCCGCAGTCCGCGCAGGCTGAAGCTACGAAATCCCAGCACATGTTTGATCCAGGCGTTAGGCGCCTCGACGATGGCCTTGCGCCGTCGATAGGCATCCTTGGCTGCCGGCCACTCAGCGTTTTGGATGTCAGCGCGCCCTAATAATTTGCGGCGCGTCGGCCACCTGCGCCAAGTCGCATTCAAGGACTACCCTGTCCCTCGGTATGCGCACACCAACGGTGAAGCCACCCCAGGCTTGGACGCGCAACTGAACGCGGCCGGCGCGGAACGGCACCTTGACTTCGGCGGGCGAAAAGGTCGGGTGAAGAATGAAGCAGGCGTAGTCTTCCATTCCGATCCGTGCCGGGTCGTCCGCCATCACGGTCAGCACGACAGCGACCCACTTCCGGCTGTCCGACGGCTCGAAGCGCGCGTCGAGGCTGAATCCGTCGCTGCGGGACTGCCCACCGAACCGGTTCTTGTTCGGGTCGCTGGGCAAAGTACTGGCCGGCGTCGGCTCGTCGCCGCCGCCGCCGCCGCCGCCGCCGCCGGCAAATCGTACTCTATCGGGTTACCCTCGGGCAGAAACTTGCTCGCCCCCAGGACCATGAATTTGCCAAAGCCCAGCTTACGATAGTTGTTGCACTTGAGGCAAGTTTAAAATGTTGCGGGTTCTGAGGAGACCTCCCGTGTGCCGACCTGAACTTCCAACCTCCCCCCTGCTGATGTCGCGATTATGTCCATGCTTGGCGACATGTAGCCAAGTCTGCTCCTGGTCGAACCAGTATTGCTCTAATGGCAAGTTTGGTTTGATAGACGGGAGCAGATCTTGACTTTAATTGCTGTGCACAACGTTATGCATGAGTTCTCTCGCGAAAGGCTGCTGGCGTGCCGCGATGCCAGAAACCGCAATCCAAAGCGTTGGACGCATGCCACGAGGAGTTGGAAACTGGAAGATCCAGTCTTGTTGAATCTGAAACGAACTCGGTCAGAGACTTTAAGCAAGCAGTTTGATGTGACGCGACAACTGCGTTGACAAACGCCGAAAGTCGCATCACGAACTACAAATTGAATGTTCCCGGCTCTTGACTTAAACCGTTTAGCAGATTTGATTGTTAGTGCTGGCCTAATTCAGTGGCTCATCAATAAGCGGAGCTAGACGAGATTACTGCTTTCCTTGCGCATTAATAAAGAAGCCCCAAGGGGCCTTTTTATGTTATCCATGAGTATTCCCACTCGCCATGAGTACGTATTTTAACCATGAGTACTCATGATTAGCTTTTCCACTCATGATCATCAAATCAAATGAACTAGATACCAAATTATTATTGAAACACGAGCCTTTTCCCGCCAAATCAGTTTGAAGCGATAGTAGAATTCGTTCGTTAAACACTATAAGGAGAGATAACGATGCAAAGACTTTTTGAGATCGGTTTTCAACGAGCAGGCCGGTGGAGTTTGGAAGGTGAAGAACTCATTCTTCAGCTAAACGATCTGGCGGACCGTCAAAACGTCCTGTATGCGTTTGTCACAGGTGGCACAGTGAAATATGTAGGAAAGACCACTCAAAGCCTTCAGCGTCGCATGTTCGGCTACCAGAAGCCCAACGTAGACCAGCGCACGAATTGGCGAAACCGTATCGCTATCGTTGAACTTTTGAAGCGCGGCCAGCAGATAGACATCCTTGCCCTGGCGGATACTGGCCTGCTTCGCTATGGCAGCTTTCACCTCAATCTTGCGGCAGGGCTTGAAGACAGCATCATCCAAACTCTGAAGCCAGAATGGAACGGTGGCCGCACGAGTGCCGTGATCGAGACGCCTACCGAGGCAAATCCGACGGACACCAGCACAGAAGCCAAGCTTGAAGAGAAGGTTCAAGAGGTCGTGCAGCACCTCCCTAAGCTCGAGCCTGCACCGGCCCGGCCGCACGTCGCCATCGAGATCCGCACCGACACCAACGGCGCACCACCAGTTGCCGCCCCAGTAGACAAGACACTCACAGCCGCGCCCTACTTCCTCCTGACCCTCCAGAACACTTACCACCGCACAGGCTTCTTCAATGTACCGCTCAACAGTGACCGCTACTTTGGGAAAGACGAGCAGAACATTACGATTTACTGCGGGCGTGAGAAGCTTCAGGTCGTAGGAAAGATCAACAGGACTGCAAATACCAACGGCACACCCCGAATCATGGGAGCCGTACCGCTACGCCAATGGTTCCAACAGCGACGACCAATGAGCCAACTGAAGGTTTCAATCCTTGATCCGACAACGATCCACATTAACGACGCCTAGTGCTGCCTAGATGAAAACGGAAGCCCGACATGCGGCAAGTTTGTTTTCACTCACCGAGTTCTAAAAGCTTCCGAAGCGTTTCACTGTCAGTTCGCTGACGATGCAATAGCCAGCATCGAATTGCCGGACCTGACGTAGGTCAGCTCAAATGCGATGACCTACATGTATTTTGGAGGCGAGGACGGGAGTCGAACCCGTCTCCGCGGCTTTGCAGGCCGTTTTATCTTTTACAAATCAAAGGCTTAGTGGAAAACCGCACTTAGCACCACATCAGTTCGCCTAAAGGCCATACGAAACCAACTGATGAACCGGTCCTCCTCTACTGCAGAGACCGCTTCCGACCCGAACTGGATTGCCGCAGACACACCATAAGTTTTTGTAGATCACAGACGGATGGGATCACTGGCCCGCAGCGTCTAGCTGAGACCGTTCGCCACGAATCCAGCGGACCTCCTTCTCACCGACCGCGAAACTATTGGAGATAGCCCCGCCGCAAGCCGGACGCACCATGAAATCGAAAATGCGCCGGGTGCCATCGATACACACGCTGCGCTCGCGCGTGACCTGAAATCCGGCGGCCACCAGGTAGGGCAGTAAGGCCTCTTGTGCCCGTATTTCGGGCCTGGAATTCATGGCCAGTTACGCAAACAGTGACAGCGGTGTGCCAGAAACAGGGTGGAACGACGTCACGATACCGGACGACGTATCTGGCCGGTAGCGCAATTGCGGACTGCTCAGCGCGTGGCCGAGCACGCGGAAGACCTGGTCAGCGAAGCTCATCGGTTGGTCCAATGCGATTAACGGCCTAGTTTCGCCAGCGCTCGGTTCAGGGGGATGATCGCCCCTTTGTTCGGCCCTTCGAACTCGTGCCATAAATCGTCCAGCACCGGGCGCAGGATGTTTTCGAATTCCTTGCGCTGTTTTTTGAGAATGCGTAGCCCGAGAATCTCGTCGTGTTCTGCCACGATTTGCAGACTGCCATGTTTTTTTCCTGGCCCCACATCAAGTTCTGCCAGCCGGCCCCACACCCCATCGCAGCTGTATTTGCCGTTCGGGTGACGTTCGAAGCTGATGAGGATGCTTTCCTCCGGCAAGTCCGGCCAGTGTTCATAGAAGCTCAGCTTGTCCAAGAGCGCCGGTTCAAGCTGGGCATTTTCTTCCGCTTGCGACACGACTTTCGCATAGGCCGCGTTCGCCCCTTCCGATGCTTTTTCGCCCCAGATGACGACGTAGAGGTTGCGATCCTTGACATCGGACGAAGCAAAATCCAATAGCGATTTGACCTGTTTCACCTTTGGACGCGCAGCGCGCCGACGTTTCCAGGCCAGCGCTGCCTCCTTGAGGTCTTGCGCCTCAATCGGGCGCGCCCGGCGCCATTCGGCGTCGAACCACTGGGCGATATCGCGAAGATCGGCGGCGGACGTCGTCAACAGACCCGCTTCCGACCACCCAAGAGCTTCCTTGCCCTCCAACTGCAAACCATTGGTCGAAAATTCGCGGAGCCGATCAAGGCCGAAGAGGTACCGAGGACGACTTTGGCATGCAAATCGTCTAATTGTCTGAGATCGATCCCTTGTTTGAGCAATCGTTTAATGGGGTCGGGATTGGTGCCGCCACTCGACAAATTGCAGATCACCCGCATCGTCTTGTTGCCGGTGTTGGCGAGCAGTGCATCGCTACCCTCCCCCCAAAACGCGACCGCAATATCGATGCGCTCACTGCTCTTTATCAACGCTGTGACTTCATTTAAATAATTTTTAGACGCGACGAACATGGCTCTCGATTCAAAAAGTTTCAAAACGATAATACCCCGCCCAGCTTGCCTTGGCTACCGATGTCAATCGATGCGGCGGGGCGAACGATTCGCGTCCGTAAATATGAATTCGGATGCGACACAGAATGTCGTCTTTCGGCCTTATCGTAACGGCGGTCTCGTTATCGCCCCCAAAACTTTGTATTGCGGCCGAGTCGCCAATCGGTATCTGATGACGGGCTCAAACGCTTGAGTTCGCTAATCATGGTGTGGCGCGTGGAAGACGATTTGGTAGTGCGGCCACAGGTGTGCTCGACACGAGCGGAGTCAATACGCAGGGCATCGGCGCCCCAAACAACATGTGCCGATAACGCAACTGCCGGGAATGAAAGAGCTCTTTCCAATATGCAAGGATTCACGTAGACTAGTTAACGAACATTTATTAAATGATGGTAACGACGTTTTACTGGTTCTAGTGCTAGTTTTTGAACCTCAGCAACCTACAGCCCGCTCGCAATCTCAACGATCCATGCTAGAGGTCCCAGCATTCACTTTTGCGCTCCCAAGCCTGTGCCTCGCGCGAGGTCGTACGGCACATCGGCCACAAGGAGCTGCATACGCGGCTGGCCTCTACACAAACGACATCCCTCACGCTCCGTATTTGCAGGGGCACCATCTTCCTGCACCCGAGTTTGGCGCTGTGATGACACTGCGAAGTACCGCTTCGTCACGACGCACTGGGGAAGCAGATCGACCTTGCCGGGAACACGCTCATGTTCCACGCCAGCGCGGATCGACAAAGGGCATGAGGTTGAGCACGGCCGTGCAGCATTTACTGAATGCCACAGACCGGCATGCACTGGCGCTTCCTCCCACCGCGCAGGCCCGCATTTCTTCCACTTTCTAGGATTCTTTTTATGAGCAACGTCCCGTTCGATCCGTCGCAATTCACGGCCCCGAAAGCGAAGCCGCTGCCGGTCATTCTCTTGCTGGATGTCAGCGGCAGCATGAGTGGGGAGAAAATCCGCAACTTGAATGCGGCGGTGCGCGACATGCTGAGCGATTTCAGCGACACGGAAACGAGTGAAATCGAAATCCATGTGGCCATCATTACCTTCGGTGCGCAAGTGCGTCTGCACCAAGCGCTGACGAGTGCCAGCGCCATCCAGTGGCAGGATCTGTCCGCCGATGGCATGACGCCGCTCGGAACCGCCCTCCAGATGGCAAAGGCCATGATCGAGGACAAGGATACGGTGCCATCGCGCGCGTATCGCCCGACGGTGGTGCTGGTCTCCGACGGCGGGCCGAACGATGCCTGGGAAAAGCCGCTGCAACAGTTCATCGGCGATGGCCGTTCGGCGAAATGCGACCGCATGGCGATGGCCATCGGCGCCGATGCCGACGAGGCGGTACTCAGCAAGTTCTTGGAAGGCTCCTCGCATCCGCTGCTGTATGCGGAAAATGCGAAACGACTGCGCGAGAATTTCAAATACATCACCATGTCCGTCACCATTCGGACCAGGTCGCAGACCCCGAATACCGTGCCGGCACCGGATGCCATCGATATCCAGCCCACCACCATTGAGGCCCGCCAGCCGAACGCGAAGTCGACCACGCAGACCGCCGCGGCGCAGGACGGAGGGTACTGGTAATGGCACAGGCCGTCGGCGACCCGGAGGAACTGGAGCGCTTTGCGTATGCCTTGCAGCAGTTCGTGGATTCGCTCAACGACGCCGTAGGCAACCTCAACGGTGCATTCGCCGCGCTCGGCGACACCTGGCAAGACGAGAAACGACGCCGTTTCGAGGAGGATTACCACGCGCTCGTGCAGCAGCTGCAGCAGTTCGATGCGAACGCGTCCGAGCAAGTACCCTACCTGGTCCAACTTGCAGCGCGCTTGCGGGATTACTTGCAAAGCTGAGGCGCGGACATGGCACAAGTTTCAATCGGCCAAGTAGAGAACCTGGAAGACCTGTTGCACGGCTTGCAGTCGGTGCGCCAGGCGATGGCGGGCGCATGCCATGCCCAAATCGCTGCCGCCGCACAGAAATTCCAAGACGCGCACGACGAAACCGCGCGCAGCGAAAGCATGTTGGAACGGGCGGTTCAGCAGGAGCAAGCCGCAAACCAGGCGGTCGACGACGCCCAGCAGGCGCTGGAAGGAAGTCGCCACGCGCTTAGTACTGCCGAATCCTCCTTGTCGTCCTGCCTTGCGCAACCCGTCACCGAGGAGGATGCTGGCCCGGACTGCTCTGGTGACTACGCTGCCGTCACCGAAGCGCAAGCCGATGTCGAGCGGGCCGACTGCGCCCTCGCGCAAGCGAAGGCAGCGCTCGAGCGCGCCATCGAGAACCGCCAGTCGATGGAACAGCGCGTGGATCTAACGAGACAGGCGCAAGCGATGGCGGCACAAGTTCTGGAGCAAGCCCAACAAGAATGCAATGCGCGCCTGGCGGCTGTCGATCAAGCGATCGCGATCGGCGCTGCGCGGGTGCGTGCCGCGCAACAGGCGCTGAATGCCTATCTCGACACTAACCCACCGGCGGCGCAATTCCACGCCTGGTTGACATGGAATCCCGCCCTGCACGGTGGCCCAATCACGCCCGACATCCTGCGCGATCGGATGAACCTGTCGTCAGAACATCGACGGCTGCTTCAGCACTATCTGTACGAACGCAATCCCGCCTATCGCCGGCAAGTCGACAAGTTTCGCCAGCAATGGGCGACGGCCCGCGGCGATGCGGAGCGCAACATCGTTGCCCGCAGGGCGCGCATCCACCTGAGCGGCGAGTTCGGGGAGCAGATCGCACGGCGCGCCCTGGCGCCACTGGGCGGGTGCATCGAGACGCAAGGCCGTACCTTCGTCGGCGACCACGGACGCTACACGAAAACGGATCTGCTGGTGAGCGACTTGCAGGTGCCGGTCATCTTGGGACGCGGCGACGGCATGGCCGCGCCGGTGGGCGGCTCGATGGCATTCGAGGTGAAATGCGGCAAGGCGGACTACCTATATGCGCAGATGGCGCACATGGTGTTCCAGGCCGAAGGGCATAAACAGGCGGACGCCCAATGCACGCTGTGCTCGCGAGACATCCACGACCTCGCCCCGGAAAAAGAGAAGGAACTTCGCGATGCCTTGCGGGCGGCCGGCTCGCCGATGGTGGGGATGTTGCCCACCAAAAATGAGATCGACCAATCCTGCCTGGAATTCGTGCGCGAACACGAGGAAGGTGAGCCATGAAAATACGAATGAGCGTCGTCAGTGCGGCACTGGCCGCCGAAGTGCAATCCGAGGTCGACCGACTTCGACACGCCGTCGAGGTCGGCGACATGGACGCGGTGGACGCCGCCACCGCACGCCTTTTAACACTGACGGTCGATTGCCGTTCGATCGAGTTGTCCGAGGAAGCATGGCGCGCGTTCACGAACGACATCAGGACCAGGCTTCCGGCGTTCGAATCCAATTACCTGTTGCCGGGTACGCTTTGCGCCTCGCTGTTTCCGACCATCGGCGCCAGCGAGCAAGTCCTCGAACTGCCGATCGATGACGACGCGGACGAGGACGAGATCGATGTTTGACGATGTCCTCGGACTGGCGAGCCTCTGCGCCGCAAGCTTCCGCGCCGGCGTGCGCGATGGGTTTGGCGCCTCGATTGCCGCCGACGTGCTCGATCCGATTCTGCAGGAAATCGATTCGCTGCGGATGTTCAATGCAGAGTTCCAACGGCAAGCGCTCAGCATCGACATGACCCTCGCGGATGCGCGCGGCATCCAGGAAAAAAATCACGGACAGGACAGATGAGCGGCGTTCCCGACTATTACAAAGACACGATCGCCAGGATCCACAAGGCGATCGCGGAGTATCGCGAAGGGCGCCAACGCATCACACGCGAATACGAGGCCGTCTACCAGCGCCTGGATCAATCCCTGCGCGGCGCGCAGGGCGCAACCGCGCAACGGCTCGCGGACGAGCGGCAGCAAGCGGACACCAACCGCGCGAAACGGATCTTGAATTGGCAGGCGGTGTTTGCCAAAGAATGGGACAAGATCGCTGCGCTGGCGGCGCGTTCTGGCGCCGCGCTTCTTCGCAGCCAACCGCCCTTGGTCGATGTCCGCCGCGATCACCCGTCGCTGGCGACGGAAGTCCCCACGGCGATCGCGCTGGGGTCGCAGCGCATTGCGTTCGAAACCTTCTCCTGCATGGTGCCCTACACCGTGCCGTTTCCCTTCGCCCGCCCGATCGCCGTGTCGGCAGACGACGCGGCCCAACAAAAGCTTACGGATCACCTACTGCTGCGCTTGCTGTCGGCTCTGCCGCCGGGGCACTTGGAATTGACGCTGGTCGACCCGCTTCGCCTGGGACAATCGCTCAGGCCAATCCTGTCGCTGCTCAAAGTGGCGCAACTAGTGCCGCAACAACGTGTGCTCACCCGCGCCGACGAGATCGAGGCCACGCTCGGCCAATTGACGGACGAAGTCGAGGATTTGATCCAACATCGGTTCAACGACCAGGCTAGCACCTGGTCGGCGTACAACGTTAAGAACCCAGACAACGCGCTCCCTTACAAGGTGGTGCTGCTGTTGGACGTGCCGGAGCAGCTCTCGGACAAGAGTGTGTGGTTCCTGGAACGGCTTTGCGAGAACGGTCCGCGTTGCGGGGTGCTGCCCGTCATCGCGGTCGATGGCGCGCGCATGGCGGACCGACGTTACGCGAAGCTGCAGGCCACGATCAACACCTCGGCCATGGGCGCCGACGCGCTGCTGGCCGGCCCCCAAACCGGCGGCGACGGCTTGACCCTCTCCTACGAAGCGGAGCAATGGCCCCGCCAGGACGCGCTGGACGGCTTTTTCGCCACGCTGAGCCAGGCCTGCGCCGACAAGGCGCGATTTAACAGGGCGCTGCCGGATCTGTGGACGGATTTTAAGGAAGGCGCAAGCACCAGCGGCGGTTTCGATGTGCCGATCGGGTGGACATTCGCCGGGGAGCCGGTGACGTTGACCTTGGGCGCGACCACGTCCGAGCACCATGTTTTACTGGCAGGGAAGACGGGATCCGGTAAATCCAACTTGCTGCACGTGCTGATCCACACGCTGTGCGAAAAATACGATCCGGCAGAGCTCGATCTTTACCTGCTGGATTACAAGGAATCGACCGAATTCACTGTGTATGCCGCACCGCCTCTCCCCCATGCCCGGCTGGTGGCCACCGAAAGCGATCCCGAATACGGGGTCACGGTGCTGCGCCATCTCGTGGATGCATTGGAACAGCGGGCGCGCATGTTCAAGCAAGCAGGAGTGCGCGATTTTGCCGAATACCGCAGTACCAGCACCGCGCGCCTGCCGCGCATCCTGTTGGTGATCGATGAGTTCCAAGTCCTGTTCTCGGAAACGCGCCAAGTTGCGGAGGCGGCGGAGCAACTGCTGTCGCAACTATTGAAACAGGGCCGCTCGTTTGGCATCCACATCCTGCTGGCCACGCAAACCCTGAAGGGGATCAACGCCCAATCGATCGGCAGCCTCATCACTCAGCTGGGCAGTCGCATCGCGCTGGCTTGCGGTCAAGAGGATTCGGCGATGATCCTGGGCGGTAACAACTGGGCGGCGGCCGAGCTGCGCAGCCCTCCCGAGGGCATCCTCAACAATGCCAACGGCGCGAAATCCGGCAACATCAAATTCTTGATTCCGCTGGCGGAAGCAGCACTGTGCCGCGAACACATCGCCAGGCTGTCGGCGCAAGGCAGCACGCCCGAGACGCGCGCCAAGACCCGCATTTTTAGTGGCGCCCATCTGCCGGCGCTACCGGCAGCCGGCAGCTTCGCGGCAAGTTGCGGACCCAACGAGATTCTGCTGGGCGAGCGCCTGACCTTCGATGCCGACGCGCTCATCGTTCCGCTGACCCGGCGCGCGGCGTTCAACGTCCTGTTCAGCGGTTACGACGACCAGATACACGACGGCTTACTGGCCGCCATGCTGGCCAGCATAAGGGTCGCCGGCGACTTCGAGGAGGTCGTGTATTTCAACGGGCGTGGCGTGCTGCCCGCCGGCGGCGTTCCCGCTGCCGCCCAAGCGCTGGGAGCGCGGTTCCAGGCCTTCGACGACCTGACTGAGCTGCCCCTACAAGCGATCGCGGACGGCATCGGTACGCGTCGCGTCGCCTTGATCGTCGACGGTCTCGATGCCGAGAAAGCGCTGCATCCCGCGCCCGCCTTCCGCGTCCCCAAGCCCGGCGAGGCGCCATCGCCGGCGGAGTTGCTGAAGCGCATCGCAGAGGAAGGCCCGCGCAAAGGCACCTTCGTGTTCGTCTTCGTCGACCGATGGCAACGCTGTGCCAGTGCTTGCAAGGACCTCCTGTCCTTGTTCGAGTTGCGGGCGGCGTATTGCATGAACGAGGACGACGCCGGATCGCTCGTGAGCGGCGGTATAGGCAAGTTCAAGGGCATCGAAAAGCCGAATCGCGCCGTGTTTGTCAATCGCATGACCAACGAGATTGCCTGGTTCAGACCCTATATTGAAAAGAGCTCGCCATGAAGAAGTTTCTGCTGACCTGGTATGGCATCACCGACTTTCGCGCATCCTTGGGCTTTGAGAACACCGAGGGGCCGATCGCCGGCGCGCTGGCGGCCGAGGCGTATTCCGATGTCGTCGTGCTGTGCTACACCCGCATCGACGAACCAGCCGACGAGGCCGAGGCCCAGGCATCCTTCGACACTGCGCTGGCGGCGATCCATGCGGCCGGCCAGCACCAGGATTGGAAGGTGACCGGCGAATTCGTGTCCCGATTCGCAAATACCCCCGCGGCGCATGCGCATTTCGCCAACTGGCTGAAGGGCAAGGTAGAGGCCGCGGGCGGCCAGACCGACATCTGGTTCAAGAGCGAAAAGCTGCGCGAACTGAATGACACCGAGGGCATTTACGCCTGCGCCATGCGCGCGCTCGACTTTGCCGCCAAAGCAAGTGGCGAGAAGCTCGTCACGCTCTATCTGAGCCCAGGCACGCCGGTGATGGCGTTTGTGTGGTCCCTCGCGGCCCTGCGCTACCCGGATCTCAAAAAACGCCTGATCGTGTCGCCGGTGATCGGCAAGCCGCCCGAGGCGATTTCCTTGCCTGCCGAATGGCTCGAACGGCACAACGCCAGCCAGACGGCGGCGCGCGGCGTGACCGACGGGTTCGACGTGACCTTTCACCTGTTCGGCGAGCAGCGCATGCCGTCCTTGCTGGGAATTCGGCAGTTCGAATCGAAAAAACACGTCTTCGTCAATTCCAAGGAATATCCCGCGACCTGCATAAAAGCCTTTCTCGACGGTCGTCCATTCGAAGAGCTGCCGGTCTCGCCCTGGGATGCCAGAGCGGTCCACGAGAAGATCCTCCACCACGCCAAGCCGTTTGCGGCCAACGCCCGCATCGGCATCAACCTCACCGGCGGCACGAAAATGATGTTCACCGGTGCGCTGTCGGCAGCGCGGGCCCTCGGCGCGGTGCCGTTTTACTTTGACAGCCGCAACCGTCGCGTCACCTATGTCGACAGTCATTTTCAGGAAACGGTCAGGCCGATCGACTCGGTCGAAGACTTCTTGCTGCTGAACGGTGACGGCCTGAAGGTCGCGGAACGCGGCGTGCCAAGCGCACTACCCGTAGATCGCCATCGGCTGACGGACATGCTGTGGAAGAACCATACGAAGATCGCTCGCTGCTACCGGAAACTACGCGAGTGGAACGACGCATTTAAACCCTTCGTCTTCGAAAACGAACATTTTTATTTTGAGCTGCGCAAGGACGCCTCTGCCGTCGTACGCGGTTTCGGGCTCGACCTGCGTTTCCAGCACTGGCCGGATTTCGCGAAATATCTGACGGGCGGCTGGTTCGAAGAATACGTGTATGCGCAGTTCAAGCCATACGCAGACAAGGGCGTCATCAAAGACTTGCGGATCAACGTCAGGTTGCAGCTGGACCATGAAAGAGCCCCGGAAAGGCTGCGCGCCGACAGTGCCTCGTACAACGAACTGGACGTCGTCTTCACCGATGGCTATTCGCTCTATATCGTGGAGTGCAAGGCCGGCGATGTGACACAAGAACAGGTGATGAAACTGCAAAACCTGGTCCGTTTCTATGGCGGGGTCGAAGGTCGGGGCATTCTTGCTTCTTGCTTCCCACCCAGCACCGACGCAGTGCGAAAGAAGGTCGCGGATGCGCGCTTATCGCTTTGCAGCGGAAAATGGTTCCCGGAACAGCTCGATGCGCTGATGCTTGGCATCGCCGAACGCACCCAATCGATGCGGAGCGCCGCATGACGCTCCATCTGGTTTGCGACCTGTCCGGCAGCATGGGCGAGGACGGCAGGCCCTTCCTCATGCGGACCGCGGTGACGACGATCGCGCAGTGGGTAGGTCTCGGATACGGTGCCGCGCAGATCAAGTTGTGCGCCTGGGCGTCCGAGGCCAGCCTGTTGTCCGATTGGGCGGTACAACAAGACTACCCGACGGCGCTGCTTGCTTGTCAGGGGACGGCGAACTGGAAGGCTTTAATTCACCTGTTTGGCGACAAGCCGGACGGCAAGATTCTCCTGTTGACGGACGGTTTCTGGTCGCGCAGCGACGCGCGCATCTTCAAGCAGTGGAAAGACCGCCTGCCGGCGGACACCCTGCGTATTCTCAAAATCGGGCCGGACGCCAACCCGCAGCTCAAGGGCGTGGACGTGTTTGCGACCGAAGAAGTGTTTGCCGCGCTCGATGGCTGGCTGGAAGGCGTGCCGGCATGAGCCTTTGGAAGAGTTATGGGGCCAGCGTGCGTGGTCCCGCACATATCGCTAGCGGCGAACCGAACCAAGATGCGTGGGCATCGTTTCACCGGGTCTGGGGAGACGGCATTGTCATTTCCGACGGCGTCGGCTCTAAACCGTTTTCCCATATCGGCAGCGATGCCGCCTGCTTCGCGGCGCAGTACGCCGCACACGCCTGCCGTGACGACGCTGCCATCGCCCCCGAATCCTTGTTCCAATCCATCATGAGCGTTTGGCTTGCCAGCGTCGCCCCGCTCGAGCCGCGCGATTGCGCGGCCACTTGTCTGTTCGCGTTTCGGCTGCGCGATCGCCTGCACATGGGCATGCTCGGCGATGGTCTGGCCGCTGCGGTCCGCGCCGATGGCTCGGTCGTGTCCCTGGTGGAAGACAAGGCGCAAGGCTTTTCGAACATCACGACGGCATTGTCGCCCAACGTGAGCCCACAAGACTGGCGCTATTTGGTGCTGCCGGCGAACGAGTACAGCGCCGTCTTGCTTTGCACCGACGGCGTGTCGGACGACCTCGACAATGTCGACGGCTTTGTCACCGGCCTGGTCGGGGCCTATCGCCCGCTGGCCGCCGTCAGTGCCAGCCGCCATGTGCGGGCGATGCTCGAGAGCTGGCCGACGCCGAAACATAGCGACGACAAGACCCTTGCCTGTCTTTGCCGCACGGAGGCCACGGATGCGTGAGTTCGACAAGCGCCAAGGCGGCGCCTCGCTGACCGACGAATACGGCAACGTCCATCGCCTCGCCGACGAACTCGCCAGGGGCGGCCAAGGCGTGGTGTTCCGCACCAGCGATGCCGACCTGGCGATCAAGCAACCGCTCGACGCAGCCGGCCAGCCGGACCGGCGCGCCAACCTGCGCGACCGTTTCCGGCACATCCGTCTGCTGCCCCTCCCTGCGCGGGTGCCGGTGTCGCTGCCGCTCGCCATTTTGCGCGACGAGCCCGGCTACGTGATGCGTCTCTTGAATGGCATGCAGTCATTCGAGGCCTTCAATGTGGGCGGCAAAACCAAGAAGGCGCTCGACGACGACGATGCGGCCCTGCCGCCATGGCTGAGCAAGGTGCCGGACCGAGAAATGGCCTTGCGCCTGCTGCATTACGCCAACACGGGCTCCACGCGCCGACGCCTGTTCGCGCTCGCGCGCTGTGCCGCCATCCTCGCCCGTCTCCACAGTGCGGGACTGGTGTACGGCGACATCTCGACCAACAATGCCTTCATTGGCGAGGGGACGTCGGGTGAGGTCTGGCTGATCGACGCCGACAACATGCGATTCGAATTGGCGAGCGCCGGCACGGCGGTCTTCACGCCGGGTTACGGTGCCCCCGAACTGGTGCGCAGAACCGACGCTTCGCGTCCGCGCACCGATTGCTGGGCGTTCGCAGTGATGGCGTTCAAGTTGCTGGCGCTATGCCATCCCTTCATCGGCAAGAAAGTGCTGGAACCCGAGGAGGATGAAGGCGGCTGGGATGACGAACCGCTGGAGGACGGTGCGCCTGCCGACCTGGATGAACGGGCCTATGCCGGTTACTTGCCGTTTGTGGATGACGAGAACGATCGGTCGAACGCGAGCACCGGCGGCCTCCCGCGCACCTTGGTCGCCACGCAGGGATTACGCCGCCTGTTCCAGGAGACATTCAACGCCGGAAGACAGCACCCGCACCGTCGTCCCACGATGGCGTTTTGGGCACTGGAGCTCGCCAGGGCCGGCGATCGTTCGCTGGCATGCGCGGCATGCGGGATGAGCCATTTCGTGGACACGCAAGGCGCCTGTCCTTACTGCGGCGCGGCGCGCCCGCCTTTCGTTCGCGCCAAAACCGCGCGCTGGGACATCCTGCTTCCCGCCGGCACCGCCGAGGTCGCCCTGCCGCACCGGCTTTTTCACCCATTTTCGTTCGAACACAACGACGACACCGCATACGAGGCAGTTCTGGATTTTTCAAACAAGACCATCGTGCCGGTCCGGGGTACGGGACCGTTCCCTGACGATTTGAGCTTCGAGTTCGTGGACGCGGAAACATGAAATTTCAAGATCTCCCCGCTGACATCCTCACCATCCGCGTCAAGCCGACCGGCGACGATGTCGCCACCCTGCGCGAGCAAGCCGTTTTGTCGGTCGACGCGGATCCCTCGCGCCCGGACGAATTTGCGATCCGTCTCAAGGATACCCTGGTGTTCATGCGACCGGTGGTCGCGACCGACATCCGTCTCCTCAACGCCGAGCTTGCCAGCGGTCGCAGCTTGCTCGCACAACTGGCGAATCCGGCAGCCGACGGCAGCGTCGAGCTGCGGCTCGCCTTGTTCACCGGCGCCTGTCTCGAAATGGGAGACATCGAAGTCGGCGTGGACGAGTATGTGGAACACGCGATGACGAGGCTGATGCCCCGCAAGGGCGAACTCAAAGGCGAGCGCCTGTATAGTCAGCTCGAGCGACGTTGCTGTCTCCGCCACGGTGACGCCGTCTACTTCTTTTTGACGGCCGGCCCGGCCATCGACGACGCCTTGGCGCCGGAAAACGTCGCACCGGCCGCGCAAGACGGCGACGATGCGAACGGGCCAGAGTCAATGAGGACTGACGCCGTGCCGCCCGCGCTGGCCCCTGCGGCCCGCTCGCAGCAGGTGGCGCTGACCCGCAAGAACTCCTTCTGTGTCAGCGGCGACGGCATCCGCTTTGTCGCCACCGAAACTGCGCTGCCGCATCACAAGTCGATTTTCGTGGCGACCCGCCTGACCAAAGCCAGGAAGGGACCGGACCGCGCGCTGCGTCTGGCTCGCGGCAGCCTTCGCTTCGTCGACTGGACCCACGCAGGACAAATCCAACTGCTGGCCAAGGCCCAAATGACGGCGCTGACCCAGGACCAAGGAAGTTATTTGCGAAAGTGGGACGAGTTTGGCGAGCTGGAAGGCGAGCGACTACTGAAGCAAGCACGCGAGGTCGGTACGCTACAGTTTACAGATATGGAGCAACAACGGGACGGCACCGTCTCCGTTCGCATTGCGCAGGCCTCTGAATCGGCCTTGACCGCCTTGGCTGAGAGACGGGTGCCGGACATCGAGATCGTCGACGAACCGCCCGTCTACTTGAGAGACGAAACGCTGCCCTTCGCGGAGTTCGCGACCGGGGTTGAAAAAAGCGAGGAAGACAAGACGTCGCCCCAACAGCATGGGCGGCGCCAGGGAAAGACGAATTTCGGCGTCGCCGGCTTCGACAGCGATTCGATGCGGCTCACACTGAAGACGGAAACCTTGCCGCGCGCATCCGGCATCCTGATCCTCTCGCTCGCTGGGGAGAGTGCCCAGATCAAGCGGCGGATGGCCGCCCGCAGTGCGATTCTTCAGGGCCGCTCGGCCAATCCTCAGCTCGGGCTCTTGATTGAAGAAAAGGGGAAAATTACCCCGATCCGGTCCGCGCACACGGTTGCGCCGCTGAGCGGCTTTGTGCGCAACAAGGTTTTCGAAAAGCCACCGACCGAGATGCAAAAGGCCGCCATCGAAGCCGCGCTAAACACCCCCGACATCGCCCTCATTCAAGGACCGCCCGGCACCGGTAAGACCACGGTCATCGCCGCCATTCTCGAACGGCTGAACGAGCTTGCGGACAAGCGCGGCGCCACCATCAAAGGGCAGGTGCTGTTGACCGGCTTTCAGCACGATGCCGTGGAAAACATGATCGAGCGGCTGTCGCTCAACGGCATCCCGGTGCCGAAGTTCGGGAAACGCTCGAACGCGGAAGAAGACGACGCCAGCCTGTTTGAGGCGCGGCTGGAAGCATGGTGCGAACGACTCGCGGCCGACCTGCGGGCGCGCAATCCGCGGATCGCCGACATCGAGCAGGAAACGGAAATCAAGAATCTATGCCTGCAATACCTTCAGGCCCCGACACGCGCGCTGGCGGCGCGTCTGGCCGGCAAGATCGCAGCCCTCGGCATTGCCATTCTCGGTGAAGAGACGGCCCGCCGGGCTGCCCAGGTCGCCACTAAGCTGACGCAAGAAGACAAGCTCAACGACGACGCCAGTCAGTGGCTCCAGCTCGTACGGCGGCTGCGCACGCATCCGGACAGTTTCGCCGACGACGGTCCGGAGCGGGCGGTCGAAGCGCTCGACGCGCTGAGCGGCGTACTGGACAAGCCCGATCGCGATTTGTTGGACAAAGCCAGCCTGTGGCGCAGCGGAGACGGTCACCCGCCTTTCCTAGATGATTTGGCGAAGCTCAGGCATGCGCTGCTGGCCCGCTTTACCGCCCCGCCGCTGTTCCGCGTAGAGAAGCAAAACGATGAAATCCTGGCGCTGGCGGAGACTGCCACCGAGCGGATCAAGGCGGCGGGACATACGGCAAAGGACGCCAAATCCGCGGCTCTGGCCGAGTTTCTGACGGAACTGGAAAGCAACCCCTACGGGATGATCGATGCGGTGTCCGAGTACAGTTTCGCATTCGCTGCCACATGCCAGCAAAGCGTGAACAAGCGCATGCAGATCCAGAAAGGCATTATTGGCCGCGACGTCGAGCAGCGCCAGAAATGGATCGAATACGAATATGTGATCGTCGACGAGGCGGCTCGCGTATCGCCTCGCGATTTGATGGTGCCGATGGCGCAGGGCAAGCGCATCATCCTGGTCGGCGACCACCGACAGTTACCCCACATCATCGATGAGGAGGTGGCTGAGCAGATGGAGGCGGGCGAGACCGGACTGCAGGAGTCCGATTGGCTCAAAAAATCCATGTTCCAGTACCTCTTCTCCGAACGCTTAAAAACCTTGGAGGAGACCGATGGCTTCCCGCGCCGTGTCACGCTGGACCAGCAATACCGCATGCACCGCTTGCTGGGCGAGTTCATCAGCCGCAACTTCTACGAGCGCTTCGATCCAATCGAGAAATTCGGCTCCGGGCGGCCCGATAGCGATTTTATGCATGCGCTGCCGGATACCCACGGCCGGCCGGCTGTCTGGCTGAATGTGCCTGCCAACAAAGGCAAACACCAACGCAGTGGCACCAGCTGGACGCGCTTGGCGGAGGCCACCGTCATCGTCCGCCAATTAAAGGCATGGATGCAGTCGGAGGCGGGCAAGAAGCTGTCGTTCGGGGTGATTTCCTTTTATAAGGCGCAGGCCGAACTCATCAAGAAGCAACTCGGCACGCTCCGGGTCGATGACAAGAAACTGCGCGTCGGCACGGTCGACTCGTTCCAAGGGATGGAGTTCGACGTCGTGTTCTTGTCGATGGTCAGGACTTGGCCGCAACACCAGAAAGCCGACGCTGGCGCGCGCGAGATACAAGCGCGCAAGGTGTTCGGCCACCTCTGCCTGTACAACCGTCTGAACGTTTCCATGAGCCGCCAAAAAAAGCTGTTGGTCGTCGTCGGCGATGCAGATCTGTTGCACAACGACCTTGCCACCGAGTTCGTTCCGGGCTTGGTCGATTTTCACAAGCTCTGCCGTGAAGAGGGAGTGGTGTTGCAATGCTGAAGCTCCTGGACTACGGCAAGCCGACTCCTTTCGGCCAGATCATCGGCAGGCCGCGCCATCTCGCATGGCCGGTCCACGCCTATCGTGTGACCTTGCCGCGACGGGCCCACGATGGCGACGACTTGAATGCGTTCGAGCGCGTCGTCCTAAAACTCCTCGCTGCGCTCGGCCTCATGAGCGAGCAAGAGCTGGCGGATGAAACCGGCATTCCGCTGGATCTGGTACGCAGCATCCTCCTCCGTTTGCAGGACAAGCAACGGATCGACGGCTCGCACGCCCTCATCGAACAGGAGCGCGATCGTACCGACGGCGACGATGCGAAAGCGCCGGTGTTCGTCACCGCGCTCGTGTTTCGTGAACTGGTTACCGGAAAATACCTGCCGTTTGTGCATTGGCTCGACAGCGCGAATCCGCTCCAAACCAGGGAGGGCGAAGAGGGTTTGGTGCGCACCATCCGTGCGGACGACGAGCATAAGAACGCCCCCCTCACGCAGCGCGAGGTGATCGGTGTGTTGCGCGCCGCGCAGCGGCGATCGGCAGCGTTTGGCAAGGACGACGGGATGCCGGCCATGCAACAGATCAGGATCGTTCCTCAAGCTGAACTGCATTACCTCGACTGCCCAATCGCCATCCAGAAAAGCGATGGCGAGTTCCGCATCGCCGATCCCTTCGGTAACGGATTTTCCCTGGTGCTCGAAGCAGCGCTGGAGCGTCTGCTTGAACAGGATGAACAACTTGCTGAGTGGCTGCAAAAGTGGAAGCTCGCCCTGAGCAATCCTCGCGCGCAAGAGGCCGACGCCAGACCGCAAGCGCCGTTCGAGAGCAAGGCCAACTGGCAACGCTATCCGAAACTCCTCGCGAACTTGCGATTGTTGCGCGGCGCCGCGTTTCACTCGCTTGCCCAAATTTACGCGTCCATCGAATGGGCATTGTTCTATGCCAGCTGCCGGCGCCCGTTCGAGAGCGTCGTTGCCACCCTGAAGTTCACCGCCCAGACCGACCACCCCGCGCTGCTGGACGACGCCGCGAAACAAGTCGGCTTGCGCCTGCCACCGTTCGGGTTGCGGCCGATTTGGGACGGCAAGCTCATCGATTTCAAATCGGGCAAGGCGGAATTGGCGACGCTCCTGGCCATCGCCCTGCTCCAGGCACAAGACGATGCGACGCATCCTCTGCACAGCATCGCGGCGGCCGACCCGGATTGCATCCTTCGTCTTTTCAACATCAAGAGAAAACGCGATGAGAAGGGCCACGGCAAAGGCAACGCCGATGCCCCAACCCAGGAGCTATCCGAGGCGCCGTTCATGCGCGAGATCGTCCACGCCCTCCTGCCAGACATCGTCTTTTCCGACACGCCCGGCGCCGCCCCGGATCGAAATTCCCAGGCCGACGCGCTGCTGGACGCTCGCGCCAGCATCCAGAGCGAATTCGGCTTCAAGACCTTCAACCGGCTGGGGGCGAATCTGAAAGAGCGTCTGATCCATGCGGAACGCTTTTTCCTGTCCTGCAAGGACGGCGACGACGGCTTGGGCTTCGTGCGCGAACTGTATGCCGCGCTGCAGGCGACCTTCGAGATGAGCTTGGCGGGCAGGCTGCCACCGGATATCCAAGATGCCATGCTCATCGAATCGGCTAGCAACAGCGCCATCTCTACCAATCTGTGCAGCGAACTGCCGGCAAGTCTGCGTACCGTGAAAGCCTCGGCTATCCGTCAGACCCTGCAGGGCAACGGCCAATCGCTGGGCGCTTGTGTTCTGGCATCGCTGCTAATGTCCGACGAGGACCGGCTGCGTTCGATCGCCGATACCCAGCCGTCCTTCGTGAACGATGTAGCGACCGTCATCACCAGGCGCGGACATGGCAACGAACCACTGCCGCTGTCGAAAGCGGACACCGCAGATCTTCGCAAAGCGGCCTACAAAACAATCAAAACACTTATTGAGGGATAAGGAATGGAACAATCTGCTACGTCGCACGAGGATTTACAAGGGATTGCCGCTGAGCTGCAAGCACGCGCAACCGCCTTGACGCGACGCGAGGACGAGCTCGCTCGGCAAGAACGCGTCCTGGCCGACGGCGAGCAGCGATTGGTCACCGAGCGCCAGGCGCTCGAGCAGCAAAAGGCGGATTTGCTGACGCGCGAGCAAGCCCTGATCGCGGCCGAACAGAAGCGCGATGCCGGCTTTGCCGACGCGCGCGCCGCCTTGTACGCCGAATTGCGCGACAAACGCGCCGGCACAGAGAGCGCCATCGCGCAAAATCGGGAGCAGAAGCTGTCCGCGATCGAGCACGAAATCGCGAGCCTGCGCGCCAAACGCTTGGAAGACATCGCGAATGCGGAAAACAGCGAGCGCGAGCGCATCCGAGCCGGCATCGCCAAGGAGCGCGAAGCGTGGACCAGACAGCAGGACGACGCGCGCAAACTGCTGGATGCCGAGTACGCAGAACTGGGCAAGCAAAAGGGTGCCTTGTCAGCCCTACAAGGGCAAATCCAAGAGCGAGCGGTCGAGCTTGAACAAGCCGAGCGGGAGCTGGAACGCAAAGAACAAAGGTTGGAACAACGATGGCAGCGGCGTAGCGAGCAGCTCGATGACGAACTCGACGATCGGCTGGACGAGGCGCGCCGCTCCCTGGCCTCGCAAAAACAAGCCCTCACCGAGGAAAACATCCGCCTGCGCGACAGCCTCGCCGTCCAGACCGGTCTGCTCGGCGCCTTCGAGCAGCTGAAACGACAACTCGGCGGGAAAGACCCAGCCGAGATCCTTCGCGATCTGAACAGCCATACCGACGAGCTCAAGCGCCTCAGGGAAGAACTCGCGACCCGTCCGACCGAAGAGACGCGGGCGCGCAACCAGGCGCTCGAACTGGAGGCGCGCAATCACAAGGCGCGCGCGGAAGAACTCGCTCGCAATCTCGCCAGCAACGAAGCGGCCATGGCCGAGGTGGGCGACCTGCGCCGCAAAAACGCCGAACTCCAGGCGGACAAGCAATCCCTGGCGCAGAAAGCGTCGATTTTCGAAGGTGCGGCCAACGAGGCACAAACTGAGCTCGAGCGTCTACGCCGCGCTTACGAACGTCCCGCTGAAGTGGAGAAACGTCACAAGGAAATCGAGATTCCACGCCTCGGCGTGGACAAGGTCGTGCGCCCCCACGACACGCTCACCGACGAAACGGTATGGCTCAAGAGAATTGGCGATGAGTGCGATAAGTACGGCTTGCACTTCAATTCTCGTATCCTGAAAGCCTTCCATACCTCGCTGAAAACCGCGGAATGGTCGCCGCTGACCGTGCTGGCCGGCGTTTCCGGCACCGGCAAGTCCGAACTGCCGCGTCTGTACTCGCACTTCGGCGGCATTTACTATGAGCCACTGTCGGTGCAGCCGAACTGGGATGCACAGGAATCCATGCTCGGCTTCTTCAACTCCATCGACAACAAGTTCGACGCCCAGCCGGTGCTGCGCTTTCTGGCACAAAGCCAACAACCATGGAGCGACGAGTATCCGGGCTTGTCCGACGCGGTCTGCCTGGTGCTGCTCGACGAGCTGAACTTGGCCCACCCCGAGCTCTATTTCGCCGAATTCCTGAGCAAGCTCGAACTGCGGCGCGGTCGCAAGGGCGCGGATGTGCCCTGCCTGCCCGTGAAGATCGGCGCGGGATTGCCGCCCTATGAACTGCCGCTAGGCCGTAATGTCCTGTGGGCGGGCACGATGAACCAGGATGAAACCACCAAGTCGCTGTCCGACAAGGTGATCGATCGGTCGATCATCATCAACTTCCCGCGTCCCACCGAACTCAAGCGTCGCCTAGAACTCACGCCGCTCGATCACAAGAATCGTGGCCCGGCATTGCACAAGCAATCCTGGTTTAAGTGGGTGGTGCAAGGCAGCGACTTCTCGGACCAGGAAATCGAACCGTTCAAGAAATTCGTCGAGAAAATGAACGCGGCGCTCGCGGTGTCCGGGCGTGCCCTCGGTCACCGCGTGTGGCAGTCCATCGAGTACTACATGGCGAACTACCCGGATGTGCGCGCGGCGAAAAAAGAGTCGGAGGAACGGAAGCGGGCCATGCACACGGCCTTCGAGGATCAGCTGGTGCAGAAGGTCATGCCGAAGCTGCGCGGTATCGACACGCGCGGCAAGAGCAAGACCGAGTGCCTCGACAGCATCAGGGCGCAGATTGTCGCTGGTATCGGCGGCAGACGCTTTAACCTTGACGAGGATTTCGACCTTGCCTGCGAACTCGGCTACGGCCAGTTCATGTGGCAATCGGCGAATTATCTGAACGAACCCGGCGCGGCAAGCCCGACCCCAGCGACGGAAGCAGCGGCGAACGGACAGCCTGGTCACGAAGAGCCGCCGGCCTCGTTCATGAAGAGCGAGCGCGACCAGGACAAGCGCCGGCGCGCATGGCGCGCGAAGACGCCCGAGCAGCAAAATAAGCTGCGCAGGGACCTAGAAGAAAACGAGAGGACCGGACGAATTGTCGCGCACGATGCATGATGTAAACGTAGCGAACGTCACGCTGCCCAAGCTATACGCGGATTATCGCGGCACTGACGCAGCCGCTGCCCTGGCGCGGCGCTGGTTCGAGCAGTCGGACTGGTTTTGCCACGTTGCCGAGTTCGATCCGAAAACCGGCGCGGCGATGCCGCAGTCGCTGTCGTCGGTGCTGGCCAAGATCGCCCGCTATGCGCCGCCGAGCGCCGGCGCGCCGGTCCGCGACCGCCTGTGGCGCATCGCCGAACACAGTCGGGCCGCACTGGAGCGACTCTTTCACGCGCTCAACGAGAGCCCCCGTCGCGAGCAGGCATTATTGCCGGTGCACGCGGTGCGCGAGCTGGATGCCACCAGTTTTATCAAGCTAAGCAATCGCCCGGGACGCAATATTCGCGAAAAGCTGGCCGGCAACCCGTATCTGCAAGCGGTACGTCGGTATCAATCCGTCGACTTGCCGGAGAACCGCCTTCTGAAAGCCTTCGTTGTTCGGCTGGCGGAACTGCTCGAATTGCGTCGCGATTGCTTGGGGCATGAAGACGAACTTCTTCCCACCGTCCAGACCTGGCTTCGTTCTGCGGAAGCGCAGGGCATCGCCCGCTGGGACAATCTTCCCCCGAACAACACGCTACTCGCGCATCGCGATTATCGGCGCGTTTGGGATGCTTGGCGTTGGCTGCAATCTCTCGATGAGGACATCGCGCGCGATTTCGCGCAACGAGAGCTACGCGACAAAACGATGCGTCTGTGGAAGCAATGTGCGCAGATGTGGGACGGTGGCAAATATCTGTTTGCGCAAATGCCGCTGCGCTTCGATTACGAGAAATTCGAGATCCTGCCCTGGCCTTCCCACCCGCCGCTATTCAAGGAAACGAAACAGACCGTTTCGCGGCAGTGGCAAGTCGACGAAGTGTGGGAGCCGGTTTGTGTGGACCTCACCCTCTTACGCCCGCATTACGCCACTGTGTGCAGTACCGCGGCACAATCGCTGCGCGCGAACCTGCTGTGGCAGCAATGGAGGCGGGACGATGAAGCGATCAACATCGCGCTCTTCGATGCGGATGCCGCCTATCTGCATCCGGACGCCAATGCCGTGTCTTTCTCGGACCTCTTTTTTGCCAAGGACAACGCCACCGCGCAGTTCGATGCGGCCGCGCGCGCCTTCGCCAGCAGCTTACGCAGTGCGTTCAAGCACGATACGCTCGTCTGGCTGGTTCCCGACTTCCTCAACGACTTCTCGCTCGAGGTCATACGCCGCAATCTGAACGCCCGCTTTCCCGATGCGGAGCCGCTCCCGCGCAGTGTGGCGGCCGCTTTCGAGAAGGTCGATTATGCCAAGATCAGGGACGGCTTCCCGATCGTGGTCATCGATACGATTGGCGGCACGACAAGCGTCACCAAACTGATCGCCAAATTCGACCGCGAACTCAAAAAAACCGTCCCTGAAACCCAAGGTTTTTATTGGGAGCGACATCCGCCCATCGTTCTCGCCAGCCCGGCCGCGGACGACGCCACCACGCCTAGCTACGACATCCCCACAGTGGACGCCAAGGGTCAGTGGTGCAGTGCGATGCGACCGCCCAAGCCGGCGTCGATCGACGCCGCCTCCCTCAAGGACGATCCGCGCATCGGTGCATTCGCGTTCCCCATCAAGCTGATCGACAGTCCTGTTTCCGGCGCTGTCCGTCTACATGCACTGCAACAACGCGCTGGCAATCTTCCGCTCTGGCGCGACCAGATTCCTGAGCTGTCGATCAAGGTCATGAAGAACGGTCGCCTGCAACGCTTTCATCTCGTTTCGCGTGGCACGACCGTGAAACCGATCCGCGGCGAGGCGGTCAGGATCGATGTCGATGAAGACTTCACGCTGCCGGCCGGCCGACTGTCGTACACGTTTCCGCTTTTCCTGGGCGAAAACGCCGACGATCTCGGTTTTTCGGCGAGCCTCCACTCTTCCGCATTTCCGCTACAGCACGCCGTCGTCTGCAGACTAGACCTTACCTTTGAGTACGGTGCGAACGATCCCTACGAACTCGTGTTTACACCGCTCTGCCAGTCGTTCCCACCTGTACGCGCCACCTGGCGCCGTCCGGAAAAACGCATCTTCGACGATGCCCCTGCCCCAGAATACCCGGCGCCGTTGTCCTGGTCAGATTTGCGGCGCATGCCAAAACAAAGCGGCAATGAGACTGCCGACCTCTTGGAATGGGTGCACAAAGCGATTGTGCGTCTGGATCAGGAGATTGTGCATCGTCCCAAACCGAGAGCAATCGGCGTGATCGGCAGGGAGTGGCGTGCCGACAAGAACGGTGCCCACTTCACCGTCGCCACCTGCAACGCTACGACCGAATCGGTATTCATTCACGAGAAAAGCTTTGTTCGTGGCGTCGACTATGCCGACTTCACGACAGGACAGACCATTTCGTTCGAGCTTCAGGAGCGGGAAGGCAGATATTCTGGCGCGAAGGTGGCGGCATCGGACTACACAGAGACGGCGCGTGTAAAGGACTTCGACGAGGTGTCGGCCCGCCGCGTGACGGAGAACATACGCAAAGGTCTGTACTTTCCTGTCATTCAAGTCTGGCGCGACGGACGTTCGATACGCAACGCCGAATGTCCGAGCGAGTTTGCCGATGCGATGACGGGGAACATCGCCTATCTCGCCGCATTATTGGAAGAAGACGGTCTTCCCGAAATGGTGGCGAATGAAATCCGCTTTCTGTTAGCCTGTATGCACAAGGATGCTGCTGCGAAATGTGTCGAATGGGTCAAAGAACAGGTCGACAATGGCGATATTCGCCAAAAGCAAGCTGTTGGCTTCGCGCTTGGAGATGTGTCGATGCTATGGCAAACGGAGGTACTGTCGAAGCTCCTTGCGCGCCCGACTGGGGACGTCCTACGTGTGCTGGCGTATGCCATTTGGCGCGAGCAGCGTTTGCTTGAAAAATTTAGTTGTAACGCATTGAACTCCATTCTGAATGTGCTGGGAACGCTGCTGGGCTCAATCAAGCCATGTCCGCCAACGAAAGACAGGCGAGCCGTCGTCAACTGGACCCGTGCAACGACAGAGCCGCTCGAACTCCTGCTCGGCTTGCTGCGCACCCGTGCCTCAGCCGATCCCGAGATCAAAATGCTGCTGCAGCCACACCAGAAACGCACCAGGGAACTCGCGAAGCATGTCGAACGGGTGACGGAGATCGTTGCAAGATCGAATGTTGGCCTCTTTTCCCGTGTGCGGATCAAGCTGCAAAAGCCCGAAGGTGACCGCACTCCCGACTTGCTATATGCGCTGCGTCTGTACCTAACTGGTGACGATGGCGCAAACACGATTCACATTTCCGGCGTCGCCGATAGTGAGAGCGACTAACAGGGTGTAGAAAAAATCAATAACGTTACTGTGTGGACTTCCCCCACTCCGGTAGACATTTCTGGCCTATGATTTAAGCATAGGAAAAATGCTAATCTAGCGGATCGACGCAGAACTTGCATCGTCTTTGCTAGATCAGATCCGGCCGTGCGCATCCCATAGATTCCTGTCAGACATATCGAAGCGCGGCCTCGGTCGGTAGTATGACCACGTCTCATCGTCGAACAGCTTGTTGAAACCTACCGACTTCCCGTCCGAGCGCATGGATGTGCTTGCGGTAACATTCGTGTCGCCCGTTCGCGCGACTCATGGAAGACGTGCCGAAGCGCATCTTTTAGATTACTGGCTTTCGGCGCATCGCCGGCGTGTGAGATCGACGAGTCCGGGACGGTGTCCACGACATGGGCCACCCCGAAGACGCGTGCCTGAGCCAGCGGGCGAAAATCTCGATGTCGTAAGCAAAACGAGAACGTGCGCTTCGTCGATAGCAGGCTAGGCAAGTAAGCCGTAAACGGCACAATGGCCGCATAAGCGGCCATTGCGTGCGGGATTCTCTTAACCACTCCAGGTGGGACCTCGACGAGTTGCCTCGGTGAGGTGGCACTACGCTTTGAACACCCGCTCGATACGTAGCTTTTTACATCTGATAGGACGCATGGTACGCAGGTTCCCCTGGTTTGTCAACGCGAGGGGAGTTGACCCGGATCGCAGTTGGTATCGACAGAGCGCCGCCGGACTAGGGCCGGATCTTGCGGTTCTCAAAGGTTGCCTTGAGTATCGTAAGCAATTTCACCGGCTTCGACTCGGCTTCCCGCTTTGAGATCTGCTGGCGCAGATACGCGCTCTGGACACGAAGCTTCAGCTTTCGCTGACGTTCCTTCTCCACCTCGAAGAACACGCTGTAGTAACCGCCCTGGGCGTTCGCGACGTTGAGCTCCAGGGTGACGAAATTACCATTTTTGCGCTTTTCATCCGCTACCGTGATCTTCCGGGTGGCCAAATCCTTGACGAGTTGGGGTAGATACGCCTTCGAGAGTAGATAACGCTCCTCATCCAAGATGCGCGATTCGCGCTCGTCGCTGTACCGGTCGGCGGGATCGACCGAGCCAGAGGCTTTCTCCGCCTCCGTCTCGTCCCTGGTGAAGCAGTGACATGAAAACAGCACAACGACTCGCAAGGGCGCTGCATGCCCCGGGACGGTGACGAGGAAGCTGAAGGGTTTCAGGTGGGAAAGGTCCCAGGGCGTTCCGCGATACACAACCTCACTGAAGGGAAGTACGCCCTTCAAATCGTCGGGTTCGACAGGTACTTCATTCTGAAAAAGAACACTAACGTGAAGTTGGGCGCTCATGATATCGGGAAACTATTGGCATCTACATAGGTGTCACAGGCTTGTAAATCGCGAGACTTGTTCAGCAGGCAACCAAGGACGTGGATCGGAGCTCGGTGCTGGTTCGTTAAGCTGAGACCGAATGCTACCATAATTCCATTGTTTTGGAACTTGACTTTAATATTCCATTATTGAAGAATGGCGTACGATCAATGTAAAACAAGATAGAGGGTCCACATGCCGCGGCTGAATGTTCAAAGCGCACGGATTGAAAATCTCATAAGCAACTGGATGCTGCCGTTGCTCCTCGTCGCCGGCAACGTCGCGGCGCTCACTAAGCTCTTGAATGAAACACTGCAGAGCCTGGGCGTCGATGCCAGGCTGCATCCGAATCGCTTGCATGCGCTCTTGTCGAACGATGTGACGCGGTCGCTCAACGAAGCGACCGTGGCCCTCGCCGAGCAGGCCGCGCGCGCGACGTTCCAAGCCGATCCCACCGTGACCGACGGAGCGGCGACGGCGATGGGAGAACTGCAGGCCAAGGCGCGCGAGCTACGGGTGTTCTCGGTGGGCTCTCTCGACGAGATCGCCGAACGCTTGTCGATTCCGCCGGCGCTGGCGGCTCGACTGCTGAAAGAAACCTCCGATACCGCTAGGACGAGTGTGGCTGGCGCGATGCGTTCGACCGATGGGGCCGGCTCTCGGCACGAGCCGCCGGACTGGAGCTATCAAGATACCGCCGTCACAAGGTGCATCGACGCCTTCACTCGACGCCCTACCGGGAGAGTCGGCCTGGTGTTGCCGACCGGGGCGGGCAAGACACGTACGGCATTACGCATCGTTTTGACCATGCTTGCCAAGCGTCCTGAAGACATGGCGCCGGCGTATTGGGTGACGCATCGGCACAATCTACGTGAGCAGGCCTATCGGGAACTGCAAAAGCTGATCGTCAAGCAAGACGATCCTGTCGAGGGCGTCAGGTTGACCGAGCGCGCCAATCGAATCAAGTTCGTCATGGTCCACGAGCTGTCGGCGCTACTCGACGCCGCGAAGGTCCAGCCGACGCTGGTCGTCGTCGACGAAGCGCACCACGCCGCTGCACCTTCCTATCAGCACGTGTTCGCGGAGCCTCGCGCGTTCCCAGTGCTACTGCTGACGGCGACGCCGAATCGGGGTGATCGTCTGCCGATCGGTATCGATGAGATCGCATTCACCATCACTTACCGCGAACTCGCCGAGCGCCGGGCCGTGCTCACACCGAAATTCCTGGATTTCCCAGTCGCGGACTTCGACTGGTCGCCTGCCGCCATCGACGATCTGGCCGAGGACATCGTCGACCGCGCCTCGACGGATTTTACGAAAGTGCTCGTGCTCGCACCACGAATCGATCGCGTCGAGGAGTTCTATAGGGCACTGCTGCACTGGTTACCGGATGAACACCCGCTGGACGTCGCGGATATCGGTTTCGTTCACGGGACGGCCAACTCGCTCGGCATTGAAACCGAGGATTTCCTCGCCCGCTTCCGCAACAAGCCGCGAGCCATCCTGGTGTCCGCGCAGCTGTTGCTGGAGGGCTTCGACGATCCGAGTATCAACACCGTCGTGCTCACTTACCCGTCGACCAGCGTCATCCGCTTGATGCAAGCCGCGGGACGCTGTGTGCGCTACGCCGCCGACAAGCGCGCGGCGTATGTCGTCCAAGCCAGGAATGACACGATCGCTTACCACTTCGACCAAAGGTGGCTCTACCAAGAGATCGACGACTTCTTACGGCCGCAACTCATCGACGTGGACTATCTGAGCCAGGACGATCTCTACGAGAAGGCGCGGCTCTTGTTGACGGAGCACCGTGTCCGGGAAAAACAGGCCCAGCGTGTACTCGGCCATATCGAAACCTTGGTGCCAGGTGAAACCTGCCGCCTCTTCTTCTACGGACTGCCACACTTCGGGCGCGCCGATCGGTTCGAGCAGGAAGCAAACTGGGGCGTCGTGTTGGAGACGGCCGACACCTCCGCGATGTTACGTGGCATCTTCAACGCTTTTTGTTCGTCAGGCGCCGATCTGTCCGACCCGTCGGATTTCCTCCAGCGCGAGGGTGCCGCTTACGGCTTGACCAAGGATTTGAACGCCGGTAGTCAATGGATGGAACTGACCGGACTGCTGACGGCAGCGTATTTCGCCAAACGCGAAGTGCATGGCCCATCGTCCATCGACGCCGAGGGAACCAGGCCGTTCCAACCCCATGGTGCGACGACCTGGCTCAAATACGCGTCGTTGACCTTCCGGCCCGCCATCCCGGCCGCTCTCAGCGAATTCCTCCGCGATTGCCACAATGCCGCGCAGATCGAGGCCGCCTATCTCGAAACGCCATCGGTCCACGCGGTTGTAGTCAAGGTGCCTTTGCCGCTGGCCGGATCGGAAGCGTTCCTGCTCGACGCGGCTGCGTCGGCCGAACTGACTGCTGCACTAAATGGCTTGAGACAAAAGCTCGTCCAGGTCGCGCCAGCAGAGCAGTTCGGCGCGCTCGCCGCCTATCTCGTCAGCTCGATCCATCCTCGACTTCCTGCGCGCTTGCTCCATCGGAGCGAGTTCCTGGTCGACCCAGCCGCACGCGCCGCACGCGTCTTACCGCTTACCGACAACCTGAATGTCGAATACACCAAGGAGCACAATGATGAATGACCATGTCCCCCCCATGCGCGACTTGCAAGAAGCCAAGTCCGTCCCGTTCGACAGAATCTATCTCGACCCAAATAACCCACGCATCGCTCCCGAGGATCCGCCGGGTTATCTCGATGAGAAATCACTCTTCGACAAAGATCTCCAGCAGACGCTCGAAGAGCGGGTGCGCGCCGTGTACGACGTCGCGACCTTGGAAGATTCCATCCTCGCACATGGTTGGGTGCCCATCGACTCCATCGTCGTCTGGGAGCACCCGCAACGTCCCGGGTACTACATCGTCGTCGAAGGGAACACCCGAACGGTGGCATTGCGTACATTACGTGGCGACAGGCTGGAACGAGAGCAGAAAAAGCTGGAGAAGCTCAAGAAAACTCCAAGCCGCTACCAAGAAGAGCTGCGAGTACAGCAGGATCTGGTCGACCGACTGGTTCAAATCGCAGCTCAAACGGACCAGTTGCCTGTTTTTCCTGTCAAAGCAAAATCTGTCGATGAGCTCCAGGCGATCCTGCCACGCTTGCTCGGCGTACGTCACATCAGTCACGCGCGTGAATGGGCGCCTTACGCTACCAACCTATACATTCTTTCCTTGTACGAGCGGCTGTTCCGTGCGCGACACGGGGATAAGGTTGCGTTGCGACTCGAGGACGATTTGGTGAACGAGGTCGGTGACATGGTCTCCTTGGGGGGGACCAAGACGAGGAGGAACATCCAAGCCGCGTCGGCCTTCACCCACTTCAAACGCGACTATGAAGATCGGTTGCCAGAGGGCGAGACCTTGTCCGATGAGGACCACTACTTCTTCGAATTGATCCTGCAAAACGCGTATGCGAAAGAGCAGTTCAACGTCAACAAGGATTCGCTTCGCCTCCCCAAGGAATCGGAAGAGGTCCTGTTCCAATGGGCTTTCTCCAACCCGCGTTCGGGCAAAGGCGAGGACAACGAAAACATCTTGTATAAGGCCGAGAGCGTGCGTCTGTGGAACCAGATGGCCACGTACGATGGCAAAGCCGGCACGAACTTCGCCAAGCAACTCGATGTCGACGCGCCCGACGAAGCCAGGCCGATTCGGGTGGTTGAAGCCGAATTCCTGCATCACAAGACGCAGAGGACGCCGGTCGACGCTCTCACTTCCTTGATGAAAGCACTCCAAGACTTGAAGGTCGATACATTGCTATCGCAGCAGCAACATCTGGGTCCCATCCTTGATCGGATAGCGACCCAGGTCGCGCGTTATCAAAAAATGATGCAGGCTGTTGCTGAGTAAAGTCGATATGGTCTGGGTCACGCCGTTTGCGCAGGCCGGCGTGACCTAGTGATCCAAGCAACGGCGCATTCGATAAAACGCTTCCTGAGAAGCCGAAGGCACAGCCAGGGAAGGTCGGCGCTTCTGCGTGAATCAACTGGGCCAGCCGAGACGCCTCATTGTCATCAAAGCGAGGAGCCCCCCTCGACCATGCCGGCTTGTTTCACGCTTGCGATGTCTGAATTCATCAATCGTCTGTGTTGAGATGATCTGTCGATGAGGTGAAGGTAGAATTCGCTAACAGGCTCTGCAATGGTGAAAGCGTGGATTGGCCTGCCGCCGATTCAGATGACACGCTTTAAGCTTTTTTAGGTTTTTCAAATTGTGCCGGACTGACGTATCCAGTCGAAAAACCGCGCGTAGGATCGTAGAAGCGTTCGATGTAACCGAACACGTCTGAGCGAGCTGGGCGCGGATACGCTACATCTATCGTGATGTGCGTTCGGTCTTGAGTGAGCCAAAATAACGGTGTGGTCGTGAGTGTAAGCGAGTGCGACGCGAATCATGGCCAGCGGACCGTCACGATGGCGCCAAGGGCATCGGCCTTTGATGGATCAACATAGATTGGCAGTTCGATCTGCCCACTAAATTTCGCAACCGTATAGCGATGGTTGCCGCCTTCCAGGCAAATTTGCTTCTGCGCCGGCAAAGGAAGCACTAACGGAGGCGTGATCGGCTTCCCTCTCCGGAGATAAGCAATCGCCATCGCCAGCTTGTCTTTCTCGCCGACCTTCCAAAGCTCCCCGAGCGCGCGTCGGTTTTGCAAGCTCAACTTCGAATCGAACGCCTCTACCGATACCCATCCGAGACGGAGCCCCAGCGGATAACTTTCTGCGAAGCTGTCGGGTTGACACCCATCCAGTGCAAATCGCTGGGCCTCGGCGCGGAAATCCCAGTTGAATTCGAGGCTCGGCCATTGGGCGGGTGCCAGCAGCCTGTATTGCTCTGCTTCCTTTGCGATCTCGTCATATTCAAGTTGTCGGGCTCTATGCGCTTCTAAGTCCCCTCCACGTAGTACTGCCAACGCTTCCGCCATCGTCATCGGACCGAGCGCGGTTAAGTCAATTTCCTCTAAAGGTCTACTCATTATATTTTCCAAAGACTTTGTCGGCACCATGATGGAACACAGCCACGTCCTCCAACGTCGATTTCGATTCCCGAGGAAACCAGGTACCTCGAGGTGCCGGCCCGAGGGATGAACGGGCCATCCGGCACCGCTCTCGATGATCGTTATCTGACGCCACTGGGCTGTACCCGTGACACGGCCTGGCTTTCTTCTCGGCTGCTGGCGACCGTTATTGCAACAGTTCCCAGAATGTACTGTCACGCATCTTCTGGATGCGCTTCTCGCCATCGATGTACAAGCTGTAGTGTTTGTCGAGTTTTCGGATAACTTCCATTAGGTTTTCTTGATCCGCCCTGTCATCCTTATTGAAAATCGCCTTGACGTCCGCGTTCTTGATCTGCGATACCCGGTGCACGACCCAGCTCAGGATGTAGGACGAGTAATCGTTCTCGGCCGTCTTGAAATGCGTGATGTCCTGGGTCGACAGGATCACGCCCACGCCATACTCGCGGCCCTCCTTGAGGATGCGGCGTAGCGCCGGGAAGTTCTGCGACATGAAATTGTCGGCCTCGTCGACCAAGATCATCTTCGTGATCTGGCGGAAGTCGCCAACGACTTGCGGTTTCCCACGCTTCTGCATCTGCGCGTAGAACAGGTCGAGCGTCAGCGCGACCACCAGGTTCTGGATCTCGGACGGGTAGCCGGCCAATTCGACGACGGTGACACCCGAGATCAGGTCGTACAGACTGCCCGTCCTGGTCGCGTCCGGCTCGAAGATCTTGAAGCGCGCGAGTTTCGATAGCGCGGCGTAGAGCGAATCCTCGTCGACCTTGTCCTGGGCGAGGAACAGCTGCCACACGTCCTCAATTGTCGGCGCCGGCTTCGACCAGCTCGACCTGTCCTCGGGATGGATGCCGGCACTGGCATAGCTTTCGATGATCAGATTCTCGAGTTTCAGCTGCTGCTTCGCGCCTAAGCCATAGGCGCGGGCCATCGTCTCGGCGAAGCCGGCCGCCGTGTGCAGCGGCAGCATCGGCGTGTCGCCGAACAAGCTCAAAGGATTGTAAGGCAGTTTGCTGAGCTGGTATTTTCTCGCCCCGGTCGCCTCGATAAAGCCATCGTCGACGTAGTCCGACTTGTAGTCGAAGATCAGCATGCCGATCGGCGCACCGTTGACGTTCTGGTCGTGGTTGCGCACCAGCTGCGTCACGACCGATTTAGTGAACTGGGTCTTACCGGTACCCATCGTGCCGATGATGCCCGAGTTGCTATTCATGAAGCGCGCCGTGTTCGTCGGTTCCCAGTACAGGGCTTGGTGGGTGGTGACGCTTTCCCCCACGCGGATGCGCAGGTTCCCACCCGTGTCGGCGGGCGCGGCGGACGTCGCGTCGACGGTCTCGATCACCGGCACCGGCGCCTGTTCCAGTGCAGAAGCTACCGGCGCGACTTTGGACGCGTAGGACACTTCGCCCAACAGGTATTCCACGGGCACGTGACACTGCGCGCGCAAGGCGCGGATCTGCTCGGCGTTGGCTGCGTCGATCAGTGAGTCGAGCAAGCCAATCGGCAGATCGATCAGCATCACGTCTTGCTCGACGCGGTAGGAGGAATCGAAGCACGTGTCGCTGTCGAGGTGCGACACCACGACGCCGGCAGGGTAGTCAGTCAGTTCGGCCAAGGTATAGTCGCCCTTGAGCCACCACTCGCGGCGCGCGCTCAAGTGACGGAGGTCGGCGTCGCTCAAGACCCCATACAGCCGGTACTTCTCGACTTGCATCAAGACCTGGCGCACGAACAAGCCACGGTAGAGTTTGCCTACCATGGTGTCGGGACCCAGGATTTCGTCGCGCAAGAAGCGCTTGAGTTCGCGCGCTTGCTCCACGGCCTTGTCGTAGTCGGGGCGCGCGCCCGTCTTGACTTCGAGCGGCAGCAGGTACATGTGTTCCCCTCGGAAGCCGACGAACAACACGTCGTCCGAAATCGCGCCGCGCGTGTACCCCTGCAAGCCGCGCGAGAAATCGCTGCCCGACATCTTGAGTCCGACGTTGCCCGAGACCCGGATCATCTCGGCGATCGACAGCGGCACCCAGGTGATGTCCGCATCCATCAACAGGGCGCGCACGAATTTGTAGGCGCCGATGATGCCGCGCCGCTCCTTGCGCGTGTTGTCGTTGGCGGTCAGCATTTGCAGCAGCCAGCCACCATTGAAGGCGTTGAATTCCGACAGCAGGCTGTCCTTGCCGAGCAAGCGCCGGAACAGGTCGACCTGCTTGGTCACGGTGATCGCGTCGTAGCCGGCCGAACTCGTGTACTGGTCGGAATAATGGATCAGGACGACGTCGCGTTGGGACGTGAAGAAGTCGAGCGTGACCTTCGGGTCGACGATCGTGGTCCACAAGGCGCTGTCGTAGGAGCGGGTCAGCAAATCGCGGAAGGCGGTGCTGGCCGCCAGGCCGACGCTCATGCCCACATACGGGCTGCTGGTCTCACGCGCGGGCTGCATCAAGGCGCCGACCAAGCGCGCCAGGCGCAGTGGCTGATAGGGTTCGACATCGACGTTGCGCAGGCCGAAGCACGAGAAATAGGCGTTTTCGATGTTCTCGGCCGATTCGCCGGCGATCAAGCCATCGCACAACACCCCGCTCAACGCGCTGTCCGCGCGCACCTGCCGCACGTCGACCGGCGCGTTGTTGCGGAAGAAGGCCAGGTGCGCGTAGGCCAGCTTCTCGTCGTCCCTCGGCGTCTTGAACTTGCTGTACGTGAGCCGGCTACGGATCAAGTCGATCAACAGGTCGGCGTCGTCGTGCACGCCACCGCGTCCGAGCTGGTAGGTGTCGCGCAGCGCTTGCGCGGACACGCATTCGGCGAAACCGTCGAACTCGTTGAACGCGATCCGGTCGTCATAACAATTGACGTGGATCGCGCAGGCCTCGTCACGGTGCTTTTTGAAATAATCGGTCAGACCCAGGAACAGCTCGCGCGCCGGGCCCATGTTGATGACGTTGAGGATCAGGGTACTGCGCGGTCCGGCGCTGAACAAGCGGGCGTAGGCCTGGGTGAATTCGCCCAGCTTGTCGCGCACCAGGTTGCGCACATAGGTGAAACTCGATTCCCTTTGCGGAATCAGTTCCAGCCAGGCCGCGTTCTCGCGCATCGCGCTTACGTGGGCAACGCTGTTGGCGCCGTCGTAGACGAAGGGGATCAGGCCCGCCGGCGTCAGGCGTTCTCGGGTGACGTCGGGCAGCGTGGCGAAGCTGTCGTGCCCGGCCTCGCGGTCGGCGACGATGGTCTCGACCAATTGCAGGTGGTAGGACAGATTCAACGGGTGGAACGGCGTGATGAATTCCTTGCCGTCGTGCTCGGCCATGCCAACGCGCAGCAGGGATTTATGGGCGTCGCTCAGCACCCTGTCGCGTGGAATGGCCGACAGGACCCGCTCGTAGGCGCGCGTGACCGCGCCCGTAAGTCGGCGATATTCGGGACCCCACGACACCAGGCTCGGAGTGGTGCCGCGCGCGCACAGATAGGCGTACCAGGCGCTGTAAGCGGCGTGCAAGTCGGCGTCGATCTCACGCAGGTCGTCGACGCCGATCTGTGCGCTGCTCGAGCGGTGCAGCACCTGCTCGGTCACCATCGCGGCTTCGCGCGTCAACAACAGTTGGCGCACGCCGGCCACGGCCGACTCGCGGTTGTCGATCACCAGGCGATTACCGTTGGCGCCGAATTCGGCGCGGTAGTCGTCGTCCTGGAACAGGCGCGCGTAGCGATCGCGGTCGTACATCAGCGGCACCGTGACCGATTCCTCGGCCGCCGCGCCCTCGATATTAAAGCTGAGTCGTTGCTCGCCGTTCGCGATCTGAAACCCGATCTTCTCGGACGCGTTGGCCTGACGCGCGAAGTCCACGCTCGCATAGGCGTTGTTGTCGATCACGTCTTGCGGATCCTCGGACGTGAAGCTCGGCCCGTCGATCTCGGCGATCGCCAGGCGGTTCGCTTCCATTTGCAGGGTGATGCGCTTGGCGTGCGGCTCGACCCGGAAATGGTTTTTGAAGCCCTCGACGAAGAACGCGCCCTGGCGCAGGAACAGGCAGCGGAACTGGTGGTTTTCGGCGCGCGCGCGGCGACTCAGTGTCAGCGTGAAGAACAGGGGTTCGCTGGAGAACGGCGCACGCACCTGGACGCGGCTGCGCTTGCCTCCCGCATGGCCGACCTTGAGGCTGATGGCGTCCTTGTCGATCGAACTCTGCGACACTTTCAGCTCCGACGACATGACGTCGGGGGCCAGGAAGGTGATGTCGAAGCGTCCCTCTTCGGCTTCCTGGGGTAGCTCGAGCAGCACGCTCAAATCCTTGCGACCGGCCTTGCTGCCGCTCTTGGCGCGATCGAACAACTTGCCGTTGGCGTTACCGACGTCCTCCAGCGTCAAGGACTGGATGCGGTTGCTATCGAGTTCTTGCTTGAAGTCGCCGTAGTTCAGGGCCTTCCAATCCTGGGTGTCGACGAAGTGGTCGCGAATGAACTTGGGGCCGAACTGTTCGCGGAACTTGTCCTCGACCTGGTCTACGAAGTTCTCGGTGACGGATTCGATCTGTCGACGCAGTTCACGGTTGTCCTCGAGGCGCTTGCGAATCTGCGCTGGATTGTTGAGCGAGGCCATCAGCGGATCGTCGAACAAGCCGAGCTTGCTCAATTGGATGTCGCCCTCGGCGATTGCCTGGTACAGGGGCGCGAAGCCGAACACCGTCGCCCCTTCGCTGACCACGAAGTTCAGCTGGTCCTCGAGCAGACAGGCCAGCAGGTTGCGGTTGCCCGCGTGCTCCTGCGCCAGCACCTTCAGACGTCGCGCTAGGATTTGCGGATGCCAGGCGCGGCCCTCCGCGGCGAGATCCTCTGCGCTGTTGATGATGGTGTCGAGCTTGCTGTTGTGGATGATCAGCAAGGCGCAATCGGCGAAGACCGTCGTGCGGCCCGCCACGCAGTCGCGCAAGTGCGAAATGTAGTTTTCGGAGAAGCCCTGCCCCTGCTCGCCATGTAGCACCGGCAGCAGCTTGGTGGCGCCGCACGTGATGAAGGGCAACTCGACGCCTTGATAGGCGATCGCGCCGTTGGTCCGCGCCAAGTAGGCGTCGTGCAATTTGCCGGCGTTGTTGTGGTCGGGAGACTGGAATTGGTAGCGAAAGCCGGGCTGGGCCTTATCAGTCGCCCACTCGACGAACACATCGACCAGGTAGCTCTCAAACGGTCTTGCGGACATAGACTGCCTCTCCACTGTCACTCATGCGTTCAACATTGCCCATGCGCTCGAAGAACTCAATCAGCACTTGTTGACTTTGATTATCGAAAAAGAATCCGCGCTGGCGGAATTCGCGCAGTAGCTCGAAGAAACGCAGCTTCTCGTTATGGCCGATCGCCAGATTGGTCAGCAATAGCAGCTGGTCCTGGTTCAATGCCAGGATGTTGCCGGCGCGCCCACGGAACTGGATGAAATCGGCGAACACCTTTTTTTCCAACTCGCGCACATACCGCTGATTGACGCTGTGGCGCTCGCTCTTGCCCGGATCGAACTGCCGGATGGCGAGGACGACGAATTGCTTGAACGCTTCCTCCAGCGTGTCGGCCAGGGCCGGCGCCTCGAGTTGGCGGCTGCTCGCGAACTGGCCGATATAACGGTTGAGGTCGTCGATCAGTGCTTGCCGATCGAGATAGGCTTGCGCGTCGGCGTAGATCCGCCACAGCGGGCGTTGCGCGCCCTCGGTTTGCAACACCTCGCCGGCGGACAGCAGCGGAAACAAGTCCTTGGCGTTCGACGCCAGCGAGCGATAACCGTGTTCGCGGATCTTGTCGCGCTCGGTCGAGGCTTTCTCGACGTCGAGGATGAAGTACAGCTCCCTTGGCTTGGGCGTGCCGTCGCGCCAACGGCGCACGGTCAGCGACAATTGCGAGCAGTAGCTGAACGCGTACAGCTTTAAGGTGTTGGTCAGCTCGGCCACCAGGTATTGCGGATGGGCCGACAAGAAGCGCATGTCGCGCTGGAAGGCCTCGGTCAGGAAAGGTAGATAGGGCAGATCCTGCTGGCACTCCTTGCCACCGAGCGGACGCAGATGGCGGACCAGGACGTCGAGCATGACCTGCTCGAGAAAATGCAGGTTGTCGTTCGGCTTATCGTCGAGTCTGAAGTCGCCGAGTAGCCCGGCGAACATGTCGCTCATGCGTTGGTTGGCGGCGGCGTCCTCGTCGTCCTCGCGCGCGGCCTTTTGCGCCTTGAACAGCAGGAACAGCGGTGAGACCTGCAGCACCGCATGGCTCGAGAAATACATATGGTCGAGCCATTCCCACACCTTCGGGTCATTCAACAGCTGTTTGAACGCGTCGCGGCATTCGTCTCGGAATGCGTCGACACTATAGTCCTGCAGGCCCTGCTGGAGTACGTTGCCGAGCACTAGGCCGGTCACCGAGGCCCACGAGAATTCGTTTCCTTTTTGCCTGACGGGCAGGTAGTTCGGCGACTTGTTCTTGTCCGATACCTGAAGGTCGTTTGCGATTGGATACATTACATTTCTCCAACGGTCTCGATCGTACCGTCTTCGTATCTCAGCGAGATGTGTTGTCGTTCCCGATACAGTTTCAGGCGGTTGTCCTGCTTGACCAGCGCCTTGATCTGCTCGACCAGCTCATCGAGCAGGACGATGGCGTTCTTGTCGTACTTGTTCGGGCGGTAGCCCTCGTTCAAGCGCACCAGCAGGCCGAACAGATTGATATTGAAGGGCATCGGCTTGAGCGATTCGCCGCCGACCTTGAGCGCGACGTGGAAATGGGCGATTGGCGTCCTGGATGCGAGTTGCTGGAGCGCTGTGTAGTCCGGCCTCAAGTCGGCCAGGCCCGCGATTTTGACGCCGTGGAATTCGCTGAGCAGGATCTCGTCGGTACGCAGCTCGGGCGCGTTGCGGTTCGCGTAGCGGAAAATGCCCGCCGTCAGAACCCGTCGATACAAGCGCTGCAAAGCCGTCTTGGCCTCGTTGCCACCGTCGAACTGGGCGTGCATCTTCCAGACCTCGGCGTACTCGACCATCACCTGGTCGGTGAACTCATCGGCGAAGCGATGGTGGTAGTCGTTGCCGATCGGCTCGCGCCGCAGCACATACAGCAGGCGGACCAGGGACGCGGCCGTCGGCTGCTCCGTCGTGTCGAAGCGGACGTTCCAGGACGCCAGTTCGGCGAGGAAGGCGTCACGCTCGGGCTCGGGCAGACCCAGTTCGTAACGCAAGACCAGCTGGTCGAGCTCGCGTGTGCGTAGCAAGGCGGGATCGAACGCGGCGATTTTTGCCGCCAGCTCGTTGTCGCTACCGGAGAACAGGTTGTCGAACAGGTAGCCCGGTCCAGTCAACACGTGGTGCAACAGGTCGAGCAAACCGCGCGCCGTCACGAACTGGTCTTTGGCCAAGCGCGCCTTGGCGATGTTAGCGATGATGGCGTCCTGGACGCCGTCTAGCATCAGCAGGCGGAAGTTCGCGTACAACAGCGGCTCGCGATGGCGCACGTCGTCCCGGGTGAATGCCGCGTAAAACGGGTTGTCGGCGTTGGGCTCGGTCAGCCGGCGCATGATGTTCTTGGCGAAGGGCGCGACCGGCATCCCGTTCTCCATCCTGAACTTCGGATAATCCTCGAAGTTGAAGAAATAGTAGGGCGCGGCCGGCGTGGCGTTGTCCAGGAAGGCTTGCATCGCGTCGCGCACTTGGCGCAAGTCCGCGTGCCCTTCTTGCACGTAGTTACCAATCATGCCGATGTTGATGCCGACGACCAGGATCCGCTGCTCGGCAATCGCGGTGCGAAAGACCTGATCGAGCGCTTCGATCGCGGACTGGTTCGGTTGGAAGCTGTGGGTCGCGTCCAGGTGGAACTGCACCTTGCCGTCGTACTCGTGATGGGCTCTTGTGAGGATCTCGGATTTGCCGTCGCCGCTACTGCCGCACAAAAAAAGCATGTCCCCTGGCCGGGCCTGCACCAGCCGGGCACGCAAATCCTTTTCGATGTCTTGTTGGATGTAGAGCCAGTTCTTGAGCGCGTCGAAGCCATCCGGCGCGCGGGTCGACATGGTCTTGACCGAGAACGGCGACGACTTGGAGAGGACGGAAAGCGCCTCGCGAAAGGTGATGGATGTCATTGCCTGTCAGATGCTGAGCATGGGTGAAGGGGCACCATCCCGACGCCGGCGATGGTCGTATGTAGCGTGTGCGCGGCTGTCGCGCGACTCGTGGCTCTGGTGTCGTCCGCTCGATCGATAGCGACCTGGCCGACGAGTGTTGGATTGCTGGCGACGCGCCTACCGAACCGGGATGCGTCGCCGATTCTCGATTCACGGGCGGCTCTTCTTTTGATGCGAGCGCCGGTGGGCGGGGGCGATGCGGGACCGAGACGGTTGAACGGGCGGAGCGCGGAGCGTGTATACATGGGATGGAGCCGAGGGCGATCAGGGAGTGTAACGGCTCGTTTCCATTGATAAACTCACACATTATCACTTGTTGGTTATTAACATCACGCCATCGGATCGCTATGGTAATTGATGCAGTTGATCATAGGCAATTTTTAGTTGTCAGTTTAATATAGGAACGCGACAGTTTTTGTCGTTTGCTATGTGATCCCGACGGCATGTCCAATTCCTTGTCCCGCGTGATGGCGATGCTGCGCCATATACCGCGCCATCCGCGCAAGATCGATACCAATGCGCTCTCGAGGCGACTCGAGCGTGCCGGCTACACGATCTCGATCCGCTCGATCCAGCGCGATCTCAACGATCTATCGTGCATCCTGCCGCTGGTCGCGGACAACGGCCGGCCGCAAGGCTGGTCGTGGCAGGCCGACGCCGATCCGTTTCACTTGCCCTTTCTCGATCCGCAGGCGGCTCTCACCTTTCACCTAGTCCAGCGGCATCTGAGCGCCTTGTTGCCGGAATCGACCTTGGATTACCTCGCGCCGTGGTTTCGCACGGCCACCGCGGTGCTCGAGGCGAACGACCATGGGGTGACGCGCTGGCCCGACAAGGTGCGCGTCTTGCCGCGTGGCTTGCGCCTGCGATCGCCGCCGATCGACCCGGGCGTGCACGCCACGCTCTACGACGCCCTGCTCCGAGAACGGCAAGTGACGATCCGCTACCTTCCGCGCCAGGCCACGGCGCCCAAGGAATACGTCGTGCATCCACTGGGCGTGGTCGCCCGCGATACCGTCATCTATCTGGTCTGCACGATGCGCAACTTCACCGACGTGCGTCAGCTGGCGCTGCACCGCATGCGCTCGGCGATCATGCTCGACGAGCCCTGCAACCGGCCCGAGGGTTTCGATTTGGACGCGTACATCGCGGATGGCGCCTTCGGTTACTCCGAGAGCGGCGACACGATCCAGCTCGAGGCGCGCTTCACCAGCGACGCAGCGGCGCATCTGTTCGAATATCCGCTCGCCGACGACCAGCGGATCGTGCCCGATGGCACCGGCGCCGTGCGCGTCAGCGCGACCGTGCTCGATACTAAGGAGTTGCGCTGGTGGCTGCTGGGGTTCGGCGACCAGGTGACGGTGTTGGGTCCGCCGCGCTTGCGCGATCGGATGCGCGACACCGTTGCCGGCATGGCGGCCGCTTACGGCTTGATGACGGCGTCGGTCGCTTGAACCCCTACTCTCAAACCTCTGTTCTGGAGCCCATATGAGCGCTGTACCTGCCATCGCGAGCGTCGAGCAGTTCAAAAATGCCTTGTTGACCTTGCGAGACAAGAACCTCCCATCCAGTCATTTCATCATGCTCCGCGCGCAGTGCCGTGCGCTGGACTCGGCGATCACGGCCACGCAGTTGGCCGAAGCGGCCAGCTACGAGAGCTATCACGCCGCCAATCTGCAGTACGGGACGCTGGCGTTCAATCTCGCTGGGATTCTCGAGTTCACGCCGCAGCTGACGCATCGGGACGGCAGCTTGTGCTGGTGGACGACGTTGTCGATAGCGGGCGAAGGCGCGGCTTACGAGGACGAGAAGCAGTTCCACTTCGTGATGCGCCCGGAATTGGCGCAGGCCTTGCGCGAGATGCGCTGGGCGTGACGTAGAAGAGGAACGCATGGTCCATTCGGCGAACGAACTGGCGCTGGCTCGGCTAGGATTGCCCTAGTGAAGTAGATCGGCGAAAACAAAATTCCTCTCGGTAGGACCGCTCCTGATGAAATCCTGAATTTTCCAAGCCCCCCCCGCATCTTCGATGTCGATGCGTTCCTTGCCTCTCATCCCGGCACATTCACCTGGTTGGTGACCCGGTTACGCGAGTGACATCGCGGTAGGGGACCGTGTCTACCTTTGGCGAGCGGTGGCCGGCGACGGTGACAAGGCCGGCATCGTGGCGGAGGCGGTGGTGATCTCGCCGGTCGGCAGGATGATCCCCGACGAGCACACGGCGCGATTCTGGCGCGACCAAGTCGATATGTCGATGGAGGAGAGCCGGGTTTGGCTACGCCTGACGCAGAGAGGCTCCGCGCGCGAGATCCTGAGGCGAGACTGGCTTCGTGAAGATCCGGTCCTCCACACGATGCTCGTCTTGAAGCAGGCGGCAAGCACGAACTTCCCCTTGAGCGAGGACGAAGCCCAGTGTCTCGAGCAGATGTGGGCGTGTGTAGGCCAGGATTGGCCTCGTAGCGAATCCATCGCTGGACTGTGGGCGTATACGGCGACCATTGGCAAGCCCGTGTCACGCTTGGCCGGCTCGCCCGTGTCGACTGTCTCCCACTTGACGGGACGCGCGGTGCCCGGCATCTATAACAAGGTCATGAACTTCCGTAGCATCGCCCCCCGCGACGAACGTGCTGGGATGAGCGGCGCGGGAGCGATCGATCGCGAGGTATAGCAGGAGTTCTTCGATGCCGATACCCTGCAGCTTCATGTCGATGAAATCGACCAAGAGTTCATGCGTCTGTGGGGCGATGCCTTTGGGGGAGAGACGAGCAAAGCGGACGCCGAAGCGCTCGACGCCGCAACGGAGCGCGAAGCCGACAAGCTCGCGGGCAAGCCGCTATCCGAACTCTTGCAGACCTATGCCGAACAGGACGTGCAGAGAGTGGTGGACGGACGAAACCGGCTGCGAGATCGGCGAACAGTCTCGTATTCGAACGAAGCAGCCTCGTCATCGCGATCGCAAAGTCGCGGGCGGATCATCGATGCGAGGTGGAAGGTTGTGCTCATCCGCCTTTCATGGGCAAGGACGGGAAGCCCTATAGTGAAATCCACCATATCGTGCCGCTTTCGCAGGGCGGCAGCGACACGATCGATAACGTTGCTTGCGTCTGTCCCGCGCATCATCGAGAAGCGCATCTTGGGATGCGCGCAACCGAACTAAGGCAAATGCTGACGGCTCTGCGACGACGAGGCCTGGATGACCAGGCTCGGGAATAGAAGAAGGGAGTACCCTTGGTTTCAGGGCTCGTCAACGACGCCCGTCATCGCGATCAAGCCGCGCAAGTGTTCCGCGCCGTTCATCAGGTACGCGATGCCACGGTGCAGATGGATCTTGAAGAACTGCGGCAGCTGGTCGTCGGCGACGCTGTCGTCGTGCGCACGCTGACGTACGACGGCGGTGATGGCGTCGTCGAGGGTACCGGCGAAGGTCTTCCAACTCATCTCGACATTGCTGTCGGTGACGATCTCCTCGTGAGGTGGGATGGTGCGCTCGGCGAGCGAGGCCAGCAGCGCCCAGCGGCACAGGACATTCCATTGCTGAATGCCGGTGCGGCGCTTGAGCGTCAGCAGCTGGTGCTTCGCCTTTTCGGAGACGCGGACGACGTCGATGATCATGTGTATGCCTCGTCAAACGTGAAATAGCCGCGCTGGATTTCGGAACTCTGGTGTTCTTGGCTGTATTCGATCAGGTACTCCTGCGAGGTGACCTTCTGGATCTTGCCATACAGGTCCTCGTCGATCTCCTGGTCGGTGGACAGCAAGATGACCTGGTGGCTCGCCTTCGGGAAGTAATTCTTGACCAGCTTGTTGCGATGCTGGCCGTCCAGTCGTCCCAAGGGGGTATCGATGATGGCCGGCAGCGAGCGACCCGAGGCGCGGCTCAGGCCCCACAGGATCGAGACCGCCAGCAGTTGACGCTCACCGGCGGAGAGCTGGTGGCTCGGCACTTGGTGGCCACTGTGGTCGAACAGCGACAGGCGGTAGTCGACCGGCGAGATCTCGATCCGCTCGAACATCTTGGGCTTGCGCGTAATGGCCTGGAAGCTCTCCAGGATCAGGTCGGACAAGCGCTTCACGTTGCGCTGTAAGACAGCGTCGCGATAGCGCTTCAAGCTCCCCTCGACTTTGTCGAGATGCGCCAGCACTCGCTTATTGGTCTTGTCTTTCGCGCGCTGGTGCGCCAATTCGACCATGAGCGTTTGACGCTCACGATCGACTTGCTCCCTCGCGTCGATGCATTCGTCATACTGATGTCTCAGCTGCGCCACGGCGCCTTCTGCCTGGTCGTAACGTCGGCGCTGCTCTTCGACACGCTCGCGTAGCGGGGCCAACTGTTCGGGGTTCGGTAACGCGGCCTTCGTGCGCTCCAGATCGTTCAGTCGCTCGGCGAGGACACGCTGCCGTTTCAATCCTTCGGTCACGTCCAGGCGCAGGGTCTCCATTTGTGCGGCCGTGTAGGGCACGAGTGCGTCGGGACGCAGGTGAAGATAGGCCGGTGTCTGCACGGCGGTGGCGCGGGCCTCTCGATCGCGTTCCAGCTGCTCGGCCACGGTGCGGCGCACATTCTCGTCCACGGCGCCGTGCGCGAGCAGCGACAATACGCGGGTATCGCGCTCTTGGATCTCGGTCAGTATCACCGCAGCCAGCTGCGCGTTGCTCTCGACCGTCAGCTGCGTGCGAGCGCGCTGCAACAGATCCTCCACGAGTAGCAATGGCGTCTGCCCCGCGGCGAGCTTGTCCCGGAGGTAGGCGTCATGCAAATTCTTTTGCTCCTGGGCCGCCTTGAGCCGGGCTTCGATGCTGCTGGCTTGCTCGGCCAATTCACCACCCTGCTGCCGGTATTCGTCGACGAGCGCGTTCAGCGCCTTCAGGCGTTCCTTCACCTCTTCCTCTTGCGCCACAATCTTCGCCTGCAGCGTGTCTGCCTGAGCGCTCAGGGCCTCCATCTTCTCGTACTTGGCGCGCACTTGGGATTGCGCCTCTTGATCGAGTTCGTCGACGCGACGACGCCTTTGGATGACCTTGATGTCGGTAGCGAGTCGATCGACCACATCCAGGCCCAACAGCGCATGGATACCGGTGCGGATGATGGCGGCGGCGGACTGTTCTTCGGCCAGGGCCTCGATCTTTTCGCCGTCGAAGAAGAACAGTTCCGATATCTGCGACGGGATGAAGTCCTCGACGAACTCGCTCCAGCGCTCGGACAGAACCGCGTCGAGGACGCCATCACGGAAGACCTCGAGCCTTTCACGCGTCGTGGTCTCGTTTCGTCCGTTCCAAGTGCGCTTGATGCGGATGGTGCGCCACTTGCCCTCATGGTGGTGGATGAATTCGAGTTCGAGCCCAGCGCCCTCTTGCGGCGGGACGTAGCGGTTGATCGTACTGCGTAGGAAGTCCGGATACGCCATGTTGCCGCGCCCCGTGCAGCGGGCGTGCTTGCCATATAAGACCAATTGCAGTCCGTCGAGGAAGGTCGTCTTGCCCGAGCCGTTGAGTGCGCCGAACAGGACGATGGGCCGCCCCGGGCCCGTCGTCAGGTCGACCGCGTGACGTCCCTTATAAATACCAAAATTATGCAGGACGAATTCTTGAAATAACATTCTTACGGTTCCTCGGTGAGCTCGACATCCGCTTCGTCGACGGGCGTGATCGGAATCACGCGTTTGACGAAGCCATGTACGGTTTTTTCCTTGGCTTTCTCGACGCTGAGGGTCTTGTCGATGGCGAAATCCAAGGCTTCCAGCTCGTCATTGAACGCCTGGCTTTCCAGGACCTCGTTGAGTTCGTCGAAGAGGCCGGCGCGGCGCGCCGCGTGTTGGTACTTGCCCTCGACGGCCAACAACTGGCGCACCAGGTGGAAGTGCAATTGGTCCGGGTCGTCCTTCGACGCGGTGATCTCGCGCAGGACGTCGATGTCCCCGGCATTGAAGACCTGGCTCTCGTCCAGAGGCGGAGCCGGATAGGCCTTGCCCATGACTTCCTCATAGATGCGCGGTACGCTGTCCTCGATCTCATGCTTCTCGAACAGCCAGATCCGGCGGATCTCTTGCAGATCCTCGATCGTGAACAAGTCAAACCGGATGTCGTCCGGGGCCTTCTCGTCGACCTGTTTTTGCGCCTCCAGCAAGCCGCGCAACAGCTCCTCACGGTAGGTCTGCTTGTAAGGACCATGCACGAGCTGATAGAGCTTGCCGTCGGCGCCGCGCTGCACGTCTGGGCCCTCCTTGCCCACTTCCATGAGCGTCAGGCGGCCGTCGATGCGGCGGAACTCACGCAGGTGCCGATCCTTGGTCGTCAGGAGCTTCTTGTTACGCAATTCCAGCAGCGGCGACATCCATGCCTTTTCGCCATCGTTCTGGATCATGGCCTCCATCGACTTGTCCTGGGACACCATCGTGCACACATAACAGCCGAAGCGGCTGTCGCCACAGCTGGGCGTCGTGGAATCGACGACCAATGGGCATTCCCCGTCGGCCGTGGCGCCCTGGTACATCCCGAGGAGCTCGTGGTTGTCGAAGCCCCAGGGATTCTTTTCCTGCATCAGGTAGATCCAGACGTCGTCGTTGACCCAATCCTCGATCGGCGTGAAGACCCAGCTGCGATCGAGCTGCCCGTTGCGGTTGAGCCATTGACGGGTGCTGCCCTCGTGACGCCTCATCGACGCAGCGCGCGACGCGCTTTCCGCCTTGCGGGTGCCCAGCACGACGATCGCCTCGCCATTCTGCTGCTCGAGCTGCTGAATAAAATTGTTCGAGGGGCTGATCTTCAAGCGGCTGGTGCACCAGCGAAACTTCGGGCGCGGCGCCGGATAGCCCTTGCCGACCAGGTTGACCCAGAAGCGGTCCTTCACTTCGGGCGTCAAGCGATGCGGTCTGATCGGTAGCCCTTGTTGCACGGCGGCCGCGCGCATGACATCGAGCGAGTGCGCGACCCACTGCGCGACGATTGGGTTTTCGACGAGGGTATCGGTGCTGATCACATGCACGTCCTTGTGCAATTGCTCAGGCGCGAGCTGACGCAGCGCGTTCCACACCAGCTGCAGCGTCGCCGTCGAGTCCTTGCCGCCGCTGTAGCCGATCACCCAGGGAATGGGATCGTCCAGGTACAGTTTTTTGACGACCTCCATCCGTTCGCTGACGGTCGCCCTGAAGCCAAGTTCGGCGAAGGCCGAAACGGATGCCGGTTTGTTACTTTCCATGTTGTCCTCGCAGGAAGGCATCCTCGGTGCGTTGTTCGTCCGGCCCCAAAGGAATATTCAGATGTTTCTTGAGTTGATTGATGGTCAGCGCCACGTTGTTCGAGGCCTTCGAAATCGTTCCTCCCACCATCGCCCGCCCTTCCCAGGTCCGCGCGTTCGAACGCGACCAGTCAAGTTTGCTGAGCGGGCTGAGTGTGTCGTTCCACACCGTCCTCGGCTGGCGTAGCACGTGGTTGCCGACTGCGCCGATGGCTTGTAAGGCCACCGAATGCGAGTGAATGAAATCGCGACGCACGTCACCCGCGCTCAAGCGCGATTCCTTCACCCTCTGCCATTCCGGGATGTGACCGCTGACCGTGTCCCAGTAGTCGGCGCATAGCTGCGCGGTCTCGTCGGTGTTCGACGTGTCGATCCCGTCCAGCAGAGCCGAGTTCGCCGAATAGATCGCGCTCAGGGTGAACAGCTTACGGGAGCGTTCCGACAAGGTGTTTCTTTCCATCTCAACCATGTCGCAGAAGAACTTCGATCTCAATACGATCAGCTTGGTGAGTTGGGAACGTTGGTCACGGTGGTCATACAGCAGCCCAAGCGAGCGGCTGGGACGGATCGCGTAGCGATTCAAGTCCGCGAACATCTGCTGGCAGCGCTCCAGGCCCCGGTCCACGAAGAACACGACGGCGATGGTCTCGTCGCCGAGTCCCGGTTCAGACTTCAAGGCCATCTCGATCGCCGCGCGGCGATGCTGACCGTCATTGATGATGAAACGCGACTGCATGTTGACGTGCAAGGTCCCGAGCAGGCTGCCGTGCGTGGTGCCGATCGCGGGTACGAAGCGTACGTCGCCGTCGATCGACGCTGTAATGGCCGAGAACGTATAACTCTGCCTGTTCCCCAGAATGTACTCGGCGATCTCAGGCACGCGTCCCTTGTTGAGCGTGCGTTGGGCACGCAGTTCGGGATTGAGCTCGTCGTCGTCGAACAAGAAAATCTTGGGAATCAAGCGTAAGGGGCACATAGACACGAAGTACTCGCGTCCAGATTGGACCCCTTTGATGGACGGGAAAACGTATTCGAAAGCGCCGTTCATGATAGGTCGGTTGATGTTTGTGCTACTATAACACAAACATCAACTCAAAAATACACAAACTATGGCCACGTACCTTGATTGTAATGCCACCACACCGGTCGAATCTGAGGTAATGGATTTGATGATGCGGTACTTGGCGGAAGAGTATGGGAACGCGGGTAGCCGCACCCATGAGTTTGGCGTACGCGCGAAGCAAGCTGTCGAGCGTGCGCGTGAGCACGTGGCTGCAGTGGTCGGCGCGCGGCGCGACGACGTCATTTTCACGAGTGGCGCTACGGAAAGCAACAATATTGTGTTGCTCGGCCTGGCGGCGAGTCGGGAAGGCGCAACACGGCGTCACATCGTCTCTACCAGCATCGAACACAAGGCTGTGCTCGAACCGCTCGAACATCTAGTCGAGCAGGGTTTCGAGGTGACCTTGATCGATCCCGACCAATCGGGCCGGATCGACGCGCAAGCCGTGCTCAATGCCGTCCGACCGGACACCCTGCTGGTCAGCGTCATGCACGCGAACAACGAGACTGGGATCGTGCAACCGGTCGAGGACATCACTGCCGGTTTGCCGGACGCGGTCTGGCTGCACGTCGACGCCGCGCAGACCTTTGGCAAGCTCATCGCCCCATTACAGAGCCCACGCATCGACCTGATCAGCGTATCAGCCCACAAGATCTTTGGTCCGAAGGGGATCGGCGCGCTCATCAGCCGTCGGCGCAACGGTCAGCGCGCACCCCTGTCGCCCTTGATGTTTGGCGGCGGCCAAGAACGCGGCTTGCGCCCCGGCACGCAAGCCGTGCATTTGATCGCCGGGTTCGGCGTGGCGGCGCAGCTCGCCTTGCGTGACCACACCCAGCGCCAAGCGGCGTGCGTAGCGTTTCGTGACGGTGTGCTGACGGCGATGGCCCGACTTGGTGGGCAGGTCAATGGCGACCAGGAGCACTGTCTGCCGCACGTCTTGAACGTGTCGCTGCCGGGCTTGAATTCGGAAGCGGCGATGGTCGCGCTCAAGGGCATCCTCGCCTTGTCGAACGGCTCCGCTTGTACCTCGACGAGCTACGATCCAAGTCACGTGCTGGTCGCGATGGGACTGGAACCGGGACGCATCGACTCCGCCCTGCGCTTGTCGTGGTGCCACCTGACCCCTGCCGTCGACTGGCCGCATGTATGCGAGGTGTTGCGCCGCATGATGTAGCGCATCGCTGGCGAGGCCCGGCGTCGCATGGGGGGCCATCGTGGAGTGAGAACCGCCTTCCCGGCGCCACCTTAGGCTACAATCGATGCTTCCATTGCAACAGGGCGTGACTACGGACGGACGCGCCCGTTCCGGTTCGATGCCGGTTGGGGGAGCTCATGCCAGAGCCGTTACAAGGGGCGGTCGGTAAGCGTGTCGCTGATCACGTGTACGGCCACGTCACCGCGCTGGCCGCTTGGCCCGATGCGCTGCGTGCGCGCATCGAACACGCTGCAACGCTCGCGCGCGTCACGCCGGGCGAGCACTTCAACGTCGTCAAAATGCACGCGCTCGGCGAGCAGTTGTCCTTGCTGGCCTACGAGGATTTCGACGCCGTCCCTTTTCCCACCTTAAGCAAGAGCTGGCGCGTCAACGTCGTCACCGCCACCGTGGTGTATCGCGACTACGCGGACTCGCGCAATCCGCCGGTCCTGCACCGCAAGGAATTGTTGCTGTCTCCCGACGATCCGCGGATTCCTGGCTATGCGGCGCTGACGCGGACGGCGGAGGCACTGGGTTTGTTCGACGATCCGAGTCGCATCGGATTTCGCGAACAATGGCTGGCGCGTATTGCCTCGCGGGGCTACGCGCTGCAGGGCGATGAATTCATCCCGATCGCGAACGTCGAGGACGTTCAGGACGTCGCGCCCACGGCGGTGCTGGCCGGGCCGATCCAGCGCCACCTGACGGCCCTGTCGCGCACGAATCTGTCCGCGCCGGTGCAAGCCTTGTGGCGCCATGGCTTGATCGGTTCGGAGCGCACGTTTTTCGACTATGGCTGCGGCAAGGGTGACGACGTGCGCACTCTGCGCGCCAACGGCATCGATGCGAGCGGCTGGGATCCGCACTATTGCCCGGACGCCGGCGTACGCACCGCCGATACCGTCAACCTGGGTTTTGTCGTCAACGTCATCGATTCCCTCGACGAGCGGGCCGAGGCGCTGCATCGCGCCTATGCTTGCGCCGACGGCGTGCTGGCCGTCGCCGCGATGCTGGCGAGCCAACAGCCGCCGGATGGACGCGTGCATGGCGATGGCTATCTCACGTCGCGCAACACCTTCCAAAAGTATTTTACGCAAGTGCAACTGCGCGACTTCATCGAGCACGTGCTCGACGAATCGGCCATCGCGGTCGGCCCAGGGGTCTTTTTCGTGTTCAAGGATAAAGGTCTGGAGCAGCGCTTTTTACGGCGCCGTTATGGTGCGAGGGCTGCGCACGCCCTGCAGGGCACGTGGCTGCGCATGGCGCAGGTGGCGCGGGCGCCGGCTCCACGACGCGAGCGCGAACCCAAACCCGGTCGCGAAGCGGCGTTCATCGCGTCCCACCAGACACAGCTGCACGCACTGTGGCTCGCTCATGTCGAAGTCGGCCGACCGCCGTTGCCGGACGAGCTCGCTCCCGAGTTGGTCGAGCAGCTCAGTGCAGGTGGCGCGTGGTCGACACTGTGCCGGATCGCGACCAGCGCATTCGATGACGCGCCACGGGAGCGTGCCGCGCGCCAAAAACAGCAGGATCTGATCGTCTTCGCGGCGCTCCAGCAGTTCGGGAAGCGCCAGCCTTATCGGGATCTGGAGGTCGGCTTGCAGCGCGACATTCGTCATCATTTCGGCGATTACCAAGCCTTGCGGGACGCTGCCAAGCGTTCACTGGGCGAGCTGAGCCGGCCTGAACACCTGCACGCCGCATGCGTCGAGGCGAGCGAACGCGGCCTGGGTTGGCTGGAAGACAGCCATTCCTTGCAATTGCATACCCAGCTCGTGCCGAAGCTTCCCGCTCTACTGCGTATTTATATCGCCTGCGCGACCGTGCTGGTCGGGGACATCGCGGACTTCGACCTCGTCAAGATCCACGTCCGCTCCGGCAAGGTGACGCTTCTCAGTTTTGAAGACTTCGATGCCAGTCCGTTGCCGCGGCTGCGCCAGCGCGTCAAGGTCAAGCTCAAGGAGCTCGACCTGGACCTGTTCGATTACGGGAGCGCCGCGTACCCTTCCCCGATCTTGTACGCCAAGTCGCGCTTCATCAACGAGGAATGCGCCCATTATCCGGAGCAACTCGAGTTCGAAGCACAGTGCGAGCGCTTGGGTTTGATGCCGCCAGCTGGCGCGGAACCCGACGCGGCGGACTTCTTCGCCAGCCTCGAAACGCGTCGCTGGCGGATCGATGGCTATCGCCTCGTGCGCAGCCAGGACGCGCCAGCGCTCGACGCGGCCTGCGGTCGCTTTTTGACGTATCGCCACCTCATCGAGTGCGGCGAGACGCAGCGGCGCACAAAGCTGCCGAATCTGCCACGCCAGCCCGACAGCTACACGGCCTTGTACGAGTTGGCCGCTTTCATCCTGGATCCGGTCATCGAGTACTTCGGCATGATCGAGCTGAGCTACGGCTTTTGCTCGGCCGAGTTGGCCCGGGCGATCCCCGGGCGGATCGCTCCCACTTTGGATCAGCATGCGGGTCATGAGTTGAATCGTCGCGGCAAGCCGATTTGCGAACGCTTGGGCGCGGCCTGCGACTTCGTGGTCACCGACGAGGACATGGAAGAAGTGGCCTTATGGGTGGCCGCCCACACGCCTTTCGACCGGCTCTACTTCTACGGTAAGGACCGCCCCATACACGTGAGTTATTCGAACACGCCGGCGCGGCAGTTCGTCAGGATGGGTCCCAATGCTTCGGGAACCCGCGTGCCGCGGATCGACCGCTCGGTACTCCTTTATCGACGAGAGAATCGCTGAACGAGGTCTGGTCGAACGCCCATTGCGCTGACCGATTTCTTAGGCAACGTCGTTGACGGCACGTCGCCACGTAATGCGCGACGCGCGAACGAGCCAGTTGGCCGAGTATGTGAACGCGCAAAGGTTGACTTAGCTCAGTTGGTGTCAGCGCGATTTCCACATTGCCTAGCGTGTTTCGGGCTCAGTCCTATTCGGGAACATGAGCCATGCACGCCGATCAGACAGCAGCGCAACTCTCCCTGGTGTCCGCGCTTTCAGGGTCTTACGTGGGCTTGATCACGATGTTTAGCAGCAGTTCGGATAGCTTGCTCATATCGCCGAGCCTCGCCCCAAACTGCATCGGCGCTCGCAGTACTTCTATCCCATCGCAGTTCCGAATTTACCTTGCGGGACAGGTATATTGTCCTGATATTTTTCTAACCCCTCGATTCCCCTAAACGCTTGTGCCGGTAGGCTTTCGTCGACGGCAAAACGAGTTCGATCATCTCGGGGCACGCCTTCAAATGCCAGACAATTATGCATGCGACTTTTCAGGTCACGCGTCCCAGCTCAGCGCGCCGCCGGTCTGGTACTCGGTCACGCGGGTCTCGAAGAAGTTGCGCTCCTTCTTCAGGTCGATCATCTCGCTCATCCACGGGAACGGGTTTTCCTCGTGCGGGAGCAGCGCATCCAGGCCGATCTGGACGGCGCGGCGGTTGGCGATGAAGCGCAGGTAGCCCTTGAACATGGCTGCGTTCAGACCCAGCACGCCGCGCGGCATCGTGTCTTCGGCGTAACGGTATTCCAGGTCGACGGCCTGCAGGAACAGGCCCTTGATCTCTTCGCGGAACTCCGGCGTCCACAGCTGCGGGTTTTCCATCTTGATCGTGTTGATCAGGTCGATACCGAAGTTGCAGTGCATCGATTCGTCGCGCAGGATGTACTGGTACTGCTCGGCCGCACCCGTCATCTTGTTCTGGCGGCCCAGCGCGAGGATCTGCGTGAAGCCGACGTAGAAGAACAGGCCTTCCATCAGGCAAGCAAACACGATGATCGAACGCAGCAGCTTCTGGTCGTTTTCCAGCGTGCCGGTGTGGAACGTCGGGTCGTTGATGACTTCGATGAACGGGATCAGGAACTGGTCCTTGTCGCGGATCGACGGGATCTCGTTGTAGGCATTGAAGATTTCGCGCTCGTCCAGGCCCAGCGATTCCACGATGTACTGGTAGGCGTGGGTGTGGATGGCCTCTTCGAATGCCTGGCGCAGCAGGTACTGGCGGCATTCCGGCGCCATGATGTGGCGGTAGGTGCCCAGCACGATGTTGTTGGCGGCCAGCGAGTCGGCGGTCACGAAGAAGCCGAGGTTGCGCTTGACGATGCGGCGCTCGTCTTCGGTCAGGCCGTTCGGGTTCTTCCACAGCTCGATGTCGCGCTGCATGTTCACTTCCTGCGGCATCCAGTGGTTCGCGCAGCCGGCCAGGTATTTGTCCCACGCCCATTTATATTTGAACGGGACCAGCTGGTTGACGTCGGTCTTGGCGTTGATGATGCGCTTGTCGTCCGCGTTCACACGTGAACTGCTGACCTGCGCTTCCGACTGCTCATCGTCCCACGATAACATTTCAAGTCTCCTAGTACGTTGCCGGCCATGGCTGTCGAGATGTGGCGAATGAAGCGAATACCCACACTCCAAGGTGGAGGTGGGTCGATCTGCAGCGGATGAAACGAGACGGCGAGCGCTATCTCTCCTTCGCTACCTCTTTCGCTCGAGGTGACTCGCCTTGATCAATCGCCTCTTTCGCTACTGCCGACGTTTGCTCGGGAGCCGGCCTGCTTCTCGCGTGGGCGACATAGATCTTTGGGCCTTTTACGGACTCGCCCGTAACGATCTTTTGTATGACATGCCGTCTGGCGAGACCGACGAACTCCTCGCGCGCCTCCTCCGGCAAGTGAGCTTCGGCAAATTTCCTAGCTACGTCGACGACGCCGTATGCAGGCGCGAGTTCGGGATGGTTTTTCAGCACGAACGATGGCTTGTCCTTTTCGAATGCGGATGCCTTCGCGACCAGATCCGCTTTCAGCAGTGGAGACTCGCTCGATTTCGTCGCTACACTGTCAAGCTGCCATACTGGTGGCTGGTCTGCGCCCGTATCCGGTTGCCTAGCGGCGGGGGCAGCCGGCACCTTGTCCAGGTCTCGTTGGCGCCCTTTCTCGACCGCGTTTCTCGCGGGGCGATTCGCCAGCTCGGCCAAATCCAGAGCCGTAGGCCGATATCCCGCGACTTTCATCCCAGCCTGAGCCGCTTCCATCCAGGCGCTACGCCGGAATTCGTCAGTACCCTTGACCGTGATGCTCGTCCAGCCGCGTGCCTGGGCGATTTCAACCAGCGAGCGAACCACTTCCGGATGGGCGCCGCGTGTCGCCAGCTTGTCCCCGCGATCACTAAACGCCGGCGACTTATCTGGAAAGTAGTATTCCGCCTCTACCTTGAGAAAACGCCGAGCCACGCTGGCCGGAACGACGCGAGCACTACCTTCAAGAGGCACGGGCTGCTTGACTGAGTCTGGAGATGGCTCCGCCATCCTCGAAGTCTCGGCCTGTTTTGCTTTACTGTGTAGCCATGCGCCGGCGACGTCGGCTGTGTTACCCATGACCTGTAAAACCTTTTTACCGAAGCCCGGCAAAGACTTGCTTTCAGCAGCGGATGCCGGCGTCGGCGCCGCAACGTCGATCGCAGGTGGCTTGTCGAGCTTCAGGACGGGACCACGCTCGATCGTGTTTTCAACCTCGCTTTCACGGTTCTTGAGCTCTGCGACCGGGGCAGGCGTCCGTACCTGGACGACTTCGGTCACCTGACGCGGCCCATAAAAATGCGGAGATCTAGTCAACGTCGATTTATCGGCTTTGGGCGTTGCCGTTATCGATGCCGTGCGGGAGTGCGCCAGCTTCGCAAGCAGCGCATCGGCAGTCTTCTCGAACTCGGGACTGAACTTCGGCATGTGCGCGACCAGATAGCTGCGCCCCGCCGCGATGTCCGCATCCAGCCGCTGCAGGTTCGACATGTGATACAGGACGAATTCACGGCTCTCCGGTTGGAGTTTGAACAGTTCTGGCACCTTCGCGTCGGAATTGGCGAGAAACGCGATCGCTTCTTCGGTAACGGGAGGGACGTCAGCCCGATGCGACGCCGGCTGCGCCACGTCCAGTTTTACGTCCTTGCTCGGCGATGCCCGGCGCCGAGTACGTTTTGGTTCCGACGGCGCCGATGCCGGCAGTTCCGCCGCGTCGGTCACTTTCGCTGCAGCACGTGTCTTTCGTGCCGGTTTGACAGCCGTATCCATTTGTCGAGCGGTGTCGCCGATGCCAGCTTCCTTGCTTTTGGATGTCCGCCTTTTTGCAGCTTTTGGTATGGCGTCCGCTCCATCACTTCCTTGCGTGGTTTCAGTCGTTGCGCTTCCACTTCCATTGTCTTTCGAGCCCTGCGGTACAAGATTATCCGTTGGAGGTGGTGTACGTTCCTCTTTGTCTTCGATACTCATGTTTGCTCCTGTCAGGTTGCCGCTTCAACTTCGCGGATGAAGGAATCGAAAACTTTTTGCAGATCCTCGCCAGTCAGCTTTTCTCCTTTCGGTAGTTGGACATCTTTGAAATCCATCGCGTAATCCGTCAGCTTCAGTTTGCCAAGCTTCGGTACGTCCTGCGGTGTAATGTCGCGCGGAGCCTTGGCTTTGCCAGCAGGTGCGTCGTCCTTGTCGAGCAGCAGCGGCGGTGCTTCCGGCATCTCGATTTCGATCGGCGCCATCTCCGGCAACGGACGATTGGCACGACGCAGGAATACGGGGCGCTGCCAGTACCAGATCTTGCGGCAGAAGATCGGCAGGCAGTGTTCGACGAACACGATCTCGTTGTTCACGCCCATCATCTTCACTTCTTGCGGATTGAGGAGTGCGCGTGCCGTCTTCGACTTGGTCACGCTGCCTGGACGCACACTCATGGCGGGACGCGAGTCCGACGTGCTGTCCGCTGTGAACGTGCCGAGTTCGCGAGAGATGTCGGTGGCGTAGTCGCTGTCGTTCGGTGCATACACGACGCGCGCGCCGCAACAGGCGATAATGTTCTTGGTGTGATCCGGGCCATAAACCGCGCGCAGCTGGGGAACGGAATGCGCAATCAGCAGCGGACGGATACCGTAGCCGCCCATCAGCTGGATGCTCTTCTCGATGATGGGCATGCGGCCGAGCGCGGCCAGCTCGTCCATGATCGGCAGCAGCTCGTGCCGGATGGTCGGATCGTCCTCCGGCATCTTGTCCATGTTCGCGTCCAGCATCTGCGTGAAGAAGAGATTCATCAGCAGGGACAGGCGGTCCAGGTCTCCGGGATTGACGCCGAGGTAGATCGAGAGACGCTTGCGGCGAAGGTCGTAGAAATTAAAGGAATCAGCGCTGGTGGCGGCATCCACGAGCGGGTCGGTCCACAACTGCAGCTTCGCGGTGAACGTCTTCCGTACCGACGACTGCGTTTGTGGGCTCAGGGCAATGAAGTCGTAGAGCATCCGCTTGCAGGTCGACGACAGCGGGTTATCCGACTTGTCGCGTTCGCGAATGATCCTTTTCCAGTGATCGCTCACGGAATCGTCCGCGCCATGCATGATCTGGCGCACCATCTCGCCCAGCGTGCGCGGCAGCGACGGCGTTTCGATCACGTACAGGCCCATACCGAGGAACAGATCGCGGCACGACGCCGGCCAGAACGGATCGCCCGAGGCCGGATCGGGAGACAGCTGGTTCGCAAGTTTCTGCAACGCGCTTACGCGCAGTGGAGGATCGTCGGGAACGTAGTATTTCGAGATCGGATTCCACTGGGCCGTCACACCTTTGCGCGACAACGGATCGAACAGGTGGACTTCCGAAAACAGGCTGCGAAAACCTGCGGTGATCCGGTAACACTCCTTGCGCACGTCGTTGACGACGATACTCCCGAGCCAGGAAAGCGCGTTCGGCTGCACGAGACCCGCGCCTTTGCCCGACCGCGGAGGTGCGATGACGATCGCTGCCAGCTGGCGGCCAAGCACCAGGTAGCGCCGCCCCCACCTGCCGAGGATGATGCCAGTCTCCCCGAACAGGCCCGCGCGGGCGACCTCACGCTTGGTAGCGAAGCGGGCATCGCCGTGCAGCGAGCGGCTCACGGGCCGGAACAATGCGATCGCGGCGGCCGCCGCCGGGCTGGCGCCAGCGATGAGGCAGCCGATCAGCCAGTGGCGCGTGTACGGATCGGCTCCATACTGCTGCCAGTAACGCAGCACCGTCATCGGCGTCGCGGCCGCCGGCGGAAGCAAAGGGTTCGCGAGCCGCACCAGGAACAGGTAGCTTGCGAGATAGAGGGTGGTCAGCACCGCGCCGATCAGCATGGCGGAGAAGGCCAAGGCCTTCAGGCGGGGACTGTCGATAGGGGTAATGAGCATCGCGGCCCCCTACCCCAGCTGGCGCGCCGCGAACGCAGGATCGTAATAAACCTCGGCGGCTATGCGACGGCCTCCCGACAGGCGTTCCATCTGGACGACAACGTCAACGAGCGCATACAGGTTCGCGTAGATATCGTCGAGATCGAGTCCCGCCCCTTCCGCGCTTCCCTTGATCATGAGAGCGAGGCGGCGGAACGCCAGCTTCGCCCGTGTTGCGTGGACCGTCGTGATTGTTCCCGGGTGCCCGGAGTTGAGGACGTTCTGGATGAAGAAAAACGTCTCGTCGCCCCGCAGTTCAGCCAGCAGCACCCTGTCCGGACGCATGCGCAGCGTGGCCTCGAGCAGGTCGCGCGGTTTCAGCGTCGATACGCCGTTGGCTCCCTTCGGATAAAACAGGTTGACCTGGTTGAGATGGGGCAGGCGCATTTCTGCCACGTCCTCGACGGTGATAATGCGTTCATCCTTCGGAATCATCGCCGCCAGCGCATTACCGAGGGTGGTCTTTCCGGAACCAGTGGCACCTGACGAGACGAAGTTCTTCCGGCCTTCGACTGACGCCCGAAAAAACGCATCCCATTGGCGTCTTCGAAACAGGTCGAGCATTTCTCGCTCCTTATCCGGGAGCGACGCTTCGATACGCGCTCGCTCGTCCGGCGTAAGCAACAGGGACTGTTCGCACCGTGTATTCTCGAACGCGCCGCCGTCGACGATTTCTTTCATCGACAGCGACTTGCTGATCGGACGCCGCGTCGTAAACGAGACCTTGCCGGCTTCGATTGCCGGTGGAATGACGACCTGTACACGTAAGCCTCCAGGCAATTGCGCACCGAGCAGCGGCCAGTCTTCCACGAGGTCCTGGTTAGCGCGATTCCGCAGCAGCATTGCGAGCCCGTCGCACCACTGGTGGGAAATGGCCGCGTTCTTGACGACCTCCCAGCCGTCCGAACGCTCCAGAAGCACCTCGCCAGGGCGGTTGATGACGATCTCGGTGACGCTCTCGTCGTCTAGATGGGCCGAAATCGGGCGCAGATGTAGGGCCAGCGTGGACACGTCGTCCACGGCGATCGCGGTATCGTTCATGGCTGCTTCCTTTCCAGCGCGTACACGTCGCGGAAGTCGATGTCGCCGGCGAGGTAGATCAATACCTCGCTGGCTTGCCGGGCAGTGATGGTCGGCCGAATGTCCAACGTACTTTTCAATACCTCGGACATGACCTCTTGCGGACCAGTCATCGCGGGAAATGCAATCGTGGTATTGCCATTTCCGCGTTGCGCCGTGGCGACCAGGTATGGGCCGACGTCGATGATCAGACTGAGGGCGATGGCGGCACCGAAGCGATCCCAGAAATGGTTATCGACCATTCCCGGAATCCCGGGGCGTCCCAGCGAGTCCGCTGCATCGGCACCGAGCGGCACCATCACGTGTTGAGGCGTCTCACACCGCTGCCAGATGATCCCGACACGTCGTTGTCCATGCGTGACACCACCGCCCTGCTCACCGACGCAATACGTGCCGCGGTCCATGAGCGACACCTTGTTGTCGGCGCCTGTCGCATCCACGGCAGTCACGCAAGACACGGTCCCGGTCAATGTGGTGTCGATCGCCGGAAGGACCGTACACGGAATGACTTTACCGCGCGTCATCATGAGCGTCGGATCGGGCAGCATGTAGGCGCGTGTCGGAGCATGTCCGGCGGGCTGCATGGGGCCAGTCGCGACCGCACGAGACGCGGAACCCGTCGCGCCATCTTCTAGAGGTTTCCGCACTTCGTCCGGACCGGCGGCCTTCGTCGTATCGATGGCATCGAGCTTAAAGCGCACTTCGCGCTTCAAGCGGCGCTCGTGCACGAGTTCAACACGACTCGACGCGGATGTATGGGCAGCAGACGTCGCGGTGTGCGCCGGGCTGGCAAACGATGCCGGATCTGCCGATGCCTGGAGCGGGGGCAGTTTGTCGGCCGCGCTGGCAACGACCGGTGCTTCTGCAGGTGCGGGTTCCGGCATCGAGAGGGGCGGCAACGTGGTTGTAGCCAGCGTACGGGTCACGTCCTTCGCCGGCGCCTTGGTCTCCTGGTAATGCCTGTACATTCCCGCGTAATACTTGTAGAGCAGGATACCTGCGAGCAGACAGGCACCGATGATCACCGCCCAATTGGTTAACCTGTTTTGCAGCGAGATCCCTCTGTTGACCGAGCCCAGCACGCGCTCGCCTTCGATGCTGTTCTCGTCCTCGGCATCCACTTCATCCTGCCGGCGTTTGAACAAGTTCATTTGGCAGCTCCTTTCAGGACGCGATCGACGAGGGGTGATACCGTGCTGGTAGTCGGACGCGGCTCGTCTGGGTCGAATCCTTCGTTGAACACGCAGGCAATTTGGCGGCCGATGCGCAGCACAAGCTTGCGGTGCATGCCCGGTATCTGCATGACGTCGTCCTGCATGACCGGGCTTTCCATCTGCTCAAGCGCGTCCTCGCCACTACGAACCGAATACACCGCAGGGATGCTGGCATTGGCGCGGAATCGCAGGAACGTCGTCCTGCCGTCGTCCCATGCCTCCACGGGAGCCAGATCGCTTGATCCCTGAACGGAATAGCGACGGTTGCTGACTGGTGCAGGCACGTCCAGCAGTGCGCGTGCCTGCTCGGAAGCGCTGACACGAACACTGGCGCTACGCTCGGACGCGGGATAACGGAAGTAGACCGTCATGAAGCCGACTTCGCCCTTGCCCTTCCTTGCCTGTTTCAGGTCGAAGGTGTAGGTCCGCTTCGTTGTCACCACATGCAGGTTCGCGTCGGGTAGCGGCCCCGCGGGCTTGATGAACAGTCCGTCGCGGGAATACTTGGTCGCGACGCCCCATGCGTCGACATCGCCGCCCGTCATGTCGACGATCTTTTCTTCCGGCTCGAGGACGATGTGGGTTTCCAGTCCGTCGCGGGTGTAGATCGTCACCACGTCATAGGGGTCGTAGGTGGCGAAACGGATGCGCACATCCTTTTTGGCTGCTTCGGGAATCTGCGCGCCGTGTGCAACCATCGCCGCCGCGAACATGAACAGTCCGGATACGAGTTTCTTGTTCATGGCGACACCTGTTGGACACTGGTCGGAGACACGAGTGCCATGGGCGACCCTGTCTGACGCGGAGCGGTATGTGCCGCCGTGCGGTCGGCAGCTGCCCGTCCGGCAGCGCCGAGATCGCGGTCGGCCGTGTAATCGGTGATCTCCATGCCGAGGTCATTGATGCGCCGGTCGCGTTCGTTCGTGGGTACGTTCACCCAGTGAAAGGACATATTGGCGATCCACTCGGTCGGCGTATCCTCCACGTCGTTCACGATCTCGGTTCGCGTGAAGCTGGCACGCGCTCCGATCGCAGTCCCGAGGCCATTGCGGAGCACCGTGATCGCACCGACCTTGATGCGGACTTTCCGTTCCTTCTTGTATCTGTTCGGCGGCGAATCGGCATTCGATCTGTCCCACCTCTGGGCCCATTGTGTCTGCATCTGTGGGCTCATGAACGCGGCGGATGTGTAGTAATGGATATCGGCCTGCTCGTAGCTGTAGCCTTCCCGGGCCAGAACGAACGTGTTGACGTTCCGGCGTATGGTCGCCTCTTCAGGCGCCATCTGGAATTCGGCCAGCGAAATCAGGGGCTGCACGATACCGTTCGCTCTGTCCACCACGAGTATTTCCGGCGGTGGCGCTGGACGCATCGACGTCGCGACCGCGCCGCCAGCCACCACGATGGAAATGACGGCCACGACGCCGAAGGTACCAGCCACGCGCCATGCATTCCGGCGCAAGGTCTCGCTCTGCTGGGCGCGGCGGTCGGCTTCGTCCGCAGCCAGATCGAGCATCTTCTGGATGTCGGCATGGGCGTCGATCAGCGCACGGGTAGCGGCTAGCTCTTCGACCAGTTGATCTGCGTTGGATCGGCTTTTCATTGCATGCTCCTTTATGCGGATGCGCTGCAGCTGGGGTATTGGGCTTGTGCACTGGCCGGGACGTTGATCGGGCGACGATCGCTTCCGTCGCATCCCGGCAATGGAGCACTCGCGCACCCGCCGAGTACACTGGCAGTCGCCAGCAGAATCAAAAGTTTGCGCATTTGTTCCTCACGGTTTGTAGGTCAGCAATTTCGTTTTGGTTTTCGACGGACGAATCGAATTGCGGCTCCTGTTCTTGTAGGCGCTCCAGGCGCCACGCGCGACCTTTTTACCCGCCGCCGCGACGTGGCGAGTACCTTGTACACCGACTTCTTTTCCTAACTTGAAGCTCCCCTTGGTCAGCAATTTGCCCAACAAACGCCCAATTCCAAACGAAGACAGAGAAACGCCTCCAGCCAGGCCGGCAGCAATACTGAGTACGGAAGCAAGTGCGAGCAGACATACAAGGCCCATGGTGAGAAATGGAAAGACCTCCGCGACTTCGGCGCTCGACTTCATCGCAGCGGGCCCGCTGGCCGCACTCGCGAACAGTTTCATGACGAGCAGATTGACCATGACGACCAGCACCGGCACGAGAAAGTAGTTCGCCAACTGGCGCAGCCAGGAATTGAAGAACCCTGAGGTGGCCTCGAACAGTAATCCGATGAAAAACACAGGGCCGATCGCGACCACTGCCGTGAGCACGACTTTCGATAACGCCATCAAGAAGAACGCATAAGCGGTAACGACGATAGTCATGACAATGACCGCCGCGGCAATCAAGTACATCCCAAAGTCGCCATCGAGCACTCCGGCTTTGGCCCAGAATCGCGTCGTCAGCAGCAGCCCGTCGTTGAGCATCGCATCCAGGCCACTGATGACGCCGTCACCGCCAGGACTCCGCGCCAGGCCTGCTACAAACTCATCGGGGCCACGTAAGAACGTGTTGGTGATGAGCGTGTTGTAGTTCGCGACGTTGAATCCGATGCCGAGAATCGCCGCCAGCTTCACGACCCGGTTGATGAATTCATTGACGGGCTCCCGGATCAAGCCGCGTAGACTGGCGAATCCCCACAGCGCGACGTAAAGGCCAAGCATCGCCGTCAAGAACGGGCCGACCACGCGGGCGACCGCAACAACGTTCTCGCCGACATAGCCTTCGCACACGGCATTGATGTAATTCATGCCGTCGCGGTAGAGGGTTGGCGCGGCCATGATCGGTCCTCCTAATGGGCCAGGTCGAGATGGAGATTGTCGGCAGTCCCCATCGATGCGATGTGGTCGGCTCGCCGGACGTTGACGCAATTCGGCGTCAATCCCATCCGGCCGGGATCATTCCGGCAGAGCGCACTCACCTTGTCGCGCAGTGCCGGCTGGGCGAGGAACTCGTCCACGGTAAGCACGCGATTCCCCAGTTCCGGGATCGCCCCGGCAGGCTCGCGTCCGCATCCGCACATGAAGACCGCGATCGATACGATGGCGAGAGTCGCTTTCATGAATGCCTCCTTCGATTGTTGATGGTGTCCGACGCTTATGGCAGCGGCGTCTCGATGCGCGGGATCGACGTCCCGACCGCGCCGGCGCGCATCTGGCTGATCATCAGGCGCTGGGCGCGCTCCTGGGCGGCGGCACCGTTCGCCGCGGCCTCCAGCTGGTTCTGGTCCTTGACAAGTTCCGCGTGCTCGATGGCGATCCGGTTGGCGAGGTCGTACGCCGCTTTGGGATCCTCGGTCCGCGCCAGCGTGGCGGTAAGAATCTGCAGTCGCGCCTGGCGTGCCGCCGCATCGTTGAATGCTGTTTGCGCCATCGCCTGGTTGGCGGCGGATATATCCTGCGCCTGCGCCAGGAAGCGTTGCAGCTCGGGAGCCAACCGTGCCGCCTGGTCGGGCCGAAGCACTGCCTGCGCTTGTCGAATCTGTTGAGCGAGCGAGGAAAGATCGCTCATCGAGCGCGCCCAATCCGTCGGAAGCGCTGGCGCGGCCGCAGGCAGGAGCCGCGACATGCCGCGGTCGCCGGTCATGGACTTGATCTGGTAATTGATGCTGTCGATCTGCATGGCCATCTGCCTGTACTGATCGGTCCATGCCTTGACCTGTAATACCGCCTGCGAAAGCACTGCGGGATCGATGACAGCCAACTGGGCGTGGGTCTGTGCGGACGCGCAGGCCAGCACGGCCGCGCCGGCGAGGATACGGAGCTTCATGCCGATTTCCTTTCGATGTCGAAGTGAGGTGCCCAAGCGTCGGGGTCTTCCCCGTACTGGGCGATAAGGCGATCCATGAGTTCGAGATTGGCGGTGCGCGCGGAGAGTATCGCCAGGTCGTCGTCCATCCCGGCGAGCGGCAGCCGGGCCACGACCGAATGGCGCCCCTGCTTTAGCAAAAACATTCCGGAGCCTTCAGGCAGGTCCGTCTTGATGAGGTTGAACTCTCTGTCCGACAATCCGAGTCCTTCCCTGTGCTCGGCGTAGTCGGCACCCGGATTTGGGAACAGGATCATCGTTGCGACCTGCTCGATCAGTGTGCGCGCCATCGGATGCCGCAGCGCGTCGCTGGGAGATTGCGAATCCAATACGACCAGGCCGTTCTTCTTGCGCAGGGTCTTCAGAAGGTCCTTGATGAATGCGGCAAAGTGTTTGTCCCCCATCGACTTCCAGAACTCCGAAAAGAAGACCGCCAGCCGCCTGCCATCGATCAGCTGCCCCGTTAGATGAAACAGATGTAGCGCGATAGGCGCACGGAGTTCGGCGTCGTCGAGGAATGCGGTGGTATCGAATACGGTGGTGCGTGCCTTCCCGAGCTCGTTGGCGATCGTGGCAGCCGGATTATCGAAGACCCACGCCAGAGGTCCATCTGCCCTCCCCTCTACCCGCGAATAGCACCACCGCGCGAGGCGCTCGTACAGTTCGCCTTTCGGAAGGAAATCGAGCACCCGGCCAAGCCGGCGCGCAGCGGGCTCCATGTCCAGGACCTGGGCGATCGCCTTGTCCACGTCTTTTTCGTCCTGAACTGTCAGCGGCTTCGTGTCGACTTCAAGCCCGCTTTCGGTGACCACAGGACGACTCATCAGCTTTCGCACGAGCAGCTGCAAATGCCGTACGTTCGAAGGAACGGCAGGATCCAGCACGAACGGCGCGAAGCCGGTCGGCTCGTTTAGCCTGAAAGGATGCACTTTCGCACCAAGACACCGGGCGGCGATTTCGGTATCGCGATCCTTTGAGAACAGTACCGACGTCACGTCGAACTTCTGCATCATCGACAACAGAAAGCAAACAGTCGCTGTCTTTCCCGAACCATTCGGTCCGAACAGGAGCGTATGTCCCACATCTTTCTTACCGCCTCCGTTCGGCGCCTGCGGGTCCGATGCGTGCAGGCTGAAATAATGCGGTGTGCCGGCTGCCGTCATCAGCATTGCGATCGCATCGCCCCAGTAGTTGCCTTTACGGCGTCCAACAGGAAAGTTATGCAGCGGATAGAAGCCGCAGAGGTTGCGGCTGTTGATGGGCGACAGACGTGGACGCATTGCGAAGTTGGCCGGTAGTTGCGCCCAGAACGCCGCCTCGAGCGCCAGGTCTTCGCGAGCCGGCTTGATGCCGGCATCTACAAGAACACGGCGTACATCGGCAATCTCGCGAGCCAGCATATCCAGCGTGTCCGCCTTGACGAAGACGTTGTAGTGATGGCTGCCCATGACAGTCCTGCGGGATGCCAGATCGTCGGCGATATCGGGGATCTCGTCGACTTGCGATCGCGCTGCGTCGCGCGCGTTCTCCATACGGTTCGTCTTCATTCGCATATTGCGAAGTGCCGTATCCTGCGCCTGGAACTCGAACGACTGCGTGACCACGAGTTCGACCGGCTGCGTCAGCAATTCGTCGAGGAATACCGGCGTAGTCTCGGATGGATAAGACTGAATCCCGAGCATGGCCCCGAAACGGCTCACGTCCGCATCATGTATTTCGACAGTTTCGTTCCCAAAGACAGGACGTGCTCCGCCTATCTGGTACCTGAGGGGGACCGGTGCATAAGGTACCGGCTCCCATTTTCCCGTCAGGAGGAAATTAAAAAACTCGGCAGGCTCCGAAAACAGCGCGCCGCGCCGCTCATACACCGCTAGCCGCTCGGGCTCGTAAAAGCCGAGCGATGCGACGAGGTCGGTGACGATCTGCTCAAGCTCCGCAACCTGTTCCGTGCGTGCCCGTGTGATTTCTTTCGGCGTGCGTGCGGAGAAAAGTGCCGAGAACAATCCTTGGGCTTTGCTTCGGAACGGCCGTAACACGACTGTCATGTACAGCTCGTTGAGCATCAGGTCTTCGCTGGCGATTCGAGCTTTGTAGCGCTCATTGAGGTCGTGCGCATAGCCTGGCTGGAATACGCCGTCCGGATACTGGTTCTCCCGCCTGCGCACAATGTGCTGCCAGACCGAGATGCGCGGGTCCGCCAAGCTCATCATGACCCGGTTAAGGCGGGTGTGCCGGTTGTTGATCTCGTCGTCGTCGCTACACTCGAACGGAGCGCCTGCCAGACGCAGCACGCAGAGGCATTCGCGCGAGCTGGTATCGATGATGGACGGTGTGAGATGACCTTGATACGGCACGTATCGTGCGACTGGTGTTTCGCGCCGCATCGCGACCGTACGTGATGCCGAGGTAATCATGCCGGAACCTCCGATTTCAAGCGTCGTTTGACGCGCCACCGCTTGACCGCACCAAGGCGCTCGCGGAAAGTCAGCGGACTGTATGACGACCCGTGCCAATACCTTCGCGTCCCGATGAGCGTGCCGAGCGTAGTGCGGGCCCATAGGAACAACAGCGCGAAGGATCGCGGATCGTTCAGCGTGATCAGATAGCAGATGCCATGAACTGGAACGCACATCAGCAGCCACAATAGGTTCTCGGTCAGGGACAATGCCTCGACCGACACAAGGATGTTGATTACGCAGGCTTCGTAGGGAACACCGAGAATTGTCGACGGCCGGGTGAGCGCCACCGCGAGCGGGTCGACGTCGATACCCTCCTCGCGGTCCATGTCATGCTCCCAGCCAGCCGCGGAACAGCGACACGACCTGGTCACGGCCGAAGAACAGAGCGGTTCCAAGGACACCGCCTGCGAACCACCCCCAGTTGACCCGGCCGGTGAGACACAGGATGCCGACGATCGCAACCGCAAGCGGCACGATGGGCGTCAGCAGCTGTACGAACCAGTTGGTCGCCTGCGTTCCGGCCCCCGTGAACTGCGCCATTGCAGGCGGAGCTTGCAGCGCCAGCAGGCCTACGCACAGGGCGAGCGTAAGTGCGGGTTGAGTCTTGTTATTCATGGCTTTCACTCCTTTGGCTGGTTGATGAAGCGTTGAAATCGGTGGCCCGGTTGTACGGGTCCCAGAATTGAGGGATGCGGGTGGGATTCGCGGTACGTGCGGCTGGACGAATCGCTTTGACGACGGCACGCCGAGGCGATTCATCACTACCGTGCACTGCGCTGGACTCAAGTTCCCGCTCCAGCGCCTTGATGTTTTCCTCGTGCCGGTGGATCGCGTCTGCCTCTTCTGTCGACCCCGCTGTATCCGACTTGGGCTTCGCCTTCGCAAGCGCTTCCCGTTCGGTCGCAAGTTCTGTTTGCAGAATCAACCGGCGATCCACGTCGCGAGCCTTTTGATCCGCCTTGGTGATGACTGGATAGAAAGGCTGCGCTTGCACAGACGGCAACGCCGCCGACAACAACAAGATGGCAACAAGACGATGTGTCATGGGTATCCTCAATGGGTATGCGCTCTACATTAGCCCTGCCCCCTCGCCACCGGTTTAATCCAACGCAGAGTTTCGCGTTGACTTAACGCGTACCTTTTACCTAGCGGAGCAATAAACAGCCGCGTGATCGGGGAGGATCAAATGACAGTGCGAAAGCGATTGACGCTAGCGGAGTTCGATTTCATCCGACCGCACCTGGAGCGTCAGAAGGAACAAAACATCGAGCACATCCGCCGCGTCCTAGTGGACGGTGTAAAGCAGCGGGATATCGCAGCCGAATTACAAATCACGGTGCAGGGTGTCAGCGCGATGGTGGCGCGTGCATGGCGCACGCATGTGGAGTTCGGAAGCCGGCCGGAAGGCTGGAGAGCGGTCAACGTAGCGCTGCCGGACAACGTAGCGGACGTCGTCGAAGAAATGGCAGACATCGCGAGAAGGCGGATGCTGAAATGAAGAAGTTCATGCCAGCGAACCAGAAAGGCGGCACAGGCAAGACCACGACCAGCTACAACTTTACGCACCACGTAGCTGACAGGGGTTTTCGTTCAGCCCTTGTCGATGCCGACGAACAGGGGAATGCGACTAAGGCGATGGCACCGTACGCGATCACGGAGTTTAATGCGGCCGATCTCTTCTCCGACAAGCCACTGCCTTTGCCAAAGGAGTTCCCGCGGCTGGTTCTGATCCCGACCGACAGGGTGCGCCTGCGCGATGTCGAACAGTCCGAACTCGACGATGCGCAGTTGCTGGAGAACCTGCGTGCGCGGCTGGCGGAGCTGGCCCCGCACTTGGACTACATGACGTTCGATACACCGGGCTCGAACAGCCGTATCGCCAACGCCTTCCTTGCCGTCAGCGACTTCGTGGTCGTGCCATGCAAAATCGATCCGTTCAGCGTTGACGTATCTGCTGAAGTGATCAGGCGGATCAAGTTCATCCAGCGGCACTTCAATGCCAATCTGGTCAACTTCGGCATCCTCGCCAATGAATTCGATGCGCGCCAACCCGCGCAGGTGCAAGACTTCAAGGAACTGCTGGCATCTCATCACCAGTACATGTTCCCGAAGCCGATCATGGACCGCCAGGCGTACCGCGAGGCTGCTGGCGCACAGGTGCCGGTCTGGCGCCTGAAGGACGGCGGCGCCGGAGAAAATCGTGGGCGCATCAAGAGCGCAGCTCGCGACGCGGGGCGAGAAATGCGCGCCATCTTCGACATCTTGTTGGAACGAATGGAACGTACAGGAGTGTAGACATGAACACTCGCCTGAACCTCACCGGACTGGCCGACCTGGCACACGAAGGTAAGCCCAAGGAGATGCCGTTGGGCGACATCATTCCGGATCCGGCAAACCCTCGCAACACGGATGACGAGAACGAGCCAGCTGCTATCGAAGCCCAGAAAGAGCTCGACGCAGACGTAGCGGAGCGCGGGGTGAAGACGCCGATCTCGGTCCGTCCTCATCCGAACATCCTTGGCAAGTACATCATCAACTATGGGCGGCGTCGCTATCGGGCCGCGTGCAATAACGCGTTCGCCACGATTCCTGCGTTTGTAGATGAGAAGTTCGACAGCTACGACCAGTTCAACGAGAACGAACTTCGAACTGGGCTCAGCACGCGTGCACGTGCCCTCTTCATCAAGAGCAGGCTCGATGCTGGGGATACAAGGGGCGAGATCGCGCAGCGGATGCGGAAGAAGAACCAGAACTTCATCACGGAACATATGGCGCTCCTCGATGCGCCAGCTTGCGTGAACAAGGCTTACGCCGATGGCGTCAAGTCGGCGCGGACGCTGTATGACCTGCGCCAGGCGTGGGAAGAATTCCCGGTGGAGATCGAAGCATGGTGTCAGCACATCACGCAGATCACACGTGAAGGCATCAAGGATGCGGTGGAAAGCTTCCGGCATGGGAGATTTGTCTCTTCCAACGGCGATGTAAGCGCAGGTTCGGAATCTTCAGGCTCTGGATTTCGTCATGACGAAATGTTGCATCCGGTCGAAGCGGACGCGTCAGCGGTGGCGTCGCAATTTCGTCATGACGAAAAGTTGCCTTTGGTCGAAGCAGATGAGCCAGCAGCAACGCCACAATTTCGTCATGACGAAAAAATCTTGCGTAGCGACCGACGATCAGGCATGGCTGCGGCTGCCCTGCAGGCCCGACCTTCTGACGGGATCATCGTTCAGTACAAGGGCAAACCCGCGACGGTCGTTCCAGGGACCACCGTGTCGATTGTCGTCGACGGGACGGACGTTCCATTGAACGTCCCTCTTTCCGAGTTGGTGTTTAAGCGATGACGTCATGAAGTGATCAGCGTGGGATATGAGCCACCAAAGTTGATAGGAGCAGTACATGAGGCGCGTCTCGAAGAAGGTAGCTGTTGTGGCTGGGAAGGCGGTACTCGGAACGGTCAAGTACAGCCTCTACGTGACCTTGTTACTGGTGGGGCGTGTGCTTGTGCCCTTGACCAGCCTTGCTGTGGCCGGCGGGATCCTCCTGTTCCTTTTTAGCCTGCTGTTCCTGCGTGACCGCACGCCACTGTTGATCTGCGGGGCTTGCCTGGCTGTGGGTGGGATCGTCATCCAGCTGATTTACCACGCCGCTTTGCGGCTTGTCGCGCCGGAAGGCGTAGTGATTGTGAGTGAGCTGTGAGATATACGCCCGCAGTCCCGAAGGGACGAGGACCCAATGCTTAATCTCGAAGAGATTAAGCATTCAAGACGACAGTCTATCCTGCCCCTTCTTAAAATCGAAAGCAGGACAAAACCGTCGAACGCGTACGGCAACACAAGCGCCAGACGAGGCGCCCACCAAACGTTAATCCAAGCAGGGGAGATGCCATGGCGGTGATCGGAGCAGCAGTCGATGACGAGACCAAGCAGGTGTTCAATGCAATCGCCCGATCGCGGTCATGCACTGCGTCGCGTCTTGCTGGGGTCTTGATCACGGACTTCATCAAGGCAGAGCAAAGCGGAGTCGTGTACACGCCAGCGTCGTCGCAAGTTCCTGCGGCGGCTGCGCTGCCAGTTCACGCCGGTGCAAAGACCGAACAGGTCTTCGTTCGTCTCGAACCCTACTACTACGTTGAACTCGGACGTCTTGCAACCGAACGGCGGTGGCACCGAAGTTCTTACGTGGCAAACCTGCTGTACGCCCACGTCGACAAGTGTCCGGTGCTGTGCCAGGACGAAGTGAACGCAGTGCGTCAAGTCGCCCGCCAGCTTGCTGACATCGGTCGCAACGTCAACCAGATCGCCCGAAAACTCAATACCTCGCTTGAACATGCACATGTCGCGGCGGCCTACGATTTCGAACTGCTCAGGATGCTGCTCGATGTGGAGACCGTGGCGGTCAAGGATTTGGTCCAAGCAAACCTGCGGCATTGGGGAGTCGCAGATGTCTATTAAGCGCACCGTCGTGCCAGAGCGGAATGGCCGCAAGTCGGGACTGCGCCGGCTGATCTATCGTCCACAATGGCAAAGGCAAGACACTCAAGACGACTGGCTGGCACTCAAGGACAGGCTGCGACGCACGGTCGCAAGGGTTCCCGAGGTCGTCATTAAGGTATCAGGTGGCGGGACAAAAATCGCGGGCGTGCTGCGTTACATGAACTATATTTCGCGTAATGGTGCGTTGATTGCATCCGACGAGAAAGGTGAAGGCGTCAGCGGCCGGGATAACGTAAAGGCGACACATGCATCGTGGGACCTGGACCTGCAGCGCGCCCACGACAGGAAAGGTGCCGCGTTGCACCAGTCTTTCAACATCATCTTTTCGATGCCGGCCAAAACAGATCCGGACAAACTGTTCGCCGCAGTCCATGCATTCGCGCGGGAGTACTTCGTCAGACGCCAGTACCTCATGGTTTTGCATACGCCTGAGACGGATCCCAGCGATAGTCCACCGCCACATCCGCACGTGCATCTCGCCGTTCGGGCAGAGGACGAAGACGGCCAGCGCCTGTGTATCCGCAAGAGCAAATTACGCCTTTGGCGCGAAGCGTTCGCAGCTGAACTTAGGGCTCTCGGTATTGAAGCGAACGCAACCTCGCGGGCCGAGCGTGGCGTGACATTCAAGGGAAGAGGTAGCGCGGAATATCACATCAAGGAACGGGGCGAAGTTCCGCACGTCGAAACACGCCGCTTTGTCGACGCTGTACTTCAGCTTGAACATGGGCGCACGGAACTGAAACCTTGGGAAATCGCGATTGCTGCACGGCGACGTAGCATCGTCGATAAACTCACGAGCAGCGCCAACAGATTGCGCGACGAAGGTGCGACCGAACTTGCCGAACAGGTTAAACGCTTTGCTCGGGAGCTCCCGCCTCTAGACACCGAGATGCGAAAGATGCAACGCGCAATTATCGCTCAGATCAATGAGCGTCTAAAGCGAGACGTTGATGTGAGCGAAAAAGCGGAGGAAGAGGTTAAGTGTTCCCTTGTCCGCAAAACTGATCAATCTCCCAGGCGTTGAGTAAGTCGACTGTAATACATCTATCGACTTAGCCGGCTTGGCAAAGCAGCCTTGCCCTATGGGTTAATGCAGGCCGCTCCAAACTGCAGCGCCGGGCTTCAAATCTGCGCCATCAAAGCCAGCCCAACTGTTTAGCGTCTGGTGCCTTCGACGATATAACCGGACAATCTAAACTGCACACCCTGTATATCTCCCAATTGCTTGAGGGCCTCGGCGTCGCATCGGACCAGCCATGTTGCATAAGGGCTGACTCCTGCGTACAAATCGTGTTCGGAAAAATCGTCGGTCAACAAAGGCTTGGATCCATCGAATGGCGTGAAAACCTGGATCGTTACCGGGTTGTGACTGAAATATACTGGCCGGTCGTCCAGCGGATAAAGCATTTCCAAGCCAAACTGACTCACCTGCCAGCCAAGCTGTTTTTGGCCTGCAAGTGGGCTTGCTCCTGTTAGTTCGATAGCCAGACCGGTCATGCGCAGTCCCGGCAGATAGCGCAAGGTCGCCTCATAGTCCGGATGGCCGCGTCGTAACGTGAACGATAGCGCGCCATATTCGAGAAACGTGGTCCATGCTTCGTCGGTCACAAAGTTCCGGAGTTCAAACACCAGAGCGCCTGGCTCCAGCTCCCGACGTGGACGAAAACTTTCCTTGGCAGTGACCCAGTCGCCAACGACGTCCTCGTGGGCGCCCGCGATGGCGGCTACGTTCATGGTGGAGAACCGAACGTCCGTCGTACGACCGAAGAGGTAGGCGGACGCTTTGGCTTCCGCATGGACCATCTGGCCGGCTAATCCCAGCGCATCCACATACAACCGCGTCATCACACCCTTTACATAAGGCTGCGACAGATCGCGGCCGGCGTTCGTGTCGCTTGATGCTTTCTTGATGATGCGGTGCGATGTGGCCATCATCGCCTGCAACTCTACCCATTGGGCTAACAGGGCATTGTAGTCTACGATGGCTTGGTTGCGAGCCTCTACGCATTTCAGGTAATGGTAACCAGCTTCCTTGTACGCTTTTGCCTGAGGAAGATTGGTGTAATGGGCGGCGATTTCATCAAACTGCTGACGCTCGACCACAAACTGGGGCAACTTGCGCTGCTCGGGCATTAGCGTCGCGACGGCAGCGCGGATTTGATCAATCGCCTCGGTAACGCTACCCGCCCCTTTGGCGACTTCCTTAAAGTCCCCTTCGATCACGGCCCGCTGGTCCCAGAGAATGTCGACCGTGGTCCCCTCGGCAGTGAAAGTGTCGTACAGTTTCTTGCTAGCCTCGGCTGCGGCGATGTAACCGGCTCCACCCGATGAGACACCGGCAACGATGGTCGCAGCGGCGCTCAAAGTCGTCACGAGATCGCAACCGGGCCTGTCGGCGCGGATCGCGTTGGTTAGCTCGTCATATTTATTCATGAGTATCAAATACGCAGCTTCGACCTTTGCATCCAGACCCGGAAGACTCGCCAACAAGGTCTGCGCATCGTGAGCGACGCGCTCCTGTTCCTTCTGCAAAGCTCTCATGCGAGATTCGGCAGCTCTGATCGCAAGTTGTAACTGCTGCTGCGCAGCTTCATGGTCATCGGCGTGGCGCCACATCTCTAAATATGCCGTTTCGATGCTGATCGCGCTAGACAAGGCCACGTCCTTGACCAGTTGCTGGAAAGCCTCGAACGCGATAAGGGGAACACGCTCTTTCGAATAACCGTAGACGTCGAGCCCGAGTGCGGCCTTGCGCGCCATACTATATAACCGCGCATGGTATTCCGTATGCTCGCCGACCCCGCTTTGCAAAATCTCTAGCCAAAAGCCGATCCTTTCTCGCAAGGTAACCGATGGCATAACGCCAGAGCCGCGGTACTCGTCTTCGAACTGCGCGATTAACAGGTCGAGAAATACCAAATCGGTTTCGCGCAGAAAATCGTTGACAGTTGCTACGCCGACATTCGCATGGCCAGCAGGCGCCGCGCCCAGGTTCTGTCTTTCCGCGACCTCGACAGTGCGTTGATCCCCTTCGTCCCCGTCACCACCAGGCAGACCAGGGCGAGTCCAAAGCGTATAGCACTGTAGACGAAACGGTACGACCGCTCCAACGGCCGCCAACAAAGTGCCATGCCGGGCTTTGAGAAAGGGCTGGCGTGACGGGGAAAAGTCGAGCGATTCCAGCGGTCCGCCCCACTTGCTAGCATGCCTCAGGAAGCCCCCCCTAGGCCCTCCAGGCCCCCCAGGCAAATCTGGTTCACATATGCTGCAAGTGACGGTTCCAAGTGAACCACCTAGGCCTTTGGCACCAGGGGTGCCTGGTTGTGCCGGCGGCCCGGGCTGGCCGCCTGCGCACTCGATCACATAGTCAAGCGTCGTCGAGCCTTCGATGAGTTTGACCTGCACCTCTCCGCCGGAGCCGCCCGCACCCTGCCGCCCCGGTAAGCCGACGGCGCCCCCATTACCGCCGCGCCCGCCATTTGCGTCCGTCGGCATTTTGTCTTCGTGAACGGTGCCGGACCATCCGTTGGATCCATGCGCACCCTGTTGTCCATGGCCGCCATCCTGGCCACGTCCACCAGCGCCACCGCAGGCACTGATCACTGCCTTGCCAACGACCTGACCAGCAACGATCGTAACCTTCCCACCCCGCCCTCCCGAACCGCCGTCAATCCCGTCAAGTCCATTCTCCCCAGGCATATGCGCCGGTTCTGGCCTTAATCCAGCGATGAAGTTCGGTATCCCTTGACTGCCGCTGGCATCGATCCGGGCGTCCTGTTCGAAGCGCAATACCCGGCAGTGCAAAGTCAAGTCTTGACCCGCAGTATTGACGATCCCTCTGACAACGATCTCGTCCGCGTATATAACGGTGGGTTTGTCTTGCTGGACCTTGAGTTCAAGCTGGACCGGGAGAGCAGATCGTACAACCAGCCCTTGCTCGTCCAATGTATCAAACACAAGGCGATGTGGAAGCAATGCCATTGCAATCTCCATAAGTTCGATAAGGCGTTAGGCTTGACTCCGGGTGGGCGAAGCTGTCCTTTGCATCCCACGGCATTCCGGCTATCGCGGTCAGCGAACCGCTGGTTCCGTTCCCGAAGCAGCCGACAGCTTGCGTCACGCTATTTGCCTTCCTTCGCCTTCTTGATCGCGGCGGCAGAGCCGATCGCAGCGTTGATCAGGTCCACACTGGTCGGAAGGTTCGCATCCTCCGCCACGATGTCGGCGCCGCAGCTAGAACCAAATATGATCTTGCCCTTGTCGGGAAGACCCAGCCATTCGATGTGCGCAGGATCGGAAACCCGCACCTCCGCCATGGGTTGATTGCTCATCAACGTATTGGTGAGCTCGACGCGCACGTTACGGCAGGCCGAATAGAAGATGGAATCAGATGCAAAACTTTTCTGAAGTTCGCTTGCCGGAGTCGTCTCGCTCGGCACCGCGTCCACGATGAACTTTCCCGTGAAGGGGGCATTTGTGAGGCCCGCCGCGCCGGCAACCCAGTAGTTGCCTTTCAGCGGTACTTGGTCGCACACGAACGCTCGCGCAGGCACTGCCGCCTCCTGGCTCAGCGTGACCTTCTCGTTCTTTTCATTTGTACTGGTGCAGTGGCCGGTACGCACAATCAGTAGTAAGCTGGTAGGCTCGGGCGCGCGATACTCGCCGCCGGCCGGCTGGGCGCCAGCCGCCATAATGGCGATACCGCTTCCGATGATCTTGCCAATGGTGTCCAGCGCCTCAACGCGCTTATCGATCACCTGTGAGCCAACCTCTTGTAGCAACAGAGTATTCGGGCGGTGCGTCACCTGCAGCAGCGTCGAAACGCCCCAGTTGCTCCACGCACGGGTGCCGGCAATCGACCAGGTCTCGGCCGTGTACTCGACCGGCACGGAGGTGATCTGCACGGTGGACGGATCGGTCGTCAACCCAACAGCCCCCTGCTTAGTCGGGTAGGCGAACGTAATCAGCGAGTCCGCTCGCTGGAAGCGTGGCGCCGTCACCTTACCGGTGGGGTTCAGTTCATACTGGACCTTGGGCGCTGCGCATCCGGCGAGCACGAGGACGCACATCAGGACCATCGCTTGGCTTCGCATTGCCCCCTCCTTGTATCGGCTGGAAATTGGATACCTGCAGCCTGCGCTGCATTTCATCCTTGAACAGCTTGACGACAGTGCGCCGGCGCGAGGTTGCCTCGCGCTTCGCCTCGTTCAATGCCTTGCGTTCAGCGGACGACAGTTTCAAGTGCGACAGCCGGGTGTAGGTCTGGTCCAACGCACCCAACTGCGCTCGCGCACCGAGCACGCCGGGCGTGTAGCTGCCCAGTGTGGCGACCCGTCCAACGCCAGCGGCATCTACAGTCGCCTGCATGAGCTGGCTGGTTTGCGTGATCCAAGCTAGCGTTCCACCCGGCAAGACCTGCTTGGGCCCTTTGATCGCGTTGCACCAGCTCAGCTGCGAACCGGGCGGCGGATTCTGTTCGTAATAGGCGGGCAGGCAAAAATCGGATACGAGCACGCCGTTGCAAGGATAGTTGACCAGCTGGCACGGGTCACACACCTCGACCACGTAGCTGCAAGGTCCACCCGACCAGTTGCCCAGCGCGGTACGATCGCCGGTAGGGTCTGCGATCAATTCCAGCACCTCGTGGCTAGCTGCGACCGACCAGGTCGGTCCGTAGCGCACGACGGCGTATGGCCAGCCGTTCTTAAGCATGTGAAAGCCAGCCAAGCCGCCGAGATCGTCGCTGACAATAAAAACGGGCACGACCCCGTCGGAAGGCTCGCTCTGTACCGCGACGCCTGCACTTAGGTGCCAATCGCGTGCGAAATGCGCGAGCACCTGTTGCTGAATGGCCGCCGCCACACGGTATACGTCCGCCACATTCAATCCTGGCGCATGCGGGATCAGGGCAATTCTGTCCACCTTTAACATGGCGAACTCTCGAACTTTTGTTGATATCGCTTAAATGTAGCGGCCTGCAAAATGCGTCGTCAACTTGACAATAACCACGTAACGTTGTGCAGCGAGAACGTCCAATTCCGGCATGCCAGCGACTATGCAGGCGGAATACAAGACCGCGGCAAATAACTCCCGCCGCATCACTTTTGATGCGTTTGGTCCCGAGCGGAGGAAATGTCGGGTTGTCAATCAATAGACTTGTCAGTGCCACGGCCGCCACACTGGACGATTGGGGCGGCCGCTCGGCAAAACATCGGCACACCGAATCCGGTGCCTGACTTTCGGCGCGTCTACGAATGAAGGCTAACTTATGGTTCGGCTAGGATCTCGCGCACCACTTGCGGGCCTAGGTCGAAATTCCTATGGTTGGCATAACCCGCCCGCAAGCCCTGCTGCTGATCGTTGGCTTGTCCATTGCCGGCAGCATTCTCTATGCAAGCTTTGGCGTAGTAGCTGCGATTCCAGCAAGCACGGCCATCATTATCGGCGTATTGATTATCGAAGGCTCGCGTGCCCGCTAGCCTTTCGCAGCGAATCCAAACAGCCCGCGCGATACAGCAGTCAGTGGCCTGGCGCCTATCCGGATGGCGCCCTAACTCGTGACGGACGTATCGATCAGAGTCACAATCATCATCATCATCATCCATGCACCCCCGGCCGGTTCCGGTAAGCCCTTGTTCGCCGCGCCCCTGAGCTCTTCGATCCAATCCATCATCGTGGCAACACTTAAAGTTCTCTTGCGGTATTTCATAGTATTCACGATTCTTTTGGCCTGTTTTTTTACTGAGCTCAAACATGACCCACTGATAGTGCCGAGCGACACTTCTGGTTCAGCAAAGTGTCAATTATAGCGATGGAAGGACGCCGGCGTGATTCCTGCGTAATCTCATAAATAGCACTAGGCGAATGCGTGAAGAAGGTGATATCGGCATGACTGAACAGGTGGAGCGTTATGCTCGAGAATTGCCGCCACTCGACACTGAGCGGCGCAAAATGCAGCGTGCGATTCTGTCACAGGTCGAAGAGCGGCTGCAGCAGCATGACAAGAATGAGCCGCAGGCTCAGAACAGTAGAGCTTACGTCAGCGGAAGTGATGAGCGAGATACCGTCGATTGAAAGTCCATGCTATTCGACAAGCAGTGGCAGTGGCAGCCGATCCCAACAACGTGGCGACCAGCCGACTACTCGATATTCGGTGGTCGCGAGTAGCTACGGCCGTCGTGTGCCCGACGAAATCGTCGCAACCAGGAAGGGTTTGATCGGCTACTTTTGATTCTTGACGAGCCCAGCTTCAATTAACAACAGACGCCAGGCCGCGTAATCGATTTGCGCATGGGTCTTCGAATCACAGGAGGCAAGCCAGCGGCGTACGGCGCGCCCATCTTTCATTCCTACCAGTACGGCCACTTGGTCTGCAGTCAGCTCAAGCATCTTGACGACTGCACGGACATCGGCGGGGGTCGGCGCTCGATACCTAGGATCGTTATAGGCCAATAGCGTCGCTGGCGCCGGCGAATTCATTGATGATCTCCCCCGCCCACGATATCGACACCGACTGTGCTAGCGACCTTGCTCGAGCACGAATCAAGGACCATCGTGGCGACAGCTTGGACGAAGGCTTCACGCACGGCGGCACAGCGAAGTTCCAATCCGTCCTGGCAAGATCGGGAGACGGATTTGATGATCTTCTGCAGGTCGACTCCCGGAGCAGCAACTGCCAGCCGAAACAGATCGCCGTCATCGGTTAGTGGATTCCATACCGACATACGAGCATGTTCGCGTTTATAAAGGAGTCCCGAGCGATGTGGGAATGCCGCAGGGACATACATGAGGTACTCGAACCCAACCATGTTTGCCACCAGTTCAAGCAGTCTCTGCTCGTTCAAGGCTGTCATCGGCCTATCCATCTCGTCCCCTTAAAGTACCCTCAGATTTCAAAGCAAGGCTGAATGCTTAGTTGTATCTCAACCGTAACATCTTTATAGAAACGGTCCTTTGCGGTTTGCGTTTAGATTGACTTTCCCCAATACTCGAGTCTGGCGCTCCGCAACGCTCCACTCCACTTAGGAGGGGCGCGAGTGCTCGACAGCGGTCTATTCGAACGCTACGGATTGCAGAGCCAACTGTGCTTTGTACTGTTCAAGTAACAAGGGTTCGTTAGCGAGAATACGCCGGGCCACCATCGTCAAACAGCCGACGTCGTGGCCTGCCGTGCCATGTAATTCCCCGCCGCACAGCAGGCAGAACGTTTTTTCGCCCCCGGTATCAGCAAGTCCCTGTGCCACTCTTTCGACACATGCGCGCCAACCTTCAGGTGCCAATTCTAGATGACGCATATGGAACAGCGCTGCGGTTGCCGCGATTGAGCGATAGGCGAGCATATCCATGACTTTCTCCTGAAAAGTACCGGCTGAGTTTGCCGGGCAAAAGTCATGGTAGGTCTATTCGACCTAATTTATCTTGATCAATATCAGGTCATTATGACCTATCGAAGACGCACTCTGAGAGGTAAGCCGTGCGACACCAAAGTGCGCGAATTTATGCCTAAAGAGGAATCAAGATTCCCCGTTTCCACACAGATTCGCTATAGATCGTCGTCAAACGCGCTATAGCTCTTGACCGTAAACAGTGACACGAAACACCCATGGCGCATTATTGGATAAACAATATAAATATTTGCGAAAATTGACAAGCCTTTATTCAGTCCGCACCAAAAGAGACGGCAAAGTCACTCCACAAAATACGCAGATAAACAAACATCATGAATACGTCAACACAGACGATGAACATCCAGGAGGTAGCAGCATTCTGCAGGGCCGAGCCTGAGACGATCGCGCAATATGCACGGTCGGGAGAACTTCCTGGCACGAAGATGGGAAAAGGTTGGGTGTTCCTGCTCGACGATGTAGTCGCCTTCTTACGTGAGCGAATCGCTGATGAAACGCGACTCAGGCGCGCAAAGACAATTAGCAATGCTGCGCCTTGTGAACCGGCCGCGGTGCAGTTCAATCAACCCGCCAGAAGAAGGCGCACAACGCTACCGCCCCTACCTGTACAGGTTGATTAGCCATCGTCACCATAAATGGGCTGCAAGATCGCTACCACGCAAGCTCGCGTAGCGCCTGAGCATCCTGATGTCCTTATGACCTGTGATCTTCGCGATCAACACGTCGGACAAATTTGTTTTTTCATAGAGCCGGCAAGTTGCCTCGTGGCGCAGATCATGGAAATGCAGGTCCGCTGCGCCTGAAAGCATGAAGATCCTGGCGAACCGGGCGGATAAGGCAGCCGTCGTCGCGACGAGGACCTCTTCAGCCAGGTCGCCGGACCAAAACGAAAAAAGTCTCCCTTGGCGCGCACGAATCGTCGTGCGATGATCCTCGATATACGCCGAGAGGATCTGGACCATTGGCGTCGGCAATGGTACTTGTCGTGATGACCCGTTCTTCGTCCGCTCAAGAAAGATAGTCCGCTTTGGCAGATTGATTTGCGAGACATGAAGGGTGTAGCACTCACGCATGCGCATTGCTGTCTCCAGCGCCAAGTCGAACAGCAGCAACTCTTCCTTGCGCCCCTGCAAACGAGCGCGGATTCGCTTCTCTTCGTCTGGAGGCAACCTACGGTCCCGCTCTTCGTCGACGCGAGGCCCAAGGCCCTGCTTTGCCAGTATTTCGATATCGGCGTCCGTGTAGGTCGCGAATCCACGCTTTAGCAGTCGCAGGGCGTTTTGCGCCATGATTTCTGGATGCTTCCTGAGCATCCAATCGAAGCAACGAGCAAGTGCGCCATGTCGGTGACGAATTGTGCCTGGAGCAAGACGGTTTATTCGCTTCATGTCGCGAATCCAGCCTTCCGCCCATTCGTAATTCAGCGAGCCCGTGCTGATCTTTTCCACGCTCGCCATGACTGCCTTCAGCAGTTTCTGATCGGACAGCGGAACGGAATTATTCTTGAGATACTCGGCAATGCATCGATGGACCGTCCATATCTCGATCTTGGGCTGGTCTCGTTCAAGTAATGCAGCTGGCACGATTCCTTGGGCGAGCAAGCCCTCGAGTTGCTTTCCGTACTGCTCCGCTGCCTCGCGCGTGTCAAAAGTCGCCCAGAGGTCTTTGGGAAGCAGCTTATGGGATACACGCAATTGAAACCCGTATGGGCGCTTGATGATGGTAGCCATGATCCGCGCATCGTATGCCCGATGGATGAATCGATGGTTGATCTCAATCGACGTGCGGACGCACTGAAGGCGAAACGTAGACGACCTGTAGGCCGTCTATGCGTGTGGTGCACCACAAATTCCATGTGGTGTGCAAACGCACTCAACTGGTAGCGAAATGCTGTCCTACTGGGGGAATTTGGAGGCGAGGACGGGAGTCGAACCCGTCTAGACGGCTTTGCAGGCCGCTGCATAACCGCTTTGCTACCTCGCCGGAGGAGACTTGACTATGCCACAGCGACCGGTTATCTGTCGCAGCGACACGAGAAGGCTGGCTTCTCTGTAACTGGAGCGGGAGAAGAGTCTCGAACTCTCGACCTCAACCTTGGCAAGGTTGCGCTCTACCAACTGAGCTACTCCCGCATCGGGTACCACATCGTGAATCACTTGGAGCGGGAGAAGAGTCTCGAACTCTCGACCTCAACCTTGGCAAGGTTGCGCTCTACCAACTGAGCTACTCCCGCTTAGGAGTTCATCACGTACTACGCTCGTAAAACACTGGAGCGGGAGAAGAGTCTCGAACTCTCGACCTCAACCTTGGCAAGGTTGCGCTCTACCAACTGAGCTACTCCCGCATGGAGTCTTACTTGTTTGCCCCAGCATCATCTTGCGATGACTGGAGCGGGAGAAGAGTCTCGAACTCTCGACCTCAACCTTGGCAAGGTTGCGCTCTACCAACTGAGCTACTCCCGCGTCGCTGGAACTTGCGATTATCTCAGATTTTTGACTGCTTTCCAAGACAACCTTTTTATTACGTCGACAGGCAAACTGTGGAGCGGGAGAAGAGTCTCGAACTCTCGACCTCAACCTTGGCAAGGTTGCGCTCTACCAACTGAGCTACTCCCGCTTCGTTTCGTTTGCTGCGTTGTCGTTGCAACAGGCAGGCATTATAGAGATGCTGAGCTATGTGTCAAGGATGACCCAGCAGAAACTTATACCGTGCCCGACTTTTCCTTGATCAGCGGCCACGCGCGGCGCAGGTAGTAGAACATCGACCAGACCGTCAGCACGCCCGCGATCCACAGCAGGATCTCGCCGCACTTGTGGATGTCGAGCACGCCGTCGAACATGGGATCGTGGAACAGCAGCATCGGGATGGCGACCATCTGCGCGGCCGTCTTGATCTTGCCCAGCGAGCTCACGGCAACGGACTTGCGTGCGCCGATCTCGGCCATCCATTCGCGCAGCGCGGAAATCGTGATCTCGCGGCCGATGATGATGAAGGCGATGATGGCGTTCACCCGGTCCAGCTGCACGAGCACGAGCAGCGCGCCCGCCACCATCAGCTTGTCCGCGACGGGGTCGAGGAAGGCGCCGAAGGCCGACGTCTGGTTCCAGCGCCGGGCGAGGTAGCCATCGAACCAGTCCGTGATCGCGGCGACGATGAACACGAGCGTGGAGGCCAGGTTGCGGTCGGCCACGTGCAGCCAGTGTTCGGGGAGATAGTAGACCCCAACGACCAGCGGAATGAGGGCGACGCGTAGCCAGGTCAGGAGAATCGGGATATTGAAAGGCATGGGGTGAGGCTGATCGTGCTCTGCTTGTTGAGTTGCGTGCGCGCTAGTCTACATGGCTCTTGCCGTTTAAACCAGTTGAGCCATCGACACGCGCGCGCGCCCCTCTCAGTGAAGCTGCCGATAAATCTCTTCCGCCAGGGTGCTGGAAATACCCTCCACCGACATCAGGTCCTCCACGCTCGCATCGATCACGCCCTTCAGGCCGCCAAAGCGCGCCAGCAGCTTCTGGCGGCGTTTGGCGCCGATGCCCTCGATCTCTTCCAGGCGCGACGCCTGGCGCGTCTTGGCGCGTTTGGCGCGCATGCCCGTGATGGCGAAGCGGTGCGCCTCGTCGCGGATCATCGCCACGAGCATCAGCGCGGCCGATTCCTTGCCCAGTTCCTGAGGCGGGCGGCCGTCGGCGAAGATCAGCGTCTCGAGGCCGACCCTGCGGCCCTCCCCTTTCGCCACGCCGACGATGTTGCCGATGTCGAGCCCCAGCTCCGTGAAGACCTGGCGCGCCATCTCGACCTGGCCCTTGCCGCCGTCGATCAGTGCGATGTCCGGCATCACGCCTTCGCCGTTCGCCACCTTTTCGTAGCGCCGCGTCAGCACCTGGCGCATCGCCGCGTAATCGTCGCCGGGCGTGATGCCGGTGATGTTATAGCGACGATATTCGCCGTTCTGCATCTGGTGGTGATGGAACACGACGCACGACGCCTGCGTCGCCTCGCCCGCGGTATGGCTGATGTCGAAGCATTCGACGCGCAGCGATTCGAGATCCTCGCTGTCGAGCCCCAGCACCTCCGCCAGCGCGCGCGTGCGCGACTGCTGCGAGCCCTGCTCCGACAGCAGCCGGGCCAGCGAGATTTCCGCGCCCTTCTGCGCCAGTTCGAGCCATTGGCGGCGCTGGCCCTGCGGCTGGAACACCAGGTTGATGCGGTGGCCGCACTGCTCCTGCAGCGCCATCATCAGCTCGGGCTGGTCGAATTCGATGTTCAGGATGATTGAACCCGGCACGAACTTGTCGCCGTAGTGCTGCGCCATGAACGCCGCGAGCACTTCCACCTCGATGGAAGATTCGCCCAATGAGTCGCCGATCGCCTCGCCGACCTGCGTGGGAAAGTACGCGCGGTCGCCCAGGTGACGGCCGCCGCGCACCATGGCGAGATTGACGCACGCGCGCCCGCCCTGCACGACGACGGCGATGATGTCGACGTCGGCATCGCCCGTCGTCTCCATGCTCTGCTGGTGCAGCACGCGCGACAGCGCCTGGATCTGGTTGCGCACGCTCGCCGCCTGCTCGAATTTCAGGTCCTCGGCATACGCGAGCATCTTCTTCTCGAGTTCTTCGAGCACCTCCGTCTGGCGGCCGCGCAGGAATTTGGCGGCGTTGTCGACGTCGCGCTTGTAGTCTTCCGGCGCGATCAGGTCCACGCAGGGACCGCTGCAGCGGCCGATCTGGTGCAGCAGACAGGGCCGCGTGCGGTTGGCGAAGACGCTGTCCTCGCACGTGCGCAGCATGAATACCTTCTGCAGCAGCTGCATGGATTCCTTCACGGCCCACGCGCTCGGGAACGGTCCGAAGTACTGGTTCTTTTTATCCAGCGCGCCGCGGTAGTAGGCCATGCGCGGATAGTCGCCCGCCGTCAGTTTCAAATACGGGTAAGACTTGTCGTCGCGGAACAGGATGTTGTAGCGCGGCTTGAGCGTCTTGATCAGGTTGTTTTCCAGGATCAGCGCTTCGGCCTCGCTGTGCGTCACCGTCGTTTCCAGGCGCGCGATCTGCGACACCATCATCGCGATGCGGGGGCTCGACAGCGTCTTCTGGAAATAGCTCGACACGCGCTTCTTGAGGTTGCGCGCCTTGCCGACGTAGAGAACCCTGTCTTCCGCGTCGAAATAGCGATACACGCCGGGCAGGTCGGGCAGCTTGGCCACCGTCGCCAGGACTTGTTCGCGCGCCGCCTCAGTGGGGCGCACGGGGGATTCCGCATCCTTCGTCATCGTCGCGATCAATTCCTCTTTCATGGCTTGCCACGCATCCGGACGGGCGCGCGGCGCTTTCGCCGGGGGCTGCAGCGGCTTGCGCCGGCGCGCCTTCAGTCCCGTACTTACTACGACTTCGTCTGTCACTTCCGCTACACCTAGGCAGCGGACACTCCCTCGGGGGCCTGGGTGACGATGACGAACGCGACGCCGTAATCGGCTTCGTCGCTGATCGTCACCTGGGCCGTGAGCCGGTGCGTCCGCATGAATTCATCGAGCGCCCCGCTGCATACGATCATCGGCTTGCCGCTCGGGGCGTTGAGCATCTGGGCCGAGCGCCAGGTCATGGGCATGCGCATGCCCAGGCCGATCGCTTTCGAGAACGCCTCCTTGGCCGAGAACCGCGTGGCCAGGAAGCGCAGCCCCCGCACGTCGTTCTTGGCGCGGCGGGCGTGGTATTTGACGAGTTCCTCGGGACCGAGGATCTTTTCGGCGAAGCGTTCGCCGCTGCGCTTCAGGGCAGCCTCGACGCGCGAGATCTGGACGATGTCCGTGCCGATCCCGTAGATCATCACTGGGCCGCCTTGGACGAGGCGTAAGAAACGCCCAGGCGCGCCGCGACCATGATCGCCTTCATCTCGCGCACGGCATTTTCGAAACCCGCGAACAGCGCGTGCGCGACGATCGCGTGGCCGATGTTCAGCTCGTGGATGTCGGGGATCGCGGCGATCGGCTGCACGTTCGTGTAATGCAGGCCATGGCCCGCGTTCACGCGCAGGCCGTGCTTCACGCCGGCGCGCACGCCCGCCTTGACGCGTTCCAGCTCGCGCGCGTGCTCCTCGGGGCTCGAAGCCTCGGCGTAGCGCCCGGTGTGCAGCTCGATGACGGGCGCGCCGACGGCGGCCGCGGCCGCGATCTGCTGTTCGTCCGCATCGATGAACAGCGACACGCGGATGCCCTCGCCTTTCAGTTGCCGGATCGCGGCCTCGACTTCCTTCTGGTAGCGGATGACGTCCAGGCCGCCCTCGGTCGTCACCTCTTCGCGGCGTTCGGGCACGAGGCACACGTCCTGCGGTTTCACTTTGCAGGCGAAGTCGATCATCTCCTGCGTGACGGCCGCTTCCAGGTTCATGCGCGTCGCGAGTTGCGGGCGGATGGCGAGGACGTCGGCGTCCTTGATGTGGCGGCGGTCCTCGCGCAGGTGCAGCGTGATCAGATCGGCGCCCGCCTGCTCGGCGATCAGCGCGGCGCGCAGTGGATCGGGATAGACGGTGCCGCGCGCGTTGCGGACGGTGGCGATGTGGTCGATGTTCACGCCCAGGTCGATCACCTGGCCGGCGGGTTGCAGGAAGCTCATGGTCGTAGTCTTGGTTCTCAAAGCTGCATCAGGTCGATCAAAATCTGGCGCGTGTTCAGCGGCGCGCCTCCCAGGTGATAGGCCAGCAGGAAGCGCATCAGCTGCTTGCTCTGCGCCTTCGTCTGCGGGTCGGCGTAATCCTCGCGTTCCATGTCGACCAGCGTCTTGCCGGACACCACCGGCCACGACTCCACGGCCTGCGCCGTGCGCGCGCCGCGTTCCGGGTCGACGACGTACAGGCCGTCCGGCTCGACGGGGGCGCGCGTCGTCGTGCAGCGCGTCAGGTCGGCGGCGACCCCGGTTTCCTTAAGTAAGGCCCGTTCGAATTTTCGCAAGGCGATCGGCGCCGGTTCGCCGTGCGCCAGTTCGTTCAGCGTGGCGACGTAGTGGTTGAACAAGGCCGGATGCGCATCGTCGCGTGCCAGCAGTTTCACCAGCAATTCATTGAGATAGAAGCCGCACAGCAGCGCGGTCTTCTCGATCGGGAGCATGCCGCCGACCCACTCGGCATCGATCAAGGTGCGCAGTTCGGACTTGCCCGAGAACGACACGGACAGCGGTTGAAACGTCTGCAGCACGCCGCGCAGTTTCGAGTGCGGCCGCTTCGCGCCCTTCGCGACGACACCGATGCGGCCGTGATCGCGCGTAAAGAGGTCGACGATGAGGCTCGTTTCCTTGTACGGATAGCTGTGCAGCACGAAGCCCGGTTGGCCGACCACGCGGCCTTCGCGCGCGGGCGTGCGGCGCTTGTTCACCGGCGTCGCATGCGAGGCATGAGACGCGGCTGAATGCGCGTCATTGTCCTTGTCGATGAGTTCGTCGTCGCGAGTGGGCATGCGGAGATGATACCCCGGCTCGTTACTCGTAACCGTAAGCGCGCAGGCCCGCTTCGTTGTCGGCCCAGCCGGACTTCACCTTGACCCAGATTTCCAGGTAGACCGGACCGCCGAACAGTTTTTCCATGTCGAGGCGGGATTGCGTGGAAATCTCTTTCAGGCGCGCGCCCTTGTTCCCGATGATCATGGACTTGTGCGTGTCGCGCTCGACGAGGATCGCGGCGAAGACGCGGCGCAGATTGCCCTCTTGCTGGAATTGTTCGATGAGGACGGTGCTCGTGTACGGCAGCTCGTCGCCCAGCAGGCGGAACACTTTTTCGCGCACGATCTCGGCCGCGAGGAACTTCTCGCTGCGGTCCGTGATGTCGTCCGGGCCGAAGATCGGCGGATTTTCCGGCAGGTGGCGCTTGATCTCGCCTTCGAGCGCATCGACCTGGAAGCGCAGCTTCGCGGACACGGGCACGACCGCGGTGAAATCGCGCAGGCTGGCGACCTTCGCGGCGAACGGCATCAGCTCGGCCTTGTCCTTCATGCGGTCGGACTTGTTGATGACGAGGATGACGGGCACGTTCTTCGGCAGCAGGTCCGCTACCAGCTGGTCGGCCGGGCCGAACGTGCCGGCCTCGACGAGGAACAGGATCACGTCGGATGCCGTCAGCGTGTTCGACACGGTCTTGTTCAGCGTCTTGTTCAGCGCGTTCGCGTGGCGGGTCTGGAAGCCGGGCGTGTCGACGTAGATGAACTGGGCGTCGTCGCGGGTCTGGATGCCCGTGATGCGGTGGCGCGTCGTCTGCGCCTTGCGCGACGTGATCGACACCTTGGCACCGATCAGCACGTTCATCAAGGTCGACTTGCCCACGTTCGGACGGCCGACGATGGCGATGTAGCCGCAGCGGAAGCCTTCCGGTGCAGTGTCGTTGGTCTCGGTGGTGGTCTCGATGTTCATGCTGGGGTGTTTCCTGACTTGTGGGTTTGTTTCTGCTGCGACTGCGGCTCTTCGGCCTGCACCGCCAGCTCGGTCTGGTCGGTGGCGATGCCCGCCAGCTTCAGCTGGGCCGACCGGGGTCGCGACTTGCGCGTCGTGGACGGACTTTTTTGCAGCAGTTGCTCGGCCGTCTCCAGCGCGAGGCGCGCCGCGGCCTGCTCGCCGGCGCGGCGGCTGCCGCCGCGGCCGAACACCTGGATGCCCAGCTTGGGCACGAGGCATTCGATCTCGAATTCCTGGCTGTGCGCGGCGCCGTGCGTGGCGACGACGTTGTACGTGGGCAGAGAGATCTTTTTGCTCTGCAAGAACTCCTGCAACAGGGTCTTGGCATCCTTGCCGAGCGTACGCGGGTCGACGGAATCGAGCAGCGGAATATAAAACGAGCGGATCGCGGCGCGCGCCGCCTCGAAGCCGCTGTCGAGGAAGATGGCGCCGAGCAGCGCTTCCAGGGTGTCGGCCAGGATCGACGGCCGGCGGAACCCGCCGGATTTCAGCTCACCCTCGCCCAGGCGCAGGAATTGCGACAATTCCAGCTTCTGGGCGATCTCGAACAGCGATTGCTGCTTGACGAGGTTGGCGCGCAGGCGAGAGAGGTCGCCTTCGGCCAGGTTATTGAAACGTTCGTACAGGATGGAGGCGACGACGCAGTTCAGGATCGAGTCGCCGAGGAATTCCAGGCGCTCGTTATGCAGACTGCTGTGGCTACGGTGGGTCAACGCCTGTTGCAGCAGGCCGGCGTCCCGGAACGTATAGCCTAGGCGAGTTTGCAATAACTGAAGATTCATTGTCGTACCAATCTAATGGGCCGGCGCCGCGCGCCGATCCCATCGCGCGCCTCCCGGCGTATTACTTGTCGGCCTTGTCGGCCTTGGCGGCATTGTTGCCGCTGGGGTCGGTGGTACCGTCGAACTTGAACGTCAGGTTGATGCTGTCCGTCAGCGGCACCTGCTTCTCGTAGGCGAAGCTGATCTCGGTCGTGCCGCCATCGCGCGTGATCACGAGGTCGCGGCCCTGGATGGCCGACACGTCGTTGACGCCGGCATTCTTGTCGAACGCCTGCTGGATCTCGCGCACGGTGCCGGAGCCGGCCTCGGCCTTCGCCTTGGCGATCGAATCCTTGACGGCCCGGTATTCCAGGAAGGCCGGCGTCACCTTGATGGCCACCAGCGCCAACGCGCCCAGCACGATCAACACGACGATCAGGCCCGACAGCGAGACACCGCTTTCCGCACCGATCCGATACCGCTTGCCACCTTTCATCACACCCTCCGCGTCGGCTTAGTGGATACCGCCGATGCGCTTCAGGTTGCTGAAGTTCATCCAAACAAACACAGCCTTGCCGACGATGTTCTGGTCCGGCACGAAGCCCCAGTAGCGGCTGTCTGCGCTGTTGTCGCGGTTATCGCCCATCATGAAATAATTGCCCTCCGGTACGATACAGGTAAATTCATCGTACGAATAGTTGCAATTTTCGTGATGGGGGAACTCCTCCACGGCGCTCTGGTTGTAGGTGCGAGCACCGTCCATGTTCAGGATGCGGTGCGGCGCGTTCGTCAGCTTTTCCAGGAATTGCTTGTGGTAGACCGGGCGCTCGTCGTCCAGGTAATCGTCCATCGGCACGTACTCGACCGGCTGGCCGTTGACGGTCAGGCGCTTGTTCTCGTAGTGGATTTTATCACCCGGCACGCCGATCACGCGCTTGATGTAGTCCTGGCTCGGATCCTTGGGGTATTTGAAGACCATGACGTCGCCCCGCTGCGGATTGCCGACTTCGATGATCTTCTTGTTGATCACCGGGAGGCGGATGCCGTAGTCGAACTTGTTCACGAGGATCAGGTCGCCCACGAGCAGGGTCGGCACCATCGACGACGACGGGATCTTGAACGGCTCGAACAGGAAGGAACGCAGCACGAACACGAGCGCGATCACGGGGAAGAAGCTGCCGGAATACTCGACCCACGTCGGCTGACGCAGGATCGATGCCTCCAGCGCCGCGCGGTTGCCGTTGTCCAGCTTGATGCCGTCGGCCGTCAACTTGGCGTGGCGCGCGTCGTACTCGGCCAGGGCCGCGTCCGCCTTCGCGCGGCGCTGCTTCGCGAGGACGAACACGTCGAGGCACCAGATGACGCCCGTGATCACCATGGCCACGAACAAAATCAGGGCAAAATTGCCGAGGATCGGTTGCAGATTCATCGTTTCTGATTCTTCCCTTATTTTTCTTCCACTTGGAGGATGGCAAGGAAAGCCTCTTGCGGGATCTCCACCGAGCCCACCTGCTTCATGCGCTTCTTGCCGGCCTTTTGTTTCTCAAGCAGCTTCTTCTTGCGGCTAACGTCGCCGCCATAGCACTTCGCCAGCACGTTCTTGCGCAGCGCCTTGACGTTTTCACGCGAAATGATCGTCGCGCCGATCGCAGCCTGGATCGCCACGTCGAACATCTGGCGCGGGATCAGTTCGCGCATCTTCGCGGCCACCTGGCGGCCGCGGTAGGCGGCGTTGGCGCGGTGCACGATGATGGCGAGCGCGTCGACCTTGTCGCCGTTGATCAGCATGTCGACCTTCACGACGTCCGATGCGCGGTATTCCTTGAACTCGTAGTCCATCGACGCATAGCCGCGCGACGTGGATTTCAGGCGATCGAAGAAGTCCAGCACGATCTCGGCCATCGGGATCTCGTACACGAGTTTCACCTGGCGGCCGTGGTAGCTCATGTCCATCTGCACGCCGCGCTTGCCGGTGCACAGCGTGATGACAGCGCCGACATATTCCTGCGGCATGTACAGGTTGACGGTGACGATCGGCTCGCGCACTTCCTCGATCTTCGACACTTCCGGCATCTTGGACGGGTTGTCGACCTTGATCATGGAACCGTCGCGCATCACGACTTCGTACACGACGGTCGGGGCCGTCGTGATCAGGTCCTGGTCGAATTCGCGCTCCAGGCGTTCCTGGATGACGTCCATGTGCAGCAGGCCCAGGAAGCCGCAGCGGAAGCCGAAGCCCAGCGCCTGCGACACTTCCGGCTCGTACTGCAGCGCGGCGTCGTTCAGCTTCAGCTTTTCCAGCGAATCGCGCAGCGCGTCGTACTGGTTCGCTTCCACCGGGAACAGGCCGGCGAACACCTGCGGCTGCACTTCCTTGAAGCCGGGCAGCGGCTCCGGTGCCGGACGCGCGGCCAGCGTGACGGTATCGCCCACTTTCGCGGCCTTCAATTCCTTGATGCCGGCGATGATGAAGCCCACCTGGCCGGCCTTCAGTTCCGACAGCTGCACGGAGCGCGGCGTGAACACGCCGACCTGCTCGACCAGCTGTTGCGAGTCCGTCGCCATCAGGAGGATCTTGTCTTTCGGACGCAGCGTGCCGTTCTTCACGCGCACCAGCATCACGACGCCGACGTAGCTGTCGTACCACGAGTCGACGATCAGCGCCTGCAGCGGCGCGTCCGGATCGCCTTCCGGCGGCGGCACCTTCGCGATCAGCGTTTCGAGCACGTCTTCCACGCCCAGGCCCGTCTTTGCGGAGCAGGTGGTGGCGTCGGTGGCATCGAGGCCGATGACGTCTTCGATTTCCTGCTTGGCGCGATCCGGATCGGCGTGCGGCAGGTCGATCTTGTTCAGGATGGGCACCACTTCCACGCCCAGGTCCAGCGCCGTGTAGCAGTTGGCGACGGTCTGCGCTTCCACGCCCTGCGACGCGTCGACGACGAGCAGCGCGCCTTCACAGGCGGACAACGAGCGCGACACTTCATAGCTGAAGTCGACGTGGCCCGGGGTGTCGATCAGGTTCAGGTTATAGGTCTGGCCATCGCGCGCTTTATAGGACAGCGCCGCGGTCTGGGCCTTGATGGTGATGCCGCGCTCGCGCTCCAGGTCCATCGAGTCGAGCACCTGCTCGTCCATTTCACGTTCCGACAGGCCGCCGCACAGCTGGATGATGCGGTCCGCCAGAGTCGATTTACCGTGATCGATGTGGGCGATGATGGAAAAGTTACGTATGTTTTTCATTAACAAACTCAAAACCAAAAAGAGCGGCACGCGGCCAGGCCGACAGGCTTGGTTCCTGCCGGCGCAATACGAAAAAAGCGCCGCGTCTGGGGGACGGGAAGTTCCCCGGGCGAGCGCCTTATCGGGCGAATCGCGGCTCATGAAGGCCGCGGCTTGACCCGCAAGCTGCCCATTTTACCGGATTTCGAGGCAGAAAGCCCGGTTTCCGGGGAGGACCACGATTCAAGTTGGCCATCGGCGCGCCGTTAATGGCACATCGGCACCTTGCGGCCCTTCTTTTTTGCCACCATGATCTACACGTCCGAACCGCAGCAATGGCGCACGCAGCTTTCCTTGCCCATCGAGCAACGCATCCTGCCCCTGCCCGATGAAGTGCGCAACATCGTGCACCAGGTGAACATGGCCAGCGGACTGGACGCCGTGCCCGCCCCGTGCGTGCCGGATACCGCCCTGCAGGCCGACCTGCGCGCCGCGCTGGCGGGCATGCCGGCCGCCGTGCGCGACCTCGTGGGCCCGCTGCTGCTGGGCGTGTGCACGGGCCGCGGCCTCGGGTCGTCGGGGATCACGGACATCGTGGCGGATGCCGTCGACGGCCGCATCCTCGGCTGCGTCGTGCTGCTCGACATGGATCTGCTGGAAACGCATACGGCCAATTCCTGGGCCACGTGGAAGGAAAACCTGCCGTTCGGCGGCCCCGGTTTCTCGCTCGCCGCGACGATCGCCGCCCCGCAGGACGACACCCGCGCGCACGCGCTGCAATTCCTGCTGCTGCACGAATTCGGCCACGTCGTGACGGCGGGCGGATCGTTCCTGCCGCGCTGGTGGGAACCGGCGCCGGCCGCATTCTTCCCCTTCCTCGACCTGAGCTGGCATATGAACGCCGCCGGGCGCTTCGTGCCGTGGAGCGGCTCCGATTTCGACCTGCGCGGCGCCGTCGATTTCTACGGCACCAACAAGCTGCACAGCGACGCCATCGTGACCGCGTATGCCGGTCTCGAGGGCAGCGATTTTCCCAGCCTGTACGGCGCGACGAATCCGTATGACGATTTCGCGGAATGCTTTGCGAGCTATGTGCACAGCGAACTGCTGGGGCGGCCGTACGCGTTGCGCGTCGATTACGACGGGGTGCCGCAGGCGACGCTCGAGCGTTTCTGGGCGAGTCCGCGCAGCGAAGCGAAGCGGGCGTTCATGCGGGAATTGCTCGGTGAGACGGCGGTCGTCGCCAACGATGAAAAAAAGTTTGTCGCTGCATGAAAAACGGTCGCCCCCGCGAAGGCGGGGCCCAATCTGGATCTGCCGCAACGCGTAAGACTTGGATCCTCGCCTGCGCGCACTAGTGTCCGGAATATTGTTTTGAAAAACCGCCAGAAATAGCCTCGTCGTTCCCGCGCAAGCGGGAATCCATACTGAGTATGCTGACTACGTTCTTCATTTCCACCTCGTTGGCTACAAAGAGTCGACGTCGAGCAGTCAGCATGGGTTCCCGCTTTCGCGGGAAGTCGTTTCCGGCAATGCCGGGAACGACGGTTTTTCTCTATGGCGGGCCTATTTTCGACGGTAAAAATTATTTCGGACAGCAGTGCGCCTGCGCGGGGATGACGGCTAATTCGAGGCCGCGCTTATCACCCGGTGCAGCATCTTTTCGAACGCCCCGAACACGAGCTCCATCACCGGCCCCTTGTACGGATACCTGCCCGGATCGTCCATCGCATGCACGACCATGGCGTTGTCCACTTCGAAGATGAGCAGCCGGCCATCGCGCGTTTCCGCGCAATCGATGCCCAGGTAAGGCAAGCCCATGCGCGAGTCGATCTCCGCCAGCGCCGCCGCGTGCCGGCGCGCGAACCCGTCGTCGAACGCGGCCATCCCGGCCGCCTCCTCCGCCCGCTTGGCGGCGCTGTCGTCCATGCCCGCATTCAGGTAATGCACCATCCAATGCGACGAGATCGCCAGATGGCAGATGAATGGCGTGCCGTCGATGAGCACAATGCGGTATTTGCGGAACTGGCCGTCCGGGCCGGAATAATCGACGAACGGCGCGAGGTAGAACTCGCTCGCAGGATGCGTGGCGAGATAGGCGTGCAGCGCCGTGCCGTCGTCCACCTTTTGCAGATCCGTGCCCGCGTGCGAATCCACTGGCCGCACGATCAGCGGGAACGCATCGTCGGTTAGTTGCATAGCCCTCGCGCGGTCCAGGCGCATCGTCCGCGGCACCAGCGTACCGGCCGCGCCGTCGAGCGCCGCGCAGACGCCGTCGCGCGACAGGTGGGCGATCTGCTCCGGGCGGTTGATGACGGGACGCGGCCAGCCGTCGAGCATCCGCGCCACGTCGCGCAGCAGCGGCGCGTTGGCGTCCGATTGCGCAATCGCCACGAACAGCACATCGTGATCGGGCACTTCCTCCGGCAGCGGCAAATCGGTCGTCACGTATTGCACGGTCGCGGCGATGCTTGAGGTCTGCAACAGGAATTCGACGGGCGTATTGGCCATGAAGTCGCCGGGCCCCATCAGCACGAGCAGGTTCAAGGTGGGCGTGCGGGCCGGCGCCGGCAGCGCGTACAGCGACCGGATGGCCAGCGCGTGGTGTTGCACGTCCAGGCCCGCTGCGCGCTGCCCCAGCAATTGCAGGACGAAGCTGGCATCCAGCCACGCGTTCGCATCATCGGGATGCGCCTGGGCACGCGCCAGCAGGCGTTCGCCGACCGGACGCAGGTCGGCCCGGTAAAACGCGCAGCGCATCAGGGCCGCGGCGCCGATCAGCGGGGCGTACGGCGTGGCGGCGGCGGCCAGGAGTTCGGTCGTGATCATGACAGGCGGCGGCCGGCGTGCAGCACGGCTTCGACGAGCGCGTCGATGTCGGCGCGGCACGTGCGGTGGTTGACGATGGCGGCGCGGATCGCGTAGCGGCCGTCCAGCGTCGTCGCGGATGGCGCCACGCGGCCTTCGTCGTACAGCGCGAGCACGATCTCGCGATTCACACGTTCGGGATCCGCGCAGACGTAGCGGAAGCAGACGATGTTCAACGTGACGGGCGCCACCAGCTCCAGCGACGGCTCGGCCGCGACGCGCTCGGCGAGGTAGCGGGCCAGCGCGCACGTGGCCGAGATCGAGCGGCCGATGGCGTCGGCGCCGTAGACCTGGAACGTGAGCCACGTCTTCAGCGCCCGGAAGCCCCGTGACAGGTCGGGCCCCAAGTCGCACGGCCACGCGGTCCCGGCGGCCAGCCCCGTGCTGGCGCGCTGCAGGTACGCGGCCGGTGCGGCGAACGCGTCGAGCATGTGCGCACCGTCGCGCGCGAGAAAATAGCCGGCGTCGTACGGCACCTGGCCCCACTTGTGAAAATCGAAGGCGAGCGAGTCCGCACGCGCGATGCCGTCGAGCAGCGGCGCCACGTCCGGCGCCAGCATCCCCAGCGCCCCGTACGCGCCGTCGACGTGCAGCCATATGCCCTGCGCGCGCGTGAAATCCGCCAGCGTCGCGAGCGGATCGATGGCGCCCGTGTTCACCGTGCCGGCGCTGGCGACGACGAGGAATGGCCGCAACCCGTTGCGGCGATCCGCATCGACCTGCGCGGCGAGATCCTGCATGTCCATGCGGCCGGCGGCATCCACGCGCACGGTGCGCAGCGCAGCGCTGCCGAAGCCCGCCATGTCCATGGCCTTCGCGATGCAGCCGTGCGCTTCCGCCGACGCGTACGCGCGCAGGCCCGCATGCGCCGCGAGCCCGTGCGCGCGCACGTCGCGCCCGAGCGCCTGCGTGCGCGCGACGACGACGCCCATGAAGTTGGCGATCGACGTGCCCGTGACGAACACGCCGCGGGCAGTAGCGGGAAAGCCGAACAGCGCCGCCATCCACTGCGACACCTGGCGCTCCACCTCGACGGGCGCCTGGTTGCGGCCGCCGACGTTCGCGTTCAGCGCCCCCGCGATCATCTCGGCGACGATGCCCACCGGCGTGCCGGCGCCATGCACCCAGCCCATGAAGCCGGGATGCGGGTTGCCGACGGTGTAGGGGATGACGTTGTCCTGCAGGCGGCGGTACGCATCCGCCAGCGAGCCCGGCGCGCGCGGCAGCGGGGCGCGCAGGCTGTCTCGCGCGGCGTCCGGCATCTGCTGCCAGACGGGCCGCGCGCGAATGCCCTCCAGGTGGTCGAACATGTCGTCCAGGATCTGGTGCCCGAGGGCGCGGAGTTGCGTCCAGTCCGCGGGGTCGAGCGTAGCGTCGGGGCCGTCAGCCATATGCATCATCCAGGAATCGATGCAGCCGATTATCGCAGGTCGGCTCGCATCCGATCCATCGAGCAAGATGTAAAAGCCATGGTTATTGCCCGAATCACTGAACTTCCGCCTGCTCCAGGCCGAGGTGACGCCGCAGCGCGCCCTCGTCGAGGAAGTAATGGCACAGCTCGGTGCCGGCCGGCTCCGCGGCGAGCACCGGCACCAGTTCGTCGTAGCGGGCGACGAGGACCGGGTCGGCATCCACGTCAACCACGTCCACCGTGTACGCCTGCCCCTGGCGGGCCATGAACGCCTGCAGCGCGGCGAGCATGTCCTCGCACAGGTGGCAGTACGAGCGCGAGTACAGGGTGAAATGCGGCGTAAGGCGTGTACTCATTGGCGCGGGCGAATGACGAGGTAGCGCGAGACATTGTCCCTACGCACAAGCAGCGCGACCGGTTTCTTCGCGTCGACCTTGGCGACGAGCCCGTTGAACTGGGCCGCGCCCGTGATCTCGACATTGTTCATCTGCAGGATCACGTCGCCCTGGCGGATGCCGGCCGACGCGGCGCGCCCTTCGGAGAACTCGACCAGCACACCGGCCTCCGTCTTGAGTTCGCGCTTCTGGGCGGCGGTGAGGTCCGAGACGTGCAGGCCCAGCGCGTTCGGCGCCTGGTCCGGCGCCGGTTTCTTGGGCGTCGCCTTGGCCGTCGGAGATTTTTCTTCCTGCAGTTCGACGATGGTCACCGGCAGGTCGATCTGGCTGCCGCGGCGCCACACGGTGACGGTGGCGCGGCTGCCGACGGCGCTGCCGCCCACGAGGCGCGGCAGGTCGGAGCTGCGTTCGATGTCCTTGCCGTTGAATTTCAGGATGATGTCGCCGACCTTCAGGCCGGCCTTGTCCGCCGGCCCGCCCGGCTCGACCATCGCGACCTCGGCGCCGCGCGCGCGGCCCAGGCCGAGCGATTCCGCGACGTCCGTCGTGACCTCGCTGATCTGCACGCCGAGGCGCCCGCGCGTCACCTTGCCCGTCTTGCGGATCTGCTCGGAGACGCGCATCACCTCGTCGATCGGCACGGCAAACGAGATGCCGTTATAGGCGCCGGACAGCGTGGCGATCTGCGAGTTGATGCCGATGACCTCGCCGCGCATGTTGATCAGCGGGCCGCCCGAGTTGCCGGGGTTGACGGCCACGTCGCTCTGGATCAGCGGCAGGTATTCGCCCGTGTCACGCGCCTTGGCCGAGATGATGCCGGCGGTCACCGTGTTCTCCAGGTTGAACGGCGAACCGATGGCGATCACCCACTCGCCCACGCGGATCTTGCTGGAATCGCCGATGCGCACGTTCGGCAGGTTGCGCGCGTCCACTTTCAGCAGGGCCACGTCGCTGCGGGCGTCCGAGCCCAGCACCTTGGCCTTGAATTCGCGGCGGTCGGTCAAGGTCACGACGACCTCGTCCGCGCCTTCCACGACGTGCGCATTGGTCAGCACATACCCGTCGTCCGAGATGATGAAGCCGGAGCCGACGCCCCGCTGCACCCGTTCTTCCTGCGGCTGTTCCGCGGGCCCGCCGCGGCGTCCGCGCGGCACCATCTGGCCGCCGAAGAAGCGGCGCAGGAATTCCTGCATCTCTTCGTCGGGACCGCCCTGGTCGAGGCGGACGCGTTCGGTAGTGCGGATGTTGACGACGGCCGGGCCGACCTTGTCGACGAGGTCGGCAAAATCGGGCAAGCCGGTGACGGTCGGGGCGGCAACGGGAGCGGCCGCATGGGCCGCCGGGAGGGACATCAGACTCGCGCCCGCAAAGACGAGGGCGGACAGGATCGCGCTTCCAGTTTTGCTTGTCATAGGTTCGGTAAGGTCTGTGCTTGGATGGTTCGTATGGTAAGACAAAAGTGCATTGTTGTCGCGTTGGCACCGCCGTGGCGAACGGACGGCGCGGCCCGCGCCGGCATCAGGCGGTGCCGCGTGACGAGCCGGGCGGCTCAGGTAGGGTCGGCGGCGACGGTCGCGTGGCCGGCGGCGTCGGCGGCGACGGCCGCGCGCTTGCCCGGCAGCGGCTCGGCCGCGAGGCGGGCCGCCATGCGTTCCGTGAAACCAGGCGACAGGTCAGTCGCGGGATCGGCGCGCAGGACGTCGCCGATCTGGTGGAAAAGCGCCCAGGCCTGCCGGCCCTCCGGGGTGTCGAGGGCGGCGAGCGCCAGTTCCTGGTCGACATCCGGGATCTCGCCGTCGGAGAGCGCCGAGATGAGTTCACGATTTTTCTTGTTCGTGTCCATAGCCATTACGCCGGTACGTAAAACTTTGTCTTCATATCGCTACCTACCGACGTTTGTCCGCCGAGATATCGAGCAAGGGCCGCAATTTCTCGGCGATGACTTCGCGCGCCCGGAAAATCCGGCTCCGCACCGTCCCGATTGGACACGCCATCACTTCGGAGATTTCCTCGTAGCTTAAACCTTCTATTTCGCGCAGGACGATCGCCGTCCTCAATTCGAGCGGCAAGGCTTCCATGGCCGCATTCACGGTATAGGCGATCTGCTTGCTGGCCAACATTGATTCCGGTGTATTAATGTCTCGCAAGCTATCTGCGTCGTCAAATCCTTCCGCACGTTCGGCATCGGCTTCCGTCGAGGTCGGCGCCCGCCTGCCTTGCGTGACGAGGAAATTCTTTGCCGTATTAATTCCTATTCGATATAGCCATGTATAAAACGCGGAATCGCCGCGGAAATGGCGCAGTGCACGGAATGCCTTGATAAAGGTTTCCTGCACCACGTCTTCCGCCTCGGCCGGATCGTGCACGAGGCGCGACACGAGCCGCATCAGGCGACGCTGGTATTTCGCCACCAGCAGGTCGAACGCCCGGCGATCGCCCGCCTGGACGCGCTCAACCAGCAGTTGATCACATTCGCGTTCGGTCGTCACTGCAATGCCCCGTTGGCTGCGGCGGCGTCCCTGTTATACGGAAACGGTGAGCACGTTTCCTTAAGAGTTGGTCCGCTGCAATGAGTTCGTCGTGTCTTCGCATCCTTCGTTTGCATGTCCGCGCCGGCCGACCACTGCCAGCGCGACTGCCAGCGCGCGCCACACCGCGGCGTCGACGCTGTCGCGCCACACGCACAGGACGCGTGGCCCGGTGCCCGGCGCGGCGTGCCGCAACACCATCAGCATCGGCCAGACGACCGATCCGGGCAGCAGGACCGCATTGCCCTCCGGCGGCGAGCCCACGTCCTGTTGTACCGTTACGCGCAATGCGCCGGTTCCAGAAATATCAATCCGGTGCGTCTTTGAAGGAAGGAGCGCCGCGCCCAGCACGGCGCTGCCCGCGGCCGCCAGCGCCGCCGCGACGAGAGGCGCGAGCCGGACATGCCCGGGCGCCGCCAGCCCGATGGCCAGCGCGGACGCGAGAAGGGCCAGGCCCCAGCCACCCCATACGAACCGCTGGATGCGCGACGGCCTGACGAGCGCGGACACCGCGATCGACATGGGTGTTTCCAGTTAGAATCCGAAGAGGTCAGAAATGACAAACGCCCATTCCTTGGACAGGAATGGGCGTCCGAAAGTTCGGCTATTGCGGGATCGTTAGATCTTGGCGAAGACCAGCGTACCGTTGGTACCGCCGAAACCGAAGGAGTTTTTCACCGCGTAATCGATCTTCATGTCCCGTGCCGTGTTGGCGCAGAAGTCCAGGTCGCATTCCGGATCCTGGTTGAAGATGTTGATCGTCGGCGGCGAGACCTGGTTGTGAATCGCGAGCACGGTGAACACCGACTCCAGGCCGCCCGCGCCACCCAGCAGGTGGCCCGTCATCGACTTGGTGGAGTTGACGACCAGCTTGTTCGCATGGTCGCCGAAGGTGCGCTTGATGCCCTTCACTTCCGCCACGTCGCCCACTGGGGTCGACGTGCCGTGCGCGTTCACGTACTGCACCTGGTCCGGGTTGATGCCCGCGTACTGCATCGCGGCGACCATGCAGCGCGATGCGCCGCTGCCGTCCTCGAGCGGTGCCGTGATGTGGTTCGCGTCCGCGCTCATGCCGAAGCCGACGACTTCCGCATAGATCTTCGCGCCGCGCGCCTTGGCGTGTTCGTACTCTTCGAGCACCATCACGCCCGCGCCCTCGCCCAGCACGAAGCCGTCGCGGTCGCGGTCCCACGGACGCGAGGCCGTGGCCGGATCGTCATTGCGCGACGACAGCGCGCGTGCCGAGGCGAAACCGCCCAGGCCCAGCGGCGACACGGTCGATTCCGCACCGCCGGCGATCATCACGTCGGCGTCGCCGTACTCGATCAGGCGCGCCGCCTGGCCGATGCAATGCAGGCCGGTCGTGCAGGCGGTCACGATGGCCAGGTTCGGACCACGCAGGCCGAACTTGATCGACAAGTCGCCCGAGATCATGTTGATGATCGACGCCGGGACGAAGAACGGCGAAATGCGGCGCGGGCCGCGGCTGTCGTACTCCGCCTTCGTGTCTTCGATCATCGGCAGACCGCCGATGCCGGAACCCACGAGCACGCCGATACGATCGCGATTGTCGTCGGTGACGACAATGCCCGAATCCTGTAACGCCTGGATGCCGGCGGCCATGCCGAAATGGATGAACGTATCCATATGACGGCCTTCCTTGCCCGGCAGGTAATCCTCGACGTTAAAGTTCTTCACCTCGCCCGCAAAGCGGGTCGAGAATGGCGTTGCGTCGAACTTGGTGATGTTGGCAATACCCGACTTGCCCGCCAGTGCTGCCTCCCACGCGTCGGCAATGGTGTTGCCGATCGGAGAGATGCAACCCAGGCCGGTCACTACGACACGACGGTTGCGTGAACTCAAGCGCTTCTCCTGAAATCCTGAAAGCTTAGGCCTTGACGTGAGCCTGTGCGTACTCGATAGCCTGGCGAACGGTCGTGATCTTCTCGGCCTGCTCGTCCGGGATTTCCATTTCGAATTCGTCTTCCAGGGCCATCACCAGTTCCACGGTGTCCAGCGAGTCAGCGCCGAGGTCGTCAACGAACGAGGAATCGATTTTGATGTCTGCTTCGGCAACGCCCAGTTGCTCAGCGACGATTTTTTTAACGCGTTGTTCGATATCCGACATGTTATGGCTCCATTAGGTATGTGTTGCGGAAAGTGCGCGCATTTTATCAGGGTTTGCGCGTTGAAAAACTATTTTCAGCGTCTGACGCTAAAACGGTCGAAACTACTGCGAACTGCCGAGATCTCTAATTAAAGGATGCCCATCAGTTCATGTACATGCCGCCGTTCACGTGCAGTTCCGTGCCCGTGATGTAGGCAGCCTGCGGCCCCGCCAGGAAGGCGACCGCGTACGCGATGTCTTCCGGCGCGCCCAGGCGGCCCAGCGGGATCTGCGTCAGCAGCGCTTCGTGCTGGCCTTCGCCCAGGGCCTTCGTCATGTCGGTGTCGATGAAGCCCGGCGCCACGCAGTTGACGGTGATGTTGCGGCTGCCGATCTCGCGCGCCAGCGCGCGGGTCATGCCGGCCACGCCGGCCTTCGCCGCCGCGTAATTCATCTGGCCCGGATTGCCGGCCGCGCCCACGACGGACGTGATGTTGATGATACGCCCCTGCTTCGCCTTCATCATCCCGCGCAGCACGGCGCGCGACAGGCGGCCGACGGCCGTCAGGTTGGTGGCGATCACGTTGTCCCACTCTTCGTCCTTCATGCGCATCGCCAGTTGGTCCTGGGTGATGCCGGCATTGTTGACGAGGATGCCGATCGTGCCGACGTTCTTGGTGACGTCGTCGATGACGGCCGCGCACTGGGCGGCGTCGGTGACGTTCAGCACGACGCCCTTGCCGCCGAACTCGGCGAGGTAGGCGCCGATGGCTTCCGCGCCGGCTGCCGTCGTGGCGGTGCCGACGACCTTGGCGCCCTGGCGGGCCAGTTCGAGTGCGATGGCCTTGCCGATGCCGCGCGAGGCACCGGTGACGAGGGCGACTTGGTTTTGCAGGTTCATTGAGTCCTCTTTTTCTCTAACGGGGGGATGCGGCGGCGCTCAGCCCTGGACGGCGGCGAGCACACGCTCCAGCGATGCCTGGTCGACGAGGGCCTCGCCCACCAGCACCGGATCGATCCGTTTGGCCATGCCGATCAGGGTCTTGCTCGGCGCGCATTCGATGACTTGCGTCACGCCGTCCGCGGCCATCTTCTGCATGGTCTCGACCCAGCGCACGGGACCGGCCGCCTGGCGCACCAGCGCGTCCTTGATGGCGGCGGGATCGCTCAGGATAGCCACGTCGACGTTGTTGATCAAGTCGATCTGCGGCGCGCCAAAGTTCAGGTTCGCCATGTAGTCGCGCAGGCGGTCCGACGCCGGCTTCAGCAGCGACGAGTGGAACGGCGCCGACACGGCCAGCTTCATGGCGCGCTTGGCGCCCTTGGCCTTGGCGATGTCGCACGCGCGCTCGACGGCAGCCGTGTGGCCGGCGATCACGATCTGCGTCGGCTCGTTGAAATTCACGGCTTCCACGACCTCGCCCTGCGCCGCTTCTGCGCAGACCGCGCGGACGTCGTCGGCCGCAAGGCCGAGGATGACGGCCATGCCGCCCTGCCCGACCGGGACCGCATCCTGCATCGACTGTGCACGGAAGCGTACGAGCGGCACGGCATCCTTGAAGTCGATCACGCCGGCAGCCACCAGCGCCGAGTACTCGCCGAGGCTGTGGCCCGCGACGACGGCCGGTTTCGGGCCGCCCGCCGCGATCCACGCGCGATAGACGGCGACGGCGGCCGTCAGCATCACGGGCTGCGTGTTCGTGGTCAGGTCCAGGTCTTCCTTCGGACCTTCGGCGATCAGTTTGCCGAGGTCCTGGCCCAATGCTGCGGACGCTTCGGCGACGGTCTGTGCGACGACCGCGTTGCCGGCGAAGCCGTTCAGCATGCCGACGGCTTGCGCGCCCTGGCCGGTAAACAGAAATGCGAATTTGCTCATCGATTCCTCTTTGGGTGTTTTTGTCTTGTTATTACATGCGCGCCAGCACGGCACCCCAGGTAAAGCCGCCGCCGACGCCTTCCATCATGACGTTGTGGCCCGGCTTGATGCGGCCGTCGCGCATCGCGACATCGAGTGCCAGCGGGATCGACGCGGCCGACGTGTTGCCGTGTTCGTGGACGGTCACGACCATCTTGTCGGCCGGGAGCCCCAGTTTCTTCGCAGTGCCCGTCATGATGCGCAGGTTGGCCTGGTGCGGGATCAGCCAGTCGATGTCGCCAGCCGGCATCTGCGCATGCGCCAGCGCTTCGTTGGCGACCTTTTCCAGCACGGAGACGGCCAGCTTGAAGACGGCCGGGCCATCCATGTACAGGAATTTCTGGTTCGAGGCCTGGTTCGACGGGTTCGCGGGGCCGCACAGGATGCCGCCGTGGCTGCCGTCGGCATGCAGCTTGACGGCCAGCACACCCGGTTCCTCGGACGCGGCCAGCACGACGGCGCCGGCGCCGTCGCCGAACAGCACGCAGGTGCTGCGGTCATCGAAGTCGAGGATGCGCGAGAACACTTCCGTGCCGATCACGAGCACGTTCTTCGCGTTGCCGGCCTTGATGAAGGCATCGGCCGTCGCCATCGCGTAGACGAAGCCCGAGCACACGGCGCCCATGTCGAACGCGGCGCTGTTGTTGCGCATGCCCAGCTTGTTCTGGACGATGCAGGCCGTGCTCGGGAAGCTGCCGAAATAATCCGGCGTCGAGGTGGCGACGATGATCAGGTCGATCTGCTCCGCTTCGAGGCCGGACGCTTCGAGCGCCTTGCGCGCCGCGTTCACGGCCAGGTCCGAGGCGTTTTCGTCGGGCGCGGCGTAGTGGCGGGCGGAAATGCCGCTGCGGGTCACGATCCATTCGTCCGACGTTTCGATGCCCTTGGTGGCGAGCTGCGCCGCGAGGTCGTCGTTGGTGACACGCTTCGCGGGCAGATAGCTGCCGGTACCGATAATTTTGCTGTAAGTCATTGCTAACCCTGCTGAATAGTTGAGCCAGGCGCTTCCGGATTGGGAGCTTGCGGCAACATTTCGGCGATCAAGGTCGAGAGTTGCGCTTGCACATTATATTTCGCCGCGTCAAAAGCGCGTCGGAGTGCCCACTCGTAGGCGTAGGCATTGGCACCGCCATGGCTCTTGAAGACCAGGCCTTTGAGGCCCAGCAGGCCGGCGCCGTTATAACTTTCGGGGTTCAGCTTCTTGAGCGATTTGCGCGCGAACAGGGCGCCGATCTTCGACATCGTCGTTTCGAGGAACACCGATTTGACGAAGCGCGACAGGCCCTCGATCGCCTTCAGGGTCACGTTGCCGACGAACCCGTCGCATACGACGACGTCGACGGTGCCCTTGAAGATATCGTTACCTTCCACGTTGCCATGAAAATTCAGCACGCCGCGTTCATGGTCGGCCCGCAACAGGGGCGCGGTGGCCTTGACCACTTCGTTGCCCTTGATCTCTTCCGTGCCGACATTCAGCAGGCCGATGCTCGGGCGGCGATGTTCCATCGCCTCGAACAGCACGGCGCCCATGATGGCGAACTGGTGCAGGTGATGGGGCTCGCAGTCGACGTTGGCGCCCAGGTCGAGCATGTACGTCGGACCGCCCTTCTGGTTCGGCAGGATCGAGCAGATGGCCGGACGGTCGACGTCGGCCATGGTCTTCAGGACATAACGCGAGATGGCCATCAGCGCGCCCGTATTGCCGGCGGAGACGCAGACGTCGGCGCTGCCGTCCTTGACGAGCTCGATCGCCACGCGCATCGACGAATCCTTCTTGCGGCGCAGGGCGACTTCGATGGGATCGTCCATCGCGACCACGTCGGAAGCGTGGCGGACGGTCAGGCGCGGGTTGTCGCCCGCATGATGTTTCTTGAGTTCAGCACGGACCAGCTCTTCCTGACCTACGAGGATCAGCTCGGCGTCGGGTTCGCGCTTGAGGAATGCGAGGGCTGCCGGGATGGTCACGGCGGGGCCGTGGTCGCCGCCCATGCAGTCGATGGAAATTTTGATTGTCATTTGTCGGAATGAACCGCGGGCTCAAGGTCGGCCGGCGGCTGCTCGGTCTCGTCGGGCTACAAGGTGAGCTGCAATGAGTGCCGAGTCAGTGGGGTGGTAAATGACGGAGTTACCGCAAAAGAAAAAGCGGCGCCACGCATTCGACATACGTTGCACCGCTTTCATGGAACAAAACAGCAAGACGTCGATTACTCGTCGTTCTTGGTCTTGAGCACTTTACGGCCACGGTAGAAACCGTTCGGGCTGATGTGGTGACGCAGGTGCGTTTCGCCGGTGGTCGGCTCGACTGCCAGGTTCGGGGCGGTCAGGAAATCGTGCGAACGGTGCATGCCGCGCTTCGACGGGGACTTCTTATTCTGTTGAACTGCCATGATGACTCCTAAACTTAAGTTCTAAAATTCTAACACATTCGACTTGCAAGTACATGCGCATCGAGTATCCCAGCGGCAATAACGTTGGGACTGCCATTGCCGACATGTTTAACGCTGCCTTACAACGATGACTCAATACTCGAGCTGCACGCGTTTGACACGTTTTGACGCTGCGAATGCTACCTGTCCGTAGCACCCACTGCAATTCTTTTATTCAGATTTGAGGCTCTTCAGTGCCGCGAACGGCGATACCTTCTCGGACTTGATGGCGTCCAGCAGCTTGGTATCGGGGCACACCTCGTGTTTCGGTGCCTGCGGCAGGGCCAGCAGGGCTTCATCTTCCAGCAAATCGCGGATGTCGCAGGCGTGGCTGCCGACGATCACGTCGATACTTTCATCGTCGAGGATTTCCTCGATCTCGTCCGCTTCCTTGTCGTCCTTGCCCAGCACCAGCACGGTCGACGAATCGAGCCCGTAGCCGAACGGGGTCAGGCAGCGCTGGCACACCAGCTGCACGGTACCGGAGACGGACAGCGTCAGCATCGGATACCCCTGGCGGGTCTGGCCACCTTCGATGGTCCAGGCGATTTCGCCGGACTTGTCGGCGCAATCGGCCGCAAGGCGATTCATTTCCGCCACCGGCGTGACGCCTTCACGATGGCCGTTGTTCCGACAAAATTCAAAGGCGTCGATGACAAAAGCGCTCATTTGGAAAAACATCCCCGGAAAACCTGCGATAATAGCAGGCTTCTGCCCGCGTAGTCAAAGACTTCCTCACAAAGCGCTATCTTCCTGTTTTATTTACGAAAATCGATGCCAAGCTCCGCCCTGCCGCGCCTCATCCTGGCCTCCAGTTCCGCCTACCGGCGCGAACTGCTCGGTCGCCTGCACCTGCCGTTCGAAGCGATCGCGCCCGACATCGACGAGACCCCGCATCCAGGTGAAACGCCGGAGGCGACGGCATTGCGCCTGGCGCGCGCGAAGGCCGCGGCCGTCGCCCTCGAGAACCCCGGTGCCCTGGTGATCGGCTCGGACCAGGTGGCCACGCTGGACGGCATCCAGATCGGCAAGCCGGGCGACCACGCCCGCGCCCTCGCCCAATTGCAGATGATGCGCGGCCGCCGCGTCATATTCCATACGGCCCTGTGCCTGTGGGACGGTCGCACAGGCGCGGCGCAGGTCGAGAATGTCCAGGTGTTCGTGACGTTCCGCGACCTGCCGGATGCCGAGCTGGACGCCTATCTGCGCATCGAGCAGCCTTACGACTGCGCCGGCAGCGCCAAGAACGAGGGACTCGGCATCGCCCTGCTCGAACGCATCGACAGCAACGACCCGACCGCCCTCACCGGCCTGCCCCTGATCGCCCTGACCGGCATGCTGCGCCGCGCCGGCATGCCATTTTTTAATCTCCAACAATAACAACCATGCCCGGTACGCTCTATCTGATTCCGAACACCCTCGGCCCGACCGAGGCCGCACCGCACGCGCTGTCCCACATCCTGCCCGAGCAGGTGCAGGACATCGCCAGCAAGCTCGAATATTTCGTGGCCGAGAACGCCAAGACGGCGCGCGCCTTCCTGAAACTAGTTGGCATCGGCCATCCGCTCGCGCGTCCGCTGCAAGAGATTCAGATCGCGGAACTCAATGTGAACACGCCGCCGCAGGCGCTGGCCGCGCTGCTCGCGCCGCTGCTGGAGGGACGCGACGCGGGCCTCGTGTCGGAAGCGGGCGTGCCGGCCGTCGCGGATCCGGGTGCCGACCTCGTCCGGCTGGCGCACCAGCACGGCGTGCCCGTGCGTCCGCTCGTGGGGCCGTCGTCGCTGCTGCTGGCCGTCATGGCGAGCGGCCTGAACGGCCAGAGCTTCGCATTCAACGGCTACCTGCCGACGGACGCCGGCCAGCGCACCAAGCGCATCCAGCAACTGGAGCAGCGCTCGCGCAGCGAGAAACAGACGCAGTTGCTGATCGAGACGCCGTACCGCAACGGTGCGATGCTGGAAGCCCTCATCACCAGCTGCCAGCCGGGCACGCTGGTGTGCGTGGCGACCGATCTGTCGCTGGCGACGGAAACCGTGCGGACGCAGACGGCCGCGAAGTGGAAGGCGCAACTGGCGTCCGGCCAGGCGCCGGATTTCCACAAGAAGCCGACCGTCTTCCTGTTCCTCGCGCAATCGTAGAGGTCAGTGCACCTCGGCGCCGAGTTCGCGCACCCAGCCGAACGCGGCCAGTTCGATGTCGCGCACCTGTTTCACCGACAGCCCGAGCCGGTCCAGCGCGGCCGCCAGGTTGCGGCCCGGCTCCGCATGCTCCAGCGCTTCCGCCACGCTGAGCATGGCGCCATAGTCGCCGTCGCGCTCCAGCAGGGCGGCGCGGACGTCGCGCGACAGGTCGACCTTGTCGAAGATCTCGCGCATCGGCACGTCGAACAACGCATCCATCAGCGACATGATGCCGACCGTAAAGGCGGTATTCGCGCCAGCCACGTCGCCCGGACGCAGGGTCAGCGTCATCAGCTCGAGCAGGCGGCCGCGCGTCGTCGCCATCTGCAGCAACGGCGAACTCAGTTCGACGTGCCCCTCCGGGCCGCTGTACAACAGGATCTGCACCCAGCGCTGCAACTGGCTGCGGCCGAGCTGGACGAGCGCCTGCGAAATCGACTCGACGTGCGGCGCGCCCGTGCCGGCCAGGTGACCGTTCACGAGGCGCAGCAGGTTCAGACTCAGCAACGGGTCGCGCTTGACGGCCGCCTCGATCGCGTCGTTGTCGGCTTGCGAATGAATGAGATCGAACAGGCGCAGCAGCACGAGCTCGGACGGCGTGATCTTCTTGCCGGACAGGATCGCGGGGCGCGCAAAGTAATAGCCCTGGAAGTATTCGAAGCCGAGTTCCAGGCATAACTCGAATTCCTCGATCGTCTCGACCTTTTCCGCGAGCAGCTTCTGGTGCGGCCCGCGCACGGTGCGGACGAGCTCGGCAAGCTCGTCGCGCCCGACACCCTGCAAGTCGATCTTGATGATGTCCACAAGGCTCATCAGCTTGCTTACCTGCTCGGAATGGCCTATAACATCGTCGAGTGCGAACTTGAAGCCGAGCTCTTTCAACTCCCGCACACGGGCCAGCAAGGCCGTGGTGGGACGGACGGTTTCAAGGATTTCCAGAATGACCTTATCGGGAGGCAGGAATCGGACGAAATCACTCATCAGCACGACCTCGTCGACATTGACGAAGGCAACCTGCTCGCCCACCACCTGCTTCATCCCCAGCTGTGACGCATGGGAGATCACGGCGGCGGTGGCGGCGGCATAATCGGTCAGCTGCGCGTCCTCATGCTCCGGCGCGGCGCGAAACAGCAACTCGAACGCCACCAGTTTCTGGTCGCGTCCGAGGATGGGCTGGCGCGCCAGAAAGAATTCGTCGGACGGCGTGGACGTGGCTGCCGTTGCTACCGCTTGCATGTAAAAACTCCTGAAACGACGGCACGCACCATGCGTGCCGGATCCGGTCTGGCCGGAATATCGGTCCGACTATACTACAGACGGGAAGTCTTTACATTTCGACATCGTATCAAATCGTTTCAGACATAGTTGTGCCTGTCAGAAACGATCGATGCGAAAAGGATCAGGAACGGCCCGATCCGCTGCGTTTGGCCGGACCGCGCGGTGCCGGTTTGGCCTCCGTGCGCGGGGTGCGCGGACGTCCTTCGGCGCCCTCGCCTTCCTTGCGCGGACGTGGATCGTCGCCGAACGGCTGGCCCGGCAAGCGCAGGCTGCCGCCGCCGGACAACGGGCTCGCGCGGCGCGCATTGCCCACCGGCTTGCGGGGACCGCCCAGGGCCGGCACCGTGCCGGTGACCTGCGTGCCTTTTTCGATACGGAACGTTGCACCGCTGTCCTGGCCCAGCACCTGCACGAGATACGGCATCGTCTCGCGCAAGGTTGCCTCCAGCGTGTACGGCGGATTCAGGATGAACATGCCGCTGCTGTGCAGGCCGTTGCCGTCCGCGCGCGGGCCGGCCACACTCAACGTCACATGCAGCCATTCCTTGGCCGGCAGGCGCTTCAGGCGGTCGGCAAACTGGCGCGATTCCATGCGCTGCAGCACCGGATACCAGACCGCATACATGCCCGCCGGGAAGCGCTTGAGTGCCTCGTCGAGCGCGTCGCGCACGTGCTTGTAGTCGAGCTTGACTTCGTACGGCGGATCGATGAGCACCAGCGCCCGGCGCGACGGCGGCGGCAGCAGCGCCTTCAGGCCGTGGAAACCGTCCGCGTGCTCGACGAGGATGCGGCGGCCGCGCGCACGCTCGCCCTGCTCCGCGTGGTGCGCCTCCAGCTTGCGGACATTCTCCGCCAGCACCCTGATGTCGGCCGGATGCAGTTCGAACAGGCGCAGGCGATCCTCCAGGCGCGCCTCGGCATCCGCGACCCACGGCGAACCGGGATACCAGCGCAGCTTGCCGCTTGGGTTCAACTTGCCTACGAGGTCCACGTACTCGGCCAGCGCCGGCGGCAGATCGTCGCGCCCCCACAGGCGCCCGATGCCGTCGATGTATTCGCCACTCCTGACTGCCTGCGCACTGTCGAGCGCGTACACGCCGGCACCGGCATGGGTGTCGATATAGGTGTAGGCCGTGTCTTTCTGGTTCATGTATTTGTGCAACTGAACCTGAATAAAGTGCTTCAGGACATCGGCGTGATTACCCGCGTGGAAGGCGTGGCGGTAGCTGAACATAGAGATTCCAATCTGGTTGATGCGGCGCCCGCGGTGCGATCGCTGATGCGGGCCAACCGCCATTATCCCTCAGATACGTCTCGACCCCAACAGCCCAAATTCGGGGTCAGAGCACATTTTCGGCAAAATTCGGGGTCAGAGCACTTTTAGGTGAAATTTCCTGTAGAGGATTTCTACTCGTGACGGCTACGCGTTTAAGGGGACAGTCGGCGCACCACGCCGGGATGGCGAAACTTCTTGTACATCCGGACATTGATCGCAAATGTGCTCTGACCCCGAATTCGGAGCGAAATGGGACCTGACCCCGAAGTTTGGAAATAAAAATGCCGCAGCGGCTTGTGGCCACTGCGGCAGACCATCGCGAGGATGGGTGGAGGAAGGTTACGCGCCGGCGCTCAGGCGACTTGTTTTTCGTCGAAGAATTGTTCGTCCTCGGTCGAGCCGTGCAGCGCCGTCGTCGAGCTCTGGTGCTGCTGGATCGTCTGGGTCACGGCATCGAAGTAGCCGGTGCCCACTTCGCGCTGGTGCTTGACGGCCGTGAAGCCCTTGTCGGCGGCCGAGAATTCCGCTTCCTGCAACTCGACGAAGGCCGACATGCCGCGGCGCGCATAGCCGTGCGCCAGGTTGAACATGCTGTAGTTCAGCGCATGGAAGCCGGCCAGCGTGATGAACTGGAATTTGTAGCCCATCGCGCCCAGCTCTTTCTGGAACTTGGCGATCGTCGCGTCGTCCAGGTTCTTCTTCCAGTTGAACGACGGCGAGCAGTTATACGCGAGCATCTTGCCCGGGAATTTCGCATGGATGGCGTCGGCGAAGCGCTTGGCGAATTCCAGGTCGGGCTTGCCCGTCTCGCACCACACGAGGTCGGCGTACGGCGCATAGGCGAGGCCCCGCGCGATCGCCTGGTCGACGCCCGGCTTCACGCGGAAGAAACCCTCTACCGTGCGTTCGCCCGTGCAGAACGGCTTGTCGTTCGCGTCGACGTCAGCCGTCAGCAGGTCGGCCGCTTCGGCGTCCGTGCGGGCAACGAGGATCGTCGGCGTGCCCATCACGTCGGCCGCGAGGCGGGCCGCCGTCAGCTTTTCCACGGCTTCGCGCGTCGGCACGAGCACCTTGCCACCCATATGGCCGCATTTCTTGACGGAGGCCAACTGGTCTTCGAAGTGCACGCCGGCCGCGCCCGCTTCGATCATGGATTTCATCAGCTCGAAAGCGTTCAGCACGCCGCCGAAGCCCGCTTCCGCATCGGCCACGATCGGGGCGAAGTAATCGACGTCGTCCTTGCCTTCCGACCACTGGATCTGGTCGGCGCGCTGGAACGTGTTGTTGATGCGCTTGACGACCATCGGCACCGAATTGGCCGGGTACAGCGACTGGTCCGGATACATCTCGCCGGCCAGGTTGGCGTCGCCGGCAACCTGCCAGCCCGACAGGTAGATGGCTTTCAGCCCGGCCTTGACCTGTTGCATGGCCTGGTTGCCCGTCAGCGCGCCCAGGGCGTTCACGTACGGCTCGTTGTTGATCAGGTTCCACAGCTTCTCGGCGCCGCGCCGCGCCAGCGTATGTTCGATCTGCACGGAGCCTCGCAGCCGTACGACATCTTCCGCCGTGTAATTGCGAACGATACCTTTCCAGCGCGGGTTGGACTCCCAATCCTGTTGCAGGGCGGCGATTTGCTGTTCACGAGTTGCCATGGTGTTCTCCTGATTGAAAAGACGGGGTTGGACAGTGATTCCGTTAGAAACATCATAACGCCGGTTGTGCGCAGCACCAATACTCTTATATAAGACATATGACGATTTTTATTTCGTTGAAAATCATATGCTTATAGTTTCAATTTCATGATACGGAAACATATTTCTTACAATGGAAACTGCCGGGCAGGTGCGTCTTGTGCTCTTTTCACATGCACGGACAAGCTTTCATAATGCGGAATACCCCACATTGCTTCCGCAAAGTATTTCGTAAATACTGCCGCAAATCTGACAATTTTGTCTGATTAAACAACACTACTCCCGTCATAAATAATCACAAATTGACGATTTGCATCAAATCGCGAGAGAATAATTTCCGAGCACCATTATTAAATTCTTAAAAGCAATTTCTACGTTCCCGAAAGAGACACCCGATGACACTGCGATTGACCGCACTGGCTGCCCTGCTGGCCGCTATGACGACGACGGCCCACGCCGGCATCCTGACGACGGACGGCGTGACTTTCACGTCGAACTGGAGCGGCAATGTGCTCACGCTGGAAATCGACGCCGCGCAGCGCAGCGGCGGCTGGAGCGGCGCGACGGGCCTCGCTGCGCTGGCGATCAAGGGCGTGGGCACCTACAGCAGCGTGAGCGTGACCGGCGGGCCGGGCGGGACCGATGCGTGGAAACTGTCGACGTCCGAACTGAAAGCGTCCGGCTGCTCCGGCACGAGCAACGGGGCGGCCGGCAGCCGCATGTGCTTCTACGGCCAGCAGATCGCGCTTGTCGACGACATGGTGTTCAAGTTCACGTTCAACGGCGCCAGCGTCGCGACGAACGAGCCGCATGTGAAGGTCGAGTTCGTCGACGCCCGGGGCAACAAGGTGGGCTCGCTGTTGTCGCAGGTGCTGCCGGCATCGCCCCCGGCCACGACGCCGTCCACCCCGACCGCGCCGGTCACCCCGGTCACCCCGGTCGTTCCGGTGATCCCCGACGCACCGACCACGTCCGCCGGCACGCAAACCAACACGACAGCCGACACGACAGCCGACACGAAAACGCCGACCGGCACGCCCGACGTCGCCTCCCCATCCGGCACGCCGGCCGCCTTGCCGCCGCAGGAAGACCTGCCGTCGACGCTGCCCGTCAAGGGTCCCGACGTCGTGCAAACGCCTTCCGGCAATGCCACTGGCCCGGCGAACGTCCCGGAACCGGAGAGCATCGCCCTGCTGCTGGGCGGCCTGGGCCTGATGGGCCTCGTGCTGCGCCGTCGCCCGCGCTGAACGCACCCCTCCCCGAACGCCCCGCCCGGCCCAGCGCCCGGCGGGGCGTTGTTGTTACAAACGATGAGTTAGTCGGCTAACAGAGCCATATCGGGCCCCCTTCTACCCTTGCGGCACGGATCTGATCCGTATGTGCCCGGCGGTCTCGCAGGACGCGAGCCGTCGGGTCCTTGCATTTCGTGGAAGGAGAGAACATGACATCACGCATCCGCACTACCCTGCTGGCGGCGCTGCTGGGCGCAGGCACGCTCGCGTCGGCGCAGGCCGGCACGATCGAATTCCAGGGCGTCGACTTTACGTCATCCTGGTCCGGCAACGTGCTGACCCTCGAAGTCGACGCCGCCAACCCGACCGGCAGCTGGGCCGGTGCCACGTCGCTCGGCGCCCTGCAGTTGAAGGACCTCGGCAGCTTCGACAACGTGTCGCTCACGGCAGCGCCGGGCGGCGCGTCGAACTGGAGCCTGTCCAGCAACGAGCTGAACGCGAACGGCTGCACGGGCGGCGGCCATGGCGGCACGTCGCTGTGCTATTCCGGCGCACACGTCGCCCTGGCGGACGACATGGTGTTCCAGTTCACCTTCTCCGGCGGCAATGTCGACGCGACGTCGCCCCAGCTCAAGGTGACCATGTTCGGCGCGGACGGCAATAAAAAGGTCGGCAGCCTGATGGGCGAGCACCTGGTGGTCTCCGCCGTGCCCGAACCGCAAACGTACGCAATGATGCTCGGCGGCCTCGGCCTGCTCGGCTTCAGGGCGCGCCGCAAGCGCGCGTAAAAAGACGCCCTGCCGGCGCCGGCCGACAGGGCGTTTCCATTCACACGAACAGATTACTTCGCCAGCTCGACAGCCGGCTCCTCGCCGAACACCAGCTGGCCGCCGCGCACGCCGACGCGGATCGTATCCTTCGGCCCGAAGCGGCCCGCCAGGATGTCCTTCGACAGCGGATTCTCGATCTGCTGCTGGATCGCGCGCTTGAGCGGCCGCGCGCCATACACCGGATCGAAGCCCGCTTCCGCGATCTTCTGCAAGGCCTCCTCGCTGATGTCGAGCGCCATTTCCATCTTCTCGAGGCGCTGCTCCAGGTTCTTCAGCTGGATCTTCGCGATCGCGCCGATGTTCTTCTCGTCGAGCGCATGGAACACGACGATCTCGTCGATCCGGTTGATGAACTCGGGGCGGAAGTGGCCGCGCACCTCGGCCATCACCGCCAGCTTCACGACGGCCGGATCGTCGGAATCCATCGACTGGATCTTGTGCGAACCCAGGTTCGACGTCATCACGATCACGGTGTTCTTGAAGTCCACCGTGCGGCCCTGGCCGTCCGTCATGCGGCCGTCGTCGAGCACCTGCAGCAGGACGTTGAACACGTCCGGATGCGCTTTCTCGATCTCGTCCAGCAGGATCACGCTGTACGGCTTGCGGCGCACGGCTTCGGTCAGGTAGCCGCCCTCCTCGTAACCGACATAGCCCGGCGGCGCGCCGATCAGGCGGGCCACGGAATGCTTCTCCATGAACTCGCTCATGTCGATGCGAATCAGTGCGTCTTCCGTGTCGAACAGGAAGTTCGCCAGCGCCTTGCACAATTCCGTCTTGCCGACACCCGTCGGGCCGAGGAACATGAACGAGCCATACGGCCGGTTCGGGTCCGCGAGACCCGCACGCGAGCGGCGGATCGCATCTGACACGGCCTCGATCGCCTCGTCCTGGCCCACGACGCGCTCATGCAGCTTCTCTTCGATGTGCAGCAGCTTGTCGCGTTCGCCCTGCATCATGCGGGCCACGGGGATGCCGGTCGCGCGCGACACGACTTCCGCGATCTCCTCGGCACCGACCTGCGTGCGCAGCAGGCGCGGCTTGCTGTCCGCACCGTCCGGCTGCTCACCGGCCGCTTCCGCTTCCTTCAGCTGCTTTTCCAGCTCCGGCAAGCGGCCATACTGCAGCTCCGATACCTTCTGCCAATTGCTCTGGCGCTTCGCTTCATCCATCTGCAGGCGGATACGCTCGATCTCTTCCTTGATGTGCGTCGTGCCCTGCACGGCCGCCTTCTCGGACGTCAGGATTTCCTCGTAGTCGGCATACTCGCGCTCCAGCCGGACGATCTCTTCGTTGATCAGCTCCAGGCGGCGCTGCGAGGCCTCGTCCGTTTCCTTCTTGACGGCTTCGCGCTCGATCTTCAGCTGGATCAGGCGACGGTCGAGCTTGTCCATCACTTCCGGCTTCGAGTCGATCTCGATCTTGATCTTCGAGGCGGCCTCGTCGATCAGGTCGATGGCCTTGTCCGGCAGGAAGCGGTCGGTAATGTAGCGGTGCGACAGCTCGGCCGCGGCGATGATCGCCGGGTCCGTGATCTCCACCTTGTGGTGCAGTTCGTACTTCTCCTGCAGGCCACGCAGGATGGCGATGGTCGCTTCCACGCTCGGCTCGTCGACGATGATCTTCTGGAAACGGCGCTCCAGCGCGGCATCCTTCTCGACGTACTTGCGATACTCGTCGAGCGTGGTCGCGCCGATGCAGTGCAGCTCGCCGCGCGCCAGGGCCGGCTTCAGCATATTGCCCGCATCCATCGCGCCTTCGGCCTTGCCGGCGCCGACCATCGTGTGGATCTCGTCGATGAAGACGATCGTCATGCCTTCGTCCTGCGCGAGTTCCTTCAGCACGGCTTTCAGGCGTTCCTCGAATTCACCGCGGAACTTGGCGCCCGCGAGCAGCGCGGCCATGTCGAGCGACAGCACACGCTTGCCCTTCAGCGAATCCGGCACTTCGCCGTTGACGATGCGCTGCGCCAGACCTTCCACGATCGCAGTCTTGCCGACGCCGGGTTCGCCGATCAGCACCGGGTTGTTCTTGGTACGGCGCTGCAGCACCTGGATGGCGCGGCGGATCTCGTCGTCGCGGCCGATCACGGGGTCGAGCTTGCCGCTGCGGGCCCGTTCCGTCAGGTCGAGCGTGTATTTCTTGAGCGCTTCGCGCTGGCCTTCGGCATCCTGCGAGCTGACGGATTCGCCGCCACGCACGGCGGAGATCGCCGATTCGAGCGCCTTGCGGGCGAGACCGTTTTCGCGTGCGAGGCGGCCGGCTTCGGACTTGTCGTCCGTAAAGGCGAGCAGCACCATCTCGCTCGACAGGAACTGGTCACCGCGTTTCTGCGATTCGCGGTCGGCCAGGTTCAGCAGCGAGACGAGCTCGCGGCCGACCTGCACGTCGCCGCCCGTGCCGTGCACTTTCGGCAGGCGGTCGAACGCGGAGCGCAGCGCCGTCTGCAGGCTGCCGACATTGACGCCGGCCCGCTGCAGCAGCGAGCGAGCGCCGCCGTCGCTCTGGCCCAGCAGCGCGGCCAGCAGGTGAACGGGTTCGATGTACTGGTTGTCGTTGCCGACCGCCAGGCTCTGCGCGTCGGCGAGCGCTTCCTGGAGCTTGGTCGTCAATTTATCTTGTCGCATGTTGATCCCTTGGGTTGGATTTTGGATTGACATCAAGTTAGGGATGCCTTAGCGACTTTTCAAGATGTGAACATGCGGCTGGGGCGCCAAATCGTGCTGAGATAAAATGTCCGCCATGGAACATTCATTCTTGTCGGAACAACGCCGCCTGCTGCCCTACATGGGAAAATGGCTGCTGCTCGCCCTCGCCGTCGGGCTGCTGTCCGGGTCCGCCTCCGCTTTCTTCCTGTTCGCGCTCGAACTGGCGACCGGGACGCGCAACGCCCACCGCTGGCTGATCGCGCTGCTGCCGCTGGCCGGGTTCGCCGTCGGCTGGCTGTACCTGCGTTTCGGCAGCTCGGTCGAGGCCGGCAATAACCTGCTCATCGACGAGATCCACGACCCGAAGAAAGTGATTCCGCTGCGCATGGCACCGCTCGTGCTGGGCGGCACCGTGGTCTCGCATTTGTTCGGCGCCTCGGTCGGACGCGAGGGCACGGCCGTGCAGATGGGCGGCGCGCTCGCCGACCAGCTCACGCACGTGTTCAAGCTCAAGATGGAAGACCGGAGGATCGTCTTGATGGCCGGCATCAGCGCGGGCTTCGCCTCCGTGTTCGGCACGCCGCTGGCGGGCGCGATCTTCGGCCTGGAAGTGCTCGCGATCGGCCGCCTGCGCTACGACGCCCTGCTCGCCTGCCTGGCGGCCGCCATCGCCGGCGACCAGGTCTGCCTGCTGTGGAGTCATGCGCTGGGCATTCACCACACGCATTACGCCATCGCGTCCGTACCGGCACTGGGCCTGTGGCCGCTGGCGGCAGTCGCGATCGCCGGGGCGCTGTTCGGTCTTGCTGGAAAACTGTTCGCGGATTGCACGCACGCGCTATCGGGCTGGATGAAGCGGCGCGTGCCTTACGGTCCGCTGCGGCCGCTGCTGGGCGGCAGCGTCGTCGCCGCCGTCGTGCTGGCGTTCGGCGCGGACCGCTACATCGGCCTCGGCATCCCGACCATCCAGGCCGCATTCACCGAGCCGCTGGCGCCATGGGACTTCGCCGGCAAGCTGGTGTTCACGGTCGCGTCGCTCGGCAGCGGCTTCAAGGGCGGCGAAGTGACACCGCTGTTCTACATCGGCGCCACGCTCGGCAATGCGTTGGCGCCGCTGCTGCACCTGCCCTTTTCCCTGCTGGCGGGCGTTGGGTTCGTGGCCGTGTTCGCCGGCGCGGCCAACACGCCGATCGCGTCGACCCTGATGGCCATCGAATTGTTCGGCGCGGAGGTGGGGGTGTATGCGGCCGTCGGGTGCGTGCTGGCCTATCTGTTTTCCGGCCACACGGGGATTTACCGGGCCCAGCGCATCGGCCACGCCAAGCCCGGCAAGTCGTGATGCATCAAGCCTGCTGCGCTTCGGGCACGTCGCCCGCCGCAGCCAGGTCGCGCACGTTCTTTTGCACGGCGATGATCGCGAACAGGGTCAGCACGAACGACATGGCATAAAACCCTTTTTCGCTGAGCATCAAGGTCGCATTCCACAGGCCGACCGTCAGCAGCACGACGGCGGCCATCAGCGAGGTCCAGCACAAGCCGACGTACATGCCCGTCACCGGCAAGCCCTCGGCCCGGTCGCGCACCGTCTTTTGCAGCGACACGGCGGCAAAGCAGCCGTACAGCAGGATCGTCAGGTAATAGCCCTTTTCATTGAGCTGCATCTGGGCATTCCATAAACCGATGAGGTAGGCAAGGATGCCGACGATCATGGCGCCCCAGGATGCGCCGACGAAGGCCGGGCTCGGGCGTGCAAATGATTGCTTGGTCATGCTGTTCTCCGGTCAGTGAAAATTAAGACATTGCCAGATTGCAGTTCTCACGCATTGCGCGCAAGCGAATGACACGCAGGTATCACGCGATGGCACGCCAGGTCGCATATCCTGCGACGCAGCAGCCGATCGACCCCAGCAAATGCACCGCCGAATGGGCCAGCGCCCAGCCGTAATGGCCCCGCTGGAGCAGCACCATGGCTTCGGCGGAAAAGCTGGAAAACGTGGTCAGCCCCCCGAGGAAGCCCGTGATGACGAACAAACGCCAGGCCGGGGACAGGGCCGGCATGGCGTCGAAGAAGCCCAGCGCCAGCCCGATCAGATAACCGCCGACGAGATTGGCGACGAGCGTCCCCAGCTGGATGTGAGCATGCAGCTGGCCGAGGAAGATGGTCAGCCCCCAGCGCAGCCACGCCCCGAGGGCCGCGCCGACGGCGACCGCGATCCAGCTCAGCGGCTGGCCCACTTGGCCCGGGCCGTGTCGTCCGTCACGCGCGCATCGACCCAGCGCGCACCGTTCGGCGTCTGCTCCTTCTTCCAGAACGGGGCATCGGTCTTGAGGTAGTCCATGATGAATTCGCACGCGGCGAACGCTTCGCCGCGGTGCGCGGACGTGCAGGCGACGAGGACGATCTGGTCAAGCGGCCGCATCGGCCCGATGCGGTGGATCACGAGGACGCCATACAGCGGCCAGCGCGCCCGCGCCTGCTCCACGATGTCGTGCAGCGCACGCTCCGTCATGCCCGGATAATGTTCCAGCTCGAGTTCGGCCACATTGTCGCCGTCGTTCATGTCGCGCACCGTGCCGACGAAACTGACGACGGCTCCCACGCGCGCATCACCCGCGCGCAGGCGCGCGATTTCCGCGCTCACGTCGAAATCCGCGGCCTCGACGCGGACCTCCGTCACATCCTTCTTCACTTGCCCTCCTTGGCCACACGCAGCGCGAGCTGCTCGATCCGGGACGCCGTACGCGCATCGACGAGCGCCGCCAGCGCACACAGGTCGCGCAGTTGCGCCGTCGCGCCGCCCTGGGCGCCGCGGCCGCTGCCCTGTCCTGCGCTTTGTCCTGATTTCAACGACGACTGCAATACCTCGACCTGCAGCTTCAAGCGCTCGCGCGCGAATTCCGGGCCGCTGTCGATGCCGGCGCCGATTTCCAGGCGCAGCAGCTCGTGCAGCAGCTTGCCGCTGTTCGCTTCCAATGTGCGGCCATACGCGGCCTTCTGTTCCTCGCTCCCGCGCAGCGCGGCCAGCGCGGCGTCGAAACGGGTGCGCAACGTGCGTTCCATGTCGGCGTCGAGGGGCGGCAAGCCGGACCAGCGTGCCTCCCAATCGGTGGTACCGGCATCGTCCGCGGCGACGGCCTGCTCCAGTTCCTGCACGAGCCTCAGCTTGTCGCGCAACATGCCCGCCTGGGCGACGCCGGCGGCGCGGCGAGCCTGGTCCGCATGCTGCTGCACGAGCGCCACGGCCGCGTGATAACGTTTTTCCACGCGGGCTTCATGCGCGCGCGGCACCGGGCCGATCGCCTGCCATTCCGCCTGCGCCTCACGCAGCAGCTTGCCGACCGTGGCCGGCGTGACGCTGTCCGCCGCCGCTTCCAGGCGCGCGCTGATGGCTTCCTTGGCGGCCTCGTGGGCGCGGCGCTCGATGTCGGCCTCGTGCATCGTTTCCTTGCGGCGCTGGAACACATCGTCGCACACGGCGCGGAAGCGCTGCCACAGCGCCTGCTCGCTCTTGCGTTCGAGCGGCAGCGAGCGTGCATGGTCCTGCCAGCGCTGCTGCAGGGCGCGCATCGTGTCGATCGCATGGCGGTCGTGCGGGTCGATGGCGGCCGCTTCCTCGATGATGGCTTCGCGCTCGGCCATCTCGGCCTTGCGCTGCTCTTCGAGCGGCCCCTGCAGCACGTTCAGCGCATCGGCAAACAAGGCGTCCAGGCGCTTCTTCTCCTTGCGGTCGATGGCGCCCAGGTGGCTCCACGCGAGACGCAGCCGCTGCACCGTGCCCGCCACGTGCTTCCACTCGACGCTGCCATCGCGCAGGCGCGCGATCTCGGCTTGCGCTTCCTCGACGAGTTCCTGGCCGCGTGCCGCGTTCGCATGGCGTTCGTCGGCCAGGTGGCGGAAGTGGGCCGCGGCCGGCGCATAGGTGGCCGTGCAGGCGGCGTCGAACCGCTCCCACAGGCTCTTCGGCGCGGCGCCGGACAGGCTGTCGAGCGCCTTCCAGCGGTCGCGCATGCTGCCGACCTTCTTGGCCAGCTCGCTCATCGCCAGGTTTTGCGTGGGCAAGGCCTCGACGGTCTTGATGAGTTCCTCGCGCGACACGTTCCCGCCCCAGCGCGCCCAGTCGGACAGGCGCTTGAGCTCGGCCCGCAGGTGGGCCAGGCGGTCGGATTGCGCGGGCGTGAGGCGCATGCCCTTTTCGCGCGCGTCCTTCAGGGCCTTGTCGTGGTCGGCGGCGGCGCCCAGCGAGCCCTGTTGCAGGGCGGCTTCCATCGCATCCATCGTGTCGATGAAATGCTGGTCCGCACCGCGCGGCTTGTTGTCCTTCGCGCCCTCCTTGGCAGGCGCCTTGGCGCCGCCTTCATGCGCCGGCCTGGGCTCGCGCGGCTCCTTCGGCCTGCGCGGCTCGGGCTGCGGCACCGTGGCCAGCAGGGCGTCGAAGCGGCGCTGCAGTTCGGCGGCCTGCTCGTCCTGGGGCAGATGCGGCAGCGCTTTCCATTCGCGCCGCAGCGTCTCCGCATTCAGTTCGGCAACCGGTTTCGCCTGCTGGGCGTCGATGAATGCGGCGCGCGCGGCGAGCGCGGCCTGGCCGGCTTCCTGCACCTGCAAGCCGGCGCGCAGCTTCTCCATCCCGGCCGCGAATTCGGCGACGAGGGCACGCGGCAGCGACGGGTGTTCGGGCGAACGCAGGGCCTCGTCCTGTTCCTGTGCCAGCACATCCAGGCGCTGCCCCAGTTCCGCTGCCGACAGCCCGGCGCCGCCCAGCTGGCGCATGGCAGCCACGCGGTCGATCATGGCGCGCTGCAGGGCCACCTGCGCTTCGAGGCGCTGGGCCAGCGCGGCGCGCGCGGTCTGGAACGCGGCATCGAGTTCGGGTGCGGAGATCACGGACCATTTGCGGTCCAGCTCGGCCACGTGGTTCGGGGTCAGCAATGCATCCTTGAGGAGGGATTCGGCCTGCTCGACGGCGGCCTGTGCGCGCCGGTGCTCGGCTTCGCGGTGACGGTGCGCGTCGAGGCGCGACTGCATCAGTTTGGCGACGCGGCGATCGGTATTGCGCATCGCGGTGTGCACACGCTCGATCAGCGCCGGGCTGTGGACGAACTCGGCGGCGGCGAGGCGCAGTTCGGAAAATTCGCACTGGAGGATGAATTCCACCGCGGCGGCTTCATCATCCCCGATCCGGCCCAGCTTTTCAGCCTGGGCCGTGCGTTGATGGTTGGACGAATGCGTGGCGGCGGACGCGGACGGTTCCGCTTGCCCCCCCGCCTGTCCTCCCTGCCCGGCCGGCTTGTCGCCGGGCTTGTCGCCCGGCCGCTTGAATAGGAACTCGAACATGATGAAATCGCACTTCCAAAATCGCCATCATAGCAAAGAACCCTGATGGCCTCGTGACACCAGCCTGGCGCGTGCGAGCAATCGTTCATCATTTCCCACTGACAATATCGATACTGTCAGTGGGCCGCGGTCAACGTCGCGTGCCGTCGCCCGTGCACATCGTGGCCGGCATGCCCGACCAGTTCGTGACGCAGGCGGCGCGGACCGGCGCGGTGCTCCTGCGCGTAGGCGTCGTGCGCGAGCATCTGGTTCGCGATCGCGAACCACGCGTCGCCGCCGACCGCCGCGCGCGCCAGCGGGAACAACTCGTGTTCCTCGCGCTCCAGCCGGCAGCGCAAGGCCGCGACGCAGCTCTCGACGGCGCCGCAGAACACGTCGCGCGGCACCGGACGGTCCGCCGCGCCGACGCAGGCCTCGGCCGTGGCCATCGCGCCGGCCGCCTGGCCGCTGAGCCGTTCGAGCTCCTCCAGCAACCTGTCGGCCGCCGCGGTGCTGCGGCGCAGGGCCGGCACGAGGAACTTGTCGAGCTTGCGCCAGTGACAGTTGTCGTACGCCTGGCGCAGTGCAGTGCACAATTGTGCGGCCCGGCCGGCGGCCAGCGTGCTGAAGTCGCCCGGCAGAGCGCGCAGCTCGTCGAGGAGCGACTGCAGGGCCGCGCGCACCGTCGTCTGTTCGACGGACAGGGCGACGAGGGTATAAGTCGATGTCAGCATTCGGTCTCCACCTTTTTCTCACGAGTGAGTTCGACAAATCCGCTCCCCGGCCGCATGGCATGCGCGGCGCTATGCAAGGTCCGTGGGAGCGTTGTTGACAGGCCCGGGGCGCTCTCGAATCGCGAGTCTCGAATCGCGAGTCTCGGATCGCGAGGCGTCCTCTGGTTGGTTTCGGCCTGAAGGAAGGTCTAGTGTAAGGAGGCGGGGCTGGCACCCGTTTGATCTATCACAAACGGCCACCCGGCATCAGGCCGCGGCCGCCAGGGTCTGGCCCAGCGCGGCGGCCAGCGGCGCGGCGAGCCCGGCCGGCTCGGCGTGCGCCAGCACGACCTGCGGACAGCCGTGCCAGCGCGCGCAGCGGGCGAACGCCGCGGCCAGGTCACGCACGAACCGGTCGCTGATACGTACCCCGGGCTCCAGCACGAGGGATTTCAGCTCGAACACGCCGGTCTTGCGGTGCGCCTTGGCATCCACCCGGCCGACGAGCGCCCCGCGCCGCAGCAAAGGGAGCGTGAAATAGCCGTAGCGCCGTTTCTCGGCGGGCGTGTAGCACTCCAGCCGGTAGTCGAAACCGAACAGGTCGAGGGCGCGGCGGCGGTCCCACACGATGGGGTCGAACGGCGACAGCACGCTGGTGAGCGTCGCCTGCAGTCCCCCATCGGCGGCCCGCCCGAGCAGCGCCGCATGGTCGGGGTGGACGTACACGGGCTCCTTCCAGCCCTCGACGCGGGCGCGCAGCAGCAAGCCCTCGTCGGCCAGCCGCGCCGGATCGAGGTGCGGCGGCTTCGTGCGGTGATAGTCCGGAATCCAGGCAGCCTTCGCCACGCCCAGCGCGCGCACGGCGTCCAGCACGAACCGCCGCCGCGTCGCGTCGATCGACGGCATGCGCGCATCGTCCCAGCCGGGCAACACGCGCTCGGCCAGGTCGTACACGCGCTGGAATTGCTGGCGGCGCGCGATCATCAGCTGCCCGGTCGTGAACAGGACTTCCAGCGCGCGCTTTTCCGGCTTCCATGCCCACCAGCCGCCGGCCTTGCCGTCCGAGCGCTCGAAGTCGGCCGAGCGGGCCGGCCCGCTGGCCCGGACATGCGCCAGCACGCGCTCGACCTCCTCCCGGTGCGACGCCAGCCACGTCCCCGCGTATTTCCAGCCGAGCGAGCCGGGATCGACCATCCGGTGCCGGTACAGGCCGTAATCCTCGATCGGAATGAAACACGCCTCGTGGGCCCAGTACTCGAACAGCCGGCCCTCGGCCAGCAACTGGTCGAGCCAGTCCGGGTCGTAGTCGCCGACGCGGCTCCACAACACGAGATACGGGCTGCGCGCGACGACGCTGATGGTGTCGATCTGCAACACGCCCATGCGGCGAATCGCTGCCAGAACATCGGCTTGGGTGGCACGGGCGCGTTTCGCCTGCAGCATGCCCTGGGCCGCAAGGTGCAGGTTTCGAGCGACAGCAAGAGTCAAAATTGGTTCAGTCATCCCGGCATTCTAGTGACATCTCATCAACATTTGTACAGGTCGCCGCGAAAAAGTACTGGTTTTTTTTACAGTATCTCGTTCCATGCGATATAGTTGGCGCCCAGGTTCAACCACTGTTGCGGATTTCTTAACGACCATGCGGCTGCTGCACACATCGGACTGGCACCTCGGCCAGACCCTGCACAATTTCGACCGGACCTACGAACACCAGTGCTTCCTCGACTGGCTGCTCGACACGATCGTCGCCGAGGAAGCGGACGCCCTCTTGATCGCGGGCGACGTATTCGACACCTCGAACCCGTCCGCCGTAGCGCAGCGCCAGCTGTACCGCTTCCTGCAGCAGGCGCGGGCACGCATGCCGCAGCTGGACATCGTCATCATCGCCGGCAACCACGACTCGCCGGGCCGGCTGGAGGCGCCTGGGCCGCTGCTGGAAGCGCACGGCACGCGCGTCGTGGGCCACGTCATGCGCGACGCCGAAGGCAGCATCGACCTGGAGCGCTTCATCGTCCCGCTGACCGGCAAGGACGGTGCGGTGAAAGCCTGGTGCGTCGCGATCCCGTTCCTGCGGCCGGGTGACGTGCCGCGCGTCGCGTCGCAGGCAGCGGGCGACGATGCGTTCGACGCCTACCTGGCCGGGATCCGCCTGCTCTACCAGCAGACGTACGACCTGGCCCGCGCCCGGGCCACCGAGGGCCAGGCGATCCTCGCGATGGGCCATTGCCACATGGTCGGCGGGGATGCGTCGCCGGACTCGGAACGCCGCATCGTTATCGGCGGCACCGAGGCCCTGCCCGCGTCGATGTTCGGCCCGGACGTCGCGTATGCCGCGCTGGGCCACCTGCACCTGGCCCAGCGGGTCGGCCAGCAGGAGCACCTGCGCTATTCCGGCAGCCCGCTCCCCCTGTCGTTCGCCGAGGTCGGCTACAAGCACCAGGTGCTGCGCATCGACCTGGACGGCCCGCGCGCCGCCGCCATCGAACCGCTGCACGTGCCGCGCTCCGTCGAACTGCTGCGCGTGCCGGCCAGCCCGGCGCCCGTCAAGCAGGCGATCGCGGAACTGGTCGCCCTCGACCTGCCCGACCTGCCGCGCGACGTCTGGCCCTACCTGGAAGTGCGCGTTCTGCTCGACGCGCCCGAGCCGGGCCTGCGCGCGCAGGTCGAGGCGGCACTGGCAGGCAAGCCCGTGCGCCTGGCGAAGATCGAACCGACGCGCCGCGTGGTCACGACGGCCGGCGTGGAACCCGCGCTGAGCCTCGACCAGCTCGCCCAGCTGCAGCCGGACGACATCTTCCGCCGCCTGTGGCAACAGCGCTTCGGCGAGGACGCGCCGGACGACCAGCTGGCCGCATTCACGGAACTGCTGCTGCCGACGGATGGCACCGCCGGGAACCGGGAGGCCGCATGAAGATCCTGCGCATCGGCGGCAAGAACCTGGCCTCGCTGGCCGGCGAATTCGAAGTCGATTTCGAGAACGAACCGCTGGTCTCGTCGGGCCTGTTCGCGATCAGCGGCCCCACCGGCGCCGGCAAGAGCACCCTGCTGGACGCCTTGTGCCTGGCCTTGTACGACGCCACGCCGCGCCTCATCAAGGGGCCGCGCGTGGGCAACTACCTGCCCGACGTCGGCGACGAAACGCTGTCCGTCGCCGACCGCCGCACGCTGATGCGGCGCGGGACGGCGGACGCGTTCGCCGAAGTGGATTTCGTCGGCAACGACGAGCAGCGCTACCGGGCGCGCTGGAGCGTACGGCGCTCGCGCAACCGCGCGGCCGGCGCCCTGCAGCCGTCCACGATGAGCCTGCAACAACTGCCGGGCCTGCAACCGCTGGGCGGCACGAAGACGGAGGTGCTGGCAGAAATGGAACGCCGCATCGGCCTCTCGTTCGAACAGTTCACACGCTCCGTGCTGCTCGCACAGAACGAATTCTCCGCCTTTCTCCGCACCGACGAGAACGAGCGCGGCGAGCTGCTGGAAACGCTGACGGGCAGCGCCGTCTACAGCGACATCTCGCGCCGCGCCTACGAGCGCTGGCGCGTGGAGCAGGAAGCCATGCGCCGCCTGACGTCGCGCCTGCAGGACCAGGCGCCGCTCGGCCCGGACGCGCGCGCCGAGCTCGACGCCGACCATGCCGCCGCCCAGGCCGCGCTGACGACGGCCGAGACGCGCCGCGCCGCGCTGGAACGTCACCTGCGCTGGTACCAGGAACTGGACCGGCTGCGCGCGGCCGAAACCCAGGCGGACGGCGCGCTGGGCCGGGCCCGCGCCGAGGCCGACGCCGCTGCCGACCGCCGGCGCCGGCTGGCCACGCTGGACGCCGTGCAACCGGCACGCGCCCTCGTCGCCGACCTGAACCGCCTGGCCGGCGAACAGCGCCAGGTGCAGGCCCGACTGGCCGGCAGCGAACACGAACTGGCACGTGCCCTCGATGCGCAGCAACAGGCCGCACGCGGCCTGATGGAGGCCGAACGCAAGCTGGAAGCTGCCGAGGACGCGCAGCGCGCGGCCGCGCCGCAGCTGGACCGCGCGAAAGCCCTCGACGCCACGCTGGACACGCTCGCGCCCGCCCACGCGAAGGCGCGCGCGGCGCAGGACGGCGTGCGCACGGAGTCGACGCAGGCCCAGGCCGCCCTGCGGACCAAGGCGGACGAACTGGAAGCGAGCCGGCGCGCGCTGCACGACGCGACGGGCTGGCTCGCCGCGCACGGCACCCGCGAACTGCTCGCCACCCAATGGACGCGCTGGGACCAGCGCCTGGCCCAGGCCGAGCAGGCCGCGCGCCAGGACGCCACCAGCGCCCAGGCCCTGAACGCGGCCCGCGCCGGCGCTGAACAAGCCGCCGCGATGGCGCAGCGCACGGCGCACGCGCTGTCGGCTTCCGTCGAACTCCTTGCCGTGCGCGAAGCGGCGCGCAAGCAGGCAGCCGCGGCGCTCGACGGCATCGACGCCGACGCCCTGCGCGCCGAACGCCGCACGCTCGACAAGCGGCGCGAACACCTCGCCTCGCTCGACCACACGTGGCAGGCGTTGCGTACCCAGCGCGGCCGCCTGGCCGACCTCGATGCGCAGGCCACCCAGGCCACCCAGGCGCAGGCGAAAGCCCAGGAAGGACTCGACGCCGCGCGCACCGCGGGCATTGCGCTGGACGCGGCCGTCACCCAGGCCGAGCGCATGCTGAAGACGGCCCAGCTGGCGTGCGCCGACGGCGTCGAAAAGCTGCGCGCCACGCTCGTGGACGGCAACGCCTGCCCCGTGTGCGGCGGCACGGAACACCCCTACCGGCACCAGGACGACCGGCTGCATGCCGTGCTGGAAGAGCTGTCCGCCGAACTGGCCGCGCGCCGCGCCGAACAGCGCGCCAACGTCGACCAGCAGGCTGGCCAGCGGGCCGCGTACGATGCTGCCGGCGAACGGCTGGCGGCGCTGGCACGCGAACGCGACAGCCTCGCCGCCGCGCTCGCCCAGCTGGATGCGGAATGGGCCGACAATTCGCTCGCGGCGGACGCGCCGGACAGCGACGCGGGCACCGACGCGCGCGGCCGCTGGCTGGCGGCCGAACAGGCCGCGCTGCGCAAGGCGTACGAAGAACTCGAGACACGCGACGGCGACCTGCGCCGCGCCGAACTCGCGCGCGATGCCGCCCAGCAGGCCTGGGACCAGGCCAACCGCGAACACGCGCGCCTGCTCGACGCGGCGCAGACGGCGCAAGGCACGCTGGCGCGGCTGGATGCCGACATCGCCGCGCTGGCCGCGCGGCGCGAAGCGGCCGCGGCCACGCTGGCCGAATTGCTCGCCGAACTGGACCCCGTGCTGGCGGAAGCGTGCGGCGACGGCTGGCAGAGTCAATGGCAGCGCGACCCCGCCGGCTGGCGCCAGGTCCGCGCGAACGAGGCGCGCGAATGGCATGACCAGGCGGCACGCCTTGCGCGGCTGCAGGGCGCCATCGGCACCCTCGACGCCGAGCACGCCGCGCTGGCCACGCGCACGGAGCATGCCGGCCGGCGCCTCGTCGAGGCGGAGGCCGAATTCGCCCGCCTGGATGCGGACCTGGCCGCGCGCCGCGTCGAACGTGCGGAACTGTTCGACGGCCGCGCCGCGCGCGACGTCGAGCAACAGCTTGTGGGTGCCGTGAACGCGGCACGCGACACCGTGAACGCCTGCCAGGCCGCGAGCCTGCTGGCCGCGCAGGCGGAAGCGCGGGTACGCGAAGCGCAGTCGCTGGCCGCGCGCCGCATTACCGACCTGCAGGGCGAACTGGCCGACGCCGGCGAGCGCCTCGCGCACTGGATCCATGAGTTCGACGGCAGCGATCCGGCACTGGAAAGCGTGGCCAACGAACAGCAGCTCGCGGCCCTGCTCCAGGTCGGCGCGGGCTGGATCGCCCAGGAACGCGCGGCCCTGCAGGAACTGGACGCGGCCCTGCGCCAGGCGACGGCCGTGCTGGCCGAACGCCGTGCGCAGCGCGAACAGCATGAACGGTTGCGCGAAGACGTGGCGCCGGCGCAGGCAGACGTCGAACAGCCGGATGCGCAGGCCGGGGACGGCGCGCTCGCCACGGGACAAGCAACTGAGCTGGCAACTGAGCTGGCAACTGAGCTGGCAACTGAGCAGGCAGCTGAGCAGGCAACCGCGCAGGGCCAGGACGCCGACTCGGTCGCGGCCGCCCTGCGCCGCGCCCAGACCGACCGGGATGCCGCGCACGAAGCGGCGGCGAGCCTCGCCATGCGCATCCGCGAGGACGAGCAGCGGCGCGAGCGGGCGCGCTCGATGATGGCCGAGATCGAGCGCCAGCGCGCCGTCGAGGACCGGTGGGCCAAGCTGGCGGAACTGATCGGCTCCGCGGACGGCAAGAAATTCCGCAACTACGCCCAGCAATTCACGCTCGACGTGCTGCTCGGCTATGCCAACACCCACCTGGCCCAGCTGGCGCGGCGCTACCGCCTGGAGCGCGTCGTCAGCACGGCCGGCCCGTCGCTGGCGCTGATGGTGCGCGACCAGGACATGGGCGGCGAAGTGCGCTCCGTAAACTCCCTGTCCGGCGGCGAGTCGTTCCTCGTGTCGCTCGCGCTCGCGCTGGGCCTCGCCTCGCTGTCGTCGAACCGCGTCAAGGTGGAATCGCTGTTCATCGACGAAGGATTCGGCAGCCTGGACAGTGATACGCTGGGCGTCGCGATGGATGCGCTGGACGCGTTGCAGTCGCTGGGCCGCAAGGTCGGCGTCATCTCGCACGTGCAGGAGATGACGGAACGCATCGCCACCAAGGTGCTCGTCCGGCCGGCCGGCGGGGGGAGCAGTGCCGTGACCGTGCAGTGCTAAAATGCGCCCCTTCCTTTGATTCATCGCTATCTTTCATCATGAACAAACCCGCCCGTTTCCTGACCTTCAAGTGCGCCAAATGCGCCAAGCCGGTCAAGGTCGCCCTGCAGAAAGTGTCCGCCTGCTCGCACATCCAGCCCTACCAGGGCATTTGCGAATGCGGCGAAATCAAGCGCCACGCGACCGGCAACCCGGACGCCGTGAAATCCTTCGTCGAGTCGAACGAACTCCACTGGCACCACCACCATTGATCGGACGCGCGATGACGACTCCCGACGGCGCGGTGCGCATCCACTGGATCGAACACGGCGAGGAACGCTCGGCGCGCTGGCGCTCGGAAAGCGGCTGGCCGGCGCCGAAGAAGGTCGTGCTCGCGGACGACACGATGAGCGCCGACGCGGCCTGGCGCCACGCGCTGGACGGCACGGCGCTGCTGTGGCGCGGGGACTTCCAGAACGCGCGCCAGCTGCTGCAGGCGCTCGTGCGCCGCGTCGACCATAAAGGTTCGCGCGCCAAACGCGCCAAGGCCGGCAAGGCGCCGGCGTCGCTCACCGAACAATTCCACCGCCACCGCCTCGCGCAACTGCAGCGCGCGCGCACGCTGGCCATGCTGCTGGTGCCGTTCGACGCGGACCACGGCGTCCCGCTGCGCCGCGCGCCCGACGTGCGCGAAGCGTGCACGGAAGCCTACGGTGGGGCGACGGAACCGTACGTCGCCTCGCTGCGCGAACTGCTGGGCGTGATCGGCGCGCACGAGTGGCGCCGCAAGGGCGTGTTCATTCCCGCCCTCGACGAGCGCATCCACCCGTGGTACGGCGTGTTCTCGCCGGTGCGCGGTGAATATGTCGAACTCGTCGCGCAGGCGCCGTTGCCGGCCGGCGCGACGCTCGCGTTCGACATCGGTGCCGGTACCGGTGTGCTGTCGGCCGTGCTGGCGCATCGCGGCATGCAGGGCGTGCTCGCCACCGACGTGGACGAGCGCGCGCTCGGCTGCGCCCGTGCCAACGTCGAGCGCCTGGGTCTCGCCGGCCAGGTCGAGATCGTGCGCGCCGACCTGTATCCCGAGGGCCGCGCCGACCTCGTCGTCTGCAATCCGCCCTGGCTGCCGGGCAAGCCGAGCTCCGCCATCGAATACGCCGTCTACGATCCCGACAGCCGCATGTTGAAAGGTTTCCTCGCGGGATTGAAAGAGCACCTGCGCGATGGCGGCGAAGGCTGGCTCATCCTGTCCGACCTGGCCGAGCACCTGGGCCTGCGGTCGCGCGATCAACTGCTCGGCTGGATCACCGAGGCGGGGCTGGACGTCGCCGGCCGCCACGACATCCGCCCCACGCACCCGAAGGCCAGTGATCCCGACGATCCGCTGGCCGCGGCACGCATGGCCGAGGTGACGTCGCTGTGGCGCCTGCGGGTGGCTGGCTAATGAATCGACAACCCGATTTGCGCTCCGGCGCCGATCGGGTTAAAATAGCGTACTCAGACGCGGGGTGGAGCAGTCTGGCAGCTCGTCGGGCTCATAACCCGAAGGTCACAGGTTCAAATCCTGTCCCCGCAACCAAATACCGTAACAACAAGCCCGACTCTTGTAGCCGGGCTTTTGTTTTCTGGGCCAGCGCAGCGCATGAGAGACAAGAAAGACAACGCGACCTTCGACCTGCCCGGCTTCGAGCCGGCGCCGCACGACGATGACGCCGCGGCTCTTTCTTCGTCTCCGTCCGCAGTTCCGGCGGCAGCCAAGCGTCCCCGGGCGCGCCGCACGGCACAGAAACAGGAACAGCTGATGCTGATGAACCTGGCAGAAACAGATGCGACCGGCCTGCCGGTCTGGAAACACGATCCCGATCTGGACCTTACCGGCTTGCCTGTCTGGAAGCCGGCACCCTGAAGCACGCGACATGAACACCGGTTCGTCGCGCCAACGAAACGCCGACACCATGTCCGACACCACCTTTTCCTCGCTGCAGCTCGCAGCCCCCTTCCTCGCCAACCTCGACCAGCTCGGCTACAAGGACATGACGCCCGTGCAGGCGGCCACCTTGCCGCTCGCACTCGCAGGCCGCGACCTCATCGCGCAGGCCAAGACGGGCAGCGGCAAGACGGCCGCGTTCGGCATCGGCATGCTGCTGAAGCTGAACCCGACCCTGTTCGCCGTGCAGGGCCTCGTCATGTGCCCCACGCGCGAGCTGGCCGACCAGGTCGCGAACGAGCTGCGCCGCCTGGCGCGCGGCATCGGCAACGTCAAGGTCGTCGTGCTGACGGGCGGCATCTCGATGCGTCCGCAGATCGCGTCCCTGGAATTCGGCGCGCACATCGCCGTCGGCACGCCGGGCCGCATCCGCGACCACCTGCAGCGCCGCACGCTCGACCTCGCGCGCCTGCGCACCCTCGTGCTGGACGAGGCCGACCGCATGACGGACATGGGGTTCTACGACGAGATCGCGGCCATCGTGCGCGAATGCCCCGCGCATCGCCAGACCCTGCTGTTCTCCGCGACGTATCCCGACGACATCCGCGCCGCCACCGCGCGCTTCCTGCGCGATCCGCTCGAGGTCGCCGTCGACACGGCGCACGCGCCGGCCCGCATCGAGCAGCGCTTCTACGAGATCGGCTTCGACGGCCGCGTCGATGCCGTCGCGCGGCTGCTGCGCCATCACCGGCCCGTGTCCGCGATCGCGTTCTGCAACACGAAGGCGCGCTGCCGCGAAGTCGCGGACGCCCTGCGCGCGCAGGGCTTTTCCGCGCTCGCACTGTACGGCGAAATGGAACAGCGCGAGCGCGACGAGACGCTCGTGCGCTTCGCCAACCGCAGCTGCGCGGTGCTCGTCGCCACCGACGTGGCCGCGCGCGGCATCGACATCGCGGGGCTGGAAGCCGTCATCAACGTCGACGTGTCCAAGGATCCGGAAGTGCACGTGCACCGCGTTGGCCGCACGGGACGCGCGGGGGCGAACGGCCTCGCGCTGTCGCTGTGTGCGCCGAACGAAAAGCGCTGGGTCAAGCTGATCGAGGACGCACAGGGCTTCACGGCCGAGTGGCATGCACTCGGCGAACTGGATGACGACGACGGTGCGGTCGACCCCGCGCCGATGATCACGTTGTGCGTATCCGGCGGCAAGAAGGACAAGCTGCGGCCGGGCGACCTGCTGGGTGCCCTCACCGGCGACGCGGGCCTGCTGAAGGAGCAGGTCGGCAAGATCGCCATCTTCGAATTCGTCAGCTACGTCGCGCTCGACCGCCGGGTCGCGCAGCAGGCGTTCGACCGGCTGAACGGCGCCAACCCGTTGGGACCGGATTTCGGCACCATCAAGGGCCGGCACTTCAAGATGCGCTTCATCGACGACTGATCGTCGACAGGTCGCGCTTGTAACAGTTGTAACAGGCGCGCACGGTTGAGTTGTGCACGGGCACCGGCGCTACAAATCTGGCATGATTTTGCCAAGCCCATGCCTTAGCAAAATGACCAGCCTAACTACCATCGGACCGGAGCAGCAGCACCTCGAAGGCCGCACCGTCAGGGACATCGTCGAGTACAGTCCCGAACAGGTCAACGAAGTCTGGTGCCGCAAGATCCTTCGCCAGATCCTGCAGTCGCTCGAACTGCAATACGCGATGCACATGCCGCATCGCGCCATCACGCCCGACACGATCGTGTTCCACGAGAATGGCGAGCCGCTGCTGATTCCCACCGACTTCGGTCCGCCGGAAGCACAGGAGGCCGATGACCTGAACGCGCTGGCACGCATCATCCATTACGCCATCACGCGCGAGCTCGCACCCATGGGCCCATTGGCCGGCCGGGCCGAGGGCTACAGCGATTCGCTCGTGAATGCCGTCGACCGCTGCATGGATTCCGACCCGGCGCGCCGCCCCCAGAGCATCGAACAGCTGCGCGACCTGCTCGGCATCGTCCCGCTCGGTCCGCCCGTCGGGGCCGCGGTGGCGTCGCACATGACGCCGCCGATGCCTCCCGACGCGCCCGCGCCTGCGCCCGCACCCGCGCCCGACCTCGGTTCCGCAGCCGTGCGACCCGCAGCCGTGCCGCCCGCAGCCGCGCCACCCGCGTTCATGCAGACCGCCGAGCGCCCACGCCGAAGCCTGAACCTGAACCGCTGGCAACGCTGGGCCGTCGCGGCCGGCGGCGGCGCCGTCCTCATCGCGCTGGCGCTCGCCATGTTCGCGGAAATGCGCGATTCGGGCTCGTTCGACCACGTCGTGCTCACGTTGCCCCAGCAGGCCGATAAACCGTCCGTCGCGACCGGCGCCGCGGCCGCGGGCGCACTGGACAGTGGCGAGGGCTATGTCGCACCGGATTCGCCGGCAGCGAGCCCGGCGGCCGTGCCGCAAACGCCCGCCAACCCGGCCGCGCCCATCGTCGCCGGCCAGGCCCAGTCCGCGCCGGACACCCGGCTGCCCGGTGTCGTCGTCACGCCGAACGGCAACCTCTACAAGTTGCAGATCCAGCCATGGGGCGTCGTCTACGTTGACGACGTCGACCGCGGCGTGAGTCCACCCGTCAAGCGCCTCGTGCTGGCACCCGGCCGCCACACGATCCGCGTGACGAACCCGAACTTCCACGACCGCGTGCTCGAGGTCGATACGGCGAGCAGCGACGGCCAGATCACCGTCGACTTCACGGCGGAACCCTGATGCCCCACGACCGGAGACCAATGAATACCCACCGCTTCGCCCACGCCATCCTGCTGACCGCGGCGGCCGCCCTCCTCGGCGGCTGTGCCGACCTGCCCGGCTTCGACAAGAAGCCGGCACGCAGTCCCAGCCATCCGAAGGCGGCGGCGGTGGAGCGGGACACCCCGGCAGTGCGCGAAGCCCCGGCGCGGCCGAAGGAAAAACCGCGCGAGCGCGACGACGTGTCGACGCCCAGCGCGGGCCTGCAGGAAGGCATCCGGTTGTACAACGACGGCGACTACAACGGTGCGATCCGGCGCCTGTCCGCGCGCGACGTGAACAACGGCCCGCTCGCCACGCGCCTCACGGCCTTGAAATACATGGCGTTCAGCTATTGCGTGACGTCGCGCCCCGGTCCGTGCCGCCAGGCGTTCGACCGCGCACTGCGCCTCGACCCGTCGTTCGACCTGGCACCGGGCGAGCACGGCCATCCGCTGTGGGGGCCCGTCTTCACGAAGGCCAAGCAGGCGGCAACGCCGCGCTAGAACGTGAGCGCGCTGCCGGCCCATTGCGATCGCCCGCTGGCCGATAGTACGCCGACGAGCGGCCACACCGACCACCCGCACCTGGTGCTGGCCACGTCGATCCTGGCCAGCAGCCTCGCCTTCATCGACGGCTCCGTCGTCAACGTGGGCCTGGCAGCCATCGGCCGCGACCTGGGCGGCGCGGGCGCGGACCTGTCGTGGGTCGTGAGCGGCTATCTTCTCCCCTTGAGTTCGCTTCTTCTGCTGGGCGGCGCGGCCGGCGACCGCTACGGCCGGCGCCGCATCCTGCTCGCCGGCATCGCGACGTTCGCGCTGGCCTCGCTGCTGTGCGCGTGGGCGCCACGGCTGTGGCTGCTCGTCGGCGGGCGCGTGCTGCAAGGCATAGGCGCAGCCTTCTTGCTGCCCAACAGCCTGGCGATCCTCGGCGCCACATTCGACGGCAAGGCGCGCGGCAAGGCCATCGGGATCTGGGCCGCGGCCGGCGCGGCGGCCGGTGCCATCGGGCCGCTGCTCGGCGGCTGGCTCATCGACACGGTGGGCTGGCGCGCGGTGTTTTACATTAACCTGCCGATCGCGGCAGTGGCCATGTTCCTCGGCTGGCGCTACGTGCGCGTGCCGCGCGGCGAGAAGCCCGTCGCGCTCGATCCGGCCGGCGCGCTGCTGGCCAGCGTCGGCCTGGGCTGCTTGACGTGGGGCCTGGCCGCGGCATCGGCCGACAAGGGCGTGACGGCGGCATCCGGCGGCGCGATGGCGGCCGGCGTGCTCGTGCTGCTGGGGTTCCTGTGGGCGGAGCGGCGGGCGGGCGACAAGGCGATGCTGCCATTGAAACTGTTCGGATCGAGCGGCTTTTCCGGCCTGAACCTGATGACGTTCCTGCTCTACGGCGCCCTCGGCGCGCTGATGCTGCTCGTGCCGTTCGTGTTGATCCAGGCGCTGCAGTATTCGGCGAAGCAGGCGGGCGCGGCGCTGCTGCCGTTTCCCATCGTCCTCGCGATCGGTTCGCCATTGATGGGCAAGGTAGCCGGCAGCCACGGGTCGCGGCTACCGTTATCGATCGGCGCGCTCATCGTCGCCGGCGGATTCCTGCTGGGCACGCGCATCGGCGACGGCGGCTATGCCACCACCGTGCTGCCCGCCATCCTCGTCATCGCCGTCGGCATGGCGTGCGTGGCCGCCCCGCTGACGACGGCCGTGCTGTCGTCCGTGGACGCCCATCACACGGGCGTCGCGTCCGGCTTCAACAGCGCCGTCGCGCGCGGCGGCGGGCTCATCGCGACGGCGCTGCTGGGCGTCGTGCTGACGGCGCAAGGCCGCGCACTGCTGGCGCCGTTCCACGTGGCGATGGTCGTATGCGCCGCCTGCGCACTGGCGGCGTCGATCTGCGCGTTCGCGTGGGTCAGGCGCGCGGGTTGACGGACGCCGGATACGTGGGCGCGCGGCGCCGCTGGCTCGCCTGCTCGTAGGCATAGGCCATCGCGATCAGCGCCGCTTCGCTCCAGGCGCCGCCGACGAACGACAGCCCGACGGGCAGCCCGTGCACGAAGCCGGCCGGGACCGTCACGTGCGGGTAGCCGGCCACCGCCGCGGGCGACGAAAAGCTGGGGCCGTCGTGGTCGCCGTTGATGTAGTCGGTCAGCCAGCCCGTGCCGCCCGTCGGCGCGACCAGCGCATCCAGCTTTTCCTCGCGCAGGATCTGGTCGATGCCCTCGTCGCGGCTGTAGCGATGGTTGTTGGCGAGTGCGTCGCGGTAGGCCCTGGCGTCGAGGCCCGGCCGGGCCGCCGCCGCGATCAGGTGTTCCTGGCCGAAGTGGCGGAGTTCCTGCGCGGCGTGCCTGTCGTTGAACGCGATCACGTCGGCCATCGTCTTCACGGACGCGTGCGGCGCGTAGCCGGCCAGGTATGCCTCCAGGTCGGGACGGAATTCGGACAGCAGCACTTCCAGTTCCGAGTCGCCGTACTTGTCGACGTTGGGCACCTGCACGTCGACGAGCGTCGCGCCCTGCGCGCTCAGGATGGCCAGCTCGGCTTCGATCACGGCGTTCACGGCCGGGCTATTGAAAAAATTGCGCGCGACGCCGATGCGGCGGCCGCGCAGGCCGTCCGTCCGCAAGGCCGCCGCGTAATCGGCCGGCCTGCCCTGCATGGTGCCCGTGGCGGCGTCGTCCGGATCGGCGCCGGCGATGGCCGCGAGCAGCAGCGCGGCGTCGGCCACGGTGCGCGTCATGGGGCCGGCCGTGTCCTGCGAATGCGCGATCGGGATGATGCCGCTGCGGCTGACGAGGGCCAACGTGGGCTTGATGCCGACGATGCCGCAGATCGATGCCGGCGACACGATCGACCCGTCCGTCTCCGTGCCGATGGCGAGCGTGGCGAGCGCGGCCGCCATCGCGGCGCCCGAGCCGGCACTGGAACCGCTCGTGTTGCGGTCGAGTGCATACGGGTTGCGCGTCTGGCCGCCGCGTCCGCTCCAGCCGCTGACGGAATGCGTCGAGCGCATGTTCGCCCATTCGGACAGGTTCGTCTTGCCGAGGATGACGGCGCCGGCCGTGCGCAGGCGCGCCGCGACGAACGCATCGCGCGTGGCGCGCACGCCGTCCAGCGCGAGCGAGCCGGCGCTCGTACTCATCCTGTCGCCCGTCGCAATATTGTCCTTCAACAGGACGGGGATGCCGTGCAGCGGGCCGCGCACCTTGCCGGCCTTGCGCTCGCGATCGAGGTCGGCGGCGATCCTGGCGGCGTCGGGATTCAGTTCGATGACGGCGTTCAGGCGCGGCCCGGCCTTGTCGACGGCCGCGATGCGCGCGAGGTAGCGCTGCACGAGCGTCTTCGACGTCAGCTTGCCCGTTTCCATCAGCGCCTGCTGCTCGCGCACGCCGGCGTCCAGGACGGCATCGAGTTCCTTGCCCGTCGCCGTGGCGGTCACGCCGGCCGCGGCGCTCGCCGCCAGTCCCAGTCGAACGAAATCCCTGCGATCCATGCGTCCTCCTCGAGAATGCGCCAGCATAACAGCATCTTGCTTATATGACATGCACGTGTGCCGGACGTATCGACGAAAAAAAACGCTGCCCGATGGACAGCGTTTTTTTCAGAGAGCGGTCGGCTTAGTTGCGGACGACTTTCTTGTACTCGGCGGTACGGGTGTCGATCTCGATGACGTCGTCCTGGTTGACGAACAGCGGCACCTGGATGGTGAACTGCTTCGACTCGATGGCGTTTTCGAGCTTGGCTTCCTTCAGGACGTTGCCCGAGGTATTGCCCTTGACGGCCGGTTCCGTGTAGATGATCTGGCGTGCGATGGTGATCGGCAGTTCGACCGAGATGGCCTTGCCGTCGTAGAACACGGCTTCGCATTCCATACCGTCTTTCAGGTAGTTGATGGCGTCGCCCAGGTTTTCTTCTTCGATTTCGTACTGGTTGTACTCTTCATCCATGAAGACGTACAGCGGGTCGGCGAAGTACGAGTAGGTCACCGGCTTCTTGTCCAGGACGACGACGTCGAACTTGTCGTCGCCGCGGAACACGTTTTCCAGCGGTGCGTTGGTGAGAAGATTCTTCATCTTCCACTTGTACGTGAAGCCCGTGCGGCTCGAGCCATTGACGTCGGAGCGCAGCACGATGAAAGGCTTGGCATCAACCATGATGATGTTGCCGACACGGATTTCTTTTGCGGGTTTCATAGGAGGGTTTTAACCTAAAAATGAGTTGCAGTAATCAAGCATGATACCATGTTCCTCGCCCGTCGCCTACCGCAGCGACCGGGCGAAATCCAGCAGGTTGCGCACCAGGTCGCCATTCGCCGACATCCGCGCCTGCCACTCGGCATCGCGTGAGCGTATCGTTGGCAAACTGGCTTGCAGCGATGTCCACAGGGCCGGCCAAGCGGCCGGCGCATCACCTTCCACGCCATTCCAGCGCAGGGAAAAATCGATCAGGCTGTCCAGGTTCTCCGCGTACTTTTGCAGGAACGCGCGGAGTTTAACATGATGCAAGTTTTCATCTTGCGGATAAATGTGCCAGATGAATGGTCGCCCAGCCCATTGCGCGCGCACCCAGGAATCCTCGCCCCGGACGAAGTTCACGTCGCACGCCCACAGCAGGCGGTCGTAATCGTCCTGCGACAGGAACGGGATGGTGCGGACCGTGAGATTGCCGTGCGTCGCCACCGCGTCGGCGCCGACGAACGCCGCCACCTGCTCGTGTGCGACACCTTGCGGCACGAGGCACGTCACCGGACGATCCCCCGCCTGCCACGCGGCGAACAGCGCCGCCACCGGCGCGTGCGGATAGCAGAACAGGCTGACCGTCAGCGCGGCCATCTCGTCCTTTCCGACGCCCAGCCGCGCCAGGAAATCCGCCCGCGCCGCCGCGTCGGCCTGGAAGCGGTCGCGCGCGTCGAGCAGATCGCGTTCGCGCAGCAGGCCGCCCGTCTTGTCCGTAAAACCCGGGAAGAAGAAATGCTTCGTCAGCTTCAGGCGCGGATGCATCGACGGCAGCGCGTGGCAACCCTCGACCCATTCCTCGGCGCTGAGGCCTTCGTAATTGATCCACACGGGCCGCGGCTCGCACTGGGCCATCGCGGCGACATAGCCCGGCGGGATGTCGACGCCGAAGAATTCGATGACGATGTCGGCCACGTCGGCCGGCGCGTAGACGCCGTCCTGGTCGCGCCAGTGCAGAACGCGCACGCCGTCGACCACCTGTTCGCCGGCATCGACGGACACGCCCGGCCAGATGCGGCGGAAACTGGCGAGGTCGTCGACCCACAGGGTCACCGCGATGCCATGCTCGCGGTGGAACTGGCGCGCGAGGCGCCAGCAGATGCCGATGTCGCCGAAGTTGTCGACCACCTTGCAGAAGATGGCGAGAGTCGTGGAGCGTTGATCGTTGTGCATGGTCGCGGACCCAAAGAAAAACCGGAGCACCTTTCCGCATGTGCGGGTGGTCTGCTCCGGTCTTTGACTGGCGTCCCCACGGGGATTCGAACCCCGGTACTCACCGTGAAAGGGTGATGTCCTAGGCCTCTAGACGATGGGGACCTAAAACTGTTTTTACTACTGCTTGCCGTATTCTTGGCGTCCCCACGGGGATTCGAACCCCGGTACTCACCGTGAAAGGGTGATGTCCTAGGCCTCTAGACGATGGGGACCCTGGAACTTTTACCGCTATGCCTTATCGCAGGCATCTTACATCAAAACTGGCGTCCCCACGGGGATTCGAACCCCGGTACTCACCGTGAAAGGGTGATGTCCTAGGCCTCTAGACGATGGGGACCTGAACTTTGCTACTACGTATTCTTGGTGGAGGTAAGCGGGATCGAACCGCTGACCTCTTGCATGCCATGCAAGCGCTCTCCCAGCTGAGCTATACCCCCAAATTCCCGCTTCGGGGTGAGAGCCCCAATTTAACGGGCGGGCTCTGACCCCGACTTACTAATAAAAAAGCCGCTCAAGGCGGCTTCCTTGCAACTCTACTGCGACAGGCCAATCAAATCTTGGCGTCCCCACGGGGATTCGAACCCCGGTACTCACCGTGAAAGGGTGATGTCCTAGGCCTCTAGACGATGGGGACCCTGGACTGCACTGTGTTACTCTGTTTTTCCCTGCTTGGTGGAGGTAAGCGGGATCGAACCGCTGACCTCTTGCATGCCATGCAAGCGCTCTCCCAGCTGAGCTATACCCCCTACGGGAAAACAGCACTATAACACACTACATTTACTGCTTACGTCGTTTTTCAACGTCGCTGCCGAATCTGGCGTCCCCACGGGGATTCGAACCCCGGTACTCACCGTGAAAGGGTGATGTCCTAGGCCTCTAGACGATGGGGACCTGGACTACGACATACTGCACTTCAGAGTTGGTGGAGGTAAGCGGGATCGAACCGCTGACCTCTTGCATGCCATGCAAGCGCTCTCCCAGCTGAGCTATACCCCCGCAGCGCTGAAGTGCGAGCATTATAGCGGACGCACTTGCATTACGCAAATAGTCACAACCCCTTGTTCACTCGGGCAAGCACAGTGTCACGGCCGAACAATTCCAGCACCGCGTCGATGGCCGGCGTCTGCAGTTGACCGGTGACGAGCAGGCGCAGCGGCATGGCCAGTTGCGGCATCTTGAGACCGTGCGCGGCCAGCACTTCCTTCATCATCGCGGACAGCGCAGGCTTGGTCCATTCCACGTCACGCAGGCGCTCGGCGAACTGGGCCAGCGCGGGACGCACGACGTCCGTCAGGTGCTGGGCCAGCAGCGCCGCGTCCGGCTTCGGCTCGCGGTAGAACAGCATGGCGGCGTCTGCCAGTTCGTTGATCGTGTTGGTGCGCTCTTTCATGAGGCCCAGTACGGCGGCCAGCGGCGGCGCGCCGTCGAACACCGCGCCTTCGCGCTCCATCTTCGGACGCGCGAGACCGGCCAGGCGCTCGTTGTCGGCCTGCTTGATATAGTGGTTGTTCAGCCAGCCCAGCTTTTCCGGATTGAACTGCGCGGCCGACGCGGTCAGGTGGTCGAGGTTGAACCACTCGGTGAACTGCTGCATCGAGAAGATCTCGTCGTCGCCGTGACTCCAGCCCAGGCGCGCCAGGTAGTTCAACATCGCTTCCGGCAGATAGCCCTGCTCCGGGTATTCCATCACGCTGACGGCGCCGTGGCGCTTGGACAGCTTCTGGCCGTCCGGGCCGAGAATCATCGGCAGGTGGCCGTACTGCGGCAGTTCGGCGCCCAGCGCGCGCAGGATATTGATCTGGCGGGGCGTGTTGTTGACGTGGTCGTCGCCGCGCAGCACGTGCGTGATCTTCATGTCCCAGTCGTCGACGGCGACGCAGAAGTTATACGTCGGCGTGCCGTCCGGACGGGCGATCACGAGGTCGTCCAGTTCCTTGTTGGCGATGGTGATCGGGCCCTTGACGACGTCGTGCCACGTGACTTCGCCGTCCAGCGGATTCTTGAAGCGCACGACGGGCTTGACGCCTTCCGGCACGGGCGGCAGCACCTTGCCCGGTTCCGGGCGCCAGGTGCCGTCGTAGCGCGGCTTGTCGCCGGCGGCGCGCATGCGCTCGCGCATCGCTTCCACTTCTTCCGGCGAGCAGTAGCACAGGTAGGCCGTGCCGGCTTCCAGCATGCCCTTCACCACCTCGCGGTAACGGTCCATGCGCTGCATCTGGTAGAACGGGCCTTCGTCGTGCGCGAGGCCCAGCCATTCCATCCCCTGCAGGATCGCCTGCACGGCTTCCGGCGTCGAGCGCTCCAGGTCGGTGTCTTCGATGCGCAGGACGAAGGTGCCGCCGAAATGGCGGGCATAAGCCCACGAATACAGCGCGGTGCGCGCGCCGCCGAGATGGAGATAGCCGGTCGGGCTGGGAGCGAAACGGGTACGGACGGTCATGGTCGGATGCGAAGGGAACGCATGAATAGTAATGAAGCGGCTATTTTACCGCGAGGCCCGGCAATGGGGGGGCAAGCGATCCTGCGACATGGTTACTCACGATGACTGAAAATTACTTTACAGAAATTAAAGTTTTGGCTACAGTCTCGTCCGGCTTTTCCATCTCATGCATATATCACTCTACCCATGACGAGCGACCCGAGCACCGCTGCCATTGCGCGCCTGCGCGGCGAATTCGTCTGCGCGGCGACGGAAGCCGGCTTCCTGCACGAGCAGGCGCCGACGATCCTGCGCGACCTGCGCCGCGCCCTGATCGTGTGCTCGCTGTTCTACCTGATGTTCAGCGTGGCCGACGTATTGGCGCTGGGCCTGCAGGGCGCCATCCCGTCCCTGCTCGCCCGCGCCGTCGTGCCGGTCTTCGCCTGGGCCGGCCTGCGCCATGCGCGCCGCGCCGCCACGCCCGTCAAGGCCGCGTACCGGGTGGCGAGCGTGTTCACATTGCTGGGGATGCTCACCTATATGTTCGTCGCCTGGCGCCGCCCGGCCGACACGCTGCTGCACGGCACGTCCGTCGGCCTCATGGCCGTCGTGATCCTGATCTTCATCCCGAACCGCCTGCGCACGTCGGTCGCCATCGCGCTGGGTTCCAGCCTCGTGTTCGTCGCGCTGGCGTGGATCCAGCACCTCGAAACGACGCGCCACCTCGTGTCGATGACGATGCTGGTCCTGTTCGCCAACGCCTTCGGCGCCGTCGCCGCGAACCGCCACGCGCGCCTGTGGCGCGAGCAATATCGCACGCGCCAGGTGCTGACGAATTTGTCCGTGCGCGATCCGCTGACCGGCTGCTACAACCGGCGCCACCTGAATGCGGCCCTGCTCGACGGCGAGATCGCCCGCGCGCGGCGCTACCGCTTGAGCCTGTCGCTGATCATGTGCGACCTGGACGGCTTCAAGGCCATCAACGACACGTACGGCCACCACGCGGGCGACGAGTTGCTGCTCCGCTTCGCCGACCTGTTACAGGCCATGACGCGCGAATCCATCGACACCGTCGTGCGCTACGGCGGCGAGGAATTCCTGATCATCCTGCCGGAGACCCGGCTGGACGGCGCCGTCGAACTGGCCGAGCGTGTCCGCGCCGCGTTCGCCGCCGAACGCATCCCGTACGGCGACACCGCGCTGGCCACGACCGCCAGCTTCGGCGTCGCCGGCGCCGACTTCGCGGCGCACCAGGCCATCACGCCGCAATCGCTGATCGCCGTCGCGGACGACCTGATGTACGACGCCAAGCGGGGCGGCCGCAACCAGGTACGCGCACGCCAGGTCGAGACGGGTATCGCACGCGTGGCATAGAATCGCCCGGATGAGCGATTCTTCTTTACCCGATCTGCGCGCCCACTACGACGCCATGTGGGACCGCGCCTGGCCGGACGTCTCCCGCGGCGACGTCGAGTGCGACTTGCACCTGGCCGGCGGCCTCGATCCGCGCCGCGGCCTCACGCTGGTCGCGCGTCCCGACGCGGCGCTGGCGGCCCGCTTCGAAGCCGTGCAGGACGCCTTGCTCGCCGCCGACCCGCGCCAGTACCGGCAACCCCTTTCCGACCTGCACATGACGGTGCTGTCGCTGTTCACGGTCACGGAAGATTACGCACCGCACCTGGCCCGGCGCGCGGATTATGCGGCGGCCGCGCGCGCGGCACTGGACGACCTGGCGGCGTTCGAGATCGGCTTCGAAGGCATCACGATCTCGCGCGGCGCCGTGCTGGCCAAGGGATTCCCGCGCGACGGCACACTGGAACGGCTGCGTGCGCGCCTGCGCGACGCGCTGCGCGCACGGGGGCTCGACGGCACACTGGACCAGCGCTACCGGCTCGTCACCGCGCATTCGACGGTGCTGCGCTTCGTCGCCCCGCCCGCCGATCCGGCGCGACTGGCCGCTGTGCTGGGGGCGATGCGCGACGTGCCGCTCGGGACCATGCGGGCAAGCAGCCTGCAGCTCGTGATCAACGACTGGTATATGTCGAGCGCGGCGGTCGAACCGGTCGCGACATTTACGCTGCGGCCGCCGTCCGACGCAACGTGACGGTCTGTTCGCCGGTGGCGCGCGCCCGCAACTGGCCGCAGCCGCCGTCGACATCCTGCCCGGCCGAGTCGCGCAACTTGGTCAGGATGCCCCGCTCGAACAGCCAGGCGGCGATAGCCCGCGCCTTGTCCCAGTCGGGCCGGCGGAACGGCAGCCCGGGATTCGTGTTGTAGGGGATCATGTTCAGCACGGCATACTTGCCGCGCAAGAGGTCTACCAGGGCTTCGAGTTCGTCCGGCCCGTCGTTGACGCCGTCCAGCAAGGTCCACTGGTACTGGATCGGATAGCCGGTCAGGCGCGCATAGCGTTCGCCCTCGTCGACCAGTTCGCGCGCCGCGAAGCGCGGTGCGCGCGGCAGCAGGCGTGCGCGCAGGTCCGTCTTGGTCGTGTGCAGCGACAGTGCCAGCGCCGGTTTCACGCGGCCTTGCGGCAGGCGCTCGAACACGCGCGGATCGCCCACCGTCGAGAGCACGAGATTCTTGTGCGCGATATTGCCTTCGACGCCCAGCAGCTCGATGGCTTCCAGGACATTGTCGAGGTTGTGGGCGGGCTCGCCCATGCCCATGAACACGACCTTCTTGACGGGCCGCAGGCGGCGCGCCAGCACGACCTGGGCGACGATCTCGCCGCTTGTCACCTGCCGGATCAGGCCACTTTGACCCGTCATGCAGAACTGGCAGCCGACCGCGCACCCGACCTGGCTCGATACGCACACGCCATCGCGCGGCAGCAACACGGATTCCACCGTCTGACCATCGGCGAGGCCGACCAGCAGGCGGGCCGAGCCGTCGTCCGCGGGGTGCGTGCTGATGACGCGGGCGAGCGCGTCCAGTTCCGCATCCAGCTGCGGCAGCGCTTCGCGCACGGGCTTCGGCAGGAAGTCGTCGGGACGGCGGCGGCCGCGGTCGTGGTCCATCACGCGGACCCAGTCGCGCAGCACGCGGTCTTCGTGCAGGGGCCGGGCGCCGAGGGCGCGCAGGCGGGTGCGGATTGCTTCGATACGCAAAATAAACCGGAAATCAAAACAACGTCATTCCCGCGCAAGCGGGAATCCATACTGCGCCACTTCGATAAGCTCAGTATGGGTCCCCGCTTTCGCGGGGACGACGGTAGGTTAATCGTTCTTGACGACGATCGTCGGAAACTTCGCCGACATATCCTTCGACTGCTCCGCCACCTTCACGGCCACCTTGCGCGCGATCTCCTTATAGATCGCGGCGATGGCGCCATCCGGCTCCGCCACGACGGTCGGCGTACCGGAATCCGTCTGCTCGCGGATCGACAGCTGCAGCGGCAGCTTGCCGAGGAAGTCCACATGGAAGTCTTCGCACATCTTCTGGCCGCCGCCTTCGCCGAAGATCGCCTCGACGTGGCCGCAATTCGAGCAGATGTGGGTGCTCATGTTTTCCACGACGCCGACGATCGGGATGCCGACCTTCTCGAACATCTTGAGCCCCTTGCGCGCGTCCAGCAGCGCGATGTCCTGCGGGGTCGTGACGATCACGGCGCCCGTCACCGGAACCTTTTGCGACAGCGTGAGCTGGATGTCGCCCGTACCCGGCGGCATGTCGACGATGAGGTAGTCGAGGTTCTTCCAGTTGGTCTGTTCCAGCAGCTGCTGCAGGGCTTGCGTGACCATCGGGCCGCGCCACACCATAGGCTCGTCCGGATCGATCATGAAGCCGATCGACGACACCTGCACGCCGTGGTTTTCCAGCGGCTCCATCGTCTTGCCGTCCAGGCTCTGCGGACGGCCGTTCACGCCCAGCATCATCGGCTGCGACGGGCCGTAGATGTCGGCGTCCAGCAGGCCGACCGCGGCGCCCTCGGCGGCCAGCGCCAGCGCGAGGTTGACGGCCGTCGTCGACTTGCCGACGCCGCCCTTGCCGGACGCGACGGCGATGATGTTCTTCACGTTCGGCATCACCTTCAGGCCGCGCTGCACGGCGTGCGACAGGATCTTGCTCGTGACGTTGACGCTGGCGTTGTCCACGCCCGGAAGCTTGCGCAGCGCGTCGACGACGGCCGCGCGGATGCCCGCGACCTGGCTCTTCGCCGGATAGCCGAGCTCGATGTCGAGGGCGACGTTGCCGCCGTCGACCTGGACGTTCTTGACTGCCTTGGAGGTGACGAAATCTTTATGGGTGTTGGGATCGACGACAGCGGCCAGGGCGGCCTTGACGTCATCTACAGTGATGCTCATTGGGTTCTCCGGATGTGATGCGCAAGTTTAGCGCAAAACACGGTATCCCCTGTTGTCAGGCCGGCAAATGCACGAAGTACCCCCTGCGCGCTTGGGGTCATCCGCTGGTAAAATGCTTTTTTTCCTCGACAACCTCACCCTTCGACCATGACACGCAAGCTGTTCGTCACCACCGCCCTGCCCTACGCCAACGCTGCCTTTCACATCGGCCACATGATGGAATACATCCAGGCCGACATCTGGGTCCGCTTCCAGCGAATGCAGCGCGACGCCGGTGCGCAGCGCGTCGTGCACTTCGTCGGCGCCGACGACACGCACGGCACGCCGATCATGATCGCCGCGGAGAAGGAAGGCGTCACGCCGCAGGAATTCGTCGCGAAGATCGCGGCCGGCCGCGCGCAATACCTGGACGGCTTCCATATCGCGTTCGACAACTGGTACTCCACGGATTCGCCAGAAAACGTCGACCTGTCGCAGGGCATCTACCGCCGCCTGCGCGACAACGGCCTGATCTACACAAAGACCGTCGACCGCTTCTACGACACGGCCAAGGGCATGTTCCTGGCCGACCGCAACATCAAGGGCGAGTGCCCGGTCTGCCACGCGAAGGACCAGTACGGCGACAACTGCGAAGTATGCGGCGCCGCCTACCAGCCGACCGAGCTGATCAACCCGTACTCCGTGTTCACGGGCTCGACGCCGATCCTGAAGCCGTCCGAACAATACTTCTTCAAGCTGTCCGACCCGCGCTGCTTCCAATTCCTGAAGGAGTGGCTGAACACGCCGGGCCGCCTGCAGCCGGAAATGGTCAACAAGGTCTCCGAATGGCTGGGCGAGAACGGCGAAAAGCTGGCCGACTGGGACATCTCGCGCGACGCGCCCTATTTCGGCATCCCGATCCCGGATGCGCCAGGTAAATTCTTCTACGTGTGGCTGGACGCGCCGGTCGGCTATCTCGCCAGCCTGAAGAATTACTTCGAAAAGCAAGGTATCGATTACGAAGCGTTCCTGAACGATCCGTCCGCCGAGCAAGTGCACTTCATCGGCAAGGACATCGTGTCGTTCCACCTGCTGTTCTGGCCGGCGATGCTGAATTTCTCGGGCCACCCGATTATCGACAAGCTCAAGGTCAATGTCCACGGCCACCTGACCGTGAACAACGAGAAGATGTCGAAGTCGCGCGGCACGGGCATCTCGCCGCTGCGCTACCTGCAGCTGGGCATGAATCCGGAATGGCTGCGCTACTACCTCGCGTTCAAGTTGAACGCCCGGGTCGAAGACCTGGACTTCACGGGCGAGGACTTCGTCGCGCGCGTGAACAGCGACCTGATCGGCAAGTACGTGAACATCGCCAGCCGCTGCGCCGGCTTCATCGCCAAGCGCTTCGACGGCAAGCTGGCATCGACCTTGTCGGACGATGCGAAGAGCTGGATCGCGCGCGCCCTCAATGGCGAGAATGGCGAACGCCAGGCCGCCATCGCCGCGAACTTCGAGTCGCGCGAATTCGGCAAGGCGCTGCGTGAAATCATGGAAGTGGCCGACGTCGCCAACCGCTACGTCGACGAGAACAAGCCGTGGATCCTGGCCAAGGACGAGTCGAAATCGGCCGAACTGCACGACGTGTGCACGACCGCGCTGATCCTGTTCCGCCAGCTGACGATCATGCTGTCGCCGGTGCTGCCGCACGTGGCCGCGCGCGTGCGTGAATTCCTCGGCGACGAGGCGTACTCGTGGGAAGACACCCAGGGCGAGGGCGTCTACGCCCCGCTGCTGGGCCGCACGATCGGTGCGTACAGCCACCTGATGCAGCGCGTGGATGCCAAGATGGTCGAGGACCTGTTCGACAAGCCCGCGCCGGCACCGGCCGCTGCCGCGCCGGCCGCCGCCGTCGAGACCGCCGCCGCCCCGGCCCCGGAAGCCTCCGACATCGAGGAACTGGCACCGGAAATCTCGATCGACGACTTCACGAAAATCGACCTGCGCGTGGCGAAGATCGTCAATTGTGAGCACGTCGAAGGCGCAGGCAAGCTGCTGCGCCTCACGCTGGACGTGGGCGAAGGCCGCTATCGTAATGTGTTCTCGGGTATCAAGTCGGCTTACCAGCCGGAGCAATTGATCGGCAAGCTGACGGTGCTCGTGGCCAACCTGGCGCCGCGCAAGATGAAGTTCGGCGTGTCGGAAGGCATGGTGCTGTGCGCGTCCGCGCAAGATGAAAAAGCGAATCCGGGCCTGTATCTGCTGGAGCCGGTGAGCGGCGCCCAGCCGGGCATGCGGATCCGCTAAGCGGGCCGTGCCGGTGGCGCTAGTTGCTCTGCAGCGGCGCCATCAGCGAGCTCTTGTTGTCCTTGTAGTCCTTGCCGCCGATCTGGCTGACCATCTTTTCGGTGCGTTTGGCCGGAATGCGGCTGCCGGTGATCGGCGCGGCCGCGTCCGTCGTCGATGTGGATGCGGCGCCCGGCGCGGGCATGTCCGCGGCGGCAGGCTCATTCGTACTGGCGCACCCGGCCAGGATGAATGACAAGGCAGCGCAAGGCAGGACAGCTTTCATGGATCACCTGTACGGGAATAGGTTGAGGGAAAGATAAATACCTTGCCAGAATACTATCAATTCCCGCACGCGGGTAGCAGTATAATGCGCTGTTTTTAGAAAAAAATAGGACGCGAGCAATACCATCGACGTCCATCCTCCACACTTTAGAGTAGTAGCGACTAATATGACCGAATACAAAGCCCTGAGGCACATCCCGCAAGCGAATCTGTTCCGCCAAGGTGACGTCTTCGTCCTGTTCGGCGAACTGTTCGGCCGCGGCTATGTGAACGGCCTGATCGACGAGGCGCGCGCCGCCGGCATGACGATCCTCGGCATCACCGTCGGCCGCCGCAACGACGATGGCACCCTGCGCGCCCTGACGCCGGAAGAACACGTGGAAGCGGAAGCCAAGCTGGGCGGCCGCATCATCAATGTGCCCCTGATGGCCGGTTTCGACATGGACGCGCCCCCGGGCGAGCAGAATCCGACCGAGATGCTGTCCGGTATTACCCTCAAAAGCTGGCAAGAAGACAAGCTGGACTGGACCAAGATCGAAGCCTGCCGCACCGCCGGCGTGCAGCGCTTCACGCAGTCCGCGCAAGACGTCATGGCCGAGATCGACAAGCTGATCCCGGACGGCGCCAACGTGTTCTTCGCCCACACGATGGCCGGCGGCATCCCGAAGATCAAGGCCTTCCTGGCCATCGCCAACCGCATCTATAAAGGCCGCGGCGACCGCTTCATGTCGTCGCGCGCCCTGCTCGACAGCGACCTGGGCAAGCTGATCCTGATGAACTTCGACGAAGTGTCGGCGAACACGCTGAAATACCTGATCGATGCGTCCGCCGCCATCCGCGCGCGCGTGGAAGCCAAGGGCGGCCAGGTGCGCTACACGGCGTACGGCTACCACGGCACCGAGATCCTGATCGGCGGCGAGTACGTGTGGCAGACCTACACGAACTACACGCAGGGCTATGCCAAGATGCGCCTGGAGTCGATCGCCGAGGCCGCCTGGGCCCAGGGCGTCACCGCCACCGTGTTCAACTGCCCGGAAATCCGCACGAACTCGTCCGACATCTTCGTCGGCGTGGAACTGTCGCTGTTCCCGCTGCTGCTCGCCCTCAAGAAGGAAGGTGGCGGCGCATGGGCACAGGAGCAATGGGACATCTGCCAGGGCCTGCTGGGCGAAGGCGTCTCGCTGCAATCGATCCTCGACAAGCTGGAAGCGTATCTGCAGACCGCCACCAGCACCTCGTTCCGCAACTTCGACGCCTGGCCGATGGACAACACGCCGGAACTGGCCGACCTGATGATCGGCACGTCCGACGAGATCACGTCGCTGCACACGGACAAGAAGGCGCTGATCACGGACCACCTGTCGGCCCTCGTGCTGGAAGGCACCGGACCGCTGATGTTCCACGGCGCCGCCGAGAAGATCGCACCGGTGCTGTGGCTCAACCACGACATCATCGCCCGTCAACTGAATGCGCTGCACCAATAAGCACTGACTCGCAGTATCATTCCTTGTTTTTATGATGCGGCGGCTCTCGATAAGCGAGGCCGCCGTTTGTACGACCTGCCTAGAAAAGCCATGAAACACATCCAGTACGAATCCGAGCACACCAAGTTCATCAAGGAACTGAAGGAAAAGACCCCGGGCATGGAAGAGCGCCAGCAGGCCGGCCGCTCGCTGCTGTGGGACAAAGCCCCGCTGTCGCTGGACGAGCAGCGCCGCATCGACGAGTCGCGTCTCCGCCAGCAGGCGTATCCGTACCAGACGAAGGTCTGACCTACCCGGTCTGACGCCCTCTCGATCATTCCCAGGCCGACGACGATGGTGCCCGAGCAGGCGACGCCCGGGGGGCGCGCCGATCCCGACACGGGCGACGGCACCACGGCCTCCCCTTCCGATACCGCGAGTGTCGACGCCCACGTCGACAGCGCCATCGCACGCCTGTACGGCGAGCCGATGCTGCAGCTGCCCACGGACCTGTACATCCCGCCCGATGCGCTCGAGATCTTTCTTGATGCGTTCGAAGGTCCGCTCGACCTGCTGCTGTACCTGATCCGCAAGCAGAATTTCAATATCCTCGACATCCCGATGGCCCAGGTCACGTTGCAGTACCTGGAATACGTCGAGCAGATCCGCAAGAGCAACCTGGAGCTGGCGGCGGAATACCTGTTGATGGCCGCAATGCTCATCGAGATCAAGTCGCGCATGCTGTTGCCAAAGCGCGTCGACACGCTCGTCGAGGAGGCGGAAGACCCGCGTGCGGAACTGGTGCGGCGCCTGCTGGACTACGAGCAGATCAAGATCGCAGCCCAGCAGTTGGGTGCCCTGCCCCAGGAAGGCCGCGACTTCGTGCGCCCGCAGCTGCACATCGAGCAGGCGCTGGGGCCGGTCTGGCCGCAGGTCGACCCGCACGATCTGCAGCGCGCCTGGATGGACGTGCTGCGCCGCGCCAAGCTGACCCAGCACCACCGCATCGGCCGCGAGGAATTGTCCGTGCGCGAGCACATGTCGGCCATCCTGCGCACCTTGCAGTCGGCCCGCTTCGTCGAGTTCTCGGAACTGTTCGGCGGCCAGGCGAGCGTGCCAGTCGTCGTCGTGCATTTCGTCGCCATGCTCGAACTGGCGAAAGAAACCTTAATCGAAATAACCCAGGCCGAACCTTTCGCCCCCATCTATGTGCGGCTCGCCTATTCTCCCGCGTGACGCCATTACGAATCCGATACCATGAAAATCATCTCCACCATTGACGAACTGCGCGACCAGCTGCGCGGACAACTGCGCACCGCCTTCGTGCCGACGATGGGCAACCTGCACGAAGGCCATCTGTCGCTCATGCGCCTGGCGCGCCGCCACGGCGACCCGGTCGTCGCCTCGATCTTCGTCAACCGCCTGCAGTTCGGCCCGAACGAGGACTTCGACAAATACCCGCGCACGTTCGAAGCGGACGTCGCCAAGCTGGAGAAGGAAGGCGTGTACGTCCTGTTCGCGCCGACCGAAAGAGACCTGTATCCGGAGCCGCAGGAATACCGCGTGCAGCCGCCCGACGACCTGGGCAATATCCTGGAGGGGGAGTTCCGCCCCGGCTTCTTCAACGGCGTGTGCACGGTCGTGACGAAGCTGTTCTCCTGCGTGCAGCCGCGCGTGGCCGTGTTCGGCAAGAAGGATTACCAGCAGTTGATGATCGTCCGTAACATGGCGCGCCAATTCGCGCTGCCGACGGAAATCATCGGCGCCGAGACGTTCCGCGCGGAAGATGGCCTGGCGCTGTCGTCGCGCAACGGCTACCTGAGCACGGCGGAACGCACCGAAGCGCCGTTCCTGTACCAGACACTGCAGTACGTGGCGGAACAGACCCGCGCCGGCCATGCCGACCTGGCCGCGCTGGAGCGCGACGCGATGGAACGCCTGGCCGCGCGCGGCTGGCAGCCCGACTACGTGTCGATCCGCAAGCGCATGAACCTGCAGGCGCCGGGCCGCGAGGAATATGAAGCGGGCGCACCGCTCGTCGTCCTGACGGCCGCCAAACTTGGTGCGACGCGTCTGATCGATAATCTTGAGATCTGACTCTAAAAATTCCTTTGTTGCAAATATGTTGTAGGAATTGGCAACTCTTCTTGTTAGACTCGTGGCTTGGCTTTTTACCCACACCACGTAAAAAGAAGGAGTAGCGTCTTGACCGACCTCTCGATGCTTCAAATGCGCAAGGGCCCGCCCAAACCGGCGGACGCCGCGGACCGGATCCGCCCCGATTCCGGCGCCCATGACATGCGCGACCCGTTCGACATCGGCGACGCGTTGACCACGCTCGCCCTGACCGGCGAACCCTTGACCGTATACCCGCGCGGCCAGGACTTCGTCATGGCGCGCATCGACAGCGTCGATCCCGACCACAAGGTGTTCACCCTCGAGCTCGCCGGCAACGACGTCCTGGCGGAAGGCGAGGCCGTGTTCGTCGCGGCGCTCGGGAGCAATGCGAAGATCCAGTTCGAGCTCGACGCCGGCTGGGCCATCGTGGAGGGACGCCCGGACCTCGTGCAACTGCCGCTGCCGGAGGTCTGCCTCGTGCTGAACCGGCGCGCCGAGCCTCGCCTGGAGTCGCCGGTCGGCATGAATTACGGCGCCCGCTTCACGCTGCTGGGCAAGGTGTTCGAGATGCCGCTGTACGATTTCTCACGCGGGGGCGTCGGCCTGCGCGCGACGCCGGAACAGGCGCTCGAACTGTACGTCGGCAAGAAGCTGGAGGGCGTGCAGCTGGAACTGGGCACGTCGCTGGCCGTCTCGGCCGACCTCGAAATCCGCCTGCTGCGGCCGTTCCGTACCTTCCTGCTGGGTCAGCAGGTGCAGGTGGGGTGCCGCATTTCGAATATTTCGATGCAGATGCGGCAGACGCTCGAGCGGGCTGTTGTCAAGGTCCAGAAGCGCAGATAAACAAAACGGCCCGTCAGGGCCGTTTTTTCACGCTGCGACGTTCTGCGCCCACGCCAGCGCCGATAAATGCGCCTTGTTGACGTCGAGCGGGCTGATATCCAGCGACGCCGCCAACGACGCCACGAGGTCCGAATTCAACTCGCACGCCTCGGCCAGCGCGAGATAAGGCCCGTATACGCCATCGCGCCCCAGCAATGCCTGCACGACCTGCTCCGGCAGCTGGATCGTGTCCAGCACCTCCTTCATCGGCAGCCCCAGCAGGCGGTCCAGCAGCGAGAACATGCCCGCCACGAACAGGTGCTCGCCCTCGCCGCGCGGCAGATACGTCTGGCCCAGCAGTTCGCACAGGCGCGCACGCACGACCGCCGTTTCCATCAGCACGGGCGAATAGCCGCTCGTGCTGGCCGTCGCCAGTAGCAGGACGAGCCAGCGGTACAGCGGCGCGTAGCCGAGCATCGCGATCGCCTGGCGCAGCGACTGGATGTCGCGGCCGGAGCCGAAGCCGGCCGAATTGATGAAGCGCAGGAGTTTATAGATCAGTGCCGGATCGCGCTTGAGCACGGCCTCGATCTTGGGCACGTCCTCGTTGTTCTGCACCATCTGCATCAGCTGCAGGATGATGGTCTGGGCGGGGTTCATGCCCTTGACGGGATTGCCCGGCCGCGGCGTCAGGTGCAGCTTGCCGACGAAGGCATCCAGGCCCAGCGCGGCGCAGGCGTCGAAATCCTGCCACGTCGACACCGGCCGGCCGACGAGGCGCAGCGCCGACTGCTTCGCGGCGGCGTACGCGCGCGCCTGGGCGGCCACGTCGGCGCCGGTAAAGCGCACTTCGGCGTAGGACGCGAAGGGAGACAGGTTCTTGCCCAGCAGGGTCAGGTCGGCGCCGCGGATCGAGATGCCGACGCCGCCCGCGCGCAGCGCCTGCACGGCCGCGCGGGTGTCAGGATTCGCGAGATCGCGCACGGGCAGCGAGAGGACGGTGCGTTCCGGGGGCAGCGCGTGCAGCGCATCCAGCGACAGCATCGCCGGCACGGCGTCGAGGAACAGGATCTTGTCGCGCAGGAGCCAGCCCTGCTCCTCGTCGACCACGTGTTCGGCCACGAAGGCGACGAGGCGTTCGAGGTCGGCGTCGCCGAGTGGCTGGCCGTCGCGCTGTTGCCAGCGGAGCTCGTACCCGATCACACGTTGCTTCGGGTCGAGCAGGGGTTCACGGACGATGAAGTGAGTCTGGTGCATGTCTTGTAACGATCGCCGGGTGGAACGAAAAACGGCGGCTCGAGGCCGCCGCGTCGGGATCAGAAGCCCAGGCTGTCGAGCAAGTCGTCAACCTGGCCCTGGTCGGCCACGATGTCGCTATTGCCTTCCGGGTTGATCTGCGGACCGTTCAGCAAGCCATTGTCGAGCTCGCGCTTGATCTCGCTCGGCGCGAAATCGACGAGCACCTGCACCAGCTGCTTTTCCAGGTTCTGGGCGATGCCCGTGATACGCGAGATCACCTGGCCGGTCAGGTCCTGGAAGTCCTGGGCCATCATGATGTCCATCAAATGCGCCTTCGTGGCGCTGGCCGCTTCGCGCGATTCGGCCAGGCTCGCGACCGTGCGCTCGGCCAACGCACGCCAGTCGCCGTCGGCGCCCGGGGCAGCCAGCAGGGCCTGCCACGAACGGCCGAGTTCGGCGGCACGGTCGTCGATGCCGTCCTGAAGTGGATTGGCGGCATCGGTCGCGTCGAGCACACGCTTGGCCGATTGCTCGGACAGCCGGACCACGTAATCGAGGCGGTCGCGCGCATCGGGGATGTCGCTGGCCGCCTTTTCGATCAGCTTGTCCAGGCCCAGCCCGCGCAGGCTTTCGTGCAATGCGCGGGTCATGTGCCCGATCCGGCTCAGAACCTCGTCGGGCGAAGTCGAGTCGGCGATGTGCTCGCTCATTTACGCGGCCTTTTCCATCTTTTCGAAAATCTTGTTCAGCTTTTCGTCCAGCGTGGCCGCGGTGAACGGCTTCACGACGTAGCCGTTGGCGCCGGCTTGCGCCGCCGCGATGATGTTTTCCTTCTTGGCTTCGGCGGTCACCATCAGCACCGGCAGCTTGGCCAGTGCGGGATCGGCACGGATGTTCTGCAGCATCGTCAGACCGTCCATGTTCGGCATGTTCCAGTCCGACACGACGAAATCGAACTGTTCGCTGCGCAGCTTGGCCAGTGCCTGGACACCGTCTTCTGCCTCGTCGACATTGCCGTAACCCAGTTCTTTCAGCAGATTTTTGACGATGCGTCGCATCGTCGAAAAATCGTCAACAACCAGGAAACGCATCTTAGGATCAGCCATGAAATACTCCGTTGTTTCTTAACTCTGATGATGGGCTTCGAGGACTACGAAGCCCCTAGTATAGGTTGGTCGGTTCGGCACTGCGAATACAGGCTAAAGCATAGCAGTTTTGTTGCTCTACGGCGATAAAACCGCAGTGAATGCACCGTACGCGGATCAAACGCGCAACGCCCGGCCTCCATGCGTTGCCAGATGGCCAAGCACGAGGCCCGGCAATGCGCCCAGGGCGGCCACCTCGTGGGCGGCGCCGATGGCGATCGCTTCGCGCGGCATGCCGAACACGACGCACGACGCTTCATCCTGGGCGAAATTGTAGGCGCCCGCGTTCTTCATCTCCAGCATACCCTGTGCGCCGTCTTTTCCCATGCCCGTCAGGATCACGCCGACGGCATTCTTGCCGGCCGCCTGCGCCGCCGAGCGGAACAGGACGTCCACGGAGGGACGGTGACGGTTGACGGGCTCGCTCTGCTCGATCTTCGTCATGTAGTTGGCGCCGGATCGCGTCAACAGCAAATGGGAGTGGCCCGGCGCGATGTACGCGTGGCCCGGCAGCACACGCTCGTTGCCGGCGGACTCGACGACGCTGATCTTGCACAGCGAATCGAGGCGGCGCGCGAACGACGTCGTAAAGCCTTCCGGCATGTGCTGGGCGATCAGGATGCCGGGGCAGTCCGACGGCATCTGCATGAGGAATTCGCGGATCGCTTCCGTGCCGCCGGTCGAGGCGCCGATGATGATCAGCTTTTCCGACGACGTCAGCGGGCTGCGCAATTGCGGCAGCGGGGTCGTGGCGCCGGCCGTGGCCGCATGCAGGGTGCGCGGCTTGATGCGGGCGCGCGACGCGCCGCGGATCTTGTCGGCGATCAGTTCGGTATATTCGCGCATGCCGCTCTGGATCGAGATCTTGGGTTTGGTCACGAAATCGACGGCGCCCAGCTCCAGCGCGCGCATCGTGATCTCGGAACCGCGCTCCGTCAGCGACGACACCATCAGCACGGGCATCGGGCGCAGGCGCATGAGTTTTTCGAGGAAGTCGAGGCCGTCCATCTTCGGCATCTCGACGTCCAGGGTGAGCACGTCCGGGTTCGTGCGCTTGATCAGTTCGCGCGCGACGAGCGGATCGGGCGCGACGCCGACCACTTCCATGTCGGGCTGCGAATTGACGATCTCGGTCATTACGCTGCGGATCAGCGCGGAATCGTCCACGATCACCACTTTGATCTTTGTCATTGGTTCTGCCTTTCTCTTCAGAACAGGTCGACGGCGCCGGAGACGGGCGTGACCTTGAGGCGGCTGGCGTAATCGAGCTCGCGCTTCGCCAGCGTATCGTTATGGGTTTGCATCAGTTTCTTGACGAGCACCTTGCCCGTGCGCGGGAAGAAATACACCTTGCGCGGATAGATGTCGTTCAGGTCCTCGGCCAGCACCGGAATCCGTTCCGTCTTGAGAAACTGAATGACGAACGCGGCATTGCGCTCGCCCACGTTCATCGCGGAAAAGCCGCGCAGCACGGCGCCGCCGCCGAACACCTTCGCTTCCAGGTGCTCGCGCCGGGCGCCGGCCTTGAGCAGGTCGTTGATCAGCACTTCCATCGCATGCGTGCCGTAGCGCATCGAGGCCGAGACGGGGTTGCCCGGATCGCCGCCGTCCGGCAGCATGAAGTGGTTCATGCCGCCCAGGCCCTTCACACGGTCGCGGATGCACGCCGACACGCACGAGCCGAGCACCGTCACGATCAGCATGTCCTTGCCCGTGTAGTAGTACTCGCCGGGCAGGATCTTGGCCGCGTCGCAGTCGAACGTGCGGTCGTAATAGACGTTGGTGGCGAAATGGCTGTTCGTTTCCATGGGCGGTGTCGTGGGCGTCAGCCTTGGTTCAATTCGTAGACCGTCTTGCCGCGCAGGCGCAGCGAGTCGGACACGTACAGGAAGTTCTCGGAGTGGCCGGCGAACAGCAGCGCGTCCGGCTTCATCAGGGGCACGAAGCGCGACAGGATCTTGCGCTGCGTGGCCTTGTCGAAGTAGATCATCACGTTGCGGCAGAAGATCGCGTCGAACGGGCCCTTGACGTCCCAGCCGTCGGCCAGCAGGTTCAATTGCCGGAACGTGATCAGCTGGCGCAGTTCCGGGCGCACGCGCACGAGGCCTTCCTGGGCGCCCTTTCCTTTCAGGAAAAAGCGGCGCAGGCGCGCCTGTTCCATCTTGTCGACGCGTTCGAGCGGATAGACGCCGGCGCTGGCCGTGGCCAGCACGTTCGTATCGATGTCGGTGGCGATGATCTGGACCGGCGGGGTCAAGGTATCGAACGCCTCGCACGCGGTCATCGCGATCGAATACGGCTCCTCGCCCGTGGAACTGGCGGAGCACCAGATCGTGAGCGGCGCGCCGTGTTTCGCGCGCGCCTTGAGCGCGTGTTCGGCCAGCAGCGGGAAGTGGTGCGCCTCGCGGAAGAACGACGTCAGGTTCGTCGTCAGCGCGTTCGTGAACGATTCCCACTCGGCCGGCATGCGGCCCGCTTCCAGCGCGTCGAGGTAGGACGCGAACGAGGCGATGCCGTTCGCGCGCAGGCGGCGCGCGAGACGGCTGTAGACCATTTCCTGCTTGCTGTCGGCCAGGGAGATGCCGGCGCGCTGGTAGATCAGGGCCCGCACGCGCTCGAAGTCGGCGCGCGTGAAATTGAATTCCTTGCCCGTCTCCTGCTTGTTGGTATTGGTGGGCGGCACGTTATAACCTATGGATTGCTGTCGTTCTGCGGACCGCGTGCGGTCCGGGTGTGTCCCTTGCGCCGCGCTGTGTGTCTTATGCCGCCAACCGGTCCATCAGGCCCATCTCGCTGGACGACATCAGCTTGTCGATGTCGATCAGGATGAGCATGCGCTCGTCGACGGTGCCGAGGCCGGTCAGGTAGTCGGAATTGAAGGCGGAGCCCATCTCCGGCGCCGGCTTGATCTGGTCCGGCGTGAGCGTGGTCACGTCCGACACGCTGTCCACGACCATGCCCATGATGCGGCCGCCGATGTTCAGGATGATCACGACGGTGAACTGGTCGTAGGTCGGCGTGCCCAGGTTGAACTTGATACGCATGTCGACCACCGGGATGATGATGCCGCGCAGGTTGATCACGCCCTTGATGAATTCGGGGGCGTTGGCGATGCGGGTCACGGCTTCGTAGCCGCGGATCTCCTGCACCTTCAGGATGTCGATGCCGTATTCCTCGGAGCCGAGGGTGAAGGCCAGGTATTCGCTGCCGTTGCCGTCGTGGGCATCGTTCGGCTTGTTCGTCGGTTGAGTGGACATGTCGGTTCCTTATCGGAGCAAAAGTAAGGGTTAAATCAGGAGATGACGGATTCGTCGGACAACTGGCGCGACGAGCGCAGCAGCGCGCCCACGTCCAGGATCAGCGCCACGCCGCCATCGCCGAGGATGGTGGCGCCCGAGATCCCGGCGACCTTGCGGTAGTTCGCTTCCAGGTTCTTCACGACGACCTGCTGCTGGCCGACCAGTTCGTCGACGAACAGCGCGGCCTTGCGCCCTTCCGCCTCGAGGATCACGAGGATGCCTTCGCACGGGTCGGTGATGCGCGGCTCGATGTTGAACATCTGGTACAGCGGGATCAGCGGCAGGTATTCGCCGCGCACCTTCACCACGCGGCCCTGGCCGTGGATCTCCTTGACGTCGGCGCGCGCCGGCTGCAGGGACTCCACGACGAAGCCCAGCGGCAGGATGTAGATCTCGTCGCCGCTGCGGATCGACATGCCGTCCAGGATCGCCAGGGTCAGCGGCAGCGAGATCAGGATCGTCGTGCCGAAGCCGCGCGCCGAGCGGATGTCGATGGTGCCGCCCAGCGCCTGGATATTGCGCTTGACGACGTCCATGCCGACGCCGCGGCCCGACACGTCGGTGACGATTTCCGCCGTCGAGAAGCCGGGCGCGAAGATCAGTTGCCAGACGTCGGCGTCGCTCATGTTGTCCGACACCGGCAGGCCATTCTGCCTGGCCTTGGCCAGGATGCGTTCGCGATTCAGGCCGCCGCCGTCGTCCGCGACTTCGATCACGATGTTGCCGCCCTGGTGAGCGGCGGACAGGAACAGGCGTCCCGACTCCGACTTGCCGGCGGCCATGCGCGCGGCGGGCAGCTCGATGCCGTGGTCGATCGAGTTGCGCACCAGGTGCGTGAGCGGATCGACGATGCGTTCGATCAGGCCCTTGTCCAGTTCCGTCGCGGCGCCGTTGGTGATGAAGTCGACTTTCTTGCCCAGCTTGCCGGCGAGGTCGCGCACCATGCGCGGGAAGCGCGAGAACACGAAGTCCATCGGCATCATGCGGATCGACATGACGGCTTCCTGCAGGTCGCGCGTATTGCGCGTCAGCTGCGACACGGACGCCAGCAGGCGCTGGTGCACCATCGGATCGAGGCCGTCGCTGCGCTGCTCGATCATGGCCTGCGTGATCACCAGTTCGCCGACGAGGTTGATCAGCTGGTCGACCTTTTCGATCGACACGCGGATCGACGACGATTCGGATCCCTGCGCGTGGCTGCCCTCGGCGGCCTTCTTGGCGGCTTTCTTTTCGGCCGCCGCTTCCGTCACTTCGAGCGGTTCCGGGCGTACCGGCTCGGGGCGCACGGGCACGGGCGGCAGCGCTTCGGCCACGATGCCCGCTTCGCGGCGGATCTGCTCGATCGGCTGGAAGAATCCATAGCCGAGTTCGTCCTCGGACGGCTCGTTCGTGGTGGCGTCCACCGCATCGGTCGGGTCGAAGAAACCGTAGCCTTGCTCGTCCTCGATGCGGGCGCGTTCTGCCGCCTCGCGCGCGCGCTGCTCGGGCGTGAGCGGGGGCGCCTCGAAGATCCTGAGGTCGTTCGGGTCGAGCACGAAGGAGCAGATGGCGATGATGTCGTCCAGGCTCTCGTGCGTCATGATGATCAGCGCCGTGCGTCCCGCTGCGAGCGGCACGACGGACACGCGGCCCAGCAGGCCGAGTTCGTCCACGAGCGCGTCGACGTCGCGCTTGGCGAGGTCGGGCAGCTCGATCTTGTAGCGGTGGGCGCCCTCGGCGACCTGCTGCTTCGGTTCCGCGTGCAGGAACGACGGCACGGTCGGCTGGTGCGTCGGCACGATCACGCCTTCGGACAGGTCGTGCAGCATCATGCGCACGTTGGCGACCGCTTCCTGGTCGACGTCCGCGCCATTGCGGTGGCCGTCGAGCTGCATCTTGAGGATGTCCTTGGCGGCCAGGAAGGCGTCCACGTGCTGGCTGGTGAGCGCCATCTCGCCCTTGCGGATGCGGTCCAGCAGGGACTCGAGCACGTGCGTCACTTCGCTCATGTCGGTCAGGCCGAAGGTCGATGCCCCGCCCTTGATCGAATGGGCGGTGCGGAAGATCGCGTTCAGGTCTTCCGGGTCCGGCGAATCGATATCGACGGCCAGCAGCAGACGCTCCTTCTCGGCGAGCAGCTCTTCCGCCTCGTCGAAAAAGACCTTGTAAAACTGGCTGATGTCGATGGTCATGTCAAATTTCCGTCTGGTGCGATCGGCGTGAAACGATCAGCCGATGACTTTCTTGACCACCTCGATCAGGCGCTGCGGGTCGAACGGCTTGACCAGCCAGCCGTTGGCGCCGGCCGCGCGGCCTTTCGTCTTCATGTCTTCGGACGACTCGGTCGTGAGCATGAGGATCGGCGTCTTCTGGTAGCCCGGCAGGCCGCGCAGCGACTTGATGAGGGTGAGCCCGTCCATCTTCGGCATGTTCTGGTCGGTCAGGACCAGGTCGACGGTCTGAAGCTTCGCCTTTTCCAGGCCATCCTGTCCGTCGACGGCTTCCACCACCTGGTAGCCCGCGGCCTTCAGGCTGAAAGCCACCATCTGGCGCAGGGAACTGGAATCGTCGACTGCGAGAATAGTTTTTGCCATCTTTATGCTCCTGCTGTTGGGGTCAGAGACCGGTTTTTCTTTTGGGGCTCTGATCCCGGTTTCAATCCGCGCCAGTCGCCCGGCCTTTTATTTATAGTCAGATGGGGTCAGAGCCCAACCCGGACACCGGGCTCTGACCCCATGGTTAAAATAATTCCACGTCGCCGCTTTCGAGATGCCGCTGCTCCACCGACTTGCGCAGCATACTCCGCAGCTCGAGCGACTGGATCGCCAGCGCCATGCTGACCTTGCCCAGGCGCTCGACGATCTCGTCGCCGTCGCTCTCCGGCAGGATCTCGTCGCCATGCTCGGACAACGTCGTCAGGAACTCGCGCAGGCCGGTCACGCGGCGCAACGTGCGGTCCAGCAGCTGGCTCGTCATGTCCTGGAACTGCATGCTCGTCACGGCCGCGTTCACGTGGCCGGCGATCTCGCCCGACATGCCAGTCAGGCATGCACTTTCCTCGGCCGTCGGCGCCTGGCCCGCCAGCAGGCGGTTGATCGCCTCCTGGCGCGAGTCGACCACGTGGTGGATCGCCATGAAACTGCTCGTCAGCTTCTCGACGGCTTCCTCCAGCAACAGCGTCGTCTGCACGAGGTCGGTCTCGACTTCGGACAGGTGGCGCCGGCCATGGTCGGAGACACCCGACAGGAGGCGCTTGACGTGTGACCCGAGAATCTTTTTTCTTGTCGTCATAAAATCCTCCAGAACTCCCCGCCCGTTATTTCTTTCCGTCCGGCGCTGCCGCCGGCTGTGCCAGACCGCCACCCGTTGCCTCGGCAACGGCCTTCACTGCCGCGTCGGCGCTCTCGCCCGGCACGTCCAAAGGCGTACCGTCGTGCAGCACGGCGTTCTCGGTACGCTTGTTCATCACGAGAATGCTGATGCGGCGGTTGATCGGGTTGAACGGATCCGCGCGGTCGAGGTGGACGGCCGAGCCGAGACCCACCACGCGCAGGATCTTGGCGTCGGACAGGCCTCCATGCACCAGTTCGCGTCGCGACGCGTTGGCACGGTCGGCCGACAATTCCCAGTTCGTATACCCTTCGGCCGTCGAATACGGCGTGGAATCCGTGTGCCCCGACAGGCCGATGCGGTTCGGCACGTCGTTCAGCACGAGACCCAGCACATCGAGGATGTCGCGGGTGTACGGTTGCAATTGCGCGCTCGCCGAGGCGAACATGGGGCGGTTCTTTTCGTCGACGATCTGGATGCGCAGGCCTTCGCTCGTCACGTCGAGCAGCAGCTGGTTCTTGTATTTGCGCAGCAGCGGATTGGCGTCGATCGTCTGCTGGATGCGTTGCTTGAGCTCTTCCAGGCGCGCCGCCTCCTGCTTCTCGAGGGCTTCGCGCGCGGACTTCAGGTCCATCGATTTCTTGTTGGGCTCGATGTCGCCGTTCTTGACCTGGCCGTTGCGGCGCGTCAGGTCCTTGCCGCCGCCCTGCAGGATCGAATTGCTGTTACCGGAGCCGGAGCCGCCCTGCATGGCGACCTTCAACGGCGTCTTGAAGTAATTGGCGATGCCTTCCATGTCGCCCTTGGTCGTCGAGCCGAGCAGCCACATGAGCAGGAAGAACGCCATCATCGCCGTCACGAAGTCGGCGTACGCGATCTTCCAGGCGCCGCCATGGTGACCATGGCCGCCCTTCTTGACGCGCTTGACGATGATCGGCTTCTGGCCTTCGTCAGCCATGCCGCACTCCCGCGCCGATGTGGTTAGCTCGCACCATTACTTGCTCTTGGCCTTCTTGATGTGGTCCTCGAGTTCGGCGAACGTCGGGCGCTCGGTCGAGTACAGCACCTTGCGGCCGAATTCGACGGCCAGCGCCGGCGCGTAACCGTTCAGGCTCGCCAGCAGCGTCACCTTCACGGTCTGGAACATCTTGCTCGATTCTTCCAGCTTCTGTTCGAGCAGGCTGGCCAGCGGTCCCACGAAGCCGTAGGCCAGCAGGATGCCGAGGAATGTACCGACCAGCGCGTGCGCGATCAGCATGCCCAGCTCGGCCGGCGGCAGGCCCACGGATTCCATCGTGTGCACCACGCCCATCACGGCCGCCACGATACCGAACGCCGGCAGGCCGTCGCCCAGCTTCGCGATACATTGCGCCGGGACCGCACCTTCATGATGGTGGGTCTCGATCTCGTTGTCCATCAGGTTCTCGATCTGGAACGCGTCCATGTTGCCCGAAACCATCAATCGCAGGTAATCGGTGATGAATTCGATAATGTGGTGGTCCGCCAGCACCAGCGGGTACTTCGAGAACACGGGGCTCTGCTCGGGGCTCTCGATGTCGCCTTCGATCGACATCAGGCCTTCCTTGCGTACCTTCGACAGCACGTCGAACAGCAGGGACATCAGCTCCATGTACATCTCGCGCGTGTACTTGGACCCCTTGAACAGCGTGGGCAGCGCGCCCAGCGTCGCCTTCACCGCCTTGGGCGTGTTACCGACGAAGAACGCACCGGCAGCCGCGCCGCCGATCATCAGCAGTTCGAGCGGCTGGAACAATGCCGCCAGGTGACCGCCGGCCATGGCAAAGCCGCCGAAGACGCATGCGCAGACGATTACGTAACCAACAATGACAAACACGGGACTCCCGATGCGTGATTCCGGGGTTCGCCCGGATTGGATCCAAGTTGATGAATCCAAAGAGAAATATTTACGTAGGGAACTAGATTAGCTTGAGAATGGCCCACGGGCAAGTAAAAGTGCCCGGACGACTGTCAAAATTGCCAAAGAAAGAGAATTTTCTTACTGTTAGTCGTCACAATGCGACGGTCGGGCATTCTTCCGGGAATGTCGAATTCGTAACTTAACAGGATGCTACCGGGCCGCATTTCGCTCTCCGCCTTGCGCCACAGTCCCGCCATCGCCGCCGGCGACAGATAGGCGAACACGACATCGTAGTGACCAAAATTCACCGTTTCGTAGTCGGCGCGCAGGAAGCGCGCGCGGCTGCCCGACAGTTTCCCGCGCAGGCGGCTGGCGAACCACGGCAGCGGCGCCAGTTCGATGCCGTCCACCTGAGAATCGGGACGGCGCCGCGCCAGGTCGAGCACGAGACCACCAAGGCCGCTGCCCACGTCCGCGATCGCGAGCGGACGGTCCGCGGGCAGCACACCGGCGACGGCATCACGGGCAGCACGCCCGGACGGGTAGTACGGCACCTGCGTGCGGAACGTCGACCAATATATTAGAAGGAACAGCACGAACAGCACGAGGAACACGCCCGGCGGCAGCTCGAAGCCGCGCGCCAGCAGCACGCCGGTCGGGAACACGAGTTCGATGGCCCGCCACCAGATGGCGAGCCGGAAGCCCCAGGCCAGCAGTGCGGCAAAGACGCCCTGGATGAGGGCGACACACTCCCACGATATGGGCAACCGCGCGGGTACGCCCGCACGGGCGAGCAGCCAGACGGCGATCAGGGTGAGAGGGAAAGCGCCGGCCTGGGCCAGCAGCGCGCGGACGGACGGCGCCGCGAACGCGCGGCGCGAGGCAGGCTGGGTCATCGACCTGGAGGGAAAACCGCTCAGGCGGCGGCGAGTGCGGCGGCGTCCTTGGCCTTGCGGGTCTTGCCGGCGCGCGAAGGCATGTGGCACAGGCCGCACTGGTAATCGTTGTTCAGGTCGAGGGCGTTGACGACGTATTTACCCTGGCATTTGGAGCACGGTGCCAGTTGGAGCATATTGCCCTGGAAGAAGCGCACGAGGGTCCAGGCGCGGGTCAGCGACAGCAGCGGCTCTTCGCCCGCGGCCGGCGGCATTTGTTCCAGGTACAGCTTGTACGCCTTCATCACGGCCTCGATGCCCGTGGCACCGGCATACTCGACCAGGAATTTATAGATGTTGATGTACAGCGAAGCGTGGATATTCGGTTGCCACGTCAGGAACCAGTCGGTCGAGAACGGCAGCATGCCCTTCGGCGGCGACACACCCTTCAGTTCCTTGTACAGCTTGATCAGGCGCTCGCGCGACAGGGAGACTTCGCTTTCCAGCAGTTGGAGGCGTGCACCGAGCTGGATCAGTTCGATGGCCAGCTGGATTTCCTGGGCTTCCGAGACGACGCTTTTCTTGGTCATGCTGTTCTCCGTGACTTCGATTCTGTTTGCTGGCTGCTGGCTGGATTCGGGGTCAGAGCGCAAAAAGGCAACTTCGCGCTCTGACCCCCGGCTTCGTTCTCTGCCGGGGGTGTGCGACCTCCGGTTTCGTTCTCTGCCGGGGGTGTGCGGTGTTCGATGTCAGGCGATTTCTTCTGCGGGCTGGCCAGCCATCAGGATGGCGGCGTGCGACTGGGCGAGGGCACGGTCCTTGCTGTGGCTCGTCAGCATGCCGAGGATCGCGGCGTCGTCGAAGCGGAAGCGGGCCAGCATCATGTTGCCGCCGGCGAGTTTCAGGATCTGGGCGTTGCTCATGCCTTCGATCAGGTCGGCGATGTCGGCCGAGATGCCGAGACGGAAAATTGCGGTGACCTTGTCCGCGCGAATCATCTGCTGTGCCAGCATCAGGTAGCTCAGGTTCGCATCACGAATTTCAGCCATCATGTCGTTCGCAGTCATTTCCATCTCTCCGTTTGATCTATCTGTGAGGCGTTGTGTGTTGCCGGTGAGATAGATTCTGACTGTGAGGAAACTTTTGGAGAATAGGAGACTGTCTGTATTTTTCGTCCGGCAAAGACGAGATCGATCCGTAGGAGTTTGTCTGACAAACCCTGCCGAATCGTGGTGGCTCCCCTATGAAAAGGGGCCGGAAGAATGATATGCAACCGGGGCGATTTCCTGCCCTTCGACGTCGCCAACAACGTATTGCTGTGTTGGTTTACGTCAACGGTTTCGGGAACTTTAGGGTTCCTCAAAAAATATTTTTTGTCCCTCAAGCAACCCTACTGACTCGTTATCGGACCGTTTTTGCCGAACTTTAGGGTGTCGACAAACTTTTTTTTCGATCCAATCCTGGTCATCTGAGACGGTTATCGTCAGCCTTCAGAGAAACTTTAGGGCCAGGACCAAAAATTTTTGAAAATTTTTTTCTGCGCCCGATTGATGTAAAACTGGCTACACTTCCCGCATGAACCTACCCACCTATGACATCGCCGCCGTCACCACGCGCGCGGCCTGCCTCGCGCTCGACGCCGCCGACCCGGCCGCGCCGCTGCGCGACCGTTTTGACCTGCCCGAGGGCGTCATCTACCTGGACGGCAATTCTCTGGGCGCCCGCCCGCGCGCCGCGCTCGACCGCACGCGCGACGTCGTCGGCCAGGAATGGGGCCAGGGACTGATCCGCAGCTGGAACACGGCCGGCTGGTTCGCCCTCCCCGGCCGGCTCGGCGACCGCCTCGCCCCGCTGATCGGCGCCACGGCCGGCGAAGTGGTCGTCACGGACACGACGTCGCTGAACCTGTTCAAGGCGCTGGCCGCCGCGCTGGCGATCCAGGCGGACCGCGACCCGGCCCGCAAGGTGCTCGTCACGGAACGCAGCAACTTCCCCACCGATATCTATATGGCGGACGGTCTCGCGCGCTGGCTGGACCGCGGCTACCGCATCCACCTCGTCGACTCGCCCGAGGAACTGGAAGCGGCCGTCGACGCGGATTGCGCCGTGCTGATGCTCACGCACGTGAACTACCGCACGGGGCGCATGCACGACATGGCCGCGCTGACGCGCCACGCGCACGCCTGCGGCGCCCTCGTGCTGTGGGACCTCGCCCACTCGGCCGGCGCCGTGCCGGTGGACCTGAACGGGGCCGACGCCGACTTCGCGGTGGGCTGCACCTATAAATACCTGAACGGCGGCCCGGGCGCCCCGGCCTTCATCTGGGTGCCCAGGCGTCACCAGGCCGCGTTCCGCCATCCGCTCACGGGCTGGTGGAGCCACGCGGCGCCGTTCGCCATGGCGCACGGGTTCGAGGCCGCCGACGGCATCGGACGCGCGCTGTGCGGCACGCAGCCGGTCGTGTCGCTCGCGCTCGTCGAGTGCGGGCTGGAGATCTTCGAAGCCACCAGCATGGCCGCCCTGCGCGCCAAATCGCTGGCGCTGACGGACCTGTTCATCGCGCTGGCGGAAAGCCGCTGCGCCGCCCACCCGCTGGGCCTCGTCACGCCGCGCGAGCATGCCGCGCGCGGGAGCCAGGTGAGCTTCACGCATCCGCACGGGTATGCGGTGATGCAGGCGCTGATCGCGCGCGGCGTCATCGGCGACTACCGCGAGCCGGAAATCATGCGCTTCGGCTTCACGCCGCTGTACACCAGTTTCGCGGACGTCTGGGACGCCGTGGAGATACTGCGCGACATCCTCGACCGCGCCGACTACGACACCCGCGCCGAGCGCAGCGCCGTGACCTGAGGAGGCACCGTGGACACCGATAAAAAAGACCCGCAGTGGCACGGCGCACAGATGGATTTCAGCCGCAGCATGAGCTACGGCGACTACCTGGGCCTGGACCAGATCCTGTCGGCCCAGCACCCGCTGTCGCCGAACCACAACGAGATGCTGTTCATCGTCCAGCACCAGACGAGCGAGCTGTGGATCAAGCTGATGCTGCACGAGCTGCAGGCCGTGCGCGCCCACATCCGCGCGGACGACCTGCCGCCCGCTTTTAAAATGCTGGCGCGGGTGGCGCGCATCATGGACCAGCTGGTGCACGCCTGGGACGTGCTGGCCACGATGACGCCCCCGGAATACAGCGCGATCCGCCCCTACCTGGCGTCGTCCTCGGGCTTCCAGTCGTTCCAGTACCGCGAGCTGGAATTCATCCTCGGGAACAAGAATGCCGCCATGCTGGCCGTGCACAAGGCCTCGCCCGAGCACCACGCGCTGCTCGAGCGCGAACTGCACGCGCCGTCGATCTACGACGAAGCCGTGCGGCTGCTGGCCCGCACCGGCCTCGCCATCGCGCCAGGCCGGCTGGACGTCGACCCGACGCAGCCGACCGTCCACGACGACAGCGTGATGGCCGCGTGGCTCGAGGTCTACCGCGATCCGGAGCACCACTGGGCCCTGTACGAACTGGCCGAAAAGCTGGTGGACCTGGAGACGGCCTTCCGGTTCTGGCGCTTCCGCCACGTGTCGACGGTGGAGCGCATCATCGGCTTCAAGACCGGCACGGGCGGCACGGCGGGCGTGAGCTACCTGCGCAAGATGCTGGACGTCGTACTGTTCCCCGAGCTGTTCGCGCTGCGCACGGCGCTGTAGCGGCGCGCCATCGTACAATGGCCGGCAAGACCACACTGGAGCGAACATGAAGTGCGACATCCTGACCCTGGCCGGCCTGTGGAACTCGGGCCCGCAGCACTGGCAGACCCATTGGGAACGTAAATATCCCGCCTGGACACGGGTGCCGCATCGCGACTGGAACAACCCGGACCGCGACGAATGGGTGGCCGAACTGGATGCCGCCATCGCCGAGTGCGAGGGCCGGCCGATCCTCGTCGCGCACAGCCTCGCCTGCATGCTGGTGGCGCAATGGGCGCAGTCCGGATCGAAGCTCAAGATCGCCGGCGCCTTCCTCGTCGCGCCGAGCGACGTCGAAGCGGCGTCCTACCCGATCGATGCCAACGGCTTCAGGCCGATCCCGCTGGCAAAGCTGCCGTTCCCGTCCATCGTCGTCGCCAGCAGCAACGACGAATACGTGGCCCCGGACCGCGCGCGCATGTTCGCCCAGGCGTGGGGCAGCAAGCTGGTGGAGATCGGACCGGCGGGCCACATCAACGGCGGCAGCGGCTACGGTCCATGGCCGGAGGGCGAAGCGATGCTCGACGAATTCTGCCGCGACCTGAACCCGTAACGCCGGACGGCACGATGACCCCGGCGCGGGCCGGCGCGCTCGACGCGCGCTTCTCCCTCTACCTCGACCTCGCGCGCGCCTGCGCCGCGCTGGCCGTCGTGGTGGCGCACTTCGGCTATTTCCGCATCTTCGACGACGCCCAGATCGCCCACATCCCCGACTTCGGGCGCGAGGCGGTCATCGCGTTCTTCGTGCTGTCCGGCTTCGTGATCGCGTACAGCGCCGAACACAAGAACCTGACGGCGCCGAGCTACGTCGTGGCGCGGGCGGCGCGCCTGTATTCCGTCGTGCTGCCCGTGCTGGCCCTGGCCTTCATCCTGGCGACGGTCGTGCAGGACGTGCTGCACGTGCCCATCGACGACTCGTACGAGCTGCGCCGCCCCTGGCTGTACGTGCCGTTCCACCTCGCCTTCCTGGGCGACGCATGGAGCTTCGTCGAGCGGCCGCCGTGGCTGATCCCGTACTGGTCGCTCGATTACGAAGCCTGGTATTACGTGCTGTTCGGCGTCTTCCATTTCACGAAGGGACGGCGCCGCTGGCTCGCCGCCGGTGCCGTGCTGGCGGTCGTCGGCCCGCGCCTGTGGCTGCTGCTGCCCGTGTGGCTGTCCGGCGTCGCGCTGTACCGCCTGCAGGGCCGGCTGACGTTCGGTCCCGCCCTCGCGCGCGCCGGCTGGATGCTGTCCGTCGTCCTGATCGGCCTGTGGGGCTGGTTCGACCCGGAACCCTACCTGCGCGACGTCGCCAACGGCCTGTGGCCCTTCGCCGGCATCCGCATGGGCAGCGCCGACCGCGTGCTGGCCGACTACGCCGTCATGCTGCTCGTGCTGCTGAATTTCGCCTGCGCGCGCCAGGCGGAATTCGACACCCTGCCGCGGCTGGCGCGACCGATCCGCTTCGTGGCTGGACATACGTTCACGCTCTACCTGTCGCATGGAATCGTGATCGGGCTGTGGCAATCGCTGCTGCCGATCGAGCGCGGGGCGGCGCACGAGATCCTCGCGATCGGCACCGCGATCGCCGTCGTGGCGCTGGCGTTGAATCCGCTCACCGAAGCGCTGCAGCGGGTGCTGCGGCGGGCGATTGCTGCCGCCCTGTCGCTGGGTGCGCGCGGACTGGGTATGCGGACCTGAATCCAGGTCGAAAAAAAAGCCGGGCAGTGCCCGGCTTCCATGATGACGCGCTTACTTGGCCGCCGTCGCCAGCAGCATCTCGTTCAGGCGCTTCACGAACGCCGCCGGATCCGTCAGGCTGCCGCCTTCGGCCAGCATGGCCTGGTCGAACAGGATGTGCGCCCAGTCGCCGAAACGCGGGCTCGCGGCGTCCTCGTACTTCAGGCGCGTGACGAGCGGATGGTTCGGGTTGATCTCGAGGATCGGCTTCGACTCCGGCGCATCCTGGCCGGCCGCCTTCAGCATGCGCACGAGGTTCGCGGACAGTTCGTGTTCGTCCGCCACGAGGCAGGCCGGCGAATCCGTCAGGCGGAACGTGACGCGCACGTCCTTGGCCTTGTCGGCCAGCGCCCCCTTCATCTTCTCGACGAGATCCTTGTACTGCGTCTCGGTCTCTTCGTGCTCCTTCTTCTCGGCCTCGTCCTCGAGCTTGCCCAGGTCCAGGCCGCCCTTCGCGACCGACACCAGTTCCTTGCCGTCGAAGTCGTTCAGGAACGACAGCATCCACTCGTCCACGCGGTCGGTCAGCAGCAGCACTTCGACGCCCTTCTTGCGGAAGATCTCCAGGTGCGGGCTGTTCTTCGCGGCGTTGTAGTTATCCGCCGTGACGTAGTAAATCTTGTCCTGGCCTTCCTTCATGCGGCCGATGTAGTCGGCGAACGACACGGTCTGGTCCGGGGAATCCGTCTGCGTCGACGCGAAGCGCAGCAGCTTGGCGATGCGGTCCTTGTTGGTGGCATCCTCGCCGATGCCTTCCTTCAGCACCTGGCCGAATTCCTTCCAGAAGGTCGCGTACTTGTCCTTGCCTTCCTGCTCGTCGCTGTTGGCCATCTCTTCCAGCATGCCCAGCACGCGCTTGGTCGAGCCTTCGCGGATCACGCGCACGTCGCGCGATTCCTGCAGGATCTCGCGCGAGACGTTCAGCGGCAGGTCGTTCGAATCGATCACGCCCTTCACGAAGCGCAGGTAGACCGGCATCAGCTGTTCGGCGTCGTCCATGATGAAGACGCGCTTCACGTACAGCTTGATGCCGCCGCGCTTGTTGCGGTCCCACAGGTCGAACGGGGCGTGGCCCGGCACGTACAGCAGCTGCGTATATTCGCTGCGGCCTTCGACGCGGTTGTGCGTGTAGGCGAGCGGCGGCTGGAAGTCGTGCGAGACGTGTTTATAAAACTCTTCGTACTGCTCTTTGGTGATGTCCGACTTCGAGCGGGCCCACAGCGCGGACGCCTGGTTGACGGTCTCGAATTCGTCCTTGACGACGGTTTCCTTCTTCTCCTCGTCCCACTCTTCCTTCTTCATCTCGATCGGGAGCGAGATGTGGTCGGAGTACTTGCGGATGATGGACTTCAGCTTCCACGACGACAGCAGCTCTTCCTCGCCTTCGCGCAGGTGCAGGACGATGTCGGTGCCGCGGCTGGTCTTCTCGACCTGCTCGACGGTGTAGTCGCCCTCGCCCGTCGATTCCCAACGGACGCCGTCCGCCGCGTCGGCGCCCGCGCGGCGGGTCTCGACGGTGACGCGGTCGGCCACGATGAAGGCCGAGTAGAAGCCCACGCCGAACTGGCCGATCAGCGCGGCGTCGGCCTGCTGGTCGCCCGACAGCCTGCTGAAGAATTCCTTCGTGCCCGACTTGGCGATCGTGCCCAGGTGCGAGATCACTTCGTCGCGGCTCATGCCGATGCCGTTGTCGGAAATGGTGACGGTCTTCGCATCCTTGTCGAACAGGACCTTGATCTTCAGTTCATGGTCGTTGCCGTACAGGCTGTCGTTGTTGATGGCCTCGAAACGCAGCTTGTCGGCCGCGTCGGACGCATTGGAAATCAGTTCTCGAAGGAAAATCTCCTTGTTCGAATACAAGGAGTGGATCATCAGTTGCAGCAGCTGTTTGACTTCTGCTTGGAACCCAAGGGTTTCTTTTTCGGCGACAGCCATCTTTTATATCCTCGTGACTAACAGGGTTGGACAGACCGGTTCGATATTGGGATACCAACAGGGATTTCAAGAGCTATTTTTTCCGAATCGCATTTCTTATACATACACTAAGATTCTCGACTTTTTGACCGAGTCGGCATAACGTTGCGGTCGGCCGAAATTTTTTTGCGCGGGCGTGTCGAAACCGTGGAAGCCCGATCGTCGTACGGATGGCGGCACCCACAACCACTCACGAAGGAGAAACATCATGACCCAGCAAGTGCGTCCCATCCCCGAAGGCTTCCACACGATCACCCCGCACCTCGTCTGCAGCGGCGCGGCCGACGCGCTGACGTTCTACGCGCAGGCCTTCGGCGCCGTCGAAATGAGCCGCATGCCCGGCCCGGACGGCAAGATCATGCATGCCCAGATGCGCATCGGCGACTCGATCTTCATGCTGGCCGACGACTTCCCCGACTACGGTTGCGTCGGCCCGCTGGCCCTGAAGAACACGCCCGTCTACATCCACCTGTACGTGGAAGACGTCGACGCCGCCTACGCCCGCGCCATCGACGCGGGCGGCAAGCCGATCATGCAGGTCGCCGACATGTTCTGGGGCGACCGCTACGGCCAGCTCGAGGACCCGTTCGGCCACCGCTGGTCGATCGCCACCCACAAGCGCGACATGACGCCCGAGCAGATCCGGGAAGAAATGCAGCAATCGATGGGCCAGGGCTGCGAAGGAGCACAGCAATGAAATTCATGGTGATCGTGAAGGCCAGCGCGGCCTCGGAAGCCGGCATCATGCCGAGCGAAAAACTGTTTACGGACATGGGCAATTTCAACGAGGAACTCGTCAAGGCCGGCGTCATGCTGGCCGGCGAGGGCCTGATGCCCAGTGCCAAAGGCGCCCGCATCCGGTTCAATGGGAACCAGCGCACCGTGATCGACGGTCCGTTCACGGAAACGAAGGAACTCGTGGCCGGTTTCTGGCTGATCGAGGTGGGTTCGAAGGAAGAAGCCATCGAGTGGTTCAAGCGCTGCCCGAATCCGCACGAAGGTGTCGAGAGCGAGATCGAAATCCGCCAGATCTTCGGCCCCGACGACTTCGGCACGGACCTCCCGGCCGACGTGCGCGAACAGGAAGACCGCCTGCGCGAACAAATGGCGGCACGCTAAGGAGACCACCATGCAGTTCATGCTCATCCGTACCGACAACGGCACGCGCGCCGCGGCCGCCGACCCGCAGGCCGTGCTGGACGACCTGCTGCGCCGCCTGCCGGGCGGCCAGGCGGCGACCGCCGACGGTCCGCGCGCCCCCGCGCTCGCGCTGGCCTTCGCGCCGGACGCCGACGCGCGGCGCCTGAAACTGTGGCCCGGCGGCGAAGCCGTGACCTCCGGCCCCTTCCCGGCCGGCGAGCGCCTGCCGGCCGGTTTCGCCGTGTTCGAGGCGCCGTCGCGCGCCGCGGCGCTGGCATGGCTGCAGGCCAATGGCGTGGTCTCCGCCAAGGACGACGTCACGGTGGAATTGCGCGAGACGGGTTGCCCCGGCGGCTGCGCGGGCATCCCGCCCGGCGCGGCCGGCGACGACACGTGCTACGCGATCCTGCTGCGCTCCGACGCCGGCACCGAGCGCGACGCCATCCCGCTGCAGGAAAAGCTGGACCGGCTGAACGCCTTCAACGCCATCCACGCGGCGGCCGGCACGCTGCTGGCCGGCGACGGCCTGAAATCCACGGCGCGCGGCGCCCGCGTGCGCGTCGCGAACGGCGGCGCCAGCATCATCGACGGCCCGTTCGCGGAAGCCAAGGAACTGATCGCCGGCTTCTGGATGATCCGCGCACCGTCGATCGATGCCGCGCTGGACTGGGCGCGCACGCTGCCCTATCCGACGGGGCCGGAAGTCGAGGTCGAGGTCCGGCCGGTGGCGCTGATCGCGCCGCTCGGCAAGCACGCGCCAGCGGACGAGACCACGGCCCGGCTGCGCGAGGATGCCAGCGTGCGCGCCGAACAGCTCGACGCCGCCCTGCGCGCCGAGCTGGCGCCGCAACCGGCCTGGGACCGTCCGTGACATGACGCGCGGCGCCGACACGGGCAAGATCGTCGAGGCCGTCTGGCGCATGGAGTCGGCGCGCATCGTCGGCGCGCTGACCCGCATGCTGCGCGACCTCGGCCGGGCCGAGGAACTCGCCCAGGACGCGCTGCTGGAAGCGCTGGAGCGCTGGCCGGCGGACGGCGTGCCGGACCGGCCCGGCGCCTGGCTGATGCAGGTGGCCAAGCGGCGCGCCCTCGACCACCTGCGCCACCACGCCATGCACGCCAGCAAGGAAGGCGAGCTGAGCTGGGAGATGGACAACCTGCTCGCGGACGGCGGTAGTTTCCGCGACCCGGCCGAGCTGGCCGCGCTGACGCAGGAGACCGCGGGCGAGATCGACGACGACGTGCTGCGCCTGATCTTCGTCTGCTGCCACCCCGTGCTGTCGGCCGAGGCGCGCGCGGCGCTGGCGCTGAAACTGCTGGGCGGTCTCGCCACCGGAGAAATCGCCCGCGCCTTCCTCGTGCCGGAAGCGACGGTCGCCCAGCGCGTCGTACGCGCCAAGCGCACGCTGGCGGAAGCGCGCGTGCCGTTCGAAGTGCCGCGCGACGACGAACTCAAGCCGCGCCTCGCGTCCGTGCTGCAGGTGATCTACCTGATCTACAACGAAGGCTATTCCGCGAGCGCAGGCAACGAATGGCTGCGGCCGACACTGTGCCGTGAGGCGCTGCGCCTGGGCCGCGTGCTCGCCGAACTGATGCCCGACGAGGGCGAAGTCCACGGCCTCGTCGCGCTGATGGAAATCCAGTCCTCGCGCGAGCGCGCCCGCACGGGCCCGGACGGCGCGCCGATCCTGCTGATGGACCAGGACCGTTCGCGCTGGGACCGGCTGCTGATCGGCCGCGGCCTGGCCGCGCTGGATCGCGCGGGCCGCCTCGGCGCGCTCGGCCCCTACGCGCTGCAGGCCGCCATCGCCGCCTGCCACGCGCGCGCGCTCACGCCCGACGCGACCGACTGGGCCCGCATCGCCGCGCTGTACGACGCGCTGTCCCAGCTGACGCCGTCGCCCGTCGTGGAACTGAACCGCGCCGTCGCGCTGGGCATGGCCTACGGCCCCGACGCGGGCCTCGCCCTCGCCGACGCGCTGCTCGACGTGCCTGCGCTCCGCATGTACCACCTGCTGCCGAGCGTGCGCGGCGACCTGCTGGCGAAACTGGGCCGGCATGCGGAAGCGAAAGCGGAGTTCGAACGGGCTGCCAGCCTCACGCAGAACGAGCGCGAGCAGGCGCTGCTGCTGGAGCGGGCGCGGTCGAGCGCGCTACTGGAAAGATAGGCCCGTGGGCAAGATCGACCTCAAGAAAGACCTCAAGCATCTGTACCAGCCGTCCGCGCGCGACGTCGTGCAGGTGGACGTCCCCGCAATCCGCTACCTGATGATCGACGGCGCGGGCGATCCGAACACGTCGCCGCACTATGCGCGGGCCGTGGAAGCGCTGTTCTCCGTGTCCTATACGGCCAAGTTCATGGTCAAGAAGGGACCGGCGGGCATCGACTACGCGGTGATGCCGCTGGAGGGCCTGTGGTGGTCGGACGACATGGCGTCGTTCGTCGCCAACGACCGGACGAAGTGGCAATGGACGATGATGATCCACCAGCCGGCGTTCGTCGACGAGTCGCTGCTACGCGACGCGCTGGCGGAAGTGAAGCGCAAGAAGGGACTGGACACCGTCGACGCACTGCGGATCGAACGTTTTACGGAAGGCCCGTGCGCCCAGGTCCTGCACGTCGGCCCGTTCACCGCAGAAGGTCCGACGATCCAGCGGGTGCACGATTTCATCGAGGCGCGCGGCCGCCTCGCCGGCAAGCACCACGAAATCTACCTGAGCGACATCCGCCGCGCCGATCCGGCCCGGTGGAAGACGGTCATTCGCCAGCCGATGGCGTAGCGGACAGGAACGGCGCCAGGGCCTGCCCGGCCGCGGCCGGATTGATGGCGCGTGCCTGCAGCGCATGCATGGCGGCGACGACGTCGGCCTGGCGGCCGCCGTCGTGCAACAGCGTCTGGTTGTCGGCCATGGCACGCAGCAGCTGGGTGGTGAGGCGGTCCAGCTCTGGGCGGATGGTCTTGCCGAGGTCGGGCGCGTCGTCGAAGCGGCCCGCGCCCTCCGCTTGCCAGCGCTCGTACAGCGCGCGCTGCACCGTCTTGGAGGCGTCGATCTGCGCGCGGAACACGGTGCGTATCCATGCCTCCGGCAGGCCCAGCGCGCTTCCCTGGCGCACTGCCGCGGCGATGACTTGTTCTTCGCGCGGCAGGTCTTCGATGGCGGCCTGCGTATTCCACTTGGCCCGCGCCACATCCTGCGCCAGCAGCAGGCGCTGGTCGATGGCCTGGCGCAGCGGCTCCAGCCCCCAGGGGAACGCCAGCCATCGATCCAGGCGCTGCGGCACGTCGCCATTGTCGAGGCGCTGCTGCAGCCAGCGGTCGACGTACGTCTTCAGCGCCGCATCGCGCGGCAGCAGGATGGCCTTCTGCGCCATGTCGAACGGCGCCTCCGGATGCACCGCGCACAGCTGCGGATGCAGGCGCTGCTGCAAACGGGTTTCGATGGCGTCGGTGATCATGAGGTCGGCCGCACCGCTGACGATCTGGCCGAAGATGGTCACATTGTCCGGGTACACGGTCAGCCGGGCGTGCGGCGCCCGGGCACGGGCGAAGCGTTCGTTGGTGCCGCCCGGATTGACGATCAGCCGCACCTCCGGCCGGTCGATCTGCGCCAGCGTTTGGAAGCGGGCGGCGTTCTCGCAGCGCGTGATCGGGGTCTTGCCATCGTGCAGATAGGGCACCGAGAACAGCGCCTCCCGTCGACGCTCGGCCGTCACCGAGACGCCGCTCAGTGCGAGGTCGAACTTGTCCGCCCCCAGGTCGGCCATCAGCGTCGGCCAGGTGGTCGGCACCAGTTCCAGCCGCACGCCGAGCGAGCGCGCCAGTTCGCCCGCCAGCTCCACATCCATGCCGATGAACCCGCCGCCGGCCTGCCGGTAGCTGAAGGGCTTGTAGTCGCCCGTACTGCCCACGCGCAGCACGCCGCGCGCGGCGATGTCGTCCAGTCGGCCGGCCTGCGCCGGCGTCAGTGCAGCTGCCAGCAGGACGGCTATCCAGGCTCCATGAATCGTTGCGGCGCGCATGCTGTTCCTTTGTCTGTCCGTAGCGGACCGCGCAGCGTAGGACAAGAGAATATGCCTGTCAAGCCGGGCCAAGCACCGCCGCGAGCCCGTCGAAGACGAACGCCGTGAACACCCGGATCCGCTGCACGCGCCTCAGGTCGGGATGCGTGAGGATCCACACGTCCGTGTCCAGCGCCGGATCGGGATCGGCCAGCCGGACGAGCCCCGGCCGCGCATCCGCCAGCAAACACAGCAGCATGCCGGCACCCAGGCCGGCCTCGACGGCCGCCGCCATGCCCAGCAGCGTATCCACGCTGGCGGCGATTTTGTCCGCCGGCACGTGCTCGCGCAGCCAGCGGGCCTGGCGCAGGTGCGCGAGGCTGTCGTCGGGCGCGATCCACTCGTGGTCTCCGCGCGGCCGCTGCGCCAGATACGCCGTCGACGCGTACGGCGCCGTGCGCAGGGTGCCGGCCTTGCGGCCGACGAGGTTGTCGGGCGGCATGTTCGACGGCCGGATGGCGACGTCCGCATCGCGCTTCGACAGATTCAGGAAGCTGTTGTTGACCGTGATCTGCAACTGGATGCCGGGGTAGCGCGCGCGAAAATCCGCCAGCACCGGCAGCAGCACGGCCATCAGGGTATCGGTCGTCGTGACGCGGATCGTGCCCTGCAGTGCCGCATCCTGCCCGGCCAGCTTCCGCTCGATGTCCTGCATGCCCTCGCCGATCGGGGTCAGCAGCGCCTGTAATTCCTCGCCGCTGGCCGTCAGCACGTAGCCGGTCTGGAAGCGCTCGAACAGGCGGACGTCGAGCGCGGTCTCCAATTTGTCCAGCCGGCGCAGTACCGTCGAGTGGCTCTGCCCGAACCGGCGCGCGGCGGCCGAGACGGAGCCGCCGCCCGCCACCGCCAGGAAGTATTGATAGTCGTCCCAGTCCATGGATATGCAAAAACAGACAAGCAATGTCTGAATAAATCGAATGTTCATCCATTTTTGCACAAGCTACGCTCTCCCTGTCCATCACAGGAGGAAAACATGTACACCGCTTATGTCGCCGACACCCCGAACGGCAGGAAACTCATCATCGCGCTGGAAGAACTCGGCCTGGACTACCGGGTCCGCCACGTCGACCTGGGCGCGGGCGAGCAGTTCGCGCCCGCGTTCTTGAAAATCAGCCCCAACAACAAGATCCCCGCGCTCGTCGACGACCACACCGGCCAGGGCATGTTCGAATCGTGCGCGATCCTGGCCCACCTCGGCCGCGCCACGGGCAGGTTGATCCCCGACGAGGATGTCGTGCTGCAATGGCTGTTCCTGCAGGCGGCCAGCGTCGGGCCGATGCTGGGCCAGCTGTGGTGGTTCAGGCACGCGGCCCCGGAACGCAACGCGATGGCGCTGGACCGCTACACGCGCGAAACGCAGCGGCTCTACGGCGTGATCGAGCGCCGCCTCGCCGTCTCGGCCTGGATCGCGGGCGACGCGTACACGATGGCGGACATCGCGTTCTACCCGTGGCTGGCCACCTATGACGAGCTGGGCATCGCCCCACGCGACTATCCGCACGTGGACGCCTGGCTGCGCAGGATCGACGAGCGCCCGGCCGTCGCGCGGGCCCGGATCAAGATGCGGCAGGCCTGACATGGCCGCATGGGCGCAACTCTTCGCGGCCGGGGTGCTGGAAGTCGCGATGGCCTTCGCGCTGAAGGCATCGGCGGGCGCCACCCGCCCCGTTCCCTCGCTCGTGGCGGTGCTCGCCGCGCTGGGCAGCATCTGGCTGCTCGCTGGTGCCGTACGCACGCTGCCGCTCGGGATCGCGTATGCGGTGTGGACGGGCATCGGCGCCCTCGGCGTCAGCCTCGTCGGTGTCGCCATCTTCGCCGAGACGCTGTCGCCGGCGCGGATGCTGTGCATGGCGGTCGTCTTCGGCGGGATCGCCGGTCTCAAATTCCTGGAGCAATCATGAATACGATTTATATTGTTATCGCCTTCCTGGCAGGCTGCGGCCTGCCGTTGCAGGCGGCGGCCAACGCCCGCCTGGGCAAGGCCGTCGCGAGCCCGTTCGCCGCCGCGACCCTGCAACTGTTCGTCGCCACCGTCCTGCTGTTCATTGCCGTCGCGGCCGGCGGCGCCCTGCCCGCGCTGGGCCGGCTGGGGCAGGCCCACTGGTGGCAGCTGCTGGGCGGCCTCGCCAGCGCCATGTTTGTCGTCGCGGGGATCGTGTTCATCCCCCGCATCGGTGCCGTCATCACGATCGGGCTGTTCATCGCGGGGCAGGCGTTCACGTCGCTGCTGCTGGACGGTGCCGGCCTGCTGGGCGTCGTCCAGCGCGCGCCCGGGCCGTTCACGTGGCTGGGCGCCGCATGCGTCGCCGCCGGCATCCTGTTGATCGTGCGCGGCCAGCGTCCCGCGGCGGGCGCCCCGCCCCGCCGGATCAAGCCGGCGTGGGTCGCGGCGGCCGCGCTGTGCGGCGGCGTGCTGCCCATGCAGGGTGCGCTCAACGCGGCCGTCGCGCGGACCGTCGGTGCGCCGCTGGTCGTGTCGCTCGCGAGTTTCGCCGTGGCGACGGCGGGCATGGCGATCGTGCTCGCCCTCGTGCTGGCCTTGAACCGCAACGAACGTCCGACGCTCGGCGGACTGTGCGCCGTGCCGTGGTGGGCGTGGCTGGGCGGGCCGGTGGGCGTGTGCTACGTCACGACCGTCTTCCTCGCGCTGCCCGTGATCGGCGCGGCCGCGACGGTCGGATTCACGATCGCCGGGCAGCAGGTCGTGGCGATCCTGACCGACCGGTTCGGCCTGTTCGGCCTGCCGAAAAGTGCCGTCTCCGGCGTCCGGCTCGCCGGCGCGCTGGTCTTGCTGGCCGGCGTCGTGTCGATCAAGCTGCCCTGACCATCAGGCCAATGCGCGCTCGAGGAAGCGCCACGCGGTGTCGTCCTCCATGGCCGCCACGTTCAGGCGCAGCTTCGTGGACGGCAGCTGGTTCGGCGAGAACAGGCTGCCCGGCGCGAGCAGCAGGCCCTCGTCCATCGCGCGCGCCGCGAGCACGTTGGTGTCGCGGCCGCAGTCGGCCCACACGAACATGCCCGCGGTCGGCGCCGGCTCCAGGGTCATGCCGAGCGATTCGATGCGCCGCAGCACCGGCGGGCGGATGGCGTCCAGGCGGGTACGGATGCGGTCCAGGTGCTTGCGGTACACGCCCTCGGACAGAATTTTATAAACGACCCGCTCGCCCAGGTCGCTCGTGCTCAGGGTGGCCAGCATCTTGCGGTCCGCCAGGCGCTGCGCGATGTCGGCGGAGGCGGCGATGAAGCCCACGCGCAGGTTCGGCGCCAGCGATTTCGAAAAGCCGCCCAGGTAGATCACGCGCTGCAGCTGGTCCAGCGCCGCCAGCCGGGTGGCGGGCTGCGAACCGCCCGGGTGCAGATCGCAATAGATGTCATCCTCGACGACCGTGATGTCGTGGCGCTCGGCGATGCGCAGGATCTGGAAAGCCTTCGCGGCCGACAGCGACGTGGAGCTCGGATTGTGCAGCACCGAGTTGATGATGTACAGGCGCGGCTTGTGCAATGCCGCCAGCGCCTCGAACTCGGCCAGGTCCGGGCCGTCCGCCTGACGCCGGATACCTACCACTTTCAGCCCCATTGCGGCGAACGAGCCGAACATCAGGAACCAGGCCGGGTCGTCGACGAACACGGTGTCGCCCGGGCGGCAGAATTCGCGCGCGACGAGGTCCAGGCCTTGCGTCACGCCCAGCGTCGTCACGAACTGTTCGGGCGCGGCCGCGATTTCCAGCTCCGCCAGCTTGCGCTGCAGCTGTTCGCGCAGCGGCGCGTACCCCTGCGGACTGGCGTAGTTCAGCAGCGCGCTGCTGTTCTGGCGGCTGACGGCACGCAGCGCGTTGGCGACGCCCTGCCCGTCCAGCCACGCGGTCGGCAAGACGCCGGCCGCGCTCGTCGGCTGGCCCGGCATCTGGCGGAACATGTGGCGGACCAGCCAAACGACGTCCAGCGCGCGCTTTTCCAGCGCGCCCGCAATGTCCGGGTCGTCGCGGCGCAGCGCCGTGTTCAGCGGCGCGCGCTCGCGCACGAAAAAACCGGCGCCGCGGCGCGATTCCAGGTAGCCCTGCGCGACGAGGCGGTCGTAGCTGGCGACGACCGTGAACGGCGAGACGCCGTGCGCCGCGGCGAAGCGGCGGATCGAGGGCATGCGCGCACCCGCGCGCAACTGCTTGTCGTCGATTCGGGCGCTGATCATCCGGACGATCTGGTCGGCCAGCGGTTCGCCGGAATCGCGTGACAGCAATGTCGGGATCGTTGTATCGGTCATTTCACCATTACAGTGCGAAAAGGATATCGGTAAGTGTATAGGGACTGTACTGCTCGTCCGGACTAGCATAACCCTGACCAAAGTTTGCTGCAACGACAACCGGAGAACGTATGCGTCCCACGACACTCACACCGACCCCACCCCTCGGCACGACGTCCGACGAAGCGCGCGGCATGCTGCTGGGCCTGGTCGGCGTCGCCATCTTCAGCCTCACCCTGCCGTTCACGCGGCTCGCGGTGCGCGAGCTCGACCCGCTGTTCCTCACGCTGGCGCGCGCGCTGGGCGCCGCCGTGCTCGCGGCCGGCTGGCTGCGGATGCGCCGTGTGGCGTGGCCGGGACGCGCGGCGCTGCGGCCCCTGGTCATCGTGGGGCTCGGCTGCGTGCTCGGGTTTCCGCTGCTTAGCTCCATCGCGATGCGCTGCGTGCCGGCGTCGCACGGTGCCGTGCTGGCGGGCATGCTGCCGCTGGCGACGGCGCTGTACGCGGCGCTGCGCGGCTACGAGCGGCCATCGAACGGGTTCTGGCTCGTCGCGCTGCTGGGTTCCGGACTGGTCGTCGCGTTCGCGCTGAGCCAGGGCGGCGGCGCGCTGCAGGCGGCCGATGTACTGATGTTCGGCGCCATCGTCTCCGCGGCGGCCGGCTATGCGGAAGGCGGCCGCCTGGCGCGCACGCTGGGCGGGCAGGAAACCATCTGCTGGGCGCTCGTACTGGCCGCCGTGCCGGCCGCCGTCCTGCTGCTGGCGCTGGAGGGCGAGCAGATCGGCCGCCTGGGCGACGTCGGCGCGGCCAGCTGGCTCGCGTTCGGCTACGTCACCGTATTCTCGATGTTCATCGGCTTCTTTTTCTGGTACCGCGGCCTGGCGCTGGGCGGCGTGGCCCGCGTGGGACAGGTACAGTTGCTGCAGCCCTTCCTGTCGCTGGCCGGCGCCGCCATCCTGCTCGGCGAGACGCTCACGCTTGCCAACGTCGGCTTCGCGCTGGCCGTGATCGCGACCGTCGCGCTGGGGCGACGCATGCAGGTGAGGCGATAATGCGTATGCGTCCTGTGATGCCTACGCCCGCCGGCAAGTCGTACAATAACGGCTTTCTTTTCAAACAACCCTGGGGAATCCATGTCCGTCTACGACAAACTCAACGCACTGAACATCACTCTCTCGGCACCGGCGACGCCGGCGGCTGCCTACGTCATGTATGCGCAGACCGGCAACCTGGTCTTCCTGTCCGGCCACATTTCCAAGAATGCGGACGGTACGGTGAACACCGGCCTGCTGGGCAAGGACAAGACGACGGAACAGGGCAAGGCGGCGGCGCGCGCCGTGGCGGTCGACCTGATCGGTACGCTGCAGGCGGCCGTCGGCGGCGACCTGAACCGCGTGAAGCGCATCGTCAAGGTGATGAGCCTGGTCGCGTCGACGCCGGACTACACGGAACAGCACCTCGTCACGAACGGCTGCTCGGAACTGCTGGGCGAAGTGTTCGGCGACGTCGGCAAGCACGCGCGCTCGGCCTTCGGCGTGGCGTCGCTGCCCCTCGGCGCCTCGGTCGAGATCGAACTGATCGCCGAAGTGGAATAAACTATCGCTCTGCTACAGAATTTTAACCGGAGCATGCTTATCAGGCGTGCTCCTCTATCGAGAGAGCAGCCTACCCGGCGTGCTTTATAATGGCCGACGCACCATCGTGGCCCTTCCTGTGAGACCAGTATGAAAATCGAAAATCCCAATCCCATCCAGTGGCAGTTCTCGGAGCGCGCCCAGCAGCTACAAAGCTCGGCGATCCGCGAGATCCTGAAGATCACCCAGCGTCCGGAGATCATCTCCTTCGCCGGCGGCCTGCCTTCGCCCGCCACCTTCCCCGTCGAACGCATGAAGGCGGCCTACGACAAAGTACTGTCGGAGAATGGTAAACAGGCGCTGCAATACGGCCCGACGGACGGCTACGCGCCGCTGCGCGAATGGATTGCGGATTATCTGTCCACGGAAGGCAGCAAGATCGTGCCGGAACAGATCCTGATGGTGTCCGGCTCCCAGCAGGCCCTCGACCTGCTCGGCAAGGTCCTGATCGACGAAGGCTCGCGCGTGCTGGTGGAAACCCCCAGCTACCTCGGCGCGTTGCAAGCCTTCTCGGTCTACCGTCCGGAGTTCCAGTCGGTCGACACGGACGACCACGGCCTGGTGCCGTCGTCGATCGAGCCGCTGGCCAAGGGTGCACGCCTGCTGTACTCGCTGCCGAACTTCCAGAACCCGACCGGCCGCTCGCTGTCGATCGAGCGCCGCCGCGAACTGGTGGAAACCTGCGCCCGCCTCGGCCTGCCGCTGATCGAGGACGATCCGTACGGCGCGCTGTCGTACAAGGGCGAGCCGATGCCGCGCATGCTGTCGATGAACCCGGACGGCGTCATCTACATGGGCTCGTTCTCGAAAGTGCTGACGCCGGGCATCCGCCTGGGCTATGTCGTCGCCCCGCTGCCGCTCGTGCGCCGCCTCGAGCTGGCCAAGCAGGCCGCCGACCTGCACACCGCGACCCTGACGCAGATGGTCGTGCACGAAGTCGTCAAGGACGGCTTCCTGAACGAACACATCCCGACCATCCGCAACCTGTACGCCAACCAGTGCCAGGTGATGCTGGATGCGATGGCCGAGCAGTTCCCGGAAGGCGTGACGTGGACCCGTCCGGAAGGCGGCATGTTCATCTGGGTCACGCTGCCGAAGCACATCGACGCAATGAAACTGCTGGACCAGGCGATCGCCGCCCGCGTCGCGTTCGTCCCGGGCGCCCCGTTCTACGCCAACAAGCCGGAAACGAACACGCTGCGCCTGTCGTTCGTGACGGTGCCGCCGGAGCGCATCCGCGAAGGCATTGCGACCCTGGGCAAGCTGATCAAGGACCAGATGTAAGCCCCTGTTCCAGCCCGGCGGCAGCAATGCCGCCGGGTATCAACAATTGTTGAACAGATCAGACAATTGTCAGTTGCGCAAAAGTTACAGATTTTTCCACTTGTAAAAGAAGTTGTTGCCCCACGTCAGTGCTGCGAGGTGTATGATTTTGGACGCAATATCAACGTGCAGTCCTCGCAAAGCACCGTATGACCAACCCAGTGCCCGTGCCGCTTGCCGACCCACGCAAGCCCGCCATCCTCATCGTCGACGACGCGCCCGACAACCTCGGCACGCTGCGTTCGATGATGCTGCGTCAAGGCTACCAGACGTTCGTCGCCACTTCCGGCGACCGCGCGCTGGACATCGCCCAGCGCGTCAAGCCGGACCTGATCCTGCTGGACGTCGTCATGCCCGGCATCGACGGCCTGGAGACGTGCCGCCGCCTGAAGGCGCATCCGGCCACGACGCGCATCCCCGTGATCTTCATGAGCGCGCGCGGCGAGACGGAAGACATCGTCGCCGGTTTCGACACGGGCGCCGCCGACTACATCCCGAAACCCCTGCGCCTGGAAGAAGTGTGCGCCCGCGTGCGCGCCCAGCTGCGCCTGCGCAGCGGCAGCGACACCCAGTCCGAGCAGACCGACCGCCTGCGCATGATCGTCAACAGCATGGACCAGGGCCTGCTGATCGTCGAGAGTTGCGGCCGCGTGCAGTATGCGAACCCGGCATGCGACCGCTACCTGGGCTATGCGCCGGAGGAACTGGTCGGGCAGTCGCTGAAGGATCTGCTGGACTGCAAGGAACCCGGCTGCTGTGCAGGCCTCGATGCAATGACGTACGGCACGCGCGAAGTCGAGATCCGTCACCGCGACGGCAACCTGCGCGCGATGGACCTGACGATGACGCCGATGCACGCGGCGGACGGCCTGTTCGTCGTCCTGCTGCACGACATCACGCACCACAAGCAGTCCGAGGACGCGCTGCAGCGCGCCGCGATGCTGGACCCGCTGACCAAGATCGCCAACCGCCGCCACTTCGACGCCTTCCTGGACAAGGAATGGCACCGCGCCATCCGCACCGCCCAGCCACTGTCGCTGGTCGTGCTGGACGTCGACCACTTCAAGCTGTACAACGACACGCTGGGCCACGCGGCGGGCGACGTCTGCCTGCAGAAGGTCGCGCAGACGCTGCAGGACCACGCCGCGCGCCCGACCGACCTGGCGGCCCGCTATGGCGGCGAGGAATTCGTGCTGCTGTTCGCCGAGACGCCGGCGGAAAACGCGGCGCGCCTGGCAGAGATGATCCGCGCGGCCGTGGCAGCGCTGGAAATCCCGAATCCGGGTTCGACGACGTCGACCTGGCTCACGGTGTCCGTGGGCGTGGCGACGATCGTGCCGACGCAGCTCGATGCGATCGACAACCTGTTCGTGTGCGCGGACCGCGCCATGTATGCGGCCAAGGCCGGGGGGCGCAATCGGGTGGAGTCGACCATTGTCGGGGCGGCATGGGACGTGGTGCACGACGCGGCTGTTCTGACCGCGCCCTGAACGCCCGTGGGCAGTTCCATGTAGTCCTGCAGGCCTAAACGACCGGGCCTCCCCGCGTTCGCACATGAATGCCGACCGCTTTGCCGTATATCTCGGTGTCCGCTTCGTAAGCCAGGCCAAGGCGTTTGGCGACGCGCAGCGACGATTCATTGGCCGCAGCGATGACAGCGCGGACTTTCGGTTCGCGCCGGACCTCGAGCGCATGGTGCATGGCCGCCGCCGCCGCTTCGTTCGCGAATCCGCGGCCCCAACATGCGCGATAGGTATTCCAGCCAAGCTCCATCACGGCGCAATCCTCGCGAAAGAACGCGCCGACGTTGCCGACGAGCCGACCCGTCGCCTTTTCCTCGACAGCCCACCACCCAGCACCGTGGATGAGCCACAGGCCCGCTTGCGAACAGAAGATGCGCCAGGCGGCATGGCGGTCGGCCGGGATCAGGTGGGCCGCGCTGACCGGGTCGGCCAGGTGGGCCGCGAATGCGTCGAAGTCCTCGCGCCGGTATTCGCGCAGGAGGAGCCGTTCCGTGTGAAGGTAGGGAACAGCAGTGATGAAGTCGCTATTCTCCGGGGAATCGGTCGGGTCGTCGTTCACAGCCACTCCACAGGGTAACTCGGAAGGCCCAGTGTATGAGCCAGGGCTGACGCCCGTCAACGCTGCGGATACCCGGTAATCTCCGCAATCTCCCGATACAACGGCTGCAACTGCCGATACATCTTCAAATAGACCTGCCGATACAGCCGCTCGTACACGTCGCGATGCGCCGGCACCGGCTCGAATACCCGCCCCACGCGCGTCATCGCGCCGATCGCCGTCGCGAAATCGCGGTGCAGCCCCAGCCCCACGGCCGCGTCGATGGCGGCCCCCAGGCCCGACGTCTCGTACACGTGCGGCCGCGACGTCGGCAGGCCGAAGATGTCGGCCGTCAGCTGCATCGCGCAATCGCTCTGAGAGCCGCCGCCGGACACGCGCAGTTCCGTGATCGCCACGCCGCTTCGCTTCTCGATGCGTTCCTTCCCCTCGCGCAGCGCGTACGCGAGCCCTTCCAGGATCGCGCGGTACACGTGCGCCCGTGTGTGCACGTCGCCGAAACCGACGATGGCGCCCTTCGCTTCGCGGCCCGGCACGCGGATGCCGGGCGTCCAGTACGGCTGCAGCATCAGCCCCATCGATCCGGGCGGGACGGAACGCGCCAGCTGGTCGAACAGCTGTTCCGGCGCCACGTCTTCCGCCAGCGCGCGCTGCTGCTCGCGGTGGCCGAACTGCTCCTTGAACCAGTTGACCATCCAGTACCCGCGGAACACCTGCACCTCGCTGCTGTACGCGCCGGGAATCGCGGCCGGATACGGCGGCAGAAACGGCGTCACCTCGACATAGCGCGTGCCCGTCGTGTTGATGGTCGCCGTCGTGCCGTAGCTCAGGCATCCCACGTGCGGTTCGCGGCAGCCGGCGCCGATCACCTCGCAGGCCTTGTCGGCCGCCGCGGCCAGCAGCGGCGTGCCGGCCGGGATGCCGGTCGCGTCGGATGCATCCGGGCCGATCTCGCCCAGCCGCTCGCCCGGCTCGACGAGTTCCGGCAGCATGCGCGGCTCGACGGCGAGCGCCTGCCACTTCCAGTCGCGCGGACCGGCCCAGCGGCGGCGCTTGTAATCGAACGGGACGTACGCGACCTGCGAGCCGGACGAATCCGCGAAGCGCCCGCACAGCCGCCAGTTCAGGTAGCCGGACAGCAGCAGGAATTTGTCCGTCGCGGCCCACACGTCCGGCTCGTGCGCGCGGATCCAGTTGATCTCCGCCTCGCCTCGAAAATAATCGATGGTGCCGTCCACGCGCGCCAGCTTGAACGCCGTGCGCCACCACCACGAGATCGGCGGAACGGTGTCCGTGTGGCGCTGGTCGAGCCATGTGATCGCGGGCCGCAGCGGCCGGCCGTTGCGGTCGAGGTTCACCACCGTCCCGCGCTGCGTCGTCACGGCCACGCCGGCGATGGCGTCGCGCCGGACGCCGGGCTGCGTCCACAGGCCCTGGCATGCGCGGCACAACGCCTGCCAGTAATCCTCCGGATCGTGCTCGGCCCAGCCGGGCTGCGTGGAGAAATACGGGTCCAGCATCACCTGCGATTTCGCGACGATGTTCCCGGCGAGGTCGAACAGCAGCGCGCGCACGCTCTGGGTGCCGTTGTCGATGGCGAGGATCGTCGTCGCATCACAGTTCTTTCTAGTCTTCATGTGGCAAACCGTGGTGAAGGGTCCAGTGCGCGCGATACGCCGCGTCCTCGTGCGCCCAGCGTGCGTCATCCCAGCCGAGTTCCGGCTGGCAGATCGCGCGGATGCGGTCCAGGTGCGCCGTGCCGCCGTCGCGCAGCAGCAGGCCGAGGCGCGTGCGGCGCAGCAGCAGGTCGTCCAGGTGGTGTACGGCTTCGCTGCGCGCGGCCCAGCGCAGTTCGGCCCACGCGGTCTCCGTGCCGGGGATGCGTTCCAGTTCGCCGGGCCGCGCGGCGTCCAGCAGCGCGGCCGCGCAAGCGCCATAGCGGCCGTGGAGGCGCCGCGGCACACCCGCGCCGGCGCAGGACACGGGCGCGAACACGGCGCGGGCATCGAGCGGATCGTCCCAGCCGGGCAACTGCTGTTTTACCAGCCGCAACGCATCGAGCGCGATGGCGCGGAACGTCGTGAGCTTGCCGCCGACAATCGCCACGAGGCCGGCCGAACTCCACGCGGCATGTTCGCGCCCCTCCCGCGACGGCGCCCCGCCCTCCTTGCCCGCGATGACGGGGCGCACGCCCGCGTACGTCGCCACCACGTCCTCGTCGGTTAGTTGCAGGCCAGGGAACTGCGCCTGCAGCGCCACCATCAGGTAATCGACTTCCGCGCGCGTGATGCGGGCCGCGCGGTCCATGCCCTCCGTGTGGTCGAGGTCCGTCGTGCCGACCAGCGTGGCGCCCTCCCACGGAAATGCGAACACGGGCCGGCCGTCGTGCGGATGCATCAGGCTCACCGCGCGCGCCAGCGGCAGCCGCCACGCGGGCAGCACGAGATGGCTGCCGCGCAGCGGACGCAGACGCGGGCCGGCGCCGTGCAGAGGGCCGGACCACGCGCCCGTCGCATCGACGACGACCCGGGCACGCACCGGGTAGTCCGTGCCGTCGCCGGCGAGCAGCGCCCCGCACACGCGGCCATCCGAGGCGCGCAGCAACTCGCGCACACCGAGATAATTGACGGCCGCCGCGCCATGATCGAGTGCCTCGCGCAGTACGCGCAGCACGAGGCGGGCATCGTCCGTGCGCGCGTCCGTGTAGACGATGCCGCCCGCGAGTCCGTCCCGCTTCACGTTCGGCGCCGCCAGCAGAAAATCGTCGGCATCGAGCCAGTGCCGCTCGCGCCGACCCGCCATCACGTCGTAGAGCGCGAGGCCGGCCAGGAAGCTGCGCCGGCCGCGCGCGCCCCCGTACTGCGCGAACGCGAAGCCCTGCGGTTCGACGAGGCCCGGCGCGCAGGCGAGCAGCATCTCGCGCTCGCGCACGGATTCCGCCGTCAGCCGCACGTGGCCATTCTTCAGGTAGCGCAGGCCGCCGTGCACGAGCTTCGACGAGCGGCTCGACGTGCCCCACGCGAAATCGCGGCGTTCGACGAGCAGCGCCTTGAGTCCCCGCCGTGCGGCCTCCAGCAGCACGCCGGCGCCGCTGATGCCGCCGCCGATCACGAGCACATCCCAGTCGCGCGCCAGCACGTCCGCCAGGCCCGCGCGGCCGCCCCGCTGCCACAGCGCGGCGAAGGCGCCGCTCATGGCGTCACCAGCTTGCCCGGGTTCATGCGGCCGTCCGGATCGAATGCGCGGAACAGGGTGCGCAGCGCGGCCATGCCCAGCTCTCCCTTTTCGTACGCGAGCCACGGCGCGTGGTCGCGGCCCACGCCGTGCTGGTGGCTGATGGTGCCGCCGCTCGCGACGATGGCTTCCGACACCGCCGTCTTCAGCAGCCGCCAGCGCGCGAGGTCCGCGTCGTAGTCCCCGGCCAGGCGCCAGATGAACGTCGAGTAGACGCTCGCTCCCTGCGGATACAGGTGCGACAGGTGCGTGTACGCGTGCACCCGCTCTCCGTCGCGCGCGAGCGCATCGTGCGCGGACCGTTCGATGGCGCGCATGGCGGGCGTGACGCGCGGCCAGTCGAGCGCCGTCTCCACCGTGTCGATCGCATAGCCGTGCGTCCAGGCGCTGTTGCGCAGGTAGACGTTGCGGAAGCGGTTGCGCTTCCACCGCTCGCCCAGTCCCTGGCCGACGTGCACACCGCCATCCGGACGTGCCAGCGCCAGCGCCGCCTTCAGCGCGGCGCGTGCCTGCGCCTTTTCTCCGCTCGCGCCCACGAGCAGCATGCATTTATCGGAGCCCGCGCCGCGCAGCTTCAGCCATGTCTCCAGCAGCGCCACCTGGCGGCCGTGGCCGGCCAGCGTGAGCATCGTCGCCGTCTCCGCCGCATTCGACAGGCGCAGCATCGACAGGCCGAGTCGCGCCTGCACGATGGTGCGCACGGCCCGCTCAGCCGCCGTCCAGTCGGGGAAGAACACGGCGTGGAACGCTTCGTACGCCGGCAGGCGGCTGATGCGCACGGCGGCTTCCGTCAGGATGCCGAGCCGGCCCTCCGACCCGAGCACCAGTTCGCGCAGGTCGGGCCCGGCGGCGGACGCGGGAAAGGTGGGGATGGCGAGCGGGCCGGCGGGCGTCTCCACGCGGCCGCCGGCGAACATCTGTTCGATGCGGCCGTAGCGCAGCGATTGCTGGCCCGAAGAGCGCGTGACGACCCAGCCGCCCAGGGTCGAATAATCGAACGATTGCGGGAAGTGGCCCAGCGTATGGCCGTGCGCGCGCAGCTGCGCTTCCAGGTCCGGGCCGGCCACGCCGGCTTCGAACACGGCCAGCTGCGCCTCCGCGTCGATGGATACGAGCGCACGCATGCGCGCCATGTCGACGCACAGCGTGGGCCGAGCGCCGACGGCGTCCAGGTGCCCGGCGACGCTCGTGCCGCCGCCGTACGGGACGACGGCCGCGTCGTGGTCCGCGGCCCAGCGCAGCAGCGTGCGCACGTCGGCGCCGCTCTCCGGGAACGCGACGCCATCCGGCGCCGTGCCGATGCGGCCGTAGCGCAGGCGCAGCCAGTCCTGCAGGCTCTGGCCCGCCGCATGCGTCAGGCGGCTCTGCGGCGTCGCATCGACCAAGGGATGCGCCGGCAGCCTGCCCGGCGGCAGGGAAGCGCACAGCGCGTCGAACCCGGCGTCGCGCGGGGCCGTGCCCGCGCCGATCTGCCCGCGCAGGAAATCCAGCGCGGACTCGCCCAGCGCCACCTCGATCGTATCGTCTCCCCAGCCGTTCCAGCGTCGCATTCTATTTTTCTCCGTACGCAGTGTTCACCCTGCCGCTATACTGCCTGGGGTCATCACGACCGTATTGCGGATTCATGCCAAGCGCTTGTTCGAACATGCCAGCCACGCCGCCCCGGGTCACCGCGGCCTATCTGCAGCCGCTGCTGGAGACGGCCGCCGCGCGCGGCCTCGACCCGGCCGCGCTCGCGGCGGGCGCCGGTCTCGCGGACATCGCATCGGATCCGCTGCCGGCCGCCGACTACATCGCCCTGCTGGACGCGGGCAGCCGCCTCGCGAACGATCCGCATTTCGGCCTGCACGTGGGCGAGCGCGTACGGCCCGGCACGTACAGCGTGTACGGCCTCGTGCTGCTGGCCTGCCGCGACATCGGCCAGGCGTTGGATCAGACGCAGCGCTACGAACGGCTCGCGCACGACCTCGGACGCTCGCGCCTGGAACCGCGCGGCGCGCTCGCCCGCTACACGTGGACGAGCCACTATCCGCATGCGAGCCGCCACCTGGCGGAGAGCGTGTTCGCCGGCATCCGCACGTTCGGGTCGTGGCTCGCGGGACGTCCGCTCGCGCCGCACGCGCTCGCGTTCGCGCATGCCCGTCCGTCCGATGCCGACCCGGCCGAGTACGCGCGCGTGCTGGGCACGATGCCGGACTTCGGCGCGCCCGCGCATACCGCCGACTTCGACGCCGCCCTCCTCGCGCTGCCGCTGCCCGCCGCGGACATCACCATGTACCCGCTGCTGCAGCAGCACGCCGAACGCCTGCTGCGCGAACGGGAACAGACGCCCGGCGGGATCGTCGCGCAGGTCCATGCGGCCATCGTCGACGCGCTCGCCCGCGAACCCGTGCGACTGGCCGGCATCGCGGCCGCGCTGGACCTGTCCCCGCGCACCTTGCAGCGCAAGCTGGCCGACGCCGGCGCGACGTTCCAGCAGGCGCTCGACGCGGCCCGTTACGCGCTGGCGATGGATTACCTGCGCCGGGACGGGCTGTCGCTCGTCGACATCGCCTTCCTGCTCGGCTTCCAGGAACAGAGCGCGTTCACGCACGCGTTCCGCGAATGGTCGGGCATGAATCCCGGCGCGTGGCGCGAGCGCGTGGCCGGTAAAAAATAGATGGCGCCCTGGGTGTTTTCATAAACGATGCCGCGGACGCATTTGCTATAACGACAGGTTGACCCGGCCGCTGGGCTGGACTACACACAGAGAGTCAATACAAATGTGGAAATCGTTATTCATTGGAGGCCTGTCCGCGTGCGCACTGGCGGCACATGCCGCGCCGCCGACCATGCAGCGCGTGGGCACGGGCATGGAGGTGCGCACGGACCAGGGCGTGCTGACGATCGAGCCGGTGGCGCCGCGCGTCGTCCACGTCCGCTTCGGCCCCGCGGGCTACGCGGGCAATTACAACCCGGCCGTCATCGCGCAGCCGCAAAAGATCGCGTTCGAGATCGGTGAATCCACGGACGCGTGGACGCTGTCCACGGCCGGCCTGAAGGTGCGCGTGGGACGCCAGGACGGCAACGTCTCGTTCCAGACGCCGGACGGCAAGGAGATCGTCAAGGAAGGCGGCCGCGACCTGTCGCACGGCGTCGTGCAGCGCTTTTATAACGACGACCATGGCACGGTCCTGTACGGCCTCGGCCAGCACCAGAACGGCCTGCTCGACTACGGCGGCAACATCGTGCGCCTGCAGCAGGCGAACCGCGACGTGGCCGTGCCGATGCTGGTCTCGCCCAAGGGCTACGGCATCCTGTGGAACAACGCGGCCGTCACGGACGTCGAGGTCGACATCCCGTCCGGACCTCCGATCCTGATCCGTTCGGAAGCGGGCGGCGGCGTCGATTACCATTTCATGTACGGTCCCGGGCTGGACGACGTGATCAAGGGCTACCGCCGCCTGACGGGCACGGCGCCCATGATGCCGCGCTGGACGTGGGGCCTGTGGCAGTCGAAGGAACACTACAAGACACAGGACGAGCTGCTGTCGGTCGCGGCGCGCTACCGCGCGATGAAGGTACCGCTCGACGCGGTCATCCAGGACTGGCAGTACTGGCTGCCGGGCCAGTGGGGCAGCCACGAATTCGACAAGGCGCGCTTCCCCGATCCGGCCGCGATGGTCAGGAAGCTGCACGACCAGAACGTCCACACGATCATCTCCGTGTGGGCCCGCCTCGACCCGGACACCGCCAACACGAAGGCGCTGGACGCGATGGGCGGCCTGTACCCGCCCACCTATTCGAACGTCTACCCGGCCGGCAAGGGCCGCTGGTACGACGCGTACAACCCGCGCGCCCGCGACCTGTACTGGCGCCAGGTCATGCGCGGCCTCGGCACGCTCGGCTTCGACGGCTGGTGGCTGGACGCGTCGGAAGCGGAACTCGGCGGCTGGTGGGGCCAGATGCGCGAACTGCAGACCGGTGCCGGTCCGGGCAGCGTCGTCTACAACGCCTATCCGCTGCTGCACACGACGGCCGTGCATGACGGGATGAAGCGCGACCAGTCCGGCAAGCGCGCGTTCATCCTGACCCGCTCCGCGTACGCGGGCCAGCAGCGCAACGCGGCCATCACGTGGTCGGGCGACACGATGGGCAACTGGGACGTGTTCCGCCGCCAGATCCCGGCCGGGTTGAATTTCATGCTGAGCGGTATCCCGTACTGGTCGGCCGACATCGGCGGCTTCTTCGGCGGTTCGCCGAAAGATCCGGCGTACGCGGAACTGTTCACGCGCTGGTTCCAGTTCGGCGTGTTCAACCCGATGTTCCGCGTGCACGGCACCGGCGACGGCAAGGAGATCTGGCAGTTCGACGACGCCACGCAGAAGATCATGCGCGACTACATCGACCTGCGCTACCGCCTGCTCCCGTACATCTATTCGGCGTCGTGGGACGTCACGCACAACGACGGCACGATGATGCGCGCCCTCGCCTTCGACTTCCGCGAGGACGAACACGCGCTCCACATCCCGGACCAGTACATGTTCGGCAAGGCCCTGCTCGTGGCGCCCGTCGTGCAGGCGAAGGCACAGGAGCGCGACGTCTACCTGCCCGGCAAGGACGCATGGTACGACTTCTGGAGCGGCGCGCGGCTGGCGGCCGGCCAGGTCGTGACGGCGAAGGCCGACATCGCGACCATTCCCCTCTACGTCCGCGCCGGCAGCATCCTGCCGCTGGGCCCCGTGAAGCAGTTCGCGGACGAGAAATCGGATGCGCCGGTGGACCTCGTCGTCTTTCCGGGCAAGGATGGCGCTTATGAACTGTACGACGACGGCGGCGACGGTTACGCCTACGAGAAAGGCGCGTATGCGGTCGTGCGGATGACGTGGAACGACGGCGCCAGGCGCCTCGACATCGCGCCGCGCCAGGGCCGCTACGACGGCATGCCGGCCCGCCAGGCGTTCGCGGTGCGTTGCGGTCCCAAGCCCGGCGCCATCGTCAAGGTCGTCTATGACGGCAAGGCGGCTTCCGTCGCGCTGCCGCACTGCGGCGGCTGACGCGCCGCTCAGCGCGCGCGCCTGCCAGCACGGAGGCGTGCGCGCAGGCGCGCGCGGGCGCCGGCCCGCAAATCGTCCAGCGCCGGCACGATGGCGAGGCCGCACAGCAGCAGCGCCAGCGGCACCGTCACCACGTAGCCGAAGATCTTGAAGCCGAGCGCGCCCGCGACGCCGCCGCAGAAGAAGGCCCCCAGCAGGCCGCACAGCAGGACGAGGCGCCCGCGGTTCGCGGTCACGCGCGGGTGCGGAGGGCTGGTCAAGCCATCGTCCACGTTCCAGTACATCATCTTGCCGAGTTCGATGCCGATGTCGGTGACGATGCCCGTCATGTGCGTCGTGCGGATCTCCGCATGCGAGATCTTCGTCACGAGCGCGTTCTGCAGGCCCATCGTAAAGCACAGCAGCATCACCGTGGCCGGCACGAACAGGCCCCGCACGCTGGACAGCTGGGCGCCCAGCACGCCGAAGGCGAGCAGCAGCATGGCTTCGCACAGCAGCGGCAACGCGTATTCGCTGGCCAGCGCACGGCGCCGGCCGTAGTTGACGAGGATCGCCGTGGTGGCCGCGCCCAGCAGGAACGAGACGATGGCGCCGAGCGCGTCGAGCACGAGGTCGAAGGCGCCCAGCGCGAGATTGTCGGCGGCCGAGGACACGATGCCCGTCATGTGCGACGTGTACTGTTGCACGGCGAGGAAGCCGCCGGCGTTCACGGCCCCGGCCACGCCGGCCAGTGCATAGCCGAGGTGGCGGTTGGCCCGGGCGCTGCGCGCCTGCGCGGTCAGGGTGCGGACATAGTCGACGGAGCGCTGCATGATGATGGGTCCGATTGGGATTCCTTACGTCAATACTAACGCACCCGGGGTCACGTGGCTATAATTGCCCTTCTCACCTCGAATATCGCCAGGAAAACACATCGCCGTGAATCCACATCTCGACCGCCTGCACCCGTACCCGTTCGAAAAGCTGCGCCAGCTGTTCGCCGGCGTCACGCCGAATCCCGACTACAACGCCATCAGCCTCGGCATCGGCGAGCCCAAGCACCCGACGCCCGCGTTCATCCAGAAAGCGCTGACGCACGCGATGACCGGCCTCGCCACGTATCCGACGACGCACGGCAACGAGCCGCTGCGCGCCGCGATCGCCGGCTGGCTGGAGCGCCGCTACGGGATTCCGGCGCTGGATGCGGCCACGATGGTGCTGCCGGTGAACGGCTCGCGCGAGGCGCTGTTCGCGATCGCGCAGACCGTGATCGACCCGCGCCAGCCGGGCGCGCTCGTCGTCAGCCCGAATCCGTTCTACCAGATCTACGAAGGCGCGGCCTACCTGGCGGGCGCCGAGCCGTATTTCGTGAATTCCCAGCCGGCCCGCAACTTCGCCTGCGATTACTCCAGCGTGCCGGACGACGTATGGTCCCGTGTGCAGCTGCTGTACCTGTGCTCCCCGGGCAATCCGACGGGCGCCGTGCTGTCGCTGGACGACTGGCGCGAACTGTTCGCGCTGGCCGACCGCCACGGCTTCGTGATCGCGGCCGACGAGTGCTATTCCGAGATCTATTTCGGCGCCACGCCGCCGCTGGGCGCGCTGGAAGCGGCGCACCAGCTGGGCCGGAGCAGCGGCGCGCGTCCGTACGCGAACCTGATCGTGTTCTCGAGCCTCTCGAAGCGCTCGAACGTGCCGGGCATGCGCTCGGGCTTCGTCGCCGGCGATCCGGAACTGATGAAGAAATTCCTGCTGTACCGCACCTACTGCGGCGGCGCGATGTCGCCGCCGGTGCAGGCCGCGTCGATCGCCGCGTGGAACGACGAGGCCCACGTGCAGGAGAACCGCACGCTGTACAAGGAAAAGTTCAACCTCATCACCCCGCTCCTGAAGCAGGTGATGGACGTCGAGCTGCCGGACGCCGGCTTCTACCTGTGGGCCGACGTGCGCCGCACGGGCCTGTCGGACACGGAGTTCGCACGCGGCCTGTACGCCGAATATAATGTGACGGTTTTGCCCGGCAGTTACCTGGCGCGCGACGCGCACGGCAGCAATCCGGGCCGCAACCGCATCCGCATGGCGCTCGTCGCCGAAGTGGACGAAGGACTGGAGGCGGCGAACCGCATCGTCCAGTTCTGCAACGATCTCAAGGCTTCCTGAATCACCACCTGTATAGACCAATATCATGACCCAACAACTCCAGACCATCATCGACACCGCGTGGGAACAGCGCGCGGACATCAGCCCGACCAGCGCCAGCGCCGAAGTGCGCGACGCCGTCGCCCACGTCCTGGCCGGCCTTGACGACGGCAGCCTGCGCGTCGCCCAGAAGGACACCGGCAGCTGGGTCGTGAACCAGTGGATCAAGAAGGCCGTCCTGCTGTCGTTCCGCCTCGAGAACAACACCCCAATGGGCTCGGCGGCGGGCCTCGGCGGCAGCCTGCAGTTCTACGACAAAGTGCCGACCAAGTTCGCCAACTACTCGGCCGAAGATTTCGCCAAGGGTGGCTTCCGCGTCGTCCCGCCGGCCGTTGCCCGCCGCGGCTCGTTCATCGGCAAGAACGTCGTGCTGATGCCGTCGTACGTGAACATCGGCGCCTACGTCGACGAAGGCGCGATGGTCGACACGTGGGCCACGGTCGGCTCGTGCGCCCAGATCGGCAAGAACGTCCACCTGTCGGGCGGCGTGGGCATCGGCGGCGTGCTGGAACCGATGCAGGCCAACCCGACCATCATCGAAGACAACTGCTTCATCGGCGCCCGCTCGGAAATCGTGGAAGGCGTGATCGTCGAAGAGAACTCGGTGATCTCGATGGGCGTGTACATCGGCCAGTCGACCAAGATCTACAACCGCGAGACCGGTGAAGTGAGCTATGGCCGCATCCCGGCCGGTTCCGTCGTCGTGTCGGGCAGCCTGCCGTCGGCCGACGGCAAGTACAGCCTGTACTGCGCGGTGATCGTCAAGCAGGTCGACGCCAAGACCCGCGCCAAGACGGGCATCAACGAGCTGCTGCGCGGCGTCTGATCCGTCATTCCCGCGGAAGCGGGAATCCATACTGGGCATCAGACATCGCACAGCCGAACGCACGTCGGCAGTGCAAGATGCGGCGTCGGTGCCTCAGCATGGGTTCCCGCCTTCGCGGGAACGACGTTGGGGGTATTAGCGCAAAGCAAGGAGAGAGTCCATGATGATGGAACGCCTGTTCCAGTTGATGAAGGAAAAGAACGCGTCCGACATGTTCTTCGCGGTCAATTCCCCAGTCCACATCAAGATCAACGGGAACCTCATCCCGATCAACCAGAACAAGCTCGAGCCGGACAATATCCGCGTGCTGCTGGCCGAAATCGCGTCGCCGGAGCAGATGGACGAGCTGGACCGCGAAAACGAGCTCAACATGGGCATCTCGGTTCCGAACCTGGGCCGTTTCCGTCTCTCCGCCTTCCGCCAGCGCGGCAGCATTTCCGCCGTGTTCCGTTTCGTTCCCGCCACGATCCCGCCGCTGGCCGAGCTGGGCCTGCCGTCCGCGCTGTCCGAACTGATCATGGAGAAGCGCGGCCTGCTCTTGATCGTCGGCGCGACGGGCTCCGGCAAGTCGACGACGATCGCCTCCATGCTCGACCACCGCAACGAGCAGCGCCACGGCCACATCCTCACGCTGGAAGACCCGATCGAGTACCTGTTCAAGAATAAAAAATCTATCGTCAACCAGCGCGAGATCGGCAGCGACGCGAAGAGCTTCGACGTCGCCCTGCGCAATTCGATGCGCCAGGCGCCGGACTGCATCCTGATCGGCGAGATCCGCGACAAGGACACGATGGCCGCCGCCCTCGCCTATGCCCAGTCCGGCCACCTCGTGCTGGCGACCCTGCACGCGAACAACAGCTACAACGCGCTGAACCGCATCATCAGCTTCTACCCGATCGAGAACCGCCCCGCGCTGCTGCAGGACCTGTCGTCCGCCGTCAAGGCGATCGTGTCGCAGCGCCTCGTGCGCGCGAAGGCCGGCGGGCGGCGCCAGGCGGCCGTCGAGATCATGGTCAACACGCGCTACGTCGCGGACCTGATCGAAAAGGGCGAGATCGGCCAGATCAAGGAAGCGATGGACAAGAGCCTGTCGCCGGGGTCGCAATCGTTCGAGAAGGCGTTGCTGGAACTCGTGCAGGCCGACCTCATCACGCAGGACGAGGCACTTGCGAATGCCGACTCGGCCACCAATCTGCTCTGGCTGATCAATAACGGGCCGGACAGCAAGGCCAAGGAAGAGGAAGCGCCCAAACCGGCCGAGCCGGATGGGCCGTCGTTCACGGAATTTACGCTGGATAGTTGACTTGGCTGGTCGTCCGCTATGGACCGCACTCCTGTGTGGCCTTCTCGTATTATCGTCCTCGAACGTGCATGCCGTGCCCGGTTCGCGCTGCGTCGGCGATGACTTCCTGCTGCATCGCGCTACCCTCAAGGCCGCCAAGGTGACCTTGCCGGTATTCGCCCACTTCTGCTATCGCGACAAGAGCGGCGCATACGTGGTGTACCTGACCGAAAGCGGCGACCGTCGCTACGATGACGACACCTTGTCGAGCAAGATCGGCGCGCACTTGTTCAAGATAAATGCAGGGCCAACCCTGGCGCCCATGGGCACAGTCAGCGATAGCGCACTGGCGGGGACGGCCGGTGTGCAATGGTGGACCAAGCTGACCGAGTTGAACGATATCGACGGCGATGGCCTGGTCGATCCGATCCTGGTCTACCGCTTCTACGCCGGCGACAACGGCAAGATGCTGCGCGACCCCTATGGAGGCCGGCTGAAGATGATCGCTTTTCATCGTAACGCCAAAGCCGCCATCCGGGCCATCACGGGCGACCTCGACCTGCAACGCTCGACCACCGCCAGCGCGTCGTACTTCAAGCTGCCGCCCGTTCTGCAAACGCATCTAGTGCGCAAGATGAAGCGGATGTATGACGAACAGCAGTTTGGGTTCGACAACAGCCACGCCTTCAGGCCGCAGAAGTAAGCCGGCCTCGCCGGCCAGCGTTTACTCGACGACGGCCGTCCGGCGATGGGCGTGTACCGCCGGGCTGCGCACGGCGACCCGGACGCCGCCGGCAACGCTCTCTATCCCGCCGCGCCATTGTTAACCAGGTCGTCGCAGGTCGGTGCGCCGTCCTCCCTTCGCCATTGCTAAACTACCGGTGGGATAGCCGGCCTGTGCTATCCTTCGCGCCTTCCCGAACAGCAAGACCACCCCGCCATGAAGAAGACCCTCTACGGTATTCCCAACTGCGACACCGTCAAGAAAGCCCGCACCTGGCTCGCCGACAACGGCCAGGCATTCGAGTTCCACGACTTCAAGAAGCAAGGCCTGGACCGCGCCACCGTTGCGCGCTGGCTCGAGCAGATCGATTGGGAAACGCTCGTCAACCGCAAGGGCACCACGTGGCGCAAGCTGACCGACGAGCGCCGCGCGCAGGTCGTCGACAAGGCCAGCGCCCTCGACCTGATGCTGGAAAATCCGTCCGTCATCAAGCGTCCGGTCCTCGAAGGCGGCGGCCGCGTGTCCGTCGGCTTCTCGGCCGCCCAGTACGAAGACCTGTTCGGAGACTGGCCGGCATGAAGCCGTCGCGCACCCAACTTCTGACGGAGGAGCTGATCGCGCTCGATTCCGTCACGCCGCAGGACAAGGGCTGCCAGCAGAAGCTGCAGGCCCTGCTGGCGCCGCTCGGCTTCCGCTGCGAGACGATCGAGTCGAACGGCGTGACGAATTTGTGGGCCCGGCGCGGCGATGCGGCGCCCGTGTTCGTGTTCGCCGGCCACACGGACGTCGTCCCGACCGGTCCCGCAAGCCAGTGGGCGTCGCAACCGTTCGTGCCGACGCGGCGCGACGGCAAGCTGTACGGCCGCGGCGCGTCGGACATGAAGACGTCGATCGCCGCCATGGTCGTCGCCGTCGAGGAATTCGTGGCGGCGCACCCGGATCATATGGGCTCGATCGCGTTCCTGCTCACGTCCGACGAGGAAGGCCCGGCCACCGATGGCACCGTCATCGTCTGCGACCTGCTGGAAGAACGGGGCGAGACGATCGACTACTGCCTCGTGGGCGAACCCACGTCCAGCCACGTGCTGGGCGACATGATCAAGAACGGCCGCCGCGGCTCGCTGTCCGGCTGCCTCGTCGTCAAGGGCGTGCAGGGCCATATCGCCTACCCGCACCTGGCGCGCAACCCGATCCACCAGGCGGCGCCGGCGCTGGCCGAGCTCGCTGCCGAGCAATGGGATGAGGGCAACGAGTACTTCCCGCCGACGAGCTGGCAGGTGTCCAATATCGCCGCCGGTACCGGGGCGACGAACGTGATCCCGGGCGAGCTGAAGGTCGACTTCAATTTCCGCTTCTCGACCGCCAGCACGGCCGAGAGCCTGCAGGCGCGCGTGCACGCGATCCTCGACCGCCACGGCCTCGACTACGACCTGAAATGGACGTTGTCCGGCCACCCGTTCCTCACGCCGAAGGGGACCTTGTCGGACGCGATCTGCGGCTCGATCAAGCAGGAACTGGGGGTGACGACGGAACTTTCGACCACGGGCGGGACGTCGGACGGCCGCTTCATCGCCCGTATCTGCCCCCAGGTGATAGAATTCGGGCCACCCAACGACAGCATCCACAAGATCGACGAGCACATCGAAGTGCGTTACATCGATCCGCTCAAGAACATCTACCGGCGCACGCTGGAGCGATTGCTGACCATCCCGCCGTCCGCGGCATAACGACGAGACCAGGCCATGACCACGACCCATTTCTGCACGCCCCGCGACCTGCTGCGCTACGCCGTGACCCGTTTCAACGGCGCGAAGCTGTTCTTCGGCCACGGCAGCGCCGAAGCGTTCGACGAGGCCGCCTACCTGATCCTGCACACCCTGAAGCTGCCGCTGGACAAGCTCGAGCCCTTCCTCGACGCCCGCCTGCTGCCGGAAGAAATCCTGCAGGTGATGGCCGTCATCGAGCGCCGCGTCAACGAGCGCGTGCCGGCCGCCTACATCACCAATGAGGCATGGCTGGGCAGCTACAATTTCTACGTCGACGAAAGAGTGCTCGTGCCGCGCTCGTTCATCGCCGAGCTGATCCCGAACCTGTTCAGCCCGTGGGTGGCCGATCCGGACGGCGTCGAGAACGTGCTCGAACTGTGCACCGGCTCCGGCTGCCTGGCGATCATGCTGGCGGACGCGTTCCAGAACGCCGTCGTCGATGCCGTCGACATTTCGAAGGACGCGCTGGCCGTGGCCGAGCGCAACATCCGCGACTACAAGCTCGAAGGCCGCGTGAACCCGATCGAGTCCGACCTGTACCAGCACGTCCCGTTCAAGAAATACGACCTGATCGTGACGAACCCGCCGTACGTGAACAGCGATTCGATGGGCAAGCTGCCGCCGGAATACCTGCGCGAGCCGCAGATCGCATTGGCCGGCGGCGAAGACGGCATGGACCTCGTGCGCAAGATCGTCGACGGCGCGGCCGAGCGCCTCACGCCGGAAGGCGTGCTGATCGTCGAGATCGGCAACGAGCGCGAGTATGCGGAAGCGGCGTTCGGGCACCTGGGCCTCACCTGGCTGACCACGAGCCAGGGCGATGATGCCGTCTTCCTGCTGACGGCTGAACAGCTGGCGCAGTAATTCTTAAGACAGTTCCAAAACCGTCGTCCCCGCGCAGGCGGGGATCCAAGTTTGTCAGCGGACCGCTAGCTGAAATTGGGCCCCTGCCTCCGCAGGGGCGACGTTGGTTACATTACCTCTCTTCAAAATGATCCGATTCTCCAACGTCAGCCTGATGCGCGGCACGAAACCGCTGCTGGAAGACGCCGACCTGACCCTCAATCCCGGCGACAAGATCGGCCTGATCGGCGCGAACGGCGCCGGCAAATCCAGCCTGTTCGCGATGCTGCGCAACGAGCTGCACCCGGACCAGGGCGCGATCGACTTCCCCGCGCGCTGGCGCATGGCCTATGTGGCGCAGGAGACCCCGGCGCTCGACCGTCCCGCCATCGAGTACGCCATCGACGGCGACGCCAACCTGCGCACCCTGCAGGCCGAGCTGGACCGCCTGGAAGCCCTGCCCCACACGACGGAGAACGGCCTCGCGATCGGCCACGTCCACTCGGCGCTGGCCGACGCCGACGCGTACACGGTGCAGTCCCGTGCCGAGCAATTGCTGCTGGGCCTGGGCTTCTCGCTGGACCAGATGCGCCAACCGGTCGCCAGCTTCTCCGGCGGCTGGCGCATGCGCCTGAACCTGGCGCAGGCGCTGATGTGCCCTTCCGATTTATTACTGCTGGACGAACCGACCAACCACCTGGACCTCGACGCCATCATCTGGCTCGAGGACTGGCTCAAGCGCTACACCGGCACCCTGATCATCATCTCGCACGACCGCGATTTCCTCGACGAGATCGTGAACGTGGTCGTGCACATCCACGAGCGCAGCTTGACACGCTACTCGGGCAACTACTCCGCGTTCGAGCGCCAACGCGCCGCCCACCTCGTGCTGGCGGCGGCCGCCTACGAAAAGCAGCAGCGCACGCGCGCCCACCTGCAATCGTTCGTCGACCGCTTCAAGGCCAAGGCGACCAAGGCCCGCCAGGCGCAGAGCCGCATGAAGGCGCTGGCGAAGATGGAAGAGCTGGCCCCGCTGCGCGCGGCGGCCGAGTTCTCGTTCGAATTCCGCGACCCGGTCTCGGCGCCGAATCCGCTGCTCGTGATGGAAGACGTCGACGCCGGCTACCCGCTGCTCGACGCGCATGGCGACAAGGTCGGCGGCAAGACCATCGTCCACAAGGTGAACTTCTCGCTGCAGACGGGCCAGCGCATCGGCCTCCTCGGCGTGAACGGCGCCGGTAAATCCACGCTGATCAAGACCGTGGCCGGCGACCTCGCGCCGCTCGCGGGCACGGCGACGCTCGGCAAGGGCCTCGTGATCGGCTACTTCGCCCAGCACCAGGTCGAGATGCTGCGCCACGACGAATCGCCGCTGTGGCACCTGCAGAAGATCGCGCCGACCACGCGCGAGCAGGAACTGCGCAACTTCCTCGGCGGCTTCAACTTCCCGGGAGATATGGTGACGAGTTCCATCAAGCCGTTCTCCGGCGGCGAGAAGGCACGCCTGGCGCTGGCGCTGATCGTGTGGCAGCGTCCGAACCTGCTGCTGCTGGACGAACCGACCAACCACCTGGACCTGGAGACGCGCGAGGCGCTCACCCTGGCGCTGGCGCAGTTCGAAGGCACGCTCGTCGTCGTCTCGCACGACCGCCACCTGCTGCGCGCGACGACCGACCAGTTCATCATCGTGGCCGACGGCCGCCTGCAGCCGTTCGACGGCGACCTGGACGACTACAAGGACTGGCTGTTCCAGACCAAGCTGAAGGGCGATGCCGGCACGAGCGCGCCGCTGCCGTCCTCAAGCCCGGCCGCACCGGCGCCCGCCGTCGACCGAAAGGAACAGAAACGCCTGGAAGCGGAAGAGCGCCAGCGCCTGGCCGCGCTGAAGAAGCCCATCGAAAACCGCATCAAGCGGCTGGAAGAGCAGATGGCCAAGCTGAACGCGAAGAAGGCCGAGGTCGACGCCCGGCTGCTGGAGCCGGGCATCTACGAGGCGGACAAGAAGGAAGAGCTGAAGAATCTCGTGGCCGACCAGGCGTTTTTGACGCGGGACCTGGGCAATCTCGAGAACGAGTGGCTGGAATTGCAGGAGCAGCTGGAAAGCCTGGTCGCCTGATTTTTTACGTACACGCTCGAATAACCGTCGTTCCCGCGAAAGCGGGAACCCATGCTGACTGCTCGAAGTCGACTCTTTGTGGCCAACGAGGTGGAAATGAAGAACGTAGTTAGCATACGCAGTATGGATTCCCGCTTGCGCGGGAATGACGATGCTATTTCTGACGGTTTTTGAAAACAATATTCCGGACACTAGTGCGCGAAGGCGGGAACGACGGTCAGGCGACTTGCCGAGCCCCGTCCTTCTTCGGCCTCCGCACCGACATCAACCGGTCGATATCGACCAGAATCAACCGCCGCGCCCCCATCTGCCCCAGTCCGATCAGGTAATCGACCTGCGCCTGGTCCGCACCGGGCACCGGCGACACCTGCTCGGGCGCCAGCGACACGACGCCCGTCACGCCATCCACCACCATCCCCATCGTGCAGGTCGACAGCCTGAGGATGATCACGTCCGTCATCGGATCGGGCGCGTCCGGCGATGTGCCGCAGGCGGCGCGCATGTCGACGAGCGGCATGATCACGCCGCGCGAGACGGCCACGCCGCCGACGATCTCGCCGTCCGATGTGAAGCGCTCGAGTGCCTTGAGTACCCGGAGTTCCTGCACCTTGGCGACGTCGAGCCCGTACTCGAGGCCGCCGAGGGTAAAACTCAGGAATTGGGTGGTGGTCGTCGTAGTCATGTGCATGGCGGATCCTTTCCTCAAGATCGCCATGCTAAGGCGATGACGATTGGAAATTGTTGAGTGCAGTCAACAATCAATGAGACATTTCCTACCTTGCGCTCAGCGCTTACGTCCGTACAATGTTCGGAATTGACCTAAAGGGGATGACGATGTTCCGGTGGCTGCATAGCCTGTTTTCCAGCCCGCCCGTGGCGCAAGCGCAGCCGCAGCCGGCCGTCGAGCCTGTTCCCGCCCCTGCTCCCGCGCCCGCGCCCGCGGCACCCGCGCCGCAACCGCGCACGGCCCCCGTCTCGTTCGAGCAGCTGGAACGGATCAACGGCGCCTGGCACGCGTGGCTGTTCGACCGCGCGGACGGCGGCCTCGAACTCTCCGACGCCGAGACGCGCGTGCTGGAAGCGCTGGCGGCGATCGTCGGCACGCAGCAGTCCGGCGCGGCGCTCGTGCGGCGCATGCCGGGGCTCGTCCCGCAACTGCTGCAAAGCCTGCGCAGCGAGACGTTTTCCGGCAGCGCGCTGTCGCGCACGATCGCGACCGATCCCGTGCTGGTGGCGGCCGTCGTCCGTCTCGCCAACAGCTGCTACCGGGGGACGGGCCAGTCGATCACGAGCGTCGAACAGGCCGTGATCCTGATCGGCCAGGAGGGCTTGCGCCAGCTGATCACGACGGTCGCGTTCCGGCCCATCATCGACGTTCGTTCGGGGTTTTATACGCGCCGGCTGGCGCAGCACCTGTGGGCGCATTCGGAGCGCTGCGCGATCGCCGCGCGCCAGCTGGCCGGCGCCGGCATCGAACCGTTCGACGCCTTCCTCGCCGGGCTGCTGCAGAACGTGGGGCTGATCGTCAGCCTGCGCATCATGGACCAGGAAGCGAAGGACGGCGAACGCCTCGGCACCGACGTGTTCCTCGCCCAGCTGGCCCGCGCCACGCGCGGCCTGTGCGCAAGCATCGCGCGCGAGTGGAATTTTCCCGACACGGTGGCACAGGCGCTGCTGGAACAGGGCGACTTGCGGCGCGGCGCGGTCATGTCGCCGCTGGGGCGTTTGCTCAAGCTGGCGGATTATCTCGGGAAGGTGCGGATGCTCGTCGAGCAGGGACTCGTCGACGAGGCGGATGAACATCTGTTCGCAGGGCTCCCGCCGGAAGCGGCGCAATGCTACGCCGCCCTGGCGGAAGCCGCCGCGGATTAACGCTTCGTCAGCTTCGCGTCTTCGACGGCCAGCTGCTTGTTCTGCTCATCCAGCCAGGTCTTGAGCGGCGCGAAGTATTCCAGCATCGCGGTCGCATCCATCCTGTCCGACCCCGTCACGGCCTTCAGCGCTTCCGGCCACGGCTTGCTCGTGCCCATCTCCAGCATCTGCTGGAACTTGGCGCCCGCCTTCTGGTTGCCGTAGATCGAGCAGCGGTACAGCGGTCCCGTGTCGCCCGCTTCCTTGCACAGCGCGCGGTGGAACTGGAACTGCAGCACGTGGGCGAGGAAGTAGCGCGCGTACGGCGTGTCGCTCGCGACGTGGAACTTGGCGCCGGCGTCGAAGCCGCCGTCCGCGATCGGCGCGGGACGGGAAACGCCCTGGTACTGCTGCGTCAGCGCCCACCAGGCCTTGTCGTAGTCGGCCGGCTTGACCTGCCCGCCGTAGACCTGCCAGCGCCACTTGTCGACCTTGTACGCGAACGGCATGAACGCGATCTTCTGCAGCGCCGTGTACAGCAGCGGGCCGATTTCCTGCTTCGGATCCGGGTCGGTCTTCATCAGGCCGATCTTCTTCAGGTAAGCCGGCGTGATCGACAGCGCGACGGTGTCGCCGATCGCTTCGTGGAAGCCGTCGTTGGCGCCGTTCTTAAACATGGGCGACTGGTTGCTGTACGCGAGGTCGTAGTACAGGTGGCCCAGCTCGTGGTGGATGACCCGGAAGTCCTCGGCCGTCGGCGTGATGCACATCTTGACGCGCACGTCGTCCTTGCCGTCCAGGTCCCAGGCCGATGCGTGGCACACGACTTCGCGGTCGCGCGGCTTCGTCAGCAGCGAACGTTCCCAGAACGTGGCCGGCAGCTTGCGCATGCCCAGCGACGTGTAGAAGCCTTCGGCATAGCGCGTCATCTCGACGGCGCTCGTCTTGCGCTCTTCCAGCAGCGCCGTCAGGTCTTCACCCTTTTCGAGGCCCGCGGGCTTCAGGATCGGGTACAGGTTGTCCCAGCTTTGCGCCCACATATTGCCCAGCAGGTGGGCCGGGATCGGGCCGTCGGCCGGCACGACGTCCGGACCGTAGGCCTGGCGCAGCTTGTAGCGCGTGTACGTGTGCAGCGAGTCGTACAGGGGTTTCACCTGCTGCCACAGGCGCTCCATCTCGGCCGAGAAGGCATCCGGCGCCATGTCGTAACGCGAGCGCCACAGCGCGCCCGTGTCGGCATAGCCCATCGCGCGGGCGCCCTTGTTCGACAGCTCGACATACTTCGCATAGTCCTGCTTGTACGCGGGCGACTGGGCGTGCCAGCCGAGCCAGACTTCCTTCAGGCGCGCGGGGTCGTGGCTCGTGGCCAGCACTTTTTCCAGTTCGCCCAGCGGCATGCAGTCCGGCTTTGCCGCGCCGGCGGCGGCCGCCGGACAGTATTTCGCCTTGCCGTACGCGCCCGTCATGCTGGCGGCCAGGCGCGCGTATGCGCCGCGGTCGTCGGCGTTTTCCAGCATCAGCGACTGCTGCATCAGCATCAGCTTGCGGGCGCTCGCTTCCGGGACCTTCAGGCCGTTGTAGCGGCGCGCCTTGAGGGCGATGTCGCCGCTCACGGTCAGGTATTGTTCGTTGGCCTGCGCGGTCAGTGTCTCGGTGTCGAGCGTGATGAAGTTCTCGGCCACCCACTCGGCGCGGCCGGCGTCGAGGCCCAGCTGGTCGAGCTTCTTTTCGGATTCGGCGACGAAGCGCTCTGCTTCGGCCACGGTCGGCTTGCCCTTGCTGCTGGCTGCCTTGGTTGCAGAATATGCCGGCGCTGCGAATAGCGCGCCGGCACACATCGCGGCGACCAGCGCGCCGATCGGGCGGCGCTGGAGGATGGGACGCATGGTGTTCAAGGTTTCCCCTCTGTCGGATTGGAGTCGTTATGGGTATGGCCTCGCGGCCACGCCCAAGTATAAACTTTACGACGCAGCGACGGTATCGCTGCTCCACGCGACGCTGCCCGCGCCGCCCAGGAACAGGAGTTCTCCCGCCTGCGGCCCGCGCAGCCGGGTGCGGATCTCGCGCGGCGACCACCGCCAGGGCTGGCCGCCCGCAGGGCTGTAGGCGAGGATGCGCACCTGCGTCTCGCCCTGCACCGAGGCGATCGCCACGCTGGAAATGCTGGCCGCGTCGCCGCGCTGCGCCTGCAGGTTTGCAAGCATGTGCGTGCCCGCCTGCTGCTCCGCTTCCGCGGCCTTGATCTTCGCGGAGACGTCGCCGATCGCCTTCAGCGCCGGGCCCACGTCCTGCGCCATCTTCTGGAACTGGCGCGCCTGCTCGGGCGTCAGGCTGATCTCGCCCTTGCGCACGCGCGTGGCCAGCATCAGGTAGCGGCGCACGTCCGGCTTGCCCGTCAGCGCATCCTGCGCGGCCTTCAGCTGCGCGGCCAGGGTGGCGAACTGCGCGACGCGCTGCGTCACCGCCGCGATCACCTCGTCGATCTGCTGGCCTTCCTCGCGCAGCACGGCCACCAGCATCTCGCTCTGCTTGCGCGGCACCGTGCATTCCACCGTCACGCGCCGGCCCGCGAGCGCGCAGCCCTCGGCCATGTTCACGACGACTTCGTCGCCGACGATCTCGCAGTTGACGGCATGATTGACCTCGACGCGCGTGCCCGCGATGACGCAGTTTTCCGCGCGCTCGACGACGATCCGGCCGTCTTCCGCGCACAGCACCGAAGCCGACGCGACGCCGCGCACGTGGATGTCGCCGCGCGCATTGCGGGCGCTGCCGCCCACGAGGTTCGCGCGCACGTCGACCGTGCCGCCGCGCGACACGAGGCTGCCGAACACGTCGCCGTGGACGGTGATGCTGTCGGCCTCGATCACGCGCTTTTCCTGGACTTCGCCGAACTCCTCGTAGTCGCCGGTGAGGCTCAGGTTACCCGTCGTCTTGGCGCTGACGCCGTCGCGGCTGACGACCTTGTCCTCGACCGAGATGCGGCTCGTCTTCGCATCGACCATCAGGAACCCGGCCGCGCTGGACACGAGGAACTCGCCTTCCGGCGTGCGCTCCACCTTCGTGCCGGTGCCCGCATATGCCGGCAGGTCGACGTCGCGCCCCGGCTCGGGCGGCAGCGGCGCGCCGGACATCTCGAAGCCCATCGCGCCCGCCGTCGCCGGGACTTTCTTCAACAGGCGTACGCCGGCCTGGATCTGCGGGAAGCGGTTCTGGAAGCTGTTCAGGTCGAGGCGGCCATTGCCCAGTTCGAGCGGCGCATCGCTGCGGTGGAGGTCGTCCGACACTTCGACGATGTGGGCATCCTCGCCCGGCCTCGGCTCGAGCTGGCGCGCGACCGTGACGCGGTCGGCCCTGGTGGATTCCATCGCGGCGCGGATGGCCGGCAGGTCGAGGCCGAAGCGGATGCCCTTGATCCACACGTCGGCGATGAATTCGTCGAGATCGAGGCGGGTCTGGAAGCCAGGGGCGTCGGGGTCGGCCGGGTCGGGCAGCCAGACGGGCTCGAAGTAATATTCCGCATAGCCGCGTCCGATCTTGACGGCGCGGTACAGGGCACGGCGCGCCGGATCGAAGGTCTGGATGTCGGCCGCGAAGCGCACGAGCGTCGTGCCGTCCGGCCCTTGCGGCAGCTCCGGACCGTGGCCGAACAGCGCCTTCATCAGCACGGGATAATCGATCCCCGTGAAGTAGTTCCCCGCGCGGTAGACGTTGTCGATGGCAGCGACCAGCGTGGTGCCGAGCACGGAGGGATCGGCATACACGCCGTCGTCGCGTTTGGCGATGCAATGCTCGGGACCGGTCGCGGCGAACCGGGTCGCCGTTACGGAAATGTCTGTGGTCACGATACGCTCCGTGCGGTTGATGCCGCGGCATGGGCTGGGCCGCGGCAGAATCCGGCTAGCGTATCATGTTGTCACTTGAAAATAAACAACAAGCAACTAAGTTGATGTAGAGAAATTTCAGCGACGCTGAGGGTACAGGTCCATGCCCGCTTCGTTGATCTGGCGGCGCAGGTCGCGCCGTTCGTCCGGCGTCATGCGGCTGCCGCGGCGCTCGTGCTGCTGCTCGCGCTGGTCCTGCTGCTGGGCACGGCGCTGTTCCTCGTAGGCGCGCATGTCGTCGCGCTGGTCGCGGCCCTGCGGAGGCAGGCGGAAACGCGAGAACTGCGGCTGCGATTGCGATTGCAAGTCACCCCGGTCGCCGCGGTCGTCCCGCCGGTCGCCGTTTTGCTGGGCAAACGCGCCGCCGGCTCCCAGCACCAGGGCGCACGCCAGCACAGCGAAGCGGGCCAGGCGGCCGGCCTTTTTCGCTGCGTGGTGATGTGTGAACGCACTGTTCATGGTGTTCCTCATTCGCGTTGCCGTGTCAGGAGTAAGCTGTGGTTTTGAGCTGTGGTGTAAGCTGCGATTCGATGAGGCCAGTGTATGAGGAATCGACTCCGGGCATAAGGCGAATTGGGTAAAGTTTGTAACACAATGTAATGGCTCAACGATACCCCCTTGGCGTCGAGCCATAAGACGTTACCATAGCGACATTAATCTGACAAATCCGACAGAACAATGAATGCAACGAGCTCGAATGCCGGCACGGCCGGCGCGAATGGCGGCCACTCCGCCCGGATCATGGTCGTCGACGACGACGTGCGCCTGCGCGACCTGCTGCGCCGCTACCTGACCGAACAGGGCTTCCAGGTCGTGACTGCCGAAAGCGCGCCGGCAATGAATAAACTGTGGCTGCGCGAGCGCTACGACCTGCTCGTGCTGGACCTGATGCTGCCCGGTGAAGACGGCCTGTCGATCTGCCGCCGCCTGCGCGGTGCCGGCGACCAGACCCCGATCATCATGCTGACCGCGAAAGGCGAGGACGTCGACCGCATCGTCGGCCTCGAGATGGGCGCGGACGACTACCTGCCGAAGCCCTTCAACCCGCGCGAGCTGGTGGCCCGCATCAACGCGGTCCTGCGCCGCAAGGGCCCGGACGAGATCCCCGGCGCGCCGAGCGAGACGCCGCAAACCTTCGAATTCGGCGACTTCGTGCTGGACCTCGGCACGCGCACGCTCAAGAAAAACGGCGAGACCGTGCCGTTGACCACGGGCGAGTTCTCGGTGCTGAAAGTGTTCGCGCGCCATGCGCGCCAGCCGCTGTCGCGCGAAAAACTGATGGAACTGGCGCGCGGCCGCGAGTACGAAGTATTCGACCGCTCGCTCGACGTGCAGATCTCGCGCCTGCGCAAGCTGATCGAGCCGGACCCGTCGAGCCCGCTGTACATCCAGACCGTATGGGGCCTGGGCTACGTATTCATTCCTGAAGGCCAGCCGCGCTAGTGTTCGCATCAACGTCGAAGGAACAGGCCATGCCGCGGATTTTCGGCAGGATGAAGAGTGGCCTGTTCTGGCGCACCTTCTTCCTGCTGTCCATGCTGACGGGCCTGTCGATGGCCTCGTGGATCGGCATGCTCAATGTCTTCCAGCGCGGCCCGCAGGTCGAGCAGACGGCCGAGCTGCTGGTCTCCGTCGTCACCATCACGAAGGCCGCGCTGACGCACTCCGCGCCCGACCTGCGGCGCGAACTGTTATTCGAGTTGGTGTCGAACGAGGGCATCCGCATCTACGACGTGAAGCCGACCGACACGGTCGAACCGCCGCCGCCAAATTCGCTGATGCCGGAAGTGGCCGCCCTCGTGCGCGACAAGCTGGGCCCGGACACGCGCTTCTCACGCATGGTCAACGAGATCCCCGGCTTCTGGGTCAGCTTCGACATCGACGGCGACAAGTACTGGCTCATGCTCGAGCGCGACAAGCTGCCCGGCCTCACGCGCGTGCAGTGGCTCGGCTGGGCCACGGTCGTCGGCGTGCTGTCGCTGCTGGGCGCCGCACTGATCTCGAGCCTCGTCAATCTGCCGCTCGCGCGCCTGACGGCGGCCGCGCGCTCGATCGCCCAGGGCAAGCGCCCTACTCCGCTGCCGGAAAAAGGATCGCGCGAGATCATCGAGGCGAACCGCAGCTTCAACCAGATGGTCGACGACCTGCAGCAGCTCGAGAAGGACCGCGCCGTGATCCTGGCCGGCATCTCGCACGACCTGCGCACCCCGCTCGCGCGCATGCAGCTGGAAGTGGAGATGGCGCCGCTGTCGGACGAAGCCCGCACCGGCATGCAGTCGGACATCGCCCAGATGGACGCCATCATCGGCCAGTTCCTCGACTTCGCGCGCCCCACGGAAAGCGCGACGTTCGTGCCGGTGAACCTCTCGGAACTGCTGGAAGATTGCGCGCACACGGCCGCCCGCCTGCCGGACGTGCGCACGACGACCGACATCGACGCGGACATCCACGTGATGGGCAACTCGACCGACCTGCGCCGCGTGATCAACAACGTGATCGAGAACGCGCGCCGCTACGGCAAGACGCCGGGCGCGGACGTCACCGAGATCGACATGGCCCTGCACGTCAGGATGACGGGCCACGGCCGCCGTGCCGTCGTCGAGATCAACGACCACGGCACCGGCGTCCCGGACGACCAGATCGAGCAGCTGCTGCGGCCGTTCACCCGCCTGGACAGCGCCCGCGGCCAGGCCAACGGCGCCGGCCTGGGCCTCGCCATCGTCGAACGCGTGATCACCCGCCACAACGCCGAGCTCACCGTGCGCAACCGCGACGGCGGCGGGCTCGTGCTGCAGTTCGCGTTGCCCCTGGCCACCTGACTCTTTCCCCATCGCACCTTAAGTTGCGGCGTTAAGCGAAACGCCGCACGGTCGCGCCCGCAACGCGGCAGTACAGTCGGTCTACACCTACTTATGAGGAGGCCAAGATGAAAAAACTGCTCATTGCCGCTTTGGTTGCAGGCTCCTTCGGCAGCGTCGCGCTGCCGGCCGCCGCCGACGTCGTCATCCGCACTGCCCCGCCCCCGCCGCGCGACGAGCGCATCCCGGCCGCGCGCCACGGTTACGTGTGGGCCCCGGGCCATTGGGAATGGCGCCACGGCCGCTACGTCTGGACGAACGGCAAATGGCTGCGCGAGCGCCACGGCTACGCCTACCGCGCACCGACCTGGGTCGAGCGCGACGGCCACTGGGTGATGGAACGCGGCGGGTGGCGCCGCGGCGATCGTGACGGCGACGGCGTGCCGAACCGGTTCGACGACCATCCCAACAATCCGCGCCGGGACTGACGCAGCGGCGGCACCGCGCCCGGACAGGCTGGCCGGGCGCACCCCACAAAAAAGAAACCGCCTGCGCATTGCTGCGCCAGGCGGTAAATCCAAGTTTGCACTTGGAGGAGACAGAGGAGACACGCGCCCGAAGGCGCTGAATCAGGATGGCAAATTGGGACGGCGGCCGCGCCTGCAAGAGGGTAGGCGCATATATTTTTTCCCGTCGACTTGTAGGCCTTGTCGCACAATCACTGCTAGACTGCCCGCCATGGATACCGACCTCCACCTGCGCACCTATGGCGCCGACATCGTCACCGACCGCCACGTGTTCGCCCAGCTGGTCCTGCCCGTGAGCGGCGCCGTGCTGCTCGACATCGAAGGCCGCCGCGGACGGCTCGACCCGCTGCGCGCCGCCTGCGTCGCGCCGAATGCCTGGCACGCCCAGTGCGGCATCGGGACCAACCAGTCGCTGATCCTCGACGTCGAACCGGCCGCCATGGCGCACCCGGCCTGGGACCGCATGCTCGACCGCCCGTTCATGAGCCTCGGCCCGGGCGCGCGCAAGCTGGTCGAATTCATGGGCGTGATGCGGTCGCAGTCCTTCGATCGCGGACTGCTGCGGGGCTGGGTCCCGCTGCTGCTCGACACCATCGCGCTGGACGCGCCCCGCCCCGCCTCGCGCCTCGCCGCGCTCATGGCCAGCGTCGAAACGGAGCCCGGTCTCGCCTGGACGACGGATTCGATGGCGCGCCACGCGGGCCTGTCCGTCAGCCGCCTGCACGCCCTGTTCCGCACGGAACTGGACACGAGTCCGCACGCGTGGCTGCGCGGCGTCCGCCTGGCACGCGCACAGGCATGGCTGGCGGACACGCCGCGTTCCATCGCCGAGATTGCGCTGGCGGCAGGCTTTTCGGACCAGAGCGCGCTGACGCGGGCGCTCCGGGATGCGACGGGGATGACGCCTGGGGCGTATCGACGGGCGAATCGGCATGGCTGAGCGTGTGATGTCTTGCGCACGGCTCCTTGCGGTCGTGGCCGGCCTTGGCTGCAGTTCGCCTGTGCTGGCGGATCCCGTGCCGTTTGCCGGACTCTGGCTCGCGGACGACCAGGCGGCATCGCCCTACACGACGCTTACCGTGAAGGGCGACACCATCGCCTGGCATGGGCGGGACAAGTCGGTGCCCAAATGCGTGCGCCAATTCGCGGTACGACAGGAAAAGCCGGGAACGGTGTACGTGAACGCGCGCGGCACGAAGTTCGTCGCGGGGGCCAAGGGCAGCATACCGACCTATCTGCTCCAACTGGATGACGGTACCTGCGGCAGCGGTGGCTCGGCGGTGCGGATCAATTATCCATTGATCTACGATACCCAGCATATCGAATTGATCGAGTATGCGGCCGGAAAGCCCATCGGGGCGCGGCGGTTTCATCGCAAGAAATGAAAGCTGCGGGCCGCAAACCGACGCTTCGAAAGCCTGTTGAAGCGTAGCCGGCGCAGGCGATTCAATTTCGCTCAAGGTGAAACTGGATCGCCGGCATGATAGCCCAGCGTCTCGGCGCTGACGAGCGTAGTGGATATCGGCAGCTTTACTCCCAGGTTCACGAGGGGGATCAGAATTTGGTAGTCGACAGCTTCGCAATCGGTATCGGGTTTGCATATCCGGGCACGAACGATGCGAATACAGGTATTGGATGGGCCTGTTGCGCTGCCATAAGGATTTGCCAGGCAGTTGTGACGGTTCTTGCCGGGGCTGCCGGGCATGGATCCGGCCGAGATGGGTTCGTAAGTCGTCGTGCCGTCCTGTTTCAGGTACAGGTAATCGATGCGGATGTGCTGGTCAGTGATAGGCGCACCGAACGGAAGTTCTCCTGGGGAATCTCGAAAAATCGCGTGCTGCTTCGCACGATCCAATTCGGTGGTGTCGCGCCAGTCGATATTGGCGGCGGCTCTCGCTGCGCTCCGGGTGACCTCGGCAAGTGTGTTGTACATGTACATTACCCGGGCGATCTCGATGGTGCCGAGTACGACCGTGAAAAACAGAAGCGCAACCAGCGCAAATTCAACTGCTGCCACGCCGCTCTGTGCGGCCCACCTCCGGGGCCGAATGGATGGTCTCCTCACCTCAGCCCCCTACATAGTCCGTTGCCATGACCGCCCTGAGAATGATTGGACTGCCATCGGTAAATAGCTCTGTAAATGGATCGAAGAACGGGTCGGAGACGGAAACGGTGACGCGTACCGAAACCTTCTTCGGGACGTCGTAGCCGTAGCACAGGTCCCAGTACGGGGTCGGGCTACCTACGTAACACAGGGCCGTGGCGCTGATACCCCCGCCGGGATTCAGTTCTGCGAGCTCATCCATTGCGATTTTCTGTGCCACGACGGCAACGGGTACCACGGGGCCGGCTGACGATGGCGCGATTTCCCGCAGTGTGGTCGCCGCCAGGAACCTGGCGCCATCATGCGCGGCCTTTTGTGCGACGGTGTAGCACCAGAAAACCCGGGCAAAGAACAACAGTCCACTTATCAGGAGCAGGAGAATCGGAAGTACGATTGCGCACTCGACGGCAACGCTGCCTCTTCCGCGCAAGGACGGTTTTCGAATCGGTGCGCTCATTGATAGATCTCCACGGGTCCGCCCAGTTGCGCGTCAGTCGCAATGCCGCCGAACTCCGCGTAGATGGCGCTGGAATCGGCCGGTATGGTCATCAAGAATTTCCCGATCCCGAGCACCGTCGCGGTAGAGCCGGTTACTGGACACGAAAGCAGGGGTATGTTCAGGACCCGTCTATTCTTGGCGCCGGGCCGGCGCGCCACTGTTGGCGGAGTCTGAAAATATGAGCTGCCACTGGTCGCGAGATAAGGTGTCGAGCTCGGATAGGTTCCAACCGTCGACGCCGAGCCATATAACTTGCTCCAGATGAGTGAAGTTGCATTGAAGGGGGTATACCCCCCGGCGGGTTCCGGTGCGGCCGGGTCTGCAACGGACGACCAGGGAACCGCGCGGGCAAAAGACCAGAGCGCTCCGTAATCCACCGCAGTCGGGTAATTCGTCGGCCCAATCTCGGCAACCGTCTGCAGCATTGCGGTAGTCGAGGTATCCGTTTTTGCAACCTGGACCGTAGCCTTCGTGGACATCCAGCTCACGCCGGCAAACGCGTATTGCTTGACATTGCTGTCCGGCGGCGAAGTGTTGACGTCGCAGGTCCCCGAATAAGGGTCAAATCGGGAGTTGAGATGACTGTAGTACGTACCAATTGGAAATGGGCTCTGGACGGCAACCGTCGCACCCGTCACTTTCGGGACGGCCATCGTTCCTGTGCAGATATACGGCTCGTAAATCGATTGGTTGAAATTGGTTGCAGCGCCGCCTGCCAATGAAACCGGGTCGACCTGGAAACTCATTGCTGTTGGCCCATTCGGATTGAGGTTCATGAGGTTATAGCCGACACCGCGGCGAAAGCCGTACTCGGCCAGTTCGTCGTATTGGGTCCCGTTCGAGTTCTGGCGCCTTGCTCTCGCCGTGGGAGACATAGCGCAAATGGCCAGCGGCGTAACCTGGAGCCGCGCCTTGCCTGCAATGGTAATGTGGCTGGTTTCGACGGAACTGAAAGATGAGGACAGTATGGGAGCGAAGAACATGTCGACTTTTCCGTAATGTCCGCTCAGCAGCCCGGTGTCCACTTTTACGAACACTAGCCCGGCTGGAGAAGCTGCCGCCTCTCCGTCGGATTTCCAGCCCGTGTTACCGTCAGGTGAAGCCCCAAATTTTATCGCGGCATTTTCCCAAGTAATATTGTTCAGATAGTCGTACTTGGGACCATTCGCCGGGTCTTCCACGACGCCCTGCGCAGCAGCCAGCGCCGCGCTGATTCCAGTGGTTGTTCCATCCAGTTTTTTCGCTGCGGCGATCGCAACGGCGTCAGCCAAGGTCTGCATTTCCACTTTACGGTTGTAAATCCGCGAGAAATCGAGAGCCAGCATAAAAAAGCCAAAAATTATGGGCAGAAGTATGGCGGTCATGATGGCAATTGCGCCGGTTTCCCGATTCATGCTGCGGCCAGCACAAGAGAACGACCCGTCTGTCAGGAAAGGGGAATGCCGATCGAGCGTGGGCATCTTTTCTTTCATCACGTTCCTCCTTCATCTGGCGATATTTGCGACAGATCAATTAAATAGAGCCAAGGTAGATTTTAAGGTTGAGCAACACTGTGGCATTGATTCCCAGCAATCTCGATTGGGATGCGGAGAACGTACAACACTGCCTGCGTCCAGGCAGCGCGCCTCAATTGGGCTGGTAACGACTGAGCCACATCAACCTTGGGCAGGCGTTTGCTTGAGGCAAATTTCGTAGGCGACCAGACTGGGGGTTCCTGTGATTCGAAAACGTCGAACCCGTCGCCCATTGACCTTGGAAAGCCATCATCATGGTTCGCAGAAAAATTGATTCGGCAACGGCAAACCTGACATTCAGCGTATTTTTCTGCTCGATTCTTGGGTGGGGCGTATTTGAAATCCTGCTTTTCCAGCACGGCGGGGGAATACGCTTGCATCTCACGGTCGCACTCATCGGCGGCATGATTTCTTCCCTCGCACTACGGAGGTGCAGGGCATGGTGGCCTGGATTCGGCAGTTCCAATCGCGGCGCCCAGGTGTCATCAGGTGGCTATAGCGGCAGCGACGTGTTGCCGTGCCTGGCGTTGGCAGGGATCGGGGGACTTTGGGGGCTGTCGATAAAATCCGGTTCCTGCACCCTTTTCACGTTCTGCATGGCTGGACTGATCTTTTTCCCCTGGTCCAGGATCAGCTTCTGCCTGCGGCACTTCTTCATATCCAGCGCAGTGTTGGCTCTGGGCGCCGGCGCGGCCCTGGTGTCTGGAGGCGTCCTGGCGCCTGGAGGGAATCCAGTGGCCCTGTTCCCCTACATGCTTGACGCATGGGCACTCTGGATTATCGCCGTTTCGCTCGTGGGGCTGACTTATCGGAAGCCTGGCGCGACAATGGCGGAAAGGGCCGAACCCGGCCGCTTGTTTCAGTAAGACAAACAGCCTGAGCCTCCATTTTTGATGATTTTTTGTTATTATTAATCATCGACACATCTTTTGGCGGCCATGGCTCTCGTGATTCACCCTGATCGACGCTCGGGAGATCGACGTACCGATGGCGTCACCGCAAAAATCCTGCGCACCATGTTCGCCATGCGGCGCAGTTTCGGCAACGCCGCCGCGAAAAATCTACTCCTGCGCAATGGCCTCGACGAGGCGCTGGTCGAGCGTGTGCTGGCCATTCCCGAGGAACGCCGCGCGCAGCGACGTCGTACAGATGAAGCGCCGTCCGGGTCCGCGGATCCGCATCCAGCGTCAACCGACGACGACGACCCGGTCACGCTCGACGCGGCAGCGATGGCGATCCTGCACCGTCTTCGCTTCGAAGCGGACACCGGCATGCACAGGATGACGATTGCCGAGTGTCCCGTTGAATTGCGCCGATTTGGCCTGATTCAGCTGGATGACGACGGCAAGCCCGTGATCACCGTGAAAGGCCGGCAGGCGCTGAAGCATTATGCCTGCGTGCGTGCGCTCAACAGCATTCAATGCGGCCTGGATGCGCCCATGATGAGCGAGGAAATCCGGACCTGGCTGGAATCGAATATGTTTTTGCAGCGTATCGGCAATGACTACCAGATCACGGAGCTCGGCAATAGCTGGCTCGAATTCAACCGGTCGATTTCGCAGAATCGGGCAGTGCTCTAGCGCGCAAGGCAGACATCGCGAGACGCGGTCAATTCGCCAGTAGTTCCAGCCAAGACACCCCGTCGCCCTCCCCCGACAATGGATGCTTTCCGCATCTGGAGCATCCCGTGACCACCAACAAAACCCTTCTCGGCATCGCGGCAGGCATCGTCGCCGGCGCGTTCTGGGGACTCGTCTTCCTGGCGCCCAAGCTGGCCGCCGATTTTCCGCCGCTGCAACTGTCCGCCGGGCGCTATCTCGCCTACGGGCTCGTCGCCGCCGTGCTCGTCGCGCCGTCTTGGCGCCGGCTGAAGGGCGCGCTCGGCTGGCGCGAGTGGCGGGCCCTCGCGTGGCTCAGTTTCATCGGCAACATCCTGTACTACGTCCTGCTGGCCAGGGCCGTGCAGACGGGCGGCGTCGCGATGACTGCCTTCGTGATCGGCCTGCTGCCGCTCGCCGTGACGCTCGTCGGCAGCCGCGAGCGCCATTCTCCGACACTGCGCGAACTGCTGCCCTCGCTGGCCTGCAGCATGGCCGGGCTCGTCTGCATCAGCTGGCAATCGCTTGCCACCTCCGGCTGGAGTTCCCTGACGGGCTTGCTGTGCGCCGGTGGCGCGCTCGTGTCGTGGACGACGTATGCCGTCAGCAACAGCCGCTGGCTCGCGCGGCTGGCCCACGTGTCGGCGCAGGACTGGAGCCTGTTGACGGGCGTCATCACGGGCCTCGAAGCGATCGTGCTGGCGGTGCCCGCGTTGTATGGCGACACACTCGTCCACACGAACGCGGACTGGCTGCGCTTCGCCGGTCTCGTCGGCGCGATGGCGCTGTTCTGTTCGGTGCTCGGCAATGGACTGTGGAACGTGGCCAGCCGCGCGCTGCCGCTCACGCTCACGGGGCAGATGATCGTGTTCGAGACCATCTTCGCGTCGCTGTACGGCTACCTGTGGGAGGGCCGCTGGCCGACGCCGCTCGAAGCGGTCGCGCTGGCGCTACTGGTCGCGGGGGTCGTCCTGTGCACGCGGGCACATCGCGAAGAAACGCGCGTCCCGACGGCGCTGGAGGCCGACATGCGCACTGGGTGAAGCACCGAACAGAGGCAGGCGGCCGCGCCGGGCACGATGGGAACCTAGCACAGGAGAACACCATGAAACGCCCAGTTAGACTGCTGAGCATGATCGCCGCCGCGGTACTGGCGGCGCCGGCATGGGCCGGCGAGATCGTCAAATGCGTGGACAGCAATGGTCACGTCACGCTGACGGACCAGCCCTGCGCGTCCGGTTCCGTCTCGACGCCCGTGTCGCGCGACTCGGGCCCTCTGCCGCCGCAGCGCCACGTGCTGCCCGCGGCCGAGCTGCCGCGCGTGACGTGGAAACGGCCGAATCTCGCGGCGCCCATGAAGCTGGCGCGCGACATCGCCACGCTGAAGGAAGCGCGGCGCATGCTGATGCTGCAGGATGCGCGCCCGCGCCTGGCCGGTTTGAATTAGAACAGGTGCTCGTCGCAGGGCGCGAATCCGAGCAGGTCGGACTCGTTGGCCGACGTACCCAGCGTGCGCACGAGCTGCAGCACGTCCTCGCCCTGGATGAAGCTGGCCGATGAACTCGCGGCGAGCAGTTTTTCCGGCAGCTGCGAACGCGCCACCGCATAGCCCTGCACGTAGTCGACGCCGATCTCCGCCAGCGTGCGGATCGTGGCCGCGTCCTCGGCCCACTCCGCGATCGTGCGCATGCCCAGGTTGCCGGCCAGGTTGACGATCGCTTCCACGATGGCCACGTTGGCCGGGTGCGCGTTGATGTTGACGATGAAGTTGCCATCGATCTTGAGCACGTCCGCCGGCAGCTCCTTCAGGTACGAGAACGACGTGTAGCCCGCGCCGAAATCGTCCAGCGCCACCTTCACGCCGAAGTTGCGCACCTGGTCGATGAAGCGGCGCGTGTTGTCCAGGTCGTGCAGCGCCACGCTTTCCGTGATCTCGATGCACAGGCGGCTCGCCACATGCGTGTAGCGGGCCAGGACTTCCAGCGTGTCCTGCACGAAGCGCTCGTCGTTGAGCGACGCGCCGGACAGGTTCATGCACACGAAGCGCGTATTGGTCAGCGATTCCAGGTTGTCCTCGATCCACGACAGCGTCGTCGACAGCACCCAGCGGTCGATCACGCCCGCACGCCCGCTCTTCTCGGCGGCGGCGATCAGCGGGCCGGCTGGGGCCACGCGGCCATCCGCCTCGCGCATGCGCAGCAGTACCTCGAAGTTCAGCGATTCGTACGGCGCGGAGAGCGACATGATCGGCTGCATCTCGAGGAACATGCCGTCGGTGGCGTCCGGACCCGACAGGCGCGCGACGAGGTTCAATTCGTTGGCGCGCTCCTGGAACGCGTTCGAACCGCGTTCGTACACGACGAGGCCTTCGTGGTGCCCGCCCTTCGCCTCGCGGCAGGCGCGGTCCGCGGTGGACACGGCGTCCTTCATCGGCATGCCCGGCGAGACTTCGATCAGGCCGACGGAGCCGCGCACGTGGAACGCCTTGTCGCCCACGCGGTACGGCGTGCCGCCGATGCGGTCGACGATGCCGCGGCAGATCAGCGACGCCAGCGGGATCGCGGTATCCGGCATGACGATGACGAATTCGTCACCGCCCACGCGGCCGATCTTCTGGCCGCCGGCCAGGGTCAGCTCCATGCGTTCGCACACCTGCTTCAGCACTTCGTCGCCGGCCGCGTGGCCGAACAGGTCGTTGATCAGTTTAAAACGGTCGAGGTCGATGTAGGCCAGCGCCAGCGGCTTGCCCGCGTTGAGCAGCTGGGCCGCGCCCTCGAACATCTTTTCGATGCCGCGCCGGTTGAAGACTTTCGTCAGCGGGTCGTTGTTGGCCATGAAGCGCAGTTGCTCGGTGGCCTGGTATTGCTCGGTGACGTCCTGCAGCACCGCCTCCACGCGGCCGCGCGCGAGCGTGGCGCTGACCATGAAGCGCTGGGCGCCGTCGCGGCTGGCGATCTGCATCTCGGCGTTGCTGCGCAGGTGCACCTGCTCCAGCAATTCCGACCACAGGCTGTCGGCGAAGAATTGCTTCCACGACGTGCGGCCGGGGACGATCTCGGTGATGCCCAGCATCTTGCGCATGGCCGGGTTGGCGCTCACGATGTTGCCGTACATGTCCAGCGTGAACAGGCCGACGGGCATCGCTTCGTAGGCATTTTCCAGCTTTTCCTGCGCTTCGCGGCGCTTCTGCGTTTCCATGCGCATCTGCTCGGCGACGGCCAGCGCGGCCAGCAGGCTCGACGCGAGCGCCGCCGTTACGCTGTTGATCACGTTCAGCACCTGGTGCATGCCGAGCGCCGCCGACACGACCTCGGCCAGCGAGGCGACATAGGTGAGCGCGAACGAGGCCGCGAACCAGCCCGCCACGCGGTTGCGCGAACGGATGATGATCGTGATGAGGCCCAGCGTCATCAGCGTGAAACCGAAGGCCATGATGACCCACAGCATCGGCAGGAACGTCCCGTACGGCATGGTGACGGCACCGATGAGCAGCGGGATGCACGCCCATTGCGTGATGCGCAGCGGGATCGCCCAGCGCGTCTTGACGAGCTCTTCGCGGAACAGGGCCTGGTACAGCGTGAGCGTGGACACGCCGTACAACGCGATCGTCAGCGAGCGGCCCAGCAGCATCCATTGCGGCGGCACGGTCATGCCCAGCCACTGGATGTCCCAGCCGGCCGACAGTCCGGCGATGCGCAGGTTCAGCAGCAGCCAGCCGGAAAACAGCACGTACAGCGGCTGGCGGTTGATGAGCGCCGTGATCAGGACGAACAGCGACAGCACGATCATGCCGCCGTCGAGCAGGCCCGACTTGCGGTGGTAGCCCTCGACGGACAGGTCGAACTGGGTCTCCGGCCATTGCACGACGTTCACGCGCGCGGGGCCGGCGAAGGTGCCGCGGCACAGGATCTCGCGCGGCAGATCGGTGAGTTGCAGGGCGAAGCCGGCCTTGGACGGATGCAGATAGGGCGTGCCCTGCTCGCGCGTGGCCATGCCGAGCAGTTGCAGGGTGGCGGCGTCCCAGCAGGAAATATCGACGGCGTGGCGCGACGGGAATTCGATGACGTCGCCGACGATGCTGCCGGGCGCGCGCGGACGCGTGCTGAAGCGGAACCACACGGGCGCTTCGGACAGGTGGGTGTCGAAGTACGACACCGGAACGGCGGCATGCAGGCGGGCGTTGGCCGCGGGCGGGCTCAGCGGAGCGGTTTCCTTCAGGACGCGGATGTCGCGCGCATCGCTGCTGCCCGACACGTACTGGCTGTCCCAGCACACGAGGGCGATGATGGAAACGACACCGATCACGATCGGAATCAGATAATAGGCGAACGCCTTGAACGTCAGGTCCAGCGCGGACTGCGCCATGCCCGGCAGTTTCCAGCGACCGGATGATGTGAATTGCATGAGTATCTGAGAAGCTCGTATCGCGGCCCGTCGGCGCGGGCGGCCGTTATCGTTTCGCAAGGATACAGCTTTACAGTAGTGCCGTCATGCAATTAATGGATCAGGCAACAAGTTCGTGCCATTCCGATGCCTGCCTTACAACACCCATCCCACCCGCATTGGGTAACGGCGGCCGCACACCGGCATGGCCCCGGACATCGATGTCCGGGTGGTGCGTGTGGCAGAAGAAGTTCAGCAGCGGATGCTGCGCGGCCGTCCAGCGCTCCTCGATCGTCGAGATGTCGAACGCCATGATCCGGTGCGGAATATTGCCCACGTGGCGCAGCGGGATGAAGCCCAGTTCCGGGAACACGTCGACGAAGGTCAGCTGTTCGTACTGGCGGTCGATCGGCGCGCGGCCGGTCGCCAGGGCCCAGTGGATGCCGTTCTGCTGGCAATACATGACGCCGGCCTTCAGCAGCGCGGTCTTGACCATGCGGCCGATGCGGCCGTTGTCCACGCCCAGGCGGCTCATCTCGGCCAGCGGCTGGCCACGCAGCCAGTCGGGCAACTCGACGGACGCTTCGACATGCAGCGGCTCGTCCAGGTTCGTCTGCATCCGGGCCGTGCCCAGTGGTGCGCCGTCCAGCTTGGATTCGGCGAGGAAAACGATTGCGTCGTCGCCGTAGTCGGAAGATTCGGGCTTGACGAGTTGCCGCGCGAAGTCCGGGACGTGGCGCGCATACGCGGCGTGACGCACGCGCACGGCTTTCCACAAGTCGGCCTCGTTGTCCACGCGGCGGATGGTGAAGGGCAGGCGTTCGGTCGGCTTGCCCACGCCGGCGGCGGGGCCTGAAACGGCGGGGCGAAGAACGCCGGGGTGGCGCATTTCCATGTTGACTCCTGTGTTGATGTTCAGAAACGGATGTTTTGAACTTTATCAACGTTGCAGGGGTTAACAAATTGTCGAAAAAGCGTGTCTTTTGCCCCTATTTCAATTTTCAATAAATCATGATCAATTTCATTAGTCTTTCATCAACATTCTTGCGGTCCCGCTAACACGGATCGAACCGCCCGGTTCCGGACCGATTTCGGCCCGCAATAACGACCGCATGCCCATGTCTTCGCCCTGCACGACGTCGATCGCGCCGCCGTGCGGCCAGCCGAGGTCGCGCAGGTAGCCGGCCAGTGCGGCCGTGCCCGCGCCCGTGGCCGGGTCCTCGTAGACGCCGCCGACCGCGAACGGATTGCGGGTATGAAAACGCTGCGCGGACTCCACCCAGGCCAGCACGATCGTCGTCAGGCCGTGCTTCGCCATCAGCGCGCGGCCCGCCTCCAGGTCGTAGCGCATGGCGGCCAGCAGGTCGCGGCTGGCCAGCGCCAGCACGAGGTGGTTCGCGCCCGCGTGGGCGAGGCCGGGCGGGATGCGCGGGTCGAGGTCTGCGTCGTGGTAACCGAACAGCATCAATGCGTCCGCGACGAGTTCCGGCGCGGCCGGGCGGCTCCACGTCGGCGGCGATTGCAACGCGGCGGCCACGCGACCGCCTTCTCGTCGCCCTTCGACCGTGATGTCGGCATCGTTCAGCGCCAGCGCATACACGCCGTCGCCGTCGCGCCGGGCCAGCGCGGCGCCGAGCGCGATCGTCGCGTGGCCGCAGAACGGCACTTCGGACGCCGGCGAGAAATAGCGCACGCGCCAGCCCTTTCCTTGCGGCTCGGCGAATGCCGTCTCCGAATAGCCGACGGCGTGGGCCAGGCGCTGCATCTCGTCGGCCGGCGGCAGGGACTCCCCGATCCAGACGCCGGCCGGATTGCCGCCGGCGTCGCCGTCCGAGAATGCGGCGATGCGAAGGATGTGCGAAGTCGTGATGGTCATGCGGTCTCCTTGTCGGGATGGATGGTCAAGGTTCGAGCACGCCGGCCAGCCGGTCGGCGAGGAAGTCGACGAGCGCCTTCACGCGCGGCGCCAGCGCGCCCTGCTTGTAGAACACGGCCCACACGGGCTGGGTCCACGGCAGCGCCGCCTCTTCCAGCACGGGCACGAGGCGGCCCGCGGCGACGTCGGCGCGCGTGAGGAAGTCGGACAGGCTGACGATGCCCGCGCCCTGCAGCGCGAGGTGGCGGACCGTCTCGCCGCTGGTGGCCGTCACGTGCGGCGCGATGCGCCAGCCCTCTTCCGTGCCGGCGCGCAGCGGCCACGTATTCAGCGACGCCGGCGCGACGAAGCCGACGAGGCGGTGCTTCATCAAGTCTTCCACTTGCCGCGGCGTGCCGTGGCGTTCGAGATAGCCGGGGGCGGCGAGCACGCGGATGCGGCTGCGGCCCAGGCGGCGGGCATTGAGCGTCGAGTCGGTCAACTGGCCGATGCGGATCGCGACGTCGGCCTTCTCCTCGATCAGGTCGACGACGGTCTCGCCGCTCGTGAGTTCCACCTGCACCTGCGGGTACGCATCGAGGAAGTCCGCCAGCTGCGGGGCGATCAGGTGATCCAGGGTCGGCGTCGCGGCGTTTACGCGCACGAGGCCGGCGGGCTGTGCGCGCGCGAGGGCGGCCTGCGACTCCGTCTCTTCCAGGTCGGCGAGGATGCGGCGCGCGCGGGCCAGCAGCCAGCTGCCTTCCTCGGTGAGATCGAGGCGGCGCGTCGTGCGGTGGATGAGGGTCATGCCGAGCTGCTGCTCCAGGCGCGAGATGGTGCGCGACACGCCGGACGGCGTCTGCCCCAGCCGCTCGGCGGCATTGGAAAACGAACCCGTGTCGATCACGGCGGCGAATGCGATCAACGCGCCCACGTCCAGCATTTTTGCTCCCAGGTCAAAAGTCTATTGTACGGCGGCGGGTTTTTCTTTGTAGACCGGCCAGAGAGAATACCTCCTCGACGCAATCAACCACGTCGCCCCTGCGAAGGCAGGGGCCCAATTTTGCGAACGTCTCGACGGCGCAAAAAACTTGGGTTCCCGCCTTCGCGGGAACGACGGCTCACAGGAGAACAATATGCCACTCGCTTTATGGGCCCTTACACTGAGCGCCTTCGCCATCGGCACGACGGAATTCGTGATCGTCGGCCTGATCCCCACCATCGCATCCAGCCTGCACGTATCCGTGCCGTCCGCCGGCCTGCTGGTGAGCCTGTACGCGCTGGGCGTCGCCATCGGCGCGCCGGTGCTGACCGCCCTCACCGGCAAGGTGCCGCGCAAGACGCTGCTGCTCGGCCTCATGCTGCTGTTCACGGCCGGTAACCTGACCGCGTGGATGGCCCCCGGCTACGCCGCCCTGATGGCCGCCCGCGTGCTGACGGGCCTCGCCCACGGCGTCTTCTTCTCGATCGGTTCGACGATCGCGACGAGCCTCGTGCCGAAAGAAAAGGCGGCCAGCGCCATCGCGCTGATGTTCAGCGGCCTGACCGTGGCCCTCGTGACCGGTGTCCCGCTCGGGACGTTCATCGGCCAGCACTTCGGCTGGCAGATGACGTTCCTGGCCGTCGCGCTGCTGGGCGTGATCGCATTCGCCGGCATCGCCCTGCTTGTCCCGCGCGGCATCGCCGGCAGCAAGCCGGCTAGCCTTCTCACGCAGCTGTCCGTGCTGAAGAAACCGCGCCTGCTGCTCGTGTATGCGATGACCACGCTGGGCTACGGCGGCTCGTTCATCGCCTTCACGTATCTCGCGCCTATCCTCGAACAGGTCGCCGGCTTCTCGTCGAACAGCGTGGGCCTCGTGATGCTCGTGTACGGCGTGTCGGTCGCCTTCGGCAATATCTGGGGCGGCAAGCTGGCGGACCGCAAGGGCCCCGTGCGCGCCCTGCAGATCGTGTTCGCGTTGCTGGCCGGCGTGCTGTTCGTCCTCGACTTCACGGCCGCGAACAAGATCGCCGTCCTCGTCACCGTGCTGGCCTGGGGCGCCGTCGCCTTCGGCAACGTGCCGGGCCTGCAGGTCTACGTCGTGCAGCGCGCCGAGCGCGATACGCCGGGCGCCGTCGATGTGGCGTCGGGCCTGAACATCGCCGCGTTCAACGTCGGCATCGCCATCGGCGCGTGGGGCGGCGGCCTGATCGTCGCGCACTTCGGCCTGATGCACACGCCGTGGATCGGCGCCCTGATCGTCATCGGCGCGCTCGCCCTCACCACGCTGGCCGGCTGGCTGGACCGGCGCGATCCGGCGCCGCAGCACGCCGTCCACGGCGAACGCGCCGTCGCCATGCATTGAATTGAAAGGAGAAACCATGCATACCACTATCCCGCAACTGGGCCTCGGCACATTCCGCCTGAAGGAACAGCAGGCCATCGATGCCGTCGCCACCGGCCTGGAACTGGGTTACCGCCACATCGACACGGCGCAGATCTACGGCAACGAGGCCGAAGTCGGCCAGGCGCTGGCAGGATCCGGCGTGGCGCGCGGCGACGTCTTCGTCACTACCAAGATCTGGACCGAGCACCTGGCCGCGCACCGCCTGCGCGCCAGCCTCGAAGAAAGCCTCGTGAAACTGCGCACGGATTACGTCGACCTCACCTTGATCCACTGGCCGTCGCCGGGCGCCGCGGTGTCCGTCGCGGAATCGATGGAAGCCCTGCTGGCCGCGCGCGAGGCGGGCCTGACGCGCGCCATCGGCGTGTCGAACTTCCCGATTGCGCTGCTGCGCGACGCCATCGCGGCCGTGGGCGCGGACAACATCGCGACGAACCAGGTCGAGCTGCACCCGTTCCTGCAGAACCGCGCAGTGGACGCGTTCATGGTCGATGCCGGCATCCACCTCACCGCCTACATGCCGCTCGCCTACGGCAAGGTGATGGACGACGCCACCATCGCCCGCATCGCGCAGGTGCACGGCGCGACGCCGGCCCAGGTGGCGCTGGCCTGGGCGATGGCGAAAGGATATGCCGTGATCCCGTCGTCGACGAAGCGCGCGAACCTGGAGAGCAACCTGCGGGCGCGCGACCTGATCCTGTCGCGGCAGGACATCGCCGACATCGACGCGCTGGACCGGGACGAACGCCTCGTCAGCCCGGACTTCGCGCCGGCGTGGGACTAGACTACCTGTCCAACTCCTTGTAGTGGCGGAAGATCCCTTCCTCGTTGAAGGGAATCCGCCGCCCGGACTTCAGGTAGGCCGCAATGCGCGGCCGCGCGGCCACCCGGTCGTGCAGCGCGGTCAGCAGCGGATAGCCCGCGTCGATGCGGCCCAGCGCCTTCGGGAAGGCGTAGCGCAGGCCCGCGACGAGCTGGAACAGCGACAGGTCCGCGTAAGTGACCGCGTCGCCCAGCAGGTAGTCCTTCGGTTCGGGCCGGGCCAGGATGTTCTCGAACCAGTCGAAGAATTTCGGGATGCGCGTGTCGATGAAGTCGGCCGACCGGCGCTTGGCTTCCGGGCGCTGGTCTTCGAAATACAGCGACGTCGCGATCGGATGGTGCGTGTCGTGCGTCTCGGCGACCAGGTCCGCGATGGTCAGCTGGATCTGGTTCACCCAGTATTTACCTTGCGCATCCTGCGGCGCCAGCCCGTGGCGCTCGCCCAGGAACATGAGGATGTTGGCGGTCTGGCCCACCGTCACGTCGCCCGCCTTCAGGAACGGCGGCGCGAACGACGGGTGGTCGGCGCCGTCCATCGCCGCGATCATGCGCGCCATGCCGCCCGGCTCGCGCGCCACGTCCACGTATTGCACCCCTGCCTCTTCCAGCGCCAGGCGCACGAATTCGCCGCGGCCCTGGATGCTCGGCCAATAAAAAAGTTCATACACCATGCCATGCTCCTCAACTTGTTCGGTCTGACTCAATTATCGAGCAGGATTTTGATGTTCGGCGCGGCAATCGTGCTAGTCTTGCGTCTGGCGCTTGCCTGACAAAAGATTAATAAAAAGAGAGACATGAAAACAAGAATTGATAACGGGATGGGGCATCGGAGGCTCCGATCTTGATCTGCTGAACGATTTATTTCCGTTAAGCAAACCAACAAGACGCAACCACCGATAACGATTTTGCCCGGAGCGCATTATGATTTTCGCTCACCTGACCAAACACTGGATGGCCCGTCGCCGCCAGTACAGCCTGTCGTCGTGGGTGCTGTGCATCGCGCGCAGCCTGCGCGTGCTGGCCTATTACCGCGACCACCGCGCGCTGTGCCAGTTGGGTGTCTACCGCAACCACGTCGCGAAAGACGCCGGCGACGACCTGTTCCACCACCTCAGCCACCGCGACTACCTCATCAAGGACTTGAGCCCGCGCCAGCGCGTGCAGGCCGTGCTGAGCCACTACCGGTTCGAAGAAACGACGTTCAGCGACAGCTACCTGGACGCCGTCTACGGCCAGCGCTGCCTGCCCCTGTGGCAGCAGGAGGCCGAGGGCAGCACGTTCATGATCCAGCTCGAGATGGCCTCACGCAGCAATGCCGAAGGCGACCTCACCCTCGCCCTCATCGCGGACGGCAAATGCCTGCACCGCCTGTCCTTCAGCTGGCTCGAAGGCGACATGGTGGGCGTCAACATGCCCGTCGTCCCGTTCATCGCGCGCAACCAGGGCCGCTGGATCGATTCCGGCGCCGCGTTCGAAGCGTTCGAACGGGTCTTCCCGAACAACTCGCCCAGCTTTTTCTGCTTCGCGGCCATGCAGGGCATCGCGCTGGCGCTCGGCATGGACAAGGTCGTCGCGATCCGCAGCGAAGCGCACATTGCCTACGATCCCGATCCGGAAAAACATTTCGCCAACGCGTATGACGGCTTCTGGAAGATCCTCGGCGGCGAGGACATGCCGGGCCGCGACGGCTACCTGATCCCGCTGCCGTTCTACGTGAAGCCGTTGTCCGAGATGCCGTCCAAGCACCGCAAGCGCGCGGCGCTGCGGCGCGAACACTGGCGGCTGATCGGTGACGCGTCCCGCGCCGTCATCCAGCGCCATCTGCTGCATGCGCGCGCGCACGTGGCGCATCCGGCCGCGGTGCCCGAACCGGCCTGAATACCTGGCGGCCTGGCCCACGCCGGCAGGACACCTGCGCGATAATGATCCTCTGAGCAAAACCAGAGGATCACCTTGCACAACTTCGACTTTCATAATCCCACCCGCATCCTGTTCGGCGACGGCCAGATCGAGCGCATCGGCAAGCTGGTGCCGTCCGAGGCACGCGTCCTCGTGCTGTACGGCGGCGGCAGCATCCGCGCCAACGGCACGTTCGACGCCGTGATGGCCGCGCTGGCCGGCCGCACCGTGTTCGAGTTCGGCGGCATCGAGCCGAATCCCACGGTCGAAACGTTATCCGAAGCGATCGCGCTCGTCCGCCGCGAACGCGTGGACTTCCTGCTGGCCGTGGGCGGCGGCTCCGTCATCGACGGCACCAAGTTCGTCGCGGCGGGCGCCCTGCTCGACGCCGACCCGTGGACCATCCTCGAACAGCACGCGAAGAACGTGCGCGCGGCGCTGCCCATCGGCGTCGTGCTGACCCTGCCGGCGACGGGGTCCGAGATGAACGCGGCCGCCGTCATCACGCGCAAGCGCACGCAGGAAAAATTCGCGTTCGTCTCGCGCACCGTGTACCCGCAGTTTGCCGTGCTCGACCCGACCCGCACCTACACGCTGCCCGCGCGCCAGGTGGGCAACGGCGTCGTCGACGCGTTCGTGCACGTGATGGAGCAGTACATGACGGTCCCGGCCCAGGCCAAGGTACAGGACCGGTTTGCGGAAGGTTTGCTGCTGACGCTCGTCGAGGACGGTCCGCGGGCGCTGGCCGCGCCGGAGGACTACGATGTCCGCGCCAACCTGATGTGGACGGCCACGCTGGCCTTGAACGGCCTGATCGGCACCGGCGTGCCACAGGACTGGTCCACGCACACGATCGGCCACGAGCTGACCGCGCTGTACGGCCTCGACCACGCGCAGACGCTGGCGATCGTGCTGCCGTCGATGCTGCGCGTGCGCCGCGCGGCCAAGCGGGAGAAACTGCTGCAATACGCGGCCCGCGTGTGGGATCTCCGCACGGGCGACGAGGATGCGCGCATCGAGGCGGCCATCGCCCGCACGGAAGACTTCTTCCGCGCCATGGGCGTAGGGACAAGACTGTCCGACTATGGCCTGGGCCGCGATGCGATCCCGGCCGTGATTGCCGCACTGGAAGCGCATGGCATGACGCGCATGGGCGAGACCGGCGAGGTCACGCTGGACGTGGCGCGCGCGGCGCTGGAAGGCGCCGCCTGAGCGCGGAACCATCCGCTTTACAACATGTCTATTGGCTGAAGCATCACGACAAGGCGCGTTGTGCTACACTCGCGCCTTCGCTAGGGGTCCTGGGAGTTCGCTTCCCGGGTGAGAGATACCCTTCGTACCTGATCTGGATAATGCCAGCGAAGGAAAGCGCAACGCAGTTCCCATCCTTGTTTGCCCTTCCCCCCGTTGGCTCCGGCTTTTAAGAAAAAGCAGCGCGCCCATCGCCGGCGCGCGAAAACGAGCAAACCATGAACCGTCATTTGAAGTACACCGCAGTCGCGTACGCCATCGCGCAAGCCTTCATCGCGAACGCACATGCACAGGACACCACCCACCCCGTCGCCGAAGTCGTCGTGACGGGCAACCGCTTCATCGCCGTCGACCGCGCCAGCGTCGGCGGCTTCGGCGAAGCGTCGCTGTTCGACACTCCGGCCTCCATCATCTCCATGGGCCGCACGCAGATGCAGGACCTGTCGATCCGCTCGACGACCGAGGCGGTGCGCTTCGACGCATCCGTCGCCGACGCCTACAACGCCGTCGGCTATGCCGAGCAATTCTCCATCCGCGGCTTCGCCCTCGACAACAACTACAGCTATCGCAAGGACGGCTTCGCGATCCCGGGCGACACGCAGATCCCGCTGGAGAACAAGGAACGCTTCGAAATCCTGAAGGGCCTCGCGGGCCTCACGGCCGGCATCGCCACGCCGGGCGGCATCGTCAACTACGTGACCAAGCGCCCGACGAATGCGCCGCTGCGTTCCGCGACCGTTGAAGTGTCCGAGCGCGGCACCCTGTACGGCACCGTCGATCTCGGCGGCCGCTTCGAGGACCGCCGTTTCGGCTACCGCATCAACGCGGCCGCCGCCGACCTGCATCCTTACGTGCGCGGCGCGAACGGCGACCGCCAGTTCGTGTCGGCCGCCTTCGACTGGCAGATCACGCCGGATGCGCTGCTGCAGCTGGACACGGATTACCAGCGCAAGGCCCAGATCACGGCGCCCGGCTTCCAGCTGATCCAGGGTACGACGCTGCCGACCGGCGTGTCGGCCAAGATGCTGCTGAACGACCAGCCGTGGACGCGCCCCGTCACGACCAAGGACAGCAACGTGGGCCTGCGCTTCGAATACAAGCTGGCACAGGACTGGACCGCCACCGTGTCCGGCAACAAGCACTGGTTCAAGCGCGACGACTTCACCGCGTTCCCCTACGGCTGCAGCAACGAGGGCGCGGGCTATTATCCGGGCTACTGCGGCAACGGCGACTACGACGTCTACGACTACCAGAGCACGGGCGAGCGCAAGTCGCCGTGGGGCGTGCAGGCGCAGGTGCAGGGTAAATTCGCGACCGGCGCGCTGCGCCACGCGCTCACCCTGGGCGCATCGTATTCGGAGCGCCACGACAGCTTCGGCGACTACGTCTACGACTACGTCGGCTACAGCAATATCTGGCACCCGCTCGCGACGCCGCACGTCGCTGCCGACCGCGTGACGGGCCCCGTGTTCGAGCGCCGCAGCGACGAGGAACGCGCCGTGTTCGCGCAGGACATCGTCAGCCTGACGAACCAGCTGACCCTGCACGCGGGCCTGCGCCACGTCCAGATCAAGCGCAGCGAATTCGTCGACGACGCCACCGGCTACGTACACGCCGACGACTCGTTCCTGCTGCCGAACGTGGGCCTCGTCTTCAGCCCCGCGCGCGACTGGAACGTGTACGCTGCCGTCAGCCACGGCCTGCAGCACGGCGGCATCGCGCCGATGCAGACGACGAATGAGAATTCGGTGCTGGCGCCGCAGCGTTCGCACCAGGTCGAGATCGGCGCCAAGGCCGCGCTGGACAATGGCCTGAACCTGTCGGCCGCGCTGTTCCAGATCCGCCAGGGCCTGGAATACACGAACGCGAACAACACGTTCGTCCGCAACGGGCGCGAGACGCACCGCGGCATCGAGCTGACCGCCCAGGGCCGCGCGACGCCGGCGCTGGACTGGAGCGTGTCGCTGATGGCGCTGAACACGCGCCAGGAAGGCACGGGCCAGGCGGGCATCGACGGCAAGCGCGTCACGGACGTCCCCGCGTTCAAGTCGACGGCATGGGTGCAGTACGCCGTCGCCGCGATCCCGGGCCTGAAGCTGGACGGCACGTGGCAGTACTCGGGCAAGAAGGCGTTCGACGTCGAGAACACCGTGTTCGTGCCGGACTACCACGTGTTCGGCGTAGGCGCGTCGTACGGCCTGAAATGGGGCACGACGAACGTCACCTTGCGTGCTCGGGCGGAGAACCTGTTCGACAAGTTCTACTGGCGCGATGTGACGCCGGCGCTGGGCGGCTATCTGTTGCCGGGCGCGCCGAGGACGTTCCGGGCGTCGGCGCAGTTCGACTTCTGACCTCGTCGCCCCCGCGAACGCGGGGGCCCATGCCGACTCTCCGGAGTCTGCCCGTTTAAACAGATCGCGTTGTATCCGACGGACCGGATTCTGTAGCTCGGCATGGGTTCCCGCTGTCGCGGGAACGACGGGCGTCGGGTGGTCCTATCAATGCCTCCACCTGCCGCACCCGCGCATCCAGCTCCCCCGTCAGCAGCGCAAACGGAATCCCCCGCGCATCCAGCACGTCCACGAGCTGCGCATGCACGCGCTGCCTCACCTCCTCCGACTCGCGCTGCAACCCGTCCGGCACCCACGGCAGATCGGGCGCCGCCACGAGCGTGAACGCGTAGTCGTGTTCCGCTTCCAGGGCGAGCAGGTCCGGCGGCACGCGGCCCCAGTAGATGCGGCTGTACACGGCCGTCATCAGCGGCGTCGTGTCGACGAACAGCAAGTCCCGCACGCGCGGGTCGCGCGCGAGCAGCGCCTCGCGGGCACGCTGCGTGCGCGCGATGCCGGGCTGGTCGTCCTCGCGCGGCACGCGCGCGTTCACCTCGACGAATTCGCGCAGGTATTCCGGCACCCACAACGTGCCGTAGCGCGCCGCCAGCGCCTGCGCCAATGTCGACTTGCCCGTCGATTCGGCGCCCAGCAGCGCAACACGTACCACCGGTGCCACGGTCATCGCGCGCCCTCGGCCACCGGCATGTCCGCGTCCTGCGCGGCATGGGTCCACGCGCGCAGGCCCAGCACGGCCAGCACGACGAACACGGCGTACAGGATTGCCGTGAGGTGCAGGCCCTTGTAGATGTACAGGCCCACGTACAGGATGTCGACGACGATCCACGTGTGCCAGTTCTCGATCTTCTTCCGCGCCGTGAGCAGTTGGCCCAGCAGGCTGCCCGCGGTGAGGAAGCCGTCCATGTGGGGCACGTCCGTGTCCGTGCACGCCTTCAGGAATGCCGACAGCGCGAAGAAGCCGACGGCCCAACCGAGCAGCGACGCGAGCCGGCCCGTGTGCGACAGGCGCGTCACGGGCAGCGGCCTGCCCCCGGCGCCGCGCAGCCACTGCCACCAGCCCCAGATCGAGGCGGCGATGAACACGCCCTGCAGGCCGGCGTCGCCGTACAGGCGGGCGTCGAAGAACACGACCCCGTACGTGGCGGACGACACGATGGCGAAGAACCAGCCCCAGTGATTGCGCAGGATGGTCAGGACGACCGTCGCGACGGACAGCACGAAGCCGAGCAGTTCGAGCGGCGTAGTGGAAAAGCCCAGCAGGACCAGGGTATCGTTCATGGGCGGACAGTGACAGGTGAGTCGGCGATTATGGAAGGTGGCGCGGGTTTATGCAACCCGACGGCGAGTGTCCGTTTCCGGACACCGCTGCCCGCCAGCGGGCAATGCGGCAGTCCGCCCCCAGAGGGAAACCCTGCTGGCACGGGGCTTGCAGTACAGGCAGCATCACAATGCCCGCTTTGATCATGGACCAGGCCATCCCGCTCGACATCCTCCGCCGCCGCACCCGCATGCGCCTCGCCTCCACGCTCCTCGTGCTCGGGGCCCTGTGCGCCGCGGCGTGGGGCCTGAACCGCGCGCTGCGTCCGAGCGTGTCCGCGGCCGACGTCGTCATCGCGGAAGTCCGGCGCGGGAACGTGGACAACACGGTGGGCGCGGCCGGCGTCGTCATCCCCGTGCACGAGGAAGTGGTGGCGAGTCCCGGCGCGAGCCGCGTCGCGCAGGTCCTCGCCAAGCCCGGGCAGCAGGTCCGCGCGGGCGACCTGCTGCTCGAACTGGACGACCGCGACATCCGCCTCGCGCTGGAAGCGCTGAAGGAACAGCTCGCGCAGCAGGACAACCGCATTGCGACCTTGAAGCAGGAACTGGAACAGAAGCGCACGCAGATCACGAGCAGCCTCGAACTGCTGGAGATCGATTTGCAGGCCGCGCGCGCCACGCTGGAACGCAACGAAAAGCTGCGCTCAAGCGGCCTCGTATCGGGCGAAAACCTGCTGACCGCGCAGCTGAACGTGAAGCGCACGGAGATCCAGCTGCGCCAGCAGCGTGCGCTGCTCGAGGCCACGCACCGCACGACGGCCACCAATATCGCGGCGGCCGACCTGCAGAAGGCGATCCTGCAAAAGCAAATCGCGCAACAGGAACAGCTGCTGGACCGCACCCGCGTGCGCGCCCCGTTCGGCGGCATGCTCACCTGGCTGTTGGAGGAAGAAGGCGCGAGCGTGGCGGCGGGCCAGCTCGTCGCGCGCGTCTCCGAATTGAACAACTACCGCGTCGAGGCGACGCTGTCCGACTTCCACGCGCGCCAGCTCGCGCCGGGACAGGCCGTGCGCGTGGAGCAGAACGGCGAGATCATGGCCGGCACCGTCCACACGATCCTGCCCGAAATCCAGAACGGCACCATCAAGCTGCTCGTCGACCTCGCCCAACCGCGCAATCCGCACCTGCGTAACAAGATGCGCGTCGACGTCGCCGTCGTCACCGAGCGCCGCACGAACGTGCTCGTGGTCGACGGCGGCCCCGCGTTCAACGGCCGCGGCCCGCAACCCGCGTTCGTCGTGCGCGACGGCGTGGCGCGCAGGACGACCCTCGACCTGGGCGCCGGTGACGGCAAGGTCGTCGAGGTCGTGGCCGGCGCGCACGCGGGCGACCGCGTCGTCGTCTCCGACACGGCCGACTTCAAGCACCGCGACAGCATCGGCATCACGAACTGAATCCAAACGAGAGGACACCATGATCAGACTGAACCAGGTCAGCAAGACCTACCGCACCGACAAGGTGGAAACGCTGGCCCTGAAAGACATCGACCTCGTCGTCGAGCGCGGCGAATTCGTCGCGCTGATGGGCCCCAGCGGCTGCGGCAAGAGCACCCTGCTGAACCTCATCGGCCTGCTCGACCGGCCCAGCCAGGGCGCGATCGACGTGGACGGCATTCCGATCAAGCGCTACGCCGACCGCCAGCTCGCGAAGCTGCGCAACCAGACGTTCGGCTTCATCTTCCAAAGCTTCCACCTGATCCAGGACCTGCGCGTGATCGACAACGTGGAACTGCCCCTGCTCTACCGCAGCGTGTCCGGCGGCGAGCGGCGCCGGCTCGCGCGCGAGGCGCTCGCCCGCGTGGGCCTGTCCGCGCGCATGGACCACTACCCGAACCAGCTGTCCGGCGGCCAGCAGCAGCGCGTGGCGATCGCGCGTGCCATCGTCGGCCAGCCGCACGTGCTGCTCGCGGACGAGCCGACGGGGAACCTGGACAGCCGGATGGGCGCCGAGATCATGGACATCCTGCTGAAACTGAACGCGGAAGGCACGACCATCGTGATGGTCACGCACGACGAGCGCGAGGCGTCGCAGGTCGGCCGCATCGTGCGCGTGTTCGACGGCCAGCTCGTCCAGCCGGAGCATCTCCATGCTGCGTAACTACCTGCTGACCGCCTACAAGGTCTTCATGCGCCGCAAGCTGTTCACGGCCATCAACCTCGCGTGCATCGTGCTCACGCTCGTCGTGCTGATGGTGATCAGCGCCCTGCTCGACACGGCGTTCTGGCCGACCGGCGTGGAAGGCCGGAGTGACCGCCTGCTGCAGGTGTACGGCATGCGCAGCGAGAGCGTCAACGACAAGGGCCTGCCCACCGGCCTGCGCACCGGCCTGCTGGGCTACAAGACGATCTCGCGCTACCTCATGCCATTGACGAGCGTGGAGCGCGTCTCCGCCATCACGACGACGAGCGAGGTCTCGGTCTACCAGGGCGACCGCGTGAGCCGGCTCGACATGCGCCGCGTCGACGCGAACTACTGGAAGATCATGCAATTCAAGCTGCTGGCTGGCCGCCTGCCGGACGAGGACGACGACCGCCTGGGCCGCATGGTGGCCGTCGTCAACGCGACGACGGCGCGCCAGCTGTTCCCCGGGGCCGCCGCGGTCGGCCGACGGATCAGCGTGAACGGCCAGGTGTTCGAGATCATCGGCGTCGTCGCGGACGTCATCCACATCAACGCGTACGCGGACATCTGGGCGCCCCTGTCGACGTTCCCGTCGTCGAACTACCGCGACGAATACACGGGCATGTTCGCCGCGCTGCTGCTGGCGCGCTCGCCCGCCGACCTGCCGCGCGTCCGCGCCGACGTCGAACGGGTTGCGAAGACCATCCAGCCGGTCGGCGACAAGATCTTCGGCAAGACGACGTTCTGGGCCGATACGAAGCTCGATGTCGTCGCCCGCGCATTGCAGGGCCGGGAGAGTCATGTCGATTCCGGCGGGAGCCGGCTCCTGGCGATGATCGCGGGCGGCATGCTTGTGTTCATGCTGCTGCCCGCGCTGAACCTCGTCAACCTGAACATGGGCCGCATCATGGAACGCAGCGCGGAGATCGGCGTGCGCAAGGCCTTCGGCGCCACCAGCCTGCAGCTCGCGGGCCAGCTCGTCGTCGAGAACGTGCTGCTGTGCCTCGCCGGCGGCCTGCTCGGCCTGGCCTGCGCCCAGGGTGTGCTGTGGTGGCTCGAAGCATCGCAGCTGATCCCCTACCTGGAAGTCCACATCAACCCGACCGTGTTCGGCTGCGGCATGCTGCTCGCCTTCGTGTTCGGCCTGCTGTCCGGCGCGATCCCCGCGTGGAAGATGTCGCGCCTCGATCCCGTCCATGCCCTGAAAGGAGCCGCGTGATGCTGCGCCACCTGTTGCGACTGACCTGGAAGCGCAAGTCCAGGAACCTCATGCTGAGCCTCGAGATCCTGCTCGCCTTCGTCATCGTGTTCGGCATCGCCGCGTTCGGGCTGCGCTACTGGCAGCTGTACCGCCAGCCGGTCGGCTTCGACGGCACCGACACGTGGTCCGTGCAAATGCAGATGGGCGAAGCGCCGCCCAATTCCATCGCGCCGGACGTCTACGACACCATGCGCCGCAGCCTGCTCGAACTGCCGGAGGTGCGCGCCGTGACCTTTGCCAGCTATGCGCCCTACACCCGCTCGACGTGGACCACGACGTTCGCGTCGCCGCAGACCGGCGCCGCCGTGCAGACCAATACCATCGAAGCGGGCGACGACCTGCCGGAGGTGCTCGGCATGCGGCTCGTGGCCGGGCGCTGGTTCGGCGCCGCCGACGACGGCCAGGACGCGCGGCCCGCGGTCGTGAACCGGCGTGTGGCCGCCGAGATGTTCCCGGGCCGGCCGGCGCTGGGCCAGCGCTACACGAGCACCGACTACGGCGTCACGCGCACCTTCCGCGTGATCGGCATCGTGGACGCGTTCCGCAACCAGGGCCCGCTGATGGTGCCGACGAACTTCGTCCTCATGCGGTTCACGCCGCACACGACCGATTCGCGCGTGCGCACGATCCTGCTGCGCGTCGCGCCCGGCACGCCGCGCGGCTTCGAGGCCAAGCTGAACGAGCGGCTCAAGGCGGTCCGCAACGATTGGGGCTACCAGATCGCGCCGCTGCAATCGCTGCGCGCCTCGCTGCTGAAGGAGCAGCTCATACCGCTGGCCGTGGCGGGCGTGATCGCGTCGTTCATGCTGGTCATGGTCGCCTTCGGCCTGTTCGGCGTGCTGTGGCAGAACACGACGCGCCGGATCCCCGAGATCGGCCTGCGCCGCGCGATCGGCGCGCGCGCCGCCGACATCTACCGCCAGATCGTCCTCGAACAGCTGCTCATCGGATCCCTGGCGATGGGCGTCGGCCTCGTGCTGCTCGTGCAGCTGCCGCTCACCGGCGCGCTGGGCGACACCTTGAACTGGTCCGTGTTCGCCGGCGCCGTGGGGCTGTCGATGGCCGTTATCTATCTGCTATCCTTGGCGTGCTCGCTCTACCCCGGCTGGCGCGCGAGCCGCCTCGATCCGGCCGCGGCACTGCACTACGAATAAAAGGCTGACATGGAACCACAACGCAGGCGGCGCGTACTGATCGTCGACGACGACCACGCCGTCCAGGTCTCGCTGGCCCTGCTCCTCAAGCAGGCCGGCTTCGACGCGGCATGCGCGGACGGGCCGCGCGAGGCGCTGGCGCAACTCGATGCAACGCCATTCGACCTCGTCCTGCAGGACATGAATTTCTCGCTGCAGACGAGCGGCGAGGAAGGCCTCGACCTGCTCGCGCGCACCAAGGCCGCGCATCCGGCGCTGCCCGTGCTGTTGATGACGGCCTGGGGCTCGATCGCGCTGGCCGTGCGCGGCGTGAAGGCGGGCGCCGCGAACTTTTTCACCAAGCCCTGGGACAACGCCCAACTGGTCGACCTGATCGAAGCGACGCTCGATCTCGGCACGCCGCCGGCAGCAAGCAGCCGCACGCGCGCCGCGCTCGATGCCAGGTATGACTTCACTGCCATCGTCGGCGCGCACCCGAAGCTGCTGAAAGTGCTGGAGACGATCGCGCAGGTCGCGGCCACGCGCGCCCCGGTGCTGATCCTCGGCGAGAGCGGCACCGGCAAGGAGTTGATCGCCGACGCCATCCACCGCAACAGTCCGCGCCGGGCTGCGCCTATCGTCAAGATCAACATGGGCGCCATCACGACGTCGCTGTTCGAAAGCGAGATGTTCGGCCACGTGCGCGGCGCGTTCACGGATGCGCGCGACAACCGCAAGGGCCATATCGCCAGCGCCGACGGCGGCACGCTGTTCCTCGACGAGATCGGAGAACTGAACCGCGGCGACCAAGTGAAACTGCTGCGCGTGCTGCAGGACCAGCGCTACCAGCCCGTCGGCGCGAGCCGCGCGGAGCAGGCCGACGTGCGCGTGATCTCGGCCACCAACCGTGAACTGGCGGAGCTCGTCGCCGCCGGCGACTTCCGCGAAGACCTATTCTATCGCCTGAACCTGATCACGATCCGCCTGCCGCCGCTGCGCGAGCGGCGCAGCGACATCCCGCTGCTCGCGCGCCATATCGTGGAGCATGTCGCCGACAGCTACGGCCTGCGAGCCGTCGCCCTCGCCCCGCAGGCGCTGGACTGGCTCGCGGCGCAGCCGTGGCCCGGCAACATCCGCCAGCTGAAGCAGACGCTGGAACGCACCCTCCTCCTGGCCGGCAAGGACGTGCTCACGCAAGCCGACTTCCTCGCGACGAGCGCCGTCGACGAAGGCGTGTCCGGCGGCCGGCTCGGCGTCGACGGCATGACGCTGGACCAGGTCGAACGCCTGATGATCGAACAGGCGCTGCGCCAGCACGCGGGCAACATCTCGCGCGTGGCGAAGGCCCTGGGCCTGTCGCGCACGGCGCTGTACCGCAGGCTGGAACGCCACGGCCTCGCCGGCGCGGACGGCGCCGCATGATGCGGCTGCGCCCGCGCCTCGGCACGTACATCCTCGCGCTGCACGTGCCGCTGTTCGGCTGCGCCGCCCTGCTGCTGCCCGCGCGGCCGTTGCTGTTCGTCGGCGCGGAAGGCCTGCTGCTCGCGAGCCTGGGCCTGGGCTGGCGGCTCGTGCGCCAGGCGCTGGAACCGCTCGGCTACACGCGCCGCTTCCATGAGCTGCTGCAGGACCAGCACTACGCCAACCGCCTGGCCGCGCCCGCGTCGCGCGAACTGGACGACCTCGTGGACACGTTCAACACGATGCTGGCCGCGCTGCACCGCGAACGCCTCGCGATCGGCGAGCAGCAGGGCTTCCTCGACCGCCTGCTGGAAGCGACGCCGGTCGCCGTCCTCGTGTTCGACTTCGACGGCGCGATCAGCCTCGTGAACGCGAGCGCGGGCGAACTGCTCGGCCTGGACCGGCCCGAGGGCAAGCGCTTGTCCGCCTGGGCCGACGGCGCCGCCGGATTCGCGCGACACCTCGACGCGCGCGGACACGCGCGCGGCCGCCAGCTCGCCGCGCAGCTGGACGCCCTGCCGCTGGGCGAATCGCGCCTGCTGACGGACCCGGACGGCCGCCGCTACCGCGCCCAGCGCGGCCAGTTCTACGACCGCGGCTTTGCGCGCCACTTCATCATGGTCGAGGAACTGACGGCGGAACTGGAAGACTCGGAGCGGGCCACGTACGCACGCCTGATCCGCGTGCTGGCGCATGAAGTCAACAACACGGTGGCCGCGACGGGCTCCGTGCTCGACTCGCTGCTGTACTACCGCGACCAGCTGCACGAACGGGACGCGGGCGACTTCGCGACGGCCATCGTCGCCGTCAAGCGCCGCAATGCGAGCCTCGGCGAATTCATCGACCGCTTCACGAAGGTCGTCAAGATGCCGCCGCCGGAACCGCGCCCGACGGATTTGAAAGCCGTCGTCGACGACATCCTGTGGCTGAACCGCGAACAATGCGGCAGCCGCGGCATCGCGCTGGACTGGCACCGCTGCGATGCCGTCGCGCCGCTCGCGCTGGATGCGCAGCTGATCGAGCAGGCCCTCATGAACATCGTCAAGAATGCGATGGAAGCGATCGAGGCGGCCGGTCAATCGAGCGGCGCGATCAGGCTGGAACTGGCGGACGAAGGCCGGCGCGTGCGGCTGTCGGTCGTCGACTCGGGCAACCTGCTGGCCAGCGGACCGGCGCGGCCGCTGTTCACGCCGTTCTTCACGACGAGAAAGGGCGGCCAGGGGATCGGATTGATGTTCGTGCGCGAGGTGCTGCAGCGGCACGGGTGCACGTATTCGCTGGCACCGGGAGCGCCGGGAGAGACGCGGTTCGACATCTGGTTCCCGGCGCCGTGACGCATTACCCCTTCGGGTACTTGATCGTCATTTCCTTCAGCAGGTTGTCCGCATGGTCGACCTCCTTCATCACCCACAGCATGTAGCGGATGTCGACGTGGATCGCGCGCGTGATCACCGGATCGAAGTACCAGTCCTTCGTGATCGACTCGTAGGTCGAATCGAAGTTCAGGCCGACCAGTTCTCCGCGCTTGTTCATCACGGCGGAACCGGAATTGCCGCCCGTCGTGTCGGCGCTCGACAGGAAGTTCACCGGCACCGTGCCCAGCGCCGGATCCCGGAACTGGCCGTAGCGCTTGTCGCGGATCGCCTGCAGCAGCGCATTCGGCGCGTCGAACGGCGCCTTGCCCGTCTGCTTTTCGAGGATGCCTTCGACGGTGGTGAACGGTCCCTTGACGATGCCGTCGCGCGGGCTGTACGGCGCCACGGTGCCGTAGGTCACGCGCAAGGTGCCGTTGGCGTCCGGGTAGACCGGCTTGCCCTGCGACTTCTTCCAGGCCACGACGGCATCCATGTACAGCGGGACGACGCGTTCCAGGTTGCCGTCGACTTCCTTGCGGCGCTCTTCCAGCGCGAGGCCGACGTCGTGCAGGTGCACGGCCAGCTGGATGAACGGGTCGTTCGATTTGCGGAACGCGTCCGCGTCCTTGCCGATCCAGGCCAGGCGCTTCGCCGTGTCGCCCAGCTCCGTGCCCTTGTACAGCGGGGCCAGCGCGTTCTGCGCGGGCAGCAGCCCGTCCAGCCCGTGCGGCCGCACCTTCGTGTCGATCTTGCCGTAGCGGACCAGCGCGGACTGCCAGCGGGCCTGGTCGACGCTGGGCACGAACGATTGCTCGAGGCGGGCCAGGCGCGCCTTGATGAACGAGACGTCGCGGTCCTGGAAGCCCGCTTCGCGCTGCGCGTCCGGCTTCTGGTGTTCCAGCGCCAGGCGGTACAGGGTGCGCGCGCTCTTCAGCAGGTCGCTGTGCGTCGCCTCGAGCCATGCGGTCTCCTGCTGCGTCGTCGCCATGTCGGCGGCGATGGCGGCGTCGAGGTCGGCCAGCAAATTCCTCGGTCCAGTGCCGTGTTGCTTGTACCACGTGCGGAATTCGGCGTCCTGCGCATCCTTGATGGAAGCGATGTCCTTGCGCGCGAAGCCGTCCAGCAGGCCGCGCGTCTTTTTCAGCACGTTGTTCAGGCTCTTCGCCACGCTCGCGTAGCGGACGGTGTAGTCCGGGTTGCCCATCGTGGCGGCCGCGATGACCGACAGGTCGGCCGTGATCGATGCCACCTTGGCCGGATAGTCGACGTCGCGCGCGAAGCGGATCTCGGCCGGCAGCTTGTAGCGGCTCGTGCGGCCCGGGTAGCCGGCCAGCAGGATCGGGTCGCCCGCCTTCAGGCCTTCGGCCGAGACGACGAGGAAGCTCTTCGATTTGTACGGCACGTTGTCCGGCGACGGATCGGCGGGACGGCCATCCTTGCCGACGTACGCGCGCAGGAAGGAGAAGTCGCCGACGTGGCGCGGGAACTCGTAGTTGTCGATGTCGCCGCCGAAGTCGCCCACGCTGTTCGCGGGCGCGTAGACGAGGCGCACGTCGCGGATCAGCAGCTGCTTGATGCGGTAGTACTCGCCGCCGCGGTTGAACGCGGGGACCGCGCAGCGGTAGGCCTTGTCGCTCTCGCACTCCGCGATCAGCGCCTTGATGCGCGCCCCGACCTGCTCGTGGCGCTCCTTGCCCGACATGCCGGCACCGAGGCCCTTCAGGACGCGGTCCGTCACGTTCTCGACCTTCTCCGTCACGTAGACGACCGTGTTCGGACCGCCCGGCAGTTCCTCCGCACGCGTCTTCGCGAGGAAGCCGTTGGCGATGTAATTGTGTTCCGGGGTCGAGTTGCGCTGGATCGCGCCGTAGCCGCAGTGGTGGTTCGTGACGACGAGACCGTCCGGCGACACGAACGACGCCGAGCAGCCCGGCGTCGCCACGATGGCGCTCATCGGGTGTTTCGACAGGTCGGCGAGACGCTCGGCCGGAATCGTGATGCCGATGCGTTTCAGCTCGGATTTCAGCTGCGGCAGCTGGTGCGGCTGCCACTGGCCCTCGTCGGCGAGCGCACCGGCGCGCGCCCCCAGCAGGGCGACGGGAAGGACGACGGATTTGAACAAGACAAACCTCGCGAAAAAAAGCAAACACGAGTATATCGTCTAGCCGTCTTGTTCCGGAAACAAAATTGTCACGATTCGCCCTGGGAGAGTATGTACAGACCCCATAACGGCGTCGCGCGGACGCCACATCCCGCAATTCCGCCGATCAGGCGTATTTACGTTTGCGTCGTCGCAGCGCTGCCGCCATCCCCGCCAGCGCGGCCGCGCACAACGCCGGCGACGCCGGCTCCGGCAGGCCGACGCGCACCTCGTCCAGCGCGGGCGCGCTGTAGCCCGCCTGCCGGTTCGCGGTCGAGAAGGCGAAGTAGCGCACCTCGTCGAAGCCGTTCCCGTCGACGAGTCCCAGGATCGCGCCGCGCGGAGAGCTGAAGTTGCCGCTGCCGGTGCGCTGGCCATCCGCATACGTGGCCCAGTAGCCGTTCAGGGACTGGTAGCCGCTGCCGGCCGCGAACTCGATCCGGTGGATATCCGCGCCGTCCGCGCGGCGCACGCTGATGTACGCGTTCGTGCCGGACGTGGCGAGGTAGTTGCCGGAGAATGCGGGGCTCAGGTCGGACACCGCGTCGTAGCAGTCCACCCCCGCATAGCCGCAGCCGTTGTTGGCGCCGTAGCCGCTCGCGTGGAACAGCAGGCCGTCCTCGACCCAGTCGTTGGCGAGCGCCGTGTTCAGGTCGAAGTGCGCCGCGTTGGTGACGGTGCCGACGGCCGTGCCGGCACCGAGGGTCTGCAGCACGGCGGCGCCGGCCCATTGCGCGACCAGGGTTAGCGCGGCGGCGCACAGCAGGCGGTTCTTGAAATGCATGGTCGTCTCCATCATGGGGCGGGAATCAGGTCGAGCGCGTCGTAGCTGTAGCCGGGGCTCAGGAAGCGGATGCCGCTGGAGCCGCTGATCGCCGTCAGCGTCAGCACGTTCTGGCCTACGACCAGTTCGGTGGCAGGGATGTCGAACGAATACATCGTGTTGTTGCCGCGGTAGGTGCCGACCGTCAGCGTGCGCGACGACGGCTGCGTGGAAGCGGGCGGATTCGCCGACACCCAGCCGTTCACCTGCGCCTTGGGCCGTCCGCCCGCGAAGGCGTCCGTGATGCCGACGCGCAGCCGCAGCGGCACGATCTGGCTCGCGCGCAGGTTGAAGCGCACGGTCAGCGTGCCGTTCACGTCCTTCCACTGATACGCGGGGAAGCCGGTCGCCGGTGTCGACGTGCCGACCACGTAATCGCCCGGCGTCCACGACGCCATGCGCACGTCGGACGGATGCATCGTCGCGACCTTGCCGCCGTTGATGAATTCCGCCGGCGTGCCGTCCCACTCGCCGATGCGCCAGAGCGCGGCCGCGCTGCCCGGATCGCCCGTCACGGCGACGGAGCCCGCGTCCGTCGTGGCGCCCGCGCCGACCGTCACCGTGCGCGTGTCGACCGCCAGCTCGTTCTTGTAGACCTTCATCGTATAGGTCCCGGGGATCATGCCGGTGCTGGCGAAATGGCCGTCCGTGGCATCGGCCGCCGTCCAGTACTGGGCCGTCGCATTCGCGAAGCCGACCGTGTAGGCGAAGCGCGGATCGCGGCCCGTGATGGCCGCCCCGCTCACCGCACCGCGTGCTTCCGGTCCCACCCACCCCGTGAGGCCGAGGGTGCCGAGCCAGGACGTGTCCACCGGTGCCGGTGCGGAACCGTCGTTGAACACCATCGTGTACGTGTTGAGGATCTTCGTGCGCAGCGGCTCCGTCTGGCCCTCGCCGTAGTTGATGATGTAGGTGATCTCCTGGTTCGTCGCCGTGGCCTGGTTCAGCAGGCTGCGGTAGAACGGGCCGCCCGAATTGCCCTCGTTGTTGTCACGGACGATCCACAGGCCGACATTGGTCCCCGTCGCGCCGATGAACTGCCAGTCCTTCAGGCGCATGTTCGAGTAGTGCTTGGAGCGCGTTTCGCCGTTCGGCATGCCGAAGACGTCGCTCGCTTCGATCGCCCCGCTGGTGCCGCGCAGGTCGGACGGCGCCGGGCCGTTGGGCAGCCGCGCGATCGGCACGCGCACGATGAAGCGCGCGAGGTTCAGCGTATCGGGCTCGCTCGTGAAATACGTCCCCATATAGATCTTCGCCTCGCCGCGGCGCGCGATGTAGTAGTGAGTGAGGCCGCCCGCCTGCACGGTCACCTTGACGACGTCGCTGCCGATCGTCTCCGCGTTCACGTCCACGGCGGAGATGCCCTTGTACAGGTAGTCGAAGCCGGAATTGACCTGCGTGCCGCGGCCCTGGTCCTGGTACTCGACGCCGTTGTAGACCAGCGACGCGACGTCGCCGGCCGACTGCGTGCTGACGCCGTTGTCGAGGCGCCGCACCTTGAAAACGAGGCCCGCGCCGGTGTCGATCGTGTAGAAACTGGCATCCTGCGTGAGGCCGAACGCGGATGCCGTGGCGACGGTCGCGAGCGTCCGGGTGGCGCCGGCGGCGGCGGTGTTGCCGGCGTCGCCGCAGCCGGCGGCCAGCAGGCATAACGTCGAGGCGAAAGCGGTCCTGCGCATATACATGTGCATCGTCTGTCTCCTGTTTGTCGGTTTGTCGGGACGTCGGTCCCGATTGTCAACTATGTACGCACCCGGGTTTGCACATCAGTATTGACGGGCTGCACGCGGCGGGTCAACGGCGTGGAATGCTTGCCACGCAAAGAATCACGCGCTTGAGCGGAGGCCGGCAGATGCAGATAGAATGGCGGGTCCGGCGCCGTCCGGAGCTTCTCGCCGACCATCACCATGCCCAGTCTCCTCGCACCCGTTTCCGCCCTCCTCCGCCGCCTGTCGATCGACACCTTCACCATCCTGCTGCTGTGCACCGTCGCCCTCGCGAGCGTGCTGCCGTGCGCGGGCGCGACGGCCGTCGTCCTCGGCAAGGTCACCACCGTCGCCATCGGCCTGTTGTTCTTCCTGCACGGCGCGAAGCTGTCGCGCGAAGCGATCGTCGCCGGCATGACGCACTGGCGCCTGCACCTGCTGGTGCTCGCGTCGACCTTCGTCATGTTCCCGCTGCTGGGTCTCGCCCTGAAGCCGCTGGCAGGCAACGTCGTCACGCCCGAGCTGTACGTGGGCATCCTGTTCCTGTGCACCCTGCCCTCCACCGTGCAGTCGTCGATCGCGTTCACGTCGATGGCGCGCGGGAACGTGGCGGCGGCCGTGTGCAGCGCGTCGGCGTCGAATTTCGTCGGCATCTTCGTCACGCCGCTGCTCGTGTCGACCCTCATCGTGCAAGGCGCGGCGGGCGGCTCGTCGCTGGACGCCGTGATCACCATCGTCGAGCAGCTGCTGCTGCCTTTCCTGGCCGGGCAATTCCTGCGTCCGTGGATCGGCAAATGGGTGGACAGCCACAAGCCGATGCTGAAGATCGTCGACCAGGGCTCTATCCTGCTGGTCGTCTACACGGCGTTTTCCGAATCCGTCAACGAAGGCCTGTGGCACAAGCTGTCGGGGGAATCGCTCGTTGCGCTCGTCGTCATCAGCTGCGTGATGCTGGCGATCGCGCTGGGCCTCGCCACGTGGACGAGCCGACGCCTGGGCTTCAGCCGCGAGGACGAGATCACCATCGTGTTCTGCGGCTCCAAAAAGAGTCTCGCGAGCGGCGTGCCGATGGCCAAGGTGCTGTTCGCGCCGAGCGCGCTGGGCATGGTCATCCTGCCCGTGATGCTGTTCCACCAGATCCAGCTGATGGTCTGCGCGGTGCTGGCCCAGAAATGGGGCCGCGAAAAACGCTCCTGAAATTCGGGGTCAGAGCACATTTTTCGCCAAATTCGGGGTCAGAGCACATTTCGGTTTGGCGCAAAATGTACATGTCGGCAGCCAGGCTCCCGACTTCCGGCCCCACGAAGGGCGATAATTCATTCGCAGGAGAACTTGCGCCAAAAAGTGCTCTGACCCCGAATTTTTGGCGAAATGTGCTCTGACCCCGAATTTATTGCTGACCCCGAATTTATTGGGGCACGTGCGCCAGCGCCAGGCCGCCCCACCACACTTCGGGGAGCGCGGCTGCGAGCATCATGCCGGGGCCCAGCGCCGTGATGAGCCAGCGCCGGCGCGGCGGCAGCCAGGCCGTGCGCGGATCATGCAGGCTCGCGCGGATGTCGCGCCAGCCGAAGCTTGCCAGCGCCACCATCCCGAGCGCGAACAACGACCACAGCGTCGCATCGTTCAGCAGCGCCGCGAAATCCGTGTCGAGGTAGGCGAGCGCCGGCAGCGCGAGGCTCACGCTGCCCAGCAGTTCGGCCGTCGCGACGACGGCCGCGCGGCCGCGGCGGCGGAAGTCGTGGCGCAGCATCCAGACCGACAGCGCGACATCGCCGGCGAGGTACAGGGCGCTCCATGCGGGCATGGTGTTACTCCTGCGCGGTAAGCTGGTCCGCGTGCCAGCCGCCGCCCAGCGACTGGATCAGCGCCACGGCCGTCGTCTGCCGGTTACCCTGCGTCTGCACGAGCGCGCGGCGCGCGTTCAGGGCCGTCACCTGGGCCTGCACCACTTCCGAATAACTCACCTGGCCGGCCTTGTAGCGGTTCAGCACCTGCTCCTCGACCTTGTCCGCCGCCGCCGATGCCTGGCGCTGCAGTTCCTGCTGCTGCGCCAGCACGCGCGTGGCGTTCAACTGGTCCTCGACGTCGGCGAAGGCATCCAGCACGGTCTGGCGGTAGCGCGCGACGGCCTGCTCGCGCGCCGCGTCGGCCCCCTGCACCGCCGCGCGGTTGGCGCCGCCGTTGAAGATCGTCTCGGTGGCCGACAGGCCCAGTGCCCACGCCATGCTCGATGCCTTGAACAGGTCGCCGATGGCGCTGGCGGACGGGCCGTACGACGCCGTGAGGCCGATCTGCGGGAAGTAGGCGGCGCGCACGAGTCCGATCTGCGCGTTGGCCGCGGCCACCGCGCGTTCGGACACGGCGATGTCGGGCCGGCGCTCCAGCAGCGTGGACGGCACGCCCACCGGCACGTCCGGCACCGTCACTGTCCACGGCGCCGGCGCCAGCGCGAAGTCGGCCGGCGCCTTGCCGACGAGGACCGCGATCGCGTGCTCCAGCTGCGCGCGCTGGCGGGCCAGCGTGAGGTCGTCGCTCTGCGCGCTGGCGAGCTGGGTCTGGGCCTGGTAGACGTCCGAGTGCGGCACGATGCCCACGTCGAAGCGGTTCTGCGTGATCTTCAGCACGCGCTGGTAGCCTTCGATGGTCGTGGCCAGCAGCGCGCGCTGGGCGTCGACGGAGCGCAGCGAAAAATAGTCGGCCGCCAGTTCGCCCTGCGCGGACAGGCGTGCCGACGCGAGGTCGGCCGCGCTGGCCTGGGCATTGGCCTGCGCCGCGGAGATGCCCGCGCGCAGGCGCCCCCACACGTCCGGCTCCCAGCTCGATCCGATGTTCAGGCGGAAGCTGTTCGACGTGCGGCCATTGTTGTTGTCGTTGCCACCGCCGTTGCCGTTCCGGTTCGCGCCCCCGGTCAGCGTCACGGTCGGGAACAGCGCCGCGCGCTGCTGCGCGACGACGGCGCGCGCCTGGCTGTACGCGGCGACGGCCGCCGCCACGTTCTGGTTGCTGACCTCGACCTGGCGCACCAGGCCATCGAGCACGGGGTCGTCGAACAGGGTCCACCATGGACCGCGGTCGAGCGCATCTGCCGGCGCGGCGGGCGCCCAGCCTTGCAGCTCCTTGAACGCTGCCGGCTGCGGCGTCGCCGGGCGCTCGTACGTGGGCGCGAGCGCGCAGCCGGACAGCACGGCGGCGGCGAGCAACGCGGAGATCAGCGGACGAATGGTCGTGGTAGATCGCATGGTTCGGTTCATGGCTGGGAAGTCGTGGGCTGGTCCTCCAGCGGATGGCGGACCAGGTGGTGCTCGTCCGCGTTGCGGCGGCGGAGCTTGTCGAGGTAGACGTAGACGACGGGCGTGGTCAGCAGCGTCAGGAGCTGGCTCGCGACCAGGCCGCCGATGATGGCGATGCCCAGCGGCTGGCGCAGCTCGGAGCCCTCGCCGAAGCCGATCGCCAGCGGCAGCGCGCCCAGCGCCGCCGCCAGGGTCGTCATCAGGATCGGGCGGAAGCGCAGCAGGCACGCCTCGCGTACGGCCTCCGTGGCCGACAGGCCGCGCGCGCGCTCCGCTTCCAGCGCGAAGTCGATGATCAGGATCGCATTCTTTTTCACGATGCCGATCAGGAGGAACACGCCGATCAGCGCGATGATGGAAAACTCCATGTGGAACAGCAGCAGCGCCAGCACGGCGCCCACGCCGGCCGACGGCAACGTCGACAGCACCGTGATCGGATGCACCAGGCTTTCGTACAGGATGCCGAGAACGATGTAGATGACGACGATGGCGGCGAGGATCAGCAGCGGCTGCTGCTGGTTCGATTCCTGCGCCTGCTTGGCCTGGCCCTGGAAGCTGCCGCGCACATTGGTCGGCATGCCGATGTCGGCCTCCGCCTGCTTGACCGCCTGCTGCGCTTCCGACAGCGAAAAGCCCTGCGCGAGGTTGAACGAGATCGTCGTCGCCAGCTCGCCGTCCTGGTGGTTGACTGAGCTCGGCGTCGAGCGCTCCGCGAAATGGGCGATGGCGGACAGCGGCACCATCGTGGTGGCGGACGACGACAGCGCCGCGCCGCCGGACGGATCGCGCGCGGCCGTCAGGTTTGCGGGCGCGGCGGGCGTGCCGGCGGCCGCCGTGGGCGAGTTCTTCGCCGGCACATACACGTCGTCCAGCGCGGCCGGCGAGCGCGCATACTGCTGCGCGACGCCCATGATCACGTGGTACTGGTTCAACTCGTCGTAGATGTTGGCGACCTGGCGCTGGCCGAACGCGTCGTACAGCGCGTTGTCGATGTCCTTCGCGCTGATGCCGAGGCGCGCGGCCGTCTGCTTGTCGATGTCGACATAGGTCTCGACGCCGTTGTCCGCCTGGTCGGTGTCGACGTCGGTCAGCGCCTTCTGCCCCTTCATCGCGTCCGCCAGCTTCGTCGCCCACGTTTTCAGGTCGGCGCGGTTGTCGCTTTTCAAGGTGTACTGGTAGGTGGAGTTCGACTGGCGCCCGCCCATGCGCAGGTCCTGCACGGGGTTCAGGAACAGCTGCACACCCGTCACCTGCGCGAGCTTCGGCCGCAGGCGCGCGATCACGGCCTGGCCGCTCTCGCCCTTGGCGCGTTCGTCGACGGGTTTCAAATTCAGGAACATGAAGCCGCCGCCCGCGCGCGAGCCGCCCGTGAAGCCGACGACGGTGTCGACGGCCGGATCGCTCTTGATGATGTTCACGAGCTGGCGCAGCTTGCCCTGCATGGCCTGGAACGAGATGCTCTGGTCCGCGCGCAGGCCGCCATTGACCTGGCCCGTGTCCTGCTGCGGGAAAAAGCCTTTCGGCGCGGCCGAGAACAGATACACGTTCAGGCCGACGACGAACACGAGGATCAGCATCACGAGCGGCTTCATGTCGAGCGCCCAGTCGAGCGCGTGCTCGTACGACTTCAGCACGCCGTCGAAGGCCCGCTCGGCCCAGCGCGCGAGGCGTCCCTGCTTGCGGCCCACGTGGTCGTGCAGCGTCTGGCCCGGTTTCAGCAGCATCGCGCACAGCATCGGCGTCGTCGTCAGCGAGATCACGAGCGAGATCATCACGGCGGCCGACAGCGTGACGGCGAATTCGCGGAACAGCCGGCCCACCTGGCCGCCCATGAACAGCAGCGGGATGAACACGGCCACGAGCGACAGGCTGATGGACAGCACCGTGAAGCCCACTTCCTGCGCGCCCAGCAGCGCCGCCTTCATGCGGTCCATGCCCTGCTCGACGTGGCGGCTCGTGTTTTCCAGTACGACGATGGCGTCGTCGACGACGAATCCCGTCGCCACCGTGAGCGCCATCAGCGACAGGTTGTTCAGGGAGAAGCCCAGCAAATACATCACGCCGAAGGTGCCCAGCAGCGAGACGACGGTCGCCACGGCCGGCACGACGGTCGCGCGCACGCTGCGCAGGAACACGGAGACCACGAGCACGACGAGCAGGATCGAGATCATCAACGTCATCTCGATCTCGTGCAGCGACGCGCGGATGGAATTGGTGCGGTCCGACGCGACCTGCATGCGCACGTCCTGCGGCAACTGGGCCTGCAGCTGCGGCAGCAGCGCGCGCACGCCGTCCACGGTCTCGATGACGTTGGCGCCCGGCTGGCTCGTCACCAGCACGATCACGGCGGGCTGGCCGTTGAACAGGCCCAGCGTGTTGATGTTCTCGACACCGTCCCAGACCGTGGCGACGTCCTGCAGGCGGATGGCGGAACCGTTGCGCCATGCGACGACGAGGCCCTTGTAGTCGGCCGCCGTGCGGCCATTGGTCGGCGTGTTCGCCTGCGAATAGATCTGCAGGCGCATGCCCTGTCCTTCCAGCGCGCCCTTCGGCCGGTTGGCATTCGTCGCCTGGATGGCGGCGCGCACGTCCTCGGTCGACAGGCCGTACTGGTTCAGCTGGTACGGGTTCAGGTCGACGCGCACGGCCGGCAGCGAGCCGCCGCCGATCTCCACGTCGCCCACGCCCTTTACCTGCGCGAGCTTTTGCTGCACGACGTTCGACACGTCGTCGTAGATCTGGCCGGGCGAACGCGTCTTCGACGTCAGCGCCAGGATGATCACGGGCGCGTCGGACGGATTGGCCTTGCGGTACGTCGGATTGCTGCGCAGGGTGGCCGGCAGGTCGGCGCGCGCCGCGTTGATCGCGGCCTGCACTTCGCGCGCGGCGGAATCGATCTGGCGCGTCAGGTCGAACTGCAGGTTGATGCGGGTGGAGCCGTTGCCGCTGCTGGACGTCATCTCGTTGACGCCCGCGATCACGCCCAGCCGCCGTTCCAGCGGCGTGGCGACCGACGTCGCCATCGTGTCCGGACTGCCGCCCGGCAGGTTGGCCGACACGGAGATCGCCGGGAAGTCGACCTGCGGCAGCGGCGACACGGGCAGCACGAAGAACGCGCCGATGCCCGCCAGCGCGATGCCGATGGTCAGCAGCACCGTCGCGATGGGCCGCTTGATGAACGGCTGCGAGAGACTCATGCGCCCGCTCCGCCGGGTTTCACCGCGCCGCCTGGTTTGGCGGGTTCCGCGCCGCTCCAGCGCCGCGCGAGGCGGTCGAACGCGAGGTAGATGACGGGCGTCGTGAACAGCGTGAGCAGCTGGCTGACGATCAGGCCGCCGAAGATCGCGAGGCCCAGCGGCCGGCGCAGCTCGGCGCCCTCGCCCCAGCCGAGCATCAGCGGGATGGCGGCGAACAGCGCCGCCAGCGTCGTCATGATGATCGGACGGAAGCGCAGCATCGCGGCCTGGTGGATCGCCGTCCGCGGGTCCTTGCCCTCGTCGCGCTCGGCCTCGATGGCGAAGTCGATCATCATGATCGCGTTCTTCTTCACGATGCCGATCAGGAGGATGATGCCGATGATGCCGATGACGCCGAGGCCCTGTCCCGTGATCCCCAGCGCCAGCAGCGCGCCGACGCCGGCCGACGGCAGGGTCGACAGGATGGTCAGCGGGTGGATGTAGCTCTCGTACAGCACCCCCAGCACGATGTACACGCAGACGACGGCCGCGAGGATCAGCCACAGCTGGTTCGACAGCGACGCCTGGTACGCGCCGGACGCGCCGAGGAACGTCATGGTCACGGAGCCCGGCAGGCCGATCTCCTGCGCGACTTCCTTGATCGCGGCGACGGCGGTGCCCAGCTTGATGCCGGACGCGGTGTCGAAACCGATGGTCGTCGCCGGGTATTGCGCCACGTGCGTGATCTGCAGCGGCGCGGCCTGCTCCGTGATGGAGGCGATCGCGGACAGCGGCGTCGGCGCACCGGAGCCCGTGCGCAGCTGCAGGTCCGACAGCGCGTCGAGCGACATCTTGTCGTCCTGCTGCGCTTCCAGGATGACGCGGTACTGGTTCGTCTCCGTGAAGATGGTCGACACGATGCGCTGGCCGAACGCGCTGTACAACGCGTCGTCGACGTTCGACGCCGTCACGGACAGGCGCGACGCGCTGTCGCGATCGATGTTGACGTAGGCGGCCGCGCCGGTGGCGCCCGCGTCCGTGACGACGTTCGCCAGCTCCTTGCGGCGCGCCATCGCGTCGACCATCTTCTTCGCCCACTCCGTCACCGTCTTCGTGTCCGCGCCCTCGATCGACAGGCGGTACTGGGTCGGTCCCGTCTCGGCGTCGATGGTGAGGTCCTGGGTCGGCTGCAGGTACAGCGTGACGCCGGCCACGTTCTGCGCCACGCGGCGGCGCAGGCGGTTCATGACGTCCTGCTGGTCGTCGTGCTTCGCCTTCAGGTTGATCAGCATGGTGCCCGTGTGGAGCATCGTGTTATTGGCGGCGTCCACGCCCACGGTCGACGCGAGCGATTCGACGTCCGGGTCGGCCAGGATCTCGCGCGCCGCGGCCTGCTGCATCTCGGCCATCGAACTGTACGAGATCGCCTGGCGCGCTTCCACGCGCGCCTGCAGCTGGCCCGTGTCCTGCGTGGGGAACAGGCTTTTCGGGATGAACGTCCACAGGATCGCCGTCAGCACGAGCGTCCCCAGCGCGACCAGCAGGGTCAGGCCCTGGCGCGCGAGGACCCAGTTCAGGCCGCGGTCGTAGTGGCCGACGGTCCAGTCGAAGAACGACTGGAACTTGCGGGCGAATGGGGTTTCGTGCGACTTGTCGTGCTGCTTGAGCCAGCGGGCCGACATCATCGGCACGAGCGTCAGCGACACGACGGCCGAGATCAGGATCGTGATGGCGAGCGACACGGCGAACTCGCGGAACAGCCGGCCCACGACGTCGCCCATGAACAGCAGCGGGATCAGCACGGCGATCAGCGACACGGTCAGCGAGATGATGGTGAAGCCGATCTGCGTGGCGCCCTTCAGCGCGGCGTCCATCGGCTTCTCGCCTTCCTCGATGTAGCGCGAGATGTTCTCGATCATGACGATGGCATCGTCGACGACGAAGCCCGTTGCGATCGTCAGCGCCATCAGCGACAGGTTGTTCAGGCTGTACCCGAGCAGGTACATGATGCCGAACGTGCCGACGAGCGAGATCGGCACCGCGAGGCTCGCGATCACGGTGGCGCGAATGCTGTGCAGGAACGCGAAGATCACGAGCACGACGAGGACGACGGCCAGCACGAGCTCGATCTGCACGTGTTCGACGGAAGCGCGGATGCCGTTCGTGCGGTCCGACAGCACGTCCATGTGGATGCTCTGCGGCAGGCTGGCCTGCAGCTCGGGCAGGCGCTGCTTGATGGCGTCCACGGTGGCGATCACGTTGGCGCCCGGCTGGCGCTGCACGTTCAGGATGATCGCCGGCTTCATATTCGCCCATGCGCCCAGCTTGACGTTTTCCGCGCTGTCGACGACCTTCGCCACGTCGCCCAGGCGCACGGGCGCGCCGTTCTTGTACGCGACGATCAGATTCGTGTAGTCGGGCACCGTCACCAGCTGGTCGTTGGCATTGATGGTGTAGGCGCGCAGCGGGCCGTCGAAGCTGCCCTTGGCGCTGTTGGCGTTGGCGTTCGTGATCGCGGTGCGCAGCGTGTCCAGACCGAGGCCGTTGGCGGCGAGCGCCTCGGTGTTGGCCTGGATGCGCACGGCCGGACGCTGGCCGCCCTGCAGGGTGACGAGGCCCACGCCCGTCACCTGGCTGATCTTCAGCGCGAGCCGCGTGTTGACGAGGTTCTGCACCTCCGTCAGCGGCATCGAATCGGACGTGATGGCGAGCGTCAGCACGGGCGCGTCGGCCGGGTTGACCTTGGCGTAGACGGGCGGCGCCGGCAGGTCGGTCGGCAGCAGCGAGCCGCCGGCATTGATCGCGGCCTGCACTTCCTGCTCGGCCACGTCGAGCGTCTGCCCAAGCGTGAACTGCAGGGTGATCACGGAGACGCCGGCCGCGCTGTTGGAACTCATGCGCGCCAGGCCCGACATCTGGCCGAACTGGCGTTCCAGCGGCGCCGTCACGGTGCGCGCCATCACTTCCGGACTCGCGCCCGGGTACAGCGTCTGCACCTGGATCGTCGGGAAGTCGACCTGCGGCAGCGCGGACAGCGGCAGGAATTTATAGCCGACGAGGCCCGCCAGCACGATCGCCAGCATCAGCAGCGACGTGGCGACGGGGCGGCGGATGAACGGTGCGGATGGGCTCATCGAACATCTCCGTCACACGCGAGACCGTCGCCCCGGCGCAGGCCGGGGCCTAAGTTTTTCGAGCCGACGCGGTGCGAGCAGTACTTGGGTTCCCGCCTGCGCGGGAACGACGTGCTGGTGGCGCGGGCCCCGGCGACTGCGAACGACATCATTGTGCCGCCCCTTCCTGCTGCTGGCGGCGGCGGTGCTGGCCACCCTGGCCCTGGCCCTGCTTCGCGCCAGCGGCACCGGCGCCGCGCGCCGGATGCTCGCCCGGCAGCGTCACCTTCGCGCCATCCTTCAGGCGGTCGGCGCCTTCCGTGATGACGGTCTCGCCGCCTTTCAGGCCGCTCGTGATCTCGACGCGCTCGGCATCCTCCTCGCCCCGCTTCACGTTCGTCAGCTTCACCGTGCGGGTCTGCGGATCCAGCACGTAGACGTAGTCGCCGTTGGCGCCGTGGCGCAATGCCGTCACCGGCACCGTGATCGCGTTCTTGATGACGTTCACCTGCAGGCGGACGTTCACGAACTGGTTGGGGAACAGCTTGGAGGCCTCGTTGCCGAAGCGGGCCTTGGCCTTGACGGTGCCGGTCGAGGTGTCGACCTGGTTGTCCAGCGCCATGAAGCGGCCCTGCGCCAGCTCGCGCGTGCGGGTGCGGTCCAGCGCCGTCGCGGGCAGCGTGGCGTTCGCGTTGATGCGCTCCTGGATCGCGGGCAGGTGATCCTGCGGCACGGCGAATTCGACGTCGATCGGCGATTGCTGGGTGATGACCGCGATGCCGTTCGCGTCGCTGCTGGCCACCAGGTTGCCGATGTCCACCGTGCGCAGGCCCACGCGGCCGGCGATCGGCGCGCGCACCTGCGTGTAGCCGAGGTTGATCTGGGCGATGCCTTCGGCCGCCTTGTCGGTCGTGACGGCGCCCTGCAGCTGTTTCACGAGGGCCGCCTGCGTATCGACGTCCTGGCGCGCGATCGAGTCCTGCTGGAGCAGCGTCTGGTAGCGGCCCAGGGTGACCTTGGCCGATTCGAGCTGGGCCTCGTCGCGCTGGCGCTGGCCCGTCGCCTGCAGCAGCGCCATCTGGGACGGGCGCGGGTCGATGGTCGCCAGCACCTGGCCCTGCTTGACGAGCTGGCCTTCCGTGAACAGGATCTTCTGCAGCACGCCGCCGACCTGCGGCCGCACGGTCGCGACGGCGGCCGGGGTCACGGTGCCGAGGGCGTCCAGCACGATCGGGATGTCGGCATGCTCGGCCTTGCCGACGCCGACCGTCGTTGCCGGCATGCCGCGCCCGCCGCCCGGACCACCGCGGCCCGCCCCTGGTCCGCCCGCGCCCTGCCTGCCCGCGCCGCCGGGCGCGCCCTGCGGCTGCTGGTGCACGAGGTGCCAGGCGAGCCAGCCCAGGCCGCCCATCGCGACGATGGCGATGAGGATCCCGATGATGCGGGTGCGGCGCGAGCGCTTGGGTTGGGTCGGGGTTTTATTCTTGTCGGGTGTGACGGTCGAATCCATGCTGATCCCTGGTGGCCGAGTGTTCAAAAGCACAATAAAAGTTCCCTTGAATGTAGCACGCCCGAGAAGGACTTTATGTTTCGTAACGTACGGACAGCCAATCGTTCAGCCTGGTGAGCGGGCGACGTGCGCGGGCGTGGATAGTTGCATCTTTACATCGCTTTACACCAAAGCCGCCTACATGCGGGGAGATCGAAACAAAACGGGCGCGGGAAGATTCCCGCGCCCGTTTTGCTGTGTATGGTTGCCCGACTACATGCTGTTACAAAGATTAACGCTCCGGAAAGGTTCAGGGCACCCCGCACAGGCAGTGCGTGACGGCCGCGAACGGCTGTTTGCGGTCCGCGACGGCCGACAGCCAGCCGAGGTCCCTGGTGATGCCCGCCGTCGCGTTGCCGCCCAGCGCGGCCGCGCCGAGGTCGACCGGCAGCAGGCCCAGCTTCACTTGCACGTTCAGGATCTGCGCATTCGACAGGCCCATGCGCTCGAGCACGCGCTCGGCCAGCGTGGTCGGCTGCTCGGCATACATGACGCGGAAATCGTCGCCCAGCCTGGCGCGCTTGGCGGCCGAGCGCAGCGCGTCGCCGTAGCTGCCCAGGCGGTCGACGAGGCCGCGTTCCTTGGCCTGCGTGCCCGTCCACACGCGGCCCTGGCCCACTTCGTCGATCTTGGCCGGCGTCGTCTTGCGCGCGATGGCGGCCTTGGTCGTGAACTCGTCGTACACGTGGTTGATGCTCGACTGGATCAGCTGGCCGAAGCGCGGATCGAGGGGGCGCAGCGGATTGTAGGCGTCCGCGAGCCACGTGGTCGTCACGCCGGCCGTGTGGATGCCGAGTTTGTCGACGACCTTGTCCGCGGTCGGGAGGATGGCGAACACGCCGATCGAGCCGGTGACGGTGGACGGGTCGGCGATGACTTCGTCGGCCGCCATCGAGATCCAGTAGCCGCCCGACGCGGCCACGTCGCCCATCGACACGACGACGGGCTTGCCGGCCGCGCGCGTCAGTTCCAGCTCGCGCCGGATCAGTTCCGAACCGTAGGCGCTGCCGCCCGGCGAATTGACGCGCAGGACGACGGCCTTCACCGACGAATCCTCGCGCACGCTGCGGATCAGGTTCGCCGTCGAGATGCCGCCGACCATGCCGGGGCCGCCCGTGCCTTCCGTGATGTCGCCGGCCGCGACGACCACGGCGACCGCGTCGCCGAACGGCTTCTCCGGATTGCGCGCCATGTAGTCGCCGAAGCTCACCTGGCGGAAGCTCTTGATGCGGTCGTCGTACGCACCGCGCTTGATGAACATGTCGCGCACTTCGTCGCGGGTCTTGACGCCATCGATCAGCTTCCAGTCCAGCGCCACCTTGGCCGCGTTGCCGTTGGCCGCCTGCAGGCGCTGCGGCAGCTCGTCGATGCCTTTCGCGATCGACCCGGCCGGCAGCTTGCGCGCCTTCTCGACTTCGGCCGTGTACGCGGTCCACAGGCCGTTGTACAGGAACGCGTCCGCCTCCTGCGCGGCCTGCGACGGGCCGTTGCCGATGAACGGCTCCGCGAAGCTTTTATACGTGCCGACCTTCATCAGGTTGACGGTGACGCCGACCTTGTCCAGCGCGTCGCGGTAGTAATTGCGGTGGCGGCCGAAACCTTCGATCAGCACCATGCCCATCGGATGCAGGTAGATCTCGCTGGCGTGCGCGGCGATCAGGTAGCGCTTCTGGTCGAAGTTGCCGCCCCAGACGACGACGCGCTTGCCGGCCGCCTTCACGCGCTCGATGCCCGCGCCGATCTCGCGCACGGAAGCAAGACCGCCGCCATCCAGCTCGTCCAGCAGCACGAGGACTTCGTTCACGTTGCTGTCCTTCGCGGCGCCGTCCAGCGCCTTCAGCACGTCCGGCAGGCGCACGAGGCGGCGGCCGTTGCCCGCCAGGCCAGCGACGACGGAATCGCGCACGCTGCCCGCGCGTTCCTCGACCAGTTCGCCCTTCAGGTCGAGCACGAGTGCCGTCTTGGGCGCCAGCGGCTTGAGGCCGCCGCCGAACAGGGCCCAGAAGAAGGCGATCAGGATGACCAGGAAGATGAGGTTCAGCACGAAGCGGCGGGTGGCGTCGAGGCCGCGCCACAGCGCGCCGATGCCGCGGCGCAGGGAGGAGAAAGGCTTGAATGACATTGAGGCTCCGGCTAGTTGAGTTTCGGTTCGGTCAGTGCGGACGGCTCGGCGCGGCGCGAGATCGCGAACAGGCCGGCGAATACGAGGGCGCCGTTCACGATCAGCAGTTCGAGGCCGAGGCGGTAACTGCCCAGCAGCGCATGCTGGTTATACTCCAGCAGCGCGCACACGACCGGCGCGACTATGGTCACCACGGGCACGAGGCGGTCGTGCAGCGTCCGCGTCGTCATCATGCCGAAGGCGAACAGACCGAGCAAGGGTCCGTATGTATAGCTGGCCAGTTTCAGGATGACGACGATCATGCTGGGATTGTCCACCCATTTGAACACGAGCACCATGGCCAGGAACAGCGCGGCGAACGCGAGGTGCACGTGGCGGCGCACGCGCATGCGCTGCCTTTCCGTCAGGTCGGTGCGGCGCTTGATGCCGAGGATGTCGATGCAGAACGTGGACGTCAGCGCCGTGATGGCGCCGTCGGCACTGGGGAACAGCGCCGAGACCAGCGCGACCAGGAAGATGATCTGCACCGCGGCGGGCAGGTGGCCCATGACGACCGCCGGGAAGATCTTGTCGCCCGTCGCCGTCACGCCGGCGATGGGCGCGTACAGGTACAGCAGGCCGCCCAGGAACAGGAAGGCGCACAGCACGACGACCAGCACGGCCGTGAGGCTCAAGAGGTTCTTCTGCGAATCCTGCAGGGTCTTCACGGAGATCGTCTTCTGCATCATTTCCTGGTCCATGCCCGTCATCGTCAGCACGATGAAGACGCCGGCCACGATCTGCTTGAGCCAGTAGCCGGGGCTGTCCGGGTCGTGCGTGAACACGCGCGCGAGGCCCCTGTCCTGCATCTGCCGCAACGCCTCGGGGATCGTCAGGTCGAGCTGGCCCAGCATGAACGCGACGCAGGCGAACAGGCCGGCCAGCATGCACGTCGTCTGCAGCGTATCGGTCCAGACGATGGTCTTCACGCCGCCCTGGACCGTGTACAGCAGGATCATGCCGAGGATGACGAAGGTCGTGAGCCAGAACGGGACGCCGAGGCTGTCGAGGATGATGGTCTGCAGGACCGCGACGACGAGGTACAGCCGGGCCGTGGCGCCGAACAGGCGCGACAGGATGAAGAACCCGGCGCCGCTCTGGTAGGCGCGCCGGCCGAGGCGCACGTCGAGGTAGTGGTAGATCGAGGTCAACCGGAGGCGGTAGTACAGCGGCAGCAGCAGGTAGACGACGGCGATGTAGCCGATCACGTAGCCGATGAGGATTTGCGCATAGCCGAAGCCGTCGGCCCCGACTGCGCCAGGCACGCTGATGAAGGTGGCGCCGGACAGCGTGGTGCCGACCATGCCGAACGCGACGAGCATCCAGTTGCTGCTCTTGTTACCGATGAAAAAACTGTCGTTGTTGGCACCGCGCCCCGTGGCCCAGGCGACGCCGAGCAGCAGGGCGAAATACGCGATGAGGATGCAGAAAAGTAAAGCCGGGGACATCGGGGATCCAAAAAGTTATCTGATCGCCCGGCAATATACCTGATATTAGATCCCCTGCCCCGGCATCCGCTCGAACGGCCCGATGCACGCCTCCATCGTCTCGTCGCGGCACATCACGAAGCGCGCGCCGGACGGGTGGAAGCGGATGTAGTTGGTGGCGCGCGTGCCCGGCTTCATGATCTCGCCGGAGCAATCCTGCTTGCCGTTGTCCTTCACGATCTTGTCGTCGAGTTTATAAAAACCCTTGGCGCTGGGCTGTTCGGCGACCGTGAATTCGCTTTCCGACACTTCGTCCGCGCTTTTCACGAGCGTGGTGCCGTCGCCGCGGAAGTGGTACGTCTCGGAACAGCCGAGCTGCGGGATCGCGAGGATCCAGATGCCCAGCAAGGGATGCGCCGCGGAAGGTGCGGCGGCCTGGGACGGCAGCGCGGCGGTGGCGAGGAGGCAGGCGAAGAGACCGGTGAGCGTGCGCATGGTGGGCCTTTGCATGACAGTGGACGCGGGGGCGTTATTGTCATTATTGCACAGGCCCGGATGGGACGCGCGCGCAGCTAATCGTCGTTCCCGCGACAGCGGGAACCCATGCTGAGCGACAGAAGATCGCTACGTCGGATGCCTTGCGGGCCTGTCCGACGCGCGAATCCGGAAATTCAGCATGGATTCCCGCGTGCGCGGGAATGACGGTGTATCAGCCGTTCTCCGGCGGCGTCTTCGGCTTGGCCGGCCGGCGCGGCGCGCGCGCGGCCGGCTTGCGCGACGGTGCCTTGTGCGACGGGCGGGCCGACTTCTTGCGGGCCGATTTCGCGCCCAGCTCCTCGTCCTCGCCTTCCGCCGCAACGGACTCGGCGGGCGCAGCTTCCGCGACCGCAGCCTGCGCGTCCAGCGCCGCGGCGCTGTCTTCCTGCGCCACTGCCTCCGCGGTCACGGCCGTGCCGGCGGCCTCTTCCTTGCGCTTGCGCGGCGCGCGCGTCGCGCGGCGGCGTTCCTTCACCGGCGCGGGCGCGTCTTCGGCGGCGGCGACGGGTTCCTCGGCTGCAACAACAGGCTCAGGCGCCTCGGCCAGGTCCGGCGTCGGCGCGGGCCAGGTGGCGATCGCGGCTTCCTCGGAAACCGGCACGGCGTCCTGCACCGCTTCCAGCGCAGGCGCGGATGCCTGTCCTTCGCGGCCCTTGCGTCCGCGGCCGCCGCGGCGGCGCGGTTCGCGGGCGGCGGCCGGGATTTCCGTCGGCTGCTCGCCCTGGGTTTCCGCGGCCAGTTCGTCGCCGGCTTCCTGGGCAGCCGGCTCGGACGCCACCTGCGGCTGCTCGACGGGCGGCTCCAGCGGCGCGGCATCGACCGGCTGCAGGTCGACCTGGGCGTTGGCGCCGCGGAAGACATAGGTGCCGGATTTTTCGTCGCGGCCGAATTCGAACAGGCCGCGCGTCTGCGCCTCTTCCAGCAGGTTGCCGAACGTGCGGAAACCGTAATAGGTCTCGGAGAAGTCCGGACGGCGGCGCTTCAGCGTGTCCTTCAGCAGCGAGGCCCAGATCTTGCCGGTGTCGCCGCGTTCCGAGACGAGCGCGTCGAACGTCTCGACGACCATCTCCAGCGCCTGCAGCTTGCGCGCTTCCATGTCTTCGCGCTTGCGGTTGTTCTCGTCCGACGGACGGCGGCCCTGCTGCGGCTGGGCCTTGCGCTCGTCGCGCTTGGCGGCGGCGCGGCGCTGTTCGCGCACGAGGTCGTCGTAGAAGATGAATTCGTCGCAGTTGGCGACCAGCAGGTCCGACGTCGACTGCTTGACGCCCACGCCGATCACCCGTTTCGCATTCTCGCGCAGCTTGGAGACGAGCGGCGAGAAGTCCGAGTCACCGGAGACGATCACGAACGTGTTCACGTGCGATTTCGTGTAGCACAGGTCGAGCGCGTCCACGACCATGCGGATGTCGGCGGAATTCTTGCCCGACTGGCGCACGTGGGGGATTTCGATCAGTTCGAAGTTCGCTTCATGCATCGTCGCCTTGAAGCCCTTGTAGCGATCCCAGTCGCAATAGGATTTCTTGACCACGATGCTGCCCTTGAGCAGCAGGCGTTCGAGGACGGGCTTGATGTCGAACTTCTCGTAATTCGCATCGCGCACGCCGAGTGCGACGTTTTCGAAGTCGCAGAACACCGCCATGCTGATATTGTCTGGAGATGAAGCCATGTGTGTTGTTGTGTGGTTGGTAGACAAGCTGACCACGGATTATACGCAACAACGTCGGCGGCGCCGTCGCGGACGCGTCCGGTGTCCGCGCGGTCAGCCCAGCCGCTCCAGCGTGGCCGGGTCGGGACGGCCGTCGAAGAACTGGTCCAGGCAGGTCTGGAAGATCGCTTCGTGGGGCGCGACGTCGGCAAACAGGGTCATCGAGGAATGGAATTTCAGGTTGTCCGGGTGGCCGAAGATCTCGTCGACGCCGCGGTCGTCGTGGCCCGCGACGGCCGTCGCGCAGGCGCGCAGGCGCGGGCCCAGCACGGGGTGCGCGAGATAGGCCGCGGCTTCGTCGGCGGAACGGATCGCGTAGCGCTGCGCCATCGCGCTGTGGCCCAGCCCCGCGATCTGCGGAAAGATGAACCACATCCAGTGGGTGCGCTTGTGGCCGGCGCGCAGCTCGGCCAGCGCCGCGTCGTAGACGCCGTGCTGGGCTTCCACGAAGCGTTCGAGGTTGAAGTCGGTTGCCATCGAGTGTCCTCCTGACCGCATGCTACGCCATGTTTGTTAAAGTGGCGCCACCATGAAACCCGAACACCTCACCCTCCTCCTCACCCGCGAAATGCCCTACGGTAAGTACAAGGGCCGCACGATCGCCGACCTGCCCGGCCACTACCTGGGCTGGTTCGCCCGCGAAGGCTTTCCCAAGGGCGAGCTGGGCGAGCTGCTCGCCCTCATGTACGAGCTCGACCACAATAACCTGCGCAGCCTGCTCGATCCGTTGAAGCGTTGACTATACAGTCCAGCCTGTATATTATCGGACGCGTCCACCGTCGGACAGTGATCGAGGAATTCCCATGCCCCATGCAGACCCGAAGGATGTCGTACGCCGTTTCAACCTGGATGTCATCGAGCGCGGCGACCGCGCGGCCTTCGAGGCGTTGATGCTGCCGTCGTTCGTCAACCGCACGGCGCCGCCCGGCGCGGCGGATGGCCCGGAAAGCATGTGGCAAACGTTCGACCGCGTGCTGCGCCCGGCGCTGTCGGACCTGCGGGTCGAGATCCACGACCAGGTGGCGGAAGGCGCGAAAGTCACGTCGCGCAAGACCATCCGCGGCCGCCACACGGGCACGCTGCTGGGCGTCGCCGCGACGGGCCGCGACGTGGCGATCGACGTCATCGACATCGTCCGGGTCGAGGACGGCCGCTACGCCGAGCACTGGGGCGTGAACACGCTGGCGGCCGTGCTGGCCGGCCTGCGCCAGGGCTGATCGGGGAAAAGCTCAGCGTGCCGGATCGCCCAGGCGCTCGATCAGGCGGACGGCCGCGCGCAGTTCGGCGCATTCGCCGGGCGTCAGCCGCTCGGCGATGGTGTCCGCGATGTGGGCGACGCGCGTGGCGCGCATCGCGCGCAGCCGCTCGCGGCCCTGCGCCGTGACGGCGAACAGCACGCTGCGGCCGTCCTGCGGGTCCGGCGTGCGCTCGACGAGACCGTCCTCTTCCAGCTGCGCCGTCACGAGGCGCATGCTCTGGTGCTTGACGTTGCGGACCTGGGCCAGCGCGGCGATGTTCGCCGGGCCGCCACGGTCGAGCAGTTCCAGCGTGTCCGAACCGGCGGAACGGGGCGTGTCCGTGTCGTAGCGGACGGACCGCACGAACGCGCTCACGGCGCTGCGCAGCGCTTCGGCAAGGTCGACGACGTCGGGGCTCGGGCGGGTCATGGCTTTCCTTTACACGGGGCCGCGGGAGTGTACCGCATCGGCCCGAACCATCATCGAATTTTTCGATGCAAGAACGGAAAATAACTCGTTTTTCAACGGCGCAGGCTGTCCCTATACTGGCTTCCATCGACACCCGAACACACAAGGAGCAGATCATGATGGAAGTCCGCAGGAGCGAAGAACGGGGCGCCGCCCACCACGGCTGGCTGATGTCCAAGCACAGCTTTTCGTTCGCAGATTATTTCGACCCGCGCCACAGCGGCTTCGGCCCGCTGCTGGTGATCAACGAAGACCGCGTCGCCCCGGGCGCCGGCTTCGGCACGCACGGCCACCGCGACATGGAGATCATCTCGTACGTGCTGGACGGCGCGCTGGAACACAAGGACAGCATGGGCACCGGCTCCGTGCTGCACTACGGCGACGTGCAGCGCATGAGCGCCGGCAGCGGCGTGCGCCACAGCGAGTTCAACGGGTCGAAGACGGATCCCGTGCACTTCCTGCAAATCTGGATCGAGCCGGACACGAAAGGCATCCCGCCCAGCTATGAGGAAAAGCATTTTTCGACCGACAGCAAGAAGGGCAAGCTGCGCCTGGTCGCCTCGCGCGACGGCCGCCAGGACACCGTGCTGATCCACCAGGACGCGTCGATCTACGCCGCCATCCTGGACGAAGGCGACAAGGTCGAACATGCGCTCGACAGCGAGCGCCTGGCCTACGTCCACGTGATCCGCGGCGACGTCACGGTCAACGGCGTGCCGCTGAAGGATGGCGATGCGCTCAAGATCGGTGGCGAGGAACGGGTCGTGTTCGACAAGGCCGAGGCGGCGGAACTCCTGCTGTTCGACCTGCCGGCCTGACCGGCTGCGTGCCAGACTGCCAACGGGTCGCAAAAAAGCGGCCGTTGGTAGTCGTGCGCCCGCCACAATCGCGCGTCGAATGTTAAATGCCCCCGGTATAATGAAGCCCTACAGCAACTTTCGACTCCAACAACATGAGCGCACAACCCAGCGTCCTCGTCGTCGAGGATGACGTCCACATCGCCCACGTCCTCGGCTTCATGCTCGAGCGCCAGGGTTATCGCGTCATCCATGTGGCCGACGGCCGCGCCGCCGTCCAGCACGTCGTGTCGCAGCCGGCGCCGGACCTCGTGCTGCTGGACGTGATGCTGCCGTACGTGGACGGGTTCGAGATCGTGGGCCTGATCCGCGCGCAGGCCGGCTGGGAAGCCGTCCCCGTCCTCATGCTGACCGCCAAGAACACGGAGCGCGACACCGTGCGCGCCCTCGACGCCGGCGCCAACGACTTCATCATCAAGCCGTTCCAGCCGCAGGAATTGCTGGCGCGCCTGCGCCGCTTCCTCGCAGTGTCGTGAACCCGTCCGCATGATCCTGCCGACGGGAGGCGAAATTCCCACCCACGCGCTGGCGGCCGCGTTCACGGCGCCCGCCGATCCGGTCCTGGCGGCGGCGTACTGGACGGGCATCGGCGCCCTCCTCCTGACCCTGCTCCTCGGCGCGCAGATCATCCGCCTGCGCATGGCCCTGCGCCGGCGCGAACGCCGCGCCGCGCGCGCGCTGGCGCGCTGGCGTCCCGTCCTGAATGCGGCCATCGTCGGCGAGACGCCCGCAACGCTGCCGTCGCTCGGCAAGGCGGAGCGTCCGCACTTCATCAAGCTGTGGGTCCATCTGCAGGCCTCGTTGCGCGGCGAAGCGGGCGCCGCCCTGAACGACGTCGCGCGCCGCCTCGGCGTGGAGCGCGACGCGCGCGCCATGCTCGCGCGCGGCCCGCGCACGGAACGCCTGCTCGCGACGCTTCTCCTGGGCCACCTGGGCGACCGCGACTCGTGGGACACCCTGCGCGCGCTGGCCGAAAGCCCCGACGTGACCCTGTCGCTGTCCGCGCTGTGGGCGCTCGTGCGCATCGATCCGCACGCGGCCGCGGACTACCTCACGCCGCTGTTCGTCGCGCGCGACGACTGGGCGATGTCGCACGTGGCCGGCATCCTGAAGGAAGCGAGCGCGCCCGTCGCCGGCGTGCTGGCGGACCTGCTGCCGGCGCTGCCGCCGGCGCGTTTGCCGCGCGCGCTGCGCATCGCCGAAGCGCTGCGCATCGACCTGCCCGCGGACACGCTGTCCGCCGCCCTCGCCAGCGCCGATCTCGAACTCGTGACGGCCGCGCTGCGCATCGTCGCCACGCCCGGCCTGCGCGACCAGGTGCGCGGCCTGCTCGCGCATGCGGACTGGCAGGTGCGCGTGCTGGCCGCCAAGGCGCTGGGCCGCATCGGCGAGGCATCCGACGTCGACCGCCTCACCGCCCTCCTGGCCGACCGCGAGTGGTGGGTGCGCTACCGCGCCGCGCAGGCCATCGTCGACCTGCCCTGGTTGGGGCGCGCCCAACTCGACGCCCTGCGGGCATCGCTCACCGACCGCTTCGCCGCCGACATCCTGGGCCAGGTCATCGCCGAAAGGACCGCATGATGACGCACCACCTGCTCATCCAGTTCGTCACCTGGTTCGTCCTGTGCTACTTCATCTTGCTCAACGGCGGCTACCTCGTGCTGAACATGCTGTCGCTGCGCACGCTGCACCGCAAGGGCCAGGAAGAGATGCTCGACGATTTGCCGCGCGCCTATTCCGGCCTGGAGCCGCCCGTCAGCATCCTCGTGCCCGCGTATAACGAGGAAGCGACGATCGCGGCCTCGGTGCGCTCGATGCTGCAGCTGACGTATTCCGAATACGAAGTGCTGGTCGTGAACGACGGCTCGAAGGACGACACGCTCGCCGTGCTGAAGCGCGAATTCGGCCTGCTGCCCTTCCCCGAAGCCTACCGCCGCCAGATCAGGACGAAGGACATCCGCCAGGTCTACCGCTCCACGCGCTTCCCGAACCTGCGCGTGATCGACAAGGACAACGGCGGCAAGGCCGACTCGCTGAACGCGGGCATCAACGCCTCGCGCTACCCGCTCGTGTGCGGCGTGGACGCCGACTCGATCCTGCAGCGCGACAGCCTGGAAAAGGTCACGGAGCCGTTCCTGCGCGACCCGACCGTCGTCGCGACGGGCGGCACGATCCGCGTGGCCAACGGCTGCGAAGTGACGGGCGGTTTCCTCACGAAGGTCGGCCTGCCGAAGAACGTGTGGGCGCTGTTCCAGGTCGTGGAATATCTGCGCGCGTTCCTGTTCGGGCGGCTCGGCTGGTCGTCCGTGAACGGCATGCTGATCATCTCCGGCGCGTTCGGCGTGTTCCGCAAGGACACCGTGATCATGGCGGGCGGCTACCGTCCCGACACGATCGGCGAGGACATGGAACTGATCGTCCGCATGCACCGCCTGCTGCGCGAGAAGCGCCAGCCGTACAAGGTCGAATTCGTGCCCGATCCCGTGTGCTGGACCGAGGCGCCGGAAGACTACAAGACGCTGAAAAACCAGCGCATCCGCTGGCAGCGCGGCCTGGCCGAGAGCCTGAACGCCAACTGGGGCCTGATGTTTTCGCGCAACGGCGGCGTGCCGGGCTGGCTCGCCTTCCCGTTCATGCTGCTGTTCGAGTGGCTCGGCCCCCTCGTCGAAGTGGGCGGCTACATCTTCATGACCTGGTCGTTCCTCACGGGCGAGATCTCGTGGCAGGCGTTCACCACGTTCATGTTCGTCGCGATCGGCCTCGGCATCCTGCTGTCGGCCTCGGGGCTGCTGCTGGAAGAGATGTCCTTCCACATCTACCCGCGCGGCAAACAGCTGCTGGCGCTGGCTGCCGTCGTGCTGCTGGAGAACCTCGGCTACCGGCAACTCAACACGATGTGGCGCCTGATCGGCCTGTGGCGCTGGGTCATGCAGAAGGAATCGACGTGGGGTACGATGAAGCGCAAGGGCGACTGGCAGGCCAGCACGCCGAAAGGTCCCTGATGATCCATCGATTCCTGTTGCCCCTGCTCGCCATGTCCCTGCCGGCCCACGCCGCCACGCTGCACCAGTGCGCCGCCGACGGCAAGGTGCGCTACGTCGTCGACGACCAGCCCCGCAGGCCGGGCTGCACGAGCGTGGCGCTGCCGCCCGGCGCGCAGGTCGAGACGGTGTACCCGCTCGCGCCCGGCGAGACCCCGGAGAACACCATTCTCCTGCACGGCAACGTGGCCGACGGCCGCTTCGCCGTCAGCGAGCACGAACTGCCGTCGTCGAAATCCGGTCCGGAACGTCCTGGACCGATGCCTCTTCACGCGAACCTGCTGGCGCGCATGCGCGCACGCACGTTCGGCGTCGAGGAACGCGTGCAGGCGACATTGACGGACGGCCGCCTGCAAGTGACCTGCCGCCCCGGCCAGCGCGCCGCCGGCGTGATCCTCACGGGCCCGTGGTTCATGACGCGCGCGAACGCGCTGCTGGCCGCCACCTGGACGGCGCAAGGCGGATCGTTCACGTGGCAAGTGGCCGACGAGGCCCGCCGCGCGCGCGACGACGCGTTCGACCTGGGCACCGCCGCGCCGAACGCGAAGGCCGCGCACTTCGTGCTGCCGGCGCGACTGGACCGCGCCGGCTGGCGCCAGTTCGTGCTGTTGTGCCCCGCATCGCAGGCAGGCATCGACGTGGACTCGCTCGCGCTGGAACCGGCCGCGGCGTCCGCACCGGCACCCCGTTCGACGTGGGTCTGGCGCCCCGGCGACTGGATCGACGGCGGCCCCGCCCTGCTCGACTGGGCCGCGGCCCAGGGCATCCGCGAACTGTTCGTCACGGTGCCGCTGAAGGACGGCGCCGCCGTGCGCGCGCCCGACCTGCTGGCCGCGTTCGTGCGCCAGGCGGGCGCCAGGGGCATCGGCATCCATAGCGTCGACGGCGACCCGCACATGGTGCTGGCGGACGCCATCCCGGCCGTCGCGAAGCGCGTGCAGGCCTATGCGGCCTACAACGCCGCGCAGCCTCCGGAAGCCCGTTTGCGCGGCGTCCAGTTCGACGTGGAGCCCTATCTGCTGCCGGACAACGTGCTGCCCGCGGCCAGGCGCGACGCCGCCTATATCGACATGGCACGCGCCGTGAAAGCGGCGGCCGGCGAGACGCTGCGCGTGGAATTCGTCGTGCCGTTCTGGTGGGGCAAGAACCAGGCGCTGCTGGATGCGCTGGCGCCCCACGCGGACGCCCTCGCCGTGATGGATTACCGCACCGACCGCGAGCAGATCGTCGATTTCGCGATCCCGTTCCTCGACTGGGCCGGCGCCCACGGCCGCCGGGTGCGCATCGCGCTCGAAGCGGGGCCCATCGATTCGGAAGTCCAGCGCCGCTACGTGCGGGCCGCGGACGGTCCCGGCGACCTGCTGACCGTGGACGTCGCCGGCCGCCAGGTGCTGGCCCTGCTGCGCCAGCCGCTCGCCGCAAAGGATGCCCGGCTGTACCGCCTGCAATCGACGCGCGACATCGACGGCAGCGCCACCACCTTCCACAAGGACAAGGCCGCCCTGCTGCGCCTGCTGCCCGGCCTGGAAGCGGAATTCGGCGCGTGGGACGGCTTCGGCGGCATCGCCGTCCACGAGCTGCGGTAACGGCTTCGCGTCAACTGCGGCAGGCGCCGGCCGGCCTTGTCTATGAAATCGTTTTCATATAATCTTGACGACGATCATCACGCACAAGACCTGGAGACCCGCTTGACCAACCCATCCCGCCGCAACGCCTTCAAAACCCTGCTGGCCGGCGCCGGCGCCGCATCGCTCCCCATCCTGCCCGCGCAAGCCGCTGCATCCGGAACCGCCGCCTGCGCGCCCGCCTTCCCGGGCTGGGGCCGCGGCATCGAAGGCCAGCGCAAGGCCGACCGCGGCGACGGCACGTACGTCAACCCGATCATCGCGGGCGACCACCCGGACCCGACGATCCTCAAGGACGGCAAGGACTATTACATGACCTTCTCGTCCTTCTTCTCGTACCCGGGCATCGTGATCTGGCATTCGACGGATCTCGTGAACTGGGCGCCCGTCGGCCCGGCCCTGAAAAAGCCGCTGGGCACGATCTGGGCGCTCGACCTGTGCAAGCACGACGGCCGCTACTTCATCTACATCCCGGCCGCGCCGGACGGCAATGCGTGGTCGATCTACGCCATCTGGGCCGACCGCATCGAGGGGCCGTGGAGCGACCCGGTCGACCTGAAAATCTCGGGCTGCATCGACCCGGGCCACGTCGTGGGCGAAGACGGCAAGCGCTACCTGTTCGTCAACGGCATCCGCCGCATCCGCCTCACGGACGACGGCCTCGCGACCGCCGGCGCCGTCGAACCGGCCTATCAACCGTGGCGCTATCCGGAAGACTGGGTCACGGAGAACTTCGCGCCGGAAGGCCCGAAGCTGCTGCGCCATGGCGACTACTTCTACCTGATCACGGCGGTGGGCGGCACGGCCGGTCCGGTGACGGGCCACATGGTGATCGCGGCCCGCTCGAAGTCGATCGACGGGCCGTGGGAGCACTGCCCGCACAACCCGCTCGTGCGCACGACCAGCACCAATGAACCGTGGTGGTCGCGCGGCCACGCCTCGCTCGTCGAAGGACCGGGCGGCGACTGGTGGATGATCTACCACGGCTACGAGAACGGCTACCGCACCCTGGGCCGCCAGACCTTGCTCGAGCCGATGGAATGGACGGCCGACGGCTGGTTCCGCGCGACCGGCGGCGACCTCTCGAAGCCGATCAGGAAGCCGCGCGGCGGCAAGGCGGGGCCGAACGGCTTCGCGCTGTCCGACGACTTTTCCAGGGACCGCTTCGGCGTCCAGTGGTCGTTCCACGACCCGGCGCCGGACGAGATGACGCGCGTGCGCTTCGCTAACGGCGGACTGGAAATCCGGGGCAAGGGGTCGATGCCGGCCGACAGCACGCCGCTCACGTGCGGCGTCGGCGACCGGTCGTACGAGGCCGAGATCACCCTCGACCTGGTCGGCCCGGCCGAGGGCGGCCTGCTCCTGTACTACAACCCGAAGGCATTCGTCGGCGTGGGCTTCACGCCGGATACGGTCAAGACGTACCAGTACGCCGAGGAGCAGCCGTGGGCGCGGCGTCCGCAAGCGATTTCCAGCGTGCGCGTGCGCCTGACGAACGATGCGAACGTGGTGACCTTCCGTTACTCGTTCGACGGCGGCAAGACATGGATCCTGCACGGCACGCGCATGGAAGTGTCTGGCATCCACCACAACGTGTTCGGTGGCTTCTTGAGCCTGAAAGTGGGCGTGTACGCGGCGGGCAAAGGAACCGTGCGCCTGCGTGATTTCCGCTACCACGCGCTGCCGTCGGGTTGACGCGACAAAAGCGGCCCGGGCGCGCGCCACGGGTGTTCCGGAACTGCTAGCATGCGCGGGAATCGTAACCAAAAGTCCACATGACAGCGAACCCGCCAAGCACCCGCCGCGCCGGCGACGTCCCCGACGACGCCCAGCGCCGCTTCGACGATCTGCTCGCCCACCTGCCGGCCGGCGTCGTGATGCACGATGCCGCGGGCCGCGTGGTGGCGGCCAACCGCCAGGCGCTGGCGCTGCTCGGGCGCACCGAGTGCGAGGCGCAGGAAGCGCCGGGCGGCGACGACGCCTGGCATTTCGTGCGCGCGGACGGCTCGCGCATGCCGCCCTCCGAATATCCCGTGAACGCGGTGCTGCGCACGGGCGCCAAGGTGTCGGACTTCGTCGTCGGCGTGTCCCGCCCGGCCCACGGCGACGTGCGCTGGGCGATCTGCAACGCGTATCCGGAGCGCGACGAGCATGGCGCCATCCACTGCGTCGTCGTCTGCTTCACGGACTGCACGGCCCTCAAGGACGCGGAACAGTCGCTGCACAAGTCCGAGGAGCGCATGCGTCTCGCGCTGCAGGGCTCGACCGATGCGCCGTGGGACTGGGACCTCGTCACGGGCGAACTCTATTACTCGGCGCGCTACTGGGAAATGCTCGGTTACGTGCCCGGCGAGATGCGGGCCGATCCCGAGGCATGGGTGCGCCTGACGCATCCCGAGGACCGCGCCTGGGTGGCCGCGTTCCTGGAAGACCTGCTGGCCGGCCCGCGCCAGGCCTACAGCATCGAATTCCGCCTGCTCCACCGCGACGGCCACTACGTCCCCGTGCTGAGCCGCGGTTTCATCCTGCGCGACGGCGCCGGCAAGGCGCTGCGCCTGTCCGGCACGAATACCGACCTCACGGAACGCAAGCAGGTCGAACACCGCATCCACGAACTGGCGTACTTCGACCAGTTGACGGGCCTGCCGAACCGGCGCTTCCTGATCGACGAGCTGGGGCAGATCCTCGCGCGCAACGGCCGCGCGGGCCGCCACGGCGCCCTGCTGTTCCTCGACCTCGACAACTTCAAGCTGCTGAACGACACGATGGGGCACGACGTCGGCGACCTGCTGCTGCGCGAGGTGGCGCGGCGGCTGCGCCGGGCGCTGCGCGAAGGCGATCACCTGGCGCGCCTGGGCGGCGACGAGTTCGTGATCGTGCTGGAAAACCTGGGCGCCAGCCCGGACGAGGCGACTGTCGAAGTCCATGCCGTGGGCCGCAAGATCCTCGACGTACTGGGCGAGCCCTTCGACCTGGCCGGGCGCCAATGCGCCAGCAGCCCGAGCATCGGCGTCACCCTGTTCGACGGTGCGCCCACCAGCATCGACGCGCTGCTGCGCCAGGCCGACCTCGCGATGTACCGCGCCAAGGAAGAGGGCCGCAACACGCTGCGCTTCTTCGATCCCGGCATGCAGGCGGCCGTCGACCGCCGGGCCGCGCTGTCGGCCGCGTTGCGCACGGGCCTCGCGCGGCGCCAGTTCGTGCTGTACTTCCAACCGCAGTTCGGCCACGACGGGAGTCTCGTCGGCGCGGAGGCGCTCGTGCGCTGGCAACGCGGCGTCGATGAACTGGTGGCCCCGGGCGAATTCATCGGCGCGGCCGAATCCGGCGGCCTGATCGCCGCGCTCGGGATGGACGTGCTGGAACAGGGCTGCCACGCGCTCGCGCGCTGGGCCAGGGCGCCGCATCTCGCCACGTTGAAGCTCGCGGTGAACATCAGCGTGCACCAGTTGCGCGACCCGGATTTCCCGCACGCCGTCGCCACCCTGCTGGCCGCGACGGGCGCGCCCGCCGACCGCCTCACGCTGGAACTGACGGAGAGCGTCTTCGCGCGCAACCCGGACGACCTGGTCGACCGCATGCAGCAGCTGCGCAGGCTCGGCGTGCACTTCGCGCTGGACGATTTCGGCACCGGCTATTCGTCGCTGGCCTACCTGGCCCGGTTTCCGCTGGCGGCGCTGAAGATCGACCGCTCGTTCGTGCAGGACGTCGACCACGACCCGAACGCGTCGTCGATCGTCGAAGCGATCATCGCACTGGCACGCAAGCTGCACCTGGCGACGATCGCCGAAGGCGTCGAACTGGATGCGCAGCACGCGTTCCTGGCCGCGCACGGCTGCGACGTGATGCAGGGCTATCTGCTGGGCCGTCCCGTCGCCATGGACGAATTCGAGCGGCGCTACGGCCGCGCTCAGGCTCAGGCCGCGAGCGGCAGTTCGACGTAGAACGTGGTGCCGATGCCCTCGGCGCTGTCGAACCAGATATTCCCGCCGAGTTCCTCGACGATCGTCTTGCAGATCGACAGGCCGAGGCCCGTGCCGCCCTGGCGGCGCGAATCGGCGCCGTCGGCCTGGGCGAAGCGCTGGAACACGCGCTCGCGGAACGCTTCCGGAATGCCCGCGCCTTCGTCGGCCACGGCCAGGCGCACGTGCTCCGCGCCCGCTTCGACCTGCGTGCGCACGGTAGATCCCGGCTCGGAAAACTTGATCGCGTTCGACAGCAGGTTCGTGAGCACCTGGGCCAGGCGGTCGCGGTCGACGTCCACGCGCGCGTGTTCCGCGCCGGGCGCCGCCACGCACGAGAGTTCGATGCCGGACTGCGTGGCGAAGCTCTGCATCGCGGCGACGGCATCCTCCGCCAGCGGCAGCAGGGGCTGCACTTCCTTCTCGAACGCCATGCTGCCGGCGTCCATCTTCTGGATGTCCAGCACGTCGCCGACCAGGCGCACGAGGCGTCCCGAGCTCGCGTTGGCGACGTCGACGAGGCCTTTCGCATCGGGCGGCAGCTCGCCCGCCATGCCGTCGGCCAGCAGCGCCAGCGACGCCGAAATCGCCGTCAGCGGCGTGCGCAGTTCGTGCGACACGGTCGACACGAATTCGTCCTTCATCCGTTCGACTTCCTTGCGCGCCGAGATGTCGTGCACGAACGCGGAGAAGAACAGGCCGTCGCCCGTGCCGGCCAGGCCCAGCGTCATTTCGACGGGGATTTCGCGGCCGTCGCGCGCGAGCAGGATGCGTTCGACGCGCTGGCCGAGGATGTCCAGTTCGCCCGTCTCGAGGAAGCCGGAAAGCAGTTCGCGCGAGCGGGCGCGGAAGCGCTCCGGCATCACGAGTTCCGAGACGACGCGCCCCAGCGCCTCGTCGCGCGACCAGCCGAGCATCTTCTCGGCCGCCGAGTTCCAGTCGCAGATGCGGCCGCGCATGTCGATGCCGACGAAGGCGTCCTGCGCCGTCTCGATGATGGTGGCGATGCGCTGCTCGTTGGCGCGCACGCTCGCCAGGGCCTGTTCCAGCTCGCGCGTGCGCTGGGCGACGCGCGCTTCCAGCGTCGCGTTCAAGTCTTCCAGCGCGCGCCGGCGCCGCACGAGGTTCGCCACCAGGGCGTTCAGCGTGGTGGCCAGCGCGCGCACCTCCGCATAACCGCCCCGCCGGATTTCGATGGGGGTCGTCTCGCCCGCGCGGATGCGCTGCGCGGCGTCGGCCAGGTCGCCCAGCGGCCGCGTGATGCGGCGCGCCAGCCACATGCCCGCCAGCGAAAACGCGCCCGCCAGCACCACGCCGGAGGCCAGGCCGTATTCGCGCAGGCGGCGCACGGGGGCGAACGCGTCGTCGACGTTCTGGCGCACGAGCACGGTCCAGCCCAGGCCGGGATACGCGCCGTAGCCGTGGCCCAACTGGTAGCCGACGAGGTACGAACGGCCGTCCGGCCACGTCTCGACGACGTAGCCGCCGCGCCGCTGCGCATGGGCCGCCTTCAGGCTCGGCAGGGTCAGGCGCCGGCCCGTCACGTCGGCCGGTCCGAGCAGCACGTTGCCGTCCGCATCCACGATCAACGCCTCGACCTGGCGCCTTGCGGCAATCCCGGCCATCACGGAACGCTCGACGTCGCGCGCCCATTGCCAGGACAGGTGCGCGCCCAGCACGCCGCGCGTCACGCCCTCGTCGTCGACGTAGGGAAAGGCGACGTCGACGAAGCGCCAGGGCTCGTCCTGCCTGGGCAGGTAGCGCGCGAGCAGCACGGCTTCGTGCACGTCGCCCGCGTGGATGCCGCGCAGGGCATTGCGGAACCACGGGCGCTTGGACACGTCCGCGCCTTCCAGCAAGCCCTCGGCCGAGACCTGCACCTTGCCATCCAGGCCGGCCAGGCCGATCCAGCTGTAGTAACCGAGGCTGTGCTGGATGCCGTCCAGCGTGGCGCGGCGGCGCTCCTGCGGCTGCCCTTCGGCCAGCACGCGGCGCCGGGCCAGCAGGCCCACCTCGCGGTAACGTTCGAACATGCCGCGTTCCAGCTTGTCGGACGTCTGCATCGCCAGCTCGGCCAGGCCGTGGCCGATGCTCGTCTGCACCTGTTCCGCCGACTTGCGTTCGATGATGGACGTCAGCACCAGCGTGAGGACGACGGACAGCAGCACGAAAGCGAGGGCGAGCCAGGCGCCGAGGGCGCGCGGGAGCAGGCGGCGGATGGATTTCAGGGGATTTGGCATGGCGATTTGGAGCCTAGCACAGCCAAGATTCCGTGCGGGAATTGTGTTGCACCACGTGAACACCCGGGATGCATTGTTGTATTTCCGACCAGCAGCACCCATATCGGATGGAGAGGCGGAGGGGCCGCGAAGGGGCCGATTACACGGCCATGTCCGATTTCCGGTAAACTCGCCTGTTACGTAACCATTATTCGCGCTATCGCCCAGGAAAAGCCATGCAAGACAATGCCACCGCGCCGTCCAACCTCGTCGACTACGTCACGTCGTGCTCCCTGCCGACGCCATGGGCGCAGTTCACCCTGCATGCGTTCGTCGAGCATTCGACCGGCAAGGAGCATCTGGCGATGACGCTGGGCGACCTGTCCACGGGCGACGCCCCGCTGGCGCGCATCCACTCCGAATGCCTGACGGGCGACGTGATGTTCTCGCAGCGCTGCGACTGCGGCGCCCAGCTGGAATCCGCGCTGCGCCGCATCGCCGACGAAGGCCGCGGCATCCTGCTGTACCTGCGCCAGGAAGGCCGCGGCATCGGCCTCGTGAACAAGATTCGCGCCTACCGCCTGCAGGAAGCCGGTGCCGACACGGTCGAGGCGAACCTGCAGCTGGGCTTCCACGCCGACGCGCGCAACTATGAACTCGTGCTGCCGATGCTGGAGCAGTTCGGCATCGAGGCCGTGCGCCTGATGACGAACAACCCGCGCAAGATCGACGCCCTCGGCAAGCTGGGCATCAAGGTCGCCGAGCGCGTGCCGCTGCTCGTCAACCGCAACGTCTACAACGAGAATTACCTGAACACCAAGCAGGCCAAGCTGGGTCACATGATGACCTCGGCCACCGAAGCGGTGCTCGACGGCGAAGCGTAATCCCTCGCCGCGGGCGGTTCTGGCAAGATGGAGGCACCATGCGCCTCCCATCCGCCGCCCTTGCCACCCTCTTCTTCGGCGCCGCCGCTTCGCTTGCCGCCGCTTCACTAGCCGGTGCTGCGGGCAAGGCGGATCAGCGCGCGAAACCGGCGCCGCAGCCGCCGCTCGTGATCCCGCCCGCCACGCCGCCCGCGACGACGCCACCCGCGCCCGGCCCCGGCGAGACGGACGAAACGGCCGCGCTGCCCACGCCCTCCAGCGCCGCGCAAACCCTCTATTCCGCCGCCAGCGCCGACCTGCTGCAGATCCGCATGTTGCTGCGCAACGGCCGCAGCCAGTCCAGCGTCGGCTCCGGCTTCCTCGTCGGCACGGGCAACCTCGTGCTGACCAATTACCACGTCGTGTCGCAGATGGCGCTCGACCCTGACGTCTACCTCGGCGAATACGTCGACACGGACGGCAAGAGCGGCCCCATCGAACTGCTTGCGGTGGACGTGCTGCACGACCTGGCCGTCGTGCGCGTGAACCGCAACGGCACGGGCTTTTTCCAGGTCGGCGACAAGCCCGTGAAACTCGTGCAGGGCCAGTACCTGTATTCGCTCGGCAATCCGCTCGACCTCGGCTTCGCGATCTCGGAAGGCTCGTACAACGGCATCGTCACGCGCAGCTTCTACGAGCAGCTGATTTTCACGGGCCCCATCAACTCCGGGATGAGCGGCGGGCCCAGCGTGACTGCGGCCGGCGTCGTGGCGGGCGTGAACGTCTCCAAGCGCCGCGACGGCGAGCTGGTCAGCTTCCTCGTGCCCATCAAGTATGCGCAGGCGCTGCTGCGGCAGGCGTCGGCACAGCCGCATCCGCCCAAGGATTTCAATCCGCTGATCGGGCAGCAGTTGCTGGCGCACCAGCGCGCGCTGATCGACCGCCTGCTGGCCGAGCCGCTGTCGATGCGCGCGATGGGGCCGTACCAGGTGCCCGTGCGCGAATCGCAGCAGTTGCGCTGCTGGGGCCGCTCGAACTTCCGCGCCGAGGCCGAGTACACGGTCGACTCCGTCAGCTGCGCGATGGAAGCGGCGATCTACGTGTCGGATACGCAGCAGACGGGCCACGTGTCGATGACGCACCAGGTGCTCCGTTCGAGTTCCCTGCACCCGTTGCAGTTCGCCGTGCTGGCAAGCAGCCGGTTTCGCGTCGACAGCATCGGCACCGGCCGCGACACGCGCCTGACGCGGCCCGCCTGCGCCGAGATGTTCGTGCACACGGCGACCTTGCCCGTGCGCGCCGTGACATGCGTGCGCGCCTACCGCAAGTTCGCCGGGCTGTACAACTTCACGTTGCTGGCCGCCAGCACGGACGATCCGCACGCCAGCCTGCAGAGCCGGCTCGACCTGGCGGGCGTCTCGTACGAGAACGGCATGCGCGCGACGCGGGCATTTTTAGCGGCACTTGGACGGAGCCGCAGATGAACGGCCCATGGTTCGTCGAGCTGCTGGCCAGGAACGGCGACGTGCTGCACCGCCAGCGCGTCGACGGCCTGCCGATCCGCATCGGGCGCGGCTACGACAACGACGTGATCCTCGACGACGACTACGCGGCCGCGGCGCACGCCGTCGTCGAGCAGGATGCATCCGGCCGGCTGCTGCTGCACGACCTGGGCACCCGCAACGGCATCGTCATCCAGGGCAAGCGCCGGCAGGACGCCGAGCTGACGGGCGGCACGGTCGTCCGTATCGGCCACACGGCGCTGCGCGTGCGCGCGGCCGACTTCCCCGTCGTGCCGGAACTCCTCGACCGCACGTTCCACGGCTGGGAAGGGGTGCTGCCCGCCGCCGCGGGCCTGGCGCTCGCGGGCGGCGTGGCCCTGCTGGCGCGCTGGCTCAGCGACACGGAATATTTCCAGCTGGCGCGCTACGCAGAGGCGCTCGCGGGCGGACTCGCGGCCGCGCTGCTGTGGGGCGGCATCTGGGCGTGCGCCAACCGGCTGTTCGCGCGCCACGCGCGGCTGGGCCGGCACGTGTTCGTGTTCGGCTGCGGCGCCGCGGCCCTCGCCGGCTATGCGCTGCTGGGCAGCACGCTCGGCTACGCCTTGTCCGCCGAAGGGTTCACGCATTACGCCTCGCACGTCGCGACGGTGCTGCTGGCCGGGATGATTTATTTTCACCTGTGCACGATTCGCCCCCGCAATCGCACCCGCTACCGCTGGGTCTGCGCCGGCCTTGCCGTGCTATGCTCCGGGCTGATTCTGGCTGGCAATGTGCAGCGCACGGGCCGTCTATCGGACGAGTTGTACATGTCCGTGCTGATGCCGCCCGCCATCCGCGTGAGCCCCGACCATGGCGTGGACGAGTTCATGCGCGACGTGGAAGCGATGAAGGGCCCGCTCGACCGCAGCCGCGGGCGCAAGCCGGGCGACGACGAGATCAACGATTGACGCACGGAGGAGACGAACGATGTCCAGACTGAAGGTCCAGAGCTTTTCCATTTCCCTCGACGGCTTTGGCGCCGGCCCGAACCAGAGTCTGCAGAATCCGATGGGCGAAGCCGCCGGCGGCTTGCATCAATGGTTCCGCGGCACGCGCACGTTCCAGCGCATGCTGGGCGATGCATCGAAGGGAACCGATGGTCCGGACGAGGACTTCGCCGCGCGCGGCTTCGAGAATGTCGGCGCGTGGATCCTGGGCCGCAACATGTTCGGTCCCGTGCGCGGCCCGTGGCCGGACGACGAGTGGAAAGGCTGGTGGGGCGACGAGCCGCCCTACCATGTGCCCGTGTTCGTGCTCACGCACCACGCCCGGCCCCCGCTCGAAATGAAGGGCGGCACGACCTTCTACTTCGTCACGGACGGCATCGAGGCCGCCCTCGCCCGCGCAAAAGAAGCCGCGGGCGGCAAGGACGTGCGCCTGGGCGGCGGCGTATCGACCATCCGGCAATACCTGCAGGCGGGTCTCGTGGACGAGATGCACCTGGCCATCTCGCCCGTGCTGCTGGGATCCGGCGAAGCGCTGCTGGCCGGCATCGACCTGCCCGCGCTCGGGTTCAAGGTCGCCGGGCATGTGGCGACGGAGGCGGCCACGCATGTGGTGTTGAGCAAGGACTAAGATCCTGCGACGCTGGCACGTCGCCCCCGCGCAGGCGGGAACGACGGGGCAAACGTTACGACAGCGGGATCGTCAGCCGCGCGATCTCGACCGAGCCGCCCTCGTCGAAGATGGGACAGCGCTCGCCGATCTCGACGGCTTCGTTGAAATCCGCCGCCTCGACGACCGAATAGCCGCACAGCGAACTGGCGGATTCCTTCGGCCCGAGCAGGCGGCGCGGCACGTCGACGGCGCTGTGCGTGAGGCTGCCGCGCTCGAGGACGCGCGAGCCCATGCCGTCGAACCACGCGGCCCAGCGCGACAAATCGTGGCGCGTATCCGCATCGGCGCCCGGTTTGCCGTGGTACACGAACAGGAAACGTTCCATGGCTTTCTCCTGGGGTTGGTTTGATCGGCTCGACGTTAGCAGAAGCGCGGCGGCCGCGACGCACCTGTGCCTTTTGACAATCACCCGAGGATGGCCGATCATCCCCGCATGACCTTCCTGCGCCGCAACGCCGTCTTCGTGTCCGCGTGGATCCTGTTCTGGATCCTGATGATGCTCGTCGCCGTGCAGGACTTCATGCGCAACGAGCACAGCCACGCGATCTGGAAACCGCTGCTGTGGGAGGGCTCGTCGGCGCTCGTCGTGACCCTGCTCGCCCTCGTGCAGCTGCGCTGGTCGCACACGGACGATCACCTGCTCGGCACGCCCTGGCGCTGGTTCGCGCGGCAGGCGCGCTGGCTGTCGATGTACTGGATCGCCTTCGTCCCCCTCGCCTTCGGCCTGCGCCATGGCGTATATGCGCTCGTCGGCGAAACCTACCGGCACGACCCCGTGCCGCAGCTGTTCCTGTACGAATCGATGAAGATCACGATCTTCTTCGGCCTGTTCATGGCGATCCGCTTCGGCGTGCAGTCCTACCGCGCCCTGCTCGACGCGCGGCTGCGCGCGGAACGTTCGAACACCCTGCTGCGCCAGGCGCAATTGCAGCGGCTGGGCCAGCAGATGCAGCCGCATTTCCTGTTCAACGCATTGAACACGGTGTCGGCACTGATCTGGACCGCCCCGGCCCGCGCCGACGCGACACTGACCCAGCTGGCCGACGTGCTGCGCGAAACACTGGCCCTGGGCGACCGCCACGCGGCGCCGCTCGCCACCGAGCTGCGCCTCGCGCGCGGATACGCGGACGTGATGGCCGAGCGCTTCGCCGACCGCGTTGCCATCGCGTGGCAGGTCGACGATGCGCTGCTCGACCGCGAAGTGCCCGTGATGAGCCTGCAGCCGCTGCTGGAAAACGTGTTCAAGCACACGGTCGAGCGGCGCCGCGGGCAGACGCACATCGCCGTCTCCGTCCGCCGCGAGGGCGACGAGCTTGTGCTGGGCGTCGAGGACGATGCCGGCAAGCTGGCCGCGACGGAACGCCCCGGCGGCATCGGCTTGTCGAACCTGCGCGCCCGTATCCAGGCCTTGTACGGCGACGCGGGCCGGCTCGACATCACGGCGCGGCCGCAAGGGGGCGTGCGCGCCGTGATGAGGTTGCCTTGCTGAGGTTCGTATGCGTCTGCTGATCGTCGACGACGAGCGCCCTGCACGCCTAAAACTGCGCCACCTGCTCGCGCAGCAGGACGGCATCACGGCCGTCGAGGAGGCGGCCGACGGCATCGCTGCCCTGGAGCGGATCGCCAGCTTCCGCCCGGACGCGCTGCTGCTCGACATCGAGATGCCCGAGCTGTCCGGCATCGAACTGGCGGCATCCCTGCCGGAACCGGCGCCGCTCATCGTGTTCGTGACGGCGTACGAACGCTACGCGTGCCAGGCGTTCGACTGCGACGCCATCGATTACCTGCTCAAGCCCTACGACGGCGACCGCCTCGCGCGCGCGCTGGCGCGCCTGCGTCGGAAGTTAGCGGCCGGCGCCGACGGGCAGCCGGCCGCGCTGCCGCGCTCGCCGCTGGAGCAATTGCTTGTGAGTGAACGCGGCGTCACGCGTATCGTGCGCGTCGCGGACATCCAGTGGATCGAGACGGCCGACAACTACGTCGTGCTGCACACGGCCGCGGGCAGCCCGCTGCTGCGCCAGACCCTCGCCGGCCTCGTCGACCGGCTCGGCGCCGGCTTTATTCGCTGTCACCGGCGCGCCGCCGTACAAGTCGGGTGGATCGAACGGGTGGTCACGCTGGACAAGGGCGACGGCGAATTGCTGCTGCGCGGCGGCGCACGGGTGCCGTGCAGCCGCCAGTACCGCGCCGACGTGATGGCGCGGTTGGGGTGATCAGCTTTCGAGTGCGGCCAGCAGCGTCGAGCCGACGGGCACGCCCCAGCCCGTGCACGCATCCCAGCCCGCCCCGGCCGCATAACCGCCGTTGTCGCCGCTCGTGATGTCGCGCATCGCGCCGCTGCCCGCCAGCGGGCCGTACAGCAGCGGATTGAGCCAGCCCACGTGCTGCGGCAGCTTCTGGTTCAGCAGCGCGACGAGCCCCGCATACAACGGCGACACGGCGCTCGTGCCCCCGATCGTGGTCGTCAGGAAGTCGACCCGCACCCGGTAGCCCGTCGCCGGCGACGCATTGCCGGCCACGTCCGGCACGCCGCGCCCGACGCGTCCGCCCGGGTTGATCGACGCCGGCACGCGCGCATCCGCCTGCCAGGACGGCAGCGCGAACTTGTCGCTGACGCCGCCGCCCGTCGCACTGGTGGTGGGATCGTCATTCCACACGGTCTCGCTGGTGATGGTGTGGCCGCTGACCGTCAGGCGCGTGCCGCCGCAGCCCAGCACGTACGGGCTCGACGCGGGGAAGTCCGCATGCGCGAGGCCGTCCGGCGTACCGTTCTGCGGGTTCTGGTCGTGCGCGCCGGCGTCGCCCGCCGCGCAGCACACCGTCACGCCCAGCGCGGCCGCGGCCTCGAACGCCTGGTCCATCGCGGCCAGGCCCTGGTCCGTCCATTCCGATTCCGGCGCGCCCCAGCTGATCGAGATCACGGACGGCTTGCGCACGTCGTCGTGGACGGCGGCCGCGATCGCATCGACGAAGCCCTGCTCGCTGTTCGGCGCGAAATACACGGCGATGTCGGCCTTCGGCGCGACGGCGCCCGCGACCTCGATGTCCAGCATGACCTCGGCATCGGCGCTCCACGGCAGCGACGGGCTGTTCTTGCCGCCGTCGACGGACACGGCCGTCACATGCGGCGCCGGCAGGCCGAGGCTCTTGAAATAGGCTTTCAGGTCGGTGCTGCGGTAGCCGCCGCCCAGTTCGATGATGGCGATGCACTGGCCGCTGCCGTCCAGGCCGGTCGGAAAGTCGTACAGCTTCGCCATGTCGATGCCCGTGAAGCCGGATGCAGCCTGCGCGTCGGACGGCTCGGCGCCGGGTGACATCGAGGCCAGCATCGCGGCCTGCGCGGATTCTTTGGAGAACTTGAAATGCGGCTTCGCGATGGGGACGTCGTCGATGCCGAACACGCCTTCGACGATGCCGTCCAGCTCGGGCGGCACGTGCACGGGCGCGGTGCGGCGGCGCGAGATCCCGGCCGCGTGCTCGACCCGCTCGATCGCCGTGCCGAACGCGGCGGTCACCTGGCCTGCCGTGCCGGACAGGACGATGCTGCGCGCGGCCGGCCGGCGCTCGACGACGACGAGCCCGGCGCGCTGCGCGAACGCGGCGACGGCGTCGAGGTCGGCATCGCTGGCGCCGTGCTGCGCGGCGAATTCAGCGCGCGTGAGATAGCGCCGCTGCCCCGGTTTCGCGTCGAGCGAATGGGGCGCAAGCGGCGCGCGGCGGCGCACGAACACGGTGACGTCGATGCGTTCGTCGTCCGGCGCCGGTCCGAGGGACCGCATGTCGGCGCTGGTTGCGGGCACGCTGCCCTGGAGTTTGACCATGATTCACCTCGCTGGAAGATGGCCCGGCCGGTCCGGGCACCATTTGTCAGTGTGCGCCTCGGGGTGGGTTGACTCTTGATTGGCGCCAATTGTGGGCGAGCCCGTGCATTCGTATTAAAATGAGAACGCGACTGTGAGCGCTAACATCGATAACAAAGGAGACGTGATGATCGACAGGAATCGGCGAGGTCTGGTCCTTGCCGCCGGCGGCGCGCTGGCGGCGGGTGCGGTGGGTGACATGGCATGGGCGGCCCCGCCCGATCGCAAGCTCGGCTATGCGATCGTCGGGCTGGGTTCCTATGGCCTGGGCATCATCATCCCGCAATTCAAGAACTGCAAGAACAGCAAGCTCGTCGCGCTGGTCAGCGGCGATGCCGCCAAGGCGAAGCGCGTGGCGCAGGAATACGGCGTTCCGGAAAAGAACCTCTACAACTACCAGAACTACGACGAGATCCGCAATAACCCGGACATCGACATCGTCTACGTCTGCCTGCCCGTCTCGATGCATGCCGAGTACACGATCCGCGCGGCCAAGGCCGGCAAGCATGTGCTGTGCGAAAAGCCGATGGCCGTGTCGTCGGCCGAATGCGAGTCGATGATCGCGGCGTGCCGCCAGGCCGGCAAGAAGCTGATGATCGGCTACCGCTGCCACTTCGAGCCGTACAACCTGGAAGCGCGCCGCATCGCGCGCGCGGGCGAGATCGGCAAGCTGCGCTACTTCCGCTCCGAGCACGGCTTCAACTTCCGCGACCCGAACGCCTGGCGCCTGAAAAAGGCGCTGGCGGGCGGCGGCTCGATGATGGACATCGGCATCTACGCCCTCAACGCGGCGCGCTACATGACGGGCGAGGAACCGACCGCCGTCTATGCCCAGGAAACGACGGACCGCAAGGACCCGCGCTTCCGCGAGGTCGAAGACATGATCGGCTTCCAGCTGGAGTTCCCGTCCGGCGTGATCGGCTCATGCCAGTCGATGTACAGCGCCAACCAGAACCACATCCTGCTGGTGGGAGATAAAGGCCGCGTCGAGATGGAACCGGCGACCGGCTACCACGGCAACCGGATGTGGGTCGGCGGCAATGGCCGCGACAAGGAAGTCACGCCGCCGCCGGGTCCCGGCGCCACGCAATGGGCCGGCCAGCTGGACCACATGGCGCAATGCGTGCTGCAGGACCGCGAGCCGATCGTCGGCGGCCAGGAAGGCCTGCGCGACCTGCGCATCATCGAGGCGATCTACCAGTCGGCGCGCGAGCAGAAGCGCATCGTGCTGAAGGCCTGACGCCATCACGTGCGCGTGCGACCGCACGCGCACCGCGTCTGTCAGTACGGCGATCCGGTGACGTCCAGCCGGATCTGCCACACGGCGCCGGCACCCGTCAGGAACAGGGTCTTGCCGTCGGCGCCGCCGAACGCGGCATTCGTCACGTTGGCGTCAGTGCGGATCGTCGCCAGCTCTTTCCCCTGCGGCGAGAACACGCGCACCCGCCTGGCCGGGTGCTCGGTCACGTAGATATTGCCGTGGCAATCGACGGCCATGCCGTCCGGGATGTCGAGCCCTTTGACGAGGTCTTTCCCCTGCCCCGGCACGCCGTTCACGATCGGGTGGGCACGCAGGAAGCCGTCGCCCGCGTTCACGTACAGCACGTCGCCGGCCGGTGACAGCGCGACGCCGTTCGGATTCGGCCGGCTGCCGTCCACGAGCGTAATCTTGCCGTCCGTGCCCACGCGATAGACGCCCGTGACGGGCTGCCCGCCGGGCGCCGCCGCCTTCTGGAAATCCGGGTCCGTGAAATAGATCGTGCCATCTTTCGCGATGGCGATGTCGTTCGGCGAGTCGAACACCTGGCCGTTATATTCCCCGGCCAGCGTCGTGCGCTTGCCGTCCGCGATGGCATAGCGGGACAGCGCCTTGTACTTGTGCGTGGCCGCGACGAGGTCGCCGTGCGCATCGACGGCCAGGCCGTTGCTGCCGCTGTCCTCCACCACCGTCGTCACCGTGCCGTCCGCCGCCAGCTTGCGGATGCGCGACGGGAAGCCGGGCCCGAGGCTGAAATCGGAAAAATACAGCGCGTCCTTGATCCACACGGGGCCTTCGTACAGGCCGGCCTCGGTGCGCGACGGCTTGACGCTCGCGACGCGCTCCGCGCGCAGTTCGCCGGACGGTGCCGTGCCGCAGGCGGACGCGGCGTGGCTGCTTGCCGCATACGACAGGGCCAGCAGGAGGCCAGGGAGGGCGAGGACGGTACGCGCTTGCATGGAAAGCCTTTCGTTCGATGGTCGGAGAAATTGATTGTAGCGCGTCAATCGTTTTCCGTGTCCAACGCAATCTTGCGATCCTCCTTGTAGCGGCACAGGTCGATCCGCGGCGAGGCGTCCGCCCGGCACCAGCCCAGGCCCTGGCGCCGCCCTTCGCCATCGATGCCGCCGACGAAGATGAGCTTGTCGGCCACCGGCCACTGGTACGCCCCGTAGTGCCATGTGCCGCGCATGGGGGCGGCGTGGGCGGGTACGAACACGCCGTCGCCGTGCGCCTCCCCCTGCACGAACGTGGCTTCCAGCCGCCCTTCCTTCGTCACGAGGACGCCGGGGCCGGATGGCACGGCATCCTCGACGCCGCCCTCGTACGAGACCATCTTGCCGCCGGCCGGGAAACTGATGCGCCCGGTGCCACGGGCCATGCCCGCCGCGAACGCGCCCTCGTACGCGACGCCCCGCTCGCTCACCAGCTTGCCGTGGCCCGACGGCTGGCCCTGCACGAAGTCGCCTTCGTAATAACTGCCTTCCGGACGCAGCCACTTGCCCTTCCCGTCCGGTTTGCCGCTGGTCACGGGGCCTTCGTAGACGGCGCCGCTCGGGTAGCGCAATCCTTTGCCGTCCGGCGTCGCACTGGAGGCCATGTCGGCGACGAGTTCCAGGTTTTCCATCAACAACGCGTCGAGCGGATTCTTGCCCGCCGCATCGAACGCGACGGCGCTGCGGATGCTCTTGACCGCTTCCGGCAACTGCTTGTTGCGCAGGTAGAGGTGCGCCAGTGCGCGCAAACTGCCTGGCGCCGGTTCGTAGATGACGAGGGTGTCCAGGCCGGCGATTCCTTCCTGTACCGGTCCGATGTCGGGCGCAAGCTTGTACACATTGCCCAGGGTAAAGTAGGCCAGCGGGTTGGACGGATCCGCCGTGATGGCGCGCCGGGCCAGGTCGCGCGCCTCCTTCAGCGGCGCTTCCCAGCCGGGCACGCCGGTGTCGTGCATCGCGGCCGCCGCCATGTCCAGGCCTTCGGCGCGCGCGGCGAGCAGGTTTGCATCGTTCGGGTAGCGCTTCAGCAACGCATCCAGGCGCGCCATGCCGTCGTCGACGACGTGGCGATTGACGGCAAGGATGGTCGCCTTCGGATCGTCCGGGTGGAGCTTGAGATTCGTCTCGACCAGTTCCCGCATCATGTTGGCGTCGTGCTTCGCGAAGCGGGGCACCACGTCGGCCAGGACGGCGTAGGTCGCAGGACGGTCGAGCTTCGTGACCTTCACCTGGACTTGCGGCAGGTCGAGCCCATCCTTGCCCGTCGAGAATCCGCGGGCCATCAAGCGGCGCTCCACGTAGCGCCGCATGTCGACATCGAGTTCCTCGTACGACTTCTTGAAAGCGATGCGCACGGCCTGGTCTTCGGACAGCCCCATATTATGCAGGCGCAGGTAGTGCGCGAGTTGCCTGCGCAATTCGGGGCTCGAATTGAAGTAGTGGATCGCGTACTTCGCGCAGGCATAAAAGCGGGCCATGTCGATCTTGCCGGCCCGCGTGCTGTTGTCGTAAGAGAGTTTGTTCGTGTTGAACAGCCATTTGGTATCGAGGTTGACCCGGCCCGCCCGGTCGACCAGCCAGTCCTCGCGATGGCTGCCTTCCACCGGATGGCCGAACCATGCCATGCCGTCCTGGATGACCAGCGACGACCAGTACTCCGACATCCCTTCGTCGTACCAGCGCGGATACGCCGTCGTCTCGGGCGAATAGTGGAGGAGGAAATGGTGGTATTCATGCAGGATGATCGCGCGCGACACGTCGCTTGCCGCCGCCGACGTGACGTAATCCTCGATCCTTGCGACGGCCGCGTAACCAAGGCGCGACAACTGGAACACCCCGGCCATGTTCTGGGGCAGCCCCAGCGTCGCGAAGCTGCTCCGGCCCATCGCGACGATCGTCAGCGGCGGCCCGGCCAGTGATTGCGCACCGCGCACGCGGTTCGAGATGTATCGCAGGTTTTCCAGGTCGACGATCATGTGGCGCGCAACGTCTTCCGGCTGGTCGGTGACTACCCGAAAATTCGGGCTGTCGATTTCGATCCAGTTGTGGTCGACGAGATCGTTGATGTTGCCGGCTTGCGCCAGTGGCATCGACAGGAACAGGATGGACAGGGCGCGGCCGAGAAGAGTAGTTTTCATGAGCGGGAACAGGAATTGAATGCTTGCAATACAGCATTCCATTCTAGATCGTACGTACGCGCTCAAACATCACCAATTATCTCAGCCATATTATTCGAAATTTGTATGATAGATATCTAAAAATCAAATTGGATTTATTTCTTGTGCCCCCGCATACTCCGAACCGTCTCCTCTATCTTCCTCCAAGAAAATAGATTCAAGCCCGCCGCAAGCGGGTTTTTTTTTTGGCTGTGTTCGCGGTAGTTCGGTAACCCGCTCGCCTAGCCGAGCTGGACCGCGGCAGACAGCAGATGAGCCGGCTTCGTGAGCCGACGATCGTCCAGCACGCGCTGCCAACCCGAGTAATGGATCAGGTAGCGGCTCGCCACGCCGCGAAACCGCACCAGCCAGCTTTTGAACCGGCTGTGCCAGCTGTTCACGTTTTGAATGTGGATCGCGCCACGCGCCCGGTCGCCGGCTTTCACGTTCACCGCTTCATGCGTGATGCCAGCCTGCTCCGCGAAATGCTGATAGACGATGGCGCCGTCGGTGATCAAGAGGGCGTCGTCTTGCAGCACGGGTTTGAAGCACTCATGCAATTGCCCCACCGTCACCTGGCCGCGCCCCGTATGAAAATCGAGCGTGCGGCCGCTGCGGTCGCGCGCGATGAGCAGGCAATCGTGTTCTCGACTGATACCCCGCCGCTTGGCCACGCCGCCCCGTTTTCGGGGTGGCCGCGTCAGGTTGCGCGCGCCCTTCTGCGATTCGAGCCGATACGTCTCGTCGGCCTCGACGATGGCCGACAATGTCGCCGGCCGATCGCGCATGGCGCCGGGCACGAACCGGTGGCGCCACCGGAAGCTGGTCGTGCGATGCACGCCGACGACTTGCGCGGCATCGCGCACCGTGCGCGATTCGAGCACGCATTGCAGGTACGGCAGCCAGAGCTCCTTCTTGCGCAGCCGCGCCAGCGGCGTACCGGTCAATGCGTTGTGGCTGTGCCCGCAGCCGAGACAGCGGAAGCGCTGCAATCCGCTCGCATGGCCGCAGCGGTGCTTGCGGGCGCAGCGGCAGTGCGGACACGGCCGGCCCGCCGCCGCCTGCTCGATCAGGGCAATGCACTCGGCCGGATCCGCGATGCCGGCGATCCATTCCCGTAGCCGAGACAGGTCGTCTGGCGACAACTGCACCGCCAACAGCATGGCGAACAATTCGTCGAACGTCAGGCCGCGCATCGTCACTCCTCATGAGTTAACTCGACGATGCGTATGACCTCCGCAACGAATGACAGTTCACATAACTAGCGCGAACACAGCCTTTTTTCGGCCGCTTGCGAAATCCATCAATCCCCGAAGAGGATCACGCAAGTCGCCTCGTCACGCACGTCCGCTTCGCTATGATCGCGAGTTTTAATACGGATGATGGAGACGCGACGATGGCGCTGCCCCCCTTACGAGCCTTGGTCTGCACTGGCGTGCTGGCATGCTGCTTACCGGCATTCGCCGGCGAGGCATACGAACCGCCGCTGCGGCCCGGCCCATTCACCAGCGATGCCGCCTCGTTCAGGCAATACCGCGCACCGGACTGGTTCCGCAATGCCAAATTCGGCATCTGGTCGCATTGGGGACCGCAGGCCGTGCCGCGTGCGGGTGACTGGTATGCGCGCAATATGTATATCGAAGGCCATCCCCAATACGCGCACCACCTGAAGCACTACGGTCATCCATCCAAATCAGGCTACAAGGACATCATTCCGCTGTGGAAGGCCGAGCGCTTCGATCCGGATGCGCTGATGGCGCTGTACGTGAAGGCTGGCGCGAAATACTTCGTCAGCATGGGCGTCCATCACGATAATTTCGACTTGTGGAATTCGCGCTACCACAGCTGGAATGCGGTCAGGATGGGTCCGCATCGGGACATCGTCGGCGCCTGGCAGCAGGCCGCGCGGAAAGCTGGCCTGCCGTTCGGCGTGTCCGAACATCTCGGGGCGAGCTACGCATGGCTCGCGACCAGCCACGGGCACGACAAGACCGGTCCCCTGGCCGGGGTGCCTTACGACGGTGCCGATCCCGCCTACCAGGAACTCTATCACCCGGCCCACGACGAAGGCCTGCACAGCAATCTGGACAACTGGTACGCGACGAGTCCTGCGTGGCATGAGGAATGGTTCAAGCGCATCAGCGACCTGATCGACACCTACCATCCCGATCTGCTGTATTCCGATGGCGGCCTGCCGTTCGGGAAGGTGGGCCGCACCTTGCTGGCCAACTACTATAACGGCAACATGACGCTGCACGGCGGCCGCCTGACCGCCGTGTACAATCACAAAGCCCAAGGATCTGGCGACAGTTCCGCCATGGGCGTCCTGGACGTGGAACGGGGCGTGTTGAGCGGCATTCAGCCGCAGCCGTGGCAAACGGACACGTCGATAGGCGACTGGTTCTACAGCGACGGCTACCACTATAAATCGACGACCGAGGTCATCCATATGCTGGCCGATATCGTCAGCAAGAACGGCAACCTGCTGATCAACGTGGTGCAGTATCCGGACGGGAGCCTGCCACCCGAGTCGCGCCGCTTCCTGGACGAGATGGCGGCATGGATCCAGCCCAACGGCGAGGCCATCTACGGCACCCGGCCCTGGAAGGTCTATGGCGAAGGGCCGACGGAAACGGTGGCCGGCGCCATGAAGGAAAACGCAGCGTACACTGCGCAGGACATCCGCTTCACCGCCAAAGGCAATGCGGTGTACGCCATCACCCTCGGCGTGCCGGTGAAGGAGGTCGTGATTCACGCACTCGGCAAGGGTGCGGCCCAAGCAGGCGGATCGATCCGGTCGGTGCGCCTGTTGGGCAGCAACGCGAAGCTGATGTGGACGCAGCGCGACGATGCCCTCGTCGTGACGCTGCCGGCGCACCTGCCGACGGCCCACGCGACCGCACTGAAGATCGAGCTGTCCGCGCCCTGACCGGCCGGCTCGCCCCGTCCCGCCCCCGCCTCGCCACATTCCGCTCGCGCGGGAACCTGCGCGGATCTAGTCTGACGTCGTTTCCTTCATCGACCAACCGACGACGATCCGCCATGAACACCCGACATCTTTCGCGCCATCACTTCCTCGACTGGGTACGCATCATCGCCTTCTTCCTGCTGATCCTGTATCACGTGGGCATGTATTACGTGACGTGGGGCTGGCACGTGAAGAGCCCGCACGCCAGCACCGCCCTCGAACCTTTCATGATGCTGTCGTCGCCGTGGCGGCTGCCGCTGCTGTTCCTCGTGTCCGGCGTCGCTTCCAGCATCATGCTGGCGAAGCTGCGGCCCCTCGCCTTCCTGCGCAAGCGCAGCTGGCGCCTGTTGATCCCCCTGCTGTTCGGCATGCTCGTCATCGTGCCGCCGCAGTCGTATCTCGAAGTCGTCGAGAAGCTCGGCTATGCGGGCAGCTACGCCGACTTCATGCGGCTGTACGTGCGCGGCTACCACGGCTTCTGCCAGGACGGCTGCCTGATCCTGCCGACCTGGAACCACCTGTGGTTTGTCGCCTACCTGTGGGCCTATACGGCCGTCCTCGCGCTCGTCGTGCTGGCCCTGGGTCCGCGCTTCGACCGTCTCGCCGCCGTGCTCGGCCGCGTGCTCGAGGGCTGGAGGATCATCGTCCTGCCGGCGGCCGTGCTGGCGCTGGCGCGCATCCTGATGCTGAACCGTTTTCCGGTCACCCACGCGCTCGTGGACGACTGGTACAACCATGCGACGTATCTGCCGGTCTTCCTGCTCGGCGCCCTGATGGCGCGCGTTCCCGACTTCTGGCCCCGTGTCGCGGCGCTGCGCTGGACGTGTCTCGCGCTGGCCCTCGCGGGCTGGGCCCTCCTGATGCTGTGGATCGCGCTGGACAACGCCGGCGGCATCGACGGCACGCGCTGGGAAGTGCTCGCGCAGCCGATGCGCGCCGATTACGCGCTGCTGGCGTGGAGCGCGATCCTGGCCGCCTGCGGCTTTGCCCAGCGCCACCTGGACCGCGACGGCCCCGCCCGGCGTTACCTGACCGAGGCTGTGTTCCCCGTCTATATCCTGCACCAGAGCCTGATCGTCGTCCTGGCCCATGCATCGAAACCGCTGCACCTTGCGCCGGGCCTGGAAGCCGTGCTGCTCGTCGTGCTCGTGACGGTGCTCAGCTTCGCCGGCTTCGAGATCGTGAGCCGGGTGCCGTTGCTGCGTCCGCTGTTCGGCCTCGGGCCGCGCATCCGCACCGTGGCCCCGGCTGCACAGGACATCATCGCGCCGCACCAGGTAGCCGGGCGCGGCGTGTAAGATCCGGGAACTGCGCCGGGTCAGTGCGTGGCGGCCCGCTGGTCCTTGCTGCCCTGCTGCTGGCTCGGCGGCATTTGCTGCGTCTGGCCCGTGCTGCCCGATGCGTGCGGCTGGGCGGCACCGTTGCCCGGCCGGATGAACGGATCGCTGAACTGGCGCACGGTTTCCTGCTGGGCGCGCAGGCCGCGCTCCGTCTGCTCGGTGGCGTCGCGCGCCACCTCGTCCGCCAGGGCGCGCGCGGTGCGGGTCGTGTTCTGAACGTGCTGCTCCGTCACGCGGGCCAGCTCGACCTGGGAGTCGGCCGCCAGACGCGCGATGTGCTGCTGGTAGGCGCGCAACTTGTCCGTCGTGGGCTGCGTGCGCGCCGTGGCGGCGCTCAGCAGCTCGGACTGGCGGTCGGCGCTCAGCACGTGCTTGCTGGCCAGGGTCGTTTCTTCCAGCATCGTCTGCATGAGCTGGATGTTCAGGTCGCACATTTGCTGGAACGAGCTGAACAGCGACTTCGACATGTCGTTCAGGAACGCGGTCTGGGCATCGATGTGGGTGCGCACCGCCGGGGCGATCGTTTGTGGAAATGGATACATGGTTTTGCCTCGCAAAGTTTTGGGTTGAACGGGCCGCAGCAGGCGCCGCGGCGCGAAGCTCACAGACTAAGGGCGCGAGGCTGGTTACCTTTGATCTGGGCTAATCGTGCCGGGCTTGTCGGCCTGAAGTAGCGAATGTCGGTCCGATCTTTGCAGCGGTCCAAGTTCCTGCACTCATGAGACAGACTAGCGCGCAATCGCCCCCACCCTGGCGCCCCCGTTCGGCGTCAGGTTTCTCTGGTCGAGCAAGCGCGTCATCGCGTCCGCCGGCACTGCCTGGCTGTAGTAATAGCCCTGCGCGGCCAGGCAGCCGTGCGCCGTCAGGAAGGAGACGTGCTCGGGACTGTCGACGCCTTCCGCGATCAGGTTCAGGTGCAGGCTGTGCGCCATCGCGATGATCGCCGTGACGATCGCGGCGTCGTGCGCCTGCTCGTTGATCCCGATGACGAACGAGCGGTCGATCTTGAGCGCGTGGATGGGGAAGTTCTGCAGGTAGGCGAGGCTGGAGTAGCCGGTGCCGAAGTCGTCGATGGACAGCTGGACGCCCATGGCGCTCAGCCGGCGCATGACGGCGAGGTTGTCGTCGCTGGGCTGCATCGTCAGGCTTTCCGTCAGCTCGAGTTCGAGCGCGTCGGCGGGGACGCCCGTGTCGCGCAGCACCTGGGCCACGAATTCCGTCAGGTTGGCCTGGGTGAACTGGCGCGCCGAGAGGTTGACGGCGATCCGCATGTCCGGATGGCCGCCGTCGCGCCAGCGCCTCAGTTGCGCGCAGGCCTGGCGCAGCACCCATTCGCCGATCGGCACGATGATGCCGGTTTCTTCGGCGATGGCGATGAATTCCGCGCAGGAGCGGGCCGCCTTGCCGGGTGGCGTCCAGCGCAGCAGCGCTTCCGCCGAGAAGATCCGGCCGCTCTCCATGTCGACCTGCGGCTGGTAGTACACGGAAAACTCGTCGTGGGCGAGCGCCTGGCGCAGCTGGCTGGTCGCCGCCATCCGCCGCTTCGCCGCTTCGTGCAGGGCCGGCGTGAAGAACTGGTATGTGTTGCGCCCCTTCTGCTTCGCCTGGTACATGGCGGCATTGGCCGCGCGCAGCAGCGCGGACGCGTCGCTGCCGTCGGACGGGAACAGGCCCAGGCCGATACTGGCGCTGACGTGCAGTTCGTGGTCTTCGACGTGGAACGGCCGGCTCAGGGTCTCGAGGATCTTGCCCGCCACGAGCGCGGCGTCGTTGCTGCACCGCAGGGCCGCGAGGCAGATCCCGAACGCGTTCCCGCCCAGGCAGCCGAGGCTGTCGCCCTCGCGCGTGCATTGCTGCAGGCGCGAGGCGACGGCCTGCAGCAGGCGGTCGCCGATCCGCTCGCCGAGGGAATCGTTGATGGTCTTGAAGTGGTCCAGGTCGATGTGCAGTTGCGCGACCATCTCGTCCTGGTGGCGCCGCGCCTGGGCGACCGCCTGGTTGACCCGGTCTTCCAGCAGCAGGCGGTTGGGCAGCCCCGTCAGCGCATCGTGGTGCGCCATGTAGTCGATGCGCCGCTCCGCCTGGTTGTAATCGGCGATCTTCTGTTCCAGCCTGGCGTTGGTCCGGACCAGCTCCGCGGTGCGCTCGGCCACGCGCTGCTCGAGGAGATCATTGGCGGCCAGCAGCTCGGCTTCCGCGCGCCGCAACTGCGCGTTCTGTTCGGCGAGACGTTTCTGCGCGCTGCGCAGTGCCAGATGGGTCGTGACGCGCGCCCACACTTCGTCGATCTGGAACGGTTTGGTGACGTAGTCGACGCCGCCCGCCGCGAAGCCGGCCACCTTGTCGTGGGTCTCGGACAGCGCCGTCATGAAGATCACGGGGATATCGCGCGTACGGGGAGACGCCTTGAGGCGCCGGCACGTCTCGAAACCGTCCATGCCGGGCATCATCACGTCGAGCAGGATCAGGTCCGGCTGCACGAATTCCGCGCGGGCCAGGCCCTCCTCGCCTTCTTGCGCGACCGCCACCCGGACCTGGCGTCCCTCGAGATACTCGACGAGGATGCCCACGTTGGCCGGCGTATCGTCGACAATCAGGACGGTCGGGGTGCCCACATCCTGGGGCGCGACAGAGGTCGTCATATCGGTTCCGTCCACTGGTCCATCGATTCGCGGAGACTTACGCTGTAATGACGATTCTATCCGATTCTAACATTAGAGCAACCCTCATTTTGCGCCAGCGCGGTGCACCGGCAGCGCCGTCCCGCAATCCTTGCAGAACCGGGCGGTGGCGTCGTGGCCGCCGCTGCCGCACGCAGGACAATGCAGGGCCGCGCGCGCCGGTCCGGTGCGGCGGTCGCCGCGGCGCAGCGTCATCTCGGCCGTCACGATCCCGGTCGGCACGGCAAGGATGCCCCACCCCATCAGCATCATGAACGAGGCGATCGCCTTGCCCAGGTTGGTATGCGGCGTGATGTCGCCATACCCGACGGTGGTCATGGTGACGGTCGCCCAGTACATCGCGACGGGAATGCTCGTGTAGCCGTTCTTCGGTCCCTCGACGACGTACATGACGGTGCCGAGGATGAGGATCGCCATCAGCACGACGGACAGGAACACGAGGATCTTGCGCCGGCTGGCTGCGAGCGCTTCGCCCAGGCGCGTGTATTCCTCGATGTACAGGGTCAGCTTGAAGATGCGGAAGACGCGCAGCAGGCGCAGGATGCGGATGTCGAGCAGCAGTTCGGTGCCTGGCATGAGTAGCGAAAAATACGACGGCAGCACGGCCAGCAGGTCGATCACGCCGTAGAAGCCGCCGGCATAGCGCCACGGCCGCTGCACGCACACGAGGCGCGCCACGTATTCCACCGTGAACAGCGCGGTGAAGCCCCATTCGAACGCGTTCAGCAGGTCGGCATGGTCGCGGTGCAGCCGCGGCACGCTGTCCAGCACGACGACGAGGATGCTGAGCAGGATGGCGCACACGAGCGCGATGTCGAAGCGCCGCCCGGCCGGGGTGTCGGCTTCGAAGATGACGTCGTACATGCGCCGCCGCCACCCGGGCGGCGGCTTGCCGTAGGCGACGGGCGCCTGCGACACGTACGTCGGTGCTTCATCGTCCTGCCTCATGGCGCGGTCGGCGGCCCCTTCAGCTCGATCATGTTGCCTTCCGGGTCAGTCAGGTAGATCGACGGGCCTTCTCCTTCGGCGCCGAAGCGCGACGCGGCCGGCCCCGCCTCGATGCCGTGCGCGGCCAGGTGGGCGCGGATCGCGTCTTCGTCGAATGGCTCGACGCGGAAGCAGAAGTGATCGACGTTGCGCCCTTCCGTGCCCGGCGCCGCGCCGCCCGCCGCCCCCAGCTTGCCGGAAATCGGGATCAGGTCGACCATCGAACTGCCGGCGCGCAGCTGCACGAGGCCGATCTCGTCCTGGCGCCGCACTTCGCGGCAGCCCAGCACGTCGCCGTAGAAGGCCTGCATGCGCGCGAGATCCACCACGCGCAGCACGATGTGATCGATTTCGCGGATCGCGATGGGGCTTTTTACGGCATCAGTCGGCATGGCGCTCCACCCACGTCGCAAAACACTCCATGAACTGCTGCAGGAAGGTTTTCAGGCCTTCGTCCGTCAGCGTGTCGCCGTCGAACTTGTTGGCCACGCCGCCGATGTACGCTTCCGGCGACTGCATGCACGGCATGTTGAGGAAGACGAGGCACTGGCGCACGGCGTGGTTGGCGCCGAAGCCGCCCAGCGCACCCGGCGAGTTGGACACGACCGCACACGGCTTGCCCGTCCACGCTGCCTGGCCGTACGGGCGCGAGCCGACGTCGATGGCGTTCTTGAGGACGCCGGGCAGCGAGCGGTTGTATTCCGGCGTGCAGAACAGGACGCCGTCGGCGTCGCGGATGCGGCCGCGGAACTCGGTCCAGGTGGCGGGCGGCGTATCGGTCTCGTCATCCTGGTTGTACAGCGGCATGTCGCCGATCTCGACGATCTCCAGTTCGAGCGTGGGCGGTGCGGCCAGCATCAGGCTCTTGGCCAGCTTGCGCGTAAATGATTCCTTGCGCAGGCTGCCGACGAGCACTGCAATCTTCCTTGTTGCCATGACGGTCCTTTCGGTCTTGATGGGTCGGATGATGCCCAGAGTGTAACGATTTTCGGCGGACCGTGCGGATCAGATGCGCCGGCGCCGGTATTCGTCGAGAAAGGAACGCACCTCGCGCGCCGTCAGCACGCGCACCGGATCGCCATGCCACGCGTACAGGAACGGCGGCCCGCCCGCGCGGTCCGTCAGCTTGGCGCGGATGAGGAACCGGGTGCCGGCGGGATAGCGCTCGGGGTCGGACAGCGCCCGCGCGCACTGCACGCGCATCGACGTCGCGTACGCCTGCCCCGCCATCGGCTTGATGCGCAGCCGGCCCGTGCGCGGGTCCGGTACCGATTCGACCGCCACGTCGCGGTAGGCCCAGGGATCGCGTGCCATGCGTTACGCCGCCACGGCCGCGGGGGCCGGCTTCGCCTCGCGGATCGGCAGGTTGACGAAGGCGGCGGCGAGCGCCAGCGCGATGTCCGCGTACCACATCCAGGAATAGTCGCCGAAGCGGACGAATGCGAGCCCTCCCAGCCAGGCGCCGAAGAAGCCGCCGATCTGGTGCGACAGCAGCGTCAGGCCGAACAAGGTGGCGAGGTAACGCATGCCGAACAGCTTGCCGACGAGGCCCGCCGTGGGCGGCACGGTCGCGAGCCACGTGAAGCCGAGGGCGGCGGCGAACACGTAGAACGTCCAGGCGGATTTCGGCGCCAGCAGGTATGCCGCGATGATCACGGCGCGGCTGCCGTAGGTGAACGCCAGCAGCCATTTCATGCGGTAGCGCTGCGCCAGCGCGCCCGCCGCCAGCGACCCGGCGATGTTGAACAGGCCGATCAGGCCCAGCGCCGTCGCCGAGACGCCCGCCGGCAGGCCGCACAGCGCGACCTCGCCCGGCAGGTGGGTGACGAGGAAGGCGATGTGGAAGCCGCACGTGAAGAAGCCGGCGTGCAGGCACAGGTAGCTGCGGTCGCGCATCGCGTCGCGCACCTGGCGGCTTAGGGTGAGATCACCGTGGCCGACGACGGACTGCGCCGGCGGCTTGCCGCGCAGCGGCCACGCGAGCGGGATGGTGAAGAGGCTCGTCGCGGCCAGCGCCAGCATCGCCGTGATCCACCCGGTGGTCGCGATGAGGAACTGGACGAGCGGCGCGAACACGAACTGGCCGAACGAGCCGCCCGCGTTGATGAAGCCGGACGCGAACGCGCGCCGCTCGGCCGGCAGGCGCTGCGCGGTGGCGCCGATGAGGATCGAGAAGCTGCCCGCGCCCGCCCCGCTCGCGGACAGGATGCCCAGCGTGACGAGCAGGCCCCATTGGGTGGAGACGAAAGGCGTCGCCGCGAGCCCGCCGGCCAGCAGCACGGCGCCCAGCACGATGACGGGCATGGAACCGTATTTGTCGGCGACGGCGCCGAAGACGGGTTGCGAGGCGCCCCACATGAACTGGCCGACGGCCATGGCGAAGCTGATCGACGCGATGCCGAGGCCCGTCGCCGTGTTCAGCGGCGACAGGAACAGGCCCGTCGTGAGACGCGCCGCCATCGTGATCATCAGGATGGCGCTGGCGGCCAGGATCAGCGTCCAGGCCGCACGTGGCGTGGTGGTGGTCATGTCGTCCCCGTTGTTATTGTCAGACCGACGATGTTACAACGGAAACGCCAAAGAGGTTGAAGGTGGGCACGCCGTGCCCACCGAACGACTGATCAGCCCGCCGCGCGGATCAGGAGCACGGTCGCCTGCGCCGCCATGCCTTCCTCGCGGCCGAGGAAGCCGAGTTTTTCATTGGTCTTGGCCTTGATGTTCACCTGCTGCGGCGACGCGCCGATGTCCTCGGCGATGCGCGACACCATCTGCGGGATGTGCGGCGCCATCTTCGGCTGCTGCGCGATGATGGTCGCGTCCACGTTGCCGATGGTGTAGCCGGTGCCCAGCACGCGGTTGGCCGCTTCGCGCAGCAGCACGCGCGAGTCGGCGCCGGCGAACATCGGGTCGGTGTCCGGGAAGTGCTTGCCGATGTCGCCGAGGCCGGCGGCGCCCAGCATGGCGTCGATGATGGCGTGCAGCAGCACGTCCGCGTCCGAGTGGCCGAGCAGGCCCAGCCGGTGCGGGATGGTGACGCCGCCGACGATCAGTTTGCGCCCTTCGACGAGGGCGTGGCAGTCATAGCCGGTACCGATGCGGAACGGCGGGGTCGGGTTGTACGATGCGAGAGCCATGATGTTCTTTACACGCTATACGAATTCAGGTTGGGACACTGCCAGGTACATCTCGGCGATCCGGATATCGTCCGGCAATGTCACTTTGAGATTGCGGGGATGCCCTTCCACCAACTTGGGGCTCAATCCGAGGGCTTCAACCGCACTGGCATCATCGGTAATCGAATCCGGATCTTTAGCCGCCGCCAGCGCTTCGCGCAGCAATTCATAGCGGAACATCTGCGGGGTCTGCGCGAGCCACAGGCCGTTGCGGGGCACGGTGCCGGCCGCTTCGCCGTGGATGCAGCGCTTGACCGTGTCGACGACCGGCAGCGCCAGCAGGCCGCCGGCCGGGTGGTCGCCCGTGCCCGTGATCAGTTTTTCGATCAGTTCGGCAGTCAGGCCGGGACGCGCGGCGTCGTGCACGAGCACCCGGTCGGCGGGCGACAAGGTGTTGGCGAGCACGGCCAGGCCGTTGCGCACGGATTCCATGCGGCTCGCCCCGCCGCAGCGCAGGACCGTCACGCCGTGATGGGGCGCGACGGCGTCGATGTACGGGTCGTCCGGGCTCACGACGACGAATGTGTGCGCGATGAGCTCGCTGGACAGGAATGCGTCGAGCGTGTGCCTGAGCATGGGCTTGCCGCCGATTTTCAGGTACTGCTTGGGGCTCGTGGCCCCCATCCGGGCGCCGACGCCGGCGGCGGGAATGAGGGCGAAATAACGTGGTGCTTGAGTCATGTTGTTCAATCTACGATCGGGAACGTCTTGTCGATCCAATAAGAGACTGTACCTCACCTTGGCAAACTTTGCTCAGACGTGCGTACTCCGCCGGACTGTCGATCGTGGCCTGCAAGCGTTCGACACGTCCCATCTCGGCCTTAATGTACGGCATCCAGTTGCGGTCGATTTCGCGCTGGAGCAGCGTGCGCGACTCGCCGGCGCGCGCATACAACGGTTTGCCGGCAAAGCGGCCGCCGAGGCGTGCGCGCACCCGCTCTTCCACTTTCGGCAGATAGTCCAGGTAAGACTTGAGATGGCGCATTTCGTGCGCAAGTATCTCGTCATACGTGCACGAGTCCGGCTCGAATTCGCGGCTGACGTACACGACGATGGGCTGGTAGTACAAGGTCACCGCGATGCGCGGCATCACGCATTCGGCCGCGCCGTCCGGCGACGTGAGCAGGGCGCCGTCGACCTGGATCGCGACGCGCGACTCCGTGCGCGTGAGGCCCAGCACGTAGCCGTTGCGTACGCCGGGCCGCTTCATGCGCGTCAGGTCGCGGTAGGACACCGTATTGTCGACGCGCCAGCCGCTCTCGCGCGTGGAAAACGTCGCGCCGGCATCCCGGGCCGCGGCTTCGCAACTCGCCTCGAACGGCGTGCGCGCGGATGCGAAGCCGCTCCAGGCGAGCAGCATCAAGCCGAGCGCGGCCGGGCGCACAGGCTTCAAACTAAGCCGGCGTCCAGGTGCCGGCGGCGATCTTCTCCAGCCAGAACGTGCCGATCACGGTTTTCACATCCGTGATGTCGCCCCGTTGCACCATCTCCAGCATCTCGGGGATGGTCGCCGTGAAGGTCTCGAGAAATTCACCGTCGTCCAGCTTCGCGTCGCCCGCCGTCAGGCCGCGTGCGAGGAACAGGTCGAGGTGCTCGTCCGAATACGCGATCGCGTTGTGGATCGTGCAGACGAAATGCCAGTCGGTGGCCGTGTAGCCAGTCTCTTCTTCCAGTTCGCGCTTGGCGCAGGCGAGCGATGCCTCGCCCGGATCGATCTTCCCGGCCGGGAATTCGATGAAGACCTGGTCGTTCGGATAGCGGAACTGGCGTTCGAGCAGCACGCGGCCGTCGTCGAACAGCGCGAGGATCACGACGGCGCCGGGATGGCGGATGAATTCGCGTTGCGTGACCTTGCCGTCGGGGAGTTTCACGCGGTCGCGCGAGACTTTGAGGAAGTTGCCGTCGTAGGCGAGCTGGCCGTCGATTTTTGTTTCTTTGAGGTGGTCGTCCATGGAAGGCTCCGGTACATCGTTATTCTTTGCACCGGCGCCATGGACGCTGGTGCTCAGCCGCGGCGCTTGCGCAGATATCGTAAAACGAAACCCGGGAAGGCCAGCACGACGAACAGGCAGGCGGTGATCGCATAGAACTCCCAGGTCTGGGGGAACGCGGTACCGATGCGGGATTCGAGGGCGTGGGCCAGCGCGCCGACGACGAAGTATAGAACAACCAGCTCGAGCAGACGCACGACGAAGTATTTCGCGTGCGCCTTGTTGAGTGCCGGCTTCACGGGAATGAAGCCGAGCACGCTCTCGTTGAGGAACGGCAGGTTGGCGAACGCGAGTGCGACCGCGATCACCAACCAGCTGGCCAGGGAGGCGTCCACCGTGGCCTTAGGACTTCAGGGTTGCGGACATGGCCGACAGGCAAGCCGCCAGCAGCGGGCCCGGCAGGATGCCCAGGATCACGACGAGGATACCGTTCAACGACAGCACGACGCGCATGTCCAGCGGGGTCGAGATCGGCGATGCATCGGCCACCTCGTCGAACCACATGACTTTCACGACGCGCAGGTAGTAGAACGCACCCACCAGCGACGCGGCCACGGCGATGATCGCGAGCCACAGCTGGCCCGAACCGACGACGACGTCCAGCACGGCCCACTTGGCCATGAAGCCCATCATCGGCGGCACGCCGGCCAGCGAGAACATCAGGGCGGTCATGACGAGCGCGTACCACGGGCTGCGCTTGGCCAGGCCCTTGAAGTCGGCCACTTCTTCCGCTTCGTGGCCCGAGCGCGCCAGCATCATGATGATGCCGAAGGTGCCCAGCGTGGTCAGCACGTAGGTGATCGTGTAGTACATCGACGCGCTGTAGGCGTTGGCGATGTTCGCGGCATTCGTGGCATCGCGGGTGCCGACGACGCCGGCCATCATGCCCAGCAGGACGAAGCCCAGCTGTGCGATGGTCGAGTAAGCCAGCATGCGCTTCAGGTTGGTCTGCGCGATCGCGGTCAGGTTACCGACCAGCAGCGACAGCACGGCCAGCGCCAGCAGCATCTGCTGCCAGTCGATCGCCAGCGGCAGCAGGCCTTCGACCAGGATGCGGATCATCATCGCGAACGATGCCAGCTTCGGCGCGGCGCCCAGCAGCAGCGTGACGGCGGTCGGCGCGCCCTGGTACACGTCCGGGACCCACATGTGGAACGGTACGGCGCCCAGCTTGAAGGCCATGCCGGCCACGACGAACACGAGGCCGAACACGAGGATCGTGTGGTTGGCGGCGTTGCTCGACACCAGCTTGGCGATCGTCGTGATGTCCAGCGAACCGGTGGCGCCGTAGATCATCGAGATACCGTACAGCATGAAGCCCGACGCGAGCGAACCCAGGATGAAGTACTTCATCGAGGCTTCGGTCGAGATCGCGTGGTCGCGGCGCATCGCCACCAGCGCGTACAGCGACAGCGACATCAGTTCCAGGCCCAGGTAGATCGGCAGCATGTTGTTACCAGAGATCATGATCATCTGGCCCAGCAGCGTGAACAGCGCGAGCACGTAGAACTCGCCGCCCATGTTGCCCGACATCATGCCGCGCTCGCCGGCGTACTGGCGCGAGTACACGAGGGTCACGCCCACGGCCAGGTAGGTGAACAGCTTGAGCAGGTTCGCCATCGGGTCCGACACGAACATGTTGTAGAACGTGTAGGTCGTCGTGCCGGCCTTGAAGTCGGCGTAGGTGATCACGGCGCAGCCCACCAGGGTGAGCAGCGACAGTGCGTAGGTCAGCGTGCGCTTGCCTTCCTTCTGGAACATATCGATCAGAAGGATGGCGCAGGACGCGATGACCAGGAAGATTTCTGCAGAGACCGGCCCCAGGTTGTTGGCGGCCAGCACGGCTTGGGTGTTAATCATCGGATTCATATCGTTATTTGTGCCCTATCGACTCAGTGCGCGGCGACGGCAGCCACTGCCTGCGGCAGCTTGCTGACCGACACGTGCTGCAGCAGGTCCGCGACCGACACCTGCATCGTGTCGGTGAACGGCGCCGGATACAGGCCCATGTAGATGGTCAGGATCGCGAGCACGCCCAGCATGAAGAACTCGCGGCCGTTCAGGTCGGTCAGTTCGGCCACGTGCTTGTTGCCGATCTTGCCGAACACGACGCGCTTGACCATCCACAGCGAGTACGCCGCGCCCAGGATCAGGGCGGTGGCGGCCAGCAGGCCGGTCCAGAAGTTGAACTTGACGGCGCCCAGGATGACCATGAATTCACCCACGAAGCCCGACGTCGCCGGCAGGCCGCAGTTGGCCATCGCGAACAGCACGGAGAACGCGGCGAACTTCGGCATCACGTTGACGACGCCACCGTAGTCGGCGATCTGGCGCGAATGCAGGCGGTCGTACAGCACGCCGATGCACAGGAACATCGCGCCCGACACGAAGCCGTGCGAGATCATCTGCACGATACCGCCCTGCACGCCGATCTCGTTGAAGATGAAGAAGCCGAGCGTGACGAAGCCCATGTGGGCGATCGACGAGTACGCGACCAGTTTCTTCATGTCGACCTGCACCATCGCGACCAGGCCGATGTAGATCACGGCGATCAGCGACAGCACGATGATCAGCGGTGCCAGGTAGTGCGAGGCGTCAGGCGCGATCGGCAGCGAGAATCGCAGGAAGCCGTAACCGCCCAGCTTCAGCATGATCGCAGCCAGCACGACGGAACCGCCGGTCGGCGCTTCCACGTGGGCGTCCGGCAGCCAGGTGTGCACCGGCCACATCGGCACCTTGACGGCGAAGGCCATCAGGAACGCGACGAAGATCAGGACTTGCTCCTTCATCGTCAGCGGCAGGTTGTGCCATGCCAGGATGTCGAAGCTGCCGTTCGATTTGTTGTACAGGTAGATGATCGCGATCAGCGTCAGCAGCGAGCCCATGAACGTGTACAGGAAGAACTTAAACGACGCATACACGCGGTTCGGGCCGCCGAACACGCCGATGATGATGAACATCGGGATCAGCGTGGCTTCGAAGAAGAAGTAGAACAGCAGGCCGTCCAGCGCGACGAACACGCCGATCATCAGGCCCGACAGCAGCAGGAACGACCCCATATACTGGGCGACACGTTCCTGGATCACTTCCCAGGCCGAGATCACCACGATGATCGTGATGAACGCCGTCAGCGGCACGAACCAGAGGCTCAGGCCGTCGATGCCGAGGTAGTACTGGATGTTAAAGCGCGAAATCCAGGCGGCTTTTTCCACGAACTGCGGGCCGTGGGCCGTGTTGCTGAATTGCGTGAACAGCGGGATCGTCGGCAGGAAGCTGATGATAGCACCGGCCAGCGCCAGAAGGCGGGTGAAGCCCGCGCGGCTGTCGCGACCGACGGCCAGCACGATGACGCCGCACAGGATCGGCAGCCAGACGGACAGGCTCAGGTAAGGAGGAAAGGTCGAAATAGACTGCATCTTGTTTTTCTCTCTTTTAAGCGTGCCAGAACGGGAAGAAGTACAGCAGCGTACCCAGCACGCCCAGGATCATCACGAACGCATAGTGGTAGATGTAACCAGTCTGGAACGTGCGGACGACGGTCGAGAACCAGCCCACGACCTTCGCGGAACCGTTGACGACGAGGCCGTCGATCAGCGCGCGGTCGCCGACCTGCCACAGGCCCTTGCCCAGCAGGCGTGCGCCGCCGGCGAACACGACTTCGTTGAACTTGTCCATGTAGTACTTGTTGTCCAACAGCGTGTGGATCGGACGCAGCGCTTTGTAGAAAGCGGCCGGCACGCGCGGATTGATCATGTAGCAGTAGAACGCGGCGACGACGCCGGCCAGTGCGAGCCAGAACGGGAGCGACGTGAACGAATGCACGCCCATCGCGGCGGCGCCGTGGAACTCGTGCGCCAGTTCTTCCATCGCCGGGTGACGCTCGGCGTTGATGTAGATGACGTTCTTGAAGAAGTCGCCGAACAGCATCGGACCGATCGTGAAGAAGCCGATGATGACGGACGGGATCGCCAGCAGGATCAGCGGCAGGGTCACGACCAGCGGCGACTCGTGCGGCTTCTGGCCCGGGGCCAGGCCGTGGTGGCCGTGATCGTCCTCGTCTTCTTCGTGATGGGCAGTGGCCTCGTGCAGCGCGGTCGGGTCCTTGCCTTCGCCGTTGTGTGCGTGGTCGTCGTGGTGCGCGTGGTGATCGTCATGAGCATGCGCCTTGCCGAAACGCTCCTCGCCGTGGAAGACCAGGAAGTACATGCGGAACGAGTAGAACGCGGTCACGAACACGCCGGCGATGACGGAGAAGTACGCGAAGCCCGAACCCCACAGGTGCGAGGCGGCGACGGCTTCGATGATCGAATCCTTCGAGTAGAAACCGGCGAAGAACGGCGTACCGATCAGTGCCAGCGAACCCAGCAGCGACGTGATCCACGTGATCGGCATGTACTTGCGCAGGCCGCCCATGTTGCGCATGTCCTGGTCGTGGTGCATGCCGATGATGACGGAACCGGCACCGAGGAACAGCAGCGCCTTGAAGAACGCGTGGGTCATCAGGTGGAACACGGCGACGTTATACGCCGACACGCCCAGTGCGACCGTCATGTAGCCCAGCTGCGACAGCGTGGAGTACGCGACGACGCGCTTGATGTCGTTCTGGATGATGCCCAGGAAGCCCATGAACAGCGCGGTGATCGAGCCGATGACGACGATGAACGACAGTGCCGTATCCGACAGCTCGAACAGCGGCGACATGCGGGTCACCATGAAGATGCCGGCGGTAACCATCGTCGCGGCGTGGATCAGTGCCGAGATCGGGGTCGGGCCTTCCATCGAGTCCGGCAGCCAGACGTGCAGCGGGAACTGCGCCGATTTGCCCATCGCGCCGATGAACAGGCAGATGCAGGCAGCCGTCAGCAGCGGCCAGGTCGTGCCCGGCACGAACATGGCCGACAGCGCGTCCGCCTTGGCGAACGTCTCGTCGTAGTTCATCGTGCCGGTCGCGGCCAGCAGCAGGCCGATGCCGAGGATGAAGCCGAAGTCACCCACGCGGTTCACGAGGAACGCCTTCATGTTCGCGAAGATCGCGGTCGGACGCGTGTACCAGAAGCCGATCAGCAGGTACGAGACCAGTCCCACCGCTTCCCAGCCGAAGAACAGCTGCAGGAAGTTGTTGGACATGACCAGCATCAGCATCGAGAACGTGAACAGCGAGATGTACGAGAAGAAGCGGTTGTAGCCGTCGTCTTCCGCCATGTAGCCGATCGTGTAGATGTGGACCATCAGCGAGACCGACGTGACGACGCACATCATCATCGCGGACAGCGCGTCGATCTTGAAGCCGACCGACATCTTCATGGTGCCGATCGTCATCCAGGTGTAGACGTCGCCATTGAACGTGGCGCCGTCGATGACCTGGTTCAGCGTCATGATCGAGATGACCATGGCAATGAAGACGCCCAGGATGGTCGCGGAGTGCGACACGACCCGGCCGACGACGTTGCCGAAGAACTTGGTGCCGAGCAGGCCGGCGATCGCCGAGCCCGCGAGCGGCGCCAGTGGCACCGCCAGCAAGAGATTAGGGTTAATAATTTGCCCCGCCATGTTGAACCTTTTGTGTATTTATCAGGAGGTTGACAGACAAACCGCTTAGCCCTTCAGGCTGTCGAGGTCTTCCACGTTGATCGTGTCCAGGTTACGGAACAGGACCACCAGGATCGCCAGGCCGATCGCCGATTCGGCGGCCGCGACAGTCAGGATGAAGAACACGAAGATCTGCCCTGCCGCGTCGCCCAGATAATGCGAGAACGCCACAAAGTTCAGGTTCACCGCCAGCAGCATCAGTTCGATGGCCATCAGCAGGATGATGATGTTCTTCCGGTTCAGGAAAATGCCGATCACGGAGATCGCGAACAGGATCGCGCCCAGGATCAGGTAGTGAGCGAGCGACAACGTCATTGCGCCTCCTTGTTGGCATTGGCGGCAGCGGCGGCGGCAGCGATAGCCGCATCGTCGATCGCCTTCTGGTTCACCGTCTGCATCTTGACGATCTTCAGACGGTCGTTACGCTTGACGCGGACGGCGAGGCCCGGGTCGATGGCTTTGGTGTCCTTGCGCTTGCGCAGGGTCAGCGCCACGGCGGCGATGATGGCGACCAGCAGGATCAGGCCGGCGATCTCGAAACCGTAGATGTACTGGGTGTAGATCAGGCGGCCCAGTTCATGCGTGCCGCCGATGTGGCCCACAGTCGCCTCGGTCGGGGCATCGCCCTGGCCCAGGAAGCCGCGCCACAGCACGGCGGCCATTTCCAGCACGATCAGCGCGCCGACGCCGGACGCCACCGGGAGGTAGCCCCAGAAGCCTTCGCGCATGCGGTCGATATTAATGTCGAGCATCATCACGACGAACAGGAACAGCACCATGACGGCGCCGACGTAGACCAGTACCAGCACGATGGCCAGGAACTCGGCCTTGAGCAGCATCCAGATACCGGCAGCGTTGAAGAACGCGAGCACCAGGAACAGCGCGGCGTGGACCGGGTTCTTGGCGGTAATGACGCGCAACCCGGCCAGCACCATCACGGCCGAGAAGACGTAGAACAGAACAGTTGTGAAATCCATGACGTTACGCAGGAGCCCTTTTTTTGTTAGCGGTACTTGGCATCGGCTTCGCGTGCAGCGGCGATGTCGTTCTCGTAGCGATCGCCCACGGCCAGCAGCATTTCCTTGGTGTAGTACAGGTCGCCGCGTTTTTCGCCGTGGTATTCCAGCACCTGGGTCTCGACGATCGAGTCGACCGGGCACGACTCTTCGCAGAAACCGCAGAAGATGCACTTGGTCAGGTCGATGTCGTAGCGCGTCGTGCGGCGGGTGCCGTCTTCGCGCTGCGCCGATTCGATCGTGATGGCCATCGCCGGGCACACGGCTTCGCACAGCTTGCACGCGATGCAGCGCTCTTCCCCGTTCGGGTAGCGGCGCAGCGCATGCAGGCCGCGGAAGCGCGGCGAGATGGGGGTCTTTTCTTCCGGATACTGAACCGTGATCTTGCGCGAGAACGCGTACTTGCCGGTCAGGGCCAGACCTTTAATCAGCTCGGACAGCATCAGGCTGCCGAGGATCTCTTTAACTCGTGTCATTTTGTGTGCTTCCTTACTTCCAGATGTTCCACGGCGTCTGCATCCAGCCAGCCACCAGCACCAGCCAGATCAGGGTCAGCGGAATGAACACTTTCCAGCCGAGGCGCATGATCTGGTCATAGCGGTAGCGCGGGAACGTGCCGCGGACCCAGATGAACAGCGAGACGATCAGGAACATCTTCGCGAACAGCCAGAAGAAACCGCCGATGGCGCCGAATTCCAGGAACGAGAACGGTGCGGACCAGCCGCCCAGGAACATGATAGCCGCCAGCGTGCCGACGAGGATCATGTTGGCGTACTCGGCCAGCATGAACATCGCGTACGACATGCCCGAGTATTCGACCATGTGGCCGGCCACGATTTCCGATTCGCCTTCCACCACGTCGAACGGGTGGCGGTTGCACTCGGCCAGGCCGGACGTGATGTAGATGATGAACAGCGGCAGCAGCGGCAGCCAGTTCCACGACAGGATGTTCACGCCGTGGGCGGCGAACATGCCGCGTTCCTGGCTTGCGACGATGTCGGAGAAGTTCAGCGAGCCCGACACCATCAGCACGACGACCATCACGAAGCCCATCGGGATTTCGTACGAGATCATCTGCGCCGATGCGCGCATCGCGCCCATGAACGAGTACTTCGAGTTGGCAGACCAGCCGGCGATGATGATGCCGTACACCTCCATCGACGTGATCGCCAGCAGCAGCAGCAGGCCGGCGTTCACGTTGGCGAGGGCCGCTTGCGGGCCGAACGGGATGACCGACCATGCGGCCAGCGCCGGCATGATGGTCATCAGCGGGCCGATCACGAACAGGCTCGCGGTGGCTTTCGCCGGGATCACGATTTCCTTCAGCAACAGCTTCAGGGCGTCCGAGATCGGCTGCAGCAGGCCGCCGGGGCCGACGCGGTTCGGGCCGATACGGATGTGGATCCAGCCGATCAGCTTGCGCTCCCACAGCACGAGATAGGCCACGAGGCCCATCAGCGGCAGCAGGACGACGACGATTTTCAGCAGCGTCCACACGAGCGGCCATGCCGTCGTGCCGAGCAGGCTCGCGCCACTGCTGTTCAGGTTGTTAATCATGTCAGGTACCGACATTTTGCTTGGGCTCCCCTGCTTTTATGCTTTAGCTACGTTGATCGGACCGAACATGTCGCCCAGTACCGAAGTCGATTCGTGGGCGGCCGCGACGCGCACGACGTTCGCCGGCAGGCGTGCGTCGATGTTTGCGCTCAAGACGACACTGCCCTGCCCTTGCGATACCGTGATCTGGTCGCCGGCGTTGACGCCCAGCTTTTCAGCCAGTGCTGCCGAGATGGTCGCCAGCGGCGCCTGGCCGTCGGCCGTGCGCAGCAGCGGTTCGGAACGGCGCGCGACGGCGTCGGCGAAGTGGATCGGCACGTCGGCCAGGCGTTCCAGTTGCTCGCCATTGCCGAAGAACGCGCCGGCCGGAGCGATCTTGGCGACGTTGTTCAGCTTGGCGGACAGGTCGGTGTTGCCCTTGCCCAGCGCTTCGTCGCGGATAGCTTCCGAGTTCTCGTAATCGAAGCCTTGCAGGCCCAGCAGGTTGCCCAGCACGCGCAGCACTTTCCAGGCCGGACGGGTTTCACCCAGCGGCTTGACGGTGCCGTTGAAGCTCTGTGCGCGGCCTTCGCAGTTGACGAACGTACCGGCGGTCTCGCTGAACGGCGAGATCGGCAGCAGCACGTCGGCGTAGTCGGTGCCGTGCTTGAAGGCCGACATCGCGACGACCATCTCGGCGCCACGCAGGGCCTTGACGGCTTGCGCCGGGTTGGCGGCATCCAGTTCCGGCTCGGCGTTCAGCAGCACGTACGCTTTCTTCGGCTGTGCGAACAGGTTCGCGGCGTTCTTCGAGGTCGCATTGACCAGGTAGCCACCGACCGTGTTGGCGGCGTCGACGAAGTAGCCGAACTTGGCGCCCGTCTCGGCGGCGATCCACTCGGCGACGGCGTGCAGCTTCGATGCCTGCGGGTGGTACATCGCGGCATTGCCCAGCAGGACAGCGCCCGGCAGGTCGGCGGCGTTTTCCACGACCAGCGTCGCGGCGACAGCCTTGGCGGCGTCGCCGGCGGTCACGCCTTCGAAGCCGGCCGGCGCAGCGATGCCTTTGGCAGCGGCGACGGCGACGGCGATTTCCGTCAGCGCAGCCAGCCAGTCGCTCGGTGCGGCGATGATGCGGTTCGCGGTCGGGATCAGGTTGTCGTCGGCCGAACCGTGGACGATGGACAGCTTGGCGCCCGACTTGACGGCGGCGCGCAGGCGCGTCGCGGCCAGCGGGTGGTCCTTGCGCAGGAACGAGCCGACGACCAGCACGCGCGACAGGGTCGACAGTTCGGCGATCGGCATGCCCAGGTGCGGGACGACTTTGCCGTCCAGCGCGAAGTCGGTCTGGCGCAGGCGGAAGTCGACGTTCTCGATGCCGAAGCCACGCATGGCTTTCTGCAGCAGGAACAGTTCTTCGACCGTCGAGTGCGCGGTGCCGATCGCAGCGATGCTGTCGGCGCCGTGCTCGTGGCGGATGTTGCGCAGGCCGTGGGCGACGTATTCCAGCGCCGTCTGCCAATCGGTCTCGATCCACTTGCCGTCCTGCTTGATCATCGGCTGCGTGAGGCGCGAGGCGTTGTCGAGGGCTTCGTACGAGAAGCGGTCCTTGTCGGAGATCCAGCACTCGTTGATGTTCTCGTTTTCCAGCGGCAGCACGCGCATGACCTTGCCGCCCTTGACCTGGACGATCAGGTTCGAACCGAGCGAGTCGTGCGGCGACACCGAACGGCGGCGCTGCAGTTCCCACGGACGTGCCGAATAGCGGAACGGCTTCGACGTGAGTGCGCCGACCGGGCACAGGTCGATCATGTTGCCCGACACTTCCGAGTCGACCGACTTGCCGACGAACGTCGTGATTTCCGAGTGCTCGCCGCGGCCCAGCATGCCGAATTCCATCACGCCGGCCACTTCCTGGCCGAAACGCACGCAGCGGGTGCACTGGATGCAGCGGGTCATCTCTTCCATCGAGATCAGCGGACCGGCTTCCTTCGGTGCCACCACGCGCTTTTCTTCCGCGTAGCGCGACTCGCCCTTGCCGTAGCCGACTGCGAGATCCTGCAGCTGGCATTCGCCGCCCTGGTCGCAGATCGGGCAATCCAGCGGGTGGTTAATCAGCAGGAATTCCATGACGGATTTCTGCGCCTGCACGGCCTTGTCGCTGTGCGTGCGCACGATCATGCCCGGCGAGACCGGGGTGGCGCAGGCAGGCAGCGGTTTCGGCGCTTTTTCCACTTCCACGAGGCACATGCGGCAGTTGGCCGCGATGGACAGCTTCTTGTGGTAGCAGAAGTGCGGGATGTATGTTCCCAGTTTGTTTGCGGCGTCCATCACCATCGAACCTGGTGGGACTTCGACTTTCTTGCCGTCTAATTCGATTTCAACCATTTGATCGTTACCTGACCTGGTTTAGAGGTAAGTCGGCACCAGGCAGTGCTTGTGCTCGACGTGATATTCAAATTCTTCGCGGAAGTTCTTGATCATGGCGCGAACCGGCATCGCGGCAGCATCGCCTAGCGCGCAGATGGTGCGGCCCTGGATGTTGTCGGCGATCGAGTTCAGCATATCCATGTCTTCCGGACGACCCTGGCCATGTTCGATGCGGTGGACCATGCGGTACATCCAGCCCGTACCTTCACGGCACGGCGTACACTGGCCGCACGATTCCTCGTAGTAGAAGTAGGACAGGCGCAGCAGCGACTTGACCATGCAGCGGGTCTCGTCCATGACGATCACGGCGCCCGAACCCAGCATCGAACCGGCCTTGGCGATCGAGTCGTAGTCCAGGTCGGTCTGCATCATGACGTCGCCGCGCACCACCGGTGCCGACGAACCGCCCGGGATGACGGCCTTGATCTTCTTGCCACCACGCATGCCGCCGGCCAGCTCCATCAGCGTGGCGAACGGGGTGCCCAGCGGGACTTCGTAGTTGCCCGGACGCTCGACGTCGCCGGAGATCGAGAAGATCTTCGTGCCGCCGTTGTTCGGCTTGCCCAGCGCCATGTAATCGGCGGCGCCCATGTTCAGGATGAACGGGACGGCTGCGAACGTTTCCGTGTTGTTGATCGTGGTCGGCTTGCCGTACAGGCCGAACGAGGCCGGGAACGGCGGCTTGAAGCGCGGCTGGCCCTTCTTGCCTTCCAGCGATTCCAGCAGCGCGGTTTCTTCGCCGCAGATGTAGGCGCCGTAGCCGTGGTGCGCGTGCAGCTGGAACGAGAACTCCGAACCCATGATCCTGTCGCCCAGGAAGCCGGCGGCGCGCGCCTCTTCCAGCGCCTCTTCGAAGCGCAGGTATTCCTGGAAGATCTCGCCGTGGATGTAGTTGTAGCCCACGGTGATGCCCATCGCGTACGCACCGATGGCCATGCCTTCGATCAGCGCGTGCGGGTTGTAGCGGATGATGTCGCGGTCCTTGAACGTGCCCGGTTCGCCTTCGTCGGTGTTGCAGACGAGGTATTTCTGGCCCGGGAACTGGCGCGGCATGAAGCTCCACTTCAGGCCGGTCGGGAAGCCCGCGCCGCCGCGGCCACGCAGGCCGGACGTCTTGAGGTCGGCGATGATCGCCTCGGGGGTGATCTTCTCTTCCAGGATGCGGCGCAGCGCGGAATAGCCGCCGCGCTTGACGTAGTCTTCCAGGTGCCAGTTATCGCCGTTCAGATCCTTCAGGATCAGCGGATTGATGTGGCGGTCGTGCAGGCTGGTCATTTGTTCAGTTCCTCCAGCAGGGCGTCGATCTTCTCGTCCGACATGAACGAGCACATGCGGTGGTTATTCACCAGCATGACCGGCGCGTCGCCGCAGGCGCCCATGCACTCGCCTTCCAGCAGGGTGAACTGGCCGTCTTCGGTCGTGTCGCGGAAATTGATGCCCAGGGCATCCTTGATGCGCTGGGCGGCACGCTCGCCGCCCGACAGGGCGCACGGCAGGTTGGTGCACACGGTGATCTTGTGCTTGCCGACCGGCTTGATGTTGTACATGTTGTAGAAGGTGGCGACTTCCTGCACGGCGATGGCGGGCATGCCGATGTAGTCGGCCACTTCCTGCATCGTTTCCGGCGACAGCCAGCCCTTTTCGACCTGCGCGTGGGCCAGCGCGGCCATCACGGCCGACTGGCGCTGGTCGGCCGGATACTTGGCCAACTCGCGGTCGATTTTTTTCAAGCACTGCTCAGATAACATAATCTTTTCTACCCTTCTTATCGGTCGATCGAGCCGAACACGATGTCCTGCGTACCGATGATGGTGACGGCGTCGGCGATCATGTGACCGCGCGCCATTTCATCGAGCGATTGCAGGTGGACATAGTCCGGGGTGCGGATCTTCAGGCGGTACGGCTTGTTGGCGCCGTCCGAGACGATATAAATGCCGAACTCGCCCTTCGGATGTTCGACCGCTGCGTAGGCTTCGCCCGGCGGGACGTGGAAGCCTTCGGTGAACAGCTTGAAGTGGTGGATCAGCGATTCCATGTTGGTCTTCATGTCCACGCGCGACGGCGGAGCGACCTTGTGGTTGTTCGTCATCACCGGGCCCGGGTTCGCCTTCAGCCAGGCGACGCACTGCTTGATGATGCGGTTGGCCTGGCGCATTTCCTCGATGCGGACCAGATAGCGGTCGTACGAGTCGCCATTGGTGCCGACCGGGACGTCGAATTCGACCTTGTCGTAGGCGGCGTACGGCTGGAGCTTGCGCAGGTCCCAGGCGATGCCCGAACCGCGCAGCATCGGGCCCGAGAAGCCCATGCCCATCGCGTCTTCCGGCGTCACCACGCCGATGCCGACGGTACGCTGTTTCCAGATACGGTTGTCGGTCAGCAGGGTCTCGTATTCGTCGACATAGCCGTCGAAGCGCTTCGTGAACGACTCGATGAAGTCCAGCACGGAACCGTGGCGCGTCTCGTTCAGTTCGTCGATGGCCTTCTTGCTGCGCAGCGGCGATTCGCGGTGCTTCGGCATCACGTCCGGCAGGTCGCGGTACACGCCGCCCGGGCGGTAGTAGGCCGCGTGCATGCGCGCGCCCGACACGGCTTCATACACGTCGAACAGGTCTTCGCGGTCGCGGAACGCGTACAGGAACGGGCCCATCGCACCGATGTCCAGCGCGTGCGCGCCCAGCCACATCAGGTGGTTCAGGATACGGGTGATCTCGTCGAACATCGTGCGGATGTACTGCGCACGGATCGGGACGTCGATGCCCAGCAGCTTCTCGATGGCCAGTACATAGCCGTGCTCGTTGCACATCATCGAGACGTAGTCGAGGCGGTCCATGTACGGCACCGACTGCAGGTAGGTGCGGGTCTCGGCCAGCTTCTCGGTGCCGCGGTGCAGCAGGCCGATGTGCGGGTCGGCGCGCTGGATGACCTCGCCGTCCAGTTCCAGCACGAGACGCAGCACGCCGTGCGCTGCCGGGTGCTGCGGACCAAAGTTCAGGGTGTAATTCTTAAGCTCAGCCATTATTTCATCCCGTAGGTTTCTTCGCGGATCACACGCGGAATGTTTTCGCGCGGCTCGATCGTCACGGGTTGGTAGATCACGCGTTTCTGCTCGGGGTCGTAACGCATCTCGACATAGCCCGAGATCGGGAAGTCCTTGCGGAACGGGTGGCCGATGAAGCCGTAGTCGGTGAGGATGCGGCGCAGGTCGCCGTGGCCCTCGAACAGGATGCCGAACAGGTCGAACGCTTCACGCTCGAACCAGTTGGCATTGCGCCAGACGCTCGTGACGGAGTCGACCAGCGGCATGTCGTCGTCCGGGCAGAACACGCGGACGCGCACACGCCAGTTGTGCTCGATCGACAGCAGGTGCGACACGACCGCGAAACGCAAACCGTCCCACGTGCCTTCGCCGTAGGACTGGTAGTCGACGCCGCACAGGTCGACGAGTTCCTGAAAACGCAGCGCGGGATCATCGCGCAGCTTTTGCATGGAGGCCAGGTAGTCACTGGCCTTCACCACTACCGTTACTTCGCCCAGCGCCACGGTAATGGCAGCGCCCTCGCCCAGAGCATTCTTCAGGGCGAGTTCGAGGGCTTCGATTTTTGTCGTCATGGTTGAAACCGGCTTGGATTATCGCGCGATGGTATTGGTGCGCTGGATCTTATTCTGGAGCTGGATGATGCCGTACAACAGGGCCTCGGCGGTCGGCGGGCAGCCCGGGACGTAGACGTCGACCGGCACGATGCGGTCGCAGCCGCGCACGACGGAGTACGAGTAGTGGTAGTAGCCGCCGCCGTTGGCGCACGAGCCCATCGAGATGACCCAGCGCGGCTCGGCCATCTGGTCGTACACCTTGCGCAGCGCAGGTGCCATCTTGTTGCACAGGGTACCGGCCACGATCATCACGTCGGACTGGCGCGGCGACGGGCGGAACACAACGCCGAAACGGTCGAGGTCATAGCGCGCGGCACCCGCGTGCATCATCTCGACCGCACAGCATGCCAGGCCGAACGTCATGGGCCACATCGACCCGGTACGCGCCCAGTTGATCAGTTTGTCGGCTGTGGTAGTGACAAAACCTTCGTTTAAAACGCCTTCAATAGCCATGGCTTATTCCCAATCAAGGGCACCTTTCTTCCAGATGTACCAGAACCCGACGATGAATTCGACGATGAACACCATCATCGTGAGGAATCCAGGCAGGCCCAGGTCGCGCATCGAAACGCCCCAAGGGAAGAAGAATGCCGTTTCCAGATCAAACAAAATAAACAGGATCGCGACCAGGTAGTACCGGACGTCGAACTTCATGCGCGCGTCTTCGAAGGCTTCGAAGCCGCATTCATACGGAGAGAGCTTGGCGGGGTCGGGACGATGCGGACCGACGACACGGCCCAACACCTGCGATGCGACGCCGACGACGGTGCCGATCACGATGAAGAGTAAGACGGGGAAGTAGTTCTCGAGGTTCACGATGAAGCCTTAGTTGAACGATCGGTTGAAAAAACACTGCAGGGGCTGCAGTACCGCATCGCGCAATCCTGGCTATTGGCCTACACCAGGATCGTACGACTGGAGACTCTCAATCACCTGTTCCGCGTTGCCGATCCCGACCTTCGAGGCTCGCCGCACGTTCGTACGACCGGGCTTCTCGGGCCAGAAGGGCCGCCGCAGGGGACGGTTCTTCAAAGCCTCCGACAGATCCTCGTAAAAAAGCCAGCTAGTGCTAACGAGCGGAAGCTCATGCGCCCTAGCTGGCTTCTTGTATCTTGGTGCCGACGGCGAGACTCGAACTCGCACAGCTTGCGCCACTACCCCCTCAAGATAGCGTGTCTACCAATTTCACCACGTCGGCTGGAGACCAGTATTCTACTCTGACTTAGCAGCATTTTTCAATGCTCAAATTGCGCTAAACCAAGAAAAAATACTCTTTTTCTCAACTTTTTAAAACCCGTGTTTACGGCGAACCGAGTTGAGAGTCCGGTCGCCGGCGCTGGCGGACCGAAGCCCGCAGCATGTTACACCACCCTGCTCGCGCTTGCAGGAAGTGGCCGCGCCGCAAAATTACTTGGCAGGCGCGGGTGCCGGAGCAGCCGGTGCGGCTGCCGGCGCAGGCGCCGGCACGTCTTGCGTGGCCGACGGTGCAGGTGCAGCAGGTGCCGGAGCCGGTGCGGTCGTCGGGACGGCATCGCCTGCGCCGGCGGGAACCTTGGCGGCCGGGACCGTCACGCGTTCCATCACGCCGCCGCCGACACTCGCGTGCGGACGGTTGGTGCCGAAGTACGCCAGGCCCAGCGTCGACGCGAAGAAGATCGCGGCGGCGACGGCCGTCGATTTCGACAGGAAGTTCGACGAACCGCTGGCGCCGAACAGGCTGCCGGACGCGCCGGAACCGAAGGCGGCGCCCATGTCCGCACCCTTGCCGTGCTGGACGAGCACGAGACCGATGATGGCCAGCGCGGAGATGACCTGTACGACGACGATCAGATTGAACAACACGTTCATTGTTTATTCCATTCCAAGGTTGACTACGTTTGCAAAAACTTTGCACCACGTCGTCCCTGCGAAGGCAGGGACCCAATTTTCCAAGCATCGTGGCAGCGCCCGAAACTTGGGTTCCCGCCTGCGCGGGAACGACGTTTTTGCTTCATCGCCCGGATGGAATTTCCAACCCGGCACTATTCAGGCGGCGTGTATGATGGCAAGAAAATCTTCCGCCTTCAAGGCCGCGCCGCCGATCAGCCCGCCATCGATATCCGGCTGGGACAGCAGTTCCTTCGCATTCTCCGGCTTCATGCTGCCGCCGTACAGGATCGGCACGACTTCCGCCGCTTCCGCGTTGCGCGCCTTCAGTTGCGCGCGCAATTGCGCATGCACTTCCTGCGCCATCGCCGGCGTCGCGTTCCTGCCGGAGCCGATGGCCCACACGGGCTCATAGGCCACGACGATTCTTCCCACCGATGCCGCGTCGAGCGCTTCCAGCACCGCGTCGAGCTGGGCGCCGACCACCTGCGCCGTCTCGCCCGCCTCGCGCTGCTCCAGCGTTTCGCCGACGCACACGATCGGGGTCATCCCTTCGGCCAGCACCGCCTGCGCCTTCTTCGCCACCAGCGCGCTGTCTTCGCGGTGGTAGGCGCGGCGCTCGGAATGGCCGACGATCACGTAGCGGCAACCGAACTCGGTCAGCATCTTCGCGCACACTTCGCCGGTGTACGCGCCGGACGCGTGCATCGACACGTCCTGCGCACCCCAGGCGACCGGCGTACCGGTCAGCACGTCTTCGCACTGCTGCAGGAATGGTGTCGGCACGCAGACAGCGCACACTGCACGCGCATTGTCGAGGCCGGCGACGATCCCCTTCAGCAAAGCTTCATTGGCCGCGCGGCTGCCATTCATCTTCCAGTTGCCTATGATGAGCTTGGCACGCATTACAACCTCACGGTCAAATAACCCGTTATTGTAACGGGCGTTGAAAAACCGGTCAAACCGGGCCGGGCATGGTTGTTCAGTCGCTGATTCATTGTATTTTTCATTGTCTTATCAGTGTTCTACGACACGCAGCATGATCTTGCCGACGTGCGCACTGCTTTCCATCAGCGTGTGCGCGGCCGCGGCTTCTTCGAGCGGGAACGTCTTGTAGATGACGGGCTTGATCTGGCCGGCCGCCAGCAGCGGCCACACGCGCTCGCGCAGTTCGCGCGCGATCCGCGCCTTGAACGCGACCGGGCGCGGACGCAAGGTGGAACCCGTGATCGTCAGGCGGCGGCGCAGCACCTGGCCCAGGTCGACGTTCGCCTTCGCCCCGCCCAGCAGGGCGATGATGACGATGCGGCCGTCGTCCGCCAGGCATGACACCTCGCGCGCCACGTAGTCGCCGCCCACCATGTCGAGCACGACGTCGACGCCCTTCCCGCCCGTCAGTTCCTTGACGATGGGCGCGAAGTCCTCGGTCTTGTAGTTGATCGCCCGCTCGGCGCCCAGGTCTTCGCACGCGCGGCATTTGTCGGCGCTGCCGGCCGTCGCGAACACGCGGTGGCCCAGCGCCTTCGCCAACTGGATCGCCGTGGTACCGATACCGGAGCTGCCGCCCTGGACGAGCAGGGTCTCCCCTTCGCCCAGCGCGCCGCGCTGGAACACGTTGCTCCACACGGTGAAGAACGTCTCCGGCAGCGCGGCCGCCTCGAGTGCGCTCAAGCCTTGCGGCACCGGCAGGCATTGCGCAAGCGGCGCCGCGCAGTACTCGGCATAGCCGCCGCCCTGCACGAGGGCGCAGACGAGGTCGCCCCTTTTGAATCCGCTGTCGCCGAGGTCGCCGTCGACGATCTCGCCGGCCACTTCGAGGCCGGGCAGGTCGGATGCGCCGGGCGGCACGGGATACTGGCCGAGCCGCTGGAACACGTCGGGCCGGTTGACGCCGGCCGCGTGGACGCGGATGAGGATTTCGCCCGGCTTCAGCTCGGGCATCGGGCGCTCGCAAGGCTGAAGCACCTCGGGCCCACCGGGTTGGACGATTTCTATTGCACGCATGGCATACCCTAGTTAAATGATGAGCAATGGTACCCCATCGGACCGGATCACCCAAGCATGCCGCGCCAGAAAATGGCTGCTATCGCTAACAATGAGCAAGAAACTGCTCATTTAATGGAAGAATGTAGTAAATTTACTGCTCGGCTCACAGATCGTGTAGTAGCCGGACGGACGCATGAAACGACACCGCCAGCCTCGAAGGGCTGGCGGTGTCGTGAACATTGTGTGTGCGATATAGAACGGCCAGGCAGCATGCGAACTCGCCGGCGGCGCCGGCGCACGCGGCCTGCCTGCGGCGTTCAGCGCATCACATTACTTCTTGTCGTTCTTGTGGCTCTGCGAGCCGGCCTTGGCGTGCTGCTCGGGCGTGCCGCCGCGGGTGCTGTTGCCGCTTTGCTGGCTGCCGCCGCCCTGGCTCTGCTGGCTGCCGCCGTCGTTCTTGTGGCTCATCGAGCCGGCACGGCGTGCCTCTTCCGACGTGAACTCGTGGGCGTTGCCCGAGGCGTGCGCAGCCTTGCCGCCTTCCGAGGCGATTTCGCGCTGCTTCTGCGGGTCCATCGATGCGAAACCGCGGTTGCTGGTATCGCCGCTCTGGTTGTTGCCCTTGTTGCCGCCCTGATTATTGCCTTGGTTTGCCATGATTGCCTCCAATGGATGCGTTGTCGTACAGCTCGTGAAAACTGCTTGAGGGGTTCTCATCGTAGTCCCGCAAAGGCGGGCGGGACACCAAGGTTTGGCCATGCGCGCGTAGGACGACGCCCCATACCAGCGTCGGCATCGTCCTTACATTTGAAGGTAACAAAACTGTTCAGGAACCGCCGCTGCCCGTATGCGATTGCGTCGGCAGCGGCGTGCCCGGTTTCCAGTTGCGCGACATCGATTGCGCTTCGTCGATCTGTTCCTGGCTCATCTGCTTGACGAGCGAAGCGCGCTGCTCGATGGCGTTGCGGTGGCCGTTGGCGGCCGCCAGGTTGCACAGCATGTACGCGATGACGAGGTCTTGCGGCATGCCCGCCACGTGGTAGCGGTACATCAGGGCGAGCGCGTGCTGGGCATCCGGATGGCCCTGCTCGGCGGCCTTGCGGAACCACTGCACGGCCAGTTTCTGGTCCTGGGGCACGGCATTGCCCGTGTAGTACATGGCGCCGATCACGTATTGCGCGTCGGCCTTGCCCTGCACGGCCGCCTTGTAGTGCCAGGCGAACGCCTGCTTGTAATCGCGCGGCACGCCGCGGCCCATGTAGTACATCAGGCCCAGCAAATGCTCCGCGTCCGCGTTGCCGGCCTTGGCAAGCGGCGTGATTTCCTTCAGGGCCAACGCATAATTGCGGGCATTGTAGGCATTGGCGCCCTCCGCGAGGCCCGCCATCGCACTACCGTGCAGGCCCAGCGCGAACAGGATCGCAACGGTCAGTTTTCTCATCGTCTCGTTCGGATTCGTGAGGCCTCGCCTCTTTGTTCTTTTGTTTCGAGATAAATCTTCTTTTACTTCCAGCTCACTTTCCCCAGCCCGTCGACCGCGACCTTGCGGTTCTGGGGCTTGCCGTACACCGTGACGGAACCCATGCCGGACAAATTCAGGTTCGCGTTCTGGCGCGCCGTCACGCGCGCGTTGCCGAGGCCGGACAGGTCGATGTCGACGGAGTCCGCGTTACACTGCTGCGCGTCCAGGTTGCCCAGGCCGCCCAGGTCGGCCTTCAGCCATTTCGCGCGTCCCGCCAGCGAGATGTATCCGGCACCCTGCAGGTTCAGTTCGACGCCCTCCCCGTTCAGGCCCTGCATCTCCATGCTGCCGATGCCGCCCAGGCTCGCCCGCACGAGGCGGTAGCTGCCCGCGATCTTCATCGAGCCGGCGCCGTCCAGGGTCAGTTCCAGCTCGTCGCCGGAAAAGCCGGAAATGTCCGTCGAGCCCAGGCTTTCCGAGGTCACCGACCGCAGCGCCGGCAGCACGAGTTCCGCGTGGAGCGACCCGGTGCGCACGTGGCCGCGGATGTCCGTATCGATGTTCAGCGTATCGCCGTTCTGCGACGTCATCGTGCGTTCCAGGTAGCGCGATTCGCCCTTGAGCGTCAGGGCCGGCGTGGCGCCCTGGCGGATCTTCAGGTCGACGGCGCCGTCGACCTTGACCCGCACGACGCGGGCATCGACGGGGCGCGTCTCGGTCGCGAGGTCCGGGGCGGCATGCGCGAGCCCGAGGACGAACAACTGCGCGACACACAGGGCGGCACCGACGGGGGCGAGCGAGAAAATCTTGTTCATCCGATTCTCCGAATTCCTGTTTTTGTTTTGTATGGGTTGGTGTGATGGAAAACAGGATAAACGGACGGCCCCGCCCGGCCCAGCGGATTGCGACGAACTGCAAAAATGACCACCTGAACGACATGGGGGCGGGCTGGCATGCATAGGCGAGCCGGTCATTATCGCGCGCCGGGCTGCCTTCAAATGTCACCGTTTGTCACCGTTTGTCGCCGATGTATGTATCAACATTTCATGCCGGCCCTGCATTTGTTGCGTTAAGATAAATTCGATGCCCTGACCCATAACTTCATAAAAGGTGATCAATGCGCCTGCGCTACCTGCCCGCCCTGCTGGCCGGGTTGTCACTCTCGCTGACCTCGCTCGCGGCGACCAGCGACCAGTGGACCCTGCCGGTCAACGTCAAGAAGCTCGACAACGGCCTGACGGTCGTCGTCTCCGAAGACCATGGTTCGCCGACCGTCGGCGTATCCGTCGTGTACCACGTCGGCATGCGCCTCGAGCCGCGCAACCGCACGGGCTTCGCCCACCTGTTCGAGCACCTGATGTTCCAGGGCACGCCGAACGCGCCGAAGGGCGTGTTCGACCGCGCCATCACGGGCGGCGGCGGCAACAACAACGGCTCCACGCGTCCCGACTTCACGAACTACATCGAGACGGCGCCCGTGTCGTCGCTCGAGCCGATCCTGTGGCTCGAGGCCGACCGCATGAAGACGCTCGACTTCAACCCGGCCACGCTGAAGAACCAGCAGGACGTGGTCAAGGAAGAGATCCGCGTGAACGTCAAGAACAAGCCGTACGGCGGCTTCTTCTGGCTCGACATCAGCCAGCTCGCGTTCCAGAAATGGGAGAACAACCACGACGGCTACGGCAGCTTCGAGGACCTCGAAGGCGCGAGCCTCGACGACGTGCGCGCCTTCCACCGCGACTACTACGGTCCGAACAACGCCGTGCTGGCGATCGCCGGCGACGTCACGCCCGCGCAGGCCTTCGCGCTCGCGCAGAAGTACTTCGGCGGCATCGCGGCCCGCCCCGTGCCGCAAGGCTCCGACTTCACGGAAGGCCTGAACACACAGGAAAAACGCATCGAGCAAAGCGACGCGCTGGCGCAGGTGCCGGCCGTCGCCGTCGGCTGGAAAGTGCCGCCGCAGGGCAGCGCGGACCAGGCGCCGATGGCCGTGCTGTCCGAACTGCTGGCGGGCGGCGACGCGTCGCTGTTCTACCTGAATCTCGTCAAGGGCCGCGAGATAGCGCTGAACGTCCAGGGCGGCTTCGGCCTCACCGGTCCGTTCGAATACGGCGGTCCTACGCTGTTCACCGTGTTCGGGCTGTACAAGCCGGACAGCAGCGCGGACGCGATGCTGGCCGCGATGGACGAGCAGATCGCGAAGGTCGTCAAGGACGGCGTCGACGCCGCCACCTTGAAGCGCGTGAAGACCCGCATGCTCGCGGACTGGAACAACGACCTGGAAAACATCCTGTCGCGCGCCGATACGCTCGCCAAGCTGCAGACGCTGTGGGGCGACGCCAACGTCGTCAACAAGGTGCCGGGCTGGATCGAGGGCGTGACGTCCGCCGACCTCCAGCGCGTGGCCGCCACCTACCTGACGAAGGCGAACCGCACCGTCATCGACCGTAAACCGGCAGCAAAGAAATGAGGAGCGCATCGATGAACAAACTGATGCTGACGATGATCGTGGGCGCTTTGTTCGCCCACCCGGCGCAAGCCGCGGACGTGCCGAAGGACGCGATGCCGGCCGCGATGCCGGCCTATGCGAAAGACAAACCCCTGCCCGTCCCGCACATCGGCAAGAAGACCCTGGCCAACGGCCTGCAGGTGTGGATCGTGCCGCGCACGGGCATCCCGCGCGTGGACATGGTGCTGGCCGTGCGCGACGCGGGCCTCGTCGCGGACGATGCGAAACACCCGGGCTTCGCCAACCTGCTGGCCGGCCTGCTCAACGAAGGCACGGCGAAACGCGATTCGCGCGCGATCGCGGAGGCGGCGCAGGGCATGGGCGGCTCCGTGGCCGCCGGCGCCGGCGCAGACGGCATCGCGGTCCAGGCCAGCGCGCTCGCGTCGCAGGCCGGGCCGATGATGCAGTTGCTGGCCGAAGTCGTGCGCACGCCCGCCTTCCCGGCCAACGAAGTGGCGCTGGCCAAGGCGAACGCACTGCAAAGCCTGCGCGTGTCCGAGACGACGCCGCGCTTCCGCGCCGAGCGCGCGATCAGCCGTGCGATCTACGGCGATCACCCGTACGGGCACATGACGCCGACGGCGGAATCGATCGAGTCGACGACGGAAGACCTGCTGCGCACCGAGCACGCGAAACGCTTCCGTCCGGAGCGCGCGCTGCTCGTGATCACGGGGCGCATCAAGGAAGCGGATGCCTTGAAACTCGCGCAGAAGGCGTTCGGCGACTGGAAGGCGAGCGGTCCGGCCACGGCCGACGTGCCGAAGGCCCCGGCCACGGCAAAACCCGTGCGCCTGCTGCTGGAACGGGGCGGCAGCGTGCAGTCGACGCTGCGCCTGGGCAGCCCCGGCATCGCGGCGACGGCGTCCGACCAGATCCCGCTGCGCCTGGCCAGCACGATCCTGGGCGGCAGCTTTTCGAGCCGGGTGAACATCAACCTGCGCGAGGAGAAGGGTTACACCTACGGCGCCTCGGCCGGCGCGCGCCTGCTGCGCGAAGGCGGCGGCATCGTCGGCGGCGCGGACGTGCGCAACGAAGTCACGGGCGCCGCGCTGACCGAGTACTTCAACGAGTACAAGCGCATCGGCGCGGACCTCGTCCCGGCGGACGAGATGAAGATGCACAAGCGCTACGTGGCGGGCGGCTACCTGCTGAGCAACCAGATGCAGCGCGCCGTCGCGAACACGCTGTCCAGCAACTGGCTCGTGGGCCTGCCGGCCGAGTTCCTGGGCCAGTACGTGCCGCTGATCGAAAAGGTCACGCCGGAACAGGTGCGCGACGTGGCGAAGAAGTACTTCGCGCCGGAGAACCAGTCCATCGTCGTGGTGGGCGATTCGAAGGCCGTCGGCGAGCAGCTGAAGGCGTTCGGCGACTTTACGGTGACCGACAAGTAACCGCACCAGCCCCCGGGCGCAAGTCCGGGGGTTTTACTTCTTCGCCGACTGCTTCGACCCGCCGCCCGACGACTGCTTCGTCTCGCCGTGCTCCGCGCGCTGCTTGTTCACGATGCGCGACGCGACCTCTTCCTCGCGGCCGGGATAGCGGTGTTCCTTCTTGAATTCCGTCTCGAGCTTCTTGTACTCGCGCTCGCGTTTCGGGCTGGCTCCCTTGGGCATGATGGCCTCCATCGGTGGCAATGATGGCGCCAGATTAGGCCGATGCAGCGCGAATGTACGTGCGCTGACGCACGTTCCATCAACCCTGCAATGCCTTTTCCAGATCCTCCAGCTCGGCCGGCTTGACGAGGTGCGCATCGAACCCGGCGTCGTGCGCCTTGCGCCGGTCTTCCGGCGAACCGTAGCCGGTATGCGCGACGAGGCGGGTCGAGGCCAGCTGCGGATGCCGCTTGAGCATGCGCGCTAGTTCGTAGCCGTCCACGCCCGGCAGGCCGATGTCGAGCACGATCACGTCCGGCCGCAACTCCAGCGCCATCTGCACGAGGTTGCCGGCATCCGCGGTCGTGTGCGCCTCGTAGCCCATCTCGGCCAGCAGGAACGCCATCATCTCCATCGCATCGACGTTGTCGTCGACGAGCAGGATCCTGCGGCCGCCCGACGCCGGCGCCGGTGCGCCGGACGGCGCCTCGGCCGCCTGCGCGCCCTGCTCCGCCGTGCGCAGCACCGGCAGCTCGACGGTGAACGTGGAGCCGAGGCCGATGCCGGGGCTCGTGGCGGACAACCGGCCGCCGTGCATCTCGAGCAGGCGCGAGACGAGCGACAGGCCGATGCCGAGGCCTTCCGGTGCGCGGTCCGGCGGGACGGCGGCCTGCGCGAACATGCCGAAGATGCGCGACAGGTTGTCCTCGGCGATGCCGATGCCGTTGTCCTGCACGGCGATGCGCACGACGGCGTCCTGCAGCGTCACCTCGACCCTGATCCTGCCGCCCTTCGGCGTGAACTTGGCCGCATTGTGCAGCAGGTTGCCCATCGATTGCGCGAGGCGCACCGGGTCGCCCCTCAGCCAGATCTGGCGGTCCGGCTGGACGACGTCCAGCTTGTGCTCGCGCGCCGCGATCAGCGGGCCGGCCGTTTCGACCGCCTGGGCGATCACGCCTTTCAGCTCGACCTCTTCCTGGCGCAGGACGATCTTGCCCTCCGAGATGCGCGCCACGTCGAGCAGGTCGTCGACGAGGTGGGCGAGATGGTCGACCTGGCGCGTGATGACGTCGCGCGCGCGCGCCTGGTGCTCGCTGGCGCCATTGCCGGACGCACCCAGCAGCGCCGCCGCATTGCGGATCGGCGACAGCGGATTGCGCAGCTCGTGCGCGAGCGTCGCGAGGAACTCGTTCTTGTTGGCGTCGGCCGCGCGCAGCAGGGCTTCCATCTCCTTGCGGCGCGTGATGTCGCTCGTCACGCGCGCCACGCGGTACACCTCGTCGCGCCGGTCGCGCACAGGGAACAGGCGGTCGCGCACCCAGCGCGGCGAGCCGTCCGGCATCATCACGCGGAATTCGGCTTCGTAGTGCGGCGCGGTCTGCAGCGCATCCCACAGCGACGCAACGTAGGCGCGGTCGTCCGGATGCACGGCCGAGAGCCAGCTGCCTGGCTCGCGTTCCAGCGTGTCGATGGGGCGGCCCCAGATCGTCGCATAGGCCGGGCTGACGTATTCGAGCGCGCGCGCCGGCACGGAGAACATCCAGAACACGTCCTCGATGTTGTCGGTGAGCTGGCGGAAGCGTTCCTCGCTGTCGCGCAGCGCGCTCTGGGTCTGGCGCATGCGCAGCAGCGCGTTGACGTTGGCGACCAGTTCGTCGGCCTCGATCGGCGCCGCGAGATAGTTGTCGGCGCCGCCTTCCAGGCCGCGGATCTTGTCGGCGCGGCCCGTCAGCGCGGCCGACGTCTGCAGCACGAGGACCATCGCGCTGTCCGGGTCGGCCTTGATGCGGCGGCACACCTCGATGCCGTTGATGTCCGGGAGCTTCACGTCGAGCAGCACGAGCGCCACGCCGCCGCGCTTGACGACATTCAGCGCATCGGTCCCGTTGCTGGCCTCGACGACGTCGAAGCCGGCGCTCTGCAGGATGCGCGTCTTGGCGTAGCGGGCGCCGTCGTTGTCGTCGACGTTGAGGATCAAAGTCGGGGTAGTCATGTTGCGTTCCTCAGGTTCCAGCGTTGCGCTGCACAGTTTGGGCCGGGAAGAAGCGCGGCAGCACGAGGCTGAAGGTGGAGCCGACGCCGGGCTGGCTGGCCACGTCCACGCGACCGCCGAGTAGATCCGCCAGCTTGCGGCACAGGGGCAGGCCGAGGCCGGTGCCCTTGCTGCGCCGCTGCAGCGGGTGTTCGATCTGGCTGAACTCTTCGAAGATCAACTGCAGGTTGTCCGGGCTGATGCCGATCCCGGTATCGGCGACCGCGAACGTGATCGTGTCGGCCTCGGGGTCGTGGAAGGCCGACACGCGCACCGCGCCCTGCTCGGTGAATTTCAGGGCGTTCGAAATGAAGTTGCGCAGGATCTGCGAGATCTTGCCCTCGTCCGAATCGAATGCGTCGACATAGTCGCACGGTTCGAAGATCAGATCGACCCGCGCATCGTCGACGAGCGGACGGAGCATGCCCTTGAGCGCGCGGAACAGGTTGTCCACGACGATGGGCGCCACCACCACCTCGACGCGGCCCGCCTCGATCTTGGCCAGGTCGAGCAGGTCGTTGACGAGTTCCGACAGGTCGGCCGCGGCGGCCTCGATGAAGCGCACCTGGCGTTCCTGTTCCTGCGTCAGGTCGCCGTCCATGCGGTCCAGCAGCAGCTTGGCCAGCGCGCGGATCGACGACAGCGGCGTGCGCAGCTCGTGGCTCGTGTTCGACAGGAAGCGCGACTTCATCTCGTCGGCGCGGCGCAAACGCTCGGCCTTGTCCTCGATCTCGGCGTACAGCGCGACGATGCCGCGGTTAGTGTCTTCCAGTTCGCGCGTCAGCGACAGCAGGTCTTCCTGGCGCTCGCGCAGTTCCGCCAGCGTGGCGACCAGTTCGCGGTTCTGCAGCTCCAGTTCGTTGTACGTGTTCGCGACGGGGCTGTCCTTCGCCAACTGCCCCGCGACCTCGGCCAGGCGCGCATGGTCGATCCACAGCTGCGGCGGCAGCGCCTTGCGCATCGTGATCACGCCGGCGCCCTGCTCGTCCTCGGCGACCTCGCACTCGTCCATCAGGCGGTGCGCGGTGACGACGGCATCGTCCGGCAAGCTGCCGTGCGCGCCCTTGCCGCCGCTGATCGTCACCTCGAGCGACTGGCGCCGGCCCGCCTCGCGAATCAGGAACGCGGCGCGGCCGCCGAAGCCGGCGTGGCAGGCGCCGCGCGCCACTTCCGAGACGGCGGTGGCGATGCGTACCTGGTCCTGCTGCGAAAACCCGAGCAGGTGCGAGACCTGGCGCGCGCGCTGGCGCACGAGCACGACGTCCTGCTCGTCGTCGAGGCCCACGGCGAGGATGCGCTGGACGTTCATGACGTTCTCCGGCGCGCGACCAGCACCATCGCATCGTCGCGGCGGCGGATGAAGTCGCGCATCAGCACGGCCGCCACGAGCGCGGGCGCGTGCACATGCAGGCCCGGGTACGCGCCGATGTCCCACTGGGTCTGGATGCCGTCCGAGGCCAGCACGCACAGCGCGCCGGGCGGGAACGGCGCGGTGAATTCCTGTACCTTGCGCATGTTGTGGCCCACGATGCCGTTGTGCGAGACGAGCGCGCGGCGCGCCGTGCCGTCGAACACGACGGCGGCCACGTTGCCGATGCCGGCGAAACGGACGTCGCCGCCGCTGTAGTCGATCCTTGCCACGGACATCGCGGCACCGCGCGTGATGCGCAGCAGTTCGTGCGCCGTCTGCAGCACCTCGGCAGGCCGGGCGGCCGGACGCTTTTGCAGCGCCTGGATGGCACCGGCGGCGGCCTTCGCCGCGTCCGGCCCGTGACCGAGTCCGTCCACGCCGACCAGGGTCGCGCCATCGAGATCGCAGGTGACGGCCCAGCCGTCGCCGCTCTCGTCCTCGCCCGCCAGCGGCGTGCACAGCGCACCCACTTCGATGCCGCAGGGCTCGGGCGGCACGGCGCCCTGCCAGACACGCATGAAGAAGGCGCTGCCGCCGCCGTGCCGGGTCCACGCGTCGAATTCATCGGCCTGGCGGCGCAGCGCACCGAGGCCCGTGCCCGCCGTGCCGGCCGTCGAGACGCCGTCGCGCAGCGCGAAGTCGAGGTCGGCGATGCCGGGCCCGTTGTCGACGGCGACGACGTCCACGCCCGGCATCGCGACGCCGGACTGCGTGCGCATGATCGTGACGGTGCCCTCGCCCGCGTGCTTGAGGATGTTGGTGGCCGCTTCCGTGATGATGATCGCGAGGCGGCCGGCCTTGACGTCGTCGAAGCCGAGCGCGTCCGCCAGCTTCTGCCCGGCGCGGCGCGCGGCCGAGACGTCGCTGGCGTGGGTGATGACGAAGTTGAGCTGCGGGGACAGCGAACTGATCAGCGTTTCCATTTGACGACCGACACCGCAGTGCCCTCCCCCGCGCGGGAATCGATGTCGAATTCGTCGACGAGGCGTTTCGAACCGCCGAGGCCAAGCCCGAGACCGCCGCCCGTCGTGTAGCCGTCGCGCAGCGCCATCTCGAGGTCGGGGATGCCGGGACCGTTATCGACGAAGATCAGGCCGACGCCCTTGCGGAAGCCGTCCGTCAGCGCATCGAGGTAGACCATGCCGCCGCCGCCGTACTTGAGCGTATTGCGCGCCAGCTCGCTGGCCGCCGTCACGAGCTTGGTCTGGTCGACGAGCGACAGCGCGATCGCGACGGCCCGTTCGCGCACGTGCTTGCGCAGCGCGACGACGTCCTCGTCCGAGCGCAGCGGCAGCGCCGTGCGTTCGGTGCGGTCCTGGCGGTGCCGCTCGAGCAGTTCGGACTCGAAGACCACCGCGTTGTTGAGAGCAGCGCTCATCAAAAATCAGTCTTTCCCAACAGGGCCATGCCCTTCTCGACGTTGAGTGCCGTCTTCACGCCGTGCAGCGTGAGACCCAGTTCGACCAGCGTGATCGCGACGGCCGGCTGCATGCCGACCACCACGGTCTGCGCATCGAGCACGCGCGCCATCGCGGCCGTGTTGCTGATCATGCGGCCGATGAACGAATCCACCAGGTCGAGCGCCGAGATGTCGATCAGGACGCCCTTGGCGCGGTCGCGCACGATGCGTTCGGTGAGGTCGTCCTGCAGGGTCATCGCCAGGCGGTCGTGCATGTCGACCTGGATCGTCACCAGCAGGAGGTCGCCCATGCGGAGGATCGGGATGCGTTCCATGCGCGATCCTTATGCGTGGGCGGTGCGTTTGATGACGGACGTGCCGGTGCGCTCGAGCGCGACGAGGAACGCGTCCGCCAGCGTGGCCTTCGTCACGACGTCTTCCAGGTTCACGCCCAGGTGCACGATGGTCTGCGCGATCTGCGGACGGATGCCGCTGATGATGCAGTCGGCGCCCATCAGGCGTGCGGCCGCGATCGTTTTCATGAGGTGCTGCGCGACGAGCGTGTCGACGGTCGGCACGCCGGTGATGTCGATGATGGCGATCGCGGCGCCCGTGTCGACGATCTTCTGCAGGATGTTCTCCATCACCACCTGGGTGCGTGCCGAATCCAGCGTGCCGATCAGCGGCAGCGCGAGGATGCCATCCCACAGTTTGACGACGGGCGTCGACAGTTCCAGCAATTCCTGCTGCTGGCGCACGATGATCTGGTCGCGCGCGCGCTGGAACACTTCGATGGTGTACAGGCCCATCTTGTCGAGCAGCGAGCTGATGGTCCACGAGGCCGATGCGAGCGCGGCCGGGTCGCCCGCGAAGCCTTCGTTCAGGCGCGTGAACAGCGGCTGCTTCAGCGAGAACACGAAGGTCGCCGTCTCGCTCGGGGTCGAACCGTTCCTGGCGCGGGTCGACGAGATCTCGCTCAGGATGTCGCGCACCTCGTCCCACGAACGGTGGTCGATGTTCTGCAGTTCGCCGCCGCGCGTGGCCTGGGCGAACGCGGCCAGGAATTGCTGGCAGTGCTTGCGCAGCTGGTCTTTCGAGACGACGCTCGACCGCACCGTCAGCGCTTCCAGCTGCTCGATCCACTCCGAGCCGATGTCGGCCTGATGATCCTGGATGAGCTGGCTGATGCGGTTCGCGTAGTCCTGGGTCGTCATCTGTATTCCTTTTTTGGAGTGAAAGGTTGTGCCGTTTGGACCCGTTTGCGGCCCCGGCAATTCTGTCAAATGACCAACTATACCATCCATTTCCTGCACAACACGACACGATAGGCGGGGAAACCTCGATATATTCTGCAGCTTTGCAGCATGAGGCGTCAAAGGTTTACCGTAGTGGTAACTTTGGGAAACTTCTTTTGGTAAAGGCGCAGGAAATGCGAATTCTGTGGGGCGGCAGAAACAAAAAACCGCCAGGCTCACGCACTGGCGGTTTTAGTTGCTGATGAACAGGGAAACTACATGCGGTGACGATGGGCAATGCTGCATGACGCCGGCTCAGGCACGTTTTGCTTTCTGTTCAGCCGTCAGGCGTTTGCCGACGACGACGATGGTGATCAGCGGGGATTCCATCACGGGCGCAGCCGACACGACGGCGCGGGGCGCGGCAATTTCCAGCGGCGCTGCGGGTGCGGCGATCGCGTTCGCCACGCTGGCGACGACGACGACGGCTGCGACAAAGATCGATTCCATGTTCTTGGCGATGTTCATTTCTCTTCTCCGGTTCGTTTGGTGTAAGGACATTATGCGAACGGATGAGATATAAATCCAATTTCATGTTCAAATACTGAGCATTCCCAAAAGGAATATCTCGGCAATCGACTACGGTTGAGATATCACGTTGATGAATGTGTTAATCCAAGACCATGAATGAGATGGCAGGAAAGGTTGGTTCATGCATCGGCCAACAGCCGTCGACGCAGGAGTGCCTCGAGATCGTGGCTCGTATGACAAACAATGTGAATGTAGAACGCTTCGCTCGCGCGTTCGAAGATGATGCGATGTTGGCCCGCAAGAAGCTCGCGATACTGATCCCGCTGAAGCTCTTCCAATTCCGGCACGTAGGTGCCCTTGGAAGGCCAGTCCTTGAGTGAACCGGCTTCGTCCCGGATCTGTTCAGTGACCTTTTTGACGAATGCCGGCGACTGATAGAGCTTCAGGTACGCGCGGATTTCAAGCACATCGTCGCGCGCGGCATTCGTCCAGATGATGTTCATGGAAGTGTTCAGCTTTCCTTGTCTTCCGCGTCGAACCGGGCAAAGAGATCATCATGATCGGTTACCTCGCCTTTTTCGATTTGCTTCTGGCCATGCGCCAGAATGCGGAACATCGTGAGCTGATCCTGCATTTTTTGATAGCTCAAGGGATCCTGGATGACAGCCTGAACCTTGCCGTTCACGGTAATCATCACAGGCTGACGCGTCTCCTGCACCTGCTTGACCACATCGCTGGTGTTCGTTTTCAGGTAGCTGATGGGCTGAATGTTCTGCACGAAGTTCATGGTGCCTCCACGGTCGATGACGGCATCCTACCATAGACCTAAATTCAGCACCAAATTTGGCACCAGGCAGGCTTGAGATAGGCCGCGCCAATAAAAAAACCGCCAGGCTCACGCACTGGCGGTTTTCGTAATCTGGACGCCGCGGCGTCCGGAGGCAGGGCTTACTGCGCCGCTGCCGCCGCGTCATCCGCAGCCGCTGCCTTCATCGACAGCTTCAGGCGGCCGCGCTCGTCGGTCTCGAGGACCTTCACGCGCACTTGCTGGCCTTCTTTCAGGTAGTCGGCGACGGCGTTCACACGCTCGTTGGCGATCTGCGAGATGTGCAGCAGGCCGTCCTTGCCCGGCATGACCTGGACGATGGCGCCGAAGTCCAGCAGCTTCAGCACGGTGCCGTCGTAGGTCTTGCCCACTTCGACCGATGCGGTCAGCTCTTCGATGCGGCGCTTGGCTTCCTGGCCGGCGGCGGCGTCGACCGACGCGATGGTCACGATGCCTTCGTCGGTGATGTCGATCTGCGTGCCGGTCTCTTCGGTCAGCGCGCGGATCACGGCGCCGCCCTTGCCGATCACGTCACGGATCTTTTCCGGGTTGATCTTGATGGTGATCAGGCGCGGTGCGAAGTCCGACAGTTCCGTCTTCACAGACGGCACGGCCTTCTGCATCTCGACCAGGATGTGCTGGCGGGCTTCCTTGGCTTGCGCCAGGGCCACCTGCATGATTTCCTTCGTGATGCCCTGGATCTTGATGTCCATCTGCAGCGCGGTGATGCCCGCGGTGGTGCCGGCGACCTTGAAGTCCATGTCGCCCAGGTGGTCTTCATCGCCCAGGATGTCGGTCAGGACGGCGAACTTGCCGCCTTCCTTGATCAGGCCCATCGCGATGCCGGCCACGTGGGCCTTCATCGGGACGCCGGCGTCCATCAGTGCCAGGCAGCCGCCGCAGACGGACGCCATCGACGACGAACCGTTCGACTCGGTGATTTCCGACACCAGGCGGACCGAGTAGCTGAACTCTTCCGGCGACGGCAGCGCGGCGACCAGCGCGCGCTTGGCCAGGCGGCCGTGGCCGATCTCGCGGCGCTTCGGCGTGCCCACGCGGCCGGTTTCACCGGTGGCGAACGGGGGCATGTTGTAGTGCATCATGAAGTCGTCGGTGTACTCGCCCATCAGCGCGTCGATCTTCTGGCTGTCGCGGCCGGTGCCCAGCGTGGCGATCACGAGGGCCTGGGTTTCGCCGCGGGTGAACAGCGCGGAACCGTGGGTGCGCGGCAGGACGCTCGTGCGGATCGAGATCGGACGCACGGTGCGGGTGTCGCGGCCGTCGATGCGCGGCTCGCCTTCCAGGATCTGCGAACGCACGACCTTGGCTTCCATGTCGAACAGGATGTTGCCGACTTCGGCTGCATCCGCTTCGACGCCCTGCGCGGCCAGGCCGGCCAGCACTTCGGTCGACAGCGACTTCAGCTTTTGCTGGCGCGCCGATTTTTCGCGGGTCTGGTAGGCGTCGCGGATTTTCGCGTCGGCCAGTTGCGCGACTTGCGCGATCAGTGCTTCGTTCTTCGGTGCCGGCGCCCATTCGACTTCCGGCTTGCCGCCTTCTTCGACCAGCGCGTGGATCGCGTCGATGACGGCCTTCATCTGCTCGTGGCCGTAGACGACCGCGCCCAGCATGACTTCTTCCGACAGCTGCTGCGCTTCGGATTCGACCATCAGCACGGCGTGCTCGGTACCGGCGACGACCAGGTCCATCTGCGAGGTCTTGAGCTGGGTCGTGGTCGGGTTCAGGATGTACTGGCCGTTCGCGTAGCCGACGCGGGCCGCGCCGATCGGGCCGTTGAACGGGATACCGGCGATGCACAGGGCGGCCGAGGCGCCGATCATCGACGGAATGTCCGGATCGATTTCCGGATTGACGGACAGGACGTGGATGATTACCTGGACTTCGTTCAGATAGCCTTCCGGGAACAGCGGACGGATCGGACGGTCGATCAGGCGCGACGTCAGCGTCTCCTTCTCCGACGGACGGCCTTCACGCTTGAAGAAGCCGCCCGGGATCTTGCCCGCGGCGTAGCTCTTCTCGATGTAGTCGACGGTCAGCGGGAAGAAATCCTGGCCTGGCTTGGCATCCTTCTTGGCCACGACGGTCGCGAGGACGACGGTGTCTTCGACCGACACGAGGACGGCGCCACTGGCTTGACGGGCGATTTCGCCGGTCTCGAGGGTGACGGTATGGTCGCCGTACTGGAAGGTTTTCGTAACTTTGTTAAACATGGGTAATCCCTTTCTATTTGCCGACAGATTTTCAGGCGCTGTCGTTCACCTCGACTGCATTTTTTTCCTTCGGGGTCAGAGCACGGTGTTCACGGTTGTGCTCTGACCCCGACTTACTTCAAAGAAAAACTCAACGACGGCCAAAACGAAAAATGCCCGCGACAGTGAAACTGACGCAGGCATTTCGAAGCTTGGGCCGTCTGGCGCAATGCTCGGGAACTGCTGATTACTTACGCAGGCCGAGTTTGGCGATCAGGTCGCGGTAACGGTTCAGATCCTTGGCCTTCAGGTAAGCCAGCAGGCTCTTACGACGGTTGACCATCATGATCAGGCCACGACGGGAGTGGTGATCCTTCTGGTGTTCCTTGAAGTGGCCGTTCAGTTCGTTGATGCGGGCGGTCAGCAGTGCAACCTGGACTTCCGGCGAACCGGTGTCTTTGTCGCCGCGTGCGTTGTCCGCGATGATCGCGGCCTTGTTGATGTTTTCTACGGTCATGATGTTGCCTTTCACATGCGGTGCAAGAGTCGGAACCCAGCGCACCGTGAATTGATAAAAAACCTGGCCCGAAGGCCAAGACCGGGAAGTATATGGGAAAAGCGCGGGCGAGGCCAGTTTTTCCGCCGCTTCCGTTAAAATCGGCAGGTTGGCGATGCCACAATGGCATGCCCGCTGAACCGTACATACATGAAAAACACTCTCATCCGCACCGCCGCCGCCCTGGGCATCGCCCTGTCCCTGTCCGCCTGCTCGACCTTCAGCCGCACACCGCCGGCCGGCACGCCGCTGGCCGACGTGACCGCGAAACTGGGCAAGCCGGACGCCGTTTACCCCGATCCCGCCGGCGGCCAGGTGCTGGAATACCGCGGCCAGCCGATGGGCCAGTACAACCACATGGCACACATCGGCGCCGACGGCCGCCTCGTGGCGTACGAGCAGGCGCTCACCAGCGAGAATTTCGCCAAGGTGCAGCCGGCGCGCTGGACGAAGGACGACGTGCTGCGCCGCTTCGGCCGCCCCGCCGAAGTCTCGCGCGACCGCGCGACGGGCGACGAAGTCTGGTCCTACCGCTACAAGCAGGACGGTGTCTGGAACTCGTACAGGAACATCTATTTCAACGTCCGCGGTGAAGTACGGCGCACGGACGACACGCCGGATCCACTGCTCGACGACCGTTCGAAGGGCCTGTAACCCAGGAGATTGCGATGATGAACCCGCTCCGTTCGACCCTGCGCGTAACCGCCCTGGCGCTGGTCCTGTCAGGCTGCACGACGATCTTGCGCCAGCCGCCGCCCGTCGGGGCGCCGCTGGCCGCCGTCACTGCGCAGCTCGGGCAGCCGAACGCCGTCTATCCGGACCCCGCCGGCGGCCAGGTGCTCGAATACCGTGGCCAGCCGATGGGCCAGTTCCAGTACATGGCGCGCATCGGCCCGGACGGCCGCCTCGTCTCGTACGACCAGGTGCTCACGAGCGAGAACTTCGGCAAGGTCAAGGTCGACCGGTGGACCAAGGACGACATCCTGCGCAATTTCGGCCGCCCGGCCGAGGTGTCGCGGGTGTACGCGCACGACTACGAAGTCTGGTCGTACCGCTACAAGGAAGCGGGCGTGTGGAACTCGATGATGAACGTGCACTTCGATGCGCAGGGCGTCGTGCGCCAGATGCTCAACGGGCCCGACCCGCTGTACGACGACCGTTTCCGCCGCCGCTGATCCACGCCGGCAGCGCAACAATGTGTGAGGATGTGGCGATCGGCGCTGGCTATACTGGGCCGACATGATCACCACCGCACCTGCCCTGCTCCCGCCGCGCGACCGCCGCCACGTCGGCATCGCGGTCACTCTCGTCGTGCATGCCGTCCTGGTCCTGGGCTGGCAGATGACGCGCCGTCCGCCCACCGTCGCGCCCGATCCGCCGCGCTCGACGATCCAGTGGATTCGGCTGCCGGCGCCCGCCGCGCCCCGGCCGCGGCGCGAACAAGAGGAACAGGCGCCCGCGCGCCCGCAGGCAGCGCCGCGCGCAGGCGCAATCACCCTGCCCCGCGTGACCGTGCCGGCCGCACCCGCCGTGGCGCCGCCCGCGGCCGACACGCCCGCCGCCGCGAGCACGCCCGCGGCACCGCCGCCGCCCTCCGCCGGCGCCGCCATGCTGGAACGCGCCCGGCGCGACGTCGGCGCCATCGACCGCGCGCTGCGCAAGGAAAACAATCCGTATATCGTCGCCCCGCCGGACAGCCCGCAGATCCGCCTGCGCAGGGGCATCCAGGCCGCGGCCGACATGGCGCCGAACGCGTGGTACCAGGCGCCGAAGGTGGCGGAACTCGTCAACAACACGGGCGACGGCGCGCGCCGCGAGCGCGTGATCTCGGGCGGTGGCACCTATTGCATGACGGAGCGCGCGCCGACGACGAGCATCGACATGATCGAGAAGCACGGCAAGTGGCGTCAGACCAATTGCCCGGAGCACGAATCGACGGCCAGCTCGCAGGAATGGCGCACGGCCCGGGATTGACACCCGGACGCTCGCTCCAGGCATGGCGCCACACGCCGCCGACCCGTTCCATACTTCCATGACAGACCTGCTGCAATGCAGCAATTCCTCATAAATTTCCCGGCGAATATGAGGCGAAAAATATATTGACCGAAAACGACGGAAGTTTATTATTCAGGACAAAAACGTCGTGCGCACGGTTGAAACCGACATTGAAAAGTCATGAAAAGCGTCTAGTCTAACGAACTCGCGCTAGAACGCATATGTGCTGAGCAGTGCGATTGTGCGATGCAAAATCTAGCTATCAATTGATTTCTGGCATCTTTGTGCCACAGCGTCGCAATTTTCAGACCGGATACACTTTCATGAGGTCATACATGTTCCTATTCTCGCAATCCGTTACGCCCGCAGTTCGTTCGCACCTGGATGCCCAGGTTGCGTTTCTCAACGACATGTCGAAATCGTGGTCGCGTTCGATCCAGAACATCGTCGAAGCCAACATCCAGCTGGGCCAGACCTTGCTGGAAGAAACGAATATCGCCAGTCAACAACTGATGACCACAACGCATCCGACCGAGGCCATCTCGGCCGCCGCATCGCGCGCCCAACCGGCGGCGGAAAAGATTCGCGCCTACCAGCAGCATCTCTCGCGCGTCGTGGCGGACTCCCAGGTCGAACTGGCCCGTGTCGCCGAGCAGCACGTGCCCCAGACGTCGCGCACGGCCAAATCCCTGGCCGACGAGGTGTCTCGCGCAGCCTCCGAAGAAACGCAGAACAGCCTGCGCACCCAGCAGGACACGCTGAAGAACTTCCGCGATCTGTTCCAGCAGGGTGGCGGGAATGGCAGTGCCCACCGCGGCAACCTGCAAAGCGGCGGCAACGGCGCGGAGGCCGGTGTCCGCGTCGAAGCCGATGCGCGTGACGGCACGATCCAGGGCAACGTCCAGGGCAGCCAGCAGGGCCAGCAACATGGCAAGTCGACTGGCAAGGCAAGCTGACGCCCGATAGAAATGACAACGGGACCGCGCACGGTCCCGCTTCGCATGACGCCCTCCGGGGCGTTTTTTCGTGGGGCGGCCTCAGCGCCGCTCGCTCGGATCCAGCGCCTCTTCGTCCGTCTGGACGATGCTGACGGGCTTGCCCTTCGCGAGCCGGTACAGATACACGGCATAGCCCGACAGGCCATACAGGACGAACAGCGGCCACAGCACCTTGGGCGGATCGATCGCCAGCAGCGCCAGCGCGAGCGCGATCAGGAACACGACGATGAACGGCACCGACTTGCGGAAATTGACGTCCTTGAAGCTGTAGAACGGGACATTGGTCACCATCGTCAGGCCCGCGAACAGCGTGATGCCCCACGAGATCCAGTCGACCTTGCGCGCGCTGACGTTGATATCCGGGTCCGTCATCATCATCACGAAGCCGACGACCAGCGCAGCAGCGGCCGGGCTCGGCAAGCCCTGGAAAAAGCGCTTGTCGACGACCTCGATATTCGTGTTGAAGCGGGCCAGGCGCAGCGCGGCGCCGGCGCAGTAGACGAACGCGGCGATCCAGCCCAGCTTGCCCAGGCCGCGCAGCGACCATTCGTAGATGACGAGGGCCGGCGCGGCGCCGAACGAGACCATGTCGGACAGGCTGTCGTACTGCGCGCCGAACTCCGATTGCGTGTTCGTCAGGCGGGCGACGCGGCCGTCCAGGCTGTCCAGCACCATCGCGATGAACACGGCCCAGCAGGCGTGGTCGAAGCGCTGGTTCATCGCCATCACGATCGCGTAGAAGCCGCCGAACAGCGCTGCCGTCGTGAAGGCGTTCGGCAGCAGGTAGATGCCCCGGCGCGGGCGCGACGCGGCGGCGTCCGTCTTGCGGACGCGGCTGAAGCGGGCGAAGCGGGGCGCCTTGATGGCGCCGGGTTTGCGGCGTCGGGGTAGTGTCGGCATAGGTTTCTTTTTCTCAACAATGCACCGAGGAGGCGCGGACCCCGCCATTATAAGGTCCGCCTCCCGTGTTAGCGAACGGCTACCTTCAGCGGAATTTCACCTTGCCGACCAGGCGCATCTGCAAGGTCGTCTCGCCCGGCTCGAAGCTGGGTTCCGGCATCTCGGCCATGTCGGCGCGCTTGGCCGACATGCGCATCATCTGCGGTGCCGCGGCCTCGGCCTGGCCGCCCGCGTAATTGCCGCTGCCTTCGAAATCGACCGTGTCGATGACGGCGTCGTTCACGTTGCGGCCCATCGCGCGCGCGATGGAAGCGATGCGCTCGTTCAGGTTGCGGTAGGTGGCGGCAATGCGCTCGTCGTCCAGGCGTTTCTGCAGCTCCGGGCTCAGGTGGTAATCGATGCCGTTCAGGTTGACGACTTTCTGCGCGGCGGCGGCCGTCTTCGGCAGCGCCTGCAGGTTGCGCGTTTTCACTTCAAGATATTGCCCGACGCGCCAGCCGATCGGGACGCGGCGCGCGGCAGGGTTCGCCAGCGGACGCGGGCCGTCCGGCACTTCCGGATAGACGGGATAGGTGTAATAGCCGACCGTTTTCAGTTCCGCCTGCGGATCTTCGCGGCGCACGATCTCGGTGCCCTGCTTCATCTTCTGGTTGGCGCGGGCGGTGGCTGCCGCGCGATCCTTGTCCTGCTCCTCGACGGCGAAGGTGACGGTCGCCTCGTCGTTGGCATGTTTCACTTCACCGAACGCGGGCACGATGACCAGGGTGCCGCTCGTGGCGGGCGCGGACTGGGCTTGCGCGGACAACGCGGACGCCAGCGCGGTCAACAGGACGAGTTTTTTGATGGACATTGTTGTTCTCCTTGATTGCATGCGCGGCTGTTGCCGCGGCAGGAGAACGATAACCGGTTTGGCGTAAAAGTCGAGTTTATGTAATGGAAAGTTGCAAATCGTTGCAATCGAATGCACTTGGCCTGCGGCCCAAAAGCGTCGCCCCCGCGGAGGCGGGGGCCCAATTTAGCGTTGTCGAAACGCTGAACTTGGGCCCCTGCCTGCGCAGGGGCGACGGTACGACAGCTAACTAGACGATCAGTTCTTCGACTGGTCGACCAGCTTGTTCTTGGCGATCCACGGCATCATCGCGCGCAGCTGTGCGCCGACCGTCTCGATCTGGTGCTCGGCGTTCAGGCGACGACGCGAGATCAGGGTCGGGGCGCCGGCCTTGTTTTCCAGGATGAACGACTTGGCGTATTCGCCAGTCTGGATGTCCTTCAGCACGGCGCGCATCGCGTTCTTGGTGTCTTCGGTCACGACGCGCGGGCCGGTGACGTATTCGCCGTATTCCGCGTTGTTCGAGATCGAGTAGTTCATGTTGGCGATGCCGCCTTCGTAGATCAGGTCGACGATCAGCTTCAGCTCGTGCAGGCACTCGAAGTAAGCCATTTCCGGAGCATAGCCGGCTTCCACCAGCGTCTCGAAGCCGGCCTTGATCAGCTCGACGGCGCCGCCGCACAGCACGGCCTGCTCGCCGAACAGGTCGGTTTCGGTTTCTTCACGGAAGTTGGTTTCGATGATGCCGGCCTTGCCGCCGCCGTTGGCCATGGCGTACGACAGGGCGATGTCGCGGGCTGCGCCGGACTTGTCCTGGTAGACGGCGACCAGGTGCGGCACGCCGCCACCCTGGCGGTAGGTGCCGCGCACGGTGTGGCCCGGGGCCTTCGGTGCGACCATGATGACGTCGAGGTCGGCGCGCGGCACGACCTGGCCGTAGTGCACGTTGAAGCCGTGCGCGAACGCCAGCACGGCGCCCTGCTTGATGTTCGGTTCGACGTTGTTCTTGTACACGTCGGCGATGTTCTCGTCCGGCAGCAGGATCATGACGACGTCGGCGGCTTTCACTGCCTCGTTGACTTCAGCGACCTTGATGCCGGCCTGTTCGACCTTGCCCCACGACGCGCCGCCGCGGCGCAGGCCGACGGTGACGTTGACGCCCGATTCCGTCAGGTTCTGGGCGTGTGCGTGGCCTTGCGAGCCGTAGCCGATGATGGCGACATTCTTGCCTTTGATGAGGGAGAGGTCGCAGTCTTTGTCGTAGAAAACTTTCATTTTTAATCCTGTACTTTTCGTGTGTCGTTATTTTGTTTGGTGGACGCAGGGTCCACCGAATGAATCGCCAGCGTCAAACCTTGAGGATGCGCTCGCCGCGGCCGATGCCGGACCCGCCCGTGCGGACGGTTTCGAGGATCGAGGCGCGGTCGATGGCGTCGATGAAGGCGTCCAGCTTCGTCTTCGCGCCCGTCAGTTCGATCGTGTACGTTTTTTCCGTCACGTCGATGATGCGGCCGCGGAAGATGTCGGCGGTGCGCTTCATTTCTTCGCGTTCCTTGCCGACTGCCCTCACCTTGATCAGCATGAGCTCGCGCTCGATGTGCTGGCCTTCGGTCAGGTCGACCACCTTCACCACCTCGATGAGGCGGTTCAGGTGCTTGGTGATCTGCTCGATGATGTCGTCCGAACCCGTCGTCACGATGGTCATGCGCGACAGGGTAGCGTCTTCGGTCGGCGCCACGGTCAGCGTCTCGATGTTGTAGCCGCGTGCCGAGAACAGGCCCACCACGCGCGACAGCGCGCCGGCTTCGTTTTCCAGCAGGACGGAGATGATGTGTCGCATTACAGGTCCTCCGATCCGAGCAGCATTTCCGACAAGCCTTTGCCCGTCTTGACCATCGGCCAGACGTTTTCGCTACGGTCGGTAATGAAGTTCATGAACACCAGGCGGTCCTTCATGGCGAACGCTTCGCGCAGCGCGCCGTCGACGTCGCCCGGCTTCTCGATGCGCATGCCGACGTGGCCATACGCTTCGGCCAGCTTCTCGAAGTCCGGCAGGGAATCCATGTACGACTCGGAGTAACGCGAACCGTAGTCGAGTTCCTGCCACTGGCGCACCATGCCCAGGAAGCGGTTGTTCAGGAGGATGATCTTCGGCGTCAGGTGATACTGCTTGCAGGTCGCGAGTTCCTGGATGTTCATCTGGATCGAACCCTCGCCCGTGATGCAGGCCACGGTCGCGCCCGGATTCGCCATCTGCACGCCCATCGCGTACGGCAGGCCCACGCCCATCGTGCCCAGGCCACCGGAATTGATCCAGCGGCGCGGCTTGTCGAACGGGTAGTATTGCGCGGCCCACATCTGGTGCTGGCCCACGTCCGACGTGATGAACGCGTCGCCGCCGGTGACTTCCCAGACTTTCTCGACGACGGACTGCGGCTTGATCAGCTCATCCGAGGTCGCATAGCGCAGGCACTCGCGGCCGCGCCAGTCCTCGATCTGCTGCCACCACTTCTGCACGGCCGGGTTCGGACGCTGCTCGGCGGCATCGAGCTGCGACAGCAGTTCGACCAGCACGTCCTTGACGTTGCCGACGATGGGGATGTCCACCTTCACGCGCTTCGAGATCGACGACGGGTCGATGTCGATGTGGATGATCTTGCGCGGGTTCGACGCGAAGTGCTTCGGGTTGCCGATCACGCGGTCGTCGAAACGGGCGCCGATGGCGATCAGGACGTCGCAGTGCTGCATCGCCATGTTCGCTTCGTAGGTGCCGTGCATGCCCGGCATGCCGACGAATTTCTTGTCGGTGGCGCGGTAGGCGCCCAGGCCCATCAGCGTGTTCGTGACCGGGAAGCCGAGCTTGTCGACCAGCTTGTTCAGTTCGTTCGATGCATTGGCGAGGATGACGCCGCCGCCCGTGTAGATCATCGGACGCTCGGCCGCCAGCAGCAGCTGCACTGCCTTGCGGATCTGGCCGGCGTGGCCCTTGTCGACGGGGCGGTAGGAACGCATCTCGACCTCTTTCGGGTACGAGTACGTCGCCTTCTGCATGCTCACGTCCTTCGGGATATCGACGAGGACCGGGCCCGGACGGCCGGTGCGTGCGATATAGAAGGCCTTCTTGATGGTATCGGCAAGGTCTTTGACGTCCTTGACGAGGAAATTGTGTTTCACCACCGGGCGCGTGATGCCCACGGTGTCGCATTCCTGGAATGCGTCCTGGCCGATCGCATTGGTCGGAACCTGGCCGGAAATCACGACCATCGGAATCGAATCCATGTATGCGGTGGAGAGGCCGGTGACGGCATTGGTGACGCCCGGACCGGACGTGACCAGGCATACGCCCACTTCATTCGAGCTGCGCGAATACGCGTCGGCCGCGTGCACGGCTGCCTGCTCGTGGCGTACCAGGATGTGCTGGAATTTGTCCTGCTTGAAGATGGCGTCGTAGATGTAGAGAACCGCACCGCCGGGGTAACCGAAGACGTGCTTCACGCCCTCTTCCGCCAGGCAACGGACTACGATCTCAGCGCCCGTGATGGGAGCTGCTGCGTCGTTACTCATGATACGTTTCCTTTCAAAACCCATAGGGAGATTGATCGGATGCTCGTCCCTGACGAGATACGTGTCACGCAACAGTGCTCATGCTTCCCTTCTCTCTGCGGTCACGTCGATCTTTCAGGATGCCGTAGGATCCTTACGAACCGGCGCTGGACGCAACTCGTTCAGCTTGAGTTACTGTAGCGGAATGCGAATCTCTCGCGCTTGTGGCACGGGTTGGAGCAAACTGCCTACATTGTGAAAGCGCGTCATGCCCAGGTTGACCTTGTGTGACAAGCTGGCTTGACAATAAGCTTCGGGGGTGCAAAGCGTTCCATACCTTACTGCGTTGCACCATTCTGGTCAAGATAAATAATTATTTTTTCAAGCGCGCTTTCACACAATATCGTCCGGCAGCCACGCGCGGGCCGCGGGTCGCACCTCCAGCCGCGCCATCCAGGCCGCGATGGCAGGATAGCCGGGACGCTCGTCCATCGGCGTCTTGCGCCAGCGGTGCGCGGACAGGCCGAGCACGATGTCGGCCAGCGAAAACGCCCCGCCCGCCACGTAGTCGCCTGCCGTTTCCAGGTGCCGCTCGAGCAGGCCCATCTGGCGATTCCAGGCGGCGATGCTCGCGGCGATCTGGACCGGATCCTGGTGCGCCGGACTGTTGCGCAGCAGGCCCATGAACGCGTAGCGCCACGCATTGTTCAATTCCGTCGCCTGCCAGTCCATCCACTGCTCGACCTTCGCGCGGGCCAGCGCATCGGCGGGCAGCAGGCGTCCGTCGCCGTAGCGTGCGGCCAGGTAGCGGCTGATCGTGTTCGACTCCCACAGCACGACGTCGCCATCGACCAGCACCGGCACCATCGCGTTCGGATTCAGCGCGAGGAATTCCGGTTCCTGCGTGGAGCGGAAGCCGCTGCCCCAGTCTTCACGTTCGAACGCGATGCCGAGTTCGCTGGCAGTCCACAAGACCTTGCGGACGTTGATCGAGCTTGCCTTGCCGAGGATGCGCATCACGTCTATCTCCTGAACAATGTTAATCCGACCATTCTAGAGTCAATAAGGGAAGACCGCACACGCGACCCTGCCGGTTTCGGGTGCGGTCATCCGTAAATTTTGCTAGCATTCGAAAGTTTTCCGAAAAGCCACAGGCAACGTACCGGTGGCGCCCACCACTTATCGCATGGCCACTGATAAAGAACTCAACGACTTCCTCGAGAGTGTCGAGCGGCGCGCCTTCAAGCAGGCGGCGTACGCGGTCCGCAAGGACGAGGCAGCGCTCGACATCGTTCAGGACGCCATGATCAAGCTCGCGGAGAAATACGGCGACAAGCCCCTGGCCGAATTGCCGATGCTTTTCCAGCGCATCCTGCAGAACACCATCCTCGATTACTTCCGCCGCGAAAAGGTCAGGAATACCTGGATCAGCCTCTTCGGAGGCCTCGGCCGCCGCGACGACGACGACGAGGATTTTGATATACTGGCATCTTACGAGGCCGAAGAAGGAACGTCCGCCGCGGAGTCGAGCGCGGATCAGGTCGAACGTGCGGAAACCCTGCGCCTGATCGAGGAAGAGATACAAAAGCTCCCGGCGCGTCAACGGGAAGCGTTCCTCATGCGTTACTGGCAGGACATGGATGTGGCCGAGACGGCCCAAGCGATGGGATGCTCCGAGGGCAGTGTAAAGACGCATTGCTCTCGCGCTACGCATTCCCTGCAAAAAGCCCTGGAGGCCAAGGGAATTAAATTATGAACACCGACGACATCAACCTGGCGTACAAGATTCGCCATGCCCTGAACGAGAACCTCGACAACCTGCCGGCCTCGACGACCGACCGCCTGGCCGCCGCACGCGCGGCCGCGCTCGCACGAAAAAAAGCGCATGCTACCGCTGCGCCGGTACGCGCCAACCAGCAGCGTGCGTCGTTCGACCTGGGCGCGCTGTTCTCGATGCAGTGGGTGGCGCGTGCCGCAGTCGTCGCGCCGCTGCTGCTGATGGCGGCCGGCATGGTCGGCGTGTACCAGTACGAACGCGAGCAGCGTGCGGCCGAGCTGGCCGAGCTGGATGCGGCCGTGCTGTCCGACGACCTGCCCCTGACCGCCTACACCGACCACGGCTTCAACGCTTACCTGGCGCAACAGCAGCAAGCACAACAACAGCCGCAGCGAGCCCAGTAAAGGATGACGGCTAACAAGCTCAAGGTTGCCGGCGCCGCCGCCGCCGTCGTGCTCGTTGGCGCGGTCGCACTGACCCTCCACCAGCAAGGCGGCTTCCTTCCCGCATCAGGCCCGACCGCGCGCGATGCGGCCGACGCCACCACCGCCTCGACGCAGCCCGTCAAACCGGCCACCGGCAGCCACAAGGGCGGCGACAAGTCCCCGTGGCGCAGCCTGACGCCGGCCCAGCAGGTGGCCCTGCAGCCGCTGCAGGCCGAATGGGACCAGATGGATGGCGTGCGCAAGCAGAAATGGCTGCAGCTCGCGAACCGCTTCGCCACGCTGAAGCCGGAAGAGCAGCAGCGCGTGCACGAACGCATGCGCGCATGGGCCAAGCTGACGCCCGAGCAGCGCGAACTGGCGCGCGAAACCTATACGCGCACCCGCAAGATCGCCCCCGAGCAAAAGAACGCTACGTGGGAAAGCTACCTGCAACTGCCGGAAGACCAGAAGAAGAAACTGGCCGCCTCGGCCACGGCCCGCAAGACGCCCCGCGTCGTGCCGTCCCAGGCCAACGGCAAGGTCGTCGCACCGCTGGGCCAGGGCGCGACGTCGTGCCCGGCCGGCATGATCAAGAACACCGTCTCGGCCGCCCCGCCGTGCGTGACGCCGCCGCCGCCCCCGGCGCCCGTGCAGCCCGCACCGGCGCAGCCGCCCGCCAATCCCCAGCCCGCACCGGAGCCGGAAAAGCAGGTCCCGGCCAACTGGGGCATCACGCCGAACAACGCCTAGACAGGATCACCATGCACGACACCCCCAGCATGACTCCGACCATAAAGCGCCGCCTCACCGCGATGGTCTACGAGACCTTCCTGTTGCTGGCGGTGGAGATGCTGGCGGTCGCGCTGTTCCTCATCGTCACGCGCAACAATCACGCGCCCGTGTTCCAGTACGCGATGAAGGTCTGGCTGTTCGTCGTCACCGGCGCGTATTTCACCTGGGGCTGGACCAACAGCGGCCACACCCTCGCGATGAAGACGTGGCGCATGCAGGTCGTCACGACCGGCGGCGCGCGCCTGCCGCTGCGCATGGCCATCGTGCGCTACCTGCTGGCCTGGGGCTGGTTCCTGCCCGCCCTCCTCGCCTGCACGGCACTGGGCCTGAAGGACAAGGCCCAGATCGGCGCGGCCGTCGCCGTGGGCGTGCTGGCGTGGGGTCTCACGGCCTTCCTCGACCGCGACCGCCAGTTCCTGCACGACCGCCTGGCCGGCACGCGCCTCGTGCAGTTGCCGAAGGCCGTGCGCACCCCGGCGCCGGCCGCCACGGAAGCGCTTGAATGACGGCAATACAATTTTCTGACAGAAATTACTAGACGCCGGGGCGAGAATGGGTGCCCGATCCAATCGCAAGGGATACCCATGACCACGATCTCCACGCACCGCACGTCCTCCGTCCCGGCCGCCGAGTCCGCGGCCAATCCTGCCAGTCCCAGCGTCACGCCCGCAAAATTCCTCGACATGTACCGCGGCGCGATCGCGGCCGCCGTCGACGCGGACGGCGATGGTCAGATCTCGCGGGCAGAGTACGCGGCGCAGATCGCCGGCGCCGGCGGCAGCGATACGGACGCCCGCTGGCACGCGCTGGATGCGGACGGCGACGGCAAGGTCGGCACGGCCGAGTTCGCGAAGACGGTCGCCGACCCGTTCGGCAACGAGCGTGACGCCCTGCTCCGCCGCATCCTCGACGAACTCCGGGCCGGCCAGGGGGCCGTCCAGCCGCGTGGCCAGGTGCTGGATGCGGCCGGCGGCGTCGCCGATCCGCATGCCACGCTGCGCTGGCTCGCCGCCTCCTTCCCCGGCAATATCCCCTACTGACGCTTACTGCGCCAGCAGCTTGCGGATCGTCGCCTCGGTCTGCGCATAATCCCCTTCGCCGAAGTGCGTGTAAACGACTTCGCCCTTCTTGTCGACGAGGTAGAACGCCGGCCAGAACTGGTTGTTGTACGCGCTCCAGGTGGCATACCGGTTGTCCTGCGCGACCGGGAACGTGATGCCGTTGCGCTGCACGGCCGTCTTGAGGTTGTTCAGGTTGCGCTCGAAGCCGTATTCCGGCGTGTGCACGCCGACGACGACCAGTCCCTGGTCCTTGTACTTCTGGTGCCAGCCTTTCACGTACGGCAGCACATGCTGGCAGTTGATGCAGTCGTAGGTCCAGAAGTCCACGAGCACCACCTTGCCGCGCAGCTGCTGCATGCTCAAAGGCGCGCTGTTGATCCAGTTGTCGATGCCCGCGAATTCCGGTGCGGGTGCGGCGCTTGCACTCATGCTTGCGCCGGTGGCGACGAAGGCGGCGGCGGTGATGAGGGAACGGATTTTCATGGTGAACTCCTTACAGGGTTGGGAAGATGGACGGGATATGCGCGGCGATCTGCGTGTCGACCTGGAACCAGATCGCGGCCGCGCTGGCCAGCACGAGGACGCCGAACGCGCGCTGCAGGGCCACCGCATGACGGGCCACGCCGCGCACCCGCTGGACGATGGCCTGGCCACCGTGGATCAGCGCCAGCATCGGCAGCGCGGCACCGAGCGCATACAGGCCGACGAGCTGCACGGCTCTACCGGGATCGTGCGCCCGCACGACGAGGGCGAGGATCGAGGCGAGGACGGGCCCCGCGCACGGCGTCCACACGGCGCCCAATGACAGGCCCAGCACGAACGCGCCGCTCTGCCGCGGCACCGCATCGGTGCCGCGCAGCGTCGCCCACAGCGGGCGGACGGTGTCGACGAGGAGGTCCCACGGCCGCGACCAGATCCGCAACAGGCCCGATACGCCCAGCAGCAGGATCGCGATATTCCGCAGCGTCTCCTGCGCCAGCTGCGCCGCGCTCGACACGGCGCCCAGCGCCAACGCGAACGCGGAAAACGACAGCACGAAGCCGGCGACGATCAAGAGCGGACGGCGGCGGCTCGACTGTTCCACGGTCGCGCCGAGTAAAAACGGCAGCACGGGCAGCACGCACGGCGACGCCACCGTGGCCAGGCCGGCCAGCAGGGCCAGCGGGGATTCGATCGGGTTGGTCATGAGAGCCTCCTTGTTGTGTGAGACTCCATTGGACGCCCGCGGTGTGTACGCGATGTGTCCGCAACCTCCCATTTTTGTCAGGCCATGTGTCCTGTCCAGCCCCCGACACATTCGGACATAATGACGCCGCGACGTCGCGCTACAGTAGCCCTGCAACCAACGAAGGAGAACCCATGAACGAGTCCGATCACGTCCTGGTCGTCGACGATGACCGCGGCATCCGCGAACTGGTCGGAGCCTATCTGGAAAAGCAGGGCCTGCGCGTCACCCTGGCTGCCAACGGCCGCGAGATGAGAAACGCGCTGATGCACGCGACGCCCGACCTGGTCCTGCTCGACATCATGATGCCCGGCGAGGACGGCCTCACCTTGTGCCGCGAACTGCGCGCGGGGAAGCACCGCGCGATCCCGATCGTGATGCTGACGGCGCGCGACGACGAGACGGACCGCGTCGTCGGCCTGGAACTCGGCGCCGACGACTACGTGCCGAAGCCGTTCGCCGTGCGCGAACTGCTGGCCCGCATTCGCGCCGTCCTGCGCCGCACGCGCATGCTGCCGCCGAATTTGCAGGTGACGGAGGCCGCCAAACTGATCGCGTTCGGCGACTGGCGCCTCGACACGGTCGGCCGCCACCTGCTCGACGACAACGGCGTCGAGGTCGCGATGAGCGGCGCCGAGTATCGCCTGCTGCGCGTGTTCCTCGACCACCCGCAGCGCGTGCTGTCGCGCGACCAGCTGATGGGCCTCACGCACGGCAACGACGCGGAATTCTTCGACCGCTCGATCGACCTGCTCGTGAGCCGCCTGCGCCAGCGCTTGGGCGACGGCGCGCGCGAACCCCGCTACATCAAGACCCTGCGCAACGAGGGCTATGTGTTCTCGGCCGAGGTGACGATCCTGGAAGGCCGGTCGACATGAACAGCAACTGGTGGCCGCGCAGCCTGTATGCGCGCCTCGCATTGATCCTGTTCGCGGGCCTCGCAGCGGCGCAGGGCCTGTCCGTCGCGCTCACGTTCACGGAACGCGACCAGGCGACGACGAACCTGATGATGGGATATGTGGAACGCGAGGTCGCGAGCTCGGTCGCCCTGCTCGACCTGCTGCCGGCGGCCGAGCGCCCGGCCTGGCTGCCACGGCTCGCGCGGCGCAGCTACCGCTTCATCCTCGGGCCGGGCGAGACGATAGGCGCGATGCCGGACGAGAAGCTGTCGGCGCAGATCGCGCACTCGATCGAACAAGGCATCGGCCGCAGCTATCCGCTGTCCGTGAACGGCCTCGGCAACGAGGGCCGCATGCAGGTCCACCTGCGCCTGACGGACGGCTCTCCCTTGACCATCGACGTGCAGCCGATGCGCGGCGTGCCGCTATCGCCATGGCTGCCGTACATGCTCGCGGCGCAGCTGGCGATCCTCGCCGCGTGCTGCTGGTTCGCGGTGCGCCAGGCCGTGCGTCCGCTGCGCGTGCTGGCCGAGGCAGCCGATGCGCTCGGGCCGGACCTGCGCCCCGTCGAGCTGCCGGAACGCGGCCCGTCCGAAGTGCTGCGCTCGGCGCGCGCGTTCAACGCCATGCAGAAGCGCATCGCCGCGTACGTCGACGAGCGCGTGCGCATCCTGGCCGCCATCTCGCACGACCTGCAAACGCCGATCACCCGCATGCGCCTGCGCGTGGACATGATGGACGACGAAGCCCAGCAGCCGCGCCTGCGCGCCGACCTGGAAGAGCTGCAAGGCCTGGTCAAGGACGGCATCGGCTACGCGCGCGCGATGCACGGCGAACGCGAGCCGGCGCGCGCCATCGACCTCGACGCCCAGCTCGACAGCCTCGTGCTGGACTACCGCGACGCGGGCAGCGCCGTGAACCTCGACGGCCGCATCGGCGCACCGGTGCACACGCGCCCGAAAGCGCTGCGGCGGATCGTCGGCAACCTCGTCGACAATGCGTTGCGCTACGGTGGCGGGGCCGACATCGTCGCCGGGCGCGACCGCCAGGGCGCAGTGCTCATCCGCGTGCTGGACAACGGTCCCGGCATCCCCGCCGGGCAGCTGGAAGCCGTGTTCGAACCGTTCTTCCGGCTGGAGGCATCGCGCAACCGCGACACGGGCGGCACGGGGCTCGGGCTGGCCATCGCGCGCCAGCTGGCGGGGAGTCTCGGCGGGACGCTCACCTTGCACAACCGGCCGGAGGGCGGGCTGGAGGCGCGGCTGACCCTGCCGTGACCTGCACGATTCCGGAATTTCAAGTACGATAATCGTTATCGCGATAATTTTATGGATGATCATGCCTGCCGATAACGACACCCGCGCCAAAGCCGCCCGCATGGCGGACTTCATGTGCTTTGCCATCTACTCGACCAATCTGGCGTATTCGCGCGTGTACAAGCCCGTGCTGGACGCGCTGGGCCTCACCTATCCGCAATACCTGGCGATCATCGCGCTGTGGGAGCAGGACCAGCTGACCGTCAAGGCCTTGAGCGAAAAGCTGTTCCTCGAACCGAGCACGGTGACGCCGATGCTCAAGCGGCTGGAAGCGATGGGCTATGTGCGCCGCGAGCGCGACAAGGAAGACGAGCGCAACGTCCGCATCTCGCTCACGGACGCGGGCCGCGCGCTGCGCGAGAAGGGACTGGGATTCGGCAAGCAGACGGTCGCCGCGTCCGGCCTGGGCCCGGAAGAATTCCCGCAGCTGCAGAAGGCCATCGTGCAATTGCGCGACAACCTGATCGACGCGGCCGCCAGGACGGAAGGCTGACGCTCAGACTTCCGCGACGGGCGCCGCGCGCGCCTTCAATGCGGCCATGACGAAGTCCACCGTCGCGCCGAGTTGCGCGGCGCCGGCGCCCGCCTTCGCGCTGATGCGCATGCCGCGGATGGCCGTGTGGACGAAATGCGCCGCGGACGCCGGATCGAGGCCGGGCGCCAGTTCGCCCGCCCGGCGCGCACGCACGAGGACCTGCGCGAAGATGTCTTCCGTGACCCGTTGCGAGCGCTCGACGAGCGCCTGCACGCCGGCGTCGGCCTGCCCGAATTCCGCGATGGCGTTGACGCTGAGGCAGCCGCGCGCGCGCAGGGCCGCGTCCGCACCGGCGATCTCGCGCAGGAACGCTTCCAATGCACCCAGTGGCGACTGTCCGGCCCCAAGACGGTGCTGCAGCGCCGCGCCGCCCGTGTCCGTGTAGTGCGTGAACGCGGCGAGATAGAGCTGCTTCTTGTCGCCGAACGTGTCGTACATGCTCTGGCGGCCGATGCCCATCGCGCGCACCAGGTCGTCCGTGGACGTCGCCTCGTACCCCTGCTCCCAGAACACCCGCACCGCCGCATCGAGCGCCGCGGCCGGGTCGAATACCTTCGTTCTTGCCATCGTTTTTATCTTGACTAGTCAGTCCAGAATGAAAGTATAATCGATTCTCCATTTTGGACCAATCAGTCAAGAAAGGCTCACCATGACTTCCCTCACCGGCAAGATCGCATTCGTCACCGGCGGTTCGCGCGGCATCGGCGCCGCCATCGTCCGCCGCCTCGCGGCAGACGGCGCCACCGTCGCGTTCACCTACGTCAGCGCGCACGACCGCGCATTGCAGCTGGCCGCCAGCATCGACGCCGCGGGCGGCCGCGCCCTGCCCCTGCGCGCGGACAGCGCCGACGCGCAGGCGCTGCAGCGGGCCATTGCGGGCGTGGCGACGCAGTTCGGCCGCATCGACATCCTCGTCAACAGCGCGGGCATCCTCGTCCACAAGGACCTCGCCGAGACGACGCTGGAAGATTACGACCGCATCGCGGCCGTCAACGTGCGCGCCCTGTTCGTCGCCACGCAGGCGGCCGCGCCGCACATGGGAGAAGGCGGGCGTGTCGTCAACATCGGCAGCATGGTGGCGGACCGCGCGGGCAGCCCGGGCGTGGCGTTGTACGCGATGAGCAAGGCGGCCGTGGCCGGCCTCACGCGCGGGCTCGCGCGCGACCTCGGGCCGCGCGGCATCACGGTGAACAATGTGCAGCCGGGGCCGACGGAGACGGAGATCGTCGCGGACGAATCCGTGCGCGCTTACCTGCGCGCGCAGATCCCGCTGGGGCGGATGGGGCAGGATGCCGAGATCGCGGGGCTGGTGGCTTACCTCGTAGGGAGCGAGGCGGGGTATGTCAACGGGGCGTCGTTGACGATCGACGGCGGATACGTGGCCTGACCGGCTTGCATGCCGTAGCCGCTGGCCTTGAGGATCGCGCCGGGATCGCGCAATTCGATGAGTTCACGGATCGCGGCGCGCTTGTCGGACGCGCGCGCCACGTACGCTTCGGCGATGCGCATGCCGATCCAGTAGCCGGCCTCGCAAGGCCAGCCCTCGGGCGCGGAACCGCAGTTCGCGAACCAGCGCCGGAAGCGAGGGCTTGCGACCAGCCGGTTGATATCGCCGCCGCCTCGGATGGCTTCGCGGTCGCGCTGAAATGCCTGCCACAGCGAGGCTTCCTGCGGCCGCGCCCAGGCGTCGCGCTCCGGACGCGGGATCGCACCCGTGACCAGTGTCGCAAGATAATCGGCGACGCCCTCCGTCAAGGCCTGGCCCAGCAGGAAATCAGCCAGTTTCACCGGGGTATCGCCGTCCTGCCACGTGTGGACCGTCTCGTGCGCAAAGAAGCCGCGCATCGTGGTGCGGAACTGCTCGGGCGTGGTTCCGGGCGGACAGGTCACCTCGAGGCCGATCACCTGCCTGTCGCCGCTGGCCGTGCCGCCCGACGTGCGGGCGCCGAAGACGACGTCGATGGCGGGCAGCGGGCGTTCCGGCACCAGGCCCGCAAACGCGAGATAGATCGCGCGCAGGTCGCTGCGCAGGGCCGGCAGCTGCGGCAGGCATTCGCGGATCGCGTAGCGGTAGCTGTCGGGATGCGCGGCGACCGTCTTTGCCAGGCGCTGCGCGTCGATGATCCGCGGCGCCGGCGTGAAGACCTTGACGCCGGGCCCAGCCCCATCCAGATAGCCGCGCTGCAACGCATCGGCCGTCGGCACGGCGCCATCCTTCATGAGACTCGCGAAACGCAGCGCGTCGCGCGCGTCGATATCGACCGTCAGCGGATCGACGCCCGCGGCCAGGACGACGCCCGTCCATAGCGACAGCACGGGCAGAAGCAGCTTACCGAACTTCATCCATTGATCCTCTCTGTAGCGCACGCGCGCGCGACGCAGTGTACAGGAGGGGTTGCCTTTCTGGCAAATCAGAACCGTTCGGTCTCGGGCACATACCGCCAGCGCCCAACCGGCAGCTGGCCCAGCGCCACGCGTCCGATGCGCAGCCGGCGCAGTGACTTGACGGTCAAGCCGACCTCGGCGCACATCGCTTCGACCTGCCCGGGCCGGACGTCCTTGCCGGCCAGGCGCAGCCGCGCCTCGCTTTGCCAGCTTGCCTTGAGCGGCACGGTCGCCCTGCCCTTCACACGCATGCTGGCGTTCAACCGCGCGAGACCATCCTCCAGAATCGCGCCCGTCACCTCGGCCACGTATTCCTGTTCGACGCGCGCGCCGTCCTCGACCAGCTTGCGCGTCACGCGCCAGTCCTGGCTCAGCACGAGCAGGCCGCTCGCTTCCGGTTCCAGCGGCGTGACTATCGTCAGCCGCGACAAATGCCGGCGCAGATAACGCGAACCCGGTGCGTTGGGCGATGCGGCCAGCGTCTCGGGCGCGATCAGCGCGAGCGCCCCGGCCGCATCGATGCCGGCCGGCTTGTGCAGCACGATCGTCACCGGCGCCGGCTCGACGGGTTCGGCGCCCGGCAGCAGCGCCACCGTCTGCGCAGCGGTCACGCGCGTCGCGGGGTCTTCGACGACGACGTCATCGACCGTCACCCAGCCGCCCGCGATATAGCGCTCGGCCTCGCCGCGCGAGCACGGCACCGTTTCGGCCACGCGCTTGGCGAGGCGGATTCCTTCGTCACTCATTGTGCTTTCCAGTCGCGGAAGAACGCCTCGAACGCGGCGATGGTCGTCTTCACATCCGCGGCCGTCACGTCCAGGTGCGTCACGAGGCGCGTGTGAGGGCCGATCGAGGCGCGGATGCCCTGGCGGCTCAACGCCTCGCGCAGAGGCGCGCACGCGGCGTCCGGGATCTCGACATAGAAAATGTTCGTCTGCGGCGTCGTCACCTTCAGCGGCTCGATGCGCGCGAGGCCGGCGGACAGGTCGGCCGCATTTTGATGGTCCTCGGCGAGGCGCTCGACGTTATGCTCCAGCGCGTAATGCGCCGCGGCCGCGATGACGCCGGCCTGGCGCATGCCGCCGCCCAGCATCTTGCGCCAGCGCTTGCCCTGCTCGATGAACGCTTTGGGGCCCAGCAGCACGGAACCGACCGGCGCGCCGAGGCCCTTCGACAGGCACACGGACACGGTGTCGAAACCGGCCACCGCCTCCCGCAGCGAGATGCCCTGCTTGACGGCCGCGTTGCAGACACGGGCGCCGTCCAGGTGCGTGACCAGGCCCTTCGCATGCGCGAAATCCGTCGCCGCCTTCAGGTAGTCGCGCGGCAGCACGCGGCCGCCGATCGTGTTTTCCAGCGCCAGCACGCGGGTGCGCGCGAAGTGCATGTCGTCCGGCTTGATGTACGCGGCGATGTCGGAGACCGCGATCGAACCGTCCGGCTGGTTGGCGATCGGCTGCGGCTGGATCGAGCCCAGCACGGCGGCGCCGCCGCCTTCGTACTTGTAAGTGTGCGCTTCCTGGCCGACGAGGTATTCGTCGCCGCGGCCGCAATGCGTCATCAGCGCGATGAGGTTCGTCTGCGTGCCGCTCGGCGCGAACAGGGCCGCTTCGAAGCCGAACAGTTCGGCCGCGAAGTCCTGCAGACGGTTGACGGTGGGGTCGTCGGCGTAGACGTCGTCGCCGACGGCTGCAGCGGCCATCGCGGCGCGCATCGCGGCGGACGGTTGGGTGACGGTGTCGCTGCGCAGGTCGATCCAGCGGTCGTGGTGGTCGCTCATGTCGTTGGCTCGCTTGTCGTTGGCTCAGTATAGAAACGCGAAGAGAGTTCCCCGAGGCCGACTTCCGCCAGCACCTGCTGCAGGCGCTCTGCCGGCCGGCGGCGCGGCAGGTTCTTGTACGTGGCGACGATCAGCTCGTTCTTCATCGAGTGCTCCCAGCCCACCAGTTCCGTCACGGTGACCTGGTAGCCGTGCGCCTCCAGCTGCAGGCAGCGCAACACGTTCGTGATCTGGCTGCCGAATTCGCGCGTGTGGATCGGGTGGCGCCAGATTTCCGTCAGCGCGCTGCGGCCCAGGTCCTTGCCTTTATTCTTGCGCAGCACGGACGCGACTTCGGCCTGGCAGCACGGCACCAGCACGATATGCTTCGCGTGCTTCTTCAGCGCGAAATCGATGGCATCGTCCGTCGCCGTGTTGCAGGCGTGGAGCGCCGTCACCACGTCGATCGTGGCCGGCAGCTTGTCGGACTCGGTGGACTCCGCGACGGACAGGTTCAGGAACGACATGCCCGGAAAGCCCAGGCGTGCCGCCAGTTCCGTCGACTTCTGCACGAGTTCCTCGCGCGTCTCGATGCCGTAGATATGGCCGCCGTTCTCCCTGCCCTTGAAGAACAGGTCGTACAGGATGAAGCCGAGGTAGGACTTGCCGGCGCCGTGGTCGACCACGGTCGCACTTTCCCCGACATCCTTCAGCAAGGGCTCGATGAACTGGACGAGGTGGTAGACCTGCTTCAGTTTGCGGCGGCTGTCCTGGTTCAGTTTGCCGTCGCGCGTGAGGATGTGCAGTTCCTTCAGCAGTTCGATCGACTGACCCGGCTTGATTTCCGGGGCCAGTTGATAAATTGTCGGGGCTTCTTTTTTAGCGGGCTTCATCGATCCATGCTGCCTGGATGGCTTCCAATACGCGTTCGCCGCCGCGCGTGCGGTCGTCGTCGAAGCCGTCCAGCGCGACGACCCAGTTATGCAGGTCGACGAAGCGCACGGTGGCCGGATCGACGTCCGGGTGCTGTTCGTACAAGGCCTCGGCGATGGCCGTGACATCGGTCCACTTCATGTGTCCCCCGTCGTGATCAGTGGTTCTCGGCTGCGTGGTTGATCGTGTACTTCGGGATCTCGACGACGAGGTCTTCGTCGGCGATGATGGCCTGGCAGGACAGGCGCGAGTTCGGCTCGAGGCCCCAGGCCTTGTCGAGCATGTCCTCTTCCTTTTCCTCCTGCTCGTTCAGCGAATCGAAGCCTTCGCGCACGACCACGTGGCACGTCGTGCATGCGCACACGCGGTCGCAGGCGTGTTCGATCTCGATGTCGTTCTCGAGCAGCGTGTCGCAGATCGACTTGCCGCTCTGGCCTTCGAGCACGGCGCCTTCGGGGCAGAAGACGGGATGGGGGAGGATGACGATTTGTGGCACTTCTTGACCTCTTGTGTTTGTTTATTCCCGGGTTGCCGACCGTGGCCCGCGTCCCCAAAACCGTCGTCCCCGCGCAGGCGGGGACCCAAGTTGAGTTACCGAAGTCGGTGCACCCGCGATACCGCACACGTTGCGATTCCTGATGCTCAGCTTGGGTTCCCGTCAAGGCGGACGGCCAGTCCGGGAACGACGATGTTCTACTGTTACACCTGATCGAGCGCTTTACCTGCCAATACCTTGCGCACGCTCTTGTCCATGCGCCGCGCGGCGAATTCCTCGGTGCCGCGCGCCAGTGCCTGCACGGCGTCGTGCAGCACGTTCTGGCGCGAGTCCGCGTCGATGGACGTATCGTTCGAGCGCGCCGTCGCGTCGCGCACGCCCTGCATCAGTCGCGCGATCGCGCCCTGCTCTTCTTCGTCGAGCAGCTCGGTGTCGGCATCCAGCGCGGACTGCGTCGCCAGCAGGATGCGCTCGGCCTCGACCTGTTCTTCGCGCAGCGCGCGCGCGACCATGTCCACTTGCGCCGAGTTGTACGAGTCCTGCAGCATGCGCGCGACTTCGTCGTCGCCGAGGCCGTACGACGGCTTCACGGTGATCGACGCTTCCACGCCGGAGCGCGTCTCGCGCGCCGACACGGACAGCAGCCCGTCCGCGTCGACCTGGTACGTGACGCGGATGCGCGCCGCGCCGGCCGCCATCGGCGGAATGCCGCGCAGCTCGAAGCGCGCCAGCGAACGGCAGTCGGACACGAGCTCGCGCTCGCCCTGCACCACGTGCACGGCCAGCGCCGTCTGGCCATCCTTGAAGGTCGTGAATTCCTGCGCGCGGGCGCACGGGATCGTCGAGTTGCGCGGGATGATCTTCTCGACCAGGCCGCCCATCGTCTCGATGCCGAGCGACAGCGGGATCACGTCCAGCAGCAGCCAGTCGTCGCCGGCCGCGCGGTTGCCCGCGAGGAGGTTCGCCTGGATGGCGGCGCCCAGCGCGACGACCTTGTCCGGGTCGATGTTCGCGTGCGGGATCGTCTTGAAGAAATCGCCGACGGCGCGGCGGATGTGCGGCATGCGCGTGGCGCCGCCGACGAGCACGACGCCATCGACGTCTTCCACGGACACGTTCGCGTCGCGCATCGCCTTGCGCACGGCGTTCATCGTCTTCGCGACGAGCGGCTGCGTGATCTCGGCGAAGGTCTTCGCGGTGATCGTCACCTGCACGACTTCGCCCGATTTCAGGATCGCCTCGACGGTCGTCTCTTCGTTCGTCGACAGCAGTTCCTTGGCCTGGCGCGCCTTGACCATCAGCGTGGCGGTGTCGACGTCGGACAGCGGCGCGAGGCCGGCCTGCTGGGTGATGTAGCAGAACAGGCGCTGGTCGAAGTCGTCGCCGCCGAGCGCGGAATCGCCGCCCGTGGACAGCACTTCGAACACGCCTTTCGACAGCTTGAGGATCGAGATGTCGAACGTGCCGCCGCCCAGATCGTACACGGCGAACACGCCTTCCTTGCCGTGGTCGAGACCATACGCGATGGCGGCGGCCGTCGGCTCGGACAGCAGGCGCAGCACGTTCAGGCCGGCCAGCTGGGCCGCGTCCTTCGTCGCCTGGCGCTGCGCGTCGTCGAAGTATGCCGGTACCGTGATCACCGCGCCGACCAGTTCGTCGCCGAGCGCGTCTTCCGCGGTCTGGCGCAACGTGGCCAGGATCTGCGCGGAGACCTCCACCGGCGACTTCACGCCGGCCACGGTCTTCAGCTGGACCATCCCGTGACCGCCTTCGCGGCCACCATCGACAAAGTCATACGGCAGGTTCTCGACGTGCGCGATGTCCTTCAGGCCGCGGCCCATGAAGCGCTTGACGGAGACGACGGTGTTCTTCGGATCGGTGGTGCGGGCCGCCATGGCCTTGTAGCCGATATTGGCGTGGCCGTTCGGGAGGTAGCGCACGATCGATGGCAGCAGCGAGCGGCCGTCCTCGTCGGTCAGCACTTCCGGGATCGAATGGCGCACGGTCGCGACGAGGGAATTGGTGGTGCCCAGGTCGATGCCCACCGCCAGCCGGTGCTGGTGCGGCGCGGTCGACATGCCGGGTTCGGAGATCTGCAATAGTGCCATGGTCGTGTTACCTGGTTTTATTATTGGATACGTTCGCGGCGCGTTGCGTAACGTTCGCGCATGTTGGCGTTACGCGTGGGCCCGGAGAGCCCTACGACTCTAATGCCTCGAACGCGTAATGCAATTCGTCGCCGAATTTATCGAGGAACATCAGCGCCCGCACGCCCTGCGCCGCCTGCTGGTAGTCCCCGGCGTCGAGCAGCTTGCCGACCTGCGCCAGGCGCTGCTTGCGCTCGCCGCGGATGCGCGCATCGAGCTCGTCGAGCGCGCCGGCATCCTTCGCGTCGCGCGCGTCGGACAGCGCTTCGCGCAGCTCCATCTGCTCCATCAGGAAGTCCATCGGCATCGCGGTGTTCGACTCGGTCTGCAGGTCGACGCCATTCAGCTCGCACAGGTAGCGCGCGCGCAGCATCGGGTTGCGCAGGGTCTGGTAGGCCTCGTTGGCACGCGTAGCCCATTGCATCGCGACGCGTTTTTCCGCGTCGCTCGCGTTCACGAAGCGGTCCGGATGGACGCGGCCCTGGACTTCGCGGTAGGCCGCGTCCAGCGCGTCCATGTCGACGTCGAACCTGGCCGGCAGCTGGAACAGCTCGAAATGGTTTTGCACGTTCCGGCGCTCCCGGTCAGACGCGGAAGCTTTCGCCGCAACCGCAATTGTCCTTGACGTTCGGGTTGTTGAAGCGGAAGCCTTCGTTCAGGCCTTCGCGGGCGAAATCGAGCTCGGTGCCGTCGATGTACGCCAGGCTCTTCGGATCGACGAAGACCTTCACGCCATGCGATTCGAAGACCGTATCTTCGGCACTGGCTTCGTCGACGTATTCCAGCTTGTAGGCCAGGCCGGAGCAGCCGGTCGTGCGCACGCCGAAACGCAGGCCCACGCCCTTGCCCCGGCGTTCGAGGTAACGGTTGATGTGCTTTGCGGCTTTTTCGGTCAGGGTCACAGCCATTTCACTCTCCAGCTTGGGGTTACGACGTTACGCTTTTTCGGTCGCGTGCTTGGTCTTGTAGTCGGCGACGGCCGCCTTGATGGCGTCTTCGGCCAGGATCGAGCAGTGGATCTTCACCGGCGGCAGCGCCAGTTCTTCGGCGATCTGCGTGTTCTTGATGGACAGGGCTTCGTCCAGCGACTTGCCCTTGACCCATTCGGTCACGAGCGAGCTCGATGCGATCGCCGAACCGCAGCCGTACGTCTTGAATTTCGCGTCTTCGATCACGCCGGCTTCGTTCACCTTGATCTGCAGCTTCATCACGTCGCCGCAGGCCGGTGCGCCGACCATGCCGGTGCCGACGTCGTCGGAATTCTTGTCGAACGAGCCGACGTTGCGCGGGTTTTCGTAGTGGTCCAGGACCTTGTCGGAATATGCCATGGTAGTGCTCCTTGGTGTTCTGTTCGGTGAATTAGTGGGCTGCCCACTGGATCGAGTTCAGGTCAATGCCATCCTTGTGCATTTCCCACAGCGGCGACAGTTCGCGCAGCTTGCCGACTTTTTCCTTCAGCAGCTTGATGGCGAAGTCGATGTCTTCCTCGGTCGTGAAGCGGCCGATGGTGAAGCGGATCGAGCTGTGCGCCAGCTCGTCGCTGCGGCCCAGGGCGCGCAGCACGTACGACGGTTCCAGCGACGCCGAGGTGCAGGCCGAACCCGACGACACGGCGATGTCCTTGACGGCCATGATCAGCGATTCGCCTTCGACGAAGTTGAACGACACGTTCAGGTTGTGCGGGACGCGGTGTTCCATGTCGCCGTTGATGTAGACCTCTTCGATCTCCAGCAGGCCCTTGGCCAGGCGGTCGCGCAGCGCCTTGATGCGCGCGAGTTCGGTGTCCATCTCTTCCTGCGCGATGCGGAACGCTTCGCCCATGCCGACGATCTGGTGCGGAGCCAGCGTGCCCGAACGCAGGCCGCGCTCGTGGCCGCCACCGTGCATCTGCGCTTCCAGGCGCACGCGCGGCTTGCGGCGCACGTACAGGGCGCCGATGCCTTTCGGACCGTAGGTCTTGTGCGCGCTGAAGCTCATCAGGTCGACCTTCAGCTCTTCCAGGTTGATCTCGACCTTGCCGGTGGCCTGCGCCGCGTCGCTGTGGAAGATGATGCCCTTCTTGCGGCACAGTTCGCCGATTTCCTTGATCGGCTGGACCACGCCGATCTCGTTATTCACGAGCATCACGGAGACGAGGATCGTGTCCGGACGCATCGCCGCTTCCAGCTGCTCCAGCGTGATCAGGCCATTGTCCTGCGGCTCCAGGTAAGTTGCCTCGAAGCCCTGGCGTTCCAGTTCGCGGACGGTGTCCAGCACGGCCTTGTGCTCGGTCTTCACCGTGATGATGTGCTTGCCCTTGGACTTGTAGAACTGCGCCGCGCCCTTGATCGCGAGGTTGTTCGATTCGGTCGCGCCCGAGGTCCAGATGATCTCGCGCGGATCGGCGCCGACGAGCGCTGCGACTTGCGCGCGCGCCTCTTCGACGGCCGCCTCGGCGCTCCAGCCGTAAGCGTGGCTGCGCGACGCCGGATTGCCGAACTGCTCGCGCAGGTACGGAATCATCTTGTCCGCCACGCGCGGATCGATCGGCGTCGTGGCCGAATAATCCATGTAGATCGGGAAATGCGGCGCAGTCACGAAGCTCTGCTCGATTTTTTTGTCCAAGGGCGCGTTCATCAGTTCACTCCAATATGCTTAGCTTCAGTATTGTCCGACGGCGCGTGGCGATGCATCACCACGACGTTCTGTTCTTTCTGCTTCTGCTGGTCGACGAGATCCTGCAAGGTCACCGAGTCGAGGAAATCGACCATCTTCGCGTTCAGCGTGGCCCACAGTTCGTGGGTCATGCAGCGGGTGCCGCTGGCGGCATCGGCGCCGTGACAGTTTTCCTTGCCGCCGCACTGGGTCGCATCGATCGGCTCGTCGACGGCGATGATGATGTCCGCGACGGTCACCTTGTCGGCGCTGCGCGCGAGGCTGTAGCCGCCGCCCGGGCCGCGCACCGACTCGACGATCTCGTGCCGGCGCAGCTTGCCGAACAATTGCTCCAGGTACGACAGCGAAATGGCCTGGCGCTGGCTGATGCCCGACAGCGTGACCGGACCATTGCCCTGGCGCAGGGCGAGGTCGATCATCGCGGTAACAGCAAAACGGCCTTTGGTGGTCAGACGCATCAGAACCCCGGTTGGTTTTCCAGACAGTGTTAAAATCTTGCTTCTCTTCAACCGCCCAGGCTCTCGTCTGCTTTCATCCGTCCCTCGGGACGTTGAGAAAAACCTGATTAGTTGATCGATTTAGTCAAGTATAGCGTATTTCGCCAGCCTTTGCTTGGCCCCCTCTTTTTTAGCCGCGGTGCAGCAAACGCCTCGACAATTCGGGGTCAGAGCCCTTTTTTTGGCAATGGCTTCCTGCCAAGTTTCGCACCGGGCATTGGCGCTTCGGTCAGCGGACGGCATGGCAGCTGCCTGGAGATCGTTGCCGCCCCCTCCTGCCCTCAGCCGGTCGAACAGCATTGGATCAATTGCGCAAAAATGTGCTCTGACCCCGAATTTAACGGCGGTGCAGCAAATGCATCGGCCCGAACAGTTTCTGCATGCCTTCGTGGCGGATGAACGACAGGTTGTACGGGTGCTCGGCGTGGATCTGCGGCAGGCCGGCCGTCTCCGGCACCTTGTTCAACTGCTCCGCGATCTTGCCCCACAGGACCAGCGTCGGCTTGTCGGCCCGTTCCGCCAGCGCGGCAAACACGGCGCGTTGGAACGGTACCCACGCACGCGCTTCCTGGACCGGGGGCACGTGCTTGCGGAACACCAGGGCAGCGTTCAATAACAGGAACCCGTGGCCAAGCAGGTTGTCCTGCAGCTCGGCCAGGGTCTGGATCGAGCCATCCGTTTGCGCCGCCTTCGCGACCGGGGCCAATGCCGCGCCGCCCGTGTCGTCCTCGCTCAGCCGGCCCTCGGCCACGAGCAGCATCTTCATGAAGTTGCGCAGCGACGTCGCGCGGTTGACGGGCTTCGACAGGCCTGTCTCCGACCACAATGGTCCGACGGCACCGTCCATGAAGCACACGCCGGTCGCGCTCTCCTCGCGCGGATACGGGCCCTCCCCCACGAGCACGTAGCGCACGTCGGGCAGCGGCAATGCGAACGCCGCGAACAGGCGGCCGCCGGTCGGCAGGTATTGATCGCTGGCGAGGTCCGGCAGGTAGTCCGGCGTCGCGCGCATCATCGCGTCGAGACCGGTGACCAGATGGGGGCGCCACGAGGCGTCGGCGCGCTGCAAGGCTTCGAGGATGGGCGCGGGAATAGGCATGGTGTCGTTGCGAGTCAAAGAGCCGCAGATTGTAGCCGAGCCGGCTTCGCACAAGCCCCGTATTCACGGACTGTTCCGCGAGTCAACGTAGCGTCCGATCTTCGCGAAAGCGTGCATCATGCATCGCCGTGTGAACATCAGGAGGAAGTTCAAATGCAGACCATTCAGGATGTGATGACCCGCGACGTGCAAAGCATTTCGCCGCAGGACACCGTGCAGCGCGCCGCGCAGATGATGGATGAATTGAATGTGGGCTCGATCCCCGTGCTGGACGGCCAGAAGCTCGTCGGCATGATCACCGACCGCGACATCACGGTCCGCTCGACGGCGGCCGGCCAGGCGCCGGGCCAGACACGCGTGGGCGACGTGATGAGCACCGACGTGCGCACCTGCGCGCCGAACCAGACGGTGGACGAGGTGCTGGGCCAGATGGGCGACGTGCAGATCCGCCGCGTACCCGTCGTCGACGAGCAATCGCAGGAAGTGATCGGCATCGTTTCCCTTGGCGACATGGCGGCCAAGCATTCGGCCGGCATCGATCACACGCTGGAAGAGATCTCGACGCCGGCCGAGCCGGATCGCTCGACTTTCGGCTCGCAGACGCGGCACTGAGCAGCGCCGCGTCGTCAATCTGCCGGTCGCTTTACTCGGCGTCCGGCTGGTTGGACGGATGCGCCGCCACGAAGGCGGGCAATTCGACGCACGCGGCATTGATGCGCGCGATGTTCGGATAGACAGTAATGTCGATGCCGTGGCGCTGCGCATTGAACACCTGGGGCACGAGGAAGCAGTCGGCGATTGTCGGCAGGTAGCCGTGGCACAGCGGGCCCGCGCTCGGGTCGCGTGCCAGATGCTTCTCCAGCACCTCGAGGCCGCCCACGAGCCAGTGGCGGTACCACTGCGTCTTGATCTCTTCCGACAGGCCGAGGTCCTTGACGAGGTAGCGGAGCACGCGCAGATTGTTTACAGGATGGATGTCGCAGCCAATAATCTGCGCGAGCTCGCGCACGCGCGCGCGGCCGGAAGCATCCTTCGGCAGCAGCGGGACTTGCGGGTATTCATCCTCGAGGTATTCGAGGATGGCCATCGACTGCGTCAGCGTGATGTAGTCGTCCTGGAAGGTGGGGACGAGACCGCTGGGATTCATCTTGACGTAGTTCTCTTGCAGCTGCTCGCCGCCGCCACGCAAAAGGTGCACCGGGACCGCGTCGTACTTCAGCCCCTTCAGGTTGAGCGCGATACGCACCCGGTATGCGGCCGAACTGCGGAAATAGGTATAGAGCTTCATTCCTTCCTCCCGTGATAGTGTGCTACCTCCTGGGCGATGGCGCCGAACACGCTGGCGCCGTCGGCATCGAGCATCTCGATACGGACAGTATCGCCGAAGCGCAGGAAAGGCGTGCCGGGCGCGCCCTGTTCGATCGTCTCGTACATACGCAGCTCCGCCAGGCAGCAATAGCCCACGCCGCCGTTGGCGATGCTCGATCCATGCAGGCTGCCCTGCTTGTTCGACACCGTGCCCGAGCCGATGATGGAACCGGCTGCCAGCTCACGCGTCTTCGCGGCGTGCGCGACCAGTTGCGCGAAGCTGAACGTCATGTCGTCGCCCGCGTTGGGACGGCCGAACGGCTCGTCGTTCAACGTCACTAGCAGCGGAAGGTGCAGCTTGCTGTCGCGCCAGGCATCGCCGAGCTCGTCCGGTGTCACGGCCACCGGGGAGAACGCACTGGCCGGCTTGGACTGGAAGAAGCCGAAGCCTTTTTCCAGCTCTTTCGGTATCAGATTGCGCAGGGAGACGTCGTTGACCAGCATGACGAGGCGGATGGCCCGGGCCGCCTGCTCCACGTTGGCCCCCATCGGCACGTCGCCGGTCACGACCGCGACTTCCGCCTCAAGGTCGACGCCCCACTCCTCGGACAGCACGGCGATCGGATCGCACGGGCCGACGAAGGAATCCGAACCGCCCTGGTACATCAGCGGATCGGTATAGAACGACGGCGGCACCTGCACGCCGCGCGCCTTGCGCACGAGTTCCACATGGTTGATGTAGGCGGAGCCGTCGGCCCACTGGTAGGCACGCGGCAGCGGCGACGCGCATGATTCCTCGATGAAGGATTCCGCCTCGGTGGCCTTGCCGGCATTCAGTTGCTCATAGACTTGGCGCAGCGTCGGCGCGACATGGTCCCAGTCGTCCAGCGCCTGCTGCAGGGTGCGGGCGATCCTGGGGACGGCTTGGCACGTGACCAGGTCCCGGCTGACGACGACGAGCGTACCGTCGCGGCCGCCCGACTTCAGGGTAGCGAGTTTCATGGCGTTTCCTTCAACGATTAAGTGTTTCCGCCATTAAAAATTAAAACGGACTATCATACAAACAATATTTTCCGTCCTATTTATCGGATTTTCTGATGAATCCTACCCTGCGCCAGATGCGCGCCCTTGTTGCCCTGGCGAAGACCGGTAACTTTACGCTTGCCGCACAGTACATGCACGTTACACAATCGGCCTTGTCCGGTTTGATCAAGGAGCTGGAACAGACGCTCGGCGTCCGCGTCGTCGACCGCAGCACGCGGCGTATCGCCTTGACCGAAACAGGGAACGAGCTGTACCCCCTATTCAGCCAGATGATCGACGATCTCGACCGTGCGCTTGCGAACATTGCGGACCAGGCGCAACTCAGGAAGGGCATCGTGCGCGTGGCCGTGCCCCAGTTGATGGCCTGCACCCTGCTCCCGCAGGTGATCGCCGCGTGGCGCACGCGCTACCCGGACATCCGCATCAGCCTGTCCGATTCGCCGGTCGAGGCCGTCACGACGCGCGTGCTGTCCGGCGAGACGGACTTCGGCATCGGCCCCGAACGCGACAACGCCCCGCAGCTGGAAGCACGCGAGCTGATGGAGATGCCGTTCGAAGCGGTGCTGCCGACCGATCATGCGCTGGCGAAGCGCCGCCGGCTCGGCTGGAGCGACCTGGCCACGCATCCGCTGATCACCCTGCGCGGCCAGTTCACGGAGCGGCTGCTGGCGGACATGGGCCGTGGCCGCAGCAGCGGCAGCGGCAACGGCAGCGGCAACGGCGGCGCCGCCGAATCGACAGCCGGCAGCACGGGCACGCTGCACGAGCCGACGCTGCGGCCGGCCCACGAAGTCACGTACATGACCACCGCGCTGGCCATGGTGGCATCCGGCCTCGGCGTCACCGTCTGCATGCCTTACGCCGCGCCGCTCGTGCGCCTGCACGGCCTGCGCATGCTGCCGCTCGACGCGCCCGTGCTGACGCGCCGCTTCTTCGTCTACACACGCGAACAGCGGTCGCTGTCGCCGGCCGCGGCCGCCTTCATCGCGTTCCTGTTCGACTGGGTCGGCGCGGCCCACAATCCCGCGGGCGCATTGCGGCCACGCGCCTGACGCCGCCGAACGGCCGCGCTAGAATGCAGCTTCCTCCACGCAACCTCCTTTCATCGATGTCCCATAACACCATCGCGATCAACCAGCGCATGGGCAGGTTCGACAACCACGCCAGCGTCTGGCTGTTCGGCTACGGCTCCCTCATCTTCAAGGCCGACTTCCCCTACATCGAACGGCGCCCCGCGAGCATCACGGGATGGACGCGGCGCTTCTGGCAAGGCTCGCACGACCACCGCGGCACCGAGACGGCGCCGGGCCGGGTCGTGACCCTGGTGCCGGACCCGGACGCGACGTGCCACGGCATGGCCTACCTCGTCACGCCCGAGGAATTCGCGCACCTCGACTACCGCGAGAAGAACGGCTACCTGCGCCTGGCGACCGACATCCGCTTCGAGGATGGGAGCGCCACCGAAGGCCTCGTCTACATCGCCACGCACGAAAACGCCGCGTACCTCGGTCCGGCGAGTGAGCGCGACATTGCGCTACAAATCGCCACCGCGCGCGGCCCGAGCGGACCGAACAGCGAATACCTGCTGGAACTGGCCAAGGCCCTGCGCGCACTCGGCAAGCCCGACCCGCATGTGTTTGAGATCGAACGGCACCTGGAAGAGTTCCAACGCCGGGTTTGATATCGCGCGAATCCGGCGCTGCCGTGCGCGCGGGGGCTTTATGTTCTAATCCTGTCGAGCTTTCACGCACAGGAGACCACGATGCAACCACCGCCTCATCCGCCATCGGCCAGCGAACTCGACGAAGACACGCTGGCCTTCGTGCGCAAGGTCTTCCACTTCGCGCGCGCCGGCGAGGCCGCCGAACTCGCGACGCTGCTGGGCCAGGGCCTGCCGCCCAACCTGCGCAACGAACGCGGCGACAGCCTCCTGATGCTGGCCTGCTACCACGGCCATGCGGACGCGGCCCGGGTACTGCTGGAGCATGGCGCCGATCCGGAACTCATGAACGACGCCGGCCAGACCCCGCTGGCCGGCGCCGCCTTCAAGGGGGACCTGGCGATCGCGACCCTGCTGCTGGACCACGGCGCGGCGGTCGACCACGCGGGCCCGAACGGCAAGACGGCGCTGATGTTCGCCGCCATGTTCAACCGCGGGGACATCGTCCGCCTGCTGCTGGCGCGCGGCGCCGACCCGTTCCGCCCGGACGCGGACGGCAATGCGATCCTCGACGCGGCGCGCAGGATGGGTGCGGGCGACACGGCCGAACTGCTGGCTGCCGCGACCGACGAGCGCTGAGCCGCTTCTCAATCGCCGTTGCGACTGTTCCCATCCAGCACGCGCAGGTAGCGCGGCGCCACGGGACCAGTCAGCCAGACGCCGTTGTCCGAGCGGTAGAACACGGCGCCATCCGCGCGCATGCGGGCCGTGTCGACGCGCAGGATGACGGGAAAGCCGTAGCGTGCACCGACGCGGCGAGCGGTGCCGACGTCGCCCGACAGATGCACGTGCTGGCGGTTGCCGGCGCGCAGGCCCGACGCGAGGATCGACTTCAGGAAGCGGCTCGCCGTGCCGTGGTACAGCACGTCCGGCGGTTGCGCCGGCTGCAGGGCCAGGTCGACCTGGATCGAGTGTCCCTGGCTGGCGCGGATGCGGGTACGGGTGGCATCGAACGCGAAACGCTGCTTGTCGTTGTTCGCGACGACGCGGTCGAGCAGTTCGCGCGCGACCGGCTTGCCATGTTCGGCCAGACGCTGCAGCAGCGCGTCGACATCGGCCCAGCCGTTGGTATCGAGCTGAAGGCCGATGCTGTCCGGGCGATGGCGCAGCACGTAGCTCAGTAGTTTGCTGGTGTCGACGATCGTATCGCGGGACATGATGTGAACAGGAGAAATGGAATCGGCGCCAGCATACGACAGGCGGGTCGCGACCGCCAACGCACTCGCCGAGACGCGGTGATGATTGCCGAGTCTTGACGCCTTGCGCTCGGGTAGACTTGCGCGCCATGCATCCATCACCCGTTCCGACTTCGCCGTCGCCGTCGCCTTCGCCGTCGCCCCGCGCGCCCGGCCTCGATCTGCTGCGCGCCATCGCCATCGGCGTCGTCATGTTGTACCACCTGTCCAGCCACGGCATCGACGTCTCGGGCCCCGGGCGGCATGGCTGGATGGGTGTCGACCTGTTCTTCGTGCTCAGCGGCTACCTGATCGGGTGGCCCGTGCTGCGCGACCTGGCGGCCGGCCGCACGCCGGACTGGGCGGGCTTCGTCGCGGGCCGGGCGTTGCGCATCCTGCCGGCCTACCTTGCGGTGCTGGCGCTGTATCTCGCGCTGCCGGCATGGTGCGAGGCCGGGACGATGCCGCCCGCCTGGCAATTCCTCACCTTCACCATGAACGTCTTGCCCGACCACCTCACGCAGCGGGCGTATTCACACGCCTGGTCGCTGTGCGTCGAGGAGCATTTCTACCTGCTGTTCCCGCTGGCTGCATGGCTGCTGGCGCGTCGCGGACGGATGCCGGGCGTGCTCGCGACAAGCGCCGGTGCCGCCCTGCTGTTCGGTGCCGGGATGCTGTTGCGCGACTGGGAATGGCGGCATGCGATCGCGCCGCATCTCGCGCCGGGCGGAGACGCAGCGCGCGCGGTCGCGGGCTACGTCGGCAGGATCTACAGCCCGACATGGACGCGGGTCGACGGGTTGCTGGCCGGTGTCCTGCTGGCTGCCTTGCGCGCGTTCCGTCCAGCCTGGTGGACGCGCGTGCTGTCGCACGGATGGGTGCTACTCGGCGCGGGCCTGGCGCTGCTTGTCGCGGCCACGCGGGTCGATGTGCTTGGCCGTGGCGGTGCCGCTTTTCTCTATCCGCTCGTGGCCCTCGGCTGCGCCTGCCTACTGCTCGGTGCACTGAGTCCGCGTACGCCGCTCGGATGCCGGGCGCTGCAGGGCATCCGAGTGCTCGCCCGACTCGCGTTCAGCCTGTACCTGACGCATCGCCAGGTGGTTGCGTGGCTCGATGGCGTGGCGGGCGATGTGGCGGCCAACGCACCGTTCACCGCGTTCGTGCTGTACAACGGGGCGTCGCTGGCCGTGGCGGCGCTGCTGTACGTGGCGGTCGAGCGTCCGGGACTGCGAATGCGTCGAGGCATGGCCCGCCGGCTGCCCGACGCACTCGCGGGCTGAGCTTCAGCCGGCTGCGCCGCCCTGCTCGATCTCGGCGGCGGCGCGCGCCAGGACGGCGGCGATGCGCTGCTGCTCCTCGGCGGACGCGCCCGCCCGCGAGGCCAGTGCCCGCTTGAGTGCGTGGCGTGCGTCGTGCAACTCGGCGCTGAACGCACCGCGTCCGCCCGGCCCCTCTTCTCCTTCGGCGAGCGCGCTGCGCATCAATTCCATCTTGCGCGCGGCCTCCTGCAGCCGGGCGAGCAGCATGTCGACGTGTTCGCGGTTCGCGTCCAGATGGGCGCGGCCGTCGTCGGACAACGCATAACGCTTGCGCGTGCCTTCGAGCTCGATGGTCACCCAGCCCAGGTCTTCCATCGCGGCGAGTGCCGGATACATCATGCCGGGGCTCGGTACGTAGAAGCCGCCCGAGCGGGCTTCCAAGGCCCGGATGAGCTCGTAGCCATGGCTCGGCTGTTCGGCGATGAGGGCCAGCAGCAGCAATTGCAGGTCGTCCGACGACAGCTTGCGTCCGCGCGGCAGCCCGCCGTCGTCGGAAAAGCCAAAGCCGCCCGGACCGCGGCCCCGGCCATGGTGGCCGCCGGGACCGCCGGGACCGCCGGGACCATGCCGGTGGTGCGGCGCGAACCCTGCGTGTCCGTGGTCGTGATGAAGGTGATGGTGATGATGATGATGATGATGTGGATGGTGGTGTGGCATGATCGCCCCTTATATCGTAAGATACATCGTAAGATATACAACCAAGTTGATACTGTCAACCATTTATTGACGCGAGCGCGCTACACTGGGCCGCCTGATAATTTATGGAGAGATTGATGTCGATGGAATGGGACTGCCTGGTGTCGACGATGCGCCTGGGCCGCGAGGATGACCGGGGCGACGGCGGCAGCCGTACCGAATACATGCGCGACTGGGACCGGCTCGTGTATTCGAGCGCGTTCCGGCGCCTGCAGGACAAGACGCAGGTGTTCCCGCTGTCGGACAGCGATTACGTGCGCACGCGCCTCACGCACAGCATCGAAGTGTCGTCGGTGGGCCGCTCGCTGGGCATGCTGTGCGGCGAATTCATCAAGGAGCGCGAACCCGCGTTGTCGATGGCGCCGCAGGACTTCGGCAGCATCGTGGCCGCCGCCTGCCTCGCCCACGACATCGGCAACCCGCCGTTCGGCCACTCGGGCGAAGCTGCGATCCAGTCATGGTTCGCCGAGCACGAGGAACGCTGGCTGGCCGACCTCACCGAGCGCGAACGCCAGGATTTCCTGCGCTTCGAAGGGAATGCCCAGGGCTTCCGCCTCGTCACGCGCCTGCAGAATGCCGTCGACCATGGCGGATTCCAGCTCACCTATGCCGTGCTCGCGGCGTTCATGAAATACCCGCGCGCGTCCGACCTGCCGTCGGCCAGGGACAGGATCAGCGAAAAGAAATTCGGCTACTTCGCGGACGACGCGGCAACGGCCGAACGGGTCGCCACCCAGGTCGGACTCGTGCGCAAGGCCCCGGGCGCCTGGACGCGCCATCCGCTCGCCTTCGTGATGGAAGCGGCGGATGACATCTGCTACGGCATCGTCGACCTGGAAGACGGTCACCGTCTGGGCCGCGTGTCCTTCGACGAGGCGCGGCAACTGCTGTGGCCCCTCGCCTTCCCGGGCGGCGCGGCCGAGAGCCCGTCCTACCGCCAGCTCGCGGACGACACGGGCCGCGTGGAATACCTGCGTGCCCGCGCCATCGGCCATCTCATCGGCGCCGCGCTGGATGTGTTCCGCGAACATTACGACGCGATCATGAACGGCCGCTTCGAGCAAGACCTCGCCGGCGCATCGCGCTTCGCGCCCGAGCTGAAGGCGATCGCGACGCTGTCGCGCGAGCGCATCTATGCGACGCCTTCCGTGCTGCAGATCGAAGCGGCCGGCTTCGAGATCCTCGGCGGGCTGCTGGGCAAGATCGTGCCGGCGCTCGTCAAGCCGGAAGCGGAGCGGTCGGCGGCCGACCGCAAGATCGCGCAAATCATCCCGCAGCAATTCAGCCGCGGTACGACGCCGTACGCGCGCCTGCTCGGCGCGACCGACTATATTTCCGGCATGACGGACGGCTTCGCGCTGAAGCTGTTCCGGCGCCTGCACGGTATCGAATTGCCGGGCACGATCGTCTAAACGACGCCGTCGAGCACCCGGCGCACCTGGCGTGCCCGCTCTTCCACGCTGCCGTGCACGACGGTGTACGGGATGCGGCGGGCGTCGAGATCCTTCAGCACGAGTCGCTGGATGCGCCCGCGCCACGCCTCGTTCTCGCGCACGTCCTGTTCCTCGTACGGGATGTCGTCCGCGCAGACGAACGTGTGGGCATAGCGCGCGCGGCATTCGCCGGCGCAGCGCAGCAGCTCGGCCGGCGGCGGGTCGCCGACCTGGCGGAACTCCATGCCCAGCAGCAGTGTCGTCAGCGCATTCGTGTCGACGAACAGCCAGCGCCGCGCCTGCGCCATCGCCGCGTCCTCGGCGGCGCGGTGCCTGACGGCGATCTCGACGTAGTCGTCCGGCCCCAGCTTGCCCTGTTTTTCTTCCCAGATGAAGCGGCCGATCTCGGGCACCGCGACCGTGTCGTAGGCATGTGCCAGATGCTCGGACAACGTCGATTTCCCCGTCGATTCCGCGCCCACGAACACGACGCGCTGCACCGTACTGCCCTGCTCCACCATATCCCGCCTGCCGATCCGCCGATATAAAGAACGCAATCGTAGCCGAGAGCCTGCATCCCTACAACTGACCGGTTATCATGCTGACATGACACAGCCCATCCACGCCGACGGTTTCCTCCTGCGTCCCCTCGTCCCGGACGACGCGCCGGCGATGGCGGCCGCGGTCCGCGAATCGATGGCGAGCCTCGGCCCGTGGATGCCCTGGGCCCATGCCGCCTACGACGATGCCGATGCGCTGGCCTGGATCGCGTTCTGCGCTGCCGCGCGTGCCGATGGCAGCGCGCACGAGTTCGGCATTTTCGGGCCGGACGGCCGGCACTACGTCGGCGCGGCAGGCCTCAACCAGTTCAATCGCCTGCACGGCTTCTGTAACCTCGGCTACTGGGTGCGTACCTCGTCCCAGGGGCAAGGTGCGGCTCTGGCGGCCATCCGGGCGCTGTCGCGTCATGCGTTCGAGCACCTGGGCCAGGCGCGGGTCGAAATCGTCGTCGCGGACGGCAACCAGGCTAGCCTCGGCGTTGCCCGCAAGGCCGGGGCGGTGCATGAATGCCTCGCGCGCAACCGCCTCAACCTGCACGGGCGCCCCGTCGCGGCGCATGTGCTGTCGCTGACGCCGTCGGACACGACGGCGAACGTTTAAAACAGATCCATCTGCGCCGCCGCCGCGCTGGTCGGCTTGACGATCGTCTTCGGCACCACGAGCGGCCGCTTGAACTGCGAGCCGTCCAGCTTGTGGAACCGTCCCATATAGCCATCCAGGCCCAGGCGCTTGATGGCCTTCGTGAAACGCTGGCGAATCAGGTCGGCCCAGATGCCCTCGCCCGTCATGCGTTTGCTGAAGTCGCTGTCGTAGTCCTTGCCGCCGCGCATGTCGCGGATGCGGTTCATCACGCGCTGGGCGCGGTCCGGGAAGTGGGCGTGCAGCCATTGCTGGAACAGCGGGTTCACTTCCCACGGCATGCGCAGCACCGTGTAGTGCGCGCCGACGGCGCCGGCGTCCTTCGCGGCCTCCAGGATGCGCTCGATTTCCGGTTCCGTGATGAACGGGATGATCGGCGCGACGCTCACGCTGACGGGGATCCCGGCTTCCGTCAGGGTGCGGATCGCGCGCAGGCGGCGGGCCGGCGCGGCCGCGCGCGGTTCGAGCGTGCGCGAGATTTCGCCGTCCAGGGTCGTCAGGGTAATCGCCGCGCAGGCAAGGCCCTTCTCGGCCATCGGCGCGATCAGGTCGATGTCGCGCTCGATCAGCGACGACTTCGTGATCAGGCCGTACGGGTGGTTGCATTCGCCCAGCACTTCCAGCACCTCGCGCGTGAGGCGGCGTTCGCGTTCGCACGGTTGATAGGCGTCCGTGTTCACGCCGATGGCGATGTTTTCCGGGACGTAGCCCGGCCGCGCCAGCTCGCGCCGCAGCAGGTCGGCCGCGTTCACCTTGGCGTACAAACGGCTTTCGAAATCGAGACCCGGCGACAGGCCCAGGTAGGCGTGTGTGGGCCGTGCGAAGCAGTAGATGCAGCCGTGCTCGCAGCCGCGGTACGGGTTCAGCGACACGCTGAACGGGATATCCGGCGACGTGTTGCGGCTGAGGATCGATTTGGCGATCTCGTCCGTGACGGTCGTCTTGAGGGGCGCCGGTGCCTCGTCCTTTACGCCAGGCACGGTCCAGCCGTCGTCGAACCGCTCGCGGCCGTTCACTTCGTACCGGCCTTGCATATTGGTGACGGCGCCACGGCCTTTGATCGGACCGTGGATGGGCACGACCTCGGCGGACTTTTGCGGGAACGGCAACACCACCTGGCTGACCGCCCGACTTGCGTTTGCTTTGTTGACCCGATTCACACGGCGCTCCTTAAATACTGTATGTTTATACAGTATAGTACGCCGATGTCAGGATGGGTTCAAGCACAAAAAAAGAGCAGCTTGTTGTTGCACAAAACCGTCAAACGCCTGTAGTAGAGGCCGGTATGCGTCGGCGTCGCTTTCCATTTGGCCAAGTGCCAGCGCGGCCGCTTCCAGCGTCGACAACTGGTGTGGCGCATGCGCCTTGCGAATCCGATAAGCCGACGCGGGCACGTCGTGCAGCGCCAGGCGTGGCAGGCGTTGCAGCTCGGGATTTACGTGGAGCATCTTGCGGCTCTTGCGCCAGGTGGCGTCCAGCACGACGAGCCGCAGCCGCTCCGGCGGCGCCGGTTCGAGCACGGGCGCCGCCAAGCCGGGCGTTTCGGGATACAGCAGCACGGGTACGCGCCCATCCGCGTACAACAGCGCCTGCAGATCAGGGAACGTCTCGCCCACTTCGAGGCGGCTCCCGGGCAAGCACAGATGCAGCAGCCGCGCACTGTTCTTGGCGTTGCGCACCTCGAGCGGATGTTGCAGGATCAACAGGTCGACGCGGCTGGACAGCGGCCGCACCCAGTGGCAGATGCAGGCGCTCTGCGCGCGCAGGCAGGCGGCGCACGTTGCGCGCCTTGTGGAAGAGGATGAAGCGGTCATGGGCGGCGATTGTAACGCCGCCGCCATGCCGTCACTGGCTGCCCATGCGCTGACCCGTATGCGGCGCGTCGGCCGACGTGATGGGCGCATCCGGCCGCAACGTCCTGAGCGCCCGGCTCCACGCCACCACCTGGTCCAGCATGGCATCCACGGACTGCTCGTGATGCTCGGCCGGATTGAAGGTCGTGTGATTCTCGAAGTCGGTGCGCAGCGACAGCATCACCTGCGCGCGCACGTCGGCTACCATCAGCTCGCCCATCACGAGGCGCAGGCTCTCGATGGCGCGCGAGCCGCCCGCGCTGCCGTAGCCGACGAACCCGGCGGCCTTGTTGTTCCATTCCTTGTACAGGAAATCGATGGCGTTCTTCAGCGCGCCGGACGTGCCGTGGTTGTACTCGGGCGTGACGAACACGTAGCCGTCGAAGCCGGCGATGGCGGCGGCCCAGGCCTGCGTATGCGGCTGCGTATACCGGCCCTGCGACGGCGGCACCGGCTCGTCCAGCAGCGGCAGGTTGAAATCCTGGATGTCGACCAGCTCGAACACGGCGTCGGCCCGCATGCCCGCGATGTCCAGCACCCAGCGCGCCACGTCCAGCGCCTTGCGGCCCGGCCGGGTGCTCCCGACGATGATCCCGATCTTGATCATGTTCCCTCCTCCATGGTGTCGTTATTGATGCCAGCCCCCGCCCAGCGCGCGGTACAGGTCGACGTGCGCCTGCAGCCAGGCGGCGCGCAGCTGCAGCGCGGCGTTCTCCGCGGCGAAGGCGTTGCGCTGGGCGTCCAGCTCTTCCAGGTACGACGAATAGCCGTTGCGGTAGCGGTTGTGGGCAATCCTCAGCACCTCGCTGGTGGCCACCCGGCGCGCCTCCGCCTCGTGCAGCTGCTCGCGCAGGCGCTGCACGGCCGTCAAGGCATTCTCCGTGTCGGCGAACGCATTGCGCACCGCGGCTTCGTACGCGAACACGGCGCGGTCGCGCAGCGAGGCGCTGATCTCGGCCTGGGCGCGCAGCCGGCCCGCGTCGAACAGCGGCGCCAGCACGCTGCCGCCCACGCTCCACAGCCTCGTCGGGGATGACAGCAACGTCGGCAAATCGTTCGCGTACGCGCCCAGCGACGCCGTCAGGCGCAACGACGGCAGCATCTGGTCGCGCGCGGCCGCGAGGCTCGCGTCGGCCGCGGCGAGCGCGCGTTCGGCCGAGGCGATGTCGGGCCGCCGGCGCAGCAGTTCGGACGGCAGCCCGGGCTGGATCGCGGGCGCATTCAGGCGAACCAGTGCGGTGCCCCGTCCGACCGGGCCGGGATTGGCGCCGGCGAGGATGTCGAGGGCATTTTCCTGCTGCGCGATCGCCCGCTCCAGCTGCGGCACGACGGCGGCCGTGGCGCGGTACTCGGCCTCGGCCTGCGACAATTCCAGGCGCGAGCTGTAGCCGACCTCGAACTGGCGCCGCGCCAGGTCCAGCGAGCGCTGGCGCGACGCCAGGGTGGCGCGCGCGAGTTCCAGCTGGGCGTCGAGGCCGCGCAGGTTCAGGTAGCCGGATGCCGTGTTCGCCGCGACCGACAGCGCCGTCGCCTCCGCCGCCGCCTGCTGCGCGGCGTAGTCGAGGCGCGACGCTTCCGTCAGGCTGGCCGTGCGGCCGAACGGATCGAGCTCGTAGGCGGCCTGGAATGCGCCCTGGATGGACGTCGTATCGATCGGCGTGCCGAACGGCCCGATCACGCGCGCCCGCGTGGGCGTGAAGCCGACGGACAAGGTCGGCGCCTCGGCCGCGCGCGCCACCTGGACGCGCGCCCGGTATTCCTGCAGCCGCGCCTGCGCCGTGCGCACGTCGTTGTTGCGGTCCAGCGCCTGCGCGACGAGCCGGTCCAGCGCGGGATCGGCGAACGCGCGCCACCAGTCCCGCTCGACGGGCGCACCCGGCCCGACCTGGCCCCGCCACGCGGGCGGCACGACGAGGGTCGTCTGCGGCGGCGGCTGCACGGGAATGCGGCAGCCGGCCAGCAGCGCGGCGCAGGCGCCCAGCATCAGGCGGCGCTTCATCGGGCCTGTCCTTTCGCTTTCGTGTCGATGCTCGCCACCACCGACATCCCGGGCCGTAGCCGCGCCGCCAGTGCCTGGTTCGGGTCGATGCTGATGCGGACCGGAATCCGCTGGGCGATCTTGACGAAGTTACCCGTCGCATTGTCCGGCACGATCACGGAAAACTCGGACCCGGTCGCCGGCGAAATCTGCTCGACGTGGCCGCGCAGCCTGGCGTGGTTGAGCGCGTCGACGGTGAACGTAACGGGCTGGCCCAGCCGGACATCGGCCATCTGCGTCTCCTTCATGTTGGCGACGACCCACATCGTCTGCGGCACGAGCGCCGTCAGCTGCGCGCCCGCGTTGACGAACGCGCCGAGGCGTACGCTCACCTGCCCCAACTGGCCGTCGCGCGGCGCCGTGATGCGGGTATTGGACAAATCGATCTCGGCCAGCCGCACGGCCGCCTCCGCATTCGCGACGGCCGCCTCCAGCGACGCACGGTTGACGTCGACGGTGCGCAGGTTCTGGCGCGAGATCTCGAGGGCCGCCCGCGCCTGCTCGGCCGCGGCGACGGTCTGCGCGCGGGTAGCGCGGGCGGCGTCGCGTTCGCGCGCGGACAGCGAACCGTCGGCCGCCAGTTCTTCCACACGTCTCAGGTCGGCATTCGCGCGCTGCGCCTGGGCGGCCGCGTTGGCGACCGCGGCCTGGTTCTGCTGGATGGTGGCGCTGGCCGTGCCGCGGCTTTGCGCGAAGTTCGCGAGTGCCGCGCGTGTCGTCGCCAGCTGGGCCTTGGCCTGGTCCAGTCTCTGCTGGTAGATGCGGTCGTCGATGCGCATCAGCAGCTGGCCCTGGTGGACCACCTGGTAATCCTGCACGTCCACTTCGACGATGTAACCGGACAGTTGCGGACTGATGATCGTCACCTGGCCCCGCACGAGCGCGTTCTCCGTCGTCTGCAGCGCGCTGTGGAACGGCGGCAGGTTCCAGGCATACAGCACGATCAGGACGCCGATCAGGGCGATGAACGCGAACAGCAGGCCGCTCACGATGACGCGGCGGTTCGATGTTTGTTGGGTTGTGGTCGTTTCCGGCATGGTCGGGCTCGGTTCAGGTTGGGACGGCCGGCGTCGGCTGGGGCGGACGCGGCGCCGTGCGGCGGTCGCCGGACGGGACGGCGATCGGCGAATCGGTTGGGTCGGGCGGTGCCGGCACCGGCACCGGCGCCGGCGGTGGCGGCGCTACGTACTTCAGCCACAGCGAGCGGCCGAAGATCCACGCCGCCAGCAGGGTGGCGATGATGGAAATCAACAGGAACACGTCGTTGTAGGCGAGGATGTTCGCTTCCCGCGCGGCCGTCTGCGTCAGCACGGAGATGCCCTGGCGCGTGCGCGCGGCGGGATCCGCCAGCTGGCGCGCGTACGCCGCCCCGTACTGCTGGATGCGCGCGGCGACGAGCGGATCGAGCGAACTCAGTTGCTCGGCCAGCACGGACGAGTGGTATTTTTCGCGCATCACCTGGAACGTGCCCAGCAGCGACGAGCCGATCAGTCCGCCCAGGTTCTGCGTCAGGCCGAACAGCACGGAAAAGCTGATCAGGTTCGCGGGGTTGGCGATCACGGACCCGAGCAGCGTAAGCAGCAACGGCCCGAGGAACATCACGCCGCCGAACGCCAGCAGGCCCTGGCTCACGTACATCTGGGCGGGCCGCGTGGCGTTGGTCGCGTTCGAATCGATCCATGCGCCCAGCGCCATGATCAACAGCGCCACCACCTGCGGCGCCATCAGGTGCGGCGGCCGGGTGACCAGCACGGAGACGACGATGCCGAGGATCGTCGCGAGCAGGATGACGATGAACAGCGTCTGCATCTCGTCGTTGTTCAGGCCCACGAGGCGCAGGAAGCCGACCGCGCCCACGCTCTGCTCGGACAGCACGACGCGCACGAGCATCAGCGCGATGGACAGGCGCAGGATCATCCCGTTGGTCAGCCAGCGGATGTTCAGCAGCGGATTGTCGCGGTTGTGCTCGACGCAGATCGCGGCCAGCAGCAGCACGATGGACACGGCCAGCGCGATCCCCACCCACGCGTTCTCCGTCCACCACAGCACGCGGCCGAACGTGAGCGCCGCGCACAGCAGCGCCATGCCGGGCGCGAACAGGGAAAACGTGAGGAAGTCGGCGGGCCGGAACGCCCTGAAGCGGTCGCCCGGCGGCAGTTTCAGCCACAGCACGGCGGCCAGCGTGACGAGCGTGAGCCCGAGCTCGAACAGATACAGGCCGCGCCATTCCGCGATCTGCAGCAGGCTCCTGGAAAAGATGTAGGCGATCGGCTGGGCCAGCTGCGCGATGCCGGTCGAGATCACGATGCCCCGCGGCCGCCATTCCTTTTTAAAAGCCTGCAGGCTGTAGTACAGGCCCAGCGTCGACAGGGCCGCGCCCGCCATGCCGTGGGCCGCGCGCACGGCGATCGCGGAGCCCAGGTCGTTGACGAACAGGTGCGCGAACGTGATCAGGGCATACAGCACGAGGAAGAATTCGGTGAACGCGCGCAGGCCGAATTGCTGGCGGAATTTCACCAGCAACAGATTCATCGACACATTGGTCATCACGTAGGCCGTCGGCAGCCAGTTGACTTCGGCCGCGAACACGCCCAGCGTGCCCTGCAGGTTCACGAGGTTGACGGTGACGAGTGCGTTACCGAGGCCGCCCGTGATGGTCACGAGCGTGCCGATCAGGAAGTAGGCGATGCGGCGCGGCATCGAGTGCTTCGGAAACGATGGTCCGCCCGGCAGCGTGGGGCGCTCGTCGGGATGCCACTGGCGCGGCGCGTAATCGGCGTCGCTCATGGGTTCTCCAGCAGCCGCTGCAGGTCTTCCAGCACGGCCGCCGCCGCGGCCATGGCGCTGGCGTCCAGCCGCGCGACGGTCAGGCGCCGCAGCGCGGCCGCTTCCGCGTGGACGTGGTCCGCCACCGCCTCGCCCTGCGGCGTGAGCGCGATGCGCTTGACGCGGCGGTCGCCCGGCGCCGAACCGCGCCGCACGAGGCCGCCCGCGACGAGGCGGTCGAGGGTCGTCACGAGCGTGGCGCCGTCCACGCCGAGCCGGCGCGCCAGTTCCCGCTGCGACGGCGGTTCGGGGCTGTCGGCCACGGCCGTCAGTGCGTTCCAGCCGGCCATCGTCAGGCCGTTCGCCTTCAGGTGGCGTTCGAGCGCGAGGCGCCAGGCGCGCGCGCTGCCTTGTAACGCTTGCAGAAAACGGTCGTCGGGGTCGTCGGTATTCATGTCAGTTAAACATGGGCATCCCAATCGTTGGCCATCCAGATTATCTGCCTGTTATGGCAAATGTGGCCACACGTGAAGATTTAGTTCGAGATTTGGTTAATTGGACATTGCTCTGAGAAATCACCGTGCTTAGAATCAATTCATTCCGCGAGGCAATCAGTTCTCGGGGAAAAGTGCAAACCCGGTGTCGTCGCAGAGTCTTCCATGCTTAAAGTCCGCCCTTCCGTTCGCAAACTGACGTCCGCCTTCATTGCCGCCCTGGCCCTGCTGCCGGGTCTCGCCATCGAACAAGAGCTTCAGCTCGACTATCGGATCAACGAGCACATCGTCCTGATCCCGGCCGGCCAGGACCATCAGGCCCGCCTGGAGACGACCGTGTTCCAGCCGAACGGCCCGGGGCCCTTCCCGCTCATCATCATCAACCACGGCAAGGATCCGGGTCACCCGAACCTGCAGCCGCGCGACCGCTTCTACCACATGGCCCACGCGTTCGTGGCACGCGGCTATGCCGTGATGGTGCCGATGCGCCAGGGCTTCGCCAACTCGACGGGCTATTACCACGACCATGGCTGCGACATGACGGCCAACGGCTACACCCAGGCCGAGGACATCAAGGACACCCTCGAATACGCGCGTGCGCAGAAATGGGTCGACGCGGACCATATCGTCGTCGCCGGCCAGTCGTACGGCGGCCTCGCGACGATGGCGCTCGGCACCGAGGACCTGCCGGGCGTGCGCGGCCTGATCAACTTCGCGGGCGGCCTGCGCGACGACAGCAACGGCTGCGGCTGGCGCTCGGCCCTCGTGTCGGCCTTCGCCGAGTACGGGTCGCAGAACAAGCTGCCGAGCCTGTGGATGTACGGCCAGAATGATTCGCTGTTCTCGCCGGAACTCGTGGCGCGCATGCACGACGCGTTCGAACAGGCCGGCGGCCGCGCCCAGCTCGTCGAGTACGCCCCGTTCAAGCGAGATTCGCATGGAATGCTGGCCAGCCGCGACGGCCAAAAGGTATGGCTGGCCGACACGATGCACTTCCTGCAGCAGATCGGCATGCCGACCAAGGTCGTCTACAAGGTGCCGGAACCGCCGCAGCCGCAGGCGACGAACTTCGCCGGTATCGAGGACATCGAGGCCGTGCCGTTCCTGTCCGAGAACGGCAAGCGCGCCTACCGCGAATATCTGACCAAGATGACGCCGCGCGCGTTCGCCGTGTCGCCCAGCGGCGCCTGGTGCTGGGCCGAGGAAGGCGAGGATCCGGAAGCCCGCGCCCTGGCCACCTGCTCGGCCAAGAGCGACAAGCCATGCCGCCTGTATTCGGTGGACGAGCACGTCGTCTGGAACCCGGACCTGGCCGAGAAGGCGGCCGTCACGGCATCCAATACGCCGGCCCCGTCCACGCCGGGCGATGGCGCGGTGGGCAATGCGGCGGGCATGACGGCGGCGAACTGACCTCGCGTTGCACAATGTGCGGCGGTATAGTGCGCACAAGCCACACCGACGCCATTTTGTTGCATTGCAGCAGCCGTTTCGTCGTCCCGGTCGAGGCAGCGCAAACTCCGTGCCGCATATCAAACCGACAATGGGCTCGCCACGTCCAATGGAGAGTCACATGTTGCGACTGACGAAGTCCTGCGCCTGCGCGCTGCTGGCGCTTGCCGCCTTGCTGGGCACCTCCGCGCGCGCCACCAACAACGATCCCGTCGTGCTCGTGCACGGCGTCCTCGGCTTCGGGCCGGAATCGCATCCGCTCGGCAGCTTCCTGTACTGGGGCGGCTACGGCAACATCGCCGCGCACCTGACCGTCTACCACGGCCCGCATACCGTCTTCACCGCGCAGGTGGGCGCGATCGCGTCGAACTGGGACCGCGCCGCCGAGCTGTACGCCCAGGTCAAGGGCGGCTGCGTCGACTACGGCGCCCACCACGTGGCGCGCTATGGCTATCCCGGCCAGGCACAGAAGCCGGCCGGCAAATGCTGGGCCGCGGATCCGGCCAACAATCCGGACAACTACCCGCTCGCGTTCTACCCGCAATGGGATGCCGCGCACCCGGTCCACATGATCGGCCACAGCCAGGGCGGCACGACGATCCGCGCCCTGGTCCAGTTGCTGGAACACGGCTCGCCCGACGGCGACGAGGGCGGCGGCGAGCTGTACAAAGGCGGCAAGGTGGGCTGGATCAGGAGCGTCGTGACGATCTCCGCGCCGCACGACGGCACCACCCTGCGCGATGCCGTGCTGGACGTGCAGCCGAACCTGCGCAGCCCCTTGCGCGACATCCTCGACAACGAACTGGCCCACTGGGAACTGGCGCCGGACGGCGCGCGCGAATTCAACCGCTGGGCGCTGACGTCACCATCGGCCTATTACTTTTCGGTGGGGACGCTGGCGACGGAAGCCGGCGCCTGGTGCTGCAACGGCACGGACCGCGTGCTCGCGCCCGTGCAGAACGTCCAGTTCCAGTATCCGCGCGCGGACATGATCCCGTACTTCAAGCTGTTCGCCGGCGAATGGATCGTCGGCTCGCTGGCCCAGCCGGGCATGGGCTCGTACACGCAGAACGCGCCGGGCCGCGTGCGCATCGACAGGGCATGGTTTCCGAACGATGGCGTAGTCAACACGGTGAGCATGCGCGCGCCGAGCGGCCATCCGGTGCGCGACTACGACGGCAAGGCCGTCAAGGGGACGTGGAATTTCCTCGGCAATTACCGCGGCTACGACCATTTCGATATCTTGAACTGGCCGAACAACGGACCGTCGGCCGACCCGATCTACGAGCGGATCAGCGACATCATCTTCGGCTTGTAATCACATCGCAGACCGCAAGGTCCGCGCCAGGTCCGACAGCCGATACGGCTTGTTGACGAACGCGAACTCGTTGAGGTCGACGCCATGCCGCTGCTTGAGGGCCGGCAGCGGATAGCCGGACGCGAGCATGATCTTGATAGTCGGAAAATGCTCGCGCGTATAAGTGGCCAGCTCGATGCCGTTCATTCCGTTGGGCATCACGACGTCGGTGAACAGGATGTCGATGTCGCGCTGTTCCATCAAGTCGATCGCTTCCTGCCCGCTGGCGGCCGTGACGACCTCGTAGCCCATGCTCGTGAACAGCGACGCGGCCACGTCCATCAGGTCCGGCTCGTCCTCGACGATGAGGACGCGCTCCGTGTGCTCGGCCTGCGCCTCCTCGGCGGGATTGACGACGGCCGGCAGGTAGATCGCGATCGTCGTGCCTTCGCCCGGTTTGCTGTCGATGGCAACCTCGCCGCCCGACTGCTTGATGAAGCCGTAGACCTGCGACAGGCCCAGGCCCGTGCCCTTGCCCACTTCCTTCGTCGTGAAGAAGGGTTCGAAGGCGCGCGCCACGACGTCCGGCAGCATGCCGGTGCCCGTGTCGCTGACGGTCACGCGCACGTAGTCGCCCGGCGCGAGGCCGGCCGGATGCTGGCCGTCCGCCACGACATTGCCCGTCGCGATGACGAGGCGGCCGCCCTCCGGCATCGCGTCGCGCGCGTTGACGACAAGATTCAGCAGCGCCGACTCGAAGCGGGCGCTGTCGATCAGGGCATTGTGGGCCTTGCGGTCGAGGTCGATCACGAAATCGATGGACGGATTGCCGGCGCGGCGCAGCACGGTCTCGAAGCCGCGGATGACGGCATTGAGGTTGCGCGTTTCCGCCTGCAGCGGCTGCTGGCGCGCGAACGCGAGCAGTTGCTGCGTCAGGCGCGCGCCGCGGTCGATCGCGCGCCGCATCGATTCCAGCGTGCGCGCATCGCCCTCGCCCCGCTGCAGGTTCAGCACCTCGAGGCCGCTGGACAGCACCGACAACAGGTTGTTGAAATCGTGCGCGACGCCGCCCGTGAGCTGGCCGATGGATTCCATCTTCTGCGCCTGGTACAACGCGATGCTGGCCTTTTCCAGCGCCTCGTCGGCCTTCTTCTTTTCCGTCAGGTCGCGCGTGATCTTGGCGAAGCCGAGCAGTTCGCCGTCGTCGCCGCGGATGGCGTCGAGCACGGCATGGGCCCAGAACCGCGAACCGTCCTTGCGCACGCGCCAGCCCTCGGACTCGTAGCGGCCCGCCGCGGCGGCCGTGGCCAGCGCGCGCTTCGGGATGCCCGCGACCTGGTCTTCCGGCGTATAGAAGCGCGAGAAATGGCTGCCGACGATCTCTTCCTGGCTATAGCCCTTGATGCGCTCGGCGCCCGGGTTCCAGTTGGTGACGGTGCCTTCCGGCGACAGCATGAACAGCGCATAGTCGGTGACGCCGTTCACGAGCAGGCGGAAGCGCTGCTCGCTTTCGCGCAGCGCATCCTCGGCGCGCTTGCGCTCGGTGACGTCGCGCGTCACCTTCGCGAAGCCGAGCAGGACGCCCTCCTCGTTGTAGATCGGATCGATCACCACGTGCGCCCAGAACCGCGAGCCATCCTTGCGCACGCGCCAGCCCTCGGCCTCGTACTTGCCCTCCGCGAGCGCGATCGACAGCGCCCGTGCCGGCTTCCCCGCTTCGCGGTCCTCGGGCGTGTAGAAGCGCGAGAAGTGCTCGCCCAGGATCTCCTGCGCAACATAGCCCTTGAACCGGTTCGCGCCGGCATTCCAGCTGCTGACGTAGCCGTTCGGATCGAGCATATAGATGGCATAGTCGCTGATCCCGGAGATCAGGTACTGGTAGCGCCGCTCGTCTGGCCAGGATTGCGTAGGTGACAGGTCGTTCATTTACTGCGGCTGAATGCGCTCGAATAGGGTCAAAACCGGGTCATCATACACCGCAGCAAAAAGCCTTGCGCGCGTTGCGATTAACGAATTTCACATTGTCAATTTCAGTATTTTACTGGGCCGAAAAACTTGCATTGACGATGCATCTTCACCAAAAATCACCGGAATTGATGAGTATTATTGCACCGCAAAATTTTCGCGAAACCATGCCGCCGTCGGATCGTCGGCCGGGAAAAACGATTCCAGCCGCAACTCGTGCACGGTGACGTCGTGCGGCGTGCCGAGCGTCGTGATCGTCGTGAACAGGTTCAGTTCCACACCCTCGTGGGCGATCGTCAGCGGCAGAAACGGCAGCGCGCGCCGGTCGAGGTTCGGCACGTGGCCGTCGGACAGCGCCGCCATCCCGGGCAACGCGGACAATTCGGCCAGCAGCGCCGTCGCCTCGCTGCCCGACCCGTCCGCCATCGCTTCCCGCTGGATCCACGACAGGCTGTCCGCGCACACGGCCTCCCAGTTGACGAGGCGCGGCCGCAGCCCGTCCGGGTCGAGCATCAGGCGCAGCACGTTGATGGAGCCGTCGCGCGGGATGGCCGCGTCGGAAGGCAGGCCCAGCAGCCACTTCATGAAGCCGGCGGCGGGCTCGTTGAACATCACGAGGTTCCACAGCCGGTCCACGACGAGGGCGGGAAACGGCGCCTGCTGGCGCAGCATGAAGTCGAGCGCCTGCATCACGGACGACAGTTCCGGGTCGGACAGGTTGCGCTCCTGGTAGGCGGGCGCGAAGCCGGCGGCGAGCAGCATCGCGTTTCTCTGGCGCAACGGCACGTCGAGCACGATGCCGAGTTTCAGGACCAGGTCGCGGCTCGGCTGCGCCCGTCCGCTCTCCAGGAAACTCAGGTGCCGCTGCGAGACGCCGCCATCCACTGCCAGGCGCAGCTGGCTGTAGCCGCGCCGCATGCGCCAGTAGCGCAGCGCCGAGCCGAAGTCGCTGAAGTAGCCGTCGCTGCGCGCGGCCGCGTGTCCATCCTGCATCGCGATCCCCTGTTGATGTAAAGGCATCAATTTAGACCTCCGCACGGATGAACTCAAGCAACTCGCCATTGACCTGCTCCACGTGCGTGAGGAACATGCCGTGCGCGGCGTCTTCATGGACGACGAGGCGGCAGTCCGGTACGAGGGCGCTCGTCCTGCGCGCGGTCAGCTCCAGCGGCGCGGAGACGTCGCGGGCGCCGGCGATCAGGAGCACCGGCACGTCGACGGCTTCCAGCTCCGCCACCATGTCCGATTCCTCCACGCAGAGGTGGCAATCGTGCAGCGCCTGCAGCGAGCATTGCAGGGCCATCTGCGCGAGCCAGTCGCGCATGCGCGGGCCGGCGCCGGGCACGAACGGCTCGACGTTCTCCTCGATCCAGCGTGGGAAGTCGTGCAGCAGCTGCGTGCTGCGGAACTGTTGCAGCAGCGCGGGATCGACCCCATGCGGATTCGATGCGGACAGCGTGATGCCCGGCGTCATCGGCCCGAGCAGCGCGACCTGCGTCACCCGCGCGCTGCCGTGGCGCGTGAGGTAGCGGACGATCTCGTTGCAGCCCATCGAATGCCCGACCAGCACGACGTCGCGCAGGTCGAGGGCTTCGATGACGGCCGCGATGTCGTCGGCCAGCGTGTCGAGGTCGTAGCCGCCGCCCGGGTCGGACGAGCGGCCGTGGCCGCGCCGGTCGAAGGCGATGCAGCGCAGGCCCTGCCGGCACAACGCCATCATCTGGTAGCCCCAGGAATCGGAGCACATCGACCAGCCGGCCACGAACAGCACGGGCCGGCCGCGGCCCCAGTCGCGGTAGTACAGGTTGACGTCGCCGGCGATGATGGTGTTCGGCGCGGCGGTGTAGGCGCGGGTGTGTCGCTGCAGGGTCATGATGGTCTCCTTCGGTGGTTGACGTTGGAGCCAGTGTGCCGGGCGGCGTGCGGCGCGGCGATTACCTCCCAGGTAATGACGGCTGTCGTCGAATTTCCCATTTCTACAGCGACAAGCCCATCAATACACCGCGCAATTCGCCGGATTCGCGCGGATCGACGAGATTGAATGGTAGGAATGCCGAATCGGCGTTCAGCTTTTCATTGTAAAATGCTGCACTTGCAACCCGACGTTTCCCACGCCGTTTACCACCCATGACCCAGGCCGCCACCGTACCCGTCCTCGACCTGTCGACCTGCGACAAGGAACCGATCCGCACGCCCGGCAGCATCCAGCCGCACGGTTTCCTGCTGACGCTCGCGCCCGACCTGGCCGTGCTGCAGGCCAGTGGCAACGTGGGCGACTGGACCGGCGTCGCGGCGAGGGACGCCGTCGGGCAGCCGCTGGCGGCCGTGATCGGCGCCGCGGCGGCGCAGCGTATCGCGCCCGAGCTGGCGGCCGACCTGGGTCCGCGCCCGTACTACGCCGGCACGATCACGACGGCCAACGGCCACCACTTCGACGTGCTGGCCCACGAATGGGATGGCGTGATCATCGCCGAATTCGAAGCCGTCGATCGCGCGGAAGCGGCGGATTTCCGCCACTTGTACCCGCTGATCGGCGACTTCCTGCTGAAGGTGAACGACGCGACCGGCATCGAAGCGCTGGCGAGCCTGGCGTGCCAACACATCCGCTCCGTGACGGGTTTCGGGCGCGTGCTCGTCTACCAGTTCGACGCGGACGGCCACGGCCACGTGACGGCGGAAGCGCGCGATGAGCGCTATCACTCGTACATGGGGCAGCACTTCCCCGCGTCCGACATCCCGGCGCAGGCGCGCGAGCTGTACAAGCTGTCGCGCATCCGCCTGATCCAGGACGCGACCTACGTGCCCGCCCCGCTCGTGCCGGCGCTGAACCCCGTCACGGGCCGGCCGAACGATTTGTCGTTCGCGGCGCTGCGCAGCGTCTCGCCCGTGCACCTGCAGTACATGCGCAACATGAACACGCTCGCGTCGATGTCCGTGTCGCTGATGGTCAAGGGCAAGCTGTGGGGCCTGATCTCGTGCCACAACGAGGAACCGATCCCGATCGCCTTCGAAAAGCGCACGGCGTGCGAGCAGCTGGGCCAGATCCTCGCGCTGTGCATCGAATCGCGCGAGGACGCGGCCGACCTGCAGTTCCGCCTCGAAGTGCGGCGCACGATGGTGTCGATGCTCGCCGGCCTCACGCAGGGCAGCGACTTCGTCGAGAACCTGGTCAATGTGTTCCCGGACCTGCTGCGCTTCGCGCGCGCGTCGGGCGCGGCGATCATGGTCGACGGCCGCGTCCTCACGTACGGCGACACGCCGGAGGAAGACGACGTCCGCGCCCTCGTCGACTGGCTCACGCTGCACGACCACGGCGACGTGTTCCACACCGATAAACTGTCCGCGCAGTATCCGCCGGCGGAACGCCTCACGCGCAACGCCAGCGGCCTGCTCGCGATGCCGATCTCGCGCATCCACAAGCACTACCTGCTGTGGTTCCGTCCCGAGTGGGTGCACACGATCGAGTGGGCGGGCAATCCGCACGCGAAGGCGGCGGCAACGGGCGCCGTCTCCGGCGCCCCGCCGACGCAGCTGTCGCCGCGCACGAGCTTCGACGCGTGGCGCGAGACGATCCACGGCACGAGCCAGCCGTGGCACCAGGGCGAGGTCGAGATGGCGCTGGAATTCCGCACCGCCCTCCTCGGCATCGCGCTCGAACGCGCGGAGCAGATGGCCGAACTGGCCGAGGAACTGGGCCGCGCGAACAAGGAACTGGAAGCGTTCTCGTACTCCGTGTCGCACGACCTGCGCGCGCCGCTGCGCCACATCGTCGGCTTTGCCGACCTGCTGCTCGAATCGGCCGGCAGCGAGGACGCCCAGCAGCGCCAGCGCTTCCTCAAGAACATCAAGGAAGCCGCGCGCCTGGCCGGCAAGCTCGTCGACGACCTGCTGTCGTTCTCGCAGATGGGCCGCGCCTCGCTGCGCCCGACGACGGTCGACATGAACGACCTCGTCGCGTCCTGCCTCGACAAGCTGGCGCTGGAAACGCGCGGCCGCAACATCGAGTGGAACATCGGCACGCTGCCGGAAGCCTGGGCCGACCCGACTTTCCTGCACCTGGCCTTGTTCAACCTGCTGGCCAATGCCGTCAAGTTCACGGGCCAGCGCGATCCGGCCGTGATCCGCGTGTCTGCCGAAGACCATCCGCACGAGACGGTCTTCCACGTGGCGGACAACGGCGCCGGCTTCAACATGGAGTACGTACACAAACTGTTCGGCGTGTTCCAGCGCCTGCACCGGATGGAGGACTTCCAGGGGACTGGCATCGGCCTGGCGAACGTGCGCCGCATCGTCGAGCGCCACAACGGCCGCGTCTGGGCCGACTCCGTGCAGGGCGAAGGCGCGACGTTCTCGTTCGCGCTGCCCAAACAAGACGCATCTCACTGAAAGCTTACGAAGACATCCATGCTCAAACCCATCCTGCTGGTCGAAGACAACCCGAACGATCTCGAACTCACGCTGATCGCGCTGTCCAAGAGCCAGCTCGCCAACCAGGTCATCATCGTGCGCGACGGCGCCGAAGCGCTGGACTACCTGCACCGCCGCGGCGAATACGCGTCGCGCCCGGCCGGCAATCCGGCCGTCGTCCTGCTCGACCTGAAGTTGCCGAAAGTCGATGGATTGGAAGTCCTGCGCGAAGTCCGCAGCACGGACGGGCTCAAGCCCCTGCCGGTGGTGATGCTGACGTCGTCGAAGGAAGAACAGGACCTCGTGCGCAGCTACGAGTTGGGCGTGAATGCCTACGTCGTCAAGCCGGTGGATTTCACGGAATTCGTGCGCGCGATCGCGGACCTGGGCATTTTCTGGGCCGTGCTGAACGAACCGCCGCCGGGGTCGCAGCGCTACGTCAAGCCCAACAAGTAATCACATCATCGCGACCTGGCGCCGCCGCAGCAGGTGCCGGATGCGCGCACTGAGCGCGTCCGGGTGGTAAGGCTTCTGCAACAGGTTGACGGACGCCTCCAGTTTCCCTTCGTGCGCCAGCACGCCCTCCGCATAGCCCGACGTGTACAGGATCTGCGCCTGCGGCAGGCGCGCACGCACCACCTCGCCCAGTTGCAGGCTGCTCACCGGGCCCGGCATGATCACGTCCGTGAACACGAGGTCGATGTGCTGGCCGCTCTCGACGATCTCCACGGCCTTCGCCGCATCCGGCGCCTCCAGCACCTTGTAGCCGAGCGCGGACAGGATGCCGCAGGTCGTGCTGCGCACGTCTTCCTCGTCCTCGACGACGAGGATGGTCTCGATGCCACCCAGCAGCGGCGCCGTCGGCGCCTGTTCCGCGTGCTGCGGCTCGGCCTCGCTGCGCGGCAGGTAGATGCGCACGCTGGTGCCCTTGCCCGGCTCGCTCCTCAGCACGATCTCGCCGCCGGACTGCTTGACGAACCCGTACGCCATCGACAGGCCCAGGCCCGTCCCCTGCCCCGTCGGCTTGGTCGTGAAGAACGGCTCGAACGCGCGCTCCAGTACTTCGGGCGCCATGCCCTTGCCCGTATCCGCCACTTCGATCAGCACATAATGGCCGCGCGGCACTTCCGTCGGCAACGTGCCGTCGGGCCCGGCATTGGCCGCGCGGATCGTCAGCGTGCCGCCGCCCGCCATCGCATCGCGCGCATTGATCGCGAGGTTCAGCAGCACGTTGTTGAGCTGGTTCGGATCGACGAGCGTGCTGCCCAGGCTGGCCGCGATCTCCGTCACGACGCGCGCCCGCGGACCGAGCACGCGCCGCATCATGTCGTCCATTTCGCGCAGCAAATGGCCGGGATTGATCACGACGGCCTGCAGCGGCTGGCGGCGGGCAAAGGCGAGCAGATGCGACGACAGCTTGGCGCCGCGCTCCACGCCGGCCAGCGCCATGTCGACGCGCGCCTTGCCGGCATCGTTCAGGTTGCCCACCAGTTTCAGCAGTTGCAGGTTGCCGCCGATGATCTGCAGCACGTTGTTGAAATCGTGCGCGACGCCGCCCGTCAACTGGCCGATCGCCTCCATCTTCTGCGCCTGGTGCAGCGCCGACTGGCTGGCGGCCAGTTGTTCCTGGCTGTGCCGCAGCGATACGAACGCGGCATCGCGCTGGCGCCGCGCGATGCAGGCATCGCTGTGGTAACGCACGCGTGCGACGAGTTCGCGCGGATCGGGCCACTTGACGAGGTAGTCGTTGGCGCCGAGGGCGAACGCTTTCGCCTTGATCTCAGGATCTTCTTCGGACGACAACAGGACGACGGGAATGTGTTCCGTATCCTTGTCCGCGCGCAGGCGGCGGGTGACTTCGAAGCCATCGATCTCGGGCATGCGCAGGTCGACGAGCACGACCGTCGCGCCGACTTCCTTGGCCAACTCGACCGCCATGCCGGGATCGCGGGCATAGCGCAACGCATAGGCGGCGCATCCCTTCATGCCGTGGGAGATGATGTCCTCGGCAAAGGGTTCGTCGTCGATCAGGAGAACCGAGCAGGTGTTCGAGTCTTCTTGGTTCATTGCAACTGCGGAAGTAGCGGCATTAAAAAAGGAACCAGAATTGCAAAAAAGTAATATCCGATTTTAACACCAAGCACGACAGGGGGACGTTCGATTCAATCGTGCGACATAGGTGATGCCATCCTGATCATACCGGTCAGTCACGCCCTTTCTTCTTATTCGACGTGAACGTCCGCGCATAAAACTCCGGAGGCTTTTTCACCACCCAGTCGACGAACGCCCGGATATCGTTATCGCCCTTGAGCGCCTCCCACGTGTGATAAGCCCGCAGCAATTCGCGCTCGGAAAACATCGCATGAATCTTGCGGTGGCAGATCTTATGGATAGGAAACTGTTCCCTGCCCTTCAGCGACTTCGGGATCAGGTGATGCCGGTCGATGTTGACCGTGCCGAGCGGCCGGCCGCACAGCGGACACGGGCTGTCCGCCGCGGCAGGCTGGGCAGGAGAATCGAAGTCGGGAATACGGGAACGGCGCGCCATGTTCCTGATATCGGGGCGGCCGTGCCCGTTTAAAGCATCGTCAGCCGCGCACGCGCGCCGCGATGGCGTCGCCCACCTCGACCGTCGTCGCCGTGCCGCCCAGGTCGCCCGTGCGCGGTCCTTCGCGCAGCACGTCCTCGATCGCGGCCACGATCGCATCGTGCGCCTCGCCGCAGCGCGGATCGGCGTCGGCGCCGGCGGCGAGGAACGACAGCATCATCGCGCCCGACCAGATCATCGCGATGGGGTTGGCGATGCCCTTGCCGGCGATGTCCGGCGCGGAGCCGTGCACGGGTTCGAACAGCGACGGGAACCTGCGATCCGGGTTCAGGTTGCCGGACGGCGCCAGGCCGATCGTGCCCGTGCACGCCGGGCCGAGGTCGGACAGGATGTCGCCGAACAGATTCGACGCCACGACGACATCGAAACGGTCCGGCTGCAGCACGAAGCGGGCCGTCAGGATGTCGATGTGCTGCTTGTCGACGGTGACGTCCGGGTAGTCGGCGTGGATCGCGTCCGCGCGGCCGTCCCACCACGGCATGCTGATGGCGATGCCGTTCGACTTGGTCGCCACCGTCACATGCCTGCGCTGGCGCGCGTTCGCGAGCTCGAACGCATACTGCAGCACGCGGTCGGTGCCGTAACGCGTGAACACGGATTCCTGGATCACCATCTCGCGCTCGGTGTCCGGGAACATCACGCCGCCCAGGTTCGTGTACTCGCCTTCCGTGTTTTCGCGCACCACGAAAAAGTCGATGTCGCCCGGCTTGCGGCCGGCCAACGGGCACGGCACGCCTTCGAACAGGCGTACCGGACGCAGGTTGATGTACTGGTCGAATTCGCGGCGGAACTTGAGCAGCGAGCCCCACAGCGAGATGTGGTCGGGCACCAGCGCGGGCCAGCCGACGGCGCCGAAATAGATGGCGTCCATGCCGGACAATTGCGCTTTCCAGTCGGGAGGCATCATCTCGCCGTGCTGGATGTACCAGTCGCAACTGGCCCACGGGAAATGCGTGAACTCGAGCTGCAGGCCGAAGCGCTCGGCCGCGGCCGCCAATACCTTCAGGCCTTCCGGCAGGACTTCCTTGCCGATGCCGTCGCCGGCGATGGCGGCGATCCTGAAACGTCGTGTCATTTGGTTCTTTCTTGAATGGTAAAACTCACACCGCGGGCGCCGCAACGACGAGGCGCGAGAAACTGGCCACGCTGGCCGCGAACGAGAACGCGGCGGCGATGCCGAGCGCGATCCACGGACCGCGTACATGGGAGATGGTAAGGCAGAATGCGACGAGCGCGGCGCCCGTCGCCTGGCCCGTCAGGCGGGCGGTGGCGACCATGCCGCTGGCGCTGCCGGCACGCGAGCCGGGCGCGCTGCCCATGATCGCCTTCACGTTCGGCGCCTGGAAAAAGCCGAAACCGATGCCGCACACGGCCATGCGCCAGCCGATGTCGAGGGCGGACGGCGCTGCCGGCAGGCTCATCATCGTGACCAGGCCGGCCGCGAGGATCAACAGGCCGATGCCGCCCAGCAGGCCCGGCGAATACCGGTCGCTCAATCGTCCGGCGACGGGCGCCATGATCCCGACCATCACGGGCCACGGCGTCATCAGGAAGCCCGTCTCGACGGGCGAACGGCCGAGCGTCGTCTCGAAAAAGAACGGCAGCGCGACGAACGCGAGCGCCTGCGCGGCGAACGTGCAGATGGCGGTGATGGTCGACAGCGCGAACAGGGGACGGCGGAACAGGTCCACCGGCAACAGCGGTGCCGGATGGCCGCGCTCGCGGCGCAGCAGCAGGCCGAAAAATACCAGCGCGATCAACGCCTCCGGCAGCAACGTCTTCATGTCCACGCGGTGCGCGGCATCGCCCAGCGCCAGCACGGCCATCGAAAACGCGACGACGTTGTAGACGCCGGCGAGCCGGTCGACGCGGTGGGTCGCGCGGCGCGTTTCCGGCAGCACCTTGCGCGCCATGAAGAACGCGACGATGCCCGGCACCACGTTGATGCCGAACAGCCATTGCCACGACGATGCAGCCAGGATGATCGACGCGAGGCTCGGCCCGAGCGCGAAGCCGACCGCGACGACGAGGGCATTGGTGCCGAAGCCGCGTCCCAGCAGTTTCGCCGGATACGTGGCGCGCAGCAGCGCCGTGTTGACGCCCATGATGGCGCTGGCCCCGAGGCCCTGGAACAGACGCGAGGCGATCAGCACGGGCAGCGACCACGCGAGCGCGCACGCGAGCGAGGCCACCGTGAACAGGGCAATGCCGGCCACGTAGACGCGGCGGTAGCCGATGGTTTCGCCCAGCGCCGCGATCGGCAGCAAGGTGGCGACCATGGCCAGCTGATAGGCATTCACGATCCACACGGAGTCGGCCGGCGAGGCGTGCAATTGCTGCGCCATCGCGGGCAACGCGGTGTTGGCGATGGCGGTATCGAGGGATGACATGCCCACGCCGAGCGCGAGGGCGAGAATGGCCCAGGCGCGCGGACCCGCGGGTAATCCGTCCTGTTCGAGAGGTGTTGTATTGACTGCTGCTTGCATGCTCGATCCTGACGGCAAAAGGATCGATTGTAGGCCTGTCCGGCGAAGCGTGCAGCGGACCGGGCTCAACAGCCGCTCGGTTTCACCCGCTCGACCTCGAGCCCGAACAGCGGACGCAGCCGCGTACCGAACACGTTGCCGGTGAACGCAGCCACGAGCCACAGCCAGCCGTGCAGGCTGCCCGACACGATGCCGCTGAAGTAGGCGCCGATATTGCAGCCGTACGCGAGCCGCGCGCCATAGCCGAGCATCAAGCCGCCGACGACGGCCGCGAGGAGCGAGCGCAGCGGCACGCGCCACACGGGCGCATAGCGGCCCGCCAGCGCCGCCGCCAGCATCGCGCCCAGCACGATGCCGATGTCCATCACGGACGTCACGTCGTGCGACACGGGCGCGGCCAGCGCGGCGGCGTTCGCCTTCGTCGACCAGTACGTCCAGCTCGCCGTGTCGACGCCGATCGCCTGCGCGACCTTGGCGCCCCACAGCGCGAACGCGGACGTCACGCCCCACGGCCGGCCGGACAGCGCGAGCGTCGCGAAGTTCAACACGACGAGCGCGACGGCGCCGGCCACCAGCGGCCACGGCCCGTGCAGCCACGGCGACGCGTGCGCGGGCCGCACGGTCGGGTCGACGAGGCGGCCGTGCCGGCGCTTCTCGACGACGACGGTGATGAACGCGATCAGCGCGAACACGGCCCAGTTGAGCAGCAGCGCGGGGGCCAGGCCCAGCGTCTTCACGAGCGAGACCGGTTTCAGTTGTGGCAGCGACGTCCAGAACGGCATGTGCGCCGTGGCGATGACGGAGCCGGCGATGAACGCCAGCAAAGTCACGATCATGCGCGTGCTGCCGCCGCCGACCGTGTACAGCGTACCGGACGCGCAACCGCCGCCCAGCTGCATGCCGATGCCGAACATGAACGCGCCGACGATCACGGACGTGCCCGCAGGCGACACGAGCCCGTTGACGGGATTGCCGAACAGGGTGCCTGCGGACAGTGCCGGGAAGAACAGCGCGACGCCGACGGCGAGCATGATCATCTGCGCGCGCAGGCCGGCGCCGCGGCCGTCCGCGATGAAGACGCGCCACGCGGACGTGAAGCCGAATGCGGCGTGGTACAGCGCGAGGCCGAGCAACGCGCCGACGACGAACAACGCAGCGTGCTTCGCACCGACGGTTTGCGCGAGATACCACGCGCCGACGATGATGAGCAACAGCGCGACGCCGAGCGGTTTCGGGTTGACGTCGGCGCCACGGGGGAATGTTGGAGAAGCTGCAGTAGACATTAGGAAACGATCTCGGGATAACGTAAGTCGTTATTTTCGCTCGTTTTTTTGTTTCCTGCTGGGGCGGGCAAAAACGAAAATGGGCATCGATTTCTCGATGCCCATTTTAAATTCTGGCTCCCCGACCTGGACTCGAACCAGGGACCTGCGGATTAACAGTCCGTCGCTCTACCGACTGAGCTATCAGGGAAAAGAGGCCGCATTATAGCGGCTCAGCTCTGCGGCAGCAAGAGCGCGTGTTGCGACGCCGTGTGGAAGTCGCGCCAGACGCGGTTGATGGCACTGTCCGCGCTGGCCGCCACGAGGCCGCAGTACGGATACAGCGTGTCGACGGCGTGGCGCGACGCGGCGACCCACTCCTGTGCCAGCGCCTGCATCTGCGCGGCCTGTTCGTCCGCGACGTCGGCGCCGGCGACGACGTCGGCCCACGTCGCGTCGAGCAGGGCGTAGAAGCGCGCACGCACGTCGTCCAGCCTGCCGCGGGCACCATCCAGCACTGCGCGCACGGCCGGCACGTCGATCAACAGCTCGTCCTGCCCGCCAAACCGGTTGCGCCGGCGAGCGATGCAAGCATGGGCCAGGTCGACGAAGTGGGACGCCATCCCGGCCACGTTCGCGGCCAGCGTGACGAAGGCGAACGGGAGAAATGGAAAACGGTACAGCGGCCCCTGCTCGCGCGCGGCCGCCGGGGCTATGACGAAGCCGTGGTCGGCATGGACCCACGCGCCGCGGACACGGTAGGCGTGCGACGCCGTCGCGCGCAGGCCGATGCTGCGCCACCGGGGCACGATCTCGACGATCTCCTTCGGCACCACGAACGCCTGGATGCGCGGCTGGCCATCCGCATCCAGCAGCGGCCGGCCGTCCTCGCGCAGGAAGGCGTTGAACGTGAAATGCGTGGCCATCGGCGCGCCGCTCGCGTAGTCCCATTCGCCCTCGATGCGCCAGCCGTCGCCGTCACGGTCCGCGTGCCCGGTCGGGGCGCCGCTGCCCGCGAGGCAGGCGCGGGGCGTGGCCAGGATCGCGTGGGCCAGGTGCGGCGGCAGGAAACCCGTGAACCAGCCGGCGCCGGCGCATAACGTGACGGTCCAGCCGACGCTGCCGTCGACGCGGGCGATGGCTTCTTCCAGCCGCACGACGTCCGGCAGCGGCCGCTCTTCCCCGCCGACGGCGCGCGGCGCCAGCATGCGCAGCCAACCGCGGTGATGGACCAGCGCCTGGTGGACGGGGTGCAGCCAGCCGTCGGTGTCGGCAGAGGCGGCGTGGCGGTCGATGCGGGCGGCGTCGCGCGGAGAAAGGATATTCATGGCAGGGCGGAAACGAAAAAGGCCGCGTTGGATAACGCGGCCTTTTAAAATTCTGGCTCCCCGACCTGGACTCGAACCAGGGACCTGCGGATTAACAGTCCGTCGCTCTACCGACTGAGCTATCAGGGAATTGAGGCAATATTATAGCAGGTATCCGGGAATTGCCAAATATCGCACCGCGCGCCGGTGTTTGCTATAGTCGCCGTCTTCCCGACCTGCCCCTACTGACCAATGACCACCCTCGGCACTCCCCTCTCCCCTTCCGCAACCAAAGTCATGCTGCTCGGCTCCGGCGAGCTCGGCAAGGAAGTCATCATCGCGCTGCAACGGCTCGGCATCGAAGTGATCGCCGTCGACCGCTACCCGAACGCGCCCGGCCACCAGGTCGCGCACCGCGCGCACGTCATCGACATGACGGACGGCGACGCCCTCGCCGCGCTGATCGAGCGGGAGCGGCCTGACCTCGTCGTGCCGGAGATCGAGGCGATCGCGACCGCGAAGCTGGCCGAGCTGGAAGCGGCCGGGACGATCACCTGCATCCCGACCGCGCGCGCCGCGCAGCTGACGATGAACCGCGAAGGCATCCGCCGCCTCGCCGCCGAAGAACTGGGCCTGGCCACGTCGCCGTACCGCTTCGCGTCCAGCCTAGACGAGCTCAAGACCGCCTGCGCCGAGATCGGCTTTCCGAACGTCGTTAAACCCGTGATGTCGTCGTCGGGCAAGGGCCAGTCGAAGCTGGACAGCGCGGCCGACGTCGAGAGCGCCTGGAACTACGCCGCGTCCGGCGGGCGCGTGGACGCGGGCCGCGTGATCGTCGAAGGCTTCATCGACTTCGATTACGAGATCACCTTGCTGACCGTGCGCGCGGTCGGTGCCGATGGCAACGTCGAGACGCGCTTCTGCGAGCCGATCGGCCACAAGCAGGTGCATGGCGACTACGTCGAATCGTGGCAGCCGCAGCCGATGGCACCGCTCGCGCTGCAGCGCGCGCAGGAGATCGCCGAAAAGGTCACGGCGAACCTGGGCGGCCAGGGCGTGTTCGGCGTCGAGCTGTTCGTCAAGGGCGACATGGTGTGGTTCTCGGAAGTGAGCCCGCGCCCGCACGACACCGGCATGGTGACGATGGCGACGCAGGTGCAGAGCGAATTCGAGCTGCACGCCAAGGCGATCCTGGGCCTGCCCGTGAACACGGCGCTGCGCGCGCCGGGTGCGTCCGCCGTGATCTACGGCCAGCTGGAGGAAGCGGCTATCGCGTTCGAAGGCGTGGCCGACGCGCTGCGCGTGCCGGGCAGCGACATCCGCCTGTTCGGCAAGCCGGAGTCCTTCGCGCGCCGCCGCATGGGCGTGGCGCTGGCGACGGCAGAGGATGTCGATACGGCGCGTGCGCGGGCGCTGGAGGCGGCGTCGAAGGTCAAGCCGGTATCGGGCCGATAACGAAAAAGGGGCATCGATCGCTCGATGCCCCTTCTGAAATTCTGGCTCCCCGACCTGGACTCGAACCAGGGACCTGCGGATTAACAGTCCGTCGCTCTACCGACTGAGCTATCAGGGAATAGGTGGTCGTATTATAGCCGCTCACCAACGGCTTGCAAAGTTGGCAGGCCAACCGTGCGAAAATCTGGCTCCCCGACCTGGACTCGAACCAGGGACCTGCGGATTAACAGTCCGTCGCTCTACCGACTGAGCTATCAGGGAATCGTCTTTCGCTACGACAGATGCCGCAGCGAAAGAAGCGAGATTTTAGAGAACTTTTGCGATGGCGTCAACGACGCGATCGATGTTCTTCGAGTTCAGGGCAGCGACGCAGATGCGGCCGGTGTCCACGGCGTAGATCGATTCCGCACGCAGCTTCTCGACCTGCTCCTTCGTCAAACCCGAGTACGAGAACATGCCGACCTGCTTGCGCACGAACTCGAAGTCCGAGCCCGGTGCCTTTTCGGCCAGCTTCTTGACCAGCTCGTCACGCATCTGCTTGATGCGGACGCGCATGCCGGCCAGCTCGTCTTCCCACAGCTGACGCAGTTCCGGCGTGGACAGGACGGTCGCGACGACCTTGCCGCCGTGCGTCGGCGGGTTCGAGTAGTTGGTGCGGACGATGCGCTTCAGCTGCGACAGCAGGCGGGCAGCCTCTTCCGCGGTCGATGCGACGACGGACAGCGCGCCGACGCGCTCGCCGTACAGCGAGAACGACTTCGAGAACGAGTTCGACACGAGCAGCGGGCCGGGGGTAGCGGTGAAGCGGCGCACGACGGCGCCGTCTTCGGCGATGCCGTCGCCGAAGCCCTGGTAGGCCATGTCGAGGAACGGGATCAGGTTGTTGGCACGCACGACCTCGATCACCTGGCCCCACTGGTCGGCGTTCAGTTCGGCGCCGGTCGGGTTGTGGCAGCAGGCGTGCAGGACGACGATGGCGCCTTCCGGCATCGCTTTCAGCGCGGCCAGCATGCCTTCGAAGTTGACGCCGTGCGTGGCCGCGTCGTAGTAGGCGTAGTTGTTGACGGTGAAGCCGGCGCTTTCGAACAGGGCACGGTGGTTCTCCCAGCTCGGGTCGCTGATGTAGACTTGCGAATCCGGCGCGAAGCGCTTCAGGAAATCGGCGCCGATCTTCAGCGCGCCGGTGCCGCCCAGGGCTTGCACCGTGACTGCACGTTTCTCTTGAATTACGGCGCTGTCGGCACCAAATACGAGTTCTTGCACAGCCTTGTCGTACGCACCCAGGCCTTCGATTGGCAGGTAGGTACGCGGCGTCGGTTGTTCCATCAACTTCGCTTCCGCTTTCTGCACGCATTCCAGCAGCGGCACTTTCCCGTTGTCATCGTAGTAGACGCCCACGCCCAGATTGATCTTGGCGGGGTTGGTGTCTGCATTGAAGGCCTCGGTGATGCCGAGGATCGGATCGCGGGGAGCCATGGCGATGGCGCTGAAGATGCTGGCAGTAGCTGGGGAATTCATCGTGATAAACTTGGTTTGTCGGCTGGGTTTCGCAGCGGTTGTATAGACAGCGACCTCGAGAGTTGCTCGGTCGCAGGCGGATTCTCATTCTAGCAAAGGTCTGATCCAATGGCAGATTTATCGGTTGCAAATTCACCAGCACCTACCGTCATCACGTTCCCGGATTCCCCGTTCAAGCTGCACCAGCCCTTCCCGCCTGCGGGTGACCAGCCCACGGCGATCGACGGCCTGGTGGAAGGCATCGAGGACGGCCTGATGTACCAGACGCTGCTCGGCGTGACCGGTTCCGGCAAGACTTATACGATGGCCAACGTGATCGCCAGAGCCGGCCGTCCGGCGATCGTGTTCGCCCCGAACAAGACCCTCGCGGCCCAGCTGTACGCGGAGTTCCGCGAGTTCTTCCCGCAGAATGCCGTCGAGTACTTTGTCTCGTACTACGACTATTACCAGCCGGAAGCGTACGTGCCGCAGCGCGACCTGTTCATCGAAAAGGACTCGTCGATCAACGAGCACATCGAACAGATGCGGTTGTCGTGCACGAAGTCGCTGATGGAGCGGCGCGACGTCGTCATCGTCGCGACCGTCTCGGCCATCTACGGTATCGGTAATCCGAACGAGTACCACAAGATGATTCTCACGTTGCGCACAGGCGACAAGGTCGCACAGCGCGACGTCATCGCGCGCCTGATCCAGATGCAGTACACGCGCAACGAAATGGACTTCGCGCGCGGCACGTTCCGCGTGCGTGGCGACACCATCGACATCTTCCCGGCCGAACACGCCGAGCTCGCGATCCGCGTCGAAATGTTCGACGACGAGATCGAATCGCTGCAACTGTTCGATCCGCTGACGGGTAAAGTGCGCCAGAAGATCCCGCGCTTCACCGTCTACCCGGGCTCGCACTACGTCACCGGCCGCGCGACCGTGCTGAAGGCCGTCGACTCCATCAAGGCCGAGCTGCGCGACCGCCTGGAAGAATTCCGCCAGCAGGGCAAGCTGCTGGAAGAACAACGCCTCGAGCAGCGCACCCGCTTCGACCTCGAGATGCTGGCCGAAGTCGGTTTCACCAAAGGCATCGAGAACTACTCGCGCCACCTGTCCGGCTCGATGCCGGGCGAGCCGCCGCCGACCTTGATCGACTATCTGCCGAAAGACGCGCTGATGTTCATGGACGAGTCGCACGTGATGATCGGGCAGCTGAACGCCATGTACAACGGCGACCGTTCGCGCAAGGTAAACCTCGTCGACTACGGCTTCCGCCTGCCCTCCGCGCTCGACAACCGCCCGCTGAAATTCTCGGAATTCGAAAACAAGATGCGCCAGTGCATTTTTGTCTCCGCGACGCCGGCCGACTACGAAAAGGAAAAAGCCGACAACGTCGTCGAGCAGGTCGTGCGCCCGACGGGCCTCGTCGACCCGCAGGTCATCGTGAAACCCGCGCGATCGCAGGTGGACGACCTGATGGGCGAGATCACGGACCGCATCAAGAAGGACGAGCGCGTGCTGGTCACGACGCTGACCAAGCGCATGGCCGAGCAGCTGACGGAATACCTGTCCGACCACGGCATCAAGGTGCGCTACCTGCACAGCGACATCGACACGGTGGAGCGCGTGGAGATCCTGCGCGACCTGCGCCTGGGCACGTTCGACGTCGTCGTCGGCATCAACCTGCTGCGCGAGGGTCTCGACTTGCCGGAGGTGTCGCTCGTGGCCGTGCTGGACGCCGACAAGGAAGGCTTCCTGCGTTCGGAACGCTCGCTGATCCAGACCATCGGCCGCGCGGCGCGCAACCTGAACGGCGTGGCGATCCTGTACGCGGACCAGATCACGGATTCGATGAAGCGCGCGATCGACGAAACGGAACGCCGCCGCGCCAAGCAGATCGCGTTCAACGCAGCGAACGGCATCACCCCGAAAGGCGTGCAGAAGAAGATCAAGGAAATGATCGACGGCGTCTACAGCGCGGCCGCGCAGAAGGCCATGCTGAACGACAACGGCTTGTCGGAGGAAGCGGCCAAGGTCGAGGGGATGAGCGAGAAGCAGATTTCGAAAGAGATCAAGCGCCTCGAAAAGCTCATGGTCGACCATGCGAAGAACCTCGAGTTCGAAAAAGCGGCGCAGGTGCGCGACCAGTTGCATATCCTCAAGCAGCAGGCGTTCGGCGCGCCGGGGGCGGACAACGTCGTGTCTATCCTCGGCAAGTAAGCGGCACACCAGATCAAAAGCGGCCTTCGAGGCCGCTTTTGCTTTACAGGTATTGGTGCAGCGAGCTCTGGGAATCCTGGTTCCTGAAGAGCGTGACGAAACCGGCTTTTGCAAGGCACAGCCGGTGCTTGTCGTTGGCGTACGCGATGATCGACTGGCTCCGCCTGAACTTGTCCATATTGTTTTTCAGGAATTCGAGCAGGATCGCCTCGCCAAATGGGTTGAACAGGTAGACCAGATTATTTCCGGCCGGAAGTGAGAAACTGGCTGCGTCGGCGTTGACGAAGCAGATATTATCGGCGCCAAATTTCCTGACGTTACGGTCCGCCGCCTGCACCAGCGGCTCCGAAAACTCGACGCCGACGAGCCGTCGAAACCGGTAGTTCGCGGCAGCATAAAAACACGCCTTTCCCTTGCCCGAGCCGAGATCGATGAAATGGTCGAATACGATACCGGTCTTCATTGCCTCATTGAGCAACGCCCGCATCGCCACGCAGGTAACGGCCTGGTAGGCCCGTGAGTGCGCGCGCGCCGACGAATAACTGGTTTCGAGTTCGTGCCCATCGATAAAGCCCCCGCAGTCGAGGCCGTGCCATTTTTCGAACAGCTGGTCCTCCATCCAGCTCACTCCACCCGCGGCCTTGTTCGAAAGCGAGCGCAGTTTATGGGCGAGCGGTCGTCTCAGCCAAGTGGCGATTCTGTCTTGCAATTGAATGCGAGTCGATTCACTGTGGTGAGACATTGACATTCCGACAAATGATCCGAAGCTGGGACTTCATCTATTTTCCCGACCTTCGCTAGCGCGGCCTTTATCGATGGTCAATCAGCGCCATGCTCGCCGGTTCAAACGAACACCGTTGTTGTCGAACACGGCGTCAGGGCCATCCAAGTTTTTGATCAGACCACACATATAACGCACGAGAAACTTCTGTAGAAAAACTATTACTCAGGGAAATTTATTTCGCGAAACGTTGAACTTTGGCAGTTTCCCCTCGTCAAAGTTACTCCTTCGTTTATTGATGAGTGGCTTTCCCTTGAAAACTTTTTCGTTCGCAAACAACGCATTGACCGCCCCCCTGCTGACTGGTTTTGCGGTCGCAATGATGACTTGTACCGTCGCCTCGGCCGCCGACCTGTATGTGTCGACCGCAGGCCGGGACACCAACACCGGCACGTCGAGCACCGCCCCGCTGCGCACCATCCAGCGCGCCGCCAACCTGGCACGACCCGGTTATACGATCCACGTGGCCCCCGGCACCTACACCGAGACCATCACCTCGACCGTGAACGGGACCTCGTCCGCGCGCATCCGCTTCGTTTCGGACACGAAGTACGGCGCGATCCTGCGTCCGGCCGGCAGCGCCTATACGATGTGGACCGCCCGGGGCGGCTATACCGATATCGACGGTTTCCAGATCAATGGCGCCGGCAGCACCACCGCGCGTGTCGGCATCTATCTGAATGGCGGCAATTCGTCGGTCAAGAACAGCTGGATCCACGACGTTGCGATGGCCTCGGGCTGCGACAACCGCGGCGGCGGCGGCATCGTCGCCGACCAGGGCCGCGGTTCGGCCTACAGCAACTATGACATCATCGGCAACAGGGTGAACAATGTCGGCGGTGGCTGCGGCTGGATCCAGGGCATCTACCACTCGTCGTCGGGCAAGATCATCAACAACGTGGTCAATGGGACCAGCCAGGGCATCAACATGGGTCATGACGACCACAACATCCTGGTCATGAATAACACCCTGTTCGCCAACAGCGGCTACGGCGTGTATTTCGGCGGCTGCAAGGAAGCCTACAACAACGGCTGCCCGACCCGCGGCATCCAGATCCACAACAACATCATCTATGCGAACGGCGGCGGCATCCAGGGTCCGATCGCGTCCGAAGACGTCGGCAACAGCGTCGCCAACAACCTGGTCTATGCGAACCGCACGAACTTCGACCTGGCGAGCCCGAGCAGCGCCACCAGGACCGGGATCATCAGCACCGATCCGCAGTTCGTTACCTACCTCTCCAACGGTGGCGGCAACTACCGCTTGAAGACCACGTCGCCGGCCGTCAACAGGGGCCAGACCACTTCCGCGCCCCAGACCGACTTCGACGGCAAGGCCCGTGGCTATTACATCGACATGGGCGCCTACGAGACGAACGCGAACTAAATCCTGTCGAGGTACCGGCACTGCTCCCAAACACCCTACGAAGCGCAGGCTCGTAGGGTGTTGTCATGTCGGCTTCCGAATTGCGTAAAAACGTCAAAGCCAGTGGAATTCGGAGTGCGCAAATACGGAATATCCCCCTTCTCGCCCTGCCTCTGCAGCACATGAAGTTAATCAAAAATCCCATTACTGACGCGCATAGCGTTAGCAATGGATTTCAGACGGCATGATATCCAATTGCCGGCAATTTATCGCCGGTAAATCTCAAAAGATGAGTCTGTTCGAGACTGCAGATATTTCAAGGAGCGCATGATGAGACATGATCTGGTGGGTAGAAGACATTTTATGCAGCGGTCCGCGATGTTGCTCGGCGCATCGGCAATTCTCCCTAAAACATTTGGCCAAACGACACTAATGGTCCGCCCGGAATGGCAGGCGTTCAAGACCACGCCACGCTATGATTCATTCCTGAGAGCGGTAAAGCTCATGAAAGCGAATACGCAGGCCACCGACCCCAGGAGCTGGTCTTACTGGACGAATATTCACCTGAACCGTTGCCCGCATTCCATTCCGTATTTCTTCGCCTGGCACCGCGGCTATCTCTATTATTTCGAGCGCCAGCTGCGTGCGGTTTGCGGCGATCCGCAATTCATCCTGCCGTATTGGGATTATTATACGAACCCGACATTACCGGCCGAGTTCACGAATCCGAGCACCGACAATCCGCTCTACGTTGCGCGGGTCAACAATAACGTTCGACAAGCCCTGAGCATGGCGCCATTCGATTCGAGCCTCATTAATTTCCCGACGAATAGCGCCAACGCATTCGAGCCCAGTTTCGAATCGGCGCCCCATAATCTGGTCCATAACATCATTGGCGGCGTGATGTCCGATATGCTGTCGCCGACGGACCCGATTTTCTGGCTGCACCATGCCAATGTCGACCGGCTCTGGGTGGCCTGGGTCAGTGCCGGTAACGGACGGAAGATGCCGGCGATCAGCAGCGCTTACTGGTCCGGGTCGCATATCTACACGAGTACGCTGACGTTGCGGCGGTCATACACCTACAGCACGCGGACGACATTGGGATACCGCTACCAGAACGAGAGCTTCCCGACCAGGCTGCCGTTGGCGCGATCCGCGCCCTCGGCCCCGGATCTCGTGCAGGCCGCGCCGAACGAACGCGCGACAACGCAGCCGCCACTCGGCTCATTCAGGATATCGCCGACACGCCAGACGAGCGACCGGACGTTCGCGATCAGCGGCGCGCTCGATATCGGCCTGGATGAGAAGTCAACCGGTGTGCAGTTGCCGGTGAGTTCGGAACACATGCGCGCGCTGGCGCAGATCGGGGTCGGAGGCACCGCCACCGTGCCCGCCAGCCAGCAGCGCTATCGTTCCGTCCAGCTCGTCCTGGATAACGTCATGATCACCGAAGCCGGCAAGCGCGGAGGATATTACTATCGGGTCGACCTGAACCTCCCGCCGAACGCTTCCGGCAAGTCACAGTCAATTCCCATCGGCACCCTCGGCGCTTTCGAGATCAGCGGCGCGGCGCACCATGGCAGTCCTGTCTGGTTGCGTTACCGGATGCGGCGCGCCGTCTTTGCCGGGGTGGCGGCGAGGATCGGCCTGCTGTCCGTCTCCTTTGTACGGGTCGACGGTGAAATGGGTCCGACAGGCCAGGTCATCGGCCTCGGCGAAGTTCGGCTGGAACTCTCGACCGAGGACAACGACGCCTAGTCGGGACGCCGATTGCGAGCGCCGTCGCCGCCTAGCGCGGATAGAGATGGCGCTTGCGCAGCGCGTTGACCGTATTACGCAGGAACTGCACCACACCGTACAGGTTGCGATAGTCCCTGAATGACTTGACCGGCGCCCCCATGATGTTCGCGAACTGCTCCGTCGACAGGCGCAGCTTCTTCGCCACATAGGCCAGGTCTTGCTGCTGCAGCTCTTCCGGGTAGGGCGGCCGCTGCATCTCCGCGAGCGCCTGCGCCCGGCTGATCTGTCCGGCATTGATCAGGTCCGACAGGTGGCCATACCGTTTGTCGATGCCGAATTTGCGAGGAAGGATATAGCCCTGGTAGAAGCGCGTGTAGATCGATTCGTGGTGCTTGCCCCCGTAGCCCTTCCAGCCAAGCTGGCTGCTCAGCAAAGCCATGGCCTCGTCCTTGTCGTAGTCGACGTAGTTGAGGATGGACACGATGCGCGTGCCGCGCAGGATGTTGGCGTAAAACAGGTAGAACAGACTGAAGTGCGGGTAAGTCTTCAGCTTCACACTGCCGAAGCGGCGATGGATGTCGCTGATGAAGCGCCAGTCGGAATGCCCGTACGACCAGTCCGGCACGCTGATTGATTCGGTGGCGAAATTCATCCCCGATATGATGTACTTGATGCCCCGCGATGCCGCCTGTTTCCACAACAAGGCGCCGATCGCATGGTCGGTCGGAATCTCCCCATCCGGCGTCGACGCCTTGAGGAAGGCAAGCTGCAGGTCGCGGAACTCTTCCCAGTCGACGACATGGGTATGCAGGTCGATGCCGAGATTGCGCAGCACCAGCTCGATGTTCCTCGTCGCCAGTTCGGAATTCCAGCCATTGTCGAAGTGTACCGCCAGCGGGCGCAGCCCGTGCTGCTTGACCAGCCAGGCCACGTAGGTACTGTCCACGCCGCCACTGACGCCGACGATACAGTCGTACTCGCGTCCGCGGCCAGCTGCCTTGATGCGCTCGACCAGCGCCCGCAACGCTTCGCGCCCCTGCTCGCCCTGCAGCCGGCGCGCGCTCACCAGCCGGTCGTAGCGCTGGCAGTGACTGCACAGGCCCATGTCATCGAAGCTGATGCTGCGGTCCGCCGCCGTGTTCATGATGCAGCGGGTGCAAACCCGGTAGGCCTGGTCCGGCACGGCCGAATAATTGTAGTGTTCCGTAATCGACGTCATTTGAATACCTTGTCCAGTTCTTCGTACTCGGGATACGTGATCAACACGGCGTTGTGCCTGCCGTGAAAAACGAACATGCTGCCGGCTGCCAGTGCGGACGCGCCGGCTTCGGTGGCTTCGCGGAAATGCCGCACCTCTCCCGCGCCGCCGGCGACCACCACCGGGATCGATACCGCCTCGCTCACCCGCCGTACCAGCTCGAGGTCGTAGCCTTCCCGCGTGCCGTCGCGGTCGATCGCGTTGAGGAGGATTTCGCCGGCGCCGAGCTGTTCCATCGCGCGCGCATACGCGGCCGGTTCGCGCTTCAGGTCGCGCGTGCCGCCGGCCACGCAGACCGTATAAGCGCCCAGCCAGCTGCGGCGTACGTCCATCGACACCACGACCCCGGAGCTGCCTGCCAGCGCGGCCGCTTCCGACACCAGGCGCGGCTGCTCGGCCGCCGCGGTGTTGAGCACGACTTTCTCGACGCCGAGCGCGTACAGCCGTTTCACCTGCCCGATGCTGGTAATGCCGCCGCCGTAGGAAAACGGCATGAAGGCCTCGCTGGCAATGTCTGCCAGCAAATCGAAGTCGGGCGCAGCGCGCGCGCCGGCGCTGCCGATGTCGAGGAACACCACCTCGTCGACTTCCTTCTCGTTGAAGATCCGCACGGCATTGATCGGGTCGCCGACGTAGCGGGCGTTCTTGAACTTGACCGTCTTGACGAGGCCGCCGTTGCGCATCAACAGGCAGGGAATCACGCGTGGGTGCAACATCACAGCTCCGCGAAGTTGTGCAGCAGCGCCATGCCGAAGCGATGGCTCTTTTCAGGATGAAACTGCACTCCGTACACATTGTCGTGCTGGAGCACCGCGACGAACTCGCCGCCGTAGTCGGCGGTGGCCAGCACGTCGCCGGGATCCGCGCAGACCAGGTGGTACGAGTGGCAGAAATAAAATCGTGAGCGGGCCCCCAGCTCGCGCAGCAATGGGCCGTCGCGGCGCGGCGCCAACAGGTTCCAGCCCATGTGCGGGACCTTGTTCCTGCTGTCCGGCGCAAACCGGAAGCGGCGCACCTCGGCATCGATCAGGCCCAGGCCCTCCATGCCGCCCTCTTCGCTGCGCCGGCCCAGCATTTGCATGCCGAGGCACACGCCGAGCAAGGGGACTTTGTCCTGGAGTACCCGCTTGCGCAGTGCTTCGGCCAGCCCACGCTCCCGCAGGGCGCAGATGCCATTGTCGAAGGCGCCCACGCCGGGCAGGACGAGCTTCCCGGCCCGCTCCAGCGCCGCGACGGTCGATACCAGCTCCGCCTCGGCACCGACCTTGCGCAGCATGTTGAGCATCGACCCGAGATTGCAGACGCCGTAGTCAATGACAGAGATCATGCTGCACCTCCCCCTGGTGGCCCTGGCCGTACGTGCGCGAACGCATGCCCAGCGCATTCAGATAGACGATCTCGAGCTTCGCCTCTTGCCCTTCCCAGCAATATTCGTCGGCGGTCCGCACCAGCGCATCCTGCAGGACGCGCTGGTCGCGCGTCAGCAGGCGCAGCGCGCCGGCGCGGATCGCCGCCGCCGAGGCGTCGCTCGTCACTTCGCCGATCCCGTGCCTGCGCACGAACTCGCTCTGCTCGCGGGTCGGCGAAACCAGCACCGGCTTGCGCGCCATCACGTACTCGAACAGCTTGTTCGGCATGCAGTACTCGTAGCTGAGCGACGTGGCCTCGATCACCGACAGGCCGAAATCGGCCGCCGCGGTGTAATCGAGCAGGCGCTCCGGCGCGACCGCCGGGTGGTAATGGATGCCCCCATGGCGTGTCGCTTCCCCGGCAATCCAGTCCGCCAGCGGGCCGTACCCCATCACGACCAGCGCCGCGCGCCCGGCCAGGCCGGCAAACGCTTCGACCAAGTTGCGTATTCCACGGCCCTCGCCGATGAAGCCCTGGTAGAGGAAAATCGGCATGCCGGCATCGATCGAATACGCCTTGCGGAAATAATCGGCCGGGTTCACGCTGCGGCGCGGCGGGCAGTTGTAGAGGACCGTGACGTTGCGTAAAGCGTACTTGCGCACATACCATTGTTCGATCGCATGCCCGACGAAGATGCAATGGTCGGCGTGCCGGATCAGGGCGCGTTCGGCCCACCGCGTAAGACACTTGCGCACGCCGCCGAGGCCATTGGTCTCCGTCTCCAGTTCGTGGGCGTCATACACCAACCTGGCGCCGGTGGCGCGCTTCAGCAGGACGCCGAGCGGCAATGTGGCGATACTGTGGCAGTTGATGCACCCGAGTTTGTCGTCGCGATAGCGCTGGTAGACCGCGCGGGTCCAGTCGCCGGTGCGCCTCAGCTTGCCGATCAGGCGGTCGCCGCTGCGCTGTCCGATGCGCACGATCCGGATATTGTCCTGTAGATCCTCGATCGCCGGCAGGCCTTCCCGCCCCACGCCGACCAGGTCGATGCGGTCGAACAGCGCCAGGCGGGACAGCGAACAGGCCTCGCGCAGGATCCGGCTCTCGTTCAGGAACGGCGACGGATACAGGTGAATGTTGATCAAGGTCTCTCCCCTTCTACGTTATCGCCGGCTTCCCGGCGGCCGCTTGGTGTTTCGATAGTTCGCGTAAGCCCCCATGGCGGCGCCGGTGAACATGTCGTCGAACGTCTTGGCGGTCACCAGCAGGAGCAACGAGATGCAGATCAGTGACCATGCCAGCAGGAACTGGCCTGACCTGGGCCGTGCCAGCCAACCGCGGGAGCACAGCACGACCGTGGTGCGTCCCAGCATGAACAGCATGTAGACAAAGCCGAACAAGCCGAGGTCGACCCAGGCCGACAGGATGTTGTGCGAATACCCGCCCGGCGGATAACTGGCGTATGCGCCCAGTACCGGGTTATCCGCAATCGTGCGCAGCGCGTGTTCGGTGAGCTCGTGCCTGGCGCTCGCAGACGACGACTGGGAGAGGTTGAATAATTCCCATACCCGGCTTTCAGGAAAATGCGTCGCCAGGAACTTCGGATCGATGCTCGCCAGGCCGGACACGAGCAGCACCAGGTACAGGAAAGGAAGCCAGTGCTTCGCGCGATACAGTTCGATCATCGGAAACAGGGACAGCGCCGCCACCAGCTCGCTGCGCGCACCGTTCAGGAACAGCGCCGCGGCAGCGATGGCATACAGGACCAGCCGAGCCGCCAGTACGCGCGTGAAGCAGATGACCGTCACGAAGGTGACGACGTAGGAGCGGGCGAGCTCCTGGTAGGTCGCGACACTGTCCGGGCTCGTCGGATCGCCGAACTGCCCGGGCTGGAAACTGCCGTCCCGCGAAAAGAAGAATACGGTCGCCGACATCAGCAGGAGCGAGGCCAGCGTCGTCGCGATCGTCTTGCGCTCTGAAAAGTCGCTGTGTTTGAAGATCAGGTAGATGTTGATGAAATAGAGGATCGACAACAAGTGCGTCTTCACGATCGTGGGATCGGCGCCGAAGGCCGCGTTGATCGCCACGACCAGGAAAAAATAGAACAGGAAAAAGCCGAACTGCAGATCGGTCGACGCGATACGGTAGCCGGACGCCCTGATTGCCAGGTAATACATGCAGGCGAGCGGCGGCAACAACCCGATGGAGACGACCGAAAAATACCCGCCCACGAAGGCCCCCATCACCCCCATGCCGATCAGCGTCTGGTAGAAAAAAAAGCCAGGGAACAGCAGCAGGAACGCCAGCCGCGCCGGACCTGCCTTGCCGGGCGTGCTGGCGATGCTGGCCGAGGGCGCATAGGTGGCGGACATGCTCGGCTCGCCTATTGGATGAGGTCGCAATACATCGCCCGGTCGTCTTCGCCCGCGAACGACGAGTTATGCCAGAGCAGCGTGAAGTCGCCATCGAAACGGACGCATCTCTGTTTGTAGCGTCGCATCGCGGCCAGCGCCCGGTCGCCATGGCCCAGTCCCATGTTGGGGTCGTCGATCACCGCGTTTTCCATGACGACCAGCGGCCGTTGCTTCAAAGTGAGCGGCCGGCGCCCGACCAGGTCGTACATCGTGTATTCGTGACAGGTTCCCGTGCGAAACCCGGCGATCGTCGGGTAAGACAGGGTGCTGTCGTAAGTCAGATCGTTCGCTGCCCACAACTGCGGCGTGGTCCGCACGTCCCAGCGCAGGTAGTGCTGGCGTCCGCCCAGTTCGTCCTGGCGGATGCCTTCCTCGTCGATGGCGCGCCGCAGGGCCGCGGCCGAGCGCGCAAACGCGTCAGGATGCCGGTAGGTGCGATAGCCGGGGTGAATGCCGACCAGGTGGCCCCGCGCGTGCACGGTGCGCAGCAGCGCGCGCATGCATCCATCGTCGATGCCCGGCGCACGGTCCATGGCGCCGTCGGTCCGTTCGGGGATGAAGTTGAACGTGACCTGGTTGCCGGCCTTCTCGTTCACATCCATCATCCACGACAACGCTTGCCAGTAAGGGTCCCGTGCCTGGTTCCCGCGCCTGACTGCCCAGTAGTTGCCGGCGGAGGCGCATAACGCACTCAGCGAGCGCTCCCGTACCGCGCGCCCCACCAGCCGCTTGCCGAGACGCCCGATCGATGCGCACGCCGGATCGAACGGCAGGTCGACGTCGCAGCTGATCAGCATGCGCGCGGCGCGTTGCTTCCGCGCGAGCGTGGGCCACAGCCTGTGCATGGCCGCCCACAGGATCTCGACGTACTCGTCCACGATCGGGCGGTCGAGAAAACCCTGGCGCACGGCCAGCGACTCGCTGGCGGGGAAACGCTCATGTCCGTCGCGCGCGGGACTCACCGATTCCTCGTAGCGCGCGAGCATGAAGAATGCCGATCCGAAGACATCGAGCGACAGCGCGGCATTGCCGCCGGTGTCGATCGTGAACCCGGGAGCGCCGAACAGCACCGGGACGCCGGCCTCGCACAGGCGCGCATCGAGACCGCTGCGGGCGACGATCCATTGTTGCGGCGTTGCATCCGGGCGCGCGGCCCCGGCAAAGAAGACGTCCGGCAAACGCAGCGTCCGGCCAGCCGCGCTGATGCGCACCGTGTCCCCGTGGTCGAACGCGAGCTCGACATCGAGCCCCAGGAATTCGCCGAGCAGGACGTCGCAGATCCAGCTGCGCTCAGGACGCTGGCTTGCCGGCAGTGAGATACGCAGCATCAGTGTTTCCCGGTGAGTGACAACAGGCCTTGGCGCAGGGTCAGCAGCCGCGACGGGGTTTTGCTGATGTGAAAATACGGGACATGGTTACCGCCGAAGCCACGCAGGTAGGCTTCGAAAGGCTCCATCATCGAACCGGAGAAGTTGTATGCGCGCGTCACGCCGGCGGCGTGGAGGAGCGACTCCCATACGCAAAGACTGTTGGCCTGGCTTTCGCGGTAGGCGGGGTCCGTGCCCGAGATCAGGCCGTAGGCGCTGTGTTCGTCCCAGACGACGTAGCAGGCCGCATGCGGGGCACCGTCGGGATCGATCGCGCAGAACACCCTGCTGCAGCCGCGCTCCCGGCAGGCGGCGTCGAGGCGCCGGACGAAGTCGTCGGGATACGGTGGAGGCAGGCCCTGGCGCGCAAACGTCTTGCGGTTCAGGTCGAGAAGCATGTCGAGGGGGACGTCGCTGCGGACCTGCAGTCGGTGTTGCTTCTGGGCCTTGGTGATGGCGCGGCGGGTCTTGCCTTCGAACCCGGCCCACAATTTGTCCATGTCCGTCAACTCGGGCAGAACGAAGGTGTAGTACGTGGTTTGCCGGAAGCCGTTCCAGAAGAAAGGCTGCCAGTTCCTGACGCCGGGATGCCAGGTCTGCGCGAAGTGATCGAAACGGGGCAGTTGATCGATCAGCGCCTGCATGACGTCCTTGTCGTTGCTCAGCTGCGCCGCCTGCCTGCCCCCAGTCGGCCGCAGCCAGGGGCCGAGCATGGGCGTCAGGGCGGGCTGCGTGACGATCCGCATGCCGTAGCGGCTGCGGATCACATACGGCATCGCCGCGAGCACTTCGTTGCCTTTCTTGACGAGCGCGACATCCCAGCCGTTCCGACCTACCGCAGCATCCAGCCACCAGTCGCGCGAAAACAGGGGCAGCGAAGGTTCCTGGGCGCAGAACCGGCGGTACGTCTCCTTCGGCGAGGCAATGTCGCTCGTGGCCTGTGCAGGCGCCTTGGGCGGGATGGTCGTCATCGGGCTGGCTTTCGGTGAATGAGGCGTTCCTGGTGTCCGCCGGCGAGCGCCGAGAGCAGACCGCGGCGCAGGCGCAGCAGACGCGAAGGGGTCTTGGTGATGGTGAATACCGGCGTCTGCTCCGTCCCGAAGCTGCGGACATAGGGTTCGATCGACGGGTTCATGTTCCCGAGAAAATCGTATTTCGGGGCAACCGTGGCACTGAACTTGATGGCTTCCCATTGGCAGACACTGGGCGCCTGGGTATGGTGCATGTCGGGGTCGGACCCCTTCAACAACGCGTACGCACAATTGTTGTCCCAGACCGTATAGGTCGCGGCGCAATGCCGGCCAGCCTCGTCGACAACGATGTGGAGCTTGCGCCGCTTGTGTTCGACACACGCGGCGTCCAGGCGGCGCAGGCAATCGTCGGTGAACGCCTGCGCGACGCCGCGGCTTCCGATCGTCATCCTGTGCAGGGCCAGGAACGCGTCGAGCGGCAGGTCGTCGCACACCCGCAGATTGTGCCGCTCGACGGCTGTCCTGCAATGTTTGCGGCGGGTGGGGTCGAACCTGCTCCAGACGCCATCGAGGTCGTCCAGCCCGGGAATGACGTAGGTGTATTCAGTCGACTGGCTGAAGCCGTTCCAGTAAAACGGCAGCCAGTTCGACAAATCCTTGTTCCAGGCCTGGCTGAAATGGTCGAACCAGGGCAGTTGCTCGATCAGCGACTGCATGATTTTTTGCTGGTTGCTCAGTCTGGTGGTGGGGGCGCCCTGGTCGCCACGTATCCACGGCCCGAGTACAGGTGTCAAGGGCGGCTGCTGGATCACCTTCATGCCATAGCGCCGGGTCATGCAGAACGGCATAGCACCGACGATCCGCCCATTCGCCTTCGCGAGCGCGACGTCCCAGCCGTCCGGCCCGGCGACCGCGTCGAGCCACCAGGCATTCGAAAAAATCGGGATCGACGGCTCGGCTGCGCACAGGTGTCGATACTCGGCTTTGTTCAGCAGCGTAGCGGACCGGTGTTCCGTATTCTCGCCTTCTGTCCCGTTCAACTCTTGAATGACTGCATCCATTGCCTTGCCCCCGTCATCAAACAACGATTGAAACTGCGGAGCCGATCAAGGCATTCGGCTGCCGGACTTCCGCCAGTCGCCATCGCAGGCAAATTTATATGAAGCAAAAAGATTCGCGAGATCAAATACGCTGTAGATAATCACGAAGCCGACGATGTACATGTTCGCGTCCAGGTGAATGACATAATGTGTTGCCGCCACGATCGTCAGGCAGAGCAACATACCCACCTGCCACACAAATTCGAATCGATTCTTCTGCGCGATTATCGCAACCAGGCTCAAAGGGTTACTGATGAAGCGCAGGTAAAACATCGGGCACATCAGCCGGGCATATTCCCCCGCGACACGCCACTTTTCACCGAATACCAGCGCAAACAGCGAGGGCGCGAAAAACAGCAGGAGCAGGAATGGCGGTGTCGCGATCGCCACCAGTTTTTTGAGTGTCGAAATAAATATCTCTCTGCAACGTTGCCCTGCGAGGAAAGCCTCGCTGATTTCCTGCCTGAAAACATCCCCGATCGAACCCGATACCAGCGACAGCGGCATGCCGACCGCCCGCTCGGCCAGCATGAAATATCCGGACGCCGCCAGACCGAACGCGGCATTGATGAATATCGTGGGCAGCTGGACCGACACCGCACCCAGCGTATGGGCCGGGGCCAGGTATTGCGGACAGCTTCGATAACGCTTCGCCAGCGCCAGCATCTTGCGTTTGTCGACGCCGCGCCAGAATCGCGGACAATGGCGGCGCACCATGCTCGCCATCATGCCCGCCGCCAGGGCCTGGCCAGACACGCTTCCGATCACCAGTCCGCCGGCGCCGGCGTGGAGCAGCCCGAGGCCGAGCTGCACGGCCGAGGTTCCGCCGCTATGAAGCACTTGCCGATGCGCCATCAAAAAATACAGCTTGTGGCGATTGCACCAATATTTTAGAGTCGAGTAAATGCCATTCAGAAAAACCGCCAGGGGAACGACATACAGCCATGCCGACATCGATTCGTTTTCCAGCGCTGTCGATATCGGTTCGTGCAACAGGCAGGCGACCGCAAACAGGCTGACGCCGACGATCAGGCTGATCGTGATCGACAATGCCGCAATATTGGTGGCATCGACATCCTTGCGCGGCAGCATGATCGCGAATTCATAACGGCCCGTGGCCAGCACGGACAAGCTTGATACGACCGAAACAAAGAGTGCGAGTACGCCGAATTGCTCCGGCGGATAAAGGCGTGACAGGATCGGTGTGACCGCAAGTGGAATAAGCTGCGCGAGCCCCGTCCCGGTCACCAGGGTGACAACATTGCGGTTGAATTCGCCCCGGAAAAACACTCTGACGCTATTTAACATGTACGTGTTCGCTTGAATTACCAAACGGCACTAAAAGAGGCGTTGCATTACGCAGTAACAACTAAATGTTACGTGGCCCGGAATGACACGAAATGAGATACTCCTATACGGGCCGAATTAGCCTTTTGACACCACGCAAGCCGTCGGGCCGCCGCTCCATGGGATGAGCTGGGCAAATAAACTAGAGCAATTGCTCCGTGCTGTAGGCAATAAAATGCCCGCAACTTCGCGGGCATTTGTTTTCGTGTCGGGCAGATATTCTCCCGCCGCATCAGCGGCACGGCCATCATGTCAGTGTGATCGTAAGCGCGCCTACGATGTCTTCACGAACGCGATGCAGGAGATGATATACGGCGGGTCCCGCGTCGGAGACGAGCGGGCGGGTTGCAACAGTTTTCGTGCGCCGTGCTCGTCGAAGGGTCGGGCCGCAGGGTCGAGTGAGGCATGTCGAACGGCGTTGCGTGCCGGGGACGGGCGGCGCCCGCCGTTTGAAAGCATCGTTCCTATCGCTCCACGTTCCGGTCGGTCCGCAGGCACAGGAGGACCGCGGCAAGGCGCCGCGGCGACATGCCGGCCCTCACATCAAGCCGCTTCCTCGACGGCCTTGCGCCGCCGCACCCCCGCCATCCCCGCCAGGCCGAGCCCCAGCAGCGCCAGGCTCACGGGTTCCGGAATGTCCGACTCCGCGCGCCCCGTGAAACCGGCGCCGTCGACGAGGAACGTGCCGGCCAGGCGCAGGTCGTACGTGCCGCTCGTGATCCAGCCCGCACCTTTCGCCAGTTCGCTCGCCAGGTTCAGGCTCAGCGCGTCGATCGGCGTGAAGAGGTCGCCGGCGAAGAAGCCGAGGTCGGTGAAGGCGATAGAGCCCGCAAGGTCCGGGAACACGACGAACGAGAACCATGCCGGCTCGGGCGGTGTGTTGAACAGGAAGTCGAACTCGAACGTCTCGCCGGCCAGGGCGCCGGGTGCCGAGATGCCGAAATCCCAGGTCTGGGTCGTGGTCGGGCCGAACTCGGGCACGACGAAGAACATGTCGCTGTACGTCGGCGTGGCGGAGGCGTTGAAGACGGCGCAGGTCGCGAGGACGAGGCCGAACAGCATGTGCTTGATGGATTTCATTTGTTTGTTCCTGAAGGGTTCACAGAGTCACGCCGAATGCGCGCGCGAGGTTCGTCACGTCGAGCGAGCCGAGGCCCGTCGCCGGATTGAACGTGTTCGTGCTCTTGTAGTAAAGATTGGTGCCGGCCGTGATCGCGCGGAACGGCGACCTGGCGCCATAGCCGTAGGTCTTGAAGGCGCCGTACAGCTGCGGATGCAGCAGGCCCAGGCGGTCGTTCCTGCCGGCCGCGATCAGGGTGAAGATGCCGTTCAGCTGCGGCGCGACGAAGCTGGTGCCGCCGCTGCCCGAACCCCATTGCCCTTCGAAGTACACGAGGTAGCCGCTGTACGGGTCGGCGTTGAGCGACACGTCCGGCAGGTTACGGCCCGGGACGGCAGGCGGCAGGTCGATCAGCCATTCGTAGCCCGTGCCCGGATCGCCCAGCACGGACGCCTTGCAGTACAGGCTCTGCGCCGCCGAGGTCGACGCGACGCCGGCCAGGTTGTTCTGGTACGACGGCCGGCCGAAGTCGACGCTCACGCCGCCACCGCCGCCCACCGGGAAGTAATCCGTGTAATACGTGGTCTGGCCGTAGTATTGCGTGATGTAGTTGCGCAGGTAGTCCCACGCCCAGGCGCGCTCGGTCGGGATCGTGATGTTGCCGTACTTGTGCACCTGCGTGTGCGGCAGGGTCGTGCCGCCGGCGGCCAGCACGGCCGTGTCGGACGCCGGGTGATCGGTCGTCAGCAGCGTCGTGCAGGCGGGATACGGCAGCGCGCTGTTGATGTCGAAGGCGCCGGCGTCGCCCGACGCGGCGATCACGGGGATGCCCTGCAGCGCGGCCTGGACGAACACCGCGTGGAACGCGGCCAGGTCCGCCGGGTCATTGAATACCTCTGCGGCGCCCCAGCTCACGGACAGCGTATCGACGATGTTCTCGTCGACGGCCGTGGCGAACATGTCAAGGAAGCCATTGCCCTGGTTCGGCGCCAGGTAGACGCGGATGTTCGCGCCCGGCGCCACGCCGCCCGATTGTTCGATGTCGAGGGTGGTCTCGCCGGCGCCGTCGCTGCCCGGACCGTCATCCGGCAGCGGGCCGCCGTCGACCGGCACGTCGGTGATGCGGTTCGGCGCCACGTTCAACCCCAGCGCATTCCAGTAGCCGTACGCATCGGACTGGCGGTAGCCGGCCAGCGTGGCGATGCCGATGGTCTTGCCGGCGCCCGTCACGCCGGCCGCGTACAGCGGCGTCACGTTGTATTTGGCGGCCAGGTCCCGTACCGTGTACTCGCCCGGCACGGAGGCGGCCGCGGCGTTCGCGGTCGGAATGCGGCTCGGCACGAGCTTCGACTCGCCGGTCGCCACGCCCGAGGCCGGCTGGCGCACGATATTGCTGTGGAAGAGCGGACGGCCGTTCAAGCCGTGCACGGCCTTGACGATGCCGGACAGGTTGGCCGGCACGGCGGTCGCGCCCGCCGGCGCCTCGTACTTGCGGCCCAGCGACTGGTAGGCATGGATCGGGCTGCCGAACACGGCCGCGAGTTGCGCATTCGTGCCCTTCGCGGAAATCAGCAGGTTGTTCGCATAGACCTTCGTGACCGTGAGGCCCTGGGACTGCAGGAAGTTCACCACCTGGGCGATGGACGTGGCGTCCTGGCCGTACAGGCTGCCGACCTGCGCCGGCGTCAGGAACTTGCGGTAGTTCGGGCTGGACGGGTCGACGATGGACGCCGCGTGCGCGTCCATCGCGGCGGCATTTTTCACCGCCAGCGACAGCGTGACCTGGCGCACTTCCGACTGGGGCGCGAGGCCCAGGTCGACGATGCGCGCATCGCGGTCGAGGTGGAACTGGGTGGAGGTCGTGGCGCCGTACGCCAGCGACGTGGTCAGCACGCCGATGGCTACAGCAATGGCGGTAAGCGTTCTCAAAGCGGACTCCCTGTCGATTGTTGAAGATCCCGCCGGGTACCGGCAGGCTCATCCGCAGTCAAGCAAGGGGTATGCCATTAACTGTAACCAAGAGTTATTTCTTCAATTAATCAAACGCTTGTTTCATTTTTGCCGGATTTTTTGTTTCAGAATGATTGTATTTATGTAAATTTCTCCGACACATATGTATTTGTCTGTCGTCAAACCGCCGGCCGCACGACGTCCTCGGTCCGGTAGCGGGCCACGAACGCGGCCAGGTCTTTCGAGTGATAGCCTCGCGCGAGCGCATCGAGGTGGTCGGCGAACGGCGCATAGGACGGGTCGAGCGTCCGCAGGTAGCCGGCCTGTTCGCGGATCTTGCGCATGTTTCCGATCCGCACCAGCTGCCACAGCACCTCGATCTCTTCGGTGGGCGGGACGACCAGCGCGGCCTCTTCCTCCTCCGGCGGCGCGTCCGGCGCAGCCGGGCCGGTGATCCACGCCAGGCCCAGCTGTATGCCGATGGCGCGCAGCAGGACGTCGTGTTCGACCGGCTTGGGCACGAAGGCGTCGGCGCCCGCTTCCCGGCACCGCGCTTCGTCCTCGGGACTCGCGCCGGCCGTCACGGCGATGACGGGCACCCGGCGCCACGCCGGCATCTGGCGGATCCGCCGCGTCGTCTCGTTGCCGTCGATCACAGGCATCATGACGTCCATCACGATCAGGTCGGGCTTGAAGCTGTCGAGCAGGGCGAGGCATTCGAGGCCGTTCTCGGCCGCGGCCACGACGAAGCCCACGGCCTGCAGCAGGTCGACGAGCATCGCGCGGTTCTGCGGGACGTCGTCGACGATCAGCAAGCGCTTGCGCTCGCCTTCATAGCCGACGATCGTACGCTGCGACGGCGCGCTGGCCGGGCTGCCGGTGGCGACCGGCGCGGCGAATTCGAACCAGAACGTGCTGCCCTCGTCCGGTTCGCTGGCGACGCCGATGGTGCCGCCCATCAGGCGCACCAGTTGCTGGCTGATGGCCAGGCCCAGCCCCGTGCCGCCGGCGCGCCGCGGCACGTCGGCCACCTGTTCGAACGGGCGAAACAGGCGGCCGAGCTGGTGCGCGCTCATGCCGATGCCGGTGTCGGCCACCTCGAAGCGCAGCCGTACGCAGGCGTCGTCCCCGCTTGCCGCCGGCACGCGCGCCACCCGCAGCGAGACGGTCCCGCGATCGGTGAATTTCACCGCGTTGCCGAGCAGGTTGAGCAGCACCTGGCGCAGGCGCGTCTCGTCGATCGTCACGGCGGCCGGCACGTCGGGTGCGAGTGCGTACTCGAACGCCAGGCCCTTCTCCTCGGCCTTCACGCGCATGATGTCGACGACCACCTGCAGGAAGGTGCCGAGGTGGACCGCGGCCGGATACAGCACCATCCTGCCGGCCTCGACCCGTGCCAGGTCCAGGATGTCGTTGATGAGGGTGAGCAGGTGCTGGCCGCTCTCGTGGATAGTGGCGAGGCCCGCGGCCTGGCGGTCGTTCAGCAGGTGCCGGTCACGCTTGAGCAATTGCGCATAGCCGATGATGGCGTTGAGCGGGGTGCGCAATTCATGGCTCATCTGCGCGAGAAAATTGCTGCGCTGGCGCGCGAGGCCGACGGCCTCGGCCAGCGCCGCCTCGCGCGCCGCTTCGGCCGCCTTGCGTTCGCGGTCGACGGCGGCCAGGTGTTCCAGGCGCGACTTCGTGGCGGACAGGCTGTCCCGGAAATGCAGCAGGCCGAGCGTCAGGCCGAGGATGCCGCAGGCGATCCAGGCGAACACCAGGCCCATGAGCAGCGCGGTCTTCGAGATCCACTTGCCGTGGAAGCGGATCGAGCGCACCTCGAGCGTGATGGTCTGCCCCTGCGGGACGGCGCCCGTCGACAATTCGACGGCCGTCACGCGGTCGAGCCGGGGGTAGCTCTTGGACAGCGGGATCTTGTGCGTGCTGCGCCACCAGTCGGCGGTGCGCAGGACGTTCATCGGAATGGTGAACGGGGTGGCCTGCCGCGACAAGTCGATTTCCGCTTCGTTGAAGCGCTGCGAATTCCAGTCGCCGAGGGTGGAGAACTCCGACTCGAAATTCATCAGGTGCAGCTTGATGATACGCGGCGGCCGCCCCGTGTAGCGCAGGTCGAAATCGATCGAGTCGAACCCGGACAGGTCGATCCCCTTGCCCGGCCGGCCCAGCAGGAACTGCAACTTGCAGAAGCCGTAAGTCGCGACCGTGCCCAGCGCGCACCGCATGACGATCGCATCGGGGGTGCGCTCCAGGATGCCCACCGAGTTGCCCCCCAGCTCGGGCCGGTCGTCCGCGACCCGGGCGCCGTGCGGCTGGCCGGGCGAGATCTCGATGGTCCTGACCATCCCGTAGTGCTGCCAGACCAGCAGCGCCGGCGTCGCCAGCAGCAACAGGATGATCAGGCAATAGCTGATCCTCGTCGGGCGGGAGAGCGACTGGTTCATTGGGGACCCACGGTTCCTGGACTGGTCATCGGGCAACGATGGTCCAGTATATACCCAGGAAGTCCGCAGGAACCGGCCTGCTCTGCCTCAGATCACCATGAAGTCGGTGCTGGTCAGCGCCAGGTTGACGCCGACGATGGCGAACTTGACGGCCGCGCCCACGCCCGAACCGTCTGCGTCGTAGTACAGGGCGCCGGTGGCCTTGTCGTACTGGATGTAGTCGTCCGCATCGAGGGCCGCCGAACCGATCACCTTGAAATTGTTGACGCCGAGCGTCCCCGTGGCCGCCAGCTTCGTGAAGATCGCGTTTTCCAGCCGGAGCTTGTCCTCGCCTTTCGAGAAGTCCTCGATCCGGACGACGTTGGCCGTGGCGCTCAGCGCCGTCGTGAAGACGAACGCATCGCTGCCCGCGCCGCCGAACAGCACGTCGTTGCCGCCCATGCCGTTGAGGACGTCGCTGCCCTCGCCGCCATGGATGACGTTGACGCCGGCGTTGCCGGACAAGGTGTCGTTGTAGTCGGACCCGATCAGGTTTTCGATGTTGACCACGGTGTCCGCGCCGGAAATCCCCGCCGCGGTCGTCTTCACGCCGGCCGCGCCCAATGCCAGCGTCACGCCGGTCGTGCCGGACGTGGTGGCCGTTTCGAACGACAGCGTGTCGATGCCGGCGCCGCCGTCGATCGCGTTCACGCCCGAACCGGCGATGATCAGGTTGCCCAGCGCATTGCCGGTGCCGTTGATGGCTCCGCCCAGCAGGGTCAGGTTCTCGACGTTGAGACCCAGCACGTGGCTGACCGACGCCACGACCTCGTCGATCCCGCCCGCCGCCGACGCGTTGGTCTCGATCACGATGTCGCCGGCATTGTCGACGTAGTACGTGTCGCTGCCGTCGCCGCCGCTCAGCGTGTCGATGCCGCTGCCGCCGTCCAGGGTGTCGTCGCCGGCATCGCCGTTGAGCCGGTCGGCACCGCCGCCGCCCGCGAGCACGTCGTCGCCGGCGCCGCCCATCAGGGCATTGTCGGCGCCATTGCCGGTCAGCTTGTCGGCGAAGCGCGAACCCGACACGTCCTCGATGCTGACGAGCGTATCCGTGTTGCCCCAGTTGTCGGTCGCGACGCCGGTGGCCAGGTTGACTTTCACGCCCACGCCCGTGATCGGGAGTGCGCCGTAGTCGTTGGTGTACGAGACGAGGTCGCGGCCGTCGCCGCCGTCGATCGTGTCGTTGCCGGTCCCGCCCGAGAACGCGTCGACGCCGCTGCCGCCCTGCAGGACGTCGCTGCCGTTGCCGCCGTCGAGCCAGTCGTTGCCGTCGCCGCCCGCCAGCGTGTCGTTGCCGTCCTGGCCGAACAGGTCGTTGTCGCCCGCGCTACCCGTGATGAAGTCGCCATAGCGCGAACCGGCGACGGCTTCGATGCCGACGAGCTTGTCGATATTGCCCCAGTTGTCGGTCGCGACACCGGTCGCCAGGTTGACGACGACGCCCTTCCCGGTCGGCGCGATGCTGCCGTAGTCGTTGTCGTAGATGACGTTGTCGCGGCCATCGCCGCCGTCGATCGTGTCGTTGCCCGCGCCGCCGGACAGCTGGTCCGTACCGATGCCGCCCAGCAGGTTGTCGTTGCCGGCGCCGGCGTCGAGCCAGTCGTTGCCGGCGCCGCCGGCGAGCGTATCGTTGCCGTCGTCGCCGTAGAAGTTGTTGTCGTTGGCGTCGCCGGTCAGGACGTCGCCGTAGCGCGAGCCGGACACGTCTTCGATGCCGACGAGCTTGTCCGTGTTGCCCCAGTTGTCGGTCGCGGTGCCCAGCGCCAGGTCGACGATGACGCCCTTGCCCGTCGGCGCGATGGGGCCGTAGTCGTTGAAATAGGTGACGCGGTCGCGGTCGGCGCCGCCGTCGATCGTGTCGTTGCCGGCGCCGCCGGACAGCTGGTCCATGCCCGCACCGCCGAGCAGGCTGTCGTTGCCCGCGCCCGCGTCGAGCCAGTCGTTGCCGGCATCGCCGGACAGCGTGTCGTTGCCGTCGTCGGCGTTGAGGCTGTTGTCGGCCGCATTGCCGGTCAGCGTGTCGGCATAGCGCGAGCCGGTCACGTCCTCGATGCTGACGAGCTTGTCGGTGTTGCCCCAGTTGTCGGTAGCGACGCCCGTGACCAGGTTGACCGTGACGCCCTTGCCGGTGGGCGCCGGGCCGCGGTAGTCGTCCGAGTAATTGGCGCGGTCGCGGCCGTCGCCGCCGTCCAGTGTGTCGTTGCCGCTGGTCCCGGTCAGCATGTCCGACCCGCCGCCACCCGCGATGCTGTCGTTGCCTTCTTCGCCCCACAAGTAGTTATCCTGCGCATCGCCCGTGATGACGTCGGCGAAGCGGGAGCCGGTCACCTCTTCGATGCCGACGAGCTTGTCCGTATTGCCCCAGTTGTCGATAGCGGTGCCCGTTGCGAGATTGACCGTCACGCCCTTGCCGGTAAGTCCGGTGACCGGGTACTCGTAGTTGTAGTTGACGCGGTCGCGGTCGGCGCCGCCGTCCAGCGTGTCGTTGCCGGCGCCGCCCGTCAACTGGTCGAAGCCGGCACCGCCCACCATGCTGTCGGCACCGTTGCCGCCGTCGAGCCAGTCGTTGCCGGCATCGCCGGAGATCGTGTCGTTGCCGTCGTCGCCGGACAGGCTGTTGTCGGCAGCGTCGCCGATCAGCATGTCGGCATAGCGCGAGCCGGACACGTCCTCGATGCCGACGAGCTTGTCGACATTGCCCCAGTTGTCGGTCGCGACGCCCTGTGCGAGGATGACCATGACGCCCTTGCCCGTCGGCGCGATGGTGCCGTAGTCGTTGAAATAGGTGACGCGGTCGCGGTCGGCGCCGCCGTCGATCGTATCGTTGCCGGCGCCGCCGGACAGCTGGTCCATGCCCAGGCCGCCCAGGATGCTGTCGGCACCGTTGCCGCCCTCGAGCCAGTCGCTGCCGGCATCGCCGGAGATCGTGTCGTTGCCGTCGTCGCCGGACAGGCTGTTGTCGGCCGCATTGCCGATCAGCGTGTCGGCATAGCGCGAGCCGGACGCGTCCTCGATGCTGACGAGCTTGTCCGTGTTGCCCCAGTTGTCGGTTGCGGTACCGGTCGCCAGGTTGACCACGACGCCCTTGCCGGTCGGCGCGATGGTGCCGTAGTCGTTGAAATAGGTGACGCGGTCGCGGTCGGCGCCGCCGTCGATCGTATCGTTGCCGACGCCGCCGGACAGCTGGTCCATGCCCAGGCCGCCCAGCAGGCTGTCGGCACCGTTGCCGCCGTCGAGCCAGTCGCTGCCGGCATCGCCGGACAACGTGTCGTTGCCGTCGTCGCCGTTCAGGCTGTTGTCTGCCGCGTTGCCGACCAGCGTGTCGGCATAGCGCGAGCCGGACACGTCCTCGATGCTGACGAGCTTGTCCGTGTTGCCCCAGTTGTCGATGGCGGTGCCCGTTGCGAGATTGACCGTCACGCCCTTGCCCGTGAGCCCGGTGCCGGGATACTCGTTGTTGTAGTTGACGCGGTCGCGGTCGGCGCCGCCGTCGAGCGTGTCGTTGCCGGCGCCGCCCGTCAGCTGGTCGAACCCGGCGCCGCCCAGGATGCTGTCGGCACCGTTGCCGGCGTCGAGCCAGTCGTTGCCGGCGTCGCCGGACAGCGTGTCGTTGCCGTCATCGCCGCGCAGGTTGTTGTCGGCCGCGTTGCCCGTGATGGTGTCGCCGAAGCGCGAGCCGGACACGTCCTCGATGTTGATGAGCGTATCCGTGTGGCCCCAGTTGTCGGTCGCGATGCCGGTGGCCAGGTTGACCTTGACGCCCAGGCCCGTGACCGCCACGTTCACGGTGCCGTCATAGGTGTCGTCCATGTAGTTGGCCGTGTCGCGGCCGGCGCCGCCGTCGAGGGTGTCGTTGCCGCTGCCGCCGATGAACGTATCGCTGCCGTTGCCGCCCGTGATCCTGTCGTTGCCGCCGCGGGCGAACACGTAGCCGCCCTGGTCCGATAACTGGATGATGTCCGCGCCCGCGCCCGTGTGGATGTTGCGGATGCCGGTCAGCGTGTCGCTGCCGACGTCCGCGCCGGTGGCGACGCCCGTCCGCAGGTTGATGGTGACGCTGGTGGTGATGCCCTCGTACATGACGACGTCGTCGCCGCCACCGCCGTTGACGGTGTCGTTGCCCTTGCCCGGGCGGAACCAGTTCTGGCCGGCCGAGCCGATCAGCGTATCGGCGAATGCGGAGCCGGTGACGTGCTCGATGCCGATCAGCGTGTCCGTGTTGCCCCAGTTGTCCCTGGCGGTGCCCGCTGCCAGGTTGACCGACACGCCGGCCGGGCCGGCCGAATAATCGACCGTGTCGCCGTACGCGCCGTCGGCGCCCCCATCCATCGTGTCGTTGCCGGCGCTGCCGACGAGGACGTCGTCACCGGCGCCGCCCGACATCGAATCCGCGCCCGCGGTACCGACCAGGCGGTCGTTATTGACGGTGCCGCCGACGAGCGCCAGCGTGCCGGCAAAGGCCGGCGCCGCCAGCGGCCGGGCCATGATCGTGCCCACGTGCGCTTCCAGGTGCCAGTCGCCGCCCAGCGCGGCCGCGCCGGTCAGGCCGGTCGACGCCGCCACGTCGCTGCCCGTGTAGTCGGACAGCTGCTCCAGGAAGGCCGCGCCGGCGGCGCCCTGGCCGACTTCGCAGCCGTACAGCAGGATGTCGCCCGCCGCGGCCAGGCTGCGGCCGATCGTCGCGAGCGCGCCGGCGTAATGCGCGAGCACGCCGGCGGTCACGACCGTGCTGCCCAGCACGATCCGGCCGGCGCTGCCGTGCGAGACGATGTGGATGGCGGCCAGGTCGCGCTCGGCCGCCAGCGCGGCAGCGACCTGGAGCAGCCCATCCTGTCCGTCATCCAGCACGACGATGCGTGCATGGCCTGCGGAGGCGGCGATGTCTTCCCAGCCGGCGATGGCGGGATCGATGAAAACGACTGCACGGGAATGGCTCATGGACTCTCTCGGTTTTTATAATTGATCTGGAAATTATAGCCATTCGGATTTCCAATCTACAACTTTATTTATCATTTGTGCAAATGCTGTCCCCCAGTAGCAGATCGACGGCCGCCCGCACGCCGTCCTCTTCCCGCATCGCCTGTCCCACGCGCCGCGCGTCCTCCCGCATGGCCGGCTGCGATGCCGCGGCCACGGCCTGCACGAGGCGCGCGCTGTCGAGCCCCGCCGCCGGACAGGCCGCGGCGATCCCGCGCAGCGTCATGCGCCGCGCCCAGAAGAACTGGTCGCCGGCGAACGGCACGACGACGGACGGCACGCCCGCGCGCGCGGCCGCGTGGCTGGTGCCCGCGCCGCCGTGATGCACGACGAGCGCCGTGCGCGGGAACAGCCAGTCGTGCGGCGTGTCGTCCAGCACGTACACGTCGGACGGCAGGCGAGATGGATCGATGCCGCTCCAGCCCGGATGGAACAGCACGCGCCGTCCGCTGGCCACGGCCGCGATCGCATCGACGAGCGTGCCCTGGGCGATGCCCGCCATGCTGCCGAAGCCGATGTAGACGGGCGCAGGCCCGGCCTCCAGGAAGTCCAGCAAGGCCCGCGGCGGCGTATGCCCCTGCCCGGCCGGCAACTGCCAGGCGCCCGTGACCGCGACGTTCGGCGGCCAGTCGGCCGGGCGCGCCAGCAACGTGGGCGAGCAGCCGACGAGCAGCGGCATGTCGCGCCAGGGTTGCTTGCGCGGCGGGGCGCCGAACACCCGCGCGCGGGCACGGTTCAGTTCCGGGCCGAACATCGACCACGCCATCCGTTCGAACGCGCGGTGGGCCAGCATATTGGCCCAGCCCGGCAGGCGGTGCATGTTCAGGAATGGCGGCGCGAATTCGCGCGTGGGCGTCATCGGCCACATCGCGGCGCCGATGCACGGGATGCCGAGCCCCTCCGCCACCGCGAGGCCGACGAAGCCGGCCAGACCCGAATACACGAGCAGGTCGCTGCCACGCGCGGCCGCGCACGCCGCTTCCATCCACGGCAGCGTGTTGTCGCGCGCGAGCGTCGCGCAGGCGCGCATCAGGCGGGACATGCTGGCGCCATCCTTCAGCAGCGCGCCGAACGCGCCGCCCGGCTGGAACGCACCGCGCATGTCGCCGGCCAGCGCCGTGAAGGGAATGCCGAGGGCCTGCGCGCGCGGGGCGCCCGCCACGTCGGCCAGCACGTGCGCCTCGTGGCCCCGGTCGGCGACTTCGCGCGCCAGCGCCAGCAGCGGCCGGGTATCGCCCTCGGTGCCGTAGGTGAGAAAGGTGATCTTCATGGTCGTGCCTCGTTCGGAAAGGCACGATTGTCGCCAGCAGACGTCAGCCCGGCTTGTATAAACCCGACATCACAGCCGATAGGGCCAGTATTCGGGATCGGTCTCGATGTGCGCTTCCAGCCGCGACGGCGGCAGGAAGGCGAGCTCGCGCAGTTCGCGCGCCATGTGGGCCTGATCGGCATAGCCCAGTTCCGCGGCCAGGTCCGCGAGCGAGCGCGCCGGCGCATGCGGGTCGCGCAACGCGTACACGGCCGCGTTCATGCGCTGCAGGCGGCGCGCCTGCGCGGGGCTCAGGCCCACGCGGGCGCGGTATTGCCGCTGCGTCTGGCGCGCGCCGACACCCAGCTCGGGCGCGCTGGCGGCGATGCTGCGCAGGCTCGCGCCGAGCTCCGCATCCCAGCGTCCGCGCACGGCGCGCCAGCGTTCACCCAGCCGCGCTTCGATCCACGCCGCCTGCGCGGCGTCGTCGGCGCACGCGCGCAGTGCCTGCGGCCAGTCCGCCCAGGTGTCGTCGAGCAGGCCGTCGGCGGGGTCGTTGCGGTCCTGGAGCGCCGCCGGGGCGAGCCCCGTCAGCAACGCGAAGGCATCGGGATACAGCACGATGCCCACCGTGCGCAGCGGCGCGAGCGTGAGCGACGCGATCGGCCGCGTGCGCGGCCCGGACACGATCAGGTCGGACATGGCGCGCAGTTCGCCGTCGTCGCCGGGCAGCGCGGCGGCGCCCTCCGTGAAAAAGTTCAGGCTGCAGTACACCATCGCCGGGAACCGGTTCAGCTGCGGCTGCGCCGGCGGCCACGGCTCGTCCACGGTCGAATAGAAACCGATGCCGTGCGCGGCCTCGGCCAGCTCGCCCTGCGGATGGTGCATCCAGGCCTTCACGGCGTTTATTGCACGTCGAGCAGCTCGACGTCGAAGATCAGGTTGGCGTTCGGCGGGATCGGGCCCGCACCGTCCGCGCCATAGCCCAGCGCGGCGGGAATGACGAGCGTGCGCTTGCCGCCCACCTTCATGCCGTCGACGCCCTGGTCCCAGCCCGGGATCACCATGCCGCTGCCGAGGCGGAACGTAAACGGCTTGCGGCCGATGGAGCTGTCGAACTTCTCGCCGTGGTGGTCGGGCGCGTCCGGCAGGTACAGCCAGCCCGTGTAGTTGACGGTGACGTGGGAGCCGGCCCTGGCTTCGGCGCCCGTGCCGACGGTCGTGTCGATCTTCTGGAAGCTGATGGCGGAGGTGTCGGCCTTCACCGGGGCGGCCGGGGCCTCTTCGCGGCGCTTGCAGGCGGCGAGGGACAGCGCGAGTGTGAGGCCAAGGAAGCCGGCGCGGATCATCGGGGTCATGTTGAATCCTTGAGGTTATAAAGTCTTGACGAAGGCGCGCACGCCGCCCAGCAGCATCTCGATCGACATCGCGGTCAGGATGAGCCCCATCAGGCGCTCGAACGCGGTCATGACCTGGATGCCCAGCACCTTCTGCAGGCGCTCGGCGCCGAGGAAGACGGCGAGCCAGATGATGGCGACGGCCGCGAGCGCGGCCACGTGCACCATCACCTCCTCCACCGACTGCGACGTGAACAGCAGCACGGTGGCCAGCGCGGACGGCCCGGCCAGCGCGGGGATCGCGAGCGGCACGATGAACGGCTCGCCGCCTTCGCTGCGACCGAGCACACCGTCCGGATGGGGGAAGATCATGCGGATCGCGATGATCAGCAGGATGACGCTGCCGCCGATGCGCAGCGAGATGTCGGTCAGCTGCAGCGCCGCGAGGAAGTGGCGGCCGAAGAACATGAACAGCAGCAGCAGGAGAAAGGCGATCGCGCACTCGCGCACGACGATGCGCGGGCGGCGGGCCGGGGCCACGTCCTTCAGCGCCGTCACGAACAGGGGGACGTTGCCGAAAGGGTCGGTGACCAGCAGCAGCAGGATGAAGGTCTGGAAGAAGCTCTGGGTCATGGGACGTTGTTATTGTTATGGCAGGTGTGATCTTAACCGATCTGCACGCCCTCCCGTCGTTCCCGCGAAGGCGGGAACCCATGCTGACTGAAACGAAGCCGGAATGCTGGTGACGCGACTGCGGCGCCTCAGTATGGATTCCCGCGTGCGCGGGAGTGATGGCGAAAAAAAAAGCGGCGCCATTGGCACCGCCCTCTTCTTGCATCCGCTCGCGGATCAGTTCTGTTCGAACTTCTTCAGCCACGACGACAGCTGGTGCGGACGCAGCCCGTCGTAATCCTCGAACGGCTGGTGGATCCACGGATTGTGCGGCAGGTCGACCAGGTGGTAATCCGGCTTGATCGACGACGTGCCCTTGACCCAGATGACGGCCGAACGCACTTCCGTGACGTCCTGGTAGTTCGCCTGCAGGTGCTCGCGCACGCGCATCAGGGTGACGCCCGAATCGGCCAGGTCGTCGACCAGCAGGATGCGGCCGGCCAGCGGGCCCTTGGTCATCGTCATGTACTTGGCGATGTCCAGGTCGCCCTGCTTCGTGCCCGCTTCTTCGCGGTACGAGCTGGTCGACAGGATCGCCAGCGGCACGTCGAAGATGCGCGAGATCGCGTCGCCCGGGCGCACGCCGCCGCGCGCGAGGCACAGCACCATGTCGAACTTCCAGTTCGATTCGTACACCTTGAGCGCCAGGCGCTCGATCAGGCGGTTGTATTCATCCCAGGAGACCCACAGGTCCTTGTCGGTCGATGGAGGCGTCGTCATGTTCAGATTTTCCTAGTTTCTGCTTGTGGCTGACGTCCCTGCCCCGCGGGTGGCGCGGCAGGGACCGGGCTTCGATATCAGGCTGCGAACGGGTGGCGCAGCACGATGGTTTCTTCGCGGTCAGGACCGGTCGACACCATGTCCACCGGGACGCCGACCAGTTCTTCGATGCGCTTGATGTAGGCGCGCGCGTTGGCCGGCAGCTCGTCCATCGACTTGGCGCCGACGGTGGTGCCCGTCCAGCCCGGCATCTCTTCGTACACCGGCACGCAGGCCGCGGCTTCTTCCGCGCCGACCGGGAAGATGTCCACGTCGCGGCCGTCGATCTTGTAGCCGGTGCACAGCTTCAGCGTGTCCAGGCCGTCCAGCACGTCCAGCTTGGTCAGGCACATGCCGGACACGCCGTTGATCTGCACGGAGCGGCGCAGCAGCGCGGCGTCGAACCAGCCGCAGCGGCGGGCACGGCCCGTCACGGTGCCGAACTCGTGGCCGATGCGCGACAGGTGTTCGCCGACGCCGGCGTCCGTCGGCAGCTCCGACGGGAACGGGCCCGAACCCACGCGGGTCGTGTAGGCCTTGGTGATGCCCATGATGTAGTGCAGCATGCCCGGACCGACGCCCGAACCGGCGGCGGCGTTGCCGGCCACGCAGTTCGACGAGGTGACGAACGGGTACGTGCCGTGGTCGACGTCCAGCAGCGAGCCTTGCGCGCCTTCGAACAGCAGGTGGCCGCCGGCGTTGTGCGTCGCGTACAGCGCGGACGACACGTCGCCGACCATCGGACGCAGGCGCGGCACGAGGGCCATCGCGTCGTCGTACACCTTCTGGAAGTCCAGCGCCTGGCCGCCCAGGAAGCCGGTCAGCACGAAGTTGTGGTATTCCAGGTTTTCGCGCAGCTTCTCGGCAAAACGGGTTTCGTTCAGCAGGTCGGCGATGCGGATCGCGCGGCGCGCGACCTTGTCTTCGTAAGCCGGGCCGATGCCCTTGCCCGTCGTGCCGATCTTGTTGACGCCGCGCTTCGCTTCGCGGGCGACGTCGATGGCGACGTGGTAAGGCAGGATGACCGGGCAGGCTTCCGAGATCTTCAGGCGCGACGCGACTTCCACGCCGGCCGCTTCCAGCTTGTCGATCTCGCGCATCACGTCCGGTACGGAGACGACGACGCCGTTGCCGATGTAGCAGGCCACGCCTTCGCGCATGATGCCCGACGGGATCAGTTGCAGTGCGGTCTTCTGGCCCTTGATCACCAGCGTGTGGCCGGCGTTGTGGCCGCCCTGGAAACGCACCACGCCGGCGGCATGGTCGGTCAGCCAGTCGACGATCTTACCCTTGCCTTCATCGCCCCACTGGGTGCCGATGACAACGACGTTCTTAGCAGTATTTGACATCATTAACCTAAGTTTTTGAGAATCCAATTTCCTTGTTCGAGGACGAGCACACGGTCGCACTCGAACTCGTCCTGTACATTGTCGTGACCCGGCATCGACTGGATCACCACTTCGCCCGCTTTGCGCAGTTCAGCGATTTTTTCGCGCAGCTCGGGCGCGTTGCCCCAGGGGGCACGAATGGAGTGTTTGCGCTCGGCCGTCGGCAGCAGACGGGCCAGTTCGCGCAGGTCGAGCGAGAAGCCCGTCGCCGGACGCGCGCGGCCGAAGGCTTCGCCCACGTGGTCGTAGCGCCCGCCCCTGGCCACGGCGTTCGGCAGGCCCGGCACGTACAGCGCGAACATGGCGCCGCTTTCGTACTGGTAGCCGCGCAGGTCGGCGAGGTCGATCGCGATCTGGGCGCGGCCCAGCGCGGAACCGGCCAGCGCGGCGAGTTCCGCCAGCGCGCGGGCGATGCCCGGCAGCGCCGGCAGCACGTCCTTGGCGCGCGCGAGCACGTCGATGTCGCCGTACAGGTTCGGCAGCGCCAGCAGCGCGGCGCGGGTTTGTTCGTTGTAGTTCGCCGTCGCATCGATCAGGCCCGGCACGTCCTTCGAGCGCAGCAACGTGTACAGCAGCTGCTCGTCGCGTTTGGCGGCGGCATCCTCGGCGAGGATCGCGCGCAGCACGCCGACGTGCGACAGGTCGAGGCGCGGCTGTTCGAAGCCGGCCAGCGCGAGCGATGCCAGCGCCAGTTCCTGGATCTCCGCATCCGCTTCGAGGCCGGCGTGGCCGTAGATCTCGGCGCCGATCTGCAGCGGCTCGCGCGTCGAGTGCAGGCCGGACGGCTGCGTGTGCAGCACGCTGCCGGCATAGCACAGGCGGGTGACGGTATCGCGGTTCAGCAGGTGGGCGTCGATGCGGGCGACCTGCGTCGTCATGTCGGCGCGCAGGCCGAGCAGGCGGCCGCTCATCGAATCGACGAGCTTGAAGGTGCGGAGATCGGTGTCCTGTCCGGCGCCGGCCAGCAGCGAATCGACGTATTCGAGCAGCGGCGGCATCACGAGTTCGTAGCCGTAGGTACGGAAGGTGTCGAGCATCAAGCGGCGCAGCTCTTCGATCTTGCGCGCTTCGGACGGCAGGACGTCGGCGATATTCTCGGGCAGGAGCCAGGTGGGCATGGGCAAAGCGGGTCGGGTTAGTAAAAGTCGGACAACATTCGGGCAGCATGAACGCGGCTTTGCACGCGTTCATTCCGCCGAATCGACGATTTTAACCGAAAACGCGGGGCGGTTGGCGATGAAACGAATGCCAACGTTGCCGATACTCCACGACCAGGGCGCTCACTTGCCTGCGCCAGGACCCTTGAAATACTTGAAGAACTCGGAGTTCGAGTCGATCACGATCACGTCGTTGCGTCCCTTGAAGGTGGCCTTGTAGGCTTCCATCGAGCGGTAGAACCGGTAGAACTCCGGATTCTTGCCGAACGACTGGGCATAGATCTGCGACGCCTGCGCATCGCCTTCTCCCTTGATCGTCTCGGCGTCGCGCTGGGCGTCGGCGAGGATCACGCTGCGCTGGCGCTCGGCGTCGGCGCGGATCGTTTCCGCCTCGGCCACGCCCGTCGCGCGCAGTTCGTTCGCCACGCGCACGCGGTCGGCCTTCATGCGTTCGTACACGGCGTTGTTGACCTGGTCGATGAAGTCGATGCGCTTCAGGTGCACGTCGACGACTTCCACGCCGAGGTCTTTCGCTTCCGGGGCCAGGTCGGCGCGCACGGCATTCGCCACGTCCGTGCGCTTGCCGCCGGTCAGCACGTCGGCCAGGTTGCGTTTGCCGATCTCGGCCGTGAGCGCATTGCGCACGAGCTGGTTCAGGCGCTCGCCGCCGCGGTCGGCGTTGCTGCCGATGGCGATCACGTACTGGCGCGGATTCACGATGCGCCATTTCACGAACGCGTCGACGAGCAGGTCCTTCTTTTCCGCCGTCAGGAAGCGCTCGCCGTCGGGCGTGTCGAGCGTCTGCAGGCGTTTATCCAGGAAGACGACGTTCTGGAACGGCGGCGGCGCCTTGATGTTCAGGCCCGGTTCCTGGATGACCTCGCGCAGTTCGCCGAGTGCGTACACGACGGCGTAACGGTGCTGGTCGACGACGAACACGGACGACGACACGAGCGCCACCGCGATGGCGGCGCCGATCAGGCTGGCTAACAGGCGGCTCATCAGCGGCTCTCCCGTTCGCGGCCCGTGTCGCGGCTGCGCAGGTCGTGCGTGCGGTTCGATTCGCCGGCCGAGGCTTCCGTCTGCGGCTGCGGTTGCGCCTGGGCCGGCGCCGCCGCCGGCTGCTGCGCTTGCGGCTGCGCCGGGTTCTGCTGCGGCGCCATCACCGGACCGGAATTGGCGCCGCGCGCCGCCTCGTTGGCCGTCGACTGGGCCAGCAGGCGGTCGAGCGGCAGGTAGATCGTGTTGTTGCCGGTCTTGGCGTCGATCATGACCTTGCTGGTACTGGAAAGAATTTGCTGCATCGTCTCGATATACATGCGGTCGCGCGTGACGGCCGGGGCCTTCGCATACTCGGCCACGATCTTGTCGAAGCGCGCGGCGTTGCCGGTCGCGACGCTCACCACGCTGGCGCGGTACGCTTCGGCATCCTGCAACAGGCGCGCGGCCTTGCCCTTCGCCTGCGGGATGACCTCGTCGGCAAACGCCTGCGCTTCGCTGCGCGCACGCACACGCTCTTCCTGCGCCTTGCCGGCGTCCTCGAACGCGGCGGCGACCTGGTCGGGCGGCTGCACGGACTGCATCGTCACGCCGACGATCTCCGCGCCCATCCTGTAGCGGTCGGCCAGGCGCTGGATCGCTTCGCGCGCTTCCATCGCCAGCTTGTCGCGGCCCGTGTACAGGACGGTGTCCATCTTGTTCTGGCCGACGAGTTCGCGCACGACGGTCTCGGCCGAGTCACGGATGGTCTCGACCTGGTCGCGGTTGTTGAACACCCACGCGACCGGATCCTTGATCTTGTACTGCACGGAGAACTGGACGTCGACGATGTTCTCGTCGCCCGTCAGCATCAGCGCTTCGCTCGGCTGCTTGTTGCGCACATTGGCGCGGTAGCCGATCTCGGTCGTCTGCACCTGGGCCGTGTTGACGGTCTCGTGCGACTGGAACGGCGCGGGCCAGCGCCAGTTGAAGCCGGCGCCCGTCACGTGCGACAGCCGGCCGAACGTCGTGACGATGCCGACCTGTCCTTCCTGCACGATGAACGCGCCGCTGGCGAGCCAGATCAGCAGGGCGATGGCGCCGACGACGGTGGCCGTCAGGCCGACGCCGCGCGCGTCCGGGCGGAACGGGCCGCCGTCGCCGCCGCGCTTGCCGCCGAACAGCTTGTTGAGGCGCTGGTTGAAATCGCGCCACAGCTGGTCGAGGTCGGGTGGACCGTCGCTGTCGTTCTTGTTGTTATTGTTCGGGCGGCGGCCCTCGTTCGACTTGGGGTTGTGGCCCCAGCGCGGATCATTGAGGGAAAACAGCGGCACGCCGGCCTTGCGCGCGCCGGCGTGACGACCGGTCGGCGCGAGCCGCGCGCCGATCCGTTTGATCAGAGAAACAGGCATAGACTAGTGTGGTCCGGGATGGGGAGTCGCGGGCAGCAGGTCGGCGTGCGCGAAATCGGCGACTTCGCGCTCCTGCACGTCAGCGGGCGCCACGCCGGCGCCGCGGGTGGCCGCCTCGACGATCGCGTCGCGCAGCAGGTCGAGGCCCGCGCCGCTCCTGGCGCTGATGAAAACGCGGCTGATCTTACCATATTCATCACGCTCGATCCCCGGCTCGAGGCCGGCCGCATCGATCTTGTTCCAGACCAGGATCTGCGGGATGTGGTCGGCGCCGATTTCGCGCAGGACCTCGTTGACCTGCTCGATCTGCTCCATCCGCACGGGCGAAGCGCCGTCGACGACGTGCAGCAGCAGGTCGGCGTGGATGGTTTCTTCCAAGGTGGCGCGGAATGCGGCGACCAGCTGGTGCGGCAGTTCGCGCACGAAACCGACGGTATCGGACACGACCACGTTGCCGACGTCCGGACCGAGGTACAGACGGCGCGACGTCGTGTCGAGCGTTGCGAACAACTGGTTCGCGACGTACACCCCGGCCTTCGTCAGGGTGTTGAACAGGGTCGACTTGCCGGCGTTGGTATAGCCGACGAGCGACACGGAAAATGTCTGGTTGCGCCCGCGCGAACGGCGCTGGGTCTCGTGCTGCTTGCGCAGCTTGGTGAGACGGGTGCGCAGCATCTTGACGCGCTCGCCGATGAGGCGGCGGTCGGTCTCGAGCTGGGTTTCACCGGGACCGCGCAGGCCGATACCGCCCTTCTGGCGCTCCAGGTGGGTCCAGCCGCGGATCAGGCGCGTGGCCAGGTGCTGCAGCTGGGCCAGTTCGACCTGCAGCTTGCCCTCGTGGCTCTGCGCGCGCTGCGCGAAGATGTCGAGGATCAGGCTGGTACGGTCGACCACGCGTACATTGAGCCGCCGCTCCAGGTTACGCTGTTGGGCGGGCGACAGGGCGTGGTTGAAAATGACGATCTCGACCTTGTCGGCGAGAACGGCCTGCGCGATTTCGTCGGCCTTGCCGCTGCCGACGAAATACGCAGGATCGGGACTGTTGCGCTTTGCTGTGATCGTGCTGATCGGTTCGGCCCCGGCCGAGCGCGCCAGCAGGGCCAGTTCTTCCAGGCTGGCTTTGAAATCGCCAGCGTTGAAATCGATACCGACCAGGGCGGCGCGCATGGTGTTGCCGGAAACGTCAGCCATCGACCTCACTCGGCGTCTTGTTCGAGGTTGAGATTGACCGCACGGGCCGGAACGACGGTAGAGATCGCATGCTTGTACACCATCTGGGTGACGGTGTTACGCAGGAGGACGACGTACTGGTCGAAGGATTCGATGTGGCCCTGAAGCTTGATCCCGTTGACCAGGTAGATCGAGACGGGGACGTGCTCTTTGCGCAAGGCGTTGAGGAATGGGTCTTGTAACAGTTGCCCTTTGTTGCTCATGACAGCTCCGTGATGTTGTTGTCGTATAAAAATTGTGGCGGGATGCCGGATTTCAAGTGGCTGCGCCAACATTCTCAAGCTGTGAATGTTCGCCCAAGCTAACTGTAACCTGTTTTGCTCTTTTTTGTCGTACTGCTATGGTTAAAGCTGGCTTAAAAAGTGCCTTCGCACGCGTGAAAAACATTTAACACAAATGAATTTCACGCGTTACGGTTATTCCTTGGCGAACGGATTCTTGCCGCTCTTGAGTTCGATGCGCAGCGGCGTGCCGATGAGATCGAACGTATCGCGGAAATGCTTTTCCAGGTAACGCTTGTACGGTTCCGTGATGCCATCCAGCGCGTTGCCGTGGATGACGATGATGGGCGGGTTCTGGCCGCCCTGGTGCGCGTAGCGCAGCTTCGGACGCGTGCTGCCCTTGCGCTTCGGCTCCTGCTTCTCGATCGCTTCCTGCAGCGCGCGCGTCAGGCGCGGCGTGGACAGCTTCGCGGTCGCCGCGGCGTACGCCGTGTCGATCGCCTTCATCAGGTGGTTGATGCCGGTGCCCTTCAGCGCCGAGATGAATTTCGTCTCCGCGAAGTCGAGGAAGTTCAGCTTGCGGTCGATGTCGTTCTTGACCTGGTCGCGCACGTCGGACGTCAAACCATCCCACTTGTTGACGGCGACGACGAGCGCGCGGCCCGTCTCCAGGATGAAGCCGGCGATGTGCGCGTCCTGCTCGGAGATGTCCTGCTGCGCGTCCAGCATCAGCACGACGACGTTCGCTTCCGAGATCGACTGCAGGGTCTTCACGACCGAGAATTTTTCGATGGCCTCGAACACCTTGCCGCGGCGGCGGATGCCGGCCGTGTCGATCAGCGTGTAGTGCTTGCCGCCCTTTTCGAACGGGACCTCGATCGAATCGCGCGTGGTGCCCGGCATGTCGAACGCGATCACGCGCTGCTCGCCGACGAGGGTGTTGATCAGGGTGGACTTGCCCACGTTCGGACGGCCGACCAGCGCGATCTTGACGCCGTAGTCGGCGGGATCGAACTCCTCGGCTTCCTCCGGGCGCTGCTGGACGGCGACGTCGATGGCCTCGTTGACGAGGTCCAGCACGCCGTCGCCGTGGGCGGCGGAGATCACGTACGGGTCGCCCATGCCCAGCTCATAGAACTCGGCGGTGACGGACGTGTACTTCATGCCCTCGCTCTTGTTCACGACGAGCATGACCTTGCGGCCCGACTTGCGCAGGAAGTCCGTGATGGTCTTGTCGTGTGGCGTGAGACCCTGGCGGCCGTCGACGATGAACATGACGATGTCCGCCTCGGCGACGGCCTGGCGCGTCTGCAGCGCCATCTCGTGCATGATGCCTTCCTTGGCGACCGGCTCGAAACCGCCGGTATCGATGACCAGGAATGGACGTTCGCCCATGCGCCCTTCGCCATAGTGGCGGTCGCGCGTCAGGCCGGGCAAGTCCGCCACCAGCGCGTCGCGCGAGCGGGTCATGCGATTGAATAAGGTCGACTTTCCGACGTTGGGACGACCTACGAGTGCGATTACCGGCTTCATTGAATCTTATTCGACCGCGATGGCGGTCACGGTTCCATTTTGTGTTTGAAAAATCAGGTTCGAACCGACGACCAGCGGCGTGGATTCGATGGCGCTGCCGTCCGTGGCGGCGCGGGACAGGAACGAGCCGTCCTCGCGCGACAGGAAGTGCACGTAACCCTGGTAGTCGCCGACGGCGACGGCACGGCCGTACGACACCGGCGTGGACAGGCGGCGGTAGGCCAGCTTGTCGTTCTTCCACGCGCTCGTGCCGCTGTCGCGGTTGTACGCGTAGACGGCGCCCTTGTCGTCCGGGACGAATACGAAACGCTGGTCCGCGGCGACGCCGACTTCCGACGACAGGTCGCGGGTCCAGCGCGGGCTGCCCGTGGCCAGGTCGAAGCAGCCGACGCGGCCCTGGTACGACACGGCGCACACGTCGTTCTCGATGACGACCGGCGTGCCGCCCATGTCGGTGACGCGCTCCAGTTCCGTCGCGCCGCGGGCGACACCGACCTCGATCTCCCAGCGCGGCGCGCCGGTGGCGAGGATCAGCGACATCAGCTTGCCGCCCGGCTGGGCGACCAGCACGTCCTTGTCGTGGATGACCATGCCCGGCGCGAGGCGCAGCGTGAGCGCCGGTGCGGTGCGCTGCACGGTCCATTTCTTCTGGCCCGTCCTGGCGTCGTAGCCGACGATGCGGTTGTCGATGCTGCGCGCGACGACGATGCCCTGGCCCACGACCGGCGACGACAGGATCTCGGAAGACAGCTGGGCATCCCACAGCTTCTTGCCATCCATGTCGAACGCCAGCAGCATGCCCTTGGCGCCGCCCAGCACGATGACGCTGCCGTCCGTGCCGACGCCCGCCGTCAGGTCCATGCCGGCCTTGGTGCGCCAGATCTGGCGGCCGGTGGCCGCTTCCGCGCGCACGATGGTGCCGTCGGCCCCGGCCGCGACGATGGTGTTGTCGGCGATGGCGGGCGAGAACATATAGCTCTGCGACTTGCCGACTTCCAGCTTCCACGCCGTACGCACGGCCATCGAACCTTTCAGGTCGACCAGCGGCGTGGGCTGGTTGCCCTTCGGTTTGGACGCGAACGGATTGAGCGAGGAACAGCCCGCCATCAGGGCGAACATACCGACACCAACGAGCTTCCGGGTAATACGCATGTCTTATTTACCTTGTTCTTAAATACGTCGTTCCCGCGGAGGCGGGAACCCATGCTGATTTACCGAAGTCGCGACATGTGCGACGTATCGAATTCTGAAACTCAGTATGGATTCCCGCCTGCGCGGGAATGACGGAGTTGTTATTTTACGCTGCCGCTTTCTGCGCCGGTGCCGAACCGCCAATGGCATCCAGCTTGACCTGCACGACCTGGCGGCCCGGATGGTTCTTTTCCATCTTGTCGAGCGCGGCCTGGTAGGCCGTGCGGGCTTCCGCCAGCTTGTTCTGCGCGACGAGGATGTCGCCCTTGCGGTCCTGCACCTCGGCCGCGAACTGCGCCGGGAAGTCGCCGTTCAGCTGCGCCAGCGCCTGGTCGAACGCTTTCTCGTCCAGCAGCACGCCGGACAGGCGCAGCTTCGCGATGGCCTTGTACTCGTCGTCGCCATGGTCGACCGCCCATTGCAGCTGGGCCTTCGCCGTTTTGAGGTCGTTCGCATCGAACGCGGCCTTGGCGGCGGCCAGTGCGGCCATCGGGGCGTAGGCGGTCGAGCCGAACTTGTTCTCGATGTCGCCCGTGATGCGCTGGACCTTCGCGGCATCCTTCGCTTCGATCGCTTCGGTCAGGCCGTCATACAGGCCGGACGCTTCCGCGGCCTGCGAGCGCTGGTGCGAGCCCCAGAAATTGTAGGCGGCATAACCACCCAGCGCGAGGATCAGCACCCAGGTGATCAGGTTGCCAAAGCGGTCCCAGAAGGCCTTGAAATTGGCTATCTGTTCTTGTTCTTCGAGATCGTATGCCATGGACGTCAGTGTTTGTTATGGTTGGTCGGATTAGGGATGGTAGTGCACGTGGTCGTGATCGTGGTCGTGATCATGGCCGCCGACGATCTGGTCGACGATGAAGTCGACGGCCTCGTCGAACGGCACGCTTTGCTGCTGCTGGCCGCCCTCGCTGTCACGCAGCGATTTCACGGCGACGACGCCGTTGTTGACCTCGTCCTCGCCGATGATCACGGCGAACGCGGCGCCGGAACCGTCGGCCTTCTTCATCTGGCTCTTGAAGCTGCCCGCGCCGGCCGGGGTGGCGCAGTGCAGGACGACGTCCAGGCCCGCGTCGCGGATGCGCTCGCCGAGGATGAATGCCTTCGTCTGCGCGTCCTCGCCCTGGTGCACGAGGTAGACGTCGCACTGGGCCGGCGTGGCCGGTTCGCCCTGCTCTTTCATCAGCTCGATCAGGCGCTCGATGCCCATCGCGAAGCCGATGCCCGGCGTCGGCTTGCCGCCGAAGGTCTCGATCAGCGGATCGTAGCGGCCGCCCGCGCAGACGGTGCCCTGCGCGCCCAGCATGTCCGTGACCCACTCGAACACGGTGCGGTTGTAGTAATCGAGGCCGCGCACCAGACGCGGGTTGACGGTGTACTGGACGTTGTTCGCATCGAGGATCTTCTTCAGGCCCTCGAAGTGCGCGAGCGATTCGCCGCCCAGGTAGTCCAGCAGCTTCGGCGCGTTGTTGACGAGGTCCTGCATCGCCGGGTTCTTCGTGTCCAGGATGCGCAGCGGGTTCGCGTGCAGGCGGCGCTTCGCTTCCGCGTCGAGGACGTCGATGTTCGCTTCGAAGTAGGCGATCAGGTCGGCGCGGTGGCGCTGGCGCTCTTCCGCGTTGCCGATCGAGTTCAGTTCGAGGCGGATGTTGTCGAGGCCCAGGTCGTCCCACAGGCGGCGGCACAGCATGATCAGTTCCGCGTCGATGTCCGGGCCGGAGAAGCCGATGGCTTCCGCGCCGAACTGGAAGAACTGGCGGTAGCGGCCGCGCTGCGGACGCTCGTGGCGGAACATCGGGCCCTTGTACCACAGGCGCTTCGGGCCGTCGTACGCGAGATTGTGCTCGATGACGGCGCGCACGACGCCGGCCGTGCCTTCCGGACGCAGGGTCAACTGGTCGCCGTTCATCGAATCGGTGAAGGAATACATCTCCTTCTCGACGATGTCGGTGACGGCGCCGATGGCGCGCGCGAACAGGCCCGTTTCCTCGACGATCGGCGTGACGATCTTCTGGTAACCGTAGCTCTTCAGCACGGATTCCGCGGTGTTTTCGAACAGCTCCCACAGCGGCGCGTCGGCCGGCAGGATGTCGTTCATGCCTTTGATGGCGACGATTTTCTCTTTTTTCTCGGACATTCTGATTCCTCGCCGTCGTTCCCGCGGAGACGGGAACAGCCCAGTGGGCTGTTCCCCCCATACTGAGCATCTTCAGCCAGCTCAGCATGGGCCCCCGCCTGCGCGGGGGCGACGTTATATTGTTTCGGTTTGCTTACCGTAATTCTTCTCTACGTAATCCAGCACGATCGTCTTGAACTCATCCACGATCCGCTCGCCCCGCAGTGTAGCGACCTTTTGCCCATCCACAAAGACCGGAGCCGCCGGCGATTCGCCCGTCCCCGGCAGCGAGATGCCGATGTTCGCGTGCTTCGACTCGCCCGGACCGTTCACGATGCAGCCCATCACGGCCACGTTCATCGCTTCCACGCCCGGATAGGTCTTCTTCCATTCCGGCATCTGCTCGCGCAGGAAGGTCTGGATGTTGTCGGCCAGTTCCTGGAACACGGTCGACGTCGTGCGGCCGCAGCCGGGGCACGCGATGACCATCGGCGTGAATTTACGGAGGCCCATCGTCTGCAGGATTTCCTGGCCGACGACGACTTCCTTCGTGCGGTCGCCGCCCGGCTCCGGCGTCAGCGAGATGCGGATCGTGTCGCCGATGCCTTCCTGCAGCAGCACGGACAGCGCAGCCGTCGACGCGACGATACCCTTGCTGCCCATGCCCGCTTCCGTCAGGCCCAGGTGCAGCGCGTAGTCGCAGCGCTTGCCCAGTTCGCGGTAGACGGCGATCAGGTCCTGCACGCCCGACACCTTGCACGACAGGACGATCTGGTCGCGCCGCATGCCAAGCTCCTCGGCGCGCTGGGCGTTCTCGATCGCCGACGTGATCAGCGCTTCGTACATGACGGACTGCGCGCTCCACGGCTGGGCGCGGGCGGCGTTCTCGTCCATGATGCGCGCGAGCAGTGCCTGGTCCAGGCTGCCCCAGTTGACGCCGATGCGCACCGGCTTGTCGTAGCGGATCGCGGTTTCGATCATCTGGGCGAACTGGGTGTCGCGCTTGGCGCCCTGCCCCACGTTGCCCGGATTGATGCGGTATTTCGACAGCGCCTGCGCGCACTCGGGATAATCGCGCAGCAGCAGGTGGCCGTTGTAGTGGAAGTCGCCGACGAGGGGGACGTCGACGTCCATCCTGTCGAGCTGTTCGCGGATCGCCGGCACGGCAGCCGCCGCTTCCGGCGTGTTCACGGTGATGCGCACGATCTCGGAACCGGCACGCGCCAGTTCCTTGACCTGGATGGCGGTGCCGATCACGTCGGCCGTGTCCGTGTTCGTCATCGACTGCACGACGACCGGGGCGTCGCCGCCGACGATCACCTTGCGCGCGCCATGCTGCACGACCACGCCGCGGCTGGCGCGGCGCGGCAGCGGGCCGGAACCGATCGGGTCGTTGGCGTTGTTCGAGAAAGTCATCTGTGTATTCCGTTCTTACTGCAAATTCACACGGGACAGCGTCTTGCCGGGTACCGGCGGCAAAGCGACGGCCGTACCGCGCAGCGTGGCCGTGACGCCGCCCGGATTGCCGACGGTCACACGCACGGGCTGCTCGACATTGACGGTCTCCGTGCTGCCGGCCTTGACGAGGCGCGAGAACAGCGGCGCGCCGCCCTTCGCCGGACGCACTTCGATCCACGAATCCTCGCGCACGTTCAGCACGAGCGCGTTGGCGCCGGCGGCGGCCGGGGCAGCCGGCGCGGTCGCGGCCGGAACCGGCGTCGCGGGCGACGTGGCGCCCGGCGCGGCGGCCGGGGCCGTGGGAACAGTGGTCGGCGGCGCGCCGGTCGCGGTCGTACCCGGAACATTGACGACGGCACCCGGGGCAGCGGTCGTTGCCGGCGCCGATGCGGATGCGCTCGGACCCGGCACGGAAATCAGCGGCACGGCCGGATTCTGCAGGGCCTCGACGGAGCTGCCATTGACGGCCTCGGTCGAGGCACCGGTCACGGCCGGCGTGGCCGGCGTGGCCACGGTGGTACCCGTTTCGGCATGCTGGCCGCCCGGCACGAAGCCGAAGTGCCACGCCGCGGCAGCGGCAGCCACGACGACCACGACGGCGCCCGCGATCATCCCCAGCGGCAGGGACGAACGCTTGCCATGGCTCGGGAATTTCGATTGGGAGAACGAGGTCGGCGTCGGACGGCGGTTCGCCGTGACGGCGCTCGTATCGGGCGCGGGCTCGGTCTCCATGGCGATCTGGGCCACCAGCGGCGCCGGATCGACCTTCACCAGCTTGGCGTAGGCCCGCACGAAACCGCGGGTCACGGCCGGACTCGGCAGGGACGCGTAATCGCCCGCCTCCAGGGCGATGACCTGGCGCACCGCCAGTTTCAACTGGTCGGCCACCTGCTCGACCGACCACCCCATCGCCTCGCGCTGCCTGGCCAGGACCTGGCCGGGAACACCGTGCACAGGCGGTTGGTTGTCGGGCGTCGCCGGCTGATCTGCACGCTCGGAACTCATTGTCGTTGTCTCACTCATTAAATGCACCGCGCTCGAAGGCCGCGTACTCGGGCGAGCCGGGGAAGCGCTTGCGCAACTGCGCCGCCAGCGAAGCTTCCGTGGCCCGGTCGCCGAGCATGTGCTTGACCCGGATGGCCAGCCACAGCACGTCGGCCGACAGCGTATCGAGCTTCGCTGTCTCCGTCAGGCGGTTAACGAAAAACCCGGCGCGGGTGTAATCGCGCCGCTCGAAATACACCCGGGCCAGGCCGGCGCTCGTCGCCGCCAGGTCGGGATCGTAACGCAGGGCGTCGAGCAGATAGCGCTCGGCCGCGTCGACGTTCTTCATCTTCAGGCTGCAGTTACCTGCGTTCACCATGGCTTTGACCGGCGTCGCGTAATTTGGATTCTTCAGCGCGGCGTCAAAATAGCCCATGGCCTCGGCCGGCTTGGCGCCGGCGTCGCACAGGAACAGCCCGTAATTGTTCGACAGGTCCGGATTGCGCGGCGCCAGGCGCAGCGCGTGCCGGTAGTTCTCGTCGGCGAGACGGTTTTCGTTCATCGCCGTGTAGATCAGGGCGCGCACGCCGTACGCATCCGCATCGTCCGGGTCCGCGGCGATAGCCTGCTTCACCTCGTCCAGCGCGATCTCGTACTTGCGCTCCTGGTAATAGCCCACCGCCAGTTGCAGGCGGATCTGGGCGCGTTTTTCCGCGGCCGTCTGGTCGGACAGCGTCTTGAGCTCATGCGATTCGCCCGCCATGCCGCCATTGCCGGCGCATGCCGCCAGCAGCAACGGGAGGGCGAGCGCGCAGGCCAGGCGTCCGGACAGCCGCGGCATCAGGACGAGATCTCCACGATCTTGCCGAAGTTCGGGCCGAATTTCTGCTGGTATTCAGCCATCTTGCTCATGCGCTCGTTGACGCGCGTACGGTCCTTGACCTCGCCCGCCAGCTGGCCGCAGGCGGCGTCGATGTCGTCGCCGCGCGTCTTGCGGATCGTCGTGACGAGGCCGGCATCCATCAGCACCTGCGCGAACGCCTTGATACGCGGGTTCTTCGAACGCACGAGGCCGGATTCCGGGAACGGGTTGAACGGAATCAGGTTGAACTTGCACGACACGCCGACGACCGGATCGTTGACGAGGGCAACCAGTTCGCGCGCATGCTCGTCCGTGTCGTTGACGCCGTCCAGCATGCAGTATTCGAACGTGATGAAGTCGCGCGGCGCAAATTCCAGGTAGCGCTTGCACGCAGCCATCAACTCACGCAGCGGGTATTTCTTGTTCAGCGGCACGAGCATGTCGCGCAGCGGGTCGTTCGAACCGTGCAGCGAGACGGCCAGCGCCACCGGGCATTCCTGCGACAGCTTGTCCATGTTCGGCACGACGCCCGACGTCGACACGGTCACACGGCGGCGCGACAGGCCGTACGCGTTATCGTCCAGCATCAGTTTCAACGCGGTGACGGTCGGATCGAAGTTCAGCAACGGCTCGCCCATGCCCATCATGACGACGTTCGTGATCTGGCGCTCGCCCTTCGGGCCCGGCTCGATGCCCTTCGTGCGGCGCAGCTCGAACTCCGCCATCCACAGCTGGCCGATGATCTCGGACACGGAGAGGTTGCGGTTGAAGCCCTGCTTGCCCGTCGAGCAGAAGCGGCAATTGACGGCGCAGCCGGCCTGCGTGGAGATGCACAGCGTGCCGCGCGTCTCTTCCGGAATGAACACGGTTTCGACGGCGTTGCCGTTGCCCACGTCGACGAGCCACTTGCGGGTGCCGTCGCTCGACGTGTGGTCGCTGATGATCGCCGGCGCACGAACTTCGGCGCGCGTCTTGAGCTTTTCGCGCAGCGACTTCGCCAGGTCGGTCATGTCGTCGAAATCGGCGACGCCGAACTGGTGGATCCAGCGCTGCAACTGTTTCGCGCGGAACGGCTTCTCCCCCAACTCGGCGCAGTAAGCGACGAGCTGCGCGGGATCGAAGTCCAGCAAGTTGGTGAGAGTTGCCATGATTGAATCCTGTGCCTTCAAAATAAGTCCCGCCCGCCGGGCTCTTCGAGCATGGGCGAGCGGGATATTGCAATGTTAAACCGGCACCAGGCCGATCAACACAAAAAATTGCTACTAAGATTAACGCGAGTAGACGTTCAGTGCCGGGAAGTAGTAAGCGATCTCGACAGCTGCGGTCTCGGCAGCGTCCGAACCGTGCACGGCGTTGGCGTCGATCGAATCGGCGAAGTCGGCGCGGATGGTGCCCTTGTCGGCTTTCTTCGGATCGGTTGCGCCCATCAGTTCGCGGTTCTTGGCAATCGCGCCTTCGCCTTCCAGCACCTGGATCATGACCGGGCCCGAGATCATGAAGTCGACCAGGTCCTTGAAGAACGGACGCTCTTTGTGGACAGCATAGAAACCTTCGGCTTCGGCGCGCGACAGCTGGGCCATACGGGCAGCGACGATCTTCAGGCCTGCGCCTTCGAAACGGCTGTAGATTTGGCCGATCACGTTTTTAGCGACTGCGTCAGGTTTGATGATCGACAGGGTGCGTTCGATTGCCATTTAAAAACTCCAATAAAAAGAAAGGTTTAAATCGAGATTTGGGAACTCAATCAACCTTCTATTTTACCATACATCCTGGATGCCACCGATATTGCGTCGGGCCGACCGCGGATGATACAGTGACATCGGTTCGACCTGGTCCATACCAGGGTGTGCGCTGGCCCTTAGGCAAGACTTAAAACTTGCGCTTCCAGCACATTCACCCCTGTTGACGCCGGGTCCAGTCCCCATATGGGGAGCAAAGCGATTTCTTCCAACGGAGGCATTATGATTCCCAGCCTGCAGAAAACCTACGACGTCTCGGCCATCCAGGCCACGCGTCACCGCGTGCTGCGCAACACTTACTGGTTGCTGGCACTGTCCATGATCCCGACGGTGTTCGGCGCCTATATCGGCCTGCAAATGGCCCTGCCGATCTTTGCCAGCGGCATGGGCGTGATCCTGTTCCTCGCGATCGCGTTCGGCTTCATCTTCGCGATCGAGAAGACCAAGAACTCGGCGGCCGGCGTGCCGATCCTGCTCGCCTTCACGTTCTTCATGGGCTTGTGGCTGACGCCGCTGCTGCGCTTCACGCTCGGCTTTTCCAACGGCGGCACGCTGATCATGACCGCGTTCGCCGGCACCGCGGCCGTGTTCGCCACGATGGCGACGATCGCGACCGTGTCCAAGCGCGACTTCTCGGGCATGGGCAGCTGGCTGTTCGCCGGCGCCATCGTCGTGATCCTGGCTGGCCTGGCCAACATCTTCCTGCACCTGCCGGCGCTGATGCTGGTCGTGTCGGTGCTCGCGATGGTGATCTTCTCGGCCTTCATCCTGTTCGACGTGAACCGGATCGTGAACGGCGGCGAGACCAACTACATCAGCGCGACGCTGGCCATCTACCTGGACATCTACAACGTGTTCACGAGCATGCTGCAACTGCTGGGCATCGGCTTCGGCAACCGCGACTGACCCATCCGCTCGCATCGAAGAGCCGGCCTGCGGGCCGGCTTTTTTATTGCCCCAATTCGGGGTCAGAGCACATTTTTCTGAAAATTCGGGGTCAGAGCACATTTCTGATCAATGTCCTGGCTCACAACGAAACTGTCACGCCGAGCCACACCACCGCCATGCGACCGCCGCAATCCAACTGCAGCACGCAGAGGAAACTTGCCTCGAAGATTGTGCGCCAAAAAGTGCTCTGACCCCGAATTTGTTCCGAAATGTGCTCTGACCCCGAATTTAATTGAGCTTAGGGACCTTACTGAAAGTATGATTGTCAGAACCGAACGCCCCTGCGTACAATATCCGTTCGCTTTCGACTCCGTCCCCCATGTCCCGTAGCCTGGTCCACGTATTGCTGTCGCTGCTGCTGCTCGTTTCGCAGCAGTTGTCGCTCGCTCACGGCTATACCCACTGGGCCGAGGCCGACGACACGCTCGTCCAGCAAGTCGCCGCCGACACGGACGATGACGGCACGGGCAAGCTGCCCAAGCCCGGCCTGCACGACCTGTGCGGCCAGTGCGCGGCCAGCGCCCAGATCGCGTTTGCGCTGCCGACTTCGCTGCGCCAATTCGTTCCGGCCGAGCTGGCCTATGCCGTCCCCGCCGTTCCGGCCACGCCGGGCATCTGCCTGCTTACGGCCTGCCCGTTCCAGTCGCGCGCGCCACCTCAAGCCCGATAACGCTCCCGCTTTTCCCGTACCGCCCGGCGCGTCCCGGCGGCATGGGCCGTTATCCATTCGCTTGAGATTGTAGAAAACCATGAAAATCGAACGTACGCTGCTCGCCAGCGCGCTCCTGCTCGCCTTCCACCCGGCCGTTCGCGCCGATGACCAGGAAATCATCAACGACGGCAAGATCCAGCAAGTCGTCGTCACCGCCAGCCCGCTGCGCAACGGCGAAGGCGACCAGATCCTCACGCCGGCCAAAGTGCTCGCCGGCGACGAGTTGCGCGACAAGGTCGGCAGCTCGCTGGGCGAAACGCTGCAGAACGAACTGGGCGTGTCCGCCTCCGCGTTCGGCGCGGGCGCGTCGCGCCCCATCATCCGCGGCATGGAAGGTTCGCGCGTGAAAATGCTGGAAAACGGCATGGCGACGTCGGACGTGTCCGGCCTGTCGAACGACCACGCCGTCGCGTCCGAAGGCGCCATCGCGCGCCAGATCGAGATCCTGCGCGGCCCCGCCGCCCTGCTGTACGGCTCGGGCGCCATCGGCGGCCTCGTCAACGTCGTCAACGAACGCATCCCGACGGCGCTGGAACCGAAGTTGACGGGCCAGGTCGAGACCCGCCTCAGCACCGTCGACAACGGCAAGGACATGTCCGGCACGCTGGACGGCTCCATCGGCAAGATCGGCCTGCACCTGGACGGCAACGCGCGCAACACGGACGACTACCAGATCCCCGACCTGCGCGTGGTGAACGACCCCACGTCGCGCATGAACCGCCTGCCGAATTCCGACACGAAGGAGCGCAACATCGGCATCGGCGGTTCGTACATCGACGACTGGGGCTATGCGGGCCTGTCGGCCTCGCACCTGACGAATTTCTATGGCATCCCGACCGACGAGGGATCGCACATCGACCAGCGCCAGAACCGCTACGACTTCGACAGCGTCGTCAAGAACCCGCTCGCCGGCCTCGAAAGCGCGCGCGTGAAGGCCGGCTATACGGACTACCACCACGCCGAGCTGGACGACGGCGTGCCGGCCACGCTGTTCTCCAATAAATCGTTCGAATCGCGCGTCGAGCTAACGCACAAGCCGATCACGAGCCTGGGCCTGCACGGCACGTTCGGCGTGCAGACGGAAAACACGCATTTCTCGGCGCTGAGCGCGGCAGGCGGGCCGGACACCGTGCCCGTGACGCATTCGACGACGCAGGCCGCCTTCCTCGTCGAGGAATGGAGCCAGGGTCCGCTGCGCTGGAACGCGGGTCTGCGCTATGAAAACGTCGACCGCAAGCCGGTCTCCAACCGTGAGCGTACCTTCGACCTGGGCTCCGGCTCGATCGGCGCGCTGTGGCCGTTCACGAAGGGGTATTCGGCCGGCGCGACGGTGTCGTACGCGCAGCGCGCGCCCGCGACGGAGGAACTGTATTCGGGCGGCCCGCACGACGCCACGCTCACGTTCGACGTGGGCGATCCGAACCTGCAAAAGGAAGTCTCGCGCAACATCGAGCTGTCGCTGCAAAAGACGAGTGGCCTGCTGCGCTGGCGCGTGAACGCGTACCGCAACAACGTCAACAACTTCATCTACGGCCACATCATGGACGCGTCGTTCGACGAGGACGGCAACCCGGGCGGCGAGTTCCGCCAGCGCCTGTTCCAGCAGGCCAAGGCGCACGTCCAGGGCGCGGAAGCGGAGATGACGTGGAACCAGATCGGCATGGGCTGGAACGGCCGCGTGTTCGCGGACACCTCGCGCGGCTACCTCGACGACGCCGGCAACCTGCCGCTGCAGCCGGCCGACCGCGTGGGCGCCGCGATCGGCTACCGCCAGCCGCACTGGCGCGCCGGCCTCGACTGGACACACGCCCGCGGCCAGGACCGCCTCGCGGCGTTCGAGACGTCCACGACGCCGTCGTACAACCAGGTGAACGCCAATGTCTCGTACACGCAGAGGCTCGAGCACCTGGACCTGACGTACTTCGTGACGGCGAAGAACCTGCTCAACGAGGACATCCGCCTGGCCACGTCGCTGCTGAAGGATATTGCCCCGCTGCCGGGACGGAATGTCGTGTTCGGCGTAAGAGCAAAGTTCTGACATGACGCCGTCATTCCTGCGCACGCGGGAATGACGGCTGGTGCCGTATTGACGTCCCGTGCGCCACGCGTGCGGGACGTCCGTTATAGTCTTGCCATCAAACCCAATCCCCTCGGCATCAGCAGTACGTTTGCCGCCGCAAATGGTCCTTCGGAGACATTTTATTCTCCAGGTATCAACGGAGTTTCTCGCGCGGAAAATGTATTTTTTTGCATAGCCGTTCCAGCTTATGCATTTGCGCATAAAATGACCGCTTTCGGACTCGGAAGCGATCGGCATGGAAGCGGCAACGCGCGACTTTCATCTCCTCGGCAGCACCGGCGCCGTCCGCGCCGGTTACCACGTCCATGACTGGTCGGCGTCCCCCCTTGGCCCGCCGGACCGCTGGAGTCCCGCATTGCGCAATGCGGTCAGCCTGATCCTCGAATCCGAATTCCCCATGTACCTCGCCTGGGGCCCGCACCTGGCGCTGCTGTACAACGCCGCCTTCACTCCCCTCCTCGACGGCACCCATCCTGCTTCGCTCGGCCGCCCGCTGGCGCAGGTCTGGCCCGACCGCTGGCCCGGCCTGAAGCCGCTGGTCGAACGCGCCCTCGCGGGCCACGCCACGTACGGCGAGGACGTGCCGAGCCCGATCGACCGCAACGGCAAGCCGTACAACGCCTGGTTCACGCTGGCCTATTCTCCGGTGCGCGACGATGCCGGCACCGTGCGCGGCATGCTGTGCGTGACGAGCGAGACGACCCAGCGCGTGCAGCTGGAACGGCGCCACGCCGTGCAGCTGCAGGTGGTCGACAGCCTGCGTCGCCTGCACCACCCATCCGACATCATCGAAGGGTCGTGCACCTTGCTCGGCAAGCACCTGGAACTCGAGCGCGCCTGCTATGTTGAAACGGACGAGGAAGACGGCAGCTTCGAAGTGATGCACGACTGGGCCCGCGACGCGGGCGCGCCGCTCATCGGCCGGCGCGCCCGCCTGGACGACTTCGGCCCGCAGGCGCTGGCGCTGCTGCGCACGGGTTCGCCGCTGGCCGTGCGCGACGCGACCGCCGACCCGAGGCTCCCCGCGCGCGGCGAGCGCTACGCGGCCGCGGGCGCGCGCGCGATCCTCGTCGTGCCCAAGGTCAGGCGCGGCCAGCTCGTGGCGGCCCTCGTCGGCTATTCCACCCAGACCCGCGACTGGGACGAGGAAGCCCAGCGCCTCGCCACCGACATCGCCGAGCGCAGCTGGGAAGCGCTGGACCGCGTGCGCGCCGAACAGGCCTTGCGCGACGCCGTCGCGCGCCAGACGACGCTGCTCGACATGAACGAATTCCGGCTCGAAGTGTCGGACCTGCTGCGCCGCCTGAACGACCCGGCGCAGATCTTCGTCCAGACCGGCGCCATGCTGGGCCGCTTCCTGCAGGCCAGCCGCGTGCTGTACGGCGACTACGACGCCGACAAGCAGCTCGTCACCTTCCACTCGAACTACACGGACGGCATCGTCGCCGAACTGAACGGCACCTTCCCCGCCGCGCTGTTCGGCGTGGCGAATTTCAGCACGCTGAGCCTGGGCACGTGGGTGTCGAGCGACCTGCAGCGCGACCCGCGCACGAGCGGCCCCGACGTGTGGCCGAACTATGCGGCGCTGCAAATCCGCTCCGCCGTCGTCGTGCCCTTGAACCGCAATGGCGCGCTGACGAGCTGTCTGTTCATCAACGATAACCTGCCGCGCGTGTGGAGCGCCGACATCGTGCGCCTGATCGAGGACGTCGCCGAGCGCGCGTGGAGCGCCGTCGAGCGCGTGCGCGCGGAAGACGCGCTGCGCCTCGCCGACCGCCGCAAGGACGAATTCCTCGCGATGTTGGCGCACGAGCTGCGCAACCCGCTGGCGCCGATCTCGGCCGCCGCGCAGCTGCTGAACCTGGGCCCGCCGGACAATGTCCGCGTGGAGCGCACGAGCGCCATCATCGCGCGCCAGGTGGCGCACATGACGGGCCTGATCGACGACCTGCTCGACGTCTCGCGCGTCACGCGCGGGCTCGTCGTGCTGACGCGCGAGGAGGTCGACCTGCGCCGCGTGATCGGCGACGCGGTGGAGCAGGTGCGCCCGCTGATCGAGGCGCGCCGCCACCAGCTGGCGCTGCATTTGTCGACGGAACCGGCCATCGTCGAAGGCGATCCGAAGCGCCTCGTGCAGGTGCTCGCGAACCTCCTGAACAACGCGGCGAAGTACACGCACGAAGGCGGCCGGTTGTCGATCTGGATGGGCATCACGCCCGAGCAGGTGCTCGTGACCGTATCGGACAACGGCATCGGCATCTCCGCCGAGCTGCTGCCGACCGTGTTCGACCTGTTCTCGCAGGCCGAGCGCACGCCGGACCGCTCGCAGGGCGGCCTCGGGCTCGGCCTCGCGTTGGTGAAGAGTCTCGTGGAACTGCACGGCGGGATGGTGACGGCGGCCAGCGAAGGCCGCAACCTGGGCTGCGAATTCACGATCCGCCTGCCGCGGCTGCACAGCGCCGCCGCACCCGCCGGCGGCACGGCCGCGGCCGGTCCCGCGGCACCGGGCGCGGCGCGCGGGCTGTCGCTGATGCTGGTGGATGACAACGTCGACGCCGCCATGACCCTGGGCCTGCTGCTGGAATCGGGCGGCCACCACGTGGCGGTGATGCACCACCCGGGCGAGGCGCTGGAACGGGCCGCGCAAGCGCATTACGACGCCTTCCTGCTCGACATCGGCCTGCCCGGCATGAACGGCTACGAACTGGCGCGCCGGCTGCGCAAGGTGCCCGGCTGCAGCGAGGCGACGCTCGTCGCCATCACGGGGTATGGCCAGCAGTCCGACCAGGCCAGCGCGGCGTATGCCGGCTTCGACAGTTATTTCGTCAAGCCGGTCGATCCGGCCGGCCTGTTCGCGTTACTGGACCGCGTCGCCGCCCGTTGACGCGTTGTCGGCGACGTCCGGCGCCGCGAATTCGCGCGGCTGGAAGTTCTCGAGCCGCTCGAACACACCGATCGATTCCACGTGCGACGTGTGCGGGAACATGTTCGCCACGCCTGCCTTCTTGAGCACGTAACCGGCGCGGTGCGTCAGGATGCCGGCATCGCGCGCCAGGGTCGACGGGCTGCACGACACGTACACGATCCGCTGCGGCAGCAGGTCCGGATTCGTCAGGCGCAGTTCGGCCAGCGCGATCGCCAGCGCGCCGGCGCCGGCGCGCGGCGGGTCGACCAGCATGCGGTCGAATTTACCCAGCGCGATCAGGTCGTCCTTCGTCACCTCGAACAGGTTGCGCGTGTAGAACGTCGTCTTGTCGGCCAGGCCGTTGGCCCTGGCGTTTTCCAGCGCGCGCGTCGTCAGCGCCGTGCTGCCTTCGATGCCGACGACTTCGCGCGCCTGCGTCGCCAGCGGCAGCGTGAAGTTGCCGAGGCCGCAGAACAGGTCGGCCACGCGGTCGCCCGGCTGCACGTCGAGCAGGGTCAGCGCCTTGTGCACGAGCAGGCGGTTGATCTGGTGGTTGACCTGCGTGAAGTCGGTCGGCTTGAACGGCATCCTGATGCCGAATTCCGGCAGCGTGTAGTACAGTTCCTTACCGAGTGGATAGTACGGCGCGGCGGTGTCCGGGCCTTTCGGCTGCAGCCACCATTGGATGTTCCATTGGTCGGCGAACGCTTTCACGAGCGTCTCGTCGGCGGGGCTCAACGGCGCCATGATGCGCAGCACGAGCACGGTCGTCTCTTCGCCGACGGCGATCTCGATCTGCGGCATCTGCTGGTAGATCGACAGCGCGCCCACCAGTTCGCGCAGCGGCACGAGCATGGCGGACAGGTGGTCCGGCAGGATCTCGCAGCTCGTCATGTCGGCCACGTACGACGAATGGCGCTCGTGGAAGCCGACCAGCACCTTGCCCTTCTTGGCCACCCAGCGCACCGACAGGCGCGCGCGGTAGCGGTAGTCCCACGTGGGGCCATACATCGGGCGCATGATGTTCTCGGCCTTCGTCTTCCCGATGTGCCACAGGTTGTCTTCCAGGACGCGCTGCTTCATCGCGACCTGGGCCGATGGCTCCAGGTGCTGCATCGAGCAACCGCCGCAATGCCAGAAGTGCGGGCATTTCGGTTCGACGCGCATGCTCGACGCCTTCTGCAGCGTGACCATGCGGCCCGATTCCCAGTTCTTCTTCTTGCGCAGGGTCTCGAAGCTGACGCGCTCGCCCGGCAGCGCGCCTTCGACGAAGATCACTTTACCTTGCGTGCCGTCCTCGTTCTCCAGGTGGCCGACGCCGCGCGCGTCCATGTCGAGGGATTTGATGTTGATGAAGGTTTCTTGCATGGGATAGAAGAAAGCAGAATCGGAGAAGACGGCGACTGAAATACCGCACAACCAAACACGTCGTCCCCGCGGAGGCGGGGACCCAAGTTCGGCGCGCAGCCGAATCAAGCGTTAGTACTGCTCAAGGGAATTGGGTTCCCGCCTTCGCGGGAACGACGGTATACATACGCCGCGTGTACCAGGAAAATCCGGCCATATCGGCCAGCCGGGCATCATAGCAAGGAATCGCGGACGACGCCACGGGCGGCCATCGCCCGTTTCAGTTTGACGAGGGCTTCCTGCTGGATCTGGCGCACGCGTTCGCGCGTCACGCCCATCTCCTCGGCCAGCGTTTCCAGCGTGGCCGGATCGTCGTTGTCGAGGCCGAAGCGGCGCATTACGACGAGGCGCTGCTTGTCCGGCAGCTTCTGCAGCCAGTCGCGCACGAGCACCGTCATTTCGTGCTGCTCCGCGTGGGCGTCCGGGCTGACGTCGCCCTCGTCCGGCAGCATGTCCATCAGGCTGCTCTGCGGATCGTTGTCGAGCGGGGCGTCGAGCGACGTCGCGTGTTCGGACAGCGCAAGGATGTCCTGCACTTCTTCCACGGGCCGGCCGACGAGGCTGGCGATGTCTTCCGCGCTCGCTTCCTTGCCGTCGTGGTGCTGGGCCTCCAGGTGGTATTTCGCGCGCAGCACCTGGTTCAGCTCGCGCACCATGTGCACGGGCAGGCGCACGGTGCGGGCCTGGTTCATGATCGCGCGCTCGATGCTCTGGCGGATCCACCACGTCGCGTACGTGGAAAAGCGGAAGCCGCGCTCCGGCTCGAACTTGTCGATCGCGCGCATCAGGCCGATGTTGCCTTCCTCGATGAGGTCGAGCAGCACGACGCCGCGGTTGATGTAGTGCTTGGCGATGGAGACGACGAGCCGCAGGTTATGCTCGATCATCTTCTGGCGCGCATTGAAGTCACCCGCCTTGGCGAGGGTCGCGTAATGCACTTCCTGTTCGGCCGTGAGCAGGGGCTTGGCGCCGATGCGGTTCAGGTAGTGCTGGGTGGTGTCCGTCGAGAGCTCGGCCTGCAGCACGCTTTTCAGCTCGTCGACGGTGTCGACGACGGCCGTCGCCGCGCCTTCCGGCAGCAGCTCGGCGCGGTCGACGCCGTCCGCCCCGAACTCGCCGTCGTCCAGCGGTTCATCCGGATTCTCTTCCGGCGTGTCGTTGTCCAACGGGTCGGGGGGCAAGGTCATCGGCTCTCTCTAGCGACTGGGCAGGAACTTGGCCGGGTCGACCGGCTTGCCCTGCTGGCGTATCTCGAAATGCAGTTTGACGGTGTCGGCATCGGAATCGCCCATCTCCGCGATCGCCTGGCCCTTGGTCACGTTCTGACCTTCCTTCACCAGGATGGTGCGGTTGTGCGCATATGCCGACAGCAGGCTGTTGCTGTGCTTAACAATCACGAGATTACCATATCCGCGGATGCCGCTGCCGGCATACATCACCTTCCCGGAACCCGCGGCCATCACCTGCTGGCCCATCTTGCCGGCGATGTCGATGCCCTTGTTCTTGCCTTCGTCGAAGGTGGCGATGATCTTGCCGTCGGACGGCCACATCCAGCTCAGTTTCTCGTCGTCGTTCGCGGTGACGGTGGTGCCCGGGGTCACGCCCGCCGAGATCACTTTCTCCGCCTTCGGATTGTCTTCTTTCGCGGCCAGGTTCGATTCGCTGTACGGCTTCTTGGCGCCGTTCGGTTCCGTCTTCTTCGGCACGGCCGGCGCCTTCTCGGCACCCGGCATCGCGATCGGCGAGGTCACGACGCCGTTGCCGTTGCCGTTACGTTCGGACGGCGCCACTTTCAGCAGCTGGCCGACCTTGATGTCGTCCGGATCGGCCAAGTTGTTCCAGGCGACGAGGTCGCGGTAGTTCTGGCCGTGGTCGAGGGCGATGCGCAGCAGGGTGTCGCCACGCCGCACGGTATAGGTACCGCGCGCGTCGGGCTTCGACTCCTCGGCGGCCGGCGCCGGCGCCGGCTGCGGGCGGGGGCGGAAGCTGGATGCGGTCGGGGCCGGACGGTCGATCACGGGGGCTACGCGGGTCTCGGTGCTGCAGGCGGACAGGATGCCGAGACTGAGGGTCAACAGGGCTAAGCGGGGCGTAAGTTTCATTCTCTCTATAATTCTTTTACAACAACTGGCATTCAAGCGATGCCTGGCCGCAGCGGGACAAAATGACAGGCTTCCAGCGTTTCGCTGGTCCATTCCGCCTTGCCGGTACGGGTAATGCGCTGCAGGTGCTGGACCTGAGCACCGACGGGCGCCACCAGGCGGGCGCCAATGGCCATCTGCTCGAGCAATGCACGCGGCACCTCGAGACCGGCCGCCGCCAGGATGATGCCGTCGAACGGGGCCACCTGCGGGAGCCCTAGCATACCATCTCCGTACTGCAAGCGCAGATTGGCGATACGCAACGGGCGCAGATTGGCCTTCGCCAGCTCATGTAACGGCTTGATGCGCTCGATGGAATACACCTCCTGCGCCACGCACGACAGCACCGCGGCCTGGTAGCCGCAACCCGTGCCGATCTCGAGCACGCGGCGCAGCGGCTGCTTACTGTCCTTGAGCAACTCGATCATGCGCGCGACGATGTACGGCTGCGAAATCGTCTGGTTGTGGCCGATCGGCAGCGAGATGTCGACATACGCCTGGGCCAGCATGCCCGGCTCGACGAACATATGGCGCGGCACGATTTCCAGCGCCGCCAGCACCTGCGGATCCTTGACGCCCTGGCGGGCGGCCCGGGCCGCCATCGCGCGGCGCGGCGCTTCCGTGGCCGCCAGGTCGGACCGCACGACGGTCTGCTGCGGCTGGGCCGGTTTAGTCGTGCCCGGCACGCCGGCCGGCGCGCCGCCGCGCGGCTGTGCCTGGCTGTTCTCGCGCGCGTTCTGGGTCGCCGTCTGCGGGGTGGCGACCGGCGCCGGCGCAGCGGGCTTTCGGGTGCCGCCGCCCGTCACGGACGAGAGCGGCAGAGGAAACTGGCTGCGCTTCTCGCTCATCCCAGCCCTCGCCGCAGCTGGTCCAGCTGGTCGCGGTGCGTGAGGTCGACCTGCAGCGGCGTCACCGACACGCAGCCCTGGCTCGTCGCGTGGAAATCGGTGCCCTCGCCCGCGTCGCGGCAGGCGCCCGGCGCCCCGATCCAGAAGATCTCGCGCCCGCGCGGATCCTGGCCGCGGATGACGGGCTCGGCCTGGTGACGCCGGCCCAGGCGGGTCGGCACGAGCGGTCCCATCTGCTCGTACGGCAAGTTCGGAATATTTACGTTCAGCAAAAACGGCGCGTCCAGCATCTCGAAGCGGCGCAGCACGATGTCGCGCGCCACCCGCGCGGCCGACTCCACCTCCGCCCAGCCGCCATGCACCTGGGAAAAAGCGATGGCCGGGATCCCGAACAGATAGGCTTCCGTCGCCGCCGCCACCGTGCCGGAGTACAGCGTGTCGTCGCCCATGTTCTGGCCATTGTTGATGCCGGCGACGACCAGGTCCGGGCGTACGTCGAGCATCCCCGTCAACGCGATGTGCACGCAGTCGGTGGGGGTGCCGTTGACGAAATAAAACCCATTGGCAGCCTTCGACACCGACAGCGGACGGTCCAGCGACAACGAGTTCGACGCGCCCGAGCGATTGCTGTCGGGCGCGACGACCACGATGTCGGCGACTGTCGCGAGCGCATCGGCCAGGGCGTTGATGCCGGGGGCGAGATAGCCGTCGTCGTTACTGATAAGGATACGCATCCCGCGATTTTACCTGAAGCAACGGCGAGATCGACCAATCGGACGCCACATTTATTGCCCCCCCGGACGTGCCTCCGCACGTCCCGCCACGGCGTCAGCCCGCCACCAGCGGACGCCCTTCCGCCGCCTGGATCAGGGCGCCTTCGAGGGACGAGACCTCGTCCAGGGTGAAGGCCAGCAGCGCGTCCTTGTCGCCTTCCTGCAGGTAGACCTGCTTGATCATCGCAGCGCCGCGCCGTCGTAGCGGATGCGCCACACTCGGCCGCAGGATCGTCGAGCGCAGGCTGTCCGCCAGCGCCCGCGCCTCGCGGGGGCTGCGGCTGTCGATCAGTTCCTGTAGGCGCGACAGCTTGTCGTCCAGCGCATCCGGCGACGGTTCGCCGGCGCGGCGCGGCGCGCCGTGGCCGCGCTTGCCCTCTTCCATCGCATGCAGGCCCTGCTCCAGCGCGATCACGTGCTGCTCGATGCGGCGTGCGGCTTCCAGTTCGCTTTGTTGCCCTAAATACAATTGCGCCAGCCGGGCCAGTTCGCGCACGAGGCTCGGGGCCTGCGGATCGGCGGCCCGTTCGCGCAGCGATTCGACGGCCTGCACGAGCCGCACCTCGGGCAACGGGCGCCATGGAAAATGGCCGGGTGCCAGCCATTCGAGCAGCGCTTCGACGGCGCGCTGCGGCCCCAGCCGGTCGTGCTCGCCGGCCTGGGCCCGGCCGCCGGCCGGTGCCATGCCGCTGACGGCCGCCTGGGGCAGCTGCACTTCGTCGAGGTAGCTGTCGAGCACGACGCTGGACAGGCCATAGCACTCGGCCAGCATCCGTTCCAGCCGGACCTGGTAGCCGGACGGACTCCGTGGCGCGTCGCCGAAGCGCCAGCGCAACCGCCCTTCGCCCGTGCCGTCGACCGGACAAGGCAGCGGATAGACGAGCAGCGGCCGCTGTTCGTCCTCATGGCTGCAGCGGTAATCGAGCGCGCGCGCGACGACGCCCTGCAGGCCGTCCAGGCTGCGCGCGTCGGGCGTAAACACGCCGACGATCTTGTCCGGCAACAGCGCCGTGCAGACGCTGGCCGCCGCCGAGCGGCCGCTGCGGCAATCGATCAGCACGTGGGCGAAGCGCCGCGCCACCTGCGCCGCGAATGTGCGAAACAGCGCGGGGCACGCGCAGAACAGCGCGTCCCAGTCGAGCCGGTCGACGCGCTCGCCATAGCTGTCGTCGAAGCGGCCGGCGCGCATCAGGTACAGCGGACGGCTGTCGTCGACGCGGACGATGTAGTCGTCCCAGTCCAGCGTGTCGAGCACGCGCCCGGCCAGCGCCTCGGCGTCGTCGTTCGACGTATTGCCGTGCAATTGTTCGCGGCAACTCTCGAACAGTTCAAGCAGGCCGCTGGCGTGCCGCCCATCGTCCGTGCGGGGAAAATAGTGATGCAGGCCGGGGGCTTCCAGGTCCCAGTCGATCATCAGCACCGGTGTCTTCGCATGCGCGCGCCCGGCAAGCAGCCAGGCGGCATGGGCCAGCGCAAGGCTGCGCACGGGTGCGCTGTCGTAGGAGTAGAACGTCGTCACCTCGCCGGCCTGACCGGCCGGTACTGCGGTGATGCGGTTGGTTTCCATAAGGCTCCTCATTTTTTTGGGAAGGTTGGATCCGGTAACTCACGCCATGCGGGTGGGACAGCGGGAAGGACGAATTGGTTGCAGTCATGCGCCGGCGGCATGGTTTTTTTCTGGTGTTGGTAATGCGTGACGATGCGCCGGACCATCTTGTCGATGTCCGGCAAGAAATCAGGGTTGGACTTCAGGTCGGCCGTGGCCATCGTGAAGCGCGAGAAGTCGACGTAGAACGTGGATTCGCTGATCTGCGGCGGCAGGCTGACGGGGTGCTGCGTCATGATCACGGGGATGATCAGCTGGCTGGGCAGCGTGTACCACGTGCTGCGCTCGGCTTCGATCAGGCGCATCGCGGCGTACTCGCGCCGCGTGTAGGGATGGGCTTCGTATTTGGGCGTGTAGATCAGCACCATGCATGCGCTTTCGCACAGCGCGCGGGCGATCTTGCGGTCGAGGTCGTCACCGCCGCCGAGTTGTTCGGTGTCGATGAAGAGTTCGTCTTCGTTGTCGAAATACGGTTCGAGGTAGCAGCGCAGTGCATCGGCCAGCGTGGCCTTGAAGCGCTGCATCAGCTCATGCCGCCCATGGGCATAGCTGAAAAAGCAGCCATAACGTATCGCCATTGCTCCCCCTTGAAGTCTGCCACCGGCCGGGCCTGTGTGACTCTAAACAAGTCACCCATCCTGCATGTTGTGGGAGCACAAGCGAAAGCGGAGCCGCTGCGCGGCGTAGCGCGAGGCGAGCCCAAAGGTAACGTAAAACGAAGCGAAGCGGGCAGGCACGCAGCGGCCAACGAAGCCGGGGGTCAGAGCCCGAATTTGCTTTGTTGGGGCTCTGACCCCGAATCTCCGACTCCGCGGCAGATTCGTAAGCCGGGGGTCAGGGCCCGAATTTGCTTTGTTGGGGCCCTGACCCCGAATCTCCAACTCCGCGGCAGATTCGTAAGCCGGGGGTCAGAGCCCGAATTTGCTTTTTTAGGGCTCTGACCCCGAATCTCCGACTCCGCGGCAGATTCGAAGTCTAGGCTTTCGGCGGCGCCTTGAAAAACTCGATCACCTCCGCCTGCACCCGCGTCCGCCGAAACGGCGGCAAACTCTGCCAGATGCGCCGCCCATACGGCTTGCTGATCACCCGCGGATCGCACAGCATCAGCACGCCCCGATCCTCGACGTCGCGGATCAGGCGCCCCGCGCCCTGCTTCAGGTTGATGATGGCTTCCGGCAAGGTGTGGTGAACAAACCCGTTCATGCCCTTCTTTTCCATCACTTCGATGCGCGCGGCCAGCACAGGATCGTCCGGCGGCGCGAACGGCAGCTTGTCGATGATGACGAGCGACAGCGCCTCGCCGCGCACGTCGACGCCTTCCCAGAAACTCTGGCTGCCGACCAGCACGGCATTGCCCGCGTTGCGGAACGAATCCAGCAATTCCGTGCGGCCCCGTTCGCCCTGCACGAACAGTGGGAAGTCGAGGCCGCGCGCGGCGAATTCCTCGCGCAGGCGTTCGGCGACGCGGTTGACGGCGCGGATTGTCGTGCACAGGAAGAAGCAGCGGCCGCCTGCGGCCTCGATCACGGGCAGCGCCATGTCGACGACCGCGTCCGTGTAGCCGAACGTGTTCGGTTCGGGCAGGCCGGTCGGCACGTACAGGATGCCCTGCTCCTGGTAGTTGAACGGGCTCGGCCAGCTCTGGGCCGGCTCGCCCGTCATGCCCAGCTGTGCGCTGAAATGCTTGAAGTCGTTTTTGACCGCCAGGGTCGCGGAAGTAAAAATCCAGCTGCGCGGCGTGCCGGCGCGCTGGCCGGCGAAGATCGGCGCAATCGACAGCGGCGTCTTGTGCAATTGCAGCGACGAGGAAAACGCCTCGACCCACAGCACGGCATCGTCGCCCTCGACTTCCTTGCCCTTCTTCGGCTCGGACTTCCACGCCTTGTACTGCTCCAGCAGCTCGACGGCGCGCACGCGGCACTGCTCGATCGTCTCGGCGCGCTCGGCCTGGGCTTCCAGCACGTCAATCAGGCCTTCCAGTTCTTCCTTCAGCTTGTCCAGCGCCGGGAAGAATTCCGAGCTGGGCGGGATCTGCGGCAGCGACAAGCGCGTGCTGCCTTCCGGGAACGTCAGGCGCAGGTCGCGCGCGGCCTTCTCGACGACGGTCACGACCTTCGCCCAGTCCACGCCGCCGCGCGCATGCGCGAGACCTTCGGCCAGCACGTCACGGCACAGTTCCAGCACCTGGCCCGTCGACACCGTCGTGCCGAAGAACAGCGTGGCCACTTCCGGCAACTGGTGCGCCTCGTCGAAGATGATCGTGTTGGCGGACGGCAGCAGTTCGGCCATGCCGCCTTCCTTCAGCGCCACGTCGGCGAAGAACAGATGGTGGTTGACGACGACGACATCGGCCTGCTGCGCCTCGCGGCGCGCCTTCATCACGAAACAGTCCTGGTAGTACTGGCACTCCTGGCCCACGCAGTTTTCGCGGGTGGACGTCACGAGATTCCACACGGACGCCGTTTCCGGGACCTTCGTCAGCTCGGCCTTGTCGCCCGACTGGCTCATCTTGATGAAACGAGAGATTTCGCGCAGATGGCCCACGTCGTCGCGCGACGTCAGGCGGCCGTTCGACAGCGTGCGTTCCAGGTGGTAGTGGCAGAGGTAGTTCGAACGGCCTTTCAGCAGCGCCACCGAGACCGGGGCGCGCAACGCGGCGCGCACGGTCGGGATGTCGCGCGAAAAAAGCTGGTCCTGCAGGTTCTTGGTGCCGGTCGAGATGATCGTCTTGCCGCCCCACAACAGCGCGGGAACGAGGTAGGCGAAGGTCTTGCCCGTGCCCGTGCCGGCCTCGGCGATCAGCGTGCCCTGCTCGCTGATCGCGTGCGCGATCGCCTTCGCCATCTCGGTCTGCGACTGGCGCGGCTTGAACGTGCCGACGGCGGGCGCGAGCGGGCCGCCGGCGCCGAAGATGCGGTCCACTTCGGCGTCGTACTTGCCGGCAGGTTCGGAAGGCGCGGGCGCGGCGTCGAGGTCGGCGTCGAGGTCGGACTCGGACAAAGGAAGGTGATCGGTCAAAATGAGACTGCTTAAAAAACGTGGGCTTATGCCGGAACGTCCGGCACCAACTGCATTTTCAGCAGTGTGATGTGGTCCTTCAACTGCAGCTTGCGTTTCTTCAGACGTCGCAACTGCAACTGGTCGGCGTGACCGTCGCGGGTCAGCATGTCGATGACAGCGTCGAGGTCGCGATGTTCCACGTCGAGTTCGATAATACGGCGGTGGATCTCCTGGACGTCGATCATGTTAGGCATTTCCGAACAGTTAAGCGTAAAGGGGTGGGAAGACGCATGCCCGCTGGCTCGGGGCGGCGCGCTATTCATTGTTACGGCTTGCAACTCCAGTGCAAACCGGTGCATAGTTTAAACTACACCGTCGTTGCCGCCAACAAAGTCCGGCATGGCGGCATCGGAAAGCCACGTTTATGACCTCATACAAGTTAGAAGCGGGAACCGCCCAGCATATCGGTAACCGCCCCCAGCAGAACGACCGGGTCGCGCTCATGACGGGCGCCCGCGCGCCCGGCTACGTCCTGGCCGTGCTGTCCGACGGCATTGCCGGCGCGGCCGGCGCGGAACAGGTCCTGCACACCGCCAGGCAGGTGTTCGACGAATTCAAGCCGGGCGACCACCCGTCCGTGGAGCGCCTGCAGCAATTGTTGAGTGACATCGTGCAGGAAACCCATCTGGTCATCAACATGAACGCCGTCACGACACAGGCCCATGCGCACGCCAGCTTCGTCGGCCTCGTCCTGACGCCGCATGGCGAGGCCGTCTGGGCCCACGTGGGCGATTCGCGCCTGTATTATTTTCACGACGGCAAGTGCCTGGGGCGCACGAGCGACGCGGCCTATGTCGAGCACCTCGTGTCGAGCGACCGCCTGCCGCCGGACGCCGCGAAGAACCACCGCAAGTCCAAGCTGTTGCTGAATGTGATGGGCAATAGCCGCAAGGAGCCATTCATTACGTTCGGCCAGCGCCTCGATCTCGCGGCGAACGACGTGTTCCTGCTGTGCTCGGACGGCCTGTGGCATTTCTTCACGGATGCCGAGCTGGGCACTGTGACCGCGAAGGCGAGTCCCCGTCAGGCGTCCGAGATGCTGATCAACAAGGCCGGCGAGCGCTCGCAGGGCAAGGGCGGGAACTGCAGCATGGCCATCGTGAAGCTGGTCAAGCCGGCCCAGGTTGCTTAGGGCCGGCGTCCCTCCGCCCTCCCGTAACGCTACTTCTTGGCGTCCTCGGCCTCTTTCGCGGCCTTCGCCGCCTTCTCCGCCTTGCGCTGCGCAACCTTGCGCTGGCGCTCTTCCGACTGGGCCTTGCGTTCCTCGTAGTCGCGCACGTTCTGCGCGCGCTTGCCGGCGTTCGCCGCTTCCTGCTGCTTCTGCGCGCGCAGGCGGGCGTCGCGCTCGGCCATGCGCTCGGGCGCGATCGCCTTGCGCTGCGCCGGTACCGGCGTCGGCTCCGCTGCGGGCTTCGGCGGTTCGGCCGCCATACGCGCCTCCTGTTCCTTGAAGCGGCGCTCCGCCTCGGCCAGGTTGCGGTCGCGCTCCTCGACGACCGCCCGGCGCTTGAAGTGTTCGGCCTGCACCTCGATCGCGCGCTGGGCGGCGAGCGCGCTGCGGCGGCGTTCCTTCGCCTCGTCGAGGCAGTTATTCACGAAAAACTTGTCGTAGCAGACGCGTTCCCGTTCCGCGAAGCGGGCCTCGATCGCGGCGCGCTCGCGCGCGACGGCGGCCAGTTGCTGGTCGGCCTGCGCGACGGACGTCACGGGCGGCGGCGGCACCTCGCGCGGCACCACGTCCTGGCTTGCGCACGCAGCCAGCAGCGCGGCGGACAGCGCCACGGCGAGCGCGCGCAAACGGGTACGGGAGTCTGTGACGAAGTCTGCTTTCATTCGGTTCCTTTGATCGTTCGGGCCAGCGATTCAGGCCAGTGAATCAGCCGCGCCGCGCCGCTCGGCGAGCATGTATTCACGCGACTGCATCTCAATGATACGCGACACCGTGCGATGGAACTCGTTCGACATCGCGCCCTCGGTGTACAGCAGCTCCGGCTCGACCTCGGCCGACATGATCAGCTTGACCTTGTGATCGTAGAACACGTCGATCAGCCACGTGAAGCGGCGCGCCTCCGACGACATCGCGGCCGACATGCGCGGCACGCCCGACAGGATCACGGTGTGGAACTGGCTCGCGAGTTCCAGGTAGTCGTTCTGCGAGCGCGGGCCGCCGCACAAGGTGGCGAAATCGAACCAGATCACGCCGCCCGCACGCCGCAGCGCACGCAGCTCGCGCTGTTCGATGTGCACGCGCGGATCCTCGTCGGCCGTGTCGGCGACTTTCGCATACGCCTCGCGCAAGGCGTGGTCGGAGGCCGCGCCCAGCGGCGTGTAATAGGCCTGCACCTGTTCCAGCGCGCGGTGGCGGTAATCGATGCCGGCGTCGACGTTCATGACGTCCAGCTTGTCCTTGATCAGCGCGATCGTGGGCAGCATGCGGTCGCGGTGCAGGCCGTCCGGGTACAGCTTGTCCGGATCGTAGTTCGACGTCATCACGAACGACACGCCATTGGCGAACAGCGCGGACAGCAGGTTGTACATGATCATCGCGTCGGCCACGTCGCTCACGTGGAATTCGTCGAAGCAGATCAGGCGGTATTTCTTCGAGATGCGCCTCGCGACCTCGATCAGCGGGTCTTCGACACCTTTCAGCTCGTCGAGCTGGCGGTGTACCGCGCGCATGAATTCGTGGAAGTGCAGGCGCGTCTTGCGCACGACCGGCACCACCGAGTAGAAGCTGTCCATGAGGAAGGACTTGCCGCGCCCCACGCCGCCCCACATGTAGACGCCCTGCGGGACGTCGGGACGGTTGATCAGGCGCTTGAACGCGGACGAGCGCTGCGACTTGTACGCGACCCAGTCGTCGTAGGCGGCCTGCAGGCGGTCGACGGCGCGCTGCTGCGCGGGATCGGACTTGAATCCGCGCTCGGTCAGCGCGTGCTGGTAGTACTCTTGGACGTTCATGAAAAGAGCCGCATAAAGATGGGGGTGGACAGCGACGCCATCCACCCCCAGTCGGGCCGAAGCCCGGGTCATACAGGTATTAGAAGTTCAGCGAACGCTTGTCGACGGCGAGCGCGGCTTCCTTGGTCGCTTCGGACAGCGACGGGTGGGCGTGGCAGATGCGGGCGATGTCTTCCGACGACGCGCGGAATTCCATCGCGACGACGGCTTCCGAGATCAGCTCCGACGCGACCGGGCCCACGATGTGGACGCCCAGGATTTCGTCGGTCGTCGCGTCGGCCAGGAATTTCACCATGCCCGACGTGTCGCCCAGCGCGCGCGCACGGCCGTTGGCCATGAACGGGAACGTGCCGGCTTTGTACGCGACGCCTTCCTTCTTGAGCTGCTGCTCGGTCTTGCCGACCCACGCGATTTCCGGCGAGGTGTAGATGACCCACGGGATCGTGTTGAAGTTGACGTGACCGTGCTGGCCGGCGATGCGCTCGGCAACGGCGACACCCTCTTCTTCCGCCTTGTGCGCCAGCATCGGGCCGCGCACGACGTCGCCCACGGCCCAGATGCCCGGGACGTTGGTGCGGCAGTCGTCGTCGACGGCCACGAAGCCGCGCTCGTCCAGCTGCACGCCGACGGTCTCGATGCCGAGGCCGTTGGTGTTCGGCACGCGGCCGATCGAGATGATCAGGCGGTCGAACGTTTCGCTCTTGGCGGCGCCCGCTGCGTCGGCGTAGTCCACGGTGACGTTGTTGTCGCCCTTGGTGACGCTGTTGATCTTCACGCCCAGCTGGATGTCCAGGCCCTGCTTGGTGAACAGCTTGTGCGCTTCCTTGGCGATCTGTTCGTCGACCGCGCCCAGGAACGTCGGCAGGCCTTCCAGCACGGTGACCTTGGCACCCAGGCGGCGCCACACGGAACCCATCTCCAGGCCGATCACGCCGGCGCCGATGACGCCCAGCTTGGCCGGGACGGCGTCGACGGTCAGCGCGCCGGTGTTCGACAGGATGACTTTCTCGTCGAACGCCGCGCCCGGCAGTTCGCGGGCATTCGAACCGGTCGCGATGATCACGTTCTTCGCGCTGATCGAATCGGTGGTCGGGCCCGACACGTTGACGGTGAAGCCGCCTTCGGCCTTGCCGGCGAACGTGCCGCGGCCATGGAAGAAGGTGACCTTGTTCTTCTTGAACAGGTAGACGATGCCGTCGTTGTTGGCCTTGACGACGCCCTCTTTGCGCTTGAGCATCTGGCCCAGGTTCAGCGACAGACCGGCGACGTCGATGCCGTGCTCGGCGAACGCGTGGCCGGCGTGCTCGAAGTGTTCCGACGATTGCAGCAGCGCCTTCGACGGGATGCAGCCGACGTTGGTGCAGGTGCCGCCCAGTGCCGGGCCGCCCTTGGCGTTCTGCCATTCGTCGATGCAGGCGGTCTTGAAGCCCAGCTGCGCTGCGCGGATCGCGGCCACGTAGCCGCCAGGACCGCCGCCGATCACGACGACGTCGAATTGTTTTTCAGTGCTCATCTAACGTTTTCCTTTTTGTTCCCACGGCCGCATGAATACCGTCATTCCCGCGCAAGCGGGAATCCATGCAGGCCATACCGGAGTCGCACACATGGCGACTTCGCTGCACTCAGCATGGGTCCCCGCTTTCGCGGGGACGACGTGCAAAGGTGACGTGGGAGTTTCGTATTCGTTCTTCGCCCGAAGACTCACTCTTCCGGCACGAAAATCCACAACAACAGGTAAATCACGATCCCGAACCCGAACGTGATGGTGAACAGCGCGAACACGAGCCGCCATACCCACGCATCCACGCCCGACACTTTCGCCAGGCCGCCGCAGACACCGCCCAGCCAGCGGTCGGTGCGCGAGCGGCGCAAGGTGTTCAGCTCGGACGCGAACGTACCGTCGGCACCCGCGCTCTTGTTCAGGTTCACGGTCGACGAGGCGCCGGACAATACCTTCGCCTTCGCCTGTTCGAATTCGGCGTCGGTCAAAGCGCCGGCCTGGTGCAGTTCGTGCAAACGCTTGATTTCATCGGAGATCATGATCATTCCCTTCCATCAGACACACGCACGGGCGCACCAGGCGGGCGCGCCCCGGTTCGTGAATTACAGGTCGAGCAGCAGGCGGGCCGGATCTTCCAGCGCGTCCTTCATCGCGACCAGGCCCAGGACGGCTTCGCGGCCGTCGATGATGCGGTGGTCGTACGACATCGCCAGGTAGTTCATCGGGCGGATGACGATCTGGCCGTTCTCGACGACGGCGCGGTCCTTGGTCGCGTGCACGCCCAGGATCGCCGACTGCGGCGGGTTGATGATCGGGGTCGACAGCATCGAACCGAAGGTGCCGCCGTTCGAGATCGAGAACGTACCGCCGGTCAGGTCTTCCAAGGTCAGCTTGCCGTCCTTGGCTTTCTGGCCGAATTCGCCGATCTTCTTCTCGATCTCGGCGATCGACATCTGGTCGGCGTTGCGCAGGATCGGGACGACCAGGCCGCGCGGCGAACCGACGGCGATACCGATGTCGAAGTAGCCGTGGTAGATGATGTCGTTACCGTCGACCGACGCGTTCAGGATCGGGTACTTCTTCAGCGCGGCGACGGCGGCCTTGACGAAGAAGGACATGAAGCCCAGCTTGACGCCGTGCTCTTTCTCGAACTTGTCCTTGTACTTGGCGCGCATTTCCATGACCGGTGCCATGTTGACTTCGTTGAACGTCGTCAGGATGGCGTTGGTCGACTGCGATTGCAGCAGGCGCTCGGCGATACGGGCGCGCAGGCGGCTCATCGGCACGCGCTCTTCCGGACGGTCGCCCAGGTTGACGCTTGGCGCGGCCACTTGCGGCAGGGCTGCCTTCGGTGCGGCTTGCTGCAGCGGAGCAGGTGCGGCGACTGCCGGCTTGTTCGCCACGGCAGCCAAAGCGTCGCCCTTGGTCACGCGGCCGTCACGGCCGGTGCCGGTCGCGTCGGCGGCCGTCATGTTGTTGTCTGCCAGGATCTTGGCGGCGGCCGGCATCGCGACGTCGCCCTTGGCGCCCGTCGATGCGCCTGCAGCCGGGGCGGCAGGAGCGGCTTCGGCGGCGGCGGCCGGGGCGGCGGTCACCTGCAGCGGGCTCACGCCGGCCGAGGCTTCGGTGTCGATGATGGCGATGACTTCACCCGAAACGACGGTACCGCCGTCGTTCTTGATGATTTGCACGATCACGCCGGCAGCCGGTGCCGGCAGTTCCAGGACCACCTTGTCGGTCTCGATGTCGATCAGGTTCTCGTCGCGCGAGACGGCTTCGCCGACTTTCTTGTGCCACGACAGCAGGGTCGCTTCGGCGACCGATTCCGACAATTGGGGGACCTTGACTTCGATTTGTGCCATTTAGAAAACTCCGTTTTTGTATTCTGTGCAAAAAACCCCGCGCCACGGGCGCGGGGTCAATGAGCGCTGCTTATTTGGTCAGGACAAAACCCTTCAGCTTCGAGAACGCGGTGTCCAGCAGTTCCTTCTGCTGCGCCACGTGCTTGTCGGTGTAGCCGACGGCAGGCGACGCGGAAGCCGGACGGCCGGCGTATGCCAGGCGCTGGCCTGCTTCCATGCTTTCGAACACGTTGTGCTGGATCTGGAACCACGGGCCCTGGTTCTGCGGCTCGTCCTGCGTCCACACCACTTCGGTGGCGTTCGGGAACTTCTTCAGTTCGGCCTGGAACGCCTTGTGCGGGAACGGGTACAGCTGCTCGATGCGGAGGATGGCCGTGTCCGTCGTGCCGCGGGTCTTGCGTGCGTTGACCAGGTCGTAGTACACCTTGCCCGAGCAGACGATCACGCGCTTGACCTTGTTGGCGTCGATCTTGTCGTCCAGTTCGCCGATGACGGTCTGGAAGCCGCCCTTGGCCAGGTCGGTCAGCGGCGAGCCGGCGTCCTTGTTACGCAGCAGCGACTTCGGCGTGAAGATGACGAGCGGCTTGCGGAACTGGCGCACCATCTGGCGGCGCAGCAGGTGGAAGATCTGCGCGGCCGTGGTCGGCTGAACGACTTGCATATTGTGGTCGGCGGACAGCTGCAGGAAGCGCTCGATACGGGCCGACGAGTGCTCCGGACCCTGGCCTTCGTAGCCGTGCGGCAGCATCATGACGAGACCCGACGCGCGGCCCCACTTCACTTCGCCCGACGCGATGAACTGGTCGATCACGACCTGCGCACCGTTCACGAAGTCGCCGAACTGGCCTTCCCAGATCGTCAGCGTGTTCGGCTCGGCGGTCGAATAGCCGTATTCGAAGCCCAGCACCGCTTCTTCCGACAGCACGGAGTCGATGACGGTGAAGTTGGCCTGGTTGTCCGACACGTTCGCCAGCGGCAGGTAGATACCCTGGTCCCAGCGCTCGCGGTTCTGGTCGTGCAGCACGGCGTGACGGTGCACGAACGTGCCGCGGCCGGCGTCCTGGCCCGACAGGCGGACGGCGTAGCCCGAGGCCAGCAGCGACGCGTAGGCCAGGTGTTCGCCCATGCCCCAGTCGAGGTTCTGCTCGCCCTGGCCCATCTTGGCGCGGTCGGCCAGCACTTTCTCGACGAGCGAGTGCAGCTTGAAGTTTTCCGGCACGGTCGTGATGCGCTGGGCCAGGCGTTTCAGCTCGGTCAGCGGCACGGCGGTGTCGGCGGCGTCCGTCCACTTCTTGTTCAGGAACGGCGCCCAGTCGACGGCGTACTTGTTCTTGAAGTCGGTCAGGACCGGGTCGACGGTGTGCTTGCCGGCGTCCATCGCGGCGCGGTACGCGGCCACGAGCTGGTCGCCGCCGTCGGCGGCGATGGTGCCCTGCGCGGCCAGCTTGTCCGCGTACAGCTTGCGGGTGCCCGGGTGCTTGGCGATCTTCTTGTACATCAGCGGCTGGGTCAGGGCCGGGGTATCCTGCTCGTTGTGGCCCAGCTTGCGGTAGCAGATCACGTCGACGACGATGTCTTTATGGAACTCGGTGCGGTAGTCCATCGCCAGCTGCGAGGCCAGCACGACGGCTTCCGGATCGTCCGCGTTCACGTGCAGCACCGGCGCCTCGATCATCTTGACGACGTCGGTGCAGTACAGCGTCGAGCGCGCGTCGCGCGGGTCGGACGTGGTGAAGCCGATCTGGTTGTTGATGACGATGTGGACCGTGCCGCCCGTGCCGTAGCCTCGGGTCTGCGCCAGGTTCAGCGTTTCCATCACGACACCCTGGCCTGCGAACGCGGCGTCGCCGTGCACGAGGATCGGCAGGACTTCCTTGCCGAGGCGGTCGCCGCGGCGCTCCATGCGCGCCTTGACGGAACCTTCGACGACCGGGTTGACGATTTCCAGGTGCGACGGGTTGAACGCCAGCGACAGGTGGACCGGGCCGCCCGGGGTCGAGATGTCGCTCGAGAAGCCCTGGTGGTATTTGACGTCGCCGGCCGGCAGGTCGTCGGCGTGCTTGCCTTCGAATTCCTCGAACAGGTCGGACGGGGCCTTGCCCAGCGTGTTGACCAGCACGTTCAGGCGGCCGCGGTGGGCCATGCCGATGACGATTTCCTGCACGCCGTGCTCGCCGGCGCGGCGGATCACTTCGTCCATCGAGGCGATGAACGATTCGCCGCCTTCCAGCGAGAAGCGCTTGGCGCCGACGTACTTGGTGTGGAGGTAGCGCTCCAGGCCTTCGGCCGCGGTCAGGCGCTCGAGGATGTGTTTTTTCTTTTCAGCGGTGAAGGTCGGGGTCGAACGGATCGACTCGAGCTTCTCCTGCAGCCAGCGCTTCTCGGTCGGATCGCTGACGTACATGAATTCTGCGCCGATGGAACGGCAGTAGGTGTCGCGCAACATGTTCAGCAGGTCGCGCAGCGATGCGTCTTCCTGGCCGAAATAGGTGTTGCTGATGTTGAACTTGGTGTCCAGGTCGGCTTCGGTGAAGCCGTAGAAGGCCGGATCCAGTTCCGGGATCGGCGGACGCTCCTGGCGCTGCAGCGGGTCCAGGTTGGCCCAGCGCGAGCCGAGGTAGCGGTAAGCGGCGATCAACTGGGTCACGGCGACGCGCTTGCGGCCGAGTTCAGCGTCCGGCGATGCGGTCACGGTGCGGATCGGGCCCTGCTTGGCGCGTTCGGCGAACGAAGCGATCACGGACGAGTGATCCACGTCCGGCTTGGCGGTACCGTCGACGGCGGGCATATGCTGCATCGCGTCGAAATAGGCGCGCCAGTTGTCGGGGACGGAGCCCGGATTGTTCAGGTACGCTTCGTACAACTCTTCCACGTACGGCGCATTACCGCCGAACAGGTACGAGTTGGCGTTATATTGTTGCATCATTCTTGCTCACCTTTCTTCGCGTTTCGCGATTTTAGGGCGGGTTAATCTAACCTTCCGCGACACGGCCTGACCGGTTAGCGGATCGCACTTACTTCATATCAAGTTGTGGGGGAAGGACTCTAAAGGCAAATCAATGCAGCCGACCTGCCCATTGGCGCACGACATTGTAACGCAAGGATTCGGCCGCCGCTGACCCCGCACCGACATTTTATTCATTCCGATATTACTTTTTTCCACGTTGTCAACTCAATCATGAACCAGCGGTTGACCACCTAAATGATAATCGTTATCATTTGCGTATGCTCCCGACCGGCTCCACATCCCCCACCTCCACCGCGCCGCCCGCCGCGCGCCGTGCCACATTCCTCCGCCAGTTGCATCAATGGCACTGGATCAGTTCCGCCCTGTGCCTGATGGCCATGCTGTTGTTCGCCATCACGGGTTTTACCTTGAACCACGCGTCCCAGATCGAAGCGAAGCCGGCCGTCACGCGCCAGAAGGCCGTCCTGCCCCCGGCGCTGCGCACCCGGATCGAGGAATTCGCCGCCGGCCACGTGGATGCGAATGTCCCGCTGCCGGCCCCGCTGGCCGACTGGGCCGAGCAGACGTTCCCCGTGCAGGTGCGCGGCGTGCGCGCCGAATGGAGCGAGGAAGATGCCTACGTGGCCCTGCCCCGCCCCGGCGGCGACGCCTGGCTGCGCATCGGCGTGGACGGCAATGCCGAATACGAAACGACGGACCGCGGCTGGATCTCGTGGCTGAACGACATGCACAAGGGCCGCAACGCCGGTCCCGTGTGGGGCTGGTTCATCGACATCTTCGCCATCGCCTGCGTCGTTTTCTGCGTCACCGGTTTCCTGATCCTGAAATACCACGCGGCCAACCGGCCGTCGACGTGGCCCGTGATCGGCCTCGGCATCGTGCTGCCGATCGTGCTGGCCCTGCTGTTCGTTCACTGATTTATCTACCGACCCGAAAGCCCACATGAAACTGTCCCACTCGCTCGCCCTGACCCTGCCGCTCGCCTCGAGCTGGGCGATGGCCGCCGACCTCACCGTCAAGTTCGAACTGCCGCAGCTGAACGTGGCGGAGTATCACAAGCCCTACGTCGCGATCTGGATCGAGCGCGCGGACCAGAGCGTCGCCAACACGCTGGCCGTGCTGTACGACGTCAAGAAGCGCGACAACGCGGGCACCAAGTGGGTCAAGGACCTGCGCACGTGGTGGAGAAAAGCGGGCCGCGACGTCACCCTGCCGATGGACGGCGTGAGCGGCGCCACCCGTACGGCCGGCGTGCAGACCTTGACCTTCCCGGCCGCCCGCGCCGGCCTGGACAAGCTGCCGGCGGGCGACTACAAGCTCGTGATCGAAGCCGCGCGCGAAGCGGGCGGCCGCGAACTCGTGCGCGTGCCGTTCCACTGGGAGCCGAAATCGAACGTGGCCGCCGCCTTCGCCGGCAAGGAAGAACTGGGCGCCGTGTCGCTCAGCATCAAGTAAGGAGACCCGCATGCACATCAAGCAGATCGCCATCGCCCTCGCCCTGGCCGGCATCGCCTGCGTCGCGCAGGCGCACCGTCCGTGGATGATCCCGAACACGAGCCTCATCGAATCCGACCGCGGCGAAGCGTGGGCGACCATCGACGCCGCCATCTCGGAAGGCCTGTTCGAGACGGACTTCATGCCGCAGAAGCTGGACGGGCTCACGGTCACCGACCCGGACGGCAACACGGCCCCGGCGCCGGCCGCGACGCTGGGCAAGCACCGCTCCACCGTCGACATCCGCCTGCCGAAGGACGGCACCTACCGCGTCACCCTGGCCGCCGTGAACGTGATGGGCGCCTATAAACTGAACGGCGAGACGAAACGCTTCCGCGCCACCGAGCAGACCGTGAAGGATGAAATCCCGGCCGGCGCCACGGAAGTGCGCAGCATGACGATGGTGCAGCGCCAGGACACGTTCGTCACCCTGAACAAGCCGACGGCGGGCGCGCTGAAGCCCACCGGCTCGGGCCTGGAACTGGTCGCGCTGACGAATCCGACCGAACTGCGCGCCGGCGAGAAAGCGAAGTTCCGCTTCCAGCTGGACGGCAAGCCGCTCGCGAATTTCCCGTTCAGCCTGATCCCGGGCGGCGTGAAATACCGCGGCACGCTGAACGAAGTGCGCCTCACCACGGACGCGAACGGCGACGCCAGCTTCACCCTGCCTGCGCCGAACATGTACTGGCTGAGCGCCGCGTATCCGGCCAACGCGCCGCGCGGCATGGACGGCCCGGCGAAGCGCTACAGCTACTCGGCCACGTTCGAGATCCTGCCGGAGTGACCTTGACCGAACGCGCCGTCCTCATTCCCCTCGACCTCGACCCGGCCGTGCCGCCGCCGGGCAGCCGGATCCACACGTTCGACGGCGCGAGCATGGGGACGACGTGGACGGCCAGCGTCGCCGCCAGCGACGTCGACGATCCGCGCCCGGCGCTGCAGGCCGAACTGGATGCGATCGTCGCCCAGATGAGCCACTGGGAACCCGACTCGCTGCTGTCGCGCTACAACCGCGCGCCGGCCGGCACGTGGGCCGACCTGCCCGCGCAATTCTTCGACGTGATCGACTACGCGCTGTGGGCGCACATGGCCAGCGGCGGCGCGTACGATCCGGCCGCGGGCGCCCTCGTGGACCTGTGGGGCTTCGGCGCCGCGCGGCGCTACGACCACACGGGGTTCTACGCGCCGACCGACGCCGCCATCGAGCGCGTCATGGAGCAACGCGCCGCGGCGCGCCTGTCGTTCGACCGCGACGGGCGCCGGCTGCTGCAGCCGGGCGGCCTGCGGCTCGACCTGTCCTCCATCGCGAAGGGCCATGCCGTCGACCGCCTCGCGCAATGCCTGGAGCGGCGCGGACTCCGCCACTACCTCGTCGAGGTGGGCGGCGAACTGCGCGGCGCGGGCGTCAAGCCGGACGGACATCCGTGGTGGGTGGAGATCGAAGGCGTGCCCGATAGCGCGGCGCCGCAGGCCGTCGTCGCGCTGCACGGCTTGTCCATTGCGACGTCCGGCGACTACCGCCAGTATTTCGAACACGATGCGCGCCGCGTGTCGCACACGCTGGACCCGCGCACGGGCCGGCCCGTCGCCAACGACGTCGCTTCCGTGACCGTGCTGGCGCCCACGTGCATGGAAGCCGACGCGCTGTCGACCGTCCTCGCCGTGCTCGGTCCGGACGACGGCGCCGCGTTCGCGGAGGCGCGCGCGCTGGCCGCACGGGTCCTCGTGCGGCGCGCGGGCACGCTGGACGAGATCGTGACGCCGGCGTGGAAGGCGCTGCTGCAATGACGACGGAACCGCTGCGCCTCGCGGGTGCGCTGGCCCTGTCCCTGGGCTGGCTCGGGCTGGCGTTCACCATGTGGCGCACCCACCGCAACAGTACCGCCCTGGACGTCAAGGGCGCGGACTGGCTCGTCGTCCACGCCAGCCAGACGGGCAGCGCGGAAGGGCTCGCGAAACGCAGCGCGGAGCTGCTGGCGACGGGCGGCCTGGCCGCACGCTCCGTGTGCATCTCCGCGCTCGACCGCGACCGCCTCGCATCCGCCACGCGCGTGCTGTTCATCGCCAGCACGTACGGCGAAGGCGATGCGCCCGACACGGCGGCGCAGTTCGCGGGCCGGTTGATGGCGGCCGGTCTCGACCTGTCCCACCTGCACTACGCCGTGCTCGCGCTGGGCGACCGGAACTACGCGAATTACTGCGGCTTCGGCCGCGCGCTGGACGCCTGGCTCGCGCTGCAGGGCGCGACGCGCCTGTTCGACCGCATCGACGTCGACCGCGGCGATGCCAGGGCGCTGGCGGAATGGCAGCATCACGTGGGCCGCCTGGCGGGCACGGACGACGCACCGGACTGGGACGCGCCGGCGTACGGCAACTGGCGCATCGTCGCGCGCACGCTGGAAAATCCCGGCAGCGCAGGCGCACCGTTGTACCGCGTCGCGCTCGAACCCGTCGGCGGCGCGCTGCCGGAGTGGGAAGCGGGCGACCTCGCCCAAGTCAGCCCGCCGGCGGATCCCGAACACCCGCGCGAATACTCGATCGCCTCGCTGCCGATGGAAGGCCGGCTCGAACTGCTCGTGCGCCTGCAGCGGCGCGAAGATGGAAGTGCCGGCGCGGCGTCCGGGTGGCTGTGCGCTCAAGCCGCCGCGGCCGACCTCGTGCGCCTGCGCCTGCGCGCGCACGAGCGCTTCCGCCTCGGCGCGAATGCGCAGCGGCCCCTGGTCGCCATCGGCAACGGCAGCGGCCTGGCCGGCCTGCGCGGCCTGCTCAAGGCGCGCATCGCCGCGGGCCGGATGGATAACTGGCTGCTGTTCGGCGAGCGCAACCAGATCCACGATTTCCTGCTGCGCGACGAGCTGCAGGCATGGAGAGACGGCGGCCGACTGGCGCACCTCGACCTCGCATTCTCGCGCGACCAGGCCGAGCGCCGCTACGTGCAGGACGTGCTGCGCGACCGGGCCGACCGGCTGCGCGAGTGGGTGGAGCGCGGCTCCGCGATCTATGTCTGCGGCAGCCTGCAGGGCATGGCCGGCGGCGTGCACGAGGCCTTGCAAGCCATCCTCGGCGCGCCGCGATTGGAACAGCTTGCGGCCGACGGCCGCTACCGCAGGGACGTTTATTGACCGCCCGCCGCCACGGTCGTGGCGTCGATCTCCGATCCCCACGGATCGCGCAGCGCGACCGGCTTGCCGTCCGCGGCGAAATCCATGATCACGTCCCTGTCGCCCGCATAGCGCGGCCACGCGGCCAGCTTGCGGCCGTTCGGATCGCCCTTCTTCGCGAAGTTCACGAGGTAGGCGCTCATCGCGCGGCCCATCGCCACGTCCTTCTTCGTGACGGCATCGCCGTACTTGACGTCGACCGTGTCGAAGAAATACGGGATGTCGCTCGCGTGCTGCGCGCCCGTCCTGCCGATGCTGTCGGCCACGTACGAGAAGCGGTATGCGTACACGGGCACGCCCTGGGCGGCGAGGCGGCCGGCGAGGCTGCGCGCGCCCGCGACCATGAAGCCCGTCTTGCCGCCGATGTCGGCACTCGTCGCGCCGATCATCACGGGGACTTTGGCAAAGCGGCCGGACGCGAACGCGGCGCCCGTCTCGACGGCCACCTTGCCGTCCGCGAACGGCCCCGCGTACGTCGCCGGATTCTGCGGCGCGCGGTTGGCCAGGTTCATGCCGTCGACGACCTGCTCGGCCGGCAGCGCGCGCAGTTTATCGAGTGCCTGCGGATCGTCCGCCGCGATGCCCTTGGCCGTCGCGAAATTCACGCCGATCTGCTCCACGCTTGCCAGCCCCGGATCGGCCGACTTGCCGTCGCCGCCGGACAGCACGACCGCCTTCGCGAACAGGCCCTGCGCCTGCGGTGACGTCAGCAACGCGTTGACGGACATGCCGCCGGCCGATTCGCCGATGATCGTCACGTTGGACGCATCGCCGCCGAACGCCGCCACGTTACGCTTGACCCACTGCAGCGCGGCCAGCTGGTCCATGTACCCGTAATTCCCAAGCGGTTCGTCCTTTGCATGCTGCGTCAACTGGGGATGCGCGAAAAAGCCGAAGCGCCCCAGCCGGTAATTGAAACTGACCAGCACGACACCCTGCTTCGCCAGCGCGGCGCCGGAATACGTCGGCGGCGACGACCCGCCGTTGACGAAGCCGCCGCCATAGATCCACACGACCACGGGCAGCTGCGCGGACGCTTTCGCCTTCGCGGGACGCCACACGTTCACGTACAGGCAATCCTCGGCCGGCGGCGTGCCGAGCGGCGCGGCGTCGCTGGGGAAAGGCAGCTGCATGCAGTCATGGCCGTATGCCGTCGCCGCGCGCACGCCGGACCAGGCAGCCGCCGGTTGCGGCGCGCGCCAGCGCAGCTCACCGACCGGCGGCGCGGCAAACGGGACGCCCTTCCAGCTGGCCACGCCCTTGTCGACGGCGCCCTGGACCTTGCCGGTGTCCGTGGTCACGACGGGACCGCTGGCGGCATGCGCGGCGGAGGCGATGGTAGTTAGCGCTAACACTAGCAGGGATGGCAGGGTCGGACGTGGCATGGTGTCTCCTTGTTGTGGGTATGGAATGCATTCCGATGCTAATGACCGTATGGCAACCCGTCAATGGAAACCTCGCCTTGTGCCGTAAGTACTCAGCAACAAATAATCGAAATCATCAAAATTCTCTCGCATTCTCACGAGAAAAATGATTAAATCGCCAAATAGATTTCCACACGGAAATATTATGAACATCATGACGCCACCACGAGAAGCCATGCATATGATCGCCCCTGCCCCGGTCACCTCCCGGGATGACCTTGCCCACGCCGCGCTGGATGCCATCAACCGCGCCCAGGCCGTGATCGAATTCGGTCTCGACGGCCGCATCCTGCACGCCAACCAGAACTTCCTCGACGCGCTCGGCTATGAGCTGCACGAAGTCGTCGGGCAGCCGCATGCGATGTTCTGCGAACCGGAGTACGTGCGTTCGCAGGCGTACCGCGATTTCTGGAAGCACCTGGCCGCGGGCGAATACCACGCGGGCGAGTTCAAACGCGTGGCCCGCGACGGCAGCCCGGTGTGGATCCACGCCACGTACAATCCGATCTTCGATGCGGACGGCAAGCCCGCGAAGGTCGTCAAGTTCGCCACCGACATCACGGCGGCCAAGCTGCGCAACATCGACTTCGAGGGCAAGATGGCCGCGATCGACCGCACCCAGGCCGTCATCGAATTCGATTTGCAGGGCAATGTGCTGCACGCGAACGCCAACTTCCTCGCCGTGACGGGCTATACGCTCGACGAGGTGCGCGGCCGCCACCACCGCATGTTCTGCCTGCCGGAGCACGCGCGCTCGGCCGGGTACCTCGCATTCTGGGAGCGGCTCGGGCGCGGCCAGGCCGACAGCGGCGAGTACCGGCGCGTGACGAAGGACGGCCGCACCGTGTGGATCCTCGCCGCGTACAACCCGATCCTCGACGCGGACGGAAGGCCGGTCAAGATCGTCAAGTTCGCCACCGACATCACGGCGCGCAAGGCGCTCGCCGCCGAGAGCCGCGGCAAGCTGGACGCCATCGGCCGCTCGCAGGCCGTGATCGAGTTCGACCTGCACGGCAACGTGCTGGCCGCGAACGACAACTTCCTGCGCACGATGGGCTATCTCGCGGACGAAGTGGTCGGCCGCCATCACAGCATGTTCTGCGACGAGGCGCTCATCCAGAGCGCCGCGTACCGCAACTTCTGGTCCGACCTGGCGCGCGGGCAGTTCCAGTCCGGCCGCTTCCGCCGCCGCGGCAGGCACGGCGCCGATATCTGGATCCAGGCCACGTACAACCCGATCCTCGACGCCGACGGCAAGCCCTATAAAGTCATCAAGTTCGCGATGGACGTGACGGAGCAGGTGCATCGCGAGGAGCAGCTCGGCGCCAAGATCAAGGCGATGTCCGCCGTGCTGGCCGACCTGTCGCAATCGATCGCCTCCATCGCCCAGGGTTCGCAGCAGTCGGCCGGCCTGGCGGTGCAGACGCGCGACCAGGCGGCCGAAGGCAGCACGCTGCTGGCGCGCTCGAAGGATGCGATTCTCGCGATCCAGAAATCCTCCGACGACGTGCACGAGATCATCGACACGATCAGCGACATCGCCAGCCAGACGCACCTCCTCGCGTTCAACGCGGCGATCGAGGCGGCGCGCGCGGGGGAGCACGGCACCGGCTTTTCCGTCGTCGCCAACGAGGTGCGCAAGCTGGCCGAGAAATCCGCGCTGGCGGCGCGCGAGATCGCGAAGCTGATCAACGAGACGGCCGCCCGCGTGGGCGAAGGCACGCGCCTCGCCGGCGACGTGGAAGACGCATTTGGCCGTATCGTGCGCTCGGTCGCGGCGACGAGCGAATCGATTGCCCGCATCCACGCGTCGACGAGCGCGCAGGCCAACGCGACGCGCGACGCGTCCGCGCTGCTGGCCGAGCTGGAACGCGTGGCCACGGAGCACTGACATGCGCCTGGCAGAAGTGCGCATCGACGCCGTGGACGTGGGCATCGCGGCGGACGCCGTCGTGCAGGCATTGCCGCAGCCGGACGCATTGGCCGCCCCGCCCCGCCGCGCGGGCGCGCTGGCCGGCGTCGTGGAACACGGCGGCGTGCTGGTGCCCGTCGTCGACCTCGCGCGCTGGGTCGAGACGGGCGAACGGCAGGACGGGCGCATCCTGATCCTGCGCGACGGCGGACGCCTGCTGGGGCTGCGCGTGTCGGCCGTCGGCGGGCTGGTCGACGTGGCATCCGATGCGGTGACGCGGCTGCATCACGACGACGATGCGGACGAGGTGTTCCACAGCGTGGCGCGCTCGCCGGAGACGGGACGTGTCCTGAACGTGCTGGACGTCGGCCGGCTCGCCGCGCTGGCCTGCGCGTGGCACGGCGGCGCGGCAATGGCGTCCGGGTCGCCTCCGCCACCGGCTCCGCACGACAGGCGCACGTATGCCGTGCTCGATGCGGGCGCGCTGCGCCTGGGCGTGCCGGCCGGCGCGCTCGCCGAAGTGATCGCGATGCCGTCACGCGCGGCGATCGGCGACGGCGCGTGGTGCACGTGGCGCGGCCGGCACCTGGCCATCGTGCCGCCGGCCGCGGTCGATCCCGCCCTCGGGGACGTCGGCGCGGGCCTGCTCGCCGTGCTGGAACACGACGGCCTCGCCCTCGGCGTGCCCGTGCGCGCGACCCTGCGCCTGGCGGATTTCGTTCCGGCCGCGACGGTCTACGACGACGATGGCGCCGAGGTCCGGCTGGTCGACGTGGCGGCGCTGTTCGCACGCCGTCCCGAGGCGGATCTGTCGCGGTCCGCGCACGCCGCCGCCCCGGCGCAGGCGCGTGCCGGCAAGCCGAACGACGCCGCGTACGTCGTGTTCGACGCGGACGGCCTCGCCGCCACGCCGCTCGGCGCGCTGGAACGCGTGCTGCCGCTGGTCGACACGCCCGGCGCGACAATGCGCTGGGGTGACCAGGCCATTGCCGTCGTCGACCTGCGCCGTCCGAACCACGTGCCGGCCGAGGAAGGCCAGGTGCTGGTCGTGCGCGCGGGCGAGCGCCGCGTGGCGTGCGTGGTCGCGCGCGTGCACGTGATGATCCCGGCCGGCGGCGGGCAGTTGTACCGCCTCGGTGCCGGCGCGTTCATCATGACGGACGATGGCCGCGAACGGGCGAGCTACCGCATCGTCGACCTGACGACGTATTGCTAACACAAGTGTCAGTTGCGCCAGCGGGAGGCCGATGCCAGCATCGCTGTCCCACCCTCTCGCTGGAGTCACCATGACCGGACGCGCGCTCGCCACCCTGCTCTTTTCCGCCCTGCTTGCCACCACCGCCACCGCGGCGGACGAAGGCTGGCGCACCGGCTGGTCGTCCGCGCCCGACTCCGCGGGACCGGCGCTGCCCGCGCAGACCCTGCGCCAGGTCGTGCGCACGACCACGAAAGGCACCCGCATGCGCATCCGCCTGTCGAACCTGTTCGGCACGCAGCCGCTGAACGTGGGCGCGGCGCACGTGGGACTGTCCGCGGGCGGCGCGCGCGTGGCCGTAGGCAGCGATCGCCCGCTGCTGTTCGGCGGCCGGCCGGCGGTCACGATCGCGGCGGGTTCGAGCGCGCTGTCGGATCCCGTCGACCTCGCCGTGGCCGCGCTGCAGCCGCTCGCGGTCAGCCTGTACCTGCCGGCGCCGGTGCCCGTATCGACGGTCCACGGCTTCGTGCTGCGGCCGACGTACCTGAAGGCGGCCGGCGACGTCACCGGTGCCGCCGACTTCCCCTCGGCAGCCACGGACGACAACCTTTATTTGCTCAGCGACGTGGAGGTCCTCGGACCGGACACTGGCCGCACGCTGGCCGTCATCGGCGACTCGATCGCGGACGGCGTCGGCGCCGAGGAGGCGGGCTGGCCGGACGCGCTGGCCGCCCGCCTGCAGGCCGAGCCGGCGCTGGCTACCATCGGCATCGCGAACGAGGGCATCGCCGGCAACCGCATCCTGAACGATGCGTCGACACCGTACGTCGGCCCCAGCGTGCTGGCCCGCTTCGACCGCGACACCCTCGACAAACCCGGCGTGCGTTGGGTGCTGCTGCACGAAGGCGTCAACGACATCACGGCCGCGCGCCTGCTGGCTGCGCCGGCCGACCGGGTCACGGTCGGGCAGATCGAGGCCGGCATGCGCAAGCTGGCCGGGCGGGCCCGCGCGCGCGGCGTGAAAATCTGGGCCGGCACCCTGCTGCCGTTCGCCGGCACGAAGGACTTCTGGTCGGCAGACGCGGAGCGCGACCGCCTGGCGCTGAACGCGTGGATCCGCACGGCCGGCGTATTCGATGCCGTCGTCGATTTCGACGCCGCCCTGCGCGACCCGGAACAACCCTCCCGCCTGAATCCCGCCTACGACAGCGGCGACCACCTGCATCCGAACGACGCCGGCTACCGCGTGATGGCGCAGCAGGTCGACCTGCGCCTGCTCCATCCCTGACCCGTGTTCTCCACACAACGGAAATAGAACGGTCGTACGAAATAGTGTATGCTTCGGCTCCCGCCGCCCCCGGCCCTTCCGGTCCGGGGGGCGGGCTACGAATCGATACTTGGAGTGAGACCGATGAACCAGAAACACCTGACCCTGCTCGTCGCCCTGGCCCTGGGCGCGTCGCTCGACGCGACCGCTTCCGGCTACCGCTTCGGCTCCCAGAGCGTGTCCGCCCAGGGCACGGCGGAAGCCAACGGCGCCGAAGCCGCCGATGCATCCACCATCTTCGCCAACCCGGCCGGCCTGTCGCGCCTGGAAGGCCGCCAGATCGTCGGCGGCGTCACCGCCGTCGTCCCGCATTCGACGTTCCAGGATGCCGGCTCGACCCGCTTCACGAAGACCTCGACCGGCGGCGTGAAATCGCAGGACGACTACGCGCCGAGCGTCGTGGCCGCGCCGACGCTGTACTACAGCCAGAAAATTGACAGCCAGTGGACCGCCGGCGTCGGCGTGTTCGTCCCGTACGGCACCAAGCTGGATTACGACGACAACTGGTCGGGCCGCTACTCGCTCACCAACATCAAGCTGGAGTCCATCAACATCAACCCGTCGGTGGCCTTCAGGCTCTCCGAGCAGCACAGCTTCGGCTTCGGCATCTCCGTCGAACACATGAAGGCGAGCCTGCGCCAGGGCGTGGACGTGCCGGGCTCGATCGCCGCCGCGCAGGCCGCCGGCAGCGGCGCCGCGCTGGTGCGCCAGATCGCTTCCCTGGGCGGCAACCCGGCCGCACTCGCGACCGCGGGCGACGCGCACGCGGGCGTGGACGGCAAGGACTGGGGCTATGGCTTCAACGTGGGCTATCTGTACTCGCCGACGCCGGATACCCGTTTCGGCATCGCCTACCGCTCGTCGATCAAGCATGAACTGAAAGGCGGCGCGGTGTGGGACTTCTCGACGGTGACGAGCGACACCGTGGTCAACAAGGTGCTGCAGGGCGCCTCGCACCACGTGAATTCCGCCGCGCGCGTGGACGTCAGCACGCCGGAGACGCTGTCGCTGAACGCCTTCCACCAGTTCGATGCGAAATGGGCCGGCATGGCCGACGTGACGTGGACGCGCAACTCGCGCATGCAGGACATCAACATCCAGTTCGTCGGCACCAACGAAGGCGACCTCGTGATCCGCCAGCAATGGAAGAACACCGTGCGCGTGGCGCTGGGCGCGAACTATGCGCTGAACGACGCCGTGACCCTGCGCGGCGGCATCGCCCACGACGACGCCCCGGTCCGCGGCGACACGCTGCGCCACGCGGCCCTGCCGGACGCCGACCGCCTGCAACTGTCGTTCGGCGCGAACTGGAAGCTGACTCCGGCCTCGTCGCTGGACCTGGCCTACAGCTGGCTGCACTTCAACGACGCGAGCGGCAACTACACGAACAATTGCAATCCCGTGATGACGGGCTGCACCGGCAACGGCGAGACGACGCGCGGCACGTGGAAGACCCGCATGCAGTTGCTTGGCCTGGCGTACAACTACAAGTTCTGACCACCCGTCATTCCCGCGCACGCGGGAATCCATGCTGAGTGACTTCGGTGCTTTATTATGGGTTCCCGCCTGCGCGGGAACGACGTGTTTAGAGTGTCGACGAATCGAACCCGACCCGCACCGCACCCCACACCCCACACCCCACACCCCGAACGTCATCCCCGCGCAGGCGGGGATCCAGGTTCTGCGTGCGCAGCGATGGCGCGTGCAAATTGGGTTCCCGCCTGCGCGGGAATGACGGGATTCCAGAGTGTCGACGAATCGAACCCGACCCGCACCGCACCCCACACCCCACACCCCGAACGTCATCCCCGCGCAGGCGGGGATCCAGGTTCTGCATGCGCAGCGATAGCGCCTGCAAATTGGGTTCCCGCCTGCGCGGGAACGACGGGATTCCAGAGTGTCGACGAATCGAACCCGACCCGCACCGCACCCCACACCCCGAACGTCATCCCCGCGCAGGCGGGGATCCGGGTTCTGCGTGCGCAGCGATAGCGCGTACAAATTGGGTTCCCGCCTGCGCGGGAACGACGGGATTCCAGAGTTCGACGAATCGAACGCGACCCGCACCGCACCCCACACCCCAAACGTCATCCCCGCGCAGGCGGGGATCCAGGTTCTGCATGTGCAGCGATAGCGCGTGCAAATTGGGTTCCCGCCTGCGCGGGAACGACGGGATTCCAGAGTGTCGACGAATCGAACCCGACCCGCACCGCACCCCACACCCAAACGTCATCCCCGCGCAGGCGGGGATCCAGGTTCTGCATGTGCAGCGATAGCGCGTGCAAATTGGGTTCCCGCCTGCGCGGGAACGACGGGATTCCAGAGTTTCGACGAATCGAACCCGACCCGCACCGCACCCACACCCCAAACGTCATCCCCGCGCAGGCGGGGATCCAGGTTCTGCATGTGCAGCGATAGCGCGTGCAAATTGGGTTCCGCCTGCGCGGGAACGACGGGATTCTAGAGTTTCGACGAATCGAACCCGACCCGCACCGCCCCCCAATGCCGGCCGCCGATCTCGAGCGGCATCGACAGGTCGTTGATCACCTCCCCCGTATCGCGCAGATAGGTCTGGAACAGGAACGGCTTGCGGTTGGCGGCCAGCTTCGCGCCCACCGGGTCGTCGAAGATGCGTTTATTGCGGCAGTAGACGAGATCGTGCTCGCGCTGGCCCGTCGGCGTCTGCGAGAACTTGCTGTTGTGCGTGGGCGCGTAGCCGCGCGTGTCCACGGACAGCGCGTAAGTGCACCCGGGCAGGTCGGACAGGACGCGGTCGTACAGCGCCTGCAGGTCGCGCTCGACGGCGCGGTCGTAGCCCGTCGTGAAGCGCGGCGGATCCGAACCTTCGATCGGGCGGTAGTCCTGGTCGAAGATGTCCGCGCCGCGCGCCAGGTGGCCGGCGAGGCAGCGGCCGACGGCGTCGCGCAGCTGGGTCGTTGCTTCCACCAGGCCATCGAACGTCGTGCCGCCCGTGCGGAACTCGGCCAGCACGCCCTGCATTTCCTCGGTGGTCGCGCGCACTTCGTCGACGCGGCGCGACGCGTCGGCCATCGATTTACCCGTCTCCGACGCATTCGTCGCCATGTCCGTGACCTGGCGGCCGATCGACTGGCTGATGCTGTCCAGCGACTGCATCGCCACGGCCATCTCGTTGACGGTGCCCGTCATGCGCTCGAAATCGGCGACGAAGGTCTTGAAGTGGCCGGCGGCGAGGCCGACCTCGCGGGCCGACACGTTCACGCCTTCCAGGATCTCCTGGGTGGCGCCGGTGGTCGACTCGACGAGCGTGCGCATCTCGCTGTTGACGCCCGCGATCTTGGTCGTCTCTTCGTTGACCAGCTGCGACAGGCGCCGCACCTCGGCCGCGACGACGGCGAAACCGCGGCCGGCTTCGCCCGCGCGCGCCGCTTCGATCGCGGCGTTGATGGCCAGGAGGTTGGTCTGGTTGGCGATGCGCTGGATGATGCCGCCGAACTCGCTGATCGAGCGGGCATGGTGGTCCAGCTGCCCGACGGTGCGCGCGAAGCCATCCACCTTTTCCTCGATCGCGCGCATGCGCGCTTCCAGGTGCGACAACTCGTCCATCGACGCGCGCGCCACGGCCAGGTTACGGCCCGCTGTCCCCGCGATGTCGTCCGTGCCGGCCTTCACGCTGGCCGACAGCGCCGTCACCTCGCGCGCCGACGCCGCCAGTTCGCGCGACGCCGTGTACTGCTGGCGCGCCTTGTCGAGCGACTGGTCGACTTCCTTGCGCAGGCGCGCCGCGTTGATCGCCGTGCGGATGCTGCCGTCGCGCGCATTCAGCACCAGGCTGCGGACGCGGGCCGTCATGCCGGACCGTCCGGTCGGCGCGAACGCCGACGCGGACGGTATGAGCGTCGTTTTCAACCAATTCAACATAACTTGTCTCCCGGGTGGTCGGCTCTATTGACTCGCTGGCCGATTTTATTTGAGGAAAATATAGCTGCATTCTGGACACATGTCATCATTCGCGCAAAATCAACATACTGTCCAGCCTAATCGGGTAGACGCGCGCTATCACGTCGTATTTACCACACTAATTTGCCCTAAAATGCCTCTTCGTCAATTCCTGCACATTCCGCCTTGAAGTTCTCGATCGGTCATCGCTTGTTTGCCTCGGTCCTGCTGGCGATCCTCGCCGTGGCCGCCTGTGCCGTATTCCTGCTGCGCCAGAACGTGGTGGCCAGCTTCGGCGCCTACGCCGCCGGCATCGAACTGGACCGCCTGGACGAGCTGTCGACCACGCTCGCGCGCCGTTACCGCACCGGCAACGGCTGGGGTTTCATTCCCGCCACCGACCGCCAGGACTGGATCGCGACGGAGCTCGCGCGCCTGCAACGGCTGCGCGACGATGGGGTGCCTTCCGTCGCGCCGGTCATGCCGGTTGCACCGGCCGCGCCCGTCCCGCCTGCGCCACCCGCGCCGCCGGCCCCGCCGCTGCCGCCGCTGCCCGGTCCCCGCGTGGCGCACGTTCCCATCGTGCCCGACCTGCCCGACCCCGGCCCATTACCGCTGGCGCGCCGCGTCACGCTGCTCGATGCGAACGGGGCCTGGCTCGCCGGCCGCCGCCCGGGCCCCGACGCCGCCACAGTCCGGCGCGCGCTGGAGGTGAACGGCCGCACGGTCGGCTACCTGGCCGTCGTCCGCGACGCCCGTCCCGGCGACGCGCTGGCTTATGCGTTCCTGCAGCAGCTCACCGACAGCCTGTGGCAGATCGTCGCGCTCGCGGTGGGCCTCAGCGCCCTCGCCGCCGTGCTGCTGGCGCGCCACTTCCGCAGCCCGATCCGGCAACTGGCGGCGGGCAGCCGGGCACTGTCCGAGGGCCACTTCGACCTGCGCCTCCCCGCACAGCGCAGCGACGAACTGGGCGACCTCGCGCGCCACTTCAACGCCCTCGCGGCCCGGCTGGCCGGCGCGGAGCAGGCGCGCCGCCAATGGGTCGCGGACACGTCGCACGAATTGCGCACGCCGCTGGCCGTGCTGCGCGCCCAGCTGGAAGCGCTGCAGGACGGCGTGCGCAGCGCCACGCCGGACACCCTCGATGCCATGCTGCGCCAGGTGCTCGCGCTGAATAAACTGATCGACGAGCTGTACGCGCTGGCGCGCGCCGACGGCGGCGCGCTCGAGTGCAAACCGGTCGCGCTCGACCTGTGGACGCTCGCGTGCGCCGAGGCGCGCGGCTTCGAAGAACGTTTCAAACAGGCCGGCCTCGCGCTCGATCTCGGCCCCGGCCCGGTAGCGGCACAAGTCATGGCGGACCCCGACCGCATGCGCCAGGTGCTCGCCAACCTGTTCGAGAACAGCCTGCGCTACACGGCTGCCGGCGGCCGCATCCACCTGCATGCGCATGCGGACGGCCGCGGCATCCGGCTGCACCTGGACGACAGCGCGCCCGGCGTCCCGGACGGCGCGCTGGCGCACCTCGGCGACCGTTTCTATCGCGTGGACGCGTCGCGCAGCCGCGCCCACGGCGGCGCCGGCCTCGGGCTCGCGCTGTGCCGGCGCCTCGTGGAAGCCCAGGGCGGCACGCTCGCCTTCGCGCACGCGCCGACCGGCGGCCTGCGCGCGACCATCACGCTGGCGCGCGCGGGAGACCCGACATGAGCGACCGCATCGTCATCGTCGAGGACGAGCCGGAACTGGCCGCGCTGGTGGCCGACTACGCGCGCGCGGCCGGCTACACGGCCGACGTGTGCGGCGACGGCGCCGCCGCGCTGGAGGCGCTGCGGCGCGATCCGCCCGCGCTGGTCGTGCTGGACCTGATGCTGCCGGGGCTCGACGGGCTGTCCTTGTGCCGCGCGCTGCGGGCCGATGCGAACCCGCTGCTGGCCGGCCTGCCCGTCGTGATGGTGACGGCGCGCGTGGAAGAAATCGACCGCCTGCTGGGCCTCGAGGCAGGCGCCGACGATTACCTGTGCAAGCCGTTCAGCCCGCGCGAACTCGTCGCCCGCATCAAGGCGATCCTGCGCCGCGCGGGGCGTCCCGCGCCCGTCGTCGCCGTCGATACGCTGGCCCGCCGCATCGCCGTCCACGGCAAGCCGCTCGACCTGACGCCGACCGAATACGGCATCCTGGCCGCGCTGGCGCGCCGCCCCGGCCAAGTCTTTTCGCGCGCCCAGCTACTCGACCTCGCGCGCGAAGGCAACGCGAGCCTCGACGTGACGGACCGCGCCATCGACACCCACGTCAAGAACCTCAGGCGCAAGCTCGACGCCGCGCTGCCGGGCGTGGACTCCATCCGTTCGATCTACGGGCTCGGCTACCGCTTCGATCTTTGACAGGCGGTCTTCATTTTTTCTCCACAATCGGCATGCACGATACCGACATGGCCCGCCGCGTCGTGCGGGCCTCGACAAGGAGAAGACCATGAAACCCACCATCCTCGGCATCCTGCTGGGCGCCGTCATGCTGCCCGCGCTGGCGCAGACGACGGACGAGCACGTCCACGTGAGCATCCACTGCAAGACCGCCACCGGCAAGTGCAAGGCCCCGCCCGCGCCCCCTGTCCCGCCAACGCCGCCCGCACCACCGGCCCCGCCCGCACCGCCCGTCCCGGACGTGGGCGAAGCCGGCGTGCCGCCCGCGCTGCCGCCCATCCCGGCCGTGCCCGGCGTCCCGGCCGTCCCCGCACCGCCGCCGCCACCGAAGCTGCCGCCGGTCCCGGCCGAGGCGCACGCGGCCTGCGCCGGCAAACCGGCCGGCAGCGCGCTCACGTGGGACCTGGGCGGGGGCGAAGTCATGAAAGGCGTCTGCGCGCAACGGAACGGCAAGACGGTATTCGTGCTGCGCAGCTATGAGCTGAACGGGTAGGCCTACTCGACGCACGGGGCGCGTTTGCGGTATGCTGGCCTGCATGTCCGATCCCGTCACACCCCTGCCCGACCCGCGGCCGCTGCCGCCCATCGAACCCGCGCTGGAAGATTGCTGCGGCTCCGGCTGCCCGAACTGCATCTTCGACGTCTACCAGATGCTGCTTGCCAATTACAAGGAAGCGCTGGCGGCGTGGGAGGCGCGGCATCCGGAAGCCGCCGGAGAGCAACCATGACCGCCACCCGCATCCGCCCCGCCACACCGCTTGATGCCGCCCGCATCTGCGCCATCTACAACCACTACGTCACGACCACGACGGTCAGTTTCGAGGAAGACGCGGTCGGCGAAGCCGAGATGGCCCAGCGCATCGCCGACGTCGGTGCCGCCGGCCTGCCGTGGCTCGTGCTGGAGGTCGACGGCACGCTCGCCGGCTATGCGTATGCGACGAAGTGGCGCGTGCGGCCGGCCTATCGCCATTCCGTCGAGAGCACCGTCTACCTGGACAAGGATTGCACCGGCCGGGGGCTGGGGCGGGTCCTGTACGGCGCGCTGCTGGACGAGTTGCGCAAGCGCGAACTGCGCCTGGTGATCGGCGGCATCGCCCAGCCGAACGCCGGCAGCGTCGGCCTGCACGAAGCGCTGGGCTTTCGCAAGGTGGCCCACTTCTCGGAAGTCGGCATGAAATTCGGCCGCTGGGTCGACGTGGGCTATTGGGAACTGAACCTGGCCAGGGACGGGCAGGGTTAAAGCGCCCCGATCGCCTGCTTGAGCTGCTCCAGCCGGTCCCGGTTGGCGCAATAGCAGACCCGTTGCACGTCCGCCGAACCTTCGATCAGGCCGGCCTCCTTCAGGATCGTGACGTGCTGCGAGATCGTCGACGGCGCCAGCGGCAACACGTCGGCCAGGTTCCCGAAATAGCACTCGCCGTGATCGATCAGGTGACGCAGCAGCTGGACGCGCGCGGGGTGCGACAGCGCCTTGCACATGCGCGCGAGGTCGTCGGCATCGAATTCCGTCGTACGGGCGCGCTCGGTCGCCGGGGGGCAGCAGGACTTGGACATGGTGCGTTCGTGGTTGGGCGAACGCAGGATAGACGTCAGGCGGGACGCTTGTCAAAAGTTTTGTCCGGTGCGACTGCGCGCAGGTAGAACGCGAGGGACGCGAGCGACATGGCCAGCAGCGCGGCCAGCAGCAATGCAGGACCGTCGGCGCGGCCCAGCAGCGCGGCCGCGATCAACGGTCCCGCCGCCTTCGACAACAATGCCGGCCCGGCCATGGCCCCCGCGATGGCGCCGTAGTGGTCGCGGCCAAACAGCGCCTGCGGCAACGATCCGCGCAGGATCGTGAGGATGCCGTTGCTCAAGCCATACAGCACGCAGAACGCGGCCACCGCCCAGGCCTGCGCACCGCCCAGCGCGATGACGGCCAGGGCCGCCGGCAGCAGCGCGAACGTCACCTTGCCGACCGTTTGCGGTGCCGTGTGCCGCGCGAACGCCATCTCGCCCACGCGTCCCGCCACCTGCATCGGACCGATCAGCGTGGCCAGCAGCACCGCAGTCCCCCTCGCCTGGCCAAGACGTTCGAACAGCGGAATCAGGTGGACCGCCAGCGCCGAGAAGACACAGGTATTCGCCGCGAATGCCAGCGCCAGCGTCCAGAACGCGGGATGCCGCACGGCTTCCGCCAGCGTGTGTCCGCGCGCCGGACCGACGCGTGCCACCGCGGGCGCGCCGGCGCCAAGGCCCAGGTGCAGCGGCATGCACACGGCGAGTTGCACGATCCCGTACAACAGGTACGTGTCGCGCCATCCATGAGCCGCCTGCAGCCACGCCGTCAACGGCCAGAACAGCGTGCTGGCGAAGCCGCCGAACAGCGTCAGCGTCGACATGGCCTGCCTTGCCCCGCTATCGAGTTGCCGCTGGATCGTCGCGAACGCGGCTTCGTACAGCGTCAACGCCATCGCCAGGCCGACCAGCGTCCAGGCGGCGTAGTACGACACCGCGCCCGTGCAGCGGCCGAGCCAGGCCAGCCCCACGAAACACAGGAACGAGCCGCCGGCCATGATGGCGCGGCCGCCGTGACGGTCCAGCAGGATGCCGACCGGCGCGGCGGCCAGCCCGGCGACGAGCAGCGCCCACGAGAACGCGCCGAACACCACCTCCGGCGCGAGGCCGAGGTCGCGCCGGATGCCGGGCGCCAGGATGGTGAAGGCGTAGTACAGCGAACCCCAGGACACGATCTGGGTCACGGCGAGGATGCCGACGGTCGTCGATGGGCGGCGCATGCGGACTCCGCTCAGGCGCAGCAGCCCGTCGGGGCGGGATGACGGCAACCGCACGCACCGCCCGCGGCCGCTGCCGGCACGCAGCAGGCCGCCGCCGCCGCCGGGGCCACGCCGCAGCACCCGTCCGCCGGCCCTGGCGCGGCGTCGTCGAAGGCCAGCCGCGTGTTGCAGACGCCCGTTTCCGGCAGGTCGAGCTGGACGTCGTCGGCGGCCGCCAGGTCGCCCGCCAGCGCGGCGACGACGGAACGCACCTGCTCGTACCCGGTCGCCAGCAGGAAGTTCGGCGCGCGGCCGTAACTCTTGGCGCCGACGACGTAATAGCCGGGCTCCGGGTGCGCCAGCTCGCGGTGTCCGTGCGGCCGGACGGTGCCGCAACTGTGTTCGTTGGGGTCGATCAGCGGCGCCAGCGCATCCGTGCTCTCGAGCCACGGATCGTGGCGTACGCGCAGTTCCCGGCCCAGGCCCAGGTCGGGCCGGGCGCCCGCCGCGCAGACGATCCGGTCGATGCCGTCGATCACCGGCACCGTACCCTCCACCGGCGCACCCGTCACCCGCAGCCGCCCATCGATCTCGTCCAGGGCCTGGATGCGGAAGTCCTGGCGCAATACCAGGCCGCCCGCGTCGCGCAGGGCCTTGAGGCGCAGCCCCAGCTCGCCGCGCGCCGCCAAACCATCCGCGGCCCCGCCGCCGAACACCCGGTCGAGGCGGCGGCCGCGCGTCGCCCACACGATGCGCGTCGCCGGGTCGTCCTGCGCCAGCCGGGCCAGCGCGAGCAGCGTGCCGGCCGCGGAATGCCCGGCGCCCACGACGAGGATCCTCTTCCCCGCGAACCGCGCGCGGGCGGCCCCCAGCACGTCGGGCATGCCGTAATCGATGCGTGCGGCCAGCGCCGCTTCGCCGAGCGCGGGAATGCCGTCCGCCCCCAACGGGTTCGGGTGCGACCACGTGCCGGTCGCATCGATCACCGCATCGGCCAGGTACGCGCGCGGCCCGGCGGCCGTGTCGGCGCGGATGACGAACGGCGCACGCTCGCGGCCCTGCGTTTTCACCTTGTCGAAGCCGGCGCGCGTGAGCGCGCTGACGCGGTGGCCGAACAACAGGTGCGGCGCGATCTCGGGCGTGGCGGCCAGCGGCGCCAGATAGTCGTCGAGCAGTTCGCCGGCGGTCGGCAGGGCGTCGGGCGCCGGCGCCGTCCACCCATGGCGCGCCAGCTGCTGGCGCGCGGCCTTGTCCACGTCGTACTGCCATGGCGAGAACAGGCGCACGTGCCTATAGGTCGCGAGGTGCGCGCCCGGCGCCGCGCCCGCCTCGAACACCAGGGGCGCCAGGCCGCGCGCGACCAGGTGCGCCGCGGCCGCGAGGCCCACCGGACCGGCGCCCAGCACCGCGACCGTAAATTGTCGTTCGTTCGTATCCATCGTCGTTCTCTCCTTTATTCGTTATTCGACGAATAAAGAATAGATTCCCGCACTCGACTATGTCAAGTCATTTCGACTATAATCGAATTATCGAATTGAAAGCGGAGCGACCATGGACAACAAGGAAGCGGTGGCGGCCCTCGCCGCCCTCGCGCAGGAATCGCGGCTGGCGACCTTCCGGCTCCTCGTGCAGGCCGGGCCGGACGGACTTGCCGCCAGCAGGATCGCGGAAGCGCTGGGCGTCCCGCCCTCGTCGCTGTCGTTCCACCTGAAGGAGCTGACCCACGCCGGCCTCGTTGTCCCGCGCCAGGAGGGCCGCTTCGTCATCTATGCCGCCCGCTTCGACGCGATGAACGCCCTTGTCGGCTTCCTCACCGAAAACTGCTGCGGCGGCACGCCCTGCTCGCGCGACACCTCCTGCTGCTGACTCTTATCACCATGAACATACTCTTCCTCTGCACCGGCAACTCCTGCCGCTCCCTGATCAGCGAAGCCGTCTTCAACCACCTGGCCCCCGCCGGCTGGCGCGCCCTCAGCGCCGGCAGCCACCCGACCGGCCGGCTGAACGCCCGCGCGCTCGCCCTGCTGGCCGCCAAGGGCATCCCGACCGACGGCTACTACAGCAAATCGTGGGACGGCTTGCCCGTCACGCCGGACATCGTCGTCACCGTGTGCGACAGCGCCGCCGGCGAAACCTGCCCGGCCTACCTCGGCCCGGTACTGCGCACGCACTGGGGCGTGGAGGATCCGAGCCACGTGACCGGCACGGAGGCCGAGATCGATGCCGCGTTCGAGCGGGCGTACGCGATCCTGCGCGCCCGCATCGAGGCATTCCTGGCGCTGCCGCCCGAGCGCCTGGCCGGCGACCGCGCGGCCTTCAAGGCTGCGCTCGACCCTATCGGCAAGCTGGGCGGATCGACGCCGTGATGCTGCCGGCGCTGCTCATCTTCCTCGCCACGCTGGCCCTCGTCATCTGGCAGCCGCGCGGACTCGGCATCGGCTGGAGCGCCGCCGGCGGCGCCGCCGTCGCCCTGCTCGCGGGCGTGATCCGCGTGGACGACATCCCGGTCGTCTGGCACATCGTCTGGAACGCCACCGGCGCCTTCGTGGCCATCATCGTCATCAGCCTGCTGCTCGACCGCGCCGGGTTCTTCGAATGGGCCGCGCTGCACGTGGCGCGCTGGGGCGGGGGCCACGGCCGGCGCCTGTTCGTGCTGCTGGTGCTGCTCGGCGCGGCCGTCGCGGCGCTGTTCGCGAACGATGGCGCGGCGCTGATCCTCACGCCGATCGTGATCGCGATGCTGGCCGCGCTGCGCTTTCCGCCGCGCGCCACGCTCGCGTGCGTGATGGCGGCCGGCTTCATCGCCGACACGTCCAGCCTGCCGCTGGTCGTGTCGAACCTCGTCAACATCGTGTCGGCGGATTATTTCGGCATCGGCTTCGCGCGCTACGCGGCCGTCATGGTGCCGGTCGATATCGTCGCGGTGCTGGCGACGCTCGCCGCGCTCGTCGCGTACTTCGGCCGCGACCTGCCCGCCCGCTACGACCTCGCCCAGCTCAAGCGCCCGACGGATGCCATCCGCGACCGCGCGACCTTCATCGCCGGCTGGTACGTGCTGGCGCTGCTGCTGGCCGGTTTCTTCTGGCTGGAACGCGCGGGCGTGCCGATCAGCGCCGTGGCCGCGACGGGTGCGCTCGTGCTGCTGGCCGTCGCCGCGCGCGGCCACGTCATTTCCGTGCGCGCCGTGCTGCGCGGCGCCCCATGGCAGGTCGTCGTGTTCTCGCTCGGGATGTACCTGGTGGTCTACGGCTTGCGCAACGCCGGCCTCACGGACGGCCTGACGGCGCTGCTGGCGCGCAGCGCCGCGCACGGCACCTGGGGCGCCGCGCTCGGCACCGGCTTCGCGACCGCCGTGCTGTCGTCGGTGATGAACAACATGCCCACCGTGCTGGTCGGCGCGCTGGCGATCGACGCCGTTCCCGCCACCGGCGCCGTGCGCGAGGCGATGATCTATGCCAACGTGATCGGCTGCGACCTCGGTCCGAAGATCACGCCCATCGGCAGCCTCGCCACGCTGTTGTGGCTGCACGTGCTGGCGGACAAGGGCATCCGTATTTCCTGGGGCCAGTACTTCCGCACCGGCGTCGTGCTGACCCTGCCGATCCTGCTCGTGACGCTGGCCGCGCTGGCGCTGCGGCTTTCCTGACACCACCATGGACAAACTCCCCAACATCGACTTCGAACGCCTCGACCTGCCGACGCCCGCCAAGCTGGAACCCGTCGGGGACCTCGATCATCCGCCCCGCATCCTGATGCTGTACGGCTCGCTGCGCGAGCGCTCGTTCAGCCGCTTCCTCACGTACGAGGCGGCGCGCATCCTCGAACACTTCGGCGCGGAGGTGAAAATCTTCGACCCGATGGAATTGCCGATGGTCGGCAGCGTGCCGGAGACGCATCCGAAGGTCGTGGAACTGCGCGAACTGTGCCTGTGGTCCGAGGGCCAGGTGTGGTGCAGTCCCGAACGCCACGGCGCCGTCACGGCCGTCATGAAGAACCAGATCGACTGGATTCCGCTCGAACAGGGCGCGGTACGACCCAGCCAGGGACGCACGCTCGCCGTGATGCAGGTCTGCGGCGGTTCGCAATCGTTCAACGTGGTCAACACGCTGCGCCTGCTGGGACGCTGGATGCGCATGTTCACGATCCCGAACCAGTCGTCGGTGCCGATGGCGTACAAGGAATTCGACGACGCCGGCCGCATGCGCCCGTCCGCGTACTACGACCGCGTCGTCGACGTGATGGAAGAACTCGTCAAATTCACGCTACTGCTGCGCGGCCGCACGGACTACCTGACCGACCGCTACAGCGAACGCAGCGAACGGGCGCGCAAGGCCATCGACCGGCAGATCGGCAAGCTGTAGAGTTCGCAGCGTTCCCCAGCGAACAGTCAACCGCCGGCCCCGTCATTACGATGGATGCATCCGCCGCATTCCAGCGAGGCCGCTATGTTCGATATGGATCTTCCCTGGTGGGAATTTGTTGCGCGGGGCGCGCTGGTCTACGTCGCCCTGCTCGCCATGGTGCGATTGTCCGGACGGCGCACGATCAGCCAGCTGACGCCGTTCGACCTGCTCGTCGTGATGCTGTTGTCGGAAGCCGTGTCGAACGGCTTGTCGGGCGGCGACGATTCCGTCAGCGGCGGCCTGATCATCGCGGCCACGCTGATCGTGCTGAACGCGGGCTTCGGGATGCTCGCGGCCAACAGCCACCGCATGGAATCCCTGCTGGACGGCGACTCGCTGCTCATCGGCCGCGACGGCGTGTTCTTCGACAAGGTCTTGCGCCGCAACCGCGTGGGCGAGTCGGACGTCCGGCAGGCCCTGCGCCAGGCCGATTGCGCGCAGCACGAGATGCAGTGCGCCTTCCTCGAGGCCGACGGCAGCATCACGATCATGAAGCGGCCGTTGGCGACGGATCCGGTGCGCACCTGAAGGCGCTCAGAACGCGTAGCCGGCGCCGAGCAGGAACACGTCGGAATCGCGCGCGTAATTCGTGATGACGCGGCTCCAGGTGAGCTGGCCGCGCCAGTGGTCGTCGATGCGGTAGCGCATGCCGATCGATGCGAGCGGCGCCACGTGGTTCTCGCGCGCCGCGTGGGGATCGGTGCGGTCGAGCTGGTCGCGCATGGCGTAGGCGCCGAAACCCATCTCCAGCACGGTGCGCTCGGTGAACGGGCGCAGCAGCCACACCTGGGCCGAGACGCCCTTGCGCTCGGCCGCGTCCACCTTCCCTTCATTCATCAGGATGACGCTGCCCTCGACATTCGGCGTGAACGTGCGCCGATACTCCAGGCCCGTCGACGTCGACGTCTCCGACTTGAAACTGTTCACGATCGAGCGCCCCGCGAGCAGCATGACGAGGTTGTCGCCGCGGTCGGCATTTTCCAGCCGGATCGAGCGCGGCACGCTGCCCAGTTCGTAGCCCATGCCGACCATCAGCATCGAGCTGTCGTGCGACGTGATGCCGTGCGTGTGCGACAGGCGCGCCTCGACGTAGGCGCGCGAATGCAGGTGGTAGATCGCGTTCACGCTCATCAGCTGGCCCCAGCCGTGTTCGTTCCGGTAATCGCCCAGGGAGCCATTGCCCGTCGTCGTGTCGAAGTAATAGTAGGGACCGAAGCCGGCGCCGAACGACCAGCCCCGTTGCGGGACCGCCGTATGCGCCCACAGCTGGGCGCCGAGCCCGTCGCGGTGGTGGAGCTTCGGATGGCCCTCGTTCAGGTAATCGGCGCTTACGGAGAAGTATTTGTGGAGGTGCTGCGTATAGCCGACGTTGACTGCGAACGACGTATTGCCGGCATCCGTGTCGGCGCGCATCGCACCGGCCAGCAGGGACGCATCCTGCGCCTGGACGACGGAAGATATAGTGAGAAGCGTAAAGATACTGTAAAGATGGCGCATGAATGGAATCAATTAGGATCAGTTGTCGATTATGCCAAGCTTTCCAAATCTCAGTCGCCTACGGGCACTATCTCAGCCGTATGGTGTGAGACCGCCCATGTCTTCGGTGCTAAGTTTTTAGTCAGCACCCCAGGACGGGGTGCGCGCAGGACTTTTGTTCAAAGGAGGTACTCATGAAACGTGTTCTGTCAGTCCTTGCACTGGCGGCGGCGTCGACCGCCATCGCCGTGCCCGCCGCTGCCGCGCCGGCCGACCCGAGCTACCGGGCCGTCGCCAGCGGGGCGCTGGAAAGCCCGCCCAACCCCTCGCCCGGCACCAGCCTCGTGACGATCGACCTGGGCGGGAAGGAAATGTTCGTCGACATGCCGTTCCGCGACCTGGACGGCACCACCACCGATGCCCACATCCATTGCTGCACGAGCTCGGCCTTCACGGGCGTGGCGCCGGTGGCGATACCGTTCCAAGACTTCCCGCCAGGCGTCCGCGCGGGCACCTACACCAACGCCGTCGCGCTGGATGACGCGATGTCCTACGATCCCGCCTTCGTGAGCACGCACGGCGGCACGGCGTCGAGTGCCGAAACGGCCCTCATCGACGCCATCAATGCCAACGAGGCCTACGTCAACATCCACACGAGTCTCTATCCGAACGGGGAAATCCGCGGCTGGCTGGTGGCCGCACCACCCGTGCCGGAGACGGCCGAGTGGTCGATGCTGGCCGTGGGTCTCGCCGGGTTGATGTGGATGAGCCGGAGGCGGCCGATGGTGTGAGATCGATGGTTGATGCGGGGAGGCATCAACTTACATGCAACGCAGCCCACGCGGGCACCGCGACCCGCCAGAATGCTTCCAGCGACCCTGGCTCGCCCACTTCCAGCCCGAGAAACCCCGCCGATTGCCGCAATGCGGCCACTGCAGCTTCCTCGTCCCCGGGCCGCACGGCCAGCGCCCCCGTCTGCTTCGACAGTTTTTCGCCATTCGCATTGCGCACCACCGGCACGTGCAGGTAGCGCGGCGTCGGCACGTTCAACAGCCGCTGCAGGAAGATCTGGCGCGGCGTGGAATCGAGCAGGTCGGCGCCGCGCACGACGTCCGTCACGCCCTGCTCCGCATCGTCCACGACGACGGCCAGCTGGTACGCCCAGTAGCCATCCGCGCGTTTCAATACGAAGTCGCCCGACTCGCTGGCCAGCTGCTGCGTGACGACGCCGGCCACGCGGTCCTGGAATGTGATGACGTCCTCGCCCGCCTCCGGCACGCGCAGGCGCAGGCTGCGCGGGCTGCGGCCCGGCGCGAGGCCATGGCGGCATGTGCCCGGGTAGATGGCGGCGCCGTCGGGCGCGAAGCCCAGGCGCGAATCGGCGATCTCGCGGCGGTTGCAGCCGCACGGGTAGACGTGGCCGGCGAGGCGGTCGTACGCCGCCTCGTACAAGTGCTTGCGGCGGCTCTGCCACACGACCTCGCAGTCGGACTCCATGCCCAGCCGGTGCAGCAGGTCGAGGATCTCGCCGGCGGCGCCAGGCACGCTGCGGCCCTCGTCGATGTCTTCGATGCGGACCAGCCAGGTACCGTGGTGGGCGCGCGCATCCAGGTAACTGGCCAGCGCGGCGACCAGCGACCCCGCGTGCAGCGGGCCCGTGGGCGATGGAGCGAAGCGGCCGACGTAGCCGCCGTTGGATCGGGAGTTCATCGGCGCAACCTTAACATACGCCCCTGCCTTGATCCATATCGGGCAATATTGAGAATCGTATTGAGAATGATTCGCGTTTACGTTATGCTGCGTTCCCGTCGTTATTGAGAAGGCAAGCCGATGAACGCGATACCGAAACTGCTCGACCCCGTCGATCACTCCCTGGACGCCGTTGCCGCCGAGCTGGCATCGTCCGACGCCCGCCGGCGCAGCCTGCAGCGCACATTGCAGGCCCTGTTCCGCGAACGCCTCCTGAACGGGGATCAGTTGATCACGGAGGGCGCGGTATCGTGGCTGCCGCTGTGGGCGCAACAAGGCATGCTGCGCTTCGAAGGCCTGAGCCTCGGCCGCATCGGCGATTGCCGGCTGGCCGGCGGCGTGTCGTACTACGCGACCGGGGAACGGCCGCAGCCGGTCGCGCACGCAGCGGCGCTGCTGGCCTGCGTGGCGCCCTCCCTGCCGGGCGACGGCGCGGACCTGCAAAGGCTCATCCACGAACTCGACAACAGCCTCGCCAACGACGTGCTGTGCCTCGGCTACCGGCGCGGCTGGGCGCGGGCGCTGCGCGCCGGACTGGGCGCGGCCGACATCCATTTCATCGCCGCACTGCGCAAGTCGAACCACGCGAATCCCGCCCTGCTGCTGGAGCAATGGGGCACGCTGGGCCACCCGTGGCATCCCACGTTCAAGACGAAGCTGGGATTGTCCGCGGACGAGGTCACGGCCCTGTCGCCGGAATTCCAGCCGACGCTGGCCGTGCCGCTGGCCGCGATCCGCGCGGACAAGGCGCACGTGACCTTCTCCACCGGCGACGGCGATTACCTCGCGTGGTTCGGCCGGCACTTCCCGCAGCCGCTGCTGCGCTGGAAGGTCGCCCTGGCGGCGCTGGGCAGGTCGCCGTCCGACTGGCTCCCGCTGCCCCTGCATCCCTTCCAGGCCAGCCGGGTGATCCCGGAAAAATTCGCGGCCGAGATCGCGCGCGGCGACCTGCTGCTGCCGGACGACGTGGCGCTCGACGCGACCCCGACCATGTCGTTCCGCACCGTCGTCCCGGCCGGCTCGCCGACCCTGCCACACCTGAAGCTGCCGGTGTCGCTGCGCCTGACCAGCGTGCAGCGGACCGTGTCGCCGAAGTCCGCCGTGATGGGACCGCGCATCACGCGCCTGCTCGCGACGATCCTCGACGCCGAAGCGGGTTTCGGCGGCACGCTCGACATCGTGCGCGAGGACGTGGGCCTCCACTACCTCGACCCGGACGGTAACGACGATCGCGCGCGCCACCTGGCGATCCTGTACCGCGCCAATCCGATGGCGAAGGCGGACGGCGCGCGCTTTCCGGTCCCCGTCGGCGCGCTGTTCGCGGAATCGCCGTTCAGCGGCCGGCCGCTCGTCACGGAGGCCGTCGCGCTCGCGTACGGCGACCACGCCGCGGGCGCCGTCGCGTACTTCGAGCGCCACGCGCGGACCGTGCTGACGGCGCTGCTGTCCGCCTACCTCGTGTACGGCATCGCGTTCGAGGCGCACCAGCAGAACAGCTTCATCATGCTCGACGCGGACCACGCGCCCGTGCAGCTGCTCGCGCGCGACTTCGGCGACCTGCGCATCCACGGTCCCACCCTGCGCGGCGCGGGCCGCGCGATCGACGCCTACCGCGCCGGCGCCACCGTGTACGAAGATGACGAGCCCGTGCGCGACAAGCTGCTGCACGCCGTGCTGCTATGCCACCTGTCCGAACTGGCGCTACTGCTGGCGCGCGCGTACGGCCATCCCGAGCAGCCGTTCTGGGACGTCCTGCGGCGCGAGATCGACGCCGTCTTCACGGCCTTGCGCGGCCGCGTCGACGCGGCCCGCTGGCACGCCGAACGCGCGGCGCTGCTGGAGCACGACTGGCCGGCGAAAGCGTTCCTGCGCATGCGCCTGTCCGACACGCAGGACGACGTGCACGGCACCATGCCCAATCCGCTCGCATGACCACCACGCGCTGGCTGTTCGCGCTGCAGCTCGTGGCGATGGGCGCCATGGAGATGAGCGGCCCGTTCTGGCCCCTGCACCTGCGCCGCGTGGGCGACCTGACGCCGCATGCGCTGGCGTGGGTCAGCGCCATCGCCTATGCGGGCCCGCTGGCCATGGCGATGTGCACGACACCGTGGTGGGGGCGCCTCGGCGACAAGGTCGGCCACAAGCCGATGCTGCTGCGCGCGCTGCTCGCGCTGGCGGCCACGCAATGGTGGATCGCGGCGACGGACAACGTCGCCGTCATCCTGTCCGTGCGCCTGCTGCAGGGCGCCCTGGCCGGCTACATCGCGGCGGCGCAGGCCTACGGCGCGCGGCTCGTGACGCGCGCGGCTCGCGGCGCGTTGATGGCGCAGCTGCAGGCCGCGACGGCCATCGGCTCCGTGACAGGTCCGGTGATTGGCGGCTGGCTGTTCGATGCCCAGGGTTTCGCCAGCGTGAACATGTGGGCGGGCGCCGCGTGCCTGCTGTGCGCGGCGCTGGCCTTCTTCGTCCTGCCGGCCGTCGCGCCGCCGGCCACGCGCTCCCCCGGCGTGCGTGAGCGGAAGGCGGCGCTGCCGGACGGGCTGTATGGTCTGCTGCTCGGCATCGTGCTGGTGCAAGCCGGGAAGATGATGCCGCAGACGTTCTTCGGCCTGTATGCCGACGAAGTCCTGCACGTATCGAACCGCGTGACGGGCCTGTGCTATGCGGGCACTGCCCTGGGCCTGTGCGTGGCCGCGCCGTACTGGGCCCGGCGCTTCGCGCACCTGGCGCATGCACGCGTGCTCGCGCAGGTCGAATGGATTCTCTGGGCGTGCGCCGCCATCGTCGCGGTGCAGGCCCTGGTCACGAACACCGCCCTGTTCGTGCTGGCGCGCGTGCTGTGGGGCGTGTGCCTCGCGGCGCTGCTGCCCGTCTTTTATGGCCTGCTCTCGCGCGCAGCGGCGGACGACGAACAGGGCCGCGTGCTCGGCGCCGGCAACGGCGCCGCCAAGGCCGGCGCGCTCGTCGGCGCCGGCGCGGGCGGCCTCGCGCTCGCGTGGGTGCCGCTGGCCGCCATGTTCTGGACCGTCGCGCTGCTGTACGCCGTCGCCGCCGTCGGCATGCGCGCGATCCGGACTCGCTCGTCCGATTTCCAACACCTTCAAACAACAACAGGAACATCATGAAACAAGTACTGCGCCCCCTCCCCTGCCTCGTCGCCCTTGCCTGCAGCGTGTGGACACCGGTCCGTGCCGAAGAACCCGCGATGCCGGAAGTCGTCATCCGCGACCGGAAGATCGACGCCGGCTCGTACGAAGTCACCGAGACCAACACGGCCACCAAGATCAACGTGCCGCTGCGCGACATTCCGCAGACCGTCAACGTGGTGCCGGCCGTCGTGCTGCACGACCAGAACGCGCTGTCGCTGCAGGACGCGCTGCAGAACGTGCCGGGCCTGTCGTTCTCCGTCGGCGACGGCCAGCGCGACCAGGTGACGATCCGCGGCTTCTCCGCCATCAGCGACCAGTTCGTGGACGGCGTGCGCGACGACGCGCTGTACTTCCGCGACCTCTCCAACATCGAGCGCGTCGAAGTGCTCAAGGGACCGGCGTCGGTGCTGTACGGCCGCGGCTCGGCCGGTGGTCTCGTCAACCGCGTGACGAAGAAGCCGCTCGCGGATCCGCTGCTGGAGGCGGGCGTCACGCTCGGCTCGCACGGCCAGCGCCGCGGCGAGTTCGACGTCGGCGCGGCCAACGACGACAAGGACGCGCTGTTCCGCCTGACGGGCGCCGTCGAGGACTCGACCGGCTTCCGCGACCGCTACTTCCTGCGCCGCCAGGCGCTCGCGCCGTCGGCCACGTTCAAGCTGTCGCCCGCCACGACGCTGACCCTGCAAGCGGACTACCTGCACGACAAGCGCCTGGCCGACCAGGGCGTGCCCAGCTACCACGGCCGGCCCGTCGACGTGCCGGTCGAGACCTATTTCGGCGCCGCCAACGCCACCGCGCGCGCATTCGTGCAGAGCGACGTGAAAAGCGCCACCGCGACGCTCGACCACGCGTTCACGCCGGACCTGAAACTGCACACCGTGCTGCGCGCGTACGACTACGCACTCGACCGCAACTACACGTCGATCGGCACCATCAAGGATGGCGCCGCCCCGACCGTCGCCATCGGCCAGAGCCACCGTCTGCGCGACGAGGACGGCCGCTACCTGCAGAACGAGCTGTCCCAGACCGTCGACTGGGGCACGACGAACCACAAGCTGCTGTACGGCGTGGAACTCGGCCGACAGAACAAGAGCGAGGTGCTCCGCTCGCGCAACAACGTGGCGACGTACAACCTGTTCCATCCGGTCCTCGTCGACCTGCCAGTGCTGCCGGACAGCGTCGCGGCCAGCGCGGACAACCGGAACCGCGTCGACATCGCGGGCCTGTACCTGCAAGACCTCGTGGCGCTGACGCCGGAATGGAAAGTCCTGGCCGGCGTGCGCTACGACCACCTGAAGCAGGACCGCGACGACCGCACGGCGAAGAACATCGACCTGCAGCGCACGGACGACACGTGGTCGCCGCGGCTGGGCGCCGTGTACCAGCCCACGAGCCGTGTGGCCGTCTACGCATCGTGGAACCGCTCCTTCCAGCCCATCGCGGATTCGTTCACGTTCCGCGCCAACAGCGACACGCTGAAGCCCACGCAGACGGTCAACAAGGAAGTGGGCGTGAAGCTCGACCTGACGGCCCGTTCGAGCCTGACGGCCGCGCTGTTCGACATGACCCAATCGAACATCCAGGTCGCCGATCCGGCCAACACGAACTTCTCGCTGCCCATCGGCCGCCAGCGCACGCGCGGCCTGGAACTGAGCTTCATGGGCGAGATCGCGCCGGGCTGGGATGCGATCGCCGGCTATGCGAACATGCGCGGCACCATCGAGGACTCGACGGAATTGACGTCCGCCGGCAAGCCGTTCGAGGGCAACACGGCCGCGCTCACGCCGCGCCACACGTTCAACGCATGGATCAAGCACCGCCTCGACGGCCACTTCTGGGTCGCCGCCGGCGGCCGCGCGGAATCGGGCCGCTATGCGTCGCCGGACGACCTGACGACCTTGCCGGGCTACGGCGTGCTGCAGCTCGGCGCGGGCTACGACAGCGGCAAGGTCGACGTCACGGTCACGGTGCGGAACCTGCTCAACCGCACGTACTTCGTGTCCGCGCACAGCGGCGCCAACGACTACAACCTGCCGGGCGAGCCGCGCACGGTGCTGGTCAGCGCGCGTTACCGCTTTTAAGAGGCGTTTTTATGTCAAACTAGCGCCATGTGCGTCAACTACCGCCCCCCGCTGCCCGAACAACTCGACATGGTGCTCGGCACCCTCGTCGACCTGTACCGAGACTGGGACTGGCCCAGCGAAACGTGGAAGGATTACACGGCCCCGATCGTGCGCGCGGGGCCGGACGGCGAACGCGTGCTGCAGCTCGCGAGCTACGGCATGGTCCCGCGCCGCCACATCCCGGCCGGTGTCAAACCGTTCGACACGATGAACGCGCGCGCCGAATCGCTGGGCGAAAAGCGCTCGTTCGCCCCGGCCTGGCGCCGCACCCAGTTGTGCGCCGTGCCGATGACCTGTTTTTATGAGCCCAACTACGAAAGCGGCCGCGCCGAACGCTTCGGCATCGGCATGCGGGACGACGGCATGTTCTTCGTGGCGGGCCTGTGGCGCGAATGGTCCGAGGCCGACGGGACGATCGCGGCATCGTTCACGCAGATCACGATCAACGCGGACGACCACCCGCTGATGCGGCGCTTCCACAAGCCCGACGACGAAAAACGCGCGCTCGTCGTGCTGCCGCCGGACGACGTCGACGCGTGGCTGCACTGCCGCGATCCGGAGCTGGCGCGCAGCTTCCTGCGCCCCTATCCGGCCGAAGAAATGAAGGCCTGGGCTGCCCCGAAGACGCCCGTGAAAAAGACGCCGCCGCCGGGACCGCAGAACCTGGAATTATTCTGATCGGACCGATCCGAACTGCCCGGCCAGTACGCGCGTGGCGGACGCCGTTGCAAGAGGGCGGTAGTAATAATAGCCCTGCACGAGGTCACTGCCCATCTCGCGCAACAGCGCCAGCTCGGCTTCGGTCTCCACGCCTTCCGCCACCACATCCATGCCGAGCGCGCGGGCCAGCGTCAGGACCACTTCGACGATCTGGCGCTTGTCGTCGTGGCGATCGAGCTTGCTGACGAACGAGCGGTCGATCTTCAGCGTGTCGATTGGCAGGCGGCGCAGGTAGCTGAGCGACGAGTAACCGGTGCCGAAATCGTCCAGGCTGACCCGCACGCCGAGCGCCTTCAATTGCGCGAACGCGGCCAGTGCGCCTTCGGCGTCCGCCATCACGGCGGTTTCGGTCAGCTCGAGCTTGAGCGTGGCGGGCGCGATGCCCGTCGCGGCCAGCACATCCGTCACCACGCCGACGAGGCCCTCGTCCGTGAACTGGACCGCCGACACGTTCACGCTCATCGTCAGGTGCAGGTCGAAGGCCTGCTGCCAGTCGCGCAGCTGGCGGCACGCCTCGCCCAGCACCCATGCGCCGATCGGCTCGATCAGGCCGGTTTCTTCGACGATCGGGATGAACCGGGCCGGCGGCACGAGGCCATGTACCGGATGGCGCCACCGCAGCAGGGCTTCGAAACCGCGCACCCGGCCGTCGCGCGGCGCGACGATCGGCTGGTACTCGAGGAAGAACTCGCGGCGGTCCATCGCGTAGCGCAGATCGGCTTCCATCTGCAGGCGGCTCACGGCAGCCCGCTGCATGGCCTGGTCGAACATCATCCAGCGCGCGCGCCCGGTGCGTTTGGCGTGGTACATCGCGATGTCGGCATCGCGCACGATGTCCTCGACGTTGGCGTAGCCGGTCGCGCTCAGGGTGATGCCCACGCTGGCGGTCACGAACACGCGCTGATCGGCCACGTCGAAGGGTTCGGCCAGCACGCCCATGATGCGCTCGGCGACCAGGATCGCATGTTCGGCGCTGCCGACCTGGTCGAGCAGGATCACGAATTCATCGCCGCCGAGACGCGCGACCAGGTGCTCGTGCGCGAACGCGGGATCGCGCGCCACCAGGTCGCTCTGGCGCAGGCAGGCCGACAGCCGCCGCGCCGCTGCGATGATCAACTGGTCGCCCGACTGGTGTCCCAGCCCGTCGTTGATCGACTTGAAACGGTCCAGGTCCACGAACAGCACGGCGAAATGGCCGCCCGGCTTGCGCCGCGTGCGCTGCAGCAGGTGTTCGAGACGTTCCAGGAACAGCCTGCGGTTGCCCAGCTGGGTCAGGGGATCGTGCAGCGCATTGTGCATCAGCTTGTCCCGCGCGCGGCAACGCTCGAACACGCGGCCGAGCTGCGTGCCGACCTGGGCCATCAGGCGCAGCAGCGATTCGTCCGGCGCCTCGCGCTTGCGGCTGAAAAACTTGACGACCGCAACCACTTCGCTGGCGATCATCACCGGAAAGGCGACGAGCGAAGCAAACCCCGCGCCGACGATCAGTGGCAGGCGCGGCAGCTCGACCGTGCCCGTGCCATCGGTGGCCACCCATTCCGGCCTGCCGCTCAGCGCAACCCGCCCTGGCAGCCCGACGCCAGGCGCGAACATGCCGGCCTCGGTGCGCGTACGCAATTCCTGGACCGGACTGTCCCCGTTGCGCGCAGCCTCGTCATACCAGATGCCGGTGGCGCTGAGCCGCTCCTGCCCTCGCGGGCCCGACACCAGCCACAGGTTGCCGAGGGGCGAACTCGCATAACGGCACATTGCCTCGAGCGCGCGCCCCATCGCGGCATGGACGTCGTCCGCCTCGTTGGCGGCCACCGCAATACTCTCCAGCAAGGCAATTTCTTGCTGACGCTGGTACAGATCACGCAGGCCCCGCTCGGCGATCGCCTCGGCTTCATGGCGCGCGGCCGCTTCGCGTCGCACGCGCCGCTGGAGGCGGGCGACCTCCGCTGCGGCGTCCGTCTTGTCGAGCCCGATCATGCCGGCTCGACACGTACGTGGAACACACAGCGGCGATCGCCGCGGTGCATGCATTCGTGCTGTTCGAGCTCGATCCGCTCGCCGAAATGCGTGGCGGCGCCGTGCATGAACCCATCGGCAAGCGCACACAAGCGGCGAGGCGAGTCGTAGCCGATCTTCAGCACGCCGGCGACGCTCGTATCGAAATCGAAGACAGGCGTCCGTGCGCCGGGATAGAGCTTGCAGACCTCGGGATGAATGATGCTGTTCAGGCTCAGCAGGAAGCTGCGCACGTTCGCATGGCTGTCGAAGATCACCGGGTAACGCCGCGCCAGCAGCGGCATCGCCCTGCGGCCAAACCAGCGCAACACGGTGTCTTCCGGTATGTCCAGGGCGTCCGCTGCCGCACGCACCAGGGCCGCAATCTCGGCATCGTCATAACTGCCGAGCGATGTATAGGCGCCTTCCAGTCCTGCCGCATCGAGCAGCCGATCCCATGCGGCGTCGCCGTATGTACTGCTGACGGCCTCTTCCAACAAATTAAAGACAATGCCTTTCACTACACTCCCGACTACTTGCTCCACGCTACGACGTATTGCAAAAATGTTTAGTTGTATTGAATGATAATAGTAATCTCATCGAACTAAATCAATGCCGGAAGCGCCTCTCTACGGGTTATCCACAATAAGCAGAGGTCGAATTACCTGGATTCGGCCGCCTTGACGACCTCGATCACCTTCTTCGCCGCCTCGTTCGGCACCGCGAGCGACAGCTGGTAATGCACGATCTCGAATCCGGCCGGCGTCCTGCGGATGACGCCACTGGCCATGCAATGGCCCATGTTTTCCGTGTCGAGCAATTCGTCGAACCAGATCATCGATCCATCTGCCGTCGCGTAGACATTGCGCCGCGTGGGATGAAAGACCCACGCGGCCTGCTTGCCCTCGAAGTATTTGCGGCCCCACTCGCGGAAAGCGTCGCGCTGCCATAGTTCGGTGCGGTCCGTGCCGATGTAGACGCCGTCCGGCGCCATCTTGTCGAAGTAGCGCATGCGCGCGTGCGCGGCATCGTCGTGCCAGCCGTCGACGAACGCATCGACCTGCTGCGCGAGGGCCGGGTCGACGCCGGCGGCGTGGGCGAGGCCGGCCACGAACAGGCAGCAGGCGAGGATGAGCGATTTCATGGTCTTGATGTCCTCATGTGGCCAGATCGAACGAACTTCGGCCGAGCATAGCGAAATGTTGCAACTGCGTCCACCGGGACGGATCACGCGGCGCTCGCGCATGCGCACGGAATCGTGGATAATTCCCGCCATGAACGATACTACCCAACTCCCACCCCTGCCCGACCGCCTGTCCATCGACCCGAAGAGCCCGCACCACAACGCGGAAGTCTTCAAGCACCCGGTCGGCATCCGTTTCAACGGCAAGGAACGCACGGACGTCGAGGAATACTGCCTGAGCGAAGGCTGGATCAGGGTCGCCGCCGGCAAGACCCTGGACCGCAAGGGCCGTCCGATGCTGATCAAGCTGAAAGGTACGGTCGAGGCGTATTACGCCGTCTGATCATTCATCGATAACGTGGACATGCGAAGGCCGCCGGAGCGATCCGGCGGCCTTTTTCATGGCTGTGTTCGCGCAGTCAGGAACCGTGATCCAGCGCTGCATGATGGACGATTGATTACGTTAATATTGCGCAGTTAACAATTTCCTATGACGTCACTTCATGGAAGCATTACTGCGACGCATCGTACGCACCCTGGCGGGCTGGCCCGTCGTGGGCCGCCTCGTCCGCATACTGGTGGCGTTGATCCGCCTGCCGGAACACAATGATCGGCAGCATCGTTTCGCGACCGAACAGCTGCCGGCACTGCTGCACACGATGTCCGACCTGAACGCCCGCACGCTGGCCGTCCTGCAGGATCCCGAGAACCTCGCCCAGTCGCTTCCGGTGACGCTGCGCGGGCTGACGCGGGAACTGGCCGAGTTGCGGACGCGGCTGGAACGGCTGGAACGGCTGGAGCGGCAGCTCGGGCAATGACGTCCTTTTCCATCGTCATCAATACGCTGAACCGCGCGTCCCTGCTGAGGCGCGTGCTGACGAGCCTGGCGCACCTTCGTTACGCGGGACAGTTCGAAGTCATCGTCGTCCAGGGGCCATGCACCGACGACACCGCGCAAGTGCTTGCTGAGTGGGGATCGCGGATCCGCACGGGAACCTGCCCGGTCGCCAACCTGTCGATGTCGCGCAACATCGGTATCTGCATGGCGCGCGGCGACGTGGTGGCGTTCATCGACGATGACGCGATTCCCGAGCCGGAATGGCTGACCCACCTGGCGGCGGCCTATGCCGATCCGCAGGTCGGCGGCGCCGGCGGCATCGTATGCGACCGCAGCGGCTACACGTTCCAGTACCGGTATGCGACTGCGACAAGGCTCGCCGAGACCGACTGGCGCGCACCTGGCGCAAGCCCGTCGCTGTGCTTCCCGGGTTCGTTCCGCTTTCCCTATCTGCAGGGCACCAACGCATCGTTCCGGCGCACCGCGCTGCTCGAGGTGGGCGGGTTCGACGAGGAGATCGAATACTACCTGGACGAGACCGACCTCTGCTGCCGCCTGATCGATGCGGGCTTCCTGATCAGGCAGCTGCCGGATGCGTATGTGCACCACGAGGCCGCGCCGAACGCGGTACGCGACGCTGCGCAGCTCACCGTGGCGTCGTATCCGATCCTGAAGAATTCGCTGTATTTTTCAATCAAGCACGGCCTGCCGTATGTCCCGCTCGCGCACATCGAGCGCCTGCATGCGGAGCGGGTCGCCGCCCGGCGCGCCGACGTCGTCCACCTGGTCGCCGCCGGCCGCCTGCCGCCGGCGGCGCTCGACGACTTCGATGCCGCGGCGGTCCGCGCCGGCGAAACGGGCCTGCGCCGCGGCCTGGAAAGCCCCCGCCCGGGCATCGCGCCGACGACATGGTCGCCACTGCCGGGCGACTTCCTGCCGTTCGCGGCGCGCGCGCATCGGGACACGCGCACGGTGGTGCTGGTGTCGCGGGACTATCCGCCCGGGCATCGCGGCGGCATCGCCGTCTTCTACCGCGACCTGGCCGAAGCGCTGGCGCAGGCGGGGCACCAGGTGCACGTCATCACGGAAGGCACCAACGAGGTGAGCCTGGAGAACGGGGTCTGGATGCATCGCATGGCCGTGCAGCGCCGCACGCGCACGCCGGGCGCGGTCGCGCGCGCGATTCCGCAACCCGTCTGGGACTGGTGCGCGACGGCGCTGGCGGAGACGCGCCGCATCGCCGGCCTGCGTCCCGTCGACGTGGTCGAAGCGCCCATCTGGGACACGGAGGGTGCCGCGCTGTTGCTCGATGGCGGCTGGCCACTGGTCACGAGCCTGCAGACCACCCTGTATTTCTGGCTGCAGGAACATCCCGACCTGCGTAATGACGCGCGCTGGATGGCGGATTTCGGCACGCCGATGCTGGCGCTGGAACAAGAGCTGATGCGCGGCTCGCATGCGGTGCGTGCGATCAGTGAGGCCATCCGCCGCGACATCGAACAGGCGTACGGATTCCGCTTCGATCCCGCCGCCGTGATGACGGTCCCGCTCGGGATGCCGGATGCGGCCGCCGCGCCGCCCGCACCCCGCGGCGGACGGATCGACGTGCTGTTCGTCGGCAGGCTCGAAGCGCGCAAGGGCATCGACGTGCTGCTCGCCGCGATGCCGCGGGTGCTGGCCGCGCATCCGTCCATCCGCTTCCGCATCCTGGGCGACAACACGATTCCCCGGCCCGGAGAGCGCACCAGCTACCTGGACGCCTGGCGCGCGGAGGGCCATCCGCGGCGCTGGGGGGACCGGGTCGTGTTCGAAGGCCGCGTCGACGACGCGACGCTGCGGGCCGCCTACCGCGATTGCGACGTGTTCGTGGCGCCGAGCCGCTTCGAGTCGTTCGGCCTGGTATTCCTCGAAGCCATGCGGGAAGGCAAACCGGTGATCGGCTGCCGCGCCGGCGGCATGCCGGAAGTCGTCGCCGACGGCCTCAACGGCATCCTCGTGCCGCCCGGCGACAGCGCGGCGCTGGCCGATGCGATCCTGGATCTCGCGGCTTCCGCGCCGCGGCGCGCGGCGCTGGGCGCGGCCGGCCGCGCGCGGTTCGTCCAGCATTTCACCGCGGCGCGCATGGCGCAGTCCAGCATGCCGTTGTACGACCTGGCCCGCGGACGCTTCGCGCCGCAAGCGGCATGAAGGTGTCATTGATCCACGGCGTCTGCGTCCGCCACGACGCGATCTCGAACGCCATCGCCGACCAGTACCACTGGCTGCGCGCCGCGGGGCACGACGTGCGCCTGTATGCCCACGTCTGCGACCAGCCCGGGGTGGCGTGTCATGCGGTGGGCGCGTTGTCGGACGTGGCGTTCGACGCGCATTTCCAGCAAAGCGACCTGGTCCTTTTCCATTTCGGCATCTACTACGCGCTGTTCGACCTGCTGCCCGTCGTGCCACGCGGCGCGCGGCGCGTGGTCGCCTTTCACAACATCACGCCGAAACACCTGGTGGCGCCGGCGCAGCACGAGACGATCGACCGCTCGTTCCGGCAGATGGCCAACATCGCGTTCGCCGACCACGTGTTGTGCGACAGCGCGATCAACCTCGGCGTGCTGCGCGCCGCGCGCATCGGGACAGCCGCCACCGTGCTGCCGCTCGCCGTCGCCAGTCCGCCGGCGCCGGTGCCGGACAAGCCCAGCGCGCGCGACGGCATCGTCCGTCTCGCCTTCGTCGGACGACTGGTCGGGTCGAAAGGCCCGCAGGACCTGCTGGCGGCGCTCCGCCAGGTACTCGCGCAAACGGGATCCGACGTCCGCCTGGCGCTGGACGTCGTCGCCAACATCGCGTTTTCGGACCCTGCACTGCTCGACATGATGCGCGCGGCCGCCGCCGACCTGCCCCGCGATGCCGGCGGCCGCATCGTCGTGCGTCTGCACGGCGACGCACCGGAAGACGCCAAGGAGCGGATCCTGCGCGATGCCGACGTGTTCGTCCTGCCGACCCGTCACGAAGGCTTTTGCGTCCCGATCGTGGAAGCGCTGGCCGCCGGCTGCAAGGTCATCGCCTGCGACAATTCGAACACGCCGGCCGTGACCGGCGGCCATGCCAGCCTGGTGCCGACCGGCGATGTCGATGCCCTTGCCCGTGCACTTGCCGCGGATATCGCGCACGTCCGCGCCCCCGGATGGCGGTCGGCGGGCGCAGGGGGCTATGGCGAGTATGCCCTGGACGCGTGGCGCTTCGTCCAGCAGTTCAGCCCCGTGCTGATCCGGCAGCGCTTCATCGATGCGGTCGGGTCCCTGGTCAACCTCGACTGAATGGCGCCAGCAGGCAGTCCAGCGCCTGCCGGTACGCCTCCCGCAACGCGTCCACGCGCGCCGCGTCGGCGCGGGCGGCGATGAGCGCAAGCCCGCTGCCATGCGCGTGGTCGACGAGGATGTCGCGCCACAGCAGGTGCGCCGGCGTGACGGCCGCGAGCAGCGCGGTCAGGCGGTCCGTGATCTCGCGGCTCGCCCCCGCGAAGGCCGCCGGCTCGGCAAAGATCGCGAGCGTCAGCTGCGGGTGCGCGACGACGGCGTCGTGATAGCGCGTCAGCAGCACTCTCACCCCATCGACGGGGCCGGCGGCCGCGTCGGCATCCTGCAGCACATCGCCGTACAACCGGTCCGACAATGCCCGCAGCAGGCCGGCGCGGTCGGTCACGTGGTGGTACAGGCTCATCGGCGTCACGCCCAGCCGGGCCGCCAGCGCGCGCATCGTCAGGCCGGCGTCGCCATCCTCGTCGAGCAGGGCCAGCGCGGCGTCCAGGATGGCGTCGCGCGTGACGCCCTGCCCGCGCGCGGGCCGGCCGCGCGGGCGCGTCATGGCAGCACGCGGTACGTGGATTGCACGAGGCCCGACGGGAAGCTGCGGCTGGCGACGAGGGACAGGTCGCGGTCGGCCGGCAATTCCCCGAAAAGCTTGCGGCCCGCGCCGATCAGCACCGGCACCGTCGTGATGACCATGTCCTCGACCAGCCCCGCGCGCAGGAAGGCCTGCACGACCTGGCCGCCATCCACGTAGACTCGGCGTGCGCCCTCCTGCGCCAGGACGCGCATGGCCTCGGGCGGTGCCAGGTCCGCGAAACGCACCTTGCCGCGCAGCCGGTCGGGCACCGGCGTGCCGGCCAGTCGGCGCGACAGCACGAGCACCGGCCGGTCGTACGGCCAGGGGTCGAACGTCGCTACCTTCTCGTAGCTGCCGCGGCCCATCACGATCGCATCCTTGTCGGCGATGAAGGCGTCGTAGCCGTGGTCTTCGTTCGGGTCGTCGCGGGCGAGCAGCCAGCCGATGTCGCCGTCGGGGCGCGCGATGTAGCCGTCCAGGCTGGTGGCGATGAATACGTGTCCGCTCATGGCGTCTCCTTATTTATACACCGTATATTTTATACGAAGACGCAAAAAAAGCGAGCCCGCAGGCTCGCTTTCTTGACGACGACGAAGCGGATCAGCGCTTATCGATGGTCGGCACGTCGCGAACGGTCGAACCGACGAACAGCTGGCGCGGACGGCCGATCTTCTGTTCCGGGTCGGCGATCATTTCGTTCCACTGGGCGATCCAGCCGATGGTACGGGCCATCGCGAAGATACCGGTGAACAGCGAAACCGGAATGCCCAGGGCCGACTGCACGATGCCCGAGTAGAAGTCGACGTTCGGGTATAGCTTGCGCGACACGAAGTAGTCGTCGTTCAGGGCGATCTTTTCCAGTTCCATCGCCAGCTTGAACAGCGGGTCGTCCTGCAGGCCCAGTTCGTTCAGCACTTCGTGGCAGGTTTCGCGCATCAGCTTGGCGCGCGGGTCGAAGTTCTTGTACACGCGGTGACCGAAGCCCATCAGCTTCACGCCCGAGTTCTTGTCCTTGACCTTCTCGATGAAGGCCGGGATGTTCTCGACCGAGCCGATTTCCTTCAGCATGTTCAGTGCGGCTTCGTTCGCGCCGCCGTGTGCCGGGCCCCACAGGCAGGCGATACCGGCTGCGATACACGCGAACGGGTTGGCGCCCGACGAACCGGCCAGACGGACGGTCGAGGTCGATGCGTTCTGCTCGTGGTCGGCGTGCAGGATCAGGATGCGGTCCAGGGCGCGGACGAGGACGTCGTTGACCTTGTACTCTTCGCACGGGTTACCGAACATCATGCGCATGAAGTTCGCGCTGTACGACAGGTCGTTGCGCGGGTACACGAACGGCTGGCCGATCGAGTATTTGTAGGCCATGGCGACCAGGGTCGGCAGCTTGGCGATCAGGCGGATGGCCGAGATCTCGCGCTGCTTGGCATCGTTGATGTCCAGCGAGTCGTGGTAGAACGACGCCAGGGCGCCGACGGTACCCACCAGCACCGACATCGGGTGCGCGTCGCGGCGGAAGCCGCGGAAGAAGAATTGCATCTGCTCGTGGACCATCGTGTGCTTGGTCACGGTGGCGACGAATTTTTCCTTTTCTGCGGCGTTCGGCAGTTCGCCGTTCAGCAGCAGGTAGCAGGTCTCCAGGAAGTCGCAGTTGACGGCCAGCTGCTCGATCGGGTAGCCGCGGTACAGCAGCTCGCCCTTGTCGCCATCGATGTACGTGATGGCCGACTGGCAGGCGGCGGTCGACATGAAGCCAGGGTCATAGGTGAACTTGCCGGTCTGGCCGTACAGCTTGCGGATGTCGATGACGTCCGGGCCGATCGTGCCTTTGTAGATCGGCATGTCTACCGATGGGCTGCCGTCCGAAAACGACAGGGTGGCTTTGGTATCAGAGATGTTCATGGCACTTCCTTCTTTGGGAGGTGAGTCTACAAGACAAAATAAAACGAAATCTTCCGGTTTCGCTCAGGCTTGCCGCAGCCGCGCCACCAGGGCGCGGACGTGCGGGAGGTCGACCTCGCCTTCGGGCTCGGCGCGCCCCAGCAGCAGGTCCATCAGCGGGTTATCCGCCAGGTCCAGCAGACGGGTCAGCGCATCGACTTCCTCGTCCGTCATGGTTTCTTCATGCGCATCCAGGAAGCGCGTGAGGATCAGGTCGTTCTCGAGCAGGCCGCGGCGGGCGCGCCAGCGCAGGCGGGCACGGTTGGCGGGGTCGGATTGATGCGTATTCACACTAGAGTCCGTTGTTGGGTCAACACTATACTCCGGCTGCCGGAGGCCGGCAGTACGGTAGTTTTACTGTTTCGGTTCGATGAGCCGGGTTTAGATCGCGCGGCGTACCAGCAATTCCTTGATCTTGCCGATGGCCTTGTTCGGGTTCAAACCCTTCGGGCACACGTCCGTGCAATTCATGATCGAGTGGCAGCGGAACAGGCGGTACGGGTCTTCCAGGTTGTCCAGGCGCTCGTTGGTCGCTTCGTCGCGCGAGTCGGCGATGAAGCGGTACGCCTGCAGCAGACCGGCCGGACCGACGAACTTGTCGGGATTCCACCAGAACGACGGGCACGACGTCGAGCAGCACGCGCACAGGATGCACTCGTACACGCCGTCGAGTTCTTCGCGCTCTTCCGGCGACTGCAGACGCTCTTTCTCCGGCGGGATCGAGTCGTTGATCAGGTACGGCTTGATCGAGTGGTACTGCTTGAAGAAGTTGGTCATGTCCACGATCAGGTCGCGGATGACCGGCAGGCCCGGCAGCGGACGCAGCACGATCGGCTGCGTCAACTCGTTCAGGTTCGTCGTGCAGGCCAGGCCGTTCTTGCCGTTGATGTTCATCGCGTCCGAACCGCACACGCCTTCGCGGCACGAGCGGCGCAGGGCGAGCGAGTCGTCGACGTCGGCCTTGATGCGCTGCAGCGCATCCAGCAGCATCTTGTCGGTGTCTTTCAGCTCGACGGTGACGTCTTGCATATAGGGCTTAGAATCCTTGTCCGGATCGTAGCGGTAAATCTTCAGGTGGACTGTGCGTGCCATTATCGGTACCTAATTAGAACGTGCGGGGCTTCGGTTTGAACGTGTCGACGGTGAGCGGCTTGGTCACGACCGGTTTGTAGTCGAGGCGGTTGCCTTCCGAGTAGAACAGGGTGTGCTTCATCCAGTTCACGTCGTCGCGCTGCTCGTAGTCGCTGTGGGCGTGGGCGCCGCGCGATTCCTTGCGCGCCGCGGCCGACACGACGGTCGCCTTGGCCACTTCGATCAGGTTGTCCAGCTCGATCGCTTCGATGCGCGCCGTGTTGAACACCTTCGACTTGTCCTTGAACGAGACGTGCTTGCGGCGCTCGTCCAGGGCCATGATTTCCTTGACGCCTTCGTCCATCAGCGCCTGCGTGCGGAACACGCCGCAGTGCTTCTGCATCGTCGCGCGGATCGCATTGGCCACGTCCTGCACCTTCTCGCCGCCGGTGGAGTTTTCCAGGCGGTTCAAACGGCCCAGCGCGTAGTCGGCGAAATCCTTCGGCAGCGCGCGATTGCGCTGCTCCTTCAGGTTCTGCGCGACGATGTGGTTGCCGGCCGCGCGGCCGAACACCACCAGGTCCAGCAGCGAGTTCGTGCCCAGGCGGTTCGCGCCGTGCACCGACACGCACGAGCATTCGCCGATCGCGTACAGGCCATTGACGACCTTCTGCGCACCGGTGCCGTCGGGCGTGACGACCTGGCCGTGGATGTTGGTCGGGATGCCGCCCATCTGGTAGTGGATGGTCGGGACGACGGGGATCGGCTCCTTCGTCGCGTCGACGTTGGCGAACTTGTGGCCGATTTCCAGGATCGACGGCAGGCGCTTGCGGATCGTGTCCGCGCCGATGTGGCGCAGGTCCAGCAGCACGTGGTCCTTGTTCGGGCCCACGCCGCGGCCTTCCTTGATTTCCTGGTCCATCGAGCGCGACACGAAGTCGCGCGGCGCCAGGTCTTTCAGCGTCGGCGCGTAGCGCTCCATGAAGCGTTCGCCGTTGCTGTTGATGAGGATACCGCCCTCGCCGCGCACGCCTTCCGTGATCAGCACGCCCGCGCCGGCCACGCCGGTCGGGTGGAACTGCCAGAACTCCATGTCCTGCAGCGGGATGCCGGCACGTGCCGCCATGCCCAGGCCGTCGCCGGTGTTGATGAAGGCGTTGGTCGACGCGGCGAAGATACGGCCCGCGCCGCCCGTGGCGAACACGGTCGTTTTCGCCTGCAGCATCATGACGTCGCCCGTTTCCATTTCCAGCGCGACGACGCCGAGGACGTCGCCGTCGGCATTACGGACCAGGTCAAGCGCCTGCCATTCGACGAAGAAGTGCGTGCGCGAGCGGACGTTACGTTGATACAGCGTGTGCAGGAGCGCGTGGCCGGTACGGTCGGCGGCGGCGCAGGCGCGCTGCACCGGCTTCTCGCCGAAGTTCGCGGTGTGGCCGCCGAACGGACGTTGATAGATCGTGCCGTCCGGGTTGCGGTCGAACGGCATGCCGAAGTGTTCGAGCTCGTACACGACCTTCGGGGCTTCGCGGCACATGAATTCGATGGCGTCCTGGTCGCCCAGGTAGTCCGAACCCTTGACGGTGTCGAACATGTGCCAGTACCAGTCGTCTTCGCTCATGTTGCCGAGGGATGCGCCGATGCCGCCCTGGGCTGCGACCGTGTGCGAACGGGTCGGGAACACTTTCGACAGCACGGCCACGTTCAGGCCCGCTTCGGACAGTTGCAGCGCCGCGCGCAGGCCGGAACCGCCGGCGCCGACGATGACGACGTCGAAATGGCGGACGGGGATGTTGGTGTTGATTGCTGCCACGATTACACGCTCCAGAGAATTTGCACAGTCCAGGCGGCGCAGGCGAGCAGCCAGAGCACCGTGGCGATCTGCAGGGTCAGGCGGATGCCGACCGGTTTGACGTAGTCCATCCAGATGTCACGGATGCCCACCCACACGTGGTAGAACAGGCCGAAGAACGTGACCATCGTGAAGAGCTTGAACCACTGGCGGGCGAACAGGCCGGCCCAGCCTTCGTAGGTGAAGTTTTGCCCGGTCAGGAACGAGACCAGCAGGATGACGGTGAAGACGACCATCACGATGGCGGTCACGCGCTGGGCGAGCCAGTCGCGCATGCCGTAGTGCGCGCCGACGACGAGGCGGCGCTGTCCGATATTCTTGGGGGTAGCCATGATTAAATCACTCCGTACAGTTTGAGGGCGACCAGCAGGGTCAGGACCAGGCTGACGACCAGCACGTAGCGCGCGGTGCGCTGCGCCGCGTCCTTGTCCAGGGCCATGTGGTTGTCCATGAACAGGTGGCGGATACCGGCGCAGAAGTGGTGCAGGTAGCCCCAGGACAGGCCCAGGATGACGATCTTGGTGAACGGATGGCTGACGATCCCGGCGAAGTGCGCGAACGAGATCTCGGAACGGATGCTCTGCTCGAACAGGTAGAGCAGGAACGGCAGGAAGAGGAACAGCACGAAGCCGCTGATACGGTGCAGGATCGACACGATGGCCGACGGCGGCTGCTTGTAGTTCATCGTGATGTCCGTAATGCTCACATTACGGATCGGCTGCCCTCTTTTTTGCGCGTTCTTCACGGCTTCGGACATTGGAACACCTCCCTTAAAGCGTTTATTTATATTGACACCCGGACTACGCCGATTTTGGTCTTCGACGCTTGCCCAAAATCAAGGCATTGTAATCGCTGCAAGCGATTCATGCAGCAGCATAGAGCCGCCGCAAAAACAATTCACGACAATTCGTTTTGGTAATGATGCTTCGTGGTCAGATACAGCCCGCGCCGCAACTCCACCGCCTTGTCTCCATAGGTGAACGACACCCGGTCCGCGCACAGCAGCGGCGTTCCTTCCGGCACTTTCAACGCCTGCGCCGTCGGTCCGTCGGCCGCCACGGCCCGGATCTTTTCGGACGCGCGGATCATGCGCGTGCCGAATTCCGATTCGAACAGTCCATACATCGGTCCCTTGTATTCCGCCAGGCGCTCCGCCGTCAGTCCTTTGAACAATTGCCCCGGCAGCCAGAGCTCTTCCAGGATAGTCGGCGCGCCGCCGTCGCTCATCAGCCGTTTGATATAGACGACCGCGTCGCCCGATTTCAGCTCGAGCAGGCGCGCCACCTCGGCCGGCGCACGGATGCGCTTGACCTCGAGGTAGTCGTGATCGAGATGCTGGGGGACGCCCTCGTCGGGCATCAGCTTGAGGAAACGGAAGTGGGCGCGCGCCTCGTTGTGGGTGGCGACGAACGTCCCTTTACCCTGGCGGCGCACGACGAGGTGCTCGGCGGCGAGCTCGTCGATGGCCTTGCGCACGGTGCCCTGGCTGACCTTGTAGCGGCCGGCCAGCTCGACTTCGCTGGGGATCAGCTCGCCCGGTTTCCATTCGCCGGACTGCAGGCTCTGCGTGATCAGCGCCTTGATCTGCTGGTAAAGTGGAGAGAATGTGGGGGAAGGCGCCACGCCGCCGACAGCGCTGCCGGCGCTCGTAGTCGTGGCGCCATTGCTGTTCGGATTGGACGGGGCTGGGTTCATAGACATCGATTTTTTCATAAATCCCATTGTCCGTCCAGTGGAGAAACCCTCGGATTATGTGTCTTATATAAGACATATGATATGAATTGACAGATGGAATCGTGCGGGCATACACTCGCGGTCGATCGAGCGTGGGCGCCCGCCTGTCGGCAATCGTCGCACGCCCGGCTTGCGGGTAGGCCTTTTGGTATGATTGCAGTTTTCCCAAACTGGCGTATCCTTCTGCGTCGCCCCGTTTTTCTTTCCCACTTTGGAGATTCATCATGGCTAAAACCCCTAAGCGCGTTGCCGTTACCGGCGCGGCCGGCCAGATCGGCTATTCCCTGCTGTTCCGCATCGCCAACGGCGACATGCTGGGCAAGGACCAGCCGGTCATTCTGCAGCTGCTCGAGATCGACAACGAAAAAGCACAGAAGGCGCTGAAAGGCGTCATGATGGAACTGGAAGACTGCGCATTCCCGCTGCTGGCCGGCATGACCGCCCACAGCGACCCGATGACCGCATTCAAGGATGCGGACGTCGCCCTGCTGGTCGGCGCCCGTCCGCGCGGCCCGGGCATGGAGCGTAAAGACCTGCTGGAAGCCAACGCCCAGATCTTCACGGTGCAGGGCAAGGCGCTGGACGCCGTCGCCTCGCGCGACGTGAAAGTCCTGGTGGTCGGCAACCCGGCCAACACCAACGCCCACATCGCGATGAAATCGGCCCCGAACCTGCCGGCCAAGAACTTCACCGCGATGCTGCGCCTGGACCACAACCGCGCCCTGTCGCAAGTCGCCGCCAAGACCGGCACGGCCGTCGGCGACATCGAGAAGATGATCGTCTGGGGCAACCACTCGCCGACCATGTACGCCGACTACCGTTTCGCGACGGTCAACGGCAAGTCGGTCAAGGACCTGATCAACGACCAGGAATGGAACGCCAACACGTTCCTGCCGACCGTCGGCAAGCGCGGCGCCGCCATCATCGACGCGCGCGGCGCATCGTCGGCTGCTTCGGCCGCCAACGCCGCCATCGACCACGTGCGTGACTGGGTGCTGGGCACCAACGGCAAGTGGACCACGATGGGCGTGCCGTCGGACGGTTCGTACGGCATTCCGGAAGGCATCGTCTTCGGCTTCCCGGTGACCACCGAAAACGGCGAGTACAAGATCGTGCAAGGCCTGGAAATCGACGCGTTCTCGCAAGAGCGCATCAACCTGACGCTGAACGAACTGAACGAAGAGCGCGCAGGCGTCGCTCACCTGCTGGGCCAGTAATTCCACAACGGCGGCGCGCATCGACGCGCCGCCGTTTTTTTTCGGAACCACCATGCATCCTTCCGAGGTTTTATTCCAGGGCCAACGCCAGCCGCTGCTGCTCCCTGCCTGCGACCACTATGCCGGCAGCGAGAAGCTGATGCGCAAATCGATGGCCTTGCAACAAGAGCTTGGTCCCATTTTCGACATCACCTTCGACTGCGAGGACGGCGCCAGCGCCGGTAGCGAGCGCGCCCACGCCGAGCTCGTCGCAGCGCTCATCAACAGCGACGACAACCGCTACAACCGCATCGGCGCCCGCCTGCACGACGTCGGGAGTCCGCACTTCGCGCAGGACGTCGAGATCATCGTCGGCGCCGCCGGCAAGCGCCTCGCCTACGTCATGCTGCCCAAGCCGAACAGCCTGGAAGACGTGGTGCGCGCGCAAGATCTCGTCAACCAGGCCGCTGCACGCGCCGGCCGCGACTTCCTGCCGCTGCACGTCCTGATCGAAACGCACGGCGCCCTGCACGACGTGTATGCGATCGCCGCCCTGCCCCAGGTCGAAAGCCTGTCGTTCGGCATCATGGACTTCGTCTCGGCCCACTACGGCGCGGTACCGGCCGCCGCGATGCGTACGCCGGGTCAATTTACCCATCCCCTCGTCGTCCGGGCGAAGCTGGAGATGGTTGCGGCATGTCATGCGCATGACAAAGTCCCTTCGCATAATGTGACGACCGAGATCAAGGACAGCGCCGTCGTCGCCAACGACGCCCAGCGCGCCGCCGCCGAATTCGGCTTTACGCGCATGTGGAGCATCCACCCCGACCAGATCAAGCCGATCGTCAAGGCATTCACGCCGCGCCTCGCGGAGGTGAACGACGCGACGAGCATCCTGACGGCGGCCATGGCGAAGGACTGGGGTCCGATTGCCCACGGTGGCCGCTTGCACGACCGCGCCAGCTACCGATATTATTGGACGGTGTTGCAGCGCGCGAAGCTGGCCGGCCTTGCGCTGCCGGATGCCGCGGCGGCACTCGTCAATCAACCGGAATCCATCTGATGGCCATCACTCTGAATCAAATCGCAGCCGCCTGTGCCTTCGCGCTCGCGACCGCCGGTCTTTGCGCAACGGCGACTGCCGCCGAAACCCATCCCAAAGCGACCAAAGTCCTGAAACAAAAGGCAAAATCCTCCAAGCATAAAAAGGCGAAAAAAGAGGACACTAAGCAAGAAGTCGTCGACAACGAGCCCGAACCGGACGTCACCGACACGACGATGGCCGAATACTCTTGCGAGTTGAACAACAAGGTCACCATCTACCGCAACCTGATGGACGACAGCCACATCGCGCTGCGCTGGAAGAACCACCTGCGCCGCATGGACAAGGTGGGCACGACCACGGGCGCGCAGCGCTACGAGAACGCGAAACTGGGCCTGGTCTGGATCGGCATCCCGTCGAAGGGCATCCTGCTCGATTCGAAGCAGAGCCGCCAGCTGGCCAACGAATGCAAGGACGCGGAGCAGGCCAAGCCGCCGGTCGTGGCCTCGGCGCCGGCCGAACCGAAAAGCTGATTGATTGCAGGTAACAACAACATCCCCACAAAGGAGAAGTTAATGTCTCAGAACACGTTGAATACGCTGAAGGAATTCCCGCTCGCGGGCGGACAGACCGGCCAGTTCCACTCGCTGCCGGCCCTGGCCGAATCGCTGGGCGTGAACCTGTCGCGCCTGCCGGTGTCGATCCGTATCGTCCTTGAATCCGTGCTGCGCAACTGCGACGGCAAGAAGGTGACCGAAGAGCACGTCCGCCAGCTGGCGAACTGGAGCCCGACCGCCGCCCGCACCGAAGAGATCCCGTTCGTCGTCGCCCGCGTCGTCCTGCAGGACTTCACCGGCGTGCCGCTGCTGGCCGACCTGGCCGCGATGCGCAACGTGGCCGCCAAGACCGGCGCCGATCCGAAGAAGATCGAGCCGCTCGTCCCGGTCGACCTGGTCGTCGACCACTCGGTCACGATCGACCACTTCCGCACCCCGGACGCGCTCGACCTGAACATGAAGATCGAGTTCCAGCGCAATAACGAGCGCTACCAGTTCATGAAGTGGGGCATGCAGGCGTTCGACACGTTCGGCGTCGTGCCGCCGGGCTTCGGCATCGTCCACCAGGTCAACCTGGAATACCTCGCCCGCGGCGTGATGAAGAACGGTTCCATGTACTACCCGGACACCTTGGTCGGCACGGACTCGCACACCACCATGATCAACGGCGTCGGCGTCGTGGGCTGGGGCGTGGGCGGCATCGAGGCGGAAGCCGGCATGCTGGGCCAGCCGGTCTACTTCCTGACCCCGGACGTCATCGGCGTCAACCTGACGGGCACGCTGCGCGAAGGCTGCACCGCGACCGACCTGGTGCTGACCATCACCGAGATGCTGCGCAAGGAAAAAGTCGTCGGCAAGTTCGTGGAATTCTTCGGCGAAGGCACCGCCTCGCTGTCGACCACCGACCGCGCCACCATCGGCAACATGGCACCGGAATACGGCGCGACGATGGGCTTCTTCCCGGTCGACGACAAGACCGTCGACTACTTCCGCGGCACCGGCCGCACGGAAGAAGAACTGGCCGCCTTCGAAAACTACTTCAAGGCCCAGCAACTGTTCGGCATCCCGAAGGACGGCGAGATCGACTACACCCGCGTGCTGCACCTGGACCTGTCGACCGTCACCCCGTCGCTGGCCGGTCCGAAGCGTCCGCAGGACCGCATCGAACTGGGCAACGTGAAGCACAACTTCACCGAGCTGTTCTCCAAGCCGACGAGCGAAAACGGCTTCAACAAGTCGCCGGACGACCTGTCGAAGGTCTACGAGACGACCAACGGCGTGCGCGTGAAGAACGGCGACGTGCTGATCGCCGCGATCACGTCGTGCACCAACACGTCGAACCCGAGCGTGATGCTGGCCGCGGGCCTGCTGGCCAAGAAGGCCGTCGAGAAGGGCCTGACCGTCGCGCCGCACATCAAGTCGTCGCTGGCCCCGGGCTCGCGCGTCGTCACCAACTACCTGGAAGCGGCCGGCCTGCTGCCGTACCTGACGCAACTGGGCTTCGGCCTGACCGCCTACGGCTGCACCACCTGCATCGGCAACGCCGGCGACCTGACCCCGGAACTGAACGCCGCGATCACGTCGAACGACATCATCGCCGCCGCCGTCCTGTCGGGCAACCGCAACTTCGAAGCGCGCATCCACCCGAACATCCGTTCCAACTTCCTGGCCTCGCCGCCGCTGGTCGTCGCCTATGCGATCGCCGGCAACGTCATGCGCGACCTGATGACGGAACCGGTCGGCAAGGGTGCGGACGGCGTCGACGTCTACCTGGGCGACATCTGGCCGACCTCGCAAGAGATCCACGACCTGATGAAGCTCGCGATGAACTCGGACGTCTTCAAGGCCAACTACGCGGACGTCAAGGGCAACCCGGGCGCGCTGTGGGAAGCCGTGTCGTCGGTGTCGGGCCAGGTCTACGACTGGCCGGAGTCGACCTACATCGCCGAGCCGCCGTTCTTCGGCGACTTCGAGATGACCCCGAAAGCGGCCGCCGCCGGCATCGCCAATGCGCGCGCGCTGGGCGTGTTCGGCGACTCGATCACCACCGACCACATCTCCCCGGCCGGTTCGATCAAGGAAGACGGTCCGGCCGGTAAATGGCTGAAGGACCACGGCGTCATCAAGGCCGACTTCAACTCGTACGGCTCGCGCCGCGGCAACCACGAGATCATGATGCGCGGTACGTTCGCGAACGTGCGCATCAAGAACAGGATGATCCCGCCGAAGGCCGACGGGTCCGCGGTCGAGGGCGGCATCACGATCCACCAGCCGAGCGGCGAACAGCTGTCGATCTACGACGCGGCCATGAAGTACATCGCGGAAGGCACGCCGACGATGATCTTCGCGGGCGAAGAGTACGGCACCGGCTCCTCGCGCGACTGGGCGGCGAAAGGCACCCAGCTGCTGGGCGTGAAGGCCGTGATCGCCCGTTCGTTCGAGCGCATCCACCGTTCGAACCTGGTCGGCATGGGCGTGCTGCCGCTGCAATTCCTGGGCGACGACAGCGTCGACACCCTGGGCATCACCGGCAACGAGACCTATGACCTGAAGGGCCTGGAAGGCGAGATCCGCCCGCAGATGCAGGCGACCCTCGTGATCCACCGCGCCGACGGCTCGACGAAAGAGACCTCGGTCCTGCTGCGCATCGATACGCCGATCGAAGTGGATTACTACAAGCATGGCGGCATTCTGCCGTTCGTGCTGCGTCAGCTGCTGGCGGCTTAAACCGCTGTAGACAAAGGGCCGGAACCTGCGAGGGTTCCGGCCCTTTTTCATTGTTAGCCTAAAAACGTCATTCCCGCGGAAGCGGGAATCCATACGGAGCGTGCCAGGCCAATTCAGCATGGGTTCCCGCTTTCGCGGGAACGACGGCGTAGGTCAGGTCTCCGCCCACATCCTCAACAGGTTGTGATAATGCCCCGTCAGCGCCACCATCTCCGCCCCATCCCCATGCTTCGCGCGCAAGGCCTGGATATTGGTGTCCAGCTCCAGCAGCATCGCCCGTTTCCAGTCGTCGCGCACCATGCTCTGCACCCACAGGAACGACGCCACGCGCTCGCCGCGCGTCACCGGCTTCACTTCGTGCACGCTGGACGACGGATAGACGATCGCATCGCCCGCCGGCAGTTTCACCTCGTGCGTGCCGTACGTGTCGACGACCGTCAGCTCGCCGCCCTCGTAGTCGTCCGGATCGCTCAAGAACACGGTGCACGACACGTCCGAGCGCACGGGCGCCCCGCCCCGCTGCGCGCGGATGGCGCCGTCGATGTGCAGGCCGTAGTGCTCGCCGCCCGCATAGCTGTTGAAGAACGGCGGCAGGATGCGCAACGGCAGCACCGCCGAGAAAAACAGCGGGTTCGCCATCAGTGCGGCGCTCACGATCTGGCCCAGTTCCAGCGCGAGCGGCGAGCCTTCCGCCAGCTGGCGGTTGCGCTTGACCTGCGCGCCCTGGCTCCCGACGCTCGCGCGGCCGTCGATCCAGTCCGTCGCCTCCAGGCGCGCGCGCATGGACTTCACCTGGTCCGCGGCCAGCACGCCTGGGATATGCAGCATCATGACTAGAACTTGACGTTGGCCGACAGGGTGGCCGAGCGGCCCGGACCCACGCCCGCATAGTGCGGCGACGAGACCTTGTCGAAGTACAGCTTGTCGGTCAGGTTCTGCACGTTCAGCTGCAGACTGACGTCCTTGTTCAGCGCATAGCTGGCCATCGCGTCGAAGCGGGTATAGCCCGGTACCCACTTGTTGTTGTTGACGTTCGCGTAGACCATAGCCATCGAGTTCAGGCCCATGCCGAACGTCAGCTCCTTCGTGACGGCATACGTCGTCCACAGCGAGGCCGAGTGCTTCGGCGTCGTCGGGAAGCGGTTGCCGCTGTACGGCGAGGCCACGTATACGGGTTGCGCGGTCGTGCCGACGTTCAGGTAGCCGTTGTCCGCGATTTCCGCGTCCAGGTACGTGTAGCCGCCGAACACACTCCACTGCGACGACAGCTTGCCCGAGAAGCCCAGCTCGACGCCCCTGATCTCCTTGCGGCCGACGTTCTGCGTCGTGCCGTCCGGCGCCGTCACGCGGGCATTGTTCATCGTGCTCTTGAAGACGGCCGCCGTCAGCGACAGGCGCCCGCCCGGCATCACGTCCCACTTGGTGCCCAGCTCGACGTTCTTGCTGCGCTGGGGCTGCAGGTTCTGCACGGCCACCGTCAGCGCGTCCAGGCCGTCGCCGCCGTCATTGCCCGGCGGGGTCGCCGACGTCGCGTACGCCAGGTAGATGCTGCCGTTCGACGCCGGCTTGTAGACGAGGCCCGTCTGCCAGCTCCAGAAGGTGCTGTCGACGTGCGCCGCCACGGCCGCCGTCGACGACGTCGCCAGCGTGTTCAGCGTGGTCTGGAAGTCGTCGTAGCGCGCGCCCAGGTTCACTTGCCATTGCGGGTTGAATTCGATGGTGTCGAACGCGTAGGCCGCCTTCGTCTTCGTGTTCACGTGCGTCAGCGCGCCCGACACGGCGCGGGTATAGACCCATGGATCGTATGGATTCGGGTCGACGAGCGTCGTGCAGTTGTACAGCGTCGTGCTGCCTGCCGTCGGGCAGGTGAACGTGCCCGTCAGCGGGTTGTTCGTGCCCGGCGTGAAGACGTAGGCGGCGCGGTCGGTCGTCTCGCGGTCGAACTCGATGCCCGCGTTGTACGCATGCTTGATGGCGGCCGTGTCGAACTTGCCCGAGATGCTCGACACGTTCGACGCCGTGCGGGTCTCGGTCGCGCGGGTGTTGGCGCGGCGCCAGACGGTGCCGTACAGGACCGTGTTGCCCTTCGAATCGTCCGGCTGGGTCCATACGTAGTCGTTGTTCGACTTGCCGTAGCGCGTGACGTTGCGCAGCGTGATGCCGTTGGCCAGTTCGTGGCGCAGGTCGATCGTCGCGATGTCGCTCTTCGTGTCGCGGAAGTCGCGGTTGGCGAGGCCGTAGAACGTCGAGCGGTCGACGTTGAACGGGGTGCCGTTGCCGTTCTTCGACACGTTGGCGCCGGTCGTGACCGGGTTGTTGAACGGGATGCCCGTGTCCGGGATCTCGTGCGAAGTCAGGTGGTAGACGCTGACGATGGCGCGCGTGGGACCGGTCAGGCCGAACGTCACGGTCGGCGCCACGCCGTAGCGGTTGCCGCCGACGACGTCGCGGCCGGGCACGTCGTTCTCGTGCGCCATCACGTTCAGGCGGAACGCGCTGTTGCTGCCGATGTTGCGGTTGAAGTCGCCCGTGACGCGGCGGTATTTGTCCGTGCCGAGGCCGATGCTGGCATGGTTGAAGTCATACGACTGCGCCGTCTTCGTGATCAGGTTGACGCCGCCGCCGGCCGACGAACGGCCGCCCAGCGCCGAGTTCGGGCCCTTCACGACTTCGACCTGGTCCACGGCGAAGATCTCGCGCGACTGCGAACCGGCGTCGCGGATGCCGTCGATGTACGTGTCCGTCTGGGCGTTGTAGCCACGGATGAACATGTTGTCGCCAACCGGGTTGCCGCCTTCGGCCGCGCCGATGGTGATGCCGGGCACGGTGCGCAGCGCATCCGTCAGCGACGTGGCCCCCGTCTGCGCGATGACCTCGGCCGGCACGATCGTGACGGATTTCGGCGTGTCGAGCAGCGGTGCGGTGAATTTGGTGTTGGCCGACGTGGGCTGCTGGTTGGCGCCCGTCACCTGGACGCTCGGGATCGTCGGATCCGGGGTGACGTCCGGACCGGCATGGGCAACGGCGGGCAGCGCCAGCGACGCGAGCATGGCCAGTGCCGGGGTCGGCAACGTGCGGGCATGCTTGCGGCTGGTGATGAAGGAATTCCGGGTGTTGTTTTTGTTGGTGGTCATGGTGTGGGGGATTGCGCCCTGCCGGACGTCTCGCTGCGCCGTCGTTAGCAGGAACATGAATGAGAACGATTCGCATTATGATTCTGATTAGTACTTTTAGCAAGCGCGAAGGCCAATAAATACGGGGGTGAGGCAGGAATGCGACGCCGGCAATCTTGCCGTCGTGTTACTGGGGTGTGGGCGAATCAACTACAATGTCGGGGATAAGGGTTTATCATGACCCGAGATGTCAACCAAGAATACGAATCACCTTACTGAAGAGACTCCTCAAGCGTATGCGTCGCCCTTCCAAAGACTCACCCAAACTTTCGGCAGAAAGCCAGCGTCTCATCAGCATCAGCAACGCCATCGTGCAGGCCGCCAGCCGCGTTGAAGAACGGACCTGGGAACGCAACCTCGACACGCAGCTGCAGAAGCTGCTCAAGACGAACCACCAGGACAGCATCGACGCCGCCCTCAACGTCCTGTTCAAGGGCGACCTCGCGGTCTACGACGTGCTGATGGACGGCGTCGAGGCGGTCAGCGAGTCCTCGACGATGACCGAGCAGGCCAAGGACGGTACCGAGACCACGTGGCAGGTGCTGCTCGTGGCTGCGCCGATCCTGGCCTGGACCCGTTTCTCGATCGCGTCCGGCACGATCCCCGGCGACATCCTGAACACGCTGACGGCGCACTTCTCCGCGCACCTGCTGGCCGACAACACGAAGCTGGCCATCGCGCCGACCTTGTACTCGATCGACCAGTTGCCGCGCACCCATGCCGAGACCTATTCCCTGACGCACAAGCTCGCCGCCGCCGCCCACAAGGGCTCGACGGTGAAGCCGGCCGCGCCCGGCCCGGACACGTCGCAATTCCTGGCCGACACGCGCTACCTGCTCGCGGCCGTCGTGGCCCCGGTGGGCGCCCCGCTGTTCCGCTGGCAGGAACCGCAGCACCACATCAACTTCGAAGCCGAGCGCGAGAACTGCCTCGAGCAATGGCGCGCCCAGGCCGGTCCGAACATCGCGCGCCTGCTGCCGGGCTGCGGCGTCGAGCTGCTGCTGCCGGAAGCGTATTACGTCGCGTGCCGCGAGGCCGATAAACTGATCCGGCCGGTATCGATCCGCGCCGCCGTCCACTACCTGACCAACACGCTGGGAGTCGAACCGAACGACCTGCGCGCGGTCGTGGCCGGCTTCGGCGACGAAGTCAACGACAGCCAGGTCGACGAATACCGCGTCGGCTTCACCTTGCGCCAGTCGCCGGACGTCGTCTACGGCATCGTCTGGCCCCTGTACGGCCAGGAAGACGAGGAAGGCACGCCGATGGAAGGCCCGGCCGGCGGCGGCGACCGCCCGCTCGCGCCGCTGGACGAGATCGTCAAGCACCTGAACGAGGTCGGCATCACCCACGTCAAGCGCATCGGCGAACGCTATGTCGCGGAGTATTGCGACGACTGCGGCGCACCGCTGTTCGCCGACCCGAGCGGCGAACTCGTCCATGCCGAAATGCCGGAAGACACGCCGGCGGGGAACGAGCACTTCCACTAACGCGCGGCATCACCTCAACCACAAGACCCGGCCACGTGCCGGGTTTTGTTTTTGTTTCCAAACTTCGGGGTCAGACCCCATTCTCGAGAAAATTCGGGGTCAGAGCACTTTTCCAGGCATGATCCACGATGCAAGTCCACCACGTCGCCAACACAGAACCATGAACTCGCGCGGTGAGTCATCTACATAACGCGCGTTGCCTGATGAATTGCTGAGCCTCCGGAACATTGATCTGAAATGTGCTCTGACCCCGAATTGCGCCCGAAATGTGCTCTGACCCCGAATTTTCAGGTCGCCGAACTGGAGCGCGACCTGCCGGGCGGCTGAAGGTCACGCGCGCGACCGCACCGGCATCGTGTACTCGACGTCGCCCGGCACCACCGACAAGTCGACCCATCCTTGGCGCCAGGCCTCTTCCAGGTCGCGCTCGATCGGCTCCAGCGTCGCCGGGGCGCCGTCGGGAAAGCCGAGCACGCCGCACGCGCAGTTGCGGCCGCGCGCCTTGGCCTGGTACAAGGCCATGTCCGCGAGGTTGACGACCTGTTCCCAGGTCAGCGCCGTACCGCCGAGCGCCACTGGAAACGGCGCGAACCCGACGGATACGCTGACCGGAACGCGCGTCCCCCGGTGCTCGGCGGCATGCGACGAGATGCCGTGCAGGATGCGCAGCGCCACCTCGTCCAGGCCGTCGCGCGCGACCGACGGCACGAACACGAGAAATTCCTCGCCGCCCCAGCGCACGATCATGTCGGTCTCGCGGAGTGCCAGGCGCAGGTTGTGCGCAACGGTCTTCAGGACGGCGTCGCCGGCCGCATGACCCAGCGTGTCGTTGATGTCCTTGAACCGGTCGACGTCCAGCAGGAACAGGGCACCCACGGTCCCGTCGCCGCCCGCGCGCCGCTCGGTGCCGGTCCGGCCCATGAATTCCTGGAAGTGGCCGCGGTTGTACAGCAGCGTGAGCGGATCGAGCGCGCCCTGCCGCTTCAATTGCTGGTTCTTCTCTTCCAGCTCGGCGTTGGCGCGACGCACTTTCCGATACAGGAGGCCGACGACCACCGACGCCAGCCCGAAGACGATGGCGAGCATCCACCAGATGCGTTGATGCAGGCGGCGGTTGTCCAGCTCCGCCTTCGTGGCCCGGTTCTCCTGGCGCAGGGCGTCGATCCGGCGCTGCTTGTTCTCGGCCTCGTACTTCTGCTGCAGCTCCATCAACGCCTTCTGGCGCTGCTCGTCGAAGATCTCGCTCGACAGCTTGCGTTCGCGGTTGTACGCGTCGACGGCGCCCTTGTAGTCGCCGGCATGCTCCAGCGCGTAGCCATACTCGCGCAGCACCGCCAGCAGTTCGGGCTTGTCGCCCTGTTTTTCATAGGTCGCGAGGCCGGCTTCGACCTGACGCTTGCCCTCGGCCAAGTGGCCTTGCCCGAGCAGCGCCTGGCCCAGGTTGACGCGGGACGTGGCGACGTCGTTGTTGCTCCTGGCGTCGAGGGCGGCCTCCAGCGCCTGCGCGGCATAGGTCTGGGCCTCGCGGAACCGGCCCTCCTTCAGGTAGCAATCCGACAGGTTGACGAGCGTGGTCGCCACCATCTGGCGGGCGCCGATGCTGCGTTCGAGGGCGAGTTCCTCGAACAGGGCACGCCGGGCCCGCGCGAACGCTTTCTGCTCGACGGCCAGCGCGAACTCGTCGCCCAGCGCCGTCGCGACATAGCCCGGGGAGGCCATCTGCCTGGCCACGGCCAGCGCTTCCCGCTGCGCCTCCCATCCCTTGTCGAAATCGCCCGTGTTCAAATACAGCTGCACCAGCGTGTGCAGCGCACTGGCCAGCAGAGCGGCGTCGTCCTTGACGTGGCGTGCCATGTCGATGGCGGCATGCAGTTTCGCCAGCGCCTCCGGATAATTGCCCTCCTCCTGGAACGATTGCCCGGCGGCGATCGTCGCCAGCACCTTGGTCGGGACGTCGTCCGTCGCCAGGGCGACCCGTTCCGCCTCGAACGCCGTGGCATGCGACGCGGCCAGTTCTTCCCGCAGATAGAGCGTATTGGCGCGCCCGATCAGGCCTTTCGCCAGGGCGACGTTGTCATGGTTGCGCCGGCCATACGTGACGAGCTGGTCGGCCAGGGTCAGCGCATGCGTCAGGTCGCCGATGCCGCGCTCGGCGGTGCTGTAGTGGTACAGGAAGTCCGTCCGCAGCGCCGCGGGGGCGGTGGCCATTTCCCATTCCATCGCGCGCAGCCGGCGCGACGCTTCGTCCGGCACGAAGCGGGCCATGGCGCCGATGTCGCGCAGGCGGCGTGCCTGTGCCTCGTCGCCATGGGCCACGAGAGGGCACAGCAAGACCGCGGCGACGCACAGTGCGCGCATGCTGGATGATGACAGTACGGAAAAGGCCATTGCACTCCTCGGGCTGGGCCGAAGGACGGTCGGCCGCTTGCCGGCGCATTATGCCTGCTGTCATCTAGAAGGTTCAACTCAACCTTGTCCTCGCCATGCGCCGCGGGTTGCAACCGTCAGCGCTCGGCCAATGTCGCCAGATAACCGTGGATCTGCGACACGGCCGCCGCCCCCTCGCCCGCCGCCGCGGCCACGCGCTTGGTCGAGCCGGCCCGCAGGTCGCCCACGGCAAACACGCCGTCGACGCTCGTCTCCAGCGAGCGGGCGCCGTGTTCCGGGCGCGTGTCGGCGCCCGTCAGCACGAAGCCCTTGTCGTCCAGTTCGACGCCGCATTCGTGCAGCCAGTCGCTGTTCGGATCGGCGCCGATGAACAGGAACAGCCGGCGCACGGCGAACGACCGCTCGTCGTCGCCGTCGATGCTGCGGCAGCGCACGCCCGTCAGACCGTTGTCGTCGCCTTCCAGCGCGGCGATCTCGCGCCGCGTGTGCACATGGATGTTGGGCGTGGCCGCGATGCGTTCGATCAGGTAGCTCGACATCGTCGCTTCCAGCCCCCGGCGTACCAGCATGTGCACCTCGGATGCATGCGCCGCGAGGAAGACCGCGGCCTGCCCGGCCGAATTGCCGCCGCCCACGAGCATGACGGCTTCGTTGCGGCACAGCCGCGCTTCCACGGGCGACGCCCAGTAGTACACGCCGCGGCCTTCGAACTGCGCCAGGTTGGGCAGGTCCGGCTTGCGGTAGCGCGCGCCCGACGCCAGCACGACGGCCTTGGCCTGCAGACAGGTGCCGTCATCCATTTCCACCTTCAGCGGCCGCTCGTGGCACAGCAGGCGCGTGGCCGGCGCGGGGATCGCGACCTCGGCGCCGAATTTCACGGCCTGCACGTACGAGCGGCCCGCGAGCGCGCGGCCGGAGATCCCGGTCGGGAAGCCGAGGAAGTTTTCGATGCGGGCGCTGGCGCCGGCCTGGCCGCCATAGGAACGCTGGTCCAGCACCATCACGCGCAGGCCCTCGGAAGCCGCGTACACGGCCGTCGCGAGGCCGGACGGACCGGCGCCCACGACCAGCACGTCAAACACCGTCCCGCGCTCGATGCGGGGCAAGGTGCCGAGACAGCGGCCGACCTCGGCCAGGGTCGGGTTCTTCAGCACGAAGCCGTCCGGCAGCGCGACGAGCGGCCAGTCGGACTCGTTGCGCCAGTGCTCGCGGACGAGCTGGGCCGCTTCCGGGTCCGTGGCCGGGTCGCGCCGCGTGTACGGGTAGGCATTGCGCGACAGGAAATTCTCGAGCTCGAACAGCCCCGCGTGCGCGTTCGGCCCGATCAGGATGGGGCCGCCCGGCTTGTTGTTGATGAGCTGCACGCGGCGCAGGATGAACGCGCGCATCAGGCGCTCGCCCAGTTCGGCCTCGGCGACGATCACGGCGCGCAGGCATTCCGCGTCGAGCACGAGGGCTTCCAACTGGCCCACCGCGAAGCCGTCCGCGAGCGGTGGCCGGCCCGAGAGCTGGGCCACTTCGCCGCTGAACTGGCCGGGTCCGTATTCGACGACCTCGACCCGGTTGCCGAGCGCGTCCGTCCGGCTGCACGACAACCGCCCCGCCAGCACGACGACCATGCCCGGCGAATCCACGCAGGCACGGAACACGGTGGCCCCGTCCGGCCACGTGCGGCACGTGCCGAAGCGGCGCAGGCGCTGGATGTCGTCCGCGCCCAGGACGGGATAGATCTGGTGGCCGCGCGTGGCCAGGTCGATGGCGGCGCGCGCCTCGGAATCGGGCGCGAGGCTGGCGGAGATGAGTTCGGGATCGTGTTCGGACATGGTCGGCGCCTTGTGGTGGGGTACGCCGGCATGCTAGCGCACTTCGGGCGCGATGTGGACTGGATAAATGTAGGGGTATCAGTCGCGCGAAGGCACCCGCGTGAAACGCCGTTTCAGCCGCAGGAACGGCGTTTCGAACGTCCGGTACAGCACGGAGGCCACGGCCACCGTCGCGGCAAAGGCGAGCAGCATGCCGCCGTCTTCGCCGAGGCCGGCCAGCCACGGTTTGCATTTGTCATAGACGAGCCAGAAGAAAAAGATGTGGGTGAGGTAGAGACCGTACGAAATGCGTCCGAGGTAGACCAGGGGCGCGGGCAGGAACCGCTGCGGCGTGCCGAGCGTCGCGACCAGCATGAGCGCGGCGCCGGCCAGCACGAGGCCCCAGCCCGCCAGGCTTTCCGTCACGGTCGAGTGGGGATAATCGGCCTTGATCCCGCACACGGCCGACGCGACCAGCCAGGCGGCGATGGCGGCGATCCACAGGCCGGCCCGCGCGGCGATATGCCAGTCGGGCCGGCGGCCGCGCAAGGCCAGCGCCAGCAACATGCCGCCCGCGAAGAACTGGAAGTGCACGAAGCTGTTGGTCCATTGGCCGCTGAAGCCGGGCGGCGTGGTGAATCCGCGCGCATACCAGACGATCACGCCGTACGACACGGCGAGCATGGCGACATTGACCGCCACGAGCGCGCGCCGTCCGAGCGAGGCGAGGAACGGGATGACGATGTAGAACTGCTCCTCGACCGACAGGCTCCACATCGGATTGACGGGATACTCGATCCAGCCGTTGAACGTGATGTACCAGTTCCCGGCAAACAGCGTGAAGAACAGCCATTTGGCGGGCGAGTCCGCGCCGGCGCCGGGCAAGACCTGGTTGAGCAGGACGAGCCCGAAAAAGACCAGGAAATACAGGGGCCAGATCCGCAATATGCGCCTGACATAAAAGGCGCGCACGTCGATGGTGCCGGTCGCGCTCCGTTCCCGCTCCAGCAATTCGGTGATCAGGAAAGCGCTCAGGAAAAAGAACACCGGCACGCCATACACGCCGATCTGCGCGAACGCATGGAACCACGGATGCCGCGCCTGGTCGATGGGCGCCAGGTCGGTGCGGTGCGTCATGAAGACGAACAGGAACGCGATGAAGCGCAGCACGTCCAGTTCGGGGCGGTAATACCGGGCCGCTGCCTGCCGCGCGTCCGGCGCCACCGGCAAGTCCATCGTCGTACGGGCGTCCCGCATCGTGTCCCCATCGCAAAGTGATCGATGCGGCCGATTCTCGCCGGGTCCGGCCTGTAGTCGCTAAAAAAAACGTCTCAAAAACTACAAAAAACGGCAGTATCGGGCGGATTAACGGAGCGGCAGCGCCGCGATCACGCGTTTGGCGAACTCGGCCGGATTGCCCGCATGCCAGCGCCACACGATCACGAGATCATGCTCGGGCGACACCACGATGTCGTTGCTGCCGGCGCCCAGCGCCGCGAACGCCGTCGGCGGCAGCCCAGGCAGGTTCTTGCCCGTCGTGTTCAGCCACCACAGATAGCCGTAGTCGGGCCCGTGCGCGCTGGGCGTCAGTGCCGCCTTCACATAGTCCATGGGCACGATCTGGCGGCCGTTCCAATTGCCTTGGCGCAGCCACAAATAGCCGAAGCGCGCCATGTCCCAGGAATCGATCCACATGCCGCCGCCCCAGCGCGTGCCGCCGCTGACGGAGGCCACGAGCTTGCCGTTCATGTCAACGTAGCTATTGGTGTACGGCACCCACTTCCATTGGTGCGACGCGCCGATGGGGTCCATGACCTCGTCCTGGAACACGTCCGGGACGGGCCTGCCGAACACGCGCAGCAGCGACAGCGCGAAGCGGTTGATGCGCACGTCGTTGTATTCGTAGAACGTGCCCGGATCCTGGAATGTGCGCGGCTTGCGCTCGCCCGCACCGAACGCGTCGTGGCCGACAAAGTCCGCGTTCTTGCCCCACATGCTGCCTTCCCACTCGGATTCCTGCTGCAGGTGGTGCTTCCATGTGACGCGGGCATTGTGCGGCGAGTCGTAGCCGCCATCCTTCACGGTCGCGGCGACGGGCTGGTCGAGGTCCGCGATCCGGCCGTCGCGCAGGGCGACGCCGGCGACCGTCGACAGCATGCTCTTCGCGACGGAATACGTCGGGTCGACGAAGTGCGTGTCGCCGAATTCCGCCACGACATAGCCCTTGTAGATGACGACGCCGTTCGTCGGCGCGCGTTTCGACGGCAGCGAACCGAGCGGCTCGCCGAATGTCTGTCGCTGGTCGGAAAAGTCGCGGGCCCGCTCGGTCTCGTGCGCCTGCGCGTACGCGACGGCGTCGCGCAGCCTGGCGGCGTCGATGCCCAGCTGGCCCGGCGTCTTGTGGGCCCACTCGCCGGCCGGCGGAAAGTACGACGGCTCCGCTTTGGGCTTCGGCAGCGTGGCGGCCGCCGTGGAAGCACCGGCCAGCGCTGTCGCGGACAAGGCCAGCGCGAGGAGCGCGCGCCGCCTCACGGCTTGGCCTGCCACTGCGCGTACGGCATCCGGATCAGGCTGGAGTTGTAATAGCGCTTCTCGCCCGTGACTTCCCGGCCGATCCAGTCCGGCTTCTCGAACGCTTCGTCCTCGGCATCGAGCTCGATCTCCGCAACGACGAGCCCGGCATTCAGGCCGAGGAATTCGTCGACTTCCCACGTGTGGCCCGCATGCTCGATGCGGTGGCGGATCTTTTCCACCTGCGGCTGCTCGCACAGGCCGTCGAGCAGCTCCGTCGCGTCCGCCACGGGGATCTCGTATTCCCACTCGCCGCGCGAGGCGCCCGTGCTTTGTCCCTTGATGGTGATGACCGCCCGCTCGCCCTCGATGCGCACGCGCACGGTCCGGACGGCATCGGCCACGAGGTAGCCCTGGCGCATGCGCGTCGGGATGCCCTGCCCGCGCCAGCCCTCACTGGCCAGCAGGAACTTGCGTTCGATCTCGACACCCATGTCAGTCGTCCAGCGATTGCAGGATCGGCTGCAGCATCGCGGCACCCAGCGCGGCGCTGCGCGCGCCGTTCCAGCCGACGTACGGGTCCGGCAGGTTGGCGTTGTCCTTGAACGGCATCTCCAGGGTCAGCGACAGGCATTTGAACGTGTGGCCGATGTACTTCGAGGCCAGGGTCAGCAGTTCTTCGTTGTACTTGCTCGCGGCATAGCCGTAGACATTCTGGAAGTCGGGGCTGGCGGCCATGTAGCGCTCGATGAACGCGTTCTGGGCGGCCAGGCGCTCCGGCGTGAAATCTTCCAGCATCTCGCTGCCGGCCACGAAGTTGTACGGCAGCGCCTCGTCGCCGTGGATGTCGAAGAACATGTCGACGCCCGTCTCGTGGATCTTGTTCTTCACGCACAGCACTTCCGGGCTGCGCTCGGGCGACGGCGTCATCCACTCGCGGTTCAGGTTGGCGCCGGCCGCATTCGTGCGCAGGTTACCGCGGACGGAACCGTCCGGATTCATGTTCGGCACGATGTAGAACACGGCGCGCTGCAGCAGCTTGCGCGAGATCGGGTTCGAATTGTCGAGCAGCGCATCCATCATGCCCTCGACGAACCACTCGGCCATCGTCTCGCCCGGATGCTGGCGCGCGATCACCCAGATCTTCTTCTCGGCCTGCGGATTGCCGACCACGACGAGGTTCATGTCGCGGCCGTCGACGGTCGTGCCGATGTCGTGCACGCGCGCGATCGGGTTTTCCGCCACTTCACCGAGCAGGCGCAGGTGGCGCTCCCAGGTGTAGGGCTCGAAATAGGCGTAATAAATGCTGTCCAGCTCGGGGGTGTGGTTGACGGTCATGACCTGGCCGTCGAAGGACGTCGGCACCCGGAACCAGTTCTCGGTGTCGTAGCTGGCCGCCACCTGGTAGCCCTCGAAGCCCTTCGGATACGTCGCCTGGCCCGCGTTCAGGAAGCGGATCGTGCAGGCCTGGCCGCGCGCGCCCTGCAGGCGGAAGTGGAACCACTGGTGGATGTCGGCTGAAGAATCCTTGCGCAGCTTGAGGTCGATCTGGCGCGGGTCGGTGGCCTGGACGACATCGATCGCACCGGAATCGAACAGCTGGCTGATCTTGATGGGCATGGGCGGGGTCCTCGAATAACGGTCAAAGACCGCATGATAGCCGAGCCCACGCCCGCCGGCCATCACTGACGGCCGGGCGCTTCGACTTACGCGTCGAGGTCGATCAGGTCCTTGCTGTAGGCCAGCATGATCTGGCGCATCAGCTCGACGTTGCTGCGGTCGAGGACGACGGTGAGGTCCGGTTTGCGGTCGAGGTTGTACGTCATGCTGATCTTGCCCGGCAAGACCTTGCACTGGACGGTGAACGCACGCGGAATGTTCGGATGATCCCAGTCCCACTGGGTGATCTGCGGGCCGGCCGGCGGCGGCTGCAGGTTCGGGTCCTGGTTCACCGGCAGGTGCTTGAGGAGCCAGAACACGACCGATGCCGGCACGAAGACGGCGACGTCGCTCGCGCCGTGTGCGGAAAACTTGGTCAACAACAGGTTGCCGACCCGGTCGCACGACATGGACATGCTCTTGACTTGACGGATGACCGCTGATTTCACGACGAATTCCTATGGGCTAAGTGGTTGAAAGCCCGAGGATTCTACCGCATCCCATTTGAGAATTGTGTTAAAGAAATGCAAAACGGGGAGCCTGCGCTCCCCGTGTGGAATCCGTGGCAACGGGACGGCGCCGCCACCGTCCCGCCTGCGCAACACTACTGCTTGTTGCCCTTGGACGAGCTGCGCGACGACGAGCCCGAAGCCGACTGGCGGTTGCCATGGCTCATGCTGCCTGCGCGACGTGCCTCTTCCGAGGTGAACTCGTGGGCGGTGCCCTTCTGGTGGGCAGCCTTGCCACCCTCGCTGGCGATCTGGCGCTGACGCTCCGGATCCATCGATGCGAAACCGCGGTTCTTGGTGCCGCCGCTTTGTTTGTTGCCTTGATTGCTGGATGCCATGATGTTCTCTCCTCGTTGCAGTTGAAACCGCCGCGTCCCGCGGCAGGCCTGCCGATGCCATCGGATGAGCGCTCGGTCGGAAAACATCTTAGGCATGCCGTCCAGATGAGACTATAGGAGCATTTCAGATGACTTTGTAGGACAATGTGACACAGAAAATTCACTCTCGAAACACTACTTCCAGTCGTAAATAACTCGTCGGTAATCGTCCTACATATAACCGCAACGTCTTCCTATACTGAAGTCGCTCCGGGACGCGCATCATCTCAATTCCAGATCGAAAGGAGACGACCATGGACGCGAACCAACGCAGCGAAGCGAACAACCAGACGAACAACGGCGCCAACGAAAAATGGACGCCCGGGTCCGAGGGCGCCAGCGCCGACCGCGGCCAGCCGCTCGACCACACTTATCCGCAAGGCACCGGCGTACAGCAGCAGGGCAACCAGCAGCGCGACATCATGGGCGGCCAGGGTGGCGTGGGCGGCCGCGAGTACGGCGAGGATGCCGGCATTCCCGGCGGCTCGATGGACAACCAGATCAACGGCGGCTCCGGTGCCGTGCAGGGCATCACGGACAGCCACCAGCGCCAGATGGAACAGAAGTCCGGTGCCTACGGTTTATTGGAGCAGGCTGTCGGACACCGCCCGAAAGACTCGGGGGTCGATCTGAACCAGCAGCGCGACATGCACCGCGACGTCGTGCGGGGCAACCTGCCCTCCCAGAGTGCGGCCCAGCCCGATCTGCAAGGCGGCTCACTGTCCGACTCGCGCGGCAACCTGCAGGCCTCCACGCACACGCAGGGCGGCGGCATGCACGGCCCGCGCAGCGAACTGCCGTCGCAGCCGCCGCGCGGCTCGATGGGCAACCGCCAGTCGGCATCGGGCGCCACGCAGGGCGGCGGCATGCCGGGACCGGGCGCGGCCGGCGGCCATGAAGCCCAGCGCGGCAACACGCAGCTGGACGTGGCCGGCTCGCGCTCGATGTCGAACCAGAACTCGGACGTGGGCGGCGTGCACCAGTCGAACGACGTGGCCGGCGGCCTGCCGCGCTCGCCCGGCAATACGGGCGCGGACAGCACGGACCGCCAGGGCTCGCAGACCGGTTCCACCGCCTCGGCAGGCGGGCCGGCGGTGCACAAGTCGAACGATGCCGCCGGCGGCTACCCGCGCAGCCCCGGCTTCGCGAACAAGCTGCACGGCGACGACAACATGGACGACGATACCGGCTTCAAGCGTAAGCCCTGAAGCGTCCTCCCCTGTTCTTGATCCAGATTCAAGCGCCGGGCTAGTCCCGGAACCCAGCCATTTCGCTCGCGGTCGAACCTGTCACATTCAGACCGCGAGCGAAGCATGCCAAACCAGAACGGGATTGCACACGAGCTTAGTGCCGCAGCCAGTGCCGCCGCCATTCGGGCCATGGAGGCGTCATGCGCCGCCTGAACGTCCTGACGTGGCACACGCATGGCAGCTACCTGTACTACCTGTCCCATGCGCCGCACGACTTCCACGTGCTGGTGAAACCGGGCCGTCCGCCCGGCTACGGCGGCCGCTGCGGCCCCTTCCCGTTCGGCCCGAACGTCCGCGACCTGCCCGCCGACCAGGCGCGCACGCAGGCCTTCGACTGCATCCTGTTCCAGGAAGACCATCACTGGGAACGCAACCAGTACGAACTCCTCACGCCGGCCCAGCGCGCGCTGCCCCGCATCTACCTGGAGCACGATCCGCCCTCGCTGCCCCCGGACGACATCGCCGCTGACGCCCGCCGGGCGCAATGGCCGACCGACGTGCGCCACCCGGTCGACGATCCCGCCGTGCTGCTCGTGCACGTCACGCCGTTCAACGACCTGATGTGGGACAGCGGCCGCACGCCGACGCGCGTCATCGAGCATGGCGTCGCCGTGCCCGACGGCGTGCGCTGGCGCGGCGACGTCGAACGGGGCCTCGTGATCACGAACCACCTGGCGCGGCGCGGCCGGCGCATGGGCGCGGACCTGTTCGCCCGCCTGCGCACGACCCTGCCCCTCGACCTCGTCGGCATGGGCGCGACGGACCTGGGCGGCCTGGGCGAGGTCGACCATCCGCAACTGCCCGCCTTCGCTGCCGCGTACCGGTTCCTGTTCTCGCCCGTCCGCTATTCCAGCCTCAGCCTGTCCGTGATCGAAGCCATGATGATCGGCATGCCCGTCGTCGCGCTGGCGACGGCCGAAATGGCGACCGTGATCGAGCACGGCGTCTCCGGCTTCGCCGTGACCGACACACGCCAGCTCGCCATCGCCATGCGCGCACTGCTCGGCGACGCCGGCCTGGCCCGCAGCCTCGGCGAGGCGGCGCAGGTGCGGGCGCGCGAACGCTTCGCCATCGCCCGCTTCAGCGCCGACTGGGATGCCGCGCTGCGCGCCGTGACCAGCTGACCGCCGCCATGAAACTCGACGACCGGCCGCGCGCCGCAGCCGCCACGCCCCGTCCGGCCCACCCTGCCGGCCGGCGCCGCATCGCTCTCATCAGCGACCACGCATCGCCGCTCGCGGCACCGGGCAGTATCGATTGCGGCGGCCAGAACGTCTACGTCGCGCACCTCGCGCGCGAGCTGGCGCTGGCCGGCCACCTCGTCGACGTCTTCACCCGCCGCGACGACGCGAAACAGAAGCAGCTCGTGCGCTGGCGCGAGAACCTGCGCGTCGTCAACGTGCCGGCGGGACCGCCCCATTACGTCCCCAAGGAGCAGATGCTGCCGCACATCCCGTCGTTTTCCCGCTTCACCGCCCGCTTCGTCCGCCACCAGCCGGTCCCGTACGACATCGTGCACGCGAACTTCTTCATGTCCGGCATGGTCGCGCGCCACCTCAAGCAGGCGCTGGGCCTGCCGTTCGTGATCACCTTCCACGCGCTCGGCCGCGTACGCCGCCTCGCGCAGGGCACGGCGGACGCGTTTCCGGCGGCGCGCACCCGTATCGAAAGCGGCCTGATGCGGCACGCCGACCGCATCATCGCGGAATGCCAGCAGGACCGGCAGGACATGGAGCGCCTGTACGGCGCCAGCGGCGAACGCATCGCGATCGCGCCGTGCGGCTTCGATCCCGCCGAGCTGTGGCCCATGCCGCGCGACGAGGCCCGTGCCGCGCTGGCGCTGGCCCCCGACCGCTTCACCGTGCTCCAGCTGGGCCGCATGGTGCCGCGCAAGGGCGTGGACACGGTGATCGAAGCCGTCGCGCTGCTGCGCGCGGCGTACGGCATCGACGCCGGACTGCTCGTGGTCGGCGGCGACGCGCAGCCGGGCGGGCGCGACGGCGCGGAACTGGCCCGGCTGCGCGCCCTCGCCGGCACACTGGGCATCGCCGGCCACGTAAGGTTCGCGGGCCAGCAGCCGCGCGCGGCGCTGCGGGTCTGGTACGGCGCGGCGGACGTGTTCGCCACGACGCCGTGGTACGAACCGTTCGGCATCACGCCCGTCGAGGCGATGGCCTGTGCCCGTCCCGTCGTCGGCGCCGACGTGGGCGGCATCAAGAGCACCGTCGTCGACGGCATCACCGGCTTCCTCGTGCCGGCGCGCGACCCGCAGGCGCTGGCCGCGCACCTCGCCCGCCTGCAGCGCGATCCCGTGCTGACGCGCGCGATGGGCGAAGCCGGACTGCGCCGCGCCTACCGCCATTACACGTGGCGCACCGTCGCCGGGCAGGTCGCGGCCATCTATGCCGCCGTTCTCGCCGAAGCGCGCGCCCCCATCGCCGTGACCCAACCCCAGGAGTAAGCATGGCCGACCTCAACGCCTCCCCGTCCACCACGGCGCAACCGTCCGTGGATGCACTGCCCGACCCGGCCCCGGATCCAGTCCGCTGGCAACGTCCCCTGCACGGCAGGGTCGCACTCGTCACGGGCGCCGCCAGCGGGCTCGGCGCCGCGCTGGCTGCCGTGCTGGCGGCGGAAGGATGCGACCTCGTGGCCGCCGACATCCGCGCCGACGCGCTGCAGATGGCCATGCCGGCCCTGCTCGGCCACGGCGTACGCGCCAGCGCGCTGCCCCTCGACGTCGGCGACCCGGGCGCCGCGCGCGCCGCCATCGAACGCTGCGTCGCGACGATGGGCCGCATCGACATCCTCGTCAACAATGCCGGCACGGACGTGACCTTGCCCCTGTCCGACCTGTCCGAGCAGGACTGGCTGCGCGTCATCAACACGAATCTGAACGGGCCGTTCCTGCTGGCCAAGCACGCGGCCGCGCACATGCGCAGCCAGGGCAGCGGCGACATCGTCAACGTGGCCTCCACGGCGGCCAAGCGGGCCTGGCCGAACGCGAGCGCCTACCACGCCAGCAAATGGGGACTGCTCGGGCTGTCGCATGCGCTGCATGCCGAACTGCGGCCGCACGGCATCCGCGTCACGGCCGTCGTCGCGGGCGGCATGCGCACGCCGTTCCTGCTCGACCGCTTTCCCGACCTCGATCCGACCCGCCTGCAGGATCCCGCCAGCGTGGCCCAGGCGATCCGTCACGCGCTGCTGCTGCCGCGCGAAAGCGTGATCGCGGAAATGACCGTTCTGCCCATGCAGGAAACCTCCTGGCCCTGACCTCGTGTCCTTATGAAAGCCGCGCTTTGAAAGCCATATTCCTCGACAAGGACGGGACGCTCATACCCGACCTGCCCCACAACGTGGAGCCCGCGTGCATCACGCTGTGCCGCGGCGCCGGCCCGGCGCTGCGCCTGCTGGTGCGCCTCGGCTACCGGCTGTTCGTCGTCACCAACCAGCCGGGCATCGCCTTCGGGCGCTTCGCCGCGGCCGCGATGGACACCGTCAGCGCCCGCATACGCGACCTGCTGCTGCGCGAACACCTGGCGCTCGACGGCTTTTATGTCTGCCCGCACCATCCGGAAGGCACGGTCGCGCCCTGGTCGGTCGAATGCCATTGCCGCAAACCGCTGCCGGGCCTGCTGCTCAAGGCGGCGCACGAGCACGGCATCGACCTGCGGTCGTCGTGGATGGTGGGCGACATCCTGCACGACGTCGAGGCCGGCAACCGGGCCGGCTGCCGCACCATCCTCATCGACAACGGCAACGAGACGGAATGGCGGCTCGGCCCCCGCCGCGTGCCGACGCGCATGGCCCCGGACCTGTACACGGCCGCCGTGCTGATCGCCAGCCATGGAGACGCGCCATGACGGCCCCGTGGCATCGCGCCCGGCGCATCCTGTGCGTGCGCCTTGATTCGCTCGGAGACGTGCTGATGTGCACCCCGGCCATGCGTGCGCTGCGCCAGGCCGTGCCGGGCCGCACGCTGACCCTGCTGGGCTCCCCGTCCGGCGCCGCCGCCCTGCCCTACGTTCCCGAACTGGACGACGCCATCGCCTGGTCGGCGCCGTGGACGAAGTCCGCCAAACCTGCCGCCACTGGGGCCGCCGCGCCGGCGCCGATCGCCACGCTCGCCGCGCGCGCCTTCGACGCGGCCGTGATCTTCACGACCTACACGCAGAGCGCGCTGCCGGCAGCCCTGCTGTGCCAGCTGGCGGGCATCCCGCTGCGGCTGGCCCACTGCCGCGAAAACCCGTACGACCTGCTGAGCGACTGGGTGCCCGACCCCGAGCCGGCCACGCTCGTGCGGCATGAAGTCCAGCGCCAGCTGGCCCTCGTGCAGCGGGTCGGCTGCCGAAGCGCCGGCCTTGGCCTGTCGTTCGTTCCCCGTCCGGCGGACGTTACGGCGGCACGGGCACGCCTGGCCGCCGCCGGCGTCGACCCGGACCGGCCGTGGATCCTGCTGCATCCGGGCGCCAGCGCGGCCTCGCGCCGCTATCCCGCCGCGCACTGGGCCCACGTGCTGCGCCTGCTCGCGCAGGAACTGCACCTGCCCCTCGTGCTCACGGGCAGCGCGGAGGAAAGCGAGCTCGTCGACGGCATCCAGTTCGCCAGCGCCGTGCCGGCCATCTCGCTCGCGGGCCGGCTGGCGCTGGGCGAGCTGGGCGCGGCGCTGCGCCTGGCCGCCGTCGCCGTGACCAACAACACGGGGCCGGCGCACATGGCCGCCGCCGTGGGCACGCCCGTCGTGGACTTGTACGCCCTGACCAACCCGCAGCACACGCCGTGGAATGTGCGCAGCCGCGTCCTGTTCCACGATGTGCCGTGCCGCTTCTGCTACAAGAGCACGTGTCCGGAAGGCCACCAGGCCTGCCTGGCCGGCATCGAGCCGCGGCGCGTCGTCGATGCCGTGCGCGCGCTGCTGGATGCGGCGCGCGCAACGCCGGCGGCGGTGGCGACCTGACGGAAGCGGAACCATGTTGCTCATGACGTCGTGCCAATCACCGTCCGGACTGCCTGTCCCCCACCTGCGCCACCTGCTCCACCGCGGGCGCCGCGGATGGTACCGCGACAGGCCGCGCCGCATGCTCGCGCACGAGCGCCTGCAGCGCGTCGCGCTCGACGGTCTCGTGGTCGAGCAGCTGGCGGGCCAGCGCATCCAGCAGTGCCCGCTGCTCGCGCAGCGTGACGCGCACGCGCGCATGCGCTTCGTCGAGCAGCCGGGCGATCTCCCCATCGATCAGGCGCGCCGTACGTTCGCTGTATGCCGTATTCGACGGCTGGGCCGGCGCATACGGGGCGGCGGCAGGCTGCTCGAACGTCGCGAGGCCGACACGTTCGCTCATGCCGTATTGCGCGACCATGTGGCGCGCGAGATCGGTCGCCATCTGCAGGTCGTTCTGCGCCCCCGTCGAGAGGTCGCCGAACACGAGCTCCTCCGCCACGCGTCCGCCGAGCAGCACGTCCATCCGGTCCAGCAGCTCGCTCTTCTTCAGCAGGTAGCGGTCCTCGGTCGGCAGCTGCTGTGTATAGCCGAGCGCGGCGATGCCGCGGGGGATGATCGACACCTTCGCCACACGGTCGGCATGCGCGCGGAATTCCGCCGTCAGCGCGTGCCCCGCCTCGTGGAAGGCCACCGTTTCCTTTTCCATCGGGTTGATCAGGCGCGAGCGCTTTTCCATGCCCGCGATGACGCGGTCGACGGCTTCCTCCAGGTCGCCGCGCTCGACCCGCTCCTTGCCGCGCCGCGCGGCCAGCAGCGCCGCCTCGTTGACCAGGTTGGCAAGGTCGGCACCGGCCAGGCCGGGCGTCTTCGCGGCCACGGCGGCCAGGTCCACGTCCGGCGCCAGCCTGACGTCGCGGGCATGCACCTGCAGGATTGTCTGGCGGCCCTTCAGGTCCGGGCGGTCGAGCGCGACGTGGCGGTCGAAACGGCCGGGGCGCAGCAGGGCCGGATCGAGGATCTCGGGACGGTTCGTGGCGCCGAGGATGATCACGCCCTTGTTGGTGTCGAAACCGTCCATCTCGACGAGCAACTGGTTGAGCGTCTGTTCCTGCTCGTTGTAGCCGCCGACGACGCCCGCCACGCCCCGCGCGCGGCCCAGTGCATCGAGCTCGTCGATGAAGATGATGCAGGGCGCCACCTTCTGCGCCTGCACGAACATGTCGCGCACGCGGGCCGCGCCGACGCCGACGAACATCTCGACGAATTCCGAGCCGCTGATCGAAAAGAACGGCACCCCGGCCTCCCCGGCCACGGCCCGGGCCAGCAGGGTCTTGCCGGTGCCGGGCGGCCCGACGATCAGCACGCCTTTCGGAATGCGCCCGCCGAGCCGCCGATAACGCTGCGGGCTCTTGAGGAAGTCGACGATCTCCATCAACTCGTCGCGCGCTTCGTCGATGCCGGCCACGTCGTTGAAACTCACGCCGGTCTTGCTCTGCATGTAGACACGGGCCCGGCTCTTGCCCACATCAAACAATCCGGCCGCAACGCCACCCCGCTTCGCCATGGCGCCCCACATCCAGAACAGCAGGAGCAGCGGCAGCGCCCACGACAACAACGTACTCAGCCATTCACTGTGCTGCTGGCCGAAGTAGCGCACGTGCGCCGCGTCGAGGTCCTTGACGAGATCCGGATCGGCCACGCGGACGGCGTTGAATGGACACAGCCCGTCCGCATTGCACTTGACGGACTCGGCGCGGTTCTTCGGCAGGATGGCGTCGAGGCCGCCGGACTTGAGCGTGCCGGACACGGTCGTCTCCGCCAGCGTGACCTCGTTGACCTTGCCGCCATGCAAAAGCTCCTTGAACTCGCTGTACGCCAGCGGCGACGACGTGATCACGTCCGTCACCGACTGGAACAGCATGAACAGGACGATGGCGAACAGCCAGTACCACAGCATGGGACGCAGCGTCGGGCCGCCGCCGTCCGCGCCCGGCCCGGTTGCCGTCCCCTTCGTATCGGACATATCGTTCACGCCGCCTCCCTGCGCCTGAGCTCTGTCAGCCTGAGCTCTGTCAGCCTGAGCTCTGTCAGCCTGAGCTCTTTCAGCGCCTAAGCCTCTCGCCCCACTGTCTGACAGATCACGCCGAAGTCGCTTTGATCTAAATCAAAGTGACTCTCACGTCTGCCGCTCCAGCTGCGCGAGCCGCGCCTCGCACTCCCGTTGCTCGCGCCGATCGCGGCGGTACGTGTACACGGTATTGGTCAGACAGGTCAGGACGGCGGTCGCGATACCGACCGCCGCCCCGACGTCCGCCATCGTCAACGACGCGCCGATCGACGCCACGCCCGCGACATAGCTGGCCACGCCGAAGATACTTGGTCTGTTCATAGCTGTTCTCCCCCATCGAAAGCTCGCCTCCCCTTCACAAAACCCGGCGAGTCGAGTAGAGTCCAGTATAGAACTCTAAACTGATCAACGTCAAGAACACTAAACCCAAACGAGTGCAGGGCCTGAACATGAACCTCTTATCCGACCGCCTCGACCACATCTACCGCACCACACCGCAGCTCGAAGGCGAGCGTGGCCAGACCGGCCTCGTCAAAGCCTCGGGCGCCTCGAAGAGCGTGGTGAACCAGTGGCTGACCGGGAAAATCAAGTCGATGGACATCCGCTACGCGCTGAACATCGAGCGCGAACTCGGGTTCTCGCACATCTGGCTGATGACCGGCGAAGGCGACCCGCGCCAGGCGCCCTTCCACGGCCTGAAGGACGGCATGCCGGTGCGCCCGGCCGACAACGACGATGCGGAATTCGTCCAGATCCGCATGGTCAAGCTGCGGCTGTCGGCCGGGATCACGGGCTTCCAGACGGAACCCGAACGCCGCGACGGCGGCACGCTCGGCATGCGCCGCACGTGGATCGAACGGCACAACTACCATCCCGACCACCTGATGGCCATCCTCGTCAAGGGCGAGAGCATGGAACCGTCGCTGTATGCGGGGGACATCGTCATCATCAACACGCTCGACACGAAGCTCATGGACGGTGCCGTGTATGCCTTTAACTACGAAGGCGAGGCCGTCGTGAAGCGGCTGACGCGCGACGCCGGCAAATGGTGGCTGACGTCGGACAACCCGGACCAGCGCAAATACCACCGCAAACTCTGCCAGGGCAACGCCTGCCTCATCATCGGCCGCGTCGTGCGCAAGGAAAGCGACCGGATATGAAACTCGAGGTCGCCCTCGCCGAACTGAAAGGCGTGCGCGTGGCGCTGGCCTTCCCGCCGCCCGCGTGGGTCGCGCCCGGCGTCGGCGACGTGCTGCTGGAACGCCTGCGTCCATACTTCCCCACCCTGCCCGTGATGCTCGTGGCCGTGCAAAAGCATGGCGTGCGTGCGCATGCCGCGTTCCAGGCGCAGGCGCTCGTCGACGGCGCGGATCTCGCACACCTGCCGCGTACGACGATCGACCTCGACGTGCCACCGCTCCCGCCGGACGCGCCGCCGCCGTTCTAGTCGCCCGTCCGGCAAAACGTTTTCGCTCTTGGCACCACCAGCACGTCGTCATGCCCTGAAAACGTCAAGTTAAGCGTTTACCTATTTTTGTTGACACCGCTTCCCGTTCTGATTACGATTTGCTCAATAATCAGACCAACAAGGAGACGGGGCCCATGACGGCGAAAACGATTATCTGCGGGATCCTGCTGGCGGCCTGCGGCGCGGCGGCCGCAGCCCCCGCGGAACCGATCGGCGCCGTCATCGACAAGGACTTCAAGGTCGCCGCCGCGCAGTACCGCATCCTGCTGGACAAGGCCGCGGGCAAGCCGGGCTTCCCCCGCACCGTGGAGCGCGGCGACGTAAAAATGGTCGGGCCGGGCGACTGGACGGCCGGCTTCTTTCCCGGCTCGCTGTGGTACCTGTTCGAGGCCACCGGCGACGCGACATGGAAAACGGCCGCGATGCGCTACACGGCGCTGACGGCGCCCGCGAAGTTCGACAAGTCCCAGCACGATCTCGGCTTCATGCTGGGCGCCGGCTACGGCAACGGCCTGCGCCTCGTGGACGACGCGGCCACGCGCATCGCCTACCGCGACGCCCTCCTGGCCGGCGCGACGACGCTCATCACGCGCTTCAACCCGAAAGTCGGCAGCATCCAGTCGTGGGACCTGTGGCCCAATACGACGTGGGCCTTCCCCGTCATCATCGACAACATGATGAACCTGGAGCTGCTGATGTGGGCCGCGAAGGCCGCGAACGAACCGCTCTACCGCGAGATCGCCATCGCCCATGCCGACACCGCACTGAAGAACCACTTCCGCCCCGACGGCTCCAGCTTCCATCTCGTCGACTACGACCCGAAGACGGGCGCCGTGCGTGCGCGCGTGACCGTGCAAGGTTACGCGGACGGCTCCGCATGGGCGCGCGGGCAGGCGTGGGGCCTGTACGGCTACACGATGATGTACCGCGAAACGCATCGCGACGAATACCTCCGGCAGGCGCACAAGATCGCCCGCTTCTACACGACCCATCCACGCCTGCCGGCCGACAAGGTGCCCTTCTGGGACTTCGACGACCCGGCCATTCCCGACACCCCACGCGACGCGTCCGCCGCCGCCATCGCCGCTTCCGCCCTGCTGGAACTGGCGACGTTCTCCGACCGCGAGACGGCCGCGCGCTACCGCGACTTCGCCGAACAGACGCTGCGCAGCCTGTCGTCCGATGCGTACCTCGCAAAACCCGGCGACAACGGCGGCTTCCTCCTCAAGCATGCGACCGGCCACAAGCCGGCGAAATCGGAAATCGACGTGCCGCTGAACTACGCGGACTACTACTTTCTGGAGGCGCTGCTGCGCCTGAAGGCGGCGCGCAGCGGGACTGGCAGTTTTCATTAGAAAAACCAAGGAGACGTTGTGAGCAAGCAGAGAACACCGGGCGCGCGGATCGCGGTCAAACCCCTGGCGGCCGTCGTCGCGATGGCCGTCGCCCACTGGACCGTGCCCGCGCAGGCGCAAGAAGCACCGGCGAACCCCAACCAGCTGCAGACCGTCCTGGTCACGGCGAACAAGCGCGTGGAGCGGCTGGAAAACGTGCCGGAGTCGATCTCCGTGCTGTCCGAGGCGGAGATCCAGCGCAACAACGTGCGCGAGATCGAGGATGTCATCAACCTGACGCCGTCGCTGACGCTGTCGTCGGGCACGACGGCCGCCAACAACGCCATCTTCATGCGTGGTATCGGTACCGTGTCCGTCGGCATCGGCGTGGAATCCGACGTCTCCGTCATCATCGACGACATCCCGATCGCGAGCCAGTTCCAGGCCTTCCGCGACCTGGCCGACGTGGCCCGCGTGGAGGTGCTGAAAGGACCGCAGTCCACGCTGTTCGGCAAGTCCGCCGTGGCCGGCGCCATCAACATCGTGACGAAGCCGATCAGCGGGCCGATCGTCTACCGCGCCAACGCGTACTACACGAACGACCACGAGTGGCGCGCGGGCGCGTCGGTGGGCGGCAAGCTGCGCGACGACTTCGGCATGCGCATCGCCGTCAACAAGAGCGACATGCCGGGTAACTTCACGAACCTGACGAACGGCCAGAAGGTCAACGGCTCAGGCGGCAGGACGATCATGACGAAGTTTCAGTGGAGCCCGATCAAGGACCTGGAGATCGACTTCACGCCGCACTACAACGCGCAGGAAAACAGCCGCGGCGTGACGGCCGTGAACGGCTTTTATCGCGCGGGCAGCCCGGCCGACCTCGCGACCGCGTACATGAACGGTAACCCGCAATTGCCCGCGTCGCTCACGCTGGCCGGCATCAACCCGTACGATCCGAACAACCGCAACGTGCGGCGCGACTTCCCGACCGGGATCAACTCGTCCACGTTCGGCACGGGCCTGAAGTTCTCGTACAACCTGCCGAACGACGGCACGCTGATGTCGATCTCGTCGTACGAGCATTACAAGGCAAACGATTACCGCGACCAGGACTTCGTCGACGTGCCGACCATCGCGCGACCGGGCGAGACGAAGTTCAGCGTCGGCAACGCGCAGTTCGGCACCTACGACATCCGCTCGAAAACGCAGGAATTCCGCTACGTGTCGCCGGACGTGGGCAAGCTGCGCTACGTGGCCGGCCTGTGGTGGGCGCAGAACGAAATCGACCGCCACTTCATCCGCGGCTTCTGCGTGCGGCCGAGCGTCTGCACGGCCAGCTCGCCGTCGAGCCCCACGAACTACTACACCGACATCTACAACGTGAACCGCGCCGTGTTCGGCCAGGCCACGTGGGACTTCTATCCGACGTACACGCTGGTCGCGGGCATCCGCCGCAACGTGGAAACGTCGGGCTTCAACTACATCCGCAACTTCTACACGGACCAGCTGGACCGCTCGACGTTCGTGCCGGGCCCCGTCGGCCAGGACCAGTTCTCCAGCAGCGGCAACCGCGACTGGGCGACGACGGGCAAGCTGTCGATCCAGAAGCAGATCAACAGCGACTGGATGGTCTATGCGATGACGGCGACGGGCTACAAGGGCCTCGCGTACGACGTGACGAGCGGCCTGAAGGCGGCGGCCGCGTTCCCGGTGGCGCCGGAGACGAGCCGCAGCTACGAGCTCGGGACCAAGGCGAACCTGTTCCACAACCGCATGTCGCTCGCGGCCACGATCTACAAGACGGACTTCAAGAACTACCAGCAGAACACCTCGTTCGTGCTGCCGAACGACCCGACGATCTATACGCAGCTGAACTCGATCCCGAAGATCCGCACGCGCGGCTTCGAAATCGATTCGCACTTCCTGCTGACGTCGAACTGGTCGATGAACCTGTCGTACGCGTACACCCGGCCGGAGATCGTCGACTGGAAGAACGGCCCCTGCTACCAGGACAACACGAACCCCGCCATCGGCACGACGGGCCTGGGCGAAGGCGGTTCGCTGGGCGGCTGGAACCGCGCCTGTTTCCCGATCCGCGCCGGTTCGACGACGGGCGTGCAAAACCTGACTGGCGGGATCTTCCCGGGCACGCCGAAGAACAAGGTCAACATCGGCACGAACTACGACTACCACTTCGCGGACCGTCCGTACTGGGCGTTCGTGAACGCGAACGTGCGTTACCAGAGCGAGTACCAGACCAACATCAACAACGACCCGCGCTCGGTGAACAACGCGTACTCGATCTCGGACCTCGGATTCGGCCTGCGTCAGAACAACGACATGTGGCGCCTGTCCTTCCGCATCAACAACCTGTTCGACCGCTTCTACATCGGCAACGCCAACGCGAGCGGCCCGTCGTACCGCACGGGCCCGACGTCGACCTCGCCGGCCATCACGGTCAACAGCTGGGTGCCGCCGCGCGACGTGTTCCGCTTCTACAGCGTGCGCCTCGACCTGAAGTTCTGATACCGGGTTTCCTCCGCGGGCCCCAGCCCGCGTTTCCCTCGATGCCGCCGGGGCAACCTGGCGGCATTTTTTTATCCGAGACCACTTCCCAAAATCGGGGTCAGAGCACATTTTTTCCTAAATTCGGGGTCAGAGCACATTTCGGATCAATGTCCACTGCGCTACCAAACACTGGCTTGCGCCCGCCGCATCACGATGTGGCGGGCGGCCCTTCCTCTACCACCCGTTCGTACTCGCTTGAAAGAACTTGCACCGAAAAGGGCTCTGACCCCGAATTTTGCTGAAAACGTGCTCTGACCCCGAATTGAAGCTATTTCCAATAATCGCGGTTTGATCCGGTTGCTGGAAACAAAAAGGGCCGGGCATCGCTGCACCGGCCCGGCATGCCGCGTTCGCGCGCGCTTCAGTCTTCGTAGATCGGCCCCGCCGTGAGGAACGGCCCGCCCTGGTACACGGCCGTGATGTCGCCGGCATCCGACCACGCGCCGCCGGCCGGGAAGCGGTCGGCGAACGCGCGCGCGCTGTGGCGCGGCTCGAAGCCCAGGTGGGCGGCCGCGCGGTTGTCCCACCAGCGCACCGGGTTGTCCGACACGCCGTACGTGATCGTGTGGCCCACGCGCGGCGTGAACAGGGCGCAGCGCACCAGTTCCACGAGGTCGTCGTACGCGAGGAACGTGACCAGCATGCGCGCGTTGCGCGGCTCGCCGAACGACGAGCCGATGCGCAGGCACACGGTCTCGATGCCGAAGCGGTCGAAGTAGTAGCGCGACAAGGCCTCGCCGAAGCACTTCGACACGCCGTAGATGCCGTCCGGCCGCAGCGGCACGTTGGCGTCGACGACTTGCGTGGTCGGGTAGTAGCCGACCACGTGGCTGGAGCTCGCGTAGATCACGCGCTTGATGCCGCGCTTGTGCACGGCCTCGTACAGGTGGTGCAGGCCGAGGATGTTGGCATGCATGATCGTCTCGAACGTGTCCTCGACGGAGACGCCGCCGAAGTGCAGCACGGCGTCCACGCCTTCCGTCAGCGCCATCACGGCGGCGCGGTCGCCCAGGTCGCAGCGCACGACTTCCTCGCCCGGCCCCGCGGGCGCGATGTCCTTGATGTCGCTGAGGCGGACCACGTCGGCCCACGGCTTGATCCGCTCGCGCAGCATGGTGCCCAGGCCGCCACCGGCGCCGGTCAGGAGAAGACGGTGGAAAGGCTTGGACTCGGTCGCTTGGGTCATGGACAGGCTCGCATTCTGTTAAACGTTTAACCGAGTATATCCAAAACGCTTTCAATGTCAATTTTTTGGACTGCTTTTTCGCCCGGAGACCTTGCCAGTACAGGTGGCAACGATTCCACACGCCGATTTCTTGCCCAAGCTCGGCTCCGCCCGTAAGGACGCATGCTAAGATGTGCCGCTGAGTAACGATTAACCTCCCATGAAAAAGACCGCCCCGACCATCCGCGACGTCGCCGCAGCCGCCCACGTGTCCACTGCCACGGTGTCGAAATTCATCAACGGCGCACAGCGCTTTTCGCCCAAGGTCGAGGCGGCGATCGAGTCCGCGATCGCGGGCCTGGGCTATAAATCGAACCCGCTGGCCAAGTCGATGATCACGGGGCGCACGAACACCATCGGCCTCTCCGTGCTGGACATCACCAACCCGCACTTCTCCAGCATCCTGAAGGGCGCGAACCGCGTGGCGCACGACCAGGGCTTTTCCGTCCTGCTCGTCGACACCGAGGAAACGCCCAGCCGCGAACGGCGCACCCTGGAAGAACTGAGCCGGCGCGTGGACGGCATGATCGTGTTCTCGCGCATGCGCGAGCACGAGATGACGTGGATGACCGAAATCGACAAGCCGCTGGTCTTCTTCGGCAGCCTGGCGCAACTGCCGCTGCCGACGGTGGCCAGCGACGACCACGGCGGGGCCTACATGCTCGCGCAGCACCTGCGCATGCTGGGCCACCGCCGCATCGCCTACCTGGGCTTTTCCAAGTCGCGGCGCGACGAGGAACGCCTGGGCGGCATCCGCGAATCGCTGAACGCGGCCGGCCTCGAACTCGCGATCTTCGACGCCGAGGCGCCGTCGCTGGCCGAGGGCGAACGCCTGTGCTCCGCCATCGTGCTGGGCAGCCAGCGCCCCGATGCGCTGATCTGCTACAACGACCTGATGGCGCTCGGCTTCATGAAGGAAGCGTCTAACCTCGGCATCTCGATCCCGCAGGACATCTCCGTCGTCGGTTTCGACAATATCCCCTACGGCAAATACACGACGCCGGCCCTCACCACCGTCGACCTGCAGAGCGAGCGCATGGGCGCGACCGCGATGGAAAAGCTGCTGGCCGTGATCCGCGGCCAGCACGTCGAGAAGCTCACCAAGGTGGCGCCGCAACTGATCCTGCGCGCGTCGACCGTCGCCCGCCGGCCCTGATCCCCGCGTCGCCGTTTACTTTCCGGAAGAGTTGACCTATCCTTTTAGGAAAACGTTTAACAACACCGGAGACACGCATGCGCCCTGTCCTGCCCGTCATTACGATGGCGGTTCTCGCCCTGTCACACGCCGCGCCCGCACTCGCGACCCAGCCCCTGCACCAGACGGTCGAACAGGCCTACCCGCAGCTGGACTATTTTTTCCAGAAGCTCGTGAAGGAGCGGGACGGCATCACGATCGACGGCCGCGCGCCGTTCCAGAGCCACGACAAATTCCTGCCCGGGAAAATCGCGACGGGCCTGGCGGACGTGCTGCTGCACACGCCCGCCGATGACCCGCGCCTGCCCGGCATGCTGCGCGACTATGCGTCCATCGCCGACCTCACCGTCGGCATGGAAAACGATACCTGGGGCATCTATTACTACATCGGCGCGCTGGTCAAGTTGAAGCAGGCTGGCCTGCTGGAGCGCGCCGTGCGCCCTGCCACGCTCGATCAGTTGCGCAAGAAGCTCGACTGGCGGACGTTCGTGCGCGTGCCGACCTACGAGCTGATCGACCTGCCGACCAATTACTACGGCGTCGCCTTCAGCATCGCGCGCCTGCGCCTGTTGATGGGCTGGGAAGACGCGCAGGCGAGCGACGTCCTGCTCGACCGGATGCTGAAGCATTACGCCGATTACTCCGGCACCTACGGCTTTTCCGACGAGACGGATGGCCAGGGCCGCTTCGACCGCTACAGCATCCTGCTGGCGGCCGAGATCTGCGAGCGTTTCATCGAGACCGGCTTGACCGTGACGCCCGAACTGAAAGCCCTGCTTCGCAAATCGGCCGACGTCGCGCTGAACGCGGCCAATGCGGACGGCAGCGGCTTCACGATGGGCCGCAGCCTCGGGCCGTACGGCGAGACGGCGATGCTGGAGATCCTGTCGACGGCCGCCTACCTCGGCGTCCTCACGCCGGAAGAAAAGGAGTACGCATACGCCTACTCGGCGCGCATCGGCGAGCGCTATATGACGTTCTGGTACGACCCCGCGCTGCATTCCGTCGACATGTGGGGCAAGGGCCGCCGCACCGACACATACCGCGGCAAGCACCGCATCCTCGGCGAGAACTTCTCGCTGCTGCACCAGTTGATCAGCACGGACGAGATGTGGAACGGCGCCGGCATGAAGAACGCCGTGCCGCGCGCGGACCTTGCGGCGTGGCTGGAACGCGCGCGTCCGGCCTTCAGCCTCACGCGCTTCGCGGGCGGCGAATACGACCGCGCCCTCGCCATCTGGCGCGACGGACCGCACGTATTCAGCCTGTCGATGATCAACGGCGGGCCGAGCCAGCACGCGAACAGCCCGTACTATCCGCTGCCGTTCTCGTACGGGATCGTCTCCGGCATCGCCGACAGCGGCGCCGCGCATCCGCAATTGCTGCCGAAATTCCGTCTCGCCGACGGCAGCGAATTGATCGCGACCGCGTTCCTGAAAAACATCCAAACGAGCGACATCGACGGCGGCCACCGCGTCACGTACCGCCAGGATGCGCTCACGAAGCTGGGCAAGAACGTGCCCGTGAAGGACACGCGCATCGCGGTCGAGACGGAATACACCTTGCGCCACGGCGTCATCACGCGCACCGACACCTATACGCCGGCGGCACCGCTGGACGTGGCCGGCGTGAGCCTCGACTTCGCGTCGTTTTCAAGCGGCGCCACGGTGGACGGCAACACGATCGCCTTCCGCGACGGCGCCGTGCGCACGTTCGCCGTCGACGGCCTCGCAAGCTGCAGCGCCGACGACGTGACCGGCAGCGAAGCGTACCGCGCGCCGTACGGACCGATGGCCACGCTGACCACCTGCCGCACGGGCGCGTTCACGTTCGACAAGCCGCTCAGGATCCGCTGGACGATCCGCTACCAGTGACGACATGTTCGAGCGGATTGGCCAGGCTGCGGTCGCCGCCCATCCTGGCATCCCAGTTCACGGCCGGCAGCTTGACGGGCACGGCGACCTTGCCGCCGTGGCGCAGGTAGATGGCGATCCATCCCGGCACGCCGCCCGACCACTCCTGCTCGACGCCCGTCATCGTCGCGATGGCCGACGGATCCGCGACGCCGCCGACGGAGAACGCAATGAGCTTGTCCAGCTGCGGCGACTGCACATCGAAAATCGACGCCATCAGCACGAGCGGCGCGGCCGCGTACAGGTGGTAGTGCAGCGCCCTGCCGGCCCGTTCGAGTTCATACGGCAGCACGCCGTCCGGCCGGATCTGCGCCATCGCATCGTCGAATACCTTGCGGCCCCAGGCCAGGCAGCGCGCGTCGCCCGTCACGGCGCCCGTCGCCGTTACCGCGAGGCCTTCCCAGTAATAGTGATTGTTGCGCACGCCCTTGTGCGCGTCCGAGTGGCGCATCGTCGCATCGGCCAGCGCCAGCAGCCACGCCTCGATGCGGCGGCGCTCGTCCGGCGTCGCCGCGGGCTTCACGCGCGCGTAGCCGAGCGCGAGGCCGCCCAGCGTCCACTTGCGCGTGTAGTACGACTGCTCCGTCGTCATCGTGCCCAGCATCGCCTTGCGGTCGGCCCAGCTGGCGAGCCAGGCCAGCGCGCAGCGGGCATCCGCGTCGCGGTGCGTCCGCTGCCAGGCGACGGCGGCATGGGCCACCGCATCGAGGTAGTCGTTGACGGGTTTGACGGCCGCCTCGTTGCGCGCCTTGCGCACCGGGTCGACGATCGAGTGGTGGCTGTCGCTGTAATAACTGTTCGCGTCGATGTCGACGACGGCCGGCGGCGGCGCCTCGCACGCGCCGGCCGGACGCGCGGCCAGCACCGCGATGCACATGGCTGCTCCAAGTCCTCGTATCCGCATGGTCTCCTCCTTTTTATGAAAGCGTTTACCTTATCTCAGCTTTAAGCCAGAATCCACACATCTAGTTAAACGTTAACCTTCCATGATCCCGACTATCCCCTTCAAGCACGCCACGCTCGCCCTGCTGTTGCTCGGCCCCCTCCTCCCCGGATGCGCGACACATGCGCCTCCCGCCGCCCAGGTCGGCGCGCAGGCACTGACGCCGGCCGCCGTGCTGGCGACGATGGAACGCGTCGCCGACTGGCAGCTCGCGCACCCGAGCGCGCACGCGACGACGCACTGGACGCAGGGCGTCGGCGACGCCGGGTTCATGGCGCTGGCCAACCTGTCCGGCACGCACGCCTACCGCGACGCGATGGTCGCGATGGGCGAACGCAATGGCTGGCAGCTCGGTCCGCGCGCGTATCACGCGGACGACCACGTGGTCGGGCAGACATATGCGGAGCTGTACCTGCAGCTGCGCGACCCGGCCATGCTGGCGCCGCTGCGCGCGCGCTTCGACGCCATCCTCGCCGAGCCGCACGACGGCACGCTGGAATTCACGGCGCCCGGCAACCAGGACCGCTGGTCGTGGTGCGACGCACTGTTCATGGGACCGCCCGCCTGGGCGCGCCTGGCGGCCGCCACCGGCGACGCGCGCTATCTCGACCACGCCGTCGCCGCGTGGTGGCGCACGTCGGACTACCTGTACGACAAGGACGAACACCTGTACTACCGCGACAGCAATTATTTTGCGCGGCGCGAAGCCAATGGCCGCAAGGTGTTCTGGGCACGCGGCAACGGCTGGGTGATGGCCGGCCTGGCGCGCACGCTCCAATACATCCCGGCGGACCACCCGGCGCGCGCCCGCTTCGAACAGCAGTTCCGCGCGATGGCCGCGAAGGTGCTCGCGCTGCAGCAGGCCGACGGCCTGTGGCGCGCGAGCCTGCTCGACCCGGGCAGTTATCCGGCGCGCGAGACGAGCGGCACCGCGCTGTTCGCGTATGCGCTCGCGTGGGGCATCAACCAGGGCTTGCTGGACCGCGCCGCGTTCGAGCCGGGCGTACGGCGCGCATGGTCGGCGCTCGTCGCCAGCGTCCAGCCGGACGGCAAGCTCACGCACGTACAGCCGATCGGCCAGGCGCCCACGGGCTTCGCGGACGATGCGACGGAAGTCTATGGCGTCGGCGCCTTCCTGCTCGCGGGGAGCGAAGCGTTTCGCATGGCGGTGCTCGAACGCGCGGCGCCGCGCACGGTGCACGTGACGAATCCGGGCGACTTTTACCGTGCCGACGAGACGGTCGAACTCGCGCTCGGCCCGGATGCCTCGCAAGCACCGCTGGCCGTGATGGAAGCCGACACGTCGCGCCTGCTGCCCACGCAGCGCATCGGCGACACGCTGCTGTTCCAGGCGAACTTCGCGCCCCGTGAACAACGCCGCTTCCTGCTGCTGCCGGCAAACGCCCTGCCCGCGCTGGCGCCGCCCGACGTCAAGGTGCATGCGCGCTACGTGCCCGAGCGCTACGACGACTTCGCGTGGGAGAGCGACCGCATCGCGCACCGCACCTACGGCCCCGCGATCCTGCACGTGCCGAACGAACACGTGGGCAGCGGCGTGGACGTGTGGCTCAAGCGCGTGCGCCATCCGGTCGTGGACACGTGGTACAAGCGCGGCGAATACCACAGCGACCATGGCGAAGGCCTCGACAACTACAGCGTCGGCACGGGCCGCGGCTGCGGCGGCACGGAAGTCTATCGCGACGGCAAGGCGTATCCGTCATCCGTCTACGCGGGCTGGAAAGTGATCTCGGACGGGCCGCTGCGCGCCGTGTTCGAGCTGCGCTACGACGCGTGGAGCGCGGGCGGACGCCGGGTCGCGGAGACGAAGCGCATCTCGATCGACGCCGGCGCCAACTTCAGCCGCGTCGAAAGCCGCTACACGAGCGACCAGGCGGGCGCGCTGCCCGTCGCCGTCGGCATCGCCCAGCGCAAGGGCGACGGCCGGCTCGTGCGCGACACGAGCGCAAGCTGGATGAGTTACTGGGAACCGGAGAGCGCGCCGAACGGGCACACGGCGTGCGCGGTCATCGTCCCCGGCCAGGCGACGCGCGCCGCGGTGGATGGCGGCGACGCCCTGCTGGTCGGGACCGCGCAGCCCGGGCAGCCGTTCGTGCACTACCTGGGCGCGGGATGGAGCAAGAGCGGCGATTTTCCCGATGCGCAGGCGTGGGAAGCCCACGTGCGCAACGTGGCGCAGCGGCTGGCAGTGCCGCTGCGGGTGACGGATCACGAGTGATCAGCCGCTGTTGCGCAGCCCTGCCGAGATGCCGTTGATCGACATGTGCAGCCCATTGCGGGTCGCATCGTCGTCGACGCCGGCGCGGTAGCGGCGCAGCAGCTCGACCTGCAGGTGGTTCAGCGGATCGATGTACGGCAGGCGGTTGCGCAACGAACGCTGCATCTGCGGGTTCCCGTCCAGCAGCTCGTCCTGCTCCATGATCTGCCGGAGGATCTCCACCGTGCGCGCATGCTCGGCGCTGATGGCGCCGAAGATGCGCTCGCGCAGCGCCGCGTCGGCCACGAGGCCGGCGTAGCGGCTCGCGATCGCGATGTCGCTCTTCGCCAGCACCATGTCCATGTTCGACAGCAGCGTCGTGAAGAACGGCCACGTCTTGTACATCGTGCGCAGCAGCGCGAGGCGCTCGGCCGGCGCGTCCGCGATGAAGCGTTCCACCGCCGTGCCGAAACCGTACCAGCCCGGCAGCATCAGGCGGCACTGGGCCCAGCTGAACACCCACGGGATCGCGCGCAGGTCCTCGATCGAGCGCGACTTCTTGCGCGACGCCGGACGGCTGCCGATGTTCAGCGCGGCGATTTCCGTGATCACCGTCGACTCCCAGAAATACGTCTCGAAGCCTTCCGTTTCGTACACGAGCGAACGGTAGGCGCGCAGCGCTTCCGTCGACAGGCGGTCCATCGCGGCCACCTGCGCCGCGTCCGGCTGCGGCTGATCATGCGACAGCAGGGTCGCTTCCATCGTCGCGGCGACGAGCACCTCGAGATTGCGGCGGCCCACGTCGGCGTTGGCGTACTTCGCGGTGATGACCTCGCCCTGCTCCGTCAGGCGGATGCGTCCCTGCACGGCGCCCGGCGGCTGCGCGAGGATCGCTTCGTAGCTCGGTCCGCCGCCGCGGCCCACCGAACCGCCGCGGCCGTGGAACAGCTGCAGCTTGATGCCGTGGGCGCGGAAGACGGCGATGAGTTCCAGCTCCGCCTTGTGCAGCTCCCAGCCGGACGTGACGTAGCCGCCGTCCTTGTTGCTGTCCGAGTAGCCCAGCATGACTTCCTGCAGGCGGTCGCGCGACTGCAGCAGGCGCATGTAGAACGGCAGGCCGAACGCCGCGGCCATGATCGCGGGACCGGCGCGCAGGTCGTCGATGGTTTCGAACAGCGGGATGATGTTGACGTCGAGCGTGCCGAGCGTCGGATGCAGCAGGCCCGCCTCCTTCAGCAGCACCGCCACTTCCAGCAGGTCGGAGACGGAAGCCGCCTTCGAGATGATGTAGTTCGTGACGGCGGCGCGGCCGTACGTCAGGTGCGCGCGTTTCGTCTCGCGCAGGATCGCCAGCTCGGACGCCGTCTCTTCGGAATACGCCTCGAACGGCGACACGAGCAGGCGCGGCGACTGCAGTTCTTCCAGCAGCAGCGTGCAGCGCGCGGCTTCGTCCAGCGCCAGGTAATCGACGCCGGGGCGCGCCTGCGTCAGCAGTTCCGCGAGTACGCGTTCGTGGACGTCGGAGTTCTGGCGCAGGTCGACGGGCGCGAGATGGAAACCGAACACCTTCACGGCGCGGCGCAGCAGGCGCAGGCGGCCGCGCGCCAGCTGGCGGGCGCCGTTGGCCACGAGCGACTCGTGGATGACGTCCAGGTCGGCCAGCAGTTCGGCCGCGCTGGCGTAGGCCATCGCATTCGGTTCACTGGCGCCGGCGACGAGCCAGTCGCGCGTCGCCACGAGGCGCGCATGCATGCCGTGCAGCGCCTGGCGGTACGGCTCGTCCTGGTGGTGCGGCGACTGGTCGGGCGTGCGCTCGGCGATGCGGTGCAAGGCTTCCGTGCTGCCGCACAGGGACTGCGCCTGCGACAGTTGCGATGCCAGCGTGTGCACTTCCGGCAGGTAGAAATCGAGCGCGCGGGTCGCTTGTGCCCGGAGTGTCGCGTGCAGGATGTCGGCCGTGACGAACGGGTTGCCGTCGCGGTCGCCGCCGATCCAGCTGCCCACTTTCATGAACGACGGCAGCTCCGTGTCGGCCCAGCCGGCATCCTTCTGCGCCAGCGTGTCCTCGAGGGCGCAGTACAGGCGCGGCACGCTCCTGAACATCGTGTAGTCGAAGAAGGACAGGCCGTTCTCCACTTCGTCCAGCACCGACAGCTTGGTGGGACGCAGCAGGCGCGTCTGCCACAACGTCAGGATCGCGCGCGCGAGCGCTTCATCGTTGTCCTGCTCCTCGTCGGGCGTCAGCTGCGTGCGGTCACGTTCGCCGATCAGGCGCGCGATCGCCATCTGGCAGTTGAGGACACTCTTGCGCTGCACCTCGGTCGGGTGCGCGGTGAAGACGGGGCTCACGTGCGCGTCGTCGAAGAAGGCGCGCAGGTCGTCCATGCGGCCGGCGGCGAACACGCCGTCGACGGCGTGCGCGATGCTGCCCTTCTTCGGCGCCGAGCCGGCGGACAGGTGCGCGCGGCTGCGGCGGATGTGGTGCTGGTCTTCGGCGATGTTGGCCAGCAGCGAGAAATACGTGAAGGCGCGGATCAGCTGGGTCTTCTCGTCGGCCGAGATGTCTGCGAGGATCGCCGCCAGTTCCTCGTGCGCGCTGCCGTCCTCGTCGCGCCGGAAACCGATGCAGCTCTTGCGGACCGACTCGATGCGGTCGAACACCCCGTTACCCTCCTGGGCCCGGATCGTTTCCCCCAGCATGCGGCCGAGCTGGCGGATATCCCGCCCCAGCAACTCTTCCTTGAAGTTCCGTGCCTCTTCAACGCTCATTCAGCTCTCCAAAATGTAAATAATTTACAGAACACGCACCAGATAACCAGCGTTGGCGGGCAGATACCTTGTATATACCAGCCTTTATACACAGCGTGGCACGGCAAAAAATGCAATGTTATGAAATTTTACTACGAACATTGATCAGTTCGGTGGGTGAGGTTGAAAAAATGCTACAGATGGGAAAACAAAGTCAGGCGATTTCCACCCGGTTGCGGCCGTTCGCTTTCGCGCGATACAACGCCCCGTCCGCCCGTTTGATCGCCGCCCCGATGTCTTCTTCCGGCTTCAGCGACGTCAGGCCGAAGGATGACGTGATGCGCAACCCGTGCGGCCAGTCCTGCGTCGCGAACGCCGCACGCAGCTTGTCCAGCATCGTCATGGCATGCGCCACGTCGGTTTCCGGGCACAGGAGCAGGAATTCCTCTCCGCCCCAGCGCACCAGCTTGTCGCTAGCCCGGACTTCGGCCCGGATGACCGCGGCGAAGCGCCGCAACACCTCGTCACCGGCGTCGTGGCCATGTTGATCGTTGATCCGCTTGAAATGGTCGAGATCCATGAAGACGATCGCCATTTCTTCGTCGACGTGGCCGGCGACGTGCAAGCGTCTCATCAGCACCTCCCTGAGGCCCTGGCGGTTCAATGCGCCGGTCAGCGGGTCGGTGTGGGCCTGGCTGGCCAGGTCGCGTGCTTCCAGTTGCAGCGCCTTGTTGATCGCATCCAGCATCTCCACGCGCGCATTGCTGGCGGACAGGCTGGAGCGGACGTGCAAGAGGCTCAGCGATAGCCCGAGCAGGCCGCACCCGATCCACGCGCCCACCAGCCAGGTCAGCAGCGTGGTGTCCGATATCCATTTGCCGCGAAACTGGATGGACCGCACTTCGATCGTGATCGACTGGCCGGACGGCACCGATCCCGTCGAGATTTCCACCGCCGTGACGTTATCGAGCCGGGTATACGTTTTCTCAAGCGGGACGTTGTGCGCCGTGACCCACCAGTCGGCAGTGCGCACGACGTTGACGGGAATCGTGAACGTGGCCTGCGCCGGCGCGTCGAATTCGACCGAGTTGTACCGCTGCGAATTCCAGTCGCCGACGGTGGAAAATTCCGGCTCGAAGTTCGTCAGGTGCAGCCTGATTTTCCTGCCCGACTCTCCCGAATAACGCATGTCGAACGTGACCGAATCGAACCGGCTGAAGTCCACGCCTTTTCCGTCCTGCCCCAGGTGGAACTGCAGCTTGCAGAACGGCCAGGCATAGCCGGCGCGCAGGTCGCAGCGCATGACGAGGGCATCGTTCGCACGCACCAGCGACGCGACGGAATTGCCGTTCTCGTGACGGTCGTCGGTAACGGTCGCGCCGTAGGGCTGCCGGGGCGAGAGCTCGAAGACCCGGGTCATCCCGAAGTGCTGCCAGATCAGTAATGCGGGGGTCAGAACCAGCAATAATCCAACCAGGGACTGGACTATCGTCATTGCGCGCGCGGGTCGGGGGATCATGGCGGCTCGCTGATGTACATATTCGGCGATCAATATACTGAAATCATCAATCGGCTGCGATCATTCCCGTGCGGCAACCTCTAGAAGCGAAAAAGGCCAGCTCGAAAGCTGGCCTGATTCTTTGAATTCATTGGTCGGGGCGAGAGGATTCGAACCTCCGACCACGTGCACCCCATGCACGTACGCTACCAGGCTGCGCTACGCCCCGACTTGGTCCAGAATTATAACAGAGGCACGCGGGATGACTAGTCTTTTTGTCACCGGGCATCATGGCGAAACTTACTTCCAATCCCCCCGTAACGCCAGCACTTCCTCGTACAACCCCTCCGGCGTCACCTGCTGCGGCGGTACCGGCCGCCCGACGGCCAGCGACAGCTTCGAGCGCAGCCCGCGCGCGAAAGAGCGCTCGAACACGTTGGACGGATCGCGCGAAAACACGCTGCCCCACAGCCCGCGCAGCGCCATCGGGATCACGGGCACCTGGCTGCGCGCGACGATCTTGGCGATGCCGCCGCGGAATGCGTTCATCTCGCCCGTGCGCGTCAGTTTCCCCTCCGGGAAGATGCACACGAGTTCCCCTTCGTGCAGCGCCTGGGCGACGTCGACGAAGGCCTTTTCCATCAGCCACGGGTTCTCGTGCGCCGGCGCGATCGGGATCGCCTTGCCGGTGCGGAAAATGAAGCCCAGCAGCGGCATTTTAAAAATGCGGTGGTCCATCACGAAGCGGATCGGGCGCGGGCTCGCGGCCAGGATGACGATGGCGTCGACGTAGCTGACGTGGTTGCAGACGAGGACCGCGGCGCCCTGTTCCGGGATGCGCTCGACGTCCACCGTCGACACGCGGTGGATCGTGTGGATCAGCAGCCAGGCCAGGAAGCGCATTAGGAATTCCGGCACGAGCGAGAAGATATAGATGGCGACGACGGCATTCAGCAGCGCGGTCGTCAGGAACATCTCGGGGATGCTGAAGCCGCGGCCGATCAGGAACACCGCGACGCCGGCCGACGCCACCATGAACAGCGCATTCAGGATGTTCATGCCGGCGATGGTGCGCGAGACGTGCGCCGGGTCGCAGCGCGTCTGGATCAGCGCGAACAGCGGCACGATGAAGAAGCCGCCGAACACGCCCAGCAGCAGGATGTCGGCCAGGATGCGCAGCGTGCCGTGCTGCGCCAGCACGCCGACGAAATCGACGGGAGCCGTGTTGGTGTAGCCGAGGCTCGCGAAATACAGGTCGATGCCGAACAGCGACAGGCCGATGGCGCCGAACGGCACGAGGCCGATCTCGACCTTGCGGCCGGAGAGTTTTTCGCACAGCAGCGAGCCGGCGCCGATCCCCAGCGAGAAGATGGTCAGCAGCAGCACGAACACGCTGTGGTCGCCGTGCAGGTACTCCTTCGCGTACAGTGGGAATTGCGACAGCACGAGCGCGCCGTAGAACCAGAACCACGAGTTCCCCAGCATCGACAGGAACACGGTGCGGTTCCGTTTCGAGAACGCCAGGTTGCGCACGGATTCGGCGACGAAGTTCGCGCTGATCTTGAGGCCCGGCGCGGGCGCCGGCGACGCCGGGATGCGCCAGCTCGTGGCGAGACCCAGCACGGCGACGGCCAGCGTCCCGAACGCGACGAAGTGCACCCCGGCGGCGCCGTGGCCGGCCAGGATCGCGCCCATCACTTCGCCCAGCAGGATGCCGACGAACGTGCCCATTTCGATGACGCCGTTGCCGCCCACGAGTTCTTCCGGCTTCAGGTGCTGCGGCAGGTAGGCGTATTTCACGGGGCCGAACAGCGTCGAATGGACGCCCATGCCGACGACCGCGGCGACGAGCAGCCACAGGTTGTGCGTGAGCCAGCCGATGGCGGCAATGGCCATGATGCCGATTTCGAGCAGCTTGACGAAGCGCGCCAGCCGGCCCTTCTCGACCTTGTCCGCGATCTGGCCGGCGGTGGCGGAGAACACGACGTACGGGAGGATGAACAGGCCCGGGATCAGGTTGTTCAGCAGCGCGGCGGGCAGCGTCGTCCACGCCAGCGCGTCATAGGTCAGCACGACGAGCAGCGCCGTCTTGAACAGGTTGTCGTTGAAGGCGCCCAGGAACTGGGTCCAGAAAAACGGACCGAAGCGGCGCTGGGTCAGCAGGGCAAACTGGCTGGTGTGGTTCGGGTGGCTCATGTTCAACGATGCGGATGTCGGGGATGCGACAATCTACAACACAACCGGCACGTTGAACACACAATGTTGCTGGGCGTGAATCAATGGTCGCGCAATCCGCTACCCGAAGCGACTGGATATGCAACCAGGCCAGCGCCAAGGCGCGTTCGGCGTCACCCGACCCGCATCCACACCCGGTACAGCGGCGCTATCCCCAGCACGACGACCACCATGCGCGCGACGTGGAATGCCGTCACGACGGGCACGCCCAGGTGCAGCACGCGCGCCGTCAGCGCCATCTCGGCGATGCCGCCGGGCGACGTGGCCAGCACCATCGTCCCCGGATGCAGGCCCGTCACGGCCGCCACGCAGAACGCGAACAGGCCCGCCAGCAGCAACGTGACCGCCGTGCACGCCGCCACGCTGGCGAGGAAGCGCGGCGCCGTGTGCACGAACGCGGGCGTGAACCGCGTGCCGAGCGAGACGCCGATGAACAGCTGGCCCGTGCGGATCATCCACTCGGGTAGACGCGACAGCTGCACGCCCGCCGCCGTCAGCATCAGCGCCACGACCAGCGGGCCGATCACCCAGGCGTTCGGCACGCGCAGGCGTTTCAGCGCCAGCGCGGCGCAGCTGGTGACGGCGATGAGCACGCACAGGCCGGCCGCATCGACCCGGCCGGCGAGCGGCACGAACGCATCGAGGCCGTTGCCCCAGCCGTGGGCCGCGAACCAGCGCACGGCGAATGGAATGGTGCCGACGACCATCATGATGCGCAGGCTGTGCGCGGCCGCCACACGTTCGACGACGGCGCCGTGGCGCTCCGCCTGCACGGCCATCTCGGAGGCGCCGCCGACGGCCATCGCGAAGAAGGCCGTCGCGTCGTCGGTGCCGGACAGCCGGCGCAGCAGCGCGCCGCCGGCCATGCCGAGACAGATCGCGAAGGAGACGGCCAGCAGGATCCAGCCGAGGTGCCGCGCCAGCACCGCCAGCACGGGCGCGCTGAAGTACAGGCCCAGCGCGCTACCGATGGCCCACTGCCCCGCCTCGCGCGCCTGCACGGGGGCCGAGAGGCGCGCGCCCAGCATGCACGCGATCGCCGTCGAGAACAGCGGGCCGATCATCCACGGCAGCGGCGTATCGAGCAAGATGCACAGCTGTGCCGCCGTGAAGGCCAGCGCCAGCGCGGGGAGGAACGTCCTGATCAGAACACCCAGAGCTTCTCGGCCGGCATTTCGAGCCAGTACTGGCCCGGATCGACGCGGTGCTTGGAGTACGCGCGCACGCTCGAATTACCGTGCTTGAACAGGCATTCCCACCGGTCGCCCAGGTACATGCAGGTGGACAGCGGCAGCTGAATGCCGTTGTCGACGGGCGTGCGGCCGATGCGCACTTCTTCCACGCGGATCAGCGCCGACGCTTCCACGTCCGGATCCGAGGCGCCGCTGCCGCGCGCCGTCGCGTTCAGCGCCATGCCTTCCACCTGCAGGCGGGCCGCGCCGCCGCTGCGCGCCACGACGCGCGCCGGCAGGCGGTTGTTACTGCCCATGAACTCCGCGGTGAACAGCGTGTCCGGCGCTTCGTACATCGATTGCGGCGTACCCTGCTGCTCGATCTTGCCGTTGTTGAGCAGGAGGATGCGGTCCGAGATCGCCATTGCCTCGGCCTGGTCGTGCGTGACCATCAGTGCCGACAGGCCCAGGCGCACGATCAGCTCGCGCAGGAACGCACGGGCTTCCTCGCGCAGCTTGGCGTCCAGGTTCGACAGCGGTTCGTCGAGCAGGATCACCGGCGGGTTGTAGACGAGCGCGCGGGCGATCGCCACGCGCTGCTGCTGGCCGCCGGAGAGCTGGTGCGGGAAGCGTTCGCCCAGGTGGCCGAGGCCCAGTTGCGCGAGCACTTCGCGCACCTTCGGTTCGATGTCGCGCGCGGCGAGCTTGCGCAGCTTGAGGCCGTAGGCGACGTTGTCGAACACGGTCTTGTGCGGCCACAGCGCATACGACTGGAACACGAGGCCCAGGTTGCGCGCTTCCGCCGGCAGTTCGAGCTTTTTACTGCCGTCGTACACGCGGCGCTCGCCGATGTCGATCGTACCCGCTTTCGGGCTTTCCAGGCCGGCCACGGCGCGCAGCAGCGTGGTCTTGCCGCTGCCCGAGGGGCCCAGCAGCGCCACCACTTCGCCGCGCTGCAGATGCATCGACACGCCCTTCAGGATCGGGTTGGCGGTGGCGCCATGGCCGTAGTCGAGGTGCAGGTCGTTGACGGTCAAAACGTTCATGATGTTTGTCTCGCGATTCTATTAGTTATGAAGCTTCACGCCGAAACGCAGCGCGATACCGAGGCCGATGGCCACGAGCGTGATGTTGATGAACGAGAGCGCGGCCACAAGGTCCGTCGAGCCGCCGGCCCACAGCGACACGAGCATCGCGCCGATCACCTCGGTGCCGGGCGACAGCAGGTACACGCCCGTCGAGTATTCGCGTTCGAAGATCAGGAACACCATCAGCCAGGCGCCCAGCATGCCGAACTTGATCAGCGGGAGCGTCACGTCGCGAGTCACGCGGCCGCGGCTGGCGCCCACGGCGCGTGCCGCCTCTTCCAGTTCCGGGCCCACCTGCAGCAGCGACGTCGACACGAGGCGCATGCCATAGGCGAGCCACACGACGGAGTACGCGAGCCACAGCGCGAAGATCGTCGAGCGCAGCTGGCGCAGTGCCGGGATGACGTGCTCCGACAGCCAGGCGGCCACGCCGTTGTCCATGCCGTGCAGGATGCCGTCCAGCCAGCTCGGCACGAACAGGAACACCCACAGGAACGACAGGCCGGCCAGCAGGCCCGGCACCGCGCGCGGCACGAGGACGCTGTAGTCCAGCAGGCGCGTGACGCCGTCGTTCTTGCGGTGCATGGCAAGCGCGATCGCGGTGTAGCAGGCCACGGCCAGCGCGCCGCCGATCACGCCGATCAGGATCGTGTTGACGATGCCGCGCACGAGCGACGGCTGCTCGAAGATGTCGCGGAAGTGCTGCAGGGTGAGCACGTCGGCCAGTTTCACGCCCTCGCCCCAGTACTGGACGAACGAGCGCAGCACGATGCCGGTCAGCGGCAGCACGATGGTGACGGCGATCCACGTGCCCAGTACGGCGAAGGCGACCCACTTCCACTTGCCCAGCGCGAGCGGTTTCTGGCGCGCGCCCTTGCCCTTGATGGACACGTATTTGTTGGCCGACTTCAGGAGCCAGCGTTGCAGCATCACGAGCGGCATCGTCACGGCGACGAGGCAGACGGCGACGGCGGCCATCAGGTGGTACGACGGCGTGCCCAGTTTGTTCGTCAGCTTGTACAGGTAAGTCGCCAGCACGAGGTGGCCTTCCGGGTCGCCCAGCACGAGCACGAGGCCGAACACTTCGAAGCCGAGGAAGAACACGAGCACGCCCGCATACGCGAGGGCCGGCATGATCATCGGCAGCGACACGTTGAACATCACCTGCCACGGCGACGCGCCCGAGACGCGCGCCGCTTCCTCCACGTCGGAGCCGAGGCTCTTCAGCGCGGACGAGGCGTACAGGTACACGTGCGGCACGTGCGTGAGGCCGGCGATGACGACGATGCTCGTGAACGAGTACACGTTCCACGGCACAAAGCCCAGCAGGTCGTGCGCCCACGTCGAATAGAAGCCGACGGGGCCCATGGCGACGACGTAGCCGAAGCCCATCACCATCGGCGACACGAAGATCGGCACGAGCAGCAGCGGCGCGACGATGCCGCGGCCCGGCAGGTCGGTGCGGACCATCAGGAAGGCGAGCATGCCGCCCAGCGGCACGGCGATGGCGGCAAGGCCGCCGGCCAGAATGAGGCCGTTCTTGAAGGCGAGCCAGAAGTCGGGGTCATCGAAGATGAAGCGGTACGCGTCCAGGCCGAGCATCTTGTCGGGCATGAAGAACGGCGCCGTCAGGAAGCTCTGGTAGAAGATGAGGTACAGCGGCAGGAAGATGGCCACGCAGGTGAGCAGCACGACGATGCCGCGCGTCCAGTTGAAGCGCGGCGCGCGCACGGCCGGCAGACTGCCGGCGTCGGCGCCCTTGGATTCCAGTGGCATGGTTGAAGTAGGCATGGGAGTGTCCGATCGATATGGAACCAGTCAACTCCGTCGTTCCCGCGCACGCGGGAACCCATGCTGAGCATCCTGGTCGGCTCAGTATGGATCCCCGCTTTCGCGGGGATGACGGCTTGAAGGCTTACTTCTTGCCGGCAGTGGCTTTCCACTCTTTCAGGAACGCCAGGCGCAGCGCCGGATCCAGGTATTCCCCGACGGCCGGGCTGACCGGCAGCGGCCTGATGTTCTTCTCGCCGACCATCTTGATCAGGTCAGTGGACGTCGTTTCGCCGGTGACGTCGGCGCGGATCGCGTACAGCTTGGAGGCATTGGCGATGACGGTCTGGCCGCGGTGCGACAGCATGTAGTCGATCCACAGCTTCGACGCGTTCGGGTGCTTGGACATCTTGTTGATGAACTGGACGCGCGAGATGATCAGGGTGTAGTCCTTCGGCAGCACGACGCCCAGCGACGGATCGTTCTTGGCGCGCACGAGCGCGTAGGAACCCATCACGTTGTAGCCGATCAGGTTTTCGCCCGACGAGATCCGCTCCAGCATGGTGCCGGTCGACGACTGCACGCGCACCCTGGCCGCGCCGAACGCCTGTTCCAGCTGCTTGTATTGCGGGTAGGCGCGCGCGTCCTGCGTCATGAACATGAAGCCGACGCCGGATTTCTCGATGTCGTAGGTGGTGACCTTGTCCTCGAATTTCGGCTGCTGGATGATGCGCACGAAATCGGCGTGCGTCTGCGGGACTTCCTCGGGCTTCAGCAGGCGCTTGTTGTAGACGAAGGCGGCCGGCTCGAACGTGGTGCCGTAGGCCATGTCCTTCCAGACGGCCCAGCCGGGGATCTTCGCGGCTTCGACCGATTTATAGGGCAGCGCATAGCCGCCCGCGGCCAGCTTCATCTGCAGGTCCATCGCCGAGGACCACAGCACGTCGGCCGTGTCGCCGCCGGCCGCGTTCTCGGAGAAGAAGCGGTTGTAGACTTCGGTCGAGTTCATGTCGTTGTACTCGACCGTGATGCCCGGGTACATCGTCTTGAAATCGGAGATCAGCGGTTCGGCGGCCTTGCTGTCGGTGGCGCCGTAGATCACCAGCTTGCCTTCCTTCTTCGCGGCGTCGATCAGTTGCTGGTAGCCGGCCGGGTAGCCTGCCGGGGCCTGGGCCTGCACCGGTGCGGCGAAGGCGAAAACGGCAGCTGCAAAGGAAGTGGCAAATGCGGTCTTCTTGAAATTCATGGTTGTCTCCTGGGGTGTTGTTGTCAGTGCTCGCGGACCAGGTTGAATTCCCTGGCCTGTCGGTTGTAATCGTTGATGGCCTGCTTGACCCAGCGCGTGAGCGCGTCGCCCGTGAGCGAGAACGGGTACAGGCCGGCCTGGCTGCGCAAAGCCGCGAAATCGGGAGTGGCCTGCACGCGGGCGAAGGCGTCGACCCAGCGGCGGTAGTCGGCATCCGGCACGCCGGGGCCCATCCACACGCCGCGGATCACGGGCCACACGATGTCGTAGCCCTGCTCGCGCGCCGTCGGCACGGACGCCAGCACGCCGGCCAGGCGCTTCTCGGCCAGCACGGCCAGCACGCGCACCTTGCCCGGGCCGGCATACAGCACCGCTTCCGATGCGTCGCCCGAAATCACCTGCACATAGTTCGCGCTCATCGCCGTGAACGTCTCGCCGCCGCCTTCCAGCGCGACGAAGCGCAGGCGCCGCGGTTCGATGCCGGCGCGGCGCGCCAGCAGCGCGACCTTCATCCAGTCCTGGCTGCCGATGGTGCCGGACACGCCGATCAGGACCTGCTGCGGATTCTTGCGGATCGCGTCCATCAGCTCGTCCAGGCTGTGCCACGGCGCGTCGGAACGCACCGCGATCATGCCGTAGTCGACGCCCAGCGCCGCGACCCAGCGCACGTCGGCGGCAAGCGCCTTGCCGAATTTTCCTTCGGCGAGATTCAGCAGCGAACCGCCCGAGAACGCGACGAGCGTGTCAGGCTCGGCGCGCCGCTGCGACACGAGGGTGTGCCACGCGACGGCGCCGATCCCGCCGGGCAGGTAGGCCAGTTTCAGCTTCGCGTCCGGCAAGGCCTTCTGGGCCAGCTTGCAGGTCAGGTCCATGGCGCCGCCCGGTTTGGACGGCACCACGCATTCGGCGTTGGCGCTGGCCGCCGCCGCTGCCGCGGACAGTGCCGCGGCGGCAAGGATCGAGATGGCGCGCTTCATGATGTTGCGGCCAGGGGTCGGTCAGAACCGGTACTGGATGCCGGTGGTGACGCCGGTCTGCGTCGATCCGAAGCCCGGATCGTCGCGCGACAGGCCCACGAGCTGGCCGTGGTCGGCCTTGGCATGCGCCACCGATGCGTACAGCCAGACGCGCTTGGACAGCGAGTACATGGCACGCCCCACGAGCATCGTCGGATCCGCGTCCTTCGCGGACGGCAGATTCTTCGTGTTGACGTGGTAGACGGCGCCCGTCAGGGTCCACGGGTAGGCCGCCCAGGTGGCGCCGGCCCAGTAGGTGTCGCCGCGCACGTCCGGCGTGGCGGCCTTGCCCGACTGGAGCTTGTAGCCGCGCATGCCGGCCTGGTAGGTCATCGGACCCGCCTTGTACAGGGCGCCCAGATGGAAGGCCGTCGTCTTGTCGCGGTCGCCGGTGGCGGCGAGCGTGTTGCCGTTGATTTGTTCGTACGACGCCATCAGGCCGACGGGGCCGCCGAACCAGGAACCGCCGACGGCGTACTTGCGGCCATCGGCCGCGCTGCCGGCCTGCTCGCCCATGCCGACGGTGGCGCCGTAGGTGAAGCCGCCCGTGGTGCCGGTGTACTTGATCAGGTTGTCAAACGCCGTCGTCATGCCGTACTTCGACGGGCCGGTGGCGTTGCTCGACGTCGCCCACGAATAGTTGGGCGCGAAGCCCATCGGGTCGAACTTGATGACCAGGTCGTAGGTCGTCGTGAACGAGCGACCGATGATCACGCGGCCGAAGCCGCCTTCGAGGCCGACGTTGGCCTGGCGCTTGAACAGGTTGCCGTCCTGGGCGCCGGTGTCGAGCATGACGCCGCCTTCCAGGTTGAAGACGGCTTTCAGGCCGCCGCCCAGGTCTTCGCTGCCGCGGAAGCCCCAGCGCGACGTGTTCTTGCCGCCCGAGACGACGCGCACCTGGCTGCCGTCGTTGGCGGTTGCGTGGTTCACGTATTCGACGCCGGCATCCATGATGCCGTAGACCTGGACATTGGTCTGGGCGGATGCGTTCAGGGAAAGCGCTGCCAGGACGGCGAGCGCGAGGGCCGATTTCTTCATATTGTCTCCGTTGTTGTCATCAAGGCGGTCGTGTGCCGCTTCGTGAGACCAAGGATAGGTCCGCCAACCTTTCAATCAGCTTTCACTGAACCTTTCAATGTCGGGTGTTGTGGAAATCACTTAGGGATGGAGACACGAAGCTGATCGTCGCTTACACTGGCGCGATGCGAATCCTGTTAGTCGAAGACCACGTCGAGCTGTCGCACTGGGTATCCAAAGCCCTGCGCGACGCCAATCTCACCGTCGAATGCGCGGCCACCGGCGCCGACGCCGACGCGCTGCTGCACACCCAGGACTACGCGCTCGTGATCCTGGACCTGACCCTGCCCCGCATGGACGGCCTGGAAGTGCTGCGCCGCCTGCGGGCGCGCGGCGGCACGCGCGGGCGCACGCCCGTGATGATCCTGACGGCGCGCGGCGGCCTGGAAGAACGGGTGCAGGGCCTGAACCTGGGCGCGGACGATTACCTCGCCAAGCCGTTCGAACTCGCCGAACTGGAAGCGCGCGTGAAGGCGCTGCTGCGCCGGAGCGTCGGCAACGAGGCGCTGGTGCACACGTGCGGGCAGCTCAGCTTCGACACGGTATCGCGCATGTTCGCCTACTGCGGCGAGCCGCTGGCGCTGACGCCGCGCGAGCACGCCGTGCTGGAAGCGCTGATCTCGCGCCCCGGCCGCGCCGTCTCGAAGGAAAAGCTGTTCGACGAAGTGTTCGCGCTGGACGACGACGCCAACCTCGACGCCATCGAACTGTACATCCACCGCGTACGCAAGAAACTGGACAAGCGGCCGGACGGCGGCGCCGCCATCGCCACCCTGCGCGGCATCGGCTACCTGCTGCAGGAACGGCCGCCGGCCGCGTCCTGAGCATGCGGTTCCTGCCGGCGGCGACGACGAAGCTGGGCAGCCTGCGCGGCCAGCTGCTGCGCTGGCTGATCGTGCCGCTCGTGATCCTCGTGGCGGCCAACGCCGTCTCGCTGTACCGCGACGCGCTCGACGCCGCCGACATCGCCTACGACCGTTCCCTGCTCGCATCCACGCGCGCGCTCGCGGAGCGCGTGTCCGTCCGCGACGGCAAGGTCGTGGCGGACGTGCCCTACGTGGCGCTGGACAGCTTCGAGACCGATACCCTCGGCCGCATCTACTACCGCGTGGGCGGGCTGCACGGCGAGACGGTGTCCGGCTACGACGACCTGCCGCCCGTCCCGAAGGACACGCCCCGCTCGGAACTGTATCCGGCCCTCGTGCGTTTCTACCACGCCGACTACAACGGCGAGCCGGTGCGCATCGCCGCCCTGCTGCAGCCCGTGTACGACGATTCCATGCGCGGCATCGCGCTGATCCAGGTCGGCGAGACGCTGGACGCACGGCGCGCGCTGTCGCGGCGCATCCTGCTCAACACCCTGCTGCGCCAGGCGCTGCTCGTGCTGGCCGTGGCGACGCTCGTGTGGTTCGCCGTGCGCCTCGTGCTGCAGCCGCTGATGCAGCTGAAGCAGGTCGTGGAGACGCGCGCGATCTCCGACCTGTCCGACGTCGACGAAGCCCTCGTGCACCGCGAAGTGCGGCCGCTGGTCGCCGCGATGAACGGGACGATGGCGCGCATGCAGAACCTGATCGCGAGCCAGCGCCGCTTCATCGCCGACGCTTCGCACCAGTTGCGCACGCCGCTGACGGTGCTCAAGACACAGGCCGAGCTGGCGCTGCGCGAAAACGACCCGGCCGCGATGCAGGCCATCGTGCGCTCGATCGCGGCGACGACCGATTCGACCGTTCACCTCGCGAACCGCCTGTTGACGCTCGCGCGCATCGAGCACGGCGGCGCGAACGCGGCACTGGCGCCGGTGGCGTTGTCCGAGGTGGCGCGCCAGGTCGGACTGGAACTGGCGCTGCCGGCCGTCCAGAAAGGCATCGACCTGGCGCTGGAGGCGGAAGACGACGGCGCCACGACCATCGACGGCCAGGCGCTGCTGCTGCACGAACTGGCGAGCAACCTGGTCGACAACGCGATCCGCTACACGCCGCCGGGCGGCACCGTGCTGCTGCGCGTGCGGCGGCTGATCGGCGTCGTCGTGCTCGACGTGCAGGACAGCGGGCCGGGACTCGATCCGGCCGAATACGACAAGGTGTTCATGCCCTTCTACCGGGCGCAGGCGACGCTGGAGAGCAATCCGGGCGGCACGGGGCTGGGGCTCGCCATCGTGCGCGACATCGCCACGGTGCATGGGGCGACGCTGGCGCTGGACCGAGCGGAAAGCGGACGCGGATTGAAGGTCAGCGTGACGTTTCCGTTAGGCCGGTAACGCAAGTACGTCGTCCCCGCGCAGGCGGGGACCCAAGTTTCATGCGCAGACGAGACGCAAGCAAGATTGGATCCCCGCCTGCGTGCACTGCTGTCCGGAATAATTTTTACCGTCGAAAATAGGCCCGCCATAGGAAAAACCGTCGTTCCCGGCATTGCCGGAAACGACTTCCCGCGAAAGCGGGAACCCATGCTGACTGCTCGAAGTCGACTCTTTGTAGCCAACGAGGTGGAAATGAAGAACGTAGTCAGCATACTCAGTATGGATTCCCGCTTGCGCGGGAATGACGCTGCTATTTCTGACGGTTTTTGAAAACAATATTCCGGACACTAGTGCGCCTTCGCGGGAACGACGGTCAACTTTAATCTAGCGGTAGTCGTCCGGCGTAAGCGCGTATTTCTGCATCTTGTAGTACAGCGTTTGCTTGGGCACCCCGAGCGCCGCGGCGACGTCGACGACGCTTCCCGCCGCCCTGCGTAACTCCTGTTCGATGACGGCGCGCTCGAACGCGCCCACCTGGTCCGCGAGCGGCACCGGCGCCGCCGTGCGCGCGGTCAGCAGGCCGTCGGCGCCGCTGGACAGGCCCAGCACGAAGCGCTCCGCGATGTTGCGCAGCTCGCGCACGTTGCCGGGCCAGTCGTGCGCCATCAGCGATTGCATCAGCGGCCCCGGCACCGTGGGCGCGGCGCGCTTGTAGCGGGCCGCCGCGCCCAGCATGAAGTGTTCGAACAACAACGGGATGTCCTCGCGCCGCTCGCGCAGCGGCGGCAGGTTCAGCACGATCAGGTTCAGGCGGTAGTACAGGTCGCTGCGGAATTTCTGCTGGTCCGACCATTCCTTCAGGTCGACCTTGGACGCGGCGATCACGCGCACGTCCACCGGCACCGGGTGGTTGGAACCGAGCCGCTCGACGTAGCGTTCCTGCAGCACGCGCAGCAGCTTGACCTGCAGCGACAGCGGCAGGCTTTCGATCTCGTCGAGGAACAGCGAGCCCTTGTCGGCATGCTCGATCTTGCCGACCTGGCGCTTGGTCGCGCCTGTGAACGCGCCCGGTTCGTGGCCGAACACTTCGCTCTCGAAGATGTTTTCCGGGATCGCGCCGCAATTCAGGGCGACGAAATGATGCGCGCGGCGGCGGCTGAACTGGTGCAGGCAGCGCGCCACCATCTCCTTGCCGGTGCCCGTCTCGCCGTAGATCAGCACGTCGGCCGATTCGTCGGCCAGGTCCAGGATCAGGCGGCGCAGGTCGCGCATCGGGGCCGAATCGCCCAGCAGCATCGCCTCGATGCCCTCGCCGTTCGCGATGCGGTGGCGCAGCGTCTCGACTTCCAGGATCAGGCGCCGCGTCTCCAGCGCGCGCTGCACCGCCTCGACCAGCTGTTCCGACGAATACGGCTTCGGGATGAAATCGTAGGCGCCGCCGCGCATCGCGCCGACGGCCATCGAGATGTCGCCGTGGCCCGTCACAAGGATCACCGGCAGCTGCGCATCGATGGCCTTGACGGCGGCCATCAGCTCGATGCCGCCCATGCCGGGCAGGCGCACGTCGCTGACGACGACGCCCGCGAAGCCGGGCTTTATCTGCGCCAGCGCCGGCTCGGCGGCGTCGAACGCCTCGACCTGGAAGCCGGCGAGATCGAGCGCCTGCGCGCTGCCCGCGCGGACGATGGCGTCGTCTTCGACGAGCAGCACTTTCATGGATTCGTACATGGTTGTCTCCTACTCCGCCCGGGGCAGATCGATGATGAACCGGGCGCCGCCCTCGGGCGGCGACTCGGCCCGCAGCCGGCCGCCGGACTCGCGCACGATCTGCTCGGAGATCGCGAGCCCGAGGCCCAGTCCTTTGCCCTGCGGCTTGGTGGTAAAGAAGGGTTCGAACAGGTGCGCGCGGACGTCCTCCGGGATGCCGGGACCGCTGTCCGTCACGGAGATCAGGACGCGCGCCCCCTCGCGCCCCGCTTCGACGACGAGCTGGCGCGGATGACTTCCCGCCATCTCCATCGCATCGAGCGCATTGCCGAACAGGTTGACGAGGACTTGCTGCAGCCGGTTGCTGTCGCACAGCGCGTACAGGTCGCGCGGATGAGTCGCCATGCGGAATCCTACACGTTCCTGCGCGATGCGGCGCTCGACGAGGAACAGCGCCGCGGTGACGGCATCCGCCACCGGCACGGCGCTCGGCCGCGTGTCGGACTTGCGCGCGAACTGGCGCAGCTGCCCGGTCAGTTGGCCCATGCGCTCGACCAGTTGCGAGATGGTCGTGAGGTTCGCGGAGGCGTCGGCGTGCCGGCCGCGCTCGATCAGCACGCGGGCATTGTCCGCCATCGTGCGCAGCGCCGTCAGCGGCTGGTTCAGTTCATGCGTGATGCCGGCGGAGAGCTGCCCGAGCACGGCCATCTTGCCCGCCTGGACCAATTCGCTCTGCGCCTTGCGCAACTGCTCTTCGGCCTGGCGCCGCACGGCGTTCTCGTCGCGCAGCTCGCGCGTGATCTGCTCCAGGCTCGCGGTGCGGTCGGCCACCAGGTGTTCCAGCTGGTCGTACGCGCGCTGCAGATCCTCGCGCGCCCGCTGGCGCTGCCGGCCGAGGCGGTGGCGCTGGCGCGCATACAGCACGAGCATGACCGCCAGCGCTTCCGACAGCACCGTCAGCAGCGCCGCCGCGCGGGCGCTCGCGCGGGCCGGCGCGAGGTCGGACAGGTACACCATCTGCCAGTTGCGCTTCACCAGCCCGCGCGACTGGCTCAGCATCGGCCCGGTGGCCGGCGGCGGTCCGGCGACGATGCGCGCGCGGGCGTCGAGCGCGCGCACCTCGCGCAGGCCCAGCGGCGTGAGCGCATGCGAGAAATACTGGCGCGACTGTTCCAGTTCCTGCCGCGCGGCCGGCGTCAGCGGCGCAAGCGTCCGGTATTTCCATTCGGGCACCGAACTCAGGAACACGACACCATGCGCATCGGTGAGCAAGGCCTTGCCGCCGGCTTCCGCCCAACTCGCCTCCAGGCTCTCGATGTTGACCTTGACGGTCGCCACGCCCAGCATGCGGCCCTCGTGATAAATGCCGCGGGCAAAGTAATAGCCGGGCTCGCCGCGGGTCGTGCCGACCCCGTAAAAGCCGCCCGGCATGCCCCGCAGGGCCTCGCGGATATAGGGCCGGAACGCGATGTAGTCGCCGACGTAGCTGTCGGGCGCGCGCCAGTTGCTGGCCGCCTGCGTCACGCCCTTCAGATTGACGATGTAGATGCTGGTCGACCCGGCCAGCCGGTTGACGCGCTCCAGGTAGATGTTCACGTCCCGGCGCAACGCCTCGTCGCCCGGCTGGCGCAGCAGCGCGATGACGTCCTTGTTCAGTTCGAACGTGCCGGGCAGGAAATCGTACTTGGACAGCAGGTGTTCGAGGCCGGCCGCGTACGTGTCCAGGCGCTGCGCGCCGGACAGCCGCAGCCGGTCGATCGCGGCATCCTCGGCATAGCGGTACGCCACGGCCGCCAGCGCCGCGCACACCAGCAGCAGCATGAGCGACAGCCCCAGCCGCCGCGGCCAGCGGCCGGTCTGCTGCGGGTTGACGGTGGGTGCGGCTGCGGGCATGGCGGTCCTGGAATGTTTACGTTGTGCGATTAAAACACATGACGCACGCCCAGGTTGATGCCCGTGGTGCCGGTACCGGCGTTCGTGGCGTCGCCGACCGTGTACGCGGCGCCGCCGCGGTTGACGATATGGCCATACGCCGCGTACAGGTCGGTGCGGCGCGACAGGCTGTACTCGTAGCCGATCGCGGCCTGGCGCGCGTTTGCACCGCGGCCGGAATCGTCGTGGTGGACGATCACGGACGCGAGCACCCTGCCCGCGGCGCCGGCCTGCACGGCCGCGCCCAGCAGCGCGTCGCGGCTGGCGTGGCCCAGCACGTCGCGGTTGCGCGCGAAGGCTGCGTGCGCCGTCACGGTGCCGAAGCGGTAGCGGCCCACCAGCATCGTGTTGCGCTCGTGCGCGGCGCCCGTCGCATGGTTCTGCCGGTGATGCGTCAACGCCAGCGTCAGCGGACCCGCTTCGTACGTGGCCGACGCGTCGACAGTACGGTTCTTCGCGGCGTCGCCGGCCACTTCGCCCGCGCCGTACAGCACATCGGCGGACAGGCCGTTCCACTTCGGCGACTGGTACTCGACCGAGTTGTCGACCCGGCCGAGTCCGGGGAGGATGTTCTGCGCATTGCCGGCGAGGCCCGTGCAGAACGGGTCGGCGATGTCGCGCATGACCTTGTAGTACGGCGCGTACTGGCGGCCCAGGCTGATCGTGCCGGCCGCGCCGGACAGGCCCACGTACGCCTGGCGGCCGAACAGCAGGCCGCCCTGCGCCGCCTTGCCGGTGTCGATGTTGTAGCCGTTTTCCACCACGAAGACGGCGCTCAGGCCGTCGCCGAGATCTTCCTTGCCCTTGAAGCCCAGCCGCGAGCCGGACGCCACGCCACTGCCGATGTTCTGCGACGAACCGGCGGCGCCGCCGCGGTCCAGCACGATGCCGGCGTCGGCGACGCCGTAGACTTTAACGAACGATTGCGCCTGCGCGCAGGTGGCAAACAGGGCGAGCGCGCACGCGCCGGCACCGGCGATATGACGATATTTCAATGAAGTCTCCGTTGATTTGATTTGTTATGTGGTCAGCCGACTTGCGCGACGACGGGTGCGACCTGTTGCGGTTTTTCTTCCAGCGCGCCTTCCCAGTTGGCGACGACGGCCGTGGCGACGGCGTTGCCGACGGCATTGGTGGCCGAGCGGCCCATGTCGAGGAACTGGTCGATACCCATCAGGAGCAGCAGGCCCGCTTCGGGAATGTGGAACTGGTTCAGCGTGGCGGCGATGACGACCAGCGACGCGCGCGGCACGCCGGCCATGCCCTTGGAGGTCAGCATCAGCAGCAGCAGCATGGTGATCTGCGTGCCCAGCGACAGGTCGATGCCGTACGCCTGCGTGATGAACAGCACGGCGAAGGTGCAGTACATCATCGAGCCGTCCAGGTTGAACGAATACCCCATCGGCAGCACGAAGCTGGAGATCTTGCGCTGCACGCCGAACTGGTCGAGCGCCAGCAGCAGCTTGGGATACGCGGCTTCCGAGCTGGCGGTGGAAAACGCCAGCAGGAACGGTTCGCGGATCAGCGCCAGCAGGTGCAGCACGCGCTTGCCGATGAACAGCGAGCCGCCCAGGATCAGCAGCAACCACAGCGTCACGAGACCGAGGTAGAAGCCGCCCATGAACTTGGCGAACGTGAAGAGGATGCCCAGGCCGTTGGTGGTGATGATGGAGGCCATCGCCGCGAACACTGCCAGCGGCGCCATGTTCATGATGACGCCGGTAATGCGCAGCATCACCTGCGCCAGCTGGTCGATCACGGCGGTGAGACCGGAGGCGGCGGGGCCCAGCGCGCCCAGCGCGGCGCCGAAGAACAGCGCGAACACGAGCACCTGCAGGATCTCGTTGTTGGCCATCGCCTCGATCGGCGATTTCGGCACCAGGTGGGCGGCGAAGTCCTTCAAGGTGAACGCCGTGGTCTTCAGGCCCGTGGCCGCGTCGACCGGCGGCAGCGGCAGGTTCAGGTGCGCGCCCAGCTGCATCACATTCGACAGCAACATGCCCAGGCTCAGCGAGACCAGCGACGCGATCACGAACCAGGCCATGGCCTTCATGCCGATGCGGCCCGCGGCGCGGCCGTCGCCCATGTGCGCGATGCCGACGGCCAGCGTCGAGAACACGAGCAGCGAGATGATCATCTTGATCAACCGGAGGAACACGTCGGTGACGATGGAAATGTGGGCGGCGATGTCGGCGCTGATCGCCTTGTCGGCGACGGTTTCATGCAGGCCGTAGCCGACCGCGGCGCCCAGCACCATCGCGATCAGGATGTACAGGGTCAGGGGACGCTTCTTTTTCACTTTGATCTCCAAGAATCGCGGCGTTTTACTGTCGCCGCGTGTTGTCGTGACCCGGCGGGAACCGGGTGCGACCACAACAGCAAGCCGCATGCCAGAGAGATCTTTGAAATATTTACGTCGTAAACTCCTGATTACAAATGTGTTTTATTTTGGAAACTGAAGTTAGCCAGCCCGGAGCGTCCAACTTTCGGGACGCGCTCGGCGGGGGCTGTATGAATAATTGGAAGGCGCCGCAAGGCCCTGTCTGCGGGGCCGGGAATGGCCTTACAATGCCGCGATATTCAACGGTGCGGGACGCGGCATGGAAACCAAATGGCTGGAAGATTTCATTTCACTGGTCGAGACCAAGAACTTCAGCCGCTCCGCGCAGTTGCGGCACGTGACGCAGCCCGCGTTCTCGCGCCGCATCCGCTCGCTGGAAAACTGGCTCGGCACGGACCTGATCGACCGCACCACGTTCCCCACCCGCGTCACGCCGGCCGGCATGATCTTCTACGAACAGGCACTGGAAATGCTCGGGCAGATCAACGGCGTGCGCGAGATGCTGCGCAACAACCGCGTCACGGCGACGAAGACGATCGACCTGGCCGTCCCGCACACGCTGTCGCTCACGTTCGTGCCGAAGTGGCTCGCCGCGCTGGAACGCGACTTCGCGTCGATCAACAGCCGCCTCATCGCCCTCAACGTCCATGACGCGGTGCTGCAGCTCGTCGAAGGCGGGTGCGACCTGCTGCTGTGCTACCACCATCCGCGCCAGCCGGTGCAGCTCGACCCGGGCCGCTACGACATGCTGCTGATGGGCCGCGAGGCGTTGTGTGCGTACGCCCGCTGCGGCGCGGACAGCCAGGCGGAATACCGCCTGCCCGGCCGCAGGGACGCGCCGCTGCCATTCCTCTCCTACACGACGAACGCCTACCTCGGGCGGATGGTGGACCTGATCCTCGCCGACGCGAAGCCCGGCCTGCACTTCGACAAGCGCTACGAGACCGACATGGCGGAAGGCCTCAAGATGATGGCGCTCGATGGCCACGGCATCGCGTTCCTGCCCGAATCCGCCGTCACGCGCGAGGTCGCGCAGGGGCAACTGGCGCGGGCCAGCGAACCCGGACAGTGGGAGATCGAGATGGAGATCCGGCTGTATCGCGAACGGCCGTCCGATGCGCGGCCGGGCAAGCAGATCGTCGCGGAACTGTGGGAATACCTCGTCGCGCAGCAGTCGGCGACGTGATGCTGGTGGCGGTGTTCGCGTCTGGTATGTCACATCGCTAGTTGGAGCAGGCGTTGCAGACGCCTGCAGGGTCGATGGCGGATGTGCCGGTGTCAATTATCCGGTCGATCATCCGGCGCGTGCTACAGCGGACCGGCCACTTGGCCGGGAGCCTGCGATTTATCCGAATATCAGCTAAATCCGTTTTATCTGCTATTCGGATATTTTCCATGCCCTTCGCGCCTGACTAGCACACGCTCTCTACCGCATCCAACCTCGGCCAGCTCCTCAAGACCGCCCGCACACGCCACAACATCACGCACGCCGACGGTCTTGAAGAAGGTTCTGGATGGCAGGCTGGCCGCGGCGCACGCGCTGGAAGCAATGCCGCCAAGCCAAGAACGCCTCACAGATCGCCGAAAGGTGAGCGAAGGCGCATCGACGAACATGTGGCTGTCGGCCCGCGCAAGTCACGCAAACACCGCCATGCTTTTTGCGCATGACCGCATGCGCAAGCAGCATTGGCCAGGCTCCGGCAGCCCATCCTATGATGCGCTCAGCCTTGAACCACACACGGAGACCTGCCATGAGCCACGACTACATCCCTTCCTATCTGAACCCGAACGACCTCGGCCCGTGGGGCCAGTACCTGCAACAGGTCGACCGCGTCGCCCCGCACCTGGGCAGCCTGTCGCGCTGGGTCGAAACGCTGAAGCGTCCGAAGCGCATCCTGACCGTGGACGTGCCGATCGAACGCGACGACGGCACCATCGCGCACTACGAGGGCTACCGCGTCCAGCACAACCTGTCGCGCGGTCCGGGCAAGGGCGGCGTGCGCTTCCACCAGGACGTGACGCTGTCGGAAGTGATGGCGCTGTCGGCCTGGATGTCGGTCAAGAACGCGGCCGTCAACGTGCCGTACGGCGGCGCCAAGGGCGGCATCCGCGTCGATCCGTCCACCCTGTCGAAGGGCGAGCTGCAGCGCCTCACGCGCCGCTACACGAGCGAGATCAGCATGCTGATCGGCCCGACGAAGGACATCCCCGCGCCCGACGTGAACACCAACGAACAGGTCATGGCCTGGATGATGGATTCGTATGCCATGATCGAAGGGAATCTGTCGACGGGCGTCGTGACGGGCAAGCCGATCTCGCTCGGCGGCTCGCTGGGGCGCCGTGAAGCGACGGGCCGCGGCGTGTTCGTCGTCGGCCAGGAAGCGGCGACGCGGCGCGGCGTGGCGCTGGCCGGCGCGCGCATCGCCATCCAGGGCTTCGGCAACGTGGGCGGCACCGCCGCCACGATCTTCGCGGATGCCGGCGCGAAGATCGTCGCCGTGCAGGACCACACGGGCACCATCGTGCGCGAAGGCGGCCTCGACGTCGCGCAGCTGCACAAGCACGTGGCCGAAGCGGGCGGCGTGAAAGGCTTCCCCGGCGCGGATGCGACGCTGGACCGCGACGCGTTCTGGGACATCGAGTCCGACATCCTGATCCCGGCCGCGCTGGAGCGGCAGATCACGGCGGACGTCGCGGCGAGGCTCAAGACGAAGATCATCCTGGAAGGCGCGAACGGCCCGACGACGCCGGAAGCCGACGACATCCTGGCTGACAAGGACGTCCTCGTCGTGCCGGACGTGCTGGCCAACGCGGGCGGCGTCACCGTGTCGTACTTCGAATGGGTCCAGGATTTTTCCAGCTTCTTCTGGACGGAAGACGAGATCAATGCCCGCCTCACCCGCATCATGCAGAGCGCGTTCGGCGCCGTGTGGGACGTCGCTCAGGAGAAGAAGGTGAGCCTGCGCACCGCGACGTTCATCGTGGCCTGCACGCGCATCCTGCAGGCGCGTGAAGTGCGCGGCCTGTACCCGTAATCTCGAATCGAAGCTCGCGTGGCGCGCCTGCCGGTATGACGCCACGCGACTTCAAAAAAATCCATTTTTCACCGCACATTGCGCGCAGATAAGCATGCGTTGCAGCACATTCTCACATCGTTGAGCGACCGCAAGCATGCCTTCGGACATGATTTCTTGTGCGCCGCAGCACAGGTAAGATGTGCGGATGAAAACGACCGACTTCCCTCCCCCATCGCCCGGCGCGGACGACGCGCTGTTCGACCACATCGAGCGCCGCCTGCTGGCGCTCACCACCGCCCCGCTGCACGCGCCGACACAGGTGGAAAGCCGCTGCGTGGATGAGTTCGCGGATGGCTTCCTCGGCCACATCGGCCTGGCTCCCATCCCGCTCGCGCGGCGCTGGCGCACCGCACCATGAGACGTAAAAAAAGCCGCCTGCCGTTCGCACGGCGGCGGCTTCGCTTCGAGCGAGGACGATCAGCCCAGGCTTTCCAGGCGGATGCGCACCACCTTGCCCACGGTCGTCGCCAGGCTCTCGATCTTGGCGATCGCGGCGTTGACGTATTTTTCGCGGGTCTGGTGGGTGATGATGACGATGTCCGTGCGCGCCTTCTCGCCCGGCTCCTTCTGCAGCACGGCGTCGATCGAGATGCCGGCGTCGGCCAGGATGCGGGTCAGGTCGGCCATCACGCCCAGCTGGTCCTGCACGGTCACGCGCAGGTAGTAGCTGGTGCGGATCTCTTCCATCGGCAGGATCGGCACGTCGGCCAGTTCCGTCGGCTGGAACGCCAGGTGCGGCACGCGCGAATACGGGTCGGCGGTCGCCAGGCGGGTCACGTCGATCAGGTCGGCGATGACGGCGGAGGCGGTCGGCTCGGCGCCGGCGCCCTTGCCGTAGTACAGCGTCGCACCGACGGCGTCGGCCTGCACGAGCACGGCGTTCATCGCGCCTTCGACGTTCGCGATCAGGCGCGCGCCCGGCACGAGGGTCGGGTGCACGCGCAGTTCGATACCCTCTTTACCGTCGACCGTCGTGCGGCGCGTGATGCCCAGCAGCTTGATGCGGTAGCCCAGCTGTTCGGCGTAACGCAGGTCCACGGCCTGCAGCTGGCTGATGCCCTCGATGTGGGCGCTGCCGAACTGCACGGGGATGCCGAACGCGATGGCGGACATGATGGTCAGCTTGTGCGCCGCGTCCACGCCTTCGATGTCGAAGGTCGGATCCGCTTCCGCATAGCCCAGTTCCTGCGCCTGCTTCAGCACGGTGTTGAAATCCAGGCCCTTGTCGCGCATCTCGGACAGGATGAAGTTCGTCGTGCCGTTGATGATGCCGGCCACGGATTCGATGCGGTTCGCGGACAGACCTTCGCGCAGCGCCTTGATGATCGGGATGCCGCCGGCGACGGCCGCTTCGAACGCCACCATCACGCCCTTGGCCTGGGCCGCCTCGAAGATCTCGTTGCCGTGCAGCGCCAGCAGCGCCTTGTTGGCGGTGACGACGTGCTTGCCGTTGGCGATCGCCTGCAGCACCAGTTCGCGCGTCAGGTCGTAGCCGCCGATCAGTTCGACGACGATGTCGATGTCCGGATTGTTCACGACGGCGAACGGGTCGGCGACGACCTCCACTTCGCTGCCGACGATGCGCTTGGCGCGTTCGAGGTTACGGACGGCGACCATCGCAACCTCGATGCCGCGGCCGGCGCGGCGGCGGATCTCTTCCTGGTTGCGTTGGAGGACGTGGTAGGTGCCGGCACCGACGGTGCCGAGGCCGAGCAAGCCTGCTTTGATGGGTTTCATATGAATGTACTGTCTGCTGTCTGTCGTTCTCAGCGCGCGTGGCGGCGCCGGTAGCCATCGAGGAAGCGGGCGATACGGCCGCACGCATCCGTCAGGTCGTCGGAATTGGGGAGGAAGACCAGGCGGAAATGGTCCGGCGTCTTCCAGTTGAAGCCAGTGCCTTGCACCAGCAGGACTTTTTCCTCGGACAACAGCTCACAGATAAATTGCTGGTCATCGGCGATCGGGTAGATCTTCGGGTCGAGGCGTGGGAACATGTACAGCGCCGCTTTTGGCTTGACGCAGGTAACGCCCGGGATATCGGTCAGGAGTTGGTGAGCCAGGTCGCGCTGGCGTGCGAGGCGGCCGCCGGGGGCCACGAGGTGCGCAATGCTCTGGTGGCCGCCGAGCGCGGTCTGGATCGCGAACTGGCCCGGCGCGTTGGCGCACAGGCGCATCGACGCGAGCATGTTCAGGCCTTCGATATAGTCCTTCGCATGGCGTTTTTCGCCGGAGAGGACCATCCAGCCGGCGCGGTAGCCGCACGAACGGTAGTTCTTCGACAGGCCGTTCAGCGTGACGAACAGGACGTCGTCGGCCAGCGAGGCGAGCGACACGTGCTCCTCGCCGTCGTACAGCGTCTTGTCGTAGATTTCGTCGGCGTAGACGATCAGCTGGTGCTGGCGCGCCAGTTCGACGATTTCCAGCAGCACGTCGCGCGAATACAGCGCGCCGGTCGGGTTGTTCGGGTTGATGACGACGATCGCGCGCGTGTTCGGCGTGATCTTCTTGCGCATGTCGTCGATGTCGGGCAGCCAGCCGGCCTGTTCGTCGCAGACATAATGCACCGGATTGCCGCCGGCCAGGCTGACGGCCGCCGTCCACAGCGGGTAGTCCGGCGCCGGGACGAGGACTTCGTCGCCGCTGTTCAGCAGGCCCTGCATCGCCATCACGATCAGTTCGGAGGCGCCGTTGCCCAGGTAGATGTCGTCGATGCCGACGCCGCGGATATTTTTTTCCTGGGTGTAATGCATGATCGCCTTGCGCGGTGCAAACATGCCCTTGGAATCCGTGTAGCCGGCCGAGTTCTGCATGTTGAGGATCATGTCGCGCACGATCTCGTCCGGCGGGTCGAACCCGAACACGGCCAGGTTGCCGATGTTCAGCTTGATGATCTTGTGGCCGTCTTCCTCCATCTGGCGCGCGATCTGCAGCGCCGGGCCACGGATCTCGTAGCAGACGTCGTCGAGCTTGTTGGATTTCAGAATCGGTCGCAAAATATCACCTTGGAAATAAAAGCTGCGGAAAAGTGCCTGTTAAGCAGCCTGATCTGTAGCGCGTTGTTGCAATGCGAAAAATTCCATTCTGCCCAAAGCGCAAGGATTAAGCAACCCGCCATTGCTGGGACGTGGTGGAAACCAGTTACAATACGCGCCCTGTGCCTGTCATTCCCCGGCTTGCCATCATGAAGCTCCATTCCAGCAGCACCGAAAAATACCAGACTGTCACCGGCTACGACCAGGCCGGCGTCGAGATCAACGCCCAGCGCTTCGACTACAGCGTGCTCGTGATGCCCGAAGTGGCACCGCGCGCGTGGCCCGTCACGCGCTTCGAGGACCTGAAAGCCGAGCATTTCGAGGCGATCGCAGCCGACAAGCCGGACGTCGTCATCCTCGGCACCGGCGAGCGCCAGCGCTTCGTGCATCCGCGCCTCGTCACCAGCCTGTCCAGCCAGCGCATCGGCGTCGAAAGCATGGACAGCCACGCCGCCTGCCGCACCTACAACATCCTGATGGGCGAAGGCCGCAAGGTGACGCTGGCGCTGATCATCGAAGGGGACGCGAAGGCCGCATGAACGACCTGCACCGGAATAAAACCCTCACCTGGACCCTGCTGATCGTCTTTGCCGCCGTCCTGCTGTACGCACTGGGCGCGCGCACGCTCGTGCCGCCGGATGAAGGCCGCTACGCCGAGATGGCGCGCGAGATGTTCGCCAGCGGCGACTGGATCACGACGCGCCTGAACGGCATCAAGTATTTCGAAAAGCCCCCGCTGCAGACGTGGATGAACGCCCTGTCGTTCACCCTGTTCGGCCTCGGCGACTGGCAGGCGCGCCTGTGGACGGGCCTGTGCGGCCTGCTCGGCGTCGTCCTGACCGGCGTCGCCGGCACGCGCGTGTTCGGCGCACGCATCGGCTTCTACGCCGCGCTGGTGCTCGGTTCCTCGTTCTACTGGGTCGCGTGCAGCCAGATCGATTCGCTCGACATGGGCCTGTCCGGCATGATGACGGTGGCCCTGTGCGCCCTCCTCATCGCCCAGCGCGACGATGCGTCCGAGTCCGAGCGCCGCAACTGGATGCTCGTGTGCTGGGCCGGCATGGCGCTGTCCGTGCTGTCCAAGGGCCTGATCGGCCTCGTGCTGCCGGGCGGCGTGCTCGTGTTCTACACGATCTTCTCGCGCGACTGGGCCATCTGGAAGCGCCTGCACCTCGTGAAAGGCCTGCTCCTGTTCTTCCTGATCGCCACGCCGTGGTTCGTGCTGGTCGGGCTGAAGAATCCGGAGCAGCCGCACTTCTTCTTCGTCCACGAACACTTCGACCGCTTCCTCAAGAAGGAACACCACCGCGAAGCGGCGTGGTACATCTTCTTCGTGCTGCTGGCCGCCGGCAGCGTGCCGTGGGTCGGCGTGCTGGTGCAAAGCCTGATCGGCGCCGCCCGCCGCGACGGCGAGACGACCAAATTCCGCCCGCGCCTGATGCTGCTCGTGTGGGTCGCGTTCATCACGCTGTTCTTCACCAAGTCGAATTCCAAGCTGCCCGGCTACATCCTGCCCGTGTTCCCCGCCGTCGCGCTGCTGGTGGCGGTCTACCTGGACGCCGGCACGCGCCGCGGCCGCATGGTCACGGCGGCCCTGACGGCGCTGCTGGGCGTGGGCTTCCTCGTCACCGTCCCGTTCATGCTGAAGTTCGCCAAGCATGCGGGCGAGGACGTGCTGTACGCGGCCTATCAGCCGTGGGTGCTTGCGGCCGGCCTCGTGCTGCTGATCGGCGGCTGCCTCGCCCTGCTGTACGCACGCCAGATGCTGCGCGACCTGTTCGTCGTCGTGCTGGCCGTCGCCGGTTTCGCCGGTACGCAGCTGCTGCTCGTCGGCTTCGAGCCGATCGGCCAGGTGCGCGCGGGCGTCAACCTGCTGCCCGCATTGAAGGCCGCCGGCGCCGCGAATCCGGCCGTGAAAGTCTACTCGGTCGGCATCTACGAGCAGTCACTGACCTTCTATCTCGGCCGTCCCGTGACGCTCGTCGATTACCGCGACGAGTTCGACTTCGGCCTCCAGCAGCAACCGGAACTCACGATCCCGACGATTCCCGAGTTCGTCGCCCGCTGGCGGCGCGATGCGGCCGCGGGCGTGCACGACGTGGCGATCACCCGTCCCGAGATCGCCGCGGACCTGCAGCGCCAGGGCGTCCCCCTGCGCATCGTGGCGGCGGACGCGCGCCGTACCGTCATCGCGAATTTTTGATACTCCCGAATGAACCTCACCACCTTTGCCTTCATCATCTCCGGCGTGATCCTGAACGCCTGTGCCCAGCTGCTGCTGAAAGCGGGCACCAACGCCATCGGCGGCGCCATCCACCTCACCATGAGCAACTGGTTCGAGACCTTCGTCAAGGTCGTGACCCAGCTGCCGATCCTGGGCGGCCTGGCGTGCTACGCCATCTCGCTGGTCGTGTGGATCATCGGCCTGTCGCGCACGGACGTGACGATCGCGTATCCGATGCTGTCGCTGGGCTATGTCGTGTCCGCGTTCGGCGCGTGGATGTTCCTGGGCGAGGTGGTGTCGCCGCAGCGCCTGGCGGCCATCGGCGTCATCGTGGTGGGCGTCGTGTTGCTGGCGAGAACCTAATTTAGCGTCGGACAGGGCGCTGTTACAATGCCCGCTTTGTCCGCATATATCTTTATCAAGAGAATAACGAGTTTCCCATGACTGCCGAGCTGCCCTTCCTGCCCTTTTCCCGGCCCACCATCGACGAAGAGACCATCGCCGCCGTCGGCGAAGTGCTGCGCTCCGGCTGGATCACGACCGGTCCGAAAAACCAGGCATTCGAGGCCCTGCTGTCGGAATACTTCGGCGGCCGCCCGGTCCGCACCTTCAATTCCGGCACCTGCACGATGGAGATCGCGCTGCGCATCGCCGGCATCAAGCCGGGCGATGAAGTGATCACGACGCCGGTCTCGTGGCCGGCCACCGCCAACGTGATCCTCGAGGTGGGCGCGACGCCGGTCTTCGCCGACATCGACCCAGTCACGCGCAACATGGACCTGGACAAGCTGGAAGCCGCGATCACCCCGCGTACGAAGGCGATCATCCCCGTGTACCTCTCCGGCCTGCCGCTGGACATGGACCGCCTGTACGCGATCGCGCGCAAGCACGACCTGCGCGTCGTCGAGGATGCCGCGCAGGCCATCGGCTCGCTGTGGAACGGCAAGCGCATCGGCTCGTTCGGCGACTTCGCGTCGTTCAGCTTCCAGGCCAACAAGAACATCACGACGGGCGAAGGCGGTTGCCTCGTGCTGAACAACCTGGAAGAAGCGCGCCTGGCCGAGAAGTACCGCCTGCAGGGCGTGACGCGCAGCGGCGTGGACGGCATCGACGTCGACGTCCTGGGCGGCAAGTACAACATGAGCGACATCATGGCCACCATCGGCCTGGGCCAGATGAAGAACCTGGAGACGCTGACGGCGCACCGCGCCGCGCTGGCGCGCCATTACTTCGACTGCTTCGGCCCCGATTTCGAGGCGCAGACCGGCGCCCAGCTGCCGATCCAGGCCTTCGGCACGAGCAACTGGCACCTGTTCCAGATCATCCTGCCGGACAACGGCCCCGGCACGCGCGCCGACTTCATGACCCGCATGCAGAAGGAACACAACGTCGGCACCGGCTACCACTACGCGCCGATCCACCTGTTCACGCTGTACCGCGAGCGCGGCTTCAAGGAAGGGATGTTCCCCGTCGCCGAGAAGATCGGCCGCCTGACCGTCACGCTGCCGATGTTCAATGCGATGACGTTCGCCGACGTCGAACGCGCGGTCAACGCAGTCAAAGCGGTGCTCGCAAAATGACGGCGGTGGCGATGAAACCGGAAGTCTCGGTCGTCATTCCGGTCTATAACGAGGAAGCGGGCCTGGCGAATTTGTTCGCGCGCCTGTACCCCGCCATGGATGCGCTCGGTATCGCGTACGAAGTCGTCTTCGTCAACGACGGCAGCCGCGACAACTCGGTGGCGATCCTCGCGGATCAGTACCGCAAGCGCCCGGACGTCACGCGCGTCGTCCTCTTCAACGGCAACTACGGCCAGCACATGGCGATCCTCGCGGGCTTCGAGCAGACGCGCGGCCAGATCGTTATCACGCTCGACGCCGACCTGCAGAACCCGCCGGAAGAGATCCACAAGCTGATCGCCAAGATGCGCGAGGGTTACGACTACGTGGGCTCGATCCGCCGCAAGCGCCAGGATTCCGCGTGGCGCACGGTGGCATCGAAGGCGATGAACCGGGTGCGCGAGCGCATCACGAACATCCACATCACGGACCAGGGGAACATGCTGCGCGCGTACGGCCGCAACGTGATCGACCTCGTCAACCAGTGCGGCGAAGTGAACACCTTCGTGCCGGCGCTCGCGTACAAGTTCGCGCGCAAGCCGACGGAAATCGTCGTCGAGCACGAGGAACGCGCGGCCGGCGAATCGAAGTATTCGCTGTACAGCCTCATTCGCCTGAACTTTGACCTGATGACGGGCTTCTCGCTCGTGCCGCTGCAGATGTTCTCGCTGCTGGGCATGACCCTGTCGCTGCTGTCGGCGCTGCTGGTGATCGTGCTCATCTTCCGCCGCTTCCTGCTGGGCGCCGAGGCGGAAGGCGTGTTCACGCTGTTCGCGATCGCGTTCTTCTTCATGGGCGTGATCCTGTTCGGCATCGGCCTCGTGGGCGAATACGTGGGCCGCATCTACCAGCAGGTGCGCGCACGGCCGCGCTACGTCGTCGCGACGATCCTGGAGGGCGTGCCGCCGGACCTGGCGGAACTCGACGGGATCGAGAAGCGGCAGGTCGCGCGCTGAGTATCTGGCCGCGGCCATAAAATCGTCGTTCCCGCGAAAGCGGGGATGACGGTGTTTTGCATGCTCATCCCAAATTGACTCGAACACTATGACCCAACCCCGCAAACGCGCAGTCGTCTTCGCCTACCACAACGTGGGCGTGCGCTGCCTGAAGGTGCTGCTGGCCGGCGGCGTCGACGTCGCGCTCGTCATCACGCACCAGGACAGCGCCACCGAAAACATCTGGTTCGAATCCGTCCTCTCGCTGTGCGAGACCGAAGGCATCCCCTACCTCACGCCGATCGATGCGAAAGGCGCCGACCTGGTGGAAGCGATCAAGGCCGCGCAGCCGGACCTGATGTTCAGCTTCTACTTCCGCCACATGCTGCCGCAGGCGATCCTCGACATCGCGCCCGCGTACAACATGCACGGCTCGCTGCTGCCGGCGTTCCGCGGCCGCGCGCCCACCAACTGGGCCGTGCTGCACGGCGCCACCGAGACGGGCGCCACCCTGCACGAGATGACGGTGAAACCGGACGCCGGCGCCATCGTCGCCCAGCAGGCCGTGCCGATCCTGCCGGACGACACCGCGTTCGAAGTGTTCGGCAAGGTGACGGTCGCCGCGGAGCTGGCGCTGTACCACGTGCTGCCGAGCCTCCTCGCCGGCACCGCACCGCGCACGCCCAACGACCTGACGAAAGGCGGCTACTTCGGCGGCCGCAAGCCGGAAGACGGCCGCATCGACTGGACCAAACCGGCGCAGGAGGTGTACAACCTGCACCGCGCCGTCGCCCCGCCCTACCCCGGCGCCTTCACGGACGTCGGGCCGCGCCGCTACGTCATCGAACGCGCTCGATTACAGAACGGTAATGTTCAGGGCCTCTCGCCGGGTCTTGCGGTCGTCGATAATGCCATCCTCGGCGTCTGCGGCGACGGCCGCGCGCTGGTCATCCACAGCCTGCTGGCCGACGGCCTGCGCATCTCCCCTGCCGAACTGCGGGCACAACTCGCAGAAGGCCAGGCCTGAACAAGCATCCAGGAAAACCCACATGAAAAAAGTCCTCATCCTCGGCGTCAACGGCTTCATCGGCCACCACCTGTCCAAGCGCATCCTCGAGACGACCGACTGGGAAGTCTACGGCATGGACATGTCGTCCGACCGCATCAGCCACTTGCTCGGCAACCCGCGCATGCACTTCTTCGAAGGCGACATCACCATCAACAAGGAGTGGGTTGAGTACCACGTCAAGAAGTGCGACGTGATTCTCCCGCTGGTGGCGATCGCGACGCCGTCGACGTACGTGAAGGAACCGCTGAAAGTCTTCGAGCTGGACTTCGAGGCGAACCTGCCGATCGTCCGCTCGGCCGCGAAGTACAAGAAGCACCTGATCTTCCCGTCGACGTCGGAAGTCTACGGCATGAGCCGCGACGCCGAATTCGATCCGGAGAACTCGGAACTGGTCTACGGCCCGATCAACAAGCCGCGCTGGATTTACGCCTGCGCCAAGCAGTTGATGGACCGCGTGATCTGGGGCTACGGCATGGAAGGCCTGAACTTCACGCTGTTCCGTCCGTTCAACTGGATCGGCGCCGGCCTGGATTCGATCCACACGCCGAAGGAAGGTTCGTCGCGCGTGCTGACGCAGTTCTTCGGCCACATCGTGCGCGGCGAGACCATCCAGCTCGTCGACGGCGGCCACCAGAAACGCGCCTTCACGTACATCGACGACGGCATCTCGGCGCTCATGAAGATCATCGAGAACAAGGACGGCCGTGCCACCGGCCAGATCTACAACATCGGCAACCCGACGAATAACTATTCGATCCGCGAACTGGCCGACATGATGATGAAGCTCGCGGCCGAGTACCCGGAATACGCGGCCGGCGCGCAGAAGGTGCAGATCGTCGAGACCAGCTCGGGCGCCTACTACGGCACCGGCTACCAGGACGTGCAGAACCGCGTGCCGAAGATCGAGAACACGAAGAACGATCTCGATTGGGCGCCGTCCGTGACGATGGCGGACGCGCTGCGCCACATCTTCGACGCCTACCGCGGCCAGGTCGCGGCGGCCCAGGCCCTCGTCGATTAAGGAACGACCTTGGCACCGCTGCTCGTCCTCAAGATCGACGTCGACACCTACCGCGGCACGCGCGAAGGCGTGCCCAACCTCGTGCGCATGCTGAGCAAGCACGGGGCCGGGGCGACGTTCCTGTTTTCGCTGGGCCCCGACCACACGGGATGGGCGATGCGGCGCGCGCTGCGTCCCGGCTTCTTCCAGAAGGTGTCGCGCACGTCCGTGGTTGAGCACTACGGCGTCAGGACGCTGATGTACGGCGTGCTGCTGCCCGGCCCGGACATCGGGGCGAAGGCGGCGGCCGAGATGCGCGCCGCGCGCGACGCCGGCTTCGAATGCGGCATCCACACGTGGGACCACGTCTGGTGGCAGGACAACGTGCGCGGGCGTGACGCCGCGTGGACGGACCGCATGATGAAGAAGAGCGAGCAGCGCTATACGCAGGTGTTCGGCGAGCCGCCGCACACGCACGGCGCGGCGGGCTGGCAGATGAACCCGCATGCGTTCGCCCGTCATGATGCCGTCGGCTACCGCTACGCATCCGACGGCCGCGCCCAGTTGCGCGACGACGGCTCGCTGGCCGATCCGCAGTTCGGCCCGTACCGCTACCGGGGCCTGTCGCACATCCAGATGCCCACCACGCTGCCCACGCTGGACGAGCTGCTGGGCCGCGAGATCGACGGCACCGTCATCGACGAGAACAATATCGCCGCCCACTTGCTCAAGCTGACGGCCGATCCGCAACGCGACCACGTGTATACCTTGCACGCAGAGCTTGAAGGACAGAAACTCGCCCCCATATTCGAGCAGCTGTTGTCAGGTTGGAAAGCCCAGGGCTACCGACTTGCCTCGATGGCGGACTATTATGAGAAGATAAAAGGCGACCCGCTGCCCGAGCATCCGGTCCAGTGGGGCGAGTTACCGGGACGATCGGGCGAACTGATCATCCTCGACAAGACTATGTAAGCACGCGGTGCTAGGGCCGCGAGACAGGAGAAAACCGTGGCCGAAAGCCCAACCGCAGCACCCGCAACCGCAGACGGCGCCGCCGCGCCCTTGGCGAATTTCAGCGCGCCGATGACCGGCGACGGGACTTTTCAACTGAACGGTCGCCCCGCGCGCTACACGGTGCTGTACTTCTATCCCAAAGATAATACTCCCGGCTGCACGACGGAAGCGATGAACTTCCGCGACCGCTACGACGAATTCAAGGCGCTGAACACCGACGTCTACGGCATCAGCCGCGATTCCCTGCGCTCGCACGAAAACTTCAAGACCAAGCTGGGCCTGCCCTTCGAACTGATTTCCGATCCGGACGAAGCCGTGTGCACCCAGTTCGACGTCATGAAGATGAAGAATATGTACGGCAAAAAAGTGCGGGGGGTCGAGCGCAGTACGTTTGTCATTGACGCTGACGGCAAGTTGGTGAAAGAATGGCGTGGCGTGAAAGTCAATGATCACGTCCAAGAAGTGCTGGAATTTCTACAAAGCCAGCCTTGAAGAGCGGGCTGGCGATGGTTCTTACAAACCTTTAGCCGAGCGTTCGCCTATTTTGAGTCACTGTTTTACCTCACCGCATCATTCCAATCTGGCTGCCGGCCAGGGCCCCCGTCTGGGCTCGCCGGCGCCTCGCAGCTCCCCCCAGTTGCATCTGTCTGCCCGGCGGCGCGCGCGTGCCGTGCGGTGCGTTTTTCCGACTTTTTTTCTGGATTGAGAACCTGATGCCACTGCCTAAACTCCCCACCAAGCCGGCAACCATTTTGCTGGCCAAGGATTACCCGAGGGCCGAACCGGGCAAGACGCCTGTGCGCGCAACCGCGAAAGCGGAAAACGACCCCGTCGAAGACCTGATCAGCGGCCCGGCCGTGCCGGCCCCCAAGGCGACGAAGCCGCGCAAGTCGAAGGCCGCCCTGCTGGCCGAGGCGCCCGCGCGCGAAGACACGCCGGTGGCTGCGCCACCCACGCCCCCGATGCCCGCACGCGGCGAAAAGCCCGCGAAACCCGGCAAGGCGAAGGCCGAAGGCGCCGGCGCCAAGCTGCGCGAGAGCGACATGAACGAACCGCATCCGGCCAAGCACAAGCCGGTCGAGGTCAACGTCAAGTCGCAAGCGAGCCGCAAGGCCGACACGTCGGGCACCACGAAGGTGTTCGTGCTCGACACGAACGTGCTGATGCACGACCCGACCTCGCTGTTCCGCTTCGAGGAACACGACGTCTACCTGCCGATGATGACGCTGGAAGAACTCGACAACCACAAGAAGGGGATGTCGGAGGTCGCGCGCAACGCACGCCAGGTCTCGCGTACGCTGGACGCGCTGATCGCCAATGTCGACGACGACGCCATCGAGACCGGCATCCCGCTGGCCAAGCTGGGCAACAAGGATGCGAAGGGCCGCCTGCACTTCCAGACGCGCCTGAACGGCGCCGCCCTGCCGGAGGGTCTCCCGTCCGGCAAGGCCGACAACCAGATCCTCGGTGTCGTGCGCGCGCTGGAAGCGGAGCAGCCGGGCCGCGCGATCGTGCTGGTGTCGAAGGACATCAACATGCGCATCAAGGCGCGTGCGCTGGGCCTGGCCGCGGAAGACTACTTCAACGACCACGTGCTGGAAGACACCGACCTGCTGTACTCGGGCATCGTCCAGCTGCCGGACGACTTCTGGACGAAGCACGGCAAGGGCGTCGAATCGTGGCAGGAGATCAAGGGCGGCTACTCGTCCACGTTCTACCGCATCACGGGTCCGCTGATCCCGACCCTACTCGTCAACCAGTTCGTGTACCTGGAACCGAAGAACGGCGAAGCGCCGCTGTACGCCCAGGTCAAGCAGATCAACGGCAAGACCGCCGTGCTGCAGACCCTGCGCGACTATTCCAGCAACAAGAACAACGTGTGGGGCATCACGGCGCGCAACCGCGAGCAGAACTTCGCGCTGAACCTCCTGATGAATCCGGAAGTCGACTTCGTCTCGCTGCTCGGCCAGGCCGGTACGGGCAAGACGCTGCTGGCGCTGGCCGCCGGTCTCGCGCAGGTGCTGGAGACGAAGGTCTACAACGAGATCATCGTCACCCGCGTGACGGTCCCCGTCGGCGAAGACATCGGCTTCCTGCCGGGCACCGAGGAAGAAAAGATGTCGCCGTGGATGGGCGCCTTCGACGACAACCTGGAAGTGCTGATGAAGGGCGACGGCGACGCCGGCGACTGGGGCCGCGCGGCGACGCAGGACCTGATCCGTTCGCGCATCAAGATCAAGTCGCTGAACTTCATGCGCGGCCGCACGTTCGTGAACAAATTCCTCATCATCGACGAGGCGCAGAACCTGACGCCGAAGCAGATGAAGACGCTGGTCACGCGCGCGGGTCCGGGCACGAAGATCCTCTGCCTCGGCAACATCGCGCAGATCGACACGCCTTACCTCACCGAGGGCTCGAGCGGCCTGACGTACGTGGTCGACCGCTTCAAGGGCTGGGGTCACGGCGGCCACGTGACCCTGGCACGCGGCGAGCGTTCGCGCCTGGCGGATCACGCGAGCGACGTGCTGTAACGTCGGTAGTTCCAGACAAAAAGCCTGTGCATCGGAAGGTGCACAGGCTTTTTTTGTCACCGTCGTCCCCGCGAAGGCGAGGGCCCAATTTTGCTGGCGTTACCGCAGCGCTTGCAAAATCGGGCTCCTGCCTGCGCAGGGGCGACGTTGTTTTGCCGTGCGGCTTAGCGCACGATGCAATCCACCTTGTTCTGCTGCGCCTCAGGCCCCTGCGACGCCAGCGGTCCACCCGTACCGATATTGAACGTCGGCGGCGGAGTGAACTTCAGCCCCGGATTCTGCGGGATCACGATCGGCGGCACGGTCATGTTGGGCACGAAGCCGAACTGGCCGGCCTGGAAATGCTGGGCGCCGCCCGGGTTCGTCACGACGATCATGCCGTCCAGGACGGCCACGTGCAGACCCGGCGCCAGGTCGGGCACGAGACCGGGCGTGACCGGCCCCGGCGCCTGCTTCGCCGCGGCCGCGTCTTCGACCCACTGCGCGATGAACGTCGTGCCGCGGATACCGATCGTGGCGGCCGGCGTCTTGAGCTGGAACTTCTCCTTGTTGCGCTTGCCCAGCAGGCCCGTGATCGAGCGCAGGCCGCCCTTCACGAGGCTGAATGCGGCGCTGTCGGCTTCCGGCTTGTCGGCGTCATACGCGAAGTTGTCGATCTTGAAGGTCGTGCCCGGTCGCAGCGTGATCTCGCTGTTGTCGATGAAGCGGATCTGCGCGTAGGTGTTCTTCTCCGCCACGAGCGTGTCGCCGCTCTCCACTTCCGACTTCGCTGCGAGTATCTTGACGGTGCCGTCGGCCTTGCGGTCCATCAGCGGCCCGCTCAGGTGCTCCACGATGCCCACGGCCTGCCCTGCCCATGCCGCGCCTGCGCCGCACAGCAGCACGGCGCACAGCAGGACCCGGGCCAGCGCCTCAATTGCAGTACATTTTGGTCGCAGGTTTTTCATTCTTGACTCCAGATAGTTCCGCTTGCGCGAGGCCCGACAGGCGTTCGCCCGGCTTGGCGGCCGCCGCGTCCTTGTCGCTCTTGTCGGCACCGCTGCCGGAGACAGTGGGCGTCGACGTGTTGATGAGTTGGACGACCGTCTGTACCGCCTGGGCCACCGGCGTGCCCTTCGCGTCCTGGCCGGCGCCGCCGCTGCCGCCGAACACCACGCAGACGGCATCGCCCGGATGCGTGCTGCAGAACGACGCCGTCGGCAGCACGGCTTCACAGCCCGCCGTGTTCGGCGCCGCCGCGCACACCGCGAGGCTCGGCAGGCGCACGTCGCAACCCTGCAGGCTCGGGCTGCCGATGCATTGCGCCAGGGTCGGCAGCACGGCGTCGCAGCCGGGCAGCTTCGTATTGCCCTGGCATTGCGTCAGCGTGGGCAGGATGCCGCTGCAGCTCGCATCGTGCGGGTTCGCGAGGCAGGCCTGGAAGCCCAGCGCCAGCACCTGCGTACAACCTTCCAGCGACGGCGTCAGCTTGCACACGTCCAGCTTCGGCAGGACGTCGCCGCAGCCCGCGCCGGACGGATTCGCGAGGCAGGCGTCGAACCGGGCGCGCGCCAGCACGGCCGCGCAGCCGTAGGCGCTGCCGTCCGCGCGGCACTGGTCCAGCGGCGGCAGGGTCGCCGTGCAGCCCGGCGCTTTCGGATCGGCGATACAGGCGGAGATGGCGTCGTGTTCCTTGATGACGACCGCGCAGCCATAGGTCGCCGGCGCCGTCTTGCAGACGTCGTACACGGGCAGCGTGGTCGTGCAGCCCGGCGCCTTCGGGTCGGCCATGCACGCGGTGATCGCGTCGTGTTCCTTGATGATGGCACCGCAGCCCGGTGCGGTGGGCTGGGCCGAGCACGTCTCGTACGTCGGCATGATCTCGCCGCAGTGCGGGGCGGACGGATTCGCCGTGCAGGCCTGCAGCGCGGCCGCCAGCACGGGGGCGCAACCGGCCGCGGTGCGGTCGGCGAGGCAGGCGTCGAGTGTCGGCGTCGGCGGCGGGGTCGTGGTGCCACCGTTCGTGGAAGTGATGTCGACGTGGGCGCCCGTGACCCTGTTCGGCGCGATCTCCGTGGTGCCTGCCGTGATGGTGACGTTGCCGGTGACCGACATCACGTTGGCGCTGTCGCTGATCTTGAGGACGCCGCCATTGTCGGCGAAGAGACGCACGTTGCCGCTCGTCGTCGCCACGCGGCCATCGATGGTCAGCGGGCTGTGCGTCGTGAGGCTGATGTCGCCGCTATTGGTCCGCACTTCGCCGGCGCCGTTCTCGACATCGAACACGGGCACGGTCATGCCGCCCACGCTGTCGATGGCGATCGCGCCGCCATTGCCCGCGCCATCCTGCACGGCCCGGCGCAGCAGCAGCGGGCCATCGTTGGCGATGTTGATCGGCTGGCTGCCCGTGCCCTGGTTGGACGCCGTCAGGACACCGGTGCGGGTCTTGAGCGGGCTCGTCGTGGTGCCGATGCCGGCGCTGGACTTCAGCGTCAGCGTGCCGGCCTGCAGCAGTCCGCTGCCCGCGATGCCCGCCGCGTCCAGGGTCGCGTCGGCGCCGGCGATGCCGGCATCGAGCGCCAGGAGACCGCCGGTGACGACTTGCACGCTGGCGTTCGGCGCGGCGATGCCGCTCATGCCGTCGACGGTGCCGATGCGCAGGGCGCCCCGGTTCACGACGTGGAACGTGTCGCCGCCCGCACTGCCGGACAGCGTGCCGATCTCGTTGGCACCGGTGAGAATCACCTGGCCGCCGCGCAGCGCCACGTTGCCCGCCCTGAGGGCGCCCGTATCGCGTTCGTAGATGCCGAGGGTGGACGCCAGCGCCACGGTGCCGGTCGCGCCCAGCGGCGCCTTGATCGCCAGCTCGCCGGCGCCCGCATCGAGGGTCAGCTTCGCGCCCGCGAAGCTCGCGGCGCCGTCGACGTCGATGCCGCCCCAGCCGCCGGCCAGCCCGCCGATCGTGAGATCGTTCGTCTGCACATTGGACAGGGCCGCCTGGCCGATCATGAAGCCGTCGGACTGGCCCGTGCCGCCGATGCTGATGTGCGTGCCCGTGCTGTTGGGCTGCAACGTGACCTTGTCGGCGGATACGGTCGCGCCGATCCCGAGCCAGTCGCTCTGCAGCAGCACGGATTTCGCAGCCTTCACGCCGCCCGCGACGTCGATCCGGCCACCCGGCGCGTACTGGCTCGCGATGAAGCGGCTGCCCGCGTTCGCAGTCAGGTCGACGGGCGCGCCGATGTGGATGTCGCCGGCGTTTTCCAGCACCACGTTGGTCGCGGCGGAGAGCGCGCTGTCGACGGACACGGTCCCCTTGTGCGCGCTGTTGCCCACGTTGATCTCGAACAGGTTGGTGCTCAGGCGCTGCAGGGATGCGGCGTCCAGCGCCAGCGCCCCGGTGCTGCCGGTGCCCGTGCCGATGCTGATGGCGCGGCCCGGATCGGCCGACGTCAGGGTCATGATCGGCAACTGCCCGGTACCGGCGATGCCACCCGCCAGCGTGATCGAGTTGGCGCTGATGTCGATGTAGTTCCCGGTCTTGAGCAGGCCGTTCGCGCCCAGCGTGAACGCATTCTGCGCGCGGAAATCGAGGTCGCCGCCCGCGCTCACCTGGGCGTTGATGCGGATGTCGTTGCCCGCCGTCGCGCGTACGCTGGCGGCTGCGTCCAGCGCGTCCGTGATGGTGAGGTCGTGCTCCGCCTGCAGGACGACGTCCGTGCCGGGGGCCGTCAACGTGGCGGGCGCCACGCGGGTGACGTTGTCCGTGCCCGCCGTGCCGCCCGCCACGACCTCGATGTCGTACGGATCCAGCAGCCACGTGCCGTTCTTCCCTTTGCTGCCGGAGGCGTCGACCGCGATGCCGTCCACGTCGAGCGCATGGCCCGACGTCTCGACCTTGCCGCCGGCCGCGCTGCCGCGCGCGGACACGACGCCGTGCGCCGCCGTCGCGCCGTCGGACCACAGCACGACCTTGCCGCCGTTGCCGGCACTGCCGTCGGCGCGGATGACGGCGCCTTTCGCGACGCTGGTGGTCTGCGCGCGCACGATGCCGCCGCCGCCCTGCCAGCCGCCGCCGACGAGCACCGTGCCGCCATTGCGGCCGCTCGCATCCACGCCCGCGCCGGCGGCGACATTCACCTGCTCGCCCAGCACCTGCACCGTGCCGCCGTCCGCGCCCGCGCTACCGGCGGCGCGCGTCACGCTGCCCGCGTCCAGCGCTACCGCGCGGGTCGCTTTCAGGACGACGCGGCCGTTCGCGCCCATGACGGCGCTGTCCGCGTTGACGACGCCGCGCTGGTTCACGAGCGCGCCGTAGATGCCGATGCGGCCGCCCTGCGCGATCACCTGGCCCAGGTTGATGGCCTGTCCGGCCGGCGCGGAAAGCTCCACACGCAGGTCCGGATCGTTCGAATCCACCAGCTGCACGCTGTGGCCCGCCGCGAGGATCACGTCGCCGTTCGGCGCCGTGACGATGCCCGTGTTCTCGACGTGCGGCGCGATCAGGAAGACCTGGCCGCCGGACGGCGTCGCGATCGTGCCTTCGTTGCGCACGCTGCCCGCGACGGTGCCGGCCTGGAAGCGCTTGCGGCCCGCCCGGAAGTCGGCATCGCCGATGTCCAGCGTGGAGGCCACGAGGCCGTTCACGTCCACGCGCGCGCCCTGGCCGAACAGGATGCCGTTCGGGTTGATCAGGAAGACCTTGCCGTTCGATTGCAACGCGCCGAGGATCTTCGTCGGGTCCTGGCCCAGCACGCGGTTCAGCACCGCGCTGTCCGCGCCCTGCTGGATGAAGCGGGTGACCTCGCCTGCGCCGATATTGAAGCTCTGCCAGTTGATGATCGCGCCGGGCGTGTTCGTGATCGAGAACACGTTGCCCTGCTGGTTGAACGTCGCCTGGCCCGCGACGACCTGCGGCAGCGTGGGCGCGGCGGAACCGGTGGCGTAGTAACACGCCGCGAGCAGCAGCGCACCGAGCCGTCTTTGGATGGAAGAAGTCATGGATGGATCCTCAATACGCGAGCGCCACGCGCACGTGGAGCTTGTTCCTGCTGGTGGCCGCCACCTGGCCCACGTGCAGGCCGTGGCCGTAGTCGAGCTGCACGCTGGCCGCGCCGCCCGCCGAGACACGCAGGCCGAGGCCCGTGCTGGAGATCGCGGTGCGATGCAGCTCGGCCGGGAGTGCGCGATTGCGCTCGCCCCAGGCCGTGTCGTAGAAGCCGAGCAGGCGGCATTGCCAGCCCGCGCGGCCGCACAGGTCGGGCGTGTACAGTTCGATGTTGGAGACGATGCCCGTGTCCGTCGCGAGATCGCGCTCGCCGAAGCCGCGCACGGACGTCGCGCCGCCGGCGCCGAACTGCTCGCCCGGCACCAGCGCGTCGTGCGTCCACTGGCCGTTCAGCAGCACGCGCGTCTGCCAGTCGCGTGCCACGACGTTGGTGAAGGCGGCCGCGAAACGCACCATGCGGTAGCCTGCCTTGGCGCCGCTGCGCACGGCCGCGAAGTCGTCCGCGCTGCCGCGCGAGCCGCCCGGTACGTTCTGCAGCAGGGCGATGGAGAAATCGGCCTGGCCGTCGGCCGTCGCGTGGCTGCCGGCCCAGGCGATGCTCAGCGGACGCACGGTGACGTCGTTGCCGAAATTCTGCGTGCCGAAGACGACGTTGTTGCGGTAGGCCTTGACGTCGAAGCCAAGGACGATGCGGCTCTCCAGGTTGCCGCGCTTGGCCAGCACGTGGTTGTAGCGGCCGCCGTAGACCGTGCCCTTGCCGCTCACGGCGAGGTCGAACAGGCCGGCGTTGACGGCGCCCGAATCGACGTCCGAATAGCTCGCGAACAGGTCGATCGAATCGCCCAGCGCGTACAGCGGCACGTGGTAGCCGGCGGCCCACACGGCCACGCGGTCCGGACGCTCGGCCGTCGTCGTGTACTGCAGCGTGCCCACGTGGTCGCGGCCCCACAGGTTCGCATGCTGCAGCAGCACGCCCGCGTGGGTCTGGCCGGTGGACTCGGTGCCCGTGTTGTCGGCATTGACCATCACCTTCCACGGACGCTCGTCGGCCACTTCGACCTTCGCGTCGACCGCGTCTTCGCCGTTCGCACCGGCGAGGCTCAGCTTGACCCTCTTCGCCGGGTTCTCGTTGACGAGTCGGAGGTTGCGCGACACCTCGGCCAGGTTGGGCGTCGCACCCGGGACCAGCGTGGGCAGGCTCGCGCGCACGTTCGCCTCGGAGAACCAGCGGTTGCCCGTCACCTCGACCTGGCGCACGGTCGTCTGCACCACGTGCAGGCGCACGACGCCGCCATTGAGTTCCTGTTCCGGCAACTGGACGGTGACGACGTTCCAGCCGCGCGCGTGGTACAGCGCCTCGAGCGCTTCCAGCGCGCGCTGGACGTCGCCGAAATCGCGGCCCGTGCCCGTGTACGGGGCGACGGCGGCCTGCACGTCGGCTGCGGGCAGCAGCGTATTGCCGCTCACGTCGAAGCGGCTGATCTCGAACCGGATCGCATCGTCGGCCCAGGCGGCGCCGACGGCGGCAGCCAGCACCGAGCCCGCGACCAGGCGTGCCAAGCATAGTTTCATGTTGTGGATGACCATATCGTTATTGTTCTGGCCCATGCATCCCCGGGCCCCTCGACGAGTGTAAAGAGGTTTTACTTGCTTGAGAGAAAAATAGTGGAGAATGCCGGCATCTTCCCCACGGGATGGGGGGAATAGCGGGCACGGCGTTGTGCGACCGATACATCCGCCGTCGCCCCCGCGGAGGCGGGGGACCATGCCGAGGCGCCGAAGTCAGTCTGTCGATCGAACTTGCTGCGTTTCCAGAGTACGGGATTCGGCCGACCAGCATAGGTTCCCGCTTTCGCGGGAACGACGAGCCACTGTCATTTCATCTCGAACGTCGTCACGCCATCCCACCCCGCCCCCGGCGGGTCCGCACGCCAATGCGCGATCCGTTCCAGGTACAGGGTGTAGAGCGCGCGCTGCGGATGCGCCGCGTGCAGCGCCGCGATCGCGCCTTGCGCGCCATCCCAGTCCTGCGCGCGCACCTTGGCCAGCGCCCCATCCCATGCGGCCAGCTCGTCCAGCACGGCGGGATCGAGATCGGCCGGCTTGCCGAGCGGCTCGAAGATCGCCACCGGCTCGTTCTTGCCTTTTACACGGACGAGATCCAGCTCACGGTAGACGAATTCGGGGGCGGCCAGGCGCGTCGCCTCGCCCACCGCGATCCCGACGCCGTACACCTTCGTGATGCCTTCCAGGCGCGAACCCAGGTTCACCGCATCGCCCATCACCGTGTAGGCGCGGCGGATCGCGGAACCCATGTCGCCCACGTGCATCAGGCCCGAGTTGATGCCGATGCCGATCGCGAGCGGGGGCCAGCCGCGCCGCTGGAAATCCTCGTTCAGGCGCGCCGCGCTGGCCTGCATCAGCAGCGACGTGGCCACCGCGCGGCTCGCGTGGTCGGCGAAGGCGACGGGCGCGCCCCAGAAGGCCATCACGGCGTCGCCGATGTATTTGTCGAGCGTGCCCTGGTGGCTGCCGCGGATGTCCTCGGACATCGCCGTGAGATAGAGATTGATGTACTCGCGCAGCGCCTTCGGCGACAGGCCTTCCGAGATCGTCGTGAAGCCGCGCACGTCGACGAACATCACGGACAGCTCGCGGCTTTCGCCTTCCATCGTATAGGCTTCGGGATTCTCGGCCATCTGCGCGACCAGTTCCGGCGCCACGTATTCGCCGAAGCGCGAGACCAGCGCGCGGCCCTTGCGGTGCTCGAAGAACCAGCCCCACGCCAGGTTCAGCACGAACAGCACGGCCACCAGCAACAGGCAGATGAACATGTCGGTCGTCCAGTCGAGCGCACGGTAGGCGTACCAGTTGAGGCCCACGACGGCCGCGAAGGCGATGCCGGACGTGAGCACGGCCGCCAGCGGCGCGAGGGCCGGCAGCAGCAGCGACAACGCCAGCCCGACGACGATCACCTGCGCGAACTCGATGCCGGACGCGTAATCGGGATGCGTCTTGTAGTGCTGGTCGAGGATGGACTTGATGACGTTGGCGTGCACCTCGACGCCCGGGTACTCCTTGTTGACAGGGGTGGCGCGCAAGTCCTGCAGGCCGGGCGCCGTCGTCCCCACCAGCACGATCGCGCCCTTCAGCACGCGCGGATCCACCCGTCCCGCCAGCACGTCCGCCGCCGACACGTAGCGGAACGCTCCGCCCTGCGGCCCGCCCGTGCCGCGGAACTGCACGGCCGTGAGCAGGCCCAGGCCGACCGGGATGCGGCGCTTGCCGCGCGTACCCACCACGCGGATGGCGTCGGCGGCGCCGCTGTCCGCATCGTACTTGCCGAAGTCCGGCGTCAGCTTGCCGGCATCCAGGTACACGGCGGCCGTCGCCAGCGCCAGCGACGGGTAGTAGCCGTCGCCGATCTGCTGCAGCAGCGAACTGGATCGCACCATGCCGTCGTCGTCGGAGATCACCGTGAAGCTGCCGGCGCCGCGCGCGGCCGCCTGCAGGCGCGCCAGGTTGGCCTCGTAGCCGTCCGCCGCGTAGGCGACCAGTTCGCGCCCCCGCAGGTCGGCCGCCGTGAACGCGGGCGCCGGCAGCACGCCCCGCTTCACGGCGGCCAGGTTATAGCCCAGCACGACGGGCCGGCCTTGCAGCGCTTGCGCGAACAGGCCGTCGTAGTCGAGCGCCGGTTGCAGCTGCGCCAGTTGCGCGCGCAGCGCGGGAACGTCCTTCAGCTCGTGCGCCGCCAGGCGGTCCAGCACCGCGTAGCCGGAACTCGTGTCCGGCTCGGGAAAGGAGATGTCGAAGCCGATCGCGGCGGCGCCGTAATGCCCGGCCAGCTGGTCGACGAGCTTCGCCAGCACGTTGCGGCTCCAGGGAAACCGCCCGACCTCGCCCAGGCTCTTCGTGTCGATGTCGACGATGACGATGCGCGGATCGAGCACGGGCGCCTCCAGGCGCATGCGCACATCGCCGATGATGGTGTCCTGGCGCGCGATCGCGTGGCTGCTCCACATGCCCATCACGTAGGCCAGCGCGGCCAGCGTGAGCGCCAGCCCCAGTGCCCAGCGCGCGCCGTAGCGGCGCAGCAGCTTCACGGCGTGTAGCCCGGGATCGCCGCCTCGTCGACGTGGTCGATCTGCGACGGATCCAGGTTCTTGCGCGCGAATTTCAGGTACACCTTCTGGCGCACGAAGATGTCGAACAGGTCCGGGTCGATGTGGCCGTTGAGGGCGAACTTGCCCAGGATATGGAGCGATTCGGACAGCGACTTGCCCTTCTTGTACGGGCGGTCGCGCGCCGTCAGGGCCTCGAAGATGTCGGCGATGGCCATCACGCGCGCCTGCACGGACATCTGCTCGCGCGTGAGACCGCGCGGATAGCCCTTGCCGTCCATGCGCTCGTGGTGGCCGCCGGCGTATTCCGGGACGTTCTTGAGGTGCTTCGGCCAGGGCAGGGATTCGAGCATGCGGATCGTCACGACGATGTGGTTGTTGATGATCTTGCGTTCATCGTCGTTGAGTGTACCAAAGCGCACGGTCAGGTTGCGTACTTCGTCCTCGTCGAGGAAGTCCCGTTCCTGGCCGTCCGGCCCCGTCCAGCGGACCGCGGCGATGCGGCGCACGCGCTCCTGGTCGTCCGGCGACATGCCTTCGCCGCCGATGTTCGCCTGGCGCAGGAAGTCGCGGTCGGCGCGCAGGCGCGCCTGCTCGGACGCGAGGCGGTCGACGATCGCGGCGCGGTTCGCCCCGGGCTGGCATTGCTCCTTCAGCGCGCGGATCTCGGCGTCGCGCAGCAGCACCTCGAAGCGCGTGTCGATCATGTGGATGCGGTCGAAGATCGTTTCCAGCTTCGTCGCCTTGTCGACGACGTGGACCGGCGTCGTGATCTTGCCGCAGTCGTGCAGCAGGCCGGCCAGCCACAGTTCGCGGCGGTCGCGGTCGTTCATGCGGAACGACGCCATCGGCCCGAGGGGCGTCTCGTGCACGGCCTCGGCCAGCATCATCGTCAGCTCCGGCACGAACTGGCAATGGCGGCCCGTGTACGGCGATTTTTCGTCGATGCCGATGTTGATCAGGTTGACGAGGGCTTCCAGCAGCTGTTCCATCTGCACGACGAGCTGCTGGTTCGTGAGCGCGACGGCCGCCTGCGCCGCCAGCGCCTCGATGAAGCGCTGGTCGGTGTCGGAGAATGCGACGATCTCGCCGGTGTCCCGGTCCTTCGCGTTGATCAGCTGGAGCACGCCGAGCAGTTCGCCCTCGTGGTTCGTCATCGGCACCGTCAGGATCGACTTGGACCGGTAGCCGAACGTCTGGTCGAACGAACGCATGCCCGAGAAGTTGAAGACATCGGCCTGGTAGACGTCGGCGATGTTCACGGACTGGTGGAAGTTGGCCGCATAGGCCGCCACCGACGCGAGGTTCTTGTTGCCGTGCTGGTCGTACAGGGGAATCGGCGGCAGGTCGATGGACACACCACTGGCGCCGCCCTGGTAGAGGTCCAGCGTGTCGTTCAGCGAGATGTGGAAGCACAGGCTGCGCTCGTCGCTGCTCGGACGGTACAGCGTGCCGCCGTCCGCATGCGTCATGCTCTTGGCGACCTTCAGGATGCGGTCGAGAAAGGTGCCGATGTCATGGCCGTCGCCGAGGGCGACGCTGACCTCCGTGAGCAGGTCGAGGCGCTCCACGATATTGGCCGGGGTGAGCTCTTGCATGTGATGTATCGCCACATTAATTGCCGCTGTGAAATTCTACCACAGTGTAACGTCATTACGCCCCGCTGTACACCAACCGATGCATAATTGCAAATTCCAGATAATCAGTTACAAATAAACGTTATGATCTGACATATATTGCAACGGTGCTGGCCTGGCCGCGACAAAAAACAGAGCAGACGACGAGGCTGCACAGCAAGGGGAGTCCCGATGAAATTCAGATTCTGGGGAGTACGCGGATCGATCCCGTCCCCCGGGCCGCGTACCGTGCGCTACGGCGGCAACACTACGTGCATCGAGGTGCGCGGCGACGACGGCACCCTCGTGGTGCTGGACGCCGGCACCGGGATCTACGCGCTCGCCCAGGACCTGATGCGCCGGCGCGCGGAAGACGGCGCGCCCGTGCGCGCCAACATCTTCATCACGCACAGCCATTGGGACCACATCCACGGCCTGCCCTTCTTCACGCCGCTGTTCGTGAAGGGCACGCGGGTCTGCCTGCACGGCGCCCACGATCCCGTCACCGGCCAGGGCATCGAGCATGTGATGGGCGTGCAGCTGCAGAACAGCTACTTCCCCGTCAGCGAGGAACGGATGGACGCCACCATCGACTACCGGACCCTGGACATCGGCGTGGCGCACGCCGTGGGCGACGTGGTCGTGCACAACGTCGTGATGAACCACCCCGTGACGAACCTCGGCTACCGCGTCGAATGCAACGGCCGCGCCATGTTCTTCACGGGCGACCACGAAGCGTTCTTCAACCCGCACGCGCCCGGCGGCGCGGACTACGACGCGGCCCAGCGCGAGATCGAGCGGCGCGAGCGGGAGATCGAGCGCGCCATGGAAGGCGTCGACGCGCTCGTCGCCGACTGTTCATACACGCTCGAGGAATATCCCGCCAAGCAGGGCTGGGGCCACGGCACGTTCGACGGCGCCATCGCGCTGGCGCTGAAGGTCGGCGCGCGCAGCCTGTATTGCACCCACCACGAGCCGACCCGCTCGGACGACGAGCTGGAAGCGGTGTTCGCGCAGGCCGTCGCGCGCTGGCGGGACCGGTTGAACGGCCTCGCCGTGACGCTGGCTTTCGAAGGCCTGGAAGTGGAGCTCTGATGAGCGGGGACTTCGTGGAACAGCGCAAGGGAGACCGGCGCGCGCCCGACGACACGGCGCGGCGCCTCGACTTCCAGCGCCGCCTGCAGGCGATCACCACGAGGATCCACGCCACCGCCAACCTGGACCAGATCATGCTCGACCTGGGCCAGGACTTCTGCGACCTGTTCGATGCCGACCGCTTTACCCTGTACGCCGTCACGCCGGCGCAGGACGCCCTCGTCGCCAAGGTCAAGACCGGCCTGTCCGAAATCCGCCACCTGCAGCTGCCGATCGGCCCCGGCTCCATCGCCGGCTTCGCGGCACTGGCGCGCGCGACCGTCAACATCGCCGACGTCTACGACGAGGCCGAGCTGCGCCGCCTGGCGCCCACGCTGCGCTTCCAGCGCGGCGTCGACCAGCGCACGGGCTACCGCACGCGCGAGATGCTGGTGGCGCCGCTGATTGACGCGGGCGGTGCGCTGCTCGGCGTCATCCAGTTCATCAACCACCGCGCCGGCGGCCCCTTCCCCCAGCTGTGCCTCGACGGCGTGAAGCAGTTGTGCGACACCCTGGCCGTCGCGTTCAGCCAGCGCCTGCGCGCCCCGCTGCCGCGCGGTCGCTACGATGCCCTCGTCACGCGCGCGGTCCTCGCCGTGCAGGAACTGGAACTGGCCACGCGCCTCGCGCGCGAGCGCGATGCCGACATCGAGGACGTGCTGCTGTCCGACTTCCACCTGAAGCCGGGCCAGATCGGCGAGGCGCTGTCGGCGTACTGCGGCCTGCCCTACGAAGCGTTCCGCGCCGAGCGCGTGAAGCCCGTCGAGCTCCTGCGCAACCTGAAGCCGCAGTACGCGCTCGAACACGGCTGGCTGCCGCTGGAAGATGGTCCCGACGGCCTCGTGCTGATGGCGCTGGACCCGGAGCGGGTGGCCGCCAGCCACATCGCCGCGCAGGTGTTCGGCCGCGCGCGCATCGCGTGGCGCGTGACGACCCGGCACGACCTGCGCCTTACGGTGGCCCAGTTCTTCGGCGGGGCGGTGGCCGACGACACGAGCGTGGGTGAACTGCTGTCGCACCTGGACGAGGAAGGCGATCCGGACGAGGAGACGGAGGGCGGCAGCACCGAGGTCTCGGCCGCCGTCGAGAACGAACTGGTGAAGCTGCTGAACCGGATCATCGTCGACGCGCACCGCCAGGGCGCGTCCGACATCCACATCGAACCGCAGCCGGGCCGCGGCAAGACGGGCATCCGCTTCCGCAAGGACGGCGTGCTCGTACCGTACATCGAGATCCCGGCCAGCTACCGCAACGCCCTCGTCGCGCGCATAAAAATCATGTGCGACCTCGACATCTCCGAGCGGCGCAAGCCGCAGGACGGCAAGATCCGCTTCCGCAAATACGGTCCGCTCGACATCGAACTGCGCGTGGCGACGATCCCGTCCAGCGGCGGCGTCGAGGACGTCGTGATGCGCATCCTGCAGGCCGGCGAACCGATCCCGCTCGACAGCCTGGGCATCCTGCCGCACAACCTGGCGCGCCTGAAGGCCGCCGTCGCCAAGCCGTACGGCCTGTTCTTCGTGTGCGGACCGACCGGCTCGGGCAAGACGACGACGCTGCACTCAATCCTCGCGCACCTGAACACGCCGGAGACCAAGATCTGGACCGCCGAGGACCCGGTCGAGATCACCCAGAAGGGCCTGCGCCAGGTGCAGGTCAACCGCAAGACGGGCCTCGACTTCGCCACCGTCATGCGCGCTTTCCTGCGCGCCGATCCGGACGTGATCATGGTCGGCGAGATGCGTGACCGCGAGACCGTCAGCACGGGCATCGAGGCCTCGCTGACGGGCCACCTCGTGTTCTCGACCCTGCACACGAACAGCGCGCCGGAATCGGTCGTGCGCCTGCTCGACATGGGCATGGACCCATTCAATTTCGCCGACGCCCTGCTGGGCATCCTGGCGCAGCGCCTTGCACGCCGCCTGTGCACCGCGTGCCGCCAGCCCTACCGCCCGGACGACGCCGAGGTGGAGGCGTTGCTCGACGAGTACTGCGAAGAGCTGCGCGGCCAGGCCTCGTACAGGACGGACCCGCAGGCCGCGCGCGCGGCCGTGCTGGCCGGCTGGCGCCAGCGCCACGGCGACGCTTCCGGGCGCTTCACGCTGTACCGCGCCGTGGGCTGCGCCGAGTGCAACAAGGGATACCGCGGGCGCGTCGGCCTGCATGAACTGATGCTGGGCAGCGAGCGTATCAAGCGCCTGCTGACCGAGCACGCGCGCGTGGCCGACCTGCTCGCGGCCGCGCTGGAGGACGGGATGCTGACCCTGAAAATGGACGGCATCGAGAAGATCCTGGGCGGCGTCACCGACATCAAGATGGTGCGTGCCGTCTGCATCAAATGACCTGCCAACCGCAACTCACTACAGGAGAGTAACGTAATGAACCGCATCGTTCCGCCGATCCTGGCGGCCACCGCCATCCTGCTGTCCGGCTGCGCCGCCGACGGCGCCAAACCGACGCAAGGTGGCAACACCTACCTCGATTCGAGCTACACGCCGACCGGCACCCTCATCCCGCGCAAGGCGCCGAGCCGCACGGACAACCTGACGATCGTCGACAAGCAGGCGCTCGAGAACGACCGCACCAACGGCAGCGGCACCAACAACTGGGCAGCCGGCAAGCCCTGAGTCGCAACGCGCCATGGCACACGGGCCGGAGACCGCATCTCCGGCCCTTTTTCATTGCACGCCGATCAGTCGTTCGCGTTCTGCACGAACACCGCCGCCGTGCGCGCCGGGATCGCGAAGATGCCGACGCCGGGCACGAAGGTGGAGGCCTTCACGACGTCGTCGCTGCCGTTGCGCTGGATGCGATGCAGCTGCAGCTTGCGACCCTTCAGTTCCGGGATCGCGATCGTCTTCGGGATCTTGTCGACGTTGAACACGACGACGACCGCCTTGTACCGGGCGCCCGGATAGCGCGCACCATCGATGCTCAGCGCGACGAGTCCCGGCACCTGGTTCGGTCCCACGTTGTAGAACTTCAGGCGGTCGATCACGTCCTGCGCCGTGCGCATGCGGAACAGCGTGCTGTCCGCGCGGATCGCGAGGAAGTCTTCGAACGCGTTCTTCGCGGCGAGGATCGCGCGCGTGTCCGGCTTGATCAGCGGGTTGGCGAGGATGGGCGCCATCAAGGACCAGTTGTCCTGGTTCTGCCCCGCCATCGGCAGGCCGACGCCGAAGTTATTCGACGCGTAGCTGTAATCCAGCTTGTTGAACCAGTCGCCCGCGTTGTAGCTGTCGCGGTCGAGCGATTTCGAGCGCAGGATTTCCTGGCCGGCGTGGAAGAACGGGATGCCTTGCGCCAGCACGTTGATCGCGGCACCGAGCGTCTGCACGCGCACGCGGTCGGACAGCGAGGTCGCTTGCGGCAGGCGGAACGCGTTGATGTCGAACAGCGTCTGGTTGTCGTGCGCCTCGATGTAGTTGATCGTCTCGGCCGGACTCGCCGCGAAGCCGGCCTGCTGGCCGAAGTAATCGATCTGCGCGTTCGTGCGCTCGTTGCCGAAGCGGTCCGTGAAGCGGTAGTCGCGCAACGTGCCGGACAGCGCGACGCGCACGAGGTCCGCGAGGCGCAGCGCGTCGTCGCGGGTCTGCGTCGACAGTGCGTTCGGGTCCGTGTAGACGCCGTTGATGAAGCCCTGCTCCTTGACCAGCGCCTGGCCGCCGTCGCAGCAACCGCCGCCGCGCACCGTGTCGCGCATGCGGTCGTTGAACGAACCGATGCCGGTGCCCGCCATGTTGGCCTGGCGCGCCTGCACGAAGCGGGCGTCGTTGCCGACGGCGCCGAAGTTCCACGCTTCGCCGTACAGGTAGATGTCGCGGCCCGCGGCCTGGTTGACGCTGACCTGCAGGCGCTTGATGAGATCCAGCGGCGACAGGCCCATGATGTCGAAGCGGAAGCTGTCGACCTTGTACTGGCGCGCCCACAGCGACACGGAATCGATGATCAGCTTGCCCATCATCGCGTTTTCCTGCGCGGTGTCGGCGCAGCAGCTGTCGTTCAGGATGTGGCCATCGTTGGCGAGGCGGTAGTAATAGGTCGGCACGATGCGGTCGATGACCGACAGCGGACCTTGCTGCGAATGGCTCGTGTGGTTGTACACGACGTCCATCGTCACGCGCAGGCCGGTCTCGTGCAGCGCCTGCACCATCGCGCGGAACTCGCGCACGCGCACGGCGCCGTCGTCGGCATCCGTTGCATAGCTGCCTTCCGGCGCGCTGTAGTCGACCGGGTCGTAGCCCCAGTTGAAGCAATCCGCATCCGCCACCGCGGCCACCGCCGCCTGCTGCGCGGTCGAATCGGCCGCTGCATTCGGGATGGCCGGCGTGACGCAACCCTTCTCGTTGACGCTGGCGATGTCGAAGCTCGGCATCAGGTGCACGTGCGTCATGCCCGCCTTCTGCAGCGATTTCAGGTGACGCATGCCGTTGGCGTCGCCGTCCGTGAAGGCCAGGTATTTGCCGCGGTGGGCGGCCGGCACGGTGGCGTCGGACGCGGAGAAGTCGCGGATGTGCAGCTCGTACAGCGCGATGTCGGTGGGCGCATCGAGTTTCGGGATGCGCTGGTCGTCCCAGCCGGCCGGCTTCAGTTGCGGGCTGTCGAGGTTCGCGACAAAACTGCGCGCGCTGTTCGCGGACAGGCTCAGCGAATACGGATCGGTCACGGTGTTCGTCACGATCTTGTTGTCGGCCCAGCGCGACAGCACCTGCACGGTGTACGTGTAGTAGGCGCGGTTGGCGAGCGTCGGATCGTTCGACGTGGCGCTCCACACGCCGCTGGCCGCGTCGCGCGTCATCGGGACGGTCGTCGCGGTCGCCGCGTTGGCGCTCGCGTACAGGTTCAGCGCGACGGATTTCGCCGTCGGTGCCCACACGCGGAACGTCGCGCGGCCGCTGCGGTCGAACGTCACGCCCAGCTGGGCCTGCGCCGCCTGCGCCGCGTACAGATCGTCCAGCAGGCCGGCCGTCTGCAGCGACGTCACCTGCACGAGATTGCCGGCACCGTCGTACTGGGCGATGGCGAACTGGCCGCTGACCAGCGATGCGATCCTGGCCGCGTCGGCGTCCTTCAGGCGCAGGCCGGTCGCGCCGGCCAGATGCGGATATTTCTGGCGCATGGCGTCCGGCAGCGCGGACACGGTGAGGTCGAAGGCGACCTCCGCGCCGCTGAGGCCCACGGGACCGCCTTCGCTCGCCGCGAGACCGCCGTTCGCGGCATGGAACAGTTTATAGGTGCCGCCGGTGGGCACGCCCGGCCAGGCCAGCGTCGTGCTGGTGAGCCACTGGGCGTTGGCGAAGGCGAGATTGCCGAAGCTGAGCGCGGGCTGGGTGACGTACACGGTGCAGTCGCCTTCGAGCATCCAGACTTCCTGGCCCTTCGTGGCGACGTCGGCATTCAGGTCGGCGTGCTGGTCGGCGCCGCAATTCTTGCTGCCGTTGCCGTCGGTGACGAGGAACCAGATCGCGCTCTTGCCCGCCGCCAGCGGAATATCGACGTAGCCGCCAAAGCCGTCGGTGCCCGTGAACATGAAGCGGTCGGTGATCCACGCCGAACTGGGATGCTGCGGACCATCCCACGAATATACGCCCCACTGGGCCGTGTCGTTCTGGACGCGGTGGAAGTGCATGCGGATGCTGCCCGGCGCGACGGGTGTGGCCGTGGTAGCGCTGGCCGCCAGCAACCGGGTGCCGGACTGGGTGGCCTGCTGGCCGGAACCGCCGGCGCCGCAACCGGCCAACAGCAGGCTGGCGCAGGCGGCCGCAGTGAGCCCCAACCATGAAGTCAAACTACTTCTCAATATCATATTGTCCCCTCTTCATTCTTATTCTGACCGACGGGCGTGGCCCGGACGGCAACGCTGGCCGACGATCGCCTGTAATATTACTACGTACGTTAGCAAAAATGAAAAGGAAACACCGAAATGTGGCGCAAAACCCAAATTCGGGGTCAGAGCACATTTTTCGCAAAATTCGGGGTCAGAGCCCTTTTTGAGGGAAGAAACTGCAAGAAATTTCGAGTGCGCTGTGGGCAAAAAACGGCCACCAACGTGGTCAGTGATCACAGCAGCGTCGCTTCTGCCCATCTTTTGAAAAAGTGCTCTGACCCCGAATCTGCGGGAAAATGTGCTCTGACCCCGAATTTGGGCAATTTCTTAAAGCTGGGGGTTGACTTCGGTGTTGGGAAATAAAAAAGCAGCCCGGAGGCTGCTTGTCGATGACGGCGCGGTGCGCTTACAGGATGTGGGTGCCGACCCACCACGCGATCGCCGCCATGAACGCCGACGCGGGGATGGTGAAGATCCAGGCCCATACGATGTTGCCGGCCACGCCCCAGCGCACGGCCGACGCCTTCTGCGCCGAGCCGACGCCGACGATGGCGCCCGTGATGGTGTGCGTCGTCGACACCGGCACGCCGATCGCGCTGGCGATGAACAGTGTGATGGCGCCGCCCGATTCCGCGCAGAAGCCGCCCACCGGCTTGAGCTTGGTGATCTTCTGGCCCATCGTGCGCACGATGCGCCAGCCGCCGAACAGCGTGCCCATCGAGATCGCCGTATAGCAGGAGATGATGACCCACAGCGGGGGCGTGGCGTCGCCGGCCTTGGAGACGCCGGCCACGATCAGCAGCATCCAGATGATGCCGATGGTCTTCTGCGCGTCGTTGCCGCCGTGGCCCAGGCTGTACGCCGCGGCCGAGAACAGCTGCAGGCGGCGGAACCACGTGTCGACCTTGCGCGGCGGGGTGCGCACGAAGATCCACGACACGGCCAGCATCACGAGCGAACCGAGGATGAAGCCCAGCAGCGGCGACAGGATGATCCATTGCACGGTCTTGAGCAGGCCGCCGCCGACCAGCGCGCCGGTGCCGCTCTTGGCGACGGCGGCGCCGACCAGGCCGCCGATCAGGGCGTGCGAGGACGACGACGGAATGCCGTAGTACCACGTGATGATGTTCCAGATGATCGCGCCGACGAGCGCCCCGAACACGACGTAGTGGTCGACGATGTGCGGGTCGACGGTGCCCTTGCCCACCGTCGACGCCACGTGCAGGCCGACGGTGAAGATGGCGACGAAGTTGAACATCGCGGACATCGCGACGGCCGTCTGCGGACGCAGAACGCCCGTCGACACCACCGTCGCGATCGCGTTGGCGGCGTCGTGGAAGCCGTTCATGAAGTCGAAGACCAGCGCTAAAAAGACGAGCAGGCCCAGCACATAAATGCTGATATGTAGAGAGTCCATGTTGTTTTTGTTGTTCCGGTCGTTACGCGTTCTCGACGATGATGCCTTCGATGATGTTGGCAACGTCTTCGCAGCGGTCGGTCACGGTCTCGAGGATTTCGTAGATGGCCTTCATCTTGATCAGGTTGCGCACGTCCGGCTCGTCGCGGAACAGCTTGGACATGGCGGCGCGCATCACGTGGTCGGCGTCCGATTCCAGGCGGTCGATCTCTTCGCAGATGGCGACCATCTTCTGGGCGTTGTCCATGTTGTGCAGCATGCCGACGGCCTGCTGGACCTTTTCGCAGCATGCCAGGCACAGCTCGGCCAGGCGCTTCGCTTCCGGCGTGACGGCGTGCAGGTCGTACAGCGAGATGGTCTGGGCGGCGTCCTCCATCATGTCGAGGATGTCGTCCATGCGGGTGATCAGCTTGTGGATGTCGTCGCGGTCGAGCGGCGTGATGAACGTCTTGTGCAGCAGGTCCACGCATTGGTACGTGACCTTGTCCGCCTGTTTTTCGATGCTCTCCACGGCGTGCGTGCGGTTTTCCAGGTCGTCGAAGTTGGTCATCAGGCCGACCATCTCTTGTGCACCCTTCACGCACAACGCGGCGTGCTGGTTGAACAGGTCGAAAAATTTGCCCTCCGTGGGCATCAGGCGTCCAAACATAGGTTCTCCGTTGGGTAAATCTCTTGGGACTTCTTTGAAAGTCGCGGCGCCCGTTCCAGAGTGGACCGGGCGCCGCGATCCTTGACTGCTGCCGGCTTAATCGCCCTGGTACACAGCCAGGTTGCCGGTGTAATTGCCGAACTTGGTGTACATGCCCATCCAGGTCACGCGAATGGCGCCGATCGGGCCGTTACGCTGTTTGCCGATAATGATCTCGGCAGTGCCTTTATCGGGCGAGTCCGGGTTGTAAACTTCGTCACGATACAGGAAGATGATCACGTCCGCATCCTGTTCGATAGCGCCCGATTCGCGCAGGTCGGACATCACGGGACGCTTGTTGGGGCGTTGTTCCAGCGAGCGGTTCAGCTGGGACAGCGCGATCACCGGGCATCCCAATTCCTTCGCCAGGCCCTTCAGGCTACGCGAAATCTCCGAGATTTCGGACGCGCGGTTGTCGCCCGGCTTGGAACCCTGCATCAGTTGCAGGTAGTCGACGATGATCAGGCCCAGCTTGCCGCACTGGCGGGCCAGGCGGCGCGCGCGGGCGCGCATCTCGATCGGGTTCAGCGCCGGCGTCTCGTCGATGAAGATCTGCGCATCGTTCATCTTCTGGATCGCGTGCGTCAGGCGCGGCCAGTCCTCGTCCAGCAGCTTGCCGGTACGCAGGCGGTGCTGGTCGAGCTGGCCGATGGAGCCGAGCATACGCATCGCCAGCTGCACGCCGCCCATCTCCATCGAGAAGATCGCGACCGGCAGGCCGGCGTCGACCGCCACGCTTTCACCGATGTTGACGGAGAACGCGGTCTTGCCCATCGACGGACGGCCGGCGACGATGACGAGGTCGCCCGGCTGCAGCCCGGACGTCATCTTGTCGAGATCGGTGAAGCCCGTCGGGACGCCGGTGATCTCGCCCTGGTTGTCGCGGCTGTACAGCTCGTCCACGCGCTCGACCACCTGGGTCAGCAGCGGCTGGACGGGCAGCCAGCCCTGGGCGCCGCGGGCGCCCTGCTCGGCGATCGCGAAGATGCGCGATTCCGCCTCGTCGAGGATCTGCTTGACCTCGGCGCCTTGCGGATTGAATGCCTTGCCGGACACTTCGTCGGCAACCGTGATGAGCTGGCGCAGCACGCCGCGATCGCGGACGATCTCGGCATAACGGCGGATGTTGGCGGCGGATGGCGTGTTCTGCGCCATCGCATTCAGGTACTGCAGGCCGCCGACGTCCTCGGCCTTGCCGAGCTGGACGAGCGCCTCGTACACGGTGATCACGTCGGCAGGCTTGCCGGCATTGATCAGGCGGACCATCTGTTCGAAGATGATCCGGTGGTCGTAGCGGTAAAAATCCTCCGCATGCATGAAGTCGGCAATGCGGTCCCACGCCGCGTTATCGCGCAGCAGGCCGCCGATGACGGACTGTTCTGCTTCGATGGAATGCGGGGGGATGCGGAGCGACTCGATCTGCGGGTCTGCTGGGGTGTTCATGGCCGGCATTATACCCGTTCCCGATCAGGCGCTGAAATCATTGGTGAGTTTCCAAAAACGAATTTTTTTTGCTGTTGCAAAAAAAATCGTCCCCGCGGAGGCGGGGACCCAAGCTTTGCATCCGAAGTCGCAACTTGGGTCCCCGCCCGCGCGGGGACGACGGTATTACTTTGAAACTCTGATTAGGCGGCTTCGCCCACGACAGCGATGGTGATTTCCACCACGACGTCGGTGTGCAGAGCGACCGACACCGGGTGCTCGCCGGTGGTCTTCAGCGGACCGGTCGGCATGCGCACTTGTGCCTTTTCGACGGCGAAACCTTGCTTGGTCAGGGCTTCAGCGATGTCGAAGTTGGTCACGGAACCGAACAGACGGCCGTCGACGCCGGCTTTCTGGGCGATCGTGACGGTCATGCCGTTCAGCTTGTCGCCCTGGCCTTGAGCGGCAGCCAGTTTCTCGGCAGCTGCTTTTTCCAGTTCGGCGCGCTTGACTTCGAATTCAGCCACGGCAGCTTGCGTTGCACGACGGGCCATTTTTTGCGGGATCAGGAAGTTACGAGCGTAACCATCCTTGACCTTGACGACGTCGCCCAGGTTGCCGACGTTGACGACTTTTTCCAGCAGGATAACTTGCATTTTATTCTCCAGTAATCTGACTATGCTTCGATGTCGTAACCGACGATTAAGCGTTGTGCAGGTCGGTGTACGGCAGCAGAGCCAGGTAACGGGCGCGCTTGATGGCGGTGTCCACTTGACGCTGGTAGTGAGCCTTGGTGCCGGTCAGGCGTGCCGGCATGATCTTGCCGTTTTCCTGGACGAAATCCTTCAGGGTGTCGACGTCTTTGTAGTCAACCTGTTCCACGCCTGCAGCGGTGAAGCGGCAGAACTTCTTGCGCTTGAACAGCGGGTTCTGCTGTTTGCGCTTCTCTTTGAGCTTAGCTTTGTTTTTGTCGAACTTTTTACCGAATGCCATTTTGAGGCTCCTGTATCTATCTATAAACGTGCCCGCATTTACGCGGCACTGAAATCAATGATGTGAAACACCAAGCTTTTGCTGTGACGGCTTTTCCTGGCCAAGAATCCCGTGAAGCGGTACATCGCGCCCAACTCGGCATTGGCAAATCGTCCCGAAATCTCGCCCGCGGCAACCGCGGGAATCTCGAATTCGACCTGCCTGTCAAGCCTCGCTTCCGTCTGCGTCGATCCGTGTTGCAGGATGCCGCCCACGATGGGGATGCCGGCCGGTGTGTAGCGCAGGACGTCGCGTTCCAGGATGCTCGCGACCAGGGACAGCTCGTTCACTACAGCTTGTTGCTCCCGCGAGATTAGGCTGCGGCGGCCGGAGCGGCGGCCTGCTCGGCGCGGTGGCTCTTGGCTGCGTCTTCGCGCTGGACCGACTTCATCATCGGCGACGGTGCGGTTTCAGCTTTCTTCATCTTCACGGTCAGGTGACGCAGCACGGCATCATTGAATTTGAATGCGGTTTCCAGCTCGACCAGGGTCTCGTTGTCGCACTCGATGTTCAGGCAGATGTAGTGTGCCTTCGGCAGCTTCTGGATCTGGTAAGCCATTTGACGACGGCCCCAATCTTCGACGCGGTGGATGTTGCCGCCGCGCGAGGTGACCGTAGCCTTGTAGCGTTCGATCATCGCCGGGACCTGCTCGCTCTGGTCCGGGTGGACGATAAACACGATTTCATAATGACGCATGAAACACTCCTTAAGGACGTTTAAACAAATGCCCACCTCGGCGTCAAGACGAGTGTGGGAAGGGAAAGCCCAACATTATAACAGCAAGACCGTCAAGTACTCAATAGGTACCGCTTGCAGGTGCGCCGCGTACCGCACCGCAAAGAGTTGTGAACGTGCGCCCCGTACCGCAGCGCAAAGAGTTGTAAACGTGCGCTGCGTACCGCACTGCAAAGAGTTGTGGACGTGCGCCGCGTACCGCAGCGCAAAAAAAACTTGAAATCCCCTTGCGCGTGGCGCAATACTGTACAAAAATACAGTCTGACCCCGTACCAACGAAGACGAACATGCTTAAGCTCACCGCACGGCAAGAACAGATCCTCAACCTGATCAAGGAAGCCATCGACAACACTGGCTTCCCGCCGACTCGCGCCGAAATCGCCCAGGAGCTTGGCTTCCGCTCGGCCAATGCCGCCGAGGAACACCTGCAGGCCCTGGCCCGTAAGGGCGCGATCGAAATTTCCCCGGGTACCTCGCGCGGTATCCGCCTCGTCGGCCAGTCCGTCGAATCCAAGGCGACTGCAGCCGCGGTACCGGCCTTCGTGCCGCCGATTCCGCCGAACCTGATGTCGCTGCCGCTCGTCGGCCGCGTCGCTGCGGGCTCGCCCATCCTCGCCCAGGAACACGTCGAAGCGACCTACTCCGTCGACCCGGCCATGTTCTCGAGCAAGCCCGACTTCCTGCTGAAGGTCAAGGGCTGGTCGATGCGCGACGCCGGCATCTGCGACGGCGACTTCCTCGCCGTCAAGAAGGTCGACAGCGCGAAGAACGGCCAGATCGTCGTCGCCCGCATCGGCGACGAAGTGACGGTCAAGCGCTACCGCAAGACCGGTTCCACGATCGAACTGCTGCCGGAAAACCCGGACTTTTCCGTGATTACCGTCGACCCGCAGGCCGACGAGTTCGCGCTGGAAGGCCTGGCCGTCGGACTGCTGCGGTCCTGGCACTGACCTTCCGCTTGCACACGGGCCCGCGTCATGCGGGCCTTGTCGTTTTATCCTGCTCTCAGCGCGGATAGACGAAACCGGTACGGATATCCGTCGGCAGCAGCCGGCTGCCGTCACGTACCATCAGGCGCTGCGGCGGCTCGTCGCCGGCCAGGGCGCGCCAGATGACAGGCAACCCCTCTCCTTTGCGCAACAGCTCGTCGCTCCGCTCGAATACGTTGGCGCACCCCGTCGCCGCGATCAGCGCCTGCACGATGGTCACTTTCCACGCGTCGACACCGGCGGCATTGAACTGGCACACCAGGTAACCGCCGGTCCCGCCATAGCTGTGCACCACCAGCCCCGGCAGGCCGTCTTTTTCGCCATCGATCACCAGGACCAGGGCTTGCGGATCGGCGCCGCGCACGGCCACGGCGCGCCGCGCGACCGCGGCCTGCACGCGCCGTTTCATCATGGCGTGATCGACCGGCTCGTCCTCGCGCAGCGTCCAGACGCGGGCCGCGATCTGCGACTTCGCGTTGTAGGCCGCGCGCGCCAGAAACTGGCGTGCCGACGACTGCACGATCGCAGTGACGCCGGGTTTGCCGCGCTCCTGGGGCCGTCCCTCGATTTTCTCGACGGCGGACAAATAAATCCACGGGTCGCCGGACAGCAGGCTTTTTTCCTTGCCTTGTTTGATGGTGATGATGAGCATATGCCGAAGCGACTTTTAGTGAGAAAACAACGATATTTTTTGGATATGATCCTGGTGCGTCGGCTTGCGGCGCCGTACCGCGAAGGAGTCTTGTGCCGCCCTCCCCCAGAATCCAACTGCCCGGCGCCCGTGCGCACGGAAGGCTGGCACTTGCCGTGCTGGTATCCGGCGCGGCGCACCTGCTGTGGCTGGGCCTGGTCCAGACGACGTCCGTTCCCCTGCGACCTTTTCCCGGCCGCGATGACGCGCCGCTCAGGCTGACGCTCGTCCCACCCGATGCGCACATCGCAGTGCCCGGCGCTGCGGCATCGCCCGCACCCGCCATGCCACCGCCAGCACGCCGGCGCACACGGACGACACCTGCGCGAACGCCGCAGCCGTCACGCGCCGCCGGTCCGGCGCTCCCGGCCGCGCCGCCGCAAGCCGCCACCGAGCCGCAGCCCGACCCCGCGCCTGCCGCGCCGACGGACGCACACCCTCCGGGGCGCATGGACATTCTGGCTGCCGCCACGCGCGATGCGGCCGTGATTGCCCGCGAACTGAACCACGCACCCGGCGCACCGCAACGCTTCCGCTCGCGCGCACAGGATGAAATCGACCGCCGGTTCGACGCCGCTCACGCGGCTGGCGGCAGCTGGTTCCGGTCGGCGCGCATCGAAGACATCACGACGGCAGCCGACGGCAACGCGCGCGTGTACCGCATCGTCACGCCGGTGGGCGCATTCTGCCGCACCTATCCGGCAAACGGCAGCGCGCCCATGAACACCACATGCCCGCGCTAACGCGCCTCCCAACGCTTACTTGTCGTTATCCGGCGGCGGCGCGTTCTTGACCATCTCGTTGTGTTCCTTGACGTAGGCTTCCGTGCCTGCGCGCCAGGCGTCGAAGTCCGCCACGATCATCCGGCCGGCCACCTTGGTGTCTTCCGCCAGGCGATCGCCCACCTCCTTCAGGTGCACGTTCGCCTTCTCCGTCTCGTCCTTCGTCATCAGCTTCGCGATGTCTTCCGGGATGCGTTTCGTCAGCGGCAGGGAGGCGTTCAGCTGCTTCACCCAACGGTTGTGGCACGCTTCCCAATCCTTCATCTTGCCGCTGTAGTAATCGATTTCCTCGTTGACCTTGGACATGGTCGGGAAGCGCGGCGCCGGGCAGCGGTAGTCGTTGGTGCGCACGTCGGAACCGTCGTATTTCGCGATCCAGTAGTCGAGGTCGGCGCGCCGGGCCTCGCGCTGCTTCATCAGCTCGAGCGATGCGATGGCGACGGCATTGCCCTTGGCGGCCGCCTTCTGGAACCATTGCGCGGCCTTGTCCATGTCGACGCTGCCGGCCTCGCCGTAGAAATACATTTCACCCAGGTGCTGCTGGGCCATCACGTTGCCGGCGTTCGCCAGCTTGGTGTATTTCGCCAGCGCGTCCGGATACGATTTCTTGGCGAACAGCGCGTCCGCTTCAGCGAGCTCGGCGGCGACGTTGGCGGACGGGGCGGCGGCGACCGGCTTCGGCGCAGCACCTTTTTTTGCTGCGGGCTCGGCAGCCAGCGCGACACCGCCGCACAGCAATGCGGCACAGAACAGGACAGTCTTCATGGCGAATAGATGAATGGCAACAAGTCGATCATAACCGCAGCGTCGCCCGGGCTCAACCGTTCAGCGCGTTACCGAAATCGGCCAGCAGGTCGGCCGTATCCTCGATACCCACCGACACGCGGATCAGCGATTCCGCGATGCCCATGCTGGCGCGGCGCTCGGCGCCCATCTCGAAGAAGATCGTGTGCGCGACCGGGATGACGAGCGTGCGCGTGTCGCCCAGGTTCGACGCCGGAATCGCCACCTTCAGGCGGTTCAGGTAATCGAAGCAGTCGATGCCTTCCTTCAGCTCGAAACTGAACAGCGAGCCGTACGCGCGGAATTGTTCGGACGCCAGCTTGTGCTGCGGATGCGATTCCAGGCCAGGATAGTGGACGGCGGCGACGCGATCATCGGCCTCGAGCATGCGGGCCAATGCCAGGGCGTTCGCGCACGTGCGCTCCATGCGCAGCGCGAGCGTTTCGGCGCCGACCGCGATGTGGTGGGCCGCTTCCGGCGCCAGCGATGCGCCGAAGTCGCGCAGCGCTTTCGCGCGCAGCTGGGCCATGCCCTGCGCGGCGGCCGGCTGGCGGCGGAAGTTGTCGGCGATGTTCGGATAGGCGCTCCAGTCGAACACGCCGGTGTCCGTGACCGCGCCGCCCAACGCCATGCCGTGGCCGCCGATCGACTTCGTCAGCGCGTTCACGACGAGGCCCGCGCCGACCGCCTTCGGGCGGAACAGGTAGGGCGTCGTCATCGTGTTGTCGACGACGTACAGGATGCCGCGCGCGCGGCACAGTGCGCCGATGCGGGCCAGGTCCGCGATCTGCGTGCGCGGGTTGGCGATCGTCTCGACGAACACGAGGCGCGTGTTCGGCTTCAGCGCGGCTTCCACGTGCGCGACGTCGGTCGCATCGACGAACGACACTTCCGTGCCCTGCGCGGCCACCGTGTTCCACAGGCTGTTGGTATTCCCGAACAGGAACGAGGACGACACGACGTGGTCGCCGGCGCGCAGCAGTGCCTGCGCGAGCGCGCCGATGGCAGCCATGCCGGTGCCGAAGCACAGCGACGTGACGCCGTCTTCCATCTTGCTGATCTTGTCTTCCAGCGCGCTGACGGTCGGGTTGCCCTGGCGGCCGTAGCGGAAGCCCGGTTCCTTGCCCTGGAAGACGGACGCGAGCTGGCGCGCATCCGTGTAGCCGAACGCGACCGATGTGTGGATCGGCTTGTGCAGCGAGTTGTGTTCGATCGACTTCCTGCGATCGTTGTGCAGGATGGTGGTGGTGAAGCCGTAGTTGGGTTTGTCGCTCATGGTCGTTTGAATGATGGGCCGCGATATGCCAGGCGGGCACCGGGTGCCCGCCCTACGGAATACGCGTTATTCCGCCGCGACGGGCGGGTTCAGGTTCAGTTGCGTGCGCACGATGTCTTCCGACGATTTACCGGACGACTTGTGGCGCGCGTGCTCCAGCTGGTCGAGGTAGGCCGGCGTGACGTCGCCCGTGACGTAGACGCCGTCGAAGCACGACGCTTCCACGTTCGTCAGGGCCGGGTTGACGTCGGAGATCGACTTCTTCAGCGCATCGAGGTCCTGGTAGACGAGGCGGTCGGCCGTGATCTCGCGGCACACTTCCTCGACGGTGCGGCCATGGGCGATCAGCTCGTCGCGCGTCGGCATGTCGATGCCGTACACGTTCGGGTACAGGACCGGCGGCGCGGCGGACGCGAAGAACACCTTGCGGGCGCCCGATTCGCGCGCCATCTGCACGATCTCGCGGCTCGTCGTGCCGCGCACGATGGAGTCGTCGACGAGCAGCACGTTCTTGTCCTTGAATTCGGACGGGATCGCGTTCAGCTTCTGGCGCACCGACTTCTTGCGCATCGCCTGGCCCGGCATGATGAACGTGCGGCCGACGTAGCGGTTCTTGATGAAGCCTTCGCGGTATTCGACGCCCAGTTTCAGCGCGAGCTGGATGGCGGCCGGACGCGACGAATCCGGGATCGGCATCACGACGTCGATCTCTTCGACCGGAATCTCCTTGCGGATCTTCTCGGCCAGGTATTCGCCCATGCGCAGGCGGGTGGCGTACACGGAGGCGCCGTCGATCACGGAGTCCGGGCGGGCCAGGTAGACGTATTCGAACGCGCACGGATTCAGCGACGGATTCTCGGCGCACTGGCGGGTGTGCAGCTGGCGGTCGGCGTCGACCCAGACGGCTTCGCCCGGCGCGATGTCGCGCACGAAGCGGAAGCCCAGGCCTTCCAGCGCGACGGATTCGCTTGCGACGAGGTATTCGGGGCCGTTCTCCGTCTCGTTGATGCCGAGGCACAGCGGGCGGATGCCGAACGGGTCGCGGAACGCGAGCAGGCCGTGGCCGGCGATCTGGGCGATGACGGCGTACGCGCCGCGCACGCGGCGGTGCACGTGCGCGACGGCCTTGAACACGGCGTCCGGATCGAGCGAGTAGCCGTCGGCGGCCGTGGCGATCTCGTGGGCCAGCACGTTCAGCAGGACTTCCGAGTCGGAGTTCGTGTTGACGTGGCGGCGGTCGATGCGGAACAGCTCTTCCTTCAGTTGTTCCTGGTTCGTGAGGTTACCGTTGTGCGCAAGGGTGATGCCGAACGGGGCATTCACGTAGAACGGCTGCGCTTCCTCTTCGCTGGACGAGCCGGCGGTCGGGTAGCGGCAGTGGCCAATGCCGGAATTGCCTTGCAGCGAACGCATGTTACGCGTGCGGAAGACGTCTCGCACGAGGCCGTTGGCCTTGTACATCGAGAACATGCTGCTGTGATTGGTTGCAATCCCCGCTGCGTCCTGACCGCGGTGCTGCAACAGCAGCAACGCATCATATAACAGCTGGTTGACGGGGGCTTGCGAGACGACGCCGACGATGCCACACATGGTGTGCTCCTAAACTTGGACAGCTAGACAAAAGGGTGTTTCAAAACTGCACGTGCTGCGCGAAGGCAGCGGGCAAGAAAGGTTTGACGGTGCGCGCTCCGGTTTCCGCCATGGGCGAGAACAGCGCGTCTTTCCAGAAAGCCTGTTGGGGGATGGATGTCATCCCGCACAATATGACGCCGGCCAGCACGATCACAATACCCCGGCCCAATCCGAACAGGCCGCCGAGTCCGCGGTCGGCCAGGGACAGGCCGGAGGCCTCGATCAGGGCGCTGATCGCAAGGGCCAGCAGGCCCATCAGCACGCGCACGCCGAGGAACAGTGCAATGAAGGCAACGATCAGCCGCAAGGCTTCGCCCGGAATCACGGATGGTAGCATGGGTGCCAGTTTCGCGCCGAAGGCGTTGGCCACGATGAAGGCCGCCACCCAGCCGACCAGCGACAGGATTTCCTTCACCAGGCCGCGCATGGTGCTGATGACGACCGACGAGATCAGGATGAACAACACCACGTAGTCGAAAATCGTCACGGCTTCAATCGAATCAGACTGGGGTCATGGCGCCGGACAAGCCCAGGCGGCCCAGCTTGGCGCGTACTTTCTCGGCGTCTTCCTTGTTCAGGGGGCCGACTCTAACGCGGATCAGTTCGCCGGAGGGGGTGGACGTCTTCTGCGTGTACGACGAGATGCCCGCTTCGCGCAGCTTCGCTTGCACTTCCGCCGCCTTTTCCTGGCTCGACAGTGCGGCCACCTGCAGCACGAAGCGCTGCGACGAGGCCTCGGCCGGCTTGTCCTTCTCCGCCGGCTTGCCTTCCAGGATGGCCATGGCGCGCGCCGCGTCGTCCTTCGGCTTCACGGGCTTGTCCTCGGCCTTCTTCGCCTTCTCCCGGGCTTCACGCGCGAGGCGCTCCGCCTTCTCGTGCTCGGCCCGGTCGTGCTCGGCCTTCGCGCGTTCCGCCTTTTCCTTCTCGGCGAGGCGCGCCTCGGCCTTCGCATCCTTGTGCTCGGCCGCGGGCGTTTCCTTGTGTTCGGGCTTGTGCTCGACCTTCGGCTCCGGTTTCGGCGCGATCATGGCCGGCGGCTGCGTCGCGACGCTCTCCGGCCTGGCGGCGGCGACGGCGGCCGGGGCCTTCGCGGCGGGCGCGGGCGGCGGTGCGTCGACCACTTCCTCGCCCTTGTCGACGCTGTCCGCGGCGGACACGGCCTTGTCAGCGGCCGGCACGGGCAGCGGCGCGGCCTTGTCTTTCGCGGGAATCTGGATCGCGATGTCGCCGGCGAGTGGCTTGGGCTCGGAATCGAGGAGCATCGGCAGGCCGACGGCCGCCGCGAGCGCCAGCGCGATGGCGCCGACGAGACGGCGCCGGGCGCGCTTCTTTTCGGGGAGCATGGGGTCGGCACCGGGACGGCGCGATGCGCCGCCACCGGCATTGCTGGCGCGTTTGGCGCGGGCGCGCTCGCCAATCGCGGCGTCGTCGTCCTTGCTGTAGAAGCGGCCACTGTCCTCGGTGAGGCGGTCCTGCTTGCTTTTACGGGAGAACAAGCCCATGCGGTGTCACGTCAATGAAGAGAGGATTTACGGGCTGCCATCACGCCAGCCACGGTATAGAACGAGCCAAAGACCACTATTCTATCATCCTGTCCGGCCCGGCTTGTTGCATCTGCGAATGCATCGGCCGGATTCGCGAACGTTTTGACCGAGAATTCGTCGTCTTTCGCACCACTCGGCTTCAATGCCCGCAGCTTCTCGGCCAGCACGGCCGGGTCGGCCGACCGGGGCGACGGCAGCGCCGTCACGCACCAGTGGTCGATGGTCGGCGCGAGGTGGGCGATGACGGCGTCGATGTCCTTGTCCTGCATGATGCCGAACACGGCGTACGTGAAACGGTGGAACCCCATATTTCCCAGGTTCTGGGCGAGCGTCGCGGCCGCGTGCGGGTTGTGCGCGACGTCGAGGATCGTCGTCGGACGGCCCGCCAGCACCTGGAAGCGGCCCGGCAATTCGACCATCGCGAGGCCCGCGCGCGTTTCCTGCGCGCCGACCGGCAGCACGTTGCGCAGCGCTTCCAGCGCGGCCAGCGCGGCCGATGCGTTCAGCAGCTGGTTGGCGCCGCGCAGCGCCGGATACGCGAGCGAATTGCGGCGCTGCGTGCGGCCGCCGTAGGCCCACTGCTGCTTGTCGCCCTGGTAGTTGAAATCGCGGCCCAGCAGCCACAGGTCGGCACCGATGTCTTCCGCATGCTTGATCAACGCTTGCGGCGGCTGCGGATCGCTGCAGATCGCGGGCTTCCCGGGACGGAAGATGCCGGCCTTCTCGAAGCCGATCTCTTCGCGCGTGTCGCCGAGATAATCCTTGTGGTCGATGTCGATGCTCGTGACGATGGACACGTCCGCATCGATCACGTTCACGGCATCCAGGCGGCCGCCGAGGCCCACTTCCAGGATCGCCACGTCGACGCCGGACGTCGACAGCAGATGCATGATCGCGAGCGTCGTGAATTCGAAATACGTGAGGTCGATGTCGCCGCGGCGCGCCTCGACGTCGTTGAAGGCGGCGATGAGCTTGTCGTCGCTGGCCATGTCGCCGTTGATGCGGGCGCGCTCGTTGAAGTCGAGGAAGTGCGGCTTGATGTACAGGCCGACTTTGTAGCCGCTCTGCAGCAGGATGGCTTCCAGCATGGCGCAGGTCGAGCCCTTGCCGTTGGTGCCCGCGACCATGATCACGGGGCAGGAAAAGGCGAGGCCCATGCGCTCCTTGACGGCGCGCACACGGTCCAGGCCCATGTCGATGTGGGTTTCGGCATGGCGCGACTCGAGCAGCGCCAGCCAGTCGGGCAAGGTAGTCGGCAGGTTAGGCATGGGATGGCTTCCGGAATGCGCCCGCCCGGCTGCTTTGCACAAGCAGCCGGCCGCGCGGTGACAGCGAATCAGGCGATGACGTCGGCCGGCTGGCTTTGCAGCAGGGCGAGCAGTTGCGCGATTTCTTCGCGCATCTTGCGGCGGTCGACGATCATGTCGATGGCACCTTTTTGCAGCAGGAACTCGGAACGCTGGAAGCCTTCCGGCAGTTTTTCACGCACCGTGTTCTCGATCACGCGCGGACCTGCGAAGCCGATCAGGGCCTTCGGTTCGGCGATGACGACGTCGCCCATGAACGCGAACGAAGCGGACACGCCGCCCGTCGTCGGGTCGGTCAGCACGCTGATGAACGGCAGTTTTTTCTCGGCCAGCTTGGTCAGCATCGACGTGGTCTTGGCCATCTGCATCAGCGACAGCAGGCCTTCCTGCATGCGCGCGCCGCCGCTGGCGGTAATGCAGATGAAAGGCACCTTCTGCTCGAGCGCCACCTGGGCGCCGCGCACGAAGCGCTCGCCGTTCACGGAACCCATTGTGCCGGCCATGAATTCGTAGGCGAAGCAGGCGACCACGACCGGCAGGCTCATGATCGAACCGCCCTGCACGACCATCGAATCGGTCTCGCCGGTGGCTTCCATCGCGTCCTTCAGACGATCAGGATATTTCTTGCTGTCTTTGAACTTGAGGGTATCGACCGGCAGCACGTCCTGGCCGATCTCGTAGCGGCCGCCCTCGTCGAGCAGCGCGTCGAGGCGCTCGCGGGCGCGGATGCGCATGTGGTGGCTGCATTTCGGGCAGACATGCAGGTTCGACTCCAGGTCGGCGCGGTACAGGACCGACTCGCACGACGGGCACTTGACCCACAGGCCTTCGGGCATGGTCTGGCGTTTGGCGGCATCGGAGCGCTGGATCCGGGGGGGCAGCAGCTTTTCCAACCAACTCATGTTCTCTCCTTTGCGGCAATTCTGGAATTGGGCGTAGTGTAGCCGTTCGCATCAGGCTTGTCGAATTCTTGCCGTTAATTACTTGCCTTCTTAGCAAAGTTGCGCTAGCAGAAATGAGAACCGGGGCGCTTGGCCCCGGCAATGTCGTGCACGATCCCGGCGTCAGCGCACGGCGGCCTCGCTGACCTCCGCCGTCGTGAATTCGAAGCCGCCGATGCGGGCTGCGACCAGATTGTAAATCCACGCACCGAATGCAGCGCCGATGAAGGCGCCTACCGCGTAGGCCACCGGCATCATGATCAGCATGGCGATGCCGGCGCCTGCAGGCATGAACGATGACATGAACAACCCGGCCAGTACGACGACGGGAATGGCGGTGACGAGATAGACAGCGGCCATGACCTTGGCCGACTGCACGACGGAAACCTGCACGATTTGTTTTTTCATATGGATGCCGGGGTTGAGTGGAAGAAAACTGCACTTCCACTCTATCGCTCCATTTCCACCAAGAAAATCGACCGCATCAAAAGACACCGGCGTCAGCTCCCGATTTCGAGCAATTTCCCAAATTCGGGGTCAGAGCATCTTTTTTTTCAGATTCGGGGTCAGAGCACATTTTCGGGATGCGCGCTGGCGGGGCCCCGATCAATTGATTCCGACATGACGTCGACAGGCTCACTCTGGCGCGAGCGATTTGGCTGACAACTAATCAATTGCTCGAAAAAGTGCTCTGACCCCGAATTTTCGAGAAAATGTGCTCTGACCCCGAATCTGGGCAACAAAAAAACCGGGGCATGCCCCGGTTCGTGTCGTGCTGCGAATGAATCAGCGGGCGTCCAGCGCTTCCCGGATCCCGGCGACGAAGGCGCGTACGGCCGCGGGCCCCTGCTCTTTCGGCGTGTTTTCCAGTTCCTGGATGATGCGGCTGCCGATGACGACCGCGTCGGCGACGCTGGCCACCGATTTCGCCGTCTGCGCGTCGCGGATGCCGAAGCCCACGCCGATCGGCAGCTTGACGTGCTCGCGGATCGCTGCCACGCGCTTGGCCACGTCGGCCGTGTCGATGCCGCCGGCACCCGTCACGCCCTTCAGCGACACGTAGTAGCTGAAGCCGCTGCCGTGGCGCGCCACCTGCTTCACGCGTTCCGTGGTCGACGTCGGCGCGAGCAGGAAGATCACGTCGAGGTCGTTGGCCTTCATCTCGGCCGCGAACGCTTCGCATTCCTCCGGCGGGTAGTCGACGACGATGGCGCCGTCGGCACCGGCCGCCTTCGCGCGGCGGACGAATTCGCTCTGGCCCATGCGCTCGATCGGGTTCGCGTAGCCCATCAGCACGACCGGCGTGTGCTGGTTCGTTTTTCGAAACTCGGCGACGTAGCCGAACACGTCGGTCATGCTGACGCCGAAAGTGAGCGCCCGCTCGCAGGCGCGCTGGATGACGGGGCCTTCCGCCATCGGGTCGGAGAACGGGACACCCAGTTCGAGGACGTCGGCGCCGCCTTCCACGAGGGCGTGCAGCAACGGGACGGTCAGTTCCGGGGCCGGGTCGCCGGCGGTAATGAAGGTGACGAGGCCGGTCTTGCCCTGTTCCTTGAGGGCGTCGAAAGTTTGTGCGATACGGGACATGCTGTTATTCCTTATTCTGTGGTTGCAAACGATGGGGCACGTCGAAAAACCTGACGGTTTTTCGAGGTGCCCGATGATGGGGGCTCAGCCGAAGTTGAGTCCCGCCCGTTGCGCCACGGTGTGCATGTCCTTGTCGCCGCGGCCCGACAGGTTGACCAGGATGATCTGGTCCTTGGGCAGGGTCGGCGCCAGCTTGGCGGCGTAGGCGATCGCGTGCGACGATTCCAGCGCGGGGATGATGCCCTCGATGCGGCAGCAGTCGTGGAAGGCGGCCAGCGCCTCGTCGTCCGTGATCGACACGTATTCCGCACGCTGGCTGTCCTTCAGCCACGCGTGTTCCGGTCCAACGCCCGGATAATCCAGGCCCGCCGACACCGAATGCGTTTCGATGATCTGGCCGTGCTCGTCCTGCAGCAGATAGGTGCGGTTGCCGTGCAGGACGCCCGGGAAGCCGGCCGTCAGCGACGCCGCGTGCTTGCCCGAGTCGAGGCCCTCGCCCGCCGCCTCGACGCCCACGAGCTTCACGCCCGGCTCGTCGATGTACGGATAAAAGATGCCCATCGCGTTCGAGCCGCCGCCGATGCAGGCGACGACGTAGTCCGGCTGGCGGCCCGTCATCTGCGGCATCTGCACGCGGCATTCCTCGCCGATCACGGACTGGAAGTCGCGCACCATCATCGGATACGGGTGCGGACCGGCGACCGTGCCGATGATGTAGAACGTGTTCTCGATGTTCGTGACCCAGTCGCGCATCGCTTCGTTGAGCGCGTCCTTCAAGGTCTTGGAGCCCGACTCCACCGGCACGACGGTCGCACCCAGCAGTTTCATGCGGTAGACGTTCTGCGCCTGGCGCTTGACGTCCTCGCTCCCCATATAGATCACGCATTCGAGGCCGAAGCGGGCGCAGATCGTGGCCGTCGCGACGCCGTGCTGGCCGGCGCCCGTCTCGGCGATGATGCGCGGCTTGCCCATGCGTTTCGCGAGCAGCGCCTGGCCGATCACGTTGTTGATCTTGTGGGCGCCCGTGTGGTTCAGGTCTTCGCGCTTGAAGAAGATCTGCGCACCGCCGCCCTGTTCGGACCAGCGTTTGGCGTGGTAGACGGGCGACGGACGGCCGACGAAGTGCGCCAGCTCGTAGCGGAATTCTTCGAGGAATTCGGGGTCCTGGCTGTAGCGCGCGTACGCGTCGTTCAGCTCGGCCAGCGCGTGGCTCAGCGTCTCGGCGACGAACGAGCCGCCGTACGGGCCGAAGTGGCCGGTGGTGTCCGGCAGTTGATAGTCGGGGGTCTTGAACAGCGCTGCAGTGTATTCACCTGCGCCGTTGACTTGATTCGCTTTCATGGTGTTCCTGGCTCAAAAGGGTGGCATCGCCTGCCCGCACCGCGTCGATGAACGCGGCAATCTTGCGGGCATCCTTGATCCCCTTCGCCGCCTCGACACCGCTACTGATGTCGACCGCGAAGGGGCGTACTTGCGCCACCGCGCCAGTCACGTTGTGTACGCTCAAGCCACCACTCAAAACGACCCGAGGCGCGAGCTCTTTTGGAATAAGAGACCAATCGAAAACCTTTCCTGCGCCGCCGTAGGCATCTACGTACGTGTCGAGCAGCAAACCCGAGAACCAGGGAGAAGCGGCGCGGTATTGAGCTTCCGATTCTAGCAAATCGGCGGCGGTCGTGTCAGGTTTTACCCGGAATGCCCGCGTGAACGGGCGTTGCACGGCCTGCGCCAGTTGCGCGCATGCCTCCGGTGTTTCGTCGCCGTGGAATTGCAGCAGCGACACCGGCCCCGCCGCGACGACGGCACGGACCTCGTCCACGGTCGCGTTGACGAACAGCGCGACGGCGTTCACGTATGGCGGCAGTTCACGGGCCAGCTCGGCGTAGCGCTGCGCGGTGACGTAACGGGGGCTCTTGGCGTAGAACACGAAGCCGAGGGCGTCGGCGCCGGCGTCGACGGCAGCGTGCAGGTCTTCGGTGCGGGTGATGCCGCAGATTTTGATGCGGGTACGTTTCATAGAAAGCTAGGGTTAGATGCGAAACCGTCATCCCCGCGCAGGCGGGGATCCATGCTGATCTGCAGAAATCGCAAAGCTCGCGCCATCGCAACGTGTGCGGGCTTTGGTGCCTCAGCATGGGTTCCCGCTTTCGCGGGAACGACGCCGATCAGAGCCACGGCAGCGGCGGCGCCGGCTCCTGCGGCAAGCCCCACTTCGGGTCGTAGTCGATTGTAGCAAGGTACAGCCCATCCGGCATGAAGGTGGGCGCCGCGGCGTCGCGCGAGCGCGCGTCCAGCACCTCGGCCATCCAGCCAGGCTCGTTGCGTCCGGTCCCCACGTAGATCAGCGAGCCGACGATGTTGCGCACCATGTGATGCAGGAACGCGGACGCGCGCACCGTGAACACGATGATGTCGCCCATCCGTTCGATGTTCACCTCATGCATCTGCTTGATCGGCGAATTCGCCTGGCAGCCGGATGCGCGGAAGCTGGAAAAATCGTGCGTGCCGATCAGGTGCGCGGCGGCTTCCCGCATGCGCTCGACGTCGAGCGGGCGGAACACCCAGCCGGCGCGTCCGGCCAGCAGCGCCGACGGATTGGCGTGGTTGTACAGCACGTAGCGATAGGTGCGCGAGCGGGCCGAGAAGCGCGCGTGGAAGTCCTGCCCGTCGGCGTCCGGTGCCACGACGTGGGCCCAGCGCACGACGATCGACTCGGGCAGGAACGCGTTCGTACCGCGCACCCATGATTGCGGGGCGCGGTCGAGGTCCGTGTCGAAATGGACGACCTGCTCGATGGCGTGGACGCCGGCGTCGGTGCGGCCGGCGCACGTCGTCGCGAGCCGCGTGCAGGCAAATTTCTCGAGCGCGATCTCCAGCTGGTCCTGGACCGTGTCGCGCGATGGTTGTTTCTGATACCCGTTCCAGGCGGTGCCCACATACTGGACACCCAATGCGATACGTGTCAAATCGTCCTGCCTTACACCAGTGCCGCGCGCATCGAGTTGGCGCGTGCCGCCTGCTCGGGATTGCCGCCGCGGATGACTTCTTCGAGCAGCTCGCGCGCCCCTTCCTTGTCGCCGATCTCCTGGTAAGCGATGGCCAGGTCCAGCTTCGTCTCCATCTCCATGTGCGAGGCGGACAGCGCGGCCGGCTCCGCCGGTTCGGCCGGCGCGGCAAACTGCGGCTCGGACAGCGACTGCACTTCCGGCAGCGGCAGCGAACCGTCGGCCGGCAGGTCGAGGTCGAAGCCGCCGACGTCGAACTGCGGCGTGGCCGGTTCCAGCACGATGCGGTCATGCTCGGCGAACGGCGCGTCGGCCGGTGCCGGCGTGGCCGGGATGTCGAACAGGTGCTCGTCCAGCGCGGCCGTCGGGATCGAGGCTGCCGAATTTGCAACCGAACCTTCTGCGCGCGGCGTCTCGTCCAGGCCGAAGTCCATCGCGTCGAGGTCGAACAGCGGATCGCGTGCCGGCTGCTCCGGCTCCGGCGGCAGGTTGGCCTGCAGTTCCGTCGGCAGGTCGGGCAGGTCGAATTCGCGGGCCAGGTTGGCCATCTCGATGTCGGCGGCGGCAGCGGTGCTTGCGGCCGCAGCCGCGGCCGGCGCCAGCAAATCATCGTCCCTGTGCACTTCCAGTTGCGGCACCGGGTTCGCGGCCGGGGCGGCGAAGTCCATGTCGAACGAGAAGTCGAGCGGGTCGTGTTCGGCCTTATCGAGTGCGACAGCCGGCTCGGCCGCCGGCGGCTCGGCCGGCTTCTCGAACGCGCTCATGTCGAAGTCGAGATCGTGCACGCCACCCAGGTCGGCGGCTGGTTCCGCGGCCGCTTGCGGCGCGGGCGCCGGCTCGACCGGTTCGAACGCGAGGCCGCCCAGGTCGAAGTCGAGCACGTGATCGTCTTCCATCGGCGCGGGTTCGGTCGACGGTGCATTGGTGACGGGCGCCGGGGCCGGCTGCGCGGTCGCCATCGCGTCGGCGAAATGCTGGCTGAAGTCCAGCGGCTCGCCCGCCAGCGCCGCCGTCGGCGTGGCCTGCGGGTCGGGCGCGCTGAACACGTCGTCCAGCTCCTTCGACAGCAGGGCCTGCTGGCCCAGTTCCTCGGTGCTCGCCACCGGACCGCTCGGTGCGGCGGTGTGCTGGTACAGCGGGTTGAGTGGATCGATGGTGAGGCCCAGCGCGGCGGCCTGCGCCCACTCGTCGCCCTGCCCGCGCGTCATGCTGTAGAGTTCCGCGGCCTGCGTCTCGAACGCGCGCTGGTCCTTGCGCGCGGCATAGATCTCGAGCAGCTTCAGGCGCGCCGGGTAGCGTTCCGGATGCGTGCGCAGGGCTTCCTTGAGGATTTCCTCGGCCTGGGCATCGCGGCCATAGGCGATGTAGACGTCGGCTTCCGCCACCGGATCCACCTCGTTCGTGTCGAGCTGGCTGGCGGACGGCGCGAAGCTGGAATTGAAGACGCTGTTGTTCGTGTCGACGCTCTGGCCGCCCGTCTCCGCGAACATCGAGTGCGCGGGTTCGCTCGGCACGCCGAGGATAGCCGGTTCCGGCACTACCTTGACGACCTTCTTCTTGCGGCGCTGGGCGACGAGCAGGCCGCCGAGCAGCAGCGCGGCCGCGCCGCCGCCGACCAGCGGCAGGTTCTGCATGATGAAGTCCATCAGGCCCGGTTCCGGCGGCGCGCCGGCGGGCTTCGCGGCCGGCTTGATGGTCGGCAGCTTTTGCGGTGCCGGCGCTTGTGCGTGCTGTGCCGGCGGTGTCGTGGCGGCAGGCGCGGCAGCGTTCTTTTCCGCCTCGGCGCCGGCCTTGCTCTTGATCGTGGCGATCTTCTCGAGGTCGTTCACGTTGCGTTCGAGCTCGCGCACGCGCGTCTGCGCATCGGCCAGTTCCTTCTCCTTGGCGATGCGGTCCTCGGCGCTCATCGTCGTGCCCTTGCCGGCCGGCGTGGTCGGGGCGGCTTTCGACAGACGGAGCTGGTCCTGCGATTCGTTCGCGGCGGTCGGGCGCTCCTCGACCTTGGCCGTGATCTTGCCGGCCGCGCTCTGCCCCGCCTGCGGGGTCTTGACGGGTTCGGAGGCGCCGACCTGGCCCGCCAGCTTGTTGCGGTAGGCGTTGAAGTCGGCCGCGTGGGCGACGACGACGCCGTGTGCCTCGGTATCGTCCGTAGCGCGCACGGCATCGCCCGCCGGCACGGTCAGGATGCGCCCCGATTTCAGGCGGTTCATGTTGTTGCCGATGAAGGCATCCGGATTGGCGCGGTACAGCGCCACGAGCATCATGTCGAGCGACACGTCGACGGGTTTCAGCTGAGTGGCGATGCGGCCCAGGCTGTCGCCCGGCTTGACGCGGTAGCGTGACGACGCTGCTGTCTCGGCCGCCGGCCTGGGCGCTTCCGGGGTCTCGGCACGGGCGGCACGGCGCGGACGCTCGGCAGCCGGCGCGGTCGAAGGTTGCGCCGGCGCGGGCGCCGCTTCCGTGCGCGGACGCGCGGATTCGCTCGCCGCGACCTGCGCCGACTGCGTCGCGCGCAGCTCGGCCGGATCGAGCAGGAACGTGTATTCGCGTACGAGGCGGCCGTTATTCCACGACAGTTCGAGCAGCATGTCGACGAACGGCTCGTTCAGCGGCTGCGTGGAGCTGACGCGGATGAACTGGCGTCCGCCGCGCTGCTCGACGTTGAAGCGCAGCGACAGCAGCGCCGGATTGAAATCGATGTTGGCCGCCTTGAACGCTTCCGGCGACGCCAGCTTCGCGGTGAGGCCGGACGCCTCGTCGCCGGACACCGCCGTCAGTTCGATTTCGGCACGCAAGGGCTGGCCGAGTGCGGACAACACCGTGAGCTTGCCGAGGCCGGCCGCGTGGGCCGCCGACGTCAGGACCAGCGCACTTGCGACCGCCGCAGTGAGCTTTTTCAGTGCGGACGACTTCATCGGGAGGCGGGGAGTGACATGCATAGGTTCGAGAGCGACGTGGCCGGAGGTCTCAGGAACATATCATCATGCACTGTGGCATGCAAGTTCCGCAGGGAGAAACATTCAAGGAGTCTGACGTATGTAGACGGTCTATTCAGACTTATGATGTTTTTTGGATGATCCGGTGTCAATTCTATACGAAACCCAGAATGACAAAGAGCGGCCCGGGGCCGCTCTTCGGGGCAGCACTGGGCCGCCCTCTTCGTGCGCCCGGAGGCGCCAGCTTACATCACTTGTCCAGCACGATGCGCAGCATGCGGCGCAGCGGCTCGGCGGCGCCCCACAGCAGCTGGTCGCCGACGGTGAACGCGGAGATGTACTCCGGGCCCATCGACATCTTGCGCACGCGGCCGACCGGGATCGTCAGGCTGCCCGTGACGGCGGCCGGGGTCAGGTCGCGCACCGACGCTTCGCGCGTGTTCGGCACGAACTTCACCCACTGGTTGTCGTTCGCGATGATGTCGTTGATCTCGTCCAGCGGCACGTCCTTCTTCAGCTTGATCGTCAGCGCCTGCGAGTGGCAGCGCATCGCGCCGATGCGGACGCACAGGCCGTCGACCGGGATCACGTTGGAGCCGTTGTGACGGCCCAGGATCTTGTTGGTCTCGGCGCCGCCCTTCCACTCTTCCTTCGACTGGCCGTTGCCCAGGTCCTTGTCGATCCAGGGGATCAGGTTGCCGGCCAGCGGCACGCCGAACTGCTTCGTTTCTTCGGCCGACAGGCCGTGCTGGGTGGCCAACACGCCGCGGTCGATTTCCAGGATCGCCGATGCCGGGTCGTCCAGCAGGTTCTTGACGGCCGAGTTGATGGTGCCGAACTGGGTCAGCAGCTCGCGCATGTGCTGCGCGCCGCCGCCCGATGCGGCCTGGTACGTCATCGACGTCATCCAGTCGACCAGATCGTTCTTGAACAGGCCGCCGAGACCCATCAGCATGCACGACACGGTGCAGTTACCGCCGATGAAGTTCTTCACGCCGTTCACCATCGCGTCCTTGATGACATTCAGGTTGACCGGGTCGAGCACGATGACGGCGTCGTCGCTCATGCGCAGGGTCGACGCGGCGTCGATCCAGTAGCCGTTCCAGCCGGCGGCGCGCAGCTTCGGGAACACTTCGGTCGTGTAGTCGCCGCCCTGGCACGAGATGATGATCTCGCATTTCGACAGTTCGGCGATGTCGGTTGCGCTTTTCAGCTTGGTTTCGTTCTTCGCCATTTTCGGGGCAATGCCACCCGGATTCGACGTGGTGAAGAACACCGGCTCGATGTGGGCGAAATCGCCCTCGTCCTGCATGCGCTGCATGAGAACCGAACCGACCATGCCGCGCCAACCAACCAGACCTACTAGTTTCATTTTGATCCCTCTTTTAAAAATGTTCCGCCCATGCCGGGCGTATTCCTGGTCAACCCAATGCCTTGAGGACGGCGTCGCCCATCTGTTCCGTACCGACCTTCGTCGTGCCTTCCTCGTAGATGTCCGGCGTGCGCAGGCCCTGGGCCAGCACCTTCTTGACGGCGTTCTCGATGCGGTCGGCCTGCTCGGCCTTGCCCAGCGAGAAGCGCAGCATCATCGCGGCGGACAGGATCGTCGCCAGCGGATTCGCGACGCCCTTGCCCGCGATGTCCGGCGCCGAACCGTGCGACGGCTCGTACAGGCCCTTGTTGTTCGCATCCAGCGATGCCGACGGCAGCATGCCGATCGAACCGGTCAGCATCGCGGCCGCATCGGACAGGATGTCGCCGAACATGTTGCCGGTGACGATCACGTCGAACTTCTTCGGCGCGCGCACGAGCTGCATCGCGGCGTTGTCGACGTACATGTGTTCGAGCTCGACGTCCTGGTATTCCTTGTGCACGTCGGTGACGATGTCGCGCCAGAACTGGAAGGTCTCCAGCACGTTGGCCTTGTCGACGCTCGTCACGCGGCGGTCGCGCTTGCGCGCGGCCTGGAACGCGACGTGGGCGATGCGGCGGATCTCGCCTTCCGCATAGCGCATCGTGTCGAAGCCTTCGCGCTGGCCCGCGAACGGACCGTCCGGGCACTCGCGCACGCCGCGCGGCTTGCCGAAGTAGATGTCGCCCGTCAGTTCGCGGATGATCAGGATGTCCAGGCCAGCCACCACTTCGGGCTTCAGGGTCGAGGCGCCGGCCAGTTCCGGATACAGGATCGCGGGACGCAGGTTGGCGAACAGGCCCAGCTCCTTGCGCAGGCCCAGGATAGCCTGCTCCGGACGCAGCGCGCGCTCCAGCGAGTCGTACTTGTAGTCGCCGACGGCGCCGAACAGCACGGCGTCCGCGGCCTTCGCCAGCGCCAGCGTGCCTTGCGGCAGCGGGTGGCCGTGCGCGGCATAGCCGGCGCCGCCGACGTCCGCGCTTTCGAGTTCGAAGGACTCGCCCAGCGCGTTCAGCACCTTGACGGCTTGCGCGGTGATTTCGGGACCGATGCCGTCGCCCGGCAGGATGGCAATCTTCATGTCTTGTTCTCGTTCAGATGGTGTTGGCGAGCCACGGCTGCGCGCGCAGATGGCGTTCTTCGTAGGCGCGGATGTCGTCGGCGTGACGCAGCGTGAGGCCGATGTCGTCCAGGCCGTTCAGCAGGCAGTACTTGCGGAAGTCGTCGATGGCGAATTCGAACGCGAGGTGGCCGTCCGGCGTGCCCACGGTCTGCTTCTCGAGGTCGACGACGAGCTTGTAGCCCGGGAACGCCTTCACTTCATTCATCAGCTGGTCGACCTGCGCCTCGGTGAGGACGATCGGCAGCATGCCGCCCTTGAAGCAGTTGTTGAAGAAGATGTCGGCGAAGCTCGGCGCGATGACGGCGCGGAAGCCATACTGCTGCAGGGCCCACGGCGCGTGCTCGCGCGAGGAGCCGCAGCCGAAGTTCTTGCGGGTCAGCAGGATCGACGCGCCGGCGTAGCGCGGCTGGTTCAGCACGAAGTCCGGATTGACTGGACGCTTGCTGTTGTCCATGCCCGGTTCGCCGTGGTCGAGATAGCGCCACTCGTCGAACAGGTTGGGGCCGAAGCCGGTGCGGCGGATCGACTTGAGGAACTGCTTCGGAATGATGGCGTCGGTGTCGACGTTGGCCCGGTCCAGCGGGACCACCAGTCCTTCGTGTACGGTGAATTTATCCATGATTCCTGATCCTTAATGACCGCCGGCGCCCGTGATGACCTGGCCAACTTTCTGCACGTCCTTGCCGACGCCCGAGATGGTGTTGCAGCCGGCGACGGCGATTGCGATGAGTGCGAGAGCGATTACTTTTTTCATATGACTAAGCTGGATCAGATTTTACGAACGTCGACGAAGTGACCGGCAATGCCAGCCGCCGCGGCCATGGCCGGCGACACCAGGTGCGTGCGGCCGCCCTGGCCCTGGCGGCCTTCGAAGTTGCGGTTCGACGTCGAGGCGCAGCGCTCGCCCGGTTCCAGGCGGTCGGCGTTCATCGCAAGGCACATCGAGCAGCCCGGCTCGCGCCATTCGAAGCCGGCGGCCTTGAAGATCTGGTCCAGGCCTTCGCGTTCCGCCTGCTCCTTCACGAGGCCGGAGCCCGGCACCACCATCGCCAGCTTCACGTTCGACGCGCGCTGGCGGCCGCGCACGATGGCGGCGGCGGCGCGCAGGTCCTCGATGCGCGAGTTGGTGCAGGAACCGATGAACACCTTGTCGATGCGGATGTCTTCCATCGCGGTGTTCGGCTTCAGGTCCATGTAGACGAGCGCCTTTTCCATCGCGTCGCGCTTGACGGGATCTTTTTCCTTGTCCGGATCGGGCACGCGGCCGTCGATCGTCGTGACCTGCTCGGGCGACGTGCCCCAGGTCACCTGCGGACGGATCTCGGCGGCATTCAGCTGCACGACGAGGTCGAACTTCGCACCCGGATCCGAGTGCAGGGTGCGCCAGTACGCGACGGCCTGTTCCCACTGCGGACCCACCGGTGCGAACGGGCGGCCCTTGACGTACTCGATGGTCGTGTCGTCGACGGCGACCATGCCGGCGCGCGCGCCTGCTTCGATCGCCATGTTGCAGACGGTCATGCGGCCTTCCATCGACAGCGAGCGGATCGTCGAGCCGCCGAATTCGATGGCATAGCCCGTGCCGCCGGCGGTGCCGATCTTGCCGATCACGGCCAGCACGATGTCCTTGGCGGTCACGCCGGCCGGCAGGTCGCCGTCGACCTGCACCAGCATCGATTTGGATTTCTTCGCGAGCAGCGTCTGCGTGGCCATCACGTGCTCGACTTCCGACGTGCCGATGCCGTGGGCCAGCGCGCCGAACGCGCCGTGCGTCGACGTGTGCGAGTCGCCGCACACGACGGTCATGCCCGGCAGGGTCGCGCCCTGCTCCGGGCCGATCACGTGCACGATGCCCTGGCGCTTGTCGTTCATGTTGAAGTACGTGACGCCGAAGGACTTGGTGTTGTTGTCCAGCGTCTCGACCTGCAGGCGCGAGGTCGGGTCGGCGATGCCATGCGAACGGTCGGTGGTCGGCACGTTGTGGTCGGCTACGGCAAGATTGGCCGAAGTGCGCCATAGCGGGCGGCCGGCTTCGCGCAGGCCTTCGAACGCCTGCGGGCTGGTGACTTCGTGGACCAGGTGACGGTCGATATACAGCACGGTGGTGCCATCCGCATCGGCACGCACGACATGCGAATCCCAAAGTTTGTCGTAGAGCGTTTTTAACATGTTAAATCCAGTAAAGCGACCGCTACATGCGGGCATGGTCTTTGATTATGCCATATTTGTGCAATGCGGAAGCAATGCCCTTCGAGCACGATTATTCCAATGAACTCATCCGTATAAAAATTTTGTTCGGACCCATTTGCAGACACACAAATAAAAAAAGCCTGCGCATTTCCTGCGCAGGCTTTTCGTAGCTTTGTGGCAAAAATGCTGCAACGTCTTTTTACGCGGCCAACCTCACGGTAGTGCGGCAACCGTCCATCAGGAACGACAGGCCGACGACCAGCACGAGCGAACCTTCCGCCGAACGCGCCGTACCCGTGATGCCTTCGACGTTCAGCGCCGTCATCGGCTTGATCACCAGGTCGGCCGTGCCGTCGACGGCTTCCACCGCGATGATGTACGGCTGCGGGGCGTTGATGACGATGCCCACGCGCTCGACGCATGCCTCGTAGCCGAGCGACAGCGCCAGCGAACGCACCGGCAGCGGACGGCCCTGGTCCTTCAGCACCGGGGCGCCGCCGACCTGCATGAAGGTCTCCGGCAGTTCGACGACGCGCTCGACCACCGCCATCGGCAGGGCCAGCTGCGCGCCCGACGTCGACACGAGCATGGTCGGCACGATCGACAGTTCGATCGGCAGGCGGATCGAGAACTTCGTACCGGTACCCAGGTTCGAATCGATGCGGATCGCGCCGCGGTTCTTCTCGACGGCCGTCTTGACCACGTCCATGCCCACGCCGCGGCCCGAGACCGACGACGCCACTTCCTTGGTCGAGAAGCCCGGCAGGAACACCAGCTGGTACGCCTCGTCGTCGCTCGTCGCCTGGTTCTCCGAAATGAGACCCTTCTCCATCGCCTTCTTGCGCAGCTTGGCCGGATCCATGCCGCGGCCGTCGTCCTGCAGCACGATCATGACGCTGTTCGCTTCCTGCCACGCCTTCAGCAGGATGTAGGCCTTCGCGGGCTTGCCGTTGGCGACGCGGTCTTCCGGCGACTCGACGCCGTGGTCCAGCGCGTTGCGCAGCATGTGCACGAGCGGGTCGTACAGGCTGTCCACGACGACGCGGTCGACTTCCGTCTCGGCGCCTTCGATGGTCAGCTCGACGTCCTTGCCCAGGTCCTTCGCCAGCTCGCGCACGAGGCGCGGGAATTTCTGGAACAGGCGGCCCACCGGCTGCATGCGGGTCGCCAGCGTGGCGCGCTGCAGTTCGGCCGAGTAGCGCGACGCGCGCTCCAGCGTTTCCGTCAGCGTGGCCATCAAGGTGGCGGCCTGGCCTTCGAACTTGAACTGCGACAGGCGCTCCAGCAGCACGGCCGCCTGGTTCGCGGCCTGCACGGATTCGCCGGCCACTTCCAGCAGCGCGTCCAGCTTGACCGCGTCGATACGGATGCTCTCGTCCTTCGCGGGGCCGGTGCTGGCGGGCTTGTTATCGTTGCGGCGCTCGACGCCGTCCCAGCCCGGTTTTCCGGACGCGGCGGCGGGTGCAGCCGCTGCCGCGGCTTCCAGCGGCGCGGCAGCCGCGGGTGCAGCCACTGCCTCGACGGCGGTGCCCGGCGCGGCGGCAGGCGCCTCGGCCGGGGTGTACGTGCCGGCCGGGACGACCGCCATGTACATCGCTTCCCAATCGAGACCGTCGGCGCCCGGCGCGGCCGGTGCCGGTGCGGCCGCGCTTGGCGCCGGGGCAGCCTTCACGGGCACCGGCGCAGGCGCGAGTGCGGGCGCGGCCTTCGGCGCGGGCGCGGCGTCCGTGCCGGCGATGGCGTCCTTGAGCATGCGCTCGAGATCGGCCGGCATCTGCGGCAGCTGGTCCGGCGTGGCGCCGTTGTTCAGGTCATTGAGCTGGTCGGCCACGAAGCCCGACGCCTGCAGCGACGCTTCGATCGCGCCCGGCGTGACAGGGGCGGCGCCGGTGCGCAGCGCGTCGAACAGGTTTTCAGTAAGGTGGCAGGCGGCGACGAGCGCCGGCAGCCCCATGAAACCCGCGCCACCCTTGATCGTGTGGAACGAGCGGAAGACCGCGTTCAGCGTTTCCTTGTTGTCGGGATCGCGTTCGAGGTGCAGCAGATGCTCTTCGACATTCGCTGCAAGATCCATCGCCTCGACGACGAAATCCTTGAGCATTTCATCCATTAGAATCCCAGATCGGCAAGAAGGTCATCGACACTGTCCTGGTCGAGCGCCGCGGACGGCACCGACGGACCCGACATCAGTTGCTGCGGCGGCTGCGGCTGTTCCTGTGCCGCCTGTTTCTGCGCCAGTTTTTCTTTCACGTCGGGCGGTGCGCTGTCCTTCAGCAGCTGGGTCAGCTCGTTCTCGACCGTCTTGGTGATCACGACCACTTTCTTGATCAGCTGGCCGGTGATGTCCTGGAAGTCCTGCGCCATCATGATCTCGAGCAGGCGCGCCTTCTCGGCTTCGGTCGCTTCCGACACGAGCTGGGCGAACTGCTTCGAATCGCCGGCCAGGGCCTTGAACTGCTCGATCGAGAGCTTGCCGGCGAACAGGTCGTCCCAGCGGTTTTCCATATCCTTGGCCTGCTTGGACAGCAGGTCCTGGGCCGGCATGCCGTCGTCCAGGGTGTTCAGCACCTTGTTGGCGGCCTGTTCGGTCAGGGTGGCGACGTATTCCAGGCGGTCCTGGGCGTCCACGATCTGGGACGACGCCTCGGTCAGGGCCTTGTCGTAGCCCAGCTCGCGCAGCGAGTCGTGCAGCAGGCGCACGATGCCGCCGAGGCGCTCGTACATCCCCTTGTGTTCTTCCTCGCCGCCCTCGGCCGGGGCGGCAGCGGCCGGCGCGGCCGGAGCAGGCACGACGGCCGGGGCCGGCGCGCTGGTGGCCGCGACCTGGTCGAACAGGGCCTCCAGGTCGTCGGTATCGCCGCTGTCGCCGCCGGCGGCGGGCTCGGGCGCGGGCGCCGGCGTCGGAGCGGCAGCGGGTGCGCTGGCACGCTGCGCTGCCACTTCCTCGAATAATGCGTCGAAATCGTCAGCGGCGTCGGTCATAGTCCCTGCTTCTCCATAATTTAAATGTCGCGATCATCTTTGCTGTGTGCGGTACGGCTGCCGTCATTACGCTGACGGTACAAATTCCCGACGAGTGTATCAGCGTGGTTGCCGTAGGTAAATCTTCTGAAATGCCGGAGTTGCCGATTGGTGAGTAATCTTGGCCTGTCGACAATCTTTTACAGGATTTTCTGAATATTTTCACAAAGCATGTGTTGTATTTTTTTATCGCGGAGGCATTTGTGACATCCGGTATTTGGGCGCCGAATGCCGAGCACATCCCTGAGCAAGATCAAGCATTTACATTCCGCCAAGAGGGGAAACGCGAACTACAATGAGAAGGTAGCGTGACGTGAGGGAGGGCTCACCATGTACCAGAAAATTCTGATCACCACCGACGGCTCCTCGGTATCGCAGCACACCGCCTGTGCCGGCGTCAAATTCGCGCGACAGATGGGGGCCGAAGTGCTCGCCCTGTTCGTCGCGCCCGAGTACCAGTACCCCGTGTATGTCGAGATCGTTCCGCCCGCTTACCCCAGCGAAGAGGAGTACGTCCAGCAGATGAAGCGCCTCGGCGAGGAGTACATGGGCTCCATCATGCGTGCGGCGGAAGGTTGCGGCCTGAAGCACGCCTGCATGACGGCGTTTTCCGACGCGGCGGCGCTGAAGATCGTGGACGTGGCGGAACAGCAACACTGCGACCTGATCTTCATGGGGTCGCACGGCCGCAGCGGCTGGGGACAGTTGCTGCTAGGTAGCGTGACCAACAAGGTGCTGTCCCATACGACCAAGCCCGTGCTGGTGCACCGCCTGATCCGGGAGCCCGGCACCTGACGCGCCTACCGGAAGTCGGGGCGGCGCGCCATCGGACAGCAGGCGTTGTCCGAAAAAAAGCAACGTCAGTGTTGCTTCTGTGATATCTTTTTACCTTCATTTTACAATTGATCCCCAAGGGACATCTTATGATTCGCATTGTCATCGCCGACGACCACACGATCATGCGCGAGGGCCTCAAGCGTATCCTCGACGGCGCGCTCGACATCGAGATCGTCGGCGAAGCCATCAACGGCTTCGAAGTGCTGTCGCTGGTACGCCAGGGCGGCTTCGACCTGCTGCTGCTGGACCTGTCCATGCCGGGCCGCAGCGGCGTCGACCTGATACGCCAGGTACGCAGCGAAGCGCCCAAGCTCGCCGTCCTGATCCTGACGATGCACGAGGAAGAGCAGTACGCCGTGCGCGCCATCCGGGCAGGCGCCCAGGGCTATCTCACCAAGGAAAGTGCCGGCACGCAGCTCGTCGGGGCGATCCGCAAGGTGGCATCCGGCCGCCCGTACATCAGCACGGAAGTGGCCGAGCAGCTGGCGCTGAACATCATGGCGCCGAACGAACAGCTGCTGCACAAGCAGCTCTCGGATCGCGAATTCGAGGTATTCTCGCTCCTCGTGGGCGGCAAATCGATCACGGAGATCGCCAACAACCTGCATTTGTCCGTCAAGACCGTCAGTACCCACAAGACCCGCATCATGCAGAAAATGGGCATGACCTCGCTGTCCGAAATGGTCCAGTACGCGGTGGCGCATCGACTGCTTGCGCCGATGAAAGCCTGAACGGCCAGGCACGAAACAGATTTGACATTCAAGCGACACTTTTCGTGCCCTGCCCCGGCGTTTTCCGGCCATGCAGGGCCCGCCGCCCGCTCGCGTAATCCTACACGCGCCTCACTCGTGACTCCCCCTCCATCGGCAGCTTGGCAGTAAGAAAATTCCTACAAGCTGACGCTCCCTCCTACTACACATTCAGCCGTTGCTGATATTAATGCCGGACTCGTGTTGGCATACTGACTTCAGCGTTTCGACTTGCCTGCGGTCCATATCCGTATCCAGTCAGCTCTGTGGCTCCGATACCGCACTGGCACCACCGGACCGCAGCTTAGTTCTTTGAAATCCTAAACCTGGAGATGAGTATGCAGTCCCAGCTAACTTCAGAACAACGTAACGCCTCCCCGTCGACCCTGCACTCGTCACAGATGGAAGCCGGACGCCAACGCCAGGGCCGCCTCTGGTCGAACCTGAAAGAGGTCTGCGACCTGCTCCACATCCCGGCCGCCGTCTCGATGAACACCGAGGAATTGCTGTTCCAGCACGTACAGTTCAAGACAGGACAGCGCGTGCACACGATCGGCCAGGCTTTCGACACCCTGTACATCGTCAACTCCGGTTTCCTGAAAACCGTGCTGATCGACGAATTCGGCAACGAACAGGTGCTCAGCTTCCCGATGAAGGGCGACATGCTCGGCGTCGACGGCATTCACACGCGCCATTACGCGTCGGAAGCCGTCGCCCTGTCCGACTGCGACCTGATCCTCGTGCCGTTCAAGAAGCTCACCGCGCTCGGCCGCGTGCATGCCGAGCTCGAGAACCTGATGTATGGCGTGATGAGCCGCGAACTGGTGCGCGAACAGGCCATGATCGGCATGCTCGGCGCCCTGTCGGCCGAAGCGCGCGTGGCCCGTTTCCTGATCTCGCTGGCGGAACGCTTTGCCGCGATGGGGTATTCGAGCAAACTGTTCAACCTGCGCATGACGCGCCACGAGATCGGCAGCTATCTCGGCCTGACGCTCGAGACGGTCAGCCGCACCTTGTCCGCGTTTAACGAAATCGGCCTGATCACCGTCGACCAGCGCACCATCGGCATCAAGGATCCGGAAGCCCTCAAGACGCTGCGCCGCCTGCCGCCGTCGCGCTCGCGCGCCAAGCAGAACGCCAAGCTCAAGGCCGAAGCGGACAGCGCAGGCGACGGCCAGGTCCTGGCCACGGTCTGAACCGCTTCCCGCGTCAAAACGAGAAAAGCCGGTTCCTCGCGGAAGCCGGCTTTCTGTTTTCTGGGACGGACAGATCAGTCGCGCATCAGTCGCGGATCAGCACGCCATCGCTGACCTTCACGCGGTCGCCCACGCGGAAGCCCGGATTGTTTTCGTACGGGATCGTCTGCGTGGCACCGTTGGCGTAGCGCACGACGACTTCGAAGCGCTGCCGCGCATTGGCATTGCGTTCGATCTCGCGGCCCGCGATCGCGCCGCCGACGGCGCCCGCGACGGTGGCCGCCGTGCGTCCGCTGCCGCTGCCGACCTGGTTGCCCAGCAGGCCGCCCACGACGGCGCCGGCACCGGTGCCCAGGTAGCTGCCGTCGCCGCTGACCTGCACGACGTTGACGGCTTCCACCGTCGCGCAATTCGTGCAGTAACGCGCCACGCGCGGCTGGTTATTCGGATTGAGGCCCTGGCCGTTGCCGCCCGCCATCAGCGGTTGTCCCAGCGTGGCCGTCGAATAACGGCCATGGTCGCGAATCGTGGCCGTGACGGCCGCATCCGGTGCGATACGGTCGTCGCGGCGGATCGTGTACAGGCCGCTGTACTCGCCCGGCCGCACTTCCGGCAGGAAGAAGATGCCGCGCGAACCGGCGATCTGCACCTCGACCTTCGCGCCCGGCGTGCCGCGCACGGTGAATTTCAATTCGTTGCCCGGCCCGAGGTCGTCGCTGCCGCGCACGTCGAAACGGTCCACGTGCGGCATGTTGGCCGCCGTGCGGTCGCTGCGGTCGTCACGGCCCGGTCCGCGCACGATCGATTCGGCCAGCAGGCGCGTCGTGACCATGTCGTTCACGCGCAGGTTCGCGGTGACGGCGCTGCCGGGGTTGATGCGGTCGTGCGTGCCGATCGTGTACGTGCCCTGGTAGGTGCCCGGCGACGTTTCCTGCAGGGTCAGGTTGCGCGTGGCGCCATCGATGCGCAGGGTGGCATAGCCGCCCGGCGTGCCGTACAGGTCGAAGTTCAGCTCGGTGCCCGGTTCCAGGCGCCGCACTTCGTCCACGTTGAAACCATCGATGCGGGGTGCCAGCCTGGCTGCGCGCGGATGATCCTGCGCTTGCACGGGCGTCGTCACGCTCATCGAGAGCAGAGGCAGCGCGGCCACGACCGCGGCCAATGTCTGTCGGGTTGTTGCCATGGGATCCTCCGACTTCGTCTTGTTGTCGATAAGACCAGCTTACGCCGCGCACTGGACGGGCTCGGTGCGTTAGCGAACGCTGTGCACGGCTTCCCCGGAGGTAATAAAAATGCGATCGCCTTCCTCCGGACGGATGGCGTGTCCGCCGGTAAAAGATCCGAAAGACGGCAGGATCATCCGACGCGGGCCTAGGACGAAGCACGGCAGCCGCAGGGCGTCGAAACGTGTCGCCAAGACATACACTGGATGCACGTGCCCCGCCAGCACATAGCCGGGCGCGTCCAGATCCGGGTGGTGGCAGAACGACAGCGGGCCGACCGTGTACGGCTCGTCGACGAGGTCGATGCCCAGCACGTCGGCCGGGTCGCCCGCATGCTTGTCGTGGTTGCCGCGCACGAGCGTCAGCACGAGGTCGCAGCGCCGCCGGCGCCATGCGAGCAGCGCGGCCTGCGTGCCCGCCGCGTGCGCCGCGCGCGCATGCAGGAAGTCGCCGAGGAACAGCACGTGGTTCGCGCCCGTCGCATCGATGAGGGCGTCGAGGGCGTCGAGGTTTTCCGTCGTCGTCCCGCGCGGTACGGGGATGCCGAACGAGCGGAACGCGGCCGCCTTGCCGAAGTGGATGTCGGCGATGGCCAGCAGTTTTTCGCGCGGCCAGTACACGGCCTTCTGCGGCAGCAGCACGAGCTGCTCGCCGGCGGCGTCGACGGTGACACTGCTCATGCCCCGGCCGCCTTTTCCAGTTCCCGCACCATGCGCGCGACGCGGTCCGCCAGCTTTTCCGTGCTGACCTTTTCGCGGAAGCGCTCGACCATCAGCGGAAAGCCGAACGGCGTGGCGCGCTTCACCTCGCGGAAGGCGATACGGCGCGCGTGCAGCTCGACGAGCGTGTCGCGCAGCCGCGTGAGCTCCAGTTCCTGCTCCAGCACTTCGCGTTCGGCCTGCGTGAGCAGCAGGTTGCCGCTGTCGTGCTTGCGGAAGACTTCGAAGAACAGCGACGACGACGCCTGCACCTGGCGCATGGATTTGTGCTGGCCCGGATACCCCTGGAAGATGAGCCCCGCGATGCGCGCCACTTCGCGGAAGCGCTGCTGCGACAACTGCGTCGCGTTCAGGCTGTCCAGCACGTCCTCGAGCAGGTGCGACGTGTCGAACAGGCCGACGTCGGCGCCCGTCTCCGCAGCGAACACGGTCGCCCAGTCGACGGCTTCGGGCGCCAGCAGCTCGAACCCGTAATCGTTGACGGCGATGGAAAAGGTGCTCGGCATGACGCGCCCGACGCGGTACGCGAACAGCGATGCGAGCCCCGTGTGCACGGCGCGTCCCGCGAACGGGTACACGAACAGGTGGTAGCCCTCGCGGCTCTTCATGCTTTCCACGACGAGCACGTCGCTGTCGGGCAGCGCCGACCAGCGGGCCTGGATCTCCAGCAGCGGCTGCAGCGCGCGCATTTCCGGCCCGTCGTAGATGCCCTCCCCGGCCATTTTCAATTCTTCGAGCGCCGCATGCGCGAGCTCGGACGACAGCGGCATCTTGGTGCCCTGCCAGCGGCTGACGGCGCCGCGCGTCGATTCCGAGCGCTTCACGTACGCCGTCATCTCGTGCACGCGCACGAGTTCCAGGATGCGGCCGGAGAACAGGAAGCGGTCGCCCGGCTTCATGCGCCCGATGAACGATTCCTCCACGCTGCCGATACGGCCGCCGCTCACGTATTTCACCTGCATCTGCGCGTCCGACACGATGGTGCCGATCCCCATGCGGTGGCGCCGGCCGATCTTCACGTCGGGCACGCGGTAGACGCCCTCCTCGTCCGGCAGCACGCGCTTGTATTCCGGATAGACCGTCAGGCTCTGGCCGCCGCGCGCGACGAAATCCAGCGCCCATTGCCATTCTTCCGGCGTGAGGTGGCGGTACGACCACGCGCTTTTCACTTCCTCGTAAAACGCTTCGGAACGGAAGCCGCCGCCCAGCGCGACGGTGACGAGGTGCTGCACGAGCACGTCGAACGGCTTGTTCGGCACTTGCCTGGCCTCGATGCGGCGCGTGGCGACGGCGCGCTTGGCGCCCGCCGCTTCCAGCAATTCCAGGCTGTTCGTCGGCACGAGCGTCACGCGCGAGATGCGCCCCGGTGCGTGGCCGCTGCGCCCCGCGCGCTGCAGCAGGCGCGCGATGCCCTTCGCGCTGCCGACCTGCAGCACGCGCTCGACGGGTAAAAAATCGACGCCCAGGTCCAGGCTCGCCGTGCACACGACGGCTTTCAGGTCGCCGCGCTTGAGGCCCGTCTCGACCCATTCGCGCACCTCGCGGTCGAGCGAGCCGTGATGCAGCGCGACGAGGCCGGCCCAGTCCGGGCGCGCCTCGATGATGTTCTGGTACCACAGCTCCGACTGCGAGCGCGTGTTCGTGAAGACCAGCGTCGCGGCGTGCTGCTCGATCTCGTCGATCACCGGCTGCAGCATCTGCAGGCCCAGGTGGCCTGCCCACGGAAAGCGCGCCACGCCCTGGGGCACGAGGCAGTCGACGACGATCTGTTTTTTCAGGTCGCCTTCGACGAGCACGCCGGCTTCCGGATCGCCCAGCAGCACGCCGCGCGCTTCGGCGAGATTGCCCATCGTCGCGGACAGGCCCCAGACGACGAGACCGGGATTCCAGCGCCGCAGCCGCGCCAGCGCGAGCTGCACCTGCACGCCGCGCTTGCTCCCCATCAGCTCATGCCACTCGTCGATGATGATCATGTCCAGGTGCCTGAACTGGTCGCGCGCGGCCGCGTGCGACAGCAGCAACGACAGGCTTTCCGGTGTCGTGATCAGCGCACCGGGCAGCGACTTGGACTGGCGCGCGCGCTCGGCCGCGCCCGTGTCGCCCGTGCGCGCGCCGATCGACCACGTGCCGATGACGTCCGGGCTCGCGGCGCCCAGTTCGGCCGCCGCCACTTCCAGCGACCGCTGCGTGTCCGCCGCCAGCGCGCGCATCGGCGTGATCCACAGCACGCGCAGGCCCGTGTTTGCGCGCCGGGTACGATTCGCGCCACGCAGCAGCGCCGCGAACCACACGGCGTACGTCTTGCCGGCACCCGTGTTCGCATGCAGCAGGCCCGATTCGCCCGCCAGCGCGGCCTTCCACACCGCGCGCTGGAACGGAAAGATCTTCCAGCCGCGCGATGCGAACCACGCGTCGACGGCCGCTTCCGCCTGGGTCCTGGTCATGGCGTGACGGCTCCCAGCAGGCCTTTCAACGTATCGAGCGTATCCGCCTCTTCGACGGGCTTGTCGTCGCGCCGCCGCAGGATGCGGGGAAAGCGCACGGCGATGCCCGCCTTGTGGCGCGTGGACAGCGCGATGCCTTCGAAGCCGATTTCGAACACCATCGTCGGCTTCACGGACCGCACAGGCCCGAATTTTTCCACCGTCGTCTTGCGGATGATGTTGTCGACCTGCGCGATTTCCGCATCCGTCAGGCCCGAATACGCTTTCGCGAACGGAACGAGCTTGCGCGCGTCACCCTCGCCATCCCACACGGCGAACGTGTAATCCGTGTACAGCGACGCGCGCCGCCCGCTGCCCGCCTGCGCATAGATCAGCACCGCGTCGATGGCGTACGGATCGATCTTCCACTTCCACCATGTGCCGACGTCCTTCGTGCGGCCTACGCCGTACTGCGCGTTCCGTGCTTTCAGCATCATCCCCTCGACCCCGCGCGCCCGCGATTCCGCGCGCAACTTGCCGAGATCGTCCCAGCTGTCGGCCGTCACGAGCGGCGAGATGCGCAGCTGCGGTTGCGCCGCGCCCGTGACGAGTGTCTCCAGCAGCGCGCGCCGTTCGTGCTGGGGCAGCGCGCGCGTGTCCACACCGTCCAGTTCCAGCAGGTCGTACGCGAGCAGTACCGCGGGCAGCTCGGCCAGCAGTTTCGCGGACAGCGTCTTGCGGCCGATGCGCTTCTGCAGGTCGGCGAACGGTGCCGGCGAATCACCCGTCGTCCAGATCAGTACCTCGCCGTCGATCACGGTGCCTTCCGGCAGGGATAGACTCGCGAGCTCCGGGAAGCGTTCCGTGATCAGGTCCTCGCCGCGCGACCACAGGTAGTTCTGGCCGCCGCGCCGCACGAGTTGCGCGCGGATGCCATCGTACTTCCACTCGACCTGCCAGTCGCCCATGTCGCCCAAGGCAGCAGGCTCGCCCTGCAGCTGGTGGGCGAGGAAGAAGGGGTAAGGCTGGCCGCCGCGCAGCTGGTGCTCGTTGTCCGTCTGCGCCGCGATCAGTTGCAGGAAGCCCGTCGCCGTCGGCTTGACACGGCCATCCGTCCAGCCCATCAGGCGCTGCGCGATCAGCTTCGAATCGACCGCGGCGATGGACGCCAGCGCGCGCGTGACGAGCAGCTTCGACACGCCCACGCGAAAGCCGCCGCCGATCAGCTTCACGAACAGGAAGCGTTCGCGCCACGTCAGTTCGTCCCAGTACGAGAACAGCGCTTCCCGGATCGTGCCCGGATCGGCACCGCGCAACGGGCCGATGCGCTCTTCCATCCACACGGCCAGGCCGACATCGCTGTGGCGCTTGGGCGGCGGCAGGATGTGGGCGATGGTCTCGGCCATGTCGCCGACGGCCGCATACGATTCGTCGAACAGCCACTCGTCCAGGCCCGCGTATTCGATGGCGTACTGGCGCATGAGCTTACTCGGCACGGCCTGGCGCGGCTTGCCGCCCGCGAGGAAGTACACGGCCCAGGCGGCGTTTTCCGGCGCGGCGCTGGCGAAGTAATTCTGCAGCGCCTCGAGCTTGCGGTTGGTGGCGGTGGTTTCGTCGAGTTCGGCGTACAGGCGGGCGAATTCACGCATCCTTCGCCTCCTCCACGGGCTCACCCGGTGTGGCCGTCACGGCTTCGTCATCCTCCTCGCCGTATTCCGTGTCGAACGCTTTCGCATCGAGGCCGATCTGGCACAGCCAGCGCACCATCACGGGAATCGAGCCGTGCGTGACGATCACCTGCTGCGCGCCGGTGGCGTGGATCGCGTCCAGCAGGCCGGGCCAGTCGGCGTGGTCGGACAACACGAACCCGCGGTCGACGCCGCGCCGCCGGCGCGCCCCGCGCAGCAGCATCCAGCCGCTGGCGAAGGCGTCGGAATAGTCGCCGAAGCGGCGCGTCCACGGCGAGCCCGATGCGGACGGCGGCGCCAGCACGAGCGCCTTTTTCAGGTCCGCCTTGTCCGTCTCGCTGACGAGCTGCGTGTGCGGCAGGACCACGCCGCCCTCGCGGTAGATGCGGTTCAGCGGCTCGACGGCGCCGTGGCAGACAATGGGCCCGACAGAAGGGTCCAACCCACAGAGCAGGCGCTGCGCCTTGCCGAACGCGTAGGCGTACAGGATGCTCGTGCGCCCCTCGTCGGCATTGCGGCGCCACCAGCGGTTGATGTCGTCGAAGACTTCCTGCTGAGGATCCCAGCGGTAGATCGGCAGGCCGAACGTGGATTCCGTGATGAAGGTGTGGCAGCGCACCGCCTCGAACGGCGCGCACGTGGCGTCCGGCTCGACCTTGTAGTCGCCCGACGCGACCCAGATCTCGCCCTGGTGCTCCATCCGGACCTGAGCGGAGCCGAGCACGTGCCCCGCCGGGTGCAGCGAGATCGTCACGCCGTTGTGGACAACCTTGTCGCCGTATTCGAGGCCCTCGATGTTGATGTCCTGGCCGAGGCGCGACTTCAGGATGCCGACACTTTGCTGCGAGGCCAGGTAGTGCTTGTGGCCCCAGCGCGCATGGTCGCCGTGGGCATGGGTGATGACGGCCCGGTCGACCGGCCGCCACGGGTCGATGTAGAACTGGCCCGGCACACAGTACAGGCCTTCCTTCCTTACGATGACCATGTCGCCCATGCGTTCGGCGTCCTCCTTGTTATGCTGGCGTCACGAAATCGGCGAGGAACGCGCGCTGCTCGCCGTCCGGGAATTCGATGTGGACCTGGTCCCCGGACACGGACAGCACGACGCCTTCGCCATACTTCGGCACCGTCACGCGCGCGCCCGCGTCGAACGCGGGGCCGGCCGGCGCGTCTGCGTCCGGTTCGCGGTCGAACTCGTCGTCGCGGATGTCGATATCTTCCGTCAGCACGGCGGCCGGCGGGTTCAGGCAGTTGTCGCAGCGGCAGCACTTCTCGAAGCCTTCGACCTCGTCGCCGAAATAATCGAGCAGCAGCTTCCAGCGGCAGAAACCGCTCACGGCATACGATACCATCTGTTCGAGCGCTTCCTTGTCGCGCTCCTGCTTCTGGCGATACACCTCGGCCATCGCCGCGAACAGTTTATCCTTGGGCGACGCGCTGCCGGGCAGGTACGCGAGCTTGCGGTTCTGGCGCAGCAGCTTCGCATCCTTCAGCAGTTTCAAACACACCTTCAGGTGCGGCCCCGCCAGTTCGCCGGCTACGTCATGCACGCGATCCGGCGTCGCCGTCTCGTTTTCGGTCAGCGCGTGCACGGCCTCGTACACGGCGCGGATCTCGTCCGCCGTCGGGTAGTGCTTCACGAGGAAGAACTGCTGCACGCGCTTGTCGTCCTGCAGGAACAGCAGGGTGCAGCTGGCGTCCTGGCCGTCGCGGCCCGCGCGGCCCGATTCCTGGTAATAGGCTTCCAGGTTCGCGGGAATCTGCAAGTGGATGACAAAGCGCGTGTCGGGCTTGTCGATGCCCATGCCGAACGCGTTCGTCGCCACCATCACGCGCCGTTCGTCGTTCATGAACAGGTCCTGGTTCGCCTTGCGCTCGCTGGCTGCCAGCTTGCCGTGGTAGAGCGTGACGGATTCGCCGGCGTCCAGCAGCACCTGGTGCATCTCCTCGGCCATCTTGACGGTGGCTGCGTAGACGATGCCCGTGCCTGCCGTCTCGCGCACGAGACGCAGCGCCGCCTGCAGTTTCTCGTCCGGGTTCGTCACCTGCACGACGGCGTACTGCAGGTTCGGCCGGTAGATGCCTGTGTTGATGACGTTCATCCGCGGGCGATTGAGTTGGCGGCCGATGTCGTCGATCACGTCCTCCGTCGCGGTGGCCGTCAGCGCCAGCACGGGCGGACGGCCCAGCGCCTCGATCGCGCCGGCCATCTCGAGATAGGCCGGGCGGAAATCATGGCCCCATTGCGAGATGCAGTGGGCTTCGTCGACGACGACGAGGGCGATTTTCACGGCCTTCAGCACGTCGACGAATTCGGGCATGACGAGGCGCTCGGGCGTGCAGAACACGATCTCGCAGCGGCCCTCCGCGATCGCGGCCAATGCGTTCCTCTCCTCTTCCGCCGACAGGCTGCTGTTGACCTGCTCGGCGCGGATACCGAGCTCCCCGAGCTTTTCCAGCTGGTCTTTCATCAGCGAGATCAGCGGCGAGACGACGACCGTCATGCCGTCCAGGATGCGGGCGGGGATCTGGTAGCACAGCGATTTACCGCTGCCGGTCGGCATGATCGCCAGCGTGTCCCTGCCATCGAGGACGCTGTCGATCACGCGTTGCTGGCCGTCGCGCAGGTGTTCGATGCCGAACACCGTATGCAGCAGGCGGCGAATGGTGTTGCGGCGTACCGCGAGCACACCCTTGTGGAGGAGTTTGGGATCGTGTGTGGTCATGATGCAGCCAATGTAAGCCTGAGCACGGCCACACACCATAGGACGCAACCTACAGCCACCGTAGGAGGCTATGCACGAGCGACCCCATGCGGTCAGACAGAGCGACGAGGTTTATTCCTACAGGTCGACGGATTGCCAGCCGATAGTTTCTCTCAAGAACGCGTTCTAAGATGACATCAACATCAACACGACAGCAATCCGCATTCGGAGGTTCATCATGGTCCGCTTCCTGCCCGCTCCCTTTACCGCAGCCTGGCTCGCGCTCACGAGCGCGGCGACGTGGCTCCTGTGCGAAACCGATGCATTGAATGGCTTCGCGCCGCTGTTTTACCACTGAAGACGCCACGTATCCTCTCATTGTCGTCCGTATCATTTGTTACAAATTGACAGTTGATCAGTATGAGGAGGTCGCCATACCTGAGCCAGGAGGACTCATCATGAAGTACGCCCTGATATACGACGATGACGCGGCCGCACGCCGCCACAGTGCCACCCTGCTCAAGTCGCTCGGCTACGTTGTCGCCCAGACGACGACGGCGCAGGCGACGCTGAACGCCATGCAGGCGCTGCACTTCGACGTGATCCTCACCTCCAGCGCGCACGCCGCCGGTGACCGGCGCTCGCTGCCCGGCGAACTCTCCCGCCTTGCGCCCGACACCCCCACGATCCTGCTGCTCGACGAGGACGAACCGTTCCCGCCGCTGTATCACGCGTTCAGCGCCACCGTCACGAAACCGGTCACCGTACGCGCGCTGCGCCATGCGCTGGAGTTCGGGCTGGACGGTACGGGCGCCCATCCGGTCCCCTCTCGCACCCACGTGGAGCGGCGCGACGGCCAGCGGCGCCGACACACGCGCGACATGGCCTCCACCCGGTTGGCATAAATACAATTTGTGAATTATTGCTAACAATCTTTGGTTTGATCAGGCATCCACCGAGGCATAAGATAGTTGCCATAAAATGTTATCGCAAACATAATTTTGTGAAATAACAGTAAATAACAATAATCGGAGGAGATATGCCGCACACCCTGATCCCGCAGCGCCGACCGCGTCCTCCCTCTCGTCCCGCCCCGCGCTGAACGCGCGCCCCGACAGTCCGCTTTTTTTTCACGGTGATCCTGTGCCCTCACAGCGGGCAGGGGCGTCGCTCGTCCTGCCCGCCGGCGATCCCGGCACGGGTCCGCAGTAAAAGCAGCACACGCAGTGAACTCCGGGCCGCCCCCGCCCGGCAATCAACCCGAACCACGGAGATGTTCATGCCCCATGCTTTTTCGCGCACCACCCGCCGCGTCGCGTCGGCGCTCGTCATGTTGTCCGCCTTTGCCGCCGGCGCGTCCGCGCAGACGGTCGCCATCAACCCGGCCACGACGTACCAGACCGTGCGCGGCTTCGGCGGCTTCAGCGGCGCCGGCTGGGCGGCGGAGCTGACCGCGGCCCAGGTCGACGCCGCGTTCGGCACCGGCACGGGCCAGATCGGCCTGTCCATCATGCGCCTGCGCATCGATCCGGACCCAAGCAAGTGGTCCACGCAACTGGCGTCCGCGCAGCTCGCCAAGGCGAAGGGCGCGATCCTGTTCGGGACGCCGTGGACGCCGCCGGCGAACATGAAGACGAACAACAGCCTGGTCCAGGGAAGCCTGTTGCCGAGCCGCTATGGCGACTACACCACGCACCTGCTGAACTTCGCGAGCACGATGCAGGCCGGCGGCGCCGCGCTGTACGCCATCTCGATCCAGAACGAACCCGACTTCGCCCCGGACTACGAAAGCTGCCTGTGGAACTCGCAGCAATTCATCGATTACCTGTCGAGCCAGGGGTCGCGCTTCGGCACCTTCAAGGTGATCGCGGGCGAGTCCGCCACCTTCTACAAGCCGCTCACCGATCCCATCCTCAACAGCGCGACGGCCGCACCACAGTTCGACATCGTCGCCGGCCACCTGTACGGCGTGAACCCGAGCGACTATTCCCTCGCCCGTGCGAAGGGCAAGGAGGTGTGGATGACGGAGCACTTCACCGACAGCACGTCCAGCGCCAACGACTGGTCGAAGGCGATGCCGGTGGCGCTGGAACTGCACAACAGCATGGTGGCCAACTACAGCGCCTACGTGTGGTGGTACATCCGCCGCTCCTACGGCCTGCTGACGGAGGACGGCAACGTCAGCAAGCGCGGCTACATCATGGCGCAGTTCGCGAAATACGTCCGCCCCGGTTCCGTGCGCGTCGCCGCGACGGAAAAACCGTATGCCGACGTCTTCGTCACCGCCTACAAGAACACCGCCGGCAAGCTGGTCGTCGTGGCCATCAACAACGGCACGTCGCAGCGCCAGTTGCAGCTGCAGGTCGGCAGCGCCGCCCCCGGCTTCACGAAATACCGCACCACGTCGACCGACAACACGGGCTATGCGGGCCAGTACACGGTGACGGGCGGCGTCGCGACCGCGTGGATCGATCCCGGCAGCGTCAACACTTTTGTAAGTCAGTAAGTCAATAAAACCCACCAGGAGGAGATGAGTCATGTTGAAACAACGTTTACTACGATGGAGCCTGCCTTTGCTCGCGATGTCCGCGCTCCCCGCGGCCGTCGCGCAGACGGTCGCCATCGATCCCGCGACGACCTACCAGGTCATCCGCGGGTTCGGCGGGCATAACGGCGCGGGCTGGATCGCCGACCTCACGCCGGCGCAGGTCGACACCGCGTTCGGCACGGGACAGGGCCAGATCGGCCTGACGATCATGCGGATGCGCATCGACGCGTCCAGCACCGCGTGGGCCACGCAGCTGCCGACGGCGAAGCTGGCGAAGGCCAAGGGCGTCACCCTGTTCGCCACGCCGTGGACGCCGCCGCCGTACATGAAGACGTCGAACGCCATCGCACACGGCAGCCTGATCCCGAGCTACTACCCGGACTACGCGACGCACCTGCTGGGATTCGCGGACTACATGCGCACCAACGGCGCCCAGCTGTACGGCATCTCCGTGCAGAACGAGCCGGACTGGGATCCGGACTACGAAGGCTGCACGTGGACGTCGGCCCAGTTCATCGACTTCATCAAGTCGCAGGGCCCGCGCTTCGCCGGCCTCAAGCTGATGGCGCCGGAATCGCTGGGCATGCGCAAGGTGCTGTCCGATCCGATCCTGAACGACGCGGGCGCGGCGGCCCAGCTGTCCATCGTGGCGGGCCATCTGTACGGCACGACGCCCAGCGACTACCCGCTTGCGCGCGCCAAGGGCAAGGAGGTGTGGATGACGGAGCACTACACGGACAGCACATCGGACGCCAACGACTGGGCGAAGGCGATGCCCGTCGCGATCGAGGTCCACCGGAGCATGGCCGCGAACTACAGCGCGTACGTGTGGTGGTACATCCGCCGGTTCTACGGGCTGATCACGGAAGACGGCAACGTCAGCAAGCGCGGCTGGATCATGTCGCAGTACGCGAAATTCGTGCGGCCTGGCTACGTGCGCATCGGCGCCACGCAGAATCCCTACCCGGACGTGTACGTGACCGCGTACAAGGGCGGCGACGGCAAGGTCGTCGTCGTGGCGGTCAACAACGGCACGGCCCAGCGCCGCGTCGACCTGACGTTCGGCAGCGGCGCGCCCCGCACCCTGCAGCGCTATGTCACGTCGGCCGCCGCGAACGAGAGTTATGCTGGCGACTACCCGGTCATCGCGGGCGGCGCCAGCGCCGACCTGGAACCGTCCAGCATCAGCACCTTCGTGAGCCAGCCCGGCGTCGCCGACCTCACCGGCAGCGTGAAGATCGTGCAGGGTGGCCTGACGGCGAACCGCTTCACGGGCCAGTTCAGCGGCACGGTGTCGTTCACGAATACGACGGGCGCGACGCTCACGGCATCGACGCTGCGCCTCGTGCTGGAAGGCCTGACGCCCGGCGTCACGCTCGACAACAAGCAGGGTGACGTGAACGGCGTCCCGTACATCGCGCTGCCCGTGAACCAGCTCGCGCCCGGCGCCACCGTCACCGTGACGACGACGTTCGGCAACCCATCGAAGGGCGCCATCGCCTACACCCCGAAACTCCAAGGCATCACGTTCTGAAAGACTTCGCCATGATCAAGCACCTGACCTCCTTCTTTACACGCGCCCTGCTGGCGCTGGCCCTCGCCGGTGGCGCGAACACGGCGTTCGCCGGGCCGATGTATCACTTCACCGTCGACACGACGAACCTGACGGGCACCGGCTATCTCGACCTGACGTTCGCGGCCCTGGCAGGCGCGACGCCGGCGACGGCCACGCTGACCCATTTCACGGGCGCGTTCGGCGGCACCGCGCTGCCGACGGGCGACGTCGGCGGCGACATCGGCACCGCGGTCACGCTCGGCAACGGGCAGACGTTCAACGAACTGCTGCAGGCGGTGACGTTCGGCGGCCTGCTCGGCTTCGACGCCGCGTTCGACATCGCGCCGGGCGGCACGATCGGCACCGGCTTCGGGATCGCCCTGGTGAATGCGGCGCTCGACAACTACGTGCCGGGCACGATGGGCAACGTCGCGTCGATCGACCTGATGCCGGGCGCACCCGCCACGGTCTGGGCCGACGCCGCGTTCGTGACCGCCACGAAGGTGCCGGAGCCGGCCGGCCTGCCCCTGTTCGCGACAGGCTGCGTGCTGGCCGCCCTGGCGCTGCGGCGCCGGACGCGTTCCTGAAATTCGGGGTCAGAGCACTTTTTCGTGAAAATTCGGGGTCAGAGCACTTTTTGATGCACGATCTTGGAAGCAAGTTTGCTCAAATTAGCGACGGCAGCCCAGCCGCTGTCCGCATATGACCGTCCGCGTTTGGAAAATTCTTGTGCTCTGGGGAAATTGATCAGAAATGTGCTCTGACCCCGAATTCGGGAAAAAATGAGCTCTGACCCCGAATTTGGGAAACAAAAAGCCCGGGCGGTTTTCCGTCCGGGCTTTGATCTGACGCTACACGCTTACGCTGCTTCGACGGCCACCGGCATGCGGATCAGGTAGTCGAACGCGGACAGCGCCGCCTTCGCACCGTCGCCCGCCGCGATGACGATCTGCTTGAACGGCGTCGTCGTCGCATCGCCCGCGGCGAACACGCCCGGGATGTTGGTGCGGCCGTGGGCGTCCACGACGATCTCGCCGAAGCGCGACAGTTCCACCGTGCCCTTCAGGAACTCGGTGTTCGGCACGAGGCCGATCTGGACGAACACGCCCGCCAGCGGCACGTGGTGTTCCTCGCCGCTGATGCGGTCCTTGAACTTGATGCCGTTGACCTTGCTGCCGTCACCGGTGATTTCCGTCGTCTGCGCGTTGACGTGGATCGTCACGTTCGACAGGCTCTCGACCTTGTTGACGAGCACCGCGTCCGCCTTCAGCTGCGACGCGAATTCGATCAGCGTCACATGCTCGACGATACCGGCCAGGTCGATCGCCGCTTCCACGCCCGAGTTGCCGCCGCCGATGACCGCCACGCGCTTGCCCTTGTACAGCGGACCGTCGCAGTGCGGGCAGTAGTTCACGCCGGCGTTCTTGTACTCCTGCTCGCCCGGCACGTTCACGTTCCTCCAGCGCGCACCCGTCGACAGGATCACGGTGCTCGACTTCAGCGAGCCGCCATTCTCGAACTGCACTTCGACCAGTTCACCGGGCGCGGCCGGCGGAATGATCCTGGCCGCGATCTGCTGCGTCATGATATCCACGCCGTAGTGGCGCACCTGCGCTTCCAGCGCGCTTGAAAATTTCGGGCCGTCCGTTTCCAGCACCGAGATGTAATTCTCGATCGACATCGTGTCGTTCACCTGGCCGCCGAAGCGCTCCGTCGCGACGCCGGTGCGGATGCCTTTGCGGGCCGCGTACACTGCCGCTGCCGCACCCGACGGGCCGCCGCCGACGATCAGCACGTCGTACGGATCCTTCGCGTTCAGTTTCGCGGCGTCGCGGGCGCCGGCGCCCTTGTCCAGCTTGGCGACGATCTCTTCGATCAGCATGCGGCCCGAGCCGAACAGTTCGCCGTTCAGGAATACCATCGGCACGGCCATCACCTTGCGCGACTCGACTTCGGCCTGGAACGCGCCGCCTTCGATCACGGTCGTCTTCACGCGCGGGTTCAGGATCGCCATCAGCGACAGGGCCTGCACGACGTCCGGGCAGTTATGGCAGGTCAGCGACATGTACATCTCGAATTCATAATCGCCGTCCAGCGCCTTGATCGCGGCTATCGTCTCGGCTTCGACTTTCGGCGGATGGCCGCCCGTCCACAGCAGCGCCAGCACGAGCGACGTGAATTCGTGGCCCAGCGGCAGGCCGGCGAAACGCAGATTCATGTCGGTACCGACGCGCTTCAGGGTAAACGACGGCTTGCGGGCGTCGTTGCCGTCCGTGCGCAGCGTGATCTTGTCGGCGCGCAGGCCCTGGATCGTCTGCAGCAGGTCGAGCATCTGCTTCGACGTGTCGCTGTCGTCGAGCGAGGCGACGATCTCGAACGGTTGCTGGACGCGTTGCAGGTAGCCGGCGAGTTGGTTTTTCAGTTCTTGTTCGAGCATGATCGTATCCTTTCGTTCAGTCGTGTTCAGGCCGATGCGGTCCATCGAGGACGCATCCGATAATCTAAATAGTGAATCTGGACCGGCAGATCGACTAGCGAGATCGCCTGTGTTATTCGTGCGGGCCCATTCCGGTTGGGCTCGTGGGAGGGGGCACCGGCCGCCCCCCGCGGCCGGTGCCTGGTACTACGGTGTTACAGGTGCTGCTTCAGGTCTTAGATCTTGCCGACCAGGTCCAGCGACGGCTTCAGCGTTTCGGCGCCTTCGGTCCACTTGGCCGGGCAGACTTCGCCCGGGTGCGATGCGACGTACTGGGCTGCCTTCACTTTGCGCATCAGTTCCGACGCGTCGCGGCCGATGCCGTTGTCGTGCACTTCCATGACCTTGATCTGGCCTTCCGGATTGATCACGAAGGTGCCGCGCAGGGCCAGGCCTTCTTCTTCGATCATGACTTCGAAGTTACGCGACAGCAGGCCGGTCGGGTCGCCGATCAGCGGGTAGTTGACCTTCTTGATCGCGTCCGACGTGTCGTGCCATGCCTTGTGGGCGAAGTGGGTGTCGGTCGACACGCCGTAGACTTTGACGCCCATCTTTTCGAATTCCGGCTGGAAAGCAGCCAGGTCTTCCAGCTCGGTCGGGCAGACGAAGGTGAAGTCCGCCGGGTAGAACATCAGGACCGACCACGTGCCTTTGAAATCGGCTTCGGTCAGGTCGATGAACTTGCCTGCGTGGTAAGCGGTTGCTTTGAACGGCTTGATTTCGGTGTTGATGATGGACATTCAGTACTCCTCTTTCGGGGTTAAAAAAAGCTTAGGTGTGAACTATACCCTGTCACACCATTCATGTGAAATTGATTGAACAGATTCTATCAATTAATTTTAGCTATCAGACGTGGATAGCCTGCGCCTATCGGGAACATTGGCGGCACAAGGATCAGGCAGGCGCGGCCGCCGGCTGCAACGCCGTTTCCGTGCACGGCAGGACGAGGCTGAACGTCGCCCCCTGCCCCGGCGTGCTCTCGACCGTCAACTGGCCGCCATGCGACGCGGCCAGCTGGCGCGAGATGTACAGGCCCAGGCCCAGGCCCTTCGGCTCGCCGCTTTTCGCGCCGCGCTCGTAGGGTTCGAAGATGCGTTCGATGAAGTCCGGCGCGATGCCCTTGCCGTGGTCGCGCACCGCGATGCGGACGTTGCATCCCTCAGCATGGACACTGACCTCGACCGCGCCGCCGCCGCCATAGCGCATCGCATTGGTCAGCAGGTTGACGACGACCTGTTCGATACGGAATTCGTCCCAGAATCCTTCGACCGGGTGATGCGGCGCCAGCACGACGTTGGCGCCGGCCGCCGCGGCCTGCAACGACAAATCGTTCACGACGCGTTCCAGCAAGGCCATCAGTTCGACCTTGGCCGGGCGGATCGACAGCGTCCCGCTCTTCATGCGCGAGACGTCCAGCATGTCGTCGATCAGGCGGATCATCGCCTTGATCTGGCGCTCGTCGCGCTTGATCATGCTGTTCATATGGTCCGGATTGAACGCCGGCAAATTGCCCCGCTTCAGTTGCAGGCTGCGCATTTGGGTTTCCAGGAACAGCGTGTTGAGTGGCGTGCGCAGCTCGTGCGCGACGAGGGACATGAATTCGTCGCGCATGCGCAGCGAGCGCTGCAGCTCGGCCTGCGTCGCGTTCAGCTCGCCCAGCAGCACCTCCTGCTCGCGCCGCGCCGCTTCCAGCGCTTCCATCTGGCGCTGCATCTCGCGCCGCTGCTGGTCCAGCGTGACGAACACGTGCACCTTGCTGCGCACGGCGTCCGGGTCCAGCGGTTTATAGAGAAAATCGACGGCGCCCGTCTCGTAGCCCTTGAACGCATAGTTCAGCTCGCGGCCGGCGGCGGACACGAACACGATCGGGATATTGCGGGTGCGCGAGGTGGAGCGCATCAGCTCGGCGAGTTCGAAGCCGTCCATGCCGGGCATCTGCACGTCGAGGATGGCCAGCGCGAACTCGTGTTCGAGCATCAGGGACAGGGCTTCCTCGCCGGACTGGGCCTGGAACACGAGGCGCTGCTCGTCGCGGATCAGCGCGTCGAGGGCGCGCAGGTTTTCCGGCAGGTCGTCGACGATCAGCAATTTACTGGGGTCATGTGCGCTCATGGTTCATTCATCTCCAACATGGGCAACAAGGCGTGGATGCGCGCCAGAGGCAGTATCAGGTTCGGTTTGCAGCGGTTGATGGCGGTCACGGGCATCGTGGGCACCTGGGCGTCGGCGGGGTCCTGCACGACGGTGAAGCCGCCGCGCGCGCGGATACGGGCCATGCCGTCCGCGCCGTCGTGGTTCGCGCCCGTGAGCAGGATGCCCGCCAGGGCCGGACCGTAGGCGTCCGCGCTGGATTCCATCAGCACGTCGATCGCGGGCCGCGCGAAGTGCACGGGCGGCTCGCAACTGATCGAGAACGTGCGGTCGCGTTCGACGGACAGATGGTAGCCCGGTGCGGCGAAGTACACGGTGCCGGGCACGATTTCTTCCTTGTCGGCCGCCTCCTTCACGCGCACGGGCAGGCGCTCGTCGAACAGCTCGGCCAGGCGGCTTTCGCGGTCGCCCGGCATGTGCAGGATGCAGAACACGGGCAAAGAATAGGCCGCCGGAATCGCGGGCAGCAGCGTGACGAGCGCATCCACGCCGCCGGCCGAGCCGCCGATCACGACGGCCTCGAAGCGCCGGCCGCGCAGTGCCGCGCGCAGCGCGCCTTCCTGCGGACCGGGGTCGAAGCCGGGGCTCATGGCGCCACCTTGCGGAACACCCGTTCCCGCCGTGCGAGCGGCTCGAATTGCCGGGCATACGTGGAAAAGTCGATGCTTTCCTTGCTGCCGAGGCCAAGGAAGCCGCGGTGGCACAGCGATTCGTGGAACAGGCCCAGCACCCGGTCCTGCAGGCGCCGGTTAAAGTAGATCATCACGTTGCGGCAGCTGATGAAATGCGTCTCCGCGAACACGCTGTCCGTGGCGAGGCTGTGGTCCGCGAACGTGACGTTCTCGACGAGCGCGCGGTCGAACAGCGCGCCGCCATAGGCCGCCGTGTAGTAATCGGAAAACGCGCGCGTGCCGCCCGCCTTCTGGTAATTCTCCGTGTACACGCGCATCTTATCCAGCGGCATCACGCCGCGTCGTGCCGCTTCCAGCGACTCCGGATTGATGTCGGTCGCGTACATCTGCGTGCGCTCCAGCAGGCCCTCCTCGTGCAGCAGGATCGCGAGCGAAACCACTTCCTCGCCCGTACTGCAGCCGGCCACCCACACGTTCAGCGACGGGTACGTCTTCAGGAACGGCACGACGAGCCGGCGTACAGCCAGATAATAATCCGGGTCGCGGAACATTTCCGTCACCGGGATGGTCAAAAACTGCAATAGCTGCGCGAACGCGGCAGGGTCGTGCATGACGCGCGCCTGCAAAGCCGAGATCGTTTCGCATTCCATCGCGCGCAGCGCGGCAAGCACGCGGCGCTTTTGCGAGGCGCCCGTGTAGTCGCGGAAATCGTAGTTGTACTTGAGGTAGACAGCCTCGACCAGCATCCGCAACTCGATGTCGTCGCTCGGCAGGCTGTGCATAGTCTTTTTCAAATGCGCTCCAGCGTCGGCATCCACACGCGCAGCAGCGAGTACAGCCGGGTCAGGTCGATCGGCTTGGCAAGATAGTCATTGGCGCCGGCGGCCAAGCATTGTTCCTGGTCGTCCTTCATCGCCTTCGCCGTGATCGCGATGATCGGGAGGCGCGCGAAGCGCTTGTCCTGGCGGATGCGACGCGTCGCTTCCAGTCCATCCATGCCTGGCATCATCACGTCCATCAGGACCAGGTCGATCGACTCATGTTCATCGAGCTTGGCAATGGCTTCATACCCATTGCGCCCCACCTCCACCCTGGCGCCGCGTTGTTCCAGGGCACTGGTCAACGCGAACACATTGCGCACGTCATCGTCCACGAGCAGGATCGTGCGGCCTTCGAACACGCGGTCGCGTCCGCGCACCGTCTTGAGCATCGACTGGCGTTCCGACGACAGTTCCGATTCCACCTTGTGCAGGAACAGCGTGACCTCGTCCAGCAGGCGCTCCGGCGAGCGCGCACCCTTGATGATAATCGAGCGCGAATATTTCAGCAGTTCCGCTTCCTCGTCGCGGGTCAGATTGCGTCCCGTGTACACGATGACGGGCGGGAACGAACACAGTTCTTCCAACGACATACGCTTGAGCAACTCGTTACCCTGCATGTCCGGCAGCTTCAAGTCGATGATCATGCAGTCGAATGTCTGCGTGCGCAACAGGTCCAGCGCTTCCGTGCCGGACCCGACGGCCGCGATCTCGACGTCCGTATCGGAAATCAATTGCACGACGCTGTCGCGCTGGCGTTCGTCGTCTTCCACGAGCAGCACGCGTTTCATTTCCTGCGACGACTTGTCCTTCAGCTTGCGGAACACGTCTTCCAGCTGCTCGCGCGACGTCGGTTTCAGTGCGTAGCCGATCGCCCCCAGGTGCAGCGCCTCGCCGCCGTTCTCCTGGCTCGAGACGACGTGGACGGGGATGTGGCGCGTGCCCGGGTTGTCCTTCAGCTGTTGCAGCACGGACAGGCCGGAGCCGTCCGGCAGGCGGATGTCGAGCAGGATCGCGTCGGGACTCTCGTTCGTCGCCAGTTCCAGGCCTTCCTGTGCCGTCAGCGCGACGAGGCAGCGGAATTCCATGTCGTGCGCAAGGCCGTACAGGATGCGCGCGAATTCCGGCTCGTCCTCGACCACGAGCACCGTGCGCACGCCGGCGGCGGGCTGGGCGCGGTCGTCGGCGAACGCCGGCAACGCCAGGCCCTGCGCCGGCGCTACCGGCTCCGGTTCCGGCACGGGTGCGCGCACGGGCGGCTGCGCCGGCGGCAGCACGGGCGGCGTCGCGGCGACGGTGCCGTTGCGCGGCAGGCTCAGCACGAACGTACTGCCCTCGCCCGGCGCACTCGTGAGCGTCAGGGTGCCGCCCAGCAAAGCGGTCAGGTCGCGCGAGATGGACAGGCCCAGGCCCGTGCCGCCGTACTTGCGCGCGGTGGAGCCGTCGGCCTGGTGGAACGCGTCGAAGATCTTGTCCTGCTGCTCGGGCGCGATGCCGATGCCGGAATCCTGCACGGTGAACTGGATCCAGCCATCCGTGTTGGCGCTCACGGTGAGATGCACCTTGCCCTTGTCCGTGAACTTGACGGCGTTCGACAGCAGGTTCTTGAGGATCTGTTCCAGGCGCTGGCGGTCCGTGTGGATGCTGATCGGCACGTTCGGCTCGACCGTCAGGCTGAAGTCCAGGTTCTTCTGGCGCGCCAGCGGTTCGAACACGCGGGCCAGGCCCTCGATGACGCGGCGCAGCGGCAAGTCTTCCGGCACGAGCTCCAGCTTGCCGGCCTCGACCTTCGAGATGTCGAGGATGTCGTTGATCAGGTTCAGCAGATCATTGCCCGCCGAATAAATCGTCTGGGCGAAGCGCACCTGCTCGTCGTTCAAATTGCCGCCCGTATTGTCGGCCAGCAGTTTCGCCAGGATCAGCGACGAGTTCAGCGGCGTGCGCAGTTCGTGCGACATGTTCGCGAGGAACTCGGACTTGTAGCGGCTCGCGCGCTCCAGTTCCAGCGCCCGCTCGCGCAACTGCTCCTGGGCCTGCACCAGCGCGCTGTTCTTGTTATCGAGGTTGGTGGCCTGCTCGGCCAGCTGTTCGTTCGTCTGCTCCAGCTCGGCCTGCTGGTTTTCCAGCGCCGACTGCGATTCCTCCAGCGCGCGCGACTGTTCTTCCAGCTCTTCGTTCGCCGTGCGCAGTTCTTCCTGCTGCACCTGCAATTCCTCGTTCAGGGCCTGCTGCTCTTCCAGCGCGGCCTGCAGGCGCTGGCGGTGCAGCACGTTGGCGACGGCGGCGCCGACCGACGGGGCGATCGTCTCCATGAACTGGACGTCGCGCTCGCGCACGCCGTGCAGGAAGCCGATCTCGATGACGCCCTTGATCTTGCCAAAGTTCGACACGGGCGCGATCAGGAGCTCGCGCGGCGCCGTCTCGCCCAGCGCCGAGCCGACCTTGATGTAGTCCGGCGGCAGGTCGCGCAAGGTGACGATGCGGTTCTGGGCGGCGGCCTGCGCGGCCAGCGACTCGGTCGGATGCACGATGCGCGCGCGGTCCGTGTCCGCATGCGCGAACCCGTACGCGCCGATGCGGGTCAACGTACCGTCCTCCGCGCGCACGTACATCGCGGCCACGACGCCGTTCAGGTAGTTCGCCACATAGTTCAGCACGGCGTCGGCCAGCGGTTCCAGGCTGATGATACCCGTCGTCTTCCCGACCAGTTCCGTCTGGCCCGAGCGCAGCCACGCCTGTTGCATCAGCTGGGTATTGTGGTCTTCTTCGTGCTGCAGGATATCGCCGTACGATTTGGACAGCGCCTGCAGGTCGCGCCGGCCGAACACGGCGAGCAGGCCGGCCACGATCAGGCTGAACGCGAGGAAGGCGGCGACGGACCATGCGATCACGGAGCGCGACGTCGCGTTCCGTTCCTGCAGGATGCGTTGTTCTTCCAGGATGAATTCGAGGAACTCGCGCCGGACCTGGTCGGTCAGGATCTTGCCGCGGCCGGCCTTGATGTTCTGGATGATCTCGACGAAATCGCTCTTCTTGGCGCGCATGCCGATCATCTCTTCGGCGAACGCCTGCCACTGGGCCTGAGCCGCGCGCACCCGTTCGATGCGGTCGAGCTGGGCCCGGTTGTCGTCCACGAGCCGCTCGAGATTCTTCAGCTCGGCATCCATGCGCGGCTTGGCCGACAGGTAAGGCTCCAGGAAATCGTCGTCGCCGGACAGCACGTAGCCGCGCATGCCGGCCTCCATGTCGGACGACAAGCGGCTGACCTCGTTGGCGCGGCCGATCACGTGCTCGGAATGCTCGACCCAGCTCAGGACATTGATGAGGTAGGCGATGATACCGACGAAGACGAGCGCGCTGAGCACGCCCATGCCCAGGGGCATGGCGACGTTGCGCGACAGGATCCGGCGGAATTGGTCACTATCGATACTCGAACCGGGCATGCTGTGTGGTTACTCTTGTGAAAAAAATATCCCAAGTGTAACGCAAGCAAAGAATCCGAGGCGTTCGCTTGAACGTGAATTTTTGCCAAGTCGACGGCGTTGCGACGTATTTACGACAAAGATCGCCGAAGATACGGCGCGGTGCGGCTGCCCTTCTCCCTGGCGACGTGCGCCGGCGGCCCCTCCGCCACCACCTTGCCGCCCGCCTCGCCCGCACCCGGGCCGATGTCGATCACCCAGTCGCACGCAGCCACCACGCGCATCGTGTGCTCGACCATGATGACGGTGTTGCCCGCATCGACGAGACGGTCGAGCTGGGCCAGCAGGCGGTCGGCGTCGAGCGGGTGCAGGCCCGTCGTCGGCTCGTCCAGGACGTACAGCGTCCCGCCGCGGCCGGCGCGCTGCAGTTCGGTCGCCAGCTTGATGCGCTGCGCCTCGCCGCCCGAGAGCTCCGTCGCGCTCTGCCCCAGCCGCAAATAACCGAGGCCCACCTCGCGCAGCACGGAGAGCGGCCGCGCGACGGCTTCCTCGTCCGCGAAGAACGCATGCGCCTCGTCGACCGTCATGCCCAGCACGTCCGCGATGTTGCGATCGTTGTAGCGGATCGCCAGCGTGTCGGCGTTGTAGCGCGCGCCGCCGCACGTGGGACAAGGCGCGTACACGCTCGGCAGGAACAGCAGCTCGACCATCACGAAGCCCTCCCCCGCGCAATGTTCGCAGCGGCCCTTCGCCACATTGAACGAGAACCGGCCGGCGTCGTAGCGGCGCTTCTTCGCGGCCGGCGTCGCCGCGAACAGTTTGCGCACCTGGTCGAACAGGCCCGTGTACGTGGCGAGGTTCGACCGGGGCGTGCGGCCGATCGGCCTCTGGTCCACGCGCACGAGGCGGCGGATGCCGTGCATGGGGCCCGCGATGTGGCCGACGGTCGGGATGTCGGCCTCGCGCTCCAGGTCCATGCCTTCCTCCGCCTCGGCGTCGGCCGCTCCCTGTCCAAGCGCCGCGCCGACGAGGTCGACGAGCACCTGGCTCACGAGCGTCGACTTGCCGGAGCCGGAGACGCCCGTCACGCCCGTCATCACGCCGAGCGGGAAGCAGACCGCGATATCGTGCAGGTTGTTGCGCGTGACGCCTTCCAGCCGCAGCCACCCGGCCGGCTCGCGCGGGGTCCGTTCCGGCGGGCGCACGGCGTCCTGCGCATCCGTGAACAGATAGCGCCGCGTGTGCGAGCCCTTCACGTCGCGCAGGCCCTCCGGCGGGCCGCTGTATAGAATCTGGCCGCCTTTCTCGCCTGCCTGCGGACCGACGTCGACGATCCAGTCGGCGTGCCGGATCACATCGAGCGCGTGCTCGACGACGAACAGCGAATTGCCGGCCGCCTTCAGGTGCGCGAGCGCGTCCAGCAGCGCTTCGGTGTCGGCCGGATGCAGGCCGGCCGACGGCTCGTCCAGCACGTACACGACGCCGAACAGGTTCGACCTCACCTGCGTGGCGAGGCGCAGGCGCTGCAATTCTCCCGGCGACAGGGTCGGCGTGCTGCGTTCCAGCGCGAGGTAGCCCAGGCCCAGCGCCAGCATCGTGTCGAGCCGCGCGCACAGGTCCGCGGCGATGCGCTGCGTGACGATCAGCTGCTCCGGGTGTTTATCGGCACGCCTGGGTGCCTTTCCATCCGCGTAAGGACGCAGCATCTGCGCCAGGCGGTCCAGCGGGACGCGCGACAAGGTCATGATGTCCATGCCGGCAAACGTCACGGACAAGGCTTCCTGGCGCAGGCGGCGGCCCTGGCACAGCGGGCATTCCGTGCTCACCATGTAGCGCGCCACGCGCTTCTTCATCGACGCGCTTTCCGTGTTCGCGAACGTCTGCAGCACGTAGCGGCGCGCGCCGCTGAACGTGCCCTGGTAGCTGGGCGTCTCCTTGCGCTTCAGGGCGCGGCGCGTTTCCTCCGGCGTGAGGCCCGCGTACACGGGCACGGTGGGCGTCTCGTCGGTGAACAGGATCCAGTCGCGGTCCTTCCTGGGCAGGTCGCGCCACGGCGTGTCGACGTCGTAGCCCATGGTGACGAGGATGTCGCGCAGGTTCTGGCCGTGCCAGGCGGGCGGCCACGCGGCGACGGCGCGCTCGCGGATCGTCAGGCTGTCGTCCGGCACCATCGACGCTTCCGTCGCGTCGTACACGCGCCCAAGTCCCGAGCATTGCGGACACGCGCCTTCCGCCGTGTTGGGCGAGAACGATTCGGCGTACAGCAGCTCCTGGCCGGGCGGATAATCGCCGGCGCGCGAATACAGCATGCGCAGGGAGTTCGACAGGGTCGACACGCTGCCGACCGAGGACCGCGTCGTCGGCGTGCCGCGCTGCTGTTGCAGGGCGACGGCGGGCGGCAGGCCGTCGATGTCGTCGACTTCCGGCACGGGCATCTGGTGGAACAGCCGGCGCGCGTAGGGCGAGACGGATTCCAGGTAGCGCCGCTGCGCTTCCGCATAGAGTGTCCCGAACGCGAGCGACGACTTGCCCGAGCCGGACACGCCCGTGAACACGACGAGCGCGTCGCGCGGGATGTCGAGGTCGACGTTCTTCAGATTGTGCTCGCGCGCGCCGCGCACGCGCACGTGGCCTGTCTTCAATGTTTGGTCGCGCATGCCTGCGGCTCCGGATGCTTCACGATGCCTCATTTCAGCACATGCAAACCCGGCAGTCGGTGCGGTCGAACACAGTTGGACCGTCGTTCCCGGATCAGGCGTCCCCTTGCCGGGAACCCAATGGCTCGCATGCCGCTACCGTTACACGTAGTCGGTGTGCACAAAACTCAGGTTCCCGCCTTCGCGCACTGCTGTCCGGAATAATTTTTACCGTCGAAAATAGGCCCGCCATAGGAAAAACCGTCGTTCCCGCGAAAGCGGGAACCCATGCTGACTGCTCGAAGTCGGCTCTTTGTAGCCAACGCGGTGGAAATGAAGAACGTAGTTAGCATACTGAGTATGGATTCCCGCTTGCGCGGGAATGACGATGCTATTTCTGACGGTTTTTGAAAACAGTATTCCGGACACTAGTGCGCCTTCGCGGAAACGACGGGTCGGCTAGGGGATCAGCATCCGCGCCCGCAACTCGGCAAACAGGTCGTAGAACGAATCCTCGGTCGACTGCCACGCGGCAAAGCCGAGGCGGCGGCTGTTCGCCATGTCTGTCATCACTTCGATGGGACGGCCGAGGTCGAGGTCCGTGTGCCACGGCGACACGAGCCGGTTCAGGTCCGCCTCGACGAGCTTGTGGCGCGTGGCGAGCTCGCGCCAGACGGCGTGGTCGTTCGCCATCTCGGCTTCGAGCGGCCGCATCTCGCCCTCGAAACCGGCGGCCTGGACGCCGAACCACGCCGCGAGCCGGCGCCACAGCCAGCTCCAGCGGAAGTAGTCGCCGTTCGTGATGTTGAAGGCCTCGTTGCGCGCGGCGTCGTGGTCGGCGGCCCAGCGCAGCTGCTGCGCGAGCATGCGCGCATCCGTCACGTCGGACAGGCCTTCCCACTGCGCCCGCGAACCGGGGAAGCGGAACGGCCGGCCCGTCGCCTTGCAGATCGACGCGTACACGGCCAGCGTCGTGCCCAGGTTCATCGCATTGCCGACCGCCATGCCGATGACCGTGTGGGGCCGGTGCACGGTCCACGTGAAGCGATCACGGGCGGCCGCCGCGTAGACCTCGTCTTCCTGCGCGTAATAAAAATTGTCGAGGGGCAGGCGCGGCTGCGATTCGCGCAGCGGCGTGTCGGGCAAGGTGCCGGAACTGGCGTACGCCTCGAACGGGCCGAGGTAGTGCTTCAGGCCCGTCACCAGCGCCACGTGGCGCAGCGTCTTGCGGCGGCTGAGGGCATCGAGCAGGTTGCGCACGAGCGCGGCGTTGACGCGGATGTTTTCCGCTTCGCTGTCCTGGCGCATCCACGTCGTGATGAAGACGTGCGTCGGGCCACTGTCGCCAAATGCCGTGGCGAGCGCTGCGCCGAGCCGTTCCGGATCCATCAGGTCGGCCGGCACGGGGATCAGGCCCGGCAGGTCGGCGGGCGGGCGGCGCGCGAGGCCGTACACGGTCCAGCCGTGGGCCAGCAGTTCCCGTGCCGTGGCATGGCCGCCGATCCCGCTGGCGCCCACGACGAGTGCGCTTCTTTTCATGCCGCTTCTCCTTGTCGATGGCGACCGCTATTCTTGCCCGCTTCGGGAAAGCGCGTCGCACACCTTGTCGATGCCGCCGCCCGGCGGGAAGCGCGCCGCCACCGCACGCGTCCGAGCCGCCAGGCCGGGCGCCGCCAGCAGATCGTCCAGCGCGCGCACGAGCCGCCGTTCGTTCAGCCGCCCGGCCGGCAGGCTCGCGCCGACGCCGAGCGCCGTCACGCGCGCGCCGTTGTCGAACTGGTCGTGCGCCAGCGGCACGACGAGCTGCGGCGTCCCCGCGCGCAGCGCCTCCGCCGTCGTGCCGATGCCGCCGTGGTGGACGAGCGCCGCGGCCTGCGGCAGCAGTGCCCGCAGCGGCACGTAGTCCTGCCACAGCATGGCTGGCGGCAGGTCGGCCGGCACCTGCTCGCGGTGCGGCGTGAGGAAGATCGCGCGCCCCCCCAGCCGCGTGGCTGCTGCGGCGGCGTCACGGAAATATGCAGCTGCCTGCGTGTTGCCGGTGCCGTGCGTGAACACGAGCGGCGGTGCACCGGCCTGCAGGAACGCCGTCAGCCCGGGCGCCAGCGACGCATCGCCATGCGGATCGAACAAGGGAAAATCGCCGCGCACCAGCGGTTGCGGCCAGTCCGGCTGCGTGGGCGCGAACCAGTCGGGGAACAGCGTCACCGACAGGTCGGGCACGGACGCGATCCAGTCCATCAGCGACGGCACCGGTGCCAGGCCGTGCGGCGTGCGCGCCGCATTCACGTCCGCCAGCGCGACGGGATCGATGAAGCGCCTGCCCACCCAGCGCCAGAACGCCCGGCGCGCGGACAGCGGCACCCACGCGGGCACGCGCCACGGGCCTACCAGCAACGGATCGTGTACCGTCATGAGGTTTGCCGGCGCGAGGTAGGCGGCGGCGATCCTCACGCCAGGATGCACCACGCGGCACAAGTCGGCCTCGGGCAGCGCGAGCGGATGCACGAGCAGCACGCAGGATTCTTCCTGCGGCAGCGCGGCGACGAAGGGAACGATGCGCGCCATCGCGGGCCGCGTCGCGCGCCACACGACGCCGAAGCCGCGCGTGGGATGCCACAGGTCGGGATCGCGCAGCACGGCTTCGTCGGCGGGCAGGCCGGTGAACGGCAAGCCGGTCGGCCGTACCCACGGGCCGTGCTGCCCGGGCGCGAGGAAGCTCACGCGGTGGCCGCGGGCACGCAGGGCGAGCGCCAGCGCGAGAAACGGGAACAGGTCGCCGGCCGAGCCGATCGTGACGACGACGTAGTGTTGGGGTTCGATGCGGCACTCCTGCTAGAATATGGGTTCGTCTTCAGGAGATTCTACCCATGCGCCTGTAATGCCCGCCGTTCGCATGCTTTTCGCACTGCTACGGCCTCGAAACCCTTCCGGCTTTCCTTGGCATCCAGGAGTTCCACATGGCGCATCCCTACTTCGCGGCCCTGCACGGGGTCGACATCATCCTGCCCGACGGGCGCATCCTCTTCACGAACCTGCACGAGTCGTTTCAAGCGGAGACGGTCGGCCTGATCGGCCATAACGGCAGCGGCAAGTCCACGCTCGGGCGCGTGCTCGCGGGCGACATGCCGCCAGCCGCCGGCCGCATCGAACGGCCGGGGCGCATCCGTTACGTGGCGCAGCAGACCGGGGGCACGTCCGCACGCTCCCTGGCCGAAGTCGCCGGTCTCGACGCGCCGCTGGCCGCCCTGCACCGGCTGGCGGACGGCGATGCACGCGACGAGGATTTCGACCTCATCGGCGACCGCTGGGACCTGGAAGCGCGCTGGAAGGCGATGCTGGACGGCGCCGGGCTAGACGCGCGGCTCGAACCGCGAGCATTGTCCGGCGGCCAGCACACGCTGCTCGCGCTGATCGGCGCCTTTTGCTCGGACGCCGACCTGCTCGTGCTGGATGAACCGGGCAACCACCTCGACCTTGGCAACCGCGCCTTCCTGCTCGACCAGATGCGCGCGTGGCGCCAGTCCGGCCGTGGCCTGCTGCTCATCAGCCACGATCGCGACCTGCTGGAGCACGTCGAGCGCACGCTGGAAGTCCATGCGGGTGGTTTGCGGCGCTACGGCGGCGGGTGGTCGCTGGTGGCCGAACAGCGCGAGGCGGAACTGGCGGCCGCCGGCGCGAAGCTGGAACGTGCGAAGGTCGAGCGCCGCCAGGGCGAGCAAAAGATGCGGGAACAGGCCGAACGCGCCGCGCGCCGGAGCGCCCGCGGCGCGCGCGCGAAGGCGGACGGCGGCATGCCGAAGATCGTCCTGAACGCCCTGCCCCAGCGCGCCGAACAGACCGACGGCGCCCGCGCGGAGCGCCATGCGCGCGCGCGGCAGGCGTTACAGGACGACGTCAGCGCCGCATTTTCCACGTTCGATGCGCTGCACCGGCAGCCGGCCTTTCCGCAGCTGGACGTCGACATCCCGCCCGGCCAGACGGCGCTCGCATTCGACGCGCTCGTCGCGCGTCACGGTCCGCCTCAGGCACTGGACTGGCGCGTGCACGGCGCGGCGCGCATCGCGATGTCGGGGCCGAACGGCTGCGGCAAGTCCACCTTGCTGCGCACGATCGCCGGCGAGATCGCGCCGCTGTCCGGCAGCGTGCACGGGCTGCCCGGCGTGCTGCTGGACCAGCACCTGGCCCTGCTCGACCCGGCGCGCAGCCTGCTCGATCAACTGAAAAGCACGCACGACGCGGGCCGCCTGCGCCAGATGCTCGCGCTCGCGGGGCTGGGCCCGGACCGCATCCTGCGTCCCAGCGGCGAGTTGAGCGGCGGTGAACGCATGCGCGGCGCGCTGCTGCTGGCCGTACTGCGCGAGCCGTCACCGAAGCTATTGATGCTGGACGAGCCGACCAACCACCTCGACCTCGCGAGCGTGGAGGCGCTGGAAGCGATGCTCGTGTCGTGGCCGGGGGCGCTCGTCGTCGTGTCGCACGACGGGCGCTTCCTGGACACGCTGGCGCTCACCCACCGTATCGAGTGGACGGCGGGTGGGTGGCTGGCCGGCGCCCCGGCGTGAGAGGACCCATCAACTGTCCCGCCAGCGTGGACGCGTGCGGCGTATCGGTGCCGTAGTCGGACGGCCAGCGGGCCGGCAGGTAATGGGTGCCGAACAGGCGGTCGAGGATCGGCAGCGTCGCCGCGTAGTTGCGGTCGACGTGGTCGTGCCGGGTATGGTGCCAGTGATGGAACGCGGGAGTCGTCACCAGCCACTCCAGCGGCCCGAGGCGCCAGCGCAGGTCGGCGTGGATGAAGAATCCCCAGAACGTGCCGAGCACCAGGATCAGCGCCGGGGTGCCGCTGCCGGCGGCGCCGGGCGTCGCCAGGCCGAGCAGGTACAACGGCACGAGGCCGAAAAGCCGCGTCACGACCATGTCGACGGGATGCGAGCGGGTATTCGCGAGAAAGCGCATCCGCTCGGTACTGTGGTGCAGCGCGTGGAAACGCCATAGCCACGGCAGTTCATGGCTCAGCCGGTGTCCCCAGTAGAAGCCTGTTTCGCCGACGATAAAGGCCAGCGCCACCCGTACGGGGGTGGGCCATCCCTGCACCGTCGATGTCAGCGCGGCCGGCACGATGCGCTGCGCCGCAGCGGCCAGCAGCGCCGCCGGCACCGCGAGCACCACGATCGGCACCAGGCTGCTGATGACGTAGTACGCAAGGTCGTGACGCCACGCGCGCCGCGGCAAGCCGTTGCCGCGCATGCCGAACCAGCGTTCGAGCGGCACGAACACGGCCATCAGCAGCACCAGCCAGGCGCCCATCCGCAGCGCGCTCACCGCCCAGTCGTGCAAGGACGCGGGCATGGCCGCTCAGGCCTTCGACTTGCGGCGGCGTGCCAGGAAAGCCGCGAGGCCCACGCCGCCCAGCATCAGGCTCAGGGTCGACGGTTCGGGCACGGCAGCCTGCATCGACACGTTATCGAGCAGCATGAAGGGCGGCGCGCCCGGCGAATTGCTCGCCGCCAGGAAGGACAGCACCTCGCTGGCGCTGGTGGCCGTGAACGTCAGGCTGGCCGTCTTCCATCCGCTGAAGCCGCCGTTGTCGATAGACAGCGCGCCCGCGTTGACGGTGGTGTCGCCGAATCCGACTTTCCAGTAGTTGTTCAGGTTGGCGCCGTCGAAACCCGCCTGCTGGCCCAACGCATAGTCGAACGTCAGCAGATAGGACGCACCCACGGTCAGGCCGCCGACCGTCTGCGACAGCGTGCCGGGATAGTAGAGCGCATCGGATGCGAACACGTTGCCGTGCGCCGTCGACGACGCGTACGTCTTCAGGCCGATGGCCGATGCGCCGGTCGTGATGATGCCGCTGTCCAGCACGAAGTTGTAGCCGCCGTCGTTACCGTTGCTGCTCGTCCAGCCCGCCAGCGTGGAGCGGTTGGCGTCGCCGTTCGGGCTGGACGACAGTTGCTTGTTCGTGCCGTTCGTCGCGGATTCGAACGTGCCGTTGGCAATCAGGGGAAACGCCTCCACTGCGTTCGAACTCAACGCGGCGACGACGGACAAGGACAGCAGGACGGACTTGAGGCGCATTGCGGGCTCCAGTAAATGACGAACGATGGGATGGAAAGCTGCCGGCGTTGGCTGGGCCGACGACAGCTCGACGGGGACGTTGGTCGAACTGGAACGCGATCTCGCGGTTGCGAGACATGCAAGGAATGTTGCAATGAAAACAGTGTAACAGAGAAATCGAACGGAATCGACGAGTTTCCGTCAATTCCGTCGATATTTTTTATTTTCGCAACGTTACAGCGAGAATATTTGACGAAATAGCCTTACAGGAACCGGTCGAGTATCTTCCGGCTCCCCTTGTCGATGGCGAACATGTCGCGGATGAGAAAGTGAATCCCATGACTGTCCGCGATGAGCAGCGAATACGTCCCCAGCCGGCGAATGTCTTCTTCGCCCTTGAGCACGAATTCCGTGTCGCCACGGTCGGTTTTCACCGTCCACGTGCACGGCGTGGCGAAGCTGGACACGTCCTTGATCGACAAAATCTCGGGCATGAATTCGCGGCCGTCGAGTTCTTCCGTCACGAGCGAGCGGATGTCGGCCGGCACCGTGTCGATGTCGTCGATCCACGCGACTTCCTTGCCGCCGTCGCGCACGAGCGAGATGCCTTTCGACGGCGCCTGCACGGGGAATGAGCGCACGGGCGTGACGCCCACGAATTCCTCGCCCTCGGCATTCGTCAGGACCAGCTTCCCGAACGGGTCGCGCCTCAATTGAAAAGTTGCATTCATCGTTCAGTCGTCCTTGCTGCCGTCGTCGTCCGGATCCTGGTCCACATTGCGCGCCTGCGCTTCGTACAGGCGGTAATACGCGCCTTCGCGCGCCATCAGTTCGTCGTGGTTGCCCTCTTCCACCACCTGGCCGCGGTCCAGCACGACCAGGCGGTCGGCACGGTGCAAGGTGGACAGGCGGTGCGCGATGGCGATCGTCGTGCGGCCCTGTACGAGATTGTCCAGCGCCTTCTGGATTTCCTTTTCCGTTTCCGAGTCGACGGACGACGTCGCTTCGTCCATGATCAGGATCGGCGGGTCGATCAGCAGCGCGCGGGCGATCGAGATGCGCTGGCGCTCGCCGCCGGACAGGCCCTGGCCCCGCTCCCCGACCATCGAGTCGTACCCCTGCGGCAGGCGCAGGATGAATTCGTGGGCGTGCGCGGCGCGGGCGGCGGCGATGATCTCTTCGCGTGTCGCATCCGGCTTGCCGTAGGCGATGTTGTCCGCGATGGTGCCGAAGAACAGGAACGGCTCCTGCAGCACGAGGCCGATGTGGCGGCGGTAGTCCGCGACGGCGAAGCTGCGGATGTCGCGGCCGTCCAGTAGGATCGCGCCTTCCGCCACGTCGTAGAAGCGGCAGATCAGGTTGACCAGGGTGCTCTTGCCCGAGCCGGAGTGACCCACGAGGCCCACCATCTCGCCGGCCTTGAAGTTCAGCGAAATGCCGCGGTTGACGGCGCGGTTGCCGTAGCGGAAGCCCACTTCGCGCAGCGCGATATTGCCCTCGACCTTGTCCAGCTTGACCGGATTGACGGGGTCGGGGACGCTCGACACGTGGTCGAGGATGTCGAAGATGCGCTTCGCGGCCGACGCGGATTTCTGCGTGACGGACACGATGCGGCTCATCGAATCGAGACGGACGTAGAAGCGGCCGCTGTACGCGATGAACGCCGACAGCACGCCGACGGTGATCTCCTGCTGGCTGACCTGCCAGATACCGAAGCACCAGATGATGAGCAGGCCCAGTTCCGTCAGCAGCGACACGGTCGGCGAGAACAGCGACCACACCTTGTTCAATTTGTCGTTGACGGCCAGGTTGTGTTTATTGGCCTCGCGGAAGCGCGACGCCTCGCGGTGCTCCTGCGCGAACGCCTTCACGACGCGGATGCCGGGGATCGTATCCGCCAGCACGTTCGTGACCTCGCCCCACACGCGGTCGATCTTTTCGAAGCCCGTGCGCAGCTTGTCGCGCACGACGTGGATCATCCACGCGATGAACGGCAGCGGCACCAGCGTGATCAGGGCCAGCTTGGCATTGATGCTGAACAGGATCACGCCCGTCATGATGATCATGAGGACGTCGGACAGGAAGTCCAGCAGGTGCAGCGACAGGAACACGCAGATGCGGTCCGAGCCGCTGCCGATGCGCGACATGAGGTCGCCCGTGCGCTTGCCGCCGAAGAATTCCAGCGACAATCTCAGCAGGTGCTCATAGGTCTCGGAACGCATGTCGGCGCCCATCCGCTCGGACACGAGGGCGAGGATGTACGTGCGGCCCCAGCCCAGCGCCCAGGCCAGCATGCTCGATGCGAACAGGCCGCCCATGTACATGTAGACGAGGTGAGTGTCGATGTGCTTGCCGTTCTGGTAAGGGATCAGCACATTGTCCATCAGCGGCATCGTCAGATACGGCGGAATCATGTGTGCGCCGGTACTTGCCAACATAAGCAAGAATCCGAGGAGCAATTGACCCTTGTAAGGCCGGGCGAAGCGCCACAGGCGGAACAGGGTCCAGGTCGACGGCGGCGTATGCAGCACCTTGGTGCAAATCGGGCAGTCTTCCTGGTCCGGTTCCAGCGGCGCCTTGCAACTCGGGCAAGTATGTTGCTCGGGCGCTTGCACGGCGACGCCGCTGACGTGGCTTTCGACCTGGTCCTCGAACTGGTCGACGACGCGAATGGCTTGCAGGTTCTGGCCCAAGGTAAAGCGCCAGGCCGCCAGCAGGCCGTTCTGGTCGACGAGTTCGAGGTGGCCGACGCCCGCGTGGTCGTGGTGGCGCATTGTCAAACCGGCACGATACGGCCAGTCGCGCCACATCGTGTCGCCGGGTGCGCGGGTCAGCAGGCGATAATTCGTGACGACAAGAATACCTTTGGTGAAACGTAATTTCGCATCGAGGTCAACCTCGACGCTGTTTAAAACGTTTTCCCCTGGCGCAAGCTTCTTCGCGACGTCCGCCTGCCAGTGCTCAGGCAGGAAACCGGCGGTCGACGCCTGCGGACCGGAGGGAACAAGTTGTTGAGTTGTCATGTGATGCCGCCGGCAAAGGCGAGTTTTGGTTCTGATCTGTACGATGGAACGTTGAGGGCGGTGTTGCCGTTGACACGCGCACCTTCCGAAACGCGGCGCTTCGGCGTGTACGGTATTCTATCGGAGGGGCCAGAGTGGCAGAAATCGGTTCGGCACGGTAAGCTTCGTTCCGGCAAGTATACAACATGTGCATTATGGAAAGAGAGGAAGACGGGGCCGCGATCCGGCAACGTCTTTGACCATCGATGTGCAAACTTAGGCAATGCCACGCGATGAGAGAGCGGTCGTCGCGTGGCTGGATATTTTCATGACAAATAAGAAAGACATTGCAATTCTTCGTGTAAACCACCTGCGTGGACCGAACATCTGGACCTACCGCCCTGTCATCGAAACGTGGCTCGACATCGGCGAACTCGAAGAATGTCCTTCGAATAAACTTCCCGGCCTGTATGAACGCCTCACCGCCTGGCTGCCGGGCCTGATCGAACACCGCTGCGGCGTCGGCGAACGGGGCGGCTTCCTGGAGCGCCTGCGCGACGGCACCTGGTCCGGTCACATTCTCGAACACATCGTCCTCGAATTGCAGAACCTGGCCGGCATGAAGACCGGCTTTGGTAAAACCCGCTCCACCGCCGATCACGGCATTTATAAAATGGCATTCCGCACGCGCGACGAGACCGTCGGCCGTGCAGCCCTGCAAGCCGGTCACGCGCTGCTGATGGCCGCCATCAACGACACCCCGTTCGAACTGCAGGCCAAGGTCGATGAGCTGACGGAACTGGTCGACCGCTACTGCCTGGGTCCGTCGACCGGCCACATCGTCGACGCCGCCACCGACCGCCGCATCCCCTCCATCCGCCTGACCGAAGGCAATCTCGTGCAGCTGGGCCACGGCAGCGCGCAGCGCCGCATCTGGACGGCCGAGACGGACCGCACGAGCGCCATCGGCGAATCCATCGCCAGCGACAAGGACCTCACCAAGACCCTGCTCGCCTCCTGCGGCGTGCCGGTCCCCGAGGGGTCGGTGGTTCGCAGCGCGGCAGCGGCGTGGGAAGAAGCGCAGGACATCGGCCTGCCCGTCGCCATCAAACCCGTCGACGGCAACCATGGCCGCGGCGTGTCGCTGAACCTGATGTCGGAAGCGGACGTGCATGCCGCCTACGCCATCGCGGCCGAAGAAGGCGATTCCAGCGCCGTCCTCGTCGAGCGCTTCATTCCCGGCAACGAACACCGCCTGCTCGTCGTCGGCTCGAAAGTCGTTGCCGCTGCCAAAGGCGAATCGCTGTGGGTCGTCGGCGACGGCACCTCCACCGTCACGCAGCTGTGCGACAGCCAGATCAACATCGACCCGCGCCGCGGCAATTCCGAAGAATTCCCGCTCAGCCCCGTCGTGCCGGCCGAAAGCGATGAAGTCATGCTGGATCTGAAACGCCAGGGCCTCACGCCGGATTCGGTCCCGCAGGCCGGCCAGAAAGTGCTGATCCAGTTGAACGGCAACGTGGCCGACGACGTCACGGACGAGGTCCACCCCGACGTCGCGCACGTGGCCGCGCTGGCCGCGCGCGTCGTGGGCCTGGACATCGCCGGCATCGACCTCGTGTGCGAAGACATCTCGCGTCCGCTGGAAGAACAGCGCGGCGCCATCATCGAAGTCAATTCCAGCCCCGGCCTGCTCGCGCACATCAAGCCCGCCCAGGGCGAGCCGCGCAACGTGGGCAAGGCCATCGTCGAGCACCTGTTTGCCGAGGGCGAGACGGGCCGCATCCCGCTCGTGGGCGTCACGGGCACCACGGACGCCGCACTCGCCGCGCGCCTCGTCGGCACCGTGCTGAACCTGGCCGGCAAGCACGTGGGCGTGGCCAACCGCGAGGGCCTGTTCCTCGACGGCCGCCAGGTCACTGCGCAGGACGGCACCCGCTTCGACGCCGGCCAGCGCCTGCTGATCAACCGCACCGTGCAGGCCGCCGTGTTCGAATCGAACGCGCGCACGATCCTGACCGAAGGCCTGCCGTACGACCGCTGCCTCGTCGGCATCGTGACCGACATGGGCAATGTAGCCGACGTGGCCGACCTGTACGTGCGCGACGACGATGCGCTCTACAACGTCGTGCGCAGCCAGGTCGACGTCGTGCTGTCCGATGGCGCGGCCGTGCTGGACGCGGCGAATGAACGCGTGGCCGCGCTGGGCGAACTGTCCGACGGCGCCGTGCTGTTCTACGCGCAGGACGAAGCCAACGCCACCCTGGCCGCGCACCGCGCCGCCGGCGGCCGCGTGGCATTCGTGCGCAACCACCACATCGTCCTGGCCCAGGGCAGCGAGGAAATGCCGCTGCTGGGCATCGACAAAGTGAAGCCCGCCACCGCCGCGCAGCCGAATGCCCTGCTCGCGGCCGCGCTGGCCGGCTGGGCGCTGGACGTGCCGACGGACCTGATCTGCGCCGGCCTGCGCACGTTCGACCCGGCCGGCAAAAAGAAAAAGGCCTGATGACGAGCCCGGCATTGACCGGGCCGATGCCGCAAGACCCTAAAGGAAAGACTTATGGAAGTATCACGCGTACGCGCCCTGCGCGGTCCCAACCTCTGGAGCCACCACACGTCGATCGAGGCGATCGTCGCCTGCTTGCCGGAAGAGGAATCGATCGGCGCCCTGCCCGGCTTCGAGACGCGCCTGCGCGCCCTGTTCCCGGAAATCTGGCCGCTGCAGCCGACCGGCCATGACGACACGATCCCGCTGGCCCAGGTGCTGGAAGTCGCCGCGCTGGCCCTGCAGGCGCAGGCCGGCTGCCCCGTCACGTTCAGCCGCACCACCGCCACCCTGGAGCGCGGCATTTACCAGGTCGTCGTCGAATACAGCGAGGAAGACGTCGGCCGCCTCGCGATGGAACTGGCGGAACAGCTGTGCGCCGCCGCCCGCAACGACCAGCCGTTCGACCTCGATGCGGCCCTGAAGCAGCTGCGCGACCTGGACGAGGACGTGCGCCTCGGCCCGTCGACGGGTTCGATCGTGCACGCCGCCGTCGCGCGCGGCATCCCGTACCGCCGCCTGACCGAGGGCAGCCTCGTGCAGTTCGGCTGGGGCAGCCGCCAGCGCCGCATCCAGGCCGCCGAGATCGACGCCACCGGCGCCATCGCGGAATCCATCGCGCAAGATAAAGAATTGACCAAGACCCTGCTGAACGCGGCCGGCGTGCCTGTGCCGCTGGGCCGCAGCGTGAGCGATCCGGACGACGCGTGGGCCGCCGCGCAGGAAATCGGCCTGCCGGTCGTGATCAAGCCGAAGGACGGCAACCAGGGCAAGGGCGTGACCGTGAACGTCACCACGCGCGCACAGCTCGACAAGGGCTTTGCCGCCGCGTCCGAGTTCCGCGACGAGATCATGGTCGAAAAATACCTGCCGGGCCACGACTACCGCCTGCTCGTCGTCGGCAACAAGCTCGTCGCCGCCGCGCGCCGCGACCCGCCGCACGTGGTGGGCGATGGCGTGCACACCGTGCGCCAGCTCGTCGACATCGTCAACAAGGACCCGCGCCGCGGCGACGGCCACGCGACCTCGCTCACCAAGATCCGCTTCGACGACATCGCCCTCGGCTCGCTGGCGAAGCAGGGCTATGACGCGGAATCGGTCCCGCCGAAGGGCCAGCGCGTCACCCTGCGCAACAACGCCAACCTGTCGACGGGCGGCTCGGCGACGGACGTCACGGACGACGTGCATCCGGAAGTGGCGGCGCGCGCCATCGCGGCCGCCCACATGGTCGGCCTGGACATCTGCGGCGTCGACCTCGTGTGCGACAGCGTGCTGAAACCCATCGAGGACCAGGGCGGCGGCATCGTCGAAGTGAACGCCGCGCCGGGCCTGCGCATGCACATCTCGCCGTCGTTCGGCAAGGGTCGCGCCGTCGGCGAAGCCATCATGGACACGCTGTACGGTCCGGGCGACGACGGCCGCATCCCGGTGGTCGCCGTGACGGGCACGAACGGCAAGACGACGACCGTGCGCCTGATCGCGCACCTCCTCGCGAGCTCGGGCCTGCGCACCGGCATGACGAACACGGACGGCGTGTACATCCAGGGCCGCCGCATCGACAGCGGCGACTGCAGCGGCCCGCGCAGCGCGCGCAACGTGCTGCTGCATCCGGACGTCGACGCGGCCGTGTTCGAGACGGCCCGCGGCGGCATCCTGCGCGAGGGTCTCGCGTACGACCGCTGCCAGGTCGGCGTGGTCACGAACATCGGCTCCGGCGACCACCTGGGCCTGAACTACATCACCACGCTGGAAGACCTCGCGGTCCTGAAGCGCGTGATCGTCCAGAACGTCGCGCCGAACGGCATGGCCGTGCTGAACGCGGCCGACCCGATCGTCGCCGGCATGGCCGAGAACACGAAGGGCGACATCACCTATTTCGCCGCGGACGCCTCGCTGCCCGTCATGCAGAAGCACCGCGCGCAGGGCCGCCGCATCGTCTACGTCGACAAGGGCCACCTCGTCGCGGCGCAGGGCAAGAACGAAGAACGCGTGCCGCTGCTCGACGTGCCCATCACCCGCGGCGGCGTGATCGGCTTCCAGGTCGAGAACGTGATGGCCGCCGTGGCCGCCGCCTGGGCCGTGAACATCTCGTGGGATGCGATCCGCGTCGGCCTCAAGACCTTCGTCGGCGAAAGCGACAATGCCCCGGGCCGCTTCAACGTGTTCGACTACCGCGGCGCCACCGTCATCGCCGACTACGGCCACAACCCGGACGCGATCCAGGCCCTCGTGAACGCCGTCGAATCGATGCCGGCCAAGCGCCGCGCGGTGGTGATCTCCGGCGCGGGCGACCGCCGCGACGAGGACATCCGCGACCAGACCCGCATCCTGGGCAGAGCGTTCGACGACGTGCTGCTGTACGAAGACCAGTGCCAGCGCGGCCGCCTCGAGGGCGAAGTCGTGGGCCTGCTGCGCGAGGGCCTCGCCGGCGCGCCCCGGACGACGCACATCGACGAGATCAAGGGCGAGTTCGTCGCCATCGACAAGGCGCTCGAACGCCTGCAGCCGGGCGACCTGGCGCTGATCCTGATCGACCAGGTGGACGAGGCGCTGGCGCACATCGCCAAGCGGGTGCAGGCAGGCTGACGCCTCCTGGCCGTTGTTTTGGAACGGGCGCCGCGAGCGCCCGTTTCGCTTTTTATTGGTGCTGCTCAGAAACGTCAGGCATCGCGCACGCTACGTTAGGCAACGAACGTGGCTGGACGCGGCATCTGGCATACCATGAATGAGAATTCGAGCGAGCGGTGCAACCATGACGATCGACAAGCAGTCCCACCCCGTTGCAGACAACGACCCGGCCCCGGAAATGCCCTTCCGGCGTCTCCTGTACCGCTTCCTGTTCTTCGACTGGCTGTTCCGCGACGTCAGCGCCGCGCGCGACCGCATCGAACGGCACGCCGCGCGCCAGCACAACCGCAAGATGAGCCGCTACCTGCCCGTCTACCTGCGGCGCTGGTCCTTTCTCACCGCCGTCGATTTCGCGCTGGGCATCCTGTTCGAGAAGGTGCTGCAGGCCGGGATCGTGTCGGCCTGGTTCTTCACCTGGTCGTGCGTGACCTTTACCGGCATGGTCGTCATCACCGTGGCCTGGCTCATCCTCAACCACGCGCGTCTTTCCTAGGCTTGATGCTCGGTAAGTTGCCTTGATGCAATTAACGCGAAACTGGTGTCCTCAACCACAAGGAGGACGTCATGACTTACCGATGGATCGACGACCAGGGCTTGCTGAAGAAAATGCTCGGTGAACGGCGGAGCGACCGCTGGACGGCCGAGAACGTGCAGGATGCGTTGCGGGCGCGGGGCGTGCATGCGGCGGCAAGGGCGATGGAGTATCGGCGCGTGCGCATGGAAACGGCGCTCAGGGTGTTGGCGGTGCCGGGCAAGCGACGGCGCACTTTCCTGCTGTGACATCGAGGCCGGGCCATGCGTGTCGTGGCCCGCCGCCCCGCGCGAACGTCGTCAAACCCTGCCATCCACTCTCATCCCGGAGTTCGAACGCGTCGATCAGGACGAATTAGAACAATTTCGAGACCTTGCGATACGCGCCGACTGCTACCGTTGCTTATTTCTGAATATCGCCTCATGTCAACGCCGAGAGTCCTTTGACACGTCATATCAATTCAGACCTGCACATTGAGCTCGACCGGGCATCCACGCAGTCGCTGTCGGAACAAATTCGTATCAGCATCACCAAGGCGATCGACTCGGGTCTGCTCGCACCTGGCACGCGCTTGCCTTCGTGGCAAGACCTGGCGGCTCACCTGGGTGTGGCACGCGGCACGGTCCAGGCGGCGTACGAGCGCTTATCCGACTTCCAGATGATCGAAACGTTCGGTGCCCGGGGCACGCTCGTGGCGCCACGGCCGGACGCGCGGTCGACGCAACCACAAGCAGTTGGGCCCGACACCTGTGCGAGGAAGCGCGATGAGACGAGCGCCGGACCGGCGATCTTCCAGCTCGGTATTCCAGCGTTGGAAGGTCAGCCGGAAAGGCTGTTCGCGCGTGCCCGCTCTTCCAATCTGCTGAAGCCAGGTCCTTTCTCCTCGCTGGGCCATCCCGACCCGTCGGGGGAATTCGAGCTGCGCCGGGAAATCGCAGGGCATCTCTCGATCTCCAGGAACATCCACTGCCTTCCCGAACAGGTGTTCATCACGTCGGGCTATAGTTCCGGACTCGATCTCACGCTGCGGGTGCTCGGTTTGGATGGTCGCAAGGTCTGGATGGAAGAGCCTGGTTTCTACCGCACCCGCAAGGCGCTGCAACTGGCGCGTTTGCGTATTGTTCCGGTCCCCGTGGACGCGGGCGGCATGAACGTCGGTTACGGGATCGACCATGCCGCGGACGCCGCGCTGGCCGTCGTGACGCCCGGTCAACAGGCCCCCCTCGGTCCGACCCTTTGTTTGAGACGGCGGCTTCAGCTGCTTGAATGGGCAAGCTCGAACGGTGCATGGATCATCGAGGACGACTACCTCGGCGACTTGCAAATCGAAGGCAGGGCGGCGCCGGCCCTGGCATCGCTGGACAACGGCAGACGGGTCATCCATATCGGTACGTTCAGCAAGACCGTCGGCCCGGGACTGCGCCTCGGATTCATCGTGGCGCCGACTGGGCTGGTCGCCGCGTTCTCCGAGGCGGCGGCAGTGTTTGTCCACGCGCCCTCCCCCGTCATTCAACTTCCCGTGGCGCGGTTCATGCGCGAGGGCCATTACAGCCGGCGCGTCCGGCGGCTGAAGCGTTTGTATTCGTCCCAGCGCGACGCGCTGTGCGAACAGTTGCGGATACATGACGTACCGTGGGTCACGGCGGGCCTGGCCGTCCTGCTCAGCCTGCCCGACGGCACGCCCGACGTACAGATCGCCCGGGAAGCCAGAAGCTTCGGGATGGCACCGTCGCCGTTGTCCCAATGGTTCGCGACCCGGTCGTGGAGCCAGCCGGGCCTGTTGCTTGGGGTAGCGACCGCACCCGAGCCGCATCTCGCGTCGGCCTGCCGCCGACTGTTCGAGATCATCGACCGCTACGCCTGATACGCCGGCGGCGCCTTGGTACACACGGGAATCGGCAATCTTGGTTCTTCAATTCATCTCATCGATACGACAGAATGCATTGCTGCGCGATATGCGCGCCCTGATACGCGTCGGCACCGTTCACGCCGGATAGCACGCGACCACCACACTCCTTTACCCACAGGACCAATTATGACCAAGGGATTTACCGGGACCAACACCGTCATCGACTGTATCTTGAGCCGCAGCGCAACCAAGTACTACGACCCGTCCGCCACCCTGAGCGACGACGAGATCCGCGCGCTCGTGCAGGTCGGCACCGCCGCGCCCACGTCCTTCCACATGCAGAACTGGCGCTTCATCGCCGTGCGCACCCGCGCAGCGAAGGACCGACTGAGTCCGATCGCGTGGAACCAGCCCGCGATCACCGAAGCGGCCGTCACCTTCATCGTCTGTGGCCAGCTGGCCGACTCCGCCGTGATCCCCGATCGCCTGGCGCCGCTGGTGGAAGCGGGTGTCATGCCGGCGGCCATGGTGCGGGACTGGGAAATCCCGGCCCGCGACCTGTACATGGCATACCCGCAGCGCCGGCGCGACGAGGCGGTACGCACCGCCACCTTCGGCGCGGCCGCGATCATGTACGCGGCCCGTTCGCTGGGCCTGGGTTCGACGCCGATGATCGGCTTCGACGCCGACGCGGTGCACCGCGAATTCGGCCTGGGCGAGGAGGAAGTGCCCGTCATGCTGTTGTCCGTCGGGGTGGAGCGCCAGGGTAACTGGGCGCAGAAGCCGCGCCGCCCCGTCGGCGACGTGCTGGATCTGGTCTGACCCTCCGCCATGCCGGCGGTCGCATCGGCCTGCCGGCGCACCCCACATTCGATCGCACCAACGTTCAGGTTCCCGAGATTCCATGTCACACGTCGACTGGCTGAGCCAGCTTCTGCAAATGATCACCGTCACCGGCCAGCTGGAGGTTCGCTGCGCATACGGTGCGCCGTGGCGCGTCGCCTGGCCGCAGGCCGCCGCGCACGAGATTCCTTACCACGTCGTACTCAATGGCCGCGCGATCATCGAGGATCCGGACACGCACACGACGATGGAACTGGGCGGCGGCGATATCGTGCTGCTGCCCCACGGATCGGCGCACGTGCTGCACGACGGCAGCGGACGTGCCCCCGCGCGGACCCACACTCGCCAGAGTACCGCCGGACTGACGCTCCGCGAAAACAATGGCCGGGGCGAGCATCTGGACATGTTGTGCGGGCGATTCTTCATCCGGCCGCCCCACGACCGGCTGATTCGCAATTACCTGCCCACGAACGTCGTGGTACGGACCGGCGCCGGTCGTGGCGAAGACGGCGGCGAGTCCGCGCCGGACCACCTGGCGAACCTCGTCGGACTGATGCGCATGGAGTCCGCCGACGGCAGGCCGGGCGGATACGCGATCCTCAATGCCCTGACCTCGGCGCTGTTCACCCTCGTGCTGCGCGCGGCAAGCGAGTCCGCGTCGGCCCCGCCAGGCCTGCTGGCACTCGCCGGCTATCCGCGTCTGGCCCCGGCCATTTCGGCGATGTTCGCGGAGCCGGCGCGCGCCTGGAACCTGCCCGACCTGGCCAACCTGTGCAGCATGTCGCGCGCCACCTTCGTGCGGCATTTCCAGGACAAGGTCGGGAGTTCAGCCAGCGAATTCCTGACCGATATCCGGATGAGTCTGGCGGCCAACGAGTTGAAGAAACCCGGAATGACCACCGAGGCGGTGGCCGACTCGGTGGGATATCGATCCGTGGCGGCGTTCAGGCGCCTGTTCACGGACAAGATGGAGATGACGCCGGGACAATGGCGGCGCCTGGCGCGCGAGGGCGCCTGATGCGTGTACGCGTCCGGGCGATTCCCTGTCTGCTTGATCCTTTTGAGCAGCTTGTTGAGAAGATCCAGTCTCGAAAACGGCGACCGGCCCGCCTAAAGTGGAGGCTCCTGACCACCTGACGAAAGCACCCGCCATGAGCCGTATTGCAACCACTGGAATCACTCAGACCAATGCCGTCATCGACTGCATCCTGAACCGCAGCGCAACCAAGTACTACGACCCGTCCGCCACCCTGAGCGACGACGAGATCCGCGCGCTCGTGCAGGTCGGCACCGCCGCGCCCACGTCCTTCCACATGCAGAACTGGCGCTTCATCGCCGTGCGCAGCAGCGCAGCGAAGGCCCGACTGAGCCCGATCGCGTGGAACCAGCCCGCGATCACCGAAGCGGCCGTCACCTTCATCGTCTGTGGCCAGCTGGCCGACTCCGCCGTGATCCCCGATCGCCTGGCGCCGCTGGTGGAAGCGGGCGTCATGCCGGCGGCCATGGTGCGGGACTGGGAAATCCCGGCCCGCGACCTGTACATGGCATACCCGCAGCGCCGGCGCGACGAGGCGGTACGCACCGCGACCTTCGGCGCGGCCGCGATCATGTACGCGGCCCGTTCGCTGGGCCTGGGTTCGACGCCGATGATCGGCTTCGACGCCGACGCGGTGCACCATGAATTCGGCCTGGGCGAGGAGGAAGTGCCCGTCATGCTGTTGTCCGTCGGAGTGGAGCGCCAGGGTAACTGGGCGCAGAAGCCGCGCCGCCCCGTGACCGACGTGCTGGATCTGGTCTAGCCGCAAGAAGGACGATCCTCCGACCCCGAAAACCAGAACGAGCATTCGCATGAACATCCTCCATATCGATTGCAGCCCGCGTACCGAATCGCACAGCCGGCGGCTGTCCGCCGCGTTGGTCGGCAAGCTGCTCGACGGCACGCCGAATACGAGCGTCAGCCGGCGCGATCTTGCCTGTGTCCCAATCCCGCACGTCGCATCGGACTACGCGACGGCACTGTCGTCGCCGGCCACGCTGGCGGCGCCGCCGAACGGATCTCTCGAATTTTCCGAAATGCTCATCCGGGAAGTCGAAGCGGCCGATGCGATCGTCATCGGAACGCCCATGTACAACCTCACGGTGCCCTCGGTCCTGAAGGCGTGGATCGACCGCATCCTGCGCGCCGGCCGCACGTTCGCGTCGACGCCCGCGGGGAAAGTCGGCATGCTGCGGGATCGTCCGGTCTTCGTCGGCATTGCTTCCGGCGGCGTCTTCAGCGGCGAGCGGGCCAACCAGCCGGACTTTCTCACGCCGTATCTCGCGGTCGTGTTGGGAAATATCGGCCTGAGGACCGTGCAATTCATCCCCGTGCAAGCCACCGCATTCCTCGACCGCGACCAGGCCGCGTCGGCGACCGCGGCCGGGGTCGCGACCATGGACGTGACGCCGGTCCGACGCTTGCCGCGTCCGATCGCATGGGACCGGAGGCACGCGTCATGACCGTCGACCTGTGGTGGCTGCGCCGCCCAGGAAGCGCCCGTCGGGGCGCATGAGACTCAGCATCCATCCCAAGTCCAGGAGAATGAAAGTGACACCCGATCATCCGATTTTCTCGCGTTGGCCAGCCCGGCACCCCGACCGGCTCCAGCTCTTTTCCCTGCCAACGCCCACCGGCGTGAAGGTCGGCATCATGCTGGAGGAGACGGGCCTCGCCTATGAGCCGCACCGCATCGACATCACCGCGAACGAGAGCCACGACCCGGCGTTCCTCTCGCTGAACCCGAACGGCAAGATCCCCGCGATCTACGATCCCGACGGTCCGGGCGGCCGGCCGCTGGCGTTGTTCGAATCGGGCGCCATCCTGATCTACCTCGCCGACAAGACGGGAAAGTTCCTGCCGGCCGATCCCGGCGCGCGCTACGAAACGATCCAGTGGCTGATGTGGCAAATGGGCGGTGTCGGGCCCATGTTCGGCCAGGTCGGTTTCTTCAACAAATTCGCCGGCAAGGCCTACGAAGACAAGCGCCCGCTTCAGCGTTACGCGAACGAGTCCGCGCGGCTGCTTGGCGTGCTCGACCAACGGCTCGCGGGCCGCGACTGGGTGATGGGGGCGGACTACACCATCGCCGACATATCTCTGCTCGGCTGGGTGCGCAACCTGATCACCTTCTACGAAGCACGCGAGCTCGTCGGTTTCGACCGGTTCCTTCACGTGCGGGCGTGGCTCGACCGCGGCCTCGCCCGCCCCGCGGTACAGCGCGGGCTGCAGGTCACGGCGGCTTAGCGGGGACGGCCATGCGCGATATTACCGCCGACATGGAGGCGATCATTGAACGGGCGATACTGTCGTTCGTCGCGACCGTCAACGCGGACGGCACGCCCAACCTCTCGCCCAAGGCGTCGCTCACCGTCGTGCAGGGCGTGCTCTATTTCGCCGATATCGCATCGCCCGCGACGGTCACGAACCTGAAGCGCAATCCCGCCGTCGACATCAACGTCGTCGACATCTTCGAGCGGCGCGGCTACCGCTTCAAGGGCCGTGCGCAGGTACTGGCGCCGGGCGACGCCGCGTATTCGATGATCGCGGACCGGGTCCGGACGATGAACGGCCCGGAATACCCGGTCGACCACGTGGTCAGGATCGAGACCACGTCGATCACGCCGCTACTGTCGCCGGCGCACGTTTTCGCCGACCCGCCCCGCAGCCAGGACGAGATCAGGCGCACCTATTATCGAAAGTACAGGCTGTACGACGCGGGCCGCTCCAGCTGTCTCGCCCCGCTCGACGCGCAGCGCAACCTGCCACGGTCGAACGCAGCGCCGTGCAACTGCGCGGCAACCGTGCGATCACGACAGTCGCCCTGATCCGCGCCCTCGGTGGCGGCCGGGATGCGCCGGCCGACTGATCTTTTTGAGCAGTTTATTGAGCAGGTACGGTCTCGATGCGCGAAGCAGACACGCCTACAGTAGAGGCTCAAACCACACGGGGACAGCGCCCGACGGCGGCCCCCGATCCGATGAAACCAGTGACTCACTTGATGGAGAATATGATGGCAAGAACCGCAGCGCTCACGCCGGAACACGTGCCGGCCGAATCGAAACCGACCCTCGACGCCTTCACGAAGAATATCGGCTTCACGCCGAACATGATGGCCGCGTTCGCGCAGAGCCCGATCGCGTTCAACGCCTGGGCGACACTGCTCGGCGCCTTGAGCAAGGCGCTCGACGTGAAGACGCGCGACAGCATCGGCCTCGCGGTCTCGGAAGTCAACGGCTGCAACTACTGCCTGACGGTGCACAGCTTCACGGCCGAACACATGGCCAGGCTTCCGGCCGCCGACATCCTGCTCGCGCGCAAGGGCCACGCGAACGATCCGAAGCGCGACGCCGCCGTCCAGTTCGCGCGCAAGGTCATCGAGACGCGCGGCCACGTCGCCGACGCCGACCTGGACGCCGTGCGCGCTGCCGGCTACACGGATGCGAACGCCATGGAAATCGTCGCGCTGGTGGCCATGTACTCGCTGACGAACTTCTTCAACAACGTGTTCGATCCCGAGAAGGATTTCCCCGCCGTCGCGCCGGCCGGTTCGATCTGATCGCCGCGAGTTCGCGCCGCCGTCTGCGCCGACACGCAGAAGGCGGCGCGATGGAACGATTCACCCGGAATGAAACCTAAAAGGAAAAGCAATGCTGCTACCTCGGCAACTGGTGCCTGAACTTCGCGTTCCGACGCTCGATCATGGCGAGTTCGATCTCGCAGACAACGTACACGACCAGTTCACGTTACTCGTCTTTTACCGCGGCCTTCATTGTCCGGTTTGCCTCAAGTACCTGCGCGAACTCGGGTCGCTGCTATCCGAGTACGAGCGTCGCGGCACCAGCGTGATCGCGATCAGTTCCGACACGCCGGAGCGAGCCCGGGACATGGCACGCAAGGTCGGTGCGGGCCATCTCCGGGTCGGACATTCGCTGCCGCTTGCCGTCGCGCGTCGATGGGGCCTCTACATTTCCTCGTCGCGCGGCACATCGTCGATCGGCATCGAAGAGCCGCCCCTCTTCTCGGAACCGGGCGTGTTTCTCGTACGGCCCGATGGCACCCTGTATTACGGCTCGGTCCAGACGATGCCGTTTGCCCGTCCGCTGTTCTCGGAACTGCTTCAGGCGATCGACTTCGCGATCACAAAGGATTACCCGGCACGCGGCGAATACGACGGTCCGCTGTGAAAGGTGACGCTACAATCCCCGCAAGGCTCAAGTCCGGCCGGATTCTGGCATGATGTCGGCCTTTTGAACGGAACAGGCAGTGCGACAAGGAAGGTGTCAATGAAGTCCGTCCCCACTATCTCGACAGCGGATTTGAGCCGATTGATCGCGGCGCTGGACGTCCAGATCGTCACACTCGCGGAATGTCTGGTCAGCCCGGGATACAACCTCGTCATGGGCGGCCACCCGTGTCCGGGCATTCATTACGTGCTCGAGGGCACAGGGCTCATGTACCTGAGAAACGAGGCGCCAGTAAAAGTCGAGCCCCATACACTCGTCATCGTGCCTCCCGATTGTCCGTTCCGGCTGGAGGTCATCAAAGGCGACGAGTCGCCTGGCGCAACCGAACCGGTCACCGGAGCCGATCACATGAACATCGTCGATTCGGTGTATCGCTTCACGGCGGGGAATGAAGGGCCGCGAACCGTCCTGATATGCGGCTATTTCAGAACCCTGTACGGCGCGTCGATGGATTTGTTCGAAACCCTGACGGCACCGATCGTGGAAAAATTCTGTGCTGACGATCGGCTGGACGTCAAGCTCAAATGCGCGATGGACGAATTGGTAGCGCAAGAAATCGGTTACGGGGCGATGACCGGCGCGTTGCTGAAACAGGTCATCATCGCCCTGGTGCGCAAGTCGCTGAGTTCGATGAATGTCTGGATCGAACGCTTTGCCATGCTGAGCGACCCGCAAGTCGCACGTGTGTTCGCGGACATGGTCGCCCAGCCGGGCAAGGGGCATACCGTCCATACGTTGGCGGAGACCGCGTGCTTGAGCAGGTCGGCGTTCGTGGCCCGGTTTACCAACGTCATCGGACGTTCGCCGATGGCTGTCCTGCGGGAGGTGCGCATGCGCCAGGCCGCGGCCGACCTGGCGGCGGGCAATATGTCCATCGACCAGGTCATACGCAACACGGGATATGCCAGCCGCAGCAGCTTTGCCAGGGCGTTCCGGCAGGCTTACGGCATGGACCCATCGGGTTACCGCGAATCCATTCTGCGGAACAAGGACGTGTCGACATCCAGTCGTTGATCCATCAATTCTTCAAACCGCGCGACCACGTGCGGGTCCGCTCTGCAGTACACCCCCGAGCACGCCCGGATTGTCGGTTCCACGCGTCCAGACGTAGGCTCGGCGTGGCTTTTCACGTATACTTGCCGACCCTGCATCTCGCACCGCAGGTCGACCGGTGGGGCATGGTAAAGTGCACGTCTGCCGACAGCTGCTCGGCCGCCCTGGTATCGAGTGCATCACTCTCCCTACGCCGATCCGTAATCGCCATGCGATCGAGAGCCGCACGAGCCCAAGGAATCCGCAACAAAATCATGAAGTTAGACGACAACATGCCGTTAGACCGAGAAGTTACCAAACCCGGAAAAAGCCAGCACACCCCGATGATGCAGCAGTACCTGAGCATCAAGGCCGACTACCCCACGATGCTCGTCTTCTACCGGATGGGCGACTTCTACGAGCTGTTCTTCGAGGACGCCGAGAAGGCCGCGCGCATCCTGGGCATCACCCTGACGGCGCGCGGCAGCTCGGGCGGGAATCCGATCAAGATGGCGGGCGTCCCCTTCCACTCGCTCGACCCGTACCTCGCCAAGCTCGTCAAGCTGGGCGAGTCGTGCGCGATCTGCGAACAGATCGGCGACCCGGCGCTGAGCAAGGGTCCGGTCGAGCGCAAGGTCGTGCGGGTCGTCACGCCGGGGACGCTGACGGATGCCGACCTGCTGCCCGAAAAGGCCGAGCGTCCCCTGCTCGCGGTGTGCACGGTCGCGAACCGCAAGGTGGTCACGACGGGTCTCGCGTGGATGTCGCTCGCCAGCGGGGGACTCCGGCTGATGGAATTCGCGGGCGACGCCCGGGCGGCTGCCGTGCGCCTCGTGCAGGAACTGGAACGCATCGCGCCGGCCGAAGTGCTGCGCGCCGACGGCGGCGCCGACCTGTTCGAAGAATCGCCGGTCGGCCACACCGCGCGCGTGCCGGATTGGCATTTCGACGTCGTGCACGGCCACAAGGCGCTGCTCGACCAATTGGGCGTCGCCACCTTGTCCGGCTTCGGCGCGGACGGTCTCGGCGCCGCGTTCGGCGCGGCCGGCGCGCTGTTGCGCTATGCCCAGGCCACGCAGGGCCGCGGCCTGCAGCACGTGAAGAGTCTCGCGGTCGAATCGGAGAGCGAATTCATCGGCCTCGATGCGTCCACGCGCCGCAACCTCGAGCTGACGGAGACGATCCGCGGCCACGAGTCGCCCACGCTGTTTTCTCTTCTGGATGGCTGCCGCACGGCGATGGGTTCGCGCCTGCTGCGCCACTGGCTGCACCACGCGAAGCGCGACCAGCGCGTGGCCCGCGCGCGCCACGAAGCGATCGAGGCGCTAGCCCAGCGCGAGGCCATGCACGACCTGTCGGCGACCCTTGCACACGTGCCCGACATCGAGCGCATCACGACCCGCATCGCGCTCTTGACGGCGCGTCCGCGCGATCTCGCGAGCCTGCGCGACGGCTTGACCCAGCTGCCCGCGCTGCGCGAGCAGGTGGCGCGCTGCTTCATCCCCGGCGACTCGTGCCTGCTGCGCGACATCCACGACGCCATCGCCGTGCCCGAGGCGTGCGCGGACCTCTTGCAACGCGCCATCGCGACGGAGCCGGCCGCCATGGTGCGCGACGGCGGCGTGTTCGCGCGCGGCTTCGACGCCGAGCTGGACGAGCTGCGCGCGCTGTCGGAAAACGCGGGCCAGTTCCTCGTCGACCTGGAAGCGCGCGAGCGTGCGCGCACCGGCATCGCCAACCTGCGCGTCGAGTACAACCGCGTGCACGGCTTCTACATCGAAGTCACGAACGGCCAGGCCGACAAGGTGCCGGACGATTACCGCCGCCGCCAGACGCTGAAGAACTGCGAACGCTACATCACGCCCGAACTGAAGGCGTTCGAAGATAAAGCCTTGTCCGCGCAGGACCGCGCGCTGGCGCGCGAAAAACTGCTGTACGAGCTGCTGCTGGCCGACCTCGCGCCGCACATCGTGTGCCTGCAGCGCATCGCGTCCGGCATCGCGCAGCTCGATACCATCACCGCCCTCGCCGCCCACGCCGTGCGCAACAACTGGTGCATGCCGCAGCTGGTCGGGGAGCCCTGCCTCACCATCGTCGAAGGCCGCCACCCGGTCGTCGAGAACCAGATCGAGCGCTTCATCGCCAACGACTGCAAGCTGTCCAACGACCGCCGCCTGCTCCTGATCACGGGCCCGAACATGGGCGGTAAATCGACGTTCATGCGCCAGGTCGCGCTGATCACGCTGCTGGCCTATGTCGGCAGCTACGTGCCGGCGACGAGCGCGACGATCGGTCCCATCGACCGCGTCTTCACGCGCATCGGCGCGTCGGACGACCTGGCCAACGGCCGCTCGACGTTCATGGTGGAGATGACGGAATCGGCCACGATCCTGAACGGCGCGACCAAGCACTCGCTCGTGCTGATGGACGAAGTGGGCCGCGGCACGTCGACGTTCGACGGTCTCGCGCTCGCGTGGGCCATCGCGCGCCACCTGATCGAGACGAGCCGCAGCTTTACGCTGTTCGCCACGCACTACTTCGAATTGACGCAGCTGCCGGAACAGCATCCGAGCGCGGTCAACGTGCACCTGTCGGCCGTCGAGCACAAGGACAGCATCGTGTTCCTGCATGCCGTGCAGGACGGCCCGGCGTCGCAGAGCTACGGGCTGCAGGTCGCGCAGCTGGCGGGCGTGCCGCCCGGCGTGATCCGCGCCGCGCGCAAGCACCTGGCGCGGCTGGAAGCGCAGGCGCTCGACGCGACGCCGCAGCTCGACCTGTTCGCGCCGGCGCCGTGCGACGAAGGCGACGCCGAAGCCGCGCCCGCACCGGCACCGGCGCCGGCGCACGTGGCGGCCGAGTCGCCCGCGCTGACGCTGCTGGACGCCATCGATCCCGATGCCCTGACCCCGCGCGAAGCGCTCGAACGCTTGTACGAGCTCAAGCGGCTGGCCTCGGCCTGACGATGCCGCGACGCCGTTCGCTTCTCCTGTTCGTCCTCGCCTGCGCGCTGGCGGGCGGCGCGCGCGCGGACGCCCGCGACGATGATGCGCACCGTTTCGCCATCATCGGCCACGGTTTTACCGATGGCGGCGAAAAACGCCTCAAGCAGGCGCTCGCCGACAATGACGACAAGGACGTCGCCTTCCTGGTCGTCACCGGCATCAAGGGTGCGAACGAGCCGTGCACGGACAAGCTGTACCAGAAGCGGCGCGAGCTGATCGACGATGCGCGCCGGCCCGTCATCGTGCTGCCGGCCGGCAGCGACTGGACGGAATGCCGCAACAGCGCCGGCCGGACGAATGCGATCGAGCGCATGAACCGCATCCGCGAACTGTTCTACGGCGAGCCGTCCACGCTGGGCGCGCGCAAGCTGCCGCTGACGCGCCTGTCGATGAGCCCGCGCTTTCGCAGCTATGCGGAAAATGCGCACTGGTCAGTCGGCAAGGTGCTGTATGCGACCGTCAACATGCCGGCCAATAACAACCACTACCTGAACGAAGCGGGCCGCAACAGCGAGTACGAGGACCGGCTCGTCGCGAACCGCTTCTGGCTGCACCGGCTGTTCGCCATCGCCAGGCGCGACAAGCTGGAAGCGATAGTGCTGTTTTCCGAAGGCGACGTGAAGGCGTTGTCGCAGCCGACGGGCCTGCGCGCCCTGCTGCGCGGCGCCGTGCCGGACAACGACGGCTTCGCGGAGCCGCGCCGGCTGATCCTGTCGCTGGCGCAGAAATTCCCGGGCAAGGTGCTGCTCGTCGACGGTACGCGCATGCGTGCAAGACCCGTCATCGAATGGCGCGGCAATGTCGGCCATCTGGCGGCCGGCGCGGATGCATTGGAGGTTGTGGTGAATCCGGAGACGAAGACCCTGTTCAGGGTCGATCCCCGCAAGGTCGAGACGGCGAACGGCGCAAGGAAGGACTGACGACCCGGCCGCAGCCGGGTCGAGGCGCACCGCGTGCGTGGGTAATTATTGCAGCGGCTGGCTACGGAAGTGGTCGCCCTCTTCGCTGTCGTCGATCTCGCCGTGGCCGTGGTCATGGCCGTGGGCGCCGTGCACGTGGCCGTGCGCGATCTCTTCCGGCGTGGCGGCACGCACGTCGATCACGGACAGGTCAAAGCGCAGGGCCATGCCGGCCAGCGGGTGATTGCCGTCCAGCACGACCTTGTCGTCGGCCACTTCGGTGACGGTGAAGATGACCGGCTCTTCGTCGCTGCCCTCGGCCATGCCTTCGAACTGCATGCCGACTTCGATCGGTTCCGGCAGGCGGTTGCGGTCCTCGACCTTCACCAGGTTCGGATCGTAGTCGCCGAACGCGTCTTCCGGCTCGATCTGGATGGTCGACGTGTAACCCACGTCCTTGCCGTCCAGCTCTTCTTCGATCTTCGGCAGCGTGTTCTCGTAGCCACCGTGCAGGTAGACCATCGGCTGGGCGCCGTCTTCGATCAGGTTGTTCTGAGCGTCGGACAGTTTATAGTTGACCGACACAACCGTGTTCTGGGCAATCTTCATTGCACATCCTTTCGTGGGTAAGGTCTCGATTATACCCGGGGGCCTCGAAAAACCTACTGCGCGTCGCATTGTCGGTCTGCGATGCTCCGCAACGGCGGACCGGCCGTACCGTTAGTACGGCTGCGCTTCTCGACCAACACTGCTTCCGCTCGCTACGGTTTTTCGAGGCCCCTTTAGGCAGCGAGTTTACCAGCCTGGTTATAATGGGATATGCAAAAATTACAGCTCCTCGGCAATATCACGCCCGCCCAGTTCCTCCGCGATTACTGGCACAAGAAACCCCTGCTCATCCGTCAGGCCATCCCCGATTTCAAACCGCTGCTCAAGGTCGACAAGCTGGCCGAGCTGGCCAAACTGAACCACGTCGAATCGCGCCTCGTGACGCTCACCGACGGTCAATGGGACATGCAGCACGGCCCGCTGGCCGAACTGCCGTCCAGGACGCAGCGCGAATGGACCATGCTCGTGCAGGGCGTCAACCTGCACGAGCCGAAGGCCGATGCCCTGCTGCGCCAGTTCCGTTTCGTGCCGGACGCGCGCCTGGACGACCTGATGGTCAGCTATGCGACGGACGGCGGCGGCGTCGGTCCGCATTTCGATTCCTATGACGTATTCCTGCTGCAGGCGCAGGGCAAGCGCCGCTGGCGCATCGGCGCGCAGCAGGACCTGGCGCTGGTCGAGGGCCTGCCGCTGAAGATCCTCGCCAACTTCGAGCCGGAAGAAGAGTTCGTGCTGGAACCGGGCGACATGCTGTACCTGCCGCCGCACTACGCGCACGACGGCGTCGCCGAGGGCGAATGCATGACGTATTCGATCGGCTTCCGCTCGCCGTCGTTCCAGGAACTGGGCGAAGCCTTCCTGCAGTTCATGGCCGACTCCATCGACCTGCCGGGCCGCTATGCCGACCCGGGCCTGCAGCCCGCGAAGAACCCGGCCGAGATCCCGCGCGACATGCTGGCCACCGTCACCGAAGAGCTGAACAAGGTGCGCTGGGACGAGGAAGACGTCACGATCTTCATGGGCGAATACCTGTCCGAGCCGAAGCACAACGTGTTCTTCACGCCGGTCGCGAAGCCGCTGACGGTGGGCCGCTTCATGGAACAGGCGGCGAAAAAGGGCCTGAAGCTGTCCCCCAAGACCTTGATGCTCTACCGCGGCAAGCACGTGTTCATCAACGGCGAATCGTTCGCCGTCGGGCGCGCGGACAAGGTCGTGCTGGACGTGCTCGCCAACGAGCGGGCCCTGGCGGGCAGTCTGCTCGACCAGGCGTCGGACGACGTGCTGGAGGCGCTGTACACCTGGTACCAGGACGGCTGGATCGAACTCGGCTGACATGAACGCGTCCTTCGACACCCGCGCCGCATTCCAGCAGCAACTGGGCGAGGTATGGACACGGGCACGGGCGACGCTCGTCATGTTCGATCCGGACTTTACGTTGTTCCGGCTGGGCGCGCCGGACGCGGACGCGGCACTGCGCCGCTTCCTGCACGCCGGCGGCCGCCTGCGGCTGGCGCTGCACGATCCCGCGCACCTGGAACGGGAGGCGCCCAGGTTCCTGCGCCTGCTGCGCGATCATGCGCACGGCATCGAATGCCGGCGCACGCCGCGGGCGCTGCGCGCGCTCACGGATTCGTTCTGCATCGCGGACGACCTGCACATCGTGCGGCGCTTTCACAGCGATCACCTGCGCGGTGAGGCGGTCTTTGACGCACCGCAACAAACCGAGCTGTCGCGCCTGCGTTTTGACGCCATTTGGGCAGAATCACAAGCTGGTATGCAGGCCAGTGTTTCCGGTCTGTAAATACTCGTTTTGGCTTGGTTTTCTCTATGAGAACTAGCGCACGGACAGATGTATCCTGTTGCTTGAAGATGAACCTTGCCCGATCTGGCAACTGTTACGTCTTGACACGACTTTTCTATTGCGATTCAGTAAATTTGGCTATAATATCGGGTTAGGAAGGTTCCGTTGTCTGTAGGCACTTTTTCCAAAGTATACAAACAAGAGAATTCCTGACGAGCGATAATTACCGGTAATTATTCATCGCACCACCCTTTTGAATTAATTAAGGAAAAACCATGAAAAAATCTCTGCTGATCGTTTCCCTGCTGGCTGTTGCTCTGGCTGCCTGCTCGAAGAAAGAAGAAACCACCGTGACCCCGGCGGCTCCGGCTGCTGAGACCACCGCTCCGGCTGCTGCTCCGGCCGCTCCGGCTGCTGACGCTGCCGCTACCCCGGCTGCTCCGGCCGCTGCTGACGCTGCTGCTTCGGCCGCTTCGGCTGCTGCTTCGGCTGCTTCGGCTGCTGCTGACGCCGCTTCGGCTGCTGCTGCTCCGGCTGCTTCGAAGTAATTCGAATTGCGCTAAAGAAACCGGCCTGCGGGCCGGTTTTTTTACGTCCATTGCTTTTACATAGAATTGGACCGATAAAAAAACCGGCCACGCGGGCCGGTTTTTCATGCAGGCTAAACCAGATTATTTCAGCTCGTCCGCCAGCAGCTTGAGGATCTTGGCACCGGTCGGCGACGTTTCCGGCTTGCCGTCGTTCGTCTGCACGGTCACGTCGGTCGAGGTCGCGCCCTGTGCCGTCGACACGATCACGCGGTATTTCTGCGCTTCCTTGTTCTTGTCTTCGCTACCGAACAGCTTGCTGAAGAAGCCTTCCTTCTTGACCGCGTCCGGATCGACGTAGCGCACGAAATAAATGCCCTGCACGCGGTCGCGGTCTTCCACCGTGAAGCCGACGCGGTCCAGCGCCAGGCCCACGCGGCGCCATGCGCGGTCGAAGCCTTCGTCGACGACGACCTTGCTGCCTTCCAGCTTGGCGTGCTGCGGTTCCAGCGGCGCGTTCGTCACGAACGCGGTTGCTTCCTTGACCTTGGTGCCGGTCAGCTGGGCCATCAGGCGGCCCAGGAATTCCGCTTCCAGTTCCGGATCGTTCGGACGCGCGGTCCAGGTGGCCTGCTCCTTCTGCGGACCGGTCAGCACTTCTTCCGCGCCGCGGTGGCTGATGTAGATCTCGGTCGAACCGTCCGGACGGCGCTCCAGGCGGGTGCGGAACTTGTCGCGCTCGCCGGTCGAATACGCCGAATCGAAGACCTTGCCGATGGTGCGGCGGATGAAGTCCTGCGGGATCTTGGCGCGGTTCTCGGCCCAGTTCGTTTCCATGATGCCGGTCTGCGGCGACTCGGTCTCGACGGTGAAGCCCGAGTTATGCCAGAACTCCAGCAGTTGCGGCCACAGTTGTTCCGGCGTTTCCTTGATCACGAGCCAGCGCTGGTTGCCGTTGCGCTCGATGCGGATGGTGTCGGTGGGCACCTGGCCGATCTGTTCGCCGGACGCGGCCGCGATGGCCGGTGCGGCGCCGCGCTGCTGCTGGAAGCCGGACGCGGTGGCGATGCCTTTGCCATCCGGCACGGCGTAGCGGTTGTCCTTCTGCAGCTGGGTCAGGTCGGGCGGAATGTCCAGCGGTGCCGCTTTCTTGGAAGCCTTGTAGTCCACCTTGTCCGATTCGAACACGGTCGTGCACGCGGCCAGGCTCAACGCGATGGCGGTCAGGGCCACGGTGCGGGCTGCGGTGGAAGTCATCATCTTGCGATTCGTCATATCGTTAAAGCTGGTAATCAAAGGACGCCGGAAGCGCGCAGCGCGGTGCGGACGGTGTCGTGGTATTGCGCGGACAGCGGGGCCAGCGGCAGGCGCAGCCCGGCCGGCATCTTGCCCATCTCGGCCAGCGCCCATTTCACCGGCACCGGATTCGGCTCGACGAACAGCTTGCTGTGCAGTTCGAGGACGCTGTTGTTGATTTCGATGGCGCGGGCAGCCTCGCCGTTCAGCGCGGCCTTGCACATCTCGGCCATCGCGCGCGGCGCCACGTTCGCGGTCACGGAGATGTTGCCGGCGCCGCCGCACAGCATCAGCGCCAGTGCGCTCGCATCGTCGCCCGAGAACACGCCGAACGACTTGCCCTTGCCGGCAAACGAACGGTCAATGTCGCGCAGCAGTTCGATGCCGCGGGCCAGGTTGCCGGTCGCGTCCTTGATGCCGATGATGTTGTCGATGGCGGCCAGGCGCAGCACGGTCTCGTTGCTCATGTCGGCCACGGTCCGGCCCGGCACGTTGTACAGGATCACCGGCAGGTCGGTCGATTCGGCGATCGCCTTGAAGTGGCGATACATGCCTTCCTGCGACGGACGGTTGTAGTACGGGACGACTTGCAGCGACGCGTCCGCGCCGACTTCCCTGGCGTGGCGGGTCAGCGCGATCGCTTCGACCGTCGAATTGCCGCCCGTGCCGGCGATGACCGGAATGCGGCCGGCGATGTGGTCGACGGTCAGCTTGATCAGTTCGCAGTGTTCGTCCGGGCTCACGGTGGCCGACTCGCCGGTCGTGCCGACGATGCAGATTGCGTCCGTACCTTCCGCCACATGCCAGTCGAGGAGTTGGCGCAGGCTGTCCCTGTCCAGGCTTCCATCCTCGAACATCGGTGTGACGATTGCTACTATGCTGCCCTTAATCATAATCAGTGGACCGTGCCGTTAATAAATAAATGTCGATTGTAGCGGATAGCCTGGCGTTATGGTTCATTCCACACCATATAAATGGCATGGTTACAGGTTGGTTACATATCGAGCCTGACTGCTCCCGGATCGACCTCCCGACCCGCCGCGCACAGCCTTTGCACGCGCGCCGGACGGGGCGTCTCGATGATCCCGTCCTCGTAGGCGAGGACCTTCAAACCATGGCGTGCGGCGACGTCCAGCAGTTCGCCGGGCGCCAGCATGAACGCCGGGTTGGATGGTTTGCCGAAGCGTTCGTTCCCGAGCGCGAAGGTTTCGTAGACGAGGATCCCGTTCGGCGCCAGCGCGCCCGCGAGATGCGCGAACAGCGGCCGGTGCAGGTAGTTCGTGACGACGATGCCGGCAAAACGTCCCGGCGCGAACGGCCATGCGCCGCCCTCCGCTTCGAGGTCGTGCTGCAGGGTCGTGATGCCGGGACCGGCCGCCTGCGCGAGCGATGCGGCGTCGCGGTCGACCGCGAGCACGGGATGGCCGAGCGCCGCCAGCAGGCGCGCATGACGGCCGCCGCCGCACGCGAGATCGAGCGTCTCGCCCGGCGGGATCGCCGGCGCAAAGCGCGCGACCCAGGCGGATGGACGGTCCGTCACGAGTAGGACAGTCCCATGACTTCGCGCACGTCGCGCATCGTTTCCTGCGCCAGCTTGCGCGCCTTCTCGCAACCGTCGGCGACGATGGCGCGCACGAGCGACGGATCGTCGACGTACTGCTGCGCGCGCTCGTGCATCGGCTCCTGCTCGGCCAGCACGGCTTCCACGACGGGCTGCTTGCACTCGAGGCAGCCGATGCCGGCGCTCGTGCAGCCCTTCATCACCCAATCCTTCGTATTCGCGTCGGAATAGACTTCGTGCAGCTGCCACACCGGGCATTTGAGCGGATCGCCCGTGTCGCTGCGGCGCACGCGCGCGGGATCGGTCGGCATCGTGCGGATCTTCTTCGTGACGGATTCGGGATCTTCCCGCAGCGAGATCGAATTGCCGTAGCTCTTGGACATCTTGCGGCCATCGAGGCCCGGCAGGCGCGATGCTTCCGTCAGCTTCACTTGCGGCTCGACGAGGATGATCTTGCGGCTGCCTTCCAGGTAGCCGAACAGGCGCTCGCGGTCGATGTTCGACAGGCTGCCCGCCTCGTCCAGCATGGCCTGCGCCTGTTCCAGCGCGGCAGCAATGCCGTCCTGCTGGTACGCGGTGCGCAGTTCCGCATACAGCTTGGCGCGCTTGCTGCCCAGCTTTTTCACGGCGTCCAGCGCCTTCTGCTCGAAGCCAGGCTCCTTGCCGTACAGGTGATTGAAGCGCCGCGCGATCTCCCGCATCATCTCGATGTGCGGCACCTGGTCCTCGCCCACGGGCACCTGCGTGGCGCGGTAGATCAGCACGTCGGCCGCCTGCAGCAGCGGGTAGCCGAGGAAGCCGTACGTCGCGAGGTCGCGGTTGGCCAGGTTCTCGATCTGGTCCTTGTACGTCGGCACGCGCTCGAGCCAGCCGAGCGGCGTGGCCATCGACAGCAGCAGATGCAGTTCCGCGTGCTCCGGCACCCTCGACTGGATGAAGATCGTGGCCTGGGCCGGGTCGATGCCGGCCGCCAGCCAGTCGATGACCATGTCCCACGTGCTTTTCTCGATGATCGCCGGGTCGTCGTAATGCGTGGTCAGCGCGTGCCAGTCGGCGACGAAGAACAGGCAAGGCAGTTCGGACTGCATGCGGATCCAGTTCTTCAGGGCCCCATGGTAGTGGCCAAGGTGCATCAGCCCGGTCGGGCGCATGCCGGAAACGACACGGTCGGGAAACATAGCGGTATCAGGTCAGGAGAAAATTCAGGGGATAGACGATCAGGTGCAGCAGCAGGTTCGCGATCACGCCGACCCAGAACAGCCAGTAGCCGATCACCTTCAGGAAGATCAGCGCGAGCAGGATGATGAAGCCGTACGGCTCCAGGCGCGCGAACTGGAATGCGGCCTTGTGCGGCAGGATGGAAAACAGCACGCGGCCGCCATCCATCGACGGGATCGGCAGCAGGTTGAACGCCATCAGCCACAGATTCGTCTGCACACCCGCCTCGGCCACGAGGTGCGGGAACGACTCCTGCACGCCGAAGTAGTTGAGGAAGATCGCCAGCAGGAGCCAGATCAGCGCCATCACGAAGTTTGCGCCCGGACCGGACAGCGCGACCCACGCCATGTCGCGCTTCGGGTTGCGCATCTGGCCGTAGTTGATCGGCAGCGGTTTCGCGTAGCCGAACACGAAGTGCACCGTCAGGTACATCACCACCGGAATGACGATGGTGCCGATCGGATCGATGTGGGCCAGCGGATTGAAAGTGGTACGCCCGGCGGCGTGTGCGGTGTTGTCTCCGAAGCGTTTCGCGACGAACGCCTGGGCGGCGTCGTGCATCGTCAGCGCAAAGAGGACAGGCAGTGCATACACTGCCAGATTGCGTATGAGTTCATCCATAACCTGCGATTCTATCAGAGCGCGCGGCGCGGCGGCCCCGGCCTACAGGCCGAACGCGGCCGGATCGCCCCGGCCTTCGCGTACGAGTTCGGCGTCGGGCCCCGTGAGGTCGATGATCGTGGTGGGTTCGAGCGTGCCGGCGCCGCCGTCGATCACGAGCTCGATCTGCCTGTCGAGACGCTCGCGCACCTCGTCCGGATCGGACAGCATGTTGTCGTCGCCCGGCAGTTGCAAGGTCGTGCCGATCAAGGGTTCGCCCAGTTCTTCCAGCAGCGCCAGGAGGATCGCGTTTTCCGGCACGCGGATGCCGATCGTCTTGCGCGACGGGTGCGACAGCCTGCGCGGCACTTCCTTCGTCGCTTCCAGGATCACCGTGTACGGCCCCGGCGTGACGGCTTTCAGTTGCCGGTACTGGCGGTTGTCGACGCGCGCATACGTGGCGATCTCGGACAGGTCGCGCACGAGCAGCGTCAGGTGGTGCTTCTCGTCGACGCCGCGGATGCGCCGCAGCTTTTCCACGGCCGCCTTGTCGTCGAGGCGGCATACGAGGGCGTACGCGGAATCGGTCGGCGCGGCGACGATGCCGCCGCTCTGGATGATCTGCGCGGCCTGGCGGATCAGGCGCGCCTGCGGATTCTGGGGATGGACTTCGAAATATTGGGTCATCGCGCGAACCCCGACTGGCGCAGCGCCTGGAGGGCCGCGATGCGTTCTTCCATCGGCGGGTGCGACGCGAACAGCGCGCCCCAGCCGCTGCCGTGGCCGGAGATGCCCGATGCGGCCATCGATTGCGGCAGCACGCCCGGGTGCATGCCGGACAGGCGCGCGAGCGCATGCTGCATCGGCAGCGGGCTGCCCAGCAGCTGGGCCGAACCGGCGTCCGCGCGGAATTCGCGCTGGCGTGAGAACCACGCGACAATGATCGACGCGACGATGCCGAACAGGATCTCGCACACGAACACGGTGATCGCATAGCCGAAGCCCGGCCCGCGCGCGTCGTTCCCGCGGCGGAACACGACGTTGTCGACGAAGAAGCCGACCACGCGCGCGAGGAACACGACGAACGTGTTCACCACGCCCTGGATCAGGGTGAGCGTGACCATGTCGCCATTGGCCACGTGCGCGATCTCGTGGCCCAGCACGGCCTCGACTTCTTCGCGGTTCATGTTGGCGAGCAGGCCCGTCGACACGGCCACCAGCGCGGAATTTTTGAAAGCGCCCGTCGCGAACGCATTCGGCTCGCCCTCGTACACGGCCACTTCCGGCATCGCGATGCCCGCGCGCTGCGCGAGGTTGCCCACGGTGCCGAGCAGCCATGCTTCAGTGGCGTTGCCGGGCTGTTCGATGACGCGCGCGCCGGTGGACATCTTCGCCATCGGCTTGCTCATCAACAGGGAAATGATGGAACCCGTGAAGCCCACGACGAGCGAAAACACGAGCAGCGCCCCGACGTTGATGCCCTGCCCGCCGACCGGTCGCCCGACGCCGAGGACGTTCAGCACGATCGACAGCACGAGCACGACGGCGAGGTTGGTGGCGAGGAACAGCAGTATGCGCTTCATCTGGGGAGCCTCAGGATGGGTTCAATATCAGTCCGACAAGATAAGGGTTGGATGTTGAAATTTCAAGCCCGGCACGTCGTTCCCGCGGAAGCGGGAACCCATACTGAGTTACCGAAATCGATCAATTTGCGGACCACTTGCGATCGCGACGTCGGAGGTTCAGCATGGGTCCCCGCCTTCGCGGGGACGACGGGGTGCTTAGAACCAGTCATGCCAAACCGGCGTCACCCCACTCGGCAACGGCGGCAACTTCGCCGTCCCTGCGGAGGCAGGGACCCAATTTCACGTCGCGTCGACGCACAAAACTTGGGTCCCCGCCTTCGCGGGGACGACGGTGTGCTTAGAACCAGTCATGCCAAACCGGCGTCACCCCGCTCGGCAGCGGCGGCAACTGGTCGAACTCGACGCGCGACTCCCCCGGCGCGTGGAAATCCGTCCCGCGCGATGCGAGGAAACCGTAGCGGCGCGCCACCTCGGCATACGTCGCGTACTGGTCCGGCGTATGGCTGCCCGTGACGACCTCGATGGCATTGCCGCCCAGCTGCTTGAATTCGTCGAACAGCGCGCCCTCGGCCGTCGCGTCGAAGCGGTAGCGGCCCGGATGCGCGATCACGGGGACGCCGCCCGCCGCGCGGATCCAGCCCATCGCATCGGCCAGCGTCGCCCAGCGGTGCGGCACGTAGCCCGGCTTGCCTTCCGTGAGATAGCGGCGGAACACCTCCGACGTGTTGGAACACTTGCCGAGCTCGCACAGGTAGCGCGCGAAGTGCGTGCGCGACAGCAGGTCCGGATTGCCGACGTATTTCAGCGCGCCTTCGTAGGCGTTCGGGATGCCGGCCTGGTCGAGCTGCGCGGCGATCTCGCGCCCGCGCGCGTCGCGCCCGTTGCGCGTGGCGGCCAGGCCCTGCACGAGAGTCGCATTGTCTTCGTCGACCTGCAGGCCGACGAGGTGCACGGTCTCGCCGGCCCACGTCACGGAAATCTCCACGCCCGGCACGAAGCGCATGCCCAGTTCCTCGGCCTTCGCGCGTGCGGCCTTGATCCCCCCGATTTCGTCATGGTCCGTCAGCGCCCATGCATCGACACCGCCCTTGCGGGCATACGCGGCCACGGCGGCGGGTGCGAGCACGCCGTCGGAGACGTTGGAGTGGCAGTGGAGATCGACTTTCATGGGCAGCATCCGGACAGGGTATCGTTTCGAAATACCATTGTACGCAATGTCAGCCCGCGAGGAACGCCTCGATCATGCGCGCCAGCACTTCGGGTTGATCGTGGTGCAGCATGTGCCCCGCATCCGGCATCATGCGCGGCGTGACCTTGGCCAGCTGCGCGAGCCGGCGGTCGACTTCGTGGCGGGCCTCTTCCTTCGGGCCCATCCAGCGCCACATGTCCGTGTGCTCGGCCTCGACCCACAGCACGGGCGCCGTGATGCGGCGCCAGCACGCGAGCACCTCTTCCACCTGGTACAGCAGCGGCCCCGGCATCTTGTGCGCCGGGTCGCCCAGGATTTCCCACTCGCCCTGCGCATTCTGCGCGGCCCAGTGCTGCGCGAGGAAAGCGGCGCGGTCGGCCGGCAGGCGCGGGTTCGTCTTGCGCAGGCGCGTCGCCACCTCATCCAGGCTGGCGTAGCCGCGCATGGCGGGCGGGACCTTCACTTCGTCGAGCCACTTGGCGTAGCGGCCCGGCGCCTGGTCGGGGCGCGTGGCGGGCAGCCCGAAGCCTTCCAGGTTGATCAGCTTCGCGATGCGTTCCGGCCGCACGCCCGCATACACGCTCACGATGTTGCCGCCCATGCTGTGGCCCAGCAGGTTCACGGGTTCGCCGGGCGAATAATGGTCGAGGATCGCTTCCAGGTCGGCGAAGTAGTCGGGGAACCAGTACGTGTCGTTGCCGGAGCGCCCGGTCAGGCCGAAGCCGCGCCAGTCGTGGGCGATCACGTGCCAGTCGCCCTGCAACGCGTCGACGACGAACTGGAACGAGGCCGACATGTCCATCCAGCCATGCGCCATGAACAGCTTGGGCGCGCCCTCGCGGCCCCAGTGGCGGACGTGGGTGCGCAAGCCGCGGATAGTGAGGAATTCGGAGCGGGACGGTGTCATGGCGGTTCCTGTTTGCGAGTTAAATTAGTACGACCGTTCGCATTATAAGCACGAAGCTTGTAATCCTGCAGGCCAGCCCCATCTGGGCCCCTTACGAGCGTGAAGGCGTAAAATACGGGCATCTCAACCTTCCGCGAGCACTCCATGGCGATTTACCAGCTGGGCGAAGATGCGCCCGAGATCGATCCGTCGGCCTATATCGCCGATTCGGCCACCCTGATCGGCAAAGTGACGGTCGCGGCGGATGCCTCGGTGTGGTCCGGCGTGACGATCCGCGGCGACAACGAGCGCATCACGATCGGTACCGGCAGCAATGTCCAGGAAGGCACGGTGATGCACACGGACATGGGCTTTCCGCTCGTGCTCGGCAAGAACGTCACCGTCGGCCACCAGGCGATGCTGCATGGTTGCACCGTCGGCGACGGCGCGCTGATCGGCATCCAGGCCGTGGTGCTGAACGGCGCGAAGATCGGCAAGCGCTGCCTCGTGGGAGCCGGCGCCGTGGTCACCGAAGGCAAGGAGTTCCCGGACGGTTCGCTGATCCTGGGCGCCCCGGCCAAGGTAGTGCGCGCGCTCACGGAAGACGACCTGCTCCGCCTGCAGGGCAATGCCGCCAGCTATGTCGAGCGCGGCAAACGCTTCAAGGCGGAGCTCAAGAAAATCGGATAAAGAATGACGACTGATACCAGCAAGGACACCCTCCAGAAATTCATCTTCGACAACGCAGCCGTCCGCGGCGAGCTCGTCGAGATCTCCAACGCGTGGCGCGAGATCCAGTCGCGCCACGTCTACCCGAAGGCGGTGCGCGCCTTGCTGGGCGAAATGGTCGCCGCGGCGGCGCTGCTGTCCGCCAACCTCAAGTTCAACGGCTCGATCGTCATGCAGATCCATGGCGACGGCCTGGTGAAACTGCTCGTCGTCGAGTGCGACGCGAACCTGTGCATGCGCGCCACCGCCAAGCTGCGCGAAGGCGCGGACGTGCCGGACGACGCGTCCGTCGCGCAATTGCTGAACCAGCATGGCCACGGCCGCTTCGTGATCACGCTCGACCCGCAGGACAAGGTTCCGGGCCAGCAGCCGTACCAGGGCGTCGTGCCGCTCGTCGGCGAGGACATCGCGACCGTCATCGAGAACTACATGCTGCGCTCGGAACAGATGGACACCAAGCTGTGGCTGGCGGCCGACGAGAACGTCGCGCGCGGCCTGCTGCTGCAGAAGCTGCCGCGCAATTCCAGCATCGAAGGCCAGGTCAAGCAGGCCAGCGAGGAAGAAGACCTCGAGACCTGGACCCGCGCCGTCATGCTGGGCCAGACCTTGAAGCAGGAAGAGCTGCTCACGACCGACGTGGAAACGCTGCTCCGGCGCCTGTTCTGGGAAGAGACGATCCGCGTGTTCGACCCGCTGCATCCGGTCTTCCACTGCACCTGCTCGCGCGAAAAAGTGGGCAACATGCTCAAGATGCTGGGCAAGGAAGAAGTCGAGTCCGCCCTGCACGACCTGGGCGAACTGGGCATCAACTGCGACTTCTGCGGCAAGCATTACGGCTTCGATGCCGTCGACTGCGCGCAATTGTTTGCCAGTGACACGACGGCCGACGGTCTGGCGCCCCCCTCCACCATCAAGCACTGATCGATACGGGGCCGCCATTGGCGGTCCCTATCATTTTTATTGGTAATATAAACTACCGCTATCGAGAGATCCTGTTAAGCTTGTCATCAATGTCACAGCAACAGGAGAACTCCATGAGCAACATCAATATCGGCATCAGCACCGAAGACCGCGCCAACATCGCCAATGCCCTGTCGCGCGTGCTGGCGGACAGCTATATGCTGTACCTGAAGACCCACAACTTCCACTGGAACGTGACGGGTCCGATGTTCCAGACGCTGCACATCATGTTCATGGAACAATACACGGAACTGTGGAACGCGCTGGACAACATCGCCGAACGCATCCGCGCCCTCGGTCATTTCGCGCCGGGCACCTATGCCCGCTTCGTGGAACTGTCGTCGATCAGGGAAGAAGCCGGCGTGCCGAACGCGCAGGAAATGATCCGCCAGCTGGTCGACGGCCAGGAAGCACTGATCCGCACGGTGCGCGAGGCGTTCAAGATCGCCGATGAGGCCAATGACCAGCCGAGCGCCGGCATGCTGAGCGACCGCATGGAGATCCACGAAAAGAATGCATGGATGCTGCGTTCCTTCCTCGAGAACGGCCAGTCGGCCTGATCCCGCCTTTTCTGCCGCAGACGGCCCCTGATCAGGGCCGATGCGGCATCCTCTTTATTGCCGGTCGGAAGTTAACCGGCAACCCTGTCGGAATTCCCTGATTCAGGATGACCGACCGGTTCAAATTGCGCTGCATCAATTGGTTTAAATCAACGACGCGTTTCAATGGCCTCCAGTGTACGAACTCGTGCACTTGAGACCGGGAATGTGTCGCTTTTTCGCGTCCCGTTTTGCAAACTTTTGGAGAACCGGATGAAATCAGTACGTAGCAATGATGCAGCCATCAACGCCAACACAGCCACAGCGCAGGGCGCACCCCGTAAAGTGGTCGCCCGCTACCCCATCGCCACGATCGGTTCGCGCACCCGCCGCGGTGGCGAAGTCGTGCTCGCATCGCAGGGCGAGCCCGCGGACGATTTCCGCATCGCCTGCGTCGGCGACCGGGTTCGCTACCCGGACGGCAGCGAGAGCGTGATCGTGTCCGGCGCCGGGCATGCGTCGACGTATGCGAACCAACCGATCGCCCTCGTGGGCAGCCATATCGCGAACGGCGACCGCATCGTCGCGCGTGCGCAGAGCATCGGCGAGATCGTCGTCGTGGAAGGAGAACCGATTCCCGGCCTGCTAGAGCCGGGTTATGCGCCGCCGGGCGCCGTCGGGGCCGGCGCCTGACAGGGGCGCGGCCGCCGGCGTGCGCGGCTGCAATCAGTGGCGGCAGCGAACGCCGGCGGGCGCGAGAAGCTTGATCAATTGGGTGCGCCGTCGGCCGGACGGTGCAAATCGATGACCTTCATGATGGCCAGCAGGCTATCGAGGCCCATCTCGCCGCGGTTCATCGCCGCGGCGAGCAGGTCGCGCGGCAGGCCGGCAGCGGCGGCCAGGTGCGTGAGGCCCGCGGAGCGCGCGACCAGCTTCAGCGCCTCCGTCATGGTGTCGGGATCGCCGGCATCGAACGCGGCGGCGAGATAGCCCGCGACGGCCTCGAGCGTGTCGAGCGCCGGCGGGGAAGATTCCGTGGGGATCATGGCGCGCCCTTCTTGACCTTCGGCGGCGGTGGCGGCGGCGGTTCCGTCATCATGACGGCCGGCTTCTCGTCCTTGCGCAATACCTGCACGAAGATCTCGTTCGACTTGATCATGCCCAGGTCGTAGCGCGCGCGTTCCTCGACGGCGCCGAGGCCGTCCTTCAGGTCGCGCACTTCCGATTCCAGCTTGGCGTTGCGGGCTTTCAGCTGCTCGGTCTTGGCGCGGCTCGCGGCCACCTGGGATTCCAGGTCGGCCACGGTAAGCCAGCCGCCCTTCCCCAGCCACAGGGGATACTGGATCAGCAGCAGCAGGGCTGCCAGGGCAAGGGTGATGAGGCGCATGGATGAATACGGCTGGCGGGGTGTCGACACGAGCCCGGCGAACGAACCCGTGTCCATACTACTCGATTACTTCAGGTTGTAGAAAGCGTCGCGGCCCGGGTAGCTGGCGATGTCGCCCAGGTCTTCCTCGATGCGCAGCAGCTGGTTGTACTTCGCCATGCGGTCCGAACGCGACAGCGAGCCCGTCTTGATCTGCAGGGCGTTCATGCCGACGGCGATGTCGGCGATGGTCGAGTCTTCGGTCTCGCCCGAACGGTGCGAGATCACGGCCGTGTAGCCGGCGCGCTTGGCCATCTCGATGGCGGCGAAGGTTTCGGTCAGGGTGCCGATCTGGTTGATCTTGATCAGGATCGAGTTGGCGATGCCCTTCTGGATGCCTTCTTTCAGGATCTTGGTGTTGGTGACGAACAGGTCGTCGCCCACCAGTTGCACCTTCTTGCCCAGGGCGGCGGTCAGCGTTGCCCAACCTTCCCAGTCGCCTTCGGCCATCGCGTCCTCGATCGAGACGATCGGGTACTTGTCGCACCAGGTGGCCAGCATGTTGGTGAAGTCCTGGGCCGTCAGCTGCAGGCCGCCTTCGCCTTCCAGCACGTACTTGCCGTCCTTGTAGAACTCGCTGGCGGCGCAGTCCAGGCCGATGGCGATGTCCTGGCCGGCCACGTAGCCTGCCTGCTCGATCGCTTGCATGATCAGCTTGATGGCTTCTTCATGGTTCGCGACGGACGGGGCGAAACCGCCTTCGTCGCCGACGGCCGTGTTCAGGCCCTTGCTGTGCAGGATTTTCTTCAGGGTGTGGAACACCTCGGCGCCGTAGCGCACGGCTTCCTTGAACGACGGGGCGCCGACCGGGATGATCATGAATTCCTGAATGTCCAGGTTGTTGTCGGCGTGCGCGCCGCCGTTGATGACGTTCATCATCGGCACCGGCATCTGCATCGCGCCCGAACCGCCGAAGTAGCGGTACAGCGGCAGGCCGGATTCTTCAGCGGCGGCCTTGGCGACGGCCATGGAGACGGCCAGCATCGCGTTCGCGCCCAGGCGGCTCTTGTTCTCGGTGCCGTCCAGGTCGATCAGGGTGCGGTCCAGGAATGCCTGTTCGTTGGCGTCCAGGCCCATGATGGCTTCGCTGATCTCGGTGTTGATGTTCTCGCAGGCCTGCAGCACGCCCTTGCCGAAGTAACGCTTCGGATCGCCGTCGCGCAGCTCGATGGCTTCGCGCGAACCGGTCGAGGCGCCCGACGGGACGGCGGCGCGACCCATCACGCCGGATTCCAGCAGCACATCGCACTCGACGGTCGGATTGCCGCGCGAGTCGATGATTTCGCGGCCGATGATATCAACGATAGCACTCATGGTTCTTTAATCTCCAGAAAGTAAGAATCGATACAGTCGCGCCAAGCCGCACGGCGCGCTTTATTGAGCCCGTCATTCCCGCCTGGGCGGGAATCCATGCCGAGCCACTTCGATACGCTCGGCATGGGTCCCCGCGTTCGCGGGGACGACGTCGTTACGCTTACGGAACGACGTGGTACGCCACGTTCCTGTTATTGAAAGTCCGATTCGATAAAGCCGGCCTTCTTGACGATACGGTCGAGGTCGACCAGTGTGGTCAGCAAATCCTTCATGCGGGCGAGCGGCACGGCATTCGGGCCGTCCGACAGCGCGCACGCGGGATTCGGGTGGGTTTCCATGAACAGGCCCGACACGCCCGCCGCGACCGCTGCGCGCGCCAGCACGGGCACGTGCTCGCGCTGGCCGCCGGACGACGTCCCCTGCCCGCCCGGCAGCTGCACCGAGTGGGTGGCGTCGAACACGATCGGGCAGTTCGACTCGCGCATGATGGCGAGCGAACGCATGTCGGAAACCAGGTTGTTGTAGCCGAACGAGACGCCGCGCTCGCACGCCATGAACTGGTCGGGCAGGCCGGCTTCCGCAGCTGCGGCGCGCGCCTTGTCGATCACGTTCTTCATGTCGCCCGGTGCCAGGAACTGGCCCTTCTTGATGTTCACGGGCTTGCCGGAACGGGCGCAGGCGTTGATGAAGTCGGTCTGGCGGCACAGGAAGGCCGGCGTCTGCAGCACGTCCACGACGCTCGCGACGACCGGGATCTCTTCCTCGGTGTGCACGTCGGTCAGGACGGGCACGCCGATTTCCTTGCGCACGTCGGCCAGGATCTCCAGGCCTTTTTCCATGCCGGGGCCGCGGAACGACTTGCCGGACGAACGGTTCGCCTTGTCGAACGACGATTTATAGATGAACGGGATGCCCAGCGCCGAGGTGATCTCCTTCAGCTGGCCGGCGACGTCCATGGCCATCTGGCGCGACTCGATCACGCAGGTGCCGGCGATCAGGAAGATCGGCTGGTCGAGGCCGACGTCGAATCCGCACAGTTTCATGCTGCATCTCCTTGCAGGGCTGCAGGCGTGTTTGCAGCCTGTTGATTGGCATTGGCGGCCTGGTGGGCCAGCGCGGCCTGGATGAACGACGAGAACAGCGGGTGGCCGTTACGCGGCGTCGACTTGAACTCGGGGTGGAATTGCACGCCCATGTACCACGGGTGGACATTGCGCGGCAGTTCCATGATCTCGCACAGGTCTTCGTTCGGCGTACGCGCCGCGACGACGAGGCCTGCAGCTTCGACCTTCGGCAGGTAGTAATTGTTCGCTTCGTAGCGGTGGCGGTGGCGCTCCGTCACGACGTTGCCGTAGATCTCGGCGGCCAGCGTGCCCGGGTTCACGGCGCAGGTCTGCGCGCCCAGGCGCATGGTGCCGCCCAGGTCGGAATTGACGTCGCGCTTCTCGACCTTGCCGTCGTGGTTCTGCCACTCGTTGATCAGGGCGACGACCGGCTGGTCGGTCTCCGGATCGAATTCCGTCGAGTTGGCGTTCGGCAGGCCGGCCATGTGGCGCGCGTATTCGATCAGCGCGACCTGCATGCCCAGGCAGATGCCCAGGTACGGGATCTGGTTTTCGCGGGCATAGCGGGCGGCCATGATCTTGCCTTCCACGCCGCGCTTGCCGAAGCCGCCCGGCACCAGGATGGCGTCGTACTTGGCCAGGTTGGCGCAGCCCGTCGACTCGATCTCTTCCGAGTCGATGTATTCGATGTTGACGCGGCTTTCCGTGTGGATGCCGGCGTGGCGCAGCGCTTCCGTCAGGGACTTGTACGACTCGATCAGGTCGACGTACTTGCCGACCATGCCGATCGTGACTTCGTGCTTCGGATTCTCCAGCGTGTGGATCAGCTTCGTCCACATCGACAGGTCGGCCTTGGGCGCCTCGAGGCCGAGGGCGTCGAGGATGATGTCGTCCAGGCCCTGGTCGTGCAGCACCTGCGGCACTTTATAGATCGTGTCGACGTCCCACACGGAGATGACGGCCTGCTCTTCGACGTTGGCGAACAGCGAGATCTTGGCGCGCTCGTCGTCCGGGATGCGGCGGTCGGCGCGGCACAGCAGCGCGTTCGGCGAAATGCCGATCTCGCGCAGTTTCTGCACCGAGTGCTGGGTGGGTTTGGTCTTCAGCTCGCCGGCGGACGAGATGTACGGCACGAGGGTCAGGTGCACGAACGCTGCGCCCTTGCGGCCCTGGCGCAGCGACAGCTGGCGCGCGGCTTCGAGGAACGGCAGCGACTCGATGTCGCCGACGGTGCCGCCGATCTCGACGAGCGCGACGTCGACGCCTTCGGCGCCGCGGCGGATGTAGTCCTGGATCTCGTTGGTGATGTGCGGGATCACCTGCACGGTCTTGCCGAGGTACTCGCCACGGCGTTCCTTGCGGATCACCGATTCATAGATCTGGCCGGTCGTGAAGTTGTTCACCTTCTTCATCCGCGTGCTGATGAAGCGCTCGTAGTGGCCCAGGTCCAGGTCGGTCTCGGCGCCGTCGTCGGTGACGAACACTTCGCCGTGCTGGGTGGGGCTCATCGTGCCCGGGTCCACGTTGATGTACGGGTCGAGCTTGAGCATGGTGACTTTGAGACCGCGCGATTCGAGGATCGCGGCGAGGGAGGCGGCCGCGATCCCTTTACCCAGGGAAGACACGACGCCGCCAGTGACGAATACGAATTTGGTCATTGTGCAGAAGGTGCCGAACGGCACGCGCGGGAAATAGAAATTATACCTTAAACCTGCAAATACTTCCTCATTCCATCTTGGCAACATATCCCATTGCCAACAGTGGTGGACTGTGGCTACACTGGTGATCTTTCTTCCATGTCAAGAAAATCGGCCATGCACGCACCTGACGACCGTCCTTTCGATGAGCCGACTTCGCATGCCCTGTCGTTCTCCGGCAGCGGCGCCGAATACTTCCGCATCTGGATCGTCAACCTGATGCTGACGGTGGCCACGCTGGGCATCTACTCGGCCTGGGCCAAGACCCGCCGGCTGCAGTATTTTTACCGGAACACCCAGCTCGCCGGCGCCGGCTTCGACTTCCGGGGCGACCCGAAAGCGATCCTACGCGGACGCATCCTCGCGGTGGCGCTGCTGGCGGCGTATCACTACGCGTTCGGCTTCTCGCTCAAGGCGGGCGTCGTCACCGTCGCGCTGCTGCTGGCCGGCCTGCCCTTCATGATGCGGTCGGCGCTGCGTTTCCGCCTGTCGAACACGGTCTACCGCGGCCTGCCGTTCGGCTTCGCGGGCGGCATCAAGGAGGCCTACATCGTGTACTTCGTGCCGGTGGCGATCTTCGTGCTGCCCGGCGCGCTCGTCGCCCTGATGCCGGGGAATCCCGGCGTCGGCGCCATCTTCCTGCTGTACCTGTGCTGGCCGCTGATGCATGGCGCGATGAAGGCCTACCAGCACAAGCACCTGATGGCGGGCGACCAGCATGCCGCGTTCGGGCTCGACACGGCGGACCTCGCCAAGCCCTACGTGCGCGCATTCCTGATCGGCCTCGGCGTGATGGTGGTCGTCGGCCTGTCGATCGGCCTCTCGGTGTATCTGGCGCGCGGGCAAAAGTCGGCGGCGGCGTTCGCGGCGTTCCTCCCGGCCATCCTCGCCATCGTGCTCACGTATCTCTACATGCTGCTGATGGGGCCGTACATCCTCGTGCGCATGAACAACCTGGCCTGGTCGGCCACGTCCTTCCCCGGCATCCGTATCACGTGCGCGATGCGGACCTGGCCCTATCTGCGCCTGCAGACGGTCAACGTGCTGCTGACCCTGCTGACGTTCGGCCTGTTCCGCCCGTTCGCCGTCGTGCGCACGTGGAAATATCGCGTGGCCCACCTCAGCGTCGACGCGCCGGACGGGTTCGAGCAGGCCGTGCTGGCGGCGCGGCGTCCACCCGCGGCGGCGGCCGGCGACGGCATCGCAGACTTCCTCGGCGTCGACCTGTCGTGGTAAGGAGCGCAAGATGATCGCAGCCCATTTCTTCGATGGCCACGACGCCCGCCTGCAACCGGTCGGCCTGGACGTACGCGATGGCCACCTGCACGTCGATGCGTCCGGGTTCGAACGCAGCTTTCCCCTGGCGGACGTCGCGCTGGCCGAACCGTTCGAGCAGGCGCCGCTCGTGCTGCGCCTCGGCGACGCCACCTGCGAGGTGCCGTACGGCCCGGGACGGCAGGCGCTGCTGGCCGCGCTCGGCTACCGCAAGAGCGCCGTCGAGCGCTGGCAGGCACGCTGGCCCGCCGCCCTCGCCGCCCTCGTCCTCCTGCTGGCGCTGCTCGGCACCGGTTTCGTGTGGGGCGTGCCGGCCGCCGCCGAATTCGTCGCCGCGCGCCTGCCGGCCTCGGTCGACACGAAGCTCGGCCAGGCCGCGCTGGCCGGCCTGGAAGCGCAGGGCATGCTGGCGCCGTCGCGCCTCTCGGACGACCGCATCGCCGACGTCGAAGCCCTGCTGCCCCAAGCGCTGCCCGCGCACCCGCGCGTGCCCGTGCGCCTGCTCGTGCGCTCGTCCGACACGTTGGGCGCCAATGCGCTGGCGCTGCCGGACGGCACGATCATCGTGACGGACGCGATGGTCCGCCTCGCGCTCGACGACGACAACGAACTGGACGACAACGGCAAAGCCGCCCTGCTGGGCGTGATCGGCCACGAGGTCGGCCACATCGAACGGCGCCACGCCACGCGCGCGATGACGGGGTCGTCGCTGACGGCCGCGATGTCGGCCACGCTGTTCGGCGACTTCAGCGCCGTCGCCGCCGGCCTGCCGGCCGTGCTGACGCAGATGCGGTATTCGCGGGCGATGGAGCTGGAAGCGGACGACGACGCGGTCGCGGTCCTGCGCCGCAACGGGCTCGAACCGGACGTGCTCGCCGATGTCCTGGAGGCGCTGGAACGCGCGCGTCCAGGCGAGGACAAACTGCCGCGCTGGCTGAAGAAATCGATGTCATATCTGTCCACGCACCCCGACACCGCCGAACGCATCGCGCGCCTGCGCAAGACCGCCCGCTGAAACCCGTTGTCAACCTCATCATGGCAGTTAACCGACATGCATGATGCTGTCACATGCGGGCAACATTATGGTGCTCATATGCACACTTTTTGGGCGCAGAGTTCCATAAGGCAACAAAAAATTCTTCCCTGTACGTAGAATCAAGCCGGGAACTGTTTGTTACCTCTTCCCCCATAACAATCACGCTTGAATCAAGGAAGAACAAGATGGGCTTTCTCGCCAATATGAATATTGCGAAACGTCTCGGCGTGGGCTTCGCCCTGGTGCTGGGCCTGACCCTCGTCATCGCGGCCGCCGCCGTCTGGCGCCTGAATACGATCGCGGATGCGACGCGCGCGATGATGGCCGTCCCGCTGGCCAAGGAGCGCATGATGGAAGAATGGCATATGCAGACGTTCGCCGCCGTGCGCCGTACCGCCGCCATCGTCAAGAGCTCGGACCCCAGCCTCGTCGAATTCTTCAAGGCCGACGGCGTCAAGACCGCCAGCCGCTCGACCGAACTGCTGAAACAGATCGAAGCGTTGCTCGACAGCGACGAGGAACGCGCGCTGTTCGGCCGCATCACCGAACTGCGCAAGGCATACACGTCGTCCAAGGAACGCGCCATCAAGGCCAAGGCCGCCGGCGACACCGCGGAAGCCGAGCGCATCCTGAACCAGGAATACGTACCGACGTCGGAAGCCTACGAAGGCAAGCAGGCCGAACTGGTCAAGATGCAGCAGGACCGCATCGACACCGTCGCCAGGGAGATCGACAACGCCAGCCGCCACAGCGCGCGCATGATCATGATCGTGGCCGGCGTCGCCGTGCTGTTCGGCGCCGCCTGCGCGTGGGTGCTCGCGAATGCGATCGTCCGTCCGATCCGCCAGGCCGTGGACCTGGCCGAGAAGGTGGCCGGCGGCGACCTCACCCAGCACATCGACGCGAGCGGCACGTGCGAAACCGGCGCCCTGCTGCGCGCGCTGCGCAACATGAACGACAGCCTCGTCGCGATCGTCGCCCAGGTACGCAGCGGCACCGATACCATCGCCACCGCGTCGGCGGAAATCTCGGCGGGCAACATGGACCTGTCCTCGCGCACCGAACAGCAGGCCGGCTCGCTCGGCACGACGGCCAGCACGGTCGAGGAACTGACGGGCACCGTGCGCCAGAACGCGGACAATGCGCGCCAGGCGAGCCAGCTGTCGATCGCCGCGTCGGAAATCGCCACCCAGGGCGGCGCAGTCGTCGACCAGGTCGTGCAGACGATGGGCGCGATCAACGATTCGTCCAAGAAGATCGTCGACATCATTTCGGTCATCGACGGCATCGCCTTCCAGACCAACATCCTCGCGCTGAACGCCGCCGTCGAAGCGGCGCGCGCGGGCGAACAGGGCCGCGGCTTCGCCGTCGTGGCGGGCGAGGTGCGCACGCTGGCCCAGCGCTCGGCCGCCGCGGCGAAAGAGATCAAGGCACTGATCGTGGACTCGGTCAGCAAGGTCGAGGACGGCACGAAGCTGGTCGACCAGGCCGGCATGACGATGAGCGAAGTGGTCGACAGCATCCGCAAGGTGAGCGACATCGTGGCCGAGATCGCCAGCGCCAGCGGCGAGCAGAGCACCGGCATCGAACAGGTCAACAACGCGATCGCCGACATGGATTCGTCCACGCAGCACAATGCCGCCCTCGTCGAGGAATCGGCGGCGGCCGCCACCGCGCTGCGCGACCAGGCCGACAAGCTGGCCGAAGTGGTCGCCCTGTTCCATATCGACTCGAAAGCCATGACGGCACCGAAGGCCGCGCCCGCACCCACTCCCTCGCGCGCCGTCGTGCCCGTGAAGACGAGCGTCCGCAAGCCGGCACCGAAGGCGGCGCCAAAGGCGGCCGCTACCGAGGAGTGGGAAACGTTCTGAAGCCGTCCGTGCGCTCCCGCCCGAACCGGCGCGCCGGACTCGGGTTATGCTTCTGCTTCCGGACAAGAACGAGGCGAGGAGAAGGGATATGTCCTACGAGGAACGCGACGACTACGGCATGTACAAGAACAAGCACGGCAAGGGCCCGGGCCCGGAGCTGATGGGCGCGAACACCCTGATCGGCGACCACGTCCACAACCTGCAGAACGAGCACCTGGGCGTCATCAAGGAATTCATGGTGGACATGCGCACGGGTGCCATCGCCTACGCCGTGATGTCGTCCAGCCGCTTCCTCGGGCTGGGCGAAAGACTCTTCGCCGTGCCCTGGCAGGCGCTGACCCTGGACCCGCGGCACAAGCGCTTCACGATGGACATCCCCAAGGAGCGCATCGCCAGCGCGCCCGGCTTCGATACCGACCACTGGCCGGACATGGCCGATATTCGCTGGATGGGCGAGGTGCACGCGTACTTCGGCACCTCGCCGGCCTGATTACTTCTTCGGCATCAGGTCGAGCAGGATCGCCGTCTCGGCCTTGATGGTGTTGACGACGGTCGGCTTGAAGTCCGGCGCCCACTGCGGCGAGTGCGTACCCGGCAGCGGCTGGCCGGCCTTCTTCGCGGCGTCCAGGCGGGCGGCGTCGACGGCGCCCACGTGCAGCAGGATCGCCTTCACGCCCGGCTGCTGGCCGTACTGCGAAAAGTCTTCCGACGTCATCTTCGGCGGCATCTCCTTCACGAACTCGGGGCCCACCGCGCCCTGCACGGCCTTCACCATGCGGGCCAGCGTCTCCGGATCGTTGTAGACCGAATCCGTACCCGGCTTCACTTCCACCAGCGGCTCCTTCGGCGCGCCGGCGGCCATCGCTTCGCCCTTCGCTTCGCGCGCAATGCTGGCCAGCACGCGCTTGCGCACTTCCGGCTTGAAGGTGCGCACCGACAGCTGCATGGTCACCTGGTCGGGAATGATGTTCGCCTGCGTACCGCCGTGGATGCTGCCCACGGTGATGACGACCGGGTCGATCGGATTGTTCTCGCGCGAGACGAGCGTCTGCAGCGCCAGCACGATGCGCGACGCCATCACGATCGGGTCGCGCGCCTCGTGCGGCACGGCGCCGTGGCCGCCCTGGCCGAACACGGTGATGCTGACGACGTCGGACGACGCGCGGAACGGACCCGCGTGGTACATGATCGTCCCGGACGGCATGGACGCGTCGTCATGGAACGACAGCGCGTAATCCGGCTTCGGGAAGCGCGTGAACAGGCCATCCTTCAGCATCGCGCTCGCGCCGTTCACCGGCTCCTCGGACGGCTGGCCGACCAGCATCAGCGTGCCGCTCCAGGCCTTGCGGTTCCCGGCCATCAGCTTCGCGGTGCCGTACCACGCCGACATGTGCAGGTCGTGGCCGCAGGCGTGCATCACGGAGACGGTGTCGCCGGCGGCGTTCTTGGTCGTGACCTTGCTGGCGAACGGCAGGCTCGTTTTTTCCTGGACCGGCAGTGCGTCCAGTTCGGTGCGCAGCATCACGGTCGGGCCGGGGCCGTTGCGCAGGATGGCGACGACGCCGGTGCCGCCGACGCCGGTCGTGACGTCGAAGCCCAGCGCCTTGGCGCGCTCGGCCAGCTTGGCCGCGGTCTGGTGTTCGTTGAACCCAAGCTCGGGGTTGCGGTGCAGGTCCTGGTACAGCGTCTCGATGGCCGGGTAGCTGGCGTTCAGCTGTTCGGCGAACGGCGCGGGCAGCGCGGCGGCGCCGGCGACCTGGGTGCCGATGACGCCCGCCAGGAACAGGGTGGTGCGGAGAATGCGGGAAGATTTCATGGGTATCCGTGAACAAAAAAACGGGTGGACGATGCCGCCACCCTTTTTTACGCTAACAGATGCGTCCAAATGCGACAATGGATCGTTTAACAATTCCCAGAGGAGGCTTGTGGAAACTACGTAGTGGAGTGTTGCGTAAAAGTTTCTTTACAGTATTTATTTATTCCAAGTGGAAAGTATGATGCGTACAATACGTCCCTTCGTTTCACAAGGAATCACGATGGGACTCATTGCAAACATGAAGATCGGCCGACGGCTCGGCCTGGGCTTCGCCCTCATTCTCGCGATGACGGTGGCGATCGCCGCGGTCGGCGCGTGGCGCCTCACCGAAGTCGCCAATGCGACCAAGGCTATGATGGCCGTGCCGCTCACGAAGGAACGCCTGATCACGGACTGGTACAGCCTGAACTACGCCTCGATCCGCCGCACCGCCGCCATCGTCAAGAGCACCGACCCGTCGCTGGGCCCGTACTTCAAGGACGACGCGGCCGCCTCGGTGAAGCGCGCCGCCGAACTGCTCAAGCAGATCGAACCGCTGATCGCGGCCAGCGGTCGGGAACATGACCTGTTCGCGCAGATCCTCGAACAGCGCAAGACGTACAGCGCGTCGCGCGACGGCGCCGTCAAGGCCAAGGCCGACGGCAACGCGGACGAAGCCGCGCGCATCCTCGACCAGGCGTTCACGCCGGCCGCCCAGAAATACCAGGGGCTGCTGCAAGACCTCGTCGCCATGCAGCGCACCAGCATGGATGCCACCGCCGCCGCGATCGATGCCGACGCGACGCTCAGCACCCGCCTGATCGTCATCTTCAGCAGCTGCGCGCTGGCGCTGGGCGCCCTCGTGTCGTGGCTGCTCACGCGCGGCATCGTGCTGCCGATCCGCGCCGCCGTGGCCGTGGCCGAGACGGTGGCCGCCGGCGACCTGACGCACGCGATCGAAGCGCATACGCAGGACGAGACGGGCGCCCTGCTGCGCGCCCTGCGCCATATGAACGACAGCCTGGTGGGCATCGTCAGCCGGGTGCGCGGCGGCACCGATACCATCGCGACGGCCTCGCGCGAAATCAGCGCCGGCAACCTCGACCTGTCGGCCCGCACCGAGCAGCAGGCCGGCGCGCTGGAAGAGACGGCAGCGTCGATGGAAGAACTGACGACGACCGTGCGCCAGAACGCGGACAATGCGCGCCAGGCCAACCAGCTCGCCATCGCGGCATCAAGCATCGCCACGCAGGGCGGCGCCGTGGTGAGCGAAGTCGTCACGACGATGGGCGCCATCAACGCGTCGGCCAGCCGCATCGCCGACATCATCGGCGTCATCGACGGTATCGCCTTCCAGACCAACATCCTCGCATTGAACGCGGCCGTGGAAGCGGCGCGCGCCGGCGAACAGGGACGCGGCTTCGCGGTCGTGGCGTCGGAAGTGCGCAACCTCGCGCAGCGCTCGGCCGCCGCGGCGAAGGAGATCAAGGACCTGATCGCCACGTCGACGGCCAACGTGGACGCGGGCACGAAGCTCGTCGACCAGGCCGGTGCGACGATGGAACAGGTGGTCGGCAGCATCCGCCGCGTGACCGACATCATGGCCGAGATCACGAGCGCCACGCAGGAGCAGACGGGCGGCATCGAGCAGGTCAACCAGGCCATCGGCCAGATGGACCAGGTGACCCAGCAGAACGCGGCGCTCGTCGAGGAAGCGGCGGCAGCGGCGGCGTCGATGCAGGAGCAGGCGGCGACGCTGGCCGAGGTGGTCGGCGTGTTCAAGGTCGAGCGCGGGTTCAGCCTGGCTGCACCGGCGGCGGCAAGGCCCGTCGCACGCCCCGCCCTGCCGGCGAGGTTCTGATCCTTACACCTTGCGCACGCTGCAGACCGTGTCGAACCACGACTGCATGCCCACCAGCGGCGCCGGATTGACGGGCAGGATGGCGTTGATGTTCACGCCGTTGCCGCGCCCGCCGCGGTGTGCGTCCCACCACACGCCGTTCGTGAGGTCGTCGACGCGCGGCGCCGGCGCCAGGCTCTTGCGCATCGCCGCCTGGCCGGTGGCATCCAGCACGGCGTCGCGCGCGCCCGCGCGGCCCTGCGCGGCGCGCCCGCCCACCTGCCAGCCCAGCGAGTTCGACACGGCCAGCACCTTCGGATGGATGGCGTCGGTGACGAACACGCGGATGCGCGCGCGGCCCACGACCTCCTCGCGTCCCGCGGGCGCGGCCTTGAAGGCGACGTCGCCCCGGGCGCCCGAGCGGGGGCGGTAGGTCGTCAGTTCGACCATGTCGCCGGACTTCACCCCGATGCGCCGCGCCACCTTCGGATGCATCCACATCGGGTTGTCGTGCACGATCTCGGACAGGTACTTCTGCGACGCCGTGCGGCCCTGCGTGTGCACGTTCCACTTGAACGTCGTCAGGACGAAGCGATCGTCGGCAAGCCGGTCCAGGCCGGGCACGGGATGGAATGCCGGCATGCCGTCGTCCGCCATGCCCGCCTTCGCCGCGACCTCCGCCACTTCCGGCGCGAGGATCTCGAAGCGGCGCGACGGCGTGGCGAACCCGCGCAGCGGCTCGCCCTTCACCATCATCCCGATGGCGCGTTCCTTGCCGGCCTTGTCGGCTTTCAGGATGCGGCCCGCGTCGTCGACGCGCGTGCCGGCGAGCTGCTCCGCGCCCAGCCTGCGGCGGTACACCTCGTAAGTCTTGGGCTGGCTCGTGTCCACGTGCACGCCGTAGTGTTTCATGTAGTCGAAACCCGACGCGAACGTGCGGCCGTCCGGACCTTGCGTCGGCAGCTTCGAACACTGCGCGCGCACGAAGTCCTCGTGCTTACCGAACGCGAAATATTTCGCCTGCTCCGGCGCCAGGCGCCGGCCCACGTCGAACAGCACCTCGGGGAAGGACCGTGCCTCGCCCGGCGGCGCCGTCATCGGCTGGCGCAGCATCACGTAGTGCTGCAGCTCGAGGTTGTTGCGGATGTCCATGCCCCACCGTTCGAGATAGGTCGCATCGGGCAGGATCAGGTCGGCCCAGTGCGCCATCTCGGAATACACGATGTCCGAGCAGGCGTGGAACGGGATCAGCTTTTCGTCGGCCAGCACACGGGCGGCCGTCGTGCGGCCCTCCGGCCACGTCATCGGGGACACGACCGTGTAGCTCAGGTAGACGTCGAGCTGCGCGCGGCCCTGCTCCAGGTAGTCGTACACGACCTGGCCCACCTTCATCTTCTGCCACCGGTTCGCCAGCGGCCATTCGGGCGGGTCTTCCAGGTCGGTGCGGATCCTGGCTTTGGGCGGCTCGGGCTGCGGCGCCGGGTACTTCGCCGGCGCCAGCTTCTCCTCGAGCCCGTAGCAATAGCCGCCTGGCCGCCCGACGGAACCGACCAGCGCATTGAGCATCACGACGGCCCGTTCGTTGTTGAAGCCGTTGTAGTGCGCGCCCGTGCCGCGATTGGTGAACGCGGCGACGGCGGGACGCGCGCGTGCGAACTCGATCGCGATCCGCTCGATGTCGGCGGCCGGCACCCCCGACTGGGCCTGCGCCCACGCCGGCGTGCAATCCTTCAGCCACGTGCGCAGCTGCGCCTCGCCGGGCTGCACGAAGTCCTCGATGAAGGCGCGGTCGTGCAGGTTCTCGCGCAGGATCACGTGCGCCATCGCGAGCGCGATCGCGCCTTCGGTGCCGGGATGCGGCTGGAACCATTCGTCGCTGCGGCCCGCGGTATTCGACATGCGCACGTCGAACGTCACGAGCTTGGCGCCGTGGTCGAAGCGCGCCTTGACGACTCGTTTCACCAGATGCAGGCCGCCCTGGTGCGCCTCATAAAAATTGGCGCCGAAGTTCAGGAAGTAGCGGCAGCGCTCGGCGTCGATCGATTCCCAATCGGTCTCGCCCAGGCTCACGTAGTTGGCGGCGCGCTTGTTCGACGAGCACAGCGCGCGGTGGTTCAGCAGGACGGGCGAGCCGACCGCGTTCAGGAAGCGCGCGAACTCGGCCTCGTAGCGCGAGCGGCCCTGGTGGATCGCCACGCGCTCGGGGTGGCCGGCGGCGATGCTCTTGCGGATGCGCGCCGCAATCTCGTCGTACGCCTCATCCCACGTGATGCGCTTCCACAGGCCCTCGCCCCGCTTGCCCACGCGCTTGAGCGGGTACAGCAGGCGCTCGGGATACGTGTTGATCGTGGGACCGCTCTGCCCCTTCGCGCACGTCATGAAGCTGCCGAGGTTCGGATCGAGCGGATTGCCGCGGATCTTGACGACCTTGCCGTCCTCGACGAACCCTTCGATGCCGCACACGGTGGAGCAGTTCAGGCACACGCTTTTCACCGCCGTGGCCGTGCGGTAGTCGACGTGCCGCTTGCGCGCCTTGCCGTCCGCGTCGGTCGCGTAGTTCAGCGGCTCGGCGACACCGGCAGCGGCATCGCCCGGGGCGAGGAGGATCGTTTCGCCGACCGCCAGCGTGGCCAGCGCGCCTAGGCCGGACTTGAGAAAACCGCGACGTTCCATCATTTGCCTCCCTTCGGTTTGGCCGTTGCGTTGCCGACGACGGTGCCGTAATCGGCGCGCAGCTCCGCCCACGTGTCGATCTCGTACGTGAACGGATCGTGGTTGCGGCCCTTCGGCAGCTTGTTCTCGACGGCGCGCGGCACCACGGTCCCGATGCCGCGGTAATGCACGGCCGGCCGCGTGCCTTCCTGCGGCTTGAGCACGGCCAGGTCCTTCCCGTGCCGCGCGTTGAAGCGGCTCACGGCGCTGCCCGGATCGTTCAGGTCGCCGAACGCGAACACGTCGGCGGGACAGGCTTCCACGCAGGCCGGCTGCATGCCGGCTTCGAGCCGGTGACTGCAGAAGTCGCACTTGTCCGCGACCTGCGCGACCGGATCGATGTGGATGGCGCCGTACGGGCACGCGGCGATGCAGTCGCGCGAACGGTCGCAGCTGTCCACGTCGATGCGCACGATGCCGTCCGCCCCGCGGCTGATCGATTCGGTGGGACACGCCTTCAGGCACGGCGCATCCTCGCACTGCATGCACAGGGCAGGCAGGAATGCGCGCTTCGGCGTGACCTTGCCGGCGGCGTTCTTGCCGTGGAAGTCGTGGTAATAGACCTTGGTGCGGAACATGCCGAGGTAGACCGAGTTCTCGACCTTGCAGGCGACGGAGCAGGCATGGCAGCCGATGCAGCGCTCGGTGTCGATGGCCAGGCCCCAGTGCGGAGTTTTTTCAGGTGTCATGGCGTGAAGAATGGTGGGCCGCGCGGGCGCGAAACCCGCGATGATAAACGATCGCGCCGCGCGGCCCCTTCACATCGCGTTACGCCGCGGCCGCGAAGTGGCGGTTCACGCCACTGAGGATCGCCCGGAACGACGCGGTCATGATGCTGCCGTCCACACCGACGCCGAACAGCGAGCCGCCGCTGCCGACGCGCAGCTCGACGTAGCACGCGGCCTGCGCATCGGCGCCGCGGCCCAGTGCGTGCTCGTGGTAATCCATCACCTTGACGTCGAGGTCCAGCGCATTCACGAACGCGTCGATCGGGCCGTTGCCGATGCCGTGGCGGGTCGTGCGCACGCCGTCGGTCTCGATGTCCACCTCGAGCCGCGTGCCGTTTTCTCCTTCATTCGACATGGCGTGACCGCGATAGATGTAGCGGCCCGGGTCCAGGTACTGGCTGCGGAAGATCGCGTGGATGTCGGCGGCGGCCACTTCACGCCCGCTGCTGTCGGTCGCGTGCTGCACGGCGCGGCTGAATTCGATCTGCAGCCGGCGCGGCAGCACGAAACCGTATTCCTGTTCGAGCAGGTAGGCGATGCCGCCCTTGCCCGACTGGCTGTTCACGCGGATCACGGCATCGTAGTTGCGCCCCAGGTCCGCCGGATCGATGGGCAGGTAAGGCACTTCCCAGATCGCGTCCGGCCGCTGCTGCGCGAAGCCCTTCCTGATGGCGTCCTGGTGCGAGCCGGAGAATGCGGTGAACACGAGGTCGCCCGCATACGGATGGCGCGGGTGGACAGGCAGCTGGTTGCAGTCCTCGACGCACTGGCGCACCGCATCGATGTCGGAAAAATCGAGCCCCGGGTGGATACCCTGCGTGTACAGGTTCAGCGCCAGGGTGACGATGTCCACGTTGCCGGTACGTTCGCCGTTCCCGAACAGACAGCCTTCGACGCGGTCCGCGCCCGCCATCACCGCCAGTTCCGCCGACGCGACGGCCGTGCCGCGGTCATTGTGCGGATGCACCGAGAGGACGATGGCGTCGCGGCGCTCCAGGTGGCGGTGCATCCATTCGATCTGGTCGGCATACACGTTCGGCGTGCTGCACTCGACCGTCGACGGCAGGTTGACGATCATCCTGCGGTCCGGCGTCGGCTGCCAGATCGCGGAGACGGCATCGCATACCTCCTTCGCAAAATCCAGTTCCGTCATGCTGAACGTCTCCGGCGAGTACTCGAACACCCATTCCGTGCCGGGCCGCGCGTCGGTCAGTTCCTTGATCAGGCGGGTGCCGTTCAGCGCGATCTGCTTGACGTCGTCCGGGGTCGCGCCGAACACGATGCGGCGGAAGGCCGGTGCGATCGGATTGTAGAGGTGGACGATGGCGCGCCGCGCGCCCTGCAGCGAGTCCACGGTACGGCGGATCAGGTCCTCGCGCGACTGGGTCAGGACCTCGATCGTCACGTCGTCCGGAATGCGGTCTTCCTCGATCAGCTTGCGCACGAAATCGAAATCCGTCTGCGACGCGGAGGGGAACGCGACTTCGATTTCCTTGAAGCCGATCTTGACGAGCTGCTCGAACATGCGCAGCTTGCGCTCCACGCTCATCGGCTCGATCAGGGCCTGGTTCCCGTCGCGCAGGTCGGTGCTCATCCAGATGGGCGGGCGTTCGATGATGCGGTCCGGCCAGGCGCGGGACGTGGTGGAAACGGTCGGGAAACGGCGGTACTTTGCTGCGGGGTTCGACAACATGGACGACTCCTTTTCAGGGCTGTGGGAAAACGCGGGCGTGACGGGTCCCGCCGCATGGCGCGCATGCGGTGCGAAAAACCCGAACGAAATCAGAGGTGGCGGAAAGGCTGCCCGGCTGCCACGGGGCACGTGGCCAGGCAACCGGACACTAGTCGAAACACGGGAGTGAACATGGAACAGCGAACCTTATTCTGAAACTTCGGCGGTACGGCACGGCAGACGAACTGAGGACGATCTGCGGGAATGGCGATTCAGGCCAGGTGCGGTAGCACTAGCGGTAGCGCTAGGGAAGTCAGAAAGGTGAGGTTCGCGGTGAGCATTCTTTTAATATAAAAAGTTTATGCCGATTGTGTCAAGCAAAACCTAGCAAAAGTCACGACTGCGCGCATCGAGCTTGCCGAGCAGGTGCGACATGTCGACGAGGCGCCTGGCGACGAGGTGACGCACTTCGCCTTCGCGCTGCCACACGCCGTACACGCCCAGCAGCGACGCGTTCAGCACTTCGCGCCGCTGCTGTTCGACGAGCTGCGGCCAGACGATCACGTTGATGTTGCCCGTCTCGTCCTCGATGGTCAGGAACAGCACGCCCTTCGCCGTGCCGGGGCGCTGGCGCACGGTGACGATGCCGCACGCGCGCGCCAACTGGCCGTTCTGGAAATCGTGCAGCACGTCGGCCGGCAGGAAGCGCTGCGCCAGCAGCCGGTCGCGCAGCAGCGCCAGCGGATGGCGGCCCAGCGTGAGGCCCTGCGCGCGGTAGTCGCCGACGATCTCCTCGCCCTCCTGCGGCGCCGGCAGCGCGGGCACGTCCTCGACGGGCGCCGTGGGTTTTAATAAATCCTTGTCCGGCACGGCGCCGGCCGCCTCCCACAAGGCCTGGCGGCGGTGGCCCGCGAGCGGTCCGAGCGCATTGCCGGCCGCGAGCACCTGCAAATCGCCGCGATCGAGTCCCGCGCGGCGCGCGAGGTCGGCGACGTTCGCGAACGGTCGGAGCGCGCGCGCGAGCTCGATGCGCTCCGCCGCTTCCTGTGCCATCCCCCGCAGCATGTGCAGGCCGAGGCGCACGGCGGGCTGGCCGCGTGCATGATCGTCGAGGTCTTCCAGCGTGGATTCCCAGGCGCTGATCGTGATGTCGACGGGACGCACCTCGATGCCGTGCCGGCGCGCGTCCTGCACGAGCTGCGACGGGCTGTAGAAGCCCATCGGTTGGCTGTTCAGCAGCGCGCACAGGAACGCGGCGGGCTCGTGGCACTTGAGCCAGGAACTGGCATACGCGAGCAGCGCGAAGCTGGCCGCGTGCGATTCGGGAAAGCCGTATTCGCCGAAGCCCTGGATCTGGCTGAAGATCTGCTCCGCGAACGACTGGTCGTAGCCTTTCGCGAGCATGCCGCCGACGATGCGCCGGTAGTATTTTTCGAGCCCGCCCTTTCTCTTCCACGCGGCCATCGCGCGGCGCAGCTGGTCCGCTTCGCCCGGGGTAAAACCGGCCGCGAGGATCGCCACCTGCATTACCTGCTCCTGGAAGATCGGCACGCCCAGCGTGCGCTCCAGCGCGACCTTCATGTCCGGGCTCGGATACTTGACCGGTTCCTTCTGCTCGCGCCGCTGCAGGTACGGATGCACCATGCCGCCCTGGATCGGGCCGGGGCGCACGATCGCGACCTGGATCACGAGGTCGTAGAACGTCCTCGGCTTCATCCGCGGCAGCATGCTCATTTGCGCGCGCGATTCGATCTGGAAGACGCCGACCGTATCCGCACGGCGGATCATCGCGTAGGTGGCGGGATCGTCGTGCGGGATGTCCTGCATCTCGAACGTCGTGCCATGGCGCAGGCCGACCAGTTCGAACCCGCGGCGCAGCATCGACAGCATGCCGAGCGCCAGCACGTCGACCTTCATGAGGCCCAGTTCCTCGAGGTCGTCCTTGTCCCACTGGATCACGCTGCGGTCTTCCATCGTCGCGTTCTCGATGGGGACCAGGCGCGACAACTGCCCGCGCGCCATCACGAACCCGCCCGGGTGCTGCGACAGGTGCCGCGGAAAACCGAGCAGGCGCTGCGCCAGCGACGCCCATTGCTGCGACAGCGGCGCGTCCGGATCGAGCCCGCTCTCGGCCAGGCGATTGAGCAGGTCGGCCTTGCTGTCGAACCAGTGGTGCTGCTTGCAGACCTTGTCGACGATGGCGAGGTCCACGCCGAGCGCGCGGCCGCTGTCGCGCAGCGCGCTTTTCGGGCGGTAGCTGATGACGACGGCCGCCAGCGCCGCGCGCGTGCGTCCGTACTTCCGGTAGATGTACTGGATGACTTCCTCGCGGCGCTGGTGCTCGAAGTCGACGTCGATGTCGGGCGGCTCGTTCCGCTCCTTGGAGATGAAGCGCTCGAACAGCAGGTTGCCGCGCGCCGGATCGACTTCCGTGATGCCCAGGCAGTAGCACACGGCGGAATTGGCGGCCGAGCCGCGGCCCTGGCACAGGATCTGTTGCGAGCGCGCATAGCGCACGATGTCGTACACGGTCAGGAAGTAGTGCTCGTAGCGCATCTCGGCGATCAGCGCGAGCTCGTATTCGATCTGCGCCTGGACCTTCGCGGGGATGCCCTCGGTGAAGCGCCGGTGCGCGCCGATCCACGTCTGCTCGCGCAAATAGCTCGCGGCCGTGTGGCCGGCCGGGACCACTTCGTCCGGGTATTCGTAGCGCAGCTCTTCCAGCGAGAACGTGCACAGGCGCGCGATGCGGACCGTCTCGTCCAGCGCCGCGCGCGGATAGATGTTCGCGAGGCGCACGCGCGAGCGCAGGTGCTGCTCCGCGTTCGGCGCCAGCTGGTAGCCGCACTGCGCCACCGGCTTGCCGGCGCGGATGGCCGTCATCGTGTCCTGCAGGGGCTTCCTCGAACGGACGTGCATCGTCACGTGACCGCACGCGACGATGCGCATGCCGTGCTGCCACGCCACTTCCTCGATGGTGGCGCGGTGCGCGTCGTCGAACGCGCGGTGCAGCAGCGTGAGGCCGAGCCACGCGCGGCCGGGGAACGTCTGCGCCAGCCACGCGGCCTGATGGTGCAGGCGGTCGACGTCTTCGGGCATATGGCCGGGGTAGGCGGGCAGCAGGATCGCCAGGCAATCCGGCATGCCGCGCAGGTGCTCGAGGCCTTCGGGCGGCGCGTCGAAATCGGACGGATGCAGCCGGTACGTGCCCTTCTCGCTGCGCGTGCGGCCCAGCGTGATCATCTCCGACAGGTTGCCGTAGCCGTTGCGGTTCTGCGCCAGCAGCAGGAGGGAGAGCGCGCGGCTACCGTCTTCCGGATGCTGCAGATGAAAATGCGCGCCGACGATGAACGGCAGCTTCGCCCGCTTCGCTTCCGCATGCGCGCGCACGACGCCGGCCAGCGAGCACTCGTCCGCCAGCGCCAGCGCCGTGTAGCCCAGCTGCACGGCGCGGTCGACCAGTTCTTCCGCATGCGATGCGCCCTGCAGGAATGAAAAGTTCGACAGGCAAAACAGTTCCGCATACGCCGGTAGCCCTGCCGCCGCGCCGAGGTGGGGATCGTGCGTGGGTGGACTCAGGCGGGTCGGCGGAAGATTTGGCATGGCATTTCAGGCAAAATGGTGTATTATGAAATACTGTATATAAACCCAGTATATCCGACGAACCCGACCTTGCCAAATATGCACATCCATTCTTTGCGCTGCTTCAGTTCCCGTCCAGGTACCGGGAACCCGGCCCTCGTCATCGAGGACAAAGAACAAGACCCGGATGCACGCCAGGCCCTCGCCCGCGCGCGCGACACGACCTGCGTCTTCATCGACGTGGGGAGCGACGGTGCGCTGTCCGTCGATTACTACTATCCGCACAAGCGCAGCCCGCTGTGTCTCCACGCGACGCTGGCTGTGGCGGCCGTGCTGTTCGCGCGCGATCCGCACGCGGGCGCCATCGCCGTACGCACGGCGGTCGAAGGACAACATCTGGAACTGGTGCGGGGCAGCGAGGAATATTTCGTGCGATTGTCCGCGCAGCCGGTGGCGGCGCGGGACGTCGGCGCTGACGTGGCGGCCGAACTGCTGGGCGTACCGGCGGCATCGCTGGCCACGCCGCCGCGCGTGGCGTCGGTCGGCAGTCCCAAGCTGCTCGTGAAGGTGGCGGATACGGACGCTTTATATGGCCTCGCGCCCGACCTCGCACGCATCGCCGCGTGGGGCAAGGAAGCGGGCGTGAACGGCATCTACGCGTGGTGCCGCCGGGACGACGGCACGTTCGAGGGCCGCAACTTCAACCACCTCGACCCGCGGCTGGAAGACAGCGCGACGGGCGTCGCGGCCGGTGCGCTGACGGCGTTGCTCGGCCTCGGCATCCGGCTGCGCCAGGGCCGCGCGACGGGCGGCGATTGCCTGATCCGCACGCGCAAGGAAGGTGCCGCCATCCTCGTCGGCGGCGCGGTCGAAACCATTTGATTCGCAGGCGTTGTACCCCCCAACCCACTCATCAAGGAGACCGAAATGGATAGGAATGTCGTAGGCTGGTTCGAAATCTATGTGGACGACATGAAGCGCGCCCGCGCTTTCTATGAAGCCGTGTTCGAAGCAAAACTGGATAACCTCGCGCCGGAAGGCGACGCCTCCGGCCTGGAGATGTGGGCGTTCACGGGCGACCCGAACGCCGGCGGCGCGGCCGGATCGATCGTCAAGATGGAAGGCTGCAAGGCCGGCGGCAACAGCACGATCGTCTATTTCAGCTGCGCCGATTGCGCCGTCGAAGCGGCGCGCGCCGCCGCGAACGGCGGGCGCATCTTCAAGGACAAGTTCTCGATCGGGCAGTACGGCCACATCGCCCTCGTCGAAGATACCGAGGGCAACATCATCGGATTACACTCGATGAATTGAAGTCAATAAATTAATTCAAGCCTGGGGCGCCATCCAGGCCAGTTCCCAGATATGGCCATCGAGGTCTTCGAACCCGTGGCCATACATGAAGCCGTGATCCTGCGGCGGGCGCGGCGCGCGTCCGCCGGCAGCAACGGCTTTCGCCACCAGCGCATCCACTTCCTCGCGGCTCTCGCAGCTCAGGCAGACGAGGACTTCCGTCGCTTCCTTCGCCTGCACGAGGGGCTTGTCGACGAACGTCTTGAAGAACGGTTCCGTGAGCAGCATCGCGTAGATGCTGCCGTCCGCGATCACCATGCAGGCGCCGCTCTCGTTGGTGAACTGGGGATTGAACGTATAGCCCAGCGCCTCGAAGAACGCCTTGGATTTGTCCAGGTCCTTGACGGCCAGGTTGACGAAGATCTGCTTGTTCATGATGCCTCCTAGTGTTGGGTGAAATGGATGCCACATGCCTACGACGAACGGGGCATCACGAAATCGACAACGTCATCAAAAAAAGAATTGCCGTCGTTCCCTATACGTCATGTAAGACGTTATGATTTCCGAGGACGCTTGGAAAACGGAGTACATGCAGGCTGTGTCGTTCCCGAGGCTTCGAGCCTGTTACGCAGATAAGCCGCATGTACTCCCCTTTATCTGAAGAGTGCGAACAGTATCTGAGGCCTTGAGCCTGTGTTTGTAAGGATGCACGAGATAAAGCCATGCGAAATCTAACATCAGAGGGAAGCGATGAACTTTGTAGGTATTGATATTGCAAAGCGCAAATTCGACGTAGCTTGGTTGTCAGAGGACGGGAAGGTCAAGACCAAGGCGCTCGAGAACACGGAGGCGGGACATGCCGACCTGCTCGGCTGGCTGAAGAAACAGGGCTTAACTGTCGAGAACTGCCATTTGGCGATGGAAGCAACAAGCCAATACTACGAGCCAGTAGCGCTGGCGTTGTTCGACGCGGGTTATACCGTGAGTGTCGTCAACCCATCACAAATCAAGGCGTTTGGACAGGCGATGATGAATCGGCAGAAGACCGATCGCGCCGACGCGACGTTGATCGCACGCTTTTGCCAGACGATGAAGCCACTGGCCTGGCAAGCGCCACCCCGGGAAATCCGGGAACTACAGCGTTTGCTGGCGCGATTGGAAGCCGTGCAGTCGATGCATGTGCAAGAGCAGAATCGGAGTTACGAAGCGCAAGGTATTGCTTTGGAATCCATCGAACGTGTGATTGCGACGCTCAACGATGAAATCAAGCGTTTGCAAAAGAAGATCCGTGACCATATCGACCACCATCCTGGCTTACGCGAGCAGGACGAGCTGCTGCAGAGCATTCCCGGTATCGGCAGCGGTGTAAGCAGCTACGCAATCGCGTGGCTTCGTGGCGAGCGTTTTGACGATGTACGCCAAGCTGTCGCGTTTGTCGGGCTATCGCCGCGGCATCACGAATCTGGCGACTCCGTACAAGCCAAAAGTCGCCTTAGCAAACTTGGGCACGGCAGGCTACGCAAGATCCTGTACTGGCCTGCCATGGCAGCGATCCGCTACAACGCTGCTGCTGCAGCGCTATCGGCACGCATGGTTGCGGCTGGCAAGAACAAGAAAGTGGCCATCATTGCCGTCATGCGCAAGCTGGTGCACTGGATGATTGGTGTACTCAAATCTGGCAAGTCCTTCGATGTGAATTTGGCGCTTGCCAAGGCTTGAGGAGCACAGTATCTGCGAAGGCGGGAACCCAATTTGCATGAGCTGCCGCGACGCAGGCAGAACTTGGATCCCCGCCTGCGCGGGGATGACGGTGTTTTTAGGTTGCCTGATTTATTTCGCCAGGAAGCTGCTCAGCTTCGCCAGGTCGATATTGCCGCCGCTGACGAGAATCCCGACCTTCTTGCCGCGCAGTTCATCCCGCATGCGCCGCGCCGCCGCGAACCCGAGGCAGCCGGTCGGCTCCACGACGATCTTCATGCGCTCGGCGAAGAAGCGCATGCATTGCACCAGTTCATCGTCGGTGGCCGTCAGGATGTCGTCGACATCGCGCCGGATGATCGGGAACGTGATATTGCCCAGGTGCTGGGTCTGGGCGCCGTCGGCGATGGTCTGCGGGGTGTCGATGTGCACGATCGCGCCGCTGCGGAACGATTGCTGGCCGTCGTTGCCCGCTTCGGGCTCCACGCCGTACAGGCGGCATGACGGCGACAAGGCGCGCGCGGCCAGCGCGGAGCCGGACAGCAGCCCGCCGCCGCCCAGGCACACGAAGAACGCGTCCAGCGGCCCGACTTCCTCGAACAACTCCTTCGCGGCCGTACCCTGCCCCGCGATGACGTCCGGATGGTCGTACGGCGGGATCAAGGTGAGGCCGTGCTTCTGCGCGAGGTCGCGGCCGATCTGTTCGCGGTCTTCCGTGTAGCGGTCGTACATGACGACGTTGCCGCCGTAGCCGCGCGTGGCGGCGACCTTGGCGGCGGGGGCGTCCTGCGGCATCACGATCGTGGCGGGGATGCCGAGCAGCTTCGCGGACAGCGCGATGGCCTGCGCATGGTTCCCCGACGAGAACGCGACGACGCCGGCGCGGCGCTGCTCCGGCGAGAACTTCATCAGCGCGTTGTAGGCGCCGCGGAACTTGAAGGCGCCCATGCGCTGCATGTTCTCGCACTTGAAAAAGACCTGGGCGCCGAAGGCCTCGTCGACGGTACGCGACGTCAGCACCGGGGTACGGTTGGCGGCGCCGGCGATGCGGGAGGCCGCCTGGACGACGTCATCGTAGGTAGGGAGCGAAGGTGTGCTCATCCAGTTTTCCTTTTGGGTTGGTCGATGGGTGGCAGCATTCTAATCCTTCCTTGTTGTACTTATGAGACGTTCAATGGTTGCCTTCATGGAAATTCATTAATATGCAATTTTTCCCTGGAGCCCACCCCTTGAAACTTACAACGATCCGCCAGTCCGTCCTGCTGGGCCTGTACGGCAGCGCGGCACTGGCTTTCGCGCCGGCCGCCTTGGCACAAAATGCCACCGCGCCTGCCGCTTCCGACGCCAATATCCAGAGCGTCAACATCGTCGGCTCGCGCCGCGTCGGCAACACGTCGTCCACCGATACCCCGGTGCCCGTCGACTACATCCCGCTGACGAAGGCCGCCGAGCAGAGCGGTCAGTTCGACCTGGCCCAGACCCTGGCCAACATCTCGCCGTCGTTCAACTCGACGCGCCAGACCGGTGCCGACGGCGCCGACCTGGTCGACTCCGCCGCGCTGCGCGGCCTCGGCTCCGACCAGACCCTCGTGCTCGTGAACGGCAAGCGCCGCCACACGACGGCCCTCGTGAACCTGTTCGGCGCGCGCAACCGCGGCAACACGGGCACGGACATGAACGCGATCCCCGTCCTCGCCATCAAGAGCGTGCAGGTGCTGCGCGACGGCGCCGCCGCCCAATACGGCTCGGACGCCATCGCCGGCGTCATCAACGTGGAACTGCGCAAGGACCTGGGCTGCGAAGCGGTTGCCGGTTTCGGCGAATATTCGAAGCACGACGGCAAGAACTGGCTCGCGTCGGCCTACTGCGGCGTGGCCGTGGCGGACGGCGTGCTGGGCATCACCGGCGAATACTACGACCGCGGCCGCTCCAACCGCTCCGACCCGGGCAGCCTGCGCATCATCGGCGACACCAAGTCGAAGAACGAGACCGTCTACCTGAACGGCGAATTCCCGGTCGGCCCGGGCAAACTGTACGTGACGGCCGGCGCGCAGACGCGCGACGCGTCGTCGGCGGCATGGGCACGCGGCGGCATCGGTTCCGACGACATCCCGTCGCGCAACTCGGCCGCCATGTACCCCGGCGGCTTCGTTCCGTTCATCAATGGCGACATCGACGACCGCTACGGCATCATCGGCTACCGCACCCGCATCGGCGACTGGGCCAGCGATTTCTCGCAGACCTATGGCTACAACCGCATGCGCTACGACATCGCGCACACGCTCAACGCGTCGATCGCGAACCTGGACCTGATCAACGGCGGCAAGGGCATCAGCCCGTCGCAGTTCGACGCCGGCGGCTTCTCGTTCCGCCAGCTGACGACCAACGCCGACTTCAGCCGCTTCTACGACGACATCCTCGGCGGCCTGAACGCCGCGTTCGGCTTTGAGTACCGCAAGGAGAATTACCAGATCTTCGCGGGCGAGCCGGGCTCGTACAACGATGTCGACGGCCTGGGCTTCGGCGGCAATGCCGGCAGCCAGGGCTTCCCGGGCTTCCAGCCGGGCGACGCCGCCAACCGCGATCGTCACAGCAGCGCCGCCTACCTCGACTTCGAGGCCGACATCGCCCCGCGCACCAAGCTGCAGGCCGCCGTGCGCCACGAGCGCTACTCCGACTTCGGTTCGACGACGACCGGCAAGGTGGCCGGCGCCTTCAAGGCCACGGACGACCTGCTACTGCGCGCCTCGGCCAGCACGGGCTTCCGCGCTCCGTCGCTGCAGCAGGTGTACTTCTCGTCGACCTTCACCGACTTCGTCGCCGGCGTGCCGATGGACGTCGTGCTCGCGCCGAACGGCGGCAAGGTCGCCAACGCGGCCGGCATCCCGAAGCTGCATGAAGAAAAATCGAAGAGCTACACGCTGGGCGCGACGTGGACGCCGACGAAAGCCATCTCCGTCACGGCCGACCTGTACCACATCCAGATCGACAACCGCATCGTGCTGTCGGGCCGCTTCGACGCCGACAACTACCCGGCCCTGGGCGCCATCCTGCAGAACCTGGGCGTGGGCCAGGCGCAGTTCTTCGTGAATTCCGTCGACACGCGCACGCGCGGCCTGGACCTGACCGCGTCGCACCGCACGAACCTGGGCGCCGGCAAGCTGGCCACGTATCTCGCCATGAACTTCAGCAAGACCGAAGTGACGGGCGTGCACGCCCCGGCCGCGCTGGCCGGCTACGAGGACGTGCTGCTGTCCGAACGCGAGCGCCTGTTCATCGAACAGGGCGGCCCGCGCCGCAAGGCCACGCTGGACTTCGACTACACGCTGGGCCAGCTGGAATCGGACTTCCGCATCATCCACTACGGTCCGCAGACGCTGGGCACGTTCTCCGGTCCGCCGGTGCCGAACCAGTATTACAAGGCCAAGACGTCGGCCGACCTCGCGTTCACCTGGTCGTTCACCGAGAAGACCAAGCTGACCGTTGGCGGCACCAATATCTTCAACGTGCATCCGACCCAGCAGAATCCGGATGAGACGGATAATGGCTTCAAGTATGAGAGTGTGCAGTTCGGCCTGAACGGCGCGGCATACTTCGCGCGTCTGTCGCACAAGTTCTAAAACTTACGCGCACCTGAAATACCGTCGTCCCCGTCTTCGCGGGGACGACGTTTACAACGACGATTCCACAGCGAACTGAACGCATCTCCCAAGCATCGTCGCGTAACACACACGAAACGAAAAATCGAGTCCGTCCAACCTGTGTTATGTTTCATCGCTGATGCATAACCAGATTGTCGACGGATCGATATGAGCTTCCCCAACGAAACCATAGTTCCCGACAAGGTGACTGTCGGCCCGCCAGGCCCGCCCCTGCTGTCGCTCGTCGTGCCGTTCTACAACGAGCAGGAGATGATCCCGCATTTCTTCAGCGGCGTGATCCCGGAACTCGAACGCATTCCGAACATCCGCTTCGAGATCCTGTGCGTGAACGACGGCAGCCGCGACCGCACGCTCGACTCCCTCATCGCCTACGCCCACGCGGATGCGCGCGTGCGCGTCGTCGACCTCACGCGCAATTTCGGCAAGGAGGCGGCGCTGACGGCTGCCATCTTCGAAGCACGCGGCGACCTCATCGTCCCGTTCGATGCTGATTTGCAAGACCCGCCCGAGGTCATCGGCAAGCTGGTCGAGAAATGGCGTGAAGGCTATGACGTCGTTCTGGCCAAGCGGGCCGACCGCGAGTCCGATTCGCCGCTGAAGAAATGGACCGCGCAATTTTTCTACCGCATCCACAACGACATGGCCGACCTGCCGATCCCGGAAAACGTCGGCGACTTCCGCCTGTTCACCCGTAACGTGGCCAACGCCTTGAAGATGCTGCCGGAATCGTGCCGCTTCATGAAGGGCCTGTTCGCATGGGTCGGCTTCAAGACGGCCATCGTCGAATACAAGCGTGCGCCGCGCGCGGCGGGGAAGACCAAGTTTTCCGGCTGGAAGCTGTGGAATTTTGCGCTGGAAGGCATCACCAGCTTTTCGACCTTGCCGCTGCGCATCTGGACTTACCTGGGCGTCTCCGTGGCAATCTTCGCGCTGACGCGCGCGTTCTGGCTCGTCATCCGCACGATGCTGTACGGCGTCGACGTGCCCGGCTATGCGTCACTGGCGACCGCGATCCTGCTGCTCGGCGGCATCCAGCTGATCGGCATCGGCGTGCTCGGCGAATACGTGGGCCGCATCTACCTGGAGTCGAAAGGACGGCCCGTGTACCTCGTGCGCAAGCGCTACGAAAAGGCGATGGCCCATGCCTGAACGCGGCGGCGTGGCCCGCTTCCTGATGTACGCCGCAGTGGGCGCCGCCGGGACAGCCGGACATTATGCCTTCCTGGTCACGGCCGTCTCGCTGGGCGTGCTGGCGCCCGTGCCGGCGTCCGTCATCGGCGCCCTGGTCGGGGCCGTCATCAATTTCGTGCTGAATGCGGTCGTTACCTTCCGCGGACACGCACACTCGCACCTGGCCTGGCGCACGGCCGCGCGCTTCTTCGCGACGGCCGGCGTCGCCGCCGTCCTCAACGGCGCCGCGATGGCCGTGCTCGTGAACGGCGCGCGCCTCGACTATCGCCTGGCCCAGGTCCTCGTGACGGGCACGCTGCTGTGCGTCACCTATGTCGTGAACTCGCTATGGACATTTCAAGCCAGCAAAGCCCGCTGACGCCCCTGCCGACCGCCGCACCACGGGGGCGCGACGTACCGCAGGCCCGCTTCTGGACATTGGCCCTGCTCGCGACAGGCCTCGCCCTGCTGCTGCGCCTGCCGACCCTGGCCGGCCGCTCGCTATGGCTGGACGAGACGTACAGCGCGTGGTTCGCCGCCGTCCCGCTGCGCGAACTGTGGACGAGCGTGCCGCTGTACGAGACGCATCCCCCGTTCTACTACACCCTGCTCAAGGGCTGGACCGCGCTGTTCGGCACGCACGAGGCTGCGCTGCGCAGCCTGTCCGTCCTCGCCAGCGTGCTGACCGTGTTCGCGCTCCCCGCCGGCGCGCGCTGGGCGCGGCTCGGCGCGAAGGCGGAACGCGTCGCGCTGCTCGCCGCCCTGTTCCTTGCCGTGAACGCGGCCAGCATCCAGTATGCGCAACAGGCCAGGCCGTACGCAATCCAGGCGCTGGCCGGGTCGCTGGCCGTGTTCTTTGCCGGCATGCTGGTACTGTCCTTCGTGCGACCAGATCCCCGCCGGTGGTACTGGATGACCGGCCTTGCCGTCAGCACCGGCCTGACGATGTGGCTGCACAACACGGGCGTGTTTGCCGCGCTGGGGATGTGGACGGGGATGACGATCGCGCTGCTGGCAGGCACGCCCGGCCCGCGCCGCCCGCAGATCCTGGCCGTGGCTGCGGCCGGCATCGGCGCACTGCTCGTGTGGTCGCCGTTCGTGCCGATGCTGATCAAGCAGAACGCGGCGATGGCGCACCTGGCGTACTGGATCCGTTTTACGCCGCGTAACGTCACCGCGGCGTGGACCGTCATCAGCGGCGGACAGGTGCTGCACTACCCCGTCGCGCTGCTCGTGCTGCTGGGCTTTGTGTGGTTGTGGCAGCGGGCGCGCGCCCATTTCTGGCTGCTCGCGTGCGTGCTCGTGCTGCCGATCCTCGCGCTCGCCGGCTACAGCTATGTTGTGAAGCCGGTGTTCCTGTCGCGATTGTTCCTGTGGCTCGGGCCGTTGGGGATGGCGTTGACGGCGCTGGGCGTCGCCCGGCTGCCGTCGCGCTGGCGGCTGCCCGCCGTCGCCGTCGTGCTGGCGCTGTCGGCCCATGCGGTGCTTGGCTTTTATCGCTCGCGCACGGAAGACTGGCGCGGGATGCTGGCGCAGGTGGCGCGCGACAGCCGGCCGGGCGACGTCGTGCTCGCGTTCCCGAACGAAGTGCAGATGCCCGTCACCTATTACATGAAGTCGGGACCGGCCGTCGCCTATCTGCCGGGCCCCTTCCCCGCGCTGCACCTGCCGCGCACGTACACGGGCAACTCCGGCGCGCCGAACATCGCGCCCGAGGACGTCGCACGGATCCGGGCGCTGACGGCCGGGCATCCGCGCGTGTGGCTGATCGAGCGGCTCGCGAAGCTGTACGATCCGGACGGGATCGTGATGAAGGAACTCGCCAATCGCTACCGGCTGGTGCAGACCATCGAAGGCAACGGGGCGAACATCCGGCTGTACGAAGCCGCTGACGGAACACTTAGGCCGGGAAGGTAACGGTCGCTTCGAGTCCGCCCAGGCGCTTCGATTCGCCCAGCGCCAGCGTCGCCCCATGCCGCTCCGCGATCGACTTGATGATGGCGAGACCGAGCCCGCTGCCCTTCGCGTCGCTGCCCGGCACGCGATAAAAGCGGTCGAACACGCGCTCGCGTTCCGCCGGCGGGATGCCCGGGCCGCTGTCTTCCACGGTCACGGTCACGCCGCGGTGTTCCGCCACCACCGACACATCGACCGTGCCGCCCTCCGGCGTGTACTTGATCGCATTGTCGATGAGGTTGCGCAGCAGGATCATCAACGCGTCCGGCTGCCCTTCCACTGCGGCGCTGTCCGCGCGCGGCAGGCCGAGGTCGATCTGCTTCGCGGCCGCGACGCTGGCCAGTTCCGCGACGGCCCGCCTGGCCGCGCCGGCGATGTCGACCGGCTGGCGCGGCGCGCCGCCCGCGACGCTCGCTTCCTGGCGCGCCAGCACGAGCAGCTGCTCGACCAGTCGCGTCGCGCGTTCGATGCCGGCCGTCAGGCGGGAGACGGCGACGCGTTTCGCGTCCGGGCTGTCCGACCGCTCCAGGCTCTGCACCTGCAGCTTCAGGGCGGCGAGCGGCGTGCGCAGCTCGTGCGCGGCGTCGGCGACGAAATGCTGCTGGGCGTCGAACGCCGTGCGCACGCGGCCGAACAGCAAATTCAATTCCTGCACGAGCGGGCGCACCTCGTCCGGCAGGCCCGCCTCGGACACGGGCGACAGATCGTCCGCCTGGCGCGACGCCACCTGCTTGCGCACGCGCGCGACGGGTTCCAGCGAGCCGCTGACGACCCACCACACGACCAGCATCAGGATCGGCATCATGACGGCGATCGGCCCCAGCGTGCGCAGCGCGAGATTACTGGCCATGCTGCGCCGCACGGCGAGATCCTGCGCGACCTGCACGGTCTGGTTATCGGTCTGGATCGAGAAGATGCGGTACGTGGTGCCGTTCGCGCGCACGTTGGAAAAGCCCAGCACGGCGCGCTGCGGCAGGTGCGCGTGCGACGCGCTGCGGAACACGCGCACGCCGTCCGGCGACCACACCTGCACGACGAGGTCGTCGTTGCCGCTGATCGGGGTGTCGGCGTCGGCGGTCTCGGTGCTCGTCAGCGGCACGCGCGAACGCAGCGACAGCGCCATCTGCTGCATGTGGTAGTCGAAGATCTGGTCGGCGTCGTTGAGGGCCGTGCGATACGCGATGGACGCCTGCGCGACGGCCGCGATGGTGATCGCCGCCAGCAGGAACCACAGCAATCGCCCGCGCAGGGAATGCGTGACCCGGACTTTCATAAGGATGCCTTCACACCTTCGGGACCATGTAGCCCACGCCGCGCACGTTCTGGATCAAGTCGCTGCCCAGCTTCTTGCGCAGGCCGTGGATATAGACCTCGACCGCATTGCTGGACACTTCGTCGCGCCAGCTGTACAGCTTTTCCTCGAGCTGGGCGCGCGACAGCACGGCGCCGGGACGCGCGACGAGCGCTTCCAGCACGGCCCATTCGCGCGCCGACAGCACGACCGGCTGGCCGTCGACCAGCACTTCGCGCGTGGCGGGATTCACGGCGATGTTCTTGTACTCGAAAATGGGTTCGGCGCGCCCGGCGGCACGCCGCAGCAGCGCGCGGATGCGCGCCAGCAGTTCGTCGAGATCGTAGGGTTTGAGGACGTAGTCGTCCGCGCCGGCATCGAGCCCGGCGATACGCTGGGAGACGGCGTCGCGCGCCGTGGCGACCAGCACCGGCGTGCGGTCCTTGCGGGCGCGCATCGCACGCAAGACCTCGAGCCCGTCCTTGCGGGGCAGGCCCAGGTCGAGCACGACGAGGTCGTAGTTCTGGTTCTGCATGAGGGCCGTGTCGGCCATCTCGCCATCCTTGACCCAGTCGACGGCGTAGTGCTCGGCCCTCAGCAGGTCGAGCACTACTTCGCCGATCATCGTATCGTCTTCCACCAGCAGCAGCCGCATCCAATCCCCCGATTCTTTGAAACCAGTGCCGATATCAGACGTTACGATCCATCAGCTGATCGGCACCGGGATGAAGATCTTCTCATCCCCGCGCTGAACCAGCAAGGCCACCGACTTGGCGGACTTCTTCACCACGTCGCGCACCTGGGCCACCGACGCCACCGGCTTGCCGTTCACGGCCAGCACGACGTCACCCGGCTGCACCCCGGCCACGGCTGCCGCGCCGCCCGCATCCTCGACCACGAGACCTGCCGCGACGCCGACCTGGCTGCGCTCGGCGGGATCCAGCGGACGCAGGGCCAGGCCCAGCTTGGCGCCGCCGTCGATGCCGGCGAGGTTGTCGCGGCTGGCCGGATCCGCCTTGGCGCTGGCCAGCGTCGCGGTCACCTGCATCTCCTTGCCTTCGCGCCAGACGTCCATCGCCAGCCTGTCGCCCGGCTTGGCGATCGCCACGATGGCCGACAGGTCGCCGCCCGAGATCAGGGCCTGGCCGTTGACCTTGCGGATCACGTCGCCCGCCTTGAGGCCGGCCTTCTCGGCCGCGCTGCCGCGCTCCACGTTCGCCACGAGCGCGCCGTCCGGCGACTGCAGCTTGAACGCGTCGGCGAAGCTCTGGCCGACGTCCTGCAGGCTGACGCCCAGCTTCGCGTGCTGCACCTTGCCGGTCGCGACGATCTGGTCCTTGATGCGCACGGCGACGTCGATCGGGATCGCGAACGACAGGCCCTGGTAGCCGCCCGTCTGGCTGAAGATCTGCGAGTTGATGCCGACGACCTCGCCGCGCGTGTTGAACAGCGGGCCGCCCGAGTTACCCGGGTTGACCGCGACGTCCGTCTGGATGAACTGCACGCCGTTGTTGTCGATGGTGCGGCCTTTCGCGCTCACGACGCCGGCCGTCACGGTCGACTCCAGGCCGAACGGCGAACCGATCGCCAGCACCCATTCGCCGACCTGCAGGTTGCGCGTGTTCCCGAGCGGGACGACGGGCAGGTTTTTCGCATCGATCTTCAGCACGGCGACGTCGGTGCGCGGGTCGGAGCCGAGGACTTTCGCGCGGTATTCGCGGCGGTCCTGCATCTTGACCGTGACTTCGTCGGCATCGCGCACCACGTGCGCATTCGTCAGGATGACGCCGTCCGGGCTGACGATGAAGCCCGATCCGGCGCCGTAAACGAGTTCCCCGCGCCCGTTGCCGCCGCGCGGTTGCTGCGGCTGGAAGCGGCGGAAGAATTCGAAGAACGGATCGTCCTCGTCGAACTGCGGCATCTGGCGCTGCGACACCTTGGTCGTACCGACGACGCGGATGTTCACGACGGCCGGGCCGTTGTGCGAGACGATCTTGGTAAAGTCCGGCAGGGCCACGCTGGCAGGATTGCCGGCCACGGGTGCCGGCGTGGCCGCCACGGGAGCCGGGGTGACGGCGGGGTTGGGTGTGCCAGTGGCGGCCGCTGCGGCGGCGGCCAAGGCGTTATTGTGTTCGACTGCGATCGCGCCGACCGCGCCGCCAATGACACCGGCCGCGCACAGGGCCAGCGTGAGACGTTTTGCGGTGATGGCAGTAACGTTACCGTGGTTAGACATCGACGTGCTCCCAGATTGGAAAAAGTGGTTCTGAAAACTGCTCTTTTCGTAGGGAGTATATTGGCGCAGCAGTCTTAGACGTCCCTTAAGCTGGAGAGCGCCTGCGTTTCGCCGTTTTCGCGAGCGAAGCGCGCAGGCTCACGCTGACGGGGAAGGTGCGCGTGACGGGGCGGTTGAAGCCGTAGCACAGGTTGAGCAGCTCGGCGATGCCGTTCCTGGTCATCTCGCGCCAGGGGATGTGCACGGACGTCAGGCGCGGCGCCGAATACGCGGCGGCGGGCGCGTCGTCGTAGCCGATCACGGACACGTCCTGCGGCACGCGGATGCCCGCTTCGTGGAAGTACGACAGCGCGCCGAGCGCCATCTCGTCGTTGGCGCAGAACAGCGCGGTGAACGGCTGCCCGGACGCCACCAGCTCCATCGCGGCGGCACGTCCCTCGGCCGAGGAAAAGTCGCGTTGCGAGATCCAGATGTCGTCCATGGCGATGCCCGCCCCGGCCAGTTCGTCCATGAAGCCGGCGATGCGGTCGACGTTGTCGGCGGCGGTGCCCGGTCCGGCGATGACGGCGATGTCGCGGTGCGCATGATCGAGCAGCGCCCGCGCCGCCAGCCGGCCGCCGAGCTTGTGGTCGACCGTGAAGCACTGGCCGGGCATGCCGTCGAAGCTGTCGTTCAGGGCCACCACGCGCGCGCGCTTGGGCCCCAGCGCGGCGAGGTCCTCCTCGGTGAGCGGTGACGTGAAGAGGACGACGCCGTCGCACCCGCGCTCGATGAGGAAGTTGACGCCGTCGATGGCCTGGCGCCGCTCGTCCTCGCGGCTGACGCCGAACGCCACCATCATGTGCATGCCGGCGCCGCGCAGTTCCGTATCGATGATCTGCAGGATCGACGTGTAGAAGGTGCCGGACAACAGGGGGATGTACACGCCGATCATGCGCGACGTGCCGTAGAGGAGTGAGCGCGCCGCGTGCGACGGCCGGTAGCCGAGTGCGGCGATGGCCTTCTGCACGCGTTCCATCTTGGCCTGCGACACCGATCCCTTGCCGCGCACGACGCGCGATGCGGTGCCCAGGCCGACTCCGGCCATGCGGGCCACGTCCTTGATGGTTGACACTTGTCTCCCCGGTTGGTCTGGTTTTTGGGCCCAAGCATACTGCAAGCCGGGGCATTTATCCACGTTTGCCGTCGACTCTCCCCGGTCGTCGCGATGCGGCGCGCGCGCGGCGGCACGACGCGGCTGGCGTGGGCCAGCCCGGCTGGACGAGCGGGTTACCGAATTGCCGCGAACACAGCCAAGAAAAAAGGCGCCGAAGCGCCTTTTATTCGAGGGAGACGACGCGATTACGCGGCGTGCTGTTGCTGGCCCGGTTGTTCCAGCACTTGCACGTTGTCGGTGTTGCCGTTGGCATCGGCGATCGCGATCTTGCGCGGCTTGAATGCTTCGGGCACTTCGCGCACCAGTTCGATGGTCAGGATGCCGTTGTCGAAGCCGGCGCTGACGACCTTCACGTGGTTGGCCAGCTGGAAGCGCTGTTCGAAATCGCGCTGGGCGATACCGCGGTGCAGGAAGGTGCGCTGCACGTCATCCTTCTGCTTGCGGCCGGTCACGAGCAGGGTGTCGCGTTCGGAAGTGATCTCGATTTCGCTGCGGGTGAAACCGGCGAGCGCCATCACGATGCGGTATTTGTCTTCCGACACCAGTTCGATGTTGTACGGCGGGTAGCTCGGCGCGCTTTCGGCGCGTTGCTCGAGCAGGTTCACCAGGCGGTCGAAGCCGATTGCGGAACGATACAGGGGGGACAGGTCAAAAGTACGCATGATTCGATATCCTCTAAAAAGTACAAGCGATAAGTTGACGGACCTCATCGTGAGCATCCGTTGGAACCAATCTAATGCCCACCTCGCCCCTTTTCAAGTCGTACAAAATATCTTTTTTAAGACCTGTTTTAAAATTTTATTTGGAACGCTGCCGGACGGAATCTGGACCCATTGCACAGTGCTACACTCGGCCGTTTATGTCTCTCCGCCAGGGTTTCAATCAATGACCGCTTCCAAGTTTGCTTCGTCCGTGTCAGCCGCCGCGCTCGCGCTGGCGCTGGCCTTCCCGGCACATGCCGACGTGCCTGTTCCCGTCGACCAGCCCTACCCCGGCACCATCGTGCTGAACGTCGACGCGACCGATCTGTCGCAGCAGGTCTTCCGCATGCACATGACGATTCCCGTGAAGCCCGGCCCGCTCACCCTGCTGTATCCGCAATGGCTGCCCGCGAACCACGGCCCGAACGGCCCGATCACGCAGCTGGCGGGCCTGAAGTTCACGGCGCACGGCAAGCCGGTCGAATGGAAGCGCGACCCGGTACAGGTATACGCGTTCCACCTGACCGTCCCCGTGGGCGCGACGAGCCTGGAGGCCGAATACCAGTACCTGTCGCCGCTGGAGCCGGGCCAGGGCCGCATCACGATGACGGACGATATCCTCGGCGTGCAATGGATCTCGACGACCCTGTACCCGGCCGGCTACGTCGCGCGCGGCATCAACGTGCAGGCGAACCTGAAGCTGCCCGCGGGCTGGCAGTACGCCACCGCGCTGGAGACTGACAATCGCGCCGGCGACGACGTGCATTTCAAGTCGAGCGACCTGGAGACGCTGATGGATTCGCCGCTGTTCGCGGGCCGCTACAGCAAGCGCTTCGACCTCGACCCGGGCGGCAAGGTACCCGTCCGCCTGAACGTGTTCGCCGACAGCCCGGAAAGCCTGGAGGCGAAGCCCGAGCAGATCGCGGCGCACCGCGCGCTCGTGCAACAAGCGTATAAACTGTATGGTTCGTATCACTACGACCACTACGATTTCCTGTTCGCGCTATCCGACGAATTCGGCGGCATCGGCCGCGAGCACCACCAGTCCAGCGAGAACGGCGTCAAGCCGGGCTATTTCACCGACTGGGCCAAGAGCGAGACCGGACGCGACCTGCTCCCGCATGAATACACGCACTCGTGGAACGGCAAGTTCCGCCGCCCGGCCGGCCAGAACGTCCCCAACTTCAACACCCCGATGGACAACGAGCTGCTGTGGGTGTACGAGGGCCAGACGCAGTACTGGGGCAGCGTGCTGGCCGCGCGTTCCGGCCTCGTCTCGGCCGCCGGCGCGCGCGACGCGCTGGCCGCGAGCGCCGCGCGCTACGACAGCGTCGCGGGCCGCGCATGGCGCGCCGTGCAGGACACGGTCTACGACCCGATCCTCAACGCGCGCCGCGGCCTGGGCTGGCCGAACTGGCAGCGCAGCGAGGATTACTACGTCGAGGGCATGCTGATCTGGCTGGACGTCGACACGCGCATCCGCGAACTGTCGGGCGACAAGCGCTCGCTGGACGATTTCGCGCGCGCCTTCTACAGCGTGAACAACGGCAGCCACCTGCCCGCGTTCTACACGTTCGACGACGTCGTCGCGACGCTCAATCAAGTCCAGCCGTACGACTGGGCGCCTTTCCTGCGCGCGAAGCTGGACGGCCACGGCCCGGGCGCCCCGCTGGACGGCCTCGCCCGCGCCGGCTGGAAGCTGGTCTACACGGACACGCCGACGGACTACCTCAAGGGCGTGGACGACCGCAACAAGGTGCTGGACCTGACGTACTCGCTCGGCTTCACGGTCACGCAGGACGGCGCCGTGCGCAACGTCGTGTGGGACGGCCCGGCTTTCCGCGCGGGCCTGGCCGCCAACACGACCGTCATGGCCGTGGGCGACCGCGTCTACAAGCCGGAACTGTTGAAGGCCGCGATCAAGGATGCGAAGGACGGCAAACCCATTCGTCTGCTCGTCAGGAAGGGCAACGTGCTGCGCACGATCTCGCTCGACTACCGCGGCGGCCTGCGCTACCCGCGCCTGGAACGTATCGAGGGCACGAAGGACCGTTTGACGACGATCTTCTCGGCCCTGAAGTAGGTCATCAAACTGTCATATTTGCCCCGTAAGCTGGACCTGCCGACAACAACAAACAGGGGGGCAACATGAAATGGATCCAGGAACTGCGCGCCGCACGGCTGCGGCGCACCTCGCCCTGGCAGGCCGCACTTGCGGACCTGCCGGCGGGACTGGAGAGTCAATGGCGCGCGAGCGCCCCACGCGAATACGAAGGCATCCGGACGGATGCCTTTTTTTATACCCGTGCGGCGGAAGGCCTGCTGCGCTTCTTCGACGCGGTCCGGCACAGCGGCCGGTCCTGCGCGCTACCGTCGGAGGCGGCGGACTCCGTATGGCACGCGTGGCTGCGCTGGAATCCCGCCTCGCTGGAGCGCTTCTGCCTGCGTCATTTCGGCGTGGTCGTGCCGCACGTCGAACGGGCGGCGCTCGCCGGGAACGCCCTGCTGCACACGTTCGCGGCCTGCCGTGAACGCGACGGCATCCAACCGCGCAGCATGCGCCTGCCCGCGCTGTTCGGCCTGGACGCGCAACTCCGCATGCCGGGCGGGCGCGGTTACTGGAGCCGCGCCGGCGAGATCGTCCACGCGCGCCTGAACGAACGTGGGCGCGGCATGTGGCGCGCGCGGCCGCATCCGGAACTGGCGCTGACGGTGCTGGTTGCGGCGGGCGTCGTCGACCGGCACCTGCTGGCCGCCCACCTGGGCCGGCGTGAAGCCACCGCCGACGGGGGTTCCTGCGGCGGCATGGCCTTCGCGGACGGTGGCGACGCCTGCGCCGATGGTGGCGGCGGCGGCGACGGCGGCGGCGACGGCGGCGGGTGCGGCAGCAGTTGCGGGGGCGGGTGCGGCGGGGACTGAGGGGTTACACCGTCGTTCCCGCGCAAGCGGGAATCCATGCTGAACAACCGAATCCGTATCTTGGCGACATACCGGTGTGCTTGATAGGTCGACTTTGAGGCCTCAGAATGGGTTCCCGCCTTCGCGGGAACGACGGCATCGCTTTCAGCGGATGATCTCCGCCAGCTCTTCCGCCACCTGGCGCCCCAGCAGATGGATGTGCCAGCCGTCGACGAACCCGTGATGCGCCTGCACGGAGAACGGCAGCTGCAGGCCGTCCGGCCCGTCGCGGAAACGGCCCCACGCGAACGACGGGATGTCCGGCGCGGCGATGGACGCCATCGGATGCTGGATCGAGGTGAAATCGAGCCACGGCATGCAGGTGACGAACACCTGGTCCTTCGCGTCGCGCGGCGACATCGTGCGGTATTTGACGTTCAGCTCCGTCATGGTCGACGCCTCTTCCCGCGCCGCCATGCCGCGCGCGACGAATTCGCGCACGTCGTCGGACCAGTCGAACTGCGCGAAATTCAGGTCGCCGTGCTGGTTCATCACGGTGAACGACGGCACCAGGCGGTCGATGCGGATGACCTCACCATCCACGATGCGGTAGCGGAAGTTCTCCACCTTCAGCACCGCGCGCAGCACGGCGCACAGCATCACGTGGAACGGCGCCAGGCCCTGCGCTTTGCACCACGGCCGGAAATCGGGCACGTCGAGCGTGAAGCACAGGTTGACCGCCGGGCTTTCCATGCGGTCGAAAAAATCGAAGCGGTCGCGCCGCCGTTCGAACCCGATCATGCGCCGCTCCCGTCGAGATAGCGCGCGCTCCACGCCGAGATGACGCCGGCCACGTACGCGGCATCCTCGCGCCGCGTGATCAGGTGGTCCATGCCGTCGAGCGAGATGAAACTCTTCGGATGCTGCGCCAGCTCGAAGATGCGGGTGGCGTTGTCCATGCTGACGGTGTCGTCCTGGGGCGCGTGCATCACGAGCAGCGCGCGGCCGAGGGTCGCGATCTTCTCATGCAGCCGGTGTCGGCCGGCGTCCTCGACGAAGTGCTGGCGGATGTTGAAATCGCGCCCGGCCAGTTTTACCCGTGCCTCGCCCAGTTGCGCGATCGTGTCGAGGTGCTCGCCCAGCAGCGTGTTCACGACGTAGTGCGGATCGCTGGGCGCCGCGATCGTCACGATGGCCTTCGCTTCCGGCACGCGCTGGGCCGCCGCCAGCACGGCCGCGCCGCCCAGGCTGTGGCCGATCAGGAGCTGCGGCGCCGCGAATTTCGCGCGCATGGTGTCGGCGGCCGCGACGAGGTCTTCGACGTTGGACGAAAAATTGGTGTCGGCAAAATCGCCGTGGCTGGCCCCGAGGCCGGCGAAGTCGAAGCGCAGCACGGCCACGCCCAGGCTCGCGAGGCCGCGCGAGATGAAGGTGGCGGCCAGCACGTCCTTGCTGCAGGTGAAGCAGTGGGCAAAGATGCCGTAGGCGCGCGGCGTGCCGGTGGGGGCGTCCAGCTTGGCGGAGAGCTTGCCGTGGGGGCCGGGAAAGTCGATACGTTCGGTGAGCATGATGGTTCCGTGTTCGTTGCAGTGGGCATTGTGGAACAAGCCGGCAATCTTTGCTTGAAATCGCGTTCCGCGGGTGGAAATGCGTGAGCTTTCGGGTCCGCGAAGGCGTTATGCTGGAGGCTTACCTGAAGGAGAACCCACATGCGCCTCATCATCGCCCTGGTCCTGCCCTGGCTGACCTTTTTCACCATCGGCCGCCCTATCGCCGGCATCATCTGCCTGATCCTGCAAATCACGCTGATCGGCTGGCTGCCGGCCACCATCTGGGCCGTGTATGCGCTCAGCCAGTTCAAGACCGACCAGAAGATCGAGCGGGCGCTGCGACAGCGGGCATGAACGTACCGGGGCGCCTCCTGCCGTTGCTGGTGCTGCTGACCGCCTGCGGGCAGCCCCTGGCGCCGCAGGCACCGTTGGTGCCCGCCTTGGCAACAGGCTCGGATGCGTACCGCACGGCTGCGGCGTCCGGCACTGCCGTCTACGCAATCGACCCGGGCGCCTCGCTGGTGGCCGTGACGGTACGCCGCGGCGGCCTGATGGCGCGGCTCGGGCATGACCACGTCGTGGCCAGCCACACCTTGACCGGCCATGCCGCGCCCGGCATGGGCCGTGCCGACATCTCGTTCCGCCTCGACCAGTTGACCGTCGACGAACCGCAACTGCTGCGCGATGCCGGCATCGGCACGTCGCCGTCGCCGGAAGCGGTCGAAGGCACGCGCAGGAACATGCTCGGTCCGGTGCTCGACGCCGAGCACTATCCGGTGGTGACGCTGCATGCCGAACTGCCGGCGGACGGCCGGCTGCGCGTGGACGTCACGCTGCACGGCACGACGCGCCGGCTGGAACTGCCGGCCGCGGTGCAGGTCGACGCGGCCCAGGTGACCGCAAGCGGCGCGGCGCGCCTGAAGCAGACCGATTTCGGCATCACGCCATTCGCCGTGGGCGCCGGGCTGCTGGCGGTGCAGGACGAGCTGGAGGTGCGCTTTCACATCGTCGCGCGGCGTTTGACCGAACGCTAGCAGATGGCCATTCGTCGTCTTCGGGTGGGAATGCGTGAGCTTTCGCACCCGCAAAATTGTTATCCTGCGCGCTCCGTTCATTGTGAAATCACGAGCATCCATGCAGAAATACATTACGATCCTCGCGCTTCTTGGCGCCACCGCGACGCTGGCCGGTTGTGGCAGCAAGACCGACGCGAACGAAAAAAACTTCGGCGCCGCGCTGAACCAGTATTTCGACAAGAAAGGCCAGCTGTGCCTCGACAGCCGGAAATGGCCGGTCGATGTCTCCGACATGGATCGGCGTCTCCAGGGCACTTCGCGCGTCGGCGTCGCCAACCGCATGGCCGCACTGGAAGCCGCTGGCCTCGTGAGAGGCGAGGATGCGGAAATCGAGGGGACGGGCTGGGACAGCAAGCCGAACGGCGTCAAGTTCAAAGTCAAACGTTATGTCCTGACGGATGCCGCGAAGCCCTTCGTGCAGGAAAAAGACGTGAGATCCATCGGCCTGGACGGCGTGAAGACCATCAGGCAACCGGATCTTTGCTGGGGCAGGAAGGCAGTCGACAAAGTCGTGAAATGGGAAGGTCCGATGAAGCTCGGCGATTATCAGGAAGCCGGCGTCACCTACACCTACAAGATCGAAAACACTGCCGATTGGGCCCGCAAGCCCGACGTACAAGCTGCTTTCCCGTTCATCAAAACCGTCCTCGACGGCGCGGGCAAGGAAGAAGCCAGGCATGGCGTGAAGCTGACCAGCGTGGGATGGGAAGCGAAAGGGCTGGATTGAATTGAAAGCAATGCGCAGTCTTTACCTTGGCAGGATGGTGGTCGTGGGCGGTCTGGCCGCGGGATGTGCATCCACGCCGAACAGCGACTTCAAGAGCCTGCCTTCATCGGGCTCATCCTATGCGTGCGAGGCAAAGCAGGTGCCGGGAACCACGGCCGTCGGGGAAGGCGTATTCGGCTGCCACTTCCGTTTGCACCATCCCGAATCCCATCGAGTGCTTGCCGACACGTCGTACAGCCTGCATCTGTATGCCGCGCCCGAACGCCCCGGCGAGAAGCGCGAGCCGGTTCTTTCCTTTGAGGGCATCACCGATGCCGAGGGCCGTTCGGTTTACGTGCGCGCTGCCTTTCCCATCACGCCTGACCGCTTGTATTTCGTAGAGAAGATCGGTAACGGCCCCTACAAGCGTTCGCCGCGCCTCGTGCGCGCAACCGACGACTCGGCGATACCGGGGATGCACTACAAGGTGACATGGTGCGGCGCGCCGTATGTCGGTGTAAGTGACGAACGGGGGAATGGCGCGGAATTCCGTAGCGCAGATCCGGGCTGCAAAATCAACGTCCAGTTCTACATGCTTGCGTCGGAACTGAAAAAATGACGTTCCACCGCTCACGCCGATGAAAAGCGCCATCGGCGTGCTGCTCTGGTCGGCCGGGCACGTCGTCAACGTGCTGGCCCTGCTGGCGGCCGGCATGTACGTCCTGTTCTGCGTCGCCTGGCTGCACGCGCCGCTGCTGGACGTCCTGCGCGTGACCGCCACGATGGCGCTGCCGGTCCTCGGGCTGGCCTGGTTGATCCGCCGGGGCGGCCGGCGCCTGTGGAAACCTGCGCCCTCGCCCTCGCCCGTCAGGCGCGGATTGCTGGCCGTGGCCGGCGTCGCCGTGGTCATCGCCTGCGGCTCGCTCGTCCGCACCGGCGTACGGGACTACCAGTGCAGCGTCGACCGGTCCCGGCACGCGGCCGGCACGCGACAGGATGGTGTCGAGCACGTGTGCGCGATCGATCTCGATCGTTACGACATCGGGTTCCAGTCGCTCGCGAGGGCCACCCGCAAGCTGGCGTTCCCGCCGGTCGACCTGGCGCGCACGCCGTTCGCGCAGTTCGAGAGCCTGGGCGGCCGGGCCGAATATGTCAACGACATCCCCTCGCGCCTGTACCGCGGCTTCCGCATGCCGGACGGACACCAGGTCACCCTGTTCGAACACGACATGTCCGCCGACGGCAGCCGCAGCTGGCGCGATCCGAAAGACGAGCCGGAACGCATCAATGGCCTGCCGGCCAGGCTCGTCATCCTGGAAACCTCGTCAGGCAAGGCGGTCTCGGTGCTGTCCTGGTTCGAAGGGCGGCGCGGCTATCAGTTGTGGGTCGATGCCAACGTCGTGCGCGTTCCCTTGCGCGACCGGTTGTTCGCGCTGGCCGCATCGCTGCCGCGCGCCATCCCGGCCTGCCCCAACGAGCCGCCGCGTCCACCGCTGCGCTTCGATGCGGACGGCAATCCTGTCGACGAGCCGATGCCCCAGGTACTGACGCAGGCGCAAATGAATGCAATCGTGGACGGGAGCAAGCGGCCCTGCAAATGAGATCAGATCCTGACCCAGCGCCGCCCCGCGAGCGATGTGAACGCGACGAGGGTGAGGGTGGCGGCCAGGTGCATCGCCAGGTCGAACAATTGCCCCGCCACCGGGTGACACAGCCCCAGCAGCATTTGCGACGTCGCCGCGATCCCCAGGCCCGCGACGGCCAGGCTACGGACCGGATGCAGCGAACGGGTGCGCCGGATCGCGGCAACCATGATCGCGACCATCGGCAGGCCGACGACCATGAGGAAGGCGTAACAATAGATCCCGTCTCCGGCATGTCCGATCTTGTCCAGCGAATTCGTCACACCGGTCAGGCCGATCAGTAACCAGGCAGCGGTCAGTGCGGCAAGGCCGCGCCAATGCCTGATGCGTTGCCCGGCAATGCTGAGGGCAAAGGCCGTTCCAATGGCAAGCATCCCGAGGCAGAACGACGCCACGACCCATAACCCTGCCCACAACGCGCCCGGGCTGGACCAGTCCGGGCGTGCCTGCGGCAGGATCAGGGAGGCGAGAAAGCCGCAGGGCAGCGCCACGAGCATCCATCCTGCCGCCCGGCGCCAGGGCGGTGCGGTCCGCTTCACGGGATGCGCGTCGCGGCACAGCCGTTCGATCAGGGCATCGTGATTATTCATGGTCGGTTTCCTTGTTGCGGCGAAGTGTGGCGAAAGCGCGGTGCAGCAGGGACTTCACTGCCGCCAGCGTCGTGCTGCTGGCCGCCGCGGCGTCGGCGAGGCTCATGTCGGATAAATGGACGAGTTCGACCACCTGCCGTTGACGCGCGGGGAGACGGCTCAGCAAATGATCCACTTGCCGCTGCGCCTGCCCATCCGGGCCGGATTCGTCCGGATGCCCGAGCACGGCCTCGTCGTCGCTCACCTCCCAATGTTCCCTGCGGCCGCGCGCACGCAGCGCGTCGATGGCGCGCGCGGCGACGATGGCGGACAGCCACGGCAAGAAGGGCCGATCGGGATCATAGGTGTGCCGGACCCGGTGGACGGTCAGCAGGACGTCCTGCACCACGTCCTCGACCAACGCATCGTCCTGGTAAATTTTTCGTCGCACGAGCGCGCGGATGGCGGGTACGATCGCCTTCAACAGGCGACAGTACGCCGCCTGGTCGCCGTCCTGGGCGCGGAGCATGAGCTGCGGCCAGGCCGCCCTCGAAGCATCGTTCTCGGTTGCGTTGTTCAAGACTTGTTTGCCGAAGCCTTTTTCAAGGCGGACACCACGATATCCGGACTGAGCAGTTGCGGCAGCAGCACCGGTGCGCCCCCATCGGCCGGATACACGACGTACACGGGCAGTCCTCCCCGGCCGAACTGGTTGATGGCCTGGTCGATCTCCGGATTATATGTGGTGGAGTCGGCGACCATGTAGATCGTGTCCGTCCGGGCCAATGCCTCTTGCACGACCGTGGTGGATAACGCCGCGCGATCGTTGACCTGGCATGTGATGCACCAGGAAGCGGTGAAATTGACGAAGATCGGCTTGCCGTGTCCGCGCTGCGCGGCGACCGCGTGCGGTGTCCACACGACCGGCGTCTCCGCGCGTGCCAGCGTGCCGCCGCCAGCGCTCGTCGCCGGCAGGCCGGCCAGGGACACGCCCACGCCTGCGACAAGAAGCACGGCAAAGCCCAGCAGCGGCCGGTAACGCACGCCGGCAATCTGGCGCCGTTGTGCCAGGCCGTACACCCAGGCGGCCAATCCCAGCACCACGGCCGCCGCGAGCAGCGCGCCCAGTGCGGCGGAGCCGCCCTGGCGGTCGAGGACCCACGCCAGCCATGCCGCCGCGCCCAGCATCGGGAACGCCAGCACGTGCTTGAGCGTCGCCATCCACGCACCGGGCTTCGGCAAGAGCCGCGCGCAGGCCGGTACGAGCGCCACGACGGTGAAAGGCGCGGCAAAGCCCAGCGCCAGCGCAAGAAAAATCGCCACGCCCTCGGCCGGCGGACGCAGCAGCGCGGCGCCGACGGCGCCCGCCATGAACGGCGCGGTGCACGGCGTCGCCACGACGATCGCCAGCGCACCGGTCAACGCGGCCCCGAGCGGCCCCGAGCGGGAGCCGGAGAGGTTACCGAGACGCTGCGCGGCCAGTCCGATCTCGAACACGCCCATCATGTTGAGCGCCAGGGCGAGCATGACGAGCGCCAGCGTGGCAATCAATACCGGCGACTGCAACTGGAAGCCCCACCCGACGGCGGCGCCGCTGGCCCGTGCCGCCAACAGCGTGGCGCACAGCAGGAGCATGGTGACCACGACGCCGGCCAGGAACGCGAGCCCCTCCACCCGCGCCGCGCGCCGGTCGTGGACATGACGGATGAGACCGAACGCTTTCAGCGAGATGACCGGAAAGACGCAGGGCATGAGGTTGAGAATCAGCCCGCCCAGGAAGGCGGCGGCCAGGGTTGCGGGCATGCTCATGCTCATGTTCATTTGGCCGCGTCATGCCATGCCTTGACGGCATCCATGGTTTTCCTGATGTGCTGTTCGGGGTTGGCATCCGTGTAGCTGAGCAGGATCTTGCCGTCGGGTGCGATGACGAAAGAGGTGCGCTCGGACAGCAGGGTGCCGCCCTTGGTCTTGAACTGGGTCTGGTATTCCCCGGCCACCTTGGCGCCGGGATCGGCCGCCACCGCGAACTTGTCGCGGCATTCGAGTTTCGAAAACTCGGCGACGCGGTCGGCATTGCCCGCTGTAACGCCGATCACCGTCGCATTCAGCTTCCTGAAATCATCCGTCGCTTCAGCGAACGCATGCGCTTCCAGCGTGCAGCCCTGCGTGAATGCGGCGGGGAAGAAATACAGCACGACAGGCCCCTGGCGCAATGCTTGCGCCAGCGAGAACGTCATCGGCTTGCCGGCAAGCGCGGCCTGTAATCGGAAATCGGGGGCTTTCGCGCCTTCCGGCAAGGCGGCGAGCGCATGGGATGCCGAAAATGCCAGGATGGTTGCCGCTTGTGCCAGATAGGTGCCGAATCGTGCCATTGTGAACTCCTTGAAAGGTTGGTTGGCGATCCTCTTGATCGCCCTACCCCCCAGTTCGCCGACGGCAGCCTGAAAGTTGCGGTCCACCATAAAAAATTTTTATCATCCGAACAACCCGTGCAAGAACCACTTCGGCCCATCCTCGCCCATGCCGATCCGCTCCCGATACACCCAGTACAACGTGTGATCGAGTCCCTCGGCGATGAAATAGTCGCGCGTCTCCGGCCCATCCCACCAGCCGGCCTCGATACGCTCCGGATTCGACGCCATCCGCAGCGGTGAGCCATAGAACGGCCGGTGATCGCGCATCAGCAGCGCGATCGGCCGCGCCAGCAGCCACGTGGGACGCGGCAGGCTCAGGACGTCGGGCGGCAGTTGCGCGTCGCGGGCCCTGGCGCTGACCTTTTGCTGCACCGGCACCCAGACGTTGGCCTGTTCCGGGCGGTAGTCGGCCAGCGGCAGCGGTTGCAGGACGTTTTCCGGGCCCAGGCGCGCGGCCAGCAATTCCAGCATGCGCATGCGGTCTTCCTCGCTGCCGCCCGGCTCGGGGAACAGCGACGCGTTCGGCGGCGCCATCGGCCGCACCTGCAACGCTTCCAGCGCAAGGCCGATCACGGGCGCCTCCAGCGTCAGCCGGCCCAGGCGCTCCTTCAGCAGGCGCACGAGGTGCTCGTCGCGCCACGTCGGTTCGGCCAGCACGATCTCGACGCTGGTCGGCGGGCGCGCGACGCGGCCCCGTTCATGCTCCAGCTGCAGGGTAATGCGCTCCACCGCCAGCTGGCGCGCACACAGCCACCCCGTCAGCTGCAGCAGCAGGCATTGCGCGCCCGCCAGCAGCAGCTCGGCGTCGTCGATGCGGTCGTAGAGTTCCAGGCGCGCGCGGAAAGTTTCCGGCGGCGCGATCCACTCGTACAGTTCCGGCACGAGACCGTAGGCGGCGTCGAGCAGGTCGAGCAGTTCGCGGCCGCAGCGCCGCTGCAGGCCGGGGCGCGGCAGGCGGCGCAGGTCGCCCAGCGTGTGGCAGCCGATGCCGTCGAACCACGCGGCGTACGGCCGGGCCGACGGCATCAGGAGTACGGCCAGCCGGTCGAGCCGGCGCAGCAGCGCTTCCATGCGCACGGCGCGGCCTGCATTCGCGCGCGCCAGCATCCACGCACCGCGCGCGGTGGGCGCGCACGCGAGCGAGGCCGTGAAGCCCAGCGCGCGCACGTTGGCGCGCACGCGCCGGCACAGCGCGCGGATGCCGCCGAACAGGCGCAGGCTCGCGCCCACGTCCATCAGCAAGGTCGATTCCTCCCCTTCCGCGACCTGCGGCGTGTACTGCAGCAGGGCCAGCGCCACCGCCTGGCGCGCGTCCGCCTCCAGCGCCGGCGCCCGCTCGTGGATGCGCGCGTCCGGCAGCAGCATCAGCACGCCGCCGCGGCGCATGCCGGTGCGCACGCCGGCGTCCTGCGCGTATGGCGAGGCCACCAGTACGCGCTCCTGCTCGAGTACCACGGTGCCAACGTCAGTGCCCGTGTCAGTGGACCAGCTCGGTGTGAACACCTCCAGCGGCAACCGGGGCAGGTGCAGTGCGATCCACAGGCGCATGGCGATTGGGCAGGTAAGAGTTCAAGGGAAGGAACAGCGTCGCGTCACGCTGCGGCCCGCGGCGTTTGACGAAACCGATCTCGATGCCGCCCGCCTGCGGCCGCAGGGACAGGCGCAGCGGCGCCGGCGAGGCGTCCTGCCCGGCCGCCAGCGGACGCATCATGAAGAACAGGGTTTCCCCCGCCTGCGCGGCCAGGTGCAGGCGGCGCAGGTTGTCGGCGCGGATATTGTTCTGCCAGAACAGCAGCACGCCGCAACTGCCGCTGCGCAGCACTTGTTCCGCGGCCCACAACGCGTCCGCCGTGCGGGTCGCGCGCAGCCAGATCAGTTGCGAGGGCGGCACCCCGAGCGCCGCCATGGCCAGCGCCTGGGGCGGATGCGGCGGCTGCAGCAGCACGATGCGCCGCTGCGCCACGGCCGCCAGCGCGGGACGCAGCAGGCGCATCTCGCCGATGCCGGGCTGTTGCAGCAGCAGGTCGACGAGCGTCCCGGTCGGCCAGCCGCCGCCCGGCAACTGGGCCGACAGCGTGGGATGGCCGGTATCGATGCAGCGCGTGTCGCTACGCGCCAGCTGCGAGGCAAGCCAGAGCGACGGATGCAAGGCCTCCGGCGCCGCAGATATTAAACCTGAGCAATTCATGTATGATGCGAAGAAATACTGTATGAACATACAGTACTATTCTCATCAGGTTTTGGCAAGGTTAATCTTCTTGAATGCCAGGTTGACAGGTCCGGATCGTGCTCACGCCACCGGCTGGGCACCGTCACTTTGCCCGTCTTTCTCATCTACTTCACGGCCAGCCATTGGCGCACCTGTAGCGCGGTAAAAGGTGCGCCACAAAATAAGAAAGTTGGCCACAACGGCAGCCGGCGCTTGGAACGCGTCACTCCTATCGGCCGAGGCTGGGTAAAAACGCGAAGCCGGAGCCTGGGGCTCGGTTGCACGAGCCAGGGATAACGGTTTTTGGCGAGCGCGAGTTTGCCAACACCGCCTTGCTCATCGGCTAAGAGTTGAAGATTATCAGTCCGGATCTCGTCTATCGATTTCGTGCTTGATCGTAATCACATCAGGTCAGCGCGACTATTGGAAAAGAGCCCTTTTCCGCTGCCTCCGATGATCCGAATACACCACACTGTATTTTTCGACCGCCTGCGCCAGACCGGGACAGGCCGCTATACGCTCTTTCGCCGGCGGGCAGGCGCCGGCATCAGCGAATCGCGATAGGTCATACTGATCTGAAAGTTGCGTTCGACCGGACGGTGCATGTCATAACAGTCATTGAGCAAGGCATTGACACCATTGAGGATCACCTCCTGCCAGGGAATATGCACCGTCGTCAGACGCGGCGCCGAAAATTCGGCAATCGGCATATCGTCGTAACCGATCACGGAGACATCGCGCGGCGCAGAAACGCCCATCTTCTGAAAATAGGAAAGTGCCCCGATCGCCATTTCATCGTTGGCGCAAAAAAGCGCCGTGAACTGATAGCCGGACGCCAGGAGCTCGCAGGCGGCGTCCCATCCGCCTTGTGCGGAGAAATTGCGTTCCGCTATCCACATCTTCGAAGTATTTATGCCAGCGGCTGCCAGTTCGCCAAGGAAGCCGTTGATGCGCTCAACGTTGTCCGAGATCGTCGAGGGACCGGCAATGACAGCGATCTTGCGATGGCGATGGTCCAGCAAAGCGCGCGCAGCGAGTACACCGCCCTGCCGGTGGTCAATTGTGAAGCACTGGTCGGGAATGCTCTTCAAATATTGGTTCATCACCACCATGTGGCAATGCCGCTTTTTGAGACCGGGAATATCTTTGTCCGACAAGAAATTGCTCAAGACTACGACACCATCACAGCCGCGCTCCATCAGCAGCTCGATACCATCGACCGTCTGACGGCGCGCATCGCCCGCCCCTGCGCCGAACGCGACCACCATGTTCAATCCAACTTCGCGCAGCACCTGTTCGATCGACGCCAGAAGGGGGGTGAAGAATGTGCCTGCCAGCCCCGGAATATAGACGCCGATCATCTTGGTCGAACCGGACATCAAGGATCGCGCCGCGTGCGAGGGGCGAAAACCCAGTTCCTCGATCGCTTGCTTCACGCGCTCGACCTTGGCCGGCGACACGGACCCCTTTCCGTTCACGACGCGCGATACGGTTCCCATACCAACGCCCGCGAGCTGGGCGACATCTTTGATAGTGGTCACATTTTCCTTGTTATTGGTCAGTGAATTCATTACGCGCGACATCGTCTTCCCGCGCCGTGGAAGCGTTGCCAAATTGGAAAGGGCATTATATCAGCCATATCTTTCGCGTCAATCAAGGTGCCGGCCTGGCCCCTGGCGGTCTCACGTGCGGGCGAACAGGACCGTTATGTGCCGTGCGCCTCCCGATAAGTCGAGCGAAACAGCATGGCATTTCTCGTTCTGTATTTTTGGCGCAGCCATCGTGCGGCAGCACGGGGCTGTACCCTTATGCCGCCGTCCGACGCGTTTGCAATCGGTTGCAAACGAATGAGTCCTACGCGGCGCGCGCCATTTTCATGTCTCTTTAATGGTACACGTTAAACATAACGAAATACAATGCAACCGATTGTAATGCGCGGAGCTTGCTCCAATAATGAAGTGAGCCGTAACATCCTTGCGAGAGCCGCCTCAGTGGCCGTACAAGATGCAGAACGCTGCCTGCAGGAGACAATATGCAACAACCCAAGCGGATGCTGTCGTTTTCGCAAATCGTGAACATGAATATCGGCTTCTTTGGCATCCAGTTCAGCTTCGGTCTGCAACAAAGCAATATGAGCCCGATCTACAGTTATCTGGGAGCTCACGAAGCAAGCCTGCCTATTCTGTTGCTGGCCGGCCCCGTGACAGGTCTGATCGTGCAACCCATCGTCGGCGCCATGAGCGACCGCACCATCTCACGCTGGGGCCGGCGCACGCCCTACTTCCTGGTCGGCGCCATCTTGTGCAGCATTGGCCTCCTGTCCATGCCCTTCAGTCCGACCTTGTGGATGGCTGCCAGCCTGCTGTGGATACTCGACGCCGCGAACAACATCACGATGGAGCCGTATCGCGCCTTTGTCAGCGACAAGCTCAATCCGGAGCAGCACACGTTCGGCTTCCTGACCCAAAGCGCGTTTACCGGCCTGGCCCAGACCTTGGCCTACATGACGCCGTCGCTGCTGGTGGTGTTCGGCATGAACAAGGATACGGTCAACGCCAGCCATATTCCGCACATTGTGATCAGCGCTTTCTTGATCGGTTCGCTGTTTTCGATCGCCACCATCGTGTGGACGGTGACGACGACCCCCGAGGACCGCCTGCGCCCGGAGCAGTTGCGGCAGATCCGCTCACGTCCGGCCGGCTGGCAACATACCTTCAACGAGATCCTCGCCGCCGTGCGCGAGATGCCATGCGTGATGAAGCAGCTGGCGCTGGTCAAGCTGTTCCAGTGGTATGCCATGGTCTGCTACTGGCAATACATTACGCTCAGTCTGGCGCATACCGTGTATGGCAGCGACAATCCGGCCTCGCAGGGTTTTCGCGATGCGGGCCTACTCACCGGCAAGCTGGGCGCCTTTTACAATTTCATCGCCTTCCTCGCCGCCTTCGCGCTCGTGCCCTTCTCTCGCCGCTTCGGTCCGAAGCTCACGCATGGCGTCAGTCTCACACTGGCAGGCATTGGCATGCTCAGCATTCCAATGATCGCCAATCCTGCGCTGCTGCCCATTCCGATGCTGGGCATCGGCGTTGCATGGGCCAGCATCATGGGCAATCCCTATGTCCTGCTGGCAGGCTGCATCCCGCCCGAGCGAACGGGTGTCTACATGGGCATCTTCAATATGTTCATCGTGATACCGATGATCATCCAGGCGTTTACTTTACCGCTGCTGTATCGGACCTGGCTCGGTGGCAGTCCCGAGAATGTGATCCGCCTGGCAGGCGGGCTGTTGTTATGCGCATCGGTCGCCGTTCTGTTCGTAAAGGTCAAAGCACCCAGGAACATGGCGAGCCTGCCGCTGAGCGAGGCTAACGGGTAGACGCGGCAAGTGCGCCGCGAGCGGTCAGGATGTCGCCCTGGATGTGTGACGTCAATGGTGATTGGCGAGATGGTCGTCCAGCAATGCGGACACGCCAAGAAAAGCCGGGTATTCCTCAGTGATCAAAAAGGTGGGAATCTTGGCCATATAGGGGGCCATGCGCCCCTTCGCCTCGAAGCGGGCGCGGAACTGCGAGCGCTCGAACAGGACGCCAAGGCGGCCGACGATGCCGCCGCCGATATAGATGCCTCCCGTCGCGCCCAGCGTCAAGGCGAGATTGCCGGCTACCGTGCCAAGCACCGCGCAGAAGCAGGCAACCGTACGGTCACAGGCGGCGCTGTCGCCGGCCAGCGCGCGACCGGTGATTTGCGCAGCGCTCAAGGTTTCGCCGGACATCGCACGGTGGATCGACTCCAGGCCCATGCCCGACAGCAGGCGCTCTGCCGACACATGGCCGTATTCGCTCCATAGCGCTTGCAGCACGCCCAGTTCGGTGAAGTCGCCCGGAGCGAAGGTGGCATGCCCGCCCTCGCTCGCCAAGGGGATCCAGCGCTCGCCCGCCGGCATCAGGCCGGACACGCCCAGGCCGGTACCGGGGCCGAGCAGACCGATCGGCCGGCCCGGCTGTTCCAGGCCTCCACCGATCTTCTTGCGCTGGTCATCCGCAAGGCGCGGCAGCGCCATGGCCAGGGCGGTGAAGTCGTTTACCACCAACAGCGTGGTCAGGCCGAAATGAGCACGCAGGGCGGCGATCGAAAAAGTCCAATGGTGGCTGGTCATGCCGACCAGGTCGCCATCGAGCGCGGTGGCGATGGCAATGGCCGCGTCGTGGATCGGCCCGCGGTGCACGGACTGTACCGGTGCACTCGCCAAGTAGTGCTCGATGGCCGCCGCCAGGCTGGCATAGTCGGCGCAGCGCAACACGCTGAGCGCCTCCACACCTTTCCCTGGTGTTTCCAGCGCAAAGCGTGCATTGGTGCCGCCGATATCGGCCAGCAAGCGGTAGTGATGCGGCATGTGATGTGGGTTAAGGTTCATGTCGTGTCTCCTGAAGGCAGGACGTCGGCGCAGTCGGCACCCGACGGTACATTGTTGATGAAAGAGGCCGTCCATGACTTCCGGACGACGAGAGCGACCGCCCCGCCGATACAGGCCGGACTAATTGGAAGCGCTTCCAATATCGACCGCAATTGTGTAGCGATATGATTTTCGCGTCAACGAAAACCAGGCTGCAAGCCGATGTCTTGTCATCGCACCGAAAAAAATACGACGTTTCGCACTTCAGAAAATGCCATGCATGATTTCTGTTGATCTTTCCATCCCCGACGATTACAGTTCTCTTTTTTGGAAGCGCTTCCAAGGGAGTAGAACCTTGGTCCAGCGACGCTCTTCCAACGTGAAGTTCGCCGACCTGTATCGCGCTAAATGATGTCAACGACATTCCATTGGAGACCTGCTTGAAAATAACCCCTCTCACCCTTGCGGTATGTGCCGCCGTGTTGTCTGGCCGGACTTACGCGCATGGCGCCGGTGCCGCGCCAGCGGCCTTTTTGGAAGGAAAGACGATCAGCGTCTACACCACTGCCAAGGAGGTCGCGGCGCGCATGGCGCTGAGCGACACCTTGACCTTCGAGCCATCGCGCCAACCGCTGGAGGCGGAGGTATCGGTGTTCGTCAACCCGGGAAAACGCTTTCAAACCCTGCTCGGCATCGGTGGCGCCATTACCGACGCCAGCGCGGAAGTCTTCAGCAAACTGAGTCCGGTCAAGCAAAACGAATTCATTGCCGCCTACTACAACAAGGACAGCGGCATCGGCTACAGCCTGGCGCGCACGACCATCCATAGTTCGGATTTCAGCACCGGCAGCTACACGTATATCGCCGACGGCGACAAGGCGCTGTCGACCTTCTCGCTCGCGCATGAACGGCAATATCGCATTCCGCTGATCAAGAAGGCCATCGCCGCGGCCGGTCAATTGACGTTGTTCGCCAGCCCGTGGAGTGCCCCGGCCTTCATGAAGGACAACCATGACATGCTAGGCGGCGGCAAGCTTTTGCCCGAGTATCGCGATGCATGGGCGCGCTACTTCGTCAAATTCATCAAGGGCTACGAGGCCGAGGGCATTCCGGTGTGGGGCGTGACGCTGCAAAACGAACCGATGGCGGTGCAGCGCTGGGAGTCGATGATCTTCACGGCGGAAGAAGAGCGCGACTTCTTGCGCGATCACCTGGGACCGGTGATGCACGCGTCCGGCCTGGCCGACAAGAAAATCCTCGTGTGGGACCACAATCGTGACCTGATGTCGCACCGCGCCAGCGTGATCTTCGGCGATCCGCGCGCCGCCAGGTATGCCTGGGGCATGGGCTTTCATTGGTATGAATCCTGGGGAGGCAGTGAAGCGATGTATGCCAATGTGGAAGACGTTCATCAGGCCTATCCGGAAAAACATCTGATGTTGACCGAAGCGACCGTGGAGAAATTCGACCCCGAGCGCTACCAGTATTGGCCCAATGCGGAGCGCTACGGCAGCGCCATGATCAACGATTTCAATCGGGGATCGGTCGCCTGGACCGACTGGAATGTCCTGCTCGATGAGCGCGGTGGACCGAATCATGTCGACAATTTTTGTTTCGCGCCGATTCATGCCGACACCCGGACCGGGGAACTGATCTACACGCCGAGCTACGCCTACATTGGCCATTTTTCGAAATTCATTCGCCCGCGCGCGCAACGCGTGAGTTCGACCACAAGCCGCAGCAGCTTGCTGACGACCTCCTTCCGCAACCGGGACGGGCGCGTGGCAACGGTGGTGATGAATCAAGGCGACCAGGACATCGCCTACACCCTTCATGTGGGACAGGTGCAAGCGAAAGCCAGGATTCCGGCGCATGCAATTCAAACCCTGGTGTATTGATGTCTGCGTGAAAGGGAACAACAGACAAGGCCGGTCCGGTTGCGAGGTTCGGTACCCCGATCTCGCCGTCCGGACCGACCGTGTCGTCGCAGGCCGAATTATTTTCGGCGGTTGAACCAGCCAGGCTGAATGCTCGATTCTGTGGACTGGCGCAACCTTGACGAGATGAATGGCTAGCGCGCGTAGACAAACCTGGATTGAAGACGAATGTCGGCCGAGGACGCGCCGATCATCAAATCGAAGTCGCCCGGCTCGGCATTCCACTGCAGCGCCGCATTGAAGAAGGACAGGCTTTCCTTATCGATCGTAAAGTCGACCGTCCTGGTTTCACCGGCCGCCAGCGCGACCTTTCGGAAACCCTTGAGCTCCTTGACCGGACGCACCACCGACGCGACGCGATCGCGCAAGTAAAGCTGCACCACCTCCTCGCCCGCCACCTTGCCCGTATTGGTCAGCTGTATGCTGACCTTGATCTTGCCATCGCCGCGCAGGGTCTGGCGGTCCAGCTTCAAGTCCGCGTAGCGAAAGGTCGTATAGCTCAGACCAAAGCCGAATGGGAACTTGGGCAAGTTGATCAGGTCGGTGTAAGCCGACACCCATTCGGTCGCCGTGGGATTGGGCGCCGGGCGGCCCGTATTGAAATGGTTGTAGTAGATCGGAATCTGGCCCACGCTGCGCGGAAAGGTCATCGGCAGCTTGGCGCTTGGGTTGACGTCGCCGAACAGCACATCGGCCACCGCGTTGCCCGCTTCACTGCCCAGCCACCAGTTATACAGGATCGCAGGTGCGTGGTCGGCCGTCCAGTCGAACACCAGCGGGCGGCCGGCATTGATCATCACCACCACGGGTTTGCCGGTCGCAACGATGGCCTTGATCAGTTCTTCCTGCACACCCGGCAAGTCCAGCTTGCTGCGGCTGCGCGCTTCGCCGCTCATGTCCCAGCGCTCGCCGACGCCGATGACCACCGCATCGGCTTCGCTGGCGACGCGCACGGCTTCGGCAAAGCCCGACCGGTCCTCGCCTTCGATGTCGCTGCCTTTGGCGTACAGCAAGGTGGCGTCCTTGCCCAACTTGGCGGCGATGCCGTCCCACGCCGACACCGCCTGGTGCGCGTAGTCGACCTCGGGCACGGTCACGGACCAATAGCCATGGTTTTCCACGCCCAGCTTGATCATCGGCCCGATCAGGGCCAGCTTCCGGATCGATTTGGATAGCGGCAGGACCGCCCGGTCGTTTTTCAGCAGTACAATGCTTTTCGCCGCGACTTCGCGCGCCGCTTGCCGGTGCTCCGGCTTATTGAGCATGGCGCGCTCGCGCTCGGGGTCGATGAACTTGTAGGGATCGTCGAACAGGCCCAGCTCGAATTTCTTGCGCAGCACGCGGCGCACGGCGTCGTCGACATCGGCCAGCGCCACTTTCTTTTCGTGCACCAGCTGCGCCAGATTCTCGCGGTAGACACCGCTTTCCATGTCCATGTCGTTCCCGGCGCTGAGCGCCGCCTGCGCCGCCTCCTTGTTGTTGGCCACGAAGCCATGGGCCGTCATCTCTTCGATCGAGCGCCAGTCGGACACCACGAAGCCGGTGAAATGCCATTTGCCTTTGAGCGTATCGCGCAGCAGATAGCGGCTGGCCGAGGCCGGGATGCCGTTCAGGTCATTGAACGAAGTCATGACCGTTGCCGCGCCGGCGTCGAGCGCCGCCTTGAAGGGCGGCAGATAGGTTTCCCACAGCATGCGTTCGCTCATGTCCACGCTGTTGTAGTCGCGTCCGCCAACGGCCGCTCCATACGCGGCGAAATGCTTGACGCACGCCATGACGGCGTCGGTGTCGCCGAGTTGCCGCCCCTGGAAGCCTTTCACACGCGCTGCCGCAATGCGCGAGGCAAGGTAGGTATCCTCGCCGGCGCCTTCCATGACGCGGCCCCAGCGCGGGTCGCGCCCGATATCCACCATCGGCGCAAACGTCCAGTGAATACCGGCAGCGGCAGCTTCGATGGCGGCAACGCGGGCACTGCGCTCGATGGCCTCAAGGTCCCAGCTGGCCGCTTCGGCGAGGGGGATCGGAAAGGTCGTCTTATAGCCGTGGATCACGTCCAGACCGAACAACAGCGGTATCTTCAGGCGCGATTGCAGCGCGAGGTCCTGGTACTGGCGAATGCTCCTGGTGCCCTTGGCACTGAAGATCGAGCCGATCTGGCCGCTGCTGATGCCGTCGCGCAGGCTCCCCTTGACCGCCACCGGGCCGGTCGGGTCGGCGTCCCCCGAGTATTGGGTGAGCTGGCCGACTTTCTCTTCCAGCGTCATTCGCTTCATTAACTGTGTCACCCGCTGGTCGATGCTCAGCGGTTCGGCACCCTGTGCCGCGTGCACGCATGCCGCCAGCAACAGCGAGAGGATCGTCCTGGTCTTGAGTGTTGTGGTTGTCATTTTTTGTACAAATCAGCGTGGGCCAATCCGAAGTAGAGGATGAAGATATAGCAGGCAGCCGGCACGAAAAACGACCATTGCACGCCGATGCTGTCGGCCAGCGCGCCTTGCGCGAACGGCACCAACGCGCCGCCGACGATCGCCATGCACAACACGCCGGACGCGTGGCCGGTCAGCTTGCCCAGGCGATGCAGCGCCATGCTGAAGATGGTCGGGAACATGATCGAATTGAAGAGGCCGACGGCGAGGATGGCCCACATTGCGAGCTGTCCCTTGCCGAAAATCGCCGCCAGGATGAGGATGAAGGCGCACGCCGCATTGCAGACGAGCGTCTTGCCCGGGCTGACGCGGCGCATGACCGCAAAGCCGATGAAGCGGCCGATCATCGCCCCGCCCCAGTAATAGCTGACGTAATGCGCCGCCGCCGCCGGGGTCAGCGCGGCGACCGTGTTCTCGCCGAGGAAATTGATCAGGAAGCTACCGATGCTCACCTCACCGCCGACATAGAGAAAGATCCCGATGGTGCCGAGTACCAGGTTGCGGTGCGCCAGCAGCGCGCGCAAGCCGGTCTCTCCCTTGTCGTCGTCCTGGTGGACGATCCTGGGCAGGCGGGCGAAGGCGAACAGGACGGCCAGCAACAGCAGCGCGCCGGCCAGGGCCAGATAGGGGCCCTGCACGGTCGCCGCTTCCTTGGCGCGGTAGACGGCCTGCTCCGCTGCGGACAGCAGACGGATCTGATCCGGGCCGAGGGTGCTGCTGGCCGACAGGATGAGCACGCCGCCAAGGGTCGGCGCGACCGTCGTGCCGAGCGAATTGAACGCCTGGGTCAGGGTCAGGCGGCTCGACGCCGTCGCCGGATCGCCGAGGACGGTAACGTAGGGATTGGCCGCCACTTGCAAGGTGGTGATGCCGGCCGCGAGCACGAAAAAGGCAAACAGGAACAGCGCGTAGCCGCTGGTGGCGGCCGGATAGAACAAGGCACAGCCGGCGGCGGCAATGACCAGGCCGGCAACGGAACCGCTCTGGTAGCCGATCCGGCGGATCAGCATGCCCGCCGGTAGCGAGACGATGAAATAGGCGCCGAAGAAGCAAAATTGCACCAACATCGCCTGCACGTAGGTGAGCGTGTAAACGGCTTTCAGGTGCGGAATCAGCACGTCGTTCAGTGAGGTCAGCAGTCCCCACATGAAGAACAGGATGGTCACGATGACCAGCGGCCCCGTTTGTTTTGCCCCCCTCCCGGTGACGGCATGCGGGGGCGGCGCGGCGGCCGATGTATTCGATGCGAAACCCATAGATGAAGTCCTTGTCAGTGATTGCGCCTGTCATCCAGGCTGCTGGTTATTTTGCCTGGTCGCAGCGCAGCGCAGCCTTGTCGCTGGCGGCCCCGCCGACAATCTGGATATTGGTGAATGCGGCAGCGAATGTGCTGTCGGTCGACACGCTGAACGGCGTATCCACCTTGCTCAAATCGGCCGCCCCTTGGGCAACGAAACAGGCAAGCGGGATCTTGACGGTCGCTTTCGGCACGCTTGCCAGGCGCTTGAACAGCGCCGTCACATCGATCTCGCCCGCGCATTTTTCGCCGCAGGCAATCCTCATCGTGACCTTGCCGTCCGGCGCCGTCCTGACTGCCGTATCGAACACGAGCGCACCGTCCCTGGTCGCGAACGCAGGCAACGCCATTGCATACGAGGCCTTCGCTTCGACGCGCCCTGCCCCGGACCAGGTCACCAGCTTGGCGTCCTGCTGCGTGTTGACTTGCACGGTTTCCGCTTTGATCGCCGGGAGCGAGACGGACTTGTTCAGGTCGGACCCGAGAGCCACGCGGTCGGCGCCGGCGGCCAGGTACAAGGGCCAGGTCGCATGATCGGCCTGGGTAAAAATCGGATAGGCCGTGGTGGTGCCGCAGGACATGGTCGCAGCGCTGGTCTCAAGCTTGCCCAGCGTCTTCTTGCTACCGTATGTCAAACCATAGCCGCGCGCAAACAGTGTCGCATAGCCCTTGCCGGCATCGACGCTGGCCAGGCAAGCCGCTTTCGGCCACGAGAAGGACAGGGTGCCAGTGAAATCGTGGACCACCTTGCCCCTGGCATCGCGCAGCAACACATCGGCAAGGCCCTTGCCTTCGGTACCGGGCAGCCATGCCATGACAAAACTGTCCGACAGGTTCATCAGGTCGTTGACGTAGAGGGGACGGCCGGCGACGAACACGGTGATCACCGGCTTGCCCTTGCCCGCCACCGCCCGCAGCAGCGCCAGGTCTTCCGGATAGCGGCTGCTGTGGCGCAGCGTACCGGAGGCGCCGATGTCGCCGGCGCCTTCCGCATACGGCGTCTCGCCAATGACGGCAATCACCGCATCGAAGCGCGACACGTCCACGCCGGCAGCATCGGCGCTGTACGTTACTTGCGCGCTGCCGGCAGCCTCGACGAATCCGGCAAGGATCGTATCGCCGTTCGGAAAATCGCTGTTCTTGTTGTCGGTACCTTGCCAGGTGAGGGTCCAGCCACCGGTCTGGTTGGGCAGGCTGTCGGCACTCTTGCCGACCACCAGAATTTTCTTGCCACGCGCCAGCGGCAACACGCCGCCGTCGTTCTTGAGCAGAACGAGCGACTTGCGTACGGCTTCGCGCGCAAGCGCCCGTGCCTGCAGCGCTTCCTGCTTGCCGGCGTAGCGGTTGTGCGACGGCTTCTTGCCGAACAGGCCGGCGCGCAACTTCACGCGCACGATGCGGCTGACCGCGTCGTCGATGCGCGATTGTGCGATCTCGCCGCTCTTGACCTGGGCGATGGTGTTGACGATGAAAGCTTTCCAGTCGTCCGGCACCATCACCATGTCGATGCCCGCGTTGATCGCCTGGGCGCAGCTGGCGTTACTGCATCCGGGCACCTGGCCGATGCCGTTCCAGTCCGAGACCACGAAGCCGTCAAAGCCCATCCTGGTCTTCAGCACGTCGGTAAGCATGACCCTGGACCCGTGCATCTTGCCGTAGTCGGTACCGGCGCCGACGTCGTCCCAGCTGTTGTACGACACCATCACCGTCTGCGCCCCGGCGGCCAGCGCACCGTAATAGCCCTGGCCGTGGATATTGATCATCTGCGCCTTGCTCGACTTGTTGACGCCCTGGTCCTTGCCGCCATCGGTGCCGCCATCGCCAATAAAGTGCTTGGCGGTCGCGACGACGTTGCCATCCGCCGCGAACCGCCCTTGCAAGCCAGTCACATAAGTCCTGGCATAGGCGTTCACCAGCGCGCCGTCTTCGGAAAAGCTTTCGTAGCTGCGGCCCCAGCGGACATCACGTACGACGGCCAGGGTCGGTGCGAACACCCAGGCGATACCGGTGGCGCGGGTCGCCCTGCCGACCGCTTCGCCAATGCGGCCGACAAGCTCGCTGTCATGCGCCGCGCCGAGACCGATGTTGTGCGGGAACTGGGTGGCGCCAAAGACGTTACTGTTGCCGTGAATCGCGTCGATGCCCCAGATGACGGGAACCTTGTCCTTCATGTCGGTGGACATCGACGCGTCGTAGTAGGCGTCGGCCAGGGCGAGCCATTGGGCCGCCGTGGCATGCTTGTTACCGCCGGGCCAGCTGCCGCCGCCGTTGAGGACCGAGCCGAGGTAGTAGCGGCGCACGTCGTCCGGCGTCGCGGTCTTGATTTCAGGCTGGGTCATCTGGCCGATCTTCTGTTCGAGCGTCATGCCCGAGACGATGGCCGCGACCCGGGCTTCGAGCGCCGGGTCGGTGCGGATGACGCTTTGCACGTGAGGCCAGTCCGCAAGCTGGGCGGGCGGCGAAGCGGCGACTGCGAGGCTGCTACCCCCGCCAGCGAACATCAGTGTTGCAGCGAGAATGGTCAGTGGTGTTTTCATTGTTATAGGCAACGAGATAAGTGACTGCGTGCCGATGCGCGCGGTGACGCGCATCGGTACGGGGAAAAGACTAGCCGAGCGCCCTAGGCGGGCACGCCGGCTCGCTCGGCAGGCTCTGCCTGGCGACAAGCGGCAAGGAAATCCTGGTGCATCGGCATGCTGGCAACGCAGCGCTGCACCACTTGGCGGATATCGTCCGCGAACTCCTGCACTTGCGATAGCGGCCGAACATCGCAGAGAGGGTGATACGCTTTGGGCAACAATCCCTGGCCGAGCATGACTTGCGCCCAGCTCGGCTCGCGAAAGAGTTCCACGTCGACCAGGTCGATCCGCGCGTTGCTGGCGAACAGCTCCATTTTTTCGGTCAAACTATCCGGAATGGGCATTTGCCGGCAATAGTTCCAGAATGGCGAGTCAGTGCGCGTGGTGAGCTTGTAGTGGAGCACGATGAAGTCGCGGATGCGTTCCAGATCGAACTCGGTCTGGCGGTTATAGGCGGCAATATCCGCCGCATCCAGGCCGGCGTGGGGGAACAGGTTCATCAAGCGCGTGATGGCCAACTGGACCAGGTGTATGCTGGTCGATTCCAGTGGCTCGACAAAGCCGCTCGACAGGCCGATCGCTACGCAGTTGCCGATCCATGCGCGCTTCCTGCGGCCGGCGGCAAAATGGATCAGGCGCGGCTCGGCCAGCGCCTTGCCGTCGAGATTACGCATCAGCACATCGCTCGCCTCGCCATCGTGCATGAATTGGCTCGAATACACATGGCCGTTGCCGATGCGGTGCTGCAAGGGGATGCGCCATTGCCATCCCGCCGAACGCGCACTCGCTCGCGTGTATGGCAGCAGCGGCGCGGTCGATTCCGACGGCACGGCGAGCGCCCGGTCGCAGGGCAACCAGTGCGACCAGTCTTCGAATCCGGCCTGGAAGGTCTGTTCGATCAGCAGCGCGCGCATCCCGGAACAATCGATAAAGAAATCTCCGTCCACCACGCGTCCGTCGGTCAGGCGCACACTGGCGATGTTGCCGTTTTGGGGATGGCGCAACACTTCCTCGATGCGGCCTTCAGTGCGGGTGACTCCCTGTTGCTCGGCGCGCTTGCGCAGGAAGGCGCCGTACAAACTCGCATCGAAATGAAAAGCATGCCCGATTTCGCTGAGCGGCGAGCGCGCCATGTCCGGCCGCGGCCGCATGAATCGGCCCTGGAGCGGTGCCACCGAGTTGATCGAATAATCGCCGTAGTCATGCGCCAGCCCGGCCTTGCGCAAGCGCAGCCAGTAATGATGGAAGGTGATCCCGTCGATCGGTTGCCCGACATCGCCGAAGCCGTGGAAATACTTGCTTCCCAGCGCACTCCAGTCGGCGAACTCGATACCGAGCTTGAACGTGCCCTTCGTCTCGCGCAGAAACTCATCTTCACTGATGCCGAGCGCCGTGTTGAAAGCCTTGATGGCGGGGATCGTGCCCTCGCCGACGCCGACAGTGCCGATCTCTTCCGACTCGATCAGCGCGATGGTCCAGTGTTCGCGTCCGTTATCCCGCAACAAAAGCCGAGACAACGCGGCCGCGGCCATCCACCCCGCTGATCCACCGCCGACGATGACAATGCGTCGCAAATGATTCAATGACATAGTGCATTCCTCCCAAGCAGGTTGACCGTCCGTCCGCGAGCTCTGGGCGTGCGGGCAGACGGGTAGCGGTACGACGCTTATCAGTGGAACTTGTAGCTCATACCCAGGAGAAATTGCCTACCGTACTTACTGTATTCCTTCGGCTGCGCAATGCCGCCATAGCCGGTACCGTCCTGAATACTACGATCCGGCGCATTCGCGACATTGCCGACCTGAAACTGGAACTGCAGCCCCTTGGCGGGTCCGCCTTGCACTTCATAGCTCGCTTGCAGGTCGATCCTGTTCGAAGCAAGTGTCCGGAACAGGGTCGTGGAACCGAACAGGTAGGCGACCTCCCCGCGATAATCGGAACGGTAGCGATCATTGATGCGGAACGAGTAGCCGCCACGTTCGTAGAAAAGGGTCAGGCCGGCGACCCGTTTCGACAGGCCGGGCAGCGTTTGCCAGGAATCCGTCGAATCCGGACCGCTCACCTTGATGGAGCTGTCGGTATAAGAAGCCGAGAAGATCGCGCCAAAACCCGCCAACGCAGGATGCAGCAAATCACCGTCGAGCGTTGCGCTCAGCTCGGCGCCACGCACCCGGCCGCCGCTGCCGTTCGTCTGGGTCCCGTAGGTCCCGATGTTCGAGATTGGCACGATCGCCGGCGTCGGATTGATGTAGCCGCTGAAGTCGTACTGAATAGAGGAATTGTAGATGTAGCTGTCGAGCTTCTTGTAGAACAAGGCGCCGGCCACATAGCTGCGCTTTCCGAAATACTGCTCGAGCGACAGGTCGGCCGATTTGGCGCGCCATGGTTGCAATTTCGGATTGCCGCCCCCACCACCCCACAGGCGCGTAATCGGGTCGACTCCCACTCCTGCGGACGCATTCATGTCGTCGATCCGCGGCCGGGCCATCGTTTTAGCCAGGCCCAGGCGCAACTTGCGGTCGCCGCCGATGTCCGCGCCCAGGTTCAGGCTCGGCAAGTAGTCGGTGTAGCTGGTACCCGGATCGATGGTGCCGATAACGTATCCGGGGCCGTCGAATGCAAATGCGGTCGAGTCCTGCCGGGTGCGTATCGCTTGCACGCCAACATTGCCGGTCAACGGAATCTTGGCGACCGTGGTCTCGATGTCCAGCTTGACGAACGCGGTGGTGACCTTTTCATGAACGCCGAACGTCTTGCCCAAGTCGCCGCCCGGCCCCAGGCTCTCGTTCAGTTTCATGGTGTAAAATTTTTCCGTCACCGCGTTGACGTCATAGCTCAACACCGACGGGATGCCGACGAACCCGAGGGAGGTCGGGGTCGTCAGGACGGACGATGGCAACTGCCGCGCCAAGACGCCGTCCGCGCCCACCCGCGCGAAATCGGTGTGGAAGTCGCGCGTCTTGTCGCGTTTGGAGACGTTGACGCCGACATCGATGTGGCTGAACATCCCCCAGTCGAGGTCCCTCGTCCCGTGCACCTTGAAGGAGCGAATGGTGTCGTTCTGCGTATTGTATTTCTTGCTACCCAACTGTGGGTTGTCCGGGCCGCCCCAGCCGGCCGGATCGCTGAGCAGGATGGTTGCGGGGTCGGACAGCGATTGCTTGAAGGTGAAGGTCGGGAATCCGGGGCCCGTGGGCGTCACGAGATCGAACGTCGGCGACGTGCGCGCACCGGCGTAGGTTTCGTAGATGGTCTCGGCGCGGCGGGCGCTGGAGTAGCCAAGATCGGCGATCGCGTGCCACGCGCCGATCTTCTTGTCGATGTTCCATCCGGCCGATTTCAGGTCGTCGTCGCGCGTGTTGAAGTCATTGCGAACGATCCCATTAACGACGAAGTTGGCCGTCATCGAGGTGACGATCGAATTGCCGCCGCCGACGCTGGTCGTGCCGATATTGCTGAACGTACTGCTCGGGGCGCCCCAGCCATCACCGATGCTCCCCATCATGCCGCGCATCACTTCGACGTTCTTGAATTTCGAGTAATACAGATCCAGCGTGCTGCGCAAATCACGGTTCGGCTTGTATTCGAGCGTGGCCATGACGCCATCCCGCTTGTCGCTCCGCGAAATCGCTTCCGCCTGGAAGCCAGCCAAAAACGACGAGTTCCCTGGGCTCTGGCCCTTGATGGGACGGCAGCCCCAATCGGTCTGATGCGCGATACAGAAATCTTCGCCCGGCCGCCATTCCCAGGCCTGATACTGTTGCTGCTGCCCCGGTGCGTCAAGATGCGCAAAACCAAGGGCAAGGCCGATGGTGCGGTCCGCAAACTGGTCGATATACGCAACGCTGAGGCGCTTGCCGTTGGCGGACGTGCCGCCATAGCCGTGATTTTGATCGCCCAAGCTATTATGCTCGCCGCGGATGTTCACCGCGACATTACGTTCACGGAATGCGAGCGGCCGCACCGTATTGAGATCGACCGTGCCGGACAAGCCTTGGCCGAGCAAGGAGGCGTCCGGCGTCTTGTAGACAACGACCGCTGAGATCAACTCGCTGGGGTACTGGTCGAATTCGACGCCGCGATTCGTGCTGGTCGACGCCTGCTCGCGGCCATTGAGAACGGTGCCGGCGAAATCGGGGGCCAGGCCGCGAATGGCGATCACCTTCGCGCGCCCGTTGACCTGTTGCGCAGCCAGACCGGGCATGCGCGACATGGCCTCCGCAATACTGACGTCGGGCAGTTTGCCGATATCTTCGGAAGTGATCGCTTCGACGATCGAGTCGGAATTCTTCTTCTTGCTGATCGAACCTTCGATACCGGCACGGATACCGCTGACGACGACGACCTGCACGTCCGAGCCATCCTGAGACGGCACGGTCACGTTGTCGGTTTGTTGCGCCTGGACCGGAGCCTGCGCCAAGGCGCCTCCGATCAGGGCGATGCACACGGCCGCGATCGGGCGCAGGCGGAAGCTTGCAGGTGCGGCAGATCTGTCGGCTGCCTGACGCGCTGTGGCGTGCATGGACGCACGACCCCGTTTACTTTGCATATCTTGTCCCCCTGATGTTTTTTATAAGATGTGGCAAATGCAACTTCACCGGATTTCTGGAAGCGCTTCCAAAATAGTTTGGAAGCGCTTCCAGATTTATCGAAAGTATATTCATCGTATCTGTACAGTGTCAAACGATATTATTGCGAGGCGTCGTTTTTTGGGTCGACGATCGGCCGGGTCTTGCGCCGCGGGGCCAGGGCCAGCGAATCACGATATGTCATGCTGATTGGCAGGTCGCGCTCGACAGGCCGCCGCATGTCATAACAGCGGTTGAGCAAGGCGTTGACACCATTGAGGATCATGTCGCGCCATGGAATATGCACCGTTGTCAGGCGCGGCGCTGAAAATTCGCCGCTCGGCGTGTCGTCGTAACCGATCACCGAGACATCGCGCGGCGCCTGCAGGCCGGCCTTCTGAAAAAAGGACAGCGCACCGATCGCCATTTCGTCGTTGGCGCAAAAAAGCGCACTGAACTTGTAGCCGGACGCCAGCAGCGCGCTGGCGGCCTTCCATCCGCTTTCGGGGGAGAAATCTCCTTCCGCTATCCACAGCTTGGACGTATTCACCCCATTGGCGGCCAGTTCGTCGAGAAAGCCATTGATACGCTCGACATTGTCCTGCGCCGCCGAGGGCCCGGCGACAACGGCGATCCGGCGATGACGATGTTCCAGCAGGGCCCGCGCGGCGAGGATGCCGCCCTGCCGATGATCGATTGCGAAGCATTGATCGGGAATGCAGTTCAAGCGGTGATTCATCACCACCACATGGGATTGCCGCGCCCCGAGCATGGGAATATCCTCGTCCGATAATGCGTTGCTTATGAGGATGACACCGTCGCAACCGCGCTCCATCAGGAGGTCGACACCATCGATCGCCTGGCGCCGCGCATCGCCCGCCCCCGAACCGAAGGCGACCACCATGTTCAAACCGACCTCGCGCAACACCTGATCGATCGCTGCCAGGATCGGTGTGAAGAAGGTGCCTGTCAATCCAGGAATATAGACGCCAATCATCCTTGTCGACCCGGACATCAAGGACCGCGCCGTATGCGACGGGCGAAAACCCAATTCTTCGATCGCTTGCTTCACGCGCTCGAGCTTGGCGGGCGACACCGAGCCCTTCCCGCTCACCGCACGTGATGCCGTCCCCAGCCCGACGCCCGCGAGCCGGGCTACATCTTTGATAGTAGCCACGATTTCCTTGAAAGTGGGTCGTCGCGCGCCCCGTCGCCGTTATTTGGAAGCGCTGCCAAATAGAATAGGCGCGATTATAGCAGGCACATATTCAATATCGTGCGCCCTCGCGCGATGTAACCAATTTCACATCGTGCACCTGCATGCAATTTCGAGAAATCGGTGTCGATCAGAACGCATGCCGTATCCCGAGGTCCACCGCCCCGTTCCCCGATCCCCCTTCGATGGCGCTGCCCACCGTATAGCTGGCGCCATGCCGGTTCACGATGTGCGCGATCGAGGTGTACAGCTCGGTCCGGCGCGACAGCGCATAGCGGTAGCCCAGCGCATACTGGCTCGCATCCTGGTCGAGCGCGCCGCGGTCGTCCTTGTGGATCCACGACACCATCCACGTGTGCGGGCCGGACGGGATCGTCGCGCCCAGCAGCACGTCGCGGCTGTCGCTCGATGCAACCGGCGTGCCGGGCCGGCCGTACGGGTTCGCCGTGTTGCGCAGCAGGGAACTGTTCAGGCCCTTGTCGACGCCGTACGCGACGTGCGCCTTCACGACGCCGAAGTCGTAGACCGCGGCCAGCACCGTGTTCTTTGCGCTGCCCGCGTTTTTGATCACCGCGGTGTCGTTGTTGCGGTTGTGGTAGCCGAGCCGCACGCGCAGCGGGCCGCTGGTGTAGTCGAGCGCACCGCCGAACTGCCGCCCGGCTGCACTGTCTCCCGTCACCTCGCCGGCGCCATACACCAGTTCCGCGCTCACGCCGCCGACGGCGGGCGATACGTATTTCAGCGAGTTGTCCATGCGGCTGGCCGAGTTGCCGGTCGGGGCCATCAGGTTCTTCGTATCGCCCGCGTAGCCGGATGCGAACGGATCGGCCATCACCACCGTCAGGTATTGCGGCGTGTACTGGCGGCCCGCGGTCAGCGTGCCGAAGCCGCCCTGCAGCCCCGCATATGCCTGGCGCCCGAACAGCAGCCCGCCCTGCCCCAGCGCGCCGGTGTCGGCCTGGAAGCCGCTCTCCAGCAAAAAGATGGCGGCGATGCCGTTCCCCAGTTCTTCGCGGCCCTTGAAGCCGAGCCGCGAGCCGGCGCCCACGCCGCTCGTGAGCTTGGTGACGTCGCCGCCGCTGCCGCCCGTTTCGCGGACGAGCGCGACGTCGACCAGGCCATACACGCTGACCGACGCGCCATCCGCAGCGACGGCATTCATGCAGAGCGCGCCCAGCGCGCCGGCACACAGGATTGTTTTCATCGTTGTCCCTTTCTCGTTGTGGTTATTCGTGGTTCGCGGCCGGCGCATACCCGCCGCCGCCTGGGGTCTCGACGACGAACACGTCGCCCGGCTGCACGTCCGTCGTCGCCACGAAGCCGAGTTCCTCGACCCTGCCGCCGGCGCGCACGACGTAGTTGCGGCCGCACTTGCCGGGCTCTCCGCCCGCCATGCCGAACGGCGGGACGATGCGGTTGTTCGACAGGATCGAGGCCGTCATCGGCGCGAGGAAGCGGATCCTGCGCACGCCGCCATTGCCGCCATGCCAGCGTCCGCGGCCACCGGAGTCGTGCGCGATTTCGTAGCTGTCCAGGCGCACCGGATAGCGCCATTCGAGCACCTCCGGATCCGTCAGGCGCGAGTTCGTCATGTTGGTCTGGACGACATCGGTGCCATTGAAACCCTCGCCCGCGCCCGAGCCGCCCGCGATGGTTTCGTAGTACTGGTAGTCCGCATTCCCGAACGTGAAGTTGTTCATCGTGCCGGGCGACGACGCCTGCACGCCGAGCGCGCCGTACAGCGCGTTGGTGATGCAGCTCGACGTCTCCACGTTGCCGGAGACGACGGCGGCCGGGTAGCGCGGATTGAGCATCGAGCCTGCCGGGATGATCACGTTCAGCGGCTTCAGGCAGCCGGCATTGAGCGGAATGTCGTTGTCGACGAGCGTGCGGAACACGTACAGCACGGCCGCCATGCAGATCGAGCTCGGGGCGTTGAAATTATTGTCGAGCTGGGGCGACGTGCCGGTGAAGTCGATGTCGGCCGTGCGCGCCGCGTGGTCGACGCGGATCGCCACCTTGATCACGGCGCCGTTGTCCAGGCAGTACGTGTAGCTGCCGTCCTTGAGCGCGCGGATGACGCGGCGCACGGCTTCCTCGGCGTTGTCCTGCACGTGCCGCATGTAGGCCTGCACGACGTCGAGCCCGAACTGGTCCACCATCTTCAGCAGTTCCTCGACGCCCTTCTGGTTCGCGGCCACCTGCGCCTGCAGGTCGGCGATGTTCTGCGCCGAGTTGCGGCACGGGTAGTCGCCCGACAGCAGCAACGCCGTCGTCTCGCGTTCCAGGAAGCGTCCTTCGCGCACCAGTTGGAAGTTGTCGATCAGGACGCCCTCTTCCTCGACCCTGCGGCTGTCCGCCGGCATCGAGCCGGGCGCGATGCCGCCCACGTCCGCATGGTGGCCGCGCGACGCGACGTAGAACAGGATGTCCTTGCCCGCGCGGTCGAACACGGGCGTGATCACGGTGATGTCCGGCAGGTGCGTGCCGCCGTGGTACGGGTCGTTGAGCATGTAGACGTCGCCCGCCCGCATGCGGCCGCGGTTCGCTTCGATCACGGTGCGGATGCTCGCGCCCATCGATCCCAGGTGGACGGGGATGTGCGGCGCGTTGGCGATCAGGTTGCCCTCGGCATCGAACAGCGCGCACGAGAAGTCCAGGCGCTCCTTGATGTTCACCGACACCGCCGTGTTCTGCAGCCGCAGGCCCATCTGCTCGGCGATGCTCATGAACAGGTTGTTGAAGACTTCGAGCATGACCGGATCGGCCTCGGTGCCGATGGCCTTGCGGCGCGCGCGCGGCGCCACGCGCTGAAGCACGAGGTTGTCGTCCGCCGTGACTTCCGCGATCCAGCCCGGTTCAACCACGTTGGTGCCGTTCGCCTCGACGATGATCGCGGGTCCCGCGATGCGGTCGCCGGGTCGGGTCTGCGCGCGCAGGTACAGCGCGCTGTCGTGCCACTGGCCGCCCGAATACACCGGCACCGTCTCGTGCGGCGCCAGCTGCGTGGCGCGCGGTGCGGGGTTGAAGGCGGGGCCGGCGCCCGCATCCGTGGCGCCGATCGCTTCCACCGAAATCGCCTCGACGACGATCGCCTTGTCCGGCATGAGGAACGAATAGCGCTTGCGATACGCTTCCTCGAACTGCGCCTGCATCGCGGCCACGCTGCCGTGCTGCACGATGATGACGGAGTCCGTGCCCTCGTAGCGCAGGTGCGCCCGTTCGACGACCCGCACGGCGTCCGCCGCGATGCCCTGCGCGCCCAGTTCCGCTGCCGCTTCGTCGGCGAGCGCGTCGAGCGCGGCGCGCAGCCCGCCGTCGGACAGCGCCGTTTCCATGGTCCGCTCGCGCATCGCGGTCTGGCTCGCGAGGCCCATGCCGTATGCGGACAGCACGCCGGCGAACGGGTGGGCGAAGATGCGGGTCATGCCGAGGGCGTCGGCCACCAGGCACGCGTGCTGGCCGCCGGCGCCGCCGAACGTGGCCAGCGTGTAGTCCGTCACGTCGTGGCCGCGCTGCACCGAGATGAACTTGATGGCGTTGGCCATGCTGCCGACCGCAATCTCCAGGAAGCCTTCGGCCACCTCTTCCGGCGTGCGGCGCTGGCCCGTCTCGCGTTCGATGCGCGCGGCGATCTCCGCGAATTTTTCGCGCACGATGGCCGCGTCCAGCGGCTCGTCCGCGTGCGGGCCGAACACCGCCGGGAAGTGCGCGGGCTGGATCTTGCCGAGCATGACGTTGCAGTCGGTGACCGTGAGCGGACCGCCGCGGCGGTAGCTGGCCGGGCCGGGATTCGCGCCCGCGCTGTCCGGGCCGACGCGCAGGCGGCTGCCGTCGAAGTGCAGCACCGAGCCGCCGCCCGCCGCCACCGTGTGGATGCTCATCATCGGCGCGCGCATCCGCACGCCGGCCACCTGCGTCTCGAATTCGCGTTCCAGTTCGCCCGCGTAGTGCGACACGTCGGTGGACGTGCCGCCCATGTCGAAGCCGATCAGCTTGTCGAAGCCGGCCTTGCGCGCCGTGCCGACCATGCCGACGATGCCGCCGGCGGGGCCGGACAGGATCGAGTCCTTGCCCTGGAAGCGGTGCGCGCCCGTCAGGCCGCCATTGCTCTGCATGAAGAGCAGGCGCACGCCTTCCATCTCGGCCGCGACCTGGTCCACGTAGCGGCGCAGGATCGGCGACAGGTAGGCATCGACGACCGTCGTGTCGCCGCGCGAGACGAGCTTCATCATCGGGCTGACCTGGTGCGAGACGGACACCTGCGTGAAGCCGGTTTCCGCGGCGATGGCGGCGATCGCGCGCTCATGGCCCGGATAGCGGTAGCCGTGCATCAGCACGATCGCCACGGAACGGAAGCCGGCGGCATGCAGGTCGGTTAGTTGCATACGTACGGCAGCCGTATCGAGCGGCACGATCACGTCGCCGTGCGCGCCGACGCGCTCGTCGACTTCGACGACGCGCTCGTACAGCAGCTGCGGCAGCACGGGATGGCGGTCGAACAGGCGCGGACGGTTCTGGTAGGCGATGCGCAGCGCGTCCCTGAACCCTTTGGTGATCAGGAGCGCGGTGCGCTCGCCCTTGCGCTCCAGCAGGGCGTTCGTCGCGACCGTCGTGCCCATCTTGACGGCTTCCACGAGGTCGGGCGTGATCGGCGCGTCGGGCGCGATGCCGAGCAGGCGGCGGATGCCGGCGACGGCGGCGTCACGGTACTGCTCGGGATTCTCGGACAGCAGCTTGGCCGTCACCAGCGCGCCGTCCGGCTTGCGCGCGACGATGTCGGTGAACGTGCCGCCGCGGTCGATCCAGAACTGCCAGCGCTGGCGCGGCGTGTTGTCGTGGTTGGTCTGTGGGTACATGGTCTTGCCTCTTCAAAAATCGGGGCGCGCACAGGCACAGCGGTGCCCTCGCGCGCCGCGCGTGAAATCGTCGTGTGTGAAATCAGGGAAGGATCAGGATTCGAGGCGCTTGCCGCGGGTCTCGGGCAGGGTCAGCGCGGCCAGGACCATGATCCCGTAGGCGCCGGCCGCGAACAGGCCGATGGCGTGGCCCAGCGGGAGCGTCTGGCCGACCGCGCCGATCGCGAACGGGAACAGCGAACCGATCGCGCGGCCCATGCTGTAGCAGAAGCCCTGGCCGGAACCGCGCATGCGGGTCGGGAACAGCTCGGTAAGGAACGCGCCCATGCCGCTGAAGACGCCGGACACGAGGAAGCCGAGCGGGAAGCCGAGCACCAGCATCACATTGTCCGTCACGGGCAGCCGGGTGTAGGCCAGCGCGATCGCCAGCGAGCCGGCGGCGAACAGGATGAAGTTGCGCTTGCGGCCCAGGCGGTCCGTCAGGTAGGCGCTGACGATGTAGCCGACGTACGAGCCGGCGATGACCATCGCCAGGTAGCCGCCCGTGCCCAGCACCGTCAGGTGGCGCTCCGTCTTCAGGAACGTGGGCAGCCAGGTCGTGATCGCGTAGTAGCCGCCCTGCGCGCCGGTCGTCAGCAGCACGGCACGCAAGGTCGTCGACAGCATGCGCGGCGAGAAGATCTCGGTGAACTTCGCCTGCTCCGCTTGTGCGCCGCGGCGCTGCTCGGCCAGGAACACGTCCGGCTCTTCCACGAAGCGGCGGATGTAGATGACGAAGATGGCGGGGATGATCCCGAGCAGGAACAGCGAGCGCCACGCCAGTTCGGCCGGCAGCAGCGAGAACATCAGCGCGTACAGCAGCGCCGAGACGCCCCAGCCCAGCGCCCATCCGGCCTGCACCATGCCGACCGCCTTGCCGCGGTCCTTCGCGCGGATGACCTCACCCATCAGGATCGCGCCGGCCGTCCATTCGCCCCCCATGCCGAAGCCCATCAGGCCGCGCAGCACGAGCAGCTGGTTGAAGGTCTGGGCAAAGCCGCTCAGCACCGTGAACAGCGCGAACCACAGGATCGTCAGCTGCAGCGTCTTCACGCGGCCGATGCGGTCCGACAGGATGCCGGCCAGCCAGCCGCCCAGCGACGACGTGAGCAGCGTGACGGTGCCGATCAGGCCGGCGTCGCCTTTCGACAGGCCCCAGGTCGCGATCAGCGTGGGGATGACGAAGCTGAGGAATTGCGTGTCCATCGCGTCCAGCGCATAACCGACCTTGCAGCCGATGAATGTGCGGCGTTCCGTTTTCGTGAGTTGGCGCAGCCAGCCGAAATGGCTTGTATCCTCCACGCGCTCCTGCGCGAGTTCTTGTGTGTTCATGTCGTCTCCGTTTGGTTTGTTTTTACAACGTCGCGAGCGATGCATTCGGGATGTCGGTCACCAGCATGTAGCCCGGGCGATGGGTGATCACGACCGGCAGGCGCGCCGCCCGGATCGCCTCCTGCGGCGTGACGCCGCAGGCCCAGAACACGGGCACCTCGTCCGCCATGACCTCGACGGCGTCGCCGTAGTCGGGCCGCGCGAGGTCGGCGATGCCGATCAGGCGCGGGTCGCCCAGGTGCACCGGCGCGCCGTGGATCGCGGGGTAGCGGCTGGTGATCTGGATCGCGCGGATCGCGTCCTTCGCCTTCAACGGGCGCATGGACACGACCATGTTTCCGCCGAACGGCCCCGCCGCCGCGTTCGGGATGTTCGTGCGGTACATGGCGATGTTCCGGTCCTGCTCGATGTGGCGCAGCGGGATGTCGGCGGCCAGCAGCATCTCCTCGAACGAGAACGAGCAGCCGATCGCGAACGCGACCAGGTCGTCGCGCCACAGTCCTTCCAGCGATACCGGCGCTTCCGCCAGCTCGCCGTCGCGGTACACGTAATAGCCCGGGACGTCGGTACGCAGGTCGAGGTCCGCGCCCAGCGCCGGCACGCTCCACGCGCCCGGCTCGCCGACCGCGAGCAGCGGGCAGGCCTTCGGATTGCGCTGGGCGAAGCGGAGGAAATCGTGGGCCTGCGCGTCCGGCAGGATGACGAGATTGGCCTGGGCATAGCCGCCGCAGACGCCGGCGGTGGGCTTGCGGAATTCGCCTGTGCGGACCAGGTGGCGGAACTGGATCGGGTTCATGATTTCTCTGCTCGGTAATGACATGTAATCAAGCATAGGGGCACCATACGATTCCGCCAAACCACTTATTTTTATCGCATGTGTTAAGTTTTCCTAAACGCGCTTTTGCTCCATTCCACTTAGGCTTAAAGTATTCTTGACGCCATGAATACACGCTTCCTCGAAACCCTGATCACCCTCGCCCAGCTGCGCAGCGTCCGCGCGACGGCCCGCGCCATGCATGCGACGCCGGCGGCGATCTCGTTGCGGATCAAGGCGCTGGAAGAAGAACTGCAGACGGAACTCATCGACCGCAGCACGCGCGAATTCCGGCTGACGCCGAACGCGGACTACCTGTTGAACCACGCGAAGGCCGTAGTGGACGCGACCCGGCGCCTGCGCGAGGCGGCGCGCACGGAAAGCGCGGTGCGGGGCCGGCTGCGGCTGGGGGTGATCGAGACGGTGGTGCACAGCTGGCTCGCGCATTCCGTGCGCCAGCTGAACGCCAGTTTCCCGGAGCTGGAAATCGATCTCGTCGTGGACATGAGCACGACGTTGGAAAAACGTTTACTGGCGGGAGAGCTCGACCTCATGGTCGGCATCGAGGGCGTGAACAGCAGCGAGATCACGTCCGAGCCGCTGGCCGTGTACCCGGTGCGCTGGATAGCGCGGGCCGGATTGCTGTCGGCGCAGCGCGAGGGCCTGGCCCAGCGTCTGCTGCAGTTCCCGATCCTGACGTTCGGCCGCGGCACGGCGCCGCACCGGATGCTGGAAGACATCGTCACCCGGCTCGCCAACCTGAGCGCGGTGCCGCTGGAACAGACGCGCATCACCTGCTCGCCGTCCGTGGCCGCCATCATCCAGCTGATCCGCAACGGCTTCGGCGTGGCCGCGATTCCCTGGCTGTTCGTCAGCAGTCATCTCGAGAACGGCGAGTTCGTGGAGGTGCCGCTGCAGCCCGTGCCGCCGCCGATCATCGTGTCGATGAGCCGGCGCACGAACGCGCCGGTGGCGGTGCATGCGGCGGCGTCCGCCGTGCGCGCGGCCTGCGCCGAGTATTGCGCGCAGGTGGACGGGCGGTATATCGAAAGCCTGGGCTGAGCGCGTCCGTCAGGCCGGACGGCGCTGCGACAGCGTCATTGCTGGCGCTTTTTCTCTTCCTTCTTGACTTTCTTGTCCGCTTTCTTTTCCTTTGCGGTCTTGGCCGGTTCCTTCTTCGTGGACTTTTTCGCGTCCTGGCTTTTACTCATTGTTTTCTCCAGTCAAATTAATGGATCACGGATCCGCGCAGCTTCGGCAGAGGCTGGAGGGCGGTGGCGACTTCACCTTCGGGATCTTCCTCGGTTTTCAACTGGATCCATGCCAATACCTCGGCAATACTGGCCAGGCCGCTGTGCAGGGATGCGCGCGCTTCGAAAAATTCGGACACTTCCGGGTTGCCGGGTTCCGGCACGAGGAGAACGGAATGCCCCAGTGCACGGATACGCGTTTCCAGCTCTTCCAGATCGGACGCCAGCGCGTCATGGAGTGCTTCGATGGCCGCCACTGCATCATCCATATCGTAGGATTCTTCATTCATCGCAGTTCTGTTTCAGCCTTATGGTTGTCTTGGTGATACGCGGCACGGAGAAGTCGCCCGTCCCATCGACCGGGTCGTGCAACGGCAGCAAAGCTTGATGACGGAAGAGAGCTAGACAGGACCGCCCCGAAGGGCATGGCAAGGAGGACAACAATCCGGACGCGTGCACACACGATACAGCAATTATGCAAATGCCGCTCAGGCGTTGCTGGACGGGGCATCGGTCAACCGCCGATCCTGTCCGCGCCGCGGCAGCGTCACCGTGAAGGTCGTGCCGTCCTGCACGTTCGACGCGACATGGATCTGCCCGCCATGGGCGTGCACGATTTCGCGCGCGATGAACAGGCCGATCCCGAGGCTGGTGTGCTCGGCCTGGTCGCTGCCGATCCGGGCGGCGACGCGGACGAGGGGCTCGAACACGGTCGACACCTTGTCGGGCGGGATCGGCGGGCCCTGGTTATTGATGGCAAGGATGATATTGTCGTCAGTGGCGGTCAGGCTGATCCGGATCGGGGCATTCTTGTCGCCGTACTGGATGGCATTGCCGATGAGGTTGGACAGCATCTGCGCGACGCGGCCATCGTCGAACACCGCATCCAGCAGGGGCGGCACGTCCAGTTCGATCCATCGCTCCGGATGGAAGGTGCGCAATTCATCGACCACCTGTCGGCACACCGACACCATGCTGCCCTGCCGGACGCGGATCGGCATGCCCGGCCCCAGGTGGGTGCGGGTGAAGTCGATCAGGTCGTTGACCAGCTTGCTCATGCGTTTGGCGCTGCTGAACATCCGTGTCGCCACGAGGATGTACTTCGGCGGGATATCGGTTGCCTGCATGACGAAACTCGCCCCGCTGACCAGCGTGCCCAATGGATTGCGCAGGTCGTGGCCGAGGATCGCCAGGAACATGTTCTGCGATTGCTTGACCAGTCGCTCATACCGCGCCACCGACTCGGCCAGGGCCTGGTCGACCGCCTCGTTGAAGCGCACCATGTCATCCATATCCGTGGCGAGCGCCCCGGGCGCGGCGTCCCGCCACAACGCCAGCACGCTCGAGCGCAGGGCGCGGTACTCGGACACCAGTTGCACGACGGTATAGCCGGACAACAGGCGGGCCTGGGCATGCGCTTCGGCGGCCGTTTCCTGGCCGTCGTGCTTGCTCAATCCCCTCGATTTGGCGATGCGCTCCCGGTCCGACTGGTAGCAGCCGAGATCGTCCGCAAAAGCGAGCAGCATCAGGCGCGCGTGGTCGCGCAACTCTTCATCATCCATCGTCAGGGCCGGCGGTTCAATGGTGCGCGCAAAATCTTCCCATTCCTGCAGGATCGCGTCCATATTGTCGCGTATAAAATCGGCAAGCCGGGATTGCTGCATTGTCATAAAGAACCTTGTATTACCCGATTCCGCGACATTCGCTTCGAAGGGGTAAATGATAATAACAGCGCCATTCCCCATCCAATGGATAATTCGGCAAAACCCGCCTTTGAAAATAAATCCGAAATAATTAGGAAAATTCGGGAAAGTCCTGTATCTTTCTTCTGGCACTACATCAAGTCGTTGTTATTGTTGGTCTTTCTCTCCCGTTCGCCTCCCGGCGGTCCTGTTTGATTTCCTCCTTACTCTCTTGGTCGTACTGCATTCCGGGCGTCTTGCCCAAAGCATCCATAAGGACTGAAACAAAATGACTACTCAAACCGGCACCGTGAAATGGTTCAACGATTCCAAAGGCTTCGGCTTCATTACGCCTGACGCAGGCGGCGGCGATCTGTTCGCCCATTTCCAGGACATTCAATCGGAAGGTTTCAAAAGCCTTGCCGAAAACCAGCGCGTTTCGTTCGTGCGCTCGACCGGCCCCAAGGGCGAAAAAGCCGGCAATATCCGCGCTATTTAATTGGTCTGATTAATTGCCGAAATGCACCACGCAGATAGCGTGGGCGTTTCAAAAGCGATAAAAGAAAACGGATTCATGTAATGTGAATCCGTTTTTTTATGGCTGTGTTCGCGGTAGTTCGGTAACCCGCTCGCCTAGCCGAGCTGGACCGCAGCGCACAGCAGATGAGCCGGCTTCGTGAGCCGACGATCGTCCAGCACGCGCTGCCATCCCGAGTAATGGATCAGGTAGCGGCTCGCCACGCCGCGAAACCGCACGAGCCAGCTTTTGAACCGGCTGTGCCAGCTGTTCACGTTTTGAATGTGGATCGCGCCGCGCGCCCGGTCGCCGGCTTTCACGTTCACCGCTTCATGCGTGATGCCAGCCTGCTCCGCGAAATGTTGATAGACGATGGCGCCGTCGGTGATCAAGAGGGCGTCGTCTTGCAGCACGGGTTTGAGGCACTCATGCAATTGCCCCACCGTCACCTGGCCGCGCCCCGTATGAAAATCGAGTGTCCGGCCGCTGCGGTCGCGCGCGATGAGCAGGCAATCGTGTTCCCGACTGATACCCCGCCGCTTGGCGACGCCGCCACGTTTTCGGGGTGGCCGCGTCAGGTTGCGTGCGCCCTTCTGCGACTCCAGCCGGTAGGTTTCGTCGGCCTCGACGATGGCCGACAACGTCGCCGGCCGGTCGCGCATCGCACCGGGCACGAACCGGTGGCGCCATCGGAAGCTGGTCGTGCGATGCACCCCGACAACTTGCGCGGCATCGCGCACCGTGCGCGATTCGAGCACGCATTGTAGGTAAGGCAGCCAGAGCTCCTTCTTGCGCAGCCGTGCCAGCGGCGTACCGGTCAATGCATTGTGGCTGTGCCCGCAGCCGAGGCAGCGGAAGCGCTGCAGTCCGCTCGCCTGGCCGCAGCGGTGCTTGCGGGCGCAGCGGCAATGCGGACACGGCCGGCCCGCCGCCGCCTGCTCGATCAGGGCAATGCACTCGGCCGGATCCGCGATGCCGGCGATCCATTCCCGTAGCCGAGACAGGTCGTCTGGCGACAACTGCACCGCCAACAGCATGGCGAACAATTCGTCGAACGTCAGGCCGCGCATCGTCACTCCTCATGAGTTAACTCGACGATGCGTCTGACCTCTGCAACGAATTTCAGTTCACATAAATATCGCGAACACAGCCTTTTATGTTGGATGTCCGAGACGCGGCGCCGCGCGCGCAAACGCCACCAGCCGCTCCCGCACCCAGCGCTGCGCCGCATCCCCATGGTTGCGGTTATGCCAGGCCATGTGGATGGCGAAGCCGGGTACGGGCAGCGGCGGCGCCAGCACGCGCAGGCGGTTTGGGCGCCCTTCCACCAGGCGGGCCGGCACGAGGGCGACGAGGTCGGAGCGTTCGACCAGGTCCAGTACCGAGTGGAACGTCGACGCCGACACGACGACGCGGCGCCGCAGGCCCTGCGCGTCGAGCACCTCGTCGACCGGCGTCGTGAAACTGCCGCCGCGCGGCGAGACCATCACGTGTTCGAGTTCGCAGAACCGCTGCGTATCCAGCGGCCGGCGCAGCGCCGGGTGGCCGCGCCGCGCGATGAAGACGTAGCGCTCCTCGAACAGCGGACGCGAACGGAGAGACTCCGCGATGCCTTCCGGCGTCAGCACCGCGAGGTCGGCGTCTCCCTTTTCCATCTGCGCTTCCAGCCGCGTGGAATCGGCCGGACGCAGGGCGATGCGCAGGCCCGGCGCGTCGCGGCGCAGCGCGAGCGTGAAGTCGAGCAGCAGCGCCGCTTGCACGTAGTCCGAACACGCCACGTGGAGCGTGAACTCGTCGCGCGCGGGATCGAAGGCGCGGGCCGACGTCACCACGTCGCGCAGCTGCGCGAGGGCCGCCGCCAGCGGCGCCTGCAGGCCCAGGGCCAGCGGCGTGGGCGTCATGCCGCGGTGGCTCGGCACGAACAACGGGTCGCCCAGCATCTCGCGCAGGCGCGCCAGCTGGGCGCTGAGCGCAGGCTGGCTCAGGTTCAGGCGCTGCGCGGCGCGGCTCACGCTGCGCTCGGCCAGCAGCGCGTCCAGGGTCACGAGCAGGTTGAAATCGATGCGCTTGATATCCATTTTTTGGATACTACCCCAAAAGCCGGCTGGCATTCCCAAGCGCGGTTTGCATGCCCAGAATGGCCTTCATCACATTCAAGGAGCACGAAGATGAAGACCGTTTTACTGGTACACGCCCACCCCGACCCGCATTCCCTCACCGCGCAGATGGTCCAGGCCGCGCGCGCCGAACTGCGCGCTCAGGGCCATGAAGTGATCCAGTCCGACCTGTACGCAATGGGCTGGAAGGCCGTCTACGACGAACACGATTTCCCCGACCGGCAGGATCGCGAGCGCCTGTCGTTCGTGGACGAATCCGGCCACGCGTTCAGCACCGGCACGCAGCCGGACGACGTGCGCGCCGAACAGGCCAAGCTGATGGCGGCGGATGCCGTCGTCTTCCAGTTCCCGCTGTGGTGGTTCGGCATGCCGGCCATCATGAAGGGCTGGATCGAGCGCGTGTACGCCTTCGGCCTCGCCTACGGCTACCAGGGCGCCGGCAACCGCCACCGCTACGGCGAGGGCGGCCTCGCGGGCAAACGCGCCCTGCTGTCCGTGACGACGGGCGGACCAGCCGCCGACTACGGCCCGCGCGGCATCAACGGCCAGCTCGACGAACTGCTGTTCCCGATCACGCACGGCGTCCTGTTCTACCCTGGCATGGACGTGCTGCCCACGTATGCCGTGCATGGCACGAGCCGCATCGATGCCGAGGGCGTCGAACGCGCGAAGGCCGGCCTGGCGGCGCGCATGCGCACCCTGTTCACGGATGCGCCGATTCCCTACCGCCCGCAGAACGGCGGCGACTTCCCGGACCGGCACGTGCTGGCGGACGACGTCGCGCCCGGCGTCACCGGATTGCGCGCGCATCTGCGTTAATACAGCCCCTGTCGTGGGACAATGGCAGAGATAACCCACGACAGGAGACCGAATGAAAAAGACGCTGGCCGGCTTGCTGCTGTCCGCCCTGGCCTGGTCGGCCCAGGGCGCCGATATCGTCCTCGACGCGCCGCTGCCGCGGATCGTGTACAAGGACGGGCGCCATGCGCTGCTGGTGGACGGCAAGCCGTTCTTCATGCTGGGCGCGCAGGTGAACAATTCCAGTGCCTGGCCCGCGCAGATGCCGCTCGTCTGGCCGGCCATCGACAAGCTGGGCGCCAATACCTTGGAAGTGCCCATCGCGTGGGAACAGATCGAAACAAAGCCGGGCGTCTTCGACTTCGGCTACCTCGACCTGCTGCTCGCGCAGGCGCGCACCCACAACGTGCGCCTCGTGCTGCTGTGGTTCGGCGCGTGGAAGAACAATGGACCGAGCTATACGCCGGCGTGGGTCAAGCTGGACAACGCCCGCTATCCGCGCGTCGTCGATGCGACGGGCGAGTTGCGCGATTCGCTGTCGCCGGTCTTCCCGGCCACGCTGGACGCCGACCGCAACGCCTTCGTCGCGCTGATGCGCCACATCCGCGGGAAGGATCCGCAGCGCACGGTCATCATGGTCCAGATCGAAAACGAGACGGGCACCTACGGCAGCGCGCGCGACCACTCGCCGGAAGCAAACAAGCTGTTCGCGGGCCCGGTGCCCGCGCCGCTCCTGACGGCGCGCGGACGCACGGGCGGCACGTGGGCGGAGGTCTTCGGCAAGGACGCCGACGAAGCGTTCCACGCCTGGTACATCGCGCGCTTCGCCGACGCCGTCGCCGCGGCGGGCAAGGCGGAGCTGGACCTGCCGATGTACGTCAACGTGGCGCTGCGCGATCCGTTCAAGCAGCAGGAACCGACGTCGTACTCCGCCGGCGGCCCGACCGACAACGTGATCGACGTGTGGAAGGCCGGCGCGCCGCACATCGACGCGATCGGCCCGGACATCTATTTTCCCGAGACGCCGAAATACCACGCCGTGCTGAAACTGTACGACCGCCCGGACAATCCGCTGTTCGTCCCCGAGACCGGCCACACCTTCGCCTACGCGCGCTACCTGTTCGACGTGATGGGCCGGCGCGGCATCGGCTTCTCGCCGTTCGGCGTCGATTTCACGAAGGAGGCGAACGACCCGGCCGCGATTCCAAAAAGCGCGTGGGACATGCTGGAGCCGTTCGCCAGCAACTACCGCCTCGTGGCGCCGATCATGCGACTCTGGGCGCGCCAGGCGTTCGAAGGCCAGGTCTGGGGCGCGAGCGAACCGGACGACCGCAAGCCCGTCGACCTGGACCTGGGCAACTGGAAGGCGCGCGTCCACTACGACAAGGGCACGTTCGGCGCGTCGGACTGGACGTGGATGAAGCCGCGGCCCGCGAATCCGCAGGGGCCCGAAGGCGGCGTGCTGGTCGCGGCGCTGGGCCCGGACGAATACCTGGTCACGGGCCGCATGGCGCGCATCGATTTCACGGCGCCGGAGGGCAGCGGCAAGCGCGCCATCCTCGCGCGCGTGGAGGAAGGCCGCTACGACGACGCCGGCAACTGGGTGCTGCACCACGTATGGAACGGCGACCAGACCGATTACGGGTTAAATTTCACCACGGTGCCGCGCGTGCTTAAAGTAAAACTCGGAAGCTATCCGGCCCGCCAGCCCTAAGACCGTCGCCCCTGCGAAGGCAGGGGCCCAATTTGCAAGCGTTTCGATGGCGCATGCAAAATTGGGTCCCCGCCAAGGGGGACGCCTAGTCCGGGGACGACGGGGTGATTGAAAAGGAACTCGTCATGACCACGACCATGCACAAGATCGCCCTGATCCTGTTCGTGCTCGCCCTGCTGCACACGTTTGCGACGCGCCTGTTCGAAGGCCTGGCGCACCGCCATCCGCGCCACGCCGGCCTGTTCCACCTGCTGGGCGAGGTGGAGGTCGTCTTCGGCTTCTGGGCCTTCGTGCTGATGCTGGCGCTGGCCTTCGTCGACGGCAGCGCCGCCGCCATCGACTACGCCGAATCGCGCCATTACACGGAGCCGCTGTTCGTGTTCGTCGTGATGGTGGTGGCCGCGTCGCGGCCCGTGCTGGAGGCGGCGCGCGCGCTCGTGCGCCTGCTCGCGCGGCTGCTGCCGCTGCGCACGGAAGTCGCGCAGACGTGGCTGGGCCTCGCGCTCGTGCCGCTGGTCGGCTCGCTGATCACGGAACCGGCCGCGATGACGATCGCCGCGCTGATGCTGGCCCCGTCCGTGTTCCGTCCCGGCATGCCGGAATGGCTGAAGTACGGGGCGCTGGGCGTCCTGTTCGTCAACGTGTCGATCGGCGGCACGCTGACGTCGTATGCCGCGCCGCCCGTGCTGATGGTGGCCGGCGCGTGGGGCTGGGACAGCATCCACATGCTGACGCACTTCGGCTGGCGCGCGGCCATCGCCGTGCTGGCCAACGCCAGCGTCGTGACGTACCTGCTGCGCCCGCACCTGCGCCCGTTCGACATCTCGATCGAGGGCGAGGCGCCCGTGCGCATGCCGATCCTCGTGACCTTAACCCACCTGGGCGTGCTGACGGCGATCGTGCTGCTGGCCCACCATCCCGTGCTGTTCACCGGCATTTTCCTGCTGTTCCTCGGCATCACCCAGGCCTACCCGCGCTACCAGGACCCGCTGATCCTCAAGGAAGGCCTGCTGGTCGGCTTCTTCCTCGCCGGCCTCGTCGTGCTGGGCGGGATGCAGCAATGGTGGCTGCAGCCCATCGTCGCGAAGCTGGAACCCACCGCCCTGTTCTTCGGCGCGCTGGGCCTCACCGCGATCACGGACAACGCCGCGCTGACCTACCTCGGCTCGCTGATCGCCGGCCTGTCCGAACGCGCGCAATACATGCTGGTGGCGGGCGCGGTGGCGGGCGGCGGCCTGACCGTCATCGCCAATGCGCCGAACCCGGCCGGCGTGGCGTTGCTACGGCGCGGCTTCAACGACGAGTCGATCGGGGCCGTGGGCCTGCTGCTGGGTGCCCTTGCGCCCACTTGTGCGGCGGCTGTGTTGTTCTTGTTGTAACGTATTGACTGGAACGGGACCCTCCACGTCCCGCAGCGAGGGAACAACATGGATCACGACCTGCTGGTCAGCAAGACGGGCACCATCGAGCGCTGCTGCAAGCGTGCCCGCGACGAATACGAGAAGGACCCGACGACCTTCGTCGGCGACATCACGCGCCAGGACGCGGCGACCCTGAACGTGATCCGCGCCTGGGAAGCGGCCGTCGAGATGGGCGATTACGTGCTGGCCGACCGCGGCCTGGGCCCGGCGCACGACGAGCGCGAAGTCATCACGCTACTGGCGGACAACGGCTGGATCGAGCCGGCACTGGCCGAGGACCTCAAGCGCACGGGCGAATTCTGCCGCGCCGAATGGGACCACCAGGCCGCGCCGCTGCCCGCGCTGGTGACCATCATCAAGCGGGGACTGGACGATTTCGACGTGTATGCACGTGCGCTGCTGGCGGGCAGCACGACAGATGATCCGGCGGCGGATGCTGTCTAACTGGTATCATGCGCCCTTTCTGAACCACGCACCAGACACCACAAGAACATGAGCCAACCGACCAACCTGCCATCCTTCTGGAGCCGGCTGTCCCTTGCCTTCGGCGCCTTCTTCAAGACCCTGGGCGACGCCGAGTTCGCCGCGCGCGTGCGCGACGACCAGGTCGGCCCGATCGCCGCACCTGCGCCCGCCCCGGCACCAGCACCGAAGCCCGCGCCGGCTCCGGCCCCCGCATCGGCCCCATTACGCATCGCCACGCCGGACGCCGCCCTGCAATTGCTGGGCCTCCTGCAGCGCGAAGCCCGCCTGATCGACTTCGCCAACGAAAACATCACGGTCTACGCGGACGCCGACATCGGCGCCGCCGCCCGTCTCGTGCACGAAGGCTGCGCGCGCGTACTGCGCGAGCACTTCACCATCGAACCCGTGCGCGGCGAGCTGGAAGGCACGCGCATCACGCTGCCAGAAGGCTTCGATGCCGCCAGCGTGCGCCTGACCGGCAACGTCGTCGGCAAGGCCCCGTTCACCGGCACCCTGTCGCACCGCGGCTGGCGCGCCCGCGACGTGCGCCTGCCGCAACTGGCGGATAAACACGACGCCAGCGTCATCGCCCCGGCGGAGGTGGAACTGTGAGCGACATCCAGACCAACGACGCCCGCTACGCCATCGGCATCGACCTCGGCACGACGCACAGCGCGCTGTCGTACGTGGACCTGCAGGCCAGCGACGGCGAGAAGGCCGACCAGGGCGTGCTGGGCATCCCGCAACTGAGCGCGCCCGGCACCGTCGAGGCGCTGCCGCTGCTGCCGTCGTTCCTGTACCTGCCGCACCCGGACGAACTGGCGCCGGGCGAACTCGCGCTGCCGTGGACGAACGGCCAGGCCGCGCCCGTCGTCGGTGAAATGGCACGCAGCCGCGGCGCAAGCACGCCGATCCGCCTCGTGTCGTCCGCGAAGAGCTGGCTGAGCCACCCGAGCGTCGACCGCCGCGCCGCCATCCTGCCGACCGATGCGCCGGAAGAAGTCGAACGCGTGTCGCCGCTGGCCGCATCGACCCGCTACCTCGAGCACCTGAAAGCCGCGTGGAACGCGACGCATCCGGACGCGCCGTTCGAACAGCAGGCCGTCACCGTGACGATCCCGGCGTCGTTCGACCCGGCCGCGCGCGAACTGACGGCGGAAGCCGCGCGCAGCGCCGGCTACGGCAACCCGACCTTGCTGGAGGAACCGCAGGCCGCGCTGTACAGCTGGATCGAAGGCAGCGGCGGCGGCTGGCGCAAGCAAGTGAAGGCCGGCGACATCGTGCTGGTCGTCGACGTGGGCGGCGGCACGAGCGACTTCTCGCTGATCGCCATCCTCGAACGCGACGGCAACCTGGAACCGCACCGCGTCGCCGTCGGCGACCATATCCTGCTGGGCGGCGACAACATGGACCTCGCGCTGGCCCACCTCGTCGCACGCAAGCTGCAGGCGAACGGCACGCAGCTGGACGCCTGGCAGATGCGCGCCCTCACCTACGCCTGCCGCGGCGCCAAGGAACACCTGCTGGCGGACGCCGACGCGACCACGTGGCCGATCGTCGTGCCGAGCCGCGGCTCGAAGCTGATCGGTGGTTCGATCCGCACGGAGCTCACGCGCGACGAAGTCACCACGTTCATCACGGACGGCTTCTTCCCGCGCGTGGAAGCGTCCGCACGCCCCGCGACGCGCACGCGCGCCGGCCTCACGCAAGTGGGCCTGCCGTATGCGCAGGACGCCGCCATCACGCGCCACCTCGCCGCCTTCCTCGGCCGCCAGGCCGGCGCGACGGCGGAGCTGGAAGGCTTCAACGGCAAGGTGAATGCCGAGCACACCTTCCTGCACCCGAGCGCCGTCCTGTTCAACGGCGGCGTGTTCAAGTCGGAGATCCTGGCCAAGCGCGTGATGGACACCATCAACGACTGGCTGTACATGGAAGGCGCCGAACCGGCCCGCATGCTGGAAGGCGCGGACCTGGATCTCGCCGTCGCGCGCGGCGCCGCCTACTACGGCTATGCGCGCCGCGGCGGCGGCGTGCGCATCCGCGGCGGCACGGCCCGGTCGTACTACGTCGGCGTCGAGTCCTCGATGCCCGCGATCCCGGGCTTCGAACCGCCGCTGGAAGCGCTGTGCGTGGCGCCGTTCGGCATGGAAGAAGGCAGCGAGCTGGAACTGCCGGGCCAGGAATTCGGCCTCGTCGTCGGCGAGCCCGTGCACTTCCGCTTCTTCGGCTCCACCGTGCGGCGCCAGGACCAGATCGGCACCGTGCTGGAATCGTGGAGCCCGGACGAGCTGCAGGAATTGAACGAGATCCAGGCGACGCTGCCGGCGGAAGGCCGCACGCCGGGCGACGTCGTGCAGGTGAAGCTGCATGCCGTGGCGACGGAAGCGGGCACGCTGGAACTGGTGGCCGTGGCCCGTGAAGGCCAGCGCTGGAAGGTCGAGTTCGACGTCCGCAGCACCGAGCAGTGACCCGCACCAGACCAGCCCTCGTCGGCATCGACCTTGGCACCACCAACACGGTGCTGGCGTATGCCGGCGTGGGGTCCGACCAGGTCGCCACGTTCGATATTCCGCAGCTGGTGGCGCCCGGCGAAGTGGGCACGGCGCCGCTGCTGCCGTCGAGCCGCTACCACCCGCTCGACGGCGAACTCGCGGCGGATGCGCTGCAACTGCCGTGGCAACAGCCGGACGTGGGCGGCGTGGAAAGAGTCGCCATCGGCCGCCTCGCGCGGAGTCTCGGCGCCGCGTCGCCGGGGCGTCTCGTCGCCTCCGCGAAAAGCTGGCTGTCGCATCCGGGCGTGGACCGCACGGCACCGATCCTGCCGTGGGGCGCGCCGGACGACGTGCCGAAAGTCTCGCCGCTGGCCGCGAGCGCCAGCTATCTCGCCCATCTGCGCGCGGCGTGGAATACGCGGCACCCCACGCAGCCGCTGGAACGGCAGCAGATCGTCCTCACGATCCCCGCCTCGTTCGACGAAGGCGCGCGCGCCCTCACGCTGGAAGCGGCACGTCTCGCCGGCCTGCCCGACGTGCGCCTGCTCGAAGAACCGCAAGCGGCCCTGTACGACTGGCTGCAACGCCACCGCACGACCCTGGCTACCGACCTCGCGGACGCGAAGCTCGTGCTCGTGGCCGACGTGGGCGGCGGCACCACCGACTTCACGCTCGTCAAAGTCGAACTGAAAGACGGAGAACCGGCGCTGGCGCGCATCGGCGTGGGCAACCACCTGATCCTCGGCGGCGACAACATGGACCTCGCCCTCGCCCACCTGGCCGAATCGCGCCTGGGCGAGAGCCAGCGCCTGTCGGCCGGCCGGCTCGCGCAACTGACGGAACGCTGCCGCGCCGCGAAGGAACAGTTGCTGGCGCCGGACGCGCCGGATGAAACGACCGTCACCCTGCTCGGCAGCGGCTCGCGCCTCATCGGCGCCAGCCGCTCCGCGACGATCGCGAAGGCCGACGTCGACCGCATCGTGCTGGACGGTTTTTTCCCTTTTAACGACACGCAGGAAGGTCCGCAGCGCGCCCGCGCCGGCATCGTCGAATTCGGCCTGCCGTATGCGAGCGACCCGGCCATCACGCGCCATCTGGCGGGCTTCCTGCGCCAGCACGCGCAGGCGGCGCGCGCGGCGCTGGGCATCCCCGATGACGACCGCCTGCCCGTACCGGATACGCTGCTGCTGAACGGCGGCGTGTTCCGCGGCGAAGCGCTGGCGCAGCGGCTGGCCGGCGTGCTGTCCGCGTGGCGCGGCGACGCCATCCGGGTGCTGCACAATGCCGATCCGGACGTCGCCGTCGCGCGCGGCGCCGTCGCCTATTCGCTCGCGCGCGCCGGGCTCGCGCCCGCCATCGAAAGCGGCTCGGCGCGCAGTTATTACCTGATCCTCGAGGGAGGCCAACGCAAGGATGGGAAACTGAGCGCCGTCTGCGTGCTGCCGCGCGGCGCCCGTGCCGGCGTGGAGATCACGCTGGCCGAACGCAGCTTCGCGTTGCGCGTGGGCCGGCCCGTGCGCTTCCACCTCGTGTCCGCCATCGCCGATACGGCCGCGGCAGGCGATCTCGTCGACCTCGATCCCGCCGACGTCGTGCGCCTGCCCGCGATCGCCACCGTGCTGCGCGCGCAGGATGCGAAGACCGCATCCATCCCCGTGCAACTGGCGGCCGCGCTGTCCGAGCTCGGCACGCTGGAGATGTTCTGCGTGGCCGAGGATGGCAGCGGCCAGCGCTGGCGCCTGGAATTCCAGCTGCGCGGCGAAGAAGAGGCGCCGGCCAGCGCCGATAGCGCGCATCCGCAGGTCGAAGAAGCCGTCAAGCGCATCGACCGCATCTTCGGCGCCCGCAACCAGCAGGTGGAAGTGCGCGAAGTGCGCCAGCTGCGCGGCGCGCTCGAACACGTGCTGGGCGGCCGCGAACGGTGGGAGACGCCCCTGCTGCGCCGCCTGTTCGACGCCTTGATGGAACGCGGGAAAGGCCGGCGCCGCTCGGCCGAACACGAACGCGTGTGGCTGAACCTGGCCGGCTGGTGCCTGCGGCCCGGCTTCGGCGACCCGCTCGACGACTGGAGAATCCAGCAGCTGTGGGCCCTGTTCCCGGCCGGCGCGCAATACGTCAAGGACAGCCAGGTCCGCGCCGAATGGTGGACCCTGTGGCGGCGCGTGGCCGGCGGACTCTCCACGGAAGCGCAGCTGCGCCTGCTCGACGACTTCGCGTTCAACCTGCAGGCCGACCCGAACGACCGCGCCAGGCGTCCCGCCACGCTCGTCGACGGCAGCGAGGACGACATGCTGCGCCTGGGCGCGTCGCTGGAGCGCATCCCGGCCGCGTACAAGGCCGAAATCGGGGACTGGATGGTCGGCCGTATCATGGGCATTCCGGTGACGCCCAAGCCCGACGCGAAGGCCGCGGCCACGTATGCGCGCTATCTGTGGGCGCTCGCGCGCGTGGGCGCCCGCACGCCGCTGCACGGCAGCGCGCACGAAGTCGCGCCGCCGGATGCGGCCGGACGCTGGCTGACGGAACTCATGCTGCTCGACTGGAAGCGGATCGAACCGGCCGGCTTCGCCGCCGCCCACATCGCGCGCAAGACGGGCGACCGCACGCGCGACATCGGCGAGGACTTGCGCGCCCAGGTACTGCAGAAGCTCGCATCCGCGGGCGCGCCGGCCAGCTGGTCCGCGCAGGTGCGCGAGGTCGTCGAACTGGACCAGGAAAGCAGCACGCGCATGTTCGGCGATGCGCTGCCGCCGGGGCTCAAGCTGCTGCGCTAAAAACCTGTCGTTCCCGCGCAGGCGGGAACCCATACTCACTCTCCGAAGCCCGTCATCCAGCAACACCGCGGCATTTCCGAAACACAGAATTCGGCACCTCAGCATGGGGGAATAGTGCCGAGGGCACTATTCCCGCCTCCGCGGGGGAGACGTATCGTCGCTTCCAGCACGAACGTCGCTTTTCGGGCATGATCGCTTCTCCCCACCGAGTCACAGAAGGAGAAGTGCAATGTCCGACCCCACGAACCCGTTCACGTCCCCCTACGTCCCGCCCCGGGTCTGGTCCCCGGCGACGCCCTCCGGCGGCGCCTTCGCCAGCATCAACCGTCCCGTCGCGGGCAAGACCCACGAGCTGGAACTGCCGGTGGGCAAGCATCCGCTGCAACTGTATTCGCTGGGTACGCCGAACGGGCAAAAGGTCACGATCATGCTCGAGGAGTTGCTGGCCGCCGGCCACGCGGGCGCGGAATACGACGCCTGGCTCATCCGCATCAACGAAGGCGCCCAGTTCGGCAGCGGCTTCGTCGACATCAACCCGAATTCCAAGATCCCGGCCCTCGTCGACCGCAGCGGGCAAGAGCCCGTGCGCGTGTTCGAGTCCGGGGCTATCCTCGTCTACCTGGCGGAGAAATTCGGCGCCTTCCTGCCGCAGGACATCCCGGCCCGCACCGAGACCTTCAACTGGCTGATGTGGCAGATGGGATCGGCACCCTTCGTCGGCGGCGGCTTCGGCCATTTCTATGCGTACGCGCCGGAAAAGCTGGAATACCCGATCAACCGCTATGCGATGGAAACGAAGCGCCAGCTGGACGTGCTCGACCGCCTGCTCGCCCAGCGCCGCTTCGTCGCGGGCGACGAGTACACGATCGCCGACATGGCGATCTGGCCGTGGTACGGCGGCCTCGTGCTGGGCGAGCTGTACGACGCCGGCGAATTCCTCGCCGTGCACCAGTACCAGCAGGTGCGCCGCTGGGCCGACGAGGTCGGCGCGCGGCCGGCCGTGATGCGCGGGCGCAAGGTCAACCGCGTGCGCGGCAAGCCGGAAGAACAGGTGCTGGAGCGCCACGACGCGTCCGACCTGGACTGACGGCCGGCGCGCTTACAGCTTGCTGTTCTGGCAGCCCGCGCTCACGCACTCGCGCAGGCGGTCCTGCAGGAACTGGGCGCGGCGGACGGTCGTGTCGGTCGCGCACTCGAGGTTGACGTAGAACGCACTGCCCTCGTGGCGCGAGCAGTTGTCGTTGCGCTCGGCTATCCATTGCAGCTGGCCCGTTTTGAGACGCTTCTTGCCGTCCGCATCGAGCTTGCCGGCCAGCTTGCCGTACGTGCTGTTGAGCTCATTGTCCGCTTCCTGGTACACCTTGTTCAGGCAATACAGGCCGTCGAAATCCTTCTTCGGCTTGTCGCATGCCGAATTCGCCTGCGCGGCGCCCGCCGCGCACATCAGTACCGCCAACATCCAACGTTTCATCGCCACTCCTTCATGTTTGGGTGCATTGATCATGAACCAAGTCCAGCATGATAGTCGAGCGGGCGGCACCCGATTCTCACCAAGTATTACGCGGCGCTACTTTTCGACCTGTGCCCGTCGTCTTTTTCCTGGCATCTAGCGGGCGCGCGGCAATGCGGATTGGGACTAGGATCGGAGCGTCGGCGCGTACCGCATTGGCGCACGATTGAGTGGACGCAAACGCGTACGAGGACGCCCGTCTACCCTTGATGGGTACCGCACACCGACAGCCCTGCAATCATCGACATCAGGAGGACGAGAGATGAGCTACGCAGATCGCGACAAATACGGCATGTACAAGGCCACCGGACGACATGCCGGCCCCGGCCCGGCGCTGATGGGCGCCGACACCCTGATCGGCGACAGTGTCGTCAACGCTGCCAACGACGACCTGGGCGACATCAAGGAAATCATGCTCGACATGCAGACCGGCCAGGTCGCCTACGCCGTGCTGTCCTTCGGCGGCTTCCTGGGCATGGGCGACAAGCTGTTCGCCGTGCCCTGGCAAGCCCTGCACCTGGACACCGTCAACAAGCGCTTCGTGCTCGACATCGAGAAGGAACGCCTGCGGAACGCCCCCGGCTTCGACAAGGATGCCTGGCCCGACATGGCCGACGCACAATGGGCCCAGCACATCCACAGCTTCTACGGCACCGACCCGATGCGTTCCGGCGCGCCCAGCATGGGACCGGACGTGGCGATGCGCGGCATGGTCGGCGGCGGCGCTGGCGCCAGCACGGGCGCGGGCGCCGGCATGGGCTCGATGGGCGCGGGGCATGCCGGCTCGTCCGATATGGGCACGGGCGCGGGCAGCGCCATGCCCGGCGGCGGCGCCGGCGGTAGCCTCGATCCACGGCCCGGTACCGCCGGCAGCGACACCGACCTGAGCAAGATCCGCGGCAGCAACCTGGGCTGACGCTGGACCACGCGCCATCGGCCCGCAACGGCCGGTGGTGCACGTCGTTACAACTTGTAACCTCAACAGTGCATCGTTTTGCCATGCAATCTGGCAGACTGACGGGATGCAATATTTACTAATCAGCCATTTTCCATTACCCCGGCATGCAATACGGACGTCATCCTGGTCTGGTAATTCTTAACAAAAGCTTTACCCAACTTTACAGCACCGACTGTTTTACCCCGGCCATTCGCCCTCTACAATTTTGCTATGAAGATCTCGAGTGAACAGACGCTGAAACTGGACAGCTGGGGTGGCCACGCACAGCCGGGCGCATTCGGCACGGACTGGCTGGCCGACACGGCCGCCCGCACGGCATTGGTCGACCGTGCGCTGCTCGCGCGTGCCGACAGGATCCTGTTCATCGCCCACCTGGCGCTGGGCGATTTCACTTACCTGCAAAGCTGCTTCGCCGCCTTCGCGCACGCCTTCCCGCACCTGAAGATCGACCTGTGGGTCGACGAGCGCCGCCGCACGCGCCGGGCCGCGGACTGGCCGCATCTGAAAAAATACGCGCTGTACGACTGGCTGGCCGAATGCCCCTGCTTCAACAAGGTCTACGACGAAACCTACAGCCCCGCGCTGTACAAGGCCTCGCTGCAGGAGGCAAGGCAGCAGGATTACCCGATCGTCGTGTCGCTCGCCGTGCTGGACCGGCACAAGTACGCGGGCCTGGCCCGCAAGATCAGCCCGCACGGCTTCGTCGTGGGCCAGAAGAAGCGCGTGCGCTCCTATGACCTCCCGAAGCACCTCGCCTACCGCAAGCTGGACGCCTTCATTTCCGCGTACAACACGGCATCGCATCCGGACCAGCACATCAGTGACATCTACGCCGACTGGTTCACGCAGCTGTTCGGCATCACGATCCCGCCGGCCGCACGCTATCCCGTGCTGTCCATCCCCGACCGCTGGCTGGACTACGCGCACGGCCAGTTCGCCGCCTGGGAATTCGGCGGCACCGGCGTGACGGCGCCCAAGGTCGTGTTCCTGAATGCGTACTCGAAATCGGTCGAGCGCTCGTGGCCGCTTGAACGGGTCATCGAACTGATCCGCACGATGCAGCGGGACGCCGCGTGGCACGACGCCGGCTTCATCGTCAACGTCGTCCCGGAAGACCTGGCGCGCGCCCGTGCCCTGTTCGCCCGCCACGACCTCGCGCGCACCCATCTGTTCAGTGCCGAAGACAATTTCTTCCAGCTGCCGGCCATCCTCGGCCTGTGCAAGCTGATCGTCTCCGTCGAGACGGCCGTCATGCATTTGGCGAATGCGGTGCACGTCCCCGTGATCGCGTTGATGCGTCAAAAGAATCCGGAATGGGCACCCATCGACAAGCACAACAGCACCGTGATTACGGTCGCGCGGCCTGACGACTGGGTCGACAGGATCGGCGTGGACGAAGTGATGGCCGCGCTGGCCTGGCAGACGCTGTAAGCCGCTTCAGGAGGTGATGGGCGCGGCCAGCGCTTCCGCCGTGCCCTTGGCCGCGATGCGCTGTAGCGTCCGCTCCAGCATGGCCGTGTCCGGATAGATGCGCACGCTCGTCACCTTGCCCCAGCGGACCTCGATCAGGTTGACGCCCTCGGCGGACGTCTGCACGCCATCCGTGCCGTAATTCGTCTCGGTCCAGATCGCCTCGACCTGCGTGCGCCACGGCCAGCCCGACACGCGGACCTCGTGCAACGTGAACCGGATGCCCTGCAGCAGGCGCAACAGGCGCTCGTACCATGCGCGGATGGCTTCCGGCGTGCGGCGCGTCCCGGACAGCGCATGCGTACCGACGAAGTAATGCACGGCGTCCGGTGCGAGCTCGTCCGTGATGGCGTCGATGCTTCCCGCGCTGAGGCCGGCAAAGGCGTTGGTGATCCTGCGCCGCACGATGGCGTGGTACATGCGTCCCCCGTTCAGCCTGTCTGTTCGTCCCGGCCGAACGATTCCCAGGCCGGGAGCCCGAATTCCCTGCGTTCGCGCGTATAAAACCACGCCATCATCAAGCCGAACGCCGCACCCGCGCCGCCGGACCTGAGCGCCACGCCCAGGAAGTCCAGTCCCTGCTGCGACCACACGAGCAGCCACATGAACAGCCCCCATGCGCACGTGAACCACGTCCCGTAGACGAGGGCGACGTGGGCGAAGCCGAGGAAGTGCGGCGGGCGGACGCGGACGCCAAGCTTCCACAGCAACCGGAACAACGGCGGCGCGGCGTGACGGCGCGCCAGGCCGCGCGCGGACAGCATGGCGAGGGAACGGTCCAGTTGGGCTCGAAAATGCATAGTGCGCCACCTTATCAAATGTGTCGCGGAAAAAATGCGTGCATTGTCACGAAGACACCATTTGCATGCGCGGTGCGATGCGCGTAATATAGTTAGGTAGCCTACCTATATTACCCATGCCCAACTACGACCAACACGTCGAACGCCTGTCCGAAGACCTGCGCACGGCCCTCAAGGGCCTCGTGCGCCAGATGCGGCGCGACACGGAGCGCCAGGAACAAGGCCTGTCGCTGATGCAGGCGATGCTCCTGCACGTGATCCATGAACACCCCGGCATCGGCGTGGCCGAGCTCGCGCGCATGCAGCAGGTGCGCAGCCCGACGATGAGCGGCCAGGTCAAGGCCCTGGAAACGGCCGGCCTCGTCGAGCGCGCCGCCCAGGAACACGACCGGCGCAGGAGCGGCCTGCACGTCAGCCCGGCCGGCCACAAAGCGCTGCGCCAGTTGCGCGACCGCCGCCACGACTGGCTGTCGCAACGCATCGCCCGCCTGCCGCCCGACCAGATGGCCGCGCTCGCCGGCGCCATCGACGCCCTCAACTTCCTCGCCGACCATGAAGATTGAATCTCCCACGCAAGCCGACGCCCACGAAATCCGTTCCGTCTACCTGGCCCTGATGGCCGTGCTGGGCCTCGGGGCGCTCGACCAGAGCATCGTCGCCACCGCCCTGCCCCGCATCGTGGGCGACCTGGGCGGCATGAACCACTTGTCGTGGGTCGTGACGGCGTACGTGCTCGCGTCCACCGCCACGATGCCGCTGTACGGCAAGCTGGCCGACCAGTACGGCCGGCGCCCGATGATCTTCACGGCGCTCGCGACCTTCCTGCTGGGCTCCGTGCTGTGCGGCTTCGCGCAGAGCATGACGCAGCTGATCGCGTTCCGCGCCATCCAGGGCATGGGTTCCGGCGGCTTCATGCCGCTGGCGCAGATCATCATCGGCGACCTCGTGCCGCCGCAGGAACGGGCGCGGCGCCAGGGCTCGATCGCGATCGTGTTCGCGGTCACCAGCGTGCTCGGTCCCGTGCTGGGCGGGATGATGACGGACCTGCTGTCGTGGCACTGGATCTTCTTCATCAACCTGCCCGTCGGCGCCGTCGCCTTCTACGCCATCGCGCGCTCGCTGCGCAAGCCCGTGCAGACGCACGCGCACCGCATCGACTATCTTGGCTCCGTGCTGCTCACCGTGACCATCACGGCGCTGCTGCTGATGCTCGCGCTGGGCGGCACGGAATGGGCGTGGGATTCGGTGCAGGTGCAGGTGTGCGCCGCGCTGACGGTCGTTCCCGGCGGCTGGCTGATGGTGCACCTGCGCCGCGCGGCCGAACCCGTGCTGCCGCCGGACCTGTTCCACAGCCGCGTCTTCAACATCGCCAGCATCGTGATGGCGCTGACGTTCATGGGCCTGATGGGCGCGAGCGTGTTCTTCCCGCTGTTCTTCCAGCTCGTGATGGGCAGCAGCCCCGCGCATTCGGGCATGATGACGGTGGCGATGATGGTCGGGATGATCGCGTCGTCCACGCTGAACGGCCGCGTGCTGTCGCGCTCGGGCAAGTACAAGTCCGTGCAGGTGGCGGGATTGTCGGCGGCGGTGCTGGCGTTCGCGGTCCTCGCGTGGGGCATGGACACGGCGCGCGGCTACTGGATCATCGAGCCCGCGATCTTCATGCTGGGCGCGGGCCTGGGCCTCGTGATGCCCAACATGACGATCGCCGTGCAGAACGCGCTGCCCGTCCCGCGGCGCGGCGTGGGCACGGCGATGCTGACGTTCTTCCGCTCGCTCGGCGGGCTGCTCGGCGTGACGGGCTCCGGCGCCATCCTCGCGCACCAGGTGCACGCGCACGGCATCGCGGACGTCGCACGCGCGGCGAGTGCGCTGCCCGCCGCGCAGGCGCTGACGGTGGACGTGTACCGCCACGCCATCGCCAACATCTTCGGCGCCGGTGCGCTGATCGTGCTGGCGGGGCTCGTCGCGCTGCTGTTCCTGCCGGAACTGCCGCTGGCGGGGCATCCCGCGCAGGCCGAGCGATGAGCAGCCACACGCCGGCGAGCCGCGCGCCGTGCTATCGTTTCCGCTCCATTTCCAGACCACGAAGGGAGACGAGATGATCAGCAAGAACACGATTTGCCTGTGGTACGACAACGACGCCCTGGATGCGGCGACGTTCTATGCGCAGACATTCCCCGACAGTGCCGTCGGCGCCGTCCACCGCGCGCCCGGCGACTATCCGGCCGGCCAGGAAGGCAGTGTCCTGACGGTGGAGTTCACCGTGATGGGCATCCCGTGCCTCGGCCTGAACGGCGGTCCCGGCGTCAAGCACACCGACGCGTTCTCGTTCCAGGTCTCGACCGAGGACCAGGAAGAGACGGACCGCCTGTGGAATGCGATCGTCGGCAACGGCGGCGAGGAGAACGCGTGCGGCTGGTGCCGCGACCGGTGGGGCGTGTCGTGGCAGATCACGCCGCGCGTGCTGATGGAAGCGTTTACGGGCACCGACCGGGCCGCGGCCAAGCGCGCGTTCAACGCGATGATGGAGATGAAGAAGATCGACGTCGCCGCGATCGAGGCAGCGCGACGCGGCTGATCGGTCACGCGCGCACCATGGCGTGCAGGGTGCCGCCGCCCGTGTCGCGCCTGGGCGGCGCCGCTCGTTCCACCACCTGGCGCGGGCCGTGCACGCCCTCCAGCGCCAGCAGCGCGGCGACGTCTTCGCCGTCGCGGTCGAGCGCCGCCATCACGGTGTCCGCCGGCGCGTACAGGCGCGTGACGATGCGGGCCTGGTTGCGGCCCTGCGCCTTGCCCTGGTACAGCGCCCAGTCGGCCAGGCGCACGGCGCACTGCCAGTCGAACGCGGTGCCGGCGCCCGGCAGCGCGACGATGCCGGCGGTGAGCGTCACCGGGATCGCGCACGTGCCCGCGTCGACGGGCCTGGCGCCGATCGCGTCCAGGATCCGCTCCGCCATGCCGGCGACGCTGGCCGGGTCCATGGCCGGCGCGTGGATCATGAATTCCTCGCCGCCCCAGCGCACCACCATGTCGGTGTCGCGCACCGCCGCGGCGAGGCGGCGCGCGACGTCGACGAGGACCGCGTCGCCCGCGCCATGGCCCCAGCGGTCGTTGATGCATTTAAAATGGTCGATGTCCATCAGGACGAAGCAGTCGACCGCGTCGGGCACCGGGTGCCGGCGGTCGTCCTTGCGGACGCTCATCCGGTTCGTCAGCGAGCGGCGGTTATGCAAGCCCGTCAGCGCGTCGTGCGTCGAACCGAATTCGAGCTGCACGTTCAATTCCTTCAGCCGCGCGTTGCTGCGCGCCGTGCGCCGGTACAGGACCGTCACGACGGCGCCCGCCAGCACCGTCAGCACGGCGGCGAACGTCGTCGCGAGCTGCACCGTGCGGCGGTTGTTCAGCTCGGCATCCTTCAGCCGGTTTTCACGCTGCAGCAGGACGATCTGCTGGCTGCGGCGGTGGGCGTCGAATTCTTCCTGCAGCGTCGCGATCGCGCGGTCGCGCGCGACCCGGGCGCTCTGCTGTTGCAGCGACTGCTGCTCGCGCACGATCGCCAGCGCCTGCTGGTACTGGCCCGCGCGCTCCAGCATGCGGCCCTTCTCGTCCAGCATCGCCTCGAGGTCGCCGGTGAGCTTGTCCTTGCGCAGGTGCGCGATGACGCCGTCGACCCAGGGCAGGCCCTCGGCGATGCGCCCCTGTCCCATCAGCGAAAAGCCGAGATTGGCGCGCGCCATCTGGATGACGTTCTGGTCGCTGCCTTTTTCCGACACGACCAGCGCCTTGCGCGACTCCGCTTCCGCGCGGACGTAGTCGTGGTGCTGCAGATAATAGTCCGCGATATTGCCGCGGGCCGCCGCTTCCATGCCCTGCAATCCCGCGCGCACCGCCGTCGCCAGCGCATTCTCGAACGCGGCGATGCCTTCGCCGTCGCGGCCGATCCTGACCAGGGCGATGGCACGGGTGAACTGCAGCGACGCGAGCGACCGCAGCGACATCTTCTTTTCCGCCAGCCCCAGGTCGGCATGCTCGATCGCCTTGGCGGGATTGTCGGCATTCGCGTACACCTGGGCGATCCGGGCGTACAGCACGGCGCGCCTGCCGCTTTCGCCGGGCCGGCCCTGCAACAGCCGCAGGCCGCGCAGGTAGGCCGCCAGCGCCTCGTCCAGCCGGGCGCGCAGGTTCAGGATATCGCCCTGCGTGCGCTCGACCGACACCTTGAACGTCAGCGCCGTGTCCTTCGGCGCCTGGGCCACGATCCTGTCGAGCAGCGCCTGGGCATCGTCCAGCCGATGGGCGTCGAGCAGCTCGCGCACCTGGCCCAGCATGGCCAGCGCCACGCCCGCCTTGTCGCCCCTGGCCTGCGCCAGTTGCAGCGATTCGCGTTCGAGCGTATAGGCCGAGTCCTGCTGGCCCAGGTCTTCCCTGAGCGCCACTTCCGTGCGCAACAGCATCTGCCGGGCGTCGTAGGGCGCGTTCGGCCCCAGGTCTCGGCGCGCGGCCTGTACCCGGTCGAGCGCCGCGCGCGGGGCGTCCTGCGCGAGGTCCCGGATCGCGTCCACTTCCGCCCGGGGATCGATGGTCGGGGTACCGGCGTGCGCAACCGGCCCGAGCGCCGTGGCGATCACGAGCAGGAAGGAGACGAGGCGGTGAGGAAAAGGCATGACGAGGCGCCGGCTGGAAGTCAATACGTCTGTTGAGGCCATTATGGACTCAACTTTGACTTTCCTCAACGAAACAATACGAGCGATGTGCGAGCACAACATTGTGAATATGTTCGCGTATAACATTAATGTTACGTAACAATAGAGCGCCTGCCGCGACCGATACCCATTCCGATATCGGCTCCCACCAAAAAGTTATTGGCTTCCGAACAATTCCTCCACTACATTGTTCCTCGTCCGGCTCAATGTGCGCATTCCTTCCTTCCCGCACCCGTGATCAACCCACGGTTGCGGCAGCGATCGAACGCCGCCGATGAGCCGGGCACCTCTGTTATCGCAATCATTTCTCACTCATCTATCATGTACGGAGCCCATCCGATGGCATGACCTTTTAAGGTACCCCTATGCAAAAAGATAAGACCAAACGAATTGGTCAAGCAGGAGACTTATCGAGAGGCATCACGCGCACCGCCCTGTGCGGCGCCCTGATGCTCGCCGCGGCGCTGCCGGCCGTGGCACAGACCACCACCACATCCCCTGAAGCGCGCACGGATGCGGACGCCCGCGCCCGCGCCCTGGTCGCGCAGATGACGCTGGACGAGAAGATCGACCAGCTGCTCAACGTCGCACCCGCCGTGCCCCGCCTCGGCATTCCCGCCTATAACTGGTGGACCGAGTCGCTGCACGGCGCCCTGGGGCCGCTGCCCACGACGAACTTCCCGGAACCGATCGGCCTCGCCGCGACGTTCGACGCGCCGCTCGTGCACAAGGTCGCCTCGGCGATCAGCACGGAAGTGCGCGCGCTGCACACGCTGGGCCGCCAGACGGGCCACCTGGGCCGGATCGGCACGGGCCTCGACACCTGGTCGCCGAACATCAACATCTTCCGCGACCCGCGCTGGGGCCGCGGCCAGGAGACGTATGGCGAAGACCCGTACCTGACGGCGCAGCTGGGCGTCGCGTTCATCCAGGGCATCCAGGGGCCGAACCCGGACCTGCCGGACGTCGTCGCCACGCCAAAGCACTTCGCCGTGCACAGCGGCCCGGAATCGACGCGCCACGTGGCCGACGTGTTCGTGTCGCGCCACGACCTGGAGGACACGTACCTGCCCGCCTTCCGCGCCGCCATCGTCGATGCGAAGGCCGGGTCGATCATGTGCGCCTACAACCGCATCAACGGCCAGCCGGCCTGCGGCAGCGACCTGCTGCTGAACGAGCACCTGCGCGGCGCGTGGGGCTTCAAGGGCTATGTCGTGTCCGACTGCGATGCCGTCACGGACATCGACGAGCACCACAAGTACGCGCCCGATCCCGCCGCGGCGGCCGCCGTCGCGCTGAAGGCCGGCACGGACAACGAGTGCAACACGAAGACCCTCGGCGACACGAAGGGCCTGGGCGAGCGTTACCGCGAAGCGTGGAAGCGCGGCCTGCTCTCCATGGGCGACATCGACACGGCCCTCGTCCGCCTGTTCTCCGCGCGCTACCGCAACGGCGACCTCGCGGGCCTCGCGCAGCGCAAGCCGAACCAGACGCCGGTGAACGCGATCGACACGCCCGCCCACCGCGACCTCGCGCTGCAGGCCGCAAGCAAGAGCCTCGTGCTGCTGAAGAACGACGGCACGCTGCCGTTGAAGCCGGGCGTCAAAGTCGCCGTGATCGGCCCGCTGGCCGACGCCACGCGTGTCCTGCGCGGGAATTATTCGTCGACGCAGTCCGCGCCGCCGGTCTCCGTCGTCGACGGCCTGCGCCGCGTGCTGCCGCAGGCGCGCGTGACGCTCGTGCCGGCCGCCGCGTCGATCACGGACGGCGATCCGGTCCCGACCAGCGCGCTGCGCACGCCGGACGGCAAGCCTGGCCTGCGCGCCGAGTACATCAATGGCAGCGACAGCAAACCGGTCCTGGTCCGCACGGAACCGCGCCTCGAATCGCACGCGCTCCAGTTCAAGGACGTCGCGGACAAGCACAAGGTCGTGTGGACCGGCGCCCTCGTCGCGCCGGAGACGGGCACGTACCGCCTGGGCGTGACGGGCGTGAAGGGCGAACTGACGATCGGCGGCAAGCCCGCCGTGCAGGCGACCACGTACTCGCAATGGGGCGAACCGCTGAAGCTCACCGACGTGCGCCTCGAGAAGGGCCAGCGCTATCCGCTGCGCTTCCAGGCCGAGACGGGATCCACCGGCGTGCCCGGTCTGTTCTGGAAACGCGTCTCGACGGCGCCCGAGCAGGATCTGAAGGCCGGCACCGCGGATGCCGACGTGATCGTCGCCGTCGTCGGCCTGACGTCGGACCTGGAAGGCGAAGAGATGGCCATCAAGGTCGAGGGCTTCGCCGGCGGCGATAAAACGTCGCTCGACCTGCCGGCCGAGCAGCGCGAACTGCTGGCCCGGGCCAAGGCGCTGGGCAAGCCGCTCGTCGTCGTCGTGATGAACGGCAGCGCCATCGACCTGTCGTGGGCGAAGGACAACGCGGCCGCGATCCTGGAAGCGTGGTATCCGGGCCAGTCCGGCGGCGCCGCCATCGCCGACGTGCTGACGGGCCGCGCCGATCCGGGCGGCCGCCTGCCCCTCACCTTCTACCGCAGCCTCGCCGACCTGCCGCCGTTCGACGATTACTCGATGCAGGGCCGCACCTACCGCTACTACGCGGGCACGCCCGTGTATCCGTTCGGCGCGGGTCTCTCGTACACGACGTTCGACTATGCGCCGCTGCGCATCGAACCGGTCGCTGGAGCGCCCGAGAACGGCATCGTCGTCACGACGGAAGTCGCCAACACGGGCAAGCGCGACGGCGACGAAGTGGCGCAGCTGTACCTGACGCCGCCCGCGTTCGAGGGCGCGCCGCGTGTCGCGCTGCGCGGCTTCCAGCGCGTGCCGCTGAAGGCCGGCGAGCGGCGCAAGATCAGCTTCACGCTGTCGCCGCGCGACCTCAGTTTCGTCACGAGAGACGGCGTCCGCCAGCTCACGCCCGGCCAGTACAAGCTGACCGTGGGCTCAGGCCAGCCGGGCACCGGCGTGGCGCAGCAGGACGGCACGCTGACCTTGAAACAGACCGTCGTGCTGGCGCAATAACCATAACAAAGGAGACTACATGATGAAGACCAGACTGTTGATTGCCAGCGTCATCGCCTATGCGCTCGCGGCACCCGTCCACGCGCAGAACGACAAGATGACGCCCATCGCGGCACCCGCGCAACCGAACGCCATCGTGCTGAACACCGGCCCGCTGCCGGGCGCGAAAGCGCAGGAGAGCTGGCACAGCCAGTACGGCAGCGTCTTCGCGCGCAACGTCACGGTCGCGACGCTGACGCCGTTCCTGCCCGATCCCGCGAAGGCGACGGGCGCCGCCGTGATCGTCGCGCCGGGCGGCGGCTTCCGTACGCTGTCGATGAACAACGAGGGCTGGGACGTGGCGAAGGCGCTGGCCGACAAGGGCGTCGCCGCGTTCGTGCTGAAGTACCGCCTGAACCAGACGCCGCAGGACATGGATGCGTTCGCGGACGAGATGGCGAAGATGTTCTCGGGCGCGTCCCGCCCGAACCGTCCGCCGACCGATAATCCGGCCGTGACGCTGGCGCCGCAGATCGCCGACGCGCGCGCCGCGTTCGCGCTCGTGCGTGCGCGGGCGGGCGCGTGGCACGTGGACCCGGACCGCATCGGCATGCTGGGCTTTTCCGCCGGCGCGATGCTGACGATGGCGACGACGCTGTACGGCCAGGACGCGAAGCCCGCGTTCATCGGCGACATCTACGGCCCGCTCGCCGCCGTCAAGGTGCCGGCCGACGCGCCGCCGCTGTTCGTCGGGCTGGCGGCGGACGATCCGCTGTTCGGCAACAGCGGCTTCGGCCTCGTCGACAGCTGGCGCGCGGCCAGGCGGCCCGTCGAATTCCACCTGTTCGAACAGGGTGGACACGGCTTCGGCATGTACCAGAAGGCGACCACCAGCACCGGGTGGTTCGATGCGTTCGCGCGGTGGCTCGGCATGCACGGCTACCTGAAGCCGAAAGCGTGACGGACTCGCGCCCTTGACTACGTCGCCCCCGCGGGGGCGGGGGGCCAATTCTACGTCGCCCCCCCGCGGAGGCGGGGGGGCCAATTTTGCAAGCGCTGCGGCGCGTCTGAAAACTTGGGTCCCCGCCTGCGCGCACTAGTGTCCGGAATATTGTTTTCAAAAACCGTCAGAAATAGCATCGTCATTCCCGCGCAAGCGGGAATCCATACTGAGTACGCTAACTACGTTCTTCATTTCCACCTCGTCGGCTACAAAGAGTCGACTTCGAGCAGTCAGCATGGGTTCCCGCTTTCGCGGGAAGTCGTTTCCGGCAATGCCGGGAACGACGGTTTTTCCCTATGGCGGGCCTATTTTCGACGGTAAAAATTATTTCGGACAGCAGTGCGCCTGCGCAGGGACGACGTGATAAACACTGACTTACCGTGACTCCTGCGGCTCCACTTACTGCACCGCCGTCAGCGCCACATCGAACACGAGCCCGGCATTCGCGGGAATCGCGCCGTTCCCGCTCGCCCCGTAGCCCAGGCTGGATGGAATCAGCAAGGTGCGCTTGCCGCCCACCTTCATGCCCGTGACGCCCTGGTCGAAGCCGGCGATTACCTGGTTCGCCCCGAGCGTGAACGAGAACGTGCCGGTGTCGAACTGCGTGCCCTTGTGGTCCGTCGCCGTGTCGCTGTACAGCCAGCCGGTATAGGTCACGGTGGCCGTCTTGCCGGTGGTCGCTTCGGTACCGGTGCCCAGCACGACATCCGTCGCGCTGAACTGGGACGGATTGGCCACGACGACAGTGCTGGAGGACGACCCGCCGCCACCACCGCCGCACCCGGCAAGGCTCAGGACGGCGACAAGGATGGCGGTGCAGGCAAGGGCAGGCTTCAGATTCATGGTGTCTCTCGTTATTAGAAGAACCTGCAACCATACCCCATGTACATGCCTGGATTGCCTTTACATTTGTTTTTCTTTGTTACAAATTCAAGCTTGATGTTCTGAGCAGGCGCATCAGCAACAAATTGCCCGTGAGGACGAAAAAATTCGATAGAGCAATAGCAGCGCGACGTACACTGAATCGGTCGCGTCGGACCGACGACGCTGGATGACGAAAGATGCCCATGATTAGCCTCACGACATTGTTTGACGACGTCAAACTGCCCACGATCTCTGCAGTGGCCCATGCCCTGATCGAAACCCTCGACGACGACGACGCATCCGCCAAGAAGGTCGCGGCGATCATCGCGCGCGACCCCGCCCTGACGGCCAAGCTGATGCGCCTGGCGAACAGCGCCCGCTTCGGTTCGCGCCGCAACGTCAGCTCGCTCGACGAGGCGATCTCTCTCGCGGGCATGGCCCACATCCGCACGCTGGCGCTGGCCACGTGCTTCTCCGACGCCTTTCCCGCCCTGCCCGGCCTCGATTCCGACGAGTTCTGGAAAAGCAGCATGGCCTGCGCCGGCTACGCGAAATGGCTCGCGGGCGGCATCGGCCTGGACGGCAGCGAAGCCTGGCTGGCCGGCATGATGCTGCGCCTGGGCGAACTGCTGATCTACCAGGTGGACCCGACGACCTTCGCCGCGATCGAGCAGCTGCCGCACCTGCCGGGCGGCCGCTGGGAACGCGAGCAGCGCCTGCTGGGCCTGTCGGAAGGCCAGATCACGGCGGAACTGGGACGGCGCTGGAACTTCCCCGACAAGATCGTGCGTGCGCTGGAGAACTCGTCCGACCCGATGGCGGGGCACCCGTTCTGCCAGCTGGGCGGCATCATCCACCTGGCCAGCCTGCTGGCCGACACGCCCAGCGACGACCCCGCGATCCTCGAGACCCTGCCGGCCGAAGTGGTCGACACGCTGCGCCTGTCGCGCGAATGGATGACGGTGCGCTTCCCGTCGCATGCGTCGTTCTCGGCCGAACCCTGAACGATCGTGTAGCATGGTCGGATCTGCAAGGAGCCGACCATGTCCTATCAGTCCACCCTCGAATTCAACACGTTCGGCCGCGGCAGCCGCGACATCACCGCGGCCGTCGCCGACGTCGTCACCCGCTCGGGCATCCGCTGCGGCCTCGCGCACGTGTTCGTGCAGCACACGAGCTGTTCACTCCTGATCACCGAAAACGCCGACCCGGACGTGCGGCACGACCTGGAGACCATCATCCGGCGCCTGGTGCCGGACGGTGATCCCGCGTACCACCACGATACGGAAGGACCGGACGACATGGCGGCGCATGCGCGCGCGATGCTGACGTCCACGTTCGTGACGGTGCCCGTCGGCGACGGGCGGCTGATGCTCGGGACGTGGCAGGGGATGTATTTGTGGGAGCATCGGGTGGCAGAGCATCGGCGCAAGGTGGTCGTGACGGTGCTGGGGGACTGAGTCACGGCATTCCGGTGAGATTCCGAGGAATTCTTGCGAGCGCAAACGGGTATCCTGCAAGCTCGTCAACGACACTCCCATCGACCATGCGATTCCGTTCCGCGGCCTTCGGCGCCCTCGCGCTCTGCACGTCCCTGGTATCCCACGCAAGCGCGTACGACGACGCGAGCCGCGCCGCGGCGGCCGCCAGGTTCGTCGCCGCACTCCAGCACCAGCGCTTCCAGGAGGCCGCCGCCCTGTTCTCACCGGAAGTCACGCGGGATACCGCGGCGACCGCGCACACGCTGAAGCGGATCGATGACACCGTCGGCGGATTCTCGACGATGCAGCCGGTGACCCGGCCGCTGGAAGGAAAAACCATCCGCCTGCAGGTGCCGCCGCGTAAAAACGTCCTGTTCGGCGTCCAGAAGTCCGTCCAGTTCCGCTACGCCTCCACCGCCGGCGACGGCAAGCCCGTCTATTACGAAGTCCACGTCACGCCGGACCACAAGCCGCCACAGGTCTTGTCGTTCGCGCTGCAATTCCCGGCGGCGGATGCGCAGTCGGCGCAACGCGCGAGCCGGCTTGCCGCTGCCATCGACCGCTGATGCCCGCGCGATCCTTCGCGGCGCCGCATGAGCCGTGCTGGCGCTTCGACAAGATCATTCCACCCGTGGACGCCTTGGAAGTGCCGCCGCATAAAAACAAGCGCCGAAGCCAGCCGTGAGACGCGGGCCGGCGCACCTTGAGGTGAATGGAGACGACATGCACTGGAACGACTGGCCGATGGTATGCCTGGCACTGTCGGCGCTTATTGCCCTTCTGTCGCGACGCTGGATGGACGCCGCCTGGTCCGCATGTTTCGCCATCTTCCTGCTGTTCGACAAGGTCTTGCCGACCGCGGTCCCGTGGCAACTGAAATACGCGTTCCTGCTGGCCGGCGTGCTACTGATCGCCTCCGAGGTTGCTGGAACGTACCGTCGGTACAAGCACAGCCAGAACGCAAGGCACTGATTGCACCGGAAAGCGAATTCCTCAGTCCTCGAACCGCAGCGGATCGAACGTGCCGGCCAGGCCGTGGATGCCCTTGTACAGATCGGCCATGGCGCGCACGTCGCTGCCCGACCTGTCGAGCAGATGGGCCAGCGCCGGCGACAACGGCTGGGGCAGCCGGTCCAGCTCGCACCATTGATACCCCAGGCATCCGTCACCCAGGCGCGGTTCGAACTCCTGCGGTACGACAGCGACGTAGTTGTGCTGGACGAAGAAGCGCGCATCGGAAAACGGCGTGAGGCGGCTCAACGCGAGATCGCCCTCATACGCGCAGCGCTCGGCGATCGTGTTGATTGCGACCTGCAACGGCGACTGCCCGGCGAGGACGTCCGCGGTCCATGTCCCCCACTCGGGGCCCGCGCCATCCGCAGGAATACATTGCTTGACGAGCACGCGGCCCGTGTCCTCGGCAAGCACGATCGCGCAAGCGGCAACGCCCTGCCAGCTTCCACGGGCCGGCACGACCCAGCTCGGCCGCCTGACGAGGTCGGAACCGGCCGTCGACGTACTTTGGAAATTCGCCATCTTTACCTCGCTTGCAGTGCGTGATTCACTGCGTATGCTTAACATTTATTCAACGTAGGATCACTCCTACATAATGTTAATCATCCACGAGATTCGTTTAACGGTCGAGCGATTTCGACCAAGAGTACAATTTCCCGACAGATCATTATGTACTGGTTGCGACGTTGCAACAGAAATGAGTCATTGTCAATACAATGATGACTTGATGCGGAAGCTGATGCGGAGAAGCTGGCCGTACCGGCCCTGTCAGTCCCTGCACCACTCCGGTATCATGCAGGGATGAACCAGATTCCTTTCCAGCCGTTCGTCATTGGCGTCGCCGGCGGCAGCGGCAGCGGCAAGTCGACGGTGACCCAGCAGGTGCTGGCGTCGTTCGGCACCGAGATGGTCTCGGTCGTGATGCAGGACGATTACTACCGCGACCAGTCCGACCTCACCCCGGAAATCCGCCGCAAGCAGAATTACGACCACCCGCAAGCGTTCGACTGGCCGTTGCTGGTCCAGCACGTGCAGGCGCTGCGCAACGGCGAAACGATCGCGATGCCGGAGTACGACTTCACGATCGACAACCGCTCCACGAAAACGATCCCCGTGAAACCGGCCCCGGTCATCGTGATCGAAGGCCTGTTTGCCCTGTACGACGCGGACCTGCGCGACATGATGTCGCTGAAGATCTTCGTCGACACCGCGGCCGACGTCCGCTTCATCCGCCGCATGCAGCGCGACATCGCGGAACGCGGCCGCACGATGGACAGCATCGTCAACCAGTACCTCGAAACGGTCCGCCCGATGCACAAGCAGTTCATCGAGCCGACCAAGCGCTACGCCGACGTCATCCTCCCCCACGGCGCGAACGATCCCGCGGTCGACGTCATCACCACCAAGGTGGCGAGCGTCATCGGCAACTTGAAGCGGCCCTGATCGCTGGCGCGGCGGCGGCAGCCGGCTTCCTGAAAGCCAGCAGGTTGCCGCCGAGGACCAGCGCGACGCCGCCGAAGGCCGGCAACGTCCAGTGATACCCCTCGAGCACGGTCGACACGCTCAACGCGACGACGGGAAACAGCACCGTCGAGTAGGCCGCGCGGTCCGGCCCGATGCGGCCGACCAGCACCAGGTACGCCGTGAATGCGATGACGGAACCGGGGACGGCGAGATAGAACAGCGCGCCCAGGTAGCGCGGGCTCGCATCCAGCGTGAACGGCATGCCCAGCAACCATGCGCCGCCGCCGACGATGGTCGAGCCGATCAGCATGGCCCAGGTATTGGTCAGCAGCGGCGTCAGGCCGAGCGCCTGCATGCGGCTCGACAGCAGATTCCCCGTCGAAAAGCACACCGTGCCCAGCAGTGACAGGCCCAGGCCGAGCAGCATGCCGTGATCGCTCCAGTGGCCCTGCATCTGCGGCAGGAACAGCAGCGCGATGCCGGACAGGCCGAGCAAGGAACCGACCAGCACCTCGCGCCGGATCGGACGCCCCATGAAGAGGCGCAGGTTGACCGCGTTCCAGATCGGCGCCGTCGAAAAGACCACGGCCACCAGGCCGCTCGGCACCCACTGGCTGGCGTAATAAAAGCACAGGAAATTACAGCAGAACAGGGCGATGCCCTGCGCGAGCAGGTAGCGCCATGCCTGGCGCGGCGGCCACACTTGCCGGCGCGTGGCGAACAGGAACAGGAACAGCACGGCGGCGGCGATCCAGAAACGGTAGGCGATCGACACCGGGGCCGGGACGACGCCGAGCTGGAACTTGATCGCGATCCAGGTGGTGCCCCAGATGACGACGGTGAGCAGGTAAAGGAAGATATTCATGCTGCCATGATGCGCACGGCCGCCGGCGCGGACTTGTCTGGTCTTGCGCTTTTCCGATGCCCTGTCGGTACGGCCTGCGGAAGAATGCTAGACTTTTTCGCATGCACTCCCGTCCTGCTCCCATCTCGCATGCCGTCTTCGACACCATGTGCGGCACCGACGCCACGCTCGAACGCTTCGTGTGGCTGGGCGACGGCATGGCCGCGGCGATCTGGCAGCGCGACACCCGTGAAGCGCTGACCGTGTACGACCGGCCCGGCCACCACACCCTCTCCTGCTACCTGGGCGGCGGCTACCGCACGGAACGCAGCGGCATGCACAGGCAGTACGGCGCGCCGCTGCGCCTGTGCACGCTGCCGGACGACCACGAATCGGAATGGGTGGTGCGCGACCATCTGCGCCTGCTGCACGTGTACTTCATGCCGGAGCATTTCACGCGCCGGGCCGTGGTGGAACTGGACCGCGAACCGCGCGAGATCACGCTCGCCGACCGCACCTACTTCGAAAGTCCCGCCCTGCTGCGCCTGTGCCAGTCGCTGATCGCGACGCCGTGGGAAGGCGCCGACCATCTGCTGCGCGCCAACGAGATCACCCACGACACGCTGAGCGAACTGCTGCGCTCACAAGGCGTGCTGCGGCGCGAACTGCGGCTCAAGGGCGGCCTCGCGCCGCTGCTGCGCCGCCGCCTCGCCGACTACATCGACGCGAACCTGGCACAACCCATCACGCTCGGCACGCTGGCGCAGGTGGCCTGCCTGTCGGAGTTCCACCTGGCGCGCATGTTCCGCGTCTCGTTCGGCATGCCGCCGTCGGCCTGGATCGCCCGGCGCCGCCTCGAGCAGGCCCGCACGCTGTTGAAGACCACGGCCCTGCCCTTGCAGCAGGTCGCCGACCTGTGCGGCTATGCGGACCTGTCGCATTTCGGGCATCGCTTCCGGGCCGCGACGGGCACGTCGCCGCGGCGCTACCGGCAAGTCGTGGCACCTTGAGAAGCCGCCTCCTCAAGGCCGGAAAGTCGCATTCCAGCCGGCGAAAAACAGGCCGTACGCCCGCCCGCCAACGGCCGCCTCGATCGCCTCGAGCTCGCGCTTCGCTTCGCGGTGCCCCAGTTGCTCGGCAATGAAAAAATGGCGCGCCGCCAGCTTGTAATCGGGATGCGGAGCGCCCGCATGCATCTGCCCCAGAAGGTAGGCCTCGGCCTTGTCGATACCATGCAGCCTGATCTCGGGACCCGGGGGCGGAGGCGGCGGTGGCGGCGGACCCGGGACGACAGTCTTGCGCGGCGGCGGCGCAGGCGGCAGCTTCCTGAGATGACGTCTCGCATCCGCCGACCCCGCGTCCGCGGCCCGACGAAACCAGTGTCGCGCCTTCGCGATATCCTGCGGAACGCCAAACGATTCGTCCCAATACAACTCGCCCAATTGCTCCATGGCGAGCAGCTTGACGTCCCTCTCGTGGGTATGCACGTGATCCAGGATCGTGTCGCACTGCCCCCTGGCATCGGGGCCAGGATAAGGGACCCGCGCCGTCGCCGCGCGTTCGAAGAATTGCAGCGCCAGCGGGATATCCGGCACGACGCCTTCTCCCCGGCGATACATTTTCCCCAGCGCGAACAGGGCGCTGATGCATCCATGGTCGGCCCCGTCGCGATAGCGCCGCTCGGCCGTCCTGCGGTTTTTGCGCGTGCCGTATCCGTTCGCATAACACAACCCGGCATAAAAATTCCCGTATGGGACACCCAGTTCGCCGGCTTTCCTGAACGCGGCCAGGATCGCGTCCGGGTCCTTGAACCTGCGGCTATGCTTGAGCCGAATGAAGGCTTCGACCAGCGACGCATGGGCGTGGTCCGCAGCGTCGAGTTCACGCAGCACTTTGATGGAAACCTTCTCGTCGTCGGCGACGAAGCGGTGAAAAGCGGATCGTGCAAATCGATAGCCGGCGCTCATGGTCGGGTGTTCTCCTGATGATGGGTTGAAACCGGGACACCCGTGACGTCGCCGCCGAACGCGAACACGCTCACGTCGAGCGTCCCGGGCGGCAGCGTGGCGTCGCATCCCAGGCTCTGGATGATCGTGGCAGCAGGGTGCATTGCGGCGCGCAGGAGGATGACCACGGCGAGCGCTTCCTTGCCCGGCAAGGCCGGCCCGGCCGTCGTCACGGAAACGCACACGCTCCCTGCGTCACGCAGACATGCGCCCTGCCGTTCCATGTGCGCCATCGCCGCGGTGCACGCGGCTTCCGCCCGTCTAGCCGTGCCGTGGCCATGACGCGCCAGGCGCGCGCCGCACGCCGGTTTGACGGCATGGCGGACGTCGCCCCATGCGCAACCGATCCAGTTGGGCGTATCGTCAGGGATCGTCAGCGCACGCACCAGGCGGCGCACGAACTGTGCGTTGTCGGAACGACGGACCACGAACACGGCGTCGAAGGCTGCCAGCAGGACGGGGCTGGCCATGCCCGACCGGGCGTCATCGTCCCGCTCGGGCTCGCATACGGCAATGCGCAGGGCCGGTCCGGCATGACGCTCGGAGAGCTGGACAGCCGTGGCCAGCGCGCCGCGCTGTCCCAGCGGCCCCGATACGATCACCAGGTCCGTCGCGTCATCCCGCCCACCCGCCGGGACGGCCTTCCTCGCGAAGATGACAGCCGGCCCGCCGTGGCGGCCGTCCGCAGCGAGGTCATACCGCACCACGGCTGGACAGGACCTCGTTTCGATGTGCGAAAACGTCATCGTCGATGCCGATCAGCGCATCGGAGAAAAGTCGAAGTCCTTCACGAAGGCGACGACGGCGTGCCCTTGCACCAGCAGGATGCTCTCCGTTTTCAGTTGCGCCGCCAGCGCGTCGATGAAACTCTCCTTGATCCGGTCGCGCTCGCAGAACGTGTAGAACCTGGGCCAGCGCATGGTCAGGACATCGAGCGCCTCGCGGCGCATGTGGTCCGAAATTTTATCAGAAATTACCTTCACCGATAATGCCATTTCACCCTCTATCAAAACGTCGTAAGCGGATCACAAGAGGGAGAATATCACATCGTAAGGATTCTCTAAGACATTTTTATGTCCATTTTACCATTCACAATGACACGCCTATCGTCAGCGTAACCACATATCCGTTCACCGGATCCCCGCTCACGGACGCCATCTGCAACGACGTGCCGTCACTGAACACGTTGTCCGTCGCATAGCTCATCGAGGCCAGGTTGCGCGAGCTGGTGCTGTAGGCCGTCGTCGCATAGGCTTCGTTCAGGGTCGCCATCGGGAACGTGAACTGCGAGGTCTTGACGCGGTTGGCGGCGCTCGTCGCCTTCGCGAGGCTGGCGTAGACCTCGAAGTGGATGTGCGGCATGCGCCCCGAGTAGCAGCCCGGGAAGACCGTCGTGAACGTCACGGTGCCCGTGCTGTCCGCTTCCTGCACGCCGCGCAGGTAGTTCTCGCTCGTCAGGCCGCTCGCGTACATCGAGTAATTGCCGTCGCGGTCGCAGTGCCACAGGTAGACCGCGGCGCCGGCCGCGCTGGCGCAGCTCGCGCCCACGTTCACGATCTGCAGTTTCAGGGTCGTCGGGATGCCCGCCGCCGTCTTGCTGCCGGGAGAAACGCTCGTGCGGATGTCGCTGCGCACGATGCCGGACAGCGCCAGCGCGTTCGCGATGCCGTTGCCGTTGCTGTTGGTGCCGTCGCCCGGGTACGGGCCGCCCGTCTCCTCCGGGATGACGGAACAGGTGCCGGTGGTGGTCGTCGTCGTGCCGGTGCCGCCCGTGGACGTCGTCGATGACGCCACGATATCGCCGGACGCACTGCCGCCCCCGCCGCAACTCGCGAGCGGCACGGCAGCCGCGGACGCGAACAGCCAGCGCAGCGACTGGCGCCGGCTGGCCTGGGTGGCGAGCATGCGCTCGAGGTCTTCGGAAAGGCTGTGGTGTGAGTGATCCATGTGTCCCCCTGGGTTACGGAAGGCGCATTGTCGGATGGGGAAACGTTAAGCGCGGTCAACCACCGTAAAGCTGTGTAAAGACGCTGCATTTCGCGCCGCCCCGGCGCATTTCGCGCCGCGATTGGGGCATGCCGTCGCACGGGCGCACCGGTACGCGGAGGCGCTGGCACAGTGGCACCAACTTAACTCGCACTGAGCGCACTTTACGGAGCCGACCATGCTGATCCAGATCCTGACCCACACCCCGCTGTACGTCTGGGCGATCCTCGCCTTCCTCGTCTACCGCGGTATGGCCGCCATGCGCGACCGCGACGTGGAAGTCCGCAAGCTCGTCATGATTCCGGCCGTGATGCTGGTGCTGTCGCTGCAGGACATCAGCGCGAAATTCGGCCTCGGCGGCTGGGCGCTGGCCGCGTGGGCGGTGGCGGCGGCCGGCGTGGCGCTGGCTGCGGGGCTGGCCGGTTCGGAGCGCATCGCGGCGAGCGCGGTGCCGGGCCACGTGCGCGTGCGCGGCAGCCGCCTGCCGCTCGTCATGATGATGGCCGTGTTCTTCACGAAGTACGCGGCGTCGGTGGCCGTGGCGGTCGCGCCGCAGCTGCGTCAGGACACGCTGTTCGCCTGCATCGTGTGCGGCCTGTTCGGCGTCTTCAACGGCTGGTTCGTCGGCCGGCTGGTGGGCGACATGGCGTCGGTGCGCATGCTGCCGGCAGGCGCGGCAGCCGCCTGAGAATCAGTACCCGACCCCGCGGGCCATCATGGCCGCGAAGATCGGGATCAAGGCGAACACGTGGATCTCCAGCAGCATCGTCCGGCGCAGCGCATTGACTTCGTCCAGCGCCGGCACGAACGCCGCATCCGCCTTCGCCCGTTTTTGCCAGGCGAGGATGCGCAACGTGGGCTTGATCGAAATGAGGCCCACGGCGGCGAAGGCGGCGATCTTGGCCCAGAACATCGGGTTGTGCATGTAGAACCCGGCGCCCTTCGCGCCATACGCCACGCGCAGGAAGCCGACGATCAGGATAGCCAGCGCCATGATGCCGTACGCCGCGTCGAAGCGCCCCAGCAGGCGCACGGTCTGCGGCGACATCGCGGCGGGCCGCATCAGCGCCAGTTCGGCGGCCAGGGCGGACGCGATGCCGAATACGATCAGGTGGTGGACGATGGCGAGTACGAGGTCGGTCATGGCAAGATCGTTGGCATTGATGAGATATCAACTGTAGCAAACTTCGGGGTCAGAGCCCGATTTTGGGCAATTTCCAAAAATCGGGCTCTGACCCCGGTGTTGACTAGCGCAGCATCGACTCCCATACTTTCTGCAGGCGCTTGCTGGACACCGGCATCGGCGTACGCAGCTCCTGCGCGAACAGCGACACGCGCAGTTCTTCCAGCATCCAGCGGAACTCGATCATGCGCGGGTCGAGGTTCTTCAGCGGCTGGTTCTTCACCGTGCGCTGGAACTGCGTCGCCGCCGTCTGCCACTCGGCCATCAGCTGCGCATCGCGCGCCGGATTGCCGCGCAGTTTTTCGAGGCGCACGTTCATCGCCTTCAGGTAGCGCGGGAAGTGCGCGAGCTGGCTGTACTCCGTCTCCGCGATGAAGCGCTTGTGCACGAGCCCCTGCAACTGCGCCTGCATGTCGCCCGCGACGGCAGGCGGCAGGCCTTGCAGGCGCTTCGGCAGGCCGTGGAACTCCGCGAGGATCTGGCCGGCAAGGCGCGCCGTCTCGTTGATCAGCAGGCCGATGCGGCCCTTGCCCTCGTCCTTGCGCTTGTTGAACGAGGCGGCATCGTGCGGCAGCGGATCTTGCAGGCAGGCGATCTCGATGGCCTTGTTGACGATCTGCTCGCGCAGTTCTTCCGGCGTACCCACCGACATGAACTGCATGCCCATCTGCTGCAGGCCCGGCACGTTCTTTTCCGCGAATTTCAACTGGTCCTTGAACTGCAGCGCGAACAGGCGGCGCAGGCCGATGCGGTGCGTGCGCGCCGCCACGTTCGGGTCGTCGAAGACTTCCAGGTCGCAGTGCGTGCCCTTGTCCACGAGCGCGGGGAAGCCGATCAGCGTGATCTTGCCCTGCGTGATCTCCAACAGCTCCGGCAGTTCGCCGAACGTCCAGCCGGTGATGTTCGTGTGGGCGGTCGGCGCGGCGGGTGCGGCCGGTGCGGGCTTGCCTTTCGCCGGTGCCGGCGCGGCCTGCGCAGCCAGCGGTTTGGCGCTTGACGGCCCGGCAGCCGGTGTCGTCTCCGCCATGCGCTGGAAACTCTGGCGCGCCTGGCCGCCCAACTCGGCCTGCAATGTGGCGAGATTGCGGCCCATGTCCAGCTGGCGGCCGTGTTCATCGACCACCTTGAAGTTCATGAAGAGGTGGGCCGGCAAGGTCTCCAGCTTGAAGTCGGTCGTCATCACGCGCACGCCCGTCTGCGCGTGGATGTCCGCGATCAGCGCGTCGATCAGGTCCCCGCGGCCGAAGCGCACGGGGTCCTCGTTACGCTCGAAGAAGCGCGCGGCATATTCCGGCAGCGGCACGCAGTGACGGCGCAGTTTCTGCGGCAGGGACTTCAGCAGCAGCTGCACTTTTTCCTTCAGCATGCCCGGCACGAGCCAGTCCGCGCGCTCGCGCGGGATCTGGTTCAGCGCGAACAGCGGCACGGTCAGGGTCACGCCGTCGCGCGGGCTGCCCGGTTCGAAGTGGTACGACAGGCCCATCTCGATGCCGGTGACGTTCATCGTCTTCGGGAACAGCTCCGTCGTGACGCCCGCCGCTTCGTGGCGCATCAGTTCTTCGCGGTTCAGGTACAGGAGCTTGGGGTTGTCGCGCGACGCGTCCTTGTACCACTTCTCGAAACCCGCGCCGTTCACCACGTCCGACGGGATCTCGTTGTCGTAGAACGCATGGATCAACTGGTCGTCCACGAGCACGTCGAGGCGGCGCGACTTGTGCTCGAGGTTTTCGATTTCCTTGATCAGCTTGTGGTTGTGCGCGAAGAACTGCGACCGCGTCTCGTAATCGCCGCCGACCAGCGCATCGCGGATGAAGATCTCGCGCGCCTCCGCCGGATTGTGCTGCGCATAGTTGATGCGGCGCTGACTGTAGACGACGATGCCGTACAAGGTCGCGCGCTCGCTCGCCGTGACCTGCGCCGTGCGCTTTTCCCAGCGCGGCTCGCCCCACGATTTTTTCAGCAGGTGGCCGCCGATCTTCTCGATCCACTCCGGCTGGATCTGGGCGATGCAGCGCGCGTACAGGCGCGTCGTCTCGACCAGTTCCGCAGCCATGATCCATTTGCCCGCTTTCTTGCCGAGCGTGGACCCCGGCCAGATGTGGAACTTGATGCCGCGCGCGCCGAGGTAGGCGCCGGAGTCGTCTTCCATCTTGTAGCCGATATTGCCGAGCAAGCCAGTCAGCAGCGCCATGTGCAGCTGCTCGTACGTCGCGGGCGCGTCGTTCAGGCGCCAGCCCTGTTCCCTGACGATCGTGAGCAGTTGCGAATGGACGTCGCGCCACTCGCGCAGGCGCACCTGCGACAGGAAGTTCTCGCGGCAGTTGTCCTGCAGCTGGCGGTTCGTCTTCTTGTGCTCGATCGCCTGCTCGAACCAGCGCCAGATCTTCAGGAAGCTTAAAAATTCGCTCTTCTCGTCGGCGAACTTCTTGTGCTTCTCGTCGGCCTGCTGCTGGTATTCCATCGGCCGGTCGCGCGGGTCCTGCACGGACAGCGCGGATGCGATGATCAGCATCTCGGTCAGGCACACGTTGTCGACGGCGGCCAGGATCATGCGGCCCACGCGCGGGTCGAGCGGCAGCTTGGCCAGCTTGCGGCCCATCGCCGTGAGTTCGTTGGCGTCGTCGACGGCGCCCAGTTCCTGCAGCAGCTGGTAACCGTCGGCGATGGCGCGGCCCTGCGGCGGCTCGACGAACGGGAATGTCTCCACGTCCGTCAGGTGCAGGGACTTCATGCGCAGGATGACGGCCGCCAGCGACGAACGCAGGATCTCCGGGTCCGTGAATTTCGGCCGCTGCAGGAAATCGTCTTCCTCGTACAAGCGGATGCAGACGCCGTCCGCGACGCGCCCGCAACGGCCCGCGCGCTGGTTGGCGGCGGCCTGCGAGATCGCCTCGATCTGCAGTTGCTCGACCTTGTTGCGGTAGCTGTAGCGTTTCACGCGCGCCAGGCCGGCGTCGACGACGTAGCGGATGCCGGGCACTGTCAGCGACGTCTCGGCCACGTTCGTCGCGAGGACGATGCGGCGCGCGTTCGTCGTGCGGAACACGCGGTCCTGTTCTTCGACCGAGAGTCTCGCGAACAGCGGCAGGATCTCCACGTGCGGCGGATGATGCTTGCGCAGCGCTTCGGCGCAGTCGCGGATCTCGCGCTCGCCGGGCAGGAACACGAGCACGTCGCCGGATCCCAGGCGGCAGAGTTCATCGACGCCGTCGACGACGGCATCCATCAGGTCGCGCTTGTCGCGCGCGGCCTGCGCCTTGGAGACCGATTTGCCGTCGGCCGCGGGTGCGAATTCCTGGTCGCGTTCGACGGGGCGGTAGCGCACCTCGACCTTGTACAAGCGGCCCGACACTTCGATGACGGGCGCCGGCTTCTCGGGCGTGCCGAAATGGCGCGCGAAGCGGTCGGCGTCGATCGTCGCGGACGTGATGATCACCTTCAGGTCCGGCCGGCGCGGCAGGATCTCCTTCAGGTAGCCGAGCAGGAAGTCGATGTTCAGGCTGCGCTCGTGCGCCTCGTCGATGATGATCGTGTCGTAGGCCTTGAGCAGCGGGTCGGTCTGGGTTTCGGCCAGCAGGATACCGTCCGTCATCAGCTTGACCCAGGCGCCGGACGACAGCGTGTCGTTGAAGCGGACCTTGTAGCCCACGTGCTCGCCCAGCGGCGAACCCAGTTCGAACGCGATACGCTTCGCGGTCGACGACGCGGCGATGCGGCGCGGCTGCGTGTGGCCGATCATGCCCTTTTCGCCGCGGCCCAGCTCCAGGCAGATCTTCGGCAGCTGCGTCGTCTTGCCCGAGCCGGTTTCGCCGGACACGATCACGACCTGGTTTTCCATCAGCGCCTTCGCGATTTCGGCGCGGCGGCCAGAGACAGGAAGGTCTTCCGGGAAGGTGATCGGGGGGAGCGGATTGCGCACCGACTCTTTGCGCGCGGGGCGCTCCTCGCGCGGACGCTGGCCGCCTTCGCGCGGCTTGGCCGGGCGCTCCTGCGCCTGTGCATCCGCACGCAAGGCGGAGCCTGACGACGGACGCACCTGCGCCTGCGCGAGCGCGTTCGCGAGCGCGCCCTCGCGCGCAGGCGGGCGCGGGCCGCGACGGGCGTCGCCGCGCGGCGGTTGCGAAGAGCGGTCGGGGGATGCGGCGCGCGCCGGCTTGGGCGCAGGCTTGTTACTCTGTTCAGACATTGATTTTTACGAGGATTTGGTGCGCAAGTCGCGCAGCGAATTATAATGCGGCAAATGGAAAACCCTACCCAATTCGTCCAGTGGCTGCGCTCCGTCGCGCCGTATATTCACGCATTCGGCGGCAAGACCTTCGTCGTCGCTTTCCCCGGTGAACTGGTGTCGGCCGGCGCCCTGCCCGTGCTGGCGCAGGACCTGTCGCTGCTGGTCGGACTCGGCATCCGCGTCGTGCTGGTGCACGGGTCGCGGCCGCAGGTGGCCGAGCAGCTCGCGCTGCGTAACGTCGCGGGCCGCTTCCACAACGGCGTGCGCGTCACCGACAGCGCGGCGATGGAATGCGCCAAGGAAGCCGCCGGCGAACTGCGCCTGGACATCGAGGGCGCGTTCAGCCAGGGTTTGCCCAACACGCCGATGTCGAATGCGCACATCAGCATCGTTTCCGGCAACTTCGTCACCGCGCGCCCGCTGGGCGTGATCGATGGCGTCGACCACGAGCTGACGGGCGTGACGCGCAAGGTCGCCGCCGCCAAGATCCAGCCGATCCTGGAGACCGAGGACAACATCGTCCTGCTGTCGCCGCTGGGCTTCTCGCCGACCGGCGAGGTGTTCAACCTGACGATGGAAGACGTGGCGGTATCCGCCGCCATCGCCCTGCATGCCGAAAAGCTCATCTTCATCACGGAGACGCCGCTGATGAAGGACGCCGGCGGCGGCGACATCCGCGAACTGTCGTCGCACCAGGCCGAAGCCGTGCTGCAGGCGGGCTTCCTGCCGAACGACGCGTCGTTCTACCTGCAGCACGCGATCAAGGCGTGCAACAGCGGCGTCGACCGCGCCCACATCGTCCCGTTCTCGACGGACGGCTCCGCGCTGCTGGAACTGTTCACCCACGACGGCGTGGGCACGATGATCACGCACGACAACCTGGAGAGCCTCCGCCAGGCCACAATTGAGGACGTCGGCGGCATTATCAAGCTCATCGAACCGCTCGAAGCGGACGGCACGCTGGTCAAGCGTCCGCGCGAGCTGATCGAACGCGAAATCGAGCAGTTCTCCGTGATCGAGCACGACGGCGTCATCTTCGGCTGCGCTGCGCTGTACCCGTTCCCGGAATCGAAGATGGCGGAAATGGCTTGCCTGACCATCAGTCCGGAGGCGCAAACGCAGGGCGACGGCGAGCGCATCCTGAAGCACATGGAAAACCGCGCCCGCGCCGCCGGCATGAACAAGCTGTTCGTGCTGACCACGCGCACGTCGCACTGGTTCAAAAAGCGCGGGTTCGTGCCGGCGACCGTCGACGACCTGCCCAAGGACCGGGCACACATGTACAACTGGCAACGCAGGTCGCAGATTCTGATCAAGCAGCTGTAAAACCCGTCGTCCCCGCGAAAAAACCCGTCGTCCCCGCGAAAGCGGGGACCCATTCTGAGCAACAAGAATCGTTTAGCCGGAAGCAATACACAGCGCCCAAGGCCCGACTCCGGAAGCTCAGCATGGATTCCCGCTTTCGCGGGAATGACGAAATCAGCGCCGGTGGCTTTTCCAACCTCCCCTTATAATCACGTTTTCCGATACCGAACCAGGAGCAAGAACATGGCCCGCACCGTCCACTGCATCAAACTGAACAAAGAAGCCGAAGGCCTGGCTTTCCCACCGTACCCGGGCGAACTGGGCAAGCGCATCTATGAAAGCGTGTCGAAGGAAGCCTGGGATGGCTGGCTGAAGCACCAGACGATGCTGATCAACGAAAACCGCCTGAACATGGCCGACGCGCGCGCCCGCAAATACCTGGCCACGCAAATGGAACGCCATTTCTTCGGCGAAGGCGCCGACGAGGCTGCCGGCTACGTACCGCCGAGCGCCTGATGCAATGAAAAAGGGCAGCGACGCTGCCCTTGCTTACATCTGCCGGCACTGGCGCAGTTCGCACCGCGCCATGAACACTTTCCCGCGCATTTGCCCGTCCTCGCAGCGCATGCGATAGACCTCGACAGGCCCCGGCTCCGTGATGAGCCCGGCACCCTGCCCGCCCGTACACCCTTGCTGCTTCGCCATCTTCTCGACGGTCGCCGACGACACGCCCATGCGGAACGGAATCGTCTCGACGGCCGGCGCGGTATCGGCCGCAGCCACAGGTGCGGCCGGTGCGGCCGGCATCGGCCTGTGGAACATGGAGCAGCCGCCCAGCACCGCGACGGCCGCGCAGATAAGCGCCAGGCGGCTCATGCTCAGAACGTCAGCTTCTTGACGCCTTCGCCCGTGCCCAGCAGGCAGACGTCGGCGCCGCGGCGGGCGAACAGGCCGACGGCGATCACGCCGACGATCTGGTTGATCTCCGATTCCAGCGCCACCGCGTCCGTGATGGCCAGGCCGGCCACGTCCAGGATGTAGCCGCCGTTGTCCGTGACGAACGCGTCCGTGCTGCCCGGCTTGGTACGCAGGCGCGGCTGGCCACCCAGCGCGACCAGCTTGCGGCTGACGGCGTTCGCGGCCATCGGCACCACTTCGACCGGCAGCGGGAATTGTCCCAGCGTCTCGACCAGCTTGGAGCCGTCGGCGATGCACACGAACTTGCCCGACACGGACGCGACGATCTTTTCTCGCGTCAATGCCGCGCCGCCGCCCTTGATCATGGCGCCGGTGGCATTGATCTCGTCGGCTCCGTCGACGTAGACGGAGATCGATTCGACGTCGTTCAGGTCGAACACCTCGATGCCGTGGCCGCGCAGGCGCGTCGCCGTCGCTTCCGACGACGCCACGGCGCCCTTGATGCGCGACTTGATCTTGCCGAGTTCGTCGATGAAGAAGTTGGCGGTGGAACCGGTGCCGACGCCGATGATTTCGCCGTCGACCACGTATTCGATGGCGGCGCGCGCCACTGCTTGCTTGAGTTCGTCCTGAGTCATGATGTTGGAAGGAGGTGAAGAAGAATCCGACATTTTAACGGATTCACATGTCGCACCGAATACCATGCCAATTCAGCATATAATCTTGCAACCAAAGAAACACCCGCCGACGACCCATGCTCCGGAACCTGACCACCCTGCTGCTCGCCTTCGTCCTCGCGCACACCGCGACGGCCGCCGACTTCACGCCGTCCGCCCCGCCCGGCCCATACCGCGTCGGCTTCCACGTCCGCCAGCAGTACGACCGGGCGCGCGTCTACCAGCACCCGCGCAGTCCCGTCACGGCGCAGGCGACGAGCGGCGACCGGTCGCGGCCGCTGCAGACGCTGATCTGGTATCCGGCCATCGGCACGGGCGGCGCGCTGACCTACCGCGACTACGTGGCGACGGTGGCGACGGAAGAGGAATTCAGCCGCATGCCGGACCAGGTGCGCCGCGCCACCGACGCGCTCGTCGAGACGCGCACCCCGCAGGTCCAGCGCGACCTGTCCAGCCCCGTGCGCGCCCTGCGCGACGCGCCCGAGCGCCCCGGTAAATTCCCCGTCGTGATCTACGCGCCGAGCCACAGTGCCTACGCCATCGAGAACACCGACCTGTGCGAATACCTCGCGAGCCACGGCTACATCGTGATCGCGACGCCATCGCTGGGCCCGCGCTCGCACACGATGACCGCGAGCCTGGAGGGCGCCGAAGCGCAGGCGGACGACATCGGCTTCCTGGTCGGCTACGCCCACACGCTGGTGCAGGCGGACACGAACCGCATCGCCGTCGTCGGCCACAGCTGGGGCAGCCTCGCAAGCGTGCTGGCCGCGGCCCGCGACGACCGCATCCGCGCCCTCGTCACGCTGGACGGCTCGCTGCGCGCCGCGTACGACTACGTGAACGGCGGCCCGCGCGCCGCGGGCTACGTCACGCCGGAACGCCTGGGCATCCCGCTGCTGTACATGACGCGCCTGCAGGACGAAGGCGCGATCGGCTCCGAACTGCTGGGGCGCATGCGTTATGCCGACGTGTATCTCGCCACGCTGGATGCCGCGAGCCACATGGATTTCTCGTCGTGGTCGCTGCGCATGGCGCCGGACGCCGCCTTCGGCACACGCACGCGCGCACAATCGGCGCAGACCTACGGCGCGATGGCGCGCATGGTCGAACGCTTCCTCGACGCCCGCCTGCGCAACGACGCCCCGGCACGCCGCCAGCTGGACGACACCGTCGCCGCGAACCGTCCGCCGGCCGGCTTCGTCTCGTTCGCGCTACGCCGCGCCACGGGCGCGCCGCCGACGCTGGACACGTTCCTCGAACAACTGGGCCAGCAGGGCTTCGAGCACATCGCCACCATCTACGACCGCCTGCACGCGCAGAATCCCGACCTCGCCCTCGATCCGCTGCAAGCCCACGACTGGGGCATGAAGCTGTTGCGCGAACGGCGCGCCGCCGATGCCATGCAGGTGTTCCGGCTGGGCGTCAAACTGTATCCGGAACGCTTCGACTTCCTCTACGACGGCCTCGGCCAGGCGTACGAGGCGGCCGGCGAGCGCGACGCGGCCATCGCGAATTACCGGCAGGCGCTGGCGCTGGAGCCGGGGCAGGCGCATGCGCGCGAACGGCTGGGGGCACTGGGCGCACAGTGAACAAGACTGGACGGCATCGGAGGCGGACATGAAACGCGTGACTGGCATCGGCGGTATCTTCTTCCAGGCAAACGACCCGGCGGCGCTGGCCGCCTGGTACCAGCGCCACCTGGGCATCGACGTCCAGCCGTGGGGCGGCGCCGCGTTCGATTGGACGGACCCCAAGGGCACCACCGCCTGGTCCGTGTTCGCTGCGGACAGCGACCAGTTCGCGCCAAGCCGGGCCCCGTTCATGATCAATTATCGCGTCGACAACCTCGCCGCCCTGCTACAGGCATTGCGCGACGAAGGCTGCAATGTGCTCGACAGGACGAACGACGGCGAATACGGCAAGTTCGGCTGGGTCATCGATCCCGAAGGCAACAAGGTCGAGCTGTGGGAACCGCCGGCCTGATCACCCACCGTTAAAAAAACTTCACCATGCCGCTCTCGAACTACCTCGACACCGCTCCACAGCTTGCCGAGCGCGTCTACATGCACGCCTCGGCCCAGGTCATCGGCAGCGTCCGCCTCGGCGCGGACAGCTCGGTCTGGTGCAACGCCGTGCTGCGCGGCGACGTCAACGACATCGTCATCGGCCGCTGCACCAACATCCAGGACCTGACGATGGGCCACGTGTCCCACAAGACGCCCGCCAGGCCGGACGGCTCGCCGCTCGTCATCGGCGACTACGTTACCATCGGCCACGCCGTCATCCTGCACGGCTGCCGCATCGGGAACGAATGCCTCATCGGCATGGGCACCATCGTGATGGACGACGTGGTGGTCGAGGACCGCGTCATGGTCGGCGCCGGCAGCCTCGTCCCACCGAACAGGACGCTGGAAAGCGGCTTCCTGTACATGGGCCGGCCCGTCGTCAAGGTGCGGGCGCTGACCGAGGCCGAGATCGCGTACCTGCGCTATTCGGCCGAGCATTATGTGCGCATCAAGGACAATTATCTGAACGGATACACCGGGTAATTCCAACAATCGACCGTCCGCGCGCAAGCCAGCCCTCTGCAGCAGAAACGCCGAAAACTGCAAAATCGAAAAAATATTGATTCAATATTTAATACGAAGTGGAATCCGGTCGCCCTAATATCAGGAGATCATTGACTGTTTCATAAATGCTGAGTCTTCACACCAATTTCGTATCGCTGTCGGCGCTGAAGGTCCTGGGCCGTACCCAGGCCTGGCTGTCGACGTCGATGACGCGCCTGTCGACCGGCTACCGCGTCAACTCGGCGCAGGACGACGCCGCCGGCCTGCAGATCGCCACGCGCCTGAAGGCGCAAAGCAGCGGCATGACCGTGGCCATGCGCAACACGCAGAATTCGATCTCGCTGCTGCAAACTGCCGACGGGGCACTGAACGAAGTCAGCGACATCCTCATCCGCATGAAGGACCTGGCGACCCAGGCCGGCGATACCTCGTCGTCGAGCGCCGACCGGGACACCCTGCAGGCGGAATACGATTCGCTGACGGACGAACTGTCGAACATCTTCAGCAACACGGGCTTCGGCGGCACGACGCTGCTGAACACCTCCGCAACGACGGGCGGAAAACTCGGGGATACGGCGGGCCTCTCGTTCCAGATCGGCGCCGACAATGCGGAAACGATGCATGCCGATTTCTCGCAGCAGCTGCACGACGTCGACCTCCTGCTGCAGGCCGCCACGACCAGCGACATCACCTCGCTCGACGGCAGCGGGAATACCGTGGTCACCATCGTCACCCGTTTCGCGGGCGACAGCTCGACCACCAACACAACGCCGGGCCACACCCTCGCCGACATCCTGATCCCCACGACGACGAATATCCCCGACGGTTTCGGCGGCACGATCACGGTCCATGGCACGATGACGCTCGTCGCCGATCCCGCCGCGACGATCGGCAAGCTGGGCGACGCCCTCGACGCCGTGTCGGCGCTGCGGTCCGGACTGGGCGCAGCCGCGAACCGCCTGGACCACGCCTACAACAACCTGGCGAACGTCTCGACCAATACGCAGGCCGCCACCGGCCGCATCATGGACGTCGACTTCGCGACGGAGTCGTCGGCCATGACCGCGAACCAGATGCTCATGCAGTCCAGCACGGCCATGCTGAAGCAGACCAACAGCCTGGCCTCGATGGTGATGGCGCTGCTGCAGTAACGGCGCCCTGCCAACCGACGACGGCGTCAATCGCCCGGCGGCAAACACCCGTACTTGCGCGGCCCTTCCCTGTCGCCATTCCAGATCTGGTGCACGACCGCACTGCCGTCATGCTGGCGCGCCAGGCAGAACCTGGCCTCGTAGCTGGACGCGGCGCTGCCCTTGCCCGGCCGCGCCTCGATGCGCAGGCTGTAGATCCGCCCCGGCGCCAGCGGCGCGGGCGTCGTGCGCGGCAGCGACGCCACCTTGCCGCCGTACGGCACGCACATCCCGAACGTGAGGGGGAATGTGCGCTCCTTCGGCATCGTCATCTTCCACACCGGGCGTGCGCCCTCCCACACGACGATCGACCGGAATTCCGGCGTGCCCAGGCGTTCCTCGCGCGGGGTGATGGTGAAGCACGGGCCGCCACGCGGGCCTTCGCGCACCTCGGCCGCGCCGACGCGGGCGCACGCCGGCGCGGCCAGGCACCAGGCACACAGCAGCACGGGGATGCGATAGGGGACGGGCATGATGACCTCAACGGAGCGCAAGGCGAAAGCCTACGACGGCAGCACCGTTAAATTTTGAGGCTACGCAAGCTCAGGCGGAGACAGACGCTACCATCCGCGCGAAGCGGCGTGCGCTGCCGCGCGGCAGGTTGTCCGGGTCGCGCGGGTCGGCGAGGAAGCGGGCCAGCACCTGTTCGTACAAGTCGATCTGGTGCGCATACTGGCGCTGGCGCATGATGCGCGGGTTGCGCATGTATTTCAGCGCAAAATAATCCGCGAGCAAGTCGCCCTGGGCTTCCATGTTGTAGTCGGACAGGAGCGCGCCCGGGCGCAGTTCGTAGCGGTACGACAGGCCGATGCGGAAGGCGCCGCGCAACCGGACCGGGTAGCCCAGCTGGTGCTGCCATACATGCACCATCTCGTGCATGAACCAGTGGATCGTGTGCGGATCGCCCGCGCCATAATCGGGCAGGAAACAGGAGCGGTGGAAATAAATGCTGCCGTTGGGCGTCATGGCGCAGTTTTTCGGCTGCACCAACGGCAGGTAGCGGCGCCCATGCACGCGCACGCGCGACACATCGATGGCGCCGCCGAACAGCAGCGACGCCATGCGTATTTCGGCCGGGGTCAGGCCCCGGACCCGCAGTTGTCTCACCTTCGCCGCATGCTTAGGCTCAGGCCGACTTCAGCGCCGAAGCGGCCTTGGCCAGCTCGGTGATCAGGCCCCAGTCGCCGGCCTTCATCGCATCCGCCGGGGTCAGCCAGGAACCGCCCACGCACGCGACGTTCTTCAGCGCGAGGAATTGAGGTGCCGTCTCGATCGAGATGCCGCCCGTCGGGCAGAACGTCACGTCCGGCAGCGGACCGCCGATGCCCTTCAGCATGCCGACGCCGCCCGCCGGCACGGCCGGGAACAGTTTCAGCTGCTTGAACCCGGCTTCGCGCGCCACCATCACTTCGGACGGGGTCATGCAGCCCGGCAGCAGCGGCAGGCCGCTTTTCTTCGCCGCCTCGATCAGCGACGGCGTCAGGCCCGGCGACACGCCGAACACGGCACCGGCATCGCGCGACGCGGCGAATTCTTCCGGCTGCGTCAGCGTGCCGACGCCGACGATCGCGCCTTCCACCTGGGCCATCGCGCGGATCGCATCCAGGCCGTGCTTGGTGCGCAGCGTGACTTCGAGCACGCGGATGCCGCCGGCGACCAGGGCCTTGGCGAGGGGGACGGCATGGTCCGGGTCGTCGATCGCGATCACGGGGATCACGACGGCGGATTTCATGATGTCCAGCAGGGTCATATCGTTACTCATCGTTGTGCTCACTTTGCTTATTTCGATTTGCGGAACAGGAAATCTTCGTCCGAACCGGGCATGATCTCGCCGCTGTCGGTGCCTTCGTGCAGGGGTACGGTCGTGTCGATCGGCGACGGCAGCGGGAAGTGGGCGGCGCCCTCCTCGGCCGCGCTGACGGATTTGCGGAACACGTCGAACAGCTCGCGGCCCATGCCGATGTGGCTGGAGCTCAGGTCGGCGGTTGCCATCTTGCGCGCGGCCCATACGTCTTCCGGCACCAGCGCGTCCAGCGTGCCCTGGGTGGCGTCGACGCGGATGATGTCGCCGTCGCGCACGAGGCCCAGTGGACCGCCGGCCAGGATTTCCGGCGACACGTGGATCGCGGCCGGGACCTTGCCCGATGCGCCCGACATGCGGCCGTCGGTGACCATCGCGACGTGGTAGCCGGAATCCTGCAGGTTGGCCAGTGCCGGCGTCAGCGCGTGCAGTTCCGGCATGCCGTTGGCGCGCGGGCCCTGGAAGCGGATCACGGCGACGAAATCGCGGTTCAGCTTGCCGGCCTTGTAGGCGTGCATGAAATCTTCCTGCGAATCGAACGTCAGCGCCGGTGCTTCGACGATGTGGTGTTCCTTCTTGACGGCCGAGATCTTCATCACGGCGCGGCCCAGGTTGCCCTGCACGAGGATCAGGCCGCCGTTGTCGCTGAACGGGTTCGTATGCTTGCGCAGCACCGATTCGTCGCCGCTCTGCTCCGGCAGGTCGCGCCAGACGACCTTGTCGCCGTCCAGGAACGGTTCCTTGCAGTGGTTGCGCAGGCCGCGGCCCAGGATGGTGTTGACGTCGTCGTGCACGAGGCCGGCGTCCAGCAGTTCGCGGATGACGAAGGTCGGGCCGCCGGCGGCCTGGAAGTAGTTCACGTCGGCGTCGCCGTTCGGGTACACGCGCGTCAGCAGCGGCACGACTTTCGACAGCTCGTCGAAGTCGTTCCAGTCGATCACGATGCCGGCCGCGCGCGCGATCGCGACGAGGTGCAGCGTGTGGTTCGTGGAACCACCCGTCGCGTGCAGCGCGGCGATGGCGTTGACGATGCATTTTTCGTCGACGATGTGGCCGATCGGCATGTACTCGCCACCCTGCTGCGAGATCTTGACCGCATGCTGGGCCGCGGCGCGGGTCAGCGCCTCGCGCAGCGGGGTGTCCGGATGGACGAAGGCGGCGCCCGGCAGGTGCAGGCCCATCATCTCCATCAGCATCTGGTTGCTGTTAGCGGTACCGTAGAAGGTACACGTACCGGCGCTGTGGTAGGCCTTGGCCTCGCCTTCCAGCAGCTCTTCGCGCGTGGCCTCGCCCTTCGCGTAGCGCTGGCGCACGGCGGCCTTTTCCTTGTTCGAGATACCGGTCGCCATCGGGCCGCCCGGCACGAAGATGCCCGGGATGTGGCCGAAGTGCAGCGCGCCGATCAGCAGGCCCGGCACGATCTTGTCGCAGATGCCGAGGTACAGGCTGGCGTCGAACATATTGTGCGACAGCGCGATGGCGGTCGACATGGCGATGGTGTCGCGCGAGAACAGCGACAGTTCCATGCCCGGCTGGCCCTGCGTGACGCCGTCGCACATGGCGGGCACGCCGCCGGCGAACTGCGCCACGGCGCCGACTTCACGCACGGCGTCCTTGATGACCTTGGGGTAGGCTTCGAACGGCTGGTGCGCCGACAGCATGTCGTTGTAGGAAGAAACGATCGCGACCGACGGCTGCTTGGCTTCGCGCAGCTTGAGCTTGTCGTTGGCCGGGAAGGCGGCAAACCCGTGTGCCAGGTTCGTGCACGCGAGCACGCTGCGCTGCACGCCCTTGACGCGCGCGGCGTCGAGATGCGCGAGATACGCCTGGCGCGAGGGCCGGCTACGCTTGATGATCCGGTTGGTGACCTGTTCTACTACGGGGTGCAGCGCCATGATCTGTTCCTTGTGAATTAGATTTCTGAAATTTTACTACGAAATGGAGATTCCCGCTCACTAATCAATGAGCGAAGGAAGGTGAACACCTGAGACTCGCGCTGTGTGGCGAATTTGTGTAGTGAATTTACGCCTGCTTCCTGTATGATTCGCTAACCTGCACAAAATGACATCATACCGTCCATCACCATGCGCCAACCACCCCTGACCAGCACCACCAGTTACCAGGCCCTCCAGTCCCACGCCCAGGACGCCCAGCAATGGCAGATGCGCGACCTGTTCGCGCAAGACCCGCAGCGCTTCGAGCGCCTCTCGGCGGAAGCGGCCGGGCTGTTCCTAGACTATTCAAAAAACCGTTTGGACGGGCGCACGCTTGCACTGCTGGCAAACCTGGCGCGCGAGCGCGGCGTCGAGCAGTTGCGCGATGCCATGTTCGCCGGCGACAAGATCAACCTGACGGAACAACGCGCCGTGCTGCACACCGCCCTGCGCGCGCCGAAGGACAAGCAGATCACGGTGGACGGCCAGGACATCACGGCCGACGTGCACGCCGTCCTCGCCCGCGTCAAGACGTTCAGCGACGCCGTACGCAACGGTGCGTGGCTGGGTCACACGGGCAAGGAAATCACGGACATCGTCAACATCGGCATCGGCGGCTCCGACCTCGGTCCGAAGATGGTCTGCCTGGCGCTGCGCCAGTTCGCCCATCCGCGCCTGACGATGCACTTCGTCTCCAACGTCGACGGCCACGACATGGACGCCGCGCTGGCGCGCGTGAATCCGGAAACGACGCTGTTCATCATCGCCTCGAAGACGTTCACGACGGCCGAGACCATGATGAACGCGAACACGGCGCGCAGCTGGTTCCTCAAGCATGCGTCGGAAGAGGCGCTGGCAAAACACTTCGTCGCGGTGTCGACCAACGTGGAAGCGATCAAGAAATTCGGCATCGACCCGGACAACATGTTCCCGTTCTGGGACTGGGTCGGCGGCCGCTATTCCGTCTGGTCCGCGATCGGCCTGCCGGTCGCGCTGTGCGTCGGCTACGGCTATTTCGCCGACTTCCTCGCGGGCGCGCACGCGCTGGACGAGCACTTCCGCACCGCGCCCATCGAGCAGAACCTGCCGATGATCCTGGCCCTGGTCGGCTTCTGGAACCGCGAATTCCTCGGCTGCCCGTCGGTGTCGATCGCGCCTTACCACCAGGACCTGAACCGCTTCCCCGCGTACCTGCAGCAGCTCGACATGGAAAGCAACGGCAAGCGCGTCACGCGCGCCGGCGACGTCATCACCGACTACGCAACCGGCCCGGTGATCTGGGGCGACGTCGGCACGAACGGCCAGCACGCCTACTTCCAGCTGCTGCACCAGGGCACGGACGTCACGCCGATGGACTTCATCGCCGCGCTGCGTCCCGCGCATGAATTCCAGAACCACCACGCCGCGCTGCTCGCGAACTGCTTCGCGCAGTCGGAAGCCTTCATGAAGGGCAAGACGGCGGACGAGGTGCGCCAGGACCTGGCCGGGCAAGACCCGGCCGAGATCGAGCGCCTCGTGCCGCACAAGACCTTCCCGGGCAACCGTCCGAGCAACACGATCCTGATGGAGTACCTGACCCCGGCCACGCTGGGCGCGCTGATCGCGCTGTACGAGCACAAGGTGTTCGTGCAGGGCGCGATCTGGGACGTGAACAGCTACGACCAGTGGGGCGTGGAACTGGGCAAGGTGCTGGCCAAGAAGATCGAGGCGGAGCTGAACGGCGAGGCGCAACCGGCGCAGCACGATGGTTCGACCAACGGCCTGATCGCCCGCGCCAAAGCCGCCGTCTGAGGAGGTGCCATGAAGACCGAAAAATTCCACATCGTGCATGACGAACGGATGCTGGTCGGCGAATCGGCCGTCTGGCATGCGGTCGAATCCGCGCTGTACTGGGTCGACATCGACGGCAAGTCGGTGCACCGCCTGCATCCGTCGAGCGGCAAGTACTCGCGCTGGAACACGGACACCGAGCCGTCCGCCATCGCCGTCGACCAGGACAACAACCTCGTGCTGGCCACGCGCGCCGGCTTCGTCTACCTGAACACGACGACGGGCGACATCGACGACATCGCGCCGGCACCGTACGACACGTCCATCGTCCGCTTCAACGACGGCCGCACGGACCCGGCGGGGCGCTTCTGGGTCGGCACGATGTACGAGCCGCGCGACCAGCAGAAGGCCGAGATGTACGTGCTGGACAAGGGCGAGCTGCGCCTGGCCTGGGCCGGCGGCATGACGAACTCGAACGGGCTGTCGTTCAGCCCGGACGGCAAGACGATGTACCACTCGGACACGACGAGCCACCGCGTCGACGCGTACGACTACGACGTCAGGACGGGCACGGCATCGAACCGCCGCAACCTCGTCACCTTCTCCGACGACAAGAAGGCGGCCGACTACGGCGGCCGTCCGGACGGCGCGGCGGTGGACAGCGAAGGCAATTACTGGTCCGCCATGTACGAAGGCGGCCGCATCGTCAAGCTGTCGCCGACGGGCGAGCTGCTGCAGGAAATCGAGCTGCCCGTGCGCTGCCCGACGTCGGTCGCGTTCGGCGGCCCCGATCTGCGCACGCTGTTCGTCACCAGCGCCAGCAAGGGCCGGTCGAACGACGAGCTGGCGAAGTATCCGCACAGCGGCAAAGTACTGGCATTTACCGTCGACGTGCCCGGCATCGAGCAGGCCGAGTACCGCGGTTGATTTCCGGGCGGGCACACCATGCCCGCCCTCTCCTTTCTCTCGCGCCCACGCCGCCACGGATGTGGCACCATTACCTTCGACTACACCCTTCTGCGTAGTAAAATTTCTTGCGCTATCCATAATCGTGTAGTAAATTTACAGCATTTCACTCCTCGACAGACACCATGGCACTTTCCGATTTCGATCTCGTTTTCTTCGGCGGCAGCGGCGACCTCGCGATGCGCAAGCTGTTGCCGGCGATGTATGCCCGTGACGTGTGCAACGACCTGCCCGCGACGGCGCGCATCATCTGCGTCGGCCGTGACGAGATGTCGCAGGAAGCGTTCATCGAGATGGTGGAAACCAATGCAAAAACGCACGTGAAGGAAAACGTCGACGCCGGCGCATGGCAGACATTCCTGAACCGCATCACCTACGTCGCCGTCGACGCCGGCAACGTGGCGACCTATGCGGCGCTGGCGGAAGCGCTGCGCAAGGATTCTTCGCTGACGCGCGTGTACTACCTCGCGACGCCGCCGCAACTGTTCGCGACGATCTGCGAGAACCTGGCCGCCGTCGGCCTCGCCACGCCGAATTCGCGCGTCGTGCTGGAAAAGCCGCTGGGCCGCGACCTCGCATCGGCCAAGCAGATCAACGCCGACGTCGGCAAGGTCTTCGCCGAATCGCAGATCTACCGGATCGACCACTACCTCGGCAAGGAAACCGTGCAGAACCTGCTGGCCCTGCGCTTCGGTAACATCCTGTTCGAGCCGCTGTGGCGCCGCGAGTGGATCTCCGACGTGCAGATCACCATCGCGGAAAAGATCGGCGTGGGCAACCGCCTGGGCTATTACGACAACTCGGGCGCGCTGCGCGACATGCTGCAGAACCACCTGCTGCAACTGCTGTGTATCGTCGCGATGGAACCGCCGACGTCGATCGCGCCGGACGCCGTGCGCGACGCCAAGCTGCAGGTCCTGCGCTCGCTGAAGCGCTTCACGCCGACGACGCTGTCGCAGAACATCGTGCGCGGCCAATACCGCTCGGGTTATGTCGACGGCCAGGCCGTGCCGGGCTACCGCGACGAACCGGGCGCACCGAAGCAGTCGAAGACGGAAACCTTCGTCGCGATGAAGGCCGAGATCGACACGTGGCGCTGGGCCGGCGTGCCGTTCTACCTGCGTACCGGCAAGCGCATGGCCGACCGCCTCGCGGAAATCGTCGTGCGCTTCAAGCCGATCCCCCATTCGATCTTCAACCAGCCGACGTCGAGCTTCCAGCCGAACAGCCTCGTGATCCGCCTGCAGCCGGACGAAGGCCTGTCGATGAACCTGATGGCCAAGACGCCGGGCGATTCCATGCGCCTGAAGCAGGCCGAACTCGAACTCGATTTCCGCGAACAGTTCAAGTCCCCGCGCATGGAAGCGTACGAGCGCCTGCTGCTGGACGTCCTGCGCGGCCAGCTGACCCTGTTCATGCGCGGCGACGAGCTGGAAGCCGCGTGGGAATGGGTCGAGCCGATCCTCGAATACTGGGAGCAGGACGACACGACGCCGGTCCCGTACACGTCCGGTACGTGGGGCCCTGCCTCGTCGTCCGCGCTGATCGGCCGCGACGGCCTGCAGTGGCGCGAAGAGGCGCTGCCGGAAGACTGAAGGAACTAACGTGCTGCTCGATTCGATCCGTACCCAGCTCGACTCGCTGTCCAAGTCCGAGCGCAAGGTGGCGCTCGCCGTGCTGGCCGCGCCCAGCGCCACCGTGAGCCAGAACATCACGGCGCTGGCGCGCAGCGCGCAGGTGTCCGAGCCGACCGTCGTGCGCTTCTGCCGCACGCTCGGCTACGACGGCTGGCACGAGTTCAAGCTGAAGCTCGCGCAAGGCCTCGCGCTGGCGCTGCCCGGCGCCAGCGAACAGCCGGCGCAGGACGACCTGGCCGCGGACCTCGTCAACAAGATCTGCAGCCGCTCGATCAACACGCTGCTCGACCTGCGCAACAACCTGAAGCCGGAACTGATCCAGAAGGCACTCGACATCCTGTCGCGCGCCAACAAGATCGAGTTCTACGGCCAGGGCACGTCGGGCTTCGTCGCGGCCGACGCGCAGCATAAATTCTTCCGCTCGGGCGTACCGACCGTCGCGTACACCGACCCCGCGATCCACGCCATCGCGGCCGCGCTGCTGCGCGAGGGCGACGCGCTCGTCGCGATCTCCCAGCGCGGCAACAATCCTTCGCTCACGCGCTCGGCGAAACTGGCGCGCCGCGGCGGTGCCGAAGTGATCGTGCTGGCGCCGTCCGGCACGCCGCTCGCGGACATGGCGAGCCTCCTGATTCCAATCGACCTCGTGTTCGCGACCGATCCGTACACGCCGATCTCGGCGCGCCTCGCCTACCTCGTCGTGATCGACGTGCTCGCGGTCGGCCTCGCGCTGCAGCGCGGTCCGGAGTTCCGCAAGAAGATGCAGAATGCGCAGAAGGCACTGCAGGAATTCGACCTGCAGTTCGACTCCTTCATCGGATGACCGCCCCGGTCTTCTTCGCAACCGCAGAAGACTTCCGCGCCTGGCTCGCGGCCCATGCACACGAGGCAAAGGAACTGCTCGTGGGCTTTCACAAGGTCGGCACGGGCAAGCCGTCCATGACCTGGTCCGAGTCGGTCGACCAGGCACTGTGCTACGGCTGGATCGACGGCGTGCGCAAGGGCGTCGACGAAGGTGCCTACACGATCCGCTTCACGCCACGCAAAGCCGGCTCGATCTGGAGCGCGGTGAACATCGACAAGGTCGCGAAGCTGCGCGAGCAGGGCCTCATGACGCCGGCGGGCGAAGCGGCGTTCGAGCGGCGCTCGGAAGACCGCTCGCGCGTGTATTCGCACGAGCGCGAGACGCCCGCCGAACTGGCGCCCGGGGACCTGGCCCGCTTCCGGCGCCATAAGTCCGCGTGGACGTATTTCGAAGCGTGCCCACCCGGCTACCGCAAGCGCATGCTGCACGTCGTGACGAGTGCCAAGAAGCCGGAGACGCGGGCGGCGCGGCTCGACCGGCTCATCACGGCATGCGCGGAAGGCCGGCGGCTCGACGAGTGGACGCCGGCAAAAAAATAATCAGTAACCGACCGTGAACCGCTCGCGCACGTGCGCCGGCTTTTCGATCTCGTCGACCAGCGCGATGGCGTAATCCTCGTACGAGATCGTGCTGCCCTTCTCGCTCACCAGCAGCTCGTCCTTGGCGAGGCGGAACTTGCCGGTGCGCTCGCCCGGCACGAACAGCGCGGACGGCGAAATGAACGTCCAATCGAGATCGTTCACGCCGCGCAGCGCATCCAGGAAATCGGCGCCCTTCGTCGCCTCGTCCTTGTACGCGGCCGGGAAATCGGGCTGGTCGACGAGGCGCTTGCCCGGTGCGACGAACAGGCTGCCGGCGCCGCCCACGACGAGATAACGTTTTACGCCGGACGCGCGCACGGCGTCGATCAGTGCTTGCGGGTCGGTGTCGAGGAAGCGCACCGAACTGACCACGGCGTCGTGGCCCTTCAGCACCCCGGCCAGGCCGGCGGGATCGGCGACGTCGCCGCGTGCCGCGGTAACGCCCGCACGTGCCGGGACTTTCGCAGGATCGCGGACGATGGCCGTGACCTGGTGATTGCGCGAAACGAGTTCGTTCAGGATGCGCGTGCCGACGTTGCCGGATGCGCCGATGAGTGCGATGCGTGCCATGGTGACTCCCTTAGTCTAGGATCGAAGATAGGTCTAAAAACGAGACCGACAAGGCATCTTATGCTAGTCTTCATGCGCCGCACAAGAAGTCAACGCGGCATGATCAGGTCAGCCCGCACTGACTATTACCTTGCAAATCACCATGGCCAAGACGAATTTACTGACCGCCGACGGCGGCTTCGAACAACCCTGCCCCATCCGCGACGTACTCGACCGCATCGGCGACCAGTGGAGCTTCCTCGTGCTCGACGCGCTCGACGGCGGGACGAAGCGCTTCAATGAACTCATGCGCGAACTGGGCGACATCTCCAAGCAGATGCTGTCGCTGACCTTGAAGCGGCTGGAGGAAGACGGTTTCGTGCGCCGCACCGTCTACGCGGAAGTACCGCCCAAGGTCGAGTACGACCTCACGCCGCTTGGCCACTCCTTCCTCGTGCCGATGAAGGGCCTCGTGGCGTGGGCGGATGAACATCACCGCCTGGTCTGCGAGGCGCGTACGCACTACCGGAGCGGCATGTCGTAACGAAAAATATTTCCTGGATTGATTTTTATTTATAATAAACACCAATAGATAATCACCAGGAGACAACATTGAGCAAAGCAGGTCATCGACAGATCAACCCCGCCCGGCGGCGCGTGCTCGCGACGCTGGGTCTCGCGGCGGCCTATCCCGGCCTGGCCGGCGCCACCGTCGTGGCACGTACGGATGGCGACAAGGAACAACTGGCGTTGTGGTACGAGCGCCCCGCCGGTCCATGGGTCGAAGCCCTCCCCGTCGGCAACGGCCGGCTCGGCGCGATGGTGTACGGCCGCCCGCTGCAGGAGCGCCTGCAACTGAACGAAGACACGCTGTGGGCCGGCGGCCCGTACCGCTTCGACAATCCCGAATTCAAGACCGCGCTGCCGCGCGTGCGCGCGCTGATCGACGAGGGCCGCTTCATCGAGGCGCGCGACCTGGTGGCGAAATCAATGATCTCGAAGCCGGCCACGCAGATGCCGTACGGGACCGCCGGCGACCTGCTGCTGGACTTCCATGGACTCACGCCGGCAACGTCGTACCGCCGCTCGCTCGACCTCGACACCGCCATCGCCACGACGCGCTTCACGAGCGGCGGCGCGCGCCACGTGCGCGAGACGTTCGCGAGCGCACCCGACCAGGTGATCGTGCTGCACCTGCAGGCAAGCGGCGGCGGCACGCTTTCCTTCGACGTCGGCTACCGCCACCCGCGCCAGGTCGAATACGGCAAGGCCAATTACGACGGCAAGTCCGCAGATGACCCGTCGGCCGCCACTGGTGCGCCCTGGGACGTGAAGGAAGACCTGGAAGAATCGAAGCGGCCGGCCAGCCTGGCGATCCGCGCGGACGGTCCGCGCGCCCTGCTGGTCGAAGGCCGCAACGCGGACGCCGCCGGCGTCAAGGGCGTGCTGCGCTACGCCGTGCGCGTCCAGGCCATGGGCGACGGCAAGGTCGACGTCGAAGGCGACCGCCTGCGCGTGCGCGGCGCGCGCGAGGTCACGCTGCTCATCGGCGCCGCCACCAGCTTCGTCAACTTCCGCGACACGAGCGGCGACCCGGTGCAGGCCGTGCGCACGCGCGTGGACGCCGCCGCGCGCAAGCCGTACGCACGCCTGCGCGCCGACCACGTCAAGGCGCACCGCGCGCTGTTCTCGCGCCTGTCGCTGCGCATCGGCCGCGCGGACGCAGGTGCCGCCGTCCCCACCGACGCGCGCATCGCCGCCGTCCCGCAGACGGACGACGCCGCGCTCGCGGGGCTGTCCGCGCTGTACCTGCAATACGGCCGCTACCTGCTGATCTCGTCGTCGCGGCCGGGCAGCCAGCCCGCCAACCTGCAGGGCATCTGGAACGAGGGCATCTACCCGCCGTGGGGCGGCAAGTACACCATCAACATCAACACGGAGATGAACTACTGGCCGGCGGAAGCGGCCAACCTGGGCGAGTGCGTGGAGCCGGTCGTGACGATGGTCGAGGAGCTGGCCGTGAACGGCGCCGACGTCGCGCGCGACAGCTATGGCGCCCGCGGCTGGGTCGCGCACCACAACACCGACCTGTGGCGCGCGGCGGCCCCCATCGACGGTCCGAACTGGGGCATGTGGCCCTGCGGTGGCGCGTGGATGTGCAAGACGCTGTGGGACCACTATGAGTACACCCCTGACGATGCGTTCCTGGCCCGCATCTACCCGCTGCTGAAGGGCGCCTCGCAGTTCTTCGTCGACGTGCTCGTCGAGGATCCGAAGGGCCGCGGCCTCGTGACGTCGCCGTCGATCTCGCCGGAAAACACGCACCATCCGGACGTGGCCGTGTGCGCGGGTCCGGCGATGGACCGCCAGATCGTACGCGACCTGTTCGCGTGGACGCTGGCCGCGCACGAGCGCGTGGGCGATCCGGACGCGGACTTCCGCAAGACGGTGGAAGCGAAACGGGCACGCCTGGCGCCCGACCGCGTCGGCGCCCAGGGCCAGTTGCAGGAGTGGCTGGAGGACTGGGACGGCCAGGCGCCGGAACAGCATCACCGCCACGTGTCGCACCTGTACGCCGTCTATCCCAGCGAACAGATCAACGTGCGCGACACGCCGGAGCTGATCCAGGCTGCCAAGACGACGCTGAACACGCGCGGCGACCTGTCCACCGGCTGGGCCACGGCATGGCGCCTGGCGCTGTGGACGCGCATGGGCGACGGCGAGCACGCCTACGGCATCCTGCGCGGCCTGCTGGACCGCCAACGCACCTACCCGAACATGTTCGATTCGCACCCGCCGTTCCAGATCGACGGCAATTTCGGCGGCACGGCTGCGATCCTGGAAATGCTCGTGCAATCGTGGGGCGGCGAGATCCGCATCCTGCCGGCGCTGCCGCGCGCGTGGCCGGAAGGTGCCGTGCACGGCATTCGGGCACGCGGCGGCATCGAGGTCGACCTGGACTGGGCCGGCGGCCGCGCCACGCGCGTCGCGCTGCGCGGCAAGGCGGGACAGTCGGCGAAGGTGCGGATCGGCGAGCGCCTCGTGACCGTCAAGCTCGACGCGTCCGGCCGCGCGCGCGTCGCGCTCACTTAGTTCACCGCCTCCGGCACGGGTACCGGCGCGGCGACGCGGCGCCGCGCCAGCAGCACGATCAGCGCGGCGACGCCGCACGCCGCGGCCGCCGTGTACACGGCCGGCGAATACGTGAACGCGATCGTGCGGATGCGGCCCGCGCCGTAGGCCGCCACGGCCGCCCCGAGCTGGTGGCCGGCGAAAACCCAGCCGAAGATCATCGGCGCGCGCTTGCCCCACGCCTGCGCGGCCAGCTTCACGGTCGGCGGCACGGTCGCGATCCAGTCGAGGCCATAGAACATGGCGAACAGCGTCAGGCCCGTGAGCGTGAAGTCGGCCGACGGCAGCCACGCCAGCGACAGCCCGCGCATGCCGTAGTACCAGCACAGCAGGTAGCGGCTGTCGTAACGGTCGGACAGCCAGCCCGACAGGATCGTGCCCACGAGGTCGAACGTGCCCATCATCGCCAGTACCGACGCGGCGGGAACGGCGCCCAGGCCCGCGTCGCCGCACAGCGAAATGAAGTGGGTCTGGATCAGGCCATTCGTCGACAGGCCGCAGATGAAGAAACTGCCGAACAATACCCAGAACACGCGGTCGGCACGCACGCTGGCCAGCGTGGTGAACGGCGTGCGGATCGAGACCGGTGCGCGCGCCGGCACGACGGGTTTGATGGTCGTATCGCCGCCATAGGGTGCGAGCCCCAGTTCCTGCGGATGGTCGCGCACGAACAGCAGCGCGAGAATCGCCACGAAGGCGCAGCTGGCCATCACGGGCAGCAGCGCCAGGCGCCAGCCGCCATGCTCGATCAGCCACGTGCCGACGGGGAGGAACACGAGCTGCCCCGTCGCCGAACTCGCGGTGAGCAGCCCCATGACGAGGCCGCGGCGCTGTTCGAACCAGCGGTTGGCGACGACGGCGTTGAGCACCAGCGCCGTCATGCCGGAACCGAGCCCCAGCATCACGCCCAGCAGCAGCACGAGCTGCCAGAAGTCCGTCATCTGGCGCACGAGACCGAGGCCGGCCGCGATGACCATCAGCGCCGTCACCATCACGTTGCGCAGGCCGAAGCGCTCCATCAGCAGCGCGGAAAAGGGTCCCATCAGGCCGAACAGGGCGAAACGCACGGCGAGCGCGGACGAGATCTGGTCGACGGTCCAGCCGAATTCCTGGCTCAGGGGTTTCAGCAGCGCGCCCGGCAGGCCGAGGGCGGCGGACGACGACAGCGCCGTCAGGAAGGTGATGGCGGCGACGAGCCAGCCGTAGTGCAGGCCGCGGCGGCCCATCCACCGGGCGAGATTTGTGGAAAGCATGGAAGTCCTTAGTCGAGCAGACGGGCCGTGGCCGCGTCGAGGATACGGTGGGCATACGCGTCGTCATCGACGGACCGCGCCAGCACGAGCGCGCCGACCATCGTGGCGAATGCGGCGAGTGCGTCGTCCGGCGTCGCGTCGGCGTTTTTCCTGCGCATGGCGTCGCCGAGGATGTCGACGAAGGTCTTGACGCCCGCCTCGAAATGGCGCGGCAGCTCCGGGCCGTGGCGGGCCGCGTCCGGGCCGAGCGAGGCGATGACGCAGCCGGTGCCCACGCGGCCGCGGTGGCCCGGCGTCAGGTAGCGGCGCACGAGGGTCGCATAGGCGCTCTCCCCGGCGTCCGCCGCCGCGCGCCGCCAGCCGTCGATGCCGGTCTCCAGCGCGCGGTCGCACGCCTGGGCGATCAGGTCGTCCTTGGACGTGAACTGCTTGTAGAACGCGCCGTGCGTGAGGCCGGCCGCGGCCATCAGCTCGGCGAGGCCGACGCCGTCGAAGCCCCGTTCGCGGAACAGGCGGCTGGCGGCGTCGATGACGGCCTGGCGGTTTTCCTCCGCCTGGATTCGATTGACTCGCATGGTTTCCTCCAAAATGGATGTCAATCATAATCCATTTTCCAGAATAGATGTCAAGCACAATCTATTTTTACTGCCGTAAAATACGTACTTTCGACAACGCAGCGCCGTCCGCCATGCACATCAATCCCGAACGCAGCACCCGCCCCGACTACGACCTGCTGGTACGCCAGGTCGCCAGCGTCCTCGAGGGCGAGCGCGACCTCATCGCCAACGCGTCGCAATTCTCGGCGCTCGTGTACGACACGCTCGCCGACCTGAACTGGGCCGGCTTTTACCTCACCGTGCCCGCGAAATCGGGCGACGGGCAGGACCTGCTCGTCGGCCCGTTCCAGGGCAAGCCCGCGTGCGCCCGCATTCCGTTCGGCCGCGGCGTGTGCGGCACGACGGCCGTCAAGCGCGAAACCATGGTCGTGCCGGACGTGCACGCGTTCCCGGGCCACATCGCGTGCGATTCGGCGTCGAATTCGGAAATCGTTATCCCGCTCGTCAAGAACGGCAGGCTGGTGGGCGTGTTCGATATCGACAGCCCGCTGCTCGACCGCTTTGCCGGCGAGGACAAGGCCGGGCTGGAGGCCATGGTGGCGGCGTTTCTCGAGGCGACCGACTGCTGATTCCGGATACAATAACCGCCTGACCTTTCTCTCCCCCGCATCATGAACCAACTCGAACAGCTCAAGCAGTACACGACCGTCGTCGCCGACACCGGCGACTTCCAATCGATCAAGGCCTACGCACCGCAGGACGCGACGACGAATCCGTCGCTGATCCTGAAGGCCGTCCAGAAGCCGGAATACCGTCCGCTGCTGGAAAAGACGATCGCCGACTTCCCGGACGCATCGACCGAGGAAATCGTCGACCGCCTGCTGATCGCGTTCGGCACCGAGATCCTGAAGTTCGTGCCGGGCCGCGTGTCGACCGAAATCGACGCCGCCCTGTCGTTCGACACGGAAGCGACGGTCGCCAAGGGCCGCGAACTGATCGCCCTGTACGAAGCGGCCGGCATCGAACGCTCGCGCGTGCTGATCAAGATCGCGTCGACGTGGGAAGGCATCCGCGCCGCCGAGATCCTCGAGAAGGACGGCATCCGCTGCAACCTCACGCTGCTGTTCTCGCTGTGCCAGGCCGTCGCCTGCGCCGAAGCGGGCGTGCAACTGATCTCGCCGTTCGTCGGCCGCATCTACGACTGGTACAAGAAATCCACCGGTACCGACTACCAGGGCGCGGACGATCCGGGCGTGCAGTCGGTCAAGCGCATCTACCAGTACTACCGCAAGTTCGGCTACAAGACCGAGGTGATGGGCGCGAGCTTCCGCAACACGTCGCAGATCCTGGAACTGGCCGGCTGCGACCTGCTGACCATCTCGCCGGACCTGCTGCAGAAGCTGGCCGACACCGAAGGCGCCGTCGAGCGCAAGCTGGTGGCGGACGCGAATGCGGACATCGAGAAGATCGCACTCGACGAAAAGACGTTCCGCTTCATGCTGAACGAAGACGCGATGGCGACCGAGAAGCTGGCCGAAGGCATCCGCGCGTTCTGCGCCGACTCCGGCAAGCTGAAGAAGATGATCGAAGAGATGCGCTGATCCGCACGGACCGCACAAGTAAGACGGCAGCCTGCGGGCTGCCGTTTTTCGTTATGTCGCTATGGCGCGGATCAGGCGCGTGCCAGCGCGGGCACCGTCTGCCGGCCCGCGACACGTGCCGGCTGCGGCGCCTCGAACGCCTCCAGGCGGAACACGCTGACCAGCTGCCCCAGCGCGGCCGCCTGTTCCTGCAGGCTCTGGGCCGTATGGGCCGCCTGCTGCACGAGCCCCGCGTTCTGCTGGGTCACCGTGTCCATCTGCGTGATGGCCTGGTTCACCTGCTCGATGCCGGCGCTCTGTTCGCGGCTCGCGTGGCTGATCTCGGCCATGATCGCATGCATTTGCTGCACGCTGTTCAGCACCTCGGTCATCGTCACACCCGCTTCCGTGACGAGCACATTGCCCGCCTCGACCTGCTGCACCGAACTGCCGATGAGTTCCTTGATTTCCTTCGCGGCGGCGGCCGAACGCTGGGCGAGATTGCGCACTTCCGTCGCGACGACGGCGAAGCCGCGGCCCTGCTCACCCGCACGCGCCGCTTCGACGGCGGCGTTCAGCGCGAGGATATTCGTCTGGAACGCGATGCCGTCGATGACGGCGATGATGTCGACGATCTTCTGCGACGATGCGTGGATCGAACCCATCGTGTCGACGACGCGCGCCACGGCCGCGCTCCCCTTCTGGGCGACGCCGGCCGCGGTGTCGGCCAGCGCGTTCGCCTGGCCCGCGTGGTCGGCGTTCTGCTTCACGGTCGACGTCAACTCCTCCATCGACGCGGCCGTCTCCTCCAGCGAGCTGGCCTGCTGCTCCGTGCGCGACGACAGGTCGAGGTTGCCGCTGGCGATTCCGTCGGACGCCTGCGAGATCGTCGCCGTCGCGCCGCGCACGTCGCCGACGATCTTCGCCAGGTTGTCGCGCATGGATTTCATCGCGCACAACAGGCTCGAATCGTCGCCTGCGCGCGTGTCGACCCGCACCGCCAGGTCGCCGGCGGCGATGCGCGCCACGATCTCGGTGGCGTAATCCGGCTCGCCGCCGAGGCGGCGCATCAGCCAGCGCGTGAGCAGCATGGCGCCGCCGGCGCCCAGCCCGACGCTGCCCAGCACGAGCGACACGATCCACATGCGCGACGCCGTGTAGCGCGCATTGCCCTCGACCGCCGCGGCGCGGCCGCCTTCCGTGTACATGTCGACGATCTTGTCGACGTGGCCCCGCAGCGCGACGACCAGCTTGTTCGACTCGCCGCGGATCAGCTTCTTGGCCAGCTCGGCGTCGCCTGCGCGGGCCGCGGCCCGGATTTTGGCGTCTTCCGCCATATAGCGATCCCACATCTCCAGCAGGTCCGCATACGTCTGCTTTTCCTCGGGCGATTCGAGCAATTTCACGTAATCGTCCTGCATTTCGTGGAGGTCATCCAGGTCTTTTGCAATGACCTTGTCATATTTATCCATTTCCGTCTGTTCGCTGGAAATGATGTATTGCAATTCGCGCGTGCGGATACGTGCAATCTGCGATTTGATGTCTTCGATGACGCGAATACCGGGCATCCAGTGCGATGACAATTTCATCGACGTGTCATTAACTTGTGCTAATTGCCATATTGCGACACCGCCAACAAGCGCGGTTAGCGCAAGGACAGCGGCAAATGCAATTCCCAATTTAGTAGCGAGGCGCAAGCTTGATAAATATCTCATGTTGACGTTTGAATATGTTGACCTGCATGTTACAATGTTTCCCTACGTCAACCATGATAACGCACATGAGTTGTCTACACATCCCTGTTTTTCATTCTTGTCGAGTTTTTGCGACACCTCGTTCTTGATTTCAGAACGTAACATTTTCGCACAACGATATTTAAATACGAGGAATTAGATTGCGAAAAAACATTGGCATCTTTTAGAATTTAAAAACTTACCTAACGGCAACTTTTGGAGTTCTTTACATGCTCACTTCCATTTCCCGCATTGGCAAAATCGTATTCGCCAACGCTGCCATCGACTGGAATACCGACCTCGATTCCATTGTCGAAATCCTGTTGAAACATTTTGATAGTTTTAATGGGAATGGCTTTTATGCGCATCCCAATGAGGTGCAATTGCGCACCGAATTGGGGCGTGTTCCGGTATTGGCCCATTTCACCGAAGGATTACTCGGCCTGCGCACGCACGGTGCAGTGATTCATAACCTGGGCCTGGCCGGACTGCCGGAAGAACGCCGCAACGCGGCCCTGTACGCGCTGACCCTGATGCTCGGCTATCCCACCTCGACGGACCAGCGCACCGGCCGCGTCGCGTGGGATGTCCGCGCCAGGCCCGCCACGGAAGGCGGTAGCCGCTTCACGACCTTCTCCGAGCGCGTCGGCAACGCCGACATGCACACGGATTCGTCGTTCTATCCGATGCCCGAAGAGCAGTTCGTCCTGTACGTGGTGCACGCCGCACGTTGCGACGGCGGCAAGTCGCTGCTGGTCGACGGCGACGACATTTACGACGCGCTGCAGCGCACGGACGAAGGCCGCGCCGCGTTCGACCTGCTGTGCACCACGCCGGTGCCGTTCCGCGTCCCGGCCGTGTACGCGGCCGGCGAGGAGACCGTCGAAGTCCACGTGGCCCCGGTGTTCGGACCGGTCACGCGTGCCGCGTCCCGCTACAGCGTGAAGCCGGCGCCGCGCTTCGCGATGCGCTGGCGCTACGACTCGATCCTGAAGGGGCTCGACGCCCGCCCCGACCTGGCCACGCCCGCGCTGTGCGACGCGCTGGCGCTGATGAACGAGGTGGTCGAAAAAGGCGCCGTGCGCTTCGAGGAACAGCTGCCGGACGACACGCTGATGCTGGTCGATAACCACCACATGCTGCACGGCCGCACGACGTACACGGACGAGCGCCGCCACCTGATCCGCATCCGCATCTCGGATGTGCCGAACGCCGAACGCATCGGTCCATCGGGAGTGGCAAGGGACTGATATGACAGAAACTGTTCTGACCCGCGGCGGCATCGCCAATGCCGCGGCCCAGGCGCCCGCCGACGGCCTGCCCGCGGCGCGCCGCCGCTGGGCGATGCTGGCCCTGATGACGGGCGTCTCGATGGCGTCGCTCGACACGGCGATCGCCAACACGGCCCTGCCCGAGCTGGCCCGGCAACTGCACGCCGGCGCCGCCGCCTCCGTCTGGATCGTCAACATCTACCAGTTGGCGATGGTCGCCACGCTGCTGCCATTCGCGGCGCTGGGCGAGCGCGTCGGCTACCGGAGAGTCGCCACGGCCGGCCTGGCGCTGTTCACGGTGGCATCCTTATTATGTGCGCTGGCGTGGAACCTGCCCCTGCTCGTGGGCGCGCGCCTGCTGCAGGGCCTCGGCGCCGCCGCCCTGATGGGCGTGACGACGGCGATGATGCGCGCCATCTATCCGGCGCACCTGCAGGGCCAGGGCTTCGGCCTGAATGCCCTCGTCGTGGCGGTGGCGTTCGCCGTCGGTCCCACGCTCGCATCGCCGATCCTGGCGCTGGCCTCGTGGCCGTGGCTGTTCGCCATCAACGTGCCGATCGGCGCCGCGGCGTTCGTGCTCGCCCGCCGCGTCCTGCCCGACAACGCGCGCGGCAAGCACGGCTTCGATGCCGGCGCGGCGCTGTGCAACGTGGGGGCGTTCGGCTTCCTGATCCTGTTGCTGGGCGATGCGGCGCATGGCGTGCCGCCCGCGCGCCTGGGTCTGGAGGCCGTGGCGACGGCCGCGTTCTTCGCGCTGCTGCTGCGGCGCCAGCGCGGCCATGCGGCGCCGATCCTGCCGACGGATCTGCTGGCGCGGCCGCTGTTCGCGCTGTCGGCGCTGACGGCCGTGTGCACGTTCGCCGTCCAGAGCCTTGCGTTCGTCGCCCTGCCCTTCCACTTCGAGCAGGTGCTCGGCCGTTCGCCCGTCGAGACGGGCTTCCTGCTGACGCCCTGGCCCGTGCTGGTCGGGATCATGGGCCCGATCTCCGGCCGTTTGTCCGACCGCCATGAATCCGGGCTGCTGGCGGGGATCGGCCTGCTGGTGCTGTGCGCCGGCATGGCGGCGCTGCTGTGGATGCCGGAGGCGCCGTCCACGTTCGCCATCGCATGGCGCATGGCGGTGTGCGGCATCGGGTTCGGCCTGTTCCAGGCGCCGAACATGAAGGCGATCATGGGCAGCGCGCCGCGCGAACGGGCCGGCGGCGCGAGCGGCATCGTCGCGACGGCGCGCCTGACGGGCCAGGCCTGCGGCGCCGCGCTGGTGGCGGGCTGCCTCGTGCTGTCGGAGCGCCATGGCACCACGTATGCCCTCGCCGCCGCGGCGGGCATCGCGTTGCTGGGCGCCTGCATCAGCTTTGCGCGGCTGCACCCGCGCACGAAAGGCTGAAGAGTAGCCGGGATCACTGCGTGAACGCGATCAGTTCGATGTTCAGTTCACGCATCCCGGCTGGCGCATAGATCGCGATCGCTTCCGCTTTCAGCGCATTTTCGTAGAGCCCGTTCCTGGTCGACACCGAGAAATAATAGGTGTCGGGCCGGACCGGGACCGCGGCCGGCACCTGCGGCATGTGGGTCAACGCGATGCCGGGAAGGGCCGACGCCACGATGCGTTCGATGTCGTCGGGCGATCCGATCTTGAACCGGATCGGCACGGCGGACACCAGTTCGAGCGCCGGCATGTCCGCACTCACGGCCAGGCAAAGCTGCGTGTCCTGGGCCAGCTTCGCCGGATCGAGCGCGCCTCTGAAATGCGTGCGGCGATTATCCTCGGCCACGAGCGGAATCGTGAAATACCTGGCCGAGATGACGGTATCGACGAGGTCGCGGATCAACGCATCGAGCTGTGCGAACGTGACGCCGGGATCCGCGTGGTCGTAGGCCGGCAAGTCCGGCGTCGCGTACCGGTCCGAAAATGTCATCAGGCCGCCCGCAAGCGCGAGCAGCTTCTCGTACAGCGCTTCCGGGTGCTGTACGCGGGAACGCGCGCAGTGCTGCAGGGATGCGTTCGCGGTGCTGATGACGTTCAGCATCCACCAGGACGTGATGTCGCTGGCGTGGACCTCGTAGGTGGACGCGTTCGTCTTCCGGTGCGCGGCATGAAGGGACACGATCTTCGCGGTCAATGCGCTCATCAGGCCGTCGAGCAGTTGCTGGAGCGGACGGGCAGCACTGATCGCCACGCACGGCGGGACAAACGTCGGATCGACCTCGAAACCGCCACGCGGATCGCGATGGAGGCGCAACACGGGGAAACTGACGTGGCCATCGCGCGGCTCGGCATGCGAAACGAGCCGGGCCCGCTTCTTCAGGAACGGCACGTCGATCGGCACCGCGTCGCTGAACAGGTCGGATGTCTCCGACTCGGCCAACGCGTAACGACCGCCCTCCTCCGCATTCGCGCCATGCGGCCGAATGGTCGGAAGCGCGGCATACATCGTGAACGTATTGATCTCCGGGGGCAGTCGGGCCAGGTCGACCGGGACCGGCAACAAGTCCGTCGCGGGGGCCTCGTAGACCGCCCCGTCCGGGAAGATCAGCGACATGGCCTGCGCTTCGAGCAGATTATGGCCCAACGCATCCATATTCCACTCCAGTAGACGTGCGCCCCAGAAATTCGGATTGAGCGCCGACACCATCCTGAGCAGCCGCGTCTCGTGGTACAGGTCCTGCCGCTGGAAATGCTGGGGTCCAAGCGTCAACCCCTCGGACCACAAGATCTTCGCGCCCAAGCTCATCGTTGCCTCCTCGTTCAAAATTCGCTCAGGAAAGCATGGCGGGCATTGCGCATCGGTCCGTTGAGAGGGCGCAACTTTATTCTCGGCAAGAGGGGAATAATGGCGGCTTTAAAGGAAACCAGCATGCAGAGTTTCACGCCAGGTCTGTTCGACCGTCTGGATGCCGATGACGATACCTCGCACGCGTGGAAGGAGAGTATTACACGCGACCTGGAAGCGCTCCTCAACACCCGTTCTGCCTTGCTGCCCGATACGCTGGCCGGCTATCCCGAAGTCAGCGGATCCATCGTGAACTACGGCCTGATCGACTTCGCCGGCATGTGCATGACGAGCGACACGGACCAGAAACGCATCTGCACCGCGGTCCGGCTGGCGATCGAACGGCACGAACCGAGGCTGCACAAGGTGACGGCGACGCTGCAGCCGAGGAAAGGCGCCATCAACCGGGTCGACTTCGTGATCACCGCCCAACTGAAAAACGCGCCGGCGGCCGATCCGATGCACTTCAACGCCGTGTTCCAGCCATCGCTCCAACGCTATTCGATCCAGAGCGTGCGTAACGCTCCATAGGCACACACATCATGGACGAACTGTTTGCGCAATACGAACGCGAGCTCGTCACCATGCGGCAGCTGTGCCGCGAATACGCCGAGCGCTATCCGAAAGTCGCGGCCAAGCTGCAACTCGGTGGCGAGGCGTGCGACGATCCGCATGTCGAACGCCTGATCCAGTCCGTCGCCCTGCTGTGCGCCAGGGTGTCGAAACGTCTGGATGACGCCTATTCGCAATTTACGGAAGCGCTGCTCAATCTCCTGTTTCCGCATTATCTGAGGCCGTTTCCGTCGTGCGCGATCGTGCGCTTCCTCCCGGCCGCCGGCGGCGGCACCGGAGCCGTGCCGCGCGGGACACTGCTCGAATCGGCACCGGTCCGCGGCGTGCATTGCAAGTTCCAGACCGCATACGATGTCGCGCCATCCGCGGCCGCCATCACGTCCGCCCGCTTCGATGCGGTGATCCGCGCGCCGTCGTCGACCCGGGTCGCGCCGGGCGCGACGGCGGCGATCGGCATCGAGTTCGCGGCCCCGGTTCAAGCCGGCGCGCCTGGGCCCATGCGGATTTATCTCGACGGTGACGCTTCATTCTGCGCAGCGCTGCGCGATGCGCTGTTCATGCGCACGGCGTCGGCTTACGTCCAGGCGGGCGCGGACGGCGCCTGGATGCCGCTCGCCGCGATACCGGTTTCGGCGGTCGGGTTTGACGACGACGACGCCCTGATCCCGTTCGACGCGCGCTCGCACCGTGCCTACCGGCTCTTCGCGGAGTATTTCGCCTTCCCGGAAAAATTCAACTTCTTCGACATCGACCTCGCCGCGCTCCGCGCGCGGCTGCCGTCGGACTGCACCGGCTTCACGCTGCACCTGGCGCTGGCGGGCATCACGCCGGGGTCGGACCAGGCCAGGATGCTCGCGGGCCTGTCGGCACATAGCCTGCTCACCGGCTGCACCCCGGTCGTCAATCTGTTCAGGCAGCCGGGGGTCCCTGTCGGATACACGCAGCGCACCGCGGAATACTCGGTCCTTGCCCATCCTGCGCATGCATCCGGGTACGAAGTGTATTCGGTCGACAGGGTCCACATGGTGCGGCAGCGCGGCAAGGACATCGCGCCCATCGAATTCCGCCCCTTCTATGCGCTGCGCCATGGCGAGAGCGATGCGCACAAGGGCCGCTACTGGATACTGCGCCATGACGACACGCTGGCGGTCACCAGTCCGGGCCATGAAAAAGTCATCGCGCTCGTCGATACCTGCGGCGAGCCGCTCGAGGTCGAGCAGACGACGCTGTCGATCGACCTCACCTGCACCAACCGCGACCTGCCCTGCCTGTTGAAATGCGGGTCGACCGACGGCGACCTGACGATACCCGGCGCGGCGCAGGGTGGGAGGATACGTTTCCTGCGCAGGCCCACGCGTCCCCATCGCCTGGCAAACGGCCAGGGCGCACATTGGCGCCTCATCTCGCACCTGACGCTGAACCACCGCGCCCTGGCGCTGGAAGGAGCCGACGGCCTGCGCGAGATGCTCGCGCTGTACGACTTCACGGGATCCGCTGTATCGCGGCGCCAGATCGCCGGCGTCGTCGCCCTGGAACATGTCGAGACGACAGCGTGGCTCAGGCACAAGCGCGGAGCCTCACTGGCACACGGGACCGAAGTGCGCCTGACGATCGACGAGGAGGCCTTCGTCGGCGCCGGCCTCCACCTGTTCGTGCAGGTCATCGACCAGTTCTTCGCGCTGTACGTCCAGATGAACGGTTTTATCGAGCTGGTGATCCTGTCACACCAAACCGGAGAGGAGCTGTTCCGATGCAAACCACGAAGTGGGAGCACGCCGCTGTCATGATCGAACGCCTGCTCGCGGCACCGTACCGGTACAGCTTCGCACAACTGCTGAACATCCTCGTACGCATGCTGCGCCGACAGGGTATTCCGTACTCCCAGGCGTTCAACCAGGTGCTGCGCTTTCAAAACAGCGTGTCGCTGGCTTTTCCGGCAAGCGAGATCGAAAGCATGCAGGTCGAATCAAGCGCCACTGCCGCGCTCCCTCGTATTCACATCACCGCCGCATTCATCGGATTACTGGGCGCGAACGGCACGTTGCCGCTGCATGACACCGAACGGGCAGCCGCCAGGACGGGCGCGGCCGCCGACGAAAGCTGGAAGCCGTTCATCGACCTGTTTTCGAACCGGGCCATCGGCCTGTTCTACGAGGCGTGGGGAAAATACCGCGTCGAGCACGGCCTGGACACGCGCGCCCGGGACGATCTGCTTCCGCTCCTGGCCGCATTGGGTGGTCTTCGGCCCACGAGTTTCGGACCGGCCCGCCCCTTCGAATCGATCCCGGCGGAAGTCGCCGCCTTCTACGCCGGCTTGCTCAGGACACGCCCGATTGCCGCTTCGACCGTGGAACGTGTTCTCGGCGAGTACTTCGGCATTCCCGTGCGTATCGAAGAATTCGTCGGCGCCTGGGATCCGATACCGGCCAGGATCCGCAGCACGCTCGGCGTCACCGATCCGACCCTCGGCCATGGCGCCGCGCTGGGTGGGCGCATGTGGCGGAACGACTTGCGTGTCCGCCTGCATATCGGCCCTCTGGATGAGGAACAGGCGAACGCGTTCCTGCCACATGGGCGGGCTCACGCGGCATTGAAAGAGATGGTCAGCCTGTTTGCCGTGCCCGCCGTCCAATATGAAGTCAGGCTTTTGCTGAGCAAGCCGTGTCTCAAGCCGCTGACCTTGAGGACCCAAGGGCAAGATCGGCGACGTCTTGGATGGAACTCATTCCTGACCGGTACGGAAGGCAAGGCGAGCCGGCCGGAGATTCGAGCGGTCCTTGCTGCCAATCAAAGTTAGCCGCCATCCGGCTGAGTACCTTAACCGGCGGAAATCAAAAACCTGACAAACCATTGGAGGCGTTCCATGGATGGGAGTCAAGCGATCGCGGCAGGCGCCGCGCTGTCGGTGTTCAGTCTCGATGCGCAGCACGACCGCTTGATGCGCCTGGAATTCCCCCGGGGCGACGGGCCTGATCCCATCCTCCTGCCGAATCGATTGAGCGCGCACGAAGAAATCTGCCGCTGCTTCCGCTATGAGGTCGAACTCTTGTCGGACGACGCACGGATTCCCCTGAAGGCGATGATGGGCAGGATGGTGACGATTTCCATCGTGCGCGAAGACGGCTCGTTGCGCTACTTCAACGGCTACGTCACGGAATTCCGTTTCCTGCGCGCCGACGGCGGTTTCGCGTTTTATCGCATGGTGCTCGAGCCCTGGCTGGCCTTTGCCAGGCTGCGCAAGGACAACGTGTCGTTCCACGGCAAGAGCGTCATCGAACTGACGGAACTCACCTTTGCCCATTACCGCCAGGCCGACTGGCATGCGGCCATCGTCGGCGACTATCCGCGCATGACCTGCGCCAACCAGTACGACGAGACCGACTACAACCACCTGCACCGCCGCTGGGAAGATCTCGGGCTGCACTACTGGTACGAACATCGGGCAGATGGCCACACGCTCTGGCTCAGCGACAAGAGCACGCTCGCGCAGCCCATCGATCCGTCCGGGATCGACGATTCGGGAGAGATCCCGTTCCGCGACAAGGCCGGTTCGGTCGAAGACGACGGCATTCGGGAATGGAGTCCAGTGCGGCGGATCGGTTCCGGCCAGACGACCCTGGCCAGCTTCGATTACAAGAATCCGGTGGCGCAGCGGTCGACCGCCGAATCACTGAATGACCAGGGCGACGTCTTTCCATACGAGATCTACGAAAACACGGGTTCCTACGGTTTCCGCACCAACGACGACGGCGAGAAACTTGCGCAGCAGCGCATGGGCGAGCGCGATGCGAACACCCAGTATTTCGAAGCCCGCGGCAACGACCGTACTGCCCAGCCGGGGCGGTGCTTCAAGCTCGGCGGCCATTTCAGCGCCGAGCTGCGCGTTCCCAAGCGCGGCGAGCCGGCCCAGCCCAGCATACGCGACCGCGACTACCTGATCCTGAGCGTCGACCACGAAGCCAGCAACAACTACCAGGCCGGTCCGGGCGCGCCATCGCATTACGAGAACACGTTCCGGTGTGCGCGCAAGGATATCCAGTGGCGTCCGGGCCGGTACTACAACAGCAAGCCTTGCACCTATCCCGGCGTCCAGACCGCCATCGTCGTCGGGCCTGATGGCTCGGAGATCCACACCGATGGCTACGGGCGGGTCAAGGTCCAGTTTCATTGGGACAGGCTAGGTAACTATGACGAGAACAGTTCGCCCTGGCTTCGAGTCATGTCGCCGGGGGCCGGCAGCGAGTTTGGGAATATTCGCTTGCCGCGGGTTGGTGAGGAAGTGGCGGTGGTTTATCTCGATGGGAATATCGACCATCCGGTGATTCTTGGGGCGTTGTACAACTTCACGCACATGCCGCCGTGGCAGTTGCCGGAGCAGCAGGCTTTAAGCGGGTTGCGGAGCCGGGAGCTGCAATCAGGCGAAGGCAGTGGGCGAGGTAATCACCTGATACTCGACGATACCGCCGGCAAGATCCAGGCGCAGCTGAAAAGCGATTATCAGTGTAGTCAGTTGTCGCTCGGCCATATCGCCCGTATTGAGGACGCTAAAGGCCGCAAGGATTTGCGGGGCGAAGGGTGGGAACTGCGGACCGACGGGCACGGAGTTGCTCGTGCCGCGAAAGGCATGCTGATTACCACCGAAGCGCGACAGGCCGCGAAAGGGCCGATAAAAGACTTAAATGAAACGGCAGCGCGACTTGCTGCTGCTGCGAAACAGCATCAAAGCATGGCGGAGACGGCGAAGGAAAACGGCGCCCAGGACCCCACCGAGAGCCAAGTCGACGTGGCTCACCAGTTACAGATCCAGTACGGAGCGATACACGGTAGCGCTGATGACGACCGCTTTCCTGAGTTGTCCAAGCCCCACCTAGTGCTAGCTAGCCCTACGGGTATCGCTACGGCAACGGGCGGCGACACTCACATAACCAGCGACCAGCATACGAGTCTCACAACCGGGAAAAATCTTGCGTTCGCCGCCGGGACAAATTTCTTTGCCAGCGTTCGCCAAGCGTTCCGACTGTTCGTTCAGAAGGCCGGCATCAAGTTGATTGCCGCTTCGGGGAATATCGACGTCAAAGCTCTTTCAAACTCAATTAACGTGCTGGCAAAACTCGAAATAACACAATGTGCTAATCGCATCATGGTTACTGCCAGAGAGGAGATTGTGATCAACGGAGGGGGAAGCTATGCCAGGTTCTCCAGCGGCTCTCTTGAGCTCGGCACGACTGGAGCTTTTACCGTACATGCAGCGTCACACAGCCTGCCCGGTCCACAAAACATGAGTGTCGACGCTGTACTGGCTGCCGCGCGGTTCGGATCATCCATCGCAAGCGAACATATCTGCAACGAACTTTTGGCAACCACAGCATGGGCCGAATTCAAGCTGATTGATCAAGAAGGTCCAATACCCAATGAACGCTTTGTGCTCACTGACCCGAACGGCAAAAAACATACCGGCAAGGTTGACGACGAAGGCAACGCCCGTGTTGAACAGATTCCAATGGGGCGCTGCAAAGTCGAGTTTCCAGACTTGGGCTATTCAGTTGAGGTCGCGACGACCTGATCTATAACCCTATCGCGACCACGTGCCCAAATAATTTCCCAAAGACGATACATTGTGCCGACCGTCAACGCTACCGCTAAAATCGCAAAGGATGGCGTCAACATTATAACCAACCAGGCCACCAAAATTCTGGTTCAAGCACCGGCAATCGAGATCCTGATCGGAGGTCCCTATATTAGCGAAGGTGAAGAGCACACATACGGTCACGTTGCATTACGTGTAGTTACCGCAAGCGATGAGCACGTGTACGACTTCGGGCGTTACGCAGGGGAAAGAGGGCCTTTCGGTCAAGGCAGATTGCGCGTCTGGACGGATTTTTCAAAATATATCGCCTCAGAGAATGCAACAGGAAGAACCACTACCGGCTTCCTTTACCGAGTAACATCTGAAGCGGCCAAGCAGGTTAACGCTCATTTCGACGGTCTTATCGGGGATCGCCCAGTACTGAGAGCATACGCCAACTATCGAAAGGAATACCGCCTCGCTGTGGACTATCATGCCCTAACAAACAACTGCACAACAACATCCATGGGCGGCGCACGTATCGCAATAAAGGATCTTGATTATAACGGTATCAAATACAATCAAGGAAGGGGCATGAGCACGGCTGAGCAATATGCAGCGAAAATCGCAGGCTGGCCGACAGCGATCTTTATGCCTGCCGACCTAAAACAAATGCTCGAAGAAAACCCGGCTCATCGTCCCGACAAGGTTGAGAAATTTGGCGGTAGCAAATGAAGAAAAAAACAACATTTTTAACGACGGCAGCCATTCTGATTGCCATTGGCAGTTCCATTCCTTTTATCTTGAATAAAATCATGACCAGCAAATCCATCTACCGTCTGACTGAACCGATGCTGATAGCAACCCCAAAAGGGGCCCCATACTATATGATCCCGGCAGGCACGGCGCTCCATTTTCAACGAGGCTTTGACGAAGGTCATCAACTCTACACGATTGAAGTCCTCGCAAAGGGAAAGCTCCCGGCTGATCGAATCACCGAAAAGGATGTTGAAGCAACTTGGCTGGACCCTATTGCTGCGGACGATGTGTCCAGAATTCTCCAGCAATATCCTTTGTCGAAAGAGGAACTTATTCGGATTCTGAAAGCCAAAAAGTTGACGCGCGATGACTTGGCCCAGATCGTTCGTGAGTGGACGGACGACTGAAGGTTACAGCCGCTTCAGGCAGATCCAATCGATATTTCGAAGTCAATCTTGAGGCTACCGCCAGTGCGATCATGATTTACCCTCTTTAGCTGCTCCGAATTGTCGAACCGAATGAACTGCCGAAGTTACTGGAAGAATACCGTTACAAAGAGCGCGATAATGGAAATTCCCAAGACTCGAAAGACCACGAAGACAGAGCCGGTTCAAATTGCGCAAGAGAGCCGGACGAGTAAGCTCTATTGTCACGATATCGACGCGAGCAAATATGCCATTAAAGATAATCACAGTCGGCGACAAAACCGACCATGGCGGCACAGTGATCAGTGGTTCTCCAACCCACGACATCCGGGGACGCGCTATCGCCAGGCTTGGCGATCAGGTCGACTGCCCACAGTCGTATCCCGGCGGTAAACCGCATGGCGTGAACAAGATCATCACCGCACACAGCACATTCACCGTCAACGGCACGCCAGTGGCGGTCGAGGGCTGTGCAACGGAATGCGGGTGCAAACTGCTCGGGAGCTTGCCGGCAACGGTCGGCTAAAGCTCCTGTCGCTAGCTGCGTCCGCTCCGCAACCCCTCCAGATACGGATCAATCACACACTTCCCCAACGCCAGCAAATCGAAATCCTGCGGATCGAACATCCAGTTGCGAATCAACCCATCGATCATGGTCCACAACCCCAGCGCGACCTGAGTCGGATTCACGTCGCGCGAGATCAGGCCCTTGTCGATGGCCAGCCCGATCCGCCGTTCGGCCCGCGCCATCCAGTTCGCCATATTGTCCTTGCGCCGCTGCCGCACCGCATCCATCTCCCCGACGAATTCCACCTTCAACGTGGCGATCTCGAACACGCGGCGCGCGCCCGGATCGTTGACCGTCCGGTCCAGCACCGCCAGCATGTGGTTGCGCAGGTCGACGAGGGGGTCGTCCGACTCCACCTGGTCCAGCACCTGCATCTCCGCCTCCAGCGGCAGGATCGCCCGCTCCATCATCGCGTTGAACAACGCACCCTTGTCGTCAAAGTGCCAATAAATGGCGCCGCGCGTCACACCGGCCGCGGTTGCGATATGCTGCAACGTTGTACGAGAAACACCCTGTTCGACGAACAATTTTTCAGCAGCATCCAAAATGCTGTCGCGGGTCGCTGCCGCTTCTTCCTTGGTTCTGCGGGCCATCCGCCTGACTCTCCGTTTTTATAGGTAGGAAACATTAAACATACACTCGTGATAGTATATCGGGGTTTTTCCAAAAGTCAGTAGTAAAACCGCCTGTTGTGCCGAAGAAGTGTCGCAGGACGGTTTTATTCTTTTTTCCACAAGAAGGAAGCATTGAATGCGCTCTGCCAACTCCTCCTCCCTCACCCTGTCCAGGATCGCCGCGTGCACCCTGGTCGCCGTGGCCATGCTGTCGGCCTGCGGCTCCAAGGATAACGCCCAGGCCGGTCCCGGCGCCGCTGGCGCCAAGATGCCACCTCCCCAGGTCGGCGTCATCACCACGAAGATCCAGCCGGTCGCACTCGAGACCGAACTGCCGGCCCGCGTCGAGGCAATCCGCACGGCCGAAGTCCGCGCCCGCGTCAACGGCGTCGTGCTGAAGCGCCTGTTCACCGAGGGCAGCTTGGTCAAGCAGGGCCAGTCGCTGTTCCAGATCGATCCGGAGCCCTACCAGGCCCAGTTGAACGCCGCCCAGGCCGCGCTCGGCCGTGCCCAGGCGAACCTGACGTCGACCTCCGCCACGGTCGAGCGCTACAAGCCGCTCGTCGAGGCGCAGGCCGTCAGCAAGCAGGAATTCACGAACGCCGTCGCCGCCCAGAAGCAGGCCGAGGCGGACGTCAATTCGGCCAGGGCCCAGGTGCGCATCGCCAAGATCAACGCCGACTACGCGAACGTGTACGCCCCGATCTCGGGCCGCATCGGCCGCGCGCTCGTGACGGAAGGCGCGCTCGTCTCCGCCACCGAAGCGACGCAGATGGCGCTGATCCAGCAGACCGACAACGTCTACCTGAACATCACCCAGTCCGCCACCGAACTGCAGCGCCTGCGCAAGAACGCCGGCGACAAGGGCTTCGGCGGCAGTGTACCGGTCACCGTCGTCGCGGACGACGGCACCGTGCTGCCGACGAAGGGCAAGCTGCTGTTCTCGGACATCACCGTCGACCCGACGAGCGGCCAGATCACCTTGCGCGCTCAGACGCCGAACCCGGACAATGCCCTGCTGCCCGGCCAGTACGTGCGCGTGCGCCTGGCGCAGGCCGAGCTGCCGAACGGCATCCTCGTGCCGCAGCAGGCCGTCACCCGCGGCGGCCCGAACGGCGATACGCTCACCGTGATCGGCGCCGACAACAAGCCGACCCCGCGCACCGTGAAAATCGGCTCGCAGAACGGCGAGAACTGGGTCGTCACGGATGGCCTGAAGGAAGGCGAACGCGTGATGGTGGACGGCTTCCAGAAGCTGCAGATGCTGCCTCCGGGTACGCCGGTGCAACCGGTGCCGTGGACGCCGGCAGGCGCCCCGGCAGCCCCTGCAGTCCCGGCCGCGGCCGGTGCGCAGGCACGCCAGTAAGAAGGCAAGGCTAGATAAACAGGAACCACAATGGCACGTTTTTTTATTGACCGCCCCATTTTTGCCTGGGTGATCGCGCTGTTCATCATGGTGCTTGGCGGCGTCGCCATCAAGCAGCTGCCGATCGCGCAATATCCGACCGTGGCGCCGCCGTCGATCGTCGTCAGCGTCGCCTACCCGGGCGCTTCCGCGCAAACGCTGGAAGATTCCGTCATCTCCGTCATCGAACGCGAGATGAACGGTGCCGAAGGCATGATCTACATGGAGTCGACCAGCCAGGCCAACGGCACCGGCTCCATCACGATCAGCTTCGAGACCGGCACCAATCCCGACCTGGCCCAGGTCGACGTCCAGAACCGCCTCGCGCGCGCGACCCCGCGCCTGCCGGCCGCGGTGACCCAGCAGGGCGTGCGCGTCGACAAGGCCCGCTCCAACTTCCTGCTGTTCACGATCCTCTCGTCCGACGACCCGACCTGGGACACCGTCGCGCTGGGCGACTACGCGTCGCGCAACGTGCTGCCGGAGATCCAGCGGATCAAGGGCGTCGGCCAGGCGCAGCTGTTCGGTACCGAGAAGGCGATGCGCATCTGGATCGACCCGGCCAAGCTGGTCGGCTTCAACCTGTCGCCGGATGACGTCAACACCGCGATCCGCCAGCAGAACGCCCAGGTGGCATCCGGCACGATCGGCGACCTGCCCGTGGCCAAGGGCCAGCAGATCACCGCGACCGTCGTCGTCACGGGCCAGCTGGCCACCGTCGAGCAGTTCGGCAACATCGTGCTGCGCGCGAATCCGGACGGCTCCACCGTGCGCCTGAAGGACGTCGCCCGCATCGAGATCGGCGGCCAGGCCTACGCCACGTCGACCCGCCTGAACGGCAAGCCGTCGACGGGTATCGGCGTGCAGCTGTCGCCGACCGGTAACGCGCTGGAAACCGCGAAGCTGATCAAGGCACGCATGAATCAGCTGCAGAAGTACTTCCCGAAAGGCATGAAGTACTCGATCCCCTACGACAGCACGAAATTCATCCAGATCTCGATCAGCCAGGTGGTGGAAACCCTGATCGAGGCCGTGATCCTCGTGTTCATCGTGATGTACGTGTTCCTGCAGAACTTCCGCTACACGATCATCCCGACCATCGTCGTCCCGGTCGCCCTGCTGGGCTCCTTCGCGACACTGCTCGCGATGGGCTTCTCGATCAACGTGCTGACGATGTTCGGCATGGTCCTTGTGATCGGTATCGTCGTCGACGATGCGATCGTGGTGGTGGAAAACGTCGAACGCATCATGTCCGAGGAAGGCCTGCCCCCGCTGCAGGCGACGCGCAAGGCGATGGGCCAGATCTCCGGCGCCATCATCGGCGTGACCGTCGTGCTGATGTCCGTGTTCGTGCCGCTGGCGTTCTTCCAGGGCGCGGTCGGCAACATCTACCGCCAGTTCTCGATCGTGATGGTGTCGTCGATCGGCTTCTCGGCGTTCATGGCGCTGTCCCTCACGCCGGCGCTGTGCGCGCACCTGTTGAAACCTGTGGAAGCGGGCCACCACATGGAGAAGAAAGGCTTCTTCGGCTGGTTCAACCGCGCGTTCACGACGGGCGCCAAGCGTTATGAAGGCATCGTCGGCAAGCTCCTCAAGCGTTCCGGCCGCGCGCTGGTCGTGTTCGTCCTGCTGGTCGGCATCGTCGGCCTGATGTTCGCGCGCCTGCCGAACTCGTTCCTGCCGAACGAAGACCAGGGCTACATCATCGCCAACATCCAGCTGCCGCCGGGTGCCACCGCCAACCGCACGAACGTCGTCCTGCATGCGATGGAAGACTATGTGCTGAAGCAGCCGGAAGTGGCCGACATGGTCGCCGTGACGGGCTTCTCGTTCACGGGCCAGGGCCAGAACATGGGCCTCGCGTTCATCCCGCTGAAATCATGGGACGAGCGCAAGGGCAAGGGCCAGAGCGCGCAGGATCTCGCGGGCCGCATCACGGGACACATGATGGGGCTGCGCGACTCGTTCATCTTCGTCGTGAGCCCGCCGCCGATCCCGGAACTGGGCCGCGGCACGGGCTTCTCGTTCCGCCTGCAGGACCGCGGCGGCCTCGGCCACGCCGCCCTGCTCCAGGCGCGTAACCAGCTTCTCGGCATGGCGATGCAGAGCAAGGTGCTGACGGGCATCCGTCCGGAAGGCCTCGAAGATGCGCCGCAGCTGAAGCTGAACATCGACCGCGACAAGGCGCAGGCCCTGGGCGTGACGTTCGGCGCCATCAACACGGCGCTGTCGACCTCGCTCGGTTCCGCGTACGTGAACGACTTCCCGAACGCCGGCCGCCTGCAGCGCGTGATCGTGCAGGCCGACGCGCCGGAGCGCATGCAGCCGGAAGACCTCCTGCGCATCAACGCCCTGAACACGAAGGGCCAGCCGGTGCCGCTGTCCGCGTTCGCGACGACCCAATGGATCACGGGTCCGATGCAGACGTCGCGCTACAACGGCTATTCGTCGATGAGCATCACGGGCGACGCCGCCCAGGGCTATTCGACCGGCCAGGCGCTCGACGAGATGCAGGCGCTGGCCGCCAAGCTGCCGGCCGGCTTCGCGTATGAATGGACCGGCCAGTCGCGCGAGGAAATCCTCGCCGGTTCGACCGTGTTCGTGCTGATCGGCTTCGCGCTGCTGGCCGTGTTCCTGGCGCTGGCCGCGCTGTACGAGAGCTGGTCGATCCCGGTGGCCGTGCTGCTCGTCGTGCCGCTGGGCGTGCTCGGTTCGCTGCTCGCGGCATCGATGCGCGGGCTGTCCAACGACGTGTACTTCAAGGTGGGCCTGATCACCATCATCGGCCTGGCCGCGAAGAACGCGATCCTGATCGTGGAATTCGCGAAGGACCTGCAGGCGCAGGGCAAGTCGCCGTTCGAGGCGGCGCTGCAGGCGGCGCACCTGCGCTTCCGTCCGATCATCATGACGTCGCTCGCGTTCATCCTCGGCGTGCTGCCGCTGGTGGTCGCCAGCGGTGCCGGCGCCGCGTCGCAGCGCGCGATCGGTACGGGCGTGATGGGCGGCATGTTGACCGCGACGGCACTGGGCGTGTTCTTCGTGCCCGTGTTCTTCGTCGTCATCCGCGGATTCTTCAAGGGCAGCGAACGCCAGCGCAAGAAGTACGCGCACGAAGAAGAAAACACTGTCATCGACTCGAAAATCTGATGAACAACATGAAACGACTCACTCCCCTGGCCCTGGCCCTCGTACTGGCCGGCTGCGTGAACCTGGCGCCCAAGTACGAACGGCCGCAAGCGCCGGTGGCAGCTGCCTTCCCGACCGTGGAAGGCACCGTCAACAGCGGCAACGCCGTCGCGAACGAAGCGCCCGCCGCCATCGCATGGCAGCGCTTCTTCACCGATCCGCGCCTGCAGCAGCTGATCACGCTGGCCCTGGAAAACAACCGCGACCTGCGCGTTGCCATCCTCAACATCGAGGCGGCACGGGCGCAGTACCAGATCCAGCGCTCGAACCAGTTCCCGGCCATTAACGCCGGCATCACGGGCCAGCGCCAGACGACGGGCAAGGACCAGCCGATCAGCAGCCTGTACCAGGCCGGCCTTTCGGTGTCGGCGTTCGAGCTGGACTTCTTCAGCCGCGTGCGCAACCTGTCCGACGCCGCGCTGGCGCAATTCCTCGCCACCGAGGAAGCGCGCAAGACGGCGCAGATCAGCCTGATCGCGCAGGTCGCCAACACGTACCTGACGTTCCTCGCGGACGAGGAATTGCTGTCCCTGACGCAGCAGACCCTGAAGACGCGCGAGGAATCGCTGCGCCTGACGAACCTGCGCTTCGAGAACGGCGTCTCGTCCAAGCTCGACCTGCAGCAGGCCGTGTCGCTCGTCGAACAGGCGCGCACCACGCTGGCCCAGGCCCAGCGCCAGCGCGCGCAGGACCTGAACCTGCTCACCCTGCTGATCGGCCAGACTATCCCCGACAACCTGCCGGCCGGCGCCACGCTCGCGACGACGAACCTGCCGGACCTGCCGGCCGGGATGCCGTCCGACCTGCTGACGACCCGTCCGGACATCCGTTCGGCCGAGCAGCAGCTGATCGCGGCCAACGCCAACATCGGCGCGGCGCGCGCGAACTACTTCCCGCGCATCACGCTGACGGGCAGCGCGGGCACGGCCAGCTCCGAGCTCTCCGGCCTGTTCAAGAGCGGCACGTTCGGCTGGACCTTCGCGCCGCAGGCGATCCTGCCGCTGTTCGACTTCGGCCGCACCCGCGCCGGCGTCGAGAGCGCCCGTGCCCAGCGCGACATCAACGTCGCGCAGTACGAAAAGTCGATCCAGACCGCGTTCCGCGAAGTGGCGGATGCCCTGGCCGGCCAGGCCACGTACAGCGAACAGCTGCGCGCCCAGCAGGCCGTGGCGGCCGCCGAGACGGACCGCTTCAACCTGTCCGACCTGCGCTACCGCAACGGCACCGCGAGCTACCTGGACCTGCTGGATGCCCAGCGCTCGCTGTTCACCGCGCAGCAGCAGGCCATCCAGGCCAACCTGCTGCGCCTGCAGAACCAGGTCACGCTGTACCGCGTGCTGGGGGGCGGCTGGAGCGAGCCGGGGCCGGCGACCGCCGCGCGCTGATGAGCCGTCGCCCCCGCGCAGGCGGGGGCCCAATTTTGCATGCGCTGTCGAAATGCATGCAGAACTTGGATCCCCGCCTGCGCGGGAAGTCGTTTCCGGCAGTGCTGGAAAGTCGTTTCCGGCAGTGCCGGAAACGACGGGTGCCGGTTTGTTTCCGCGCGCCATTGGCACGACCCCGACCGGGGCCGGCCGCGATTTCGGTATCATGAAATCGCAGGCCGGCCCCGGTTCACCATTGCATGCACGGGCGGCCCCGGCAGCCGTCGCCGGACGGCGTCCGCCAGGACCGCAACGCGCGCCGAGCCCGGCCTGTCCGGCACGGTCGCCCCTTGCGCCGCGCCCCACGCCATGCGACATTTTTTTCGTGCACACTGGAAAGCCATCGTTGCCATCGTCCTGCTCGTGCTGCTGGCGACGATGACCGTGAACCCCGGCGCCGCCATGCCGGAACCGCCTTTGGCCATGCGCCTGCGCGCGCACGTGACGGCGCTCGCGGGTGGGCCGCGGGACGCCACCTACATCGGCAACGTGCTGCAGGCGGCCGGCTATGCCGTGCAGGACCGCGGCGGGACCGGCCACGCACGCCGCATCGAAGCCGTGCTGGCCAGCGTGTCCCCGGGTGAACAAGCGGCGCGCACCTTCATCGTCGGCGCCCGCGACGACGGCGCCGAGGACGGTGCGCCCGGGACGGCGGCCGTGCTGGAACTGGCGCGCCTGCTGGCGAGCGTGCGTCCCAGCAGCGGCACCGAGATCCGCTTCGTGTTCTTCCTCGCGCCGAAAGCCGCCACGCTGCCAAACCTCGACGACGCTCCGTCCGCCGAGCGTCCGGGCAGCTTCATCGCCTACGTGGGCAGCCTTGCTTCGTCGCGCGAGGTGCAGGACGCGCTGTCCGCATTCCAGAGCATCGCGGCCGGCCCGGCGCACGGCCTGGCGACGCCCGCCTACATGCAGGGCGTGACCTTGTCCGACCGCGCCGCGTGGCACCATCCCGGCGCCGGCCTGCCCGCCCTCGTCCTCACCGACACGTCGTTCACGCGCTTCCCGTTCCGCCAGGCGGAACATGCCGCGCCGGATACGGACGAGCCGCCCGAGCAGGTCGTCTTTGACGGTATGGCGCGCGTGGTGAGCGGCCTCGCGCGCACGCTCACGGCGCTGGCCGCCGGACAGCGCGGGTAAGACCCGGCCCGCCCGCCACCGTGGCGCCCGCTGTGGTCTCCTGCTGCGCGCGCGGATACAGCCACCCGAAGACGACGGTCGCCGCCGCGGCGCCGGCCAGCTGGGCCAGCACATAGCCCGGCACGTCCGCGAGCCGGATGCCGGCGCACGTGCCCGTCGCCGCGCGCGCCAGCGTGAGGGCGGGATTGGCGAACGACGACGACGCCGTGAACCAGTACCCCGCGACGATGAACAGGGCCGCCGCATACGGCGTGACGCCGGGCCGCGTGCGCGCGCAGCCGATGATCGTGGCCAGCAGGCCGAACGTCGCGACGCCTTCGCTCCACCACAGCCCGGCGCCCGTGCGCGCCTGCGCCGCGGCCGCGAACACGGGCTCGCCGAACATCACATGCGCGAGCGCCACGCCGGCGAACGCGCCGGCCACCTGCGCGGCCAGGTACGGCAGCACGAGCGCGCCCGGCAGGTTGCGCTGCCATGCTTCGGACAGGGTGACGACGGGATTCAGGTGCGCGCCCGAGACGGCGCCGAACGCGAGGATCAGCACGACGAGGCCGCAGCCGGACGCGATCGAATTGACGAGCAGCGCGATGGCCGCATTGCCGCCCGCCAGCCGGTCGCCCATGACGGCGGAGCCGACGACGATGGCCAGCAGCAGGGCGGTGCCGAGCCCCTCGGCGACGAGGCGGCGCAAAAGATGGTCGACGTGCTTCATGGCACCATTGTCCGCGATCGGCCCTGTCCTGGAGTACCGCCATTCCAGTCTGTTCAGCCGATACGAAGACGCAGGGCCGGGCTAGACTGGCTGTCGGATCAGGGAGGGAATGATGTCGAGCAGGTCCGACATCGACACAGGCTTGGACAGGAAGCGTACGCCCGGCGGCATCGTGCCGGCCTCGATGGGATTGCCCGAGATGACGAGGGCCGGCAGTTCGGGCTGCAGGCCGCGCAGGGCGTGGATCACTTCGATGCCGTTCATGCCCGGCATGCGGAAATCGGTGATCAGCAGGTCGATCGGGCCGGCATCGCCGATGCGGACGGCGTCGCGCCCGTTACCGGCGACGGACACGCGATAACCGGCGATGCTCAGGTAGCGCTCGAATACGTACAGGATGGCTTCTTCGTCATCCACGACCAGGATGCGCGGTGGTGCGGGTGGCATCGGCCAGCTTGCCTTTCATTGAAACTAATGCAAGCGAGACTGTAACACACGGCCTCCGGGATACCCGGCACGTTTCCCTTCGTCATCCAACGCCTATTTGGGGCGGAACAGCGCGCACAGCTTGTGGCCATCCGGATCGCGCACGTACGCGAGGTACAGCGGTCCCAGGCTGCTCTCGCGCAGGCCCGGCGGCGCCTCGATCGACGTGCCGCCCTGGGCGACCGCCGTGTCGTGGAACGCGTGGACCTGTTCGGGCGACGCGCATTTGAAGCCGATCGTGGCCCCGTTCGCGCAAGTGGCATCGGCGCCGTCGATCGGTTCGGTGATGCAGAACGAGCCGCCGTCGTGGCGATAGAACAGCCGGCGCTGGCCCGTCAGGTTCGTGTTGGGGAACGGCTCGCCCACGCCGAGGACGCCCAGCACGGCGTCGTAGAAACGCTTGGAACGATCGAGGTCGTTGGAACCGACCATGATGTGACTGAACATACGTACCCTTTCTAAAGAAGTTCAACGTCCGGCAGGTTGGCAAGCACCTGGTCCCACGTATCGTAGCATTCCAGCGTCTCGACGACGACGGGCAGCGGCTCGGCCCAGATCTCCGGCAGCATCCGTTCCTCGCGCGTGCGCGTCGCGAACGCCAGCTTTTCCACGGGCGGTTCGAAGCGGGCATCGACGCCGGGCTTGTTGCCGCGCGCATCGATGCGGTACCAGCCGACGTCCTTCAGATACACGGCATTCAGGCCGTGCAGGCAGTACGGCGCCCCGCTGTCGCCGACCGACAGGCGCTGGTAGCACAGCCCCGCCGGGATGCCGTTCGCGCGCAGCAGCGCGGCGAGCAGATGGCTCTTCGCGTAGCAATAGCCCGTCCCGTGGCGCAGCACGTCGGAGGCCTTGCACGTCACGGGGTTCGCTTTGAAATCCACGCTGTGGCGGATGGCGTCGCGCACGAATTCGAAGCAGGCGCGCACGACGTCCGCTTCGGAAGTCGCGCCTTCGGCCAGCCGGCGGGCGGTGGCGAGGACGTCCGGTGTGTCGAAGTCAATGTAGGTGCTGGCGGTGAGATAGCGTTGCATGGCCGGGCCGGACGTCATCCGAACTCGCCCGCCAGCGCTGCGGCGAGCACGAGGGCAATGGTGCAGAACAGGCCGAATTGCAGGCGCCTGTTCGTGGCGGTGGCGAGGGTGGCGCACAGCCCCACGATCAGGGGCACGAACGCCAGGGTCGGATGCGTCATGATGGGAGCGGGTTGTCGAAGCCGCTACCTTAGCAGACGGGCCCCGTTCCAAAATGCGCTCTTTGTCACTCGGAGAGGAACATCTCCTGCAAGTCGTTGAGGAAGCGCTGCCCCAGTTCCGTCGGCCGGATCACGCGGAAATCGCGGTAGATCAGGCCCTTCGCTTCGGCCGCGTTCAGGTCCTTCTCGATCGCGTTGATCGGCATGCCCGTGCGTTCGCCGAACAGGTTCGGGTCGAACCCTTCCGTCAGCCGCAGCGCGTTGAGCATGAACTCGAAGCCCAGGTCGGCGCGCGCGAGCTCGTGTTCCTCGGCGACCGCATTGCCCTTCCCTGCCGCCTCCATGAACGACGCCGGCTGCTTGTAGCGCGCCTGGCGCAGCACGCGGTGCGGGAACGACAGCTTCGAATGCGCGCCCGCGCCGATGCCGAGATAATCGCCGAACTTCCAGTAGTTCAGGTTGTGGCGCGCGCGGTGGCCCGGCTTCGCATACGCCGAGACCTCGTAGTGCTCATAGCCCGCGGCGGCCGTGCGCTCGGCGATCATGTCCTGGATGTCGGCGCTCTCGTCGTCGCCCGGCAGCTCCGGCGGATACTTCGCGAACACCGTGTTCGGTTCCATCGTCAGGTGGTACAGCGACAAATGCGGCGGCGCAAACGACAGCGCCATGTCGATGTCGGCCTGCGCCTCCACCAGCGTCTGCCCCGGCAGCGCGTACATCAGGTCGAGGTTGAAATTGTCGAAATCGGCCTGGGCGATCCCCACGGCCCGGATGGCTTCCTCGGCGTCGTGGATGCGGCCCAGCGCCTGCAAATGCCGGCTGTTGAAGCTCTGGATGCCGATCGACAGGCGGTTGATCCCGCTGGCGCGGAAGGCCTTGAATTTCTCCGCCTCGAACGTGCCGGGATTCGCTTCCATCGTGATCTCGGCGTCGAGATCGAGCGGCAGCAAGGTGCGGAGGTCCGACATCAGCCGGTCCAGCCCCGCCGCCGAGATCAGGCTCGGCGTGCCGCCGCCGATGAACACTGTGTGGATCTTGCGGCCCCAGATCAGCGGCAGCGATTGTTCCAGGTCGGCGCGCAGCGCGTCCAGGTAAGCCTGTTCGGGAACCGGTTCCTTCGACTCGTGCGAATTGAAGTCGCAATACGGGCATTTGCGCACGCACCACGGCCAGTGGATGTACAGCGCCAGCGGCGGCAGCGCCGTCAGGTTCAGCGCGCCCGGTTGCAGGTATTGCAAGGCTGCCGTCGCCGGGGAGCGCGGTTCGGTGACCGGGCCGACGGGCTTGATCGGAATCATTTCAGTTTCCCGAGCTTGTCGACGAGCGCGCGCAACGCCTGGCCGCGGTGCGAGACGGCGTTCTTTTCTTCCGGCGCCAGCTCGGCGGCCGTGCGGCCGAATTCGGGCAGCAGGAAGTGCGGATCGTAGCCGAAGCCGCCCGCGCCGCGCGGCGTGTCGACGATCTGGCCGCGCCAGACGCCGTCCGCGATCACCGGTTGCGGATCGTCGGGGTGGCGCACGTACACGAGCACGCAGTAGTAATACGCCGATTTGTCGGCGTGCGCGGCCAGGTCGGCGACCAGCTTCTCGTTGTTGCGCGCGTCCGACTTCGGCTCGCCCGCGAAGCGCGCGGAATGGACGCCGGGCGCGCCACCGAAGGCGTTCACGCACACGCCGGAATCGTCGGCGAGGGCCGGCAGGCCGGTGAGGCGCGCCGCGTGGCGGGCCTTCTGCAGCGCGTTCTCGACGAAGGTGCCGAACGGTTCTTCCGCTTCGGGGACGTCGAACTCGCCCTGCGGATGCAGTTCGAAGCCGATCGGGCCCAGTAACTGGGCGAATTCCTTGAGCTTGCCCGCATTGTTGGAGGCAAGGATGAGGCGTTGGGTCATTGCTGTCTCGGTCTGGACGAAGAACTGCGTATTTTACCGCTCATCCCGCGATACGCGCAGCCGGCCGCACGCCGCCGGCACCGCCTGCGCGGGGACGACGGCGTGAAATCAAGCCCGCGGGAACACCATGCTCGCCTCGAACCCCGGCTCGAGGCGGCGCAGCGCGAGCGTACCGTCGTGCAGCTGGGTGATGGCGGTGACGATGGACAGGCCCAGGCCGTTGCCCGGCAGGTGGCGGCTCTGGTCCACGCGGTAGAAGCGGCGCGTGAGCTTGTCCATGTCCTCGAGCGGCACGCCCTGGCCATAATCGCGCACGGTCAATGCCGGCGCACCGTCGACGGTGGCCACTTCGACGTCCACCCGGCCGCCGGTGCGGCCGTACTTGATGGCGTTGTCGATCAGGCTGGCCAGCGCGCTGGCCAGCAGGTCGCGGTCGCCGCGGATGGTCGTCGGCGTGCCCGCGAAGCGCAGCGCGACGCCCTGCTCTTCCGCGGCCGCTTCGTACAATTCCGTCATGTCGTGCGCGATGGCGGCCAGGTCGAGTTTTTCGAAGGTGCCCGCGCGCACGCCGGATTCCAGCGCGGCGATCTGCAGCAGCTTGTCGAACAGCGAAATGACGCTGTCGATGTCTTCGATGGCCAGGCGCGCGTCGGCGACGAGCGCGTGCGGATCGGCCGAGGCCTGCAGCGCGCGGTCGAGGCGCGAGCGCACGCGCGACAGCGGCGTGCGCAGATCGTGCGCGATCGAATTCGAGACGTGGCGCACGCCTTCCATCAGCGCTTCGATGCGGTCGAGCATGCGGTTGATGTCGTCGGCCAGGCGCGCGAATTCGTCGTTGCCCATCACGACGATGCGGCTGGACAGCTCGCCCGCCGCGATGCGCGCCGTCGTGCGGCGGATGCGGCCGATGCGCGCTTCCAGGCGCGAGCGGAAGATCTGGGCGCCGAAGAACGCGAGCAGGATCGACACGGCGCCGCTGACGAGCAGCGCGCGCTCGACGACGCTGCGGATGGCGTCGAGTTCGATCAGGTCGCGGCCGACGATGAGCCGGCTGCCGTCGTCCAGCCGCGTCGCGATCAGGCGCACGGAGACGGGCGTGCCGCTCCGTTCCATCTGCCCGAACGCCAGATCGCCGGCAGCCGGCAGCTCGCCGTACCAGCGCCCCAGGTTGCCGGCCAGGAGGCGGCCCTTCACATCGACGAGGCCGACCACCTCGGTATCGGTGTCGATCAGGTCGTGCAGCTGGGCGTCGATTTCGCGTACGAGACCGGCGCGGCCGTCGCGGACCCACGCATCGGCGAGGTGCGTTTCCACGGCCATGATCTTGTTGTCGATCGAGTGCTCGAACACGCCCACCGTGCCGAAATAGACGATGGCGGACAGGGTCGCCATCGATGCGGCCAGCAGCAGGCCGTAGCCGACCGCCAGCCGGAACGCGATCGAGCCGCGCAGGCCGAACCGGCTGCTAGCGGGCGGACGGGCCATAGGTCGGCGCGGCGCTCAGCACGTAGCCGGCACCGCGCACCGTGTGGATCAGGGCGGGGTTGAAATCCTTGTCGATCTTGCTGCGCAGGCGGCTGATCTGCACGTCGATGACGTTCGTCTGCGGATCGAAATGATATTCCCACACGCCTTCCAGCAGCATCGTGCGGGTGACGATCTGGCCTTCGTGGCGCATGAGGTATTCGAGCAGGCGGAATTCGCGCGGCTGCAGCGTGATCGTCGTGCCCTGGCGCGTGACGCGCATCGTACGCACGTCGAGCTGCAGGTCGGCGACCTGCAGCACGGTGGCTTCGCGCGACCAGCTGTTGCGGCGGCTGAGGTTTTCCACGCGCGCCAGCAGTTCCGACATGACGAACGGCTTGGTCAGATAGTCATCGCTGCCCGCGCGCAGGCCGCGCACGCGCTCGTCGACGCTGTTCAGCGCGGACAGGATCAGCACCGGTGTGCCGTCGCCGCGCGCGCGCATCTGCTCGAGGATGCCCAGGCCGTCGACCTGGCCGGGCAGCATGCGGTCGAGGACGACGACGTCCCAGCGCGTCTCCTGCAGGCGGCGGTTGCCCGCTTCGCCATTCGTTTCCGCCTGCACGGCATAGCCGGCCGCGCGCAATCCGCTACAGAGGTAGTCGCGGGTTTCGGTATCGTCTTCGATCACGAGGCAGTTCGGCATGATTCGGCTCTTGGTGTTAAGTGGACTATAGCGCTGCGGTGCAGTATAGGCGAGTGATGGGGCCTAAAAATTACGATCAGGTAATGTCGCCATGTAGTGGTACATTACCAGATCGTAATGCCGTATTGATGCGCTGCAACGTAAAATCCGACCGTTTTCATTTCATGGAGTCCCTTTCATGGGCACTTGTTCGAGTGGCAGTTGTTGCCGGCTGAATGCCGGTCCCGCCCCGGCAAGATAACGCAGGTCCTTCCTCCTGCCGTCATCTCGCCCCAGGGCGGATGATGGTATCCACGACACACGAATCACCAAGCGCGAATGAAAGGTATGCCGTTCACCGACGGAGATACCGATGTTTCGTTGTTCCCTGTTTTACTTTGCTGCGGGCTTGACGCTCGCGGCGCCAATCGCCCGTGCCGACGAGGCCTGGAATGCGCACGTCCAGGCCACGTACGTGTGGCAGGCTAAGCCCGCCTTCGACGCCGCCTACACCGGCCCCGCCAGCCTTGCCCCGTGGCGCGAGACGGGCTATTCGTTCAGCGCCTCCGCTGCCTTCGGCGTCCGTCCGTGGGCGGGTGCCGAGCTCTACTTCGATCCGGAAGTCGTGCAGGGCAAGGCGATGTCCAGCCTGCACGGCCTGGGCGGCATGACCAATGGCGAAGAGCAGAAGACGAGCGGCACGAGCCCGACCTTCTATCGCGCCCGGCTGTTCCTGCGCCAGACGTGGAACCTGGGCGGAGATTCCCAACCCGTCGACTCCGACATGAACCAGCTGGCAGGCAGCGTGGCGAGCCGCCGCGTCGTGCTCACGGCCGGCAACCTGGCCGTGTCCGACATTTTCGACGCCAACAGCCAGGCGCACGACGCCCGCAGCCAGTTCCTGAACTGGGCCCTCGTCGCGCACGGCGCCTGGGATTTCGCGGCCGACGCGCGCGGCTACACATGGGGCGCGGCACTGGAATACTACGATGGCGACTGGGCCGTCCGCGCGGGCCGCTTCCTGCTGCCCGCCGAATCGAACGGCCTGCCGCTCGACACGCGCATCTTCGAGCACTACGGCGACCAGGTCGAGGTGGAACACCATCATGCGTGGTTCGGCCAGCCGGGCACCGTGCGGGTGCTGGCCTTCCGCGACCGCGCCCGCATGGGATCGTTCCGCGACGCGCTGGCGGCAGCCGCGCCGCCGGATGTCGGCGCCGTACGCCGCGAGCGCAGCAAGACGGGCTTCGGCCTGAGCCTGGACCAGGCAGTGGCCGGGCGTGCCGCCATGTTCGCGCGCGCCAGCCGCAACGACGGGCAATCGGAAACGTATGCGTTCGCCGAGATCGAACGGTCACTGTCCGTGGGCGCCACCCTGCAGGTCCGCGGCGCCGATACGCTGGGCATCGCCGCCGTGCGCAACGGCCTCTCGCAGGCGCACCGCGACTACCTGGCGGCCGGCGGCATCGGCGCCTTCATCGGCGACGGCCGGCTGGACTACCACGCCGAGCAGATCACGGAAACGTATTACAAGATCGGCCTGGGCCGGTACGCCGCCCTGTCGCTGGACTGGCAGCGCATCGCCAACCCGGCCTACAACGGCGCGCGCGGTCCGGTGAACGTGGCCGGCGTACGGCTGCACGGGCAATACTGAGGAGACGATCATGTTCGAACTGTTCACCCCGGGCCGGACCGGCCGCTCGTTCCTCACGACCACGCCGAACCGCTGGGACTGGGCGCTGCTGCCGCTCGTCCTCGTCGTGCTGGCACTGGCCGCGTACGGCGCGATGCAGATGGCGCGCCCGTTCGTACTGGGCCAGCCGACGCCGATCTCGCTCGATCCGGCGGTCCTCCCATACTACCTGCTGCGCACGATCCTGCGCATGTTCAGCGCGTTGGGTGCCGCGCTGCTGTTCACGTTCGCGTTCGCCGTCGTCGCCACGCGCTGGAAGAGCGCGGAAAAGATCATGGTGCCGCTGCTGGACGTGCTGCAGTCGGTGCCGATCCTGGGCTTCCAGGCCATCGCCATCGCGCCGTTCATCGCCCTCTTCCCCGGCAACCTGCTGGGTGTCGAGTGCGCCGCCGTGTTCGCGATTTTCACGTCGCAGGCGTGGAATATGGCGTTCAGCCTGTACCAGTCGATGAAGACGATCCCGCCCGAACTGGCGGAAGCGGCGCGCGTGTTCCGGCTGTCGCCGTGGCAGCGCTTCTGGCGCCTGGAACTGCCGTACGCGCTGCCGGCGCTGCTGTGGAACATGATGATGTCGATGTCCGGCGGCTGGTTCTTCCTCGTCGCCGCGGAGGCGATCTCGGTGGCGGGCCAGGACATCAAGCTGCCCGGCATCGGCGCCTACATCGCCGTCGCCATCGAACAGAAGAACGGCGGCGCCATCGCGTGGGCCATCGCCGCCATGTTCGCCGGCATCCTGCTGTACGACCAGCTGTTCTTCCGTCCCCTGCTCGCGTGGGCGGACAAATTCCGCTTCGAGGAATCGCAGGGAGAATATGCGCAGCAATCGTGGGTGCTGGACTGGGGCCGCCGCAGCGTGTGGATCCGCGCCCTCACCGACCGCATGTGGGCGGCGCTCGCGCGCACGCTCGGCTGGTTCGGCACGCCGGAACCCGTCGACGCGGCACCGCGCGTTTCCCGCTTCACGCTGTCCGCGCGCACGATCGACCGCATCGTCCTCGCGCTCGCGCTGCTGGGCGCATGGCGCTTCATCCTGTTCATCCACGCGGAGGTCGGCTGGGGCGAAGCGCTGCGCGTCGTGGGCCTCGGCTGCATCACGCTCGTGCGGGTGATGCTGCTGATCGGCCTCGCATCCCTCGTGTGGGTGCCGGTCGCCGTGTGGATCGGCCTGCGTCCCCGCTACGCGCAGGCCGTGCAGGCGCTCGCGCAATTCCTCGCCGCGTTCCCCGTGAACCTGATGTTCCCGCTCGTCGTGTACGCGCTCGTGCACCTGCGCCTGAATCCGAACGTCTGGCTCAGCCCATTGATGGTGTTCGGCACCCAGTGGTACATCCTGTTCAACGTGGTCGCGGGCGCCTCCACGCTGCCGAACGAGCTGCGGCTCGCGGCCGACAATCTCGGTCTGACGGGCTGGCTGAAATGGAAGCGCGTGTATCTGCCGGCCGTGTTCCCGAGCTTCGTGACGGGCGCAATCACCGCGAGCGGCGGCTCGTGGAACGCGAGCATCGTGGCGGAATACGTCACGTGGGGCAAGACGTCGCTCGTGGCCGATGGCCTGGGCAGCTACATCAAGCAGATGACGGACGCCGGCGACTTCCACCGCATCGCCCTCGGCATCGGGGTGATGTGCGTATTCGTCATGCTATTGAACCGCTTCTTCTGGCGCCGGCTGTACCTGCTGGCCGAAGACCGCAGCCGCTGATAGGGAGTATGAAAATGACCGACAAACTGATCGAACTGCAGGCCGTGAAAAAGGCCTTCCGCAGCGCCGACGGCGCCCCGCGCACCGTGCTGGAAGGCGTCGACTTCACGCTGGCGGACGGCGAGATCGTCGCGCTGCTGGGCAAATCCGGCTCCGGCAAATCCACGCTGCTGCGCATCGTGGCGGGCCTCGTGCCGGCCGACGCGGGCAAGGTCGAATACCGCGGACGTCCCATCCGCGGGCCGCTGTCCGGCGTCGCGATGGTATTTCAATCGTTCGCGCTGTTCCCCTGGCTGACGGTGCAGCAGAACGTGGAGCTCGGGCTCGAAGCGCAGGGCGTCCTTCCCGCCGCGCGGCGCGAGCGGGCGGACGCGATGCTCGACCTGATCGGCCTCTCCGGCTTCGGCAGCGCGCTGCCGCGCGAGCTGTCGGGCGGCATGCGCCAGCGCGTGGGCATCGCGCGCGCGCTCGTCACGCACCCGGACGTGCTGCTGATGGACGAAGCCTTCTCCGCGCTCGACGTGCTGACGGGGGAGACGCTGCGGGGCGACATCCTCGACCTGTGGGATGGCAAACGGATCCCCACGCGCGGCATCCTGATCGTGTCGCACAACATCGAGGAAGCCGTCATGATGGCGGACCGCATCATCATCCTGTCGAGCGATCCGGGCCGCGTGCGCCACGAGATCCGCATCGACCTGTCGCGCCCGCGCAATGCCGACGCGCCGGAAGTGCGCGCCCTCGTCGACGAGGTCTATGGCCTGATGACGATGCGTCCCGCCGCCGCGCCCGCGACGGCGCGCCCGGCCACCATCGACTACCGCCTGCCGGACACGGACGTGGGCCGCATGGAGAGCGTGCTGGACCTGCTCGCGGGCGCCCCGTACGACGGCCGCGCCGACCTGCCGCAGCTGTCGGAAGACACCGAGCTGCCGGACGAGGAACTGTTCCCGACCTACGAGGCATTGAACCTGCTGGGCCTCGCGCACGTCGAGCGCGGCGACATCGCGCTGACCGGACTGGGCCTGCGCTATGCCCAGGCCGACCAGGCGCTGCGCCAGACGCTGTTCGGCCAGCAGCTGTTGAAAAACGTGCCGCTGGCCGCGCGCATCCGCCGCCAGCTGGAGGACGAGACGGGCGGCGCGCTGCCGGAAGATCCGTTCATCGACCTGCTGGAAGACACGCTCGAAGCGGACCAGGCCAAGCGCATGCTGGAAGTGGCGATCGAGTGGGGCCGCTACGGCGAGCTGTATGAGTATGACTATCACACGGGCCGGCTGAAGCTGCCGGGCACGGGGAACGCGAAGGAGTGACATGGAAACCGACACCCTCGACCGCAAGGTCGCACTGACCGTGGCCTTGCTGGCGTCCTTCATGGGCGTCTGCAAGGTCAAGGACGACAACATCGTGCAGGCGATGCAGCAGGCGCAGGCCGACAAGATCGACCACTGGGCCTTCTACCAGGCCCGCAACCTGCGCCAGGAACAGGCGCATACGACCCTGCTCCAGGTGCGCCTGGCCGCCGCCGGCCGCCCGGCCGGCGAGCAGGCTGGCTACACGGCCGCGATCGCGGATCTGGAAAAGCTGGAACACGACCAGGCGCAGAAGAAGAACGACGTGCTGGCGCAGGCGAAGCAAGACCAGGACACGTACGACGCGCTGAACTACCGCGACGACCAGTTCGACCTGTCCGACGCGGCGCTGGCGCTGGCCCTGTCGCTGCTGGCCGTGACGACGCTGACGCGCCAGCGCTGGCTGTATCTCGCGGCGCTGGTGCCGACGGCGATCGGCGTGTTCTATGGCGTGGCCGGGTTGGCGGGCTTGCCGTTTCACCCGAGCTGGCTGACCGGGCTACTGTCGTAAGCCTCGTACGGTAATACGTCATCCCCGCGAAGGCGGGGATCCAAGTTTGCCCGCGTCGCGGTAACGCATGCAAAATTGGCCCCCCGCCTCCGCGGGGGCGACGGTTCACGCAGTCAGTCCGAGCGCCCGCTTCTGCAGGGTGACCAGCTCGCGGATCCCCTGCTCCGCCAGGTCGAGCAGACGGTTCATCCCCGCCCGGTCGAACGCCTCGCCCTCGGCCGTGCCCTGCACTTCGACGAAATGCCCGGCCTCCGTCATCACGACGTTCATGTCGGTGTCGCAGCCCGAATCCTCGATGTAGTCCAGGTCCAGCACGGGCACGCCGCCCACGACGCCCACCGAGATCGCGGCGACGAAATGCTTGACCGGCACGGCCGGCACCAGGCCCGCCGTCACGAGCTTCGAGAACGCGTCATAGGCCGCCACCATCGCGCCCGTGATCGACGCCGTGCGCGTGCCGCCGTCGGCCTGGATCACGTCGCAATCCAGGTGCAGCGTGCGTTCGCCGAACGCTTCCAGGTCGAACGCGGCGCGCAGCGAGCGGCCGATCAGGCGCTGGATTTCCTGCGTGCGGCCGGACTGCTTGCCGCGCGCCGCCTCGCGGTCCATGCGCGTGTGCGTGGAGCGCGGCAGCATGCCGTATTCCGCGGTCAGCCAGCCCTGCCCTTTGCCCTTCAGGAAGCCCGGCACTTTTTCCTCGATGCTGGCGGTGCAGATCACCTTCGTGTCGCCGCATTCGATCAGCACGGAACCTTCGGCGTGCTTCGTGTACTGGCGGGTGATGCGGATGGCGCGCAGCTGGTCGACGGCACGGCCGCTGGGGCGGAGGGTTTGGGTCATGGATGTCCTTCGTGGTTGATTGTTTCAATTTACTTCAATATTTGCGACGACTTCTCGATGGCATCGCGGATCTCGGCGATGGCCTTCTCGATGTCGTCCTCGTCGAACGGGTCGTCCGGTGCGGGAGCCGCGGCAGGCGCATCGATGCGGCTCGTGACTTCGCCGTCGGGCACCATCTGCGTCGAGACGACGCTCGGGTCGCCCGCGGCGGCCGGCGTCCCTGCGCCCTGCCACTGGATGGCGAGCGCCGTCGTGTTGTCGCCGCGGCTGCCGGCGATGGCGGTGGCCATCGCGATCATCTCCGGCACGGCCTGCGTGATCGGCTGCGCGGACAGGCGGTGCGCGATCTCGGTGTCGGGCAGCATCGACCACAGGCCGTCGGAGCACAGCAGCAGGATATCGCCCGGCTCCAGGCTGGCCGCGCGCGACAGCTCGACCTTCGGCGGCGTCGACGCGCCCAGGCAGTTGTACAGCTTGTTGCGGTCCGGGTGCGTGGTGCGCTCGCTCGCGTCGGCCTGCCCTTTCGCGATCAGGTACTCGATGTGCGAATGGTCGCGCGTGCGCCCGAGGACCTGGCCGCGGCGCAGCCAGTACAGGCGCGAATCGCCGCAATGGGCCCAGACGGCGCTGTTGTGCTGCACGAGGCAGGCGACGATCGTCGTGCGCGGGCTGTCCGGCATCGCCTTCTCGCGCGTGTAGCGCAGGATGTCCTCGTGCGCCTGCTGCAAGGCCTCCTGCAGGAAGCGCTCGGGCTTGCGCACGTACGGCGTCGCCTGCGCCTTGAAGCGCGTGGCGATGCTTTGCAGGGCGATCGTGGCCGCGACCTCGCCGCGCAAATGGCCGCCCATGCCGTCCGCCAGCACGAGCAGCAGCGCGTCGCGCGTGTACAGATAGCCCATGCGGTCCTGGTTGAGTTTGCGGCCGCCGATGTGGCTTTGCTGGTAGACGGAAAATTGCATGGTTTATCCTCAGGCGCGTCCGCGGCCGAAGCCGATGCGTTCGACGAGGCCGCGCCAGCCGGAGGCCGGCGCCGCATCGTCGGTCTCGGGCGGCAGCCCCGCCGGCGTCGCAGGAAGGCCCGCCTGCAGCACCTTCTGCACGGCGAACACGCTCTGCGGCCGCGCCAGCGGATCGAGCGCGAGGCACGCCTTCACCATCGCCACGAGGCCCGGCGTGTACGCGCCTTCGAGCATCGCGATCTGCCCGCCCATCGTGTCGGCCGCGCGGCGCTGGTCGGCCGGCTGCGGCGGCGCGCCCGCCATGCACGCGAACATGGCGGCGCCGATGCTGTAGATGTCCGTCCACGGCCCCAGCGCGCTGCCTTTCGCGTACAGCTCGGGCGCCGCGAAGCCGGGCGTGTACATGGGCGCCAGCGTGGGCGCATCGGTGTGGATGGTCTGGCGCGCGGCGCCGAAGTCGAGCAGCATGGGCGAGCCGTCCGTGCGCAGGTAGATATTGGCCGGCTTGAGGTCCAGGTGCAGCAGCTTGTTCGCGTGGACGTCGCGCAGGCCCGCGCAGACGCCGTTGAAGACCTGGCGGATGAACGGTTCGCCGGCGCGGCTGCCTTTCGCATGGATGCGCGCGGCGACTTCCTGCAGCGAGTGGCCCGATTCGTAGGCCATCACCATATAGACCGTGTCGTTGGCGCGGAAAAAATTTAACACCCGCACGACGTTCGGATGGACGATGCGCGCCAGCGCCCTTCCCTCTTCGAAAAAGCATTTCAGGCCGATGCGGAAAACGGGCAGGTTCGCCTTCGGGATCGTGGGCGCCAGCTCACCGGGAGCCCGCAGCGCCAGGGCGCTGGGCAGGTATTCCTTGATCGCCACGGCGTTGCCGTCGGCATCATATGCAAGATAAACAATACTGAACCCGCCGGACGCAATTTTCTTTACAATGCGATATCCGCCAATTTCCAGCCCATCGGGCAGGGGAGCATTATTCTGGGCAGCCATTTGGGAAAGTATTCCTTGCTAAACACGGCGATTGTGTGGATAAATCACCGCTTTGTAAAGAATAAGGGAATCTCGCAAAACCACAGCGCGCGGCGCCACCCGCACCGCGCTGCGGCCGGCGAAGCAGATTCCGGAAATCGGGGACTCCATTGAGCATTTCTAGCATGACAGGTTATGCGGTCGCCACAAGCGAAGGCGCTGCCGGCACCCTGACGATCGAGATCAAGAGCGTCAACTCGCGCTTTCTCGACCTCCAGTTCCGCATCAACGACGAGCTGCGCGCGCTGGAGCCGGACCTGCGCTCCGCCATCATGGCGGCCATCACGCGCGGCAAGGTCGAGGTGCGGCTGTCGTTCGGCCGCAAGGCCACGACCGGCTCCCAGGCCCTGAACCAGACGCTGCTGGCCGACCTCGCGCGGCTGCAGACCGAGGTCACGCGCCACTTCGTGTCCGCCCCGCTGATGACGGTCGCGGAACTGCTGCGCTGGCCGGGCGTGATCGAGGAAGCGCAGATCGGCCAGGAATCGCTGCAGGCCGACGTCGCCGCACTCGCGGCGAAGACGATCGCCGCCTTCGTCGACAGCCGCAAGCGCGAAGGCGCGGCGCTGGAAGCGATGCTGGTCTCGCGCATCGAGGCGATGGAAGCCATCGTCAAACGCATTACCCCGCTGATCCCGCAGGTCATCGCCCAGTTCCAGCAAAAAGCCATCGAGCGCATGCAGGACGCGCTGGGCCTGGCCGGCCACGGCAACCCGCAAGTGCTCACGCGCCAGGAAGTCTTCGAACGGATTCGCCAGGAAGTCACTTTGTACGGCATCCGCATCGACGTCTCGGAAGAACTGTCGCGCCTGACGGCCCACCTGAACGAAACCCGCCACATCCTCAAGAAGGGCGGCCAGGTCGGCAAGCGCCTCGACTTCATGATGCAGGAACTGAACCGCGAAGCGAATACGCTGGGCGCCAAGGCTTCCGTCAAGGAGCTGGCCGATGCATCGATGGAGCTCAAGCTGCTCATTGAGCAGATGCGGGAACAGGTTCAAAATCTGGAATAAGCGCGACCGATCGGGTCGTGGTGAACGCGTGGCCGGGGTGACCCGTCACGCGTTCTATGCATTACCATCGAATTAACACGTAACAAAGGAACCCACCATGCTCACCAACGCTTTCTCCGGCAGCCTGTTCGTCGTCGCCGCCCCGTCCGGCGCCGGCAAGTCGACCCTGGTCAATGCGCTGCTGGCTCAGGAACCGGGCATCAAGCTGTCGATCTCGACGACGACGCGCCCGCCGCGTCCGGGCGAACAGGACGGCCGCGAATACCACTTCACCACCGCCGAGGATTTCGTCGCCCGCGCCGACCGCGGCGAATTCCTGGAATGGGCCGAGGTGCATGGCAATTACTACGGCACGAGCCGCCTGACGGTGGAACAGGAAATGAAGACGGGCATCGACATCCTGCTGGAAATCGACTGGCAGGGCGCGCGCCAGGTGAAGAAGCAGTTTCCGGACGCGGCCGGCATCTTCATCCTGCCGCCATCGATCGCGGCGCTGGAAGAGCGCCTGCACAAGCGCGGCACGGACGAGCCGCACATCATCACGCGCCGCCTGCTGGCTGCGGGGGGCGAGATCGCTCACGCTCCCGAGTTCGAGTATGCTATCATCAACGAAGAGTTCAACGTCGCCCTGTCCGAGCTGCAGGCGATTGTCAAAGCGACACGTTCGCGCTTCGCCCAACAGGCAGCCCGCAACGCCTCGCTCTTTGCCCAGTTGGGAATCCATTCTTCTTGATTTTCGGGGTCAGAGCCCGGTTTTCGTGATTTTCGGGGTCAGAGCCCGGTTTTCGCGCTTGGGCTCTGACCCCGACTGACTAGACAGAACATTCGCATATTGCCTGCCGCATCGAAGTCGCTTTGAACCTGCCCGAATCGTTACCTGATCATTAGGAGCACCACATGGCCCGCATCACCATCGAAGATTGCCTGAAAAACGTCCCGAACCGTTTCCAGCTGACCCTGGCCGCGACTTATCGCGCCCGCCAGCTGCTGCAAGGCCACACCCCGAAAGTCGAAGCCAAGGACAAGCCGACCGTCGTCGCGCTGCGTGAAATCGCCGCCGGCAAGGTTGGTCTGGAAATGCTGAAAAAAGTCCCGATGTAAGTCGGGCGGTGCCTGAGCCTATGTGGTCCATGAGTCAGTCCGTGATTCTGTTATGCTGTTTCCATACTGCGGCTGATTGTCATAACGTATGAGCTTATCGTCACCGGACTCCCTCCACTCGGGCACCAACAACAAGGCGAGCCGGCCCGGCCGGCCCGCCAACAAACCGCAGGAAGCCGAACCGGCGCCCGCTCCTGGCGTCGCGTCGATCACGCACCTCGCCGGCAAGCTCGCCGAATACCTCACCCCCGTCGAACTCAAGCGCGTCAAGGAAGCCTACCGCTTCTCGGACGAGATGCACCTCGGCCAGGTCCGCAAGTCGGGCGAGCCGTACATCTCGCACCCGATCGCCGTGGCCGAGATCTGCGCCGACTGGAAGCTGGACGCCCAGGCGATCATGGCCGCGCTGCTGCACGACGTGATCGAGGACCAGGACGTCAAGAAAGAGGAACTGCTGGAGCGCTTCGGTCCGCAGGTCGCCGACCTCGTCGACGGCCTGTCGAAGCTGGAAAAGATCGAGTTCCAGAGCGTCGTCGAAGCGCAGGCCGAAAACTTCCGCAAGATGCTGCTGGCGATGGCGTCGGATGTGCGCGTCATCCTGATCAAGCTCGCCGACCGCCTGCACAACATGCGGACGCTGGGCGTGATGGCGCCGGCCAAGAAACGCCGCATCGCGGGCGAGACGATGGAAGTCTACGTCCCGATCGCGCACCGTCTCGGCCTGAACGACATCTACCGCGAACTGCAGGATCTTTCGTTCTCGCACCTGTACCCGCTGCGCTACCGCACGCTGTCGAAGGCGATCAAGGCCGCGCGCGGCAACCGCCGCGAAGTGGTCAAGAAGATCCTCGACGCCGTCAAGAACCAGCTGTCCGCCGCCGGCCTGCCGGCCGAAGTCTACGGCCGCGAAAAGACCCTGTTCGGCATCTATAAAAAGATGCGCAACAAGCACCTGTCGTTCTCGCAGGTGCTGGACGTGTACGGCTTCCGCGTCGTCGTCGACACGGTCCCGAACTGTTACGTAGCGCTCGGCTCCCTGCATGCGCTGTACAAGCCCATGCCCGGCAAGTTCAAGGACTACATCGCGATCCGCAAGATCAATGGCTACCAGTCGCTGCACACCACCCTGATCGGCCCGTACGGCACCCCGGTCGAATTCCAGATCCGCACCCAGGAAATGCACCGCACGGCGGAATCCGGCGTGGCCGCGCACTGGCTGTACAAGACGGGCGACCAGAACATGACGGACCTGCAGCAGCGCACGCACGCGTGGCTGCAGTCGCTGCTCGACATCCAGCAGCAGACCGGCGACTCCGCCGAATTCCTCGAGCACGTGAAGGTCGACCTGTTCCCGGACTCGGTCTACGTGTTCACGCCGAAGTCGAAGATCATCGCCTTGCCGCGCGGCGCGACGCCGCTGGACTTCGCCTACAGCATCCACACCGGCATCGGCGACCACACCGTGGGCGTGAAGATCAACCACGAACCGGCATCGCTGCGCACGGAACTGCACAACGGCGACATCGTCGAGATCGAGACCGATCCCGACTCGCGCCCCAGCCCGACGTGGCTGAGCTTTGTCCGCACGGGCAAGGCGCGTTCGGCGATCCGCCATCACCTGCGCACCATCAACCTGAACGAATCCGTCGAACTGGGCCAGGAACTGCTGGGCCAGGCGCTGGGCCAGTTGGGCATCAAGACCGAACTTCTGCCTTCGATGATCGAACGCCTGCTGGCGGAGTCGTCGGCCAAGTCGATGGACGAGGTCTACGCCGACATCGGCATCGGCAAGCGCATGCCCGCACTCGTGGCGCGCCACATCGTGAGCCTGCTGGGCGGCGACGTCGCGTCCGTCCCCGCGCAACCGAGCCATGGCGCCGAGCTGGATCCGGTGACGATCTACGGCAGCGAAGGCGTGGCCGTGCAGCTGGCGCCGTGCTGCCAGCCGATCCCGGGCGACCACATCATCGGCCAGCTGCGCCGCGACCAGGGCCTGGTCGTGCACACGGCCGACTGCTCGCAGGCGAACCGCCTGCGCCTGAAGGAACCGGACCGCTGGATCCCGGTCCAGTGGGGCAGCGAACTGAACCGCCGCTTCGACTGCCGCATCCGCCTGCTGATCAACAACGAAAAGGGCATTCTCGCCCGCGTCGCCGCCGAGATCGGCGAGTCCGACGCCAACATCACGTATGTCGGCATGGACGAGGACGACGAACACATGCTGACCCAGCTGCGCTTCACGATCCAGGTCAAGGATCGCGTGCACCTGGCGCACCTGATCCGCAACCTGCGCCGCGTGGCCGGCGTCAACCGCGTGGAGCGCGAGCGGGCATAATTCCGCGCTCGTATGCGAGGCCACCGGCCTCACATACCCCGCCCCAAAGGCAGCGTACACCGGAACCCGACGTACGCCCGCTCCGCCTGCGGCCGCTCGTCGACGACGGTAAAGATCCCCGCGCCCTCCTGCGACGACCAGCTGCCGCCGCGCGCCAGCGCCCTGCCCCACCAGCTGCGGCCCGCCCGCGGCCACCAGCCCATCCCCTGCTGCATCGGCGCGCCGGGCGCCGTCGCCAGGGTGGGCGAGCCTGTCAGGAACGTGCGCGCGACGATGCCTTCCGCGTTGCCCTGCACGTCGTCGAACACCCAGCTGAACGCGTTGCCCGCCGCATCAACGATGCGCTCCCCGTTCGACAGCACGAACCAGCGCCGCTCGAGCGGATCGGGCGATGCCAGGCAAGCCGCCTGGGGGCCGTGGCGGCGGCCCAGGTGCAATCCCTGGAACAGCCGGCCGTCGCCGACGGCGCCGCCCGTCCAGTTGACGGCCTGGCCGGCGATATCGTGGGCGATGGCGAGCGCCTGCCGTTCCGTCAGCAATTCGAAGCCGGCGAGCGCACAGGCCAGGCGCGCCGCGTGGTAGCCGATCCGCACCCAAGGCGGCAGCGTCGCGCTCAGCACCACCTGTCCATCCGGTCCGCACGCCGCCAGCCAGCGCGCCACGGCGAAAGCCGGGACCTCGACGCCGCCGGGCAGCGTGGTGGCCGGCACGGCGATAAAGCCTGGCGGCAGCGCTTGTGCCAGCGCCACGGCCGCCATGTCCACATCGAGGTTGCCCATGCGCCGCTACTCAGAACATCTGGTAGACATAGGGCGACAGCTCCGCCTGCGGCCGCGCCGCCACGTACAGCGCGTGCAGGGCCCGCGCGGCCTCGGCCACCTGCGGCGCGTGCGCGGCGAGCTCGGGGTGCCCGTGCGCGCGCCAGTGCGCCGCGAGGCGCGCGCCGAATCCATCGGCGTCCAGGCATGACGGCGCGAGGAAATCGTCGAAGTCCATCGTCGTGTGCGTGCGCTGCGTGTAATAGCTGGCGAGGCGCGGATTCGGGCCCAGCGGGAACGGTGCCTGGCCGGGCGCGCAGTGGGCGGTCAAGGCATCGAACAGCGGGGCCGCAAGGGTACGCAACCCCGCTCGCAGTGCCTTGTCATCAATCGAGCTCATAGGTTTTCCTCCAGTCTTCGTCGTCCGGCAACGGCGGCTGCTCGCGGCGCCACAACACGACGTCTTCCAGCACCAGCACGTCCATCTCCGTGCGCATGAAGCAACGGTAGGCATCCTGCGGACTGCAGACGATCGGCTCGCCGCGCACGTTGAACGACGTGTTCACGAGCAGCGGACAGCCCGTCAGCCGTTCGAACGCTTCGATCAGCGCACGGAATTCAGGATGACTGTCCTCGTCGACGGTCTGGATGCGGGCCGAGTAATCGACGTGCGTGACGGCCGGGACGTCGCTGCGCGGCTGGTTGATGACCGCCATCATGTCGTCGTCGCCCGCCTCGAATGCCTGCATCTCCATCGGCCGGCGGCGCGTCGCGTTCACCGGCGCCACCATCAGCATGTACGGACTGTCGCCGTCGAAGTCGAAGTACTCGGCGCAGCGCTCGCGCAGCACGGCCGGGGCGAACGGGCGGAACGATTCGCGGAACTTGATTTTCAGGTTCATCGTCGCCTGCGTGCGTGGGTTGCGCGGGTCGCCGAGGATCGAGCGGGCGCCCAGCGCGCGCGGCCCGAATTCCATCCGCCCCGACAGCCAGCCGACGATCCTGCCCGCCGCCAGCGCCTCCGCGACGAGGGCCAGGCGCTCCGCGCGGTTCTCGATGCGCCGGTACGGATAGCCCTTGCGGTCGAGGAAGGCGAGGATTTCCTCGCTCGAATAGCGGGGCCCGAGGTAGCTGCCGCGCTGGGCGTCGCCGGCTCCGTCCGTGCGCCGGCGCGGGGCCTCGAACGCCATGTGGTGCGCCAGCAGGGCCGCGCCGAGCGCGCCGCCCGCATCGCCGGCGGCCGGCTGGATCCAGATGTCGTCGAAGATGCCGGCCGCGGCCAGCTTGCCGTTGGCGACGCAGTTCAGCGCCACGCCGCCCGCCAGCACGAGGTTGCGTTCCCCGCTCAGGCGGCGCAGATGGCGCGCCGTCCTGAGCACGATCTCCTCGGTCACCTGCTGGATGCTGGCCGCGAGGTCCATCTCGCGCCGCGTGATCGGCGTCTCGGGCTGGCGCGCCGGGCCGTCGAACAGGTCGGCGAAGCGCGGACCGGGCATCGCCATGCCGTCCAGCCAGCCGAAGCAAGCCATATCGAGCCGGTACGAGCCGTCGGTCCGGACGTCGATCAGGTGTTCGCGGATCCGGCCGGCGTAGCGCGGCCGGCCGTAAGGTGCCAGCCCCATCAGCTTGTACTCGCCGGAATTGACCTTGAAGCCGCAGAAGCTCGTGAACGCGCTGTACAGCAGTCCCAGCGAATGCGGGTAGTCGATCTCGGCGAACAGTTCCAGTTTGCGGCCGTGGCCCATGCCGAGGGTGGTCGTGGCCCATTCGCCGACGCCGTCGATCGTGAGCACGGCGGCGCTGTCGAACGGCGACGGATAGAAGGCACTGGCGGCGTGTGCCATGTGGTGCTCGGCGAACAGCACGCGGCCGGCGCGCCCGAGCGTGCCGAGCGTCTGGCGCACGTGCTCGTTCACCCAGATCTTGTCGCCCAATACCGCGCCCGCGGCCTGGACGAACAGGTCGCGCGCGGCATCGCCGTGCCGGGCGCCGGCGCAGGCGTTCTGCACGACGCGGTCGAACGTCAGCAGCGGATTGTCGTAGAAGACGATCGCATCGAGGTCGGCCGCATCGACGAAGCCTTCTTCGAGACAGTAATTGATGGCGTTGACGGGAAAAGACGGGTCGTGCTTGCGGCGCGTGAAACGCTCTTCCTGCGCGGCCGCGACGATCTCGCCGTCGTGCACCAGCGCCGCCGCCGCGTCATGGTAATAGCCGGCGATGCCCAGGATGGTGTTGCCCATGTCGCCTCCTCAGCTGGCGCGGGCCAGGCCTGCGCCCAGCATGTCCGCGATGACGGGCTGGAGCGAACGCGCGAGCGCGTCGTGGCCGGCCGGCGTGAAATGGATGTCCTTGTCCCAGCGCAGCCGGCGCCGCGTGGCGGGCGCGATGCGCAGCAGGTCGGGCAGCGGGTCGTGCAGGCGGCAGCCGAGGTCGGCGGCCAGTTCCGCGAAGCGGGCCTGGTAAGGCGCGGCATCGCACGTCTCGTCGAGGTGCTGCGGCAACGGCAGCGGCATCAGGAGCACGGGCCGGTCGAGCGCCCGGATCCACTGCGTCAGGATCGCGCGCATCAGGCGCCAGGCCGGGCTGGCGGGCGAGTCGTAGTGCGGCAGCGGCTGGTATTGCGTGAGGTGCTGGACCATGTCGCGCATGCCCAGCTTCGTGACCATCTTGCGCAGCACGAGGAAGCGTCCTCCGTGGTCCACGGCGGCGGCCTGCGCGGCGTCCAGCTCGTGTTCCTCGTACGGTTCGCGCCGCGGCGGCACCTGGCACAACTGCAACGTGCCGTTCTCGATCCGGAAATACGGCTTGGCATACAGGCGCTCGACGCCGTGCTCGTCGTGGTGCGGGCGGAATTGTGCGGCGATGCGCCGGATGTTTTCGACGAAGACGGCGATCACGACGAGGTCGTGCTCGATGTCGCGGGCGAATTCGCGCCAGATGAGGTATTGCTGGTCGGTCCCCGTCGACGACAGGCCGAAGTTGTAGACCTCGACGGGCGGCGTGCCGGCGTCGGGCAGCCGCGCTTCCAGCAGCTCGGTATAGCGCTGGCGGTTGGGCACGGCATCGCCCGCCGTGAACGAATCGCCGAACACGAGGACCCGCCGGTGCCCGGGCGTACGTGCCCGCGCGAAGGGCCGGTCGGCACGGAATCCCTGTTCGTTGACCTGGATGAGATATCCGCCGCCTTCATGCGGGATCCGCACCCGCAGACGGGGAATGTAGCGATAGCCGACGACAGGGTGATATTCGTAAAGTTGCCTCATCATTTCCTCATTTTCTTTTCCGGTCGAAATAATGATGCGTTATTTAAATACGAGGATTTTTATGCAACCTCAACTTTCCGGATTCTATGTATTTACTTTCTATCGACATATTAATTTCTAGGAATTATTTAACCCCGGAAACCAAACACACACTATTGGCGTGGCACAAACCGGAACAGGACGCGATCCCGCATATTCACTCGACCGAACCATCGTACAGAGGCGCGGAAAAAGACGTTTCGATTTGAAAAATTATTATTGGAAACGGAAATGAGCATGCGGCCACCGATCGCTGAACACAGTGCGTTATTGATCCGATACCTGATGGTTTTTCTGATCGGCTATTTTTTATTGACCGTTCACGCCGGCGCGGATATTCATAAAAAAGCGGACGCGGCCGATCCCGTACCGCAAATTGAACCCGGAAAAGCCAAGTTGGTCGATCTGGCATCGCTGCCGCCGCCATTACGGCGCACGGTCGACGATGAAATGAGGCGTCTGAGCGCGGGCGACGGCGTACTTTACGGCGACATGACGTCCGAGGAAGCGCATGACCTGGAAAGCGCCGATGGGCGGGCGTTGCCGCTGGAGGGCGCGCTGGCTCGCTTCATTGCGCATGCGACAGTGCCGCCTGCGGATGTCACGGCCAGCGATCTCGCCGGCTACACACTGGCGGGCGTGGTGCCCAAGGGGCCGGGCCAGGACGGCCCGTGGAGCAGCGTGAAGCGCGTGTACCGGCGTCCCGACGGTGTGCTCGTCATGCTGCACGAGTGGGCCTACGTGGCCGAAGGCGGCGGCGTCCTCGGCGTGCGCGAGCTGATGAATGCCTCCGTGCGGCACGGCACTGCCCGCTGTCCGGCCCAGTTCGCGATCCGGCGCGCGCCGACGGGCCAGGTCGTCTCCGAGCTGCGCTGGTTCACGGATGCCAAGGTCTTCACGCTGAGCGTGGCACAGGACGTGCTCGCCGACGGCGGCAAGGACCACGGTAAGGCGTGGATGCTGCGGCTGGCCGAAGCCATCGAATGAGCGGCCGCCCCGCTCAGGGGGCGCCGGTACGCGGATCGACCCGGAGTTCGAGTATCCGGTCGAAGGCCGCGCACGCGCCGGCACAGGCGTCCGCGATCTCGCCCGGCGTACGCACGCCGGCGCGCAGTGCCTGCATGAAGACGCGCCAGCGGGGGCCGGGGCCGGCGTCGTCGCCCTTCAGGTAGCGCAGCCCGTGCGGCGCCAGGCGTTCGCGCAGGCGCTCGTACAACACGGCACCGCCCAGTTGCGAGCCTTCGATGACGTAGTGCACACCCCAGCGGTAGGCGAGGCTGGCCGTTGCCGGCCAGGCGGCGGCATCCGTGCCGGTGCCGGCCGGCGTGGTCGACAACGCATGCCCCGCCTCGGCGAGATCGGCGTCGATCCGGGCCAGCCGTGTTGCGTGTTCGAATGGCGGGCCATCCGCGAATCCGGCCAGCCAGGCGTGCAGGGGCGCGAGCCAGGTCCGCAGCAGGGCCAGGTGGGCGGTGTAGTCGTGCAGGGAGGCGTCGGGCGCCCCAATCGGCAGGCCGGCGTCGAGCGCCGCGTGGCGGGTGGCGGTGGCCGCGCGCAGGGCGCTCAGCGGATCGGCTTCGGACGCAACGTCGGTGGAACGGTTCATGGGATGCGGGAAGCAGAAACCGCCATCTTATCAGCCACGGCACCGTCGCGCCGCGCGCCCCGCGCCGCCAGCCGGATCAGTCCGCGACCGGCTCCGGATACTCGACGCTCAGGATTTCCAGTTCGTCATTGCCTTGCGGCGTATGCAATGTGACGACGTCGCCTTCACGCGCCTTCGTCAGCGCGCGCGCCACAGGCGAGACCCAGCTGATCTTGCCTTTCAGCGGGTCCAGTTCGTCGATGCCGACGATGGTGACCGCATGCTCCTCGCCCGCCTTGTTGACGTAGGTGACGGTGGCGCCGAAGAACACCTGGTCGTTGCCGTAGTGGACGGACGGATCCACGACGAAGGCGGAATCCAGGCGCTTGGTGAGGAAGCGGATGCGCCGGTCGATTTCGCGCAGGCGGCGCTTGCCGTAGATGTAGTCGCCGTTTTCCGAGCGGTCGCCATTGGACGCGGCCCAGTGCACGACGCGCACGACTTCCGGACGGTCGACGTCGATCAGCTGCAGCAGCTCGTCCTTGATGGCCTTGTGGCCGGCCGGGGTGATGTAATTCTTGGACCCGGCGGGTATCGCCTGGGCGAGCGCCAGGGCTTCGTCATCGTCGTCGTTATCGGACTCTTTTACAAATGCCTTGTTCATGCGTCTATTGTAGCGCCTTCGACAACACGCGCGCGCCCCTGTGCCGTTCGCGTTTTCCCGTATCATGAGACCATGACACGAGCCCTTCCACGCAGCCGGATGTTCGCGCCGCTGGTGTACCTGGCGGCCGTGGTGTTGCTCGTCGAGGAATGGTGCTGGGATCTCGGCATGCGCCTCGCGCGGGCGCTCGCGCGCTGGCCCGCGCTGGCGGCGCTGGAAGCGCGCGTGCGCACCCTGCCGCCGTATGCCGCGCTGTGCGCCTTCGTGCTGCCCGGCCTGCTGCTGTTTCCGGTCAAGCTGCTGGCCCTGCTCGCCATCGCGCATGGCCACGCGTTGTCCGGCATCACGACCATCGTGGTGGCGAAGGTGGGCGGCGCGGCCGTCGTGGCGCGGATCTATGTGCTGACCTTGCCGACCTTGCTGGCGGTCGGCTGGTTCGCGCGCTGCCACGGCTGGTTCATGGGCGCCAAGACCCGCTGCCTCGACTACTGGCGCACGAGCCACGCCTGCCATCTGGCCAGCCGGGCGGCGCGCGGCCTGCGGGTGGGCTACCGGCGCCTGCTGCGCCGGCTGCGCGCAAGGCCGGCCGACGCGAGCGGCCGCCATGCCAGCCGCCTCGTGCGGGTGCTGCGCCGGTTCGTGGTCCAATGGCGTGCGCGCCGGCGCCAACCGACAGACCGATGACATGACCATGAGCCCGGACACCTTCACCCATGCCCCCGCCCTCGCGCCCGCAATGCAGGCGTCCACCACGGAAATCTATCTGTTCGACGCCGACACGCTGCGCCTCGTCGACGTCAACCAGGCCGCGCGCCGCAACCTCGGCCATGAGCTCAAGACCTTGTGCGGCATGACGCCGCTCGACCTGGCGCCCCAGCTCGACCGCGACGAACTCGTTGCCCTCATCGGCTCGCTGGGCCAGGAGATCGGCGACCAGGTCAGCCTGCGCACACGCCATCGCCGCGCCGACGGGACCACGTATCCGATCAGGCTGTGCTTCCTGCGCATCGTGCGCGACGGCCGGTCGCTGATCCTCGCGATCGGCGACGACCTGTCGCTGGAACTGGCGGCCGGCATGGCGCTCGAGCAATACCAGGCGCGCTTCAATGCCGTCGTCAACCACACGCCCGGGCTCGTCTACCAGTTCGTGCTGCATGCGGACGGCACGATGGCCTACCCGTATTTGAGCGAGGGGTGCACGGCGCTGCTGGGCCTGTCGGTGTCGGAACTGCAACAGGATCCCGGGCGCTTCTTGCGCCTGATCCTGCCGGAGGACCGCAAGGGTTACCAGGACGCGATGGAGGCGTCGAGGACGGCGCTGGCCGCGTGGAACTGGGAAGGCCGCATCTGCGTGGAGGCGTGGAACGACGTCAAATGGATCAGCCTGCGCGCGACGCCCTTGCCGCTGATTGGAGGCGGTGTCCAGTGGGACGGCATCATGACGAACGTCACCGCGAGCAAGCTGGAGCAGGAAGAAACCCGGCGGTCGCGCGCGCGGCTGGCCGAGCTGACGGACCACATCCAGCAGGTCAAGGAACAGGAACGGGCCCGCATCGCGCGCGAGATCCACGACGACCTGGGCGGCAATCTCACGGCGATCAAGATGGCGCTGTCGATGCTCGCGGCGCGCCTGCCGGACGATCCTGCCCTGCGCGACAAGGCGGATTACCTGGACGACCTCGTCGACCGCACGATCGAGGCCGTGCACCGCATCTCGCTGGACCTGCGTCCCAGCACGCTCGACCTGGGCCTCGTCGCCGCGCTCGAATGGCAGGCACGCGAATTCGAAAAGCAGATGGGCATCGCCTGCGTGTTCCGCAGCGCCGACAAGGAAATCGACCTCGATCCGGACCAGGCGGCCGCGCTGTTCCGCATCTTCCAGGAAGCGCTGACGAATATCGCGAAACACGCGGGCGCCACGCGCGTGACGGTCAGCCTGCGCCGCCAGCGCCAGCACCTGACGCTCGGCATCTGCGATAATGGCCGCGGCATCACGCCCGCCGACCGTCTCAAGCCCCAGTCGTTCGGCCTGCGCGGCATGAGCGAGCGCGCCCGGGCGCTGGGCGGCACGCTCACCCTGTCGCAGGCCCCTGGAGGCGGCACGATGGTCGTCGTCAAGATCAGGCTGGCCGCCCCCGCGGCCGGACGCAGCGAAACCACCCGAGCATGACAGAAAAAGCCAGCATCCGCGTTTTTATTGCAGACGACCACGCCATCGTGCGCGAAGGCCTGAAACAAATCCTCGCCGAACAGCGCGACATCGTTGTCGCGGGCGAAGCCGAGACCGGCCTCGACGCCGTCAAGCTGTTCCGCAAATCGCGCTGCAACGTGGTGCTGCTCGACATCTCCCTGCCCGACCGCAACGGCATCGAAGTGCTCAAGCAGATCAAGAGCGAACAGCCGGACCTGGCCGTGCTGATGCTGTCCATGCACCGCGAAGACCAGTACGCGATACGCTCGCTGAAGGCGGGCGCGGCCGGGTATCTGACCAAGCAGAGCGCGCCGAAGGAACTCGTCAACGCGATCCGCCAGGTGGCGGGCGGCCAGCGCTACGTCAGCGCCCAGCTGGCCCAGGTGCTGGCGGCCCAGCTGGGCGAGAACCACGAAGCGCCCGTGCACGAAGCGCTGTCCGACCGCGAATACCAGACCCTCACCATGATCGCCTCCGGCAAGACCGTCAGCGAGATCGCGCGCGAACTCTCGCTGTCGGTGAAGACGGTCAGCGAGTACCGCTCGCGCCTGCTGGCCAAGATGAAACTCAAGACCAGTGCCGAACTGACCCACTACGCCATCCGCAACCAGCTCATTGACTGAATTGTGCTTTGTCAATACAGTCGGTGAGAAAGAGTGGTAATTCCGCGTCTGATCTGCGATTTGATTTTTTGGCAGCGGCTTACCATGGCGACAATAAGAATTCCATATTGCAACGTCCAAAATGTCCAGTCCACCACGCCCGCCGGGGGTTCCCGGTCTGAACCCTGCGGAAATCGCACGCGAAGCGTTCCGCCGGCTCGCCACGCGGCGCATCGCGCCGACGCCGGACGCCTATCGCGAGATCTATAACGAGATCGCCGGCGTCGACGTCCTGCCGCCTCCAGCCCCTCCCGCGGACCCGGGCGCGGAACACGTGCTGTCCGGCTTCGCGCACAAGCTGGCCGACACGCCCGGCGAACTGGCCGAGTTCGGCGCCCGCTTCAACCGCGCCGTCAAGCAGCGCGACTGGGACGGCTATGCACGCACGCTGTCTCAGCTGGCCGAGAAACACCTGCGCCGCCACACGCACCCCGCGATGTCGCTGGGCGTGGAGAACGGCGAAGCGAAGCTGCTGCGCGACCTGCTCAGCCGCACGCTGACGTTCGCCGTCGCGTCGCTGCTGGCGGGCACCCCGAACCTGTCGGGCGAAGCGGAATCGCTGGGCGCCGCCGTCAAGGTCGCGCACAGCGAGGAAGCGCTGCAGGAAATCGCGGGGCGCCTGAAGGACTTGTGCTACCAGATCGAGCTGAAGAGCGGCGACACGGCCGAACAGCAGGAACTGCTGCTGCGCCTCTTTAAACTGCTGCTGGAAAACGTATCCGAACTGCTGGACGACGACAGCTGGATGCGCGGCCAGATCGCCGCCGTGCAGGACCTGATCGCCGGTCCGCTCGACCATCGCGCGCTGGAAGACGCCACGCGCAGCCTGAAGGACGTCATCTACAAGCAGGGGCAGCTGAAGCACGGCATCGCGGACGTCAAGGCGACCGTCAAGAACATGATGATGACGTTCATCGACCGTCTCGGTTCCGTGGCGGCGTCGACGGGAGATTTCCACGAAAAGATCGGCGGCTTTTCCGAGCGCATCCGCGGTGCCGGGAATATCGAGGAACTCAACGTGGTGCTGGAAGAAGTGCTGCGCGAAACGAAGATCGTGCAGGCCGAGGCGATGGCCTCGCGCGACCGCATGCTGGCCGCGCACCAGGAGGTGCAGGAAGCGGAGGCGCGCATCAAGGATCTGGAAGCGAAGCTGCAGCACATGAGCGAACTGGTGCGCGAGGACCAGTTGACGGGCAGCCTCAACCGGCGCGGCCTGGACGACGTGTTCGAGCGCGAAAGCGCCCGCGCCGACCGCCGCGGCACGCCGCTGTGCGTGGCCCTGCTCGACCTGGACAATTTCAAGAAGCTCAACGACACCTATGGCCACCTCGCGGGCGACAACGCCCTGCGCCACCTCGTGAAGGTCGTGCGGGACACCTTGCGCTCGATGGACGTGATCGCCCGCTTCGGCGGCGAGGAATTCCTCATCCTGTTGCCAGAAACGAATGTCGAAGCGGCATCGGCAGCGATGGTGCGCGTGCAGCGCGAGCTGACGAGGCATTTCTTCCTGCACGAAAACGAGAAGATGCTGATCACGTTCTCGTGCGGCGTGGCCTTGCGCCATCCGAACGAGGAGCAGGCCAGCCTGATGGCGCGCGCGGACAAGGCCATGTACCAGGCCAAGCAGAGCGGCAAGAACCGCGTCGTGGTGGCTGACTGACAAGCCCGGCCACGGAAAAATAATTTTTTTTCGCCCTAAAGTTCCCGAATTCGTCGCCGCCAAGGCAGGCCCGCTTCCGGCGGCGACACAAAAATTTCGATTTTTTTCGCTCTCGCCCTCTAAACTTTTTCCGTAGAGCACCGTTACCTGCATCAACAGCGGTTTGAATGTCACAGAACAGCGTGACAGACCAAAGTGATTCTGAGTGGCACGTCGCCACGCCCTGCAAGACCAAGTCTGGAGAGACACCATGTCGTCCGTTATCAATACCAACGTTGCATCCCTGAACGCTCAGCGTAACCTGTCCACCTCGCAATCTTCGCTCAACACCTCGATCCAGCGCCTGTCGTCGGGCCTGCGCATCAACAGCGCAAAAGACGACGCCGCCGGTCTGGCAATTTCGGACCGTATGAATTCGCAGATCCGTGGCATGAACCAGGCAACCCGCAACGCGAACGACGGCGTGTCGATGGCCCAGACGGCCGAAGGCGCCCTGTCGAGCTCGGGCGACATGCTGCAGCGTATCCGCGAACTGGCCGTGCAATCCTCGAACTCCTCGAACTCGGCCAGCGACCGTAAAGCCCTGCAGACCGAAGTGTCGCAGCTCACCTCGGAACTGAACCGCATCGCCAGCACCACCGAATTCAACGGCACCAAGCTGCTGGACGGCTCGATGGGCACCGCCAACTTCCAGGTCGGCGCCAACGCCAACCAGCTGATCTCGATGACCGGTTCGAATTTCAGCACGTCCGTCTATGGCAATAACACGACGACCACCGACGGCCAGATCGATACCGGCGCGATCGTCGGCGGTACGGCCGCAATGGTCATCAACGGCAGCCAGGGCACGGCAAAGGTCGACATCTCCGCGAACAGCACCGCCAAGGATGCGGCTGCCGCCATCAACAACAAGTCCGCCGATTCCGGCGTGACCGCGACTGCAACCACCAGCGTGGGGTTCCAGGGCACGGCTGGCGTCGCCTACACGCTGGCGCTGGGGTCCGACAATTCGACCGACATCAGCGTGGCATTCAAGATCGGCTCCGGCACCGGCACGGCGGACGACTACGCGGCGGCAATCAGCGCGTTCAACGCGCAGAGTGCAAAGACGGGTGTGACGGCATCGTACGATGCGGACGCCAAAGGTCTGAAGCTGACCAACGCCAGCGGCAACGATATCAAGCTGACCGAACTGGACACGGCTGCGGACGGCAAGATCGCCGCCTACGACGGCGCGGGCGCCGCGGGTACGTTCGCCGCAGTGTCGGCGACCGTCGGCACGCCGAGCATCGCCAAGGGCACGATCACGCTCGACTCGAGCGAAAGCTTCTCGGCCACCGACACCAGCGGCTTTGGTCTGGCAACCTCGTCGAATCTGAAAAAAGTGTCGGATATCGACGTCGGCAGCTTCGCCAACGCCCAGCAGGCAATCAAGATCGCCGATGCCGCCCTGGCCAAGGTCAACGACCAGCGCGCCCAGCTCGGCGCACTGCAGTCGCGCTTCAGCTCGGCGATTTCGAACCTGCAGTCGTCGACCGAGAACCTGTCGGCATCGCGCAGCCGTATCGTCGACACCGACTTCGCTTCGGAAACCGCGAACATGACCCGCGGCCAGATCCTGCAGCAGGCCGGCACCTCGATGCTGGCCCAGGCAAACTCGCTGCCGAACGGTGTCCTGTCGCTGCTGCGTGGCTAATCAGTCGCAATAAGCCACCAATAGCGGTGTAAAGTGATTCCTCGGCTGGAGTAATTCAGCCGAGGAATTTTTGCTAGGAAACTCATCATGAACATACTACCAGTGGGTTCACCTGTTTCTCCCCGTGTGGAGGACCGTCCGGCCCAGCCGGCGACGCCGACGGGTGAGACGGAGTCGGCCGGCAAGAGCAAGCTTGCCGACGGCGCCAAGCCGTCGCGCGAGGATGTGTCGGCCGCTGTCAGGAAGATGAACGACGCCATGCTGGGTTCGTCGCAAAGCCTGCAATTCTCGATCGACGAGGACAGCAAGGACATCGTGGTCAAGGTTATCGACCAGAGCACGAAGGAGGTCGTCCGTCAGATCCCTTCGAAGGAAGCGCTGCAGATCGCCAAGTCGATCGACAAGATGCAGCAGGGCCTCCTCATCAACCAGACGGCCTGAGCGCTCAATGTCCGCTTCACCGTGAAGCGTGGGCCCGCGGCCCGCGCTTCCTGCCCTATTCCCTTTCTCTATTGCATTTTTCCTACCAAATTGTTCTGGCACGGAAATAACGCACATTTCCCACTCTCAAGTACCGTTTGCTTCTGTCGATAATGACTTACATTATCGCTTTCACAGGAGAAACAAGTGGGAATCAGCTCACCTGGTATCGGCTCCGGCCTCGACGTCAACGGTCTCGTCAGCAAGCTGATGTCGGCCGAATCGGCGCCGCTCGACAATTACGACAAGAAAACGACTGACTACCAGACCAAGCTGCAGGCGTACGGCAAGGTCAGTGCGGCAGTCGGCGTTTTCCAGGGTGCGCTGACGACGCTGAACTCGGCCAATACCTTCAGCGCGCTGACCAGCTCGTCCAGCAACAAGGATCTCCTGACGGCGACCCCTGGCGCGGGCGCCGTGCCCGGCAAGTACAAGATCAACGTCAGCCAGCTCGCGCAGGCGCAAAGCCTCATGACGGGCGGCCAGGCCAGCAATACGGCGCAGATCGGCGACGGCGCCAAGACGACGCTCACGTTCCAGTTCGGCAGCATCGGTGGCGGCACGTTCGGCATGGCTGGCGCCGCACTGAGCCTGGCCAGCGCAGCGTCCGGCATCGCGACCGGCTCGCTGACCATCAACGGCACCGCGATCAGCACGAACGGCACGACGCGCAGCGCGCGCGACCTCGCCTCGGCCATCAACGACGAAACGGATACGACGGGCGTCACGGCCAAGGCCGGCATCACGTCCACCTCGGCCACGATGTTCGGCACCTTCGGCGACGTGGCGGTCACTTCCGGCAACTATGCGTTGACCGTGGGCGGTGTCCAGCTGGCCAGCTCGGACGGCAGTACCACCGTCACGGCCGCGTCGCTCGACACCGCGCTCGGCACGAACAACGTCAAGAACCAGTTGGCCGCCGCCAACATCACGTTCACCGGCTCGGCCGCCACCCACGACCTGCAGTTCTTCGCGGCCGACGGTTCCAACATCAACGTCACGGAAGCCGTCAGCGGCACCGTCACGGGCGGCATCGGCCTCGCTCCCGGCGCGGCCAACACGGGCTCGGACGCCACCAGTACGGCCGGCATCACGCTGAGTTCGAAAGACGGCAGCCAGATCCTCGTCGGCGGCAACAACCCGGCCGCGGCGGGCCTCACGGCCGGCAGCGCCGGCAGCTACCTCGGCGCCGGATTCACCCAGGATGGCAGCCAGGCCAGCGGCACCGTGACGCTGGACACGAAGGACCAGACCCTGCAGGGCATCCGCGACGCCATCAACAAGGCCAACGTGGGCGTCACCGCCACCATCGTCTCGGACGGCAGCGACAACCCGTACCACCTCGTGATCACGTCGAACAAGACGGGCGAGAAGTCGGCCATGAAGATCACCGTGGATGGCGCCGACGGCGGCCCCGTCAACGCCGGCCTCGCCAGCCTGCTGGCCTATGATCCGAGCGGCACGCAGGCCCTCACGCAGACGAGCGGCGCGCAGGACAGCAAGCTGACCATGAATGGCATCGCGGTCAGCAGTGCCGACACGACGGTGGAAGACATCATCCAGGGCGTAAGCCTGGACCTGTCCACGACCGGCAGCACGACGCTGACCGTGTCGCAGAACAAGAGCGCGGTGACGGATGCCATCAACGGCTTCGTCAAGGCCTACAACGACCTGAACAAGACGATTTCCGGTCTCTCGAGCTACAACGCCGACACCAAGACGGGCGGCGTGCTGCAGGGCGATTCGGCCGTCCGTTCGATCCAGACCCAGTTGCGGCGCGCGCTGGGCACCAAGGTCGAAGGCCTGGACAGCAGCCTGTCGAACCTCAGCCAGATCGGCGTCTCGTTCCAGAAGGACGGCAGCCTGGCGCTCGACTCGACCAAGCTGAACAAGGCCATGTCCAGCAACTTCAGCGACATCAGCGGCCTGTTCGCGGCCGTCGGCGCGGCCAGCGACGGCAACATCACGTTCGATAAATCGACGGCGGCCACCAAGCCGGGCGAGTATGCCGTGAACGTCACGCACATGGCCACGCAGGGCACGCTGACCGGTGCCAATCCCCTGTCCGGCCCGACGACGATCGCCTCGAACACCACCTGGACCGTCACGCTGAACCAGACGGATCCGGCCACGGATTCGAAAGTCCAGAACATCACGATCCCGGCCGGCACATATGCGAACGATCAGCTCGCGTCGATGCTGCGCGCCGCCATCAACGGCAACGCCACGTTCGCGAACGCCGGCGACGCGGTCGAGACCTCGGTGGACGGCACCGGCCACCTGTCGATCTCGTCCAGCAAATACGGCTCGACGTCGAACATCTCGATTTCCAGCGTCACGGGCACGGCCGTCAGCGACCTCTTCGGTAGCGCCACGCCGGCCGTCGGCACCGACATCGAAGGCACCATCGGCAACGTCGCCGCGACGGGTAACGGCCAGTCGCTGACGGCGGCCGACGGTTCGCCGGCGGCGGGCATCCAGATCACGGTCAAGACCGGCACCACCGGCGACCGCGGCACGGTGACCTTTTCGCAAGGCTATGCCTACCAGCTGACGAACCTCGCCGCGAGCTTCACCGGCTCGGGCAGCGTACTCAACAGCAAGACCGACGGCCTGAACGCCAGCATCAAGGCAGTGGCCAAACAGCGTGACGCCTTCAGCGATCACCTGACCCAGTTGGAAGCCATGTATCGAAAACAATTTACCTCGCTCGACACCATGCTGCAGTCGATGCAAAGCACCCAAAGCTATCTGACGCAGCAGTTGGCAGCCCTCGCGGCCAACCGATAACTGGATTTTTGGAGAACCACCATGTTTGGAAACATGAAACGCGGCGTCAACGCCTATCACAACGTGAGCCTCGAGACCGGCATCACGTCGGCCTCGCCCCACAAGCTGATCGTCATGCTGTACGACGGTGCCCTCGTCGCGCTGCTCGGCGCCAAGACGAACATCGCCGCCGGCAACATCGCCGCCAAGGGTTCGGCCATCTCGAAAGCCATCTCGATCATCGACAACGGCCTGCGCGCGTCGCTCGACAAGAACGCCGGCGGCGAGATCGCCGCCAACCTCGACGCCCTGTACGACTACATGAGCCGCCGCCTCCTGCACGCGAACCTGAAGAACGACGTGACCATCATCGACGAAGTGCACGGCCTGCTGGCCGACCTGCGCGGCGCGTGGTTGGAAATCGGCGACAAGGTCCAGCAGCCGCAGCAGGTCGCCGCGCCCACGGCCATGCCGAAAGCCCCGACCCTGGCGAGCGCATGATGGGAGCCACGACGATGATGACGAATACCGAAATCGCCTCGCTGTACGAAGCCATGGTCGGCATCACCGACCAGATGCTGGCCGCCGCCGCCGCGGCCGACTGGGACCGCCTGCTCCAGCTCGAACACCAGTGCGCCGCCTGCGTGCGCCAGCTGAAGGACAATGGCGACACGCCGCTGGCCGGCCAGGAACGCGTGCGCAAGGTCAACGCCATCCGCAAGATGCTCGATTCCGACCGCAAGATCCGCGACCTGACCCAGCCGTGGATGGCGAAGCTGCAGGCCATGATCTCGAACAAGACCGTCGAACGCCGCGTCGCGCGCGCCTACGGCGTCTGACCTGAACGATGCTGCCGCGCGATAGCGTCTCGCTGACCCCGGTCGCGGCAGCCCGTCCCGCCTTACCCGTCGGCGACCCGCGCCAGCAAGCCTTTGCGCGCGCGCTCGCCAACCTCGTGGGCCAGGCTATGCCGGCCGACGTGTTGGCGAAACTGCCCGACGGCAGCTTCGTCGTGCGCATCAACGACATGGCGGCGCGCATGCCGCTGCCCCAGGGCGTCCAGGTCGGCACGCAGGTGCCGCTGACCCTCGTGACGGTCGCGCCGCGGCCCATGTTCCAGGTCCAGACGGGCCAGGGGGCCCCCGCCTTCGCCGAAGCCGGCCCGCCGCTGCCGGAAGGCGCCAGCCCGCAGGCGTTTACGCTCGCTTATCTCGAAGGCAAGGATGCCGCCGCGCTGACGCGCACGGCCGCCTTGCTCGCGGGCACGCGCGGTCTCGCGCAACTGCCGGGCGGCGCGGCCGACGGCGCCAACACGTCGCTCAGCACGGCCGGCAAGATGCTGGGCGACGTCATCGCGGCCGCGCAGAAAGCGGACACACAAGCCACCGCCGCGGTCGGCCGCACGCCGCTGCTGGGCGGGCCGTCGACGGACGCCGGCGCCATCGCGCAGGCGCTGAAGGACGGCCTCGGCAAGAGCGGCCTGTTCTACGAATCGCACGTGGCCGAATGGGCCGAAGGCGCCCGCCCCCGCGCCGACCTCGCGGCCGAACCGCAGGCGCGCGGCATGCCGCCGCCCACCGATCCGAACACGGCCCAGTTCATCAACCTGCAGCTGAATGCACACGAACAGGGCCGCGCCGCCTGGCAGGGCCAGTTGTGGCCGGGCCGCGACATGCAGTGGGACGTCGAACGGGACGCTTCCGGCGGCCAGGATGGCAGCGACGATGACGAACACGGCGGCACGTGGCAGAGCAGCCTGCGCCTGCGCTTCGGCGCATTGGGCGAGGTGGCGGCGCGCGTCGTGCTGTCCGGCGGCCAGTTGCACATCCGCCTCGATGCCGAGGACGAATCGGTCAAAGGCTTGCTGGATGCGCAGCGCGCGCGCCTGGCCGATGCGCTCGACGCGGCCGGCACGCCGCTCTCCACGCTCACCATCCATGACGATGGACAACGATAAGCCGACGCGCCGCCAGAGCGCCGTGGCACTGGCCTACGGTGCCGGCGATGCCGCGCCGAAGGTCGTCGCCAAGGGCAAGGGTCTCGTCGCCGAACAGATCATCGGCCGCGCGCAAGAGGCCGGTGTGTTCGTGCACGAATCGAAGGAACTGGTGGCGTTGCTGATGAAAGTCGATCTCGATCGCCAGATCCCGCCGGCCCTCTACCGCGCCATTGCCGAACTATTGGCCTGGCTCTATTATATTGAATCCGCGCAAGTTTCCGGGCAGACACCACCGCCCGCACCGGACACGGCACGCCTCCTCCCACCCCAAGAAAGCACTCCGGTTGACACAGATGCAAGCAATCACTGACGCCGAATTAGAAGCCTGGCACGACTACGAAGTCGAGTCGCCCAGGGAGATCGTGGCCCTGCTGCGCCAGATCGCCGAAAAGAACCAGCTGATCCGCATGCTGATCAAGGGCGAGGCGGACGTCTGCGTCACGTCGCTGCTGGCCGTCGATCCGGATGCGGGCACCGTCGTCATCGACTGCTCCGTCAGCCCCGAGCAGAACACGCGCATCGTGGCGGCCGGCACGGTCCGGTGCGACACGTCGCTGGACAAGATCCGCATCGTATTCGGCCTGGACAACCTGCGCGAAGTGCAATTCGAAGGCGGGACCGCGCTGTCCGCCGCGATTCCCGCGAGCCTGATCCGCCTGCAGCGGCGCGAGTTCTACCGCATGCCGACGCCGGTGACGAATCCCGTGCGGGCGACGATCCCCCTGCCGGCCGAGCTGGGCGGCGGCACCGCCGTGTTCCCGCTGGCCGACATCAGCTGCGGCGGGGTCGCGATCCACGACAGCAAGCTGCAGCTCGGCACGACCATCGGCGACACCTTCCCGAACTGCCGCATCGACCTGCCGGAAATCGGCCCGGTGACCTGCTCGCTGCAAGTCCGCAACTCGATCGACATGACGCTGCTCAACAACAAGACGAGCCGCCGCCTCGGTTGCCAGTTCGTCGACATCTCGCGCGGCAACCTGGCCGCCGTGCAACGCTACATCACCAAGCTCGAACGCGAACGCAACGCCCGCCTGGCCGGCCTGGCCTGACAATTCGGGGTCAATTCGGGGTCAGAGCACATTTTTCGTTAAATTCGGGGTCAGAGCACTTTTCTGAACAATTGATCACCAGCGCTGTTCGCTAGCTGGCCAGCGTAGACAAGAGCGCGGGCGCTGACGACAGACGTCGGTCTCCACGGATTAATACCCGTTGGCTCTTGATCGAAAAAGTGCTCTGACCCCGAATTTCTGTCAAAAAGGGCTCTGACCCCGAATTTGTGTAATGGCCTGCGAGTATCTTGAAGGCGGGAACGCGGGGCTTCTGTCCTGCATCCAATCGTCAGGCATACGACCAGGAGATTCCATGCAGGCCGCCGCACCGAACCCCTCTTCCCTCGACGACGACGCGCTGCTGCGCCGCATCCGCGCCGGTGACCGCGACGCGTTCTCCGATCTGATGCGGCGCTTCAACCGCCGCCTTTACCGCGTCGCGCGCAGCGTCCTGCGCGACGATGCGGAAGCCGAGGATGCGCTCCAGGATGCCTATCTGCAGGCCTATCGCGCCCTGCCCGCGTTCCGCGGCGAATCGGCGCTCGGCACCTGGCTCACCCGCATCGTCGTCAATGCCGCGCTGATGCGCCAGCGCAAGACCGGGCGGCTCGCCGACGTTATCGAACTGGGCGCGGATTTCGGTTCGGACGATGCGATCCTGCCCCGCGACCGGCTGGACGAGCCGGCGCAGCCCGAACTGGCCGCGCTGCGCGCCCAGACGCGGCGCCTGATCGAGACAGGCATCGACAAGCTCCCGGCCGCCTTCCGCACGGTGTTCGTGCTGCGCGCGGTGGAAGAGCTGACCGTGGAAGAGACCGCGGCCACGCTCGACATCCCCGCGGCGACCGTGCGCACCCGCTATTTCCGCGCGCGGGCCATGCTGCGCGAGGCGCTCGCGCGCGAGATCGACTTCGCGATCGAGGATGCGTTCGGGTTCGACGGCGCGCGCTGCGACCGGATCGTCGATGCGGTCCGGCGCCGGCTGGACGCGGAACCGTCCCCCTGACACGAAGCGGGAACGCGCGCGCCAAAGCGTGCATCGAATGGATTGTTTCACCTAAACCACCCATTCAAGGAGTCCGCCATGAACAAATCCGCCCCGCTGCTGCTGTCCGCCCTGCTCGCCCTGAGCGCCACCGCCCACGCGGCCGGCCCGAACGACGCGCAGATCGCCGCCATCGTCGTCGCCGCCAATGCGGTCGACATCGACGCCGGCAAGCAGGCCGAGACGAAAACGCAGAACAAGGACGTGCGCGCCTTCGCCCAGCGCATGGTGGCCGACCACGCCGGCGTCAACCAGCAGGCCGTCGCGCTGGTGCAGAAACTGCACGTGACGCCCGAGGACAACGACACCAGCAAGAGCCTGACGAAGGACGGCGCGGCGACGCGCACCCGGCTGGCCGCCCTGTCCGGCAAGGCGTTCGACAAGGCCTATGTCGACAACGAAGTGACGTACCACGAGACCGTGCTCGGCGCACTCGACAAGACGCTGATCCCGAACGCGTCGAATGCCGAACTGAAAGCCCTGCTCGTCAAGGTCCGCCCGGCGTTCGTGGCGCACCTGGAGCATGCCAAGCACATCCAGGCCGAACTCAAGTGAAGACCGCATTCGCCACGCTGATTGCCGCGTTGTGCACGCTGCCCCTCATGGCCGGCGCGGCGGAACACCACGTCGTCATCGACGGCATGAAGTTCACGCCGCAGGTCGTGCAGGTCAAGAAGGGAGATACGATCGTGTGGGAGAACCGCGACATGTTCGTCCACAACGTGACGGCGGCCGGCGTCAAGTCGGGTGACCTTCAACCCGGAAAGACCTGGCGCTGGGCGGTGCCGGCGACGATGTCGTTCGACTATCTCTGCACGCTGCATCCGGTGATGAAGGGACGCGTCGAGGTCAAGTGATCGTCACACCTGCATGTTCATGATGTCGTGATAAGCCGACACCAGCTTGTTGCGCACCTGCACCGTCGCCTGGAAGTTGATGCTCGCTTTCTGCATCGCGATCATCGTATCGGACAGGCTGACGGAATCGTCACCCGCCGCGAATTTCTTGCCCATCTCGTCAGCTTGTATCTGGGAATTGCTGACGTTCTGCAGCGATGCCTTCAGCGCATCCGAGAAGCTGACCTTGGTCGATGATTCGGCCGCATCGGGAGCGCCCAGCTTGCCGATGCCGCCCAGCCCGCCCAGCGCCTCCGTCGGTGACGCCGGGCCGGCCGGCTTTTGTGCCGCCGACTTCAGCTGCGCCATCATCGCTTCGATCCGGCTGCTGTCGATGCCGCCGATGTTCATGTCCGTTCTCCCGTGCCTGTCAAACAAATCGATTCAGGCTGTCAGAATATCAGCGCCCGGGCAATGATTGCCTTCGAGCAGCACGGTAAACAGGGCCTTATTCCGGGGTTTGAATGTTGCCGTACGGCTCCATAATGGCGTTCATACACCCATTCCCTCCCCCAACATGGCAACGACAGCGGAAGAACTCCTCGACAGCGACATCGCAACCCCGGCCGACGAGAAGCCGAAGTTCTGGCAGACGACGAACGGCAAACGCATCGTCATCGGCGGCGCCATCGCCGGCGTGGTGGCCATCGTCGCGGCACTGTGGCTGTGGACGTCGGCGCCGGAATACAAGGTGCTGTTCTCCAACTACACCGACAAGGACGGCGGCGCCATCACCGCCTCGCTCGACCAGATGGGGGTCAAGTACAAATTCTCGGACAGCGGCAGCGCGATCCTCGTGCCGGCCGACCGCATCCACGACCTGCGCCTGAAGCTGGCCCAGCAAGGCCTGCCGCGTGCCGGCAACGTCGGCTTCGAGCTGCTGGAGAACCAGAAGCTGGGCACGTCGCAATTCGTCGAGCAGGTCAACTACCAGCGCTCGCTGGAGGGTGAGCTGGCCAATTCGATCCAGTCGCTGTCCGCCGTCAGCTCGGCCCGCGTGCACCTTGCGCTGCCGAAGCCGTCCGTGTTCGTGCGCGACCAGCAAAAGCCGACCGCATCGGTCCTCCTGAACCTGCAGCCGGGCCGCGCCCTCGACCAGGCGCAAGTCAGCGCCATCGTGCACCTGGTGGCGTCGTCGATCCCGGAACTGACGCCGGCCAACGTGACCGTCGTCGACCAGAACGGCACCTTGCTGTCGGACAGCGCGAACAAGAACGGCAAGCAGCTCGACCCGAACCAGCTGAAATACGTCGAAGCGCTGCAGCAGAACATCGTCAAGCAGGTCCAGTCGATCATCGCCCCGCTCGTCGGCCAGAACAACGTGCGCGCCGAAGCGACCGCCGAAGTCGACTTCGCCCAGACCGACACCGCGGCCGAGATGTACAAGCCGAATTCGCCGCCGGAACCGCAGGCGATCCGCAGCCAGCAGACGTCCGAGCAGAACGGTCCGGGCAGCACGAACCCGTCCGGCATCCCGGGCGCGCTGTCGAACCAGCCGCCGGGCGTGGCGACCGCACCGCTCGACGGCGGCGCCCAGCCCGCCCAGGCCCAGGCGTCCACCGGACCGAGCCGCAAGGATTCCACGACCAATTACGAAGTCGACAAGACCATCCGCTACGAGCAGAAACCGATGGGCGGCATCAAGCGCCTGACGGTCGGCGTGGTGGTGAACTACCGCCGCACCATCGATCCGAAGACGGGCAAGGTCGTCGTCAAGCCGCTCAGCGCCGCCGAAGTCGCGCAGATCAACGAACTGGTCAAGCAGGCGATGGGCTACAGCCAGGCGCGCGGCGACACGCTGAACGTGACGAACGCCCCGTTCGACGGCGTCGACAAGCCGGAAGAGCAGGCGCCGGACTGGTGGAAGGATCCCGCCAACCTGCCGCTGGCGAAGGACATCGCACGCTACGTCTTCATCGCCCTCGTGCTGGCTTTCCTGTGGTTCCGCTTCGTGCGGCCGCTGCTCAAGCCGGCGATCAAAAAGTTCGACGAAGCCGTGGCGATCCCGCCCGAACCGGAACCGGAAGAGCCGGAAGCGGAACCGGAGCCGGACCCGGACGAAGAAGCCCGCATCCAGCGTGAAGAGGAAGAACAGCAGAAGGTCCAGGTCTACAAGAGCAACCTGGAAATGGCAAAAGACATGGCCAAGAACGATCCGCGCATCGTGGCCAACGTGATCAAGGAATGGCTGGGGACCGAGTAATGAGCGACAAGGACAAGGACAAGGAAAGCACGACCAAGGCAGCCATCCTGATGCTGGCCCTGGGCGAATCGGAAGCGGCCGAAGTGATGAAATTCCTCGGCCCGCGCGAAGTGCTCAAGCTGGGCGCCGCCATGGCGCAGATGAAGGCCGTGCAGCACGAGGAAGTCCTGACGGTGCTGGGCGAATTCCGCGAGCGCGTCGACCTGCAGTCGACCGTCGGCCTCGATTCCGACGAATACATCCGCCAGGTGCTGACCAAGGCCCTCGGTGACGACAAGGCCGCCGTGCTGCTGAACCGCATCCTGGGCGGCAAGGACGCCTCCGGCATCGAGAGCCTGAAGTGGATGGACTCGCCGTCCGTCGCGGAACTGATCCGCAACGAGCACCCGCAGATCATCGCGACGATCCTCGTCCACCTCGAGCGCGACCAGGCCTGCGAAGTGCTGGCCCACTTCACGGACCGCCTGCGCAACGACGTCGTGCTCCGTATCGCCACGCTGGACGGCGTGCAGCCGGCCGCCCTGCGCGAGCTGAACGACGTGCTGACCAAGCTCCTGTCCGGCAACGAAAACATCAAGAAGTCGTCGCTGGGCGGCGTGCGTACCGCGGCCGAGATCCTGAACTTCATGAGCGGCGAGCAGGAAAGCTCGGTCATGGAGAACATCAAGAACTACGACAACGACATGGCGCAGAAGATCATGGACGAGATGTTCGTGTTCGACAACATCATCGACATCGACGACCGCGGCATCCAGCTGCTGTTGCGCGAAGTGCAGTCGGAAATGCTGATCATCGCGCTGAAAGGCGCGTCGCAGGACTTGCGCGATAAAATCTTCAAAAACATGTCGCAACGTGCGGCGGAAATGATGCGCGAAGACCTGGAATCGAAAGGTCCCGTGCGCCTGTCCGAAGTGGAAACCCAGCAGAAGCAGATCCTGCAAATCGTCCGGCGCCTCGCCGACGAAGGGCAGATCGTGCTGGGCGGCAAAGGTGAGGATTCGTTCGTCTGATGGCCATCTCAAAAGAGTTTCAGTCCGCATATCAACGCTGGGAAATGACGTCGTTCGGCGACGAGCGTCCCAGCGTCCGTGCCCAGCGCGAAGCGGAAGCCGCCGCCGCCGCGGCCGCCGCGCGCGCGTACGAGGCGCCGCCCCAGCCGGAGCCCATGATCCAGCTGCCGACCGCGGAAGAGCTCGAAGCGATCCGCGCCGCCGCGCGCGACGACGGCTATGCGGAAGGTCTCGAAGCGGGCCAGGCCGAAGGCCACGCCGCCGGCTACGAGGAGGGCCTTGCGCTGGGCCGTGCCGAAGCGGCCGAGGAACTGGAACACCTGCGCCAGCTCGCCACGACGTTCGGCGATGCCGTCACGCAGGCCGACGAGGCCATCGCCAACGACGTGCTGGAACTCGCGCTGCACCTTGCGCGCGGCATGGTGCGCACGGCGTTCGACGTCAAGCCGGACCTGATCATCCCCGTCGTGCGCGAAGCCATCGACTACCTGCCGAACCTGCAGCAACCGGCCCTGCTGATGCTGCATCCGGAAGACGCGCTGATCGTGCGCAGCGGCATCGGCCACGAGTTGGACAAGAACGGCTGGCGCATCGTCGAGGACGATAGCATCGCGCGTGGCGGTTGCCGCGTGGACACGGCCAGCAACCAGATCGACGCCCAGATCGGCGCGCGCTGGCAGCGCCTGACGCATGCGCTCGGCAAGGACCTGGACTGGCTGGAATGAATACGCACACGGGCCGCTGGAAGGCTTACCTGAACGACTGCGCCAACGTGGTCGATCTCGTCGAGCCGATGCAGGTGTCGGGCCGCGTCACGCGCGTGGCCGGCCTCGTGATGGAATGCGTCGGCCTGAAACTCGCGGTCGGCGCCGCCTGCATGATTCCGGTCGCGTCCGGTGCCCGCATCGAGGCGGAAGTCGTCGGCTTCGAAGGCGAACGGTTGTTTTTGATGCCGCAGTCGGACGTCGAAGGCGTCGTGCCCGGCTCGCGCGTATTCCCGATCGAAGCGAGCATGCCGAAGCCCGGCACCGTGACGCATCCGCGCCGCCGCCCGATGGACCGCGCGCGCCACCTGCCCGTCGGCTGGGGCCTGCTGGGCCGCGTCGTCGACGGCGCCGGCCGTCCGCTGGACGGCAAGGGGCCCGTCTCCACGGAACACATGGGCCCGCTCAACGCGCGCCCCATCAACCCGCTCGACCGCGTACCGATCTCGGAAACGCTGGACGTGGGCGTACGCGCCATCAATTCGATGCTGACGGTGGGCCGGGGCCAGCGTCTCGGCCTGTTCGCCGGTACCGGCGTCGGTAAATCCGTGCTGCTGGGCATGATCGCGCGCTACACGACGGCGGACGTGATCGTCGTCGGCCTGATCGGCGAACGGGGCCGCGAGGTGAAGGAATTCATCGAGCAGATCCTGGGCGAGGAAGGCCTGGCCCGCTCGGCCGTCGTGGCCGCGCCGGCCGACTCGCCGCCGCTGATGCGCCTGCAGGGCGCCGCCTACGCGACCGCCATCGCCGAGCACTTCCGCGACGAGGGCCGCAACGTCCTCCTGATCATGGATTCGCTCACGCGCTACGCGATGGCGCAGCGCGAGATCGCCCTCGCCATCGGCGAACCGCCGGCCACGAAAGGCTATCCGCCGTCGGTGTTCGCGAAACTGCCCGTGCTGGTGGAGCGCGCGGGCAACGGCCAGGCGGGCGGCGGCTCGATCACGGCGTTCTATACCGTGCTGTCGGAAGGCGACGACCAGCAGGACCCGATCGCCGACGCGGCGCGCGGTATTCTCGACGGCCACATCGTGCTGAACCGCAAACTGGCTGAGGCGGGTCACTACCCCGCCATCGACATCGAACAATCGATCTCGCGCGCGATGCACGGCATCACGTCGCGCGAGCACCAGCAGGCCGCGCGCACCTTGAAGCAACTGTATTCGCGCTACGAGCGCTCGCGCGACCTGATCAGCGTGGGCGCCTACGCGCCAGGCACGGACCCGGTGCTGGACAAGGCCATCGCCTTGCACGAACGCATCGAGGCCTTCCTGTGCCAGGAAATCCACGACAACGTGGGCATGCTGCAGAGCTTGGGGGAATTGACCTCGCTGTTCGGCTGATTGGCCGGTAAAGCTCATCGGTATACTTGATCTACCATGGCCAATGCATCCGCACTCGAAACCCTGATCGACCTCGCCCAGCGCGAGTCCGACGCCTGCGCGAAGCGCCTGGGCGCGGCGCTGAAGGCCGTCGACGAGGGAGAGCAGAAGCTGCAGATGCTGCTCGGCTACCGCGACGACTATGCGAACCGGCTCGACGCGGCGCAAATGGCAGGCATCACGCCGTTCGCGTACCAGAATTTCGTCGCCTTCCTCGGCAAGCTGGAACAGGCGATCGACGGCCAGCGCGAAGTGCTGAAGCATGCGCATGTCAAGGCCGACATGGAAAAGAAGGGGTGGCAGGAGAGTGAGCGCAAGCGCCTGTCGTACCGGACCCTGAACGAGCGCGCGGCCGCCGAGGCTCTTGCGATCGAAAACAAGCGCGACCAGAAAATGATGGACGACCACGCGGCCCGGACAGTCCGCGCCAGGCGCTGACCGGCGCCTTTAACCTGAGCGACTAGCGACATGACCACGACTTCCTTTAACCCGCAGCTCAACACGGCCGGCGGCATCAACCAGCGCCCGAGCAGCACGGGCAATGGCAATGGCGGCAGCGACGGCAGCCAGTTCAGCGCCATGCTCGCATTCGCGTCCACGCCGCCTCCGGCTCCGGCACCAGCACCTGCGCCGGCCGCGAAGCAGGACGCCGCCAAGCCGGCGGAAGCCGAGAAACCCGAGCAACCCGACGACGCCGCGCCGCAGCAGGCCGCCAAGCCGGCGGACAGCAAGACGGACGCTGCCGATTCGAAGGACGACGCCGCCGCCAAGGCCGATGACGACAAGGCCGACGACGACAGCACGGCCAAGGCGGGCGACCCGGCCAGCGCCATGCTGGCGCTGATGGCCAGCCTGCACAAGCCGGGCGCGGACGCGGGCAAGACGACGACCGCGGCCCAGGCCTTCGATGCACTGTCCGGCAAGGGCAAGCGCACGGACGCCGGCCAGCTGGCCGCACTGCAGGCCGCGATGAAGTCGGTGGCCAAGGAAGCCGGCGTCGATGCGGCCGGCGCGAAGATCTTCTCGGCCACGTCGATCAAGAACCCGGCCCTCGCGGCCGCCGGTGCCGACCTCGGCGCGGACAAGGCAGCGGCCGCGGCCGACCTGCGCACCACGCTGGGCAACGTCAAGGCGGAGGTCAAGCCGCAGCTGGACGCCGCCGAATTCAGCCTGCAGCAGGCGCGCGACGCCGCGCTGCTCGCCCAGAAGGAACAGGCACCGGTGGCGACCGTCGCTGCCGCCCAGCTGCAGCCGGCCATGCTGGAAGCGGCCCAGGCCGCCGCGGCCGCCGGCGAAGAGCTGTCGGCCCACGTCGGCACGGATGCGTGGAACGACCAGGTCGGCCAGAAGGTCATCTACATGGTCGGCGCCGAGGACCAGACCGCGTCGCTGACCCTGAACCCGCCGGACCTGGGTCCGCTGCAGGTGGTGCTGTCGGTCTCCAACGGCCAGGCCGACGTGACGTTCTCGGCGAACCAGCTGGAAGTCCGCCAGGCGCTGGAAAACGCCCTGCCCCGCCTGCAGGAAATGATGAAGGAGAGCGGCATTGCGCTGGGCAATGCGACCGTCAACGCGGGCATGTCGAACGGCGGCCAGGCGCAGCAGGACCAGGCGATGGCATCGAGCGGTTTCGGCCGTGGCAACAATGGCCGCGGCAACGGCGGCAATGGCGAGAACGGCACGGCGGGCGAAGCGACCGTCCGGCCCGCCACGCGCACGGCACGGATCGGTGATCGCGGGATGGTCGATACCTTTGCGTAAATAGTTCTGGCGTCATTGACAACGCGGTGGGGCGAGCGGTGCGAGCGCATCGGTCGCCCCACGGTGCATTTGGATACAGCCTCGACAACAAATCCGTCAAGAAACAACGAGATACCCCAGGTTCCTCCCTCTTTTCGACCGTTGCCGCTGCTCACTTTTTCCCGATAATGACATAATGACGGGACGATCCAACAGTGGGACCGAAGACTCTTGAAAGCGAATCCAAAAATCAAAGCCGATCCGAAAGCGGATGCGGCACCGGCAGCCAGCGGCGGCAAAGGCAAGCTGTTCATCATGATCGGCGCGGCCGTGGTCGTGCTCGGCCTGGGCGGAGGTGCCGGCTGGTACTTCATGCACGGCAGCAGCGCGGAAGCGGCGGCTGAGCCGGCCAAGAAGGACCACTCCAGCAGCAAGAAAAAGAAGAAGGACGAGGCGCCGCCCGAATACGTGGCCGTCGAACCCTTCACGGTCAACCTGCAGCCGGAACACGGCGACCAGTATCTGCAGGTCGCGTTCACCCTGCAGGTCGAGGGACCGGAGCAGGTCGAGCTCATCAAGGCCAACATGGCCAAGGTGCGCAGCCGCGTGTTGCTGCTGTTGTCGGGCAAGAAGGCATCCGAGATCAGCACGGTGGAAGGCAAGCAGCAACTGGCCGGCGAGATCCTCGCGGCGGTCAACGAACCGTTCGTGCCGCACGGTGACGAACAGGAAGTGTCGGACGTTCTCTTCACTTCCTTTATCATCCAATAAACCATGGGCCCCGCAAAACCATCGCGAGCGGCAGCAATTTTGGCAGAGAAGCGCAGCTGTACGAAGGTACAGCGAGCATCGCAGGCCAAAAGTGCAACGCGCAGCAGATTTGGTGGAGCCCATAAGAAGTCATTACGGTAAAGCAGCATCATGGCCGATAATTTTCTCTCACAGGAAGAAGTCGATGCCCTCCTCAAAGGGGTCAACGGCGATCAGGACGACGTAGCGGCGCCTGAAGACACCTCGGGAGTCCGCACGTATAACCTGGCAACGCAGGAGCGGATCGTCCGCGGCCGCATGCCGACGCTCGAGATCATCAACGAGCGTTTCGCCAGGTATCTGCGCGTCGGCCTGTTCAACTTTTTGCGCCGCTCCGCCGAAGTGTCGGTGGGGTCCGTGCGCGTGTCGAAGTACAGCGAGTTCATCCGTAACCTCGTCGTGCCGACCAACCTGAACCTCGTCCACATGAAGCCGCTGCGCGGCACGGCGCTGATGGTGTTCGATCCGGGCCTCGTGTTCCTGCTTGTGGACAACCTGTTCGGCGGCGACGGCCGCTTCCACACGCGCGTGGAAGGCCGCGATTTCACGCAGACCGAGCAGCGCATCATCATGCGCATCCTCGACATCGTGTTCGAGGCGTATGCCAAGTCGTGGGAACCGGTGTACCCGATCGAATTCGAGTACATCCGCTCGGAGATGAACACCCAGTTCGCGAACATCGCCACCCCGAATGAAGTCGTGGTATCGTGCACTTTCACCATCGAGCTCGGTTCGGTGTCGGGCCAGATCCACTTCTGCATGCCCTATTCGATGGTCGAACCGATCCGCGACGCGCTGACGTCGAGCATCCAGGGCGAGGCGCTGGAAGTCGACAAGCGCTGGATCCGCCTGCTGACGCAGCAGATCCAGGTGGCGGAAGTGGAACTGGTGGCCGTGCTGGGCCACGGCAAGGCCAATTTCGACGAAATCCTGAACATGAAGGTCGGCGACGTGATCCCGATCTCCGTTCCGGAAACGCTCCAGGCCACCGTGGACGGCGTGCCCGTCATGGACTGCAGCTACGGCGTGTTCAACGGACAATATGCGCTGAAGGTCGAGAAATTGCTGGCAAACAGCGAAACCTTCAACAAGTAAGCAACACAGGAGAAAAACATGTCCGACACTCAAGACGACCAAGACAGCCTCGACGACGACTGGGGCGCCGCGATCGCCGAACAGGCCGCCGCGGAAGCCGCTGCACTGGCGAACCAGCAGCAGGCGGCCTCCGCCGCCGTGTTTAAGGATTTCTCGAACAAGGGCCCCCGTCCGGAGACGCCCAACGACATCGACTTCATCCTCGACATCCCCGTCCAGCTGACGGTGGAACTGGGCCGCACCAAGATCGCCATCAAGAACCTGCTGCAACTCGCGCAGGGTTCCGTGGTCGAACTGGATGGCCTGGCGGGTGAGCCGATGGACGTGCTCGTCAACGGCTGCCTGATCGCCCAGGGCGAGGTGGTGGTCGTGAACGACAAGTTCGGTATCCGCCTCACCGACATCATCACCCCGTCGGAGCGCATCCGCAAACTCAACAAATGACGGCACGCCTGCTGACCACCCTCGCCCTCGCCCTCGCCCTGCCGCTGGCCGCCTGCGCGGCGCCGCCGGGGCCTGGGCAGGCAGCGGGACGGTCGACCGATGCCGCGCCGGCGGCAGCTGCGCAGGCGCCTGCGCCCGTCGCGGCCGAACCTGCGGCGGTGGCGGCACCGGCACAACAGACGACCCAGCAAACGCCACCGACGACTGCGCCCACGGCCCGCGCGCAGGCACAACCGCGGGCAATGGCCGGTACCGGCGCGCCCTCCGCCGCGGCGCCTGCTTCCGTTCCTGCGCAGACGCCTGCCGTCCAGCCCGACACCACCGCCCCGGCAGTGACCGCTACCCCCGACGTCGTCGCGCCACGCCCTGCCGCACCCGGCGCCACCGTCCCGCCGGTCACGATGCCCGCCGGTTCATCGACGAATAGCCTGCTGCAGACGCTGTTCGCACTGATCCTCGTGCTGGCCGTGCTGGGCGCCCTCGCCTGGTTCCTCAAGCGCTACGGCCCGAAGGTCGGCGGCGGCAACGCGAACCTGCGCGTCGTCGGCTCGCTGAACCTCGGCGGCCGCGAGCGCATCATGGTCGTCGAAGTGGGCAATGAATGGATCGTGGTCGGTGCATCACCCGGCCGCATCAATGCGCTGGCGACAATGCCGCGCCAGGACGGGCAGAATGGCGACAACGGCGGTACGAACGCCGCGCTTGCTCCCCATGGGCCGGCCGCGCACAGCTTCGCCGACTGGCTCAAACAAACGATCGACAAACGCAAGTGATGCTCAATAAACGACTTCTGCTGGCGACTGGGCTCGTGGCCCTGCCGCTGGCGGCGGCGGTGGCGGCGCCCGCCATCCCCGCTTTCACGACGAGCCCGGCCCCGGGCGGCGGCACCGCCTATTCCCTGCCGGTGCAGACGCTGCTCTTGATGACGGCACTGACCTTCATCCCCGCGGCGCTGCTGATGATGACGAGCTTTACGCGCATCATCATCGTGCTCTCCCTCCTGCGCCAGGCGCTGGGCACGCAGACGGCGCCGCCGAACCAGGTGATGGTGGGCCTCGCCCTGTTCCTCACGCTGTTCGTGATGGGGCCCACGTTCGACCGCGTCTACACCGAAGCGTACGTGCCGCTGCAGGAAAACCGCATCCAGATGGGCGAGGCGATGGACAAGGCGGCGGCGCCGCTGAAGGGCTTCATGCTGAAGCAGACGCGCCAGTCCGACCTCGCCCTGTTCGTCAAGATCTCGCGCACGCCGGCGCTGCAGGGGCCGGAAGACGTGCCGCTGCGCGTACTGATCCCCGCCTTCATCACGAGCGAACTGAAGACCGCGTTCCAGATCGGCTTCGCCATCTTCATCCCGTTCCTCATCATCGACATGGTCGTCGCGTCCGTGCTGATGTCGATGGGCATGATGATGATGTCGCCGGCCGTGATCTCGCTGCCGTTCAAGCTGATGCTGTTCGTGCTCGTCGACGGCTGGCAGTTGCTGCTGGGCTCGTTGTCCCAGAGTTTTTACTAGAGAGGACGCCATGACTCCGGAAAGCGTCATCGCGATGGGCCGCACGGCCATGGAAGTCACGCTGATGGTGTCGGCGCCGTTGCTGCTCGTCGCGCTCGTCATCGGCCTCGTCGTCAGCATCTTCCAGGCCGCCACGCAGATCAACGAACAGACCCTGTCCTTCATCCCCAAGCTGATCGGCGTCTTCATCGCGCTCGTGCTCGCGGGGCCGTGGATGATCACGGTCATGACCGACTACATGCGCACCCTGTTCAGCGGCATCCCGCAGATGATCGGCTGACGTTGCGCCCGCGATGATTTCGTTCACCACGACGGAGCTGTATGCGTGGATCGGCGGCCTGCTGTGGCCGCTGACGCGCATCCTCGGGCTCGTCGCGGTCGCGCCCGTGTTCGGCAACACGGCCGTCCCCATCCTCATCAAGACGACGCTCGGCGTACTGCTGGCCGCGATCATCGGCCCCACGCTCCCGCCCGTTCCAGCCGTCGATCCGACGTCGTGGGCGGGCATCCTGATCGTCGCGCAGGAACTGCTCATCGGCGTGGCGATGGGTTTTGCGATGCGCCTCGTGTTCGCCGCCGTCGAATTCGCGGGCGAGGTCGCCAGCTCGACGATGGGCTTTTCGTTCGCCACGTTCTTCGATCCCAGCTCGGCTGGCCGCTCGTCGGCCATCAGCCAGTTCCTCGCCCTCGTCGCGACGATGGCGTTCCTCGCCATGAATGCCCACCTCGTGCTGATCGAGGCGCTGGCAGAGAGCTTTTTCACGCTGCCGATCTCGGCCACGCCGATGTCGCTGTCCGCGCCGCTGGAAATGGTGCGCTGGGGCAGCCGCGTGTTCTCGGCCGGCCTGCAGATCGCGATGCCGATCGTCGCCGCCATGCTCATCACCAACATCGCGCTGGCAATCCTGACGCGCGCGGCGCCGCAGCTGAACCTGTTCGGTATCGGCTTCCCGATCACGCTGGGCGCCGGCTTCCTCATCATCAGCCTCACGCTGCCGTACCTCGGCACGCCGCTGCAGAACCTGTTCAACCAGGGGATCGAGGCGGGCCGCAAAATCCCGCGCGTGGGCGGCCAACGGCCGGGGCAGCCGCCCCCACCCGCCGCCCCGCGATAACAATTCGGGTGCAGAACAATTCGGGGTCAGAGCACATTTTTCGCGCAATTCGGGGTCAGAGCACTTTTCTGTGCAATGGTTCCGAAGCCATATGCATTCGTGGCTTCGCGTTCAATCCGTCATCGGCTTACAACATTCCAAAGAAAGCGGTCCCGCACGACGTCTGTGGTGACGACGAGCACTTACCCAAAAATGTGCTCTGACCCCGAAGTTTCCAAAAAATGGGGTCTGACCCCGAATGGGGGAAATTTACGAGATGTAGTTGAAGAGAGACAGGCCTGACATCGTCTTGAACGACACCTGGGCCGCCTGCAGCGTCTGCTGCTGCTGGGTGTACAGCGACACCGCCTTGACCATGTCCAGGTCCTGCAGGTCGCTCAGCGTGGTCTGGTACTGGATGTTGAGGTCGTCACCCGTGCTGTCCAGCGAGTCGACTTCCTTCAGGCGCGCGCCCACCGAGGCTTGCACCGTCAGCACGTTGTCCAGTGCGTTCTTCATGTTCAGGCTGGCCGCGTTCAGGTTGTTCGCCAGCGCGGCCTTGCCGTCCGAGCCGTTGGACGGGCTGCGCAGCGTCTGGATCAAATTCGTGATCGACGTGAACACCGACTGCTTCTGGCTCGGTTCCACGCTGAACTGGTCGCCGTTGGCCGGCGCGCCCTTGATGTCGAACGACATGCCGTCGAAGGCGATCGCCGCGCCCGCCGTGTAGGGCTGGTTGCTCAGCACGGCACTGGCCGGCGACGTCGAGTTGTCCGTCACCGTGTACGTCGTCACGGCCGGCGTGCCCGCGACCTGGAAGGCGATCGCGTAATCGTGGCCCGTCAGCTTGGTCGCGTCCGTCACGGCGCCCGGGGAAATGATGCCCGCGCCGGTGTTCGTGCCGGCGGCCTGCGTGACGAAAGTGCCGTTGCCGGTGACGTTCGCTTCGAAAATGGCGCTGCCGCTTTCGCTGATCGCCATCTTGCGCGCCGACCCGACCTGCAGCATGCGCTGGCCCTGGTCGCCCTGGTAAGTCGCGCCGGCGGGGGTCTGCGTGAACGGTTGCGTGGTCGTCTTGTAGCCGGAGAACAGATAGGTGCCCGTGCCGTCCGTCGTGTTGGCCGAGCCGAGCAGGTCGGCCATGCGCCCTTCCAGTTCGATGGCCAGCGCCTCGCGGTCGCTCTGCGTGTAGCCCCCGTTGCCGGCGGTGACGATCAGCGTCTGGATGTCCTGGATCTGGTTCGAGACGTCGGTGAGCGTCTTGTCGACCAGCGACAGCGACGACTTCGCGTTCGTGCGGTTGGTGCCGAACTGCGTGTTCATCGATTGCGACTGCGTCAGTTCGAGCGCCTTGGCCGAGCCGATCGGATCGTCGGCGGCCGTCAGCATGCGCTTGTTGGTCGACAGCTGCATCTGCGTCTTGGCCATCTGGCTCTGCAGCGTGTTGATCTGCGTGGTGCCGGCCTGGTAGATCGCGTTGGTGCTGATGCGTAGGGTCATGGCGTGGCTCCGTTAATCATTGGCCGATCTGCAACAGCGCGTTGAAGATCGTGTCGGCGATCTGCATCACCTTGCCCGACGCCTGGTAAGCCTGCTGGTACTTGAGCAGGTTGGCGGCCTCTTCGTCGAGATTGACGCCGGAAACGTTGTTGGCGGCAGCCTCCGCCTGCGTCAGCTGGGCCGCCGCGGCTTCCGCATTGGCCTGCACTTCGCGCGTCTTGTTGCCGATCGTGGACACCAGCGTGGCATAGGCCGACTGGTACGTGGCCTTGCCGCCGTCGAGGATGTTCTTCCCTTGCAGGTCGCCCATCAGGCCGGCATTGCGCGTGTCGCCCAGGCCCGTGTTCGGCGCGATGGTGAAGGTGTCGCCATTGCCCGGCGCACCGTTCATGGTGAAACTCATGCCGGCCACCGTGTAGCTGGCGCCGTCCTTGAAGGGCGGATTGGTACCGGCGGGATAGGTCGTCGTCGTGCCGTTCAGCGTCATGCTGACGCCTTGCCCCGCCGGGAAGCCGGACAGCGTGCCCGTCGCCTTGTCGAAGGCGAGCGTGACGCTGCTGGTCAGCGGCGAACCCAGGTAGTTCTTGTCGACCGAACCCGCGCTGATCTTGCCCGTGCCGCTGTTGGTCAGCGGGACGCTCGTGGCGATCGGCGCGGCGGCCGCGATCTGCGCGCCGTCCGTCAGCGCCAGCTTGAAGTTGGCGGCGCCGTTCTGCGTCGGGCGCACGAGGAAGTTGTCGCCCGAATCGGCAGCGCCCTGGATGTCGAACGCGAGGCCGTCGATGACCTGCGGCTGGGTCTGCGGGTACGGCGAGATCACCGTCTTCTTGTTGTCCGACAGGCGATACACGTTGTAGTTCGTGCCGTCGTAATCGACCTTGTAGTTGCTCGTCGTGAGTTGCGTGGCGTCGACGACCGTCGCCTTGATGGCCGTCGTGCTTGTATTGTTGTTGTTGATGTTCTTGGTCACGTCGGCCGGCGCGATGGTGAAGATGTCGCCGCCCGGCTTGCCGTTGCCGTCCAGGCCCAGCTTGTTCTGGTCGTTCATCGTCGTGGCCACCGCGATCGCGACGCGGCCCAGCGAGTTCTGCGCCAGGTCCAGCGACTGGCTGCGGAACTGCAGCACGGAGCCCAGTTCGCCGCCCGTGAGCGCGCTCTCGGCCATCGGCATGGTCTTGCCGTGGGTGACGTAACCGATCGTCACGCGCGTCTGGTCGGTCGGCGAGTTCATGGCCGCCAGCTCAAAGGCGTTCACGCCGACGACGAGCGGCTGGCCGTTGCCGATCGACACGGTCAGGCTATAGTTATCGCCCGGCACGACGGTGGCCTTGACCTGCTTGTTCAGGTCCATGATCAGCTGGTCGCGCTTGTCCAGCAGGTCGTTCGGCGGGTTCAGGCCGCCGGCCTCCGTCAACTGGCCGATCTTGTCGTTCAGCTGGGCGATCTGCTTGGCGTACGTGTTGATCGTCGTGACGCTCGCGGTCAGCTGGGTGTTGACGCCCTTGCGGATCTCGTCGAGGCGGCCGGTCATGCTCTGGAAGCGGGCGGCCAGCGTGTCGGCCGACGTCATGAACGAGCCGCGCGACGACACGCCCGCGCCGTCGCCCGTGAGGTTCTGCACCGCCGAAAAGAAGTCCTGCAGCGCCGGCGACAGGCCGGACGTCGTGTCGGCCAGCAGGTTGTCGATCTGCTGCACCTGCGCCTGGTAGGCGTCCAGCCCGCTGCTCGCCGCCTGGGCCGTGCGCACCTGGGCGTTGAGGAAATCGTCCGAATAGCGCTTGACCTGGGCGACCTGCGTGCCGGTGCCGATGTAACCGTTGGAGCCCCCCATCGAGATCGCAGTCGCCTGCACCACCACCTGGCGGCTGTAGCCGGCCACGTTGGCGTTGGTGATGTTGTTGCCGGTCGTCGCCAGGCCTGCCTGGGCGGCGTACAAACCGGTTTTGCCGATGCTGAGGAGGGACATGGTGGTTTTCTTTCTGCTATGTCATTGACGGCAAGTTCCGCCAAAACTTTATTCTTGTTCTTTTCTCATCGCCCCATCACGCCAGCGAGTGCTTGATGATGCGCGACAGCTTGGCCGCGTATTGCGGATCGGTCGCATAGCCGGCGCGTTGCAGGCCGTGCGCGAACGTGGCCGCGTCGCCGCCGTGCGCCAGCACTTTTTCGTAGCGCGGGTTATTGCTCAGCAAGCGGGCGTAATCCTTGAACGCGTCCGCATGCGAATCGTAGGCGCGGAATTTTTCCACGCGCGTGTGCGGCTTGCCGTTGATGTATTCGGTCGTGACGGCCGTCGCCACCTTGCCCTTCCAGCCCGGGCCGGCCTTGATGCCGAACAGGTTGTTGCTCGAGGTGCCGTCCGCATTGCGGATCACGCGGCGGCCCCAGCCCGTTTCGAGCGCGGCCTGGCCCATCATGAATTTCGCGGGCACGCCCGTCGCCTGTTCCGCTTCCTCGGCGGCGTCGGCCAGTTTTTCTTGGAATGCGCGCACGTGCGCCGGCTTGTTGGCGTTGTCCGTGCCGCGCGCGGCGCCCGTCACGCCGGCCGCGCCTGCCTTGGCCACGCCGTCGGTCGGCATCGTATCCGGATCGGCCTGCATGCGCAGGGCGGCGGCGCCATTGGCGGCACCGGCCTGCTGTCCGCCGCCGATGCCCAACGCCTGCTTGTTCATGTCCTGCATCAGCTGCTGGCCCTTCTGCTGCACGGTCAGCTGGCGCACGAGCACGTCGGCCAGGCCGATGCCGCGCTTGGCCATCTTCTGGCTCATCTGCTGGTCCAGCATGCCGGTGAACGTCTTCGTTTCCTGGCTGTCCGTCATGCCGTCCTGCGGTGTCGCGTCGCGCATGCTCTTCATCATCATGTTGACGAACATGGATTCGAACTGCGTGGCGGCCCCCTTCAGCGCTTCCGGCGAGCCGGCTTTCGCCGACTGCTTGAGGTCGCCGAGGCTGTTGGCGTCGAGCGCAAATTTACTGGACAGGTCGGAAGTGGAGCCGAGCATGATGGCCTCGCTGGTCAGATGATTTCGAGTTCGGCGCGCAGCGAACCGGCCGCCTTGAGCGCCTGCAGGATCGCGAGCAGGTCTTGCGGCGTGGCGCCGATGGCGTTCATCGCCTTGACGACTTCGGCCAGCGACGCGCCGCCGTTCAGCATGATGACCTTGCCGGCGTCCTTCTTGACGGACACCTGCGGCGTCTGCGTGACGACGGTGCGGCCCAGCGAACCCGGGTTCGGCTGGCTCACCTGCGTGTCGGCGCCGATGCTGACGGACAGGTTACCGTGCGAAATCGCGCACGGATCCAGCGTGACGGAGCGGTTCATGACGACGGAACCCGTGCGCGCGTTGACGATGATCTTGGCGGCCGCTTCGGCCGGCTTGACGTCCATGCCTTCCAGTATGCCGAGGAAGGTCACGCGCTGGTCGCTCGACGACGGCACGCGCACGCGGATCACGCGGCCGTCCAGCGCCGTGGCGATGCCCGGGCCGAACTTGTCGTTGATCGCTTCCACGACGCGGCTCGCGGTGGCGAAGTCCGTCGTGTTCAGTTCCAGCTTGACCTGGTTGTCGGCACCGAGGTTCGACGCGACGGCGCGCTCGACGGTGGCACCGCCCGAGATACGGCCGACGGCCAGTTGATTGACCTGCACCTGCGCGCCGCCGCCCGACGCACCCGCGCCACCGACGAGCACGTTGCCCTGCGCCATGCCGTACACCTGGCCGTCCGCGCCCTGCAGCGGGGTCATGAGGAGCGTGCCGCCGCGCAGGCTCTTCGCGTTACCCATCGACGAGACGGTCACGTCGATCGTCTGGCCCGGCTGCGCGAACGCGGGCAGCGAGGCGGTGACCATCACGGCCGCCACGTTCTTCAGCTGCAGCTGGGTGCCGGGCGGCAGGCTGATGCCCTTCTGCTGCAGCATCGCCGTGATCGACTGCACGGTGAACGGGGTCTGCGTCGTCTGGTCGCCGGTGCCGTCGAGACCGACGACCAGGCCGTAGCCGGACAACTGGTTCTGGCGCACGCCGCCGATGCTGGCGAGATCCTTGAGGCGCTCGGCGTGGACGGTGGTGGCCATCAGTGGACCAAGCAGTGCGGCGCAGAGGGCGATGATTTTGAAGTTCATATTTAGTCAGTCGGGGTCAGAGCCCACCCGTGTAAACCGGGCTCTGACCCCGAGTAGTTAAAATGGCAGCAACGACTGGAAGAAGCGCGACATCATCGACGTCATCTCGGCGCGGTCGATCTGGCTGTTGGTGCGGTATTCGACGCGGGCGTCGGCGACCAGGGTCGACTGCACGATATTGCCGGCCTGGATCGAATCCGGATTCACCATGCCCGAGAAACGGATGAATTCGACGCCCTTGTTCATGGCGATCTGCTTCTCGCCCACGACGATCAGGTTACCGTTCGGCAGGACTTCGGACACCGTCACGCCGATCGTGCCCGTGAAGGCGTTCGACGCGGTCTGGGTGTCGCCGTCGGCATACTTGATGCCGCTGCTCGTGGCGAGGTTGCCGCCCAGGCGGCCCTGCAGCGGACCCGGCACGTTGAGCTCGGCGCTGCCCGACTTGTTGCCGGTGCTCGCGCCGCTCTTGTTGGCGGCCGTCTTCTCGACGATAGCGACCGTGAGCACGTCGCCGATGTGGCGCGCGCGGCGGTCTTCGAACATCGGACGGAAGGTATTGGCGTTGTAGATCGCGCCTTCCGTCGGCGTGCCGCCATCGGCCAGCATCGGGCGCACCGACGTCGGGCCCTTGACGATCGACGTCGGGGTGGCTGCGCAACCGACGAGCGCCATGGCGATCGTCGCCCCTGCGAAGGCGGGGGCCCAACTGACGAACAGCGCCTTGGCGGTGGTCGCCATCGCCGCTCGTGTGCGGCGATGGCTCCCCGCGAAGGCGGGGATCCAGGTTTTATAAACCTTTTTCATAACTGGGAAATCTTTGCCAGCATCTGGTCGGACGTGGTGATGGCCTTGCTGTTGATCTCGTACGCGCGCTGCGTCTGGATCATGTTGACCATCTCTTCGACGACGTTCACGTTGGACGTTTCGACATAGCCCTGCATCAGCACGCCGGCGCCGTTCGTGCCCGGGGTGCTGGCCTGCGCGGTGCCGGACGAGCCGGTCTCGGCATACAGGTTCTCGCCCAGCGATTCCAGGCCGGCCGGGTTGACGAAGTTCGCCACCTGGATCGAGCCGATCTGCGTGGGCGCCACGGTGCCCGGCGTCGTGACGGACACGGTGCCGTCGCGGCCGACGGTCATCGTCAGCGCGTTGCTGGGCACGGTGATGGGCGGCTGCAACACGTAGCCGCTGGAGGTGACGAGCTGGCCGTTGTTATCGGTCTGGAATGAGCCGTCGCGGGTGTAGGCCGTGGTACCGTCCGGCATCAGGACCTGGAAGAAGCCCGAGCCGTTGATCATCACGTCCTTCGAGTTGCCGGTCTGCTGGGGATTGCCCTGCGTGTGGATGCGCTCGGTGGCGACGGCGCGCACACCGGTACCGATCTGCAGGCCGGACGGCAGCTGCGTCTGCTGCGAGGATTGCGCGCCGGGCTGGCGCACGTTTTGATACAACAAATCCTCGAACACGGCACGCGACTTCTTGAAGCCGTTCGTGCTGACGTTGGCGAGGTTGTTGGTGACGACGTCGAGGTTGGTCTGCTGCGCTTCCAGGCCAGTTTTCGCGATGTAGAGCGAACGGATCATGGTGTTCTCCTTTGGCGACGGCAAACCCGTCACCCACCATGAAATTATGTCCCAGAAGAAATCAAGTCAAAGCGAGGATCTGCGTCGCTTTCGCCGCGTTATTCTCCGCGTTCTTCAACAGGCTCATTTGTGTCTCGAGAGAACGTGCCAAAGAGATCATGTTCACCATCGAGTCGACGGCGGAGACGTTACTGCCCTCCAGCGCGCCGCTCGTCACCGTCACGGCCGCGTCGGCCTGGGCCGGGGTGCCGTCCTGCTGGCGGAACAAGCCGTCGTCGCCGCGCACGAGCTGTTTCTGGTCCGGATTGACGAGTTTCAGACGGCCGACGATGGTGGACGTGGCCGGCACGGTGTCCGTCGTCAGCGACGCGATCGAGCCGTCCTTGCCGATGGAGACTGTCGTGTTCGGTGGAATCGCGATCGGACCGCCCTCGCCCATCACCGTCTGGCCGTTCGCCGTCTGCAGGATGCCGTTGGGGCTGACCTGCAGCGAGCCGTTGCGCGTATAGGCCTCGGTGCCGTCCTGCATCTGCACGGCGATCCAGCCCTGGCCCTTGATGGCCACGTCGAGATCGCGTCCCGTCACCTGCAGCGGACCCGCCGTGAAATCCGCGCCGACCGTGTTGTCGACGACGAACGCGCGCGTGGGCAAGCCTTCGCTGACGACGGGCACGGCGCGGAACGTATCGAGCTGGGCGCGGAAGCCCGTCGTGGACAGGTTGGCCAGGTTGTTCGACGTCGTGGCCTGCTGTTCCAGGATGTGCTTGGCGCCGGAGGCGGCAGTGTAGATCAGGCGGTCCATGAATTCTCCAAATTGCCACGTCGTTCCCGCGAAAGCGGGAACCCATGCTGAGCAACAGAATTCGGAAGCTCAGTATGGATTCCCGCGTGCGCGGGAATGACGAGTCACGCGTTAGCGCAGGTTCACCAGCGTCTGCAGCACCGAGTCCTGCGTCTTGATCGTCTGGGCATTGGCCTGGTAAACGCGCTGGGCCGTGATCATGTTGACCAGTTCGGCCGTCAGGTCCACGTTCGAGGCTTCCGTCGCCGACGATTGCAGCACGCCGAAGCCGCCCGTGCCCGCGGTGCCCAGCAGCGGCGTCCCCGAAGCCGACGTTTCGGCCCACGAATTGTTGCCGATCGGCTCCAGGCCGCCCGCGTTCGTGAAATTCGCGAGGACGACCTGGCCCAGCGCCTTGGTCTGGCCGTTGCTGTACTGGCCCAGCAAGGTGCCGTCTGCGGCGGCCGAGAAGCGCTGCAGGTGGCCCGGCTTGTAGCCGTCCTGCGTGGTCAGTTTTTCGCTGGTGTCGGAGCCGTACTGGGTGCTGCCGTTGAAGCCGAGCTTGATCGACAGGGTTTCCTTGGCGCCCGTCGCCGGATAGACCGGGAAGGTCACGGCCAGCGGCAGCGTCTGCGGCGACATCAGGGCGGCCGACAGCGCGCCGTTCGAGTCGAACTTCAGCGTGCCGATCGGGACCGACGGCACGGACACGGCGGCGGCGATGTCCTTGTCGACCTGGTCAGGCGTGTACCCGGCCGTGTTGCCCGCGTCGGTGGCGGCGGTCTGGATGGCGGTGACGGTGGCCGCGGTGGCACCAGCCGTGCCCGCGGCGCCGCTGACGGCCGCGGACGCGGCGGCGGCATAGCTGGCCAGCGCGGCGGCGATGGCGGCCGGATCCTGCGGCGATGCCTTCGTGGCCGCGGTCCACGCGTCGCGCGCCGTCTGCGCCGCCGCGTTGCCCGTGGCGGCCTTGGCCACGTTGACGTTGGTGAGCTCGGTGCCGTCGGCGCCGGCATACACGTCCCAGGTGCCGGAACCCGTCTTCACGTAGAACATCGACATCGTGTGCTCGTTGCCCAGGGTGTCGTACACGCTGACCGGCACCTGCTTGTTGTACGTGGTCGCGTCGTTGGCGTTGAACGGGAAGTTGGTCGGGGCGGTCTCGCGCGAGTCCAGGTTGATCGACGTATCGACCTTGGTGGTCGCGACCGGCTTCATGTCGGCCGTGCTGATCTTCAGCGGGGCCGGCGTGCTGGCCAGGATCTGGCCATTCGGGCTGACGCCGTAGCCCGTCACGTTGGCGCCCTGCGGCGTGACGATGTAGCCGTTCTTGTCCAGCGAGAACTGGCCGTTGCGGGTGTACTGGACGGTGCCGGAAATCTCGGTGCGGAAGAAACCGGCGCCGTTGATGGCGATGTCGAGCGGGTTGGCCGTCGTCTCGATATTACCCTGGGTGAACTGCTGGGCGATGGCTGCCACGCTCACGCCGATACCGGCCTGGGTCGCGCCCGCGCCGTTCAGCGAGCGGGCGTAGACGTCCGCGAATTGCGTGTTCGAACCCTTGAAGCCGACGGTGCTCGAGTTGGCGATGTTGTTGCCGATGACGTCCAGCGATTTCGCTGCGCCGTTCAAGCCGCTCAGGCCTTGTTGGAAGGACATGTTGTGCTCCTGTTATTCGTTCGTTTCGCGGTACCGACCGCGCTTAGAGGACTTGTTTGATGTCGGCCAGCGTGAGCGCGCCCTTGCCGGACAGGTTCAGCTTGACGCCATCGGCGCTGTTGGTGGTGACGCTGGCGACGCTGTCGAACGACAGGCCTTTCGCGTCGGTCAGGTCGGCGCCGGCGCGCGTCGCCACGACCTTGAACGTGTAATTGCCATCGGCCAGCGTGACCGGCTTGCCGTTGCTGTCCAGCTTTTTCGGATCGGGCACGCCGTCCCACGCGAGCGGCATGACGCCGGCCTTCTGCGCGCCCATGTCGATCGTGTCCACTTCGTTGCCCTTGGCATCGCTGATGACGATCTTGACATTGTCGGCATCGGTGGCCAGTTCGGCACCCAGGATCGCCTTGCCGCTCGACAGCGTGACACCGCTGCCTTCGACGAGCACGCCGCGGCCGATCAGCCCCGTCGCCTGCATCGCTTCCGAGCTCTTGTAGCTGGACTGCAGCGATTCCAGCGTCGTGTTCAGCTTGTTCACGCCCGTCACGGTCTGCAGCTGCGCGAGCTGGCTCGTCATCTGGGCGTTGTCCATCGGGTTCAGCGGATCCTGGTTCTGCAGCTGGGTCACCAGCAGGGTCATGAACTTGTCGGTGTCGGCGGAGACGCTGTCCGTGCTGGTCGGCTTCTTCGCGTTCATCGTCGACATCAGGTCGGTGATGGGGGTGCTGGTGGTATCGGTTACGGTCGCCATGGGAGCGTGTCAGAAAGAGTGGATCGGATTACTGGCCGAGGGTCAGTGTCTTGAGCAGCATGGTCTTGGCCGCGTTCATGGTCTCGACGTTCGTCTGGTACGAGCGCGACGCCGACAGCATGTTGACCATCTCGTCGACCACGTTCACGTTGGGCATAGACACATAGCCCTTGTCGTCGGCGAGGGGATTCTTGGGGTCGTACACCTGCTTCAGGGGCGAGGCATCCTCGACCACTTCGCGCACCTTGACGCCCGTGCCGCTGTCCATCGGGACGGCCTCGAACACGACCTGCTTGGCGCGGTAGGCTTCGCCCGTGGCGCTCGTCGCGCTGTCGGCGTTGGCGAGGTTGCTGGCCGTCGTGTTCAGGCGCTGCGCCTGGGCGCTCATCGCCGAGCCGGCCACGTTGAAGACATTAAACAAGGACATGATTACTGGCCTCCCTGGATGGCCGCGAGCATATTGCGGATCTGCTGGTTGAGCATCGTGATGCCGGCTTCGTAGCGCAGCGCGTTGTCGGCGAACTGGGTGCGCTCCGTGTCCATGTCGACCGTGTTGCCGTCGACCGCGCCCTGCGTCACCGTGCGGTACAGCACGGGCGTGGCGCCGTCGCCCAGCGTCTTGCCGTCGACGGCCGCCTGGCCGTTCGGATAATGGGCGGCAGCCGTCGTGTTCAGCGGTCCCGTGTTCGTCGCGCGGGCCAGCGCACCCTGCAGCGCGCTGGAGAAATCGATGTCGCGCGCCTTGAAGTTCGGCGTGTCCGCGTTGGCGATGTTCGAGGCGAGCAATTCCTGGCGCTGCGAGCGCAGGCTCAGCGCGGTTTCATTGAAGCGCAGGTACTCGTCGAGTTTGCCGATCATGATTACTCCAGGCATGGGGTGGTGGACAGGATGGATCATACGGACCGGCGGACTCTTCCAATCGGGCAATAAAGCGACCCAAAACCCGGCTATTCGGCGATTCGATGGCGGCGTGCCGGACCTAAGATGGCACCGTCGCAAAAAACCGTATCGCTCACTTATTCATGAAACGCACGCTCATTACCGCCCTGCTCATCGGCTCCGCCGCGCTGGCGCACGCGCAGACGACGCCCGCTGGCGGCCGTCAGAACGTCAACACCCTGCGCACCGTCGTCGAGCAATTCCTGCAGACGCAGACGGCCGGCCTGCCCGGCACCGTGACGGTGAAAGTGGGCGCGATCGACGCCCGCACGGCGCTGGCCGCCTGCCCCGCGCCGGAAGCGTTCCTGCAGCCGGGCGCGCGCGCCTGGGGCAAGACGACCGTGGGCGTGCGCTGCACGGCGCCGTCGAACTGGACGCTCTTCGTGCAGGCGCAGGTGAACGTGCAGGCCGACTACGTGGCCGCCGCGCTGCCGCTGGCCCAGGGCCAGCCGATCGAGCAGAGCCAGCTCGTGTTGATGAAAGGCGACATTGCCGCCATGCCGAACGGCATCATCACCGACATGGCCCAGGCAATCGGCCGCACCCCGACCGTGTCGCTGGTGGCCGGCACGCCGTTGCGCCTGGACACGCTGCGCAGCCGGCCCGTCGTGCAGCAAGGCCAGGCGGTACGTCTGGTTACTAGTGGAAATGGATTTTCAGTATCAGCCGAAGGCAAGGCGATCGGCAACGCCAGCGACGGCCAGATCGTGCAGGTGCGCACGCCATCCGGCTCGGTCGTGAGCGGCACGGCGCGGAGCGGCGGGATGGTCGAAGTGGCGTTTTGATGGCAGCAAAGGAGCAGGATCGTTGAAAGTGCGGCTTGCGTCCGCACTTTCTTTGATGTCCCCTAAAGTTTAGGGCAAGGGCGCCGTTATTGAAGGCAGATCCCGGGCTTTCTGCTCCGACCTGAGAAGGATGATGCTGTGAAAATCAACGATACACTCAAGAACAACGCGAGCGTCCAGGCCAACAACACGTCGGCCACGACTGCGAAGAGCAGCGACGCGGCCGCCGCGAAATCGGTCATGCCCGCAGCGACCGACACCGTGCGCCTGTCCTCGCAAGGCCAGGCCCTCGCGGCAGGCAGCACCAGTCAAGTGTTCGACAGCAGGAAGGTCGAACGCATCAAGGCGGCCATCGCGGATGGCCAGTTTCATGTGAATTCCGAGAAAGTGGCGGACGGCCTGTTGGATACGGTGCGCGATCTGCTGCATTCCCGCAAACAATAGATAACCAATGGCCATTGCATCCCCTGGCGCAACCCTGCGCGACGAACAGCAAGTGATCGGTTCCATCGTGGAGCTGATGAAAACCGAGCAACAGTTCCTGATCAGTGCGGATGCGGATGGCCTCTCGACCATCACCCCCAACAAGCTGCAGTTGGCGCAGCGTGCCGCGACCCTGTCGCGCGTGCGCCACAAGGCCCTCGGCGCCGCCGGCTTTCCCGCGGACGAATCCGGCATGGAACCCTGGCTGGCCGTGGGCGGCAACGCCGAGTATCGCGACGCGTGGAACCGCCTGCTGGAACTCACCCGCGAAGCGAAGGAACTCAACCGCGTCAACGGCATGATCGTCAACCGCCAGCTGGGCCAGACCCAGGCGGCCTTGAGCGAATTGCGCGGTCCCGGCGGCGGCGCGGCCGGCGTCTACGGCCCGGCCGGCCAGACGATGTCGACGGGTCCGTCGCGGCGGTTCGTCGTCGGTTAATTCACCAACGCGCCGGTCGCCGTCTTCTCGGCGAACATCCGCTCGATCTGCTCCGGCCACACCGGCGGGCTGAAGTAATAGCCCTGGATTTCATCGCAGCCATTCTCGCGCAGGAACGCCGCCTGCTCGGCCGTCTCGACACCCTCCGCCACCGCTTCCAGGTTCAGCGTATGCGCCAGCGCGATGATGGCGCACGCGATGGCCGCGTCGTTCGGGTCGGCCGTCACGTCGCTGACGAACGAGCGGTCGATCTTCAGCACGTCGATGGGGAAGCGCTTCAGGTAGCTGAGCGACGAATAGCCGGTGCCGAAGTCGTCGATCGACAACGCGACGCCGAGCGCCTTCAGCGAACGGAGCACGCTCGTCGCCTCGCCCGTGTCGCGCATGACCGTGGATTCCGTGATCTCGATTTCCAGGCAGGCCGGCGGCAAACTGCTGCGCTCCAGCGCGGCCTGCACGCGCTGGGCGAGACCGGCCTGCTGGAACTGACGTGCCGACAGGTTGACGGACACGCGCAGCGGCGGCAATCCCTGCGCGCGCCACGTGGCCGCGCGCGCGCAGGCTTCGTCCAGCACCCACATGTCGAGATCGTCGATCAGGCCCGTCTCCTCGGCGAGCGGAATGAAGCGCGCCGGCGGCACGAGGCCCAGCACCGGATGGCGCCAGCGCACGAGGGCTTCCACGCCGATCACGGTGCCGCTGGCCAGGTCGACGCGCGGCTGGTATTGCAGCGCGAACTGGTTCCGTTCGATGCCATGGCGCAGCAGCGCTTCCAGGTCGACCCGCTCGCGGATCGCCTGCGCCATCGCGTCCGTGTGGAAGCGGTAGCGCGCGGGCCCTTCCGCGCGCGCGGCGGCCATCGCCACCTGCGCCATCTGCAGCAATTCGTGTGCGCCGCAGCCGTTTGCGGGCGGCAGTGCGATGCCGACGCTGGCGGCCAGGAACACGCGCTGGCCGTCGAGCAGGAACGGCTCGCGCATCGACTCCAGCAGCCGGGCGGCCAGCGCCGCGGCGGCGGTCTCGCCCGACTGTTTTTGCACGACGATGAATTCGTTGCCGCCCTGGCGCGCCAGCATGTCGCCGCCGGCCAGCAGGCCGGACAGGCGCACGACGCATTCGCGCAACACGTCGTCGCCGCCGCCATAGCCGTAGCCGCTGTTGATCTTGCGGAATTCGTGCAGGTCGAACACGAGCACGGCGAGCGTGCGTCCGTCCTGGCGCGCGGCGGCAATGGCCTCGTCCAGCGTCTCGAGGATGCGGTTGCGGTTCGGCAGGCCCGTCAGCGCGTCGTGCGTGAGCTGCTCGACGAGCGCGCGCTCGAGCCGGCGCCGCTCCGACAAATCGCGCACGATCGCCACCTGCTGGCCGCTCGGCATGCCGGCGCGGCGCACCTCGGCCGGGAAGGCGGCGCCGTACAGGCGGCGGCAGTCCAGCTCGGCGTCGCCGGCTGCGGCGGGCACCAGCACGTCCAGCGGCAGGCCGGCGGCCGTCTCGCGCGACACGCCGAACAGGTTTTCCGCGCGCGCATTCATCATCGTGATGCGCTCTTCCGCCCCGACGAGCAGGATCGCGTCCGGCGCGCATTCCATCAGGCTGCGGAAGCTGGCCTCGCTCTCGGCCAGCGACCGCTCCGACCGCTGCAGCCGCAGGTACGGCGCCTGCACGGCTGCCACCCAGATCGCGCGGTGCAGGCACAGGTAGGCGATCACCTTGTACACATGGCCGACAAAGTTCACGACGTCGTCCGGCCGGACATACAGCGCGAAACTGACGCCACCCAGGGCCATCACGGCCGCCGTGGCGGCCAGGTAGCGGTCGGTGCGCAGGCGGGTGACGAGTGCGCGGCGCAGCAGGAACAGCGCGGCGACGGCATTCAGCACGATCAGCACAAGCTCGCAACCGATCTTGAACGACGTCAGCCCCCGCCCTTCCACATACGTCGCCGGCAGCGCCAGCGGATCGACCACGGCCAGCCAGAAGCCGAGCGCGACAATGCCCAGCGCCGCCAGCAACGCCCAGCCGCGCACGCGCCGGCCGACCGTGCGCTCGCGCGGCGCGAACGCGGCGACGAGCAGCGCCGCGGCACTGACGAGACGGGCCAGCAGCCAGAATTCGATGCCGCATCCGACCGATCCCGGCCCCGCCACGCCGGGCATGCCGTCGACCGACATCAGGTGGCCGATGTCGAGCAGGCCGACAGCCAGCGCACTCGGCGACAGCAGGGCCACGCGGATCGGCATGTCGCGGCCGATGCCGTGCCAGCCCGTGGCAAACACGAGCATCGCCACGACGACGGAAAACACTTCCATCGCCGTGTGCGCCGTCAGGTACCAGCGCGGATCCCACGGCAGCCGCGCCGCGTTGCCGAGCGCGAGCCAGGCCATGAACAGCGCCAGCAAGGTGGTGAGGATGGACAGCCTTACCGTGGACGGAATCTTGCGCGCGTGCCGCCTCATGCGGCCCTGCCCGCGGTTGGCCGGCTGTACGTGCGAAGTCCGCTCACGCGGGATACCTGGCTGTCGTGCTCGATATTCATGTGCTGAAGCGATTGACGCCGTGGGCAAGGCCGCGCCGGCTTGGAAGGAAGATTCTCCAATGAAACTTTAGTATCCAGGGAATCAATAGATGATAGCAGTTTATTAAATGTAGATCGAGCAATACTTACATCAACGTTCAATATGTTGCATCAATGTACCAAATTGAACGCTAACGGGGCGATCTCGCGGCGATAAATACGGTGAATTGCCAGCCAGGCCGCGCCGTAACGTACAGGGACGTCAAGGCGCGATGTGGCGAAACAGCACGGGTTCGGTGACGAGCGGCGTGGTCGCTTCGGGGTGGTGGATGTCGGCCAGAGCCAGGCCGGCGTAGCGCAGTTCATACGTGTGATCGCCGGGCCGGAACGCGTAGTCGGACGTGATGTCGACCGTGTGCGTGTGGGCCGAGTGCGGTGGGAGCTCGAACCAGTCGGCGCCGCCGCGCGCGGCATTGGCGCCGACGTAGGCGATGGGCGCGCCGCCGGGATGCACGCGCACGTCGAACACGCGGCCGCCGGGCCGGGGGTCATCGGTCAGCGCGCGCGGCAGCCAGACCCGGCGCTCGCCGCGGTTTTCCGCCTTGAAGGTGATCCATACCTTGTCGTGCCGCGCGTCGACGCTCAGGCTTGCGTGCAGGTTCATCCGCCCTCCTCCTTCGATCGACATTGCTGTCGCGTTGGAACGATTGTAACGCGCCCCCGTCAGGAATTGGCGCCGGACAGGATCGTGACGGCTACCCGCCGGTTGCGCGCGCGCCCGGCGGGGTCGTCGTTCGAGGCGATCGGCCGGTTCGCACCGCGTCCGACGGCGGCCAGGCGTTCCTCAGCGACGCCGTTCGCCGCGAACAGTCGCACGACGGTCGTGGCGCGCACGGCCGACAATTCCCAGTTCGATGCGAACGCCGGGTTGCCGATCGGCGTGTTGTCCGTAAAACCTTCCACTTCGATGCCGTGCGGATCGGCCTTCAGCAGGTCGGCGACGGTGCGCAGCGTCTCCTGCGCGGTGGGCGTCAGGGTGGCATCGCCCTCGTCGAACAGGGCACTCGCATTGATCTCGAGCGTGACGCCGCGCGCCGTCTGCGTGACGCGCATCTTGCCGGTGTCGACGAGGGGCTTGAGGATGCTGTCGAGCTTTTGCGCCAGCAGCTCGAGGCGCTCGCGGTCGCGCTTGGCTGCTTCCGCGCGCTTGTGGGCGAGGATCGCCGACAGCGGCAGTGCCTCGACCTCGACCATCGTGTTCGACTTGTTCGCCGCGCCGCGGCCGCCGAACGCGTCGCCCAGCGCTTCCGACAGCACCGTGTACTTGCCGATATTAACCACGGACACCGCGTACATGACGACGAAAAACGCGAACAGCAAGGTGATGAAGTCGGCGTAGGAAATCAGCCAGCGTTCGTGGTTCTCGTTGTCCTGCTCGTACTTCTTGCGGCGCGCCATGGTGCCGGATCAGTGTTCGGCCAGCAGGCACGCCACGCGCTCGTCGAGCACGCGCGTGTAGTCGCCGGTGGCGATGTCGTGGAAGACGTCGGCCAGGATTTCGTACTGGGCCACGCGCTCGGAGACGATGCCCTTGATCTTGTTGCCGACCGGGTAAAAGAACAGGTTCGCGAGGCCGACGCCGTAGATGGTCGACACGAACGCGACGGCGATGCCGGCGCCCAGCCTGGACGGGTCGGACAGGTTTTCCATCACGTGGATCAGGCCCAGCACGGCGCCGAGGATGCCGACGGTGGGTGCATATCCGGCCGCCGATTCCCAGATGCGCGCGGCCTGGCGTTCGCGGAATTCGTAGTTGTTGATTTCCGTGTGCATCAGGCTGCGCAGCTTGTCGGGCTGGATGCCGTCGACGACGAGGCGCAGGCCTTTCTGGATGAACGGATCAGCCTTGGCCATGTATTGCTCGAGCGACAGCAGGCCGTCGCGCCGCGCGGACAGGCTCCACAAATGGATTTCGCGGGCCAGCGCCTGGCGGCGGTCCGGCGGGGTGACGAACACCCAGCGCAACATGCGCACGCCGCGCACGAAGGCTTGCGACTTCGTCTGCAGCAGCACGGCGCCGAACGTGCCGACGACGACGATGGCGAAGGCGGCGGGCTGGAACAGCGAGGAAAACTTGCCGCCGTCGAGCGTGTGCCCGACGAAGATGCCGGCCAGTGCCAGCAGGAGACCGAGCAGGCTGGTCAGGTCCACGAGCGCTCCCGCAGATACGTGCGCAGGCGCGCCACGGCCTGGGTGTGCAGCTGCGAAACACGCGATTCCGACACGCCCATCACGGCGCCGATTTCCTTGAGGTTGAGTTCTTCTTCGTAGTACAGGCCCATCAGCATCTTCTCGCGCGGCGGCAACGCGTCGATGGCGTCGATGACGGTCTGGCGGAAGTCCGTGTCGAGCAGGCTCTTCAGTGGGTCGTCGTCGTCCACGGCATATCGGTCGAGGAAGCCTTCGCTGCCGTCCTCGTCATGGAAGTCTTCGTAGTACACGAGCTGGTGGCCGCCGGAATCGCCCAGCAGATCCTGGTAATCGGGCAGCGACAGCTTGAGCGACTTCGCGACCTCCGATTCGCTGGGCGGACGGCCCAGTTGCTGTTGCAGCGTGGCCATGGCCTGCTCGACCTTGCGCATGTTGGCGCGCGTGGAACGCGGCATCCAGTCGCTGCTGCGCAGCTCGTCCAGCATCGCGCCGCGGATGCGCAGCACCGCATAGGTCTCGAACTGCGCGCCGTGGTTCTCCTCGTAGCGGTTGATCGCATCGAGCAGGCCCATCATGCCGGCCTGTACCAGGTCATCGACTTCGACGGACGGCGGGAGCTTGGCCTTCATCTGGTGGGCGAGACGCTTCACCAACGGCATGTGCTCCGTCAGCAGAGAGTTTTTGTCCGCTTTCCCTTTGACCGTGTACATGGTTCCAGTAATTAATTATTCTTCGCCGCTTCAGGCGGCCCGTCCCTGCTGCATGCCGGTGCGCGCAAAGCGCCCGGCCAGGCGGCGGAACGCCACCGAAGCGCCGGCCAGCGGGAATGCGTCGACCACGGCGCGCCCGAGGCGCGCGGCGCGGTGCAGGTACTCGTCGGCCGGTACGGAGCCCATCGAGGTCAGGGTTACCGCCAAGTAACGAGTTGCCGCAGATGACATATTATCGTATACCACCTTCGCCTCGGCTTCGGTAGCGCCCGTGACAAGGATACCGAACGGACGGCGGCCGAGATGCTGCGACAAACGCTTGATCAGCGCATAGGCGTTCGTGATCGACGCGGCGCTCGTCGACACCTGCACGACGATCTCGGACGAGGCCATGATCGGCACGGGGAACGTGCCGCCATCCGAAAATTCCGAAAATTCGCCGTCGACCATGATGATGCTGCCGGCCTGCTTGACGAGCACGTCGAACGTCTTGGCCAGGCGTCGCGCCTCGTCCGCGCTGGCGGGTGCCATACGCGCCATCGTGGCGACCGAAAAGCCCTGCGGCACCGGGTGGATGACCTGGTTCAGCGCGCATTCCTGGCGCGCGACCTGCAGCAGGCTCGGGCCACGGTCGACGCCGAGACGCTGGGCCACGCCGTAGTCGCGCGTGCAGGCGTCGACGATCATCACGTCATTGCCGGACTGGGCCAGCGAGGCGCCCAGGTTGACGAGCATGGCGCCCTTGTCGTCCTGGGGCGTCGCGGAAAGGAAGGTCACGATGCGCGGCTTGGGGCCGGCCAGCATCCGGCGCAGGCCCTCCGCTTGGTCGAAGTCGAAACTAGCCAACGTACACCTCGCGCAGCGAACGGTCGTTATTCAGGTTGCCGAGGCCGGCCATCATCAGCGGCAGGTCGGCGTCGGCGATCTGCGCGGCGGCATCGCGCCTGGTGCGGAAGGCGCGGTCGACCAGCATCGCGCGGTCGGCCAGGTGCAGGTCTTCCGGCACGCGCTGGCCGTTGGAGATGTAGTGCAGGTTCAGCTTCTGGCGCACGAGCACGTCCAGCACGTTGCCGATCGACGCGGCTTCGTCCATCTTGGTCATGATGGCGCCCGCGAGGCCCGTGCCCTGGTAGGCACGCACGACTTCGTTCAGCGTCTCGTTCGTCGACGTCGCGTTCAGGCACAGCAGGCGCTTCACGTCGGCGCCCGACTCCGTCAGCATGGCGACCTGCTCCGTCACCATCTGGTCGCGCTGCGACATGCCGATCGTGTCGATCAGCACGGTGTGCTTGTTGCGCAGTTCCTTCAAGGCGATGCGCAGGTCGGCCTCGTCCTTCACCGAATGCACCATCACGCCCAGGATCTTGCCGTAGATGCGCAGTTGCTCGTGGCCGCCGATACGGTAGGCGTCCGTCGTGATCAGCGCCAGCTTTTCCGGACCGTGGCGCATCACGCAGCGTGCCGCCAGCTTGGCGGTCGTCGTCGTCTTGCCGACGCCGGTCGGGCCGACCAGCGCGAACACGCCGCCGCGGTCGAGGATCGCATCCTCGTCGGCCATCGTCGTGATGTTGCGCGCCAGTACCGTCTTGACCCAACGCAGCGACTCGGCGGCATCCTTGCCGGCCGGCAGCTTGTCGACCAGGTAGCGCGACAGGCTCGCCGAGAAGCCGGCGGCCAGCATCTCGCGCAGCACGGCGGCCTTCTGCGGCTCGCGCTGCTGGGTGGTGCCCCACGACAGCTCGGCCAGTTGCGATTCCATCATGCCGCGCATGGCGCGGATCTCGTTCATCATGCCGTGCATTTCGGCGGCGGCGGATTCTTTCGCCTGGGCGATCGCGGCCGACATCATCGCGGTCATCGCGGCCATGTCGAAGGCTGGAATGTCCGCCGCTTGCGGGGCGCGGCGGTTGGCGTAGGTCGGTGCCACGGCCGGTGCGGCGGGCTCGTCCATGTCGTACAGCGAATTCATCGGCTGGCGCGCGGCCGGGGCTTCCTGGAAAGCGCGCGGTGCCGGGCGGGCTGCCGGACGCGGTGCCGGGGCCGGCGCGGGAGCCGGCTCGAAGTCGTCGAACGTCGGCTCCTGGATGCGCAGGTTCGGGCGCGGCGCGGCCATTTCCGATTCCGGTGCCGGGGACGCCAGCGACGCGACGTCGTCGTTGTCCAGTGCCAGGATTTCGACCACGCCATCGACCGGGCGGTTCGACAGGATGACCGCGTCCGGTCCCAGGGCCTCGCGCACTTTGCGCAGGGCTTCCCGGGAAGTCGCCGCTGTAAATTTCTTCACGTTCATCGTTGTTCTCCGCTCTTGCTGGCTTGGTTCGCTATCCGGTCACGCGGGCACAGTCGCCCATTCACAGTGAGGATTATTGACGATGCCGGTAGGAAACCATCGCGGGAAAAGGATGGGGAAAGGCGCTTATTTCATCCATGCGGCGCGGATGGCACACCTGCACAGATCGCTATAAAAGTTAATTGCCACGTAAATACGATGGTGAGAAAATTGGAACACAGCAACAAGATCATCGGAACGATCACAATCTGTCATCTATGAGACAATTCTCAAACAGTCAATTGTTCAATCTTTAATATTTGTGACTAATTTGACATCATCGGCGTAACAAAACGGAACGAATCAGTGTCTTGATCGCAAATTGTGTTCAAATGTAACAACAAATTTTATGGTCGTGCTAGACTGCGTAAACACCGTGTACTTGGCTTACATCGAAAGGCCAACAGATGAAACTGAGAATACCGAAGCGCCAACCCGGTACCCCCGGTGCTGAAGCTGCCCTCGTTCATTTCTGCGAGATGCTGGACCGCTGTATTCCCATCTTGCGTACCGTATTTCTCATTGCAGGGGTGCTCGCCGCAGCACTGAAGGTCGGGCGAACCGCCGACTTCCTCTTTGCCACGGGTCTCCTCTTCCAGTTTGCGATGTGGTTCAACGACTGGTGGATCAGGACACGGGCTCGCTGACACTGTTCAAGACATAAAAAAACCGCGGTCTCGATGTGAAACCGCGGTTCTTGTAATTTGGCAGCACCAATTCCTCAGCGCACTTCAATGCCAACGTCGAGGGCCTGCTCCGCCCTGTTGGCGCGCCGCACCGTCCAGCGTCCACGCACGAGACGGCCATATACCGCGATATACAACACGACCTGGGCAACCACGATCGCCACGGCCGCCGGGGTCGACTGGCCGAACCAGACGCTGACTGCCACACAGGCCGCCACCGCCGGCGCCATGAAGCACGGCACCATCGCGTTGCGCTTCCAGGGACGAGCGGCGTCACGGCGCACATATTTGAAAACGAGACGGCGGAACACGAGCCCGTGCAGGTGCAATGCATCCGGCGCGCCCGGGCTGACCTTGCGGACGAACTTGCGGCGATAGATGCTGAACAGCACTTCGATGATCGGATAACCGCAGATAGCGAGAATTTGCCAGGCGCTCAGTTCCGGATGACGCACCAGCAGCAGGACCGCCATTTCCGACACCCAGAAACCGAGGAAATACGCCCCGCCATCGCCGAGGAACATTTTCCCGGACGGATAGTTCAGCATCAGGAAGCCCAGCGTGGCGCCAGCGCACAGCGCACCGAGTATCGCGACGAAGCTGTCGCCGACCTGCAGGCCGACGGCAGCCAGGCCGATCGCCATGATGATGATCGTACTGCCCGACAGGCCGTTGAAACCGTCGATGATGTTGATGGCGTTGGAACCGCCTGCCACGAACACTGCAGTGGCAACGATCGCCAGCGGCGCGATCGTCAGCAGCGCATCCAGGCCCCAGATGTCCAGTTCGCCGACAGTGGCCCCCAGTGCGAGGCTAGCCACCAATGCGCTCAGCGCGGTGGCGACAAGACGCACGCGGACCGACACGCGCTTGGTGAAGTCCTCGATCAGGCCTGCCAGGAAGGCCGGCAGGCTGGCGCCGAGCAGCAGATAAATGCGCGATGCGCGGCTGGCGCTCACCTGGCCTGGAAAGATCTGCTGGAAAAGCACGAAGCCGAGCAGGATGCCGCCTATCACGGCCAGGCCGCCGATACGCGGCACGGCAGTGGTATGGACCTTTTGCACGCCGCCCAGGTCGTGGTCGTGCGTCAGGCGTCCATGCCACTTTTGAGAACGGACGATGAGTTGGCTGATGACGAAACTCGCCACCCATGCGGTCAACCCAAGCAATACAAACTGGTATTCCGGCATCTTTTACTTCCTGTACATTCGCAGACTGTCTTTGCAGCGCGTTGGGCAAATGACGATTGAGGGGTACATGACCGATTCGGCTGGGAGAACCGGTCTACTCAGACTGATTTCTTGAGCGTGCTAAGCGTTAGAGCGCAAGGATGTTAGCATAAATCAACTCTACCAATCGACTTTTGGCACGATTGACGAAGTGATTGTTGCGCTGCGGCCTCGAAAGATTCCCAACAAATTTCTTTATACCAATCAATTGGCGCCAACGAGGCTCGTGACACGAATTGTCTTGGATTCGGGAATTTCCGAGTGTGACAAGACCTTGAGCTGCGGCAACGCCCGACGCAGGAACCGCGACAACAGCGTCCGCAGCGGCCCCGGCACGAGGAGAACCGGCGTCAGTCCCATTGCCTCTTGTTGCTGCGCAGCATTGGCAGCCTGCTGGACGATCGTGTCGGCCAGGCCAGGCTCGATGCCCGTGCCGTCGCCGCCGGCGTTCAGGGCCTGCACGAGCAGGCGTTCGAGGCGGTTGTCCAGGGTCATCACGGACAGTTCGTTCGTGCCCGGGAACAATTGCTGCACGATGGCGCGGCCCAGCGACACACGCACCAGCGCGGTCAAATCGTTCGGATCGTTCGTGCTGCCCGCATGCTCGGACAGCGTCTCGATGATCGTGCGCATGTCGCGGATGTGCACGCCTTCCTGCAACAGGTTCTGCAGCACTTTCTGCAACGTCGACAGCGACACGACCTTCGGCACCAGGTCTTCGACCAGTTTCGGCGCATCCTTGGCCAAGTGGTCGAGCAGCGCCTGCACTTCCATGCGGCCCAGCAGTTCCGACGCGTGCGTCGTGATCAGGTGGTTCAGGTGCGTCGCGACGACCGTGCCGGCGTCGACGACGGTATAGCCCATGCTCTGCGCGTCGTCCTTCAGCGCGGCGTCGATCCAGATGGCCGGCAGGCCGAATGCGGGGTCCGTCGTCACGAGGCCCGGCAGGGTGCCGCTCGCCATGCCCGGGTTGATCGCCAGGTACTGGCCGTTCATCGCCTCGCCGCTGCCCACTTCGACGCCCTTCAGCGTGATGCGGTAGGCCGACGGTTTCAGCTCCAGGTTGTCGCGGATGTGCACCGGCGGCGCCAGGAAGCCGACTTCCTGCGCGAACTTCTTGCGGATGCCCTTGATGCGCTTCAGCAGTTCGCCGTTCTGCGTCTTGTCGACGAGCGGGATCAGGCGGTAGCCCACTTCCAGGCCGAGGGTGTCGACCGGCATGACGTCCTGCCAGGTCGCTTCTTCCTGCTCCGCGGGCGTGGTGGCTGCCGCGGCGGCGCCACCGCCGGGCGACCCTGCCGGGCCCGCACCGCCGCCCGCGCGCTGCAATTCTTCCGGCGGCATGTTCTTGCGGCGCTTTTCCAGCAGATAGGCACCACCGAACAGCGTGCTGCCCAGCAGCAGGAACACGAGGTTCGGCATGCCCGGGATCAGGCCCATGCCGCCGATGATGCCGCCCGTGATGTACAGCACTTCCGGTTTCGCGAACAGCTGGCCGACGACTTGCGAACCCACGTCCTTGTCGCTGGCCACGCGCGAAACGACCATACCGGCCGCGATCGAGATGATCAGCGACGGGATCTGCGCGACGAGGCCGTCACCGATGGCCAGCAGCGTGTAGTTCTTGACGGCGTCGCCAAAGGCCATGTCGTGCTGGACCATGCCGACGATCAGGCCGCCGACGACGTTGATCACGGTAACCAGGATGCCGGCCACGGCGTCGCCGCGCACGTATTTCGACGCACCGTCCATGGCGCCGTAGAACTCGGCTTCCATCGACACTTCGGAGCGGCGGCGCTTGGCGTCCTCTTCGCCGATCAAGCCGGCATTCAGGTCGGCATCGATCGCCATCTGCTTGCCGGGCATCGCGTCCAGGGCGAAGCGTGCGCCCACCTCGGCGATACGGCCCGCACCCTTGGTCACGACCGTGAAGTTGATGATGGTGAGAATGATGAAGACGACGAGACCGACCGTGTAGTTGCCGCCGATCAGGAAGTGGCCGAATGCCTCGATCACCTTGCCGGCCGCGGCGCCGCCCGTGTGGCCCTCGGTCAGCACGACGCGCGTGGACGCCACGTTCAGCGACAGGCGCAGCATAGTCGTCACGAGCAGCACGGCCGGGAATGCCATGAAATCGAGCGGCTTGACCGTGTACAACGCGGTCAGCAGCACGATCACGGACATCGCGATGTTGAAGCTGAAGAACAGGTCGAGCGCGAATGCCGGCAACGGCAGGATCATCATTGCCAGCAGCAGGATGATCAGGATCGGCGCCGCCAGCGCGTTGCCGCGGGCACCGATCTTTTGCAGCCAGGCTGGCACTCTGAAACCGTTCATGCGTACTCCATCATTCAGGGATACGCCATTATTGCTGATGCCCCACGGAAACTATGCGGGAAGGAGACGGGGAATAACGTCGCAATTCGTGGGTGGGAGGCCCTCCGCCCACGCGTGACGCACGCGATGTGCTGGCGTAATCAGTGCGGCGTACCGGGTCCGGCATCGGTACCCGGCTTCTGCGACGCGGGGTTGAACGGGTCCATTTCCGGCGGAACCGGCAGTTTCTTCGGACGGTCCGGATACTGGTCGAGCGTGCCCTTGCTGTAGGCGCGCAGCTGGAAGACGTAGGCCAGCACTTCGGCCACGGCCGAGTACAGGGCTTCCGGGATCTCGTCGTCGATTTCCGTGTGCTTGTACAGCGCACGCGCCAGGGCCGGCGCCTCCAGCAGCGCGACCTTGTTTTCCTTCGCGATCTCGCGGATCTTCGCCGCGACTTCGTCGGTACCCTTGGCCACGACGCGCGGCGCGCCCCGCTGCCCGTCCGCGTACTTGAGCGCAACGGCGAAGTGGGTCGGGTTGGTCACGACCACGTCGGCGGTCGGGACGTTGGACATCATGCGCTTCTGCGCCATCTCGCGCTGCATCTGGCGGATCTTGCCCTTGATCTGCGGGTTGCCGTCCGATTCCTTCGATTCCTGGATGACTTCCTGGCGGGTCATCTTGAGCTTGTCGGCGTAATGCCACATCTGGTACGGTCCGTCGAGGATGGCGATGGCGCCCAGCGCGCCGACCATGGTCAGGAATGCCTTGGCGAGGATGCTGCCCAAGTGCGGCGCGGCCGTACCGAACGGTTCGACGACGAGGCCGATCACGGCATCCTTCTGGCTCATCACGACGAACCACGCGACCGCGCCGACGAGCAGCGTCTTGGCGACGGCCTTCAGCAGCTCGACGAGCGCATTGGTCGACACCATGTTGCCCAGGCCGCGCATCGGATTGAGCTTGCCGAAATTGGGCGTGAACGCCTTGGCGCTGAAATTCCAGCCGCCGATCAGCAGGGGCGCCGCCACCATCATGAGCATGACGGCGCCCGCCAGCGGCAGGCAGGCCAGCAGCACGCGGACCACGTCGGCGAGAACGCGTTCGACCAGCACGTTCGGGTTGTAGATCTGCTCGCGGTCGAGCGACAGCCCGCGCTCCAGCACGGACGACAGCGTGTTGACGAGCCCGCCGCCCAGCATCCACATGCCGGCGCCGGCCGTCATCAAAACGGTAAAAGTGGCAACTTCGCGCGAGCGGGGAATGTCGCCGTCTTCGCGCGCCTGCCTCAGTCGTTTCTCTGATGCTGGTTCGGTCCGTTCCGCGTCGCTGTCTTCCGCCATCCTGCACTCCGTTACCTTGGTTCAGGCTGGCATTATTCCAGATGTTGCCGCAGACCTAGAGAAAAAGAAGGACGGCAAACAGCCTGCATATCGTGTTTACGATGTGCATTTTTCTACGGGCATACCAATGTGAACACACAACACACTCGGTAAAAGTGATAGGAATGTGTTCCACTATCTGTCAAAATTGCAAATTGCTTATGTCGAAAAAAGATGACATTTTCGGCTGAGCTAGCCATAAAACCGGCATTTGATGAATCAAAGCAATGTTGGCTTGCTATATAATGAGTCAAGCAACATTGCCATGCGCAGGTGCCCCGTTAATCGAACAAAGGATACGAAATGAAGAAATTTCTCGTCACGACCGCCATTCTGAGCCTGCTGTCGGCCCAGGTCCTGGCTCAAGAAGCCGCTACCGCCAACGCGGGTAACACTGCCGCTGCCGGCCAGACTGGCACCGCCTCGGGCTCCGCCGCAGGCACCGGCACCGCTGCCGGCACTGCGGGCACCGCCGCAACGGGTACGGGCTTCATGGGCACGACCGCGATCGCTGGTTTGTCGGTTGGCACCGTGGCCGCGATCGGCGCCGCTGTCGCCGCCGTGGCCGTCGCTTCGTCGGACAACGGTTCGACCACGAACCACTCGACCACGACGCACCACTGATCCACACCGGAACGCGTGCGCGTTCCGGTTTGGGCACTGCAAGGAAATCGGCCGCAACAGCGGCCGTTTTCTCTGGCAGGTACTGCCCCGCGCTCAGTCGAACACTTCGGCTTGCGCGAGCAGTTTCCCGGCCTGGTCCTTGGCCGCCAGCTGCGGCACGAAATCGATGGGCCAGCCGATGCCGATGGCCGGATCGTTCCACGACAGGCTGCGCTCATGCTCCGGATACCAGTAATCCGTCGTCTTGTACAGGAATTCGGCGGATTCGCTCAGGACGACGAAGCCGTGCGCGAAGCCCGGCGGCACCCACAGCTGGCGATGATTGTCCCCGCTCAGCTCCACGCCCACCCAGCGGCCGAAAGTCGGTGACGACTTGCGCAGATCGACCGCGACATCGAACACGCTGCCCCGCACCACCCGCACCAGCTTGCCCTGGGCATGCTGGATCTGGTAATGCAGTCCGCGTAATACCCCCTTGGCCGACTTGCTATGGTTGTCCTGCACGAACTGGGCGTCGACGCCGGTGGCCTGGGCAAAGTCGCGCGCATTGAAGCTTTCGTAAAAGAAGCCGCGCGCGTCGCCGAAGACTTTCGGCTCCAGTATCAGGACGTCTGGAATGGCGGTCGGGGTAACGGTATAAGGCATGGGCGGACTATTTCAACAGGTTCAAAAGATAATTGCCGTAGCCATTCTTGGCCAGTGGCGCCGCAAGCTGCTGCAGGGCGGCAGCGTCGATCCAGCCCTGGCGATAGGCGATCTCTTCCGGGCACGCCACCTGCAGGCCCTGCCGTTTCTGCAAGGTCGCAATGAAGCTGGCCGCCTCCAGCAGGCTGTCGTGCGTGCCGGTGTCGAGCCAGGCAAAGCCGCGGCCCATGATCTCGACATTCAGCTTGTCGCGCTCGAGGTAGCAGCGGTTGACGTCGGTGATCTCCAGCTCGCCGCGCGCCGACGGCTTGATGTCGGCCGCCACGTTGCACACGTCGTTGTCGTAGAAGTACAGGCCGGTCACGGCATACGACGATTTCGGCGCCTTCGGCTTTTCCTCGATGCTCAGGGCACGGTGGTCCGCATCGAACTCGACCACGCCGTAGCGCTCGGGATCCTGCACGTGGTAGGCGAACACCGTCGCGCTGTCGGTGCGCTCGTTGGCGCTGTGCAGTTGTTTTACAAGATCGTGGCCGTAAAAGATGTTGTCGCCGAGGACGAGCGCGCTCGGGTCGTTGCCCACGAAATCCTTGCCGATGATGAAGGCCTGGGCCAGGCCGTCCGGCGACGGCTGGACGGCATACTGGATGTTCATGCCCCAGCGGCTGCCGTCGCCGAGCAGTTCGGCAAAACGGGGCGTGTCCTGCGGCGTGCTGATGACGAGCACGTCGCGGATGCCGGTCAGCATCAGCGTGCTGAGCGGGTAGTAGATCATCGGCTTGTCGTAGACCGGCATCAGCTGCTTGCTGACGGCCTGGGTCACCGGATACAGCCGCGTGCCGGAACCGCCGGCCAGGATGATGCCTTTACGCTGGATTTGGGACATGGCTGCCTCTCACAGGATTTGCCGGAGCACGTGGCGCACGCCTTCCTGCCACGGCGGCAGGCGCAGGTCGAACGTCGTGCGGAAGCGGGTCGTATCGAGCCGCGAATTGAGGGGACGTCTGGCCGGCGTCGGATACTGCTCGGTCGCCAGCGGCGCGACGGCATCCACACTTGCCTTGAAATGTTTACCGGCCGCCAGCGCCTCGCCGATCACGAATTGCGCATAGCCGTGCCAGCTCGTCTCGCCACCCGCCGCGACGTGATACGTGCCGTAGGGGAAGCCGGTGCCACGCGCGCGCGCATGCTCGCGCACGAGGTGGGCGCTGAGGTCGGCCAGCAGCGCGGCCGGCGTCGGGGCGCCGAACTGGTCGGCGACGACGGTGAGGGTCTCGCGCTCGCCCGCCAGGCGCAGCATCGTCTTGGCAAAATTGCCGCCGTGCGCGCCCACGACCCAGCTCGTGCGCAGGATCAGGTGGCGCGGATTGGCGGCCGCCAGGCCCTGCTCGCCTTCCAGCTTCGTGCGGCCGTAGACGCTCTGCGGCGCCGGCACGTCGTTTTCCGTGTAGGCGCCCTGCTTCGTGCCATCGAACACGTAGTCCGTCGAATAATGCAGCACGAGCGCACCCAGCTTCGCGCCTTCCTCGCCCAGGATGGCCGGGGCGACGGCGTTGACGGCACGGGCCGTCGCTTCGTCGGACTCGGCCTTGTCGACGGCCGTGTACGCCGCCGGATTGACGATCACGTCCGGTGCGACGCGGCGCACGAGCGCGCGCAGCGCGTCGGCGTCGGCCAGGTTGCAATCCTGCGTGCCGACGGCGACGACTTCGCCGAGCGGCGCCAGCGCGCGCTGCAGTTCGAAGCCGAGCTGGCCGTTCTTGCCGGTCAGGAGAATCTTCATGCAGCACCGTACTGTTGGCCGACCCAGGCACGGTAGCTGCCGCTCGTCACGTGCTGCACCCATTCCTGGTTGTCGAGGTACCACTGCACCGTCTTGCGGATGCCCGTCTCGAACGTCTCGGCCGGCTTCCAGCCCAGCTCGCGCTCGAGCCTGGTGGCATCGATCGCGTAGCGGCGGTCATGGCCGGGGCGGTCCGTGACGAACGTGATCTGGGTCGCGTACGACTGGCCGTCCGCGCGCGGGCTCAGTTCGTCGAGGATCGCGCACAGCGTCTTGACGACGTCGAGGTTGGCCTTCTCATTCCAGCCGCCGACGTTGTAGACCTCGCCCAACTGGCCCCCTTCGAGCACGCGGCGGATAGCCGAGCAGTGATCCTTCACGTATAGCCAGTCGCGGATCTGCTGGCCGTCGCCGTAGATCGGCAGCGGCTTGCCGGCCAGTGCATTGTGGATGCACAGCGGGATCAGCTTTTCCGGGAAGTGGTAAGGACCATAGTTGTTCGAGCAATTGGTGGTCAGCACCGGCAGGCCATACGTGTGATGGTAGGCGCGCACGAGGTGGTCGCTGGCCGCCTTGCTGGCGGAATACGGGCTGTTCGGTTCGTAGCGGTTCGTCTCGCGGAACGCGGGGTCGTCCTTGCCGAGCGAGCCGTACACTTCGTCGGTCGACACGTGCAGGAAGCGGAAGGCGGCCTTGCGGTCGCCCGGCAGCGCGCCCCAGTATTCGCGCACGGCTTCGAGCAGGTGGAACGTGCCGACGATGTTCGTCTGAATGAATTCGCCCGGGCCGTGGATGCTGCGGTCCACATGGCTCTCGGCCGCGAAATTCACGACGGCGCGCGGCTGGTGTTCCTGCAGCAGGCGCCGCACGAGGTCCACGTCGCCGATGTCGCCCTGCACGAAGATGTGCCTGGGGTTGTCGCGCAGGCTCGCCAGGTTCTCGAGGTTGCCGGCATACGTCAGCTTGTCGAGGTTGATGACCGGCTCGTCGGTCAAGGCGCACCAGTCCAGTACGAAATTACTGCCGATGAAGCCGGCGCCGCCTGTCGTCAAAATCATATAGTCACTCCCCGGTTGACAGATCCGCACGGGCCGGTCGAGCGCCAGGTTGGCCGGCCCGGATATCCGGTGCCACCGCGCGATCAAAGATTACATTTTATCAATAAGTCCCGAACCATGCCACGCTAACGGAGTTCGTGCCCGGCGTCACGGCGAAGCTCGAACGCACATTGTCGCGCTGCGCCTGCCACAGCCAGCCGCCCACGGCCATGCCGAGCACGCTGCCGGCCACGACGTCGGATACCCAGTGCTGGCGTCCGGCCGTGCGGCCCAGCGAGCCGGCGGCGGCCAGGCCGTACAGCCACGGAGCATCGTATTCCTGGGCGAACGGCGTCACCGCCGCGAACGCCACGCTGGCGTGATTGGACGGGAACGACGCATTCGACTTGTCCGCGGCCTTGCCCCACTGCCCCTTCCCGTCGATCGGCCGGGCACGTCCGGCGATATGCTTCGCCCCGATCGACAGGGCCGCGGCCCCGACGACCGATTCGAGCGAGATGATACCAATGTTCTGCATGCGCGCATCGCCAAACGCGACGGCCCCGGCCGCGGCGCCTGCCAGGACGACCGGCGTCGCCTTGCCGATATTGTTCCAGGCCCGCGCCACGCTGGAGCCCTGGTGCTTCTTCATGAACCGATCGACCGGCTTGTCGAGCAGTGCGCTGGCCAGGATCGCGCCGCCGCCGATGATGGCGCCGTTGCCCCATTGCGGCAGGGTCGGCGTCGACTTGACGGACTGTTCCACGCGCATGCGGAACAGCGGCCACGGATTCGGCAGTGCGTCGACCGGCGGATTCACGGCCGGCAGGTTCTGCTCGTCGCGCCGCTCGGCGAAGTTGCCGAGGCCGTCGAACGTGTTCAAGTCGCGGCGCGGCTGCTCGACGAGATCGTACAGGTCGCCCGGGCTCGCCACCATCTGGCCGACGTCGCGGGTCCATGGCGACAGGGCCACGCCTGCGGTGGTCTGCGTGTCGGACAACAGCATGATGTTCAGCGGCACCGACAGGAAGATACCCTTGTCGTTGTACGGGTTCGACGGCGAGCCCGGGTTCGTGATGTCCTTGCCGCTCGTCTTCGTGTACCAGGCGCCGATTTCCACACCGGACGGGAAGCGCCGCTTGAACTCCATGCGCACGCCGTTGTCCTTGGCGAGGAAGCGGCCGGCGCGGGCCGTCGCGGTGACGTCGTACGGCAGCTTGTAATGCAGGGACGCGAAGCCGCTGACGGTCTGGTAGTCGCGCTTGTCGAACCACCCTTTCACGCCGCGCTGCTGCAGGGCGTCGACGTTCACGTCGGCGGCCCAGCGGCTGTCCTTCGGCAGGTACAACACCTGGCCGCCGATGCCGCGGAACATCTCTTCGTACAGACCGCCGGAGACGCGCGCGTACACCCGTTCGGACGGCATCATGTACTTGTTGAGCATCAACCGGTTCAGCTTGAAACGGCCGCCGCGCTTGTAGTCGGCGATGTCCGAGCGCACGTGGGGCAACAGGCTGTTGGACGCCTGCGTGACGCCCGACACGGTCTCGTACACGGTGAGCTTGAAATCGCTGTTCAGGAACAGGCCGGGGGCCAGGCGGCGGTCATAGGTACCTGCAGCCCACAGTTCGTAGCGCAAGGCGCCGCTCGGGTCGTTGAAGAACATCGACACCTTGGGATACACCTTGAAGCGGTTCGCCTCGCGGTCTTCCGATGCCAGCTGGACTGTGTTGCCGTCCTTGCCGACCTCCACTTGCAGAGAGCCCTCGTTCGCGACGGCAACCAGCATGCCGTGCTGGTCCTCTCCGATCTGATCGCTCGGCTGGGCATAACGCACGATGACCGTCTGCAGGAAGGCCTCGCGATTCGACAGCCCGGTCAAATAGTCAGTCAGACTCTGCAGATCGGTAAATTCATACGTCGCGATGGGCTGTTCCAGTTTCGTGTACGCGATTTGCATCCGGCGCGTGCCCTGCGGCGCGAAGGCGAGCGCGGTACGCGCCGCACGGCCGACCGCGCGGCCGAGATTGGAGATGCGACTGTTCGTCAACGACAGCTTCAGCGTGCCGTCTTCGAACGTGACGCGGACGTTCTTGAAATCCTGCTTGATCAGCGCCTGCACGAGCGCGGCGCCATGGCTGGGCTGCTGCTGCCATTCCTCGCCCGTGACGCGCGGCGGCGCCTGCTTCGGGTCGAACGGGGCAGGTTCGTACAGTTTGGGGACGAATTCGCGTTCGCCGAACGGGATGCTGAGATAAGCGTTGGCACTGAAATGGTCGCGATGCCGGGCGACCTGGGCGCCGAGCCAGCCCCAGCGGTATTCGAGGCCGACGGCGGGGCCTTTCCGCCGCTGGCCAGCGGCGGTTTCGCGGGCACGGAAGTCCTTGCTGTAATCGTTGGCGTCATATTCCGCGACGACAGCCCAGCGCGGCGCTGCCAGCGGCACCCAGCGCACGCCGGCGAACACGCCATCCGGCCTGCCGTGGCCGACACCAAGGCTGGCCTCCATGTTACGTGCGGCCCCGAACGTCTTGGTAGCCACAACGTAATTACCCTTAAATAGTTCTGTTCCCAGCGCATCGGTAGTGCCGATGGAAACGCCGGGCATCCAGCCAGATTCTTCAAAAAGCTGTAGTTTGACGTCCACGACCTTGTCTTTGTAGCGGCCGTAACCACTACCATATGTTCCCGCCCGGTCATTGAAACCGGAAATACCATTGATTGCGACATATCGGCCGGTCACCTGCAGAAACGGCAGCACCGTTGCCGTTGCCCAAAACGTGGCATAAGGCTGATCGTAACTGTAGCCAGTATTGAATGTGCCGTCCGGCTCAACCCATGCCGCCGGCATATTAATGTAGCCAGACTGTCCCTGAACCGTCGGTGTCGCGCCCATGGCATTTGCTGTGCCGAACAAAATCCAGCCACACCACGAGCGTTTTAAAGAAATTCGTAATACGGATAACACATCAAATCCTATTGACATTGCCGGCAGAACTCTCTGTAGAAATGCGTGCCGAAGCCGGCAAACTTAACATTGTACCAAGTCCCAAATTTGACAGCAATTACTTTGCCACATCATTGCCCGTCATATACTTGGGTCAGCCAATGTGAAGCTATCAGATGGAAGGATTCTTGAGGACCTTGCGAAGTTACTCACAAGTCTTACTTACGTGCATCCTGATTGAAACTCGCCTTGCAACTGACTGCCGTGGCGATCGACAGCAGGCCAGCTTTCGTCAGAATTCGTAGTAATTACCATCATTCGCCTTGATAAATGAGAGCATACGGTTTGGTCCAAGACCAGTTCTCGAGATGGGTCGTCCCGACTTGCTTCGAATATTACCGGACGTCAAGAGCGATATTTCAGCGCCACCTTCAGGAAACAACAGAAATATTGGCGAACCATTCAATCCGTCCTTAAAGTTCTTGATTACGACATCATGTCGTGCCGCTGCCAAAGTAGTAAGTTGATAATTTGCAAAACTTAACCCATCAACCGGATCGACGGCATCGATGGACTCACCCATTAATGCCCCGACGTTTCCGCTTTGCTGCCAGAACTTGAAAGCGTTCTCTCTTGCGCATCCGACTATTCCACTCTTCGGCTTGTAAGCCGCCAGCGGTTCCGATTTCCTTTGAGGAAGTGCAATAATTCCCTCTCCACCGTGATCCGAATACTCCAGCCCATCCCCGTGCGCATCAGCCGTCGAGAAATTAGTGCAGGTAATACCATAATCGCGCACAATCGATTTTCGGTTATCCTTGCCGCCAGCCACTGTCAACCGCATCGAGTTGCCGACGCCGGCCGCCGGAATGTTGCCCAACATGACCTTTCCAACAGTTTGATAGACACGCACATCGATGACAGCAGCGTCGATACCGTTACCAAAATCGATGCTGCCGCCGTTACAGCCCCGGATAACGGTATCGATTTTGTAGCCGATACAAGTCTTGGTACCTCCCACAAATTCAATTCCCTTGGCGTTCGCTCCTCCCGGCGCGAACAATTCGCCACCAAGGATTTCACACTCTCCCGCAGCGATACGCATTTGTGAAATTGCGCCCCCCTCTAAGGCAGAATTCGTGAGTTTGACGGCGCCTTCAGCCATTAATACGACGCCTGACGTGCTTCCCCATGCATGAAGCTGATCAATATATTGCGGATTCGCTTTAGTGGTAAGCCATACATTCGGCTTGAGCGCACTTTTATCCCTAAGATTGTTGTTGAAGCAGATCACCCGGCTCCACTGAGCATCATGCGGTCCATCGATTTTCATCGCAGACAGCCCACAGTTGTAAACCTTCAGGCAATCGTACCGGGCCTCCACGAACCCGTCTCGATATCCGCTGTCCGGTGCGGTACCTGGAGTTTTCCACTCAGTGATAATTCCGCACCCCCCGAAGGCACGCACATGCAGATCGTCGGCCAGGGTAAATCCATAGCCGTACAACTGGATTCCGTTCTGGCTGGTGCTGCCGGATGGGACACCATTTGCATTAAGAACGCCCTCGAGCGTCATGCGGCGAATTGCGCAACGGCTGACGCCCCCGGGGCTCCCTGTCCCGGCGAGCGACGCATAATCTTTGGACTGGACGAGAGGCAGCGCGGGATTTACCTGTCTGAGCGTAGTACCGGCCGACGATGCACCTTGCCACTCAACCTTACTGTATATGATGAGCGTGCCGTCGACGTAAATGATCCCGCCTCCGGGAAACTCCAGCATACCGCCCCCGGCTTCGCTCAGAAAGCGCGAAGCGGCATTGATTGCAGCGGCGTTCTGCCGGGCCTTCGCCGGATCTCCCACGATGACACCACCAGCGAAGCGTGGCTCTCCCACATGCACTCCACCCTTGCCACCAAGTACGTTTTGGCCGGCACCGTCAGAGGCTTCTCTTCCTTTTGACTCGGATGCATCCGTTTGCAGTGCCCTTGCAGCGGTCTCTCGGCTAAGTAATGCGGCCGTGACGCCAAATCCCAAGAATATCGAGCGCCTCGCTTTGCTGAAAATATCCGTCATGGCAACCCACTATAAGTTCACTTACCGAGCTCCTGTGCCGCAAGATTACCCGGCGTCACAGTATCAGGACCGGTAAATCGTTGATAAATTGATTAGAAAATCCCCGCATTAACGCAACAAACTCAAAAATAAGTTTGCTCGTAAAACGGACTCCGTGTCGCTTGATCGAATATTAATGCGTGCTGCGACGTCATCTCGATGACAGCGGGGTGCTGTTGATTCGGATAGAAGAGGTCTCGAATACCACTTGCCCAGCATCTTGTTGACTGCCGAAACAACAATCAACTGCCGCTCCGCTGCCCCGACAGTTGTCTTTTTACGAACTGCTGAAAAACCCACCAAACATAGGAGGACAATCTGGCCTGCCGCCGGATACGCTTTACTGAAAAATCCGTCCTGAGTCGGTAGAGCCATTCGAGAGCAAGGCGTTGCATCCACCGGGGGGCACGTTTGACACGTCCGGAACAAAAATCAAGAGCACCGCCATTCCCGAAAACAACTTTTGCTTCCAGAAGGTCACGATGCGCGCTGATCCATTGCTCCTGAATTGGATTTCCGAGACAGACCATAAGGAAAGTCGGCTTGACTCGGTTTACCTCTTCCACCACCTTGTCGAGGTCATTTATGTATCCATCAACCGTGCCGACAATTTTAATGCCGGGGTACGCCTTCTCCAATTCTCCTTTTGCGGCCGCCGCAACGCCAGGACGTCCACCGAACAAGAACAAAGAGTGAGAATGGTGAGCACAGAATTCCGCCATGCGATAAACGAAGTCCGTACCGGTCACCCGCTCAGGCAATCCTTTGCCCAGGAGCCTCGACGCGGCGACTACACCAATACCATCCGCCAAGTTATAGTTCACGCGGTTCAGATAATCTCTCAAAAATCCGTTTCGCTGCGCCTCAATGATAAATTCTGGATTGCTAAAGGCCAGCGTGATGGACCGATTTTTCGACAGATCGGAATCAATGCTTTCCATCAACCCGTCCATGGTCAAGGCATTAAACTTGACCCCAAAAAGAGTTTCCTCTTCGACTACGTTCAACATTTTCCCTCGCACTTCACTTAACTTAACCGATGGTTGCATGATAGACATCCGCAAGATTTCGAGAGTACGCTGCAGCATTGTAAAGAGCGTCATAGCTCGCTCTCGCGTTCATTCCAAGCTCCGCGCGGAGATCGTCATCCTCGAGAATTCTCGCAATTCCCATCGCCATGGCCTCAGCGTCGCCAGGCGGACATAAAAGACCTTGTTTCCCATGACCGACGAGCTCCGGAATGCCGCCTATGTCTGAAGCAATTACCGGCTTCCCATGCATGAAAGATTCCAGGATCGACAGCGGCGCGTTCTCAAAGCATACTGACGGAAAAACAACGGCATTCGCATACGCTATCTCATCGGCAAGCTCTTCACCGAAGCGCGACCCCACAATCTCCAAATTACTTGCATGAGAGGCGGTCAATTCTTCGAGTGTCTGGCGCAACGGGCCGTTTCCAACGACACGAAAGCGGACATGCGGCAATGCAGCAGCGATCTTTGGTAAAAGGAGAACACCTTTTTCTTCGGACAGTCGCCCAAAATACAACACGTAATTAGACTCCGCCGGCGCACGTGCGCGTTTGGGCGCGTCGGCGAAATTTGGAACAATACGGGCATTAATTTGATAACGGGCCTTCTGCGTCCAATCCATCAAGAATTTGCTCGGAAAAATGTAGGTTCGTACCGTGGAGGTATCTTTTACGACTTGCCTGCGAATCACGAACTCAACAACGCTGTACGCAGTCATCGATGTTGAATTACCCACGCACTTCTTGTTCAACGCGGTTTTAAACGAGCATCGATTCAGCTTGCAAAAACTTCCATCGCCTTGGATTCTCGTCGAATTGAGACACGTCAAATAATGATCGTGAATCGTGGCAACAGTCGGCAAACGAAGCAACTTAACAGCCAGGTAGAGCAGCGGAGACAACTGCTTCACTTTATGAAAATGTACGACTTCAGGCCTTGTTTTTGCGAGAAACAAAAGCGTGCGTATAAACAAAGGAAAATCGAACAAACCGCGAACCGCAGTCATCAGTTTTTTCAATATTCCCTGCTTTCCCAGTTCAGCGTAACTCGTGACACGCTGCCGTTTGAGCCTCAGCCCTTTCGCTCCGGGCACAGCGGAAAAGTCGCCGATCAGCGACACGTCATGGCCTTCCCGGCTCAGCAAATTGTACTGCTCTGCAGCGGCTTTTTCAGCACCTCCATTGCTGGAAAACTCCTGCGCAACGATTACAATCTTCACGACCGACCTTCCCCGACAAGATCAGGCTGCCAAATATTGCGGGACATCATTTTTGCTGTGAGTATAAACATTAAATTTGCAAACCAGAAATACTGAAGGTCGACCACAAAATTCAAGAAGAGGAACAATGGGATCAAAAATAGGGTGCGGCGTAAGAGAACGAAGAAACCCAGGAGATACACAACGAGAAAAACGAGACCGTGATCATACAGCAACGTCAAAAATGCATTATCAGAAAGCACAACCCAATCGTGTCCTGCTCGGTCGATTCCACCCCACAATATTAACGACAATGGTTGGTACCTGAGATTCAAGAAGTAAAACGTGTACTTAATGATTCGAACGCTTTCAAGAATCCCCCAACCTTTTACATATCCGTAAGTTGGAAGAATTGTGATTGCCGCGATAACACATAACAGCCTCCCGAATCCCTTGCTAAGCTTTGCACCGATCAGATATAAAAGACCGATCATGCCCGAATACGAAGCCGACAGTACGAGCGAAAGATAACCGAGCATCATCTCTTTTCGCCGGACACCGAGATATGTCAAGCAGAACATGAGAACCGAGGTACCAATCCCATAAGCGTTGGCGTTCAATACCGCCCCCTCGAAACGCAACAGAGTCACACCGCCAACTTGAATATATTTCCCCCCAGCTTCCGCTTGATATACCAGAGAAGGAAAAACCACATACAGGACGTAAAATCCGGAGCCTACCAGAAATGGAAACCAGAATACATAACGAAATAAAAACCCGGGACGATGGGCCCATTTCGACACAGCGATGTATGACGAAACCACGATGATGATGGATGAAAACAATAACGAGTCCCCACCGATGAGGGCCCAAATTGCGCATATCAACATCAAAGTGGTCGCCAATAATTCCTTCGGCGAAAGAGGAATCCTAAAAAACAGCAGAGATCCGAAAACACCAGCGGCGACCACGATGCAAAGAAAAATCACCGCAAAAGTGCCAAAACCGACTTCGCCAACGCGAAATCCATTCAGGCCCACGCAAAACATCAACAACGAGAAATACAATTTTGCGAATAAAGGCGGCGGCTTAAGGTCGTGCTTTTGTATCAAAGGATGGGCAAAAGTTTCCACTACGGCTTTTCTTCATAAAGGTCAATTACCGCTTGCCCTGCGCCCAGCCAAGAATAGCCAGAACGTATTTGGTTTTTACCATTATCGGCGAGCTCGGACGCCTGCTTCGGATTCGACAATAGCTGATCGATCGCCGCTGCCCACTGTTCAGGGGTATCAGCCAACAGGTAGTCTTTCCCGGCAGTTAAATCAATACCTTCCACAGCAATCGCGCTCGCGACGACGGGTCGCGATGCGGCCAAGGCCTCAAGTACTTTATTTTTCATACCGGCGCCGCTTAGGAGGGGCGCGACGACAATATCAATATCATTCAGATAATTCGCAACCGAAGGGACCTCACCAGTCACGACTACTGAGTCATTTGCCAATTTACGCAGTTCATTGCTTGGCTTTTTACCGACAATAAAAAACCTGACGGCTGGGTGTTTCTGTCGAAGCAGGGGCATCACACGCTGAGCAAAGAAAAACGCTGCCTGCTCGTTGGGCGCATAATCCATTGCTCCGGTGAATGCCACGGCTGGACTGTCTCCCGACGAAGCCCTAGGCAGAATGTTAAGGAATTCTTCAGATACACCGTTAGGGATGACGCGAATGCGGTCGCTACTGCCGGGGTAGCGGTTCTCTATGTACTGTGCATCAATATTAGAGATCAGGACCAGTTTTTCGCAGCGGCGAACGATCTGAGCCTCGATCGTACCAACCAAACGGCCCTTAATCAATTGCACCAGCTTACGCCCGTTGGTTTCGTACAACCTACAATAAAGTAATGACCACGAATCGCGAAGGTCCATTACAACGTTGGGAGTGATAGCCAATGCGGCGTTGTAATAATTGAAGGCAGGAAGGCCGTCCAGATGAACTACGTCAAAAGTTCCCTTTTTCTGACTTGTCATCCAGTCGATGAGACCTGCGGAACCGGCCATTTTATAAAACACTGGCGTAAGTGACAACAGCGCGCTGAGCTTGGTGCCCAGGTCGTTTTGGCGTTTTACGTATGGCAACCATCTTGTCGATGACGGAAAAAGTGTTGCCAGCTGGTCGGGGAGCTCTGTAGGGCCAGGGTGCGCTATTGTCAGTTCAGTATTCTTCGCAAGCTCACGGACAAAATTAAATGTACGCAATCGTTCTCCATCGGTCGGTGGCCATGGGAAGCTAGAACAGATAAAAAGTACTTTTTTCATATAATGAAGCCAAACTGGACGTGCTGGCGCACCTCCCCTTGAACTAAACGTCTCCAGCACTTACTTGTCCGTATATTTTCCAGATTGCCGCGCTCTGCGATTCGATAGTGAAATCACGAGCGCGCTCAACTATACGGGACGGGTTATACCGAAGGTCGCTAATTGAATATTGAAGTGACTGCATCAAGGAATTTGCGGATCCCGCTTCGAACTTCTGTCCTACGGAAAGAGTCGATATAATTTCCGCGGGCCCGCCAATTTCTGGTGCAATAGCCAGTTTCCCCCGAGACAAAGCCTCGACCAGCACCATACTAAAAGACTCGTAACGTGACGGAACGAGGATCAGATCCATCGAATCGATAAATGCGGTAGGTTCCTTGATGAATCCATGCCAGACTATGGATATATTGGGAACGGCAACGCATATGGAAGCACGTTTTTCCAACTCGCGCTGATATTCCTTGTCTTGCTGACTAGACAGATCTACCGAGCCGCCAAAATGTAATCGGAAGCTTCGCGTTGGATTTTGTTTTGCCAAGCCAAGCACGGCGTCGATCGCGATATCCTGTCCCTTTACACGCTGTATCCGTCCGAGGACGCCAATGTTTAACGTTTCAACATCATGTAGTGTTTTCGTTTCGTCAGGAAACGTCAGACAGTCTGCATTTCGAACGGCTCCAAGTGGAACGACAGCCAGTTTTTCGGAAGGAAAACTGCATGATCGAGCTACGTCTCTAGACACGGCGATCGCTTTTTTTACATAACGCGCGATAACTTTCGCACGCAGTCCCCACGGTTTCTCCCAAGGCCCGTGCACGGTCCAGAACAGCCTCGGATGTCCAAGGAGAAATGGCAAGACGTGTAATGAATAAGCATGAACGATGTCGAAATTGTCCAGTATTCTCTTATCTCCCCCCCAAGCAATTGGAAGCCCCTTCAGCCATCTGCTGCGAACACCCTGCATCGTTAATGTATCGATGCCGTTTGCTGCTGCCGCGTCCAATAACGCTCCCGGTGGCGCGACAATGGTAACGGCACAAAGGGAAGAGAGAGATTTGGCGAGCCTGACTAAATTTGACTCCCCACCGCCATAAATGACCTGGTCACTGAAAAATCCGACCTTAATCATGGCGTTCTAAATTAAACAAGAAATCATCGGTGACGCGACGCCATTCCGCTTTGTCCAATGGCTGTTTGGGCAAGTTGATACCATCCCCCACGACGATACGAGAATACTTTTCTGAAAAACCAACCATCTCCAGGAAACCCAGACCTTTATGATGGTAAACGATCGGGAGAAACGGCACCCCCATCGCATAGGCCAATATGTTGCCGTGGAGGCGAAAACTGATGATGCCTTTACACGAAGACATTTCACGGAGAGCTTCCTTATAGTCGCTCGGATATACCGCCTCGACGTTACAAGCGGTTTTAAGCGCGTCGGCCAAATCTTGTTCTATTTCAGGTTGAAAAAAGATCAACTTGACGGGAATCTTCTTCTCTTGAACGGCCCGTATTTGTTCAACAAAGCAATCGAACAAGAGCGGCCATTGGCTTTGCGCTTCACCAAAAATTGGTCGATCAAAATATTTTGTGTAAATTATTCCTATCTGTGTCTGCGCGATACCTTTTTCGAAATAAGGCGCAACGTTCATTTGCGCAACAGGATCGACCTTGATGTCAACGAGATTGGCATTGACTCGACAATCACTTACCAAACAGTCGTACGAAGCATGGTCGCGTACCGTGATTTTCTCGACGTAATTGTTGAGATAATACGCGACAGTATTCCGTGCTGCTGGAGTTTTAAAAGGTCCGGCACCAATGCCATAAAGCAGGGTTCTCTTCCCCAGAAGGCGGGCTAATCGAAACTGTTTTAGCCATCCTTTTGGTACGGCCGGATCCCAGTCAGATAAGAATCCTCCCCCGCCCATAACGAAAATATCGCATTGGAGGAAGAACCAAATTGTTTTCAGCCACCTGCATTTGATGATCCAGGATAGCCATGATATGGTCGTGAACGGCACTTGATGGGCGGCGTCCACACCTTGCACTCGACGAGTATAGGCTGGGCGGTACGATAGCGCCGTAATGATCGGGTTATCGTAATCCTTTTGAAACTCATCGATCAATGCCTGTAGAATCGCCTCATCGCCGACATTTCCAAAACCGTACCATCCGGAAATCAAAACACGCTGTTTTTTCATACGAAAATTTCTTAATTAATACACAGAAATGACCGAGCCTGGTCAACTACGGCCGCGCGCGCTGCCGTCCGATGCGCGGGGCATGTCAAAGTATTTTATCTTCGACTGCTTCTTCAGTTTGAGATAAAACTCGCCCTTGACTATCAATTCCTCGGTTCGCTCTGGATTATTTCTGCGTTTAATGACCTTAGCCGGATTGCCGCCTACCACTGAATGACCTGGGACATCCCGAGTCACTACACTTCCCATTGCGATTACCGCGCCTCGACCAACACGTACGCCTGGACAAATCATGGCGCTATCGCCCACCCAAACACCTTCTTCTATGACGACCGGACGTAGGGAAACTCCGCCATCATAGGGAGCGCTCTGTTCGGATTCATAATTATGATTGGATGAGTGGATTGTCACACGCGGACCAAAAATGACGCCGTCCGCAATCGAAATGCCTCCGCGACCATGAATGCTTGCACCCGGCCCGAAATAAATATGGCTTCCAATTGAAATATTTTGTGGGTCACTGATAGTGCCGTTGTGCCATTCGACATTATGTCCTTTTGACAAAAATTTACATTTTTTGAATTTTATCTTTTGCAAAATTATGCCAGGCAACCGAAAGAAATTTATCATTTCATCCTTGGTGTTATTTTCACAAAATAGACCCATAAAATAAAAGCAGCTCCTGCAATCCTGGTTAAAAGGTTCGATATACCCGGACCTAAAGCGCCTTGACTTGGCACCAGGGCGAAGTTGACGCATACGGCCAATATGAATTGGGCGACATTCATATACGTCAGGTACTTTGCGTAACCCAAATTATAAAATACATAACTTAAAGGATTCACAATCAGCCCGATTGCAAAGGAGAAAGTCAACCACTGCGCGATAATTACCGACTGCTGATACTGTTGCCCAAAGAAATTTACAAGGAGGTAATTTGCTGCGAGCGCCAACACAAGCACAGGAGCCGCAAATAACAGAGAAACCTGAAGCGATGACCGCACATATTGCCGTAATGCCTGAGAATTTTCGATATGCGCGGCGCGCGGCATCAATACTACCGAAAGAGCCGACGAAATTATTGTTCCGACAGCCGCGTATTTTTGCGCGGTCGAAAAGATGCCAAGCTGCGTTTTTGTCGATAACGAGAGAAGAAAAAAAATGTCCATCTTCATCAGTAACACGACGACAAGCGAGGATACCGAAGTCCATCGCGTTACTGATTTAACGTCAGAAATTACCTGCTCGTAATAAAATGCGTTCTGAAACGAAGTCCATACGCTTTTCCAGTTTGTGGTGCTGAAAACCATGCCGACCAAGGTTACGATCACAGCCACACTGTACAAAAAAATGGCACTGTACAGACCGAGCACGCCTGAGACCGTCAAGACTGCAATTGCGCTCAAGCGTACAGCCGGCAATACCACCCTGTAGAACGCAAGTTGGACATGTGCTTCGCGGCACTGATACAGTGCGAGAAAATTCTGATAAAGCACTTCCAGGCATGCACAACCAAATCCCACCACCAATAACCAGTTTTCAACGACGATTTTTTTCGTATATACCAGATATCCAGCTATCAATACGGACGAGATCAACCCGATGACAAGCTTTATTAATGCGATGGCCTTCACAAGAAATGCAATACGTTCCTCGTTGCCAGCTTTCCTGTATTTTACGTAGAGATTAATTAAAGCAACGGTCGTCCCCATGTCGCCCAACATGATAACTGTCGAGAGACTTTCCAATAAAACATTTATTACGCCATAACTCTCGACAGTTAAATTGCGCGCCAAAAAGACGTGAGTTAAAAAAGTCAGGGCGCTGGCTACAATGGACGACACAAATACCAGACCAGTGCTACGGAAAAGACGATTACTGCCCGATATTACCCTCTTTACTTCCATTATATTAGATAAAAAATTAATTTTACTGCAACACCTTGGCAAAACGACACGCTCGTACAGATCCTCATTACATGGCTTTGTTGAAGTTGCCTGAGTATGTGATCGATGCCGCCATTAGATTGATCGCACTAGCGGCGGGCTGCGTCGCGTCATCAAGACGAAAAACCGGAACAATCGTTCCGGTTGTTGCCGATGGCGAATACACTAGAAAAAATGTAATCAGACCAGTTCATCCTGCCGGGACTTTATGATTTTTTTTGCCCGGGTTTTAGCGTCAAGAACAAACGCCATCACGATAGCGATCACCCCGCCAATGAAGCCGGACAATATAACGATCAATGTCCGTTTCGGTTTGAATTTCTTTTCTGGCTCGACTGCCGGATCAAGAACTTGAATGGTGGCTGGATCTTTTGCTTCATCAAGCCGTGCTATCTCGTACTGCTTTGCCAACAGTCCGTACAGCATTTCAAAATATTTAACGTCTCGCAAAAGTTTTACGCTTTCAAGGCCTGACTGTCCGGATTCCTTTGATGAGGACGATTGGCCAGTCTGACCGTTGCCGTTTTCCAGTTTGGACAGCTCAGCTTTCAAGCTGGACAATTCTTGCTCGACCTGTCGAAAGTCCGGATTGTTTGGCGTAACGAAAGCACGCATCGAGTTCAGTTGGATTTCTTTAGCGGACACTTGAGCACGCAGACGTCCGACTGTTTCCACTGCTGCCCTGCTTTCACCCTCGACGCTAATAACCCCATGCGTGTCAAATCTGTTCTTCAGTTTCGCCTCTGCCTCGGCTAAGTTATTCTTTGCGCGCTCAAGTTCGCGTTCGTAAAATAACCGTCTTTGCGATGCCTCTGTAACCGCGAGCACCTTTGTCAACTGCAAAAGTTCATCAGCGTATGCATTCGCCAAAGGAGCGACGAGCGCCTTATTCCGGTCCTCGACGTCAATCGTAATAAAACCGTCCTTGCCGGATGCAATGTCGGTATTGTCGTTCAGCTTTTTCCGAGCAACTTCCTGTGAATCGGTGTCATACGCTTTTTTTAAATTGAATTTCGCAATCAATTTGTCGGCGATAGTACGGCTTTCCAGCATGCCCACGTATAAATCGCCTGGGCTCTTGAGTCCCGGGACACCTGCCGCCCCACCGGCCATGCCAGTAAGTTGAGACAAGAGCGCGGTTGCGCTCGACTGCGCCTGCTGAGGTGGTAGCAGCTTTGTGCTTGCCTTGTAGACGTCAGGGACGAGCAGGCTGATCAATGCGGTTAACACCGCGATCGCGACAGGTAACCCGACAACCAACTTTCTATATTTTGACAACACGACGATTACATCGATAACGCTTATTTCCTCGTTAAGCTCGTCTAATTGTTCACGCGTTGCCCTGGACAGTTTCGTCATACTGTTAAGTCTTTCGTTCTGGTTTCGCTGATTCAAGAATGGTAGTCATTGACCCGTACGTTGGATCAGTCACGCAATGTCTTGACCGCAGCTGCACCCAACCCGAAGTTCGCGAGAATTTGCGTCCATTCTCGTGCGCCTTGGGTAAATTTGCTCCACGCCGTCTGGCGATCGAATTTTTCTGGCACGACAATCGTGTCACCCGGCATCACTTCAACGCCGCCGATCTTGCCAAAGAACCAGCCCTGCGATTCTGCTGAAACAACGGTACCGTCGACACGCATTACGAACACATTATCGACGTCGGCATCCACCGTGGTTCCGGCCATCTTCAGATAGTCGCTCACCCGCGTATTCGGCTTCCACAACGGAGACGCCTCAACGTTGACCGCGCCGAACACGTGGACAAATGCCGGCTTCGACGGCACGACAAGCCGATCGCCGTTTTTCAACGTGACCGTTGGCAGGTGTGCAAACGAGCGATCATTTGGATCCAGTCCAAACGCGATGCGACCGGTCGACTGCAGATTACGGAAGCGAGCTATGCGATCCTGTGCGATCTTGCGCTCGGCCTCGAGCTGTGCAGTAGCCGCGGCTGCGTCCGCCCCGCTCATTGCTCGCAAATTCGCCGCTTGCGTGGACTCTTCACTACGCATCTGTGCTTCCAGACGATCTGCTGCTCGCTTCAGGTTCGCCTGCTGTTCCTTACGGACCTCTTCGCGATAGAAGGCAGTACCGAACATATATGCGTTGGAGGTCGGGCCACCGGCTTTCGCTATCAGGGTTTGCAAGGTATCGCCTGCGTTCATCTGATACACGCCCGGCACTCTCACTTCACCTTCGACACGAACGAACACCTGGCGCTTGTCCATCGGAACAGCCACGTCCTGCTGCGAGAAGATCGTCACGGTATCGCCGGGTTGCAAGTGGAGGTTGTCAGGTCCGTTAGGGTTGGCGAACACATTGCCCAGATTAAAAGGTATCAGCTGAACGCTCAGGTCCGAGCGGTTCACCCGTTCGACGACTGCGTAATCCCAGTTGACAGCATCGATGAGACCACCAATACGGTCCGCGATGCTGCTGGCGTTTTCGGACGTATCTTTCTGGTCATTGCCAGCCGCGACTGCGCTGTTCTGCCGTTTGATCGATTCACGGGAGATCAGATATTCCCGGCTCGGAATCAAGTCGGTGACACGCATACCTTGCTTGAACGGCGCGCGAACCGGCTGGTCGACGTTGCCGCGCAAGACCACGGCATTCGAAAAGTCCGGGGTGATCGAAGTCACGTTGAGCACATCACCATTCTTCAGCGTGCGCTTTAGCCCATCACCGCTCAATGCAAACTCTTCGACGCTACGCGGACGATTCTTTTTTGGGTCAATACGTTCCAGGAAAGCACGGCGCGGATCCGCGACGACCGGCAAGCCGCCAGCATAGTCAAGCAGGGACTCGACGGTCTCGTTAGTATTCTTCAGCTCGTAAATCGCGGGGCTGTTCACTTTGCCAACCAATGCGATGAAACCGCCCGCCGGCGGGATATAGATGGTATCGCCGTCCAGTAATTTGATGTCCGCCGATTTGTCGCCTTTGGCAATGAACGAATAGAGATCGAGTTCGGCAGCAACCTTGTTGCCACGCTTGACCTGCACGCGTCGCATGCTGCCGTTCGCGTTGGGACCGCCGCTGGCAAACAAGGCCGTCACCAGGGTCGACAGACTCGACACCGTGTAAGTACCCGGACGGTTCGCCTGGCCGACCACATACACCGTAATGGCGCGTAGTTGACCGAAATTGACGCTCACCGTCACGCCCTTGTACAACCTAGAAATGGCTGTGCGGATAACTTTTTCAGCGTCGCCGGCCTTCACCCCGGCCAGTACGACCGAGCCAACGGTAGGGATGTTGATCATACCATTGCGGTCCACGGTGGCACGGTAATCGATGTCGATCGTACCCCAGCCACGGATCATCAATTCATCGCCTGGGCCAAGCGGATAATCGCTGGGAACCGGCGAATTCGCGATCGGTGCAAACGTGGACGGTCCATTGGCAAAAAATTGAGAGCCAAAAATCGGCAAGATCTGGCCTGTGTTGTCCGCAATAAATTTCTGAAACTCGCTAAGTTCAGGAATTTTTTCGCCTGTTTGGTTCCCCAAGGCAGGTTGCAGTACCGTACCATTGCCGTTGACGTTGACGTTGCCAGGAACGTTGATGTTACCGGCGCCGGGAAGCAGGCCTCGGACAGCTGCGGCCGCTTGACCAGGCGGTGTGTTAGCGATGATCACCTTACGAGAAGACATCGCTCCAAGATTGGTCCCGGAAGTCATCGAACCAGTCCCCATTGCTCCGGAGGGCGTCGTGGCATTGTCGGCGCCAGTCTGATTGTACTGGTCTTGACCAAACAGGTCGGACTTGTTGGTGGAATCTTGGGCGGACGCGCCAATAGAAGCCATGGCCAGCGCCGCGGCCAGAAAATTCTTCGTGAACTTGAACATTGGGTCTCGGGAGGAATGAGCTAGATACATCGCAAACAGTCTGCCATTTTACCTTAGGGTAATGTATGAGTGAAAGACTTTGTTATATAGTTGAGTGTTGGTATCTTTCTTGATCAGTATGAATTCCGCATATTTGCCACATCGTCGTTGCGATGCGGAAAGAGACTATCAGTCGTTGCAAGATGTCATTATTTTTCCATATTTTTTTTAATTATTAACAACCTCGTGAATTTCACGTACTTCAGATGGGATGGTTAATTCGCAAGCAAATCTTCCCAATCGTGCAAAGGCAACAATAAAGGTTGACATTGCGCTCAATCTAAGGGTTATTTTTATTATTGTTCCTTTCCAATTCGTAATTACATAAAGCTCCGTCTGGTCGATGCGGAACGCTTGTGCGCCTAGCACCAAGCATCAAATCGCGCCTGGAGTCTCGCAGCGCCTGTGGCCAGATTGGTGGATGACAGAACTTTTCTCCTGCTCAGCATCTCTGCACAGCATCCCGGCTCCACGAGGTGCCCGATCCAAAGATCACTCTGGCCCGAACCCTGCGGATCTTGGCCAGATGCTCGCTCAACCGGGCGACATTGGATGCCTGTCCGTGCCTGCACCGGGTCGGCAGACATGGAGCTCGTTCCAGTTCGCCAGACGGGATTGCAACTTGCCGCAATCTTTGGCCAGTTCGGACAGAGCATAGTGTGACGTCGTCGACCAGCATCGGCAGGCGAATCTGCTGTGCAGGCAGCATCCAGCGTCGCTCCATGGCCACGCCCGTCATTAACGCGATGCCTGCCCCAAAATCGATGCCCACTCTTCAGCGCAGAGAACTGCGGGGCGACACCCCGCTCAGAACGTCCCGAGCAACCCCAGCCCCACCGTGTTCTGGTAATAGTTATAGTCGATCAGGCTCTGCCCATAACCCGAGAACAGGTGAGCATACCCCTTGATGTGCCCGGCCAGCGGAAACGCCCAGCTGAGCTGGACAGCACCACGCTCGGTGGAAAAATTGCGCCGCAATAAGGCCGAGTAATCGTTGCCGTTGCTGCGGTAGGTCACGACGACATCGCCGCGCCCCATGTAGTCGACGATGTCGCGGTTGTCGTCGTTGGCAGCCGCCTCGTTGACGCGTTTCCAGACACGGCCCAGCACGGTCCACCCTGCCCGCTCCAGGCCAACCTGCGCATAGACCCGGTTCCAGCTGCGCGACAATGTCGAGGTCTGGCCGTTCGACTGGTGCACCAGACCGAGATTAAGAAACCGTGCATTCATTCCGAATACACTGAAATGCAGTGGAGTGACGGCCATCAGCTCGGGTTGATAGTTCGTCTCGCGGAAGGGGCTGGACGCCTCGTGATTGCCGGCTTGCCAGAAGCTGTTCTGCGTATAGCCGAACCACAGATCGACGGGCTTGTCTAAAGCGCTTTCGACCAGCTTCATCTTGAATCCCAGCTGAAACACGAGTTCCGAGTGCGCCAGGTCGCTCGTCAGGTCGGCGATGCGGCGAAACGGCCGGTAGGGTTCGTTGTTGGGATGCGCGGTGCGGGTGAACATCAGGTAGTTCACCTGATGCGGACGGAAGTTGAAGACGCCACGCTTGTGTTCCTGGTCCAGTTCCCAATGATCGGCCAGACTGAATTGCCGCACCATGTCGGGCGAGGCGTCGACCGCCGCTGGAACGGGCGGCGCGTCAACGACCCGGGCATTGACCGCGTCCGCATTCTGGGTCGGCGGTGCCGGCGTCGGCGCTAGCGTGACGCCGGCCAGCCGGTCATAGCACGCCAGGCGCTGGGCAGCATCGGTCACGCGCGCGCAATCGGCCAGACCCGGATCGGTCTGCTGAGCCATGGCCGGATGTATTGCGAGGAAGGCAAGCAGGAGGAAGAGGCGGTGATTTCTTGCGGGCATCGGCATCGTCGGGGTTAAACAGCGACAAGAGTCGATGACGAGTGTCCCGGAAATCCGCATGGAATGTCGCACGGCAGCACGATCATGCGCGCCGCCGCGCATTACCGCATCAGCCCGGCACCAGCAAATCCAGCTGCGCCTGCTCCAGATAACACCACTCCCCTTCCTGCAAACCCAGCGACTCGAGCGTCAGCCCGCCGATCTGCGAGCGATGCAACGCGGCGCAATGGTTACCCGCCGCGGCCAGCATGCGCTTGACCTGATGGTATTTACCCTGCTCCAGCACGATCTCCAGCTGATGATCGCCCCGCTGTACGCAGGATTGGGCCGCCAGCGGCGCGGGCTCATCGTGCAATTGCACGCCCGACAGGAGCTGGTCGACGAGCGCCTGGGTGACCGGCTCCTGGGTGGTCGCCTGGTACACCTTCGGGATGTGCCGCTTGGGCGACGACTGGGCGTGGATGAACGGGCCGTCGTCCGACATCAGCAGCAGGCCCGTCGTGTCATGATCGAGTCGGCCGACAGGCTGGACGTCGCGCCAGGTAAATTGTTCCGGCAACAAGGTCAGCACGCCCGGATGGTGGCTCGGCTTGCGCGAGCACTCGAAGTTGGCGGGTTTATACAAGGCGATGTAGACATGTTCGCGATAGACCCATTCTTCGTCGAATACGGTCAGCACCAGGCCGTCCGTCTCCACGAGGGTCTTGTACTTGTCGTGGACTTCGCCATTGATGGACACGTCGCCGTCTTCGATCAGGGCCCGGCAATATTTGCGTGTACCAAAGCCTTGCGACTGGAGCACGCGGTCGAGGGATAGTTTACTCATGGGGCGAGACTGTAGCAGAAGGATTGCAAGCGTCCAAGTTCAGCAATCGAGGGGTTTCAACTCGAAGCAAGGACTCGTTTGACACATCTCAAGAATTGACTACGTCCCGTTGATACACTGAAACCTAATTAGGAATCGACCTACAGTTACTGAGTGTAGGACTAAAGGTGGGCCGCACCATCCGGCACATCGGGATAACCCCAAACCACGAGGCAAACGTGCAGATCGAAAAAAAGCAGAACCATAGCACCCCGTCTTCATCGGCGGCCACAAGCAGCGGGACGAAGGTGGCCCAGGAATACGCCGCGATTTTTCCGACCCGGCTTGCGCTGGCGCGCTGGACGCGCGGTGGCGACATCCCGCATGTACATTGTTTTGAACACCAGCTGCCGATGCGCGCCGCATGGTATGAGCAGGCTCAGCGCCGTTTTCAGGCCTGGCTGGAGACAGGCGGCTTTCACCAGCCTGAGCCGGGCAGTCTTGATAGCGTTATCGCCGAGACATCGCAGCAAGCGGACGAGGGCGCAGTACTCAGCAGGAAGGTCGTCGTGCATGGCGGCCCGCGCTCGACGTCCCGGCCGGCAGGCACATCGTTAGCAAATGTGAAATCGATTCCAGGTGCCCTCGACGACGAACGCCCAAAATGAAAACGACGGCGTACGCCGTCGTTTCCTTCCCAATTGGGACTTCCAGCTTGAGGAATTGAATTCTCTCGAAACCGCACGGATGCGGGTCTGAAGCGGTTCCAGCAACGCCAAGAACAGGCTGGTTTCTTGTCGCTTGCGCCGAAACAGCTACACACCAACTATAGCCCACCGTTTGTAAGTTTCAAGCCCAATATTGAGACATATCAGTCGTCCGATGCCCTGTGCTCAGCGCAAGCTGGGTACGGCACCCCGGTACATCGAATGCACCGCACCGGCGCCGACCGATGCGCCAAATTTCTTCAACACGCGCTCCGGCAAGCCCTCGTGCGCCGTGTAATCGATGATGTCTTCCGCCTTTACGACATCGCGCGCGACCGTGTCCACGGTGCCGAAGCCATCCGCGAGGCCCATCTCGACCGCCTTGGCGCCCGTCCAGTAAAGGCCGGAAAAGATTTCCGGATTTTCCTTCAGGCGCTTGCCGCGTCCGGCACGCACGACGGCAATGAATTGCTCATGGATTTCGTTGAGCATCTCGAGCGCATGCTGCTTCTGCTTGTCGGACTGCGGGCTGAACGGATCGAGGAAGCCCTTGTTCTCGCCCGCCGTCAGCAGGCGGCGCTCGATGCCGAGCTTGTCCATCAGGCCGGTGAAGCCGAAGCCGTCCATCAGGACGCCGACCGACCCGACGATACTGGCCTTGTTGACGTAGATCTTGTCGGCCGCCGCTGCGATGTAATAGCCGCCCGATGCGCAGATCTCGTCCACGACCACATACAGGGGCTTGTTCGGATACCCCTTCTTAAGACGCTGGATTTCGTCGACGATGATGCCCGCTTGCACGGGACTGCCGCCCGGGCTGTTGATGCGCAAGACGATGGCTGCCGAGCCCGGATCGGAAAATGCTTTGTTCAGCGACGGGATGACGGTATCGGCGGCACCGCTGCCTTCGTCCTCGATGGCGCCGTCGATCTCGATCAGCGCGGTGTGGCGGCCCAGTGCCTCGATATCCGAACTGCCGAAGTTGAAGTCGAAATAAGCCCAGATCGCGAAAAATGCCACCAGAAGAAAGGACATCTTGAAGAAGATGCCCCAGCGGCGCGCAGCCCGCTGCTCGCGCACGGTGGCAAAGACGAGACGTTCCAGGGTCTCGCGTTCCCAGTTGCTGAAGGTCGTCGGTGCGGCCGTTCGGTTGTCGTTCGGATTGTCGTTCCTGGTGTTGTCGCTCATAGATACCTGGTGTGGTTACCTCATCTGGCTGTCGCGCAGGCCTGCTGTCGGCGGACGGATATGCTGGTCCGGTTGCCAATAAATCCGGTTATCGGCTTCCCGCACGGTAATCGGCCGCAGTTTGCCGCCACGGCAAGGACCGCCTGCGCAGGCGCCGCTCTCGGGCAAGTAGATGGCGCCATGCGTCGAACACATGAGATAAAGCTTGCTCGATTCGAAGAATTCGCCCTTGAACCAGTCCAGTTCGACCGGCACGTGGGCGCAGCGGTTCAGGTAGGCGTAGATCCTGCCGCCGAAGCGCACGACGAAACCGGTCGCATCGTCACCGAACGCCAGTACGGGGAAACGGACGCCCTTGCCGCCGTCCTCGACGGCCGCGGAATCGCAGATGTAGACGTCTTCGGTATCGCTCATGCGTTCTCGACCAGCCACTGATGCAATTCGGGCACGTTCTTTGCCGTGAAAACCGGATGGCATGCCTGCAACTGCTGGACTGGATGGGCGCCATACTCGACGGCGATGCCGGCGGCGCCGGCATTATTTGCCATAAGCAAGTCATGCGTCGTGTCGCCGATCATAACGGTACGCCGCATGTCCTGGCCGAGTTCCCTTGTCAATTCTTGCAACATTGCCGGGTGCGGTTTGGAAAATGTCTCGTCGGCGCAACGGGTCGCATCGAACACGGAAAGCAGGCCCGCCGCGTTCAGGGCGCGGTTCAGGCCGACCCGGCTCTTGCCGGTCGCCACCGCGAGGAAATAGCCCTCGTGGGAAAGCTCGTCCAGCATCGCCCGCACGCCCTGGAACAGGACCAGTTCATGGTCTTTCGTCAGGAAGTGGTAGCGATAGCGCTCGACCATGCGCGGATACAGGGCCGGGTCGATGTTCGGCATGGCGGCCTGCATGGCTTCGCCCAGGCCGAGGCCGATCACGTGCGACGCCGCGGCGTCGCTCGGAACAGCCAGGCCCAGGTCCTTGGCTGCAGACTGTATACACTTGACGATGGTGGCGGTGCTGTCCATCAGCGTGCCGTCCCAATCGAAGACAATCAGATCGAATTGCTTTCTTGCCATGTCTCCCGGCGCTCGTGGCGCCGGCTCCTCATTCCGCGTTATCGATGGGTGCTGCGTGTTTTGAGTTCCTGCGCTGGCCCCAAGCTTACCAAGAAACGCTCGCATTCCGCCGGCAACGGCGCCTTCAGAGTAAGCGGCTTGCCCGTGTCGGGGTGCTGGAACGTAATCTGGTACGCGTGCAGGAACATGCGGCGCAAGGCGCCGCGCGCATCGGTTGCCTTCTGAAGCTGCTTGTTGAGCGCAAAATCGCCGTATTTCTCGTCACCGAGGATCGGGAAGCCGCTCGAGGCCAGGTGCACGCGGATCTGGTGCGTGCGCCCCGTCTTGAGTTCCGCTTCCAGCAGCGCGAACTCCGGCCACTTGCGCAGCAGGTTGAATACCGTATGCGCTTCCTGGCCGCCCGCCTGCACGACGACGCGGCGCTCGCCGTCCGGCGTCGTGTATTTGTGCAGCGGCAGCTTCACGTGCTGGCGCGGATTGCGCCAGTCGCCGGCCACCATCGACAGGTAGCGCTTGTCGGTCGTGCCGTCGCGCATTTGCTCGTGCAGGCTAGTCAACGCGGAACGTTTCTTAGCAAGCAACAGCAAGCCGGACGTTTCACGGTCCAGGCGGTGCACCAGCTCCAGGAATTTGGTGTCCGGCCGGGCTGCGCGCAATTGCTCGATGACGCCATACGACACGCCCGAACCGCCGTGCACGGCCACGCCGGCCGGCTTGTCGATCACGAGCAGGTGGCTGTCTTCGTGCACGATGGCAAATTCCGCGCCCGGCACAGGGGCGCTGCCCGCGGCCTTTTCGGCGATGCGGACAGGGGGAATACGGACGATGTCGCCCGTTGCCAGGCGGTACAACTGATCGATGCGGCCTTTGTTCACGCGCACTTCGCCGGAGCGGAGAATGCGGTAAATATGGCTTTTTGGGACACCCTTGCAGACGCGCAGCAGGTAATTATCGATGCGCTGGCCTGCTTCTTCCTCGGTGATTGTGACAAACTGAGCAGTGGCAGGGGGGCGGTTATCTGTCCGTGATGAAGGGGGAACACCATCGTTTTGCAAGGTCATTCGCTCTGTCTTCCCAGAAATTCTCTCTAAGTCCTTCATTTTGAATATATAATCGACAGGCGGCGGTCAAACCTCTGCAGGTGTAAGAATTAAAACGATATTTTACACAGGGGCGTCTCCATCGGCCCCGCCAAAATGCAAATTCGATGGAAAAAAACGGAATCCCCAAACCGTCGCAAGCGGCAGTAGTGTCGCGGCATCGCAGCGACAATGCGAAAGCGCAGCGGCGGATTTCAAGGATTTCTAGACGTGTACGCACATTCCTGTGCGAACCTGGGTTGCACCGCAGTTGCAATCGGGTAGCCGCACAGGATGCAGGATTGGATTGTTTGGAATTTTAAGGATAAGTACCGGCAAGCCGGCCGCAGGGTCGGCTCGCCGGGTGATGGCGTCGATAACGCTTGCCGTTTCGCCCGACCCGAAGTAAGGAGCCGCTAGACCGTCGTGAGCTGTAGCAGTGTTGTTGGAGACAGTCATCCGGGAAGATCAAGCAGGTGCGCAGCACGCGCCGCGGTCTTCACGCCCCGGAGCGCCCGTTTCGGCAGCACCCTTCCGCTCCCCGGCATGCGCGCCCACTGAAGATCTGGCTGTGTCGCACCGCTTGCCTGCCCCTGTGCCGCCCCGATCGGGCCGCCCGGGCCGGCAAGGACGTTCGTGCGCGGGGCAATGTCGTTCGACGCCACTGCGCCCTGTGGCCGGCCATGCCGTGCCACACCCCGGGCATACCACCGCCAACACTCCCTTCCCCGCGTACATCCCTGTACTTTCGCCGCTCTTGCATAAAGACGGCATGAAACGGCCCACGGGTCGCGGAGTTTATAAAAATGAAACGTATGTTGTTTAACGCTACCCAGCAGGAGGAGCTGCGCGTAGCGATCGTCGATGGCCAGAAACTGATCGACATCGATATCGAGACCGCTGGTCGCGAACAGCGAAAGTCGAACATCTACAAAGGCGTCATCACCCGCATCGAACCCTCTCTCGAAGCCTGTTTCGTCAGCTACGGCGAAGAGCGCCACGGTTTCCTCCCCTTCAAAGAAGTTGCCCGCTCCTATTTCCGCGACGGCGTCGACGTCCGCAACTGCACGATCAAGGAAGCCCTGCGCGAAGGCCAGGAAATCATGGTGCAGGTCGAAAAGGAAGAACGCGGCAACAAGGGCGCGGCCCTGACCTCGTTCATTTCGCTGGCCGGCCGCTACCTGGTCCTGATGCCGAACAATCCGCGTGGCGGCGGCGTATCGCGCCGCGTCGAAGGCGAAGAGCGCCAGGAACTGCGCGAGACGATGGACAAGCTGGACCTGCCGCAGGGCATGTCGGTCATCGCCCGCACTGCCGGCATCGGCCGCAACGTCGAAGAGCTCCAGTGGGACCTGAATTACCTGATGCAGCTGTGGCGCGCGATCGAAGGCGCCGGCAAGTCGGCCCCGGGCCCGTTCCTGATCTATCAGGAATCGTCGCTGGTCATCCGCGCGATCCGCGACTACTTCCAGCCTGACATCGGCGAAGTCCTGATCGATACCGACGAGATCTTCGACCAGGCCCAGCAGTTCATGAGCCACGTGATGCCCGACATGGCGCACCGCGTGAAGCGCTACACGGACGACGTGCCGCTGTTCTCCCGTTTCCAGATCGAACACCAGATCGAGACCGCGTACTCGCGTACCGTCCCGCTGCCGTCCGGCGGCGCGATCGTGATCGACCACACCGAAGCCCTCGTCTCCATCGACGTCAACTCGGCGCGCGCGACGCGCGGTTCGGACATCGAGACGACCGCCTTCAATACCAACTGCGAAGCGGCCGACGAAGTGGCCCGCCAGCTGCGCCTGCGCGACCTGGGCGGCCTGATCGTCATCGACTTCATCGACATGGAAGTCGCCAAGAACCAGCGCGAAGTGGAACAGCGCCTGAAGGATGCCCTGCACCATGACCGTGCACGCGTCCAGATGGGCAAGATCTCGCGCTTCGGCCTGATGGAACTGTCGCGCCAGCGCCTGCGTCCGTCGCTGTCGGAAGGTTCGCACGTGACCTGCCCGCGCTGCTCGGGCACCGGCCACATCCGCGATACCGAATCGTCCGCCCTGCAGGTGCTGCGCATCATCCAGGAAGAGGCGATGAAGGAGAACTCGGCCGCGATCCACGTCCAGGTCCCGGTCGACGTCGCCGCTTTCCTGCTGAACGAAAAGCGCGGCGAAGTCCTCAAGATCGAGACGCGTCACCGCATCACGGTCATCCTGGTCCCGAACAAGCACCTGGAAACGCCGCACTACAAGCTCGAGCGTATCAAGCACGACGATCCGCGCCTGGACGACGACGCCGCCAGCTACACGATGGCCGAGTCGGCCGACACCGACATGGCCTTCGCCAAGCGCCAGAAGGAAGAAGCCAAGCCGCGCCAGGAAGCCGTCGTCAAGACGATCACCCCGGCCCAGCCGGCACCGATGGTCGACCGCCAGCCGGCCAAGCCGGTCGAGGCACCCGCCCCGGCACCGGCCGCCGCGCCCGCCGCTGCCGCCTGGACGCCGCCGGCCCAGGAAGGTTTCTTCACCAAGCTGCGCAACTTCTTCTTCGGCCGTCCGGTCCCCGTCGCGCCGCCGCCCGCACCGGTCGCCCCGCCCAAGCCCGCCGAAGCCGCACCGGCCGCCGGCGAACGCGGCGAGCGTGGCAACCGTGGCCAGCGCAATGCCCGCGGCGGCCGCAACGCCACCGCCGGCGGCAATGGCCGCAACCGCGCCGAGCGCGAGGAACGCGATGTGAACGCCGCCGTAGAAGGCGCCAAGCCGGTCGAGCTTGACGCCAAGCCGGCGCGTCCGCCGCGCCAGCCGCGTCAACCGCGCGAAGCCCGCGAGCCGCGCGAACAGGCCGCCGTCACGGCGGATGCACAACCGCAGGCCCCGCGTGGCGAACGCGGCGAGCGTCCGGAGCGTGGCGAACGTCCGGAACGCGCACCGCGCCAGCCGCGCCAGCCGCGTGAAGGTGCCGAGCGTACGGAACGCACCGAACGCGCCGAGCGTGCCCCGGTGGAAGCCAAGACCGAGGAGCTGAACGCGGCCCAGGCCGTGGCGGCCCAGGCGGCCATCACGCTGGCCGGCGAGCCGGAGATCCCGGAAGCACTGAAGCCGGTGACGGCGAACGTGGCGGAAGCGACCGCAGGCCCGGATGGCGAGGAACTGGACACCGACGCGCACGGCGACGAGCCGCGCCGCCGCCGCCGTCGTGGCGGCCGTAACCGCAACCGTCGCGACCGCGACCAGGTCGAGGGCGCCGAGCAGGACGTCGTCGAAGGCGAAGCCCCGGCTTTCACGCCGGTCGCCGACGAAGAAGCTGCCAAGGTCCAGGCCGAAGCGAAGGCTGCGAAAGCCAAGCCTGAAGCAAAACCCGCCAAGGCCGTTGCCCTGGGTCCGTGGCCGTTCCCGACCTCGGAATCGGTCAAGGCTGCAGCCGTGAAAGCCGCGGCCGAGAAGGCCGCTGCCGAGCAGGCGGAAGCTGCCCGCGTCCAGGCCGAGCAGGCCGCCGCGGCTGCGGCAGCGGCTGCGGCAGCACAGGCTGCTGCGCCGGCGGAGCCCGTCGTCGAAGCAGCGCCGGCCGCCCAGACGCCGTGGCCGTTCCCGACGACCGAGTCGGTTGCCGCTGCCGTGGCCGACAAGGCCGAGGCCGATGTTGCCGCCCAGCCGGTCGAAACGCCTGTCGAAGCCCCGGCCGCTCTGGCCGCCGCGCCCGCTCCGGCTCCCGCTCCGACTCCGGCTCCTACTCCGGCACTGGCACCGGCCGAGGTCGAACAGCCTGTCGTCGCGCAAGCGGCACCGGCTGCCCCGGCCGTCGCACCGGCCCCGGTGGTCGCCGCGCCGGCCGACTTGAACGAGCTGCTGGAACAAGCCGGCCTGACGCTGGCGTCGACGGATCCGGAAAAGCTGCGCGCCGCCCAGGAAGCAGCCGCGCAGGCGGAAGCGCCGGCACGTCCGCGCCGCACGCGCAAGCCGGCGCCGCCGCCGGTCAACGAGCCGCTGATCCAGGTGGATACGCGTCAATAAACGCGTTGCCCTGACAAGAAGGAAGCCTGCGGGCTTCCTTTTTTTATACCTGTGCTACGATGACCGCGTCGAAAAAGGCAGGACCGTTTTTGGTAAGCCCGGTCCCTTCGCGCGCCATGCGCAGAAGCTCTGTTCCATGCGTCCGCGCATGAGTACCCGCGACGAACCGTCCGGCGCCATTGCGCTTAACGGGTTCGTGCGCGCATGCCCTCAGTGGCGGATCGTTCCGTGCGAGCCCATCATCGGAGCACGTCATGCAACTGAATCACCTCGACCTTCCCGTCCCCGACGTCGCGGCCACCGCCGCCTTCTTCACCACCCATTTCGGCTTCCGCCTGGTCGAGACGCGCGGCAATAACGGCTTCGCCCTGCTACTGGGCGAAGGTGGATTCGCGCTCGTCCTCACGCGGCGCCGCACGGCAGGCGCGCAGGACTATCCGGACAACTTCCATATCGGCTTCCTCGTCGACTCCGACGCAGCCGTGCACGCCGCCCACGCGCGCCTGCAGGCGGCGGGCGTGACGGACCTGCCACCCGTGTCGTTCCAGCGCGGGGCAACGCTGTTCTACGTTCACGCGCCGGGCGGCATCCTGGTGGAAGTGAGTCACCGCTCACCTGGATGATGCGTGTAAGATGGGCAACTCATCAACCGTTGCCCCACCGCCTTGTCCGCCCCGCCCGCTCCCGTTTCCTTCCGCACCGCCCTGCGCTACTGGCTCAAGCTGGGCTTCATCAGCTTCGGCGGCCCGGCCGGGCAGATCGCCATGATGCACGCCGAGCTCGTCGAACGGCGCCGCTGGATTTCCGAGCGGCGGTTCCTGCACGCGCTGAATTACTGCATGCTGCTTCCGGGACCGGAAGCGACGCAGTTGGCGATCTACATCGGCTGGCTGCTGCACCGCGTGCCGGGCGGGATCGCGGCCGGGGTGCTGTTCGTGCTGCCGTCGCTGGTCGTCCTGATCGCGCTGTCGTGGATCTACATGACGTGGGGCCAGGTGCCCGCCATCGCCGGGATCATGGCGGGCATCAAGCCGGCCGTCGTCGCGATCGTGCTGGCGGCCGCGTGGCGCATCGGCAGCCGGACACTCCGCAATGGCTTGCTGGTCGGCGTCGCGCTCGCCGCATTCATCGGCATCGACCTGCTGGGCGTGCCGTTCCCCCTGATCGTGCTGGGCGCGGCGGCGGCCGGGTTCGTCGGCGGCCGGTTGCGGCCCGCGCTGTTCGAACCCGGCGGCGCCCACGGCACGGCAGCCGACGGCGCCCCGCATCCGGCGGCACTGATCGACGACACGACGCCGACGCCGGCCCATGCCCGCTTCAGCTGGGGGCGCCTGATGACGGTCGCCGTGGCCGGCTGCGCGCTCGGACTGGCATGCTGGGCGGGACTGGCCCTCGTGTACGGACCGGACGGCGAACTGCCGCGCATGGGCGCGTTCTTCGGCAAGATGGCGCTGCTGACGTTCGGCGGCGCGTATGCCGTGCTGCCCTACGTCGTGCAGCACGCCGTCGAACAGTATCACTGGCTCGACGCCGGCCAGATGATCGACGGCCTCGCGCTGGGCGAGACGACGCCCGGGCCCCTGATCATGATCGTCGCGTTCGTCGGCTTCGTCGGCGGCTGGACCCATGCGCTGTTCGGATCGGACGCCCGCTTCCTGGCCGGCATGGTCGCGGCTTGTGTGGTGACGTTCTTCACGTTTTTACCGTCGTTCGTGTTCATCCTCGCGGGCGGGCCGCTGGTCGAGTCCACGCGCGGCGACGTGCGGCTGACGGCGCCGCTGACGGCGATCTCGGCGGCCGTCGTCGGCGTCATCGCGAGCCTGGCCGTGTTCTTCGGCGCCCACGTGTTCCTCGATCGCGGCGCGCCGCGCTGGGACGCGATCGCCATCGGCACGGCCGCCGCGGTGGCGTTATTGCGCTACAGAACCGGGACGATCAAGACCATCGTTGCCTGCGCCCTGGCCGGCCTTCTGCTATCGTATTGGCATGGCTGAAAAAATCATCATGGTGGCCGACGCGCGCGCGCCCGCGCTGGCCGTCCCCGACACGCTGGAGACACCGACCGGCCTGCTCGCCGACGCCCTCGGGCGGCCCCTGCACGACCTGCGCATCTCCGTCACGGACCGTTGCAACTTCCGCTGCGTGTACTGCATGCCGAAGGAAGTCTTCGACAAGGATTACGCCTACCTGCCCCACGCGGCGCTGCTCAATTTCGAAGAGATCGCGCGCGTGGCGCGGCTGTTCGTCGCCCACGGCGTCGAAAAGATCCGCCTGACGGGCGGCGAGCCGCTGCTGCGCAAGAACCTGGAGCGCCTGGTCGAACAGCTGCGCGCCATCGAGACGCCGTCCGGCCGTCCGCTCGACCTCACGCTCACCACCAACGGCTCGCTACTGGCGCGCAAGGCGCAGACCTTGAAGGACGCGGGCCTGGACCGCGTGACGGTCTCGCTCGACGCCATCGACGACGCGGTGTTCAAGCGCATGAACGACGTCGACTTCGCCGTGGCCGATGTCCTGGCCGGCATCGACGCCGCCCACACCGCCGGCCTGGGGCCCATCAAGGTCAACATGGTCGTCAAGGGCGGCATGAACGACGACCAGATCCTGCCGATGGCGCGCCACTTCAAGGGCACGCCGGCGATCCTGCGCTTCATCGAATACATGGACGTGGGCGCGTCGAACGGCTGGAACATGACGGAAGTGGTGCCGTCGAGCGAAGTCGTGCGCCGCATCTCGGCCGAGATGCCGCTGGAACCGATAGTCGCCAACTACGCGGGCGAGACGGCGCAGCGCTGGCGCTATGTCGACGGCGGCGGTGAAGTCGGCATGATCTCCAGTGTCACGCAGGCGTTCTGTCACGACTGTTCGCGCATCCGCCTGTCGACCGAGGGCAAGCTGTACACGTGTTTGTTCGCGACCCGCGGCCACGACCTGCGTGAGCTGCTGCGCGGCGGGCGCACGGACCAGGAGATGCAGACGGCCATCGCCCGGCTCTGGCGCGCGCGCGCCGACCGCTATTCCGAAACGCGCACCGTCAACACGGCGGGCCTTTCCCCGCGGGCGGCCAGCGCACAGAAAATCGAAATGTCCTACATCGGCGGATAAAAAAACATGAACAAGGAATCCATCAGCGGCCTGATCCTGGCCGGCGGCCGCGGCACGCGCATGGGCCACGTCGACAAGGGCCTGCAGCCATTCGGCGGCACGACCATGGCCGCGCACGTGCTGGCGCGCCTCGAACCGCAGGTCGCGACGGTCGCCATCAACGCCAACCGCAACCTGGACACGTATGCCGCGTACGGCGTGCCCGTCTGGCCGGACGACACGCCCGACTACGCGGGTCCACTGGCCGGCCTGCAGGCGGGCCTGCGCCGCTGCGCGACCACGTACCTGCTCACGGCGCCGTGCGATTCGCCGTTCCTGCCGGCCGACCTCGCGGAACGCCTGCACGAGGGCCTGCGCGCGGCGGGTGCCGATCTCGCCGTCGCGGTCACCGAAGAAAACGGGCGGCGCCAGGTGCACCCCGTGTTCTGCTTGCTGAAGGCCAGCCTGGAGCCCGTGCTGTCGGCCTACCTCGATGGCGGCGGGCGGCGCATGGACGGCTGGTACCCGCAGATCAAGGTCACCGAGGTGCTGTTCGACGCCGCCGACGCCTTCCGCAACATCAACACGCTCGATGAGCTGCACGAGCTCGATACCACGCCGTCCACACCGCCGCGCCTGGCGGACGTGGTCAGCTGCCTGTCCGCATACGACCCGGACGCCCTGCCCGTGCGCGACGCCCAGCGCATCATCCGCGAATTCGTCACGCCGGTGCGCGCGACGGAGATGGTGGCGCTGCGCGCTGCGCTGGGCCGCGTGCTCGCGGCCGACATCGTCTCGCCGATCAACGTGCCGGCCCACGACAACTCGGCGATGGACGGCTACGCGCTGCGCGGATCGGACCTCCCGGCCGACGCGCCCGCGCGCCTGCGCGTGATCGGCACCGCGTACGCCGGCCGCGCGTTCGACGGCAGCCCCCAACCTGGCGAATGCGTGCGCATCATGACGGGTGGCGTCATGCCGGCCGGCTGCGACAGCGTCGTGCCGCAGGAATTCGTCAGCATCGAGGGCGACACGATGGTCATCGCACCCGGCACCATCCGCACCGGCGACAACCGCCGCCTGGCCGGCGAAGACCTGAAGGCCGGCAGCGCCGCGCTGCGCGCCGGCAAGATCGTGCGTCCGGCCGACCTCGGGCTGCTCGCGTCGCTGGGCGTGGCGGAAGTCCCCGTGCAGCGCCGGCTGCGCGTGGCGTTCTTCTCGACCGGCGACGAACTGCGCTCGATCGGCCAGCCGCTGGACGAAGGCTGCGTCTACGACAGCAACCGCTACACGATCTACGGCATGCTGCTGCGCCTGGGCTGCGACCTGATCGACATGGGCGTCGTGCGCGACGATCCGCAGGCGCTCGAACAGGCGTTGCGCGACGCGTGCGAGAACGCGGACGCCATCATCACATCGGGCGGCGTCTCCGTCGGCGCGGCCGACTACACGAAGCAGATCATGGCGCGCCTGGGCGACGTGACGTTCTGGAAGATCGGCATGCGCCCGGGCCGCCCGCTGGCCTTCGGCCGCATCGCCTCGAACGGCCGCAGCGCCTTCCTGTTCGGGCTGCCGGGCAATCCGGTGGCGGTGATGGTGTCGTTCTACTTCTTCGCCCGCGAGGCGCTGCTGCGCATGATGGGCGCCGAAGCGCCTTTGGCCCTGGTGCGCGCCCGCTCGGCCGCGACGATCCGCAAGAAACCGGGCCGCACGGAATACCAGCGCGGCATCCTGGCCCGCGGCGCGGATGGCCAGCCGACCGTCACGATCACGGGGTCGCAGGGGTCGGGCATCCTGCGGTCGATGTCGGAGGCGAATTGCATGGTGGTGCTGCATGATGAGCAGGGCACGGTGCAGGCCGGCGACATGGTCGACGTACTGTTGTTCGAGGGCCTGATTTGACTGTCACGTGCCCACGCGCGGACGCGCCGCGATCGCATGCCCCTGGCCGGAGCGATCCGGTACCGCCGCAGCGATGCGCAGCCCGGCGACGGCACGTTCCATCGTCCTGTTGTCGCGCTGCGCAGCGTACACGGCATAGGCAGAGTGGGAGAATTCCGGTGCATCGCTGACGCGGTGCACCAGTCCAGCGTCCAGCAAGGGCTTTGCCGCGCCGATGCGGAAATAACCGGCGCCGCCGACCGTCAACAGGTAGGTCAGGGCCAGGGGTCCCAGCGACATGTAGATGGGCGGGCTATTCAATTCGGGAAAGGCAGCCTGGTGGTTCGCCGCGAAGTTGGGTCCCCAATCGACATAGATGTACTGGTCGGGATACATCCCCTGCCCGGGATCCGAGGTAATCATGATCAGCTTTTCCTCAACCAGCAATTCCGTAACCAGTCCGGGACGCTGCGGCGGATTGTAAAGGAGGGCGATATCCAGTGCGCCGTCTTTCACCTGGTCGAGCAGATGCGTGGGCTGGCCCACTTCCGCGCGCAGCGCGATCTTCGGGCAGTGCCGGCGCATCCAGATCAGCCAGTCGGCAAGCAGCGGGTTCCACAGGCTCAGTTCGCCGCCAACGCTGATGCCGTCTTCTCGTCCTGGTGGCAAGGCCGCCTGTTGGCGGGCGCGCTCCCAGATTTGCACCATGTTCGTGGCATGGCGTATGAAATGCTCGCCGGCCAGCGTCAGCCGGGTACCGGCCTTGCTGCGTGCGAACAGGCGTCGTCCCAGTTGCTGCTCCAGCGTACGGATGCGCGCGCTGATCGCGGTCTGTGACACGTGCATGCGTTCGGCTGCAGCGATGAAACTTCCACTTTCCGCAGCTGCGAGAAACGTGCGGGCAAGATTGATGTCCATGTTGACGTCTACGCTAGATGTTCGACCGGCGTCGCAATCGGCGCGGCAGGGCGAGGCGGATCGACATCGCTTATTGGTTGCTTGTGCAGGCCCCTGACCAGGTTGGCCTGCGTGATCATGCCGGCGAACTTGCCGGCGGCATCGATGACGGGAAGGTGATGGTGCCCGAAACTGGCGAACATTGGAACGAGGTCGGCCACCAGCTGGGACGCGCGCACCGTCTTGACGGGGACGCTCATGATGTCGCCGACCTGCCGGGCGTCGGTGTTGTTCATGAAAGGCGGAAGCGCTCCGTGGCGTATGAAGTCCATTTGCGTGACGATGCCCACCACCGAGCGCTCGTCGTCGAGCACCGGCAGCGCCTTGATCTTGTGGTGCACGAGTATCGCCCATGCGCTGCAGACGCTGACGGTCGGCGCCACGGCCAGGACGCCGGTCGTCATGACACGCGCGCAGTCGAGTTTGTCCATCCGGCGGCGATAAGCCCGCACTTCGACGTCGCCGAGGACCGCCTCGAGGTCGCCGACATCGATGTCCAGCATTTCGTTGCGCGCCATGAGCACCGCTTCGAGGTCTGCGCGTGTAAACGGCGCCTTCTCGTCGTTCGTCGGCGCGCGCCTGGCCCGTGCCCGGTGCGGATAACGATGCCCGGTCATGCGGTGGTAGACGATCGCGCTTGCAAGCAGGACCAGGGAGTTCAGGCCGATCGGCAGCACCGCGAACCGGTAACCGAGGGCGTGGATCGCCGGGCCGCCCAACACGGCCGTCAGCGCGACCGCACCGGATGGCGGGTGAAAGCAGCGCAGGGGAAACATCAGGGCGATCGAGAGTCCCACGGCCAGCGCGGACGCCGCCAGAGGCATGTCGATCCAGCGCGCGCATGTCACGCCCAACAGCGCCGCGATCAGGTTCCCGCCGACCAGCGACCAGGGCTGGGCCAGTGGACTGGCAGGCATGCCGAAGAGCAGGACCGCGGAGGCGCCCATGGGCGCCACGAGCAGTGGCAAATCGGACGATGAATGCCCCAACGCCAGGCTGGTGACGGCGCCGGTGATCAGGATGCCGATCAGGGCGCCGAGACAGCTGCGCAGGCGTTCGCGCGCACTGATCTGGTTGGAGGAAGGCAGAAAGTTGTAAAAAAAATGAGTCAATCTTGGCAAAATCATGATCTATCGCGGGCGGGTTGGCAAGTGCGGCGCGAGGCGTCAGCTGACACGCGAATAGCCGCCGGGCACGCCTTCCTTCGACAACACCCATTGCCAGAGCTGCAGGTCGCGCGCGCGGAATGCGCCAGCGCACGATAGCAGGTAATAACGCCACATCCGATAGAACCGCTGGCCCAGCCGGTCGGCGAAACGCGGCCATGCCGTTTCGAAGTTCTCATGCCAGGCCATCAGCGTCCTGTCGTAGTCGGCGCCGAAGTTATGCACGTCCTCGGCGATGAAGAGGCCTTCGATGGCATCGCTGATGTGTCCCAGCGACGGCAGTTCGCCGTTCGGGAAGATATACTTGTCGACCCACGGATCCGAGATACCGTGACGGTGGTTGCGGCCTATCGTGTGAAGCAGGAACAGGCCCCCGTCGTTCAGGCACCGGTGTGCCACCTCCATGTAGGTACGGTAGTTCTTGTGTCCCACGTGCTCGAACATCCCGATACTGACGATGCGGTCGAAGCGCTCGTTCACCGTGCGGTAATCCTGCAGTCTGAAGTCGAGTTTGGCGTCGGGGTAGCGCTCCCGTGCATAGTTCGCCTGTTCCGCCGAGATCGTCACGCCGACGCATTCCACCTTGTAACGTTCGGTCGCGTAGCGCATGAAGCTGCCCCAGCCGCAGCCAATATCGAGGACCCGCATGCCCGGTTCCAGTTGCAGCTTCCTGCAGACGAGTTCCAGTTTCGCTTCCTGGGCGTCGGCCAGACTGAGCGCGTCCTTCCAGTAGCCGCAGGTGTACGTCATGCGCGGGTCCAGCATGGCAGCGTAGAAGTCGTTGCCCAGGTCATAATGAACTTCGCCTACCTGCCAGGCGCGGCGCAATGTCTGCCGATTGAACAGGCCGGCGACAACACGGTTGAGCGTCAGGCCGACCGGATTAACGTCGTCTTCCACGCGCGCCGCCAGCAGGCGGCAAAAAAATTCGTCGAGCTGTTCGGCATCCCAATCGCCGTCCATGTATGCTTCGCCCAACCCCAGGTTACCGCGCAAAAAAGCGCGCTTGAAGACGTCGGAACGATGAATCCGCATGTCCCATGGCGCGCTGCCGTCGAGGCGCACATTGGCCTTCGCAAGAAGAGACTTCGCACGGGGGTAAAAGAAGGAATGACGGTTTGCCGCGATGGAAGAAGAAAGATAGGCGTCTGCAGTTCTATTCATTGTGCAAGTAACCAGGTCAAGAAGCCAACAGTATGGCGCCCGATTGAGCATATGAATAACGAATAATAATTTGATTAACAGCAAAAATTTTGCAGTCAGGTTGACTGCGAGGCGGCCGACGTTGGCTTTGTCAATGGGCTCGATGAATCGATCGGGCCTTGAAGAAGCCCGATCCTGCGGCGCGGACCTTCGCCGGCGCGGGAGGCCGATCGAAGACGCACGTTGGCACGTGATCGATGCCCCCGGCATCGATCACTCACCCGACGGCACCGTTCAATCAATCGTCGGCGTCGACGTTCGACGGCCCCAGCATCAGCTGCGCCGCCTCGCTCGGCAACGCCTCCACGGACTTGAGCTTGCGCGCCATCTGGCGGCTGCGCACTTCGGCGCTTTCGATGTTCTTCGCGGCGCGTTCCAGGGTCAGCTTGGTCTGCGCCAGCACGTCGCCGAACTTGCCGAATTCCGTCTTCACGGCGCCCAGCACCTGCCACACTTCCGACGAGCGTTTTTCCAGCGCCAGCGTGCGGAAGCCCATTTGGAGGCTGTTGAGCAGCGCCGCCAACGTCGACGGCCCCGCGATCGTCACGCGCAAGGTGCGCTGCAGGTCGTCGGCCAGGCCCGGGCGGCGCATCACTTCGGCGTACAGGCCCTCGGTCGGCAGGAACAGGATGGCGAAATCCGTCGTCGCCGGCGGGGCCACGTATTTTTCGCAGATGGTCTTCGCTTCGCCGCGCACGGCGCGTTCCAGTTCCGCGCCCGCGCGCGCGACGCCGTCGGCATCGCCCTGCTCGGCCGCTTCCAGCAGGCGTTCGTACTGCTCTTTCGGGAACTTGGCGTCGATCGGCAGCCACAACGGAGGACCGCCGTCGATTGAGCCCGGCAGCTTGATCGCGAATTCCACGCGCGCGTTCGAACCGCGCACGGTCTCGACGTTCTTGGCGTACTGGTCGACGGTGAGGACCTGCTCGAGCAGCATCTCCAGCTGCACCTCGCCCCACGTGCCGCGCGTCTTCACGTTGACGAGCACGCGTTTCAGGTCGCCCACGCCGATGGCCAGCTGCTGCATCTCGCCCAGGCCCTGGTGCACTTTTTCCAGCCGGTCGGACACCTGGCGGAACGATTCCGTCAGGCGCGTCTCCAGCGTCGCGTGCAGCTTTTCGTCGACGGTCTGGCGCATCTCCTCCAGGCGCTTGGCGTTATCGTCCTGCAGGTCGCGGATCTTGGCCTCGAGCGTCGCGCGGATCTCCAGCATGCGCTGCGCGTTCGATTCGGTCAGGTTCGCGAGCGCGCCGTTGATGGTGTCGGAAAAGCGCTTGAGCGCGCGCGCCTGTTCCTCGCGGCCGCCCTGCGAATTCAACTGGATCTGCTGGCGCATGCTGTCCAGCTGCTGCACGGTGGCGGCCTGGTTCTGCGCGAGATGCGCGGCCAGTTCCTGGCGCGTGGACTGGGCGCTGGTCTGCAATTCCTGGCGCAGCTCGCGCTCCAGGCGTTCGAAGGCGTGGCGCTCGTCGCCGCCGCGGCGCGCCCGGGTCAGCAGGACGAGCTGCAGGCCGAGCACGGCCAGCAGCGCCAGCGCGAGCACGATGAATTCAAGCGTAGGCATATTAATGCGGACGGTTCCGCATCCAGTCGGCCGTCTGATAAAACGATTGCATCAGCGCGAGGCGCAACTCGTAGTCGTAGCCGAGATCTTCCAGCGCCATCGCCATGCAGCGCAGCCACTGGTCGCGCTCGGACGTGCCGATGGCGAACGGCAGGTGGCGCGCGCGCAGCATCGGATGGCCGTGGCGTTCGATGAAGAGGTTCGGCCCGCCCATCCAGCCGGACAGGAACATGAACAGCTTCTCGCGCGAGCTGTCGTTGGGGACGGGGTGCATCGCGTGGATGCCGGCGAAATCCGGCTCCAGTTGCATCAGGTCGTAGAAACGGTCGACCAGTTCGCGCAGGCGGCTTTCGCCGCCGATGATTTCGTAGAGGCTGCGCGTCTCTTCCTGCGCGTCCTGGGACTCTTGGGGTGCGTTGGTATCGGACATCCGTCCATGATAGCGCAACGCACGCACCACTGGAACGTCAAGCCTCCCTGAGTGTCTGCAACGGTGGCTGCCGCAACACATTGCGCAGGCCGAGCCAGCCGCCGACGAGCGCGCACACGGCGCCCACGACCAGTCCCGCGGCCCACACGGTCGGATCGAACGTCCACGGGAACTTGAACTGGTACCTGGCCAACGCCCAGCCCAGCGCCGCCGCGCCCGATGCCGCCAGCAACCCGGACAGGCCGCCGACCAGCATGAACTCGATGCGCTGCGCCTGCGCCAGCTGGCCGCGCGTGGCGCCCAGCGCGCGCAGCAGGCCCGCTTCGCGCGTGCGCTCCGCCTGGGATCCCATCAGCGCCGCGTACAGCACCAGCACGCCCGACGCGAGCGTGAACATGAACAGGAATTCCACCGCCACGACGACCTGGTCCAGCACTTCCTGCACCTGCCGGATGATGCCGCTGACGTCGATGACGGTGAGATTCGGCCACGCGCGCGTCAGCGTGTTGGCCAGGCCGATGCCGCGCGCGGCCAGGTGGAACGCGGTCATGTACGTCGTCGGCGCATCCTTCATCGCGGCCGGGTTGATGATGACGAAGAAGTTCGCCCGCATCGATCCCCATTCCAGCTTGCGCAGGCTCGTGATCTGCGCGTCGACGATCTGGCCGCCCATGTCGAAGCGCATCGTGTCGCCCAGTTTCAGGCGCAGCGTGTTCGCGAGGCCCTGCTCGACCGAGGCCTCGGCCACGCCCGGCGCGTCGCGGTACCAGCGGCCCGCCACGATCTCGTTCGTGGCCGGCAGGTCCGCCGTCGAGGACAGGTTGAATTCGCGCTCCGCGAGGCCTTTCGCCCGCTCGTCCGTGTACGTCGTCGCGGTCACCGCGTTGCCGTTCACCGCGACGAGCCGGCCGCGGATCATCGGATACAAGGTCGGCTCGGGCACGCCGGCCGCGCGGATCGTGCGGGCGACGCCGTCGCGCTGGTCGGGCTGGATGTTGATGATGAAGCGGTTCGGTGCATCGGGCGGCGTCGCCGTGCGCCACGCGGCCATCAGGTCGCCGCGCACGACGGTCAGCACGAGCAGCGCCATCAGGCCCAGCGACAGCGACACGATCTGCACGACCGTCGCGCCGGGCCGCCGCTGCAGCGACGTGATGGCGAAGCGCCACGCCTGGTGGCGGAACGCGCCGCGCAGGCGGCGCAGGGACAGCAGCGCGAGCCAGCCGACGAGCGCGAACAGGGCGAACGCGCCGACGAAGCCGCCGGCCGTGAGCAGCGCGAGCTGCAGGTCGCCGGCCTGCCACAGCAGCAGCCCGACGAAGACGGCCGCGCCGAAGCCGTACGTGACCAGCGCGAGCGGCTTCGGTGCCGCCTGCTCGCGCCGGATCACGCGGTTGTGCGGCACGTTGCGCAGCTGGAGCACGGGCGGCAGCGCGAAGCCCACGAGCAGCAGCATGCCGGTGGCGATGCCCTGCAGCGCGGGCAGCAGCGACACGGGCGGCAGATCGGTGGAAATCAACCCTTTCACCATCTCGAGCAGCACGAAGTGGGCGCCGAAGCCGACCAGCACCCCGAGCACGCTGCCCGCGAGGCCGACGATGACGAACTCGATGAGGAACAGCGCGCCGACCTCGTTCTGCGTCATGCCGAGGCAGCGCAGCATCGCGCAGGCGTCGAGGTGGCGCTGCATGAAGCGGCGCGCGGCCATGGCGACGGCCACCGCGGCCAGCATCGCGGACAGCAAACCGACGAGCGACAGGAAGCGCTCGGCGCGGTCGATCGTCGAGCGCATCTCGGGGCGGCCGTTTTCCAGCGTCTCGATGCGCACGCCGCGCACGTTGTCGGCCGCGATCCGGCCGCGCAGCCAGCGCTCGTAGCCGGCGATCGCGGCCTGGTCGTTGGGCGACTTCGCCGCCACCTGCATGCGGTACGTGACGCGCGCATAGTTGTCGACGAGGCCAGTCGCTTTCAGGTCGGACAGCGCCAGCATCACGCGCGGCGCGAAGTTGGCGAACGAGGCGCCGCGGTCCGGCTCCGACGCGATCAGGCGCGCGACCCTGAAAGGCTTGTCGCCGAGCTGGATCGTCGAGCCGACCTTGATCCGCAGCGGCGGCAGCAGGTTGACGTCGACCCACACCGTGCCCGGCGCGGGCGTGTCGTGCGTGATGTCGCCGAGGGCTTCGCTCGCATCGAGCGTGCTCGTCGTCACGCGCATGGCGCCGCGCAGCGGATAGGTCGTCGACACGGCCTTCACGGACGCCAGCAGTGCCTGCGACGCGTCGCCCTGCCCGGCCTGCGCCATGCTGGGGAACGTCACCGTGTCGGCCAGCAGCAGGCCGCGCCGCGCCGCCTCGTCCCGCCAGTCCTGGCGCAGCGGCTGGTCGGCATTGACGAGCAGGTCGGCGCCCAGCAGCTGGCGCGCGTCGCGGTTCAGGCCGGAGCGCATGCGGTCGACGAAGAAGCCGACGGCCGCCAGCGCCGACACGGCGACCACCAGCGCCACCAGCAGGAACCGCAGTTCGCCGGCACGCCAGTCGCGCGCGGTCATGCGCAGGGATTGGATCAGCATGGCGGTTACGCGGCCCGTGCGGCGTCGAAGAAGGCGTCGACTTCTGCCAGCCAGGCGCGCTTGCGCTCGGGCTCGAGGAAGGCGGCGGCGAAGCTGTTCCTCGCCAGTTGGCGCGCGTGATTCACGTCGAGCGGCAGCGCGTCGAACGCGGCCAGGTAGTTGTCGTTGACGTAGCCGCCGAAATAGGCCGGATCGTCGGAATTCACGGTGGCGGCGAGGCCTTCGTCGAGCAGGCGGCGCAGGTTGCTGTCGCCCATCACATCAAAGACGCGCAGCTTGATGTTCGACAGCGGACACACGGTCAGCGCCATCTGTTCGCGCACGAGGCGCGCCGTCAGGTCGGCATCTTCGAGGCAGCGCACGCCGTGGTCGATGCGCTCCACGTTGAGCACGTCGAGCGCGCTCTCGATGTAGGCCGGCGGCCCTTCCTCGCCCGCGTGCGCAACGAGGTGCAGGCCGAGGTTGCGGGCGCGCTCGAACACGCGCGCGAATTTTTCCGGTGGGTGCCCGACCTCGGACGAGTCGAGGCCCACGCCGATGATCTTGTCGCGGAACGGCAGCGCTTCTTCCAGCGTGGCAATGGCTTCTTCCTCGGACAGGTGGCGCAGGAAACACATGATCAGGGTGGCGCTGATCGGCCCGTCCTGGCAGGCGCGCCAGATGCCGTCGACCACGGTCCGGAACGGCACGCCGCGCGCCGTGTGGGTCTGCGGGTCGAAGAAGATCTCCGCATGGCGGACGTTGTCTGCTGCAGCCCGCTGCAGGTACGCCATCGTCATGTCATAAAAGTCCTGCTCAGTCAGCAGAACACTTGCGCCTGCGTAATATATATCCAGGAACGACTGTAGATCGGTGAAAGCGTACGCTTGACGCAACGCTTCAACCGATGCATACGGGAGAGACACACCATTTCTTTGCGCGAGCTCAAAAATCAGCTCGGGCTCGAGCGAGCCTTCGATGTGGATGTGCAATTCTGCTTTCGGCATCGCCTGCAACATATGGCGCAGCTGTTCGTTCAGCATGGGATCTCCGCGTTGAATCGGTGGAATGGAATCAGGCAGCCAGTGTAGCGCATCGATGCAAGCCTCTCATTTCACTGAAGAATTCCTGATATGTCCGTACACGATACGCGTGCGCCACTGCTTAGCAAGATGGTGCACTATTTACTTAACGATTAATAAACATGATCGTGGCTGACGGGATCAAAAGTCTTGGTTGGAAACCATGTCCGAAATACCAAAAAAGGCGTAAAGGCGTGGTTCGCAATGATCTTAAAAAAGGTTATTTCCTTATTCGTTACAAGGACTTGGAAAGGCCGGATACACGTGCACGACACTGTTTTGACTTCGAGAACTAATAGGCAGATAATAAATTTCATAAGCGTAAGAAGACGCTCTCAGCGGGCGCTAACAAACCGGCGAGGGACCTCGCCACCCGCCTGGATCCACAAAGGCGGGTTCCACGAGGCCCCGGTTAAACCGGATGAGAACAAGAACATCGCCCTTCGTTTTGTGTCAGATCTTCTGACCTCCAAATCCAGACGGCGACCCCAACAAGAACACCTGCCAAGGCCGGGGCTTGGGCGGCAATCTCAGTCAGCCGCCAGACGTGATCAGTGTTAGCACATTAGAGGACATTCACATGACCATTTTTGATAACTACGCAGCCCGCTATGAGCGTACCCGGGAAGAGGAATACTCCCTGTCTGAGTACCTTCAGCTTTGCAAAAAAGATCCCCTGACTTACGCCAGCGCTCCCGAGCGCATGCTGGCCGCAATCGGCGAACCCACCCTGGTCGACACCCGCCTCGACCCGCGCCTGTCGCGCATCTTCGCCAACAAGGTCATCAAGGTATATCCCGCATTCCGCGAGTTCTACGGCATGGAGGAAGTGATCGAACAGGTCGTTTCCTATTTCCGCCATGCGGCCCAGGGCCTGGAAGAGCGCAAGCAGATTCTTTATCTGCTGGGACCGGTCGGTGGCGGTAAATCGTCGATCGCGGAAAAACTCAAGCACCTGATGGAACAGGTGCCGTTCTTCGCGCTGAAAGGCTCGCCGGTGAACGAATCGCCGCTCGGCCTGTTCAACGAGGACGAGGACGGCGCCATCCTCGAAGAGGACTACGGCATCCCGCGCCGCTTCCTGCGTGCCGTGCCGAGCCCGTGGGCAGTCAAGCGGCTGCATGAATACGGCGGCGACATCAGCAAGTTCCGCGTTGTCAAACGCTATCCGTCCATCCTGAAGCAGATCGCGATCTCGAAGACGGAACCGGGCGACGAAAACAACCAGGATATTTCCTCGCTGGTCGGCAAGGTCGACATCCGCAAGCTGGAAGACTATGCCCAGGACGATCCGGACGCCTACAGCTACTCCGGCGGCCTGTGCCTGGCGAACCAGGGCCTGATGGAATTCGTCGAGATGTTCAAGGCGCCCATCAAGGTCCTGCACCCGCTGCTGACGGCCACGCAGGAAGGCAACTACAAGGGCACCGAGGGCTTCGGCGCGATCCCGTTCGAAGGCATCATCCTGGCGCACTCGAACGAATCCGAGTGGAAGACCTTCCGCAACAACCGCAACAACGAGGCATTCCTCGACCGTATCTATATCGTCAAGGTGCCGTACTGCCTGCGCGTGTCGGACGAGGTCAAGATCTACGACAAGCTGCTGCGCAATTCCTCGCTCGACAAGGCCCCCTGCGCCCCGGGCACCTTGCGCATGATGGCCCAGTTCGCGATCCTGTCGCGCCTGAAGGATCCCGAAAACTCGAGCGTCTATTCGAAGATGCTGGTGTACGACGGCGAGAACCTGAAGGACACCGATCCGAAGGCGAAGTCGCTGCACGAATACGTCGACTATGCCGGCGTGGACGAAGGCATGAACGGCCTGTCGACCCGCTTCGCGTTCAAGATCCTGTCCAAGGTCTTCAACTTCGACAACACCGAAGTGGCGGCGAATCCCGTGCACCTGCTGTACGTGCTGGAACAGCAGATCGAGCGCGAGCAGTTCCCGGGCGAGACCGAGCAGCGCTATATGTCGTACATCAAGGAACACCTGGCGAACCGCTACGTCGACTTCATCGGCAAGGAGATCCAGACGGCCTACCTGGAAAGCTATTCCGAGTATGGCCAGAACATCTTCGACCGCTACGTCACGTTCGCGGACTTCTGGATCCAGGACCAGGAATTCCGCGATCCGGACACGGGCGAAAGCTTCGACCGCGAAACGTTGAACGCCGAGCTCGAGAAGATCGAGAAACCGGCCGGCATTTCGAACCCGAAGGATTTCCGCAACGAGATCGTCAACTTCGCGCTGCGCGCGCGGGCGACGAACGGCGGCAAGAATCCTGCGTGGACCAGCTATGAGAAGTTCCGCACCGTGATCGAGAAGAAAATGTTCTCGAATACCGAGGAACTGCTCCCGGTGATTTCGTTCAACGCGAAAGCCAGCGCGGAAGATGCCACCAAGCATGCCGACTTCGTGGCCCGTATGGTCGAAAAAGGCTATACGCCGAAGCAGGTCCGCCTGCTGTGCGAGTGGTACCTTCGTGTAAGGAAGTCCTCGTAAAGGCCATCGCAAAACCAGGAGCGTGGGGCGGGCGGTGGAGCGCCCGCCGGGCAGGACCGGTCGACCGGCACGCAGCCGGTCACCGGAATCCGCGACGCCAACCACGTGACGACGCGGCGCGTTATATTATGTAAGGACCGGGAAGGAATCCGGCCCGCCGCGACTTTCAGCAGGAGGCCTGTTTTGACTTACCTCATCGACCGACGCTTGCAGGGCAAGAACAAGTCTGCGGTCAACCGCGAACGCTTCTTGCGCCGCTATAAGGCGCAAATCAAGGATGCGGTGGGCCGGGCGATCAAGGGTCGCTCGATCACCGACGTAGAGAATGGCGAGAAGGTCTCGATTCCCGTCAAGGACGTGAGCGAGCCGCATTTCGGACACGCCCATGGCGGCGTGTGGGAGACCGTCAACCCCGGCAACACGGAATACCAGAAAGGCGACACGATCAACCGTCCCCGCGGCGGTGGCGGCGGCGCCGGACGCGGCCGTGCGGGCAACAGCGAACAGACGACCGAAGACGATTTCATCTTCGAGCTGTCCCGCGAAGAATTCATGAATTACTTCTTCGAAGACCTCGAGCTGCCGAACATGGTCAAGACGCAGCTGACCCAGGTCGTCGAATACAAGAACCAGCGCGCCGGCTACAATATTTCCGGCACACCGTCGAACATCCACGTGCTGCGCTCCCTGCGCGGCGCGCTCGGCCGGCGCATCGCCGTGGGCGGCCCCTCCCGCAAGCAGCTGACCGCCCTCGAGCACCAGTTGCGCGACCTGCGCGAACAGGGTGTGGAAGAAGACGACCCGCAGGTGATCGAACTGAAGCACAAGATCCACCACCTGCACACGCGCCTGCTGGCGATCCCGTTCATCGACCCGATCGACCTGCGCTACAGCAACCGCATCAAGATCCCGAAGCCGTCCACGGCAGCCGTCATGTTCTGCATCATGGACGTGTCCGGATCGATGGATGAAAGCCGCAAGGACACCGCCAAGCGCTTCTTCATCCTGCTGTACCTGTTCCTCAAGCGGGTCTACGAACACATCGACGTCGTCTTCATCCGCCACCACACGGCGGCGGCCGAGGTCGACGAAAACGAGTTCTTCCACTCGCGCGAATCGGGCGGCACGGTCGTGTCGTCGGCGCTGCACCTGCTGAACAAGGTCATCACCGAACGCTACAGCAACGGCGACTGGAACAGCTACGTGGCCCAGGCCTCGGACGGCGACAACTGGGACAACGACTCCGTGCTGTGCAAGCAGATCCTGACCAACGCGATCATGCCCATGGTCCAGTACTACACGTATGTCGAGATCACCGACGGCCCGCCCCAGAACCTGTGGGAGCAGTACGCCGAGGTGGCGGCCGATCACCAGAACTTCGCCATGCAGAAGATCGTGACGCCGGCGGACATCTATCCGGTGTTCCGCGAATTGTTCAAGAAGCAGCCCAAGTAGCGAGGCCCGCTATGCCAAGAGATCCCAACAACCCGCGCGCCCTGCCCGAACAGTCGGAATGGACGTTCGACCTGATCGAACAGGCGCACGAGGAAATCCGCCGGGTGGCCAGGAAGTTCGGCCTGGACACCTATCCCAACCAGCTCGAGATCATCACGGCCGAACAGATGATGGACGCGTACACGTCCGTCGGCATGCCCGTCTCGTACAACCACTGGTCGTTCGGCAAGCATTTCCTGACGACGGAAAAGAGTTACAAACGGGGTCAGATGGGCCTCGCATACGAAATCGTCATCAACTCGAATCCCTGCATCGCCTATCTGATGGAGGAAAACAGCCTGACGATGCAGGCGCTCGTGATCGCGCACGCGGCCTACGGCCACAATTCGTTCTTTAAAGGCAATTACCTGTTCCGGACCTGGACCGATGCCGACGCCATCGTCGATTACATGGTCTTTGCGAAGAACTATATTGCCGAGTGCGAACAGCGGCATGGCATCGACGCCGTCGAGGAATTGCTCGATTCCTGCCACGCGATCCAGAACTATGGCGTGGACCGGTACAAACGGCCGGCCAAGCTGTCGGTCGCACAGGAAGCGGCGCGCCAGAAAGAGCGCGAGGAATACATGCAGTCGCAGGTCAACGAGCTGTGGCGCACCTTGCCGCGGCGCGAGGAACAGATCAAGGACCAGCCGCCGCCGCGCTTCCCGCCCGAGCCGGAGGAAAACCTGCTCTACTTTATCGAGAAGTACGCCCCGCTGCTCGAACCCTGGCAGCGCGAACTCGTACGGATCACGCGCAAGATCTCGCAGTATTTCTATCCGCAGCGCCAGACCCAGGTCATGAACGAAGGCTGGGCGACCTTCTGGCACTACACGATCCTGCAGGAGCTCTATAAAGAAGGGATCGTCGGCGACGGGTTCATGCTGGAATTCCTGCAGAGCCATACGAACGTCGTCTACCAGCCGCCGGCCACGAGCCCCTATTACAATGGCATTAATCCGTATGCCCTCGGGTTTGCGATGATGACGGACATCAAGCGCATCTGCGAAGAGCCGACGGACGAGGACAAGGCCTGGTTCCCGGACATCGCGGGCAGCGACTGGCTCAAGACGCTCGACTTTGCGATGCGCAATTTCAAGGACGAGAGCTTCATCGCCCAGTACCTGTCGCCCAAGCTGATCCGGGAATTCCACTTCTTCGCCGTGCTGGACGACGACCGCAGCGACAAGCTGACGATTTCGGCCATCCACGACGAGGCCGGATACCGCTACGTCCGCCAGCAGCTTGCCGATCAATATAATATCGGTAACCGCGAGCCGAACATCCAGGTCTGGCAAGTCAACACCCGGGACGACCGCGCGCTCACGCTGCGTCATACCCAGTTCCAGCGCCGCCCCCTGAACCAGCAGGCGCATGAGGTCCTGAAGCACGTCGCACGGCTGTGGGGCTTCGATGTGCGCCTCGAGACCGTTGACCCATCCGGGCGTGTCGTGAGCAGCCTGGAGTGCCGTCGCGAGAAGCGCGCGCGTTACTGACCTTCCGGCCCGCGCTACTCGGCGCGGGCATTTTTTCTTCCATCCTGTTGACACCATCTTCCCCTTGTGATGTAGTTCAACTAACATCTGACGTGGTAAATGAGCCATATCAAGTGCCTGTATCGACATAAGGACTTGTTATGACTGGCCCCTTTTATTCAGGGTCAAAACCGCTTCAACAGTACGCCCTCTCACTTGGAACTTCGATATAGTTGGCAGAAACGCCATGATTCTTTCTTATGATATTTGCTGAGCTGCAAAATAGACATGGAAAATTCGGTGTTTTGGGGGCAGCAGCCTTATCTTCCACACATTATGAAAGGGGTCCGCTCGACATTGCAAAACAACTAACTTCCACCTCCATCGGCATACCCACGACCGTTCTTTATTGATCACTTTCTTTGCCTGTTTTTACAGACAAATAGGCGCTCTTTGAGGGTGTAAAAATGTATGTGCAAAAAAGAATTCGTAGGTATAATTCGCCGATGTCCCGGATGCGGCTCTTAGCTTTTTGTCGTGTTTTGTGGGTTTAGTAGCAACAAAAAAAGGTTGGTATTGGAGAAAGCAGGATGAATTTTTCGCATGAGAAGAACCCCGGGAAGAATTTGACTGGTATCGCCGTTGTCATCGTCTTGCACCTGGTCGTTGCTTACGGGATCGTCACCGGTCTCGGCAAACGGATGGTCAGCAAGATGGCCGAGGCAGTGGAGACCAAGATCATTGAAGACGTAAAACCGCCGCCACCTCCGGAGACGCCGCCCCCGCCGCCGCCGCCGGAAATGAAGGCGCCGCCTCCGCCGTTCATCCCGCCGGTGGAAGTGCAAGTGCAAACCCCGCCGCCGCAGCAGAATGTGATCGCTAACACGACGCAGGCAAAACCGGCGACGAATGAGATCGTGAAGGCACCGCCGGCGCCTCCGACGCCGGCACCGGTAGCCAAGCCGGCCGGCCCGGCCCGCACCCCGGCAGTCGCAGACTTCAATACGTGCTCGAAGCCGGAATATCCGAAGTCGTCGCTGCGTAACGAAGAAACGGGTGTATCGACCATCTCGTTCCTGATTGGTTCGGACGGTGGTGTGAAGGATTCCAAGGTCACGAAGTCCAGCGGCTTCCGCGACCTGGATAAGGCTGCTCAGGTGGCACTGGGCAAGTGCCGGTTCAAGCCGGCAACTGAGAACGGCCAGGCCATCGAGTCCTGGCAGCCGGTTCAGTACGTCTGGACGCTGGAATAACCAGAGACAGCGTATCGTCTCAAAAGCATGATTTTCGTTGTTATTAGTTCAGCGAACTGTTCATTTTAAATTTTTGGAGGAAGCATGTTTAAGAATACCCGTTTGTCCGCTACCGTAGCGGCTCTCCTGTTCTCGGTCACTGCGGCATCGGCACTGGTGTCCGCTCCGGCCTTCGCCGACGCTCCGGCCTCGGCAGCAGCGAGCGCACCGGCAGCGGCACCGGCGGCTGACGCAGCAGCACCGGCAGCCGACGCTGCCGCTTCGGCACCGGCAGCGGCTCCGGCAGCTGGCGGCGAAGCCAAGAAAGAAGAAGTCGAGAACCCGTTCGGTATCCAGGCTGTGTGGGAAGGCGGCGTCGTCTCGCGTATGACCCTGATCATCCTGGCCATCATGTCGATGGGTTCCTGGTACATCATCGTCACCAAGCTGCTGGACCAGATGAAGATCTTCAAGCAGTCGAAGGAAACCAACCAGAAGTTCTGGAAAGCACCGTCGATCGCTGCCGGCTCGGCTCAACTGACCGAAGGCTCGCCGTTCCGCTTCATCGCTGAAACCGGCACCAAGGCAACCCAGCACCACGACGGCGCCCTGCTCGAGCAGATCGACCTGTCGACCTGGGTGACCATGCAGATCCAGCGCGCCGTGGACAAAGTCCAGTCGCGCCTGCAGGATGGCCTGTCGTTCCTGGCAACCGTCGGCTCGACCTCGCCGTTCATCGGTCTGTTCGGTACCGTCTGGGGTATCTACAACGCACTGACCAACATCGGTATGACCGGTAACGCGTCGATCGACAAAGTGGCAGGTCCGGTGGGTGAAGCACTGATCATGACCGCATTCGGTCTGTTCGTTGCAGTTCCGGCCGTTCTGGGCTACAACTGGCTGGTCCGTCGCAACAAGACCGCAATGGAAGATGTCCGTTCGTTCAGCGCAGACGTGCACTCGGTCCTGATCTCGGGCGCAATGCACACCTCGGAAGCCGCACGTGCACAGGGCGCCGCTGCTAAAAAGGTTGGCTAAACCATGAGCATGAGTGTTGGCTCCGATAGCGGAGATGAAGATGCAGTGATGTCAGAGATCAACACCACGCCCCTCGTGGACGTGATGCTGGTTCTCCTGATCATCTTCCTGATCACCAGCCCGGTTGTCCTCCACCTGCAGAAGATTAACCTGCCGATCGAGACCAACCAGGTTGTCAAAACCACGCCGGAAGACGTGAACATCGTCGTCAACAAAGATGGCGAGATGTACTGGAACCAGAAGCACCTGGCCAACACCGACGAACTGTTCGATTTCCTGGCCAAGGAATCGGTGAAAGTGCCCCAGCCGGAAGTGAAGATTCGTGGCGACCAGCAAACGCGCTACGAATTCATCGGCAAGGTGCTGTACACGGCCCAGCGTGCCGGGATTCAGAAGGTCGGTTTCATCACCGAACCGCCTGATAAGGGCTGATCCACCAGGACGCAACCCGCCAGCGTGATAGCGGCTTCGACCGCTGTCACGCTGGTTTCCCAAGATTTGAAAGGAAACACCATGGGTATGAACGTTGGTTCGTCCGGAGCTAAAGGAGCAGATCCGGAACCGATGATGGAAATGAACATGACGCCGCTGATCGACGTCATGCTGGTGCTGATCATCATGATGATCATCACCATTCCAAAGCAAAACCATTCGGTTAACTTGAACATGCCGGTTGGCAACCCGCCGCCGCCGACCAAGGAACCGGTAGTGATCACGATCGACGTGGACTTCGACGGTACCGTCCTCTGGGACAACCAGCCCGTCCCGGATCGTGCCACCCTGGAAGCGAAGCTGGCCAATGTGGCAGCCCAAGCTGATCAGCCGGAAGTGCACCTGCGTCCGAACAAGCTGGTCGAGTACAAGGTTGTCGCCGGTGTGATGGCATCGGCCCAGCGTCTTGGTGTCACCAAGATCGGTATGGTCGGTAACGAACAGTTCCAGTAATCGCTTTGGCTATAATGAACACGGCAGGGTTTCCCTGCCGTGTCTATTTTGAATGAGAGAATTTCGATAATGGCTAAATTCCGCCTCGCACACCTCGGCCTCGTAGTGGCCGCCCTCGGATTCACCGCCGCCGCTCCGGTGGTCGGCCTGGCCCCGGTCTACGCCGCGGAGGTCCTCCGTCCCGAAATCGGCAAACCGCTGCAGGAAGCCGCGCAGCTGATGAAGTCGGGCAAAAACAAGGAAGCCCTGGCCAAGCTGCGCGACCTCGACAAGGTCGGCGGCAAGTCGGCCAACGAAACCTACCTGATCGAACGCACCCGTGCCGGTGCAGCTTCGGCCGCCGGCGATTACGACACGGCCGCCAAGTCCTTCGAATACCTGATCGGTTCCGGCAAGCTGAACGCGACCGAAAAAGCCCAGTTCTCGGAAGGCCTGATCGGCATCTACATGCGCGCGGGCGACCTGGGCAAGGCCAACGCCGCCATCGAACGCCAGCTGAAGGAGCGCGACGATCCGAAGCTGCGCGCCTACCTGATGCAGAACTATTACAAGCAGGGCAACATCCAGGCACTGGAGAATGAACTGCGCACGGCCGAGAAGAGCGGCCGCCTGAGCGAAGACCAGCTGGGCATGCTGGCCAACATCCAGCTCAAGAAGAACGACAAGGCCGGCTACGTCAACACCATCGAGAAACTGGCTGCCAACTATCCGAAGGCCCAGTACTGGACCGACCTGCTGAACCGCGTGCAGACCAAGCCGGGTTTCTCGGGCCGCCTCTCGGTGGACATCTACCGCCTGAAGCTGGCCAACGGCCTGCTGAAGAAGCCGAGCGAGTACATGGAAATGGCCCAGCTCGTGCTGCAGGCCGGCGCACCGGCTGAAGCCCTGAAGGTCATCGACAAAGGCTACAAGGCAGGCGCACTGGGCACCGGCCCGGACGCCGCACGTCACCAGCGCCTGAAGGACCTGGCCGAGAAGACCCTGGCCGACCAGAACAAGACCCTGGCCGCCACCGAAGCGCAGCTGATCAAGGACGGCGACAACGACGGCCTGGCATCGCTGGGTTACGCCCTGGTCCAGTCCGGCCAGGCCGACAAGGGCCTGAAGATGCTGGAAGAAGCGTCGAAAGCCAAGGACCTGAAGCATCCGGAAGACGTCAAGCTGCACCTGGGCGAAGCCTATGCCGTCGCCGGCAAGAAGTCGCAAGCCATCAGCACGCTCAAAGCCGTCCGCGGTACCGATGGCACGGCGGAAGTGGCCCGTTACTTCATCATGGCGATCAACAAGCCGATCTCCGGCTGATCTCCCTGCCCCGGGCTGGACAAAAAGCGCAGTCTGCGTCATGCAGGCTGCGCTTTTTTTATTGGGGGGCAACGCTAGCTCATCCGTCGCGGCAAAGGCGTTGCGCTGTGCAACATGCCCTTTGCCGTATAATCTGGTATTTCGCCTAGAAGCACGAACCATCCAATGAAGGTATTTCGCGGACTTCCCAACGACAGGGCACGCGCGCCCTGCGCGCTCACGATCGGCAACTTCGACGGTGTCCACCGCGGGCACCAGGCGCTGTTGGCTCACGTGACCGCGAGCGCCCGCAAGCTCGGCCTGGAAGCCGCCGTGATGACGTTCGAGCCCCATCCCCGCGAATATTTTGCGCAGCGCAGCGGCGATCTGTCGAAGGCGCCGGCCCGCATCGCCAACTTGCGCGACAAGCTGGAATCGCTGGAACACGCCGGCGTCGACCGCGTCATCGTCGAACACTTCAACGAGCACTTCGCCTCGATGTCGCCGGACGAATTCACGCAGCGCGTGCTGGTCGACGGCCTGCACGTGAAATGGCTGATGGTCGGCGACGACTTTTGCTACGGCGCCCGCCGCGCCGGCAACGTCGCCTTGCTGGCCGAAGCCGGCAAACGCTACGGCTTCGAAGTGCACAGCCTGCCGGCCGTGCTGCACGACTCGACCCGGATCTCCTCCTCCGCCGTGCGCGCCGCGCTCGCGGCCGCCGATTTCGGCGCCACGCGCGCCCTGCTGGGCCACCCGTATTCGATGTCCGGCCACGTGATCCACGGCCAGAAACTGGGCCGCACCTTGGGCTTCCCCACCTTGAACCTGCGCGTCGCCCACCGCCCTGCCCTGGCCGGCATCTTCGTCGTGCAGGTGCACGGCCTGGCCGACCAGCCGCTGCCGGCCGTCGCCAGCCTCGGCGTGCGTCCGACCGTCGAGGACGCGGGCCGCATGCTGCTGGAAGTCCATGTCTTCGACTGGAACCAGCCCTGCTACGGCAAGCTCGTGCGTGTGGAATTCCTCACCAAGCTGCGCGACGAAGAAAAATACGTCGACCTCCCCACACTGACGGTCGCCATCGAGCGCGACGCCCAGCAGGCACGCGCCTGGTTCGCCCAGCGCGCCGGCGCCCTCACGGCCACCGACCGAATTTGACCGGGACTTTTGCAGTCCCGACGACCCCAAGGACGGCGTAACAGCGGCCGTCCCGTCATCACGAATAACAGCAGTCCACTTTAGAAATCACCATGTCCGATACCAAGCAAGGCCAGAAAGGCCAACAAGGCAACAAGAAGCCGGAGAGCAAATACCCGGTCAACATGACCGACACCCCCTTCCCGATGCGCGGCGACCTCGCCAAGCGCGAGCCGGGCTGGGTCAAGCAATGGCAGGACAAGAAGATCTACGAACGCGTCCGCAAGGCGGCCGCCGGCCGTCCTCGATTCGTCCTGCACGACGGTCCGCCGTACGCGAATGGCGACATCCACCTGGGCCACTCCGTCAACAAGATCCTCAAGGACATGGTCGTCAAATCGCGCACCATCGCCGGCTTCGACGCGCCGTACGTGCCGGGCTGGGACTGCCATGGCATGCCGATCGAGATCCAGATCGAAAAACAGTTCGGCAAGAACCTGCCGACGGCCGAGGTGCTGCAAAAGGCACGCGCCTATGCGCTCGAGCAGGTCGACCGCCAGCGCGCCGGCTTCATCCGCCTGGGCGTGCTGGGCGAGTGGGACAACCCGTACCTGACGATGAACTTCAGTAACGAGGCCGACGAACTGCGCGCCCTCGGCACGATGCTCGACAAGGGTTATGTGTACCGCGGCCTGAAGCCCGTGAACTGGTGCTTCGACTGCGGCTCGGCGCTGGCCGAGGCGGAAGTGGAATACCAGGACAAGCGCGACCCCGCGATCGACGTCGGCTTCCCGTTCGCGGAACCGGACAAGGTCGCGCAGGCGTTCGGCCTGGACGCGCTGCCCGCGGGCGACGGCTTCATCGTGATCTGGACCACGACCCCGTGGACGATCCCGTCGAACCAGGCGCTGAACGTGCATCCGGAAGTGACGTACGCACTCGTCAAGGCTGACCGCAACGGCGCACCGGTCCTGCTGATCGTCGCGAAAGACCTGGCCGAAAGCGTCCTGCAGCGCTATAAACTGGAAGGCGAGATCGTCGCCACGACGACCGGCGACAAGCTGGGTGGCCTCCGCTTCAAGCACCCGCTGCACGCGGCCGATCCGTTCTACGACCGCACGTCGCCCGTCTACCTGGCCGACTACGTGACGACCGACAGCGGCACCGGTGTCGTCCACTCGGCACCGGCCTACGGCCTGGAAGACTTCCAGTCATGCAAGGCGCACGGCATGAAGGACGACGAGATCCTGAAGCCCGTGATGGGCGACGGCCGCTTCGCGAGCACGCTGCCGCTGTTCGGCGGCATGACGATCTGGGAAGCATCGAAGCCGATCTGCAATGCGCTCTCCGAAGCCGGCGCGCTGTTCGAACTGAAGATGTTCGACCACAGCTACATGCACTGCTGGCGCCACAAGACCCCGATCGTCTACCGCGCGACGAGCCAGTGGTTCGCCGGCATGGACGTCAAGCCGAAGGACGGCGGCCCGACCTTGCGCGAATCCGCGCTGGCCGGCATCGCCGAGACGCAGTTCTTCCCCGACTGGGGCCAGGCGCGCCTGCAGGGCATGATCGCCAACCGTCCGGACTGGACCCTGTCGCGCCAGCGCCAGTGGGGCGTCCCGATGGCCTTCTTCCTGCACAAGGAGACGGGCGACCTGCATCCGCGCACGCCGGAACTGCTGGAGCAGGTGGCCAAGCTGATCGAGCAGGGCGGCATCGATGCCTGGCACAAGCTCGACCCGCGCGACCTGCTGGGCGAGGAAGCCGCGCTGTACGAAAAGAACCGCGACACGCTGGACGTGTGGTTCGACTCGGGCACGACGCACCAGACCGTGCTGCGCGGCTCGCACGCGGTGCAGTCGCACTTCCCGGCCGACCTGTACCTCGAAGGCTCGGACCAGCACCGCGGCTGGTTCCACTCGTCGCTGCTGACGTCGTCGATGCTGAATGGCCGTCCCCCGTACAAGGCGCTGCTCACGCACGGCTTCACCGTGGATGAGCATGGCCGCAAGATGTCGAAATCGCTCGGCAACGTGCTGTCGCCGCAAAAGATCAGCGACACGCTGGGCGCCGACATCCTGCGCCTGTGGGTCGCGTCGACCGACTATACGGGCGAACTGGCGCTGTCCGAAGAGATCCTGAAGCGCGTGACGGAGGCATATCGCCGCATCCGCAACACGCTGCGCTTCCTGCTCGCGAACACGTCGGACTTCGATCCGGTCAAGAACGCCGTGCCAGTGGCCGAGCTGCTCGAGATCGACCGCTACGCGCTGGCCGAGACGGCGCGCCTGCAGGATGACGTGGCGAAGCATTTCGAACGCTACGAATTCCACCCGGTCGTCGCGCGCCTGCAGAACTTCTGCTCGGAGGACCTGGGCGGCTTCTACCTCGACATCCTGAAGGACCGCCTGTACACGACGGGCGTGAACTCGCACGCGCGCCGCTCCGCGCAGACGGCGCTGTGGCACATCGCGCACGCGCTGCTGCGCATCATGGCGCCGATCCTGTCGTTCACCGCGGAGGAAGCGTGGGCCGTGTTCGCCGGCGAGCAGGCCTACAAGGACAGCGACGAAACCATCTTCACCCAGACCTTGTGGACCTTCCCGGCGATCGCGGACGGCACCGCGCTGCTGGACAAGTACGCGCTGCTGCGCGCCGTCCGTGCCGACGTGACCAAGCAGCTGGAAGAAGTGCGTGCATCCGGCGCGATCGGCTCGTCGCTGCAGGCGGAACTGGCGCTCAAGGCGGCAGGCGACAAGTACGCGACGCTGGCCAGCCTGGACGACGACCTGAAGTTCGTGTTCATCACGTCGCAGGCGACCGTCGAACAGGTCGCCGACGCTGCGAAGGAAGCCGTCAGCGTGACGCCGTCCGACGCCGCCAAGTGCGAGCGCTGCTGGCACTACCGCCGCGACGTGGGCCATGACCACGCGCATCCGGGCCTGTGCGGCCGCTGCACGAGCAACCTGTTCGGCAGCGGGGAACAGCGCCGCTTCGCCTGACGTACCTGCGCCCCGGGCCGCGTGCCCGGGGTTTTACCTTTACGACCATCGACATGGCCAGCAAAAAAAAACCAACATTCTCCGCCGTCTCGTCGCGCTCGGGCGGCAGCCTGACCCCGTGGCTCGGCATCGCCTTCATCGTCATCCTGCTCGACCAGATCAGCAAGATCACCATCACGCGCACCTTCATGCACGGCGAAGAGAAGCCCATCACCGGCTTCTTCAACCTGGTCCTCGCGTATAACAAGGGTGCCGCGTTCAGCTTCCTGTCCGACCAGGGCGGCTGGCAGCGCTACCTGTTCGCCGGCATCGCCATCGCGGCCGTCGGCTTCATCATCTACCTGCTGCGCAAGCACGCGGGCCAGCGCATGTTCTGCTGGGCCCTCGCGCTGATCATGGGCGGCGCCCTCGGCAACCTCGTCGACCGCGTCGCCTACGGCCACGTGATCGACTTCCTCGACTTCTACTGGCGCGGCGTCGGCCACTTCCCGGCCTTTAACATCGCGGACACCGCGATCACGATCGGCGCCTTCCTGTTCATCATCGATGAGCTGCGCCGCGTGAACAAACACTGAGCACGGAGGAACCATGAGCATGGACCTGAAGGGCAAGAAGATCGTCCTCGGCCTGTCCGGCGGCGTGGCCTGCTACAAGGCCGCGGAACTGTGCCGCGCCCTCACCAGGCAGGGCGCGCACGTGCAGGTCGTGATGACCGAAGCGGCCACCCATTTCATCGGCACCGTGACGATGCAGGCGCTGTCCGGCCGCGGCGTTTTCACGGACCAGTGGGATGGCCGCATCCCCAACAACATGGCGCACATCGACCTCACGCGCGATGCCGACGCCATCCTCGTCGCGCCCTGCTCGGCCGACTTCCTGTTCAAGCTCGCGCACGGCGCCACCGACGACCTGCTGTCGACCCTGTGCCTCGCGCGCCCGCACCATGTGCCGCTGCTCGTCGCGCCGGCGATGAACGTCGAGATGTGGGAAAAGGCGCCCACGCAGCGCAACGTCGCGCAGCTGCGCGACGACGGCGTCTGCATCCTCGGCCCGGCCGCCGGCTCGCAGGCCTGCGGCGAGACGGGCATGGGCCGCATGCTCGAACCGGACGAACTGCTCGAAGAACTCGTCGCGTCGTTCCAGCCGAAGCTCCTGGCGGGCAAGCGCGTGCTGATCACGGCCGGTCCGACGTATGAAGCGATCGACCCCGTACGCGGCATCACGAACCTGTCGTCCGGGAAGATGGGCTATGCGATCGCGCGCGCCGCGCGCGAGGCCGGCGCGGACGTCACGCTCGTCTCCGGACCGACGTCGCTGCCCACGCCGCATGGCGTGCGCCGCATCGACGTGCAGAGCGCGCGCCAGATGCTCGACGCCGTCATGGCCACCGTCTCCGGCCAGCACATCTTCGTGGGCGTGGCGGCCGTCGCCGACTGGCGCGTGGACAACGCCAGCGACCAGAAGATCAAGAAGGACGGCAGCGGCGACGCCCCGCAGCTGCACTTCGCGCAGAACCCGGACATCCTCGCGACCGTCGCCGCGACCACGTCGCTGAACGGCTGGCCGTATTGCGTCGGCTTCGCGGCCGAATCGGAAAACCTGATCGAATACGGCGCCGTCAAACGCGAGAAAAAAGGCATTCCTCTGCTCGTGGGCAATATCGGCCCGCAGACATTCGGGCAGGATGAGAATGCGATCGTGCTGTTCGACGAAACCGGCCACACGGTGCTCCCGCGCGCGACCAAGCTGGAACTGGCGCGCCAGCTCGTTTCCGAAATTGCCAAGCGCCTGGAACAGCGTTCGCTGCTGGCCTGATTTACCCGTACTCACCAAGCACTCCATGAAGAATATCGACCTGAAAATCATCGACCCGCGCATGAAGGACTTCCTGCCGGCCTACGCCACCGCCGGCAGCGCCGGCCTCGACCTGCGCGCCTGCATCGAGGCGCCCATGACCGTCGAGCCCGGCCAGACCGTGCTGGTGCCGACCGGCCTCGCCATCCACATCGGCGATCCGGGCTATGCGGCGATGATCCTGCCCCGTAGTGGACTCGGCCATAAGAACGGCATTGTTCTGGGTAATCTGGTAGGCTTGATCGACTCCGATTACCAGGGCCAGCTGATGGTCTCGACCTGGAATCGCGGCCAGGCCACCTTCACCCTGCAGCCGATGGACCGCCTGGCGCAGCTGATCGTGGTGCCTGTCATGCAGGTGGGCTTCAACGTCGTGGAGGATTTCGCAACGAGCGACCGGGGCGCCGGAGGATTCGGCTCCACCGGCAAACAATAAACTATGAGGAGCACATGACCGGACATCTTCGTCAGCGCCCTGCGGGTTTCAGGACGACCGCGCTGGGCATCACCGCAGCCCTGCTGCTGTCGGCCTGCGCCACGCAGGCACCGCGTCAACCGTCGGCCACGCCGCGCGTCACCGAACGCCCCGTCGAAGCCCCGGCCCTGAGCCCGCAGATGTCTGCCGCCGCCGACACCCTGACGAAGATGGCGGCCCTGCAGGAGCGCCTGTACAAGGTCGCGGCGCCCCTGCTGATCCATAACGCCGAATTGTGCAAGGGCCAGGCGCGCAACCTCCTCGGCTTCACGGCGAAGAACCGCTGGTCCTATCCGGGCGAATACAACGAAGCCGCGCACGTCGCCTTCGGCATGGACGAACGCCTGCAGGTGACCGACGTGCTGGCCGGCAGCGGCGCCGCGCGCGCCGGCTTGCAGGAGGGCGACGTGCTGCTCGCCGCCGCCGGCAAGCCGCTGCCGGCCGGCGAGCATGCGCTGTCCCAGGCGGGCGCGATGTTCGGCAAGATCCTGGCATCGCAGGCGAGCCTGCCGATGACGATCGAGCGCCGCCGCAGCGAGCGCCAGCTGACCATTCCCGTCACCCGCGCCTGCGCCTTCGCGATCGAACTGGGCAACGCGGACAACGTCAACGCGTACGGCGACGGCAGCCGCGTACTCGTCACGCGCGGCATGATCAACTTCACGCGCGACGACGACGAACTGGCCTTCGTGCTGGCCAAGACGATGGCCCACAACATGCTGGGCCACCCGTCCTCGCAACGCAACAGCGCGACGATCGGCAGCATCATCGACAACCTGAAAAGCATCACGCCCGACACGTCGATGCTGATCGGCAGCGGCGGCATCAAGGCCATGCCGGCCGACGCGGACGCCGCCGCCGACCGCCTCGGCATCTACCTGGCTGCGCGCGCCGGCTACGACGTCAAGGACGCGCCCGCGTTCTGGAACCGCCTGGCCGAGAGCTATCCGCCCAGCGTGTTGAACGGCTATACGGCGAATCATCCGGCGCTGCCGCAGCGCTTGTCCGCGGTGGAGAAAGCGATCGCGGACGTCAAGGCGAAACGGGCCGCGAAGAAGCCGCTCGTGCCGTGAGCGCACGCGGAGACGCATGATCGACAAGGGCCGCGGTTGCGGCCCTTTTTCATGGCGCTCCGGCAGGGTTCCCGGCCTTTTTGTATCATTACCGATTCCCTGCCCCCGTCGCGCAATTCAAGCGCAAGAAACGGGGCGGCAGGGAAAGCCCCTGCGCCTACCATCCCGGGAACCATGAACACTGCCAACCTGCTGCGCCTCATCGTGCTTGCCGCCATCTGGGGCGGGTCCTTCCTCTTCATGCGCATCAGCGCGCCGACGCTCGGCCCCGCGGTGCTCATCGAATGCCGCGTGCTGTTCGCGGCGCTGTTCCTCGCCATCGTCGGCGTCGTCCTCAAGAAGCGCCTCGACATGCGCGCGCACTGGAAGCATTACTTCATCCTCGGCTTCTTCAACTCCGCCTTCCCGTTCCTGCTGTTCGCGTTCGCGGCGCGCACCTTGCCGGCGTCCGTGCTGGCCGTGCTGAACGCCACCGCGCCGATGTGGGGCGCGCTGCTCGGCGCCGTGTGGGGACGCCAGCCGATCCGCGCACGCACGGCGCTGGGCCTCGTGCTGGGCACCGTCGGCGTCGCACTGCTCGTCGGCTTCGACCACGCGACGAGCCGCCCCGGCGCCGGTATCGCCGTCGCCGCCGCGCTGGTGGCCGCATTGAGCTACAGCGTCGCGAGCCTGTATGCGCGCACGGCGAAAAGCGTGGAGCCGTTCGCCAACGCGCACGGCACGATGTGGACGTCCGCGCTGATGGTGCTGCCCGCCCTGCCCCTGTTCCCGCCCGCCGGCGCACCGACGGTGGGCATCGTCGGCGCCGTGATCGCACTGGGCGTGCTGTGCAGCGGCATCGCGTACATCCTGTACTTCAAATTGATCGAGGATGTCGGCACGACGTCCGCCCTGACCGTCACGTTCCTGAGCCCCGTCTTCGGCATCCTGTGGGGCGCGCTGTTCCTCGGCGAGGCGATCGGCTGGTACACGATCGTGGGCTCGGCCATCACGCTGGTCGGCACCGCGTTCGTCACGGGTTTCGTCCCACGCTTCGGCCGCGCCGCGCCCGTGCCGGTGTCCACCAAAATGAGCAGCAAATGAGCCGCCACGCGATCCCGCTGCCGGCCGGCTATCGCCACGCGGACGCGTACACGTTCCACGGCCGCGATGCCGATGCGCTGGCCGAAGTCGTCGATGCGCAGGCGGGACGCATCCGCAAGGGCGTGCTGCTGGACGGCGTGCCGACGCTGCTCGACATCACGCTGCACGCGGACCGCGCCGAGTGCAGCGTCGACAGCGACGGCACCGCCTCGGAGGCCGCGGTCCAGGACGCCCTCGTGAACATGCTGGGCCTGCGCATCGAGCCCGCGCCGTTCGAGGATGCGGTGCGCGACGATCCGCTGCTCGGCCCCGTCGTCGCGCGCCAGCCGGGCCTGCGCGTGATCCAGTCGGCCACCGTGTTCGAGGCGCTGACGTGGGCCATCATCGGCCAGCAGATCAACCTGCCGTTCGCCATTTCCCTGCGCCGCACGTTCATCGGCCTCGCCGGACGCGCGCATTCGAGCGGCCTCTGGTGTTATCCGGAAGCGGCCGACGTGGCCGGTCTCGACATCGAGCAACTGACCAGTCGAAAATTTTCCGGCGCAAAGGCGGAGACGCTGCTGCGCTTCGCCCGTCTCGTGGCCGACGGCACGCTGCCGCTGGACCGCACCGACGACCCGGCCGGCGTGAGCGAGCGCCTGCTCGCGGTCAAGGGCATCGGCCCGTGGACCGTCAACTATGCGCTGCTGCGCGGCTGGGGCTACGCGGATTGCTCGCTGCACGGCGACGTGGCCGTGCGCAACGCGATCGGCCGGCTGACGGGCGGCGCGCGGCCCGGCATGCGCGAGGCCGAAGCGTTTCTTGAAGCCTACCGCCCGCACCGCACGATGGCCGCGGCCTACCTCTGGGCCAGCCTGAACCAGCCCGCCGGCTGACACCGCTTTGTGCCGCCACAAGGCGCGGCCGCTCCGCTTGTCCAGACTGCTCGTAGCCTGACACAAGCGGAGCGCATCATGAAACCACGGACATGCATGGCGGCGGTGCTGCTGGTCCACGCCGCCCTGGCCCACGCCGGCACCCTGGATCCCGACGACCGCGGCGCCTATCTGTCGCTGGCATTCGGCAACGGCCGCATCTACGGCGGCAACGCGACCGACTACCAGTGGATGCGCGGACGCACGTTCGAAGTCCGCGCCGGACGCGAGCAGGGTGCCATGCGGATCGACTTCGTCCATTACAACGAAGGCCATCCGGACAACAACCACCGCGACGGGTTCGCGCTGCAATGGCTGGCCGCCCACCGCTTTTCCCACGCGTGGACGGGAGAGCTGGGCGCGGGTCCTTACCTGAGCATGAACACGACGGAGATCGCCGGCCGGCAGATCGACGACGCCCGCCTCGGCGTGCTCCTCAGCGCCGGCCTGCGCCTCGCCGTGCCCGGGCCGCCCGGCACCCATCTGCGCCTTGGCTACAACCATGTGGCCATGCGCCATGTGCACCGGTCGGACGCGCTCGTGCTCGGCGTGGGACGCCAGTTCGGCCCGGCCGAGCCGGCGCCCGACGTGGTGCCGGACGGGCATCTGTGGATCGGCGGCACGTTCGGCACGTCGATCACGAACATGTCCGGTACGCATGGCGCGCACGCGGGTGTGATCGAGGCCAGGCGGTATGCGGACCGCTGGGGCATCGGCACCAAATTCCTGTTCGAAGGCGACGATGGCGCGCGGGTCGACCGGCGCGGGGCCGCGGCGCAGCTGTGGTACGAGCAGCCCGTGACGCCGCGCTTCTCGATGAGCGCCGGCCTCGGCCCCTATTTCGCCGCGAACCGGCGCGACGGCAATCGCACGGCCACGAATCTGCTGATCAGTTTCCAGGCCGAGCGCGCGCTGTCCGCGCGCACGCGCGCCATCGTCAACTTCAACCGCATCAAGACGTTCCGCAAGACGAATGACCGCGACCTGTTCCAGGTCGGCCTGCTGCGGCGGTTCTAGGTGCTAGTGACAGTCCTGCCAGCGCGGCAGCCCGTCGAACTGCTGCGCGCCCTCGCCCGCGAACCGGATCAGTTCGGGCAGGGGCACCATGGCCAGGTTGTCACGCCCGTAGTGTCCGCCCAGCGCACGGGGTATCTTCAGACAATACTTGCGCCCGGCCGTCAGCGGGCCCAGGGTCGTCTCGGCCAGGCGCACCTGTTCGGGCATGTACCAGCCGTCGAGGAATTCCTGGTTGTACGAGAGGGCGTCGAGGGCGGCGCGGTCCTCGGCCACCGGTACGCAGCGCAGGTCTTGCGGCGACAGGCGCCAGTACATGCCGTCCTCGTCGCTGACGATCAGATTGCCGAAGGCGTTCTCGCCCAGCACCTCGACGGCGTTCAGGCCGGTCCAGCCCCACGCCTCGTTGATGTCTTCCACAGTAATCATTCGTTGGCTCCGCTTTCAACGCACACGGAGGTTTCGACCGGGCCGGGCGGCGGGCGTTGCGGGAATGACGGGAATGGTTGAGACGGGTCGAGCAGGCAATCCAAAACGAAAAAGCCGCTGATCCGGAACAGGATCAGCGGCTTTGGAATCTGGTTGCGGGGACAGGATTTGAACCTGTGACCTTCGGGTTATGAGCCCGACGAGCTGCCAGACTGCTCCACCCCGCGTCTGATGATTCGTATTATACGCACCTTCCACACTTTAGGCAATCGAAGTTCTCCGGCTCGCCCGGATCGGGGCATAAGCCGCCTCCGCCGAGGGGCGCATCGCGGGCGGATTGCGGCCCAGTCGCTCCCAATACAGTGGTAAAGTAAGGGCAACTTAATTTATCTGCTTCCTATGAAATTCTGCTCCGAGTGCGCCCACCCGGTCACGGTGGCCATCCCCGAAGGCGACAACCGTCCGCGTTACGTGTGCACCCATTGCGGCACGATCCACTACCAGAACCCGAAGATGGTGATCGGCTCGATCCCCGTGTGGGAACAGGACGGCGAACTCAAGGTCCTGCTGTGCAAGCGCGCCATCGAGCCGCGCTACGGCTACTGGACGCTGCCGGCCGGTTTCATGGAGAACGGCGAGACCACGAGCGCGGCCGCCGCGCGCGAGACGGAAGAGGAAGCGGGCGCCAACATCGAACTGGGCAACCTGTTCACGCTGCTGAATGTCGTGCACGTGCACCAGGTTCATATGTTCTACCTGGCGCGCCTCGTCGACCTCGATTTTGCACCGGGCATCGAAAGCCTGGACGTGCAATTGTTCAGCGAAGCCGAGATCCCGTGGAGCGACCTGGCCTTCCCCACGATCCGCACGACGCTCGAACTGTTCTTCGCCGACCGCGCGCAGATGCGCGAGGCCGGCGGCACCTATGGATTCCACACCCGCGACATCGCGGGTCCGATGCGGGCGCCCGTCCAACCCGACTGACAGGGCGTACGACGATGATTCCCTGGCTCGAGGCCCATACGCCGTTCCCCGACGTGTCCGAAGCGTTGACGACCGACGCGCCGGGCCTGCTCGCGGCCGGCGCGGACCTCTCGCCGCAACGCCTGCTGCAGGCGTACCGGAACGGCATCTTCCCCTGGTTTTCGGAGGGCCAGCCGATCCTCTGGTGGAGCACCGACCCGCGCATGGTGCTGTACACCGAGCGTTTCAAGGTCAGCGACAGCCTGAAAAAAACACTGCGCAGGATAGAGCGCAGCCGCCAGGCCGGCGGGCCATGGGTCGTGCGCTTCGACGGCGCGTTCGAAGCGGTGATGCGTGCGTGCGCCGCGCCCCGCAAGGACGGGCCGGGCACGTGGATCTCGGAAGACATCATCGCCGGCTACACGGGCCTGCACCGCATGGGGTATGCGCACTCGTCCGAGGTCTGGCTGGACGGCGAACTGGTCGGCGGCGCCTATGGCGTGTGCATCGGCCGCATGTTCTATGGCGAATCGATGTTCGCGCGCGTGTCGGATGCGTCGAAGGTCGCGCTCGCGTACCTCGTCGCCTTCCTGCGCAGCCACGGCGTGAACATGGTCGACTGCCAGCAGGAGACGGGCCACCTGGCCTCGCTGGGCGCGGTGCCGATCCCGCGCCGGGATTTCCTGCAGCACCTGCGCCAGGCGATCCAGGAACCGCCGATCGAACGTTGGGAAGTCGCGCCACCGTTGACGACCTAACGGTGCGCGGCGCCGTCTTTGGCTACAATGGGTTCAACACACGTCGTTCCGAGAGCTTTGCATGACGCACCTGAATGATCTGCCATTTTCCACGCTGCAGTTCTATACGACGGCACCGTATCCTTGCAGCTACCTCGACGCACGCCAGGCCCGCTCGCAGGTCGCCACGCCGTCGCACCTGATCAATGCGGACGTGTATTCGGAACTCGTGCGCAACGGTTTCCGCCGCAGCGGCATCTTCACCTACCGTCCCTATTGCGACGGCTGCCGGGCCTGCATCCCGGTGCGCGTCGCCGCCGAGCGCTTCACACCCAACCGCAGCCAGCGGCGCGCATGGAAGCGCCACGAGGACCTGACGGCGATGGTGGCCAACCTGTCGTTCTCCGACGAGCACTATGCGCTGTACCTGCGCTACCAGACCACGCGCCACGTGGGCGGCGGCATGGACCAGGACAGCCGCGACCAGTACGCGCAATTCCTGCTGCAGAGCCGCGTCAACACGCGCCTCGTGGAGTTCCGCGAGCCCGACGGGACCTTGCGCATGGTGTCGATCATCGACGTGCTGTCGGACGGCCTGTCGTCCGTCTACACGTTCTTCGACCCGGACGTGGCCGGCGCGTCGTTCGGCACGTACAACGTGATGTGGCAGATCGGCCAGGCACGCGAACTGGGCCTGCCCTACGTCTACCTCGGTTACTGGATCGAGCAGAGCCCGAAGATGGCTTACAAGATCAATTTCAGGCCGCTGGAAGCCCGTATTGACGGTGTATGGGGTGTTCTGGATCGTTGAAGCCCCGAAGGACATGCGGTATTGCTGCCACACAAGGTAAAATGTCGCGAATTCTCGATAGCCGACCATGTCCGATAAACTCCTGTACGCCCTCGCCCGCCCGCTGCTGTTCTCCCTCGACCCCGAAACGGCCCACAACGTCACGCTCCCGGCCCTGCGCCGCGCCGCGTCGCTGGGGTTGACGGGCATTGTCCGCAAACCGAAGCCCGATCCGCGCACGGTCATGGGCATCACGTTCCCGAACCCGGTCGGCCTGGCCGCCGGCCTGGACAAGGACGGCGCCTACATCGACGGTCTGGCCGCGCTCGGCTTCGGCTCCATCGAGATCGGCACCGTGACGCCGCGCGCCCAGCCCGGCAACCCGCGCCCGCGCATGTTCCGCCTGCCGGCCGCGCGCGGCATCATCAACCGCATGGGCTTCAACAATGGCGGCGTCGACGCCTTCGTCGCCAACGTCCAGGCGTCGCGCTTCTACCAGGAACGCCAGGGCGTGCTGGGCCTGAACATCGGCAAGAACGCCGACACGCCCATCGAGCGCGCGGCCGACGATTACGTCGCATGCCTGCAGAAGGTGTATCCGTACGCCAGCTATGTCACCGTCAACATCTCGTCGCCGAACACGAAGAACCTGCGCCAGTTGCAGGGCGCGTCCGAACTGGATGCCCTGCTGTCGCAGCTGAAGGAAGAACAGTCGCGCCTGGCCGACAAGTACGGCCACTACGTGCCGCTGGCGCTGAAGATCGCACCGGACGTCGATGGCGACCAGATCCGCAACATCGGCGGCGCCCTCGTCCGCCACGGCATCGACGGCGTGATCGCGACCAACACCACGCTGGCCCGCCGCGACGTGGAAGGCATGCGCCATTCGGCCGAACAGGGCGGCCTGTCGGGCGCGCCCGTGTTCGAACAGTCGACCATCGTGATCCGTGCACTGAAAGCGGAAGTCGGCAACGCCGTGCCGATCATCGGCGTGGGCGGCATCCTGAGCGGACGCGATGCGAAGGCCAAGATCGATGCGGGCGCCCAGCTCGTGCAGCTGTACAGCGGCCTGATCTACCGCGGACCCGCGCTCGTGCGCGAGTGCGCGGACGCGTTGCGCGCGCAACGCTGACAAGAGCGTTTGCCCTGGCACGTTGTCCCCGCGGAGGCGGGAACCCAAGTTTGCCCCGGCACGTCATCCCCGCGGAGGCGGGAACCCAAGTTTGCCCCGGCACGTCGTCCCCGCGGAGGCGGGGACCCAAGTTTGCCCTGGCACGTTGTCCCCGCGAAGGCGGGGACCCAAGTTTGCCCCGGCACGTCGTCCCCGCGGAGGCGGGGACCCAAGTTTGCCCCGGCACGTCGTCCCCGCGGAGGCGGGGACCCAAGTATGAGGATTAGCCCATAAACCGTCATTCCCGCGGAAGCGGGAATCCATACTGAGTCGATATGCTGGCGCTGCCTGGATTCCCGCCGGCGCGGGAATGACGTTGTTTTATGTAGCGGCTGTTTTTAATCCGCTACAGCCGGATGCAACGCCTTCTCGATATCCGACTTGGTAAAGCCCTGGGCGAAGCGCTCGATGAAGTCATACGCATACGCACGCAGGTAGGCACCCCGGCGCACCGCCAGCCGCGTCACGTTCGGCGCGAACAGGTGTGACGACTCGATCGCACGCAGCCCGCGGTCGCGGCCGTGGTCGAATGCCATCGAAGCGACGATACCGACACCCATCCCCAGCGACACATACTGCTTGATGACGTCCGAATCCATCGCCGTCAGCATAATGTCCGGACTCACGCCGGCGGCGGCGAACGCCGCGTCGATGTGGCTGCGGCCGGTAAAACCCACGTCGTACGTGATCAGCGGGAACTCGGCCAGGTCGGACAGCTTGATGGGCGACTGCTGCAGCAGCGGGTGCCCTTCCGGCACGACGACCAGGTGGCTCCAGCGGTAGCACGGGAACGACACGAGGTCGGGGAACGTCGACAGGCCTTCCGTCGCGATGCCGATGTCGGCACGGCCCGACAGCACCCATTCCGCGATGTGTTCCGGCGCGCTCTGCTGCAGGGCGATGCGCACGCCCGGGAACGCCGTGCGGAACGCCTGCACCACCTGCGGCAGCGCATAGCGCGCCTGCGTGTGGGTGACGGCGACCGTGAGCGTGCCGCTGTCCTGCGCCGCGTATTCGCTGCTGGCCTGCTGCAGGTTCTCCGCCTCGACGAGCAGGCGCTCGATGATCTTCAGGATGCCCTTGCCCGGATCCGTAAGCCCGGTCAATCGCTTGCCGTTGCGCTCGAAGATGACGACGCCCAGCTCGTCCTCCAGTTCGCGGATCTGGCGCGACACGCCCGGCTGCGACGTGAATAAAGCGTTGGCCACATCGGTCAAATTGAAATTACGGCGCGCGGCTTCGCGCACCGAACGCAGCTGTTGGAAATTCAAATGCCTTCTCCTTGATCGACGAATACGTGCATGCGCCTGGGTTTCACCAGCAGCGTCTCGCCGTCGCGCAGTCCCAGTTCGCGATAACGCTCGTTCGGGATGACGGCTTCGATGATCTGGGCGTTGTCGGCGCGCTCCAGGTCCAGCTGGGCCAGCGGGCCGATCGCATGCGCACGGCGCAGTTTCACCGCGACACCCTCGCCGCCCGCCACATAGCGCTCGACGTCGAGGTCATGCGGGCGGACATAGGCGATGCCTTCGCCGTTCTTGACGTCCGCGAATTGCGGCGCGTGGAACGTGGCGTCGCCGCTGGCCAGCACGCCGTCGTTCACGCGGCCGTGGAACAGGTTGACGTTGCCCAGGAAGCCGTAGACGAACGGCGACGCCGGATGGTTGTACACGTCGCCCGGCGTACCCAGCTGCTCGATATGGCCCTTGTTCATCAGGACGACCTGGTCCGCCACTTCGAGTGCCTCTTCCTGGTCGTGGGTGACGAAGATCGACGTCACGTGCAGCTCGTCGTGCAGCTGGCGCAGCCAGCGGCGCAGTTCCTTGCGCACTTTCGCATCGAGCGCGCCGAACGGTTCGTCCAGCAGCAGCACGCGGGGTTCCACCGCGAGGGCACGCGCCAGGGCGATGCGCTGGCGCTGGCCGCCCGACAACTGCGGCGGATAGCGGTCGGCGATCCAGTCCAGCTGCACGAGCTCCAGCAGCTTCTTCACTTTCTCGCGGATCACCGCTTCCGACGGGCGTTCCTTGCGCGGTTTCACGCGCAGGCCGAAGGCGACGTTCTCGAACACGGTCATGTGCTTGAACAGAGCGTAATGCTGGAACACGAAGCCGACCTGGCGCTCGCGCACGTGGCGGTTCGAGGCGTCGTCGCCGTCGAGCAGCACGCGGCCCGCATCGGGGTATTCGAGGCCGGCGATGATGCGCAGCAGCGTGGTCTTGCCGCAGCCGGACGGGCCCAGCAGCGCCGTCAGCTCGCCGTCGGCAAACTTCAGCGACACGTCGTCCAGGGCCGTGAACTGGCCGAACTGCTTGCGGATGTGTTGGACTTCGATCGTCATGGTATTACTCCGTGGTGTGGCCCTGCACGCTGGCCTTCCGGGCCTGGTGCATGCGCCATTCGATAAAGGTTTTCACCGCCAGGGTCACGAGGGCCAGCAGTGCAAGCAGCGACGCGATCGCGAACGCGGCCGTGAAGTTGTATTCGTTGTAGAGGATTTCGACCTGCAGCGGCATCGTGTTCGTCTCGCCGCGGATGTGGCCGGAGACGACCGACACGGCGCCGAACTCGCCCATCGCCCGGGCGTTACACAGGATCACGCCGTACAGCAGGCCCCACTTGATGTTCGGGAGCGTGACCTTGAAGAACGTCTTCCAGCCGGACGCGCCCAGCACGAGCGCAGCCTCTTCCTCTTCGCTGCCCTGCGCCTGCATCAGCGGGATCAGTTCGCGGGCGACGAACGGGAACGTGACGAAGATGGTCGCCAGCACGATGCCGGGCACCGCGAACAGGATCTTGATGTCGTGGTCCATCAGCCACGGGCCGAACCAGCCCTGCGAGCCGAACAGCAGCACGTAGATCAGGCCCGCGATCACGGGCGACACCGAGAACGGCAGGTCGATCAGCGACAGCAGGATGCTTTTGCCGGGGAAGTCGAACTTCGCGATCGTCCACGCGGCCGCCACGCCGAACACGAGGTTCAGCGGCACGGCGATGCCGGCGGCGATGAACGTCAGCTTGATGGCGGCCAGCGCGTCCGGGTCGAGTACGGATTCCTTGTACACGTCCCAGCCCTTCTTCAGGGCTTCGGTGAACACGGCCACGAGCGGGACGAACAGGAACAGCGTGAGGAAGACCAGCGCGACGGCGATCAGCGCATAGCGCACCCAGCCTGGCTCCAGCGTATTGGTGGCCTTGCGCGGCGCATTCGCCACCGCGGCAGTCTTGTCTTTCAGGTGATCGTCGAGAACGGCACTCATATTATTTGCCCGCACGCTTGCGCGCCCAGGCCTGCAGCAGGTTGATGGCCAGCAGGAGGAGGAACGACACGAGCAGCATCACGACGGCAATGGCCGTGGCGCCCGTGTAGTCGTACTGCTCCAGCTTGGTGATGATGAACAGCGGCGTGATCTCGGAGACCATCGGCATGTTGCCGGCGATGAAGATGACGGAACCGTATTCGCCGGTGGCGCGGGCGAACGCGAGGGCGAAGCCCGTCAGCAACGCCGGCACGACGCTCGGCAGGATCACGCGGGCAAAGGTCTGCCACGGGCTGGCGCCCAGGCTGGCGGCCGCTTCTTCCAGTTCGCGCTCCGCGTCTTCCAGCACCGGCTGCACCGTGCGCACGACGAACGGCAGGCCGATGAAGGTCAGCGCGATGACGACGCCCAGCGGCGTGAACGCCACCTTGATGCCGAGCGGTTCCAGGTGCTTGCCGATCCAGCCGTTGGACGAATACAGCGCCGTCAGGGTGATGCCGGCGACCGCGGTCGGCAGCGCGAACGGCAGGTCGACCAGCGCATCGACGAAGCGCTTGCCGGGGAACTGGTAACGCACGAGCACCCACGCGACGATGCCGCCGAACACGACGTTGATGGCGGCGCCGATCAGCGCGGCGCCGAAGCTGAGGCGGTACGACGCCATCACGCGCGGCGACGTCACGGCGCTCACGAACGCGTCCCAGCTCATCGTGAACGTCTTCAGGAAGATGGCCGACAGCGGGATCAGCACCAGCAGCGCCAGATAGAAAATCGTGAACCCGAGCGAGAGCCCGAAGCCGGGAATCACCCGGTTGGCGCTGTTTCGCGATAGTAAAGTGGTCATCTTACGCCTTATTACAATTTCTTCTAACGGAACGAAATAATCTCACTGGAAAGACATATTACAAACGAAGCATTCCTCATTTGCATAGACGTTTCCCGCATGAGCAAATCCAAAAAGCAGGAAAGGCGCCTCGCGGCGCCTTTCTCGTCAGTGGAGCAGCTTGACCGCCACTCCCGCCAGCGTCATCGCCAGCAATCCTCTCAGCACTTTCTCAGGCACGGCCCGGGCCGCCCATGAGCCGATCGTGATGCCGGGCAGCGAGCCGATCAGCAGCGCCGACAACAGTGTCCAGTTGATCGAGCCCAGCCACCAGTGGCCGAACGCGGCGATCGCGGTCAGCGGCACGGCGTAGGCGATGTCGGTGCCGGCCACCTCGGCCGGCGTCAGGCGCGGGTACAGCATGACGAGCAAGGTGGCGCCGATCGCACCGGCCCCGATCGACGAGATCGTCACGAGCGTGCCCAGCACCGCGCCGGACACGACCGTGGCGGCGACGAGGCCGCGGCCCTGCAGTTGGCGCGACGGCTTGGCGTTGACCCAGGCGAGCATCTTGCCGCGAAACAGGATCGCGACGACGGTCAGCAGCACGGACACGGCGATCGAATAGCGGATCACCTTGCCGATGGAGGCATTGAGCGGACCGAGATATTGCAGGGCCAGGGTGGCGACGAGCGCGGCCGGCAGCGCGCCGAGGCACAGGCGGCCGACGATGTCCCAGTGCACGGTCCCACGCGAACGGTGGGTGACGGTGCCGGCGGTCTTGGTGATCGAGGCGAAGGCGAGGTCGGTGCCGACGGCGACGGACGGCGTGACGCCGAACAGCAGCGTCAACAGCGGCGTCATCAGCGAACCGCCGCCGACCCCGGTCATGCCGACCAGCAGGCCAACGGCGAATCCCGACAAAATGTATTGAATGGACATGCTTTACCCCCAGAATGGCTCCAAGGGTAATGGTCCTCAGCCGCAAAACAAACAACACGTTCCTTATTTGCTTATGCGGCCTGCGATGTGCCGGCTTACTTGTTCGGCTGCGGGGTCAGGCGCAGATACGGCTTCGGCGCGTTGAAACCCTTCGGATATTTCTGCTTGAGCTGCTCCGGATCCTGAATGGTCAGCGGGATGATCACGTCATCGCCATCCTTCCAGTTGCCCGGCGTCGCGACGGTGTAGCCGTCGGTCAGCTGCAGGGCGTCGATCACGCGCAGCACTTCGTCGAAGTTGCGGCCGGTGCTCATCGGGTAGGTGATGGTCAGGCGGATTTTCTTGGCCGGATCGATCACGAACAGCGAGCGCACGGTCGCGGTGGCCGACTGGTTCGGGTGGATCATGTCGTACAGCTGCGAGACGGATTTATCGGCATCGGCGATGATCGGGAAGCCGACGACGGTCTGCTGGGTTTCCTCGATATCCTTGATCCATGCCTTGTGCTGCTCGGCCGGGTCGACGGACAGCGCGATCGCCTTGACGTTGCGCTTGTCGAATTCCGGCTTCAGTTTCGCGGTCAGGCCCAGCTCGGTGGTGCACACCGGCGTGAAGTCGGCCGGGTGCGAGAACAGCACCACCCACGAATCGCCCGCCCACTCGTGGAAGCGGATGCGGCCGATGGTGGAATCCTGTTCGAAATCCGGAGCCGTGTCGCCCAGGCGTAAAGTCATGTTGTTCTCCTTAGTGTGAGAGGGTACGTCAGAAAAAGCGGTTGTACAGGACGACGGCCCAGGTCGCGCCCGCCATCGTGATCGCCAGCGCCACCGCCGCGCTGCCCAGGTCCTTGGCGGCCTTGGACAGCGGATGGCGCTCCAGCGACACGCGGTCGACCACGGCCTCGATGGCCGCATTGATCAGCTCCACGAGCAGCACGAGCCCGAGCACGGCGATCAGCGCCAGCTTCTGGAACGCCGACACCTTCAGCAGCAGCGCGACGACGGTGAGCGGTACCGCGACCATCACCTCCTGCCGGAACGCGTGCTCGTTCTTCCAGGCAGTCTGGAAGCCCTGCATCGAATAGCGGAACGCGCCCGCAATACGGCCCAGGCCGCCCTTACTCTTGAACTCGCTGCTCGGTTGATCCATGTATGTTCGACAATCTGTACAGAAACGCCATTATGCCCACACAGCTCGGCCCCTACGCAACATCATTACCTAATATTTTCACATTATGGTATAAAGTAGAGAAATATACCGCACTGCACCAACCACATCATGAAAATGGAAACCCCTGAACCGGCGAAGACGTCCATCCAGGTGATCGAGCGCATGGTGGCGCTGCTCGACGTACTGGCCAGTTATCCCGACCCCGTGAGCCTGAAAGAGTTGTCGAAGGTGTCGGGCCTGCACCCGTCGACGGCGCACCGCATCCTGAACGACATGGTCGTGACGCGTTTCGTCGACCGCGTGGAACCGGGCACCTACCGCCTCGGCATGCGGCTGCTCGAACTGGGCAACGTGGTCAAGAGCCGGCTGTCCGTGCGCGAAGCGGCCGTCGACCTGATGCGGGCGCTGCACAACAAGACCAAGCAGACGGTCAACCTGTCGGTGCGCCAGGGCGACGAGATCGTCTACATCGACCGCGCCTTCTCCGAGCGTTCCGGCATGCAGGTCGTGCGCGCGATCGGCGGCCGCGGTCCGCTGCACCTGACGTCGACCGGCAAGCTGTTCCTGTCGATCGACGAGCCGAAGGCAATCCGCGCGTATGCCACGCGCACGGGCCTCGCGGGCCACAACAAGAATTCGATCACGGACCTGACGCGCCTGGAGCGCGAACTGTCGCTCGTGCGCGCCCGCGGCTATGCGCGCGACAACGAGGAACTGGAACTGGGCGTGCGCTGCATGGCCGCCGGCATCCACGACGACAGCGGCAAGCTGGTCGCGGGCCTGTCGATTTCGGCGCCGGCGGACCGCCTGCAGGACGACTGGCTGGAAGATCTGGTGAACACGGCGGCGCAGATTTCCGCGACCCTGGGCCACCGTGTCGGTGGGACGAGCTGACCCTTACTGAACGACCGGCGCGGTCGCTGCGGACGACACCGACGCCGGCACCGCCGCCGACACGGTGACGGGCACACCCGCAGCCGCTGTGCCCGACATACTGGCCGGCACGCTGGCCGGCTTGAGCGCTTCGAGCCAGCGGCGCATGCGGCCCGCATCCGCCGTGCGCGACTGCTTGCCCTTCGAATCGAGGAACACCATGATCACGTTGCGGCCCTGGATCATGGCCTGCATCACGAGGCAGCGCCCTGCTTCGTTGATGAATCCCGTCTTCTGCAGGCCGATGTTCCAGTCGGGCGACGCGACGAGGTAGTTGGTGTTGTGGTACTGCAGCGCCCGGCCGCTCGCCTGGACGACGTAGTTCGGATCCGTCGTGTACTGGCGCAGCAGCGGCTCCTGGTGCGCCACTTTGACAAGCTTGGCCAGGTCGCGCGCGCTGGAAATGTTCTGGCTCGACAGGCCGCTCGAATCCACGTAATGCGTGTCGTTCATGCCGAGTTCGCGCGCCTTCGCATTCATCGCATCGACGAAGGCATTGATCCCGCCCGGATAATTGCGGCCCAGCGCGGCGGCGGCGCGGTTCTCCGAGCTCATCAGTGCGATATGCAGCAGGTTACCGCGCGTCATGCGCGCGCCGACGGGCAGGCGCGAGCTGGTGAATTTGTGACGGTCGACGTCGGCCTCGGTAATCGTCAGCACTTCGTCCAGGTCTTGCCGGGCCTCGACGACGAGCAGGCCCGTCATCAGCTTGGTGATGGAAGCGATCGGCAGCGCGACGGCGGCATTCTTTTCGAACAGCACTTCCGAGCTCTGCTGGTCCAGCACGTACGCGACGTTCGAGCGCAGGTCGAGCGGATCATGCGTGCGGCTCAGGCCGGCGATATCGCCCGCGCTGAGCATGGCGACGGCCGGCGCGGCGCGGCGGACGCGCTGATAGACGACGCGGCGCTTGCCATGGACCATCTCGATACGGCGCACCATGCGCTTGCGGTTGTCGTCGGCGATGACCTTGGCCAGGTTGGTGCGCTTGGCCTTGACGCGCTTCGTCGCGGCCGCATGCCCCTTGTGCTTGGTCGCGGCTGCGGCGGGTTCGAGCACGAACATCATGGAAATGGCGGCTGCCAACGCGAGCTTAAGCATCTGAAAATCCTTGAACGCGAACTGAAGAGCACTAAATGCAGTGTAGCGGATGACGTAGGGAGCGCAAGTGCGCACCCGACGACTGTACCATCTACGCCCATTTTTTTCTACAACGCAAAACGAGATGCGTTGTAGAAATCTCTTGGTTTTTCAATAGCTTGCGAAGACAAGTATAGCGTGCTAGTCCAGGAAACGGGCGAACGACGACACCGGCTCGCGCTCCGTGACCAACGTATTTTCCACCTTGTCGAGGTCGGCAAATCCGAGCGCCATGCCGCACACGATCATCTCGTTTTCGGGCAGACCAAGCTCGTCGGAAATGATGCGGTGGAATTGCGTGAACGCGGCCTGCGGGCACGTGTCGAGGCCGCGGCCGCGCGCGGCGACCATGATGTTCTGCAGGAACATGCCGTAGTCGAGCCAGGAGCCCTGCTCCATGACGCGGTCGATGGTGAAGATCATGCCGACGGGCGCGTCGAAGAAGCGGTAGTTGCGGCCGTGCTGGGCCGCCATGCCGGTCTTGTTGTCGCGCGTGAGGCCCAGCAGCGCATATAAATCCCAGCCGACCTTGCGGCGCCGGTCGACGAACGGCGACACCCACTCGCGCGGGTAGTACGCGTACTCCTCGACGTGTTCCCGGTTCTGCGCCGGGTCCGCGTAGGCCGCCAGGATGCGGTCGGAGAGACGCGCCTTCGCGGCGCCCGTCAGCACGTGGACTTTCCACGGCTGCGTGTTCGTGCCGGACGGCGCCCGTGCCGCCACTTCCAGGATGGCTTCGATATCCTCGCGCGCGACCGGCGTCTCCAGGTACGCGCGGATCGAACGCCGCGAGGTGATGGCGGCGTCCACCGCGCGTTGTTGTTCGTTGCTGATCATGCTGCCTCCTTCTATTTTTTGACGACGAATGCGACGCCCAGCACCGCGACGACCATCCCGGCCAGGCCGAGCATGCCGAGCTTCTCGCCGAACATCAGCCAGGCCATCAGGGCGGTGGTGGGCGGCGTCAGGTACAGCAGACTCGTCACGCGGGTCGCGTCGTTGCGGCTGATGAGGCGGAACAGCAGGAAGATGGCGCCGATCGACAGCGCCAGGATCGCCCACAGCAGCGCCCCCAGGAATTGCGGCGTCCACTGGATGTTTTCCATGCGCGGTCCGAAGTCTTCCAGCAGCACCGCGAACGGCAGCAGCGCGAGCGCGGACGTCGCGTACTGGATCACCGTGCCGGTGCGCAGGTCGAATGTCGGACAGAAACGCTTCTGGTACATCGTCCCCGCCGTGATCGACAGCAGCGCCAGCACGCACAACGCGATCGCACCAGGGGCCAGTCCGTTCAGGTGGATCTTCGCGGCCACGACGAGGCCGACGCCGCACAGCCCGAGTCCCAGCCCCAGCCATTGGCGCGGCCGGACCTTTTCGCCGATCAATGGCGCGGCGATGGCCGTCAGGATCGGCTGCATGCCCACGATCAGCGCGGACAGCCCGGCCGGCATGCCAAGCTTGATCGCGCCCCACACACCGCCCAGGTAACCTGCCTGCAGCAACAGCCCGGCGAATGCCACGTGGCGAATGCGCCCGCGCGGCCAGGCGGCCCCCGTCAACAGCACGACGGGCAACAGGATCAGGACGGCACCCAGGCAGCGCAGGATGAGGAAGGACATCGGCGGCGCATACGGCAAGCCGTATTTCGCGGCGATGAAACCGGTGCTCCAGAGAACAACGAAAAACAGCGGCATCGGTCTAATGATCATCCGGCAAGTCTAACATGGCTGACCTTACCCGTTTGCGCTTGCTGCAAAGCACTAAAGTGTTGTAACGGCGCAAACAAATACGGCGCAAACGTTTGTATCCATTGATCTTACTCAAGAGAGTGCGGTTGAATTGTGCGACGCATCAAAAGTGCTTGACGCATAATCGAAAACCGGGAAAAATGGCTTCATGTTGCGGCGCACAATCAACGCGCTTTACCAGCAGTCCCGAGTTTTTCCCTGTTTCACCGCTTCACTGGTCCATGCAGGTGTCCCAAGACACCTGAAAAGCAAAAGTTCATAACGATCCATTACTGGAGAACCATATGTTTGCATTCCCTGAGCAGTTTTCGAACGCGACCAAAGCCAACCTCGAATCCCAGTTCGCCCTGTTTTCGGCCCTGACCTCCAAGACTTTCGAAGGCGTGGAAAAGCTGGTGGACCTGAACATCAACACCGTCAAGGCCGCCCTCGAAGACTCGTCGGCAACCACGCGTCAGCTGCTGGCTGTCAAGGATGCCCAGGAATTCTTCGCCGTGTCGGCTTCGCAAGCCCAACCGGCTGCTGAAAAAGCCCTGGCCTACAGCCGCCAGGTGGCATCGATCGCCGCCGACACCGGCGCCGAATTCTCGAAAGCCGCCGAAAGCCAGTTCGCCGAAGTCAACCGCAAGGTGATCTCGCTGGTCGACGAAGTGACCAAGAACGCCCCGGCCGGTTCGGAGACCTATGTCTCGGCCCTGAAAACCGCCATCAGCAACGCCAACGCCGGCTACGAGCAGTTCACCAAGACGACCAAGCAGGCTGTCGAGGCGATCGAATCGAACCTGAACGCCGCCGTGTCGCAGTTCACGCAAGCCACCCGCAAGGCTGGCGCTGCCGCCAACTCGGCTGCTGCTGCCTAAGCTGTAACAATCACACAGCGCTGCTTCCTCCTCCCAGGAAGCCGAACGGCCCGGACCGCGCAAGCGGTTCCGGGCCGTTTGTTTTAGTTCGTCATTCCCGCGGAAGCGGGAATCCATACCGAGCGTCCTGGATCAGCTCAGCATGGGTCCCCGCTTCCGCGGGGACGACGTGTACCGATTATTCGCCCAGGTACGCCGCCTGCACCCGCGGATCATGCAGCATATCCTGCGCATTCCCCGTCATGGTGATCGCACCCGACTCCATCACGTAAGCCCGGTGCGCCGCCTGCAACGCCAGCTTCGCGTTCTGTTCCACGAGCAGGACGGTGATGCCCTGCTTCGACACGTCGCGGATCACCTCGAAGATCTTCTCGACCATGATCGGCGCGAGACCCATCGACGGCTCGTCCAGCAACAGCAGCGTGGGATGGCACATCAGCGCGCGCGCCATCGCCAGCATCTGCTGCTCGCCGCCGGACAGCGTGCCGGCCAGCTGGGCGGACCGCTCCTTCAGGCGCGGGAACACCGTGTACCACTTCTCGATGTCGGTCTCGATCGCCGCCTTGTCGTTGCGCGTGTACGCGCCCATCAGCAGGTTTTCGTGGATGGTCATGCGCGTGAACACGCCGCGGCCTTCCGGCACCATCGCGAGCTTCTGCTCGACGAGCTTGAACGACTTGGTGGCGTGCTGCGTCGCGTTCAGCGCCTGGCCGAGATAGGCGATCGTGCCTTCCACCTTGCACGGTGGGAGCGTGCCCGTGATGGCTTTCAGCGTGGTCGTCTTGCCCGCGCCGTTGGCGCCGATCAGCGTGACGAGTTCGCCACGGTTGACCTCCAGGTCGATGCCCTTGACGGCCTTGATGCCGCCATACGCCACCTTCAGGCCCGAAATTTTCAGAACGTTATCGGGCTTCAAGCGGCACCTCCGAGATAGGCCTCGATGACGGCCTGGTTCTTCTGGATCTCGGCCGGCAGCCCTTCCGCGATCAGCTTGCCGTACTCCAGCACCGAGATGCGATCGCACAGCCCCATCATGAGTTTCACGTCGTGTTCGATCAGCAGGATCGTGATGCCCGCGCCCTGGATCTTGACCAGCAGCTCGCGCAGCGCGACCTTTTCCGTCGCATTCATGCCGGCCGCGGGTTCGTCCAGCGCGAGCAGCTTCGGTTCCGTCGCCAGCGCGCGGGCGATTTCCAGGCGGCGCTGGTCGCCGTACGACAGGAAGCGCGCCGTGCGCTGGGAAAATTGCCCGATGCCGACGAAGTCCAGCAACTCCTGCGCGCGGGCGCGGATCGCGGCCTCTTCCCGGCGCGCGGCGCCGTGGCGGAAGATGGCGCCGAACACGCCCTGGTGCGTGCGCACGTGGCGTCCCACCATCACGTTTTCCAGCGCGGACATTTCACCGAACAGGCGGATGTTCTGGAACGTGCGCGCGATGCCCGCCTTGGCGACGGCATGCGGCGCCGATGGCGAATACGGCTTGCCGTCCAGCTCGAACGTGCCCGTGTCCGGTTGATACAGGCCCGTGATCACGTTGAAGAACGTCGTCTTGCCGGCGCCGTTCGGGCCGATCAGGCCATAGATCTGGCCTTTCATGATCTTGATGCCGACGTCCGTCAGGGCCTGCAGGCCGCCGAAGCGTTTATTGACGCCGGAGATATTCAGCAGGATGTTGCTCATGCCTCGCTCTCTTCCTCTTTGGCGATGGCCGCATTGGGGCGGTCTTCCTTGACCGGCGACGGCCACAGGCCCGCCGGACGGTTCAGCATGATCAAGACCATGGCCAGGCCATACAGCAGCTGGCGCAGCACCTCGGCCTCGATGACGACCTTGCCGAACAGCGCCTGCTGCGCCGGCTCGACGACGTGGCGCAGCACTTCCGGCAACGCGGCCAGCAGCACGCCGCCCAGCACGACGCCGGGGATGTGGCCGATGCCGCCCAACACGACCATCGCCAGCACGGCGATGGATTCCGTCAGCGAGAACGATTCCGGAGAGACAAAACCCTGGAAAGCCGCGAACATGGCGCCCGCCACGCCGCCGAACGACGCGCCCATCGAGAACGCGAGCAATTTGACGTTGCGGGTGTTGATGCCCATCGCCTTCGCGGCGATCTCGTCTTCGCGGATCGCGACCCAGGCGCGGCCCAGGCGCGAATGCTGCAACCGGCTCGTCATGAAGATCGTCACGATGCACAGCAGCAGGAACAGGAAGTAATAGGCGTTGACGGACGGGATGCCGAAGCCGCCGATGTACACCGTCGCGCGCGAGCCCGCCTCGCCGGCCAGCGACACGCCGAAGATCCGGATCGGATCGATCAGGTTGATGCCTTGCGGGCCGTTGGTGAAATTGATCGGATCGTTCAGGTTGTTCATGAAGATCCGGATGATCTCGCCGAAGCCCAGCGTGACGATGGCGAGGTAGTCGCCGCGCAGCTTCAGCGTCGGGGCGCCGAGCAGCGCGCCGAACAGCGCGGCCGTCAACCCGGCCAGCGGCACGACGAACCAGACGGACAAATGGATACCGTTGGTGCGCACGTCCTCGCCGAAGGTGCGCACGATGGCATCCTGCAGTTCGGGGTGGTAGTTCACGATGGATTCCAGCAGCGCGGCGAACTGCGGCGACGCGAGCAGGCCCGTCAGGTACGCGCCGACGGCGAAGAACGCGATATAGCCGAGGTCGAGCAGGCCGGCGAAGCCCACGACGATGTTCAGGCCCAGCGCCAGCATGATGTACAGCAGCGCCATGTCGAGGATGCGCACCCACGAGTTGCCGAACTGCGCGGCGACGAACGGGAAGATGAGCATCACGGCCAGCAGCACGGCCATGCTGGCGTACGATTGCCGCGGCTTGTTGGCGGTGTCGAAAGTCAGGAGAGACATGCGCGATCTCCTTACGCGCGGTCGGCCACGCGCTCGCCCATGATGCCGGACGGACGCACGGTCAGCACGAGGATCAGCACGATGAACGCGAAGATGTCCTGGTAATGGCTGCCGAGGAAGCCGCCGGTCAGGTCGCCGATGTAGCCGGCGCCGAGGCTCTCGATGATGCCGAGGACGATCCCACCGATCATGGCGCCGTAGATATTGCCGATGCCACCCAGCACCGCGGCCGAGAACGCCTTCATGCCCGGCACGGTGCCCATCGCGAACTGGATCGATGCGTAATTCGCGCCCCACATCACGCCGGCGACGGCGGCCAGCGCGGCGCCGATGGCAAACGTGGCAACGATGACGCGGTTGGAGTCCACGCCCATCAACCCGGCGACGCGCGGATTCTCGGCGACGGCGCGCATCGCGCGGCCCATGCGGGTCTTCTCGACGAGGAACACGAGGCCGACCATCGCGGCGGCGGCCAGCACGAGCAACAGGATCTGCGTGTGCGAGATCACGGCGCCGCCGACATTGACCGGGTCGGACGACAGCAGTTGCGGGAACGGCAGCGGGCTGCGGCCCCAGATCATCATGGCGAACGTCTGCAGCAGGATCGACACGCCGATCGCGGTGATCAGCGGGGCCAGGCGCGGCGCGTTGCGCAGGCGGCGGTAGGCGATGCGTTCGATGAGGACGTTCACGAGCATCGTGACGGGGATGGCGCCGACGATGGCGATGGCGAGTTGCACGCCACCGGGCAGGCCGGGGAAGACGCCGTCCAGCAGCTTCAGGATCGACAGGCCGACCATGGCGCCGATCATCAGCACGTCGCCGTGGGCGAAGTTGATCAGGTTGAGCACGCCGTAGACCATCGTGTAGCCGAGTGCGACGAGCGCATACATGCTGCCCAGCACCAGCCCGTTCAGGATCTGTTGGACAAAAGTTTCCATGCTTGTGTGGTTTCCTTTCGAACTAACAAAAACGGCACCCGTGGTACGAGTGCCGCTAGCCAAGCAACATAATTCCGGGTGTCATCATAACATCGGAATCGTCGTTCCCGCGAAGGCGGGAACCCAAGTGCAGCGTGACGGCATGCAAGCTTGGGTCCCTGCCTGCGCAGGGACGACGTTTTGGGGCTGACTCACACGTCGCGCAGGGTCACCATCGGCATGGTCAGGTTGCGCTGGTCCTTGAAAAACGCGACGTCGAACAGGGCCGCGGCGCCGACCACGTCCTTGCCGATGCGGCGCAGCAGCGTGGCCGCCGCCTCGATCGTGCCGCCGGTCGCCAGCACGTCGTCGACGATCAGCACGCGCCGGCCCTTGATGCGCTCCGGCTGGATCTCGATCGTGGCGCTGCCGTACTCGCGGCGGTAATCGATGCCGATCGCGGCGCCCGGCAGCTTGCCCGGTTTGCGCGCCATGGCGAAGCCGATGCCGCGCTGGTACGCGAGCGCGCCCGCGAGCATGAAGCCGCGCGCGTCCATCGCGAGGAGGAAGTCGACGTCGAGGTGGGCCGTGCGTTCGGTCAGCGCGTCGATGGCGAGCTGCCAGTGGGTCGGGTTGTCGAAGACGCAGCCCACGTCGATGAAATTGACGCCCGGTTCAGGGTAATCCTGGAAGAATTCCAGCGGAACGGTGTCGAAACCGGAGGGCGAGCGCGGGCGCAGGTCGAATACGTTCATTGGCTCAAACCAGAGGGATTCAGGCCGCGGCCTTGCCGCCGTCCAGGCCCTTGGGCAGCGGGAACGTGACGTTCTCTTCGACGCCCTCGAGCGCGCGCACGCTGGCGGCACCCAGGTCTTTCAGGCGCTCGATGACGGCTTGCACGAGCACTTCCGGGGCCGACGCGCCGGCCGTGACGCCGATGCGCTTCCTGCCGGCGATCCAGGCCGGATCGATGCCGGCGGCGTTGTCGACCATGTAGGCCGGCGTGCCCTTCTTTTCCGCCACTTCGCGCAGGCGGTTCGAATTGGAGCTGTTCGGGCTGCCGACGACGATCACGACTTCCACCTGCGGCGCCATGAATTTCACGGCTTCCTGGCGGTTCGTCGTCGCGTAGCAGATGTCGCCCTTCTTCGGCTCCACGATGTTCGGGAAACGGGCCTTCAGCGCGGCGATGATCTCCGCGGTGTCGTCGACGGACAAGGTCGTCTGCGACACATAGGCCAGCAGGTCGGGATTGCCGACGTTCAGTTTAGCCACGTCGTCGACCGTCTCGACGAGGTGCATGCCCTCCTCCGCCTGGCCCATCGTGCCCTCGACTTCCGGGTGGCCGGCGTGCCCGATCATGACGATTTCGGCGCCCTGCTTGCGCATCTTGGCCACTTCCACGTGCACCTTGGTGACCAGCGGGCAGGTGGCGTCATAGACCTTCAGGCCGCGCGATTCGGCTTCCTCGCGCACGGCCTTCGACACGCCGTGCGCGGAAAACACGAGCGTGTTGCCGGCCGGGACGTCGTCCAGGTCTTCGATGAAGATGGCGCCCTTGTTGCGCAGGTCGTTGACGACGTAGGCGTTGTGGACGATTTCGTGGCGCACATAGATGGGCGCGCCGAACTGCTGCAGGGCACGCTCGACGATCTCGATCGCACGGTCGACGCCGGCGCAAAAGCCGCGCGGCTGGGCTAACAGGATCTCGTTGTCCATGGTTCGGTGATGGCTGTGGTCAGAGTACGGAAATCAGCTGGACTTCGAACTTCAGCGGCTGGCCGGCCAGCGGGTGGTTGAAGTCGAACACGGCGTCGTCGGCGCGCATCTCGCGCAGCACGCCGGCAAAGCGGCCGCCGCCCGGCGCGCGGAAGTCGACGAGGTCGCCGACCTGGTAATCGGCATCCGGTTCCGAGTTCTCGTCCAGGGTCTTTTTCGTCACGACCTGGATCAGGTCGGGATTGCGCTCGCCGAATCCTTCAGCGGCGGTCAGGTCGAACGTCGTGTGCGTGCCTTCGGCCAGGCCGAGCAGGCGCTGCTCCAGGAACGGGGCGAGCTGGCCCTGGCCCAGCAGCAGGGTGGCCGGGGTGCTGCCGAAGGTCGTGACGATGTCCTTGCCGTCGGCGGTGGCAAGACGGTAATGGAGGGTCAGGTACGACGATTCGGTGACGACGGGAGCGTTAGTGGAGGACATTGTTGCGTGTTCGGTTGACGTGCAAACCGCTATTGTAAGCCACCTGTGCCCGTCCCGCCTCAGCCGTCGTGATTTCTGTCGCCGATCTGTTGCACTTGCAAAAACGTTACGATGCCGGGCTTGCGCAGGCCCAAACCACCCTGTTCCCGTCGCGCGAATAATGCACGATCTTGCATGGAGGTCGGATGGGAATCGAAGACTGGCCGGAGCAGACCCGGCCGCGCGAACGGCTCGTGCGCGAAGGGGCGCAGGCGTTGTCGGATCCGGAACTGCTGGCGCTGCTGCTGCGCGTGGGCGTGCGCGGCAAGAGCGCGGTCGAGTTGGGCCGCGACATCCTGCAACACTTCGGCTCGCTGCACGGCCTGTTCGGCGCGACGCTGGACGATTGTACCGAGGTGCACGGCCTCGGCATGGCGAAATATGCGCAGTTGCAGGCCGTGATGGAACTGGCCCGCCGCGCCATCGCCGAACAATTGCAGGCGGGCGAGGCGTTCGGCTCGCCCGACCTCGTCAAGCGCTACCTGCGCATGAAGCTGGGCGGCCAGCGCCACGAATCGTTCGTCGTCCTGTTCCTGGACGTCAAGAACCGCCTGATCGCCGACCGCGAACTGTTCCGCGGCACGCTCACCCAGACGAGCGTGTATCCGCGCGAAGTCGTCATCGAGGCGCTGGACTACAACGCGGCCAGCGTGATCCTCGCGCACAACCACCCGTCCGGCCTGCCGGAGCCGAGCGAGGCCGACCTGCGCCTGACGGGCGCCCTCGTCAAGGCGCTCAGTCTCGTGGACATCCGCGTGCTCGACCATTTCATCGTGGCCGGGCCGCTCGTGCATTCCTTCGCGGAGCATGGGCAGATCTGAGCTAATATGCGCCGATGTCCCTCCAACTCCTCGCCCTCTGCGGCAGCCAGCGCACCCGTTCGATGAGCGCCGGCCTGCTGCGCGCCTGCCGCGACCTCGCGCCCGACGGTGTCGCCATCCACCTCTTCGAACACCATCTGGATTTTCCGCTGTTCAGTCCCGAGCGCACCGAGATCCCTGCCGGCGTGCTGGCCCTGCAGGAGGCGATCACGGCGGCCGACGCCCTCCTCATCGCCAGTCCCGAATACGCGCACGGCGTCACGGGCACCATCAAGAACACGCTGGACTGGGTCGTGAACCACGCGCCGTTCGCAGGGAAGCCGGTCGCCGTGCTGAATCCGTCGTATCAATCCTTCCACGCGGACGAGGCGCTGAAAGAGACGCTGCGCACGATGTCGGCCGACCTCGTCCTCGACGCCTGCCTGCGCATCCCCGTCATCGGCTCCCGCGTCGATCCGGACCGGATCGCGTCGGAACCACGCTTCGCGGCGCCGATCACCAGTGCCCTGCGGGCGCTCGTTGCGCATGTCGGACGCGCGAATAACAGTGTGTAAACAAGCCCTTACGAAGCAAACATTGCGAGAATTCACGATTGTTAAATCTAGTCGATTTGTTGATTAACAATTTTTTTCCGCAAGTTGTTGATTACTCGACGGTTTTCAAGCTATACTCTCGTTTTTCCGATTGTGGAAGTTTATTCAAGGAGTGCGCTATGGCACGTGTTTGCCAAGTTACTGGCAAGGGTCCGATGGTTGGCAACAACGTCTCCCACGCCAACAACAAAACCAAGCGTCGTTTTCTGCCGAACCTGCAGAACCGCCGCATCTTCGTAGAATCCGAAAACCGCTGGGTCTCCCTGCGTATTTCGAACGCCGGCCTGCGCGTCATCGACAAGCTCGGCATCGACGCTGTGCTGGCCGATATGCGCGCCCGCGGCGAGAAAATCTAATTAGGGAGTCATCATGGCAAAAACTGGCCGCGACAAGATCAAACTGGAATCGACCGCAGGTACCGGTCACTTCTACACCACGACCAAGAACAAGCGCACGATGCCGGCGAAGATGGAAATCACCAAATTCGACCCGAAAGCTCGCAAGCACGTGGTCTACAAAGAAACCAAGATCAAGTAATCTGGTTCTTTCAAAAAAAGCCGCCCACTTCACCGTGTGCGGCTTTTTTGTTTTTCTGTGCCATTGATTGGGGTCATTTGATCCACTCTCCCGCGTCGTTATAGTCGATCGTCCACCTTCGCTGGAGAATCGACTTATGTGGCACAACCTGTGGCCTACCCGACTGTCGCTCCTGCCTGCCCTGGCCGCCCTTGCCGGCCTCGCCGCCTGCTCCACGCCCTACCAGCCTCCCGTCGTCGTGCATGGCAGCGCGACCTTTCCCGGCATTGCCAGCAGCGTCGCGGAAGCCGGCACGCGCCCCGTCGACGTGCTCCTCGTCCACGGCATGTGCACCCACGATACGGCCTGGGCCGAGCGCCAGATCGACCGCATCGCGGGCATCGTCGAAGCGCACGCGCCGACACCTGCCAGCACCGCGGCGGCGCCGCGCGTGGAAGTCGTCGAGCGCACGCGCAGGCTCGCCGGCGGCACGGTCCGCTTCCACGCCCTCGTGTGGTCGCCGCTGACGGCCGGGCTCAAACACCAGCTCGACGTCGACATGACCGGCACGCCGACGGATTGCACCGCGGCCGGCGCATGCAAGCCGAAGCGCGCGTCGCTGAACGGCTACGTCAAGGACAACCTGCTGAACGATTGCCTGTCCGACGCCGTCATCTACCAGGGCGAGAGCCACGTCGCGATCCGCGATGCAATGGTGCGGACGATCGCACAGGTGCTCGAGCAGGATCCCGACAGCGAGGCGCCGCTCGTCGTCGTCGCGGAAAGCCTGGGCAGCAAGATGCTGTTCGACGCCCTGAGCGCCATGCTGGAATCGTGGCAACCGCAGACGCGGGCGCTGGGCCAGCAGGCGGCGCGCCGGCTGGGACTGCTGTTCATGGCCGGCAACCAGTTGCCCATCCTGGGCCTGGCCGAGCAGTCGGCGGCGGCACAGCGGGCGATCGCCACGCAAGATGCCTTGCAGCGCTTCCTGGACCTGCGCAGGCGCCAGCCCAACCGCCGCGCGGACACCCTGCAGCGCCTGGCCGTCGTCGCGTTCACCGATCCAAACGATTTGCTGTCCTACCGCCTGCTGGCCGCCCGCTACACGGCGCCGGACGTGGCCGTGGCGGACGTGCTCGTGTCAAACGACAGCACGTGGCTGGGCTTGATCGAAAACCCGGTGACGGCGCACCTGGATTACCTGGCAAATCCGGACGTCGGCACGATGATCGCTTGCGGCTACCCGTCGGTAGCGTTCTGCCGCTGAGCGTCCGACGAACTGCCGTGCGCCCGCCCGTGACGGATGCGCGTAGAGTCGAATAGCACCCGCACCGCCCCATGCCATCTCGATGACGCGCATAGAGCGCCCTCAGGCCAGGCCCGGAAACGGGATATGAATCGAGAGCATCATGAAAGAATCCAGACCTTCCAATACCTTTCGCGGATTGCCGCTCACATCCGAGCAGGACAGCGAAATCCGGCACTATATCCACATCAAGGAACGCAGCGGCATCCCGTGGGACACGCCTGAACTCGCCGCCATGCTGGCGGACATGCTGGATCCGCCCGAGCTGGCCGCCGAGGAGCGCCAGTCGATCGACGACAGCATGCGCGCCGAACATGCCACCGCGCAGGAAGGCGCCGACGCCGAGCTCCTGTCGCCCGAGTCTGGGCGGGACGCCACCTAGTGCGGGCGCCGCCTATCGCCCGGACTCGTCCGGCGGCGAAGGCGTGATGGCTTCCGAAATCGATTGCTCCGGGCTGAGCCGGCGGCGCAAGTCAGGACGGGTCAGCACCCGGTGGATAACCTGGAGCGGAACGTGTTTGTGTTCCATATAGCGTTGGGCGAGGTCCGCGTTACGGACATAAAGGATATTGAGGCCACGCGCGACGGCGTTTGCGGTCGCTTCGTCTGAACGGCGTTGACGCTCTATCATGACAGGTTCTCCGGACTTGGCAGGACACGCCCGATTGACGCCGATACCCTCCCTCTCGGCGATCATACGCGCGCGTTGTTCGATGCACCAGCCATTTCAGGCACCGCCGCCGATCAGGCCCCGGAAAAGAAAACACCCCTGCATGAGGGGTGTCTGTCATGGGCCGGCCATGCCGGCCATGTCACGCCTGCTTACGCATAGCTGCGCAGGCGCATCGAAAACTCTTGCAGCGCCTTGATGCCCGACGCTTCGGCGCGGGTGCACCAGTCCTGCAGCTGGTGCAGCAGCTGGTCGCGGGTCGAGTGCGAGCGTTCCCAGATCGCGCCCAGTTCCACGCGCATCTGGTGCATCGTTTCCAGGGCTTTGCTGTGCTGGAACAGTTCGACCAGCTGCGCCTGTTGCGGCGCCTGCAGCTTGGCCGGCTCGCGCTGCATCAGCTTGCGCGAGCTCTTCAGGAAGCGGGATTCCAGCTCGGCCTTTTGCTTCAGGTGTTCCACTTCTTCGCGGAACGCGTACTTGACGGACTTGGCATATTTCGCCATCACGTCGTAGCGGTTGGCGATGACGGCCTGCAGCGTGTCGAAGTCGGCTTCCAGCTTGTTCTTTTGCAGTCTCGGCTTCGGAATGGTCTTCTTGACCTTGGCCAGGCCCACCATTTCCATCATGCGGATGTACGCCCAGCCGATGTCGAACTCGTACCACTTGCTCGACAGCTTCGCCGACGTGGCGAACGTATGGTGGTTGTTGTGCAGCTCCTCACCGCCGATGATGATGCCCCACGGCATGATGTTCCGGGCCGCATCGTTGCAGTCGTAGTTGCGGTAGCCCCAGTAGTGGCCGATGCCGTTGATGATGCCGGCCGCCGTGATCGGGATCCACAGCATCTGCACGGCCCAGATCGTGATACCGGCAACGCCGAACAGCGCGACGCTCAGCGGGAGCAGCATCGACACGCCCAGCCAGCTGTACTTCGTGTACAGGTTGTTCTCGATCCAGTCGTTCGGGCAGCCGTGGCCGTACTTGTCCAGCGTTTCCAGGTTCTTCGTTTCGGCACGATACAGCTCCGCGCCACGCAGCAGCACTTCCTTGATGCCGCGCGTCACCGGGCTATGCGGGTCGTCGACCGTCTCGCACTTGGCGTGGTGCTTGCGGTGCACCGCAGCCCATTCCTTGGTCACCTGGCCCGTGGTCAGCCACAGCCAGAAGCGGAAGAAGTGGCTCACGATCGGATGCAGGTCCAGCGCGCGGTGCGCCTGGTGGCGGTGCAGGTAAATCGTCACGCCGGCGATCGTGATGTGCGTGACGACCAGCGTGTACACGACCATCTGCCAGACCGACAGGTCGAACAGACCGCCATCCAGGAAGGACAGCACGGCGTGCAGGATGTTGCTGAGAAAATTCATCGATACTCCACTAAGGATGAGAAGAATGCCGTTCTTTCTATGGAACAGTCATGATGGCAAGAGTGTCACGCTTTAATGCGTGACGCAAAGATGCATTTTACGCGTAACCGGTGCCGCACGGCACGCCGTGACGCAATCGACGCGCTCCCGGCTAGGAATTCTGCGCCGGCTGCGTGATCCGCGCCACAACCGATGCTATATGGGAGTCGAGGAGGCGGGTATCAACAGATGGAAAGCCCAGTTTGACGGTACCAGACTGCACCAGGGCATACACCTTTTTATTGATTTCCGAAACGACACCGCCCTGCCCGTTCTCCGGATCGGCGATCCAGAAACCCAGGTCGAGCTCATAGCCGTCCGGACCGAAGCGCGACAGCGAAATGCCGGGCGCCGGATCTTCCAGCACACGCGGCGTGCCGACGGCCTGCGCCACCAGCAACGGCATCACCTGCTCCAGGTCGGAACCGTAGGCGACGGTGATCTTCGTCGATGCCCGCACCCTGCGCGTCGTCAGCGACTGGTTCTGCACCGGGCCGGAAATGAGCAGCTCGTTCGGCAACACGGTCTCGACGCCGTCCAGGCCCTGCAACACGGTGTAGCGCGTGTTGATCTGGGTGACCTTTCCCGTGAACGTGCTGACCGTGATCATGTCGCCGATGGACAGGCTCCGTTCGAGCAGGATGATGAAGCCGGACACGTAGTTGCTGGCAATCCGCTGCATGCCGAGACCGAGGCCGACGCCCAGGGCGCCGCCGAACACGGACAGCACGGTGAGGTCGATGCCGACAAGGTTCAGGCTCAGCAGCACGGCGCCGACGATCATCAGCGCGCGGCCCAGGCGCGCCAGCGCCACCCGCAGCGAGCTGTGCAGCGCGTGCACGCCCATCAGCCGCTCTTCCAGCGCGGCGCCTGCCCACAGTGCCAGCATCAGCATCACGACGACGGACGCGACCGCCTGCGCGATGTCGGCCAGGGTGACGCTGTTGGATTTCTTCGGACCGAACTGGATCTTGTAGCTGTCGAGGAAATCAAAGATATCCGGCCACAGGCCCGTGATGTACAACGCCACCGCGAGCCATGCGACGAGCGCGAAGATCTTTTCGAACGTGACGAGCGTCTGCCCCAGCTGTCCGCGGCGCGCGAACACGCGGCGCAGCAGGTAGAACACGAGGCGGATGGCGGCCAGCGACCAGAACACGGGGATCGCCACCTTGACGATGTTCGTGTGGAAGTGGGTTTTGGTCAGCACCACCTGCGCCAGGTACAACAACCCGACGACGAGCAGCGGCGCCACGACGCGCGTAAAACTTTCCACGCCCGTGTGCAGCAGGCTGCCGTCCTCGCCGCGGCGGCGGCGCCACCACAGGCGGACCAGTTGCGCGCTGAGCCAGCCGAACAGGATCGAAGCGACGATGGACCCGAGCTGCCACGGCATGCCGGGGCGGCTCAGGTCGTCGAACAGGTCATCGATCAGGTTGGTCAGCGGCATCGGCTCCGATTACTCCGCAACAGCGTCTTCGTCGGACTCGTCGGCAACCGCCTTGACGGGCGCGGCCTTGCGCTCCAGCACGGCGGCAAAGAAGCCGTCCGTGCCGTGCTTGTGCGGCAGCATCTTGAGGTAATCGCCCATCTCCAGCGGGATGCGCTGCTCGGCCAGGACCTTGTGCATCGGCACCAGTTCGAAGTCCGGGTGCGAGGCGAGGAAGCCCTGCACGATGCCCTCGTTTTCTTCGTCCAGCAGGCTGCACGTCGCATAGACGAGACGGCCGCCGAATTTCACGAGGCGCGCGGCGCCGTCCAGGATCGAGGCCTGTTTTTCCGTCAACTCCGCGATACCTTCCGGCTGCTGACGCCATTTCACGTCCGGATTGCGGCGCAGCGTACCCATGCCGGAGCATGGCGCATCGACGAGGACGCGGTCGATCTTGCCGGCCAAACGCTTCACTTTCGCGTCACGTTCGTGCGCGATGACGACAGGATGCACGTTCGACAGCCCGCTGCGCGCCAGGCGCGGCTTCAGCTTGGTCAGGCGCTTTTCCGACACGTCGAAGGCATACAGGCGGCCTGTGCTGCGCATGATCGCGCCGATGGCCAGCGTCTTGCCGCCGGCACCGGCGCAAAAGTCGACGACCATCTCGCCGCGGCGCGCGCCCAGCAGCTGGGCCAGCACCTGGCTGCCCTCGTCCTGGACTTCGATCGCGCCTTCCTTGAACAGAGGCAAGTTCTGCAGCGCCGGCTTCTTCCAGATGCGCAAGCCCAGCGCCGAGTACGGCGTCGGCTCGGCGGCGATCGGGGCGGTCGCCAGTTCGGCGATGACCTTGTCGCGGTCCGCCTTCAGCGAATTCACGCGCAGGTCCAGCGGCGCCGCCGTATTCAGCACGGCGGCCAGGGCCAGGGTTTCTTCCTCGCCATACTGGGCGACGAATTTGTCGTACAGCCAGTCGGGCAGGTTCGCCAGTTTCTTCGGCGGCAGCAGCGAACGGTCGATTTCCTTGATGCGCGTCAGCAGGGCCGTTTCGTCTTCCGACAGGCCGCCCAGCGAGTCGGCGCCGATGGCTTCGGCCATGCCGAGCACCGTGAGGCGGCGCATCGACGCGCCGGTACCGGCGAAATCGGTGAAGAACGATTTCTGACGCAGGACGGCATAGACGCATTCGGCGATGGCGCCGCGTTCGCGTCCGCCGAGACGGGGGTGGTCCTTGAAGTAGCGCGACAGGGTGACGTCGGCAGGGGAAGTAAAGCGCAGGATCTCGCGCAATACCTCTTCAGCATTGCCGAGTATCGCGGGTGGCAATCTCATGGGTGTTCCTTGGTGGATTCAGGGGGTCACGGCGATCCGGACCTCGCCGTTTTCGATGCTGAGCCTGTCTTCGATGAACAGGCGCACCGCTTTCGGATAGATGACGTGTTCCTCGGCCAGCAGGCGTTCGGCCAGGCTGTCTTCCGTATCGCCCGGCAGCACGGGGATGCGCGCCTGGATCACGGCCGGACCGTGGTCCAGCTCGGCGGTGACGAAATGCACGGTCGCGCCGTGTTCCGCCACGCCCGCGTCCAGCGCCTGCCGGTGCGTGTGCAGTCCGGGGAACAGCGGCAGCAGCGACGGGTGGATGTTCAGCATGCGGCCCGCGTAGTGCTCGACGAATGGCGCCGTCAGGATGCGCATGAAGCCGGCCAGCACGACGAGATCCGGAGTGAACCGGTCGATCGTTTCCTGCAGGGCGGCGTCGAACGCTTCGCGGGTCGGGAATTCCTTGTTGGGGACGACGGCGGTCGGAATGCCGTGGGACGCTGCAAATGCAAGGCCCTTGGCGTCCGGCTTATTGCTGATCACGGCGGCGATACGGGCCGGCCAGGCTTCGGCCTGCTGCGCGCGCACGATGGCTTCCATGTTGCTGCCGCGGCCAGAAATAAGGATCACGATATTTTTCATAAGCGCGCATTGTAACCCGAGCCGATGGGCGGACCCAAGGAAGGAAATGACGGCAACGCCGCGCTTACTTGAAGGCGTGGGGGCCCACCCACCCCACGGGTTGGGGCGATTGCGGCTCTTCGAAGGAATAAAATACGCGGAACGGGACTTTTTTCTCGGCCCAGAATTCGGCCGCGTCGCGGAATACGTCGAGCAGGGTTTCGCGCGCTTCCTTGTCGAATTTTTGCGTAGTCGGCAATTGGTCCAGCACGGCGATGAAACCGGGTTGCGGTCCGGCTTCGGCGATGACTTCGGTGAGGCAGTTGCGCAGCGCGTCGAAATTCTTGCTGCAGGGTTTGGGGAAGAAGAATTGCTCGCCGATGCGGGCACAGACCTGCTGCTTCGTCAGCGCATTCGTGCACAGGGCATAGAGAAAATGATGACCAAGGCGCATCGCCTCCTTCTGCAGCTCCGGTGCACGGTAAGCGCGGATGGACTGCACAAGATTCGGCGGTACTCTCATCAACAAACTCATTTTTTCCTCAAGTCACCCAGTCTGGTTCTGCTGCTCCAGCGCGCGGTGTTTGCGGAAGCGGCGGGTTTGTTCGCTTTCTCCTGGTCTGATTTCCACGCGCCAATAAAACCCTAAGTCTCCTAAGGGTAACGTTTTGTGGTAAGCGAATCAACCCGAATATGGACGAGCCGCTCACATTTGTAAAAAAAGACGAGTTTTTTCATCCATTGTTGACGCTTTTTCCACGGTTTTCTCCTCTGAACCAGGCGTTTTGGCGCGTATACCTGCTGTTACATTTTGTTGCCACACGGATCGGATATGAATGCCAACCAGCGCTAAGATTCAGTTGTGGGCGAAACGCCCTTGGATACCAACAGATCAGAAGCACCACCAAAACGAGGTATGAGCATGAACGTCAAAGCCAAACTGATTCTCTCCGCCCTGGGCGTGTGCGCCCTGCCGCTGGCCCAGGCACAGGCCGGCGATTTCGAGGACTTCGGCCGCGTGACGCGCGTCCAGCCGCGCATCGAGCAGGTGCGTACGCCGCGCCAGGAATGCCGTACCGACTACGTGCAGGCCCAGGTGCCGCAACAGCGCAGCCAGGCGGGCACCGTCATCGGCGGCATCGCCGGCGCCCTGCTGGGCAGCCAGGTGGGTGGCGGCAACGGTCGCGTCGCGGCAGCCGCGGCCGGTGCGATCGCGGGCGGCATGGTCGGCGACAACGTCGACAACAACGGCCGCAACTACGGCCCGCAAGTGCAGGAACAGGCGGTGCAGCGCTGCCGCACCGTCGACTCCGTCCAGGAGCGCACGAACGGCTACGACGTGACCTACGATTACCGCGGCCACACCTACACGACGGTCATGAACCGCGACCCGGGCAACCGCGTGCGCCTGCGCGTGTCGGTCGAACCGGATCAATACCAGTAATACTTCCGGTGCGGGGGACGTCCCCCTTCTCCGCACCGTCGGCTTCCTCCGCAGCTTCTGCTGCCATCCGCAGCGCTTCTTGCGCTGCGGATTCCTTCCCGCCGATAATAGGATGCTTCTTTCGCTCATCCTATGCTCATCAAACGCAAATCCATCGAACAGGCCGAATCGTCGCGCCGTCCCGCCCGCAAGCCCAAGTTTGCGCCCGTCACCCTGTCCGAACAGGACGGTGTGCGCTACCTCCATTTCGGTACCGAATGGGTGCAAGGTGCCATGCGCATCCGCAAGCCGGACTGGCCTGAACTCGAGTACGCTCAGCAGATGATGGCCTGGATGCTGTTCATCGACGACCCGCACACCATCGTCCAGCTTGGCCTGGGCGCAGCGGCTTTGACCAAGTTCTCGTATCGCCAGTTCCCGCAGGCGCAGGTAACCGCGGTGGAACTGAATCCCTCCGTGATCGCGATCTGCAATTCGATGTTCAAACTGCCGCCGGAAGACGAACGCCTGCGCGTACGCGAGATGGACGCGATGGACTTCGTGCTCGACGAGGCCAACCACGACACGATCGATGTCCTGCAGTGCGACCTGTACGACGCCACCGCGCGCGGCCCCGTGCTGGACACGCCCGAGTTCTACCAGGCCTGCAACGCCTGCCTGACGGACCGCGGCGTCATGACCGTCAACCTGTTCGGCGACCACCCCAGCTTCGCGAAGAACATCAAGGCGATGCGCTTCGCGTTCGCCCACGTGATCTGCCTGCCGGAGGTCCACGACGGCAACGTCGTCGCGCTGTGCTTCAAGACGCGCCGTTCTATCGACCTGGATCTCGACAAGGACCGCTTGGCCGCACGCGCCGCGCAGATCGTGGCGGCGACGAAGCTGCCGGCCAAGTCCTGGGTCAAGGGCATCGCGGCGGCCGGCGCGAACTGACATGCAAAAACCAAAAGCCCTCGACCTGCAAGCCATATTTTCGTGGCTGCTGGCCGACGGCATCGTCGAGAAATCGACCGTCAAGCCGCACTTCGCCCAGGCACAAAGCCTCCTCAAGAATGCGGTCGGGTCGATGCACCCGCTGACGGCCGTCGCGCAGTGCAAGATCGTGTCGGCAAAGGCTCCCCATAAACTGCTCACGCTGGACGTGCTCAGCGAATGGTGCGCCGGCAAGGTCGGCCTGCCCTTCTTCCGCATCGATCCGCTCAAGATCGATTTCACCAAGGTCGCGGACGTGATGTCGGCCGGCTATGCGGCGCGTTTCAATATCCTGCCGGTGGAACTGGGAGCGGGCACACTGGTCGTGGCGACGGCCGATCCGTTCCGCACCGAATGGCAGGACGAGATCGCGCGCCTCTCGCGCCGCCGCATCGAGCTCGTGATCGCGAATCCGCTCGACATCGCGCAATACATCTCGCAATTCTTCAGCCTCGCGAAATCCATCCGCGACGCGAACAAGTCCAGCGGCCAGGACCTCGCCCTGCGCAACAACTTCGAGCAGCTGGTCGAACTGGGCAAGACGAATAAACAGGTCGACGCGAACGACCAGCACATCGTCAACATCGTCGACTGGCTGTGGAGCTACGCGTTCGAACAGCGCGCGTCCGACATCCACCTGGAGCCGAAGCGCGACGCCGGCGCGATCCGCTTCCGCATCGACGGCGTGCTGCACCAGGTGTACCAGGTGCCGGCCGTCGTGATGATCGCCATGACGGCTCGCATCAAGCTGCTGGGCCGCATGGACGTGATCGAAAAACGCCGCCCGCAGGACGGCCGCATCAAGACGCGCACGAACGACGGCCAGGAAGTCGAGCTGCGCCTGTCGACGATGCCGACCGCGTTCGGCGAAAAACTCGTGATGCGCATCTTCGACCCGGAAGTCGTCGTCAAGACGCTGCCGGAACTGGGCTTCCCACCCGACGACGCGGCACGCTGGGATGCGCTGACGAAGCGTGCGCACGGCATCATCCTCGTCACCGGTCCCACCGGCTCCGGCAAGACGACGACGCTGTACACCACGCTGAAGGCGCTCGCCACGAGCGAAGTCAACGTGTGCACGGTCGAGGACCCGATCGAGATGGTCGAGCCGTCGTTCAACCAGATGCAGGTGCAGCCGGGCATCGACCTGTCGTTCGCCGACGGCGTGCGCGCGCTGATGCGGCAGGATCCGGACATCATCATGGTCGGCGAGATCCGCGACCTGGAGACGGCCGAGATGGCGATCCAGGCCGCGCTCACCGGCCACCTGGTGCTGTCGACCTTGCACACGAACGACGCGCCGTCCGCCGTCATGCGCTTGCTGGAACTGGGCGTGCCCTACTATCTGCTGGAAGCGACCTTGATCGGCATCATGGCCCAGCGCCTCGTGCGCACGCTATGCCCGCACTGCAAGGCTGCGGACGGCGAACTGTCGGACGACGTCTGGCAGGCTCTGGGTGGCACCTGGAACCTGCCGAAGCCGACGACCGTGTACCGGCCGATCGGCTGCCCGGAATGCCGTCAGACGGGATACCGCGGCCGCACCGGCCTGTACGAACTCGTCACCGTGACGGAAAACTTCTCGCAATTGCTGCAGGAAAAGACGGAGCTGGCCGCGCTGCGCCAGCAAAGCGTGGCCGACGGCATGAAACCGCTGCGCATCGCCGGTGCCTACAAGGTGGCCGAGGGCGTGACGACGGCGGAGGAAGTGCTGAAGTCCACCGTGGCGCACTGATTTACGTTACCTCTGGCGTAAATCAAAACGGCCCGCTATAATGCGTGCCTTCTTCGGGTCGTTAGCTCAGTTGGTAGAGCAGCGGACTTTTAATCCGTTGGTCGCTGGTTCGAGCCCAGCACGGCCTACCACGAATTTGCAGTATCAAATCAAGGCGTTACGAGTAATCGTGACGCCTTTTTTTGTATCTGAAGTAGCCCCCTCTGCTACCTACTGTGCCGTGCTCCTGACGCGCAGCAGTCCTTCTCCCCACCGTATAGCGCGCCATCTGCGCCGGCAAATATAGTCCCCGTCAGCTCACCTTGAGCTTATTCAAGCTCAGCATGATAAGCACAGGCAACGCACTTCCGCTTCTTTGACGCCATTCATCATGACAAAAGCAGAGTCCGACTCTTGCTTTTGGTCAAGGTGGCCCAAGACATGTTGGTTACCTTATCCGATGGAATTTCTAATACCTGATAACCATGCGGAGGCGGCACATGGGCGGAGGCCAAGCGATCGCGGCAGGAGCTGCGCTGTCGGCGTTCAGTTTCGATGCGCAGCACGGCCGCCTGATGCGTCTGGACTTTCCCCAAGACGATGGGCCGGAGGCGATCCTTCTGCCGAACCGATTGAGCGCGCACGAGGAAGTCTCTCGTTGCTTCCGCTTCGAGGTCGAACTCCTGTCTGATGACGCACGTGTTTCCCTGAAAGCGATGATGGGAAGGATGGTCACGATCTCCCTCGCGCGCGAAGATGGGTCGCTGCGCTACTTCAACGGCTACGTCACCGAATTCCGCTTCCTGCGCGCCGACGGCGGCTTCGCGTTTTACCATATGGTTCTCGAACCTTGGCTGGCCTTCGCAAAGCTCCGTAAGGACAACGTGTCCTTCCACGGCAAGAGCGTCATCGAATTGACCGAACTGACCTTTGCCCGTTACCGCCAGGCCGACTGGAATCCGGTCATCGTCGGTCAGTATCCGCGCATGACCTGCGCAAACCAGTACGACGAGACCAAGTTTTTATAAGCTTGAAGAGCATGGCCTTTTCAGCAGTGATGGCCTTATCGACGACGACGGCATTAAGAAACTATTCGATAATTTCGAAAAAAATCGCAATGAAAATAATCTTAATGCACTAATAGCTGATCAAGACAAATTGCGGCACCTGATCGCCCGGCACCCTACCGAATGGAGCAAGCGGGAAATTGCGAAACGCTTTGGGCGAGTCACTCAGGATGATTTCGGCGCCTCTAAATTGACACCTGAGCAGTTCACCAAGCTGACTGCACATATAGAGCGGCTCTCGTTCTGGGAACAAGTACCGGGCTTGCCCTCTGCGACTATGTTGTGGCATGCACACCCAGTCAAGTTCATCGAGCACTTGGCGCGATGCATGTGGCTCGCAAAAGATGAACTAGAACTAATTTATCCGGAAAACAGCGGTTCGGGTGAAGCCATCAGCCATGGCACCCCGGATGACGTGCGCGAAAAGTACCGCATCGACATCAACAAGTGCTGCTACCGCTACAGCGTCAATTCACGGCTGCGCCAGGCTCACTTCTTCGGTCAAGGCGCAATCGAAAGCAGGAGCCTTAACCTAATGCTGGAAACAACTGATGGCAGCAAATATGAGAACAATAAGCAACTTGGCAACTACCAACCGGGCGATGGTCCTCGCTTCAAGGGACGTGGTTTCAAACAATTGACTGGTCGCTACAATTATGCCGAATATTGGTGCTTCAAGGGTTGGCTTAAAAAAGGCAAGGACTTCGATTTTGGTTGGGAGCACGATACGACTAAGCGCTACCCCCAAGTAGACAACCCCGATAGATTGATCACAACCACCTTCAATTGTATTGATGCTGGGTGCTGGTACATCAGCATTTTTCGAAGCGGGACCGTTACGGCCATGGATCAAGACGATGTCCTCAAGGTTACCAAAGCAATCAATGGTGGTTATACCGCCCTTGACGAACGGACGGAGTTTACCAACCGGATAAGGAAGATTCTTTTATGAGAGCGCTAGTCTTGGCAACATGCTTTGGAATGCCATTGTGGTTTTCTCAATTACAAGCGGCGACGCCGACCAACTATAAAGTCCGTGACAGCAAGCCAATGAAAGATGCTTTGATTCAAATGGTTTCGTTCGACGGGATAGTTGACTTGGATCAAAGAACCATCACGAAGATCAACACGGCCTTAATAGCTGCATCTGCCTCATTTGCAAAGGAAGCTAAGGAATGTAGCGCTGCAGCTCAAGGCCACCCATGGGGATATGAATTAACCCTCGAAAAGGTTCTTCTCTCCAAAAAGTACCTAAGTGTAGTTTTTGCCAAGTCAACTGTATGCGCAGGATCTCCCGACATAGAAAAAGAAGCGCGTGTTTTTTCCCTCCCAAATGGAAATCTTGTTTCAGCCAGAGCCTTATTCAAACAGATTTTCCCAGCCGCTAAACTCGTTATCGGAGTTTCGCCAAACAAGGAACTAATTCGCCTCGACGATGAAATGGCTGAGACAATGATTGACGACAGCAAAGAGGTATTGAAAGTTTATGATAAAAGGTGTGATTTTTTTCTGAAGAACACCTCCTACCGGATATGGATGGACGGGAAGAATGTAATTCTATTCCCTGAGTTCATACAACCTGAATCTTTCTGCCAGAAAGAATATTTGATCCAACCTGCAGGCTAATTTCCATGACGCTGAAGATTATTGTTGTTGGAGACTCGACTAACCACGGCGGCAAGGTGATCAGCGGCTCGCCACTGCACGATGTAGACGGGAAGCCCATCGCGCGGCTTGGCGACCAAGTGGATTGTCCGCAACACTATCCCGGCGGCAAACCACACGGGGTCAATAAAATCGTCACTGCCCACTCCACGCTGTTTGTGGGGGGCATTGCGGTAGCCGTAGAAGGCTGTGTCACTGAATGTGGATGCGAGTTGATCGGCACGCACCGGGCCAGCGTGGGCTGAGCGGGCTTGATACCTGTCCCGCCAGCGCACCATGTGACGTACTTGTAATGTGACTCCTGGAACGTTACCATTCCTCCGCTTGGGGTTCGAGCCCAGCACGGCCTACCAAGATTCAACGAAAACGCCAGCTTTCATGAGCTGGCGTTTTTGTTTTGCCCTTCAGAATATATTGTTGCCCTTAAGCAACCAATTGGCATCCCCGGCTACTTATACTTGGTAGCGTCAATACGACGACCGAACATCGTATCCGCCATTCGCCGGGAGCCATCATGCGTACCTTGTCGACCCTGCTTGCCGCCACGTTTGCCGCCGCCTTCGTCCTGGGCAGCTTCGCGATCACCGCCGCGACGCCGCCGGTACGCGCGGACCGACGCGGACGCTAGCCGGATGCCGGCCGAGCCGCTATAATGCTGCCTCTTCGGGTCGTTAGCTCAGTTGGTAGAGCAGCGGACTTTTAATCCGTTGGTCGCTGGTTCGAGCCCAGCACGGCCTACCACGAATACTCAGAAAGCCCACGGCCTTGTCCGTGGGCTTTTTGTTTTCCAGGGTCTTCAGGCCGACGCCATGCCCAGCGCATTGGCAACATGACATTGTTGCCATACCATAGATAACCGTTGTCGCATTTTATTCATCCCGTGAATAAACTGAGAGGGTTATCGTGCCAACTGACACCATATTCGATCGCCCGCGGCGCGCGCTGTCCCGGATCGCCTTCGTCGTTGCCCTCCACGCGCTGGTCCTGTTCGCTTTCGTGACCGCCGATCGCATCGTGCTTCCGCGGACGCCGTACACCGTCATGCTGCTGTCCAACGTCGCGCCGCAGGTCGTCGAGCCACCTCCATCTCCCCCGCTGCCGCCGCGGCGCAAGAACAAGCCCCGGCCGCCGGCACGGGAAACCGCCGCGCCGCCGCCGCGCGACATCGAGGTCGTGCCGCGCACGGAAGTGGCGGCCACCATCGTCGCTATTCCCACGCCGGTAGAACTGGCCGGCGGCAAGCCTGACGGCACCGGCACCGCCGGGGCGGGCGACCAAGGCGAGGGGGTGGGCGGCGGCGCTGGCGGCCGCGTCCCCGTCAAGGTGCGGGCCGTCGTCAATCCCGATAACTGCGAACGCCCGCGGCTGCCTCGGTTCGCCGAAGAGCGCCGGGTCGCCGGCAACGTCATCCTGGCGGTGCTGATCAACGTCGATGGCTGGGTGACGGATGCGCGCGTCGCCCGCTCGAGCGGCGAACCCATCCTCGACCGGACCGCGCTGGCCGCTGCGCGCAAATGCCATTTCGTGGCGGCCACGATCGACAAGGTCCCGGTCCCGTCGTGGGAACCTTTCCGGTTTTCGTGGGTAAACCGGTGACGTCCTGTCCCTTGCGTTGCGGTACAGACACGTATACAGTGTATACATGACCACGAAAGAACGCATTCTCGCCATCGCCATCAGCGAACTCGAAGCAAAAGGACTGGACGGCCTGAGCCTGCGCGCCGTCGGCCAGAAAGCCGGCATCACGCCGATGGCCGTGTACCGCCACTTCGCGGACAAGGCCGCCCTGTTGCAGGCCGTGGGCGCCCATGCGCTCGAGATGTGGCAACGCCGTGTCCAGGCGTTCGCCGGCCTGCCGCTGCTGGCCGGATTCGACGCCCTCGCGACGGCCTTCGTCGATTTCGCGCTGGACGAACCGGCCCTGTTCGACGCCGCCTTCGTGCTCAAGACACGCGCCGAACGCATCTACCCGGAAGACTTCGAAGCGGGACGTTCTCCGGTCATCGGCGGCTTCGCGCAGCGCCTCGCGGAGGGCCAGGCGGCGGGACTCGTGCGCGCCGGGCCGCCGCTGGAACTGGCGATGGGCGTGTGGGGCGTGCTGCAGGGACTCGTGGACCTGCACCGCTCCGGACGGTTCAACCTGTCGCGGACCGAATTCACGGCGCTGTGCCTGCGCTCGGCGGCGCGCATCTACCTGAAGGGAGAGCAAGAATGACGCGATGGCACATCCTTACCGCGCTGCTGTGCGGCGCCGTGCTGGCAATCAGCCGCGACACGGGACAGTTCGGCTGGCTGGCGCTCGCGGCGTTCGTGCCGCTGCTGGTGCTGGCCCTGCGCGCGCCGCGCCCGCGGGACGTCGCCCTCCTGCTGTTCGTGCCCGCATGGATGGGCGAGGCGGGCCCCATGTGGTTCTATGGCCGGCTCCTGCCGATGGTCTATGGCCTCGCGGTCGCCCAGGCGCTCGTGTTCATGCTCGCGGCCCTGTTCATGCGCGCCCTGTATCGGCGCTTTCCGGCCGGCGTGGCCCCGCTCGGATTCGCCGCGATGCTCGCCGCCATCGATTACCTGCACAGCCTCGTATCGCCGAACGGCAGCTTCTTCGCCCTCGGCTACACGCTGGTCGACGTCGTGCCGCTGCTGCAGACGGCAGCGCTGGCCGGCGTGGCCGGCCTCTCCTTCCTTGCGGCCGTCATTCCCGCCGGACTCGCCGTCCTGTACGTGAGGCCGCGCGACCTCTCCGGAACCCTCGCATGGTCGGTGCCCGTGCTTGCGGCGCTGGCCTACGGCGTGTGGCAGCTGGCGCAGCCGGCCGGGCCGGCCGTGCGCATCGCGCTGCTGAGCGACGACCGTTACGCCGGGCGCGTGTTCAATCACCCCGAGGCGGCACCGGAAGTCGCGGCCGGGTTCGCGCGCCAGGTCGCCGCGGCGGCCGCGCACGCGCCGGTGGCCATCGTCGTGCCGGAAAAAATCCTGGCGGCCGGCACGGTCCTCGCGCCGCCGGCGGGCAGCGTCGTCGTCGCCGGTCTCGACGGGCCCGCGCCCCAGGGCGGCCGGCTGAACATCGCCGCACTGTACCGGCCCGGCGCGCCTGTCGACACCTACCTGAAGAAGCGCATGGTGCCGGGCTACGAAGCGGACTACGTGCGGGGCACCGGCGAACTGGTGACGCGGCTCGGCGACGTGCATGCCGGCATCGCGATCTGCAAGGACATGGATTTCGCCCAGGACCTGCGCCTGTACGGCCGGCGCGACGTCGGCCTGATGCTGGTGCCCGCGTGGGACTTCGACCGCGACGCCTACCTGCACGGCCGCATGGCCGTCGTGCGCGGCGTCGAAAACGGATTCGCCGTCGCGCGCTCGGCCTCGCAGGGCCTGATGACGCTGAGCGATGCGCACGGCCGCATCGTCGCCGAACGCCGCACGGCGCACGCCCCCGGCATGCTCGTCGGCGACCTGCCGACGGGGCGCGGCGGCACGGTCTACAGCCGCGTCGGCGACGTGTTCGCCCAGGTCGCCGTGGCGGCCTGGCTGGTGTTGCTGGCCCTGCTGGCCTGGCGCTGGCGGCGTGTTCAGGACAGGCCCGCGCGCCGCATGTAGATATCGAGCGCGTCGACGTTGGCGGATCCGGCGATGGCGCCGACGTAGCCGTCCGGACGCACCAGCACGAGTTCGCCGGGCTGCAATCCATAGGCCGCCTCGACCTGGCCATGCACGTCCACCACGTCGCCGCGCGCGCCGAACAGGTGCACGCGCAGGCCCGCGCGCCGCAACGCATCCGCGACGCCGGCCGGCACGTCCCGTCCCAGCAGGGTCCAGTGCGGCCCCGCGAACAGCGTGAAGAGCCGGGTGGATTGCCCGCCCGCACCCAGCACGACGGCATCCGGCGCCCGCGCGCCGGCCTGCACACCGTGTGCACGCGCCGGCTGCGCGAACGCCAGGGGCGAATCGGGGTACGCCAGGTCGAGCTGCCGCGTCTCGCGCCCGCGGCGCATTTCTCCGCCGCGGCGCGCGGCGTCCAGCAGCGCCGTGGACAGCTGCAGCATCGCGGCGGCGACGGGGCGGCGCTCCGCCTCGTATGTGTCCAGCAGATCGTCCGGCGCGCCCGCGAGTACGGCCGCCAGCTTCCAGCCGAGGTTGTACGCATCCTGCACGCTGGTATTCAATCCCTGCCCGCCCGTGGGCGGATGCGTGTGGGCGGCGTCGCCGGCAAGGAAGACGCGCCCCACGCGAAAGCGGTCGGCCAGGCGTGCATTCATCGTGTACGCCGAGGCCCAGGTCACGCTGTCCACGTGCACGTCGTCGCGCCCGGTCCGGTCCCTGACCAACGCGTCGAGAGCCTGCGCCGACAGGTCGACGTCGCCCTCGGGCGGAACCGGCGCCTGGATCTGGAACAGGTCCGTGCCCGCGAGCGGACACACCTCGAGCCGGCGCGCCATGTCGTCCCCGTTGAAGCGATGCCAGGCGTCGCGATCAAGGCCCGTCAAGGCGACGTCCGCCACCAGTGCCCGCACGCCCAGCGTCTTGCCGGGGAAGCCGACGCCGAGCAGATGGCGTACCGTGCTGCGCCCGCCGTCCGTGCCGACGACGTAGCGCGCGCGCAGGCGCGACTCGCCGCCGCGGCCCGCGAGCGTGACCGTGACGCCATCCGCGTCCTGCGCCAGGCCCGTGAGCGCAAGGCCGAATTCGACCCGCTGTCCCAGCGCCAGCAGGCGTTCGCGCATCACCTGCTCGGTCAGGGATTGCGGCAGCATCAGCGGCGTGGCGTAGGGCTCCGCCGGCGTCGCCGCCTGCGCCGCGGCGGTCGGGGCATCGGCATGGCTGCCGTCCGCGGCGTGGATGCGCTGGGGCGGATACGGCCCACCCAGCGCCACCGCCCGGTCGACGATGCCGAGGTCCTCGAAGACTTCCAGCGTGCGGGGCTGGATGCCCTTGCCGCGCGAGCCGTGGAATGGCGTGTCCTGCCGCTCGACCAGGCGGAACTGGACGTTCCGCCGCGCCAGGTCAAGGGCCAGGGTCAGGCCGGCGGCACCCGCGCCGCAAATCAGTACATCGGTATCGAAGTCCATATCGCTCTCCCAGAGTCTTATGTGTAAAATGCACATAACTGGAGAGGAGTATATGGCAACGAAAAATAATGTGCAAGATACACATATATCGGCGCGGCTGCGTGAATTGCACACGTCGCTGATCGGCATCGTCAGCGCGATGAACCGGCCGCAACGCGACGAGGAACTCATCCGCCAGGCCGGCGTCCGGCTGGACCGGGCACTGTTTCCGCTGCTGGTCGGGATCGAGCGGCTGGGGCCGATCGGCGTCGTCGATCTGGCCGAACGGTCGGGACGCGACTACACCACTGTCAGCCGCCAGGTGGCCAAGCTGGACAGCCTGGGCCTCGTGGAACGGCGCGCTTCCGACGCGGATGCGCGGGTCCGCCTGGCCTCGATCACCCCCAAGGGCAAGGCCATGACGGACGCGCTCGACGCCGCGCGCGACAAGATGGCCCGCGCCGTCTTCGCGTCGTGGGACAAGGAGGATTTCGACAACCTGGTGCGGCTGATGCGCAGGCTGGCCGACGCGATCGACCAGCCGCCGGCCCCGCCCGGCGATGCGGGCTGACCGGCCGGCGCCTCAGCGCTGCGCCATCTTCGCCGTCACCACGATGATCTGCGCGAGGCGCGGATCGGTAACGTCGCTCGGCACATAGCTCATCATCATGTCGTCGCGGGTGTCGCCCTTGTTGAATTCCATGATCACGTTGCCGTCGCGCGAAACGAAGCGGTCGGGCGATTGCGCGATGAGGCGCATCGGACGCTGCTTGTCGATCTGGGCGACGATGCCGTCGCGCGCCGGCTTCACCTTCAGGCGCCAGCCGTTCGACAACGCGTACGCGCCGCTGACGTCCTCGGCCTGGTAGTCCCAGATGCGGAATGCCGGACGCGGCTGCGCGGTCACCTCGACGCGCGAGATCGGCGTGTCGTCATTGATCGGATAATTCCCCGACTGCGCGCCGGCACCGGGCGCGAACAACAGCAGGGATGCGGAAAGTGCCAAGGGAAGCGGACGCATGATGTCTCCTTCGGATCGTGGTGGACAATGCCGCGGTCCGGGTCTTTGCCGGCGGCGGCAATTCAGTCTAGGGCGCCGGTTGGCAGCCACAAGGACGGCGAGGGGCGCATCACGAAACAGTCTGTATTTACGCTAAATCAGATCGATGAGAAATGACACGCATGCGCCGGTGACGGGCAGGATCCCGTATCGCTATGCGCGGCTGCGTGATCGGATATGCACGCCATCGCGGCGTGCTGAATGACCCGTCACGCGGATGCGTCGCCGTCTACCACGACACGGTTGCGGCCACCACGCTTTGCCGCATACAAGGCCTTGTCCGCGGTCTCGATCAGTGCGGGAACCTCATGCAGGCGTTCACAATCAAAGCTTGCGACACCGATGCTCAGCGTGACCATCGGCCAGTGGGCCGCGGGCGCGTGCGGCAGCGCCAGTCCGGCCACGTGGTCGCGGATCGCGTTGGCGTGCAGCCTGGCCTGCTCGAGCGACGTGTCCGGCAGGATCGCCGCGAATTCCTCGCCACCATAGCGTGCCGCCACGTCGGCCGGGCGCTTGAGTTTGGCAGCGAGGGCTTGCGCCACGGTGGACAGGCAGGCGTCGCCCTGCTGGTGGCCGAAGTGGTCGTTGTAGGCCTTGAAGGAATCGATGTCGATCAGCAGCAGCGACAGCTCGCCCTTCGCGCGTTGCGCGCGGCGCAGTTCGCGGTCCAGCGCGACGTCGAAGTAGCGGCGGTTGGCGATGCCGGTCAGGCCGTCGACGTAGGACCGGGCGCGCAGCGATTCCGCGTGGTCGAGGAGACGCTTTTCGCGTTCCACGGCGCCGCTGACGTCGCGGATCTCGATCATGCAATAGCGCTGCTCGCCATCGCGGAACGGCGTCACCGTCACGGCCTGGTCGATGCGCGGCCCGTCGAAGCTGCCCGTCTCGCGCAGGGGAAATGGGGCCCGGCTTTCCGATTGCGGGATGGTCGTGCTCGCGCCATCGGCTGATGGCGACAACGCGGCCAGCACGGCCGCTTCGACGCGCGACCCGCGCAATTCGGGGAACACCTCGAACAGCGAGCGCTCGCGCACGCGCGCGGCGGCGCGGGCGGAACGCGGCACCATCCAGCCGTTCCAGAGCACGATCTTGTGGTGGGCGTCCAGCACGATGATCCCGCTGTTGACGAGATTCAGGGCGCGCAGGGAGAAGTCGGTGGCGGTATCGGAGTCGGTCGGGATCACAGCACAAATTAATATCTGAAGATCAACTGATCATACCGGAAATCAATGTCTATGCGGCATTTCGGAAGGCCGACATTTACCTGGCCACCTCAGCAATTGTTGCCAATTTTCACGAAAGCACTTGGCCGTGTGCCGATGAGCCGCTATAATGCTGCCCGTCGGGTCGTTAGCTCAGTTGGTAGAGCAGCGGACTTTTAATCCGTTGGTCGCTGGTTCGAGCCCAGCACGGCCTACCACGAACACCAGAAAGCCCATGAACTCCGGTTCATGGGCTTTTTGCTTTTCCGCTTCTCTGTCAGATTCTTCCTATCCCTCCTCTCGGAATTAGTTGCACCGGCCAATTAATTGGTTCTAGTCAACAAATTCAGTATTGCACGTCCTTACACTGGGCCGCTCGGGCGCTCTGCCAAGCATTCCCTCAAGGACCTGCCATGTTGCCGAACAAGGAAACGTCTCCATCCCGTCACCTGTCGCGTGCGATCGGCCTGCTGGCGGCCGGTTTCCAGGCCGGCGCACTGGCGCAGCAAGGTCCCGATTTGAACGCCCTGCCCCTCGAACAATTGCTCAACCTCGAGGTCGTCACGGCGTCGAAGATTCCGCAGAAGATCAGCGAGGCACCGTCGTCCGTCACCGTGATCACGGCCGAGGACATCCGCCAGCGCGGCTATCGCACGCTCACGGAGGTGCTGCAGAGCGTGCCCGGCATGACGGTGTCCTACGACCGCAACTACAACTACGCGAACATTCGCGGCCTGGGCAATCCGGGCGACCTGAACACGCGGCTGCTGGTCCTGATCGACGGCCGGCGCCTGAACGACGTCGTCTACGACCAGGGCGCCATCGGCACCGAGTTCCCGATCGACCTGGCCCTCATCGACCGCGTCGAGTTCGTGCCGGGTCCCGGCTCCGCCATCTACGGCAGCAGCGCATTCTTCGGCGTGGTGAACGTGCTCACGAAAAGCGGCGGGGCCCTCAACGGGCAGACCGTCAGCGTGGGCCGGTTCACGGGCCGCGGCCGTGAAGTGCGCAACACGTACGGCAGCGGGACGCCGGGCGGCACCGAGCTGCTGCTGGGCGCGTCGGTGTACGACAGTCCGGGGCGCGACGTGTACTTTCCCGAATACGACGACGCGGCCAGCAACCACGGCGTCGCCGCCGGGATCGACTACGACCGCTATCGCCGGCTGTTCGCGAAACTGAGCGCGGGCGGCGTCGTGGCCGAGGCCTATTTCGGCAGCCGCACGAAAGGCATTCCGACGGCGTCGTACGGCCAGCAGTTCAACGATCCGCGCAGCTGGTCGCTGGACGAATACGCGGGCGCCGCCCTGTCCTGGCACCGCGCCGTCTCGGAGACGCTCGACCTGTTCGCCGGCGTGAGCGTCGCGCGCTACCGCTACAAGACCCTCAACGTGACCGGGTCCGCAAGCGAGGGGCCGACGCCCGGCATCGATACGGCCGAGAGCCTCAGCAGCGGCGCGGAGGTGCGCGTGACCAGCAGCGCGCTGCGCGGCCACAAGCTCATCGCCGGCGCGGAATACACGCGCGACAGCAAGCGGCAGATGGCGAACTACGACGTCGATCCGTACCTGCTCAACCTCGACGTCGCCCATCCCAAGCGGCAGGCCGCCGTCTACCTGCAGGACGAGATGCGGCTCGGCGAGAAGCTCATCCTGAACACGGGCGTGCGGCACGACTACGATTCCGAAGGCGGCGCCACGACGAATCCGCGCGTGGCCCTGCTCTACAAGACGGCGAGCCAGGTGACGCTCAAGGCCTTGTACGGCACGGCCTTCCGCTCCGCCAACGCCTACGAGCGCTATTACACGTTCGACTTCCGGGCGAATCCGGCGCTGCGCTCGGAGCACATCAAGACCTATGAACTGATCGCGGAATATTTTCCGACCGACCGCTTCCGCGCCACCGCCTCCGTCTTCCAGTACCGCATGCGCGACATGCTGGCGCTGGCCACCGATCCGGTCAACGGCATGCTGGTCTTCTCGAACATCGAGGCCGCCCGCGCCACGGGCATCGAAGTGGAAGCGGAATGGCTGCGCGAGGACGGCAGCGCCCTCAAGGGCAGCGCGAACGTGCAGTCGGCGCGCAACGACGCCGGCGGCGCATGGCTGCCCAATTCGCCGCGCCGGCTGTTCAAGCTGAATTATGCGCTGCCGCCGCTCGGCGACCACCTGCGCGCGCATGCCGAGTACCGCTACACGAGCCGGCGCCGCACGGTGCGCGGCGGCGAAGTGGGCGGCTTCGGCCTCGTCGACCTGAATCTCGTCGGTACCCTGGGCTCGCACGTGGAGCTGTCCGCGGGCGTGCTCAACGTCTTCGCCAAACGCTTTGCCGATTCCGCCAGCGAGGAACACTACGACAACAGCACGCCGCCGCGCCACCTCGACGCGATCGGACAGGACGGGCGCACGCTGCGTTTCATGGCGACTGTCAGGTTCTGACGATGATGCGGCCCAGCCTCGCACGCCTCCTGCTCCTGTGCTGCCTGCTGCCGGCGGTTGCCCATGCCCAGGCGGCCGACGAATACGCGGCCAAGGCGGCGTTCATCTACAACATCGCGCAGTTCAGCACCCTGCCGAACATGAACGGCGTCGTACGCCTGTGCGTGCTGGGGCGCGATCCGTTCGGCAGCGCGCTCGCCACGCTCGAAGGCAAGCCGCTCGGGAATGCGCGCCTGTCCATCGTGTATCCGCACTCGGGTCCGGAGGCGCTGATGCAATGCCACATCCTGTACATCAGCGCGTCGGAGTCCGACGACATGACGGCGCTCGCCGACAGCGCCCGCGCGGCCGGCGTGCTGACGATCGCCGATACGCGGGGCGCCGCGCGCAAGGGCGTGATGCTCGAACTGGTGCTGGACGACCGGCGCATCGCCTTCGAATTCAACGGCGCCGCGGCGCGCGGTGCCGGCGTCGTGCTCAGCTCCAAGGTGCTGCGGCTGGCGCGCGCCATCTATTAGACCCGGAAGGCCCGCATGGAACAACTCATCGAATGGATCAACCGGCAGGCACTGAGCACCAAGCTCAAATGGACCTACCTCGTCACGAGCGGCGGCGTGATGCTGCTGTCGACGCTGTTCCTGATCGGCATCCAGCTGTACTTCTTCACGGCCGCGCTGGTGCGGCAGACGCAATCGCAAGCGACGATGGCGGGCGAGAACCTGACGGCCGCCATGGCCTTCGCCGATGCCGAGGCGGCCGGCGATATCCTGTCCGCGCTGCGCGTGGCGCCGGACGTGCAATCGGCCGTCGCCTATGACGCGAAAGGCAAGGCGTTCGTCAGCTTCGTGCGCGATCCGCAGTCGCCCCCGGCCGCGCACGACCCGCGTGCGCGCGAGACGGAGGTGGATGTCCGCGGCGTCAGCGTCACGCGCCGCATCCAGGTCGGCAGCCGCCTGCTCGGCACCGTGGTCGTGCGCAGCAGCGTGACGAGCGTGTACCGCCAGCTCGCGCTGTACCTCGCGCTGGCGCTGCCGATGACGCTGATCCTGCTCAGCCTCTCGTACTACGCGCTGTCGCGCCTGCAGCGCTATTTCACGGCCCCGATCCGGGCGCTGTCCGCGGTGAGCGAGCAGATCTCGCGCCAGGGCGATTATTCGCTGCGCGCCGAGGTATCGCAGGCGGCGGACATCGGCCTGCTCGCGCGCACGTTCAACGGCATGCTGGACCGCATCCAGAAGCGCGAACTGGAACTGGAAGCGGAGATCAACGAACGCAAGCGCATCGAGGTCAAGCTGGACCGGCTGGCGCACTACGATCCCGTCACGCAGCTCAACAACCGGCACTTCTTCAACGAGCGGCTGGAATCCGTCCTCGCGCGCGCCCGCAAGTTCGACGAGCGCACGATCCTGATGTTCATCGACCTGGACAACTTCAAGACCGTCAACGACACGCTCGGCCACGACATCGGCGACGAACTGCTGCGCCTCGTGTCGCGCCGGCTGTCGGAGACGCTGCGCTTCGGCGATGTGCTGTCGCGCATCGGCGGCGACGAATTCGGCATCATCCTCGAGAACGTGAGCCAGGTCGGCGTCGCAGCGCTGATCGCGGAAAAATGCCTGCTCAAGCTGGCCGACCCGATCCACATCCACGGCCACGACATCCACATCGGCGCGTCGATCGGCATCAGCGTGTACCCGGACGACGCGACCGACATGCACGCGCTGCTGAAATACGCGGACACCGCGATGTACTACGCGAAGAACGGCGGCAAGAACGCGTGGCGCATGTTCACGCCCAGCATGCGCGACGACGCCCATAAACGCTTCAAGCTGGACAACAACCTGCGGCGCGCGCTGGAACGCGACGAGTTCGTGCTGCACTACCAGCCGCAGGTCGACCTCAAGACGGGCGACATCGTCGGCGTCGAAGCGCTGATCCGCTGGATCCATCCGCAACTGGGCATGGTCAGCCCCAACGACTTCATCCCCGTCGCGGAGGACACGGGCCTCATCGTGCCGATCGGCGAATGGGTACTGCGCGAAGCGTGCCGCGACCTGAAGCGCTGGCACGCGGAGGGCCACCTGCTCCGCGTGGCCGTCAACCTGTCGGGCCGCCAGCTCAAGGAAAGCAACCTCGTCGCGGCCGTGCTGGCGACCTTGCGCGAGGCCGACGTCGACCCGTGCTGGCTCGAACTGGAACTGACGGAGAGCATGCTGATGGACGCGTCCACCGACATCGTCGACCGCCTGCACGCGCTGACGGACGCCGGCATCCAGCTCGCGATCGACGACTTCGGCACGGGCTATTCGTCGATGAGCTACCTGAAGACCTTCCCCGTGCGCGCGCTGAAGGTGGACCGCAGCTTCGTGCGCGGACTGCCGCAGGATCCGGAAGACGCGGCCATCACGCGCGCCATCATCGCGATGGCCAGGAGTCTCAGGATGGAGATCGTGGCCGAAGGCATCGAGACGCAGGAGCAGCACGACTTCCTGCGCGCGCACGGCTGCGACAAGTCGCAGGGCTACCTGTACGGCCGGCCGTGCCCGGCCGCGCAGATCGGGCAGATGCTCGCGCGCTCGGGCGCGGACGCCTGCGCCGTCGATTCAGTCGTCTAGAATGAGGACTTGTCATGTAGAAAACAGCACAGAATGCGTGGATCCGAATTTGTCGAGCTAAAAGCATTTGTCGCGGTCGTCGAGCGTCAGAGTTTCGCACGGGCAGCAGAACACCTTGGCCTGTCGCCGTCCGCTCTCAGCCAGACCATCCGCCAGCTGGAAAGCCGTCTGGGCAGCCGCCTCCTCAATCGCACCACCCGCAGCGTTGCACCGTCGGCCAGCGGCGAGCAGCTGTATCAGCGCCTGGCCCCCTTGTTCCGGGAAATGGACATCGCTGTTGCCGAAGCCAGCGAAGCGGCAGGGCAGATGCGCGGTACGCTGCGCATCAACACGCTCGGGATCGGCGCCCGGACGATCATTGCGCCACGCCTCGCACGCTTTCATCAAGCCCACCCCGATGTCGTGCTCGACATCGTGGTCGACGATGCGCTGGCCGATATCGTCACCGGCCGCTTCGATGCGGGCATCCGCGTGGGTGGGCAGCTCGAGAGGGACATGGTCGCCATCCGCCTGACGCCGGACATGAACATGGTCGCGGTGGCGTCTCCGGACTACCTCGCGCGTCACGGCACGCCCAGGTCACCCGCCGATCTGCACGAGCATGCCTGTATCAACTGGCGGCTGCACATGGAGGGCAGGCATTACCGGTGGGAGTTCAAGAAGCGTGAGCAGAGCATCGAAGTCGCGGTCGCCGGGCCGGTGGTCACCAATCATGCCGACATCGGCATTGCCGCCGCGCTGAACGGGCTTGGGATTGCCTATCACTTCGAGCAGGATGGCGTGGGCGAGCTGTTGGCGCAGGGGCGGCTGGTCCAGGTACTTGCCGACTGGTCGATCACCCGGCCCGGGCTGTTCCTGTATTACCCGAACAGGCAGCATCGACCCGCCCTCCTCGGTGCCTTCATCGACTGTCTGCTGGATCGCGGCCCCTTCGACCGGCCCTGACCGGCCGCCGCATTATGCACGCGATTCTACATAAGCCGTGCAAATTCTAGAATATTCCCTAATTAAACGGGGGCACGCATCATAGGGCTTCAGTCACCACCCTGGAGCCACGAACATGCATACCCTGACACTGCCCGAACCCATCGCCACATACTTCGCGTCCGAACACCATCCTGAAGCGCTGGCTCGGTGCTTCAAGGCGGACGCCATCCTGAAGGACGACGGCCACACCTACGAAGGCGTCGACGCCATCACGGCCTTCCTGGCCGCGGCGTCGGTCAAGTACAACGCGACGACCGTGCCGTTCGACATGGAAGACAACGACGGCTTTCACGTCGTCCGCGCCAAAGTCACCGGCAACTTCCCCGGCAGCCCGGCCAACCTGTCCTACCGCTTCGGCCTCGAACGTGGCCTGATCGACTCGCTGGAGATCAGCGTATGAGCTTCGACCTCGAATTGAAAGGCAAGCGCGCCCTCGTCACCGGCGGCACCAAGGGGCTGGGCGCGGCCCTCGTCAAGAGCCTGCAGGATGCCGGCGTGGAGGTGATGACGTCGGCACGCTCCGCCCCGGAGAAGCCGGTGCAGGGCGTGAGCTATGTGACGACCGACTTGTCGACTGCGGAAGGCGTGGCGAAGCTGGTCAGTGCGGTCGAGGAACGCTGGGGCGGCGTCGACATCCTGATCAACAGCCTCGGCGGTTCGACCGCTCCGGTCGGCGGTTTCGCGGTCCTCGACGACGCCGTCTGGTTCAATGAACTGAACCTCAACTTCATGGCTGCGGTGCGCCTGGATCGTGCACTGGTGCCGGGCATGCTGGCAAAGGGCGCAGGCGTCGTACTGCACGTGAGCTCGATCCAGCGCATCCTGCCGCTCTGGACATCGACGACCGCTTACGCTGCGGCCAAGGGCGCCCTCTCGACCTACAGCAAGTCGCTGTCGAAGGAAGTGACGCCGAAGGGTGTGCGTGTCCTGAGCGTCTCGCCGGGCTGGATCGAGACCGAGGCGTCGGTCGAGTTCGCCGAGCGCATGGCGCGCGAACACGACACGGACTACGAGGGCGGCAAGAAACTGATCATGGACTGGCTCGGCGGCATTGCCGTCGGCCGCCCCGCCAGGCCGCAGGAAGTGGCGGATTTCATTACCTTCCTCGTCTCGCCGCGCGCCGCATCGGTCGCAGGCTCGGAACATGTGATCGATGGCGGAACGGTGCCGACCGTATAGTCGTCAACGTATCACCACTCGACCACGACGGACGTCATGGCCGGCAGCGCCAGCGGCGCGCGCAGATCGACGGCGGCGCCGGTCAGCACGTTGCGGCCCTGGCGCGCCTGCCTGACCATGCCGGCGAAGCGCGCCAGGTCCAGCTGCGTGGCCTGCGGATTCTTGTTCAACACGACCATCACCGTCTGCCTGCCGTCGTGGCGGAAATAGACGTAGTGGCCGTCGCTGGGCATGTAGTGCGTCAGCTTGCCGGTCTTGACGGCGGAGCTGGTCTTGCGCCAGTTGAACAGCGTGCGCACGAGGTGCTGCATGTCGCGCTGGGCGTCCGTCAGGCCCGTGCCCGTGAACGCGTTCACGGTGTCGCCCGCCCAGCCGCCCGGCATGTCCGCGCGCAGCACGCCGTCGGTACGCTGCTTCGGTCCCTGGATCAGCATCTCGGTCCCGTAGAACACCTGCGGGATGCCGCGCGTCGTCGCCATCAGGACCAGGTCCGTTTTCAACAGGTCGACGTTGCCGTCCACCTGCGCCAGCGCCCGCGGGCGGTCGTGGTTGTCCGGGAAGACCATCAGCTTCAGCGGATCCGCGTACAGGTAGTCGGCCGCGATGGTCTCGTAGATCCTGATGAGGCCCTGGCCGCTGTCTTCCGGCGCCGTCAGCGCTTTCGGGGCCGCGTCGACGAGCGGGAAGTCCATCACGGAGGGCAGCTCGGAACTGAAGCCGTCGCGGTTGACGACGCCCTTCTGCCAGTACGCGACCATGTACGGGCGGTCGTCCATCTCCTCGCCGACGACGTTCAGGTGCGGATACTCCGCGCGCACGGCACGGTTCCAGTCGTTCAGGAAGGCCGGGTCGGCGTACGAATACGTGTCTTCGCGGATGCCGGACAGGTTCGCGTACTCGATCCACCACAGCGTATTCTGGATCAGGTAGCGGGCCACCAGCTTGTTCTTCTGGTTCACGTCCGGCATCGTCGTATCGAACCAGCCGTCGACGAAGCCGGCCTTGTCTTCCGGCGCCGCGTGGATGTCCTGGGCCACCGTGTGCTGGTTGTTGGTCTTGACGAACCGCGTGCCATGGTTGATCCAGTCGGACGACGGCATGTCGTGCATCCACCAGTGGCCCGTGCCGATATGGTTCACCACGACGTCGTGGATCACGCCGATGCCGCGCGCATTCGCCGCCGCCACGTAGTTGCGGTAGTCCTCGTTGCTGCCGAAGCGCGGATCGATCCTGTAGTAATCGGTCAGCGCATAGCCGTGGTACGAGTACGCCTGCTGGTTGTTTTCCAGCAGCGGCGTGGGCCAGACCATCGTGAACCCGAGGTTGCGGATGTAATCGAGCTGCGCCTGCATGCCCGCCAGGTCGCCGCCGTGGCGCCCGTCCGGATTGCCGCGGTCGCTCTTTTCGCGCATGCCCGCATCGTCGTTGGCCGGGTTCCCGTTCGCAAAGCGGTCGGGCACGATCAGGTAGACGGCGTCGCCGGAATCGAAGCCGCGCCGTGCCGCCGAATCCTTGCGGCGCGCGTCGAGGCGATACGGGACGGTCGTGACCACGTCCTTGCCGCGCTTGAGCTGCAGTTTCAGTTCACCGGGCTTCGTCGTCGCGCCGATCTTCAGGTTCACGAACAGGAAGTTCGGATTGTCCGTACGCTCCACGCTGGCGATGCGCACGCCGGGGTAAGCCAGCGCCGGCTCCAGTTCGGCGATCTTTTCGCCATGCACCATCACCTGCAGGTCGGACGACTTCATGCCGACCCACCAGTTCATCGGTTCCACGTGCTGGATGGCGTACGGCGCGGCGCCGGCCCACAGCGCGGGCAGCATGGCCGAGATGGCCAGGACGAGCTTCTTCATGTTATCTCCATAGTAATTTGTAGTAAAGTAACATGATTAAAGATATTAATTCAAACCATACCGGGTATTTTTTGTAGTTTTACTTCTTTATGCGATCCAAACGGAAATACAGTAAGCTGTACCCCCCATGCCGCAGACCATCCTCACCCCCGTCCACCACGAACTGATCATCAAGAAAAGCCGCTTCATCTCCTGCGTCCAGCCGATGCCCGACCGGGCCGGCGCGCAGAAGATCGTCGCCGGGCTCAAGGCCGCGCATCCGGGCGCCGCGCACGTGTGCTGGGCGCTGCTGGCGGGCGGGCAATCGGCCGCCGTCGACGATGGGGAGCCCAGCGGCACGGCCGGCCGGCCCATGCTGGACGTGCTGCGCCACCAGGACCTGGAAGGCGTGCTGGCAACCGTCGTGCGCTATTTCGGCGGCGTCAAGCTGGGTGCGGGGGGTCTCGTGCGCGCCTACACGGACAGCGTCGCCCAGGCGCTGCTGGGTGCGCAGAAAATCGCCATCATCCGCCAGCGCCACCTGCGCTGCGACGCGCCCTACCCGCTCGAAGGTCTCATTCGCCGCGAACTGGACACCGCCGGCGCCACGCTCGATGCCGTCCAGCATGCGGACGCCGTCTCGTTCGCCTTCCACCTGCCGGACGACAAGGCCGCGGCGCTGATCGCCCGGCTGAGCGAGGCCGGCAATGGCCGCATCCATTGGCGCGCGGAAAACGACGACCCGCAAGCAGACTCGGCCTGATACCGCTATCATGTGAGGCTATACCGGACATCACGACTCAAAAGCGGACTCGCCCGACGCGAGCCGCCATAATGTCCGGCTTCCTCCAGCAAAGACTACACACATGATCAAGAAAAGCCTGGCGCCCCTGGCCCTGGGCGGTTTCGGTATCGGCATGACGGAATTCGTCATGATGGGCATCCTGCCCGATATCGCGACCGGCCTCGACATTTCCATTCCCCAAGCGGGCTATCTGATTTCGGCGTATGCGGTCGGCGTGGTCGTCGGCGCGCCGACGCTCGTCAGCATGCTGTCGCACCGCCCGCCGCGCAGCGTGCTGATCTGGTTCATGCTGATGTTCACGGCATTCAACGCGCTCTCGGCCTTCGCACCGAACTTCCACACGATGCTGCTGTTCCGCTTCCTGGCCGGCCTGCCGCACGGCGCCTTCTTCGGCGTGGGTGCCGTCGTCGCCACGCGTCTCGCGGACAAGGGCAAGGAGGCAGCCGCGCTCGCCAGCATGTTCTCCGGCCTGACCATCGCGAACGTGCTGGGCGTACCGGCCGGCACCTGGCTCGGCCACAACATGAGCTGGCGCTTCGTGTTCCTGATCGTGGCCGTGATCGGCCTCGCGACGATGATCATGCTGCACAAGCTGATCCCGTATTTCGAGGCGACGCCGGGCGCAGGCCTGCGCCAGGATCTGAAGATCTTCCGCAAGCCGAACCTGTGGCTCGCGCTGGGCATCACGTCGATCGGCACGGGCGGCTTCTTCGCCTGGCTCAGCTACATCGCCCCGCTGCTGACGGACGTGACGCACTTCCACGCGAATACGATCCCGCTGATCATGACGGCGGTCGGCGTCGGCATGACGGTCGGCGTGAACGTGGGCGGCAAGCTGGCGGACCGCGTGCCGCCGCTGACCGCGATCATCATCCTCCTGATCACGATGGTCGCGCTGCTGTGCATGAATGCGCTGCTGGCGTCGTCGCAGCCGGCGATGATGGTGCTGGCGTTCGCCGTCGGCGCGAACGCGCTGGCGCTGGGCCCGCCGATCCAGATGCTGCTGATCGAGCACTCGCGCGAAGCGGAGATGCTGGGCTCGTCGCTGGGCCAGTCCGGCTTCAATATCGGCAATGCGCTGGGTGCGTTCCTCGGCGGGATTCCGCTGACGCTGGGCTATTCGTATGCGTCGCCGCAATGGGTGGCGGCGAGCCTCGCGCTGTCCGGCGTCGTGCTGGCGCTCGCGATGCGAGCGCATGGCCGGCGGGTCGCGGTGGCGGTGCCCGCGTAAGTCGATACGTCGTCCCCGCGAAGGCGGGGACCCAATTTTGCATGCGTTTCGATACGCCTGAGACTTGGCGGGAACGACGGATCAAACGATCTTAGTCCAGCTGGCGCCTTCTTCTCGTCACGCCCACAGCAACCAATCCTGCCACTACCAGTGCGATACTGCCCGGCTCCGGCACATGCGCCGACGCCGCATCGCCGCCCTTCTCGAGCTTCAAGCCGGCGATATCGACCGGATTGAAGTAGTGGTTCGAATTGACCTGCACCGTGGACGACCAGGTATCGACGACCACGTTCCCGTTGATGACGCCCCAGTTCGCCGACTGCGTCGCATACGGCGCCAGCACGCTGCCGATCACGCCGCGCACGTCGATGGTCTTCGCTTCGTAAAAATTAAACAGCACGTTGTAGCCGGCGAGCGGCTCGAAGCTGATGCCGCCATTGTTGAAGGTGCCCGCGTTGCCGCTCACATTGAAGACGAGCGTCTCGCCCGGCACCAGCTTGTCCAGCGTCCAGCTGCTGGAAGTGGCGAACAGGTCGGACGACACGTTGAAGATGTCGACGCCGCCGCGGCCGCTGCCCGTCACCTGCACGCCGCTCCACAAACGTGTGACGGCGCCCGTCGGATCGAGGTCGGACAGTGCGTCGGCGACGCCCTTGTAGTAGCTCGTCGCCCCCTTGAAGTCGACCGGATTGGTGGCGGCCATCTGCGGCGTCGCGGCCCACGTCAGCCCGGTGGTGCCGCCCACATACGCTTTGCCGTTCTCGATCGAACCGCCCGTCAACGACAGGTTGCCGCCCGCGACCAGCGCATAGCCGTCCTTGCCGAATGCGTTCTTGCCGTTATGGTTGATCGAATAGCTGGACACCGTCACATTGCCGCCCGCCACGACCGCGCCTTCGACGTCGCTGGACGGCGCCGTGAAGTCGTGGATCGCGTACAGGTTCGCGCCGCCGACCGGCGCCATCAAGTCCAGTACGGTCGCGTGGGCGGAACCGGAACCGAGGACGGCAATGGCGAGGGCAAGCGGGGCAATGCGCATGATATTTCTCATTAGAAATGTATGATTCTCTACAGTATCATCGTTTCCGGCAATTTCGCTAGAATTTTTCCTCTTATTCCCCCTGCATGGCCGCCGTGCTCGTCACCGTGGCAAATTCGCCATGCAGGCTCGCGACTGCCGTCGCATGCATCTGCTCCGCGCTGAACCACGTGCCATCCGGCCCCGTGCGCTCATGCGTGGCGCAGGCATCCTCGACGAGGAACGTTTGAAAACCGAGATTGCCGGCCATGCGCGCCGTCGTCGACACGCAGTGGTCCGTCGTCAGGCCGCACAGCACGACCGTCTCGATGCCGCCCGCGCGCAACCGCGCCTCCAGGTCCGTGCCGATGAAGGCACTGTTCACATCCTTCGGAATGACGATCTCGCCCGGCAGCGGCTGCGCTTCCGGCTTGAACGCGTGGCCCGGCGTGCCCGGATAAAACGCGCCCTTGGCGCTGCGCGAGCCATGCTGGACGTGGAACAGCGGCCGTCCCGCTTTTCTCCAGGCGGCCAGCAGCGCGGCGATGTTTTGCTCGGCCTGGGGGTGATTGCGTCGGCCCCAGCGCGGGTCGAGGAAGCCCTGCTGGACGTCGATGATGACCAGGGCGGCATTGGCGAAGGTGTGCATGGGTGTCCTTTCATGAAAAACCACATGGTCGCCGCCGCACCGCCATGACGCTACCGAAATGCCGGATAATTGCCGGTTCATCCATGACAGATTTCGATGGTTCATGAAGCTCAGCCAACTTCACATGCTCGTCGCGGTGGCGGACCACGGCAGCTTCAGCGCCGCCGCGGCGGAACTCGGGTGCACGCAGTCGCGCATCAGCCATGCGATCGCGGAACTCGAACGCGAACTGGACACGCGCCTGCTTGCGCGCGCACGTGACGGCTCGCTGCCCACCGAGGCCGGCCGGCGCGTGCTGGACAAGGCGCGCGCGATGCTGCGGCTCGAAGACGCCCTGCGCGCCAGCGTGCGTGACGACGACGCCATCGAAGGCCGGGTGCGCATCGCGTGCTTCCGCAGCATCGGCACGCACCTGCTGCCGTATGTCGCCGAAGCGCTGGCGGCCCGCCATCCGCAGCTCGTGCTCGACATCGACGACGGCTGCAACGACCGCCTGGAAGTCGTCGCCGCGCTGCGCGCCGGCCGCGCGGACGTCGGCATCGCCCAGTTGCCTGTGGAAGACGGCTTCGTCGTCCATCCGTACGTGGCCGACGACTACGTGCTCGTCGTCCCGGCCGCGCGCGCGTTCACGCTGCCCGTGACGTGGGACCAGCTGGACGGCCTGCCGTTCATCCGCCTCGGCTGCTCCGGCGCGGATGCGATCCTCGCCCGCTGCCGCGCGGCCGGCCTCGCCGCCACGGCCGAGCGCACGCTGGGCAACGACACGAGCATCGCGGCGATGGTGGCGCGGGGCATGGGCTGGTCGATCCTGCCGCGCCTCGCGACGTATCCCGAGCCGGACGAGGTGCGCGTGCTGCCCCTGCCGATCCCCGCCCGGCGCCAGTTCGCGCTGGCGGGAGCGCGCGACACGATGCGTAGCAGGCATGTAAAAGCCGTGCTGGACGTGCTGCGCGACCGCCGGCTGCTGGCGGCCACGCGCGCCGGCCAGGCAGGCATCCTGCGCTGGACATGACACGCTGCGCAGCGTGCCCGATTACATGTGCGGCAGCCACATGCCGGCCGTCGCCACGACGACGCCCGCGCCCGTCGCCAGCGCCAGCCCGGACATGACGAACGCCATGCCCCATTGCCGGAACGCGCCGCCGCGCGCACGGCAATACAGGTACAGTTCAAGGACGGCCAGCGGCAGCAGGAACTGCGCGAACGCGAGGAAGCTGAGGAACGGACCACGAAACGTGTCGGCGTCGAACCCGGCGGGTCCGCGGTTCAGCGCCAGCCAGAACATCAGTCCGACCCGGAAGAACCAGACACCGCCGACCGCAAGAAACAGGCGCAACGCCCAGCGGCGGTGCGCCGCGACGTCGCCCGCGATGATCCGCTGCAGCGCCAGCGCCGCGCAGGCCACGACGACGACACCGTTGAGGCTCGTACCCAGGTGCTGGACGACGTCGCCCACGGCGCCACGCCACCAGACCATGTAGATGCCCGTGACGCCCGCGACGACGGCGGCGCCGAGATAGAACCTGCCGTTCCAGCGGTGGAATGCGGGCACGCGGGCACGCAGTCGGGGAACCAGTTGCAGCGCTCCGCTGCACATGACGAGGGCGGCCAACAGCACGTGGGCAATGGTGGCGGCGTTGCCGGCAGGGTCGCCGTCCACGTGCCCGTGCGTCATCACCGTGTTCCATTGCCCGCTGTGCCCGCGCAACAGCGCGCCGCCATACAGCGCCACGATATACGCCGCGAACACGAGCTGTCCGGCCACCGTGACCAGGAACCACAGCGTCGTCGCCCACCGCAACGCGCGGGCAGCCGATGCGTGCGCGGTGCCTGCGCCCCGGACCGCGAGGAATGCACTACTGGGTACCATCATGCTTCTCCATGGAGTGATCGATGCCGCAAGGTAGCCGCGCCCACGCTCCCGGCCAAGGCGGCCGGCGCAACCATGCGACCAATGACGGTTTCGGGGGCTTGAATGGCGGTCGCGTTGCAGGTATCGTGGTTCGATGTCTGCGACGACACCTCTTCCACGCCCGGCCGCGACCCTCCTGCCGACGGCACGCCAGTGCGCCGTCGTCGCCATCTTCACGCTATCGCTGTCCTGGCTGCTGCACGTGCTGAGCGGCACCCCGTATCTCGGCGTCTTCGGCCGGATCGGCTTCATCGGCGCGGCCCTGCTGATGGCATACTCGATTGCCGGTGGCGTCCATCCGCGCTGGATGGGGCCGGGCCCCGCGCGCCTCGCGGCGGTCGTCCTGACGGCGCCCGTGGCGGCCCTGATCACGGCGCTGGCAACGCAACGGGGCCGTTTTCTCGCCTACCTCGGGGATACCCAGACGCTGGTCGGACACGTTTTCATGGTGGTCCTGTCGATCTTTTTCGGCGTGCTGTTTTCCCTGGTCGCGATGCGCAACGAGCGCAAGGCCCGCGAGCGCGCCGACCAGCTCGGGATCGAACTGGAAAAGAACCGGCTCGAGCGCGAACTGCTGGATGCCCGTTTGCGCATGCTGCATGCGCAAATCGAACCGCATTTCCTGTTCAATACACTTTCCAATGTCGAGGCCCTGGTCGCGGCCGGCTCCCCCAACGCGGGCCCGGTCCTCCGGCACCTCATCGCCTACCTGCGGGCGGCCATGCCGCGCCTGAACGATGCGGATGCCACCCTGGAGACGGAACTGCAACTCGTCCGTTCCTACCTGGAGCTGATGCAGCTCCGCATGCCGGACCGTCTTCGATTCACGGTGTCGGCTCCCGCCGGCGCGGGAACGCTGCGCTTTCCCGCCATGGCGCTCCTCACGCTGGTCGAGAACGCGATCCGTCACGGTATCGACCCGAACATCGATGGCGGACGCATCGACGTGGGCGGCCGCCTCGACGACACGGCCGGAAAACTGGTCTTGTGGGTCCACGATACCGGCAAGGGAATGTCCGAAACCGCGCAGCCCGGCACCGGGCTGTCGAACCTGCGCACCCGCCTGCACGCGTTCTACGGCGACGGCGCACGCGTCGACCTGCATGAGGTGGAGCCGCATGGCCTGCGCGTCGAACTGCACTTTTACGCTGGAGGGAAAGCATGAAGCGGTACACCGGGCTCATCGCCGACGACGAGCCGCTGCTGCGGGAACGCCTGCGCACCCATCTCGCCGTGTTGTGGCCCGCACTGGAGCTGCTCGACGACGCACGCAACGGCGCCGAGGCGCTCGACCTGTTCGACCTGCACCGGCCCGACATCGTCTTCCTCGACATCCACATGCCCGGCCAGAACGGCATCGACGTCGCGCGCCAGCTTGCACGCCGCGCCCACCTCGTATTCGTTACGGCCTACGAGCAGTACGCCGTGCAGGCGTTCCAGCAGGGCGCCATCGACTACGTCGTCAAGCCGATCGACCGGACACGCCTGGCCGATACCGTCGAACGCCTGCAACGTCAACTGGCCCTGCCGATCCAGCCGGATGCCGCACTGGAGGCCATGCTCGACCAGCTCGCCGGCAGGCTGGGACAGCGCATGACACCGTCCTTGCCCTGGCTACAATGGATCAAGGCGTCGGTCGGCAACAGCTTGCGGCTGATCCCGGTGGACCAGGTACGCTTCCTGCGCGCCGACGACAAGTACACGCGCGTCGTATGGGAAGAAGGCGAGGCGCTGATCCGCAAGAGCATCCGCGAACTGGCGGAGCAGCTGGACCCCGCGCGTTTCGTGCAGACGCACCGGTCCGTGATCGTCAACCTCGGATGCGTGAGCGAGGTCGTCAGGGGCGTGAACGAGACGGCCGACCTGCACATCCGCGGCAGCAGCGAGGTCTTGCCCGTCAGCCGTCATTACCTGTACCACTTCCGGCAAATGTAGGCGCGAACGGCGGCCATGACCTCCGAGGTCATGCCGGCATGACCTCGGACGTGATTGAGCGCGCTGCGCCCACCCGCCACACTGTGGTCTCCGATTACCAGGGAGACCACCATGTCCGACCAGATCCTCAAGGCCCGCGCGCTGCGCGCACTGCACACGCCGGGCGCGCCGCTCGTTCTCTTCAACTGCTGGGATGCCGGCAGCGCGCAAGCCGTCGCCGTCGCCGCCGCCGGCGCGCGGGCGATCGCCACGGCCAGCTGGGCCGTCGCCGCCGCCAACGGGTATGACGACGGCGAACAGCTGCCCCTTGACCTGGCCATCGCCAACATCGCACGCATCGCCCGCGCCGTCACCCTGCCCGTGACCGTCGACCTGGAGCGCGGCTACGGCGCCACGCCGACCGAGGTCGCCGACACCGTCGCGCAAGCGATCCGCGCCGGCGCCGTCGGCTGCAACCTCGAAGACGGCATCGCCACCGGCGGCTTGCGCGATCCCGGCGAACAGGCCGTGCGCCTGCAAGCGGCACGCGACGCCGCCGACAGGCTCGACGTCCCGCTCTTCATCAACGCCCGCACGGACGGCTTCCTGCTCGCGGCACCGGGCGATCACGACGACGCCCTGCTCGACGCCACCCTGGCGCGCGCCCGCGTGTACGCCGCGCACGGGGCCGATGGCCTGTTCGTGCCGGGCCTCGTCGACGCGGCGCTGATCGAGCGGCTCGTGCAGGCCTCGCCCTTGCCCGTCAACCTGATGGCCGCCGCCGGCACGCCCTCCCTGGCCACGTTGCGCGCCCTCGGCGTGGCGCGCCTGAGCCACGGCCCCGGCCCGTACCTGCAGGCGATGCGCGCACTGGAAGACGCCGCGCGCGGCGGCGCCGCATGATGCCGGCCCGGCTCGCGCTCGCGGCGGCGCTGCTGCTGCCCTCGGCCTTCACCGCGGCGTCCGACCACCTGGATTCGCCGAAGGTGATCGCGGACCCGCGCGTGGACATCGGCGACATCTACGCGTGGACCTCGGCCGACGGCCGCCGGCTGAATCTCGTGATGACCGTCGTCGGCCACGCGCTCGACAAGAACGCCGAATACGCGTTCCACATCGACAGCGGCCCGCGCTTTCCCGACACGACGGCGCGCACCGACATCGTGTGCCGCTTCCCATCGAAGACGCAGGCGGACTGCCTGATCGGCCGCGACGAAACGATCCAGGGCGACCCGGGCCGGCTTGCGGGACTCGCGAGCGCGAGCGGCCGTAGCCGGCTGTTCGCGGGCCTGCGCGACGACCCGTTCTTCAACAACGTGAAGGGCTCGCGCGCCGCGTTCGACCTGGCCGCGGCGACGCTCCGGCAGGGCGTGCCGCGCGATGCGGCGGGCTGTCCCGCCTACACGCCGAAGCAGACGGCCGCGATCCTCGACCGGTGGCGCCACACGGACGGCGGCCCGGCCCGCGACTTCCTCGCGGGCTGGACGCCGATGGCGATCGTGCTCGACGTCGACCTCGGCCTCGTCAACCGCGGCGGCCCGGTGCTGGCCGTGTGGGCCGATACGCGCGTCGACGACGTCCGCATCGACCGCATGGGCCGGCCGCTGACGGGCAACGGCCTGCTCGCGCACCTGGGCAGCGACGAGGAAGCCGATGCGTACAAGCTCCGCTACAACGCGGCGACACCGGGGACGGCGGCCGAATTCGTGCCCGTCATCGCCAGGTCGCTCGCGCTGTACGACGGCTACGACGGCCGCTGCGGTAACCAGCTCATGATCGACGCCGCCGCGCCGCCCGGGCAGCGCTACCTGCCACTGGCGCGGTTGCTGGCCGACGACCGGCTGTGGGTCGACAGCGCGGTCGCCACGTGCACGCAACTGTTCGGCGTGGAGCTCGGGCTGCACGACTGCGGCGGCCGGACACTCCATTACGACGCGGTGAACGTGTACCGCTCGCTGCTCGCCGGCGGGACGAACGATGCGGTCACGGACGGCGTGCGCGCGGACGACCAGCCGCATTCGGACACGGTGTTCCCGTTCCTGTGAGGGCGTGCCTGTTCCTCATCCTGTGCCTGGGCACGAACGCCCGCGCGCACGACTTCTGGGTCAACCCGGACAGCTTCGTCGTGTCGGTGGGCGCCAGCACCGCCCTCAGCATGCAGGTGGGCCACGGCGACACGCGCCGCACGTCGATGATCCCGTCGCGCCGCATCAAGCGCTTCGCCGCATGGACGCCGGGCGGTGACGTCATCGACCTGCGCAACGACGGCAGGCTCGCGCCCGCGGAGCCGGGCCTGCATGTGCTGGTACTGGAAACGGACGCGGACGCGCTGAGCCATCTGCCGGCCGACCGCTTCGACGCCTACGTGCGGGAAGAAGGGTTGTGGCCCGCGGCGGCCGCGCGCGGACGGGATGTCTTCGAGCGTTACCGGCGCGTGGCGAAGGCGCTCGTGCAGGCCGGCGCGCCCGGCGAAGGCAGCCAGGATCTCGCCACGAAGCGCCTCGGCCTGCCGCTGGAAATCGTGCTGGTGACACCGCCGTCGGACGGCGGCATGCTGACCGCGCAGGTCATCCATCAAAGCCGTCCGCTGGCCCGGGCACTGGTGAAACTGACGGACCTCGACCACGACGCGCAGCCCGTCGCCGCGCAGGTCACGGATGGCGAAGGCCTCGTGCGGCTGCGCCGTCCGCCGCCGGGCCACTGGCTGTTGAACGTGGTGTGGACCACGCCGCTGGACGGCGACGAGGGCATCGACTTCGACACGATCTTCTCGAGCCTGTCCTTCGCCGTGGCGGCACCTGGGCCATGACCTCCGACGTCATGGCCCGGCGCCGCGCGGCCGGGTTATCATCGGCGGATGACGCCTCTCGACCTCGCCCCCGTCCCCGTCGGCCTGCTCCTGCGCGAATGGCGCGCGGCGCGGCGCCTGAGCCAGCTCGACCTGTCGCTGGACGCGAACATCTCCGCCCGCCACCTCAGCTGCATCGAAACGGGCAAGGCGCAGCCCAGCAGGACGCTGCTGATGCGCCTGGCCGACGTGCTGGACATGCCGCTGCGCGAACGTAACGCGCTGCTGCGCGCGGGCGGTTATGCGCCGAGTTATCCGGAGACGGGACTCGACACGCCGGCCATGGGCCGCATCAACCAGGCGATCGATTTCATCCTGCGCCAGCAGGAACCGTATCCCGCGTTCCTCATGAACCGGCACTGGGACATCCTCGCGACGAACCAGGCGGCGCAGCGCGTGAACGGTTTCGTGCTCGACGGGCGGGCGAGCAAGCACGCGAACATGCTGCGCGCCGTGTTCGATCCCGACGATCTGCGGGGCGCGCTTGCGAACTGGGACGACGTGGGCGGCACGCTGATCGGCCATCTGCACGCGCTGGTCGCGGGGTCGCCGACCGATACGAAGGCGCGGGCGCTGCTGGACGAGATCCTCGCGTATCCGAACGTGCCGTCGCGCTGGCGGTTGCGCGACCTCGATACGCCGCCTGCGCCGCTGCTGACGACGGAATTCCGTCACCGCGGGGTGACGCTGAGCTTCTTTTCGACGATCACGACATTCGGCACGCCGCGCGACATCACCATCGACGGGCTGCACATCGAATCGTGCTTTCCGATGGACGAGGCGACGGCGCAGTTCTGCCGCCAGCTCGGCGGCTGAAGCCCGTCAGACGAGCAGCGCGCCGCCCATCGACGCCGCGATCTCCGAGGCTTCCTCGATCATGCGATGGAGGGTCTCCTCGTCCACCAGGTAGTCGAGCGCGCTCTCGCTGTGTTCGGGCAAGGGGGCGCGCGCCGTGCCGAGCGGCGACGGCACGCTGGCGTACATGTTCGCCAGCAGCAGCGTGTCGAGCAGCGAAGCGGGCGGCATGTGCAGCCAGGCGCCGCGCAGCTCGAAGATCGCCTCGGCGACCGGCTCGGGCAGCGCCAGCTTGCGCGCCACTTCGCGCGTGACGACGTCCTCGCACAGCTCGGCCCATTTTTCCGGATCGTCATCCAGCAAGCCCGGGAAGCCGTCGGCGCGCGACAGCAGGTAAAAGCCGCCGACCTCGTGGACGATGCCGGCGAACATCGCCGTGTCCGGATTGACGAAGGTGACGTGACGCGCGAACACATGGGCCAGCGCGGCCACCTGCACCGTGTGTTCCCACAGCTGCTCGGCCTTGGCGCGCAGGTCCGGATCCTCGATGCGGGCGCCGAACTGGCGCACGACGAGGCTCGCGACGAGCGTCTGCAGGTTGCGGTAGCCGACCCGCGTCACGGCCGAGCGCACGTTGGTGACGGGGCGCCCGCTCGTGTTGAACGTCGACGAATTGGCCAGCGCCACCGTGCGCGCCGCCAGCTGCGGCTCGCCCAGCACGAGGCGGATCGCGTCCTCCAGGTGGCAATCGGGGTCGTTGAGCGCGTGCTGCAGGCGCAGCACCGCGTTCACGCTGGTCGGGAAGGAAATCTCACCGCGCGCCGCCTGGGCGGCGATGGTTCCAAAAGCTTCGAGTCTGTTCACGGCCGCGATTATACCGTGCCCTATCCAACGTAAATGCGTTTCCGGCGGCTTCGTGACAACTTGTGGTAGATCAGCAAAAAAAACAGCCCGCCAACTTCGGCGGGCCGCAGGGGCAGACAGCGGATGGCTTATTTGACCTTGATGGCGCTCTTGACGCTGGATACGCCGTCGACGCCCTTCGCGACTTTCACGGCTTTGTCGGCCTCGTCCTTCGAATTCACGAAGCCGCTGAGCATCACGACGCCCTTTTCCGTCTCGACATGGATGCCGAGCGAATCGAGGTTCGGTTCCTTGACGAGGCCGGCCTTCACCTTGGTGGTGATGGCGGTATCGGAGGCGGCCACGCGGGTCTTGCCGGCGGCATTGCGGGTCGTGTCGGCCGTCTGGTCGCCGGCGCGGTCCATCGCGTTGTCGGTCTTCCGGGCGACGGCCGAACCGGCCTCCTTCGTCTTCTCGACGGCCGAGTGCGCCACTTCCTTCGTCTTTTCAGCAACTGTCACGGCCGCGGCCTTCACTTTGTCGCCCGCGGTCGCGGCAGTGTCGCGCGTCTTTGATGCCGCATCGGCGGCATTCTCGCGCACGGCCGACGGTTTCGTTTCAACGAGGCAACCCATCTTCGCATCGGCGCCCATCTGCGCGCACTTGTCGACGGCGGCCGCCTTGGCCGGGTCGCGCGTGTCGGTACTGGTCACGAGGCCACCGCCGGAAGCCTGGCTGCCGCCGCCGCTGGCGCCGCTGCTCGTCGTGCCTGCGCGGTCGGCCTTGGCGTCGGCCAGCGCGGCCGTGTGCACGGATTTCGCGTTATCCATGCAGCTGTCCTTGTCGGCGCCGCTCTTCGCGTCGCACTTGGCCTTGGCCAGGTCGTACTCGGCGTCGGCGACGTTGGTGCGCGTGCGGGCGCGGCCGGCTGCCGTGTTGTTGTACTTGGACAGTGCATCGGCCTCGGTGCGGGTGCGCGCCAGCCGGGCGTCGGCCATGCAGATGTCCTTGTCGTTGCCGCTCCTGGCGTCGCATTTCGCTGCCGCCGCCCGGTATTCCGACTCCGCTTTCTGGGTGAGATTGCGGTAGGTCGCCGGGTCGTGGTTGAGTGCCGCAGTCGGTGCCGCGGCGAAGCTCGCGCCTGCAGCCGTCGCGAGCAAGGTCGCAATCAGCGTTTTCATGGTCTTGTCCCTGTGTTGTTTGTTGTGACAGCCAGATTTAACGCCCGCACGCCAGGGACCTCTGTGCGGCACCGAACGCTAGTCTCAATCGTCGCTCAGCAGCCCCTCGCGCCACAACGGCGCCGCGTCCTCGAACGGCTTGCCGGCACTGCCGAAGCGGGCGCCGTCGCGCGCGAGGCGCACCCACGCGCGGGTGTCGTGGCCGTTGCGCGCGACCGGCTGGTCGTGCCTGAGCTTTTCCAGCCACGCGTAGATGCGGCCGTAGTCGCCGGGGTGGCGGTCGTGCGTCCAGGCCAGCGCCACCAGGTCGGCATAGCCTTCCTCACGGCGGGTTTCACGCATCGCCTTCGACGCCGCCAGCAGCGACGGATCGTCCGCCGTCTCCTCGTTCACCTCGACGAAGCCGGCCGGCAGCGCATGCCACGCGCCCTGCGCATAGCGCCAGCAATGGCCGATCTCGTGGGCCGCCATCGCCTCGATCAATTCGCCCTGCTCGGCCGCCGGCACGCCTTCCAGCTGGCGCTCGGCATCCGGATTGCCGCGCAGCGACAGCACGAGCTTGCAGCGGCCGCCCGCGAATCCCATCGCCATCGGCACGTCGTTCGGACCGGCCTGCGGCTGGACGACGACATCGATGGGCAGGCTCAGGCTGCGCGAGTACGCGAGGACGGGGAGCGCGGCGCCGAGCCAGCGCTGCTCCAGCGGCGTGAGGTCGGCGGCGGCGGCGGGAAGGGTTGCGCACAGCAGGGCTGCGGCGAGGACGGCTTTGGACATGGGGGACTTCCCGTTGGATATTTAAAATGCCTAACGGCAATTTTAAATCCGGTTGAAGCCCCTTTTTCAGCAATATTTTTGCGCCTGTTTAAAAGCGTAATCTTGCCTATCCGGCCACGCGCGCCTCGCTGGGCGGATGCCCGATGACGCGTTTGAAGGCGCGGCTGAACGACGCCTCGGAGTCGTAGCCGAGCCGGTTCGCGACGGTCGCCACGCGCATGCCGTCGCGCGCGATCCAGTGGCGCGCCTGGAACATCTTGACCTTGGCCACGTACTTCGCGGGCGTCTCGCCGACGGCGCTGGAAAACTTGTCGATGAAGCTAGACCGCGACGCGCCCATCACCCCGGCCAGTTCGCTCACCGACCAGTCGCGCTCCGGCTGGCGGTGGATCGCCGCCAGCACGCGCCCGATCTGCGGACAACGCACGGCCGCGATCCATCCGCTCGCATCGCTGCACGCGCATTCGACCCACGCGCGGATGATGCTGGCGGCCAGCACGTCCGCCAGCCGCGCCAGGATGCCGCAGGCGCCGATGCGGTCGAGGGCGACTTCGCGCTCCATCGCTTCCAGCATCGCATGCACGGCCGGGTCGCGCTGGCCCAGGTCGGCGGCGCGCATCGCCTCCGGCATCATCGCCAGCAGCGGGTGCAGCGGGTCGAGATTGAAGCGCATCGCCCCGCAGAACAGGACCTGCTCCGCCGCCGCGTCCTGCGGACCGGCGCCGCTCACCAGGTACAGGTTCTCCGACACGGCCTTGCGCGCCAGCGAGTCGATCTCCACCGCCGGCAGGTCCGGACTGCTGGCCATCACGTGGGCCGTGCCATGCGGCAGCAGCACGGCATCGCCGGGATTCAGCTGCAGCCATCCCTTCGTGGCCGTGTGCATCCAGCAGCTGCCCTGCGCGACGAAGTGGAAGCTTGCCTCCCGCTTGGCGGGGAACGCGACGGCCCACGGTTCGCGCATCACGCAGCGGCCGTATTCGACGCCGTCGAGGCGTAGCCCGAGGAGGATTTCGGTCAGGGCGTCCTGGCCGGTCTTCGGATCCCTGTTTGGACGAATGGTCATGAGATTCGGATTGAATGGCATGGAAAGTCCAGAATCTTAACCCTACACTGCCATCTCCACAACATCCCGAGGTATCCGATGAACGAATCCACCTGCATCGACGCAGACGCACATGTCACACCGCCGCGCATCACGGTCCAGGCGCAAGACGCGAACTGGGGCGGTATCGCCAGCCTGGCGCTGGGCGTGTTCGGCCTCGTGACGGCCGAGTTCCTGCCGGCCAGCCTGCTGACGGCGATGGCCGCCGACCTCGGCGTCTCGGACGGCGCCGCCGGCCAGGCCGTCACCGCCACCGCGGCGGTGGGCGCCGCGGCCGCGCTGACCATCCCCGTCCTCACGCGGAACCTCGACCGCAAGCGGGTGATCCTCGCGCTGACGTCGCTGCTGGTGCTGTCCAACGTGCTCGCCGCGACGGCGCACAGCCTGCCGGTACTGATCGCCGCGCGGGCGCTGCTGGGCATTGGCCTCGGCGGCTTCTGGTCGATGGCCGCCGCGCTCGCGATGCGCCTCGTGCCGGACCATCTGTTTGCGCGGGCGATGTCGCTCATCCTCACCGGCGTGTCCGTCGCCACCGTGTGCGCGGCGCCGATCGGCGCGTACATGGGCGACTTGTGGGGCTGGCGCAGCGCGTTCGTGGCCGCCGGCGTCGTCAGCGTCGTCACCCTGGGCGCGCAATGCTTCACCGTTCCCGCGCTGCCGCCGAAGGACAACCCGAACGTCAAAGTCCTGTTCGAACTGCTGGGCCGGACCAACGTGCGCGTCGCCCTGCTCGCCGTGCTGCTCGTGATTTCCGGGCACTTCGCCGGCTTCACCTACATCCGCCCGTTCATGGAACAGGTCACGCACCTGTCGGTCGGCACGATCTCCGCCGCCCTGCTGGCCTACGGCATCGCGGGCTTCTTCGGCAATATCGCCGGCGGCTTCCTGGCCGAACGCAGCGAGCGCCTCGCCATCGTCGCGGGCGCCGCCCTGATCGCGCTGCTGGCCGCCACGCTGTGGGTCGCCGGCACGTCGGCCCCCGTGACCATCGCGGCGATCGCGGCATGGGGCTTCGCGTTCGGCGCCTTCCCGATCGGCTTCCAGACGTGGATCGTGCGCGCCGCGCCCGACCAGGCCGAAGGCGCGGGCGGGCTGCTCGTCGCCGCATTCCAGATCGCCATCGCCAGCGGCGCCGTCGGCGGCGGCATCCTCGTCGACCGGATCGGCGCGCCGGGCGGCCCCATCTTCGCCACCGTCGCGCTCACGCTCGGCGCACTGCTCGTCGTGCGCTACGGCCCGCGTCCCGCATCCAGTTAAGGAGACCACCATGACGAATCGCCGTATCGTTCTTGCCGCCCATCCGCAAGGCCTTCCGACCCCGACGGATTTCCGTCTCGAGGACACGCCGGTCCCGGTGCCGCAGGACGGCCAGGTGCTGCTGCGCACCGAATGGCTGTCGCTCGACCCGTACATGCGCAACCTGATGGAACAGGTCGGCCCCGGCTATGCCGATCCCGTGCCGCTGGGCGCGGCGATGGTTGGGGGCACGATCAGCCGCGTGCTCGAGTCGCGCCATCCAGGTTTCCGGGCGGGCGACCTCGTCGTCGGCGCCGCCGGCTGGCAGGAGTACGCGCTGTCGGACGGCAGCGGCCTGATGCCCGTGGGCGACCTGGCGCGGCCGTCGCTGGCGCTGGGCACGCTCGGCATGCCGGGCTTCACGGCGTACGTCGGGCTGCTCGACATCGGCATGCCGAAGCCCGGCGAGACGGTGGTCGTCGCGGCGGCCACCGGCGCCGTCGGCTCGGTGGTGGGCCAGATCGCGCAGATCAAGGGCGCGCGCGTCGTCGGCATCGCCGGTGGTCCGGACAAATGCCGGTACGCGGTGGAAGAACTGGGATTCGATGCGTGCGTGGACCATCGCGATCCGCGCTTCGCCGGGCTGCTCGCGGCCGCGTGCCCGGACGGCATCGACGTGTATTTCGAGAACGTGGGCGGCGCCGTGTTCGATGCCGTGCAGCCGCTGTTGAACGTGAACGCGCGCGTGCCCGTGTGCGGCTTCATCTCGCACTACAACGGCGGCGTTGCCGAAGGCCCGGACCGTCTTGCGACGTGGATGGCGACCCTGCTGTCGAAACGCATCCGCATGCAGGGTTTCATCATCCTGGACCACTACGGGACGCGCTTCGACGCCTTCCGCGACGACATGGCCGGCTGGCTGGCGGCCGGCAGGATCAAGGTGAAGGAAGACGTCGTCGACGGCCTGGAAAACGCCCCCGCCGCGTTCATCGGCCTGCTGCAGGGGCGGAACTTCGGCAAGCTCGTGGTACGGCTTTGATCACGCGGCGGCGATGCGCTCCCGGCGCGCGGCCGGTACGACGGCAAGGCTTGCGGACGGCCGCGCCGCCTGCGTATCCAGTTTGAAAATGCTGACGAGGCGCGCGAGGTTCGCCGCTTCGTCCTGCAGCGCGGATGCGGCCGCGCCGGCCTGCTCGACGAGCGCCGCGTTCTGCTGCGTCGCTTCGTCCATCTGGCCGATGGCGCGGTTGACCTGTTCGATGCCGGCGCTCTGCTCCTGGCTCGCATGGCTGATCTCGGCCATGATGTCCGTCACGCGCTTGACGCTCGTGACGATCTCTTCCATCGTGCTGCCCGCCTCGTCGACGAGCTTGGCGCCGTCGTCGACCTTGGCGACCGAATCGCTGATCAGTGTCTTGATTTCCTTCGCGGCCGCGGCCGAACGTTGCGCCAGGCTGCGCACCTCGCCCGCGACGACGGCGAAGCCCCGTCCCTGCTCGCCCGCACGGGCCGCCTCGACGGCCGCGTTCAGCGCGAGGATATTCGTCTGGAACGCGATGCCGTCGATCACGCTGATGATCTCGGCGATCTGCTTCGACGAGTCGTTGATCGACGCCATCGTCTGCACGACCTGCGCCACGACGGCGCCGCCGCGCTGGGCCACGCTCGATGCCGACTCGGCGAGGGCGTTCGCCTGGCGCGCGTTGTCCGCGTTCTGGCGCACGGTGCCCGTCAATTCTTCCATCGACGACGCCGTCTCTTCCAGCGTGCCGGCCTGGCGCTCGCTGCGCTCGGACAGGTCCTGGTTGCCGGCCGCGATTTCCGTCGACGCATTCGCGATCGTGAGCGTACCCGCGCGCACCTGGCTGACGATGTTCACGAGGCTGTCGCGCATGCCCTTCATCGCGTACAGCAGGCTGGAACGATCCTCGGCCCGCGTCTCGATCGGGACAGACAGGTCGCCGGCCGCGATGGCGCCCGCGATCCCGACGGCGTAGTCCGGCTGGCCGCCCAGCTGGCGCAGCAGGCCGTGGCTGATGAACCAGGCCGCGGCCGCGCCGGCGGCGGCGGCGACGGCCAGGATCGCGAGCATCCAGGCAAAGAAGCTGTGCGACAGCGCGCGCGCCTGCGCGGCCGCGTCGTTGTTCAGCTTTTCTTCCAGGTCGATGAGGCGGTTGACGCTGGCGAGCCAGTCGACGAAGGCGGGGCCGGCCTGCTTGTCCAGCAATGCCGTCGCCTCCGCCGTGTTGTCGGCCTGGCGCAGCGCGATGAGTTGCGCGATCAGCGGCTGCGTGCGGGCTTCGACGTCCTTGATCGCGGCCAGCGCCTGTTTTTCTTCCGGCAGAATGTCGCTGCGCGCCGCGAACAGCCGGTCGAGCGGCGCGGCCGAGCGCTGGTAGTCGTCGTCAAGTTTCTTGATCAGGTCGGCGTGGCGCTGGGCCGTCGGGGCCGTGGAAGCCAGCACGACGTCGCGGATGGCGATCGAGCGGTCGTGCACGCTGCCGCGGAAATTGATCGCATAGCGTTGCTTGACGCTGTTGACGTCGTTGATGCGGATGAGGATGTCGTCGATCTGGCCGACACGGTGGATGGCGAGGCCGGCCAGCACCGCCATGAGGGCGAGGACGCTGCCGAAACCATAAGCCAGTCGTTTGCCGATCGTGAGTCCAGTAATTGTCATTGTGTGCTCGCGTGATGGGATCGGAATAAATATTTCCAATAGGAAACGATTCCAAATATAGCACACAAATGCCAAATTTGATGTTGGGGCAGGTCTAATACCTGCCCTTTGGCAGGGTTTTATTGCCGAAAATAGCGACGTCGTTCCCGCGAAAGCGGGAACCCATACTGAGTATCCTGTTCGGCTCAGTATGGATCACCGCTTGCGCGGGGATGACGGTATGACGGTGTAATCAGCGGTGCGCGGGCACCAGCTTCGCCGCCGTCGCGAACGCCGGCCGGATATCGTTCGGCACGGCCTTCATCTTGTCCAGCGCCTTCTGCACGTCCGGACGAATGACGACGTAGCGCTTCATCAGATCCTGCGCGCGGGCATAATCGCCGGTGGCTTCGATCGTCAGGAACTCGCGGTCGAGATCCGCCACCGCGCCCTTGATCTTCGCGAAGTCGACGGAGAACGTGCCGTCGCCGTGCGACACGAAGCCGCCCTTGTCGAGCAGGTAGTTCATCTGGATGGCCATGCCGCGCGCGTGCGAATCCGTCAGGCCGAAGTGCAGGGTGCGGAATGCCGATGCGAGGTAGGTGTTGTACAGCTTGCGCTCGGCAGCCGTGCCCTGCCCCAGCGACGCCTTCAGCTGGCCCTTGTCCATCATATAGGTGAGTGCCCACAGGCCGGTGACGTCGGCCTTCGCTTCCTCGATGGTCGAGTAGGCATCCTTCAGGTCCTGGCGCGGCGTGGACGGCTGGCCGTTCTGCGTCGTCGCGTGCGGGCCCAGGCCGTGCATGATCTCGTGCGCGAGGATGTGCGTGAAGAACGAGTCGAAATCGAGATCCTTCTGGTCGGCCGGACGCAGCACGAGCTTCGAGATCGGCGTCAGGGTCGCCTCGAACTTGGCTTCCTGGACGTTCTTCAGCATCACGCGCTTGGAGCCGCGCTGGCGGATGATGCGCTCGTCGTTCGGCAGGTTGTAGGCGGCCGTCTGCACGCCCATGTTGCCGTCGCCGGCGCCGTAGACCTGGTTCACGACGACCATCGGCGCGATCGCCCCGACCTTCGGATTGCGGTATTTGGCATCGAGCGGCAGGTTGTTTTCCAGCTCCTGCATGTGCTTGCCGAAGAAGTTCAGCTTCTCCGTCTCCTTCTGGTCGCGCACGTTCACGTACGCTTCGAACGCGGCCTTGTAGCCGAACAATTCGTCGTTGTACGTCTCGTACGGGCCGATGGTGACGTCGACCGGGGAATCCAGGTCCATCCACGCGAAGTCGGAGGCGAGGTAGTCGTTCGACAGGAAGGCGTCGGCGCGCAGATCGAGGAATTTTTTCAGCGACGCGTTATCGGTGGCGTTCGCGGCCTCCTTCAGCAGCCTGGACAGCTTCTGCAGCTCGGTGCGGTACTCGTCCGAGTATTTTACGATCGTGAATTTGCCGGCCTTGTCCTTGCGGATCACGGTGAAGAACCACTGCGCCTGTTCCTTGTCGGCGGCCGGCAGGCCGTTCATCCACGTCTCGAGTTCCTGCTTGCTCGCGCCTTCCGGATAAAAGTTCGCGCCGGCCGGCTTCTCGGCGGGGATCTTGATGCCGGCGTATTCCGCGGGCATGAAGGATTCGTTGCCGTCGATGATAGACCACGGGCCCTTGTTCAGCCAGAAGTAGTCGCGGCGGGCCTTGCCCAGCGGCGTGGCGTCCTTGTGCAGCGCGGCCCACAGCGCCTCGTTGCCGGACCAGCGCTGGCGCAGCTGCAGCGTGTCGACGATTTTCGCCGCTTCGATCAGCTTGGCGATGGCGACGCGGTCGCCGGCGGACAGCCTGGCCGTGTCGGCCGTCAGGTCGACGGGGGCGAAGCGCCTGGCCATCGTCTGCAGTTGCGGGGCGGTGGCGGGGGCGGCATGGACAGTGGCGCACAGGGTCGCTGCGGCCAGGGCCAGGGGGGCGAGGAGATGCTTCATCGGGGTCCCTTGTGAGGTTGGCAATCGGGGGATTGTAATCCTGTTCAAGGGAAATTGGGGGCTAGTGCCGGGGGCCCTAGCCCGCCTTCGCAGGGACGACGAATTTATACGTTGCGTATGAATCGTCGCCCCCGCGCAGGCGGGGGCCCAAGTTGTTAGCGAGCCGCTACCGTAGCTTCAGCCTTACCCTGCGTCCACCCGCCACCCAGCGCCCGCGCCACCGACACCGCCGCCAGCAACCGCTGCGTACGGATCTGCGCGGCCGCACGGTCCGCAGCCAGCGCGGAACGCTGGGCATCGGTAACGTCCAGGTACGTCGACACGCCGCGGTCGAAGCGCGCCTGCGCCACCTGCACGGCGCGCGCGGCGGCCTGCTGCGCCTGCACCTGCACGTCGCCCTGCTTCTGGCGCTGCTGCACGTCCGACAGCGCATCCTCCACGTCGCGCAGCGCCGTCAGCAGGCGGCCTTCGTGGTTCGCGACGGCCTCGTCGTAGCGCGCCTTGGCCAGCTTCACGTTGGCCTCGATGCGGCCGCCCTCGAACACCGGCAGCGACAGCGCGAGCGGTCCGAACGAGAACTGGCGCGCGCTGCCCTTGGCCAGGTTGCTCAGCGTCTCGGACGCATAGCCGAAATTCCCCGTCAACGACAGGCTCGGGTAGTACGCGCCTTCGGCCACGCCCACCTGCGCATTGAACGCCTTCAGGGTGGCGACGCTCGCGGCGAGGTCCGGACGCTGGCCCAGCAGGCTCGCCGGCAGGCCGACGGGGATCGCCGGCGGCTGCGGCAGCGCGGTGCCCGCGGCCGGGGCCACGATAGCCTCGCTCGGCGATGCGCCCACCAGCACGGCCAGCGCGTGTTCCAGCGTGTTGCGCTGGCGCTGGGCTTCCTGGATGTCCGCCTCGGCGTTCGCGCGCTCGATGCGGGTGCGCGAGACATCGAGCTCGTTCGACAGGCCCGCGTTGAAGCGCGCCTCGATCAGCTGCTGCGATTCGCGGCGCGTGGCCAGCGCATCGTTCAGGATGGCGATATCGGCATCGAGGCCGCGCAGCTGCCAGTACGTCGTCGCGACCTGGCCGGACAGCATCAGCATGACGCCGTCGCGGTCGTCCTGCGCGGCCAGCGCCTGGGCGTCGGCCGCTTCCACGGCGCGGCGCACGCGGCCCCACAGATCGAGCTCGTACGAGAAATTGGCGCCGACCGAAAACTCGTTACCCTTGATCGAACGGCCGCCGAACGTCACGCCCATCGGCGTTTCGGCCGACGTGCGCGAGTTCGATACGCCGGCGGAGACGCCGACGGTGGGCAACTGGCTGGCGCGCGTCACGCCCAGCTGCGCCTGTGCCTGCACGAGGCGCTGCGCGGCGGCGCGCACGTTCGGGTTGTCGCGCAGGGCGCGCTCTTCCAGCTGGCTCAGGGTCGCATCGCCGAACACGGTCCACCATGCGGCCGGCAGGCGTGCCGCCTGGTCTTGCGGCTCGGCCGCGGCGTGGCGGAAGGCCGGCGTATCGATGCCTTTCGGCGCGACGAAATCCTTGCCGACGGTGCCGCAGGCGGACAGCAGCGTGGCCACGGCCAGCGCGACGGCAGACTTGATATAAACAGTTTTCATACTTTATCCAATTATCCTTGGTTCAGTGGCCACCGCCACCGCCGCCGCTGGGCGACTTGAGCTTGTCCGAGAACCACAGCGGAACGATCGCCACGAGCAGGATCATGCCGACGATGAAGAAGCCGTCGTTGTAGGCCATCACGAACGACTCGCGCCGCACGATGCGGTCGATGGCGCCGATGGCCTGCTGGGCCGCCGTCGCCGGGTCGAAGCCCTTGGCGAGGAACGATTGCGTCAGCGCGTCGAGGCGGGCCTGCGTGGCGGCGGAGACGAGCGACACCGACTCGCCCAGGCGCTCCGAGTGGAAGTGCTCGCGGTTCGTGAGGGCCGTCGCCAGCAGGGCGATGCCGACCGAGCCGCCCAGGTTGCGGGTCATGTTGAACAGGCTCGATGCCGACGTCATGTCCTTCGGCGGAATCCCGGCCATCGCGAAGTTCGACAGCGTCAGCATCACGAACGGCTGGCCCAGCGCGCGGATGATCTGCGACAGCATCAGCTGGTCGTAGCCCGTGCTCGCATCCATGTAAGCGTTCATCAGGCACGACACGCCGAACAGCCCGAGGCCGAACGAGCACAGGATTCGGTTGTCGATCTTCTGCGACAGGCGCGCGACGAACGGCATCACGAACAGCTGCGGCAGGCCGACCCACGCGATCACTTCACCGATCTGCATCGGCGAGTAGCCAGCGATCTGTCCCAGGAACAGCGGCAGCAGGAACGACGAGCCATACAGGCCCATGCCGATGACGGCCGACAGCACCGTCGCGACGAGGAAGTTGCGCTGGCCGTACAGGCGCAGGTTGACGAACGGCTCCGGCCGCGAAAAGCCGATCACGATCCAGCCGAGGATGCCGACCAGCGCCAGCGAGGCGAACGTGATGATGAAGCCGGACTCGAACCAGTCCTTCGAATTGCCCTCTTCCAGGAAGATCGTCAGGCTCGCGAGGCCCACCGCCATGAACGCGATGCCGAGCCAGTCGGCCTTGACCAGCGCCTTCAGGTCCATGGGCTCGCGGTCGATGCCCCAGTACATGCCGGCGATCAGGAGCACGCCCGGCACCCAGTTGATATAGAAGATCGACGGCCAGCCGTACAACTCGGTCAGGTAGCCGCCGAGGGTCGGGCCCATCGCGGGCGCCAGCGTGGCGGTCAGGCCGAACATCGCCATGCCGACGGCGCGCTTGGCCGGGGGCAGGCGCGTCATCACGAGGGTCATCGCCATCGGGATCAGCGCGCCGCCCGTAAAGCCCTGCATCATGCGGAACACGATCATGCTGGACAGGCTCCAGGCCGCGCCGCACAGCGTGGAGAACCCGAGGAACAGCGCCGTCGTGAGCATCAGGTAGCGGCGCTGGCCGAGGGCGCGCACGAACAGCGCCGTCATCGGGATCACCACGATCTCGGCGCACAGGTACGCGGTCGAGATCCACGAACCCTCTTCCTGCGTGGCCGACAGGGAGCCGAGGATGTCGCGCAGCGACGAATTGGTGATCTGGATGTCGAGCACCGCCATGAAGGCGCCGAGCATGCCGGCCAGCACCGCGATCCAGGTGCGCGCGTCGATGTGCGCACCGTTCGCCGGGGCCCCCGCGGGCGCGTTGTGCGCCATCGGTTTGGTGATCGTCGTGGACATCACGGTTCCTCGGTTATTTGGCGGCGGACTTCTGGCGCAGGTCGATCTCGACCACGGTCGACATGCCCGGCACGAGGCGGCCCGCGTACTTCTTGAGGTCTTCCGGCGCGAACGTGATCTTCACGGGCACTCGCTGGACGATCTTGGTGAAGTTGCCGGTCGCGTTATCGGCCGGCAGCAACGCGAACTGGTTGCCCGACGCCGGTGCGAAGCTGTCCACGCGGCCGACCAGTTCGTGCTTCGGCAGCGCGTCCACTTCGATGCTGACCTGCTGGCCCGGCACGATGCCCGGCAGCTGCGTCTCCTTGAAGTTGGCGACGACCCACACGTCGTCCTGCACGATGGCGGCCAGCTGCTGGCCCGGCTGCACGCGCGCGCCGACTTCCACGCTGCGCTTGCCGATGCGGCCGGATACCGGCGACACGATGCGGTTGTAGCCGAGCTGCTGCTGGGCGTCCTTCAGCTGCGCTTCCAGCACTTTCACCTGCGCCTTGAGCACCTCGCGCGCCGACGTCGCGGCGGCGATCTGGGCCTGGGCGGCGCTGGCGTTGTCGCGGCGGGCCGTGACGTCGGCCGTGGCGCCCGCACGGGCGGCCGTGGCGGCATCGACTTCGGCTTTCGAGACGGCCTTCATCTGCGTGTTGTACAGCTGGCCGTAGCGCTCGGCGTCCTGCCTGGCGCGCACGAGGTTGGCCTGGGCCTGCACCACCTGCGCCTGGGCGGCCGAGGCCTGCGCCCTGGCCTGCTGGATCGCGGCGTCGGCCTGCACGATCTGTTGCTGCACGCTGGCGATCTGGGCCTGGATCTGCTCGACCTTCACGCCCTGGTCGGCCGGGTCCAGCTCGGCCAGCACGTCGCCGGCCTTGATGACCTGGTTATCCTCGAACAGCACCTTGGTCACGACGCCCGGGATGCGCGACGACACCGGGTGCACGTGGCCCGTGACGTAGGCATTTTCGGTCTCGACGAAGTTATGGCTGCGGTACCACATGCGGCCGCCGGCGGCCAGCGCGGCGGCGGCGATCAGGCCCACCACGATCAGCACGCGCTTCGGAGGCCCCTTGGCGGCAGTGGCCGGTGCGGCCGGCGGGACGGCTGCGGCCGGCTTGTGGTCGACCGTGGTTTGCGTATCAGGCATGTGTAACTCCGAAAGAAATGAAATTAGTCCATCGCATTATTCGACAAGTTTTTGCCAAAGTCAAGAAATGAAACGGTTGCATTTCATTAGAGATTCCACTAGCATGGAGCCCATGGACAAACATATGCATGACGCATCCGAATGCCCCGGCAAGGGCGCGGGCCGGCCCAAGGCCGCCGACGTCGAGGCACGCACGCAGGAGTTGCTGCATATCGCCGGCACCCTGTTTCTCAAGAACGGCTATACGAAGACGAGCCTCGAATCGATCGCCCGCGCGGCGCACGTCGCGGTGCGTACGATCTATGTGAAATTCGGCGGCAAGGAAGGCCTGCTGGCCGCGGTGCTGGCCGCCAAGCGCCACCGCTTCTTCCGCAGCCAGCCGATGGAGACGGACACCCGTCCGCTGCGCGACATCATCGACGACTTCGCGCACCAGATGTACGCACTGATCACGTCGCAGGAAGCGATCGACCTGCAGCGCATCGTGCTGGCCGAGGCGCCGACGAATCCGGAACTGGCCGAGGCATTCTGGAACAGCGGCCCGCGCATGACGCGCGAGATGCTGGCCCGCTTTTTCGCCCGCCCGGACATCCGCGCCCAACTGCGTCCCGGCCTGCCGCTCGACCTGCTGCCCTGCCACCTGATGAGCACAATCACGGGCGAAATGTTCATGAACCTCATGCGCCCGCAGCACGTCATCGACCAGGAAAAGTCGAAGCGCGACCTCGAAGGCCGGCTCGAATTGTTCTATTACAGCATCCTGCCGCCAAGAACTTAATTCCTTTGGCAAACACAATGTGCGTCATCGCACCGACCTGATCGGTGGGAACGCCTTAGCCTGAGGTCTTTGAAGGAGGATGTCATGAACAACAATACCAATACCAGGACGGCAGTTCGCCGCAAGGAGGGTGCATGAGCAAGTCGTCCCGTTATGAATGGCGCGACCAGCAGGCCGCGCTGCACGAACGCATGAAGGGCTTCCTCGCCAACCCGAGCAATGAACAGCTCGAGGCCGTCGTCGCCGAAATGCGCGCGTATGCGGATGCCGCACAGAGCGGCAGTATCGAGATTCCGCAGGCCTGGACTGCTTACAGTTGAGTTGAACGCATGGTGGGCTCGCATTTCAGGCCCCTGGCTTGAAATGCCCCACCCTCCATTTCGCGACACGCCACCGCATTTCACACCGCTCTACTGCATCTCGTCGCATCGCGCCCATCGCGCTAACGCCCCCGGATACATTGCCTCCATCACAACGACACAGATGGAGCTTCCGATGATCCGCACCGCCCTCCTCGCCCTGGCTTTCACCACCCCGCTCGCAACCGCCGCCGATCTCGTCGTCCGCGTCGACAACGTCCAATCGACGTCGGGCCAGATCATGGTCGCCCTCTACAACAACGCCGACGCCTTCCTCAAGCACCCGGTCCGCGCGGAGAAGGCGAAGGCCGACAAGGCCGGCACGACGCTCGTGTTCCACGACGTCGCACCGGGCGACTATGGTTTCGCGGTGTTCCAGGATATCAATGACAACGGCCGCATGGACCGCAACCTGATGGGCATCCCGACCGAGCCGATCGCGTTCAGCAACAACGCCCAGGGCCGCATGGGCCCGCCGGACTTCGCCGCCGTCAAGCTGGCCGTGCCGGCCGCCGGCCTGGACACCGCCGTGACCCTGCGCTGAGAGGCCGCCATGCAACGCCGCCACTTCCTCAAAGCCGGCCTCGGTGTCGCCGCCCTCGGCATCACCGGTTTCGCCCGCGCCGACGCCCGCACGACGTACCAGCGCTTCCACGCCGCCCTCGCCCGCGACCAGGAGTTGACGGTGTACGCGAACCTCGAAGGCAGCCAGCAGGGCCACGCCCACGTCGAAGGCCGGATCCCGGACGAGTTGCAAGGCACGTTCTTCCGCAACGGCCCCGGCCGCTTCGAACTGGGCGGCGAGCGTTACCACCACTGGTTCGACGGCGACGGCTACGCCCAGGCCTGGCGCATCGCCGGCGGCACGGTGACGCACCAGGGCCGCTTCGTCGAGACCCGTAAATTCCTCGACGAATCCGCCGCCGGCCAGTTCCTGTATCCCGCCTTCGGCACGGACATCGCGCGGCGGGGCTTCCGCGACAACGACAGCCTGAACACGGCCAATACGAACCTGCTGCCGTTCAACGATCGCTTGTACGCGCTGTGGGAAGGCGGCTCCGCGACGGAGCTCGATCCCGCGACCCTCGCCACCATCGGCATCCACACGTGGCGCGACGACCTCGCCGCGATGCCGTTCTCCGCGCATCCGAAGATCGAGCCGGACGGCACCCTGTGGAACTTCGGCGCCCTGCCCGGCGGCGACAGGCTCGCCCTGTACCGCATCGGTGCCGACGGCAAGGTGCTGCAGGCGGGCGCGGTCGAGGTGCCGAAGCTCGCGCTGCAGCACGATTTCGCCGTCAGCGCGCGCCACCTCGTGTTCGTCGTGCCGCCGTACGACATCTCGGACGACGCCACCCTGAGCCTGGCCGAGCGCCACGTGTGGGCGGGAGAACAACGCGGCGCCCGCATCATCGTGGTCGCCAAGGACACGCTCGCGATCCGCCGCGTCTACGACCTGCCGCCGCGCATGGCGTTCCACTTCGGGAATGCGTGGGACGAGGCCGGCGGCAACGTCACGCAGGTCGACCTCGTCCTGCACGACGGCGATTTTCTGAAAGCGACAAGCCGCGTGATGGAAGGCGAACGCGAACCGAACCGGCCCGCCCTGCACGCCGCCATGCGCATCCGCCTCGATCACGCCAGCGGCAAGGTGGCGGCGACCCGCCTGCTCGACGGCGCCGAATTCCCGCGCGTGATGCCGCAGGCCGTCGCGCGGCGCCACGGCCGTCTCGCCATGCTGTCCAGCGATGCGCAGAATACGTCGCTGACGCTGGACACGGTGAACGTCGTCGACGTGGAGCGTGGCCGCACGGACAGCTGGCGCTTCGCTGCCGGCTGGCGCGCCGAGGAGCACGTGCTCGTGCCGCGCCAGGGCGCCCGGTCCGAAACGGATGGCTGGCTCGTGGGCGTCGCGCAGGACACGAACACGGCCACGAGCATGTTGACGGTGTTCGACGCGGCGCGCGTGGCCGAGGGGCCGGTGGCGCTGGCCCGGCTGCCCTATCGCACACCACATTGCTTCCATGGTAACTTTCTGGCTGTTTGAGACAGGAACACCATGACCACACCCGCCACGCCCTCGATGCACCCGCTGGAATCGTTCGCGCCCTTCCGGCGCTGGCGCCCTTCGCCGCTGCGCAACCTCGTCTACACGTTCGTGTGGAACGGCATCATCGGCGTCGCGCTGACGTGCGTGGCGCTCCTGTTCGGCAGCCGCGCGCCGGTCGCCACGCTGCTGACGGACATGCTGTTCGCGTCGAACGTGATCGGCTTCCTCATCCACGGCGTGGTGCACCTGCTGCGCCGCATCGCGCCCGGACGCGACAGCGCGGCGATGCGGGCCGCCAGGGTGCTGCTGACGGCGTGTTGCGCCCTGCTCGGCCTGGCCGTCACGGACGCCGTGCTCGGTGGACGCAGCACCTTCGACGCGCTGCTGCACACGGGCCTGATGGCGCGCTACCTGCCGGGCGCCGTCGTGGTCGCGCTGCTGATGGCCGGCGTGCTCACGGCCGGCGAGCGCCGCATCGCGCGCGAGATCGAGGCGGCGCGCCAGCAGGAGCAGATCGCCGAGGCCGCGCGCCTGCTCGCGGAAGCGCAGCTGCGCACCCTGCAGGCGCAGATCGAACCGCACTTCCTGTACAACACGCTGGCCAACGTCGTGAGCCTGATCGGTTCCGACCCGGTGCGGGCCCGCCACATGCTCGAGCGCCTGATCGATTTCCTGCGCGCGAGCCTGTCGGCCAGCCGCGCGGACCACGCCACGCTCGGCGCCGAGATCGACCTTGCGCGCGCCTATCTCGACCTGCTGACGGTCCGCATGGGCGCCCGGCTGCGCTACCGCATCGACGTGGACGACGCCTGCCGCGCCGCCGCCATCGCGCCCATGCTGATCCAGCCGCTGGTCGAAAACGCCGTCATGCACGGCATCGAGCCGAAAGTGGATGGCGGCACGATCGTCGTGCGGGCGCGCCGGACGGAGGCGGGTTTGTGCGTGGAAGTGGCCGACGACGGGGCGGGCTTGACGACCACTGCGCCGCGCCCGGGCGGCGGCGTCGGCCTGTCGAACCTGCGCGAGCGCCTGCGCACCTTGCATGGAAATCTTGCTAAGATACAATTGCTCGAAAATCAAGACGGAGGCGTCACCTCGCGTCTGATCCTGCCCGCATAACGTTTTACCGAGGTGCCATCATCGCCCCCATCCGCGCCCTGCTTGCCGACGACGAACCGCACCTGCTGGCCTACCTCGAAGAACAACTGGCCGCCGCCTGGCCGGAACTGCGCATCGTCGGCCGCGCCGGCAACGGCATCGAAGCGCTGCGCCTCGTCGACGAGCTGGCGCCCGACATCCTGTTCCTCGACATCCAGATGCCCGGCCTGAACGGCCTCGATCTCGCTGCCCGCCTCGTCGATGAGAAGAATGCGCCGCGCGTCGTGTTCACGACCGCGCACGAGGCGTACGCGCTGCAGGCGTTCGAGCACGCCGCGTTCGACTACCTGCTGAAACCCATCCGCCTGGAGCGGCTGCAGCGGACGGTCGTACGGTTGAAGGAAACGCTGTCCGCCCCTGCGCCCGCGGCGCCGTCCGCCGACATGCTGGCCGGCCTGCTGCGCCAGCTCGGCATGGCGCCTTCCACGCCCGCCGCCGCGCCGGCGCCGGCCGCGCCGCTGCAGTGGATCCGCGCCGCGCAAGGCCAGGAGACGCGCCTGATCGCCATCGACGAAGTCATCTACTTCCAGAGCAACGACAAGTACACGAGCGTGTTCGTGGCCGACGGCGAGCACCTGATCCGCACGCCGATGCGCCAGCTGCGCGACCAGCTCGACCCGCAGCAGTTCTGGCAGATCCACCGCGGCGTGATCGTCGCCGCGCGCCACGTGGCCGGCACGCGCACGGACTTCCGCGGCCGGCTACTGGTCAAACTGAAGGGCCGCGACGAACAACTGGTCGTCAGCCGCAACTACGCCGACCTGTTCCGCCAGATGTAAATCCCACATTGCGAAAAGGCCTTTCACGATCTGCTTCGCCTTTGCGAAAAGGTCGTGCATAATAGCGGCTGTCCTATGTCTTATATAAGACTTAGTCGTAAGGCAACATACGACGTTTGTGGCCGCCGGATCGATGTTTGACGGAGTATGATCCTCGATCTGTTCACCACCATTGGCGCGTGGCCCGGACAGCCGATGTTTTTTTAGTATTAGAACTCCAAACCCTCCCGCACATCGAGGAACCAGCGTATGAGCAGTGATCAGACCATCATCTATACCCTAACCGACGAGGCGCCCCTGCTGGCCACCCACGCCTTCCTGCCCGTCGTCGAGACGTTTGCCAAACCCGCCGGCATTCGCATCGAAGAGAGCGACATCTCCGTCGCGGCGCGTATCCTGGCCGTCTTCGCCGACCGCCTGTCGCCGGACCAGCGCGTGCCGGACACGCTGTCGGAACTCGGCAAGAAGACGCTGCAGCCGGACGCCAACATCATCAAGCTGCCGAACATCTCGGCATCGGTGGGCCAGCTGCAGGCAGCCATCAAGGAACTGCAGGGCAAGGGCTACAACCTCCCGGACTACCCGGCCGATCCGAAGACGGACGAAGAAAAAGAGATCAAGGCCCGCTACGGCAAGTGCATCGGCTCGTCCGTGAACCCGGTCCTGCGCGAAGGTAACTCGGACCGCCGCGCGCCGAAGGCCGTCAAGGAATACGCCCGCAAGAACCCCCACTCGATGGGCGAATGGTCGCAGGCCTCGCGCACGCACGTGTCGCACATGACCCACGGTGACTTCTACCACGGCGAAAAGTCGATGACGCTCGACCGCGCGCGCGACGTCAAGATGGAACTGATCACCAAGGGCGGCGAGACCATCGTGCTGAAGCCGAAGGTCTCCCTGCTGGACGGCGAGATCATCGACTCGATGTTCATGAGCCGCAAGGCGCTGCTCGAGTTCTACGAACAGCAGATCGAAGACGCGCACAAGACCGGCGTGATGTTCTCGCTGCACGTGAAGGCGACCATGATGAAGGTGTCGCACCCGATCGTGTTCGGCCACGCGGTCCGCACCTTCTACAAGGAAGCCTTCGAGAAGCACGGCGAACTGCTGAACAGCCTGGGCGTGAACGTCAACAACGGCATGGCCGACCTGTACAACAAGATCGCCAAGCTGCCGGATTCGCAGCGCGAAGAAATCATCCGCGACATCCACGCCTGCCAGGAACATCGCCCGGCGCTGGCGATGGTCGACTCGGCCAAGGGCATCACCAACTTCCACTCGCCGAACGACGTGATCGTCGATGCGTCGATGCCGGCAATGATCCGCGCCGGCGGCAAGATGTACGGCGCCGACGGCCGCCTGAAGGAAGTCAAGGCCGTGATCCCGGAATCGACGTTCGCCCGCATCTACCAGGAGATCATCAACTTCTGCAAATGGCATGGCGCCTTCGACCCGCGCACGATGGGCACCGTCCCGAACGTCGGCCTGATGGCCCAGCAGGCCGAGGAATACGGCTCGCACGACAAGACCTTCGAAGTGCAGGAAGACGGCGTCGCCAACATCACCGACCTGGCAACGGGCGAAGTGCTGCTGTCGCAGAACGTCGAGAAGGGCGACATCTGGCGCATGTGCCAGGTGAAGGACGCACCGATCCGCGACTGGGTCAAGCTGGCCGTCACCCGCGCCCGCAACTCCGGCATGCCGGCCGTGTTCTGGCTGGACCCGTACCGTCCGCACGAGAATGAACTGATCAAGAAGGTCAAGACGTACCTGAAGGATCACGACACGGAAGGCCTGGACATCCAGATCATGTCGCAGGTGCGCGCGATGCGCTTCACGCTGGAGCGCGCATGGCGCGGCCTGGACACCATCTCGGTGACCGGCAACATCCTGCGCGACTACCTGACCGACCTGTTCCCGATCCTGGAACTGGGCACCAGCGCCAAGATGCTGTCGATCGTCCCGCTGATGGCCGGCGGCGGCATGTACGAAACGGGCGCCGGCGGTTCGGCACCGAAGCATGTGCAGCAGCTGACCGAAGAAAACCACCTGCGCTGGGACTCGCTGGGCGAATTCCTCGCGCTGGCCGTGAGCTTCGAAGACCTGGGCCTCAAGACCGGCAACGCGAAAGCCAAGCTGCTGGCCAAGACCCTGGACGCCGCCACCGGCAAGCTGCTGGACAACCGCAAGTCGCCGTCGCCGAAGACCGGTGAACTCGACAACCGCGGCAGCCAGTTCTACCTGTCGATGTTCTGGGCCCAGGAACTGGCACAGCAGACGGAAGACGCCGAACTGGCCGCCTACTTCGCGCCGCTGGCCAAGCAACTGGCCGAGAACGAGCAGAAGATCGTCGCGGAACTGCTGGAAATCCAGGGCAAGCCGGTCGACATCGGCGGCTACTACAAGCCGGACAATGCCAAGGTCAAGGCCGTGATGCGTCCGAGCGCGACCTTCAACAAGGCACTGGAAAGCGTCGGCGCCTGATAGCGTTCCACTCCCGGTAGGCCTTTCGAAAACCCCGGTCCCGCGTCATGCGGGCCGGGGTTTTGTTTTTTCCGGCTTTCTAATTGGTCAAGCCAATTCTCATTCTGGTCTAAAAATATTTAAACTGGCCCGACCAATTTAGATATCCCCGTGCTAACATTTCCCGACCTGGCGGCCCGGCATCCGGCCAGGCGCCCTCCATGGCTTATTTGCAATCAATCGGGAATAACAATGAAAACGACTACAATCTTGGAGACCCTGGTCCTGGCAGCCCTTGCCAGCGGCCAGGCACAGGCAGCACCGCTTTCCCTGCAAGACGCCCGCATTACCGCCACCTACAACGGCAGCGCGGCCGACGTCCTCGGACTCGACCACCTGTTCGCCCAGGAACCCGGCAGCAACACCAGCACGCTCGACCCGACCGACAGCGGCGTCGAATTCCTCACGGCCGACTTCCTGTTCGGCTTCGATTTCGCCAAGGACGGCATGCTCACGATCTACGAGAACATGCCCGTCCCCACCGGCGACTACAAGCTGACCTTCGACTTCGGCGCGACGCTCCCCGCCGCCATCACGCGCTTCACGCTGCTGGACGGCAGCGCGGTCGACGGCGTGCCCGGTTTGAGTGTCGTCGACGGCCACACCATCGCCGTCGACCTGGGCGGGCTCGCGTGGCATGGCGACTACGGTTCGATCACGGCGCAGATCGGCGCCGCGGACGTCCCCGAACCCGCGGTCCCTGCCCTGCTGCTGGCCGGCGCCGCCGGTCTCGCAATCAGCCGCCGCCGCGCCTGAGCCGCCGTCTGCCAAGGAGACATCCATGAGATACGCACGTATCGGGGCGGCAATCGCGCTCGCCGCGCTCTGCCTTGCCGTCAATGGCGTCAATGGCGCCACCGCCGCCACGGATCCGGCCCGCGCCACCGCGCCGCTCGACGGCTGGGCGAGCCAGGGTGGCGGCACCGTCGCCGGCGCCAATGCCGCCACCGACCAGATCTACACCGTGACGAACCGCGCGCAGCTGCTCGCGGCCATCGCCAACGGCGGCACGACACCCAAGATCATCAAGCTGTCCGGCCTCGTCGACATGACGGAAGGCCGGCCGTACACGAGCACCGCCGACCAGTCGGCGCGCGGCGCGATCCGCCTCAAGAACAACACGACGCTGATCGGCGACGGCGCCAATTCCGGCCTGGTCAACGGCCACATCATCCTGTCGAACGTCAGCCAGATCATCATCCGCAACCTCAAGATCCAGAACCCGTGCGACGTCGCCCCCGTGTGGGACCCGACCGACGGCTCGACCGGCAACTGGAACGCGGCCTATGACGCCATCGGCATCTCGGGCTCGGACCACGTGTGGATCGACCACAACTCGTTCACCGACGCGCCGGTCACGGACAACTTCCTGCCCATCGAGAACGGCCACGTGAAGCAGTGCCACGACGGCGCCGTCGACATCACCAACGCGTCCGACTACGTGACGGTGTCGTACAACGTGTTCGGTGAACACGACAAGAACAACCTGATCGGCTCGAGCGCTTCGGCCACGGCGGACGAGGGCAAGCTGCGCGTCACCTTCAGCAACAACGTGTTCCGCGCGATCCAGTCGCGCGCGCCGCGCGTGCGCTTCGGCCAGGTCCACCTCTTCAACAACTACTACACGGGCAGCAAGACGGCCGACGTGTACAAGAACAGCTACAGCGTGGGCCCCGGCGCGAATGCGAAGATCCTGTCGAACGCGAACGTGTTCGAGATCGCGGGCGCGAGCGGCTGCGACAGCGTGGTCAGGAATCCGGGCGACGCCACGGCCGGCACCTTCAAGGACACCGGCTCGCTGCTGAACGGCGCGGCGCTGGGTGCATGCGCCGTGTCCAGCGCGACGACGTGGACGCCGCCTTACGCCTACACGCCGCGCCCGGCCGCCCTCGTGAAAGCGAACGCACTGGCACAGGCGGGCGGCGGCAAGCTGGCGACGGCGATCACCGGCACAGGTAAAACCACCATCGACACCGGACCCACGCTGAACTGCCCCGCCAGCGGCCTGTACTTCTGCGACGATTTCCAGTCCGGCAGCGCGGCAAAATGGAACCTGCTCCCCGTGGCCGGTCCGAACGGCACCTTCGGCGTGACGGACGAAGCGGCCGGCAGCCCCAGCAAGGTACTGCAGTACACGGCCGCGACGACGGGCGGCGTGCTTGCGCTCGTGAAGCCGGACGCCTTTACCGGCGTGCCTTCAGGCGACTATTACGTCGAAGCGCGCATCCGCCCGATGGCCAACGGCACGACGGGCAACAAGCAGCTGTACCTCGTCGCGCGCTACGTGGATGCGGCCAACTGGTATGGCGCGGGCCTGAACGTCCAGAACAGCACGACGAGCACCCAGGTCGAGATCGCGCGCATGCTGAACGGGACGCTCAGCCGCCCGAAACAGGTCAAGATGCCGATCGCGATGGATGCCCAGTTCTACACGGTCCGCTTCGAAATGATCGGCACCACGCTCACCGTCTACCTGGACGGGAAGAACCTCGGCAGCGTGACCGATGCGTCGTTCGCGCAGCGCGGCCTGATCGGCCTGTACACGGCCAATAAATCGTTCCAGGTCGACGACGTGCGCGTGGGCGACCCGCGCCAGAAACCCGTGCAGCTGACGCTCGATCCGGCCGCGACGGCCTACACGGCCGAAGCGGGCGATGCGCCGCTCACGATCGCCGTCACCGCCGTCACGGCGGACGGCACCGCCGACAGTTTCACCGTCGCGTCCAGCAATCCGGCCGTCGTCGGCGCGAGCGCGAACGGCAACACCGTCACCCTGACGCCGCTGTCCGCCGGCACCGCCAGCATCATGTTCACGAGCGGCTCCGACCCAAGCCTCACGCGCACGATCGCGGCGACCATCGGCGCGCAATTCGTCCAGCCCACGCAGACGTACGCGCTTGCGGGCGCCAGCAGCCCGGCCGCGCAGGCGGGCGCGGTGAACGTCGACACGGTGTTGAAACTGACGTTCGACAGTCCGCCAACGCTGGGCGCAAACGGCAGCATCCGCATCTTCCGCAAGGCCGACGATGCCCTGGTCGACGTGATCCGCACCAGCGGCGAGACGGATGCCCTCGGCTACCCGGGCCAGGCGCTCGTGCGGCGCGTGAACACGGCGCCGATCCGCATCGACGGCAACACGGTGCGCATCGCGCCGCACTCGGGCAAGCTCGCCTACGGCACCGAATACTATGTCGCGATCGCCGACGGGGTGTTCACCGACACGACGCTGGGCGGCCTGCCGTTCGTCGGCATCGGCAAGCTTGGCGGCTGGTCGTTCACGACCAAGGCCGCGGCGCCGCTTGCTGCCACGGTCACCGTCGACGACGACGGCACCGCCGATTTCCGCACCGTGCAGGGCGCGCTGAACTACGCGATGCAGAACTTCGCGAAGACGGCGCCCGTGACGATCGCCGTGAAGAACGGCACCTACGACGAGCTGCTGTACCTGAACGGCAAGGACAACGTCACGATCAAGGGCGAGAGCCGCGACGGCACCGTGATCCGCTACACGAACAACGAGACGCTGAACCCGGGCACCGGGTCGAGCCAGTCGCCGACGGTGGCCGGTTCGCCCGCGGGCGGACGGGCCGTGATGCTGGTCGAGAACGCGGACATGCTGGTGCTCGACACGCTCACGATCGACAACGCGACGATCCGTTCGGCCTCGATCTCGGGCCAGGCGGAGACGCTGTACTTCAACAGCGACACGCGCCTCGTCGCGAAGCACGCGAACTTCACGAGCGAGCAGGACACGCTGAACCTGAAGGGCTGGGCGTGGTTCTACGACACGCTCGTCGCGGGCAACGTCGACTTCATCTGGGGCAGCAGCCACGCGGCCCTGTTCGAGAACAGCGAGATCCGCAGCGTGGGCGACAGCGCCAACGCATCGAGCGGCGGCTACGTGCTGCAGGCGCGCGTGCCCGTGGCGACGGACATCGGCTACGTCTTCCTGAACAGCGCGCTGACGCACGGCCCCGGTCCCGGCCCGAACCACGGCGACGTGCCGGCCGGCGCGACGTATCTGGCGCGCAGTCCGGGCACGACGAGCACGTGGGACAACGTCGCCTTCGTGAACTGCCGGATGGATGCCCACGTGGCGCCGGCCGGCTGGGCGGGCCAGGGTGTCAATAACCAGCCGGCGCCAAATCCCGCCGTGGCGAGCGCGGACGCGGGCTGGCGCGAGTACGGCAGCACGACGCTGGCCGGCACGCCGCTCGACCTGCGCACGCGCGTGGGCGGCTACGTGCTGTCGGATGCGGACGTGGCGAACCGTTTCGCGACGCGTACCAGGGTCTTTGCGGCCTACGGCGGCGGCGCGGGGTGGAACCCGCAGCCGTGATCAGGGCAAGCCCTGCACGTAGCCCTCTTTCGGATAATCGATGACGTAGTCGACGTCGAAACGGGCCGTCTCGTTGGGCTTCAGGGTCCGCGTCCAGCCGACCAGTCCGCGCCGCTGCTCCCAGTCGCGGACGTCCGGCTCCGGACGCAGGGCCGTCTTGACGGTCACCTTGTCCGATTCGCTGACGGGCGTGGGTTCGAGCACGAGCACGTCGATCGGCTGGCGATGGGCGCTCGTCACGACATACGTCTGCGCGATGCGGCGCTGGTTGGCGCCGTTGAAGAAGCCCGCCTGGCCCGACTTGCGGTCGCGCTCCTCGACCTTCACGCGCACGAGCGGGTCGCGCCCGAACGCCAGGCGGAAGCGCTCGCCCGCCTGCGGATCCCAGCGCAGCGCGCCGACATAGGTGCCGTCGCGCTGCAGCTGCACCTGGCCGGGCAACCAGACACCGTCGGGCCGCGCAGCCTGCGCCGTCAGGACCGCCGCATCATTGCCGCTCCTCGGCGCGACCAGGACGCGCTGCTCCGCCTTCAAGGTCTGGCGCGACAGGCTGACGGCGATCTCGCGGCCGTCCGACGCCAGCGTGACGCGGGCCGGCACCTCGAATTCGGTCGTGAAATTCCCCTGCGATTCCAGGATAGGGGCGATGTAATCGTCCGCCTTGGCGGCGGGCGGTGGCGGTGGAGCCGCGGGCGCCGGAGCTCGCAGGGCGCGGAACATGGCAGTGGTGGGGGCGACGATATTCTCGGTGGGCGGCTGGTAGTCCAGCAGCCACGGCATCGGATCGGGCGCGGCCACGACGAGGCTCGGCTGGCCGGTCGACAGGCGCAGCTTCACATTGGTCCAGTCCTCGCCCGTCTTTTGCGAAATGGTCGCCATCCGTTCCAGGTCGAGGGTGGACGCGCTGGAATCCAGCGCGGCGCGGTACGCCGGCTTCCAGCCCGCGCGCTCGACCTGGTAAGTCAGCACCAGCCTGCCGCCCTGGCGGGCCGCCACCTGCACCGTGATCGTCCGGCCGGCACGCGCGCCGGCGCGCGCCTGCGCGAGCTCGCGCTGCGCGGCGTCGAGCTGCTTCGTCAACGCGCGCTTCTTCGTCTCGTCGTTGCGCACGCGCTCGAGCGCATCGAACGCGCCCTTGCGGATCGCGTCCAGCGTGCCGGCCAGGTTCTTCGCATCGACCGGCGCGGGCTTGTCGCCGCCCGTGCCCAACTTCTCGAGATAGCCTTGCACGATCTGGGCCGACTTGATGTCCGCGTCGATCGCGGCGACCTGGTCCTGCAGCGCCTGCACCTTTGCCTCGAGATCCGCCTCGCGCGCGCTCGGGCTGTCGGCCCGCGCCTGGTCGCGCGTGACGACCTGTCCGACCTGGATGCCGGCATCGGCCTGAAGCCGGACGGTGTCCTTGTCGAAGTTGGCGGGCAGGCCCGTGATCTCGACCTGCGTCGCGCCGGCCGCCACCTGCGCGACGCGCTCCACCGTGGCGCTGCCGGGGTACAAGGTGACGCTCTGGATCGGGGCTTCGCTTGCCGCGGCGGTTGTCACCGCGGCGGTCGCCACCGCGAATGCCAGTCCGATTGGCCATGCCTGCTTGAATTCCATGATTCTCCTTCGGGATTGAACCCGTCGAGCTTAGCAAATGGCGCTGTCGGAAAAGCCGCGAAATGTAACGATGTCAATCATCATCTTATGACAACGTTGTTGTTGTACAATTTCTTTTGCGACAAGTCGCACACCTCACTCTCCGGGAGATCACACCATGTTTCGTAAATGCTTTGCCGAGTTCCTCGGTACGTTCTGGCTCGTGCTGGGCGGCTGCGGCAGCGCCGTGCTGGCCGCCAAATTCGCCGACGTCGGCATCGGCCTGGCGGGCGTCTCGCTCGCCTTCGGCCTGACCGTGCTGACGGGCGCCTATGCGTTCGGCCCCGTCTCGGGCGGCCATTTCAATCCGGCCGTCACGGTCGGCCTGTGGGCAGGCGGCCGCTTCCCCGCGCGCAATATCGTGCCGTACGTCGTCGTGCAGGTATGCGGGGCGATCGCCGCGGCAGGCGTCCTGTATGCGATCGCGAGCGGCAAGCCGGGCTTCGATCTCGCGGGCGGCTTCGCCTCGAACGGCTACGGCGAGCACTCGCCGGGCGGCTACTCGCTCGGCGCGGCCCTCGTCACCGAACTCGTGATGACGTTCATGTTCGTGCTGATCATCCTCGGCGCGACGCATACCCGTGCGCCCGTGGGCTTCGCCGGTCTCGCGATCGGGCTGGCGCTGACGCTCATCCACCTCGTCAGCATCCCCGTCACCAACACGTCCGTCAACCCGGCCCGCAGCACGGGGCAGGCGCTGTTCGTCGGCGGCTGGGCGCTCGCGCAACTGTGGCTGTTCTGGCTCGCGCCGCTCGTGGGCGGCGTGTTGGCCGGCGCGGTGTACCGTGCCGTGCTGGAACGCGACGAGGGCGAGCCGGCGGTGACGGGCCGTCCGACCCGTCAATAAACATCTGCGTTCAGCGGACGGCGCCCCGTCGCACGACGACGCCGTCCTTCATCACGAACAACGGCCGCTCGGTCACCGTGATGTCGGCGATGGGATTGCCGGGAACGGCCACCACGTCCGCCAGCTTGCCCGCTTCCAGCGTGCCGACACGGTCGATGGTGCCCAGCAGCCGGGCCGCGTTGGACGTACCGGCCAGCAGCGACTGCACGGGCGTCAGGCCATTCTCGACCATGTAGCGGAATTCGCGCGCATTCGTGCCGTGCGCGCCGACGCCGGCGTCCGTGCCGAGCGCGATCGGCACGCCGATCTGCACGGCGTGGCGGAACGTCTGGCGCAGGTGCGCCGCGGCGGCGCGGCCCTTGTCCGCGATCACGGGCGGGAACGTCGCGATCTTTTCCTCGACGTGCGCGATGGCGGAGATCGTCGGCACGAGGTACACGCCCTTCGCCTTCATCGCGCGCAGCGTGTCGTCCTCGATGAAGCTGCCGTGCTCGATCGAGTCGACGCCGGCCGCCACCGCCATCTTCGCCGCCTTGTCGCCATGCGCATGCGCCGCGACCTTGCGGCCCCACGCGTGCGACTCGCCGATCACGGCGTTCATCTCGTCCTGCGACAGCTCGGGCGCATCGACGGGATCCGACAGCGACAGCACGCCGCCCGACGGCATGAACTTGATGACGTTGGCGCCATACTTGATCTGGTAGCGCACCGCGGCGCGGCACTCTTCCGGCCCGTTGCACACGCCCTGCAGCGGCCCGGCCAGCGGCAGTTTATGCGGCGGGATCGGGTCCTGGTCCGCATGGCCGCCGGTGGAGCCGACCGCATAGTTCGACACGAGCATGCGCGGCCCCGGCACCTTGCCCGCATCGATGGCGTTGCGCAGGCCAAGCGCGACCCAGTCCGTCGACCCGACGTCGCGCACGGATGTGAAGCCCGCTTCCAGCGTGATGCGCGCGTAATAGGCGCCGTACAGCGCCTGCTCCGCCGGGAAGCGCATCATGTTGTCGAAGAAGTCGCCGTACCAGTTGTCGCTGCCCTGGCCGGACAGGTGCACGTGCGCGTCGATAAAGCCCGGCAGCAGGGTCGCGTCGCCCAGGTCGATGATCTCGGCGCCGGCCGGCACGTCCGCCTTGTCGGCTTGTGCGATGCGGACGATCTTGTTGCCGACGATGGTCAGCTGGGGACGCTCGACGAGCTTGCCGCTGGCGCCGTCGAACATGCGCGCGGCGCGCAGGACGACGGTGTGTGGGGTCGCCGGTGCGGCGTCGGCCGCGCAGGCATTGGCGGCCAGGAGGGCGAGGACAGCGGTGAGGATGCGGGTTCGTGTTGTCATTGTGGGCAGCTCATCGGTAGGAAAGCGCCGATGTTACGCCCAGGGACTCCCATTAACAACGTGATCGCATGCCGCACCGCGGCATATCACGCCTGCTTGCGACGGCGGCGGATGAAGGCGATGGCGCCGGCACCCAGGCCGAAGGTCGCGATGCCGACCGGTTCCGGCACGGCGTTCAGCTGGTCGGTGCTGGCGAACGTGGCGTAGGCAGCGGCATTCGCGGCCTTGAACTGGGCCTGCATGCCGCCGTCGCAGCAGCCTTCGATGCCGTAGATCTTGAGGACGTGATTGCCGGCCGCGAGATTGAGCGCTCCCTGCAGGCTGCCGTTCCCCGCGCCGTAGCTGTTGGCCCACCACATGTCGTGCGTGTTGTAGCCGAGGGCCACGCCGTCGACGAACAGGGCGCCGCCGTAGCCGAAATCGACGCCGGTGCGGAAGTTCCACATGCCGGCCTGCGCCGCCGTGACGCCGAAATCGATCGTGGACTCGAAGGCGTAATTGCTGATCCCGCCGAAGTAATTCTTGACCGACAGGTTGTCGTACACTGCGACGGACTTGCTGCCCTTGTACGCGGCAGGATCGGCGATGGCGGCATCCACGGCCAGCTTGTATGCAGCCGCGTTCGCCTGTGCCGCGGGCGACGTGGTCGCCACCTGTACGGTAATGACGCTGGCATTGGCATTGAGGGCAACGCCAGCAAGCAGGGCAAGGGCGAGTCGGGAGCGCGCGTTCATCGCAAATTTCCTTAATTTATTTAACTTATATCAATATATCATTCCAAAAAGAACTTTGTCATTACAAAAAGGAATCTTTGTTGTTTATTTGCTACCCATCATCAATACGACGCAACACGATCGGACATCATCCATGACGCCACGCTGCCAATCGGTTGCCGCGAACTTCCTGATGGGTGCAGGCATCCTGCCCCTGGCCCTGTACATCGCGTGGGTCGGCGCCTTCCTGATCACGACGGTGCCCGGCCAGCCGCCCCGCGTCCCGATCATCGACCCGATCGGCATGGTGGGTCTCGGCATGGTCGTGTACCTCGGCTCGTTCATCGCCGCCGGGTTGGGCATCGTGTGGTCGTGGCTGTTGGCGCGCGCCTATCCGGAGCGGCGCACGCGCCGGGCGCTGGTCCTGCCCGTCATCGTCATCCTGGTGCTGGTGCTGCCGTTTGTCTTTCCGTGATCAGTCCAGTCCACCCCGCCGCGCCGCGTGCTTGCCCAGCGCCGCCAGATCGAGATCGGCGTCGCCCTGCGCGACGGCATCCTGCAAGGTCGACTTCAAGGTCGCGCCGAATGCCAGCGGCAAGCCCTTGCCCTGCCCCGCCTCCACCGCGAGGCGCACGTCCTTCAGGCCCAGCGCCAGTCTGAATCCCGCCGGAGAATAGCGCTCCTCGGCGATCATCCCGCCATAGCCCTTGTACACGGGCGAGCCGGCGAACAGCGTGCTGGTGACGAGGTCGATGAAATCCGCGGCCGGTACGCCGTGGGCACGCGCCAGCGCGGCGCCCTCGCCCGTCGCTTCGATCGCGCAGGCGAGCATCAGGTTGCACGCGAGCTTGATCGCATTCGCCTGTTCCGGCTCGCTGCCGAAGCGCCACGTCTTTTGTCCCATCAGGTCGAACAGGGGCTGCACGCGCGCGATCAATTCGTCGCTGCCGCCGGCGAGGATGTTCAGCTTGCCCGCTTGCGCGACGTCCACGCGGCCCAGCACCGGCGCGGCGACGTAGCCCACGCCGCGCTCGACGTGCAGCGCCGCCATCTCGCGCGCGAACGCGACGGAGACGGTGGCCATGTTGACGTGGATGCTGCCGGGCGCCATCGCGGCCAGCACGCCGCCGTCCAGCAGCACGGCGCGCGTCGCGTCATCGTCCGCGAGCATGGTGAAGACGACGTCGGCGATGCCGCACTCGGCGGGCGTCGCGGCCGGCTTCGCGCCGAGCGCCGCCAGCGCCTGCACGGGTGCGGGGCTGCGGTTCCAGACGTGGACGGGCTGGCCGGACTTCAGCAGGTTGGCGGCCATGTGGTGGCCCATGCCGCCCAGGCCGATGAATGCGATGCTCATGCGTGTTCCTTTGTTCGAGTGTCTGCCCACCTGTGGGCCAAACGGGTATTAGACCAGCAATCCGCTGCGAACTGTGTCCCGAATGTTGTTATCGTTAACTTGATATAACTTAAATATCCATACAAAACGTAACGTGCGCGCCGATATGGCCTCCATAATCCGAAAGTTTTTTGCTCGAACAAATATCTCGCGTCCTTGCGAGACACGGTCCCGGCGCGCGCTGTCGTGAAGCTCAGGTTGTCGCCGGTAAATGATGTTCACTCATGAAGGGGTACCGATGAAAATCAGTTCTAGAAAAGAGTTTATGGGCATCCGACACATCGTCGCGACACTGTTCCTGGCGAGCACCGCCGCGCTGCCGGGTCATGGCGCGGCGCAGGTCACCGGTTTCACGCATCCAGGCACGCCGCTCACGGTGTCCGATCTCGCGACGCTCAAGTCCTACGTCGACCAGGGCCGGCAGCCATGGAAGTCCGGCTATGACCAATTGAAGGCCGATGGCAAATCGCAGTCCACCTACGTCATGGCGGGTCCATTCGCGACCGTGAGCCGCAGCCCCGACGTGAATCTCTGGCCATGGCGTAACGACATGATCGCCGTCTGGAATCTGTCGCGGATGTGGTATTTCACCGGCAACGACGCCTACGCAAAGAAAGCGCACGATATCCTGATCGCGTGGGCCACCAACCAGACGGCGTTCTCGGGCAGCGAGTCGATGCTCGACCTGGGCGACTACGCTTACCGGTTCGTGGGCGGCGCGGACATCCTGCGCGGCACCTGGTCGGGTTGGACGGCCAGCGACACGGCCACGGTCAAGGCATACTTCGCCAATGTCCTGATTCCGGCATCGAACCCTTACGGCGAAAACATGTTCGGCGCCGCCAACAAGGGCGCGCTGGCCCTGAACGCGCTCGGATTGATGGCCATCTTCAATGACGACACCGCGTTGCTGGACCGGGTCGTTGCCCAGACGCGCACCCTCGCCCACATCGGCCTGCGCAGTTCCAACGACATCGGCATGCTCGGCGATTCCCTGCGCGACCAGGGCCACGCCCATGGCCAGCTGTTGTCGCTGTCCATGCTCGCCGAAGCGCTGTGGAAACAGGGCATCGACGTCTATGCCGATCTCGACGAGCGCCTGCTGGCGGCAGGCGAATATTTTGCACGGGTGAACGAACTCGCGCCGACGCCGTTCCTCCCGTTCGGCACCACCGACGCCTACTACATCGCCGACAACACCAACCGCGGGTGGGGCGGCGGGAACATCGCGCTCAACGTGATCCATGGCGCCTACGCTGTCCGCAAGGGCAGGCCGGCCCCCTACATCGCGCAGCGGCGCCTCTGGATGCCGGTGGACAGCACCAGCTTCATGTTCATGAAGGAGGTCGACACCTCGACGGCCGCGCCCGCGCCGGCGCTCGCCATTCCCGCGACCGTCTCGATCACTTCGGGCTTGAATGATATCGATATCGGAAACAGCACCCCTGCCGGCACGTCGTCGTACGCCAACGGCACCTGGACCGTGAAGGGCGCAGGCGCCGACAGCTGGGGCACCGCCGATGGCGGCCACTTCGCCTACAAGGCCCTCACCGGCGACGGCGCGATCATCGCGAAAGTCGAGACGATCCAGAACACCAGCCCGTACGCCAAGGCGGGCGTGATGATGCGCACCGGCCTGGCCCAGGGCGCGGCGCGCGCCACGATGCTCGTGACGAACCAGGTCAAGGTCGAACAAAACATGCCGAACCTTGCTGTCTACGGCGGCACGAACTATGGCAACAAGGCCCTGCCCATCGCGAACACCGTGCCCTCTTACTGGGTGAAGCTCGAGCGCATCGGCAACATGATCACTGGCTACGTGTCTCCCGACGGGACCAACTGGGCCGCGACCGACGTCGGCCGTATCGACGGCACGCTGCCCGCCACGATCTATGCCGGCCTGGCGGTCGTCTCGCATGCCAACGGCACGCTGAACACCTCCACCTTCAGCAACGTCCAGGTCACGGGCGGCAACGGTGGCGCGCCGGGCGTCATCCCGGCCGCGCCCGCCACGCTGCTGGCCGAGCCGGGCGACGGGGCCGTTCCGCTGCGCTGGCAGCAGTCCTTCGGTGCCACGAGCTACACGGTCAAGCGCGCCACGTTCAGCGGTGGTCCCTACACGACCATCGCATCGGGCGTCACGGACGGCAGCTACACGGATAATTCGGTGAGCAACGGCATGGCCTACTACTACACCGTCACGGCGGCCAACACCGCCGGCACGAGCGCGAATTCTCCCGAGGACAGCGTCACGCCGGTGCATCCGCTGACGAACGTGGCCACCGGCGGCAGTGCCACCGACGGCGCGAACAACGCGGCCAACGCCGGCCTGGCCTTCGACCGGAACTCGGCGACGAAATGGCTCTACGGGGCCCCGGCCGGGTGGCTGAAGTACGACCTGGGCCACACGGAGACCGTCCTGCGCTATACGGTCATCAGCGCCAGCGACGTGGCCCCGCGCGATCCGAAGGACTGGCAATTCCAGGGCTCCAACGACGGCACCACGTGGACGACGCTCGACGCGCAAAGCAACCAGGTGTTCGCCAACCGTCTCCAGCCGAAAAGCTACCCGGTCGCGGGGGGAGGCGCGTATCGCTGGTACCGCATCAACATCACGGCCAATAATGGCGATACCGCCTCGACGGCGCTCTCGGAGCTCGGGCTGTTTGCCGCGAAGCCGTGAGACGCGGCAGGCGCTGGGCGTAAAAAAGGCCGGGACGCGCAGTCCCGGCTTCTTCATCGCGTAGCGCGAAAGCGCGCCGCGAGCGCGTGCCGCCGAGCTTTGCTATGCTCCCCTGCATCGAACATCGTCCCGGAAAGTCCGAGCATGGGCATCGCCATCGCCGCCTGCGCGTTCCTGCTGATCGCCACGACCGTGATCCACTACGAGGTGCTGCGCCTGATGACGGCCGCGCTGCCCGCATTGCGCATCCCGCCGCGCATGCGGCTCGTGTTCGTGATCGTCGGCGCGTTCGGCGCGCACTTCATCGAAATCCTGCTGTACGGCCTCGCCTACTACCTGCTCGCGACGCGCTTCGGCATCGGCCACATGGGCGACCCCGGCCCGCTGCCGTTCACGCGCTGCCTGTATTTTTCGGCCGAGACCTACACGACGCTGGGCTACGGCGACGTGCTGCCGCACGGCGACCTGCGCCTGCTGGCGGGCATGCAGGCGCTGAACGGGATGCTGCTGATCGGGTGGACGGCGTCGTTCACGTATTTGTCGATGGAGCGGTTGTGGGATGACACGGGGCGGCGCCGGCCAAAGCATTGATTCTGCAAATCGACGGCATCATGGGCGAGTCGCAAGACGACAAGCATAAAGACTGTCGTGCCGCCGGGGTGATGCGCTGTTACAAACCTAGCGGCGATCGTGCATCCACGACAGGGCGCCGGGCACCGCCGTCCGCTCGCCGCGCATCGCCACCAGGAGTTCATCCCGCGGCACGCCCTTCTCCAGTCTGGCGAGCCAGCGCGTGGCCCACGCGGCGTTTTCCGGATCCCCCTTGTTGCGCGCCAGCGTATTGAACACCTGATACGCGCCGGCGGCATCGCCCAGCCATGCATGGGCCAGCGCGGCCGCGCGCGCGAACGCGACGACGTCGTGCCCGTGGCGCCATGCGTCGATCGCCCTGCCGATGTCCTTGTCGGCCGGCGCCGTGTCCATGAGCGCGATGCGGAACAGCGCATACGACACGTCCGGCGCTTCCGGCGCCAGCAGGGCGGCTTCGGTCAGACTCGCGCGCGCCGCCGCCAGCCGGTCCTGCCGGTCGGGGCCAGCGCGCTCCGCCAGCTTCGCATGCGCGAGGCCCAGCAGATACTGCGGCTCGGGGTCGTACGGATCGTTCCCGACGGCGCGCGTCAGGTAGGCGATGGCATCGAGCGGATCGCCCCATTCGACCTGGGCACGGGCGAGCGTGATCTGGGCGAAATCGACGGCCGGCGCCTGCGCCGCCTTCTGCTGCACGCGCGCCAGCAAGGTCTTGCCGGCGGCCGGCGCGGGACACGTCTTCAGCGCGGCGTTGTCGAGCACGAACCCGGCCTCGATGCGGCTCAGGCGGGTGAATGCGATATGGGCCCGGGGCAGGTCGGGCACCTCGACCTGCAGGATTTTCATGGACGCCTGGCGGTAACGCCACATCGCGGCGTCGAGCTCTTGTCCCGACAGGCCGAAGACGTCGGCAAACGCGTCGGAGGAATCGCTGCCTTCGTTGACCCGCTCGAGATACTTCCCCATCTTGTTGCGGTTCTCCTCGGACGAGAGCATGTAGTGCACGAGGTTGAACGAGCGGGCGAGAAATTCCCATTGCCGGTAATACCCGTTCGTGCCGACCTTGAACATCCCGGGCACCGTTCGGTCGTGCAGGATGTCGTCGAACCGCAGCCGCCTGATCCGGCCCTCGTCGATCTCCTGGAGCAGGTTGTAGGAGGTGCCCGCATCGCGGCCGACCAGCATCTGGTCGTCGGTGAAGCGCATGCCGCCGAAATACGCATCGAAGCCGGTAAGGAACCATGCGGGCGCGCGGATGCGGGTATGGCGGTACAGGAACGTGTCCGCGTACACGACGAAATTCGTCATCAGCGTGTAATCGTCTTCCGGACGAAGCAGCGACGCATTGTCCAGCTTCCAGCTCTTCGCCCGGCCGAACGTGAACGCGAGCGTCCCGGATGCGCAGCGGCTGGTCAGGCTGGCGGTGGAGCCGTCGACCGCGCCGATCTCCGGCGGCAGGTCCGGCCGGGCCTGGAAGTACAGCGTGAGCTTGGGCAGCGCCTCCCGCCCGTCCAGGAACGGCTTCAGGTACAGGCGCAGCACGGCGTCGAGCCGTTCCAGATTGTTGACCAGCTCGATGACGTCGTCGGGATCGTCGTTCGAATAGACGATCAGGTGCTGGCTCTCGATGCGGAACCACGCCGACGGATCGCGCACGCCCTTGACGACGACGGTGGACGGGTCGTGCCTGCCCTTGACGACCACCTTGGGGGGCTCGTTCCCGAAGGCGTGCGCAGGCACAAGTGCCATCGCCGCGAGCAGGGGAACGGCGTACTTGTGGATAGCCATGCGCGCCTTTCTATTTTTTTGGGACGGACAGCGACTGCCAACATAACAGATGTACGTCCTGCGGAAATGCGCACATTCCCACGCCCAGTCAACACATTGCAAGATGAACGACACCCAAGTCTACGTTAATGTTAAATTAATGAGACACCCATTCGCATACATACGTAAACTAATTGCCGTGTTGCAATATTGCTGCAATAATTTAATAGTTTGATGCTCGAACGAATACCTCGCCTCGCCTCACGGCGAGGCTGCGGGCAAGGCGACGGGGACGCCCGGGATGCCCTTGAACGTGACATTGTCGGGGCGCGCTGCCGGCGCGCCGTTTGGATGTTCATTAATGAAGGCTACCGATGAAAAGAAACTCCAGGATGTTTGCTCGAACCAGTCTGACCGCTGCGCTGCTCATGTTGAGCACCGCCATGCTCCCCGGTGACGGCATGGCGCAGGTCACCGGCTTCACGCACCCGGGCACGCCCCTCACCGCCGCCGATCTCATGACGCTCAAGTCCTACGTCGCCCAAGGCAGGCAGCCGTGGAAGTCCGCCTACGACCAGCTGGCGAACGACGGCAAGGCCAGGCTCACCTACGTCATGGCGGGTCCGTACGCGACCGTGAGCCGCGCCCCCGACGTGAATCTCTGGCCATGGCGCAACGACATGGTCGCGATCTGGAACCTGTCGCGGATGTGGTATTTCACCGGCAACAAGGACTACGCGAAGAAGGCGCACGACATCCTGATGCAGTGGGCCACCGTCCAGACCGAGTTCGCAGGCCGCGAATCGATGCTCGACCTGGGCGACTACGCCTACATGTTCGTGGGCGGCGCGGACATCCTGCGCGGCACCTGGCCGGACTGGACGGACGCCGACACGGCCACCGTGAAAACCTATTTCGCCAATGTCCTGATTCCGGCATCGAACCCGTATGGCGAGAACATGTTCGGCGCCGCCAACAAGGGCGCGCTGGCCCTCAACGCGCTCGGGCTGATGGCCATCTTCAACGACGACACCGCGTTGCTGAACCGGGTCGTTGCCCAGACCCGCACGCTCGCCCACATCGGCCTGCGCAGTTCCAACGACATCGGCATGCTCGGCGACTCCCTGCGCGACCAGGGGCACGCCCACGGACAGCTCAAATCGCTGGTCATGCTCGCCGAAGCGCTGTGGAAGCAAGGCATCGACGTCTATGCCGATTTCGACAACCGCCTGCTGGCGGCGGGCGAATATTTCGCGCGGGTGAACGAGCTCGAACCCACGCCCTTCCTCCCGTTCGGCACCACCGACGCCTACTACACCGCCGACAACACGAACCGTGGGTGGAACGGCTGGGGAGGCGGGAACATCGTGCTCAACCAGATTTACAACGCCTACGTCAACCGCAAGGGCATGCAGGCACCGTTCATTGCCCAACGGCGCCAGTGGATGCCGGTGGACAGCGGCAGCTTCGTGTTCCTGAAGGACGCCGACACGTCGACGGCGACGCCCCCGCCGGCACTCGCCATTCCCGCCACGAGCCCGATCACCTCGGGCTTTGCCGATGCGGACATCGGCGGTGCCGCCCCGGCCGGCTCGGCCACGTACGCCGACGGCACATGGACCGTGAAAGGGGGCGGTGCCGAGATCTGGGGCACGAGCGACAGCTGTCACTTCGCCTACCAGGCTCTCACCGGCGACGGCGCCATCATCGCGAAAGTGGAGTCGCTCCAGAACACCAGTCCGTCCGCGAAAGCAGGCGTCATGATGCGCACGAGCCTTGCGCAGGGCGCCCCGCGCGCCTGGATGGCCGTCACCAACCGGATCCAGGCCGAACAGAACATGCAGAATCTCGCTGTCTACGGCGGCAATAACTACGGAAACAAGGTGCTCCCCATTGCGAGCTCCACCGCCTCATACTGGGTGAAACTCGAGCGCATCGGCAACATGATCACGGGTTACGTGTCGCCCGACGGGACCAACTGGGCCGCCACCGACGTCGGCCGCATCGACGGCCCGCTGCCCGACACGATCTATGCCGGCCTGGTGGTCGCCTCGGTCGCCAACGGCAGGCTGAATACCTCCACCTTCAGCAACGTGCAAATCACGGGCGGCGACGATGGCGCGCCGGCCGCCATCCCCGCCGCGCCCGCGACGCTGCTGGCCGAGCCGGGCGACGGCGCCGTCCCGCTGCGCTGGCAGCAGTCGTTCGGCGCCACCGGCTACGCGGTGCTGCGCGCCACGTCCAGCGGCGGCCCCTACACGACCATCGCGGCCAACGTCACGGGCGGCAGCTACATCGACACGTCGGTGGCCAACGGCACGACCTACTACTACGCCGTCGCGGCGACCAACGCGGCCGGCACGAGCGCGAATTCTCCCGAGGACAGCGTCACGCCCGTGCATCCGCTGGTGAACGTCGCCACCGGCGGCACGCCCAACGACAGCAGGAACAACGCGGCCAATGCCGGCAACGCCTTCGACCGGAACTCGGGGACAGAATGGTTCTACTCGGGCGTGATGGGCTGGCTGCAGTACGACCTCGGCCACGCGGAGACCGTCCAGCGCTACACGGTCGTCAGCTCCTTCGACAAGATCGGGCGCGATCCGAAGGACTGGCAGTTCCAGGGCTCGAACGACGGCATCACCTGGACGACGCTCGACACGCAAGCCGGCCAGGCGTTCGCCAACCGCTTCCAGCAGAACAGCTATACGGTCGCGAGTCCGGGCGCGTATCGCTGGTACCGGCTCAATATCACGTCCAATAACGGCGACACCAGCTTTACGGATCTTGGCGAATTCGGGCTGTACGCGGCAAGGCCGTAAGACGCAGGCCACCGTGCCCGGTCGACGTCGGGATTACGCGACGTCGCCGGGCCAGGACGCAATACCGATACATCAACTATTCCATGTGACGACGCTGTCCATGCGCCGCGCTGCCCGCATCATTTCCAGCAGCGGAAACAAATGCGCCGAGAAATCGACCGCTTCCTGCACTTGCGGAAAATGATTCACGCCCTCTGCGGCGTGATGCAATTCAATGTCCTGCGCCAAGGCGAGTGTCGCCGCATGGTGCTTGCCTTCCGCCGTCGTCGCTTCCAGTACGCCGATCACGTTGTCCAGCTCGCCGACAGAAAAATAGCCGATAGCCGTGCACTTGCCGAACGGCGCGAGCGCCTTTTGCGCGTGACGGTCGAGCATCAAGACATCGGCAGCGGCTTTCGATTTGAATGTTACAAGCATTGCATATCCTCTTCAAAACCTGGTAACAGGGCCAGTCTAATGGATCGCTTGCAAAAAATTCGTAAAAATTGGGCCGTCACCTTTATGGACTTTCTCCTTCCGTCGTTTGACAAAATCCTAAGTTGAACATACTAAAAATTCATGCTCAATTGTGAAATTGTATGACGTTTTTAAAAAACTTACGAAATACAATTTGTTTTCGACTATGCGAATGCCGAACAGGTTTTTTTCATAGCCGGGTCGCGAACCGATGCATATTGCATGACCTGCGGCGATTTACTCCCCGATGGCAAACCCGCCATCGCCATTTCGAAAATTCTTGGAGGTTTTTCTAAATGAATTTTTTGTCGACTCACTCTAAAAAATATATCGCCGCCGCAGTCACGGCATTCGCGGCAATTGCCATCCCGGCCCAGGCCACGGACTGCAACACCGTTTGCCAGAATGCTGCGGGCCAGGCAGGGTATAACGCGGCAAAGCTGGCGGAGAAGGATGCGTTGGCATACTGCACTGCCCATTATTACGGCCAGGAGGTTAACAACTGCATGAACGGCAAGGTTCCACAGATCCAGGCTGCATACGATCAGGCGTATCAGCAGACGATGACGTCGTGCATGGGTTCCTGCCACTGATCCGTCGCGCTGTCCGTCAACCCTTCTTTTCTGCTTCTGCCGGCTACCTGAGAAATCGAAGGGACCGCAATCATCGATAAAAAAGCCGGGACACATGGTCCCGGTTTCCTCTACAGCCACGTCACGCCTCAATCAGCGCTTGCGTGCCGACGAGCTGCCGACTGCCCCCATGCATATCAATCAATTAGCAAAATACATTGCTATGACATAGCAATTTTTATGCTACTCTGATTTCACTTCACTGCTCATGCGATGAAGTCATCGACTCCAACTCACTGCCAAAGGAAAAACATGAAAAAGAAGTGGATCGTCGTACCGTGCTTGCTGCTGCTCGCCACGTTCAGCGCTTGTGCCGCCACGCCCGAGCCGCCGCCCAAGGTTGCCGTCGACAGCGCGATGCGCGTGCAAGCGATCGATGCGCTCGTGGCAAAGCTGAACGATCACTACGTCTTTCCCGACAAGGCCAGGCAGGTCGGGACGGTGCTGCGCCAGCGCCAGCGCGACGGCAAATACGATGGGATCACGGATGGCGAACAACTGGCAAAACAGCTCACGGCCGACCTTGCCGACGTCCTTCATGACAAGCACCTGTTCGTGGGATTCGACCCCGGTCTGGTGCCGCCCGACCGTGAAGTCGGACCGCGCCCCACGTCGCTGGCCGAGTGGGAACGCATCGCGCCCCCTGAGGTGCGCCAGCGTATCCTCGCGTCCAGCCTTGGCGTGGAAAAAGTCGATCACCTGAACCCCAGAATCGGCTATCTGGAAATTTCCGGCTTCCCACCGCCGTTCCTGGTGGCCGCAAAATATGCGGCAGCGATGGACAAGCTCGCCGACACCGATGGCCTCATCGTCGACCTGCGCAACAACCACGGCGGCACGCCGGACGGGGTGGCTTTGCTGGTCAGCTATTTCGTTGATGGGCGTACGCGGCTCAACGACATCTGGGACCGCGATACCGGCGTCGCCACGCAGCATTGGTCGGTCGACCAGCTGGGCGGCAAGCGCTATGGCGGCAAGAAGCCGGTCCTGATCCTGGCTGGTCCCGGCACGATGTCGGCCGGCGAAGACTTCGCCTACACGATGCAGGCACTGAAACGCGCCACGGTGATCGGCGAGCCGACCTGGGGTGGCGCCCACCCCACCCGCCCCTTCCGCCTTGCGGACCATTTTTTTGCCGCGATACCCAATGCACGCACCATCAGTCCCATCACCCATACCAACTGGGAGGGCGTGGGCGTCGCACCGGATGTCGCAGCGACGCCGGACAACGCGCTTGCGGTGGCGAAGGACATGCTGCAACGCCGGCTCCAGGAATAAAAAAACCGGGACACATGGTCCCGGCTTGTTACGACATGCGGCGCCTGGATCAGCGCTTGCGCGGCGGCGGCAGGTCGGTGCAGACGCCTTCGTAGGCTTCTGCCGCCATGCCGATCGACTCGCCGAGGGTCGGGTGCGGGTGGATCGTCTTGCCGATGTCCACGCCGTCCGCGCCCATCTCGATGGCCAGCGCGACTTCGCCGATCATGTCGCCGGCGCTCGTGCCGACGATCGTGCCGCCGATGATGCGGTGGGTCTCGGCGTCGAACAGCAGCTTCGTGAAGCCTTCCGAGCGGCCGTTGGCGACGGCGCGGCCCGATGCGGCCCACGGGAAGTGGCCCTTCTCGACCTTGATGCCCTTGGCTTTCGCTTCGTCTTCGGTCAGGCCGACCCATGCCACTTCCGGATCGGTGTACGCGACCGACGGGATCACCTTCGCATCGAAGTAGGCCTTCTCGCCGTGCGCGGCTTCCGCGGCGACGTGGGCTTCATGCACGGCCTTGTGCGCCAGCATCGGCTGGCCCACCAGGTCGCCGATGGCGAAGATGTGCGGGACATTCGTGCGCATCTGGCCGTCGACCGGAATGAAGCCGCGGTCGGTGACCGACACGCCCGCTGCTTCCGCGCCGATCTTCTTGCCGTTCGGGCTGCGGCCCACGGCCACCAGCACGAGGTCGTAGACCTGCGCTTCCGGTGCCGGCTGGCCTGCCTCGGCGGCTTCGAACGTGACCTTGATCCCTTCCGGCAGCGCTTCCACGCCGACGGTCTTGGTCTTCAACATGATGTTGTCGAAGCGGGAAGCGTTGAACTTCTGCCAGACCTTGACGGCCTCGCGGTCCGCGCCCTGCATCAGGCCATCCATCATCTCGACGACGTCGATGCGCGCACCCAGCGTCGAGTACACGGTCGCCATTTCGAGGCCGATGATGCCGCCGCCGATGACGAGCATGCGCTTCGGCACCTGGCGCAGTTCCAGCGCGCCGGTGGAGTCGACGATGCGCGGATCTTCCGGCACGAACGGCAGCTTCACGACGGCCGAACCGGCCGCGATGATCGCCTTCTGGAACGCGACGACCTTCTTGGCGCCATCGGGTCCGGTCACTTCGATGTGGTTCGGGCTCAGGAATTGTCCGACGCCCTGCACGACGTTGACCTTGCGCGCCTTGGCCATGCCGGCCAGGCCGCCCGTCATCGTCTTGATGACCTTGTCCTTGTACGCGCGCAGCTTGTCGATGTCGACGTCCGGCTTGGCGAACGACACGCCGAGATCGGCCATGTGCGCCGTCTCGTCCATGATGTGCGCCACGTGCAGCAGCGCCTTGGACGGGATGCAGCCCACGTTCAGGCACACGCCGCCCAGGGTCGCGTACTTCTCGACGAGGACGGTGTTCATGCCCAGGTCGGCCGAGCGGAAGGCGGCCGAGTAGCCGCCGGGGCCGGCGCCCAGCACCATCATCTCGCATTCGACGTCGACCGGGCCGCTGTAGCTGGCCGCGTTCGGGATCGGTGCGGCGGGTGCCGACGGGGTCGGGTGGGCCGGTGCGTACGAATCGGCCGGCTTGTTGGCCGGTGCCTGCTCGGCTGCAGCCGGTGCAGCGGCGGCTGCAGGTGCAGCGGCAGCACCCGCGCCTGCGTCGTCGACGGTCAGCAGCAGCGAGCCTTCGCTCACCTTGTCGCCGACCTTGACCTTCAGTTCCTGCACGACGCCGGCGTGGGTCGACGGGATCTCCATGCTGGCCTTGTCCGATTCGACAGTGACCAGCGACTGGTCGACCTTGATGGTGTCGCCGGGCTTGACCATCAGCTCGATGATTTCGACTTCCTTGAAATCGCCGATATTCGGGACTTTGACTTCAACGGTGCTCATGGGCTCTCCTTACAGCAGCGTCTTGCGCAGGTCGGCCAGGACATCGGCCAGATAGGTCGTGAAGCGGGCGCCGGCGGCACCGTCGATCACGCGGTGATCGAACGACAGCGACAGCGGCAGCATCAGGCGCGGCTGGAAAGCTTTACCGTCCCACACCGGCTTCATCGAGGACTTGGACAGGCCCAGGATCGCGACTTCCGGCGCATTGATGATCGGGGTGAACGCGGTACCGCCCAGGCCACCCAGCGACGAGATCGTGAAGGTCGCGCCCTGCATGTTGGCCGGCGACAGCTTGCCTTCGCGCGCCTGTGCGGACAGCTCGCCCATTTCGGTGGCGATCTGCGACACGGACTTCTTGTCGGCGTCCTTGATGACCGGGACGACCAGGCCGTTCGGCGTGTCGGCCGCGAAGCCGATGTTGTAGTACTTCTTGAGGATCAGCTGGCCGTTGGCTTCGTCCAGCGACGCGTTAAAGTTCGGGAACTTCTTCAGCGCGGCAACGGAGGCCTTGATCACGAACGCCAGCATGGTCAGCTTGACCGGCGACTTGGCTTTCGCGTACGCGGCATTCGATTCGACGCGCAGGTCTTCCAGGTCGGTGACGTCGGCTTCTTCGAACTGCGTCACGTGCGGGATCATGACCCAGTTGCGGTGCAGGTTCGGGCCGGAGATCTTCTTGATGCGCGACAGCGGCTGCGCTTCGGTCTCGCCGAACTTGGAGAAGTCCAGCGACGGCCACGGCAGCAGGTTCAGGCCTGCGCCACCGCCCGCACCTGCCGGTGCCGCGGTCGGGCCGGCGGCCAGCGCCGACTTGACGAAGCCCTGCACGTCCTGCTGGGTGATGCGGCCCTTGGGACCGGAACCCTTCACCTTGTTCAGGTCGACGCCCAGTTCGCGCGCGAACTTGCGCACGGACGGCGAGGCGTGGGCCGAGGCGAAGCTCGCGGCCGGCGCGGCGGCGGCGGTCGATGCAGGGGCTGGCGCTGCGGCGGGAGCCGGTGCAGGTGCAGCAGCAGGTGCCGGCGCAGGCGCTGCGGCTGCGGCCGGAGCCGGTGCCGGTGCGGCGGCAGGTGCCGGGGCCGGAGCAGCTTCGGCGCCGCCGGCAGCTTCCTCGAGCAGCAGCACGAGCGAGCCTTCGCCGACCTTGTCGCCGACCTTGACCTTCATCTCCTTGACGACGCCCGCATGGCTCGACGGGATCTCCATGCTGGCCTTGTCCGATTCCACCGTGATCAGCGACTGGTCGACCTTGATCGTGTCGCCCGGCTTGACCATCAGCTCGATGATTTCGACTTCCTTGAAGTCACCGATGTCGGGGACTTTGACTTCCACAATGCTCATGTTTGTTAACTCCGTATTTTTGTCGTTAGCTTCTGAGCCGTCATCCCCGCGAACGCGGGGATCCACGCTGAGTTGAGCGGAGTAGCATACATCAGCAACTCCGGATACTCAGCATGGGTTCCCGCGTTCGCGGGAACGACGTAACTCTTGAGCATTACTGGGTCACAGGATTCGGCTTGTTCGGATCGATGCCGTACTTGGCGATCGCGTCCGCCACCACCTTCGCGTCGATCTTGCCTTCTTCGGCCAGCGACTTCAGCGCGGCGACCGTGATGTAGTAACGGTTCACCTCGAAGAACTCACGCAGCTTGGCGCGGGTGTCGGAGCGGCCGAAGCCGTCGGTGCCCAGGACCTTGTACGTGCGGCCGCTCGGGACGTAGGCGCGGATCTGCTCGGCGAACAGGCGCATGTAGTCGGTCGTCGCGACGATCGGGCCTTCGGAACCCTGCAGCAGCTGGGTCACGTATGGCACGCGCGGCGCTTCGGTCGGGTGCACCAGGTTCCAGCGGTCGGCGTCCTGGCCGTCGCGGGCCAGCAGCGTCAGCGACGGGCACGACCACACGTCGGCGGCGACGCCCCAGTCGTTCTTCAGCAGCTCGGCGGCGAACACGGACTCGCGCAGGATCGTGCCGGAGCCCATCAGCTGCACGCGCTGCTTGGCGTTTTTATCGCCTTCCTGCAGCAGGTACATGCCCTTGATGATGCCCTCTTCCGTACCCGGCTTCAGGCCCGGCTGCTCGTAGTTCTCGTTCATGATGGTGATGTAATAGAACACATCCTCCTGCTTCTCCACCATGCGGTGCAGGCCGTTCTGGATGATCACCGCCACTTCGTGCGCATAGGTCGGGTCGTACGGGACGCAGGTCGGAATGGTCGCCGCGAAGATATGGCTGTGGCCATCTTCGTGCTGCAGGCCTTCGCCGTTCAGCGTCGTGCGGCCGGCGGTACCTGCCATCAGGAAGCCGCGGGCGCGGATGTCGCCGGCCAGCCAGGCCAGGTCACCGACGCGCTGCAGGCCGAACATCGAGTAGTACGTGTAGAACGGGATCATCACGCGGTTGTTCGTCGAGTACGACGTCGCCGCGGCGATCCACGAGCACATGCCGCCCGCTTCGTTGATACCCTCTTGCAGGATCTGGCCCGCCTTGTCTTCGCGGTAGTACATCACCTGGTCCTTGTCGACCGGTTCGTACAGCTGGCCTTCCTGGTTGAAGATACCGATCTGGCGGAACAGGCCTTCCATGCCGAACGTACGCGATTCGTCGACGAGGATCGGGACGATGCGCTGGCCCAGGTTCTGGTCCTTCAGCAGCGTGGTCAGCGTACGCACGTAGGCTTGCGTCGTCGAGATCTCGCGGCCGGCGGCGGTCGGGTCGGTGACGGCCTTGAAGGTCGACAGCGGCGGGACCGGCAGCTTCTCGTCGGCCTGCTGGCGGCGCTGCGGCAGGTAGCCGCCGAGGGCCTTGCGGCGCTCGTGCAGGTATTTCATTTCAGGCGCGTCGTCGGACGGCTTGAAGAACGGGATCTCGGCCAGCTTGTCGTCCGGGATCGGGATGGCGAAGCGGTCGCGCATTTCGCGGATGGCTTCGTCGTCCAGTTTCTTGGTCTGGTGCGCGGTGTTGCGCGCCTCGCCCGACTTGCCCATGCCGAAGCCCTTGACGGTCTTCACGAGCAGCACGGTCGGGGTGCCCTTGTTTTCCTGGGCGTTCTTGAAGGCCGCGTAGATCTTGTGCGGATCGTGGCCGCCGCGGGTCAGGCGCCAGATGTCGTCGTCGGTCATGTTCGCGACCATCTTCAGCAGCTCGGGGTGCTTGCCGAAGAAGTGCTTGCGCACGTACGCGCCGTCTTTCGCCTTGTAGTTCTGGTATTCGCCGTCGACGGTTTCCATCATGACGCGCTGCAGGATGCCATCCTTGTCCTTGGCCAGCAGGGCGTCCCAGCCCGGGCCCCAGATGACCTTGACGACGTTCCAGCCGGCGCCGCGGAAGTCCGATTCCAGCTCCTGGATGATCTTGCCGTTGCCGCGCACCGGGCCGTCCAGGCGCTGCAGGTTGCAGTTGACGACCATGACGAGGTTGTCCAGCTTTTCGCGCGCGGCCATGCCGATCGCGCCCATCGATTCCGGCTCGTCCATCTCGCCGTCGCCGCAGAAGACCCAGACCTTGCGGTTGTCGGTCTTGGCGATGCCGCGGGCTTGCAGGTACTTCAGGAAGCGCGCCTGGTAGATCGCCATGATCGGGCCCAGGCCCATCGACACGGTCGGGAACTGCCAGAAGTCCGGCATCAGTTTCGGGTGCGGGTACGACGACAGGCCGTTACCGTCGACTTCCTGGCGGAAGTTCAGCAGCTGGTCTTCGGACAGGCGGCCTTCCAGGAAGGCGCGGGCGTAGATGCCGGGCGACGAGTGGCCCTGGATGTACAGCAGGTCGCCACCGTGGTCTTCGGTCTCGGCGTGCCAGAAGTGGTTGAAGCCGATGCCCAGCATGTTCGCCAGCGAGGCGAACGAGGAGATGTGGCCACCGAGGTCGCCGTCGAAGCGGTTGGCCTTGACGACCATCGCCATCGCGTTCCAGCGCATCCAGGAGCGCAGGCGCTCTTCGTATTCCAGGTTGCCGGGGCAGTGGGCTTCCAGGTGGGCCGGAATCGTGTTCACGTAAGCGGTGTTGCTCGAGAACGGAACGTGGGCGCCGCGGCGGCGCGCCAGGTCGACCAGGCGCTCCAGCAGATAGTGCGCGCGATCGGTACCTTCGAATTCGATGACCGCTTCAAGCGCGTCGAGCCATTCCTTGGTCTCGAGCGTATCCGGGTCGTTGGCGGCTTGTGCCGTCAACTGGTCGAGTTGAGCTGACATTGCTACGTCTCCTTGAGTGTGGTGCCCCACCCGATCCTGATTTCGTCACGGACGTTTGGTGGCGAAAAGACTATCCCTTGAATAAAGCCTGTCGATTCTACCAGTGGAACACGCAATTTTCAAAATATGATATTCGATTTCATAATGTGAGATGGCTGCCATGTGATTGGCATAAACATACCGTCGTCCCCGCGGAAGCGGGGACCCATGCCGAGGCATCGAAGTCGACAACGGTGCATTCCTGCGACGTATTCGAGTTCCGATCATCAGCATGGATTCCCGCTTTCGCGGGAATGACGTGCCCATGCCGGCACAAGCACGTCGATAAATATGACAACGAACGCCTCCGGGCGGCGCGCGATACCCTTCTGGGCGCTTATAATTTCGTTTTTGTCCAGCACACGAGCCCCCGCCATGACCGCCCAACTGATCGATGGAGTCAAACTTTCCCAACAACTGCGCGCCGACATCGCCGCCCGCACCGCCGCCCTCACCGCTGCCGGCCACCAGCCCGGCCTGGCCGTGATCATCGTCGGCGACGATCCGGCCAGCCACGTCTATGTGCGCAACAAGGTCAAGGCCTGCGGCGACGTGGGCTTCCACTCCGTGCTGGAAAAGTACGAGGCCGATTTCTCCGAGCAGGCCCTGCTCGACCGTATCGCCGCGCTGAACGCGGATCCGGCCATCCACGGCATCCTCGTGCAGATGCCGCTGCCGAAGCACATCGACGCATCGAAGGTCATCGAAGCCATCGCCACCAGCAAGGATGTGGACGGCTACTCGGTGCTGTCCGCCGGCGAACTGATGGCCGGCCTGGAAGGCTTCCGCCCGTGCACCCCGTACGGCTGCATGAAGCTGATCGAGACGACCGGCGTGAACCTGCGCGGCAAGCATGCCGTCGTGATCGGCCGCAGCAACACGGTCGGCAAGCCGATGGCGCTGCTGCTCTTGCAACAGAATGCCACCGTCACCATCTGCCATAGCGGTACGCCGGACCTGGGCTACCACACCCGCCAGGCGGACGTCGTCGTGGCCGCCGTCGGCCGCCGCAACACGCTGACGGGCGACATGGTCAAGCCGGGCGCCATCGTCATCGACGTGGGCATCAACCGCAACGACGAAGGCAAGCTGTGCGGCGACGTCGACTTCGACAGCGTCAAGGAAGTCGCCGGCCACATCACGCCGGTGCCGGGTGGCGTGGGTCCGATGACCATCACCATGCTGCTCATGAATACGCTGGAGTCGGCCGAGCGCGTGGCGAAACGTAACTAAGCGCGCATAAGCCTCTCAAAAAGGCCGGCCCGGGTAAGATGGCGGTGAGATTGAATAAAGGACTCTAACTATGACGACCGAAACGACCAATCCCCTCCTCGACTTTTCCGGGCTGCCCCGGTTCGACCTGATCCGTCCCGAGCACGTGACGCCGGCGATCGAACAGCTGATCGCCGAGGCGCGCACCGCCGTGACCCAGGCCGAAGCGCCGGCCGACAGCGTCACCTGGGACAACTTCGTCGTCCCCCTCGAGGAAGCGACGGAACGCCTCGGCCGTGCCTGGGGCGTGGTCAACCACCTGAACCACGTGATGGACACGCCCGAGCTGCGCGCCACCTACAACGAGAACCAGCCGAAGATCACCGAGTTCTGGACGGAGCTGGGCCAGAACGAAGCGCTGTTCGACAAATACAAGCAGCTGCGCGCGCGCGCCGACTTCGCGAACCTCGCGCCGGCCCGCAAGCGCATCGTCGAGAACGCCCTGCGCGACTTCCGCCTGGGCGGCGCCGAGCTGCCCGAAAAGCAGAAGGAACGCTTCGCCGAGATCCAGGAAGAGCAGGCGAAGCTGTCCACGCGCTTCTCGGAAAACGTGCTGGACGCGACCAACGACTACAAACTGCTCGTCGCCGACGAAGCGGACCTGTCCGGCCTGCCGGACGACGTCAAGGCGGCCGCGCGCGCCGCGGCGGAGCGCGACGGCAAGACGGGCTGGCAATTCAGTCTGCACTTCCCGTCCTACTTCCCGATCCTGCAGTTCGCCGATAAGCGCGAGCTGCGCGAACAGATCTACCGCGCCAACGCCACCAAGGCCTCCGAGATGGGCGCCGTGTTCTCCGAGCTGGAAAAGTGGGACAACACGGGCAATATCGCCCAGCTGCTGAAACTGCGCGACGAGGAGGCGAAGCTGCTCGACTTCCAGAGCTTCGCGCATGTCTCGCTCGAACCGAAGATGGCCGAGACGCCGGAACACGTGATCGAGTTCCTGGAAGACCTCGCCCGCCGCGCCCGTCCGTACGCCGAGAAGGACCTGGCCGAGCTGCGCGCGTTCGCCAGGGACGAACTGGGCATTGCCGACATGCAGGCGTGGGACGTGGCCTATGCGTCGGAAAAGCTGCGCGAGAAGCGCTACGCGTTCTCCGCGCAGGAAGTGAAGGAATACTTCCCGGAGACTAAGGTCGTCGCCGGCCTGTTCGGCCTGATCTCGACACTGTTCGACGTGACGATTTCTCCGGACGACGCGCCGGTCTGGCATCCGGACGTGCGTTTCTTCCGCATCGAGAAGAACGGTCAACTCATCGGCCAGTTCTACCTCGACCTGTACGCGCGTCCGGGCAAAGGCCAGGGCGCGTGGATGGACGACGCGCGCGGCCGCCGCCTGACCACGGGCGGCATCGTGCAGACGCCGATCGCCTACCTGACCTGCAATTTCACGCCGCCGGCGGAAGTCGATGGCAAGCTCCAGCCGTCGCTGTTCACGCACGACGAAGTCACCACGCTGTTCCACGAATTCGGCCACGGCCTGCACCACATGCTGACGGAAGTCGACGAGCTGTCGGTGTCCGGCATCTCGGGCGTGGAATGGGATGCCGTCGAGCTGCCGTCGCAGTTCATGGAAAACTTCTGCTGGGAGTGGGACGTCCTGCAGGGCATGACGGCGCACGTGAAAACGGGCGAGCCGCTGCCGCGCGCGCTGTACGACAAGATGCTCGCGGCGAAGAACTTCCAGTCCGGCATGCAGACGCTGCGCCAGGTCGAGTTCTCGCTGATCGACATGCACCTGCACTACGACTTCGACCCGACCAGCCAGAAGACGGTGCAGGAACTGGTCGACGAGGTCCGCACGAAGTTCGCCGTGCTGATCCCGCCGTCGTTCAACCGCTTCCAGCATTCGTTCGGCCACATCTTCGCGGGCGGTTACGCGGCCGGCTATTACAGCTACAAGTGGGCCGAGGTGCTGTCGGCGGACGCGTATGCCGCGTTCGAGGAGGCCGTCGAAGCGGGCGGCGGTTCGCTGCTCGACGAGACGGGCAAGCGCTTCCACCGCGAGATCCTGGCCGTGGGCGGCTCGCGCCCGGCGCTCGAATCGTTCAAGGCCTTCCGCGGCCGCGAACCGAAGATCGACGCGCTGCTGCGCCATAACGGGATGCAGGCCTGAGCAATATGCGCGCCGCCGCCGCATTCGCACTCGTCGTTGCCGCTGCCGCCGCGCACGGCCAGACGTACAAGTGGAAGGATGCGGCCGGCGTCGTGCATTACAGCGACACGCCGCCGGCCAAGGGGACGGCGCAGGTGCTGCGCCCCGACAACCGGCCGGAAGCGGCGCCGTCGCTGCCGTACGAACTGGCGCGCGCCGCGAAGCTGCACCCCGTGACCTTGTACACGACGGCCCGCTGCGACGCCTGCGACCAGGGCCGCGCCCTGCTGCGCGCGCGCGGCATCCCGTTCGCGGAAAAAACCGTGAACACGGCGGAAGACCGCGAACAGCTGCACCGCGCCGGCGGCAAGGACGAGCTGCCGCTGCTCGTCGTCGGCAACCGCCCGGTGACGGGCTTCGCGGCCGGCGCGTGGAACGAAGCGCTCGATGCCGCGTCTTATCCACGCAAGACAATGCTGCCGCCGGGCTACCGGACCGGCGCCAGCGAGGCCGCCGCCCCGGTGCCGCCGCCACGCTTGCCGGCGCCACCGGCGCCGGACGAAGCAGCCGCGCAGGCGGAACGGCAGCAGCCGCGCCAGCAGCCGCAGCCGAAGAAAACGCCACCGGATTTCCAGTTTTGAGCGCGATGCGAGACGGTTACGCTATGCTTATCCTGCCGCCAGCCCATGCACGTCGCCCCCGCGCAGGCGGGGGTCCAATTTTGCGCTGCCGACTGCGCATGGGAACTTGGGTTCCCGCCTGCGCGGGAACGACGGACCTATCTCACTCCGCCTTCATATGACCCGGATCGACTTCCACACCAACATCCCCGACAAGCTCAGCTACGTCTGCCGCCTCGCGCGCAAGGCGTACGCGGCGCGCGCGAAGCTCGTCCTGCTGGCCGACAGCCCGGCGCAGGCGGAAGCCCTGAACGAGGCGCTGTGGACGCTGTCCGGCACCGACTTCATCCCGCACGTGATGGCGGGCGATCCCCTCGCGCCGGAGACGCCCGTGATCGTCACGGCCGACGAACGCGTCGAGCTGCCGCATCGCGACATGCTCGTGAACCTGACGCGCCGCACGCCGGCCGGCTTCGAGCAGTTCGCGCGCGTGTTCGAGATCATCTCGACGGACGAGGAAGACGCCGCCGCCGGCCGCGCACGCTACGTCGCCTACAAGAAGCAGTCCTATCCGTTGACCCACTTCGTGGCGGGGCAATCATGAGCGATATTCCCTTCAACGACGAAAGCATCCCCGTCCTCACGGAGGTCGTGGCCGAGACCGCGCCGCCACCCACGGCCGAAGCCCAGCCCGAACCCGGGCAGCCCGCGCCGCGCGAGCTCGACGACGACGCCTGGCGCGCCCTCGAGGAACGCCTCGTCGCGCGCGTGCTCGACCGGTTGCAGGACCGCGTCGAACTGGTACTGGAAGAACAGGTCCGCAGCAGCATGGCGCCTGTGCTGGACCACGTGGTGACGCGGCTCGCGACGGAATTGCGCGACGGGCTGCAGGTGACGGTCGAACAGGTCGTCGCGCGCGCCGTCGCGCAGGAACTCACGCACCTGCGCTCGCGCGACTGAGCGTCATCGCTCTCCCGATTGGAACGCTTTGCGCAAACCATAAATTAGGGTAACTTTGACCTGCGGACATAACATCCTTCTTGGAGAGAACATGCAGGTCACAACGAAACTCATCCCCTTTGCCATCGCCCTCGCCTTCGCGGGCACGGCGAGCGCGCAGCAAGTGGTCAAGATCGGCCACGTGGCGCCGATCTCCGGCCCCAGCGCCCACCTCGGCAAGGACAACGAGAACGCCGCGCGCATGGCGATCGACGAGCTCAACGCGAAGGGCGTCACGCTGAACGGCCAGAAGGTCACGCTGCAACTGATCTCCGAAGACGACGGCGCCGATCCCAAGCAGGGCACGGCGGTGGCGCAGAAGCTCGTCGATGCGAAAGTCAACGGCGTGATCGGCCACCTGAATTCCGGCACCACCGTGCCCGCGTCGAAGATCTACAACGACGCCGGCATCGTGCAGATCTCGCCCGCCACGACGGCCCCCGTCTACACGCGCCAGCATTTTCCGGGCGCATTCCGCGTCGTCGCCAGCGACGCCAAGCTGGGCAGCACGCTGAGCAAGTACGCGATCGACACGCTGCACGCGAAGAACATCGCCATCATCGACGACCGCACGACGTACGGCCAGGGCGTCGCGGACGAATTCGCGAAGGGCCTGAAAAAGCCGGGCATCAAAGTCGTCGGCCGCGAATTCACGAGCGCCACGGCCACCGACTACACGGCGATCCTCACGTCGATCAAGGCGAAGAAGCCGGACCTGATCTTCTTCGGCGGCATGGATTCCGTCGCGGGCCCGATGCTCAAGCAGATGAAGGCGCTCGGCATCACGGCCGTGTTCATGGGCGGCGACGGCATGTGCACGGACGCGCTGGGCCGCCTGGCCGGCGACGGCCTCGGCGAAGGCAGGGTCTATTGCGCGGAAGCGGGCGGCGTGAAAGGTCCGCAGGAAAAAGTCATGGAAGACTTCCGCGCCCGTTACAAGAAGAAGTTCAACATGGACGTACAGCTGTACGCGCCGTACGTCTACGATTCCGTGATGGTGATGGCGACGGCGATGCAGAACGCGAAATCGGCCGATCCCGCCAAATACCTGCCGGTCCTCAAGAACATCAAGTACGAGGGCGTGACCGGGACGATCCAGTTCGATGCGAACGGCGACATCAAGGATGGCGCGCTGACCCTGTTCACCTACAAGGGCGGCAAGCGCACGAAACTCGACGTGATCCGCTGAGCACGATAAAAAAAGCGCGCCTGCACATGCATGGCGCGCTTTTTATTGAGCGTCGGATCGCGGGATTATTTCTGCGCCAGGACCCACTTGACCAGCGTGTGGGCTTCCGCTTCGCTGACTTGCGGGTTGGCCGGCATCGGGACCGGACCCCAGACACCCGAACCACCCTTCATGACCTTCGCAACCAGTTTGCCTTCGGCATCTTTCTGGCCTGCGTATTTGGCGGCGACGTCCTTGTAGGCCGGGCCGACCAGCTTGGTTTGCACGGAGTGGCAAGCCATGCAATTCTTGGCCTTCGCCAGGGCGGCCGCGTCTTGCGCGAAGGCGCCGGTCGAAGCCAGGGCAGAGACTGCAGCAAACAACATCATGGTACGTTTCATCGACTCTCTCCAGTTGGGGGCATTTCTATAATTCGAATTCTATCGTGTTTCCCAGCGCATAGCGGCGGGAACATATTTAGTAACGGATGATACAGATTGTCGTTGACCAGATGGCAGTATTCCGTTGCTGATCAGCAGCACTGTTGTAACATGGCCGCTCGAAAGGAATTCCGTCATGCCCCTGATCCTGCTGATCCTCGTCCTCGTCGTCCTGCGCTATTTCGAGGTCTGGCGCTTCGCCGAACTGTCCTGGTGGTGGATCGTCGGCCTGATGGTCGCCGGCTTCATCTGGTTCGAATTCATCGAAAAGATGCTGGGCCTCGACAAGCGCAAAGCCCACGACCTCGACGAAAAGCGGCGCAAGGAACGCGTGAAGCAGAGCTTCGACAAGCGCAAGTAGTGCGCCCGGGAGCTTAGCACGCGGGGTTGTTGGCGAACATGCCATGTGGCGTATAGGGCATGTTCTCCGAGCGTATGAACATGTCAACGTCGCCCCCGCGAAGGCGGGGGCCCAAGTTGCACGCGTATCGCCAGCTCATGAAAAATTGGATCCCCGCCTTCGCGGGGACGACGGCGCAACGCGCTCCGACTTCGGATGCTCAGCAGGTCACCGCCCCCTTGCTCGCCGGCTGCGCAAGCGCCGCGAACTTGGCCAGCACCCCACGCGTATAACGCGGCGCCGGCCGCACCCACGCCGCGCGCCGGCGGGCGATCTCGTCGTCCGGCACGTTCAGCTGGATCAGCTGCCGGTGCGCGTCGATCGTGATCGAATCCCCTTCCTGCACGAGCGCGATCGTGCCGCCCTCGAACGCTTCCGGCGTCACGTGGCCCACGACCATGCCCCACGTCCCGCCGGAAAAGCGTCCGTCCGTGATCAGCCCGACGGATTCGCCGAGCCCCTTGCCGATCAGCGCCGCGGTCGGCGCCAGCATCTCCGGCATGCCGGGGCCGCCGCGCGGGCCCAGGTAGCGCAGCACGAGCACGTCGCCCGGGTTGATCCGGTTCGCGAGGATCGTGTCCATCGCGCTGTACTCGTCGTCGAACACGCGCGCCGGCCCCGTGATCACGGGGTTCTTCAGGCCCGTGATCTTGGCCACGCAGCCCTCCGGCGACAAATTCCCCTTCAGGATCGCCAGGTGGCCTTCGCTGTACAGCGCCCGGTCCAGCGGACGGATGACGTCCTGGCCTTGCGGCGGCACAGACGGCACGTTCGCCAGTTCCTCCGCCAGCGTGCGGCCCGTGATGGTGATGCAGTCGCCGTGCAGCAGGCCCGCGTCCAGCAGCAGCTTCATCACCTGCGGTATGCCGCCCGCCCGGTGCAGGTCCGTCGCGACGTATTCGCCCGACGGCTTCAGGTTGCAGATCACGGGCACCTGGCGGCGCACTCTCTCGAAATCGTCGATCGTCCATTCCACCTCGGCCGCGTGGGCGATGGCGAGGTAGTGCAGCACGGCGTTCGTCGAACCGCCCGTCGCCATGATCACCGCCACCGCGTTCTCGATCGATTCCCGCGTGATGATGTCGCGCGGCTTCAGGTCGCGCTTGACGGCTTCCACGAGCACGCGCGCGGACTCCGCCGCCGATCCCACCTTCTCGTCGTCCGGATTGGCCATCGTCGACGAGTACAGCAGCGACATCCCGAGCGCCTCGAACGACGACGACATCGTGTTCGCCGTGTACATGCCGCCGCACGACCCGGACGACGGGCAGGCGTTGCGCTCGATGCCGTCGAAATCCTCCTGGCTCATGCGCCCCGCCGTGAATTCGCCGACGGCTTCGAACGCCGACACGATCGTCAGGTCCTTGCCCTTCCAGTGCCCCGGCCTGATCGTCCCGCCGTAGACGTAGATGCCGGGGACGTTCGTGCGCGCCAGCGCGATCATCCCGCCCGGCATGTTCTTGTCGCAGCCGCCGATCACGACGACGCCATCCATCCACTGCCCATTGACGCACGTCTCGATGCAGTCGGCGATCACCTCGCGCGAGATCAGCGAGAACTTCATGCCTTCCGTCCCCATCGACATGCCGTCGGAGATGGTGGGCGTGCCGAACACCTGCGGATTGGCGCCCGCATCGCGGATGGTGGCGATGGCCACGTCGGCCAGTTTCTGCAGGCCGGAATTGCAGGGCGTGATCGTGGAATGACCGTTGGCGACGCCGATCATCGGCTTGTCGAAATCCTCCTTGCGGTAGCCCATCGCGTAATACATCGAGCGGTTCGGGCTGCGGGCGACGCCTTCGGTCACGTGGCGGGAACGGCGGTTGTAAGGCATGGTCGGCTCCTGATGGACGATTTTCCCAGCATGCCGCGCGGACCGGTCCGCGTCAAATGGGCGGTCACGCGTGCTTCTGATATGCTGCGCGAATCACAGACACGCCACCCATACGATGAACATCGAAACGCGCCAGCTGCGCTACTTCGTCACCGTGGCCGAGGAACTGCACTTCGGCCGCGCCGCCGCGCGCCTGCACATGACGCAGCCGCCGCTGTCGCAGGCGATCGCCGCGCTGGAAGACGGCCTCGGCACGGCGCTGTTCCTGCGCAACCGCCGCACGGTCGCGCTGACGCCCGCCGGCAGCGCCCTGCTGCCCGAGGCCCGCCGCATCCTGCTCGAGGCGGCCCTGCTGCCCGAACTGGCGCGGCGCGCGGCCAGCGGGGAAGCGGGACGGCTGGCGCTCGCGTTCATCACGTCGGCCGACTACAGCGTGCTGCCGCCTTTCCTGCGCCGCTACAGCGAACGCTATCCGGGCGTGCAGCTGTCGCTGCAGGAAGCGACGTCGGACGTGCAGGTGGACGAACTGCTGCGCGGCCGCATCGACGCCGGCCTCCTGATTCCCCCGCTGCCCGACCGCGCGCGCGCCGAGCTCGACTACATGAAGGTGCTGGACGAGCCGCTGATCCTGTGCGCGCCCGCGGGCCTGCTGCGCAAGAAGGGGCCGGTCGCGCTGCGCAACCTGCCCGCGCTGCCATTGATTATTTTCCCGCGCGAGATCTCGCCCGCGCTGCACGATGCGATCCTGTCCTGCTTCCGTGAAGCCGGCATCACGCCGGCCATCGGCCAGCAGGCGATCCAGATGCAGACCATCGTCAGTCTCGTCTCGGCCGGCATGGGGTTGGCACTTGTGCCACAATCCGTGTCGAACCTGATGCGGCCGGGCGTAGAATACCGTGCCCTCGCCGACGCGACCCCGCTGGTCGAGACCGGCATCGCATGGCGCCGCGATAATTCTTCGCCGGTGCTTAAGGGCTTCCTGGAACTACTGAGGACAATTTAATTATGCTCGTTCACCCGCAACCGAACCCGGTCGCCTTCAGCATCGGCCCCGTCGACATCCACTGGTACGGGATCATGTATGTGGTCGCCTTCGCCCTGTTCATCCTGCTCGGCCGCGTCCGCATCAAGACGCAGGCCCACGTGCAGGCGCAGGGCTGGACCAACACCGACCTCGACGACATGCTGTTCTACGGGATGCTGGGCGTGGTGATCGGCGGACGCCTCGGCGAAGTGCTGTTCTACCGCCCGGACTATTATTTCTCGCACCCGGCCGAGATCTTCATGACGTGGCACGGCGGCATGTCGTACCACGGCGGCTTCCTCGGCGTGCTGATCGCGATGGCGCTGTGGGCCAGGAAGCGCGGCCGCAACCTGCTCGACGTGTACGATTTCATCGCGCCCATGGTCCCCATCGGCTATGCGTGCGGCCGCCTCGGCAATTTCATCAACGCGGAGCTGCCGGGCCGCCTGGCCGATCCGAACCTGCCGTGGGCGATGCTGTGGCCGGGCGTGGAGGGCCCGCGCCATCCGTCGCCGCTGTACCAGATGCTCGTCGACGGCATCCTCGTCTTCGTGATCATGTGGCTGTTCGCACGCAAGCCGCGGCCGCGCCTCGCCGTCGGTGCGCTGTACACGCTGCTGTATGGCTGCGCGCGTTTCTTCACCGAGTATTTCCGCGTGCCCGATTGGGAGACGCATGTGATGGGGTTGCCGATCACGTCGGGGCAGGTGTTGTCGCTGCCGATGATCGTGGCGGGGCTGATCATGCTGGGGTGGGCGTATTCGGGTTCAAACAAACGGGCCGTGCACGCCTGAACATCGTTCCCGCGCAGGCGGGGAGCCAAGTTTTACGCATGTCGATAACGCGTACAAATTGGGCCCCTGCCTTCGCAGGGGCGACGGTTTGAACGGGCCGTGCACGCCTGAACATCGTCCACGCGCAGGCGGGGGCCAAGTTTTACGCATGTCGATAACGCGTACAACGGGCCCCTGCCTTCGCAGGGGCGACGGTTTGCATTACGTGGCCGGGATCGACACGCCCATCAACGCCAGCACCTTGTCCCACTGCCCTTTCGTCACCGGCGAAATGGACAACCTGCTGCCCTTCTGCAGCAGCACCATGTCTTCCAGCGCCGGCACGCCACGCATCTCGGTCAGCGGCAGATAACGTCCTTCCGCCACCGCCGTCACGTCGACGGAAATCCAGCGCGGCTGCTCCCGCGTCGCCTTCGGATCGAAATAGTGGCTGGAAGGGTCGAACTGCGACGCATCCGGATACGCACCGCCGGCCACCTTCGCGATACCCGCCACGCCCGGCACCGCGCAGCTGGAGTGATAGAACAGGACGCCGTCGCCGACCTCCATCTGGTCGCGCATGAAATTGCGGGCCTGGTAGTTGCGCACGCCGAACCAGGCGACCGTCTTGCCGGGCGCTGCGAGGACGTCGGCGAAACTCACTTCATCGGGTTCGGATTTCATCAACCAGTAGCGCATGCGCGGGTCCCCATTCGTCAGCACAAATGAAAAAGCGGCTGCGAACTTATCGTACGCAACCGCTTCGGAATATATCCCCGCCTGTGCCGTTTTTGCCGGCATCCCGAACCTGATGGCTCAAGGTGGTCGTAGTCAGTTCAATTTCGGGTTCGTCGAACTAGCGACGATCGCGCCCACCAAACATGTTCCACAACCTATGCGAAAGAATGGTTCAAGGAATATATGGCAAATCTCGAACACCGCAGGGTAGACGGCAGTTTACTACGATGGCCGGGCATGTCAAACGTTTTTAGGCTCAGGCCAGGTTTTGGTCGGCCGAGAGTGCGGCATCCAACACCGTGTGCATCGCCTCGAGTTTCTGCTTGACTTCCAGGATCGTCAGGTCCGCCAAGGGTCCCTGCGGCGCTTTCACGGACAGGAATTCGGCGGCCACCGACAGCGCCGCCATCACGGCGATGCGGTCCGTGCCCTTGACCTTGCCCGAGTCGCGCAATGCGCACATTTTGCCGTCGAGATAGGCCACGGCTTCGCGCAGCGTCTTCTCTTCGCCGTCGCGGCACGCCAGGCGATACGGCAAGCCCATGATGGTCACGTCCAGTTGGATCATTGCGGGGCCTCGGCGTCGTCGGTCGTCGTTTCGGGAGCGGGTTCGAGGTGCGCCAGCAGCGCTTCGACGCGCTGCTGGGCCGCGATCAGCCGGTTCTTGAAGTCGACGTTTTCTGCGCTGAGCAAGGCGTTCGCCTGGCGCAGCAGGTAGTTCTCGCTGCGCAGCGCCTGGGTCAACTGGGCGAGCCGGTCGATCTTATCGGAGAGGTCTTGGAATTCGGAAATCATCCGTAACTATAGGATCGTCTTGAATTTTTCGTCAACAGGCGCGCGCTCCCGTGCGATCGTGCGCCCTGTCGCGGGCGTTCGATGTTACCCTCATATGCTTATGCGTTCATCAACCGCCGCCAGGTCGCGTATCCGGCGGCGCGCCTCCCGCATTGTCCCAATGCGTCCGAATCGGTTGCGAAACCGCAAAAAAGTCGATTAAAACTCGAACACAGTGGCTTGAAATGCCAAATTATCGTCCCTATAATTAGCACTCGTTAGTAGAGAGTGCTAACAAACCTTTCTACGCCGCAGTGAGTCGATCCCGAGGATGGCTGGCTGCGGTCCCTGGATAGCTCGTCAAACCAACTAAAAGGAGTTTTGCATGAACCTTCGCCCATTGCACGATCGCGTGATCGTGAAGCGTCTCGACCAGGAAACCAAGACTGCATCCGGCCTGATCATCCCCGATGCGGCGGCCGAGAAGCCGGACCAAGGTGAAGTGCTGGCCGTCGGTAACGGCAAAGTGCAGGAGAACGGCAACGTCCGTCCGCTGGAAGTGAAAGTCGGCGACCGCGTCCTGTTCGGCAAGTACTCGGGCCAGGCCGTCAAGGTCAACGGCGAAGAGCTGCTGGTCATGCGCGAAGAAGACATCATGGCCGTCGTGGCCCAGTAATTCGTCCAATAACTTCCTGAATCTGGAGAAATAAAACATGGCAGCTAAAGATGTAGTGTTCGGCGACGTAGCACGCGCCAAGATGGTCGAGGGTGTCAACATCCTGGCCAACGCAGTCAAAGTCACCCTGGGCCCGAAAGGCCGCAACGTCGTGCTGGAACGTTCGTTCGGCGCCCCGACCGTCACCAAGGACGGTGTCTCGGTCGCCAAAGAGATCGAACTGAAAGACAAGCTCATGAACATGGGCGCGCAGATGGTCAAGGAAGTCGCTTCGAAGACCAGCGACAACGCCGGTGACGGCACCACCACCGCGACCGTGCTGGCACAAGCCATCGTCCGCGAAGGCATGAAGTTCGTTGCCGCCGGCATGAACCCGATGGACCTGAAGCGCGGCATCGACAAGGCCGTCACCGCTACCGTCGAAGAACTGAAGAAGATCGCCAAGCCGACCACGACCTCGAAAGAGATCGCACAAGTCGGTACCATCTCGGCCAACTCGGATTCGTCCGTCGGCGAGCGCATCGCCGAGGCGATGGAAAAAGTCGGCAAGGAAGGCGTCATCACCGTCGAAGACGGCAAGTCGCTGAACGACGAGCTGGACATCGTGGAAGGCATGCAGTTCGACCGCGGCTACCTGTCGCCGTACTTCATCAACAACCCGGACAAGCAGGTTGCCGTTCACGAGAACCCGTTCGTCCTGCTGTGCGACAAGAAGATCTCGAACATCCGTGACCTGCTGCCGGTGCTGGAGCAAGTCGCCAAGGCTGGCCGTCCGCTGGTCATCGTCGCTGAAGACATCGAAGGCGAAGCGCTGGCGACCCTGGTCGTCAACAACATCCGCGGCATCCTGAAGACCGTTGCAGTGAAAGCCCCGGGCTTCGGCGACCGTCGCAAGGCCATGCTGGAAGACATCGCCATCCTGACCGGTGGCCAGGTGATCGCCGAAGAAGTCGGCCTGACCCTGGAAAAGGTCTCGCTGAACGAACTGGGCCAGGCCAAGCGTATCGAAGTCGGCAAGGAAAACACCATCATCATCGATGGCGCCGGTGCCGCCGAAGCGATCGAAGCGCGCGTCAAGCAGATCCGCATCCAGATCGAAGAAGCGACCTCGGACTACGACCGTGAGAAGCTGCAGGAGCGCGTGGCCAAGCTGGCCGGCGGTGTTGCCGTGATCCGCGTCGGTGCCGCGACCGAAGTCGAAATGAAAGAGAAGAAAGCACGCGTGGAAGACGCGCTGCACGCTACCCGCGCTGCCGTCGAAGAAGGCATCGTCCCGGGCGGCGGCGTGGCCCTGCTGCGTGCCCGTGCCGCGCTGAACGTCAAGGGTGACAACCCGGACCAGGAAGCCGGCATCAAGATCGTCCTGCGCGCGATGGAAGAGCCGCTGCGCATGATCGTCCAGAACGCCGGTGAAGAGCCGTCGGTCGTCGTCGCCGCCGTCATCAACGGCCAGGGCAACTACGGCTACAACGCGTCGAACGGCACCTATGGCGACATGGTCGAAATGGGCGTGCTGGACCCGGCCAAGGTCACCCGCTCGGCCCTGCAGAACGCAGCGTCGATCGCCGGCCTGATGCTGACCACCGACTGCATGGTCTCGGAAGTCGCCGAAGACAAGCCGGCCGCCGGCGGTATGGGTGGCATGGGCGGCATGGGCGGCATGGGCATGGACGGCATGATGTAATTCGCCGTATCCTGTCGCACCGAAAGCCCGCAGGGTTCACGCCCTGCGGGCTTTTTCTTTTGTCCGGACTAACCGTGCGAGCCTTGAACCGCAGCCGCTGCATACTGGCGGCATCGACTTCAAGCGGAGGCACCATGGCGGCAGTCAACCTGGACGAACTCGAACACGCGGCCCTCGTCGTCGACGATGGCGAAGGCCGCGCCACGGCCCTCGTCGCGCGCGCCACGGGCATGATCCATTTGCTCAACGACGACTACATGGACGAGGAAGCGCCGCTGCCGGCCGACCCGGACGCAGGCGACGGCGACTACGTGGCCGTGCCGCCTGCGAGCACGCTCGGCATCGGCGACCAGCTCGTGTTCCGCTTCGCCGCCACGCACCTCGCGGGCGACCAGGCAACGATCCGCGACCTCGTCCGCGCCGAGGACACCGACGGCTTCGAGCGCCTGCTCGACGAGCGCGGCGCCACCGAGTCGTGGCAGCGCTTCCGCACCGAGGAAACGCAGACCGCGCTGCGCGGCTGGTGCGACGAACACGGGCTGCGGGTCGGCGGCTGACGGCTCGGAACGGGGTCTCGAACGTCGCCCGTACACTCGGGCGGCGTACGTTGACGATACGGTTGCGCAGCACGCCGGCTATGGTCGCGTAGCTGCTGTCGTTGGCGAAGTCCGAACCCGGCACGTTCACGGCCGGCACGCGCGGTGCCGATCCCGCGCGCGGCTTCCAGGCCGCATCGACGTCGAGGTCGCGCCGCGCATGCAGATAGACCGTCTGGTTCGTCGACACGCGGACAAGGCCGCCCTGGCGGAGCCCGAAGTTGGCGCCGAGGTTGGCGGACCGCGGCACCTGCTGGTCGAGCCGGTTGTCCGGGCCCGGCACCGCATCCGCGTGCGACCAGTTGCGCGCGACGTCGCCGCGCAGTTCCAGCGTCCGCACCGGGACATGCGTTTCGAGCTGCAGCGTGCGCGTCGTCGCGCCGCCGACGTTTTCCGGCTGCGGCACCCCAACGGCCTGCGGCCGCATCGAAGCGGGCCAGGTTGCGCGTGGTGTCGTCGAAGCGGCGCTGCGATGCGCTCACCGAGAACCGCGCGCCCGCCGCCCATTCGCGTTCATACGCCGCATCGATGACCGCGCGCTGCCGAAGCCGGCGCCGTCGGCGCGGTGCGCGCGGCCGGCGTCCCGGCCGACGGCCAGCGCGTGGCCTTGCCACAGCGGCAAGGTCGCCTTGCCGGTCGTGCCCACGTCGCGGTCGTGGCCCGTCGACGCGCTGTCGCGGCGGAGCAAACCGGCGGCCGGATTGCCGCCCCATCGCGGTCGCTGCCGTTGTCCGTGTAGCCGCCGGAGGCATTGAACTTCGTCTCCAGTTTTCCGCCTCCCTCGAACGCACCCACTTGAGCGCCGCGCGCATCGAGCAGGTTGGTGCCGCCATATTTCACGAGGTCGTCGTGGCGGATGACGATGCGAGCCGCGGTGTCGTCGCCCCGCGAACCAATTCCAATGATACGCAATGTTTACTTCCAAATAGTAGCAATTATAAATTCCAACAATAGGAAAAAATAATTGCCATTCTCGTCTATTTTTGTTCAGCATCTGCCATACTTCCTCACCACATTGGCAAGGAGGAACGACACGTGAAACGATTTGCACTGCTTGCGGCCTTCCTGGCCGCCCTGCCGCTGGCCGGCATCGCCGGCCCCGCACCGTCGCCGGAACGTCAGATCGACGCGCTGTTCGCCCCGTGGAACCGGCCGGGCATGCCGGGCGCCCTCGTCGGGGTGATCCGCGACGGCAAGGTGGTGCTGACGAAGCGCTACGGCATGGCCGACATCGAGCGCGGCGTGCCGATGTCGCCGTCCGCCGAGTTCTTCATCGGGTCGATGTCCAAGCAGTTCACCGCGTTCGCCATCCACCTGCTGGCAAGCGACGGCAAGCTGTCGCTCGACGACGACGTCCATCTGTACCTGTCCGACGTGCCGGACTTCGGCAGGAAGATCACGATCCGCCACCTGCTGCACCACACCAGTGGATTGCGCGACTACTTCGACCTGATGGCCATGGCGGGCCTGCGCCCGGGCGACGTCATCGACGAGGACAAGGCCCTGGCAATGATCAAGCGCCAGCGCACCCTCAACTTCGAACCCGGCCAGGAATGGGATTACTCGAACACCGGCTACGTGCTGCTCGCGCGGATCGTGGAGCACGTGGCCGGCAAACCGTTTCCCGAATTTGCACGCGAACGCATCTTCGTCCCGCTCGGCATGACGCACACGCTCTTCCAGCACGACTACCGCACCCTCGTGCCCGGCCGTGTCCTGTCGTACGTGCCCGCCGACACCGGCGGCTACCAGTTCGCGCCGGTCAACATCTCGATGGCCGGCGACGGCGGCGTGTTGACGACGCTGGGCGACCTGGCCCTGTGGGATCGCAATTTCTACGACGGCCGCGTCGGCGGGATGGACGTGATCAGGCAGATGCAGGCAACCGGCGTGCTCAATGACGGCAAGCCGATCGAGTACGCATCGGGTCTGGTTGTCCATACCTACCGTGGCCTGAGGATGGTCGAGCATGGCGGCACTATCGGCGGCTACAGCACCCAGCTGTGGCGTTTTCCCGATCAGCGTGTGTCGGTGATGGTGCTCGCCAACACGGCCGACATCGATACGTACCAGACCGTGCGCAGGATCGCCGACATGGCCCTGGACCGTATCCCTGGCGTGGAGCCGGCCGCTCCTGTTGCACCCGCGAAGACGTTCAAGGAAATCCGGCTCGACCCTGCCCGATTAGATGCGCTGGTCGGCTTTTACGCGACGTCGCCGCAATCGGGGATCACCTTCACCAAGGAGAACGGCCGGCTGATGGCGCTCGGCATGGGATTCCCGAAAATGCCCGCGTTTCCCTATGGCGAGCGCGATTTCTTCGCCAGGGTGACGGCCTCCCGCTTCAGCTTCGATCCACCCGGCCCGGACGGCATCGTCGCGGGCGGCATCCTGCACTGGGGCGAGCAGGATATTCCCGCCACCCGCACCACACGTCCGATGCCTTCCGCAGCCGAATTGAAGCGAGTCGAAGGCGATTTCTACAGCGACGAGCTGCACGTCCTGTATTCGATCGCCGGCAAGGACGGCGACCTCGTGCTGACCTTTCCGGGCGGCACGGTCACGCTCGGTTTCAACGGCGAACGCGACTATGAAACCGGCTTCGGCACGCTCAAATACCAGTGCGGCACCGATGGCTGCACCGGGTTCACGATCGGTACGGAGCGAGCGCGCAACGTCCGCTTCACGCGGGTCGCACTGGCGCCCTCCAGCCGTTAAGTTGCTGGGCAACACCAGTTGGTTTAGACTGGTTCTTTCCCTTCCAACTTGCCAACATGTCCGCACGCCCCGTCCGCCTGCTGAGCGCCACCCTCTTCGCCCTGGCCGCGCTGGCCGCCTGCAAGGGCGAAAAACCGGCGCCGCCGCCGAAGCCGGCCGCCGTCCAGGCGCCGGCCGCGCCCACGCGCACGCGCGACCAGGCGATCGCCGCGCTGATGGCGCTGCCGGAACTCAAGACGTGGTCGGAGCAGATCGAACAGCGTTCGCACGGCGCGGCGCACGGTGCCGTCATCGAGGACGATCCGAACCCGCGCGTCATCGAAGGCAACAAGTATTACCAGCTGAGCTTCGTGGAAGACCGCAAGCAGAACGTGCACCGCCGCGCCAGCTTCCTCGTGTCGTACGAGGGCGACGACATCCTCGTCGAAGACCTGGACAATGATTCCGTGCAATCGCTGGCCGAATGGCGGCGCAATATCCTCAACGTCGAACTGAAGTCGCGTTGATCGGCCACAAACCAGCCCCCATTCGACGCGTCTATCGTGGACGCTGCCGCTGACCGTGCAGCGTCACCGCCCGTTCGCGCGGACGGTGGCGCCACTCCTCCCCCGGTCGGCGGCGCCTCCCCTTCATCGCTTCACACCCGCGCCCGCCACTCCGCCAGGTAATGCTGCGGCGTCTTGCCGAGCAGCTTGCGGAACATGCTCGTGAACGCGCTCGGGCTCGCATAGCCGAGTGCCTCCGCGATCCGGCCCACGCTTTCGCCGCGCGCCAGCATCTCGAATGCGTGCGCCAGGTGCACCTGCTGCACCCACTGGCGGTAGTGCAGACCCGTCTCGCGGGGAAACAGCCGGATCAGCGTGCGCGCGCTGGCACCCGCGTCGAGCGCGTAATCGTCGAGCCGGCGCTGGCTGGCGGGATGCGCCATGATGTCGGTGCACAGGGCCTGCAACCGGCGGTCGCGCGGCCACGGGACGGCGATCGGCACCGTCTCCATGGCCTCCAGTTCCGACAGGATCAGCCGCGCCAGCGCCTCGCCGCGCCCGCCGGGCGGATAGTCGACGGGCTCCGCCGACAGCGCCAGGATCAGCTCGCGCAGCAGCGGACTCACTTCCAGCACCTTGCACCCGTCGACGAGACGGCCCGCCGCCTCCTGCTCGATGTACAGCGTCCGCATATTGACGCGGCTGAGCATCGTCAGCTCGTGCACGATGCCGGGCGCGATGAGGAGTGCGCGGCGCGGCGGGATGATCCACACGCCCAGCGCCGTGCGCACCCGCATCACGCCTTCGCTGGCGTACAGGAGCTGCACCCACGGGTGGCTGTGGGCTTCGACCAGTTCGCCGTGCTGCACTTCGGACGGCACGGCCGTCACGCTGCGCGGCAGCTTGCGGAATTTCTGGCGGTAGCGGGGAGACGGGGCGATCGTCATATGTCACTTACGCGACGAAAAATGGAATATGCGCTTGAATTACCGATATTACACTGGACCGCCATTCATCGGAAAAACCACCATGACCATGCCCACTTCGCCTTCCGTCACGGCGACCGGGCCGGCCAGCGCCGCGCCCGGGACCGTGCTCCAGATCCTGTTTTCCGTCGCCTTCGTGCACCTGCTGAACGATTGCGTGCAGGCCGTGCTGCCGTCGATCTACCCGCTATTGAAAGAACAGTTCGCGCTCAGCTTCACGCAGGTCGGCCTGATCACGCTGACGTTCCAGTGCACCGCGTCGCTGCTGCAGCCGTGGATCGGCCTGTACACCGACAAGCGCCCGATCCCGTTCCTGCTGCCGGCCGGGATGTGCGTGACGCTGGCCGGCGTCGCGCTGCTGGCCGTCGCCGGCACGTTTCCGATGTTGCTGCTGGCCGCGGGCATGATCGGCATCGGCTCGTCGACCTTCCACCCGGAAGCGTCGCGCGTGGCGCGGCTCGCGTCCGGCGGACGCTTCGGCTTCGCGCAGTCGCTGTTCCAGGTCGGCGGCAACCTCGGCTCCGCATTCGGCCCGCTGCTGGCGGCCGCCATCATCGTGGGCCGCGGCCAGGGCCGCATCGCGTGGTTCATGCTGTTCATCCTCGTCGCGGTGATCGTTCTCGTGGGCGTCTCGCGCTGGTATGGCAGCCACCTGAAGACGATCACGCGCAAGGCCGCCGCGCACGCAGGGCCGGCGCTGCCGCGTGCGACCGTCATCCGCGCGCTGGCCGTGCTGGCCATGCTCGTGTTCTCGAAATACGTCTACATGGCCAGCCTGTCGAGCTATTACACGTTCTACCTGATCGAGAAATTCCACGTCCCCGTCGGCACCGCGCAGCTGTACCTGTTCGTGTTCCTCGCGGCCGTGGCGGCCGGCACGTTCGCGGGCGGCCCGATCGGCGACCGCATCGGCCGCAAGCGCGTGATCTGGGTGTCGATCCTCGGCGCCGCGCCGTTCACGCTGGCGCTGCCGTATGCGGACCTGTTCTGGACCGGCGTGCTGTCCGTGGTGATCGGGCTGGTGATGTCGTCCGCGTTCTCCGCGATCGTCGTGTTCGCGCAGGAGCTCGTGCCGGGCAAGGTCGGCATGATCGCGGGGATCTTCTTCGGATTGATGTTCGGCGTCAGCGGCATCGGTGCCGCGGCCATGGGGCATCTCGCCGACGTGTCCGGGATCGAGACGGTGTATCGGCTGGCGTCGTTCCTGCCGTTGCTGGGGATTCTGGCGGCGTTGCTGCCGAAGATCGAAGCGCGCAGATAGCCTTAAGACCGTCGCCCCCGCGCAGGCGGGGGCCCAAGTTCTGCATGCGTTATCGCGATGCGTGCAAATTGGGTTCCCGCCTGCGCGGGAACGACGGTTTCACAGCTAGCTGTCGAGGTGCGAGATGAGCGCCCTGCGCCCTTCTCCCTCGCCTTCCGTCGCCGCCGGCGGCAGCGCCCGCGCATGATGCACGTCGACGGAGATGCCGACCGCCATGATGTCGATGAGGAGCAACTGCAGGATCCGCGAAATCATCGCGAGGAAGTGCGTGCTGTCCTCCGCGTGATCCACGGCCAGCAGCACGTCCGCGCGGCGCGCGAGCGGCGACTGGCTGTTGCAGATCGCGATGACGTCGGCACCGGCCGCGCGCGCCGCATCCACGGCCGACAGCAGGTCCGGCAGGCGGCCCGAGTTCGAGATCGCGACGACGACGTCGCCCGGTCCCAGCAGCTCGGCCGCCAGCTTGAACAAATGCGAGTCGCCGTACAGCGCCGTCGGGATGCGGAAGCGGAAGAACTTGTGCTGGCCGTCCAGCGCCACCACGCGCGAATTCCCCATCGCGTAGAACTCCACCCGTTTCGCGCGACTCACCAGTTCGATCGCGCGGTCGATGGCGCGCACGTCCAGCTGGTCGCGGAACTGCAGGATCGCCGAGATCGTGTTGTCGATGACCTTCGCCGACAGGTCGTGCGTGCTGTCGCTGCCGCGCACCTGGCTGTGGCGCACGGGGATCGATCCCGTCAGGCTGCTCGCGAACTTCAGCTTGAAATCGGCGAGGCCGAGGAAGCCGAGCGAGCGGCAGAAGCGGATCACCGTCGGCTGGCTCACGTCCGCCAGCTTCGCGATGCCGGCGATCGGTTCGTTCAGCACGAGGCGCGGCTGCTCCAGCACGAGGGCCGCCACGCGCTGCTCGGCCGGCGTCAGTTCCGGGCGCAGCTTGTGGATGCGGTCCATCAGCGTGTTGCCGCCGCTGCGGCCGCGCAGGTGTTCCGACAGGATGTTCGCGACACCGTCGAACGCCACGTGCGGCGTCGAGATCACGTACGTCGGGATGTCGGACAGGTAGCTGGAAAAACGGCCCTTCGCTTCGAAGCGCGTGCGGAACGGCGACGTCCTGAACCACTCGCCCAGGCGCGGCACGATGCCGCCGCCGATGAAGATGCCGCCGAACGCACCCAGCGTCACCGCCAGGTTCGCCGCCGCGCCGCCCAGCATGCCGCAGAAGCATTCGAGCACTTCCAGGCACAACGCATCGTGGTCGTCGAGCGCACCGGTGATGATCTCGGCGGACGTGCGCGCGGGCGCATCCACCTTGTTACGCTCGGCAAGCGCGCGATGGATGATCTCCATGCCGGGGCCGGAGATCAGGCGCTCGTTCGACACGTGGCTCCATTCGCGCCACGCGGTCTGCAGGATCGCGAACTCGCGCTCGTCGCTCGGTGCGAAGTTGACGTGGCCGCCTTCGCTGCCGAGCGTGACGAAGCCGTCGACGGTCGGGATGCCGCCGGAGACGCCCAGGCCCGTGCCCGGTCCGAGCACGCCCAGCACGGCGCCCGGCACGGGTTTGCCGGGACCGACCTGCATCAGGTCCGATTCCTTCAGGCCCGGGATCGCCATCGCCAGCGCCGTGAAGTCGTTCACGATCAATAAGGTGTCCAGCCCAAGCTCGCGCCGCACGGCGTCCGTGGAGAATTCCCACGGCCGGTTCGTCATGCGCACATAGTCGCCGTCGACAGGGTTCGCGAGCGCGAGCGCGCCGTGGTGCAGGCGCGTGTCCGCGTGTTCGGCGAGGTAGAAACGCAGCATCGGGACGATGCCCGAGTAATCGTCGCACTTCAGCACGCGCACCGAGCGATAGGTGCCGGGTGCGGTCTGCAGCGCGAAGCGCGCGTGCGTCGCGCCGATGTCGGCCAACAGCCGGGGGCCGTCGGCGAACGCTGTACGCGTATTGTCTGGTTGCTCTTCCATTATGCGATTGTACCGAACCAACCGCCGTACGGGGGCAGCGTGACGGTCGTGCCGTTCACGTCGCCGGACAGGCCGTGGCCTTCGAGCTTCTTCGCGCCGGCCGCGTCAGGCCAGTCGAACGTCAGCGGCGCATTGGTCACGTTGAACACGGCCAGTACCGACGGGAGGCCTGCCTCGTCGCGGCGCAGCGCCAGCGCCTGTTCCGGCACGTCGAAGAACGCGATGTCGCCGCGCGTCAGCTGCGGCAGGCCGCGGCGCCATTTGATGATGTTGCGCGCGAAGTTCAGCGTCGATTGCGGGTCCTTGTCCTGGCCTTCCTCGGCCAGGCACACGTGCTCCGGCGGCACCGGCAGCCACGGTTTGCCGGTGGTGAAGCCGGCGTTCGGCGTTGCGCGCGTCCAGGGCATCGGCGTGCGGCAGCCGTCGCGGCCCTTGAACTCGGGCCAGAACGTGATGCCGTACGGGTCCTGCAGCAGCTCATAGGGAACGTCCGCTTCCGGCAGCGCCAGCTCGTCGCCCTGGTACAGGCACGGCGTGCCTTTCAGCGACAGCTGCAATGCCAGCACGAGCTTGGACAAGGCCGGCGTCCATTCGCCGGCGGACCAGCGCGTGGCGACGCGAATGCTGTCGTGGTTACCGACCGACCACGAGGCCCAGCCGTCCTTCACGCGCGCATTGAATTCCTCGACCTGGCGGCGGATGTGGCGGCTGGAGAACTGGGGCGTGAGCAGGTTGAAGCTGTAGGCCATGTGCAGCTTGTCGCCGCCCGACGTGTAGTCGGCCATGACGGCCAGCGAATCGTCCGCGCCCACTTCGCCGATCGCGACGGCGCCGTATTCGTCCAGCAGCTTGCGCAGCCTTTGCAGGAACGCGATGTTCTCGGGCTGGGTCTTGTCGTGGATGTGGGCCTGCATGCCGTACGGGTTCACGTCCGTGACGGTCGACGTGTCGCGCACGAGGGCCGGCGGATTGCTCTGCAGCGAGCGGTCGTGGAAGTGGAAGTTGCAGGCGTCCATGCGCACGCCGTCGACGCCGCGTTCGAGCCAGAAGCGCAGCGAATCCAGGTGCGCCTGCTGCACGGCCGGGTTATGGAAGTTCACCTGCGGCTGGTTCACGAGGAAGTTGTGCATGTAGTACTGCTTGCGGCGGCTGTCCCACTGCCACGCCGAGCCGCCGAACACGGACAGCCAGTTGTTGGGCGGGTTGCCGTCCGGGAGAGGATCGGACCACACGTACCAGTCGGCCTTCGGATTGTCGCGGCTCGAGCGGCTCTCCACGAACCACGGATGGTTCTCGGCCGTGTGCGCCATCACCTGGTCGATCATGATCTTCAGGCCCAGGCTGTGCGCCTTCGCGACGAGCGCGTCGAAATCGGCCAGGGTGCCGAACAGCGGGTCGACGTCGCAGTAGTCCGCGATGTCGTAGCCGAAATCCTTCATCGGCGACTTGAAGAACGGCGACAGCCAGACGATGTCCACGCCCAGGCTGGCGATGTAATCCAGCTTGGCGGTAATGCCCGGCAGGTCGCCCACCCCGTCGCCATTCGTGTCGAGATAGCTGCGCGGGTAGACCTGGTAGATGATGGCTTCGCGCCACCACGGATTCTTGTCGTGCGAGGAAGTGGTCATGCGGTGTCTCTCCAGTGATTTTTACGCAATATACAGGATGAAATCCGCAATGACAATCGGCGCTAAAATCGCATAAAACCGTAAATATCCATTTAAATCATTGACTTACGATTTTTCATACAAAACAGAACCGTTCCGATCGGTAGTCAAACTACATCGATAAGTGTTAACCTGTCGCGTCAACAGAACACCAACGACCATGACCCGAACGACTCTCCGCGCCGCCGGCGCCCTGCTCTCCTGCCTGGCCGCCACCGGCGCCCACGCCGCCATCGGCCCGGACGCCTGCGACAGCAAAACCTTCGCGACCGTCCTGCATCCGGCCGCCGCGCACTACGACGCGCGCGCCGTCTGGCTCGACGGCAGGACGATCCAGTGGCCGGGCAGCGCGCCCGCCGGCAACGTCAAGCTGTATCACGCGGCGCGCGGCACGATCGCGGCGCCGAAGGGCGAACAGGTGACCGGTGCGGACGGCGCGATCCGTCTCGACCTGTTCTCCGGCCCCGTGCCGCCAGGTTTTACCTATCTGGCCCCGGGCCCGGTGCTGCGCGTGGGCGACGCCGATGCGGCCAGGCTGCCCGACCTGCACCGCGGCCAGCTCGTGCTCGTGCGCGAGGATGCGGCGGGCCGCGTGCTGGACGCCACGCGCGTCCAGGTCGCCGGCGCGCTGGACGATGTGTACGCGGCCGCCGCCGACCTGCCGTCGCTGGGCGTGGACGTGGGCAGCGGCCGCACGCGCTTCACGGTGTGGGCACCGACCGCGCAGCAGGCGGCCGTCTGCGTCTACGGCGGCGGCACGGGCGGCGTGCGCGCGGTCTACCAGATGGACTTCGACCGCCGCACGGGCGCGTGGCGCGCCGCACTGCCGGGCGATTTGACCGGCAAGTACTACAAGTACGCGGTCGACGTGCCGGTCGATGCCGGCATCGTGCGCAACCTCGTCACCGATCCGTATTCGATCGGCCTGACGACGGATTCGAAGCGCAGCTACATCGCACGCCTCGACGCGCCGCGCCTGAAGCCGGCCGGCTGGGATACGACACCCGCGCCGCAGACGGTCAAGCACCAGACCGACATGGTCGTCTACGAACTGCACGTGCGCGACTTTTCGCGCGACGACGCCAGCGTGCCAGTCGCGCATCGCGGCAAATACCTCGCGTTCACCGATACCGGTTCGGACGGCATGAAGCATCTCGCGGCACTGGCGCGCAGCGGCCTCACGGACATCCACCTGCTGCCCGTGTACGACATCGGCAGCGTGCCCGAGACCGCATGCGCCGTGCCGCAACCCACCGGCACGCCCGACGGCGACACGCAGCAGGCACTGGTCAAATACACGGCGGAGACGGACTGCTTCAACTGGGGCTACGACCCGTTCCACTACAACGCGCCGGAAGGCAGCTACGCCACCGATCCGGCCGACGGCGCGCGCCGCATCGTCGAGTTCCGCCAGATGGTGCAAAGCCTGCACAGGACGGGCCTGCGCGTCGGCATGGACGTCGTCTACAACCACACGTTCATCGCGGGACAGAACGAGAAGTCCGTCCTCGACCGCATCGTGCCCGACTACTACCACCGCCTGAACGCGAGCGGCGCGATCGAGCGTTCGACGTGCTGCGACAATACGGCGACGGAACACCGCATGATGGGCAAGCTGATGATCGATTCCGTCGCGCTGTGGGCGAAGGAATACAGGATCGATTCGTTCCGCTTCGACCTGATGGGCCACCAGCCACGCGCCGTGATGGAAGACCTGCAGAGAAAAGTGAATGCGGTGGCTGGCCGCAACGTCCAGCTGATCGGCGAAGGCTGGAACTTCGGCGAAGTGGCGGACGGCGCCCGCTTCGTGCAGGCGTCGCAGCTGTCGCTGAACGGCAGCGGCATCGGCACCTTCAACGACCGCCTGCGCGACGCCGTGCGCGGCGGTTCCGCGGGCGATTCGGGCGAGGCGATGTTCAGCCGCCAGGGCTGGATCAATGGCCTCGTCTACGATCCGAACGCACATGCGGGCGCGCGCCCCGCCGCCGACCTGTCGAAAGCCGCGGACCTCGTGCGCGCGGGGCTCGCGGGCTCGATCCGCTCGTATCCGTTGCACACGTCCGACGACAAGACCGTGCCGCTCGAATCCATCGACTACAACGGCCAGCCGGCCGGCTATGCGAGCGAGCCGGGCGAGGTCGTGAACTACGTCGAGAACCACGACAACCAGACGCTGTTCGACATCGACGTGTTCAAGCTGCCGCTGTCCACCACGGCCCGGGATCGGGCGCGCGTGCAGGTGCTGGGCATGGCCGTGGACGCGTTCGCGCAGGGCGTCGCGTACTACCACGCGGGCATCGACGTGCTGCGTTCGAAGTCGCTGGACCGCAACAGCTTCAATTCGGGAGACTGGTTCAACCGCATCGACTGGACGTACCGCGACAATCACTTCGGTACGGGCCTGCCGCCCGCGGACGACAACGGCCGCGACTGGCCGCTGCTGCAGCCCCTGCTGGCAGATGCCGCCATCAAGCCCGCTCCCGCCGACATCGCGTTCGCGCGCGACGCCTTCCGCGACCTGCTCGCCATCCGCGCCAGCTCCACGCTGTTCCGCCTGCCGACGGCGGCGGCCATCCGCCAGCGCCTGCGCTTCTTCAACACGGGAAGCAGCCAGGTGCCGACGGTGGTCGCCGCGCACCTGGACGGCCGCGGCCTGGCCGGCGCGGGGTTCGCCGGCATCACCTACTTCATCAACGTGGACAAGGTCGGGCACACGGTCACGGACCCGGAGGCCGCTGGCAAGCGCCTGCACCTGCATCCCGTGTTCCTGTCCGAACACGTGGCGGACAAGCGCGCCACGCAGGCGACGTTCGACGGCGCGACGGGCGCGTTCTCGATCCCGCCGCGCACGGCCGTCGTGTTCGTCGAAGATTGAACGGCGCGCGCCCGGCGCGCGCCCGATGCTAGTATTTTTCGTCCACAAGACGGGAGAACTGGCATGAGCAATATTCGCGCATGGGCCGCCCAGTCCGCCGGCGGCCCTTTGGCACCGTTCGCGTATGACCCGGGCCCGCTGGGACCGGAAGACGTGGAAGTCGAGATCGATCATTGCGGCGTCTGCCATTCCGACCTCTCCATGCTGGACAACGAATGGGGCATCACGGCGTACCCGTTCGTGCCCGGCCACGAAGCCATCGGCCGCGTGGCCGCGCTCGGCGCCATCGCCGCGACCAAGGGCCTCACCATCGGCCAGCGCGTGGGCGTGGGCTGGAACGTGCGCAGCTGCCAGCACTGCGCGGCCTGCATCCGCGGCGATTTTCATTTGTGCGCCAGCGTGCAGGCGACCATCGTCGGCCACCACGGCGCCTTTGCCGACCGCGTGCGCGCCCACTGGATCTGGAGCATTCCGGTTCCCGGCGCACTGGCGGCGCAGAACGCCGGCCCGCTGCTGTGCGGCGGCATCACCGTGTTCGCGCCGCTGCTGCAACTGCACGTGCCGCCGACAGCGCGCGTGGCGGTATTCGGCATCGGGGGCCTGGGTCACATGGCGCTGATGTTCACCAGGGCCTGGGGCTGCGACGTGACGGCATTCACGTCCTCGCCCGGCAAGGTGCAGGAAGCGCTGAGCTTCGGCGCCCACCACACGGCATCGAGCCGCTCCGACGCCGACATGCAGCGGCTGGCCGGCAGTTTCGATTTCGTCTTCATCACGGCCAATGCGCCGCTCGACTGGGATGCCGTCATCGCCCTGCTCGCGCCCGGCGGCCGCCTGCACTTCCTCGGCGCCGTGCTGCAGCCCGTGCCGGTGCAGGTCATGAGCCTGATCATGGGCCAGCGCGCGATATCCGCATCGCCGACGGGCAGCCGCGCCCAGATCGACACGATGCTGCGCTTCGCGACCCACCACCACGTGGCGCCGAAGGTCGAGCACTTCCCGATGAGCCGCGTGAACGACGCGATGGACCATCTGCGCGCGGGCAAGGCGAGCTACCGGATCGTGCTGGATGCGGATTTCGCCTGACGGGGACAGTGCGGCTGGACCGATTGCAACATTGGTCCAGCCGCACTACAATGGACCGACGACAGGCTGCCCACCACGGAGACCATGAAGCTCGCGTTCCTCGCCGTCCTCGCCCTGTGCACCCCGGCCGGTGCCGCCACCCCGTTTCCACCGAACGGCGCCACCGGCGTCAATCCGGACACGCACCTCGTGCTACGCTTCGCCAGCCCGCCGACGATCGGCCACGCCGGCAGGATCCGCATCTACGACGCGGCCGACGACAAGCTCGTGGACGAACTGGACCTGGGCATCCCCGCCGGCCCCACCGAACGCGCGCCAGGTCCATATCCGCCCTACCTCGCCACCCCTTACGACTACGGCGGGCCGCGCCGCACCAATGCCGATACGACGCCGGGCACGCCGTCCGCACCGGGCGTCCAGCCGGCCGCCGGCAACTACCAGCTGACGATCATCGGCGGCTTCACGGACGGTTTTCATTTCCACCCCGTGATCGTGCACGGCAACGCGGCCACGATCTACCCGCACCACGACCTGCTCCGCTACGGGAAATCGTATTACGTGCGGATCGACCCGGGCGTGCTGACGGTCGCCGACGGCAGCTTCAAGGGCGTCAACGACTGGCGCTTCACGACGAAGGCCCGTGCGCCGGCCGCGGATGCGCGCCGCGTGACCGTGGCGGCGGACGGCAGCGGCGATTTCGACACCGTGCAGGGCGCGCTCGACTGGGTACCGGACCGGCACGCCGGCCGCGTCACGATCTTCGTGAAGAACGGGGACTACGAGGAAATCGTCTACGCCCGCAACAAGCGCGACGTCACCATACGAGGCGAGAGCCGCGACGGCGTGCGCATCCATTACGCGAACAACGAGGTGTTCAATCCGCATCCGCCGAACGTGGGCACGAACGAGTTGCCAGGCAGCTTCCCGTCGCGGCGCGCGGCGTTCGCGCTCGACCACGTGCACGGCATGGTGCTGGAAAATCTGACCATCGCGACGACGGCGAACGGCCAGGCGGAAGGCCTGCTGCTCAACGGCGAGCGCACGATCGTGAAGAACGTCACGATCGAAGGTGCGGGCGACGCGCTGCAGACGAACGGCAGCGCGTACTTCGAGAACATCCGCCTGACGGGCACCGGCGACACGATCCTCGGCCGCGGTCCGGCGTACTTCCGCCACTGCGAGATCGCATCGCGCGGCGCGTTCATGTGGATCCGGAATACGCAGGCGAATCACGGCAACGTGTTCGACCGCTGCACGTTCCGTGCGACCAGCGGCGAGACTGTCCTGGCGCGCCTGCCCGACAACAAGGGCCGCAATTATCCGTATGCGGAAGCGGTGCTGCTGGATGCGACCCTGATCGGCATCGCGCCGGAAGGCTGGGGCCCCGTCGACGGCGATGCGGCGCACGTACGGTTCCGGGAATTCAACAGCCGCGCTGCGGACGGCAAGCCGGTGGACGTGACCCGGCGGCATCCGGCATCGCGCCAGCTCGACAAGGATCGCGACGCGGACACGATCGCGCACTACCGCGATCCGGCCTGGGTGCTGGGCGGCTGGACGCCTCACTCGCCCTGACGGCTTCCCTTGCGATAATCGGTCGGACTGCTGCCCGTCCACTGCCTGAAGGCGCGGCAAAAACCGGTGGCGTCCGCGAAACCCAGGTCGAACGCCAGCGCCGCCACGCCCGTGTTCGAATTCGCCAGCCGGTGGACGGCGATGTCGCGCCGCAGGCCGTCCTTCACCAGCTGGAAACGCGTGCCCTCTTCCGCGAAGCGCCGGTTGAGCGTGCGCACGGAGACGTGCAGCGCCTGCGCCAGATCCTGGATCGTCACCGGCTGCGCGATGTGCTCCTCGAGATAGGCGCGCGTCCTGGCCATCAGGGTGCCGCGCTGGCCCGCGCTGAACGTCCAGTCTTCCGGCGCGCGTTTCAGGAATGCCCACAGCTCGTGCTTTTCGCGCCTGAACTGTTCGGCGCAATCGGCGTATGAAAAATAAATGCCCGTCACGTCCGCGTCGAAGCGGACCTCGCCGGGGAACAGGAACGCATGGTCTTCCGCGTGGCGCGGGTGAGAGAAGCGGAATTCGACGCGGTGCAGGCCGAGCTCCCGGCCGAGCAGCCACGATGCGATCCCGTGGATCAGCTTCATCATCAACTCGTGGGCCAGCGGCGTGACGGGCGTCCCCGGCGCCCGCTCCACCAGCGCCAGGCGCACCAGGTCGTTCTTCGTCGAGATCTGCAGCCGGTAATCGTCCAGCAGCAGGTTCCAGAAGCGCACGAGGCGGTTCAGCGCGACCAGCACCGTCGGCGCATCCAGGAGGCTGAGCATCAGGTATTTCAGCGTGCCGCCCCGGATCGGCCGCGACCACAGGCCCAGCATCTCGTCGTCGAGCGTCGCCGCGATCGTCCGGTACAGCGCGACGTATTGCTGGCGCGTGAGCCGCGCGTCGGGCTGGTCGAGCAGCGACGGCGGAACGGCGGCGCCGGCGAGCGCTTGCGCCGCGACGCCGTCGCCATGCCGGGTGCGGATGGCGTGCAGCATCCCGTGCAGGAAGTGGGCAGAGAGGGTGATCATGCCGTGATTATGGCGCGTTTTGCATACTCATTGGCGCGATGCACCAACTTTTCGTGCACAACGTCCCTATACTGGCACTTGAATCCCGCGCCGCATGGCGCATTTTGCAAACCGTTGGGGAGCATGGAATGACTGCGAAACGTATCGTCGTGACCGGCATGGGCCTGGTGTCGCCGTTGGGCTGTGGGGTCGAGGCCGCGTGGGCGCGCCTGTTGAGCGGCGAGTCCGGCCTGGTCGGCCTGTCCGAGGAGATCACGGAAGGGATCGCGGCGAAGGTCGCAGGCGTCGTGCCCGCGCTGGCGGAAGACCGCCCGTGGGGTTTCGATCCCGACCGCGTCGTGGAACCGAAGGACCAGAAAAAGATGGACCGCTTCAGCATGTTCGCCCTCGCCGCCGCGCAGGAAGCCTTGCAGCAGGCCGGCTGGCAGCCGCAGACCGACGACGAACGCGAACGGACGGCCACCATCGTGGCGTCCGGCATCGGCGGCTTCGGCGCCGTCGTGGAAGCCGTCCGCACGACGGATGGCCGCGGCCCGCGCCGCCTGTCGCCATTCACCGTGCCGAGCTTCCTGGCCAATATGGCGGCCGGGCACATCTCCATCCGCCACGGCTTGCGCGGCCCGCTGGGCGCGCCCGTGACGGCCTGCGCCGCGAGCGCCCAGGCCATCGGCGATGCCGCGCGCATGATCCGCGCCGGCGAGGCCGACGTCGCCGTGTGCGGCGGCGCCGAGGCGTGCATCGACCGGGTCAGCTTCGGCGCCTTCGCCGCCGCGCGGACGATGTCCACGAGCTTCAACGACGACCCCACGCAGGCATCCCGTCCGTTCGACGCGGCACGCGACGGCTTCGTGATGGGCGAAGGCGCCGGTATCCTCGTCATCGAAGACCTGGAGCACGCGCTGCGCCGCGGCGCGGTGCCGATCGCGGAACTGGTCGGCTACGGCACGAGCGCCGACGCGTACCACATGACGTCGCCGCCCGAAGACGGCGACGGCGGACGGCGCGCGATGGCGCTCGCGATCCGGCAGGCGGGCGTGGCGCCGGAACGGATCGGGCACCTGAACGCCCACGCGACGTCGACGCCGGTGGGCGACGCCAGCGAACTCGCCGCCATCAAGGCCATCTTCGGCGCGGGCCAGGGCCCCGCCGTCTCGGCCACGAAGTCCGCGACAGGCCATTTGCTCGGCGCGGCCGGCGGCGTGGAAGCCATCTTCACCGTGCTCGCGCTGCGCGACCAGGTGGCGCCGCCGACCCGCAACGTCGTGCAGCCGGATGCGGCGGCGGAAGGCGTCGACATCGTCGCCGGCGCGGCGCGCAAGATCGCGACGGAGTATGCGATCTCGAACGGGTTCGGATTTGGCGGCGTCAATGCGAGCCTGCTGTTCCGGTGGCTCTAGTCGTCGTCCCTGCGAAGGCAGGGACCCAATTCCGCTTACGTGACCACGCCGGCAAACTTGGATTCCCGCCTTCGCGGGAATGACGTTTTGGGGCTGCAGGACTAACGTTTGCGCGCCCGATCCGTCAGCACGAGCGCGATCCCGCCCAGGATCGCAACGACGGCCACCAGCAGCCGCGTCGTGAACGCTTCATCGAGCCACAACGTGCCGCCGACGGCCGCGATCACGGGCACGGACAGTTGCACGCTCGCGGCCTGCAGCGCCGACAGCCCGCGCAGCGCCGCATACCAGATCACGTAGCCGAGCCCCGACGTAAGCGCACCGGACGCGATGGCAAGCAGCACCCCGGCCGCATCCGCATGCGCGCGGGCCGCGCACATCAGGCCAAGCGCCAACGCCAGCGGCGTGGCGCGCAGGAAGTTCGCTGCCGTGGCCGCGAGCGGATCGGGCACGCCGCGTCCGCGCAGCGAATACGCGCCCCACGCGATGCCCGCGACGGCCATCAGCGCGGCGCCGGTCAAGGGCGGCGCGGCCACGCCGGGCAATACGAGAACGATGAAGCCGGCCAGCGCGAGCGCGAGGCCCGCCCAGCCGCGCGGCGCGAACCGTTCGCCGCCCGCGAGACCCACGGCGAACATGGTCAGCTGGACGGCGCCGAACAGGATCAGCGCGCCGGTCCCCGCCGGCAAGGTGAGATAGGCGAACGAGAACGCGGCCACGTAGGCGAACAGCATGGCGGCGGCGCGCCAGTCCGGCTTCGCAGCGGCACGCGCACGCAGGCGCATCGCGAGCGCCAGCACGAGCGCGCCGGACGTCACGCGGATGGCGCCGAAGGTCGCGGGATCGATGTGCGTGTCGCGCAGGGCGACGCGGCACAGCAGCGAATTCGCCGCGAACGCGGCCATGGCCAGCGCCGTCAGGGCGATCGTGGCCGCCGGTTCCTTCGGTGTGCGCGCGCCAGGACGGTCCAAGTCAGATGTCGAGGTGGGAAATGAGCAGGCGGCGGCGTTCGCTGTCGCCCTCCGCCGCCTCACCGGCCGGGCCGAGCGAGATGCCGACGGCCATGATGTCGATGAGGAGCAGTTGCAGGATGCGCGAGATCATCGACAGGAACGTCGTGCTGTCCTCGCTGTGGTCGACGGCGAGGCACACGCTCGCCTTGCGCGCCAGCTGGGACTTGCTGCTCGTGATGGCGATGACGTCGGCACCGGCGGCACGCGCGACGTCGACGGCGTCCAGCAGTTCCGGCAGCTGGCCCGTCGTCGAGATCGCGACGACCACGTCGCCCGGTCCCAGCAGCTCGGCCGCCAGCGCGAACAAATGCGAATCGCCGTACGACGACGTCGGGATGCGGAAGCGGAAGAATTTGTGCTGGCCGTCCAGCGCCACCACGCGCGAATTGCCCATCGCGTAGAACTCCACGCGCTTGGCGCGGCGCAAAATGTCGATGGCGCGGTCGATCGAGTTGACGTCCAGCTGGTCGCGGAATTTCAGGATCGCGGACACCGTGTTGTCGATGACTTTCGCCGACAGGTCGTGCGTGCTGTCGGTCATGCGCACCTGGCTGTGGCGCACAGGGATCGTGCCCGTCAGGCTGCCCGCGAACTTCAGCTTGAAGTCGGCGAGGCCCGCGAAGCCCAGCGAGCGGCAGAAGCGGATCACCGTCGGCTGGCTGACGTCGGCCAGCTTCGCGATCTCGGCGATCGGCTCGGACAGGACCTTGCGCGGATGCTCGATCACGAGTTGCGCCACGCGCTGCTCGGCCGGCGACAATTCCGCCTGCAGGTGCTGCACGCGTTCCATCAGCGTGTTCGCGCCGCTGCGGTTGCGCAGGTGCTCCGACAGGATGCTCGACACGCCGTACAGCGCGGGCGTCGGCATCATGATCACGTACGTCGGGATCTGCGCGAGGTAGCTGGAGAAGCGCCCCTTCGCTTCGAAGCGCGTGCGGAACGGCGACGTCTTGAACCACTCGGCCATGCGCGGCACGATGCCGCCGCCGATGAAGATGCCGCCGAACGCGCCCAGCGTGACGGCCAGGTTCGCGGCCGCGCCGCCCAGCATGCCGGCGAAGCATTCCAGCACTTCCAGGCACAGCGGATCCCTCTGGTCCAGCGCCGCGGCCATGATCGCGGCCGCATCACGTTGTGGCGCTTCCACGCCGTTGCGCAGCGCGAGCGCGCGATAAATGATTTCCATGCCGGGGCCGGAGATCAGGCGCTCGTTCGACACGTGCTGCCATTCGCGCCAGGCGTATTGCAGGATCGCGAATTCGCGCTCGTCGGCCGGGGCGAAGTTGACGTGGCCGCCCTCGCTGCCGAGGGTGACGAAGCCGTCCACGGTCGGGATCACGCCCGACACGCCCAGGCCGGTGCCCGGTCCGAGCACGCCGGCCACCGCATTCGCGATCGGCTTGCCGCCGCCGATCTGCAGCAGGTCTTCCGGCTTGAAGCCCGGCAGCGCCATCGCCAGCGCCGTGAAGTCGTTCACGATCAGCAGCGTCGTCAGGCCGAGCGTGCGGCGCACCTCTTCCGTCGAGAACTGCCAGTCGCGGTTGGTCATGCGGATGAAGTCGCCGCTGATCGGGTTCGCGAGCGCGAACGCTGCGTGGGTGATGCGGATATGGCCGCTCTGGGCCTGGGTCTGGGCCAGGTAGGCGTTCAGCAGCGGGACGATGCCCGGATAGTCGTCGCACAGCAGCACGGCCACGTTGCGCAGCACGCCCGGCGCGATCTCCAGGGCAAAGCGCCCATGGGTCGCGCCGATGTCGGCCAACAGGCGCGGACCGTCGGAATACGCGGCGCGGGTGTGCTTCTGTTCGGTGTCGGGCTCAAGCGTCATGGTGTTGCTCTTCTCGCGAAGGTCTCCTCTATTGCGCGTAGGATACCATTGATTGAAATGCACCAAAAAGCGATTATGACCCGATTCGGATGGTTACAACGAAATAAGCGGCCCCGCAGGACCGCTCTTTCCACATCGACAACGCCGGCGCTTATTGGCCGCGCGCTTCCGCGTCGATCTTCGACAGCGCGCCGGTATCGCGCATGAACCAGCAGACGACCAGGGTGCAGGCGATGACGGCCGTCGTGTACCAGTAAAAGCCGCTTTCCAGGCTGATGGATTTGAACCACAGCGCCAGGTACTCGGCCGTCCCGCCGAACACGGAGACGGCGAACGCATACGGCACGCCGACGCCGGTGGCGCGGATCGAGGCCGGGAACAGCTCGGCTTTTACCAGCGCGTTGATCGACGTGTAGCCGGACACGATCATCCAGGCGCAGGCGATCAGGCCGAACGCCTGCCACGGACCGCTGGCGTGGCGGATGCCGGTCAACAGCGGCACGGTGAACAGGGTGCCGAGCAGCGCGAAGCCGATGAGCAGCGGCTTGCGGCCGATGCGGTCCGACAGCGCGCCGTACAGGGGCTGCAGGCACATCGCGAACAGCAGCGACGCGGCCGAGACTGCGGTCGTCTGCGAGTCGGTCAGGCCGACGGACAGGCGCAGGAATTTCTGCATATAGGTCGTGTAGACGTAGAACGCGAGCGTGCCGCCCATCGTCAGGCCGACCACCAGCAGCACTTCGCGCGGGTGCTGGGCCAGCTGCTTCATGCCGCCCATCGGCTTGGCGCTTTTTTTCGCTTCCTTACGCGCGGCTTCGAACGATCCGGTCTCCGGCAGGTTGTGGCGCATGCGCAGCGCCAGCAGCGCGAGGCAGGCGCCGGTGAAGAACGGGATGCGCCAGCCCCAGGCACGCAGCTGCTCGGCGTCGAGCAGGAAGTTCTGCAGCACGAGCAGCAGGATCAGCGCCAGCAGCTGGCCGCCGATCAGCGTCACGTACTGGAAGCTGCTGTAGAAGCCGCGGTGCTTCGAGTCCGCCATCTCCGACAGGTACGTCGCGCTGGCGCCGTATTCGCCGCCGAGGCTCAGGCCCTGCAGCAGGCGCGCCAGCAGCAGGATGCACGGCGACAGGATGCCGGCCGCGGCATACGTCGGCGCGCAGGCGATCAGGAGGGAGCCGAAGCACATCAGCAGCACGGACGTCATCAGCGCCGTCTTGCGGCCCAGGCGGTCGCCGATGTGGCCGAACAGGATGCCGCCGATCGGGCGCACGAAGAAGCCGAGCGCGAAGATGCCCGCCGTGGACATCATCTGCGCCGTCGGGTCCTGCTTGGGGAAGAACGAGCTCGCGAAGTACAGCGCGAAGGCCGAGTAGCAGTAGAAATCGAACCACTCGACGAGGTTGCCGGCCGAGCCGATGAAGATGGCCTTCAGGCGCGCGCCGGAAATGCGTTCGCCGGCGCCGGCGGCTGCCTGGGCGCCGGCCTTGGATGTGATGGTGTTCATGGATGTCTCCTCTTTTGGTATGCCCACTATCCCAGCCGCGGGCCGCGCCCACATCCGCAACTTCCGGCGCGCCCTCCTCCGTAAAACTACGGAGGCGGTTTTCTTCGGGCCGCGCAACTGCTATCGTTGGCGTCATGCCCAAACTGCTCAACCTCCTCATCGGCGCCGGTGCGCTCGCCGTCATCGCGGCGTCGGGGAACTGGGCCGAGCGCCACGAGCTGCAGACCAAGACGGAAGGCCTGCGCCAGGCCGCGGCCGCGCACGTGCTGGGGCTGCGCGGCCTCGTCGAGAAACACGACTTCCTGCCGCACGCGGCGGCCCGCCATCCGGACGTGCAAGACCTGCTGCGCACCCCGCGCGACGGGGCGCTGCAGGCGCGCGTGAACGATTATTTCGCCGACCTGCAGGCGACGACGGGCGCCGCCGCGCTGTTCCTCGTCGACCGCGCCGGCCTCACCCTCGCCGCCAGCAACTGGAACCTGCCGTCCAGCTTCGTCGGCCAGTCCTACCGCCAGCGTCCTTACTTCGAGGATGCCGTGCAGGGCAGGCGCGGCATCTTCTATGGCCTCGGCCTCACGACCGGCCAGTCCGGCCTGTTCATCGCGGAGCCCGTGCGTGCGGGCGGCACCATCCTCGGCGTCGTCGTCGTGAAGATCAGCCTGGAGCCATTGCAGGCCGCGTGGATGCGCGGCGCCGATCCGGTGGTGCTGCGCGACAGCCGCGGCATCGTTTTTCTCTCCGCCGTGCCGGACTGGCTGTTCCACGCGATCCGGCCCGTATCCGCGGCCGACCTGCACTGGATCGCCGAGCACCGCCAGTACGGCAACCGCGAACGCTTCTACGTGCTGCCGTGGCAGACGGAGTCGCGCGGGGCGTCTCCCGGCTTCGTCCTGCACACGAGCGTGGGCGGGCGCCGCCACGACCTGCTTGCGCTGGACACGCCGCTGCCGGAACTGGGCTGGACGCTGACCGTCACGACGGACATGAAGGAAGTCGTGCAGGCGCGCCAGCTGGCGCTGATGCTGGCCGCGCTGGCCGTCGCGCTGCTGCTGCTCGGCGTGCTGTACTGGCGCCTGCGCGAAAAGCGCTTCCGCGAGCAGCGCTCGGCCCGCATCGAACTGGAACGCCGGGTCGAGGAGCGCACCCGCGACCTGGAAGAAGCGCACGCGTTCCGCAAGGCGATGGAGGACTCGCTCCTCGTGGGCATGCGCGCGCGCGACCCGGAGGGCACCATCATCTACGTCAACCCGGCCCTGTGCGCGATGGTCGGCTACAGCGCGGATGAACTGCTGGGCCGCCGGCCGCCGTATCCCTACTGGCATCCGGACGACCAGGAAAAACACGAGCGCGAAAGCGCCGACGTGTTGCAGGGCCGCGCCGCGCCGCACGGCTTCGAATCGCGCATCCGCCACAAGGACGGCCACGACGTGATCACGATGGTCTACACGGCGCCGCTCGTGGACGCGCAGGGCGTGCACCGCGGCTGGATGAGCTCCGTCGTCGACATCACGGCGCAGAAGCAGGCCGAGGCCCGCCAGCGCGACCAGGAAGTCCGCCTGCAGCGCAGCGCGCGCCTCGCGAGCGTGGGCGAGATGGCGTCCACGCTCGCGCACGAATTGAATCAGCCGCTGATGGCGCTGTCGAACTTCGCCGTCGCGGCGCGCGCCCTCGCCGCGCAGTCCGCGCCGCCCGACATGCTGGCCGGCGCGCTCGACGAGATCGTCGAACAGAGCAAGCGCGCCAGCGAGATCGTCAAGCGGGTGCGCGCGTTCATCAATCCCAAGCGGGGGCATTACGAAAACCTTGCGGTCGATGGCGTCATCGCGCACGCGGCGGCGTTGCTCAAGCCGGAATTGCAGCAGGCCGGGATCGCGCTGCAACTGTCGTTGGACGCCGCTGACACGCTCGTGCGCGGTGACCGCGTCCTGCTCGAACAGGTGCTCGTGAACCTGATCCACAACGCGATGCACGCCATGCAGGATCGCCCGCGCGGACGCATCGACGTCGCGAGCCGGCGCGTGGACCAGGGCGTGTGCGTGACCGTCCGCGACGAAGGCCCCGGTATTCCGCCCGAGCAGCTGGACCAGATCTTCGCGCCGTTCTTCACCACCCGCCCCGACGGCCTGGGCCTGGGCCTGAACATCTGCCGCACCATCGTCGAGGCCCACGGCGGTTGCATGACCGTCGAGAACCCGGCCGCCGGCGGGGCCGCCTTTTCCTTCACGCTTCCGATCGCGCCATGAAAGACATCCCGCTCACGCTCTACGTCGTCGACGACGACGAAGCCCTGCGCCGCTCCCTGCTGTTACTGCTGTTCTCGCAGGGACTCGCCGTGCAGGCGTTCGAATCGGGAGAAGCGTTCCTGGACGCCGTCGACATGCGCCAGCCGGGCTGCCTGATCCTCGACCTGCGCCTGGGCGGCATGAGCGGCCTGGCCGTGTTCGACCGCCTGCGCGCGGCGCACAGCCCGCTCGTCACGCTGTTCCTGTCCGGCCACGGCGACATCCCGACCGCGCTGGAATCCGTGCGCCAGGGCGCGTGGGACTGGGTGGAAAAGCCGGACACGCAGCACCTGCTCGACAAGCTGCCGGCCGCCATCGCGGAAGCACGCGCCCGCGCGCACGCGCTGCGGCTGTGGGCGGAGCTGACGCCGCGCGAACGGGAAGTCGCGCGGCTCGTGGGGCTCGGCCAGCCGAACAAGGAGATCGCGCGGCTGCTCGTGCCGCCATGCGGGCCGCGGTCGGTGGAGACGCACCGGGCGAACATCTTCAGCAAGCTGCAGTGCGCGAACGATAATGAACTCGGGCGGTGGCTGGCCGCCCATCCGTGGCTGGGATGACTCGTAGGATGGGTGGCCCTCCGCCCGCGCGTGGCGCCGGCGACACGCACGCGTCACGCGTGGGCACGTCTCATTCGAGGCCCCCGGCCTCGAATGTCCACCCTACCGTGTCGACGCTGGTTTAATCCTGCGAAATCAGCGCCACCGGTGCGCGCATATCGAACTGCACCTTGCCGCCCGAGACGACGGCCGTCTTGCCCGTGTAAGCGTCGCGCACCGTCTGGCCGTCGCCGAACACGCCGGTCACGGGGATGGCCACCGTGCGGTCCTGCGGCAGGTCGAGGGCGACGACGACGCGGTCGGAGACGCCGTTCTTCTCGTACATGCGCTTGAACGTGTACGGGCTGGAAGCGATCATCTGGTGCACGCCCGCGCCCACGGCCGGATGCGCGTGACGGAAGCGGCCCAGGCGCGCCCAGTAGTCGCGCACCTCGGCCACGCCGTGCAGGCCGACCTGGGCGTTGTTCTTCAACTGGTCCCAGTTCATGAACGAGCGCAGGTTCGCATCGCCGGTTGCGCCCTCGATCTTCAACACGCGCGCCGTCTCGTCGCCGTAATAGACCTGGGCCTGGCCCGGTGCCAGCAGCAGCTTGTTCGCTTCCTCGAACGGGTGCGCGCGCATGGCGTCGAACGGGTGGCCGTCGTCGTGCGAGTCGAGGTAGTTCAGGACCGTCACGCCTTTCAACGGACCGTTCAGCAGGCCCGAATACTTGGAGAACAGCGTCTCGTAGCTCTGGGTTGCGTCGCCCGGCAGCGCGAAGTTGATCATGCTGTCGAAGCCGTTGTCGTAATAGTCGACCTTCGTGCCGTCGTCGTAGGCGAACGGGCGGCCGTCCGCGATCGGGTGGCCGTACGCTTCGGCCACCATGAAGAACGGCTGGTTGCCGATCTTGTCGATGCCCTCCTTGCCGGCCGGTGTCCGCTTCCAGTCCTCGTAGGCCTGGCTCGCGACCTTCTTGAGGTCTTTCCACACGCCGGGTTCGGTGTGCTTGACGGTGTCGCCGCGGAAGCCGTCGAAGCCGTACTTGCGCACCCAGTCGGCGTGCCATTTCATCAGGTAGTAGCGCGGCGCGCGCGGGTAGCCCGTGCGCTTGAAGAAATCGTCCAGCTCCTTCGTTTCGCGCTCGTAACGCCCTTCCTTCTTCCACTTCGCGACGAGGAACGGCGGCAGGTCGACGTTCGCATTGCTGTCGGTACGGATGTCCGGCAGGTTCTTCACGAGCGTGCAATCGACCGTGCCCTTGACGTCCTTGAAGGTACAGGTCGGCGACGTGCGCACCCAGTCCGCCGGCCACACGGTGTCTTCAGGCGTGACCGGACCGGTATGGTTCATCACGACGTCGAGCAGCACGCGGATGCCGCGCGCATGCGCCGCCTCGACGAGGTCGCGCACGTCCTTCCCGGTGCCTGCGTTGGCGTCGACGGCCGTGAAATCGCGCGCCCAGTAGCCGTGGAAGCCGTAGCTGACGCCCGTGCCTTCGTCGGTGGACGCGTGGATCTGCTCGACCGGCGGCGAGATCCAGAGCGCGTCCACGCCCAGGTCCGTGAAATACCCTTCCTTGATCTTCGCCGTGATGCCGGCCAGGTCGCCGCCCATAAAGCCGCGCGCCACGGCCGCGTCGTTCTTGCGGCCGTAGGCGTGGTCGTTCGACGGATCGACGTTGTTGAAGCGGTCGATCACGATGAAATAGACGGTCGCGTTATCCCAGGTGAACGGCTTGCCCTTGACCGGCGACAGGTCGGGCGCGGCCGAGGCGGCACCGAAGGCGAGCATCAGGGAGGCGGCGAGAACGGGTAGTTTCATGCGGATGTCCTGTTAGTAGTTATAAACGTCGTCCCCGCGGAGGCGGGGATCCAATTTCGCATGCATCGTCGAGATGCGCGCAAACTTGGGTTCCCGCCTGCGCGGGAACGACGGGGTTCGGGATTACGTAATCACGCTCGGCTGCTCGCGGCCCGTCCGTGCCTTCAACGCCGACACCTGCTCCGCGATGGCGATGAGCGGCGCCAGCGCCTGCTGGGTGTCGAGGTCGTGGCGGGCCGGGTCGGCCTCGTAGCGTTCCAGGTACAGGCGCACGGTGGCGCCTTCCGTGCCGGTGCCGGACAGGCGCAGCACGATGCGCGAGCCGTCCGTCATGATGATGCGTACGCCCTGGCGCGTGGACACGGAGTTGTCGACCGGGTCGGTGTAGGTGAAATCGTCGGCCAGCTGGACGCGGAAGTCACCGAACGTCTGGCCCGCGAGCGAGGCGAGCTTGCCGCGCAAGTCGTCCATCATCGCGCTGGCTGCGGCGGCGTCCACGGCCTCGTAGTCGTGGCGCGAATAATAGTTGCGGCCGAAGCGGGCCCAGTGTTCCTGCACGATCTCGTTGACGGACTTGCCCGTCGCGGCGATCAGGTTCAGCCAGAACAGCACGGCCCACACGCCGTCCTTTTCGCGGATGTGCATCGAGCCCGTGCCGTAGCTCTCTTCGCCGCACAAGGTGGCGAGGCCCGCGTCGAGCAGGTTGCCGAAGTACTTCCAGCCGGTCGGGGTCTCGAAGCAGGAGACGCCCAGCGCGGCGGCCACGCGGTCCGCGGCCTGCGACGTCGGCATGGAGCGCGCGATGCCCTTGATGCCGCCGCGGTAGCCCGGCGCGGCAGTCGCGTTGGCGGCGATGATGGCGAGGCTGTCCGACGGCGACACCGCGAGCTTGCGGCCGACGATCATGTTGCGGTCACCGTCGCCGTCCGATGCGGCGCCGAAGTCCGGCGCGTCCGGACCGTCCATCAGCGCGATCAGCTCGGCCGCGTTGACGGGGTTCGGGTCCGGGTGGTGGCCGCCGAAATCTTCCAGCGGCTCGGCGTTGACGACGGTGCCGGCGGGCGCGCCCAGCATGCCTTCGATGATGGCCTTCGCGTACGGGCCGGAGACGGCGTGCATGCCGTCGAAGCGCATCGTGAAGCCGCGCTGGAACAGGGCGCGGATGGCGTCGAAGTCGAACAGGCCGGCCATCAGCTCGGCGTAGTCGGACACGGCATCGATCACCTCCACTTCCATGTCTTCGATGCGGATGCTGCCGATCCTGTCGAGGTCGACCGGGCCGGCATCGCTGATGCGGTAGGACGCCAGCGTCTTCGTGTGTTCGTAGATCGCGTCGGTGATCTTTTCGGGCGCCGGGCCGCCGTTGTCGATGTTGTACTTGATGCCGAAGTCGCCGTCGGGGCCGCCGGGATTGTGGCTGGCCGAGAGGACGATGCCGCCCAGCGCGGCGCGCTTGCGGATCACGCAGCTGACCGCCGGCGTGGACAGGATGCCGCCGCGGCCCACGAGCACGCGGCCCACGCCGTGGGCGGCGGCCATGCGCAGGATGGTCTGGATGGCGTCGCGGTTGAAATAGCGGCCGTCGCCGCCGAGCACCAGGGTGCGGCCCTGCACATTACCCAGCGCGCCCAGCGTCAGGAAGATGGCCTCGACGAAGTTTTCCAGGTAGCCGGGCTGCTGGAACTCCGTCACCTTCTTGCGCAGCCCGGACGTGCCGGGGCGTTGCCCGGCGAACGGGGTCGTCGCAATCGTCTGAATTGTCATGTTGTGCTCCTGTCGGGGGTTTGTTGTCAAACCCGTAAGGATACGACACTCGTCCCGACGATGGCGCCGCGATCAGTGGGCGGCGCGTTCCGCCCGGTCGGTGACGAACAGCGCCAGCACGGCCGCGATGACCATCGACACGCCGCCCAGCACCAGCGTAAGTACCGCGTGGTTGCCGAACATATGCTTCGTGAACCAGCCGAGCACGAGACCGCTGACGATCTGCGGAATCACGATGAAGAAGTTGAACAGGCCCATGTAATAGCCCATGCGGTTCGGCGGCAGCGCGGCGACCAGGATCGCATACGGCATCGTGAGGATGCTCGCCCACGCCACGCCCACGCCCAGCATCGGGATCAGCAGCAGATGCTTGTCGTGGATGAAGAACACGCTGGCCAGCGACAGGCCGCCGATCGCGAGGCAGACGGCGTGGCACGCCTTGCGGCTCGTGCGGCGCGCCAGCACGGGCAGCACGAACGCAGCCAGGGCGGACATGCCGTTGTAGACGGCGAACATCACGCCGACCCAGTTGCCCGCGTTCTGGTAGCCCGGCGACAGCGGATCCGTCGTGTTGTAGACGTTGTCGGCGATCCCGGGACCGGTGTAGATCCACAGCGCGAACAGCGCGATCCACGAGAAGAACTGGACGAACGCCAGCTGCACCATCGTCTTCGGCATGTGCGCGAAGCCGCTCATGATCTCGCGCAGCGCGACGCCGAAGTTGCGCGAATGCTTGCGCTGGGCTTCGAAGCGGTCGAGGTCCGGCGGCGGCAGTTCGGTCGACGTGAACACGGTCCACGTCACGGCCAGCAGGAACGCGGCGCCGCCGACGTAGAACGAGTAGCGTACCGAATCCGGCACGGCGCCGTTCACGGGCACGTTGGAGACGCCGAGGACGTCGGCGAACAGGATCGGCAGCAGCGACGCGATCACGGCGCCGCAGCCGATGAGGAAGGTCTGCATCGCGAAGCCGGCCGTCTGCTGCGACGTGTCGAGCTTGTCGCCGACGAAGGCGCGGAACGGCTCCATCGAAATATTGATCGAGGCATCCATCAGCCACAGCATGGTCACGGCCATCCAGACGGCGATGGAATTCGGCATCAGGAACAGGGCCGTTGCGGCCAGCACGGCGCCGAGGAAGAAGAACGGACGGCGGCGGCCCCAACGCGGGTGCCACGTGTTATCGCTGAGGTAACCGATCACCGGCTGCACGAGCAGGCCCGTGACGGGCGCCGCGAGCCAGACGAGGGCCAGGTCGTCCATCGACGTGCCGAGCGTGGCGAAGATCCGGCTCGTGTTCACGTTCTGCAACGCCAAGCCGAACTGGATGCCGAAGAAGCCGAAGCTCATGTTCCACAGCTGCCAGAACGTCAGCCGCGGCTTGAGCGCATGTGTTTGCATTTCCATCTGTGTCCCCTAACGCGCCTGGACTCCCGCCAGGCTGCCACATGTAGCAAAGTAACATGGGGTTTTCTGGGTGTCAATGCGATAACAGCCCTGAATCTAAAGGGAAGCCACAGAAAATGTAGTCAAACAACAAAACAGAAATTCGGGGTCAGAGCACATTTTTCCTGAAATTCGGGGTCAGAGCACTTTTATGGACAATAGTTCACCGACAATTGATCCTGGCCGCTACGCACAATTGCCATGCGTTCGCGTTCCTGCGCAGTAGGGAACTGGCCGGAGCAAGCATCGATGCCACCGCCGGCGCTGACTTGCGCGAACTCGATCGCGCCTTGGATCAATTGCCCAAAAATGTGCTCTGACCCCGAATTTTCGACAAAATGTGCTCTGACCCCGAATTGGAGAAATGTTTTATTTGCGGGGTTTCTTGTCGGCGAACTTGCGCTTCGCCGGCTTTTTCTCCGGTGGTTCTTCGCCGTCGCGCGTAATGCCCAGCTGCTGGCCCGCCACCCATACCTTTTTCAGGTGGTCGAGCAGGTCCTGCGGCAGGCCGGCCGGCATGTCGAGCGTGCTGAAGTCGTCGTAGATCTCGATGCGGCCGATTTCCTTCGACGGCACGCCGCCTTCGTTGGCGATGGCGCCCACGATGTTGCCCGGCTTGACGCCGTGGAAGTGGCCCACTTCGATGCGGTACGTGGCCATGCCCTCTTCCGGCGCGCGCATCACGCGCTCCTTCTTGAAGCCTTGTCGGCCTTCACCTTCCCGGCCGGCACGGGCCGGGCGCTCGTCGCCGAAGCTTTCACGGCCCGCACGCGCCGGACGTTCCTCGCGCTCGCGGAATTCCGGCTTGGGCTCGCGGTCCGGCTTTTCCAGCAGCAGCGGCTCGTCGCCGCGATACAGCTTGGCCAGCGCGGCCGCGATGTCGATCGCGGGCACGTTCTGCTCGCGTTCGAAGTCCTCGATCAGGGAACGGAACACGTCGAGGCCGCCCGCGGCCAGCGTCTCGCCGATCTGCTCCTTGAACCTCGTGATGCGCACTTCGTTGACGGCCTTGATGGTGGGCAGCGTAAGCGGCGCCACCGGCTGGCGCGTGGCGCGTTCGATCGCCTTCAGCAGGCCACGCTCGCGCGGCGTGATGAACAGGATCGCGTCGCCGCTGCGGCCGGCACGGCCCGTGCGGCCGATGCGGTGCGTGTAGCTTTCCGGGTCGGACGGCACGTCGTAGTTGATCACGTGGCTGATGCGCTCCACGTCCAGGCCGCGCGCGGCGACGTCGGTGGCGACGAGGATGTCGATCTTGCCGTTCTTGAGCTGCTCGATCGTGCGCTCGCGCTGTTGCTGGGCCATGTCGCCGTTGATGGCGGCCGCCGCGAACCCGCGCGCCTGCAGCTTGCTCGCCAGTTCCTCGGTGCCGAGCTTCGTGCGCGCGAAGACGATCATGCCGTCGAACGGCTCCGCTTCGAGGATGCGCGTGAGGGCGTCCAGCTTCTGCAGGCCAGCGACGAGCCAGTAGCGCTGCGTGATGTTGGTGGCCGTCGTCGTCTTGGCGGCGACCGTCACCTCGCTCGGTTCGTTCAGGTAGGTCTTGGCGATGCGCTTGATCTGCTGCGGCATCGTGGCCGAGAACAGCGCCGTCTGGCGCCCTGCCGGCGTCTCTTGCAGGATGCGTTCGACGTCGTCGATGAAGCCCATGCGCAGCATTTCGTCGGCCTCGTCCAGCACGAGGGTCTTCAGCTGCGAGATGTCGAGCGAGCCCTTGTCGAGGTGGTCGATGACGCGGCCCGGCGTGCCGACGACGACCTGCACGCCGCGGCGCAGCGCCGACAGCTGCGGACCATAGCTCTGGCCGCCGTAGATCGGCAGCACATGGAAGTTCTTCAGGTGCGCGGCATAGCTCTGGAAGGCCTCGGCGACCTGGATCGCGAGTTCGCGCGTGGGCGCGAGCACGAGGGCCTGCACGGCCGGATTCTTGACGTCGATGCGCGACAGCACGGGCAGCGCGAAGGCGGCCGTCTTGCCGGTGCCCGTCTGCGCCTGCCCCAGCACGTCACGCCCCTCCATCAGCAGCGGAATGGTGGCCGCCTGGATCGGCGACGGCGTCTCGTAGCCGACCTCCTTCAATGCCTTGAGGATGGGGGCGGGGATATCGAGATCGGCGAACGTCTGGAGCTGTGTGTCATGCATAAAGGGAATCTTCAAAAATCGTAAGCAATCACACAGTTTACTACTTCAGGCCCTCCCCCGCTGCCAGAATTTCACGCGGATGACGCCCGGCAGCGACATCCGCGCATGAAACAACGCCTGGCGGATCAGAACTTGTAGCTTGCGCCCAGGCTGTAGGTACGGCCGAACCGGACGTTTTCCACCACGCTGCTCGGGTCGCCGTTGTAGCGGATGTACGGCGAATTGGTCCAGTTGTTCACGGCCGCCGTGAGCGACAGGCCCTTCAGCATGGTCGTGTCGCCGAAGTCGTACGTGAGCTGCCCGTCCACCGTCGTGTTGCCCTTGATGTAGGTGAGGCTCGCGTCGTCCTTGTAGTCATGGATGTCGCCCACGAAGTCACCCCGCTTGCGGGCGGCGATCGACGCACGGAAGCCGGCCTTTTCATAGTAGACGCGCATGTTCGTCACCGTGTGCGACAGGCCCGGCAGCGGAATCGCGTTGACGCTGCCGTTGCTGATCACCGTGATGCCGCTGCGCGGCAGGGTCACCGAGCTCAGGGTGCTCGAATAGCTGGCCTCGATGCCGAAGCCGCCCAGGTAGCGGGTCAGCATCGCGAACGGCAGCGACGCCGTCAGTTCGAGACCCTTGATGTTGCCGCCCGAACCGTTGCTCGGCGTGGTCAGCATGCCGACCGTCGACCCGGCGTTCGGACCGGTCGCCGGCAGCGGGATGCCGGCCACCAGGAAGCCGGTCGAGGCGTAGTCGACGCGCTGCGGCGCCCGCAGGATATAGGTGTCGAGCTTCTTGTAGAAGCCGGCCATCGCCACATAGCCCTTGGCGCCGTTCGCCTCGAAGTATTTTTCATACGACAGGTCGAACGACTTCGCTCGGAACGGTTCCAGCTTCGGGTTGCCGGAGCCGCCCGCCAGGATCGGCCCCGCGGGATTCGTCGCGTCCAGCCCCACGCCGCCGCCCGGGCGCATATCGCTCATGTTCGGGCGCGACAGGGTCTTGCCGATGCCCAGGCGCAGCACCTGGTCGGCCGGCAGTTCGACGTTCAGGTTCAGGCTCGGCAGGAAATCGTTGTACGAATGGTGGCCGGCGATCGCGTAGGCCGGGCAGGCCTGGCCGGCGACGCCGGCGCAACGTCCGTTGTCGACGATGAGGCCCGTCGAACCCTGGCTCGTGTGGATGTACTGGGCACCGGCATTGCCGCGGTACGGCAGGCCGAACAGCTCGCCTTCCAGGGATGCCATCACGTACGCGGTCGAGACCTTTTCCGAGATGTGCCAGTTCTTGTCGGTCTGGATCACCTGGTCGACCTTCGCCAGCTGGTGGTAGACCGAGCCGAGCGACCCCAGCGGGTTCCACGACGCGACCGGGATGCCCGACTGGCGCGTCACGACCGTCTCGCTGCCCGGCATGGGCGCGGCGCCATACGGCCCCGTGCCGATGAGCAGGCTGCCTTCGTCCGTATCGCGGCTCTTGGTGCGGTTGGTGCGGTTGAGGCCGAATTCGATGCCGGTGAGCGGTCCCAGCTCCACGTCATGCCGGACGCCGAAGCGCGCCGCCTTGATCTCGTCGATCGTGGCGCCGATGGCCACGTAGCCTGACTGCTGGGTGCCCGTCAGGCCGCCGCCCCAGCCGTCGACGTCGGTCAGGAGCATGCGGCTGCGGTCGGTATAGCTGAGCGCGGTCTTGTACAGCGCGGACAGATTGCTCCGGCCGTCGAAGCCGGTCCACGAGATGCTGTCCAGGTCGGCGTTGGGCGTGTTGCCGACGAGGCCGGCCGTCGTCTCGTAGCGCGTGAAGTCGTGCCTGACCCGCGACCCGGACACGTCGCCGGTGAAGGTCCAGTCGCCGCGGCGCAGGCGGCTGTTGATGCCCCAGGAATTCAGCGTGTCCACCGCGACCTCGGTGTTGTTGCGGATGTCGCCCTTGAAGTTCGAACAGGTGCCGGACACGGCCACGCCATCGACGATGTTCGCGTTGCTCAGCACGCCGACCGGGTCGTATCCGCCCGTGCTGCCACAGGTCGACCCTTCGAAACCGGTGCGTTTGGGACTGTCGGTGTTCTTCGAGTGAAACAGGTCGATGGTCGTCAGGAAGTCCTTGCTCGGACGATATTGCAAGATGCCCATCAGGCCTTTATTGGTGTTCGGGTTGTGGATCACGTCCGTCCGCAAGCCGTTCGGCACCGTCACGGTCTGGCCGTTGTACGTCGCCGTGCTCGTCGTGCCGCCCCAACCGTCGTCGTTGATCTGCTCGGGACCGTTGTCGTTGAACTTCACCACGCCCAGGGCCACGCCGACCGTCCGGTTGGCGAACTGGTCGATATAGGCGAGCGACGTGCGGTAGCCGCTGGCGCTGCCCAGGTCCTCGTTGTGCGCGCCGGTGCGTTGCGCCCGGTAGCTGGCGGCGACGGTGCGCCTGGCGAAGTCCAGCGGCAGCACGGTGCGCTGGTCGATGGTCGAGGCGATGCCCTGCCCCATCAGGGTGGCGTCCGGCGATTTGTACACGGTGATCGTGCCCAGCATCTCGGCCGGGTACAGGTCGAAACGGACGCCACGGCTGTCGCTCGCGGACGCCTGTTCGCGGCCGTTCAGCAGGGTGCCGTTGAAGTCCGGCGACATGCCGCGCACGGAAATCGACGCCGCGCGACCCGTGCGGGCGTCGCGCTGGGCCGTCACACCCGGCAGGCGGGAGACGGACTCGGCGACGGTCGCGTCCGGCAGTTTGCCGATGTCTTCCGCCGAGATCGCCTCGACGATGGAATTCGAATTTTTCTTGATCGAGATGGCCGCTTCGATGCCGCGGCGGATGCCCGTCACGGTGACCTGGCTGATCGGGTTGCCGTTGGCGTCCAGTGCCTGTACCGCATCCTGCGCCTGGACGTTGGCGCCCAGCACCGACAGGAATACGACACAACCGGCGGCGACCGGACTCAGTTTGAACACGCACGTCGCATGTTCTCCCACCGTATGTTTGCTACACAGAATCTTCATGTATCCCCTCGAGTCTTTTTGATGTGATCAAGTGCGGAAGCACAGCCGGCTCCAGCGTCAAACAGCGAGGTTGATTCTGAAATTAACGTAGATGGAATACCAATCAAAAAATGTAGTTTTGCAACAAATTAGACGAATCCCCCTTGTTTATGAAGGAAATTTGAAGGAAATTGTTGTAGCAAAAATACATTCTTGACGTAGCGATGGAAGGCCATCCGCCGCTGCGCCAGCAAAAAAATGCCCCTTGCCGCAACAACGGCAAGGGGCATGGAGACTGCGTCGGCGGCTGGGCGCCCCGGCCGCTTACAGCTTGTAGTTAAAGCCGAACAGCATCTGGCGGCCGTACTTCGTGTAGCCGCGCGGACGGTCCGTCGAACCCGAGTAGGTCTGGAAGGCCGTGTCGGTCAGGTTGTTCACCTGGAACAGCACGGACAAGCCCTTGACCTGCTTGAAGTCGTAGCCGAGCTGCAGGTCGACGACGCGGTCCGGCTTCGTGAACGTCAGCTCGGTCGCGCCGCCGACGCCGCCGATCTCGGCCACGTAGTCGCTGCGGTAGCGCTGCGCGACGCGGGCCGAGAAGCCGTCGTTCTCATAGTAGGCAGTCAGGTTGAACACGCGCTTCGACAGGCCCGGCAGCGGGATGCTCATGTCGCCGAAGCTCTGGTTCTTGATCGAGATCTCGCTCGTCGTGAACGCCGCGTTGGCCGTGATGCCGAAGCCCGACAACACAGGGGTGAACATGTCCAGCGGCACCGACGCGGCCAGTTCCAGGCCTTGCAGCTTGCCGCCGTTGCCGTTCTTCGGCTGGGTCATCGTGCCGATGTTGCTGGTCGCGCCCTGCAGCTGGTACTCGGAGAAGTCGCGCGGCTCGGTGACAGTGTAGATGTAGGACTTCAGGTCTTTGTAGAAGCCCGCCACCTGCACATAGCCCTTGTTGCCGAAGTATTTTTCCCACGACAGGTCGACCGCGTTCGCACGCCACGGATCCAGCTGCGCGTTGCCGCCGTTGCCGTAAGGCGTACCGGTGCTCTGGTGCGTCAGGCCGACTTCACGCGACGCGTTCAACTCGTCGAGGCGCGGACGCGCCAGGGTCTTGTTGGCGCCGAAGCGGATGATCTGCTGTTCCGGCAGGCTCCAGATCAGGTTGATGCTCGGCAGGTAGTCGTTGTACTTCTTGCCGTCGGTGAGCGGCACCAGGTCGGCGAACGGCCAGGCGCGCAGCGTCTTGGCGGTCGAGCTCTGGTCGGTGTGCACGGCCTGGATGCCGACGTTGCCGCGCAGCGGCATCGACATCAGTTCGGTGTCGATGTTCAGCTTGGCGTAGGCGGTCTGGACTTTCTCGGTGATGGTCCAGTTCTTGGTCGCGCCCCACGGCACCAGCACGGCCGGCGTGTACGGACCGAAGTTCTGCGCCAGCACGGCCGGGATGTCCCAGCTCAGCGTATCGGGCAGCGCGTACAGGGACTGCGAGCCGTTGACGGCGCCGGCGGCGATGGCGCCCGTGCCCAGCTTGGTGAAGCCGGTCTCGAGGTGCTGCTTCTGCTTGTCGCGCTTGGACGCGTTGACACCGAATTCGACGCTGTTGAACAGCTTGCTGTCGAAGCGGTATTCGGCGCTGAGGCGGAACGAGTTCAGCTTGTCCTTCAGGTGCGGCGCGTTGACGTAGCCGTCGCCGTACTGGCCGCCGATGGCGAGCAGCGCCGGGTTGTCGTACACGCCGGTCAGGCCGATGTTCGGGATGGTGCCGTTCGCGTAGTCGAACGTCATCGTCTGGCGCGCCGCGAGGCCGGTGTTGATCTCGTCGAGTTCTTCCTTGTGGTCGGCCTGCGAATGGCTCAGGTCCGCGACGAAGGTCCAGTCGCCCGCGATGTACTTGTTGTTCCAGCCGTAGGCCGTCAGCGTGTCGTTCTGGCGGTAGTGGTTGTTGCGCACCACCGGGTTGACGTTGTTGGCGGTACCGGCCGTCATGACGCCGTTGCCGTTGATGGTGCCCGGCGTGAACGAGACGTTGCCGTCGTCGGTCAGCTGCACTTCCATGCCGCGGCGGTCTTCATCGAGCTTGAAGCGCGAGTGGTACGCGTCGATCGTCGACGTGAATTCGCGGATCGGGTGCCATTCCACGACGCCCATCAGGCCATCGCGCACCTGGTTGCCGGTCTGCGCCAGCGACTTGATGCCTTTCGGAACCTTGACGGTCTTGCCCGGCACGGACGACGTATTGTCGACCCAGTCCCAGGTCTCGAATTGCTTCGACTCGTTCGGCTTGTCGGCGCGTGCGTAGCCGACCGCCACGCCCAGCGTGCGGCCCAGGAACTGGTCGACGTACGACGCGCTGATGCGGCTGCCCTTGTCCTTCGAGCCGGTGCTGAGCTTGCCCTGGCTGTTCTTCTCGCCGCGCACGTTCAGCGTGACGACGCGCTCGCGCAGCGACAGCGGCTTGATCGTCTGCAGGTTGACCGTACCCGACAGGCCCTGGCCGACGAGCGCTGCGTCCGACGTCTTATACACGGTGACGGCGTTGATCAGCTCGGACGGATACTGGTCGTACTCGACCGTGCGGTTCGCGCTCGTGCTGACCTGCTCGCGGCCGTTCAGCAGCGCGGTCGACAGGTCGCCCGACGTGCCGCGGATGCTGATCTGCTGCGCCTGGCCGTTGACGCGCTGCGCCGACAGGCCCGGCAGGCGCGCCAGCGATTCGGCGATGCTGATGTCCGGCAGCTTGCCGATGTCCTCGGCGGAGATGGTCTCGACGATGCTGGTCGCATCGCGCTTGACGGCGATCGCGTCCTCGATACTGCGGCGGATGCCGGTGACGGTGACGGTGCTGACCGGCGCCGCCTGGACGCCGTCGGCCGCCTGCGTCTGCGCGGATGCCTGGGCGCCCGCGAGCGCCAGGAACACGGCGCAACCCACGGCGACCGGGCTCAGTTGGAATGCGGGCTGACCGCCCTTCGAAATCTTCATATGTCCCCTCGACAGAATCAAATGTGCTTATAAGAGGAACGTCAGCCTTTTGCCGAAGCGTGCGCCGGCCACGGGCTCGAACGTTCGGAACCGATTCTGTATTAAAACTAGATTACGTGTCAACGAGACATAGATTTAAGTGAGGAGACTGTGGTTTTCACCCACAAAATGCACCCGAAAAGGGCATTTTAGAAGCAGTCCTAGTAAATACATACTTCTTATAAATGTAGTTCGGGTACAAATTTCCAGGTGAAAACGCTTATATCTTCGGTGCCTTGCAATACCCGTCGATGAACGCCGCATGATCGGGCATGAAATCGACGCATTGCCGGATCACGTCCGCCACGCCTTCCATGTAGTCCCGGATGCCCTCTTCCGACTGCACGTCGACCAGCGGGTGATACGCTTGCGGATGGATGTTCTGCCCGACGAGCACCTGCAGCCAGCCGACTTCCGTGAACAGTTCGCTGTCGACGCGGCGCAGGCGGCCGTGCGTGCGGAACAGGTCGATCTTGTCGCGCAGGGTGGCCGGAATCTCCATGCGCGCGCACTCCTGCCAGAACGCGGCGTCGTCGCGCTGGTTCGCGTGGTAGTGCAGGATGATGAAGTCGCGGATGCGCTCGTAGTGGAAGCGCGACAGGCGGTTGAACGCCTCGACGTCCGTCGCGCTGAAGCCCTGGTCCGGGAAGTAGTCCAGCAGGCGCTGGATCGAGTCCTGGATCATGTGGATGCTCGTCGATTCGATCGGCTCCAGGAAACCGCTCGACAGGCCGATCGCCACCACGTTCTTGTCCCACGCCTTCTTGCGCATGCCCGTCATGAAGCGGATCGGGCGCGGGTCCGCGAGCGGCTTGCCGTCCAGGTTGGACAGCAGCACGTGCGCCGCCTCGTCGTCGCTGATGTAGCGGCTGCAGTAGACGTGGCCGTTGCCGATGCGGTTCTGCAGCGGGATGCGCCACTGCCAGCCCGACTTGTGGGCGGTCGCGCGCGTGTACGGCGTGAGCGCGGGCACGGATTCGCACGGCACGGCCAGGGCGCGGTCGCACGGCAGCCAATGGCTCCAGTCCTCGTAGCCCGCCTCCAGGGTCTGCTCGATCAGGAGGCCGCGGAAGCCCGAGCAGTCGATGAACAGGTCGCCCTCGATGCGCTCGCCGTTTTCCATCACGACGGCGTCCACGTGGCCGTCGTGCTCGCGCTGCGTCACACGCACGATTTTTCCCTCGGTGCGCTCCACGCCGCGCGCTTCCGACAGCTTGCGCAGGTGGCGCGCATACAGGCCGGCGTCGAAGTGGTAGGCGTAGGTGATCTCGCCCAGCGGCGAATTGCCCAGGTCCGTGCGCGGCAGCATGAACTTGTTCGCGCGCGCGGCGGCGCGCGTGATCGAGTAATCGGCCAGGTCGCGCGCCTGGCCCAGCGCGCGCATCTTGTGCCAGTACTGCTCGAAGCCGACCATCCACAGGTCCTGGCCCAGGCGCCCGAAGCCGTGCGTGTAGCGGTCGCCCAGGCGCCCCCAGTTGACGAACTCGACGCCGAGCTTGAAGGTGCCGTTGGTGGCTTTCAGGAACTCGGCTTCGTCGATGCCGGCGACGGTATTGAAACGCTGGATCATCGGGATGGTGGCTTCGCCGACGCCCACGATGCCGATCTCGTCGGACTCGACGAGGCGGATGCGGTAGCGGCCGCGCAGCGCGGTGGCCAGGGCGGTGGCGGTCATCCAGCCGGCGGTGCCGCCGCCGACGATGACGATGGTGTTCAGATGAGGTACTTGCATGCTCGGTCTCGCGATCATGAAAAAACACCCCTGCTGACCAGGGCCGGCAGGGGTGTTCCAATTAACTGTCGACGTCGACAGGATAACGGATTAGAACTTGTAGCTCGCGCCCAGGCTGTACGTACGGCCGAACGTGATCTTCTCGGCGATCTCGCTCGGGTTCGCGGCGTAACGGATGAACGGCGAGTTCGTCCAGTTGTTCACCGCGGCCGTCAGCGACAGGCCTTTCAGCATGGTGTTGTCGCCGAACTCGTACGTCAGCTGGCCGTCGACCGTCGTGTTGCCACGGATGAAGGTCAGCTGGTTGTTGTCCTGGAAGTCGCTGATCTCGCCCAGGAAGTCGCTGCGGTGCTTGGCGGCGATCGACGCGCGGAAGCCATGCGCTTCGTAGTACAGGCGCAGGTTGGTCACCTGGCGCGACAAGCCCGGCAGCGGGATCGTCGCGACGCCGCCGGTGTCGATCACGGTCAGGCCCGTCGTCAGCAGGTTCACCGAGCTCAGGGTGCTCGAGTGGTTGACCTCGACGCCGAAGCCGCTCAGGTACTTCGACAACATGGCGAACGGCAGCGACGCGGTCAGCTCGATACCCTTGATGTTGCCGCCCGTGCCGTTGACCGGGGTGTTCAGGATACCGACGGTCGAACCGGCGTTCGGACCCGACGCCGGCAGCGGGGTCTTGGCGCTCAGCAGGCCGCTCGTCGCGAAATCGACGGTCTTCGGCACGGTCAGCACGTAGGTGTCGAGCTTCTTGTAGAAGCCGGCGACGGCGACATAGCCCTTGGCACCGTTGACGGTGAAGTACTTTTCCCACGACAGGTCCAGCGCCTTCGCACGGAACGGTTCCAGGTTCGGATTACCGGCGCTGCCCGACAGGATCGGGCCGTCGTGGAACGACGTGTTCAGGCTCACGCCGCCGCCCGGACGCAGGTCGCTCATCTTGGTGCGCGACAGCGTCTTGCCCAGGCCGACACGGAGCATCTGGTCGTACGGCAGCTCGAAGCCCAGGTTCATGCTCGGCAGGAAGTCGTTGTACGAGTGGTGCCCCCTCACGACGTAGGCCGGGCAAGCCTGGCCGGCGACGCCGGCGCACTTGCTCGTGTCGACGACGGTACCGGTCGAGCTCTGGTTCGTGTGGATGTACTGCGCGCCGATGTTGCCGCGGTAGGACAGGCCGAACAGCTCGCCTTCCAGGTTACCCATCAGGTACCCGGTCGAGACCTTCTCCGACACGTCCCAGTTCTTGTCCGTCTGGATCGGCTGGTCGACCTTCGGCAGCAGCTGGTAGACCGTGCCGAGCGAACCGAGCGGGTTCCACGCGACGACCGGGATGCCGGACTGCGGCGTCACCATGACGTCCGTACCCGGCACCGGTGCCGAGCCGTACGGACCGGTACCGACGACCAGGTTGCCTTCGTTCTGGTCGCGGCCCTTGCTGCGGTTGGTGCGGTTGACGCCGAATTCGACGGCCGTCAGCGGACCCAGCTCCATGTCATGCTTCGCGGACAGGCGGTACGACTTGATCTCGTCGGTGGTCGTGCCCACGGCGACGTAGCCGGCCTGCGGGTTGCCGGTCAGGCCGCCGCCCCAGCCGGCGTGGTCGGTCAGGACGACCTGGCTGCGGTCGGCGTAGTTCAGCGACGTCGTGTAGGTCGGCGCCAGGTTGTCCTTGCCGTTGTAGCCGGTCCAGGAGATGGTGGACAGGTTCGTCGCGTCGCCCGGCTGGCCGGCCGTCGTTTCATAACGGTTCGAGTCGTGCGTGACCTTGGAACCGGCGATGTCGCCAGTGACGGTCCAGCCTTCGCGGCGCAGGCGGCTGTTGATGCCCCACGAATTCAGCGTGTCGGTGACGGCTTCGATGTGGTTGCGGACGTCGCCCTTGAAGTTCGTGCAGGTGCCCGAGGTGGCCACGCCGTCGACGATGGTGGCGTTGGTCAGCACGCCGTTCGGGTCGTACGAACCGGTGCTGCCGCAGACGGAGCCTTCCAGGCCGGTCTTCTTGGTGTTGTCGGTGTTCTTCGAGTGGAACAGGTCGACGGTGGTGACGAAGTCCTTGTTCGGGCGGAACTGCAGGATGCCCATCACGCCCTTGTTGGTCTGCGGGTCGCGCTGGACGTCGGTCTTGAAGCCGTTCGGGACCTTGACGGCCTGGCCGTTGTAGGTGGCCGAACCCGCGCCGCCGCCCCAGCCGTCGGCCTGGAACTGCTCGGCGCCCGTGTCGTTGAACTTCACGGCGCCCAGGGCCACGCCGATCGTGCGGTTGGCGAACTGGTCGATGTAGGTCAGGGTGGAGCGGTAGCCGGTACCGGTGCCCAGGCCGTTGTTGTGCTCACCGAAGCGCATGGCCTTGTAGCCGACGGCAACGGTGCGCTTGCCGAAGTCCAGCGGCATCACGGTGCGCTGGTCGATGGTCGAGGCGATGCCCTGGCCCATCAGGCTGGCGTCCGGCGATTTGTAGATCGTGATGGTGCCCAGCATTTCGGCCGGGTACAGGTCGAACTTGACGCCGCGGCTGTCGCCCGCCGACGCCTGCTCGCGGCCGTTCAGCAGCGTGCCGTTGAAGTCCGGCGACAGGCCGCGGACGGAGATCGCGGAAGCACGGCCCGACGACTTGTCGCGCTGCGCGGTCACGCCCGGCAGGCGCGAGATCGATTCGGCCACGGTGGCATCGGGCAGCTTGCCGATGTCTTCCGCCGAGATCGCTTCGACGATGGAGTTGGAATTCTTCTTGATGGAGATGGCCGCCTCGATGCCGCGCCGGATACCGGTCACGGTCACCGTGCTGACCGGGTTGCCGTTGGCGTCCGTCGCCTGGGCGGCTTGCGAGACGGCGGCGTCCTGGGCGTAGACGTTGGTGCCGAGCGCCGACAGGAACACGGCGCAACCGGCGGCAACCGGGCTCAGCTTGAACACAAGTGCGCCATTGATGTTACGCGCGTGCTTGCCATTAAAAATCTTCATTTGTCCCCTCAAATCATCAGATCTCATTGTTTTTCCCGACGACGGCAGCTTGAGCCCGCTCCGGGAGCCAGAAAGCAAACGTTTATAAGTACGTACGTTCTGTCAAGGATTCTGTATTAAAACTAGATTCACTGTCAACGTGACTTGCCTTCGATTACGGGAATGTAGGAGTTTTACGCCAAATTGACTAAAAAACGACTTTTCTCGTTGTATTCGAGCTACAAAATAAGCATGCAGACATTGTAGTCACGCTACAAAACGATTTCCGCACACCAACTCAGGAGTGTTTTGCACCATTTTGGCGCAAACTTGCGTAGTAGTTTTACGGAATGTTGGGATTTGCCCACATTCAGACTTGCCCGTCGCGCGCAAAAACGTGTAGCAAAACTAGAGATTCGGCGGGTAGGTTGCGTTGCTGCGCTCAAGTGTCTGTAGTATTCTCCGAGCAATAATGTAATAAGCGCATTACCCTTAGACAACAATTCGGGTAAATCGCTGTAGTTCGACTACGCTCCGGAGACCACCATGCGCATTTCGTCCCGCCTCGCCGCCCTGCTGCTCGGCAGCCTCTTCCTCACGAGCGCCGGAGTCCACGCGGCATCCGCGCCGGCCCCCATCGACCACATGGACCCGCCGTTCTGGTGGACGGGCATGCACGACCGCCGCCTGCAATTGATGGTGCACGGCGCCGCCATCGCGGACCTGGAACCGGCCATCGCCTACCCCGGCGTGCGCATCGCGGCCGTGACGCGGGTGGCCAACCGCAACTACCTGTTCATCGACCTGGACATCGCCCCGGACGCGCAGCCGGGCGACGTCGCCATCGATTTCCGCGGCGCGCATCCGACGCGCCACATCTACCCCCTGCTGGCGCGGGCATCCGGATCGGCGGAGCGCAAGGGCTTCGGCAAGGGCGACGCGATCTACCAGCTGATGCCGGACCGCTTCGCCAACGGCGACACGCGCAACGACAGCGTGCCCGCGCTCGCGGATAAACTCGACCGCAAGCTCGGCCACGGCCGCCACGGCGGCGACATCCAGGGCATCATCGACCACCTCGACTACATCGCGGGCATGGGCTTCACGCAGCTGTGGCCCACGCCCCTCGTCGAGAACGACATGCCGGCCGCGTCCTACCACGGCTACGCGGCCACGGACCACTACCGGATCGACCCGCGCTACGGCAGCAACGAGGATTACGTGCGGCTGTCGAACGAAGCGAAGAAGCATGGCATCGGCGTGATCCAGGACGTCGTGCTGTCGCACATCGGCCTCAATCACTGGTGGATGAAGGACTTGCCGACGCCGGACTGGATCAACCACAACGACGGTCGTTTCGTCGCGACGATGCACCACCGGACGGCCGTGCAGGACCCGTACGCGGCGAAGGAAGACGCGAGCAACTTCACGACGGGCTGGTTCAGCCCCGGCATGCCCGACATGAACCAGACGAACCCATTCGTCGCCAACTATCTCATCCAGAACAGCATCTGGTGGATCGAGTATGCGGGCCTGTCCGGCCTGCGCATCGACACGTTCGGCTATTCGGACGGCGCCTTCCTCGCGCAATACACGCAGCGCGTGCTGGCCGAGTATCCGCGCCTGAACATGGTGGGCGAGGAATGGAGCAAGCTGCCGCCCGTCGTCGCGCACTGGCAGCGCGCTCCCACGTCGATGCCCAGCATGATGGACTTCCCGCTGACGGAGGCGATGCGCACGGCCCTCGCCGACGGAAAGAGCGAGAACGTCTTCAACGACGTGTACGAGATGCTGTCGCTGGACTATCTCTATCCGGACGCGTCGAACCTCGTGCTGTTCGAGGGGAACCACGACATGGCGCGTTTGTACAGCGTCGTCGGCGAAGACATCGAGCGCTGGAAGATGGACCTCGCGTTCATCATGACGATGCCCCGCATCCCGCATTTCTACGTGGGCGACGAGATCCTGATGACGAGCACCGTCGGCCGCCGCGACGACAGCAGCTACCGCCGCGACTTTCCCGGCGGCTGGGCCGGCGACAAGGTCGACGCCTTCACCGGCGCGGGCCTCACGCCGCGCCAGCGCGAGGCGCAGGCGTTCGTGAAGAAGCTCGTCAACTGGCGCAAGGGCGCGGCCGTCGTGCACGACGGGAAGCTGATGCAGTACGGGCCGGAGAACAATACGTGGGTCTACTTCCGCTATGACGGGAAACTGAGCGACAAGAAAAAGATCATGGTCGCGTTCAATGCGAACGGGAAGGAAGCCGTGCTGCCCGCCGGGCGCTTCCATGAGATGCTGTCCGGGGTCGCGGCCGGGACCGACGTCTTGACCGGCAAGCGTTTCGACCTGGGCAAGGAAATCCGCCTGCCCGCGAAGTCCGTTGTCATCCTCGAACTCTGAATCCTGCCATGATCAAGCACACCGTTCTCGCCGCCGCCCTCTTCGCCCAATCCGTCGCCGCCATCGCGGCCGAAGCCCCGCCGCTGCGCTACGACATCTACGTGCGCGGCGCCTTCAACGGCTGGGGCACGGACAACGTCCTGGTCCATCAGGGCAAAGGGATTTATCAGGCCGACATCCTCGTCAGCCCCGGCAACCACGCCTTCAAGATCGGCAGCAAGGACTGGGCCGCGGAATGGGTCGCGAATCCGGCGGCCAGCGTCAGCGTCAAGCTGGGCGACGCCTATCCGCTCGCGACCGAAGCGGGCCCGGAAGACTATCTGTTCACGAAGAAGACGACTACGTTCCGCTTCCGCGTCGACGTGTCGGATCCGAAGCGCCCCGTGCTGACGGTGACGCAGGTCGAGACGCCCGCGTCCGCGGCGGCAACGGACCCGCACGTCGGCGCCGGCGCGACGGCCACCCTGACCTTCCCCACGTGGGACGGCAAGGAAGAATCGGCACGCTTTTCCGTGCGCGATCCGCAGGCGCCGCTGCGCAGCTATGCGCATTCGACGACGATGCAGTTGCGCGACCCGGGCCCGCAAGCGACGACGTACGACGAGGACGCGGCGCTGCCCGTCGTCCGCAGCGGCAACCTCGCGTTCGACGCGCTGTTCGCGCTGGCCGGCCACGAGATGAAGCTGGATTCCGTGAAGGAGATCCGCGACGGGAACTACAACGGCGGCGCCGCGATCCCGTGCGACTGCTTCGAGACGGGCGAAAAGTGGCATTACGTGTGGACGCGCGACCTGTCGTATGCGGCCGATCTCGGTCTCGCCATGCTCGACCCGCAGCGCGTGCGCAATTCGCTTCTATTCAAACTGTCCGGCTGGCGCGCCGGCGTGCCGAAGGCGCCGCAGGTCGCGGGCTCGCCCGACGGCCTGCAGATCGTGCAGGACACGGGCAGCGGCGGCAGCTGGCCCGTCAGCACGGACCGCATCACGTGGGCCTTCGCGGCCGAAGAAGTCCTCAAGACGCTGCCGGCCGGCGAGCGCGCGGCGTTCGCGACGAAGGCGCTGCAGGCGCTGGCGAACACGATCGAGAACGACCGCATCGCCGCGTTCGACAAGACGACGGGCCTGTACACGGGCGAGGAATCGTTCCTCGACTGGCGCGACCAGACGTACGCGAAATGGATCACCGACGACCTGGCATCGATGGCCAGCAGCAAAGCGCTGTCGACCAACGTCGGCCACTACAAGGCGCTGACGCTCGCCGCGCAACTGGCCCGTGAACAGGGGGATAAAACGCGTGCCACGCGCTACGAGGGGTGGGCGCGCGACCTGAAGCGCGCAATCAACACGCACCTGTGGCTGGACGACGCCGGCATGTACAGCAGCCTCACGGCCGCGCACTTCGACGGCGCGCCGCTGCACAAGTTCGACTGGCTGGGACAGTCGCTCGCGATCGTCACCGGCGTCGCGGACGGCGCCCGCGCACGGAAAATCCTGGCCAGTTATCCGCACGGCCCGATGGGCGCACCCGTCATCTGGCCGCAGCAGCAGGACCTGCCGGTCTACCACAACCGCGCGATGTGGCCGTTCGTCACCGCGTACGGCCTGCGCGCCGCGATCGCGGGCCGCAACGTCGCGGTAGCCGATGCCGCGTACGACACGCTGATGCGGGGCGCGGCACTCAATATGTCGAACATGGAAAACCTGGAGTGGCTGTCCGGCCAGCCGCTGCTGCTGGACGAGGCGCATCCGAACCTGATCGGCCCCGTCATCAATTCGAAACGCCAGCTGTGGTCCGTCGGCGCCTATCTCGGCATGGTGATCCGCGACGTGTTCGGCGTCTCCACGACACGTGAAGGCATCGAGGTGAAGCCGTTCGTGACGGCGAAGCTGCGCGGCGGCGTGTTCGCGGCCGGCGACAGCATCGCGCTGTACAACCTGCGTTTGCAGGGACGCGCCGTCAACGTCAAGCTGCGGCTGCCGCCCGTGCCGGCGGCCGGTTCGAGTGGTTATTACGCCGTCGAGCGCATCCTCGTCGACGGCAAGCCGGCCGGCAGCAGCATTCCGTGGAGCGCGCTGGATGCACACAGCGACATCGAGGTCCAGCTGGGCAAGCTGGTCGACGGCGCCACGGCCATCCGCCGCGTGAGCGCCGATCCGTATGCGGAAACGCCGACCGTGTTCGGTCCGCGCGAGCCGCGTATCGATGGCGTCGCGCGCGCAGGCGCGGCCACGACGGTGACGATCGTGCCGGCCGACCGGCAGACGGGCATCACCTACAACGTCTACCGCGACGGCAAGCTGGTCGCATCGAATCTCAACGCCGGCACATGGACTGACCGCGAAAACAGCGCCGCAGCATGCTACGCCGCCGAGGCGCAATACACGTCGTCCGGCAACCGCAGCCACCACAGCGTGCCGCGCTGCGCAGGCGCCAGCGTGGCGATCGCCGCCACCGACCCGCGTGTGCAGGCCAGCGTGGCCATCGCACCGGGCAATGCGCGCTTCGCCGAAGCGCATCTCGCCAACTGGGGCCGGCCGGCCGACCGCCTCGACGTGCGCGACGTGCGCGTTCCGCAGGCGGGCGACTACGCCGTGCAGGTCCGCTATCACAACGGCGCCAACCAGATCAACCTGGGCATCAGCGGTGGCGTAAAATGGCTGGCGCTCAAGGATGAGTCGGGACGCATCGTCGCGCAAGGCGTCGTGCAACTGCCGCACGCGCGCATCGAGAAGGCGAACACGCCGACCGTGTATTCGACCCCGCTGGCGGCGCGCCTGAAGGCGAACGTCGCGTACCGGATCGAGATGAGCGACTTCTACAACATGAGTTATCTGGACAGCAACCGCAGCTTCAGCGCGGCCGGCGGCGTCGACGGCCCGTCGAACCGCTTCGACGTCTACGGCGTGCGGCTGCTGCGCACCAACGGAACGAAATGATGAAACGAATCGCAATCGCGGCCGCCGCGACCATGCTGCTGGCGCAGGCCCACGCCACCACCGTGCGCATCCACTACGCGGCCGGCAAGGACACCATCCAGGTCCGCGCCGACAAGGGCGCCGCCGGCTGGTCGCAGGGCGTGCCCGCGAAGCCGGAAGGCGGCCCGCTGAACGTATGGACGTTCACGTGGCCGGACGCGCTGGGCGACATCCAGATGAAGCCCACGCTGGGCGCGGACAAGGTGTCGATCGGCGGCGTGTACAAGCTGGCGGCGGGCAGCACGGTCGACATCTACCCGTTCTTCGGTCCGCCGTTCGGCAAGGTGACGATCGTGAAGGATTTCGCGTCGCCGCAACTGGACAACAAGCGCGCGCTGCGCATCTATCTCCCGCCCAGCTACGGCGAGAACGCGGCGAAGCGCTACCCCGTGCTGTACATGCACGACGGCCAGAACCTGTTCGATGCGAAGACGGCGTCGTACGGCGTCGAATGGGGCATCGACGAGACGGTCAACCGTCTCGTGGCGACGGGCGTGATGGACGAGGTGATCGTCGTCGGCATCGACAACACGCCGGAACGCATCCCCGAATACACGCCCTGCTGCGACCCGAAATACGGCGGGGGCAAGCTGAATGCCTACGACGCGTTCATCGTCGAGACGGTGAAGCCGTACGTCGACCGCACGTACCGCACCTTGCCCGGCAAGGACACGACGGCGATCATGGGCTCGTCGCTGGGCGGCATCGCCTCGGTGCTGATCGCGCAGCGCCATCCGGACATCTTCTCGAAGGCGGGCGGCGTCTCCAGCTCGTTCTGGTGGAACAACGGGGCGCTGCTGGCGAAGGTGCCGGACCGCGTGCCCGTGAAGTTCTACCTCGACGCAGGCACGCGCGACGACGGCCTGGACGACACGACGAAGATGCGCGACGCCATGCTGGCCAAGGGCTATCGCGAAACGGACGACCTGATGTTCTACAAGGCCGAGGGCGGGCGCCACAACGAGGCGTCGTGGGCCGCGCGTGTGGACAAGCCGCTGACCTGGTTCTTCCCGTGGGGTTCGACCCGGCAGTGACCGGCGTCAGAATTCCATGCTGTATAAATTGCTGCCGGCGTCGCCCGGCACGAGGTGGACGAACCGTTCGTACCGCATGCCCATCTTGCGCAGCAGGCCGTTGGACGCGAGGTTGTTGGGCGACGTGATGGCCAGCACGCGCCTGAGGCCCAGCGCGGGCGCGAGCGCCAGCACGGCCATGCCGGCCTCGTACGCATAGCCGCGGCCGCAGTAACGCGCCAGGTAGGCATAGCCGATGTCGACGCCGTCCAGCGTCTCGCGCTTGATCAGGCCGCACATGCCGATGGGCGTGCCGCTGTCCTTCAGTTCGACGACGTACAGCGAATGGCCGCGCACGTCCTGCATCGCGATCGGGCCGTCGAGCAGGGCCTGGATCGCGTCCTCGCGCGTGCGGATGCCGCGGTCGCCGATATGCTCCAGGAAGCCGCGATCGTTGACGAGCGCGAGATAGAAGTCGGCGTCGTCGCGGTCGGCGGTGCGCAGGCGCAGGCGCGGGGTCGCGAGGATATCCACCGGCATCAGTCTTCTTCCGGCAGCGGCCAGCGCGCGGGGTCTTCGAGCAGCTTGTACATCACGTACGCATCGACATAGCCGAGCCGGCGATGGCGGTACGCTTTCGGCAAGGTGCCGACGATGGAAAAGCCGAGCCGCTTCCACAGGTAGATCGCGGGATTGTTCGTGCTGACGACGAAGTTGAACTGCATCGCCAGGTAGCCCTTGCGGCGCGCCTCGCCGATGCTGTGCTCGCCGAGCAAATGACCCACGCCGACGCCCTGCGCGTTCGGACTGACCATGTACGACGCATTGGCGACGTGCGCCCCGCGTCCCACGTGGTTCGGCTGCAGCTTGTACATCCCGAGGATCCGCTCCTCGCCGCGCACCGCGACATAGGTCGACGCCTCGGGTGCGAACCAGTAATCGTAGGTGTCTTCGCGACTCGTGCCCGCGTCCTGGGCATAGGTTTCGCCTTCGGCCGCGTGCGCCTGGAAAATGGTCCACATAGCATTGAAATCAGTTTCAGTAGCTGGACGAATCTGGATATCTTTCACTGCGTGACCTGCTGGGACGTATCGAAAGCGCAAGATTCTACCTTGGGATTCGGCTGCACGGATGCCGATCCGGTAAGGGGACGTAGAAAATTTCCGCTAAATAAAGGTAGGAAAGAATTGGTGCCGCCCGTTACTGCCCCGCCCGCTTCAATCGTTCCAATCGGAAATCAATCGACGCCGGACGGTCCGGCAGGCGCAGGCGCGCGCGCGCCGCCGGCGCCTCGCTGATCACCTCGCCGGCACGCAGCACGAGCCGGCGCGCGGCGCGCAGGCGGATGGCCTCGACGGGGTCGCCCGCATCGAGCCAGACGAGGTCCGCGCGGCAGCCCGGCGCGATGCCATAGCCCTGCAGGCCAAGGATGCGCGCGGGGGTCTCCGTGACGGCCTGGAAGCACAGTCGCATCGCGGCCTGGCCCGTCATCTGCGCGACGTGCAGCCCCATATGCGCGACTTCCAGCATGTCGCCGGAACCGAGGCCGTACCACGGGTCCATCACGCAATCGTGGCCGAACGCCACCGGCACGCCGGCCGCCAGCAATTCCGGCACACGCGTCATGCCCCGGCGTTTCGGGTACGTGTCGTGGCGGCCCTGCAGGGTGATGTTGATGAGGGGATTCGCGATCGCGGCGACGCCGGATTCCGCCATCAGCGGCAGCAGCTTGCTCACATAGTAATTGTCCATCGAATGCATCGACGTGAGGTGCGAACCGGCGACCCTGCCCTGCAAGCCGAGGCGCAGCGTCTCCGCGGCAAGGGTCTCGATATGGCGCGACAAGGGATCGTCGCTTTCGTCACAATGCATGTCGACCATCAGCCCCTGCTCCGCCGCGAATTCGCACAGCACGCGCACGGACTCGGCGCCGTCGGCCATTGTCCGTTCGAAATGCGGGATGCCGCCGACGACGTCCACGCCCATCCGGATGGCGCGCTTGAGATTGTCGAATGCGGTCTTGCTGCGCAGCAGGCCGTCCTGAGGGAACGCGACGAGTTGCAAATCGATGTAAGGTGCCACGCGGCGTTTGACGTCGAGCAGCGCTTCCACGGCCAGCAGGCGGTCGTCGCACACGTCGACGTGGCTGCGGATCGCCAGCAGGCCGCGCGCCACGGCCCAGTCGCAATACTGCAACGCCCGTTCGACGAGCGCCTCCTGCGCCAGTTGCGGCTTCAGCTCGCCCCACAGCGCAATGCCTTCCAGCAAAGTGCCCGATTCGTTCACGCGCGGCAGGCCATAGCTGAGCGTGGCGTCCATGTGGAAATGGGCGTCGACAAACGGCGGCGTCACGAGGTCGCCGCCAACGTCGATCTCGCGCGCGCCACGTTGCGGCAAGGCGGGCTCGACGGCAGCGATGGTGCCGCCCGCGATGGCGATGTCGACCGTGCGGCCATCGGCCAGGGTGGCGTTGCGGAGAACGAGATCCATGCGCGAGGCTCCTGATGGTTGGGACCTCATCAGATTACCATGCTGGTCATCTTGTCAATGATATATATCAAACCTCAATGCTGCACCGCAAGATTTCCTTGTAAAAACAACATAGAATTCCCTTTTCATCCCGCATGAACCCCTTTACACTAGACTTATTGCAGTGCGTCATAAACCGAATGGTTACAACCTGAAAGACAAGGAACCCAGATGACTTCATTCTCCGAACAGTTGTCCGCCGTCCGCAAGTCCCAATGGGAAGCACAGCTCGACGTGTTCCGGGCATTGAGCCAGCGCGCACTCGACAGCGCCGAACAGCTGATTGCGCTCAACATGAAGACCTCCCGCGCGTCGGTCGAACAAGCTACGGGAACCTTCAAGCAATTGCTCGAAATTACCAACCCGCGTGATTTCCTGGCCATCGGCACCACGGCCCAGGGCCAGTGGCAGCAATTCTTTTCCTACGGCCGCGAGCTGCTGGGCATTGCCGCCGGCACGCACGAGCGCGGCTGGAGCACGCAGCAGCCGCTGCAGCTGGTGCCCGCCCCCACTGCGAATATCCCGACGTCCGTGTCGCAGTTCATGGAACAGGCAGCCATCGCGACGGCCGACGCGGCCACGGTGAACAGCGAGATCGTCAGCGCCGCCGTCGATACCGGTTGCGCCATGGCCGAAGCGGCGCTGGACGCGGGCACCCAGGCCATCAGCCGCGCCGAAGAAGCGGCGCCGCCGCAGGCCGAGCCGCAGACCGAGCCGCAGGCAGCCGAACCGCTCACGACCACCGTGACCGAGGCGGTGTCCGCGCAACCGGAAGCGCCGGCCGCCGATCCGGTCGAAACGGCCATCGCCGACGAGGTGCCGTCCGCCAGGGCCAAGCCGCTCGCGAAAGCGCTGAACAAGGTCGCGCCGAAACCGGCCGCCGCCGAGCATCCGGTCGCATCGACCGTGCCGCTGGAAGCCGGTCCGCACGTGGAACTGCCGATCGTCACGCCGACCGAGAGCACGCCGCCGCTGCGCGTCGTGACCCACGGCGGCAAGACCTCGCGCTCGCAGCGCAAGAAGTAACGGCGGCACGGCATCTGCAAAGGTGCTGTAAAACTAGTAAATTAGCGGGCCTTGGCCCGCTTTTTCTTTTTTCACTCACCAACAACAAGAACAGGATCTTCAATGGGTTTGGCAAAGCTGATCGGCGGCTTCGTGCGCCGGCACTGGCGTTCCTATGCGTCATCGGCGGTGATGCTGTTCGGCGTGGCGCTGTGCACCGTGCTCGTACCGCGCAAGGTCGGCGCGATGATCGACGGTCTCGCCGCGCACCGCCTCGGCGGCCATGACCTGCTCATCCAGATCGCGCAACTGCTCGGCCTCGGCCTCGCGATCTACGGCCTGCGCGTGGCATGGCGCCTGCGCCTGTATTCCGCGTCGTACCGGCTCGGCGTGGAACTGCGCACGAAGTTGTACGACCGCCTGTCCGCGCAAGGCCCCGCCTTCTTCCAGCGCCAGCGCACGGGCGACCTGATGGCACTCGGCACCAACGACATCGACGCCATCGAGCAGGCGGCCGGCGAAGCGATGCTGGCCGGCTTCGACGGCACGCTCACGCTCGTCATGGTGCTGGGCATCATGTTCCTCGGCGTGGACTGGCGCCTGACGACGATCGCCCTGCTGCCGTTCCCGTTGATGGCGCTGGCGTTCTGGCGCATCTCGAGCCACATCCACACGGCGTCCACGGATTCGCTGAAGCGCTTCTCCGCGCTGAACGACCACGTGCAGGAGACGCTGTCCGGCGTGCGCACCCTGCGCGCCCTCGGCCTGGAACAGCGCAGCGCCGACCAGTTCGCGCAACTGGCCGCGCGCGCCGCCGACGCGAGCCTCGCGGCGCAGAAATGGGAAGCGGCGTATGAACCGGCCGTCGGCCTCACGCTCACCGCCGCCACCGGCCTCACGCTGGGCCTCGGCGGCTATCTCGTGTGGCAGGGCCAGATCACGATCGGCAGCCTCACCAGTTTTACCATGTACCTCGGCCAGCTGATCTGGCCGATGTTCGCCGCGGGCTGGGTGCTGTCGCTGATCGAGCGCGGACGCGCCGCCCTCGCGCGCCTGCAGCCGCTGCTCGATGCGCCGCTGACCGTCGACGACCGCGGGACGCTGGAGACGCTCGCGCGCGGGCCGCTCGTGCTGGACCACGTCCGCTTCCATTACAGCGACGACGTGCGCCCCGCGCTGGACGACGTCTCGCTGCGCCTGGAACCGGGCAAGACGCTGGGCCTCGTGGGCGCCACGGGCGCGGGCAAATCCACCTTGCTGCGCGTGCTGCTGCGCCAGGCCACGCCGCAGCACGGCCGTGTCACGTGGGGCGGCCATGCACTCGACGAATACACGCTCGCGACCCTCCGCGCGCACATCAGCTGGGTGCCGCAGGAATCGTTCCTGTTCTCCGCGTCGATCGCGGAAAACATCGCCCTCGGCCGCCCGGGCGCAGCGCGCGCGGAGATCGAGCAGGCGGCGAAGATGGCCGCGATCCACGACGACATCCTCCGTTTCCCGGACGGCTACGACACGCCCGTCGGCGAAAAGGGCATCACGCTGTCGGGCGGGCAGCGCCAGCGCGTGGCGATCGCGCGCGCGCTGCTGGCCGACAGCGCCCTGCTGCTGCTCGACGACGCGCTGTCCGCCGTCGACACGGGCACGGAAACGAACATCCTCGACCATTTGAACGACGTGCGCCGCGAACGCCCGGAACTGTCGGCCATCATCGCGAGCCACCGCCTGTCGGCCGTCGTGAACGCGGACCTGATCGTCGTGCTGCGCGAAGGCCGCATCGTGGAGCGCGGCACGCACGACGAACTGCTCGCCCTGGACGGCTGGTATGCCAGCCAGTGGCGCTACCAGCAACTGGAGGCCAGCCTCGATGCCATCTGAAGACGTCAAAAAGAGCGCGATCAAGAGTGTGACTGCGGCGCAGGCGCGCCAGGCGGCAAGCCTGCTGCGCCGCGCCGCCCATCCGGACCGCGCCCACCTCGGCTGGGCCACGCTATGGCTGATCCTCGCGGCCGGCCTGGAAGTGGTCGCCCCCCTGTTGGGCAAGAAGCTGATCGACGACCACCTGCTGCCGCACCACCTGGACTGGACGCGCATGGGGTGGCTGCTGGCCGGCGTCGTCGTCACGGGCATGGCCGCGTCGTGGCTGCGCTTTTTGCAGCTCGTGCGCCTGTCCGGCATGGCGATGCGCGCCGTGCAGCGCCTGCGCGAATGGGTCTACGGCCACGTGCTGCGCCTGCCGATGGCGTTCTTCGACCGCGCCATCACGGGCCAGCTCGTGAGCCGCGTCACCAACGACACCGAGGCGGTGAAAACCCTGTACATCCAGGTGTTGTTCGTGATCCTCGATTCCAGCATCGTCCTCGTCGGCACGTCCATCGCGATGGCGTGGCTGGACTGGCGCCTGATGGTGATCGTGCTGGCGCTCGTGCCGGCCGTGCTGGGCATCGTGTGGCTGTACCAGCGGCTGTCCGCGCCGGCGGTCACGCGCGCGCGCGCGCTGCGCAGCGACATCAACGGCCAGATGGCGGAATCCATCGGCGGCATGAGCGTGCTGCAGGCGAACAATGCGCAGCACCGCTTCGGCCAGCGCTTCGCCCACACCAACGACCAGCACTACACGGCCCGCGTGGCCGAGCTGCGCGCCAACGCCTTCCTGCTGCGGCCCGCGCTCGATTTCCTCAACGTGGTCCTGCTGGCCGTCGTCATCTACAGCTTCGGCCAGCGCAGCATGAATGCCGTCGAAGTGGGCGTGCTGTACGCGTTCATCAGCTACATCGCGCGCGTCGTGGAACCGCTCATCCAGATCACGATGCAGTTCTCGGGCCTGCAGCAGGCCGTCGTCGCCACGGCGCGCGTGGCCGCGCTGCTCGACGAAGCGGGCGCCGCGGAGCACCAGGCCGGCCGCGTCACGTCCGCACGCAAGCCCGTGGCGGCCGACGTCCCCGCCGTGCGCGTGCGCGACCTCTCCTTCGGCTACGCGGCAGGCCAGACCGTGCTGCACGACCTGTCGCTGGACATCCCGCAGGGCGCGTTCTTCGGCATCGTCGGCCACACGGGCAGCGGCAAGTCGACGCTGCTGTCGCTGCTGCTGCGCTACTACAATGTCGAGCACGGCACCATCACCCTGTTCGGCGAACCGCTGGCGACGATCGGCAACGAGCGCTTCCGCGCGGAGGTCGGCCTCGTGCCGCAGGATCCGTTCCTGCTGGCGGCGTCGGCACGCGAGAACATCGACATGGGCCGCGGCCTGTCGCAGGCAGCCATCGAGGCGGCCGCGCGCGCCGCGCATGCGCACGAGTTCATCGCGCGGCTGGAACAGGGCTACGACACGCCGCTGGGCGAAGGCGGCTCGCGCCTGTCGTCCGGCCAGAAGCAGCTGATCGCGATCGCGCGCGCCCTCGCCGGCCGGCCGCGCATCCTGCTGCTGGACGAGGCCACGTCGCGCATCGACAGCCAGACGGAGCAGATCGTGCAGCAGGCGCTGGACGAGTTGCGCGGCCAGGTCACGATCATCGCCATCGCGCACCGGCTGTCGACGATCCGCGACGCCGACCGCATCGTCGTGCTGAACCACGGCCGTATCAGCGAATCGGGCAGCCACGACGACTTGATGCGCATTGAAGGCGGCCTCTACCAGCGGCTGTATCTGCTGCAACAACTGAGCGTTTGACCACGCCCTTTGCTTCCTCGATATCGTTGACGCCGTAGAAACTTTGTTAGTTAAACACTATTTTTGTTACGGCGCGGCTTTTTGGATACGAAACCTGTATTTTTTAGGCACAATCGTTCCATTAATTGATCTTTCTCAATTGCAAGAGCCTATAATCGCGTACGCAGATGTCCTAAATTAAGGGACTACACTTCCTCGGGGAGGCATGTTGGCAGGTCTATACCGTGCAGCGCAGCACCGCCGCAGCCGTGCGCTGCTGGCTCTGCTATTGGTCGTTTCCGGAAGCACGCTGGCCGCCGATGTGCCGGAAGAGCCTGTGCGTGCGCGCTTTGCCGAACTCGGGGAAATCATCCGCGTCACGCCCCAGCGCGCGGTGCCGCTGCTGGCCGGCCTGGACGCCCAGGCGCGCCGTACGCCCGCCGAATACGCCCGCCTGCTCACGCTGTCCTGCGACCTGAGCCACCGCCTCGGCAAGCACGTGGAAGCCGTCCAGCTGTGCGAACAGGCACTGCAACTGGGCCGCCAGGTGCACGACGACAGCCTCGTCGCGCGCGCCCTGCTCTCCAAGGCGTATGCCCTGTTCGGCCTGAACGAAATGAGCCAGTCGCACCAGCTGGTGTGGGAAGCCGAACGCCTCGCCGCCGCCAGCACCGACGTCGACCTGCGCATCCTCGTGCAGATCTCCTCGGGCGAATCGTTCGCCGAGGAAGGCAACTTCCCCGTCGCGCTGACCAAGATGCAGGGCGCCGTGACGCTCGCGCGCCAGAGCGGCAACAAGCTGCAGATCGCCGTCGCGCTCAAGTCGCTGGCCTACCTGTACAACCAGATGCGCGAATTCGACAAGGGGTTCGAGGCGATCGGCGAAGCGGAACAGCTGGCGGAGGCGATCGATTCGCCGGGCCGCCTGGCGATCTTCAAGACGACGGAATACATCCTTGCCGCCAACAGCGGCGACATGGGACGGGGCACGACGGCCCTGCTGTCGGCGCTCGCGCTGGAACGCCGCATCGGCGCCGACGCGATGATCGCCAATACGCTCGTCAACCTGGCCGACTCGTACCTGAAGCAGCAGGACTGGCGCCGCGCGCTCGCGTACGCCCAGCAGGCGCTGGAGCAGGCGCAGAAGCTGCACGACGACGCCCTCGCCGCCACGGCCCGCGTCAACGTGGGCCAGGCCTATCTCGGCATGGGCCGCCTGGCCGAGGGCAAGAAGCACATCGAGCAGGGCATGGACTGGTACCAGCGCTCCGGCAACAAGCCCGACCAGCAGGGTGTCCTCGTCGAATACGGCGATGCGCTGGAACGCGCCGGCGACCTGCCCGGCGCGCTGGCCGCGTATCACCGCGAGCGCGCGCTGTCGAACGAATTGTTCGAGACGCGCCGCCAGAAGGCGATGATGGAGCTGCAGGAAAAATACGAGGCCGACAAGCGCCAGCGCCAGATCGAGATGCTGCGCCAGGAAAACCAGGTCAAGTCGACCGAAATCGACAACCGCCGGCTGCAGCAGCGCATCTGGTGGCTGCTGGCGCTCGTGTTCGCGCTCGCGTCGGTCATCGTCGGCATCCTGTACCGCAAGGTGCGGCACGCCAACGCCCAGCTCGAGGTCAAGAACCATGAACTCAAGCAGCAGAGCGCGCGCGACCCGCTGACGGCGCTGTACAACCGCCGCCACTTCCAGGAATTCATGCGTTCGCACCAGGACATCGGGCGCCGGGGTGCGGGCACGAGCGGCGAGGACATGGTCAGCGCGATGTTCCTGCTCGACGTCGACCACTTCAAGCACATCAACGACACGTACGGCCACGGCGCCGGCGACGCCGTGCTGCGCGAGATCGCGGAAGCGCTGCGCGAGATCCTGCGCGAGACCGACATGATCGTGCGCTGGGGCGGCGAGGAATTCCTCGCCTTCCTGCCGGCCGTGCCGAGGAACAGCCTGGACGAGGTGGCGCGCCGCCTGCTGGCCGGCATCCCGGCACGCACGATCGACTACCAGGGCACGCGCCTGTCGGTGAACGTATCGATCGGCTTCGCGCCGTTCCCGCTCGTGCCGGGCACTCCCATTTCTTGGGAACGCGCGATCAACATCGTCGACATGGCGCTGTACCTCGCCAAGGGCCACGGCCGCAACCGCGCGTACGGCGTGCGCGGCGTGTCCGGCCTCGATCCGGCGGCGCTGGACGAGGTCGAGAACGACATCGAAAAGGCATGGCGCGCGGGGCTCGTGGACTTGGCTATCGTGACGGGGCACGTGCCGGAATTACGAATGGCGTCTTGAACCTCGTCGTCCTCGCGAAAGCGGGGATCCATGCCGAGTCTCCGAAGCCCGGCATCAATTTCCGGCGTACCGAATCCGGTTGCTCGGTATGGGTTCCCGCTTCCGCGGGAACGACGGTTCAGGTCACTTCGCCGCCTGCTGCATCTTCTCCCCGGCCTGTTCCACCTTCTCCCCGACCCGTTCCGTCGCCTCCTTCGCGCCTTCGCGCGCCTCGCGCACGGCCTGGTCGGCTTTCTGGACCTGGGTCTGGACCTTGTCCTCCACCTTCTCGTTGATCCGGTCGATCTTCTCGTTCACGTGGTCGAGCTTTTCCTGCACGCGCGCGCCGGCCGCGTCGACCTTCGCCTGCGCCCGCGCGCCCGCGTCGTCGATGGCCTTGCCGGCCTGCTGGGCAGGGCCCACGCCGTCCGTGCCACGGTTGCACGCCGCCAGGAGACAGCCCGCCAGCAGCGCGCCGATGATGGATATCCGATTCATCTTGCACCCTCCTTTGTTGCCGAATATACACCTGCACCACGCGCCGCGGCGGACGCTTCGAACGGCGCATCCGTCAGCGTGCGCAGGAACGCGACGATGGCGTCGATGTCCGCATCGTCGAGCGCCGGCTTCATCCCCTTGCGGCGGTTGTACGGCATCGTGGCCACGTTGACGTTGCCGCGGTGGCGCGGGGCCACGTCGTCGAACTGGCGCCCGTCCTTGTACCAGCGTTCGGGCTCGATCGAGCGGGTGGCGTAGAACGCGACGGCGTCGCGCAGGTCGGAGAAGACGCCGTTGTGCATGTAGCGCTCGCGCGCGGCCACGTTGCGCAGGCTCGGCGTGCGGAAGTAGCCGCACCACTGCTCGGGCTCTTTCCAACCTTTTGCACGCCCCGTCGCGCACAGGCCCTCGTCGAAATGGCGCGGGTCGCGGTTGGCGGGAATGGCGCGGTTGCGCGGCACGCCGATGGCGTCGTAGCCGAAGTCCGTGAACAGCGAGCGGGCCGGGTTGGTCGACGTCTCGTTGAACTTGTGGCAGCTCGCGCAGTTGCCGCGGTCCGAGTCCTTGAACAGTTTTAGCCCGCGCAGTTCCTGCGGCGTGAGTGTCGCCTTTCCCTGCACCCAGGCGTCGTAGCGCGACGAGAACGGCGACATGTCACGGCTTTGCAGGAAGGCGTCCATCGCGGCGCCGAGGGCGGCCAGGGTGCTGGCCGTCGTCCTGAATACGGCCGGGCCGAAGGCCTGTCTGAAACCGTTCGCGTACGGCGCGGCGCGCAGCTTGCGGGCGATGTCGGCCTCGCTCCGGTTGTGCATCTCGAGCGGATCGAGCAGCGGATGGCGCACCAGTTCCGCGACGGTGTCCACGCGGCCGTCCGTGAACAGGCCGCCGAACGGCGTGGGCGCGAGTGCGTCGTCGTCCTGGTAGAAGAACAGCGGCGGCACGTACGCGGCGTACAGTGCGGACGGCACGTTGCGCCTGCCGACGAGGTCCGGCCTGCTGCCCAGCGCCACGCCGATACGCGAGCCGTGGTTGCCCGCGAAACCCTGCGCGGGATCGTGGCAGCTTGCGCAGCTCGTGCCGGCCGGTTCGGACAGGCGCGTGTCGAAGAACACCTGCCGGCCCAGCGCCACGCGCGCGGGCGCGGGCGAGAACGGGCCGGCCACGCCGGGCATCGCGGGCAGTTGCGGCGTGCCGGCGAATGCGGTGGATGCCGCCAGCACGCTTGCGACGATGAATGACTTACCCAGCAAGGAAGCCCGCCCTGTCGCAATTGAGGCGGTTGTTGGCCAGCGCGCACGTGGCCATCAAGGTGCCCGTCTTCGTGTAGGCCCTGTACGTCCAGCCGCTGCCCGCGCGTTCCATCAGCATGAAGCCGAACGTATTGCCGTGCGTGATGCGGTCGACCGTCACGCCCGGCGCCGGCGGCAGGTCGGCCGGGAACGGGTCGGGCAGCGCGACGTCGAGGTTGTCGCCGCCGTTCCCGCTCACGAACGTGGCTGGATGATTGGATGCGAAGCTGATCGCCTGGAAGTCGTGCACGTGGCCGTGGATCGCGAGCGATACGCCGGCCGGATAATACGCGGTCGCGTTCAGCTGCCGCATCACCGACAGCAGCGCCGCATTGCCGCCCGCCGGCGCGCCGCCCGCGATCGGCGCGTAGCCGAGAATCGGGTGGTGGTTGACGAACAGGCTCGTCGTCTTCGCCTTGCCGGCCAGCTGGGCGACCGTCCTGAATTCGTCCTGGTACGCGAGGAATTGCGGATCGTTCGTCGCGAGCGCCGCCTTGCCGGCCTTGGCGGAATCGAACACGATCACCTGCGTGTCGCCGCCCAGCGGCACGGCATATGGCGCGGTGTAGTTGGCGGCGGCGTCATTGGCCGGATCGTCGCAGGTGCGCTTCGAGCTGTAGGCCTGCGTGTCGAGCAGGCGGAACCAGCCCTGGCCGGCGCGCGCGCATTCCTCGTGGTTGCCGCGCACGACGATCCACGGCGCCGCAGCCAGCAGCGGCGCGGCCGGCTTGAACAGGTCCGCCTCCCATGTGTCCCAGCCATAGCCCCACGGGCTGTCCTTGCAGCCGGCGATGTCGGACGGGCAGGCGTTTTCGCGGTAATGGTAATCGCCGATGTGCATGACGAGGTCCGGCCGCAGCTTCGCGGCCGTGGCGGCGATCTGCGCGAGCGGCCACGCGTCGGCGTCGTTGCACGACTGCCAGGCGTTGTCGGCCTTTTTCAAACGGCAGCCCGTGTCGGCCAGGATGACGATGCGTTGCGGCGCCGCCTTCGGCAGCGGCAGCGTCCTGCTGCCGACGTGCGCCTCTTTCGCATCCGCCGCCACGGCCGCTTCGCACACGTTGAGCGGGAACGCGGACGGTTTCGAGTCGGCGGCGGCGCTGGCGGTCGTGCGCTGCGCCGGCGTGCCGGCGGCGGCGCGCAGGGTCATGCGCGTGTCGGCGCCGTCGACCGTGATCACGGGGCACGTGCCGTACGTCGTGGCCGCGCGCGCGACCGGCTTGCCGCCGTCGCCCATCACGACCCACGCGTATTTCACGTAGTCGTCCTTCGTCGCTTCGTCGATATGCGTGGCGCTGCAGCCGGCGAGCAGGCTGGCCACTGCGACGGCGCCGAGGGTCCGGCCGTTCGATCCGATCATCTGTGTGTCCCTTCGTGCGTGATTGAAATCGCAACACGATAAGGACGCAATATGACCCCGCTATGACATCCGCCAGTCCTCGCGCATCAGGTCCACGTAGCGCCGCGCACCGAGGCCCAGCGGCCGCTCGCGCGACCACACGACGTCGACCCACAGACGCAGCGCGTTGCTGATGTTGTCGAAGCCGATCTCCACGAGGCTCCCGGCCGCCACCAGCGGCTGCGCGAGCGCGCGCGGAAGATATGCCCAGCCGAGGCCCGCCTGCACGAGGTTCAGGGTGGCGAGGTAGCTGTCGACGCGCCACACGTCGCGCGCGTGCACGAAGCGCGGATCCCTGCCCGCGCCATCGCGGCCCGCGACGACGACCTGGCGCTGGTCGATCAGGTCTTCCAGCCGCGGCGCGCCGCCCGTCAGCAACGGATGGCCGGGCGCCACTACCGCGACGAGCAGTTCGCTGCCCACTTCCTGGAACGCCTCGCGGTCGTCCAGCCGCTCGCGCTCGAACACGAGGGCAAGCTGCACGCTCCCGTCGTGCAGCAGGCGCAGCGCGTCCGCCTGCGGCGCCGACAGCACTTCCACTTCGAGCGACGGGAATTCGCGCGCCAGCACGGCCAGCGGCGCGCTCCAGCGGCCCGCGATCAGTTCCGGCACGACGGCCAATGTCAACCGCCGTTCCAGCCCGCCGTGCAGCGCGAGCGCATCCGCCTGCAGCCGCCGCATTTCGCTGGCGACGTGGCGCGCGCGCGGCTCCAGCGCCCGCGCGTCGTCCGTCGGGCGCGGGTCGCGTCCCGACCGGTCGAACAGGATCAGATCCAGTTCCGCTTCGAGCTGGGCGATGGCCATGCTGACGGCCGACGGCACACGTCCCAGCGCGCGGGCCGCCGCCGAGAAGGAGCCGTGGTCGAGCACGGCCAGGAAGATGCGCACGCTGTCGCTGGTGAATGCCATGATCTGTCAATAAAGTTGAAAGATTCTGGCTTTATACATCAACTTGACCGACATATCCTTACGCCATCGAGATTGGAAAGAGCAAAACCATGCAAGGCATCAAACGCAAGATCGTCTACGTCACACTGTACGAAGCCATCGCCATCGCGAGCACGACGGCCGGCCTGGCCGGCCTCGCCGACCACGACGCGGGCGCCGCCGGCATCGCCGCCGTCCTCGCGTCGGCGACGGCCGTCGCCTGGAACCTCGTCTACAACACCTTGTTCGAAGCGTGGGAAGCGCGCCAGGCCAAGCGCGGCCGCAGCCTGCTGCGCCGCGTCGTCCACGCCATCGGCTTCGAGGGCGGTCTCGTGCTCGCCATCGTCCCGATGTTCGCGTGGGCGCTGGACACGTCGCTCGTCGACGCCTTCCTGCTCGACATCGGCCTCGTCGTGTTCTTCGTCCTCTACAGCTTCGCGTTCAACTGGGCGTTCGACCTTGTGTTCGGGTTGCCGAAAGCGGCGGCCTGACGTCCGGTTCGCCCCGGCCGTCTCCCGGTTCGCCACATTCCGCTCGCCCGCGCGTGCACGCCGGCGTAGCCTGACCGGCATTCGATCCAGTCAGGAGACACCGTGAAACGACGATTCCTTCTCAAGGCCGCGGCGACGCTGCCGTTCGCATTCGCAGGCGTCACGACCGCCGCACCGCTGCGCCGGCGCGTGCGGCCGGGCGATCCCCTGTGGCCATCCGCCGCCGCGTGGGACGACCTGAAACGCAGCGTGGGCGGCCGGCTCGTCAAGCTCGACGCGCCGTTCGCCGGCTGCGCCGCCGGTGCGGATGCGCCGGCCTGCGCGGCCGCGCTGGCGCGGCTGAAAAACGGTTTCGAGATGGGCGACCAGCCGAACTTCACGCACACGAGCGGCTGGCTGGACGCCTGGTCCTCGCAGCCCAGCGCGTACGCCGTCGCAGCGCACACGCCGGCCGACGTCGTCGCGGCCGTGAACTTCGCGCGCACCCACGACCTGCGCCTCGTCGTCAAGGGCGGCGGCCACAGTTACCAGGGCACGTCCGACGCGCCCGATTCGCTGCTCGTCTGGACCCGGCACATGAACGACGTGCGGTTGGAACCCGCGTTCGTCGCGCACAACTGCGGGACGGCGCCGCAGCCGGCCGTCACGGTGGGCGCGGGCGCCATGTGGATCGACGCCTACGATGCGGTGACGACGCGCGCCGGTCGCTATGTCCAGGGCGGCGGCTGCACCACCGTCGGCGTGGCGGGGCTCGTGCAGAGCGGCGGCTTCGGCAGCTTTTCCAAGCGCTACGGCACGGCGGCGGCCGGCCTGCTGGAGGCGGAAGTCGTGACGGCCGACGGTCAGGTCCGCATCGCCAACGCCTGCACGAACGCGGACCTGTTCTGGGCATTGAAAGGCGGCGGTGGCGGCAGCGTGGGCATCGTCACGCGCCTCACCTTGCGCACGCGCGAGCTGCCGGCCACGTTCGGCGCCGTCTTCTGCAAGGTGCGCGCGGCCGACGATGCCGCGTTCCGCGCGCTGGTCGGCAAGCTGGTCGAGTTCTATGCGAAGGACCTGTTCAATCCTCACTGGGGCGAACAGATCGGCATCCACGGCGACAACACCGTCGACGTCTCGATGGTGTTCCAGGACCTCGACGAAGCCGGCGCCGCACGCACGTGGGCGCCGCTGCTCGACTGGCTGCGCGCGCATCCCGGCTGCTCGTTCGAGAAGCCGTTCCAGGTGCTGGCCCTGCCCGCACGGCATATGTGGGACGCGGCGTTCTTCCGCGAACACGCGCCCGGCTTCATGGTCGCCGACCCGCGTCCGGGCGCGCCCGCGCATCACGTGATCTGGAAAGGCGACACGGACCAGGAGGGCTGGTTCATCCACGGCTACAAGTCGGCGTGGCTGCCGGCCGGGCTGCTCGATCCGACACGCCAGGCCGGCCTTGCCGACGCGCTGTTCCAGGCGAGCCGGCACTGGAGCGTGGGCCTGCACTTCAACAAGGGCCTGGCCGGCGCGCCGCAGGCGGACATCGACGCGGCGCGCGCCACCGCGACCAACCCCGCCGTGCTGGACGCGTTCGCGCTGGCGATCATCGCGGGCGGCGACGGGCCGCGCTTCCCCGGCATGCCCGGCGGCGCCGTCGATACGGTCCGCGGGCGCGCCCGCGCGCAGGCGATCGGCCGGGCGATGGACGCGCTGCTCGCGGTGGCGCCGCGGGCCGGTGCGTACGTCTCCGAAAGCGATTACTTCCAGGCCGGCTGGCAGGACGCCTTCTGGGGCGCCAACTATCCGCGGCTCGCGCAGGTCAAGCGCAGGTACGATCCGGACGGCCTGTTCTTCGTGCGCCACGGCGTGGGCAGCGAAGCCTGGAGCGACGACGGTTTTACGCGTCTGGCGGAATAGCCAGCGGATGCTCGGCGCGCGCGGCATCGATGCGCGCCTTGAGCGCGCGCGTGTTGTCGTCCTCGCCCCAGCGCTTCGTGAACGCCTGCAGGCGCGTGCGCGCCCGCTCGACGCTGCCCGATTCCAGCGAAGATTCGATCGGGCCGCGCGCCTCCGCCCACGCGCTCGCACGCTGGCGCTTGCGCGTGCACGCGCTGGACGCCTCGTTCAGTTCGCGCTGCAGGCGTTCCAGCTGCTGCGGCGTGGCGCGGCTGCTGCGCAGCGCGATCAGCTCGGCCTGCGCCTGCTTGCCCTGGCAGGCCTGCGCGAGCGCGATGGCGCCGTCGATGCGCTTGTCGATTTTCTTCGCCGACGGCTTGGCCCACAGCCACACGCCCCATAGCACGGCCAGCGCGACGATCCACCAGCGCAGGCGGATCGGCTGGCGGCCCGCCGGTGCCGGCGCAGGTGGCGGCGTCGGGTGCGGCGACCACGGGATGCCGCGGCCCCGCTCCGGCGGCGGCGCGGTATTGGCCTCGACCGGGCGGCCGCCGTGGCCGAAGGCCGTCGCGGACGGCGTCGGCTTCGGCGGCGGCGGCGGTGGCCGTGGCACCTCCTGCACGGTATCCGGCGCATCCGACCAGCCCGACAATCCGGCGACGGCCTCCGCCCCGGCTGTCGCGGCAGCGGCAGTTGTAACGTTATCGGCGGCAACGCGACGTACGCGTCCATCGTCCTGCGGTGGCGGCGGTGCGCCTGCCTGCTGGGCCGTCCCGCAATACGGGCAATACTGCACGCGGCGCGGCATGCCGCGTGCGCAGGCGGTGTTGATGCAGCGGTAGATGGCTTCGTCCTGCACGGTGCGTCCTTATTCCGGGTCCGGGATGCCGTCGTCGTCCGGATCGGGGATCGTGGCGCCGGCGGCCGCCATCAGTTCCGGGATGTCGGCCACGGTCTTCCACTTGTCCGCGCGCGGATTCCACTGCATGTTCCAGATGCGCGTGCCCGTGTCGATCTCGCCGCGCGTCAGCTGCTGCACGACTTCGTCCAGCGCGAACGGTCCGCGCTGCACGCCGCCGACGAACAGCTTGTAGCGCGCGGGGATCGGCGTCGCACCCACGACGTACGCGGCCGGTCCGAGGCTCGGTGCAGACACTCCCTCCGGCGCGCCGGGTGTCGGCGCGACGACGGTCGGCGCGGCCGGCGCGTACTGCGCGGACGGCATGACAGGCGCAGCTGCGCGCCGTTCCAGCGCCTGCGCGGCGCGCGCGTCGGCGGACAGGAACTCGGGCCGGATCACGCGCTTGTCGGTGGGCCGCTCGACTTCCCACGCGTACGCGTCGGACGCGGAATCGGGCACGGTCTCCGTCCACGTGTCAAGCTGCGCGAGCGCCGCTTCCACCTGCGCTGGCGACAGCGCCGGGTCGATGCCGGCGGCGCGCCGCATCCACTGGTCGTACAGGCGCCGCGCCGTGATGTACGGCAGCGACGGCGACGGCAGTTGCGCGCCCGTCTCATCCACTTCCAGCTTCGGTTCGTACACGCGCAACTGATAATGACGCATCAGCGCGGCCAGCAGCGCCAGCTGGTGCGGGCCCATCGCGGCCAGGCGCTGGCGCGTCGCCGCGATCACCTGTTCGCGGTAGTACGGCGGCAGGCCGTTCGAGCGGATCGCGTACTCGTTGCCGATCTGGAGCCATTCGCCCGAGCCCTGCTCGACCTCGAACAGGTATTGCCCGCGCGGCTGGAACGCGGCCTCGCGGTCGCCCGCGTCCTGCTTGCGGCGCAGGACGCCCAGCGCGACGGCGGCCAGGAAGAATTCGTAGTCGTCGGCCAGGCGATTCAGCTCGTCCATCGACGGCGAGATCGGGTGGCGGAAACGCGTCGAATCGAAGTGCAGGTGCGTCGGGATCTTCGGGTTTTCGATCTGGTAGCTGGCGCGCCACGTCGGCAGGCCGCGCAGCACCGTCATCGGGTAGCCGGACAGCTCGATGTAGCACACGGCCCGCCCCGGCACGCCCGTGTTCACGACGGACACGAGGTCGCCGTGGAAGAAGCCGGTGGGCACGGCGGCGCGGATTTCCCCTTCCAGCCTGCGCCACGCGGCCGGGTCGCCCACGCCGATGAAGCACTTGAACTGGTCCGCGCTGGGCGTGAACTCGGCCGAGAAGCGCGCGTTAATCCACGGCATGGCGCTCTTGATCCACTCGGAGAAGATGCGATGGCGCTCCTGCGGCGACATCGCGCCCAGGCGTTCCACGAGCGGGTCCGGCAGCTCGGCGACGGCCTGCTCGCCCGACAGCTGCAGCTGCGCGCGCCGGAACAGTTTCAGCAAGAGATCGGAACGCAGTCTCTCGTCGCCCAGTTGCGGGAACAGGCGCGCGGAGCCGCCGAATTCCAGCAGCACCTCTTCACTCCACGCGCTCACGTCGCCCGTCAGCCGGACGGGTTCCGGCAGCACGTCGCTCGCCAGCTTGATGTAGGTGGCGTGTTCCTGGCGCGCGTCGGCACGGAGCTGGCCGATGCGCTGGTCGACGGCAGCCAGCATCGCGCCCACGTTGCGCCGTCCTTCCTGGAATTCGCCGGCGACGCCGCTCCAGCGCACCTGGCCGTGTTCGTCCGGCGCCTGCGGTTCGCCCAGCCACGCCGACAGGCTTTGCATCACCTCGATGGATTGTCCCGCCGCGACCGCGAGCAGGTGGAAGCGCAGGTAGTCGGCGATGTCGCGCTTCAGGTGGTTCATGATCTCTCTCGCCTGCGCATCCTTGCCGAACAGCCGGCCCGCGGCCTGCGTCAGGTGGTTCAGCGATTCCTCGACCTGGCGCGTGCGCAGGGCGTCGCGCACGTCGCGGTAACGCTTGCCGTTGCGCTGCACATTCGCCAGGTCGCGCTGCGCGAGCCGCGCCTTCACCTGCTCCAGCAGCGACAGCACGAATTCGAGGCCGCCCTGCTTGCGGTCGTCCAGCAGCATGTACAGCCGGCCGCGCACGTTCAGGCGCAGTTGCGCGAGCAGCTCGCCCGTATGCCGCTTGATGCGGTCCTCGCTCGTCTCGGCCGTGGCGCCGGCCTCGCGGATGGCGTCGCGCTCCAGGTTCGGCAGCAGCTCGACGACCTTCTCGCGCCACAGTTTCAGGTCGTACGAGGCCATGATGCGGTCCATCTCCAGCTGCACCTTGCTCTCGACGCGCTCCAGCAGCGAGCGCTGGTCCTTGTCCAGCAGGAGCATGTCGGTCAGCGCATATTCCGGGAACGGCGTGACGTCGACGGTGCCCTTTTTAAAATCGGGGAATTCCGCGAACGGGTGCTCGGCCATGCCCATCTGCTCGCGCATGAAGGCGTCGCGTTCCTGGTCGGTGGCACGCCGGGCGACACTCCCATCGGCCGCGACGAGGCCGAAGAACGCCTTCACCATCAGCGCCGCCAGTTCATACGCGCGGATGTCTTCGCGCAGGCTTTGCTGCGTGTCCAGCACGGACTGGCCGAACGCGGAATAGACCTTGGAGTACGACAGGCGCATGTCGCCGAACCGCTGCTCCGGCACGCGCGGGTTGTACGGCCCGAGCTTGTGCTGCTGCTGGTTGACGGCGACGGAACGCTTGCGGTTGGCGAAATCGGCCGACGCGAAGTCCTCGAACAGTGTGTCGGCCACCATCTGGTACACGTCCTTCACGTCCTGCGTCGCCTTGTTCGCGAGGTTCGCGGTGTCGACGAAGTACACATCGTCGAACGGCGTGCCACGGCCGACGATGCTGTCCGGCTCCATCCACTGCACGCGCGCGTTCATGTCGCGCATGCCTGTCTCCAGCTCCATCAGCGTGGCGTACGCGTTCGCCTCCGTGCGCTCCTTGTTCGCCTTCGCGTAGCCGGACGGCAGGAACATCACGAGGTCGACCTGGCTGTCCGACACTTCCTGGCGCGCGACGGCCTTGGCGATCCAGCCAAGGTCGATGGCGCTGCCGGCACCCGTGCCGCCCGCGTTCGACGCGATGACGACGATACGGAATTTCGACGTGTCGACCTGCAGGCCGAGACGCTGGTAATTCTCCTTGCGCTCGATGCCCGCGTTACTGCTCAGGAAATTCAGCGCGCCCTTGATGCGGCCGCGCAGCTTCGGATATTTGTCGAACAGGTACAAGCGCGCCAGCGCGCGGATCTGGCCCGCGCCCTTGGACGGGTCGATGCCCAGCGAGCGCAGTTTCTTCGGGCGCAGCGGCATCCAGTTTTCGATCAGCGGGAAGCGCGCGAGACTGTCGTCCGACTCGTGGTACTGCGGCAGGTCGAGCGGTTCGACGAGGCGTTCCTCGTCGGACAGCTTGACCAGCTCGAACCACGGGTCGGTGCGCTGCGACTTGCCCTCGTCGATGACGGCATTCGCATCGAGGTCGAAATGGAGGAAGCGCGCGACGGGAAAGTCGGCGATGGATTCGACGCGGGTCGGATGCCGGCGGTTCCACACGGCCGCGAGGATGCGGCGGCGGATGCGCATCATGACTTCCATGCCGGTGCCGCCGGCGCCGATGAACAGCGTCGGACGCAGGTCGACTTTGAGCTCGGCTTTACCGGAGAGCGATGCGGGATCGGGAAAATCTGCCATGGTGTTCTCTTTGAAAGGTCAGCGGCGGCCGACGAAGAAGGCCGCGACCAGCGTGACGACGCCGACGACGACCAGCGGTCCGGTGATGGCGGGCGTCAGGTATTTGCTCGCGTTGACGATCGCCAGCACGACGGCGGCCGACAGGAAGCCCATGCCGACGAACAGCAGCCAGCCCGCGCTGCCCGCGGACGACGGCGCCACGCGCTTGACGACGAGGTGGTGCACATAGGCGTTGCGCACGAAGAAGTAAATCACCAGCAGCACGACGAACGCGACGGCGCCGATCGCCATGTCGCGCCCGGCCGTGTCGCGCAGCGGCGCCGCGCTCGTGTTGGTGGCGCCGCCCGGCGCGATCTCGACGGGCTGCGTGGCCGTGTCGGGCGTCGTCTTCGGCAGGCTGTCCTGCGGCGTGGTGGCCGTCTGGCCGGGCAGCTTGAAGCCTGGATCGGTGCCGGCAGTGTCGGGGGCGGGCTTGGTCTGGTCGTTCTGCATGGTGGGTTCCCGTGGGTTCATCGGCCGAGCCGCACCTGCGCGCCTTCGCGCAGGTCCAGCAACTGGTGGCCGAACAAGGTCGTCTTCAGGCGGGCCACTTCATTGCCCGCCTTGTCGTAGATCGGTTGCGTGGCGCCGGCCCGCGTGTGCACGGTGCGCAGTTCGTCTTCCACGACGAGCTGCACCTTGCGCGGCCGGCCGTACGCATACGCGGCGCCCGCGCCGGCCGCCAGCAGCGCGAGGCCGCCGGCCAGCAAGGCGACGAGCGGCCCCGAGCCGTAATGGACATGCACCTCGACGGGCAGCACGGCCGTCGAGGCCTGGATGTCGGCCGGCGGCGTGAAGATGTCCGGCAGCGGGTCGCCCGGGAACAGCGCCGCCATGCGCTCGCGGAACGCCTGCGACAGTTCCAGCCGCTGGCCCTGCAGATGCAGTTCGATACGGCCCGGCAGCACGTACGCGGAGCCGGCCGATTTCAGCGCCGCCATCGACCATTTGCCGGGCAGTTGCGCGACGGGCAGCGCTACCTGCGATGCGAGCGGCTCGGTGCGGCCCGGCGCCAGCCGCGTGACGGTATTCGTCTTCAACGCGATCGGGCGGTTTTCGCCGCCGAGCATCGAGCGCGCGGAGATCGTCGCGCCCGCGATCGTGTACGGATACATCGTGTTCTGCAGCTGCCACTGGATCGTCGCGCTGGGCGAGCGCGCGTCGGGCGCCACGTCGGCGCGCAGGCGGCCGGCCGCATCCATCGAGAATTCGACGCCGGGCGCGTCCTCGACCTTGCGCGGCACGAGGCGCACCGTATCGCGGTCGAGCGGTTTCAGGCGCGCGGGCGGTTCCGTGATCACGCGCTGGACGCGGCCCGCCGCCAGCAGCGCGTCGAGGGCGCGCGCGCCTTCCGGCCCGACCGCGAACACGTACACCATCAGGCCGTTCGCGTGGTAGTGCTGGCCCTGCACGGGCATCCGCAGCGGGAACGCGAGCGCCTTCGTGATCGCGGCGCCCTTGTGGATCAGCGCATAGAACTCGCGGTTGCGCTCGCTTGTTGCCTGGTCGTTGTTCGGGCTGTTGCGGTTGTTCGTCACGAGCCAGACGAGGCCCGCCTTCCCGCCCAGGACGTTGGTGACGGTCGTTTCCACGGCCTCGCCCAGGTCGGTGTCGGCGAGCGCCGTGCCGCCGGGTTTGCGGGCAGTCTGCAGCCCCGCCAGCGCGGCCTGCACGTGCGCGGGCGTGTCTTTCGTCACCTGCTCGGACAGCAGCGCGCGCGGCGACGGCGCGCCGGGCAGCGACTGGTTGAATGCGGCCAGCACGAGTGCGTCCCCCGGCCGCGCGACATTGCCGGCGAGCGCCGCCACCAGCGGCTTGAACTGCGATGTCGGGTCCGAATAAAACGGCTCCATCCAGCCGGAGTTCTGCACAAGCACCACTTGCGGCACGGCCCAGGCGGGGGCGATGCCGCACAACGCGAGGAGCAGGACGAACAGGCGGGCGGCCGTCACGTCGGCGCTTCCAGATTCCAGCCGCGGATCCGGTTCCAGTCTGGGTGGTGCAGCCACAGGCGGTTGGCGTAGACGAAGGGCACGCACTCGAGCGGCCGCGCGAGGCGCGCCACTTCGTCCAGGATCACGTTGCGCCGGCCGATCCACTCCACCGTGGTGCGGGCGATCACGCGGTTGGCCAGCGCTTCTTCGGCGCGGCCGGTGTATTTGTGGAAGCGCAGCACGAGCCCGCTGGGCTGGCTGCGGTTGTTGTTGAAGCTGCGCAGCAGCGGCAGGACGAGGGAATCGTCCTCGTGCTGGTCTTCGACGTGCTCGCCGGACCACGGTTCGTCGACGACGGGATGGCCGCGCCGGAACAGCAAATTGGCGAAGCCGAGGCGCGCGCCGTCGATCGGTTCACGCTGCGGACGCGCTTGTACTCGTTCTGCCCCGAGTTCGAGGAACGAATACGACTGGCCGTCATGTCCGATCAGCCACATACGGCCGTCGCGGCTCAGGGTGGGGCCGCCGAGGTCGAGGCTGGGCAGCCACGTGTCCGGCCACGCGAGCCAGCGCGGCGCCTCGCCGGGACGCCACGCGAGCTGGCCCTCGCCGTGCAGCCAGAACAGCTGGCCGTCGTAGCCGATGGGCCGCGTCCAGCCGGACAGCGGCAGCGCGCCGCAATCGAATTGCGGACCCGGCGACAGGTCGGCGCCGAGCCCGCACAGGCCCAGCGTGCCGCCCGGATTGCGCACGAGGACGCCCAGCTGGCGCCGCATCAGGCCCGGCGCCGCGACGACCGGCGCAGCCAGTACGGCCTCCGTCCGGCAGGTCTCGCTGACGGGATTGATGGCGAGGCGGTACAGGCCGCGCGCCGTGGGCACGAGCGCCACGTCGCCGCGGCGCGCGGGCACCTGCAGGTGCGACGTGGGCAGCCAGCCGTAGTCGGATGCACCGAACGCGAGATCGGCCGCGCCCTCTTCCGGCAGCAGCACGTGCCAGACTTCCGCCAGCGGATCCCAGTACTGCAGCACGCCCCGCCCGGGCGCCAGCGCGAGCAGGCGCTGTTCGGGAAAGCCGAAGGTGGCGGCTGCGAACACGCAATGGGCGTTCGGCGGCGGCGGCATGGCGGCGTCAAAGCGGCCGACTTCCGGCGCGGGAGGCCGCTCTTCGAGGCTGTCGCCCAGCGCCAGCGACGTCACGGGCAGGCCATGCGGCACGTGCCGGGGCAGCAGCGCATCTGCATACGGCCCCCACCAGTCGGGATGGCGCCCGGGCGCGATGCCGAGGCGTTCGAGCGGGCGGCCGCACGTGGGACAGAACGCGAACCCCTCGGGATAGATGGCGGCGTGGTCGCAGGATTGCGGCAGCGAGGCGCCGAGCAGGTGCGCGCAATCGGCCAGGCGGCCGCGCGCGGCGGCCTGCCAGTCGATCCGGCCCAGCCCGTCGCTGGACACGAGCTCGAACTGCCTGCTGCGTTCATCCTCCAGCCAGACACTGGCCGGCGTTTCCCATCGGTATGCCATGCGCTCCACCGTCGATTCGTCAAAATCGATCGCGGCCCGCTCAAACTCGGGGCCGTTATCGTTTTGGAATCATAGCGCCGGGATCAAGCCGACGGCGCCCTGTTCACGGAGTAGCACGTGGCTGTGCTTCAGGGATCAAATAGCGGCGCGGGAAATGGAACTTTCGGCAGCATCGAGTGCCGCCCGGTTCACGTGGCGAATCTTCCAGGTGCCGTTGTCCAGCACCATCGTCAGCACCACTTCATGTTTCGCGTCGCCGTCGCCGTCGAGGGTGACGAGAACGTCGGCGCTGCGCGCCTGGCGGCGCAGGGTGACGGCCTGCACGCGCCCCCGCAACCATGCGCCGTGGATGCGCGGCGATTGCAGGAAGTAGTCGCCCGCTGCCGCCTTTTGCTCCTGCAGGCGTTTCACCAGCTGGTCGACGAGCGGCTTCGCGACGTAGGCATTCAGACGGTCGTAGCGGTCGCTCAGGGGATCCTGGTCGGCGTCGAGCGTCTGCAGGTACCAGCCATAGAATTCCGCGGCCACGGTCTCCGGTGCGCGCAACGCCGCCGCACGCGCCGAGAGACAAACCAGCAGCACGCCAACCAGAATGAGCTTTAGGAAATTTCCTTTACGAATCAACATGATGGGCTCCTGACAGCCAGACTGTGCAACAATCCAGCTGGACAGGTCGTGACCTGCCGCAAGGGTGCGGAGGCCGTATAATGCCGGGTTGTCTTCCCCCTCCAGCCACGCCATGACGCCCACCGACGCCCTGCCCGCCGCCGCCATCGACTCCGCCACCGCGCACCTGCGCGACGTGCTCGCGATCGCGCTCGAACACACGCCCGAGCGGCGCGCGCTGGTCGTCTTCGACACCCGCACGCCCCTGGCCCGCGGCCTCGTCGCCGCGTACCGCGCGAACCTGCCGGAGGCCACGTTCATCGACTTCGACACGGTGCCCCCCGACGAGGTGCTCGCGACGTTCCGCACGCTGGCGCCGCAGGATCTCGTCGTGCTCGTGCAGTCGACGAACTTCCGCCTGGACGGCTTCCGCCTGCGCGTGGAATTGTTCAAGCTGGGCCTGAAGGTCATCGAGCACGTGCACCTGTCGCGCATGCCGGGCGCGCAGGGCGAGCACTACATCGAGGCGCTGGCCTACGATCCCGCCTACTTCCGCGGCGTGGGCCATGCGCTGAAGACGCGCATCGACCGCGCCCGCCGCGCCGAGGTGCATGGCGGCGGCGAGGTCCTCGCGTTCGACTCGCCGCTGGAAAGCGCGAAGCTGAACGTGGGCGACTACAGCGCGATGAGCAATGTGGGCGGCCAGTTCCCGATCGGCGAAGTGTTCACGGAAGCGCGCGACCTGGAAGCCGTCAGCGGGCGCGCGCAAGTCCACGTGTTCGGCGACACGTCTTACCTCGTCAACCGGCCGGACGCTCCCATCACGCTCGTCATCGACAAGGGCCGCGTGGTCGGCACCGAGAACGTCACGCCGGCGTTCCAGGAAGTCCTCGACATCATCCGCCGCGACGAGGGCGAAGTCTGGGTGCGCGAACTCGGCTTCGGCATGAACCGCGCCTTCACGCGCGAGCGCCGCGTGGACGACATCGGCACGTACGAGCGCATGTGCGGCATCCATCTGTCGCTGGGCGCCAAGCACGGTGTGTACGCGAAACCGGGATTCAAGCGCAAGGATGCGCGTTACCACATCGACGTGTTCGTCGTGACGGATGCGGTGTACCTGGACGACGAACGCGTGTATGCGGACGGTGCGTGGACAGTGGCCGCCTGATCTACAATGGCATGGTTTTGTTGATGGACCATGCCATGCTCACTCCCGAACAACGCGACCGATTCCAGCGCGACGGCTACATCGTCATCCCGAATTTCAAACCAGCCGACGAGATCGCGCGCCTGCGTGCACGCGCCGGCGAGATCGTCGACGCGTTCGACCCTGCCGAATCGCGCGCCATCTTCACGACGCGCGACCAGGCGAGAGCCAGCGACGCCTGGTTCCTCGGCTCGGACAACACGATCCGCTGTTTCTTCGAAGAGGAAGCCTTCGGCCCGGACGGCCAGCTGAAGCAGGCCAAGGCCCTGTCGATCAACAAGATCGGCCACGCCATGCACGACCTCGACCCCGTGTTCAAAGCGTTCACGCACGATGCGAAGCTGGCCGCCGCCGCGCGCGACCTGGGCCTGGAACAGCCGCAGATCTGGCAATCGATGTACATCTTCAAGCAGCCGGGCATCGGCGGCGAAGTGCGCTGGCACCAGGACGCGACGTTCTTCGATTCCACGCCGATCAGCGTGACGACGTTCTGGTTCGCGCTGGAAGACGCGACCATCGAGAACGGCTGCCTGTGGGTCGAACCGGGCGGCCACCGCGGCCCGCTGCGCGAGCGTTTTCTCCGCGACGGCGATGCCATCACGATGGAAAAACTGGACAGCACGCCGTGGCCGGACGACAGCACGGCCGTGCCGCTGGAGGCCAAGGCCGGGGATCTCGTCTGCTTCCATGGGCTGCTGCCGCACTACAGCGCGCCGAACCGGTCGCCTGTCTCGCGGCATGCGTTCACCTTGCATGTGACGGATGCGCGGACCGCGTATTCGCCGCGCAACTGGATCCAGCGGGATGCGGATTTTCCGGTACGTGGCTTCGACTGATATACTCTTCCAGTATCTTTTAATGCACTTTTAAAGCGCAAGCCGGGCATGGACTGTCATATCGAGATTTTTCACGAAGGCGAGTGGCTGGAAGCGGCGCAGGCAAGCTTCTCCGATGTGGTGCGTAATGGCTTCCGGACGAACGATTGTGTATTCGAATACGATCTGCTCTTTGCCCTCGGCGATGCACCGCCGCCTGTGTCGCTTGTGATTCCGGTGGATGCGGATCGTCACGTTCGCAAAACCTGGCCCACTTTCCTGTACGACCTCGTACCGCAAGGTAATGGACGCAGATTCCTGCTCGACCATCTCAAACTTCCCGACGCCCAGGCGTCCGATCTGCCGTTACTGTGCGCCGGTGCATTCAACCCGATCGGGCGCTTGCGCATCCGGGAAGCCGTCCACTACTACGAACAGCATGTCGAGCGACATGACCTGGCCGCTGACGGCTTCACGCTTGACGGGTTGCTGGCGCGCTCGCCCGACTTTCATGAAATGATGATGGTGCACGGCATGCTGGCCGCGGGTGGCACGGGTGTCCAGGGTGTCGCCCCCAAATACTTGTTGACCCGGGCGTACGACGGCAACTGGTATCCCGACGCTGCCCTGCCCGATGATCAGGCCCAACGCCACTACATCATCAAGCGCCCACGCGGTCCCTCGGACGCCGATCGCAAGGTCCTGCGCAATGAAGCCCGCTACATGGAAGTCGCGCGACGCTTCGGCATTCGAAGCTTCGACTTGCCTGTCCTGCACGGCGACATGCTGTTCATCCCACGCTTCGACCGCCGCGCCCAGGATGGGCGGGTGCTGCGGTTCCATCAGGAGAGCGTCGCCTCGATCGCTGGCCTGGCCGGCTTCGGCACCCAGGCCGACCAGTTCGGGTTGGTGAATGCGATTCGAAGCGTGGTCGATGAGCCGCTTGCAGAGACCATCGAGTTCATCCGGCGCGACGTGCTCAACCTGGCAATGCGCAACACGGACAATCATGCACGCAATACGGCCGTCCAGACCGTCGACGGTGTCACGCGCATGACGCCCCTGTTCGATTTCGCGCCGATGTACCTGGACCCCGAGGGCATCACCCGGTCGGCGCGCTGGTACCATCCGGAGAGTCGTAAAGAGCTGCGGAACTGGCAGGACATCCTGGCGCAGTTGGCCTTGACCGGGCCGGAACGTGCGGAGATCGTCGAGGCCCTGGTACGGTTCGGGGAACAATTGGCGACCCTGTCCGATTGCATGCGCGACGTGGGCGTCGATAATGACATCGTCGATTTCGTCGCGCCCAGCATCGAAGCGCAACGCACCCAACTTCTGGCACTGAGATAGTCATGAGCAAAAGAAAACCGTTGGACAAGGCAGAGGCCCGCGAGCGGCGCAACCGGATGCTGGAGTCGGCGGCCGCGGCCAATCTTTCGCTCACCGAAGGGGTGCGCGAAATGCGCGCGATCGCCGGCATGACGCAGGAAGAATTCGCTCGTCATCGCGGGGTCAGCGCACGCGTCATCAAGGCGATCGAGCTTGGCCAGGCAAACCCCACTGTCGCGACTATGAATCGCATTGGACAGTTCTTTGGCCTGGAGGTGGCGTTCGTTCCGATCCGACGCGCCGCGCGGGATGCGGATCTGGAGCGCCTCCTGCCTGACGACAGGGCTACGCAGACCGGCGCCATCGACGTTGCAGAGGGACTTCGCGTACTCGTCGAAACGAGAAAGGAACTTGCTGCCCAGATGCGCGAACTTAACGAGATGGTGCACGATCTCGGCGCTCAGTTAGGCGCTTTCAGTGGGCAACACAATGCGTCGGAAGGCGTGGCCGGCCCATCCATTTTGCCGTCCAAAGTGCAACACCGCGTACGCAAGGCGGCGGCCACGCGCAAGGCGGATACCGATTTGAAAAAGAAATCCCGCCCGGCATGACCTCCTGTCGGGCGCCGAGGCGTCGGGCGAACCTCAAGCAGGTACCGCTGCCGGGCGGCGAAGCGGGCGTGCGGCGGCAGGCGCGGCAATCGGCTCGCCGACATGTCGCAGGCATGCCAGTATCCCGTAAAAGCCAGCGATTTTGACTCCACGCAATGGATGTCGGAAATTAGCAATCTCGACCATGCCACCGCATCCGCGCTCCTGACAAAAACTGTCAACGTCTTCTCATAACATTGTCGCCTCGTTATCCAAGGAGATCAGCATGCACATCATCATCGGAGGCACCGGCCACGTCGGCTCGGCCACAGCCCGCGCGCTGCTGCGCCGGGGCGAACCCGTCACGGTCGTCACGCGCAATGCCGGCCATGCGGCCGGGCTGCGGGATGCCGGCGCGAAAGTCGCCGTCGCGGACGTGCGCGACGTGCCCGCGCTGCGCGCCATCCTGCGTACGGGCACCACCGCGCTGCTGCTGAATCCGCCGGCCGCGCCGTTCACCGACACGGACGCCGTCGAGCGGGCGAATGCCGCCGCCATCGTCGACGCGGTAACGGGATCCGGCCTGCGCAAGGCCGTCGCCGTCTCGACGACCGGCGCGCGGCGCGGCGAACGGTGCGGCGACCTGACCGTCCTGTTCGAGTTCGAAGAAAAGCTGAAAGCGCAGGCCTTCCCCGTCGCGATCAACCGCGGCGTCTACTACATGAGCAACTGGACCGAGATGCTCGACACCGTGCGGCACCGCGGCAAGCTGCCGAGTTTCTTTCCCGAGGACCTCGTCATCCCGATGGTCGCCCCCGATGACCTGGGCGAAGTGGCCGCCCGACGGCTGCTGGAGCCCGCGGACAGGACGGACACCATCGACGTCGAAGGCCCCCGCCGCTACACGCCGCGCGACGTGGCCGACGCGTTCGCGCACGCGCTCGGCCGGCCCGTCGACGTCGAGGTCATCCCCCGCCACGCGTGGGAACAGACGTACCGCCAGCTCGGCTTCTCGCCGGAAGCGGCGCGCTCCTACGCCTGCATGACGGGAACCGTGCTGGACGAGCAGGACGGCTGGCCGGACGACCCCGTCCGCGGTCCGACGACGCTCGAAGATTTCATTTGTGCAAGCTCAAAGCGGAAGTATTAAAACTACACACTTTATGCAAATTAGATTGACACGAAAATACGCATAGCTAAGAATCTCCCCCGTCGGGCACGAAAACATCACAGAATGAGCGCCCGATACGTAGTAAAAGTACCTGGCTGAGCAACGGACTTTTGCACGACCTCCGTTGTTCGCCGGGACCTTACCCGTATCACATCGGAGGAGAAGCATGAAGAAGAGCACCATCGTCGCCCTGCTGGCGGCGGGAACGATCACGTCCATGGCCCCGGCAGGGGCCGCCACCCCCGCCCAGCAGGCTGGCGGCAGCACGGCCATCGTCCTGCAGGGTTTCCACTGGAACTCGGCCAATTACACCGGGCCGGACTGGTACAACACCCTGCTGAACAACGTCGGCGACCTGAGCGCGATGGGATTCACCCACGTGTGGTTTCCGCCGCCGTCGGATTCGAGCGCCAAGGAAGGCTATCTGCCGCGCCAACTGAACAAGCTCGATTCCAAGTACGGCAGCGCGGCCGAGCTGACGAACGTCGTGAGCGCGTTCAACAGCAAGGGCGTCAAATCCATCGTCGACGTCGTCGTCAACCACCGCGTCGGCACCACCGGCTGGTCCGACTTCACGAATCCGAACTGGACCACGTATTCCATCGTCAACGGCGACGAGTGCAACTGCGGCCTCGGCAACGCCGACACGGGCCAGGGTTTTTCCGCCGGGCGCGACCTCGACCACAAGAACGTGGGCGAAGTCCAGAATGGCATCATCAACTGGCTGAATTACACGCTGAAGCCCGTGGGCTTCTCGGGCCTGCGTTTCGACTACGTGAAAGGCTTTTCGGCGAGCTACGCGGGCCAGTATTCGAACGCGTTCGCGCCCGATTTCTGCGTCGGCGAGATGTGGCCGGATTCGTTCGACCTGAACAACCTGAACGCGAACCGCCAGGCGATCATGGACTGGATCAACGGCACCAGCAACAGCTGCGGGGCGTTCGACTTCACGACCAAGGGCATCCTCAACGACGCCCTCGCCAACGGCAATTACTGGCGCCTGAAGGCGACGGACGGCAAGCCGCAGGGCGCCATCGGCTGGTGGCCGGCGATGTCGGTGACGTTCGTCGACAACCACGACACCGGCCCGGCCGAAAGCTGCGGCACGGGGCAGAACCTGTGGCCGGTGCCGTGCGGTTCGGTGCTGGAAGGCTATGCCTATATCCTGTCGCACCCGGGCATCCCGACCGTGTTCTACCCGCACATCTACAACTGGAACCTCAAGACGCAGATCGCGGCGCTGATGGCGGCGCGCAAGAATGCGGGCGTGAATTCGACGTCGGCGGTCGCGATCCAGCAGGCGACGCAAGGCCTGTACGCGGCCATCATCACCGGCACGACGCACCAGCTGGCGATGAAGATCGGCCCGAACAGCTGGAGCCCGGGCGCGGGCTGGACGTTGCAGACGTCGGGTAACAACTACGCCGTCTGGATGAAGTAAAAGCGCACGAAGCGGCTCAGGCCCCCACCGCCTGCAGCCGCGCCGCCTGGCCGCGGCCGATGACGTCGCTGCCATGCACGCTGACACGGTTGCGGCCGTTCTGCTTGGCGTGGTACAGCGCCACGTCCGCGCGGCTCAGGATGTCTTCCCATTTCTGGTCGTGCGCATCCAGCGCGGCCACGCCCACGCTGACGGTCATCGCTACCGGCTTCCCCTCGACGGTCAGCGGCGTCGCCACCACGGCCTCGCGCAGGCGTTCGGCCATGGCGCACACGTTCCCCGCATGTTCGCCGACCACCAGTACCGCGAACTCTTCCCCGCCGATGCGGAACAGCGCATCGTACCCGCGCAGCACCCGCGCCGACAGTCCCGTCACGTGGCAGATCGCCGCATCCCCCACCCCGTGGCCGTAGCGGTCGTTGATGGGCTTGAAGTGGTCGATGTCGAACGTGATGAAAAACATGGCCGAACCGTTGCGGCGGCAGCGGCGGAAGTCGCGCGTGGCCACGTCGTGCAGGGCGCGCCGGTTCAGCCAGCCGGTCAGCACGTCCGTCAGCGAGGCACGGCGCAACGCCAATGTCTGCTGGTGACTGACGATCAACGCGCAGCACATCGTCGCCAGCGACATGTACACGAGCATCGCCAGCGCGCCCGACGTGCGGAAGAAATCGCCGCCCAGGAAGCCCGGCGGGCGGCCGTCGTACGCGAGCATGATCGCCACGCGCGCGCCCTGCTGCAGCGCGGACAACACCTGCAGTACGATCAGCGGGGTATGCGCCGCGCACGCCTCGCGTTCGCTGCGGCGCCACAGCAGCCACGCGGCGCCGAGATTGAGCGCGCCGACGAACGGTGCGAACAGCACGAGCCGGTACAGCGGCGCACCGCGCACGAACATCAGCGCATGCGCCGCCAGCACGGCGACCATCAGCAGCACGCCCCAGCGCCAGCCGGGCGCCAGGTGCAGGTGGCGCCGCACCCCGGCCAGCATGCCGAAATGCCCGCCGATGTGGAGCGCGTTGACGCAGGCGATGAACAGGATGGGGCCCGCCTGCTGGTGCAGGCCGATGGCGCCCAGCCCGTTGCTCAGTGCGAATAACGCAGCGGCGATCGTCCAGTCGACGAGGCAGGCCTGGCGCGCGCTGGCGAGGTACAGCAGCCCCATGCTGGCAGCCATGGTCAACGCCGCCAGCGCGGCGGCCACGATGAGTGTGAAAGCGTCCAAACGCCATCCAACCTGTATAGATAATTCCATAAGTATAAAACTATTGTTCATATGCAAATCTAACCAATTGTCGCAATCACAAAATTTCTGTATTTACAGCAAGTGAAACCGGCGTCCGGGACGGCTGTGATATACCGTTTCCCATGAATGCCGCATTCTTCGCCATCGTCGGTGCCCAGTTCTTTTCGTCGCTGGCGGACAGCGCGCTGTTCATCCTGTGCGTGTCGCTGGTCGCCACGCTGTCGTTCCCGCAGTGGATGACGCCGATGCTCAAGATGGGCTTCGTCCTGTCGTACATCGTGCTGGCGCCATTCGCCGGCGCCTTCGCCGACCGTTTTCCCAAGGGCCGCGTGATGCTGCTGACGAACACCGTCAAGATGCTCGGCTGCTCGCTGATCCTGGCCAAGGCCAATCCCCTGCTCGCCTACGGCATCGTGGGGCTCGGCGCCTCCGCATACTCGCCCGCCAAGTACGGCATCCTGGCCGAGGTGCTGCCGCCGCGCCGCCTCGTGGCGGCCAACGGCTGGATCGAGGGCACGACCGTGCTCGCCATGATCCTCGGCACGGTGCTGGGCGGCGTCCTTTCCGCCAATCCGCAGGCGATCGCGTGGCTGCTGCACCTGACCGTGCCATGGCGGGCCACGCCCATCGGCATGGCGGTCGCCGTGATCGTCATGACGTATTTGCTGGCGACGTTGCTGAACCTGCCCGTGATGCACGCCGGCGCCCGCCCGGACGACGCGCGCCGCCCTTTGCCCGCGCTGCTCGCCGATTTCTATCGCTGCAACCGGACGCTGTGGCAGGACCCCGAAGGCCGCATCTCGCTGGGGGTCACGTCGCTGTTCTGGGGCAGCGGCATGGTGCTGCAGGTGCTCTTGCTGACGTGGGCGCAGAACGTGCTCGGTCTCACGCTGGACCGTGCCGCGGCGCTGCAGGGCGTGTTCGCACTCGGCGTCGCGGTGGGCGCCGTCGCCGCCGGCAAGGCCGTGCCGCTCGTGCGCTCGCTGTCCGTGATGCCGCTGGGGGCCGTGATGGGCGGCGGGCTGTGCGCGATGGTGTGGGTGCATTCCGTCGCGGTGGCGCTGCCGCTGCTGCTCGCGATCGGCATCCTGGCCGGCCTGTTCGTCGTGCCGATGAACGCGATCCTGCAGCACCGCGGCCACCGCCTGATGCCTGCCGGCCAATCGATCGCCGTGCAGAACTTCAACGAAAACCTCGCCATCCTCGCGATGACGTCCACCTATGCGCTCGCCCTGCAGGCGCAGCTGCGGCTCGATACCGTGCTCGTGCTGCTGGGCCTCCTGATCGTGCTCGTCACGCTGGTCTTGCGCGGGATGGCGGCGCCGCGGATCGACTGAAGTGTCCGCCGGCGGTGTCCGCCCGGTGTCCGTTCGGGTGTCCGCGTGTCCGACCGTATCGCACGCGCCACGCCCATCCGTATGTATCAGTCTTGTTACACATCAAATAAGGTAATGGCTGAACGGCAAGACTAGAATATTTTCCTTCTTTCAACCATGAATGCAGGGTAAATATGATACGTTTCCCGATCGGCCTGGCGGCGCTATGCCTCAGCATGGCGGCAATCGCGGCGGAACCTTTCGATGACAAATTCCGCCAGCTCGACGAATTGCTGCCCACCCCGACCACGATCCGCACCGCTTCCGGCGCCCCGGGACACGCCTACTGGCAGCAACGCGCCGACTACACGATCCGCGCCACGCTGGACGAAAGCAGGCGCGCCATCAGCGGCACCGAGACGATCACGTATCACAACAATTCGCCCGACACGCTGTCCTACCTATGGATCCAGCTCGACCAGAACATCTATAAACGCGATTCCGACGCGCGCATGACGGCGACCGTGCCCTCGCGCGACGCCTGGGCCAAGGCGCGCGGGCCGGAAGACGGCTATAAATTCGACGCGCTGCGCGCCGTGCTGGAAAAGAGCACGTTCGACGGCGGCTTCAGGATCGCCGCCGTGAAGGATGCGGGCGGCCGTCCGCTGCACGTCGCGGTCAACCGCACGATGATGCGCATCGACCTGCCGCAGCCCTTGAAGCCGGGCGCGAAGGTCGCGTTCTCGATCGACTGGAGCTACAACATCAACGAGCAGAAGGTGCTCGGCGGCCGCTCCGGCTACGAGAAGTTCGACGAGGACAAGAACGACCTGTTCGAGATCGCCCAGTGGTTCCCGCGCATGGCCGCGTACTACGACGTGACGGGCTGGCAGCACAAGCAGTTCCTCGGCACCGGTGAATTCACCCTGGAATTCGGCGACTACGACGTGCAGCTGACCGTCCCCGCCGACCATATCGTGGCCGCCACCGGCGAGCTGCAGAACCCAGGCGACGTCCTCACGAGCGCCCAGCGCCAGCGCCTGGAGCAGGCGCGCACGGCCAGCAAACCGGTCATCATCGCCACCCAGGCCGAGGCCGAGGCGCGCGAAAAGACCCGCGCCGGCGGCACGAAGACGTGGCGCTTCCGCGCCAAGAACGTGCGCGATTTCGCGTGGGCGTCGAGCCGCAAGTTCATCTGGGACGCGCAAGGCTTCAAGAAGGACGCGACCAATGTGCTGGCGCAGTCGTTCTACCCGAAGGAAGGCAATCCGCTGTGGGAAAAATACTCGACGGCCGCCGTGATCCACACGATCGCCGAGTACAACAAGTATTCGTTCGACTACCCGTATCCCGTCGCGATTTCCGTGAACGGTCCGGTGGGCGGGATGGAATACCCGATGATCTGCTTTAACGGCCCGCGCCCGACGAAGGACAAGAAGACGGGCGAGCTTACGTACTCCAGCCGCACCAAGTATGGCCTGATCAGCGTCGTGATCCACGAGGTGGGCCACAACTACTTCCCGATGATCGTCAACTCCGACGAGCGCCAGTGGACGTGGATGGACGAAGGCCTGAACAGCTTCCTGCAATACCTGGCCGAACAGGCCTGGGAAGAGCACTATCCGCAATCGCGCGGCGAACCGCGCGCCATCGTCGACTACATGAGGAGCACCAATCAGGTGCCGATCATGACGAACTCGGAATCCATCGCCGCCCTCGGCTACAACGCGTACGCGAAGCCGACGGCCGCGCTGATCGTCCTGCGCGAGACGGTGCTGGGCCGCGAGCTGTTCGACTTCGCCTTCCGCGAATACGCGCAGCGCTGGAAGTTCAAGCGCCCGACGCCGTCCGACTTCTTCCGCACGATGGAAGACGCCTCCGGCACGGACCTCGACTGGTTCTGGCGCGGCTGGTTCTACACGACCGACCACGTGGACGTGAGCGTCGACGGCATCAGCGAATACACGGTCGGCACGAAGGATCCCGAGATCGAGAAGGCGTGGAAGAAGGCGCAACGCGATGCCGAACCGATCTCGATCACGGACCAGCGCAACAAGGGCACCCTGCCGCGCCGCGTGGACTCCCATCCGGAGCTGAAGGACTTCTACAACGAGCACGACGCGTTCACGGTCACGAACCGCGACCGCAACAAGTACAACGAAGCGCTCGGCGACCTGGAAGACTGGGAGAAGAACCTGCTCAAGGAAGGCAAGCATCTGTACCTCGTCGACTTCAGCAACCTCGGTGGCCTCGTGACGCCGCTGATCCTCGAGATCACGCTTGCGAGCGGCAAGAAATACGTCGAACGGATTCCGGCCGAGGTGTGGCGCTACACGCCCAGGAAGATCACGAAGCTGATCATCACGGACGAACCGATGGTCGCGCTGACGCAGGACCCGAACTGGGAGACGGCCGACACGGACACCGGCAACAACAGCTGGCCGCGCAAGGCGATGCCGTCGCGGCTGGAGTTGTACAAGACCGAGCATGACAAGGACAACCTCATGAGGGACTTCAACGAGAAGCTGAAGACCAAGGACGACAAGGCGGAATAACACGCCCGACGTCTGCTCGCGGCAACGGCGCCCACGAGGTGCCGTTGCCGTTTTCACTTTAGACACCGCCATGAAACGCCTACCCCTCATCGCCCTCCTCGTCCTGGCCTCGGCCACCCACGCCCAGGCGTTCGACGACAAATTCCGCCAGCTGGACGAACTGCTGCCGACACCCAGCGACATCCGCACCGCATCCGGCGCGCCGGGCCACGCGTACTGGCAGCAGCGCGCCGACTACCGCATCCGCGCGACGCTCGACGAAGCCAGGCGCGCCGTCACCGGTTCGGAAACCATCACCTACCACAACGACTCGCCGGACACGCTGGCCTACCTGTGGGTGCAGCTGGACCAGAACATGTTCCGCGCCGATTCGGACAACCGCCGCATCGCCAGCCATCCGTCGCGCGACGCGTGGCGGTCGGGCGGCACGCCGTTCGAGTCGGCGCGCTTCCTCGTCGAGAGCGCGAAATTCGACGGCGGCTTCAAGATCGCGTCGGTGACGGACCGCAGCGGCCATCCCCTGCGCACCACGATCAACAAGACGATGATGCGCATCGACCTGGCCGAGCCGCTGAAGCCCGGCGCGCGCGTTGCGTTCGACATCGCGTGGCGCTTCAACGTGCCCGAGACGACCGTGCTCGGACGGCGCATGGGCTTCGAGCGGTTCGACAAGGAGGACAAGAACGACCTGTTCGAGATCGCCCAGTGGTTCCCGCGCATGGCCGCGTACTACGACGCGCACGGCTGGCAGAACAAGCAGTACGTGGGCGACGGCGAGTTCACGCTGGAATTCGGCGACTACGACGTCGAGCTGACGGTCCCCGCCGACCACATCGTCGCCGCGACGGGCGAGCTGCAGAACGCCGGCGCCGTGCTGACTGCCACCCAGCGCGATCGCCTCGCGCGGGCGCGCACGGCCGGCAAACCGGTTGTCATCGTCACGCAGCAGGAAGCGGAAGCGAACGAGAAGCAGCGCGCCACGACAATGAAGACGTGGCGCTTCAAGGCGTCCAATGTGCGCGACTTCGCGTGGGCATCGAGCCGCAAATTCATCTGGGACGCGCAGGGTTTCAGGAAGGACGGGACGAACGTCCTCGCCATGTCGTTCTACCCGAAGGAAGGCAACCCGCTGTGGGAACGGTACTCCACGCAGGCCATCATCCACACCATCGCCGAGTACAACAAGTACGCGTTCGATTACCCGTACCCCGTCGCCATCTCCGTGAACGGTCCAGTGGGCGGCATGGAATACCCGATGATCTCCTTTAACGGCGGCCGGCCCGTGAAGGACAAGAAAACGGGCGAGCTGACGTATTCGAAGAACACGAAATATGGCCTGATCAGCGTGATCATCCACGAGGTGGGCCACAACTACTTCCCGATGATCGTCAACTCCGACGAGCGCCAGTGGACGTGGATGGACGAGGGCCTGAACTCGTTCATGCAGTTCCTGGCCGAGCAGGCATGGGAAGACCACTACCCGTCGCGCCGCGGCGAAGCGCGCAACATCGTCGACTACATGAAGAGCCGCAACCAGGTGCCGGTGATGACGAACTCGGAATCCGTCACGCAGCGCGGCAACAACGCGTACGCGAAACCGGCGACCGCGCTGAACGTCCTGCGCGAGACGGTGCTGGGCCGCGACCTGTTCGACTTCGCCTTCCGCGCATACGCGCAGCGCTGGAAATTCAAGCGCCCCACGCCGGGCGATTTCTTCCGCACGATGGAAGACGCGTCGGGCACGGACCTCGACTGGTTCTGGCGCGGCTGGTTCTACACGACGGACAATGTCGACGTGAGCGTGGACGGGATCAGCGAATACACGGTCGGCACGAAGGATCCGGAGATCGAAAAGGCGTGGAAGAAGGCGCAGCACGACCTCGAACCGGTCTCGGTCACGGACCAGCGCAACCAGGGCACGCTGCCCCGTCGCGTGGACTCCCATCCGGAACTGAAGGACTTCTACAACGAGCACGGCGCGTTCACGGTCACGAACCGCGACCGCAACAAGTACAATGAGGCGCTGGGCGACCTCGAAGACTGGGAACGGAACCTGCTGAAGGAAGGCAAGCATCTGTACCTCGTCGACTTCGGCAACGTCGGTGGACTCGTGACGCCGCTGATCCTCGAGATCACGCTTGCGAGCGGCAAGACATACGTCGAGCGGATTCCGGCCGAGGTGTGGCGCTACAATCCCACAAAGGTCACGAAGCTGATCGTCACGGACGAACCGATGGTCGCGCTGACGCAGGACCCGAACTGGGAGACGGCCGACACGGACACCAGCAACAACAGCTGGCCACGCAAGGCGGTGCCGTCGCGGCTGGAGTTGTACAAGACCGAGCGTGACAAGGACAACCTGATGAGAGACTTCAACGAGAAGCTGAAAAAGGTGGACAAGTGAAGCTGCAGCGCATCGCGATGTTGCTGTGCGCCTGCGTGAGCGTCCACGCCGCCGCGCACCGCTTCCACGCCGGCATCGCCGACATCAGTTACAACGAACGCACGGGCAGCACGGAAGTCGTGCACACGTACATGGCGCACGACGTGGAGGCGCTGCTGACGGCACTGTACCAGCGCCAGTTCGACCTGTCCGATCCCGACGACCAGGCCGTGCTGCGCAAGTACGTGGAAAAGCAGTTCTGGCTGGCCGACAAGGACGGCCGCCGCCTGCCGCTGAACTGGGTGGGGGTGACGGTCGACACGGACAGCGTCGTCGTGTTCCAGGAGGCCGTGCGCACGCCCGTCGCGCGCGTCGAGACGATCCACGACGCCGTGCTGAGCGACTTCCTGCCCGACCAGCAGAACACCGTGAACCTGACGGCGAACGGCAGCCTGCGCACGTTCGGCTTTACCAGCAGCCGCACCGAACTCCCGGTCCACTGATGCGCCCGATCGCCCTGCTGCTCGCCACGCTGTTCGTGCCCGCCTGCGCGTGGGCGGACGATCCCGTGATCCAGCGCGTGCTCGTCGAGGGCGCGCGCACGAGCCAGCTGGGCATCGCGGATGCCGCCAGCGCCGGCACCGTCAACCAGAAGGAACTGGCGATGCGCACCGTGTACCGGCCCGGCGAACTACTGGAAGCGGCGCCGGGCCTGATCGTCAGCCAGCACAGCGGCGAAGGCAAGGCGAACCAGTTCTTCCTGCGCGGTTTCAACCTGGACCACGGCACCGACCTGGCCACGTACCTGGACGACATGCCCGTCAACCAGCGCAGCCACGCGCACGGCCAGGGCTGGACCGACCTGAACTTCCTGATCCCCGAACTGACGGCGCGCCTCGACTACAAGAAGGGCCCGTACTCCGCGAGTGAAGGCGATTTCGCGTCCGCCGGCAGCGCTGCCATCACCTATGCGAACCGCCTCGCGCGCAACGTGGCCACCGCCAGCATCGGCCAGGACGGCTACGCGCGCACGGCGCTGGCGGCATCGAAGGAGATGGATGACGGTGTGCTGACGTATGCGCTGGAAGCCCTGCACAACGACGGCCCGTACGCGCACCCGGACGATTACCAGAAGCTGAACGGCGTGCTGCGCTACAGCCGCGGCTACGCGAACAACGGCTGGAGCGTGACGGCGATGGCGTACCGCGGCCGCTGGAATGCGACGGACCAGATTCCCGAACGCGCCGTGGCGACCGGCCAGCTGGGCCGCTTCGACGCGATCGACACGACCGACGGCGGCGCAGCGAAGCGCTTCAGCCTGTCTGGCGCATGGCGCCGCACGGGCCAGGATTCGGCGTCGAAGGTGAGCGCCTACGTCATCCGCAACCAGCTCGACCTGTGGTCCGACTTCACGTACTTCATGAACGACCCGGTCAACGGCGACCAGTTCGCGCAGCCGGACCGGCGCGTGACGAGCGGCATCAACGCCACGCACAGCTGGCACGTGCACCGCGGCGAGACGTCGACGTCGGACATCACCGTCGGCGTGGAGGCGCAGAACGACAACATCTTCAACGGCCTGTATCGCACGGCCGCGCGCAAGACCTTGTCCGTGACGCGCGCGGACCACATCGTCGAGACGAGCCTTGGCGCCTTCATCGAGAACGCGACGCGCTGGAACCCGTGGCTGCGCTCGACGGTGGGCGTGCGCGCGGACGATTATCGCTTCCGCGTGCGCACCGGCGGCATCGACGGCAGCGACTCGCTGGCCAGCCCGTCCGCCAACGTCGTGTTCGGCCCGTGGCGCCAGACCGAGTTCTACGTGAACTACGGCGAAGGCTTCCACAGCAACGATGCGCGCGGGACCCTCACGGCGCCCGGCCTCGTGCGCTCGCGCGGCATGGAGCTGGGCCTGCGCACCGAAGCCATCCCGGCGATGCAGACGGCCATCTCCCTGTACCGCCTGGACTTCGATTCCGAGCTGACCTACGTCGGCGACGAAGGGACGACCGAGGCCGGACCGCCCAGCCGCCGCATCGGCATCGAGTTCTCGAATTACTACAAACCGTATAAATGGTTGTCGGTCGACTTCGATGCCGCCTACGCGCATGCGCGCTCGCGCGGCGTCGCGCCGGGGCAGGACCGCATCCCGGAAGCGATCGAGGGCGTCGCCCAGCTCGCGCTGACGGTGAGCCAGGTCGGCCCGTGGGAAGGCGCGCTGCGCCTGCGGTACTTCGGACCGCGTCCGCTCGTCGAAGACGACAGCGTGCGCTCGCGCGCCAGCACGACCCTGAACGGCCGCCTCGGCTACCGCGTGAGCCGCGACCTGCGGCTGGAACTGGAAGGGTTCAACCTGGCGAACCGGCGCGCGTCCGCGATCGACTACTACTATGCGTCGCAGCTGCGCGGCGAAACGGCGCCGCGCGAGGACGTGCATTTCCACCCGATCGAGGCGCGCTCGTTCCGGCTGACGCTCGTCAGGAACTGGTGACGGCCGGCACGGCCGCCTGCAAAAAGTGCTAGGCTACCGGGATGACAACACCGCAACCACCTTATACCGATCCGGCCCGCATCGCCGACGCGCTGCGCGGCGACGGCTATGCGCTGCTGCGTCCGGCCGACGTGGCGCAACTGGCCGGCTGTTCGCTCGCTGAGCTGGCGGCGCTGGCGCCGAGCTGGGACCGCCTGGAACTCGACAACTACCTGAAGGACGGCGGCCGCTATCGCCGGCGCCGGCATTCGTGCTTCGTCGACAGCGGCGCGACCCTCACGCAGAGCCCGCACCGCGCGCACTGGCAGCCGGTCGAGTACAACGCCCTGCACGGCGGCATGCACCGCCTGTTCGTGCCCATCGAGCCGTCCACCGTCGAGCAGCCGGCCTGGCCCAAGCTGCTGCGCGCGCTGGGCGCCGTGTGCTCGCAGGTGAAAGGCCGGCAGACCTGGTACGTCGAGGCGCACCAGTTCCGCATCGATACCGCCGACGGCATCGGCCGCCCCACGCCCGAAGGCGCGCACCGCGACGGCGTCGACTTCGTTGCCGTCATCCTGATCGGGCGCGCGAACATCAAGGGTGGCGAGACGCGCGTGTTCGAGGCGAACGGCCCGAAAGGCCAGCGCTTCACGATGACGGAACCGTGGACGCTGCTGCTGCTGGACGACGCGTCCGTCATCCACGAATCGACGCCGATCCAGCCCATCGGCGCCGATGGTCACCGCGACACGCTCGTGCTGACCTGGCGCGCCGGCGCCTTCCAGGGCGACGACGCCGCAACGACCGGCGCCTGAGACTGCCCTCCGCGCGGCCGTTTGCGCCGCGCGTCCCCGACTGAACAAAAGAAAGGCATGCCGCATCGCATGCGTCTACAAATGTTAGCGTCGGACAATTTCTGATAAAAAAAAAGCCCGCGACCTTGCGGTGCGGGCTGAATCCAGGTTTTCGGAGAAAAACTGGAGGAGACAGGTACAACTATAGTCCTAATTTTTGTGCACCGCAATACGGTAGAACTACTATATGTAGAGGGCGGCCTCTAGAGTAGAGACTTATGCACCAACGATACGGAATCCAGCACGTTTTTGCGGCATTGCGGGAAAGACCTGTTCCAGACGCTTGTCGCCTAACATTAAATGTTCTTCCGATATTTGCGCTAACACCGAACGAAAGTCGGTAAAGACCGGCAAATCGCGGCCCTCGTTCAGTTTCGCGTCGCCGACGCCTTCCCAGTCGCCATAAACCCTACCGCCGCGCACCTTGCCGCCCATGACCCACATCGCATTGCCATGACCATGGTCGGTGCCGCCGTTGCCGTTCTCGCGTGCCGTGCGGCCGAATTCCGACATCACGACAACCACCGTGTCGTCGAACAATGGACCAAGGCGCTCGGCCAGCACGGCCAGGCCCTGCCCCAGCGGTGCGAGACGGTTCGCGAGCTGGCCGGTCGCGGCGCCCTGGTTCGCGTGCGTGTCCCAGCCGCCCAGCGCGACGAACGCCAGCTGGATCTTCGGATCGTTGCGCATCAGGCCCGCCAGGCGGGCGGCATCGTCGGGGAAACCGTTCGGCAGCGGCGCGCCGCGGTCGGCCGCCAGCATCTCGCGACTCTCAAGGGCGCCCATGACTTCGCGGTGGGCCGCGCGCCCGTCCGCGTACGCGCGCCCGAAGCGGGGGTGGTTCGCATACAGCTCGTCGAACGCGGCCTTGACGGCCGGCCGGTCGAGCAGGTCAGCGCGCGCGGCGGCGGCGACGTTCGGCAGGTTCACGGCCGCGGCCTGGCCGGACAGGATGCGCGGCAGCACGGGGCCGATGCCTAGCAGCCTGCTCGGCGACTGCGGGCCGGGCAGCGCGGCCACGAGACGGTTCATCCAGCCGTCCGGCGTGTTCTTCCGGCCCGGCGTCGCGGATTCCATGTAGTCCTGCGCGTCGAAGTGGGAACGCGTCGCGTCCGGCGAACCGCTGGCGTGCACGAACGCGAGCTTGCGCGCGGCCCACAGCGGCTGCAGGCTGGCCAGCGCGGGATGCAGGCCGAAGTAGCCGTCCAGGTCCAGCGCCCCGCCCTCCATGCCGGGTGCCGCGAGGCCGATCGTAGGCCGCAGGCGCAGATAGTTCTCGTCGCCGACGGGCGCCACGACGTTCAGGCCGTCGACGGCGCCGCGCAGCATCACGACGACGAGCTTCCTGTTCGTGGGGCCGGCGGCCGCTGCGCTCACGGCCCAGGCGCTGCGGCCGACAGGCAGCAGGAGGCCGGCGCCCACCGCGTTGAGAAAATGCCTGCGTCGCATGAGATCCTCCGATGGAATCAGCGCTGCATGAAATCGGGGCTGCCGAGCAGCATGGCGGCCCGCAGGTTGTCCGGGTTGCGCTGGACGATGCCCAGCGTGCGCGGCGCGATCGATCCGGCCAGCGTCGCCTGCAGCCGGGCCGGATCGAGGGGCGCCGCCGGCGCATCGGCCGGCACCGTCGCCAGCGGCAGCCTGCCGCCCGCCAGCGCGCTCGCGAAGGCGATGCGCCGCGTCAGCGCGTCCGGGTTCAGCCACGCGTCCTGCGTGTTCTTGTACCCGTCCGGCGTCTGGCAGCCGTACAACGGCATGCCCAACTGGTTCATCGTGTTCACGAGCGGCCCCACGTTCGCCACCTGCACACCGCTCGCCCGCACCGCCGACACCACGAACTGGTAAGGCGTCTTGAACTTCGCGCCGACGCTCCCCGCGTCCATGAATTAGCGGCTCGCGAACAGCGTCGCCAGCACGGCGCGGATATCGCCCTGCGACGCCTGCCACGTGGCCGCCATGCGGTCGACGAGGCTTGGTGGCGGCTCGTCGCTGACGAAGTACTGCGCCAGCTCGCGGCTCACGTGGCGCGCCGTGGCGGGGTGCATGGCCAGCACGTCCAGCGCAAACTCCCCTTCCTGCTGGCCGGCCGGCGCGATCGCGCGGCCCAGCCACGTCTTGGCGCCGGCATCGTGGCGGCCGGCGTCGAAGCGGAATGTCTCGCCCGTGCGCGCGAGACGCTTCTGGTCGAACGTCCACCCGGTCAGCATGCGCGCCAGCTCCGTCACGTCGCGCTGCGTGTAGCCGCCGTCCGCGCCCAGCGTGTGCAGCTCCATCAGTTCGCGCGCATAGTTTTCGTTCAGGCCCCGCGCCTTGCCTTTCGCATCCGGGCGCGGCGCCGACGACACGACGTTATCGAGGTAGAACAGCATCGCCGGATGCTTCGCCGTCGCGCCCAGCAGCGCACGGAAGGAACCCAGCGCGTACGGGCGGATCGCGTCGCGTTCGTAGCTCGTCACCAGCGCGCGGGCGATGCCCTTGCCGGCGAAGACGTTGAAATGGTTGTACCAGAAGTCGACCATGACCTCTTCCAGCTGGCGCGGGCTCTCGACGGCGCGCAGCAGCCGGGCTTCCGCGGCCTGGCGCGCCACGCGCATCTGCGTCTCGCGCCTGCGCTGTTTCGCACCCTCGTCATCCATGCGCACGTCGCGCCGCAGTTCCAGGAACTCGGCCAGCGATGCGCCCGCGCTGCGATTCACGGTGTCCAGTGCCGCCAGGCGTGCGTCCAGGTCGGCCGGCAGCGGGATCGTCTCCGGGTGCAGCTGCTGGTCGATCCAGCGCTGCACGCCCATCTGCGCCACGCGCTCGACGTCGCCGGGACGCGGTCCGTATGCGAGGCGGTTCAGCACGTGCAGCGCCTGTACTTCCGGAGCAGATGCGGCATCAGCGGCCGATGCGGCATTCGTCGCCATCAAGGCGGCGGCCAGCAGGGCAAGCGATGCGCGTCGGATCGTGTTGAGCTTCATGTTGACTGCCATTAAACCGCGAATGGATGAGCGGGAATATCGACGCGACGTTTCAATGGTAAGGATTTGTAACGGAACATGACAGCCGGGGCCATACGGAACAGGCGTCCTCGAGTGTGCTTTGTTACACTGTCGCAGTTTGACTTCTGGTTTCGCCATGCTCTGGATCGTGCTGAAATACCTCATCACCGCCGCCGTCGTCGTCCTGGTGTCGGAAGCTGCCGCGCGCTCCGACCGCCTCGGCGGCCTGATCGCGTCCCTGCCGCTCGTGACCGTGCTGACCCTGATCTGGCTGCACGTCGAGCGCCAGCCCCAGGAAAAGATCGCCAATCACGCGTGGTACACGCTGTGGTACGTGGTACCGACGCTCCCCATGTTCGCCGCCTTCCCCTGGCTGCTGGACCGCTTCGGCTTCTGGCCCGCGCTGGGCGCCGGGGTCGCGATCACGGTGGCCAGCCTGCTCCTGTTCGCCCTTCTGCTGAAACGCTTCGGCATCCATCTACTTTGAACGCCATGACTCCCGCCCAACTCCGCCGCATGTCCCGGCCCGCCCTCGCCGTCTCCATCGCCGCCATCCTGGCCAGCACCGTGGGCGTCCTCGTCTCCAGCAATGCCGCCGACGACAAGAAGGCGGCGCCGCCGCGCCCCGCGCTGACCGTCACGACGGCGAAGCCGGAGCAGTCACGCCTGCCGCTCAGCTTCGCCGCCAACGGCAACGTCGCCGCGTGGCAGGAAGCGGTGATCGGCAGCGAGTCGAACGGCCTGCGCTTGCAGGAGGTGAAGGTCAACGTGGGCGACGTCGTCAAGAAGGGCGAGGTGCTCGCCGTGTTCGATGCGGCGCCGGTCGAGGCGGACGTCGCGCAGGCGAAAGCCGCCGTCCAGGAAGCGGAGGCGAATGCGTCCGCCGCCCGCGCCGATGCGAAGCGGGCGCGCGCCCTGCAAAGCTCGGGCGCGCTCAGCGAACAGCAGATCACGCAATACATGACGGCCGAGCGCACCGCCGCCGCGCGCGTCGCATCGGCGAAGGCGACGCTGGCCCAGCAACAGCTGCGCCTGAAGTACACGAAGGTCGTGGCGCCGGATGCCGGCGTGATTTCCGCGCGCAATGCCACCGTGGGCGCCGTCGCCGGCGTGGGCGCGGAGATGTTCCGCATGATCCGCCAGGGCCGCCTGGAATGGCGCGCCGAGGTGACGGCCGCCGAGCTCCCGCGCGTCAAGCCGGGCCAGAAGGCCGTCGTGCAGGCGGCCGGCGGCACGAAGGTGCAGGGCCGCGTACGCACCGTCGCGCCGACCGTCGATGCGCAGAGCCGCGTCGCCCTCGTCTACGTCGACCTGCCGCCGGCGCTGTCGGCCAATGCGCCGCTGAAGGCCGGCATGTTCGCCAGCGGCCAGTTCGCGCTGGGAGAGTCTCCCGCGCTGACGGTGCCGCAGCAGGCCGTCGCCGTGCGCGACGGCTTCGCGTACGTATTCCGCCTGAATGCGGACGGCCGCGTGAGCCAGTTGAAAGTCACGACGGGCCGCCGCCTCGGCGACCGCGTCGAAGTGACGGACGGCCTGCCCGCGGACGCGCTGGTCGTCACGAGCGGCGCCGGCTTCCTCAACGACGGCGACCTGGTACGCAACGTGCCGACGCTGGCGGCGCGTTGAGGGTGCGGTCATGAATTTTTCCGCGCTCTCGATCCGCAACCCGATCCCAGCGATCATGCTGTTCGCCCTCCTCACGTTCGCCGGTATCCTGGCGTTCAAGGCGAACAAGGTGCAGGACTTCCCGGACATCGAACTGCCCATCGTCACCGTCGTCGCCACGCTCGACGGCGCCGCCCCCGCGCAGCTGGAGACGGAGGTGGCGCGCAAGATCGAGGACTCGGTCGCGACACTCCAGGGCGTCAAGAACATCTATGCGCGCGTGCTGGACGGCGTGGCCACGATCACCGTCGAGTTCATCCTCGAGAAAGACCTGTCGGACGCCGTCAACGACGTGCGCGACGCCGTCTCGCGCGTGCGCGCCGACCTGCCCGCGGAGATGCGCGACCCGAGCGTGACCAAGACGACGACCGCGGGCCGCGTCGTGCTCACGTTCACGGCGCAGGCGGCCGACGCGCACGGCAAGCCGGCGCTCGACGCGCCCGACCTGAGCTGGTTCGTCGACAACACGGTGTCCAAGCGCCTGCTCAGCGTGCCGGGCGTCGGCGCGGTCAAGCGCGTGGGCGGCGTCTACCGCGAAGTGCGCGTGGAGCTCGACGATCAAAAGATGGCCGCGCTGCGCGTGTCGGCGCTGGACGTCTCGCGCCTGCTGCGCAACGTGCAGCGCGAGGAACCGGGCGGCCGCGGGGACGTCAGCGGCGCCGAGCAATCCGTGCGCACCCTGGCGACCGTGCAGACGGCGCAGGAACTGGCGCGCATGGAGATCCCGCTGCCGGACGGCCGCCACGTGCGCCTGGACGAGATCGCGGCGGTGTCCGACACGGTCGCGGAACCGCGCGCCATCGCCGAGCAGGACGGCAAACCGGTCGTCGCCTTCGAGATCTTCCGCACGCGCGGCGCCGGCGAGATGGACGTCGCGAACGGCGTGCGCAAGGCCGTCGCCGAGCTGCAGCAAAAGCACGGCAACGTCGTGCTGCGCGAAACGATCGACAACGCGGCGCCCGTCGAGGACAATTTCGACGCGTCGATGGAAATGCTGTACGAAGGCGCCGTGCTCGCGGTGCTCGTCGTGTGGTGGTTCCTGCGCGACTGGCGCGCGACGCTCGTCGCGGCGGCCGCGCTGCCGCTGTCCGTGATTCCCGCGTTCCTCGGCCAGTACCTGTTCGGCTACACGCTGAACATGGTCACGCTGCTGTCGCTGGCGCTCGTCGTCGGCGTGCTCGTGGACGATGCGATCGTCGAGATCGAGAACATCTCGCGTCACCTGCGCATGGGGAAAACGCCGATGCAGGCCGCGCTGGAAGCGGCCGACGAAATCGGCATGGCCGTGATCGCGACGACGTTCTCGCTCGTCGCCGTGTTCCTGCCGACCGCGTTCATGAGTGGCATCCCCGGCAAATTCTTCAAACAGTTCGGCTGGACGGCCGTGCTGGCGATCCTCGCGTCGCTGCTCGTCGCGCGCCTGCTGACGCCGATGATGGCCGCCTACCTCCTGAAACCGCTGCCGCACGCGGAGGAGCGCGACGGCGCGATCATGCGCCGCTACATGCGCACGATGCAGTGGTGCCTGCGCCACCGCGGCCTGACGATGATCGCGGCCGCGCTGTTCTTCGTCGGCTCGATCTCGCTCGTGCCGCTGCTGCCGACCGGCTTCGTGCCGCCCGCCGACCGCGCGCAAACGCAGATCAACGTCGAGCTGCCGCCCGGCTCCACGCTGGCGGAGACACGCGCCGTCGCGGAGCGCGTGCGCCAGGTGGCGATGGGCACGCCGAACGTCAAGGGCGTGTTCAGCTCCATCGGCGGCGGTTCCAGCGGCGACGCGTTCGCGCCCGGCGCGGCGGCCGAAGCGCGGCGCGCCGTGCTGACGGTGACCACCGTCGCGCGCGCGGACCGCAAGGAAAAGCTGTCGGCCGTCGAATCGGCGCTGCGCGCGCGCCTGGCCGACGTCCCCGGCGCCCGCTTCACGGTCGGCCCGCCCGACACGGGCGTCAAGATGCAGCTCGTGCTGCGCAGCGAGGATCCGGTCGCGCTGACGGCCGCCGCCCGCCGCGCCGAGCGCGAACTGCGCACGCTGCACGGCGTCGGCAACGTCAGTTCCAGCGCGTCGCTCGTGCGCCCGGAGATCATCGTGCGTCCCGATTTTGCGCGCGCCGCGGACCTGGGCGTGACGGCCGCCAGCATCGGCGAGACCGTGCGCGTGGCGACCGCCGGCGACTACGACCAGGTGCTGTCGAAGATGAACGTGTCGGAGCGCCAGGTACCCATCCGCGTGAAACTGCCGGACACGGTGCGCGCGGACCTCGACGCCATCGGCCGCCTGACGGTGCCCGGCAAGAACGGCCCCGTGCTGCTGGCGAACGTGGCGACCATCACGATGGAAAGCGGCCCGGCGCAGATCGACCGCCTGAACCGCAGCCGCAACGTGACGCTGGAAGTGGAGCTCAATGGCCGCTCGCTGGGCGAGGTGAACGCGGAAGCGCGCGCCCTGCCCGCGCTGAAGAACCTGCCGCCGAACGTGTCGATCGCGGAACTGGGCGACGCGCAGGAGATGCAGAACCTGTTCGCCAGCTTCGGCCTCGCGATGCTGATCGGCGTGCTGTGCATCTACGGCGTGCTGGTGTTGCTGTTCACGGACTTCCTGCAGCCGGTGACGATCCTCGCGGCGCTGCCGCTGTCGATCGGCGGCGCATTCGTCGCGCTGCTGCTCACGCGAAACGCGCTGTCGATGCCGACGATGATCGGCCTGATCATGCTGATGGGGATCGTGACGAAGAACTCGATCCTGCTCGTCGACTACGCGATCCTCGCGCGCAAGGCCGGCATGAACCGCTTCGACGCGCTCGTCGACGCCTGCCACAAGCGGAGCCGCCCGATCGTCATGACGACGATCGCGATGGGCGCCGGCATGCTGCCGCTGGCGCTGGGCCTGTCGGGCGATCCGAGCTTCCGCTCGCCGATGGCGGTCGCGGTGATCGGCGGCCTGATCACGTCGACCTTGCTGAGCCTGCTGGTGGTGCCGGCCGTGTTCACGTATGTCGACGACATCGAGCACTGGTTCGGACGCCAGGCGAAGCGGCTGCGGCGGCATTCTCATCCGCCGGTGCCGAGCCGGGAAACCGTAGTGAAATGAACGCAGGCAAGGTGGCGCCGCAGGCGGCGCCATCGGTCTAGCCTTGCGCGATGACGATCCCAATCCTGCTGGGCAGTGCCCTGCTGCTGTGCACCGCCGCCCACGCCGCACCGTCGGCGTGGGGCTTCGAATACCGCGGCTTCTACGACTATCACGATCCCGGCGTGCTGCGCACCGACGTGGCCGTGACGGGCAGGATCGTCGGCGAGGACGCCGACGGGGACGGCGTCATCCATGAATCCGAGCTGGATTCGCTGTGGATGACCATGCGGCTGTGGTCCGGCGACTTCGCCAGATGCGGCGGCGGGACCGTCGACCATGATTGCCAGCTCGACGTATTTGCTTTCCGCCCCGCCAGCGACGCCCTCGACATCACCGCGAGCTGGCGCGACAACGAGGCGACGCAGCTGGAATATCACACGGAAGAGTTCGTGAGCGGCGACCGCTACGTGGCCAGGTCGAGTTACGGGCACGACTACCCGGTGGACGATGACTACTTGTTCGGTGCGGGGACGATGCTGACCATCACGCCGGCGCCGCCCGTGCCGGAGCCGGGAGCGTGGATGATGTTGGGGGGTGGGTTGTTGGTGCTTGCGGCCTTCTTCCGTCGTTCCCGCGGAGGCGGGAACCCATACCGAGCTTGATAGGACACTCAGCATGGATTCCCGCTTGCGCGGGAACGACGGCGTAATTGCACGGGAACGACGGTGTAATTAATAGTCGCGGTTGCGGCCACCCAGCAGCTTGGCCAGCACGAAGCCGGCGGCCGCGGCGATGGCGATGGCGGTGCCCGGTTTCTGGCGCACGTACTCGAAGCTGGCTTCCTTCCACTGGCCGTAGGCGTCGGTCAACTGTTGCTGGCGCTGGCCCAGGTTCAGGGAGGCGCCGCTCAGCACGCCCTGCAGCTTGTCGACGCCGGCGTGGGCGCTGGATGCCAGGCGGTCGACGACCGGCTGCACGCTGTTGACGGCCTTGTCGACCATCGGACGGGCGGCGTCGGCAGCCTTGTCGATCGATTGGTGCAGATCCTGTGCGCGGGCATTCACTTGCGCGCCCAAGTCCTTCGAATCGCCACCCACGCCCGAGCCGGTGGCGGCGCTCGCGCTCTGGCTGTTCTGGCTGCCGCTGCTGCTCGAACCCAGCGAGCTGCCGCCGATGCTCGAGTTCGTGCCGCTGGCGCTGGAGCCAGAGGCGCTCATCGACCCCATGGAACCCGGACCCGACGACGATGCGTTGCCGGCATTGCTGGTGCCGCCCACGGCGCCGGTGCTGGACGCGGTGGCGCCGCCGGTGCTGCTGCCGGTTGTCGAGCTCTGCTGATCCTTGCCCTGGTTCTGCTGGCTGCTCTTGTTCAGGCTGCCCGAACCGGCCGTGCTGCCCATATTGCCCGAGCCGCTGGCGTTCGGCAGATTGCTGTCCTTGCCCTGGTTGCTCAAACCCAGGTTGCTGCCTTTTGCTTCGCTCGACTTCTGATTATCCATGATGAATTCCTCTTGTAAGATTTTTGACCAATGCGGAGATAACCGATCTTCTTGACCGTGCATCCGTTCAAAAGTTCGACCGATAGGCGGTCCTTCACGTCGCGCCCAAGCGCGATGTCGGAGCGACACCGACGCAATGCGGTGTCTCAATAAAAAAAATATAACTTTTAGTCGATCCGGACTGTGCGCTGCATAACAAAGCGCAGGACGGAAGCGAGCGCGACGCTCAGGGCGCGGACGCGCGGGCGTTCGCGACCAGGTCGCGCGCACCGGCAAAGACTTGCGGATAGTCACCGGCGCATTGCGCGCGCTCGGCGGCGATGCGCTGGCGGTTGGCGGCCAAGGTATCCGCGCCGAGGCGGAAGCCGAACGCCGTTTCGCCGCCGAGGATGCGCTGCAGGATGCGCTCGCCCAGGGTCGACTTGAAATGGCCGGATTCCCAGTACCAGCGCGTCGCCGTGCGCGTGTCGCCGGGGGCCGGGATGCGTTCGCAGCGCATGCCGCCATAGCCGCTGAAGTCCCACACGTCGATGCGGGCATTCGGATAGCGGGTGCGCACGGCGTCCGCCTCGCGCACCAGCAACTGCTTCCAGTCGTCCATCGTGGATTGCAGGCCCGCTTCCTCGAACATGGCCATCAGCTGCGCGTGGTACGGGTAGATCACCAGGTGCACCTCGGTGCGGTCGCGCGCCATCGTGTCCAGCAGCGTGCGCAGGCGATCGATGCTTTCCGAACGGTTCGTGCCGGCAACGAACAGGTTGTGCGGCTTGCGCACGAGGTTCTTCGCGTTGTCCCCGGCCTTTTGCTGGAAGATCGCGTAATAACCTTCCTGGCGCGCGAACTGGTTGTAGTTGCGCAGCGGCGTCTGGCCGCGCCCCGTCATGGTTTCCGGATCCGCCGCCTTCTGCAGGCGCACGGTGCGCAGCGCGTCGGACATGGACTTGATCGAGAACAGCGTATCGAACCGCCATTGCCACGGCAACGGTGCTCCGGACGCGGGCGGCGCCGGGGTTTCTTCCGGCTTGACGAGGAAGTCCAGGAACTCGACGCCGATCACGGCCATCGCGGCCGGCGCGGCGCTCCCGCGCAGTCGTGCGTACATGCGCTCGGAGACGGTCAGGCTCGTGCCCGCCAGCCCCATATTGTAGGCCGTGCGGCCATGCGCGCTCACCTGCGGGCTGTCCGGATCGAGGCCGACTTCGACGCGCGAATTCCCCAGCAGGATCAGGTCGGGCCGCACGGCCGCGGCCTGGGCCAGCTTGATCTGCTCGCGGTACTGTTCCGGCAGCGGCTTCACGTGGTTCAGTTTCGGACTGTCGACGAACCCGTACAGGTGGTACGGGTCGATGACGGCCACGAAGCCCGTGACCAGCAGCACGCCGGCGCCGACGACCGCGCCGCACCACGCGGTAAAGCGCCGGTAGGACGCCTGGGGTTGTACCGCGGCCGCCGACGGCGCGGCCGCGCCGGCCATCACCCCGGTGTCGTCGTCATAGCGTTGGATCTGTTCCATGGGCGCCCCGCATCAGAACTGGAAATACAGGAATTCGGCGGGACGGCTGAGCGACAGCAGGCTGCCGAGCAGGATCGCCCCGATGTAGAAGCTCCAGCGCCGCGACGGCTGCCAGAGCTGCCAGCGGGCGGCCAGCCGCGGCCCGGCCATCGTGCCGAGCGCCGCCTCGTAGCGGCCCATGATCTGCTGGGTATTGGGCAGGCAGAACGCGACGAAGCCGCCGATGACGACCCATTGCCACGTCTCGATGAAGCGCGACCCGCCGCCCAGGTAGAACGTCACGCCCCATTGCTCGAGCAGCGCCTTCAGCGGTCCGATCTGCTGGCCGATCGACGCCGGCAGGCCGATGCCGTCCAGGCCGGCCATGCCGTGCAGGATCGTCATCGCCTTGTCGAAGCTGGTGGCGCGGAAGAACACCCACGCCACGCACACGGCCGCGAACGTCAGCGCCCAGCTGAACACGGCCCAGGCGCGGCCGCGCGGCAGGCGCAGCCTGTCCGCCACCGCGTTCCAGCCGTGGTTGATGACGAGGTAGATGCCGTGCAGCGCGCCCCAGATGACGAAGTTCATGCCGGCGCCATGCCACAGGCCGCCCAGCAGCATCGTCGCCAGCAGGTTGACGTAGCGGCGCACGGGTCCCTTGCGGTTGCCGCCCAGCGGCACGTACAGGTAGTCGCGCAGGAAGCGCGACAGGGTCATGTGCCAGCGGCGCCAGAAGTCGACGATATTGGCGGCCTTATAGGGCGAATCGAAGTTCAGCGGCAGGCGGATGCCGAACATCAGCGAGATGCCGATCGCCATGTCGGAGTAGCCGGAAAAGTCGAAGTACAGCTGGAACGCGTACGCCAGCACGCCGCCCCACGCGTTCGCGAGCGAGAAGATGTCCGCCTTGTCGAACAGGAAGTTGGCATGCGGTGCCAGGTTGTCCGCGATGAGGACTTTCTTGGCGAGGCCGATCGCGAAAATGCTGAGGCCGACCGCGACATTCTGGAACGAAAAGCGGTAGCTGGCGGGCTTGTCGAACTGCGGCATCATCTCCGCGTGATGCAGCACGGGGCCCGCGATCAGGTGCGGGAAATAGGTGATGAACAGCACGTAGTGCAGGAAGCGCGCTTCCTTGACCTTGCCCTGGTAGGTGTCGACGAGATAGGCGATCTGCGTGAACGTGAAGAAGGAAATACCGATCGGCAGCACGACGTGCAGCAGCGGGATGTCGGCGTGCGCCAGCCAGTTCGCGCCCGAGATGAAGAAGTCGGCGTATTTGTAATAGGCGAGCAGGCCCAGGTCGGTGGCCACGGCCGCCGTCAGCCACCGCTTGCGCGCGGGACCGGCCGCATGCCCGATGCGCTGCCCCATCCAGTAGTTGAAGACGATGGAGCCCAGCAGCAGAGGAATGTAGTAATAGCTCCACCAGCCATAGAACGTCAGCGACGCGAGCGCCAGCCAACCGGCAGCCTGGACGTGGCTCCGGCGTGCCAGCAGAAAGTAGCCGATGGCGGTGACGGGCAGGAACAGGAACAGGAAGGTGAAGGAATTGAAGAGCATGGCAACCGGTCGGGCGGAAAATCGGCTGGAGCTGGGGTAGACCGGACGGTCTCATCCTTGGCCATCCCGTCAATATAACATTGATTCCTTGCATAAAAAACAGCTTGAGGCGGGCTGACAACAGGCGAAATGGTGCAACCAGGACTGACTGCAGAAGATCTTCGATAGCCTTGACTCATCGGGGCGCCGGCTCACCCATACCAGTAAGCGGCCGTCACACCACCATCCATCAGGAAATCGCTGCCGCTGATGAATCCACCTTCCGGCCCCATCAGCAGAGCCGCGACATTCGCCACCTCGTCGGGCGTGCCGACGCGCCCTGCCGCAGAGCCCTCGATCATGCGCCGGTAACCCGGGCCACGCGGACCGGCGAACTCGTCCTTTGCCAGCGGCGTGAAAATGATCCCCGGGCTGATGGCATTCACGCGCGCACCACGCTTGCCCCAGCGGACCGCCTCGGCCATGACCCGCAACGCATTGCCACGCTTGGACACCTGGTACGCATGCAACGGGTCGGTGATGCGGTCCGGTTGCAGCATGTCCAGGGCCAGCAAGTCGGCGGCCGGCGTCAGGGCGAGCGCCTTGTTCTGCGCCTCGGTGAGCGCAGGCAGACGATGTCCCGACTGCGATGCGATCACGACCGCCGAGCCGCCCGGCGCGATCACGTTCCCGAATTCTTCCAACACGACGGCGGTGCCGTACAGGTCGACCTTCAGGATCGTCTCCGGCGCTGCCTGCGTCGGCGAGACGCCGGCCGCATGGATCACGCCCTTGACGGTGCCGAGCGAAGCGGCCAGCCCGGCCAGCGCATGGACGGACGCGCGGGACGATACGTCGACCTGCGCCGTCTTCACGTCGAAGCCTGCTTCGCTCAAGGTTTTAGCGGCGGCTTCGGCGTTCTCTGCGCGCACGTCGGCGAGCAGCACGAGCTTGCCCAGGCTGACACGCCGGGCGATAGCCTGGCCGATCGATCCGGGTCCGATCACGACGATGACTTCTCGCATTGCCTTCTCCTCAATCAATATTCAATTGACGTTCGCTCATCCACTTCACGATGTCCGGATCGCGGTGGGAGAAAAAACTGCTGGTGCCGTTTTCCAGCCCTTCGATGGCGTGCATATCCTCGTCGCTCAGCGCAAAGTCGAAGATGGCCAGGTTCTCCGCCATCCGCTCGCGACGTACCGTCTTGGCCAGGGCAACGATATTGCGCTGGACGAGCCACCGCAGGACGACCTGCCCCACCGTCTTGCCATGCCGCGCAGCGATTGTCGTCAGCACGCCATTCCCGAACAGGTTGTTCCGCCCTTCCGCAAACGGCGCCCATGCCTCCGCCTGAACACCCTGCGCCTGCATGAAAGCCGCCGCCTCGGGTTGCTGGTGAAAGGGATTGATTTCCACTTGATTCACGGCGGGCACGATCTCATTGAACGCGATGATGTCCATCAGCCGGTCCGGATGAGAATTGCTGACGCCAATGGCCCGTAGCTTGCCCGCTCGATGGGCCTCTTCCATGGCGCGCCATGACCCATGCACGTCGCCGAACGGCTGGTGGATGAGAAACAGGTCGAGATAGTCCATGCGCAGGCGTTGCAGCGACCGGTCGATCGCGACCTTCGTGCGGTCGTAGCCCGCATCCTGAACCCAGAGCTTGCTCGTGATGAACAGCTCGCTCCGCGCCACGCCGCTGTTCCGCACGCCTTGCCCAACCGCAGCCTCGTTCATGTACGAGGCCGCTGTATCGATCAGGCGGTAGCCCGACTCGATGGCATCGATCACCGTGCGTTCGCATTCACTTGCATCGGGAATCTGAAAAACGCCGAACCCCAGGATGGGCATCGGCAAGCCATTGTTAAGCGTTACATGTTGCATCGTTGATTCCTGCGTTGGTGGATTTGTGCGGGTTTTCCGCCATCAATTCTTGTGCACCCCCAGGCTGCTGCGCATTTCGGCATGTGGCGTCAGCGCCAGCTTGACGACGAGATCGGCCACGCTCTTGCGCGAGACGACGGCGTCCGGATTGGCAAACGGCTCGCCCTTTTGCGTCGTTCCATACGCAATTTCATCTTTGTTGTTCAGCCATGCCGGCCGGACGATCGTATAGTCGAGGCCCGAGTTTTCGATGACGTTGGCCGCATTCCTGTACGGGTCGAGGATGCTGTCGTAGCGCTGCCCTGGCACTTCATCGTAAATCCCCATCGAGCTGATGAAGATGAGACGCCTGACGCCCGTGGCCTTCATGGCGGCGACGATATGGCGTGCCTGCCCTTCCAGGTCGCCGGACAGGTTGGCGTAGACGACGTCCTGCCCGTCCATGGCCGTGCGCAGGGATTCGGCATCCATGACATCGCCCTCGATCACCCGCACGCGGCCGGGATGGCCTATCCCGTTCAATCGTCGAACATTGCGCAGGTACAACGTCAACTCTGCGTCGGATTCAGCAAGGAACATGTTTGTGGCGACGCGCGCGATCTGGCCATGGGCGCCCAGAATAAGAACTTTGGTCATATCGAATTCCAGACGCAACGCTTAGCGGACGATTGCCGCGTCGAGCGCCTCTGACAGTGGCGCCCCTTTGATGTCGATGGTGGCGAACGCCTTGTCGATGTCGCGCAAGTCGCTGTCGCTCAGTTGCAGCGCCGCTGCCGGCAGGTTGTCATCCAGGTGCGCCATCTGCGTGCCACCAGGGATCGGCACAATGAACGGCTTTTGCGCGAGCAGCCAGGCCAACGCGATCTGCGCGGGGGTCGCATTTTTACGCGCGGCCAGATCTTTCAAGAAGTCCACTACGGCGAAATTCGCTTCCAATGCTTCCTTGGTGAAGCGCGGGAAGGTCGAGCGCAGGTCACTTGGATCATCGAACTTCATGTCGCGCGTGATTGCCCCGGTCAGGAACCCCTGCCCCAATGGCCCCCAGGCGACGAAGCCGATACCGAGTTTTTCGCACAGGGCCAGCGCGCCATGTTCTGCTTCGCGCTGCCACAGCGAATAATGGTTCTGGATGGCGGCGACCGGCTGCACCGCATGCGCGCGGCGGATGTTCTCGATGCCGGCTTCGGACAGGCCGAAATGCTTGACCTTGCCCTCGCGGATCAGGTCCTTGACGGTGCCGGCCACGTCCTCGATCGGCACGTTCGGGTCGACGCGGTGCTGGTACAGCAAATCGATGCGATCCGTACGCAGGCGCTTGAGCGAGGCCTCGACCACGTCGCGGATGTGCCCGGGGCGGCTGTCCAGACCAACGATCTGCTTGTTGTCGTCGATCTTGAAACCGAACTTCGTGGCAATCAGGACTCGGTTACGCACCGGCTGCAGCGCCTCACCGACCAGTTCTTCGTTGACGAAAGGGCCATAGCCCTCGGCCGTGTCGAACAGCGTCACGCCGCGCTCGACGGCGCTGCGGATCACTTTGATCGCCTCGCCTTTGTCGGTGGCCGGGCCGAGGCCGAAGCTCAGGCCCATGCAGCCCAGACCGATTGCCGAGACCTCCAGATTGTCGCCGAGTTGTCGTTGTTTCATGCTCTTCTCCATATTCATTAAATTTGCCTCACCTTCACTTGCCGACGAGCTTCTGTCGATCGGCCGAGTAGCGCGCACCCTGCACGTCGATCCTGGACAGCGCATCCGTCAGCTCACGCAACTCGTCGGGCGCCAATTGGAGCGACGCAGTGCCAAGGTTCTCGTCGAGCCGATGCAGTTTCGTAGTGCCGGGAATCGGCACAATCCAGGGCTTTTGCGCCAGCAGCCATGCCAGCGCGATCTGGGCGGGCGTCGCGCCCTTGCCTCCGGCGATCCGGCCAAGAAGGTCGACCAGGACCTGATTTGCTTCACGCGCGTCCTGCGCAAAGCGCGGCACGGTGTTGCGGAAGTCAGTCGGGTCGAATTGGGTAGACGCTTGAATCGCGCCGGTCAGGAAGCCCTTGCCAAGAGGGCTGAACGGGACAAAGCCGATGCCCAGCTCTTCCAGCAGCGGCAGGATCTCCGCTTCCGGCTCGCGCCACCACATCGAATACTCGCTTTGTAATGCCGCCACAGGCTGTACGGCATGCGCACGGCGGATCGTCGCCGCGCCGGCCTCCGACAGGCCGAAATGCTTGACCTTTCCCTCGCGGATCAAGTCCCGCACCGTGCCGGCCACGTCCTCGATGGGCACGTTCGGATCGGGCCGATGCTGGTAGAACAGATCGATCCGGTCGGTCCTAAGGCGCTTGAGCGATTGTTCGGCCACCGCGCGGATGCGCTCCGGCCGGCTGTCCAGGCCAGCATGAGGGTCGCCGTCGCGGAAGCCGAACTTGGTGGCGATCACGACCTGCTCGCGAAACGGCGCCAGCGCCTCGCCGACCAGCTCCTCGTTCGGTCCGTAGGCTTCGGCGGTATCGAAAAAGGTCACGCCGCGTTCGACCGCCGTGCGCATCAGTTCGATCGCGGCGCCACGTTCGGTCGCCGGGCCATATCCATAACTGAGTCCCATGCAGCCGAGGCCGATCGCAGATACGCGCAGTCCGCTATTTCCCAGTTCACGCTGTTCCATCGTTTGCTCCCTGTAAGTCAATACGGACACTGTACCGGCGCCGCCATTGCTTGATAAGCCGGTACAATCCGCATGCGTTGATTAGCGGAGCTAATGAATCATGAAAGAGAACCTCAATGACCTGAGCGCTTTCGTGCTCGTTGCGCGCGAAGGCAGCTTCACGAAGGCGGCGGCCCGGCTCGGCGTATCGCAGTCAGCCTTGAGCCAGACGATCCGGGGGCTGGAAGAACGTCTGGGCATACGCCTCTTGATGCGTACGACGCGAAAGGTGGCGCCGACGGATGCCGGCGAGCGCCTGCTGGGTGCCATCGGGCCAAGGCTCGACGGGATCGAAGACGATCTTGCTGCGCTGGGCGAGCTGCGCGACAAGCCGGCCGGCCCGGTCCGCATCACGGCCTCGGACCACGCCGCCAGTTCGATCCTGTTGCCGAAGCTGCTGCCGCTACTGGCCCGCTATCCCGACATCCAGCTCGAAATCAACACCGACTACCGGATGATCGACATCGTCGAGCAGCGGTTCGACGCCGGCGTACGCCTCGGGGAACACCTGGCGAAGGACATGATTGCCGTGCGCATCGGTCCCGACGTACGGATGGCGGTCGTCGCGGCGCCGTCCTATTTCGACGTACACGCACGTCCCGAGAAGCCGCAGGACCTGACGAGCCACGATTGCATCAACGTGCGCCTGCCGACGCATGGCGGTTTGCTGCCGTGGGACTTCAGCAAGGACGGTCGCGCGCTGAACGTGCGCGTCGAGGGGCCGCTGATCCTGAACGGTTTTCCGCAAGTCCTGCAGGCCGCGTTGGCGGGCGCCGGGCTGGCCTTCATGCTGGAAGACACGGTGCAGGCCCACCTCGCGGATGGCAACCTCGTCCGCGTGCTCGACGACTGGTGCAACGTCTTTCCAGGCTACCACCTCTACTATCCGAGCCGGCGACAACCGTCGTCCGCATTCGCGCTGGTCGTGGAAGCTTTGCGGTACAGGCAGCCGTGAGCGCCGCGTCGACGAAGTCGGCCGCCGGGTTACACAACGAAGAAAGAGCTGCGAAAAAGAAAAAAGGGTCACACGCTTTCGCCTGTAACCCTTTGATCTTACTGCTGAATTTTGGTGCCGCTGACCGGAATCGAACTGGTGACCTTCGCATTACGAATGCGCTGCTCTACCGACTGAGCTACAGCGGCTAAACCGGAACAACCGTTTAACCTGTGTCCGTACTACCTGCCATCAGACTGTTGGCGACCCGAGGTCTCGCGTTCTTCGCTCATCAGATGAGCTGCAGCGCGAAGGAGCCCGCATTCTAACAACAACTTCCCAAACTTGCTAGTCCGACTCGGCAATTTTATGCGGGCACGCTGAAAATTATTCCTGGTGGTAGCTCGTCACGCGTTCCACCTCGCTCTTTGAGCCCAGGAACACGGGCACGCGCTGGTGCAGTTTCTGCGGCGCGATGTCGAGGATGCGCTGGCGGCCGTCCGTCGCGGCGCCGCCCGCCTGCTCGACGATGAACGCCATCGGGTTCGCTTCGTACATCAGGCGCAGCTTGCCCGGCTGCGACGGGTCGCGCTGGTCGGCCGGATACATGAAGATGCCGCCGCGGTTCAGGATACGGTGCACGTCGGCCACCATCGAGGCGATCCAGCGCATATTGAAATCCTTGCCGCGCGGACCGGTTTTGCCGGCCAACATTTCATCGACATAGCGCGTGACCGGCGGATGCCAGTGGCGCTGGTTCGACATGTTGATGGCGAATTCCTTCGTCTCTTCCGGGATCTGCAGGTCCTTCTGCGTGAGCACCCACGAACCCATCTCGCGGTCCAGGGTGAAGCAGTTGACGCCCGCGCCCGTGGTCAGCACCAGCATCGTCTGCGGGCCGTACACGGCATAGCCGGCCGCGACCTGCTGGCTGCCGGCCTGCATGAAGTCGGCTTCGGTCGGGGCCGTCATGCCTTCCGGCGCCTTCAGCACGGAGAAGATGGTGCCGATGGACACGTTGACGTCGATGTTCGACGAGCCGTCCAGCGGATCGAACAGCAGCATGTATTCGCCCATCGGATAGCGGTTCGGGATCGGGTGGATGGATTCCATTTCTTCCGATGCCATCGCCGCCAGGTGGCCACCCCATTCATTGGCTTCGAGCAGGATCTCGTTGGAGATCACGTCGAGCTTCTTCTGCACCTCGCCCTGGATGTTCTCCGTGTTCGCACTGCCGAGGATGTCGCCGAGCGCGCCCTTGCCGACCGAGTGGGAAATGGTCTTGCAGGCGCGGGCCACCACCTCGATCAGGAGGCGCAGCGATGCCGGGATATTGTTGTGGAGACGCTGTTCCTCGACGAGGTATTGCGTCAGGCTGACACGTTTCATGGACTTCCTTTGGTTATGTAAATGAATTCTTAGTTGGCGAGGGCCTTGCTGACCACTTCGCGCACGTCGTTCGACAGCTTCGCCTGCCCCGCGACCTGCTGCAGCGCCCGCTTCATGTGGGCCTGCAGGTCCGGCGTGTAGCGGCGCCAGCGGTCCATCGCGCGGGCCAGGCGGCTGGCGACCTGCGGGTTCAGCGCGTCCAGCGCGATCACCTGCTCGGCCCAGAACCCGTAGCCGCTGCCGTCTGGCGCGTGGAAGCCCACCGCATTGCCCGCACAGAAGGTAGACACCAGGCTGCGCGCACGGTTCGGGTTCCTCAAGGTGAAGGCCTTGTGCGTCATCAATTCGCGTACGCGAGCGACGTCCGTGGTCGGAGCCGCGGCCTGCATCGCGAACCATTTGTCCACGACCAGCGCTTCACCCTGGAATTCGTCGTAGAAGCGTTGCAGCGCATCGGCGGCCGCGGGCGCGCGCGCATGCACGAGGGCCGACAGGGCCGCCACGCGGTCCGTCATGTTCGTGGCGCCGTCGAACTGTTTTTGCGCGAGGGCCAGGCTGGCCTCGTCCGGCGCGGCATTCAGATAGGCCAGCGCGAGGTTTTTCAGGGCGCGCTTGCCGATCGATTCCGCGTCCGGGCTGTACTCGCCCGGCGTCTGGTTGGCGTCGTACTGGGCCAGCAGCTCGGTGCGCAGGCGCGCGCCGATGTCGGCGCGGACGAACTGGCGCGCCAGGTGGATGGCGAGCGGGTCGACGACGTCCAGCTGGTCGGCGATCATCGATTCCGTCGGCAGCAGCAGTGCCTGCTCGCGGAAGGACGGATCGAGCGTGTCGTCCACGAGGATCTTGCGCATGGCGTCGACGAACGTGTCGTCCAGGTCGAGCCTGTCGACGACGTTGCCGGCGCCGGCCACCTGCCCGGTCAGCTTCAGCAGGCGGCTCATCGCGAGGCGCTGGCCCGCTTCCCAGCGGTTGACGGGGTCGCTGTCGTGGCTGAACAGGTGCACCAGCTCGGCATCGCTGTAGCCGTGCTTCAGGATCACGGGCGCGGAAAAGTCGCGCAGGATCGACGGCGTCGGCTGTTCCGTCACGCCCGTGAAGACGAAGGTCTGGTCGCTGTCCGTCAGCTCCAGCACGGCCGTCGTGCCGAGGTTCTTGCCATCCACGGTCAGCGGCAGGTCGCGGCCGTCGCGGCCCAGCAGGCCGACGGCGACCGGGATGTGGAACGGCAGCTTTTCCGGCTGGCCCGGCGTCGACGGGCACGACTGGATCAGGCGCAGCGTGTACGTCTGCGCCTGCTCGTCCCAGCGCGTCTCGGCCTGCACGACCGGCGTGCCGGCCTGGCTGTACCAGCGCTCGAACTGCGTCAGGTCGCGGCCGTTGGCATCGGCCATCGCCAGGCGGAAATCGTCGCAGGTGACGGCCTGCTCGTCGTGGCGCTGGAAGTACAGGTCCATGCCCTTGCGGAAGCCGTCGCGGCCCAGCAGGGTCTGGTACATGCGCACGACCTCGGCGCCCTTCTCGTAGACGGTGACGGTATAAAAATTATTGATCTCGACAAAGGAGTCGGGGCGGACCGGGTGGGCCATCGGGCCCGCGTCTTCCGGAAACTGGGCCTGGCGCAGGGTGCGCACCTGGTCGATGCGGGTGACGGCGCGGCCCGTGTTCGTGCCGATCATGTCGGCCGAAAATTCCTGGTCGCGGAACACGGTCAGGCCTTCCTTCAGCGACAGCTGGAACCAGTCGCGGCAGGTGACGCGGTTGCCCGTCCAGTTGTGGAAGTATTCGTGGCCGACGACGGCCTCGATGCCCTGGAAGTCGACGTCCGTCGCGACGCGCGGATTGGCCAGCACGAACTTCGTGTTGAAGATGTTCAGGCCCTTGTTTTCCATCGCGCCCATGTTGAAGTCGCCCACGGCGACGATCATGAAGCGGTCCAGGTCGAGTTCCAGGTTCCAGCGTTCCTCGTCCCAGCGGATGCTGTGCTTCAGCGATTGCATCGCGTAGTCCGTCTTGTCGAGATTGCCCTCTTCCACCCAGACCTGCAACAGCGCGGTGCGGCCGTCGGCCAGTTCGAAGTTCTCTTCCTGGCAGACGAGGCGCGCAGCGACGAGGGCGAACAGGTACGACGGTTTCTTGAACGGGTCTTCCCACAGCGCGTAGTGGCGGCCATTGTCGAGGTCGCCTTCTTCGATCAGGTTACCGTTCGACAGCAGCACCGGGTACTTGTCCTTGTCGGCGCGCAGCATGACGGTGAAGCGCGCCATCACGTCCGGGCGGTCTGGAAAGTAGGTGATCCGACGAAAACCTTCGGCTTCGCACTGCGTATAGAAGCTGCCATTGGACGTGTACAGGCCGCTGAGGGTAGTATTGCTCTCCGGAACGCAAATGGTCTCGATTTCCAGCGTCGCTTCTTCCGGGGCGTTGGGGATGCGCAGCAGGGTGCCTTCGATCACGTAATCGCCCTCGCCCAGCGTGCGGCCGTTCAGGCGCAAGGTCACCAGTTCGATGTCTTCGCCGTACAGCTCGATTTCGCGCTGCGCGCTGGCAGGGTTGCGGCGCACCGTCATCCGGTTGGCGACGACGGTACGGGCGGGGTCGAGGTCGAAGCCGAGTTCAACGGTATCGACCAGGTAGCTGGGAGCAGTGTAATCCTTCCGGTAGATAGTCTGGGGCGTATCGGTGCGCATGGTCGGGAGTCCGCAAAGCCGTTGGTGGGATGCTTATTTTACCAACAGCTTTACACCACGATCCGTACCTTTCGAATGTATCGCCATGTACAGGTAGTAACCACGCGTAAATGTATCGACGTACAACACGCATCAGGAATAATATGGTCTCCTGAACAAGACCGATTACAGGAATTGAAACCCGACACATCGGGAACCGAATAGATGGAGCTCGTCATGAAACGTACCATGATCACGGCGGTCGCATCGCTGAGCCTGTTGCTGGGCGGCTGCGCGACGACGATCCGCAGTGACGTCACCACCTTCAACCAGTGGCCCGCCCAGCTGCCCGACAAGAGCTATGCGTTCGAGACGCCGCCGCCGCAGGACAACACGCTGGAGCTGCAGAGCTACGAAAACCTCGTGCGCGCCCAGCTCGCCCGCCTCGGCTTCCACGAGGCGCAGGGGTCGCCCGCGCTGAAGGTGTCGATGCGCTTCTCGACCATCGACGTGCCCACGCAGGTGCTGTACCCGACCTTCGCGCCGACCTACTACTCGCCCCGCTTCGCCTACATGGGCTGGCGCCGGCGCTACTGGGGCGGCTGGTACAGCCCGTTCTACGATCCGTTCTGGGGCCCGGTGCCGGCCTATGACGTGCAGGAAGAACACCGCTACCACCGCCAGTTGCAGCTGTCGATCGCGTCGGCCGCGGATGGCAAGCGGCTGTTCGACGTCACGGTGCGTAACGTGAGCCGGCAGATGTCGACGCCGGTCGTGATGCCGGCCCTCGTGCAGAGTGCGTTCGAAGGGTTCCCGGGGCCGAATGGCGGGTCGCGCGTGATCGAGTTGAAGCAGGAGCCGCGGCAAAACGGTTGATTGTTACCGTCGGCCCCGCGAAGGCGGGGGCCCAATTTCGTGTGCGTTCACGCAAAATTAGGTCCCTGCCTTCGCAGGGACGACGTTCTGGCGCCGCGGGCCTAGCCCAAATACGCCTCGGACAGGAACGTAATCCCCACAATCAAGAGCACCGCCAGCATCAGCACCACGAGCAGGCGCCCGAAGTGCGGTTCCGCCGCCGGTTGCGGATCGATCGGCGGTTCGTTGTCGTCGCTAAATTCTCTCATGGCAGCAAAATGGTCTTGCCCGTCGTGCGGCGCCCTTCGAGGGCGATGTGGGCCTGGGCCGCGTCGGCGAGGGGAAAACGCTGGTGGATGTCGATGCTCACTTTACCGCTCGCCACGACGTCGAACAGGTCGGCCGCCATCGCGTCCCGCTGCGCGCGCGTGGCCGCATACGACTGCAGCGTGGGCCGCGTGATGTACAGCGAGCCGCGCGATGCCAGTTCATTCAGCGCGAACGGCGGCACCGGCCCCGACGAATTGCCGAAGCTGACCATCAGCCCGCGCGGCCGCAGGCAGTCCAGCGAGCGCGTGAACATGTCCTTGCCGATCGAATCGTAGACGACCGGCACCTTTGCGCCGTTCGTGATCTCCAATACGCGCTGCACGACATCCTCGTCACGATAGTTGATGACATGCGCCGCCCCACGCTGCCGCGCCAGCGCCGCTTTCTCGTTTGACCCCACCGTGCCGATGAGGTTCACGCCCAGCGCCCGCGCCCATTGGCACGCGATCAGGCCGACGCCGCCGGCCGCCGCGTGGAACAGGATCGTCTCGCCCGGCTGCACGGCATGGGTCTGCTTGAGGAGGTATTGCACGGTCAGGCCCTGCAGCATCATCGCGGCGCCCGTCTCGAACGAGATGGCGTCCGGCAGGTGCACGAGCACGTCGGCCGGCATCACGCGCAGCTGGCTGTAGGCGCCGTTCGGACGGGCCGCGTACGCGACGCGGTCGCCCGGCTTGACGTGCGTGACGCCTTCGCCCACCGCCTCGACGACGCCGGCCGCTTCCTGGCCGAGGCCGTTCGGCAGGTCGAGCGGGTACAGGCCCGAGCGGAAATACGTGTCGATGAAATTCACGCCGATCGCGTGGTTGCGCACGCGCGCCTCGCCGGGGCCGGGATCACCGACCTCGACGTCGACGTATTCCAGCACCTCGGGCTCGCCGGTGCGCGCGAAGCGGATCGCCTTTGCCGTCGTCATGACCGTTCTCCCCGGGGAATCAGTCGGCCTTCGACTGCAGTTGCGACAGCACCAGGTGGGCGCTCGCCACGTTCGTCGCGCACGGGATGTTGTGCACGTCGCAGGCGCGGACCAGCGCGTTGATGTCCGGTTCGTGCGGCTGCGGGGTCATCGGGTCGCGCAGGAAGATCACGCAGTCGATCTCGCCCTCGACCAGTTGGGCGCCGATCTGCAGGTCGCCGCCGACGGGACCGGAATGCATGCGCGTCACTTCCAGGCCCAGCTCGTTGATCAGGCGGCCGCCCGTGGTGCCGGTGGCCGACAGCGTGCAGCCGCGCAGGAAATCCACGTACTCGGCGGCGAGGGCGATCATGTCGTCTTTTTTCTTGTCGTGGGCGATCAGGGCGATGCGAGGTTTCATGTTCCGTTCCGTTTCGGTTTGTCAGGGTGTTTTTTTCTTCGACAGCAAATAGATCCCGCCCAGCACCAGGCCCGTTCCGGCCAGTTGCACGGTCGTGATCGGTTCTCCCAGCAGCGCCCAGCCCAGGAACAGCGTCGACACCGGACCGATCATGCCGGCCTGGGATGCCGTCGTCGCACCGATGCGCTGGACTGCCGCCATCGTCATGAAGACGGGGAAGATGGTACAGAATATCCCATTCACGAGCGAGAGCCCGTAAACCGGCAGCGGCTGCACCAGCATGCTGGCGGGCCGCAGGATGAAGAACTGCGCGATGCACGCGGCGCTCGACGCGCACATCGCGTACGCGACGAGGCGCAGAGAACCGATGCGGCGCACCATCTCGCCCGTGCCGAGCAGATAGGCCGCGTAGCACGCCGCCGAACCGAGTACCAGCAGCGAGCCCGTGACCGTGCTCCCCCCGCCGCCCTTCAGGTCGTGCGCGAACACGAGCACGATGCCGCAGTACGACAGCGCCAGCGCGATCCACTCCGCGCGGCCGATGCGGCGCTTGAAGACGAGCGCCGTGATCAGGAGGACGAACGTGGGCGTGAGGAACAGGATCAGGCGTTCCAGGCCCACCGAGATGTATTGCAGGCCGAGGAAATCGAGGTAGCTCGACAGGTAGTAGCCGATCAGGCCCAGTCCGGCGAGGCGCCAGCGGTCGCGCACGGCGAGCGGCGGCTCGGTCCGCATCTTCCACACCGCCACGGCCGCAAACACCGGAAGCGAGAACAGCATTCTGAACGCGATCAATGTGACGGCGTCGATGTGGTAGCGGTACAGCAGTTTGGCGACGATGGCCTTCGTGGAAAACAGAACGGCACCGCCGATGGCGATCGCCAGGCCGCCCAGCGCGGCCGGGCGTGTGGTCGGTACAACAGGTAAGTCGGCTGCAGTTTTACTCATCCGACGATTGTACGGGGAATCCGCATAGCCGGCTGAGGACGCCTCCGAACGCAGCCGGCCGGATGCGGTCCAATCGCTGTCGATACTCAACCGCATCACAGCTCAACTTTTCGGGAGATGTCCATGGCACACAGCGCAACGATGCAACCGGCCGGAGCGCGCGCCCGATGAGCCGCGCCAGCGGCGTCGGCCGCCCCGGTGCCGACCGCACCGTCGTCCTCACCCTGCTCGTGCTGCTCGCGGCGCTGTGCTGGGCGTACCTGCTGTTTCGCGTTGGTCGCCTGTCGCCGCTGGGGACGGGCAACGCGGCCAATTTCCGGGTCGGGCCGTACCACGCGGACGACCTCGCGCGCCTGCTGGCGCTGTGGACCGTCGTCATCGCCGCGATGATGCTGCCGGCGGCCGCGCCGTCCGTGCTGCTGTACGCCCGCGTGAAGCGGCTCGTGCGCGAGCGCTGGGTCTATCCGTCCACGTTCCTGTTCATGCTGGGCTATCTGTTCGTCTGGACCTGCTGCGCCCTCGCCGCCACGCTGGCCGACTGGCAGCTGCACGACGCCGGCGGGCTCGACGAGACGATGGCCATCGCGCACCCGACGGTCGGCGCCCTCGCCCTCGTCGCGGCCGGGGTCTACCAGTGGACGCCCGCCAAGCACGTCTGCCTGGACAATTGCCGCGCGCCGCTGGCGTTCGTCCTGACGCACTGGCGCCGGGGGATGTGGGGCGCGTTCCGCATGGGCGTCGCGGATGCGCGGTATTGCACGGGCTGCTGCTGGCTGCTGCTGGCGCTCGTGCTGCCGGCCGGCGTGCTGAACCTGCCCGTCATCGCCGGGCTCATCTCGCTGATCCTCGCCGAAAAACTGCTGCCCGGCGGGCATGTGGTGGCGTGCGGGACGGGGCTCGGGCTGGTCGGACTGGGCACGGCGTTGTTGTTTCCCTGACAGTATTTAGACGGATGCGCTATGATAAAATGTCGAGGATTATCAATACCCGGGACCTCGAAGATCGCAGTTTGCCGAGGTTCCCTGTCTAAGGAAGACTCGACATGGCTGGACACAGCAAATGGGCCAACATCAAGCACAAGAAAGCCGCCACTGATGCCAAGCGCGGCAAGATCTGGACCCGACTGATCAAGGAAATCACCGTCGCTGCCCGCATGGGCGGCGGCGACGCCAACACCAACCCGCGCCTGCGCCTCGCCATCGAAAAAGCGGCCGACGCCAATATGCCGAAGGATAACGTCAACCGCGCCGTGCAGCGCGGTTCGGGCGGCCTCGAAGGCGTCAACTACGAAGAAATCCGCTACGAAGGCTATGGCATCGGCGGCGCGGCGATCATCGTCGACTGCATGACCGACAACCGCGTGCGCACCGTGGCCGAAGTCCGCCACGCGTTCAGCAAATTCGGCGGCAATATGGGGACCGAAGGCTCCGTCGCGTTCATGTTCAAGCACACGGGCCAGTTCCTGTTCGCACCCGGCGTCGAAGAAGACAAGCTCATGGAAGCGGCGCTGGAAGCCGGTGCCGACGACGTGATCGCCGACGACGAAGGCGGCTTCGAAGTGCTGTGCGACCCGAACGCCTTCGCCGGCGTCAAGGAAGCCCTGGAAAAGGCCGGCTTCAAGGCCGATTCCGCCGAAGTCATCATGAAGCCTGACACCGAGACGGTGTTCACCGGCGAAGACGCGCTCAAGATGCAGAAACTGCTCGACGCTCTGGAAAACCTGGACGACGTGCAGGAAGTCTATACGAACGCAGTCATTGAAGAGTAAGCAGCGAAAGCAATCCATGAAAATCCTGGTAGTCGGCTCTGGCGGCCGTGAACATGCCCTGGCCTGGAAACTGGCCCAATCCGATCGCGTCCAGATGGTCTACGTCGCACCGGGCAATGGCGGTACCGCGCGCGATGCGCGCCTGATCAACATCGACATCACCGACCCGGCCGCGCTGGCCGACTTCGTCGTCGCGGAACACGTCAACCTGACGCTGGTCGGCCCGGAGCAGCCGCTGGCGGCCGGCATCGTCAACCTGTTCCGCGCGCGCGGCCTGAAGGTCTTCGGCCCGACCAGGGAAGCGGCCCAGCTGGAAAGTTCGAAGGACTTCGCCAAGGCCTTCATGCACCGCCACGGCATCCCGACGGCGCAGTACCAGACGTTCACCGACGTCGCCCAGGCCCACGCCTACATCGACGCCCAGGGCGCGCCGATCGTCATCAAGGCCGACGGCCTCGCCGCCGGCAAGGGCGTCGTCGTCGCGATGACCCTGGAAGAAGCACACCAGGCGGCCGACGACATGTTGTCGGGCAACCGCTTCGGCGACGCGGGCGCACGCATCGTCATCGAGGAATTCCTCGCCGGCGAAGAAGCCAGCTTCATCGTCATGTGCGACGGCAAGAACGTCGTCGCCCTGGCCACGTCGCAAGACCACAAGCGCCTGAAGGACCACGACCAGGGCCCGAACACGGGCGGCATGGGCGCATACTCGCCGGCACCGGTCGTCACGCCGTCGATCCACGCGCGCGTGATGCGCGAGATCATCAACCCGACCATCCAGGGCATGGCCAAGGACGGCATCCCGTACAGCGGTTTCCTGTACGCGGGCCTGATGATCGACGCGGCCGGCGTGCCGAAGGTCATCGAATTCAACTGCCGCATGGGTGACCCGGAAACGCAGCCGATCATGACGCGCCTGAAGAGCGACTTCGTGACGGTGCTGGAACACGCCTGCAACAGCACCCTGGACAAGGTGGAACTGGAATGGGACCGCCGCACGGCGGTGGGCGTCGTGATGGCGGCGGCCGGTTATCCGGACGCGCCGGCCAAGGGCGACATCATCGACGGCATCCCGGCCGAAACGCCGGAATGCGTCACCTTCCACGCCGGCACCCAAATCGTGGGCGGCACGCTGCAGACGTCGGGCGGCCGCGTGCTGTGCGTCGTCGGCCTGGGCGACAGCGTCAAGATGGCGCAGAAGCAGGCGTACGAGACCGTCGAGAAGATCCACTTCAATGGGGCGCAGTATCGGCGCGACATCGGGTGGCGTGGGATCAAGCAGGCGTGATGACCTAGCGTCTCGCAACAACGAAAAACGGAGGCTCGCAGCCTCCGTTTTTTTACCCTGCCGTCGTTCCCGCGCAAGCGGGAACCCATGCTGAGCTCGCTAGCCTACAATATCAGCATAGAGGTCACGCCACCGGGGATTGGTCTTCTGAATCAGCTCCACCTTCCACGACCTGTCCCACTTCTTGATCTGCTTTTCGCGCCGGATCGCTTCCATGATATCGGCGTGAATCTCATACCAGACCAGCATCTTGACGCGATATCGCTTTGTGAATCCTTCAGCCAGGCCTTCGCGGTGCTGCCAAACACGTTTTACGAGGTCGCTTGTCACGCCAACGTAGAGTGTTCCGTTCAAGCCGCTCGCCAACATATAGACGTAGCTTGATCTGTCCATGGTTGAGTCCTCGATGCCGAAAGTGACATGTTCCAACGATGGACTCGTTTTATTGCTGAGATGCTGCAAAAGTTCGCATGACTCGGCGTTCCCGCGCAAGCGGAAATCCATATAGAGCAACCGGGTTCAGTAACGTCAAAGCACCGTGACGCGCTGAATGGACTGACTTCGGAAGCTCAGCATGGGTTCCCGCCTCCGCGCACTAGTGTCCGGAATATTGTTTTCAAAAGCCGTCAGAAATAGCATCGTCATTCCCGCGCACGCGGGAATCCATACTGAGTATGCTGACTACGTTCTTCATTTCCACCTCGTTGGCTACAAAGAGTCGACTTCGAGCAGTCAGCATGGGTTCCCGCTTTCGCGGGAACGACGTTATTTCCGGCGACGCGCCACGCTACCCGCGGCCAGTCCACCCAGCATCAGCGCCAGCGTCCCCGGCAGCGGCACCGAACCGCTCGGCGCGGCCGCTTCCACGTTGACGTTGTCGATCTGGTTGTAGGCACCCGAGCCGATGCGCAGTTCGGTGATGCCGGTCAGGACCGTGCTCCACGTACCCGCGTCCTGGATCGAACCGACCGACACGCCGTCGGCCGACACGTCGCTCCAATCCATGAAGTAGTCGAAGCTGTTCAGGTTGAACTTGCCGCCGCCCACGCGGGTCAGCGTGACGAACGTGTCCCAGCCGTTTTCCATGCCGTCGTGCCAGTTGTACGTCGACGGCTCGTACGTGCCGTCGCCGACGTGGGCCGCGTCTGCGTCCGCGCCCGGCGCATTCAGGGTCACCTGGAAGCCCGACTCCACGTAGGTCAGGTTCAGGCCGTTGTAGGTCATGCTGCCGGCCAGCGGAAAGCCGTCACCGTACATCATCTCGGTCAGGCCATCGAAGTTCAGGACGGTGGCGCCGGCGCTGCCTGCTGCCATCAAGGCGACGGCGGCGAGAATGGATTTGAATTTCATGAAAGTCTCCGGAAGTAATCGTTGCTGCCGGCGCCCATGCGGGCACCGGCATTGCCATCATCAGTAGGTGAAGAACACGCCGCGGCCCGCGCCGGCGGCATAGACGCGTCCGGGCACGGCCTGGTCGGCGGCCAGGTTGCTGATGCCGGCGTACTGGTGCTTGTCGTCGTTGATCCGGCGCCACGTCCTGGCACCGTCATCCGAGCGGTACACGCCCCACACGTTGTTGATGATGCCGACGATGTAGATCGAAGACGAGTACGTCGCACCGGCCGGCGCCTTGCCCAGCGCAATGGAGGTGGCGCCGTACACCTGCGGATAACTCCACGTCTCGTTGGTGCCCCAGTCCGGCGCGGTCACATCCAGCCTGGTCCAGGTCACGCCCGAGTCGGTGGAGTGCAGGATGCTGAAACCGTCGACCACCCAGATGTCGCCTTCAGCATTCGGATTGACGGCGATCGACGACTGGTAGAAGGCCGCCACGCGCGCGCCCGCGCTCACGAACGTCGTGCTCTCGGTGAAGGTATGGCCGCCGTCGTTCGAGTACCAGAAATGCGACGTGTCCGCCCACTGGTTCCACCACGCGCCGCCCGAGTTGAACGCGTAGACCTTGTTCGGATTCTTGCGGTCGGCGACGACGCGGTAGCCGCGGCCGATGCCCACCGCGGACAGGTCCGGCAGGTTCGTGTACGTCCAGGTGGCGCCGTTGTCGGTCGTGTAGGCCGGCCGCGCGCCGGACGGTGCCCAGACGGCCTTGCCCGGCGCGGTGACGGCGATGGTTTCCTCGCCGCCCTGGTGGTCGTTCGATGCCGCGTCCGGGTGCTTGCTGGCGAATGGCGTCCAGGTCACGCCGGAGTCGGTCGAGTAGGCGCCGCGCGGGTTGTTCTGGACCCAGCCGCCGGTGCCGACGGCCGCGATGTAGGCCGGGTTCGACCAGGCCGTGTCGGCGGCGTGGCCGTTGCTGAAGTAGCCGATCGGGCCGCGCGTCGGCTTCTTCAGCACCTCGGTCTGCACGTGCGTGCCGATGTCGCCGGAGCTGCGCAGCAGCGCATAGTTGGCGCCCTTGGGCGGCGTCGCCAGGCTGATCGTCGCGGTTTCCTCGAGGTTGGTCACGTCCAGGTTCCACGTGGGCGTGGCGGCCGATGCGGTCTTCGTCTCCCAGATGCCGCCGCCGAACACGTGCAGGATGTGGTCGGGGTTGTTCGGATCGATCTCGACGTCGTCCACCCAGCCGGAGAAGTCCACGTCGGACGGGGTGTGCGGGGTCATCGACGCGATCTCGCGCCAGGTCAGGCCGGCATCGTCGGACACCTGCACGACCGGCTGGCCCTGCCAGTTACCCCACGAGTTCGACACGCCCAGCGCGATGCGGGTGGTCGGGCCGGAACCGGAAACCGACAGGCCGCCCATGCCGAAGTTCACCCACTGCTCCGTATCGTAGCTCTTCAGCAGCGTCCAGTTGGTGCCGTCGAACTTGTACAGGCGGGCCGGGCCGCCGGCGCCCGGGCCCATGTCCTTCGTGAACGCCACGTAGATGACGCCGTCCTTGGCGCGGACCATGTGCGGGATGTAGTAGCCGGTCACGGGGGTCGACACGCCCGTCCAGGTCGCGCCGCCGTCGGTCGACTTGTACAGGTTGGCATTCAGGCCGGCCGCGGCAGCGTAATCCGGGGCCACCGCCGTGTAGATGGTCTGCGTGGCCGTACCCGCGCCCGTGGTCGACGTGTCGAACAGCACGCTCTCGATGCCGCCCGACGTGCGGCCCGGCAGGGAGCCGATCTGGTCGCCCGGGTACTGGAACGACGTCAGCGACGTCACCTGGCTCCAGGTCTGGCCGTAGTCGGCGCTCTTCCACAGGCCCGACGTGCGCGAGCCGTAGTACAGGACCGACGGCTGGTTCGGATCGACCATCAGGCGTTCGCCGATGGCGCGGCCCGGATCGTTGGAACCGGCACGGAACGGCAGGTCGACGTGCGTCCAGCTGTCGCCGCGGTTCGTGGAGATGTACAGGCGGGCATTCTGTCCCGACCAATCGTACATGCCGGTGACGAGGTACACGCGCTTGTCGTCGGTCGGATCCAGGGCCACGCTTTCGGCCCCGTTATAGAATTCTTCGCGGACGCCGAAGCCGTCCGTGATCGGCGTCCAGCCGGAAGTGGCCGTATCCCTGCGGTAGACCCCGCCCATGTCGGTGCGCGCATACAGCACGTCCGGGCTGGTCGGGTGGAAGATCAGGCCGGTCACGTAGCCGCTGCCGCCGTACTTCACGCTCTGCCAACGGGCGCCCGTGGCCGCAACGTCTGCGCCGCCGCCGGACGCGCTGCCGATCATGGCGGCGAAAGAAGGCGATTGCGAGGACGGGCTGCTGCTGCCGCCGCACGCTGCCACCAGGCCTGCCACGGCGCAGGCAAGCGCAAGAGTTTGCTTCTTCATGCTTGAACTCCAAGAAAGTGTTGGACCGGGGTTACCGGTTTGCTGCAATGCACCATCCCCGTCGGTACGGCCACGGACGGGCCGTCACGATGAAGACATTGGATGGGAGAGGACAAGTTGGCGCGTCAAGGTCGCGGCCGAGGGGGGATCGTATGTTCCATGAAGGTCTCCGTCGTTTTCGTTATTGACTCGTTCCGACACCGGCCTATGCGGCTGGCGTGAAATCGGTTTCTTTCGACGTAGACTATTAGTAATACGCACGCGTTTCTTGCATTCGTAACGACGAAAGCTAGAAAAATGCAGAAAATTGTAGAGATTTGCGCAGGATTTTTATTCGCGCCGGCGGGGTGCTGAAATCGGTGTTGGCAGGTGCCTGTCACGATCCAGTTCATCAGTGTACAATCCCCGTTCGCTTTTTTTCTCTCACATTTCCACATGGCTACAATTAATCCGGCCGCCGTCAAGGCTTGGCTGCTCGACCTCCAGGCGCGCATCGTGCAAGCGCTGGAAGACGTCGACGGCAAGCCTTTCTTGCGCGACACGTGGGAACGGGCCGAAGGTGGCGGCGGCGTATCGCGCCTCATCGAAGGTGGAAATGTGATCGAGCGCGGCGGCGTGAATTTTTCGCACGTGCGCGGCGCCAGCCTGCCGGCGTCGGCGATGGCCGCGCGGCCGGAACTGGCGGGCCGCGCCTGGGAAGCGATGGGCGTGTCGCTCGTGCTGCACCCGCACAATCCGTACGCACCCACCGTGCATATGAACGTGCGCTTTTTCGAAGCGACGGCCGAGGGCAAGGAACCCGTCTGGTGGTTCGGCGGCGGCATGGACCTGACGCCCTATTACGGCAATGCGGACGACGCGCGCCACTTCCACCAGGTCTGCCACGACGCGCTGGCGCCGTTCGGCGGCGACCTGCACCCGCGCTTCAAGCGCTGGTGCGACGATTATTTCTATATAAAACACCGCAAGGAAGCGCGCGGCGTCGGCGGCATCTTCTTCGACGACTTCAACGAACTCGGGTTCGAGCAGTCGTATGCGATGGTGCAAAGCGTCGGCGACGGCTTCCTCGATGCCTACCTGCCGATCCTGCAACGCCGCAAGGACCAGCCGTACGGCGAACGCGAGCGCGATTTCCAGGCGTACCGGCGCGGCCGCTACGTCGAGTTCAACCTCGTGTGGGACCGCGGCACCTTGTTCGGCCTGCAGTCGGGCGGCCGGACGGAAGCGATCCTGATGTCGATGCCGCCTATCGTCAAATGGCGTTACGACTGGCATCCGGAACCGGGCAGCCCCGAAGACAAGCTGACCACCGACTTCCTGCCGCACCGGGATTGGCTCGCCCCGTGACCAGATGTGTTGCTCTGCTGGGCGGCAGTTTCGACCCGGTGCACCACGGCCACGTCGCGCTGGCCGAGTTGTTCGCGCGCCAGCTCCACCCGGACGAACTGCGCGTGCTGCCGGCCGGCCAGCCGTGGCAAAAAAAGAGTGGCCTGGAAGCGGGCGACACCGACCGCGTGGCCATGCTGGAACTGGCATTTGCAGGCAGTAGCGCACCCGTGACGATCGATACCCGCGAGATCGACCGTCATGGCGCCACGTACACGGTCGAAACCCTGCGCGACGTGCGCGCCGAACTCGGGCCGGATACGTCCATCGTGTTCGTGATGGGTGCGGATCAGTTGCAGAAGCTGGACACCTGGCGCGACTGGCGCGACCTGTTCGCGCTGGCCAATTTCGGCGTCGCCGCCCGCCCCGGCTACCGGCTCGACGACGCCGCGCTGCCGCCCGCCGTGGCAGCCGAACTGGCGCAGCGGCGCGCGTCGTTCGACGCCGTGCGCGCCAGCCCGGCGGGCAAGGTGTGCCTGGCGCACACGCTGGCCATCGACATATCGGCCACGCAGGTGCGCGCTGCCCTGCACGCCGAACCCCGTACTGACATAAGCGCGCTCGTTGCGCCGCAAGTGCTAGACTATATTCAACAACATAACTTGTACAAAAACTAATGGATATCAAGAAACTGCAAACGCTCGTCGTCGACGCCCTCGAAGACGTCAAGGGCCAGGACATCGTTCTGTTCGACACGACGCACCTGACCAGCCTGTTCGACCGTATCGCGGTCGTGTCGGGCACGTCGAATCGCCAGACCAAGGCGCTGGCCGCCTCGGTGCGCGACAAGGTCAAGGAAGCAGGCGGCGACGTGGTCGGGCTGGAAGGCGAAGACACGGGCGAATGGGTCCTCGTCGACCTGGGCGACATGATCGTGCACATCATGCAGCCGGCCATCCGCCAGTACTACCGCCTGGAAGAAATCTGGGGCGACAAGCCCGTCAAACTGGGCGCCGCCAAGCGCAAGTCGACGCTAGAGGGCCAGGACGCGGCCGCACCGAAGACCAAGTCGAAGCACCTCGCCGCGAACCAGGAGCAGGAAGACGCCAAGCCGGTGCGCGAGCGCAAGCCGGCCGCGAAGAAGGCGGCTGACGTCAAGCCGGCCGCCCGGAAACCTGCCGCCAAGAAGATCCCGACGGGCGCCACCGTGAAGGTTGCCGTGTCCAAGACCGCTGCCGCGGACGCCAAAGCTGCCAAGGCCGCCAAGGCTGCTGCCGCACCGAAGCGCGCGACGAAAGCCGCAGCCGAGGGCGACGCACCGGCCAAGAAAGTCATCCGCCGCATCAAGAAAACCGAAGAATAAGCTGCGATGCAGTTGTTCATCGTCGCGGTCGGCCACAAGATGCCGGCCTGGATCGAGACCGGCTTCGCGGAATACGCGAAGCGGATGCCGCCGGAGCTGCGCATCGTGCTGAAGGAAGTGAAACCGGTCGAACGGTCCGGCAGCAAGACGGCGGCCACCGCGATGGCGCTCGAACGCGAGCGCATCGAGGCCGTGCTGCCGAAAGGCGTGCGCATCGTCGCCCTCGACGAGCGCGGCAAGGATCTCACCAGCGTGGGCCTGTCGCAAGCGTTGGAGGCCTGGCAGCAGGACGGGCGCGACATCGCCTTCCTGATCGGCGGGGCCGACGGCCTCGATCCGGAACTCAAGGCACGCGCGGACGGTCTGATCCGCATCTCCAGCATGACGCTGCCGCACGGTATCGTGCGCGTGATGCTGGCAGAACAGTTATATCGTGCCTGGTCCATCACCCAGAACCACCCCTACCATCGGGTATGAGCCGATGAAACAGCCCGACAAGAAAATCTACCTCGCCTCGAAGAGCCCGCGCCGCCGCGAACTGCTGCGCCAGGTCGGCATCGATTTCGACATCCTTAGCCTGCGCTCCGATCCGGCCCGCGGCATCGACGTCAGCGAAGACACGTTCGCGGGCGAGCCCGCCATGGACTACGTGGCCCGCGTGGCGCGCGAAAAAGGCGCGTTCGCGTGGAACGTGCTGCACATGCGCCGCATGCCGCTGCGCCCCGTGCTGTCGGCCGACACGACCGTCACCATCGACGGCGAAATCCTCGGCAAGCCGGCCGATCCGAAGGAAGCGCATGCGATGCTGGAACGCCTGTCGGGCCGCACGCACCAGGTGCTGACGTCGGTCGCGCTGCACTACACGGACGTGTTCGAGCAGGTGACGCAGGTGTCGAACGTGCGTTTCGCCCAGCTCACGCCGGCAGCGATCCGCGCCTATTGCGCGACGCCGGAGCCCTACGACAAGGCCGGCGCCTATGGCATCCAGGGCCTCGCCGCCCTGTTCATCGAGCACATCGAAGGCAGCCATTCCGGCATCATGGGCTTGCCCGTGTTCGAGACGGCGCAGTTACTGCAGAAAGCGGGCGTCAGCGCGCTGTAGGATGGGGTAATCGATGCCCCCGGCATCAATGACCCCACCCTGCGTGTATGATGTGACCCGAGACAACAATTAAAACCCGGCCTCATGACTGAAGACATCCTGATCAACATCACCCCCCAGGAAACGCGCGTCGCGCTGGTGGTTCAGGGTGCCGTACAAGAGCTGCACATCGAGCGTACGCTCACCCGCGGTCTCGCGGGCAACGTCTATCTGGGCAAGGTCGTGCGCGTGCTGCCGGGCATGCAGTCGGCCTTCATCGACATCGGCCTCGAACGCGCCGCGTTCCTGCACGTGGCCGACATCTGGGAAGCCAGGCCGCACGACGGCGCGAACGGCAGCAGCAGCGCCCCTCCAACGCCCATCGAAAAGATCCTGTTCGACGGCCAGGTGCTGACCGTCCAGGTGATCAAGGATCCGATCGGCACGAAGGGCGCGCGCCTGTCCACGCAGATCTCGATCGCGGGCCGCATGCTCGTCTATCTGCCGCAGGATAAACACATCGGCATCTCGCAGAAGATCGAGAAGGAATCCGAGCGCGAAGCCCTGCGCGCGCGCCTCGCGGGCCTGTTGCCGCCGGACGAAAAAGGCGGCTATATCGTGCGCACGCAGGCCGAGGACGCGTCCGACGCCGACCTCGCCGCCGACGTCGACTACCTGCGCAAGACGTGGGGCGCCATCATGACGGGCGCGCGCACGCGTCCCGCGACGAGCCTGCTGTACCAGGACCTGAGCCTGGCCCAGCGCGTGCTGCGCGACTTCGTGCACGACGAGACGGCCGCGATCCTCGTCGACTCGCGCGAGAACTACCTGAAACTCGTCGAATTCGCCCAGGTGTACACGCCGAGCGTGCTGTCGCGCCTGCAGCACTACACGGGCGAGCGCCCGCTGTTCGACCTGTACGGCGTCGAGGAAGAGATCCTGCGCGCGCTGGGCCGGCGCGTGGACCTGAAATCGGGCGGCTACCTGATCGTCGACCAGACCGAAGCGATGACGACCATCGACGTCAACACGGGCGGCTTCGTCGGCGGGCGCAATTTCGCCGACACGATCTTCAAGACGAACCTGGAAGCGGCACACGCCATCGCCCGCCAGCTGCGGCTGCGCAACCTGGGCGGCATCATCATCCTCGACTTCATCGACATGGAGAACACCGAGCACCGCAACGCCGTGCTCGCGGAGCTCAAGAAGACGCTGTCGCGCGACCGCACGAAGGTGTCCGTGAGCGGCTTCTCGGCGCTGGGCCTCGTCGAAATGACGAGAAAGCGCACGCGCGAATCGCTGGCCCACATCCTGTGCGAGCCCTGCCCTGCCTGCGGCGGCAAGGGCCAGGTCAAGACGAGCCGGACGATCTGCTACGAGATCCTGCGCGAACTGCTGCGCGAAGCCAAGCAGTTCAACCCGCGCGAATTCCGCATCGTCGCGTCGCAGGAAGTGGTCGACCTGTTCCTCGAGGAAGAGTCGCAGCACCTGGCCATGCTCGGCGACTTCATCGGCAAGCGGATCTCGCTGCAGGTCGAGCGCGGCTATCACCAGGAACAGTACGACGTGATTCTCATGTAAGCCTGCCGAAAATCGTAACCTGCACCGGCGCTTTTAGCGTCGACAGCGCATGCCAACCTTGATAGTGTTGCGGGCATGCTCAACAGACGCGACTTCCTCAAGAGCGCCGGCGCGCTCGCCACCACCTCGGTCTTCGGCCAGTCCTCCGCCTACGCGGACGCCAGCCAGGCCCGCCCCACATCCGCGCCCGGACGCACGGTCGTGTCGCTCAACAAGGGCTGGCGCTTCCATGAAGGCGATATCGCCTTCCCGGTCATCCGGGGCCATGGCTGGACCTACGCCAACGCCAAGGCCGGCAATGCCAGCGGTGCCGCGGCGCCCGGTTTCGACGATTCCGAGTGGAACAGCGTCACGCTGCCGCACGACTTCGCGAGTGCGCAGGTGCCCGAGCAGAGCGCCAACGTGGCGCAGGGCTACCGCAAGCGCGGCATCGGCTGGTACCGCACGCTGATCCGCCTGGACGAGGCCGACCACGGCAAGCATATCGAACTGCAGCTCGACGGCATGGCGACCCTTGGCACCGTCTGGTTCAACGGCACGCAGGTGGCGCACACCTGGAGCGGCTACAGCTCGGTCTACATCGACCTGACCCCGTTCGCCACCTACGGCGACGCGCTCAATTCGCTCGTGGTCCGCGTCGATGCCGACACCATGCAGGGCTGGTGGTACGAAGGCGCCGGCATCTACCGCAACACGTGGCTCGTCAAGCGCGAGCAGGTCCACATCGCCACCGACGGCGTGTTCGCCCATCCCGTGTTCGCCGACGGCCAGTGGACCATTCCGCTCGAAGTGACCTTGTACAACATCCGCAAGAGCGCGCAGCGGGTGCAGGTCGAGAGCGTCCTCGTCGACGCTGCAGGCAAGACCGTGGCCAGCTTCGGCGCCCCGGCCGACGTGGGCGTGCTGACGCGCCAGGTCGTCACCGGCAGCATGCGCGTGGCCGCGCCTGAACTGTGGAGCCTGGAAGAACGCAACCTGTACAGCGTGCGCACCCGCGTGCTGCAGGACGGCAGGCTGCTCGACGAAGTCACCACCCGCTGCGGTTTCCGCACCCAGCGCTTCGACCCCGAGCTCGGCTTTTTCCTCAACGACCGGCACGTCAAGCTGCAGGGCGTGTGCATTCACCAGGATCACGCCGGGGTCGGCGTGGCCGTGCCGTACGGCCTGCTCGACTACCGCATGCGCCGCCTGAAGGAACTCGGCGTCAACGCCATCCGCTGCTCGCACAATGCCCAGGACAAGCGCTTCTACGAACTGTGCGACGAGCTGGGCTTCCTCGTGATGGACGAGAACCGCGTATTCAACCCCTCTCCGGAGCATGTCGAGGAGCTGAGCTGGCTGGTGCGCTGCCACCGCAATCACCCGTCCATCATCCTGTGGTCGGTGTTCAACGAGGAACCCATCCAGGGCACCGAGCAGGGCCGGGAAATGGTGCGCCGCATGGTCGCCGCCGTACGCGCGCTCGACACGTCGCGCCCCACCACCGCCGCCATGAACACCGGCCAGTTCGAGCCCGCCAACGCGGCCCAGGCGGTCGACGTCGTCGGCTTCAACTACCAGTACCAGGCCTACGACGCGTTCCACCAGGCTTTCCCGACCGTGCCGATGACGTCGTCCGAAGACGTCTCGGCCTACCAGACGCGCGGCGCCTATGTGACCGACCCGGAGAAGCACATCTTCGCCAGCTACGACGACGATGCGTCCTCCTGGGGCACGACCCACCGGGTCGGCTGGAAAGCCGTGGCCGAGCGGCCCTTCGTGGCCGGCGCGTTCGTGTGGACCGGCTTCGACTACCACGGCGAACCATCGCCGCACGAATGGCCATCGAATTCCTCGTTCTTCGGCATCATGGACCTGTGCGGCTTCGCGAAGGACGCCTTCTGGCTGCACCAGGCCCAGTGGCGCAAGGAGCCGGTGCTGCGGCTGGCGCCACACTGGAACTGGGCCGGCAAGGAAGGCCAGCCGATCACCGTGATGGCCTTGCACAACATGGATGAAGTCGAAGTGTTCCTGAACGGCCGCTCGCAAGGCCGCCAGAAGGGCGACATCTACGAGATGAACCGCTGGCAGGTCCGGTATGCACCCGGCAAGCTGTCGGCCGTGGGCTATCGCGGCGGCAAGGTGGTGAAACGGTTCGAGGTCGAGACCACCGGCGCGCCGGTCGCGCTCAAGCTCACGCCGGACCGTTCACTCATGCGCGGCGACGGCCTCGACGCCCAGCCCATCCAGGTCGAAGCACTCGATGCGCAGGGCCGCCACGTGCCGCTGGCGCAGCACCAGATCGTGTTCAAGGCCGAGGGGGGCGACATCATCGGCTTGGGCAATGGCGATCCGAACGACACCAGCAGCGAGAAGGGCAACACGCGCGCACTGTTCAACGGGCTGGCCCAGGTGATCGTGCAGACCCGCGAAGGCAGCGCAGGCACCTTCAGGCTGAGCGCCAGCGCGGCCGGGCTCAAATCCGCCGTGCTCGATGTCAAGGTGCGCAAGGCCCAGCCCTGGGCTTACCAGCCCACCTCGGCGCCGGTGCAGGTCCTCGACGGCTGGCGCTCGTCGCCGCAGAGCCCGACCCCGGTCGATCCCAACCTGCGCCCTGCCGGCACGGACATGAACTCGTGGGGCTGGATCACGCCCGGCGCCCGCGCCAAACCGGCCGGGCAGACCGGCTACATGCTGTACGCCACCGACGTCTATCCCTTTGCGCGCGTGCGCAAGCAAGGCGGCATCCTCGAATTCGCCGAGGTGACCGGCCCGTGCCAGGTCTTCATCGACGGCAGGAAAGCTGGCGAAAAGACCACCGGCGCCCCTGCGCCGCTGCGGGTCGCCTTCCCGGCCGGCGAGGCCAGGGCCCGCCTGAGCGTCCTGTGCCCCCTGACGGCCGGGCAACCACACGGCCTGAGCGGCGTCGTGCGCCTGTTGTCGTTCTAAATCACCATCGCGAATCCGCATGGCGTAGAATCCAGCCCTCCGTGCCGACGGCACGGCGGGGCCGATGTTAATTTAATACGCCAGTTTCGCCGTCTCCAGGACAAGGATTTGTCATCCTGTTCAGTTCATGTTGCTCGCACAGGACAATGCGTCTAAAAATATGGTCAGGGGCAACGCAGTGTCCCGGTTTGGACTACAATTCGAGACAATTTGTTGAAGATTTCGAGAGTTGGCGGTAGTGTGCATCCTCACCAGGCAGATGCGCAGCCAGCCGACCGGTTAGCGCTGCTGAATCGCAGACCCTGATATACCGCTGGCGGCGTCGGACAACAACTGGCAGGCGACCCGTAAGAGACAATGAACGTACCTCTCATTCCTACCGATCTGCTGAAGAAATCGGACAAGATCCTGTTCATCGCCCACCTGGCGTTGGGCGACTACACCTATTTGCAGAACTGCTTCCAGGCGTTCGCGCGCGCCTACCCGCACCTGAAACTGCACCTGTGGGTGGACGAAGTGCGCCGCACGAGCGACGCCTCGCAGTGGCCGCACCTGAAAAAGAACGTCCTGTACGACTGGCTCGACGCCTGCGACTTCATCGAGAAGGTCTACAAGCAGAACTACTCGCCGGAGCTGTTCCAGGCTTCCATCCGGGAAGCGCAGCAGGAGCACTACCCGATCGTCGTCTCGCTGGGCACCCTGCGTCCGCACTTCTACGCCGACCTCGCGCGCGAGATCAGCCCGGACGGCTTCGTGCTCGGCCTGAAGAAGCCGCACGGCCTGCAGGGCCTGATCCACTGGTTCAGCTACCGCAAGCTGGACGCCAGCCTCGACCCGGACGTAGCCGACCGCGCGAGCGCGCCGCACATCAGCGACGTGCATGCTGACTGGTTCCGCCAGCTGGCCGGCGTGGACATTCCGCCGGCCGGGCGCATCCCGTTCGTGCACATTCCCGGGCAGTTCGTCGAGGGCGCGAAGGCGCGCCTGCACGAATGGGGCTTCGACGGCCGCCAGGGCAAGCTCGTCTTCATCAACCCGTTCGCCAAGACGCGCAAGCGCTGCTGGCCCGTCGAGCGCGTGGCCGAACTGATCACGACGATGCGCGCCCAGCCGGAATGGCGCGGCGCCTGCTTCATCGTCAACGCGGTGCCGCAGGAAGTGGACAACGTGAAAGCCATGCTGGCGCGCCGCCAGCTCGACCGCACGGAACTGTTCAGCGCCAACGAAAACTTCTTCCAGCTGCCCGCGATGCTGGCGCAGTGCGACCTGATCGTGTCGGTCGAGACGGCCGTGATGCACCTGGCGAATGCCGTGGGCGTGCCGGTCGTCGCGCTGATGCGCCAGAAGACGCCGGAATGGGCCCCGGTCGACAAGGCCAACTCCACCGTCATCACGGCGGATCAGAGACGGGACTGGGTCAAGGCGATTCCAGTCGATGCGGTGATGCACGCGCTGGCGTGATCTCGACGCGCGCGTGACAAAGGCCGCTTCGTGCGGCCTTCTGTTTTTCAGGCCGGCACGGCTTCGAGCAGCAAGGCATGCTCGAAACGGACGGTGATCCGGTTGGCGCCGGACTGGACCTGTCCCAGCTCGCGCTCGTCGACGTAGTCACGCAGGCGATAGCGGCCCGGACCGAGGCCACGTATCTCGATCGGCCCGTCCCAGCGTGGCGCAAAGAAGGCAAAGTACAACCTGCCATCCTTTTCCACGACGTGCGCCTCCGGCTTGTCGAAGCCGATGTCATACAGTTCGCCACGGTAGACGCCGTTGGCCAGCATCTTGTCGCGGTAGATGCCGATCCATTTGCGCCACTTGGCCTCGCGTTCCGGCGTCAGCAGGAAGCTGTCCTTCGGCTTGGGATCGACGGGCCAGGTGAACTTGGTCGACAGCACCGCCCCGATGCCGACCGTCGAGGCAAAATCCTCGCCGCCGTCGCTCAGCTCGACGTGGTCGCCCGCATAGGCCGCCGACGGTCCCATCAGCGCCTTCAAGGTCTTGCCCTTGTGCCGGACCTGCCAGGATGACAGCGGATCCGAGGCCGGCGCCTGGTTCATGTACGGGAAATTATGGAAGGCGTAGGCGGTGCCGCAGGGGCACAATTCGACCACCGCATGCGGATTGACCTCGCGCGCGGTGTCGTAGACCATCTTCCAGAAATCCTGCAGCTTCTCGAAGGATTCCTCCGGCCGCGCATGCTTGTGCGCCGGGTTGTAGCAGGGTGCCACGCCATTCAGATGCTGGCCGTCGATCTTCAGGCCGGCATAGCCCCACTCGCCAAGGATCTTGCGCACGAAAGCCCGGGTCATCTCGATGGTCGGTTCATAGGCCGGGCACAGGTACAGGCTGTTCCACCACGAGATCAGCTGCGGCGCGCCGTCCTTGTCCAGCAAGAGCATGTCGGCATGCTCGTGCAGCAGGTCGGTGCCCGGATCGGCTGCCAGCGGCGTGATCCACAGACGCGCCTTCAATCCGGCCTCCTTCACCGCGCCGACCAGGCCGCGCATGTCTGCCTCGCCTTTCGGAAATTTCTTGGTGTCGAGCTTCCAGTCGCCCTCATTGTTCTGCCAGCCATCGTCCAGCACCGCCCACTCGAGCCCGAGTTCCTTCGCTTTCTGCAGCGTGCCGACCATCAGCGGGATCGTGAAGTCGCGCTCGTAGCCCCAGGCGCACCAGATCGGCTCGTAGCATTCGGGCGGCGCGTCCGGCGCGCGCACGCCGCGTTCGGCCATGACCTGGCGGTAACGGTCGAGCGCTGCGAAATAATCGCCGGTATGCAGGGCCAGGAAGGTGTCCAGCGTGTCGAGGGTGCCGCCCGGCGCCAGCGTGGCGGCACCCTCGAACTCGACCGCCAGCGAGGCGCCGCCGGCCGTCGCCCGCACCGGCAGCGCGACCAGGCGCGGCACGGTATCGAGGTGCCCGACCGCCACGCCGCAATCCCGCTGCCAGACGTCCACGGCCGGCGTGCCGCCGCCATAGTCGGACGCGTTCATGCCCATGAAGTTGCGCTGCTCGAAGCCCGGCGCCATCGGCAGCACCCAGTCGCGCCGGTCCTGGTGCGTGGCGCCGGAAAAGGTCCAGAATTCCGGTTTGCGGCCGGCGGCCGGACGCAGGGTATGGGCGCTGTTGGCCCAGGCGGTGATGTCCAGCGGCTTGCTGCCCAGGTTGCGGTAGGAGACCCGGATGATCGCGAAACCGGGATGCCGGTCATGGAACGTGACGGCGACGGTCTTTTCGATGCCGTCGGGCGCCACGCCGGTAAAGCGGTGCCGCAGGCCCGGTCCATGCGGTCCGTCGACACGGTCGGCAGCCTGGCCGGACATGGCGAAGCGCTCGATCCAGCGCCCGTTCGCGAGCCGCAGGCGCTCGCTCGACGCGAAGGCGGTGACGGCCGTCGCGCGCGCTCCCCGCTTCGACAGCAGGCGGCAGCGCAACTCGCCGTCGAATTCCAGCGCCATCGCGGCGTCGCCGATCCGCGCCACGTCCCTGCCGTTGCCCGCTGCCGCCGCGGGTCCGACCGTCGATGCGACGGCGGTCCCTGCCAGCCACTGCAGCAGGGTACGCCGGCGTTCGTCATGCGCTCGTTTCATAAGTCTCCTCGTCATGTCAATGTTTGGACTACATGGCCGGCGCCGGGCCGGCACTGCCGTCCCTACACCAGCACGACTTGCGCGCCGCGTGCCCGCAGCGCCTCGACTGTCTCCGGTACCGCGCCGGTATCGGTGATGATGCAATCGACCTGTTCGATCCGGGCGATCACGGACAGGCTGCGCCGCCCCAGCTTCGACGAATCGCCGACCGCGACCACCCGGCGTGCGATCTCGAGCATGCGGCCGTTCAGGCGCGCTTCCAGCAGGTGCGGCGTCATCACGCCGATCTCCGGATCCAGGCCGTCGAAGCCGAGGAACAGGATGTCGGCATGCAGGCCCTGCAGCGCGCTTTCCGCTTGCGGACCGCCGAGCGAATACGAGCTTGGCCTGAGCACGCCGCCAAGCATGATCAGCGTGACGTGGGGCGCGCCGGCCAGCAGGACCGCGATGTTGAGCGCGTTCGTGATCACGTTCACCGACTGCAGCTTCAGGCCGCGGATCTGCTTGGCGATTTCCGCCGTGGTCGTGCCCGAATCGAGCACGATCGTCTGGCCCTCGCCGATCAGTTTCACGGCCGCTTCGGCGATGCGCATCTTCTCGGCGCGGCGCAAGGTCTGCTTGACGCCGATCGGCAGGTCTTCGTCGTCACGCTGGGCCAGCGCGCCGCCGCGCGTACGCACCACGGCGCCGATCTCCGCCAGCGCGTTCAGGTCGTTGCGCGCGGTAACCTGCGAGATGTCGAACATGTCCGCCAGCTCCGCCACCGTGATCCGTCCGCGTTCGCCGACCAGTTCGCGGATGCGGCGCCGCCTTTCCTCGACCAGCAGGTCGGGGTCGGACGGCGCACCGGGAAGGTTTTGCGTCGAAGGTTTCGCTTCCGTTCTCTTTGTTTCTTTCATTGCCGATCTTTCGGGCCTCGTCGTCGCCCCGTATTGGAGAGCCAGATCATACAGGAGGCTCCATCCGAAATGAAACGAAAGATCGGTGCCGGCCGCCCGCGCCGCCGGCGCTACGTCGTTCAGCCGGCGGGCGGCGGTTGCCACGCGCGCGGATAGGCCTTTTCCGCATTCAGGCGGTACAGCTTGTCGACCACGACGCGCGGCAGCGCCAGCCCTCGCACAGGCGAGTCCAGCTCCGGCACCGCGAAGGTGTCGGCGGTATTGAAGTAGCGCCAGTCACGTCGCCAAACCGTGTCGAGATCGCTGGCGAAACCCGCGTCCGGCTGCTCGTCCGACTGCGCCAGGTCGGTTCCGTACATCAGGCGGTCCTGGTAACGGATGAAGAAGTCACGCACGCGCTCGCGGCGGCGCTGCGACTGGTACTGGACCTGGCCGATGCGGGCCGCCACGTCGACGTATGCACCCGGATGCGCGTCCAGCCAGTGTCCCAGCCGGTCGACGTCCCATTCGATCGATGCCATGTGCACGCCGGTGAAGCGCAGCCGCGGATGACGGGCCAGCAGGCGGTCGCGCGCCGCCATCTGCTGGTCGTACCCGGGCATCTCCGGATGCAGGTACATGTGGTAGGCCGGATGCGCCTTGAAATACTCGCGGTCGTTGTTGACCGTCATCCGCGCCAGGGGCAGCCAGCAGTTATGCGGCTCGCCCTGGTGGCCGAGCACCATCGTGCCGCGCTCCGCCAGGCCGTCGAACAGGGGCGCCAGGCGCGCGTCGTCGACCATGACCAGCCGTCCACGCGCATCGCGCAACGCCATGCCGATGTTCTTCCAGACCTTGACGCCGACGGCGCCGTCGGCCAGCGCGCCGTCGAGGTCCTTCAGGGTCGCTTCGGTCCAGCCGGGCCGCTCGAAGCCTTGGGTCGAAAACGACGCCACCCAGGCGATCCGGTCCGGATGTGCGTGGGCGGCGGCGCTGGCGATGCGGCGCTGCCGTTCGAGCGGCGGGAAATCCGGATAGTCGACGTTGATCGTCAGTGCCCGGAAGTTGTCCCGGCGTGCCAGCGCCAGGTAGGCATCCTGGCTGGCGCCGTGCAGGTGCAGGTGGGCATCGACCTTCGGCACCTTGTCGAAGTCGGCCATCGTGTACGTGTCGGCGGCGAATGCCGGCGGCAGCGCCAGCAGCGCCGCCAGGATCGCCCGGATCAGGATCGAATGCATGGGAATCTCCTCCTTGGATGAATGCGGCGGCGGGGCGCTCAGATCGCGCCGGCAAGCCGTTCCACGGCGACGGCGGCGAGTGGCCGGCCGGCGCAGCGCGCGGCATACAGCGCGGCGCCGAGCACGGGCGGCAGCCGCGGCCGCGCCAGCCGGTAGGGCAAGGCGCGCGCGGCCAGCGCGCGCGCGAACGGCTCGCGCAGCGGCCCCCCGGCGGAGAACAGCCCGCCGCTATGCGACACCGCGACCTCCACGCCGGCCGCCACCCCAAGGGCGGCACGGACGGCGTCGACCATGCCCGCGAGCTCGCCGGCCGCGGCGTCGAGGATCGCCTGCGCTTGCGCGTCGCCCGCTGCCGCCGCCGCGCTGACCACGGGTGCCAGGGCGGCCACGCGACTGCGTTCGGCGTTCATTTCGCCATAGATGACGCCGCACAGGTCCAGGTCCTCCTGCAGCCCGAGGCGTGCGCGCAGCAGCCCGTGCAGCGGGCCGCGCACGGCTCGGCCGTCGCTCATGCGCGAGAACAGCGCCAGGCCGGCCCGCGCGATCCAGTAGGCCGAGCCTTCGTCGCTGAACAACTCGCCCCAGCCGCCGGCCCGCGCCCTGGCGCCGGCAAATTCGCCATACGCCATCGAACCGGTGCCGCCAATGACGCTGATGCCGTCGCGGCAGGCCAGCGAACCGGCCCAGCTGCACACCATGTCGTTGCCGCACAAGTAGCGCTGCGATCCGAGGATCGCGCGCGGCAGTGCGTCGAGCACAGGCTGGACGGCGCGGTCTTCGCCATAGGCCGGCAGCCCGAAGAAGCCGAAGGCGACGTCGCCGGTCCCGGCGCCGGCCGCGTGCAACACCGCCCGGCAGCCGCGTTCGAGCATGGCGGCGGTGCCATCCATACCGACCTCCAGGTAGTAGGCGCTGCCCTCTTCGTGGCGAGCCAGGACCCGTCCCTGCTCGTCGATGAGGGCGAACGCCGTCTTGGTACCGCCGCCATCAACGCCGAGAAACATCGCTCGCTCCCTGGGTGAACGGATAAATGGTCACGCCGCGCACCACGCGGTTGACGGTGCCCGACATGCTCGGCGTATCCGGACGCAGGCCGAGCGCCAGCGACTGCAGCAGCGCATGGGCCTGGCAAAACACGACGAAGGGCAAGGCCAGCGCCGGTTCGGCGAGTGCGCCGGCGCCGTCCAGCGCAAGGCAGTCGTCGCCCAGCTCGGGCTCGGGCCGGCCGCTCAGGGCCAGCACGCGGCCGGCATGACCGTCCCTGCGCAGTTCACGCAGCAGGTCGAGGTCATACCGGCGTGCATGCGCATCGTTCGACAACAGCACCACGACCAGGGTGTCGGCATCGACCACGGTCTTGGGGCCATGACGGAAACCCAGGGGCGAGTCATGCAGGGCGACGATGCGGCCATCGCTCAGCTCGAGCAGCTTAAGCGCGGCCTCGCGGGCCAGCCCGCGCAGCTCGTTGCTGCCGAGGTAGACGACGCGCCCGAAGCGCCGCGCCACCAGCGCTTCGAGCAGCGGCAAGGCGCTGTCCCGCACCTGCGCGGCTGCCGCGGACGTTGCCGCCACCACGTCCGGCGCCAGCACGCCGAAGGCCAGCGCGGCCGCGAGCAGCATCGACGTGAAACTCGTGGTCATGGCGAAGCCACGGTCGTGGGTGGCATCCGGCAGCAGGAGAGCCAGGGCGCCGGCGCGGCCTTGTGCCATCCGGTACAACTCGCCGTCGGGATTGCAGGTGATGACAAGGTGGTGCACGTCGGGCAGGAGCTCGTCGGCCAGCGCCACCGCTGCCACGCTCTCGGGGCTGCTCCCCGAACGGGCGAACGACACGAGCAGCGTGGGCACCGCGGGCTGCAGGAAGCGCTGCGGTCCCGAGACGATATCGGTGGTCGGCACGGCTTCGGCGCGCAGTCCCTGGCGCAGCATGGACGGGACCAGGCACTCGCCGATGAAGGCCGAGGTACCCGCGCCGGCCAGCACGATGCGCAGGTCCTGCCGCGCCAGCAACGGACCGAGGAAAGCGTCCAGGGCGCCGCGCCGCTGCGCCACCAGCGCATCGATCTCGCGCCACACCTCCGGCTGCTGTGCGATCTCGCGCGCGGTCAGGCATGCGCCTGCCTGCTCCAGGCGGTCTTCGCCGATTCCAAAAATTTCCCTGTTTACTACTAGCATGTTTCCAACTCCTTCGTTGCGGGGACCGCCGTGCAGGCGTCCATATACTGGCGCAGCACCCTGGCCACGCCATCCTTGAGCAAATCGGCCGGCCGGTTGCGCACGCGGCCCTCGCGTACCGCCTCGTACTGGAGCGGCAGGTACTGGCTCAGCAGCGTCAGCGGCGGCGCTTCGCGCTCCAGCCTGGCCAACAGCCGTGCCTGCGCCGCCTGGATGGCCGGATGCGGCCAGTAATAGCGGATCCGGTCGCTCAGGCTGTACTGCTGGTCGAAGCGCACGCGCGCCGCGTCGGCGTCCGGTCCGCCGTAGTACCTGGCCCAGTAGCCCGGTTCCGCGCGCATGACTTCCAGCACCGTGTCCTTGAATGCCGAGCCTTCCTTCGCGCCCGACATCTCGTCCTCGATCCCGGCCAGTGCCCACAAGGCCTCGCGCAGCGCAAAGGTCAGCCCGGGACCGACCTTCAGGATCGCGTAGTGGTCGCGCACCAGGGCGGCCAGCCCGGCCGGCGTCTGGTAGTCGGTCGAATGCGCCTCGTAGACCATGCCCGGCACGCCTTCGATGAAGGCACTCAAGGCCGCGGCCTTGCCGGGCTGGTAGTCGATCACCTTGTGGTGGTCGAATTCGACGCCCGGCTGCACCACGAGACCGATCACGCGCGGCCACGCGCCCTCCAGCCCGGCGCGGGCAAACGCGGCGCGGTGCACGTCGATGGTGGCTTGCGCGGCGCCCGGCGTGGTCACGCCCAGCTCGTCCAGGTCTTCGTGGGCACCGCCCGGCACCGGCACCTCGGTGCCGACGATATAGACCGGCGCCGGACCGCCGGCGGCGCGCCAGGCACGCTCGGCGACGGCGCACAGGCGCGCCGCGCGCTGCGCCACCACGTCGTCGGGCAGCGGCACCGGGTCGCCGGCGCAGGACATCGAGCAATCCAGATGAATCTTGCGAAATCCCGCCGCCACGTACTGGTCGATCAGCACCTCTGCCCTGGCCATGGCGGCATCGGCGGGCAGGTCCTGCCAGGCGTTCGGCCCAAGATGATCGCCGCCGAGCAGCACGCGTTCGCGCGGCATGCCGGCACGGTCGGCAATGGCGTGCGCGAAATCGCGGAAGGCCGCCGGCGTCATGCCGGTGTAGCCGCCATGCTGGTTCACCTGATTCGAGGTCGCCTCGATCAGGACCGGCAGGCCGCGCTGCGCGGAAGCCTCCATCGCGGCTTCGATGACGAGGGGATGGGCAGAGCACACCGAATGCATGCCCAGCGCCGTGCCCGCCTTGTGGCGCTGGACCAGGTTCAACAAATATTCCATGTCAGGTTCCGTATAGTCGTCCGCTTCACGCGGATGCGTTGTCGTCGGGCTGCAGCGCAAGCAGCATGGCCGCCACCAGCGAGAGCACGATGCCCGCCAGCTTGGCGCCCCCCGGCAGCGTCCCCGCCAGGGCGATCGCGATGACGGTCGTCAGCAGCGGTGCGCCGGCGTTCACCAGGGGCGACACCACCAGCGCCTTGCCCTGGCGGAAGGCATGCACCAGGGTCAGGGCGCCGATGGCGTTCAGTACCTGGGTTGCCGCGGCGAGCAATGGCCCGGACGGGCCGTAGTTGATCGGCTGGGAAAAATCCGTCATGGCCAGCGCGACCGGTATGACCAGCAGCGCGCTGGCCGTCATGTAGAAGAAGATGCTCTCGGGGTCCATGCTGGCGTTGGCCAGCTTGATCAGGTAAGCCTGCAAACCCCATGCGACCAGCACGCCCAGCGCCAGCACGAACCACAGGCCGTAGGACTGGGGCGCGCCGCCCGGCGCATAGTCGAACAGCGGCAGCGCGCAAAGCGCCAGCAGGATGCCGGCCGTCCCGAGGCCCCCGGTGCGTTCGCGCAGGAACAGGAAGGACAGCACGATCGTGATCACCGGCGACAACGAGATGAGGGGAAAGATCAGGTAGGTCGGCCCGGCCTTGACCGCGTAGAACAGGACCATCTGTCCACCGGCGCCGAGCAGGCCGATCGACAGCCCATAGGCGACCGCGCGGGCGTCGCGGCGTATCCGCCACCCGGCGCGCGCCAGCACGACCAGGGCCGGCGGCACCATGGTCAGCGCCCACACCACGTAGATCAGCGTTTCCGGAAAGCCGTGCTGGCTGGGCAGCCCGGCGAAGGCGCCCCACACGCCCCACAGCAGCGTGGTGGCCAGCGCGTAGCCGAGCCAGCCGGCCGGGCGCACGCCTGCCTTCGCGGCCTTCGCTGCCATCGTTGTCGTCGTCGTCGGTTCCATCGCGCGCTCCATCAGAACTTCACACTCATGCCGGCCACGTACGTGCGGCCCCAGGTCTCGAAGCCGTACAGCGCATCGGGCCGCCCCAGGTTGGAGCGCATCTCCGCGTCGCCCAGGTTCTTGCCTTCGACGAAGACAGTGACGTTGCGCGTCACGTCCCACGATGCCGACGCCGTCACCCAGGTCAGCGCATCGACCTTGTTCGGGAAGCCGGCGATCACGTTGGTGCTCTGCGTGTATTCGCCGGTGTAATCGAAGGAGATCGATGCGTTGATGCCGTTCCTCTCGTACAGGAAGCCGAGCGAGGACGCGGTCGGCGCCACGCCTTCGAGCTGGCCGACGTAGGCGCCGTTCTGGTACGCCCGGGTCAGGGTCTTGGCAAATTTGGCGTTGATGCCGAAGCCGTTGTCGAACAGGTGCTGGATGCCGATCTCGATGCCGCGCACGCGTGCCTTGTCGCCGTTGACCGGGTGCGTCACCGTATAGAGGTAGCCGGGCACGCCGATATCGACGTGCTCGTCGGTCTGGTAGGTCACGAAATTCTTGATCTGCTTGGCGAAGACCGCGGCGGTGATCGCCGATTTCGGGCGGTAATACCATTCGACCGAAATGTCCTGCTGCACCGCCTCGGTCGGCTTGAGCTTGGGATCGCCGACGATGCTCAGCAGGTAGGTGCGGTCCAGCGTGTTGTCGGTGCGCGTCGGCGCCAGCTTGTCGAGCGAGGGCCTGGCCATCACCTTGGCCACCGCGGCCCGTACGACGAAGTCCTCGCGCGCCCACCAGCTCAGGTTGGCGGACGGCAGCAGCTTGGTATAGCTGCCGTCTTCCGACACCGGCACGGCCGGGCTGTAGGTGACGGTCGGGCTGCTGGTCGGGATGTTCGGCGTCGGGTCGTCGATCGCGACGATCTGGTCGATCGCACTCTTCGACGTGGTCCTGGTACGCACCACGCGCATGCCCACGTTGCCGTTCCAGTTGTCTCCGGACAGTTCGAGCTGGCCGTACAACGTCGCGGTCTTCTCGCGCACCGAGTAGGAATCGGTGGGCACGAACACCGGCTGGGAACGCGACACGTCGAACGTGTCGCCGGTCGGGTTGCCTTCGGCGTCGAGCACGGGCTTGCCGTTCAGGCTCTGCAGCGCACGGAAATAGGCCGGCACGTCGAAAGCGATGAAGCTGCCGGGAAAGCTGCCGCCCGCATTGCGCATGTAGTTCGGCAGCGTCATCGGGCGCACCACGTCGGCGCCGAGCGAAGCGAAAGTGGTCGAGTACATGTCGCAGTACTGGCAGGCCCCGCCGCTCTTCTCGTTGCCGATCGAATTGCGATCCTTCTTGCGCGACGTGCCGCTGGCGCCGAACTGGATGCCGTCGATGTGCCAGGTGCCGTCCATCGCCAGCCGGCCGTCGAGGGAGGCGCCGTCGATGGTGTCCTTGATGTCGTTACCGGTGAGGCCGGTGAAATGGATACCGTAGTCCTTGTTGCCCAGGCGGCCTGCGGCGAGTTCGGTCGCCAGGTCCCGGCCATCCTCGAGCGTCACGCGGATGTCGGGAAAGGCGCCATTGTTGGCCCGGTAGTAGCCGGTATTGTGTCCGGCGATGCCGGCAACCACGAAGGTGTCCTTGCCGCCCGAGTCGCGCTTCGACGTCGAACGGTAGATGTCGCCGTTCAGCTTCAAGCGGCTGGTCGGCTTCCATTCGCCGCGCCAGCCGAATTGCATGGTGTCGACCACGCGGTCGGTGGTCACGTTAGACATCTCCGGGACCAGGTCGTGCACCGTCATGCCGGTCACCAGGCGGTCCTTGACGACGATGTCGGACCAGCGGCCGGGCGCATGCTCGACGTAATAGGACTGCTGGTAGCCGACCTGCGGCGAGTCGAGGCGGGTCGCCAGGCCATCGACGATCATCTTGAACTGCGGCGTGACCTTCCATTCGAAGGCACCGGACAGCGCCGAGCGCTTTTTCTCCTCGAATACCGAGCCGAACGAGATGCAGCATGGCGCCAGCAGGTTGCTCTCGCCGGGGCCGATGGCGCCGTCACCGTTGACGTCGACGCTTCCCGGCGAGTCGGCGTTGTAGGTCTGGTAGCCGAGCGAGTCCGTGCGCACCTTGCGCTTGGAAAAAACGGCGCCCACGAGCACGCCCATGGTGTTGTTGTTGAACGTGTTGCTGACGACGCCCGACAGCTTGCCGCCGTTGTTGCGCGACAGGTCGTTATGCTCGCCTTCGAACCGCACGGAAGAGCGAAAGCCCGGGATGTCGAGCGGGCGCGCCGAGCGCAGATTCACCGAACCGCCGATGCTGCCCTCCATTTGCGCCGCTTCGGCCGACTTCATGACGTCGGCGCCGCTGATCACTTCCGACGGCAGCACGTCGAAAGCGAAGTCGCGTCCATCGCCGTCGGTCGCCAGGATGCGCTTGTTCAGCGTGACGATGTTGTAGCCGGAGCCCAGGCCGCGCACATTGATGTACTGCCCCTCCCCGCCGCGGGTGCGCGATACCGAGATGCCGGAGATATGGGTCAGCGAGTCGGCCACGTTATCGTCAGGAAAACGGCCCAATTCCGTGGCCGAGATCGAATCCTGGATGACGTCCGCATTCCGTTTCAAATCGAGCGACTTTGCCAGCGCGGCGCGCGCACCCGTCACCACGACTACTGCGCCCTGCGGTTCCGGCGTCGTGGATACGGTGGCCGGCGGCGCGACATCGGGCTGGGCCTGCGCGAACGCAGTGGTGCACAGGGCCATTTCCACCGCGGCGGCGATCAGGGTGCGGCGGGCTCTTGTTTCGTGTCTCCTTGGCATGCCTACTTCTCCTCTTATGTATTGTTATAGGATAGTAATAAAAGGAAATTGAAAACACAAGCAACTTTCGAAAGCTTTCGAAACCTTTTTTATTTCGTTGTTTTTAGATTGCAGAAGGCTGAATGGTGCTGCGGGCAGCTGCATCCCGTATGATCCGGAACAGGGGACCGACCATGAAACCATCATCCATTGCGCTCCTGATCTCTGCAGTCCTCGCGTTCTCGCAGTCAAGCGCGGCGGGGCCGGACAATCCCGCCACGAAGACGTCCGCGGCGGCGCATGACGGCCAACACGATTTCGACTGGGAGATCGGCACCTGGGATACGCAACTGAAACGCTTGCGCGAGCCGCTCAGCGGCAAAGCCGACTGGGTCGAGTACACGGGCACGTCGGTCGTCAAGGCGGTGATGGGCGGGCAGGCCAACCTCGTCGAGCTGGATGTGCGCGGCAGCAGCGGACGGATCGCGGGCGTGTCGCTGCGCCTGTACCAGCCCGCGACCGGGCAATGGACCCTGCATTTCGCAAACCTGGCCAACGGGTTGATGACCGACCCGATGCAGGGATCTTTCAAGAATGGCCAAGGCACCTTTTACGGCAAGGACACCGTGGACGGGCGCGCGGTGCTGGTGCGGTTCCTGATCGTGCCGATGGGCGCCGGCCAGTGGCGCTTCGAGCAGGCGTATTCGGCGGATGGCGGGAGGCGTTGGGAGACCAACTGGATCGCCGTCGATACCCGCCGCAAGGATAGGTTTATTTCGCCGACGGGAAAAACAACTGCTCGCCCGCCGGCTTGAACGAGGCAATCTTCGCCTGCCCTTCCGGCGACGTGATCCACTCGATCAGCGCCTTCGCGCCCTTGTAATTGATCCCTTTGTGCCTCTCCGGATTGACGGCAATGATCCCGTACGGATTGAACATCCGCTTGTCGCCCTCGACGAGGATGGCCAGCCCCGTCTTCGCTTTGTAGGCGCCATACGTCGCGCGGTCCGTCAGCGTGTACGCGCCCATCTCCGCCGCCATGTTCAGCACCTCGCCCATGCCCAGGCCGGCGTTGACGTAATTGCTCCCGGCGGGCTTCGGGCCCGCCTGCTGCCAGTAGCCCTTCTCCATCACGTCCGTGCCGGAATTGTCGCCGCGCGAGATGAATTTCACGTTGGCCGCCGCGATCTTCCTGAAGGCCGCGATGACGTCGCGGCTGCCCTTCACGCCCGCCGGGTCGGCGACCGGTCCCGCGACGATGAAGTCGTTGTACATGACGTCGTGGCGGTCGATCCCCCAGCCCTCGGCCACGAATTTGTCCTCCAGCGCGCGCGCGTGCACGAGCGTCACGTCGACGTCGCCGTTCTTGCCCAACTCCAGCGCCTTGCCGGTGCCGACGGAGATCACGTTGACCTTGATGCCCGTTTTCGCTTCGAACGCGGGCAGCAGGTAGCCCAGCAGGCCCGAGTTCTCGGTGCTTGTTGTCGTGGACAACCGTAGGACCTTGTCCGATTGCGCCTGCGCGAACGGCGTGGCGACGGCCAGGCAGGCGATGAAGCCGAGGATGGAACGGCGATGCATGGATTCTCCTTGATGAAATCAGCGGTGCTCGAGACGCCCGTCGCGCAGCTTCAGCCGCTGCACGCCGGGCAGGTTGATCAGGTCGCGGTCGTGGCAGGCGATGATGACGCTGCTCCCCGCTTCGATCATGGTCGGGATCAGGGCGATCACCTGTTCGCGCGCGGCGCCGTCCAGGTTCGCCGTCGGCTCGTCCAGCAGCAGCAGGCGCGGCTCCAGCACTTTTGCACGCGCGAGCGCTACGCGCTGTTTTTCGCCGCCCGACAGCCGGGTCGGGTCCGTGTCGCGCAGGTGCGCCACGCCGGCCCACGCCATCGCTTCCTCCACGATGGGCCGCACGGTCTCGGGCTTTTCGCCGCGCACGACGAGGCCGTAGCCGATGTTGTCGGCGACGCTCGTCGAGAACAGGATCGGGTGCTGGTGCACGTAGACGATTGCCCGGCGCAGCGCGCGCGGATACGGGTGCACGCGCAGGACGTCCTCGCCGCCGAAGCGCAGGCTGTCGATCTCGGCCCGTTCCAGGCCGCCCAGCACGCGCAGCAGGGTGCTTTTGCCGGCGCCATTCATCCCCGTCAGCACGTAGGCACTGTGCGTGGCGATCTCGAGCCGGTCGATGTCGAACAGCAGCCGGTCGCCATGGCGCTTGCGCAGGCCGCGCACGCCCAGCAGGGCCTTGCGGCGCTCGTCGCGCTGCTTCACGCGCTGTGATTCGTCCTCGTTCTCGTACACGGCCGCCGAAATCTGCGAATGGATGCCGATGCTCATGCGCGCTCCCGGGCCGTGTGGGCGTCGCCCTGCAGCAGCATCAGCGCGCCGTTCATCAGCAACGCGATCGACACGAGCACGATGCCGAGCGCGATGCCCTGTGCGAACTCGCCCTTGCTCGTCTCCAGCGCGATCGCGGTCGTGATCGTGCGGGTCTCGCCTTCGATGTTCCCGCCCACCATGAGCGCGCAGCCCACTTCCGAGATCACGCGGCCGAAGCCGGACAGCACGGCCGCCATCACGCCGAAGCGCGCCTCGTACAGCACACGCACCATCACCTGCATCGGCGCCGCGCCCAGCGCGATCGCGGTCTCGGCGTAGCGCGGATCGAGCCCCTGCACGGCCGCCAGCGTAAAGGCGAGCAGCACGGGCAGCGCGACGACGCACTGGCCGAACACGATGCCGGGCTGCGAAAAGAGCCATTGCAGGCCGCCCAGCGGCCCGTGGCGCGACAGCAGCAAATACAGCAGGAGGCCGATCAGGACGGTCGGCAGAGACAGCGCCGCCTGCGCCAGCCAGATGACGATGCGCCGCCCACGGAACTTGCGCATGGCGACGACGTAACCGATCAGGATCGCGGGCGGCGTGGCCAGCAGCAGGCCGACGATGCTCGTCTTGAGCGACACCCAGACGATGCGCCACAGGTCGGGATCCCCCGTGAACAGCAGCGTGAACGCGCGCGCGACGGCGTCGGCAATCGCATTCATGCCGTTCGCAACGTGCGCGCCGTCTCCAGCGCGGCGAGCCATTCCGGCTCGAACACGAGGCGCTCCTCGCCGGACAGCAGCAGGAAGTGATGGCCGCTGCAGCGCGCGAGCAGCGACATGCCGACCTGCGCCGCCACCGCATGGCCCATCTGCGTCGTGCCGGAACGCGACAGCAGGAACGGGATGCCCATCTGCGCGCCCTTGATGACCATTTCGGACGTCAGCCGCCCGGTCGTGTAGAACACCTTGTCGGCGCCCTCCATCCCCTCCAGCCACATCAGCCCCGCGATGGCGTCGACGGCATTGTGGCGGCCCACGTCCTCGATGAACCACAGCAGGTCGCCGTCGCTCGTGAACAGCGCGCAGCCGTGCACGGAGCCGGCCTGCTTGTACACGGATTGCTGGGTCCGCACCGTCTCGACGATGCGGTGCACGACGGACTGGCGCAGGCGCGCGTCCGGCGGCAGCACGATGCGGTCGACTTCGTCCATCAGGCCGCCGAACACGGAACCCTGGCCGCAACCGGTCGTGACGACCTTCCTGGCCGTGCGCGCCTCGACGTCCTGGATGCCGCCGCGCGTGACGACGGCCACGGCATCGACGGACCAGTCGACCTGCACGGACACGATGTCGTCCAGCGACCGCACGAGGCGCTGGTTGCGCAGGTAGCCCAGCGTCAGCGCTTCCGGCGCCGCGCCCAGGGTCATCAGCGTGACGAGCTCGCGCTTGTCGACATAGACCGTCAGCGGGCGCTCGGCCGGAATGTAGAGCGTCTCGCGGCGCCCGCGCTCGTCGATGGCCGTCACGGGATGCGTGAGGCCGGCGCTGGCCTGCGATAGCTGGGGACGATAAGAAGATGATGTCATGCTTGCAATTCTGCCACGTCTCCCAAAATCTGGCCGCCACCGTAGGAACCGGGGTGCGCGACCTCGCCGCCCAGCCGCACGCGCACGGCGCAGTACTTGAATTCCGGGATCTTGCCGAACGGGTCGAGCGCCGCATTCGTCAGCCGGTTGATCGCGGCCTCGTAATAACAGAACGGGACGAACACGGCACCGAGCGGCGTGCCGTCGTCGGCCCGGGCATACAGCGCGACCTCGCCGCGGCGCGACGCGATCGTGATCACGTCGCCCGGCCGGCCCCCGAGCGCTTCCAGGTCGAGCGGATGCACGAGCGCGACCGGGTCCGGCTCCAGCGCGTCCAGCACGCCCGCGCGGCGCGTCATGCTGCCCGTGTGCCAGTGCTCGAGCTGGCGGCCCGTGATCAGCACGACGGGGTAGTCGGTGTCGGGGCGCTCGTCGGCCGGGATGATGTCGGCCGGGACGAAGCGCGCGCGTCCGCCTTCGCGCGGAAACTCGCGCGTGAAGACGACGGGTTCGCCCGGATCGCCCGGCGCGCGGCACGGGTACGTAACGGCACCGTCGTGCTCCAGCCGGTCCCACGTGATACCGGCGATGCTGGGCATGAGGTTGCGCATCTCGTCGAACACGGCGGCCGGTCCGGCGTAATCCCAGTCCAGGCCGAGGCGGTGCGCCATCTGCTGGATGATCCACAGGTCCTGGCGCGCGTCTCCCGGCGGGTCCAGCGCCTGGCGGCCCAGCTGCACGACGCGGTCCGTGTTCGTGAAGCTGCCGGTTTTTTCCGCGAAGCTTGATGCGGGCAGGATCACGTCGGCCAGGTATGCCGTCTCCGTGAGGAAGATGTCTTGCACGACGAGGTGGTCCAGCGCCGCCAGCGCCTCGCGCGCATGGTTCGCATCCGGGTCGGACATGGCGGGATTCTCGCCCATGATGTACATCCCTTTGATGCCACCGGCGAGGATATCGTCCATGATCTCGACGACCGTCAGGCCGGGCTTGCCGTCGAGCTGCCTGCCCCACGCGGCCTCGAATGTCGCCTGTGCCTGCACATCGTCGACACGGCGGTAATCCGGATACATCATCGGGATGAGCCCCGCATCCGACGCGCCCTGCACGTTGTTCTGGCCACGCAACGGATGCAGGCCCGTGCCGGGACGGCCGATCTGGCCCGTCATCAGCGCGAGCGCGATCAGGCAGCGCGCATTGTCCGTGCCGTGCACGTGCTGTGACACGCCCATGCCCCACAGGATCATCGCTCCCTTGGCCGTCGCATACAGCCGCGCCACGTAGCGGATCGTCTCGGCATCGATGCCGCAGATGGGCGCCATCGCTTCCGGGCTGTAGTACGCCACGTTCGCGGCCAGCGCGTCGTAGCCGCTCGTGCGGTCGGCGATGAACGCCGGGTCGACGAGGCCCTCTTCCACGATCGTGTGCATCATGGCGTTGAGCAGCGCGACGTCCGTGTCGGGCTTGAACTGCAGGAAGCGGTGCGCGTGGCGCGCGAGGTCGGAGCGGCGCGGGTCCGCGACGATCAGTTTGACGCCCGTCCTCGCCGCGTTCTTCATCCACGTGGCGGCAACAGGATGGTTGACGGTCGGGTTGGCGCCGATGACCAGCACGACCTCCGCGCGCGTCACGTCCATCACTGGATTCGACACGGCGCCCGAGCCGATCCCTTCCAGCAGCGCGGCGACGGACGACGCGTGGCACAGCCGCGTGCAGTGGTCGACATTGTTGCTGCCGAAGCCCGTGCGCACGAGCTTCTGGAACAGGTAGGCTTCCTCGTTGCTGCCCTTGGCCGAACCGAAGCCGGCCAGCGCCCGCCCGCCGTGTGCGGCGCGGATGCGCGCGAGGCCGCCGCCGGCCGCCTCCAGCGCTTCGTCCCACGTCGCTGCGCGGAACACGTCCAGCACGCGCGCCGGGTCCATCGTGAATTCACCGTTCTTCGGCATGCCTTCACGACGGATCAGCGGCATGGTGAGACGCTGCGGATGGTGCGCGTAGTCGTAGCCGTAGCGCCCCTTCACGCACAGGCGGCCGTGGTTGGCGGGACCGTCGCGGCCCTCCACGCGCACGATGCGGTTGTCCTTCACGTGGTACGTCAGCTGGCAGCCCACGCCGCAGTACGGGCACACGGAATCGACCTGCTTGTCGGGCACGGCGAGTGCCGCACCGCGCGCCGGCGCCAGCGCCCCCGTCGGACAGGCCTGCACGCATTCGCCGCACGCGACGCACGTGGACGCGCCCATCGGGTCGCCCTGGTCGAACACGATGCGCGCATTTTCTCCGCGGCCGGCGAGGCCGATCACGTCGTTGACCTGCTCGTCGCGGCATGCGCGCACGCAGCGCGTGCACTGGATGCAAGCGTCGAGGTTCACTTCGATCGCGGCATGGCTCGCGTCCGCCGGCGGCACCGCGCGCGTGGAGGGAAAGCGCGGCGTGCCCACGCCGAGTTTATCTGCCCACTGCGCGACCTCGTTCTCGCGCGTGCGGGGAGTGTCCGACAGGTCGGACAGCAGCAGCTCCAGCACCATCCTGCGTGCGGCGACGGCGCGGTCGCTGTCCGTGCGCACCTTCATGCCGGGCGCCGGATGGCGGCAGCACGACGGCGCCAGCGTGCGTTCGCCGTCGACTTCCACGACGCACGCGCGGCAGTTACCGGCCGGCTCCAGCCCGTCCTTGTGGCACAAGTGCGGCAGGGCGATGCCGGCGCGGGCCGCGGTCTCGAAGATCGTCTCGAACGGTTGCGCCTCCACGTCGCGGCCGTCGAGTTGGAACGTCACGGTCATGATCCCTCCAGCTCGTGCGGAAAATACTTGATGACGCAGTCGAACGGATTCGGCGCCGCCTGGCCCAGGCCGCAGATGGACGCGTCGCGCATCACCTGCGACAGCTCGGCCAGCAGCGCGGTGTCCCACGTCGCCCGCTCCATCAGCGCGACGGCCTTCGCGGTGCCGGCGCGGCACGGCGTGCACTGGCCGCACGATTCGTCGCGGAAGAAGCGCAAGGTGTTCAGCGCGGCAGCGCGGGCCGTGTCGCGGTCGGACAGCACGACGACGGCGGCCGAACCGATGAAGCAGCCATGGCGCTGCAAGGTGTCGAAGTCGAGCGGAATATTGGCCATCGAGGCCGGCAGGATGCCGCCCGAGGCGCCGCCCGGCAGGTAGGCATAGAACGTGTGCCCGTCCTGCATGCCGCCGCAGTATTCGTCCAGGAGTTCCTGCATCGTGATGCCGGCCGGCGCCAGCTTCACGCCCGGCTCGCGCACGCGGCCCGACACGGAAAACGAGCGCAGCCCCTTCCGCCCGTGGCGGCCCCGGTTCGTGAACCATTCCGCGCCGCGCTCGACGATATCGCGCACCCAGTACAGCGTTTCCATGTTGTGTTCCAGCGTGGGCCGCCCGAACAGGCCCACTTGCGCGACGTACGGCGGGCGCAGGCGCGGCATCCCGCGCTTGCCCTCGATCGATTCGATCATCGCGGATTCCTCGCCGCAGATGTACGCGCCGGCGCCGCGCCGCAGGACGATGTCCGGCAGGCCGGGCGCCGGAGGATCGGCGCGCAGCCGGTCGAATTCCATTTCCAGCATGGCGCGCAGGCCGTGGTATTCGTCGCGCAGGTACAGGTAGATCGTCTCGATGCCGACGGCCCACGCGGCGACGAGCGCGCCTTCCAGGAAGCGGTGCGGGTCGCGTTCCAGGTAATGCCGGTCCTTGAAGGTGCCCGGCTCGCCCTCGTCGATGTTGACGGCCATGAGGCGCGGGCCCGGCTCGTTCCTGACGATGCGCCACTTGCGCCCGGCCGGGAAGCCTGCACCGCCCAGGCCGCGCAGGCCGGACGCCATCAAGGTCACGATCACGCTTTCCGGGTCGAACCGCCCTTCCGTACACGCACGCAGCAGCCGGTAGCCGCCGGCTGCGCGGTAGGCGTCGTAGTCGAGGTGGCCCGTGTGGACGTCGGTGGTCGCGCGCGCGCTGACGGCGGCCAGCACCGACTCGGCGCTCGCATGGGTGACGGGCCGCTGGCCGACGAGGGCCGCGGGCGCCTTGTCGCAGCGGCCGATGCACGGCGCGGCCAGCACGCGCACGTCGGTGCCGAGAATCGCCGGCAAACGGTCCAGCAGGCCGCGCGCGCCGGCCAGTTCGCACGACAGGCCGGCGCACACGCGCACGGTGAGCGCCGGCGGCGCAGCCTCGCCGTCGCGCAGCACGTCGAAGTGGTGGTAGAAGGTCGCCACCTCGTAGACCTCGGATTGCGCCAGCTTGAGCTCCTGCGCCAGCGCGGCCAGGTGCGCGGCGGACAAGCTACCGTAGCAGTCCTGGAGCTTGTGCAGATGCTCGATGAGCAGGTCGCGCCGCCGAGGCGCATCCCCCAGCGCCGCCTGCACCTCGGCGAGCGCCTGCGGGTCCACACGGCGGCCCTTCGGCGCCTCGCGCTTGCGCTGGCGGCTCGGGCCCTGGGCCGCGATCGGGATCACCGTCCTGCCGGCCGCGGGTACCATGGGTTCTGCCATGCCTCCTCCTGTGCGGATGAATTTCTGAAATAATATACCGTTGGAAACTCCACGGGTGCCGCCATGATCGACATTCACTCCCTGCTGGCCTCGCTCCCCGCCCGCATCGACTCTATCCCGCGCACTGCGGCCGCCCGCACGCCCGACGCCCCGGCCCTCGTCGACGCCGGCCGCACGCTCACGTATCGCGACCTGGCCACTCTCGTCGACCGCCGCGCGGACCAGTTGCGCGCGCGCGGCGTGCGTCCCGGCGACCGCGTGCTGCTGGCCAGCGAAAACTGCGCGGACCAGATCGCACTCATCTTCGCCGCGGCGGCCGTGGGCGCGTGGATCGTCAACGTCAACCCGCGCCTGACCGCGCCCGAGCTGGACGCGATCCGGGACCACGCGAGCGCGCGCCTCGCGGTGTACACGGCGGCCGTGTCGCCCGAAGCGGAGGCGCATGCGGCTCGCGCGGCCGCGTCGTTCGACGACGGCTTGATGATGGGGCCCCTGAACGACGACTGTACGCCCGAACAGGATGCAGATGTCGCCGCCCTGCTCTACACGACGGGCACGACGGGCACGCCGAAGGGCGTGATGCTGAGCCACCGCAGCCTGCTGTTCGTGGCCGCCGTGTCGAGCCGGCTGCGCGGCCTGACGCCGGCCGACAAGGCGTGGGGCGTGCTGCCGATCTCGCACGTGTACGGCCTGACGTCGGTGATGCTGGGCACGCTCAGCGCGGGCGCCTGCCTGCACCTGACGCCCCGCTTCACGCCCGAGGCGATGCTGGCGGCCATCCGCGACGACGGGCTCTCGATCGTGCAAGGCGTGCCCGCGATGTATGCGCGGCTGCTGGAGCACGTCGGCGACAGCGGTCCGCTCGCCACGCGCCTGCGCTTCGCCTACGCCGGCGGTTCGCCTCTCGATCCCGCACTGAAGGCGGCCGTCGGGCGCCTGCTGGGTGTGCCGCTGCACAATGGCTATGGCCTGTCCGAGGCGGCGCCCACGGTCAGCCAGACCCGGCTGGACGCGCCGCGGTCCGACACCTCCGTCGGCCTGCCGATCCCCGGCGTCGAGGTGCGCGTCGTGGACAAGGCAGGCGCGCATATCGTCGACGGCACGGCGGGAGAATTGTGGGTGCGCGGGCCGAACCTGATGCGCGGCTATTACCGCAATCCGGAGGCGACCGCCGCGGCGCTGCGTCCCGGCGGCTGGCTGAACACGGGCGACATGGCGCGCCAGGACCCGGACGGCGCGCTGTTCATCGTCGGCCGCACGAAGGAATTGATCATCCGGTCCGGCTTCAACGTCTATCCGCTGGAAGTGGAGACCGTGCTGAACGCGCACCCGGGTGTGACGCAGTCGGCCGTCGTCGGCCGCCCGGTCGCCGACGGCAACGAAGAGATCGTCGCGTTCGTGCAGCCGGATCCGCGCCGCATGCCGTCGGAAGCCGAGCTGCGTGCGTGGGCCGCCGGGCAGCTGGCGCCCTACAAACGGCCGGCGCGCATCGTCATGATGGAAGCCCTGCCGGCGGCCGCGAACGGCAAGGTGCTCAAGCATGTACTGAAGGAACAAGCCGCCAGCCTGTAACGTCGCCCCCGCGCAGGCGCACTGCTATCCGGAATAATTTTTACCGTCGAAAATAGGCCCGCCATAGGGAAAACCGTCGTTCCCGGCATTGCCGGAAACGACTTCCCGCGAAAGCGGGAACCCACGCTGACTGCTCGAAGTCGACTCTTTGTAGCCAACGAGGTGGAAATGAAGAACGTAGTTAGCATACTCAGTATGGATTCCCGCTTGCGCGGGAATGACGATGCTATTTCTGACGGTTTTTGAAAACAATATTCCGGACACTAGTGCGCGCAGGCGGGGGACCTGATTTGCATGTACCGCGGCTGTGCCCGCAACACTTGGGTCCCTGCCTCCGCAGGGACGACGTTCATAGGCAGCGTCCGACAGTTACCGCCGCCGCTTCTTCCAGTCGTACTCCGGCCCCGTCACATCCACGCCCGGATGCCCGACGACGTCCGGGTGCTCGGAACACATCGTCACGAAGCGGATGCGCTCGCCTTCGCGCTGGCGCCGCCGCAGGTCTTCCATGAAACGCATCGCCTCGACCATCGCGGTCGTGTCGAACCCCTGCGCGTGCGGGGCCTGGCGCCCATCTTCTTCGATCGTCCAGTAGACCATGTACATCGTGTGCCCTCCTGCCTGCATCGTGTGGGCGCACGGCCGGCATGTCAAGACGGGAGTCATAGCAAAGACCGATAGTACGTAGGACTTGTCCTAAATCCGGTCTATATGTTCGCCATCCCACACAAGAAGCCGGCATCGGCGTCTAGGCTTACGTCTTGGATCAACAGCAGGACATGCACATGAATCTCAACAACCATATCCAGCCAGCAAGCTCGCCACTCCAGCTCTGGGGCGGCCTCGAATGCACCGTCAACCGCGTACGCGATCAGTACTTCTCCCAAATGGAACGCAACGGACATGCCGAACGGCTTCAGGACCTGGAGCGGTTCGCTTCGCTCGGCATTCGCGCCATCCGCTACCCTGTGCTGTGGGAACGTACCGCGCCCGACGGCATCGACTCCGCCGACTGGTCGTGGTCCGACGAACGCCTGCCCGTGCTGCAGCAATTGGGCGTGACGCCCATCGTCGGCCTCGTCCACCATGGCAGCGGCCCGCGCCACACGAGCCTGATGTCCCCCGACTTCGCCGAGAAACTGGCCGAATATGCCGGCGCCGTCGCGCGCCGCTACCCGTGGGTCGAGTACTGGACACCCGTCAATGAACCGTGCACGACCGCGCGCTTCTCCGGTCTCAACGGCGTCTGGTATCCGCATGACACGAGCGAGGATGGCTTCATCCGCGCCCTCATCAACCAGTGTCGCGCCGTCGTGCTGTCGATGCGCGCGATCCGCGCGGTGAACCCGAACGCGAAGCTGGTCCAGACCGACGACTTGTCGCGCACCTACGGCACGCCCGAGATGGCGGAGATCGCGAATTTCTTCAACGAACGCCGCTGGCTGGCGTGGGATATGTTGTGCGGGAAGATCGACCCCGGCCACGCGCTGTGGGACTACCTGCTCGAGAACGGCGCCGGCGCCGACGAGCTGCTGTGGTTCAAGGAGAACAACTGCCCGCCGGACATCATCGGCGTCAACTACTACATCACCAGCGAGCGCTGGCTCGACCACCGCGTCGAGCGCTATCCGGAAAGCCACCGCACCCATTACCGCGGCGTTCCCCACGCCGACATCGAATGCCCGCGCGTGCTGGCCACGCCGACGCCCGGCATCGGACCACTGCTACAGGAAACGTGGGACCGCTACGGCCTGCCGGTCGCCGTCACCGAGGCGCACATCGATGCCAACCGTGAAGATCAATTGCGCTGGCTCGTGGAGATCTGGAACGCCGCCAGGAAGGTCCAGCAGGGCGGCGCCGACATCCGCGCCGTCACCGTGTGGGCCCTGCTCGGCTCGTTCGACTGGAACTGCCTCGTCACCGAATGCAAAGGCTATTACGAGCCCGGTCCGTTCGACGTGCGTGGCCCGCAGCCGCGCCCGACCGCGGTCGCGAACCTGATGCGCGAACTGGCCAGCGGCCGGCCGCTGTCGCACCCGGTGCTGCAGGGCCAGGGCTGGTGGCGCCGTCCAGGCCGCTTCCTCGCGAAGCCGGTGGCGACCCGCACCGCCGTGGCCGACATCGCCGAACGCGGCGCGTTCCGTTCCACGTTCCCGCAGCCGATCCTGATCACCGGCGCGACGGGCACGCTGGGCCGCGCCTTCGCCCGCATCTGCGAGCGCCGCAACCTCGCCTACCACGTGCTCACGCGCCAGGAGATGGACATCGCCGATCCGGCCTCCGTCGAGGCGGCGATCGTGCGCTTCAAGCCATGGGCCATCATCAACGCGGGCGGCTACGTGCGCGTGGACGATGCCGAGGGCGACGTCGACCGCTGCATGCGCGAAAACGCGCACGGCCCGACCGTGCTGGCGCTGGCCGCCATCCGCCACGCGCTGCGCTTCATGACCTTCTCCAGCGACCTCGTGTTCGACGGCACGCTCGACCGTCCGTACGTGGAGTCCGACAAGGTGGCGCCGCTGGGCGTGTACGGCCGCAGCAAGGCGGATGCGGAACGGCGCGTGCTCGATTCCGACCCGCAGGCCCTCGTCATCCGCACGAGCGCCTTCTTCGGTCCGTGGGACGAACACAACTTCGTCACGCAGGCCCTCGACGCGCTCGACGCGGGCCGGCCGTTCGCGGCGGCCGCCGACCAGGTCGTGTCGCCGACGTATGTGCCGGACCTGGTGAATACCTGCCTCGACCTGCTGATCGACCGCGAGTGCGGTCTCTGGCACCTCACCAACGGCGCCGCGATGAGCTGGGCCGACCTGGCACGCCAGGCGTGTGCTGCGGCCGGCGTCGACGACGGCCGGCTGGAGGAACGCACGACCGACGAACTCGGCCTGCGCGCCGCCCGTCCCCGCAACAGCGCGATGAGCAGCGAACGCGGCCTGTTGCTGCCATCGTTCAGCGATGCGCTGGCCCGCTACCTGCGCGACCGCGAGCTGCTGTCGAAACGGGCGGACGACGTCGAACCGGCGCATTACGCCAGCTGATCCACGCTCGATGAAACACGACCGCGCGCCCCCGCGTGCGGTCGTGTTACCGCTACATTAAATGTGATCAAGGTGTATTTACCGGCGGAATTTATTTAGTTACACTACGTTACTTAGCGTTACTTTACGCAACCTTGGTGTGACTCACATGTCCGACTTCCCTCGCCAGCCGCTACCCGCGGTGTCTGGTATGTATGCAGGCTACCGCCCGCTTGCTTCCCCCGCCGTCACGTTGCGCTCCGCCGTTCCGCCGCACCTGGCGGGTTTCAAGTCCGCCCGCGAATACGCCAAGATCTGCATGCGCGCCGCGCTGCATCCGCGCCAGACGCCGCGGTGGCTGCACCTGCTCAACGCACATCCGGCATTCTCCGACTACGTGCGCAATTGCCCGCGCTTCCTGTACAAGGTCTACCGTCCGTACATCAGCCACGTGCTGGATGCCCGCACGCGCCTGGAGGCGATCCGCGCGCATTACGACTTCATGTTCCAGCGCGGCCTGGGCCAGGTGCTGGCGCGCGCCAGCCTGGGGCCCGTCGTGCTGGCCGAAGCGGCGGGTAAAAGCGGCCTGCCCTACCAGGTCCAGCTGCGCACCGTGAACATGTTCGACCGCGAAGGCGAACTGGTGCTGCAACTGACCCAGGATGACAAGGCCTTGTACACGGTGGCGTTCACGGTGGCGCCGCGCGACGGCCGTCCGGCCGTCAGCATCGGCTGCATCCAGGGCGGCAAGACGGAGGATGCGCGCGAGGCGATCCGCATAGCCACGCGCGAGCTGCACGGCATCCGCCCGAAGCAGCTGATGGCGACGCTGGTGCGCCAGCTGGGCCACGACTACGGGTGCGAACGGATGGTGATGGTGTCGAACCGCAACCGCGTGATCTACAAGGCGATCCGCAACGGCCGCGTGCTGGCCGACTATGACCAGCTGTGGGAAGAACTGGGCGCGCGCAAGCGGGCCGACGGCGACTGGGAACTCGACTGCGCGCCGGTGGCGGCGCCGGACCTGGACAGTATCCCGTCGAAGAAGCGGTCGGAGGCGCGCAAGCGGCATGAGGTGGTCAGCAGCATCGCCGACCAGGTATGCGAAGGATTGCGCGGCCGATGAACCGTCGCCCCTGCGAAGGCAGGGGCCCAAGTTGCCGGCGTTATCGCAACGCACGCGAAATTGGGTCCCCGCCAAGGCGGACGGCTAGTCCGGGGACGACGTTCTTACGCTGCCTCATCCTGCTTAGGCTACCGCACCGTTCCGCACCGGCACCAGAATCGGCACCAGCTCGCTCCACACCCTCTCCACGCTCATCTTGTTCATGCAATCGTGATGCCCGAGCGGGCACTCGCGCTTGCGGCATGGCGAGCATGCCAGGCGCAGCGACACCGTCCGCGCCACCTCGGACAGCGGCGGCGCGTAATCCGGATCCGTCGAGCCGTACAGGGCGACGACCGGCCGGTTCAGCGCCGAGGCGATGTGCAGCAGGCCGGAATCGTTGGAGACGACGGCGCTCGCCCGCGCCAGCAGTGCGATGGCGTCGTCGAGCGACGTCTGGCCGGCCAGGTTGCGCACCGCGGCGCCGGCCGCGCCCGCGACATGCCGCACGACCTGGTCGCACGTCTCGCGGTCGTTCGGCGAACCGAGCAGCACCACCTGCACGCCCGGCACGGCGTCGACGACCTTCGCGGCCAGCGCGCCGTAGTACGCAGGCGGCCAGCGCTTGGCGATGCCGAACTCGGCACCGGGCGCGAACGCGACCAGGGGACGGGACAAGTCCACGCCGAAACGCTTGCCGACCTGTTCCGTTTCTTCCCCGCCGACGACGAGGTAGGGCCGCACCAGCTTGCCCGGCAGCGGGACCTCGGGCTCGCGCGCGAGGGCCGCGTAGAAGGGCACCATCGAGCGGCGCGGCTTGTCGTCGTGGTGCATGACGTTGACCATCCCGTAGCGCATTTCTCCCTTGTAGCCCACGCGGCGCGGGATGCGCGCGAGCCACGGGATCAGCGCGTATTTCAGGGTGTTGGGCAAGACGTAGGCGTCGCTGTAGCCGCGCTCCTTCAGGATCCGTGCATAGCGCCACCGTTCGCCCAGCTGCAGCGCGCGGTGGCGGAACGGCGTCACCAGGATGTCGTCCGCCTCCTGGATGCGGCGCCACACGGGCACCACCTGCGGCGGCGCCAGCACGTCGATGGCGCGCTCCGGGTGGGCCTGCTTGAGCAGGCGCAGCAGGGGCTGGGCCATCACCGCGTCGCCGATCCAGTTCGGCGAGATGACGAGGGTGCGATCTTTCGCCGTCATGTTTCTTCCACCAGCGCCGAGAACTGCAACCGATACAGGTTGGCGTACATGCCGCCGCGGGACAGTAATTCGTCATGCGTGCCCTGCTCGACGATGCGGCCATGTTCCATCACGACGATCAGGTCGGCGCCTTCGATGGTCGACAGGCGGTGCGCGATCACGAACGTGGTGCGGCCGGCCATCAGGGTGTCGAGGGCGGCCTGCACGGCGCGTTCCGATTCGTTGTCCAGCGCCGACGTGGCCTCGTCCAGGATCAGGATCGGCGCATCCTTGTAGATGGCGCGCGCGATGGCCACGCGCTGGCGCTGGCCGCCCGACAGGCGCATGCCGTTCTCGCCGATCATCGTGTCGACGCCTTCCGGCAGGCGCGCGACGACGTCGTCGAGATGCGCGGCGCGGATGGCCGCGGCGAGGCGCGCCTCGTCCACGTGCTCGACCCCGTAGGCGATGTTGGCGCGCAGCGTGTCGTCGAACAGCACGACGTTCTGGCTGACGAGCGCCAGCTGGGCGCGCAGCGACGGCAGCTGGATGTCCTGGTACGGCATGCCGTCCAGCAGGATGCGGCCGGCTTCCGGTTCGTAGAAGCGCGTGACGAGGTTCACGAACGTCGACTTGCCGCCACCCGACATGCCGACCAGCGCGACGGTCTGGCCCGGCTTGACTTCCAGCGACACGTCGTCCAGCGCGAGCGACTGCGCGTTCGGGTAGCGGAACTTCACGTGCTCGAAGCGCACGTGGCCCTGCGCGCGCGCGATGATGCGCGTGCCCGGGTCGTGTTCGACCGGCGCGTCGATCAGGGAGAACACGGTTTCCGCCGCGGCGATCCCGCGCTGCATCGGGCCGTTCACTTCGGCCAGCGCCTTCAGCGGCGTGAGCAGCATCAGCATCAGGGTGACGAACTGGGTGAACTCGCCCACCGTCATGTCGGCCCGCAGAGCCAGCACCACGACGACCGACAACGCCACCGACGTGGCGATCTGGGTCACGGGCGTCGTCGCCGCGAAGGCGACCGTCATTCGCTGCGAAAAGCCGCGCAGCGCCTCGCTGCGCAAATAAAACCTCCGGTTCTCGTAGTTCTCGCCGGAGAACACGCGGATCACCTGGTGGCCGCGCGCCGCTTCCTCGACGACCTGGGTCATCTCGGCCGTCACGCGCTGGTTCTCGCGGTTCAGGTGGCGCAGGCGGCGGCTCGTCGTGCGCACGATCACGGCCGTCAGCGGCACGACGACGATCGCGACGACGGTCAGCATCCAGTTCAGCCACAGCAGCGAGCCGAGCAGGCCGATCACGACGAGCACGTCGCGCACGAACGAGATGAACACGGACTGGATCATGTCCACGACCTGGCGCACGTCGCCGACGACGGTGTTGATCACCTTGCCGGTCGACTCTTCATGGAAGCGCGCGACCGGCAGGCGCAGCAGCCGCGCGAAGGCCTGCGCGCGCAAGTCGTTCAACACGCGCGAGAGCACCCAGTTGTTGTAATACGCGGTGGCGAACGTGCCGATGCCGCGCAGGACGAAGATCGACACCAGCACGCCGGGAATCCACCACAGGCTGAACGGCACCTTGTTCTTGAAGCCCATGTCCATCAGCAGCTTCAGGGCCTCGCCCAGCAACGGCTGGGTGGCGGCCGTCAACGCCATCGCGAGCAGCGACAGGAAGGCGCGCCCGCGATAGGGTTTCAGGATCGCCCACAGGCGCTTGATGATGACACTGTTATCCAATTTTTTCTTTCGCATTCAGGCAGAAGCCCATGAGCACAAACACCATGAGCGCATAGAACAGACTGCCCTTCATAGACCAGAAAATCACTTCCGTCAGCCCGAAGCCGACATAGCCCAGCACCACGAACGCTCCGCCCAGCGCGACCGCGAACTGCGGTCCACGCGCATCCTGGCCGAGCCGGCGCAGGAAGAACCGCAGGGGCGCGACCAGCGTGGCGGCCCAGAGGACGAAGCCGACGACGCCGCCCGTCGCCAGCGCCTGCAACACGTCATTATGCAGGTGCGGCAGCTGGAGCACCAACGGATCGAGCCGGCCGGCCTGCGCATAGTCCGCCAGGCGGACGCGGCAGGCATCGAAACCCATGCCCAGCACCGGATGCTCGCGGATCAGCATGATGGCACCCTTCCACAACTCCAGCCGGGTGCCGACGTTCGTCCACACGGTGCCGCCCTCGTACCAGATGCGGGCGTCGCTGACGCCCTGGGCGAAGCGCTCCTGCACGCCCAGCGCCGGCGTGAACCAGGCCGCAGCCAGCACGGCCACGCCCCCGGCCAGCAGCGCGCGCACCCGGCGGCTGTCGATCCCGCGCGCGTGGCGCCCCAGCACCAGCAGCGCCAGCGCGACCGCTGCCCAGCTGCCGCGGGTGCCCGTCAGCACGGACGCGGCGAGTCCCGCCAGCGCGCCGGCGCCGGCCAGCACCGCATCGCGCGGGCGGTCGCGCATGTCGATCGCGCCGGCCAGCGACAGCAGCCCGAGCAGCATCGCCAGGTCGCCGAACGTGATCGAATTGACGAATCCGCCCGGCCGGTCGATGTGCAGCACGAGACGCTGCCAGGCGATGAACGGCAGCGCCGCCACGGCGCCCGCGCTCGCGCCCCACCACAGCGCCCGGCGCGGCGCGCGCATGGCCACGACGAGGACGAGCGCGCTCACCGACAGGAGCATGCGCAGCGGCTTTTCCTGCACGCTGAGCCGTTCGCCGCGCAGCAGCGCGCAGGCGAGCACGAACAGGAAGTGCAGCAGGAAGGCTAGCACGACCCAGCGTACCTGCGGCCAGTGGCGCATGAGCGCATCCCGGCTCGGTTTGAAGAATATCAAAGCGCTGGCCAGGAACAGGAAACTCGCAAGATTCACGCCGAACGAGGTGACGAGGCTCAAAAAGGGTAACAGGAAGGCCAGGGAGCCGATCCAGACCCGCATCGGTTCCCTCGTGTTCGTCGGATTGCTGTTCATCGATGTTCTTGTGGGATACTCTTGCCCCTGATGGCACCTCGCAAAACCGTCGAGGTTTGGCGACGTGCCCAAAATATGGGAGTGTACACTGGACCTTATGCTTCACGCACAGACAATCTCGGTCGTGATCACCACCTACAACCGGCCAGACGCGCTGGAGGCGGTGGTGCGGGCATGTTTTATGCAGAACGACAAGAATTTCGAAATCATTATCGCTGATGATGGCTCGACTGCCAACACGCGTGCCTGCGTGGAGCGGCTGGCGGCGGCGTCACCGGTGCTTCTGCGCCACGTCTGGCAACCCGACCAGGGTTTTCGCGCCGCAATGGCCCGCAACCGCGGCACCCTGGCCGCGACGGGCGACTACATCGTCTTCCTCGACGGCGATTGCATCCCGCAACGCGATTTCATCGCGCGCCATCGAATGCTGGCCGAGCCCGGCTGCCTCGTGTCGGGCAGCCGCATCCTGATGTCGGAGGCCCTGACGCGCCGGGTGCTGGACGACGGGATCGATGTAAGCGCCACGGCGCCGCTGACCCGGCTGGGATGGCGGCTGCGGGGCGACCTGAACAAGACGCTGCAGCCGCTGGGGCTGCGCTGGCCCGACCTGGGCCGCACGTCGCGCAAGTTCACCTGGCGGCGCATCAAGAGCTGCAACCTGGCCGTCTGGCGCAGCGACCTGGAGAAAGTGAACGGGTTCGACGAGAGCTTCACGGGCTGGGGCCATGAAGATTCCGACCTCGTCGTGCGGCTGTTCCACGCCGGCGTGCGGCGCAAGGACGGCGCCTTCGCCACCGAGGTATTCCACCTGTGGCACCGCGAGGCGCAGCGCGACCAGGAGACCAGCAACCGCAAGGTCGTCCTGGAACGCGCTGCCAACAAGATTACGCAGGCAACGATCGGGTTGCGCGAGCACGCGCGGCCGGCGCCGTAGCGGCCAGGCGGGTCTCCACCGGCGCCGCGTCCACGCGGAACACGCTGACCACCTGGGCCAGCTTCGCGGCCTGCTCCTGCATCGCTTCCGACGCGGCCGCCGCTTCCTCGACGAGCGAGGCGTTCTGCTGGGTCACCTGGTCCATCTGGGCGATGGCCTGGTTGATGTGCTCGATGCCGTCGCCCTGCTCCCGCGTGGCGCTGCTGATCGCGCCGATCATCGTGCTGACCTTGTTCACGCTCGCGACGATCTCCTGCATCGTCGCGCCCGCTTCCTCCACGAGCTTCGCGCCGTCGTCCACGCGCGCGACGGAATCGCCGATCAAGGCCTTGATTTCCCTGGCGGCCGTGGCGGAACGCTGGGCCAGGTTGCGCACTTCGCTCGCCACGACGGCAAAGCCCCGGCCCTGCTCGCCCGCTCGGGCGGCCTCGACCGCGGCATTCAGCGCGAGGATATTCGTCTGGAAAGCGATGCCGTCGATGACGCCGATGATGTCGACGATCTTGCCCGACGATTCGTTGATCGACGCCATCGTATCGACCACGCGCGCGACGACGGCGCCGCCGCGGCCCGCCACCTCGGCGGCGGAATCGGCCAGCCGGCTCGCTTCGCGCGCATTCTCGGCGCTGTTCTTCACGGTCGACGTCAATTCCTCCATCGACGCGGCCGTCTCTTCGAGCGAGCTGGCCTGTTCTTCCGTGCGGCTGGAAAGATCCAGGTTGCCGCTGGCGATCTCGCGCGAGGCCGTGGCGATCAGGTCTGTCCCCGTGCGCACGTCGGCAACGATGCCGGCCAGCGCGTCGCGCATGCGCTTCATCGCGGCCATCAGGCTCGCTTCGACACCGGCACGCACGGGCACATCCATGCCGAGGTCGCCGGCCGCGATGCGCTGCGCCACGGCGACGGCATCTTCCGGATTGCCGCCGATCGAGCGCTCGACGCTGCGCACCACCATCCACACCAGCGCCGTGAGCAGCGCGCCGATCACGACCAGCCAGGCGGCCGCGCCGGCCAGCTGGGCGCGGAACGCGTGATCGAGGTCGTCGATGTACAGGCCGGTCATGAAGTACCAGCCCCACGGCTGATACGCCTGGATATACGTGAGCTTGGGCTCCGGCTTCTGCGAGCCCGGCTTGGCCCACAGGTAATCGATGAAGCCGGCACCGTTGCCGCGCGTGGCCGCGATGCCGTCCACGTAGGGCTTGTGCCCCTCCGGATCGACGGTCTTGTCGATGTCGGTGCCGACCAGTTCCTGCTTGATCGGGTGCATCAGCACGTTCTTGTCGTCGTAGATGACGAGGTAGCCGCTGGCGCCATAACGCAGCGCCCGGGTGCGCGCCAGCGCCAGTTTTTTCGCCTCGTCGAGCGGCAGCGTACCGGCGGCGGCGAGGGCCGCGTACTCCCTGGCGATGGACGCGGCCATCTCGCCCGCGTTGGACAACTGGGTCTTGCGTTCCTCGAGACGCAGCGTCCGGCTTTGCAGGGCGTTCACGCTGAATACGGCCAGCAGGCAGACCCAGCTGAGGAACAGGGGAAGGAAGAGTTTTTGGCGAAATGTAATTTTCATAATGGGCAGCGCCTGGCATAAGAACGCGGATAGATTCCGCAAGCCAATATTTATCGCCCAGCGTCCTGCAAACTCAATGGCAGGAATGCAATTACACCTAAATATACATATTTCGACCATCCGGCCGAGGCGGCGCTACAACGCAGTTAACGAAATGTCTTGCCTTGTGCGTATGGTTGCGCCGCCCTGGCGTCAGTATTCGACCGCGACCTCTTTCGCGCCGAGGTGCAGTTCGAGCGCGTATTTCAGTTCGTCCGACGGCGCCACGCGCCAGGCGTCGCCCAGTTGCAGGATGCACGGGATGCCCTGCGGCGTCACGCGCAGGCTGACCGGCAGGCCGTTCTCGTGGCGGTAAGGCTGCAGGATCTCGGCCAGCTTCGCCGGCGCGATCGTGCACGCCACGTCCATCTCCAGCTTGTGGCCGTACTGGATGCGCGCCGTCGCGATGTCGAACACCTTCTCGGCCGTGATGCGCAGGCCGCCGTTGAAGCGGTCTTCCGAGACCTTGCCGACGACGAGCAGGAACTCGTCCTCGCGGAAGATGTTCTTGTGCTGCTCGAACAGCTCGTTGTAGATGGTGACCTCGACGACGCCGGACTTGTCGTCCAGCGCCACGATGAGGATCTTGCCGCGCTGCGTGAGCTGCGTGCGCACGCCCGTGATCACGCCGCACAGCATGCGCGGGTCGCGCGACGGTTCCAGGTCCTTCAGCTTGGTCTTGGCGAACCGCCGCACTTCCTGCGCGTACGAGTCGAACATGTGACCGGACAAGTAGTAGCCCAGCGCGGTCTTTTCCTCGGCCAGCTTCTGGCGGTCCGTCCACGGCGTCGCCTTCACATAGTCGGGCGGCGCGACGAGGTCGGAATCGTCGCCGCCGAACAGGCTGACCTGGTTGGCGGCGGCGGCGGCCTGTCCCGCTGCTTCCATCGCGAAGGCGACCGATGCCAGCAGCACCGCGCGGTCGATGCCGAAGCAGTCCATCGCACCCGCGCGGATCAGCGATTCGATCGTGCGGCGGTTGATCTGCTTGCGGTCGACGCGCTTGCAGAAGTCGAACAGATCCTTGAACCTGCCGCCCGATTCGCGCGCGGCGATGATCGCCTCGATCGCGCCCTGCCCCGCGCCCTTCACGCCGCCGAGGCCGTAGCGGATGTTCTTGACGGGCTTGCCCGTGACGGACGGCGGCGGGCCTTCCGGCGTGAAGCGGAACTGCGATTCGTTGACGTCCGGCGGCAGGATCGTCAGGCCGCACATGTCGATCGAGTCCTCGACGAGGATCTTGATCTTGTCCGTGTCTTCCATGGCCAGCGACATGTTGGCTGCCATGAACGCGGCGGTGTGGTGGACCTTCAGGTACGCCGTGTGATACGACAGCAGCGCGTACGCGGCCGCGTGCGACTTGTTGAAGCCGTAGCCCGCGAACTTCTCCATCAAGTCGAAGATCTCGTCGGCCTTCTCGGTCGTCAGGCCGTCCTTCGCGGCGCCGGCGCGGAAGATCGCGCGGTGCTCGGCCATTTCCTCGGCCTTCTTCTTGCCCATCGCGCGGCGCAGCATGTCCGCGCCGCCCAGCGAATAGCCGCCGACGATCTGCGCCATCTGCATCACCTGCTCCTGGTAGACCATGATGCCGTAGGTCTCGGACAGGATCGACTCGGTGCGCGGGTCCGGGTAGTCGAATTTTTCGCCGTGTTTCCGCTTGCAGAAGTCGGGAATCAGGTCCATCGGGCCCGGACGGTACAGCGCGACGAGCGCGATGATGTCCTCGAAGCGGTCGGGACGCGCATCCTTCAGCATGCCCTGCATGCCGCGGCTTTCAAGCTGGAACACGGCGACGGTTTTCGCGTCCGTCAGCAGTTTATAGGTCGGCCGGTCCGTCAACGGCAGCTTGGACAGCTCGAAATCCTTGTCGACCGGATCGAGCGCGCGGATGTAGTTGACGGCGCGGTCGAGGATGGTCAAGGTGGTCAGGCCAAGGAAGTCGAACTTCACGAGGCCGGCCGCCTCCACGTCGTCCTTGTCGTACTGCGACACGACGCCGGCGTCGCCGCCCTGCGTGTACAGCGGGCAGAAGTCGGTCAGCTTGCCGGGCGCGATCAGCACGCCGCCCGCGTGCATGCCGATGTTGCGGGTGATGCCTTCGACCTGCTGTGCGAGATCGAGCAGCTGCTTCACTTCTTCCTCGTTCTCGAGGCGTTCCTTCAACATCGGCTCTTCTTCGATCGCCTCGGCGATCGACACGGGCTTGCCCGGCTTGAACGGAATCAGCTTCGAGATGCCGTCGCAGAAGTTATAGCCGAAGTCGAGCACACGGCCCACGTCGCGGATCGCGCCCTTCGCCGCCATCGTACCGAACGTGGCGATCTGCGACACGGCGTCGCGGCCGTACAGGTCCTTCACGTGCTGGATGACGAGTTCCCGCTTTTCCTGGCAAAAGTCGATGTCGAAGTCGGGCATCGAGACACGTTCCGGGTTCAGGAAACGTTCGAACAGCAGGTTGTATTTCAGCGGATCGAGGTCGGTGATCTTGAGCGCGTACGCGACGAGCGAACCCGCACCGGAGCCGCGGCCCGGACCGATCGGCACGCCGTTGTTCTTGCCCCACTGGATGAACTCCGCCACGATGAGGAAGTAGCCCGGGAACTTCATCTTGATGATGGTGTTGTTCTCGAACTCCAGGCGGGCTTCGTAGCGCGGGCGCTCCTTCTCGCGCTGCACCGGATCCGGGTACAGCTCGACGAGGCGCTCTTCCAGGCCCTTCTTCGTTTCCGCGACGAGGAATTCGTCGATCGTCATGCCCGGCGTCGGGAAGTTCGGCAGCTGCGGCTTGCCGAGCGTCAGCGTGACGTTGCAGCGCTTGGCGATCTCCACGGAGTTGGCCAAGGCACCCGGCAGGTCCTTGAACAGTTCCGCCATCTCGGCCTGCGACTTAAAGCACATGCCTTCATTGAAGCGGCGCACGCGCTTGGCGTTGGCCAGCATCTCGCCCTCGGCGATACACACACGCGCTTCGTGGGCGATGAATTCGTCCTTGCTGATGAACTGCACCGGGTGCGTCGCGACGACGGGCAGACCCAGCCGGTTCGCCAGCGCCACCGAATGGCGCACCTGCTGTTCCTGGTTCGGCTGGCCGGCACGCTGGATCTCGACGTAGAAGTGCCCCGGGAAGATCTGCGCCCAGCGGCGCGCGCACGCCTCGGCCTTGTCCAGGTCGCCGTTGTCGATGGCCTGGCCGATGTCGCCGAACTGCGCGCCCGACAGGACGATCAGGCCGTTCGATTGCGGCACGTCCGGCTCCAGCGTGGAGACCGACGTCGCGAGCGCTTCCAGCCACTCGACGCGGATCTCGGCCCGGCCCTTGTACTGGTTCGTCAGCCACGCCTTGGACACCAGCTCACACAGCTGCAGATAACCCGTCTTGTTCTTGCACAGGATGAGCAGGCGGAACGGCTTGTCGCGGTTCTCGTCGTTCGTGATCCACGCATCGACCCCGACGATCGGCTTGACGCCCTTGCCGCGCGCCGCTTTATAGAAGCGCACGAGGCAGAAGGCGTTGGCCAGGTCGGTCACACCCACCGCCGGCTGCTGGTCCTTGACGGCGGCAGCCACGAGGTCGTCAATACGGACGAGGCCGTCGACGATCGAGTATTCGGTATGGACGCGGAGGTGGGTGAAGATCGGGGAAGTCATCCTGTCATTTTACCTCGGACGGCCGAATCGGAGGGTTGCATCCCGGCACGGTGTTCCTCTTGACAAGACCTCAGCAAGTCGTTCCCGGGGAGGCGGGAACCCATGCCGAGCGTCCTGATCAACTCAGTATGGGTTCCCGCTTTCGCGGGGACGACGGTCATATTCAGAACGCGTAATTGATCGCGCCCCCGAACACCCACTGGTTCGAACTTCCGCGCCGGTCCACGATCGGACTGTCCTTCGCATCCCCCAGCAGCCGCTCGTAGCGCCCGGCCAGGGTGACGCCCCAGTGCCGGTCGAACTGCGACATCAGCTGGAACGGGACCCGGATCGACGTCAGCCCGCCTTCGGCCCGGTACGGCGTCCCGCCCCGCTCCGGGAACGCGGCGAGATCCGCGCCGTTGATGCCGAAATAACGGTCGTTGAAATGGTCGCTCGCGAAAAACAGGCTGAAGCCGGCCGAGCCGAGCAGCGGCCGCCCGCCGATACCCTGCGGGAAGGGATAAAAATACGTCGCCTTGATGCTCCCCGTGGCGCCCGTGTACAGATTGTTCGTGTTCCACGCGACGTCGCCGCTGAACACGATCTTGTGCAGCGGATCGCCGGCCATCGGCAGGTCGTAGCTGGCGAAGATGCCCAGCTCGGACGCGGCCGGGATCCGGCGCATCTGGCGCACGACGGCATCGTCGACGTCCGTGTCGCGCGTCGGCCGTGCCCGGTAGAGGAAGCCGGCCCGCAGGCTCTTCAGCTGGGCAAACGTCTCCGGCAGGTTCATATTGGACGGCAGCACGTTCAGCCTGACCTCGGGCCCGATCACGCGCAACCACATGCCATTGCCGAAGTTCGCGTGCAGGAAACCCGCACCTTCGGGATGGTAATCCTCGGAGCCGGGGAAGTCCGGCAACCCGAACGCACCCGCCCCCACCATGTTGACTTCCTGCGGCATCTCGACCGGGATCACTTCCTGCGCGCCCGCATGCGCCGCGAACAGGAGGGCGCCGGCCAGCACGAACCCGGTTCCGAATAATGTTGGCTTCGTCATGATTCACCCCTCGTTGAAAGATGCAAACCATCCTAAGGGGAGACGTCAATACGGCCGTTTGCGGCGGCTCATATGCGCCAGCGAACTTTTATGAGCCGAGTTTGTCCTGCCGAACGCGGCGGCAAGAGATCGTGACCAAATAACAACAGAAGATATTAAATGATAGTCAACATTAATCTTCTCGTAAATATAATGCTGCGCCACAACAATTATTAACTAGGGGTTAAACTCATGCATTTGAAGCAAACGACTCTTATCGTCGCACTGGCGGGCACCATGGCGCTGCCGGCGGCCGCCCAACAATTGGATTGCCAGAAATCGTTCGGTTTTCGCGCGGACGTGAACGGCACGGCAGGCCAGACGCTGTGCGCGTCCAACGTCGATACCTTCATCGACTCTGCAAAGAACTTCACGCTGAGCAATAGCGGCTACCGGGACAACTCGGTCGCCCAGGCGCAAGGCCGTTTCGACGACATCAACGTCGTCCTGCGCTACGCGACCGCCTCCACCACGCTGAGCTACAACTTCCCGGAACTCGGCATGAGCGGCTCCTTCACGGGCGCGACGCGTGACGACTCCGAGGAACAACTCGTCGAATTCCTGAAGAAATCCGACATCCTCGGCAAGGTATTGCGCTACCAGTCGCAACACTCGGCCTCGAGCGCCCTGACCGGCGCCGGCGGCCTCATCCCGATGCTCGGCACCGCCGACTTCGCAGCCGGCTTCGATACCGCCAGCAAGATCGCCACGGGCGGCACGGCCGGCACGCCGAACAACCTGATCGGCGTCGGCCTGGGTTATTCGACCTACAACGTGAGCGGCGGCGGCGAACAGGTCAAGACGACCAGCCTGCCCCTTTCCTACACCTGGCGGAGCGGCAGCGACGCACGGCGCCAAGTCGTGCTGAGCATGCCCATCATGGATGCGAAGACGGGCAACGCCCACGCCTATAACTTCGGTCTCGGCCTGGCCGTGCGCCTGCCGGTCAGCGACAACTGGACCCTGACGCCGGGCGTGCGCTACTCCGCCGTGGCGTCGCTCGACCGCGCCACCGTCTCCACCGTCGCATCCGCCTCGCTGATGAGCACGTACGTCATTCCCCTGGGCGGCGTCGATCTCGCGGTCGGCAACATGATCGCCCTGTACAAAACGGGCAAGTTCCGCAGCGGCGATTACTCGTTCGATCCGGACATCAAGCTGAAGATGACGCGCAATGGCCTGATGGCCTCGCTGCCGACGACGGCGTTCGGCGCCGATACAGCCGCGGAGTTCTCGCTGATCGACACCCGCTACCTGGGCGAAAAGCCGTTTGTCAGCAACAGCCAGGAGATCGGCGTGACGCTCGGCACCAACCGCAACGCCTCGAACCGCCACAGCTTCCTGCGTGCGGGCGTCTCTTACGTGCGCAGCAACGTCACCCGTGGCCTGACGCTGAATCTCGGCTACTGGTTCTGACGCTGGTCCGGCGTGCATGAACGGGCGCCCGTGCCGGGAAAGCGACGCTTACGGCCCGCAGCTGACTTATAATAGCGGGCTTCATGTCACGTTCTCCCGCATTCACGATCATGCACGTCAATATCGCCGCCTACAAGTTCGTCACCCTCGACAACCTCGAAGAATTGCGCCCGCAATACCAGGCGAAGTGCAACGAGCTGGGCCTGAAGGGCACGGTCCTGCTGACGCCGGAGGGCATCAACATGTTCGTCTCCGGCCCGCGCGCGGAGATCGACCAGTACCTCGCCTGGGTGCACAGCGACGCCCGCCTGGCCGACCTGGAGTGGAAAGAAAGTGTGTCGACCGAACAGTCGCACCGCCGCATGCTGGTTCGCATCAAGAAGGAAATCATCACGATGCGCATGCCGCTGATCAAGCCGGAACTGGGCCGCGCGCCCTCCGTGGCGCCGAAGACGCTCAAGCGCTGGCTCGACCAGGGCCATGACGACGACGGCGTCCCGGTCGTCATGATGGAAACGCGCAACGCGTTCGAAGTCGACGTCGGCACGTTCGACAACACGCTCGACTACCGCATCGACAAGTTCAGCGAATTCCCGGAAGTCGTCGAGAAACACAAGGACGAGCTCAAGGGCAAGACCGTCGTGACGTTCTGCACGGGCGGTATCCGTTGCGAAAAAGCCGCGATCCACATGCAAAACATCGGCTACGACCGCGTTTATCAGCTCGACGGCGGCATCCTGAAGTATTTCGAGGAAGTGGGCGGCGACCACTACACGGGCGACTGCTTCGTGTTCGACTATCGCACCGCCCTCAATCCGAAGCTGGAACCGACGGAGACCGTGCAATGCTTCGCGTGCCGTGCCGTCGTGACGCCGCGGCAGCAGCTGGCGCCGGAATATGTGGTCGGCAAATCGTGCCCGCATTGCGCGGGTGGCAAGGCAACAATCGAATCCGCCGCCGGGGACGCCGCGGCCGCATAATAAAAAACTCCCGCCCGATACTGCAGCGGGAGCCGGCACGATGTAAATCACGAGCGCGTCTTGCGCAGAGTGCGTGCCATCCTCACCCGATTCAAGCCACGAAGTGCGGGGCTTCGACGCCTTGGGCGCTGCCCACGATCTGGGCGATATTGGCATCGATGACGCCGGGGTCGCGCGCCATGGCGGCGCTGGCGAGGTCGACGATCGAGTTGATCAGGCCGGACGAGATGTCGAACGCCTTCGGTCCCATGTAAGCAGAAATCTCGGCCGCCGTGTCGAGGTGGTTCGTGTACTCGACGGCGACGGCGAGGCGGCCGTTGAACACGATACTGTCGGCATTCTGCGCAGTCTGCGCCGCCTTGACCATCTCGCTGACCACGTGCTCGATGCTGAGAATGTGGTTGTCGAGGGCGTCGGTCCAGAATTTCACGCCTTCCGCATCGCCTTCGCGGCCAAACATGTTGTGGTACACCGCTTCCACCACGTCGTGGTTGCTCCTGCCGCCGTAATTCGCCTGGTATTCAGCCGACGTCGCGAAGTCGTGCTGGATCTGCGTAATCACGTTCGGGTCCTGGTTCATGGCGCTGACCCAGAAGTTCAGGCCTTCCGGATCCGCGGGACGTCCGAAATATTCCACGTACAGCTTCTGAATCTCACTTACATTGTCAGCCATCGCTGCCTCCATCTAACAGTTGTAAATTCATGCTACATGAATTGATGGACGGGAGGCGCACCGAACTCAGGCGCAACAGGCCGAGTTCCTCATGGATAGTATTTCTCAAGAGAAGTAACTACTTACATTCCGCAGTGTAATTGTTACTTCTCGGATAGCCAACAAAAAGGCCCGCTGCGCGGAACGCAGCGGGCCTCGTGCATGTCGGACAGCGAGCGTGTCAGCGGAAATACGCTGCCACTTCGCGCACGTCGCTGTCGCCGAGCGTGCCGGCCGCGGCGCGCAGGCGCAGCAGACCGAGCAGGTAAGAATAGCGCGCCTGCGCGAGATCGCGCTGGCTCGAGTACAACTGTTGCTGGGCATTGAGCAGATCGAGATTGATACGCACGCCACCCTTGATGCTCTGCTCGGTGGCGACCATCAGCTCCTTGCCGGACGCGACGGCCTTTTCCAGCGCCGTGACCTTGGCCACGCTGTTCTGCACGAGGTCGTACGCCTTGCGCAACTCGACCAGCACCTGGTTCGTGCGGTTGTCCAGGTCGGACTGGGCGCGGTTCCAGTTGTCGGCGGCCTGGCGCGTCTGCGCGCTGATGGCGCCGCCCTGGTAGATCGGAATGTTCACCTGCACGCCGATCGTCCGGTTCACGGAGTTCTGCTGGTAAGTCTGCAGCGACGCCGAGTCGTCCTTGCTGTAGGCCGCGATGAAATCGACGCGCGGCGCATGGCCCGCCTTGTTGCGCTGGATCTCCAGGCGCGCGTTCTCGACACCCAGGCGCGCGGACAGCAGTTGCGGATTGTGCGCGAGCGCGATGTTGCGCCACTCGTCCATTGACGCGGGCTTCAGCGGCTGGAAGTGGAAATTCGTCCCGAGCTTGTCGAGCGTGCCGGGCTCCATGCCGATCACGCCGGCCAGCGTGTCGCGCATGGCCTGGGCGTTGTCCTGCGTTTCCACCAGCTGGGCTTCGGCGAGGTCAAAGCGCGCCTTGGTCTCGAGCATGTCGGTCTTCGTGCCCTCGCCTTTTTCGAACAGGCGCGCGTTGACCTTCATCTGCTCCTGGTACATGTCGCGCTGCACGCGCGCGAGTTCCACCTGGTCTTCGGCGAACAGGGCATCGGCATACGCACCGACGACGCGCAGGATCACGTCGTTCGTATCCGCCTCGAACTGCTGGGCGCCCTGCTTCGCCTGGACCTTGCCCTGGCGGTAGCGCACGATGCCGTCCAGGTTCAGGATCGGCTGGCGCACCTGGATGGCGGACGACCGGCTGATGTAGCGGGGGTGGCTGGGGAACCAGGTCCGGTAGTCGTTCGAATACTGGTTGAGGTCCGCCACGTTGCGGTTCGCCGAATAGCTGGCCGACACCTGCGGCAGCAGGTTCGACCGCCCGAGGATCTCGTTTTCCTGCGCCGATTCCTTCTCGAAGTAATGCATGCGGTACTGCGGATCGTTCTTCAGTGCCGCCTCGTAGGCCTGTTGCAGGCTGATCGCGCCCGCGTTGCCGGCGGCCAGCGCCAGCAATGCGGCCGCGGCCACGGCCGTCCTGATCGCTCGCGCCATCGTCATTCCTCGCTCATCGACGAATGGGCGCGGTCGAAGACCGGCTTGAGCAGGTAGCTCATCATCGTGCGCTCGCCCGTCTTGACGAACAGTTCCGCCGGCATGCCGGGGCGGATGGCCATGTGGTGGGCGGCGATCATCTTCGCGCCTTCCGGCGTCACTTTCACGCGCACCTTGTAGTACGGCACGCCCGTGTGCTCGTCGACGCTGCGGTCGGCGGACACCGTCTCGACCTCACCCGGAATGCGCGGCGTGCGGTTGGCATTGAAGGCCGAGAAGATCAGCTCGGTCGGCAGGCCCTTGTGCACCTTGTCGATCAGGTTGACGGCCAGCTGGCCCTCGACGATCAGCGGGTCGTCGGCCGGCACGATGTCCATCATCTTGAAGCCCGGCGGCACGACGCCGCCGTTGGTGAACACGGCCAGGTTGACGACGGTGCCGTCGACCGGCGCCTTGACGTCGACGTTCGACAGTTCGAATTGCTGGGCGCTCATGCGCGCGCCCTGGGCTTCCGCCTCTTTCTGCGTCTCGCTCAGCTGGGTGCGCACTTCCTTCTGGTAGTCCTGCACGCGCTGCGCCTTGCGCAGGGTCAGTTCCATCACCTGGCGCTGGGCGCGGCCGATGTTGCCGATGTCTTCCGAGATCTCGCCCTGCAGCTGGGCGTAGGTGCGCTCCAGGTCCAGCAGGCGGTTGCGGGCGACGTAGCCATCCTTCGCCAGGTCGCGCATGCCCGCGAGCTGTTCCTTGAGGAAGCCCATCTGGGCCTTCTTGCTCTCGCGGCCTTCCTGCAGGCCCTGGATCTGCAACTTGAGGCCGGCGATGTTCTCGTCCACGCCGCCCAGCTCGCTCTGCAGTGACGCCTGGCGCGAGGCCAGCAGCTGGTTTTGCAGGGTCATCGTCTCGGCCACGCGCGGATCGCTGGCGCGCTTCGTCAGCTCGTCCGGGAAGCGGATGGTCTTCGCGCCGGCCTGCTCGGCCAGCAGGCGCGCCTCGGTGGCGCGCGCGTTGAGGTACTGGGCCTCGGTGATGTCGTAGCCCGCCTTGGCGGTGACGCCGTTCATGCGGACGAGCACCTGCCCCGCCTTCACGACGTCGCCATCCCTGACGAGGATTTCCTGGATGGTGCCGCCGGTCTGGTGCTGCACGGCCTTGCGGTTCGATTCCTTGGCGACCGTGCCGGACATCGGCACGCCCTTGTCGAGCGGCGCGAACGCGGCCCACAGCAGGAAGCCGACGACGCCGAGCAGGACGATGAGCCAGCCCAGGCGCGCGTAGGCGCGCGCATCGGTGTTGACGGTCAACGGCTCGACGTCATGGGTGATCACTTCGGTGGCCGCGGGCTTGCCCGCTTCCTTGCGCGCATCGTTGTGTTTCACGAGCTTCATTATTTGCTTCCTTGTTCCGTCGTTGCGGGCGTCTGCGCCTGCATGGCCTGGGCACGCGCCTGCGCGGCCTGCTGGGCGGCCTGCTGCTGGACGGCCTGCTGGGCGGCGGCCTGCTGTTGCGCCGCCTTCTGGTTCGCTTCCTGGAGGGCGGCCAGCACCTGGTCGGTCGGGCCGAACATCTGACCGACGCCGTCGCGCATCACGAGCAGCTTGCTGGTGGCGCCGATGATGCTGGTGCGGTGCGTGATCAGGACGATCGTCTTGCCGCGCCGGCGCAGGTCGAGCACGGCCTGCACGAGCGCTTGTTCGCCGATCTCGTCGAGATTCGAATTCGGTTCGTCGAGGACGATCAGCGCCGGATCGCCGTACATCGCGCGGGCCAGGCCCAGGCGCTGCTTCTGGCCGCCGGACAGGCCGGCGCCGGCGTCGCCCAGCGGCGTGTCGTAGCCTTTCGGCAGGTGCAGGATCATGTCGTGCACGCCCGCACGCTTGGCGGCATCGACCACTTTTTCCGGATCGACTTCGCCGAAGCGGGCGATGTTGTCGCTGACGGTCCCGCCGAACAGTTCGATGTCTTGCGGCAGATAGCCGATGTTCGGTCCCAGTTCGCCCTTGTTCCAGCTGTAGATATCGGCGCCGTCGAGGCGCACCTTGCCGCCCGCGGCGGGCCAGACGCCCACCAGCAGCCGCGCCAGCGTCGACTTGCCGGAGCCGGACGGACCGACCACGCCCAGCGCGTCGCCCGGCGCGATGGCGAACGACAGGCCGCGCACGACGGCCTGCGCCGCGCCCGGCGGCGCCGCGGTGACGCCTTCGACCGTCAGGATGCCTTCCGGCTTCGGCAATTCCATGCCGGCGCTGCGCTCGGGATTACCATTCAGCAGTTCGGCCAGGCGGCCGTAGGCGCTGCGGGTGCTAGCCCACGATTTCCACACCGCGATCACCTGCTGCACCGGCGCCAGCGCGCGGCCCACGAGGATGGACGCGGCGATCATCATGCCCGGGGTGATGCGGCCATCGATCGCCAGCAACGCGCCGAAACCGAGCACGCCGGACGTCAGCGAAGACTGGACGAACTTGGTGATGGCGCCGACGACGCCGGCCTTCTGGCTGGCGTCCGCCTGCAGGTTCAGGAAACGGCTGTGCAGCTTGAACCAGCGGCTCATCAGGTTGGGCAGCATGCCCATCGATTCGATGACTTCGGCGTTGCGCAGGTTGTTGGTCGCCAGCGTGCCGGCCATGATTGCCATGGTGTTGGCTTCGCTGAGCGGCGCGCGCGACACTTTTTCGTTGACGATGGCCAGCACGATCAGCACCGCGGTACCGCACAGCGCGAACAGGCCGAGCCAGGGCTCGAAGAAGAAGATGACGATCAGGTAGATCGGAAACCACGGCGCGTCGAAGAACGCGAACAGCGCGTTACCGGTCAAGAACTGGCGCAGGTTCGTCAGGTCGTTCAGCGCCTGCCCCGCGTTGCCGCCCGCCTTCTTGAGGTTCTGCTCGAAGGCCGCCGTGTAGACGCGCTTGTTCAGCATCATGTCGAACTTGGCGCCCACGCGCACGAGCACGAAGCTGCGCATCATTTCCAGCGCCGAGAGCAGCAGGAAGCCGCCGAGCATGATCAAGGTGAGCATGAGCAGCGTGATCCCATTGCGGCTCGCCAGCACGCGGTCGTAGACCTGCAGCATGTACAGCGAAGGCACGAGGGCCAACAGGTTCGTGATGGCACTGAACGTGCCCACGGTCACGAAGGTGCTCTTGAAGCTGCGTAGCGCGAGCTCGATCTCGTTCTTGGGTTGGGATTGTTTGTTGTTCATCTTCAGGCCGTCGTTGAGGTACTTGATGAATGGAAATACCCAATATCAAGCAGACGCGACATTATCGCCTAAAAGATCGAGAAAATGTGACGAGGATCACATTTTAATAACGCATTTGATTAAATCTCGGAGAGGTTGGGCCACTACGTTGGTAACAACAGACAAAACACAAAGGGCCACGCTTTGCAGCATGGCCCCTGAAGGACATGGTTGGCTCCGGGACCGGTGCGTGTTATCCATCCGGCCGACACCCAGCAGATATGCTCCGCATTCGACAGCACTACAGAAGTCGCGACAACCGTTCCGCCGAACCCGCCCTGCCCTTGTCATTCAGCGCCATCCGCCGGAGCGGATGGCGACCGAAGCATCGATTAGACGATGAAGAAGTGGTCGGTAGCACCGTCTTCGGCGAAGTTCTTGATGCCGGTGATGCCAGCCAGCTGGACCAGCGTGTCGGTCGCGCCGCCCTGGACGAACACGTAGGAGTTACCCAGGTATTCGAACACGACAGCGGAGCCAGCGACGGTAGCAGCGCCATCAGCCAGGTTGACAGCAGCATCCAGGGTCGACGGGCCGGCGCCGGTGAAGCTCAGCACGCCCTTCGAGATCTGGCCACCGTCAGCAGCAACGGTACCCGAGAACGACAGCACGTCGGCGTCGGCGATTGCGGCCTTCTTGGCATCCGCGTCCGAACCGACGGCAGCGGCGGCCGTCTTCTCGAAGCCCGAGATCGACTCGAAATTGCCGGTGCCGTTCGTCGAAGCGCTGGTGATGGTGATCATGTCAGCGCCCGAGCCCAGCTTGATGGTGCCGCCGTTCGCGACGTCAGCCAGCGAGGCGGTCAGGCCACCGGTTGCAGCCGATGCGTCGATCGATGCCAGCTTGGTTGCGCCGGTGACCGAGTCGATCACCAGTTCGCTTGCGCCGGTGACGGTGACCGAGGTCAGAGCGTCGCTGGCGGTCAGCGTCAGGTGGTTTTCGGCGTTGGCGCCGCCCGAGGTGACAGCGATGGTCTTCGCTGCGCCAGCGGTCAGGTTCAGTGCAGCGGCGTTGTCGCCTGCAGCTTTCGATGCGTCGACGAACGACGAGTCGAACACGACTTTCACGCCGGTGGCGTTTTTGGCGGTCACGGCTGCATGAGCATCGGCAGCGGTCGTGGTCTTGGCATCGCCCGATTCGTCGATGTCCAGCGTCACGGTCAAATCGCCAGCGACTTTCTGGTTGATGGTCAGTACGTTACCGGCGGTATTGCCGGTGACGCGGTAGCCCACGCCTGCACCCACGTTCTCCAGAGCAGCGCCGAGGCCGACGTCGCCGCTAGCGACGATTTCGGTGACGGTGTTCTTCAGCGACAGGATGTCGATGTCCAGGGCTTTGCTCAGGCCTTTGGCGTCGAATGCGTCGAAGTTGCTGAAGGCGCCCACGTTGGCCGAACCAACCAGGTTCAGCAGCAGGGTGTCGCTACCAGCGCCGGCGTCGATCTTGTCGTTCGCGCCGATAGCCACGGTCGAGGTGAAGGTGTCGTTGCCTGCGCCCAGGTCGACGTTCAGCGCGCCGGTGTTGCGGCCGGTGACGTTCACGGTGTCGTTGCCATCGCCAGCGGCGATCGTCACGATGCCGTCGCCCGATGCGTTGACGGTGATCTTGTCGTTGCCTGCGCCAGTGTTGACGGTGGCGTTGGTCTTGTCCTTGACGGTTGCGGCAACCAGGGTCACGTCGTCGTTACCCGAACCGGTCTTGATGTTGGCAACGGTGTTTGCGCCGCCTGCGAACTTGATGGCGCCGGTGCTTGCGCTGGCGTCGATCGTGGTGACTGCCTTGCCGTTGTCGGTGGTCGTAACGGTGGTAGCAACAGCGGTGTTGACCATCACGGTCTGGACATCTTTGCCGCCGGTGATGTTCAGGTTGATGTTGCCAACATCGGAGCCGCCATCGGTGCCGTCGACGACGGTGCCGCCCACGACGACGGTAGCCAGCGTGCCGGCAGCGCCCGAGGTCACGTTCAGGATCGAGCCTTCGACTGCCTTGTCCAGAGCGATGGTTGCGGTTGCAGCAGCGTCAACAGGAGCGATACCCACCGTACCGTTCAGGCCGTGGAAACCAGCGGTCGTGGTTGCAGCCAGGTTGGCGACGTCGGCAGCAGCGCCGGTCTGCCACAGGGCGGTCACGCCAGCGTATTTCGAAGCGTCGGTCAGGCCGGCAGCAGCGGCGCCGGTGTTGATGATGTTGACGGTTTCGATGTTCTTGATCGTGGCATTGGCCGGGATCGAAACATTGGTCGTGCCGTCGGTGTAGACGTTCAGCGTGTCCTTGCCTGCGCCGCCGTCGATCGAGTCGAATGCGCTCAGGGTCGAATCCGAGGAATGGCCGTCAGCGCCGATGTTCAGCGCGTTGAACACGTCGTTGCCGTTCGTGCCTACCAGCGTGTCGACGCCGACGGTCGTGGAGAAGGTCTGGCCGTTGACGACGTTGCCCAGCTTGTCGATGGTGTCGTTGATGTTGGCCTGGTATGCGGTCAGGTTGGTGCTGCTGTTCACGCCCAGCAGCAGCGAACGTGCGGCTGCGGCAGCTGCGTCACCCGAGAACGAGGTGATCTCGGCCGGGGTGTCCAGTGCGGTCGTGAAGGCGGTGGCGACGGCCAGCTTGTTCTGCACGGTCAGTGCGTCCAGCTTGCCCTGGTCCGACGTGTTGGTCAGTGCTGCCTGGGTGATGGCGGCGGCGGCGTTGGCCTTGGTCAGTTCGCCGGTGTTGATGGCGTTGACCCAGAAGTCGAAGCCGGATTTGTCGGCGTCACGGCCCAGGACGTTCTGGTAGATGGCGTTGACGAATTTGCCGATGCCGATCTGGCTGTTGTCGTTGCCGTACAGGGCGACCGACTCAGCCGACGAGTTGAAGCTGTTCACCAGTTGCGACAGCGCGGTGGTGCCTGCCTTGTCGGCCTGCACAGCAGCTTGCACCGCGGCGAAGTCCTTCGGTGCGCCCATCTTGTCGAGGGCTGCCGCGAAATTCTGCAGGCCATAGTAGTCGGCCGGACGGCCGAAGTACGAAACGTACAGTTGCTGCACTACGCTGGTGTAGTCTTGTGCTGCCATGATGTGAAATCCTTTAAAGATTGTGGTTTAAACCAAGTCTGCTACCGGTTCGCGTGCCGAGATACGGAACGCTATTTGCAGAACTGCGAAGTATATTGCCAGACCACCAAAGTAGCGTTGTGACAGCCATCACAAAGCTACGAATTTTTACTTCATTAATACAATTTATTTACACGTTATTTCAGATACTCACGGATTTCCACGCAATTGACGCCATTTTCAGCGTCCCCACAGCGTGGCGCCGCTGACGGTGATGCCGGGCGTGGCGGAATTCTTGAAGATATAACCCGCCTGTTCGGCGTTCGAACCGCCCAGATAGCCGCGGATGATGGTGGGCGAGCCGATTCCCTCATACAGCATCCCCTTGTCGGTAATCACGCCGTTACCGATGACGTCGGCACGATCATTTCCCGCCCTCACGTCCAATGACGTGGAAAACGTTCTTTTGGAAAAGTCCATATTCAACTGCCCCGACTGGATATTGGCGGGGCGGTCGCCGATGCTATTCGACATGATCGCTTCACCACTCATCAATTTGAATGCGGCCGTGCCGTCCCTCGGAAGTACGAGCTCCGTATTTTTTACGCGGGTAATGGCATACGGCGCGTAATAGGTGGCAATTTCCACATCGGCATCACCGATACGCCCCGGTTGCGCCGGCAGGCCGGCGAGCGCCTGCCAGCGGCCCCAGAAGATTTCCGGCGGCGACGGCTGGGTCGGTTTCGGCGGCGTAGGGTCGTTGATCACGACGGGCGGCGGCGTGACGACCGGCGGCGGCTCGTTCGACGCCGGCGGCGGCGTCACGGGACGCGCGCTGTTCAACGATTGCTCGGAGCGCTGCGGATCCAGGTTGACCTGGGCCGCCGGCGTCGCCGACAGCGCCTGCTTGGCGGCGGGTTCGTCGCTGCGCGGCTTTTCCGTCTGGTCCGGCGCCAGCGCCGGGTTCTGCAGCAGCTGCGGCACGCTGGTGCCGCGCTCCACCTGCAGCAGCAGGCCCGCTTGGCCGGCAAACAGTTCGCGCGCGCTGCGGCCCTCGCAGGGGCCCGTGCCCGCGGCCGTGCAGTTGGCGCCGAAGCCGCTCATCACGACGCCGCCGGACAGCACGGTCACGCGGGTGGTCTGCTGGTCGGTGTACACGGTGAAATCGGTCCCGCGCACGCCGATCGCGGCGACGGGCGTGTTGAAGCGGAAATTCTGCCGAGCCTGCTTGACGCCCTGGCCGGAAATCGCCCGCGCCACGCCCCGCAGGAGCTCGAGCTTGACCTGCGTCTTGGACGGATCGGCCTTGTCGATCGAATACGTGACGACGCGCGCCGTACTGTTCGGACGCAGGATCAGGAAACCGTTGTCGACGGTCTTCATATAGATATAGCCGTCGCCACCGGTCGACAGTTCGTCGCCCTCTCCCACCGCAGTATTGAGGGTGGCAGCGTGGCGGCCGACCTGGGCCTGTCCGGCAGTGAATACGACACGCCCGGCCTCGGCGGCGTACGCCATGTCGACAAGCGACCACATCAGGCCAACGGCCAGGGCGAGTTTTTTCAGCATAGAGTCCTCCATAACTAGCATTGTCCTGACGCAAATGCTAAAGTCTGTGACCGTCGTCACAAGTAACGATTGTTGCACTGAGGATTGGTTCAAGCAACATATAATTCCAGACTAACAAGCAGTTATACTTCGACATTCGCCAGCTTCCTGCGCCCTTCGTCTTCTTTATTGATGAGATTCCCCGGTTTCCTGCGTACCACCTTGCGCGATACAGGCGTCCTGCGCGGCCTGATCGCGCTCGTGGCCCTGGCCATCGGGGGCTGGCTGCAGTGGCATGACGGCCCCGCTTTCACGGCCGCGGCCAACGAATGGCTGCGCGACAAAACCATCCAGTTGCAGGCGAAAACGGCACCGGAACGACGCGTGCTCGTGGTCGACATCGATGAAAGCAGCGTCGCGCAGCTGCCGTGGCCGTGGCCCCGCGCGCGCATCGCCGACCTGGTCGAACTGGTGCTGGCGGACGGCGCCCGCGGCGTCGCACTGGATATCCTGCTCGAGAAACCGGCCGATACGTCCGGCGACCTGCGCCTTGCCATGCTGGCGAGCCACGGCCCCGTCGTGCTGGCCCAGATGTTCGACTACCTGCACGACGCCGCGCCCCTCGCGAGCGGCCGGCTGATCGGCGGCCAGGCTACCCGGGCGCTGGCCGGCACCCCGAGCGCGCATGGCTACCTGGCCAACCACGTGACATTCGCAGTGGCGCGTCACGCCGGCAACATCGGCGTGCTGCCCGACGCGGACGGCACCTTGCGCCGCCTGCCGATGCGGACCACGTACCAGGGCCAAGTCTATCCTACGCTCTCGCTCGCCTTACTCGAATGTTGCGGCGCCGCGACAGCCGCCGTGCCGCCGGTGCGTCCGGTGGAGCGCATCCCCTATTCCCGCGCCTGGTCGGCGTACGACGTCGTCAAGGCGGGCGATTTGCTCGCGGGCCGGATGCCGCCCGGCATGGCGCGCGACCGGCTGGTGCTGATCGGCTCGTCCTCGCTGAGTCTGGGCGACCGCATTTCCACGCCGCTGGACGCGTCCAGCGCCGGCCTGCTGGTCCACGCGTCGATGCTGACGTCGCTGCTGGACCGCCAGCAGGGCCTGGCACCCGTGCCGCTGCCCGGCCGCGCGATCGCGTTCGCCTTCACGCTGGCGGTCGTGCTGCTGACGGGCTATACGCTGCCGCGCATGGCCGCGGCCGCCAATGCGCTGCTGCTGGGCGCGAGCGCGTTCGTGTGGCTCGGCGTCGTGTGGCTGCTGGCGCCGCGCGATCCCGTCTTCGCGCCGGCGGAGCCGCTGTTCTGCTGCCTGTACCTGCTCGCCGTCGCGGTGCCGTTTCAGTGGGAACTGGCGCAGCGCCGCTCGCGCCAGCTGCTGGGGACGCTGCGCCAATACGTGGCCGGCGCCGTCGTCGACGAACTGCTGCGCAGCGACCTGCAGGACCCGCTGGCGCCGCGCCGGCTCGAGGTGACGACGCTCGTGGCGGACATGGAAGGCTATACGGGCCAGGTCGAGTCGCTGTCGCTGGAAGACGCATCGCGCCTGACGACCGAATTCCTCGACTGCCTGACGCGCCCCGTGCTGGAGCATCGCGGCACCCTCGACAAATACACGGGCGACGGCCTCGTCGCGTTCTGGGGCGCGCCCCTGCCGGACGACGACCATGCCGATCTCGCCCTGGACGCCGCCGCCAGCATCCTGCGCGAAGTGGCGCGCTTCTCCGCGCTGCGCGTCGCCAACGGCAAGCCGGCGCTGCGCGTGCGCATCGGCATCGAAAGCGGTACCGCGATGGCCGGCGACTACGGCACGGCCGCGCGCAGCATCTATACGGCGGTGGGCGACAGCGTGAACACGGCCGCGCGCCTGGAACAGGCCGCACGCGACTATCCGCACGACGTGATCATCGGCGAAGGCACGGCGGCGCGGGCACGGCGCCACCGCCTGCTGCCGCTGGGCGAGCGCCAGTTGCGCGGCAAGGAGCGCTCGCTCCGCATCTATACGCTGGAGCGCAACGCATGAGGCGCCTGTCCATGTGCGCCGCGCTGGCCGCGGCGCTGTCGTCGTGTCTTGCCGCCGGCACGGTCCGCGCCCAGGAAGCGCCGCTCGCCATCGCCGCCGAGCCGGCCCAGCCGGGCGACCTGTACGCCGCGGCGCTGCTAGCCCTGGGCGAAGGCCGCCTCGAGGAAGCCGCCGCCCTGCTGCAGCGCGTCGTCGAGCGCGAACCGCGCCACGCCGGCGCGTGGCTCGACCTCGCCATCAGCCAGTGCGAACTGGGCAACGCGGCAGAGGCGGAGCGCCTGTTTTCCAGCCTCGAACAGCGCATGGCCGTGCCGGCCGGTATCGAAGACGTGATCGCGCGTTACCGCGCCACCGGTTGCGGCAAGGCGCCGGCGCGCAGGGGCGGCGTCTGGCTGCTGGCCGCCACCCGCGGGCACGACGACAACGTCAACCAGGGCGCGAGCGATCCGCGCTTCACGATCGGCACGGGCAGCACCCAAACGGAATACCAGCTCGACCCGTCCTTCCTGCCCCGGGCCGACGCGTTCAGCCAGCTGTCCGCGTCCTGGCTGCGGCCGCTCGGCGATGCGGACAGCGACCTCATCGTCCAGGCGTACACGCGCCGGCACGACAACGTCCGTACGCAGGACACCGCCTCCGTGCTGGCCGCCGTCGAGCACACCTGGAAACCGTTCGCCTGGCGGCTGCGCGGCACCGCGGCGACCGGCTACGTGACCCTCGACGGCACCCTGTACCAGCGCCAGCAGCAAGTCCAGGCGCGCCTGGCGCCCCCGGCGGCCTGGCTGGCACCCGGGGTCGAGTTCGCGGCCACGGCGAACTACAGCCATGTCGCGTATCCGACACGCCCGGCCTATGACGGCAACACGATGGAAATCGGCGGCATCTTCGGCTATCGCAGCGAATTCGGCCTGGCGCAGGCCACGCTGACCCGGCTGCACGACGCCAGCGCGGCGGACCGTCCCGGCGGCGACCGCAAGGGCTGGTTCGGCAACCTGCAATGGTCCAGCGACGTGACCAGCCGCCTGGGCCTGGAAGCGGGACTGAGCCACCAGATGTGGCGCAGCGACGAGATCTACTCCCCCAACCTGATCGACAAGCGCCGGCGGCAAGACACGACGACGCTGCGTGCCGCCGGCCAGTGGCTGCTGCGGCCACACACCAGCCTGGTGCTGGAATGGCGCGGCACGTTCAATCGCGAGAACATCTCGCTGTTCCAATATAATAGTCGGGCTCTGCAGCTAAGTCTGCGATGGGATAATTTCTGACGCCGGGATTCGGTGTACAAGCAATCGACCGATATGTCCTGGGAACTGATCGTCTTCCTGGCTGCCGCAACCGCGGTTGTCCTTGGCTGCCTGCTGCCGGCGCGCTGGCTGCCGTTATTGCCACACGACAAACTACTGCACTTCATCGCGTTTGCCGGACTGAGCGCGCTCGCGCTGCATATCGAACCCGCATGGCCCTGGCGCGCGGTCTGGCTGCTGGGGTTGCTGATGGCGGGGCTGGCGATCGAATTGCTGCAAAAAATGGTGCCCGGACGCAGCTTCTGCTGGCGCGACATGGGCGCCAACACGGCAGGCATCCTGGCCGCCACCCTGGTTTTCGGACTGTTACAAGTGATCTGAGACGCGAATGACATCGTCGAGCAAACGTAAGAACGAGACGGACAACGACATCGTCCCGAAGGAGCTGGTGCCGGATCCGGCCGCGGCCGCCAACGAGCCGGCGCCGCAGGAAGTCAACGTGCACATCCACCTGCGCAAGATCCCGCTGCTGGCCAACCTCAGCGAGGAGCACATGCAGCGGGTAAAGTCCGACCTGCGCATCCGCCAGTACGCCAAGCGCGACATCGTCCTGCAAAAGGGCGCGGCCGGCGACAGCCTGCTGTTCCTGCTGACGGGCTCGCTGCAAGTCGTCGACGTCACGGAGGATGGCCGCGCGATCGGCCTGCGCCTGCTGCAACCGGGCGACTTCTTCGGCGAAATCGCCGTCATCAACGGCTCGATGCGCTCGGCGTCCGTCGTGGCGCTGACGTCCGTGCTGGTGGCATTGCTGCCGCGCGCGACGGCACTGTACCTGTTTTCCCACTCGCCGTCGGTCGCGAACCAGATGCTGCGCTTTTTGGCCGAGAAAGTGCAGCGCGATTCGGAATTCCGCGCCCTGCTCAGCATCCACAACACGTCGCGCCGTATCTACACGTTCCTCAATCTGCTGAAGGAACAAAAGGACGGCAACATGCAGGTCGTGGAAAACCTGCCCACGCACCAGGACATCGCCAACATGATCAACACGAGCCGCGAAACGGTGACCCGCGCGCTGCTCACGCTGGTGCAGCAGGGCATCATCGAAAAAGGCACGCACCGCCTCATCATCGTCAAGCCGGACGCGTTGCAAAAACTCATCGACGGCTGACGTCCGGGCCATTCGTAACAATTGGTAAGACGTAAATTAGCGACTTGCAACATGTTATAATCAACAACTTACCATCCGGTTTTCCTCCTTTCGTCTCCCTATGATTTCCCGTTCCATGCTGGGTGGCGTCTGGCGCTATCGCGGCTTCATCGCGGGTAGCGTACGCCGCGAATTCCAGGCCAAGTACCGCAATTCCCTGCTGGGCGCCGCGTGGACCATCCTGAATCCCCTCGCGATGATCGTCGTATACACCGTCATCTTTTCGCAGGTGATGGGCACGCGCCTGCAGGGCAGCACCGGCCACTTCGCGTACAGCATCTACCTGTGCGCGGGCGTGCTCACGTGGGGCCTGTTCGCCGAGATCACGTCGCGCGGCCAGAACGTCTTCCTCGAAAACGCCAACCTGATCAAGAAGCTGCAGTTTCCCCGCATCTGCCTGCCGATCGTCGTCGTGCTCAACGCGCTGGTCAATTTCGCGATCATCTTCGGCCTGTTCACCGTCTTCCTCGCCATCAGCGGCTCGTTCCCCGGCTGGTCGTTCCTGGCGCTGGTGCCCGTGCTCGGCGTGCTGGTGCTGTTCGCGATCGGCCTGGCCATGATCCTGGGCGTGCTGAACGTGTTCTTCCGCGACGTCGGCCAGTTCTTCGCGATCGTGCTGCAGTTCTGGTTCTGGTTCACGCCGGTCGTCTATCCCGCCACGGCCCTGCCGCAGGACATCCGTCCACTGCTGGCCTGGAACCCGATGGCGGCCGTCGTGCAGGCCTGCCAGGGCATCCTGCTGGACGGCCGGCTGCCGCATTGGAAAGGGCTGGTGCCGGTCACGGTGCTGGCGCTGCTGTTCTGCGCGCTGGGCATGCACCTGTTCCGCAAGCGCGCGGGCGAAATGGTGGATGAACTGTAATGGGCGCGATCCGAGTCGAAAACCTGGGCAAGGCCTATAAACAGTACGGCAACCGCTGGAGCCGGCTGGCCGAATGGATCCTGCCCGGCAACCAGCCGCGCCACAAGCTGAAGTGGGTGCTGCAGGACATCAGCTTCGAACTGGCGCCGGGCGACGCCGTGGGCATCATCGGCATCAACGGCGCCGGCAAGAGCACGCTGCTCAAGCTGATCACCGGCACGACGCAGCCGACCACGGGCGGCGTGGCCATCAGCGGCCGCGTGGCGGCGCTGCTCGAACTGGGGATGGGCTTCCACCCCGATTTCACCGGCCGCCAGAACGTCTTCATGGCCGGCCAGCTGCTGGGCCTCGGCGTGCACGAGCTCGAGGAACTGATGCCGCAGATCGAGGCGTTCGCCGAGATCGGCGACTACATCGACCAGCCCGTGCGCGTGTACTCGTCCGGCATGCAGATGCGCCTCGCGTTCAGCGTGGCCACCGTGCGCCGGCCGGACGTGCTGATCGTGGACGAGGCGCTGTCCGTCGGCGACGCCTACTTCCAGCACAAGAGCTTCGACCGCATCCGCGAGTTCCGCAAGCAGGGCACGACGCTGCTGATCGTCAGCCACGACCGTGCCGCGATGCAGTCGATCTGCGACCGCGCGATCCTGCTCGACGCCGGGCGCCTGGCCAAGCAGGGCACGCCCGAGGAAGTGATGGACTACTACAACGCGCTGATCGCCGAGCGCGAAGGCACGACGGTGGAACAGGTGCGCACGCCGGAAGGCCGCGTCCAGACCACGTCCGGCAACGGCCACGCGAACGTCGTCGACGTCGCGCTGGAAAACGAGGAAGGCCGGGCGCTGGAAGTGCTGAACGTGGGTGTGCCGGCCACCCTGCGCATCCGCGTGCGCGTGAACAAGCCGCTGCCGCGCCTCGTGCTGGGCTACATGATCAAGGACCGCCTGGGCCAGCAGATCTTCGGCACCAACACGCACTTCCTCGACCACCCGCTGACGGACCTCGCGGCCGGCGAAACCATCGACTACCGCTTCCGCTTCCCGCTCAACCTGGGTCCGGGCAGCTATTCGATCACCACCGCCCTGACGAGCAACGAAACCCATCTGGCCGACAACTACGAATGGCGCGACCTGGCGGCCATCTTCATGGTGATGAACATGAACCGGCGCGAGTTCGTGGGCAGCAGTTGGCTGGAGCCGCAAGTGGAGATCCGGCGATGAGCCAGACATCGTTCTACCGCGCCTTCGAAGACCGCTACCGCGGTTCGCGCGACACCATCAAGGAGCGGCTGCGCGCCTACGCCCCCTTCACCGATCCCCTGCTGCGGCCGGACGCGCCGGCCGTCGCCCTCGACCTGGGCTGCGGCCGCGGCGAATGGCTGGAGCTGCTGGGCGAAAGCGGTTTCGATGCGCGCGGCGTGGACCTCGACGAGGGCATGCTGGCCGCGTGCCGCGAACGCGGCCTCGCCGCGCAGCACGGCGACGCGCTGGCCGCGCTGCGCGCCCAGCCGGACGCCAGCCTGGCGCTGGTCTCGGCCTTCCACCTCGTCGAGCACCTGCCGTTCGACCTCGTGCGCGAACTGATCGCCGAAGCGCTGCGTGCGCTGCGCCCGGGCGGCCTGCTCGTCATGGAGACGCCGAACCCGGAAAACCTGACGGTCGGCGCCACCAGCTTTTATCTCGACCCCTCGCACCTGCACCCGCTGCCCCCGGGCCTGCTCGGCTTCGCGGCCGAACACGCGGGCTTCGCGCGCCAGCGCATCGTGCGCCTGCAGGAAGATCCGCAACTGCACACGGGCGCGCCGCTGGGCCTCATCAACGTGCTCGAAGGCGTCAGTCCCGACTACGCCGTGGTGGCGCAGAAGGCCGCCGACCCGGATACGCTGGTCCGCTTCGACGCCGCTTTCTCCGCCCGCTGGGGCATCACGCTGGGCCAGCTCGCGCTGCGCTACGAAGACCAGCTGGCCGGCCGCGACGCCGAGATCCACCACATCCTCGCCCGCGTCGAACGGCACGGCACGGACCTCGCGCAGCAGCTGGCGAGCGCCCAGGCGCAGGCGCAGGAACTGCACCATGCGCTGGCGCGGCTGGACGAGCGCATCGGCCGCGCCGAGGCGCATGCGGCCGAGATGTCGCAGCGCGTCGTCGACCTGTTGTCGAGCACCTCGTGGCGCATCACCGAACCGCTGCGGCGCGCGATGACGCTGGCCCTGCGCCTGCGCAGCGCGCAGCGCGAGGGCCGCATCGGCAGCGGCATCAAGACGCGCGTAAAGGGCCTGGTGCGCGGCGCCGGCGGCGCCGTGCTGCGGCGTCCGGGCATGAAGCGCGCCGCGCGCGCCCTGCTGCGCAAGGTGCCGGCACTGGAAGCCCGCCTGTACACGCTCATGCTGGACAACAGCGGCGCCGCGCGCGTGCGGCTGGACGACGAACCGGGCGAGCTGTCGCCGCGCGCCGCGCGCGCGTACCGCCAGCTGCGCCAACTGAAACAGGAACAAGCAAGGATGAACGATGCGGATCGTCATTGATCTCCAGGGCGCCCAGTCCGAAAGCCGCTACCGCGGCATCGGCCGCTATTCGCTCGCGCTGGCGCTGGGCGTGGCGCGCAATGCCGGCGGCCACGAGGTCTGGCTCGTGCTGAACGCCGCCCTGGGCAACGCCATCGACGACATCCGCCAGGCGTTCGCCGGCCTCGTGGCGCCGGAGCGCATCTGCGTGTTCGACATCGTCGGCCCGACGGCCGAATCGCATCCGCACAACGGTCCGCGCGCGCGCGCGTCCGAGCTGCTGCGCGAACACGCGATCGCCCAGCTGCGCCCGGACGCCGTCCTTGTCACGAGCCTGTTCGAAGGCTATGTGGACGATGCGGTCGTCTCGATCGGTCGCCTGGCGGACGGCGCGTCCACCGCGGCCGTCCTGTACGACCTGATTCCGTTCCTGAACCCGGACAAATACCTGGGCCAGCCGGAACAACGCCACTACTACGAGCGCAAGATCGCCTCGCTGCGCCAGGCCGGCCTGCTGCTGGCGATTTCCGATTACTCGCGCCAGGAAGCCATCGACGCGCTGGGCCTCGATCCGGCGCGCGTCGTCTCGATCTCGACGGCCGTGGACGAGACCTTTTGCCCCGCCGCGCTCGACGCCACGCACGCGGCCGCGCTGCGCACGCGCTTCGGCATCCGCCGCGCCTACCTGATGTGCGCACCGGGCGGCTTCGACGCGCGCAAGAACATCGACGGCCTCGTCGCCGCCTACGGCATGCTGCCGCCCGTGCAGCGCGCCGCGCACCAGCTGCTCATCGCCGGCAAGATCAACGACGGCGAGCGCCAGCGCCTGCGCGACCTCGCGCGCCGCCACGGCCTCGCGCCGGACGAGATGGTCCTGACGGGTTACGTGAGCGACGCCGACCTGATCGACCTGTACCGCGGCGCCGCGCTGTTCGTGTTCCCGTCGCTGCACGAAGGCTTCGGCCTGCCCGCGCTGGAAGCGATGGCGTGCGGCGCGCTCGTGATCGGCGCCGACAGCACCAGCGTCCCGGAAGTGATCGGCAACCCGGAAGCGCTGTTCGACCCGCGCGACCCGGCCGCCATCGCGGCGCGCATCCGCCAGGTGCTCGACGATCCGGCGCTGCAGGCGCGCCTGCGCGAGCACGGCGCCGTCCAGGCGCGCAAGTTCAGCTGGGACCACAGCGCCCGCCGCGCGATCGCCGCGCTGGAAGCGCATGCGGCCGCGCAGGCGCCGGCACCGGACCCGCACGCCAAGCCGCGCATCGCCTTCCTGTCGCCGCTGCCGCCGGAACGCACCGGCGTCGCCGACTACGCCGTGCGCGTGCTGCCCACGTTGCTGCCCCACTTCGACGTGGAACTGATCGTGCACCAGGCGGAGGTGACGCTGCCGCCGGAACTCGCGCACCTGCCGCGGCATCCGCTCGCATGGCTCGACGCGCATCCGGACCGCTACCGGCACATCGTCTACCAGTTCGGCAACAGCCCGTTCCACAGCCACATGATGCCGCTGCTGCAGCGCCATCCTGGTGTCGTCGTGCTGCACGACTTCTTCCTGAGCGGGATGCTCTCGTACGAGCAGGTCACGGGCGCGATGCCGGACGTGTGGACGCGCAGCCTGCTCCACTCGCACGGCTACGCGGCCGTGCAGGCCAGCATGGGGCCGGACGGCCTCGAACGCGCCAAGCAGGACTACCCGTGCAACCTGGAGATCCTGCAGGACGCGTCGCACGTGATCGTCCACTCCGACTACGCGCGCCAGCTCGCGCGCGAGTGGTACGGGCCGGAGGCCGGCGCCGACTGGAGCCCGGCGCAGCTGCCGCGCGCTGTGCCGGCCGAAAACGACCGCATGCAGGCGCGGCGCGCCCTCGGCATCGCGGACGACGCCTTCGTCGTCTGTAACTTCGGCTTCGTCGCGCCCACCAAGCACTGCCTGGAACTGCTGCAGGCCTGGCTCGCTTCCAGCCTGCACGGCGACTCAAGCTGCCATCTCGTGTTCGTCGGCGCCAACCACGGCGGCGACTACGGCCGCCAGATGACGGACACCATCGCCGCCGCCCATGCGGGGGAACGCGTGCGCATCTCCGGCTGGACGTCGGACGACGATTATTTCCGCTGGCTGCAGGCCGCCGACCTCGGCGTGCAGCTGCGCACCAGCTCGCGCGGCGAGACGTCGGGCACGGTCCTCGACTGCATGATCTACGGCCTGCCCGTGATCATCAACGCCAACGGCGCAATGGCGGAATTCCCGCACGACGCCGTGTGGATGCTGCCGGACGTGTTTGAACAACACTCGCTCGTCGCCGCGCTGGAAACGCTGCGCGCCGACGACGCGCGCCGCCTCGCGCTGGGCGCCGCCGGCTTCGCGCTGATGGGCACGCGCAACAGCCCGGAACGCGTGGGCCTGATGTACAGGGCGGCCCTCGCGCGCGATGCGCAGAAACAGCGGCACGGCCGTCCCGCGCTACTGCGCGCGCTGCTGGCGACGCCCGGCCTCGAGGACGACGACGCCCTCCTGCAGCGTCTCGCGCGCTGCATCGCGCGCGCGCCCGACCCGCTGCAACCGCGCCAGCTGCTGCTGGACGTGACGACGATCGCGCGCCACGACCTCAAGACGGGCATCGAGCGCGTCGTGCGCAACCAGCTGCAGGAACTGCTCGGGATGCGCGCCATCGGCTGGCGCGTCGAACCGGTGTACCTCGACGAAACGGGCGGCCACCCGCAATACCGCTACGCGCGCAACTACGCGGCGCGCCTGCTCGGCATCGACCAGGTGCTGCAGGGGCCGGACCCCGTGGTGGACGTGCTGGCCGGCGACATCTATTACTGCGCCGACCATTCGCCGCATGCCGCGATGACGGCCGCGCGCAGCGGTCTGTACGCCGCCTGGCGCGCGCGCGGCGTCTCCATCAACTTCACGGTGTACGACCTGCTGCCCGTGCTGCGGCCGGAATTCTTCCCGCCCCATGCCGATGTCACGCACGCGGCGTTCCTCGACTGCGTGGCCGGCGAGGCGGACCGCCTGGTCTGCATCTCGCACGCGGTGTGCGACGACCTCGCCCAATGGCTGGCGACGCGCGGCGCGGCGCGCCGGCCGGGCCAGCTGCTGACGGCGCTGCACCTCGGCGCCGACCTGGAACTGGAAAAGCCGCACGACGCGGTGCAATCGTCAGTCGCGGAGCAAGTCGCAGCGCGCCCGAGCTTCCTGATGGTGGGCACGATCGAGCCGCGCAAGGGCCACCTGCAGGCCATCGAGGCTTTCGAGCAGCTGTGGGCCGCGGGGGTGGACGTGAACCTCGTGATCGTGGGCCGCGAAGGCTGGAAGCCGCTGGCCGACGCCGACCGCCGCACGCTGCCCCGCATCATGGAACGCCTGCGCGGCAGTCCGGAACTGGGCCGCCGCCTGCTGTGGCTGGACGGCATCGACGACGACACGCTGCAGCAAGTCTACCTGGCCAGCACCTGCCTGCTGTTCCCCAGCGAGGGCGAAGGCTTCGGCCTGCCGCTGATCGAGGCGGCGCACCACGGCCTGCCGCTGCTGGCGCGCGACCTGCCCGTGTTCCGCGAAGTGGCGGGCGAGCATGCGTATTACTTCTCGGGCCTGGACGGCGCGGCGCTGGCGGACGCGGTGCGCGCCTGGCTCGCGCTGCATGCCGAGGGGCGCCATCCGGCGTCGCACGGCATGACGTGGATGACCTGGCGGGAACAGGCGCAGGCGCTACTGGCGCTGCTGTCCGCACCGGCCGCCTGACGCCGAGGTGCTCTGTGCGCGCACGTACAGAGCACCGACCGCCGCCCCGCCAGAATGAAGGCTTCGCAAGCCTTCATGTCCAGGGAAATCGTATGGTCGTCGGTCCGAAAAAGAAAGATACGCTCAACAGGAACGTCGAGGTGCAGGGCGGCGGCCAGAGCTATGGCGTGCGCGCCGACGGCGAGATCGAGGGGAATGCCTACGAGCCCATGGGCAGCCCCGGCGTCAACCACTGGCAGGCCACGTACATCGACCGCGATGGCTTGCAGGACCGCGGCAACATCTTCTTCGCCGCCGTCGAGATGACACGCATGCCGATGGTCATCACGGATCCGCGCCAGCCCGATAACCCGATCGTGTTCTGCAACGGCGCCTTCCTCGACCTCACGCAGTACAAGGAAGACGACGTCGTCGGCCGCAACTGCCGCCTCCTGCAGGGCCCGCAGACGGATCGAAGCACGGTGGACGAGGTGCGCAAGGCGGTCGCCGAGCAGCGCGCCGTCGCCGTCGACATCCTGAACTACAAGGCCGACGGCACGCCGTTCTGGAACGCCCTGTTCATCGGCCCGATCTTCGACCAGGACGGCCAGCTGCTGTATTTCTTCGCGTCGCAGATGGACGTCACGGAGCGCCGCACGAGCCAGGAATCGCACCTGCAGGCGCAGAAGATGGAAGCGATCGGCCAGCTGACGGCCGGCATGGCGCACGACTTCAACAACCTGCTGCAAGTCATCAACGGCAACCTGGAAGTCGCGCTGATCAGCCTCGATAAGCCGGACATGGCGCGCGCCGCACTGGAACGGGCGCAGCGCGCGGCCATGCGGGCCGGTAAACTCACCCAGCAGCTGCTGACGTTCGCGCGCAAGCAGCGGCTGGAACCCAAGGCCATCAACATCAACACCCTCGTCGTGGAATTTTCCGAGATGCTCGTGCGCACGCTGGGCGAGAAGGTCGACCTGCGCCTCGACCTGCGTCCCGGCCTGCCGCTGTGCTACCTCGATCCGACGCACCTGGAGATGGCCCTGCTGAACGTGCTGATCAACGCGCGCGATGCCATGCCGGACGGCGGCCAGGTGACGGTCGGCACCGCCATCGTGCGCGGCGAGGAGCGCATCTCCCATGTCGACCTGTGCGTGGTCGACAAGGGCACCGGCATGCCGCCCGACGTCCTGCAGCGCGCGACGGAGCCCTTCTTCACGACCAAGGGACCGGGCACGGGGCTCGGCCTGGCGATGGTGCACGGCTTCGTGCAACAGTCGCACGGCCGCCTGGAAATCGACAGCAAGCCGGGCGAAGGCACGACGGTGCGCATGATCTTCCCCGTGGCCGACAATGGCCAGGACGGTGCCGGCGGCGCGGGTCCGGAGCTCGACGCGACAACACCGGAAACGGACGCCATGGCGGGCAGCCGGCCCAGCGTGCTCGTGGTGGAAGACAACGACGATGTGCGCGAACTGGCGGAGAGCGTGCTGGGCATGGCCGGCTACGCGGTGCTGGCGGCCTCCAGCGGCGAACAGGCACTGGACCTGCTGCGCGAAGACGTGCGGGTGGACCTGCTGTTCACGGACGTGATCATGCCGGGCGGGATGAACGGCCTGCAGCTGGTCGACGAAGCGCGCCGGCTGCGCCCGCGCCTGCCGGTGCTCGTCACGACGGGCTACATGGACGAACTGCCGGGACGTGGGCAGGGCCAGCGGCTGAATATCCTCGCCAAGCCGTACAAGCATGGCGATCTGCTGGAGCGGGTGGAGGCGGCGTTGGGGAAGGAAGTCTGATTACCGTCGCCCCCGCCTGCGCGGGGGCGACGTAGGGGAGCTTACTGCTTCGGAAGTCCACCCAGCAGCGCCGCCAGCTTGGGCTTCGGCTTGCCCGATGCAGCCGGTGCCGCGGGCGCTTCCTTGCGCGGGGCTGCCGACGGTTCGTACGGCTTGAGGAACCACGGATCGATCTTGTCGCGGCGCGGCGCGCCGTAGTTGCGCGGACCGCGGTCGGGACGTTCCGTGCGCTCGGGACGCGGGCTGTCCGTCTCGCGGCGGCCGCCGCGGCGCTCGACCGGGCGCTCGCCGCGCTCGCCGCCGCGCGACGGCATGAAGCCCGTCAGTTCGCCGCGGGTGATGGTCTGCTTGATCAGCTTCTCGATGTCCGCCAGCAGGCGCTCGTCCTTGTCCGAATACACGGACAGCGCATCGCCCGTGGCGCCGGCGCGGCCCGTGCGGCCGATGCGGTGCACGTAGTCCTCGGCGTTGTACGGCAGGTCGTAGTTGATCACGCACGGCAGGTCGGTGATGTCGAGGCCGCGCGCCGCGACGTCGGTCGCGACGAGCACGTCGATGTCGCCGTTCTTGAACGCATCCAGCGCGGCGATGCGTTCCTGTTGCGTCTTGTCGCCGTGGATGGCGGAGGCCTTGATGCCGGCCTGCTCGAGGTAACGCGCCAGGCGCGAGGCGCCGATCTTGGTGTTCGAGAACACGAGGACCTGCTTCAGGTCGCGCGCGCGGATCAGGTGCTCGACGACGTTGCGCTTCTGCTCTTCGTCGACCTTGTACAGCACCTGCGTGATAGAGGTGTTGGTGGCGTTGCTGCGCGCGACTTCGATCGTCAGCGGGTCGTTCAGGAAGCTGGACGCCAGCTTCTTGATCTCCGGCGAGAACGTGGCCGAGAACATCAGGTTCTGGCGCTTCTTCGGCAGCAGGTTGATGATGCGCTGCAGGTCGGGCAGGAAGCCCATGTCGAGCATGCGGTCGGCTTCGTCCATCACGAGCATCTGCACCTGGCCCAGGCTGATGTTCTTCTGCTCCACGTGGTCGAGCAGGCGGCCCGGCGTGGCGATGACGATCTCGACGCCGCGGCGCAGGATCTCGGTCTGCGGCTTCATGTCCATGCCGCCGAAGACGACGGTGGAGCGCAGCGGCGTGTGCTGAGCATAGGCCTTGACGTTCTCGGCAACCTGGATCGCCAGTTCGCGCGTCGGCGTCAGCACGAGGGCGCGCACGGCATGGCGCGCGGGCGACATGCTCGTGTTGGCATGCGGCAGCAGCAGCTGGATGATCGGCAGCGAGAAGCTCGCCGTCTTGCCGGTGCCGGTCTGGGCCGCGCCCATGACGTCGCGGCCCTGCAGGACGATGGGGATCGCCTGGGCCTGGATCGGGGTCGGATGGACATAGCCCTGGTCCGACAGCGCACGCTGGATCTCAGGCGCGAGGCCGAAATCGGCGAAGCGCACGGTCGGCGCGCCGCCAGCTTCAATAGTGGTCGGTGTTTCAGACATGTTTTCTTTCGGGCAATGAATCGTTGCGTTCTACGGCCGGGCTGCTGCCCTGGCTGGGCCAACGCGGGTAAACCGGGATGACGGGACGCGCCTCGCGCGGGCTTGGCCGGGAGCGGCGGCTTAGGCTGACGTAGAGAATCTAAATCGCGCTCAAGGTTACCTCAAATCGTACCCCCTGTATATGAAATCCGTGTTTTTACCTACCTTTACGCGCCTTTACAGCCTTAAATCGCTTGCCGGACCGATAATTCTTTGAATAAATAGTTCATTAAATAAAGGATTCCAGCATGGTAGCGAGCATCAGCGGTGGCCTGTCGACGTGGGCCGATTCCGTCTTTTCCAAACTCGATACGAAGAAGCAGGGCTATATCGAGAAGACCGACCTGCAGAGCGCGCTCTCGGCGACGGACGATGGTGGCGGCATGCAGTCGGGCGACATCGACGACGCCTTCAGCGCCCTCGACGGCGATGGCGACGGCAAGGTCACCAAAAGCGAGCTCACGGATGCGATGACGAAGCTGTCCGACCAGCTCAACGCCCAGTTCGACGCGTCGCGCGTGAAAGGCGGCGGCATGCGGCCGGACGGTCCCCCGCCCGGTCCGCCGCCAAGCGGTGCGCAGGGCGCCGGGTCGACCGGTTCCACCAGCACGGGCAGCACCTCGGAGACGCAGCGCGAGCGCGATCCGATGCGCGAATTCGCTCATGCGCTGCAGTTGTTGAAAGCGTATTCGGACGACAGCAACACGGCATCAACCGGCAGCGTCAGCGTCGCAGCGTAAGCATCGCCTAGCACCTTAACTAACGTCGTCCCCGCGCAGGCGGGGACCCAATTTGCACGCCCTGTCGCGACGCATGCAAAACTTGGGTTCCCGCCTTCGCGGGAACGACGGATTTTATATCGGGGCAATAATCAGGACGTAATCAATCCGTGCTCGTCGAGCACGTCATGGAGCAGCTCCAGCCGGATCATCGGATTGTCCAGCATGAGCATGCTCTGTTTCTGGTGATTGGGCAGCGGCAGCAACTCGCACCAGCGGTTGGCGACCCAGCCGCAATCGTCCAGGCGGAACGGCGGCTGCACGGGCCAGCGGCTCTGCGGCACGTCGTGCAGCGACGCCAGCACGCGGTCGAGCGCATCGGCCGCGCCCTTCAGGTCGGACGGGATGCGCACGATGTGATCGTCGTCCAGCAATTCCGCCTCGGCCATCCACAGGCCGTTCGTGCGGCGTTCGCTTTCCAGGACATTGAAACGCGCACCGCCGCGGCACACTACCTGCAGCAGCCCCGGCGTGGAGGCCGTCGTGTCCTGCACGGACGCCAGCGTGCCCGCCGACGCGAACTTTTCCTGGCCCTGCGGGGTGCGCACTTCCTGGCCATGCGTCAGCAGCACGACGCCGAACGGCTCGTCTTCCGTCAGGCAATGGCTGATCATGTCGAGGTAGCGTACCTCAAAGATCTGTAGCGGCAGCACGCCATCCGGAAACAGGACCGTACTGAGCGGGAACAGGGGTAACGTGATCGTGGCCATGCGCGCATGATGACAGATTCGCCGCGCGGGACGGAGCACGATTGCGCGTCCCGTCAGTCGTCCGGCGCGACGATCGGCAAGGTGCGTACGGCCTCGACCAGCCCACGCAGGCGCCACCCGAGACGCGCCCAGCCGGGATCGGGATGATCCGCCACGCGCACCGTGACGGCATGGCCGGGCGCCGCGTCGCAGGCGTACACGTAGTCGCCGGCCTGCTCGAACGGCAGGCGGAACGCATGGCCCGGTAGCACGAGCACCTGGCCGAACACGTGCGGCGCGATGTCGCGGTTGTGCAGCAGCAGGACGTCGCGCACGCCCAGCGTCAGCTGCACCTCGGCCGGCACCAGGCCGGCATGCGCCCCACGCAGGACGGCCGCGCCGCGCGGGAACACGAACGTGCGCTCGCGCGTCGGGTAGCGCACGGGCGCGAGCGCGGCCCACAGCAGGACGGCGACGAGGGCCAGCGCGGCACCCCAGCGCACGCGCTGCAGCAGGCTCATCGTGGAGAAGTGGGCAGGCATCGGCATGGCGTAAAACGCTCATTGTAGCCGGACCGTACGCGCCCTGTTGTGCGCCGATTTCGTGGGCACCCGCGTATCCTGTCATGACGGCACGCTTGCCCTGCCGGCAATGGACCATTGCCACCTTTTCCCTTGTCGAGTACAGCGTACTGCATTCATGCCGCGTCCAGACCCATCGCCCATTCCAATCAACCGCCCGTCGCCGCGCAGCACGGTCCACCTTCCCCTGCTCCTGGCCGCGCTCGCGTTTCTCGCCGCGCTGATCGTGACCTATATGGTGGCCGGCAATGCGCAGCGGACCGCGGCGGCCGAACTGGCCGGCAATTTCAATTTCCGCGCACGCGACATGGCGGCCAGCATCGACCGGCGCATGGACGTCTACGAGGAAGTGCTGATGGCCACGGCAGGCTTCCTGCGCGGCTCGGTCGAGATCGACCGCGGTGCATTCGCCGAATACTACGACCTGCTGCGCCTGAACGAACACTTCCCCGGCATCGAGGCGCTGGGCATCGCCGCGATCGTCCCGCCCGGCCGTGTCGACGCGCACGTCGCCGCGCTGCGCGCCGAGGGCTTTCGCGACTACGCGATCAAGCCGCCCGGGCCGCGCCCCGTGATCACGTCGATCACCCGCATCGAACCGTTCTCGGGACGTAACCTGCGCGCGTTCGGCTACGACATGTTCAGCGAGCCGGTGCGGCGCGCGGCGATGGAGCAGGCGCGCGATACCGGCCATGCGGCCGCCACCGGCAAGGTCGTGCTGGTGCAGGAAGGCGGCAACGGCGGCCAGCCCGGCTTCCTGATGTACATGCCGGTATACGAGGCCGGCCTCGTGCACGACTCGCTCGACGCCCGGCGCGCCGCCATCGTCGGCTGGGTATACGCGCCGTTCCGCATGAACGACCTGATGCGCGGCCTGGGCGGCGAACACGCGGACGACCTGCTGGTCGAAATCTACGATGGCCTCGCGCCCACCGCGGACGCCCTGCTCTACCGCTCTTCCCGCGGCGCGCCCGGCCGCAAGCCGCTGCTGAGCTACCAGACGACGGTCGACAGCGCCGGCCGCACATGGACCGTCGTCATCCACTCGATGCCCCGTTTCGAGGCATCGCTGGAGCGCCGCACGACCGTCGCGATCGCGCTGACCGGAGTCGGCCTGGGCATGCTGCTGGCGCTCGTCGTCTGGCTGCTGGCCTCCGAACGCCGCCGCGCGCTGCAGCTGGCGCAAGGGATGACGGTGGAACTGCGCGCCTCGCGCGACCGCATCGACGCCGAACGCGAACGCGTGCGCCTGATCCTGCAGACGGCGTACGACGCCTTCATCGCCATCGCACCCGACGGCCGCATCACGGACTGGAACCTCCAGGCCTGCAAACTGTTCGGCTGGCGCGAGGACGAGGCGGTGGGGCACGACGTGCTCGACCTCCTGGTCCCCGCGTCCGAGCGCGCGGCGTGGCGCGACTGCCTGGCGCAGTTCGCCCAGCGCGGCACCTGCGCGATGCTGACGGGCCCCACGGAAACGACCGCGCTGACGCGCGACGGCCACGCGATCCCGGTGGAGGTCGCGATGACGCCGCTGCCGACGAAGCACGGCTACGGCGTCACGGCGTTCGTGCGCGACATCCGCCCGCGCAAGGAAACGGCGGAACGCGAGCGGCAGCGCCAGCAAGGCCTGGAGGACGCGCGCGCCGCGCTGCTGCGCTCGCAAAAGCTGGAAGCCGTCGGCAAGCTGACGGGCGGCGTGGCGCACGACTTCAACAACATCCTGCACATCATCAGCGCCAACGTCCAGCTGATGCTGCGCAGCGACGACAACGGCCGCAAGCGCCTGCTGAACATCCTCGACGCCGTCGAGCGGGGCAAGAAGCTGGCCGCCCAGCTACTCGCCTTCGCGCGGCGCCAGCCGCTGCACCCGAGCGTCGTCAACCTGGCCCAGCTCATCGAACGCATGGACACGCTGCTGCACCGCGCGGCCGGCGACAGCGTCGCGATCCGGTTGACCATGCCGCCCGACCTGTGGAACGTCCTCGTCGACCCGAACCAGCTGGAAAACGTGCTGCTGAACCTCGTGATCAACGCGCGCGACGCGATGGAAGGCGGCGGCAATGTCACCATCGCACTCGCCAACGTGACGATCGACCCGGCCGACCAGCTGGCCTACCCCGGCATCCGTCCCGGCGAATTCGTCACGATCACCGTCAGCGACGCGGGCAGCGGCATGCCGCCCGACGTGATCGAGCGGGCGTTCGAACCGTTCTTCACGACCAAGCCCGAGGGCAAGGGCACGGGCCTGGGCCTGTCGATGGCACACGGCTTCGTCAAGCAGAGCGGCGGCCATATCCGGCTGGCGAGTCGCGAGGGAGAAGGCACGACCGTGACCATCTACCTGCCGCGCGCGCTGCAGGACACGCCCGATCCCGCCTTCGTGCCCGTGCCGCACTGACGCACCGAGTATCTGGTATCACCACCGCAGGAGAAGTCTTGAGCAATACCGACCACCACCACGCCGACGCCCTCGACGCCGCACCGCGCGCCCCGGGTTTCGACAATTCGATCGCCTTCCTGGCGCAAGGCTACGAGTTCATGCCGCGCCGTTACGCCGCGCTGGACAGCGACCTGTTCGCGACCCGCCTGATGCTGCAGCGCGTGCTGTGCGTGCGCGGCGAGGACGCGGGCCGCATGTTTTATCAACCCGGCCGCTTCACGCGCCGCCACGCGCTGCCGGCGACGACGATAGCCCTGCTGCAGGACTTCGGCAGCGTCATGGCGCTGGACGGCGAGGCGCACAAGAAGCGCAAGGCCATGCTGATGTCGTTGTTCAGCCCCCTGGAGCGGCAGCGCCTCGTCGGCCTGGCCGCGGCCGAATGGCGCACGCGCTTCGCGCAGTGGACGGGCAACGCGCAGGTCGTCGTGCACGAGGCCGCGCAGGAAGTGCTGTGCCGCGCGGTGTGCCACTGGGCCGGGATTCCGATCAGCGCGGAGGACGCGCAGGAGCGCACGCGCGAATTCGCGCGGATGATCGCGGGCGCCGGCTCGGCCGGTCCGCGCAACTGGCGCGGCCACCTCGCGCGTGCCCGCACCGAGCAATGGGCCCGCGCCCTCGTCGACGCCGTGCGCGCCGGCCAGGTCCAGCCGGCGTTCGACAGTCCGCTGAACGTGATCGCACGCCACCGCGACGCCGACGGGGAACTCATGCACCGCAAGCACGCGGGCGTGGAACTCATCAACCTGCTGCGCCCGACGGTGGCCGTGGCGCGCTACATCGTGTTCGGCCTGCTGGCGCTGCACGACCACCCGGAATCCCGCGCGCGCATCGCGGCGGGCGACGACGCGTACACGACGTGGTTCATGCAGGAAGTGCGGCGCTACTACCCGTTCATCCCGGCGATGGGCGGCCGCGCCCTGCACGCCTTCGACTGGCGCGGGATGCATGTGAAAAAAGGGACGTGGGTGTTGTTCGACCTGTACGGCACGAACCACCACCCCGCGATCTGGGGCGACCCCGAGGTATTCCGGCCGGAGCGCTTCGACCGCCGGCAGAGCAGCGGCTTCGATTTCGTGCCGCACGGCGGCGGCGACCATTATTCGGGCCACCGCTGCCCGGGCGAATTCGTCACGGGCGACCTGGTGAAGTCGGCGCTGCAGTTGTTCTCAAGCGAGATCGCCTACGACGTGCCGCCGCAGGACCTGACGGTCGGCATGCGCAGGATTCCAACGTTGCCGGCGAGCGGGTTCGTGATCAAGAACGTCTGGCCGGTGAATACTTAACGCACTCAAACAACGTCATCCCCGCGCAGGCGGGGATCCAATTTTGCTTGCGTTACGGCTGCGCGTAAGACTTGGATTGCCGCCTGCGCGGGAACGACGGTTTGAGGTTCCGTACCGCGACGCTCAGCGCACCAGACGCCCATCCAGCACACGCACGCGCTCCCCATTGCGGAACCGCGGCACGCCCTTCTCCGTGAAGGTACGGTACCCGCCGGCCGCCATCTTCACGCGCACGTCCGTATAGGTTTCCGCCTTCATGTTGCGCTCGATGCGGTTGCCGGCATAGGCGCCGCCCACCGCGCCCGCCACCGTGGCGAGGGTGCGGCCGCGGCCGCTGCCTACCTGGTTGCCCAGCAGGCCGCCGACGACTGCACCGCCCACGCCGCCGACGCCGCTGGCGCGCTCGGGTTCACGCTTGTACGTATGGTTCGAGACCACCGTGGCGCAGTTGCGGCATTGCGCTTCGGCGCGCGCATGGTGGTCGGGTGCGGCCTGGGCTGCGAATGGCGCGGCGAGGATCGCGGCGACGAGGGCGGCACGGGCGGTGTGACGGATAGCGAATGCTTGCATGGTGTTCCCCTTACATATCGTTGTAACAAATATGTGTACAGAGTAACGGTCATGCTCCAATGTGGAAAGAGTGAAACAGTATCAATTGCAAGCGAGTGTAACCGTCCATTTTTGGTGCAATATGGAATGATGCTTGCCATAAATGCGTTATTCTGTCTTTTTGATGCAACTTTTCGATGCCATGCTGCGAAAGTTTCTCTATAGTACTGACATGTGATTATTTGAAACAATTTACAGAAGACGGGCCGTTACCGCAGGCCTTTGTCATCCCATGTCCACGTCCATGTCGTCACGTACCCTGTCCGTCATCGTCTGCACCGCCGTGCTGGCCTGGCCCACCGTCGCGCTCGCCGGCACCGACACGGAAACCGGCGACATCCGCACGCTGAGCACGATCCCCCTCGAGGAACTGATGCAGATGCGGGTCGTGACGGCCGCATCGAAATTCGCCCAGCCGATCAGCGACGCACCGTCGTCCGTGGTCGTGCTCACGGCTTCCGACATCCGCGACCATGGCTGGCGCACGCTGGCCGACGCGCTGGCCACGCTGCCCGGCCTGTACGTGACGAGCGACCGCAACTACACGTACCTGGGCGCGCGCGGCTTCCTGCGTCCGGGCGACTACAACAGCCGCTTCCTGCTGCTGGTCGACGGCATGCGCATCAACGACGCCGTGTACGACCAGGCACTCATCGGCACCGAGGGCCTGATCGACATGGACGTGGTCAAGCGCATCGAATTCGTGCCCGGTCCAGGCTCGGCCGTGTACGGTTCGAACGCGCTGTTCGGCGTGATCAACGTCGTCACGCGCGACGGCAGCGGCCTGTCCGGCGTCCAGGGCGCCGTCACCGCGGCCGGCCAGGGCGAGCGCAAGGCCCGCACCAGCTACGGCTGGCACGGCCAGAACGGCGCCGACCTGCTGTTGTCCGCCAGCGCCTTCAACCGCGCGGGCCGCGACCTGTATTACCCGGAGTTCGACACCCCCGCGACCAACAACGGCGTCGCCCGCCACCTCGACTGGGACCGCGCCCAGAACTTCCTCGTCAAGGGCAGCTTTGGCGGCGTGACGCTGTCGGCCAGCCACGTCGCGCGCACCAAGGGCATCCCGACCGGATCCTTCGGCGCCGTGTTCAATGCGCCGAACCAGACACGCGACACGCAGACGATCATCGGCGCCGCATGGAACGGCCAGCTCGCGCCCGCGCTGGCGCTCGCGGTCCAGCTGCAGTCGGGCCAGGCCGATTACGAGGGGCCAGGCTGGTATCCGGACGTCGAGGGCGTGGTCCGCCAGAACGTCGACGGCGCCCACGCGCGCTGGTACGAAGCCAGCGCGCACGCGACCCTGACGAACCTGCCGGGCCAGAAGATCGTGATCGGCGCCGAGCTGGGACGCGACGCGCACCGCGACCAGTACAACTACAACCAGCAGCCCTACGAATTGCTGCTGCAGGACCACCGCGACGCGATGCGCCGCGCCGTGTTCGTGGAAGACGAGATCCGCCTGCCGGCGGGCTTCCTCGTCAACGCCGGCGTGCGCTACGACGACCGCGAAGACCCGGACATGCATCGCTTCAGCCCGCGCGTGGCCGTCGTGTACAAGGCGACGCCGACCGACACCGTCAAGCTGATCGCGGGCAGCGCCTTCCGCGCGGCCAACGCCTACGAGATGTATTACGCGCTGCCGGAGATGGCCGGCGGCATGCTCCCCAATCCGAACCTGCGCCCGGAAAAGATCGCGACGCGCGAGCTGGTGCTGGAACACGTCCTGGCAGGCGGCGGCCACGCCACGCTGTCCCTGTTCCGCTACGCAGTGGACGACCTGATCAGCCAACAGCTCGACCCGGCCACGGACATGCTCATCTTCCGCAATATCGACCATGCCGATGCCCGCGGCCTCGAAGCCGCGCTCGACCGCGACTTCGGCGCCGTGCGCCTGCGCGCCAGCTATTCCTGGCAGCTGGCACGCGGCACCGGCGGCGTGCCCCTGATCGATTCGCCGCGCCACCTGGCCAAGGCCAACCTCACGGCGCCGCTGGGCTGGCGCGGCGGCCGCGTCGGCGCCGAGCTGCAGTGCAGCGGCAGGCGCCTGGCCGACCAGGGCGCGGCCGGCGGCTACTGCGTCGCCAACGTCACGCTCTCCGCACTGCAGCTGCTGCCGCGCACCGAGCTGTCGCTCAGCGCCTACAACGCCACCGGCAAGCGCTATGCCGAAGTGGCCGGCCCCGCCTTCGTGCAGGCCACGCTCGCGCGCGAAGGCCGCACGCTGGCCGCGAAACTGGACTGGCGGTTCTGACGATGATCCGCGCCCTCTCCTTCCTGGCGATCGTGGCCGGCCTGGGCCTGGCAGCCGGCGCCTGCCGCGCCCAGGTCGAGGGCAAGGACCTGAAGGCGGCGTACATTTTCAACTTCGCGATGTTCACGACCTGGCCGGATGCCGCCGGCAAGGGACCGCTGTTCGTATGCGCGAGTCCGGACAATCCGCTGTGGTCCGCGCTGAGCGCCCTGAACGGCAAGCCGATCAACGGCCGTCCCTGGACCGTGACCGAACTGGCGCATCCAAAAGCCGCGCACTGCGACATCGCCGTGCTGGCGCGCTCGATGGAGCGGCCGGCGCTGCTGTCGGCGGGCGTGCTCGTCGTGCGCGACGGCGCCGGCGGCAAGGCCGCCATCACGCTCGTCGAAGACGATGAACACATCCGCTTCGACATCGACACGCAGGAAGCGGCGAAGAGCGGCCTGCGCTTTTCTTCCCACCTGCTGCGCCTGGCGAGGAACGTGTTATGAACCCGACGACGGCGCGCCGCCCCGGAGAACTGAGCCGCATGCTCGGCATGGGCCAGCTGCTGGCCGCGGCCGCCGCGCTCGGCGTGGCCTGCTGCATCCTGCTCGCTTACCAGTTCGTCGCGCTGCGCCGCAACCTCACCGACGACCTCACCGTGCAGGCCGCGATCATCGCCGACAACGTGGCGGCCACCTTGATGTTCCACGACCAGGACGCGGCGCACGAGATGCTGCGCTCGTTCCGTCACTCGTCGTTCCTCGCCGCCGCCACGGTGTACGACCGCCAGGACGTCGAATTCGCCGCCTACCGCAACGGCGCCGTCGACGAGCTGCCGTCGCTGCTGCGCGACTGGACGCTGTTCACGCCGCTCTCGGTCGCGCGGCCCATCCGCTACCGCGGCATGGCGCTGGGCCGGGTCGTGCTGACGGCCGACACGGTCGGCATCCGCAACGGCCTGCTGCGCTACGGCGCCCTGCTGGCCCTGGCCTCGCTGGGCGCGCTGGTGACGACGTCCATGCTCACGCGCCGCACCAAGGCACGCATGCGCCGCGCCGAATCGCAGCTGAAGCACCTGGCCTACACGGACACCGTGACCGACCTGCCGAACCGCCGCTGCACCTATGAGGCGCTGGAGCTCGAAATCGCCATGCGCACCGAGGACGGCGGCCGCATCGGCCTGCTCTTGATCGACCTCGACAACTTCAAGGTCGTCAACGACACGGCCGGCCACGCCGCCGGCGACCGCCTGCTGCAACAGGTGGCCAGCCGGCTGCGCGCGACGGCGCGCGCCAGCGACCGCATCGGCCGCATCGGCGGCGACGAATTCGCCGTCATCGTCGCCCCGCTCGACGATCCGGCCGAGCTGGAACGCGTGGGCCAGCGCATCGTGGCCGCGCTGCGCCAGCCGCTGCAGGTCGAGGGGATCGAAGTGATGCCCACGGCCAGCATCGGCGCCTGCGTGTTCCCGGACGACGCGCACACGATGAGCGAACTGCTCAGCAACGCCGACGCCGCCCTGTACCGCGCCAAGGGCAAGGGCCGCGACAACGTGGCCCTGTTCGAGCGCGACATGATCCTCGCCACGCAGCGGCGCGCGCGCCTGGAACGCGACCTGCGCCGCCACCTCGAGGCCGGCCTGCTGGAACTGTGCTACCAGCCGCAATACGCCTGCGGCACGCGCAAGATGGTCGGCGTGGAAGCGCTGCTGCGCTGGCCGCATCCGGACCAGGGGTATATCTCGCCGGCGGAATTCATCCCCATCGCCGAGGAAAGCGGCCTGATCGTCGAAGTCGGCAAGTGGGTGCTGGACCGCGCCTGCCGCGACGCCGTCGCGCTGTACCGCCAGACCGGCATGTGGCTCAGCATGGCCGTCAACGTCTCCGCGCGCCAGCTGCGCGACAAGGATTTCATCGGCGTCGTCGAAAGCACGCTGGCGCACACGGGCCTGCCCGCGGACCGGCTCGAGCTGGAGCTCACGGAAAGCATGCTGATGGAAGACCTGGACGGCGCCGTCGAATTCATGCACAACGTGCGCGCGCTGGGCGTGCGTCTGTCGATCGACGACTTCGGCACCGGCTATTCGTCGCTCGCCTACCTGCAGACCTTCCCGATCAACCACCTCAAGATCGACCGCAGCTTCGTCCGCCTGCTGCCCACGTCCGGCACGACGATCGCCGGCGCCGTGATCGCCCTCGCCCACGGCTTCAAGCTGACCGTGGTCGCCGAGGGCGTCGAGGAACCCGAGCAGTTCGAATGGCTGCGCCAGGCGGGCTGCGACTACGTGCAGGGTTATCTGCTGGCGCGCCCGCTGCCGCTGGCGGCCCTGCGTGCGCGCGTGCTCGAGGAATGCGTGCCGGCGGCCTGAGCCGCTTTCAATCCGGCGCCGGCACGTCCACGATCAGGCGCGGATCGAGCGACCGGATCCGCGGCTCCACGTAATACCCGCCCGCCTCCACATAGCGCAACGCGCAGCGCCCGCACACGGTGCATTGCGCGACCTGCGCGCGGTTGTACGGATAGTGGCGCGGCGCGATGGGCGCCTCCGGCGACCAGTTCGTGGTGCCGTCCGGGTGGTACTCGGCGAACGTGGGCTCGCCGTACGGGTCGGCCACGAGCGTGCCCACGGTGCGCATCTGCGACTCCGGGAAATCGACCGGTACGCGCGTCCATTCCCGGTAGGTGTCGATGGCGCACGCACACAGCTGCGTCACGGCGGCCGATGCGTCGGCGAGCGATTTCAGTTCATCCACGGTCATTGAGGGCTCCATTGTTGCGGGTCCGATTCCGGCAACAAACCGTGCCGAACATCAAGCCTTACGGCGCCCGCGCGACGATGGTATCTTGTCACGGCAAGTCCTAGGGAACTACTTAAGGAGAACACACGATGGCAGCGAAAAAGATCCTGTTGTTGACCGGCGATTTTGCGGAAGATTACGAAACCATGGTGCCGTTCCAGGCACTGCTGGCGGTAGGCCACACGGTGCATGCCGTCTGCCCCGGCAAGAAGAAGGGCGACAAGGTCAAGACCGCGATCCACGATTTCGAAGGCGACCAGACCTACACGGAAAAGCCCGGCCACCAGTTCGCGCTGAATGCCGATTTCGCCGAGGCGAACCCGGACGACTACGACGCCCTCGTCATCGCGGGCGGCCGCGCGCCGGAATACCTGCGCCTCGATCCGCAGGTGATCGCGCTGGTGCGGGGCTTTGCGCACGCCGACAAGCCGATCGCCGCTGTCTGCCACGGCGCCCAGCTGCTGGCGGCCGCCGACGTCATCCGCGGCAAGCGCGTGTCGGCCTATCCCGCCTGCGCGCCGGAGGTCAAGCTGGCCGGCGGAGAATATGCCGACATCCCGGTCGACCAGGCCGTCACGGACGGCAACCTCGTCACCGCCCCGGCCTGGCCCGCGCACCCGCAATGGATCGCGCAGTTCCTCAAGCGGCTCGGGACCGACATAGTGCTGTAGTTCGCGCGGTAACGTCAGGCCGCTTCGGCGGGCGCGGTCGTCTCGCCTGGAATATGGGCGCACACGCGGTCGCGGCCGCTCCGCTTGGCCCGATACAATTCCTCGTCGGCGTGCTTGATGACGACGCCGACCGCGTCGCGCTCGTGGTGCTGCGCCACGCCGAACGACGCCGTGACGCGCAGGCCGACCGGCCACGCCTGCTGGTGCAGCGTACGGCGCAAGTTTTCCGCGAGCGTCCGTCCCTGGTGCACGTTGGTCACCGGACAGACGATGAGAAATTCCTCGCCGCCCCAGCGCACGAGGCGGTCGGACGAACGGATGCCGGATGCGATGACGTTGGCGAACTTGCGCAGGACATCGTCGCCCACGTCGTGGCCATGCGTGTCGTTGATCGATTTGAAGTGGTCGATGTCGATGAAGATCACGGCCATCGGATCGGCCAGCAGGCTCGACGTACTCATCAGCGCCGCACGCAGGCCCTGCCGGTTCAGCGCACCCGTGAGCGGATCGATGTGCGCCTGCCCGGCCAGGTCGCGCGCCTCGAGCTCGAGCGCCTTGTTGACCTCCTTGAGCAAGGCGATGGCCGCCTCCCGGTCCTTCAATTCCGTACGCAACGACAGCGTGACGGCCACCAGCCAGCCGACGGCGCACAGCACCCAGGCGCTCACCAGCCCCATCAGCAATGTATTCAGGGCGATCACCTTGCCGTGCAACTGCAGTCGGCGCAACGTGAACACGTGCTCGCCGTCCTTGCCATCGCCCCTGATCAGCAACTCGACGCGCGCGACATTGTCGACATTGACGGCCGCGTGTTCCATCGACGGCTTGGCCATGTCCTTCCACCAGGGTGCCACGGCGAACCATTTGAGCGGAATCCGCAATTTGCCGTCGGCCGGCAAATCGAGCTTATCGACCTGGTGGACCTTGAAGGTTTCCCACTGGTCGAGCCGCGTCAACCCTTCCTCGACCTGGGCCAGGGCCAGACTGAAGCCTGGGTTCCCGGTTCCGGAATAGTGTCCGTCAATGGTCATGTAATCGAACGTTGACATGTCCATACCCACATTCCCCTTGAGAAGATTGAACGTGAGCTTGCAATATGGCCATCCGTACTTTGGGACGATATGACAATGCACGACCAGGTCGCGCCCATTCTTTTCGATCGACCCGACCGAAGCGCCGCCATCGCTGCTGCTGCGATCATCCTCAATCCAGATCGGGAAATGATCGCCGGTCAGCTCGACCACCTGCTCCATGCCGACGCGCTGCCAGGTGAGCAGAACGATCGTCAGCAGCAATAGTCCGCCGAACACGTAACGGGCATAGCCGACGATACGGGCTAACGGCTGAAGCGAGGCGATGGACGTGGACATGATCGTTATACGCGATGACGTCAGGCCGCCTCGGCGTTCGCGATCATGTCGGACGGAACATAGGCGCAAACGCGGTCGCGGCCGCCCTGCTTGGCGCGATACAGCTCTTCGTCGGCGTGCTTGATGACGACACCGACTTCATCGCGCTCGTGATGCTGCGCCACGCCGAACGAGGCCGTGACGCGCAGGCCAACCGGCCACGCCTGCTGGTGCAGCGCATGGCGCAGGTTTTCCGCCAGAATTCGTCCCTGGAACACATTGGTCATCGGACAGACGATGAGGAATTCCTCGCCGCCCCAGCGCACGAGGCGGTCGGACGAACGGATGCCGGATGCGATGACGTTGGCGAACTTGCGCAGGACATCATCGCCCACGTCGTGGCCGTGCGTGTCGTTGATCGATTTGAAGTGGTCGATGTCGATGAAGATCACGGCCATCGGATCGGCCAGCAGGCTCGACGTGCTCATCAGCGCCGCCCGCAGGCCCTGCCGGTTCAGCACGCCCGTGAGCGGATCGATGTGCGCCTGCCCCGCCAGGTCGCGCGCTTCGAGTTCGAGCGCCTTGTTGACCGTCCGGAGCAGCGCGACGGCCGCCCGGCTGTCCCGCAGTTGCGAGCGCAGCGACAGCGTGAGGATCGCCAGCCAGCCGACGGCGCACGATACCCATGCGGCCACGATCCACATCAGCAGCGTGTCGCGGCTGATCATCTTGCCGTGCAGGCGCAGGGCGTGCAGGGTGAAGACGTGCTCGCCTTCCTTGCCGCCGCCATTGATCATCAATTCCGCGCGCGCGACGTTGTCGACATTGACCGCGGAATGCGCCAGCGTCGGCTTTGTCATGTCTTTCCACCACTGCGCCACGCCAAACCACTTGATCGGTATCACGAAGACCTTGCCATCGGGCGGCAGGTCGAGCGCATCGATCTGGTTGATCTTGTAGGTTTGCCATTGGTCGAGGCGGGTCATCCCTTCTTCGATGTCCGCAAGCACCAGGCCGAATTTCGACGCCCCCGGCCCGGCATATCGCCCCTCGATGGTCAAGAAGTCGAAAGGGGACATGTCCATGCCCTTCTCCCCCTTGAGGAAATTGAAACTCAACTTACAGTACGGCCATGGGCTCTTCGACGAGATATGACAGTGCACGATGAGGTCCTGCCCTTTGCGCTCGAGCGAGGCGACAGAAGCACCACCGCCCGACCGGTCGTCCTCTACCCACAGCGGAAAGTGATCGCCGGTCAACTCGACAACCTTTTCCATGCCATAGCGCTGCCATACGAGCAGGACGACCGTGATGAGCAGCAAGCCGGCGAAGACATAGCGGGCATAGCCGAGGAGCCGAACCAGGGGCTGCAGCGAGGTTTCAGTGGAGGGCACCGACATGGTGAGATTTTTAGAGATTCTTGCGATACAGCAAGATACCTCACCGTTTAGGTGCATGCAATCAAACTGAAAAGCAGTGTTGCCAATTGGTATCAGTTGGTACGAATGGCGAACAAATTGGACGTCGTCCTGCTGACGCGAAATGACCCCAATCTGAAAACCGCCCCGACACCGAACCGCGGCAGTCTCAAACGGCCGAACAAGACCGATGCGCGGCGGCTGCCGGACGGTGCGTCGATGGTGGGCGAGCACGCGTTTGCCGGGGACGGCGTCGTGGACGGCCTGCTGCGCGGAATGTTCAAGAAATAGCGCGCTCGAACTCCATGACCCAATTCGTTTCCCACGTCGCGCCGCCATCCTTCGAGAACGCCTGCTGCCAGCGGGCGCTCGCGGCCGTGATGTCCGTCCAGAGGAAACGCACACGGATCGGTTGGCCGTTCAGGGTGTCGTCGGCGAAGAAGGTGCCGGCGCCATCCTTGAACGCGCCGACGACCGGGACGCCCAGGTCATGGGGCTGGCGGCTGTCGAGCCACCAGATGGACCATCGCTGCGTCGCCGGGTCGTAGGCGCGGATCGAAGCCGCACGATAGGTGCCTGACGGCAGCTCCAGCACGTTGTCGTCGACGTTCGCCTGGCCGTCCAGCAGCGGTCGCAGGGAACATGTCCCGCCAAACTCTTCCCATTCGGTGCATCCGACGAGGCGTTCCTTGAGACGCCGATGGCGGACCGTCCAGTGGCCGACGAGGAAATCGAAATCGTTCATGGTGGGGTCCTTATGCATGGATGGCCGAGCGGGCTGTCGGCGCAAGTTTCATGGAATGGGGCGGCCGTTTGAGCCACTGCGACAGGGCCGGCGTCACGTGCCGTTCGATCAGCTCCTTGAACACGGCCACGCTGACGAGCACATGCTCACCTTCACGCACGGGCAGCCGCGGGAAATTGTTCGGGCTCGGTTCGGTGACATACCAGCCTTGCGCCAGCGCCCCGTCGCTTTGCAGAACGGACGCCATGCGCTCGCGGCAGACCTCGAGCAGCGCCGGGCTCGCGGCATCGTTCAGGGTGAACACGGTGACGGCGACCAAGCCGCCCGCGCCCTCTGCCCTGCGCGCGGGATCATGCGCCAGACCGGCACCGTGCCACGCCGGGCGCAGCAGCAGGACGTCGTCGGTATCGATCATGGTCGCGTTCGCCGCATCGCGATGGGCCGCCCAGACCGGACCGCCGTAGAAACCCTGCAGGCCGCGTGCACGCGAAGGCATGTCGGCAAAACCGCGCAGCCAGACGAAGCGGTCCGGGTCGCCCAGGTCACGGAACTGGCCCATCACGCTCATGCCTTCCGCTTCCTGGGACTCGACGAATTCGCGGTCGAACAGCTCGATCAGCGCATCGCGCTGTTGTGGGCGCAGCGTGTACTGGCGCAGTTCGACAACCTGGGGATGTGTCGGTGGCATGGTGGGCTCCTCGTTGATGTCGATGCCGGCAGTATCGAATAGAATATCTGCCAACTGATGTCATATATTTCGCCGCACCATGCGCGCCAGCCGCCTGCTTTCCATCCAAATGATGCTCGAGACACGCGGCACCATGAGCGCCGCCGCGCTCGCCGAGGCGCTGGAAATTTCTGTGCGCACGCTGCACCGCGACATCGACCAGCTGACCGCCGCCGGCGTGCCCATCTACGCGGAGCGCGGCCGCACCGGCGGCTTCCGCCTGCTCGACGGCTGGAACACGCGACTCACCGGCCTGACGCCGGCCGAAGCGCAGGTCGTCTTCCTCAGCGGCCTGGCCGGCCCCGCAGCCGACCTCGGCCTCGACAAGCCGCTGCAGGGCGCGCAACTCAAGTTGCTGACGTCGCTGCCGGAATCGTCGCGCTCGGAAGCGCAGAAGATGCAGTCGCGCTTCCACCTCGATCCGGTCGACTGGTATCGCGAGGCGGATGCGGTACCGTGCCTCGCGGTCGTCGCCGACGCGCTCTGGACGGACACGCAGCTGAGCATGCACTACGAGAGCTGGCGCGACGAGGTCGAGCGGGTCGTGCATCCGCTGGGGCTCGTGCTGAAGGCGGGTGCGTGGTATCTCGTCGCCGCGGCGGACGGCAAGCCGCGCACGTACCGGATCTCGAACGTGAAACGCGCGGCGAAGCTGGAGCAGCGCGTAAAACGGCCGGCACGGTTCGACCTGGGGCGTTATTGGGCGGCGTCGGTCGCGCGCTTCGAGGCCGAGCTGTATATGGACCATGCGGACGTGCTGGCGACGCCGGCCGGGCTCAAGCATCTACGCTACCTGAATGCCGCCGTTGCCCGTGCCGTGGCGGAAGCGCGGCCGTCGCGGCGGGGGGATGGGCGGGTGGCGTTGCGGATTCCGGTCGAGTCGGTCGAGCACGGGGCCGGCCAGTTGCTGCGGCTGGCGCCGGACGTGGAGGTGACGGGGCCGGCCAGGCTCAGGAAAGCGATCGTCTCCAGGTTGCGGTGCCAGTCGGCGATGTATGGGTGCTGACACGTCCCCCGCAATCCGGCCAGTGCCGGCCGCCCGGCCGAACGTCCTACAATGGAACACCGTCCGGACAGCCGCGCCGGCGCCGACAAGGAGAACAGCCATGCCAGCCGTCACCGAACGATTCGACGCAGTGATCATCGGCGTGGGCCAGGCGGCCTCCGCCCTGGCCAACCGCCTGGGAACGGCCGGCATGACCGTCGCCGTCATCGAGCGCCGTGCCGTGGGCGGCACCTGCGTGAACGTCGGCTGCACGCCCACCAAGGCGATGGTGGCGAGCGCCCGCGTCGCCCGGCTGGCCGCGCGGGCCGGCGAATACGGCGTGACGATCCCGGGCGCGCCCGTGGTCGACATGGCGGCCGTGAACGACCGGACCCGCGCCATCGTCGACAAGAGCCGCGCGGGACTCGAGCGCTGGATCACCGGCCTGCCCGGCTGCACGCTGATCCACGGCCATGCGCGCTTCGAGAGCGCGCGCACGGTGCGGGTCGGCGACCGGCTGCTGGAGGCGGACAAGATCTTCCTCGACGTGGGCGGCCGCGCTTCCGCGTCGAACATCGAAGGACTCGGCGACGTCGATTGGCTCAGCAGCAGCGACATGGTGACGCTGCGCGAACTGCCGCGCCACCTGGTCGTCATCGGCGGCAGCTACATCGGGCTGGAGTTCGCGCAGATGTTCCGCCGTTTCGGTTCGCAGGTCACGGTGGTGGAACGCGGCGCGCGCCTCATGCCGCGCGAGGACAGCGACGTCTCGGACGAGATCCGCGCCATCCTCGAAGCCGAGGGCATCGTGTTCAAGCTGGACGCGGAATGCATCCAGGTGCGCCCGCATCCGGAAGGCGGCGCGGTGATCACGCATGCCGGCAAGGAGCAGACCGTCGGCAGCCACATCCTCGTGGCGGCCGGCCGCGTGCCGAACACGGACGACCTGGGCCTCGACAAGGCGGGCGTCCGCACCGGTCCGCACGGCCATATCGAGGTCGACGAGCAATTGCGGACGAACGTCCCCGGCATCTGGGCGCTGGGCGACTGCAACGGGCGCGGCGCCTTCACGCACACGGCCTATAACGACTACGAGATCGTCGCCGCCAACCTGCTGGACGGCGAGTCGCGCTCGCTGAACGACCGCATCCCCGTCTATGCACTCTATATCGACCCGCCCCTCGGACGCGTCGGCATGACGGAGGAACAGGCGCTGGCGCAGGGCCGCACCGTTCGCGTCGGCAAGCGGCCCATGACACGCGTGGGACGCGCCGTCGAAAAAGGCGAGTCCCAGGGCTCGATGCGCATCGTCGCGGATGCGCAGACGGACGAGATCCTCGGGGCCGCCATCCTCGGCCCCGGCGGCGACGAGGCCGTGCACATGGTGCTGGCCGCGATGGCCGCCGGGATGACCAGCCGACAGCTGACCCACGTGGTGGCGATCCACCCGACCGTATCCGAGCTGATTCCCACGATCGCCGGCGAACTGGACGCGCCGCACGCGGGCGGCGGCTGACGGGTGGCGCCGCTGCGCTGGCGTCGCATTTCCCATGCATAAGTTGCATCAAAAATGTTGACGCTCCTGGGCGTTTTTGTAATTGCCACCCGAACAGCTGGTCGGCCAGACTCCATTCAACTTTCGTTGAACGAGAACGCACGATGTTTTCAGATGCAGCCGCCAAACCGCTACGGACACGCCTGGAATTCGCACCCACCCACCCTGCCGACGGTTCGCTCTTTCTCATCTATATCACGCTGATCTGGATCGGGATGCTGCTCGGCTTCGGTCGTGAGATCGCGCAGCATATCGCGAACAATGACCCGCCCTACCCCATGATCCTGCACGTGCATTCCGCCGTGTTCGCCACATGGCTGGTCGCGTTCACCGCGCAAATCCTGCTCGTTCGCGCGGGGAAGCCCGCCCTGCACCGGCGCCTGGGCATCGCAATGGCATTCGGTGTGGGCGTGCTCGCCATCGTCGGCCCGCTGACGGCTTATACGATACAAAACCTGAAGTTCGGCAAGCCGCACAGCGATCCCGCATTCCTGAGCGTGCAACTGGGTGATTTGATTGGTTTCGTTGGCCTGAGTGTGGCGGGCATCGTTCTCCGCAAGCGGGTAGCGGCACACAAGCGCCTGATGATGCTGGCGATCCTGCAACTGAGCACAGCGGGCTTTGCGCGCTGGCTGGGCGGTACGATCAGCGCCGCCTATCCGTTCGGCTATTGGGGACAGAGTTTCTGGGCGACGTTTTTGATCCTGCACCTGACCAACGACATGCTCGCGCTCGGCATCGGTGTGCACGACCTGCTGACCCGCGGGCGGTTGCATCCGGCCTACGTGATGGGCCTGGTCTGGAGTTTCGGCTGGCAAGTCACGCACGTCAGCCTGTATCTGTGGCCGGCGTGGTTACCGGTCGCGAAGATGCTGCTGGGGCATTGAGACCAAAAAATCAGGGGCTTGGCGGATGTCGCGCAAGCCCCTGATTCATTGTGGACTGGCAATAACCCCGGAGTCAAACCATGTTCGGCATCGGAAAGGAAACTGCTAACACCAACGAAATAAGTTGCCCACCTACTGTTTGCGCGCACCATACCATTCCATTACCGCTTTTAACTCTGTAGAAAGAACCTTTTCCAAGGTTCTTTCAGCTTTTACTGCCAAATTTCGCTCCGAACCTGTAAGCCCAGCCGCTGCGCCGTGGACAAGTTTCGATCTGAGTTTATAAATTTTTCGCATTGTTTCACGCGTTTCCTGCCGAGAAACCGCAGTTTTATTAAGCAAAAATGCACATCGATCAGCCAATTGCTCGGTAATTCCCAACGCATCATTTTGCTCTGAAATTGCAGCCTCAAGCCCAATGCAAGTTTTCATAAACCGCATATGCTCATCCTCATCTAGTTGAGCATCAAACGCCCATTCGAGCGACCGCCGAATAGATTTCACGTTATCTATAGCAACTGAATCACTGATTGCTTTAAACACTTTCCCCACGTAGCGTTGCAGCGACTCGGACTTAGTTTTAGTCCACTCATCATCTGTAAACGTGAGCTCCGATAAATATTTCGACAGGCCAAGCCCCAACTGGACTTTGCCTGCGGCGAGTGGTCTTGGCTTAACTGCTGCCCATGACGCGTCGTAAATAGGTGTTTGCTCTAGGCCGCCAACTAGCGAGAGTAATGCATTCTTCTTTTTGGGCGACCTTCGCACAAAACTGTACAAAGAAGCGATTTGTAATACCCACTTCACTTTGGTAATTGCATCCACAAAGGCACTATGCGTGCGCCCCGTGAACACGAAGCCAGTACCACGCACTCTCAAAACCACGCTAGTTTTTTCAACTATCTCGTCGATTAACAACGATCCACGAACAGGTTCTGTGTGTCTATATAGTATTACTGAGTCACTCAACTCGACATCTTCGTCGAGGGCAATCTGAGGCAATGGGAAGTGGAACCAATAATCGTTTGGAGCCGCTACAGCGTCGATTACTGCTTCTGCAAGGTCATCCAGAAATTCGCGGGTGTGAATATCTGGCAAAGAGCCCTCTAGCCTCTCATCACCCCGCACCTCCAAATAGCTCAAAATTATAACTGTATCAATATCCTCGGCCCGAAGCCAATTTGGATTTGATTTCAGAATTTCAGCTTTGAAGTCACCGTACTCGTCGTTCCAAACTGGCACTACCCCCTGAAGCAGAGTTGACTTAGAAAATGCATGGAGCAGCTTTTTTTTGGCAGCCGCACGCGCGGCCTTGTTAGACAGACTGTGCGACATTTTAGCGAGGTAATTGACTTGGCTGACGAGTAGCTACGCCAAGAATTTGTAAAACTCGCGCCATTTTTCGGAACTGAATTGTTCTGTCAAAATGGCGCAAGTTCTTGATTGTATTGGTAGGCCTCCCCGGAGTCGAACCGGGCACCAACGGATTATGAGTCCGCTGCTCTAACCAGGCATGAGCTAGAGGCCCGAAACTGGTACATCCGAAGACGCTAAAAACTCGCCACTTACGGTCACGGAGCGGCCGAAGTGGCGAGAGGATATTGTTTTAGCGTAGGTCCGTCAAGCCTCAGCCGCTATTGTTCTCGAGGAAGCTCTTCAGCTTGTCGGAGCGCGACGGGTGGCGCAGCTTGCGCAGCGCTTTCGCTTCGATCTGGCGGATGCGTTCGCGCGTGACGTCAAATTGCTTGCCGACTTCTTCCAGCGTGTGGTCGGTCGACATTTCGATGCCGAAGCGCATGCGCAGCACCTTCGCTTCGCGCGGCGTCAGCGAGTCGAGCACGTCCTTGACGACACCGCGCATCGAGGCGTGCAGCGCCGCGTCCGAAGGCGCCAGCGTGTTGTTGTCCTCGATAAAGTCGCCCAGATGCGAATCGTCGTCGTCACCGATCGGCGTTTCCATCGAGATCGGCTCTTTCGCGATCTTCATGATCTTCCGGATCTTATCTTCCGGCATTTCCATCTTGATCGCGAGGGTGGCCGGGTCCGGCTCGGCGCCCGTCTCCTGCAGGATCTGGCGCGAGATCCGGTTCATCTTGTTGATCGTTTCGATCATGTGCACCGGAATACGGATCGTGCGCGCCTGGTCCGCGATCGAGCGGGTAATGGCCTGGCGGATCCACCACGTCGCATACGTCGAAAATTTATAGCCGCGACGGTATTCGAACTTGTCCACCGCCTTCATCAGGCCGATGTTGCCTTCCTGGATCAGGTCGAGGAATTGCAGGCCGCGGTTCGTGTATTTCTTCGCGATCGAGATGACGAGACGCAGGTTAGCTTCCGTCATTTCGCGCTTGGCCTTGCGTGCCTTCATTTCACCAGCCGCCATCTGGCGGTTGATGTTGCGCAGGTCGGGCAGCGGCAGGACGACGCGGGCTTGCAGGTCGATCAGGCGTTGCTGCAGTTCCTTGATCGTCGGGATATTGCGGCCGAGGATCGCGCTGTACGCGTGGCCGGCGTTCACTTCGCCGTCGACCCAGTCGAGGTTCGTCTCGTTGCCCGGGAAGACCTTGATGAAGTGGGCACGCGGCATGCCGCAGCGGTTCACGGCCACGTCCAGGATCTGCTTCTCGATGTGGCGCACTTCGTCGACCTGGCCACGCAGGGTGTCGCACAGCTTTTCGACGACCTTGGCCGTGAAGCGGATGCCGAGCAGTTCGTTCGAGATCGCTTCCTGGGCCTTGACGTAGCCGTCGGAGTTATAGCCCTGCTTCTCGTAGGCCTTGCGCATCTTGTCGAACTGCTGTTCGATTTCGCGGAATTTGTCGAGGGCCGAGTTCTTCAGCTGTTCGAGCTGTTCGGCGGAATAGCCGGCCGCGCCGGAACCCGCGTTCGCCTCTTCTTCCTCTTCCTCTTCTTCCTCTTCCTCGTCTTCGTCCTCATCGTCGTCGGATTCGGTCGACGCCGGGGCAACGGCCGCCGGGGACGTCGATTCGTCTTCTTCCGGATCAACCATGCCGTCGACGATTTCGTCGATCTTGATCTCGTCCTGCTCGATGCGGCGGGCGGCGTCGATGATCTCGGCGATCGTCACCGGGCAGGCGGAGATTGCCTGGATCATGTCGCGCAGGCCGTCTTCGATGCGCTTGGCGATCTCGATCTCGCCTTCGCGGGTCAGCAGTTCGACCGAGCCCATCTCGCGCATGTACATGCGCACGGGGTCCGTCGTGCGGCCGAAATCGGAGTCGACGGTCGACAGCGCCGCTTCGGCGGCCGCCTCGGCTTCGTCGTCGCTGGTGACGGTGGCGACGTTATCGGACAGCAGCAGCGTTTCGGCATCGGGCGCGTGCTCGTACACGGCGATGCCCATGTCGTTGAACGTGCCGATGATGCCTTCGATCGCTTCCGGATCGACGATGTTGTCCGGCAGATGGTCGTTGATCTCGGAATACGTGAGGAAGCCGCGCTCCTTGCCCGACTTGATCAGGGCCTTGAGCTTCTGGCGGCGGATTTCCAGTTCCTCTTCGCTCGCTTCCGTGTCCGACGAGAACGCATCTTTCAGCAGCGCTTTTTCCTTGGCCTTGCGGTCCTTGGCCTTGGCCTTGTCGACCGCTTTCAGCTCGGCGCGCTCGACCGCGTTCAGGGCGGCGACTTCATCGTTTTCGGGCGTGAATTCCTTGGGCTTGCGGCCACGGCGGCCTGGCACCTTGACGGCCGGCAGCACGTAGCCCGACGTATCGATTGCGGCGAGGGCTTCCGCATCGGTCGTCTGGTTGACTGGGGCGACACCCGCAACGCGAGCTTCCGCCTTGTCTTGCGAATTGTCCACTTTAGCGGACATTCTGGTGGATTTGGTAGCCACTTTGGTTTCGGGTTTCTTGGTTGGCACAGGCGCTTTCGAAGTCACAACGACCACTTTACGATGGTTAAAGATAAAGTTTTGTTACCTTACATCACGCTGCAGGCACATACTGTTTGCCCCACTAACTGAAACACCTCGCCCGAATTGTCACGAAAAATCGTTTCAATGCTTGCAATAGTTAGCGTTTTATTATAGCACGCGCCCCTGTTCTTTCCAGTCAAGAACGGCGCCTTGGCAACCCTCCCCGATCAGGCGAATTTCGCAGGGGTGTCGTTCGCTGCCTCCCGGGCCAAGAGGTCCTGCTGAGCTGTGATTTCGCGATAGCGGGCACTCACCTGATCTGGGGTCAATCCGGAAGAAAACAACTGGTTCAACTCCTGTTTCAGCACGTCCATCTTGACTTGCCTCACTGCACTTGTCAGCCACACGCGGTCCCCGTCGATATCCGATTCGGGCTCGACCGCGATCGATGCGATCAGGTTGTCGTACTCCGAACTCGCTTCCTTCAATTGCTCGGACAACGCGGCAAACGTACCGTTCGGTCCCAACGCCTGCGCCATCGCCACGAGCTGGCGCAGGCGTTCGGCCTGCTCGGTGCCGAAGTGGTCGAAGGCGCGTAAAGCCGACTCGTCCAGGCCCAGGGCCAGCGCCGGATGCGAAACCAGGATGCGCGACATCTGCAATTCCAGGCCGACCGGTTCCGGACGCCCCTGGCGCGGCGGCGCTTTCCTGGCCACCGCAACCGGCTTGGACAATTCGAACAACGTTTCGATCTCCGCCGGCGTTGACTCCGTCAGGTTCGCCAGGCCGCGCACGATCTGCAGGCGCAGGGCCGACGGCGTCATCGCCTGCAGCAGCGGTTTCGCATCGAACTGGACGCGCGCCCGGCCTTCCGGCGTGTCGAGGTCGTGCTCCGTCGTAACCTCGCGCAACAGGAATTGCGACAGCGGCATCGCCTCGTTGATTTCCTGGGCGAAAGCGTCCGCGCCGAATTCGCGCACATAGCTGTCCGGATCATGCTCTTGCGGCAAGAACAGAAACCTGATCGTCTTGTTGTCCGTCACTTGTGGCAGACATGCTTCCAGTGCGCGGCGGGCGGCGCGGCGGCCGGCCTTGTCGCCGTCGAAGCTGAAGATGACGTTGTCCGTCTGGCGCAGCAGCTTTTGCACGTGGGTACTGGTACACGCCGTGCCGAGCGTCGCGACGGCTTGCGGGAAGCCGAGCTGGGCCAGCGCGACGACGTCCATATAACCTTCCGTCACCAGCACGTAGCCGGCGTCGCGGATCGCCTGGCGCGCCTCGAACAGGCCGTACAGTTCGTGCCCCTTCTGGAACAGCGGGGTTTCCGGCGAGTTCAGGTATTTGGGTTCGCCACCGTCCATCACGCGGCCGCCGAAGCCGATCACCTGTCCTTTCGTGTTCCGGATCGGGAACATGATCCGCTCACGAAAACGGTCGTACCGCTTCTTGTTGTTGCCATCTTCGTCCACCTTGTCGATGACGAGGCCGGATTCGACGAGCGCCAGCGCATCGTAGTCGCGGAAGACGGAACGCAGATTGTCCCAGCCGCCCGGTGCATAGCCGAGGCCGAAGCGGGCCGCCACTTCGCCCGTCAGGCCGCGGCCTTTCAGATAGGCGATGGCGTTCGGCGCCGTGCGCAGCTGGGCGCGGTAGAAGTCGCAGGCCTGGTTCAGCGCATCCGTCAGCGCCAGGGTCTGCGCCTGCTGGGCGGCGCGCTGGGCCGGGGGGATCTTGTCGTCCTCCTGGGGCACGATCATGCCCACACTTTGTGCGAGGTCCTTGACGGCGTCGACGAAACCCATGCCCGAGTATTCGATCATGAAGCCGATGGCGGTGCCGTGGGCGCCGCAGCCGAAGCAGTGATAGAACTGCTTGGTCGGGCTGACGGTGAAGCTGGGGGATTTTTCGTTGTGAAACGGACAGAGCCCCATGTAATTGGCGCCGCCCTTTTTCAGCTGCACGTAACGCCCCACCACGTCGACGATGTCAACGCGGTTGAGCAGATCGGTAATGAATGATTGCGGAATCACTTGATCTAACTAACAGTATTTGTCTCAGGTCAGACTATACCGCAGGGCTCGTTACAAGTTGATTTGCAACAATGCAACATGGCGTTGCCGCTCCGGTGCATCAAAACAGACACGGCCGTGGCGGCGATGCCGCAGCCGTGCCACCAGGCATCAGCCGCCTGCGAGGGCTTTCTTGACCTGTGCCGAGACGGCCGTCATGTCGGCGCGGCCGGCGAGTTTCGGTTTCAGGATGGCCATCACCTTGCCCATGTCCTGCGGACCGGCGGCGCCCGATGCGGCGACGGCGGCGGCCACTTCGGCGGCGACTTCCTCATCCGACAGGCCGGCCGGCATGTACGTCACCAGTACAGCAAGTTCGGCCTTCTCGATGTCGGCCAGATCCTGGCGACCGCCTGCCTCGAACTGGGTGATCGAATCCTTGCGCTGCTTGATCATCTTTTCGACGATGGCCACCACCTGCGCATCATTCAGCTCGATGCGTTCGTCCACTTCCTTGCGCTTGATCTCGGCGATCAAGAGGCGGACCGTGGCGAGGCGCTCGCTGTCCTTGGCGCGCATGGCGGTTTTCATGTCGTCGGTGATTTGGTCTTTCAAGCTCATGGAAACTCCGTTCGATAGGGGCAAAAGGCAAAACCCGCTGCGGCACAACCGGAGCGGGCTTCGTCGAATTCAGGCTTTGCAACGCCGGGACTGGCAGTGGCCGTCACCGGGGAAAGCGTGAATATAAATCAGTACAGCTTCTTCGGCAGTTGCTGGCTGCGGATGCGCTTGTAGTGACGCTTCACGGCAGCGGCCAGCTTGCGCTTGCGCTCTGCAGTCGGCTTCTCGTAGAACTCGCGTGCGCGCAGTTCGGTCAGCAGACCGGTTTTTTCGATAGTGCGCTTGAAGCGACGCATAGCGACTTCGAACGGCTCGTTTTCTTTAAGGCGGATAGTGGTCATGTAAAAATGAAACCGTTGGATTTAGGGAAGAACGAAATTCTAACAGCTTTTCAAGTTCTGTGCGAAGTTTTTCATCAGTGTGCAAAGTTGCTACACGGCTGCTTTTTCACTCGATCGCGCTGCCCGCCGCGACGCCAGACGCCCATGCCCACTGGAAGTTGTACCCGCCGAGCCAGCCCGTCACGTCGACCGTCTCGCCGATGAAATACAGGCCCGGGACATGGTTCGCCATCATCGTCTGCTGCGACAGTTCGCGCGTGTCGACGCCACCCAGGGTCACCTCGGCCTTTTTATAGCCTTCCGAGCCGGTCGGGACGATGGCCCAGCGGTTGATCGCATCGCCCAGCTTGCGCAATTTCGCATCGGCCATGTCGGGCAGGCGCGCATCCGGCATCAGGCCATTGCCGGTCAGCAGGCCTTCCGCCAGGCGCGTGGGCAGCCATTGCGACAAGATATTGCCCAGCTGCTTTTTCACCGACATCTTCATGCCGATCAGCTCTTCCGCCACATCCATTTCCGGCAGCAGATTCAGGACGATGGGCGTGCCCGGCTGCCAGTAGCTGGAGATTTGCAGGATGGCCGGGCCAGACAGGCCGCGGTGCGTAAACAATAAGTCTTCGCGGAAGTAGCCGTACTTCGCGTTCTTGCCCTTCTTCGATCCCGTCGTCACGTCCACTTCGAGCGCGATGCCGGCCAGCGGCACGAACGGTTGCCAGCTGGGGCCGTCGAACGTCAGCGGCACGAGGCCGGGGCGCGTCTCGACGATGTTCAAATCGAAGTGCTTCGCGATGCGGTAGCCGAGGTCGGTGGCGCCGATCTTCGGGATCGACAGGCCGCCCGTTGCGACAACGACATTGCTCGCGAGGATGGGCTCGCCATCCGTGTCGATGCGGAACCCTTCCGTACTCTTCGTGACGCCGGCCACCTTGCACGGCATGCGCCATTGCACGCCGCCCGCGTCGCATTCGGCCTTCAGCATGGCGATGATCTGTTCGGACGAGTCGTCGCAGAACAGTTGGCCGCGGTGTTTTTCGTGGTACGCGATGCGATGTTTTTTGACGAGCGCGAGGAAATCCTGCGGCGTGTAGCGCGACAGCGCGCTGCGGCAGAAGTGCGGATTCTCGGACAGGAAATTCTGCGGGCCGGCGTTGATGTTGGTGAAGTTGCAGCGCCCGCCGCCGGAGATGCGGATTTTTTCCGCCAGCTTGCCGGCGTGGTCGACCAGCAGGACGCGCTTGCCGCGCTGGGCCGCGGTGGCGGCGCACATCATGCCGGCGGCGCCGGCGCCGATGATCGCCACGTCGTAGTGTTTTGCCATGCCTTACTCGTTTGTCGCGCGCAAAAGGCGTGATTGTACGGGAAGGCGAACGGTTCAGACAGCCGAACGTAACGCTCGAGACAACTGCACGCACTGCGCCACCTGCGCCGCGATCGGCGGCGGCACAGGCTGTTCACCGCGCAGCGCACGCGCGATCCAGTCGGCGGTCGCCGCGGCGTCGCGGCCTTCCGGTGCGGGCGCCAGCTCGTCGGTCGGGGCATCGCGTTCGACCAGCAGCGTTTTCTGGCCGGCGTGGAACCAGTTGATTTCCTGGGCGCGGTTGGCGTTCGCCACCGTCTCCCCTTCCGTGCCGCGCATGAGGAAGGCGTCGCCGCGCGCGTGCGGGGCGGCCGTTGCGAAATACTCGGTCAGCATCGCCAGGTATTCCGGGTGCGTGTACGACACGAGACGCAACGCCGGGCCTTCGAACGGCTGCAGGATCTTGACGATCGTGTGCGTGGAATTGCGCACGCCGAGGATGCGGCGCAGCGCCAACTGGTGCGCCAGTTCCGGTGCCAATAACTCGATCGGCATGAAGCACGGGCGGCCGGCGGCGAAGGCGTCCAGCATGTCGGCCGTGGAGCCGCTCGGGCCAATGCCCATCTCGGCGAAGATCTCGGCCGTCGTCACGCGGCCCGGATCTTCCTGCACGCCGTGCACGAGCACCGGCACGCCCTCGCGCGCCAGCAGCAGGGCCAGCAGCGGCGTGAGGTTGGCCAGCTTGCGCGCGCCGTTGTAGCTGGGGATCAGCACGGGCGCGAAATCGCCGGGCGGCGCGGGCAGCGGCGCGAACGAGCTTTCCGCCGCGTCCATGAAGCCGGCGATTTCTTCGACGGATTCGCCCTTGATGCGCATCGCGAGCAGGATGCCGCCCAGTTCCAGGTCGGACACCCGCCCGTCGAGCATGGCGGCGTAGAGCAGTTTCGCATCCTCGCGCGACATGCTGCGCGCGCCTTTTACGCCGCGGCCGATCTCCTTGATGAAGCGGGCGGCCGGGAAGGGATTTGGGGAGGTGTTGGTCGTGTCCATGATGACAGGATACCATGCAACATTTTTGGGCAGGAGGATGCACGGTGTAAGATTTCAGGCTAGACTCAACGATCCCCTCTGGAATAAACACGATTGCCATGCTGATCACGCCCGATATCGAAAACACCAACGTCACCTCGTTCGCGACCATGCCGACGCCCAGCGAGCTGCATAAAAAGCTGCCGCTGACGGACAAGGCCTTCACCACCGTGATGAAGGGCCGCGAGACCCTGCGCAACATCCTCGACCGCAAGGACAAGCGCCTGTTCGTCGTCGTCGGCCCCTGCTCGATCCACGACCCGGTCGCGGGTCTCGACTATGCGCGCCGCCTGAAGGCGCTGCAGGCCGAGGTGGAAGACACGATGGTGCTCGTGATGCGCGTGTATTTCGAAAAGCCGCGCACCACGACCGGCTGGAAGGGCTATATCAACGATCCCTTCATGGACGACTCGTTCCGCGTGGACGTCGGCATGGAGCGCGCGCGCCAGTTCCTGCTCGACGTGTGCGAACTGGGCCTGCCGACGGCCACCGAGGCGCTCGACCCGATCTCGCCGCAATACCTGGGCGACCTGATCGCCTGGACCGCGATCGGCGCACGTACCACCGAATCGCAGACGCACCGCGAGATGTCGTCCGGCCTCTCCACGCCGGTCGGCTTCAAGAACGGCACCGACGGCGACGTCAGCATCGCCATCAACGCCGTGCTGTCCTCGTCCAGCCCGCACTCCTTCCTGGGCATCAACGGCCAGGGCGGCGTGTCGATCGTGCGCACGCGCGGCAACGCCTACGGCCACGTCGTGCTGCGCGGCGGCGGCGGCCGTCCGAACTACGACTCGGTCTCCGTCGCGATCGCCGCACAGGCCCTGACGAAAGCCGGCCTGCCCGCGAACCTCGTCGTCGACTGCTCGCACGCCAACAGCTACAAGAAGCCGGAACTGCAGCCGCTCGTCATGTCGGACGTGATCCAGCAGATCAGGCACGGCAACCAGTCGCTCGTCGGCGTGATGATCGAATCGAACATCGTCGGCGGCAGCCAGCCGATTCCGAGCGACCTGTCGCAGCTGAAGTACGGCTGCTCCGTCACCGACGGCTGCATCGCCTGGGACGACACCGAGGCCATGCTGCGCAACGCGCACCAGGAATTGCTGCAGCGGCCGTGATGCCCTGGCGGGCCAATGCAGGTACAATGGCAGATTGCGCGCCGCCCCGGCGCGCCGATCTTGTCTACCTCACACTGTTCCCTGCTTGCCCATGATTGTCCTCGGCGTCGAATCCTCCTGCGATGAAACCGGCCTGGCTCTGTACGACACGGAGCGCGGCCTGCTGTCCCACGCACTGCACTCGCAGGTCGCGATGCACGAGGAGTACGGCGGCGTGGTGCCGGAACTGGCGTCGCGCGACCACATCCGGCGCGCGCTGCCGTTGCTGGAACAAGTGCTCGTGCAGGCCGACCTGCCGATGGAGCGCATCGACGCCATCGCCTACACGCAGGGCCCCGGCCTCGCCGGTGCGCTGCTGGTCGGATCGTCCGTCGCCTGCAGCCTGGCGCTGGCGCTGGATAAGCCCGTGCTGGGCGTGCACCACCTGGAGGGTCACCTGCTGTCGCCGCTGCTCGCGACCGAGCGGCCGGAATTCCCGTTCGTCGCCCTCCTCGTCTCCGGCGGCCACACGCAGCTGATGCGCGTGGATGGCGTCGGCCGCTACACCCTACTGGGCGAGACGCTGGACGACGCGGCCGGCGAAGCCTTCGACAAATCGGCCAAGCTGCTGGGCCTCGGCTATCCGGGTGGCCCGGCCATTTCGCGCCTGGCGGAATTCGGCGATCCGGAAGCGTATAAACTGCCGCGCCCGATGCTGCACTCGAAAGACTTCAACTTCAGCTTCTCGGGCCTGAAAACGGCCGTGCTGACCGTCGTGAAGAACAATGCAGCGGACATCGCCAACGTCTGCGAGCAGGACAAGGCCAACATCGCGCGCGGCTTCGTCGATGCCATCGTCGACGTGCTGACGGCGAAATGCGTGCTGGCGCTGAAGCACACCGGATTGAAACGCCTCGTGATCGCGGGCGGCGTCGGCGCGAACCGCCAGCTGCGCGCGTCGCTCAACGAGGCCGCCGCGAAGAAGCGCTTCAAGGTCTACTACCCCGAACTCGAATTCTGCACGGACAACGGCGCGATGATCGCGTTCGCGGGCGCGCTGCGCCTGGAACGCAATCCGGACGCGGCCCAGCGCGACTACGCATTCAACGTGCGCCCGCGCTGGCCGCTGGACGAGATCGAGCCGGCGTAAAGCCTCTCAGGCGGCTTCCTTCGCCGGCCTCGCCTGCCGGTGATACAGGAACTCCAGCACTCGCGTCCGATACTCGTTGTAGAGCGCATCGTGCGCCAGCGCGACGCGTTCGCGCGGCCGCGCGAGGCGCACGTCCACGATCTCGCCGATGGTCGCGGCCGGGCCGTTGGTCATCATCACGATGCGGTCGGACAGCAGCACCGCCTCGTCCACGTCGTGCGTGACCATCACGACCGTGGACTGCGTCTGGGCGACGATGCGCAGCAACTCGTCCTGCAGATGGGCGCGGGTCAGCGCGTCGAGGGCGCCGAACGGCTCGTCCATCAACAACACTTTCGGTTCCATCGACAGCGCGCGGGCGATGCCGACCCGCTGCTTCATGCCGCCCGAGATTTCGCTGGGCCGCTTCTGCGCCGCATGCGTCAGGCCCACCAGCGCCAGCGCATCGGCCGTGCGGGCGCGCAGCTTGTCCTTCCCTTCGCGCGCGCCGAACACGCGCTCGACGGCCAGGTAGACGTTTTCGAAGCAGGTCAGCCATGGCAGCAGCGAATGGTTCTGGAACACCACCGCACGCTCCGGCGCCGGTCCGGCGATCTCGCGGCCGGCGCAGATCAGGACGCCCTCGGTGGCACGCGTCAGGCCCGCCAGCAGGTTCAGCAACGTGGACTTGCCGCAGCCGGAGTGGCCGATCAGCGTGATGAACTCGCCCCGCGCCACCTTCAGGTTGACGTCGGTGAGCGCATGGAAGCGGCCCTTGCGGGTGTCGAACAGCATCTCGACCTGTTGGACTTCGATGAATTTCTGTTCGCTCATGATCCACTCTCTTCGTAGGTGACGGCGCGGGCCAGTGCGACCAGCGCCTGCTCGAGTACCAGCCCGACCACGCCGATGACGACGATGGCGATGAGGATGTGCGGCACGTTCAGGTTGTTCCACTCGTCCCACACCCAGAAGCCGATGCCCACGCCGCCGGTCAGCATCTCGGCCGCGACGATGACGAGCCACGCCGTGCCGATCGCCAGGCGCACGCCGGTCAGCATGTACGGCAGCACCGCGGGCAGCAGGATCTTCGTGAAGACCTTCCACTCCGACAGGTTCAGCACCCTCGCCACGTTCATGTAGTCCTGCGGCACGCGCTGCACACCGACGGCCGTGTTGATGATCATCGGCCAGATCGAGCAGATGAAGATGGCCCAGATGGCGGCGGGATTCGCGGCCTTGAACACGAGCAGGCCGATGGGCAGCCAGGCCAGCGGCGACACGGGGCGCAGCAGGCTGACGATGGGATTGCACATCCCGGCCAGGAAGCGCGAGCGGCCGATCAGGAAGCCGAGCGGGATGCCCGCCGCCGCGGCGAGGCCGAAGCCCAGCGCCACCCGCTCGAGCGACGCGAGGATGTTCCAGCCGATGCCCTGGTCGTTCGGCCCGTTGCTGTAGAACGGGTCGGCGAACAGCTGGACGGCCGCCTCCCACGTGACGAGGGGCGACGGGAAGTTGCTGTTGTTCGCGGAGACGAGCTGCCACACCAGCACCAGCATGGCGAGACCCAGCACGGGCGGCAGCACCGCCAGCAACAGCGCGCGGCCGTTCGGGACGCGCAGCAGCAGGCCGCGCGGCAGGCGCACGGACGGTTTGACGCGCGGTTTCGATGTCGAATTCACGACGGTATCCATGATGTCCTCCGATCACACCTTGATCTTGAAAGCGGCGGCATACGCGGCCGGGTTCTTCCCGTCCCACACGACGCCGTCGATGAGCTTCGCGGACCGCATCGGCGACTTCGGCACGTCGGCCTTCGCCATGGCGGCCGCCTCGCGGTACAGCGCGACCTGGTTGACGCTCGATGCGACCGCCAGGTAGTCCGGATCGGACTTGAGCAGGCCCCAGCGGCGGTGCTGGGTCATGAACCACATGCCGTCCGACAGGTACGGGAAGTTGACCGTGCCGTCGTTGTAGAACTTCATGGTGTTCGGGTCGTCCCACGTCTTGCCCAGGCCGTTCTGGTAGCGGCCCAGGATGCGCTGGTTGATCACGTCCACCGAGGTGTTGACGTACGATTTGTCGGCGATCGTCTCGGCCATCTTGACCTTGTTGGACATGCTCGCATCGATCCAGCGGCTGGCTTCCAGCACGGCGGCCACCAGGGCGCGCGCCGTGTTCGGGTATTTCTTGACCCATTCGAGCGACGTGCCAAGGGTCTTTTCCGGATGGTCTTTCCAGATGTCCTGGGTGGTTGCGGCCGTGATGCCGACGCCGTCGACGATGGCGCGATGGTTCCACGGTTCGCCCACGCAGAAGCCGTCCATGTTCCCGACGCGCATGTTCGCCACCATCTGCGGCGGCGGCACCGTGATCACCTTGGCGTCCTTCATCGGGTTGATGCCGTAGCTGGCCAGCCAGTAGTACAGCCACATCGCGTGGGTGCCGGTCGGAAAGGTCTGGGCGAAGCTGTACTCGCGCTTGTCCTTGCTCATCACCTTCGCCAGCGACGGGCCGTCGACCGCACGGGCCTCGGCCAGCTTCTTCGACAGGCTGATGGCCTGGCCATTCTGGTTCAGGCTCATCAGCACCGCCATGTCCTTCTTCGGACCGCCGATCCCCATCTGCACGCCGTAGACCAGGCCGTACAGCACGTGGGCAGCGTCCAGTTCGCCGTTGACCAGCTTGTCGCGCACGCTGGCCCACGACGATTCCTTGCTGGGCACGATCTTGATGCCGTACTTCTTGTCGAAGCCCAGCACGGACGCCATCACCACGGAGGCGCAATCGGTCAGGGGAATGAAGCCGACCTTCACTTCGGTCTTCTCGGGCTTATCGGAGCCGGCGGCGAAGACCCCGCCGGAAACGAGTCCGGTGAGCGAGGCCGTGGCACCGGCGGCCAGCAGGCGGCGGCGGGTCAGATTGGTTGTATCGGTCATGTTGGTCCTTGTAGAAGGCAATCGAAAGAAGAGACAACGCTGCGGCGGCGGAGTGGCCAGCTCCGGCGCCCTCATAGTCAATACAGCAATTGCCATGCCAACAGTCGAAACGGTGCGTCGGCACCGCGGTTTTTGCGCCGCACCACGAAAAACGGGCGCACACACCGATTGCGTGCAGCGCCACGCGCGGGTATGCCAGCCTGCGGCGCATGCGCGTCCGGAACCGTGCGGCGTGCGCCGGCGTGGCGCATCGGCGCCTGTCACATCGTTGTCATCCCATCAAGATAGAGTTGCGCCCCGTTCCCACTACCACGGACCACGATCTTGAAACGCAACCACGCATTGCTCGCGGCCCTTGCTGCCGCCGGCCTCACAGGCTGCGGCGAGCCATCGACGCCCGCCAACGTCATCCCCGAAGGCACGACCGTCACCCTCGCTCTGCTCGAGACCACCGACATCCACTCGAACGTCCTGGGCTACAACTATTACTCGCTCGCCGACGACGCGACCCTGGGCCTCGACCGCACGTCCACGCTGATCCGGCAGGCGCGCGCGGAAAGCCCGAACAACCTGCTGTTCGACGACGGCGACGTCATCCAGGGCACCCTGCTGGCCGACCTGCAGGCCGTCACGGCGCCCGTGAAATGCGGAGAGACGCTGGCCGTGCACAAGGCGATGAACGCGCTGAAGTACGACGCGGGCGGCCTGGGCAACCACGAATTCAACTACGGCCTGCCGTTCCTCAGCCAGGTCACGAACACCGACTTCGGCATCCCGGGCGTGAGCAAGCCAGCCGGCACCTGCGGCGGTCCGAACTTCCCGCTCGTGCTGTCGAACGTGACCGCGGTCGCCACGAACAAGACGATCTACGAGCCGTACCGCATCCTCGCGCGCAACTTCACGGCGACGAAGCCGAACGGCGAGACGATGCCGGTCACCGTCAACGTGGGCGTGATGAGCTTCGTGCCGCCGCAGATCCTCGACTGGGACCAGAAGAACCTGGCCGGCAAGGTGGCCGTCGGCGGGTCCGTGGAAGCGGCGAAGCAGTACGTGCCGGAGATGCGCGGCAAGGGCGCGGACCTCGTCGTCGCGCTGTCGCACGGCGGCCTCGATACGAGCGCGTACAGCCCGAAGATGGAAAACCAGAGCTATCACCTGAGCACGACCGGCATCGACGCCCTGCTGATCGGCCACTCGCACCTCATCTTCCCGAAGGGGAAAGAGACGGGCGCCGCGGCGCTGGATCCGTCGTTCGCGGCGATCCCCGCATCGGCCAAGGTCGATGCGGTGAACGGCTTCGTCAACGGCGTGCCGACCGTGATGGCGCAGAGCTGGGGCCGGCGCCTGGGCATCGTCAAGCTGACGCTCGCGTACCAGGGCGGCAAGTGGGTGGTGCAGCCGGCGCAGACGACGGTCGAATCGCGCGGCTACAAGTACAAGGACGGCACGACCAGCGTGGCGGCCGACCCGGCCATCGCGGCCGCGGTGCAGACGGAACACCAGGCCACGATCGCGTATGCGAAGCAGCCGCTGGGCGTGTCGACGGACTTCGAAATGTCCTCGTACTTCGCGCTCGTCGGCGACGTGTCGGCCATCCAGCTCGTGAACCAGGCGCAGATCGACTATGTGAAGAACGCCATTGCGACCAGCACCGACGCGACGCTGTCGAGCTATAAAAACATCCCCGTGATCTCGTGCAGCGCGCCGTTCAAGGCGGGCCGCAACGGACCGTCCGACTTCACGGACGTGGCGCCGGGCGCGACGCCGGCGGCGCCGGTCGGCCTGCAAGTGCGCAACCCGGGCGACCTTTACCTGTACAGCAACAACAACCTGCAGGCCGTGAAGATCAAGGGGGCGGACCTGAAGAACTGGCTGGAGACGGCCGCGAAGCAGTTCGCGCGCATCGATCCGGCAGCGACCGCCGAGCAGGACCTCGTCCCGTCGTACGGCACGATCTACAACTACGATGTGTTCTATGCCGAGAACAACGCGCTGCAGTACCAGATCGACGTGACGAAGCCGGCCGGCAGCCGCATCGTCGACCTGACGTACCTCGGCAGGCCGGTGGCGGACACGGACGACTTCATCGTCGCCACCAACGACTACCGCGCGGGCGGCGGCGGCAACTTCCCCGGCATCGACGGCAGCAAGACGATCATCAAGTCGCCGGATGCGAACCAGGCCGTCGTCGGCAATTACCTGCAGAAGATCGGCGCGGCCACCGGCAAGGTCACCCTGGCCGCGAACGGCGGTGCGCGCAGCTGGCGCTTCGTCAAGACGGCGACCGCCGGCCCCGTGATCCTGCGTTCGGCGCCGGGTCACCTGGCGCTGGCGCAGGCCGCGGGTCTCGCCGGCGTCACGGCCGAGGGCGGGCTGGACGCGAGCGGCTTCGCGAAGTATGCGATCGACCTGTCGAAGTAAGCCGGCATGAACCTGCGACTTGCGTGCGCGCTGCTGTTCGTTTTGCTCGCCGGCTGTGGGCGCGCCCCGCTGCCGGCCGAGATCGAGGCCGTGTCGATGGCCGCGTCCCAGCGCGGCGATGACGCCGCCGAGCAGCGCCTGCGGGCCTGGGCCGCCGATGGCATGCCGGTGGCCGAGCGCGAGCTCGCGCTGCTGTACCGGAAGCGCCATCGCGACGACCAGGCGCGCGCCCTGTTCCTGCGCGCGGCGCGCCAGGGCGATGCGGAAGCCGCCCATCAACTCGGGGAACTGGAACGCGACCGCCCAGGTACGAACGCCCAGGCTGCGCAGTGGTACCGCCAGGCCGCGCAGCAAGGGCACCCGAAAGCCGCGCTGAGGCTCGCGCTACTGTTGAAGAACGGCGACGGCATCCCGGCGGACAAAACGGCCGCCGCGCACTGGCTCGGCGTGGCCGCGCAGGAGGGCGATGCGCATGCGATGTTCCTGTTGTCGAACGCGTACGCGAACGGCGACGGCGTGCCGGCCGATCCACGCCGCGCGCGCGAGCTGCTGGAACGCGCGGCCGACCGCGAGTACCCGGCCGCGATCCAGGAACTGGCGCTCGTCAAGCAGACGGGCGACGACCTCACGCCGAAGGATGCCGCGGAGGCGGACCAGCTGCTGAAAGAAGGCGCGGAACACCGGCGCAGCAACGCGCACCGTTTCTGATTCGGGTGAACTTGTAACCTTGACATCGATCCTACCGTGTGACCGTCATTCTCCAAAGAATGGCAAACTCTGGCAGTTGAGTTTTACGGAGGTATCGAATGCGCGTGGTTAGCTGGAATATTCACTGGGGCTGTGGGAGGGACGGGCGCATCCGGATCCACGCAATCATCGATGTGCTGCGCAAGCTGAATCCCGACGTGATCTGCCTGCAGGAAGTGGCCGCCAACCATCCCGAACTGGAGGGCAGCGCCAGCGCGAGCCAGTTCAAGCAACTGGCCGGCGCGTTCGGCGGGTACCACATGATCGAGCAGGCGCCGAGCGAAATCTACCGGAACAACCTGCCCCGCCAGTTCGGCAATCTCCTGCTGTCCAAATTCCGCATCACCCAGGCGCAGCGCCACATGCTGCCCTGGCCCGTCGATCCGGAACACCCGGCCGGCATGCCGCGCGGGATGATCGAAACCGTGCTGGAGGCGCCCGGCGGCAAGCTGCGCGTGCTGACGACCCACCTCGAATACTATTCGCCCATGCAGCGCCGCGCGCAGATCGCCCGCATCCGCGAACTGCACGAGGAAGCGTGCGCCCGCGCCGCCGTCTACCAGCCGGACCCCGCGCTCGAGCCGCCGTTCCAGCTCGGCTTCCGGCCCGGCACGGCGATCTACTGCGGCGATTTCAATTTTGGTCCGGATTCGGAAGACTACCGCGCCCTGCTGGCACCCGCGTCGAGCGGTGCGCTGGGCCTCGTCGACGCATGGCGCGTGCACCACGGCGACATCCCGCGCGCCCCGACGGCGGGCTTGCACGGCTTCAAATGGCCGGAAAAGCCCGGCTGCTACGATTATTTCTTCGTCACGGAAGACCTGGCGGGGCGCGTGTCCGACATGAGCGTGCAGTCCGAGACGTCGGCCTCGGACCACCAGCCCATCGTGCTCGATCTGAACTGAGAACCGCTCAGGCGGCCGGTTCCTCGTCCTGCTCGAGCTCCTCGTCCTGCTGCGCGATCTGGCGCAGCGCCTGCTCGAACACCTCGGGCGGCTGGCCGCCGGAGATCAGGTGGCGCTGGTTGATCACGATCGCCGGCACCGAGCGGATCCCGGCACGCTGCCAGTAGTACTCGAGCTGGCGCACCTCGTCCGCATACGCGTTCGACGCCAGCACCTGGCCTGCGGCCTCCACGTCGAGGCCGACCTCGCCCGCCGCGCGCAGCAGCACGTCGTGCGCGCCCGGGTTCTCGCCCAGCGTGAAATACGCCTCGAACAGCTTTTCCTTCAGCGCCTGCTGACGGCCCTGGCCTTCCGCCCAGTGCAGCAGGCGGTGCGCGTCGAAGGTGTTGTAGATGCGGCCGCGTTTGCTCATGTCGAACGTGAAGCCGACGGCCTCGCCGCGCTGGCGGATCATCTCGCGCGACTGTTCCTGCTGGGCGGGCGTGGAGCCGTACTTCTCGGTGATGTGTTCGAAGATGTCCTGGCCTTCCGGCCCCATCCCCGGGTTCAGCTCGAAGGGCTGGAAATGCATGTCGACCGTAATGTCGCCGCCCACCCGCTCCAGTGCCTGTTCGAGCGATTTCAGCCCGATCGCGCACCACGGGCACGACACATCCGACACGAAATCGATTCTCATCTGCTTGCTCACGTTTCACCGCCTTTCATATTGTATTCACTGACGCTACATCGTTGTTGCAGCGGATGGCATATGGTGACACATCGAACGAAAGGGAGCAGCGCGCCAAACAAATTCGGTAATTCGGTAATTCGGGGTCAGAGCACATTTCCCGCCAAATTCGGGGTCAGAGCACTTTTTGGAAACATGTCGCTGCGACAGCATCCTCACGAGCGACGGCCGCGTGCGCGTTGCGAATGCCGTGGTAGCAGGGGCGCAGCCAAGTCGTCGCACGGGGGAACCGTACCCAGGAGCTATTGTCACGAAATGTGCTCTGACCCCGAATTTTGGAAAAAATGGGGTCTGACCCCGAATCGGGGCAATAAAAAGGGGCCTGCGTGGCTCCAGTGCTTATTTTTTCTTGACGGCCGGTCTGGTGGTCGCGGCGCCCTTGGACTTGCTGCCGATCTTCGATTCCTTGCCGGCCATGAGATTGCCGATATTGCTGCTGTGGCGGTAGAGAAGCAGCAGGCTCATCGCGATGACAGCGAACAGTTTTTCATCCGCGCCGAACAGCAGGCCGTAGTAGAACGGCGCGAAGATCGCGGCCACCAGCGCGGCCAGCGACGAGTAGCGGAACGCGTACGCGACGACGAGCCACGTGACCAGCGTCGCCAGGCCGAGCCAGACGTTCAGGCCCAGCAGCACGCCCAGCGCGGTCGCCACGCCCTTGCCGCCGACGAAGCGGAAGAACACGGGCCACAGATGGCCCAGGAAGACCGCGATGGCGACCAGCGCCACGCCGCCGTCCTCGACGCCGAAGCGCTCGCCGAACTGGACCGCGAGCCACACGGCCAGCCAGCCCTTGGCGCAGTCGCCGACGAGCGTCGCGATGGCGGCCTTCTTGCTGCCCGAACGCAGGACGTTGGTGGCGCCCGGGTTCTTCGAGCCATAGGTGCGCGGGTCGGCCAGGCCGAACAGGCGGCTCGCGACGACGGCGAAGGAAATCGAGCCGATCAAATAGGCTGCGATGGTGAACAGAATTGTGTACATGAGTCTCTTTTCTTCATCCACGGCCAGGAATCTGGCGCGCGTGAAATATACACCATCGGCCGAGCCCAGCGATAGTCAGTCGGCCAGCGCGCAGTGCACGGGCCGGGCTTTCAGCACGTCCACCAGCACGGCCGGCGCGATCCCGACCAGGAAACCGCGCCGTCCGCCATTGATATAGATCTTGTCCAGCTGCAGGATGCTTTCCTCGACATAGACCGGCATCGCCTTGCGCACGCCGAACGGCGACGTGCCGCCGACCAGGTAGCCGGAATGGCGCTGGGCGACGTCCGGCTTGCACGGCTCGACGGATTTGCAGGGGATGGCGCGGGCCAGGTTCTTCGTCGAGACCTTGCAGTCGCCATGCATCAGCACGATCAGCGGCTTGGCCGCCTCGTCCTGCATCACGAGGGTTTTCACGACGGCGTGCTCTTCCACGCCCAGCTCGCGCGACGACACGGCCGTACCGCCGTGTTCCTCGTATTCATAGGGATGCTCCGTGAAGGCGACCCCATGCTTGCGCAGGAACTGTGTCGCCGGGGTTTCGGAGATATGCTCTTTCTTGGCCATGCGTGTTACGCTAAATGCAAACGGAGGAGTTGCTTATTATGCAGCAAGAGATTCGCTTTGCCACCTTCAACGTGTGTAACCTCGCCACGCCGGGCGCCAGGCTGTACGACAACCTGGAGCCGAGTACCCCCGAGGAATACGAAGCGAAGATCGCCTGGACCGCGCACCAGATCGACATGCTCGGCGCCGACGTGATCGGCTTCCAGGAAGTGTTCTCCCAGGCCGCGCTGGCCGAGGCGCTGTCGCGCACGCGGCGCTTCCGCGACGCCGTCCACGTCGGCTTCGATCCCGATCCGGACGCCGAGAAGCTCACACCCAGCGTCGCCCTCGCCTCCCGCCTGCCCCTCGCGGACGCCCCGCGCCAGCTCCCCTATTTCCCGCCCGGGATCGCGATGCCGCCCGGCAACCGAGATCCCGAACGTTTTACCCGCGCCCCGCTGCACGCGGCGATCCAGCTGACGCCGGATCTCGTCGCCGACGTGGTGGTCGTGCATTTGAAATCGCGCCGTCCCGACTACCGCGCGGGCGACACGGGCGACGACCCGCAGCTGTACGCGCTGGCGTCGCTGCGCTCGCTGATCCGGCGCGGCACGGAAGCGGCCGCGCTGCGCGTGCTGCTGACCGACATCGGCCGCACGCACCACCGTCCGCGCGTCGTGCTGGGCGACTTCAACGACGTGGCCGACGCGGTCACGACCGGCATCGTGCTGGGCCTCGGCGCGCCCAGCGGCGACCGTTTATATGATGCCTGCCAGCTGCAGGGCCGCCGGGACCATCTGCGGCACGTCGGTTTTTCCAACGTACATGATGGGTACCATTCCACGATCGACCACATCCTCGTGTCGGCGGAATTCAATGCGGCGTTGCCCGGGGCGCTGGGCGAGGTCATCGACGTCGTGTACCTGAATGATCACCTCGATCTCGGGTTGCCGGAGGCGTCCGACCACGGGCAGGTGTTGGCGCGGCTGCGGCTGTTCGAGCGACCCGGCACGCCGGACGGGGACGGTTGACGCCCACCCGTCGTCCCCGCGCAGGCGGGGACCCAATTTTTCATGCGTCGCGATAACGCTAGCAAACTTGGATCCCCGCCTGCGCGGGGATGACGTTGTTTAAGTATCGGGCGCCGCCACCGTCTCCACGCCCGCCCCGGATTTTTCGCAGTTCAGCGTCCCTTTTGCACCGCTCGTCGCATTCCGATAGCGGTTCGTCATCGACAAACCTACCATGCCGTCATGCGCTGGGAGCTCCATCCTGCCTGGCAGGACGGAGCACGTGCGCTCTCCATTCCGCTCGCGCTTGTCACCACATAAAGAACAACCATGAAGATCGAGTCCCTGCCTTTGTCCGCCGACCAGCCCGCCAAGAAGACGGCGCCGCGCCGCCGCGCCAGGGTCATAGCGCTGTCGCTGCTCGCCGTCGCGCTGGCGGGCGCCGGCGCGTATGCGCTGACCCACCGCGCCGCGGCCCCCGCGCCGACGGCCGCGCCGGCACCGGCGCCGGCGCCCGCGCACGAGCTGTCGGTGCGCGACATCGCCCGCATCGAGGCGCGTCCGCTGGCCGTCACGTTGCCCGTCACGGGCACCTTGACACCGCTGTCGCAGGCCACCGTCAAGTCGAAGGTGTCGGGCATCGTGCTGTCGACCGCCGTGCAGGAAGGCATGGACGTCACGGCCGGCCAGGTGATCGCGCGGCTCGATCCCGCCGAGGCGCGCGCCCGCGTGGCGCAGCAGCAGGCGATGCTGGCCGACGCGCAGGCACGCCTGACGATGGCGAAGAAAAACATGAGCAACAGCGCATCGCTGCTGAAGCAGAATTTCATTGCGCAAAACGCATACGACACGTCCGCGAACGCCGTCGACCTGGCGCAGGCCGCCGTCGATTCCGCGCGCGCGCAGCTGGACCTCGCGCGCATCGCGCTGGCCGATACGACGATCCACGCGCCGCTCTCGGGCGTCGTGAGCAAGCGCCACGCGCAGGCCGGCGAAAAGCTGGCGCCGGACAGCCCCGTGTTCTCGATCGTCGACCTGAAGCACCTGACGCTCGACGCCCAGGTGCCCGCGTCCGACATCCCCCGCATCCAGGTCGGCCAGGACGTGCAGTTCAAGGTCAACGGCTTCGACGGCCGCAACTTCACGGGCAAGGTCGCGCGCATCAATCCAGCCACCGAGACGGGCTCGCGCGCCATGATCGTGTACGTGGACGTGGCGAATCCCGACGGCGTGCTGCGCGCCGGCATGTTCGCCAAGGGGACCATCGTCACCGACAAGTCGAACGCGCATCCGCTGCTGCCGATCGGCGCCGTCCGCCAGGACAACGGCCGCGACGTCGTCTACCGTATCGCCGACGGCAAGGTCGTCGCGCAGCCCGTGAAGCTGGGCCTGCGCAACCAGGACGAAGGCGTCGTCGAAGCGCTGGAAGGCGTCGACGCCGGCATGACGGTGCTGGCCGTGCCGCTGGACGGCATCAAGCCGGGCAGCAAGGTCAAACTGCCGGACGCGAAAGGCTGAGCCATGTGGATCACCCGTACCAGTATCAAATACCCCGTCTTCGCCACGATGGTGATGGTGGGCCTGATGGTGCTCGGCCTGTTCGCGTACCGCGGTCTCGGCGTCGAGAGCATGCCGAACGTCGAGATCCCGGCCGTCTTCATCGAGACCGCGTATCCCGGCGCCTCGCCCGAGCAGGTCGAGAATGACGTGACGCGCCCGCTCGAGGAAGCGGCGAACACCGTCGGCGGCATCAAGACGATCCGCAGCACGTCGTGGGAAGGCCGCTCGGGCGTCGGCATCGAATTCCAGCTGACGGTCGACATGGACCGCGCCGTGCAGGACCTGCGCGACCGCATCAGCACCGTCCGCGGCGGCTTCCCGCGCGAGGTGAAGGAACCCATCGTGTACCGCGAGGAAGGCGAGAACACGCAGCCCGTGGTCCTGCTGGCGCTGACGTCGAAGGAGCGCAGCCTGCGCGACCTGACGATGCTGACGGACCAGGTGATCGTCAAGCGCCTGCAGGCCGTGGCCGGCGTGGGCCAGATCCGCGTCAACGGCAAGCAGGACCGCCAGGTGCTGATCGACATCCGCCCCGACCAGCTGAAGAGCCTCAACGTCGGCATCGACGAGGTGATGAACGCGATCACGACGACCAACGCCAACCTGCCGGCCGGCCGCATCAGCCGCGGCGCGCGCGAGAATCTCGTGCGCATCGAGGGCAAGATGAAGGAGGCGGCCGACTTCCGGCGCATCGTCGTCGCCAACCGCACGGGCGGCCCGATCTACCTGAGCCAGGTGGCCGACATTTCCGACGGCGCCGCCGAGGAACAATCGATCTCGCGCGTGAACGGCGAGCGTTCCATCACGCTGGAGATCGCGAAGATCCAGGACGCCAACACGGTGCAGGTGGGCACCGGCGTCAAGGCCGCCATCGAGGCGATGAAGACGACGCTGCCGAAGGATGTGCAGTTCCGCATCCTGGACGACAAGGCGAAGAACGTGCAGGGCCAGCTCGACAACGTCAAGGACACCATCCTCGAAGGTGCGCTGCTGACCATGGTGATCGTGTTCTTCTTCCTGCACTCGTGGCGCAGCACCATCATCACGGGCCTGACCCTGCCGATCTCGGTGCTGGCCAGCTTCATCGCGATGAAGTACTTCGGCTTCACGCTGAACTTCCTCACCTTGATGGCGCTGTCGCTGTGCATCGGCCTGCTGATCGACGACGCCATCGTCGTGCGCGAAAACATCGTGCGCCACCTCGGCATGGGCAAGAACCACGTGCGCGCCGCGGAAGACGGCACCAACGAGATCGGCGTCGCGGTGATGGCGACGACCTTCGCCATCGTCGCCGTGTTCGTGCCGATCGCGTTCATGAAGGGCATCATCGGCCGGTTCTTCCTGCAGTTCGGGATCACCGTCGCCGTGGCCGTGCTGGTGTCGCTGTTCGTCAGCTTCACGCTCGACCCGATGCTGTCGTCCGTGTGGCCCGACCCCGTGAAGGGCCGCTTCAAGTACATGCCGTGGCTGGGCCGCCTGATGGCGCGCATCGAGCACGGCATCGAATGGCTGCACGACGTCTACGCGAAGGTGCTGGCGCTGGCGCTGGACTGGCGTAAATCCACGCTGCTGCTCGCGGTCGTCCTGTTCGCGGCCAGCCTGATGCTGGTGCCGAAGATCGGCGGCGAATTCGTGCCGCAGGTCGACGACGGCTACATCCACATGCGCCTGAAGACGCCGATCGGCTCCAGCCTGGACTACTCGGATGCGAAACTGCGCCAGGCCGAGGCGGCGCTGGCCGAGTTCAAGGAAATCGAAAGCGTCTCGACCATCGTCGGTTCGTGGGAAGGCCGCAATTACTCGGAAGTGCACCTGAAGCTGACGGACGTGCACAAGACGCACCGCCGCTCGCAGCAGGAGATGGAAAAAGTCATCCGCGAACGCCTGGAGAAAATCGCCGGCATCTCGCTGACGGTGGGCCAGCGCCCGATCTACATCGCGATCCTCGGCAATGACGAGGCGAAGCTGGACGCCGTGGCCCACACGCTGATGGACAAGATGCGCAAGATCCGCGGCATCGCCGACATCGAGTACAGCCAGGAAGGCGCGAACCCGGCCACCATCGTCAAGATCAACCACGAGCTGGCGTCCGACCTCGGGCTCACCGTGCAGCAGATCGGCACGGCGCTGCGTCCGTTCGTCGCCGGCGACCAGACCAACCGCTGGCTCGCGCCGGATGGCCAGAACTACGAAGTCAACGTGCAGCTGCCGAAGTCGGGCCGCGAAAAGGTCGCCGACCTGGCCGACCTGTCGGTGGCATCGAGCAAGCGTGACGCGATGGGCAACCCGGTCATGGTCCCGCTACGCCAGGTCGTGCAATTCATCCCGTCGACGAGCCCGCAGATGCTCAAGCGCCAGGCCCTGCAGCGCCGCGTGGCGGTCTTCGCCGGCCTCGAAGGCCGTCCGCTGGGCGACGTGATGGGCGACGTGAACAAGGAAATGAAAGCCATGCAGCTGCCGGACGGCGTGCGCTTCGACGTCGGCGGCGACGCCCAGCAGATGGACGAGACGATGGCCGGCTTCGGCGTCGCCCTGGGCATCGCCGTGATCTTCATCTACCTCGTGCTGGCCTCGCAGTTCGGCAGCTTCCTGCAGCCGATCGCGATCATGGTGTCGCTGCCGCTGTCGCTGATCGGCGTGCTGATCGCGCTGCTCATCACGAAGACGACGCTGAACATCTTTTCCATCATCGGTGTCGTGATGCTGATGGGTCTCGTGACGAAGAACGCGATCCTGCTGGTGGACTTCGCCAACCACGGCCAGCGCGAAGGCCGGTCACAGTTCGACGCGTTGATGGAAGCGGGCCAGGTGCGCCTGCGTCCGATCCTGATGACGACGCTCGCGATGATCTTCGGCATGCTGCCGATGGCGATCGGCACGGGCGAAGGCGGAGAGACGCAGGCGCCGATGGGACGTGCGGTGATCGGGGGCGTGATCACGTCGACGCTGCTCACCCTGGTCGTCGTGCCCGTGGCGTACACCTATCTCGACAGCCTGGGCAAGCGGGTGGCGGCGTGGTTCAGGAAGGGGCACGAAGAAGATACGGCTACGGAACAAACCGCATGACGTCGTCCTCGCGAAAGCGGGGACCCATACAGAGCTTCAGGAATCGCACGAGACGCTTTAAGCAAGCTCGGCATGGGTTCCCGCGTGCGCGGGAACGACGTGTGCTCAAGCGGGATCATGCTCCTGCCGCGCCTCTTCCCCGGCATCTTCATCCTGCGCCGGCGCATCGTCCCCCTTGTGCTGCTTGGCTTCCTGCTTCTTGCGCGCCTTTTCGTCCGCCTTGCGTTTCTTCTCCAACTCCCGCTGGCGTTTTTCGTACTGGAAATTCGTCTTGGCCATGCTCACCTCTTGCTATCGTTGGAAAGGTCGTACTAGTCCATTATGGACCAGTCATCCTACCCCGTCTTGAGAATTAACCACGCGGGTGGTGCCGGGCGTGGAGATGCTTCAGGCGCTCGCGCGCGACGTGGGTGTAGATCTGGGTCGTGGAAATATCGGAATGCCCCAACAGCAACTGCACCACGCGGAGATCGGCGCCGTGGTTCAGCAAATGCGTGGCGAACGCGTGACGCAGCGTGTGGGGCGACAACGGCGCCGTGATGCCCGCCTTCGCCGCATGCTTCTTGATGACGACCCAGAACATCTGGCGCGTCATCGGCCCGCCGCGGCCAGTCACGAACAGCGCGTCGTCGACCTGGCCGTCGAGGATGACGCCGCGCGCCTCTTTCATGTAACGGTCCAGCCAGTGCCGCGCCTGTTCGCCGAACGGCACGAGGCGCGTCTTGCTGCCTTTACCAGTAATGCGCAGTACGCCATCGTTCAGGCTCAGTTCGACCAGCTTCAGCGCGACGAGTTCCGACACGCGCAGGCCGCTGGCATACATCAGTTCGAGCATCGTGCGCTCGCGCAGGCCCAGCGGCGTCGAGACGTCCGGCGCCGCGAGCAGCGCATCGACCTGGGCCTCGGTGAGCGTATGGACGAAACGCTGCGGCTGCTTCGCGGACGCCATGTTCAAACACGGATCGGCGGCGATGCGGCGGTCGCGCAGCGCGAGCTGGTAAAAACGCTTCAGCACGGACAGCCGGCGGTTGGCCGAACTGGGCTTCGTGTCCTCGTGGCGTTCGGCGAAATAGGCGGCGACGTCCTGCGGTTCGACGGCGTACAGGTCGCTCCGCTCGGGCCGCTTGACGTCGAGCCAGCGCGCGAACAGGCGCAGGTCGCGCCGGTAGGCATCGAGGGAGTTCTTTGCGAGACCGTGCTCGAGCCAGAGCGTGTCGCAGAACGCGTCGATCAGGGGAAGATTGACTGCTGCTGCCATGGCATCTCGAGCGCCAGCGCGCCTTCGTGGCGCAGCAGCCAGCGCTTGATTCCGAGCTGGAATCCATGTTCGTCGTCGCTGCTGGAAAAACCGCCCAGGCCGCCGGACGCCGTCACGCGGTGGCACGGGATCACGAGCGGGAACCAGTTGGCGCCGCAGGCCTGGCCGACGGCGCGCGGGGCCGATTCCAGCTGCTTGGCGATCTGGCCGTACGTACGGACGCTGCCGCGCGGGATCGCGCAAATGGTGTCCCACACGCGCCGCTGGAATTCGCTGCCGGCTTCCTTCAGCGGCAGGTCGAAGCGGAAATCGGGATCCTCGAAGTAGCGCGCCACCTGGACGGCGGCCTGCTCGGCGACGGCATCCTGCGCCGATTTTTCGTGGTAATGCGGCGGCAGGTAGACCAGTTCGCGCAACCGCCCATCTTCGGTACGGATGCCCATCGCTCCAAACGGCGCCGCGATGATGGCGCTGAAAATCTCGCTGCCTTGTTGTGTGCTCATCGACGCAGTGTAAGACCCGGAAGACGTGTTCGCAAGCCTGCACGGCCGTGGGCAAAAAAAAACGCACCCGTAGGTGCGTTTCTAATATGGTCACGTTTTCGGCTGCCTGGTCATTGCCGGCTGCATCATATAAAACGTGTGTCTCCTCCTAACTGTTTTACGGTAAAGTTTGTGTTTACCGCTTTCTTTTCCCTCTCCCAAATCGTATTCGGTCGCTTTATCGCACCAGGTTGGTGCCAAAAGGTGCCCCATCATAACGCAACCGCATAAGAAAAGCGTAGTTTTTTATATACATTCACGAAATATATTTCGGTCATAAGCCCCCATGACATGTCATAAAAATGCTAGTGCCAGTGTTTCATTGATTACAGGCAACTAACACTTATTTACCCGCACCGAATGAGGGCGATTGTCACCGGGCCTGGGCTGTCGTGACGGGCGCCGTCGCCTGCGAGGTTGTCCTGTTGATCGCGTCGATCAGATCCTTGCCGATCCGCCCTTCCACCTGCTTCTGCACGGGCAGCAGGGCGCGGCGCCAGTCGGCCTGTTCCTGCGGCGTCAAGGTATAGATCTTCGTCTTGCCGGTCTTGCGGATCGCTTCGAGGGCCGCGTCGTTGTCGCGTTGGGCGATGGTCTTTTCGAATGCCGTCGCTTCGCGCATCGCCTGCTCCAGCTCCGTCCGGATGTCGCGCGGCAGGCCGTCCCAGAATTTCTTGTTGACGATGACGGCGTAGCCCAGGTAGCCGTGGTTCGACACCGTCACGTACTTTTGCACCTCATGCATCTTCTGCGTGTACATATTCGACGGCGGGTTCTCGGTGCCGTCCACGATATGGGCCTGCAGGGCGGGATAGACTTCGGAAAACGCCAGCACCTGGGGCACCGCGCCGAGCGCGCGCATCTGCACGTCGAGCACCTTGGAGCCCTGGATGCGCATCCGCAGGCCGCGGAAATCCGCCGGGCTGTGCAGCGGGCGGTTGGCCGACATCACTTTAAAACCGTTGTCCCAGTAAGCCAGGCCCGTGATGCCCTTGGCTTCCAGTTTTTGCAGCAGGCTCTTGCCGATCGGCCCTTCCGTCACGGCATACAGCGCCGCCTTGGTCGGGAAAATGTACGGCAGGTCGAACGCTTCGAATTCCTTCACGCCGAGCGGCGCGAACTTGGCGAGCGACGGCGCCAGCATCTGCACGGCGCCCAGCTGCAGGGCTTCCAGCTCTTCCTTGTCCTTGTAGAGCTGGCTGTTGGGATAGACTTCGACCTTCACCCGGCCGTGCGTCCGCTGTTCCGCCAGCACGCGGAAGCGTTCGGCCGCCAGGCCCTTGGGCGCGTCCGGCGACACGACGTGGCTGAACTTGATGATGATCGGGGCCTGGGCGTGGGCGCCGGCGCCAGTCACGACAGCAAGCGCGGCCAGCAAGGCTTTGATGCGCATAAATTTTATGTTCCCGCGGTGTATATTCGGATACCGACCGCCAGTGTGCCGCTTCGCGGGTCGTACCGCTATCGTGGAAAACCACGACAGGAAACGTCGAAAAACCTGCTGCGCGTTGCACTGTTGTTCTGCGATGCTCACTGTACTGCTCGTACAGTTGTGCTTCTCGAACAACATTGCCGCCGCTCGCGACGGTTTTTCGAGGTTTCCGACAGACAGTCGTCGGCAAAAGCTGAAACGTTATCACATGAAAAGTCCATTCACCCTGCCCCGCCCCGTCAAGCAAGGCCCGTGGCGCTGGCTCGTGCCCGTCCTGCTCGTGCTGCTGTTCCTGCTCGTCCTGCTGTGGCTGCCCTGGCAGGCGCGCCAGATGGAAAGCAACGAGCGGCAAGAACAATTGATCGCCGATACCTTGTGGGTCGAGCAGACCTTGCGCTTCGAGCTCGCGCGCAGCGAGGAAGCGCTGGCCGCGCTGGGCAACGACCTCGTCATCGAGACGCCGGCGCCGGCCGCCCTGCAGGCCCGTTTCGCGCAGATGTTCAAGAACGGCCACGAACTCCAGCGCATCATCTGGTACGACGCGCAGGGCCAGGTCAAGGCGAGCCGCGGCATGGAACTGCCGCCCGAAGGGCTCACGCAATCGTCGCGCGATGCCGCCGCCATGTCGCGCAGCACGCGCCTGGGACGCTACAGCGAACCATACGGTGCCACCGGCCTCGTGCACGGCCTGATCGACTTCCACCTGCCGCTGGTCCACGCCGGCAAGTACATGGGCAGCCTCGTCGCCACGTACAACCTGCAGACCTTGCTGGACGAGAACGTGCCGTGGTGGTTCGCCCAGGACAATGCCTTGTCTCTGCTCGACCGCGACGACCATGTCGTGGCGCAGCGCGCGGCGGGCGGACCGGGCCGCGGCGTCTACACGCACAAGCGCGCGCTCGACCTGCCCGGCTCGCAGATCGTGCTCGCCACCGACAGCGTCAAGGCCGCGCCGAAGCTGCTGCCGAACCTGCTGGTCGGCTCCGTGATCGTGCTGGCGCTGGGCCTCGTCATTTCGCTCGTCGCGCTGTGGCGCCACATCGCGCGCACGATCGCGGCGGAAAACGCGCTGCGCCAGCAGATGGCCTTCCGTACCGCGATGGAAGACTCGCTGCTCACGGGCCTGCGCGCACGCGACCTGGAGGGCCGTGTCACCTACGTCAACCCGGCGTTCTGCCGCATGGTCGGTTATCCCATGGAAGATCTGCTGGGCAAGAAGCCGCCGATGCCGTACTGGGCGCCCGAAGCGATGGCGGAATACGAAGGCCGCTTCCGCAAGGTGCTGTCGGGCCAGGCCACGCCGCAGTTCGAGACCGTGTTCCAGCGCTCGGACGGCATGCGCGTGCCCGTGCTCGTGTTCGAGGCGCCCCTCGTCGACGCGCACGGGCGCCACACGGGCTGGATGAGTTCCATCCTCGACATCACGGACCGCAAGCGTGCGGAAGAACTGAATCGCCAGCAGCAGGAAAAGCTGGAGACGAGCGCGCGCCTGGCGACGATGGGCGAGATCTCGTCGATGCTCGCGCACGAACTGAACCAGCCGTTGGCCGCCATCTCCAGCTACACGGCGGGCGCGCTGAACGTGCTCGCGCGCGAGACCCAGGCGGCGCCGCTCGACACCGGCATGCTGAAACGCGCGCTGGAACAGGCCAACACGCAGGCGCGCCGCGCCGGCCAGATCATCCGCAGCGTGCACGAATTCGTGAAGAAGCGCGAACCGCACCGCGAGACGGTCGGCATTCCCAACGTCGTCGACGGCATCCGCGCCCTCGTCGAACTGCAGGCCCGCCAGAGCTATGTCGCGCTGCAGGTGGACGTGCCGGACGACCTGCCGCCCGTACTCGCGGACCGCGTGCTGATCGAGCAGGTGCTTCTCAACCTCACGCGCAACGCCATCGAAGCGATGCAGGCCATCGACCCCGAGAGGCGAGTCTTGAGGATTACCGCGCACACGGGCGAACAGGGGCAAGTCGCCGTGTCCGTGATCGACAACGGCCATGGCATTTCGCCGGAAGTGGCGGAGCGCCTGTTCTCGCCGTTCTTTTCGACGAAGGCCGAAGGCATGGGCATGGGCCTGTCGATCTGCCGCACCGCGATCGAATTCCACGGCGGCACGCTCACCCACGCGGCCAATCCGGGCGGGGGCACCGTGTTTACCTTCACGTTGCAGCAGGCGCAGGAAGCACCCGTCACCGAACGGTGAATTACAATACGTTAAAAAAGGAGACCTGCATGCTGCACATCGTCGACGACGAAGACGTGATCCGCGACGCGCTCGATTGGCTGGCGCAATCGCGCGGGCTGCCGGCTCGCGGCTATGCGGGCGGCCAGGCCTTTCTCGACGCGCTCGGCGACCGCTTTGCGGCCGACGCTTCGCACGGCGACTGCGTGCTGCTGGACGTGCGCATGCCTGGCATGAACGGCATCGCCGTGTTCGACCAGCTGGTGGCGCGCGGCCTGCTGGCGCGCCTGCCGGTGATCTTCCTGACCGGCCACGGCGACGTGCCGATGGCCGTCGATTCCCTCAAGCGCGGCGCCTTCGACTTCTTCGAAAAACCGTTCAACGACAACCAGTTGATGGACCGCGTCGAGGAAGCCCTCGCCGCCTCGCGCAAGGCCGCGTCGCGCGATGCCATCCATGCCCGGCTGGCCACCCTGTCGGCACGTGAGCGGGAAGTCCTCGACCTCATCCTCGCCGGCAACATGAACAAGGTCGTCGCCGACAAGCTCGGCATCAGCATGCGTACGGTCGAGGTGCACCGGGCGCATATCTTCGACAAGATGCAGGTCAAGACGGCCGTCGAGCTGGCCGGCTTGCTGAAGTAATACCTGCGCACGGCAGGCCGCACGTCCTGTGCCGCGCGGGGTTCGCTTGTAAAATCAGCCTGATCATGGAGTGGTCGAACTCACCACGTCGAAACATTCTTTAGGGAACGCAGATGAGCGAGAAGACGATAGCCGACAAAATGTTCTTGAGGAGCGCGAAATCGATGCTGATCCTGAACGGGAACGTCCACCCCGGCATGGTGTCGCAGATGCCGCCCAACCTGATCCAGTCCGACCAGGAGAAAGTAGACGTCGTGCTGCTGTTCGCGATGAACCGCAAGGAACTCGAACAATATTTCCCGATCGCCAAGGAGCGCCTGGGCGACAAGGGGTCGTTGTGGGTCGCTTATCTGAAACAGACCGCCTCCAAGGCCACCGACATCAACCGCGATTCGATCAATGCGTATGCCAAGGAAAACGGCATCACGGGCGTCGCCATGATTTCCATCGACGGCGACTGGTCCGCGCTGCGCATGAAGCGGATCGAACTCTAGACAGCCTCACCGTGGCGTGCGAGAGCCCACGCGACGTGTTCGCGCACGAGCGCTGACGGGTGGTCTGCGCGCGCGCGCAGCGCGGCGACGACTTCATCTGACGTGGTTGCATTGCCGAGTCCCACCGCCAGGTTGCGCAGCCAGCGCTCGTGCCCGATACGGCGGATCGGGCTGCCTTCGAGGCGGCGGTTGAAGTCAATCTCGCTCCAGCCGAACAGCTCGATGAGTCCCGCCGTGCCCAGGCCGTTGCGCTCGTCGAAATCCGGCACGGTCGCCCGCTGCGCGAACTTGTTCCACGGACAGGCCAGTTGGCAGTCGTCGCAGCCGTAGATGCGGTTGCCGATCAGCGGACGGAATTCTTCCGGGATCGCGCCCTTCAGTTCGATGGTCAGATAGGAAATGCAACGGCGCGCATCCAGCCGGCCCGGGCCGAGGATCGCGCCCGTCGGACACACGGCTATGCAGGCGCTGCATTGGCCGCAGTGGGCGCCGGTCGGCTCGTCGACGGGCAGCGGCAAATCGACGAGGATCTCGCCGATGAAGAACGTGGAGCCCGCCTCGCGGCTCAGCAAGAGCGTGTGCTTGCCGCGCCAGCCGAGGCCGGCCTTCTGCGCCAGCGGCAGCTCCATCACGGGTGCGGAATCCGTGAACACGCGGTAGCCGTACTCGCCGACGGCCGCCTTGACCTTCTCGGCCAGGGCCTGCAGCCGGTTGCGCAACACCTTGTGATAATCGCGGCCGCGCGCATAGATCGAGACGACGGCCGCGTGCGGGTCGTCCTGGCGCAGGCGCTCGCGCGTACGCCAGTCGGGCGGCGTCTCCATCGGCAGGTAATCCATGCGCGCGCTGATCACGCGCACCGTGCCCGGCACCAGCTCGGCCGGCCGGGCGCGCTTCATGCCGTGGCTTGCCATATAATCCATCTCGCCATGGTGGCCGGCGTCCAGCCAGGCCTGCAGGCCCGCTTCGTGGCCGGCCAGGTCGATGTCGGCGATGCGCACGTCGGCAAAGCCCAGTTCCGCGCCCCATGCCTTGATGGCCTGGGCGAGTGCGGAGAAATCGGGCTGGACGGGAAGCTGGGCGGACATTGGCGGACCTACAAACCTCATATTTTATTCGATGCAGCAGCAACCGAAACAACAACTGAGCGCTTATCTTCCCGACGAATCCGCCACGCAGGCCCTGGGCGCCGCCCTCGCGCGCGCGCTGGGCCCGGGCCTCGTGATCTACCTGCACGGCGACCTCGGCGCCGGCAAGACGGCGCTCACGCGCGCCCTGCTGCACGCGGCCGGCCACAAGGGCGCCGTCAAGAGCCCGACCTATACGCTGTCGGAGCCGTACCGCATCGAGCTGGACGGCCAACAGGTCAACCTGATCCACTACGACCTGTACCGCATGTCCAGCCCCGAGGAATTCCTCGACGCGGGGTTCCGCGAAGATTTCGATGGTAACAACATTTGCATCGTCGAATGGCCGGAAAAGGGAGAACCGGTGTTGCCGCCACCCGACGTTAAAGTGTTGCTTAAGGTCAGCGGTCGCGGGCGTGAGGTAGAATTGCAAGCGTTGTCCGACTTGGGCCTGCTATGCCTCGAACGCCTGCACTACCCCCCGACGCCCTGATTCCAGGTTCCCCGAAACGACGCACTATCCTCAAGGCCGGCGGTACGCTGCTGCTGTCCGTCGTCGCTCCGCTGACGGCATCCGCCGCCCAGATCATGGCCGTGCGCGTGTGGCCGGCCGACGAGTACACCCGCGTCACCCTGGAAAACGACGGCGAGCTCAAGACGACGCACTTCATGGTGCCGGACCCGCCGCGCCTCGTCGTCGACATCGACGGCCTCGCGCTGAACGACACGCTGAAAAGCCTCGTCGCCAAGATCGAGTCGAACGACCCGTACATCAAGCAGGTGCGCGTGGGCCAGAACCGGCCCAACGTCGTGCGCCTCGTGTTCGACCTGAAGGAAGAGGTCAAGCCGCAGGTGTTCAACCTGGCGCCCATCGCCGGCTATCACCACCGCCTGATCTTCGACCTGTATCCCGTCAAGCCCGTCGACCCGCTCGCGAGCATGATCGCCAAGGAAAACTGGACGACGGACGCGGCCCCCGCGACGCCGACCCCGGCCGTGCAGCCGGGCGAGCCGACGGTCGGCCAGGCCGGTCCGGACGCCATCGCCAAGCTGGAAGCGGATGCCGCCCGCGCCGGCTCCACGCCCGCGCAACCGCAGCCGACGACGCCGCAACCGGCCCAGCCGCATGCGCCCGCCAAGGCCGCGCCGGGACAGAAGGTCGCGCGCATGGTCACCATCGCGCTCGACCCCGGCCACGGCGGCGAGGATCCCGGCGCGACGGGCACCACGGGCGTGCACGAGAAGGACATCGTGCTCGCGGTGGCGAAGCGCCTGAAAGCGAAACTGGAAGACTTGCCGAACACGCGCGTGATGCTGACGCGCGACGCCGACTTCTTCGTCCCCCTCGGCCAGCGCGTGGAAAAAGCGCGCAAGGTGCAGGCCGACCTGTTCGTGTCGATCCACGCCGACGCCTTCGTCGAACCGACGGCGCGCGGCTCCTCCGTGTTCGTGCTGTCGGAAAAAGGCGCCAGCTCGAGCGCGGCGCGCTGGCTGGCGGCCGACCAGAACAAGGCCGACCTGATCGGCGGCGTGAATCTCGCCAGCCACGACAGGCAGCTGGCGAGCGTGCTGATGGACCTGTCGCAGACGGCGCAGATCAACGACAGCATGAAGCTCGGCAAGGCCGTGCTGACGGAAATCGGCGGCATCAACCGCCTGCACCGCGGCGTCGTCGAACAGGCCGGTTTTGCCGTGCTGAAGGCGCCGGACATCCCCTCGATCCTCGTCGAGACCGCATTCATCTCCAACCCGGAAGAGGAAGCGCGGCTGAAGGATGATGCCTACCAGAACCAACTGGCCGACGCGATCACGAAAGGCATCAAGCGCTACTTCGCGTACAATCCGCCGCTGGCGAAGAGCCGCATGACTTAATGGGACGCCTGCGGGCGTCCCCCCTGAGGAGGATTCTCGTGAGCGCAACGACCATCAACTTCGGGCAATTGCCCGCCCTGCAACTTCGCGCGCCGGACGGTGCCGAGGCGACCATCACGTTGTACGGCGCCCACCTCGTGTCGTGGAAAGCCGTCACCACGACCGGCGGGCCGGCCCAGGAACGCCTGTTCATGAGTAGCCTGTCCGCGCTGGACGGCCAGAAGGCGATCCGCGGCGGCGTGCCCGTCATCTTTCCCCAGTTCGCCGAGCGCGGCACCGGCATGCGCCACGGCTTTGCGCGCGTCGCGACCTGGCGCGTCCTCGACCAGGGCGAAGCGGATGGTGCCGCGTTCGCGGTGCTGGCGCTGAATCAGGGCGATCTGCCCCAGCAGCTCGCAGCCGCCTGGCCTTACGCTTTCGAACTGCTGCTGCGCGTGGCGGTGCGCGGTGCGCAACTGGACATGTCGCTCGACGTGCGCAACACCGGCACGCAGACCTTCCCGTTCGCCGCCGCGCTGCATACGTACCACCTCGTCGAGGACGTGGAAGCCGTGCGCATCGACGGCGTGCAGGCGGAGACGCTCGCCATCACCGACAAGCTCGACCAGGTGTTCGAGCGCATCCAGGGCGTGATCGCGTTCGACACGGGCGCGGACAAGGTGACGCTGGAACAGACGGGTTTCAACGACGCCGTCGTGTGGAACCCGGGCGCGGCCGACGCGGCGGCGCTGTCCGACATGGAAGACGAGGAATACCGCCGCTTCGTCTGCATCGAACCTGCCCTGCTGGGGGATGCGGCCGCCCGACCGCAGCAACTGGAGCCGGGCGGGATCTGGCGCGGGACGTACCGGGCCGTCGTCCAGGCAGGATGAACAGCAACGCCGGCTTTTGCCGGCGTTTCATTTTGTAGCAAAAAATGCGCGGTGCGCCTCGTCATGCGGCCTAAACTACAAGCTACACGCATGGGAGGACACGCAATGAGCACATTGGTGAAACGGCTGGCACTCGTGCTGGCGGCGGGGTCCGCCCTGTCCGGCTGCGCCGTCTATGCGCCGCCTTATGCGGCCTACGACGCGCCTTATTCTCCGTACGGCTACGGCTATGGTCCCACGTATGTCGGACCGCCCGTCTCGCTCGACTTCAGCTATCACGAGTACGATCGTGGCGGCCGTGGCTGGCATGGGCACCGTGGCGGTGGCCGCCGCTGGCGCTGAGCACGCCGACGCTCAGTTCGATTCCTTGATCAAGCGGCCCGCGGTCGACTGGACCGGCCGCGCGTTCAACGGATACAGGCGCGAGAACAGGGCCATCTGCGCCGGTGACGCCTGCATCGGCTGCTTGAACACCATCCATAGCACGCCTTCCGTGCACGGCGGTTCCGTCAGCGAGCCCATGTAGGTGAAATACTCGCGCCGTTCCGGCAGCGCGTCGGTCGGGTCGATCACGATCGAGGGCGAGACGGTGTCGAATTTTTCCAGCGGCAGGTTGTCCCAGATCGTCTGCATCAGACGGTGCGGCTGGCCGCGCTCCAGCAGCACGGCGATGATCGCGATCTTGCCTTCAGCGCTCTTGTGCACGAGGTGGATGACCATCTCCGTGCCCTTGCCGTTGATCTTTTCTTCCGACGGACGGTGGAAGTGAAATTCCTGCAATTCGTACACGGTGTTGCCGACCGTGATGAAATTGCCGCCACCCACCGCCACCTGGATCGTGTGGCCGTTGTTGACCTCGCTGAACGACGACGGGTGGTAGTCGAAGCTGATCTGTTCGAGATTGACCTTGATGCCGTCGCGCAAGTCGATCGGCGACTGGCGGTTGCCGGTGCCGCACTTGGCCCAGTCGACATTGATCTTCGACCAGTTCGCCGGGCCCAGCTCGCCCTCGTACGACCACACGGTGCCGTGCTTCGGCGCAGCGGCGATGGCGGCCGCCGCGGCGGCGGCCTGCTCCTCCTGCCTGCGCTTCGCATCGGCGAGTTTTTTCGCGCGCGCGGCGGCCGTCGCGCGGGCTTGCTGGCGCTCGCGCAGCGCGGCGAGGCGCTGGGCGATCTTGGCCGACAGCTCGACCTCGGCATCTTCCTCGCTGGCCGAGCTGGCGCTCGCGGCCGGTTCGGCTTTCGGTTCGGCTTTCGGTTCGGCTTTCTTTTCGGCGGGCTCGGCCTTTTTCGTCGCGGCCGGCACCATGGCCGACGCCGGCCGGGACACGGAAGCCGCCAGCCTGGCTGCCGCCGCGGCGGCGGGATCGTTCGCGGCGCTTGCGCTCAGGGCGACGCAGCTGCAAGCGAACAGGGCGATCAGGGTACGCATGGGAATCCAGTAGTATTGCTCTCCCCTGCCTTATCGGCGTGACCGACAGTAAACTTGAGCCTGGGGAACAATTCCGTGCATCAATAGCCGTCGCAAATAAAAAACGCGCCGTCGTGCGGCGCGTTTCATGTGATCACTTGTCAGGCTTCAGCGGCTCATCATGCGCCGTCCAACCTTGTACAGCCCGCCTAGCGCCAGGGGCACGACGGCCGCGCCGACGCCCACCAGCACGATGATCGTCAGGTGATCGCGGATCACCGGGATATTGCCGAAGAAGTAACCGCCAGTCACCAGGCTGACCACCCAGGCCACGGCGCCCGTGACGTTGTACATCTGGAAGCGGGCATGGGTCATGTCCGAGATGCCCGCAACGAACGGCGCGAACGTGCGCACGACGGGCACGAAGCGGGCCAGGATGATCGTCTTGCCGCCGTGGCGTTCGAAGAATTCGTGGGTGCGATGCAGGGCGTCCTTGTTCAGCCAGCGGTAATCGTGCGTGAACACGCGATGCCCGATCGCCCCGCCGATGTAATAGTTGAGGGTATTGCCCGTCACCGCCGCCACGATCAACAGGAGCGTCAGCAAGGCATAACTCATCTCGCCGGTGGCGCAGAAGGCGCCGGCGATGAACAGAAGGGTGTCACCGGGGAAGAAGAACAGAACGACGAGGCCGGTTTCGCAGAACACGATGGCGAACAGCACGGCATACACATACACCCCGTATTGCGCCAGCAATGTGCCGAGGGTCTTATCGACATGAAGAATCATGTCGAAGAATTGCATCAGATCCATAATTTTCCTAAATGGTAGCGCCGAATCATACCATCAGTCCGACCCCGAAAATGGCTGCCGGCTCATCTTCACGGCGAATTTTCTTCATCGGCAAAAATGTTTTAATTTTAATATTTTCCAGATTACAATCGTCATCACACATCCAATGATCCGGCCCGCCACAAGCGGCCAAGGAGACGACATTGAAGAAGGCATATTTCCCCTTCCGGCACACGATTCTCGCCGCCACCTGCGCCCTCTTCGCGGCGACCGCCGGCGCCAGGGAACTCCCGCCGAAGCCCAGCGTCGCCGACATCGTCAAGGCATCGAAACCGTCGGACTGGCGGCCTCTCGACCCGGACAACACGCTGTACATGGAACTCCCGTTCGGCCGCGTCGTCATCGAACTGGCGCCGACGTTCGCGCCGAACCACGTGAAGAACATCAAGACCCTCGTGCGCGAGCATTATTTCGACGGGCTGGCCATCGTGCGCGTGCAGGACAACTGGGTCGTGCAATGGGGCGATCCGAACGAAGACAACGACAAGGTGCGCCCGATCAAAGGTGCACAGAAGACGCTGAAGGCCGAGTTCACCGTCCCCCTCAGGAACGATACGCATTTCACGCGCATGAAGGACGTCGACGGCTACGCGCCCCAGGTCGGCCATTCGAACGGTTTCCCCGTCGGCCGCGATCCGAAGACGGGCGAGACCTGGCTGGCGCACTGCTACGGCATGGTCGGCGTGGGTCGCGACAACGATGCCGACAGCGGCGGCGGCACGGCGCTGTACGCCGTCATCGGCCCGGCGCGCCACCTCGACCGCAACATCACGGTGGTCGGCCGCGTGATCTCCGGCATGCCGCAACTGTCCGCCCTGCCGCGCGGCCCCGCGCCGATGGGGTTCTACGACAAGCCGGAGATGAACGTGCCGATCGCATCGGTTAAGGTGGCGGCCGACGTCCCGCCGGACCAGCGCAGCCGTTTCGAAGTGATGCGCACCGAGAGCGCCGTCTACCAGAGCGTCCTGGACGCCCAGCGCAACCGTGGCGGCCCGTGGACCAAGGTCGCGGCCGGCCATCTCGACCTGTGCGCAGCGCCAATCCCCGTACGCGAGCAAAAATAGCCCTAATAAACTTACCCCAATTCGGGGTCAGAGCACATTTTCCGAAAAATTCGGGGTCAGAGCACATTCTTTTTTGGCGCGCTGTGCGGGCCGATGCGCCCCGGTCTCGCATGCGCCCACTGCAGCGCCAAAGCCGATTCGTGCTTGGGAACTATTGTCCAAAAAAGTGCTCTGACCCCGAATGCGGGCGGAAATGTGCTCTGACCCCGAAGACACTCTGACCCCGAAGACATTTTGTCAATCAATGTCCTCATAATGGGGGCTGATCCCGGTTTGGCAAAAATCAAACAGGAGGCGCTTCGGGGCTTGCCGCGAGCTATAATTTACGGATGAACGCCCCGGCCCCCACCCACCGCCCCATCCAGCAGCTTCCCGACCAGCTCATCTCGCAGATCGCCGCCGGCGAGGTCGTCGAGCGGCCGTCGGCGGTGGTGAAGGAGTTGCTGGAAAACGCGCTCGACGCCGGCGCCACGCAGGTCACGGTCCGGCTCGAGGAAGGCGGCGTCAAACGCATCGCCATTACCGATAACGGCCGCGGCATCCCGCCCGAGGAATTGCCGCTCGCGCTGGCCCGTCACGCGACGTCGAAGATCGCGTCGCTGACCGACCTCGAGAACGTGAACACGCTCGGCTTCCGCGGCGAGGCGCTCGCGTCGATCGCCTCCGTCGCCGCCGTCAAGATCACGTCGCGCACCCAGGGCGCCGCGCACGCGTGGGAGATCGTCGGCTCGCACCAGGGCACGGTGTCGCCGTCGTCCGGTCCGTTCGGCACGACGATCGACGTGCAAGACCTGTATTTCAATACGCCCGCGCGCCGTAAATTCCTGAAATCCGAGCAGACCGAATACGGCCACTGCGCCGAAGTCGTGCGCCGCATCGCGCTGGCGCGGCCGGACGTGTCGTTCAGCCTGACCCACAATGGCCGCACGATCGACCACTGGAACACGAGCGAGTCGGCCAAGCGCAGCGCGCAGATCCTCGGCGGCGACTTCGCCGAAGCCCGCCTGCAGCTCGACGAGAGTGCCGGTCCGCTGCGCCTGCACGGCTACGTCGGCCTGCCGACGGCATCGAAGGCGCGCGCCGACAGCCAGTATTTTTATGTCAACGGCCGCTTCGTGCGCGACAAGCTGCTCGTCCACGCCGTGAAAGCCGCGTACGAGGACGTGCTGCACGGCGACCGCTTTCCGTCGTACGTGCTGGCGCTCGAACTCGACCCGGCGATGGTCGACGTGAACGTGCACCCGTCGAAGATCGAAGTGCGCTTCCGCGACAGCCGCGCCGTCCACCAGTTCGTGTTCCACGCCGTGCAGCGCGCGTTGGCCCGCACGTCGGCGACGGCGCACGGCGATACGCCCGCACCCGTGAGCGCCGCCGAGATCACGCCGTCGTCCACGTCGCTGGGCGACACGCCGTCGTGGCGCCGGCCGCACGAGCAGACGTCGTTCGGATCGCAACTGGCATCGCCCGCCTGGACCTCGGGCTCGGGCGGCGGTGGTGGTGGTGGCTCGCGCGCCTCATCGACGTTCTCGCCGTCCCCGTTCGCGCCCGGCAGCCGCTGGGATGCGCCGACGGGCGCCGGCGTCCCGCAACGCACCTCGGACTATGGCGCGCTGTTCACCGGCACGCCGAAACCCGCGCAACCGCCGGGCGTGCAGGAAGCCCCGCTGCCGGAAACGACCAGGCCCGCGTCCGACGACGACTTCCCGCTCGGCTTCGCGCTGGCCCAGTTGCACGGCATCTACGTGCTGGCGCAGAACCGCAAAGGGTTGGTCCTCGTCGACATGCACGCAGCGCACGAACGCATCCTGTACGAACAGCTGAAGAACGCGCTCGATGCCCAGGCCGGCGGCGAGCAGATGCAGGTGCAGCAGATGCTGATCCCCGTGACGTTCTTCGCCGACGCCATCGAAGTGGGCACCGCGCAGGAAGAACACGAGACGCTGAAGGCGCTGGGCTTCGACATCGCGGCCGTGTCGCCGACGACGCTCGCCGTGCGCGCCGTGCCGACGCTCCTCAAGAACGCCGATGCGCAGACGCTCGCGCGCGACGTGCTGCGCGACGTGCGCGAATTCGGCGGCTCGCGCGTGCTGATCGAGCGCCGCAACGAACTGCTCGGCACCCTCGCCTGCCACACGGCCGTGCGCGCGAACCGCATCCTCACGCAGCCCGAGATGAACGCCCTGCTGCGCCAGATGGAAGCGACGGAACGCGCCGACCAGTGCAACCACGGCCGCCCGACCTGGGTCCAACTCGAAATCGCCGCGCTCGACAAGCTGTTCCTGCGCGGCCAGTAAAGCCTCACATGACATCGCAACACAAACCGCTGGCGGTAGCCATCATGGGCCCGACCGCGTCCGGCAAGACGGCAGCGGCGCTCACCATCGCCAAGGAAATCCCGGTCGAGATCATCTCGGTCGACTCCGCCCTCGTCTACCGCGGCATGGACATCGGCACGGCAAAACCGTCGGCCGAGGAACTCGCGAGCGCGCCGCATCACCTCATCGACATCATCGATCCGCTCGACGCCTACTCCGTCGCGCAGTTCCGCGAAGATGCGATCCGGCTCGTGGCCGAGATCCAGGCGCGCGGCCGGCTGCCGCTGCTCGTCGGCGGCACGATGATGTACTTCAAGGGCCTGAACGACGGCCTGGACGACCTGCCCACCGCCGATGCCGACGTGCGCGCGCGCCTCGACGCGGAAGCGGCGCGCATCGGCTGGCCCGGCATGCACGCGAAGCTGCGCGACGTCGATCCGGTCACCGCGGACCGTCTCGCGCCGAATGACGCCCAGCGCATCAACCGCGCGCTGGAGATCCATGAATTGTCGGGCAAGCCGATGTCCGCCCTGCTCGCGCGCCGGGAGAAACAGGAACTGCCGTTCGACCTCGTACCGTTCGCACTGGAGCCATCGGACCGCGCCGTGCTGCACGAGCGCATCGCGCTGCGCTTCGACCAGATGCTGGGCAAGCGCGACGACACCGGCATCGTGGCCGAGGTCGCGGGCCTGCGCGCGCGCGGCGATTTACACCCGAACCTGCCGTCGATGCGCTGCGTGGGCTACCGTCAGGCGTGGGAATACCTCGACGGCACGATCGACCGCGCCCGGTTGCGCGAGACGGGCATCATCGCCACGCGCCAGCTGGCCAAGCGCCAGCTGACCTGGTTGCGGTCGATGCCGGAGCGGATCGTGATCGATTGCCTGGGGCCGGATCCGGCGCCGCAGATGCTTGCTCATCTGGCCACGTTGCGGGCGTGAGACGATTCGTGCGGGGCTGGACAGGGTGATCCTGAGGGGGTAGCCTTGACACGTCGGGGTGCGGACGGCATAATGCACCCCGTTCTGGTGATATAGCTCAGTTGGTTAGAGCATAGCATTCATAATGCTAGGGTCGGTGGTTCAAGTCCACCTATCACCACCAAGAATTCAAGCGAAATGGCTTGGCTCATGCTGAGCCATTTTGTTTTAGTAAAGTTGTACGGTGATATAGCTCAGTTGGTTAGAGCATAGCATTCATAATGCTAGGGTCGGTGGTTCAAGTCCACCTATCACCACCAGATTCGGAAAGCCGCCGGTTCGCAAGAGCCGGCGGCTTTTTCCATTCCGGCCTACCCGGTCTCGCCCAGGTGTTCGACCAGGAAATCGATGAACGCCCGCGTGCGCGCCGCCTGGTTCCTGCGGTTGAGGTAGTAGACGAACAAATCGGCCGACGGCAGCGTGTACTGCGGCAGCACGACGCGCAGCCGGCCGCTCTTCACATACTTGGCGAGATCCCACTCCGAGCGGATCAGGATGCCGTGCCCGTCCAGCGCCCAGCCCAGCACGATGTCGCCGTCGTTGCTCGACAACGCCCCGTGCACCTTCACCACCTCGCCGTCCTCGCCCTCGTTGAAACGCCAGATGCCGTACGCGTCGTCGTTCTGGCGGTGCAGGATGCAGCGGTGGCGCGCCAGGTCCGCCAGCGTCTGCGGCTCGCCGTGCTGCTGCAGGTAGCGCGGCGACGCGCACAGGAAGCGCCGGTTCGACAGCACGCGGCGCGCGGCCAGCCGTTTGTCCGGCAGCGCGCCGAAACGGATGGCGAGGTCGTAGCCGCTTTCCACCAGGTCGACGGGGCGGTCCGTCACGTCCAGCTGCACCTCGACCTGCGGATGACGCTTGCAGAACGCGGAGACGATGGGCGCGATCGTCGTGCGGCCGAAGCCGAGGCTCGCATTCACCCGCAGCAGGCCGCGCGGGGCGGTGCGGTTGCTCGCGACCGCGTCTTCCATCTCGCGGATCGCCGCCAGGATGCGCGTCGCGTGCGCAAGGTAGGTCTCGCCTTCGCTCGTCAGCGACAGCCGCCGCGTCGTGCGGTTGACGAGCCGGACGCCCAGCCTTGCCTCCATTTGCGCGAGGCGTTTCGTCGCGGCCGGCGGTGTGAGGTCGAGCGCGCGGGCGGCGGCCGCAAGTGAGCCGTGCCGCGCGATCAGCACGAAGAATTCGAGTTCGGATGCACTGTCGGTATTCACTGAAATTCAATAATCAATTCACACACGGCGAATTATAGGAGCGCCCCGGAGATTTACCCTGCACGCTTGAACAACACGCCAGCGAGGCCACCATGAGAATCGTCGACATCCGCGAACAGACACTCCCCATCAGCTCCCCCATCCGCAACGCCTACATCGACTTCAGCAAGATGACCCTGAGCCTGGTGGCCGTCATCACGGACGTCGTCCGCGACGGCAAGCCCGTCGTCGGCTACGGCTTCAATTCGAACGGCCGCTACGGCCAGGGCAAGTTGATGCGCGAGCGCTTCATCCCGCGCATCCTCGAGGCCGATCCGGCATCCCTGCTGGACGACGCGGGCGACAACCTCGATCCGCACCGGATCTGGGATGCGATGTTCACCAACGAAAAGCCGGGCGGCCACGGCGAGCGCTCCGTTGCCATCGGCACCATCGACATGGCCGTGTGGGATGCCGTCGCGAAGATCGCGGACAAACCGCTGTTCCAGCTGCTGGCCGACCGCTACGGCGACGGCCGCCCGCACCGCAACGTGTTCGTGTACGCGGCCGGCGGCTACTACTACCCCGGCAAAGATCTCGACAAGCTGAAGGACGAGATGCGCAGCTACATCGAGCGCGGCTACAACGTCGTCAAGATGAAGATCGGCGGCGCGCCGCTCGACGACGACCTGCGCCGCATCGACGCCGCGCTGTCCGTGCTGAAGGATGGGCAGAAACTGGCCGTGGACGCCAACGGCCGCTTCGACCTCGACACCGCGATCGCCTACGCCAAGGCCCTGTCGCGCTACGACCTGTTCTGGTACGAGGAAGCGGGCGACCCGCTCGACTTCGAACTGCAGGCCACCCTGCGCAACTACTACGACAAGCCGATGGCGACGGGCGAGAACCTGTTCTCGATGCAGGACGCGCGCAACCTGGTCCGCTACGGCGGCATGCGGCCGGACCGCGACTGGCTGCAGTTCGATTGCGCCCTCTCCTACGGCTTGGTGGAGTACCTGCGCACGCTCGACATGCTGCGCCAGCACGGCTGGTCGCGCACGCGCTGCATCCCGCACGGCGGTCACCAGATGTCGCTGAACATCGCGGCCGGCCTGGGCCTGGGCGGCAACGAATCGTATCCCGACCTGTTCCAGCCGTTCGGCGGCTTCCCGGACGGCGTACGCGTGGAGGACGGCTTCATCACGATGCCGGACCTGCCGGGCATCGGCTTCGAGGGCAAGGCGGACCTGATTCGGGTGATGCGCGAACTGTCCGCTTAAGCGCCGCTCACGTCCGCATCCTCGCCGAGTTCGAATTCCCCGCGCGCGAACGCCTCCAGCACGGCCTGTGCCTGCTGCAGATGATCTTCCGGGACGAGGATGCGCACGCCGCCCAGCGCGGGTGCCAGCAGCATGTCGGTCTGCACGAGGTGGGCGTCGGCCAGCACGGCCGGGATGCCGGAGGCGACGAGGCAACCCTGCACGAGGTTCGCTTCCAGCGGGATCAGGTAGCGCGCCACCTCCACCAGGTCGCGGCCCGGCAGGCGTGCCAGTTCGGGGACGCCGGTCAGCAGTCCGTCCAACGGTTCGTTCGATGCATGCATGACGAGCTCCTTTCAGGCCAGCGCGGACAGCAGGTACAGCACGACGCCGATCAACCCGCCCACGATAGTGCCGTTGATGCGGATGTATTGCAAGTCCTTGCCGATGTTGATTTCGACCTGGTGCGACATCTCGCCACTATCCCAGTGTTTCACCGTGTCGGCGATGTGGCGCGTCAGGAAGCCCGCGAATTCGGGCGCCGCGCCGCGCGCCGCCAGTTCCAGGTTCTCGTTCAGCGCCGTGCGCAATACCGGATCCTCGGCGAGCGTCCTGCCGATCCAGGCGCCGGTCGCGACGATCCGGCGCCGCAGCACCGAATCCTCCTTGTGCAGGTCGGCCTTGATCCAGCCTTTCAGGTCGCCCCACAGCGAACCGATGTAGCCGTTCACGCTGGCGTCGCCGATCAGGTGGCGCTTGATGTCCTCGCCCTTTTCGATGAACGCCGGGTCGGTCTTCAGCCGTTCGATGAAATCGTGCGTGAAGACGTCGAAGCGGCGCCGCAACGGGTGGTCGGGATCCTCGCTCACGCGCTTGAGGATACCGGCCGCGAGCCGCACGGAGATGTCCGCGCCCTTGCGGCCGATGAGTTCCGACGGCAGCATCTTTTCCACGAACGCGTACTCGTCGCGCAGCCAGTCGACGATGCCCTGCGCGATGAAGTCCTGGGTCTCCGGGTTCGCCAGCAGGTTCGCCAGCTGGGCTATGCCTTCGTCGAGGATCTGCTGGTGGCGGCCGTCGCGCGTGAGGCTTTCCAGGATCGTGCCCGCCGTCTGCGACAGGTCGACGCTCTTGACCACACCGTGCACCCCACGCCGGATGAAATCCTGCACGGCCGCGTCCTCGATGACGTCGAGCGCGAAACCGGCCACGCGCACGAGCGTGTCGCCCAGGCGTTCCGTGTTCTCCGGCTTCGTCAGCCAGTCCGCGACCTTCTGCGCCGGGTCGTGGCGCTGGATCAGGCGCACGATCGAATCCGTGTCGAGGAATTTATCGCGCACGAATGCGGCCAGATTATCCGCGATGCGCTCCTTGTTGGCGGGGATGATCTCCGTGTGGCGCGACACGAACGGGATCGGGATCCGCTTGAACAGCGCGACGACGGCGAACCAGTCGGCCAGCGCGCCGACCATCGCGGCTTCCGCGAACGCCTTCAGCAGCCCGATCCACCAGTTGCCGGGCCAGCGGGTGGACAGCAGCAGTGCGACGACGAACAGCACGGCGGCGCCGATGAAAAAGCCCAGCGCCAGGCGCTTGGACTGGCGCAATTCAAGTTCCTTGGAAGGCAAAGTGTCCATGCCGCCATCGTAGCCCAGCCTAGACGATATTGTCGCGCCGCAGCGTGGCGATGGCGTCGTCCGTCCAGCCCCAGTCGGCCAGGATGGCGGCCGCGTCCTGCCCCGGCGCGGCCACGCTCCCGGCCTGGCCCGGCGTGCGCGAAAAGCGCGGCGCGGGCGCAGGCTGGAGGACGCCGTCGACGTCGACGAAGGTCTTGCGCGCCGCGTTGTGAGGGTGGCGCGGGGCCTCGTCCATGTCGAGCACGGGCGCGAAGCACACGTCGGTCCCCTCCAGCAGCGCGCTCCACGCGTCGCGCGTGCGCGTGGCGAACAGCGCCGCGAACTTTTCCTTCAGAACCGGCCAGTCTTCACGATCCCATTGGCGCGCGAACGCCGGATCCGACGCGCCCGCCAACGCCAGCAGGTGCGCGTAAAACTGCGGCTCGATGGCGCCGACGGCAATGAACTTCCCGTCCGCACAGGCATACGTGGCATAGAACGGCGCGCCGCCGTCGAGGAAATTGGCGCCGCGCGCGGCCGACCAGGCGCCGTGCGCGCGCAGGCCATACGTCATCGCGCCCAGCAGCGCGGCGCCGTCCGTCATCGCCGCATCGACGACCTGCCCGCGGCCCGATATCCGCGCTTCCAGCATGGCGCAGACGACGCCGAACGCCAGCATCATGCCGCCGCCGCCGAAGTCGCCGACGAGGTTCAATGGCGGAGACGGCGGCCGGTCGGCGTCGCCCATCGCATGCAGCATGCCGGACAGCGCCACATAGTTCAGGTCGTGCCCGGCCGCCGGCGCCAACGGGCCGGTCTGGCCCCAGCCGGTGACGCGGCCGTACACGAGCCGGGGATTGCGCTCCATGCACAGGTCCGGACCGAGCCCCAGTCTCTCCATCACGCCGGGCCGGAAGCCCTCGACGAGCGCATCGGCCTTCGTCACGAGGTCGAGCAGCAGCTGGCGTGCGCGCGGATGCTTCAGGTCCAGCGCCAGCGAACGGCGGCCGCGCGCCATCACGTCGTATTTCGTGCCCAGCGTCGGATACGGGTTCGGCGCCGAAGAGGCGGGTTTCAAATCGGGCTTGCGGTCGATGCGGATCACGTCCGCCCCCATGTCGGCCAGCATCATGGCGGCGAACGGGCACGGGCCGATGCCGACCAGTTCGATCACGCGCAGCCCTGCGAGAGGTCCATGAGGTCCGTTGTTCATCACAGCGAGCGGGCGATGATTTCTTTCATGATCTCGTTCGCCCCGCCATAGATGCGCTGCACGCGCGCGTCCAGGTACATCTGCGTGATGGGGTAGTCGAGCATGTAGCCGTAGCCGCCGAACAGCTGCAGGCAACGGTCGACGATCTTGCACTGCAGGTCCGTGATCCAGTACTTGGCCATCGATGCGCGCACCGTGTCCATGCGGCCGGCGACGAGGTCGTCGACACAGCGGTCGATGAACACACGCGCCACCGTCGCCTCGGTCTTGCACTCGGCGAGCACGAAGCGCGTGTTCTGCATGTCGATGAGGGCCTGGCCGAACGCGCGGCGCTCGCGCGCGTGCGTGATCGTCAGGTCCAGCGCGCGCTCGATGCACGCGACGCCCGCCACGCCGACGATCGTGCGCTCGTACGGCAGCTCCGTCATCAGCTGGGCGAAGCCGCGGCCTTCCTCGCCACCGAGCACGTTCTGCAGCGCGACGATGGCGTCATCGAAGAACAGCTCGCACGTGTCCTGCCCCTTCTGCCCCATCTTCTCGAGGATGCGGCCGACGCGGAAGCCCGGATTGTTCGCCGTCTCCAGCAGCATCAGCGAGATACCCTTCGCGCCCGCGGCCGGATCGGTCCTGGCGACGACAAGGACCAGGTCGGCGAGATAGCCGTTCGAGATGAAGGTCTTGGACCCGTTCAGGCGGTAGCCCAGGTCGGTGCGCACGGCCGTCGTACGGATGCCCTTCAGGTCGGACCCGGCACCCGGTTCGGACATCGCGATCGCGGCGATGAGGTCCCCGTTCGCGAGGCGCGGCAGGTATTTGTATTTCTGTTCTTCAGTCCCGTGGTTCAGCAGGTAGTGCGCGACGATCGCGTGCACGTGCAGGCCGAACGCGGTGTCGCCGGCCAGCGCCAGTTCCTCGAACACGACGGCCTGGTGGGCGAACGAGCCGCCCGAGCCGCCGAAGTCGTCGGGCACGTCCGCGAGCAGCAGACCGAGTTCGCCCGCCTTTCTCCACAGCGCGCGGTCGACATGCTGCTGCTCGCGCCAGCGCTGCTGGTGCGGCACGACTTCGGCCGCCACGAAGCGGCGCACGGCGGCGCGGAAGGTGTCCAGTTCCGTCGTCATCGCCGGCTCCTCACGCTTGATACAGGGTGACGACGCACGCGCCGCCCAGGCCCAGGTTGTGCTGCAGCGCCGTGCGCGCGCCCTCGACCTGGCGCGCGCCCGCCGTGCCGCGCAACTGGTGCGTCAGCTCGAAGCACTGGGCGAGGCCCGTCGCGCCGAGCGGATGCCCCTTCGACAGCAGGCCGCCGGACGGATTCGTGACGACCTTGCCGCCATACGTGTTGTCGCCGTCGCGGATGAATTTATCGGCGCCGCCTTCCGGGCACAGGCCCAGCGCCTCGTACGTGATCAACTCGTTGTGGGCGAAGCAGTCGTGCAGCTCGACGACGTCCAGGTCGTCCGGTGCGATGCCCGCCTGCGTGTAGACCTTCTGCGCCGCCTCCCGGCTCATGTCGTAGCCGACGAGGCGCATCATGTCGTTCGAATCGAAGGTGCCGGGGCGGTCCGTCGTCATCGCCTGCGCGGCGATGTGGACGTCGGCGCGCAGGCCGCGCTTCTTCGCGAACTCCCCGGATACCAGCACGGCCGCCGCGGCGCCGCACGTGGGCGGGCAGGCCATCAGGCGCGTCATCACGCCGGGCCAGATCGCGGGCGCGTCGAGCACGTCCTGCGCGCTGACTTCCTTGCGGAACAGCGCCAGCGGATTGTTCACCGCATGGCGGCTGGCCTTGGCGCGGATGCGCGCGAAGGCTTCCAGCGGCGTGCCGTATTTCTCCATGTGCGCGAGGCCGGCGCCGCCGAAGTAGCGCAGCGCGACCGGGATCTCGGGTTTGCCGACGAGGCGGTCGGTGACGGCGTCGAAATCGTCGAACGGCGCGGGACGGTCGGTGAAGACGGACGCCAGCGCGCCGGGGCTCATCTGCTCGAAGCCCAGCACGAGCACGCAATCGGCCGCCCCGCCCTGCACGGCCTGGCGCGCGAGGTACAGCGCCGTGGAACCGGTCGAGCAGTTGTTGTTGACGTTGACGATCGGGATACCGGTCATGCCCACGCCGTACAAGGCTTTCTGGCCGCAGGTGGAATCGCCGTAGACGTAGCCGGCATAGGCCTGCTCGACGTCCTCCCAGCCGATGCCCGCATCCTCCAGCGCGGCGCGCGCGGCCAGGGCCCCCATCTCGTGATACGGGGCGCTCGCCCCCGGTTTGGCGAACGGGATCATCCCCACGCCGGTCACATGGACTTTGCGGCTCATCGTCGTCTCCTTTTTATTAGGTCAGCCGACCTATCCGGCCGATTATAGGTCAGTCGACCTGCTTTTCAAAGCATGCCGTGCGATAATGCCGGGCATGAAGGCAACGATCGACCAGACCCTGCGCAACAAACCCTCCCTCACGACCGAAAAAGGGTGGGAGCGGGTGCACGCGATCCTGCAGGCCGCGCGCCGGCTGCTCGCGGAGGACGGCTATGCCGGGCTGTCGATGCGCAAGGTGGCGGCCGAGGCGGGCATGACCCTGTCGAACGTCCAGCATTATTACAACAGCAAGGACGTCTTGCTGGAGGCGGCCCTGCTGTCCACGATGGACGAATTCCAGGCCAAGATGGACCGCATCTCGGCCGAGATGCGCGACCGGCCGCGCCTGGACCAGTTCCTCTCCACGACGGACATGTTCCTGGAAGAGATCACGGACCCGGTCACGCACGCGCTGTTCTTCGAGATCTGGGCGCTGGCCTCGCGCAACGCGTTCGCGTCGAGCCTGATGGACCGCATGCTGGCGCGCGAGCGCAAGACCGTCTACAACCTGATCCGCGGGCTGAATCCCGCGATCTCCGACGACGAGTACATGCAGCGCGCGATCCTGATGGTGGCGCAGATCGAAGGGTTGATGCTGTTCCGGCTCGATCGCGAGTCGCGGCGCGAGCAATTCATGGCCGTGCGGGCGGCGGTGCGCAAGGCGTTATTGAATCTCGCCACGGTGCCGTAAGCGTCCTTCATTCGTCGTGTCGCGTATACTGGCCCGGTTCAACATATAAGGAGCCGGGATGCAGCACGACATCAGCCTGATCACCACCATCGCCGCAGCCCTCGGTCTCGGCCTGCTGTTCGGCATGCTGGCCGTGCGCCTGCGCCTGCCGGCCCTGGTCGGGTATCTCGCCGCGGGCGTCATCATCGGCCCCGCCACGCCCGGCTTCGTCGCCGACGTGCATCTCGCGTCGCAGCTGGCCGAGATCGGCGTAATGCTGCTGATGTTCGGCGTCGGGCTGCATTTTTCGCTGGACGACCTGCTCGAAGTGAAAGGCATCGCCCTGCCCGGCGCCGTGCTGCAGATCTCGGTGGCGACCCTGCTCGGCATCGGCCTCACGCACCTGTGGGGCTGGGACCTCGGGGCCGGCCTCGTGTTCGGCCTCGCGCTGTCGGTCGCGAGCACCGTGGTACTGCTGCGCGCGCTGGAAGACCGCGGCGAGCTCGATTCCTTCAACGGCCGCATCGCGGTCGGCTGGCTCGTCGTGGAAGACCTCGTGACGGTGCTCGTGCTCGTGCTGCTGCCCGCGCTCGCGGGGCCGCTGGGCGGCAAGGGCGAAGGCGGGTCGCTGTGGCTCTCGCTCGGCAAGACGCTGCTGCAGGTCGGCGCCTTCATCGCGTTCATGCTGCTCGTGGGCCGCAAGCTGTTCCCGTGGTTCCTGTGGCGCGTGGCCAAGACCGGCTCGCGCGAGCTGTTCACCCTGGCCGTGATCGCGGCGGCCGTCGGCATCGCCTATGGGTCGTCGCACCTGTTCGGCGTGTCGTTCGCGCTGGGCGCCTTCTTCGCCGGCATGGTGCTGCGCGAATCGGAGCTGAGCCACCGCGCGGCGGAAGAAACGCTGCCGCTGCGCGACGCGTTCTCCGTGCTGTTCTTCGTCTCCGTCGGCATGCTGTTCGACCCGCGCGTGCTCGTGGAGAGTCCGCTGGAAGTGCTGGGCGTCGTCGCCATCATCCTGGTCGGCAAATCGCTGGCCGCGTTCTTCCTCGTGCTGGCGCTGCGCTATCCGCTCAACACGGCGATCACGGTGTCGGCCAGCCTCGCGCAGATCGGCGAGTTCTCGTTCATCCTCGCTGCCTTGGGCATCTCGCTCGGCCTGCTGCCGGAGATGGGCCAGAACCTGATCCTCGCAGGCGCCATCATCTCGATCGCCCTGAACCCGCTGATGTTCAAGCTGGTCGGCCCGCTGCAGAACTGGGTGCTGGCGAAATCCGACCACGCGCGCAAGATGGCGCGCTCGCCCGATCCGCTGGCCGAGCTGCCGATGACGGTCACGCACGAGCACCTGACGGGCCAGGTCGTGCTGGTCGGCTACGGCCGCGTGGGCAAGCGCATCGCGCAAGAGCTGGACCGCGAAGGCATCCACTACGTCGTGGCGGAACAGAACCGCGACATCGTCGACCAGCTGCGCAAGCGCGACCAGCCGGCCGTGGCGGGCAACGCCGCGGAACCGGCGGTGCTGATCCAGGCCCACATCGCGCGCGCATCCATGCTCGTGATCGCGACGCCGGACACCTTCCACGTGCGCGCGATGGTCGAAACGGCCAAGGCGCTGAACCCCGGCATCCGCTGCGTGGTCCGCACGCACAACGAGGAAGAGGCGCGCCTGCTGCGCGAAGAGACGGGCGGCACGGTGCTCGTCGGCGAACACGAACTGGCGCGCAGCATGACGCGCCATGTGCTGGACGGGCTAGCGCTCGCGCAGGCGCACTGATTCCGCGGCCACGATGGCGATGGCGCAGGCCATCGTCGCCGTCTCCATGATGCCGGCCGACGTGATGGTATCCGGTCTCGAGTCCGACGGTGTCGACCGCTTTTATTGCGGCGGTGGGGCCAGCGGCAAGATCCGCATCGTGCAGCGGCCCGATTAAAAAAAACGGCGGACATCGCTGTCCGCCGCATTAACTTGAGTGACCTCAAGACCATCAAACAACCACCAAACTTGTTCAGGCCACGGCTGCCTCTTCGGCGCACAGCTTCAGGCTGGCATGGCGCGGCGCATTCAGGCCGGCCAGCAGCGCGTCCTGGTGCTCTTCCAGCAGGGCGAACACGGCATCCTTCGACAGCACGTACTGGTCCAGCAGCGTGTCCTTGATCGACACGATCACCTCTTCGTAGTCGCGGATCGAATTCAGCGTGTAGTTGTACAGCTCGTCCGATTTCTCCTCGACCTGGCGCAGCGTGTGCTCGCCGGACGCGTCGTTCTGCAGCTGGCTGTAGTCGATCTTGGCGCGCGAATACATCGACAGGCGGCCGACCATCAGGTTCAGCATCTTCGTGATCTTTTCGATGTCGTTCTGGCTGCCCACCGAGATACCGCGTGCACCGTAGAACAATTCTTCCGCCGCGACGCCGCCGTACAGGCCGATCACGTCGCGCTCGAGCTCTTCCAGCGTGCGCAGCGACATGTCTTCACCGGACTGCAGCACGTAACCCAGCGCACCGATCTTGGACACCGCTTCCGTGCTGATCTTCAGCAGATGCGACTTTTCCTTGACCTCGCTCAGGCTCATGCCGGCGCGCAGGAACGGGTCGATCTGCATGAAGAAGTGGCCCAGTTCGTGCACGGCGATGCGCTCGCGCTGCTTGAGCTTCTCGGCCGTCGTGGCGCGGTCGGTCAGGCCGATCGTGGCACGCTCGTAGGCACGGAACAGCAAATCGGTATTGATGATCGCCTTTTCCTGGATCGAAATCATCGACGCGCGCTCGACCACGGTCTCCAGCAGCGCCGGGCTCAGGTTCTGGGTGATTTCCGCGACCTGGTCCAGGTCGAGGTCGTTCCAGTCCACGAGACCTTCTTTCTTGCGTGCAAGGAAGCTGCGCAGGAGTTCCTTGCGCTCGCCCTTGTTCGGCAGGCGGAAATTGATCTTCACGGAGAAACGGCGCAGCATCGCTTCGTCCATGTCCGTCGATGCATCGTCGAAGTTCGAGGCGACGACCCAGATCACGCCCTGGCCCTTGTCGCTCTTGACGCCGTCCAGCAGGCCCAGCAGGGTGTTCGCGGTGTCGTCTTCCCATTTCTTTTCACTGCGGCCGCGCGGCATGAACAGGCTTTGCGCTTCATCCAGGAAGATGATGCAGCGGCCCTTGCCCGACGCCTTGCGGTACAGGGCGTTCAGCGCCTTCGAACCGCCGCCGACGTAGCCGGATTCCAGCGCCGAACCGGACGCCTGGATCAGCGGGATGTCGAGGCGCTTGGCCAGGTAGCCCACCAGCTTGGTCTTGCCGGTACCGGCCGGGCCCGTCAGCATGACATTGAACGGCTTGTCGATATTGTGTTCTTTGTACAACTCGCGGTTGCGGATCATGTCTTCCAGGTGCAGCACTTCCTGCTTGATGTCTTCCATGCCGATCAGGTCGTCCATGCTGCCCTTCAGCTTGTCCGGGGTGATCAGCTGGCTGCTCATGCCCGTGCCCGGGATGCCGAATTTCATGGCGTACACGATCACCAGCAGCACGGTCAGGTCGAGCGCGTGGCGCTTCAGGAAGTCGACGATGTCGGCACCGACGCCTTCGCCTTCGTCCTGCAGGACGGCCTTGTGGGACGCCAGGTATTCATCCTTGGCGATGGAGTACGGGATCGCGTTCTTCAGCAGCACTTCGCGCTCCAGCGACAGGTGCGACGTGCTCGGCACCTTCACCACGTGCAGCTGCGGCGCATCCTTGTACTTGTAGATATAGCGCGGCGAATCCGACAGCGGCTTCGCGACGAGCAGGTAGTCGAGACGATCTTTCTGGGCAGCCAGCTGGGTGATCTCGGAAATATTCTGCGAGTAGACGACCGGCGACGGATCTTGCGGGATATCGGCCTTGTAGATTGCCCAGCCCGTCAGCACGCCGAGCAGTATGGCGGTCAGAATCCGGACATAAACATTCTTAAAGGCAATTTGAAGTCGAGCAAAATTGGGCATATCGGTACTCTTACAAGGTCGAAGGTGCGTGATACGGCATGTGTTATTACGTGCCTTCCGAAGTGCCGAGTGGACGCGAAAGGCGGCGGTGTGGGGACCGCGAGGTATTCAAACGTGTGCGTTTGATATTGTTTTGATGCCCGAAGGCAATGAGGATATGGAGACTATACTCGCAAAGAAAAGCGACGTGTATACCGTGCGGTGAAAAAATTTTGAATCGCAACACGGGTAATCAAATTGACATCGGTTTTTATTGTCCATCTCATATGTTCAATAAATAAATCGTAATAAGTTGTCTTGTATTTAGCGTTTTATCAATGGCCAATCGATTAATTGATTGCATTTGTTTTATTTAAAAATGATTAACTTTGCCATCTGTTTATCGTGCTTTAACGGCACGTAACGGACGCAATGCATGGCGCATTTTTGCTATGCTGGGATCATCCGCATGACGCCGCCAACGGTCTTGCGGGTTACGTACCCCACAGTCAGACAATGCATGGATAAGGAATGACCGTGAAACGATACGCACTTGCCGCAACGCTCAGTCTTTTGATGGGTGGCGCCGTCCAGGCTGCCGCCATTGACCTTGACAACAGTCACGCCGTGCTGCGCATGCGGGGCATGACCGATCTGTCGACGGTAAATCACAACGAAGTGGTGGCACCGCCCTCCCCTTCGATGTCCGAACTTCCGGAACCGGAAGTGTTCGCCATGATGCTGGTCGGCCTGATCCTGATCGGTTACCGGGCCAGCCGTGACAGCAGCGAGAAATTCAAATAAGGAAAAGAAAGACTTTTCCGCATGACGCGGAAATGTTGATCGACGGCGCCGCAAGGCGCCGTTTTTCCTGGCCTGCAGCTCAGGCCGGCAATTCCTGGCACAGCGTATGAAGCTTGCTCAGCGTCGCCCAATTGCGCGTCGTCGTCGCATCGCCCAGCTTCTTGCCCAGTGCAGCCACGACCGGACTGTCGAGAATGCCTTCCGGGCACCAGACATAGGCCGCCCGCTCGCCCAGCGCCATCGCGCCCGGCCGCCAGTCCTGGCCGCACAGCGTTTCGACGGCCTCGCGCGAATGGGGTCCGGCGAGAATGAGCGTCAGCAGGCGGGAATGGTCCGTTGCCTGGTCGAGCAAGGGATTGGAAGCAATGATCGCATCGAGGTCATCGCAGCTGAGCACGACGGTGCGGGACGCGACACCGAGCTTGAGCACGAGCGCCTCCTCGATCTCGGCCGCGACCGTGTCATGCGGCTTGGCCGGACCGGTGAACACGACGTTGCCGCTGTTGAGGAGACTGCGCACGTGCTCGTAGCCGAGATCCGCGATCAGCTTGCGCAGGTCGGCCATGGCGATACGTTTCGCCCGCCCGACATTGACGCCTCTTAATAAAACAATGTAGCGTTTTCTAGTCATCCAGGCATGGTACGGCGCCCGAATTAGATAAGCATTAAGACACCGGCTTACAACACCCGGGCCCGCGGGCGCTCACACCCTCCTTACCGGATGGTAATATTCAATCCATTGTAAAAATTAAATTAAATGAGGGAAGCATGAGCGGTCCTTTCCACCTGACGCCGCTGGGCGAGACCCGACCGGGCATGGTGTTGTCCGACGTCGTGCGCGACGGGAAAGGCAATGTGTTACTGGCACAGGGTATCGTGCTGACCGAATCCATGCTGGCATCGCTGGCACGGCATGGTATCGACATGCTGCCGATCCTCCAGGCGGCACCCGAACCGCTGCCCATCGATCCGGAAGCGATCCAGGCACGGCTCGATCACATCTTCCGCAAGCACGACCGCGACGACCTCGGCGACTGGGCCACGGGCATCCTGCGCCGCTACGTGGAAGACTACCGCCTGCAGCGCGAGGTGAACCCATGAACCGTTTGACGCCCGAACAACTGGCTGCCGGCGTGCAAGACCTGCCGTCGCTGCCCGCCGTCGTCATGGAATTGCTCAGCAGCATAGAGCAGGAAGACATCGACATCTCGGTGCTGGCAAAAAAGGTGTCGTACGACCAGGCCCTGACGGCAAAAACGCTGCGCCTCGCCAATTCCTCGACCTACGGCCTGCAAGTGAAGGTCACGACGATCCAGCAAGCCATCACCTTCCTCGGCTTCCAGACGACGCGCAACCTGATCACGGCGGCTGCCATCACAGGTTGCTTCCCGAGCGGACGCTGCGAGGGCTTCCACGACAAGGCGTTCTGGCGCCATTCGATCGCCACGGCCGCGTGCGCACGTGCGCTGGCGCGCCGGATGCGTTTCAACCAGGACATCGCCTTCACGGCCGGCTTGCTGCATGACATCGGCCGGCTCGTGCTGGTGACCGGTCATCCGGACGCCTATGCCCAGGTCGTGGCCTGGCACGCACAGCACGGCGGCGACTGGCAGGACGCCGAACAGGCCGTCCTCGGCATCGACCACGTCGACGCGGGGGTCGCCCTGGCCGACCACTGGAATTTTTCGAGCACCATGCGCCAGGCGATCGCCTACCACCACGCGCCCGACATCCACGGCGCGGGGTTCCTGGCAACGATCGTGCACGTGGCCAACGCCATCGTGCACGCGCTCGACCTGGCCGGCGAAGACAACGAACTGGTGCCGCGCGTATCCAGCGTGGCCTGGGATGCGATGGGATTGAACGAAGAAGCCTATCTGCACCTGTTCCGCGAAACGGAACTGCAGTTTGGCGAAATGTCGACCATCCTGATGGCTTGAAAAGGGCCGATCAAGCCCAGGATGATCGATAGTGACAGCAGCGAAGTGGTGCTTCGCTGCCGGGTCTGTCCGAAGGCATGACAGGACCGGCTGTCATGCCTGCGGCATCAGTGCGCATAGTTGCCCGGCGACTTGGTCGAAGACGATGCGTCGTTCGATTGCGACGGTTGGCCTTGCTGAGCTTGCGACTGAGCTTGTTGCTGTTGCGCAGCCTGCTGAGCAGCTTGCTGTGCAGCTTTTTCCTCGGGCTTCGGGCGGCCCTGGGCATCCGACAGGCGATATTTGGTGCGGCGATCGCCCATCAGGTCACGCAGGTCGCGGATGCTCATGCCGGTCACTTCGTGCATGCGGATCAGCAGCGAGGCGCCGACCGGCAGGCGGTGGTGGCGGATCTTGCTGATCACCGGCGGAGCGACTTCCAGCATGCGCGACAGCGCAGCGTCGTTCTTCAGCTGCATCTTGCCCAGCAGAATGTCCAGCAAATGGTTCGGGTTGTAGCTTTCCTGTGATGACAAAGCGTGATGTGCCATGATGACCTCGTAAATGGTTAAAATAGTTCTCTTACGAACCGTGTTTAATGACTAAGTTTCATCAACATAAGTTCCCGGATTGCGAGACCGACTGACCAGGCATCCACCTGACATATCGACCGGCGCATCTCCGGACCGCGTGCGCTCCCTTGGCGGGAAGCGAAAAAACGAATGCAGCGTTGGAACCCTGTCCGGGCGCCGCGACCGAACTGCCGTCGCCGCTGCGGTTTTTGCACTCCCCGCTTCCCACATGCACTTGTCTTTCGGACAAATTATCAAACTCATATGTCGGGCTCACACTCGACCTGAGCACGAAATTCATTGGCCGATATCAAGCTAACTTGTGGAAAGCTTGTCACATAGTCATTTCAGCACATGGTGACAAATTGTGGCGCACGCAAGTGTTTTTTTAGACTAATTTTGCAATTGCCGAGCTACACGAACTTCTTGATTTACAAGGAGAAACTAATTCGAGTCGAATCGGCAACTTTAAAGATAACAGCTAGAAAGAAAAATTCAAGATTTAACAATGTAACCGACTGTAGAAATATTTCCCTCGGAAAATCCTGAATTCCGCGCAGCACGGAATGTCGGCGCGCACGGCCACACGCACCCGCTTTTCCGGCGTGTTTCCGATTTACGGTAAACTGGACTACCACTTGTCAAAGCATCAGGAAACGTCGAAAAACCTGCTGCGCGTTGCGCTGGCGCACTGCGATGCTCGCTGTACTCTCGTACAGCTGCGCTTCTCCTGGCACCAGCGCGGCCGCTCGTGACGGCTTTTCGAGGTCCCCCAACAGCACTTAGAAGCATTCCATGCAGAAAAAAGTATTCATCAAGACCTTCGGTTGCCAAATGAACGAGTACGACTCGGACAAGATGGCGGACGTGCTGGGCGCGTCCGATGGGCTCGTACGCACCGACACGCCGGATGATGCCGACGTGATCCTGTTCAACACCTGCTCCGTGCGTGAAAAAGCGCAGGAAAAAGTGTTTTCCGACCTCGGCCGCCTGAAGGAACTCAAGCGCGCCAAGCCCGACCTGATCATCGGCGTGGGCGGCTGCGTGGCGTCGCAGGAAGGCGCAGCCATCGTCAAGCGCGCGCCGCACGTGGACATGGTGTTCGGCCCGCAGACCTTGCACCGCCTGCCGCAGATGATCCAGCTGCGCCGCCACACGGGCGCGGCCCAGGTCGACATCAGCTTCCCGGAAATCGAAAAGTTCGACCACCTGCCGCCGGCCAAGGTCGAAGGTCCGGTGGCCTATGTGTCGATCATGGAAGGCTGCAGTAAATATTGCAGCTACTGCGTGGTGCCGTACACCCGCGGCGAGGAAGTCTCGCGCCGCTTCGAGGATGTGCTGACGGAAGTCGCCGGCCTGGCCGCGCAGGGCGTCAAGGAAATCATGCTGTTGGGGCAGAACGTGAACGCGTACCGCGGCGCGATGGAGTCGGGAGAAATCGCGGACTTCGCCCTGCTGCTGGAATACGTGGCCGAGATCCCCGGCATCGAGCGCCTGCGCTTCGTCACGAGCCACCCGAAGGAATTCACCCAGCGCCTGATCGACGCGTACGCGAAGATCCCGCAGCTGGTGAACCACCTGTACCTGCCCGTGCAGCACGGCTCCGACCGCATCCTGCAGGCGATGAAGCGCGGCTACACGGGCCTGGAATACAAATCGATCATCCGCCGCATCAAGGCGGTGCGCCCGGACATCTCGATCTCGTCCGACTTCATCGTCGGCTTCCCGGGCGAGACGGATGCCGATTTCGAAGCGATGATGAAGCTCGTGGAGGACGTCGGCTTCGACAACAGCTTCTCCTTCATCTTCAGCAAGCGCCCCGGCACGCCGGCCGCCAACCTGGCGGACGACACCCCGCACGAAGTCAAGCTCGCGCGCCTGCAACGCCTGCAGGCGCAGATCGACGCCAACACCCGCAAGACCAGCGCCAGCATGGTCGGCACCGTGCAGCGCATCCTCGTCGAAGGTCCGTCCAAGAAGGGCGGGGGCGAACTCCAGGGGCGCACCGAGAACAACCGCGTCGTCAACTTCTTCCCGGGCGACGACAGTGCTGCGCTCATCGGCCAGCTGGTCGACGTGCGCATCACCGAGAGCCTGGATTACACCCTGCGCGGCGACCTGGTCGCCCGCATTGATACGATTGCCAAAGCCAGTTGAAAACGCCTACCCAGCCTTCGTACTTCTTCCCCGAGCCGCTCGATAACACGCGGCTCGCCCACCTCTGCGGCCCGCTCGACGAAAACCTGCGCCAGATCTCGGCCGCCCTCGATGTGACCATTTTCCGGCGCGGCGAGAAATTCATCGTCAGCGGGACCAATGCCGAGCGCGCCGTCGAGCTGCTCGAACGCTTCTACGCGGTGGCCGACAAGGTCGTGCCGATCGAGGAAGTGCAGCTGGCGCTGGTCGAACAGCGCGCGGGCCTGAAACCCAAGAACGCGGATGCCGAAGCGCCGCCGCCGAAGGAACCTGGCGCTGCCGTCACGGAGGAAGCGGACGAGGTCGACGACGAGGAACTGGTGAGCCCGATGCTCAAGACGCGGCGCCACGACCTGCGCGGCCGCACGCCGCACCAGATCCAGTACCTGAAGGCCGTGCTCGAACACGACATCAGCTTCGGCATCGGCCCGGCCGGCACCGGCAAGACCTATCTCGCCGTCGCCTGCGCCGTCGACGCCCTCGAACGCGACGCCGTCAAGCGCATCATCCTGACCCGTCCGGCCGTGGAAGCGGGCGAGCGCCTGGGCTTCCTCCCGGGCGACTTCGCGCAGAAGGTCGACCCGTATCTGCGCCCGCTGTACGACGCGCTGTACGACCTGCTCGGCTTCGACCGCACGCAGAAGCTGTTCGAGAAGCAGGTGATCGAGATCGCCCCGCTCGCGTTCATGCGCGGCCGCACCCTGAATCACGCGTTCGTGATCCTGGATGAGGCCCAGAACACGACGGCCGAGCAGATGAAGATGTTCCTGACCCGGATCGGCTTCGGCAGCAAGGCCGTCGTCACGGGCGACGTCACCCAGGTCGACCTGCACAAGACGCAGCGGAGCGGCCTCGTCGACGCCATGCACGTGCTGAAGGACGTGCGCGGCATCGCGTTTACCCAGTTCTCCAGCGCCGACGTCGTGCGCCACCCGATGGTGGCCCGCATCGTCGACGCCTACGAAAAGGCCGCGTCGGTGCAGGAACTCGGCGCACTCCCTGGCACTTTGACCAAACCAGCCGCTACCCGCCATGCAAGAAAAAAAGCATAACCTCGAACTGGACGTCCAGTACCCCGACACCCGCCTCGAAGCGGACCTCACGCCCGAACTGGTGGAGCGCTGGGTGCGCGGCGCCCTCCTCGGCCCGGCCGAGCTGGCGATCCGCTTCGTCGACGCCGAGGAAGGCCAGACCCTGAACCGCGAATACCGCGGCAAGGACTACGCCACCAACGTGCTCACCTTCGCGTACAACGAGGGCGCGGAAATCGCCGACGACGAACCGACGCAGGCCGACATCGTCCTGTGCACGGACGTGCTGCAGCGCGAAGCGGACGAGCAAAAGAAGACGGTCGAGGAGCACGCGGCGCACCTCGTCGTGCACGGGGTTTTGCACGCGCAGGGCTTCGACCACGAGACGGATGAGGAAGCCGAGGAGATGGAGCAGCTCGAGCGCGACATCATGGAAGCGCTGGGGTATCCGGATCCGTACGCGGAGAACTAATAGGGCCGTTGGCCGAGAAACCGTCGTTCCCGCGCAGGCGGGAACCCAATCTGCACGATCTGCCGGCAAACTTGGATCCCCGCCTGCGCGGGGACGACGTTGTTTTAGGTCACTTGGATCCCCGCCTGCGCGCACTAGTGTCCGGAATATTGTTTTCAAAAACCGTCAGAAATAGCATCGTCATTCCCGCGCAAGCGGGAATCCATACTGAGTATGCTAACTACGTTCTTCATTTCCACCTCGTTGGCTACAAAGAGTCCACTTCGAGCAGTCAGCATGGGTTCCCGCTTTCGCGGGAAGTCGTTTCCGGCAATGCCGGGAACGACGGTTTTTCCTATGGCGGGCCTATTTTCGACGGTAAAAATTATTCCGGACAGCAGTGCGCCTGCGCGGGGACGACGTTGTTTTAGGTCGCGGAACGTTCAGGCCTTCTTGAGCTGTTCCGCAATCGGCAACTTTCTCACCCGCTTCCCGGTCGCCGCGAACACCGCATTCGCCAGCGCCGGCGCGATCCCCGCGGTCCCCGGCTCGCCGATCCCGCCCGGGTCGTCGTGGCTGTTGACGATATAGACTTCCACTGCCGGCGATTCCGGCATGCGCATCACGCGGTAGTCGGAGAAGTTCGACTGCTGCACCCGCCCCTTCTCGACCGTCACCTCGTCCCACAGCGCCGCGCTGGCGCCGAACACGATGCCGCCCTCCATCTGCGCGACGATGGTGTCTGGGTTGACGTTCTGGCCGCAGTCCACCGCGCACACGACGCGGTGCACGCGCACGTCGCCGTCCGGTCCGACCGACACCTCCGCCACCTGCGCCATGTAGCTGCCGAACGCGAACTGCGTCGATATGCCCCGTCCCAGCTTGCGCCCCGCGACCGGTTTCAAAGGCTTGCCCCAGCCGGCCTTCTCGGCCGCCAGGTTCAGCACGGCCAGCGTGCGCGGCGATTTTTGCAGCAGCGCGCGGCGGAACGCGACGGGGTCCGTCTTGCTCGCATACGCCAGCTCGTCGATGAAACTCTCGACGACGAACACGTTGTGCGTGGGGCCGACGCCACGCCAGAACGCGGTCGCGAGGCCCGGCGGTTCGTGCCTCACGTATTCGACGCGGATCGCCGGAATCGAATACTGGATGTCGGCCGCCGCTTCCACCGCATCCGGGTCGACGCCGTTCTTGACCATCGGCGGCGCGAAGCGCGCCATGATCGACGACCCCGTCACGCGGTGGAACCACGCCACGGGCATGCCCTTGTCGTCGATGCGCGCCGACATGCGGTCGACGTAATAGGGGCGGTACATGTCGTGCTGGATGTCTTCCTCGCGCGTCCAGACGATCTTCAGAGGCCCCTTGGCCAGCTTGGCGAATTCCACGGCCTGGATCACGTTGTCGACTTCGAGCCGGCGCCCGAAGCCGCCGCCGATGTAGTGGTTGTGCACGCGGACCTTCTCGAGCGGCAGCCCGGTGAGCTTCGCGGCCGCGCCCTGCGCCAGCGCCGGCACCTGCGTGCCGACCCAGATGTCGCAGCCGTCCGGCTTCAGGTCGACCGTGCAGTTCATCGGTTCCATCGTCGCGTGCGCGAGGAACGGGACTTCGTAGATGACGTCGATACGGCGGCCCGGGCCGGCATCCAGCGCCTTCAGCGCATCGCCCTTGTCGGTGGCGATGGCGCCCGTGTTCTGCGATACCTTCATCATGTCCGCGACGATGCCGGCCGTGCTGACGTTGGCGTTCGGACCATCGTCGAAGCGCGGTGCGGCGGCAAGCAGGCCCTGTTTCGCGGCCCAGAAGTGGTCGGCCACGACGGCCACCGCCCCTTCGATGCGCAGCACCTGGCGCACGCCTTTCACGGCCATGGCCTTCTGCTCGTCGACGGCGGCGACCTTGCCGCCCAGGACGGGCGACGCCGCCACCGCGGCGATCCCCATGTTGGGCAGGCGCGCATCGATGCCGAACTGCGCGGAACCGTTCACCTTGGCGGGCGAATCGAGGCGCTTGATCGCCTTGCCGACCAGCGTGAACTGGGCCGGGTCCTTCAGCTTGACCTCGGCCGGGAAGCTCAGCTTCGACGCGGCCTCCGCGACTTCGCCGAAGTGCACCTGCCGGTTCGACGCGTCGTGGCGGATCGTCCCGCCCACCACCTTCAGGTCGCCCGGCTCCACGTTCCAGTTCTTCGCGGCGGCCTGCACGAGCACCGTGCGGACCTTGGCGCCCGCCTCGCGCAACGGTTTGTAGGTGGCGCGGATGGACGTCGAGCCGCCCGTCACCTGGCCGCCCAGCAGCGCATCGGCGTACAGCGAGTTGTTCGCGGGCGCCTGCTCCAACTTCACTTTCGACAGGTCGGCGCCCAGTTCCTCGGCCAGCAGCTGCGGCAGCGACGTGAACGTGCCCTGCCCCATCTCGACCTTGTGGATGATGAGCGTGACGATGCCTTCGCGGTCGATGCGGATGAACGCGTCGTGCGCGAGGCCCGGCTGCTCGTTCGTCATCGCGGTCGACGCCTGGCCGACGGCCTTTTCGGACGGCGGTTCCTTGCGGTCGTTGGCCGGCGCGTCGCCCTGTTTCGTACAGCCGAACAGCGAGAAGCCGAACAGCAGGCTGCCACCACCGGCGGCACCCGCTTTCAACAACTGGCGGCGTTTGTTCGAGAGCTGGTCCATGCGGTCATCCCCTTTCATGCCTGACCCGATGCGATCTTGATCGCCTTGCGGATGCGGTTGTACGTGCCGCAGCGGCAGATGTTGCCGGCCATGGCGTTGTCGATGTCGGCGTCGCCCGGCTTCGGCGTCGCGTGCAGCAGCGCGGTGGCGGACATGATCTGGCCCGACTGGCAATACCCGCACTGGACGACGTCGATCTTGCGCCACGCGTCCTGCACCTTGGCCCCGACCGGGTCGTTGCCGATCGCCTCGATGGTCGTGATCTTCTTGCCGGCCGCGGCCGACACGGGCGTCACGCACGAGCGGATGGCCTGGCCGTCCAGGTGCACGGTGCAGGCGCCGCACAGGGCGACGCCGCAGCCGAACTTCGTGCCGGTGAGCCCCATCACGTCGCGCAAGGCCCACAGCAGGGGCATGTCGTCGGGGACGTCGAGGTTGGTGGTGGTGCCGTTGACGTTCAAGGCGGGCATGGGGATTCCTTTCCTTAGCGATTGAGCAACTATAGGACGAAGACTAGCAGCAATGGCGCACGCCTGCTTGAACCCGGATGCCTGCATAAAAATCAGGCATTCCGGCTTTTGGTGTATCCTATGGCCCATCGTAATAACGGCTTCACGCCAACTATGCCCGAGCACCCTGCTGACGTCCGTTCGGACGTTAAAACCCACCGGTCGCTGTTCGAACGGTTGACCGCACTGATTTCCCCCGAGCCCGAAAACCGCGCCGAACTGCTGGAAGTTCTGCACGACGCCCACGAACGCAACCTCATCGACGCCGACGCGCTCTCCATGATCGAGGGCGTGTTCCAGGTGTCCGACCTGTCGGTGCGCGACATCATGATCCCGCGCTCCCAGATGGACGTGATCGACATCACCAAGCCGATCGAGGAATGGCTGCCCATCGTGCTGGAAACGGCGCACTCGCGCTTCCCCGCCATCGAGGGCGAGCGCGACAAGGTGGTCGGCATCCTGCTCGCCAAGGACCTGCTGCGCTACTACGCGGAAGAATCGTTCGACGTGCGCGACATGCTGCGCCCAGCGATCTTCATCCCGGAATCGAAACGCCTGAACGTGCTGCTGCGCGACTTCCGCGCGAACCACAACCACATGGCCATCGTCGTCGACGAGTACAGCGGCGTGGCCGGCCTGATCACCATCGAGGACGTGCTGGAACAGATCGTCGGCGACATCGAGGACGAGTACGACTTCGACGAGGAAGAAGACAACATCCTCTCCATCAGGGAAGGCCAGCACGGCTCGCGCTGGCGCGTGAAGGCGCTGACGGAGATCGAGCAGTTCAACGAAGAGATCGGCGTCGACCTGCCCGAGGACGACGTCGACACCATCGGCGGCCTCGTCGCCAGCCACCTGGGCCGCATGCCGCACAAGGGCGAGGTGTTCGACCTCGAGAACCTGCGCTTCGAAGTGCTGCGCGCCGACGCGCGCCAGATCCACGTGCTGCTGGTGGAAAAACTCCCGGCCGTCGACGACGAACACGATTGACGCGGGTCCTGCATTGATCGCATCCAGCCTGAACCTGCGGCGGCGCCGCAAGCCCGCGGTGGCGCCCGATCCCGCGCTGCGCGGCACGCGGCCGAGCATGACGGGCCTCGCCGTCGCGGCGCTGGCCGGCGCCCTGAGCCTGTTCTCGTTCGAACCGTTCGGCTGGTGGCCCGTCCAGTTCCTGTCCCTCGCTTACCTGTTCTACCAGGTCGGCATGGGCAGCTCGACCCGCCGCGCCGTCTTCCTCGGCTGGGCATTCGGCTTCGGCTGGTCCGTGGCCGGCATGCACTGGTTATATATCGCGCTGAACCGCTTCGGCGGCCTGCCGGCCGTGCTGTCCGCCATCGCCATCGCGCTGCTGGGTCTTTACATGGGCCTGTTCGGTGCGTTCGCGGCGGGCGTGTCGTCGTGGCTGCGCAAGCGCTGGTCGCTGCCCGTCCCCGCCTTCCTGCTGCTCGTGTTCCCCGCCTGCTGGGGCGTCTCGGAATGGATGCGCGGCTGGGTCTTTACCGGTTTTCCCTGGGCGGCGTCCGGCTATGCGCACGTGACGGCGCCCCTCGCCGGCTTCGCGCCGATCCTCGGCGTGTACGGCATCGGCGTGCTGGTCGCCGTGTGCTCGGCGTGCCTCGTGATGCTTACCCAGCGCCGCCGGCTGCCCGCCATGGGCCTGTTCGCCGCGCTGCTGCTGGCCGGCTGGGGCCTGAAGCACGTCGCGTGGACCGCACCTGCCGGCAAGCCGCTCAGCGTGCGCCTCGTGCAGGGCAACATCCGCCAGGACGAGAAATTCAGCGCCGAGCACCTGGGCATGATCCTCGCGCGCTACCGCGACATGATGACGGCCGCGCCAGCCGACCTGATCGCGGCGCCGGAGACCGCCATCCCCGTGTTCCCGAACCAGCTCCCGCCCGGGTACCTGCAGACCTTCCGCGATTACGCGGCAAGAACGGGTAGCGCGTTCCTGTTCGGGATCCCGCTGGCCGACAGCATGACGGTGTACGCGAACAGCGTGGCGGGCATCGGCCCGCAGGGACAATCCTACCGCTACGACAAGAACCACCTGGTGCCGTTCGGCGAATTCATCCCGACGGGCTTTCGCTGGTTTACGGACCTGATGCAGATCCCGCTGGGCGATTTCACGCGCGGCCCGGACGTGCAGGCGCCGTTCGCCGTGCAGGACCAGCTGGTGCTGCCGAACGTCTGCTACGAAGACGTGTTCGGCGAAGAGATCGCGAAGAACCTGCGGTCGCAGGCGCAGCCGGCCACCGTACTGCTGAACGTGTCGAACCTGGCATGGTACGGCGAGTCGACCGCCATCCCGCAGCACCTGCAGATCTCGCGCATGCGGAGTCTCGAGACGGGCCGTCCGATGCTGCGCGCAACGAACAACGGCGCCACCGCCGTCATCGACGGCCGCGGCAACGTCGCCGCGCTGCTGCCGTTCTATACCCAGGGCACCCTGGCGGCGACCGTGCAGGGCATGGCCGGCAGCACGCCGTACATCCGCTTCGGCAACCTGCTGTTCCTCGCGCTGGGCGCTTTGCTGCTGGCCGGCGCCTGGCTCGCCGGACGACAGCGGCAGGCGACCGGCTAAAATAGCGAGCGATTCACTTCAAGCCATTCCGTAAAACCCGCTAGAATTGGTGTTTTAGCAAACTCACCGTGTTCGCGCCCCGTGCGCGCGAAGCCAACAAGATGCTCACATTCCAACAAATCATTCTGACCTTGCAAACCTACTGGGACAAGCAGGGTTGCGCCCTGCTCCAGCCGTACGACATGGAAGTCGGCGCGGGCACCTTCCACACTGGCACCTTCCTGCGCGCGATCGGACCGGAACCGTGGCGCGCCGCCTACGTGCAGCCGTCGCGCCGCCCGAAGGATGGCCGCTACGGCGAGAACCCGAACCGCCTGCAGCACTATTACCAGTACCAGGTCGTGCTGAAGCCGGCGCCGGAAAACATCCTCGACCTGTACCTGGGTTCCCTGGAAGCGCTGGGCCTGGACCTGAAAAAGAACGACGTGCGCTTCGTCGAGGACGACTGGGAAAGCCCGACCCTGGGCGCCTGGGGCCTCGGCTGGGAAGTCTGGCTGAACGGCATGGAAGTCACCCAGTTCACGTACTTCCAGCAGGTCGGCGGCCTCGATTGCAAGCCGGTACTGGGCGAGATCACCTACGGCATCGAGCGCCTGGCGATGTACCTGCAGGGCGTCGAGAACGTGTATGACCTCGTGTGGACCGAGTGGGAAGAGAATGGCGAGAAGAAATCGCTGTCGTACGGCGACGTCTTCCACCAGAACGAAGTCGAACAGTCGACCTACAACTTCGAGCACTCGAACACGGACCTGCTGTTCCAGGCTTTCAATAATCACGAGAGCGAGGCCAAGCGCCTGATCGAACTGGCGCTCACCTTGCCCGCGTACGAGCAGATCATGAAGGCGTCGCACAGCTTCAACCTGCTGGATGCGCGCGGCGCGATCTCCGTCACCGAGCGCGCCGCCTACATCGGCCGCGTGCGCACCCTGTCGCGCCTCGTCGCCCAGGCCTATTACGATTCGCGCGAGAAGCTGGGCTTCCCGATGCTCCCGAAAGCCTGAGTCCCAGAACAGAATAGAACGACACCATGAATCAGACATTACTCGTCGAACTGCAGACCGAAGAGCTGCCACCGAAGGCGCTGGTGAAACTGGGCGCCGCTTTCGCGGGCGGCATCGCGAACGGCCTGAAGGCCCGTGATTTCCTGGCCGCCGACAGCGTCGTCACCACCTACGCCACGCCGCGCCGCCTGGCCGTCTCCATCACCAACGTGCGCGCCACGTCGGCCGACAAGACGATCCGCGAGAAGATCCTGCCGGTGACCGTCGCCCTCGACAAGGACGGCAACCCGACCGCGCCGCTGGCCAAGAAACTGGCCGCCCTCGGCTTCCCCGACCTGAAGATCAGCGACCTCGAACGCGCCCAGGACGGCAAGGCCGAAAGCTTCTTCTACACCTACACCGCGCCGGGCGTCGGCCTGGCCGAAGGCCTGCAGCCGGTGCTGGAAGAGACGGTCGCGAAGCTGCCGATCCCGAAGGTGATGAGCTACCAGCGTCCGGACGGCGCCACCGTGCAGTTCGTGCGCCCCGTGCACACGCTGCTGGCGCTGCACGGCGAGACCATCGTGCCGCTGTCCCTGCTGGGCCTCAAGGCCGGCCGCAGCACGCTCGGCCACCGCTTCCTGTCGAACGGCCACGCCTTCGATATCGGCCATGCGGACGCCTACAACGAACTGCTCAAGGTCTTCGGCAAGGTCGTCGCCAATGCCGAGGAACGCAAGGAATCGATCCGCACCCAGTTGCTGGCCAAGGCCGGCGGCGACCAGGTGCTGATGCCGGAATCGCTGCTGGATGAAGTGGCGGCGCTGGTCGAATGGCCGGTCGTCTACGAATGCCAGTTCGAAGACGTGTTCTTGTCCGTACCGCAGGAATGCCTGATCCTGACGATGCAGACGAACCAGAAGTACTTCGCGCTGACGGATACGAACGGCAAGCTGCGCTCGCGCTTCCTGATCGTCTCGAACCTCGCGACCGACGACCCGTCCGCCATCATCGGCGGCAACGAGCGCGTCGTGCGCCCGCGCCTGTCGGATGCGAAATTCTTCTTCGAGCAGGACAAGAAGAAGTCGCTGGAATCGCGCCTGCCGCTGCTGGCGAACGTCGTCTACCACAACAAGCTCGGCACGCAGGCCGAACGCACGCAGCGCGTCACGCGCCTCGCCGGTGCCATCGCCCGCCGCCTCGGCTACGACGTGCTGCTGGCCGAACGCGGCGCGCAGCTGGCGAAGGCCGACCTGCTGACCGACATGGTCGGCGAGTTCCCGGAACTGCAAGGCATCATGGGCACGTACTACGCCCGCAACGACGGCGAGCACGAGGAAGTGGCGCTGGCCGCGTCCGAGCACTACCAACCGCGCTTCTCGGGCGACGCGCTGCCGACGACGAACACGGGCCTGGCTGTCGCGCTGGCCGACAAACTGGAAACCCTCGTCGGCATCTGGTCGATCGGCCTGCAGCCGACCGGCGAGAAGGACCCGTTCGCGCTGCGCCGCCACGCGCTGGGCGTGATGCGCATGCTGGTCGAGAAGCGCCTGCCGCTCGCGCTGTCCGACCTGTTGAAGGATGCCGCCGGCGTGTTCGACTACATGCCGACCTTTAAAGATCCGACGGCCGACGTCACCGCGTTCATGCTGGACCGCCTGCGCGGCCTGCTGCGCGACCGCGGCTTCGCGCCGAACGAGGTGGAAGCCGTGCTGGCGCAGAACCCGGACCGCGTGGACGACGTCGTGCAGCGCCTGGAGGCCGTGCAGGCCTTCGCCGCGCTGCCCGAGAGCGCGTCGCTGGCCGCCGCCAACAAGCGCATCTCGAACATCCTCAAGAAGAACGAGGAAGCGCTCGCACAAGCCGGTAACGTCGATGCAGCCCTGCTGCAGGATGCCGCCGAGAAGGCACTGTACGCCAGCGTGCAACGCGTGCAGCCGGAGGTCGATGCGGCGTTCGAGCGCGGCGACTTCACCGGCACGCTGAAGACGCTCGCGCAGCTGCGTGACGACGTCGACGCGTTCTTCAACGACGTGATGGTGATGGCCGACGACGTCGCGCTGCGGAACAACCGCCTGGCCCTGCTGTCCATCCTGCACCGCATGATGAACCGCGTGGCCGACATCTCGAAACTGGCCGCATAAGTGCAATGAAGCTGATCATCCTCGACCGGGACGGGGTCATCAACCATGACTCCCCCGAGTTCATCAAGTCGCCCGCCGAGTGGATGCCGATCCCGGGGTCGCTCGAAGCGATCGCGCGCCTGAACCAGGCCGGCTACCGCGTCGTCATCGCGTCGAACCAGTCGGGCATCGCGCGCGAACTGTTCGACATCGCGACCCTGAACGCGATCCACCAGAAGATGCATGCGAGCGCCCAGCTGGTGGGCGCGGACATCGACGCCATCTTCTTCTGCCCGCACGCGGCCATCGACAACTGCGACTGCCGCAAGCCGAAGAACGGGATGTTCGAGGAGATCAGCAAGCGCTTCAAACTCAGCCTGAAGGGCGTGCCGACCGTCGGCGATTCGCTGCGCGACCTGCAGGCCGGCTTCATCAGCGGCTGCGTGCCCTACCTGGTCCTGACCGGCAAGGGCGAGAAGACGCTGGAGACGGGCGGCCTGCCGCCCGGCACGCAGGTCTTCCCCGACCTCGCCGCCATGGTCGACGCCTTCCTCAAGACCACGTCCGCGCCTGCCAACGCATGATCGTTACCACCGCCACCCCAGACCTGGAGACCACGCCTTTGCGTACCGCCGCCCTGTTCCTGCGTTCCCTGTTGTTCGCGATCGTCATGCTCGTCGCCACCGTTGTCTGGGCCTGCGTCTGCTTCCTCGCGGCGCCGTTCCCGTACAACACGCGCTTCTGGGTCACCTCGCGCTGGAACGTCTTCATCATCTGGTGCGCGCGCGTCATCTGCGGCATCCGCTACCAGGTGAAAGGCTACGAAAACCTGCCGGCGCAACCCGTTATCCTGCTGTCGAAGCACCAGTCGGCATGGGAGACCATCTTCATGCTGCCCAACATGAAGCGGCCGCTCGTCTACGTCTTCAAGAAGGAGATCCTCTACATCCCCTTCTTCGGCTGGGGCATGGCGCTGCTGCGCATGATCCCGATCGACCGCAGCAAGGGCAAGCGCGCCTTTGCCCATGTCGTCAAGATCGGCAAGGCGCGCCTCGCGGACGGCCAGTCGATCATCATGTTCCCCGAGGGGACGCGCATCCCCGTGGGCCAGAAAGGACAGTACAAGAGCGGCGGTACGCGCCTCGCGATAGAAACTCGTGCGATGGTCGTGCCGATCGCGCATAATTCAGGTGAGTGCTGGCCCAAGAACTCGTTCATCAAGCGGCCGGGCCTCATCACCGTCTCGATCGGCAAGCCGATATCGCCGGAAAACCACACTGCCGACAGTCTGATGCAAGAGGTCGAAAATTGGATAGAATCGGAAATGCGCGTCATTTCGCCCCACGCCTATTCAGGTACTTGAACGAATTGGGCGCGCAGAACCAAGCATCATCGAAGCCGCCCACCATGACCTCCCCCAAGATCGACGCGAACCAGCTGGAGCTGTTTGCCCAGGAACTCGTCGCGGCGCTCGAGCCCTCGCCCACACCTGCGCCCACGCCGGCGGCAAGACCCGTGGCGCCGGCCCCGCTGTTCAAGGCACCGCCGGTGCCGACCCGCGTCCTGCCCATCCCACCCGTCGGTCCGAACGACCCGCCGCTGCGCAAGATCCAGCTCGGATCGCATACCGTGCATTACGTGCTGCGCCGCTCCGCGCGCCGCTCGCACGGCTTCATGGTGTGCGACGACGGCCTGTTCGTGACGTCGCCGAACCGCGCGCCGCTGGACGACATCGAGCGCGCCATCCGCGCCAAGCAGCGCTGGATCCTCACCAAGCTGTTCGAGCGGGGCGAACGCCGTGCGCAGCGCGCCGAACGTCCGCCCCTGGAATGGGTCGACGGCGCGCAACTGCCCTACCTCGGCGCCGACATCACGTTGCGGCTGGAGCCGGCCGCGCGCAGCCGCTGCGTCTACGATGCCGATACGCGCACCCTGCACCTCGGCGTGACGCCGGGCCTGGCGACGTGGCAGGTCCGCGAGCGCGTGAAGCTGTGGTTCCAGGACGAGGCGAAGCGGATCTTCGGCGAACGCCTGGACCTGTACGCGCCGCGCGTGGGCGTGACGTACAACGCGTTCGCGATCTCGTCGGCCGGCACACGCTGGGGCTCGTGCACGGTGGCCGGGAACATCCGGTTGAACTGGAAGCTGGTGCACTATCCGCTCGCGCTGCTGGACTACGTGGTCGTGCACGAACTGGCGCACCTGCGCGAGATGAACCACAGCCCGGCCTTCTGGGCCGTCGTGGGCGAGGTGTTTCCGGATTACGATGGCGCCAAGGCGGCGCTCAAGAAGCGGTCGGTGGAGATGCCGGTGCTGTTCCCGGACGAATGACCACCAACCTGGTTGTTACGAGGCGCGGAACTGCAGTTCGCCCGCCGCACGCGCCTCGACGATCCCGCGCATCGCGCTGACTTCGTCCTTGTTCAGGCACCGGAACGGAATGGGCAGGGTGCCCCGCTTCAAGACCATCATGAAGCCGCTCGAATACGTGCGGATGCGCTCCACGTCGCTCCAGTCGATCAGGCTCACGCCCGTGTCGCTGGTGCGCACGATGCCGTGCTGGTCGATCTGGAATTCGTAGGTGCGCTTCCCGCGCTGCAGCAGCACGAAGTGCGTGGCCGCCGACAGCGTGCTTTTCAGGCGCAGGTAGACGCCCATCGGCCAGCGGATATGGCGCCGGCGGATCAGGTAACCGCCATGCTCCCACATGAAACGCACGTACTCGGCGAACGAGTAGCGCACCCAGAAATGAAGACTGTAACGTTCTGCCGGCGGATGCACGACCGGAATCGTGGCCGCCGGCATCGCGTCGGCACCGAGATCCGCGGCGTCAGGCTGGTCCAGCAACGCGGCCCCGCCATCCGAGTGGCCGGCCGCTCGCGAGCGATTTGACCACAACATGTGCATCCCCTTTCGTTTTCTAATCTAAAGAGAATGGTAACAAAAGCTAAGCGATAATTTGTTGCAAGAGTTCAACAGTGCGCACTGTCGCGCCGCGATGGCGGGCCGCGAAGGCCTGTGCGTGGGCGCCCATGGCGGCGCGGCGGCCGTCGTCATCCAGCAGGCCGGCGGCTGCGCGCAACAGCGCCGGCGCATCGGGCACGCGCAGCGCGGCGCCCGCGGCGACGGCTTCCTCGGTCGCCTGCAGGAAGTTGAAGGTGTGTTCGCCCACCAGCACCGGACGTCCCAGCGCGCACGCTTCGATCAGGTTCTGGCCGCCCAGCGGGAGCAGGCTGCCGCCGATGAAGGCGCAGTCGCATGCGGCGTAATAGGCGAACATCTCGCCCATCGAATCGCCCAGCAGCACGTCGGTGTCCACGTGTTCCGGCAGTTTTGATCGATGTGCGAGGCTCAAGCCGCGTTCCTCGACCATGCGCGCCACCTCATCGAAGCGCTGCGGATGACGGGGCACCAGCACGAGCAGCATGTTCGCCGGACGTCGGTCCAGGGCCTTGTAGGCGTCGAGGATCAGCGCCTCTTCGCCCTCGCGCGTGGACGCGCACAGCAGCACGGGGCGGTCCGCGAAGCGCGCGCGCAGCATGGCGCCCGTGTCCAGCGCGGCCTGCGGCGGCACGACGTCGAACTTGATGCTGCCCGTGACGGCGACCTTCGCGGCGCCCAGCGAGGCGATGCGCCCGGCGTCCGCATCCGTCTGCGCGGCCACCAGCGTGATCGCGCGCGCGGCATCCGTCATCAGCGCGCCGATCTTGCGGCCGCGGCGCAGCGATTTTTCGGACAGGCGTGCGTTCACGAGCGCCACCGGCACGCCGTGTCGCGCGCAGCCATGGATCAGGTTCGGCCACACTTCCGTCTCCATCAGGATGCAGACTGCGGGTTCGAAATGGCGCAGGAAACGGCCGACCATGAAGCCGGTGTCGTACGGCAGGAACGACTGGATCACACGGTCGCCGTGCTTGCCGAACAGCGCCTTGCCCGTGGCGCGGCCCGTCGGGGTCATGTGGGTGAGCAGGATGCGCGCATCGGGGCGCGCGGCCAGCAGGGCTTCGATCAGCGGTTCCGCCGCGCGCGTCTCGCCGACGGAGACGGCGTGCACCATGATGGTCGGACGCTTGTCGAGCCGGCGTCCGTAGAACCCCAGGCGCTCGCCCAGATGCGTGCGGTAGCCGGGCTCACGGCGCCCACGCCACCACAGGCGGCCCAGCACGAGCGGCAGCGCCAGCCACCACATCAGCGAATACAGCACGCGCATCAGCGGCTCTCCAGCAGGCGCCGTGCGGCCGCCACGACCTCGTCGACCGAGGGCGGCGCGCCCGTGTCGCCGAGATTCACGATGCGCGGCGACCAGTTGCCTTCGGTCTTCCAGCGCGGCGAATCGGCATAGATCTCGACCGTCGGCCGCACGAAGGCGGCGGCGATGTGCGTGAGGCCCGTGTCGACGCCCACCGCGAGCGTCGCGTGGCGCGCCAGTTCCACCGCATCCATCATCGACAGTTTCGGCAGCACGCGCGCGTTCGGCAGCCCGGCCGCCAGGCGCTCGGCCTCCTCCTTCTCGCGCGGCGAACCCCACGGCAGCAGGATCGTCATGGGCGCGAGCGCCTGGCCGAGCGCGATCCAGTGCGCCGTCGGCCATTTTTTCGCGTCGCGTGCGGTCCCGTGGAAGAACACGGCGTAATCATCCGGCGGCATCCACGCGGGACGTGCGCTGTTTTCGGGTGCCGGCAGGCCGAAATCGGGCGGCGTGTCGACGGCATAGCCGAGTGCCGCGGCCACGACGTGGCGTCCGCGCGCCACCGCATGCGTACGCGGCTCGACGGGGATGCTGCGGCTGTGGAAGATGCGCGAGACGCCTTCGTAGCCCGAATCCTCGGTGCCGTTGGCCAGGCCGATCTTCTGGCCGCCGCGGGCGCAGGCCATCACGATGCCCGTCTTGATCAGGCCCTGCGTGTCGAACACGTAGTCGTACTGCTCGGCGCGCAGGTCGCGGAAAAAGCCGCGCAGCTCCGCGCGCACGGCCGCCTGGCCGAGCCCCTTGCGCCAGCGCCGCAGCGCGAACGGGATCACCTTGCGCACGTGCGGGTTGAGCTTCACGAGGCTGACGTAGCCCTCTTCCACCACCCAGTCGACCTGGGCATCCGGAAAGTGGCGCCGGATGTCGGCCACGATCGGGAGATTGTGCAGGACGTCGCCCAGCGACGACACCCGCACCAGCAGGATCTTCATCAGAACGGCAGCTTGGCGTCAGGCTTGGCGGCCAGGATCACGCGCGCAAATTCCTTCTGGATGCGGTCCAGCGCTGCCGGATTCTCGCCCTCGAAACGCAGCACGACGACGGGCGTCGTGTTCGAGCCGCGCGCCAGGCCGAAGCCGTCCGGGTATTCCACGCGCAGGCCGTCGATGTCGACAATGCGATCCGCGCCCGGGAATTCCGCGTCGGCACGCAGCTTGTCGATCAGCGCGAAGTTCTCGCCTTCCTGCAGGTGCAGGTGCAGCTCGGGCGTGCTGGACGCGATCGGCAGGGCATTCAGCAGTGCCGACGGGTCGGTTTCGCGCGTGAGGATCTCGAGCAGGCGCGCGCCCGTGTACAGGCCGTCGTCGAAGCCGTACCAGCGGTCCTTCCAGAAGATATGGCCGCTCATCTCGCCGCCCAGCGGTGCGCCCGTTTCCTTCAGCTTGGCCTTGACGAGCGAGTGGCCCGTCTTCCACATCAGCGGACGGCCGCCGTGCTGCTCGATCCACGGACCCAGGTGGCGCGTGCACTTCACGTCGTACAGGATTTCGGCGCCCGGATTGCGCGACAGGACGTCCTTCGAGAACAGCATCATCTGGCGGTCCGGGAAGATGATCTGGCCATCCTTCGTGACGACGCCCAGGCGGTCGCCGTCGCCGTCGAACGCGAGGCCGATTTCGGCGTCCGTCGTCTTCAGGCACTCGATCAGGTCCTGCAGGTTTTCCGGGTGCGCCGGATCCGGGTGGTGGTTCGGGAAGTGGCCGTCCACGTCGCAGAACAGTTCGATCACGTCGCAGCCCATCGCGCGGAACAGATCGCCCGCGACCATGCCGGCCACGCCGTTGCCGCAGTCGACCGCGATCTTGATCGGACGCGCGATCCTGACGTCGCCGACGATGCGTTCGACGTAGGCGGCCTTGATGTCGTGCGTCGAGTAACCACCTGGCTGGGCGGCCGGCTGGAAGTCGTCGCGTTCGATGGCCTGGTACAGGCCCTGGATCGCATCGCCATAGATCGCCTCACCGGCCAGCACCATCTTGAAGCCGTTGTAGTCCGGCGGGTTGTGGCTGCCGGTGACCATGATGCCCGAACGCGCGCCCAGCACGTTGGTGGCGAAATAGACCATCGGCGTGGCGACCATACCCAGGTCGACGACATCCACGCCCGCGGCCTGCAGGCCTTCGGCGAGCGCCCTGGCGAGCTCCGGGCCGGACAGGCGGCCATCGCGGCCGATGATCACGGTGCGTTCTCCCTTGGCCAGCGCGGCGGCGCCGAACGCCTGGCCGATGCGGCGTGCGATCCCCGCATCGAGCGTGCTGCCGATGACGCCGCGGATGTCATAAGCCTTGAAGATCGTTTTCGAGAGAGAAACCATGGATTATCTACCTTGCTGGACGAGGCACCGGAATGCACGCGCACGGGCATTACCAACGCCGGTTGGGTCGGGATTGGGAAAAAGGGATATTGTAACGGCAAGCAGGGCCGCCGGGGCCGGATTACCGGTGTATTGGATGCGCAAACAAGCGCGATGAGGCGCACAGAACGTGCGCACTCGGAACGATATGAAACGGAATCAGACGCGCAGTTTGTCCATCGATTTACCGCCTTCGACCCATTCCTTGACCCATTTCGGCTGGCGGCCGCGACCGGTCCACTGTTGCGAAGCATTGTCCGGATTGCGATAACGGACGGCGACGGAACCGGCATTCGCACCCGCCGATTTGCCGCCACGGCCGCTGGCGCTGATCAGGTCTTTCAAAGGTACGCCGACGCTCTGTGCGATGGCCATGATCTGTTCACGCGCCTTTTGCACTTCCTGCACCTCGCGTTTCTTCATTTCCTGCTTGATCTGCTCTTGCAGGTTGCGCAAATCGCCCAAGGACAAATTAGACAGATCCATCTTGATTCCTTATATGTAGAGTCTAGGTGTAAGGGATTTTATCGAATAATCACCAATGCTCGCAATATACTACAACTGAAATTTCTTTAGTGTTTTTTGTGCCAAATCAGCCAGCGCGGCGACTTGAATCTCACGATACGCGCGTACAACCATACGTAGCTGATAATGAACAACAGACAGAAGAATATCAAAATTCCCGTATTCCGCCAGAACACGGTTGCGGGGATAACGGCGGTGAGGGAAAACAGCCACAAGTATGGCGAAGTACGCGCATTCCTTTTCATCAGTGCACGGGCTTCTTTGCGACCGACGGTCCATTGCACGATACGCCGGAAAATCAGGCTGTGCAGGTGGATTCCATCTGGCATGGTAGGGGATTTCCCACGTACAAACATTCGGCGGTAAACGGAAAATATGGTTTCGAATGCCGGATAAATCAGCAGCAAGACGGCATACCACGTCGATACCTGGGGATTGCGCATCACGAGCAGCAAGGCCAGTTCGCCCAGCATGAATCCGATGAAATAAGCGCCGCCGTCGCCGAGGAAGATGAGGCCGACGGGATAATTCCAGATGAGGAAACCGGCCGTTGCGCCCGCGACCGTCAGCGCGGACACCAGCACGAACATGTCGCCCACCTGCCAGCCCACGTAAGCGAGCGACAACAGCATGAAGATCGTGACGACGCTGGCCAGGCCATTGAACCCGTCGATGATATTCACCGCGTTCGCAATGCCCGCAACGGCCAGTACGGTCAGCGGCAATATCAGCCACAGCGAATCGAGGTGCCAGCTCACGAAAGGCATATCGAGCCGCGCGATTTTCGCGTCCAGCACGAGATAGCCGAGGAACGCGGCGACCATCGTCAATATCAGGCGGCGCGAGGGACGCACCTTCCCCGTATAGTCTTCGACGATACCGCCGGCGAATGCGATCCCCCCACATCCCAGCAGCGAGACCAGCCAATAACCGAGGCCGGGCACCCGCCATACGGAAATACCGGCGGTCAGGGCCACCGCGAGGAAGATCGGCAATCCGCCAATCCGCGCCACCGCATGCAGATGGACCTTCTGTACGCCGTCGAAATTATTGTCGAGTGCGGGTCCGTGCAATTTCGAATGCTTGACGACGAGGAGCGTCAGTAGCGCGGACACGACAAAACTTACGATGAAGGAAAACATTTTATTATTTTTTAAATGCAACCGTGCGGGATTGTACCGGATTAGTCGTCGGCAAACCGGACCTCGGCAGTGTACGCGCGCAGACTGTCGTCCGATTGAGGAATTACGAAATACCGGAACTTTGACTGAGGGGCAAGACAATTTACAATCGGCAATTCCCTCGGCTGGGGCCGCCGTACGAAACCCGGAAGAATCGATTAGTATCGATCCTGCAAAATCGAATGTGAGCGAAATGAAAACCTATGTAATCGGCGACCTGCAAGGGTGCGCCCATGAAGCCGGCCTGCTGCTGGAACGAATCGACGCGACGGCGGGACCAGGTACGCGCATCCTGTTCGTCGGCGACCTGATCAACCGCGGCCCCGATTCGCTGGGCGCGCTGCGCCGCATGAAGGCGCTGGCGGAAGCGAGCGATGGCCGCGTCGACGCCCTGCTCGGCAACCATGACCTGCACCTGCTGGCCGTGGCCGTCGGCGCCCAGAAAATGAGCCGGTCCGATACGCTGGACGAGATCCTCGCCGCGCCCGATCGCGATGCACTGATCGACTGGCTGCGCCGCCGCCCGCTCGCGATGTTCGTCGATGCCCACCTGCTGGTACATGCCGGCGTGGCGCCGCAGTGGACGGCCGCGCAGACGATGGCGCTGGCGGCCGAAGTGGAGGCTGTGCTGCGCGGCGACCACTGGATCGACTTCCTCGGCCAGATGTACGGCAACGAGCCGGACCGCTGGGACGACGGCCTCACGGGCATCGCCCGCCTGCGCTGCATCGTCAACGCGCTCACGCGCATGCGCCTGTGCTGGCCGGACGGCCGCATGGATTTCCATCACAAGGAAAGCGACAAGGGGCCGGAAGGCACGGACCTGCAACCCTGGTTCGACCTGCCCAACCGCCGCACGCTCGATGTCACCGTCGTGTTCGGACACTGGTCGGCGCTCGGGCTCGTGCTGCGGCCGAATCTCGTGGGGCTGGACAGCGGTTGCGTGTGGGGCGGCAAGCTGACGGCTGTGTGCCTGGATGACCGGTCGCTGTTGCAGGTGGATTGTCCCGAGTATCGGGAGCACAGCGGGAAGAAGTGAACCGTCGTTCCCGCGCAGGCGGGAACCCATACCGAGTTACCGAATTACGTTACGTTGCGGAGCAGTGGCGTTACCGACGTTGGAAGCTCAGTATGGATCCCCGCCTGCGCGGGGATGACGGGGTTGGGTTTGCCCCAGCGCCCCCGCGATCGCATCATGCGCCGCCTGCGCCAGCTCGCGCCGGTGCGCGCCCGCCGCCGGGATCGGCGCCAGGCAGGCCAGCCGCGCGACCACCGGTTCACCGCCGAGGATGCGCACGATGCTGTCGACGAACGTCGTCTCGCCCGTGTAATCGACGGCCGGATGCCAGCCGCCGTCCGCGTCGACATAGGCCAGCGCGACCGGCTGCACGGGCACCGCGGCGTCGATGGCGGCTTCGAACAGATTGGCGTGGAACGGCAGCACCGTGCCCTGGCTGGCCGTCGTCCCCTCGGGGAAGAACGCCACGCGGCGGTGCTGGCCGAGGGCCTCCACGAGGCCCTTGAAGATGTGGCGCAGGTCGCGCCGGCTGCCACGCGCGATGAACACCGTGCCCGCCTGCGCGACGAGCCAGCCGACCACGGGCCAGGCGCGGATCTCGGCCTTGGCCACGAAGCGGCACGGATGCACGGCATTGATGACGAAAATGTCGAGCCACGAGATGTGGTTCGCGACGATGAGCGCGTGCGCCAGCGAGTCCTCGCCCGGCACGCGCTCGAGGCGCACGCGGCAGATGCCCAGCAGGCGTACCGACCAGCGCTGGATCAGGCGCTCGCGCAGGGCGTCGCCCGCCCACGGGAACACGAGGGCGCAGGTGACCAGGCCCTGGACCAGGTGGAGGACGAGGCGCGCGAGGCGCCACGCGAGCTTGATCTTCAATCAGCGTTCGAACGCGACGTGGCCGGCGACGATCGTCGCCTTCACCTGGCCCGCCAGTTCGTAGCCGAGGAACGGCGTGTGCTTGCCCTGGCTCGCGAGGGCGGCCGCGTTGACGGTCCAGCGCGTGTCCGGGTCGAACAGCACGACGTCCGCGCTTGCGCCCTGTGCCAGCGTGCCGGCGGACAGGCCCGCCGTGCGCGCCGGATCGCTCGTGATCCTGGCCAGCGCGGTCGACAATGCCTTCCCATCGTTGCCTTGCTCGGCCGCCCATTTCAGCATCAAGGACAGCAGCAGTTCCAGGCCGGTGGCGCCGGGCGAGGCCTCGGCGAACGGCAGCAGCTTCTCGTCGTCGTCGACCGGGGTGTGGTCCGAGCAGACGGCGTCCACGGTGCCGTCCTGGACGGCCGCGCGGATCGCGTCGCGGTCGCGCTGGCTGCGCAGCGGCGGCGTGAGGCGCGCGTTCGAATCGAAGAAGCCGATGTCGGCATCCGTCATGTGCAGGTGGTGCACGCCGACGTCGCACGTGACCGGCAAGCCTTCCTTCTTGGCGGCGCGGATCAGGTCCAGCGCGGCGGCCGACGAGATGCGGCACAGGTGCACGCGCGCACCGGAGGCGCGCATCAGTTCGAAGATCGTGTGCAGCGCGATGGTCTCGGACATCACGGGCACGCCAGAGAGGCCCAGGCGCGACGCCAGCGGGCCGCTGTGGGCGATGCCGCCGCGGCCGATGTACGGGTCCTGCGGGCGCAGCCACACGGTGTAGCCGAACGTCTTCGCGTACTGCATGGCGCGCAGCAGCACCGTGGTGTCCTCGATCGGTTCCTCGGCCTGCGCGAAGCCGATGCAGCCGGCTTCCGTCAGCTCGGCCATCTCGGTCAGCGCCTTGCCCTTCAGGCCGACGGTCAGCGCGCCCAGCGGATGCACGTTGGCCTGGTTCAGCAGGCGCGCGCGGTGCTTGAGCATTTCAACGAGGCCCGGCTCGTCCAGCACGGGGTCGGTGTCGGGCGGGCACACGAGCGTCGTCACACCGCCCTGCACCGCGGCCTGCATTTCCGATTCCAGCGTCGCCTTGTATTCGTAGCCCGGCTCGCGCAGGCGGGCGGAAAGGTCGACGAGGCCCGGCGCGACGACGAGGCCCGCGGCGTCGATCGTGCGCGCGGCCGTGAAGCCGGCGGGTGCGTTGCCGATGCCGGCGATCTTGCCGTCGGCGATGTAGAGGTCCTGGACGGCGTCGATGCCGGCCGCCGGGTCGATCAGGCGCCCGTTCTTGATGTGCAAGTTATTCATACGTGCGAATTTAAGTGTGACTACCGGCTAAGATACTCATGACGGCCATGCGGACCGCGATACCGAAGGTGACCTGGGGCAGGATCACGGCCTGGGCGCCGTCCGCCACGGCCGAATCGATCTCCACGCCGCGGTTCATCGGGCCCGGGTGCATCACGATGGCGTCCGGCTTCGCGAGCGCCAGGCGCTCCGGCGTCAGGCCGTAGCTCTTGAAATATTCGCCGGCCGACGGCAGCAGCGCGCCCGACATGCGCTCGTTCTGCAGGCGCAGCATGATGATCACGTCGACGTCCTTCAGGCCCTCGTCGATGTTCGTGAACACGCGCACGCCCATCTGTTCCAGGCCGCCCGGCAGCAGCGTGTGCGGGCCGATGGCGCGCACTTCCGGCACGCCCAGCGTCGTCAGCGCGTGGATGTCCGAACGGGCCACGCGGCTGTGCAGGATGTCGCCGACGATGGCCACGCGCAGGTTCGTGAAATCCTTCTTGTAGTGGCGGATCGTGTACATGTCGAGCAGGCCCTGCGTCGGGTGCGCGTGGCGGCCGTCGCCCGCGTTCACCACGTGCACGTGGTTCTGCTGCGTGTCGTTCAGGTGCTTGGCGATCAGGTACGGCGCGCCCGACTGCGCGTGGCGCACGACGAACATGTCGGCGTGCATGGCCGACAGGTTGTCGATCGTGTCCAGCAGCGATTCGCCCTTGCTCGTCGACGAGGCGGCGATGTTCAGGTTGATGACGTCGGCCGACAGGCGCTTCGACGCGATCTCGAACGTCGTGCGCGTGCGCGTCGAGTTTTCGAAGAACAGGTTGAAGACGCTTTTCCCGCGCATCAGCGGCACCTTCTTGACCTCGCGGTCGGAGATGCTCACGAAGCTCGAGGCGGTGTCGAGGATGTGGTTGATGATGGCCTTGGGCAGTCCCTCGATGGTAAGGAGGTGCTGCAGTTCGCCGTTCTTGTTCAGTTGCGGGTTATGCATTGTCGTCTTCGATCGTGAGCGAGAGTCGACCGTTCGGGTCACGCGCGAGCGCGAGCGAGCGGCCAGGGGCAAGCTGTGCGTGCGCGCCGACGAAATCGGCGGCGACCGGCAGTTCGCGGCCGCCGCGGTCCGCCAGCGCGGCCAGCATGATACGCTGCGGACGGCCGTAGTCGAACAGCACGTTGATCGCCGCGCGCACCGTGCGGCCGGTGTACAGCACGTCGTCGACGAGCACGATGGTCGCGCCGTCGACGTTGAATTCGATCCGGGTCGGCTTCACGTCCGGATGCAGGCCCTTGCGGGCAAAGTCGTCGCGGTAGAACGAGACGTCGATGAAGCCCAGGCGGGATTGCAGGCCCAGGTCGGCCGCGAGACGTTCCGCGAGCCAGGCGCCGCCCGAGTGGATGCCGACGATGGCGGCATCCGCCACGCCCGTGAGACCCGCGCGCACCTGCGCGAGCAGGTCGCGGTACAGGGCCTCGGCATCCAGGCCATCCGCGTCGTTAATATGAGTTGGCATGATCGTCAAAGTATTGTTGCAAAATGATGGCGGCGGCCTTGGCGTCGATGATCTCGCCGCGCTTGGCGGGAATGACGGCCGACGAGTAGCGCTCGTCGACGAGTTCGACGGGCAGGTTGAAGCGGCCGTTCAGTTGATTCGCGAAGCGGCGCGCGCGCAGGGTCATGTCGTGCTCCGCGCCGTCCGGATGGCGCGGCTCGCCCACGACGAGGCGCGCGGGGCGCCATTGTTCGATCAGGTCGGCGATGACCTTGAAGCGGGTCGCATTGTCGACCGCCTTGATGACGGACAGCGGTTGCGCCTGTCCCGTCAGCGTATTTCCCATGGCGATGCCGATGCGCTTGATGCCGAAGTCGAAGCCTAGAACGATGTCGACCATTACCTGCATCGACTCCAGGCTGTGCCGCAACAATCAAGCATGACCGGCCTCGGAAGCCAGCATCAGCGGGTCGATGCCCAGCAGCTTGATGGCCGCGTTGTAGCGCTCCTCGATCGGCAGGTCGAACAGCACGCGCGCGTCGGCGCTCACCGTGAGCCAGCCGTTGCGGGCGATCTCTTCTTCCAGCTGGCCCGGACTCCACCCTGCATAACCGATCGAGACGAGCATGCGGTGCGGGCCGGTGCCGTTGGCGACGGCTTCCAGCACGTCGATCGACGTCGTGAACGCGACGTCGTCGGTGACGCTCAGCGACGAGGAATAGCGGCCGCCGGGCGAATGCAGCACGAAGCCGCGGTCGTCCTGGACCGGGCCGCCGAACATGATCGGCTCGTCCTCGACGCTGGCGCGCAGCCCTTCCGCCACTTTCAGGTCGATGCGGTCGAACAGCACGTCCATGGTCATGTCGGTGGGCTTGTTGATGACGACGCCGAGCACGCCCTTCTCGTTGTGCTCGCAGATATACACGACAGTGCCGCCGAAGATCGGGTCATTCATGGACGGCATGGCAATCAGGAAATGATTAGCCAGGTTCAGCTGGGACGTGGATGCACTCAACGTGCCGAGGAGAGGCGTGTCTTCCTGGGGCATCCCGGGCATGGTTAGAGGCTTGCCGACCTTACTTTTTTTCATGCTCATACTCTCTGTTGGCTCACTCTCTGGGGTTACCGCGGCATTGCTATGCTGAAAAGCTGGACTTTTCGCTAGTTTACACCGAATTGCCCGACCGGCCACGGAAGCCGGTCGGCGGGGCAAACCTGAGAGATGGTAGACAGTAAAATTCTGGACTGCATTGACTCAACACACAGAAGATGACTCTGAGAAACTCGCTGGTCTGGTTCCGGCGCGATTTGCGCGTGGACGACCATGCCGCGCTGCATCACGCCCTGCTCTCCTCACGCCGGGTGGTTGGCGTGTTCGTGTTCGATACGGACATCCTGGCCGGTCTGCCGTCCGACGACCGGCGCGTTCAATTTCTGCTCGACAGCGTGCGCGAGCTGGATGCGCGCCTGCATGCAATGGGAGGTTACCTCATCGTGCGGCACGGGCGCGCCGCGCAGGTGATCCCGGCGCTGGCGGCCGAACTGGATGCGGAATCCGTGTTCACCAACCGGGATTACGAACCGCAGGCCATCGCCCGCGACCGCGCCGTGCAGGACGCCCTGCGCGCGGCCGGCCGCAGCCTGCAGACGTTCAAGGACCAGGTCATCTTCGAACAGGACGAAGTATTGACGCTGGCCGGCGGCCCCTATTCGGTCTTTACGCCGTACAAGAACGCGTGGCTGAAACGCCTCGCGCGCGAACCGGAGGCGCTGCGGCCGTACGAGACGGCCCCGCACGCGGGCGCGCTCGCGCCGGCGCCCGCGGATCACGCCCTGCCCGCGCTGGCCGATCTCGGTTTCGTCCCGAACGCGGCACCCATCGCGCATCCCGGCATGACGGGCGCGGAGACGCTGCTGGCGCAATTCGGGCAGCGTCTCGCGCGCTACGACCACGACCGGGACTTCCCGGCGCTGGACGCCACGTCGCGCCTGTCGATCCACCTGCGTTTCGGTACGCTGTCCGTGCGCCGCCTCGTCGCCATGCTGCAGGAACGCATCGCCGACGGCAGCGGCGGTGCCGGTGCGCCCGTGTGGCTGTCGGAACTGATCTGGCGCGAGTTCTACATGATGATCCTGGCGCGCCATCCGCGCGTCGTCACGCAATCGTTCAAGCCCGCCTTCGACGCCGTCGCGTGGGACGACGGTGCGAAGGCGGACGCGCTGTTCGACGCGTGGTGCGCGGGCCGCACGGGCTATCCGCTCGTCGACGCCGCGATGCTGCAACTGGAACGCACGGGTTTCATGCACAACCGCCTGCGCATGGTGACGGCCAGCTTCCTGACCAAGGACCTCGGCATCGATTGGCGCCGCGGCGAACGGTGGTTCGCGCTGAAGCTGAACGATTACGAACTGGCGTCGAACAACGGCGGCTGGCAATGGGCGGCGTCGACGGGGTGCGATGCGCAGCCGTGGTTCCGCATCTTCAATCCCGTCACGCAGTCGAAGCGGTTCGATCCGGACGGGGCGTTCATCCGGCAGTACCTGCCGCAGCTGGCCGGCTTGAGCGGGGCGGCCATTCATGCGCCGTGGCTGGCGAAGCCGGAGGTTTTACAGAAGGCCGGCGTCGTGCTCGGGAAGGATTATCCGGTGCCGGTGGTGGACCACGAAGCAGCGAGAGAGAAAACACTCGCGCGCTTCAAGGCGATACGCGACCTGTAAACGTCATCCCCGCCTCCGCAGGGGCGACGTTCATGTATTACGAGTTTCGAGCAATCCCGTGATCGCCGCCAGCAACGCATCTTCCTGGTACGGCTTGCCGAAATACGCATCGACCCCGAGCCCCAGTGCCACGTTGCGGTGCTTGTCCGCCGTGCGCGACGTGATCATGATGATCGGCAGCGCCGCCGTGGCAGCGTCTCCGCGCACGTGGCGCGTGAGGTCGAAGCCGTCCATGCGCGGCATCTCGATATCGACCAGCATCAGGTCCGGACGCGTCTCCTGCATCTGCTCGAGCGCATCGACGCCGTCCTTGGCCAGCAGCACGCGATAGCCTTCGCGCTCCAGCAGGCGCTGGGTGACCTTGCGCACGGTGAGCGAATCGTCCACGACCATGATGGTCGCGATGCGCGCGGCCGGCGCCGGTGCCGGCATCTCCACGGCACGGCCGGGGCGCGCGCCCTGTCCCGCCAGCTGCACCGGGTCGAGGATCAGCACGATCTCGCCCGAACCGAGCACCGTGGCGCCGGCGATGCCCGGCATGCGCGCCAGCTGCGGCCCGATGTTCTTGATGACGACCTCGCGGTTGCCCTGCACCTCGTCCACCCGTACGGCGACGCGCGTGTTGCCGCTCCTGAGGACCAGCACCGGCGACGAGCGCTGGCCACCGGCGCCGCCAGGTTCGTGCAGCAGCGCGGGCAAGTAATGCAGCGGGACGCTCTCGCCTTGGACGTTGATCGCCCCTGCGGCGAAGGCCGCATCGAGGTCCGCCTCGCGCACCTGCAGCACCTGCTCGACCAGCACGGCCGGCAGCGCATGCGTGCGCGGGCCGCTGGCGACCAGCACGACCTGCGTGACGGCCAGCGTGAGCGGCAGGTGGATGACGAAGGCGGCGCCGCGGCCCGGCACCGTCTCGACGTCGACGCGGCCGCCCAGCGCGCGCGCTTCCGAGCGCACGACGTCCATGCCGACGCCGCGGCCGGCCAGTTCCGTCAGCGTGTCCGCCGTCGAGAAGCCCGGCTCGAACACCAGCTCGGCCGCGTCCTGCTCGGACACGTCCTCGCCGTCGGCCAGCAGTCCGAACGATGCCGCCTTGGCGCGGATGCGGCCCAGGTCGAGGCCTGCGCCGTCGTCGGCGAAGCGGATCTCGACTTCGTTGCCCTGCTGGCTCACCTGCACGAGCAGTTCGCCCGTCTCCGGCTTGCCGGCGGCCAGGCGCTGCTCGCGCGGCTCGATGCCGTGCACGATGGCGTTGCGCAGCAGGTGTTCGAACGGCGCTGCCATGCGTTCCAGCACGCTGCGGTCGATCTCGACGCCGCCGCCGCGGATGTCCAGGTTGACGCGCTTGTCCATTTCCTTGGCGGTCTGGCGGGCGACGCGGAACAGGCGCTCGGACAGGCTCGCGAACGGCACCATCCGCACCCGCATCAGGTCGCGCTGCAGCTCGCGCGTCAGGCGCGACTGCGCGGCCAGGTCGTCGGCCGCCGTTTCCACCGTGCGCGCGAGGCCGTCGTGGAACGAACCGACGTCGTTCACGCTCTCGGCCATCATGCGCGTGAGTTCCTGCAGGCGCGTGAAGCGATCGAATTCGAGCGGGTCGAATTCGCGCTCGCCCGCGATCGACAGGCGCGACGCGATCTGCGATTCCGCCTGCATCTCCACTTCGCGCAGCTGGCGCCGCAGGTTGGCGAGGTTGTCGGAGAATTCGGCCAGCATGCCCTTCAGCGTGCCGACCTGGGTCTCCAGCTTCGAGCGCGTGATCGACACTTCGCCGGCCTGGTTGACGAGGCGGTCGAGGATGTCGGCGCGCACGCGCACGAGCGGCGCGCGCGCGGCCGGCTCGTCCGCGGGCGCTGCCGGCAGCGCCGCGGGCTCCGGTGCCGCAGCGGGTTGGAGCACCGGCGCCGCCGGCTGCTGCAACTGCTCGAACAGCAGTTGCGCCTGGTCGTAGTTGGCCAGCAGTTCGTCGAACGCGGCCGGGTTCGTCGTCCCGGCGTGCAGCATGTTCTCGATCTGCGTTTCCAGCGCGTGCGTGTGCTGGCCGAGGCGCATCGCGCCGGCCATGCGCGCGCTGCCCTTCACCGTGTGCAGGGCGCGCAGCAGGCCTTGCGCGACGGCCACGTCGGCCGGGTTCTGCTGCCACTGGCGCAAGCCGTTGCCGATCTGCGGCAGCAGGTCCGCCGCTTCTTCCATGAAGACGGGCAGCAGGTCCGCGTCGAGGTCGTCGACGAATACCGGCTCCGCGGCCAGCACCGCGTCCGCTTCCGGCTCGGCGACGGGTTCCGGCTGCGCCTCGGATTCGGATTCGGGTTCGGGCTCGGGCTCGGGATCGGGCACCGGGATGTCGAACAGCGCATCGATGTCGATGACCTCGTCCGCTTCGACCGGCGCGGGCACGGGTTCGGCCTGCTCCAGCGTCGGCGCGGCGAACGGATCGTCGAAGTACGCATCGAACAGATCGTCGACGGCGCTCACGGCCGGATCGTCCTGGCGCGGTGCCGGCGCGCGCGGCGCCAGTTCCGTGCTGGCGGGCAGCGACGGCGTGCCGGTGGCGAGCGGCGGATCGGCCAGGATGCTCGCATACGTGGCGGCGAACAGCGCGTCCAGGCGCTGCGCCAGTTCCGGCTCGGCGTCGGCGATGACGGCGTCGGCGCGCTGGCGGCCCAGCGCATCGCGCAGCGCTTCCAGGCGCGCCAGCAGTTCCGGCTGGGCGGGCGCCAGTTCGCCCAGCGCGAACACCTGCAGCATGATGCGCACGCGCTCGACCGTCTCGTCCAGCAGGTCGAACTGGGCGCCGTCCAGCGGCGGGACGGCGACCTGCAGCGCTTCTTCCAGCGCCACGGCCAGTTCGCGCAGCGCGTTGAAGCCGACGGTGGCCGACGTGCCGCCCAGCGTGTGCGCCGCCTTCAGGGCCTGCGCGGACGCGGCGCGCAGCGGTTCCGCGCGCCAGCCGGCGAAGTCGTCGGCCAGCGTGCGCACCAGTTCCTCGGTCTCGCCGAGGTAGATGTTGTACAGCGGGAGCGGAATCTCCAGGTCGCCCACGTGCCGCACGTTCGCTTCCGACACGGGGAATGCGAGCACGTTGTCCGGCAGCTCGTCCGTGGACAGGGCCGGGAGCGGCGCGGGCGCCTCGTCGGGCGCGACCTCGAAGCCGGCGGCGGGTTCGACCGGTTCCGGTGACGGCTCGGATGCGGCGGGCACGGCATCGAGCGCGCCGACCGTTTCCGGTGCCAGCTCGGCCGGTGCATCGACCGCCGGTACCTCCGGCGTCGACACGAGCGGCGCCGGCGCTTCCGCCAGCGCGAACGGCCCACCGTCCTGCACGCGCCGGGCTGCCTGCACGAGCGCCGCGCCATCGCGCTGCGATCCGCCGGCCGCGAGTTCATCGACCCACGCGCCCAGCTCCGCATGCGCCTGCGCGAGCAGTGCCAGCAGGTCGGGCGTGGCGGCGCGCGCCTCGGCCAGCCACAGGTTCATGACCTTTTCGATGGCCGCCGCCGCCGCGGCGAACTGTTCGAGGTTCACCATGCGGCTGCTGCCCTTGAGCGTGTGGAAGCCGCGGCGCAGGCGCGTGAGCGTGTCCTGGTCGGCCGGATTCGCTTCGGCGGCCGGCAATGCGGTGCCGACGACGTCCAGCACTTCGCGGGCCTCGCCGATGAAGATCTCCAGCAGTTCGGCGTCGACGGCGTCCGGCACCTCCACCGGCACGGCTTGCGGTTCCATCGGCGCCGGTGCTTCGAGCGGCAGCTCGTGGAACAGGCCCGCCGCCGCATCGAAGCGGTAGCGCCGGCGCGCGCCGTCGACGTTCTGCGCCAGCGCGTCGGTGAAGAAGCCGAGCGCGCCGATGTTGCGGGCCAGGTTGTCCAGCACGGCGCCGCGCGCCGCGGCATCCGGCGGCGTCTCGACCAGCGTGCGCACTTGGGCGCGCACGTGGTCGACGGCCTGCGTGGCCTGCTCCTGGTCGAGGATGGCCAGCGCGCCCTGCAGTTGGTGCAGCAGCGGATCGACCTGTTCCAGGGCCGCGATGCGTGCCGCGTCTTCGTAGTAGTCGTCGATGAGTTTCTCGACCTGGCGCAGGCCCGTGCGGATCTCGCCCGCCAGCACCGCGACGGTCTGGCCCTGCTGCAGCTCGCGCGCCATCTCGCCGTGCCACACCGGCGCGTCCGGCGGGGTCGCGCCGTGCGCCAGCGCGAGCAGGCGCTGGCCGACGGCTTCCGCATGCTGGCCGAAGTCTTCGGGCAACTGGCGCACCTGGTCGAGACCATGCTCGACGAACAGCATGGCCTCGGCCATCTCGAGGCTGAACTGGTCGCTGCGGCCGCCCGCCATCGATTCGCTGGCGGCCTGCCCCAGTTCGCGCAGCAGGTGCGCGAGCTGCGGTGCGCCCAGCTTCTCGCTGGCGCCCGCCAGCTTCGCCAGCGCGTCGTTGAAGCCGCCATCGAGCACGTCGCCGCCTTCCGTGGCGACGCGGTCCCACCCTTGCTTGGTCTCGATCAGCGCTTCCTTGGCATCCTTCAGCACCTCCGGATCGACCTTGCCGTAGCGGCGTTCCAGGTAATCGGCCGGCACCTGGCCGCCGACGTGGTACGCGTCGCGCAGCTGGCGCGCATCAAGGGTAGGTTCGGGCGCGGCCGAGATGAAGAACAGCGCGTCGCGCAGCAGCGCTTCCGGCAGCTCCGTATGGCCTTGCGCCTGGCGGCGCAGCTGCAGGTTGACCTGGCCGAACAGCTGCTTCACGTACAGGTCGGGCGCCACCTGGCCGGTCGCGACGAGGTCGGCGACGGCCTGCAGCGCCAGCCAGAACGCGTGGGCCTCCGCCTGCGGCTGGCCGTGGACGACGCTCGCCAATGCATCGCGCATGGCGGCCGCCTGGCCGCGCTGGGCGTCGACGTCCTGGCTGCGCAGGAACAGCAGCAGCGCCTTCTCGAATGCGGCGCGGGTCACGGCGTAGTCCGGCGTCGGGCCGGCGCCGCCGCCCGGCAGCAAGGCCGGCGCAAGGTCCAGCACGAGCATCTGGCCCGGGTGGACGCGTTCCACGCCCAGCAGTTCCTGCAGCGCGCGGTAATACGGGAACAGGCGCACGGGTTGCGGCGCCGCGCCTTCCAGCAGCTCTTCCAGGTATTCGACGAGCGCCCGGTACGCCTCGCCCACGGCACCGGCCCGCTCGGGGTCGAGCGCCAGGGTACCGTCCTTGAAGCGGTCGATGACCTGTTCGGCCGCCTCGCTCAGGCGTTCGACGCCGGCGACGTCGACCATCTGCAGGGCCCCGTGGGCCTGGTGCAGGTGCGACTTGGCATGCAGCAGCAGCGTGGGCTGCGCTTCCGGCGTGCGGCCGGCCGCATCCTGCAGCGCCTTGGCGGAACGCCCGAGGGCGTCGCGGATTTCACCGATGACCCAGGACAGGGGGCCGGTGTCGAAAGGCGGTGCGGAAGACGCGTGCGAAAACTGGGTCATGTGGGCAAAAGTGAGATGCTCAGGCGGCGACGCGGAAGCGCGACACCGAATTCTTCAGTTCCTGCGCGAGCTCCGCCAGCTGCCGGATCGACTGCGCGGTCTGCTGCGTGCCGCCCTGTGCCTGTTCGGTGATCGCGAGGATGTGCTGCATATTATGCGCCACGCCGTTCGCGGACGTCGCCTGCAAGCCCGCGGCGACCGCCATCCCCTGGATCAGCTCTGCCAGGCGGTTCGACACGCGCGAGATGTCGGCCAGTGCCGCGCCGGCCGCGTCGGTCGTGCGTGCGCCCTCGACGACGCCCTGCGTCGACTTTTCCATCGCCGCCACGGCGTCGTGCGTATCGGTCTGGATGGTGCGCACCAGCGCGCCGATCTGCTTGGCCGCTTCGGCCGACCGTTCCGCCAGCCGCTGCACCTCTTCCGCCACGACCGAGAAGCCGCGCCCCGCCTCGCCGGCCGACGCGGCCTGGATGGCGGCGTTCAGCGCCAGCACGTTGGTCTGTTCCGTGATGTCGGAAATGAGCTCGGTGATCTCGCCGATCTCCTGCGACGATTCGCCCAGGCGCTTGATGCGCTTGGAGGTCTCCTGGATCTGCTCGCGGATCTCGCCCATGCCGCGGATGGCGTTCTGCACCGCCGTCGCGCCCTGCTCCGCCGCGGCCACCGACTGGCGCGCCACCTCGGCCGACTCCTTCGCGGAGCTGGACACGTCCGTGATCTCGCCGGCCATGCGCAGCATCGTGGCCGACGTATCCTGGATCTCGCGCGCCTGCTGGCCCGCCGCGACGAGCAGCCGGCTCGACACCTGCTGCGCATCGTTCGACGCCTGCGTCACCTTTTCCGCCGTATCGATCACGCGCACGACGAGGCCGCGCAGTTCTTCCACGGTGTAGTTGACGGAGTCGGCGATGGCGCCCGTGATGTCTTCCGAGACGGTGGCATAGACCGTCAGGTCGCCGTCCGCCACTTCCTGCAATTCGTTCATCAGGCGCAGGATCGCGGCCTGGTTCTGGTCGTTGGTGGCCTTGGCTTCCTCTTCCTTGGCCTGGGCCAGCAGGCGCATCGCCTCCGCTTCCTGGCGGCGGGCGTCGGCGCCGCGGGTGCGGTTGCGCGAATCCTGCAGCATCACGCGCGAGATGCTGCCCGCCGTGACGAGGGTGAAAATCGATGCCGCCACGAGCACCCACAGCCACATGCCCGTGCTGCCCTCGCCGGCGCGGTACGACGCCTGCAAGCCGGTCAGCTGGCGGCGCAGCGTCTCGTTGTCGCGGAAGATCGTCTGCTCGGCGGCCTTGGCGGCCGTCATGTCGGACAGTTTGTCGAGGAAGGTGGAGATCAGCTTCTGGCAGATGTCGAATTTCGACTGCACTTCTTCCAGCTTGGCGCGCAGCGCCGGGTCGCGCAGCGCGGCCAGGCCCAGCGCGGCGCTGCCGTTCAGCAGGCCGTCGACGGTGGCGCGGAACGTGGTCGTGTCGCGGCCCATCTGGAACGCGGTCTCGGGACGGATGCCGCCCGACGTGAGGAATTCGCTGGCACTGCGCGACAGGCGCTGCGTCAGCATCATCATGCGGCCCAGCGCCGCCAGTTCGCGCGCGCCGCCGCCGCGCGCCGTGCGTTCGGTGAGGATGTCTTCCGTCAGCGCCAGCATGTCCGGCGCCAGCACGTCGAGCTGCTTCAGGTTCTTGTCGAAGGCGACCAGCTCGGGCTTCATCTTGAGGATGCTGGCGGCGGCCGCGTCGGACACGTTCCACTTCTTGCGCACGGCGGCCAGCTGCGCGGCCAGGTCGCCCGACGACGCGGGAATCGCGTTGCCGTTGAAGTCGCCGCCGCGGGCCAGCAGGTCGAGGTCGTGCGACAGGGCGATGCGGCTGTCCTGCAGCTGCGTGAACGCGTCCGGCACGCCTTGCATCGCATTCGGCGCGGCCTTGCCCACGCGCTGCGAGTGCATCAGCGCTTCGCTGGCGATCTGGGTCTGGCCGCTGGCGATCGCGCCGCTGCCGGCATTGCGCCACAGCGACAGCAGCGTGAGCAGGATGCCGATGCCGAAGGCGACGAGCAGGATGCGCAGCTGGCGCGGCAGGGACAGATGGCCGATGAGCGGCAGGCGCAGGTCGTCGTCGCCGCCCGTTCCACTGGCAGCTTCCTCCGCGTGACGGCGCTTGCGCCGGGCGAGCTGGCCGAGGCGCAGCGCGGCGTCATCGGCGGAACCCGTCGGCGCCTTGCCGCTGACCGGGCCGGCGGGCACCGTGCCGGGGCCGAACTGCGTGTCGGGCGACGCCAGCACCGTGCCGGACGCCTGCGCGTCGCCGCCCCCGTCCTTGGGGAAGAAATTCATCGACAGTTTGGATACGAATCCCATGCCAGCTCCAGTACAGAACCTGTTTTTTTAAATGATTAGCGTGCCACTTGCAGGAAGCGGTCCTCGCGCGCGAGGGCGGCGAGCGACAGCGGCGTCCATTCCTGGCCGTCGGCGTCGCGCAGGCGGCCGTCGGCAGGCAGCATGTCGGCCGCGTGGCGCAGGCCGACGACCTTCGCCACCAGCAGCGCGCACGGAAAACCGAGGGCGGGGCCGAACGTCACGAGCCGCGTGCCGGCCGTCGGCGCCGCCTCCGCATCGAGATAGCGCGCCAGGTCGACGACGCCCAGCAGGTTGCCGCGCACGTTCGCGAGGCCGAGATACCACGGCTGCGTGAGCGGCACGGCGGCCAGCGGCGGCAGCGGCACGATCTCGCCCGCTTCGACGAGGTCGAGCAGGTAGCGCACGCCGCCGATCTCCACGCCCAACTGGTGCGCACGCGCGCCGCTGCTCGTGCGCGCGGCCTGCATGCGCTCGAGCAGCTGTTCCTGGTACTGGCGCAGGCGCGCGCGCCTGGCCGCGCCCTTCTGTCCGGCGGCGTCGCTGACGTCCATCTCAGGCGCCGAGCGTGGCGATCGTGGCCAGCAGCTTCGCCGGATCGACGGGCTTGACGAAATAATCCTTCGCGCCCTGGCGCATGCCCCAGATGCGGTCGGTTTCCTGGTTCTTGCTGCTGCAGATGATGACGGGGACGGACGCCAGCTCCGGATCGCGCGCGATCGAGCGCGTCACCTGGAAGCCGTTCGCGCCGGGCATCACCACGTCCATCAGGATCAGTTCCGGTCGCTCGGCGCGGATCTTGGCGAGCGCCTCCTCGCCATTGTCGGCGGTGGTGACGGTGAAGCCGTTGCGCACGAGGATGTCGGTCAGGTAGTAACGTTCGGTCGGGGAATCGTCGACGATCAGGATTTTTTGTATGGCCACGGTGGGCTCCGCAACGTTGGAATCAGGCAGCCGCGTCGGTCCGGCCCTGCGCATGGTCGCGCACGGCCGCCAGCAGGCTGTCCTTGGAAAAAGGTTTGGTCAGGTAGGCGCTTGAGCCCACCATCGCGCCGCGCGCACGGTCGAACAGGCCGTCCTTGGAGGACAGCATGATGACCGGCGTGGCATGGAATTTCGCGCTCTTCTTGATCAGCGCGCAGGTCTGGTAGCCGTCCAGGCGCGGCATCAGGATGTCGCAGAACACCAGGGACGGATGATGGTCGTTGATCTTGGCCAGCGCGTCAAAGCCGTCTTCGGCCAGCACCACGCGGTAGCCGGCCTGCGTCAGGAAGATTTCGGCGGACCGACGGATCGTGCTGCTGTCGTCGATCACCATGATCGTCAGGCCTGTCGGTTGCGTCGTCATATTCGTTTCACTTCAGCATGAACCCGCAAGATAGCATAGGGGCTGCGGCTTGTGCATGAAGTGTTGCGATACGTCAACTTGCCGTATGACGACTCATTGACTGGATGACACGAAACATTGGCGGGACGTTATTTCCCGTTGATGAACCGACAAATATCGATAGCACCGAGCCGCTCAGATCGCGGTCATTTCGAAGTCGTCCTTGCGCGCGCCGCATTCCGGGCACGTCCAGTTCATGGGCACGTCGGCCCAGCGGGTGCCCGGCGCAATGCCGTCGTCCGGTGCGCCGGCGGCTTCGTCGTAGACCCAGCCGCAGATCAGGCACATCCACGTCTGGTACACCTGTGTTTCAGTACTCACTTCGATTTCCTCTTTTCGGTTCAGATAAAATGGGGGGGAAAGGTATAGTATTCTACCCGCTGTGCAAAACCAAACGTCTCCACTCATCCTCACGTTCGGGCCCGCCGACCCGGTCGGGGCGCTGGGCATCCAGTCCGACGTGACCGTCTTCGCCATGCATGGCTGCCACGCCCTCTCGGTCGTGACGGGCCTGCTCGTGGCGGATTCCGCGCGCGTGGACGACATCCAGCCGACCGACCACTCGCTCGTCGTGGAACAGGCGCGCATGCTGCTCGAGGACATGCCGGTGGCCGCCATCAAGGTCGGCACCCTGGCCAGCCTGGAGCAGATCGCGGCGGTGGCGGAGATCGTGTCCGACTATGCCGACGTGCCGCTCGTGCTCGACCCGTTCACGTCGTCGCTGCCCGATTGCGGCCCGCGCGACGATGACATGCTGACCCTCATCCATCAACTGCTCGTGCCGCAGGCCAGCGTGTTCATGCTGTCGCAGCCGGAACTGGCGCGCCTGGCCGACTGCTGGCGCGACCCGGGCAGCATCGCCACCGTCGCCGAGGACGCGGCGGAGCTGACGGGCCTCGGCTGCGGCCACGTGCTCGTGACGGGCGTCGGCGGCGGCGACGGCAGCCGCTGCAACGAGTTGTACGAGCCGGACGGCCTGGCCACCGCCCTGCCCTGGGCCCAGCTCCTGCCCGGCCCGTTCGTCGGCGCAGGCAACACGCTGTCGGCCGCTTTGGTGGCGCGGATGGCGCGCGGTGCCGATGCGGCGGACGCCCTGCCCGGCGCCCAGGACTACCTCACCGGCACCCTCGCCAACGCCTGCCGCTTCGGCATGGGCCGCCTGATTCCGAACAAGATCTTCCGCGCTCCCGGCGCGGCCTGCTAACCCCGCCGGCGCCTGCGCCCGGGATTCATCCAGACAACCATGACCGCTACGTCCGACACCACTTCGAAAAACGACATCCTGTTCGCCCGCGCCCAGCAGACCACGCCGGGCGGCGTGAACTCGCCCGTGCGCGCCTTCCGCTCCGTCGGCGGCACGCCGCGCTTCATCACGCGGGCCGAGGGGCCGTATTTCTGGGACGCGGACGGCAAGCGCTACATCGACTACATCGGCTCCTGGGGCCCGGCCATCGTCGGCCACACCCATCCGGACGTCGTGAAGGCCGTGCAGGACGCGGCCGCGCGCGGCCTGTCGTTCGGCGCGCCGACCGAGGGCGAGATCGAGATCGCCGAGGAAATCTGCCGCCTCGTCCCGTCGATCGAACAGGTGCGCCTCGTCTCGTCCGGCACGGAAGCGACGATGAGCGCGCTGCGCCTCGCCCGCGGCGCCACGGGCCGCGACAAGATCGTCAAGTTCGAAGGCTGCTACCACGGCCACGCCGATTCCCTGCTGGTCAAAGCCGGTTCGGGCCTGCTCACGTTCGGCAACCCGACGTCGGCCGGCGTGCCGGAAGACTTCGTCAAGCACACCATCGTCCTCGACTACAACAACATCCCGCAGCTGGAAGACGCGTTCCAGTCGATGGGCGACACCATCGCCTGCGTGATCGTGGAAGCCGTGGCCGGCAACATGAACCTGATCCGCGCGACGCCGGAATTCCTGCAGCGCATGCGCGAACTGTGCACGGAATACGGCACCGTGCTGATCTTCGACGAAGTGATGTCGGGCTTCCGCGTCGGTGTCAAAGGTGCGCAGGGGTTGTACGGCATCACGCCGGACCTGACCGCGCTCGGCAAAGTGATCGGCGGCGGCATGCCGGTCGCCGCGTTCGGCGGCCGCGCTGACCTGATGCAGAAGATGGCGCCGATCGGCCCCGTCTACCAGGCGGGCACGCTGTCCGGCAACCCGGTCGCCGTCGCCGCCGGCATGACGACCCTGAAGCTGATCCAGCAGCCGGGCTTCTACGAGCACCTGACGGCGCAGACGAAGAAGCTGGTCGACGGCCTGACGGCCGCCGCGCAGGAAGCCGGCATCGCGTTCTGCGCGGACAGCGTCGGCGGCATGTTCGGCCTGTATTTCGCCGACACGATCCCGTCCAGCTACGGCCAGATGATGGCCGGCGACAAGGAGCGCTTCAACCGCTTCTTCCACGGCATGCTGGACGAAGGCGTGTACTTCGCGCCCGCGATGTTCGAAGCAGGCTTCGTCTCGGCCACGCACGACGATGCCGTGATCGCCGAGACGGTCGCAGCGGCCCGCCGCGTGTTTGCGCGCCTGGCGTGACCGCGCCCGGCCCGACATGCCGCTGAAGCTGTTCCGCCGCCTCACCGACAACGCCACGCTGAAATCGCTCGGCCCCGGCCTGATCACGGGCGCGGCCGACGACGACCCGTCCGGCATCGCGACGTATTCGCAGGCCGGCGCGCAATTCGGCTTCAACACGCTGTGGACGCTCGTGCTGACCTACCCGTTCATGGTCGGCATCCAGCTCGTGTCGGCGCGCATCGGGCGCGTGACGGGGCGCGGGCTCGCGGCCAACATCCGCCGCGCATATCCGCCCTGGCTGCTGTACGCCATCGTCGCACTGCTGCTCGTCGCGAACGTCATCAACATCGCGGCCGACATCGCCGCGATGGGCGAGGCGCTGCGCCTCGTGACGGGCACCGGCTCCAGCCACCTGTATGCGCTCGGCTTCGGCCTGCTGTGCCTCGCGCTGCAGGTCTTTTTGCCGTATGCCGCCTACGTGCGCTACCTGAAATGGCTGACCCTGGGCCTGCTGGCCTACGTCGCGACGGCGTTCGCCGTGCACATGCCGTGGACGGAAGTCTTCGCGCGCACTGTCTGGCCCCATTTCACCTTCACGAAGGATGCCGTCGCCCTCATCGTCGCCGTATTCGGCACGACGATCAGCCCCTACCTGTTCTTCTGGCAGGCGTCGCAGGAAGTCGAGGAGATCCGCAACGACCACCACACGCGCGCGCTGCGCACGCGCCCGCGCGACGCCGCCGCGCAACTCAGGCGCATCAAGTCGGACACCTTGATCGGCATGGGCTTTTCCAACCTCGTCGCCTTCTTCATCATGCTGACGACGGCGGTGACCTTGGGCGCACACGGCATCACGGACATCCAGTCGTCCGCGCAGGCGGCCGAGGCGCTGCGGCCGGTGGCGGGCGAGTTCGCGTTCCTCGCGTTCGCGCTGGGCATCATCGGCACGGGCATGCTGGCCGTGCCCGTGCTGGCCGGATCGGCCGCGTATGCCGTCACCGAGAGCTTCCGCTGGCGCAACGGCATGGACCTGAAGGTCGTCGAGGCGCGCGAGTTCTACGGCATCATCGCGCTGGCCACGCTGGGCGGCGTCGCGCTCGACTTCGCCCCGGTCGACCCGATCGCGGCGCTGGTGCTGTCCGCGCAGATCAACGGCGTCATCGCCGTGCCGATCATGGCCGTCATGATGCTGCTCGCGCATAACCGCAAGATCATGGGCGGCTACACCTTGTCGACGCGCCATACCGTGATCGGCTGGATCGGCGTGGCGGTGATGCTGGTGGCCGTCGTGGCCATGTTTGCAACGATGTGACGGGTTGATCGTCTCCCCCACGCGTGGGGCTGCACCGGTGCGACGACCGTATGTACGATGCGCTCCACATCGACCATCCATCAGGAGCCGCACCATGCAAACCACGACCGTCAATCCGCTGCCGCAACCGCAGTTTTCGCACGCCGGCATCATCTGGATCAAGCTCGCCGTCCTCTACCTCATCTTCGGGATCTCGCTGGGCATCGCCATGGGCGCCAGCCAGAACTTCACCCTGCGCCCCGTGCACGCCCACGTCAACCTGCTGGGCTGGACGACGATGGCCCTCGCCGGCCTGATCTACAGCGTGTTCCCGAAGGCGGGCGAAAGCCGTCTCGCACGCCTGCACTTCTGGCTGCTGAACCTCGCATTGCCCGTGATGATGGTCGCGCTCTCCATGCTGCTGCTGGGCCACATGGCTTTCGCGCCGGCCCTGGTGATCGCGGAAATCATCGCATCGGTGGCCATCCTCGCGTTCGCCGCGAATCTGTTCCTGAATCTCAAGCAATAACGGACCGCTCTCCGGTTATACTTTCCGGATAACAAAACCGGAGAGAGGCAACGACATGGCTGTGCGTATCATCCGCCGCATTATTCCCTGTTCCTGCGCCGTACTGATCGCGGCAAGCGCGCTGTTCGCCGGCACCGCCGGCGCGGCAACGACCAACCCAGGAACCAGCATGGACAAGAAAACCGTAGCGCTCGACACCATCCGCCGCCAGGAGCAGGCGCTGCAGTTCACGTCCTTCGACAACGACGCGGCGCTCGCGATCGGCAACAGGATCGTCGAGCAGGCGAAAGCGGACAAGGTCGCCGTCACGATCGACATCACGATCAACCGCAATCCGCTGTTCTTTTATGCGATGGCGGGCACGAGCCCGAACAACGTCGACTGGATCCGCCGCAAGAGCAACCTCGTGAACCGCACCGGCCACGCGTCGTTCTTCGTGCACACGGAAGCCGTCAACGCGGGCCGCGACTTCGACAACCTGCCCACGTTCGACTCGAAGGACTACGCGGCGCACGGCGGCTCGTTCCCCATCGTCGTGAAGGGGACGGGCCAGGTCGGCACGATCACCGTGTCGGGGCTCGCGGGCGTGGACGACCATGCGATGGTCGTGCGCGCGCTGAAGTGGTATCTGAAAGCGGACGACGTCGCGCTGTAAGCATCAGGTCTCGACCGGCACCGCCTTCACGCGCCGCGCGTTCACGGCGCGCGACGCCCGCTTGCGCCACCAGATGATCACGCCGGTCACGCTCAGCATGGCGACGACGAGTCCCATGCACGAGATCAGGATCCGTCCCGGCAGCCCGAGGATGCGGCCGGAGTGCAGCGGGAACTGGGCCTGCACGAAGATGTCGGCCGCAGTCCCCTTCCACGGCTGGCGATCGCCCAGCAGGCGGCCATCCAGGCCGTCGTAATACAGCAGCGCGGGGCCGACGCCGCCCGTGCCGTGGTCGTCGCCCGGCGCGAACAGGCTCACCATGTAGATGCCGTACTCCTGCGCATAATAGAGGCTGCCGACGGGCGCATCCCAGCCGCGCCGGCGCGCTTCCGTGCCGGCGCGCGCGACGACGTCGCCGAACGCGACGCGCGGCTCGACCGGGTGTTGCAGGTCGGCCGGCACGCGGGTGTCGAACGGCGATGGCGTGACCTGCGTGAACGTCTGCATCACGGGATAGAACACTTCGCGGTACAGGTTCAGCGAAAAGGCCGTGAAGGCGAGGACGAACAGCACGACCCACGTCCACAGGCTGAACGCGCGGTGCAGGTCGAAATTCAGTTTCGCGCCGCCGCCGCGCCAGCGCACCATCCACGCCGGGCGCCAGCGCTGCCACCACGACTTGCCGGGGTTGGCGGTTTGGCGCCGCACCGGCAAGGTCAGATAAAAGCCGACGAAGCAGTCGAGCGTCCACACCACCGCGATGGCGCCCATCAGCCAGATGCCCCAGCGGTCCGGCAGATGCAGCGAATAATGCAGGCGGTACAGGAAGGACACAAACGTCTCGCGGCTGATCGGCCACACGGCGCCCCACTCGCGCCGGCCCAGTTCGACGCCGCTGACCGGATCGACGAAGACCTGGTTGAAGCCGGGCGACCTCAAGGCGCCCGTGGCGGGATCGATGCGCGGCGCCACGCCCAGCGCCAGCGATTTCCCGGCTTGCGCATGCAGCGGCACTTACGACACGCGCACGTCCGGATGGCGCGCCTCGACCTGGCGTGCCAGCGCCAGCGGATCCCGCGGCGTGCCGGGCGTATGCGCTTCCATCAGGTGCGGGTTGAGCAGGTCGTCCAGCTCGTGGTCCCACGAGATCACGGCGCCCGTGATCCCGCTGACGAACAGGAAGGCCGCCGTGAGCAGGCCGCACCAGCGGTGGATGAGGGTCCAGGTCGCGCGCATGGTCAGAACGCGTACTTCAGCGTCAGGGTCGTGCTGCGCGGGGCCGCGTACGTGATCGCGCCGTACGCGGAGAACATGCCGAAATGCTTGCGGTCGAACGCATTGTTGACGTTCAGCTGGGCCGACAGCTGCCGCGTGATGTCGTAGCGGGCCATCAGGTTGACGACGCTGAACGGCGACTGCTCGATCAGGCCATTCGTGCCGGCGGGGGCGCCCGGGTCGACCGTGTACGTGCGGCCTTCCCAGTTCACGCCGCCGCCGACACTCAACGCGCTCCACGCATCCGGCAGGCGATACGTCGTGAAGACGCGGAACAGGCGGCGCGGATAGACGCTGTTGACGTCCGCGCCGGCCGCATCCTTCGCGCGGTACTGCGTGTAGCCGGCCGTCACGTTCCAGCCTTTCGCCAGTTCGCCGGACGCATCGAACTCGATGCCCTCGCTCGTCGCGCCGGCGGCCGCGCGGTAATACGTCTCCGGCGCCAGCGGGCCGCTGCCGTCGCGGTCGACGAGGCCCGCTTCCTGGCCCAGGTTGTTCTGCTTCGCGCGGAACACGGCGAACGCCCCGTTCAGGCGGCCGTCGAGGAATTCGGCTTTCACGCCCGCCTCGCAGCTCGTGCCGACGATCGGGTCGAGCATGTTGCCGTCGATGTCCTTCAGGTTCTGCGGCTGGAAGATGTCCGTGTAGCTCGCGTACACGGAATACGTCCCGTCGATGTCGTAGACGACGCCCGCGTACGGCGTCACTTCGCGCTCGTGCCTGATGTCGTACGCGGCCGTGTACAGGCCGCGGCCCGACTTTTCATAGTCGGTCACGCGGGCGCCCACGATCAGGGTGAGCGGATCGGCGAGCGAGAAGCGCGCCACGCCGTACAGCGCGGCCTGCTTCGTCGCGCTGCTTTCGTAGAACGTCGGCGCGCTCCACGCGGGCTGCCGGTACGCGGTCCCCGTCCACGCGTTGAAGTCGCCGACGCCCGGCACGCCGGCGCCCGTGCCGAAATCGGCCGCGCGGCTGTTGGAGACGAAGGTCTGCTTCTGGTGCAGCACGCCGAACGCCACTTCGTGCGTGCGGCCGGCGAGTTCGAACGGACCGCTCGCGTGCAGGCCGGCGTTGTCCTGCTTCGTGCGGGTCGCGTACGAGCCGGCGAAGGCGGCGAGGCCCTCGCCCGTCGCGCGGTCCGGCACGCCCGACAGGTACAGCAGGTAGGAATCGGACCGGCGGTCGCCCCGGCTGGCGGTGGCCCTGACCTTCCAGCCGTTGGCGAAACCGTGTTCCAGGTTGACGAAGGCGCTGTCGTACGAGGTCGGCCAACGGGTCCAGTCCGCGGCCGACGTCTTCGAGACGTCCCAGTCCGTCTTCGACCCGTCCGAATGCCAGTACGGCAGGCCGCCCCACATCGGGCCGTTCGCCTGCGTTTCCTGGCGGCTGATCCCGACCTGCAGCAGGGTCGAGCGGCCCAGGTCCGCGTCGATCGTCGCGTACGCGGTCTTGTTCCGGTTCGACAGCAGCGACACCCAGCTGTCGCCATCCGTGTACTCGCCGACGAAGCGGGCACGTACGCTGCCGTCCCGCGTCAGCGGCGTCGTCACGTCGCCCAGCAGGCGGCGCTGGTTCCAGCGGCCGATGCCCGCTTCCACCGTGCCGGCCAGGGTCTTGCCGGTCGCATGCTTGCGCACGAGGTTGATGGCGGCGGACGGGTTGCCGGCGCCCGTCATCAGCCCCGTCGCGCCGCGCACGACGTCGACGCGGTCGTACAGCGCCAGGCTGCCCAGCACCTCGCCCGCGCTCCACGACTGTTCCCACGTCGTCGGCACGCCGTCGATCTGCAGGTTGTCGATGTCGAACCCGCGCGCGGTGAAGCCGGCGCGGCTCGTCTCGTACTGGTTCACGGACACGCCCGTCACGTTGTTGACGACGTCCGTCACGGTGAGCAGGCCCTGGTCCTCGATGCGCTGCTGCGTCACCACCGTGACGGATTGCGGCGTCTCGCGCAGCGACAGGGTCAGCGGCACGGCCGTCCGGTCCTTGCCCGTCGTGTACGAGCCGGTCCCCTCGGTCGTTTCGCCGAGCCGCGTGGCGCTGATCTGCACCTGCTGGACCGGTGCGTCGACCGGATCATCGGCGGCGGCCTCGGCCAGCAGCGGCAAGGCAAGCGCGACGGCGGCCGCGAGGCGGTTGGGTGGAATACGCCGGGCGGCGCGCGCATGCATGGCCATCGAATCACTCCGTTCTGGATCTAATATTGAACGCGAATGATAATGATTCTCATTTAATGAGTCAACGACAATGAGACGAACGCATATCTGCGCTGCCGGCTGGGCCGGCGCACGGGATCACGGGAACATGTCGGGGATTACTTCAACCAGCCGCGGTGGCGGAAGTACAGGAACGGCGCGATCGCGCTGACGACCATCAGGCCCAGCGACCAGCCGTAGCCGAACTGCCAGTGCAGTTCCGGCAGGAATTCGAAGTTCATGCCGTAGATGCTGGCGATCAAGGTCGGCGGCAGGAACGCGACCGAGGCCACCGAGAAGATCTTGATGATCTTGTTCTGGTTGATGTTGATGAAGCCGACGGTGGCATCCATCAGGAAGTTGATCTTGTCGAACAGGAATGACGTGTGGCCGTCGAGCGATTCGATGTCGCGCAGGATCTGGCGCGCCTCCTCGAACTGTTCCGCGTTCAGCAATCGGCCACGCATCAGGAAGCTGACGGCGCGGCGCGTGTCCATCATGTTGCGGCGGATGCGGCCGTTCAAGTCTTCCTCGTGGGCGATCGCATTCAGCGCGGAGGCCGCGTCCTGGTCGGTGAATTCCTTCTGCAGCACGCGCTGGCTGACGTCTTCCAGGCTCTCGTAAATGCCTTCCAGCGCATCGGCCGAGTACTCGGCGTCGGTCGCGTACAGGTCCAGCAGCACGTCCATGTAGTCCTCGATCGACCCGGGCCGCGAGCGCGCGCGCAGGCGCACGAGGCGGAACACGGGCAGGTCGTCCGTGTGGACCGAGAACAGGATCTTCTTGGCCAGGATGAACGCGACGGTCACGATGCGCGACGGGCCGTCCTCTTCCTCGCGCAGGAAGTCGGTGCGCAGGTGCAGGTCGCCGTTTTCCGCTTCGTAGTAGCGCGCGGACGCCTCGATGTCCTGGACTTCGTCCTCGCCGGGCAGGATCACGTCATAGGTCGACTTGACCCAGGCGCGCTCCTCGTCGGTCGGGTCGAGGAGGTCGACCCAGACGGCAGGCGCGTTCTCCAGATCGGCGCGCGACGCGATGGGTATCTGGTTCAGTCGGCCATTTTGTAGGACAAATACGTTGATCATGCGCTGCTTTCTCGGCCGGATTCGGAAACAGCGCAAGTGTACCTGTAAGCCCTGAGACCGGCCAGTCCGAACGCACGTTTTCCCAGGCAAATTCCCAAATTCGGGGTCAGGTCCACTTTCGCCGCAAATTCGGGGTCAGAGCACTTTTTTTGGCAATGGTTAGAAGGTAATGATTGGAGCGCCCACGCCACGAAACGTCTTGAGGCTGCTGCGCAAAAGGCAAAAAAAGGGCCGAGCACCGAGTATCAAAATGTGCTCTGACCCCGAATTGCGAGAAAAATGTGCTCTGACCCCGAATTGGGGTATAAACCAGGCAAAACCGGGGTCAGAGCCCGATTTTTGGAAATATCCTGAGCAAACTTGGCCGGCGATGCGCCAGCCGATTCAACATGTTCTTGAGCTATTGCCAAAAACTGGGCTCTGACCCCGGTTTAAGGCAATTCCGCGGCGTTCATGCGGCGCTGGATGATCGCCGTGCGGCGTGCCAGGTAGCTGGTGTCGCGGTGGCGGTCGTAGTAGCGCGGGTTCGGCAGCATCACCGCTAGGCGGGCGGCCTGGGCGGCGTTCAGGTTGGCGGCCGGGATGCGGAAATAATGGCGCGCCGCGGCCTCGGCGCCGAACACGCCGCGGCCGAATTCGACCACGTTCAGGTAGATCTCCAGGATGCGTTCCTTGTCCATCACCGCTTCCAGCATGTAGGCGATGACCAGCTCCTGGCCCTTGCGCAGGTAGTTGCGCGAGCCGGACAGGAACAAATTCTTGGCCAGCTGCTGGGTGATCGTCGAGCCGCCGCCCACGACCCGGTGCTTCTTGTTGTTGCGCTCGTACGCCTTTTCCAGCGCATCCCAGTCGACGCCGTCGTGCTCGCTGAAATTGGCGTCCTCGGATGCAATCACGGCGCGCTTGAGGTTGTTCGAGATGCGCGCGTACGGCACCCACACCTGTTCCAGCTTCGCATTCGGATTCTGCTCGCGCAGCGCCGACAGCTGCTGGCGCATCATGCTCGTGGACGACGGGTTGAACTGCGTCCACCAGCACACCATCGCAAAGAAATACAGCTGCAGCAGGACGACGAGCAGCAGCGGCCCGAGGATGATCCACTTCAGCCAGCGCCGCCCGCCGGTTCTTGCGCGCGCGGGCGCCCCCGTCTTGAGCGTGCCGATGCCGCTCATGATGCGCGCATGCGGGCCAGCAGGGCCGACGTCTCCGGCCGCACACCGCGCCACGTCAAGAACGCTTCCGCCGCCTGCTCGACCAGCATGCCGAGGCCATCGCGCACGGCCGCGCCGTGGGAGGCCGCGAACGCCATGAACGGCGTCGGCTCCTTCCCGTACATCATGTCCAGCGCCAGCGTCCCCGCACGGAAGGCCGACGCGGGCACGGGCGGCAGGTCGGCCGACAGGCTGGCCGACGTCGCGTTGACGACGACGTCGAACGCACCCTCGATGTCGGCGAACCCGCAGGCGCTGATCTGCCCCGAGTACGCCACGTGATCGGCAAAGTGGGCAACGAGCGCATCGGCTGTCGCGCGCGTGCGGTTGGCGATCACGATCGCGTCCGGCTTCTCGTTCAGGAACGGCAGGATGACGCCGCGCGCCGCCCCGCCCGCGCCCAGCAGCAGGACGCGCTTGCCGGTGAGCGGCACGCCGGCGTTCCTGACGATGTCGGCGACGAGGCCCGGACCGTCCGTGTTGTCGCCGACGATCTCGCCATTTTCGAAGCGCAGCGTGTTGACGGCACCGGCCAGGCGCGCCCGCGCTTCCAGCCGGTTGGCCAGCGCGGCCGCTTCCAGCTTGAAGGGGAGCGTCACGTTGGCGCCGCGGTAGCCCTGCGCCACGAGGTCGCGGACGGTGTCCGCAAAACCGTCCAGCGGCGCCAGGCAGCGTTCGTACGCGATGTCCTGGCCGGTCGCGGCCGCGAACGCGGCGTGGATGTCCGGCGATTTGCTGTGGGCGATCGGGTTGCCGATCACGCAATATTTATCGGTCATGGAGTCTCCTGTTATCCTTCGCCGCGCAGTTCGGCCTGCAGCTTTTCTTCGCGGGTGAATTTGAAGCGGGTGACGACGATCCAGAGATCGTCCTTGTCGGTCGAGCGCATATTGGCCGGGAATTTGCCGAACGGCGCGGCGCGGCGGACGATCGCCAGCGCCGCCTTGTCCAGCGCCGGATTGCCGGAACTGCGTTCGATGCGCGGTCCGCCTTCTTTTTCGTACAGCGTGCCGTCCTGGAAGATCGGGATGTAGACGACCAGTTCGCCGTACAGCTTCTTGCCGTTCTGCTGCGGGAAGTTCAAGGTGCCGACCTCCTCCACGCGCTTCTGCATCGCCTTGTAGTACATGGCGTAGCCGACCTCGCGCGTGCTGGGGCTGATGAACGTCTTTTTCGGGCGCTTGTTCTCGTCGGCGATGCGCTGGGTGATCTCGGCCGTCATGCGCGCGATGGCCCTGGTGGAGTCCAGGTTGTCCTCGCCCGTGCGGCTGGGGTCGGGCTTCGTCTGCTCGGCCACGGGCGCGCTGTTGAACTGCGACTGGCGCATCTTCGTCAGCACGCTTTTCTGCTGCTGTTCCAGTTCGGCGATACGGCGCTGCAGGGCCTTGATGCTGTCGCCATTCTCGACCTTGCGCAGGTCCGGCAGGGGCGACTGGGCGCGGCCGGCGTCGGCGTTGCCGCCGCCGTCCAGGTTGGCCTGGGCCAGCGCGTCCGCCTTGACCGGGGCGCGCGCATGCCTGGCGTTGACCAGGATGACCTCCAGGCCCGGATCGGCCGGCTGCAGCCGGAACGCGTCCGGCGCGGCGAAACGGACCGCCAGCAGGGAGGCGTGCGCCAGCACCGAGAAGGCGATGGCGATCATCAGGGGACGGTTGTGTCGGAGGGTGTTCACGCGCTGCGGGGTGGGACGGTTGGGGTCATGGAACTCCCCATTCTACCGTGCAGGCTGCCCTCATTGCGAGCCTTGTGGAAAGACCCGACCGTTGATGCAACAAGATATTGTCGACGTTTCAACGATCGGTGTCAGTCACACATCACGCAGCCTGCTCGCCCGTGACGTCGGTCTGCGTTTCCGGATCGGTAACGGCGACCGCGCCCTCGGCTTCGGCCGCTTCCGCAGCCGCCGCCTCGCCCGTGTCTTCTTCCTCGTCCAGGCCCAGCTCCTCGGCCGCTTCCGGCGCGACGGCCGCAACTTCGAGCAGGCGCGCCTCCAGCGACAGGTCGACCTCGTCCCAGCGCACGATGTCCAGGCGGACCTGCGCGCCGCGCGCCGCCTGCGGCATGCCCGGCAGGCGGATCACGAGCGGGATCTCGACGAGGCGCAGCACCTCGTCCTTCAGCACGACGGCCTCGACCTGCTTCGCATGTTCCTGCGCCAGCCAGCGCAGGCACCAGTAACGCTCCATGTTCTGCTGGAAGTCGTTATAGGCCGAGTACGCGGCGTCGAACGCGGAGACGATCGAGAACAGGGTCGCATCGCGGTGCTTGAACGGGGCGACGAGCGGCGCCGTCACGCCATTGCTGGCGCAGGCGAGGATCTGCCACTGGTTCACGAGGTCCGTATAGCGGCGCAGCGGCGACGTCGACCAGGCATATTGATCGACGCCGAGGCCCTGGTGCGGCGCCGCGTGCGTGACCATGCGCACCTGCATCTTGGCGGCCCAGCCGCCGGCGCCCGGGCCCTGCGAGCGGTAGATGCCCGGCACGCCGCAGTCGTGCAGCAGCTTGCCCCACGTGCTGTTCGCGAAGATCATCAGCTCGGCCACGATCTTGTCCAGCGGCGCGCCGCGCTTGCGGCGCACGATCGTGACGACGTCGTCCTCGACGTAGAAATTGAAGTCGACGCGGTTCGCCTGTTCCGGTTTCAGGCCGAACGCTTCGCGCTTCTTCATGCGGCCCGCTTCCAGCTGCAGCGCCCACTGCCACAGCAGGCCCAGTTCCATCTTGTGCGGGTAGTCGCCTTCACCCTTGTTCAGCGTCTCCTCGTTGACGACGTCGTCGAGGTCGTTGTGGCGCAGGTTGTTCTTGATGGGCACGCGCTCGGCGCGGGTCGTCGTCGAGAGCACGGTCCACGTGGCCGGATCCAGTACGGCATACAACGACAACGCCGGGCAGTCGTTGCCCTCGGCCAGCGTGTAGGCGTCGACGACGTCGTCCGGCAGCATCGTGATCTTGTCGCCCGGCATATACACGGTCGACATGCGCGCACGGGCGATCTTGTCGATGGCGTCGTCCGGACGGATGCCCAGGCCCGGCGCCGCGATGTGGATGCCCACGCGCACGGTGCCGTCATCCAGCTTCTCGACGGAGAACGCGTCGTCGATCTCGGTCGTCGTCACGTCGTCGATCGAGAACGCGGCCACGTTCGCCAGCGGCAGGTCGGCCGGTGGGGTCGGCACCGCGACGGGCGGGAAGCCGGCGCCGCGCGGGAAATGTTCGAACAGGAAGCGGCCCATGTGCAGCTCTTTCGCCGACGCGATGCCGCCCGTGGACAGCATCAGGCGCGGGGCCGTCGTCTGCAGCTCGTCGGCGGCCGTCTCGAGCGCCTTGAATTCGATGCTGTTCTTGTCCGGCTTGAACAGCAGTTGCTGGACGAGCGGCTGCATCGCCTGCGGCAGCGTGCCGGCCTTCAGTTCCTCGACATACGCGGCCTGCACGATGGCCTGCTGTTTCTTCTTTTCGATGCCGGCCAGCGCCGCGCGCAGCGATTGTTCCGGCGCCGCCTTGTAGCGGCCGCGGCCCTTCTTGTAGAAATAGATCGGCGCGCCGTGCAGCGCCAGCACGAGGCCGGCCGCTTCGAACGCCAGCGGCGCGTGGCCGAAGTACTCGGCGCCCAGTTCCGCGAATCCGAATTCTTCCTGGCCCGCGACTTCCCACAGGAATTCCAGATCGACGTCCGCCGCGACGACCTTCGCCTGCTCCAGCAGGGTGGCGGGGTCCGGCTTGTCGAACTGCAGCATCACGTCGCGCGCCTTGACCTTCGTACGCTTCCCGCTCGGCATTTCGACCTGGTAGGCCTCGCCCGCCTGCGACAGCACGGTGCCGACCTTGAAATCGCCGGACTCTTCGAAAAATAAGTTCATTTTGTATTCGTATTCATATTAAATGCGGTCGCCTCGAGATCGAGCACCTCGGGCAGGAAGACCTCGGTGACCAGCAGCAGTCCCTGGCGGCGGCGGTACACGCAGCGCCGCGCAAAATAAGTGTCGCGCACCGGCGCGTTCCGGCCGAGCGCGGCATGCACGCGCGCCACCAGCGGATGGCCGGGACGCAGCCGCGCGAATTCGAGCGCCCCGCGCGTGACCCGCGGATCGTAGAACAGCGTGGTACCGAGCGAACGTTCGCCCAGCGCCGAAAACAGGGGCCAGTCGCTCGCGCTCGCACTCATCGGCACGACGGTGTGGCCGTACACGACCGGTTGCCCGTCGCAGCGCAGCAGCACCTCGCGTTCCCACACGCGCCGGGGCCGCGCCAGGCCGATCGCGTCGGCCTCGTCCGCCAGGCAGACATTGCCCGCCTGGCGCAGTTTCTGTACCCGGAATTGCCGGCTGTGCGCGATCAGGCGCGCCGTCAGCGAACCCGGCGTCGTCAGCCAGTCGCGCATGACGGCCGGCGCGCCCACGCCGGCCGAATGCGCCAGCCAGCGGGCCCGGCGCAGCGACGCGGGCCTCACTGGCGCTGGTCCGATCCGGCGTCGCCTTCGTTTGGATGATCCGTCAGGCAGAACGCCAGCACCTCATCGACATACTGCTCGAATTCCGACACTGCGTGGTCGCTGCCCTGGATGACGTGCTGGTGCGCGCCCGCGTAATGCGCAACCATGTCGCGGTAGTCCAACACCTCGTCGCCCGTGGCGGCCAGCAGGAAATAACGCGCCGGCCGGGTGATGGTGCCGACCTTCAGCGCCGCCAGCTCGTCGATGTACGCGCGCTTGAATTCGAACGGCTCGCCCGTATGCCACTCGGTCGTGATGCCGACATGTTTATCCAGGTCTTTCAGGGGATCGACGGCCGGATTGATCAGCGCGGCGCGGCAGCCGAAGCGTTCCGCCAGCCAGGTCGCGTAAAAGCCGCCCAGCGAGGAACCGATGATGGCGAGATTGCCGGCATGGCGTTCGACCAGCGTGAGGACGAGGTCCATCGCGGCCTTCGGCGAAGCCGGCAGTTGCGGGCAGATCAGGTCGGCGGCGCGGCCGGCCGCTTCCATCCGCTGCTGCACCACCCTCGCCTTGAACGAGCGCGGCGACGAGCGGAAGCCGTGCAGATAGAGCAGATGCGAGCCCCCGCTCATGCCGCCATCGCCTCCAGCAGCTTCTGGTGCACGCCGCCGAAGCCGCCGTTGCTCATCACAAGGATGTGGTCGCCCGGCTGCGCGGCCTGGACGATCGCCTGCACCATGTAGTCGAGCTGGTCGAAGCTGTGCGCGTTGGCGCCCAGCGGCTTCAATGCATCGGCCAGCGACCAGCCCAGCGCCTGCTGGCTGCCGAAGCCGAACACGAGGTCCGCATCCTTCAGGCTGCCCGGCAGCGCATCCTTCATCGCGCCCAGCTTCATCGTGTTCGAGCGCGGCTCCAGCACGGCGAGAATCCTTCCCGACGTCCCGATTTTCTGGCGCAGTCCGCCGACCGTCGTCGCGATCGCGGTCGGATGGTGCGCGAAGTCGTCATACACGGTCACGCCGTTGACGACGCCTCGCACTTCCATGCGCCGCTTGACGTTCTGGAAGCGGGCCAGCGACTCGATCGCCTGCGTGGGCGGCACGCCCACGTGGCGCGCGGCGGCGATGGCGGCCATCGCATTGCTGCGGTTGTGGTGGCCGGTCAGGTCCCAGTGGACGGTGCCCTGCTTGTCGCCCTTGAAGAACACGTCGAAGCTGGACCCGCCCGGATGTTCGACGAGGCTCCAGTCCACGCCTTCGGACGAGCCGAAACTTTCCTTCTCGCTCCAGCAGCCGCGCTTCAGCACGCGCGCCAACGACGCTTCGTCGCCATTCACGACGATGCGCCCGACGCCGGGCACGGTGCGCACGAGGTGGTGGAATTGCGTCTCGATGGCGCCGATATCGGGGAAGATGTCGGCGTGATCGTATTCCAGGTTGTTCAGCACGGCGGTCTTGGCGTGGTAGTGCACGAACTTCGAGCGCTTGTCGAAGAAGGCCGTGTCGTATTCGTCCGCCTCGATCACGAAAAAGTCGGAATCGGTTTCGCCCGACAGGCGCGCGGACACGCCGAAGTTCAGCGGCACGCCGCCGATCAGGAAGCCCGGCGAATAGCCGGCATCTTCCAGGATCCACGCCAGCATCGAGGTCGTCGTCGTCTTGCCGTGCGTGCCCGCGACGGCGAGCACCCATTTATTACGGAGAATGTGGTCGCCAATCCATTGCGGGCCAGATACGTACGGCAAGCCGCGGTTCAGGATTTCCTCGACGAGCGGATTACCGCGCGTCATCACGTTGCCGACGACGTACAAATCCGGGTTCAGGTTCACCTGTTCGGGCCCGTAACCCTGGATCAGCTCGATGCCCTGGGCTTCGAGCTGGGTGCTCATCGGAGGGTAGACGTTGGCGTCGCACCCGGTGACGCGATGGCCGGCCTCTTTGGCCAGCACCGCGAGGCCGCCCATGAAGGTGCCGCAGATGCCGAGGATATGGATGTGCATGACGTGCCGAAGGGATCTCTGTAATAGCGAATACGCGATTCTACCCGACGCGATGCCATTTTCCTTTCAAGAGTATGATCTCGGACATGATGCCCAATTCAAATGACGACCTCCAACAGGTGCGCGCACGCATCGCTGCGACGGCCGCCCGCATGATCGCCCAGGATGGGGCCGATTACTCGACGGCCAAGACGAAGGCGGCACGCCAGGTGCTCGGCGTCGACCGCCCTTCTCCTAATTACCTGCCGGATAATCTGCAAGTCGAAGACGAAGTGCGCCGCTACCAGGCATTGTTCCTCGGCCCGGCGCAGGCCGCGCGCCTGCAGCACTTGCGTGCGGCAGCGCTGGAAGTGATGGACCAATTGGCCGAATTCCGTCCGTATATTACCGGTGCGGTTTTGAACGGAACGGCGGGCGAACATGACGACATCCACCTGCAATTATTTGCCGACAGCGCCAAGGAAGTCGAAATCTGGCTGTTGAATCGCAATGTCAATATCGAGATTTCCGAAACTCCCCACTTCAAAGGGGGACGCCACGATCCGGTAGAAACGGTAAGCTTCACGTGGCAAAAAGAAATGGTGCACGCCGAGCTTTATGATATGAACGATTTACGCGGTGCGCTGAAAACCCGCGCGGACGGCAGCCTGCAGCGCGCCGATGCTGCCACGCTCCGCACCCTGATGAACAACGACTCTCTCGAACACGATGAATAAGAAACACCTGGCCGGTTATGTGATCCTGGCCGCCGCCTTTACGGTTCTCGGTGCCATCGCCGGCGTGAAGCAGGACGCCAAGGGTCCGCTGACGACGACCTATGCACACACGGACGGCCGCCCGCATACGGCGGTGACGAATCTGTATGCGACCTCGCTGAACGACCTGGCCGGCAAGCCGCAGCCGCTCGCCCAGTGGAAGGGCAAGCCGCTGCTCGTCAACTTCTGGGCATCGTGGTGCGCGCCGTGCGTGTCGGAGATGCCGGAATTGTCGGAACTGGCGGCCAAGGACGGCGGCAAGCACTTCAATGTGATCGGCATCGGCATCGATTCGCCCACGAACCTCGCCGAGTTTGCCCGCAAAATCAAGATTTCCTACCCATTGTACGTAGGCGGCATGGGTGGCACCGACCTCGCGCGCGGCCTCGGCAACGCGAACGGCGGGCTGCCATTTACGGTGCTGATCGGCGCAGATGGGCAGGTCCGCAAGACTTACCTGGGCCGTCTGAAGTTCGATCAGGTGCGCGCCGACCTGGCCAAGTTGTAGTTCGAGTGAACGGTCGTTCACTTATTTTCCGACTTCTTTATATCGCTTGCCAACACGTAACGTTGGCGGCAAAATGCCTGTCTTTCGGGCAAACAGACGGTTGAATATGGCGAAAAAGCTACTGCTGCTCAATGGCCCCAATTTGAATTTGCTGGGGACGCGTGAGCCTGCGGTGTACGGCGCGACGACGCTGGCCGACATTGAGCAGGCCGCCACCGCCCAGGCACGGGAAGCCGGGGCGGAGATCGTCTGTTTCCAAAGCAACCATGAAGGCGCGCTGATCGACCGCATTCACGCCGCCCGCGAGGAAGGCGTGAATGCGATCGTCATCAACCCGGGCGGTTTGACCCATACCAGCGTGGCGCTGCGCGATGCGCTGGCCGGGGTGGACATTCCGTTCGTGGAAGTGCACATCTCTAATATTTACAAGCGCGAGGAATTCCGACACCACTCTTTCCTGTCGGCGATCGCGCTGGGCACGATCTGCGGGCTGGGAGTGGATGGATATCGCTTTGCCATCGACTTCGCGCTGAAACAACGTTAATCTACGTCAACTTCACGCATTCGCGCATAAGTACCTACCGCCGACGCGCCGTATGCTCTTAAACAAATAATTCCAAGGGGTTTCACATGGATCTAAGAAAACTCAAGACACTGATCGACCTCGTCGCCGAGTCGGATATCGCCGAACTCGAAGTGACCGAAGGCGAAAGCAAGGTCCGCATCGTCAAGTCCTCGGCAATCCCGCAGAATCAGATGGTCATGGTGCCGCAGCAAGGCGTCCAGCAATACTCGGCACCGGCCGTCCAGGCACCGGCAGCCGCGCCCGCGGCAGCCCCGGCCGCACCGGCCGAACCGACCGGCCACGTCGTCAAGTCGCCGATGGTCGGCACGTTCTATCGTTCCTCGGCACCGGGCGCCCCGGCGTTCGTCGAAGTGGGCGCTACCGTGAAGGAAGGCGATACCCTGTGCATCATCGAAGCGATGAAGCTCCTGAATGAAATCGATGCCGACCTCTCCGGCACCGTCACCAAGATCCTGGTGGAAAACGGCCAGCCTGTCGAATTCGGCCAGCCGCTGTTCGTGATCGGCTAAACGTCTCCGGCGCGGTCGTCCGACCGCGCCCTCCCGGCACGCTGCCGGCACTCAAAGAAACACCGAACTTACCATGTTTGAAAAAATTCTTATCGCCAACCGTGGTGAAATCGCGTTGCGTATCCAGCGCGCCTGCCGCGAGATGGGCATCAAGACGGTCGTCGTGCACTCCGAAGCGGACAAGGACGCCAAGTACGTGAAGCTCGCCGACGAGTCCGTTTGCATCGGTCCGGCGGCGTCCGCGCAAAGCTACCTGAGCATGCCGGCAATCATCAGCGCGGCGGAAGTCACGGACGCCGAAGCGATCCACCCCGGCTACGGCTTCCTGTCGGAAAACGCCGACTTCGCCGAACGCGTCGAAAAATCGGGCTTCGTCTTCATCGGCCCGCGCCCTGAATCGATCCGCCTGATGGGCGACAAGGTCTCGGCCAAGCAGGCCATGATCCGCGCCGGCGTGCCGTGCGTGCCCGGCTCGGACGGCGCCCTGCCGGACGATCCGAAAGAGATCATCCAGACCGCGCGCCGCGTCGGCTACCCGGTCATCATCAAGGCCGCGGGCGGCGGTGGCGGCCGAGGCATGCGCGTCGTGCACACGGAAGCCGCACTGCTGAACGCCGTCGCGATGACCAAGACGGAAGCCGGCACCGCGTTCGGCAACCCGGAAGTCTATATGGAGAAATACCTGGAGAATCCGCGCCACGTGGAAATCCAGATCCTCGCCGACGAGCACAAGCAGGCCGTCTGGCTGGGCGAGCGCGACTGCTCGATGCAGCGCCGCCACCAGAAGGTCATCGAAGAAGCGCCGGCGCCGGGCATCCCGCGCAAGCTGATCGAGAAGATCGGCGACCGCTGCGCCGAAGCCTGCCGCAAGATCGGCTACCGCGGCGCCGGCACGTTCGAATTCCTGTACGAGAACGGCGAGTTCTACTTCATCGAGATGAACACCCGCGTGCAGGTCGAACACCCGGTCACCGAAATGATCACCGGCATCGACATCGTGCAGGAACAGATCCGCATCGCCTGCGGCGAGCGCCTGCGCTTCCGCCAGCGCGACATCATGCTGTCGGGCCACGCGATCGAGTGCCGCATCAACGCGGAAGACCCGTTCAAGTTCACCCCGTCGCCGGGCCGCATCACCAGTTGGCACCCGCCGGGCGGCCCCGGCATCCGCGTCGATTCGCATTCGTACGCCGGCTATTACGTGCCGCCGCACTACGATTCGATGATCGGCAAGGTCATCGCCTATGGCGCTACGCGCGAGCAGGCGATCCGCCGCATGCAGATCGCGTTGTCGGAAATGGTCGTCGAAGGTATCCTGACCAACATCCCGCTGCACCGCGAACTGATGGTCGACGCCCGCTTCATCGAAGGCGGCACCAACATCCACTACCTGGAGCAGAAGCTGGCCCACAAGCCGGACCTGCCGAAGGATGGCGCGATCGGCGCCAAAGCCGAGGTTGAATGATGGGTTGGACTGAAGTTGTCATCGAGATCGCACGCGAGCACGCCGAAGGGCTCTCCGATGCCCTGATGGAGGCGGGCGCGCTGTCGGTCTCGGTGGAAGACGCGGACGAAGGCACGGAAGACGAGAAGCCCCTGTTCGGCGAACCGGGCATGGTGCCCAAGGAAGCCGCGTGGGACCACAGCCGCGTCGTCGCGCTGACGGACGAGGATGCCGACCAGGCCGCGATCGTGGCCGAGGCAGCAAGCGCCATCGGCCTGCAGCAGGCGCCTGCATTCACGACCCGTTCCGTCGCGGACGCCGACTGGGTGCGCCTCACGCAATCGCAGTTCGAGCCGATCCACATCGGCAAGAACATCTGGGTCGTGCCGAGCTGGCACGAAGCCCCGGATCCCGACGCGCTGATCCTCGAAGTGGACCCGGGCCTCGCATTCGGCACGGGCAGCCATCCGACCACGCGCCTGTGCATGGAATGGCTGGAAGCCCACCCGGCACCCGGTAAATCGGTGCTGGACTACGGCTGCGGCTCGGGCATCCTCGCGATGGTCGCGAAGAAGCTCGGCGCGGCTGAAGTCTCTGGCGTCGACATCGACGAGCAGGCCATCGAATCGGCGAAGCTGAATGCCGAACGCAACCGCTGCGAGATCGACTTCTACGTGCCGGACGACTTCGTCGCGTCGAAGCACGGGGAAGAACGCTTCGACATCGTCGTCGCGAACATCCTGTCGAGCCCATTGAAGCTGATGGCGCCGATGCTCTCAAGCCGCGTGGCCGAGGGCGGTAACCTGATCCTGTCGGGCGTGCTGGCGCGCCAGGCCGAGGAAGTGGCCGCCGCGTACGCGCCTTTCATCAAGCTGGGCGTCTGGGCCGAGCAGGACGGCTGGGTCGCTCTTCACGGGCAGCTCGGCGCAGAACGTGCACCGGAGCCGCGCGCGACTGCCGACGGCAGCAAATAAGGCATGGCGCTCGCCACCCAGTGCCCGCATTGCCACACCACGTTCCGCGTCGCCGCGGACCAGCTCAAGCTCCGCGGCGGCATCGTCCGCTGCGGGTCTTGCCAACGCATCTTTGACGGCAACGCCCACCTGATCGACCTGGACAAGCCGGCCGCGCCGGCGCCCGTCCAGGAAGACGACGCGTTGCCCGTCTACACCCTCGACTTCGACCACACCTTCGATCCGCTCGGCATCCTGCCGAAGCCTGCCGACGACGTGCCCGAGCCCGAGCCGGAGCCCGAGCCGGTGCGCGCGCACGTGTGGCGGCGCGCGCCCGAGGCTGAAGAAGGGCCGGAAGCGGCGCCGGTCGCGGCGGACTATGCCCCCGCCGACCGCGTCGAACCGCAACTGGAGCGGGTCGTCCACGCGGCGCCCGACACCGAACCGGAGCCCGAGTCCGAGCCTGCCGAAGACCCTGTCGCCGAACCGCCGCCAGCGAGCGCCTACGCGCCCGCCGACCGCGTCGAACCGCAACTGGAGCCGGTCGTCCACGCGGCGCCCGATACCGAACCGGAGCCCGAACCCGAGCCCGCCCCCGCCGAAGACCCTGTCGCCGAACCGCCGCCAGCGAGCGCCTACGCGCCCGCGGACCGCATCGAACCGGGTTTCGACCTGCCGGTGACCGAGGAAATCGTCGCCCAGCCGCTGCCGGATTACGAGCCGGAGCCGGAGCCGGAGGCTGAACCCGAGCCGGAACCTGAGCCCGAGCCCGAGCCTGTCCCGGCACCGCCCGCGCCGGCATCCGACGCCCCGCCCTTCCTGCCGCTACGCGCATCAGCCGCGAGCGAACCGCCCGCGCCCGCACCGGCGATGATCCCGCCCGTGGTGAAGCCGGCGCGCAGCAAGGCCGCGCGTACGTCCGACGCGCGCGCGCGGCGCTCCAAGCTGACGCCGACGAAGATCGAACCGCCGAAGCTGCGCCTCGCGCTCGACGCCGACGCCGACGAGCCCGAATTCGTCAAGCGCAGCCGCCGCCAGGAACGCATGGGGCGCACGCAGCGCATGCTGATGGCCGCGGGCGCCGTCGTGCTGCTGCTCCTGCTGCTGGCCCAGGCGGTGCTGGGCTTCCGCAACACGTTGGCCGCGCAGCATCCGGGCCTGAAGCCGGCCCTGGCGGGCGCGTGCGCCCTGCTGGGCTGCCGCGTGGATCTGCCCGCGCAGACCGAGAACCTCGTCATCGAGACGGGTGAACTGACGACGCTCGGCCCGAACACGTACGCATTGAATACGCTGCTGCGCAACCAGGGCAGCCTCGTGCTGGCCTGGCCCAGCATCGAGCTCGAGTTGACCGACGCCAGCGACAAGCCCGTGCTGCGCCGGGTGCTGGCACCCGCCGACTACCTGCCGCGCGGCACGCCGCCGGCGGGCGGTTTCGGCCCGCACTCGGAACAGCCGGTCACACTGCATTTCACGCTGGACGGCCTGCAGCCGTCCGGTTATCACACTTTCGTTTTCTATCCTTGAGGCTTCCAATGACCAAGACCTCGCTGATCTGCGGCTCGATCGCCTTCGACAAGATCATGCAATACCACGGCCGTTTCGGCGAAACCCTGCTGGCCGACCAGCTGCACCGCGTGAACGTCTCGTTCCTCGTGCCGACGCTGCGCACGGAATACGGCGGCTGCGCCGTCAACATCGCCTACAACCTGAAGCTGCTGGGCGGCGAGCCGCTCATCATGGGCACCATCGGCCAGGACGGCGGCGACTACCTCGACCGCATGGAGCAGCAAGGCCTCGCCACCAACGCGATCCGCACCATCGAGAACGCGTACACGGCCCAGTGCTTCGTCACGGCCGACCTGGACGGCAACCAGATCAACGCCTTCCACCCGGGCGCCATGCAGTTCTCGCACGAGAACAGCCTGGCCGACTACCTGCCGCTGCGCGTCGCGATCGTCGCGCCGGACGGCCGCGACGGCATGATCAAGCACGCGCGCGACTGCGCGGAACGGGGCGTGCCGTTCATCTTCGACCCGGGCCAGCAGTTGCCGATGTTCAGCGGCGACGAGCTGCTGACGTTCATCGACCAGGCCAGCTACCTCGCCTGCAACGACTACGAATTCGAGATGGTGATGGACCGCACGGGCCTGCCCCTGCAGGACATCGCCGCGCGCCTGGACGCGCTCATCGTCACGCGCGGGGAAGCCGGTTCGGACATCTACGCCGGCGGCGAGCACCACAAGATCCCGGCCGTGCCGGCGGCCAGCGTCGTCGATCCGACGGGCTGCGGCGACGCCTACCGCGCCGGCCTGCTGTTCGGCATCGCCAATGACCTCGACTGGCCCACGACGGGCCGCCTGGCGAGCCTGCTGGGTTCCATCAAGATCGCCCACCAGGGCGGCCAGAACCACGGCTTCACGCCTTCGGAGATCGCGGATAAATTCGAAGCGGCCTTCGGCTACCGCTTCTAAAGCGTCGGGGCAATGAAAAGCGCGCCGTCCCTCGCGGGACCGGCGCGCTTTTTGTTGGGTGTAGCCAGCGTCAGATGTAGAACACCTGGCGCAGCAGGTATTGCGCGATCTGGATCAGGATGAAGGCCACGAGCACCGACAGATCGAGGCCGCCGACCGGCGGGATCACGCGGCGCAGCGGGCGCAGCAGCGGGTCGTTGAGCGCGTGGACGAACGGCGCCAGCGGCGCATGCGGATTGACCCAGCTAAAGATCACCTCGATGATCAACAGGCCCATGAAACCGTACAGGATCCAGTCGAGCAGGCGGACCACGGCGATCAGCACGACGGCCTGGCCGCTCGTCCCCGCCAGCAGCAGGATCGACGATGCCGCCAGCACGACGAGAAACGCGCCCAGCAGGCTGGCCCAGTCGTAACCACCCATGCCCGGCACGATGCGGCGCAGCGGGCGCACGAGCCAGTCGGACAACGTGAACGTAAATTGCGCGACGGACGCCGGCGGACGCACGCGGGTCACCTGCATCCAAAAACGCAGCAGCAAGACGCCACCCAGCACACCGGCCGCGGTATCGACGATCAATTTAAGAATGGGCAGCACGACGACTCCTTGAAAAAAAAACCGCTGTGTGAAAGCTCACACAGCGGTATTTTGCCTGAACCAGGCAGGAATGGCTTACGGACGGCTGCTGGTCGGGAACGGCCATGCTGCCGGTGCGATCACCGACTTGGCGGCCGGTGCCGGGGCTGCAGCGGCGCCGCTGTCCTTGCCGTCGGTCTTGGCTTCGGCTTTCGTCTCGGCCTTGGTGTCGGCCTTGGTTTCAGCTTTCGACTCGGCCTTGGCTTCCGGCTTGGCTTCAGCCTTGGTTGCGGGCTTGCTTGCGGCCTTCCTGGCGGCCGGCTTCTTCGCAACAGGAGCAGCAGCTTCCGGCTTCGCTTCAGCCTTGGCGGCCGGCTTGGCGGCGGCCTTCTTCACTGCCGGCTTGGCTTCGCTTTTGGCGGCGGGAGCGGCGGCCTTGGTGGCTGCGGTCTTGGTGGCTGCACTCTTGGTCGCTGCGGTCTTGGTCGCTGCAGTCTTCGTCGCAGCCGGCTTGGCGGCGGTGGTCGACTTGGCGGCGGTCTTGGTTGCAGCCGGCTTGGCGGCAGCGGTCGACTTGGCAGCGGTCTTGCCTGCTGCTTTCTTCGCAGCCGGTTTAGCGGCGGCGGTCGACTTGGCGGCAGTCTTGCCTGCTGCTTTCTTGGCAGCCGGTTTGGCGGCAGCGGTCGACTTGGCGGCGGTCTTGCCTGCTGCTTTCTTGGCAGCCGGTTTGGCGGCAGCGGTCGACTTGGCAGCAGTTTTCTTCGCAGCCGGTTTAGCGGCGGCGGTCGACTTGGCGGCGGTCTTGCCTGCTGCTTTCTTTGCAGCCGGTTTAGCGGCGGCGGTCGACTTGGCAGCGGTCTTGCCTGCTGCTTTCTTTGCAGCCGGTTTAGCGGCGGCGGTCGACTTGGCAGCGGTCTTGCCTGCTGCTTTCTTGGCAGCCGGTTTGGCAGCAGCGGCCGACTTGGCAGCGGTCTTCTTCGCAGCCGGTTTGGCGGCGGCTTTGGTTGCGGTCGACTTGGCGGCGGTTTTCTTTGCTGCCGGCTTGGCGGCGGTGGTCGACTTGGCTGCAGTCTTTTTCGCTGCCGGTTTGGCGGCGGTGGTCGACTTGGCGGCGGTCTTGGTTGCAGCCGACTTGGTAGCGGTCGACTTGGTTGCTGCGGTCTTGGTTGCAGCGGCTTTCTTTGCTGCCGGTTTAGCGGCGGCGGTCTTGGTTGCTGCAGCTTTCTTTGCAGCCGGTTTAGCGGCGGCGGTCGACTTGGCGGCGGTTTTGGTTGCTGCCGATTTAGCCGGAGCCTTGGTTGCTGCGGCTTTTTTCGCAGCCGGCTTCGCAGCGGCTTTAGCGGCTACGGTTTTGGTTGCGGGTTTATCTGCTGCTGCCTTTGCGGCCGGTTTGGTGGCGGCTTTTGCGGCCGGCTTTGCTGCTGGTTTTTTCGCGGCGGTTGCCATTTTCTGTTCTCCTTCTCTGCGATGAGAAATTACGCTACATGGTTTGAACCCGTCCAACCCGGTCTGCTTGGTCGGGCGAATTATTCATCGGCGCAAACGCTATGTTTGCGTCAATGAATCCGGCACCAGCCGAACTGACGCGGCGATTCGATAAAACCCGTAAAACATCCGGGCATTCATCGCCGATTTACGCTATACTGTGTATTCATACAGTAGTCGCTCAATCGCTCTCCGCGGCACCTCGGCTAATCGTCGTCGCCGACGACCTAAACGACTAAAGTCCGATGGCTCACTGCGCTGTCCACATCGCAGCCCGCTGGCCGCGAAAAGAAAAAGCCGCCATACCCGACGTTTATCAGGCAATGCGGCTTGTTCTTTTCGCTAAGCTTACGTGCATACTGAATGAATCAGCGTCCCATTTATGATCGGTTTGTTTCCCGTTGAACGCCTCGAAAATCGGCGTCTTCACGTTTTGACAAATTCAATCACGTAAAGTACACGAAAACCTTGTCAGTGCGCAACCCGCACACAATATTTTTCATGTCTTTTACAGGTGAACCAGCGATAACCTCAACCGAAACGATCGCTGCGATAACGTTTGATTCCTTCCTCGTCTTGCTTGGTCTCCAAAAACAAGCGCGCAAAACAATGCGCATTACGTTACTACCATTCCGCATAAAGCCTTTATTTAAAGGCGATATTCGAAATCAGTCCGCCGCCGCGGTGATACGCAGCAAGTCCATCTTGCACAGCCACGCGAGTCCGCGCAGCAAAGTCGGCCGGTCGCACGGTCCGAGCGCGTCGAGCAGCTCGTCGACCTGCATCGGCCGCGATTCGATCGATCCGAAGATCTGTCCAAACTCTTCCAGCGTCGGCAGCGACGCGTGCGCGAAGCGGTTGATCGCGAGCTCGCGATACTGGCGCAGCAGCGCGAGCGATGCGTCAGGCGCGAGTTCCACCATCGACGCCGGCGTGATCCGCAGCGTCGGGTACGTGGCGAACAGCTCGAACGGATCGAGCCGGTCCGGCACGACTGCCGGCAGCGCGGGACCGAGCGCCGCATCGGCGCGGCGCCGTTCGTCGAGCTCGCGCCACAACGCGCGGTAACGCCCGAACACGACGGCCCAATCGAATTCCGCGCGCGCACGCCGGCGTGCGTTCTCGCCCAGTTCGCGCCGCAGCGCGGCATCGCCGGCGAGGCGCGCGCAGGCCTGCGCGAGGGCCGGTCCATCCACCGCGACCGCCTGGCTCGTATGGCCGCAGTACGCGTCGTAGCTGTCCACGCCATCGTCGTAACGCTGCGCGAGATCGGGGCCCGCGCCCGCATCCGGCATCACGGTCGGGATGCGGTAGCCGTCCACGCCGTCGCGCACGGTGTCGCGGTAGCCGTTCCAGTCGCTGACGATGCACGGCAGGCCCGCCGCCATCGCTTCCAGCGGCGTGAGGCCGAAGGTCTCCTGCACGTTGTCCGCGAGCGAGATGAAGACGTCGGCGGCGGCCCAGGCGTCGAGCTGGTTCGCCGCCACGCGGCCGTCCAGCACCGACAGCGTCACGGACGGGCACAGTTGCGCGGCCGCCTCGTGGAAAGCCTTGTCGATGGCTTCGTTGGCGAACCACCCGCACAGCACCAGGTGCACGCGCCCACCGCCCTGCGCCGCGGCTTCGAGCGCCGCGAACATCTGTTGCGGATGCGCCTTCGCGTGGAACGACAAATGGCCGAGGAACAGGAACGCGACGTCGCCGGTTTCCAACCCCAGGCGCCGGCGCACGGTGGCGCGGCGGGATGCGTCGACGTCGAAGTCGGCCGCGTGCACGCCGAGCGGGATCAGGGGCAGCTGCGGCTGTTCGAAGCGCTGGGCACCGAGGCGCGCACTCAAATACTCGGCCTGGCGCTCCAGCACGCGGCGCACGCTGTCGCGCACGACGCGCGACGTGCAGATCACGGCATCCCAGCTGCGCACGGGCGCCACGAGCAGGTTGGCGAGGCTCGTCATCACGGCGTGGCTGGCCGTCGTGTGCGTGATGCCGCACAGGCTGTAGCGGCGCTCGCCGAGTCCCTGGCGGCGCCACGCGAGGCGTTCGATGCCGGGCGCGGGGTGGTACAGCGTGCCGTAGCGTTCCAGGTCCTGCGGGCGGCCCTGCGCGATCCAGTCGACCTGGCCCTTGTAGCCGGACTCGCGCAGCAGGCGCTCGCCTTCGGCCGCGTGGGCCTGGCCGCCGGCGAAGCAGCCGACCGACTCGAGACCGGGCGCCGTCGCGATCGCGCGCAGCAGTCCGGCGCCGGCGGCCTGGCGTCCCATCAGGCGCGGGCCCGATGTCGAGTAGCCGTCGGGGGCGTAGTGGAAGGCGAAGCGGTCCGTCATGCGACCTCCTCCGTGTCCGCGCGCTCATCCAATGGCGTGAGCAGGTCGAGGTAGACCGGCAGGCCCACCGTTTCGAAATCGTAGCGCGTGCGCACCGTCTCGCGTCCGGCCAGGCCGACGTGGGCGATCTCGTGGCGGCGCGCGATGAGGTCGAGCGCGCGGTCGGCGAGCAGCGCCGTGTCGAAGAACGGCGTCAGGAACCCGTTCTCGCCGTCGCGGATCACTTCCCGCACCGGCGCCGTATCCGAGCCCAGCACCGGCACGCCGACGGCCATCGCTTCCAGCATCGACCAGGACAGCACGAACGGATACGTCAGGTACACGTGCAGGCTCGAGACCTGCAGCGCGCTGCGGTAGGTGGCGTACGGCACCTTGCCGAGGAAGTGCACGCGCGACCAGTCGACGGTCTCGGCGCCGCCGTCCAGCTCGGCCTTGAGCGCGTCGCGGTAGCTTGCATGGCCCGGCGGCGGACGGCGGCCGTAGCTGACGCCGTCGCCGCCGATGACGACGACCTGCAGCTCCGGATTCCCGGCCAGCAGCCGTGGCAGGCTGCGCATGAAGACGTGGAAGCCGCGGTAGGGTTCGAGGTTGCGCGCGACGAACGTCAGCACCGGCTGCGCGCGCGCGAGCACGGCGCCGCCGGGCAGTTCCAGCCGCGCCTGCGGATCGGGGCTCAGTTGCTGCGTGTCGATGCCCTCGTGGACTTCGCGGATCTTGCCGCGCAGTTCGGGCGGGTGCACGCCGCGCTGCCACGCCGTGGGCGCGACGCCGTCGTCGGCCGCGAGCAGCGACTGCATCAGCACGGAGTTCTTGATGCGGATGCGCAGGCGGTCGTCGAAGCTCACCGGATACTCGGGATCGAAACCGACGTCCAACCCGCTTGCCGCCCACCAGAACTCGCAGAACACGACGAGGCGCGCCTGTGGGAACACGTCCTTGACGAACAGGGCCTCGCCCCAGCCGGGGTGGCACACGACGACGTCGGGCGCGAAGCCTTCCTGCTTCAGCGCCACGCACGCGCGCGCGACGGCCTGGCCGCGGCGCACGCAACCTTCGAAGTGGCGCAGGTAGTGATGGGTCTTCTCGCCCGGACCGTCCGGCCTGGCGTAGCCGATCGTCCGCACCTTCGGTCCCAAGGGCTCGCGCCGCACCGCGGTCTCTTCGCCGATCGCGACGACGTCGAAGTCGGGCCGCGTCTGCAGATACCGCATCAGCCGGCGGAACTGGCCCGGCAGATTCTGGTGGATGAAGAGGACTCGGGTCATGACGTTCGGTTCGCGTGACGACGACGACAAGTTGGAATTGAACGCATGATAGCCTCAGACTCCGCGTCGTGGCGCGACGCACGTGCAAAATCGTGAAGAATGCGTGCGTTGGACCACGCTGGATGGCATCAACGTATCGTCGAAGGTACGCACCAAGGCACATCGACCGCGGGTGTGCGCGGTGCGCGGTCGCGGCGCTAGCTGCGGAAGGTCCAGCGTCCATCGGCGCGCGCGTGGCACATCGTGCATGCGTCCCGTGCCGCCACGGCCTCCACGCCGGCACGTTCGCGCTGGCGGCGCACGATGGCGGGATGGTCGAGGAGCGGGCTGGTGAACATGACGGACTGCGGAGGGCGAGGCCGAAGTGGCGGCGGCATGGCATGGCGTTGTACCATGGGCGCTCCTTCACAACGCCGCCACCGTCATGCTCCCCCTGCTCAATCCGCAGCCGCGCGTCGGCGTGGTACCGATCTTCGACGACCACCGCTGCGTCATCATCGACGACTTCATGCTGGAGCCGGAGGCACTGGTCGACTTCGCGGCGAACAACCACATGAGTTTCCAGGACCTGGCGGGCAACTACTATCCGGGTCCCGAACTGCCGCTCGGCGGCGCGCTCGCGGCGCGCATCCAGGACAGCTTCCTGCAGCACGCGCGCGCGCCGCTGGGCGCGCGCCGCATCCTCGACATGAAGAGCCGCCTGTCGCTCGTGACGCGCCGCCCGCAAGACCTGCTGCCGGGCCAGCGCCTGCCGCACCGCGACTTCACGGGCCTGCCGGCCGGCGTCGGCGCGGGCGCGATGGTGCTGTACCTGTTCAGGGACGAGCGCTTCGGCGGCACCAGCTTCTTCAAGCCGAAGGTGCCGGAGCCCGAGATCACGGCCCTGGAAAACGATCTGAGGCGCCACGAACGGGCCGGCGCGGCGATGCCGGACGTGCCGCCGACCTTCGCGATCGCGTCGAGCCGCTGGTTCGAAAAGGTGCTGACGGTCGAACCACGCTACAACCGGGCGATCTTCTACAACGGCGGGATCTTCCACTCGGGACACATCCACATGCCCGAGCTGATGGTCGGCGACCCGCGCACGGGGCGCCTCACGGCGAATGCGTTCTTCCAGCTGCGCATGGCCGCCGGCTGAGCGTCGCTAGCCCCGACCCTCGGTCTCCCAATACGGCGGTTCGCCGAACGCCGCGCGTAACCAGGCGCCAAGCGCGCGCAGCTTCGCGGACGGATGCTGGCCGTCCGCGTGCGCCATATAGATGTATTCCTGTTCGGCCTCGACGCCGACGTCGACGACGCACAGCGTCCCTGCCTTGAGCGCCCCGCTGACGATGAACACCGGCAGCAGCGCGATGCCCAGTCCGGCGAGCGCGGCGTCGCGCATCATGTCGCCGTTGTTCAGGACCAGGCTGGGCCGCGCGCGCACGATGCGGGTCTCGCCCTGCTGCGCGAAGCGCCAGTCGGCCGCGCCGCGGTGCGTGTAGAAGATGCCGCGGTGGTCCTCGAGTTCGTCCGGGGAACGGGGCGTGCCGTGCCGGTCCAGGTACGCGGGCGCCGCGACGAGCACGCGCCGGCTCGTCGCCAGTTGCCATGCGACGAGATAGGTATCCGCGATCGGACCGTGGCGGACGACGGCATCGAAGCCGTCCGACGTCGCGTCGACCCGGCGGTCGTCCAGGTCCAGCGTCAGTTGGATGTCGGGATGGGCGGCCAGGAAGGGATAGAGCGCAGGTCCCAGGTGCATGCGGCCGAACGTCACGGGCGCGGCGATGCGCAGCGGGCCGCTCAGCTGTCCGCGCCGCTCGGCCAGGTCGGCCGCGGCCTCCTGCACGTCGCGCACGATGCGCGCGGCGCGCGCAAGGAACGCGGCGCCGTCCTCCGTGAGCGACAGCTTGCGCGTGGACCGCTGCAGCAGGCTGGCGCCGAGCGACCGCTCCAGCTCGACGAGACGCTCGCTGACGACGGAGCGCGACACGCGCAAGCGGCGCGCCGCTTCGCTCAGGGAACCGCTTTCGGCCACGGTGACGAACGTGGCGATGCCTTCCAGTTTCATGTCTGTTCACCCTGTTTGTTCGGCGTTTCCGAATTGCTGTTGCGGTATTTGGCGACTAGTCCGGCTGCTCATCCTAAACCATACTGGCCTCGACCCCAACGCCCGTCAACCCAGGAGATCCTCATGTTCCCACGCATCGCAACGGCCGCCGCCGCACTGTCGCTGTCCCTGGCGCTCAGCCATCCCGCCACCGCCGCCGTCCAGCCCTTCCCGCCGGCGTTCAAGGCACAGACGATGCAGGCCGGCGACGCGGCCCTGCACGTGGTCACCGGCGGCCACGGCCCCGCCGTCGTGCTGCTGCATGGCTTCGGCGACACGGGCGCGATGTGGTCGCCGCTGGCCGCCCGCCTGGCGGCCAGCCACACCGTCGTCGTGCCGGACCTGCGCGGCATGGGCCTGTCCTCGCACCCGGCCGGCGGCTACGACAAATGGACGCAGGCCGGCGACGTCCGCGCCGTCCTCGACAAGCTCGGCATCGACCACGCGGTCGTCGTCGGCCACGACATCGGCACGATGGTCGCCTTCGCCTACGCCTCCCGCTATCCCGACCGGACGGACCGCCTCGTCGTCATGGACGCGCCCGTGCCCGGGATTCCGCCGTGGGAACAAATCCTGCGTAATCCGCTGCTGTGGCATTTCTCGTTCGGCGGCCCGGACGCCGAGCGCCTCGTCGCCGGCCGCGAGCGCATCTACCTGGACCGCTTCTGGAACGAATTCGCCGGCGACCCGAAGAAGGTCGACGAAGCGACCCGGTCTTATTATGCGAAGCTGTACGCCCGCCCTGGCGCGATGCACTCGGCCTTCGCGCAATTCCTCAGCTTCCCCAAGGATGCCGAGGTCAACCAGAAAGTCGTCGCCAATAAACTGCCGATGCCCGTGCTGGCGATCGGCGGCGCCAAATCGTTCGGCGCCAACGAGGCGATCGTGATGCGCAATGCGGCCACCAACGTCACCGAAGTGGTCATTCCGGATGCGGGGCACTGGCTGATGGAAGAGGCGCCGGAGGCGACGATGAAGGCGATCCAGAAGTTCATCGAATAATGCCCTTGCTCGTCGACGAGCGCGTGGCCTCGCCAGCACTGCTTGTTAGACTACAGTTTTTTATGCGACGCCATGACGACCATTCCTGATCTACCCTGCCTGCCCCTCGACAGTCCGCGCTGGCAAGAACTCGAGCATGCCTACGGCAAGGCCGCCGACATACCGGCGTTGCTGCGCCAGCTCGCTTCGCTGCCGCCATCCGGTCCCGACGACGAGCCCTGGTTTTCGTTGTGGAGCGCACTGGCGCACCAGGGCGACGTGTATGCGGCGTCGTTCGCGGCGGTACCGCACGTCGTACGCGCGCTGGCGCTGGCGCCTGATCGTGCCGGCGCGGTCTATCTGCAATTTCCGGCCTGGGTCGAAATTTGCCGCAAACGGGAACGTGTCGTCATCCCGTCGGACCTGCAAGACGCCTACGCGGCGGCATTGGCTGCCCTGCCGGGCCTCGTCGCGGCGGCTGCCGTGCGTGCGTGGGATGAAGAGTTTCTGGCGTGCGCACTGGCCGCACTGGCTGCCGTCAAGGGGTCAGTCGACGTGGCGGAAGCGGCACTGGAACTGACGCCGGAAGTGGCCGGAGATTTTCTCAGGTGGCTTGAGGACCGTTGAGTCTGGCGCATATATAAAAGAAAAGCCCGTCGATTGACGGGCTTTATCATGCCTGGAAGAACGGGCCGGGCAATGTGCGGATCAATCCCAGTTCAACGCCCCACCGGTCTGGTACTCGGTCACGCGCGTCTCGAAGAAGTTGCGTTCCTTCTTCAGGTCGATCATCTCGCTCATCCACGGGAACGGGTTTTCCTCGTTCGGGAACAGCGCGTCGAGGCCGATCTGGACGGCGCGGCGGTTCGCGATGAAGCGCAGGTAGCCCTTGAACATGGCTGCGTTCAGGCCCAGCACGCCACGCGGCATCGTGTCTTCGGCGTAGCGGTATTCCAGGTCGACGGCCTGCAGGAACAGCTGCTTGATCTCTTCGCGGAATTCCGGCGTCCACAGCTGCGGGTTTTCCATCTTGATCGTGTTGATCAGGTCGATGCCGAAGTTGCAGTGCATCGATTCGTCGCGCAGGATGTACTGGTACTGCTCGGCGGCGCCCATCATCTTGTTCTGGCGGCCCAGCGCGAGGATCTGCGTGAAGCCGACGTAGAAGAACAGGCCTTCCATCAGGCAAGCAAACACGATGATCGAACGCAGCAGCTTCTGGTCGTTTTCCAGCGTGCCGGTGTGGAACATCGGATCGTTGATGACTTCGATGAACGGGATCAGGAACTGGTCCTTGTCGCGGATCGACGGGATCTCGTTGTAGGCGTTGAAGATTTCCTTCTCGTCCAGGCCCAGCGATTCCACGATGTACTGGTACGCGTGGGTATGGATCGCTTCCTCGAACGCCTGGCGCAGCAGGTACTGGCGGCATTCCGGCGCCGTGATGTGGCGGTAGGTGCCCAGCACGATGTTGTTGGCGGCCAGCGAGTCGGCGGTCACGAAGAAGCCCAGGTTGCGCTTGACGATGCGGCGCTCGTCTTCGGTCAGGCCGTTCGGGTTCTTCCACAGTTCGATGTCGCGCTGCATGTTCACTTCCTGCGGCATCCAGTGGTTCGCGCAGCCGGCCAGGTATTTATCCCACGCCCATTTATATTTGAACGGGACCAGCTGGTTGACGTCGGTCTTGGCGTTGATGATGCGCTTGTCGTCCGCATTCACGCGCTTGGCGACGTCGGCGGCGCTGGCTTCAGGATTGACGGCGGCAAGGTTGGCAACCGCGGCCGGTGCGGCGGCCGGTTCATCGTCCCAGGAGAGAGCCATGATATTTTTCCTTCTTGAATTCTTTTAGCGGCATCGCCCGGGAGCCCGGGCGATGCGTGGTTACGTTAAGGTTCTGATCTATTTACTGGCAGCTTATTGGCAAGCCTCGCACTCGTCGAAGCCCGCGTCGCCCGGCCGCAGATAGCAGGCCGCGCCGTCCACGACGTCCGGAGCTGCTGCGGCGACCGGTGCCGGTGCTGCCGGTGCGGCTGCCCCGCCGGACAGGCCGCCGTCGACCGCCACGGCGTTCAGCGCGCCGGTACGGGTGGTCGACTTCTCCATGTGCGTCGCGGCGATCGTGCGCAGGTAGTAGGTCGTCTTCAGGCCGCGCAGCCAGGCCAGCTTATAGGTCTCGTCCAGCTTCTTGCCGGAGGCGCCGGCCATGTAGATGTTCAGCGACTGGGCCTGGTCGATCCACTTCTGGCGGCGCGACGCGGCTTCCACCAGCCACTTCGGCTCGACTTCGAACGCCGTGGCGTAGATGTCGCGCAGGTCTTGCGGGACGCGGTCGATGCGCGACAGCGAGCCGTCGAAGTATTTCAGGTCGTTGATCATGACCTCGTCCCACAGGCCGCGCGCCTTCAGGTCGCGCACCAGGCAGGCATTGATCTCGGTGAACTCGCCCGACAGGTTCGACTTCACGTACAGGTTCTGGAACGTCGGCTCGATGCAGGCGGAGACGCCGATGATGTTCGAGATGGTCGCGGTCGGGGCGATCGCCACGCAGTTCGAGTTGCGCATGCCGAACTGCTTGATGCGGCTACGCACCAGGCTCCAGTCCATCGATTCCGACGTGTCCTGCTCGAGGTAGCCGCCGCGTTCTTCGGCCAGCAGCTTGATCGAGTCCTGCGGCAGGATGCCGCGGTCCCACAGCGAACCTTCGTACGACTGGTAGCGGCCGCGTTCCTCGGCCAGCTCGGTCGACGCCAGGTAGGCGTAGTAGCAGACGGCTTCCATCGAGCGGTCGGCGAATTCCACGGCTTTATCCGACGCGAACGGCACGCGCATCATGTGCAGGCAGTCCTGGAAGCCCATGATGCCCAGGCCGACCGGACGGTGGCGCAGGTTCGAGTTCTTCGCCTTGTCGACGGCGTAGTAGTTGATGTCGATGACGTTGTCGAGCATGCGCATCGCGGTGCGGATGGTCTTCTGCAGCTTGACCACGTCCAGCCCGTCGCCCTTCATGTGGGCCGGCAGGTTCACGGAACCCAGGTTGCAGACGGCGATTTCGTCTTCGTTCGTGTTCAGCGTGATCTCGGTGCACAGGTTCGACGAGTGCACGACACCGACGTGCTGCTGCGGCGAGCGGATGTTGCACGGATCCTTGAACGTGATCCACGGGTGGCCCGTTTCGAACAGCATCGACAGCATCTTGCGCCACAGGTCGAGCGCCTGGATCTTCTTGTGCACGGTCATCTCGCCGCGGGCCGCCTTTTCCTCGTACTTCAGGTAGGCTTCCTCGAACGCCTTGCCGACCTTGTCGTGCAGGTCCGGGGCTTCCGACGGCGAGAACAGGGTCCACTCGCCCTTTTCCATCACGCGCTTCATGAACAGGTCCGGAATCCAGTTCGCGGTGTTCATGTCGTGCGTGCGGCGGCGGTCGTCGCCCGTGTTCTTGCGCAGGTCGAGGAATTCCTCGATGTCCAGGTGCCACGTTTCCAGGTAGGCGCAGACGGCGCCCTTGCGCTTGCCACCCTGGTTGACGGCGACGGCGGTGTCGTTCGCGACCTTCAGGAACGGCACGACGCCCTGCGACTTGCCGTTCGTGCCCTTGATGCGCGAGCCGAGCGCACGCACCGGCGTCCAGTCGTTGCCCAGGCCACCGGCGAATTTCGACAGCAGCGCGTTTTCCTTGATGGCGTCGTAGATGCCTTCCAGGTCGTCGGCGACGGTGGTCAGGTAGCACGACGACAGCTGCGAGCGGCGGGTGCCCGAGTTGAACAGCGTCGGGGTCGAGCTCATGAAGTCGAACGTCGACAGCAGGTTGTAGAACTCGATGGCGCGCGCTTCGCGGTTCTCTTCACGCAGGGCCAGGCCCATCGCGACGCGCATGTAGAACGCCTGCGGCATCTCGATGCGGGTTTCGCGGATGTGCAGGAAGTAGCGGTCGTACAGGGTCTGCAGGCCGATGTAGCCGAATTGCAGGTCGCGGTCGGCGACGATGGCCTTGGCCAGCTTCTGCAGGTCGAACTTGCCCAGTTCCTCGTCCAGCAGCTCGGCGGCTATGCCCTTGGCGATGTATTGCGGGAAGTAGGTGACGTATTCGGCGGCGGCGCCGGCTTGCGGCACCTCCTTGCCGAAGATCTCCTTGCGGATCGAGTGCAGCAGGATGCGCGCGGTGACCTGGCTGTAGGCCGGATCCTTTTCCATCAGCGCGCGCGCGGCCAGCACGGCCGACTTGTGCAGTTCCTCGACGGGCACGCCGTCGTACAGGTTCTTGACCGTCTCGGCCAGGATGGCGTCGGCGTCGACGTGCTTTTCCAGGCCGGCGCAGGCGGCGTCGATCAGGGACGACACTTCGTTCATGTCCAGCAGGCGGCGCGCGCCGCCGTCGACCACGTGGATCTGCGGGGCGGCGATCTGCGTCGTGCCGGCGGCTTCCTTGGCGGCGCGGCGCTCTTCCATGCGCTTGGCGCGGTACAGCACGTATTCGCGCGCGACGTCATGTTCGCCCGAGCGCATCAGGGACAGTTCCACCTGGTCCTGCACATCCTCGATGTGGAAGGTACCGCCGTTCGGCTGGCGGCGCACGAGCGCTGCGACCACGTTGTTCGTCAGTTGCGCGACCAGCTCGCGGATGCGTGCCGACTCGCGGCCCTGCTCGCCATTGACGGCCAGGAACGCCTTGGTCATCGCGACGGCGATCTTGCTCGGCGCGAACGGCACCACGGCGCCGTTACGGCGGATGATGCGATAGTCGCTGCCCGCGACCAGTTCGTCCGCGCTCTTGCCGGCCGTCGTAGCTGCCGCGACGGTATTGATGGAAATGTCCGAAGATGTTTGCATTGAGCCTCCCAGCATTGGCGTCACAGACTGCCACCGCCTTTACGAATTAGGTAGATATGGACCCCTCGGAGTGAATCCAGGGAACGCTGCCAACTCAACAAAATTGGCAACTCGATAACTTTCTGCCGATAAAAAATAGGAGCGGCAATGTTGAGAAAAAAAGCTTTGCGCTCCTACTCAGCCTGTTCGGCATTAAGGCCGTTGACCACTAGATGTAGTAGACAACGGCCTTACAGACCTAATTGTAGTCGATGTCCGCGATTTTTATGAGCTCTGTCAGTAAGATTTTTTTCTTGACATCGATCAGTGCCGATACTTGAAGCCTCCACGGCGAAGTAAGCACTAACATTGAATTTGTAGCGCGATTTCATGTGCTTATTAATCGTGCAAAATCGGCCCGTTTGGCGTTGCTGCGTTGGCGAAAAGACCACGCGCTTCACAGTTCCTGACTCAGGGCTCGGGCGCGTGGATATCCAGTTTCTGCATCTGGTAGCGCAGCTGCCGGACACTGATGCCGAGCAGGCTCGCCGCCTGCGTGCGGTTGAACTGGGTCTGGTTCAGCGCGCGCAGGATGATGTCGCGCTCGACCTGGCTCAGGTAGTCCGGCAGGTTGCTCGGCAGCGCGTCGTGCGCGAGCGGCGGCGGCGGCGCGGCCTGATCCAGCGCCGCTGGCGGCGCCGGTGCCGCGCTCACCGGCGTCTGCGGCGGCTGCGGCACGACGGCTGCATCGCCCAGCTTCGCCCCTTTCAGCAGCAGGTCGCCCACTTCGATCACGCCGTCGTCGGCAAACGCGAGCGCGCGTTCCAGCACGTTTTCCAGCTCGCGCACATTGCCCGGGAACGCGTAGCCGCGCAGCGCGTCCAGCACGCCGGGCCCCAGTCGCGCCCCGCCCGGCCCAGCTAGGCGCGCGAGGATGGCGTCCACCAGCAGCGGCAAATCGTCCAGCCGTTCGCGCAGCGGCGGCAACGTGAGCTCGATGACGTTCAGGCGGTAGAACAGGTCCTGGCGGAAGCTGCCGTTTTCCACGCATCTGGAGAGATCCTTGTGCGTGGCGCTGATGATGCGCACGTCGACCGGTTCCTCGACCGTCGCGCCGATCTTGCGCACGCGCCGCTCCTGGATCGCGCGCAGCAGTTTGACCTGCATCGCGAGCGGCAGGTCCGCCACCTCGTCGAGCATCAGCGTGCCGCCGTTGGCCGCCTGGAAGAAGCCGTCGCGCTCGTCGTTCGCACCCGTGAACGCGCCCTTGCGATAGCCGAAGAACTCGGCCTCCATCAGCGCCTCGGGGATCGCGCCGCAGTTCACGGCGACGAACGGCTTGCCGGCGCGCGCGCTCTGGGCGTGGATCGCGCGCGCGGCCAGTTCCTTGCCGCTGCCGGATTCGCCGTTGATCGCGATCGGCGCCTGCGACCGCGCCAGTCGCGCGATCTGCGCGCGCAGCGCCTGCATCGCGGGCGATTGCCCGATCAGGCGCGACGTGTCTCCGGCCTGGCTGGCGGCTGGCGCCGCCGCGGGGTCGGACAGTTTCAAGGCCGCGCGCACCATGGCGCGCAAATCGTCCAGCACGACGGGCTTCGACACGTAGTCGAACGCCCCGGCTTTCAGCGCGACGACGGCATTCTCGGCGCTGCCATACGCGGTGATCACGGCGATGGGCGTGCTCTTATGATGGGCAGCGACCTCGCGCACCAGTTCCAGCCCGAGGCCGTCGGGCAGGCGCATGTCGGTCAGCACCAGCGCATAGGGCTTCTGCCCCAGCAGCGCACGCGCCTCGCGGACGGTCGCGGCGCTGTCGACGTCGAGCCCCATCTTGAGCAGGGTGATCTCGAGCAGCTCGCGCAGGTCGGGTTCGTCGTCGACCACCAGGATGCGGGGTGAGCTCATGCCTTCTTTCCGTGACATTAGATAGTTGCACCGAACGTGATCACGAAGCGGCCGCTGGCCTCGCCCGTGCCGCCGGTGCCCGCGCCGGGCCGCACGTCCTCGGTGCGGTATTCGTAGTCGAGCATCGCGCCGTTGTTCAGGCACAGCTCGCGCGCCAGGTACAGGCCGAGGCCCGTGCCCTTGCTCGACGTCGTGTAGAACGGTTCGAACAAATGCGCCCGCACTTCCGGCGTAATGCCCGGACCGTCGTCCTGCACGTGCAATTCCATGCGTCCCGTCGCGTCGGGCACGGGGACCACGCGGATGCTCGCCGGCTTGCCGCTCGCGTAGCGGATCGCGTTGCCGAGCAGGTTCACGAGCACTTCGCGCAGGTGCAGGCCGTCGAAACGCACGGACCGGCCGCCCGCATCGCCCACCCACACTATATCACCGGCCATGCCGTGCATTTCCGTGAACTCGGCGCGCAGCTCGGGCAGGAAATCGTCCAGCGCGACCGGCGTGCCGTTCGGCTGCACCTTGCGCGACAGTTTCAGGATGTCCTCGACCATGCGGTTCACGCGCGCCACGTTGTCGTTCACGATGCGCAGCAGGCGCGTTTCCGCCGGACCGTGCAGGTCTTCCGCCAGCAGCGACGTCGCGTGGCCGATTGCCGACAGGGGATTCCGCACCTCGTGCGCGATGCTGGCCGTCAGGCGTCCCATCGATGCGAGCTTGAGTTGCTGCGCCTGGTTTTCGATGGCGCTCACGTCCTGCAGGAAGACGAGGCTGCGTTCGGCCGTGCCCTGCGGCGTGTCCACGCGCGCGAAGCGCAGCTTCAGGTGCACCGGCTGGTCGAGGCGGCCGCGCACCGGGCCGTCCGTCTCGTGCCAGCGCTTGACGGTGACGAAGCCGCCGGTCGCCGCCGCCGGCGCGTCCATGCAGCGGCCGACCCAGTCCGTGAAACGCTGCGCCACGGGTTCCAGCGCCGCCAGGTCGGTCAATCGAAACGTGTTGCCGTCCTCGCCCGGCTGCGTCTCCAGCCCGAGCATGCGGCGCGCCGCCGGATTGCCGCCGAAGACGGTGCCGTCGCGCCCCAGCACGAGGATGCCGTCGTCCACGTCGTCGACGACGATGCGGTAGATCGCCTGCTGGATGCGCAGGTCGGCGCCGTGCCGCGCGGCCAGCTCTTCCTGCTTGATGAGACGCGCGGCCAGGCGGTTCACCACCAGCACCACCGCGAAGAATGCGGCGCCGGTGAGCCCGGCCTGGGTCAGCGGCGGGTCGTCCGCGCGCATGAAGATCCCCCAGGTGCTCTCGCCCAGCACGAACAGCGTGGCCAGCGCGGCCGAGAACAGGGCCAGCACCAGCGGCGCAAGGATCGCGGCGCCCGCGAGCGGGAACAGGTACAGCAGCGCGAGGCCGCTGCGCATGCCGCCGGCGGCGAGGTACAGCAGCGAGATCGCGACGATGTCGACGAGGACCTGGGCCGACAACTGCCACAGGAAGCGCCGCCGCCAGCGCTGGGCGACGACCGCGAACATCAGCGCGGCCAGCACGTAGGCGATGCACGTCTCGGCATACGCGGTGCCGTCGACGCGGCCGCGCCGCACGTCGATCGACAGGTACAGCAGCAGCACGAACGCGATCACGATGCGCGTGACCGTGAGCGTTTGCAGGGAGCGCCAGAACGTCGAGCGCGACTCGGCGGAAAGGGAAAGCCGGCTCGCCATGCGGCGGCTTACCGGGCCTGCTGGTGCGCCTCGCGCGCGTGCGCCGTGCCGCAATAGTCGCGGCCATCGGCCCGCACGGCTTCCGACGCCGGGAAATAGATGCCGCAATGGGCGCAGCACAGCATCGTCTCGGATTGGTCCTCGACGCGGCTCCAGGCCTTCGTGTCCCCGCCGGCGGACGCCGGTGCCGGCCCGGTGGCCGGGCCTTGTGCGCGCGTCATCGCGGCGCGCAGTTTGCTGCGGATGGCGGCCACCACGAGGATGACGAGCGCAATCCAGAAAAGCAGTCGCGTCATACGAACCCCCGGTGCAGAACGACTTCAAAAACGAACCGGCTGCCGACGTAAGCCAGCGCCAGCGTGGCGAATCCCGCCAGCGTGAAGCGCAGCGCGGTCTTGCCGCGCCAGCCGCGCCAGCGGCGTCCGGCCAGCAGCGCGGCGAACAGCACCCACGACAGCAGCGCGAAAAAGTTCTTGTGGTCCCAGCGCAGCGCGCGGCCGAACAGCTGTTCGGAGAACACGATGCCCGACAGGACGGTCAAACTGAGCAGGACGAAACCGATGCCGATCATGCGGAACAGCAGCCGCTCCATCGTCAGCAGCGCCGGCAATTGGTCGAGCGCGCCGGTAAACCAGCCCTTCTTCGCGCTCCTCGTGTGCAGGCGCGCCTCCTGCAGCGCCATCAGCACGGCATGGAAGGCGGCGATCGTGAGCGTGCTGTACGCCGACACGGCGACCGCGACGTGCCAGCCGAACGCGGGCGACTGGTCCTGCACGGGCATCAGGTTGCCGGGGAACAGCGGCGGCAGGATCGCCGCGACGGCCGCGCACGGCATGACCATGCGGCGCATGCCGTCCAGCGCGAAATTGCGGTTTTCGATCCAGTAGGCGGCGACCGAAATCCACAGGGCCGCCGACAGCATGAAGGCGAAGCCGACCCGCAAGGTGCCGTTCGACACGATATCCGGCCACAGCGCGGCACCGTGCACGGCCCAGGCCACGGCGGTCACGGCCGAAATGGCCGGGCCCTGCCGCGACGGCAGCAGGGCACATACCGCGTACAGGATTGCCGCGGCGATGAATAGGGTGAGTTGCATACGCGCGAGTCTACACCATCCGAAAGCGGGAAGGTTGGGTTGCTAAAGGGATAACCCGAACCCGTCGTTCCCGCGAAGGCGGGAACCCAAGTTCGTCGCGGACCACAAGCGTTGGTTACGGCTGCTCGCGCAAAATTGGGTCCCCGCCTGCGCGGGGACGACGGGACTAGTCGACGGCGGCCGCCTTGATCTCGGCATCGTGATGGCGTTGCTGTTCCTCCATCACCATCAGCCCCAGTTCGCGCTTGAGCGCATTGAACTCGGGCGCCGCCGGATCGCGCAGGCGCGGCAGGTCGACGAGGAGGTCGCGCTTGATCGTGCCCGGCCGGTACGTCATCACGACGATGCGGTCGGCGAGATAGATCGCTTCCTCGATGCTGTGCGTGACGAAGATGACGGTCTTCTTCAACTCGGCCCACAGGCGCAGCAGCTCGTCCTGCAGGTTGCGCCGCGTGAGGGCGTCGAGCGCGCCGAACGGTTCGTCCATCAGCAGGATCGGCGAATCCAGCGCCAGCACGCGCGCGATCGCCACGCGCTGGCGCATGCCGCCGGACAGGTCCTTCGGATAGCGTTTGGCGAAATCCTCCAGCGACAGGAGTTTCAACAGCCCGCCCACGCGCGCGGCGATCTGTGCGCGCGCCATGCCCTTGATCTCCAGGCCGAAGCCGACGTTCTGCTCCACCGTCATCCACGGGAACAGCGCGTATTCCTGGAATACCATGCCCCGCTCCGGCCCGGGTCCGGCGACCGGCACGCCGTCGGCCAGCACGCGGCCGATCGTCGGCGGCGCGAAACCGGCGACGGCGTTCAGCAAGGTCGACTTGCCGCAGCCGGACGGTCCCAGCAGGCAGACGAACTGGCCGTGCGGGATCTCCAGCGAGATGTCCTGCAGCGCGACCATCTTGCGGCCGTCGCCGTCGAACACTTTACTGACATGGTCAATCACGATGTGTGCGGTCATGGTCAGTGCTCCAGGCCGCGGTGCCAGCGCAGCAGATGGTTGTTCAGTTTATTCATGCCGACGTCGATGGCGAGACCGAGCAGGCCGATCGTTATCATGCCGGCGATGATCTTGTCCGACCAGAAGTACTCGCGCGCCTCCGAGATGCGGAAACCGAGGCCGTTGTTCACGGCGATCATCTCGGCCACGATCACGACGATGAACGCCGTGCCGATGCCGATGCGCATGCCGGTCAGGATGTACGGCACGGCCGCCGGCAGGATCACGCGCAGGAACAGCGTCGTCCCGCTCGCGCCCAGGTTGCGCGCCGCGCGCAAATAAATGCCGTCGACCTGGCGCACGCCCGCGATGGTGTTCATCAGCACGGGAAAGAAGGCGCCCAGCGCGATCAGGAAGAAGGCCGGCGGGTTCCCGAGGCCGAACCACAACATCGACATCGGGATGTAGGCGATCGGAGGAATCGGGCGCAGCAGCTGGAACAACGGATTCAGCCAGGCATGCGCGATGCGGCTCGCGCCCATGGCGAGGCCGATCGGCAGCGCCAGCGCGGCGCCGACGAGGAAGCCGACGATCACGCGGTACATGCTGCCGATGGCGTCGGTGATCAATTCGCCGGAGACCATCCACGCCAGCCGCCCGCCGCCGTTGGCCTCGTGCCAGGCCGGGTAGTCCTGCAGCGGCAGCAGGTACGCGATCCACTTGTGCCAGACCTGCAGCGGGGACGGCAGGACGTGCTCGTTGACCCATCCCATGCTCGCCACCCACTGCCAGATCGCGATCGCGACGATCGGCACGACCAGGCCGATCGCGATGTCCTGCCACCTGCGTTTCAGCATCTCCGCTCCTTGCGTGGTTTGGTTTACTTGATGTTCAGGCTCTTCTTCGCCTCATCCAGCAAATCGGTCTTGACCCAGTCCTTCGCCACCGGCGGCTTGGCCATCCGGCCGACGCCCGTCTTGAACATGATGTCGGCCGTGGTCTGGATGTGCTCCGGCGTGATGTCGTAGGTATAGGGCGAATTGCTGATCGCGTCGTCGAAGTCGTCCTTCGTGATCTGGCCCTTGAACACCACTTCGCGCACGTATTTCTCGGCCAGCGCGCGGTCGCGGATGAAGGCGCTCGTGGCCATGACGAAGCAGCGCATGAATTTCTCCGCCACGGGGCGCTTCGTGTTGTAGAACTTTTCCGTCATGACCATCGTCCGCACCGGTTCGCCGATCGGCGTGTCGTACGGTTTCAGGACCTCGACGCCGAAGCCCTTGTTGATCGCCTGCGACGACTGGGGTTCGGACTGCATCATGGCGTCGATGTTCTTGCCCAGCAGCGCCTGGTTGAGGTCGGCGTATGCCAGGTAGACGATCTGCACGTCCTTGCCGGGCGCCGGGTCGGCGCTGAGACCGGCCTTTTGCAACTCGGCCATCAGCAGGACTTCCTGGATGCCGCCGCGCGTCACGCCCACCTTCTTGCCCTTCAGGTCCTTCACGCTCTTGACGTTGGCATCCGCGCGCGCGACGAGCCGGGCGCCGCCCTTCGCGAAGCCGGCCACGACGTAGATCGGCGCACCGCCGGCGCGGCCCGAGATCGCGGCCTCCGACGCCGTCGTGCCGACGTCGAGTTCACCCGCGATGATGGCCTGCATCACGTCCAGGCCCTTCGCGAAGATGCGCTCCTCGACCTTGATCCCGCACTTGGGCGCGATTTCCTTGATGTATGACACCGCGCCGTAGTGCGCGAACTTGAGGTTGCCGAGGCGGACCACGTCCTGCGCCTGGGCGCCGCTCGCGGCCAGCAGCGCGGCGATGGCGAGGGTCTTGCCGAACACGTGTGCTTTCATTGCCTGTCTCTCCGATTGGGGTAGAACTTTTATTGGAATGAACTGCGTGACGCCTCTGGAACATAAACTCGAAGCAATACATTGTCAAACCGTCCAATCAGGTTTTACCAAGAATCAAATCGAATCGTTGACTACGCCGCTTGCGAATGGCTGAATTCGGGTCTTGACGGGGAAAAACCCGCCCCGACATGCGGTAAAATGGCGGATTGCGCCGCCTGGCCACCTATATATATCAGTACAGAAGGTAGAACATGCTGGATAACCTGACACAACGCCTTGCCAAGGTCGTCAAGACGATGCGTGGCGAGGCCCGCCTCACCGAGGCGAACACTTCCGAGATGCTGCGCGAAGTGCGCCTGGCCCTGCTCGAGGCCGACGTCGCGCTGCCGGCCGTGCGCGAATTCATCGCCAAAGTGAAGGAAAAGGCACTGGGCGAGGAAGTCATCGGCTCCCTGTCGCCGGGCCAGGCCCTCGTCGGCGTCGTGCAGAAGGAACTGGGCGCGCTGATGGGCGCCGACCTCGGTCCGGACGCGTCGCAGCTGTCGTTCGCGCAGCAGCCGCCGGCCGTGATCCTGATGGCCGGCCTGCAGGGTGTCGGTAAAACGACCACCACCGGCAAGCTCGCCAAGTACCTCAAGGAAGAGAAGAAGAAAAAGGTCCTGACCGTCTCCGCCGACGTCTACCGCCCCGCCGCGATCGCGCAGCTGGAATCGGTGACGAAGCAGGTCGGCGCCGACTTCTTCCCGTCCACCGCCAGCGACAAGCCGGTCGACATCGCAAAAAACGCGATCGACTGGGCGAAGAAGCACTATCACGACGTCGTCATTATCGACACGGCCGGCCGCCTGGCCATCGACGAGGCGATGATGCAGGAGATCGCCGCCGTGCACGCGGCCGCGAATCCGATCGAGACGCTGTTCGTCGTCGACGCCATGGTCGGCCAGGACGCGATCAACACCGCGAAAGCCTTCAACGACGCGCTGCCGCTGACCGGCGTGATCCTGACGAAACTCGACGGCGACTCGCGCGGCGGCGCGGCACTGTCCGTGCGCCACGTGACGGGCAAGCCGATCAAGTTCGCCGGCGTGTCGGAAAAGCTGGATGGACTGGAAGCGTTCGATCCGGCCCGCATGGCCAACCGCGTGCTGGGCATGGGCGACATCCTCGCGCTGGTCGAGGAAGCGCGCAAGGGCGTGGACATGAAGGCCGCGGCCGACATGGCCAACAAGATCAAGTCGGGCGGCAAGTTCGACATGAACGACTTCCGCGCCCAGCTCGCGCAAATGAAGAAGATGGGCGGCATGGCCGGCCTGCTCGACAAGCTGCCGGCCCAGTTCCAGCAGGCCGCGAACGGCGCCAACATGGACCAGGCCGAGAAACAGGTGCGCCGCATGTGCGGCATCATCGATTCGATGACGCCGGCGGAACGCGCCAAGCCGGAACTGATCAAGGCCAACCGCAAGCGCCGCATCGCGGCCGGCGCCGGCGTGCAGGTGCAGGAAGTGAACCGCATGCTGACCCAGTACGATCAGATGAACACGATGATGAAGAAGCTCAAGGGCGGCGGCCTGATGAAGATGATGCGCGGGATGAAGGGCATGATGCCTGGTATGCGCTGATCCTTGATCTGCCCCAACGACGCCGTGCGCGACCACCGTCCCGCACGGCTTTTTTGTGCTTGGGAGGCCTGTTTTTTCGCTCTAGGGAGGTCCGGGTAACACAACGGGCTGTTTTAGGGCTTGTAAGAGTGAAAAAATTTCGAAAAAGACTTGCACGAACACTAAAACCCTACCAATATAAGCCGGGTGCGCTCAAGCGCAAATTTCCATGTGTTCCGTTTAGGAGGCTCGAAGATGGCAACAGCCAAAAAAACCACCGCAGCGCCCGCGAAGAAAGCCGCTGCCAAGCCTGCTGCGGCGGCAAAGCCGGCAGCGAAAAAGGCAGCAGCTCCTGCCAAAGCAGCAGCACCGAAAGCAACCGCAGCAGCAAAGAAGCCTGCCGCGGCACGCAAGCCCAACGCCGCTTTCATGAAAGAGATGACCCCGTCCGCAACGCTGGCCGCCGTCGTCGGCGCGAAACCGCTGCCGCGCACGGAAGTGACCAAGAAAGTCTGGGACTACATCAAGGCGCAAAACCTGCAGGACGCGGCCAACCGCCGCATGATCAACGCCGACGACAAGCTGAAAGCCGTCTTCGGTGGCAAGGCGCAGGTGTCGATGTTCGAAATGACCAAGCTGATCTCGGATCACCTCAAATAAGAACATCTGGCTGGCTGCCCCATGGCCCCATACGAAAAGCCCCGGCGAGCCGGGGCTTTTTGCTTTGCATGACATGCCTCATATGAGATTCGACCTGGTCGACCTGCAGCTGTTCCTGCACGTGCTGGATGCCGGCAGCATCACGGCCGGCAGCCGGCGCGCGCACCTGGCGCTGGCGTCCGCGAGCGAACGCATCCAGCACATGGAAGAGACGCTGGGCGTACCCCTGCTCGTGCGCGGCCGGCGCGGCGTGCAGCCGACGGCAGCGGGCCTCGCCCTGCAGCGCCACGCCCGCCTCGTGTTCCAGCAGCTGGCGCGCCTGCGCGCGGAACTGGGCGAGCATGCGGCGGGGCTCAAGGGCCAGGTGCGGCTGCTGTGCAATACGGCGGCGCTGTCGGAGTACCTGCCGGAGCGGCTGGCCGGCTTCATGGCGCGCCATCCGGACGTCGACATCGACCTCGAAGAACGCACCTCCAGCGACATCGCACGCGCCGTGCGCGAAGGCGGTGCGGACCTCGGCATCGTGGCCGACACGGTCGACCTGTCCGGCCTGGAGACCTTCCCGTTCTGCACCGACCGCATCGTCGCGGTCGCGCAGCCGGCATTGGCGCGCACGCTCGTCACGCAGCAGGGACAGGCGGTGACGTTCGCACGGCTCGTCGATTTCGACCACGTCACGCTGACGGGCGACAGCGCCCTGTTCCGCTATCTGAGCCAGCTGGCCGAACGCGCGGGCCGCACCTTGCGCGCGCGGGTGCGCCTGCGCAGCTTCGACGCCGTGTGCCGGATGGTGGAGAGCGGGGTCGGGATCGGCCTGGTGTCCGAACCGGCCGCGCGGCGCTGCGCGCGCACGATGGACCTCGCCGTGCTGGAGCTGGCCGACGCGTGGGCGGTGCGCCAGCTGTCGCTGTGCATGCGCAGCTTCGAGGGGTTGCCACGCCACGCGCAGCAGCTGATCGAGGAGATTCGGGCGTAGGCTGAGAAAAATCAGCGGCTGGACACCATCACGTCCTGCTTGAACTCCCAATTCTTCCACGCCGCCAGCACCGCATTCGGATACTCGGGCTTGCCGCGGCTGCCGTTGTAGCGGCCGAGGGCGAGATACAGGTTGCCCCCTTCCATGTCGATGTACATGCGCAGGATCGAGCAGCCGTAGCGCAAATTCGTCTGCATGTCGAACAGCGCGCGGCGGTTCGAGTCGCCGATCACCTTCGTCCAGAACGGCATCACCTGCATGTAGCCGCGCGCGCCGACCATCGACACGGCGTACTTGCGGTACGCCGACTCGACCTGGATCAGGCCCAGCACGAGCCCCGGATCGAGGCCCGCGCGCGTCGCTTCGTACCACGCGATTTCGAGGAATTCCGTGCGCGTCTGATCGTCCGGCAGGCGGCGCTTGAGGCGCGCCGACATCGCGTCGAACCACTGCTGGTAACGGACGCGCGCGACCTCGTCACGGAAGACCGGCTTGGGCGGCCGGCCGTCGCGAATGGCGTTTTCCAGTGCAAGACGGACCGCGTCTCCCAACGCTTCCTCTTTCTGGTTGCCGGCCTGCGCCGCGCCGCTGCTCATCAGTGCAGCGGCGAGCAAGACCGGGCCGAGCCGGGCTGCTGCCCGGCTGATCAACCGTCGCGCCATCACTTGCCCAGCTTGCCCTTGATGAAGCCGACCATGTCCGCGGCGGGAACGGCGGTCGCCTCGGCATCGCGGCGGCCCTGGTATTCCAGGTTGCCTTCCTTGAGGCCACGCTCGCCGATCACGACACGGTGCGGCACGCCGACCAGTTCCCAGTCGGCGAACATGGCGCCCGGACGCAGGCCGCGGTCGTCGACGATGACGTCCACGCCGGCCGCCTGCAGCTCGGCATACAGGCGATCGGTCTCAAGCTTCACCAGATCGCTGCGGTCATAGCCCATCGGGCACAGCACCAGCTCGAACGGCGCGATGGCGTCCGGCCAGACGATGCCCTTGTCGTCGAAGTTCTGCTCGATGGCGGCGCCCAGGATGCGGGTCACGCCGATGCCGTAGCAACCCATCTGCATCGGGGCCGGCTGGCCCTTCTCGTCCAGGTAGACGCAGTTCATCGCGGCGGAGTACGCGGTGCCCAGCTGGAACACGTGGCCCACTTCGATGCCGCGCTCGATCGCGAGGGTGCCCTTGCCGTCCGGCGACGCATCGCCTTCGACGACGTTGCGCAGGTCGGCCACGAGCGGTTCGGCCACGTCGCGGCCCCAGTTGGCGCCGGTCAGGTGGTAGTCGGCTTCGTTCGCGCCGCACACGAAATCGGCCATGTTGGCGACGGTGCGGTCGGCCACGATGTTGACCGGCTGCTTCGTACCGATGGGGCCGAGGTAGCCCGGCACGGTGCCGTAGGCTTCCTGGATCTCGGCTTCGCTGGCGAAGCGGAAGTCCTTCAGGCCCGGCACTTTCGTGACCTTGACTTCATTCAGTTCATGGTCGCCGCGCAGCAGCAGCAGCCAGTTTTCCCTGACCTGCCTGCCGTCGACGTCCTTCTCGACCGTCAGCGCGATCGACTTGACGGTCTGGTCCAGGCCGATGCCGAGCAGCTTGGCCACGTCTTCGCACTTGGTGGTCTTCGGCGTGGCGACCTTCGTCAGCGGCTGCGTCGCGGCGCCGCGCTGGGCGATCAGCGGCAGCGCCTCGGCCGCTTCCATGTTGGCCGCGAAGTCCGAGTTCGGGCAGTAGACCAGCGCGTCCTCGCCGGTGCTGGCGATAACGTGGAATTCGTGCGAGCCCGTGCCGCCGATGGCGCCGTTGTCGGCCGCCACCGCGCGGAACTTCAGGCCGAAGCGGTTGAAGATGCTGACGTAGGCGTTGAACATCGTCTCGTAGGACTTCTGCATGCCTTCGACGTCACGGTCGAAGGAATAGGCGTCCTTCATCGTGAACTCGCGGCCGCGCATCAGGCCGAAGCGGGGACGGCGCTCGTCGCGGAACTTGGTCTGGATGTGATAAAAATTCAACGGCAGCTGGCGGTACGACTTGACTTCGGTACGCACGACGTCGGTCACGACTTCTTCCGAGGTCGGCTGCAGCGCGAAGTCGCGGCCGTGGCGATCCTTGAGGCGCAGCAGTTCCGGCCCCATCTTGTCCCAGCGGCCCGTCTCCTGCCACAGCTCGGCCGGCTGCACCAGCGGCATCAGGAGTTCGATCGCGCCCGCCTTGTTCATCTCTTCGCGGATGATGCCCTCGACCTTGCGAATGACGCGCAGGCCCAGCGGCATGTACGTGTAGATGCCGGAGCCGAGTCGCTTGATCATCCCGGCGCGCATCATCAGTTTATGACTGACGATCTCGGCGTCGGAGGGCGCTTCTTTGAGCGTTGAAATAAAAAATCGTGAGGCGCGCATATCGGTGAATTCTTTTTAAAAAGAGAGGGTTATAATCGACCTAATTTTAAAGGATTAGCTGGCTGATGCATCCAATCTTTATTCAAATGGATCCGAAACACGTGGTGCATGCTGTTGTTCCTGTGCAGGTTGCGCGACAGACGTATCTGGATTGCTAGGTAAAAATGTAAGAGGGATCAGCCGGCAGAAAGTTTCGAGGTGAATTATGCTCGATCGTGAAGGGTTTCGCCCCAACGTCGGCATCATCCTGCTGAACGCCAACAACGAAGTGTGGTGGGGCAAGCGGGTGCGTGAGCATTCTTGGCAATTTCCGCAAGGGGGTATCAAATACGGCGAGACGCCGGAACAGGCGATGTACCGCGAGCTCGAGGAAGAAATCGGCCTGCGCCAGGAGCACGTCAAGATCGTGGGCCGGACCCGCGACTGGCTGCGCTATGAAGTGCCCGATCACTTCATCAAGCGCGAAGTGCGCGGTCACTACCGCGGCCAGAAGCAGATCTGGTTCCTGCTGCGCATGGTGGCACGCGACAACGACGTCAACCTGCGCCTGACCGATCATCCCGAGTTCGACGCCTGGCGCTGGCACGATTACTGGGTCCCGCTGGACGTGGTCATCGAATTCAAGCGCGACGTGTACCAGCGCGCTCTGCAGGAACTGTCGCGTTTCATCACGTGGCCCGCGAACGGCGAACGCCGCCACAGCTCGCGCTACCTGCGCCAGCCGCACGAGCGGCGCGCCCAGGGCGGCAATGGCAACGGCAATGGCGGTAACAAGGCCGTGGCGAATGGCGGCAACGCCAGCAAGGCGGTGGCGGCAGCCAGCAAGGCCATCGCCGACGCGGCCGGCAGCTCCAAGATGGTGTTGGCGCAGCAAGGGGTGACGCGCAAGGAGTGATGTCCGCGTAGCGTGAACGCAACAAGCATGGGCAGGCCTACCGCCTCGGCGGCAGGCCTGCCTATTTGTTTTCGGAGTTAACATTTATTCAACCGTCGACCTAGAATGGCCGGCATGACACCGCTTGCACGCTACGGCGCACTGGTCTGCTGCGCCCTCTTCCCCGCCCTCCAGGCACTCGCCGCGGACGCCTGCCAGTACGTGCAGGTCGCAAAGGTGCCGGTGCACTATCTCGGCCCCAATCTTGAAATCACAGTCGACGGCCGCATCAACGGCAAGCCGGCCAAAATGCTCGTCGATACGGGGGCGTACAGCATCATGCTGACGCGAACGGGCGCCGAAGCGTTGCGCCTCGATTTGGAGAAAACGTCCGAGTACGCGATCGGCGTGGGCGGCAAGTCGCAGATCTATCAAGCCTATCTCGACGATTTCGCGATCGGCCCGGCCAGGCCGACGAAAGGCCGGGTACGGGTACTGGATGAGATGGGCGACCGTCCTCCGTACCACGCGATCGCAGGCGTGCCCTACCTGATGCAGATGGATCTCGAAGTGGCGCTGGCCGACAAGGAGATCAAGTTTTTCCACGCCAAGGGCTGCGACGATGCATTTCTTGCCTATTGGGACCGACATGCCGTCGTGATCCCGTACCTCCGCTACGGCGCGCCGTATCCGGTGTTCAGTATCGAAGTCAACGGCAACCTGATGGGCGCCATCATCGATACCGGTGCCACAAGGAGCGCCATCACCGCATCCGCCGTGCGCAAGTTCGGTCTCGGCAAGGGCAAGCCGGAACCCGGGCAGCTGCGCTACACCACGGGCGTCGGCACGCGGCAGGTTCCCACCTGGGTCGTGCACACGCAATCCATCAAGATCGGCGGCGAAACCATTCTCGACGCGGACATCCAGGTCATCGACGACCGCAAGGAATCCGGCGTCGAGGTCGTCCTGGGCGCCGATTTCCTGCGCGCCCACCGCGTGCTCTTCGCGATCAGCCAGCAGAACATCTACCTGAGCTACCTGGGCGGCGACGTGTTCGCGCCCCACCTCGCGGTGGAACCCTGGATGCGCAAGGAAGCGGAAGACGGCAATCCCGACGCCCAGATGCGGCTGGCGCTGTCCTACCTGACCGGCACAGGCGCGGCGCGCGACGAGGCCCAGGCCCAGGCCTGGATCGACAAGGCGGCCGCGCTCGGCCACGTCGACGCCAACCTGTTCGACGGTTACCGCAAACTCGCCGCCGGACGCTTCGCCGACGCCGCACCGCGCCTGCAGGCCGCACTCGCCAGGCTCGACGACGGCAGGTATGAGGCGCTCGCACTGTACCAGGCGCGGGTCGCTGTCGGGCAGCAGGCGTCCGGCGCGGAAGAGTTGACGGCGCGCTTCGCCCGTTTCGACAGGCAGGCGTGGCCCGGTCCGGTCGCCGAGTTCTATCTCGGGCGGATGGACCGGGCCCGGCTGGAGACGCTGGCGTCCGAAGACGCAAAGTTCGCGCACGCACGGCGCTGCGAAGCCTGGAACCTGATGGCCGGCTTGCATCGCGCGCAAGGCAATGCCTCGGCGGCCGATGCGCTGAAAGCAGCCTGGAACGACAGCTGCGCAACGCCGCCGTGACACCGTCTGGACGACGGCACCAGCGCGCTTCGCCTGCCCATCAAAATTTACATTTCTGTAATGTATTTTTTGCAAAGCTGCACAGTAGAATCGTCATCATGACGAAACCGCTCCTGTCCCTGTTCCTCGTACTGGCCATGCTGACCGGCCCCGTCCAGGCCGAAGACACGCCGCCCAAATGCACCTATGTCGAAGTGGCCAGCCTGCCCATCCGCTACGTCGGCCAGGGCCTGGAGCCGGCGGTCGACGGCACGATCAACGGCACGCCGGCCACGATGCTGATCGACACCGGATCCGACCAGACCCACATGACGATGAACGCCGCGACCCGGCGCGACCTGAGCTTGTTCATGACGGGGCGGTACGTCGAAGGCCTCGGGGGCCTGTCGCGCCTGTACGGGGTACGGCTGAAGGATTTCGCCATCGGTCCGGCGCACGCGGGCCGCCGTCCGGAACTGACCGTGATCGGCAGCACCACGTTTACGCCGAGCTTCGACGCCATCGTCGGCGCCCCGTTCCTGCTGCAGGCGGACCTCGAGCTCGACCTGCAAGCCAAGCGGATGAAGTTCTACCGCCCGCTCGAATGCAGCAAGGCGGAGCTGCTCCTGTGGAAGGAAAACACGGTCGTGCTGCCGTTCGGGCGCAACTACGGCAAAAGTCCGAACCCGCATTTCACGGTCATCGTGAACGGCAAGGAGATGGACGCGCTGATCGACTCCGGCGCGCACCGCAGTTTCATGATGCTGGACGCTGCGAAGAAAGCCGGCATCGACGTCAACGGCCCGGGCGCCGTGCGCATGGGCGACAGCGGCGGGATCGGGTCCGACCGCGCGCCGTACTGGATCGCGCCGGTCAAGCGCATGCAGATCGGCCAGGAGACCATCAGCAACGTCGAGCTGGGCATCATCGATTCGCAGGGCTCGCGCACCGCCGACCTGTACCTCGGCCAGGACTTCCTGCGCACGCACCGCGTGCTGTTCGCGATGAGCCAGGAAAAACTGTACATCGCCTACCTGGGCGGCGACGTGTTCACGCGCGGCACAGGACTGGAGCCCTGGATGCGCGCCGAGGCCGACGCCGGCAATGCGGACGCCCAGTACGCGCTGGCCCAGGTCTACAACACCGGCCGCGGCGTGCCGCGCGATCCGCTCCAGGCCGGCGTCTGGCTGGACATGGCGGCGCAAGGCGGCCAACCGAACGCCAGCCTGATGCGCGGCCGCCGGCAGATGCTGGCCGGGCAGCTGGACACGGCGATCCCGCAACTGCGCCACGCGCTCGACCTGCTGCCGGCCGACCGTGTCGGCCCGCTGTGGCTGTACATCGCGCGCGTGCGCCACGGCGAGGCGGCGCTGGCGCAGACCGAGCTGGAAGCGGCGCTGAAACAGCAGAAGGAAGACGACTGGCCAGCGCCGATCGCCGACTTCTACCTCGGCAAGACCAACGCGGCGCGCCTGCTGGAAGAAGCCGGGAAGGACGCGAAGCTCGCGCATGCGCGCACGTGCATGGCCCAGACGTACATGGCGGAGTGGCACGACGCGCGCGGCGATGCGGCCGAAGCGAGCGCGCTCAAGGCCGCGCTGCGTGCGAACTGCGCGCCCGCGGCCGCACGCAAGCCGGCCCCGTGACCGCGCCGGCAGGGTGTGCGCCATCGCGCTACAATGACGCCCTTCCTCCTGCTTTTCCGACGGTTCTCCCATGTTCACCCCCTCCTCCAACGACGTCCGCCGTTTCTTCTGCGAGGCCTTGCGCAAGCGCCGCGCCGGCGAGATCCTGACCCCGATGGACGCCATCGCCGCCGACTGGATCGAGCAGCATCCCGAATACCACGACGAGCTGGCGGATGCCGATGCGGCGGTGGCACGCGACTATGCCGTCGAAGGCGGCAAGCCGAATCCGTTCCTGCACCTGTCGATGCACCTGTCGATCACGGAACAGGTGTCGATCGACCAGCCGCGCGGCATCCGCACCGCCTACGAGGCGCTGGCCGCGCGCGTAGGCGAGCACGAGGCCCACCACGGCATCATGGAATGCCTGGGCGAGATGATCTGGTCGGCGCAGCGTCACGGCACACAGCCGGACACCGACGCGTACGTGGAGTGCGTGCGCAAGCGCGTGCGCTGAAAAACCTCTCACGAGCATCGCAGGCCGGCAGCGCAACGCGCAGCGGCTCGGGAGACGTTTTTAATCGAGTTTGTCGTCGGCGACCCGATAGCGCGGGTCTTCCGGCAGGTTCACCTCGATCATGTCCTTCGCGCGCTCGAGCAGCGCGCGGCAGTCCGGGCTCAGGTGGCGCAGATGCAGCCGTTTGCCGAGGGCGCGGTAGCGTTCCGCCAGGCCGTCGATGGCCTGGATCGCCGAGTGGTCCGCCACGCGCGCGCGGCGGAATTCGACGACGACGTCCTGCGGGTCGTCCTTCGGCGTGAACAGCGCCTGGAAGCCGGCCACCGACGCGAAGAACAGCGTCCCCTCCAGTTCGTAGACTTTCCAGCCATTGTCGTCCTGCGCCGTCGCCACGCGGATCTGCTTCGCATGCTGCCACGCGAACACCAGCGCGGAGACGACCACGCCCACCAGCACGGCGGTCGCGAGGTTGAATACGAGCGTCACGCCGGCCACCAGCACGATCACGAGCGCATCGGCGCGCGGCACCTTGCCGAACAGGCGGAACGTGCCCCATTCGAACGTCTTTTCGCACACGACGAACATCACGCCGATCAGTGCGGCCAGCGGAATCTGCTCGATCACGCTCGCGCCGAACAGGATGAATGACAGCAGGAACAGCGACGCGCAGATGCCCGAGAGGCGGCCGCGCGCGCCATTGCCCACGTTGATCATGCTCTGGCCGATCATCGCGCAGCCGCCCATGCCACCGAAGAACCCGGTGACGACGTTCGCGACACCCTGGGCCAGGCTTTCGCGGTTCGGCTGGCCGCGGGTGTCCGTGATCTCATCGATCAGCGTGAGCGTCAACAGCGTCTCGATCAGGCCCACGCCCGCCAGCACGAGCGAGTACGGGAACACGATCTTCAGGGTCTGCAGGTCGAACGGCACGTCCGGCACGCGGAACGCCGGCAGGCCGCCGGCGATGGAGCCGAGGTCGCCCACGGTCTTCGTCTCGATGCCCGTGAAGTGCGCGAGCAGCGCGACGGCGAGGATGCCGACCAGCGTGGCCGGCACGGCCTTCGTGATGCGCGGCGTGAGGTACACGATCGCCATCGTCAGTGCGACGAGGCCCAGCATCGTCCACAGCTGCGGGCCCGCCATCCAGCCGCCGCCCGCCTTGAAATGCTCGAACTGCGCGACGAAGATCACGATGGCCAGGCCGTTGACGAAGCCCAGCATCACGGGATGCGGCACCATGCGGATGAATTTACCGAGCCGCGCGGCCGCGAACAGCATTTGCAGCACGCCCATCAGCACGATAGCCACGAACAGGTATTGCGCGCCGTGCTGGACGACCAGCGCGACCATGACGACGGCCAGCGCGCCGGCCGCACCGGAAATCATGCCGGGCCGGCCACCGAACGCGGAGGTGATGAACGAGACCAGCACGGCGGCATACAGGCCGGTCAGCGGCGACACGTGGGCCACGAGGGCGAAGGCGATGGCCTCGGGGACCAGCGCCAGCGCGACCGTCAGGCCGCTCAATACATTGGTCTTGATGTGGGAAGGGGATACGTCGGACACGGCGGGGCTCCAAAAAACAAAATCCCCCCGGCCGCCAGGCGGCAGGAGGGATTCGGACAAACCGAAGAAGCCGTTATTGTAACGGCCCGCGTAGATCAGCGTTTCGTGACGAGCGCCGCAGGCAGGCCTTGCAGGTAGGCGGCGATGTCGGCCATGTCGCGATCCGACAACGGCTGGGCCATGCCGGCCATGATCGGGTTGTTGCGACCGTTGGCGGCTTTGGTGCCGCGCTTGTACGCGGTCAGTGCATGCACGAGGTAGTCGGCATGCTGGCCGGCCAGCTTCGGATAGCTGGGATCGATCGGGGTCTTGTAGTCGGCGCCGTGGCAGGACGCACAGTTGTATTTCTTCGCCAGTTCGGCGCCGTTGGCGGCATTGCCGGAAGCCAGCGCCTGGCCGGACAGGACCAGCGAGGCGGCGCCCAGGGTCAGCGCGACGATCAGTTTATTCATGGCGCGCTCCTTACTTGGACGGGGATTGTTGCGAATAATACGCGGCGATATCGGCGATGTCCTGGTCGGACAGGCTGGCCGCGATACCCCGCATGGACGGGTGGTTGCGGTCGCCTTTCTTGTACGCATGCAGCGCAGCTTCGATGTACTTCGCCGACTGGCCGCCGATCTTCGGTACGCGATAGACTTCAGGGAACGTGCCCTTGTACTCGGGGATGCCGTGGCAGCCGATACACTGCTCGATCTTGTTGGGTGCTGCCTTCGGATTGCCGACGATGTCGGCTGCGCCGGCCGTGCCGGCCATCGAGGCGCCGGCTGCTAGCACGAGTAATGCTGTTGAAATTTTCATGGATGACCTATCGTTGGGTTGAATCGATAGGGCGCCTTGCGACCCGTGCGGCGGCAGCAGGTTTTCTAGACCCCCGGTACTGCAACTGCAATGGCATTTTTGCCACGATCCAATCGATTCTATCCGAAGAATATAGTCGAGTCCATTGGGCAGCGCAGCATGGACGCCCTGCCCGCGCCGCGGTTCTGGCATATACTCGATAGCATTTCCATATGATCTGCCCTGGCCCATGCACGCACCCCGACGCTTCGAAGGCAGCGATAACTATGTCGCCACCGCCGACCTGAAACTGGCGGTCAACGCCGCCCTCACCCTCGCCCGGCCCCTGCTGATCAAGGGCGAACCCGGCACCGGCAAGACGATGCTGGCCGAAGAGGTCGCGGCCGCGCTGGACATGCCCCTGCTGCAGTGGCACATCAAGTCCACGACCAAGGCCCAGCAGGGCCTGTACGAATACGACGCCGTCTCGCGCCTGCGCGATTCGCAGCTGGGCGACGAGCGCGTGCGCGACATCCACAACTACATCGTCAAGGGCGTGCTGTGGCAGGCGTTCACGGCGCCGGAGCCGGTCGTGCTGCTGATCGACGAGATCGACAAGGCCGACATCGAATTCCCGAACGACCTGCTGCGCGAACTGGACCGCATGGAGTTCTACGTGTACGAGACGCGCGAGATGGTCGTGGCGAAGCACCGCCCCCTCGTCATCATCACGTCGAACAACGAGAAGGATTTGCCGGACGCCTTCCTGCGCCGCTGCTTCTTCCACTACATCAAATTCCCGGACCGCGACACGATGGCGGAGATCGTCAAGGTCCACTACCCCACGCTGAAGGCCGACCTGCTGTCCGCCGCGCTGCAGAGTTTTTATGAACTGCGCGACGTGCCGGGCCTGAAGAAAAAGCCGTCGACGTCGGAATTCCTCGACTGGCTGAAGCTCCTGCTGGCCGAGGACATCCCGGCCGAGATCCTGCGCAGCCAGGACGGCAAGACGATCGTGCCGCCGCTCGCGGGCGCCCTGCTCAAGAACGAGCAGGACGTGAGCCTGTTCGAGCGCCTCGTGACGATGGCGAGGCACAACCGATGATCCAGGTCGCTCCCGTCACCCTCGAATTCAACGGCGTGCGCCTGGAGCCGCTCGGGCTGCACCACCTGGACGGCCTGCGCGCCGCAGCCGCCGACGGCGAACTGTGGAACCTGCGCATCACCTCCGTGCCGGAACCGCAGGACACGGAAGCCTATATCCGCACGGCGCTGGAGACACCGAACCGGGTCGCCTTCGCCGTGGTCGACGCGTCCAGCGACACCGTGATGGGCACGACCAGCTACCACGACATCATGCCCGCGATCGACCGCGTGGAAATCGGCTACACGTGGTATGCGAAGAGCCGCCAGCGCAGCCACGTCAACACGAGCTGCAAGCTCTCGCTGCTGTCGCACGCGTTCGACACCCTGGGCTGCGCCGTCGTCGGCCTGCGCACCGATAATTTTAATTACGCGTCGCAGGCCGCCATCGAGCGGCTCGGCGCAAAGAAGGACGGCGTGCTGCGCCACCATGCGCCGCGCCGCGATGGGACCGTGCGCGACACGGTCATGTACAGCATCGTGCGCGGCGAGTGGCACGAAGTGAAGTCGCACCTGCACTACCGCCTCGCGCGCCACGCAGAGTAACAGGGCGCACGATGCTGATCGACTTCTTCTTCACCCTGCGCGACGCCAAGGTCCCCGTCACGATCAAGGAATTCCTCACGCTGCTGGAAGCGCTGCAGAAGCAGGTGATCGCGCCGTCGCTCGACGAGTTTTATTATCTCGCGCGCCTGACGCTGGTGAAGGACGAAGCCCATTTCGACAAGTTCGACCGGGCGTTCGGCGCCTTCTTCAAGGGCATCGAGACGGTGTTCGATGCGAAGGCCGACATTCCCCTCGATTGGCTGATCAAGCGGCTGGAGCGCGAGCTGACGCCCGAGCAGAAGGCCGAGTTGCAGAAGCTCGGCTACGACAAGCTGATGGACCGTTTGCAGGAACTGCTGAAGGAACAGAAGGAGCGGCACGAAGGCGGCAACAAGTGGATCGGCACCGGCGGCACGTCCCCGTTCGGCAATGGCGGCACGAACCCCGAGGGTATCCGGATCGGCGGCAAAGGGGGCAACCGCAGCGCCGTCAAAGTGTGGGACCAGCGCACCTACCGCGACTACGACGGCGAGCGCGAACTGGGCATCCGCAACATCAAGGTCGCGCTGCGTCGCCTGCGCCGCTTCGCGCGCCAGGGTGCGCCGGACGAACTGGCGCTGGACGAAACGATCCGCTCGACCGCCAACAACGCCGGCTGGCTCGACATCAGGATGCAGCCGGAGCGGCGCAACCGCATCAAGGTGCTGATGCTGCTGGACGTGGGCGGCACGATGGACGACCACATCGAGCGCACCGAAGAACTGTTCTCGGCGGCGAAGGCCGAGTTCAAGCACATGGAGTTCTACTATTTCCACAACTGCGTCTACGACCACCTGTGGAAGAACAACCGCCGCCGCCACGCCGAGCGCTTCCCGACGTGGGACGTGCTGCGCACCTACCCGCCCGACACGCGCCTGATCTTCGTCGGCGACGCGACGATGAGTCCCTACGAGATCCTCGCGCCGGGCGGCTCCGTCGAATACGCCAACGAGGAAGCGGGCGCGGAATGGCTCGCGCGGTTCTGCCACGCCTTTCCCAAATTCGCATGGCTGAATCCGGAGCCGGAACACCTGTGGCAGTACCGGCAATCGATCGCCGTCATCCGGCAGATCATGGGCAACCGCATGTTCCCCGTGACGATCGACGGCCTCGAACGGGCGATGCGCCTGCTCAGCAAGTAGTCACCGGGCGCGTGCCGCCGCGCGCACGACCAGCAGGCCGATGATGTCGATCCACAGGTGCACGAGCACCGCCGCGATCCAGCCGACGTACTGGTAGATCAGGCCCAGCGCGACGCTGCCGCCGAACACGCCGGCCGCCTGCGCCAGCGTGGCGAAGTCGAGCCGGCGGAAGCGGTATGCAGGCGTGTGCGTGACGACGAAGATCAGCGACGTGATCCAGATACCCAGCAGCGGCTGCAGCGCCGCGCGGAACAGCGTCTCTTCGCCGATGGCGGCGGCCAGCGCGATCCACAGCGGATTCAGGCCGCGCAGGTCGAGCCGTGCATAGCTCGCGATCGTGTCCGTGGTCGACTTTGCCCGCGCCGTCAGGCGGAACATGACGTACGAGCCGGCGGCGGCCAGCAGCGCGAGGCCCTGCCCGATCAGCAGCTGCCGCATGGGCGCCATCGGGCCGCCGAACGCCGCGAGCGGATCGCGCTGGCCGAACCAGATGATGGGTGCGGCCAGCAGGCAGAACATCAGGCACGTGAGCACCTGGGCCGTGAGGCGGATCGGGGGGCGCGAGGCCGGGGCGGAGATCGATTGGGTCATCCGGCATTCTACCTTCCGCAATTCCTACATGTAATCGTGCGCACATATCCCTCTTGTAGAATCGGTCGCAGGTCGTAACATTTTGACAAAGGAGCAGGTATGCAGGAATTCCTGTCTGTCCTCACGAGCCTTGCCTGGCCCTTCGCGATCACGCTGGCCTGGCTGGTCGGCGAATTCGGGCAGCGCTGGACCGGCCTGCCGCGCATCAGTTCCTATGGCCTCGTCGGCTTCATCCTGGCCGCGCCCCAGTTGGGCGTGCTGCCGTTGCCGCCGTCGGGAGGCGGCACGACCCTGCTGCTGGCCGACGTCGGGTTCGGGCTGATCCTGTTCGAGCTCGGCTACCGCATCAACCTGCGCTGGCTGCGCACGAATCCGTGGATCGGCATCATGGGCCTGTTCGAAGCGGGCCTCACCTTCGTCGGCGTGTACCTCGTCGCGAACGCGTTCGGCGCGGCGCTGATCGACCGGCTGATGCTCGCGTCGCTGTCGATGGCGACGTCGCCGGCGACCGTCGTCCGCGTGATCAACGAACAGAAAAGCTCGGGCCAGGTGACGGAACGGGCACTGCACCTGTGCGCGCTGAACTGCGTGCTGGCCGTGTTCGCGTTCAACGCCACCGTCGGCCTGTGGATCTTCCGCACGTTCGAGGACGTCGGCGACGCGCTGTGGAACAGCCTCGTCGTGCTGGGCGTCTCGGCCTTCACGGGCGCCGTGTTCGGCCTCGTCGTGCCGGGCATCCTGCGCCTGCTGGGCAAGCTGGCGCAGGACGCGACCGTCGCCTTCGCGCTGGCCGTGATCCTGCTCGTCGCGATCACGTACGCACTGGGCCTGTCGCCCGTCGTCGCGGCGCTCGCGTTCGGACTGACGGCGCGCCACCGCCGCGTCGCGTTCAGCCAGGCGCAGCGCAATTTCGGCGCGCTGGGCGAACTGCTCACCGTCGTGCTGTTCGTGTTCGCCGCCTCGACGCTCGACTGGCGCCGCGTGTGGGCGGGCGCCCTGCTTGCCGTCGCCCTCGTGCTCGTGCGCCTGCTCGCCAAGACGGCCGGCGTGACCGCGTTCGCGCATTTGTCCGGCATCTCGTGGCGCAAGGGCGCGCTGACGGGCGTGGCGTTGACGCCGTTGTCCGTGTTCGTGATCCTCTTGATCGAGCATGCGCGCCACGCCGGCGTGCAGGTCGTCGAGGAATTGCGCGCCGTGGCCGCCGTGACGATGCTGCTCGAAGTATTCGGTCCCATCATCCTGCAGCGCGCCCTCGTGTGGGCGCGCGAAGCGCCGGAGGTCAACCATGCCGCTTGAACCCTTCGCCACCTCGGCACCGTTGACGTTCGGCGTGGAGCTGGAACTGCAGCTCGTCAGCCTGTCCGACTTCGACCTCACGCCGGCCAGCCCCGACCTGATGCATCTGCTGAAGCGCAAGCCGTTCCCCGGCAACGTCACGCCCGAGATCACGGAAAGCATGATCGAGATAAATTCGAGCGTGCAGACGAACTACCGCACGCTGCTGGCCGAGTTGCTCGACATACGCGATACGCTGGTCGCCGCCAGCGACGTGCTGAACATCGGCATCGCCGGCGGAGGCACGCATCCGTTCCAGCACTGGTCCGAACAGCGCATCTCGGCCAAGCCGCGCTACCAGGAATTGTCGGCGCTGTATGGCTATCTCGCCAAGCAGTTCACCGTGTTCGGCCAGCACGTGCACATCGGCTGCGCCAGCGGCGACGACGCGCTGTTCCTGCTGCACGCCCTGTCGCGCTACATCCCGCACTTCATCGCCCTGTCCGCGTCATCGCCGTTCGTGCAGGGCCACGACAGCGGCTTCGATTCGGCGCGCCTGAATTCGGTCTCGGCCTTTCCCCTGAGCGGCCGCGCGCCGTTCACGCTCAGCTGGGCGGACTTCGCCGACGTCTACTTCGCCAAGATGGAGCGCACGCGCATCATCAAGAGCATGAAGGATTTTTACTGGGACCTGAGACCGAAACCGGAATACGGCACGATCGAGCTGCGCGTGTGCGACACCCCGCTGACGGTCGAACGGGCCGCCGCCCTCGCGGCCTACCTGCAGGCGCTGTGCCGCCACCTGCTCGAACGGAAGGAAGCGCCGCCTCTGGAAGACGACTACCTCGTCTACAACTACAACCGCTTCCAGGCCAGCCGCTTCGGGCTCGACGGCGTGATCACGCATCCGAAGACCTACGAACAACTCCCGCTGCGCGAGGACATCATCGCCACCCTGGACCTGATGGAGCCGCACGCGCAGGCGCTGGGCAGCCTGGACGCGCTGCTGCACCTGGCCGCGGCGGCCAGCGACGGCGGTGACGCGAGTTTCCTGCGCGGGCAGTACCTACGCCAGGGCAGCGCGGAGGGCATGGTCGACGCGGCCATCCGGCGCTTCCGCGGACGATAATTTTTTTATCCTCGTGTCGATCCGCAGGCCGCTCGTTCGTCGTAGGATCAGAGGGATGTCCTCTGCCACTTACGCCAAGGAGACCGATCATGTCCACGAATACCGTCGAGCTGCACCGCGTCCTGAAATCCACCGCCGACCGCGTCTACCGCGCGTTCGTCACGCCTGCCGCCGTCGCCAAATGGCTGCCGCCGCACGGCTTCACCTGCACCGTGCACGAACAGGACGCCCGCGTCGGCGGCCGCTACCGGATGTCCTTCACGAACTTCACGACGGGCGGCAGCCACTCGTTCGGCGGCGAATACCTGGAACTGGAACCGGGCAAGCGCCTCGTCTACACGGCCGAATTCAACGATCCCAACCTGCCCGGCCGCATGCAGACGACCGTGGAACTGCGCGACGTGTTCTGCGGGGTCGACATCAAGGTCAAGCAGGAAGGCATCCCGGCCGCGATTCCCGCCGAGATGTGCTACCTCGGCTGGCAGGAATCGCTGCTGCTGCTCGCTCAACTCGTCGAGCCCGAGATCAAGGAGTAACAAGGTCGGGCGGCACCTCGTCGCGCTCGTGCAAGCCATAGTCGCGCACGACGGCGGCCACGCGCAGGCGGTAGTCGGCAAAGATGCCGGCCCGCCCCGCCGCCTGCATGGCGCGATGCGCGGGCAAGGTGCGCCAGCGTTTCACGGCATCCTCGTCGCGCCAGAACGACAGCGACAACATCTTCTCCGGCCGCGCCAGCGATGCGAAACGTTCGATGGAAATGAAGCCGTCGATCGCTTCCAGCTCGGGACGCAGCGCGGCGGCCGTGTCCAGGTAATCCTGGCGCTTGCCGGGCGCCGGCTCCACTTCGAAGATCACGGCGATCATGCGACGTTCTCCAGGAACGTGCGCTCCTCGCGCAGGATGAAGCTTTTTTCGCGCGCAAACTGGAAATTCGCCACTGCCTCGCCGTCGTTCTTCAAGCGCAGCCGATACGCTTCGTAGTCGGCCAGGCTGTCGAAGCCGACGAGACCCCATGCCTCGTAATTGGTGCCTTCGTGCGGCAGGAAGTAGCCGAGCAGGCGGCCCCCCAGGCGCGGAATGATGCGGCCCCAGTTCCCGGCATACTCGCGGAAGGCGTCGCGCTGGATGGGGTCGATCTCGTAGCGGATGAAACATGTGATGGGCATGATGGCTCCTCGTGACGTTGAAGCCCCATGGTAGCCACTGGCCCTGACGCTATGCTTCGGCTAAGATCGAAGCATATGAGAGACGGACCGAATATCGCCAACATCGCCGCACTGATCGGCGACCAGGCGCGCGCCGAAGTGCTGAACGTGCTGATGAGCGGCATGGCGCTGACGGCGACCGAACTGGCCGACGCCGCCGGCGTCACGCGCCAGACGATCAGCACGCATCTCGCCAAGCTGCGCGAGGCGGGCCTGCTCGCCGTCGAGGCGCAGGGGAGGCACCGTTATTTCCGCATCGCCGACGCCGACGTCGCGCACCTGCTCGAATCCATGATGGGCATCGCGTTCGGCACAGGTTCCGTGCGCGTGCGCTCCAGTCCACGCGAACCGGCGCTGCGCAAGGCGCGCGTCTGCTATGACCATCTGGCGGGCGAACTCGGGGTGCTCGTCTACGAAAGCCTGGCCCGGCGCGGCGCGTTCGCGCTGGATGCAGGCGGCGTCACACTGACCGACCGTGGGCGCGCACTGATCGCGGCCATCGGCATCGATCCACTGCCCTCCGCCACGCGGCGGCCGTTGTGCCGCCATTGCCTGGACTGGAGCGAGCGGCGCCATCATTTGGCCGGCGCCCTCGGGACGGCGCTGCTGGAGCGTTTCCAGCAACTGGGCTGGGCGCGCCGCGTGCCGGAGTCGCGCGTGCTCGCGTTCAGCGCGGACGGCGAAGCGGCGCTGCGGGCCTGGCTCGACTGAGTCAAGCCAACGACGGCCGGCCCTGCCCCAGGATCCGCGCCAGCAGCGGGCGCTTGACGGGCGCCGGCAGGCCGCGGTCGACGAGGCCCGCCCATTTCACGCTCAGCTGCTCGCAGGTGGCGCGCAGCACCGGATCGGCATCCGGCAGGCGCGCCAGCGCATTCAGGTGGCGCTCGATCACCGAAGCCAGTTTCACGCACGGCCCGTCGCCGCTCGCGCGGTCGCACGCGTCCGCGTTGTTCACGGTGTATTGCGACATCAGGTGCAGCAACGCCGCCACGAGCAGTTCGTGGCGCGTGGTGCGCCGCCCGTCCGGCGTGTTCAGTTCGTCCAGCAGATCGTCGTCCATACAGCCTCCTCGCATTTAAATGAGAATGATTCTCGTTTAGATTATGGAGCGGGACGAGACCGAACGCAAGCGCAATCTGTTATTGCCGGACCACGGCCATGAACCCCGCCGCGAGCAACACCATGCCGCCAGCCGAACCGTCGATCACCCGGCGCCGCTTGTCGCTGAGCTTGCGGCCACCGACCCGGCCCAGGGCAAGGCAGAGCGAGGTGTACACGACCCCGCACCAGAACATGAAGGCCGCGGACAGAGCGACCGCCTGCAGCGTCGTGTCGCCGCCGTGCCTGTCCATGAACTGGGGCAGGATGGCGACGTAGACCATCATCCCTTTCGGGTTCAGCAGGGACGTGAGGAATCCCCTGGAGAGCTGGTTCGCGACCTGCCCCTGCGGCACGACGAGCTCGCCGGCGCGCAGCGCCCCCCGGATCAGCTTCGAGGCCAGGTAGACCAGGTACGTGATCCCCGCCCAGCGGATTACCTCGAACAGGAGAGGCGACGCGGCCACGACGGCGGCAAGGCCGAGCGCCACCAGGAAGGAATGGACGCAGTAGCCGAGTAGCACGCCCGTCGTGGCGCGCAGGCCAGCGGGCGTCCCGCCGGACATCGCTTGCGACGCGATGAAAAGGATGTCGGGGCCGGGCGTGCAGATCAACGGCAGCACGGTGGCGGAAAACAGCAGGAGGGTATGGGTATTCATGAGGAACAGCGTACTGCGCCGCCGCGAAAATGTGCTGCCTAAGGCTTGTCAACCAACCACGATTTCGGGCAACATCTCCCGCATGGACGATTATGATCGGAAGATTCTTGCGGAACTCCAAAAGGATGGGCGCCTTTCTCTCACCGACCTGGGAGAACGCATCGGCTTGAGCCTGTCGCCGTGCCACCGGCGCGTGCGCGCGCTGGAAGACGCGGGGATCATCGCCGACTACCGCGCGACCATCGCGCCGGCGGCCGTCGGACTGAATTTCTCGGCCATCGTCTTCGTCACCTTGCGCGCCACCGACCGGGAGAGCGTACGTGCTTTCGAAGAACGCGTGCCCGGCGTTCCGGAAATCATCCAGGCGCAGCGCCTGTTCGGTGACCCGGACTACATCCTGAACGTCATCACGACGGACCTGGCGGCGTACCAGAAACTGTGGGACGACAGCCTGTCGACGTTGCCGAACGTGTTGCGGCTGACGTCGACGCTCGTGATGAAGAGCGTCGTGCAGGGCCGGCCCCTGCCGCTGTGATCAGAGGCGGCTCATAGGCGCGTTTCGCGCGCGGCGCGCAGGAATTCATCCAGCACTGGCGTGCAGTCGAGCAGGTCGCCGCCCGTGGCGCGGTGGAATTCCGGATGCCACTGCAGGCCCATCACGAACGGCGCGCGCTGGTAGCGGATCGCCTCGACGACGCCGTCCGGCTCGGACATCGCTTCCACGTGGATATCGCGCCCCAGGTCCTTGACGGCCTGGTGGTGGATCGAGTTCACGACGGCGCGCTCATGCTGGGGAAACATCTTGCGCAGCGACGACCCGTGCGGAAACACGATGGCATGGCGGTGGGCGTCGTAGATGTCGTGCACGTGCGGCTGGGCGCCGGGCACGTTCGTCACGATGTCCTGGTGCAAGGTCCCGCCGAACGCGACGTTGATCAGCTGGCAACCGCGGCAAATGCCCAGCACGGGCTTGCCCGCGTCGACGAATTCGTGCAGCAGTTCCAGTTCGTACACGTCGCGCGGGCGGTCGCCGCTCCATTCGGGCCGCGTCGGCGTTTCGGAATATGTCATCGGCGACACATCCGCCCCGCCCTGCAGCACGAGGCCGTCCAGGTGGCGCGCGTAATGACGCATCGTGATGTTGCTGGGGTGCAGCAGCCCGTTCGTATTCACGGTCGGGACCATGAACACGAGCACGTCCCGCGACATCACCCATTGCGCGATCGATTCTTCGAGGTATTGGAGGTTCTTGCTGCGCAGGCCTTTCGCGCCCTCTTCCGGGTGGAAGATGCGGGCGGAGACGCCGATGCGCAGCGTGCGCCGCATGAAGTCGCGGTTGAACTTGTCGGCCAGCGCACGCCAGCGCGAGCGCAATACGCGGCCGGCCAGGTTCAGCGGCGTGTCGTCGGTACGCAGGTAGCGTGACGCGCCGCCGTTGGCGCGCCGGTCGGGCACACGCGGCGGCGGTCCGGCGTCCACCGGTTCATTAGCGTGCTTGTCATTGTCCTCAGCCATGATCTCAATATATCCTTGCGACGGTCGCGCACGATTCGTTTTAAAAAAAATATCGTTTTAGTAATGAAATTCCCGCAGCCACCCGTATATGCACAGGATGCCGCGATGCCGCTCACTTGGCAATCCGTGCAACGAACACTTGCAAACTTGCGCTTAACAAGCAAAAATACTGTATTTCCATACAGTTGTTTCGGCCGCACGCCGCGTCCTGCCCTGTAGAACCCACCGCGTGAAGTCGCTTATTTTCCGCGCGACAAGATAGAATGCGCAGCATTCGAATGATTGAAGATCAAGCATGGCCACCAAGAAACCCGCACCCGATTACAGCGAATCATCCATCCGCGTCCTGAAAGGACTGGAGCCCGTCAAGCAGCGTCCGGGCATGTACACCCGCACCGAGAATCCGCTGCACATCATCCAGGAAGTGATCGACAACGCCTCGGACGAGGCGCTCGGCGGCCACTGCAAGAACATCGACGTGACGATGAATGCGGACGGTTCCATCACCGTCGAGGACGACGGCCGCGGCATCCCGGTCGGCCTGCATCCGGAAGAAGGCGTCTCGACCGTCGAGATCGTGTTCACCCGCCTGCACGCCGGCGGCAAGTTCGACAAGGGCTCCGGTGGCGCCTACGCGTTCTCGGGCGGCCTGCACGGCGTCGGCGTGTCCGTCACGAACGCGCTGTCGAAGCGTCTGGAAATCACGGTGTGGCGCAAGGACGACGACGGCAACGGCGTGCACAAGCTCGTGTTCGCCGACGGCGACGTCATCGAACCGCTGACCTCCGAACCGTTCGAACGGGGCGGCAAGAAGAACGGCACGCGCGTCACCGCCTGGCCGGACGGTAAATACTTCGATTCGCCGAACATCCCGATGAGCGAGCTGCAGCGCCTGCTGCGCTCGAAAGCCGTGCTGCTGCCGGGCGTCACCGTCACGCTGACCAATGCCAAGACCGGCGACAAGCAGACCTGGCGCTACGACGAAGGCCTGCGCGGCTACCTGACGGAAGCGCTGGCGCAGACGGCGGGCGGCGGCCAGACCGTGATCCCGCTGTTCGAAGGCGCGCAGTACGCCGCCGCCGGCGATGAAGGCTTTGCCGAGGGCGAAGGCGCGGCGTGGGTCGTGGCCTGGACCGAGGAAGGTTCGGTGGTACGCGAATCGTATGTCAACCTGATCCCGACGGTCAGCGGCGGCACGCACGAGTCCGGCCTCCGGGACGGCCTGTTCGGCGCCGTGAAGGGCTTCGTCGAGATGCACTCGCTGCTGCCGAAGGGCGTCAAGCTGCTGCCGGAAGACGTGTTCGCGCGCGTCTCGTTCGTGCTGTCCGCGAAGGTGCTGGACCCGCAATTCCAGGGCCAGACGAAGGAACGCCTGAACTCGCGCGACGCGGTGAAACTCGTGTCGGCGTTCACCAAGCCGCCGCTCGAACTGTGGCTGAACCAGCACGTCGAATATGGCCGCAAGCTGGCGGAACTCGTCATCAAGCAGGCGCAATCGCGTCTCCGCTCGCTGCAAAAGGTCGAGAAGAAAAAGTCGTCGGGCGTGGCCGTTTTGCCGGGCAAGCTGACCGACTGCGAATCGACCGACATCACCCGCAACGAGCTGTTCCTCGTCGAGGGCGATTCGGCGGGCGGCTCCGCGAAAATGGGCCGCGACAAGGAATTCCAGGCGATCCTGCCGCTGCGCGGCAAGGTCCTGAACACGTGGGAAACGGACCGCGACCGCCTGTTCGCGAACAACGAGATCCACGACATCGCGGTGGCGATCGGCGTCGACCCGCACGGCCCGGACGACAATCCGGATATCTCGGGCCTGCGCTACGGGAAGATCTGCATCCTCTCCGATGCGGACGTCGACGGCTCGCACATCCAGGTGCTGCTCTTGACGCTGTTCTTCAAGCACTTCCCGGCCCTCTTCAAGAACGGCCACGTGTGCGTCGCGCGCCCGCCGCTGTACCGCGTCGATGTGCCGGCGCGCGGCAAGAAGCCGATCCAGAAGCTGTACGCGCTGGACGACGGCGAACTGCTCGCCATCGAGGACAAGCTGAAAAAAGAAGGCCTGAAGGAAGGCACGTGGAGCATTTCCCGCTTCAAGGGCCTGGGCGAGATGAACGCCGAGCAGCTGTGGGAAACGACGATGAACCCGGACACCCGCCGCCTGCTGCCGGTGGCCTTCGGCGACTACGGCCTGGCCGAATCGTCGGCGCGCTTCAACATGCTGATGGGTAAAGGCGAAGCCGCTGCCCGCCGCGCGTGGCTGGAAGAGCACGGGAACGAGACGGAAGCGGATATTTGATAACGGATGCGCCGCATGAAATTGGGCCCCTGCCTCCGCAGGGGCGACGGTCTTACGGCCAACACAATAAGCACGTCGTTCCCGCGCACGCGGGAACCCAAGTTTGCATGAACGAACAAACAAAATGACCCAAGCAAGCCTCTTCGAACAAACCACTCCCCCCGGCGGCGGCGACAACGCCGAGACGCTGACCCTCTCGACTTTCGCCGAGCGCGCCTACCTGGACTATGCCGTCTCGGTCGTGAAAGGCCGCGCGCTGCCGGACGTCTCGGACGGCCAGAAGCCCGTCCAGCGCCGCATCCTGTATTCGATGAACGAACTGGGTCTCGGCCCGACCGCGAAGCCGCGCAAGTCCGCGACCGTCGTCGGCGACGTGCTCGGCAAGCTGCACCCGCACGGCGACCAGTCGGTGTACGACGCCCTCGTGCGCATGGCCCAGGACTTTTCGCTGCGCTATCCGCTGATCGACGGCCAGGGCAACTTCGGCTCGCGCGACGGCGACGGCGCCGCCGCGATGCGTTACACGGAAGCCCGTCTGACGCCCGTCTCGCGCCTGCTGCTCGACGAGATCGACATGGGCACCGTCGACTTCCAGCCGAACTACGACGGTTCGAGCGAAGAACCGCGCACCCTGCCCGCGCGCCTGCCGATGCTGCTGCTGAACGGCGCATCCGGCATCGCGGTCGGCATGGCCACCGAGATCCCGTCGCACAACCTGCGCGAAGTGGCCGCCGCCGCCGTCGCGATGATCCGCAATCCGAAGATCACGCACGCCGAGCTGATGACCCTCATGCCCGGTCCGGACTATCCGGGCGGCGGCCAGATCATCACCCCGGCATCCGCCATCGCCGACATGTACGCGTCGGGCCGCGGCTCGATGAAGGTGCGTGCGCGCTGGAAGATCGAGGAGCTGGCGCGCGGCCAGTGGCAGGCCGTCGTCACCGAGCTGCCGCCCGGCGTGTCGTCGCAGCGCGTGCTGGAAGAGATCGAGGAACTGACCAACCCGAAGATCAAGGTCGGCAAGAAGACCCTGCTGCCCGAGCAGCTCACGCTGAAGCAGACGATCCTCGGCGCGCTGGATGCCGTGCGCGACGAATCCGGCCGCGAGGCGCCGGTGCGTCTCGTGTTCGAGCCGAAGTCGAAGAACCAGGACCAGACCGAATTCATGCTGATGCTGCTGGCGCACACGTCGCTGGAAACGTCGGCCCCGATCAACCTCGTGATGATCGGCGGCGACGGCCGTCCGCGCCAGAAGGGTCTCACCGAGATCCTGCAGGAATGGATCGAGTACCGCTTCGTCACGGTCCGCCGCCGCACGGAATTCAAGCTGGGCAAGGTCAACGACCGCATCCACATCCTGGAAGGCCGCGAGATCGTCCTGCTGAACATCGATGAGGTCATCCACATCATCCGCAATTCGGACGATCCGAAGGCCGCGTTGATCGAGCGTTTCCGCCTGTCCGAGCGCCAGGCCGAGGACATCCTCGAGATCCGCCTGCGCCAGCTGGCGCGCCTGGAAGCGATCAAGATCCAGCAGGAGCTGGCCGAGCTGCGCGGCGAAAAGGAAAAGCTGGAAGACATCCTCGAGAACCCGTCGTCGATGAAGCGCCTGATCATCCGCGAGATCGAGGCCGATTCGAAACAGTACGGCGACGACCGCCGCACGCTGATCGAGGAAGCGCAGAAGGCCGTGGCCGAGCAGAAGATCATCGACGAGCCGGTGACGGTCATCGTCTCCGAAAAAGGCTGGGTGCGCGCGCGTACCGGCGTCGGCCACGATCCGGCCCAGTTCACGTTCAAGGCGGGCGACTCACTGTACGGCGCGTTCGAGTGCCGCACGGTCGACACGCTGTTGTGCGTCGGCGACAACGGCAAGGTGTATTCCGTGCCCGTGGCCGCCCTGCCCGGCGCGCGCGGCGACGGCGTCCCCATCACGACGTTGGTCGACCTGTCGGGCGGCGGTCGCATTCTGTACTACTACGTGGGCCCGGCCGAGACGCGCCTGCTGCTCGCGACGACGACCGGCTTCGGCTTCATCACGAAGGCCGGCGACATGATCACGCGCCTGAAAGGTGGTAAATCGTTTATCACGCTGGACGACGGCGCCGTGCCGCTGGCGCCGCGCGTCGTGGTGGACAACGCGGGCGCCATCGCCTGCCTGTCCGAGAAGGGCCGCGTGCTGGTGTTCGGCATCGACGAGATGAAGGTGCTGCAGAACGGCGGCCGCGGCGTGATCCTGATGGGCCTCGAGCCGAAGGAAAAGCTGCTGGCCGTGCAGCCGATCAGCCAGAAAGGCCTGAACGTGGTCGGCACCTGGGCCGGCGACAAGCCGCGCACGGTGGAGTTGTTCGCCTCCGGCCTGGAGCCGCACTTCGGCAAGCGGGCCAACAAGGGCAAGCCGTTGTCGGCCAAGCTGAAGGCGAAAGACCTCGCGATGCGCCAGACGGACGGCGGTTGATGAAAAAACAAACGGACCCACGCGGGTCCGTTTGTTTTTGGGCGACCGCAGGATTACTTGGCGGCGTCCTTGTGTGCCTCGGCAGTGGCTTCGGCACGCTTTTCATTGGCTTTGGCGTGGGCCTTGGCTTTATCGGCGTTGGCGTCCACGACCTTCTTCTGGGCCTTTTCGTCGGCCTTGATCATGGTCTTCTGGGCGTCGTAATTGGCTTCGGCGGTCTTTTCCTCGGCCTTGGCGGCAGCCTTGGCCTTGTCTTCCGGATCAGCCTTGGCGACTTTCTCGTGAGCCTTGGCAACCTTCTTCTCGGCCTTGTCGTGTGCCTTGGCCTTCTTCTCGTTGGCCTTGTCGACGGCCTTGTTAATCTTCTCGTCCTGTTTCGACATCTCCTTGGCTTCCTTCTCGTTGGCCTTGGCGATCTTCTTGTCGGCATCCGCATTGCCGGTCGAGGTCGTACCAGCGGTGCCGCTCTGGCCCGACGACATGGTGGTGTCGGTGGTGGTCGTGACCGGGGTCGCCGGTGCGGTCGTGGTCTGGGCGTAGACCGAGGTGGCGAACAGGCCGGCGATCAGGGTGGCGAGCAGTTTATTCATCGTAGTTCTCCTGAAGATTATGGTGGGGCGCGCCGTGACGCGCCATATGTTTTTGTTAAGTCAGGGCTTCAGAATATGCTTCGGACAACTTTCGCTCTGTTCGGCAGCGCACGCAGTACATACTGGCCATCATCCAATTTGTGACAAGATTTTTCAGCGTTGGGCCGCCTTCTCGGCACCCTTGCGTTTCGACTCCGCATGCTTTTTCTTGCTTGCCTTCACGGCCGCTTGCGTTTTCATGCGGCTGCCCGGCGGCTCTTTCACGGAGCGCGCGTTCGCCTGCATGACTTCGCTCTCGGCCTTCGTGCCGGCCTTGCCGCGCCCGCCGGTAGCGGCTGCATCGGTGTCGGTGTTGTTGGGTGCCGTCGTGTTGGTGGCCTGGGCATTCACGCTGTCGGCCTTGCCCGGCGCGGGATTGATGACGGCCGTGCTCTTGCCGACGACCTGTCCGGCGTTGTTGACGCCGGCGGCCTGGCGGCCCGTGGCGTCATGCGCGGAACCGGTGTTCGCCGTGCCGTCCGTGCGCAGGCCCGTGCCGGACACGCCGGCGGCCGTGGTGTTGTGGCCGGAGACAGCCTGGCCGATGGGCGCCGTATTGGCCGTGGTCTGGGCCCAGGCCGACGATGCCAGCAGCGCACACACGAGGGTGGGGAGGAATTTGTTCATGATGATCTCGTTTCGTAAGGTGAGTAACTCGAAACGAGGATAGGTGCGTCGCCCGGGTGACTCTGTTCGGCAGCGCACCCGCCGGTGCTACTTTTTGGCAGGACGGCCCGCGTACAGGTCGATGATGTCGCTGATGCCGTCCTGGCAGACGGGGCAGAACTCGCCGCTGCGGTCGAACATGATGCATTGCATGGCCGGACGGTAATAGCCGGCCGCTTCGTAGTTCGCCCCTTCGAACGCGCCGATCGCCTTGCGGTACCTGGCCTGCGCAAACAGGGCGTTCGAGTGCGCCAGGTCTGCGCGGAACAGCGCGCTCATCTCCGCCTCCGGCCGGTTGGCCGCCCGCAGCGCCGCCCGCTTTTTCTGGTACTCGCGCGAATACGCTTCGTACTCGGCCTTGGGCCACGGCGTCGGCAACGGCGTGCCGGCCTGCACGTATTGCTTCCACTTCAGGCGGGCCGGATCGCGCAACGCCGTCACGTTCGGCTCCCACGGCTCCATGCGCGCGCCGCTGGACTGGTATGCGACGGGCGACGTGTAGTACTCGTCGGCCAGCCCGGCGAAGTGGTGGCCGAACTCGTGCACGAACAGATAGTCCGCCCAGTCGTTGTCCGCGGCCGCCGTGCTGAACTGGCCGAAGATGCCGCCGCCGCCATACGTGTCGTTGTTGACGAGGATCTCGATGAATTCGTACGGCGCGTACTGCGCGATGTCGCGCAGCGCACGGTTGTCCAGGGTCAGCACATAGCGCTCGCTGCCGAAAATGTCGTAGCGCGTGCCCAGCGCGGACGCGTGATGGACGCCCGTCGACGGCCGCGACACGCCCGATTCCTGCGTCGGCACGGCCAGCGCCCACACATTGAAATCGTTCGCGCGCTCCCTGAACGGCGACACCTCGAACAAATGCTGCGCGAGGCGGCGCACCGCGGCTTCGAACTTCGGCATCTCGGCCTGCGTGTAGCCGTCGCCCAGCACGAGCAGGTCGACCTTGCGCGGCGACGGTCCGCTCACGCGGATCGGAATCGGCCTGGCCGGCGCCGGCCCCTGCACGCGCACGACGTCCTGCGCATCCGTATCGACGTCCACGCTCCACGCGACGGAGAACTGGTTGCGCTCGTCGCGCTTCAGGATGCGCACGCGCACGGGGCGGTCGGGCTTCGGAAAGCGCACGGACTCATGGAACCCACGGCTGAGTTTATTTGCCTCCTCGGTCGTCTTCCACTCGCCGAACACGGTGGAAAAGTCGCGCGAATACAGCACATCTCCCGTCTTCGCATCGGCCACCTCGACGCGGTTGTTGCCGCGGTTGGTGTCGTCGAACGGCCGCGCCATATCGCCCGGCCATGGCAGCGGTTCGATCAGCACGCGCTCGATCGCGTATTGTTCGGACAGGGCATTGCCGCTGTGGATGTAGTCGAGGCGGACGGTGGCGGGCTGGGCGGCGAGTGCCAGTGCGGGGAAGGCGCAGGCGGCCAGCAGGGAGAACAGGGATCGGATCATGGGGCGCTCCGTCGTCAGTTTGGCAGGCTCTTCAGCAAGCTTTGCAGGTTGCCGTCGATGCTGCCGTAAGCGCTGCGTATCTGGGTCAAGGTCTTGAGCATCTGGTGCGGTGTCGCGATGCCCGTTTCGAGGTCGCTCAACATGTCCATCATGCGCGGGCCGTCGAGGAAATTCGCACTGCCGGCGCCCGTGAGCGTCTGTACGTCACGCATATTGGCATAGGCCGTCACATACCGCTGCAACTGCTCGTCCTGCATCCATGTCACGGCCTGGTTGGCGACGGCGGCGTCCCATGCTTCATGGCGCAACGTGGGTACCTGGATGCCGAGGGTGATGCCTTCCTTCCAGTCGGTCTTGAAGCGCGCCATCAACACATCGTCGGCCACCTTGTCGCGGATGCCCTGCAACAATTCGGCGCGAACCCGCTTGACTTCTTTCAGGTCGCTCTCGTTATGCGCGAGCACGGTCTGGACGTCCTTCGCGTTGAGGCGCAGTTCGGCCTCGATCTTCTCGGCGGCCTCGTGCGCAAGATGCTTGTGGTGGATGGTCTGTACGGCGTGCTCGAGCGCCAGGGCGGTCAGGATACTGATGACGATCATCACGTACTCGCCGCCGAACTCCTTCAGCTTCTTCGATTTCGGAACCTCGAAATGCATGGTGGACCCTGCGATAGATATGAAACTTGCAATCTAGCGCAGGTTTGGCTTTCTGACAATCAACCTTCGGTTGACACCTCGGGCAACGCGAGCCGCCAGTGTTCCCAATCCGGATCGGGCGCGCCGCCGAAGCGGCGGTACAGCCGTTTCGCGCCAACGTTGGTGGGGAGCACGAGCCAGGTGATCTGTCCGGCGCCGATGCATTCCGCCTCGCGCCGCAAGTGGGCAAACAGATCCGCCGCAATGCCCTGGTTTCGGTACGCGGCGTCGACGAACAATTCCTTCAGAGTCACAGTTGGGCGCAGGTCGAACGTGAATGCCTGGACGAGCCAGACGGCATAGCCGGCAAGCCTCCCGCCCTCGCCTTGTGCGACGAGGATCCCGCACTGTGCACCCGGCCCGAAGGCGCGGGCACGCAGGTCGCGGGCCGTCACCCGGAACCGGGGCAGATAACCCTCGCATGCCGCCAGCGCGCGCATCATGCCGATGAGCGCCTCCGCGTCTTCCGGCCGCGCGGGCCGGATCGGACAGCGATCATGCGCCATCGCCGGTCGCCAGTTCGAACCCTTCGTCGATCCAGCCCGTGATCCCGCCGATCATCAGCTTGACGGGCCGCCCCAGCTTCGCCAGCCGGTACGCGGCGCGGTGCGCGCCATTGCAATGGGGGCCGGCGCAATAGACGACGAACAAGGTGTCCAGCGGATAATCGCGGAGCTTCGCCTCGACGATCTTCCCGTGCGGCATGTTAATCGCCTGCGGCACATGGCCCCGTGCGTACAGCTCGGGGCTGCGCACGTCGAACAGGACGAAATCCTGCGTGCCGCTGGCGATCGCGTCGTGCACGTCCCAGCAATCCGTCTCGAATTCGAAGGCGGTACCAAAATGAACCATCGCGCGCTCGCCGGAGGCTGCGGGGATGGCGGATACGGATGAAGTCATGCGTTTCTCCTGTCAATAAGGCGCCAGTGTCGCAGCGCCGGCGCGCTGGCGGCAGTGCCTTGCGTGACAGAAATTGGTAACATTGCGCCATGTCCCATCACGTCTCCATCATCGCCTACGATGGCCTGTGCACTTTCGAGTTCGCCTGCGCCATCGAGCTGTTCGCCCTGGAGCGTCCGGAACTGGGGGTGCGCTGGTATAGCCATACGGTATGCGCCATCGAGCCCGGTCCCCTGCGCGCGCGGGGTGGCCTGACGGTGCAGGTCCCGCACGGCCTCGACGCCCTCGTGCACGCGGACACGATCGTCATTCCCGGCTGGCGCGACCGGTACGAGGTGCCGCCGCCCGCCCTCGCCGACGCCCTGCGCGCGGCGCACGCACGTGGCGCGCGTCTATGCACGATCTGCTCGGGCGCCTACGTGCTGGCGTACGCCGGCCTGCTCGACGGCCTGCGGGCCACCACGCACTGGCACTACCTGGACGACATGCTCGCCCGCTTTCCGGCCATCGAGATCGATCCGGACGCGTTGTACGTCGAATCCGGCAACATCGTCACGTCGGCCGGTTCCGCGGCCGGCCTCGACATGCTGCTGCACCTCGTGCGCACCGACTTCGGGGCCGAGGTCGCCAACCTTGTCGCACAACGCCTCGTGATCCCGGCGCACCGCGACGGCGACCAGGCGCAGCGCGTCGCGCGCCCGGTGCCCGATGCCGGCGTGGACACCATCGCCCGCCTGATGGACCACGTGCGCGAAACCATCCGCGCCGAGCACACGGTGGCCTCGATGGCGGCCGAGGCACGACTGGGGACGCGCACCTTCCAGCGCCGCTTCAAGGAAAGAACGGGCCTCGCGCCGCTCGGCTGGCTCGTGCGCGAGCGGGTCGCGCTTGCCGCGCAACTGCTGGAATCGCGGCCGCAGCTCGCCATCGATGCGATCGCCGACCTGGCCGGGCTCGGCTCGGCCGAATCGCTGCGCCGGCATTTCCGTGCGCACGGGCTGGCATCGCCCGGGCGCTACCGCAAGCGCCCGCCCGGCCCGGTTACTTGTACTGGTACAGCGGACGGCGGATGAGGATCGGCCGGATGTCGAGCCGCACGTCGTAGATCGAATAGGATTCCATCGACGACGACTGGTAGCCGACGCTGTCGTCCGTACGTGTAAAACGAAATTCGAAGCCGAGGTCGGGCTGGACGCCGTTCGGGCTGCCGAGCGTGATGCCGATCGCGTCCGGCTGGTCGCTGTCGATCAGCTTGCTCATCAGGTCGACGACGGTGCTGTTGCCGAGGATGTCGGCGGTGAACAGCGGTTCGCGGTAGTACGGCCGCGACGGGTCGAGCTTGTTGTCGGCCTTGTCCTCGGACGGCGTGCATTCGCGCGTGACGATATTGAAGTGGTCGCCGTTGTCGAGGTAGCTGACGCGCACGTTGGTCACGTTGAACGCGCCCTCGTGCACGATCGCGTTCGACAGGTCGAGCACGAGCGCACCCTTGTAGCCGATCACCTCGACGTCGCGGTTGGGCAGCACCACCATCGCCGTGTCCTCGTCGATGCCCAGGCCCAGCTTGTAGCCTTTCTTGAGCATGGCGGGCAGCATGCGCGCGAAACGGCCGCGCACGAGCAGGTGCTGGTCGATGAAGACGTCGTCGCCGACGAAGCCGAGCCCGTCCGTGATTTCCTCGCCCTCTTCCACGCCCAGCTTGAGCGTGGCCAGCACGGTGCGGGGCCGGCCGAACATCGTGCTGCTCATGATGGCGGCACCGGCGCTGGAGCCGGCGATCACGCCGCCGCGCCGGTACATGTCCCACAGGGCATCCAGGACGCGGGTATTGCTGCCGTCCTCGTGGCGCAGTGCGCGCGTGATCCGGCTCTGGTCGCCGCCCGCGAAGAACGCACCGTTCGCGTTGCGCACGGCGTCGGCCAGACCCCGGTCGTCGGCCGCCGCCTGGTAATTACTGCCGGACAGCTTGACCGCGACGGGGACGAAAAATGCTTTGGCGCCATAGCTGTTGAGGCGCTCGACGAGGCTCTTGCCGGACCGTTCCGGCGTGCCCGACGCGGACGCGAACACGGCGATGCGCGCCCCCTTCCCGCCCGCGAGCTGGATGATGCGTTCCCACACGGGACCATTCGAGGGGCGCAGATTGCCGCCGATGATGACGAGGGATCCCTTGGGCTGTACCACCGCATCGGCGGCGGCGCACCAGGGCGCGCCGGCCAGCAGCAGCACGGCCAGGAAAAGACGCAACGCAGACCGAACCATAAAACCCTTCCCGACTTCGACAAACAGTAAGCCTGATTGTAGAGGACCGGCAGCGTGTTGCGTCCGGTCAGGAAAGATATATGTTCGGGTAGTAGCGTTCCATCAGCGTGTCAGGACGCTCGGACGGCGCGAAGCCGAAGCGGGAAAACAGGCTGTGCGCGTCGTTCGTGTTGAGGGTGAACCGGCGCATGCGCTGCAGACTCGGATGCTCCATGACGATGCGGATCAGCTGCTTCGCATAGCCGCGCCCGCGGTACTCGGGCACGACGAAGACGTCGCACAAGTGGGCCATCGTCGCATAGTCGGTGATGACCCGCGCGAACGCGATCTGGCGGCCGTCGATGTAGCCGCCGAAGCACAGCGAATTCTCGATCGAGCGCTCGACCACGGTACGCGAGATGCCGACGGCCCAAGTCGACTGCTCGCTGAGGAAGCGGTAGATCATGGGAATATCGAGCGTCGTCCGGTCCGTGCTGACCTGGAAACTGGAATCGTTGGTGGTTGGAATCATGGACACGCCAAACCGTCAATCTGGTAAAAAAACCAATTCTAGCCCCGTTCCGGTCCGCATGGACGTTTCCGCCAATCGTGCGCGCATGAACCGGTCAGCGCCTGGGCAGATAGCGCTCCGGCAGGCGCAGCGACGCGTCCTCGGCGCGCCACAACAAGTTCACGATCCACCAGCGCTTGCCGTCGTGGTACAGCTGAATGCTGTTGATGCCGCGCTGGAACGGTTCGGCGTCCCCGCGCGCATGCCGCGATTCGTATGTGCTGAACACATGGACGATCTGGCCGAACGTCTCCGTGTTGCGCGCTGCCTCGCGCTCGAAAAAGCCCATCGTCGCGAACGCCTTCGAGTTACGGGCGATATAGTCCTCGACCGTCATGGCGCGCAGGGCATACACGCCCTCCGGCCGCGCGCCGACGGCCATCAGCCGGCCTTCCGGTGCGAACAGCGAGCGCATCCGGTCCCAGTCGCGCGGCTGGCCGGCCGTGCCGGAAATGACGTCGTACAGCGCGGCAACGATGCCGTCGACAGTGGCGACGTCGACCGGGCGGGCGGCAGGGCTCGACGCCGGGGTTGCGGCCGGCGTGGCCGCGGCGGCGACCGGCCCTACCGGCGGCACCTGTCCCGGTTGAGCATGCGTCCCGGCCACGATCGCCATCGCCGCCATCCAACCCACCCAGTGTCTCGCTGACATGTCCGTCTCCCGTCGTTATGTTATGGAATTACCAATAACAACGACATCATCGGCCATTTGCGGATGAAAGTCATCGGGGCGCAATCGCCGGGGGTAAGTCTGCACAGTTTATAATCAGGAAATCCAAGAACATCCCGTCACCCGTCTCCCATCATGACTGATCAATTTGCCAAAAAAGCGGAAGCCTGGTCGGCCCGCTTCTCCGAACCCGTCTCCGACCTCGTCAAGCGCTACACCGCGTCCGTCTTCTTCGACAAGCGCCTGGCCCTGTTCGACATCCAGGGTTCGCTCGCCCACGCCGAAATGCTGGCTGCCCAGGGCATCATCAGCGCCGCAGACCGTGCCGAGATCGAGCGCGGCATGGCGCAGATCCGCAGCGAGATCGAAGCCGGCCAGTTCGAGTGGCTGCTCGACCTGGAAGACGTGCACCTGAACATCGAAAAACGCCTGACGGAACTGGTCGGCGACGCCGGCAAGCGCCTGCACACGGGCCGTTCCCGCAACGACCAGGTGGCGACCGACATCCGCCTGTACATGCGCGCCGCCATCGACGACATCCTCGCCCTCTTGAGAAGCCTGCGCGGCGCCCTGACCGACCTGGCGGAACGCAACGCAGACACCATCATGCCGGGCTTTACGCACCTGCAGGTGGCGCAGCCGGTGACCTTCGGCCACCACCTGCTGGCCTATGTGGAAATGTTCGGCCGCGACGCCGAGCGCATGGCCGACACGCGCCGCCGCGTGAACCGCCTGCCGCTGGGTGCCGCCGCCCTGGCGGGCACCACCTTCCCCATCGACCGCCTGCGCGTGGCCAGGACCCTCGGTTTCGAAGACGTCTGCCACAACTCGCTCGACGCTGTATCTGATCGCGATTTCGCCATCGAGTTCACGGCAGCCGCATCGGTCTTGATGATGCACATCTCGCGCATGTCGGAAGAGCTGGTGACGTGGATGAGCCCGCGCATCGGCTTCATCGACATCGCCGACCGCTTCTGCACCGGCTCGTCGATCATGCCGCAGAAAAAGAACCCGGACGTACCGGAACTGGCGCGCGGCAAGACGGGCCGCGTCTACGGTCACCTGATGGGCCTGCTGACCCTGATGAAGGGCCAGCCGCTCGCATACAACAAGGACAACCAGGAAGACAAGGAGCCGCTGTTCGACACCGTCGACACGGTGCTGGACACCCTGCGCATCTTCACCGACATGGCTTCCGGCATCACCGTCAAGCCCGACAACATGCGCGCCGCCGCCCTGCAGGGCTATGCGACGGCGACCGACCTGGCCGACTACCTCGTCAAGAAGGGCCTGCCGTTCCGCGATGCGCACGAAGCCGTGGCGCACGCCGTGCGCGCGTGCGACGACGCGAAATGCGACCTGTCGGAGATGTCGCTGGAGCGCCTGCGCGAGTTCTCGCCGCTGATCGAGCAGGACGTGTTCGCCGTGCTGACCCTGGAAGGTTCCGTCGCGGCGCGCGACCACGTGGGCGGCACGGCCCCGAACCAGGTGCGCGCGGCCATTGCCCGTGTCCGGGCACAATTGGCGGAATAAGGACGCCCCCGGGTGTCCGCCCTGACGGAGGACACCCATGCAACGCTACGGCAACCAGAGTCGTGAATCCGGCGTCGTTGCCTACGACATCGACGCCGGCCAGATCATCGTCCAGTTCAGGAACGGCGAACGCTATCTCTACACGGAAGACAGCGCCGGCGCCGCCAACATCGCGCGCATGCAGGAACTGGCCCGGGCCGGCCGCGGGTTGTCGAGCTTCATCAGCCAGCACGTCCACGACCGCTACGCCCGCAAGATCAACTCGCGCCGACTGTAACCCACAAGAAAGATCCATGACTGCAACGCCAGCCCTGCCCCAACGCGATTTTTCCGCCTTCCTATTCGACATGGACGGCACCATTCTCACTTCCATCAAGGCCGCCGAGCGGGTCTGGGGCGACTGGGCCGCCGGCCACGGGCTCGACGTGGCGGCCTTCCTGCCCACGATCCACGGCAAACGCACCGAGGAAACCATCCGCGCGCTGGAACTGCCCGGCGTGGACCCGGTAGCGGAAGCCGCGTTCATCACGCGCGCGGAGATCGAGGACGTGGCCGGCATCGAAGCCATCGAAGGCGCGGCCGACTTCATCGCCAGCCTGCCGGCCGGGCGCTGGGCCATCGTCACGTCCGCGCCGCGCGCGCTGGCCGAAGCACGCATCGCGGCGGCCGGCCTGCCGTTGCCGGCCGTGCTGGTGGCCGCCGAGGACGTCGAACGGGGCAAGCCCGCGCCCGATCCTTTCCTGCTGGGCGCGCGCAAGCTGGGCGTGAAGCCGGAAGACTGCCTCGTGTTCGAAGACACGCTGGCCGGCCTGCGTTCGGCCGCTGCTGCCGGCATGGACAGCATCGTCGTGACGGTCACCCACGCGCATCCGCTCGAGACCGATGTTGCTTCCGTGCTCGATTACGCGGATCTGCGCGCCGTAACGACGGCCGACGGCCTGCTGCGCGTGCAGCGCCGGCCGTAACGTCTGTGAGGAGCCGCTAGCGGGGTTCGTCCGGCACGATGCCGGCCTGCTCCCCGTGGTCGGCCCGGAACACGCGCGGGTCCAGCGTCTTTTCGTCCGTTTCGAGCGCTGCGGCCGGCGCGGCCGCCGGCATGGACGAGGTGCGCGTATCACGCTTGGGATACGGCGTGCCGTCGCGGTGGGCATAACTGTCGGTCTTGCCGTCGTACACGAGGTCGATGTCCGGATACTCGGCCTTGTCCTCGGGAATGCGCGAGCCCACGCACAGGAGCAGCGCATTGCCCCAACCGCGATTGATGAGCTGGTGGCCGTTCGGCCGCCCGGCCGGGAACGCCGCGCAATCGCCCGCGCGCATCAGGGTTTCGCCTTCGTCCGTGACGAGCGTCAGCTCGCCGGAGACGACCATCACGAATTCATCCTCGTGACTGTGCCAGTGGCGCTGCGACGAGGCGGCGCCGGGCAGCAGCTCGACGAGGTTGACGCCGAACTGCGTCAGGCCGCCGGCATCGCCCAGCGCCTGCTTGCTGCGGCCGTTGACGGCTTCGGCAAAGGGATCGGGATACCCGGTACCGGTCAGCACGGGAATACTGCTCAGGTCTAGCCGCGACATGGATCACTCCTTATCAGGTTTGCGCGCGGCCTTGGCCCTTCCTCAGCCGCGTTTTTGCACCAGCGTCAGGATATCGTAACTTGCGACGAGTTCGTCGTTCTGATTCGTCACCTGGACGTCCCACGCCACCACGCCCTGCCCCCGCCCCTGGTCGTCCGTGCGGTTGCGGTCGACCTTGCGCTTGCACGTGAGGCGCGCGCGGATCGTGTCGCCGATCGCCACCGGCGCCACGAAGCGCAGGTTGTCCAGGCCATAGTTCGCCAGCACGGGGCCGGGCGCCGGCGACACGAACAGGCCCGCCGCCGCCGACAGCACGAAGTAGCCGTGCGCGATGCGCTTGCCGAACTGCGTATCCTTCGCCGCGATCTCGTCGAAGTGCATGTAGAAATAATCGCCCGAGACGCCGCCGAAGTTCACGATGTCCGCCTCGCTGACCGTCCGGCGGTGCGTCAGCAGCGAGTGGCCAATCTCCAGGTCTTCGAAATAGCGCCGGAACGGGTGCACTTCCGATTCCTTGACGGCCGCGCCGCGCACGTATTCTCCCGTGACGGCCGCCAGCATCGTCGGCGAACCTTGCACCGCCGCCCGCTGCAGGAAGTGTTTGACCGCGCGGATACCGCCGAGTTCCTCACCGCCGCCGGCGCGGCCCGGACCGCCGTGCTTGAGCATCGGCAGCGGCGAGCCGTGGCCCGTGGAGTCCACGGCCGCGACGCGGTCGAGGATGTGCACGCGGCCATGCGACGCCGCCGCGACGGGCACCGCATGCGCCGCGATGGCCGGGTCCTTCGTCACCAGGGTCGTCACGAGGCTGCCCTTGCCGCGCGCCGCCAGCGCCAGCGCCTCGTCGATGTCATGGTAGGTCATCATCGTGCTGACGGGGCCGAACGCCTCGATGTCGTGCACGGCATCGTTGACCATCGCGTTGCGGCACAGCAGCAAGGTGGGCGCGAAGAACGCGCCGGCGGCGCAACCGTCGCCGACAGGCTGGAAACCGTCGCGGGCGCTGAACAGCACCTCGTTGCCGCGCGCGAGCATCTCGACGCGCTCGCTGACGTCGCGCTGCTGGTCCAGCGACGCCAGTGCCCCCATGCGCACGCCCTCGACCTTCGGATTGCCGACGACGATCTTCGCGAGGCGCGCACGCAGGCGCTCGCCGACGACGTCCGCCAGGTGCTCGGGCACGATCACGCGGCGGATCGCCGTGCATTTCTGGCCCGCCTTGCCCGTCATCTCGCGCGCCACTTCCTTGACGAACAGGTCCAGTTCTTCGTCATCGGGCGTGACGTCCGGCGCGAGGATGGCGGCGTTCAGCGAATCCGCTTCCCCCGTGAACGGCACGGATTCGCGGATCAGGTTCGCGTTGCCGCGCAGCTTCGCGGCCGTGTCGGCGGAACCCGTGAACGTCACCGCATCGAAGCCGTTCAGGCGGTCCAGCAGGTCGCCCGTCGAGCCGATGACGAGCTGCAGGCAGCCCTCCGGCAGCAGCGCCGACTCCATCATCATCTTGACCACCGCATGCGTGAGGTAGCTGGTGGCGGTGGCCGGCTTGGCGATGCAGGGCATGGCGGCGAGGAAGCTCGGCGCGAATTTCTCCAGCAGGCCCCAGATCGGGAAATTGAAAGCATTGATGTGCACGGCGACGCCGCCGCGCGGCACGAGGATGTGCGTGCCCGCGAAGCCGCCCCGCTTGCCGAGCGCCATGGCCGGCCCTTCGTGCAGCACGTTCGACGACGGCAGCTCGCGCCCGCCGATGCTGGCATACGCGAACAGCGTGCCGATGCCGCCTTCGACGTCCACCCAGCTGTCCTGCCGCGTGGCGCCGGTCAGGTGCGAGATCTCGTACAATTCTTCCTTCCGCTCCATCAGGTAAGCCGCGAGGGCTTTCAGGCGCTGGGCGCGCTTCTGGAAGTCCATCGCCATCAGCGCCTGCACGCCCGTCTTGCGGGCATACGCGACGGCTTCGCCGAAGTCGATCCGGTCGGCGTGCGTGTGATAGATCAGCTGGTTGTCCAGGGCGCTGTGCAGCGGCTGGTGCGCTTCGCTGCCGAGCCAGCGGCCGGCGATCAGGCTTTGCAGGGTGGTTGGGGTGTGCATCCTCGTCTCCTTATGTCTTTGGCTTGTGCGGCTCGTCGAACACGATGCGCTGCCGCTCCGGTTCCACTTCCGTGTACGCTTCCACTTCACGCATCGTGCGCATCGACCTGACGTTCAGGTCGTGGTACTGCCGCGTGCCATAGCTCTTCCATGCGATCTCCTCGTCCGACACGGCCCGCACGATCTTCGCCGGCGCGCCCAGCACGAGGCTGCGCGGCGGGATCACCATGCCCGCCTTCACGAACGCCGCCGCGCCCACGATGGATTCCGCGCCGACGACGGCCTTGTCCATCACGACCGCATTCATCCCGACCATCGCGTTCCTGCCCACGCGGCAGCCGTGCAGCACGGCGCCGTGGCCGATGTGGCCGTCCACCTCGACGACCGTGTCGTCTTCCGGAAAGCCGTGCATCACGCACGTGTCCTGCACGTTCGCGCCCTCTTCCAGGATCAGCCGCCCGAAGTCACCGCGCAGCGACGCCAGCGGCCCGACATAGCAGCGCGGGCCGACGATCACGTCGCCGATCAGCACCGCCGTCGGGTGCACGTACGCCGTCGGGTGCACGACGGGGCGCAGTCCGTCGATTTCATAGACTTTCACCATGACGTTCTCTCTTCCTTACACGCGTTCCACGATCATTGCGATGCCTTGGCCGACGCCAATGCACATCGTGCACAGCGCGTAGCGGCCACCGGTGCGGTGCAGCTGGTTGACGGCCGCCGTGACGAGCCGCGCACCGGAGGCGCCCAGCGGGTGGCCGATGGCGATGGCGCCGCCGTTCGGGTTCACGTGCGCGGCGTCGTCCGGCAAGCCCAGGTCGCGCAGCACGGCCAATCCTTGGGACGCGAACGCTTCGTTCAGTTCGATGACGTCCATCTGGCCGATGCTCAAACCGGTCATCGCCAGCAGTTTCTTCGTCGCGGGCGCGGGGCCGAAGCCCATGATGCGCGGCGCCAGGCCCACCGTCGTCATGCCGACGACGCGGGCGCGCGGCGTCAGGCCGAATTTGTCCACGGCCGCGCCGGAGGCGACCAGCACTGCGCAGGCGCCGTCGTTGACGCCGGACGCGTTGCCTGCCGTGACCGTGCCGTCCGGCGTCACGACGCCTTTCAGACGGGACAGCGATTCCAGGCTCGTGTCGGGGCGCGGGTGCTCGTCGGTGTCGAATACGCGCGACTCGCCTTTCTTGCCATGCAGCGTCACCGGCACGATCTCGTCCTTGAACACGCCGGCCGCCTGCGCCGCCGCCCAGCGCTGCTGGCTGCGCAGCGCGAACGCGTCCTGGTCGCCGCGCGCGATGCCGAAATCGCGCGCCACGTTCTCCGCCGTCTCCGGCATCGAGTCGATGCCGTACTGCGCCTTCATCTTCGGATTCACGAAGCGCCAGCCGATCGTCGTGTCTTCGATCTTCGCGCTGCGCGAGAACGCGCTGTCCGCCTTGGCCATCACGAACGGGGCGCGCGTCATGCTCTCCACGCCGCCGGCGATGATCAGGTTCGCCTCGCCCGCGCGGATCGCGCGCGCGGCGCTGCCGACGGCGTCCAGGCTGGAGCCGCACAGGCGGTTGATCGTGGAACCCGGCACGGATGGCGGCAAGCCGGCCAGCAGCGCGGCCATGCGCGCGACGTTGCGGTTGTCTTCGCCGGCGCCGTTGGCGCAGCCGTACAGCACGTCGTCGACCTGGGACCAGTCGACGCCGGGATTGCGGGCCATGAGCGCGGCGATCGGCAGCGCGGCCAGGTCGTCCGCACGCACGCCGGACAGGGCGCCGCCGAAGCGGCCGAACGGGGTGCGGATGGCGTCGACGATGAATGCGTCAGTCATTGGAATCTCCTTAGTTATTCTTGGGCCGCCTGTCGACCACGCGGCGCGCCTTGCCCGTGAGCGAGCGTTCGATGCCCTGCGCGGGCAGCAGGGTGACGGCCGTCGTCACGCCGATATACGTCTTGATGCGGTGCTGCAGCTCGCGGGTCAGCGCGTCCACATTGTCCGCACTCTCGTCGCGCAGCTCGCAATGGACTGCCAGCGCATCGAGGTGCCCGTCGCGCGTGACGACGAGCTGGTAGTGTGGCGCCAGCGCCGGCATCTGCAGGATCTGTTCCTCGACCTGGCTGGGGAACACGTTCACGCCGCGGATGATCAGCATGTCGTCCGAGCGGCCGTTGATGCGGCCCATGCGGCGCATGGAGCGCGCCGTCGGCGGCAACAGCTTCGTGAGATCGCGCGTGCGGTAGCGGATGATCGGCAGCGCTTCCTTCGTCAGCGACGTGAATACGAGCTCGCCCTCTGCGCCGTCCGGCAGCACCTCGCCCGTGTCCGGGTCGATGATCTCGGGGTAGAAGTGATCCTCCCAGATCACGGGGCCGTCCTTCGCTTCGATGCATTCGCCGGCGACGCCCGGCCCCATCACTTCCGACAGGCCGTAGATGTCGACGGCGTCGATGCCGGCGCGTTCCTCGATCTCGCGGCGCATGGCGTCCGTCCACGGCTCGGCGCCGAAAATGCCCACCTTGAGCGAGGACGCGGCCGGATCGAGGCCCTGGCGCCTGAATTCCTCGACGATGTTCAGCATGTACGACGGGGTCACCATGATGATCGAGGGTTTGAAGTCCTGGATCAGCTGGACCTGCTTTTCCGTCTGCCCGCCCGACATCGGCACGACCGTGCAGCCCAGGCGCTCCGCGCCGTAGTGAGCGCCGAGACCGCCCGTGAACAGGCCGTAGCCATAGGCGATGTGCACCATGTCGCCGGGACGCCCGCCCGCCGCGCGGATCGAGCGGGCGACGACGCCGGCCCACGTGTCGATGTCGCGCTGCGTGTAGCCGACGACGGTCGGCTTGCCCGTCGTGCCGGACGACGCGTGCACGCGCACGACCTGCTCGCGCGGCACGGCGAACAGGCCGAACGGATAATTGTCGCGCAGTGTCTTCTTGTCCGTGAACGGGAATTTCGCCAGGTCGGCCAGCGTCTTCAGGTCGTCCGGATGCACGCCCGCCTCGTCGAACGCGCGGCGGTAGTGCGGCACGTTGTCGTAGGCGTGCTTCAGGCTCCACTTCAGCCGTTCCAGTTGCAGGGCCTGCAGTTCGTCGCGGCTGGCGCGCTCGATCGGCTCCAGTTCGCCCGGTTGCGGAATGCGTTGCACCATCGTTGTCTCCTCCATTTATAGATCGACGACATGGCCCGCGACGCGATGCGACTTCCCGCGGAACAGCGCGACCTTGCGCCCGTCCTGGTCGGTCACGACGACGTCGTAGACACCCGTCTTGCCGGCCAGCGCCTGCTCGACCGCTTCGGCCACGAGCACGTCGCCTGCGCGGCCCGGCGCGAGGTAGTCGATCGTGCAGCCGGCGCCCACCGTGTTGAAATTGTGCGAGTTGCAGGCGAATGCGAACGCGCTGTCGGCCAGCATGAAGATATAGCCGCCGTGGCAGGTGCCGTGGCCGTTCAGCATGTCCTCGCGCACCCGCATGCGCATGCGCGCGTAGCCGGGGCGGATCGCGTCGAGCGTCATGCCCAGCGCCTGGCTGGCGGGATCGCGTTCGTACATCGTCTTGCCGGCCAGTTCGGCCCGAGCTTGTGCGTCACTGTGCATGGATGCGTGCTCCGGTCGGGTTGGCGGCGAGCTTGCGGCGCAGCAGCGGCGACACGCGGTAGCGGTCTTCGCCATACGTCGCGCCCAGGTTGGCCAGCACGGTGAAGACGTGGCGCAGGCCGATCGCATCGGCCCAGGCCAGCGGACCGCGCGGATAGTTCACGCCCTTCTGCATCGCGATGTCGACGGCGGCCGCGCTGCACACGCCCTGGTTGACGGCGTCGAGCGCCTCGTTGGCCAGCATCGCGACGGTGCGCATCACGGCCATGCCCGGCACGTCGTCGAGGCGCGTCACGGTGAACCCGGCCTGCTGGAACAGGCCGACGGCGGCGTTCCACGCGGCGGCGCTGCACTGGTCCGCGCGCGCCAGCGCGATGCGCGTGGCCTTGGCCGGGTCGAGCAGCAGGTCGAACAGGATCGTGTCCGGCCGGCCTTCATCGAGAGCGCGCTGCGTGGCGCTGCGGCCGTCGGTCAGGAAGATCGTGGCGGCGCCCTCCGAGCTGCCCACACGCGCTTCCAGGGCAGCGGTTACCGGATCGGCGCCGCCAAGCGTCGCCTGTGCGCCCCCCTGCTGCGCGGACTCGGCCTGCGCCTGCGGCGGCACCACGTCGTCGCCGTAGCGATAGAATCCGCGGCCCGTCTTGCGGCCCAGGAAGCCGGCATTCACCAGTTCCTGCTGCACGACGGACGGTGCGAAGCGGGGGTCGCCGTAGTAGGCATTGAAGACGGATTGCGTGACCGAGTAATTGACGTCGTGGCCGATCAGGTCCATCAGCTCGAAAGGGCCCATGCGGAAACCGCCGCAGTCGCGCATCACGGCATCGATCGTGGCCGGGTCGCCCGCCTGTTCGAGCAGCAGGCGCAGCGCCTCCGCATAATACGGGCGCGCCACGCGGTTGACGATGAAGCCGGGCGTCGACTTCGCATGCACGGGATTCTTGCCCCAGGCCGCGGCGGTCGCGACCACGGTGTCCGCGACGGTCTTGTCGGTGGCGACACCGGAGATCACTTCCACCAGCGCCATCAGCGGGACCGGATTGAAGAAGTGCATGCCGACGAGGCGCCCCGGGCGTTTCAGTCTTGCGCCGATGGCCGTGACGGAGATCGACGACGTGTTCGTGGCGAGGACGCAGTCCGGCCCGACGATGCCTTCCAGGTCGGCGAACAGGGCGCGCTTGACGTCGAGGTCCTCCACGACGGCTTCGACGACCAGCGCGGCATCCTTCGCTTCATCGAGCGCACGCATCGCGTGGATGCGCTCGCGCGCGAGATCCGCTTCCGCCGCGCCCATGCGGCCTTTTTCGACCAGTCTTGCCAAGGCCTTGACGATGCCGGCGATGGCCTTTTCGACGGCTTCCGGACGGGTGTCGTACAGCCGCACGGTGTGCCCGGCGACGGCCGCCACCTGGGCGATGCCGGCGCCCATCGCGCCGCTGCCGATGACGGCGACGACGCTGTTTTTCTCCAATGCCTGGGTCATGTTTACTCCCCCTTGAACGCGGGCTGGCGCTTGGCGATGAACGCGGCGACGCCTTCGCGGTAATCGTCGCTGTAGCCCAGTTCGCGCATCATCTCCGCTTCCAGTTGCAGCTGCTGTTCCAGCGTATTGCCCCAGCTTTCGTGCATGGCCCGCTTCGTGAACGCCAGACCCTTCGTCGGCGCGGTGGCGAAGTGGCGGGCCATGGCCAGCGCTTCGTCCATCAGCGATTCGTCCGGCACGCAGCGCCAGATCAGGCCCCATTGTTCGGCCTTCTCGGCCGGCAGCTTGTCGCCCAGCAGGGCGAGACCCATGGCACGCGCGGGACCGAGCAGCCGCGGCAAGGCCCACGTGCCGCCCGTGTCCGGGATCAGACCCAATTTGCAGAACGCTTCGATGAAGGATGCCGATTGCGCGGCCAGCACGATGTCGCACGCGAGCGCCAGGTTGGCGCCGGCGCCGGCGGCCACGCCGTTGACGGCGCAGATCACGGGCAGCGGCAGGCTTTTCAAGGTGAGCACGAGCGGGGCATAGAATTTTTCGACGGATTCGCCCAGGTCGACGCCCGGCGCGCCCGGCTCCACGGCGCGGTCGTTCAGGTCCTGGCCGGCGCAGAAGCCGCGGCCGGCGCCCGTCAGCAACAGCACGCGCACCGACTTGTCGTCCTCCACGCGCTTCAAGGCGGCGCGCACTTCCAGGTGCATCGCCTGGGTAAAACTGTTCAGGCGTTCGGGGCGGTTCAGGGTCAGCGTGGCGATGCCCTGCTCGATCGTGAACAGGATGGATTCGTAGGTCATGGTGTCTCCTCGTTCTCAATTCCGTCATTCCCGCGCAGGCGGGAATAGTGCCCCCGGCACTATTCCCTCCATACTGAGCGTCCGAAGCCGATTCAGCATGGGTCCCCGCCTTCGCGGGGAGTCGTTTCTGGCAATGCCGGGAACGACGGAGGGGTGTTTATTCGACCACGTCGAAATCGACGACAACCTTGTCCGTCACCGGAAAGCTCTGGCAGCTCAGCACGAAGCCGCGCGCGACCTCGTAGTCTTCCAGCGCATAGTTGACGTCCATGTCGACCTGCCCCTCGCGCACCTTGCAGCGGCACGTCGAGCACACGCCGCCCTTGCAGGAATAGCGCATGTCGAGGCCCGCGCGCAGGCCGGCGTCGAGGAGCGATTCCTTGTCGCGGTCCATCGTGAAGCTGGCGTGGTTGCCGTCCATGATCACGGTGACTTCGGTCAAGTGGTGCGCTTCGGCCGCCGCCTCGCGGCGCGCCTTGCGCGGTTCCTGCGCGGCGCCGGCGGCGAACAGCTCGATGCGGATGCGCTCCTTCGGCATGCCGGCTTCCTGCAGCGCGGCGGAGACGCCATGCATCATGTCTTCCGGGCCGCAGATGAACGCGTAGTCGACGTCTTCCACGCGCAGCCAGCGCTGGAACAGCTGGCGGCATTTGTCCTGCGTGATGCGGCCGTTGAACAGCTCGATGTCCTGCTGCTCGCGGCTCATCACGTAGACGAGGTTCAGGCGTTCCAGGTATTGGTCCTTCAGCTCCGCCAGTTCGTCGCGGAAGATCACGGACGACGACGCGCGGTTCCCGTACAACACGGTGAAGCGGCTGTGCGGCTCGGCGATCAGGGTCGTCTTGACGATGGAAAGGATCGGCGTGATGCCGCTGCCGGCGGCGAAGGCCAGGTAGTGGCGGCGACTGTCCGGTTCCAGCGGCAGGTTGAAGCGGCCTTCCGGCGGCATCACGTCGAGCGTGACGCCGGGCCGGATGCAGTCGTTGGCCCAGGTCGAGAACAGCCCGCCCTGCACGCGCTTGATGGCCACGCGCAGCTTGTCATCCTGCACGGCCGAGCAGATCGAATAGGAGCGGCGCACGTCCTCGCCGTCGATCATCGTGCGCACTGTCAGATGCTGGCCCTGGCGGTAGCGGAAGGCCTCGCGCAGCGGCGGCGGGACGTCGAACGTGACGGCGATCGCGTCGCGCGTCTCGTGCTTCACGTGCGCCACGGTCAATGGGTAGAACTTGCTCATGTGGGCCTCAATGGCATTTGAAGTAGTCGAACGGCTCGCGGCAATCCAGGCATTGATACAGTGCCTTGCACGGGGTCGAGCCGAACTGGCTGGTGAGACGGGTGTGCATCGAGCCGCAGTGCGGACAGGCCACGTCGGGCTGCTGGATCGCATGGCGCTTCACGCCGCGCGCCAGGCCGCTGATGTCGATCACCTGCTGCACCGGCGGCGCGATGCCATAGCCCTTCAGCGCGGCCTTGCCGGCGGCGCTCATCCAGTCCGTCGTCCATGCGGGCGACAGGCGGGTAACGATGCGCAGGCGGTCCACGCCGCGTGCGCGCAAGGCCTTGCCGATGTCTTCGGCGATGACTTCCATCGCGGGGCAGCCGGAATACGTCGGGGTGATCGTGACGACGCATTCGCCGTCGTCGTGCACGTCCACGGCACGCACGATGCCCAGGTCCACGACGGAGATCACGGGAATCTCCGGATCCGGGACCTCGCCCAGCCAGGACCAGACCCGGTCGGCCGTGATCGGTGACGTGGCCGCGGTCATCACCATTCCACGCCCGGGTAGGCGCGCTGCAGGAACTGCATCTCGGCGAGGATGTAGCCGAGGCGCTCCGTGTGCCGGCCCTGTTTGCCGCCGCGCTGGACGTAGGCATCCACGGGCGGCATCGTCAGCGTCGCTTCGTCCAGCACCTCGGCCACGTGGGCCAGGAATGCCTCGCGCAGCGGCTCCGCTGCCGGTGCCACGCCCTGCGCGACCATCGCCAGGTCGACGTCGTCGTAGATGAACATCTCGCCGGCGTAGGTCCACAATTCGTCGAGCGCGTCCTGCATCTTGCGGTGGCTGACGTCCGTGCCGTCGCCCAGGCGCACGACGAGGTCGCCGCTGCGGCGCAGGTGGTACGTCACCTCCTTGATCGATTTTTCCGCGATCTCGCCGATGCGGCGGTCGCTGGACGCCAGCAGGCCGCGCATCAGGAAGTAGTGCCACGTATCGAACAGGAACTGGCGCGTCAGCGTCTGCGCGTAGTCGCCGTTCGGCTGCTCGACGAGCAGGCAGTTGCGGAAGTCACGGGTGTCGCGCAGGTACGCCAAACGATCCTCGTCGCGGCCGTGGCCTTCGATCTCGCCCGCATACGTCAGCCACATCCGCGTCTGGCCGAGCAGGTCGAGGGCGACGTTGGTCAGCGCCATGTCTTCTTCCAGCGCCGGGCCCTTGCCGCACAGCTGCGACAGTTGCTGCGACAGGATCAAGGCATTGTCGCCCTGGCGCAGAAGGTATTCGAACTTGTTCGCGTCCATGGTCCGCTCACAGGTTCTTGACGTCTTCCGGCATCGGGAAGAACGTCGGGTGGCGGTAGACCTTGCTGTTCGACGGCTCGAACAGGGCGTCCTTGTCGGCCGGGCTGGACGCGACGATGTCGGCGGCCTTCACCACCCAGATCGACACGCCTTCGTTGCGGCGCGTGTAGACGTCGCGCGCGTTGTTGATCGCCATCTCGGCATCCGGCGCATGCAGGCTGCCCACGTGCTTGTGGGCGAGGCCGTGCTGGCTGCGGATGAAGACTTCCCACAGGGGCCATTCCTTGCTCATTATTGTCTCCGTTCAACTCGTCGTTCCCGCGCAAGCGGGAACCCATGCTGAGGCGATTTCAGACGCCCGGTATGGATTCCCGCGTGCGCGGGAATGACGTAATTAAATTATGCGGCGGCTTTCTTTGCGGCCTGCTTGTCCGCGTGCGCGACGAGCGCCTCGCGGAACCATGCGCCATCCTCGTACGCCTTCACGCGGGTCCGCAGGCGCTCCTTGTTGCACGGCCCGTTCCCTTTCAGGACGTTATAAAACTCTTCCCAATCGATCTCGCCGAAGTCGTAATGCCCCCGTTCCTCGTTCCACTTGAGGTCCGGGTCGGGGACGGTGAGGCCGAGGAATTCGGCCTGGGGCACGGTCTGGTCGACCATGCGCTGGCGCAGCTCGTCGTTCGAGAACAGCTTGATGCGCCAGGCCGTCGACTGGGCGCTGTTGACGGATTCCGCATCGGACGGGCCGAACATCATCAACGACGGCCACCACCAGCGGTTGAGGGCATCCTGCGCCATCGCCTTCTGCTCGGGCGTGCCCTGGGCCAGCTTCATCATGATGTCGTAGCCCTGGCGCGCGTGGAACGACTCTTCCTTGCACACGCGGATCATCGCGCGGGCATACGGACCGTACGAGCAGCGGCACAGCGGGATCTGGTTGATGATCGCGGAACCGTCCACGAGCCAGCCGATGGCGCCGATGTCGGCCCACGTCAGGGTCGGGTAATTGAAGATGCTCGAATACTTGGCCTTGCCGGAGTGCAGGGCGGCCAGCAGTTCGTCGCGCGACACACCCAGCGTCTCCGCCGCGCTGTACAAATACAGCCCGTGGCCGGCTTCGTCCTGGATCTTGGCCAGCAGGATCGATTTGCGCTTCAGCGTGGGCGCGCGCGTCACCCAATTGCCCTCCGGCAGCTGGCCGACGATCTCGGAGTGCGCGTGCTGGGAAATCTGGCGAATCAGCGTCTTGCGGTACGCCTCGGGCATCCAGTCCTTGGCTTCGATCTTCACGCCGGCGTCGATGCGCGCCTGGAACGCCTGCTCTTCCGCGCTCATGTCGGCGCGGGTCTGGACCTGTTTCAGGCCGGTTTCAACCATCTGGGCATACATGGCTGGTCTCCATTTGAGTTCTGTCTCGATTCATAATACGATACAAGAATCGCGATGTATAGCGAAATTTTGAATCATATTGAGACCGGGTAAAATCGCCGTCATGACCCAGCCCAGCAGCCAACAGTGGATCGCCCACTTCCTCGAGACCGACCCGCCGCGTTCCAAATCGCTCGTGATGACGATCTTCGGCGACGCCATCGCGCCGCACGGCGGCCGCCTGTGGCTGGGCAGCCTGATCGAACTGGTGGCGCCGCTCGGCGTCACGGACCGGCTCGTGCGCACGAGCGTGTTCCGCCTCGTGCAGGAGGGCTGGCTCGTCGCGAACCGCGAGGGCCGGCGCAGCAGCTATGCGCTGCAGCCGGACGCCGCGCCCCGCTTCGCGCGCGCCAACCGCCGCATTTACGCGCCGCCCGGCGTCGACTGGGACGGCCGCTGGACCCTGCTGCTGGCCCCCAACGGCAGCATCGACAGCGCGCTGCGCGCGGCCGTGCGCAAGGAACTCGAATGGGAAGGATTCGCCATGCTGGCGCCGGGCCTGCTGGCGCATCCGGCGGCCGACCCGGACGGCGTGGCCGAGGTGCTGCGGCGGGTGGAGGGCGGCGGCAAGATCTTCGTCTGCGCCGCGACGGAGCTGCCTTGTGCCGGCGCGCGGCCGCTGGCCGAACTGGTGCGCGAAGGGTGGGATTTGTCTGCCGTCGCGACCGGCTACCGGCGTTTCATCAAGGAATTCTCGCCGCTGCTCGACCTGCTGCGCGGCGAGCCCGAACCGGATCCGCAGCAGGCCTTCATCGTGCGTACCCTGCTGATCCACGCGTACCGCCGCGTCCAGCTGCACGATCCGATGCTGCCGCTGGCGCTGTTGCCGCAGCCGTGGCCGGGGTCGGAGGCGTATGCGCTGGCGCAGGCGATCTACCGCCTCGTGTGGGCGCCGGCCGAGCGGCATCTGATGGACGTGCTGCGGCGCGAGGATGCGGCGGCGCCGGCGGCGGACAGTGGTTTGTACGAAAGATTTGGCCAGTTGCGCTGATCGCGACATAAAACAACGTCATTCCCGCGCAAGCGGGAATCCATGCGGTGTCACAACTCAAGCGACGCATGGGCTCCCGCTTTCGCGGGAGCGACGGTGTTAACAATCCAGCGCAAACTGCGCCGCCGCCATCGGATTACGGATGCGGTCCAGCGCCAGTTCCAGGTCGAGCCCGGGCCAGTACAGGCAGTCCCCGCCCCATTGCTGGATATGGCACAGCTGCGCCACGGTGGCGTGCTCGAACCAGGGGAACAGCGCGAACGGCACATAGAGCTCTTCGTCGCGCCAGCGCAGCCAGAAGCCGCGCCGGTCGATGGTTGTGATTTCCGGCCGCGCCACACGGATGTTCATCATGTTCCCTCCTCCTCGATGAGGCCAAGCAAGAACAGTAGCAAACCCTTGGTCGTCATCCATTAAGCAGTATCATGCCGGCTCACACCCAACAACATCAGGACGCACCATGTCTATCAAGATCAGCAGCCAGTTCGACGCTGGCGCCATCGATATCGTGAACGCCACGAGCGCGAACGCCATCGACCTGAACATCCGCAAGGACTCCCACGCCGACATCACCCAGTGGTTCTACTTCCGCCTGCAGGGCGCGCAGGCGCAGCCGTGCACGATCCGCCTGCTCAACGCCGGCAAGTCCGCGTATCCGAAGGGCTGGGAAGACTATCACGCGATGGCCAGCTACGACCGCGTCAACTGGTTCCGCGTGCCGACGAGCTTCGACGGCCAGACGCTCACGATCGAGCACACGCCCGCCATGGACAGCGTCTACTACGCCTATTTCGAGCCGTATTCGTGGGAACGCCACCTGGAGCTGCTCGACCGCGCCCAGCTATCCGAACACGTGCGCATGCTGGACCTCGGTTCGACCGTCGACGGGCGCGACCTGAACCTGCTCGTCATCGGCGACGAGGCGGCGAACAAGAAGAAGGTGTGGGTCATCGCACGCCAGCACCCGGGCGAGACGATGGCCGAGTGGTTCGTCGAAGGCATGCTCGACGCCCTGCTCGACCCGGCCCATCCGTTCGGCCGCCAGTTGCTGAAAGAGACCGTGTTCTATGTCGTGCCGAACATGAACCCGGACGGGTCCGTGCGCGGCAACCTGCGCACGAACGCGGCCGGCGCCAACCTGAACCGCGAGTGGCTGAATCCGTCGCTGGAACGCAGCCCGGAAGTGTTCCTGGTCCGCAAGAAGATGGAAGAGACGGGCGTCGACCTGTTCCTGGACGTCCACGGCGACGAGGGCCTGCCCTACGTCTTCATCGCCGGCAGCGATGCCCTGCCGACCTTCACGGCGGAACAGGCCGCCGCGCAGAAGGCATTCTCGGACGCGTTCATGATCGCCAGCCCGGACTTCCAGAACGTGCATGGCTACCCGAAAGAGCCGTACACGGACGAGGTGCTGACGATGGGTTCGCCGTACGTGACGCATGCGTTCGGCTGCCTGTCGCTGACGCTGGAATTGCCGTTCAAGGACAATGCCAACGACCCCGATCCGCAGGTCGGCTGGGACGGCGCCCGCAGCGCGCGCCTCGGCGCCGCGGTGCTGCAGCCGGTGCTGCAGGCCGTGCGTCAGTTGCAAAAATAAAGAAACGGGGCACGAGCCCCGTTATCCGCTTACAGGAAAGTAAACACCTGTTCCTGCGTGAGACGCGATTTCGGCAGGCTTGCGTTGAAATCGCTGTCGGCGTGGTAGCCGAAGCTCAGCAGGACGAGGCTGGACAGGCCCTTTTCGTGCAGGCCCAGTTCCGCGTCCAGCGCGGCCGGGTCGAGGCCTTCCATCGGGGTCGTGTCCACGCCCAGCGCGCTGGCGGCCAGCATGGCGTTGCCCAGCGCGATATAGGCCTGCTTCTCGAACCACTGCGGCAGGTCCTTCAGCGTGTAGCGGTGCAGGTTGACGTAGCCCTGGCGGCCCTTGGCCTGGCCGGCCCTGGCGGCATCGTCCTTGAAGCGGCCGTCGCGCTGTTCCTGTTCGAGCAGGCGCTCCAGGTGGCCGCCTTCGGCGTCGACGCGCGTGCAGAACAGGATCACGTGCGACGCGTTCAGGATCTTCGCTTCGTTGTAGCTGTACGGCCCCTGCACGCCCTTGGCCAGGCGCGCCTTCGCTTCCGGCGTGCTGGCGACGATGAAGTGCCAGGGCTGCGAGTTCACCGACGACGGGCTGTTGCGCAGCACTTCATAGATCTGCTGCATCGTCTCCTCGGGGACGCGGCGGGTCGGGTCGTAGGCCTTGGCGGTGTAGCGCTTGCGGGCGGCGGCAAGAATGTCCATCGGGTTCCTTTCAAAAATGCGTATCTGCACATTATTGCAGGAACCCGAACAACGCGTGCGTCACATGGTCATGATGGGCGCGTCGAACACAAGGCCGTTGCCGATCAGCTGCACGCTCAGGTCCACGTTTTCCGGACTCTCGCTGATGCCGGCGAGGACCTCGCCACGGGTGGCGATCTTGCGGTCCAGGGCGTCCGTCCAGAAGTCCAGCCCGGCCTGGTCCGGCGCGCGGTGCAGGATGTGCTCGTAATACTTGACCACCAGGTCGCGGTTGGCGAGACCGCCGTACAGCTTCTGGTATTCCGCCGATGCGAGGAAGGCGCCGGTGATCCCCGCCAGTGTCGCGCCCCCGCCATCGATCTGCTGCGTCCAGAAATCCAGGCCCGGCTCGTCCGGATTGCGGCCGAATGCCGCCTGGTACAAGCGGAACAGCTGGCCGCCCGTGTTGTCGACGCTGATGAGCGCGACGTCCTTGTCGTCGAAATACACGCGTTCGACGCCTGTCAGCGTGTCGATGCCGCCGGTGCCCTTCAGGTCCGCGATCGTCCACGCGGCGCCCGTGCGTTCGATCCGGTAGTCGGCGTAGGCGCCCTTGTAGGCGATGGTGTCGAAACCGGCGCCGCCGTCGATCACGTCGCTGCCCGCGTCGGCACCGATGCGGTCGTCGCCGCCGCCGGCCCGGATGACGTCGCTGCCTGCGAAGCCTTGCAGGATATCCTTGCCGGCGCTGCCGGTGATGGTGTCGGAGCCGGCCAGGAGCGCCGTATAAATCTGGGTATCGGTGGTGGCCTTGAGGACCGTGTCCAGGAACGTCCCGCCATCGATGGTCAGGTCCGTCGCCTGGAACACCGGCAGGCCGGAGTAGCCCAGCTGGACCAGGTTCACGGCGGTCGCGGTGCCGCTCACGTCGCCGGACGGGCCGATCGCGAAGTTACCCAGGATAGACAGGTGCTGGAGCCCGTTTTCCAGCGTGACGCTGCTGGACGAGGTCGAGATGATTTTCCATTGCACGGCCGTGCTGCCGATCAGGTCGAGCTGCAGGCCGAAAGTCTGGAGTGTTGCCATGACGTCTCCCGTGACATAGAAAGTCGTCAATGTAACACATGGTTATGACATTTTTGCAATAGATTGTCACGACCTCATGCGTGGTGTGAAATCAATTGCCCGCGACCACCATCTGCTCGATCAGGATGGAACCCGTCGACTTGTTCCCGCGCGTGAGCACGTCGTTGCCGACGCCGACGATGGCCTGGAACATGTCCTTCATGTTGCCCGCGATGGTGATCTCTTCGACCGGATACTGGATGACGCCGTTCTCGACCCAGTAGCCGGACGCCCCGCGCGAGTAATCGCCCGTGACGTAGTTCGTGCCCTGCCCCATCAGTTCCGTGACGAGCAGGCCGGTGCCCATATTGCGCAGCATGCCTTCGAAGTCGTCGGCGATCTTCGTTTCTTTCGAGACGATTTCCAGGTTGTGCGAGCCGCCGGCGTTGCCTGTCGTCTGCATGCCCAGCTTGCGGGCTGAGTACGACGACAGGAAATAGCCTTGCAGCACGCCGTCGCTGACGACCTTGCGGCGCTGGGTACGCACGCCCTCTTCGTCGAACGGGGCCGAGCCCACGCCGCCGATCAGGTGCGGGTCTTCGACGATCTGGATGTGGGACGGGAAGATGCTGCTGCCCAGCGAATCGAGCAGGAAGCTCGACTTGCGGTACAGGGCACCGCCCGAGGTCGCCTGGACGAACGCACCCAGCAGGCCGGCGGCCAGCGGCGCCTCGAACAGCACGGGGCACGTGCGGGTGTCGAGCTTGCGCGCGTTCAGGCGCGCGAGGGCGCGTTCGGCGGCATAGCGGCCGATCTTTTCCGGATCGCCCAGTTTGTTCGGATCGCGCGCCGACGAATACCAGTCGTCGCGCTGCATGTGGGCGCCCTTGCCCGCGATCGGCGCGACGGACAGCGTGTGGCGCGAGAACGGGTAGCCGGCGCAAAAGCCGAGCGAGTTGGCCGCCACGAAGTGCGACTGCTGCACGTAGACGCTGGCGCCTTCGCTGTTGGTGACGCGCTTGTCGACGGCGAACGCGGCCGCCTCGCAGCGCTGGGCGATCGCGACGGCGTCCTCGGCGCTGATGTCCCATGGGTAACACAGGCGCAGGTCGCGCGGGTTCGTTTCCAGCAGGTCGGCATCCGGCAGGCCGGCGGCCGGGTCCTCGGCCGTGAAGCGGGCGATGTTGTACGCCGCCTCGACGGTGGCGCGCAGCGAATCGCGCGAGAAGTCGGACGTACTGGCGTGACCACGGCGCTGGCCGGAGTAGACGGTCACGCCGATGCCCTTGTCCTTGTTCTGCTCGATGGTCTCGATCTGGCCCTTGCGGACCGTCACCGCCAGCCCGCTACCCTCGCTGATCTCGACCGACGCATCGCTGGCGCCCGTTTCCTTGGCAATGGCAAGCACGTCCTGTGCAAGCTGCTTGAGCTGATCCTGGGTATGGGTGAAGACGGTATCGGTCATGTGCGTTTTTCGTAGCGAGCCCTAAAACAGTTATCATAGCAGCCGTTTACTGTTTTTACCGGCCGGCTTCGTGCCTGCCGAATCTAGATCATCATGCCAAATGCCAACCGCGGCTCCGTCGGCTTCCGCTCCGACGAGTTCGACCAGGAATACGACCGCCCTTCCAAGTCCGAACTCAAGCGCCAGAGTAACGAGCTGCAGAAGCTCGGTGAACAGCTCATCGAGGCGCCGCGCGACCGCGTCAAGCGCGTCCCGATGCCGGACGAAGTCCGCGACGCCATCCTCATGTGCCAGACCATCACCAACCACGAAGGCCGGCGCCGCCAGTTGCAATTCGTCGGCAAGCTGATGCGCTCGCTCGACGAGGAAGAGGTCGCCGTCATCCAGCGCACCATCGAAAGCTGGAAGGGCACCTCCAAGGCCGAGGCCGCCGCGCTGCACGCGCTGGAGCGCCGCCGCGACAAGTTGCTGGCCGACGACAAAGCGCTGACCCAGTTGCTGGAAGAACACCCGGACCTGGACGTGCAGCACCTGCGCACGCTGATCCGCAATGCGCGCAAGGAACAGGCCGAGAACAAGCCGCCCAAGGCCTACCGCGAAATCTTCCAGATCCTGAAGGACCTGGCGAAGGCGCCGAAGGCCGCGCCTGCCGATGAAGCCTCCGGCGACGAGGACGAAGACGATGAGTCTGGACAATAAAGTCGAAGAGCTGGTCGTCGGCCTGGTCTCGGTCTCGGACCGCGCCAGCGGCGGCATCTATGAAGACAAGGGCATTCCCGCGCTGCGCGAGTGGCTGGAAGCCGCGCTCGTGACGCCGTTCCGCGTCGAGACGCGCCTGATCCCGGACGACCGCGCCAGCATTGAGCAGACGCTCGTCGAGCTGGTCGACACCGCGCGCTGCCACCTCGTACTGACGACGGGCGGCACGGGCCCCGCCCGCCGCGACGTCACGCCGGAAGCAACCGTCGCCGTGGGCACGAAGGAGATGCCGGGCTTCGGCGAGCAGATGCGCCAGATCAGCCTGCACTTCGTGCCGACCGCGATCCTGTCGCGCCAGACGGCCGTGATCCGCGAGACCGGCGATCACGCCGCCCTGATCATGAACCTGCCGGGCCAGCCGAAGTCGATCAAGGAAACGCTGGAAGGCCTGAAGGACGCGGACGGTCGAAACATCGTCGGCGGCATCTTCGCGGCCGTCCCGTATTGCATCGACCTGATCGGCGGCCCGTACGCCGAGACCGACCCGGCCGTCTGCAAGGCCTTCCGGCCGAAGTCGGCGCAACGACCAAAGGACCCCGCATGAGCGACCTGCTCGAACACATCCAGATCGAGACCAACGACAACCCCGAGATCGCCATCATCTGGATGCACGGCCTGGGCGCGGACGGCAACGACTTCGTGCCGATGGTGCGCGAACTGGACCTCGCCGGCCTGCCCGGCATCCGCTTCATCTTCCCGCACGCGAAGACGATGCCGGTGACCATCAACAACGGCTACGTGATGCGCTCCTGGTACGACATCACGGGCCTGGAACTCGGGCGGCGCGAGGACGAGAACGGCCTGCGCGCCTCGCAGAAAGACATCGAAGCCTTCATCGAGCGCGAGAAGGCACGCGGCATCCCCGCTTCACGCATCATCCTGGCCGGCTTCTCGCAGGGCTGCGCGATGGCCATCCAGACGGGCCTGCGCCATCCGGAACCGCTGGCCGGCCTGCTGTGCCTGTCCGGCTACGTGCCGTTGTCGGCCAACGTGGCGACCGAACGCTCCGACGCCAGCAAGTCCACGCCGATCTTCATGGCCCACGGCCGCTACGACAACGTGGTGCCGTTCAATCGCGCGGAAGCCTCGCGCGACCTGCTCGTCTCGCTGGGCTACCGGCTCGAATGGCATGAATACGCCATGCAGCACACGCTGTGCCTGGAAGAAGTCCAGCACATCTCGGCGTGGCTCAAGAAAGTACTGGACTGAATCATGGCAAAGAAAGAGGAACTCGACGAGGAAACGCTGGCGTTGATTCACTGGTGCATCGAGGTCGAACACCACCTCGTCGCCGGCGGCGCCACGCAGAAACAGGCGCAGGAACACATCGAGGAACAGGTCGAGTGGTTCACCGACATGTTCTACGAAGGCCTGACGCCGGAACAGGCGGCGAAGGAAGCGCTGGCCTGAGCTGACCTGAGCCCGCCTACTCGGGCACGCAGCGCGGCGAATTGGCGGCCGCCCATTCCGCGGCCGTCCTGAGCGACGCCTCGACCGGCTCGCCTTTCGGCGCCGGCTGCATGGGTGCGATGCCGCCGCGGAAGACCGGACCATCGGCCAGCGCATACCGCATTTCCGTCAGCAACAGCATGGCGCCGTCGGGCAGCCAGTACACCTTGTTCGCCGTCGACATGCCGTACGACACTTGGCCGAACGTCCGCACCCGCTCCTCCCCCATCAACGCGACGAGCAGCATCTCGCCCGCGCTCGCCGTCTTCGCGCCGACCAGCACGGCCAGCGGCCCGGCGGCAAAGGACGAGAATGGATTGGCGCGGTCCCCCACGTCGCGCGCGGCCATGCCCGCGAGACCGGTGCGATCGACCACCGGGATCGCCTTGCCGTCGCGATCCACCCAGCGCGCCTTGTTGGCATTGCCGAACAACGGATACATGGCGATGAACGGCGGCCACGCGTTGCCGCCCGTCTGCTCGCTCAGGTCGACGACGAGCGCGCAGGCCCGTCCGGCGCCGGGCAGCGCGGCCGCGTCGTCGTACACGCGCCGCACGTAGGCCGACATGGCCGCGGGCGCCATGTCCGTCGTCGCCGGCGGCACCCAGCGCAAGACCGTGCCGCGGCTCGTCGCGACCAGCTGGAACGGCGCAACGCGGGGACCGGCCGGCTGCGGCAGCGCGGACTGTCCCGGCGCCTGGGGCGGGAACAGGAACGAGTGGCCGCCCGTGTCCAGCGTGCCGAGCACCTTGCGGATGCGCGCATACAGGTCGTTCCGGTCGACGTCCGCCGTCTTGCCGTCGACCGCGCCCAGCAGGTCCTGCTTCGCCTGTGCGTATTCTTCCTGCCGGCGCGGGTACAGGCCCTTGCTCTCGACCAGGTTGATGGTCTGGTCCGCGACGGCGCGCGCCAGGGCCAGCGGCATGGTCTCCACGGCGCCGGCGGCGGTAGCCGCGGCAAACGACAGGGCGCAAACAGCCGCCCGCAACAGGTTGCGATTCATGGTGTCTCCTTGTTGAACGAGGCGGCTACATGCCGCGGAACAGATATTGGAAGCGCTGGCTGACCGGCAGTCGCGCGGGATGCCCGCGCAGGTGCACCCACAAGGCGCCATCCTCGGCGCGCGCGGCGCTCGCGATGCGCCGCACGGCCACCATATAGCCCCGGTGGATCTGCCAGAACGCGGCCGGGTCGAGCGAATCGGCCAGTTCCTTCAGGCTCAGGCGGATATGGGCTTCCAGCCCGTCCGTCACCACGCGCGTGTACTTGGCATCCGCGCAGAAATACAAGACGTCGGCCAGGTCGATGAAGTGGATCGTGTTGCCGACCGTGGCCTGCAGCCACGCGGGCGCCCTGGGTGCGGGCCGCAAGCGCGACACGAGGTGCGTGAGGTCCGGCGGCGGCGATGCCAGGCGCGCACGCACGCGCTCGACCGCGCGCGCGAGGCGTTCCAGCGCGATCGGCTTCACGACGTAGTCCACGGCACCTTCGTCGAACGCGGCCAGCGCATGTTCGCCATAGGCCGTCACGAACACGACGTGGGTCCGCGCACCGAACACGCGCGCCAGTTCCAGGCCGTCCAGGCCCGGCATGCGGATGTCGAGGAAGGCCACGTCCGGCATCCATTCGCGGCCCAGGCGCAGCGCCTCGATGCCGTCCTGCGCGGCGGCGATCTGTGCGTCCGGCCACAAACGTTCCAGCGCTTCGACGAGTTCCGCGCGCAGCAGCGGTTCGTCGTCGGCGACGAGGATGCGGGGCGCCGTCATGCCATCACCTCCAGCGCGGCGGCCGCCGGCAGCGTCAGCACCGCTTCCGTCAGGCCCGCATCGCCGCGGCGCAGGACGAAGCCGGCACGCGCCCCATACAACGCTTGCAGGCGCTCGCGCAGGTTGCGCAGGCCGACGCCGCTGCCCAGCGTGGTCTCGCCGATGCCGGCACCGTCGTCGGCGACGACGATGGTCAACACGTCACCGTCGCGAACCGCCGTCACGGCGATGCGCACGGTGCCCGGCTTCGGCTCGAGGCCGTGGCACACGGCGTTCTCGACGAGCGTCATCAGGAGCAGCGGCGGCATCGACACGGCTGCCAGCGCGGGCGGACAATCGAGCTGGTATTGAAGACGCTCGCCGAAGCGGATCGCCATCAGCGCGAGGTAGTGGCCGGCCAGTTCGAATTCGCGGCCCAGAGTCGACGCCTGGCTGCGCATATCCGGCAGCGCGCTGTGCAGATAGGCGATCAGGTGTTCCAGCATCTCGACGGCGCGCGGCGGCTGGTGGCGCGCGAGATATCGCGTGTTGGCGAGCGTGTTGTACAGGAAGTGCGGTTCGACCTGGGCCTGCAGCGCTTTCAGCTCGGCCGCCAGCGCCGCGTTGCGCAGGTCGGCCAGCTGCTGCGCATGGGCGCGGGTGCGGGCGAACCACAGCGGCAGCCCGAGGACGGCGACGTTCACGCCGACGACGCAGGCCAGCACCTGCTGGTCGGGCAGCGCCTGGACGCCCCACGCGGCGAGCACGCTCTGGTATGCCGGCAGCACGGCCCACGCGCCGGCGCCGGTCGCGGCCAGCAGCAGCGTCATCGCGCTGGTCCAGCCGAGCCGGCGCGCGGCCACCAGCAGCAGTGCGCACGTCACGAAACCCGGCACCACGATCGCGCCGAACAACGCGAGCAAGGCGTAGCGCCGCAGCAGCAGCGCGCCGCCCGCGACGAGCGCCAGGCACAGGAGGCTGAGCAGCCCCTGGCGCCATGCGCAGCCGTACAGGCGGCGGATGGCGCGGGCGCAGTCGTCGTCGGTCATCGATTCGCTCACAAGGTCGGCGTGGTCGGGACGGCGGGCTTCGGCGGCATGTGGTCGACGGGGACGTCACGGCCGACGGTCTCGAACGCGACCGGCTCCATCCACACCTGGCCCGTGCCGCCGCCGATGGCGCCGAACACGATCAGCGCCGCGTTGTCCGGAACATCCAGCACGATGCTGCGCTCCTGCCAGCCGGTGGTGCCCTTGACCGGCTGGCTCTTGGTGTTATAAAAGGCGACCGCCTTGCCTTCGTGCGTATCGACACGCATCCACAATCCCGCCCAGTCGCTTATCGCCTCGGTACGCAGGCGCGCGCGAAACCGCACGCGCTGGCCGAGGTAGCGCTGGGCCTGGACAGGCTGGACCAGGGCTGCCCACGCCTTGGGATCGTTCGTCTTACTGCGCAAGAACTTGGCCCCGCGCCCTTCCGGCGACGTGTCCACGCCGGCCGTGAATTTGTCGGGATTCGCACCGGTCACGTGCCAGTTCGGCGGCAACGGCGCGGGCGTCGCGGCCAGCGCGAGGACGGTCGTGGCGGCCGCCGCGGCGGCGAGGATGTAATGGGGTTTCATCGGTCTGTCTTTCACGAGTGGTTGGGAGCCGTCACTATGCCGCCAGCGCCGGCGATGCGCCGGGCAATGCGACGGACGACTACCGCGCCGCGACGAACGCGGCCTGGCGCCGATGGGCTAATCGGGCAGCGGCGCCGCACTCGACGCCGGCGCTTCCGTGCGCGCCGTGTTCATCACCATCGCGAGGAAGGTGTAGTAGCCGTTCACGCCCATCAGGTCGACGACGCCCTGCTCGCCGAACAGGGCCAGCGCGTCGTCGTAGACGCGGTCCGACACGCGCTTGTGGCGGTGCAGTTCGAGGCAGAAGTCGTACACCACCGCTTCGTCGACGAGCATCGCGGCCGGCCGCTCGCGCCGCGCGATGGCCGCGATCACGTCCGGCGGGACGCCCACCTGCTGCGCGATCGGCGCATGGATCGCCCACTCGACCTGCTGGTCCCATTCGCGCGCCGTGACGAGGATCGCCAGTTCCGACAGCCGCACGCCGATGGCGCTGCGGTAGCGCAGATATTCGCCCAACCGCTGTGCATACCCCATCAGTTCGGGACTGCGCAGCAGCGGCACGAACGGGCCGTACAGCGCGCCGCGCGGCCCATGGATGATCTCCTGGGCCGCGGCGCGCTGGGCGTCGGTCCAGTCTTCAGGCGGAATGGGGCGGAGGCGGTCTGTCATGACGAAAATATTCGCATGCCTTGAGGCAAAAATCAAAAGAATCCGGACGGTTCCCGCTTATTGTCAAGCGTCAACTTTTCCAGGGGCTTCCATGACGCATATCCTGCATCGCAGCCTGCGCCAGACGCCGCCCGTCGCGGTCGGCGGCGCGGGCGTCTACCTGTACGACAGCCACGGGCGCAGCTACCTCGACGCCAGCGGCGGTGCGGCCGTGTCGTCGCTCGGGCACGGCCATCCCGACGTGATCGCGGCCATGCACCGCCAGATCGACCGCTGCGCCTATGCGCACACCGCCTTTTTCACGACCGAGGTGGCGGAGCAGCTGGCCGACCGTCTCGTGGCGAACGCCCCGGCCGGCATCGAGGGCGTCTACCTCGTGTCGGGCGGTTCGGAAGCGATGGAGACCGCACTGAAGCTCGCGCGCCAGTACTTCGTCGAGGGCGGGGAGTCGAAGCGCTCGCTGTTCATCGCCCGGCGCCAGAGCTACCACGGGAATACCCTGGGTGCGCTGGCGGTGGGCGGCAACGAGTGGCGCCGCCAGCCGTTCGCCCCGCTGCTGATCGACGTCGAGCGGGTGTCGGCCTGCTACGAATACCGCGGCCGCGCCGAGGACCAGACCGTCGACCAGTACACGGCCATGCTGCTGGACGAACTGGAAGCGGCGATCCTGCAGGCAGGCCCGGACCGCGTGATCGCGTTCTGCGCCGAACCCGTCGTGGGTGCGACGGGCGGCGCGATCCCGCCCACGCCCGGCTACTTCCGCGGCGTGCGCGCGCTGTGCGACAAGTACGGCATCCTGTTCATCGCCGACGAGGTCATGTGCGGGATAGGCCGCACCGGCACGATGTACGCGATCGAGCAGGACGGCGTGGCGCCCGACCTGGTCGCCGTGGCGAAAGGCCTGGGCGCGGGCTACCAGCCGATCGGCGCCGTGCTCGTAAACGGCGCCATCATCGAACGCCTGCGCGCCGGCAGCGGCGCATTCCTGCACGGGCACACCTACATCGGGCATCCGGTGGCGGCGGCGGCGGCCCTCGCCGTCCAGCAGGTCATCGAGCGCGACGACCTGCTCACACAGGTGCGCCTGCGCGGCGCGCAGCTGCGGGCCATGCTGGACGAGGAATTCGAAGACCACCCGCACGTGGGCGACATCCGCGGACGCGGGCTGTTCCTGGCGCTGGAACTGGTGCGCGAGCGCGAGACGAAATCACCCTTCGCGCCGGAGCTGAAACTGCATGCCGCGATCAAGGCGCGCGCGATGGAGAACGGGTTGCTGGTGTATCCGATGGGCGGCACGATCGATGGCCGGCACGGGGATCACGTGCTGCTGGCGCCGCCGTTCGTCGTCACGCAGGGGGATCTGGGCGAGATCGTCGGCAGGTTGAAGGAATCGGTAGAGGGGGCGTTGAAAACCGTGGCTGTCTAAAACAACGTCGCCCCTGCGAAGGCAGGGGCCCAAGTTCCCGGCTCAGCTACGAACTTGGGTCCCCGCCTGCGCGGGGACGACGTGGCCGGGGTATCAGGCTTTCGGGTACGCGATCACTTCCTGCTGCTGTTCGCCCAGCCCCGCGATCCCGAGGCGCAGCTTGTCGCCCTTCTTGAGGAAGCGCTGCGGGCTGCGGCCGAGGCCTACGCCCGGCGGCGTGCCCGTGGTGATGATGTCGCCCGGTTCCAGGGTCATGAAGCGCGACAGGTAACTGACGATCTGCGCGACAGTGAAGATCATCTTCGACGTATTCCCGGTCTGCACGCGCTTGCCGTTCAGGTCGAGGTACAGGTCGAGGTCCTGCACGTCGAAGATCTCGTCCTTCGTCACGAGGAACGGGCCGACGGGGCCGAAGGTGTCGCAGCCTTTGCCTTTATCCCACTGCGAGCCGAGTTCGAACTGGTAGGCGCGTTCAGAGACGTCGTTGACGACGCAATAGCCGGCCACGTATTTCAGCGCATCCTGTTCGTCGACGTACTGCGCGCGGGTGCCGATGACCACGCCCAGTTCGACTTCCCAGTCGGTCTTTTTCGAGCCTTTCGGCAGCTGGATGGGATCGTCCGGGCCGTTCAGGCAGGACGTCGCCTTCATGAACATGATCGGTTCCTTCGGGATCGGGGCCCCGACTTCGGCCGCGTGGTCGGAGTAATTCATGCCGATGCCGATGAACTTGCCGACGCCCTTGACCGGCACGCCGAAGCGGGGATTGCCGCGGACGACCGGCAGCGTTTTCCAGTCGACCTTGGCGAGCTTGCGCAACGCCTTTTCCGACAGCACCGACGCGTCGATGTCGTCGATGACGCCGGACAGGTCGCGCAGGCGGCCTTCTTCGTCGAACAGGCCCGGTTTTTCCTTACCGGGGCGACCGTAACGTACCAATCTCATAGTCTTCCTTCTGGGTGAGCATAACGATGCCGCATTTTACTTGACGGCGCCGAAGGAAGTCGTGGAAGTACCCGAGCAGGCCAGGCATCTGCAGCGCCACCAGCACGCCGAATGCGACGCGGTAGGCGAGCGCCGGAAAGTGGCCGGCAGCGTCGGGGCGCCACAGGCCAACGATCAGCCCGAACCCCGCCTGCACGAGGAACGCGCCGATGAAGATCAGGAGGTTCAGGCACGTCGCCGCGCGTCCCGTCAGCGTGCGCGGCAGGCTCTGGGCCACGATCGCGTATTCGATCCCGGTGATCGTCCCCACGAGCGTGAACAGCACCGACAGCAGCTGCAGGCTGGGCCGCCAGTTCAACACGATGACGACCTGCACCAGGATGAAGAGGAACACGCCGACGGCGGCCACGTCCAGCGCCTCGATGCCGCGCCGCCCCGCCCATTCCGTGATCATGCCGACGGCGATGGCGCCGAAGATCACCGACGCCATGCCCATGTACAGCAGGTAGGCAACGGCGGCGTCCGGAAACCGGGCCACGTCGGCCAGCCAGCGCCCGATCCACAGGCCCTGGATGCCGAAGAAGATCGCATGCGGCACGAGCACGAGCGAGATCGTCGCGCGGAACGCGGGCGCGCGGTACACGTCCAGCACCGAGCGCACGGTGGGCAGCGCGCCGCCGGGCGCCTGCGACCTGGGCGTGACCAGCCAGATCAGCAGGCCGCTGCAGGCGGTGAGCGCGGCCAGCAGCATGAACAGGCCGCGCCAGTCCGTGTGCTGCAACAGCATCCGCACCGGCATCGTGCTCGAGGCCGCACCGAGCCCGCCGACGGCGATCAGGTAGCCCTGCACGGACGGCAGGCGCGTGGGCGCGATCCAGGTGGAGATCGCCTTCACGGCCGACATGAAGCATCCACCGAGGCCGCAGCCGATGATGGCGCGCGCCAGCACCAGCTGGCCGAACGAGCGGCCGGTGGCGAACAACAGCGCGCCGATGGCCGCCAGCATCAACAGCACCACCTGCACCTTGCGCGGGCCGTAGCGATCGAGCGCGATCCCGACCGGCAGCTGGACGAGGGCGAACGCAAAGAAGAACGCGCTGGTGAGGAGGCCGAGCTGGCCCGGCGTCAGCGCGAGCGCGCCGACCAGATGCGGTGCCAGCACGGCGTTCACGTTGCGCAGCAGCGAGGACAGGTAATGCCCCAGCGCGAACGGCAGGAACACGTAGAAAAACACTGCCACCCCGTTGAGGCGCGACTGGCTCTGGTCGGTTTCCATGGACATCTCCTGCGGGTCAGGCCGCGTCGGGTTGACTGTCGCTGGCACGCCGGTCCTGCGCCTGGACAGCCTGGATCGGGATCACGCGGCCCGCCGCGCCAAACGTGTCGTGATCGTCCTCGCCGCCCTCGAAGAAGAATTTCTTGCGGCCGAACGCGGGCTTCAGGTGATCGAGCCAGGTGGCGTCGGGATCGTATTTCGCGAAGAACGGCCGGCGCACCCAGTCCGGATTGCGCGCCTGCAGGAACTGCAACGCGAACAGCTTTTCGCCGTTGATGGTGACGACGCCGTCGATCACGACCTTGCCTGGGAACGCGCTCATCGACGGCCCCCGCACGGTGCGCGACAGGCCCGACACCATGCTGTACGCGGACTGGAAGATCTCGTGCGCGCGCGCCAGCGGCAGCGCGAAGTACTCGCGCGGACCGGTATCCCGCTCGACGAACATGTAATAAGGGATCGCGCCCAGGCGCACGCCCGTCGTCCACAGCTCGGCCCAGCTGTTCGGGTCTTCGTTGATGTGGCGGATCAGCGGCCCCTGCATGCGCAAGGTGGCGCCCGTGCCGACGATGCGCTTGACGGCCTGCTGGGCCACCGGCTGGCGCAGCTCGACGGCGTGGTTGTAATGCCCCATCAGCGCGAGGTTCTTGCCGGCCTTGACGACTTTTTCGAACAGGCGCATCAGGTCGTCGCTGTCCTTGTCCGACACGTAGCGCTGCGGCCAGTACGCGACCGACTTGGTGCCGATGCGGATGTTCTGGATATGCGCCAGCTCGGGCGCCAGCAGCGGTTCGATGAACTCGGCCAGCGAGCGCGTATTCATGATCATCGGATCGCCGCCCGTGATCAGGACGTCCGTCACGTCTGGATGCGTGCCGAGGTAGGACACCAGTTCCGTCGACTCGCGCGCATCGAACTTCATCTCTTCCATGCCCACGAACTGCGGCCAGCGGAAGCAGAAGGTGCAATAGGCGTGGCACGTCTGGCCCGCGCTGGGGAAGAACAGCACGGTTTCCTTGTACTTGTGCTGCAGGCCCTTGAGCGGGGCGTCGTTCACGCGCGGCACGTTGTGCGTCATCTGCCCGGCCGGGTGCGGATTCATGCGCATGCGGATCTGGTGCACGAGCTGCGCGATCGCGGCGTCGTCCTTCTTGACCAGCACGAGGTCGCGCAGCTGCTCGTATTCGCGCGCGGGCAGCATGTCGCGGTGGGGGAACGTCAGGCGATAGATCGGATCATCCGGAACATTGCTCCAGTCGATCAACTGCTCCATCACGTATTCGTTCGTGCGGAAGGGCAGCACGTGGGACACCACCTGCACTGCTTCCTGCAGATCCGGGCTCAGCCATTGCCATTGGCGCGCGTTCTGGATCGACTGGCGGGTATAGGGCTTGAACTTGGCGGGGGTTGCGTCGAGGGTCACGGGATTTCTCCTGAGGGAAGTGGTTGATGGCAGCAAAAGGTGACGCATGGAAATAATTGCCGACAGGAACCGATGGTAGGGAGGCGGCCTGGCCTTTGAGTTGCCCCCAGTCAAGTTCCGATTCCGTTTCTCACTGATTTCCACATGCCCTGCGAAAGATCAGCGTTGCCGTTGCGGCGGCACATCGGGCGCTACTTGCGTTAGCACAACAGCCCGGCTGGGGCCGCGGCGTAGAGTAGGAAATGCAAATAGGCAACATTCAGACCTATTCATCGTTTCCCCCGAAAGGACATCCTATGAAGCTGACCGCAACCGTAGTCGCTACCGCCCTGACCCTGTCCTGCGCCGGCGCACTGGCGGCCGAACCGACCGAGAAAGATGCGATCGCCATGGCCGAGCGCGGCGCCGCGATGGTCAAGGCCAAGGGCAAGGAAGAAGTCATGAAACGCATCACGTCCAAGGATCCGGAATTCGTCCAGGGCTCGCTGTACATCGACATGCGCGACGTCAAGACCGGCATCGTGCTGGCCCATCCGTACAACCCGTCGATCGTCGGCAAGGACTTGACGGACGTGCCCGATGCGAACGGCAAGAAATACCGCCGCGAGATCATCGAACTGGCCGCCGCCAAGGGCAAGGGCTGGGTCGACTACCAGTACAAGAATCCGACCACGGGCAAGATCGAGCCGAAGACGACGTACATCCTGCTCGTCGACGGCGTCGTGCTCGAGGCCGGGCTCTACAAGAAGCAATAGGTCGTGCACGCGGGCGGCATGCCCGCGTTCGTTGTTCTGGCGGGCGGCATGCCCGCGTTCTTTTTTAAGCGGGAGCGCAACATGCTGAAAAAACTGAGGATCGGTCCGAAGCTGCTGCTGGCGCCCGGCATGGTGCTGGTGCTGCTCTTGATGCTGTCCGGTGCCGCCTGGTACGGGATGGTGCGCCAGAACGCGTCGTTGGAAAACATGGTGCAGGTCCGCGCGGCGCGCCTGAAAAACGTGGCCGACGTGGCGGGCGACGCCAAGTACGTCCACGCCAACGCTTATCAACTGCTGGCCTGGATCAACGGCAGCTTCGCCAAGAACCGCCTCGACGCGCTGATCGCCGACATCGGCAAGCGCCACGCCGCCGTGCAGGCGCAGTTGCAGGAACTCGCGCGCACGACCGACGGCGCGGAACGCAAGCCCGTCGACGCGTCGCTGGCCGCGCTGGCGGCCTACCGCAAGGCCGTGCAGGAGACCATCGAGATGGCGCAGGTCGACCAGTCGATCGCCACCAACTCGATGCAGAAGGCGGAAAAGGAATTCATGGTGCTGAACCAGCAGCTGGCCCAACTGGCCGCGCTGGAAAAGACCCTCAGCGAACAGGCCTATGCCGCCGCGCGCACGGAGTTCCACGACCTCGGCACGTGGATGGCCGTGCTGGTGCTGCTGTCGATCGCCGCGTCGCTGGCCGTCACGATGTTCGTCCGCCGCGCGATGTTGCGCGACATCGGCGCCATCTCGGTCGTCGTGGGCGAACTGGCCGAAGGCCGCCTGTGCGCGAGCGCCCACAACGACGGCCGCGACGAAATCGCCGACACGGCGCGCGCGCTCGACCAGACCATCGCCAACCTGAACACGACGCTGCGCAGCGTGCTCGATTCCGTGCGCTCGATCGACACGGCATCGAAGGAAATCGCCAGCGGCAACCTGGACCTGTCGACCCGCACCGAACTGCAGGCCGGTTCCCTGCAGCAGACCGCGAGCGCGATGGAGACGCTGACCCAGGCCGTCAAGGGCAATGCGGACAACGCGCGCCTGGCGACGGAACTCGCGGCCAAAGCGGCGCGGCTGGCGGCCGGCGGCGGCCAGGCCGTCGACCGCGCCGTCGCCACGATGGAATCGATCCGCGCCAGCTCGCGCAAGATCGTCGAGATCACCGGCGTCATCGACGGCATCTCGTTCCAGACCAATCTGCTCGCGCTGAACGCCGCCGTCGAAGCGGCGCGCGCCGGCGAGCAGGGCCGCGGCTTCGCGGTCGTCGCCAGCGAGGTGCGCACGCTCGCGCAGCGCTCCGCCTCCGCGGCCAAGGAAATCAAGGCGCTGATCGCCGATTCGGTCGCGATCATCGACAACGGCAGCGCCTCCGTCAACGAGGCGGGATCGAGCATGGGCAGCGTGGTCGCGTCGGTGCAGCAGGTGAACGACATCATCAACCGCATCAGCGCCGCCAGCAGCGAACAGGCCGAGGGCATCGCCGAAGTCAATCTCGCCGTCGGCCAGATGGACGACATGACGCAGCAGAACGCCGCGCTCGTCGAACAGGCCGCGGCGGCGGCGGCCAGCCTGCACGAGCAGACCGTCAACCTGGCGCGCGCCGTGGCTATCTTCCGCATCGAGGATGCCCAGGACGAGGCACCGGCCCCGATCGAACGGCGTGCCGCGGACAGCGCGATGCGCGGCCGGCCCGCGCTCGCGCATCATGCGACGCAAGACGAGGAAGACGCGCCACGACCGCAGGCAAACGGTGCGCGGGCGCGGGCCGCCAACGGCCGCTAAGCGTTCAGCGGAACGGCTTGCTGACCCAGCGCGACCCGGCCAGGCCGAACCGCCAGGGCACGTCGACGGCTTTCGAAATCCCGATGCGCGGCCCACTGACCACGTCGATGCCGGCGGGTGCCGACGCCAGTTCGAACGGCGCCGCGGCCAGCGAGCGGCCGTTCAGGTCGCGCGTCACGCCCAGTGCCTGGCACAGCTTGCCGGGCCCGGAACACAGCAGCCAGTGGTCGCGCGTGCCGCGCCGCTCGACCATCGTCTCGATGCCCGTCACGGGTTCGAGCGCGCGGATCAGCACCCCGGCGCCATGCCCCTCTTCCCGACAGACGAAGTTCAGGCACCAGTGGATGCCGTACGAGCGGTAGACGTAGGCGTGGGCCGGCGGGCCGAACATCGCGAAATTGCGGTCGGTCGGGCCGGAATAGCTGTGCGACGCGGGATCCTCGCCGTCATAGGCCTCGGTCTCGACGATGCGGCCGCCGACGCCGTCGACGAGCACCGTGACGCCGATCAGCTGGCGCGCGACCAGATGCGAGGGTGCTAGAAAATCAATGTCGGCAAGGATGGTTGAGGACATGGAGCAATTCTATATTGTTAAGATCTGACAGGTCGCACTGTCGGTTTTGCTACACAAAAGCAATACTTTGCTGCAACTTCAACGGCACTGGTTTATAGTGACAAACTTCGCACGGATTTCCGTGCAGCATCATTTTGTTCCCTTCCCGTCATGAGTACAGCAGCTGCCCTGGCGCGCCCGAGCGCCGTCGCCGAGGATCCCGTCGACGCCCTGATCAGGTCGATCCGGATCCCGCCGCGTCCCAGCCTGCTCGCCGATCTGCAACGGGAGCTCGCGTCGTCCGATCCGAGCCCGGCCGCCATCGGCCGCATCGTCGCCAGCGACGTCGGCATGTCGGGCGCGCTGCTGAAACTTGCCAATTCATCCATCTTCGGAGGCCGGCGCAAGGCCAAGTCGATCGAGCAGGCGATCCTGTTCCTCGGCATTAACCAGGTCGCGTCCCTGATGACGGGCCTGCTCGCGCGCCGGGCGATCCCGGCCAACAGCGCGGCGCTGGCCAGCTTCTGGGAAGTGTCGAGCCGCCGCGCCGAGGCGATGGTGTTCCTGTCGCGCCGCCTGCGTATCGGCGAGGCCGACGTGGCGCACACGTTCGGCCTGTTCTGCGATACCGGCGTGCCGCTGCTGATGGACCGCTTCCCCGACTACGCCGGCACGTACGCCGCGGCGTCGCTGGAGACGGAGCGTCCGTTCACGGCGCTGGAAGAAGAGCGCCACAACACAAGCCACACGGCGATCGGCACCCTGCTGGCGCGCAACTGGGGCCTGTCGGAAGACGTCGCGTGGTCCATCCTGCACCACCACGATTACGCGGTCCTGGACGACGCCAACACGACGCCGACGGTGCGTTCGCTCGTCGCGCTGTCGCTGCTGGCCGAAAGCGCGATCTGCAAATACCAGGGCGACGCCGAATCGCTCGAATGGAACAAGGGCGGCGCGCGCGCGCTCGCCTACCTGGGCCTCTCCGACGAGGAAACGGCCGAGCTGCTCGACGAACTGCACGAAGCCTTCCACGACGATCAGTAGCGCGTCTTTACTTCCGCCCCGGACCGGCAGATACTTCATTCACAAGAATGAGAATCGACGAATCGCCGGCCGAGGAGGAGACATGAAACGCCTGGCGTCCCTATTGCTCGTATTACCTTTGCTGCTGGCCGGCTGCGCCGGCACACCGCAACTGAGTGCCCCGCCCCCGCTGTTCGCCGACGCGTCGTTCAAGCCGCCGTCCGAGACCATCGGCGCACACAACCTGTTCACGCTGAGCCCAGCCATGCAGGCCTACGTGCACAGTCCCGCCTTCGAAGCGCATCTGCGCAGCAAGGGGCTGGAACGGGGCCTGATCGACGCGCTGTACAGCAAGACCGACCTGAAGCTCGAATACGATTCCAGCCGCACCCGCACGGCGGCCGAAACGTACGAGGCGCGCACCGGCAACTGCCTGTCGCTCGTCGTCATGACGGCCGCCTTCGCGCGCGAATTGGGCATGACGGTGCGCTTCCGCAGCGTGCTCGTGGACGAGACCTGGAGCCGCGACGGCGGCATCTATCTCGTGGCGTCGCACGTCAACATCGCGCTGGGCCACCGCAAGCGCAACGGCCTGCTGTACGACGAGACGTCGGAGCACGAACTGGTCGTCGATTTCCTGCCGCCGCCGGAAGCGAGCCGCTTCCATACGCGCCAGCTGGAAGAAGAGGACATCGTCGCGCTGTACCTCAACAACCGCGCCGCCGAGTCGCTCGTGCAGGGCAAGATCGACGACGCCTACTGGTGGGCACGCGCCGCGGTGGCGACCAATCCGCCGAACGCGATCGCCTACAACACGCTGGGCGTCATCTACCAGCGCCACGGCGACCTCGTCATGGCCGAACGGGCCTTGCGCACGGCCCTCGAACGCGAACCGGAAAGCCTCGTCGTGATGCAAAACCTGGGCCCCCTGCTGGCCGCGACGGGCCGCACGGCCGAAGCGGCCGAGATGGCGCGGCGCGTGGCCAGCATCGAGCCGGTCCCGCCGTTCCAGTACTTCGACAAGGGCATGGTCGCGCTCAAGGCGGGCGACTACGACGCCGCGCGCAAGCTGTTCGAACGCGAAGTCAAGCGCGCGCCCTACTACGACGAGTTCCACTTCTGGCTGGCGGTGACGCTGCTGCAGCTCGGCGAGGCAAAAGAAGCGCGCGAACAGCTCGCGCTGGCGATCGACACGAGCACGAAGTCGGACAATCGCCAGCTGTACTCGGCCAAGCTGGCGCACCTGAAACGCCAGAGCGCGAACAGCGTCCGCATCTACTAGAACGAAAAACGGCCGCGTCGGCGGCCGTTGTGTCGCTTTTGCCCGCCGATCAACGGCGGCGCTGGCGCGCGGCCGACGGCGCGGGGGTGCCGCGGGTTTCGAGATGGCGGAACACGATGCGGCCCTTGTTCAGGTCATACGGCGACATCTCCAGCGTGACGCGGTCGCCGGCGATGATGCGGATGTGGTTCTTCTTCATCCGGCCGGACGTGTACGCGACCAGTTGATGACCGTTCTCGAGGTCCACGCGGAAACGCATCTCCGGCAGCACTTCGGTGACCTTGCCATTCATTTCGATCAGATCTTCTTTCATGGATTTCCTTTCAATGTGATCCCTGCCCCTCCGTATGGCACGCGCCCGGGATGGCGAAACGGCCATCGCAGCGTCATCCTCGGGACGCTGGTCACGCATTGCCTGCTGGGGTCGGGAAAAGCGGCGCCGGCTTGGTTCGTGGCGCCGTGAATGGGGATGGCACCGATATGGGGACGTTGCTGCGAAAAAAAAGGGGGGACACTTCCAGCTTTTGTTGCCACGAAGCCATAATCTTGTAAAGTTTCCCAATATCCATGCTAAGCTTTCAATCAAAAATATGGGGTCAGCAGACTAAGCCTCGACCGACACAAGACAGATAACCGCCGTGCTGCCAGGGCCGGCACCGGGACGCAGCCGAGGCACAGCGTGCGGAGGGAACTCAATGGGCTTGATGGCTTCCATCTCGCCGGGAAGCATCTTGCGCCGCCGGCTCGTGCTGGTGTGCGCGCTGCTGGCATACGCGTTGCACGCCGACGGCAAAACCCTGCACGTCGTTACCGACAACAACTATCCCCCTTATCTTTTCCTGGATACCAACGGGCGCCCCGAGGGATATATCGTCGACCTCTGGCACCTGTGGGAACAAAAGACAGGCGTCCACGTCGACCTCCAGCCCATGCAGTGGAGCAACGCACTCCAGACGATGCAGGACCGCCGCGCCGACGTAATCGACATGATTTTCCGGACGCCGGGGCGCGATGCGCTCTACGATTTCTCCCGGCCGTACGACACGCAGACGGTCGGCATCTATGTCGATCCGTCGATTTCAGGCATCCATGACGTGCAGTCGCTGAACGGCTTCCTGGTCGGCGTGCAGCGCGGCGATGCCTGCGCCGAACAGTTGGCCAGGCAAGGCATCACGAACCAGGTCGCCTACCCCGGCTACGTCGCCATCCTGGATGCCGTCCGCGCCGGCGACATCAAGATCTTTTGCATGGACGACAGTCCGGCAAACTACTATCTCTATCTCTACCGCGACCAGAAGAAGTTCGCCAAAACCTTTACGCTGTATTCGGGACAGTTTCGCTGGGCCGTCGCCAAGGGCGACAAGGCGACCTTCGATCTCGTCGAGCAGGGCATGGCGCGCATCACGCCGGCGGAGCGCGAGGCGCTGCGGCACAAGTGGTTCAACCAGCCGATACAGTTCCGGCCCTATCTGCGCATCCTCGCGTTCGTGATCCTCGGCGCGCTCTCGGCGCTGGCCGCCACCCTGCTGTGGATCCGGTTCCTGCGCCGCGCCGTCCATGCGCGCACCGCCGAGATCCAGCGGACCGCCCGCGCGCTCATGGTCGAGCAAGCCCAGCTCCGCACGCTGGTCGAAAACAGCCCCGATGCCATGGCGCTGAAAGACAGGAACAACGTCTACGTCCACTGCAATGCCGGCGCCCAGTCCCTGCTCGGCCTGCCGGAGAACAGGATCATCGGGCGCACCGACGACGACCTGTTCGCGGACAAGGCGTTCGCCGCGTTCAGCAAGGAAAGCGACGAGCAGGTCCTGCGCACGGGCCAGACGCACAGGTACGAGGAAGCGATCGCTGCGCCGGACGGTACCCTGCGCGACCTGGAAGTGATCAAGGTGCCGATCCGGGCGGACGACGGCGAGACCGCGGGTGTCCTTGCCGTCGCGCGCGACATCACCGAACGCCGCCGCGCCGAACGCGAACTGCGCGTCGCCTCGGTTGCCTTCGAAAGCCAGGATGGCATGCTGATCACCGATGCCCAGGGACACATCGAGCGCGTCAACGCCGCGTTCACCCGCATCAGCGGCTACGCAGCCCTGGAAGCCATCGGCCAGAGTCCGCGGCTCCTGCGCTCCGGATTGCACGAGGACGGTTTTTACCACGCCATGTGGTCGACGCTGACGGCGACCGGGTACTGGACCGGCGAGGTGATCAACCGTCACCGCGACGGCAGCCTGTACACGGCGCGGCTCTCGATCACGGCGGTACCGGACGCGCAGGGCCGGACGATCCACTATGTCGGCAACCTGCAGGACATCACGGAGGAAAAACAGGCCCGTGCCCTTGCCGAGCGCCTCAAGTCGTTCGATCACCTGACCGACCTGCCGAATCGCTTCCTGCTCGCAGACCGCATGGCCCATGCCATGGCCGGTGCCGGCAGCGCCCGGGAGTTCGGTGCCGTCATGATGGTGAACCTCGACCACTTCCAGAAGCTGAACGACTCCCTTGGCCATGCCGTGGGTGACCAGTTGCTCGTGGAAGTGGCGCGCCGCATCCGTTCGATCCAGCGCGACGACGATACGCTGGGCCGGTTCAGCGGCGACAGCTTCGTGCTGCTGACCGAACGCCTCGGCACGGACAGGAATACGGCGGCGGCCCGCGCGCTGCTTGCCGCCGACGCCATCAGGACGGCGATCGCCGAGCCGATGGTGCTCGACGGCCACCGGCTGACCTGCACCGGCTCGCTCGGCGTCACGTTGTTTCGCGACGGCGCGGACAGCCCCGACGCCCTGCTCTGCCAGGCCGAGCTGGCGCTGTACAAGAGCAAGCAGAGCGGACGGAACACGGTGCGTGTCTTCGAGGACGAGATGCAGGCCGAGCTCGACGACCGCAACTGGCTCGAGAAAGCGTTGCGCGACGCCATCCGCGACGACGCGCTGACGCTGCATTACCAGGTCCAGGTCGATGCCTGCGGGTGTCCGATCGGGGCCGAGGCACTGCTGCGCTGGACGCATCCCGAACGCGGCGCGCTTTCTCCCGCCGCGTTCATTCCGCTGGCCGAGGAGACCGGGCTGATCGAACCGATCGGGCGCTGGGTGCTCGCCACCGCCTGCCGTCAGCTCGCCGCATGGGCGCGTCACGAGGCCATGCGTGGCCTGACCCTCGCCGTGAACATCAGTGCGCGCCAGTTCGAGTCGGCAAGCTTCGTCGACGACATCCTCGCCGAAGTCAGGCGGTCGGGGGCGCCCGTGGACAAGCTGAAGCTCGAGGTCACGGAAAGCCTGGCATTCGGCGATCTCGACGCATCGATCCGCAAGCTGCACGTCCTCCGGACCAACGGCTTCAGCATCTCGCTCGACGACTTCGGCACCGGCAATTCCTCGCTCAACTACCTGACCAAGCTGCCGCTCACGCAGATCAAGATCGACAAGTCGTTCGTCGACGAGCTGCCGGCCAGCCATCGCGACGCGATGGTGGCCCAGACGATCATCGCCATGGGGCGGGGCCTGGGACTGGACGTGATCGCCGAAGGCGTGGAGACGGCCGCGCAACGCGATTTTCTCGTCGCGCACGGATGCCATTCCTTCCAGGGCTATTTGTTCGGCAGGCCGCTGCCGGTACGCGAATTCGAGGCGCAGGTGCTGGCCGCGCTGGTCGCGGCGGAGGCATAGCGCCCGCCGCGCCAACCGATTTATCCACTCAAGAAGAAGACAATGCGACGACTGCTCCCCCTCCTGTTCGCTGCCGTTTCCCAAGCCGCCAGCGCCAACCCGCCCGCCGTGACCCTGCACACGGAATTCACGGGGCGTAATCACTGCCTCGATATCGTCAACGCGGATAACCGCGACCAGTTGCACATGGCCCGCTGCGGGCGCTATTCGGGCCAGATGTGGGAGATTGCGCCCGACGCCGAGAACAGCTTCGTGCGCCTGCGGACGCGCTTTACCGGCGCGGACATGTGTCTGGACGTGGTCAACGACGGCGCCAACGACCAGGTGCACATGGCGTCCTGCGCCAATGTGACGGGCCAGCTGTGGCACATGGACCAGACCGGCCCCGGCCCAGGCCTGCGTTTGTGGAACCAGTTCACGGGCCCGGGCAAGTGCCTGGACATCGTCAACGATGGCAGCGGCCGCGTGCAGCTTGCGTCATGCGGCCATTATTCGGGCCAGTACTGGAGCAGGCGCGGTTTTCGCTGACCGGTTCAGTCGCCCAGCAAGCGCCTCCAGCTTGCCAGCTTCTGCTCGAACGTCAGCGCCATGTGCGCCGGCGACGATGACGGCAGCACGACGGTCCGATACCCTTGCTCCGCGAACTGCGGCGCAAACTTGCCCGACGTCTGCCCATTGAACCCGACCGTTTCCAGCTCGGGACACAACCGGTGCAAGCGTTCGAAGTCATTGGCCGCCGGATTGCGGATCGCGGAATCGAGACTGCCTTCGCGTTCGCACGCGGCCAGTACGTCCCACAGGCCGAAGCGGTGCGCGACGAGCCGCGGCAGGCGGTCCGCATACGGCAGTGAATAGAGATCCTCGCCGACCAGCGCGCCGACCAGTTTCCAGAACTGGTTACGCGGATGCGCGTAATACTGCTGGGCCGCGAGCGATGCGGCGCCCGGAAAGCTGCCCAGGACGAGGATGCGCGTGTCGGGGGCAATGACGGGCGCGAGGCCGGCGAGCGGGGAAGAATCGGTCATGGCGCGATTCTAGCCCGCGCACGAAAAAAGCGGCGATACGCTTACACGTACCGCCGCAAAGGGCATTACCGGAATCACAGTAAGGCCAGGGACTTCGTCTTCAGTTGCGCGCCTGCGCGGTATCGTCCGCGCGGGTAGTGGCATCCCAGCCGCCACCCAGAGCGCGGATCAGCGCCACGGTGGTGATCGCACGGTCGCCGCGCAGCTGCACGGCGTTGCGCTCGACGTTCGCCAGGTTGCGCTGCGCGTCCAGCAGTTCGAGGTAGCTGCCGCGGCCCGCGTCGTACAGCTTCTGCGCCAGGTCGGCCGAGCGGCGGGCGGAGATCACGCCCGCCTCGATCTCGGCGCTCTGCCCGGCCAGGATGCGCAGGCCGGCCAGATTGTCCTCGACCTCGGCGAAGGCCGTCAGGACGCTCTGGCGATAGGAGCCTACCGCTTCTTCCAGCGCGGCCTCGCTGCGCACGACGTTGTTGCGGTTGCGGCCACCGTCGATCAGCGGCATCGACAGCGCGGCGCCCAGCAGCCACGAACGGCTGCTCCACTTGAACACCTCGGCGAAGCTCGTGCCGACGCCGCCGGCGCCAGCCGACAGGTTCAACGCCGGGAACATCGCGGAGCGGGCCACGCCGATGCGGGCGTTCGCCGCTTCCATCGAGCGCTGGGCGCTGGCGATGTCGGGACGGCGCTCCAGCAGCGTGGACGGCAGGCCGGCCGGAATCACCGGCAGCGCGGCGACATCCGACAGCGGCGCCGACGGTGCGGTGAAGTTAGACGCCGGCTTGCCCAGCAGGACGGCCAGCGCGTGTTCCGCCGCGGCGCGCTGGCGCTGCAGGCCGATCGCTTCCGAACGCGCCGTCGCCAGTTCCGTCTTTGCCCGCGACAGGTCGAATTCGCCGATGTCGCCGGCGTCGAAGCGGCGGCCCGTCACGCGCACGCTCTCTTCGCGCAGCTGCACCGTATGGTTGACGGTCGCGATTTCCGCATCCAGAGAACGGAGGCGGAAATAGGTCTGCGCCACGTCGGCCTGCAGCGACAGCAGCACGGAGCGGTACGTCGCTTCCACCGCGCCGGCGTCGCCGCGGGCGGCCGCCACGTTGGACGACACGCGGCCGAACAGGTCGACTTCGTAGCTGGCCGACAGCCGCGCGCTATAGACGTTCGCCGGCGCGACGGGAGAACCCTTCGGCAGCGACGCTTCCAGCGGCGACAGGCGTTCACGCTGCGCGCCGACACCGACGCCGACCTGCGGGATGCGGTCCGCTTCGGCGATGCCCGCGATGGCGCGGGCCTGCTTCACGCGGGCGGCGGCCACCGTCAGGCTCTGGTTGTTGGCCGCTGCTTCCGCGATGAGGCCATTCAGCGTCTCGTCGTGGAAGGCGCGCCACCATTCGCCGCGCGGCTGGGCTTCGGCCGGACGGCCGACCGTCCACGTGGTGCCGTCGGCGGCGCTGCGCACGTCATTGGCTGCGCCGGCAGGCACCGTTTGCGACTCCTTGAACGCCGTCGGCGTCGTGATCGCCGGTTGCTTGAATTCCGGGGCGGCGCACGCCGTCAGCAGCAGGGCCGCCATCAGCGGGGCCACGCCCCTTGCAATCATCGTTTTCATATCAGTTTCCTTCCAGGGCCGGTGCATGGTCGCCATCGACGACGGTATTCGGCGCCGTGTCGTGGGCGTGGGCGTGGGCGTGCGCATGCTTCGGCTTCTCGAAACGCTTGGCCAGCGTGCGCAGCAGGACGTAGAACACCGGCGTCAGGAACAGGCCGAAGAACGTCACGCCCAGCATGCCGGCGAACACGGCGACGCCCATCGCGTGGCGCATCTCGGCACCTGCACCGTGCGACAGCACCAGCGGCACCACGCCCATGATGAATGCGATCGACGTCATCAGGATCGGACGCAGACGCAGGCGGCAGGCTTCCAGTGCGGCGGCCACGATGCTGCGGCCATGGTGTTCCAGCTCCAGCGCGAATTCCACGATCAGGATCGCGTTCTTCGACGCGAGACCCACCAGCACGAACAGGGCGATCTGCGTGAACACGTTGTTGTCGCCGCCGGTGAGCTTGACGCCGATGAGGGCGCACAGGATCGACATCGGCACGATCAGGATCACGGCCAGCGGCAGCGTCCAGCTTTCGTACTGCGCGGCGAGCACGAGGAACACGAGCAGCACGCACAGCGGGAACACGTACAGCATGGTGTTACCGGCCAGGATGTCCTGGTAGGTCAGATCCGTCCATTCGTACGAGATGCCCTTCGGCAGCGTGGCCTTGACGATTTCTTCCATCGCGGCCTGCGCCTGGCCCGACGACACGCCCGGTGCCGGACCGCCATTCAGCTCGGCGGCGACGTAGCCGTTGTAGCGCTGCACGCGATCCGGACCATACGTGTCCTTGACCTTCATGAGCGAGGACAGCGGGATCATCTCGCCCTTGTCGCTGCGGACCTTCAGCTGCGCGATCTGCTCGCGCTGCGAACGGAACGGCGCATCCGCCTGCACGCGCACCTGATACGTGCGGCCGAACTGGTTGAAGTCGTTCACGTACAGCGAACCGAGGTTGATCTGCAAGGTCTGGTTGATCTCGGCCAGCGGCACGCCCAGTTGCTTCGCTTTCACGCGGTCGACGTCGGCGAACAGCTGCGGCACGTTGATCTGGTAGCCGGAGAACACGCCTTGCAGGCGCTTGTCGGTCCACGCCTTGGCCTGGATGGCCTGCACGGCTTTATACAGCTCGTCGTAGCCGACGCCGGCGCGGTCTTCGATCATCATCTTGAAGCCGCCCGTCGTACCCAGGCCGTTCACCGGCGGGGGCGACAGCACCATCACGAACGCGTCTTCGATGGCGCCCATGCGCTTGTTGATCTCGGCGGCGATCGCGTCGGCGCTCTGCTCCTTGCCTTTACGTTCGTCGAACGGCTTCAGCGTGGTGAACACGATGCCGGCGTTCGGCGCGTTGGTGAAGCCATTGATCGACAGGCCCGGGAACGCGACCGACGATTCCACGCCCGGGATCTGCTTGGCCACGTCCGACATCTTGCGGATGACGGCGTCCGTGCGGTCCAGCGAGGCGGCGTCCGGCAGTTGCGCGAAGCCGATCAGGTAAGCCTTGTCCTGCGCCGGCACGAAGCCGGGCGGCACGGCCTTGAACATGAAGATGCCGGCGATGGCGAGCAGGACGTACACGCCCAGCGCGGCACTCTTGCGCTTCAGGACGCCCTTCACGCCGCCTTCATAGGCATGCGACGAGCGGCCGAAGAAGCGGTTGAAGCCGCCGAAGAAGCGGCCGAACACGGCGTCCATCATGCGGGTCAGGCGGTCCTTCGGTGCGTGGTGCGACTGCAGCAGCGCGGCCGACAGGGCCGGGGCCAGGGTCAGCGACGAGAACGCGGAGATCACGGTCGAGATGGCGATGGTCAGCGCGAACTGGCGGTAGAACTGGCCGGTCAGGCCCGACACGAACGCGATCGGGATGAACACGGCGCACAGCACGAGGGCGATGGCGATGATCGGGCCGGAGACTTCCTTCATCGCCTGCACGGTCGCGTCGTGCGGATTCAGGCCGTTCGCGATGTTGCGCTCGACGTTCTCCACCACGACGATCGCGTCGTCCACCACGATACCGATGGCGAGCACGAGGCCGAACAGCGACAGCGTGTTGATCGAGAAGCCGCAGGCGAGCATCACCGCGAACGTGCCGACGACGGACACCGGCACGGCCAGCAGCGGGATCACCGAGGCGCGCCACGTCTGCAGGAACACGATGACGACGATGGCCACCAGGATCACGGCTTCGATCAGCGTGTGGATCACGGAGTCGATCGACTCACGCACGAATTGGGTCGGGTCGTACACAATGCTGTATTCGACGCCTTCCGGGAAATCTTTCGACAGCTCCTTCATCTTGGCGCGCACGTCGGACGACAGTTGCAGCGCGTTGGCGTTCGGCGCCTGGAAGATGGGGATCGCGACGGCCGACTGGTTGTCCAGCAGCGCGCGCAGGGCGTACGAGTTCGAGCCCATTTCGAGGCGCGCGACGTCCTTCAGCAGCGTGGTCGCGCCGTCGGCATTGGTCTTGATGACGATGTTGCCGAACTCCTCGACCGACTGCAGGCGGCCCTGCGTGTTGACGGTCAGCTGGAAGTCCGCGCCTTTCGACGGGCCCTGGCCGACGACGCCGGCCGCCACCTGCACGTTCTGCTCGCGGATCGCGTTCACGACGTCGCTGGCGGTCAGGTTGCGTGCGGCGACCTTCTGCGGATCGAGCCAGACGCGCATCGCGTAGTCGCCCGAACCGAACAGCTGGACTTCGCCCATGCCGTTGATGCGCGCGAGTTCGTCCTTGACGTTCAAGGTGGCGTAGTTGCGCAGATAGAGGTCGTCATAACGGCCATCCGGCGAGCGCAGGTGGACCACCATCGTGATGTTGGGCGAGCTCTTGACGGTCGTGACGCCGATCTGGCGCACCTCGTCCGGCAGGCGCGGGAGCGCGCGCTGGACGCGGTTCTGCACGGCCGTCTCGGCCTGGTCGACGTTGGTGCCGATCTTGAAGGTCACCGTCAGCATCAGCGCGCCGTCGGAGGTGTTCTGCGACGTCATGTACAGCATGTTTTCGACGCCGTTGATTTCCTGCTCCAGCGGCGTCGCGACGGTTTCCGCGATCACCTTCGGGTTGGCGCCCGGGTACTGGGCGCGCACCACCACGGAGGGCGGCACGACGTCCGGGTATTCGGAGATCGGCAACTCGAAGATCGAGATGAGGCCGGCCACGAAGACCAGCACCGACAGCACGGCCGCGAAGATCGGCTTGTCGACGAAAAAGCGTGAGATGTTCATTGTTGTTGTCCCTCGATTCCTATGGGATTACTTCGTGTCCGCCATGGCCAGCTTCGCGTCCTTGGCGGGCGCTTTCGCAGGCGCGAGCGACGCGACCATCGGCACCACCTGCGCCGTGATGGGCGCGCCCGGATGCACGCGCTGCAGGCCGTTGACGACGATCTTCTCGCCCGGCTTCAGGCCGGCGCGCACCACGCGCAGGCCGTCGACGACGGGGCCGAGCTTCACTTCGCGGTACTCGGCCTTGCCGTCCGCGCCCACGACGAACACGAACTTGTGGCTCTGGTCCGTGCCGATGGCGCGGTCCGTGATCAGCAGCGCGGGCTTGGCGTCGCCGCCGCCGATCTGCACGCGGGCGAACAGGCCGGGCGCCATGCTGCGGTCCTTGTTCTCGAACGTGGCACGCATGCGCACGGAACCGGTCTGCGAGTCGAGCTGGTTATCGACGAATTCCAGCTTGCCCTCGTGCGGGTAGCCTTCTTCGTTGACGAGGCCTACCTTCACCGGCACCGACTGGCCGTCGTGCGCCTGCTTCGCGACGCGCAGATAGGTCTCTTCGTCGCCGTCGAAGCTGGCGTAGATGCGGTCCAGCGACACGACGGACGTCAGCACGGCCGATGCATCGACCAGGTTGCCGAGGGTGATCTCGGCCTTCGACACGCGGCCGTTGATCGGCGCGACGACGCGGGTGTACGACAGGTTCAGGCGCGCGGCGTCTGCCTGGGCTTCGGCGGCGCGGGCGGACGCGTCCAGCTCCTTCTGGCTCGACAGGCTCGCATCGTATTCGCGCTGCGCGATCGCCTTGTCGCCCAGCAGGCGCTCGGCGCGCGCCAGTTCCGTGCGGGCCAGGTCGGCCTTGGCGCGGGCCGATTTCGCGGCCGCGATGGCGCGCTCGGCTTCGGCCTGGTACGGACGCGGATCGATCACGAACAGCACGTCGCCCTTTTTCACTTCCGCACCCGGCTTGAAGTTGACGGCGGTGATGTAGCCCGACACGCGCGGACGGATCTCGACGCGCTCGATGGCTTCGAGGCGGCCCGAGAATTCCTGCGTTTCGGCGACCGGCTTTTCGAGCACGGCGGCCGCCGACACGGGCGGACCTGCCTGCGCCTGGGTTTGCGCCTCGGCTGCCTTGCCGGTCGCGTCGGAGCATCCGGCGATCAGGGCGGCGACGCCGGCTGCGCCCAGCGCCAGCACGACGGGTCGCACGGCCATCTGGAATTGTTGAATCGTTTTCATGGTTAGCCCTCCGGTTATTAACTAGCTTTTAATGATTGGACGAAAACGGTCCTTTCCAGGCTTTTGCAGGAAAAGACAGGTCTCCCGTGCCTCGCAGGCACGTTTTATCGTTGGTGGTAAATCAGACGAATTGCGTGATCAACAGCTGGCCGGTTCGTCTTCCTCGTCGAGTCCGGCAATGAAGTTGGCAATCTCGCTCAACGCGTGGCCCCGACAGGCACACGTGTCGCGCGCATTCGGTTCCTGCAGGGCTTGCGCCGCCTGCAGGCGTCTGACCGTCGTCGGCACGCCCGACTGGATCAGTTTGCCGCCGTAGGCTTCCGCTTCGTCGCGCAGCGGGTCGTCCTCGATCGACAGGATCAAGGCCGGCGGCAGGTTCTTCAAACGGCTCGACTGCAGCGGCGATGCATACGGATGGCTGCGGTCGGCCGCGTGCGGCAGGTAGCCCCGGTAGGCGGCGGCGCATTCGTCGAACACCTTCGCCTTGTCGGGACAGGTCGGCATCTCGCGCATCGAGCAGGTCGAGAGGCCCGGGTCCAGCATCGGCATCAAGAGGATCTGGCCGGCCAGCCGCGGCGCACCCCGGTCGCGCGCCATCAGGGTGCATACGGCGGCGAGGTTCGCGCCCGCCTCGATGCCCGCGACCAGCATGCGCTTGCCGGTCCAGCCGAGCTTCGTCTTGTTCTTCTTTGCCCACAGCAGTACGGCATGCGCATCTTCCGCGGCGGCCGGGAACGGCTTCACCGTCGCCAGCGTATAGGTCGACGACAGCACGACCGGATAGCCGCTCGCCTCGGACAGGTGGCGCAGGAACGGATCGGCATCTTCCAGGTCGCCGTCGACGAAGCCGCCGCCATGGAAGAACACGATCAGCACATCGCGCTTGCCGTCGACGGCAGCCTTGTACAGGCGGGCCGCCAGCGGTCCTTCCGCGCCCACGACCTGCAGGTCACGTACCGCCAGCGTATGGCCGTCGTCCGGCTTGCGCGCTGCGCTCATCGATTTACCTCATTGGACGCCACCAGCACGGCCGGGATCGCGGTCGCATCGCATTGTTCGCCCGTGGCGACGACGTGGAACAACGCATCGTATCCGCGTGCCTCGGCACCGGCCGCATGCGCGTACTCGTCGGTGAGTACCGTGCCTGCCATGGCCACGACGCCGAGTATCAGCCCGAACACTGCCGCGATTCCATCGCGATGCGCTTTCATGATCCTCTCCTTGGGTGTGTCAAATATCGAAACTATCAGCTACCGTACCGACACTATAAACTTCGACTAGAATCTAATAAATAGCTCAATTACGAATCCATTGTTCAGATTTTTGAACAATCACGCATTCTCACCGTTTATATGATGCCGATCTAGTATGAACAAGTTACAAGCGATGGAAGTTTTCGTGCAGGTCGTGGACGCCGGCAGCTTCACCCGGGCGGCCGAGATGATGAACCTGCCCAAGGCGACGGTGTCGACACTCGTGCAGGCGCTCGAGGGGGCGCTGTCGGCCAAGCTGCTGCACCGGACCACGCGCCAGGTGACGGTGACGACGGACGGTGCCGCTTATTACGAGCGCTGCCTGCGCATCCTGTCCGACGTGCGCGACGCCGAGGAATCGCTGTCGCGCACGCGCCTGTCGCCCAGCGGCCGGCTGCGCGTCGATTCGCCGACGGGGCTGTCGAGCGAGATCCTCGTGCCCGCCCTGCCCGACTTCTTCGAGCGCTATCCCGACATCATGCTGGAACTGGGCAGTTCCGACCGTCCCGTGGACCTGGTCGAGGAAGGCGTCGACTGCGCCGTGCGCGGCGGCGCCCTGGGCGACACGAGCCTGATCGCACGGCGCGTGGGCGTCGTCAACTTCCTGACGGCGGCGTCGCCCGCCTACATCGCGCGCCACGGCATGCCCCAGCACCCGCGCGACCTCGACCGGCACCGCTGCGTGAATTATTTCTCGGCCAAGACGGGCAAGATCTACGACTGGGACTTCAACCGCGGCGACGAACGGATCGAAGTGCCCATGCGCGGCGTGATCGCGCTGAACGATTCCAACGCCTACGTGGAAGCGGGGCTGGCGGGCCTCGGCATCATCCAGATGACGGACTACCTGCTCGACAAGCACGTGGCGACGGGGCGCATGGTGCAGGTGCTGGCGGACTGGCGCAGCGATCCGCTGCCGATCCACGTCGTGTATCCGCAGAACCGCCACCTGTCCGCGAAGGTGCGCGTGTTCGTCGAATGGGTGGCCGAGCTGTTCGCCGCGAATCCGTACATGCACATGGGCGCGGCGCCAAGAGTCCCTGCGCCTGTCCCGGCCGCGGCGTAATCACGGGTGTAGAATCGAAAGCACCACAGGACAGGAGACCACGATGCCCCGGACCATCGACGTGCTGCTCGACCAGTACAGCGACAGCCACCGCAATCCGACCAACGAGCTGATCCATATTGTGTGCGTGCCCGTGATCGTGTTCACCCTGCTGGGCATCCTGTGGAGCATCCACCCGGCCGTCGCCGTCGTCGCGGTGCTTGCGGCACTCGTGTATTACTTCCGGCTGTCGCCGCCGTTCGCATTCGGCATGCTGTTGATGAGCGCCGTGATGCTGGCACTGCTCGCGCTGATGCCGCCGTTCACCGTGCTGCCGCTGTCGATCGCGATCTTCGTCGTCGCGTGGATCGGCCAATTCATCGGGCACAAGATCGAGGGCAAGAAACCGTCGTTCTTCGACGACGTGCGCTTCCTGCTGATCGGTCCGCTGTTCGTGCTTGGTTTTTTGTATCGCCGCCTCCATGTCGCTTATTAATTGCTTTGGAGTAAACATGAAACGCATCGCCATCCTCGCCCTCGTCCCGCTGACCGCCCTGCTTGCCGCGTGCGCGGGTCCGTCGAATTCGGGCAGCGTCTACAGCAGCTACCAGACGATGAATGAACAATCGGTGCGCATGGGCACCGTGGAATCCGTCCGCAACGTGACGATCGCGAATCCGGAATCCGGCGTCGGCACGATGGCCGGCGCCGCGCTGGGCGGCCTGGGCGGTTCGCAGGTCGGCGGCGGCAACGGCTCGGCCGCGGTCGGCATCCTGGGCGCCGTCGCGGGTGGCATCATCGGCAACCGCGTCGAGAACCAGGCCAACAACCGGCCGGGATTTGAAATTACCGTCAAGCTCGACAACGGCGAACTGCGTTCCATCACGCAGGCGGCCGACGAGATGTTCAGGCCGGGCGAGCGCGTACGTTTGCTCAGCAACGGGTACACGACGCGCGTGACGCACTGACATTTACCACCGGCCACAACAGAAGAGGGATCGCGATATACTTTCGCGATGCCCTCCTACGTCCTCTTCACCATTGCCTCCCTGATCTGGGGATCGACATTCTTCGCGATCACGCTCGAGCTGGGTGAAGTCCCGCCCGCGGTGTCGGTCGTTTACCGGTTCGCGCTCGCGTCGCTGACCTTGTTCGCGTATTGCCTGCTGCGCGGCGACAGGCTGCGGCTGCCCTGGCGCGTCCAGCGCTGGACCCTGCTGCAAGGCTTTTTTACGTTCTGCGTGTCGTACGTCTGCACGTACAACGCCGAACAATATGTCGTGTCGGCGCTCGTCGCCGTGCTGTTCGCGCTGATGGTGTTCTGGACGCCGATCTGTGCCCGCATCGCGTTCGGCACCCCGATCCCGCGCCGCACGTGGGGCGCCGGCGCAGCGGCCATCGCCGGTGTCACGCTGCTGTTCTGGCATGCGATCGGCACTGAGCTGCGCCACCTGGGCCAGGGCGGGCAAGGCCATTTCACCCTCGGCCTCGTGCTCGGCATCGCCGCGTCGATCGCCAGCTCGGCGGGCAGCATCGTCGTGGGCAAGGTGCGCGAGGAATCGAACAACCTGGTGCTGACGACGGGCTGGTCGATGTTCTGGGGCACGTGCATGGTTGCCGCGTGGTGCCTCGCGACGGGCCAGGCCTTCATCATCCCGCGCACGGCCAGCTACGTGCTGGGCCTGCTGCACCTGTCCATCTTCGGCTCGGTCGTCGCCTTCATCTGCTACTTCACGCTGATCAACCGCATCGGCTCGAACAAGGCCGTGTACATCGGCGTGATCACGCCCGTGATCTCCGTGCTGCTGTCGATCAAGCTTGAACACTACCGCCCCGGCCTCACCGAATGGCTGGGCATGGCCGTGTGCCTGGGCAGTGTCGCCTGGGCCCTGCGCGCGCCCGCGGCCAAACCAGCCGTATCCGTCAACCTCAACGATTGCATCGAAACGACGCCATGACTCTTGATACCACCTTCGCGATCCGCCCCGCCACCCCGGCCGACGTCCCCCACATCCAATCGATGATCGTCGAGCTGGCCGTGTTCGAAAAGCTCGAGCACCTTGTCGTGGCGACGGAAGAGAAATTGCACGAAGGCCTGTTCGGCCCGCAGCCGGCCTGCGAAGCCATCGTCGGCGAAGCGGATGGCGACGTCGTCACGTTCGCCCTGTTCTTCCACAATTTCTCGACGTTCCTCACCAAGCGTGGGCTGTATCTGGAAGACCTGTACGTGCGGCAATCGCATCGCGGCAAGGGTTATGGCAGCCGCATGCTGAAGCACCTGGCGCGCCTGGCCGTCGAGCGCGGCTGCGGCCGCTTCGAATGGTCGGTGCTGGACTGGAACACGCCGGCAATCAATTTCTACCAATCGATGGGCGCCGAGATCCTGCCGGACTGGCGCATCTGCCGCGTGACGGGCGCGCCGCTGGAAGCGCTGGCCCAAGGCTGATTCTGACAAGAAAAAACCCGCGGGCTGTTCGCAGCGCCGCGGGTGAACCCATTCGTCGATGGGGAGGGGAGACTTGAATCCAACGGCTTCAATATAGTCTCCCGACCGCGGCATTTGCAGATTCCTTACAAATGCTTACCTCGGTAACAGAAAGCTGGAGTTTGTGGGCCGGACGCGATTGAGTGATCACAAATGCAAGAACGCGTCGAGCGGGACAATGTGCTCATTCACGAGGACATGGACATGAAAACGATCACCCGATGGGTCTACCGGGTTTGGCTCCGCTCCCGGATAGACACCTATACCCGCAGCCTGCACGCCATCGCCGTCCAGCGCGAAAACGACTTCCACGCGGAACGCATCCTGCACCGCGCGATCTCCACGACCCGTTCCAAACTTCAGTCGCTGTAGCGCCGGCGCGCCACGAAACGTTCGCACAGCTCGAACGCCGCCTGGGTCAGCAAGGCCAGCAACGCGGCCGGGATCGCGCCCGCCAGCAGCATGTCGTTGTCGTTCAGCGCGAGGCCCGTCGTGATGCGTTCGCCGAAGCCGCCGGCGCCGATGAAGGCGGCGATGGTGGCCGTACCGACGCTCATCACGGCCGCCGTTTTCACGCCGGCGAGGATCGTCGGCATGGCCAGCGGCAGCTCGACCTCGACCAGCGATTGCCGCCGTGTCAGCCCCAGCGCCAGCGCCGCCGTGCGCAGGCCGGACGGCACCTGCAGCAGCCCCGTGCACGTATTGCGCACGATGGGCAACAGCGCATACGCGCACAGGGCGACGAGCGCAGGAACGGTGCCGATGCGGCCGAGCAACGGGATCAGGATCGCCAGCAGCGCCAGCGACGGCACGGTCTGCAGGACGCCCGCCACGGCCAGCACGGCCTGGCGCAGGCGCGGCACGAGCGCGGCCACGATGCCGAGCGGAATGCCGGCGACGCTGCCGAGCAAAACGGCAAGCACGACCAGCAACAGGTGCTGGCGCGCAAGGTTCATGAAGCCGTTGCCGAAAGTTTTGGTAAGCAGACCGTCACGGGCCGTGGCCTGGGTATCGTGGGACAGCCACGCGCGTGCGACAGCCGCGAACGGCTGCCCATCCAGCTCGGCCGCTGCGTTCATCGCGATCATGTCGTCCGCCTTGATCGTGCCCTGCAATTGTTCGATAGCATGCCACGCCTGCGGAAACCGCTGCGGCACGTCGAGCCGGTACAGCAGCACGGCGTCATAGCGCGGGAAATACTGCTTGTCATCGTCCAGCACGCGCAGGCCGTACTGGCGGATCTTGGCGTCCGTCGAATAAATGTCGATGGCGTCGACCTGGCGCTGTGCCAGCGCCTCGTACGCGATGCCATGGTCCAGGCCACGCGGTTGCTGCGCGAGGCCGTAGCGCCGCGCGAGGCCGGGCCAGCCGTCCGCGCGGCCCAGGAATTCATGCGACAGCCCGATTTTTATTTCTGGATGCGCCGCCAGGTCGGACAGGCGGCGCACATCCGCATCGCCACGCACGGCCAGCGCGTAGCCGTTGGAAAAGCCCAGCGGCACGGCGACGCCCAGCCCCAGCGGACGCAGTGCCGCACGCATCGCGTCGAGCGACGTCGGCTGCGCATTCTTGAGGATTTCGAGGTCGATGGTGCCCAGGTATTCCGGGTAGACGTCGATGGCACCCGAGCGCAGCGCGCCCAGCACGATGGCCGTGTTGCCCAGGCCTTGCTTGTGTTCGGCCGGCCCGACGCGCGCCGCGGTCTGGGTGAGGATCTCGCCCAGGATGTACGACTCGGTGAAGCGCTTGGAGCCCACGCGCAGGGGTTCCTCCGCGTGGGCGGACGACAGGATGCCGGCGCAGGCGAGCACCAGCATGGCAAATCTCAGCATGCGGTTTCCGGTGGCGTTGTGGATCAGCCGTCAGGATACCTGATCGCGCCACACGCCGGCATGGACGACGCCCCGGCACGGATTCGCACCGATCGCATACGCCAGGTCGGCCGGGCGCGCGATGTCCCACAAGGCGAAGTCGGCGCGTTGGCCCGGCGCCAGGGTGCCGGTCTCAAGCAGGCCCAGCGCGCGCGCCGCGTTGACGGTCACGCCCCGCAAGGCTTCCAGCGGCGTCAGGCGCCACAGCGTGCACGCCATGTTCATCGCGAGCAGCAGCGACGTCATGGGCGACGTGCCCGGGTTGCAGTCGGTGGCCACCGCGATCGGCACGCCCGCGTCCCGTAAGAGAGCCAGCGGCGGCATGCGCGTCTCGCGCAGGAAGTAATAGGCGCCGGGCAGCAGCACGGCCACCGTGCCCGCGCGCGCCATCGCGGCCACGCCCTCGTCCGACAGCCACTCCAGGTGATCGGCCGACAGCCCGCCGTACCGCGCCACGAGCGCCGCGCCGCCCTGGTCGGACAGCTGCTCCGCATGCAGCTTCACGGGCAGGCCGAGACGCCGCGCCACGTCGAACAGGCGCGCCGTCTGGTCGTGCGAAAAGCCGATGCGCTCGCAGAACGCGTCGACCGCATCCACGAGACCCTGCGCGGCCAGCGCCGGCAGCATCTCGCTGCACAGCATGTCGATGTAGTCGTCCGCGCGGCCCGCGTACTCGGGCGGGAGCGCGTGCGCGCCGAGGAAGGTCGTGCGGACCGTCACCGGCAGCAGCTCGCCCACGCGGCGCGCCACGCGCAGCATCGTCGCTTCGGATTCGACATCGAGGCCGTAGCCGGACTTGATTTCCAATGTCGTCACGCCCTCGGCCAGCAACGCACGGATGCGCGGCAGGCTGGCTTTCAATAAGTCGTCCTCCGATGCCGCCCTGGTGGCGCGAACGGTCGACATGATCCCGCCACCGGCCCGCGCGATGTCTTCATAGGTGGCGCCGTTCAGGCGCGCTTCCCATTCGTCGCTGCGGTTGCCCGCGTAGACGACGTGCGTGTGGCAGTCGACGAGGCCGGGTGTGAGCCACAAGCCGCCGCAATCGTGAACGGACAAAGCCGGCGGCGCCTCGGCACGCGGCCCCACCCACGCGATACGGCCGTCACGCACGGCGACGGCGCCATCGTCGAGGATCCCATAGCCATCCGCCAGCGTCGCGACGCGTGCGTTCGCGTACAGGACGTCGACGGCTTCACTCATACATGCCGTCCTCGTTGTCGAGGTCGTCCTCGTCGTCGTAGTAATGGATGTCGACGATGAAGATGGCGCCCTGCTCTGCCCGCAGCTTCCACTTCGTGTCCGGGTCGAGCACGACGGCGTCGAAGCGCACGAGGTTGATGCGCTGGTCGTCGCTGCAGAGTTCCAGGCTGTCGCCTTCGGCCAGGAACAGCACGGTGACGTCGGCGCGCGCGACGAACGTGGAGTCGCCGTCCAGCCGGCGGCGGCCGAAACGGTGCCAGCAGCGTTCCGTCCGGGTCATCACGTTGAAGTCGGTGCTGGCGCCGCGGTTCAGCTTGGCCTCCACGCGCGACTCGCCGTCGAACGCGGCGACCGGCTCGCCCTTCGACAGCAGCGTGGGTGCGCCGTCGATGTCGAGCGTCATGCCGGGACCGTCGACGAGCACCAGCGTGCGCTCGACGCCGGGGAACATGGAGAACGGGCCGTCGTTCGCGATCGTGGCGAGACTCACGCGCCAGTCGAAGTCGTCGAAGCCGGCGTCCGGTGGGAACACGGCGATTTCGGTCGTGCTGCCGCCGCCGTTCTTCCACGACACCGGTTCGAGGTTCGCATACGGAATCAGCATCGTCATGGCTTGCTTCCCTTCGTCGTTGGCATCAATGTGCGTGCAGTGTACGCGCTGCGGCCTTGTAGCGCTGCGCGATCGCGTCCTGTGCCTTGTGGCGGCCGCCCTGCACCACCCAGTGGCCGCCGGCCAGCACGTCGCGCACGAGGTTGTCGTTGCCGCTGAACAGGAAGCGGCCCAGCACCTCGTGCGGCGGCACGCCGTCCAGGTTCGGGTGCGCGCTGTCCAGCACGAGCAGGTCGGCACGCCGGCCCTGCGCGAGCACGCCGAGACGGCGCCCCGCCGCCTGCGCGCCGCCCGCCAGCGCCTGCTGCCACAGGAAAGCGCCGACGTCGCGCTCCTCACCGTGGACGGCGATATTGCGGCGCTGATGCGCGAGGCGCTGGCCGTATTCGAGCCACCGTAGTTCTTCCACGGGACTTTGCGACACGTGGCTGTCGCTGCCGATGCCGAAGCGCCCGCCGGCCGCGATGTAGGGAGACAACGGGAACAGGCCGTCGCCCAGGTTCGCTTCGGTCGTCGGACACAGGCCCGCGACGGCGCCGCTGGCCGCGATGCGGTCCCGTTCTCCGTCCGACAGATGCGTCGCGTGCACGAGGCACCAGCGCGCGTCGACGTCCACCTGCTCCATCAGATAATCCACCGGGCGCATGCCGGTCGCCTCCACGCACTGCGCCACTTCGAGCTGCTGCTCGGCGATGTGGATGTGCAGCGGCCGCCCTGCCGGCAGCGCCTGCGCCAGTTCGCGCAGCTGGCTCGCCGATACGGCGCGTAGCGAATGCGGCGCCGCGCCCACTTCCAGGTGCGGCCCGCGCAAGGGTTCCAGCGCGTCGACGATGCGCAGCACCTGCGCGGGATCCGTGCGGAAGCGTTCCTGGTCCTGGCGCAACGGCGTGTCGTTGAAGCCCGCGTACGCGTACATCACGGGCAGCAGCGTCACGCCGATGCCGGTTTCGTGCGCGGCCTGGGCGATGCGCTGCGCCGTCTCGGCCGGATGGCCATACAGATGGCCGCCCGGCGCGCGCTGCACGTAATGAAATTCGCAGACCGCCGTGTAGCCGTGGCGCAGGCATTCCGCGTACAGCTGCGCCGCCACGGCTTCCATCTGCTCGGGGGTGATGCGGTTGGCCACGCGGTACATCAGGTCGCGCCAGGTCCAGAAGCTGTCAGGTCCGCTCCCTGCGCGTTCCGTCAGCCCGCCGATGGCGCGCTGGAACGCGTGCGAATGCAGGTTGATCATGCCGGGCAGGACGTAATCCGCGCGCGCCACGCCGAGCGGCGGCGACGCCTCCGGCGCGACCTTCGTCAGGTCGCCGCGCACGTCCCATTCGAGCAGCACGTCCCGCTCCCAGCCGCCGGCCAGCAGCGCGTGGCGCGCGAACAGGGCGCTCATGCGTGGCCCCCTGCCCGTGCCCATCCAATTGCCGATTCCATGAGTTCGCGCAGCAAGGGCTGCACCTTGCCGGCAACGTCGGGCTGATAGGCGAACGGCGGCGCCTCGTCCATGTACAGGCACTGGCACATTTCGAGCTGGATCGCATGCACGCCGGCGGCCGGATCACCGTAGAAGCGCGTGATGTGGCCGCCCTTGAAGCGCCCGTTGAAGACGAACGTGAACAGGTCCTGGGAGCCGGCCACGCGCATCATCTCCCCCTGCAACTGCAGCGAGCAGGAACGGCCGTCGGCCGTGCCGAAATTCAGGTCGGGCAGGCGGCCGTCGAAAAAGCGCGGCACGACGGACGCGATCGAATGTGCATCCCACAGCACCACTTGCCCGTGCAACGCGAGCAGGCGGTCGAGTTCCGCGCGCAGTTGCCGGTGGTATGGGCGCCAGTACAGGTCCAGGCGGCGCTCGATCTCCCCGGCGTCCGGCTCGCGGCCGTCCTGGTATAACCGTTCGCGCGCGAACGTGTCGACGGGGCACAGGCGCGTCGTGTCCTGGCCGGGATACAGATTCGTGTCCTCGGGCGGCCGGTTCAGGTCGATCACGTAGCGCGACCAGCGTGCGGACAACGTGGAGGCGCCGATGCTGTCCGCGAATGCGTACAGGTCGGGCAGGTGCCAGTCCGTGTCGGCCCGCACCAGCGCGCACGGCGCCATGGTCGCCGCGATGTCGTCGGGAATGTCGGTGCCCGCATGCGGCATCGACAGCAGCAGCGGCACGGAACCCGGCTTGAACCAGAAATCCATCGTGATCCCCTGATCAGTGCAGTGAGGCGAACAAGTCCTTGCACGCGGCCGACAGCTCGCCTTCCATCACCATCCGGCGCGCCGCCTCGATGTCCGGCGCGAAGAACCGGTCTTCGTCGAACGCCGGCACGTGCTCGCGCAATTTTGCGTGGACATGTTCCAGGTGGCTGGAGCTCGTCAGCGGGCGGTGGAATTCGATCCCCTGCGCCGCCGCCAGCAGCTCGATGCCGACGATGACACCCGTATTGTGCGCCATCTGGCCGAGACGGCGCGCCGCGAATGTCGCCATGCTGACGTGGTCTTCCTGGTTGGCGGACGTCGGCAGGCTGTCGACGCTGGCCGGATGCGCCAGCGACTTGTTTTCCGATGCCAGCGCGGCCGCCGTCACGTGCGCGATCATGAAGCCGGAGTTCACGCCCGGCTCGCGCACGAGGAACGGCGGCAGGCCGGACAAAGTGGAATCGATCAGCAACGCGATGCGGCGTTCGGCCAGCGCGCCGATCTCGGCGATGGCCAGCGCCAGGATGTCGGCCGCGAATGCGACGGGTTCCGCGTGGAAATTCCCGCCAGAAATGACTTCGCCGGAGTCCGGGAACACGAGCGGGTTGTCCGTGACGGCGTTGGATTCGATGAGGAGGGTCCGGCCGGCCTGGGCGATGAGGTCCATCACGGCGCCCATCACCTGCGGCTGGCAGCGCAGGCTGTACGGGTCCTGCACGCGCTCGTCGCCGACGAGGTGCGACGCGCGGATCGCGCTGCCGGCGACCAGCTGGCGATAAATCTTCGCCGCCGCGATCTGGCCCGGCTGGCCGCGCACTTCATGCACGCGCGGGTCGAACGGGGCGTCGCTGCCGCGGGCGGCGTCCAGCGACAGCGCGCCCGAGACCATCGCCGCTTCCAGCAGGCGCTCCGCGAGGAACAGGCCGTTCAACGCGAGCGCCGTCGACACCTGCGTGCCGTTGATCAGCGCAAGACCTTCCTTCGCCGCGAGCACGACAGGCTCGATGCCGGCCGCGGCCAGCGCGGCGCGCGCGTCCATCAATTCGCCGCGCATGCGCACCTGGCCGACGCCCAGCATCGCGAGCGTCATGTGCGCCAGCGGCGCGAGGTCGCCGGACGCGCCGACCGAACCCTGCGACGGGATCGCGGGCATGATGCCGGCGTTGTACAGCGCGATCAGGGTGTCGACGATCAGCGGCCGTACGCCGGAATAGCCGCGCGCCAGGCTGCCGATCTTGGTCAGCAGGATCAGGCGCACGACGTGGTCCGGCAGCAGTTCTCCGGTGCCGACGGCGTGCGACAGGATCAGGTTCTGCTGCAGCTGTTCGAGCTGGGCCTGCGGGATGTGGCGCTTGGCCAGGATGCCGAAGCCCGTGTTGATGCCGTAGGCCGGATCGCCCTTGGCGACGATGGCCTGCACGGTGGCGGCCGACGTCTCGATGGCGGCATACGCGGCCGGCGCGAGCGTGAGCGGGCCGTGCGCGCCCCAGACGGCGCGCAGGTCGTTCAGGGACAAGGCGCCTGGTTGCAGGATGAGGTGATGGTCTTGGGTCATGGTGTCGTGATGGAGCTATGCAGTCTTACTTGATCATCGGGAGGCGCAGGCCGAAGCGCTTGGCCGTCTCGATCGCGAGTTCGTAGCCGGCATCCGCATGGCGCATCACGCCCGACGCGCAATCGTTGACGAGGACGCGGGCCAGGCGTTTATCCGCGGCCTCCGTGCCGTCCGCCACGATGACGAGGCCCGCATGCTGCGAATAGCCCATGCCGACGCCGCCGCCGTGGTGCAGCGACACCCACGTCGCGCCGCCGGCCGTGTTCAGCATGGCGTTCAGCAGGGGCCAGTCGGAGACGGCGTCGGTGCCGTCGCGCATCGCTTCCGTCTCGCGGTTCGGGCTCGCGACGGAGCCCGTGTCCAGGTGGTCGCGCCCGATCACGATCGGCGCTTTCAATTCTCCCGTGCGCACCATCTCGTTGAACGCGAGGCCGGCCAGGTGGCGCTCGCCGAGGCCGAGCCAGCAGATGCGCGCCGGCAGCCCCTGGAACGCGATGCGGTCGCGCGCCATGTCGAGCCAGCGGTGCACGCGGGCGTGCTGCGGGAACAGCTCCTTGATCTTCGCGTCGGTCTTATAAATGTCTTCCGGGTCGCCGGACAGCGCCACCCAGCGGAACGGGCCACGCCCTTCGCAGAACTGCGGGCGGATGTATGCCGGCACGAAGCCGGGGAAGTCGAACGCATTTTTCACGCCCTGGTCGAAGGCGACCTGGCGGATGTTGTTGCCGTAGTCGACGGCGTACGATCCCATCGCCTTGAAGTCGAGGATCGCCTGCACGTGCACGGCGCAGGATTCGGCCGCGGCCTGCTTCAGCGCCGCATGCTGCGCCGGGTCGCGCTGGGCCGCCAGCCACTGCTCGACGGTCCAGCCGCGCGGCAGGTAGCCGTGGATCAGGTCGTGGGCGGACGTCTGGTCCGTCACGAGGTCCGGCACCATTCCTCCCTCTTTGGCACGACGGACGAGTTCCGGCAACACGTCGGCCGCATTGCCGAGCAGGCCGATGGAGACGGCTTCCTTGCGCGCCGTGTGGTCGCGGATCATGGCCAGCGCGTCGTCGATGTCCTTCGCCTGCTTGTCGAGGTAGCGGGTGCGCAGGCGGAAATCGATGCTGCTCTGCTGGCATTCCACGTTCAGCGACACGGCGCCGGCGAACGTCGCGGCCAGCGGCTGCGCGCCGCCCATGCCGCCCAGGCCCGCGGTCAGGATCCAGCGGCCGGACATATCGCCGCCGAAGTGCTGGCGGCCCGCTTCGGCGAAGGTCTCGTAGGTACCCTGCACGATGCCCTGGGTGCCGATATAGATCCAGCTGCCGGCCGTCATCTGGCCATACATGAACAGGCCTTTGCGATCGAGCTCGTTGAAATGCTCCCACGTCGCCCACTTCGGCACGAGGTTCGAGTTCGCCAGCAGCACGCGCGGGGCGTCGGGATGCGTCTGGAACACGCCGACCGGCTTGCCGGACTGGATCAGGAGGGTCTGGTCGTCGTCGAGATCGCGCAAGGACGCGAGGATCTGGTCGAAGCAGGCCCAGTCGCGCGCCGCGCGGCCGATGCCGCCGTAGACGACGAGGCCCTGCGGGTTTTCCGCCACCTCGGCATCCAGGTTGTTCTGCAGCATGCGGTAGGCCGCCTCGGTCAGCCAGCTCTTACATGTGAGCTCGCTGCCGCGCGGGGCGCGGATGACGCGGGTGGGATCGAAACGCGGATCTCCGGCGGGAGAGGCTGTGGTCATGACGGACTCCTCGATAAGCGTTCCAGAAAGTCTAAGTTGTCTATACAACTCCGTCAAGGGCGATCATTGAAACTTGCGATACACCTGGCGGCCGCCGACCCACGTCTCGAGGACGCCGATCTTGTGGATGTCGTAGGGCGAGATCCGGAAGAGGTCGCGGTCGATGACGATGAAGTCCGCGTACTTGCCCGCTTCGAGGGAGCCCTGCGTCTGTTCCTGGTGGCCGGCATAGGCCGCGTCGAGCGTGAAGCAGCGGAAGGCTTCTTTCAGGGACATCTCCTGCTCGGGATACCAGCCGGCGATCGGATTGCCGTTTGCGTCCTGGCGCGTGACGGCCGCGTGGATGCCGAAGAACGGGTTCGGCGCCTCGACGGGGAAATCCGAGCCGCACGCGATGCGCGACCCCTGCGCGAGGAACGTGCGCCACGCGTACGCACCCTTGATGCGCTCGGGGCCGATGCGCTGCTCGGCCATGTTCTTGTCGGACGTCGCGTGCGTCGGCTGCATCGACGGGATGATGCCGATGCGCTTGAAGCGCGGGATGTCGGCCAGGGTCACGACCTGCGCGTGCTCGATCCGGTGGCGCAGCGCCCGGCCGCGGTTGGCCGGGATCTCCTTCGCGAAGGTGTCGAGGATTTGCCGGTTGCCGGCGTCGCCGATCGCGTGCACGTTGACCTGGTAGCCCTTCTTCATGGCCTTGGCGATCATCGCGTCGATCTCGCCGTTCGAGTGGAACAGCAGGCCGTGCGAATGGGGATCGTCCGTGTACGGCGCCAGCAATGCGGCGCCGCGGCTGCCCAGCGCGCCGTCGGCGTACAGCTTCACGGCGCGCAGCGCGTACATGTCGTGGCCGTACGTGTTCAGCGGGCCGTTCTGCGCCAGCTGGTCGAAGTCGGCGCCGGTGCCACCGATCATCGCGTAGATGCGCGCCGTCAGCTTGCCGTGGTCCGCGTAATCGCGGTACAGCCGGTCCTGGGCGATGCCGATGCCCGCGTCGTGCGCGCTCGTGAGGCCGACGCTGGACATCGTGCCCAGCGCGCGGTCGAGCATCGTGCGCGCTTCCTGTTCGGTCGGTTGCGGTAGCACCTTCTGGATCATCGCCTGCGCGGCATCCACCAGCACGCCCGTCGCATGGCCGGCGGCGTCGCGCACGATCTTGCCGCCGACCGGGTCCGGCGTCTGGTCCGTGATACCGGCCAGCGCCAGCGCGCGGCCGTTGGCCCAGCCGGCGTGGCCGTCGACGCGTTCCAGCCACACGGGCCGGTCGGCCACGACGCCATCGAGTTCCCGCGCGGTCGGGAAGCGCCCGAGCTTCCAGTTCTCCTGGTTCCAGCCGCGCCCGCGCACCCACGCGGCCCTGGCGTTGCCGCGCGCGTAGTCGCGGATGGCGGCCAGGGCCTGCGGCAGCGACGTCGTGGCCGACAGGTCGAGCTGCGTCAGCATCTCGCCCAGGCCGAACACGTGGCCGTGCGCGTCGATGAGACCCGGCAGCACGGTGCGGCCGGCCATGTCGACGTGCTTCGCCTGCGGGGCCTTCGCAGCGACGTCGGCGGCGGTGCCGACGGCGAGGATGCGGCCGGCGTCGTCGAACGCGAGCGACGCGAACTGGATGACGTCGCCCTTCGCGTTCAGCGTGTAGCCGTTGGCGTTGTCGATGACGGTGGTGGCGTGGGCCGTGGCGGTGGTGAGGGCCAGGGCGATCAGGGTGTGCCTGAGTTGCTTGTGGCGGGGGCGCATCGGGGTCTCCGTTGTCGTTGTGGATGAACCGGGGTACGGCTCAATAGCAAGAAACAGAGTGTATAGAAATTTACATTGTGGTCAATCGCGGGCCTGTGGTTCGATCGCAAGAACCGGAGGGTGCGGCGTTTTACGCGGTGGTCCAATCGTGTTTTTTCACCGGAGATAACGATGCTCACCCTGTACGATTACCTGCCCTCGCAGAACGCCTGGAAAGTCCGCCTGCTGCTGAACCATCTCGACATCCCCTATCGCACGGAGATCGTGCGCATCTTCGAAGGCGAAGGCCAGCGTCCCGACTTCCTTGCCGTGAATCCGACCGGCGCCGTGCCCGCGCTGCGCCTGCCCGACGGCCGCACGCTGGCCGAATCGAACGCCATCCTGACGTACCTGGCGCACGGCACGCCGTATCTGCCTTCCGATCCGTTCGGCGGGGCGAAGGTGCAGCAATGGCTGTCGTTCGAACAGGATCACGTGGCATCGATCGCGACCTTGCGCCACTGGACGCTGACCGGCAAGCTGGCGCGGCGCGCGCCGGCGCTGGTCGACCGCCTGCGCCGCGTCGCGGACAAGGCGCTGGCGATCCTCGACCGCGAACTGACGCAACGCCCGTTCATCGCGGGCGGCGCGTACACGGTCGCCGACATGTCGCTGTTTGCGTACGTCCACCGGACCGACGAAGCCGGGCTGGCGCTGGCTGACTACCCCGGCATCGTCGGGTGGATCGCCCGCGTGCGTGCGCAACCGGGATTCCTCGGCACCGTGCATCCGTACTCGATCGATCCGTTCTCGGGCGGCGAGCTGCCGTGAGGGGCGCGCTTACTCGAGCTGGATGCGCGTGATGTAGTACCCCGGATAGGCGGCGCCCTGGCCCTGCCAGATGAGGGTGTCGATGGTCTTGCCGGCCGCGTTGATGTCCTTCAGCGGCACTTCGACGGCGGCCCACGTCTTCGCCTTCAGCTGGATGGCGAAGTCGGCCTCGATCGCCTTGCCGTCGGCCATGGTCTTGACCATCAGGGTCTGGCCGCCGTTCATTCCGCCGTTGATGACGAAGGTCAGCTTGCTGTAGCCCTCGGTGGAAAACGGTTCGTGGTGCAGGGCGAGCGCGCTCCACGGCTCGCCTTCGACGCGGATCGGCTTGCCGTTCCCGACCGGCACCGACAACTGCGTCTTCGCCCAGCTCCAGTTCTGGAAACCGTTCTTCAATTCGTCATCGTAAATGACGAGGGGTTGCGGCAGGTCCCCGGCCCGGGCCAGGCTCCCGCCAGACACGCTGGCCACGCCGAGGGTGGCCAGGAACAGGCGACGCGATACGCTCATGGTTGTCTCCGTTGGATTATCGTTGTATGCCCGCAAAGGTGCAGGTTCCTCGATGCTACGACGGAAACGTATGCATGCCTAACATCTGGTAAAAATTCTACTTCCCTTAGCACATTTCATAAATTCGGGGTCAGAGCACATTTTTCCTGAAATTCGGGGTCAGAGCACTTTTTGCTACAACGTCATGCGTTCAATTGAGCCGTATCCATGGCTGCGAATACGTCTTGGCTAACGTCGTGACTTTCACTCAACTACGCCTGCCATGTCACGACATAAACGCCTGATCCTGCCCGCGGTGCCGCTTCACATCATCCAGCGTGGGAACAATCGCGGCCCCTGCTTTACGGGCACCGCTGACTACCTGGTCTACTTGACGCTGCTACGCAAGTACGCGGCCGAGGCTGCATGCCATATCCATGCCTACGTGCTCATGACCAATCACGTGCACTTGCTGCTGTCGACCGGCAGCCGTACCGGCCCAAGCGACCTCATGCGACGGCTCGGCCAGCATTACGTCCAGTATTTCAATCGTCGGCACGGACGCAGCGGGACCTTGTGGGAAGGCAGATTCCGCTCCTGTCTCGTCGACACCGAACAATATCTATTGGTCTGCCAGCGCTACATCGAGCTGAATCCCGTGCGCGCACGAATGGTCAAGACGCCAGAGGCCTACCCCTGGTCGAGCTATCGCGCGAACGCGCTGGGTGCCGACGATCCACTGGTGACGCCGCATGTGGTCTATGCCAGCCTGGGCGCACACGACGTCGACCGGCGCGCGGCCTATCGCCACCTGTTCCTTGAAGACTTGACCGAACAATTGCTCGCAGAGATCCGACATGCGAGCAACAGCAGCCGGCCACTTGGTCCGGCATCGTTCCTTGATGAGGTCACACATGCGTCAGGGCGGCCGCCGGTGCAGCGACGTCTTGGAAGGCCTCGCACCGGCGAAAAACAATTGTCCTGAAATGTGCTCTGACCCCGAATTTGGCCGGAAATGTGCTCTGACCCCGAATTTTTAGGCGGCGTCGTGGAAGATGATGCCCAGCGTGTGCCGCTGCCCGCTGTGCACGCGGCTGACGCCGTGGCGCATGTTGACGCGGTAGATGCCGCGCGTGCCGTTGACGGGGCGCGTGTGCACGGGGAAGACGACGGCATCGCCCTGCCCCAGCGGCACCACTTCGACGCGCGACTGCATGCGCGGCCGCTGTTCCGTCAGGACGAATTCGCCGCCGCTGAAATCGACGCCGGGGCGCGACAGCAGTACGGCCACCTGCAACGGGAAGACGAAATCGCCGTACAGGTCCTGGTGCAGGCAGTTGTAATCGCCCGCACCGTATTGCAGCAACAGGGGTGTCGGCCGCAACTGGCCGGCCGCGTGGCAGCGCGCCAGGTAATCGCCGTGCGCGTCCGGGTAGCGCTCCTCCAGCCCGAGCGCCGCCTGCCAGCGGTTGGCGATGCGTGCCAGCGGCGGGTACAGCGCGGTGCGCAGGCCCGAAAGCCCGGGCGGCAGCGGATACGCGTAATAGCGATATTCTCCGCGCCCGAAGCCGTGCCGCTCCATCACGACGCGGCTGCGGAATCGCGCGTCGTCAGCATAGCCGGCCGCATACGCCGCGCACTGGTCCGCATCCAGCAGGGACGGCAGCACGGCGCAGCCGAAGGCGTCGAGGTCGTCGGCGACGCGGTCCCAGTCGATACTCATGATGCCTCGGCCTCGCGCTTGAGCAGCGCCTGCTTGCGTTCGACGCCCCAGCGGTAGCCGGAGATCGAGCCGTCGTTGCGCACCACGCGATGGCACGGAATCGCCACCGCCACCGGATTGGCGGCGCAGGCGCCGGCGATGGCGCGCGCGCCCTGCGGCATGCCGAGGCGCGCGGCCAGTTCGGCGTAGCCGACCGTCTGCCCGGCCGGGATCTGGCGCAGCGCCTGCCACACGCGCTGCTGGAACGCGGTGCCGCGCACGTCGAGCGGCAGGTCGAGCCCGAGACGCGGCGCCTCGACGAAGGCGACGACCTGCGCCACCGTGCGTTCAAAGCCGGGTTCGGCGCCGATCAGCTCGGCCTTCGGAAAGCGGTCCTGCAGGTCGCGCACGAGGGCGTCCGGATCGTCGCCCAGCAGGATGCAGCAGATGCCCTTGTCGGTCGCGGCGACGAGCAGCGCGCCCAGCGAGCACGCCGCCACGGCGAAGCGGATCGCTTCCCCGCCGCCGCCCGCGCGATAGCGTTTCGGCGTCATGCCCAGCACGCCGGACGACGCGGCATAGAAGCGGCCGCTGGAATTGAAGCCGGCGTCGTAGGCGGCCGCGGTGACGCTGCCCGCCTGCGCCAGCCCCTGCTTCAAGCGCTCGGCCCGGCGCGCCGCCGCATAGGCCTTCGGCGTGATGCCCGTGTGCGCCTTGAAGATGCGATGGAAGTGGAAGCGGCTCATGCCACAGGCCTCGGCCAGGCTGGCGAGGTCCGGTTCTTCCTCGGCGGCCTCGATCAGGCGGCACGCCTTCGCCACGGCCTCGGCCTGGCGTTCGGCCAGCGGCGCCGCGTCCGGGCGGCAGCGCAGGCAGGCGCGAAAACCCGCCGCCTCGGCATCGTGCGGCGTCGCGTGGAAAGCGACGTTGGCGCGGCGCGGCGTGCGCGACGGACACGAGGGCCGGCAGTACACGCCCGTGCTGCGCACGGAATAATAAAACTGGCCGTCGGCTTCGCGCGCGCGGGCGACCACGGCGGCCCAGCGCTCGTCGTCGGTGAGCCAGGCGGCAGCGGATTGGGGGATGGTGGCGGTGTTCATCTCGGTCTCCAGATTCTCGATGGCCCCATCGTAAGCGCGGGCGTTGCGGCAAACACTTCGGGTCTTGCTTTCGAATTCGCGATGCTAGAATGTCACCTCCCCGACGAGGTGACAGATTCCGGAGAGTAGTTTGGACGAACAGATCGCGCAAGACAGCACGCCCATTTTCCAGCGTATCAAGGATTATCTGCTCGGCGAGATCGCGTCGGGCCGCTGGAAGGAAGGCGACCTGGTGCCGTCCGAGCAGGCGCTCGTGCGCCAGTTCGGCGTCTCGCGCATGACCGTCAACCGCGCCGTGCGCGAGCTGACGGCGGAACAGGTGCTCACGCGCCGCCAGGGTTCGGGCACCTACGTCGCACCGCAGAAGTACCAGGCGACGCTGGTCGAGATCCGCAACATCGCCGACGAGGTGCGCGCGCGCGGCCACGTGCATGCGAGCCATCCGCGCCTGCTGGAACACAGCCCGGCGGGCGAGACGCTGGCGCGCCAGTTCGAACTGGAACCCGGCACGCCGCTGTTCCATTCGCTGATCGTCCACGACGAGAACGGCCAGCCGATCCAGGTCGAGGACCGCTGGGTCAATCCGGCCTGCGCGCCCGCCTACCTGGACCAGGACTTCGCGCGCATCACGCCCAACGAACACCTGATGGAAGCGGCGCCGCTGCAGGGTGCCACGTACAGCATCGAAGCGCTGCCGGCGCCGCGCGAAGTGGCGGAGATGCTCGGTGTCGCACCCGGCACGTCGTGCCTCGTGCTCAAGCGCCGCACGACGTCGGGCGGCCGGGTGGCCTCGGTCGTGACGATGTGGCACCCGGGACATTTATATAAATTCACGGGCAGCGTCGGCTGATTGTGGTGATAATTGGTGAGGTCAATCAGGAACCTTGAGCATGTTGAGATTTTGTACAAAGCTCACGAACACGTTCCAAAAAAATCGGTTATTATTCCGATTAAACCCCGCCTGACATCCTCTTGCAGCTCTTCCACTATTGAATATTGCACACATTGGCACCACCTTTGTGCAGCAAGCCAGTCTGACAAGTACGGGAACCGGCTGACACTACCGAGCAGGATCGACGAGAGTCCGAAAGACCTGCAGGCGTTAATTACTTACCTCTCTTGAGGAAAACATGAGCGAAAACATCAAACACATCAGCGATGCATCTTTCGAAACCGACGTGCTCAAATCCGAGCGCCCGGTCCTGGTCGACTTCTGGGCCGAGTGGTGCGGCCCCTGCAAGATGATCGCGCCGATCCTGGAAGAAGTCGCGAAAGAATACGACGGCAAGCTGCTGATCGCGAAGATGGACGTCGATGCGAACCAGGCCGTTCCGGCCAAGTTCGGCATCCGCGGCATCCCCACGCTGATCCTGTTCAAGAACGGTGTCGCAGCCGCCCAGAAAGTCGGCGCAATGGCAAAAGGCCAGCTGACTGCTTTCATCGATAGCAACATCTGATACCATAGGTGGCGGCAGCGCGCCCGCACTGCCGCCTGTTCCGGACCGGGTAGGCGATCGATTCCGATCCTATCCCTTTGATTAACCCACGCAGTTCCCTCCCCTACCTTTACTTTCCCGTCACGGGACACCCGACACATGCACTTATCTGAACTGAAGGCAATGCACGTCTCCGCCCTTCTGGAGATGGCGATCAGCCTGGATATCGACAACGCAGCTCGCCTGCGCAAACAAGAACTGATGTTCGCGATCCTCAAGAAGCGCGCGAAACAGGGCGAACAGATTTTCGGCGACGGTGCGCTCGAAGTGTTGCCGGACGGGTTCGGTTTCCTGCGTTCGCCGGATGCGAGCTACATGGCTTCCACCGACGACATCTACATCTCGCCATCGCAGATCCGCCGTTTCAACCTGCATACGGGTGACTCGATCGAAGGCGAGGTCCGCACGCCGAAGGACGGCGAGCGCTACTTCGCGCTGGTGAAGGTAGACAAGGTCAATGGCGAATCGCCGGAAGCCTCGAAACACCGCATCCTGTTCGAGAACCTGACGCCGCTGCATCCGAACGAGCCGCTGCGCCTCGAGCGCGACATGAACGGCGCGGAAAACATCACCGGCCGCATCGTCGACCTGATCTCGCCGATCGGCAAGGGCCAGCGCGGCCTGCTGGTCGCCTCGCCGAAGTCGGGCAAGTCGGTCATGCTGCAGCACATCGCCCACGCGATCACCGCCAACCACCCGGACTGCACGCTGATCGTCCTCCTGATCGACGAACGTCCCGAGGAAGTGACGGAGATGCAACGCTCGGTGCGCGGCGAAGTCGTCGCGTCGACCTTCGACGAACCGGCCACCCGTCACGTGCAGGTCGCGGAGATGGTGCTGGAGAAGGCCAAGCGCCTCGTCGAGATGAAGAAGGACGTCGTGATCCTGCTGGACTCGATCACCCGCCTGGCACGCGCCTACAACACCGTGATCCCGGCCTCGGGCAAGGTGCTGACCGGCGGCGTCGACGCCAACGCGCTGCAGCGTCCGAAGCGTTTCTTCGGCGCCGCGCGTAACGTCGAGGAAGGCGGCTCGCTGACGATCGTCGCGACCGCGCTGATCGAGACCGGCTCGCGCATGGACGACGTGATTTACGAGGAATTCAAGGGCACCGGCAACATGGAAGTCCACCTCGAGCGCCGCCTGGCCGAGAAGCGCGTCTACCCGGCGATCAACCTGAACAAGTCGGGCACCCGCCGCGAGGAACTGCTGATCAAGCCGGACCAGCTGCAGAAGATCTGGATCCTGCGTAAGCTGCTGTACTCGATGGACGAGATCGAGGCGATGGAGTTCATCCTCGACAAGATGCGCGCGACCAAGACCAACGTCGAATTCTTCGACCTGATGCGTCGCGGCGGCTGATCCTCCAGCCCTGGCATCGAACGGAAAAGGCGAGTCGTACTCGCCTTTTCTGCTTTATGCGGTACGATTCATCTAGGTCAAGCCGAGGGTGGTACGGGCGCGGAAAATCCGCACCAAGACAACCATGGAGGCCAAGATGATCTTCAACGAATTACGCGACGTCCCGGCGCGGCACGACAAGGACGTCGTGCTCGACCGCCGGCTGACGGTTCTCGAAACCCGCTTCGACACCACGCTGACCATGTTACCCAACAAAGCAGACCTGTCGGAACTGAAGGCCGAACTCAAGGCTGACATCCATGGCCAATCGGCCCACCTGAGCAAGTGGATGGCGGCAACCGCCATCACGATGCTCATCGGCTTCGGCCTCGGTTTCGGCGGCATGATCCTCACCATGATGTCGCGCCTGCATGGCGCCTGAACGGTGCAGAAACGGCGCAGCAACAGCGCCGGTTGCCTTGGGCGCAGGGCTGGCTTATAATCGCCGGTTCCGTATCCAACCCTGGCAAGTGATCGGCAATCGGGTCAAGAAGCAGGTCGACCGACGAAGTGCCGTTTGGCTACCAACCTAACCAAGGCAAAACCATGAAGACCGATATCCATCCGGATTACCGCGAAGTCGTGTTCCACGACCTGTCCTGCGATTTCAAATTCATCACCCGTTCGACCATCTCTACCCGCGAAACCATCAATTTCGAAGGTAAAGACTACCCGCTGGTCAAGATCGAGGTGTCCGCTGAATCGCACCCGTTCTTTACCGGCAAGCACAAGATCGTCGACACCGCTGGCCGCGTTGAAAAATTCCGCCAGAAGTTCGGCTCGGTCGGTTCGAAGACCAGCGTCGCCAACGGCTAATTCCCGACGAGCGAACATCCGGGAAGCCTTCGGGCCTCCCCAAAGGAAGCCCGGGGGCTTCCTTTTTTTTCGTCGTTGCCCACCCACGTTACGCCTCGTAGCAATACCACCCGCGACGCTTTGCCACGGTCCCCTTATACTACGCGACATTAATTTATTGCATTACTTCGCGCGCTATCGATGAAACCCGTCCGCCTACCCGCCGCCGCCACCCTCGCGCTGCCACGCTGGGCTTTGTACGCACTCGGCCTGTTGTACATCCTGCCGGGCCTGATCGGGCGTGACCCGTGGAAGGATGATGCCGCCAGCTTCGGCATCATGTGGACGATGGCGCACGGCGGCATCCAGGACTGGCTGATGCCGCACATCGCCGGCCTTCCCGCGCCCGAGGAAGGGCCGCTGGCGTTCTGGCTCGGCGCACTGTGCATCAAACTGTTCGGCTGGCTCCTGGGCGACGTGCTCGGGGCGCGCATCTCGACCATCGGCATCTTCGCGCTCGGCACGGTATCGCTGTGGCACACGGCATTCCACCTCGGCCGGCGTTCGGAAGCCCAGCCGCTGCGCCTGGCCTTCGGCGGCCAGCCCGAGCCGGACGATTATGGCCGCACACTGGCCGACACGGCCGTCCTGATCTACCTCGGCTGCCTGGGCTTGCTGCTGCACAGCCACGAGACGTTGGCCGTCACATTGCAGGGCGCGCTGCTGTCGTGGTTCCTGTTCCGCTCGGTGCGCTATATCGAGGACAGCACGCCGCGCAACGCCGTGTACGTCGGCGCAGCGCTGGGCCTGCTCACCTTGACGCGCGGCTTCGCGCCGCCGCTGGCCCTGCTGGCCGCCCTGTACCTGTGCATCCGCTTCCTCAAGCTGCCGTCGGCCTCCCTGCTGCGCCATCTCGGCCAGGCCGCGGGCACCGCGCTGCTCATCACGCTCGTATGGGCCATCCCGGCCACGCTGGCGCATCCGTACGGCCTGTCGCCCGTCGGCGGCTGGCTGGCCTGGAATGCCGAGCAGCTGAGCGTGCCAGGCTGGCATGCGATCAAGGCCTTCTTCCGCGTCGGCATCTGGTATTTCTGGCCGGCGTGGCCGTTCGCCGCCTGGACCGCCTGGGCCTGGCGCCGCCAGCACGGGCTGCTGCACATCATCCTGCCGACCTGCTTCGTCGGCGTGCTGACGCTCGTGATCCTGTGCGACCCGATTCCCGAAAGCGGCGACCTGCTGAAGCTGCTGCCGCCGATGGCGCTGATGGCCGCGTTCGGCCTGCCGACGATGAAGCGCGGCGCGATCAATGCGATCGACTGGTTCTCCGTGATGGTTCTGACGCTGCTGGGCGGCCTCGTCTGGGTGTTCTGGATCGCCAAGCTGACGGGCTGGCCCGCGCAATTCGCCAAGAACGCCCTCAAGCTGGTCCCGGGCTTCAAGCCGGAATTCGGCATCGTCGCCTTCCTCGTCGCGGCCGCAACGACGGTCGGCTGGATCTTCCTCGTGCACTGGCGCCTGTCGCGCCAGCCTTCCGTGCTGTGGCGGGCCGTGGTGCTGTCGTCGGGCGGCCTGATCCTGCTGTGGGTGCTGCTGATGACGCTGTTCCTGCCGGACCTGAACTACGGCAAGAGCTACGCCAGCGTGGCCCAGCAGATCGCCGCGCGCCTGCCGGCCGGCGCGGACTGCATCGACACGAACGTCGGCGCGCCCCAGCGTGCGTCGTTCGCCTACTTCGGCCACTTGCCGTTCGCGCCCGTCGACGGCGGCGCGTGCAGCTATCTGCTGCTGCAGGACAGCGTCGGCCAGAAGGTGCCTGCCCAGTCGGGCGCGATGCAGAACGGCGCGCTCGTGCGCGGCGGTGCGGCGCTGCCGTTCCACGGCCGCGACTGGACGCTGCTGTGGGAAGGCCGCCGCCCGTCCGACCGCGACGAACGCTTCCGCCTGTACCGGCGCGTGCGCTGCGCGCCCCGCGGCGCCGCACGTCCGCGCGCACGCGCGCGGGCTGGCGCCGGCGCCATGCCAGCGTCGTCAACACGCCCAGGCCGGCCAGCAGCATGCCCCAGGCCTGCGGCTCCGGCACCGGCGAGATCGTCAGATCCGCCCCGAACACCCCGCCCCCGACACCGCGCACCTCGCCATTCACCTGGATCGCGTAGGAACCGCTCGCCAGCCCAAAGCCCGACAGCGCCCACGAATCCGGCGCATCGGCACCCGAACCCGTCAGATCGATGCCCGCGATGGCGGTCCCCAGCATGGCCTTCGTGACCGGATCGTAGCGGTAAAGAGACCAGCCCGTGATCAGCAGGTCCTTCGTCTGCGGCGTGTTCAGGTAGGACGACGTCAGCGAGGCGGCCGCGTCAAACGGCGTGCCGACGTCGAACGTGAAGACGTCGGTGAAGGTGCTGCCGGTGGTCGACTGCGCGAACGTGTCGCCGAAATGCGCGTTGAAGCCGCCCAGGCCATCGTCCGTCGTGACGACCGGGGCCGTGCGGTTGACCGTCGCCGCCCCCGCGCCTTGCGCCATCAGGGCCGCGCCCGCGACCATGGCCAGAACGAGAGATTTGAGTTTCATGATAGTTCCGTTGAGAGATTAATCGGACTCGCTATCCAGGAGCAGGTGTCTTTACACCGATCCGTCGGAACAGCTTAAGTTCCGAAAGCCTGACTAACCGTTAGATCTCGCACAAATTTCTATCATTTCTGAATAGAAAAGAATTTTCCGACCAGGAACCTTTTATTCCAGAACAATTCTTCTCGGAAAAGGCGAATTTGAGGAAGGTCAATCCGCCCCGGGGGCGCTTGATCAAAATGGGGTTTGTAATCGGTCCCTGCCGTCGTTGAACGTAAGGAGTGCGACATGAAAAGCGTGACGTTTTCCGAAATCGAGCGCGTCCGGAAGGGAGCGCATCGCCCCACCTCCCCCGCCCCCGCGCAACACCGGGTACTTCTCCTGCTGAGCATGGTGCTGGGCCTGCCCGCGCTGGCCTTCGCCTTCCACCTCATCGATCCGACGGCGCCGCTCGGCTACATCGTCGTGCCGGTACTGCTGGGCGGCCTGCTGCCGGCGATCGCGCCCACGCTCCTTGGCCGCTTCGAGGTCACGACCCGCTTTTCGGCCTGCCACCTGGTCGGCACCCTGGACGATGCGATGGAAAGTCTCGGCTACGCGCCGGCCGAACGCGGCCCCGGCACCGTGCGCTACCGCATGCGCGCAGCACGCTGGCCCGCTGGAAAGAACGCCGACATCACGGTGACGGTGCGCGACCACATGCTCGAAGTCGCCGGCCCCGTGCGCACGCTGCATGCGTTGCGCCGGCAACTCAGCTGCTGACCCGCGTCACACCTTCATCGGCAGGATCACCATCTGCAGGCCTTCCAGGTGCAGCCGGCGCTGCACCGCCAGCGACGCCTGGTTGTGCAGCAGCCGCGTGAACCAGTTATCGGATGCGAAGATCAATTTACTGGTGAAGAAAATCGAGTTCGGATACTCGCGGTTGATCTGCTCGCACATGCGGGTCACCTCTTCCACCGCATCCGTGCCGAAGCCGATGTAGGACGCCGACGCCATCCCGTGGCTCTGGCAGAAATCGACAAAGTATTCCAGCGTCCGCGCCGCATCCTTCCGCATCTTTTCGAGCGCGCCCTCGCCGCCATAGGCGTGGGCGTCGACCGTGCGTGCGTTCACGAACAGGAAATTCTTGAAGTGGCCGGGGAACATGCGCAGCACCCACAGCAGCGCGTGCAGGCCGCCGCCGCGCGAGTTACCGACGATGAAGACGGCCGTCTGCGCATCCGGTTCCGGATCGACGGCTTCCTTCACCGGGCCGAACGGCTGGTTGGCGAATACGCGGTCGACGGAACGGATGGCGCGCTTGGTTTCGCGGTAGTGGTTGCGGATGAAGATGCACAGGCCCGCGATGGCCGCGATGATCAATGCCGTGGCCCAGCCGCCCTGCGTGAAGCGCTCGACGAGCAACACGGCGAGGATGCCGGCGCAGATGATGAAGCCCGTCAGCGACAGCAGGAAGCGCCGGACCCAGCGCGCGTCCTTGCGATGACGCCACCAATACAGGCACAGGCCGAACAGCGAGATCGCGAACGTGAGGAACACGGAGATCGAATACAGCACGACGAGCAGCGTGACCTGGCCGCGCGTCCAGAACAGGATCGCCAGCGCGGCGACGCCCATCACGAGGATGCCGTTCTGCGTGACGAGGCGCGTGGACAGGTAGCGGAACTGGTGCGGCACCCACGAATCGCCCGCCATGTTCGACAGCACGGACGGTCCGCCCAGGAAGCCGGTATTGGCCGCCACGAACAGGAGCCCGGCCTCGAACGCGAGGACGACGGCGAGCACGATCTGGTTCACGAGCTCGCCGCCCAGGCCCATGCTGGCGATGATGCGGCGGAAGGTGGTCGCGTTCAGCGTCTCGCCCGCGGTCGGCTGCGCATCCCACAGCAGGTACAGCAAAATGATGCCGCCGGCCGTGACGGCCAGCGACAGGGCCATGTAGAACATCGTCATCTTGCCCGTGCGAACGCGCGGCTCGGCCAGCAGGTTGACGTTGTTCGACACGGCCTCGAGACCCGTATAGGTACCGCCGCCCTGCGAATACGCGAGCAGCAGCATGCCGGCCACGCCGGCCCAGCCGATCTCGCCGGCCAGCGAACCCGTCTCGGCGACCGTACTGGGCACGAGCTGCGGCAGGTGCGACGCATGCGCGACGATGCCGTACACGATCAGCACGAGGTGCGTGGCGACGAAGCCGAGGAAGATCGGCAGCAGGATCTGGATCGCCTCCTTCAGCCCGCGCAGGTTCATCACGATCAGGAGGCCGATGAAGAACGCCTCGGCCCAGAGTTTATAGGGCTGGAAGCCGAGCGGCAGGAACGACGCGAGCGCATCGACGCCGGACGCGATCGAAATCGCGATGGTCAGCACGTAGTCGAGGACCAGGGCGGCGCCGGACACGAGGCCGAGATACGGCCCGACGAGCTTGGTCGCCACGCGGTAGCCGCCGCCCCCGGTCGGGAACAGTTCGATCACCTGGTTGTACGCAAGCGCGATGATGAAGACGGTGACGGCGGTGGCGCCGGCCATGTACAGGCCGAGGTGGGTATGGGCGCCGAGCGCGCGAAAGGTTTCTTCCGGACCGTACGACGAGGAGGACAGGCCATCCGCCCCGAGCCCGACCCAGGCAAGGAAGGCGACCAGGGCCATCGAGTGACGCGTCTCGCTCTTCATGGGGTCGAGCGGCTTGCCGAGGATGATCTCGCGTATTTTCTTATTCTTCATCGTACAGGCCGCCTTGCCGGACGGCGCGTTTGCTCAGGTAGGCGAGATCATACGCCGGAACGCCCCCTGCGCCCACTGCGGGCGCACGCACTCTGGTCAGTTTTGCATTCCATGTGCTAATATGCGCGCCTGCGCTTGCAGCCTCTGTGGCGGAATTGGTAGACGCACTTGACTCAAAATCAAGCGCCGAAAGGCGTGCCGGTTCGATTCCGGCCGGAGGCACCACTTACTCATCCGTAGTAGTCCCGCAAAGTCCAAGAAACCGCGTTTCTCCCCCAGGGAACGCGGTTTTTTGTGCGCCGAAGTCTGAGCCAGCAGTCCGCTCTCGATTGCACAGCGCCCGCCGAATGCACTGCGTTCAGAGAAACCGCAGGCGGATCGGGTACACGCCAGTGATGGATTCCACGCAGCCTTCGGCGACCAGAATCGGCGCCAGCACGGACACCAGCCTGCGCGACTTGGCCGGGTAGTGTTGATTGATCCAGTAGCCAAGCGTATCTGGCTCGACATCGCCGGTCATGTTGGCACCGAGACCAGCTTCCTCGCCCGCTGGAAAATCGTTCAGCAAATCTTGCAGGAAGTCACTGTCGATGGTGAACGGCGTCTCGCTCCAGACACCCGAAAACCCGATGTGGACGTTGCCCGCGTAGCTGATGTTGGGTGTCTTGCCGTTCAGCGTGCTGATCAGTGTGCGCGGCAAACCCGCATGATCGCGCCTGAGCCGTGCCGCCCCCGCCCGCTGGATGTGCATGCGTTGCCGCTCGTCGATGCCAGCACCCGGCGCGTTCTCCTTCAGGCAGCTGACGTCGTAGCCGATCATGAACAGGCTCGCTTCGAACGCATGCATGCGGTCTTTTGCCGCCTCTGCCGCGAACAGCCCGGGCGCCTTCTCCGACACCGCGGCCATCAGCCAGCCAAGCCGGATCTTTGCGCTGCACCAGTCGGCGGCCGTCGCGGCGGCGGCGGCGGGTGCGTACGACAGCACGCCGGGGCTCTGCGCATTCGCAAACAGGCTGTGCACGGAGCGGTCGGACGGTATCGCCGGAAAGGCCAGTTCGGATGGCAGCGGTGCGCCTGCCTTGCCCTGCGAGCGGCGCCACAACTCGACGAGCGCAGCGATCGCCGCCGCGACCCGCGAATCGTAAATCGGCAATCCGTCATGAGATGCGAGCGCGTGGACCTTGGTCAGCATCGAGTTCATCTTCGTAGCCTGCGGCCGACTAGCGTCGACGACGGCGACGTCGAGCGCGAATGCGCGGCTTGACGTGTCCAGGTATGCCGCCAGCTTTCCCTCCGCATGCAACGCTTTCAGGAACGGCATGGCGCCTTTTGCATCGTTACGGTTACCACCCCACGCGAGGACGCGGCGGCAGGCGTCCAGCACCTCGTCCTCGTTGCGGCCGGCGATGGCCCGCTTCAACGCATCGCCCAGTTCGTGCAGATAATCCCGCGTTTCCTGCCAGTTGCCTGTTTCACTGCCCTTCGTTCGCCAGCGGTAATGCCGCAGCAAGTCCAGTCCAGACACGTCCGTACGGATGCCACCCGGGACGAAGCGCGACGATTTGATGTCGAGTCGGATCGACAGGCTACGATAGTGTTCAGCCAGCCAGTCCGTGAATGCGGCGACGTCCGGCGACGCGATAAATGCGTTTCTGTTCATGCGATAAACTTTCTTTAAAGAAACTTTAATCCGAATTATAGCAATGCAGGTCAAGCGCGCGTTTCGGTCAAAAATAACGCCAGCGTTCGTCGTCGAACCTGGCGCCCGGGGGCACGAGGCCGGCGTCGATCAATGCGCGGAAGAGCAGCGTCTTGAGTTCATCCGCGCTGGCCGCGGTGTATTCACCGTTGTGATGCGATTGCGCGGGAATGAAGCGCGCCGGCCGCTTCGCCGGATCTTCTTCCGTGATGTCGACGGTTACGTGGATGATCAGCCCCGGCGTCCCGTCCGCCGGCCGGATCCCGCGCGTGCCGATTGTCGCGAACGTATGGTCGCGGCTGACGTACACGGCCAGGCCACCCGGCAGATCCCTGACCGGTTCATGCTCCTCGTGCAGGGTTCTGGCGCTGTAGAAGAAACCCATGGATGCGGGCCCAGGCGTCGAACGGGGATGCAGCAGGGCGCCCACCGAAGGACAGCGCTGGACGAAACACCCGCCGAGTGCGGCGTACACCTGGTTCAGAGCCGTCTGCACCTGCCGGATGGTTCGGTCATTCAACGTGCGCGCGTACGCCGGCGCCAGCTCGAACTGCTGCTGTTCGATGGCGGCCTCGTCCCCACCCCACCGGGCCGGATGTGGATCGATCGGCAGAACGGTGCGCGCCAGCGTGCGTCCATCCGGCGCGACGCATCCCGACCGGTAGTGCGCCTGCACGCCGCGGTACCACTGGCTCTCCGGCGCGAAATGGCGGTCCATGATTTGTACCAGCGTTGGATTGGCGGGGATCACGAGCCGGTCGCGCACGACGTCCGCGAGTAGCGCCCCCGTCGTGCGCACGTGTCCGTCGACGCGGGCGAAGCACGCATTCGCATCCGCGATCCTGTCCGCATCGACCGTGTCGTCGGCGTGGATAAACCCGCGCGCGAGGTGCGCCGCCAGCCGGTTGACTTCACGGCAAAGTCCGTCGACTTCGACGTACACGCGGTAATACACAGGCCAGTGCCGGACGATCACGTGCGGACCGGTAAACATGCCGAACACCAGGTTGCCCAGCTCCGTCAGTTCGCGCAGCAGGTGTGGCGCGCTCGTCGTCTGCTTCAATGCGTTCTCCTTTCGATTTCCGATTCCCGCGGCTTGTTGCCCGGCACCGGTACCGATATAGTGCGACGGATTAGCGACAAAATACGTCGGGAACCATGCCCAGAGATTCCACCGAACGACAGCTGGCCCGCAGGCTGGCGATCATCGACCTGTTGCCCCTTCTGCCCGAGCACGGTACCGGACAGGGGGCGACAGTCGACCAGCTCATCAACAGGCTGGGAGACACCTTCGCGGTGGATCGGCGCACGTTCGAACGTGACCTGCGGGACCTCGCCGACCCGCAGGGTCCGTGGCGGCGACAGTTCGGCCTCGAGGTGGCGTCCCGTCCCAGCGCGGACGACGGCAGGGTCAACGAATGGTTCACGACCGCGCACAGCAAGATCCCTCTGTTCAAATCGGTGACGGCCGTCGACGCGCTGGTGGCCAGCTTCGCCCGCCAGGAACTGGGGCCGTTCCTGCCGCGCGACGCGCGCCGGGCGCTGGACGAGCAGGTCGCGACGATCGAACGGAAACAGCGGCATCTGCACCACACCGACGCGCATCGGCAAGTCATCGCCTACCAGGACAAGATCCGCCGCCTGCCGGACGGCCGGCCGATGGGACCTGGCAAGGTGGCTCCGGCGCATCTGCAGACCGTCAACGACGCCTTGATGAAGAATCTGATGCTGCGTCTCGTCTATCGCGCGGCCAGGTCCGGGGTGAACAGGACGCATCGCGTGTATCCCGTCGGCCTCGTGATCCATGATCGTACGCTGCGCCTGCTGGCTGTCGACGAGGCCGAGGTCACCCTGGATCCAGCGGCGATGACGGTCAAGAGTTTCCACCTTCACCGCATGCGGGAAGTAGCCCTGGGCGATCCGGTCGCGCGCAACATCAGGGTGCCCACGCTGGACGAGGCGCTCGCGCGCGGCACGCTGGAGATGTGGTCGAAGGGCCGTATCACCCTGCACCTGCGCTTCGCTGGCGGCGAGAACGCGGACGTCTTCGCGCGTACACTGGAAGAGATGCCATTGTCCGACGACCAAACCATCTTCCTCAACATGGCCGGACAACGGGAACTGATGGCCACCGTGACCAATACGTCGACGCTGCGTCGCATGTTGCAAAGCATGGCCCGCGAAGCCAAGGTGCTGGCGCCAGCCGATCTCAAACAGGAGATGTGCGCCTTCCTGGCCGAGGCGCTCGCCTTGCAACAGGGCGACTGACGGAACGGCCAGGCAGCCTTGACCGGCACGCCGGTCGCCTGCCCGATCCAGTCGCATGAACGGTCAGCGCGACTTCACGCCCCAGTCGTCGTACTTGTGCACGATCGCGCGCGAGGTCCCGTCGCGCTCCATGGCTTCCAGCGAACCGTTCATGCGCGCGACAAGCGCATCCGGCACGGCGCGGTTGCAGGCCAGGTAGACGCGGATGCGGTTGAACACGAGGACGGGGGCCAACTTGCCCGCGTAGCCCAGGCGGTCGAGCGTGAGGCTGCCGCGGCGGATGCTGGCGGCCCACAGGTCGATGCGGTCCATCATGAGCTTGCGGGGATTGATCAGGTCGTTCGGCGCGGGGTCGACGTTGAAGCCGCGCGCGCGCAGGAACTGGTCGCGCGCGTCGCCGTTGTAGGTGCCCACGCGGTAGGCGCGCGCGTCGTCCAGGGTGTGCACGTCGAAGCGGCGGTCGGCGCGGCCCATCAGGACCCACTCGGCCTCGCCGATCGGTCCGATCCATTTGAAATGCGGTTCGCGCTCCGGTGTGCGCGTGGTCGAATAGACGCAGGCGTCCTTGCGTTCCAGCGCGGCCGTGTAGGCGCGCTTCCAGGGCAGCAGGTCGATCGAATAGGCGATGCCGGAGCGGACCATGATCTCGCGCACCATGTCGGTACCGATCCCCGTCACGCGGTCGCCTTCGCGCATGCTGTACGGTGCCGAGGTCTCGGTGGTCAGGTACAGCCGCGGCGCCGGCTCCGCCCGCGCCCACGTGCAGGCTAGCGCCAGCAATGCGGCAAGAACTGTCGTTTTCATACGTTCGCACCCAGTGCGGGCGTCCCCGGCGGACGGCCCGTCTAACTAGCATAGCAGCAACATCGAGAACGCAGCAACGTGTAACAAGCAGGCAATGTTGACTGCTCACTGGTAGCGAATTTGCGACATTTTGCGGGCTGACCCGGAATTTAATTCTTACAAGCAAGACTTTCAGTGGTGAAAGTGCCATACTTTGATCATTCTCACCAAAAGTCACACGCCATGCTGTCCGTGTTCACGCTTCCTTCCGATCCGTCGCTGCTCAGCTACGGGCTGTACACGCCGAAGCTCGTCGCGTTGTCCATCCTCGTCGCAATCTTCGCATCCTGGATGGGCCTGCAGATCGCCGGCCAGGCCGCCGCCAACCGCGCCCAGCGCTGGATCATCCTCGGCACCGGCAGCCTCGCGCTCGGCGCCGGCGTGTGGGCCATGCATTTCATCGGCATGCTCGCGTTCGACCTGTGCACGGAGGTCGACTACGACCCGTCCGCCACCATCCTCTCCAGCCTGCCGAGCATCGGCGCCTCGTTCGTGGCGCTGACCCTGATCGCGCGCGAGCGCCTGGGCGGCTGGGGCCTGCTGGCCGGCGGCGTGATCGTCGGCGCGGGCATCGGCGTGATGCACTACGCGGGCATGACCGGCATGCAGATGGGCCTGGAACTGCGCTACGACCCGTTCATGTTCGGCCTGTCGATCGTCGTCGCCGTCGTGCTGGCGACGCTGGCGCTGTGGGTGCGTTTCGGCCTGTCCAGCCTGTCGCACCGGCTGAGCGAACAGCGCCGCCTGCTCCTGGCCGCCATCGTGATGGGCTGTGCCATCGCCGGCATGCATTACACGGGCATGGCCGCGGCGCGCTTCGTCGGCCACACGGTGACGTCGGCGACCCACAAGACCAGCACCTTCCTCGCACTGGCGATCACGCTGATCACCGTCGCGTTCACCGTCTTCGTGCTGGCCGCCAACGGCCTGCTGCGCTACCGCCAGATGTTTCGCGAACTGTCGCGCAGCGAGGCGTGGATGCGGGCACTGCTCACCACCACCGTCGACGGCGTGATCACGGTCGACCGCCAGGGCACCATCCGCGAGTTCAATGCCTCGGCCGAGCGCATCTTCGGCTGGCGCCGCGACGAGATCGTCGGCCACAACATCCGCCTCGTGATCGGCAACGAAACCGCGTCCGAGGAAGTCGGCCTGCTGCACTCGCTGCGCGCGGGCCAGATCAGCCCCAGCGCGCGCGGCGCCGAGGTGACGGGCCGCTGCAAGGACGGCAGCATCGTGCCGATCCGGCGCGCCCTCGGCCATGCGCGCCTGGACGGGCAGGACCTGTTCGTCTGCTTCATCACCGACATCACCGACCGGCGCAAGATGGAGCAGGCGCTGCGCGCCAGCGAGCAGCAGTTCCGTTCGCTGATCGGCAACATTCCCGGCATCTCGTACCGCAGCAGCCTGATCGAAGGCGAGGCGCCGATGCTGTTCATCAGCGACGCCGTCGAGCGCATCACCGGCTATCCGGGCCGCGACTTCCTGGGCGCCACGCCGCGCCGCACGTTCGCGCCGCTGATCCATGCGGCCGACCGCGTGCGCGTGTCGGAAACGATCGCCACCGCGCTGCGCGAGGACCGGCCGTACCTCGTCGAATACCGTTTATTGCATGCGGACGGCAGCACCCGCTGGATGTGGGAAAACGGCACCGGCGTGCGCAACGAGGCGGGCGAGCTGTGCTGGCTGGACGGCGTCATCCTCGACATCACGGAGCGGCGCGAGATGGAAGACGCGCTGCGCGTGGCGAAGGAAAACGCCGAACAGGCGGCCGCGGCGCGCGCGAGCTTCGTCGCCAACATGAGTCACGAGATCCGCACGCCGATGAATGCCATCCTCGGCTTCACCGACGTGCTGCTGGACGGCGAGCTGAACGCCGACCAGCGCCGCCACCTGGACACGATCCGCAGCTCGGGCCGCGCCCTGCTGCGCCTCCTCAACGAGATCCTCGACACCGCCAAGCTGGAAAAAGGCGCGGTGGAGCTGGAACATAACGACTACAACCTGCTGTCGCTGATCGACGAGCTGTCGTCGACGCTGGCCGCGAACGCGCGCGCCAAGGGCCTGCACGTCGACATTCATTACGATCCGGCGCTGCCGACCTGCCTGCGCGGCGACGAGCTGCGCGTGCGCCAGGTGCTCACCAACCTGCTCGACAACGCGATCAAGTTCACGGAACAGGGCAGCGTCACCCTGCGCGCCGACCTGAAGGACGAACACCTGCACTTCACGGTCAGCGACACCGGCATCGGCATCGCGCCGGAACGCCTGGCCGCCATCTTCGAACCGTTCACCCAGGCCGACGCGTCGATGACGCGCCGCTTCGGCGGCACGGGCCTCGGCACGACGATCTGCAAGCAGCTCGTCGAGCTGATGGGCGGCCGCATCTGGGCCGAAAGCGAACCGGGCCGGGGCACGACCTTCCACGTCGTGCTGCCGCTCGCGCTCGCGCGCTTCGCCCCGCAGCAGCCGCGGGTGCGCACGGCCGCCGCGCTGCCGCCGCTGCGCGTGCTGGTGGCGGACGACGTGCCGCAGAACCAGGAACTGCTGCAGCTGCTGCTGGCGCGCCGCGGCCACACGATGACGGCCGTCGGCGATGGCGCCGCCGTCGTCGAGATCGCGGCCCGCGAGCGCTTCGACGTCATCCTGATGGATTTCCAGATGCCGACGCTGGACGGTCTCACCGCCACGCGCATGATCCGCGAACAGGAAGCCGCCACCGGCCGGGCGCGCGTCCCGGTCATCGCCATGACCGCCAGCGTGCTGGCCGAGCACCGCCGCGCCAGCGCCGAGGCGGGCATGGATGGCTTCGCGAGCAAGCCGGTCGACTGGTTCGCGCTGTCGCACGAGATCGCGCGCGTGCTGGGCCTCGGCCCCGGCCACCACGCGGACGACCTGCCGGCGCAGGAACGCCAGACCCTCAACCGTCACGCGGGCCTGCGCCGCTGGAGCGACAAGGAAGACGCGTGGCTGGAAGCCCTCGCCCACTTCGCCGCCCAGCACGACGGCCTCGGCGCCACGCTCGCGGCCCACGCCACGGCGGCCGACTACCGCGCGCTGCGCATGCACGCGCACAAGGTGCGCGGCATCGCCGCCAACCTCGGCCTGGAACTGCTGGCCGATGCGCTCGCCAAGCTGGAAGGCCTCGTCGACGGCGACAGCGGCAAGCTGTATCCGGCCGCCGAGTCCACGCTGGAAACGTCGCTTGAGGACCTGCGCGGCCTGCTCGACGCCGCGCTGGACGCGATCCGCGCCGCCCTGCCCCAGCCGGCCGCCGCCGCCAAGCCGCAGGCGGCCCGCCCCGTGGCCGACCTGGACCGCGCGCGCCGCGCCGGCAACGTGCTGCGCGACGCGCTCAAGCGCGGCGGCCTGGACGACGCCGCGCTGGCGGGCCTCGCCGCAGCCACGAGCGGCCATCCGCTCGCCTCCCGCGTCGCGCAAGTCCACGCCGCCATTTCCGATTTCGACTTCGACCTCGCCCTGCAACAACTTGACACCGTGCTGGCCGCCATCGACGAGCCGGCACAGGAGACCATCGAATGACCACCGTCAACCAACCGCTGATCCTCGCGGTCGACGACGAGGCCAGCAACCTCCAGCTGCTGCGCCAGATCCTGCAAGACCACTTCCGCCTGCGCTTCGCCAAGGACGGCCCGCGCGCGCTCGAACTGGCGCGCGAAGAGACGCCCGACCTGATCCTGCTCGACGTGATGATGCCCGGCATGAGCGGCTACGAGGTGTGCGCCGCCCTCAAGGCCGATCCGGCGCTGGCCGCCGTTCCCGTCATTTTCGTCACCGCACTGAACGACACGAGCGACGAGGTGGAAGGCTTCGAAGCCGGCGCCGTCGACTACATCACCAAGCCCGTCAGCCCGCCAATCGTGCGCGCACGCGTGCGCACCCACCTGTCGCTCGTGCGCATGGAAGAACTGCGCGCGTCGCGCCTGGAGATCGTCCAGCGCCTCGGCCTGGCCGCCGAATACAAGGACAACGAGACGGGCCTGCACGTCATCCGCATGAGCCATTTCGCGCGCATCCTCGGCCTCGCGGCCGGCATGACGGAAGCGGAAGTGGACGACCTGCTGCACGCCGCGCCCATGCACGACGTCGGCAAGATCGGCATTCCCGACCGCGTGCTGCTGAAACCCGGACCGCTCGATCCGGACGAATGGAAGATCATGCAGAGCCACGCGCAGATCGGCGCCGAGATCATCGGCCACCACGACCATGGCGTGCTGGCGCTGGCGCGCAACATCGCCCTCACGCACCACGAGAAATGGGACGGCAGCGGTTATCCGAACGGACTGGCCGGCAAGGACATTCCGCTCGAAGGCCGCATCTGCGCCATCGCCGACGTGTTCGACGCGTTGACGTCGATCCGGCCGTACAAGAAGGCGTGGACGGAACAGGAGGCGCTCGACTTCCTCGTCAAGCAGAAGGGCAAGCACTTCGACCCGGAGCTGGTCGACCTGTTCCTCGCGCAGATGCCGGCCATCCGCGCGATCCGCGAGCGGTGGGCGGAGCAGGAAGTGGAACCCGCGGCAGCGCCGATGCAGGCGGCGGCGTAATCAGCCGAGGCGTGGCGCGGCCGCGAGCCGCACTTCGGCCCGGCGCGCCACCAATTCCTGGTACAGGCGCGCATAGTTGTCGGCCATCTGCGCCGACGTGAACAGCTGCCAGTAGCGCGCCTCCGCGCGCTGGCCCATCTCCTGCGCCATCTGCGGATCGTGCCACAGCCGCGTCATCGCGGCGCGCAGCGCCTCGTGGTCGGACGGCGGCACGACCAGGCCGGTCTCGCCGTGCACGTTGATGTACGTGGTGCCCGTGCCGATCTCGCTGGAGATCATCGGCTTGCCGTACATCGCGCCTTCCAGCAGCGAGATGCCGAAGGCTTCCGAGCGCAGGTGCGACGGGAAGGCGACGGCGTAGCAGAGCTTGAGCAGCGCCGCCTTGTCGAGGTCGTCCACGGCGCCGACGAACTGCACGCGCTTCAGGCCCAGGCGCTCGGCGTGCGCCTTCAGTTCCGCCTCGATCGGCCCCGCGCCGACGATCACGACGGGGTAGTCCGTGCCGGCCACGGCGTCGAGCAGGATGTGCAGCCCCTTGTAGTAGCGCAGCACGCCCACGAACAGGAAGAATTTCGGGCCCACCCGCGCGCGCCAGTGGTCCAGGCGGGCCTGGTCCGGTTCCGGGTAGCCGGATTTGTCGAGGCCGAACGTGATCACGCGCGTCTTGTCGCGGTAGCGGTCGAGCACGGCCGACGACGCCAGGTAGTTGGGCGACGTCGCGACGATCGTGTCGACGCTTTCCAGGAACCGGTGCTTCAGGGGCTGGTACAGCTTCAGCAGCGCTTTCTGGCGCACGATGTCGGAGTGATACGTGACGACGGTCGGCTTGTCGATGCGGGCGATGAAGTGCGCCAGGTCCATGAACGGCCACGGGAAGTGGTAGTGCACGACGTCGGCTTCCGCCGCCATGCGCGCCAGCTTGCCGATCGCCTGCACCGACACCGCGTTCGACGCCACCTCGAAGTTCAGCGGCACGCGGTGCACCGTATGGCCTTCGTAGTCGAACGGCTCCAGGCGCCGGTCGCGCGACAGCGACAACACCTGGTTCGTGATGCCCAAACGCCCTGTTCCCACGCACATCTGACGGATGACCTGTTCGACGCCGCCGACCGAATCGGGGAAATAGGTCTTGTAGAAGTGCAGAACACGCATGGGCTGGGACATGGAGGCAGTCTGGTCAGAGTAAAGAGCGGTAGACGGCGGCGGTCTGGCGCGCCGTCGCGTTCCAGGTCAGCTGGGCGGCGCGCGCGCGCCCGGCCGCGATGCAGCGCGCCCGCACGGCGGGCTCGCGCGCCAGCGTGAGCATGGCGTCGGCGATCGCGCCGGTGTCGAGCGGATCGACCTCCAGTGCCGCGCCGGCCGTCACTTCCGGCAGCGACGTCGTGTTCGACGCGACGACCGGCACGCCGGACGCGAACGCCTCGACCACCGGGATGCCGAACCCCTCGTACAGCGACGCGAACACGAACACGCCCGCGCCCGCGTAGACGTGGCGCAGTTCGGTGTTGTCGGTGAGGCGGTTCAGCCAGACGACGTTCGCGCCATCCTGCACGGCGGCGGCGATGCGGCGCAGCAGTTCTTCCGAACGCGCACCGGCACTGCCGACGATGACGAGCTGGCGCTCCGCGCGCACCGCGGGCGGCAGCGACAGGTAGGCGTCCAGCAGGCGCTCGACGTTCTTGCGCGGCTGCAGCGTGCCCACGAACAGGAAATATCCCGGACGCAGTCCGTTGGCCTGCAGGGTCGTCGCCACGGCATGCGCCGGCGGCGGCGCCAGCCATTCTTCATCCACGCCGCACGGCACGACGGTGATGCGGCGCTCGTCGATGCCGAAGCAGTCGACCAGTTCGTCGATGGCGAAGTGCGACAGCGCGATCACGTGGTCGGCCTTTTGCGCGGCCTTGCGCTGCAGCCAGTTCTTCAGGCCACGCATGCGCGGGTTGCACCACTCGGGATGTTTCACGGGCAGCGCATCGTGCAGGCTGGCGACCACGGGGCAATCCATGCGCACGACGCGGTAGTCCGTCACGTGGAACACGTCGACGGGCATGTGCACGCGGTGCGCGTCCGGGGTCATGAGGTCGACGAAGGACGCGCGTTCGAACGTATGGGGCAACGCTTCGCCCTTCGTCACGGGCCCGGCGCTGCGCAGGCGCGGCCAGGAATACGGCCGCATCGCGCAGCCGGCGTGCGGCAGGTGGCGCAGCAATGCCTGCGTATAGACGCCGATGCCGTCCAGGTGTCCGCCCGTGAACGCGGGTTCGATCATGGTCGTGCCGATGCCGATGCGCAGGTCCGGCTGCACGAGCGCATCGTTGGCGGCCTCGGCGGAACCAGGGAGCGCGCGCAGGCGGTCCTGGAGGGCGGGCGCGCCGTCCGGTCGTCGTTTAGGGAGGCCCAGTTCGATCATGGTGGTGTCCAGGCCGGTCGGGACCCTGTTCATGCCTGGTACATCCAGCGCAGCGTGTCGACCAGCGGCGTGGGCTCGATCGTACCGATCGTGCCCGCCAGCTTGGCGTTGCTGCCGGACAGCGTGAGCACCTCGTTGGCGCGCACGAAGGCGGGGTTGACGTGCACTTCGATGCGGTAGCCGGCGATGTCGCTCATCATGTCGATCAGGCTCTCCAGCGAGTGCGAGCGGCCGGAGCAGACGTTGAAGACTTCGCCGGCGGGTGCCGCCGCGAGCAGGCGCCGGTAGCTCTTCGCCACCGTGCGCACGTCGGAAAAATCGCGCGCGATCGCCAGGTTGCCCAGCTCGATGCGGCGCGCGCCCTTGCGGAAGTGCGATACGATCTTGGGCAGCAGGAAGTTCTCGTGCTGGCCGACGCCCGTGTAGTTGAACGGCCGCGCGATCACGATCGGCAGCTTGTCCATCCACAGGCGCGCCATGTATTCCATCGCGAGCTTGCTGACGGCGTAGTCGTTCGCCGGCGCGGGCGGCACGAATTCGTCGATCACGGGCACCGCGGCGTTGCCGTAGATATTCGCGGACGACGCGAGCAGCACCTTGGATGGCTTGTGCGCACCGTGCGCCAGCGCTTCCAGCAGGTTGCGGGTGCCGACCACGTTGACGCGGTACATTTGCTCGGCGTCGTTGTGGGCCACGAACGCGATGGCGGCCAGGTGGACCACCACGTCCGGCCGCACCTGTTCGATGACGGCGGCCAGCGCGGCGCGGTCGGTCAGGTCGACGGTGAAGATGTCCGGTCCGGTCTCGCTGCCCGGCAACACCGTGCCGAACACGTGATAGCCCGCGGCGGTGAGCTCGCGCGCCATGTAGTAGCCGGTGAAGCCGCGCAGGCCGGTGATGAGGGCGCGCTTGCCCTCGCCTTCCTTGGGCTCAACCATCCGGACGAGGTCTTCCGTGACCATGCGGTTCATGTCAGAACGAAAAACCGGTCTCGTTGCGACGCAGGTCGGCGTCGACCATCATCTGGCACAGCTGTTCGAGCGACGTCTCGGCCTTCCAGCCCAGCTCGCGCTGCGCCTTGGACGGGTCGCCGATCAGCAGGTCGACCTCGGCCGGGCGGTAGAACTTCGGCGACACGCGCACGAGCAGCTTGCCGGTACGGGCGCAATGCCCCGTCTCCTGCTCGCCCTTGCCTTTCCACTCGACGTCCAGGTTGGCGCCGCGGAAGGCCATGGTGACGAAGTCGCGCACGGTTTCGGTGCGGTTGGTGGCCAGCACGAACGTATCGGGCTCGTCGGCCTGCAGGATGCGCCACATGCCTTCCACGTATTCGCGCGCATAACCCCAGTCGCGCTTGGCGTCCATGTTGCCCAGTTCCAGCACATCCAGCTTGTTCAGGACGATCTTGGCGACGGAATCCGTGATCTTGCGGGTGACGAACTCGCGGCCGCGCAGCGGCGACTCGTGGTTGAACAGGATGCCCGAGCTGCCGAAGATGCCATAGGACTCGCGGTAGTTCACGGTCATCCAGTGGGCGTACAGCTTGGCGACGCCGTACGGGCTGCGCGGGTAGAACGGGGTCGACTCGACCTGCGGCACGGCCTGCACCTTGCCGAACATCTCGGACGTGGAGGCCTGGTAGAAGCGCGCTTTCGGGTGGACGATGCGGATCGCTTCCAGCAGGTTGACGGCGCCGATGCCGGTGATCGAGGCGGTGGTCACGGGCTGGTCGAACGAGACGCCGACGAAGCTCTGCGCGGCCAGGTTGTACACCTCGTCGGGACGGGTGGATTCGATCAGGCGGATGCTCGAGGAGAGATCGGTGAGGTCGTATTCGACGAGGTTCAGGTTCGGATGCTGCTCGATACCGAGTTCGGCAATGCGCCAGAAATTAACCGAGCTGGACCGGCGAAAAGTGCCGGTCACCAGGTAGCCCTTTTCGAGGAGCAATTGTGCGAGATAGGCTCCATCCTGCCCGGTAATACCGGTGATCAGGGCCTTTTTTGTTGTTTGCATGTTCTTGGTGATCCAGTGGTGGTCCGTAGCGGCCGCCGCAACAGCCGAGGCGGGTCGGCATGCGGATTGTCGGCCGCGCTGGCGCGGACCAGATAATTTTCCAACAACCCCGCATTGTAACAGAGTGGTGCTTGGGCCCTTGCACAAAAGAAATCGTGCAAAAGAAACAATATGTACTCGTCTATTATCGCCTGAAAGCCCGCAAACACGTCGCGTGATTACGCATTGTTACGAGTCCCTCAAGCTTTATTACATATTCACGAAATGTCGGGAACTTCTACATTTCAATGACAAAAGGGCCGCAATGGGCCCTTTTGAGTCATTTCGTCACAGGTGGCAAATCTACAACACAAAGGTGTCGTATCAACGCTCCGAGACGGCGTCGACGACGCACAGCGCCGTCATGTTGACGATGCGGCGCACGGTGGCGGACGGGGTCAGGATGTGCACCGGACGCGCGCAACCCAGCAGCACGGGACCGATGGCGATGCCGCTGCCGGCCGCCGTCTTGACCACGTTGTAGGCGATGTTCGCGGCTTCGATGTTCGGCATGACGAGCAGGTTGGCGTCGCCCTTCAGCGTCGACTGCGGCATGATCTTGGCGCGCAGCTTCGCATCCAGGGCCGTGTCGCCGTGCATCTCGCCGTCGACTTCCAGGCCGGGCGCCTTCTGCTGGATGAGGGCCAGCGCGGCGCGCATTTTCCTGGCCGACGCGCTGTTCGACGTGCCGAAGTTCGAGTGCGACAGCAGCGCCACGCGCGGCGTGATGCCCAGGCGCTCCAGTTCCTCGGACGCCATCAGCGTGATCTCGGCCAGCTCTTCGGCGGTCGGATTCTCGTTGACGTGCGTGTCGACCATCGCGATCTGGCGTTCCTGCGTGATGATGAAGTTCAGCGCCGCATAAACGTTGCTGCCGGCACGCTTGCCCAGCACCTGCTCGATGTATTGCAGGTGCACGTCGGTCGTGCCGTAGGTGCCGCAGATCATGCCGTCGGCGTCGCCCTTGTGGATCATCATCGCGCCGATCAGCGTGTGACGGCGGCGCATCGCCAGCTTGGCGAGGTCTTCCGTGACACCCTTGCGCATCACCATCTGGTGGTACGACTGCCAGTAATCGCGGTAGCGCTCGTCGAAGTCGGGGTTGATGACGTCGAAGTGCTTGCCCTGCTTCAGGCGCAGGCCGAATTTCTCGATGCGCTTTTCCAGCACGGCCGGACGGCCGACGAGGATCGGGCGGGCCAGGTTCTCGTCGACGACGACCTGCACCGCGCGCAGCACGCGCTCTTCCTCGCCCTCGGCGAAGACGATGCGCTTGCGCTCGGCCGGCGCGCTCTTGGCGATCTGGAACAGCGGCTTCATGAAGCTGCCGCTGCGGTAGACGAATTGCTGCAGGCTCTCGGCGTACGCGGCCAGGTCGGCGATCGGACGGGTGGCGACGCCGCCGTCCATCGCGGCCTTGGCGACGGCCGGCGCGATGTGCGTCAGCAGGCGCGGGTCGAACGGCATCGGAATCAGGTATTCCGGCCCGAACGACAGGTTCGAGATGCCGTAGGCCGACGCCACGATGTCCGACTGTTCGGCGTGGGCCAGGTCGGCGATCGCGTGCACGACGGCGATTTCCATCTCGCGCGTGATCGTCGTCGCGCCGCAGTCCAGCGCGCCACGGAACATGTACGGGAAGCACAGCACGTTGTTGACCTGGTTCGGGTAGTCCGAACGGCCGGTGGCGATGATGACGTCGTCGCGGACGGCCTTCGCGTCTTCCGGCAGGATTTCCGGGTTCGGGTTGGCGAGCGCCAGGATCAGCGGGTTCGGCGCCATCTTCGCGACCATCTCCGGCTTGAGCACGCCGCCGGCGGACAGGCCCAGGAAGATGTCGGCGTCGGGGATGATCTCGGCCAGCGTGCGGTGCGGGGTGTCCTGCGCGAAGCGTTCCTTGTCCGGGTCCATCAGCTCGGTGCGGCCCTTGTAGACGACGCCGGCGAGGTCGGTCACGTAAATATTCTCGATCGGGAAGCCGAGGTCGACGGCCAGGTCGAGGCAGGCCAGCGCCGCCGCGCCCGCGCCGGACACGACCATCTTGCACTTCTTGAGATCCTTGCCGACGACCTTCAGGCCGTTCAGGATGGCGGCGCCGACGATGATCGCGGTGCCGTGCTGGTCGTCGTGGAAGACCGGGATCTTCATGCGCTCGCGCAACTTGCGCTCGATGTAGAAGCACTCGGGCGCCTTGATGTCCTCGAGGTTCACGCCGCCGAACGTCGGTTCCAGCGCCGCGATCACCTCGATCAGCTTGTCCGGATCGGTTTCGTTGATCTCGATGTCGAACACGTCGATGCCGGCGAACTTCTTGAACAGCACGCCCTTGCCTTCCATGACCGGTTTCGAGGCAAGCGGGCCGATGTTGCCAAGGCCGAGCACGGCGGTACCGTTCGAGATCACCGCGACGAGGTTGCCGCGCGCCGTATATTTATACGCCGTGGAGGGGTCCTTGACGATTTCTTCGCAGGGCGCGGCGACGCCCGGCGAGTACGCCAGGGCCAGGTCACGCTGGTTCAAGACGGATTTGGTCGGGGTGACGGCGATCTTGCCGGGAGAGGGAAACTGGTGGTACTCGAGCGCGGCAGCCCGCAGTTGTTGACGTAGTTCTTCTTTTTTATCGATTGACGAATCCATGCTTTGCAGCCTTCCTGAACTGACCGGGGGTCTCCGATTTTAGCAGAGTGTCACCGCGCACCGTCTACGTATTTCTTGGTATCGACAGTAGTGACCGGAGGCAGGTAGCATGGCACCTGCCTCCGCTTCTCTCCCGTTTCCGCTTCAGGCAGGCGCTTTCGGGAAGTCCACCACCGTATCGTTGATGCGGTTCAGCAGGTTCGTGAACGTGATGCTGGTGACCGCGAAGATCGTGTCCACCACCTGCGCATCGGTGTAGCCGGCCGCCCTGAACGCATCCACCACCGGCTGCGGCACGGTGCCGCGGGTGCCCGCCACTTCACGCACGAACGTAGCCAGCGCGTCCAGTTTCGCATCGCCGCCCGGGTTGCCCTTGCGTGCGGCGAGGATCGCCTCCGGACTCAGGCCGGCCATCTTGCCCATCAGCGTGTGCGCGGCCAGGCAATAATCGCAACCGCTCACTTCGCTGACGGCCAGCTTGATCACCTCGATCTCTTTTTTCGACAGGCTCGTGTCGGCCAGCTTCGCATCGAAGCTCAGCAGCGCCTCCAGGGCCACGGCGCTGTTGCTGCCGATCGTGTCGTACGCGTTCGGGACCTTGCCCAGTTTCGCTTTGATGGCGGTGAAGAGTTCGGCGGTACGGCCGGTGGCGTCGGTACCCAGTGCGTTAAGACGGCTCATGATCTTTCCTTTCGTTGTGGGTTGGTGTGGAAAGAAGTCTAGGCCTTCGGACTAGTACGATGAATGCCCGGATGCTGCGATAATTTGCCCGATCGTCTCATCTGAGAAAAACATGGATACCCTGAGCCGCCTGCTGTCCCTCTACACGATCCGCACCTCCCTCGACATCCGCTGCGAACTGGCGGCGCCCTGGGTGCTGGACGAACCCGCCGCGACGCCGGGCGTGGCGCCATTCCACGTGATCGTCGAAGGCGGCGCGCGCGTCGACGTCCCCGGACACGCCGCGCTGGACCTGGCCACGGGAGACGTCGTCGTCTTCCCCAGCGGCAGCGCGCACCGCCTGCACGCGGGGCCGGCCGCGGACGCCGCCCCGGTGCGGTCACTCGGCGCCGACGGCCCGCTGCAACGCAAGGGCAACGAGGGCGATGGCCCCGCCACCGCGATCCTGTGCGGCAGCTTCGTGTTCGACGGCGCCGCGCGCCAGGCCCTCGCGCGCGCCCTGCCCGACGTGATGGTCGTGCGCGCCAGCCGCGCCGATGACTTCCCCGGCCTGCACGCCCTCGTGCGGCTGCTGCAGCACGAGACGACCGCGGTGCGGCCCGGCGGCGACGTCGTCGTCGCCCAGCTGTCGGGCGCCCTGTTCGCGCTGCTGCTGCGCGCCTGGCTGGACGGAACCGGTCACGAGGCGCCCGGCCTGTTCGCCATCCTGGCCGACCGCCGCCTGGGCAACGCGCTCGCCCGCATGCTGGAATCGCCCGAACGGCCGTGGAAGGTGGAAGACCTGGCCGAGGCCTGCCACATGTCACGCGCCACGTTCGCCCGCCTGTTCGCGCGCCTGTGCGGCATGCCGCCGGCCGACATGCTGACCCAGCTGCGCATGGCGCGCGCCGCCCGCGCCCTGCTGCAGGGCGAAGGCGCCGTCGGCGACGTCGCGCTGGCCGTCGGCTACCAGTCGGAGGCGGCGTTCAACCGCGTGTTCAAGCGCCATTACGGGATCGGCCCCGGCGGCTACCGGCGCGCGGCCCACGTGGCGACGGTCACGGATTAGAATCGCGGCATGCTCTCCGAATTCGATCTCATCAAACGCTACTTCCAGCGCGACCGTGCGCCCGGCCCCAACACCTTCCTGGGCATCGGCGACGATTGCGCGCTGCTGTCCCCCACGCCCGGCAAGGTGCTGGCCATCTCGTCCGACATGCTGGTCGAGGACCGCCATTTCTTTGCCGGCGCCGACCCGTTCACACTCGGGCACAAGTGTCTCGCCGTGAACCTGTCGGACCTCGCCGCGATGGGCGCGCGGCCGCTGGGCTTCACGCTGGCGCTGTCGCTGCCCGTGGCGGAACCCGACTGGCTCGACGCCTTCTCGCGCGGCCTGTTCGCGCTGGCCGACGCCCACGGCTGCGAGCTGGTCGGAGGCGACACGACCAAGGGCCCGCTGAACGTCTGCATCACGATTTTCGGCGAGCTGGCGCCCGGCCAGGCACTGCGGCGCGACGCGGCGCGCGCGGGCGACGACATCTGGATCTCGGGCACGCTGGGCGATGCGCGCCTGTGGCTGGCCGCACGCCGCAGCGAGGTCGCGCTGGACGCCGCCGACCACGCCGCCGCCGGCCAGCGCATGCACGCGCCCACGCCGCGCGTGGCGCTCGGGCGCCTGCTCGCGGAAGGCGGCCTCGCGCACGCCGCGCTCGACATCTCGGACGGCCTCGTGGGCGATGTGAAGCACATCCTCGCCGCGTCGCGCGTGGGCGCCGTGCTGGACGTGGACGCGCTGCCGGCCGGCCCGGCGCTGGCCCGCCAGCCGGTCGGACTGCGCCGCCGCTTCGCCGCGGCCGGCGGGGACGATTACGAACTGTGCTTCACGGCGCCGGTGGCGCGGCGCGATGCCATCGTGGCCGCCGGCACGGCCTGCGGGACGGCCGTGACGCGCGTGGGGTCGATCACTGCCGAACCGGGCCTGCGCCTCGTCGACGCGGACGGTGCGGCGCTGGATTTGCAGCTGGCCGGCTGGGACCACTTCAGTCCGGGCTGACCTACGCCGCTTCCTCGTCCCCCCGCGGCGTCTTGCGGTCGTCGTACGGCCCGTGCGTGAGCCAGTACTGGCGGAACGCGAGCCGCACGTTGTCGCGCAATTCTGTCTCGTTCCACGGCTTCGTGTAAAAACGGTAGATGGCGCCCCGGTTGATCGAATCGAGCACCGTCTCCACGCCCGTGTAGCCGGACAGGATGATGCGCATCGTGTCCGGATACATCTCCTTGACCTTGCTGAGGAATTCGGTGCCGTTCATCCCGGGCATCTTCTGGTCGCACAGGATCACCTGCACGTGGTACAGCGCCAGCAATTCAAAACCCTCGGACGGCGACGCGGCCGTCAGCACACGGTAGTTGTCGCGCCTGAACAGCCGGTGCAGCGCGCCCAGCACGTTGACGTCGTCGTCCACCAGCAGCAGCGTCTGGACGTTGCGGTCGTCCTCCGCCGGCCGCGTGGGCTGGGCGCGGTTTTCCAGCACCAGCCGGGCCAGGTCGGCCGGCAGCAGCGCGCGCGAAAAATGAAAGCCCTGGATCTCGTCGCAGCGGTGGCGGCGCAGCAGCGCCATCTGCGCGCGCGATTCCACGCCCTCCGCGATCACTTGCATGTGCAGGCTGTGCGCCATGCTGATGATGGCCAGCGCGATCGCCGCGTCGTCCGGATTCGTCGTGATGTCGCGCACGAACGCGATGTCGATCTTCAGCTTGTCGATCGGGAAGCGCTTCAGGTACGCGAGGCTCGAATAGCCGGTGCCGAAATCGTCGATGGCGATGCGGATGCCCAGCGCCTTCAGGCGCTCCAGCACCTGCACCGTGTGCTCGAAGTTCGACATCAGCGCGCTTTCCGTCAACTCCAGTTCGAGCAGGCCCGGGTCCACGCGGTGCTCCGCCAGCGCCGCGCGGATGTCGCCTTCCAGGTCGCCCTCGACGAACTGGCGGCTCGACACGTTGACGGCCACGCGCACGTCGCGCACGCCTTCCGCATTCCACGCGGCGATCTGGCGGCAGGCCTCGCCGATGATCCACGCGCCCACGCGCACGACCATGCCCGTGTCCTCCATGACGGGCACGAATTCGGCCGGGTACACGAGGCCCACGCCGGGACGGCGCCAGCGCAGCAGCGCCTCCACGCCCGTCACGCGGCCCGTGTTCAGGTCCAGCTTGGGCTGGTAGTGCAGCTCGAACTGCTCGCCGTCGATGGCCGCGCGCAGCGCCAGTTCCAGGTCGAGCCGCGCCAGCACCTGCACGTTCATCCCGGCCGTGAAGAAGCGGTAGCCGTCGCGGCCCGCCTCCTTCGCGCGCACCATCGCCACGTCCGCGTATTTCACCAGCGTGCCCGGGTCCGTGGCGTCGTCCGGGTACATCGCGATGCCGATGCTGGCCGTCAGCACGGCCTGCTGGCCGTTCAGGTCGAACGGCGCGCGCAGCGCCTCGCGCACCTCGTTGGCGACACTGACCGCTTCGTCCTCCGTCTGCTCGCGCGTCATCGTCAGGATCAGCGCGAACTCGTCGCCGCCCAGCCGGCCGATCGTGTCGCGCAGGCGTACGCAGCGCACCAGTCTCGTGCTGAACTGGCGCAGCAGTTCGTCGCCCAGCGCGGGGCCGAGCGAGTCGTTGACGATCTTGAAGCGGTCGAGCGTGATGAACAGCACGGCGATGCGCCAGTTCTTGTCCTGCGCGAGCTCGATGGCGTCGCGCAGCGTATGGAAGAACAGGCTGCGGTTCGGCAGGCCGGTCAGGCTGTCGTAGTTCGACATGTGCTTCAGGCGCTGCGCGGCCTGCAGGCGCTCGCTGATGTCGCGCGCGACGGCGATCAGGATGCGGTGGCTGTTGTCCTGCTGCTGCAGCTGCCAGCTGATCTCGACCGGCACCGCGCCCTGCCCGTCCGAGCGCAGCAGCTCCGTCTCCACGATGTCGTGCTCGCGCGACGTGGACGCCGGGTCCGCATAGCGTTCGAGCTGCGCGCGTTCCGCGAGGCCCAGCGCCACCGGATCGATGCGCAGCAGCGCCTCGCGCGAAAAGCCCAGCATGCGGCAGGCGCCGTCGCTCACGTCGATCATCGCCATCGTGCGCGCGTCGACGAGGAAGATGGCGTCGGTGGTCGCGTCCATCGCGCCGCGGAAGCGCTGCAGCTCGGCCGTCCGCTCGCGCACCGTGCGCTCCATGCGCGCGCCGTAGTCCTGCGACTCCTTGTGGAACAGCCGCACTTCGAGCAGGTTGCGGATGCGCGTCAGGACCTCCACCGTGTCGAACGGCTTGCCGATGAAGTCGCGCGCGCCCGCTTCCAGCGCGGCCAGCTTCTTGTCCGGCTCCGCCGTCACCACGAGCACGGGCAGCCAGGACTCGCGCTCCATCGGCTTCAACGCTTCCATCACCTGGAAGCCGTCCATGTGCGGCATCTGCAGGTCGAGGATGATCAGGTCGTAGCGGTGCTGCAGGTGCAGCGCGGCCACCTGGCGCGGGTCGGTGGTGCTGGCGACGTTCTCGTAGCCGCTGGTCTTGAGCAGGAACTCGAGCAGCTGCACGTTCACCGGCTCGTCGTCGACGACGAGGATGCGCGCGTGGCGGATGTCGGCGGGGGAAATCATGGGGTCGTCCTCATTCGGGCTGACAGTACGGCGTCGATCGCCTCGTTGAACTGGCCGATGTCGATCGGCTTGGTCAGGTAATACGTGAAGCCGGCCGCCAGCGCGCGGTCGATGTCGGCGCGCATGGCGTTGGCGGATACCGCGATGGCCGGGATCCGCGCGGTCTCGGGTTCGCGGCGTAGCTGCGCCAGGACCTCGAACCCGGAGAGGCCGGGCAGGTTCAGGTCCATCAGGATGATGTCGGGTTTCTGGCTGCGCGCGAGCGACAGGCCGAAGTGGCCGTCCGGCGCGCTCACCAGGCGCAGGTCGGACCGGAAGCGCACGATCTCCTGCACGAGCTTCAGGTTGGCCGGATTGTCTTCGATGTACAGCACCGTATGCGGCTCTCCGGCTCCGGCGCCGTCCGCCGGGACGGGCACCGACCGCGCGGCAGGCGGAGCGGCAGGCAGCGCGCCATCCGTACCGGCGACGGCCAGCTCGATCCAGAACACGCTGCCCACGCCGGGGCTGCTGGTCACGCCGATCTCGCCGCCCATCAGCTCGACGAGGCGGCGCGTCACCACGAGACCGATGCCCGTGCCTTCCTGCGTGCCCGCTTCCTGGCCCAGGCGGTTGAAGGGCTGGAACAGGCCGGCGACCTGTTCGGGGCTCAAGCCCATGCCCGTGTCCTGCACCGACAGGCGCAGGCGCTGCGGCGCCGGTTGCGCGCAATCGACGACGATGGCGCCGCCGTCGCGGTTGTACTTCACCGCGTTCGACAACAGGTTCAGCAGGACCTGCTTCAGGCGCGTGCGGTCGGCCTGCAGGCGCGCCGTCGGCGCCTCCGGGAACAGCACGCGCACGCCGCGCGCGGCGGCCAGCGGCGCGATCATGCCCTCGCATTCGGCGAGCACCTCGGCCAGCAGCACCGGTTCCATCGACAGGCTCACGGCCCCCGCCTCGACCTTGGCCAGGTCGAGGATCTCGTTGATCAGGGTGAGCAGGTGCCGGCCGGATTTCAGGATGTGGCCGGAGAATTCGAGCTTCTGCTCCGGCGTCGTCGGCATGTCCTTCGATGCCAGGATCTGCGCGAAGCCGAGGATGGCGTTCAGCGGCGTGCGCAGTTCATGGCTCATCGACGACAGGAACGCGGACTTGGCCTGGTTGGCATTTCTGGCCTCGTCGATCGCGAGTCCCAGTTCCGAATTGGCGAGCTCCAGCTGGGCCGTGCGTTCCTGCACGCGCGCTTCCAGGCCTTCGTTCAGGCGCACGATCTCGCGGTTCGAGTCTTCCAGCGCGCGCGTACGCTGCTCGATCTCGGTCAGCATCGCGTTGAAGGAGTCGACGAGTTCCGCCGCCTCGTCCTCGCTGATGCGCGGCGCGCGCCGCGAATAGTCGCGCCGCGCCACGACCTCGCGCGCGATCCTGGTGATGGCGTCGATGGGCGTCGTGATCGTGTGGCCGAGGCGGCGCACGAGCAGCCACGCGGTGAACAGGGCCAGCACCGTCACGCACGCGCAGATGACGAGGTAGTCGCGCATGCGTTCCATCATCTGGTTTTCCGAGCGCAGGTAGACGGTGCCGAGCAGGTCGCCGTTTTCGCTGATCGGCTTGTACAGCACCAGCTCGTCGCCGCTCCCGACATAGGTTTCCGTGCCGCCCGCATGCACGGGCCGGCCGCCTTTCGCGGGCCGCACCGGGAACGTACTGTCCGCGCCGGACGCCACATAGGTCGCGAACAGCGCGCCCTTCTCGTCGTAGATCGCGGCGGCGCGTACCGACGGCCGGCTGCGCAGCAGGGCCAGGTTCTCGCGCGCCAGGCGCGCATCGTCGAAGGCCAGCGCGGCCGACGTCATGTGCCCCACCAGTTCGGCCTGCGTCGCGAGGTCGTTCAGCAGCGCATGTTTATAGCTGCGCAGGTCGTAGACGACGACGGTGCCGACGGACACGGCCAGCGCGGCGAGCGTCGTCGACATCACGATCGTGACGAGTTTTTCCCGAATGGAGCGGCGCGGACGGATCATGGCGTCACCACGTCGCCAGCGCCAGCAGGCGCGCGCTGATGCGCAGTTGCGCGGCCATCGCTTCGAGCCGGTCGATGCGCAGCCGCAGGCGATCCCCGTCCGCCACGAGTCCGACGACGCAACCCGGTTCGGGGGCGCCGTCGCACACCGTCAATACGGGCTGGCTGCGCACGGCCGCGAGCAACCGGCCGCGCGCGGGCGATGCGGCCGCGTACAGGACGTGCAGGCCAGGCGGCAGCGCGCGCGGGTCGACGCGGCGGACCGCCAGCGGGCGGCCGTGCACGAGGCGGCCCGTCATGAATTGTGCGGCTTCGATGGCCAGCGCGTCGTTGCCGGCGACGCCGACCAGCAACGGGCTCCCGGCGCGTGCGAACGCGGCGTCCGGCCAGTCGACGAACGTGGCCACACGGTACAGGTAGGCCGCCTTGAGCTTGTGCTCAGGCGCGCCAAGCGGGCCTGTGCCGGCCTGGGCGGCACCCGCGAAGATCAGCAGGCACAGCGCCGCCCGGCGGACAGGCCGCGCGGCTGCGCGTGAAAAGACCATCATGAGTACGCTGGCCCCGGATGGTCATGCGCGAAAAGGTCGAGCGGCATGCGAGGTCCTGGTTCGGTCAATGAACAAGAAGCGGGCCAGCCCGCAAGGCGAGGAGGATAGCAGCACGACCGGGAGTGATGTCGCACGGAACGGGGCCTGCCGTTTACAGCGGTAAAGACATTTGCGTTTGTAAGGACGGCAAAGGCATAACCGCAAGAATGGCTTTTCGTTAAGATTCCGACGCCGCAGGGCGGGAAGGCGCGCTAGAATGGACGCGAGCGCGCAGCGGAACGTTTCCGCGACCGGCACACGGCGGCGCCTCGGTTGGATCCTGGAGACCTGGCGGTTCTCTGCTACCGCCATTACAAGGAGGAGCGACACGTGACGAACGACATCATCGACCTGGCCACCCGTGTGGGCCGGGCACTCGAATCCAAGAACCTGCTGCTGGCCACCGCCGAATCCTGCACCGGCGGCGGCGTCTCCCAGGCCATCACGGAAATCCCCGGCTCGACCGGCTGGTTCGAATGCGGTTTCGTGACGTATTCGAACGCCTCCAAGACGGAAATGCTGGACGTGCCGGCCGCGCTGATCGCGCAATTCGGTTCCGTCAGCGAGGAAGTCGCGGGCGCGATGGCCGAGGGCGCGGTCGCCAACAGCAACGCCGACGTGGCCGTATCCACGACCGGCATCGCCGGCCCGACCGGCGCCGTACCCGGCAAGCCCGTGGGCACGGTGTGCTTCGGCTGGTCGAAGGGCGACACGACGTACACCGAACGCCTCGTGTTCTCCGGCGACCGCCACGCGGTACGCGAGCAGACGGTGGCGCACGCGCTGGCCGGCCTCTTGCGGCTGCTCGAGTAAGGATGCGCCGTCTGGCCGCGGCCGCGCTCCTGGCGGCCGCTTCCTTGAGCGCGGCCGCAGCAAGCCCGGACCAGGGCATCACCGTGTACGCGGCCGGCGACATCGCGCGCTGTGCGTACCGCGATCCGGCGTACTCGGGCGCGGCCGACACGGCCGCCACCGTCGCCGCCGGACTCGCGCAGGACCCGCAGGCCGTCGTGCTGGCGCTGGGCGACCTGACCTATCCGCGCGGCGCCATGAAGGAATTCACTGGCTGCTACGCGCCGACGTGGGGCCGCTTCAAGGACCGCACGTGGCCCGCACCCGGCAACCACGAGTACTACACGCCGGGCGCGAAGCCCTATTTCGACTGGTGGGGCGCGCGCGCCGGCCGCGGTTACTACAGCTTCGAGCTGGGCACCTGGCACATCGTCTCGCTGGACAGCAACCTCGCCCCGGCCCAGCACGCGGCCCAGCTGGACTGGCTGCGCGCCGACCTCGCCGCCCACCCCGCACGCTGCACCCTCGCCTACTGGCACCATCCGCTGTACAGCTCGGGCGGCCACGGCAGCATCCCGAAGATGCGCGACGCCTGGCAACTGCTGTACGCGGCCGGCGCCGAGCTGGTGCTGTCCGGCCATGACCACGACTACGAACGCTTCGCCCCGCAGGACGCGGATGGCCGGCTCGACCCGACGCACGGCATCCGCCAGTTCGTCGTCGGCACCGGCGGCGCGTATCCGACGCCATTCCTGTTGACCGTCGCGCACAGCGAAGTCCGCGACAGCAACCGCACCGGCGTGCTGCGCCTGCGCCTGTACGCGGGCGGCTACGGCTGGGAATTCGTCGAGTCGACGCGGCTCGCGTCCTTCAGCATCGCCCCGCCCGATCGCGGCAGCGCCGCCTGTCATTAAAAAAACGGAGCCCGCATGAAACGCCTCCTGTCCTGCTTGTTCCTGTCCCGATTTTCCCTGCTCCTCCTCCTCGCAGGGCCGGCGGCAGCGGCCGAGGTGCCTGAGGTCCGCTACGACAAGACGACGCTCCCCAACGGCCTGGAAGTGATCCTCGTCGAGGACCACCGCCTGCCCATCGTGGCCGTCAACATCTGGTACCACGTCGGCCCCGCCAACGAGGCGCCAGGGCTCACCGGCTTCGCCCACCTGTTCGAGCACATGATGTTCGCCGGGACGCGGCACCTGCCGCGCGGCCTCGCCGACCGCCTGCTGGAAGGCGCCGGCGCCACCGACAGCAACGGCAGCACCGACTACGACCGCACCAATTACTACGACACGGTGCCGGCTAACCAGCTCGAACTCGCGCTGTGGGTCCACGCCGACCGCATGGGCTACCTGCTCGACGTGCTCGACCAGACGGCGCTGTCGAACCAGCAGGACGTCGTGCGCAACGAGCGCCGCCAGAGCGTCGAGAACCGCCCGTACGGCGTCGTCGAGGAAGCGCTGAACCACGCGCTGTTCCCGAAGACGCACCCGTATTACGCGGCCGTCATCGGCTCGCACGCCGACATCCAGAACGCGAAGCTGGCCGACGTGCGCGACTTCTTCAAGCGCTACTATGGCCCGAACAACGCCAGCATCGTCATCGCCGGCGACATCGACAAGGTCAGGACGCGCGCCCTCGTCGCGAAATACTTCGGCAGCTTCAAAAAGAGCCCGCCGGTCGTGCATCCGAAGGTGGCCACGCCCGCCATCACGCGCGAGCGCCGCATCACGGTACCGGACCGCGTGGAGCTCCCGCGCCTGTACATGGCGTGGCTTACGCCGCCGGCCTTCCAGCCGGGCGACGCCGAGCTGGCGGTGACGGCGCAGATCCTCGCCGGCGGCAAGTCCAGTCGTCTGTATAAAACCCTCGTGTACGAGCGCCAGATCGCGCAGGAAGCGGCGGCCGCGCAGAATTCGAACGCGCTCACCTCGACCTTCATCGTCGACGCGACCGCACGCCCGGGCCACGAACCGTCCGAGCTGGAGACGGCGATCGATGCGGAACTCAAGGCGCTGCGCGACGCGGGACCGTCCGAACAGGAAGTCGAACGCGCGCGCAACACGATCGAGACGGCGATGCTGACGTCGATCGAAAAGCTGGGCGGCACCGGCCTCGCGAACCAGATCAACCAGTACAACCAGTACACGGGCGACCCGGGCTACCTGCCGAAGGACATCGAGCGCCTGCGCCGCGTCACCGCCGCCGACGTGCGCCGCGTGGCGCAGGCCTACCTGCAGCCGAACGCACGCGTGATCGTCGCCGGCGTGCCGGGCAAGCCCGACCTCGGTCCAGACGTGCCGACGCCGCCCCAAGTCTCGAAGGCCGGCAGGACCGACCGCGCCGCCGGCATCAACCGCGACGAAGCGTGGCGCCGCGCGCCGCCGAAGCCGGGCCCGGCGCCGCGCTTCACGCTGCCGCAAGGCGACGCGTTCAAGCTGCCGAACGGGCTGACCGTCATCGTCCACCCGAACCCCGCGCTGCCGCTCGTGGCGGCGGAACTGGTCGTGAAAAGCGGTTCCGACGCCAATCCATCCGACCAGCCGGGCCTCGCCGGCTTCACGGCGCAGATGCTGGACGAAGGCACGGCCATCCGCAGCGCGCCGCGCATCGCCGACGAGATCGCGCAGCTCGGCGCCTTCCTCGGCAGCGGGAGTACGGCGGACGCGTCGACCGTGTCGCTGCTCGCGCTGCGCTCCACGTTCCCGCAGGCGCTGGACGTACTGGCCGACGTCGTGCTGCATCCGGCCTTCCCGACCGCCGAAGTCGAACGGCAGCGCGCCTCCCGCATTGGCGAACTGACGCAGCAGCGCGACGATCCCGCCCTCGTCGCCGCCGTCGCCGCGGCCGGTGCCCTGTACGGCCCGGATCATCCATACGGCTACGGCCAGCTGGGCACGGAACAGGCGATCCGCGCGACGACGCGCGAAGACCTCGTGCGCTTCTGGCGCCGCCACTACCTGCCGGGCAATGCGGCCCTCGTCGTCTCCGGCGACATCACGGCGGACGAGCTGCGCACGCTGGCGGCGGCCCGCTTCGGCGGCTGGGAACGCGCCGATGCGGCCGTGACGTCGGTCGGCGATCCATCCGGCACCCAGGCGCACCTCGTCGTCGTCGACAAGCCGGGCACGCCGCAGACGGCGCTGCGCGTGACGACCATCGCGGCCGCGCGCAGGACGCCGGACTATCCGGCCATGCAGGTGATGAACGCGGCGCTGGGCGGCCTGTTCTCGAGCCGCATCAACCTCAACCTGCGCGAAGAAAAGGGCTACAGCTATGGCGTGTTATCGGCATTCCGCTACGACCGCACGCCGGGCCCATTCACCATCGCGGGCAGCGTGCGCACGGACGTCACGGGGCCTGCCGTCGCCGAAATCTTCAGGGAAGTGAACGGCATGCGCGACAAGCCGCTGCCGGGCCCCGAACTCGCGGGCGCGCGCGACTCGCAGGTGTATTCGCTGCCGGGACAGTTCGAAACGAACAGCGGCATCGGGGCGAGCCTGGCCGAGACCTTTGTGTTCGACCTGCCGGCGGATTACTGGCGCACCCTGCCCGACCGCTATCGCGCCGTGACGGCGGCGCAGGTGCAGGCGGCGGCGCAGAAATACTTGAAACCCGATCAGTTGAAAGTCATCGCCGTCGGGGATCGGGCGGCGATTTTGCCGCAGTTGCAGAAGCTCGGGCTGGGGCAGTCCGAAACGCGCGATACGGACGGCCAGCTTCCGTAACGCATCGCTTCACCACGCTTGCATACGATATGGCTTGCGTCCGCCACCTCTATGCGCTTAACATGTGAACAGTTCTTCAAACGTTAATCATGAGCATCCCACCCGACATCGACAACGCGGTCGACGAACTCGCCGACCTGTTCCACCTGCTGGGCGACCCCACGCGGTTGCGGATCGTGCTCGCCTGCCTGGCGCAGCCGACGGCCGTGGGCGACATCGCCGGCGCATTGAACCTGTCCAGTTCGCTGGTCAGCCACCACCTGCGCCTGCTGCGCGCGGCCCGCATCGTCAAGGCGGAGCGCCAGGGCAAGCAGGTGTTCTATTCGGCCGCCGATGCCCACATCAGCGGCCTGCTCTCCAATATGTTCGAACACATCGCCGAACCTATCCCAGAAACTACGACCGGACTGGACGCATGAGTCACCACCATTCCCACGGCCATGGACATGGCCATCATCATCACCCGACGCCGGGCGACAACGGTCGCGCGTTCGGCATCGCCATCGGCCTGAACACCGCGTTCGTCGCCATCGAATTCATCTACGGCTTCATCGCCAACTCGACGGCGCTGATGGCCGATGCCGGCCACAACCTGTCCGACGTGCTGGGGCTGGGCCTCGCGTGGGGCGCCGCGCTGCTGACGAAGAGCGCGCCCACGCGCCGTTTCACGTACGGCATGCGCGGCACGACCATCCTGGCCGCCCTCGCCAACGCCCTGCTGCTGATGGTGGCCTGCGGCGCCATCGCGTGGGAAGCCGTGCACCGCTTCGCCCATCCGGAACCGGTGGCCGGCACGACGGTGTCCATCGTCGCCCTCGTCGGCGTGCTGATCAACGGCTTCTCGGCCTGGCTGTTCGTGGCCGGCAGCAAGGACGACATCAACGTGCGCGGCGCCTACCAGCACATGGCGGCGGATGCCTTGCTGTCGCTGGGCGTCGTCATCTCCGGCGTCGTGATCATCTACACGGGCTGGTCGTGGCTCGACCCGGTCGTCAGCCTCGTGCTCGTCGTCGTGATCGTCGTGGGCACGTGGTCGCTGCTCAGGGAATCGATCCAGATGGTGCTGGCGGGCGTGCCGGCCAGCGTCGACGCGACGGGCGTCACGGCCTTCCTGGCCGCGCAACCGGGCGTGACCGAAGTGCACGACGTGCACATCTGGGCGATGAGCACGACGGAAACGGCCCTCACGGCCCACCTCGTGATGCCGGGCGGCTATCCGGGCGATGCGGCCATCGACGAGATCGTCGGGCACCTGCGCGAGGATTTCGCCATCCATCACTGCACGCTGCAGGTGGAGCAAGGGACGACCAAGCACAGCAGTTGCTGCCTGCACGATGGGCTGGAAGCGCATGACGACCACGATCACGACCATGACCACGATCATGGCCATCATCATGGTCACTCACACGCGCACTAAAACAAAACGGCCCGCATGCAAGCGGGCCGTTTTACATGGAAAGCCTGATCAGCCGGCCAGGTTCGCGTACAACGCCGTACTGAGATAGCGCTCGCCGAACGATGGAATGATCGTCACGATCAGCTTGCCCGCGTTTTCCGGCCGTTTGGCGACCTGGATCGCGGCCCACAGGGCAGCGCCGGACGAGATGCCGACCAGCAGCCCCTCCTCGCGCGCGGCAGCACGCGCCGTCTCGAAGGCATCCTCGTTCTTGACGGTGATGACTTCGTCGTAGGCTTTCGTGTTCAGCACGTCCGGAATGAAGCCGGCGCCGATGCCCTGGATCGGGTGCGGGCCCTTCGTGCCCTTCGACAGGATCGGCGACGCTTCCGGTTCCACGGCGATGGCCTGGAACGACGGCTTCCTCGCCTTGATCACTTCGGCCACGCCCGTGATCGTGCCGCCCGTGCCGATGCCGGCCACGAGGATGTCGACCTTGCCGTCGGTATCGCGCCAGATTTCCTCGGCCGTCGTGCGGCGGTGGACTTCCGGGTTGGCGGGGTTGTTGAACTGCTGCGGCATGAAGCAGTTCGGGTCGGCCGCGACGATTTCCTCGGCGCGGCGGATAGCGCCCAGCATGCCTTCCGGCCCCGGCGTGAGCACCAGTTCGGCGCCGTACGCGCGCAGCAGCATGCGCCGTTCGTTGCTCATCGTTTCCGGCATGACGAGGCGGCAGCGGTAGCCGCGCGCCGCGCACACCATTGCCAGCGCGATGCCCGTGTTGCCGCTGGTGGGTTCGACGATGATGGTGTTCGGGCCGATCTTGCCGGCCTGCTCGGCCGCTTCGATCATGGCCCAGCCGATCCGGTCCTTGACGCTGTGGGCCGGATTGTAGAACTCGAGCTTGGCGGTGAGGTCAGCGCCGGCGCCCTGCGCCAGGCGGCGGATCCGCACCAAGGGGGTATTGCCGATCAGTTCCGTCACGTCGTTCGCGATGCGCATGCAGTCCTCCTGGTTGATGAGTTTTGACTTAAGAAAACATCGAAAAACCTACTGCGCGTTGCACTGTCGGTCTTCGATGCTCGCTGTACTAGCGTACAGCTGCGCTTCTCAACCGACATTGCTGCCGCTCGTGACGGTTTTTCGAGGTTCCCTTATTTGACCTTCAGGAGTTCCACGTCGAAGATCAGGTCGGAATCCGGCGGAATCGAACCGCCACCTGCACCGCGCTTGCCGTACGCGAGTTCGCTCGGGATGATCAGCGTGCGCTTGCCGCCCACCTTCATGCCCTGCACGCCCTGCTCCCAGCCCTTGATGACCTGGCGCGCGCCGAGCTGGAACTCGAGCGGTTCGCGGCCCGCGTCCAGCGACGAGTCGAATTTGCGGCCGCGTTGCTTGGCGGCCAGCGGCTTGTAGAACCAGCCCGTGTAGTTGACGACGACCGTGCTGCCGACGCTGGCTTCGGCACCCTTGCCGATCACGTGGTCGATGACCTGCACCTTCGGCCCTTGCTGTTCCTGGCCAGCGGGCGTCGGGTCGACGGGATTGTTCGGGTTGCCGGGATGGGCCGCGTTGGCGGTGGCCTGGGCCGGGTCCTTGGGACCTTGCAGGCCGTCGCCGGCCTGCTGGGATGCGTCCTGCGCGTTGGCGGCGACGGCCGCCAGCAGCAGGCTGGCTACGGCAATACGACGGATCATGGAGCCTCTTTTCACGAATCAGTAAAAAACTGATCCTATGATAACAAGGCCTCTTCCACTTGGACAGCGTCGACGGATTCGGTTACATGTACCGGCACGGCATTCGCCTCCTCCGCCATCTTGCGCAGCATGTGGCCGGCCGCGACCATGCCGAACGTCGCGGTAACGACCATGCTCGAGCCGAAGCCGGCGCAGTTCAGGCCAGTGATGCTGTTCGCGTCGACTTCGCAGGCGTCGCCGGACTCCGGGTAGCGCAGCGGTTCCATCGAGAACACGGCGTCGATGTGGTACTTGTTCTTTTCGCCGCGCGCGAAGCCGTAGCGGGCACGCAGGATCTTGCGCACTTTTTTCAGCAGCGGCTCCTGCTCGGTGCGGGCGAGGTCGCGCACTTCGATCTTCGTCGGGTCAGTCTGGCCGCCGGCGCCGCCGATGACGACCAGCGGGATCGCGTGCTGGCTGCAGTACGCGATCAGCGCGGCCTTGGCCTGGACGCTGTCGATCGCGTCGACGACGTAGTCGAATCGGGCCGCGGGCTTGTTCGTCCCGATCATCTGCGGGATGTTGTCCGGATCGATGAAGTCTTCGACGAGCTCGACTTCGCAGTACGGATTGATGAGCGCGATGCGCTGTTTCAGCGCCTCGATCTTGGGCATGCCGACCGTGGTCGACAGGGCCTGGATCTGCCGGTTGATGTTGGATTCGGCCACGTTGTCGAGGTCGATGAGCGTGAGCCGGCCGACGGCGCTGCGGGCCAGCGCCTCGACGATCCAGGAGCCGACGCCGCCGACGCCGACCACGCAAACGTGCGCCGCACGGAACCGTTCCAGTGCACGCTCGCCGTAGAGGCGGGCAATGCCGCCGAAGCGCCGCTCGAAGTCAACGTCATCGAAGAGGGAGGTGGAAATCGTAGTCATGATCCCTTCATTTTACCGGACGGAATGGCGCTCATTGCTCTAAAATAACTTTCAGTCAATCAAAAATTTTCCCGCATTCTGCACGTCCACAACAGCGATCATGAACAACCTTCTAGCCGACCCCGCTCCCGATTTCGACCAACCCGTCGCCGTCCTCAAGCATTGCCACGGCCGCATCCGCAAACAGCTTGCGACCATGGAAAAACTGCTCGCCCACCTGCCCGAACACGGCGCCGACGAGCAGGCGCGCCAGGCGGCAACGGCCGTACTGAAATACTTCGACAAAGCCGCCCACCTGCACCACGAAGACGAAGAACAGGACCTGCTGCCGATGCTGCTGGCAGTCGCCAAGGGCGAGGATGCGGCCACGCTGCAGGCGCTCGTGCCCGTGATCCTGCAGGAACACAAGGACATGGATGCGATGTGGCAAGACCTGCACGAGCAACTGACGGGCATCGCGGACGGCGGCGGCACGCAGCTGTCGGCGTCGATCGTGCGGCGCTTCGTGCAGGGCTATCACGGCCATATGGAACGCGAAGAAGGCATCGTCGCGCCGATGGCGCTGCGCCTCTTTGGTCCGGATCAGATGGCGCGCCTGGGCGGCGCGATGCGCCAGCGCCGCGGCCTCGAACAGGCGGTGGCCCCGGTACCTTCCATCGGCGAAAAAGTCGCCGACCTGCGCAAGGATTACGGCCAGGCCCGCCTGGACGAAAGCGACGTCGCCGACGACCCGATGGACCAGTTCACGCGCTGGTTCGAGGAAGCGCTGAAGGCCGAAGTGAACGAGCCGAACGCGATGAGCGTGGCCACCGTGGGCGAGGACGGGCGGCCGACGTCGCGCATTGTTCTCGTCAAGCAATTCGATGCGCGCGGCTTTACCTGGTACACGAATTACGACAGCCAGAAAGGCAAGCAGTTGGCAAGCAAGCCTTTTGCAGCTCTGCTATTCTTCTGGAGTGAACTTGAACGGCAGGTGCGGATCGAAGGCAGGGTTGAGCGCACGAGTGCCGAGGAAAGCGATAAGTATTTCAACAGCCGACCATTGAAAAGCCGGCTGTCGGCGATCGCGTCCGAACAAAGCGAGCCGATCGCAAACCGTGCCGCCCTCGAAGAACACTACGAGCAAGTGGCGCGTCAGTATGGCGAAGCACCGCCACGGCCACAACACTGGGGCGGTTTTCGCCTGGTGCCGGAACGGATCGAGTTCTGGCAGGGGCGGCGTTCACGCTTCCACGACCGCATCGTCTATACGCGGCAGGAAGATGGCAGCTGGACGCGGCAACGTTTGCAACCCTGACCCGGTGCATCCGGTTCAGGATCAGCCGGAGAAGACGCGTGTTCGATCAAATGAAGCTTTCCGCCTGGACTTCAGGCATACGCAGTAAATTCAACCTGCCCCTGCGCGTGGAATTATGGAACGGCGCGCAGGTGGACTTGTCCCCTGAGCAGCCACGCGTGAAAATCCGCGTCCCGAACCCGGGCGGCCTGCGCTACCTCCTCGCGCCGTCGCTGGGCAACCTCGGGGAAGCCTATGTCGAAGGCGCGCTCGAGATCGAAGGACGCGCGGCCGACATGATCCAGGTAGGCTCTGCCCTCGCAGAAACGACGGGCAAGCCGGCGCGCGCGAGCCGCGTCGCCAGCGCTGCCCTGCGCCTCGTCTCGCCGCACACGCGCGAGAAGGATGCCGAGGCAATCCGCTACCACTACGACGTCTCCAACGAGTTCTACAGCCTGTTCCTCGACCCGGCCATGGTCTATTCCTGCGCCTATTTCGAGAACGGCGACGAGGACCTGGCCACGGCCCAGCAAAAGAAGATCGACCACATCCTCACCAAGATCGGCGTGCAGCCGGGCCAGACGCTGCTCGACATCGGCTGCGGCTGGGGCGCGCTCGCGATCCGCGCGGCCAGCAAGTTCGGGGCGCGCTGCGTCGGCGTCACGCTGTCCGAACGCCAGTACGAGCTGGCGCGCGAGCGCGTGGCGCAGGCCGGGTTGCAGGACCGTGTCGAGATCCGCTTGCAGGACTACCGCGACGTCGCGGGCAGTTTTGACCGCATCACGAGCGTCGGCATGTTCGAGCACGTGGGCGTGGACAATTTACCGGAATACTTCCGTCGCATCGGCAAGCTGCTGGCGCCGGGTGGCGTCGTGATGAACCACGGCATCACCACGACCGATGTCGAGCAGCGCAACAGCCCGCACGGCAGTGGCGAGTTCATCGACAAATACGTGTTCCCGCACGGCGAGCTGGCGCATCTGTCCACCGTCATCCGCACGATGCAGGAAGGCGGACTCGAAGTCCGCGACGTGGAAAACCTGCGCCGCCACTATGCCCGCACGTGTGCGCTGTGGACCGAGAATTTCGAGAACAATGCCGACCGCATCCGGGCGACATGCGATCCGAAGACGTTCCGCATCTGGCACGTCTACCTGGCCGGCTGCGCGTACGGCTTCGCACACGACTGGATCAGCCTGTACCAGATCGTGTGCGGCAAGGCGGGCGAGGAACCGGACCTGATTCCGTGGTCGCGGCGGTACATGTATCGCTAGCCGTGATTTATTCCCCCCGCATCAATCACTTCACCCGGTCCGTGAACATCTTGCGGAACTTGGCCACCTTGGGCGCCACCACGAACGCGCAATACCCCTGCAACGGGTGCTGCGCAAAATAATTCTGGTGGTAGTCCTCGGCCTTGTACCACGGCTCGGCCGGCAGCACCTGCGTGACGATAGTCGCATCCCACACGGCGGCCATCTCGGCCATCACCTTGCGCGCCGTCGCTTCCTGTTCCGGCGACGTGAAGAAGATCACCGAGCGGTATTGCGTGCCGACGTCGTTGCCCTGGCGGTTCAGCGTCGTCGGGTCGTGGATGGTGAAAAAGATTTCCAGGATGTCGCGATAACTGATCACGTTCGGATCGAATTCCAGGCGCACGACTTCCGCGTGGCCCGTCGTGCCCGCGCACACCTGCTCGTAGGTCGGCGCAGGGGCCTCGCCGCCCATATAGCCCGATTCCACGCGGAGAATACCGCGCGCTTCCAGATAGACGGCTTCCAGGCACCAGAAACACCCGCCGCCCAGGATGGCCACTTCGGTTGCTGATTGCTGGCTCATGCTGACTCCTCAAGGGATAAATAGTTGTCCATGGTTTCACTGTAAACGAAAGTGCGCAGTCGTGCAGGCTCGGGGAAGCTCCGGCCATTGATGGCATAATGCGCGCATGAACACCAGCTCACCTCGCGCCACCACGCGCGGTTTCGATTCCGCCCATTTTCGCCAGGCCCTGTCCCAATTCGCGACCGGCGTCACCGTCATCACGACCCGCCTGGGCGACGGCAAATTCCGCGGCCTGACCGCGTCCTCTTTCAATTCCGTATCGCTGGAGCCGCCGCTGGTGCTGTGGAGCCTGTCGAACGTCGCCAACAGCCTGCCCATCTTCACCGGCAATTCGCACTACGTCATCAACGTATTGTCCGCCGGCCAGGAAGAGCTGGCGCGCCGGTTCTCGCGGCGTGGCCACGATCCGTTCGAAGGCGTCGAGTACGAATTGTCGCGCACCGGCCAGCCGATCCTGAAAGGCGTCTCCGCCTGGTTCGAATGCCACAACCGCAGCCGCTACCCGGAAGGCGACCACGTGATCTTCGTGGGCGAAGTGGAAGACTGCGCCGTGCATCCCCAGTCTGCCCTGCTGTTCCATGGCGGGCGCTTCGGCAGCACCTGATCCTTGTTTGAAAAATGAAAATGCCTGTCGCAGTTTGAAAAGATGCGGCGGGGCTGGGTTTCTATAATGGCTCGACCCGGGCGGCCATCCATTCGCCCACCACATTCTTACAAAGATTGAGACAGGAGCCCCATGAGCCGTTCCGATACGCCCCGCAAAGCCCAGTTCCATTGGGATGACCCGTTGCTGCTGAACGAGCAGTTGCTCGACGAAGAACGCATGGTGCGCGACGCCGCCGCGGCCTATTGCCAGGACAAGCTGCTGCCGCGCGTCCTCGACGCCTTCCGCCACGAAACCACCGACGCGTCCATCTTCCGCGAGATGGGCGAGCTCGGCCTGCTGGGCCCGACCATCCCCGAGCAATACGGCGGCCCCGGCCTGAACTACGTCAGCTACGGCCTGATCGCGCGCGAAGTCGAGCGCGTCGATTCCGGCTACCGCTCGATGATGAGCGTGCAGTCGTCGCTCGTGATGGTGCCCATCCATGAATTCGGCAATGAAGAAACGAAGCAGAAATACCTGCCGAAACTGGCCACCGGCGAATGGATCGGCTGCTTCGGCCTGACCGAACCGAACCATGGCTCCGACCCGGGCTCGATGGTCACGCGCGCGCGCAAGGTCGACGGCGGCTACTCGCTGTCCGGCTCCAAGATGTGGATCACGAACTCGCCGATCGCCGACGTGTTCGTCGTCTGGGCCAAGGATGACGAAGGCAAGATCCGCGGCTTCGTGCTGGAAAAGGGGTGGAAGGGCCTGTCGGCACCGGCCATCCACGGCAAGGTCGGCCTGCGCGCGTCGATCACGGGCGAGATCGTGATGGACGAAGTGTTCTGCCCCGAAGAAAACGCGTTCCCGGAAGTGCGCGGCCTGAAGGGTCCGTTCACGTGCCTGAATTCGGCCCGCTACGGCATCGCCTGGGGTGCGCTGGGCGCCGCGGAAGACTGCTGGCATCGTTCCCGCCAGTACGTGCTGGACCGCAAGCAGTTCGGCAAGCCGCTGGCCGCCAACCAGCTGATCCAGAAAAAACTGGCGGACATGCAAACGGAAATCACGCTGGGCCTGCAGGGCGTCCTGCGCCTGGGCCGCATGAAGGACGAGGGCACGGCCGCGGTCGAGATCACGTCGATCATGAAACGCAATTCCTGCGGCAAGGCACTGGACATCGCACGCATGGCGCGCGACATGATGGGTGGTAATGGCATCAGCGACGAGTTCGGCGTGGCGCGTCACCTCGTCAACCTGGAAGTCGTCAACACGTACGAAGGTACGCACGACATCCACGCGCTGATCCTGGGGCGCGCGCAGACCGGTATCGCGGCGTTCTGATCGCCCCGGTGCACGAAAAAAAACCCGCCGAACACGGCGGGTTTTTTATTGCGCGAAACGCGATCAGAACTTGTAGCCCAGGGTCAGCACGGTCGACTTCGGGTCCAGCTTCATGTGCTGGTTCTGCCCCGTCGAGAAGTGCACGTCGGTCCGCAGGCGGGTCTTCACGAGCGCGGCGTTGAGGAACCATTTCTCGTTGAAGTTCCAGACGGCACCGATCTGGCCCGAATAGGTCAATTTGTTGTCGATGCTAAACGTCGTCGGCGGACCGCCCGGATCCGTCAGCGCGGTCATGCGGAACGAGCCGGTTTCCTTGTAAAAGTAGGCATAAGTCACGCCCAGGCCGACGTACGGACGGAACGCCGCGTTCGGCGAGAAGAAACGGTATTGCGCAAACAAGGTCGGCGGCAAGGCATGCGCCGTGCCCAGCTCGCCCGTACCGGCGATGGCACCCGCGCCGTAGATGCTGTGCTTGTATGGCTTCGCGATGGTGAATTCGGCGGTGATGTTGTCGGTGATCCCGTAGTTGATGATCGCCACCGGTTCCGTGTCCTTGCCGACGTCGCCCAGCGAATTCGGCAGGGCCGGAGCGGAAATCGCTCCGCTTTCCACTTTCGGTTCGATCTCGATGGCGCCCAGCGATACGGCCCACTTCCCCTTGGCCTGTGCCGCGGCGCTGCCCGCCACGGCCAGCGCGCCAGCAGCGACCAGCAGCTTCACGACATTGGAACTTACTTTCATGTTATCTCCTGATTCTTATTGATGGCCCGTCCGCGGGGACGAGCCTGTCGTGATGATTACAGCCAGCCTTTGACTTCCATTTTCTCGAGAACATAGCGCGCGAGCAGCCAGTTCACGAACGGTGTCGGATGGACTTCGTCGGCGAACATGTAGTGGCTGACGTCGCCTGCGATCACGTTCTTCGCGTTGCAGACGAGTGAAGTGGTACCCAGCGCGTTCGGGCCACAGGCCGGGGTCGACGTATTGGTGAGGCCATACGGTGCCGGATTGATCACTTCGTCGTGGCTGACGCTCCACACGTCGACGTACAGGACTTTCGGCTCGTCCGCGACACCGGCTTGCAATTGCGCATTGAAGGCGTCGACGGCTTTCACGATCAGGGCCTGGACGGCCGCGGACTGCGACTTGCCCGACGGCGTCGATGCCACATCCGGCAGGTTGTTCACGACCACATAGTTCGCGCCCTTGGCGACGATCTGCGTCTTGACCAGCGCGGCCAGCTCGGCGCCGGCCGTCGCCATGGCGGTGACGACACCTGCGGCATTCGCGGTCAGGTAGTCTGCGCCTGCTTTCTGGCCGGCGGCCGTGGCGTCCGCCTGGGCCTTGGCGACCATCGGGCCGTACACGGTCGCCTGCGCGGCGGCAGTGTTCCCGGCCATGACGGCGGCGGTGACGGCGGCTTGCACGATCGAGGCGTCGGTGTGGCCGGCGCGCGCCGCTTCCGTCTGGATCGCGAGGCCGATGGCCTGGGCCGCGGTGGCCGGGTTCGTCGCACCGGCGGCCAGTTGCGTCGTCAGCGACACGGCGAAGGCCTGGGAACCGGCGGCAGTGCCGGCGGCGGTGGCGCTCGACGACAGCTGGCCCAGCAGGAACAGGATGTCGTTACCGCCGGCCATCACGGTCACGAGTTCGGTACCGCTGAATTTGCCCCCGGTCTTGGCCAGGTGGTTCGCGATCTGCGTCACCACGGGCACGGTGGTCAGGCCCAGCGTCGGGTTCACGACCTTGTTGTTCGGGCCGATCGGATTCGTCACGCGCGAGCCGCCTTGCGCGTAATTGAGGCAGTTGGTGTTGAAGGAGACAGGGACGGCGAAGCCCTTGGTCGCGTCGCCCTGCAGGCCGGTCTGGGCCGGGCACGGTGCTGGCAGGCTCATTTGGGCCGCGACGAGTTCGGTCCAGTTCTTGCCGGTCAGTTCCTTGTTGATCGACGTGTTGTCGCCGTTGATCGTGAACTTGCCGCCGCCCAGCGCCTTGACGGTACCGACGGCATACGAGCCGACGTCGGACAGGCTGTCGCCGAACGATACCTGTGCGCTGAACTTGGTAACCGGGGTCTGGTCGCCACCGCGAGGGCTGGTGCTGCTGCCGCCGCAAGCCGACAGGACGGCAGCGGTCAACAGCGCGAGCGCGAATGTGGTCTTACGCATTGTGTCTCCTAAAGAAATTTTTCTCTTATGCAACGAACGGCCGTGCTATTCGTGTGCCAACTAATATGCCAGTGTTCGGCATCGTTGTATAGCGAAAAGCTTTGTCGTGCACCGGCAACAACACCCTGTTGCGATGGCTGGGAGACGAGGCCGGCAGCGCGGCCGATTATAGCAACGCCGCCGGCGAATTCATGTCTTAATGTGACAATGTTGTTTGAAAATAATCGCGTGTCGCCGCCATGCAGAACGGCGCCACGAGACCGGCGTGATAGGCCGACGCGACGGCGCCATCGCCCGACGCCGCGCGCAGGATCGTCCTGGCCGCTACGAAGCCCGCCTTGGCCGAGCGGTACGGGTCGTTCAGGCTCGGCGTGTCATCGATGTCGAGCAGCGTGATCCTGCTGCCGCGCGCACTGAAATAGCTCGCGGCCGACGTCGCGTTGAAGAACGGCACGACGGGGTCGTCATGGCCACCGCACAGCATCGTGGGCGCGTTCGGCATATAGCTGCGCAGATCATTGCGCACGAGCCATTTGCGCAGGTTGTGGGCCGGAGAACAGGCCAGCGGCGACGTCGCGCTCTGGTCGCACGGGTGCGCGGCGAGATCGGCCAGGTAGCCGCTGCGGTAGGTCGTGCGGATCAGGTTGTTGGCGCCGAAATATGCCGTGTAGCCGGGCGTCTGCGGCTGCGAATCCGCGGCGAACAGGGCTGATGCCGGCAGCTTGCCCTGGTCGACGAGGTCACCGCTGCCGAGGCTGCCTGGCACCAGGTCGGCGATCGATGCGGCGTACTGCGTCTCGTAGACATCCGACGGCGTCGCATACAGCGCGGCACTCGCATGCTGACCCGCGTTGATGATCATCGGCACGATCACGGTGGCACCACTACGCGGTGCACCGCCGAACAGGTCATCGCCGAAGCGGGCGATGGCATACGGGCCCGACATGCCGGACGCCGCCGTCAACGTGAACTCGTTCGTGCCCATGTCTTGCATGGCGCGCTGCGTGGCCAGCGCGACATAGCCGCCTTGGGAATAGCCGGTGACCATCAGCTTGCCGGAATCCTTGGCGCCGATGGCCCCGAACGACGTGCGTGCGGCGCGCAGCGCGTCGATCATGTCGGCCGCCTGCGCGACGCGGTCCAGGTACGGGTGGTAGCCCAGCGACGAACCGCTGTAGCCCGTGTAGTTCGGCGCGACGACGATGAAGCCCTGGGCCGCGAACACGGCCGCCGCGAGGCGTGCTTCCGTGTTGTTGGCGATGTCGGCCATGTCGTAGGATTTCTGCAACGAGGTGCCGTGCGCATACAGCACGACGGGCCGCGAGTTGCTGCACGACGCGCCGCCGCCGGTGGGTACGAAGACGGCGGCGCTGCCGTCCGTCGCTTCGCCGGCGCCGCCGATGGTGTTGTAGTGGACCTTGTACACGGAGACCGAGCACTGCGGCTGTCCCGCGACGGCCAAGGTGCCCTGCTGGGCCGATTCGAGGAAGCCGGCCAGCACGGTCGGAGCCAATGTGGTGAGACTTGCACCGCCGACGCTGACAGCCACGGAGGCGGCCTGCCCCACGAGGCTGCCGCGCGTCGCGACGGGCAGCGGTTCAGGATTCGCGACGCCGGTCGGCGTGCCGCCGGCGGTGGTGCCGCCGCTGCAAGCGGCAAGCAAATAGCCCAGCCCGAGGCTGCAGGCCAGGGTTAAGAGGGAACGCATGGGTGTCCTTCGACTCACTGATCAAGACAAAAGGCCCGCGCAGGAAGGCGGGCCGGGATTGCCGAGTAGCATGCACCGGACAGGCGTTTTTGGGAAGATTCCCGACTGATTACAGCGCGGTAGTGTTGTTTATCAACCCGTGCACGATGCCGGTCGAACCATGCGCGGCGCGGCGCAGGCGGTCGTTGACGCCCAGCCATGGTCCATCCTGCGGCGGCGCCTCGACGAGGATGACGTCGGCGCCAGCGCCATCCATCGAGCGCAGCGCCGCGTACAACGCGTGCGCAAAGCCCTGCGGCGAGGCCGGCAGGCGGACGGCAGCGTGCGTGGCGGCCAAATCCGAATAATGGATCAGCGCAACCTTGCGTCCCGCCTCTTGCAACCTGGACAAGGTGTCGGCCAGAGTCGCCGTGTCCTGCATCGCGACCGGCGTGTGCGGCGCGTAATGCGATTCCAGCGTGCCCGAGGCGCGGGGTGCCGCGGCATCCGGACGGGCCGGCACCTGGTCGATCACGGCCGCGATGGCATCCGCCGAGATATGGCCCGGACGCAGCAGCACGGGGCCGTGCGTCGCCAGGCGCGACAGGTCGACGATCGTCGATTCGATGCCGACCTCGCTCTGGCCGCCATCCAGCACGAAGGCGATGCGACCGTGTTCTCCGATGTCGTCGCCGAACTCGTCGCGCACATGCTGCGCGGTCGTCGGGCTGACGGCGCCGAATTTATTCGCGGATGGCGCCGCGATGCCGCCCTTCCCGCCCTTGAATGCCTGCAGCAGTTCGATCGCCACCGGATGCGACGGGCAGCGGATGCCGACCGTGTCCTGCCCGCCCGAGACGGCGTCCGGAATGTGCGGCGCACGTTTCAGGATCATCGTCAGCGGACCGGGCCAGAAGGCGTCGGCCAGCTGGCGTGCTTCCGACGGGATGTCGGTCGCCCAGTAGTCGAGGTCCGCGCCGGGCGCCACATGCACGATCACGGGGTGATCCTGCGGGCGGCCCTTGGCGGCATAGATCGCGGCAACCGCGGCCGGGTTCTCCGCGTCGGCGCCGAGGCCGTACACGGTCTCGGTCGGCAGCGCGACGAGGCGGCCGGCCTCGAGCGAGCGCGCGGCGGCTTTGATCACATCGGTCACAGCGCGATCCCGAGGATGGTGCAGGCCTGCGCAAAGTTTGCTTGCGCCTCTTGCAGCGTCGGCGCGACGAACGTCACGTGGCCCATCTTGCGGCCGCGGCGCGGGTCGGTCTTGCCGTACAGGTGCAGGTTGGCGCCGGGCAGCGCCAGCACCTGGTCCCACGCCGGTTCACGGACAGTCTCGCCCTCGAACCACACGTCGCCGAGGATGTTCAGCATTACGGCCGGCGAATGCTGGCGCACGTCGCCCAGCGGCAGTTTCGCCATCGCACGGACCTGCTGCGCGAACTGGCTCGTGATGCACGCGTCGATCGTGTAGTGGCCGCTGTTGTGCGGGCGCGGCGCCATCTCGTTGACGACCAGCGAACCGTCCGCCAGCACGAAGAATTCGATGCACAACACGCCGACATAACCGAGCTCGGCCACGATGGCACGGGCCGCATCCTGCGCCTTGCGCGCGCATTCGGCGGACACGTTCGGGCCCGGCACGGTCGTCGTGAACAGGATGCCGTCGCGGTGCACGTTTTCCGCGATCGGGTAGACGACCGACTGGCCATCCGCGCCGCGCGCCGTCAGCACGGACACCTCATACGCGAGCGGCAGCATCTTTTCCAGCAGACAGGTCACGCGGTCCATGGATTCGAACGCGGCGCGGACGTCCTCGCGCGTGCGCACGCGCACCTGGCCCTTGCCGTCGTAGCCCATGCGCACCGTTTTCAGGATGCCGGGCAGCAGGTCGTCGGCGATGGCGTCGATGTCGGCATCGCTTGCGATCACCTTGTGCGGCGCCGGCATCACGCCGGATTTACTTGCGCAGGCGACGAAGAAGGATTTTTCCGCGATGCGGTCCTGGGCGACGGACACGCCGTGCGCGTTCGGCGCCACGAACACCTGCTGCGCGAGGCGCGACAGGCTGGCGGCCGGGACGTTTTCGAATTCCGTCGTGACGGCGACGCATTGCGCGGCCAGCGCATCCAGGCCGGCCGCATCTTCGTAGCCGGCCTCGACGAGGCGCTCGGCGACCTGGCCGGCCGGGCAGTCATCCGACGGCTCCAGCACGGCCACGCGGTAGCCCATCGCCTGTGCGGCGTGGGCAAACATGCGGCCCAGTTGGCCGCCGCCCATTACGCCCAGCCACGCAGGTTCCGCGGCTTCCGGCAAATAGGCTAGTGACTTCGTATTACTCATCAGTCGTTCACAGGCAGGGTCATGGCCTTGGCGGCGGCGGTCTGTTGCTGGCGGAATTGTTCAAGCTGGCCCGCCAGGGCGTCGTCGGTGGTGGCGATGATGGCGATCGCGGTCAGCGCGGCATTCGCGGCGCCGGCTTCGCCGATGGCGAACGTCGACACGGGCACGCCCTTCGGCATCTGCACGATCGACAGCAGCGAGTCTTCGCCGCGCAGGTATTTCGACGGGACGGGCACACCCAGCACGGGCACGACCGTCTTCGCGGCGACCATGCCCGGCAGGTGCGCGGCACCGCCGGCACCGGCGATGATGGCACGCAGGCCGCGGCGACGGGCGGATTCCGCGTACGCGAACATCTCGTCCGGCATGCGGTGCGCCGAGATCACCTGCGCCTCGAACGGCACGCCGAACTGCTTCAGCATGGCGCAGGCGTGCTGCATCACGTCCCAGTCGGAGCTGGAGCCCATGATCACGCCGACCAGCGGCTTATTCTGCTGATCCGCCATCTCAGACCTTCAGCTTCTCGCCGGTCAGGCGTTCGATGGCTTCGAAGTACTTGGCCTGGGTCTTGTCGATGACGTCCTGCGGCAGCGGCGGTGCCGGCGGGGCCTTGTTCCAGTCCTTCAGCGTTTCCAGGTAGTCACGCACGAACTGCTTGTCGAACGACGGCGGCGACATGTCCGGGGCGTACGAGTCCGCCGGCCAGAAACGCGAGGAATCGGCGGTCAGGACTTCGTCCATCAGGTGCAGCACGCCGTTCTCGTCCAGGCCGAATTCGAACTTGGTGTCGGCGATGATGATGCCGCGCGTGGCGGCGTAGTCGGCGGCGGTCTTGTACAGCTGGATGCTGATGTCGCGGATTTTATTCGCCAGTTCCGAACCGATGCGTTGTTCCATGTCGGCGAAGCTGATGTTCTCGTCGTGCTCGCCCAGGTCGGCTTTCGCGGCCGGGGTGAACAGCGGCACGGGCAGCTTGTCGGCCTGGCGCAGGCCGGCCGGCAGCTGGATGCCGCAGACGGATCCGGTCGCCTGGTAATCCTTCCAGCCCGAACCGATGATGTAGCCGCGCACGACGGCTTCCACGAGGATCGGCTTCAGGCGCTTGGCGACGACGGCGCGGCCTTTTACCTGCTCCACTTCCTCGGGTGCGACCACGGATTCCGGCGCCACGCCGGTCAGGTGGTTCGGCACGATGTGGCCGAGTTTTTCGAACCAGAAATCGCTCATCTGGTTCAGCACCATACCCTTGCCGGGGATCGGTTCGTTCATGACGACGTCGAAGGCCGACAGGCGGTCGGTCGTGACGATCAGGATCTTGTCGTCGCCGACGGCGTAGTTGTCACGGACCTTGCCATGGCCCAGCAATGGCAGGGAGGAAATAGTGGATTGGTAGAGGCTTTTCATAGAGGGGATATCTTGATAAAGCGAAACCGGCGAAGAGGCCGGTCGGATGGGCGAAGGCTAGTGAGAGCCGGTGCCAAAGCGATATTTTACGCGAATATTGCGTGGAAATCGTCGCCCCCGCGAAAGCGGGGGCCCATGCTGAGGTTCCGAAGTTCGTGTTCAAAAGCCTCGCGCTGCTTTCAACTTACCGAATCTGGCGATTCAGTATGGGTTCCCGCCTTCGCGGGAACGACGGCTTGGGGATTACTGAACGATCTGCGCCAGCTCACCCGCCTTGTAGCGCTCCGCCATTTTCTCCAGCGGAATCGGCTTGATCTTGGCCGCCATGCCTTCGCAGCCGAAGGAGATATAGCGTGCCTTGCAGATCTGCGTCGCGGCTTCGCGGGCCGGCTTCAGGTAGTCGCGCGGGTCGAATTTCGACGGGTTCTCGAACAGGTATTTGCGGATCGCGGCCGTCATCGCCAGGCGGATGTCCGTGTCGATATTAATCTTGCGGACGCCGTGCTTGATGCCTTCCTGGATTTCCTCGACCGGCACGCCATACGTTTCCTTCATGTCGCCGCCGAATTCGCGGATGATCGCCAGCAGCTCCTGCGGGACCGACGACGAACCGTGCATCACGAGGTGCGTGTTCGGGATGCGCGCGTGGATTTCCTTGATGCGGTCGATGGCGAGGATGTCGCCGGTCGGCTTGCGCGTGAATTTATAGGCGCCGTGCGAGGTGCCGATGGCGATGGCCAGCGCATCGCACTGGGTGCGCGCGACGAAGTCGGCGGCCTGTGCCACGTCGGTCAGCAGCTCTTCGCGGGTCATGGTGCGGTCCGCGCCGTGGCCGTCTTCCTTGTCGCCCTTCATCGTTTCCAGCGAACCGAGCACGCCCAGTTCCGCTTCGACGGTCACGCCGATCGAGTGCGCGAACTTGACGACTTCCTTCGACACCTCGACGTTGTAGTCGTAGGAGGCGACGGACTTGCCGTCCGCTTCCAGCGAGCCGTCCATCATGACGGAGGTGAAGCCCGAACGGATCGCGGCCATGCAGACGGCCGGCGACTGGCCGTGGTCCTGGTGCATGACGACGGGAATGTGCGGGTAGGCTTCGACGGCGGCGTCGATCAGGTGGCGCAGGAACGCTTCGCCGGCATATTTGCGGGCGCCGGCCGAAGCCTGCATGATCACCGGGCTGCCGGTCTGGTCGGCCGCGGCCATGATGGCCTGGACCTGCTCCAGGTTGTTGACGTTAAACGCCGGGAGGCCGTAGCCGTGTTCGGCGGCGTGGTCCAGCAGTTGACGCATTGATACGAGTGCCATGGTTTAGCTCCATAGGAATAAAGAAACCTTTCCGGGTCTCACACCTTCTGCGCGTGCGTGCGTCTGGCCTCGCGCGAAGGCGCGTCAGCCATGCACATCATCCGTTCGACAGTCTGGCGCGGCCGCGGTTGCGGCCGCGCGCTCAGGTGTTGAGCTCCCTCTTAATTGAATTCACCGACGCGAACGATCTTAAGCGCGTTCGTACCGCCGACCTGGCCCATCGGCTCGCCCCACGTGACGACGATCGTGTCGCCCTTCTTGACGATGCCGTTGGCCACCAGCAAGTCTTCCGCCTGTTTCAGGACGGCACTGCTATCGCCGCGCTGCGTCAGGTGGTACGCATGCACGTTACGATACAACGCAACCTTGCGTTGGGTGGTGACGCTTGGCGTCAGGGCGAAGATCGGGGTGTCGACGCGGTGGCGGCTCATCCACAGCGCGGTCGAACCGGACTCGGTCAGCGCCACGATCGCCTTCACGCGCAGGTGGTGCGCGGTGAACAGGGCGCCGTACGCGATCGACTGGTCGATGCGGGTGAACTGCACGTTCAGGAAGTCGGCTTCCAGCTTGTTGTATTCGGAACGTTCCGCTTCGACGCAGATCGCGGACATCATCTCGACCGTCTCGACCGGCCACTTGCCGGCGGCGGTCTCGGCCGACGTCATCACGGCGTCGGTGCCGTCCAGCACGGCGTTGGCCACGTCCGACACTTCGGCGCGGGTCGGCACGGCGTTGACGATCATCGACTCCATCATCTGCGTGGCGGTGATCGCCAGCTTGTTGCAATCGCGCGCCATGCGGATCATGCGCTTCTGCAGCGCCGGCACGGCCGCGTTGCCCACCTCGACGGCGAGGTCGCCGCGGGCGACCATGATGCCGTCGGAGGCGTCCAGGATCTCTTGCAGCACGGGAATTGCTTCCGCGCGCTCGATCTTCGCGATCATCATCGGCTTGTGGCCGAACGGCTCGCCGGCGATGTTCGCCAGCTGGCGCGCCATTTCCATGTCGGTCGCCGTTTTCGGGAACGAGATCGCCAGGTAGTCGGCCTGGAAGGTCATCGCGGTCTTGATGTCCTCCATGTCCTTCGCGGTCAGCGCCGGCGCCGTCAGGCCGCCGCCCATGCGGTTGATGCCCTTGTTGTTGGACAGATCGCCGCCCACCTTGACGATGGTGTGGATCTCGCTGCCGGCCACGCGCTCGACGATCAGCACGATCAGGCCGTCGTTCAGCAGCAGCGTGTCGCCCGGACGGACGTCGTTCGGCAGTGCCTTGTAGTCGAGGCCGACGCGTTCCTGGTTGCCCAGCTCGCCGTTCTCGCCCCAGCGGGCGTCCAGGATGAAGCGGTCACCGTTGTTCAGTACGATCTTGCCTTCTTCGAACTTGCCGACGCGGATCTTCGGGCCCTGCATGTCGGCCATGATCGCCACTTCGCGGCCGCACTCGGCCGCGGCGCGACGCACCAGGTTGGCACGGTCGATATGGTCCTGGGCGCGGCCGTGCGAGAAATTCAGGCGCACGATGTCCACGCCCGCGCGGATCATGCGGACGAGCGTATCGAAGTCGGAGGAAGCGGGGCCGATGGTTGCGACGATCTTGGTACCACGAGACATTGATCTATCCTTGAAGTGAAAAGCGCAGCCCGTGGGCTGCGCCGGTGACCGTGAGGTGTTATTTCGCAGCGCTACGCTGCAGCAGGATCTCCACCGCCGGAAGCGTCTTACCTTCGAGGAACTCGAGGAAGGCGCCGCCACCGGTCGAGATATAGCCGACTTGGTCGGCAATATTGTATTTTGCGATGGCAGCCAGGGTGTCGCCGCCGCCCGCGATCGAGAAGGCTTTCGATGCGGCGATGGCCTGGGCCAGGGTCTTGGTGCCTTCGGCGAACTGGTCGAACTCGAACACGCCGACCGGACCGTTCCACACGATGGTGCCCGCCTTGGCGATCTGCTCGGCGAGCTGGGCCGCGGTTTTCGGGCCGATGTCCAGGATCATGTCGTCGTCGGCCACATCCTTGACATCCTTGACGGTCGCGGCCGCGGTCGGCGAAAACTCCTTCGCGCACACGACGTCCACCGGGATCGGCACGGTCGCGCCACGGGCGGCCATCTTGTCGATGATGGTTTTCGCCTCGCCGACGAGGTCCGCTTCCGCCAGCGACTTGCCGATGTTCAGGCCCACGGCCTTCATGAACGTGTTGGCGATGCCGCCGCCCACGATCAGGTTGTCGACCTTGTCGGCCAGGCTCTGCAGGATCGACAGCTTGGTCGACACCTTGGAGCCGGCGACGATCGCCAGCAGCGGACGCTGCGGTGCGCCCAGGGCCTTGCCCAGCGCATCCAGCTCGGCCGCCAGCAGCGGACCGGCGGCGACCACGGGCGCGAATTTCGCGATGCCGTGCGTGGTCGCTTCGGCGCGGTGCGCGGTGCCGAAGGCGTCATTCACATAGATGTCGCACAGCTTGGCCATCTTCTGCGCCAGCTCGTCCGAATTCTTCTTCTCGCCCTTGTTGACGCGGCAGTTTTCCAGCAGCACGACCTGGCCCGGCGCGACGTCGACGCCATCGACCCAGTTCTGTTTCAGTTCAACCGGCTGGCCCAGCAGCTCGGACAGGCGTTTGGCGACCGGCGCCAGGCTGTCTTCCGGCTTGAACTCGCCCTCGGTCGGACGGCCCAGGTGCGACGTGACCATCACGGCCGCACCCGCATCAAGCGCAGCGCGGATCGCGGGAACCGAAGCACGCACGCGCGTGTCTTCCGTAATGTTGCCGGCGTCGTCCTGCGGGACATTCAGGTCGGCGCGGATGAAGACGCGCTTGCCTTTCAGCGCGTCTTGGTCGATCAGGTCTTGCAAGCGGGTGAAATTGAGAACGGCCATTGTCAACAATCTTGGAATGTTTAAAAAACGCTATTTTACCTTAGCCGACCCCATGGAAAACACCAGAAACGCGCAGCACAGTAAATACCACCATGCCAATAACGATGGTCTGCAACATGTTCCGCCGCCACAGGTAGTAGGCCAGCGAGATGATACCGGCCAGGAGCTTCGGGTTCGTGACGGCCAGCTCGACCTCGCCCTGCGGCCCCAGCATGAAATCGGGCGCGACGATCGCGGCCAGCGCGCAGGCGGGCGCATAGCGCAGCATTTCCTGCACGCGCCGGGGAATCGTCACGCGGTGGCCCACCATCCACAAGGCGCTGCGGCAGCACGCGGTGGCGACACCCAGCACCACGATGACGGTCCAGATTTCCCAGTCAGCCATGGCGGACCTTGCGGCGTTCCTGCGTTTCCTCGATGGCGATGGCGGTGACCATGCCGACGAGAACCGCAAGCAGCAGCCCCAGCTTGTATGGCAGGCCATGCGCCAGCACGGACACGATGCCCGCCACGAGCACGCCGCACAGGGCCGCGCTGTTCATGACGAGCGGGACGAGGATGCACAGGATGGCGAGCGTGCCGGCAAAGCCCAGCTGCCATTCCGTCGGCACGGCGCTGCCCAGGAAGATGCCGATGAACGTGCCGACCTGCCACGCGACCCAGCTCGGATACAACAAGCCCTTCAGGAACGACAGCTTGCCCCGTTCGGGCGCCGTGCGGGGGTAGCGCTGCAGGAAGAGCGCGGTGGTCAGGTCGCCGGAGATATGGCCAAGATAAAAACGCTGCACCACCGGCAGGTGCGAGAAATGGGGGGCGAGCAGCGCGGAAAAGATGACGAACCGCAGGTTGACGACGAAGGCGGTGGCGAAGATGACGCCGATGGGGGCGCCGGTGACGATCAGCGGCAGCGATGCAAGCTGCGCCGAACCGGAATACACGATCAGCGTCATGGCGCTGGCTTGCAGCACCGTGAGGCCGCTCTTGACCATGGCGACCCCGACCACGATGCCCCATGCGCCGAGGCCGAACAGCGTGGGCAGGCCGACCTGGAAACCCTCGCGCCAGGCGACGGGGTCGTGCCCGTCGACATCGTTGCCACTCTCCATGCGCACTCCGCTCATGTCGCGTTCCTGCAACAAAAGCGGTCGACAAGCATGGCGGACAGGCTGCGTTCGGACATGAAACGAGGGCGTGAAAATGCGCGTAGATTTCCCTGTCGGAAATTCTACTCGACAGTATTAAGGTTGCTATTCTACCGGACCATTCCGGCAATCAGGTCGAATCCGTTAGAATCGTGGTTTTGGGAATGCTGTGTTTCCCTACCTATTAGCTGACGGAGAAATGAATGAACGACAAGACCATCCCGGTCGTGGAACTGGAAGCCAAGGACCTGCCGGCCTATTGCCCGAACCCTGCCATGCCGCTGTGGTCGTCGCACCCGCGCGTGTTCCTGGACTTCGATCATGACGGCAACGCAAAGTGCCCGTACTGCGGCACCCAGTACCGCCTGAAGCCGGGCACCGTGCTGGCGCATCACTGATTTCTTTCCTGTCGGGAGCTTGCCGTGAACCAAGCGGGCGCAGCAGGCTACCAGGCGCCGTGGTGGCTGCCGGGCGGTGACCTGCAGACGATTTATCCCGCCGTCTGCATCCGCAAGCCGGCCGTCGCCTACCGGCGCGAACGCTGGAACACCCCCTGCGGCCAGGATTTCATCGACGTCGACCTCGTCGACGGCGCTTCCCCTGCTTCTCCCTGCGTACTGCTGTTCCATGGCCTGGAAGGGTCGTCGGACAGCCATTACGCGCGGTCGCTGATGGCGGCCGCCAAAGCGCGCGGCTGGCATGGCGCGATCCCGCATTTTCGCGGCTGCTCGGGCGAGCCGAACCTCGCGCCCCGCTTCTACCACTCCGGCGACGCCGAAGAACTCGACTGGATCATCCGCCGTCTGCGCCCCCGCCATTCCGGGCCGTTCTACGTGGCCGGCGTCTCGCTGGGCGGCAACGCTCTGCTGCGCTGGCTCGGTGAACAGGGCCATGGCGCGGGCATCGTCGATGCCGCCGTGGCCATCTCCGCCCCGCTCGACCTGGCGGCCGGCGGCGCCGCGCTGTCGGCCGGCTTCAACCGCCTGTACACGCGCATGTTCCTGCAGACGCTGAAGCCGAAGGCATTGGCCAAGCTGGAACGCTTTCCCGGCCTGTTCGACCGCGACCGCCTGCTCGCCGCGAACGATTTATACAGTTTCGACAACGTCGTCACCGCCCCGCTGCACGGTTACCGCGACACGGACGATTACTGGCACCGCGCCAGCGCCCGCCACGTCCTGCACGACATCGTCGTGCCGACGCTCGTGCTGAATGCGCAGAACGACCCGTTCCTGCCCGGCCGGCACCTGCCGCGGACAGCTGCACACGCGGTGACCCTGGAGTATCCCGAGACGGGCGGTCACGTCGGCTTTTCCGTCGGTCCCTTCCCGGGGCGGCTCGACTGGCTGCCGCAACGCATCCTGACATTTTTCGACGATACGGCCATGCGCGCGCCCGCGCCCGCGCGGCTGTGCGAAGCTTGAACCATGGACGACATCGTAAAACAGGCAATGGCCAAGTGGCCGAACGTGCCGTACTGCTACGGCTGGCTGGCACTGGACGCGCGCGGCGCCTGGCGCATGCGCGACGAGGCGGCCCAGCGCGCGGGCACCCCTGGCGACAAGCTGACGAATGCCGCACTGGTCGGCTTCATCGCCCGCAATTATTTATCGGATGAGCGCGGCTGCTGGTATTTCCAGAACGGTCCGCAGCGCGTGTACATCAACCTCGAGACGACGCCCTTCATCGCGCGCACGGATCCGGCACAGGGCCTCGTGCTGCACACGGGGCAGACGCTGGGCGCGCCGGAAGAAGCGTTCATGACGGACGCCGGCGGCATCGTGCTGCGTGCTGGTCCGACGGTGGCCCAGTTGGACGACCGCGACGTGGCGCAATTGCTGCAGGCGTTCGAACTGGATGGGCGGCCTGCGTCGGACGACGACTTGATGGCGTGGATGGCAGGCGGCGCCGGAGAGCTGGCGCTGCGCTGGCAGGACGGGCGTATTGCGGTGGGACGGCTGCCGGCGGACGAGGTGCCGGCACGCTTCGGATTCGTGCGGCGGCCGGACTTGCTGCAAGGGCAAAAATAGATAACATGTGAACGTCGATCCCGCGAAGGCGGGAACCGAATTTTTGGGTAGGTCGCTCACGCAAAATCAGGCCCCTGCCTTCGCAGGGGCGACATGGTTTTGGGTTACCGATCCTTGTCCTTCTTCTCTTTCTTCTCGTCCTTCTGCCGCTCGTTCAGCTCGCGCTCGCGCGCATCGATCACGGCCTGGTCGTAGAACGACACATCCTTCGCCTTGCGCGCGAGATTGAGCTGGTCGACGGCCGCCGGCAACGCGCCCGACAGCACATACGATTCGGCCAGCGCCATGTGCTGCAGCGCGATCTTGCCCTGGGCCGCATACGCTTTGGCGAGCTGGTCGTACAGCTTGGGCTCTTCGCGGTATTGCTGCACCTGGTCGCGCAGGAACTGGGCCGCCTTGTCCAGCTGGCCGTCCGCGATCAGCGCGTCGGCATACTGGCGCGCCAGCATGCGCGACAGCGGGAATTTCTGGTACGCGGCTTCCGCATCCTGCACGGCCTGGTGGACGACGGCGGGCGGCTGCCCCGGCGCCAGCTTGATCTCGGTGCCGAGGGCGGCGAACATGGCGCTGCCGTCCGTGCCGCTGCGCTCGCTCGAAAACACGCCGGGACGCGGCCTGGTCGATGCCTTCGCCTTATCGAGCCAGCTCTGCGCCCCTTTCAGGTCGCCCTGCTTCAGCGCGAGGAACGACAGGCCGTACATCGCGGCCGTCTGCTGCTGCGTGTTCGGCTGGGCCAGCTGGCTGTCGAACGTGGATTTCGCTTCGTCGCGCCCCTTCTGACTTTCGTCCTGCAGCACGCGCGCGCGGGCGCGGACGAGGTGGAATTCGATGCTGTCCGGCCGGATGTGCATCACCTTCGGATTGTCGCGGATGCGCGCCTGGATGTCGGCGATGCGCTCGCCCGTCAGCGGGTGGCTGCTGAGCCAGGCAGGCGCCTCGCCATAGACGCGCGTCGTGCTCTGCAGGCGCTTGAAGAACGCCACCATGCCCGACGTGTCGTAGCCGGCCGCGCGCATCGTCTGGAAGCCGACGCGGTCGGCCTCGCGCTCGGCGTCGCGGCTGAAATTCAGCTGGCGCTGGATGGCGAGACCTTGCCCGCCCAGCATGACGCCCATCGCCGCATCGGCCCCGCCACCGGCCTTGCCGACGAGCGCCGCCAGCAGCAGCGCGGCCAGGGGCAACAGCGCATCCTGCTTCTGCTGGCCGATCATGCGCGCGATGTGGCGCTGCTGCACGTGGCCGATCTCGTGCGACAGCACGGAGGCCAGTTCCGACTCGTTCTGCGCCGAGATGATCAACTGCGAGTGCACGCCGATGAAGCCGCCGGGCAGCGCGAACGCGTTGATCATCGGATCGCGCACGGCAAAGAAGAAGAAATCGGCATTCGTCTCGCCGCGTGCGCCGGGCGCGAACGACACGAGGTTTTCGCCGAAATTGTTCAGGAACTCGATGATCGCGTCGTCGTCCAGGTAATCGGGATCACGCCGGATATCGTTCATGATCTCCTCGCCCAGCTTGCGCTCCAGGAAGGGCGACAAGTCGGCACGCGCGGTATCGCCGAGCGTCGGCAACGCGGTCGTATCGGCGCTGCCGCGCAGGACGGGGACGGTAGGGGCGGCAAACGCGCCGGCGGTGGCCACGACCAGGCCGACGGCGGCGGCGACACGGCGCCAGGGCCACCTTGGTGAAAGCTGCAACATCGCTGAAATCGGGTTAGGTTTCACGATGCTATGATAACCGCTTCCCGGCCATCGCTACTGCTGGGCCATATTTTGTTACTTCGTTCCCTCGACAACATGACAACATCCCCCCTGACCCACTTCGACGCCACCGGACAAGCCCACATGGTCGACGTCGGCGCCAAGGATGCGACCCACCGCATCGCCGTCGCCGCCGGCACCATCCGCATGCTTCCGGCCACCCTGGAACTGGTGACGTCGGGCTCGGCCAAGAAAGGCGACGTGCTGGGCGTGGCGCGCATCGCGGCCATCATGGCGGCCAAGCGAACGAGCGACCTCATCCCCCTGTGCCATCCGCTGGCCATCACGCGGGTCGCCGTCGATTTCGAGATCGACGCGGCGAACAACAGCGTGCACTGCCGGGCGCAGGTGGAGACCTACGGCAAGACCGGGGTCGAGATGGAGGCGCTCACTTCCGTGCAGGTTGGCTTGCTGACCATTTATGACATGTGCAAGGCGGCGGATCGGGGCATGGTCATGACCAATGTGCGGGTGCTGGAGAAGCATGGCGGCAAGTCGGGCGACTGGACGGCGGCGGTGTGATTAATGTGTTTAGACTCGTTGGGTTATATGCCCATCCGTAGCTGGCCACTCTTCAAGAGTCGGTCAACGACAGAAGATTCGTCCGCACGGGAACCCGTTTAATAATCGAAGAAAATTCCAGAAACCCCATTCTTGAGACTTGATTTTTCCCCTTCACTTCACTTGACAGTTACCAATGACGGCGCCAGCGGCCCGGTCGAAAATACTCGCTTCCCTCAACTTGTACCGGAGAGAAGCATGGCTACTGACGTTTATCTGAGTATCGATGGAATCAAGGGCGAGTCAGCAGACTCTGCTCACCAAGGATGGATCGAGCTGACTTCGGCACAATGGGGCGTCACACAGCCCCGTAGCGCAACCGCATCCACAGGAGGCGGCCATACTGCGGAACGCTGCGAGCACCGCACCCTCGCAATCAGTAAGCTTGCGGACCTCGCCTCCCCCGTTCTGATGCAGACCTGCTCGATGGGTAAAACGATCCCGAAGGCCAAGCTGGAGTTCATGCGCGCTGATGGCGATGGTGCCCGCGTCAAGTATTACCAGGTCGAGTTAGAAAACGTCATGATCGCCAACATGGAGCAAATGGTGCATGGGGGCGGCATTCTGCATGACGAAATCGGACTGCGCTTCTCCAAGATCAAATGGTGGTACACGCAGCAGAAAATCGGCGGGGGCGCCGGTGGATCGACCACGGGCGGCTGGGATCTGGCTTGCAACAAATGCGCCTGAGGAGGCTACCCATGCCTACCGAATGGACGACCGAAGACGACGACAAGTGCCCCGACCCGATCCGTCCTCGCCCGACGCAGGATTCGCGAGGCTTCTTCATGCTTCCACAAGCGCCTATGGACTCGGGCTACTATGTGTATGGTGATCTCTACAAAAAGCCGGCTAAGGGCGCCTATCAGTACGCTCACCCGATCATGATGACGGCCGTGCTTCGTGTGGCGCTGGAGTGGCAGTCCATCGATAAGCGACGTATCGGTATCGGCGACATCAGCCTCCCGGACGGCAGGAGAACCCCGGATCACAACTCACATATGAGCGGGCTGGAGGTTGATGTGCGGCCGCTACGCAAGGACGGTCTCGAACTTCCGGTGTTCTGGTGGGATGCGGAATATGACAAACAAGGCACAGCAAAGCTGATCGAGATGTTCAGAACATTTGCTCCAGTCGCTTTTGTATTGTTTAACGGCCCCGATATCCCGTTCGTCAAAAAGGCCACGAATCACGACCATCATTTTCATGTGAAGCTACGGGGCTGACATGCGCAAAACGATAACCTTACTTACCTTGGGCGCGACGGCAATCGCGCTGTCGCTCGCCCATGCTGCCGACCCGTCTTCCGATCCGTACCGTCTCTGGAAACCAATGCAAGGGGCAATCTACAAAGTCCATTCCGGCATCGTTTCAGATCGCACGCCGGCAACGGCGAACGATCGCAAGCTGACAGTTCTCGTCGATGGCAAGTCTGCGAAAGACATTTTCGATTCCATTGGTCCGGACCTGCCCGAAACATGTACCGGAGAATCGGGCGACCGGATGCGGGAAAAAAAAGGCCTTCATTGCAGCTACACCGCGCAGGACAAGGGAACGAAAGATGGCCCCTATCGATGCTGGATCGGTCTCGATCTTCGGACTGGGGACAGCGTCGGAACCGTGAGTTGCTAGCTACCGCTCCCACGCAACCGCGTCCCGACCCACCAGTAATTCCCCTGCGCGTCCTGCACCCCCGCCGTCCGGTCCCCATACGGCTGGTCGCGCGGCTCGGACAAGCTGGTTGCGCCATGGTCCAGCGCCCGCGCATAGACCCGGTCGACATCCTCGACATACACGTGCACCGAGGCGATCAGCTCGCCCCCCGGCCGGCATCCCATCATCACCACGGAATCCCCGATCCTGACCTCCGCGTGCCGGATCCCGCCGTCGGCGTCCGGCTGGCGCCGCAGCTCGGTCGCGCCGAACGCGTGGGCGAGGAAATCGAGCATGGCGCGCACATCCTTCACGAGCAAATACGGCGATACCGCGTTATAGCCATCCGGTTTGTATCGTTCGTCCATCTGCGTCTCCCAGTGTTCACACGAAACTGAACAATTCTGTCACAGATGTATCGTCGTGCAATACAACTGTTCATCTTTGACACAGGCCTGCCCAGCAAATAGAGCGCCACGCCATGTGGCATGGATATTGCGAATTCCTCCTTGACTGCGCGCCGCGCATTCATAACCCATCCAACGATCAAGGAGACAACCATGGCCTGGACCAAACCCGAATTCATCGACTGGCGTTTCGGTTTCGAAATCACGATGTACATCGCGAATCGCTGATGCAGCCCACGCCCGCGGCAGCGCCGCGGGCTTACCGGATCCCCGTCATGAAGATCGTCGTATTAGGCTCCGCAGCCGGAGGCGGTTTCCCGCAGTGGAACTGCAATTGCCGCAATTGCGCCGGGCTCCGTAACGGCACCGTCCGCGCGACGGCGCGCACGCAATCGTCGATCGCCGTGTCGGCCAACGGGACCGACTGGGTGCTGATCAACGCGTCGCCGGATATCCTCGCACAGATCCGCGCCACACCCGCGCTGCAGCCGGCACGCGGCCAGCGCGATACGGGCATCGCCGCCGTCATGCTGATGGATGCGCAGATCGACCATGTCACCGGCCTCCTGATGCTGCGCGAGGGGAAAGAACTGCCCCTCTATTGCACCGCACAGGTCTGGCGCGAACTCAACCAGGGGCTGCCGCTCGTGCCCGTGCTGTCGCACTATTGCGGCGTGCGCTGGCATGCGCTGCCGATCGAAGGCGGCATGCACGTGCCCGGCATCGACGGCATCCGCTTCACACCGCTGGCACTGAACAGCAAGGCGCCGCCCTATTCCGACCACCGCAACGATCCTCACCCGGGCGACAACATCGGCCTGCTGATCGAGGACACGCAAACAGGCAAATCCGTGTTCTACGCACCTGGCCTTGGCGCAATCGATCCGCAGGTGGATGCCGCGCTGCAGACAGCGGATTGCGTGCTCGTCGACGGCACGTTCTGGCGCGCGGACGAGATGATCGCCCTGGGCTTTTCCAAAAAAATGGCGGCCGACATGGGCCACCTGCCGCAATCGGGCGACGGCGGCATGATCGCCGTCCTCGACGGCATCAAGGCGCGGCGCAAAGTGCTCATCCACATCAACAACACGAATCCGATCCTGGACGAAGACTCGGCAGAGCGCGCCCTGCTCGCGCGCCACGGCATCGAGGTCGCGTTCGACGGCATGGAGATCAAGTCATGAGTACCGAAGCCTGGAGCCGCGACGAGTTCGAGGCGCAATTGCGCGCCCGAGGTGCCGGCTACCACATCCATCATCCGTTCAACGTCAACATGAACGAGGGCCTGCTGGGCCCGGACCAGATCCGCGGCTGGGTCGCCAACCGGTTTTATTACCAGGTCAATATCCCGCAAAAGGATGGCGCCATCATCGCCAACTGCCCGGACCGCGCCACGCGGCGCCGGTGGGTGCGCCGCATCCTCGACCATGACGGCTGGGGCGATAACGAAGGCGGCATCGAGGCATGGGTGCGGCTCGGCGAGGCCGTCGGGCTCACGCGCGATGCGCTGTGGTCGCACAAGCACGTCGTGCCCGGCGTGCGCTTCGCGGTCGATGCATACGTCAATTTTGCGCGCCAGGCGCCGTGGCAGGAAGCCGTCTGCTCGTCGCTGACGGAGATGTTCGCGCCGAAGATCCACAAGGACCGGCTGGCCAACTGGCCGACGCATTACGCGTGGATCGATCCCGACGGCTTGCAGTATTTCCGCAGCCGCATCTCGCTCGCCGAGCGCGACGTCGAGCACGGCCTGGAAGTGACGCTCGGCCATTTCACCACCCGCGCCCAGCAGGAGCGCGCGCTCGAGATCCTGCAGTTCAAGCTCGACATCCTGTGGTCCATGCTCGACGCCATCGAGAAGGCCTATCCCTGAGGAGCAAGCCATGCACACCGTTCCCGATCAACCCGCCCTGTCGCGCCTCTTCCGCATGCAGTGGGAAGAGGCCCAAGGCAACTACGTACTCCTGTATCCGGAAGGGATGGTCAAGCTGAGCCAGAGCGCGGCCGAGATCCTGAAGCGCTGCGATGGCGCCCGTACCGTGCCGGCCATCGTCGGCGAGCTCGAACAGGCGTTCAACTGCGGCGGCCTGCGGGACGACGTCGACGATTTCCTGCGCGTCGCCAGCGAACGCGGCTGGATCGTGTGAGCCCATCATGAATGCCCCGACCTTCCGCCCCGCCATCGCGCCGCCGCTGTGGCTGCTGGCCGAGCTGACCTATCGCTGCCCGCTGCACTGCCCGTTCTGCTACAACCCGGTCGATTCCGCCAATGACCGCACCGAACTGACGACCGAGCAATGGTTCGACGTGATGCGCCAGGCGCGCCAGCTCGGCGCCGCGCAACTCGGCTTCTCGGGCGGCGAACCGCTGCTGCGGGACGATCTCGAAGAACTGGTCGGAGAAGGCCGTCGGCTGGGGTTTTATACGAACTTGATCACGTCCGGCATCGGCCTCACCGAATCGCGCCTCGCCCGCATGAAGGAACTGGGCCTCGATCACATCCAGCTGTCGTTTCAGGATTCGACGCGCGAGCTGAACGATTTCCTGTCGAGCACGAAGACGTTCGACCTGAAGGCGCGCGTCGCCCGACTCATCAAGCAGTACGCCTATCCGATGGTGTTGAACGTCGTGCTGCACCGCTTCAATCTCGACCACGTGGAGCGGATCATCGACATGGCGCTCGAGATGGGCGTCGAGTACCTGGAACTGGCCAACACGCAGTATTACGGCTGGGCGCTCGTCAACCGCGACCAGTTGATGCCGACGCGGGAGCAGGTCGCGCATGCGGAAAGCGTCGTGAACGCATGCCGCGCGCGGATCGGCAACAAGATGCGCATCCTGTTCGTCGTGCCCGACTATTTCGAGGCGCGGCCCAAGGCGTGCATGAACGGCTGGGGCGGCGTATTCCTCGGCATCGCACCGGACGGTACCGCCCTGCCCTGCCACGCGGCCCGCACATTGCCGGGCATCGATTTTCCGAATGTGCGCGACACGCGCGTGAAGGACATCTGGTACGACAGCGACGCGTTCAACCGCTACCGCGGCGATGCCTGGATGAAGGATCCGTGCCGCACCTGCGACGACAAGGCGAAGGACTTCGGCGGCTGCCGCTGCCAGGCGTATGCGCTGACGGGCGACGCCGCCAACGCGGACCCGGTGTGCGCGAAGTCGGCGCGGCATGGCGACGTGCAGGCGATCGTCATGCATGCGCAGCGAACACAGCAAGACGCCGTGTGGCAGCCGGCGCAACCGATCGTGTTCCGAAAAAATCCCCAAAAATAGGTCTCTGCACAACAATCTTTTATTGAACAGATATCGAACGACGCAGGCACGAAAGTAAGTGTTGGAAAAACGCGCCAGATCGTACATACGGCCCCGAATTCTCACAAATTATTTCCGCACATCAATTAACATTTACCTGAACTCATCATCAGGAGATGTGCCATGTTCAAACAGATGAAGGTCGCGACCCGGCTGACCCTTGGTTTTCTTGCCGTCGTCGTGCTCGGCGCCATCGTCGCCGGCATTGCGATGTATAACATGACCCAGATGAACGAGCGCGCCAAGCGCATGTACCAGAAGGAATTGCTGGGCATTTCCTATGTGAAGGAAGCCGATCTGAACCAGGTTTCCCTCGGCCGTTCGCTGCGCAGCGCCATGCTGGCGTCGACCGACGACCAGCGCACCAGGATGCTGGCCAACGCCGACAAGTACAAGCACCAGCTGCAGGAAAACCTCGACAAGGCGCGTCCGCTGTTCCACTCGGACGAAGGCAAGCGCATCTTTGCCGAAGCCGATGCGCAACTGCGCGACTTCGACGGCATGACCGCGGATCTGGTCAAGCGCGTGAAAGCGGAGCCGCTCGAGACGAAGCACGATTCCGTCGACTACCTGTTCGGCACGATGCTGCCGAAGTCGCAAGACCTCGACGCCAAATTGGCGGAACTGGCCCATAACAAGGAAGCGATGGCCCAGGAAACCAATCTGAGCAACAAGAACGCGTATGAAAACAGCCGCGCCACGCTGCTCGTGCTGGTCGCGCTCAGCGCCCTGCTCGGCACCGGCTTCGGCATCCTGATCACCCGGAGCCTGACGCGCCAGCTGGGCGGCGAGCCCGCCTATGCAGCCGAAGTCGCAGGCCGCATCGCCGCCGGCGACCTGGGCACCGACGTGCAACTGCGCGCCGGCGACGAGACGAGCCTGCTGTTCGCGATGAAATCCATGCGCGACCGCCTGGCCCGCATCGTCAGCGAGGTGCGCCAGGGCACGGACGCCATCGCTTCCTCCTCCGCCGAAATCGCGAGCGGTAACCTGGACCTGTCGTCGCGCACGGAAGAACAGGCCAGCTCGCTCGAGGAAACGGCGTCGTCGATGGAAGAGCTGACGTCGACCGTGAAGCAGAACGCCGACAACGCGCGCCAGGCCAATGTGCTGGCGCAGACGGCGTCGACCGTCGCCGGCCAGGGCGGCGACGTCGTGGCGCAGGTCGTGCAGACGATGGGCTCGATCAACGACTCGTCGAAGAAGATCGTGGACATCATTACCGTCATCGACGGCATCGCGTTCCAGACGAACATCCTGGCGCTGAACGCCGCGGTCGAGGCCGCGCGTGCCGGCGAACAGGGCCGCGGTTTCGCGGTCGTCGCAGGCGAAGTGCGCACGCTGGCCCAGCGCTCGGCCGCCGCGGCCAAGGAAATCAAGGGCTTGATCGGCGACTCCGTCGACAAGGTCGAAATCGGCACCAGGCTCGTCGACCAGGCCGGCAGCACGATGCACGAGGTCGTCTCAAGCATCCAGCGCGTGACGGACATCATGGCCGAGATCAGCGCCGCCAGCCAGGAGCAGACCAGCGGCATCGAGCAGATCAACCAGGCGATCAGCCAGATGGACAACGTGACCCAGCAGAACGCGGGCCTCGTCGAGGAAGCCGCGGCCGCGTCGGAAGCCCTGCAGAACCAGGCGGGCAAGCTGGCGGAACTGGTCAGCGTGTTCCGTCTCGACGACCGTGTACAGGCGACTGCACCGGCCGCACCGGCCGCGCCGGCGGCGCCGGTCCGTGCCGCGAAACGTGCCGCAACGCTGGCGGCACCGCGGCCGGCACCTGTCGTCAAGCCGGCACCGGCACGCGCGCCCGCGAGGGCGCCGGCCGCTGCGGACGAGTGGGCAGAGTTCTAAGGCCCGTTCCCTGCTCCATCTTTCGCGTGGTAAATTGCTGCCTTTCACCGGCTGAGCCAACAGGCGCAGCCGTGTATTCACAAGCCACAAGCGAGAGGACAGGATGAAATTACGTATGCTGGCGCTGGCCGCCGCCCTGACGGGCGCGGCGCTCGGCGCGACGGCCGCACCGCGCGGATTCACGGTCGAAGACCTGGTGACGATGGAAAGAGTCGGCAGCCCGGCGGTGTCGCCGGACGGCGGCAAGGTCGTCTACACGGTGCGCACGACCGACATGGGCAAGAACCGCGGCCATACCGACCTCTACCTGGTCGACCTGCACGCCGCCGATCCGACGCCGCAACGCCTGACGTCGGATGCCGCCAGCAGCACGGATCCGGAATGGTCGCCGAGCGGCGACGCGATTTACTTCCTGTCGGCGCGATCGGGTTCGGGCCAGGTGTGGCGCGTGCCGGCGGCCGGCGGCGACGCGGTCCGCGTGACCGATCTGCCGCTCGACGTGGACGCCTTCCGCGTCGCGCCGACGGGCGACCGCATGCTGCTCAGCATGGCCGTATTCCGCGACTGCGCCGACCTCGCCTGCACGAAGGCGCGCGTGGACGCGAAAGAGAAGGACAAGGCCAGCGGCAAGGTCTACGACCGCCTGTTCGTGCGCCATTGGGACACGTGGTCGGACGGCCGCAATAACGTGCTGTACGCGGCGCCGCTGGATGCGGCCGGCCGCGTGAACGGCATGCCGGTCAGCCTGTCGGGCGCGCTCGACGGCGACGTGCCGTCGAAACCCTTCGGCGACCGCGAGGAATTCCGCTTCAGCCCGGACGGCAAGACCGTCGTGTTCTCGGTGCGCATCGCGGGCAAGACCGAGGCGTGGTCGACGAACTTCGACGTGTACACCGTCCCCGCCACGGGCGGCACGCCGCGCAACCTGACTGCCGACAATAATGCCTGGGATACGAAAGCGGTGTTTTCGCCGGACGGCCGCACCCTCGCCTACCTGGCCATGGCCCGCCCCGGCTTCGAGGCGGACCGCTACCACATCGTGCTGCTCGATCTCGCCACCGGCAAGAAGCGCAACGTGGCCGACAGCTGGGACCGCTCGCCGGGCAGCATCCAGTGGACGGCCGACGGCAAGACGCTCATCGCGGACGCCGAGGACATCGGCCAGCACCGCCTGTTCGCCATCGACGTGGCCAGCGGCAAAGTGTCGCCGCTGACCGACAAAGGTTCCATCGGCGGCTTCGACGTGCGCGGCAATACCGTCGCTTTCACGCAAACGAACCTCGCGTCGGGCGCGCAATTGTTCGGCATGCAGATGGGCACGAACAAGGCGAAGCAACTGACCCACGTGAACGAAGCCAAACTGGCCGACGTGCGCTGGGGCGACTATGAACAGTTTTCGTTCAAGGGCGCGAACGGCGACACCGTCCATGGTTACGTGATGAAGCCGTGGAATTACGAGCCGGGCAAGAAATATCCGATCGCCTTCCTCGTGCACGGCGGCCCCCAGGGCAGCTTCGGCAACGGGTGGAGCTACCGCTGGAACCCGCAGGTGTACGCGGGCGCGGGCTACGCGACCGTGTTCATCGATTTCCACGGCTCGACCGGCTACGGCCAGAAATTCACGGACGCCATCAGCGGCGACTGGGGCGGCAAGCCGCTCGAGGACCTCAAGAAAGGCCTGGCCGCGGCAACGGCGAAGTACGCCTGGCTGGACCGTTCGCACGCGTGCGCGCTGGGCGCGTCGTATGGCGGCTACATGATGAACTGGATCGAAGGTAACTGGTCCGACGGATTCAAGTGCATCGTCAACCACGACGGCGTGTTCGACACCCGCGGCATGGCGTATTCCACCGAAGAACAATGGTTCACCGATTGGGAAAACGGCGGTCCGTACTTCGCCGTGCCGGACAAGCACGAGCGCTTCAACCCGGTGCTGCACGTGAACAAGTGGAAGACGCCGATGCTCGTCGTGCAGGGCGACCTCGACTTCCGCATCCCGACGACCCAGGGCCTGTCCACGTTCACGGCGCTGCAGCGCCGGGGCATCGACAGCAAGCTGCTCGTGTTCCCGGACGAGAACCACTGGGTACTGAAGCCGGCCAACTCCGTGCTGTGGCATCACACCGTGATCGGCTGGCTGGACCAGCACCTGAAGCAGTAAATCCGCGCAGTGTTCTTGCCTGGATGACGAAAAACGCCTGTACGTACAGGCGTTTTTTTCGTTTCCAAAGAATTGCCCCAGTGCTACTATTGGTCGCTTACGAGATGGAACATCATGAACGACCCGCAAGCGGACCGCGAACTCAAACCCCAGGAATTCGAATTCGAATCGATGAACCTGCAGGTCGGCGTACGCCTGCAATTCATCACGCACCGGCGCCTGAAACCCGTGCAGCACTTCTCCACGCTGATCGGCTGGTTGAAGGACGAATACCTGATCGTCAAGATCCCGATGGACAACGGCGCGCCGATTCCCCTGGTCGAGGGCGAGCGCGTGACGATGCGGGTATTCTCGGGCATCCACGTGTGCTCGTTCGCATGTACGGTCGAGCGCGTGTTCGGCCGGCCGTTGTTGTATGCCCACATCTCTTTCCCGCGCACGATCCAGGGGACGAGCCTGCGGACGGCGATGCGGGTCAAGGTCGACATCCCCGCCAAGGTCATCCCGAAAAACGCGACCGTCCCCGGTGCCGACTGCCTGCTGACGAACCTGAGCGTGAACGGCGCCCGCATCGAATCGAAGAAGAGCCTGCCCCAGGACGAGGACGAAATCGACCTGGAATTCGCCCTGCTGGCCCCGCCCAACAACCAGGAAATCCGCGTCCGTACGCGCGCGGCGGTGCGCAACATCAGTGCCTTGTCGGGCGGGTCGGAACAGGCCGAGGGGTTTGCATACGGCGTCCAGTTCGTCAGCCTCGACCCCGTGCACTACACGTTGTTGCAGAACCTGACATACGAGGCGTTGCTGGCGGATCGCCAGAAGATCGTCTGATCAGAAGTAGCCGGCCTTCCACAGGCGGGGCCATTGCGAGCCCGTGTTGACCGCCTGCTGCGCCGGCGTCGGATCCTCGCTGCGCAGCCTGGCGCCCGCGTCCGGCCCTGCGCCGGCGACTACCCCCGCCATTGCCGCGACGATGCACACCGCACCTACGCCATAGCGGACGCCGCCCGGTACGGCGGTTGGCGCCGGGCCGGCGATCCGGTGCCAGCCGATGGCGCACCCGAGATACAACGCGACAGCGAGCTGGCTCTGCGGCATCACGAAAATGCCGGACACGAGCCCGTCGACGAGGATCGCCACGGCACCCGTGAGCAGCGCGGCGAAAACGGCCTGGTTGGCGCCGTCGTCGCCGCGGACGCGCGCGCCGGATCGCAGCAAGGCGCGCAGCCCGTACGCGAGCGCGGCAAGCAGGCACGCAAGGGCGGGCAATCCCCATTCGGCGGCTACCTGGAACAGCCAGTCGTGCGGATGGGCACCGATGTGCAGATAACCGGCATGGTGTGCGAAATGCATTGGTCCGACGCCAAGCCACGGATGCTGTTCAATCAGCGCGGCGGCAAGCCGCCACAGCAGCATGCGGCCGGACGCCGGATCGGCGGCCGTGCGTTGGAACGTAGACGAAAACGAGCTCATGCCGGCGGCGCCCAGCAACGCCGGCACGACGGTCAGGAAGAAGAAGTACGCGACCAGGCCCAAAGCGGCCGTCATGGCAACGTGGCGCAGATAGGGTACGGCCCGCCGCCGCGCCAGCACGGCGGCGACGGCGCAACCGGCCATCATGCCCACCAGCGTGCCGCGGCCCGCCGTGGCATACAACGCCATCCACCAGTACGCCGCCACCGCCGTCCACAGCCAGCCCACCCTGGACGCACGCGGCGTCAGGCAGCACAGCAGGATCAGCAGCGGCAACGTCGAGGTCTGTGTATGGTTGAAAAAGCGGATGTTGCTGAAGTTGGTCGTGAAATCGTCCCGGGCCAGCGGGATACCGAGGCTGAGGCCACCGACATACGCGACGATGAACAGGAAGGTATAGAACGCGCACATGCCGCCCAGGCAGCGGAGGACCAGCAGGAGGGCCGGTGGTCCGTTGCGCGCGATCTCGGCCGCGACCATGGCGGCCAGCACGTACAGCAGAAACAGGTTGGCAACCTCGAAGGCGGCGAAGCGCGGCGAGAAGGCGGCTGCGGTGCTCAGGATACCGAGGGCGAAGAACGCGGCCAGCGCCATGCCGGGGCGCCCGGAAAACAGGCCGGAGAGGGTCTCGCGCTCGACGAGGGCGATGCTGCCGCCCAGCAGCACGGTGCCGATCTGGACGAGGCGCTGGTGATCGTGGCCGGCCACCACCATGAAATTGGCCAACAGGGCCAGGCACAGCAGCGTCATGAAGCGCATCCGCAACAGCGCCGATGGATGGGTTCCCGTCGTAAGCACGCTAGACCTCGTTCGATCCGGTAATAAAAAAGCCGCCCAGCTTACACTGGGCGGCTCCTTGACGCTATGTCCGTTGAGTCAGGACAGATTAGCTGCCGGTGCAGGACGTGCCTGCGATCTTCGGAATGTCAGTCGCGTCCAGAGTCGATTTGCACGACCATGCGCCGTCGTCGCCACGGGTCAGGGTGATGATCTTGTCCTTGACGGTAACCGGGCCGCCCTGGATCTTGCAGAGCAGGGTCGTGCCCGTCGCGTCGAACTCACAGTTGGAGGTCGGCGTCGCTTTGGCCGCGAGGCCAACTTGTTCCGGAGCGGAAATGGTTGCGCCTTCGTTCAGTTTCACGTCGAAACCGGTCTTGCCCGCGGACACTTCAGCCAGCGCAGCCGTGAACTTCGACTTGGCAACATAATTCTGGTAAGCCGGGATAGCCACGGCGGCCAGGATACCGATAATCGCGACAACGATCATCAGTTCGATCAGGGTGAAGCCGGCTTGGGCTTTCTTGACGATTTTCGGTGCTTTCATGATGTCTCTCCAGGTGGGGGCACTGCAAAATTAAGGGGTACTGCGTATCTGGTTACTGCTTGCTTCTGCCCTTTACACTATGCAATGGGCGTGCCAGGCCGTTTCCGTACAGAATCGTTAGCACAGTGCCATCGAATTGTGCGTTTTCGCGTATTTTTTGCATTGCCACATGACAATTTTTGTCACTCGGACATGGCGAGAATTGTCACCCCGACCGTTTTTGTTGAGTTACGACAAAAATTGTCAGCACAAAAAAAACGGGACGCCGAAGCGTCCCGTTTCATCGGATCCGAAACCGCAGGATTACAGCATCGCCTTCAGCAGACGAGCCATTTCCGACGGGTTCTTGGTGACCTTGATGCCGCAGGCTTCCATGATTTCCAGCTTGGCGTCGGCGGTATCCGCACCGCCCGAGATCAGCGCGCCGGCGTGGCCCATGCGCTTGCCCGGCGGCGCGGTGACGCCGGCGATGAAGCCGACGACCGGCTTCTTCATGTTGTCCTTGATCCAGTACGAAGCATTGGCTTCGTCCGGGCCGCCGATCTCGCCGATCATGATGACGGCGTCCGTGTCCGGATCGTCGTTAAACATCTTCATCACGTCGATGTGCTTCAGACCGTTGATCGGGTCGCCACCGATGCCGACTGCCGACGACTGGCCCAGGCCCAGTGCGGTCAGCTGGCCGACGGCTTCATACGTCAGCGTGCCCGAACGGGACACGACGCCGATACGGCCTTTCTTGTGGATGTGACCCGGCATGATGCCGATCTTGATCTCGTCCGGGGTGATCAGACCCGGGCAGTTCGGGCCCAGCAGCAGGGTCTTCGAACCGGCCTTGGCCATGCGGTCCTTGACTTCCATCATGTCGCGGACGGGGATGCCTTCGGTGATACAGATTGCCAGGTCCAGCTCGGCTTCCACGGCTTCCCAGATGGCGGCGGCGGCGCCTGCCGGCGGAACGTAGATCACCGACACGGTCGCGCCGGTGTTCTGCTTGGCTTCCTTGACGCTCGCGAAGATGGGGATACCCTCGAAGTCCTCACCGGCTTTCTTCGGGTTCACGCCTGCGACGAAGGCTTCACGGCCGTTCGCGTAGTCGCGGCACATGCGGGTGTGGAATTGGCCGGTCTTGCCGGTGATACCTTGGGTGATGACTTTGGTGTCTTTGTTAATCAGAATCGACATGTTATTTCCTTTGCGAATTAGGCTTGGCCAGCTGCAGCGGCAACGACCTGCTTCGCTGCGTCTTCCATGGTGTCGGCCGAGATGATCGGCAGGCCGGAGTCGGCCAGCATCTTCTTGCCCAGATCTTCGTTGGTGCCCTTCATGCGGACGACCAGCGGCACTTGCAGCGACACGGCCTTCGATGCGGTGATCACGCCTTCGGCGATCACGTCGCAGCGCATGATGCCGCCGAAGATGTTGACCAGGATGGCTTTCAGGCCCGGGTTCTTCAGCATGATCTTGAAGGCTTCGGTGACCTTCTCGGCGGTTGCGCCGCCGCCGACGTCCAGGAAGTTGGCCGGCTCGCCGCCGAACAGCTTGATGGTGTCCATGGTGGCCATGGCCAGACCGGCGCCGTTCACCAGGCAGCCGATGTTACCGTCCAGCGAGATGTACGCCAGGTCGAATTTCGATGCTTCGACTTCGGCCGGATCTTCTTCGTCCAGGTCGCGGTAGGCGACGATTTCCGGGTGACGGAACAGGGCGTTCGAGTCGAAATTGAACTTGGCGTCCAGGGCGATCACTTTACCGTCGCCGGTCAGGATCAGCGGGTTGATTTCAGCCAGCGATGCGTCGGTTTCCCAGTACGCTTTGTACAGGCCTTGCAGGTTTGCGCGCGCAGCGGCGATCGAACCTTCCGGCACGCCGATCTTGCGGGCGATGTCGTCGGCATCCGCATCGGTCAGGCCGACGCTCGGCTCGATCACGACGTTGTGGATCTTTTCCGGGTTGCTGTGTGCAACTTCTTCGATGTCCATGCCGCCTTCCGACGAGGCCATCAGCACGACTTTCTGGGTGACGCGGTCGGTGACCAGCGACACGTACAGTTCTTTCTTGATGTCGGCGCCTTCTTCGATCAGCAGGCGGCGGACTTTCTGGCCTTCCGGACCGGTCTGGTGGGTCACCAGCTGCATGCCCAGGATCTGGTTCGCGTATTCGCGCACTTGTTCCAGCGACTTGGCAACTTTCACGCCGCCGCCTTTACCACGGCCGCCAGCATGGATCTGGGCCTTGACCACCCAGACCGGTCCGCCCAGCTCTTCAGCGGCTTTGACAGCCTCGTCGACCGACAGGCATGGAATGCCGCGCGGAACGGTCACTCCGAATTTTCGGAGGATCTCTTTGCCCTGATACTCATGGATTTTCATGCTGGCTTCCCTTCTTCTGTTACTGATGTAGTTTAGAAATGCGGTTGAAAAATAAAGCGACAAATCCGGAGTCTACTCCGGACAACACTACCCCGGCACCGCCTTGAGCGACCAGCGCGGGTAATACGTTTCGACGGCGGGGCCGTCGAGGCGCAGCGCGTGGCAGCGGTCCAGTTCGTAAGGCCGTCCGGCCGAAGCATCGGCCGTGCGGTTGGCCATCGCGTCATCGGCGAAGGCCTGGATTGCCGCGGTGGGCAGGACTTGCGCGAGTTCGGTCAGGTGGGTGCAGCCGAGTACCCCGGACAGGCGGTCCTTCAGATGCAATCGGAAATGTTTCAGCAGCGACAAGCCGATGAGTTTTTTATACGCAGGGGCGATGGTGTCGCAGAAACCGGGATAGGGTACGGCATCGGACGCGGCTTCGGCGTCGACGATGTTCATGTCGCGGTCGATAGTCACCCGCAATTTGAGTTCGTGCACCGGCAGGCCGGCCGGACGGGCGCCGGAAGGCAGGGCAATGTCATGCGTCTTGGTGTCGCGGATGCACGCGTCGAGGTCCCACAGGCCATCGTCGCGCGCGAACGCTTCGACGCTAATGGCGCGCGTGTGCCTTGGCTTACGCGGAGCGGGAGGAGACAGGGGCATAAACACCAATGCCGGAATGCGGCGAAAAAATTTGCAGCCGTTGTGCCTGATGCACGTTGCCGCAGCTTCTACGGCAACAACCGCTCTTGCGGCGCTGCTTAAACCATGAAAGTTTAGCACAGGGTAACGGGCTGTGCACCGTCTCCCCGGTTACAGAAGGGTTTTTGCAGGGAAGATAAGGGGAGATGTTGCGAAGTTGTGATGCCGAAAGCGCAAGCTTGCCGTCATAAACGGAACGACAGTCCGTTATTCACAACGATGAGATCAGAGGTCGTCGTCGTCGTGGCCGCCCTTCAGCGCGGCACGCACCGCACTCTGGGAAAAGCCGCGTTGCAACAGGAAGCGCATCTGTTTGCTGCGTTCTTCGGCATCCTGTGGAACCGTGCCGAACTTGCGGCGCCAGACTTCACGCGCCCGTGCCGTTTCGGATTCCTTCAGTTCAGACTTGAGTTCGTCGAATGCTTCGCCGTTGACGCCATGCTGCTGGAGTTCGGCGAGCACCCGGGCGTTACCGTAGCGTCCGGCTCGCCGGTGAACCAGCGATTCGGCAAACCGCTCCTGCGACAGCCAGTTGTTCTTTTCGAGGAAATCGAGGAGGGCTTCGACGTCGTCGCCCTCCTCCGCATAGCGGGACAATTTGCGCGCCAGCTCGAGCCGGCTGTGCTCGCGCGTCGACAGATACTTCAACGCGCGAGCCTTGAGGCTCAGCTGCTGGCGCGGCATCAGGACGATTACTCGTCGTCGCCGATGGCTGCCGGCTCGACCGCAGCACTGCCGGCCGGGGCCGGCGGCAGTTCGCGCACGCCGAGGGCGGCGCGGACCTTGTTCTCGATTTCGCGTGCCAGTGCCGGACGCTCCCTCAAGAAGATACGGGCATTGTCCTTGCCCTGGCCGATACGCTCGCCACCGTAGCTGTACCACGAACCCGACTTCTCGACGATCTTGTTGTCCACGCCCAGGTCGATGATCTCGCCTTCGCGCGACGTGCCTTCGCCGTACAGGATGTCGAAGTGCGCTTCCTTGAACGGGGGCGCGATCTTGTTCTTGACAACCTTGACCTTGGTTTCGTTACCGATCACCTCGTCGCCGGTCTTGATCGAGCCGGTACGGCGGATGTCCAGGCGCACGGAGGCGTAGAACTTCAGCGCGTTACCGCCGGTCGTCGTTTCCGGGCTGCCGAACATGACGCCGATCTTCATACGGATCTGGTTAATGAAGATCACCAGGGTGTTCGTACGGTTGATCGATGCGGTCAGCTTGCGCAGCGCCTGCGACATCAGGCGGGCCTGCAGGCCCGGCAGGGAGTCGCCCATGTCGCCTTCGATCTCGGCGCGCGGCGTCAGCGCCGCCACCGAGTCGATGACCACCATGTCGACACTGCCCGAACGCACGAGGGCGTCCGTGATTTCCAGTGCCTGTTCGCCCGTGTCCGGCTGCGAGATCAGCAGCTCGTCCAGCTTGATGCCCAGCTTTTGCGCATAGGTCACGTCCAGCGCGTGCTCGGCGTCGATGAACGCGCAGGTGCCACCCAGCTTCTGCATCTGGGCGATGGTCTGCAGGGTCAGGGTCGTCTTGCCCGACGATTCCGGACCGTAGATCTCGACGATACGGCCGCGCGGCAGGCCGCCGACGCCGAGTGCGATGTCCAGGCCCAGCGAGCCGGTCGAGACGGTCTGCACTTCCTCGACGGGCGCATTGGTATCCATGCGCATCACCGAGCCTTTACCGAATTGCTTTTCGATCTGCGCGAGGGCTGCTGCCAGCGCCTTGCCCTTCTCGGCTGCATTTACTGCGGATTTTTTGTCGTCCATAACTTTCTTTCTGTCCTAGAGTGAACCAAGGTGTGGGCCGCTCGCGCGATTTCAATAGGAAGTACTGTATAAAATCCCAGTGGTTTTGGCAAGCGATATTTACCATCGCCAGCCCGATTCGACATGTTGCGAAACTTCACACACAATAAGCGAGTTAGCTGGGTCGAACAACGAAAGCCGGGGGAAAAGATGCGTATTTTACTAGCCGAAGATGATAGCGTATTGGCCGATGGGCTGACGCGCTCCTTGCGCCAGTCCGGCTACGCCATCGACTGCGTCAAGAACGGCCAGGACGCCGACACAGCGCTGTCGACCCAGGAGTTCGATCTCCTGATCCTCGACCTCGGCCTGCCCAAGCTGTCCGGCCTGGACGTGCTGCGCCGCCTGCGTGCGCGCGGCTCGCTGCTGCCGGTGCTGATCCTCACGGCCGCCGACTCCATCGAGCAGCGCGTGGGCGGCCTCGACGCCGGCGCCGACGATTACATGCCCAAGCCGTTCGCGCTGTCCGAACTGGAAGCGCGCGTGCGCGCCCTCACCCGGCGCGGCCAGGGCGGCGGCTCGACCGTCATCCGCCACGGCCCGCTCGTGTACGACCAGGTCGGCCGCAGCGCGTACATCAACGACCAGATGCTCGACCTGTCCGCGCGCGAGCTGGGCCTGCTGGAAATCCTGCTGGCGCGCACGGGCCGCCTCGTGTCGAAGGAACAGCTCGTCGACCACCTGTGCGAATGGGGCGAGGAAGTGTCGAACAACGCCATCGAGGTCTACGTGCACCGCCTGCGCAAGAAGATCGAAACGGGCGGCATCCGCATCGCCACCGTGCGCGGCCTCGGCTACTGCCTGGAGCGCTACGCCGACAGCGCCCGCAAGAGCGCCGAAGCAGCCAGCGGCCAGAAGTGAAGCGGTTCAAGCGGCGCGCGGCCGGACCGGATCCGCTCGCCGTCACGGAACCGGTCGACGACCTCTACGTCCCGCCCAGGCCGGAACCGGAAGAAAGCATCCAGCATTCGCTGTTCGGCGAAATCCTCGACTGGATGCTGGCCCCGCTGCTGCTGCTGTGGCCGATGAGCATCGCGATCACGTACCTGGTCGCGAAGTCGATCGCGAATCAGCCGTTCGACCACGCGCTGGAAGACAGCGTCACGGTGCTCGCGCAACAGGTCAAGGAGGTCGACGGCAAGGTCGTCGCGCGCCTGGGCGGCACCGCGCGCGACATCCTGCGCGCGGACGACGTCGACAGCGTGTATTTCCAGATCAGCGGCCCGCACGGCGAGATCGTCGACGGCGACCGCGACCTGCCGCCGCCGAACCCCGACGACGCCGAGCGCAGCGGCCGCGTGCACTTCCGCACCGAGACCCTGCACGGCACGCCGATACGCATCGCCTATGCCTGGGTCAATTTGCAGCCGCTGCTGGACGCCACGCAGGAACCGCGCCTCGCGCTCGTGCAAGTGGCGGAAACGCTCGACAAGCGCGCGCAGCTGGCCAACGAGATCATCAAGGGCGTGATCCTGCCGCAGTTCATCATCCTGCCCGTGATCCTGGCCCTCGTCTGGTTCGCGCTGTCGCGGGGCCTGTCGCCGCTGGCCCAGCTGCAGGAACGCATCCGCGCCCGCCCGCCGGACGATTTGTCGCCCATCGATTCGCGCCAGGTGCCGGAAGAGATTTCGCCGCTCGTGGGCTCGCTGAACGACATGCTGGCGCGCCTCGCGCACACGATAGCCGTGCAGAAGCGCTTCATCGCCGACGCCGCGCACCAGATGAAGACGCCGCTAGCGGGCATGCGCATGCAGTCGGAGCTGGCGCTGCGCCAGGTCGATCCGAACGAGATCCACCGCTCACTCGAGCAGCTGGCCACGAGTTCGGAATCGGCCACGCGTCTCGTGAACCAGCTGCTGGCACTGGCCCGCGCGGAAAACCAGCCGCATGCGGGCCAGACGCTGGAACCGCTCGACCTTGCCGCATTGGCGCGCGACGTCGTCCAGGACTGGGTGCAAGCCTCGTTCGCGCACGAGATCGACCTCGGCTACGAAGTCATCGGCGACCCGCCGGAGATCGACGGCAGCGCCATGATGCTGCGCGAGCTGCTGTCGAACCTGATCGACAACGCGCTGCGCTACACGCCGCCCGGCGGCAGCGTCACCGTGCGCGTGCGCGGGACAAATATTGGCAACGGCAGCCAGGCTTTACTCGAAGTCGAGGACACGGGCCCCGGCATCGCGCCGTCCGAACGCCATCGCGTGTTCGAACGTTTTTATCGCATCCTCGGTTCGAGCGCGTCCGGTTCCGGCCTCGGTCTCGCCATCGTGCGCGAGATCGCGCAGCAGCACGGCGCCGACATCGAGATCTTCAACAACCCGCGCAGCACGCACAAGAAATTCCCGGGCAGCCTGTTCCGGCTGACCTTCCCGCCCACCGTCACGCTTGTCCCCGATGCCGACCGAGACCGCCCCTTCCTCTGACCCCGACCGCGAGCGCCAACGCATCGTCGCCGCGCGCGCCGCGCACTGGGCGCGCGCGCGCCGCCTGATCGCGCTGCTGCTGGCGCTTTGGCTCGCGACGAGCTTCTGCACCGTGTTCTTCGCGCGCGACCTCGCGCACCTGTCCGTGTTCGGCTGGCCGCTGTCGTTCTACCTCGCGGCACAGGGCGCGTCGCTCACATACCTCGCCATCATCGGCGCGTACGCCTGGCGCATGCGCATCCTCGACCGCGATTTCCAACGCATGCTGGAGGGCCGCTCATGACCGGGACGGCCGCCAAGACCCGCAGCTACTTCCGCCGACTGGCCCGCTACTACCTGTGGTTCACGCTGTGCTTCGCGCTGTTCCTGGGCGCGCTGGCGATCCTGGAACACGAAGGCATGCCACGCCAGTGGATCGGCCACCTGTACATGTTCGCGACGATCGTCCTGTACGCGATCATCGGCGTCGTCAGCCGCACGTCGAACGTGTCCGAATACTACGTGGCGGGACGGCGGGTGCCGGCGCTGTTCAACGGCATGGCGACGGCGGCCGACTGGATCTCGGCCGCCAGCTTCATCAGCCTCGCGGGCACGCTGTACCTGCACGGCTTCGACGCCCTCGCCTACGTGATGGGCTGGACGGGCGGCTACTGCCTCGTCGCCCTGCTGATCGCGCCCTACCTGCGCCGCTTCGCCCAGTACACGATCCCCGACTTCCTCGCCGCCCGCTACGGCGGCGAGACCGCTACGCGGCAGGGCAGCATCGTGCGCGCGCTCGCGGTCGGCGGCACCATCGTCGTCTCGTTCACGTACGTCGTCGCGCAGATCTATGCCGTCGGCCTGATCGCGTCGCGCTTCACGGGCGTCGATTTCTCGGTCGGCATCTTCCTCGGCCTCGCCAGCATCCTCGTGTGCTCGTTCCTGGGCGGGATGCGCGCCATCACGTGGACGCAGGTGGCGCAGTACATCATCATCCTCGTCGCCTTCCTGATCCCGACGATCTGGCTGTCGATGAAATTCGCGGGCAACCCGGTGCCGCAGGTCGCGTACGGCTCCGTGCTGCCCAAGCTGGCCGCGCGCGAAGCCCAGCTGGCGGCCGACCCGCGCGAGGCCGAAGTGCGCGCCCGTTTCCACGCCCGCGCCGACGACTACGCGGCGCGCATCGCCGCCCTGCCCCACTCCTGGGAAGCGGGCAAGATCGAGGCGCAGCGCCGGCTGGACAAGGCGCGCGGCCGCAACGCGCCGCTGACCGAGGTGCGCAGCGCGGAACGCGAGCTGCTCGATTATCCGCGCACGGCCGACGAAGCCGCGCGCGTGTGGACCGAACTGCGCGCCGCCAACCTGGCGCGCGCCCAGCCGCCTGAACCGCACGCGGAACCGTTCCCCGGCAAGACGCGGGAAGAATCGGACATCCGCCGCAACAATTTTCTATCCCTCGTGTTCTGCCTGATGTTCGGCACCGCGGCGCTGCCGCACATCCTGATGCGCTCCTACACGACGCCGTCCGTGCACGAGACGCGCGTCTCCGTGTTCTGGACGCTGTTCTTCATCCTGCTGATCTACCTGACGATGCCCGCGCTGGCCGTGCTGGCCAAGTACGACATCTACACGGCCCTCGTCGGCACGGGCTTCGATTCCCTGCCGACCTGGGTCTCGTACTGGGCCAACGTCGACAAGTCGAATCCCCTGATCAGCATCGTCGACATCAACGGCGACGGCATCGTGCAGCTGGCCGAGATCGCGATCGACGGCGACGTGCTCACGCTGGCCACGCCGGAGATCGGCGGCCTGCCGTACGTGATTTCCGGGCTGGTGGCGGCCGGCGGCCTGGCGGCGGCGCTGTCTACGGCGGACGGGCTGCTGCTCGCGATCTCGAACGCGCTGTCGCACGACATCTACTTCAAGATCGTCGATCCGGGCGCCTCCACGCAGAAGCGCGTGACGATCTCCAAGCTGCTGCTGCTGGCCGTCGCGTTCATCGCCGCGTACGTCGCGTCGCAGAAACCGGCCGACATCCTGTCGCTCGTCGGCGCCGCGTTCTCGCTCGCGGGGTCGACCATGTTCCCCGCGCTGGTGGCGGGCGTGTTCTGGAAGCGGGCCAATTTCGCGGGCGCGATCGCGGGCATGGCGACCGGCTTCCTCGTCTGCATCTACTACATGCTGCACACGAACCCGATGCTGGGCGGGAGCCTGGATGCGGTCTGGTTCCACATCGCGCCCATCTCCGCAGGCGTGTTCGGCGTGCCGGCGGGGGCGCTGGCGCTGGTCGTGGCGAGTCTGGTGACGCCGCCACCGCCGCGCGAGAGCGGCGGGCTCGTGGCGCATATCCGGGCGCCGGAATAAATGTTATCTTTATGCAATGTTCTCACTGAGGATCTTGCATGCTCCCGCGCCGTATCCTGCCGTATTTTTTCGCTCTCTCCGCTTCGCTCGCCGGTACCGCCTGGGCCGCGCCGGCCGCTGTAGCCACGCCGCCGGCCATCGCCTTTTTCCAGCACGCTGCCATCCATCGCGTCGCGCTGTCGCCCGATGCGCGCTACCTGGCGGTCCGTGCCGGCGCGCCCGACCGCAAGGACTATCTCGCCGTGATCGACCTCGCCACCAACAAGCCGACCGTGGTGGCCGCATTCGACGATGCCGACATCGACGACTTCGAATGGGTGAACGGCACCCGGCTCGTCTTCGACCTGACCGAAAAGAATACCGGCCAGGGCGACGTGCGGCACGGTCCGGGCCTGTACGCCGTCGACCGCGACGGCCAGCATTTCGCGCAGCTGGCCGACCGCTATTTCGACTCCGCTTCGCGCCACGAACTGATCGGCAAGGTGCCGATGCAACCGTGGAACACGTTCCTCATCCGCCAGCGTCCACGCAAGGACGACATGATCTACGTGTCCCGTCCCATCTGGGATGCGGGCGATGAACACCTCTACACCGACCTGGTCCGCCTGAACACGCGCACGGGCCACGCGCAAACCATTCCCCGCCCGGGACCGGTGACCAGCTGGCTGCTCGATCACGAAGGCGAACCCCGCCTCGCCACCGCCGTCAAGGATGGGCGGATGACGATCTACTACCGCGATCCCGCCGACCAGGACAAGTGGCGCACGCTGGCGCAGTTCGCAGCCTATACCGCAAGCGAAGGTGCGTTCAGTCCGGTAAGCTTCGGTCCCGACGGCACGCTGTACGTCGCCGCCCACAACGGCCACGACACGGAGGCGCTCTACGCCTACGATCTCAAGGCCGGCAAGCTTGCCGCCGAGCCGCTGCTGGTCACCAGGGGCTATGACTTCACCGGCAGCCTGGTCAAGAGCCGCACGAAACTCCTGGGCGCGCTCATCACCACCGACGCCCGGTCGAACGAGTGGTTCGATCCGGGCATGAAGGCGCTGCAGGACAAGCTCGACAAACTGTTGCCCGCCACCGTCAACCTGATCGACGTTCCGGCCGACGATTCGCCCTGGGTGCTGATACGGTCGTATTCCGACGCGATCCCGATGCGCTACACGTTGTACAACACGGCCACCGACCAGTTCAACGACATCGGTTCGTCGCGCCCGGCCATCGATCCGAAGCGGATGGGCCGCCAGCAGATGGTGCGCTACAAGGCGCGCGACGGCCTGGAGATCCCGGCCCTCCTGACCCTGCCGCGCGGCGCGAACAAGAACCTGCCGATGGTCGTGCTGGTGCACGGCGGACCATGGGTGCACGGCGCGGTCTGGGGCTGGGACCCCGATTCGCAATTCCTCGCCTCGCGCGGCTACGCCGTGCTGGAGCCGGACTACCGCGGCAGCACGGGCTATGGCTTCCGCCACTATCAGGCAGGCTGGAAGCAATGGGGCCGCGCCATGCAGGACGATGTGGCCGACGGCACCCGCTGGGCCATCGCGCAGGGTTATGCCGATCCGAAGCGCATCTGCATCGCCGGCGCCAGCTACGGCGGCTATGCCACGCTGATGGGCCTCGTCAACGACCCGGACCTGTACAAGTGCGGCGTGGACTGGGTCGGCGTCACCGACATCAACCTGATGTACACGGGGGCCTGGAGCCGCGAGTCCGACCTCACGGACCAGTGGAAGGCCTACGGCATGCCGGAACTGATCGGCGACCGCGTGAAGGATGCGGCGCAACTGAAGGCCACGTCGCCCATCGAGCAGGCGGCCCGCATCACGCAGCCCGTACTGCTGGCCTACGGCGGCGTCGACCGCCGCGTGCCGCTGTACCACGGCCAGAAGTTCTACGACGCCGTCACGAAGACCAACAGGAACGTCGAGTGGATCGAGTACCCGGAAGAAGGCCATGGCTGGCACCTGCCGAAAAACTCGGTCGACTTCTGGACCCGCGTCGAGGCCTTCCTCGACAAGAACATCGGTCCGGGCGGGGGGCGATAACGACACACGCGGCGCTGCTGATGTCATACGCCGCACATGACAACGGGCGCCATGCGGCGCCCGTTGTTCATCGCCTGCGCAATGCTTACACGATGAAATCCCAGTCGGTGGCCGCACGCTGGTGGCCGATCATCTCGACGGATGCCACGAACTCCGTGGCGATATGCTCGAGGCTGACGCCATTGCGCATCGCTTCGACCCAGAAGGCCAGGCCCGGCGCGTCGGGAGCGCGGTCGAACAAAGCCTGGTAGAGCATGCCGAGATCGTGCTCGGCATTGCCGTTGAACGCGTCGTGGCTGGCCACGTACTCGGGCGAACGGATGATGTCCAGCGCAATCCTGCCCCAGCTGACGCCCGCCTGGTGCGCATCGGCCCAGAACTCGATGCCGTACATATCGGCCTGGCGCCCGAGCGCGGTCTGGTAGATGCTGGCCAGCGTATCCATGGCGCCGCTGTCCTCGACCTTGACGGTGGCATCGCTGAACTGCAGCTGCTCGACGTTGACGACCAGCGCCTTCGCCGCCGGCGCGGCCTTGCTGCTCACCACCAGGTAGCCGTTGTGGGTTTCCACGTCGAAGTCGGCACGGGCGCCGGCGAACGTCGCGGTGTCGCTGCCCGTGCCGCCGTGCAGGACCGTGGTGGCCGGCGTCGACGCGGCATTCGCGTGGGCCGCGCCGCTGGCGCTCGCCGCCCGCGCCGCCGGTACACCGAAGCCGAGCGTATCGTCGCCGCCGCCGCTGAACACCTGCGTGCCGCCGCCGGACGCCAGCGTGACGTGCTGGCTGGCCGCATCGCCGGTCAGTATCTGCGTGCCGCCCTGGACGACGATATTGGCTGCGCCGACGATCGCCGCAAAATTGACGTTCTGCAGCGCGATGGTGCTGCCGGGCGCCAGGCCGCCGGTCTGGATCACGAGTGCCACTTGCTGCTGGGCGCTGCTCGCGGCACTCAGGGTCAGGACACTGTCCAGCCCCCCCTGGCTGCTGACCGGCGCGATGGTCTGGACCAGCAGCGATTCGCTTGCCTGCAGTTGCGCCAGGTAGCTCTGGCCGTTGCCGCTCATGTGGACGAGGTCGCCGCCGGACGTGGTCGCCGCCTGGATCGCGGCGATCAGGCCGGCGCCGCCGTTTGCCACCGTCGTATTGGCGCCGCCGCTGGCGGTCAGTCCGTAACCGATGCCCACGTGGGCCACCAGCAGATCGGTACCGCCGGCCAGCGGAATGTCCGCCGTGGCGGCCGCACCAGTCTGCTCGACGCGGCCCGCGCTCACGATCGGGACCTGGACCTGGGTGCCGGACGCGCCGCCCGGCAGCGAGACCGGCACCGTCACGACGCGCACGCCATCCACCAGCGGCACCGGCGCTTCCTCGACCGTCAGGGCGAAACTGCCGCTCGCCGCGGACACGTTGCCCGCGGCATCCGTATCGGTCACGCTCAGCGTGTGCCGGCCGAGGCCCAGCGCCTGGGCGGCGATGCTCCAGTGGCCGTGCGTGTCCGCATGGGTCGTGCCCACCACGGTCGTGCCGTCGTACAGGGTGACGAGGTCGTTCGCCGCCGCATTGCCCTCGAGGACCGGCACCGCGTACGTGACGCCGTCGCCGACCGAGTCCGTATCGGACTGCGCCTGCAGCTGCGGGGCCGCGGGCGCCGCCGGTGCGGTCGCGTCGACCGTCAGCGTCAGGGCCGGGCTTGCGGCCGATTCGTTGCCGGCCGCATCGACCTGCCTGACGGTCAGAACGTGCGTGCCGTCGGCCAGCGGGGACGCCGGCATGATCCAGTTGCCGTCGGCATCGGCCCCCGTCGAGCCGAGCGCGGTAGTGCCGTCGGTGTCGTACAGCGTCACCCAGGCCCCGGCTTCGGCCGTGCCGCTGAACGTCGGCGTCCTGACCTTCGTGATGTGGTCGCCCGCGATGCCGCTGTCGCTCGCGATGGACAGCACCGGGGCGGCCGGGGCCGATGGTGCGTGCGTGTCGATCACGACCGCCAGCGCGGCGCCTTGTGCCGAGACATTCCCTGCCACGTCGGTCTGCGTGATACGTAACTGGTGGGTGCCGTCGGCCAGCGTCGGGGTGGTGATGCTCCACATGCCGCCGGCATTGGCTGTCGTGGTGCCCAGCACCGTCGCGCCGTCGTACAGGGTGACGAGCGCATGCCCTTCCGCCGTACCGTTGACGGTCGGCGTCGCGTCGGCGGTGATGCCGTCGGTGGACCAAGCGCCGGTGTCGCTGGCTGGTTGCAGCACCGGGATCCTCGGCGCATCCGGCGCCAGCGTGTCGAAGTGAAGCGACGGGGTCGTCCCCGCGCCGCCCGTGTTGCCCGCCGTGTCGGCATAGCTGCCGGCGCCGATCGTGATGCTGGCGGTGCCGCCGTCCGTGCTGGCGTCCGGCGCAAAGGTCGCCGTGCGCACCAGGCCGGAACCGCTGATGGCGGACAGCGTGCCGCCGCTGACGATGACGTCGCCCTGCGTGCCGTTCCAGGTGAAGCTCGCGCCCGGGTCTTCGCTGAACGTGAACGTGACGGTGGCGGTCTCGCCGGCCTTGAGCGCGGCGGCGTCGCTGGTGATCGTCACCGTCGGCGCCGCCGTGTCCAGCACATAGGCCTGCGAAGCCACCGGCCCGGCATTGTCGACGGCGTCGACCACGCGCGCCTGCAGCGTGCCGCTGCCGGCCAGCGTGGCCGCCAGCGACCAGGCCGTGCCGTTGACCTGCGCCGCCGTCCAGCTGGCGCCGTTGTCGAGCGAGACCTGGACTTGCTCGCCGGTCTGCAACGCGGCGCTCAAGGTGCCGCTGATGATCTGCGCGGCCGTGTTCGTGATGAAGTCGGTGGCGGACGCGCCATGATCGGCCGAGAACGCGATGCCGCCCACGGTGGTCGTGGGCGCGGTCAGGTCGACGGTGAACGTCAGGCCGCCCGAGGCACCGCTGGCGTTGCCGGCGGCATCGGTCACGATCGTGGACACCGTGTGCTGGCCCGCGCCCAGCGTCGAACTTGCGATGCTCCAGGTGCCGCCGGTGGCGACGGTGCTGCCCAGCAGCGTGCTGCCTTCGTACAGGTCGACCGTGGCGCCCGCTTCGGCCGTACCCGTGAAGGTCGGCGTCGTGGCGGCCGTGATGCCGTCGCTGTTCGATACGCCCGTGTCGCTGGCGGCATCCAGCACCGGCGTCGACGATGCGGCCGGCGCCAGCGTGTCGAAATGAAGCGACGGGGTCGTCCCCGCGCCGCCCGTGTTGCCCGCCGTGTCGGCATAGCTGCCGGCGCCGATCGTGATGCTGGCGGTGCCGACGTCGGTGTTGGCGTCCGGCGTGAAGATCGCCGTGCGCACCAGGCCCGTACCGCTGATGGCGGACAGCGTGCCGCCGCTGACGATGACGTCGCCCTGCGTGCCATCCCAGGTGAAGCTCGCACCCGGATCTTCGCTGAACGTGAACGTGACGGTGGCGGTCTCGCCGGCCTTGAGCGCGGCGGCGTCGCTGGTGATCGTCACCGTCGGCGCAGCCGTGTCCAGCACATAGGTCTGCGAGGCCACCGGCCCGGCATTGTCGACGGCGTCGACCACGCGCGCCTGCAGCGTGCCGCTGCCGGCCAGCGTGGCTGCCAGCGACCAGGCCGTACCGTTGACCTGCGCCGCCGTCCAGCTGGCGCCGTTGTCGAGCGAAACCTGGACTTGCTCGCCGGTCTGCAGCGCGGCGCTCAAGGTGCCGCTGATGGTCTGCGCGGCCGTGTCCGTGATGAAGTCGGTGCCCGATGTCCCATGATCGGCCGAGAACGCGATGCCGCCCACGGTGGTCGTGGGGGCGGTCAGGTCGACGGTGAAGGTCAGGCCGGCCGAGGCGCCGCTGCCGTTGCCGGCGGCATCCGTCACGATCGTGGATACCGTGTGCTGGCCCGCGCCCAGCGTCGAACTGGTGATGCTCCAGATGCCGCCCGTGGCGACGGCGCTGCCCAGCAGCGTGCTGCCTTCGTACAGGTCGACGGTGGCGCCCGCTTCGGCCGTACCCGTGAAGGTCGGCGTGGTCGCGGCCGTGATGCCGTCACTGTGCGAGCTGCCCGTGTCGCTGGCGGCATCCAGCGCCGGCGTCGACGATGCGGCCGGCGCGGTGGTGTCGATCGTGACGCTCTGCGCCGGCGAGGCGGCGCTGGTGTTACCAGCCAGATCCGTGGCCTTGGCCGTCACCGTATGCGTGCCCTCGCCCATCGTCGTGGCCGTGATGCTCCAGGCGCCGTTGCCGTCGGCAACGGTCGAGCCCAGCACCGTGGTGCCGTCGGTATCGAACAGGTCGACGGCGGCGCCCGCCGCGGCCGTGCCGCTGAACGTCGGGGTCGTGTCGCGGGTGATGGCGGCGTCCGGCGTCGGTGCCGATGGCGCGTCCGGTGCCGTCGTGTCGATCGTGACCTGCGTGCCGAGCGATGCGGCGCTCGCGTTGCCGGCGGCATCGCTCGCCCTGGCGGTGATCGTGTGTGCGCCCTCGCTCAACGTCGACGTCGTGATCGACCAGACGCCGTTGGTGGCGACCGTGCTGCCCAGCACCGTGGTGCCGTCGGTATCGTACAACGTGATGGTGGAACCGGCTTCGGCGAAGCCGTCGATGGTCGGCGTCACGACCCTGGTCACGCCATCGAACGGAATGGCGCCGCTGTCGCTGAGCGGCGACAGGTGGGCCAGCGGTACCGCCGGCGCCAGCGTGTCGAAGTGAAGCGACGGGGTCGTCCCCGCGCCGCCCGTGTTGCCCGCCGTGTCGGCATAGCTGCCGGCGCCGATCGTGATGCTGGCGGTGCCGCCGTCCGTGTCGGCGTCCGGCGTAAAGGTCGCCGTGCGCACTTGGCCGGAACCACTGATGGCGGACAGCGTGCCGCCGCTGACGATGACGTCGCCCTGCGTGCCGTTCCAGGTGAAGCTCGCACCCGGATCTTCGCTGAATGTGAACGTGACGGTGGCGGTCTCGCCGGCCTTGAGCGCGGCGACGTCGCTGGTGATCGTCACCGTCGGCGCAGCCGTGTCCAGCACATAGGCCTGCGAAGCCACCGGCCCGGCATTGTCGACGGCGTCGACCACGCGCGCCTGCAGCGTGCCGCTGCCGGCCAGCGTGGCCGCCAGCGACCACGCCGTGCCGTTGACCTGCGCCGCCGTCCAGCTGGCGCCGTTGTCGAGCGAGACCTCGACTTGCTCGCCGGTCTGCAACGCGGCGCTCAAGGTGCCGCTGATGGTCTGCGCGGCCGTGTCCGTGATGAAGTCGGTGCCCGATGTCCCATGATCGGCCGAGAACGCGATGCCGCCCACGGTGGTCGTGGGCGCGGTCAGGTCGATGGTGAAGGTCAGGCCGGCCGAGGCGCTGCTGGCGTTGCCGGCGGCATCGGTCACGATCGTGGACACCGTGTGCTGGCCCGCGCCGAGCGTCGAACTGGCGATGCTCCAGATGCCGCCCGTGGCGACGGCGCTGCCCAGCAGCGTGCTGCCTTCGTACAGGTCGACGGTGGCGCCCGCCTCGGCCGTGCCCGTGAAGGTCGGCGTGGTCGTGGCCGTGATGCCGTCGCTGTGCGAGCTGCCCGTGTCGCTGGCGGCATCCAGCGCCGGCGTCGACGATGCGGCCGGCGCGGTGGTGTCGATCGTGACGCTTTGCGCCGGCGAGGCGGCGCTGGTGTTACCAGCCAGATCCGTGGCCTTGGCCGTCACCGTATGCGTGCCCTCGCCCATCGTCGTGGCCGTGATGCTCCAGGTGCCGTTGCCGTCGGCAACGGTCGAGCCCAGCACCGTGGTGCCGTCGGTATCGAACAGGTCGACGGCGGTGCCCGCCGCGGCCGTGCCGCTGAACGTCGGGGTCGTGTCGCGGGTGATGGCGGCGTCCGGCGTCGGTGCCGATGGCGCGTCCGGTGCCGTCGTGTCGATCGTGACCTGCGTGCCGAGCGATGCGGCGCTCGCGTTGCCGGCGGCATCGCTCGCCCTGGCGGTGATCGTGTGTGCGCCCTCGCTCAACGTCGACGTCGTGATCGACCAGACGCCGTTGGTGGCGACCGTGCTGCCCAGCACCGTGGTGCCGTCGGTATCGTACAACGTGATGGTGGAACCGGCTTCGGCGAAGCCGTCGATGGTCGGCGTCACGACCCTGGTCACGCCATCGAACGGAATGGCGCCGCTGTCGCTGAGCGGCGACAGGTACGCCAGCGGTACCACCGGCGCGAGCGTGTCGAAGTGAAGCGACGGGGTCGTCCCCGCGCCGCCCGTGTTGCCCGCCGTGTCGGCATAGCTGCCGGCGCCGATCGTGATGCTGGCGGTGCCGCCGTCCGTGTCGGCGTCCGGCGTAAAGGTCGCCGTGCGCACTTGGCCGGAACCACTGATGGCGGACAGCGTGCCGCCGCTGACGATGACGTCGCCCTGCGTGCCATCCCAGGTGAAGCTCGCACCCGGATCTTCGCTGAACGTGAACGTGACGGTGGCGGTCTCGCCGGCCTTGAGCGCGGCGACGTCGCTGGTGATCGTCACCGTCGGCGCAGCCGTGTCCAGCACATAGGCCTGCGAAGCCACCGGCCCGGCATTGTCGACGGCGTCGACCACGCGCGCCTGCAGCGTGCCGCTGCCGGCCAGCGTGGCCGCCAGCGACCAGGCCGTGCCGTTGACCTGCGCCGCCGTCCAGCTGGCGCCGTTGTCGAGCGAAACCTGGACTTGCTCGCCGGTCTGCAGCGCGGCGCTCAAGGTGCCGCTGATGGTCTGCGCGGCCGTGTCCGTGATGAAGTCGGTGCCCGATGTCCCATGATCGGCCGAGAACGCGATGCCGCCCACGGTGGTCGTGGGCGCGGTCAGGTCGATGGTGAAGGTCAGGCCGGCCGAGGCGCCGCTGGCGTTGCCGGCGGCATCGGTCACGATCGTGGACACCGTGTGCTGGCCCGCGCCCAGTGCCGAGCTCGTGATGCTCCAGGTGCCGCCGGTGGCGACGGTGCTGCCCAGCAGCGTGCTGCCTTCGTACAGGTCGACGGTGGCGCCCGCTTCGGCCGTGCCCGTGAAGGTCGGCGTGGTGGCGGCCGTGATGCCGTCGCTGTTCGATACGCCCGTGTCGCTGGCGGCGTCCAGCACCGGCGTCGACGATGCGGCCGGCGCGGCCGTGTCGAGCGTGTAGGCGTGGCTATCGGCCGTGCCGGCGTTGCCGGCGCTGTCGACCACGCGTACTTTCAGCGTATTGCTGCCGGTCAGCGTCGCGCTCAGCGACCAGGTGTTGGTACCGACGGTGGCGCTGGCCGTCGTCCAGTGCGCGCCGTTGTCCAGCGAGACTTCGACGTGCTCGTCCGACGCCAGGTTGGCGCTCAGCGTGCCGCTGATGCTCTGCGCCGCGGTCTGGGTGATCAGGTCGGTGCTCGACGCGCCGGTGTCGGCCGAGAAGGCGACGCTGGCATTCGTCGTGGTCGGCGGGGTCGAGTCAGGGGCATGGACATTGGTGACGGCCACGTTGTCGATCAACACGCCCCGGAAATTGCCGGAGTTATTCTCCACGACGATCTTCAGCGTCGTGATCTCGGTCATCCCGCTGAACGTCACCGTGTTGAGCTGAGCGTAGGCACCGTTGACATCGTACGCCATGTCGACGGTCTTGCTGTCGACCGTGTTGCCGTGCGCGTCCAGGCCAGTGATCGTGACGTTGGCGTGCTGTACCCCGGGAGTGTAACTCCCCGAACTGTCCAGGGACAGGTCGAGCGAGGTTACCGAAAACACCTTGCCGCCGTAAAACGACACCTCGGCCGGATGTGCGGCGACGGCGTAGGAATCGACCATGAGCTGGACCATGTCGGGCGACACGATGTTCAGATTGTTGTCGTTGTGCACGTGGATCTGGTACGCCCCATCCTGCGTCAGGCCGAAATACAGGTCTGCCCCTTGCGGGCCCCACGACCCGGAATAGCCGTAATTGAAATCGAATGTGGCGGTCGCCTGGCTGAGCGCCAGCACGTCGTCGTAGCTCAGGCTCTGTCCCACCGTGCCGACGCTGGCCGTTTCCACCTTCCCGCTCGTCACTTCCAGTTGCCAGTCGCCGCCCCGCGCCGCACTGCCGGTCAGGTCGTTCGATGCCGCCACGTCGGCCCCGGTGGCGATCGCCAGCTGGTCGACGAAGGCCTGGCCCCGGCTGCCGGCGCCGGTGTCGCAGCCGTACAGCAGGATGTCGCCATCCTTGGCCATGCTGCGGCCAATGGCGTTCAGGTCGGCCTGGTGGTCGCCCAGGCTGGCCGCGTCCAGCGTCAGCGCGCCCAGGCTGGCGGTACCGGCGGCGCCGTGCGAAATGATGTGCAGCGCATCGATGCCGGTCCGTCCGGCCAGCGCGTCGGCGATCTGGTGCACGCCGTCCCCGGTGGAATCGAGGATGACGACTTCACGGCCGACGCCCAATTGCTGCGCCAGCGACTGGTAATCGGCGACGTTGTCTTCGATGAAGACGATCTCGGTACGCGGCCGCGCCAGCTGCACGTCCTGGAACGCCGCATCCAGCGACGGGGCGGCGGGCGCCGCGCCGGTCGAAATGATCAGATCGTCGCCGATGCCATCGAGGTAAGTGGAGCTCATTCAGGTTTTCCTTGTTGTGGAGACTGGGCGGTAATGACGTTGGCGGTGCTGCCGGTGGAGTCATTCCAGAAAGACATCTTGCTGTATTTATCGAACAGGTCGGCCGGGATCACGGCGCGGCGCGGCGTGAATTTCACCTGCGCCTTCACGCGATGCAGGCCGGGCACGCCCACCTGCAGGTCGAAGTCCTCGGCGTCGTACTCGACGTTGTCGAAGTCGTGCTCGAAATGCGGCTCGCCGAGGAAGTCGTAGACCAGCGGCAGGACCTTGGCGGGCGCCTTGGCCAGCAGGTCGTAGTCGACCAGCAGCAGCGAACCCGCATGCTCGCCATAGAAGGCGTCGCGCAGCGCGGCCCAGGGAAACCCGACCAGGTTGTCCGGATGGGCCAGGAAATCGAGGCGGCTGTACACGGTGCCGCGGCCGCCGCCGGCGCCGAACAGGCGCGTGTTTTCATACGGATTGGCGCGCACCATCTTCTCGATGCTGTCCATGATCCACGCGACATTGCGCACGCAGGCAATCACCTTCGCCTGTGGGAACAGGTCCAGCAGCAGGGGCAGCCTGGCGCACCAGGCACGGTTCGTATCGAACACGATCTCGCGGTCGACGTCCGCGTAATACGCATCGAAGATGCCGCGCAGCAGAGCCTTGCGCTTGTCACGGCCGACGACGGGGGCGAATTCCGAACCCGCACTGAACTGGCTGATGATCGACGAGCACAGGCCGACGACCGGGCTCGACATGCCCGCATGGAAGCGCGGATTTTGCAGCAGGATGCCCGACAGCAGCGTGGAGCCGGAACGCGGCAAGCCGGAAATGAAATGGAATTTCCTGTTCGCTGACACTGGAATGGTCACTCATGAAAAATGGGAAATAAATCCGGATGAAGCAAATCACCCGTGTATTCCCATCATCATGCAAAGGCTATTTCAGTGGAGCAATAGAGAAATAACATTAAAACGAAAAATACAGCAATGTGTTCCGAAACCGAGACAGTCGGCGATCCCATTCAGCCGCGCTGGGTAAGCAGGCCGCGCCGCTCGAGCACGTCGACGAGGCGCGCGACTTCGTCCGCGACGGACGTGGTCGCGCTGTCGACGACCAGTTCCGGCCCATCCGGCGCCTCGTAGGGCGAGGAGATGCCGGTAAACTCCGCCAACAGGCCCGCGCGCGCGCGGCGGTACAGGCCCTTGGGGTCGCGCGCCTCGCACACGGCGAGCGGGCAGTGGCAATGGACTTCGATGAAATACGGGGCCGCGATCAGGGCCCGGGCGCGGGCGCGGTCGGCGCGCAGCGGGGAGATGGCGGAAACGATCACGATCTGTCCGGCCTCGTAGAACAGCCGCGCGACTTCGCCGATCCGGCGGATGTTTTCGGATCGTTCGGGGAGGGAAAAACCGAGGTCGGCGCACAGGCCATGCCGCACCTTGTCGCCGTCCAGCACGAACACGCCGCAGCCACGCTCGAACAGGACCCGTTCGGCGGCCTGGGCCAGCGTCGTCTTGCCGGCGCCGGACAGTCCGGTAATCCAGACCACCGCGCCGGTGGGGCGCCGCCGTTCTTCGTCACCAACCGGCAGCGGAACAGCGGGCGCCGTCATGGCTTATTCGACGATCGTCTGCGCCTGGCCTTCGCCACGCGCGCGGATCTCGCCGATGCGGTACACGGTCTCGCCGGCCGCCTTCAGCTGGGCTTCGGCCGCGTCCGCGTTTTCCTTCGACACGATCACGGTCATGCCGATGCCGCAGTTGAACACGCGGTGCATCTCGGCGTCGGCCACGCCGCCGTGCTGCTGCAGCCACTGGAACAGCGGCGGCAGGGTCCACGACTTGCTGTCGAGCACGGCCGTCAGGTGATCCTGCAGCACGCGCGGGATGTTTTCGACGAGGCCGCCGCCCGTGATGTGCACGAGGCCCTTCACTTCCATCGCCTGCATCAGCGCCAGCAGCGGCTTCACGTAGATGCGGGTCGGCTGCATCAGCGCGTCGGACAGCTTCTTGCCGTGGAAGTCGGCTTCCAGGTCCGGCTTCGACACCTCGATGATCTTGCGCACCAGCGAGTAGCCGTTCGAGTGGATGCCCGACGAAGCCAGGCCCAGCACGACGTCGCCCGGGGCGATCTTGGTGCCGTCGATGATCTGCGATTTTTCCACGGCGCCGACGGCGAAGCCCGCCAGGTCGTATTCGCCGTCCGGGTACATGCTCGGCATTTCGGCCGTTTCGCCGCCGATCAGGGCGCAGCCGGCCTGTTCGCAGCCGGTGGCGATGCCTTTGACGACGGCGGTCGCGGTCGGCACGTCCAGCTTGCCGCAAGCAAAGTAATCCAGGAAGAACAGCGGCTCGGCGCCCTGCACGAGGATGTCGTTGACGCTCATGGCGACGAGGTCGATGCCGACCGTGTCGTGACGGTTCAGTTCGAACGCCAGCTTCAGCTTGGTGCCGACGCCGTCGGTGCCGGACACGAGGACCGGTTCCTTGTACTTCTTGCTGATTTCGAACAGCGCACCGAAACCGCCGATGCCGCCGAGCACGCCTTCGCGCATGGTGCGCTTGGCAAAAGGTTTGATCGCTTCGACCAGGGCGTCGCCGGCATCGATATCGACACCAGCGTCGCGGTAGGAGAGAGAAACATTAGATGGTTGGCTCATGGTATTTGGCAGCGGAGGCGGTAAAATAGTAGGCGGTTGACAACTGGGCATTTGACGGCACGTACCGGCGGCAGCCAGTCGGTCAATCCATTATTTTATCAAAACGGCCTGCCCCGGCACCGTTTTAACGGTCAAGAACAACAACTACATGCCTTTTTCCCTCAGCCCGGAGCAAAAACAGTCAGCGTTCTGGTTGGCACTCTGGCTCGCTTGCGGTCTGCTGCTGTACGCCCTCGGGCCCATCCTCACCCCGTTCATCGCCGCCGCCATCCTCGCCTATGCCCTGAACGGCGCCGTCGACCGGCTCGAACGCACGCGTCTCGGCAAGCTTCATTTGCCCCGCTCGCTCGCCGTCGTCGTCGTGATCCTCGCGTTCTTGGCGTCCGTCACCGCCCTCGTGCTGATCGTCGTGCCGGTGCTGCGCACGGAATTGCCGCTGCTGCAGGCCCAGATCCCGGACGCGCTCGCCCGCGTCGACACCATCCTGTCGCCCCGCCTGGCGCAGCTTGGCATCCACATCAAGCTGGACGGCAGCAGCCTGCGCACCATCCTCACGCAGCAGATCATGACGTCGAGCGACGAGATCTGGACGACCGTGCTCGCGTCCGCGCGCGTGGGCGGCAGCGCCCTGCTCGGCTGGGTCGCCACGGCGATCCTGATCCCCGTCGTGCTGTTCTACCTGCTGCTGGACTGGCACCGCCTGCTGCTGCAACTGGAAAACGCCGTCCCGCGCCGCTGGGTGCGCCAGACGGTGGGCATGGCCCAGGAAGTCAACGCGCTGCTGGCCCAGTACCTGCGCGGGCAACTGCTCGTGATGCTCGTGCTGGCGCTGTATTACTCGGCCGCGCTGGCGCTGGCCGGCTTCGAGGTGGCGCTGCCGGTCGGCATATTGACTGGGCTGCTCGTCTTCATCCCCTACCTGGGCTACGGCCTGGGGCTCGTGCTGGCGCTGACGGCCGCCATCCTGCAGTTTTCCGACTGGAGCGGCGTGATCGCCGTCGCGGTGATCTATGGTGCGGGCCAGGTCATCGAAGGCTTTTTCCTCACGCCGCGACTCGTGGGCGAGCGCATCGGCCTGAATCCGCTGGCCGTGATCTTCGCCCTGCTCGCCTTCGGCCAGCTGTTCGGTTTCGTGGGCGTGCTGCTGGCGCTGCCGGCATCGGCCGTGCTGATGGTGGCATTCCGTCACTTGAAACGCCACTATCTGCGCAGCAGCTTTTATAATGCCTAGTTCATACGCACACGACATGATGAGAACCGAGCCATGAAACAGCTGGTGCTCGATTTGGGCGCCGAGCCGGCGCAAAGCCTCGACACCTTCCAGATAGGGGAAAATGCCGAAATGGCGCACTTGATGCACCAGTTCGCCCAGCGCGCATCGCGCGAGCATTTCTGCTACCTGTGGGGAGAAACGGGCGCCGGCAAGACGCATTTGCTGCAGGGCCTCGCCGCCACCGATGGCGCGCGCTACATCGCGGCGACGAGCGGTGCGGACGACTTCGTATTGACGCCGGACGTGAGCCTGTACCTCGTCGACGACGTCGACCAGCTGTCGCCCGAGCGCCAGATCGACGCCTTCGCCCTGTTCAACCAGGTGCGCGAGCATGGCGCCTACATGGTCTGCACGGGTCCGGTGCCGCCGGCCGTGCTCCCGGTGCGCGAAGACCTGCGCACCCGCATGGGCTGGGGTCTCGTGTACCAGATCCACGGCCTGTCCGACGACCAGAAGATCGCCGCCCTCACGCAGGCCGCCGAGGCCCGCGGTTTGACGCTGTCCGCCAGCGTGTTACCCTATCTGCTGTCCCATTTCAAGCGCGACATGCGCTCCCTGTCGACCATGCTGGATGCCCTCGACCAGTATTCGCTCGAGACCCAGCGTCCGGTCACGGTACCGCTGCTGCGTGATCTCTTGCTTCAGGGCAATCCCGGCAGTCCACACTCCGAAACAAAAGAATGAACGACCTCGCGCTGTTTGACCTCGACCACACCCTCCTGCCGATCGATTCCGACTACGAATGGGGCCAGTTCCTCGTGCGTGAGAAAGTCGTCGACGCCGCCGCACACCAGCGCCGCAACGACGCCTTCTTCGCGCAGTACAACGCCGGCACGCTCGACCCGGTCGAATACCTCGAATTCGCCCTCGGCACCCTGGCCAGCTTCGATCCGGCCCATCTGAAAGACCTGCAGGCGCAGTACATGCGCGACGTGATCAAGCCGGCGCTCCGTCCGAAAGCCCTCGACCTCGTGCGAAAGCACCAGGACGCGGGCGACCTCGTGGCGATCATCACGGCGACCAATGCGTTCGTCACCGCGCCGATCGCGCGCGAATTCGGCGTCGACCACCTGATCGCCGCGCGCCCCGAGCTGGACGAGCGCGGCCACCCGACCGGCAAGCTGGCCGGCACGCCCACGCAGGGCCACGGCAAGGTGACGCACATGCACGCGTGGCTGGACGGCCTGGGCCGCCCGTTCGACAGTTTCAAGCGCAGCTGGTTCTACAGCGACTCGCACAATGACATCCCGCTGCTGTCGGTCGTCTCGCACCCGGTGGCGACCAACCCGAGCGAGAAACTGAACCAACACGCCAACGCCCTCGGCTGGACTTCACTGCACCTCTTCAATGATTAAAAAATTCATCCGCAAAATCCTGGGCGTCAAAGACGAGCGCGACCCGACCGAACCCGTCATCCTCGGGCCGGAGCAGCACGGCATCGATCCGAAGCTCGTGTCGAACAACGCGGTGCGCGTCACGCAGACCTTGCAGGAAGCCGGCTTCAAGGCGTTCGTCGTCGGCGGCGCCGTGCGCGACCTGCTGCTGGGCGTGAAACCGAAGGACTTCGACATCGCCACCGACGCGACGCCCGAGGAAGTGAAAAAGCTGTTCCGCCGCGCCTTCATCATCGGCCGCCGCTTCCAGATCGTGCACGTGATGTTCGGCCAGGACCTGCTGGAGGTGACCACGTTCCGCGGCAAGGGCAGCGACAACGCGCCGAAGGACGAACATGGCCGCGTCCTGCGCGACAATAACTTCGGTCCGCAGCACGAGGACGCCGAGCGCCGCGACTTCACGATCAACGCCATGTACTACGACCCGGCCACGCAGTCGGTGCTCGACTACCACGGCGGCATCGAGGACATCCGCGCCAAGGTCCTGCGCATCATCGGCCAACCGGAAGCGCGCTACCGCGAAGATCCGGTCCGCATGCTGCGCGTCGTGCGCTTCGCGGCCAAGCTGCAGTTCACGATCGAGCCGGCGACCCGCGCCCCGATTCCCGTGATGGCCCCGCTGATCAACAACGTGCCGGCCGCGCGCGTGTTCGACGAAATGCTGAAGCTCCTGATGAGCGGCCACGCGCTGGCCTGCCTGAAGGAGCTGCGTTCGTCCGGCCTGCACCACGGCCTGCTGCCGCTGCTGGACGTCGTGCTGGAGCAGCCGATCGGCATGAAGTTCGTGACGCTGGCCCTCGAATCCACGGATACGCGCGTAAAAGCCGGCAAGGGCGTGTCGCCGGGCTTCCTGTTCGCGTCGCTGCTGTGGCACCAGGTGCTGGAAAAGTGGAACGCCTACCGCGCCGCCGGCGAATCGCCGATCCCCGCGCTGCACCTGGCGGCGGACGACGTCCTCGACAACCAGACCGACAACCTCGCCCTGCAGCGCCGCATCGCGACCGACATGCGCGACATCTGGGCCATGCAGCCGCGCTTCGAGCGCCGCACCGGCAAGACGCCGTATAAATTGCTGGAGCACCCGCGCTTCCGCGCCGGCTTCGACTTCCTGCTGCTGCGCTGCGAATCGGGCGAGCTCGATGCGGAGATCGGCAACTGGTGGGCGACGTTCTACGCCGGCGACATCGCCGAGCGCGAACGCCTGGTCAATTCCGCGCGCGACGTCCAGCCGTCCAGCCAGAAGAAACGCCCGCGCCGCCGCGGCCCGCGCCGCGCCGAGGGCGAAGGCGGCGCACCGGTCGACGCCCCGCAGGCCGCGAGCGGCGAATGATCGCCTGGGTCGGCATCGGCGCCAACCTGGGCGACGCGCGTGCGAACGTGCTCGATGCGATCGAGCGCCTGTCGCGCCTGCCGGGTGCCGCGTTGCGGCAGACGTCGCCGCTGTACCGCACGGCCCCCATCGATTCCTCGGGCGACGACTACGTCAACGCCGTCGCCGCGCTCGACACGGACCTCGACGCGCACGCCCTGCTGCAGGCGCTGTTCGCCATCGAACAGGCGCATGGCCGCGAGCGGCCCTACCGCAACGCGCCGCGCACGCTGGACCTCGACCTGCTCCTCTACGGCGACCAGGTCATCGATGATGCGCCCACCTTGATCGTCCCGCACCCCCGCATGCACGAGCGTGCGTTCGTGCTCGCGCCGCTGGCCGACGTCGCGCCCGATCTCGTCATTCCCGGCCGCGGTGCCGTGCACGCGCTGCGCGCGCAGGTCGCGGACCAGGCGATCGAACGGCTCGGCTGAATCACAACTGCGTTTCCAGTCCCACGCGCAGGATGGCGCTGAACGGGTAGACGGACGTCTTGCGCAGGCTGCCGGACGCGTCGCCGTAGCGCGTCTCCTCGGTGGCAGGTTCGGCCAACAGGTTCACGGCGGTCACGCGCAGTTGCGTCTTCGGCGTCAGCTTCCACAACGCATACAGGTCCAGTTCGCGCTTGACGGTCGAATACGTGCCCGTCGTGCGCGAGATCCGCTGCGGTCCACCGCTGCGGAAGGTGAAATTCGCGCCGCCGCTGACGGTCGCGCCGAACTGGTAGTCGACGCCGGCGTTGGCCGTGAGCGGCGTCTGGCCGGCCAGGCGGTTGTCCGGGCCGGGCACGTTGCTCACGCTGGACCAGTTGCGCGTCACGTTCATGTGCAGGTCGACATTGGCGGCGCGGGCGACCAGCGCGCGCAGCGGCAGCCTGGCGTCGAACTCGATGCCGCGCGTGCGTGCGCTGCCGTCGTTCACGGGCGTCGTCTCCCAGCGGCCCGCCACGAGGCGGGTGTCGTCGTGGATGGTGTCGCTGATCCGGCGCACGTACACGGACAGGCTCACCTGCTCGCCATGGCCGCCGAAGTGTTCCAGGGCCGCGTCGACGCCGAACGCCTGTTCCGGCTTCAGCGCCGGATTGCCGGCGGTGTCGGGCGTGACCTCCGTGTTGTTCAGCGAGCGGGTCACGCGCGGTATCAAACGCTCCAGGTCGACGCCACGGTAGGTGCGCGACAAGGCGACGCGCAGCTGGTCCTGTTTGCCGTCCAGCTTCCACAGGCCCTGCAGGATCGGGCTCAGCAGATTGGCCGTGTTGTGGATGGCGCTGAAATCGCTGCCTGCGCTGCGGGTGCGCAGCGTCTCCCAGCGCAGGCCCAGGTAGGTCGACAGCCGCGGCGTGATGGCGTATTCATCCTGCGCATACAAGGCGAGGCGATGCAGCGTGGCGTCGTACTGCCGGTCGTCCCGCACCGGCGTGCCGGCCAGTCCTTGCAGTTCGCGCGACGCGCGCGCGGCGTCGGTGGACTGGCGCGCCGCATCCCAGCCGGCGCTGAACTGATGCCCGCTCGCGTAGGACTTGCTGTACTTCCCGGTCAGCGTAGCCCCACGCCCGTCCGTATCGTTGTGCACGTCGCGGTCCAGCGTCCGTTCCCCGGCCGTGCCGTAGCCGGCTTCGTGCTGGCGGTTGCGTACACGGCTGGCGTTCAGGCCCGCTTTCGCTTCCAGCTTCTCGTCCTGGCCGAGCTTGTGCATCCAATTGAGGTCGGACCGCAGCTGGCTGCGCCGATCGTCCGGCCAGGTGCGGTCGTTCGGGTAGTCGGGCAGGTCGCCCAGGGTGGCGTTCCAGTGGCCTTCGGTCCGGCTGTCCGAGCGCTGCACGCGGACGAAGGACTGCGAGCTGAGCGTGTCGCCGTTGTCCAGCGTCCAGTTCACGCGCGGCGTCAGCGACAGCGCGCGAAACCCGCCGTCGTTCTTGCGCGCCACCTTGCGCAGCAAGACCGGCCGGCCGGCGCTGTCCCAGCCTTGCTCGACCTGGTCGTAATCCTGTTCGAAGCTGCCCTTGCGCACGTCCGCGACGACGGAATAGGACATGGCCTTGCCTTTGTCCGCGATCTGCAGCGACGCGCTCGGCGAGAAGAACACGTTGGAATGCTCGGCCTGCAGCTTCAGGTCGCGCTGCCCCTGCCGCACCTTGCGCTTGAGGATGATGTCGATGGTACCGGCGATCGATTGCGCACTCATGTCGGCGCTCGCCACGCGCAGGATGTCGATTCTCTCTACCAGCGCCGGCGCCAGCGAATCGAGCGAGAAACCGTTCGGCGCCGGTTCGCCGTTGAGCAGGATCTGCGTATAGCCGCTGCCCAGGCCGCGCATGCGGATCTCGCCGCCCCGGCCGGGACCACCGCCACTGACCGAGATGCCCGGCTGGCGCCTGAGCACGTCGGCCACGGTGCTGTCGCCGTATTTCTTGAGTTCCTCCTGGGTCACCACGATCCTGGTCGAGGTGTCGTCGCGCCGCGCATCGTATTGCCCGGCCGAGCCGCGCACCTCGACCCGGGCCTGCGGGACCGGCTCGGCGCCGGCGACATCGAGGGACAGCAGCGCTACCGCCAGGTGGGCAGCAGCGAATGACGTGGAACGGGTGTTGAGCATGTGCCGGACCGATGTGATGGATAACAGTTCGTTATTGAACAGATCCTATCACGAGAAATCTATCCGTCAGCAATCATTTTGCTATTAGCTAGCAATTGGATTGCACATTAAAAGAACTATTTATGGCAAAAGCCTGGCACCCACCGTTCAGAAGCGCAGCGCCAGGTAGACGCCGGAGACGGCCAGCGTCATCAACGTGACCGGCACGCCCACGCGCGCGTGGCGCCGCCAGTCGATGACGATGCCGCGCCGCGCCGCCGCATCCACGACGATGATGTTCGCGATGCTCCCGACGATCAGCAGGTTGCCCGCCAGGGTGCTGACCAGCGCCAGCATGACGCCGCCCAGCGGATGGTGCACGACGGGCATCAGGAGCATCACGGCGGGCACGTTCGAGACCAGGTTCGAGAGCACGAACGTGGCGGCGAACAGGGCGCCCGGCTGGTCGAGCCGCACGCCGAGCGACGCGAGCCAGGTGATCGCATGGTCCGTGAAGCCCGTGCTCTGGAACGCGGCATTCACGACGAAGAGGCTCATGAACAGCACCAGCAATTCCCAGTCGACGAGGCCCAGCATGTTCTGCGAACGCAGCTGGCGGCTCATCAACAGGATGCCCGCGCCGATCAGTGCCATGTGCTCACGGGGCCACGGCGCGACGAGGAACGCCACCAGCAGCGCGCCCGCGATCAGCAGGCCCTTGGTCGTCTGCCACGCATCGAAAGGCACCGCCCGCGCCTGGGATTCGGCGGCGGCGGCGCTCTCTTTCCAGCGCCCTTTCGTCTGCCAGGCGATCAGCACCCAGCAGGCGGCGAGGCCCAGTGCGACCGGGAGGATCGCGTCGAGGAAGTAACCGTCGAACGACAGCCGCATCGTCTGGCCGATCAGCATGTTCTGCGGATTGCCGATCAGGGTCGCGGCCGAGCCGATGTTGGAAGCGCATGCGAGCGCCAGCAGATACGGGACCGGCGCGAGCTGGCGCTGGCGGCACGCATCGACGAGCAGCGGCGCCATCGCGAGGCAGACGATGTCGTTGCTGAAGACGGCCGACAGCGCGGCGGACACGCCTGTCAGCACGCCCAGCAGGCTGGCGGGACTCAGCGCCAGCCCCGCCAGTTTTTGCGTGACCCAGTCGTAGAATCCCCCCAGCCGCATCTGCGCGGAGACGACCATGAAGGCGAACAGCAGCGCCATCGTCGGCAAATGGATCGACGCCACCGCCTGCTCCAGCGTCAGCGCATTGATGCTGATGAGCGCGATCGCCCCGAGCAGCGCGACGCCGGTCCGGTCGAGGCGCAGGAACGGCAGGCCGCCGAGGATCATGCCAAGATAGACGATGAGGAAGATGATGAGGATGGTCGTGGCCATTGGGATGTGGCGATTTCAGGTAAGATCGCGCATCTTAACAAACCATACCGGGCACGCCTGTGACCGCATGCCTGCCCGGGGCGCGTGACACTCCGGGGCGATCCCCCGGCTTATCTGATTTGCAAAGGAAACCTATGAGCGCTTACTTGGGCGGCACCTCGACGAACGAAGCACCGGCACGCAAGGCCGTGACCTTGCCCTCGCTGCTGGCGATGCGCGCGTCCGGCGACAAGATCGCCATGCTCACCTGCTACGACGCCAGCTTCGCGTCGCTGATGGACCGCTGCGGCGTGGACATCCTGCTGATCGGCGATTCGCTGGGCATGGTGTGCGCCGGCTACGACTCGACCTTGCCGGTGACGGTGGCCGACGTGGCCTACCACACGGCATCCGTCGTACGCGGCCGCAAGAACGCGTTCGTGCTGGCCGACCTGCCGTTCGGCAGCTACGGCACCCTGCCTCAGGCCTACGACAGCTGCGCCGCGCTGATGCGCGCAGGCGCCCAGATGATCAAGATCGAAGGCGGAGAGTGGCTCGCCGAAACGGTCCGTTTCCTGACCGAGCGCGGCATTCCCGTCTGCGCCCACATCGGCCTGACGCCGCAATTCGTCCACCAGCTGGGCGGCTACCGTGTGCAGGGCAAGACGGACGAAGGCGCGGAACAGCTCAAGCGCGACGCGCTGGCGCTGCAGGAAGCCGGCGCGGCGATGGTGCTGCTGGAAGCCGTGCCCGCGGCCCTGGGCAAGGAAGTGACGGGCATCCTGCAGGTGCCGACGATCGGCATCGGCGCGGGTCCGGACTGCTCCGGCCAGGTGCTCGTCATGCACGACCTGCTGGGCGTCTTCCCGGGCCGCAAGGCGCGCTTCGTGAAGAACTTCATGGAAGGCCAGACGAGCATCGACGCGGCCGTGCAGGCCTATGTCGCCGCCGTGAAGGACGGCAGCTTCCCGGCGCCGGAACACTGCTTCTGATTTCCGGCCATGGGCGCGCAGCCGGACACCACCCGCCTCTTCCTGGCCCTGTGGCCGATCGAGCCCGTGCGTGACCAGTTGCGCGCGTGGCGCGATGCATGGACGTGGCCGCGCGGCGCCACGCCGGTAGACGCCAGCAAGCTGCACGTGACCCTGCACTTCCTCGGCAACCAGCCGACCGTGCGGCTGCCCGACTTCCTGGATGGGTTCCAGGTGCCCTTCGAACCGTTCGACCTGCAGTTCGGCCGCCCCGCGCTGCAGCGCAGCGGCATCGCGTGGATCGAGCCGCTCAGCGAACCGCAAGGGTTGCTGGACCTGCACGCGCGCCTGTCCGACGCGTTGCTGGCGCTGGGCCTCGTGCCGGAAGCCCGCGCCTACCGGCCACACGTGACGATGGCGCGGCGCGCGAACGGGGCGGTCATGCCCGCCGCCGGTCCCGCGATCGACTGGGCGGTCACGCATTACGCCCTCGTCGCATCGCACGCCGGCACCTACACGGTGCTGCGCGAATACCGTTAATTATTACGCTTCACGATCCGCGCATTCGCCGCGATCACGATCCCCGACAACGACAGGATGCCCAGCGCCACGGCGATATTCGTGTGCGCGGCGATCGCCCCGAGCAGCGGCGGCGCCATCAACAGGCCCGCGTAACCGAGCGTGGCGACGGTCGCGAGGCCGCCGCCGGCCGACATCCCCGGCATGCGCGCGGCCGCCGCGAAGATCAGCGGCACGACGTTCGCCGCGGCCAGCCCGATCAGCGCGAGGCCCAGCGCCGACAGCCAGAATTGCGTGCTGACGACGGCCAGCATCAACCCCGCGAACATGCCCAGGCCACCGACGATCATCACGCGCAGCGGACCGAAACGCAGCACGAGACGGTCGCCCGCGAAACGGCACGCGGCCATCGTCACCGAGAACGCCGAGTAGCCGAGGGCCGCCGTCGCCGCGTCGACCTGCGTGCGCTCCTTCAGCAGCAGCGCGCTCCAGTCGACAAGGGCGCCCTCGATGGCGAAGCACAGCAGGGCCAGCAGGCCGAGGAACAGCGCGGGCCCGCGCGGCAAGGCGAAATGGCTCGCATGCGGCACCGGCGGGACGACCAGCAAACGCCCGCCGCACGACACCACGGCGGCGAAGATGCCACAGCTCACCATCATGGCACCGCGGCCGTCGCCCAGTCCCGCGCCGATCAACACGCCGCCGAGCGCCGCGCCGATCAGGCCACCGAGGCTGTAGAAGCCGTGGAACGACGACATCGTCGGGATGCCGCGCGCCGCTTCGACTTCGCTCGCGTTGGCGTTCATCGCCACGTCCAGCACGCCGTTGCTGGCGCCGAACACGTAGGCCGCGAGGAACAGCGGCAAGAGACCGCTCACGTTCATCAGCACGGCGCTCATCAGCGCGAACAGCAGGCCGCTGCCGACGACGACGGCGCGCGTGCCCCAGCGCCCCGCCATCCAGCCGGACAGCGGCATCGCGGAGATCGCGCCGCCCGCGATGGTGAGCAACAGGAAGCCGAGCACGCCGGTGTCGATGCCGGCGCGTGCCTGCACGAGCGGCACGTGCGCGGCCCACACGCCGATGCCGGCGCCGTTCAGCAGGAAGATAGTGGAAACCGACCAGCGCGCGGCGTTCACGCTGGCGGCCGGCGCCCGTTGGAGGGATAGTGTGTCGTCGATGCGGCTCATGCGCGGCTCCTTGCTGCGAGTACGATTTCAGGTGCGCGCTCGCCCTTGCGCAGGCGCGCGACCACGGTGGGCGCGGCATCCGCTTCCAGCACGAGGCGGTCGATGTCCGCCAGCGGCGCGATCGGGAACGGCGCGGGCGCTTCCAGCCGCTCGTTCAGCGCGGCGACGACGCGCCGGCTGCCCGCAGCCAGGATGGCCTGCTTGAGGATGGCTTCCTCGGGGTCGCTCGCGCCCAGGCCCCGTTCGGCCTCGACGCTGCACACGCCCACGACCGCGACGTCCACGCGCAGGCGCTGGATCTCGGCCAGCGTCTGCGCGCCCATCACGGCGCCGACGTGGGCCGAATACACGCCGCCCAGCAGCACGACGCGCGTAATGCGCAGGTGGCCGAGGCCAAGAGCGATCTGCGGACTGTTGGTGATGATGGTCGCGGCGCGGCCGTCTTCCAGCTGGCGCGCGAACGCGAGATTGGTCGTGCCGGCATCGACGAGGACCGTGTCGCCCGGCCGCACGCTGTCGGCCAGCGCGCGCGCGAGCATCTCCTTGCGCGCTTCGTCGGCATCGACGCGCTGGCCGAAGCTGGGTACCGGCTGCGTGCGCCGCATCGCGCCGCCGTGCACGCGGCGCAAGAGGCCCGCCGCGTCCAGGTCGCGCAGGTCTCTGCGGATCGTGTCTTCCGAAGTGTTGAACCGCTGCGCCAGTTCGGCCGCCAGCACCTTGCCCTGCTGCTCGACCGTGTCGACGATGTGCTGCCGTCGTTCTTCCGCTAATTGCATAGGTTTCTCCTTTGCGCAGCACTGTACACGTTTACGCATAAACCAGCAAGAATCAATGCAAACATGCACATTCATGCATACGAGCGGTCTGATGGTTGGTTGACGGCCTAATCATTGCTACACTCCCTGCATTCATTATCAGAACAATATGCATAAGTCCGCTGCCATCCTGATCGTCGATGACTATCTCCTGATTCGCACCGCCGTGCGCCAGGTGCTGACGGAACTCGGCTTTTCCAACGTGTTCCAGGCCGAGAACGGCAAGACCGCGCAAGACCTCATGCGCAAGCAGACGATCGACATCGTCATCGGCGACTGGGGCATGCCGGTGATGAGCGGCCTGGACCTGCTGCACTGGATGCGCCACGACGCGCGCTATGCGAAGACGCCCTTCATGATGCTGACGGCCGAGGCCAATCCCGCCTCCGTGCGCAGCGCCCTGCAGGCCGGCGTCAACGCGTACATGATCAAGCCGTTCACCGTGCACAGCTTCGCCAGCAAGTTCATGGCGATGATCGGCACGGTGCAAGAGTCCGAGCCTGCGCCGGAACCCGTGCCCCGGCCCGATTCCGCGCCGCCGCCGGTGCTGAAGCCGACGCCCGTCCAGGCCGACGTCATCGGCCTGCAGGCCCCGCTGGCCGAGCGCCTGAAGCGCTGCACGGTGCTGATCGTGGACGACGTCCCGACCAACATCGAGGTGCTGGCCGGCGCGCTGAAGGACGAGTACGCGATCAAGGTGGCGATCAGCGGCCGCAAGGCGCTGGAGATCGCCGGGGCCTTCCCCATCGATATCATCCTGCTCGACATCATGATGCCCGTGATGGACGGCTTCGAGACGTGCCGCCACCTGAAAGCCGATCCGAGGACGGCGCACATCCCGATCATCTTCCTGTCCGCGAAAGACGCCGTCGACGATATCGTGGGCGGCCTGCGCCTGGGCGCCGTCGACTACGTGTCGAAGCCCGCGGACCCGACGATCCTGAAGGCCCGCATCGCAACACATCTGGCGCTGGCCACGGCGATGGGCGACCTGAAGCGCCAGAACGAACTGCTGATCGAGAACGCGCACCTGCGCGAAGACGTGGAGCGGATGACGCGCCACGACCTCAAGAGCCCCATCGCCGTCACCCTGCACGCGAGCCAGGCGCTGCTCGCGGGCGACCTGCCGGATGCGCAGCGCGAGCGCGCGCACATGATCGAGATGGCCGCCAACCACGCGCTCGACATGATCAACCGCACGCTCGACATCCATAAAATGGAAAAGGGCGAGTACCAGCCGGCGCTGCAGCCGTTCGACATGAAAGCGCTGCTGTCGCGCGTCGCCCAGCAGACCGAGCTCGCGTTCACGGACCGCCGCATCGCCATCCGCTTCGCCGCGCCGGGCGACACCGTCTGCCTGGGCGAATCGCTGCTGTGCTATTCGATGTTCTCGAACGCCTTCAAGAACGCGGCCGAGGCGGCGCCGCCGGGCGGCACGATCAAGGTCGACGTGGCGCCGGGCCCCGGCAGCCTGCACGTCGTGATCGACAACGAGGGCGAGGTTCCGCTCACCATGCGCGGCCGCTTCTTCGACAAGTACGCCACGGCCGGCAAGCAGGGCGGCATGGGTCTCGGCACCTATTCGATCCGCCTGATGGCCGAAGTGCAAGGCGGCGACGCCACCATGGAGACGGGCGATGGGCACACGCGCCTGACCATCACCCTGCCGTGCGTGTGATCACACCAGCAACATCAGGTGTTCTCTCTCCCATGAGCTGATCACGCGCGAAAACGTCGCGAACTCCAGCTCCTTCACTTCGCAGAACGCCTGCACGAACAACGGCCCCAGCATGTCGGCCAGCGCCGGGCACCCGCGCAGCTGCAGGATCGCATCCTCGAGATTGCGCGGCAGGTCGCCGTGGATGTGCTCCGCACTTTCCGGCGTCGGCGCCGGCGGTTCCAGCCCTTCGACCATGCCGAGGAAGCCGCAGGCCAGCGTGGCCGCCATCGCGAGATACGGGTTCACGTCCACGCCCGGCACGCGGTTTTCCACGCGGCGGCTGGCCGGGCTCGAGTTCGGGATGCGGATGCCGCACGTGCGGTTGTCGTAGCCCCAGTGCACGTTCATCGGCGCCGACTGGAAGCGCGACAGGCGCCGGTAGGAATTCACGTGCGGCGCGAAGAGGAGCGTCGCCGCCGGCACGTAGCGTTCGAGCCCGCCGATGAAGTGGCGGAACAGCGCGCTTTCCGTCCCGTCGTCGTTGGAAAAGATGTTGCGGCCGTCCGCGTCGACGATGCTCTGGTGCACGTGCATGGCACTGCCCGGCTCCGTCTCCATCGGCTTGGCCATGAAGGTGGCAAAGATGCCGTGGCGCAACGCCGTCTCGCGCACGGCCCGCTTGAACAGGAACACGCGGTCGGCCAGCTCCAGCGCGTCCCCGTGCGTAAAATTGATTTCCATCTGGCCCGCGCCGGCCTCGTGGATCAGCGTCTCGACGCCGAGCTCGTGCTGCTTGCAAAACGCCGACAGTTCCAGGAAGAACGGATCGAAATCGTTGACGGCATCGATCGAATACGATTGCCGGCCCTGCTCCGTGAAGCCGCTGCGGCCCGTCGGCGGGCTCAACGGCTCGTGCGGATTCGTCGTGCGCGCGACGAGATAAAACTCCATTTCGGGCGCCACGACGGGCCGCCAGCCCCGTTCGGCGTACAGGCCCAGCACGCGGCGCAGAACGGAGCGCGGGGCGAGGTCGACCTGGGTGCCGTCGAAGTTCGTGCAATCGTGGATCACGAGCGCGACGCGCTCCGTGGCCCACGGCACGACGCGGATCGTGGCGGGGTCGGGCACGCAGACCATGTCGGGATCGATGGAGCCGACGTACGGCGTATTGTTCGGCTGTTCGCCGTGGACCGTGTTCAGCAGCACGCTCTTCGGCAGCCGCATGTGCTCGCCCGCCAGGAACAGGTCTTTCGGAAGGATCTTGCCGCGGGCAATGCCCGTCATGTCGGCGATGACGCACTCGACTTCGTGGATATTGTGTTCGCGCAGAAAATTGCGCATCGGATTATGCGCTTCGGAATCCATCACACTCTCGCTTGACTCGATGCGGGTCAATATAGCATCGGCGATTATTAGGCCGCGCGCGGGTCGGACGGCCCCGTTTTTGCCTCATTTCCTCAATTAGTTGCCGCGATACCGCACTTCGCGTCATCGCCGTTCCGCCGGGCGCCGTCCTGCGTCATACTTTATGAATGGAACAGCTGACGACCACGACACAGCCGAAAACCACCCGCATGTGGCGTAACTACGCCTGCGCCTGGCTTGCGTACATGGTGCTGCTCGCGGTCGTGCTGCGGCTCGCCGACTCCAGCCAGCACGGCTACAACTGGCGCGGCCTGATCCCGATGCTGTGGATCGTGCCGCAAGCCTTCGTGCTCGCCCTGCACTGGCCGCTCAGCGGCTGGATGGAACGCCGCCACGTCCCGTTCGCGACGCGCTGCCTGATCCACGGCGTGGGCGCGCCGACGTACGCCATCCTGTCGTACGCGCTGCCGGCGCTGATCTACGAGACGACGCAGCCGCTGTCGTTCTACGTGTGGCCCGTGCTGTATTCGATGATGGGCTATGGCGTCATCGCCACCGCGTTCCACATGATCCGCGCCAACGATGCGCGCCGCCGGCAGGAAGTCGCCGTGCAGCAGGCGCACGCGCTGCTCGTCGCGACGGAGCTGAACGCGCTGCGCAGCAAGCTCAATCCGCACTTCCTGTTCAACACGCTGCACTCGATCATCGCCCTCACCCGCAAGGACCCGAACGCCGCCGAGACCGCGCTGTTCCAGTTTTCCGACATGCTGCGCTACGTGCTGGACACGGAAAAGACGGGCAACGACCGCGTGACGCTGGACGACGAACTGCGCTTCGTGCGCGACTACCTGGAACTGGAAAGCCTGCGCCTCGGCGCGCGCCTGCACGTCGACTGGGAACTCGACGATGCCGCCTCCGGCCACCTACTGCCCGCGCTGTCGCTGCAGCCGCTCGTCGAGAACAGCATCAAGCACGCGTTCAACCCGCACAGCCGGCCGGGCCGCCTGCTGATCCGCACGCGCCTCGACGTGCACACGGGCAGGCTCGTGCTGTCCGTCGGCGACGACGGCCCCGGCGCCGACATCGGCCGCGTGCGCGCGTCGAACGGCCTGGGCCTGCGCACCGTCGAGCGCCGCCTGCAACTGGAATACGGCACCGAGGAGGGACTCGCCATCGACACGGCGCCGGGCGCCGGCTTCGTCGTCACGATGGCCATTCCCCTCGCCGCCAACGACAAGGAATTCACATGAATGCCCGGACCGTGTTCATCGCGGAAGACGAACCGCTCGCGCGCGACGTCCTGCGCGACTTCATCTACGCCCACGCAGGCCTGCGCCTCGTGGGCGAAGCGGCGGACGGCGCCAGCGCGCTCGCGCAGATCGACCGCATCCGCCCCGACATCGTCTTCATGGACATCCAGATGCCCGAGATGACGGGCCTGGACGTGCTGCGCCGCCTGACCGTCGTGCCGGACATCGTGTTCACGACCGCGTACGACCAGTACGCCGTCACCGCATTCGAACTGAACGCCGTCGACTACCTGCTGAAACCTTTTACGCGCGCCCGCTTCGACGCGGCCGTCGCGCGCCTGCTGGAGACGCCGGGATCGTCCGTCCCCGCGCCCGACGTCATCGGCGGCGCGCTCACGCTGGCGGTCGATCGTGTGCCGAGCCGTATCGAACGCATCCTCGTGCGCGACCGCGGCCGCATCTTTCCCTTGTCCGTGAACGAGATCGCCTACCTGAAGGCGGATGCGAAATACACAGCGATCGCCGCGCGCGGCCACACCTTCCTCGTGCGCATCGGGATCTCGGAACTGGAAGCCCAGCTGGACCCGGGCCGCTTCATCCGCATCCACCGCTCGGCGCTCGTGAACCTCGACTTCGTGGACTCCATGCGCGCGGACGACCAGTCGCAGCTCGAGATCACGATGCGCGACGGGGCCGTGCTCACGGCGAGCCGGGAAGCGTCGAAGGTGCTCAGGGAGATGGCGATTTAATCAGACGCGCAATCAACCAACGTCGTCCGCGCGCAGGCGGGGATCCAAGTATTGAGCGCAGTGGCATGCAACGAACCTGGACCCCGGCCTTCGCTGGGGCGATGGTCTTGGGTATACGGGTCAGATTTGAATCCACGTCGTCTTCAGTTCCGTGTACTTGTCGAACGCGTGCAACGACTTGTCGCGCCCGTTGCCCGACTGCTTGTAGCCGCCGAACGGCACCGTGATGTCGTCGTTGTCGTACTGGTTCACGTGCACGGTGCCCGCGCGCAGCTTGCGTGACGTGCGGATCGCGCGGCTCATGTCGGCCGTCCACACGGCGGCCGCCAGCCCGTACGGCGTCGCGTTGGCCTGGCGCACCGCCTCGTCGAGGTCCGTGAACGACAGCACGGACAGCACGGGCCCGAAGATTTCCTCGCGCGCGATGCGCATCGTGGACTCCACGCCGTCGAACAGCGTCGGTTCGATATACAAACCTCCGGTCTCCGCGCGTGCCGCATGGCCGCCCGCGAGCAGGCGCGCGCCGGCCGCCTTGCCGTCGTCGATGAAGCCGAGCACCGTCTTCATCTGGATCGCATCGACGATGGCGCCCATCACGGTCGATTCGTCGAGCGGGTCGCCCGGCGCGTACTGCGGGATCAAGGCGAGGGCCTTGTCGAGGAACGCTTCCCGGATCGATTCCTCCACGAACAGCCGCGACGGCGCGTTGCAGCTTTCTCCCTGGTTGAAATAGATGGAGCCGATGGCGCCCGCGACAGCCGCGTCGAGGTCGGGACAGTCCGCGCACACGATGTTGGCGGACTTGCCGCCCAGTTCCGTCCACGCGCGTTTCAGGTTCGACTGCCCCGCCATCTGCAGGATCTGCTTGCCCACGCGCGTGGAACCGGTAAAACCGATGCAGTCGACGTCCATGTGCAGCGCGAGCGCGCGGCCGGCTTCGTCGCCATAGCCGGGCAGCACGTTGAACACGCCTTCCGGCACGCCGGCCTCCAGCGCCAGCTCGGCCAGCCGCAAGGAACTCAGGGGCGCCTTTTCCGACGGCTTCAGCACGACGCTGTTGCCGGCCGCGAGGGCCGGCCCGATCTTCCACGCAGCCATCAGCATCGGATAATTCCACGGGATGATCGCCGCGACGACGCCGACCGGTTCGCGCGTGATGAGGGCCAGGCTGTCCTGCGGGCTCGGCGCGACCTGGTCGTAGATCTTGTCGATCGCTTCGCCATACCAGCGGATGCAGTTCTGCGCGAGCCGCACGTCCACGCTCTTGCTGTAGCGGATGGGCTTGCCCATGTCGAGGGTTTCCAGCAGGGCCAGCTCGTCTTCGTGCGCGAGCATCAGGTCGGCGAAGCGGATCAGGGTGCGCTTGCGCTCGGCCGGGGGCTTGCGGGCCCAGCGGCCATCCTCGAACGCGGCGCGGGCGCTGGCGACCGCGGCGTCGACGTCGGCGGCGTCGCAGCGGGCGACCTCGCCCAGGATGCGGCCGTCGATGGGAGAAATATTGTCGAAACGGGCGCCGGATGCGGCGTCGACACGCCGGCCTTCGATGACGGCGCGGCCGTCGATGTGCACCGTTCTGGATCGTACATGCCAGCTTGGCGTGGTCATATTGTCTCCGTGCAGATGTCATCCTGTTGTCAGGCCGATACTAGCAAACAAAATCGATCCAAACGCCGATTTCTGCCGCTATAATCCGAAATTTTTCCCACCCGCATTTTCTATTGCGAGCCCGGAGCACACCGATATGAACACCATCCTGATTACGTCCGTCGTGCTCTACCTGCTCGGCACGCTCGGCCTGGGCGTCTGGGCCGGCACGCGGATCAAGAACACGTCCGACTTCGCCGTCGCGGGCCGCAGCCTGCCGCTGATCATGGTGATCACGACGACGTTTGCCACCTGGTTCGGCGCTGAAACCGTGATGGGCATCCCGGCGAAATTCGTTCAGGGCGGCCTGGGCGCGCTCGTGGAAGACCCGTTCGGCGCCGGCACCTGCCTGATCCTCGTCGGCCTGTTCTTCGCCGCCCGCCTTTATAAACTGAACCTGCTGACCATCGGCGACTACTACCGCGCCCGCTACGGCAAGGGTATCGAAGTCTTTTGCTCGGCCGCCATCATCCTGTCTTACCTCGGCTGGGTCGCGGCGCAGATCACCGCGCTGGGCCTCGTGTTTTCCGTGCTGACGGGCGGCGCGATGTCGGAGACGGCCGGCATGATCGTCGGCACGCTCGCCGTGCTGATCTACGTCGTCATCGGCGGCTTCCTGGCCGTCGCGATTACCGACTTCATCCAGATGATCGTGCTCGTGGTCGGCCTGTCCATCATCGCTGTGTTCTCGGCGAAACTGGCCGGCGGCACCGGTGCCGTCATCGACATGGCCAACAACGCGAACCTGTGGCACTTCCTGCCGGAAGCGAAGTTCACCGACATCGCCTTCTTCGTCGGCTCGGCCGTGACGATGATGCTGGGCTCGATTCCGCAGCAGGACGTGTACCAGCGCGTGATGTCCGCCAAGAACGCCCCGACCGCGCGCGCCGGCGCCGTGATCGGCGGCGCCAGCTACATCATCTTCGCGTTCGTGCCGATGTTCGTCGTCGCGTGCGCCGTGATCGTGATGGGCAACGATGCGCTGGAACTGGCCAAGAGCGATTACCAGCGCGTGCTGCCCACGTTCGTGATGACGAAGATGCCGCTGATCATGCAGATCCTGTTCTTCGGCGCCCTGCTGTCCGCGATCAAGAGCACGTCGTCCGCCACGCTGCTCGCCCCGTCGACGAGCTTCACGGAAAACATCCTCAAAAACCTGCGCCCGGGCATGAGCGACCGCCAGCAACTGCTCGCGATGCGCGTCACCATCGTCGTGTTCGCCTCGCTCGTGCTGGCGTACGCCATCGCGATGAAGGGCACGTCGATCTATGACCTCGTGTCGTCCGCGTACCAGGTGACGCTCGTCGGCGCCTTCGTGCCGCTCGTCACCGGCCTGTACTGGAAGCGCGCGACGACGCAGGGCGCGATCCTGTCGCTGGTCGCCGGCATCGCCACGTGGATCGTGTTCTTCCCGCAGATCTCGCCGCTGGGCGAGGTCTTCCCGGGCCAGCTGGCAGGCCTGCTGGCGGCGTTCGCGGGCATGTTCGTCGGCTCGCTGGCGCCGCAGGTGCTCAAGAACCGGCACGAGCCGCACAAGACGGCGGTCAGCGCGTAAATAAGAAGGCCTCGATGGAAGCTCGGGGCGTTTTTGTTTTGAGTCGACTTCGAGCAGTCAGCATGGGTTCCCGCTTTCGCGGGAACGACGGTTTTTCCCTATGGCGGGCCTATTTTCGACGGTAAAAATTATTCCAGACAGCAGTGCGCCTGCGCGGGGATGACGTGCTATTGATAGCGCAAGAATAGTGTTGGCGCAGTTCCTGAGCTATCTTTAAGACCGTCGTTCCCCGACTCGCGGTCCGCCTTGGCGGGAACCCAAGTTAAGCAACCGAAGTCAGTCCAGCCATCCACGACCAGCGACATCCGCCAACGTCCGGTCCAGGCAAAACCGTATCCGCTCCACCATCTCATCCACCTGCGCACAGGTCATCACGAGCGGTGGCGCGACGATCATCCGGTCTCCGACGGCACGCATGATGACGCCGTTGTCGAACATGTGCTGCCGGCACACCATCCCCACCGCCAGGTCGCGCGCGAACGGTTCGCAGTCGTGCACCGTCGCAGCCTTGCGCCGCACGAGGTTCAGGCCGGCGGTCATGCCGATGCTCTCCGCGTGTCCGACGAGCGGATGCTCGGCCAGCCGCGCGAACGCGGCTTTCAAATGCGGCCCCGTCTCGCGCGCGACCTTGTCGACCAGTTTCTCGTCCTCGATGATGCTCAGGTTTTCCAGCGCCGCCGCGCAGGCGACGGGGTGGCCGGAATAGGTGAAACCGTGGTTGAAATCGCCGCCGCGCTCGATCAGCGCGCGCGCCACGCGTTCGCCCACCAGCACCCCGCCCAGCGGCACATAGCCGGACGTGACGCCCTTCGCGAACGGGATCAGGTCGGGCCGCGTGCCCATGCGCTCGCTGCCGAACCACGTGCCCAGCCGGCCGAAGCCGCAGATGACCTCGTCCGAGATGAGCAGGATGCCGTACTTGTCGCAGATGCGCTGGATTTGCGGCCAGTACGTCTGCGGCGGGATGATGACGCCGCCCGCGCCCTGTACCGGTTCGCCGATGAACGCGGCGACCTTGTCCGGCCCCAATTCGAGTATCTTCTGTTCGAGCCAGTCCGCGGCCAGCAGCCCGAATTCCGCTTCGGACAGGCCGCGGCCATGCTCGCCGAAATGCGGTTGCTCGATGTGGTGGATATGCGGGATCGGCAGCGCGCCCTGGGCATGCATCGCGGCCATGCCGCCCAGCGACGCGCCGGCAATCGTGCTGCCGTGGTACGCGTTGCGCCGGCTGATGACGATCTGCCGCTCCGGCTGCCCCATCAGCTGCCAATAGCGCCACACCATGCGCAGCGCGGTGTCGTTCGCCTCGGAACCGGAGCTCGTGAAGAACACGTGCTCGAAGCCGGGCGGTGCCAGGCTCGCCAGCTTTTCCGCCAGCTTCACGGCCGGCACGTTCGTCGTGTTGAAGAAGCTGTTGTAGAACGGTAAAACATCCATCTGCCGTGCGACGACTTGCGTGATGGATGTGCGGCCATAGCCCACGTTCACGCACCACAGGCCGGACATGCCGTCGATGGTTTTATTGCCGTCCGAATCCCACAGGTAGATGCCCTCCCCGCGCACCATCACGCGCGCGCCCTTCGCGCTCAGGGCGCCGTGGTCGGTGAACGGGTGCAGGAAGTGGGCGCTGTCGAGCTGTTGCAATGTCCGGGTGTCATGGTCCTCACGGACTGGCGCGCGCAGGCCTGCCTCGGATGCCATGGTGTCGAAAGTCATGATGATCTCCTTGTCGTCGTCGTCGCATGGTCATACGTGCAGAAGCAGGTGCTCCCGTTCCCACGGGCTAATTACCGTCATAAATTCCTGGTGCTCCAGTTCCTTGACCGCGGAGTAGACGTCGACGAAGCGCTCGCCGAGGATGTCGCGCAGGCGGTCCTCGCCGCGCAGCAGGGTCAGCGCTTCGGACAGGCCTTGCGGCAGCTCGACCTTCATCTTGTAGGCGCTGCCTTCGACCATCGGCGTCGGTTCCAGCTGCTCCTGGATGCCGAGGTAGCCGCAAGCCAGCGTAACGGCGAGGGCGAGGTAGGGATTGGCGTCGGCGCCGATCACGCGGTTTTCCACGCGCCGGTCCTGCGAGCCGGACACGGGTACGCGGAAGCCCACGGTGCGGTTGTCCACGCCCCATTGCAGGTTGATCGGGGCGGCCGTGTGGCGCACGATGCGGCGGTACGAGTTCACGTACGGCGCGACGATCGCCATCGCGGACGGCATGTATTTCTGCAGGCCGCCAATGTAGTGGCGGAACAGGTCGGACGGCGATCCATCCACATTGCTGAAGATGTTGCGGCCGGATTCCGCGTCGACGACGCTCTGGTGCACGTGCATCGCCGAGCCGGGCTCGCCAGCCATCGGCTTGGCCATGAAGGTGGCGTACATGTCGTGTTTCAGCGCCGCTTCGCGCAGGGTGCGCTTGAAGTAGAAGACCTTGTCGGCGAGGCCCAGCGGTTCGCCGTGCTGGAAATTGATTTCCATCTGGCCGGCGCCGATCTCGTGGATCAAGGTGTCGACGTCGAGGCCCATCATGTCGCAATAATCGTAGATGTCCTCGAACAGCGGGTCGAATTCGTTGACGGCGTCGATGCTGTAGACCTGGCGGCTCGTCTCGGAGCGCCCGCTGCGGCCGATCGGGGCGGCCAGCGGCAGGTCGGGGTCGATGTTTTTCGCCGTCAGATAAAACTCCAGTTCGGGCGCGACGAGCGGCTTCCACCCCTTTTTCTCGTACAGCTTCAGCACGCGGCGCAGCACGCTGCGCGGCGCGAAATCGACCAGCTTGCCGTCGGAGAAATAGCAGTCGTGGATCACCTGCGCCGTCGGGTCGACGGCCCACGGCACCATCGTGATCGTGCCCGGGTCGGCCTTCAGGATCATGTCGCGGTCGGTGGTCGAGATCGCGCGGTCGAAGGCATCGTCGTCGGACGGTGAATTGCCCGTCACGGTCATGCCCAGCACGATTTCCGGCAGGCGCATGCCGCGGTCCTCGGTGAATTTCACGCGCGGGAGGATTTTTCCACGCGCGACGCCCGTCAGGTCGGGCACGAGGCATTCGATTTCGGTGACTCGTTTGCCGTTGAGCCACTCGTCCATGTCGTTGTATGAAAAATTGTCGCGGATAGCCATGATGTTCTCTCTGTCCGTTAATGGATTGCACGCAAGCGCAAACGCGCCGCCCGCGGGCTGCGTGGGATCGAGCAGGGATCAGGGAAGCTATGGGACGGGCGTGACCGCCCATTTCGCATCGGGGGTCATGACGGTGTCCGTTTCGTTGATCTGTAGGCGCGGCAGGCGGCGCCGAATGCGCCGAACATCTTCATCGAATGGGGATTGTGGACGATGCGCCATTCCGGGTGCCATTGCACGGCCAGCGTGAAGCCGGGCGCGTCCTTCACCGAGAAGGCTTCCACGAGCCCATCTTCCGCCGTCGCTTCGACGACGAGGCCCTTCGCCAGTTCGTTCACGCCCTGGCCATGCAGCGAATTCACGGGAATTTCCGGCAAACCGATGATCTGGTGCAGCATGCCGCCTTCCACGAGCTTGATCTTGTGGGCATCGCCGTACTGCTCGTCCATGCCCAGCTCCGGATTCTCGCGGTGGTCGAAGTGCCCGGGCACCGCCTGCACGGCCTGAAACAGGCTGCCGCCCAGCGCCACGTTCATTTCCTGGAAACCACGGCAGATTGCGATGATCGGGATGCCGCGTTTCACCGCCGCGCGGATCAGCGGCAACGTGGTCTGGTCGCGTGCCGGGTCTTGCGGCAGCGACGGGTCGAGCACTTCTTCGGAGTAATAGCTTGGATGAACGTTCGACGCCGAGCCCGTCAACATGATCCCGTCGCACAGCGCGAGCATCGTTTCCAGGTCGAGCGCTTCCCCCAGCGACGGCAGGATCAGCGGGGCGCAGTCGGCACCGAGGACGACGGCGTCGACATACTTGTGCTGGGCCGCGTGGTAAGGGTGTTCACCGAAATCGCGGGTGCAAGCGGGGACGAAAACGATCGGGCGCATGGTCTCTACCTTGTAGTGAGCGCACAGGAACCATCATACGTACAAAGTGGTCCGAATGCGAGTGGCCGTTGTTTCAGATCAAGGAAACCGCGTTCCCAATGCAAACGCTCCCTGGGATCTGCTAGTCGAGCGGGTTCGCTGTTGTAACCCGTAGCAAAAGCTTAACGTCAACTGAAGAACGATGCCAACACAAACGGGGCCTTGGTCAGCATCGTGCTATGGTGTTCCCGCCCGAACGACATGACAACGAGGAACCCATGCTGAACCTCAATGACGCTTCCCTGCTGCGCCAGCAGGCCTGGATCGACGGCGCCTGGTGCGACGCCGACGACGGCAAGACCGTCCCCGTGATCAACCCCGCCACCGGCGAAACGCTCGGCACCGTGCCACACATGGGCGCACAGGAAACCCGGCGCGCCATCGATGCGGCACAGGCGGCCTGGCCCGCGTGGCGCAGGAAGACGGCGCGCGAACGCGCCCTCATCCTGCGCAAATGGAACGACCTGATGCTGGACAACGCGGACGACCTGGCCGCCATCATGACGGCCGAACAGGGCAAGCCGCTGGCCGAATCGAAGGGAGAAATCGCGTACGCCGCCTCGTTCCTGGAATGGTTCGGCGAACAGGGCAAGCGCATCGAGGGCGACGTGCTGGAATCGCCCGCGCGCGACCGCCGGATCGTCGTCACGAAGGAACCGATCGGTGTGTGCGCCGCGATCACGCCGTGGAATTTTCCGGCCGCGATGATCACCCGCAAGGTCGGCCCGGCGCTCGCGGCGGGCTGTCCCATCGTGCTGAAACCGGCGGAGCTGACGCCCTATTCCGCCCTCGCGCTGGCCGTGCTGGCGGAGCGCGCCGGCGTGCCGAAGGGCGTGTTTTCGATCGTGATCGGCGACTCCAAGGCGATCGGCGCGGAGATGTGCGCGAACCCCATCGTGCGCAAGCTCAGTTTCACGGGTTCCACGCAGGTCGGCCGATTGCTGATGGAACAATGCGCGCCGACGGTCAAGAAATTGTCGCTGGAACTGGGCGGCAACGCCTCGTTCATCGTGTTCGACGACGCCGACCTCGATGCCGCCGTCGAGGGCGCGATGGCCTCGAAATACCGCAACATGGGGCAGACCTGCGTGTGCGCCAACCGCATCTACGTGCAGGATGGCGTGTATGACGCGTTCGCCGCAAAGCTGACGGCCGCCGTCGCGAAGCTGAAGGTCGGCAACGGCATGGAGCCGGGCGTGAACCAGGGACCGCTGATCGAAGAAAAAGCCGTCGAGAAGGTCGAGCACCACATCGCCGATGCGCTCGGCAAGGGCGCCCGTCTGCTGCTGGGCGGCAAACGCCACCCGCTGGGACTGACCTTCTTCGAGCCGACGGTGCTGGCCGACGTCACGCCGCAGATGCTGATTTCGGACGAGGAAACGTTCGGCCCGGTGGCGCCGCTGTTCCGTTTCAAGACCGACGAGGAAGCGATCGCCCTGGCCAACGCGACGGAGTACGGGCTCGCGTCGTACTTCTACGCCCGTGACATCGGCCGCGTGTGGCGCGTGGCCGAGCAGATCGAGTCCGGCATGGTGGGCGTGAACACGGGCCTGATCTCCAATGAAGTCGCACCGTTTGGCGGGGTCAAGCAATCCGGGCTGGGGCGCGAAGGGTCGAAATACGGCATGGATGACTATCTCGTCATCAAGTACATCTGCCTGGGCGGGATCTGAATGCCGGCCGGACCGCCCCGGCAATCGACGACGTGGACGGCCTGATCGCGATTTACCTTACAGAAGGTAAATCGCACTTTTCAGTTTTCGTTGCTCAATTTCCACAAGGAAATTAACTCATTGCTTTGTAGGATTAGTCCTACTAAAATCGCTCCAGATTTTAGTCTTATCTCTCTGACATTGGGCGACATAACCACGGCAAGAGTCAGCGCGCCGCAAGCCGTGATCGAATTCTCGCAACAGTGTTTCTCTCAATGACACCCCTGACCGCCGACTCTCGGTTGTGTGCCTTCTCGAAAAAAAGAAAGATTCAATGAAGCTGAACAATCTGAAAATCGGCCAGCGTCTCGGCCTGGGTTTCGGCCTGATGGTGGCACTGCTGGTGCTGGTCGCCGCGACCGGACTGACCAATATGTCGTCGCTCAACACGCTGATGCGCCGCATCGTCGACGAAAACAATGCCCGGCTCAGTGCCGCCAACAGCATGCGTGACGCCCAGCGCCGCATTTCGGTGGGCGTCCGCGACGTCATCCTGGCGGAAGACGACGCCAGCATCGCACGCGAAACGACAAGCCTCGACGCGGCCTGGAAAGACTACGACCACGCGCATCAGGTCCTGCAAGGCCTCGTCAAGCGTCCGCGGGGCAAGGATTTCATGCAAAAGATCGTCGATGCCCGCGCGACAACCGTGCCCCTGATCGCGACGGCCACGCAACTCGGCAAGGAAAACAAGAACGAGGAAGCGTTCGCACAACTCAAGACGAAGGTCGTGCCGGCCGTGGCGGCATGGCAGAAAACCATCAGCGACATGGTCGATTACCAGACCGCCCGCAACGAGGAAGACCAGGCGGAAGGCGTGAGCCGGTACGAACAGGCGAGCATGCTGTTGTGGGGCGTGGCGGGTCTCGCCGCCCTTCTCGCCGTGGCCGTCGGCTGGCTGTGCACGCGCTCGATCACGCATCCGATGCGCCAGGCGGTCGCCATCGCCAAGACCGTCGCGGCGGGCGACCTGACAAGCCGCATCGAGGTCGACACGAAGGACGAGACGGGCGAGCTGCTGGCCGCGCTCAAGGCCATGAACGAATCGCTGCGTTCCATCGTGCACCAGGTGCGCGACGGCACCCGGACGCTGTCCACGGCCACCGACGAAATCGCGACGGGCAACCTCGACCTGTCGAGCCGCACCGAGCAGCAGGCCAGCGCGCTGGAAGAAACCGCATCGTCGATGGAAGAGCTGACCTCGACCGTCAAGCAAAATGCAGAAAATGCGCGCCAGGCGAACGCGCTGGCGCAATCGGCATCCGAAGTCGCGGTACGCGGCGGCGTTGTCGTGGCCGACGTCGTCACGACCATGGGATCGATCAACGAATCCGCCAACCGCATCGTGGACATCATCGGCGTCATCGATGGCATCGCCTTCCAGACCAATATCCTGGCGTTGAACGCGGCGGTGGAAGCGGCCCGTGCCGGCGAGCAGGGCCGTGGCTTCGCCGTCGTCGCATCGGAAGTGCGCAACCTGGCCCAGCGTTCGGCCAGCGCCGCCAAGGAAATCAAGACGCTGATCGGCGATTCGGTCAGCAAGGTCAACGAAGGCAGCCGCCTCGTCCACGAAGCGGGCTCGACGATGGAAGACGTCGTCGGCAGCGTGCGGCGCGTGACGGACATCATGGCCGAGATCACCGCGGCCAGCCTGGAACAGGAAGCCGGCATCGAGCAGATCAACCAGGCCGTGAGCGAAATGGATTCCGTCACCCAGCAGAATGCCGCGCTGGTGGAAGAAGCGGCCGCGGCGGCGCAGTCGCTCCAGGTGCAGTCGGGTCAGCTGGAGCAGATGGTCAGCACGTTCCGGCTGGCGGATGAGGGACCGGGACGCAGGGTGGACGGCTCCGCCGCCCACGCGTCCAACCACCGCGTGCGTATCGCGATGGCTTGACCGTCACCGCCTACCGCTTGTACTCGTAATACTTGCGCGCGTCGCCACGTACCTGGTCGGCCGGGTATTTGGCGCGGTTGAGCACCATCTTTTCCTGCACGGCGGCGAGCAGGTCGACGTCGAGCTTGTCCGCCAGGCGCACGAGATAAACGAGCACGTCGGCCATCTCGTGGCGCACTTCCACGAGCTTGTCTGCGCCGAGTTCGTCCGCACGGCCGTGCTGCAGCCACTGGAAGTGTTCCAGCAGCTCGGCCGCCTCCACCGTCAGCGCGGACGCGAGGTTTTTCGGCGTGTGGAACTGGTCCCAGTCACGCTCCTCGACGAACTGGCGCACGATGGCGCGCAGTTGGTCGAGTTCGCCGCCGGGCGGCGTCACTTGAGGTAGCCTTGCAGGATCTTGTCGAGCTTCGGCTGGATCTCGTCGTAGCTGCGGACGGTGACGCCGAGGTCGCGCAGCAGGCCGTCATGCACGCCGTAGACCCAGCTGTGGATGGTGATGTCCTGGCCCCGCTCCCACGCATCGCGCACGACCGTGGTCTGGGCGATGTTGATGACCTGCTCGGCCACGTTCAGTTCCACGAGGCGGTTGGTGGCGGCCGTACCGGCGACATTGCCCAGGTATTTGCCGTGCTTGTCGCGCACGTCGCGCACGTGGCCGAGCCAGTTGTCGGCCAGGCCGACACGGGTGTTGTTCAGCGCCGCGCCCACGCCCGAGCAGCCGTAGTGGCCGCACAGGATGATGTGCTTGACCTTCAGCACATCGACGGCGAACTGCAGCACCGTCAGGCAGTTCAGGTCGGAGTGGGAGACGACGTTGGCGATGTTGCGGTGGACGAACAGTTCGCCCGGCGCCATGCCGACGAGTTCATTCGCGGGCACGCGGCTGTCGGAGCAGCCGATCCACAGATATTCTGGGTTTTGTTGGGAGGCCAGGTCCTTGAAGAAATTGGGATCCTCCTGGATCATCGACGCCGCCCATAGTCGGTTGCGTTCGAAGAGGTCTGCGGCGGTGAGGCCGGTGGGGGTCTTTGCCATGGCGTTTTCCTATTCAGCAGAACCGTCACCCCCGCGCAGGCGGGGGTCCATGCTGAGGCTCCGCGAGTTGCACGAGTAACCTTACGGTAGCAACTTCGCAGTCGCGGCATGGATTCCCGCGTGCGCGGGAATGACGATGTTATCTAATCGACCACATTCTGGTCAAAAAAAACCGCCGGGGCTCGCGCGCCCGGCGGTCCATCCGACATCTTACTCGAAGAAGTCCTTTACCTTGTCCATCCAGCCCTTGCTCTGCGGGCTGTGCTTCGCGCCGCCTTCGTTCGTCAGGCGGTCGAATTCACGCAGCAGGTCCTTCTGCTTCTCGGTGAGCTTGACGGGCGTCTCGACCACGACGTGGCAGAACAGGTCGCCGGAATAACCCGAGCGCACGCCCTTGATGCCCTTGCCCTTGAGGCGGAAGGTCTTGCCGGTCTGGGTACCTTCGGGGATCGTGAACGAGACCTTGCCGCCCAGCGTGGGCACCTCGATCTCGCCGCCCAGTGCAGCCTTGCTGAACGAGATCGGCATTTCGCAATGCAGGTCGTCGCCTTCGCGCTGGAACACGGTATGCGGCTTGATGTGGATCTCGACATACAGGTCGCCCGGCGGCCCGCCGTTCGTACCCGGCTCGCCATTGCCGGTCGAGCGGATGCGCATGCCGCTGTCGATACCCGCCGGGATCTTCACTTCCAGCGTCTTGTTGCGCTTGATGCGTCCGGCGCCGCCGCAGGATGCGCACGGTTCCGGGATGATCTTGCCGCTGCCGTGGCACTTCGGGCAGGTCTGCTGGATCGAGAAGAAGCCCTGCTGCATGCGCACCTGGCCGTGGCCGTGGCAGGTCGTGCAGGTGACGGGCGACGTGCCCGGCTTGGCGCCGCTGCCGTGGCAGGTGTCGCACTTGTCCCAGCTCGGCACGCGGATCGTCGTGTCGAAGCCGGCGGCTGCCTGTTCCAGCGAAATTTCCAGGTTGTAGCGCAGGTCGGCGCCGCGGTACACCTGCGGGCCCGAACTGCGGCCGCGGCCGCCGCCGCCGAAGATGTCGCCGAAGATGTCGCCGAACGCATCGCCGAAACCGCCGGCACCGAAGCCGCCGCCCATGCCGCCGTTCGGATCGACGCCAGCGTGACCATAACGGTCATAAGCCTCGCGCTTTTCCGGATTGGTCAGCATCTCGTAGGCTTCCTTGACCTCCTTGAACTTCTCTTCCGCTTCCTTGTTGTCGGGATTGCGGTCGGGATGGTACTTCATCGCAAGCTTGCGATAGGCCTTCTTGATCTCGTCTTCCGAAGCAGTCTTCGCGACGCCGAGGATCTCGTAAAAATCACGCTTTGCCATTTGTCGGCACCTTGCTGTCTATCTACAAAAGAACTGTGGCGGACCAGGCAGACACCTGCGAACGCACAGCCCAAAAGGATACGAGTATACAGTGAGCATGTCGGGCTTGCGCGACTCGGCCGTAAAAACAACGGCCGAACCGCTCCCGCTGATGTTGGACACACCACAAAAAAACGAGCCGGGCACCATGAGGTCGCTTCGGCTCGGGGTTGCGGCGGCGGGGCGGGTCTTGAATCAAGCCCGCCCCGTCCGGACGTCCTTACTTGGCGTCCTTGACTTCCTTGAAGTCGGCGTCGACGACGTCGTCTTCCTGCTTGGCCGACTCGGCACCCGGCTGCTGGCCGCCAGCCTGTGCGCCCGCGGCGCCCTGCTGGGCCTGCATGTCGGCGTACATCTTCTCGCCCAGCTTCTGCGCGGCGGTCGACAGCGCAGCCACCTTGGCGTCGATCTCGGCCTTGTCGCCCGACTTGATCGAACCTTCCAGGTCGGTGATCGCGGCTTCGATCTTTTCCTTCTCGCCGGCGTCCAGCTTGTCGCCGTACTCGGTCAGGGACTTGCGGGTCGAGTGCACCAGCGCGTCGGCCTGGTTGCGCGACTCGGCCAGTTCCTTGACCTTCTTGTCTTCTTCCGCGTTCAGCTCGGCGTCCTTCACCATCTTCTGGATCTCGTCTTCCGACAGACCCGAGTTGGCCTTGATGGTGATCTTGTTTTCTTTACCGGTGGCCTTGTCCTTCGCGCCCACGTGCAAGATGCCGTTGGCGTCGATGTCGAAGGTCACTTCGATCTGCGGCGTGCCGCGCGGTGCCGGCGGGATGCCTTCCAGGTTGAACTCGCCCAGGCCCTTGTTGCCGGCGGCGATTTCGCGTTCACCTTGATAAACCTTGATGGTCACGGCCGGCTGGTTGTCGTCGGCGGTCGAGAACACCTGCGAGAACTTGGTCGGGATCGTGGTGTTCTTCTGGATCATCTTGGTCATCACGCCGCCCAGGGTTTCGATACCCAGCGACAGCGGGGTCACGTCCAGCAGCAGCAGGTCCTTGCGGTCGCCGGCCAGCACGGAGCCCTGGATGGCGGCGCCGACAGCGACGGCCTCGTCCGGGTTCACGTCCTTGCGCGGATCCTTGCCGAAGAACTCCTTGACCTTTTCCTGCACCTTCGGCATACGGGTCATGCCGCCGACCAGGATGATGTCGTCGATGTCCGAGACCTTCACGCCGGCATCCTTGATCGCGACGCGGCACGGTTCGATGGTCTTGGCGATCAGTTCCTCGACCAGCGCTTCCAGCTTGGCGCGGGTGATCTTGAGGTTCAGGTGGACCGGGGCGCCGTTCGCCATCGCGATGTACGGCTCGTTGATCTCGGTCTGCTGCGACGACGACAGTTCGATCTTCGCGCGCTCGGCCGAAGCCTTGATGCGCTGCAGGGCGATCGGATCCTTCGACAGGTCGAGGCCGTTGATCTTCTTGAACTCGTCGATGATGTAGTCGATGATGCGCTGGTCGAAGTCTTCGCCGCCCAGGAACGTGTCGCCGTTGGTCGACAGCACTTCGAACTGCTTCTCGCCATCCACGTCGGCGATCTCGATGATCGACACGTCGAACGTACCGCCGCCGAGGTCATACACGGCGATCTTGCGGTCGCCCTTGTCGGTCTTGTCCAGGCCGAATGCCAGCGCGGCCGCGGTCGGCTCGTTGATGATGCGCTTGACGTCCAGGCCGGCGATGCGGCCGGCGTCCTTGGTCGCCTGGCGCTGCGAGTCGTTGAAGTACGCCGGGACCGTGATGACGGCTTCCGTCACTTCTTCGCCGAGGTAGTCTTCGGCGGTCTTCTTCATCTTGCGCAGCACTTCGGCCGAGATCTGCGGCGGCGCCAGTTTCTTGTCGCGCACACCGACCCACGCGTCGCCGTTGTCGGCCTTCGTGATCGTGTACGGCATCAGGCTGATGTCCTTCTGGACTTCCTTCTCGTCGAATTTACGGCCGATCAGGCGCTTGACCGCGAACAGGGTGTTCTTCGGGTTGGTGACGGCCTGGCGTTTCGCCGGCGCGCCGACCAGGATCTCGCCATCTTCCTGATAAGCGATGATCGAAGGCGTAGTACGGGCGCCTTCCGCGTTTTCGATGACCTTGGGCTGACCATTTTCCATGATCGCCACGCAGGAGTTGGTGGTGCCCAGGTCGATACCGATGATTCTGCCCATAATATTTTCCTTTTTAGTACTCAGTTTTCAGATGTGTCGAATATTGGGAAATGTCGCTAAGTTTCAAGAGGTTATTCACCTCTGTCGCGACATTATTTCGGTGCGGCGGCGGTCACGATGGCCGGGCGCAGCAGGCGGTCGGCGATCATGTAACCCTTCTGCAGGACGGCCACCACGGTGTTCGCTTCCTGGTCGGACGGCACCACGGCCACGGCCTGGTGCTTGTTCGGGTCGAGCTTGTCGCCCGGCTGCGGCATCACTTCGACCAGGCGGTTCTTTTCGAACGCGGCGGTGAGCTGCTTCAGGGTCATCTCGACGCCTTCCTTGATCGATTCGACCGTCGGCGCTTCGACTTTCAGCGCCATCTCGAGACTGTCGCGCACGGGCACCATGGCCTCCGCGAAGCTTTCGATGGCGAACTTGTGGGCCTTGCTCACATCTTCCTGGGCACGGCGGCGGATATTGTCCGCCTCGGCCTTGGCACGCATGAAGGCATCGTGCATCTCGGCCAGCTTGGCCTCGGTGGCGCTCAGCTGTTCTTCGAGGCCGGGCTCGTTGGCCGGTGCGGCCTGCGCTGCCGCGGCGGCGGCCGCATCGGCGGCTTCCGGCTGATTGCTCACCTCTTGGTTTTCTTGGTCTTGCATCGAAAAAACTCCTGAAATCAAGGACTTGGCTGATTGGTTGGACGACTGTTGCAGTCACACAGCGCCGCATATTGGGCATTCGCCTACATTTTCAAGGGGAATTGAAGAAACAATATGCAGACGTGCGTATTCTTTTGTTACAAGATTTACTTGCTCGTAGTCACCATCGACAGCTAGCCGTTCTACTATCGTGTCGTCAAGACATCCACCGACCCGATGGGAAAGAACATGAAACTGCATCTGATCAGCGGCGCCGTGCTCATCTACACCCTGCTTGCGCTGGCTGCGATCTGCCTGGCGGAGCTCGGGTCGGCGCCGCAAAACGTGGCATTCTAGCATCTCGCCGTCGGGCGACGGCGCTTATGCCCCTAGTTTCACCGCGTGCTCGCGCGCGATGTCCGCATCCTTGCGCTGCGCCTCGCGTTGCGCGGGCGTGAGCATCGTCGGCCAGCCGATCAGGTGCTGCTCGGCGATCTCGGCCATGCCGACGATCCAGGCCGGATTGTCGTTCAGGCAGGGAATGTAGCGATATTCCTGGCCGCCGTTCGATTCGAAGTCGTGACGGACTTCCATGTTGATCTCTTCCAGCGTCTCCAGGCAGTCGCTCGTAAAACCGGGGCACAGGACGTCGATCCGCTTGACGCCGTCCCGCGCCAGCTGCTGCACGGTCGGCGCCGTGTAGGGCTGCAGCCACTCGGCCTTGCCGAAGCGCGACTGGAACGTCACCAGGTACTGGTCCGGCGCCAGGCGCAGGCGCGCCGCCAGCAGGCGCGCCGTCCGGTGGCATTCGCAGTGGTACGGGTCGCCCAGCAGCAGCGTGCGCTTGGGCACGCCGTGGAAACTCATCACCAGCTTCTCGCCGCGGCCGTGCGTCTCCCAGTATGTCTCCACGGACGCGGCCAGCGCATCGATATAGCCCTCGTGGTCGTGGTAGTGCTTCACGAGGCGCAGTTCGGGGATGTTGCGCACCTTCTTGTAGTGGTCGAAGACGGCGTCCCAGATCGACGCGGTGGTCGTGCCGGAGTATTGCGGATACGCGGGCAACACGACGATGCGCTCGACGCCGCGTGCTTTCAGTTCGTCCAGCACGTCCGGCAGCGCGGGCGAGCCGTAGCGCATCGCCATCGCCACCTCGACGTCGTGGTGGCCGCGCTGTTCGAGCAGCGCCTGGAGCTTGTTCGCCTGCCGCTCCGTGTACACCTTCAGCGGCGAACCTTCGCGGCTCCAGATCGTCGCGTATTTTTTCGCCGACTGCCCCGAGCGGAACGGCAGGATCGCCAGGTGCAGGATCAAATTCCACACGGCGCGCGGGATTTCCACGACGCGCGGGTCGGACAGGAACTGCTTCAGGTAGCGCCGCACCGCGGGCCGCGTCGGCGCGTCGGGCGTGCCGAGGTTGACGAGGACGATGGCACACTTCGCGATGGTACCGTGCTGGTACACCGGTTCTTTATTGAAGGGCATGAAGGACCTCAGGATGCCAGCAGTTCGCGCGCATGCTTGCGCGTGGTCTCGGTGATCTCGATGCCGCCCAACATGCGCGCCACCTCTTCCACGCGGGCCTTGTTGTCGAGCACGTCGATGCGCGACACGGTCTTGCCGCCATCCGTCGTGCCCTTGGCCACCTGGAAGTGCTGGTTCGCCTGGCTCGCGACCTGCGGCAGGTGCGTAACGCACAGCACTTGCCGGCTCTGGCCCAGGCGTTTCAACAGACGGCCGACGACTTCCGCCACGCCGCCGCCGATGCCCGTGTCGACCTCGTCGAAGATCAAGGTCGGCACCGTCGTCGCGTTCGCCGTGATGACGGAGATGGCCAGCGAGATGCGCGCCAGTTCGCCGCCCGACGCCACCTTGGCCAGCGGCCGCGGCGCGACGCCGGCGTGACCGGCCACGAGGAACTCGACCTGCTCGCAGCCGTACACGGCCGGTTCGCACGGGTTCAGCGCGACGACGAAGCGGCCGCCGCTCATCGACAGTTCCTGCATCGCTTCCGATACCTGCGACGACAGACGCTGCGCCGCCTGCGCGCGCGTCGCGGACAGCTTCTGCGCGGCCGCCAGGTAGACGGCTTTCGCTTTGTCTTCCTGCTTGCGCAGGCCGTCGACGTCGCTCGCGTCGGCCAGCTGCTGCAGCTTGGCCTTCAAGGTCGCGTGTTCCTCCGGCAGCTCCTCCGGCGTCACGCGGAACTTGCGGGCCGTGCTGTGGATGGCGTCCATGCGCGCATCGACCTGCGACAGGCGGTCCGGATCGAGCTCGACCTTGTCGACGTAGGTGTTCAGCGCGTACACGGCTTCCTGCAGCTGGATGCGCGCCGGCTCCATGCAGTCGAGCACGGCCTGCAGGTCCGCGTCGACGCCGGCCAGCTTCGACAGTTTCAGGTTCAGCGACGACAGCTGCGACAGGATCGGCTGCTCCGATTCCGACAGCGCATTCAACGCTTCCTGCGCGCCTTCGATCAGGCTCGCGGCATGCGACAGGCGGCTGTGTTCATTCGTGATCTCGGCCCACTCGCCCGGCTTCACCGCGAGTTTATCGAGCTCGCCGACCTGCCACTCGAGGCGCTCGCGTTCCAGCAGCACGTTCTTCGCGTTGGTCTCGAATTCCTCGCGCTGGCGCGCCAGCGCCTTCCACGCTTTATACGCGCTCGCGACTTCCTGCACCTGCGCAGTCGCACCCGGGTCGCGCACGGCGACCTGGTTGTCGAGCAGCGCGCGCTGGGCATCGAGTTTCAACAAGGACTGGTGCGCGTGCTGGCCGTGGATGTCGACGAGCAGCTCGCCCAGTTCGCGCAGCTGGCTGGCCGTCGCCGCGATGCCGTTGATATAGGACTTGGAGCGGCCGGCGTTGTCGATCACGCGGCGCAGCAGCGCGCCGCCTTCGTCGGTTTCGAACTCGTTCTGTTCCAGCCAGATGCTCGCGGCCTGGGTCAGCGCGAAGTCGGCGCTGATGTCGGCCTTGGCCGCGCCTTCGCGCACCATGCTTGCCTCACCGCGGCCGCCGAGCGCGAGCTGGAGCGCGTCGATCAGGATCGACTTGCCGGCGCCGGTCTCGCCGGTGAACACCGTGAAGCCGTTCGAGAACTCGAGCTCGATCGTGTCGACGATGACGAAGTCGCGGATGGTCAGTGTGCGCAACATGAAGGAACAGGTCTCCTGATGGATGCTGGATTTATTTGAGCTTGCCGTCACCGGACGGATATTCGTTCCAGTGCAGCTTCTCGCGCAGGGTGTGGTAGTAGCTCCACCCTTCCGGATGCAGGAAGGTGATGGTGTTGGGCGAGCGCGAGATCATGATCTGGTCGCCGTGCTGCAGGCTCGTGAAGGTCTGCATGTCGAAATTCACGCTGATGTCGCGGCCGTTGATGATCTCGACGACGATGTCGCTCGTGTTCGGCACGACGATCGGGCGGTTGGACAGCGCATGCGGCGCGATCGGCACCAGGACGATGCCGGCCAGCGTGGGGTGCAACAGCGGACCGCCGGCCGACAGCGCGTACGCCGTGGAACCGGTGGGCGTCGAGACGATCAGGCCGTCCGAGCGCTGGTTGTACATGAACGTGCCGTCCACCGTGACCTTCAGCTCGGCCATGCCGGCACCCGTGCCGCGCGCGACGACGACGTCGTTGACGGCGACGGAGCAGTGGATCTCGACGCCGTCGCGCACGACGCGCGCCTCCAGCAGCGAGCGTTCCTCGGTCTTGGCCTTGCCGCTGAGGATGTCGCCCAGCGCGGGCAGCATGCGGTCGATGGGGATGTCGGTCATGAAGCCCAGGCGGCCCTGGTTGATGCCGATGAGCGGCACGCGGTAGCGCGCGAGCTGGCGGGCGATGCCGAGCATCGTGCCGTCGCCGCCGACGACGATGGCGGTGCCGCAGTGCGCGCCGATCTCGTCGATGGTCATGGCGGCCACGCCGGCGACCTTCACGTGCCCCGCCGTTTCCTGCTCGAACACGACGCGGTAGCCGGCCCCCTGCAGGAAGTCGACGATGGCCTGCACGGGCTCGTCGATCCCGGCCGTGTTGTGCCGTACGACGAGCGCGATGGTTTGTTGCGGTTCAGGCGTCACGGACATACGACTCTCGGCAGCAGGTGTTAGGGAGACAGAAGATTAACCGATTCGCCCGGCTTCTGCACTATCGCAACTCAGCAAATACTGTACAAACGCACAGTATAGTTGGGCGGATGGACTTCCGGCAAGCGGACAGTCGAGCCCGCTTCAATGCAGGATGCCGAATGCGAACGCGGCACCGATCGCCACCCCGACCCCGGTCACGTGCAGCGCCATCAGCACGAGCCAGCGCACGCCGGTCACCAGGCGCGAGCCGCCGTACACGCGCCGCATCGCAACGGGCGTGTAGAGCAGGAGCCACGCCCACAGCACGAAGGAGACGATGCCGGCGATATCCGGCACCACCATCAGCAGGGTCAGCGCCAGGAACGCAAACGCATTCACGTGCAGCGCGAACAGCAGGTGTTCGCCGTAGCGCCGCCCCGATCCCAGATACAGGATCTTGAGGTACAGCGCGAACAGCGGCATCATCAGGAAGACGGCATACGGCACGTAGCTGCCGAAGGCCGTCCGCATCACCTTGTCCCGCTCCGCCGGCGACATCCTCGCGAACCGGTCCGCCTGCTCGCCCCAGTGCTCGTTGACGCTGCCGATGCTCTTGCGCAGGTCGACCGTGCCCTCGGCGATTTCACCCGGCGCGTCTTCGCGCACCAGGCCGCCCTGCTTGTCCGCCTGGCCGTGTGCGGCAACCGGCGCATGTCCCTGCCCGGCCGGTGCCGGGACCTGGTCGTGGCCGCCGTATTTCGCGACGGCGAAGAAGATCAGGCTGAACGTCAGGTACAGGCGCAGCGGCTGGATGTAGCGCACGCGGCGGCCATTGATGTACTCCAAAGTCAGCTGCCCCGGACGGAACAAAAGGAGCAGCAGCGACTTCCAAAGCTTGCCTTCCAGCGCCACGTAATGGCCGATGAACTCGTGCAGGAACTCGCGCGTGCTGGGCGGATGCAGCACCGTTTCCTGGCCACATTCGTGACAGAAATTACCTGAAACGACGGCGTTGCAGTTCGGGCAGTCACTGGCGGTGTGATGGAGATGGGCTGGCGTGTTCACGACGTTCGTACCATTTGTCATATCAACCAGCATGTTAAACAGTTCATTGCAAAAAAGCATCATCCAATTGCGCGACCGCCTTCGGTTCGAAGGATTAGGATTTAATCAATTGAATCGAAGGAGGTTGCTATGGTGCAGGAAGAAAAAGACCGCGTCGTGAACACCGACCGGAAGATCGAGGAGCAGAGCTACAAGCGCGAACCGCACGAGCGCGACGAATCGCCCGACGGGCAAGGCGTCCGGCCGCGCGGCATCATGAAGCAGGCGGCGGAAGATCTCGAGCAGGGCCTCGTCGACACCGATGCGCGCGCGACCCCGGGCGCCAGCGAAGCCGTGAAACCGGCACCGGACGCCACCGGCCAGGCCAACCCGCAGCCCGACCGCCATCGCGACATGCGCGACCACGATTCGACCATTCCGGACGGAGGGCAGAACCGATGACAGCACGTGCCAGGCTTGCGCTCCTGATCCTTCCCCTGCTGGGCGCCGGCATGGCGCACGCCCAGCAGTATCCCGTCGGCTGGGGACCGAATCCGGCCCTGCCGGCACCCGAAAGGTCGCTGATCCCGACCATCAACATCGCCGAGGCGGATGCATGGCCGCAAGGCACGCGCCCGACGCCGGCCGCCGGCCTGGCCGTCACCGCGTATGCGACCGGCCTCGACCATCCGCGCTGGCTGTACGTGCTGCCGAACGGCGACGTGCTCGTCGCGGAGAGTAACAAGCCCGGCAATGCGCCCAAGGAAAAAGGCATACGCGCCAAGGTGCAGGGACTGGCGCAGAAGAAGGCGGGCGCCGGCGTCGAGTCGCCCGACAAGATCATCCTGCTGCGCGGCTTCAAGCCGGACGGCACGGCCGACACGAAGACCACGTTCATGCAGGGCCTGACATCGCCGTTCGGCATGACCCTCGTCGGTAACGACCTGTACGTCGCCAATGCCGACGCGCTGTGGAAATTCCCGTACAAATCGGGCGAGACGAGCATCACGGCCAAGGGCACCAAGGTGCTCGACCTGCCCGCGGGAATCAACCACCACTGGACGAAGAACGTCGTCGCCGCGCCCGACGGCAAGAAGCTGTACATCACGGTCGGCTCGAACAGCAACGTGGCCGAGAACGGCATGGAGATCGAAAAGGGCCGTGCCGCCATCTGGGAGTACGACCTCGCCAGCGGCCAGTCGCGCATCTACGCGAGCGGCCTGCGCAATCCGAACGGCATGGACTTCCAGCCGCAGACGAAGGCCTTGTGGACCGTCGTCAACGAGCGCGACGAACTGGGCAACGATCTCGTGCCGGACTACATGACGGCCGTGAAGGACGGCGCGTTCTACGGCTGGCCGTACAGCTATTACGGCCAGCACGTCGACACGCGCGTCAAGCCGCAGAACCCCGGTCTCGTCGCGAAGGCGATCCCGCCGGATTACGCGCTGGGCGCGCACACGGCCTCGCTGGGCCTGGCGTTCTACGACGGCGAGCTGCTGCCGCAGTTCAGGAACGGCGCGCTGATCGGCCAGCACGGCTCGTGGAACCGCAAGCCGTATTCCGGCTACAAGCTCGTGTTCGTGCCGTTCACCGACGGCAGGCCGAGCGGTCCGCCGCAGGATGTCCTGACGGGCTTCCTCGGCAAGGACGAGCACGCGTACGGGCGCCCGGTCGGGGTCGCGGTCGACCGGACCGGCGCCATCCTGCTGGCGGATGACGTCGGCAACATCGTCTGGCGGATCACTCCGGCCGCCACCAACCAGGGAGCAAAACAATGATCAAACGTAAGGGAAGCGCCGTCTGGAGCGGCGGACTGAAAGATGGCAAGGGCACCGTGTCCACGCAGAGCGGCGTCCTCAACCAGGCACAATACGGCTTCAACACGCGCTTCGAAAATGGCGCGGGCACGAATCCGGAAGAACTGCTGGCGGCCGCGCACGCCGGCTGCTTCACGATGGCCTTGTCGGCCCAGCTGGGCGAAGCCGGCATGACGGCGCAGAAGCTGGAGACGACTGCCACCGTGTCGCTCGACAAGGCCGACGGCGGCTTCGCGATCCCGGCCGTGCACCTGGAGCTCGTCGCCACGATTCCCGGCGCGAGCGAGGAAGCGTTCCAGGAAGCGGCGCGCAAGGCCAAGGAAGGGTGTCCGGTCTCGAAGCTGTTCAATGCCAACATCACGCTGGACGCGAAGCTCCAGGCGTAATGACGAGGCGTGCCGCAGCGCGCGGCACGCCTGCACGAATCCGCACGAGCGCATAAAATTCCCGTTTTCCCCCACGAACCAACAAGGACAACAATGCGCCTCCTGCATACCATGCTTCGCGTCGGCGACCTGCAGCGCTCCATCGATTTCTACACCAAGGTGCTCGGCATGAAACTGCTGCGCACGAGCGAGAACCCGGAATACAAATACACGCTGGCCTTCGTCGGCTACGGCAACAATCCGGACCATGCTGAACTCGAGCTGACCTACAACTGGGGCGTCGACAAGTACGACATGGGCTCGGCCTACGGCCACATCGCGATCTCGGCCGACGACATTTATAAAACCTGCGACCAGGTCCGCGCGGCCGGCGGCAACATCACGCGCGAGCCGGGCCCGGTCAAGGGCGGCACGACGGTGATCGCCTTCATCACCGATCCGGACGGCTACAAGGTCGAACTGATCGAGCGCGCCGACAATGCCGGCGGCGGCGGCCTCGGCAGCTAATCACCCACCCTGCTACAATCACCGCGCCCGTTTCGCGACGGGCGACAATTTAACTACGTCTTCGGGGCGGGGTGAAATTCCCCACCGGCGGTATGGCCATCACGATGGCCGAGCCCGCGAGCGCCTGCGGTTGCAGGGTCAGCAGACCTGGTGAGAAGCCAGGGCCGACGGTATAGTCCGGATGAAAGAAGATGTGCGTCATCATGCGTACGCTGTGCCGCCAGGCATGGGCGTGCGCGTCGTTTCGCTTTGCCCTGATGCGTTTTTCGCTTTGCGCCTTTGTGCGCCAATTTTTTGCGAGGAGCGTCTCAATGACCACCCAAACTTATACTCTCTTCAGCGAGGATCTCGACGGCCGCATCGCCGCCGCCCTCGATGCCACGCGCGCCGGCGTTCCGGTGATCCTGCTCGACGATTTCGACCGCGAGAACGAAGCGGACCTGATCGTCGCTGCCGAAAAACTGTCCGTCGAAACGATGGCGCTGATGATCCGCGAATGCAGCGGCATCGTGTGCCTGTGCCTGTCGGCCGACAAGGTTCGCGCGCTCGACCTGCCGCCGATGGCCGCGGACAACGGCAGCCGCTACGGCACGCCGTTCACCGTCTCGATCGAAGCGCGCGACGGCGTGACCACGGGCGTGTCCGCGGCGGACCGCGTGACGACGATCCGCGCTGCCATCGCGCCGGATGCGAAGCCGTCCGACCTCGTGCGCCCGGGCCACGTGTTCCCGCTGCGCGCCAACCCGGCCGGCGTGCTGGGCCGCAAGGGCCACACGGAAGGTTCCGTCGACCTGGCCGTGCTGGCCGGCCTGCAGCCGGCGGCCGTGTTGTGCGAGCTGATGAACGAGGACGGCACGATGATGCGCGGCGACGCCATCGAACGCTTCGCGCGCGAACGCGGCTTTCCGATCCTCACCATCGCCGAGCTGATCGCCTGGCGGTCGCGCAACGAGCAGCAAGCCGCGTAAGCCGTTTCACTTCCTGGGCTTGAGCAGCGCCAGGCCCTGGTTGGTGCGCACGACGATGTAGCCGTCGTCGGCCACCGCCAGCGCGTGCACGAGCACGAGGCCGGCCGGCGGCGCATGGAGCCGGTCGTTCAGGTCGACGAGGCCATCCCTGCGCGTCCAGGACACGGCATGCGCCTCGGTGTCTGTCGCGGACGCACCGACGACGAGGCCGCTCGCATTGATCGCCTCCGCGGTCGAGAAATTGCCGCCCGGGAGAGCGCCGATGCTCGCCATGGTCGTGCCGTCGTAGACGAAGCCGCGGTTGCTGCCGTCGGCGGTTGCGGACATGCCGACGACGAGGCCCGCACCATTGATCGCAACGGCTTCCGCGCCGGCGCCGCCGAGCGTGCCGATGTCGCGGATCTTGCCCAGCTCGTACAGGAACGCCCCGATCGGCCCCTCGCCGTTGCGGAACCAGCCCGTGACCTGGCCGGCATCGTTGATGTCGACGGCGACGGAATTGCCGACCGGCGAGCCGAGATCGACCAACGGTCCACCCGTGCGGCTGTCGTACAGGAAGGCATGGAACCAGGCGTTGCCCGGGCCGTAAGAATAGCCCACGACCACGCCCAGGTTGTTCAGCCCGTTTCCGAACGAATTGCCGCCGAGCGAACCGAGGTCGTTCAGCTTCTTGCCGTCGTACAGGAACGCGTGGGTCTGCCCGGCGGCCGTCGCCGACCAGCCCGTGATCTGGCCGCAATGGGTGATCACGGTGCCTTCGGCATCGCTGCCACCGAGCGTGCCCAGATCGTGCATGGTGCCGTCGTACAGGAAGGCGTGCACGATGCCGGCCTTTGTCGTGGACCAGCCCGTCACATGGCCGCAGGCGTTCACGGCCATCGCCTGGGAGAAATCGCCGCCAAGCGTACCCAGCCCGATCGTCTTGCTGCCGTCGTAGAGGAAGGCGTGCGCGACACCGTCCGCGCCGCGCGACGTGCCGGCGACGATGCCGCCGTTCGCGATGCCGCGGCGCGTGACCTCGCCATACGCGATGCCCGGCAGGCCGATCGGGATGACGTCGTAGGTGGGACCGTTGCCGACGGGCCCCGGCCCGGGCCCGCCCGGATTGCCGTGATGATGGCCACCGCCACAGGCGGTCAGCGTCAGTGTGAATGCGAGCGCAGCGGCGGATGCGGATGCGCGGGAGAACGTGAACATGGCGACCTCGCTTTCGAATGGTTCACGCTCGAGTGTAGGAGTGCGTGTCGCGCGAGTTCGATGAATGAGGAGCTTGCTTGGGGCGTCTCAAGCGAGATTTCGATGGGCAATAAAAAACGGCGCATCGAGCGCCGTCTTTTCAAACCGGGGTCAGAGCCCGTTTTCAGGAAATTGCCAAAATTCGGGCTCTGACCCCGGCGTTCAAGGCTGTTGCAGCAACGCGTTGATGGGCTGCAGGTCTTCCTCGCGCAGCGAACCCGCCGCGGCTTTCAGCTTCAGGCCGGCCAGGATCGTGTTGTAGCGCGCGCGGGCCAGGTCGGTGCGGGTCTGGTACAGCTGGCGCTGCGCGTTCAGCACGTCGATGTTGATACGCACGCCGACCTGGTAACCGAGCTTGTTCGATTCCAGCGCGGAATTGCTCGACACTTCGGCCGCTTCCAGCGCCTTCACTTGCGCGAGGCCGCTGTTCACGCCGAGGAAGGACTGGCGCGCCACCAGCGCGGCGTTGCGGCGGTTCGCTTCCAGGTCGTTGCGGGCCTTGTCTTCCAGCGCGATCGATTCGCGCACCTTGCTCGTCACGGCGAAGCCGCTGAAGATCGGGATGCTGTACTGGATGCCGATGGCGTTGTTGTTGGTCTTGCCCGACGAGGTCGTCTGGCCATTGACGTCGCGGTGCAGCGACGATGCGACGAGGTCCACGGTCGGATAGTGGCCGGCGCGGTTCTTCGAGATGTCGCGCTTGGCCGATTCCAATTGCAGCTGGGCCACGGTCACGGCGTAGTTCTGGTTCTCGGCGGCGGACACCCACTGGTCGACGTTGATCGGCTGCGGCGCCGTCAGGGACACGCCCGTGCGCAACGTCGCCAGCGTCGACGGCGGCGTGCCGATGATGGCTTGCAGCGCCGTCTTCTTGGTTTCCAGATCGTTGACGGCAGCAATTTCTTGAGACACCACGAGGTCGTATGCGGCCTGGGCTTCATGGGTGTCGGTGATGGTCTGCGTGCCGACTTCGAAGTTGCGCTTGGCGGAAGCCAGCTGCTCGGTCACGGCGACTTTTTGTGCGCGCGTGGATTCCAGCGTGTCCTGGGCGGCCAGCACGTCGAAATACGCTTGCGCGACGCGCGTGATCAGGTCCTGCTGGGCCTGGGCGAACTGTGCTTCGGAAATGGCTTGCGACAGCTTGCTCTGCTGGTAGGTTTGCCAGCGGTCCCAGTGGAACAGCGGCTGCTGCAGGGTCACCTGGATTTCGTTGGTGCGCAGATTGCTGCCGGGGGACGGTACGTTGTTCCACGGCGTGATGTCGGTATTGTTCTTCGTGATATCGCCATTGATGCCGACGGTCGGCAGCAGGCCGGCTCGCCCCTGGGTGATACGTTCGCGACCCGCCGCGGCGGACGCGCGGGCGCTGGCATACGTGGCGTCGTTCGCCAATGCCTGCTGGTACACCTGGATCAGATCGGCCGCCTGGGCGTTGAGCGAAAACGCGCTGGCCAACAGTACGGCGATGAGGGGCTTCTGCATTACTTTCTCCGTCGGAGTCATCAATAGTTAAGGACGCAGAGTCAATACTTCGGCATCGAAGGGTCGACCTGCACGGCCCAGGCGTGTATCCCGCCTGTAAGGTTGGTAATGTTGCTGAATCCGTTACGCTCCAGGAAGGCGGCCACCTGCATGCTGCGTGCGCCGTGGTGGCACACGCAGACGATGTCCTGGCCGTCGTCCAGCTCGCTCACGCGGATCGGAATCAGGTTCATCGGGATCTGGGTCGAGCCTTCGATATGGCAGGTCTCGAATTCCCAGTTTTCCCGAACGTCGAGCAGCAACGGCTGCGGACGCGACGAGTCGGCCAGCCAGGCGGCCAACTCGGGGGCGGTAATGTGCTGCATGCGTCTGTCGCCTCTCAGAACTGGAAGTGCGACGGCACCGGGGCGCCCGTCAGGTAGCGCACGTTGGTCTCGAACACCTTGACCGTGCTGTACGCGTTGTCCCCGGTACGGGTGATGATGGCCGCTTCCATTACCGGTGCCTGGCCGACGATCGCGGCGATGCGGCCGCCCACCTTCACCTGCTTCAGGATCGCTTCCGGCAGCACTTCCAGCGCGCCCGAAATCACGATCACGTCGTACGGCGCACCTTTTTCCCAGCCCTGGGCGCCGTTGCCGACTTCGACGGTCACGTTGTGCACGCCGGCATTGGCCAGGTTCTTCTTGGCCAGTTCCGCCGTTTCCGGATTGATTTCCACGGTGGTCACCTTGGCGGCGCGGTGCGCCAGCAGGGCGGCCATGTAACCCGAACCCGTACCGATTTCCAGCACGGTCTCGTGCTTCTTCACACCGGTTTCCTGCAGGATGCGCGCCTCGAACTTGGGCGCCAGCATGGCGTCACCGCCCGGCAGCGGGATCTCGACGTCGGCGAACGCCAGGTTCTGGTACGCCGCCGGCACGAACTGTTCGCGCTTGACGACGTGCAGCAGGTCGAGCACATCCTGGTCCAGCACGTTCCACGGACGGATCTGCTGTTCGATCATGTTGAAGCGGGCTTGTTCGATATTCATCTTTAGACTCGGTGGGAAAATAAATAATCCGATATTTTATCGTTGAACGGCTTCAGCAAACATATCTTAACGACATGGGGCTGAGTGCCAGCGGAAATTGCGACAGTCTGCAGTTTCCGGGGCATGAACCCCGGAAAACAGCGTCTTGACGTAGGAAAACGGGGTCAAACGGGAGGCGCGGCCGGCAGGATGCCATGCAGCGCCATGTCGAGGAAGGTGTCGAGGAAGGCCAGCGGCTCCAGCTCCGCGCGCGGGCACGGGCCGACCGAATGCTTCCAGATGATCAGGGTGAGCATCGGGGCGACGAGCACCTGGGTCATCGTATTGACGTCGATCTTGCGGAATTCGCCGCGCGCGATGCCCCGTTCGAGCATCGACGCCATGGCATTGGTGCCGCGGGTGATCACTTCTTCCTGGTAAAAGCGGGCCAGTTCCGGAAAATTGTCCGCTTCCGCCATGACGAGCTTGATGATGCCGGAGGCCTTGGTCGCGCCCAGCCGCTGCCACCAGGAGTGGATCAGCTGGCGCAGCAGGTCCGCGCTGTGGCCGTCGAATTCGGCGACGGACGCCTCCGCCTCGCCGATCACGGGCACGATATTGCTGCGCACGACGGCCTTGAACAGTTCTTCCTTGTTCTCGTAATACAGGTACAAGGTGCCCTTCGACACGCCGGCGCGGCGCGCGACGTCTTCCAGGCGTGTGGCGGCGTAGCCACGCTCGACGAACAGGTCGATGGCCGCCTCCAGCAACTCCTGGGGCCGCGCGTCCTTACGGCGCTCCCAGCGCGGCTTGGTGTCAAAAGGGCATGGCATGCTTCTGTCCGACAACTAACTGTTGAGTCAGCAAATATAGACCTGGGGATTTGGCCAGTCAAGAACGGTGGCCTTCACCAGTAGTATACTGTCTGCTTGCCTGTCCCCGGTCTTTACATGCATATCCCGCCTTCTCCTGTCTCCTGCCGTCCCGGCTGCGGCGCCTGCTGCATCGCACCGTCGATCACGTCCCCGATTCCTGGCATGCCAAACGGCAAGCCTGCTGGCGTGCGCTGCATGCAGTTGGACGAGCACAACGGCTGCAGGATTTTCGGGCAGCCGGACCGCCCCCGCGTCTGCGGCAGCCTGCCGCCATCGCGCGAGATGTGCGGCGACACGCGCGAGCAGGCGATGTTCTTCCTGGCCGAATTGGAGCGCTTGACGGCCTGACATTGCCTGCACGGTAACTCGACGGCAGCCCCCTTCCTCATGGTAAGCTTGCGGCCCGCGCAATATCTACCGCGCACGCGTCCCCAACCCTACCGAACCGCACACACCAATGGATATCATTCTCGCCCTGAAAGCGATCATCATGGGCCTCGTCGAGGGCTTCACCGAATTCCTGCCGATCTCGTCCACCGGACACCTGATCCTGGCCGGTAGTCTGATCAATTTCACTGGCGAAGTGGCCCAGGTGTTCGAAATCGCTATCCAGGCCGGCGCGATCCTGGCCGTGATGTGGGAATACCGTGCGCGCATCGGCGCCGTGCTGGGTGGCATCACGTCCGATCCGCGCCAGCAAAAGCTTGTCGTCAACCTGATCGTCGCGTTCCTGCCGGCGGCCGTGCTGGGCTTCCTGTTCAGCAAGGCGATCAAGGCGCACCTGTTCGCGCCGGTGCCCGTGGCCCTGGCGTTCATCGTCGGCGCGTTCGTGATCCTGTGGGCGGAGCGCCGCCACAAGGTGCTGCCGGGCGCGCACCGCGTCCAGACCGTGGACGACATGACCGTCGTCGACGCGTTCAAGGTCGGCTGCGCCCAGTGTTTCGCGCTGATCCCGGGCACGAGCCGTTCGGGTGCGACGATCATCGGCGGCATGCTGTTCGGCCTGTCGCGCACGGCCGCCACCGAATTCTCGTTCTTCCTCGCGATTCCCACGCTGCTGGCCGCGACCGTGTATTCCGTCTTCAAGGCGCGCCACGACCTGCACGCCTCCGACCTGCCGCTGTTCCTGATCGGCGGCGTGGCGGCGTTCATTTCCGCCTTCCTGTGCGTACGTTGGCTGTTGCGCTTCATCAGCACGCACGACTTCACGGGCTTCGCCTGGTACCGTATCGTATTCGGTGTGGTCGTGTTGATCACCGCCCATTTCGGCTGGGTGGTCTGGGCCGAATAATTCGAGAGCAGCAAGTACCATCATGACGAGCGACATCGAGCAACGCGCGCTGCAAATCCTGCAGACGGTCTTCGGCTACCCCGCCTTCCGCGGTCAGCAGGCCGACATCGTCGAGCACGTGGCGTCCGGCGGCGATGCGCTCGTGCTGATGCCCACGGGCGGCGGCAAATCGCTGTGCTACCAGATTCCCGCGCTGGTGCGCGACGGCGTCGGCGTCGTCGTCTCCCCGCTGATCGCGCTGATGCAGGACCAGGTCGACGCGCTGGCCGAAGTGGGCGTGCGCGCCGCCTTCCTGAACTCGACGCAGACGTTCGAAGAGACGCTGCGCATCGAACGCATGGTGCGTACCGGCGAGCTGGACCTCGTCTACGTGGCGCCCGAGCGCCTGATGACGCCGCGCTGCCTGGAACTGTTCGAGTCCGCGCACATCTCGCTGTTCGCCATCGACGAGGCGCACTGCGTGTCGCAATGGGGCCACGACTTCCGGCCCGAATACATCCGCCTGTCGATCCTGCACGAGCGCTTCCCGCACGTGCCGCGCATCGCACTGACGGCGACGGCCGACCAGCTCACGCGCGCGGAAATCGCCCAGCGCCTGCAGCTGGAAGAGGCGCGGCAGTTCGTGTCGTCGTTCGACCGTCCGAACATCCGCTATTCCATCGTCGAAAAAACGAACGGCCGCAAGCAGCTGCTCGACTTCATCTCGGCGGAACACCCGGGCGACTCGGGCATCGTCTACTGCCTGTCGCGAAAGAAGGTCGAGGAGACGGCGGAATTCCTGAACGAGAACGGCATCCGCGCCCTGCCCTACCACGCGGGCATGGAGTACTCGCTGCGGGCCGACAACCAGGCGCGCTTCCTGCGTGAAGACAACATCGTGATGGTGGCGACCATCGCGTTCGGCATGGGCATCGACAAGCCCGACGTGCGCTTCGTCTGCCACCTCGACCTGCCGAAATCGCTCGAAGGCTATTACCAGGAAACGGGCCGCGCGGGCCGCGACGGCCTGCCGTCCAATGCGTGGATGGCCTACGGTTTGCAGGACGTCGTGCTGCAGCGCCGGATGATCGACGAGTCCGAGGCCGACGAGAATTTCAAGCGCGTGCTGTCGTCGAAGCTCGACGCGATGCTGGGCCTGTGCGAGACGCTCAGCTGCCGGCGCATGCGCCTGCTCGAATACTTCGGCGAGCGCTCCGGCCCGTGCGGCAACTGCGACACCTGCCTCATTCCGCCGACGTCGTTCGACGCGACCGTGCCCGTGCAAAAGCTGCTGTCGGCCATCTACCGCGTCGACCAGCGCTTCGCGGCCGGCCACGTGATCGACGTGCTGCGCGGCGTGAGCTCCGAGCGCATCGTCCAGTGGCACCACGACAAGCTGACCGTGTTCGGCGTGGGGGCCGAGCGCGGCGAGCAGGAATGGCGCGCCATCGTGCGCCAGACGATCGCCCTCGGCCTCGTCACCGTCGACCACGACGCGTTCAGTTCACTCAAGTTGACGGAAGCGGCGCGGCCCGTGCTGAAAGGCGAGCAGAAGGTGCAGCTGCGCCAGTACCAGAAGCCCGTGAAACCCAAGCGCACGTCCACGCCGCGCGGCAGCTACGAAGAAGTCGAGCTGTCGAAATCGGAACAGGCGATCTTCGACAAGCTGCGCTGGTGGCGCGTCGAGACGGCGCGCGCGCACGGCGTGCCCGCGTACGTCGTGTTCCAGGACGCCACCCTGCGCGAGATCGCCAAGGTCAAGCCGGTGTCGCTCGACCAATTGCGCGGCGTCTCCGGCGTCGGCGAGAAGAAGCTGACGTCCTACGGCGACGAGATCGTCGGGATCATCAGCGAGATGGTCTAAGCCAGTTACCTCTTCGTGAAGACGAGGTCCCACACGCCGTGGCCCAGTTTCAGGCCGCGGTTCTCGAACTTGGTCAGCGGCCGGTACGACGGCTTTTCCGCATAGCCCTCGGCCGTGTTCTGCAGCGCCGGCTCGTTGCCCAGCACTTCCAGCATCTGCACCGCGTAATCTTCCCAGTCCGTCGCGCAATGGATGTAACCGCCCTGCGCCAGCTTCTGGCACAGCAGTTGCACGAACGGCGGCTGGATCAGGCGGCGCTTGTTGTGGCGCGCCTTGTGCCACGGGTCGGGGAAGAAGATGTGCACGCCCGCCAGCGAACCGTCGGCGATCATGTTGTTCAGCACCTCGACGGCATCGTGCTGGATGAGGCGCAGGTTCTGGATGTCCTGTTCGCCGGCCAGTTTCAGCAGGCTGCCCACGCCCGGCGTGTGCACTTCGACGCCGACGAAATCCTTGTCCGGCATCGCCTTCGCGATGTGCGCCGTCGTGTCGCCCATGCCGAAGCCGATCTCCAGGATCAGCGGCGCGGTGCGGCCGAACGGGGCGTGGAAATCGAATTGGGCCTTGCGGTACTCGATCAGGTAATGCGGACCATACGCTTCCAGCGCGCGCGCCTGGCCGGTCGACAGGCGGCCGGCGCGGGTGACGAAACTGCGGATGCGGCGTTCGGTCGGGTCGTAGAGCATGGCGCGGCCCTGCTCGTTGGTAGGCGTATCGGAAGACATGGGGATGAGATGAAGTGATGAAAAAACGGGCGCTATTATAACCCGGCGCTTTGGTGCGCCGATCTCGGACATAATGCATCTGTTGCAATCAGGAGTACGACTCTAGTCGAACTAAACGTGCCTGAACGTGTCCTATCGTGATCATGGAAAAAGCGATGGGCAAGAGCCAAGCCGCCAGGCTGCTGGGAATCACGGTCAAGACGCTGCAGCGGTCGGAGCGCGAGGGCCGGCTTGTCCCGGCCGCCCGCGCCACCAGCAATCGGCGCTGCTACGTACATTGCTTCTCGAGCAGGTTGTACGGCCTGCGCAACTACCGCCGCCAACTGCGCGCGGCCCTGGAGAGCGACCATGCTGCTGGCGCATCGGATCAGGATTGACGCGACAGCGCCCCAGCGCGACTACTTTACGCGCGCGGCCGGCACCGCCCGCCGGGTCTGGAACTGGGCGCTCGCCGAGTGGAACCGTCAGGTAGGCTGTGGCCTGCGGCCAAACGCGATGGCGCTCAAGAAGGCGTTCAATCGCATCAAGTATTCGGATCCCGACTGGCTCGACGCTGACGGCAAGCCGTGGTTGCGTGCCATCCACCGCGACGCGCACGCCCAGCCGTTCGCCAACCTCGCAAAGGCGTGGAGCCGTTACGTCGAGCAGCGCCGCGCCGGCCAGCCGGCATACGCGCCGCGCTTCAAGAAGAAGGGCCGCTCGGCCAAGAGTTTTTACATCGCAAATGACAAGTTTCGGATCGAGGGACGCAGCGCCGTGTTGCCGAAGGTGGGCCGCGTCGCACTGCGCGAAGCGCTGCGTTGGGACGGCAAGATCATGGGCGCGAGTGTCTCGCGCGAAGCCGGTCACTGGTATCTGGCGGTTCAGGTCGACGTGCCGGACCATTTGGCCTGGCGGCGTTGCACAGGTGACGCCGTCACCGGTGTCGACCTGGGCGTGACCAGCGCGGCCACGCTGTCCAGCGGCGAGAAGATCGCGGCGCCACGGCCGTTGAAGGCGGCGCTGCGGCGCCTGCGCATCCGCTCGCGCCGGCAGTCGCGCAAGCTCGAGGCGGCCAAGGCCGCGGCCGGGATCGTCGGCCGCATAGTCAAGGGCACGCGCCTGCCGGCGTCGAAGAACCGGACCAAGGGCGCGCTGGCGCTGGCGCGACTGCAGGCGCGCATCGCGCGCGTGCGCAGGGATTTCACCCATAAGCTCACGACCAGGCTGTGCCGCGAGAACCAGGCGCTGGCGATCGAAGACCTGAACGTGCGCGGCATGCTTGCCAACGCGCGACTGGCACGCGCGATCGCCGATGTCGGCTTTTACGAATTCCGGCGCCAGCTGACGTACAAGTCGGGGCGCTACGGTACGCAAATCGTGCTGGCCGACCGCTGGTACCCGTCCAGCAAACTGTGTTCGGGCTGCGGTACCCGCAACGCGGAGCTGGCGCTGGGCGACCGGACGTGGACTTGCCCCGGTTGCGGAGCGCGGCACGACCGCGACGTGAACGCGGCCATCAACCTGCAACGGCTCGCCACCGGCGCCCTCGCGGCGCGCACGGCGCTACCCGAGGCGAGCCAGGCGGTAACGCGTGACACTGCCGCCGGCCCAGCGCCGGCGGGAGGCGGGGAAGTGACGCCTGTCAGGCACGAGCACGGTCAGCAGGACGGCTCGGGGCAGGAAGAGTATGCTGTGCACATTTGCACACATAATCGATAGCAGCCACCGATGCGCCAGCAGACCCACTCTATCGCCACCGAAGACAACGTCGCCGCCTACCGCCTGACCTCCTTCCACTACGGCACGCAAGGCAGCGGCAGGAAGGTCTACATCCAGGCCTCGCTCCATGCGGACGAGGTGCCCGCGATGCTCGTCGCGCACGTGCTGCGCCGTGAGCTCGACCGGCTGGATGCGCAGAACAAGGTCACCGGCGAGATCATCCTGGTGCCGGCCGCGAATCCGATCGGGCTGTCGCAGGTGATCCACGGCGCGCCGTTCGGGCGCTTCGACCTCGCCACCGGCACCAATTTCAACCGCTCGTACCGGCACGTGGCCGCGGCGTTGAAGACGTCGCTGCAGGACAAGCTCGGCGCGGCCCCCGCCGCCAACGCGGCCCTCGTGCGCGAGCACGCGCGCCGCGAGGTGGCCGCATGGCTGCCATCGAACGCGACGGAAGAGCTCAAGAAGGCGCTGCTGGGCATGGCGATCGACGCCGACATCATGCTCGACCTCCACTGCGACAACGAGGCCGTGCTGCACATGTACACCGGCACGCCGCTGGCCGGGCGCGTGAAACCGCTGGCGGCGCTGATGGGCGCGTACGCCGTGCTGCTGGCGACGGAATCCGGCGGCGAGCCGTTCGACGAAGCATGCAGCCGCGTGTGGTGGGAACTGGCGGAACACTTCGGCGACCGCTTCCCGATCCCGCTGGGCTGCGTGGGCGTGACGGTCGAGCTGCGCGGCGAGAACGACGTGCGCTACGACCTGGCCGAACGGGACGCGCACGCGCTGCTGCAATACCTGGCGCGCGAAGGCGTCGTCGACCTGCCCGTCGAGCCGCTGCCGGCGCCGCTGTGCGAACCGACGCCGCTGGAGGGCGTGGAACCGCTGCACGCGCCGCATGCGGGCGTGCTCGTGTTCCTGAAAAAACTGGGCGACCAGGTGCAGGCGGGCGATGCCGTCGCCGACATCGTCGATCCGGTCAGCGGCAGGACGACGACCCTGCGGCCCACGCAGTCGGGCGTGCTGTTCGCCAGCACGGCGCACCGGCACCTGCTGCGCGGGATGCATGTCTGTAAGATCGCGGGGGCGCAGGCGTGGCGGACGGGGAGCTTGTTGGGCGCATGAACCGAAACGCATGCACCGTCGCCCCTGCGAAGGCAGGGGCCCAATTTTGCTGGCGCTGCCGCGACGCACGCTAAATTGGATCCCCGCCTGCGCGGGGACGACGTGTTTATTGCAACGGCTAGGCGGCCAGCGCTTCCTTGAACAGGTAACGCTGCTCCAGCAGCGGCCCGATCCCCGCCGCCGGCAGCGGCCTCGCAACAAAATACCCCTGCACCTCGTTGCACTTCAGCGCCCGCAGGATCTGCAGCTGTTCCTCGTTCTCGACGCCTTCCGCCACCACCTCCATCCCGAGCGCGTGCGCCATCGACACGATCGCCTGGAAGAACACGGTGCCTTCGCGCGAGCGTCCCAGTTCGGCCGTGAACGAGCGGTCGACCTTCAGCACGTCCATCTTCATGCGCTGCAGCTGCGACAGCGACGAATAGCCGGTGCCGAAATCGTCGACGTGCAGCTTGACGCCCAGCGCGCGGATCGCGGCCAGCTCGGCGAGGATCTCGGCCTGGTCGCCCATCATCGCGGACTCCGTGATCTCCACTTCGAGCAGGCCGGCCGGCACGGCGTGGCGGGCCAGCGCGTCTTCGAGCTCGCGCTGCACGCTGCCGCGCAGGAACTGCTTCGGCGAGACGTTGATCGACACCGGCACCGGCACGGCGCCGTGCGCGCGCCAGGCCGCCAGCTGGGCGCAGGCCTGGTCGATGACGATGGCGCCGATCGGCACGATCAGGCCGCTGGATTCGGCCAGCGGGATGAATTCGTCCGGGCGGATCATGCCCAGCTGCGGATGCTCCCAGCGCAGCAGCGCTTCCATGCTCAGGAGCTCGCCCGTGCGCGTGTCCACGCGCGGCTGGTAGTGCAGCACGAACTGGCGCTTGTCGATCGCTTCCAGCAGGCGCTGGCGCAGCTGGGTGCGCGTCTTGAGGATGTTCGATTGCGCGGGTTCGAAGAAGCGGTACTGGCCCTTGCCCTCGGCCTTGCCCGCGTACATGGCGATGTCGCCGTGGCGGATCAGCGTGGCCGCATCGAGGCCGTCGCGCGGGTACACGGCGATGCCGACCGAGGCGCCGATCATGTGCTGGTCGTCGGCGATCGGGAACGGTTTACTGAAGGCTTCGACGATGCGCGTGGCGACGATGGCCACCTGCTGGTCGCTGTCGAAGGGGCTCAGCAGGACGACGAATTCATCGCCGCCGAAACGCGCCACGCTGTCGCCCGGACGCAGTTGCGACAGCAGGCGCTCGGCCGCCAGCTGGAGCAGGCGGTCGCCGACGGCGTGGCCGTGCGTATCGTTGACCTGCTTGAATTCGTCGAGGTCGATGAACAGCAGCGCCGCGCCATGATCGCCGTCCTCGGCGCGCGCCAGCGCGACCGGCACGAAGTTCAGGAACCAGTGGCGGTTCGGCAGGCCGGTGAGGCTGTCCTCGTTCGCGAGGCGCGCGAGCTGGGATTCGTGTTCCTTGCGCTCGCTGATGTCCTGCAAGGTGACGGCGAGGTTGTCGCCCACGCGCACGATGCGCCGGTGGCCCCAGCGGATGTTCAGCCGGTTGTTGTCGGGCATGCGCCGGTCTTCCTGGTGGAAGCCGACGGCCAGCGCCGTGCGGTAGTTGGCGACCAGTTCGTCGAAGGACTTGCCGTGGTGGACCGCGGAGATCAGGCTGCCGACGAGCTGCGCGCGCGTGCTGCCGTAGAAGAAGGCGCCGCGTTCGTTGCAGTCGACGATGCGGAAGTCGACCGTCTGGCCCTTGCGGTCGCGCACCGGCGCGACCATGTAGAAGCCGTCGTTGCCGCTCTCGGTGGCCGTGCGGTAGGCGCGCTGGATCTCGGCCCGCTCGCGCGCCCGCGCCGACGCGCGCAGCGACAGCATGCTCGCCCCCAGCGCCAGCATGGTCAGCACGGCGGTGGCCACCAGCGTGTGGTTGCGGCTGTCCGTCCAGTAGGCGTCGGCCGCTTCCAGCACGGCCGTATGCGACAGCGCGACGAGGGCCACGAGCGAATACGCGCCGGAGCGGCGCCAGCCCAGCACGCGCGGCTCGCCGTCGGCAAAGCCGCCCTGCCCGTCGACCAGCTGCACGCCGCGCGCCACCGGCCAGCGGTCGGCGTTCGCGGGCAGCAGCGAGGCGGCGCCCATCGAGCGCACGATGCCGCTGGCGTCCTGCTCGACGCGCAAGGCATTGTCGGTGCCGACGAGCGCCAGCAGGCTGCCCGGCCCCAGCGTGGGCGAGCTGACGAACGATGTGAAATACGCGGCGTCGACGGCCATCAGCAGCACCCCGTCGAAGCCGTCGTCAGGCGTGTCGAGCCGGCGTGTGAAGAGAATGGTTCCGCGGGCTTCGTCCAGTTCCGGCGGCGGCGTGCCGATGCGCAGCGCGGTCGAGATGGCGTTGCGGTGCTGGATGAAGAAGTCGGCCCGGGACAGATCCAGCCCGCGCGCGTGGATGCGGCTCGAGGAGCGGACCGCGCCGTCCGGCCCGATCACGCTCACGTTGACGAAGGCGGCGTCGGTGAACATGCCGTCGCGGCGCATGTTCTCGATCAGGCTGCGGTCGCGCGCGTGCTCCCAGCTGTGCTTGAGCTGCATGGTGATCTGGTCGACCTGGGCGACCGAGCGGGTGACGTACTGCTCGTAGGCTTCGGCATACGCGTCGGCCTCCTTGAACGCCTGCTCCTCGGCGCGCCGGCGTTCGGCGCCGGCGTGCAGGATGGTGGCGGTCCAGAGGGCGGCACAGACGAGCAGGGCCAGCGCGGGCCACAGCAGCGCGAGGAATCGGTGGGTGCGCGGGGCGGTGTGCGCACTGGACTTGGACATGCGGGTTCCGTCAGAAGGCGTGCGGGGATGCACGCTCAGTTACTGTTCAGCAACTCGCAGTGTAAGAAAAGAAAGTGACGGGATGATGACAAGGCCGCGCGTCAGGCCGGCGTGCCCTTCGCCAGCGCCTGCGCCAGCGCATCCACGTCGGCCGGCTTCACGAAGTGGTAATGGAAACCCGCGGCCTTCGATGCGTCGCGGTCCTGCTGCTGGCCATAGCCCGTGAGCGCGATGAACAGCGCCCCGGCCGCACGCGGCAGCGCGCGGATCTGGCGCGCCAGTTCATGGCCGTCCATGCCCGGCAGGCCGATGTCGAGGACGAACGCGTCGAAGGACCGATCGCGCGCGCAGGCGAGCGCCTGCAGCGGGTCGTATTCGATGGACGCCTCGTGGCCCAGCACCTCCAGCAGCATCGCCACCGTCTGGGCGGCGTCGGCGTTGTCGTCGACGACGAGCACGCGCCGCACGCCCGGCTGGGCCGCGGCTGCGCCGGCGGCGTCGCGCGCCGCGGGCGCCGGGCCCGCATGCGGCGGCCTGGCCGTCGACGCGGCCCCCTTGTCCGGGCCCACGCCCTGCGTCGCCGCCTGCCCGCCATGCCGCTCGAGGAGGCTGATCTCCTGCGGCTCTTCGATGGTGTCGTACATATGTTCGTCCCCGTTTTTCGCCCGCGTTGACTATGGTACGAAAATACGCCGCCCCGGCGCGCAACCTACGCAGGAGGGCATGCACTCAGGATAACGCTCCTTGTTCCGCGCGGCAATACGCGCACGCAAGAACGTTCAACGCCGCGCTTCCGCCCGGGCCAGCACCTCGTTGACCTCGTTCAGGTCGGCCGGCTTGACGAGGTAATGGTCGAAGCCGGCCTGTTGGGCTTCCTCGCGGTCCTGGTTCTGGCCGTAGCCGGTCAGGGCGACGAGCGTGGCGCCCGCGTTCTCGGGCTGGGCGCGCAGACGCCGCGCCAGTTCGTAGCCGTCCATGTCGGGCAGGCCGATGTCGAGCAGCAGGACGTCCGGATGCTCGTTTTTCGCCCGCGCCAGCGCGCCGCGCGCATCGTATTCGACGCTGACCGCGTGGCCCTGCACTTCGAGCAGCGCGGCCAGCATCTGGGCCGCGTCGGCATTGTCGTCGACGACCAGCACGCGCAGGTTGCCATTGTCCGGCGCCGCGCCCGCCGCGGCCCCGCCGCCCTCGTTGGCCGCGTCCGCCGGCGCGCGCGCCACGCACGGCAGGCAGATCGAGAACTCGCTGCCCTGTCCCAGGCCCTCGCTACTGGCATGCACGGTGCCGCCGTGCAGCGCGACGAGGCTTTTCACCAGCGCCAGGCCGATCCCGAGCCCGCCCTGCGACCGGTCGGGCGTGCGCTCGGCCTGCGTGAACAGGTCGAAGATGTACGGCAGGACTTCCGGCGCGATGCCGACGCCGTTGTCGCGCACGGACACCGTCACCTGCTCGTCGCCCACGGTCACGGCCAGCACGATGCGGCCGCCCGGCGCCGTGTACTTGGTGGCGTTATTGAGGATGTTCGAGATGACCTGCACGAGACGCGTGCGGTCGCCCGTCACGTGCGCCGGCTGGCCCGACAGCTGCAGGGTCAGCGCATGGCGGCGCGCATCGATCAGCGGCCGCACCTGCTCGACGGCGGCGGACACGATCACGTTCAGGTCCAGCTCGTCCTTCTCCAGCGTGACGAGGCCGCGCGTGACGCGCGAGACGTCCAGCAGGTCGTTGACGAGGTCCGTCATGTGCTCGGCCTGGCGCACGATGATCTCGCTGGCGTTGGCCACGCTGTTGGCGTCCAGCCGGCCGAGCTTCAGCAGCTGGGCCGCCGTCATGATGGGCGCGAGCGGATTGCGCAGCTCGTGCGCCAGCATCGCGAGGAACTGGTCCTTCTGGCGGTTGGCGGCGCGCAGCTCGTCCTCGACGAGCTTGCGGTCGGTGACGTCGCTGCCTTCCACGAAGATGCCGCTGACGGCGCCGTTCTCGTCGCGGATCGGCTGGTAGACGAAGTCGATGTAGCGTTCTTCCAGCGGCCCTTCCGGTTCGCGCTGCAGGCGCACGGGCAGCGCGTGGCCGACGAACGGCTCGCCCGTCGCGTACACGCGGTCAAGCAGTTCGAGGAAGCCCTGGCCGACGATTTCCGGCAGCGCGTCGCGCGCCCGCTTGCCGACGATCGGGCGGTGGCCGACCAGCTGCATGTACGACTGGTTCGTGAGCTCGAACACGTGCTCGGGGCCGCGCAGCACGGCCATGATCCCCGGCGCCTGCGAGAACAGGCCGCGCAGCCGCTCGTTCTCCTCGTTGCGGTATTTCTCGGCCAGCACCTGCTCGGTGACTTCGACGCACGCGCAATACATGCCGGCGATGGCCCCGTTCTCGTCGCGCACGGGCGAATACGAGAACGTGAACCAGGTCGGCTCGTCGTAGCCGTGGCGGTTCATCACGAGGTACAGGCGGTCGGCATATGTCGCCTCGCCGCGCAGCGCGCGTTCGATCAGCGGGTGGATGTCGTGCCAGATCTCGGCCCAGATGTCGTGGAAGCGCCCGCCCAGCGCGGCCGGATGCTTGTCGCCGAGGATCTCGCGATACGGATCGTTGTACAGGAATGCGAGCTCCTTTCCCCAGGCGACGAACATGGGGAATTTCGAGTTCAGCATCAGCCCGACGACCGTGCGCAGCGCCTGCGGCCACGTGCGTGGATGGCCCAGCGGCGACGTGGACCAGTCGTGCGCACGCATCATCGCGCCCACTTCGCCGCCGCCGCTCAGGAACATCAGGGCGCCGGCATGGTTTTCGTCAGACTGTTGTCTGTTTTCTTGCATGATTGACACTGGTTGAAGCAACAACGCCAGTGTGCCATAAGGGCTTGTCGCAGGGCGCGCGCGGCGGTCGGTATGTTTCAGGGGAGGGATTGAAGCATGGAGCGGGTGAAGGGAATCGAACCCTCGTCGTAAGCTTGGGAAGCTTCTGCTCTACCATTGAGCTACACCCGCGTTGCCCGCATTCTACGCCCGTTCCAGCCAATTTGACAATTCATCATGACATTGATCAGGATCGAACGCAGCTGACCTTAGACATTTTTCGGCATGAGCTTGTGTCGAAAAATTCGTTGGGCCTTCCATGGACGGGCTCGTATATTGAACACTCGTCCATCAGCACAGCGGAGGCACCGTGAGGCCCATTCTTTCCGACCAACACCGCCTCCGGGAGCACGACTGATGGCCGACTTCGACATCGGCGCGATCGTGCGCGACCTGAACGAGGCGCGCCGCCAATGGCGCCAGGCGCATCGTCCGGCCGGCGAGGTGCGCGGCATCGAGTTTCCGTCGCGCGACGCGCTGGCGACCATCCTCGGACAGTTGAAAGGCGTGCTGTTTCCGCTGCGCCTGGGCCCGCCCGACCTGCGCCAGGAAAGCGAGGATTTCCACGTCGCGCACGCGCTCGACACCGCCCTGCACGCGCTGCTGCGCCAGGTCCGCATCGAGCTGCGTTACAGCGCCGCGCTGCGCCACCTGACCCATACCGACATCGAGCCGCAGGCGCTCGAGGCCACCCGCGCGTTCGGCGCCGCGCTGCCCGGCATCCGCACCCTGCTCGACAGCGACGTGATCGCCGCCTTCCAGGGCGACCCGGCCGCGCGCAGCGTCGACGAAGTGCTGCTGTGCTATCCGGGCATCCACGCGATGATCCATTACCGCCTCGCGCATTGTCTGTACGGACTCGGCCTGCCGCTGCTCGCACGCATCATCGCCGAGCAGGCGCATGCGGAAACAGGCATCGACATCCATCCGGGCGCGACGATCGGTGCCGGCTTCTTCATCGACCATGGCACGGGCGTCGTGATCGGCGAGACGGCCGTCATCGGCCAGCGCGTGCGCCTGTACCAGGCCGTCACGCTGGGCGCGAAGCGCTTCCCCGCGAATATCGACGGCTCGCTGCAAAAGGGCTTGCCGCGCCATCCCGTCGTCGAGGACGACGTCGTCATCTATGCGGGCGCCACCGTGCTGGGCCGCATCACGATCGGCAAGGGCGCCGTCATCGGGGGCAATGTCTGGCTGACGCACGACGTGCCGGCGGGTGCCCGCGTGGCCCAGGCCGCATCGCGCGAGGACGACCTGGGCGCATCGGACATATCGGGCGAGTCGGCGTAGTTACCTCGGACTTTCGACGACGTAACCCCTGGCCTGCAGGCCGGCCAGGTAGCTCGTCGGGCCGAGGATGTCCTGGATCTCCAGCACGGCAAAGGTGATGGCGTTGCTGGCCAGCGCATTCTCCGCCGCCTTCAGCCAGGACGTGCGCAGGCGCTGGCGCACCTGGCGCAAGGCCGCGGCGTCCTTCGCGATCGAGCTGTTCATGACGGCGTCCAGGCATGCATCCCGCCGCTCCGCGAAGTTCAGGCCGCGGATCTCGCCGATGTCGCCGTTGGCCCAGGCATTCGCGCGCACGCGCATCGTTTCGAGATCGGTGTCCAGGGTGTCGAGCGTCTTCGTGAAGCAGACGAGGTCGTCCACCTGCGAATTCTTGAAGTCGCGCACGAGCTTGCGCGGGTCGTCGACCATCACGTCATAGCCCGAGTCGGTCATTTTGACCTTGTTCTTTTTCGCGACGTCCTCGATCTTGCCGAGCACTTCGCTCCCATAGCTCAGGCCGCTTTTCTTGAGGCCGGCGAGCAGCAGTTCCTCGCCCGCGAAGACGGGCCGGTAATGCTCGATGCCGTCGTCTTCGCCGACGTACTTGGCCTTCAGCACCGTCCAGTGCGCGTAGACGTCGGCCGGGACCACGTCATGCAGCACCGCATCGTCCGGATTGCGCTTGATGCCGATAAGGCTGGGCAAGGCCGTCAATCCGCTGAAGAAACCGATGTGGGCTTTCGCGACGGGCGGCATCAGGACTTCCTGCGACTTCGCCACGAGGCGCTCGACGCGCGACGCATCCCATTCCATCTTCCGCGGCAGCGGAGAATAGGTGCCGAAGACCCACATCACGTGCGTTCCCTTCGACACCTTCCACACGCCGGGGCCGGGACGGCGGCCTTCGATGACGACCGTCGCGGGAACGCCGTCGGCGGGTTGCGCGGTCTGGTCCACGCTCTGCGCGAACGCCGGAGGGACCAGCAGAGCCAACGAGAACACATACCCGTTGATTGTCTTCGTCATGGCGTGTTCCTTATTTCGGGCTCTCGACCGTATAGCCTTGCGCCTGCAGGTCAGCCAGGTAGCTCTGCGGACCGATGACGTTCTTCATCGGCAGGAGCGCAAACGTCGCCGTGTTGTCGGTCAATGCCTTCTCGGCCGCCTTCATCCAGTTGGCACGGATGCGCTCGGGAAGATGCTGGAATGCGGGAGCGTTCTTGGCGAACTGGCTGTTGAAGATGGCGTCGTTGCACGCCTTGTCGCGCTCGGCATAATCGAGGCTCGACATCTCGGCGATATTGCCATTGGCCCAGGCGTTCGCGCGCACGCGCATGGCGTCGATATCGCCTTCCAGCCGTTCCAGGGTCTTGGTGAAGCACGCCACGTCTTCCACCTGCGACTTCTTGAATTCCTTCATCAGCGCACGGGGATCGTCGACGTCCATGCTGAGCGCCGTCGACGTGATCTTGACCTTGTTGTGCTTGGCCGCCTTTTCGATCTGCTCTTCCACGCCGGTATTCTGGGTCAGGCCGCTTTTCGACAAGCCCTTGCTCAGCAGCGTGTCGGCGACGAAGATCGGGCGGCGCCGCTCGATGCCGTCGTCATCGCCGATATACTTGCCCTTCAATACCTGCCAACGCGCATACACGTCCGCCGGGAGCACGTCGTGCAGCGTGGCGCCGTCCGGATTCTTGTCGATGCCGATCGCGGTCGGCAGCAGCGTCAGGCCCCGGAAGAAGCCGACCTCCATGCGGGCCCCCGGCCGCGTCAGCACTTCCTGCGATTTGCCGACAAGACGCTCCACGCGCGCCGCATCCCACTCCATCTTCTGCGGCAGCGGGGAATACACGCCGAACACCCACATCACGTGGTCGCCCTTCGAGACTTTCCAGACGCCGGGACCGGGCCGGCGGCCTTCGACCACGACGGTCGCGGGGACGGTGTCAAAGGCCTCGACGGCGGCGGGTGCGGGTTCAGGCTCGGGCGTGGTCTGGGCCAGGACCGGCAGGGTCAGGAAACTCAGGTAAAGCGCACATGCATACCGTTTGCTCATCGGGCATCCCATCGTTGTTGTTGTGTGCGCAAAAGCTTAGCGCCACCGATGAGCTTAGCCTATCAAGGCAACGAAGTGTTACAACTTTGACATGCATATGTCGCAACAGCAACGTTCACGCGTCCGGTACGTCGACCGGGCGATCCAGGAGCTCGTGCGCCAGCTTGAGGCCCTCGACCATCGTGTTAAAGGCCTCGCGCTTCGCGTCCTCGCCCGGCACGCGCAGAACATACGACGGGTGGTATGTCGTGACGACCCAGTGCCCTTCATGGCGCAGCGGTTTGCCGAGGGAATTCTTGAGCGTGACGTTCGCCGTGCGCAGCACCGACTTCAACGCCGTGGCGCCGAGGGCCACGATGACGGTCGGCTTGACGCTCGCCAGTTCCTTGTCGAGCCAGTAGTGGCAGGCCTCGATTTCGCGCTGGACCGGCGTCTTGTGCAGGCGCCGCTTGCCGCGCGGCTCCCATTTGAAATGCTTGACGGCGTTGGTGACGTAGATCGTGTCGCGGTCGACACCGGCCGCCTCGCACACGCGGTCCAGCAGCTTGCCGGCCGGGCCGACGAACGGCTGCCCCGCCAGGTCTTCCTGGTCGCCCGGCTGCTCGCCGACGAACATGATCTTCGCGCGCCTGGGTCCCTCGCCGCCCACGGCCTGCGTCGCGAACTGCCACAGCTCGCAGCGCCGGCATTCGTCCAGTTTCGACGGCTGCTGGCGTTCCGGCTGCGCGTCCTCGGGGGTGATCGGGATCGTCGTGCCCTTGCGCTGGCCGACGGCCTCGTACTGGCCCACCTTGCGCGCGCCCAGCGCCGCCTCGCTGACCATGTGCGGCACGATCTTCGCCTCCGGCAAATTCTTCCACCGGTCCGACTGGATATGCTGGTGCATCACGTTCGTGTTCAGGCGAGCCGGGTTGAACACGCTGCGGTAGTAGGTCAGCCACAGGGCTTCACCGGTGTCTTCGAGGTCGGCCGCATCGCGCACCAACGGTCCGGTATTGTGCAGCGTATGGCCGTCCCACAGGACGCTCGCCTCGGGCGTGGCGATCATCCAGCTGACCTTGCCCATGCGCGAGACAAAATGGTCGGCCACCTGGGGCAGCACGTCGTGGCGCGGCTCGTACCAGGCGACGAAGCGCGGCGGGCCGGCTTCTTCCGGGCGCTCGCGGAAGCGGATGTAGGCATGCATGTCGTGTTCCTCGCGGCGGACCGCCTTCACCATCGCATTCAGCCGGGCACCGTCCTCGTCGGCCGGCGACTGCACGTCGTGCTCGCCCTGCTGCCAGCGCCAGATCACGCGGTACAGGAAGGCCCAGCGGTCCGGCACGCGGCAGCAGGCGGCCGACTGCAGCATCTCCATCAGCGAGCGCGGGATGTGCGGCGCGGGCCTCAGTGGCTCATTCTCTGGCTCATTCTTTGGCTCGTCCGGCGGCGGTATGGAAGGATTATGCGGTGCCTCGGCGGCGGCCGGCGCACCCGTGAACAGGTCGCCTCCCGCCAGCAGGTCGCCCATATGCGGCACGCCCCACGTCACCTGGTCGGGCGGGATGCCGTGGACGAGCAGCTCGCGCGCGGCCTCGCGCCACTCGGCGAACGTCTCGACCTGCACCGGCTGCCCTGTCCGGACCAGCACATCCGCCGCCATCACGCCGCCTGCAGTTCCGGCCACAAATTCATCTGCTGGGGGGCGTCGGCCAGGTTACGCCGCAGCAGGTCGGACGACGCGGTGCCCTGCGCCGGCTTGTAGTCCGCCGTGATCACGAAGGGCGCCAGCTTTTTCAGGCTGCAGCGCAGGCGCGACAGGTCTTCCCAGCGGATGCGCCGCAGCCGCCGCAGGTCGATCAGGCGCTTGGCCGTGCGCAGCCCGATGCCCGGCACGCGCGCGATCATGGTCTCGTCCGCGCGGTTCAGGTCGAGCGGGAAGTGGTCGCGGTTCGCGAGCGCCCAGCCCAGCTTCGGGTCGATGTCCAGCGCGAGGTTGCCGGCCGTGGGCATCAGCTCCTTCGCCGTAAAACCATAGCCACGCAGCAGGAAGTCGGCCTGATACAGGCGGTGTTCGCGCAGCAGCGGCGGCGGCGCGGACGGCACGCTGGACGGGCTGTGCGGGATCGGGCTGAACGCCGAGTAGTACACGCGTTTCAGTTTATAACTGCCGTACAGCGTCTGCGCGGTATTCAGGATCGTCTGGTCGTCGCTGGCGTCCGCGCCGACGATCATCTGCGTACTCTGCCCCGCCGGCGCGAACGTGGGCGCCTTGGGGTGGTCGTCCTTTTCGTCCAGCTTCGTGCGGATCGAACCCATCGCCAGCTTGATCGTGTGGACGCTCTTTTCCGGCGCGAGCTTCGTCACGCTGTCCTGCGTGGGCAGCTCGATGTTCACCGACAGGCGGTCGGCATAGCGGCCCGCCAGTTCGATGAGGCGCGGGTCGGCGTCCGGGATCGTTTTCAAATGGATGTAGCCGCGGAACTGGTGCTCTTGACGCAGGCGGCGCGCGACCTCGACCAGCTGCTCCATCGTGTAGTCGCTCGACTGGATGATGCCGGAGCTGAGGAACAGGCCGTCGATGTAGTTGCGCAGATAAAAATCGCACGTGAGCTTCACGACCTCGTCGACGGAAAAACGGGCGCGCGGCACGTTCGACGTGCGCCGGTTCACGCAGTACTGGCAATCGTAGACGCAGAAGTTCGTCAGCAGGATCTTCAGCAGCGACACGCAGCGTCCGTCCGGCGTATAGCTGTGGCAGATGCCCATGCCGTTCGTCGCACCCAGCCCGTCCTTGTCGACGGAATCGCGCCTGGGCGCGCCGCTGCTGGCGCAGGAGGCGTCGTACTTGGCCGCGTCGGCCAGGATCTCGAGCTTGTCTTTGAGTTCCATCGGGCGATAAATACTGTATATATGAACAGTATATCGCGAATCGTCCCTGCCGTGCCGTGCGCGAACGCACTGTGGTGCGGTTTGCGCTAGATCAATGTGAGTACCGCTGATGGTGGTTTCACAGTGGTAAGATCAGTGGATTGTTACATGCTTCGGCCAGGATTCACCATGTCTGTACAGTTTCGCAACAACGTTCACGTGACGGGCTCGGGACCGGTCACCATGGTGTTCGTGCACGGTTTCGGTTGCGACCAGGCCATGTGGCGCTTCCTGGCGCCGGCGTTCGCGGAGCGCTTCCGCGTCGTGCTGTACGACCTCACGGGCAGCGGCCGCTCCGACTGGGAAGCCTACGACCGCGCGAAGTACGCCAGCCTACAGGGCCATGTGACGGACCTGCTGGACATCCTCGACGCCTGCGCGGCCGGTCCGGCCATCGTCGTCGGGCACTCGGTCGGCGCGTCGATCGGGCTGCTGGCGACGGTGGCGGCGCCGGAGCGCTTCCTGGCCCAGGTCCTCGTCGGACCGTCGCCCTGCTACATCAACGACGGTGACTACATCGGCGGCTTCAACCGCGAGGACATCGACGGCCTGCTGCAGGCGATGGAGACGAACTTCCTCGACTGGTCGCGCAAGATGGCGCCCGCGATCATGGGCGCGCCCAATCGTCCGGAACTGGGCGCGGAACTGACGCGCAGCTTCTGCCGCAACGATCCCGCCATCGCCAAGCATTTCGCGCGCGTGACCTTCCAGGCCGACATCCGCGCCGAGGTGGCACGCTCCACGGTCCCGGCCCTGATCCTGCAATGCAGCGACGATTTGATCGTGCCGCGCGAAGTGGGCGAGTGGCTGCACGAGCACCTGGCGCACAGTACCCTGCAGGTCATCGACAATGTGGGGCACTGCCCGCATTTGAGCGCGCCGACGGCCAGCTCGGTCGCGATCGATACCTTCCTCGCGCGGGCGTTGCGCCAGGATGGACGGCTCGCCGCGAGTCCGGCAGTGTAAGGCAGGACGCAATCCGGTGCCGAAAATGCACCAATGCGCGGCATGGTCCCGTGCGATAGTGGCGCCGCTATCGACACCACCGGAGACACCATGCAGCTCTACCACATGCGCGGCGCCTGTTCGCTGGCCGACCTGATCGTTCTCGGCTGGCTCGGCGTGCCGCACGAGATCGTGCCGATGACGCTCGACTCGATCAAGGCGCCGGCCTACCTGGCGCTCAACCCCGGCGGGAACGTGCCGCTGCTCGTGCACGGCGACCTCGCCCTCACGGAAAACGTCGCCATCCTCGGCTACCTGGCCGACCTCCATTCGCATGCGCAGCTGGCGGGCGACGGCAGCCCGCGCGGCCGGGCCGAAGTCATGCGCTGGCTCGCCTTCCTCAATTCGGACGTCCACAAGGCATTCAAACCCCTGTTCGCGCCGGAACGCTTCCTCGACGGGCGTGACCTGGACGAGCAGCTGGCGGCCAACGCGCGCCGCCATGTCCGGGCATACCTCGAACGCCTCGACGGCGCGCTCGCGGACCGCGACTGGCTCACGGGACAACGTTCGATCGCCGATCCCTACCTCTACGTCGTGCTGCGCTGGGCACAAGCGAAAGGCGTCGACATGTCGGACCTGCATGCGCTGGCCGCGTTCCACGAGCGGATGTCGCGCGACCCGGCGGTCCGCGACGCGCTGCGCGCCGAGGAAGCCTGACCGAACGCCCATGCACATCGGGAAGTCCTACGGGCTGTTCGAGTTCGTGCACTGGACCCGGCGCCGCGTCTACCCGCTCGCCGCGTGCGCCGGCACGGCCGTGGCGCTGTACCAGCTGGGCGGCTGGCACTGGCTTTCCCTGCCGTGGCCCGTGCTCGCGCTGCTGGGTACCGCCGCGTCCTTCATCGTCGGGTTCAAGAATGCGCAAAGCTATGGCCGCACGGTCGAAGCCCAGCAGATCTGGTCGTCCCTCGCGGCCGCCAGCCGCCACTGGGGCCTGATCTGCCGCGACTTTCCGACCAACGAACGCGCGATCCCCGCGCTGGTGACCCGCCACCTGGCCTGGCTGACGGCCGTCCGCTACCAGTTGCGCGCACCGCGCGTGTGGGAAGCCGCCGCGGCCGCGCCCAATGCCGAATACCGGGAACGCATGTTCGACGTGGCGGAACGCAGCGTGCCGCTCGAGGCCGAGCTGGCCCGCTATCTGCCGCCGGACACCGTCGCCCACCTCCTGACCGTCGACGACGTGCCCGCCGCGCTCATGTCCCTGCAGAGCCGCGCCATCCGCGATCTGTTCCACGACCAGGCGCTGCAGATGCTGCAATACGCCGAGCTGCAAAAGACCTTGAAGGACCTGATCGATCAGCACGCGCGCGCGCAACGTCTCAAGAATTTTCCTTATCCGCGCCAGTACGCGATCGTCAATTCGCTGTTCGTCTGGCTGTTCGCCCTGCTGCTGCCACTGGGGATGGTGCGGGAATTCGCGCGACTGGACGGGCAGATGGCGTGGCTGGCCGTCCCGTTCAGCGTGCTGATCGGATGGATGTACCTGGCCCTCGACCAGGTCGGCGCCAGCACCGAGAATCCGTTCGAAGGCAGCGCCAATGACGTGCCGATCACGTCCCTGTCGCGGGCGATCGAAGTCGAGTTGAGCGCGCTCCATCGCCTGCCCCACGCCCCGCCACCCGCGCCGCCGGCCGGGCACATCGTGCTCTAGGATCTACGCCGCGCCGATATAGCCGTTGGCCTGCGCCAGCAACGCCGGCTCCATGCGCGCCGCGATGCGCCGGATGTAGTTCGCGGCCGGCGCGATGCCCGCGACGCCCGCACGGTGCAGCCATGCATAGGCTTCGACGAGATCGAGCGGCACGCCCTGCCCCGCCGCATACATCACGCCGAGGTTGAACTGGGCGCGCGCATGGCCCTGGCGCGCGGCGCACAGGTACCAGAAATGGGCCGCTTCGTAATCGCGTTCGGCGCCGTGGCCACTGTCGTGGCGCAGGCCCAGCGCGAACTGCGCCAGCGCGTGGCCCTGCTCGGCCGCCTTGCGGTACCACAGCGTCGCCTGGCGCGGGTCGACCGTGCCCGTGTCGTCGCGGTCCAGCAACTGGCCCAGCGCGTACTGCGCGGGCGCGTACTCCTGGTCGGCCGCCTTGCGGTACCAGTACGCGGCTTCGCGTTCGTCCTGCGCGACGCCGTTGCCGCTTTCAAAACGCAGCGCGAGATCGAACTGCGCGCGCAGGTGGCCCTGTTCCGCGGCCTTGCGATACCAGTCCAGTGCGAGTGAACAATCCTGCGGCACGCCGTGGCCCATGTCGTAAAGCTGGCCCAGATGGTACTGCGCGCCGGCGAAGCCCTGCTCCGCCGCGAGGGCGTACCAGTGCGCGGCCTGCGCGTAGTCCTGCTCGACGCCCTGGCCGTGTTCATACCGAAGCCCAAGGTTGTCCTGCGCGCCCGCATGCCCCTGCTCGGCCGCGCGCCGGAACCACGCGAGCGCCAGCTGCGGATCGCGCGCGACGCCGTGGCCGGCATCGTGGATCAGCGCGAGGTTGAACTGCGAGCTGGCGTGCCCCTGCTCGCCCGCGCGGCCGTACCACAGGACCGCCTTTTCGCTGTCCTGCGGCAGGTCCTGGCCCTTGTCGTAGCGGAGGCCCAGGTTGAACTGGGCCGGCGCATAACCCTGCTCCGCGGCCTTGCGGAACCAGTGGATGGCCTGCTGCACATCGCGTGCGATGCCCTGGCCACTGTCGTATCTGAGTGCGAGATTGAACTGCGAGCGCGCGTAATTCTGGTCGGCCGCCTTGCGATACCACTCGACGGCCTGCGCGACATCCTGCGCGACGCCCTTGCCGCCCTCGTACATCATGCCGAGATTGTGCTGGGCGCCGGGGTCGCCCTGTGCGGCGGCCTTGTTAAACCAGTGCAGCGCCTCGTGCACGTCGGCCGGCGTGCCCTGGCCTTTCGCGTACAGCCAGCCCAGGTTGTACTGGGCCTGGACGTAGCCCTGTTCCGCGGCTTGCCGGTACCAGTGCAGCGCCTGGCCCAGGTCCTGCGCCACGCCTTGCCCCTTCTGGTACATCACGCCAAGGTTGTACTGCGCCTGTTCGAGGCCGCTGCTCGCGGCCATGCGGTACCACGCGACGGCCAGCTCGTCGTTGCGCGGCACGCCCTGGCCGTTCACGTACATGAAGCCGAGGCTGTGCTGGGCCGTGGCGACGCCGCGCTCGGCGAGCGCTTTTACCCGCAAAAATTCAGCCGTGTGACGGGCGTCCATCTCGCTGAGAGACATGGCGCATCAGGCCTGGAAGGCGAGCACGTTCAAGACGCCCGCCGGCAGTGTCTGCCCACGCAGCACGTCGATGAAGCGGCCGAGCGGCATGGGGCGGTGGTACAAATAGCCCTGCATCGTCAGGCAGCCGTTCGCGCGCAGGTAGCGGGCCTGCGAGTCCGTCTCGACGCCTTCCGCGATCAGGTTCAGGCCCAGGCCCCGCGCGATGGAGATGATCGCCAGCACGACCGGATAGTGCCCGTGCTCGTCGTGGATCTCCTTGACGAACGACTGGTCGATCTTGATCGTGTGGACCGGGAAGCGGTGCAGGTAGGCCAGCGACGAATAGCCGGTGCCGAAGTCGTCGATCGCGACCGACACGCCCAGCTGGCCGAGTTTGTTGAGCTGTTCGATCGCGTGCTGCGGGTTGCGGATGCAGATGTTCTCGGTGATTTCGACTTCGATCTGGCCCGGCGCGATCCCGTAACGCAGGAGCGCGCCGCGCATCTTTTCGAAGAAGTCGCCCCGGTCGAGGTATTGCGGCGACAGGTTCAGCGACAGCCGCACCTGGTTGCCGATGTTCTTCCACTGCAGCATGTCGCGGCACAGCGCGCCGATCATCCAGTCCGAGATCGGCAGCATCAGGCCGTTCTCTTCGGCGAACGGCAGGAATTCGCCCGGCGACACGATGCCGCGCGTGGGATGGTTCCAGCGCATCAGCGCCTCGGCGCCGACGATGCGGCCGCTGATGGCGTCGATCTGCGGCTGGTAGTACATCTCCAGCTCGTTGTGCTCGAGCGCGCGGCGCAGGCTCTGTTCCAGCGCGATCTTCTGGTGCGACACGTCCTGCATCGCCGGGTCGTAGAACGCGTGGCCATTCTTGCCCTGTCCCTTGATCTGGTACATGGCGATGTCGGCGTGGCGCAGCAGCTCGTCGATCGATTCGCCGTGCGCCGGATAGACCGCGATGCCGATCGACGCCGAGATGTGCACGGCGTGGCCGTCCAGGTCGAACGGCTCCTGCAACACTTCGAGGAATTTGTCGGCCACCATGCGCGCGTCGTCGCGGTCGCGCAGTTCCGGCAGCACGATGGTGAATTCGTCGCCGCCCTGGCGCGCCAGCGTGTCGCCTTTCCTCAGGCATTCCTTCAGGCGGCCCGCGGCCTGCTGCAGCAGTTCGTCGCCCTTGACGTGGCCGAGCGTGTCGTTGACGAGTTTGAAGCGGTCCAGGTCGATGAACATCACGGCCAGTTCCGTCTGTTTTCGCTTGGCCTGGATGACGGCGAGGCCGAGGCGGTCCTTGAACAGGATGCGGTTCGGCAGGTCGGTCAGGATGTCGTGGTAGGCCTGGTACGAGATGACTTCCTCGGCGCGCTTGCGGTCCGTGATGTCGCGCGCGACGCCGTACGTGCCGTAGAACTCGAGCCGCTTCACTTCCTGGTCGGGCACGTGCATGCCGATGGCGTTCAGCGAGATCGTCATCAGCGTGTTGTTGAAGGTGCGTTCCTGGTTGGCGCCCGCGTGGCACTTCAGGCGCAGTTCGACATTGCGCGAGGCCCGCTCGTCGACGCGGCGCTCGTTGAATACGTAGCGCGCGCGCTCCAGGTCTTCGTCGTGCACGAGGATCGAGTAATGCTGGCCGATGAGTTCTTCGCGCTTGTAGCCGAGCAGCTGGTAGGCGCGGTCGTTGATGAAGGTGAACTTGCCTTCGTGGTTCAGCGTGTAGATGATGTCCGGCGACGAATCCACCAGGTAGCGGTACATCTTCTCCGAGTTTTCCAGCTGGTTCGCGATACGCGCATTGGCTTCCTGCAGGCGGCGCTGCTTCAGTGCGTTCGCGACGGTCTTGAGCAGTTCCTCGCGGCTGTACGGCTTGCGCAGGTAATCGTAGGCGTTGCGTTTCAGCGCGCCGATGGCGGCGTCGATGCCGACCTCGCCGCTCATCACGATCACGTCGGCGTCGATGCCCTTCTCGTTGATGAAGTCCATGATCTCGTGGCCGCCGATGTCGGGCAGGCGCAGGTCGAGCAGCACGAGATCGAAGCGCAGGCGCGCCAGGTGCGCGAGGGCTTCTCCTCCGGTGGCGGCCGTGACGAGCTGGTAGCCGCGGCCCTGCAGCAGTTCGTACAGGGAGGTGAGCAGGCGCGGTTCATCGTCGACGAGCAGGAGTCGGGGCTGGTCGATGCCGAGCGAGGATTGCGTGTCGTGGGGGCTGGACGACGTGGCGCTGGCGGAGAATGGATTCATTGTTACCTTATACGGATCCAAGCGCGCGCACCGGCAATGTGGCCGGGGCGCCGGCGCCGGCATGCGCCGGCAGCAGGATTTCAAAACTGGTGCCGGTCGTTCCGCTGCGGCAGGCGATATGCCCGTTCAGCTTCTTGACCAGGCTGTGCACGATCGACAGGCCGAGACCGTGGTGCGGTCCCTCCTTGGTGCTCTTCACGGCCGAGAACAGATTGGCCAGCACCTCGCGCGACAGGCCCGGGCCGGTGTCGGAGACGACCAGTTCCAGGTACAGCCTGCGCTCGCGGTTCACGTGGCCGCGGTTGGCGATCTCGATGCGGCCGCCGCTGCCGGACAGCGCCTCGATCGCGTTCTTGACGAGGTTCACGAGGATCTGCTTGAGGATGTCCGGATCGCCTTCGATGCGGCTCTCGGCGTCCGCCATGCTCACGACGATCTCCACGTTCGCCGGAATGAAATTCGTGGTGCGGAACAGGCGCAGCACGTCGTCCACGACGCGGGCCACGTCGGCCGCCGGCGCACTGTCCACCATCGACGTCGCGACGCCCGGCTGGATCTCCGTCAGGCTGCCCACCAGCTGGCCCACGCGGTCGATCTCCTCGTTCAGGATCGACAGCTCGGCGCTGACGGGTTCCTGGCGTTCCAGCTTGCTGTCCAGGACCGACAGGTAGTTCTTGATGATAGCCAGCGGATTGTTCACTTCGTGCACGACGCGCCGCGACGCTTCGCGGTATTCCTCGGCCACGTGGGCGAGCTGGCGGCGCGCGTGGCCGCGTTCCGACATCGCCGTCTCCAGCGCGCCCGCGGCCTGCGCGCCGAACGCCTGCAGGAAGCGTTCGCGCTTCTGGCACGTCGGCAGCTGCCACGTCGCGACGCCGCCGATCATCACGCCGAGGCAGCGCGCGCCCGCGACGAGCGGCAGGCACACGAGCGATTCCGTGCCGAGCATGCGCAGCAGCTGTTCTTCCGCGAGGCCGAGCGGACGGCCGTCGCGGCGGATGAAGCCGAGGCGGCGGTCCAGCGCGGCCTGCGCGACGGCGCCGCCCTTCGCCAGCGGTACCGTGAATTCGGCAATGCGCTGCTGGTTCGCGGTCGGCGCGCCGATGAGGGCCTGGCCGGTCGGGTTCTCCAGCAGCACGACGGCGTTCTCGAAATCGAACAGGATGCGCGCCGAGCGCGTCATCGCTTCCAGCAGGCCCGATTCACCTTGCTGGCGCGCGAACGTCTGGCCCACTTCGGACACGAGCACGAGGTTGCGCACTTCCTCGGACAGGCGCTGCTGCACGGGATCGACGGGAGGCGGCGGCGCGAACGCGGCCGGCACGGGCAGGTCGTCGGCGCCGGCGAGATCGATGCCGAGGTGGATCGCGGCCTTTTCGACCTGGCGCGCGGCGAGGCCCAGCAATTCGTCCGGCGCTTCCGGACCGAGGCCGCACAGCGCGCGCGCCTCGTCCACGAGGGCATCGTCGTGCGCGTGGCAGGCCAGCACGTGGGCCACGCGCACGATGCGGATCAAGGGATGCGCCGCTTCCAGGCGCTCGCTCGGTTCATGGTGGTACAGCACGGAATCGGCGAGGAAGGAATCGAGCTGCCAGCGTTCGATCAGCCAGGCGCCCGCTTCCGCATGCGTGATCTGCAGGGTGCGCTGTTCGACGGCGCACAGGTCTTCGTCGTCGCGCGCCGTGAAGTTGAAGGCGTATTCCTTCGGTGCCGTCGCGAGCAGCGCCAGGCGGCCGACGTTGTGCAGCAGGCCGGCGAGATACGCTTCTTCCGGCTGCGCGTAGTTCATGCGGCGTGCGGTCTCGCGCGCCAGCACGGCGGCCGTCAACGAGTTCTTCCAGAACGCGCGCAGGTCGGTGGCGCTGGAATTCGGGAAGCTGTTGAAGGTCTGGAAGACGGAGTCGCTGATGACCAGCGTCTTGATCATGTCCGTGCCCAGCGCCACCATCGCCTGCTCGAGGTTCGGCTGGCGGCTGTTGCGGTGGTACGCGGAGCTGTTGGCGACGGTGAGGATCTTGCCCGTCATGCCGGCATCCTTCGCAACCAGCGCGGCCAGTTCGGGCATGCCCAGATCGTCCGCCTGCAGGTGTGCAAGCAGCTTGATGAGGATCTGGGGCATGGCCGGCAAGCGCGCGATCAGCAGGCGATTGCGGATGTCCTGGTCAGGTTGATGTATGGATTCAAGCACGGCCGCCAACTTGGTTTTTGGGTGATGGCCGCTCTCCCCTGCGGGGGCTGCCACAGTGTTCGTTCTTGCGGTCCCTGGAATAGAGCAATGCTTACATCATTATTCCAAGCATGAAAAACTTATCTTAGCATATATACATTTCTGATCAGGAACAATACTTTCCAAGAAAACTGACGCGTTTTAGAATCAAATTTCAACTAAAATGTATTGACAATACACAGAGAAGTTCCCGAAATTTAGCATTTATTTACGATCACTATCATTACCGTAACTACTTTTTAAGCGAGCGCCTTGTACCGGCGGTATTGGCGCGACGTCATCCAGCATGCCAGCGACGCCAGCGCAAACGCGGCCTGGCCGAGCGCCATCGCCAGCACGGAATGGGTCAGCGCCGGCGCGATGATGCCGGCCACCAGCGCGCCCATCAACGTGGTCACGAACGACTGGCACGACGCCACCGTGCCGCGGATGTGCGGGAACAGGTCGAGCGCAAGCAAGGTGGCGCTGGGGTTGATGATCGAGCTGCCGAAGTTATAGAAGAACATCGGCAGCACGGTCCAAGGCAGCGCCGGCGGCAGCACGGCGTGGTAGGCGACCGAGCCGGTGACGGCCGCCAGCATTAACGCATAGCCGATCGCGATCTGGCGCGAGAACGTCATCTTGCCCGCGAGCCGGTTGGCGACCAGCGCGCCCAGGAAGATGCCGCTCACGGCCGGCACGAACAGCCACGCGAAATCCGACGGTCCGAGGTGCAGGTGCACGGGCAGCAGCACCGGCGCGCCCGCGATGAACAGGAACATGCCGCCGAAGTTGAACGCGACGATCCCGGACTTCATCTGGAACAGCACGGAGCTGAAGATGTCCCAGTAGCTGCGCGCGAGGAAGCGCGGGTTGAAGGGCTGGCGGCGTTCCACCGGCATCGTCTCCGGCAGGTGCTGCCAGCACACCCACCACAGCACGACGGAAAACGCGAGCAGGCCGAGGAAGATCGACCGCCAGTCGAACGCGGACACGACCCAGCCGCCCAGCACGGGCGCGATGGCCGGCGCGATCGAGAAGATCATCGTCACCATCGACAGCAGCCGCGCGGCCGGCGCGTCCGAATACAGGTCGCGGATGATCGCCCGGCCCACGACGACGCCGGCACCGGCCGATACGCCCTGCATGATCCGGAAGATCCACAGGTAGTGCACGGAATGCGCGGACGCGCAGCCGAGCGTCCCGACCGCGAACACGATCAATCCGACGAGGACCACGTTGCGCCGCCCGAACGCGTCCGACAGCGCGCCATGCCACAGCGACATCGCGGCGAAGGCCAGCATGTACGCCGTCAGCGTCTGCTGCACTTCCAGCCCGGTCGCGTGCAGCGATGCCTGGATCGCGGGGAACGCGGGCAGGTAGGCGTCGACGGAGAACGGGCCGAGCATCGACAGCGCGGCCAGCAGGGTGGCGAGGCCGCCCGCCGACAGCATCGCGATCTTGTGCGGCGCCGGCAGCGGGATGGGGGTGACGGGGTCTTTCGGTAGATTGTCCGGTTCGGGTTCGGGTAGCATTTATTGGTCGTCTTTGGGTTTGGCTGCGTCGCGGCGGTTGAAGCCGGCGACCATGTCGAAGCGGAACAAACGGCATTCGAGGGCGCCGTTGAAGAACGGGGTCTTGCGCGATTCCTTCAGGCGCAGCATCTTCGGCAGGCCCAGGTCGGCCGTGAACAGGTACACCGTCCAGCCGGCGAAGCGCTGCTTCAGGGTGGCGGAGAGCTGCTGGTAGAATCCGACGGCCATCTCGTCCTGCGGGATGGTCGAGTCGCCGCGCACGCCGATCCGCTCGCCGTACGGGGGATTCGTCACCAGCAGGCCAGGCTGGCTGGTGGGCGGCTGCACCTGCTGCGCCTCGATCTGCTTCAGCGGCACCTCGAACAGGATGCCGGCCGAGCGCAGGTTATGGCGCGTCATCGCGACCATGTCGCCGGAGATGTCGGAGCCGAAGATCGTCGGTTCGGCCGGCAGCGGATTCGGCTTGATCGCCGTCTTCATCTCCTGCCAGGCCTTGGCATTGAAGTTCCTGAATTTCTCGAACGCGAAGCGGCGGCGCGCGCCGGGCGGGATGCCCTGCACCATCTGCGCGGCCTCGATCAGGATCGTGCCCGAGCCGCACATCGGATCGAACAGCGTCATGCCCGGCTTCCATCCGGCCACGCGCAGCAGGCCGGCGGCCAGGTTTTCGCGCAGCGGCGCGTCGCCCGTCTCCTCGCGCCAGCCGCGCTTGAACAGCGCTTCGCCGGACGTGTCGAGGTAGATCGTGAAGTTGCGCTGGTCGAGAAAGCCCATGATGCGCATGTCCGGCGTGCGCGTGTCGACGGACGGGCGGCGGCCGAACTGGTCGCGGAAGCGGTCGCAGACGGCGTCCTTGATCTTCAAGGTCGTGAACTCGAGGCTCGTCAGCGGCGACTTGATCGCGGTGATGTCGACGCGGATCGTGTGGTCGACGCTGAACCAGTCTTCCCACTGCTGTTCCAGCACGAGGTCGTAGATGTCGTTCTCGTTGGCGTACGTGCGGTTGGCGATGCGCAGCAGCACGCGCGACGCGATGCGCGAATGCAGGTTGATGCGGTACGCGTCCATGTCCGTGCCCGAGCAGTGGACGCCGCCCGGCACCTGGTTGTGCACCTTCAGCGACGTGCTGCCGGTGGTGTGTGCGATCTCGGCCAGTTCGTCGGCGAGCGCCTGTTCCATGCCGCGCGGGCAGGGGCAAAAATAGGAAGTCATGGGGTACCCTTTATCCGTTGGTTAAAAACAAACGGCCGGGATCAGGCCCGGCCGCCACTACAAGTTTGAGTCTTCAGGTCAGAACGGTTTGACGACGACCAGGATCACGATTGCCAGCAACAGTAAAACCGGCACTTCGTTGAACACGCGGAACCACTTGTGGCTGCGCGTATTGACGCCGCGTTCGAATTTTTTCAGCAGCGAACCACACGCATGATGGTAGCCGATCACGAGGATCACGAGCGCCAGTTTTGCATGCAGCCAGCCGCCCTTGATGCCGAATCCCAGCCACAACCACAGGCCCAGCAACAGCGCCGGCACCATCAGGATCGTCGTGAACCGGTACAGGCGGCGCCCCATGCCGATCAGGCGCTCGACGACGGCCGGATTGCTTTCCTGGGCCAGGTTCACGTAGATGCGCGGCAGGTAGAACAGGCCGGCGAACCACGAGGCGACGAAGACGATGTGCAGCGCTTTGATCCAGAGGTACATGCAATTCCTTTATTCAAGAGCTCCAATTCGGGGTCGTAGCACGTTTTCGCAAAAAATCGGGGTCAGAGCACTTTTTTGCGCAATGGCTCTTAAGAATCTACGGGCGCCAAGAGATCTACGAAGTCCCGCTTCCCGCCTCGCGGATGCAGTCTGCAGCTATTAGAGGCACGTAGGAACAATTGTCCTCAAATGTGCTCTGACCCCGAATTTTCCGAAAAATGTGCTCTGACCCCGAATTTATTTGCGCACTTCGCCGTGGCCGAATACCACGTATTTCAGCGACGTGAGGCCTTCCAGACCAACGGGGCCGCGCGCATGCAGTTTGTCGTTCGAGATGCCGATCTCCGCGCCCAGGCCGTATTCGAAGCCGTCCGCGAAGCGCGTCGATGCGTTGATCATCACCGAGGCCGAATCGACTTCGCGCAGGAAGCGCATCGCGTCCGTGTAGTCCTCGGTGACGATGGCGTCCGTGTGCTTCGACGAATACGTGTTGATGTGCTCGATGGCCGCGTCGATGCCGTCCACGATCTTCACGGCGAGGATCGGCGCCAGGTATTCCGTGCTCCAGTCCTCTTCCGTCGCAGGGGTCAGATGCGGATAGCCCTGCAGGATCGCCAGCGCTTCCGGATCCGCGCGCAACTCTACTTCCTTGGTGGCGTACAGCTCGGCCAGTTGCGGCAGCACGGTCGGGGCGATCGCGCGGGCGACGAGCAGCGTCTCCATCGTGTTGCACGTGCCGTAGCGGTGCGTCTTCGCGTTCATCGCGATCGGCAGCGCCTTGGCGATGTCCGCCTTGGCGTCGATGTAGACGTGGCAGATGCCGTCCAGGTGCTTGATCATCGGGACGGTGGATTCCTTCATCAGGCGCGCGATGAGGCCCTTGCCGCCGCGCGGGACGATCACGTCCACGAATTCCGGCATCGTGATGAGGGCGCCGACTGCGGCGCGGTCCGTCGTCTCGACGACCTGCACGCCGTGTTCCGGCAGGCCGGCGCCGCGCAGGCCTTCGGCGACGAGGGCCGCGAGCGCGCGGTTGCAGTGGATGGCTTCCGAGCCGCCGCGCAGGATGGCGGCGTTGCCGCTCTTGATGCACAGGCCGGCCGCGTCGACCGTCACGTTCGGACGCGCTTCGTAGATGATGCCGATAACGCCCAGCGGCACGCGCATGCGGCCCACCTGGATGCCCGTCGGGCGGAATTTCAGGTCGGTGATCTCGCCGATCGGGTCGGGCAGCGCGACGATCTGGCGCAGGCCGTCGACCATCGTGGCGATGGCCTTGTCGGACAGCGCGAGGCGGTCCAGCAGCGCCGGTTCCAGGCCGGCGGCGGCGGCCGCTTCCATGTCGCGCGCGTTGGCGGCACGCAGCTGGTCGGCGTCGCGCTCGATGGCGGCGGCGATCAGCAGCAAGGCCTGGTTGCGGGTGGCGCTGTCCGCGCGCGCCATGCCGCGCGACGCCGCGCGTGCCTGGCGGCCCATTGTGTGCATGGTCTCGGTGATATCCATCGTGCTTCTTCCTGTGATTTCGTTATGTCGACGCGACTTTCAACGCCAGCTGCAGCATCGCATCCCACGCGTCGCCCGCGAACTGCTTCGCGCGCAGGCCCTTGACCATCCTGTCGACCTGCGCCGCCTGCTGCAGCGCGGCTTCCAGGGTCGGCAGAGAGATCCGGCGCAACGCCGGTTCCATCATGCGCTCGCGCGGGCCCCAGATGCGGTATTCCTTCAGCAGGGCGCCCAGCGGGCGTCCCTGCGCCATCCCTGCCTTTAATTTTAGCAGCGTACGGATTTCTTCGGAGACGGCCCACAACACCAGCGGCAGCGCCTCGCCCTCGCCTTTCAGGCCTTCCAGCATGCGCACGAGGCGCGCCGGGTCGCCGGCCAGCATCGCTTCCGACAGTTTGAAGACGTCGTAGCGCGCCACGTTCAGGACGGCGTCATGCACCTGCTCGTACGTCAGCCTGCCCGGTTCGTACAGCAGGCCGAGCTTCTGGATTTCCTGGTGCGCCGCCAGCAAATTGCCCTCGACGCGGTCGGCGATGAAGTCCAGGCTCTGGCGGTCCGCGCTCTGGTTCTGCGCGGCCAGGCGTGTGCCGATCCAGCCCGGCAGCTGCGCGCGCTCCACGTTCGGGATCTCGACGTAGACCGCCGCCTGCTGCAGCGCCGCCACCCACGACGCCTTGGCCGTCTGCCAGTCCAGCTTCGGCAGGGTGACCAGGGTGAGGTTGTCGGGATTCAGGTCTTTCGCATAGTTCTGCAGGGCCGCGCTGCCGTCCTTGCCGGGCTTGCCGCCGGGGATGCGCAGCTCGATCAGCTTCTTGTCGCCGAACAGCGACATGGCCTGGTTGGCGGCCAGCAGCTCGCCCCATTTGAAGTTGCGCTCGACCGTGAGCACGTCGCGCTCGGAATACCCTTGCGCGCGCGCGGCACGGCGGATCTTGTCCGCCGCTTCCAGCGCGAGCAGGTGCTCGTCGCTGGTGATCACGTACAGGGGCGCGAGCCCCTTGGCGAGGTGCCCGTCGAGCGCCTCAGGCCGCAACTGCATGGTGGTCCTTTTTAATCAAGTCGCTGGTTTGATCGACGCGAGGCGGCGGATGATCTGCTGCACGAGGTCCGCCTGCATGTCGCGGTACAGCAGCGCTTCTTCCGATTCCTTGGCCAGCACCTGGGTCTCGTCGAACGCCATGTTCCGGCGCAGCGAGATCTGCGTGGGCGGCACCAGTTCCGCGCCCTTCGCATCGCGCACGGTGAACGACATCGTGTACGTCAGCAGGTATTCGCGCACGCGGCCCAGGCTGTTCAGCGACAGGATGGACTTGTTGCGCGACTCGCCCAGCAGCACGAACTGCGCCTCGGCATCCGCCGCCTTGTCCGCGATGACCACCTGGTCCGTCGCGCGCAGGTTGCGCTTGAGTTCCGTGCCCAGCGCGGACGTGTCCGGGAAGCCGAGATAGATGCTGTGGAACGGCATCGTGTAGCTGCCGTTCGAACCGCGCAGCTGGAAGCCGCAGCCTGCGATGGCGGATGCCACCAGCAGGGCCGCGGCCGCGCGCACCGCCAACTTCCGGGTCAGGGCGCGCATGGCTTACACCACGATGTTGATCAGTTTGCCGGGGACGACGATGACCTTCTTCGGCGTGCCTTCGACGAACTTCTGTGCGGCTTCCGACGCCAGCGCGGCGGCTTCGATGGCGGCCTTGTCGGCCTCCTTCGGCACCTTCACCGATCCGCGCAGCTTGCCGTTCACCTGGATCATCAGCTCGATCTCGGCCTGCTCCAGCGCGGCCGGATCCACTTCCGGCCAGGCCACGTTCAGGATGTCGCCGTACTTGCCGGCGTAGCCGAGTTCCTGCCACAGCGCGTGCGTGATGTGCGGCGCGACCGGGTTCAGCATGCGCAGGAAGATCGACAGGCCTTCCGTGATCACCGCATCGCTCGCGGCGCCCTCGGCCAGCTTGGCCGACTCCAGCGTATTGAGCATCTTCATGCAGGCCGAGACGACCGTGTTGTACTGGATCCGCTTGAAGTCGTAGTCGGCCTGCTGCAGCACCTTGTGCACTTCGCGGCGCAGCGTTTTCTGCGCGTCGTCCAGGGTTCCCGCCTGCTGGCCGGCCAGCGCAGCGGCCACGCTCTGCTGCTTCGCATGACCGAACGCCCAGACGCGGCGCAGGAAGCGGCTCGCGCCTTCGACGCCCGACTCCGACCACTCGAGCGTCTGCTCCGGCGGCGCGGCGAACATCGTGAACAGGCGGGCCGTGTCGGCGCCGTACTGCTCGATCTGCGCCTGCGGGTCGATGCCGTTGTTCTTCGACTTCGACATCTTCTCGGTGCCGCCGATGACGACCGGCTGGCCGTCGTCCTTCAGCACCGCCGATTGCGGACGGCCGCGGTCGTCGAACGTCAGGCTCACGTCGGCCGGGTTGTACCACGTCTTCTTGCCCGACGCGTCTTCGCGATAATAGGTCTCGTTCAGCACCATGCCCTGGGTGAGCAGGTTGACGAACGGCTCGTCGAATTTCACGAGGCCGAAGTCGCGCATGACCTTCGTCCAGAAGCGCGCGTACAGCAGGTGCAGCACGGCGTGTTCGATGCCGCCGATGTACTGGTCCATCGGCATCCAGTAATCGTTGCGGGCCGGGTCGACCATCGCGTCGTTCGAACCCGGCGACGTATAGCGCATGTAGTACCAGGACGAGTCGATGAACGTGTCCATCGTGTCCGTCTCGCGGCGTGCCGGCGCGCCGCAGCACGGGCAGTCGACCTTGAGGAACGCCTCGTGTTTCTTCAGCGGGTTGCCGGAACCGTCCGGGACGCAGTCTTCCGGCAGCACGACCGGCAGGTCCTTCTCGGGGACCGGCACCGTACCGCACTTCTCGCAGTGGATCATCGGGATCGGCGTGCCCCAGTAGCGCTGGCGCGAGATGCCCCAGTCGCGCAGGCGGAACGTGACCTTCTTGTCGCCCAGCTCCAGGTTCGCGAGATCGCCCGCGACGGCGTTGACGGCCGACGTGTAATCCAGGCCGTCGTACTTGCCCGAATTGATGACGACGCCCTTTTCTTTATCGCCGTACCACTCCTGCCAGCCGTCCAGCGAGAACGTCTCGCCTTCGACCGCCACCACCTGCTTGATCGGCAGGTCGTATTTTTTCGCGAAGCCGAAGTCGCGCTCGTCGTGGGCCGGCACGCCCATCACGGCGCCGTCGCCGTACGTGATCAGCACGTAGTTGCCGACCCAGACCGGCACCTGCTCGCCGGAGATCGGGTGCGTGACGAACAGGCCAGTCGGCATGCCCTTCTTTTCCATCGTCGCCATGTCGGCTTCGATGACGGAACCCTGCTTGCACTCGGCGATGAACGCCTGCAGTTCCGGATTGTCCTTGGCCGCGTGCTGGGCCAGTGCGTGTTCCGGCGCGACGGCGCAGAAGGTCACGCCCATGATCGTGTCGGCACGCGTCGTGAAGACGTACAGCTTGCCCTCGTTGATGAGCTCACCCTGCTCGTCCATGATCACGTGCGGGAACGCGAAGCGCACGCCGGTCGACTTGCCGATCCAGTTGGCCTGCATGATGCGCACGCGTTCCGGCCAGCCCGGCAGCTTGTTCTCGACGTGGTCCAGCAGTTCGTCGGCGTAGTCCGTGATGCGCACGTAGTACATCGGGATCTCGCGCTTTTCGACGACCGCGCCCGAGCGCCAGCCCTTGCCGTCGATGACCTGCTCGTTCGCGAGCACGGTCTGGTCGACCGGATCCCAGTTCACGGTGCCGGTCTTCTGGTAGATGATGCCCTTCTCGAGCATCTTCAGGAACATCCACTGGTTCCACTTGTAGTAGTCCGGCTTGCACGCGGTCATTTCGCGCGACCAGTCGATCGCGAGACCCATCGACTCCATCTGGCCGCGCATGTGGGCGATGTTCGAATAGGTCCACTGGGCCGGCGGCACGTTGTTCGCCATCGCCGCGTTCTCGGCGGGCATGCCGAAGGCGTCCCAGCCCATCGGCATCAGCACGTTGTAGCCGTTCATCCGCAGGTAGCGGTACATCACGTCATTGATCGTATAGTTGCGCACGTGACCCATGTGCAGCTTGCCCGACGGGTAAGGCAACATCGAGCAGGCGTAATACTTGCCTTTCGGGAAACGCGGGTCGTTCTCGACGGCTTTATACGCGTCGATCGACTTCCAGTAGGCCTGCGCGGCCTGTTCGACTTCGGCTGGACTATATTTTTCTTGCATGATGTTCTGCGGACTGAAGGAGGTGAGCAGAACATTATATCGTGTCACATGACAAGCGACCTACCGCAGTTCGAGCTCAAGCGCCGCCTTCTCGCCGTAGTCCTCGTAGCGCTCGTTGATGCCGATGATGCAAAAGGCCATCTCTTCCAGCACGTCCGGCGCCCGTTCGCGCAGGGCCTCCGAGTGCGTCACGACGATGTGCAGCACCTCGTCCTTCTTCAGGCGGACGCTGCTCATGCCGTCCTCGTCGCGCAGGTAGCTCAGGCAATCGACCCAGGAATCCATCGTGTGCGCGTACGAATCGGGGAAGCCGAACGCACGCTGGCTCTCGACGTGGAAGCTTTCCGCATCGGTGATCGCGGCGCCGTTGAGCTCGACGGTGGCCATGGGATATCTCCAATTAGGCGTCGTTCCCGCGAAAGCGGGAACCCATGCTGAACCGACCGGGGTCACTTCAGCATGGATTCCCGCGTGCGCGGGAATGACGGTATTTATACGATGACGGGTTGGTAGCCAGTATGCCAGCAGATCGCCAGCCAGGCCGTCCAGTTCGGATCAGGCCTTGAGACCCAGCACGTCCTGCATGTCGTACAGCCCCGTTGCCTTGTCGGCAATATACTGCGCGGCGCGCAGGGAGCCCTGGGCGTAGCTGACGCGGCTGCTCGATTTGTGGCTGATCTCGATGCGCTCGCCGATGCCGGCGAACAGCACGGTGTGGTCGCCCACGATGTCGCCGCCGCGCACGGTGGCGAAGCCGATCGTCGACGGGTCGCGCTCGCCCGTCACGCCTTCGCGGCCGTAGACGGCACATTCCTTCAGGTCGCGGCCCAGCGCGTCGGCGATCACTTCGCCCATCTTGAGCGCGGTGCCGGACGGGGCGTCGACCTTGTGGCGGTGGTGGGCCTCGATGATCTCGATGTCATAGCCCTCGGAGAAATTCTTGGCAGCCATTTCCAGCAGCTTCAGCGTGACGTTCACGCCGATGCTCATGTTCGGGGCGAAGACGATCGCGGTCTTCTCGGCGGCGGCGCGGATGGCGGCCTTGCCGGCGTCATCGAAACCGGTGGTGCCGATGATCATCTTGATGCCGTGCGCCGCGCAGTATTCCAGGTGCTGCAGCGTGCCTTCCGGGCGCGTGAAATCGATCAGGAAGTCGGCGTCCGCCAGGCCCTTGGCCAGGTCGGACTGGATCACGACGCCGGTCAGCTGGCCGGAAAACGCGCCCGCGTCCGAATTGATGAACGGGTTGCCTTCGCGGTCGAGGGCGCCGGCGAGGACGGCGTCCGGCGCGGCGGCGATGGCTTCGATCAGCATGCGGCCCATGCGGCCGCTGGCGCCGGCGACGGCGATTTTCAGTTGGGTCATTATTGTCCTCCGCCGCCTTTCGCAGCCTCGTCGCGCTTGCGCTTGAGCTCGTCCAGCGATTCCTGCTCGGTCTTGGTTTCGTATTTCGAGATGCCGATCAGGCGATTGATGTATTCGCGTTCCGTCGGCAGGTTGCCGCCGTCGAAGTGGTCGACCTTGTCGTCCTTGAAGTAGACGGTGACGCGGCTGGTGGTCAGCTCGCCGTTACCGCGCGCAAGGTAGAACGGGTAATCCCAGCGGTCCTTGTGGAAGGCGTCCTGCAGCAGCGGGCTGCCGAGGATGAATCTCACCTGGTCGCGGGTCTGGCCGACCTTCAGCTGGTTCAGCATTTCCTGCGACACGAAATTGCCCTGCTGGATATCCGGCCGGTACGGCGAGAAAATCCACAGGAATTTCTGCAGCTTGGTGACGGTCGTCGTCTGCGCGCCCGAATTCGCGATTGCCGCCGATTTGCCGGCATCGGCGGCGACCGCGTCGGGGGCGGTGCTCACCGGCGCCGCCGGCTTGGTCTGGTTACGCCAGGCCGCGCAGCCGGACAGCGCCAGCGTCATGCAGGCGAGGCCGGCCACGAGCGCTGCCCGTGCGTGGGAACGATGGAAAACGGCTTTAGTGCGCATATCTGACCTTAAAATCGATGAGGCGGGAGCTTGTAAAACGCTATATCATAAAGCACTCCGCCCATATCCGAGTAACAAAACATGAGCAACAATCCAACCGACCTGAAAGCCAGCGGCCTGAAAGCGACCTTGCCTCGGCTAAAAATCCTGGAAATTTTCCAGAACAGCGCGGTGCGGCACCTGACGGCGGAAGACGTCTACAAGACCCTGCTGAACGAAAACATGGACGTGGGCCTGGCGACCGTCTACCGGGTGCTGACCCAGTTCGAACAGGCCGGCCTCCTGAACCGCAATCACTTTGAAACCGGCAAGGCGATCTACGAGCTGAACGCCGGCTCGCATCACGATCACCTCGTGTGTCTCGACTGCGGCCACGTGGAAGAGTTCTACGACGACGAGATCGAAAGCCGCCAGCAGAAGATCGCCAGCGAACGCGGCTTCAAGATCGCCGAGCACGCCCTGGCCATCTACGGCCACTGCCAGAAGACGGATTGCCCGCACCGGCACTGACCGCCTGCCGCTCCGCTCAAGAGTGGCTCAGCGCATTCGACAGCAGCTTGGCCGTGATGTCGACGATCGGGATCACGCGCTCATAGGCCATGCGCGTGGGCCCGATGACGCCGAGGGTGCCGACGATCTTGCCATTCACTTCGTACGGCGCGGTGACGACACTCATCTCGTCCATCGGCACGAGCTTCGATTCGCCGCCGATGAAGATTTGCACGCCCCCGGCCTTGCTCGACACGTCGAGCAGTTGCATGAGGCCCGTCTTCTGCTCGAACATCTCGAACATCTGGCGTAGCGAGCTCATGTTGGACGACAGGTCGGCTACCGAGAGCAGATTGCGTTCGCCCGCGATGATCATGTCGTCCGTCTCGGCCAGCGCTTCGCTGCCCGCCTCCACCGCGGCCTGCATCAGGCGGCCCATGTCGTCGCGCAGCTGGCGCAATTCTCCCGTCAGGCGCGCGCGCACCTGGTCGAACGACAGGCCGGCGAAATGCTGGTTCAGGTAATTCGCGGACTGGATCAGCTGAGACGGCGAATAATCCACGTCGGTCAGCAGCAGGCGGTTCTGCACGTCGCCGCGCGGGTCGACGATGACGAGCAGGATGCGCTTTTCCGACAGGCGCAGAAATTCGATCTGCTGGAACGCCGATTCGCGCCGCGGGCTCTGCACGACGCCGGCGAACTGCGACAGCGACGACAGCATTTGCGCCGCGTTCGCGATCACTTTCTGCGGCTGGTGCGCGGGCAGGCGCATGCCGGCTTCGACCGCGTTCTCGTCGATCTGCTGCACGGTAAGCAGCGTGTCGACGAACAGGCGGTAGCCGCGCGGCGTGGGAATGCGGCCGGCCGACGTGTGCGGACTGGCGACGTAGCCCATTTCCTCGAGGTCGGCCATGATGTTGCGGATCGTGGCCGGAGAAAGGTCGAGGCCGGAGATCTTCGACAGCGCGCGCGAACCGACCGGCTGGCCGTCGGCGATGTAGCGCTCGACCAGGGCTTTCAACAGGGTTTGTGCACGGTTATCGAGTTGCATGGTCTAGCCAGGATTTCGTTTCATTTATGTCATTATGCACGTTCGATGCGCGCTTGTGCTTTATCCGCGCTGTTGTTCGTGTTCGCGCGTGAGCCAGTCCAGCAACTCGTCGAAGTCGCTTACGATCGCATCCGGCACGACTTCGTGCTCCATGTGCTTCGTCGAACCCGTGCGGTTCATCCACACGGCGCGCAGGCCGGCGCGCTGGGCGCCCTGCACGTCGAGCAGCACGTCGTCGCCGACGTAGACCGCATCCTCGGGCGCCACGCCCAGCTCCTCGCAGGCGGCCAGGAAGATCGCCGCATCCGGCTTGGCGACGCCGAACGCCGACGCCGCCACCGACACCTTGAAATGGTGCGACAGGCCGATCGTGCGCAGGTCGGCGTTGCCGTTCGAGATCGACCCGATCAGCACGCGGTTCTTCAGTTTCAGCAGGCCCGGCAGCACGTCGTCGTACGGGATCACGGCATTGCGCGCGGCGAAGAACTGCGCCATCGCGTGCTCGACCTTGGCGGCATCCTCGCCGGCCTGCTGGAAGGCGTCGACGAGGCCGGCATGGCGCAGCTTGCCGAGATCGAGCTGGAATTCGGGCTTCCTCGCCAGCAGCTCCAGGCGCGCCTGGCGCAGGGTGTCGATGGTGAAACGCTCGGCCACGCGCGGCGCGTGCTCGCGCAGCCACGCGAACAGCTTCTCTTCGGCCTGCAGGATCACGGGAGCGATGGGCCACAGCGTGTCGTCGAGGTCGAACAGGATGGCTTTGGGCCAGGCGCGGCGCGTGTTCATGGTCGGGATTGCGGCTCCGGAAACGAAGCTTGGAGAGTGGAAAGGAGCGGTCCAAGCATAACGAGGGCAGCGCTGAAAAGCAATGGCGCCCCGGACACGGGCTCATGGTTACACCGTGATACAAAGCCAAATAGGGCCGCCGCTTGCCAAATGCACTAAAATGATGGGCATTTTTCTATTCAGCCGTACCGGCGCAGCGTCCGCGCGCCACCCATTCCACTGTGGAGATTTTATGAAGAGCTCGATCCTGCGTGCCGGCGTTGTAGCGCTGGCATGCGCGCTGGGCCTGTCCGCCTGCGGCGGCGGGAGCGGCGACCTGTACCTGACCGGCGCGGTCTATAACGTCACCAAGGACGGTCTGGTGCTGACGAATAACGGCGAAGACCTGGCCGTGACGACGCCCTACACCTCGTTCCAGTTCAACAACCGCATCTCGACCGACGACCAGTTCAACATCACGGTCAAGAGCGTCCCGTCGAACGTCGAGAAGATCTCGGATTGCATCGTTACCAACGGCAAGGCGCGCGCCAACTACTACACGATCGCACAGATCCGCGTGGACTGCGCGATCCGCCAGCGTAAATTGACCGCGAGCATCGTCAACCTGACGACCAGCGGCCTCGTGATCATCAATGGCGCCGACCGCAAGGAAGTCGCGGCGGGCACCGCAACCGTGGCGATGGCACCCGTGAACGAAGACGGCGCGTACGGCGTCACCGTCCTGCAGCAGCCGGCCGGCCAGACCTGCACCGTCAGCGGCGGCGGCAACGGCAAGGGTGCGGGCACTATGGGCGCGACCGAAGACACGACCGTCACCGTCACCTGCGCTTAAATCTGGAATCTGGAGAGACCCACATGAAGTTTTCCCTCGCGCGTCCGGCCGTTGCCCTCGCGATCCTGGCCACGCTGGCCGCCTGCGGCGGTGGCGGCAAGGCCACGTTCCCGATCAACATCACGGTCTCCGGCCTGCAATACCCGGGCCTGGTCCTGAGCACGAACGGCCAGGACCTGCCCGTCAATCCGCCGGCCACGGCCGGCCAGGACGTCACGGCCGTCTTCCCGAACCAGATCGAATACGGCCAGGTCTATGAAGTGATCCCGAAAGGCGCGGTCGTCACCAATCACACCCCGGTGGGCGGCACCCAGCCGAAACACCAGCAATGCGCGGCGTCGCCATACCTGCCGTACGGCACGGCCGGCCAACTGGCCAGGATCGACATCCGCTTCGTCTGCGCCATCAACGCCTACCCGCTCGGCGGCACGGTCAAGGGCCTGACCGGTACCGGTCTCGTCCTGGCAAACGGCAGCACGACGGGCACCATCGGCGTCAGCCCCGCGCTGGACGCCAACCAGAAGCCGACCGGCGCGGACGTGCCCCTCGTCATGAACTCGGTTCCGTACAACACGACTTATGGCGTGACCGTCCTGACCCAGCCCACCAGCCCGGCCCAGACCTGCACCGTTACCGGCGGCGCGAACGGCTTCGGCGGCGGCACGATGGACGATGCGGCGGAAGCGGCAGGCGGCGTGGGCAACCTGGTCGTGACCTGCGTCAATAACTGAGCCCAGAGAGCATGGATGAGATATCGCAAATTCTTATAACGAATATGCGAAACAAAAATTGGACTGATATGCTGTAGCGCAGCATAATTGCACCTGTCTCCTCCAACTCTCCTCAGAAAGAATTGGATTTAAGCCCGCCTCAACAGCGGGCTTTTTTTTCGCCCATACAGCAACAAGCGTCCCTGCGGCGGCATGCCGTCGCGGCTGGTCAAGGTCTGCGGGTGCCGGCGGAGGTGCCGGTATTGTCTGGTGCGATTGGCCTCTGGGGCCGGGGCCGAACGGCGCTCTCGAGCTGCGCGTTCTGCGTCTTCACTGCCGGGCGGCAGCTGCTTCCACTACCGGTGTTACGGGCGCTTCGCGGTCACTTTGACGACGGCCATCTGCTGGCCTTCGATCGTTACCTGCGCATCGTAGCGCTCGTGTTTGGCGACGCTGGCGGCGTGCGCGGCGCTCGTCACACCCACGAGGACGGCGGCGGCGAGGAAGATGGCTTCCATGTTTTTCAGGATGTTCATTCGGGCTCTCCTTGACGTGTTCAGATGGCGGCTTTGTCGACGGCGGCGAGGCGTTTCGCGGTCACTTTGACGACGGCCATCTGCTGGCCTTCGATCGTCACCTGCGCGTCGTAGCGGGCGTGCTTGGCGATGCTGGCGGCGTGTGCGGCGCTCGTCACACCCACGAGGACGGCGGCTGCGAGGAAGATGGCTTCCATGTGTTTGAGGACGTTCATTTTGGCTCTCCTTGTGTGTTTGTTTCGTCGATGGTGTCACTGTAGGCGACCGCCCCCTTCCCTTCCACCGGCGTGCGACGAAACGCAAAAAACACGGGATGGAAGGAGCAAAAGCGCGCCCAAAAAGCGGATGGTGCGTTGCCGCATGAGCAGCTGACGCATGAGAACGCTCAACAGCCGGGCCGGATTCGCTGGCGATACTTCTCGAGGGCACAAAGGGGGCGGCATGGATCGGCAAAACATCCTGGAACTCGAGGCAAACAGGGCGGCTACGCCCCTGGCGACGGTGCGGGCCTGGAATGCGCTGGCACTCGGGACGATCGGCACCGTGGCACTCGCACATGAGCCCGCGCGTGCGCTCGCCCTCGTGCATACCTGCATGTACAACGCGTGGGCGGCGTACGACGATCACGCCCGCCAGACCGCGCATGGCGTGGCCGTGCGCCTGCCGCGGGCCGAACGCGACGCCGCCAGCCAGGCCGCCGCGATGGGTCATGCGGCCCATGCCGTCCTCGCCGGCCTGGACGCCCGGTCCGGGGCGGATGCGGGCACGGATGCCGGTCTGTTCACGCCCGCGGGCATCGGGCGCATGCAGGCGGCCGCGCTGCTCGACGTCCGCCACCGCGACCAGCCGTTCGCGCTGATGCCGGCCGAGGTCCGCCCGGCCGCCGCCGCACGGCCGCCGGCGCTCGTCGCGGTGTGGTGCGACGTGGCGCAGCGCGTGTCCCTTCGCGCCGGGCATGACGACGACCGCGACGTGCTGCTGTTCTTCGTGCTGGCCAATGCGCTGGCCGACGCGGACCACGCCGCGCGCGACGGCGTGTGCGCCGCCTTTGCCGCCGCCGAGGCGCTGCGCCGCTTCACGGGCAGCGACATCCTGGACGACGCCACATTCACGGACCTGGCGGCGCAGGCGGGACCGGGGCCCGGTCAGGACGTGGGAAGAAAGATCGGCGCGCGCGTGTTCGACAAGGCGCGCCGGTACTGGCAAGGGGACATGTAACGTCTTACTGGCGCGACGCGGTACCGGATGCCTGGCTCGCGCCCGTGCCCGAGCCGCCCGCGCTGCCCGCCGCTGAACCGCTCGCGCTGCCTTCGACGGCCACGCTGCCGCTCATGGACGATGCCGTGTCGCGAACCGAGCCGACGGCACCGCGGGCGGCGCCTGCCGCGCCACGGGCCGCGCCGGCGGCACCGCCGAGTGCCCCGGTGACGGCACGACCATCCACGCTGGCGGAGCCGGATCCCTCTGCGCGGGCTGCGCTTCCGGCGCTCGCATTTCCTGCCAGGCTGCCGGCGCCCGCCAGCAGGCCCGGTCGCTGCGCGGGTGCGCTCTCGGCTTCCGGCTGGCTGGTGGCGCGGCGGGCGCGGCCAGCCGTCTCGTCGCGCAGCGTGCCGCCCATCGTGTGCACGCGGCCCATGTCGTTCATGCCGCTCATCCCGCTGAGGCCGCCCATGGAACCGCCCAGCGAGCCGCCCAATGAGCCGCCGAGCCGGCCGCCGAGCAGCTGCGCGTGGGCCTGGGTGGCCAGACCGAGGGCGAGGACGAGGGTGATGTACTTGGCTTTCATGACTGTTCTCCTTGTGATGGGGCGGTGTCTGTCACCGCCGATACAAGGAAAACGGATGGGCTCGCCGTTTTCTTCCATCCCTTCAAAAAAATTTTTCAACGCAGGTCCGCCGGGTCCGTACGCAGGTTCGCGCCGACGATGCCGTACCCGGTCTCGTCGTTCGCGACCGCGCCGCCGGCCTCGCGCGCGAGCGCGTCCACGGCGCGCGCGGCGCCGGTCGGGTCCGGCCGGGGCAGCCGCTGCGCCAGCAGGGCCGCGACGATGGGCGCCGCGAACGACGTGCCGCGCACCTGGCGGTACGGCGGCGTGCCCGGCGCGGCGCTGACCATCTGGCTGCCCGGGGCGGCGAATTTCACTTGCGGCCCGCGTGCCGCTTCCGGCAGCGGCCGGCCGCGCCGGTCGACGCCCGTCACGCCGACGACGCCGGGATAACTGGCCGGATACAGCGGCGGTGCCGCCGGCCCGTCGTTGCCGACGGCGGCCACGAGCAGGTGTCCCCGCGCCTGCATCGCCGCGACGGCCCGCGCCAGCAGGGCATTGGCCGGGCCGACGAGGCTGATGTTGACGACGCCGACCTGCTGCTGGTCGAGCCAGCCCAGCGCGGCGGCGATGCGGTCGGCCGCGCCGCCCACCGGGCTGCCGCAGTACACGTCGGCCGCGTACAGGCGCGCGCCCGGCGCCGCGCCGCGCAGGTAGTCGGAACGCCCGACCATCAGCGCCGCCACCGCCGTGCCGTGCGGCGCGGGAATCGCCTGGCCGCCGCAGCCCCAGCGCGTGATCGCGGCATCCTCGAACACGGGGTGGTCGCCATCGACGCCGCTGTCAACGAGGCCGATGCGCACGGCGGCCCCCTCCCCGGCGCGCATGCCGCCGGCCGCCCCGCTGCCCGTGTAGACATGATTGAAATCGTAGCTGCCGTCCGGATCGATGGCGCGCAGGCGTTCGACCATGGCCGCGGTCGACGCACCGGCAGGCAGGCGCAGCACCACCATGCGCTCGCCCAGCCCCGGCAGCACCTCGTCGCGCACGACCGCCGCGCCCGCGTCGCGCGCCGCCTGCAAGGCCGCCTCGGACGGCGCCCCCGCCAGCACCTCGCCGCGCAATGCCGGCTCGCCGCGCGGGTCGGCCTCCAACTGGTCCGGATTGTCGCGCAGCAGGCGCCGGACGGTGTCGAGGCGCAGGTTGCCGAGATCCGGCAACGGCGCGCGGTCGAGCAACCGGTCGACCGGGCGGCGCACGCCGTCCAGCCCCAGCGGGCCGATGCGGCTGGGCAGCGGCAGCGAGGGCAGGCCCAGCTGCGCGTGCGCGGAGGCCGTGCCGCACAGCAGTGCCAGGGCCACGAGAGCACGCATATTTACGAAGAGACTCATGAATGGATCATATATGATTGGCTGAATACCCCAATAACGAACGGCGCCGGGAAGAAAATCCCCGCCCGGATCGTTTACCTCATAGAGACCATGCTTGCCGACGACATTGCCGCCCTGCTGCCCCGCATGCGCCGCTTCGCGCGGGCGCTGACCTTTCATCGCGAAGACGCGGACGACCTCGTCCAGATCGCGATGGAGCGCGCGCTCGGCCGCAGCGAGCAATGGGAACCGGGCACGCGGCTCGACAGCTGGCTGTTCCGCATCATCAAGAACGCGTGGATCGACGAAGTGCGCAGCCGGACGCGGCGCGCCGAGTTGTTCGCGCCCGAGGAGGAAGGCGAACACGTGGGCGACGACACCGCGCAGGCGCACCAGCAGCGGCTCGCGCTGCAGAAGGCGATCAGCCTGCTGTCCGAGGAACACCGGCTCGTCGTCGGCCTCGTGCTGGTCGACGGCCTGCCGTACAAGGAAGCGGCCGACGTGCTCGAGATCCCCGTCGGGACGCTCACGAGCCGCCTCGCGCGCGCCCGCGACGCCCTGCAGCAACTGCTGGCCGACCCAACACGAAGGACACCATGACGTATTCCGACGACACCCTGATGGCCTATGCCGACGGCGAGCTCGAAGCCGCCGAACGGGCCGCCATCGAACAGGCGATGCGCACCGATCCCGCCATCGCCGCCGCCGTGGAGCGCCACCGCGCCCTGCGCGCGGACGTGGCCGCCGCGTTTGCCGGCATCCTCGACGAACCCGTACCCGCGCGGCTGCGCCCGCCGGCACCCGTCGTATCTCTGGCTGTGGAGCGCGACAAGCGGCGGCGCTGGTCGTGGCCGGAATGGGGCGCGCTGGCGGCCACGCTCGTCGTCGGCGTCCTGGCCGGCCGGATGATCCCTGGCGGCGGCGGTCCGGCCATCGCCGGCAACGGCAACCAGGTGGTGGCACAGGGAGAACTCGCGTCCGCGCTGGACCGCCAGGTCGGCGGCAAGGCGGAGGGCGCGGTGAAAGTCGGCGTCAGCTTCGCCGCCCGCGACGGCGCCTATTGCCGCGGCTTCGTCATGGGCGCGTCCGCCGGCCTCGCGTGCCGGGAAGGCGGGCAGTGGAAGATTCCCGTGCTGGCCGAGGCCGAGAAGGAAGCGGCGGGCGGCTATCGCCAGGCCGGCAGCGCGTTGCCGCCGGCCGTGCTGGACGCGATCGACGCGCGCATCGCGGACAGGCCGCTCGACGCGGCGGGAGAGGAAGCGGCGCGGGCGCGCGGATGGCAGCCCGCGCGTTGATCAGCCTTGCGGCTTGAGGATGTTGGCCAGCGCCACGTACTGCTCGAGCCCCACGGCCTCCGGACGCGCGCCCGGATCGATGCCGGCGTCGACGAGCTGCTGTTCGGTGAACATGCCGGCCACGCAGTTGCGGATCACCTTGCGGCGCTGCGAGAACGCCTTCTGCACGACGGCGCCGAGCGTGGCCGCGTCGGCCGGCAGCTGGCGCCGCGTCGGCACCATGCGCACGATGGCGGAATCGACTTGCGGCGGCGGATCGAATGCCGTCGGCGGCACGACGAACAGCATGGCCATGTCGTAGCGCCACTGCAGCATCACGGACAGGCGGCTGTAGGCTTTCGTGCCCGGCTCCGCCACCATGCGCTCGACGACTTCCTTCTGCAGCATGAAGTGCTGGTCCTCTACGAGGTGGGCGAAGTCGGCCAGGTGGAACAGCAGCGGGCTGGAAATGTTGTACGGCAGGTTGCCCACCACGCGCAGCTTCTTCCCTTCCGGGACGGGGATGCCGCCGAAATCGAACTTCAGCGCGTCGCCCGAGTGAATGGTCAGCCGTTCGCGCGGGTACGCTTTTTCCAGGCGCGCGACGAGGTCGCGGTCCAGTTCGACCACGTGCATGTGGTCGAGCTCCTTGAGCAGCAGCGCCGTCATCGCGGCCAGGCCCGGGCCGATTTCGACCATGGTGTCGCCGCGGCGGGGGTTAATGCCTTCGATGATGTCGTGAAGGACGTGGTCGTCGGTCAGGAAGTTCTGGCCGAAGCGCTTGCGGGCTACGTGTTTCATTGTCTTATGCGGGTTGTTGCAGTTGCGCGCGCACCATCGAAACGGCGACGCGGATCGCCTCTTCCATGCTGCCGCAATCGGCCTCGCCCAGGCCTGTGGCGGCCAGGTCGAGCGCCGTGCCGTGGTCGACGGACGTGCGGATCAGCGGCAGGCCGAGGGTGATGTTGACGCCGCGGCCGAACGTCGCGTACTTGAGCACCGGCAGGCCCTGGTCGTGGTACATGGCCAGTACCGCGTCGGCGTCCCGCAGGTACTTCGGCTGGAACAGCGTGTCGGCCGGATACGGGCCGCGCGCGTCGATGCCGCGTGCGCGCGCATCGTCCAGCACGGGCGTGATCACGGCGATCTCTTCGCGGCCCAGGTAGCCGTTTTCGCCCGCATGCGGGTTCAGGCCCGTCACGAGGATGCGCGGCGCCGCGATGCCGAACTTGCGCACGAGGTCCGCGTGCAGGATGTCCAGCACCTGCGTGAGGCTGTCCTTCGTGATGGCGCCCGGCACGTCTTTCAAAGGCAGGTGGGTGGTGGCCAGCGCCACGCGCAGGTACGGTTGATCCGCGCCCGGCGAGCCGGCCAGCATCATGACGACCTTGGGCGTCTCCGTCTTCTCGGCCAGGTATTCCGTGTGGCCGGAAAACGCGACGCCCGCATCGTTGATGGTGCTTTTCTGCAGCGGCGCCGTGACGATGGCGTCCCACCAGCCGGCCTGCGTGCCCTCGATCGCGAGATCGAGCGTGGCGAGCACGGCGCGGCCGTTGGCGGCGTCCAGCTTGCCCGGGACGACGTGCGCGTCGAGCGGCACGTCGACGACGGGGATGATGTCCGGGCCGAAGTGCGGCAGGCCGCTGTGGCGCAGCGCCAGCGTGGAGATCGCGGACAGGCGGATGGCCGGGTCGATCAGGCTCGCCGTGAGGGACAGGAAGGCGGCATCGCCCACGAGCACGCAGCGCGCGTCGGCGCGCAGCGCCCACGCGGCCCGGATCGAGATCTCCGGACCGATGCCGGCCGGCTCGCCGACCGTGATCGCCAGCGTGGGGCGTGGGCTCACCGCTGGTGCGGGCCGTAGGCTCGTTGCCAATTACTTGTCCTCGCGGAACTCGACGTAGGCGCGGTCGCGGACCTGGCGGCTCCAGTCTTCCAGCGCTTCCTGGCGCTTGCGGTCGGTGAGGACCTGGCGCGCGGCCGCGCGTTCCTTCTCCTTCGACACGTCTTCCGACTTGCGCTCGACGACCTGGATCAGGTGCAGGCCGAACGGGGTCTTGATGACGCCAGATACCTCGCCCGGCTTCAGGGCGTTCATCGGGTTCTCGAATTCCGGCAGCGCGTCGCCCGGGAACAGCCAGCCCAGGTCGCCGCCCTTCGAGGCCGAACCGTCGTTCGAGTACTGGCGCGCCATGTCTTCGAAGGTCGCCTGCTTGCTGTCGATCTTCTGCTTGATCTCGGTGAGCTTCTTGCGGGCGTCGTCCTCGCTCTGCGTCGGCGTGATCTTCAGCAGGATGTGGCGCGCGTGCGTCTGCTGCACGACGGCCTGGTCGGCCTTCTGCGCATCCGCCAGCTTGCGCTGGTCGACGAGCTTGATGATGTGGAAGCCGACGTTCGTGCGGATCACCGGCGTCACCTGGCCCGGCTTCAGCTTGTGCAGCTCGCTCGCGAAGATCGGGGGCAGGCGGTCCGGGTCGCGCCAGCCGACGGAGCCGCCTTTCAGCGCGTCCGGCGAATCGGAATACGTCGCGGCCATCTTGGCGAAGTCGGCGCCCGTGCGCAGCTGGCGCGCCACTTCGTCGGCGCGCGCCTTGCGGGCGGCGATCTGTTCAGGCGACGCGTTTTCCGGGATGCGCACGAGGATCTGCGAGATGTCCATCTCCACGCGGTCGGCGGCGGCGGCCTTCTCGGCGGCCATGTACGTGTCGATCTCGGCGTCGGTCACCTGGATCTTGCTGTCGACTTCGTGCTCGATCAGGCGCTGCATCATGATCTCGTTGCGGATCTGCTCGCGGAACTGGGAGAACGGCAGGCCGTCCTTCTCCATCGCGTTGCGCATGTCCTGCACGGTCATCTTCTGGTTTTCGGCGATGCGGCCGATGGCGCGGTCGAGCGTCGTGTCGTCGACGCGCACGCCCATCTCCTTGGCCAGCTGGAGCTGGGCGCGCTCGGTGATCATGGCCTCGACGACCTGGCGGCGCAGGTCTTCCTCGGCCGGCATCTGGGCGCCCTGCGCCTTCAGGCGCTGCGCGATCTCGGCCATGCGCTGGTCGACTTCGCGCTTGGTGATGACTTCGTCGTTGACGATCACGTACACGGAATCGATGACGTGGGCGTTGCTGGACGCCGGCGGCAGGAAGCCCGAGCCTGGCTTCGTCGACGGTGCGGCGGCGGGAGCAGCCGATTTGGCGGTAGATGCGGCCTGGGCCAGGACATCGCCGGTGGCGAGGGCGCACAGCAGCACCGCCGCGAGCTTGATCTGGTGCGGGCGGAGCGGAGACAGACGGGTAGTACGCATATTCAGGAAAGCACTCATTTCAGGTATCTAGTTGTCCATGGCCCGGTCAGGGGCGGCCGACGTTGGTGTTCAGCCGGGTGTAGCCGGGAATGCTCTTGTTGAAAGTCTCCAGCGGATTACCGAAGCCCAGGTGCGACAGGCCGTTCAGTTCGAGCTGGAAGAAGCTCGTCGTCGAGACGTTCTGCGCGGCGGTCACGAAGCGCTGTGCGCCCATGCGGAACACCCAGCAATCCGCCTTGTACTCGAGCCCGACGAGGCTCTCGAGCAGCTTGCGGTCGCGCACCGAGTAGCTGACCCGGGTCACACCATACCACCGCTGCGACAGCGGCCACTGGCCCGAGACGTCGGCGTTGCGGAAGCCGTTGGCGATGCCGAAGGTGTCGCGCTGGTAGCGGTATTCGACGTTCAACACCTTCATCGGGGCCGGCTGCCACTGCACCCCGAAATTCGAGCTGTACAGGCTGCGCGCCTGTGCATCGTATTGTACGCCGCTGTCGAAGGTCCACGATTCCGAAATGCGGCCCGACGCCGCGACCAGCGCGTCCGAGCGGGTCTGGTTGCTTTGCTCGTTCGAGTTCAGGCGCACGCGCGGATCGGTGAAGTAATAGCGGCTGCCGACCGCGAGGCGCAGGCGCTCGGCGCCGTTGGACTCGATGAAGCGCGACACGATCGCCGCCGTCAGCTGGTTCGCATCCGACACCTTGTCGGCGCCGACGAAGCGGTTTTCCGTGAACAGCTGGGCGTAGTTGAAACCGGCGACGCCCGTATCGAAGTTCGGGATGTCGTCCTGGTTCTTGTACGGCGTGCGCACGTAGAACAGGCGCGGCTCCAGCGTCTGCGTGCCGTCCGGCCCGAACAGCGACGTCTTGCGCTCGAATACGAGGCCGCTGTCCAGCGAGAACGTGGGCAGCACGCGCGAGATCTTGTCGTCGGCACCGACCGCGTTGTGCGTCAGGTTGTACTGCGTCGCGTGCAGCATCAGCTTGGGCGTGACGAACCAGCCCGGATGCACCCACGGATAGCTCACCTGCGCCACCATGTTGGCGCGGTCGCCCTGCACCTGCTTGTCGTCCGGGTGCGTGAAACGCGTCGCTTCCGCGTCCACCGCCCAGTCGAAGCCGCCCAGCACGTCGTAGCGGCCGGCGTGGAAGTTAATCGTCGGCAGGCGGTTGTACGGCGTGGCCACGGTCAGGTCCGGATTCGCGACGGCGCCCGGATCCTGCAGCACTTGGTAGCTCTGCACGCGCGCCGTCAGGTTCCAGTACTGGCCGTAGTAGTCCGTGCGCAGTTCGCGCAGCAGCTGGCGCTCGGCACTGGCCGCAACGGTGCGCGAGAAGTCGGACGGGTATTCGTTGTCGGACGCCGCGTGCGCGTTCCAGCCGAACGTCCAGTTGGAGTCCAGGTACTGGTTGTGCAGCGTGTCGACCCACCAGCGATTACGGTGCGCCAGGCGGTCGTTCGCGAGGTATTCGATGTGCGTCTCGCCGTGGTACGGACCGCGGTCGGTCTCGCCCATGTAGCGCCCCGTCGCGCCCAGTTGCAGGCCGCGCGCGAAGATGTAGCGCGGGAACAGCGTCAGGTCGCGGTTGGGCGCGATGTTGACGTAATACGGCACCATCAGCTCGGCCGAACCCTTGGAGCCGACGCCGATCGTCGGCGGCAGCCAGCCGGAGCGGCGCGCGCCCGACAGCGAGAACGACAGCGCCGGCGTGCCGATGATGGGCACGTCCTTGAAATAGATGATCGTCTTGCCGGCCGTGCCGACGTCGCGGCCCTGGTCCAGGCGCAGCGTGCTGGACTTAAGATACCAGTCCGGATCGGGGCCTTCGCACGTGCTGTACGTGCCGTCGACGACCACGGCCTGGTCCTCGCCCAGGAAGTTGATGCGCTGCGCCTTGCCCTGCGCATTGTTCATCACCAGCCGATATTCGGGATGCAGCACCCAGCCCTTACCCGTTTCCAGGTTCAGCTGCAGGGCGTCGCCCTTGTAGCGGTCGCCGAAGCGCCACATCGTGATGTGGCCCTCGGCCGTGACCTCGTCCTCGACGCGGCGGTAGCACGCCGTGTCCGCCGTGACGCCGGTGGCGCCGCGCGTGATCTCGACGTTGCGCTCCATGTTCAGGATGCGGTCCGGGCGGCCGCTGAACGACTCGGCGCGCATCGTGATCGGCAGGTCCTGCTCGTCGGTGCGGGGGGCAGCCGGTGTCGCCGTTTGCGCATACAGCGGTCCCGCGGCCACGGCCACGAGGGCGGACACAGCGGCGGCAGTTCGCCGCCGCGGGAATGGTAGGGCCGTCATCCAGCTCATGAAAGATCGCGTTGCACCATGGAGGGCGATTGTTTGGATTGAATCCCTTATTATAGGGGAATTCGTGCGGCACGGTCGCGTTAGTCGGCCCAACGGTAATACTTTGGAAGCGCGACGGTGGACCATAACCCTTTGATTTTCAAAGGGAAATGATTTTTACCGATAGATACAATTTTAACAATGGGATCTTTCCCACCTTAGCCCCGGATGGTCCGATACGGGTGCAAATGACGTATCATTACACCCGAACCGCCCTGCCCGCGCATGGGCAAACTTACCAACCAGTCACGAACCCGTTCACCGGGACGCTTCATGTCTTCTTCGCCTCAACACGCTCCCTCCGCCTCTGACAAGGATGCCCGCCTCGCCCAGCTGACCGAATGGCTCGTCGCGCTGGACCTGGTCGACGTCGCCAGCCTGCGCCCCGCGTCGGCCGACGCGAGTTTCCGCCGCTACTTCCGCCTCGATGTTGTACCGGCGCTACGCGACAAGCTGGGTGATACGCTCATCGCCATGGACGCTCCGCCGGAGCGCGAAAACGTGCCCGCGTTCATCCACGTCGACGGCCTGCTGCGCGACGCCGGCGTCACCGTGCCCGCCATCGTGGCCCGCAACGTGGAAGCCGGCTTCCTGCTGCTGTCCGACCTCGGCACGACCACCTATTTGCAGCGCCTGGACGTCGACAACGCGCCGTTCATGTACTCGGACGCCATCGACGCCCTGATCAAGTTTCAGATGGCCAGCCAGGCCGGCGTGCTGCCGGAATTCGACCGCGCGTTCGTCCTGCGCGAGCTGAACCTGTTCCCCGAGTGGTTCATCGAACGCCACCTGGGCGCCAGGCTGAACGACATCCAGCGCGCCCAGCTGGATAAAGTGTTCGAGGCGATCACGGCGAACGTGCTCGCGCAACAGCAGGTCTACATGCACCGCGATTTCCATTCGCGCAACCTGATGTTCCTCGACCAGGGCAACCCGGGCGTGCTGGATTTCCAGGACGCCGTCTACGGCCCCGTCACCTACGACCTGGCCTCGCTGCTGCGCGACGCCTACATCCAGTGGGACGAGGAATTCGTGCTGGACTGGGTCGTGCGTTACTGGCAAAGCGCGAAGCAGGTCGGCCTGCCCGTCAATCCGGACATCGACGCGTTCTACCGCGACTTCGAATACATGGCCCTGCAGCGCCACCTGAAAATCCTCGGCATCTTCTGCCGCCTGAACTACCGCGACGGCAAATCCCACTACCTGGGCGACCTGCCCACGGTAATCGATTACGTGCGCAAGACCGCCAACCGCTACACCGAACTCAAGCCGCTCCTGCGCCTGCTCGACGCGCTCGAGGACAAGGCGCCGCAGGTCGGCTACACCTTCTGAAGACAAGCCGATGAAAGCCATGATCTTCGCCGCAGGCCGCGGCGAGCGGATGCGTCCGCTGACCGACACCTGCCCCAAGCCCCTGCTCAAGGTGCGGGGCCGTCCCCTGATCACCTGGCACGTGCTGAACCTCGTGCGCGCCGGCATCAAGGACATCGTCATCAACCACTCGCACCTCGGCCACATGATCGAGGAAGAGCTGGGCGACGGCAGCCGCTACGGCGCGCGCATCGTCTACTCGCACGAGCCGACGCCGCTGGAAACGGCCGGCGGCATCGCCAACGCCCTGCACCTGCTCGGCGACGAACCGTTCCTGGCCGTCTCCGGCGACATCTACGCGCCTTACTTCGACTTCGAGCAGGTCCTCGACGTGCTGAAGGACCACGACGCCGTCGGCCAGCTCATTCCGACCGAGAAGCGCGACATCGCCTGGCTGTATCTGACGCCGAACCCGTGGCACAACCCGGACGGCGACTTCGGCCTCACGATGTACACCTTGTCCAACGAGGGCAGTCCGAAGTGGAATTTCGCCGGCATCGGCGTTTATCGTCCTGAAATGTTTGACGGGATCAAGGCGGGCGAGTTCCTGAAATTCGGCCCGCTGATGCGCAAGTTCATTGATCAGGGTCGCGTGGGCGGCGAGATCTACGACGGCCAATGGGTCAACGTGGGCACCGTGCGCCAGCTGGAAGAACTCAACGCGCCGCCAGGCTCCGTCGCGAAGGCTGGGGCATGATGGATTACGCGGCACAGTACGGGAAACGGCGAGCGCGCCTGGCCGCGCAGATGCAGCCCGGCAGCGTGGCCGTGCTGCCCACCGCGCCGGAAGTCCTGCGCAACGGCGACAGCGACTACCCCTACCGCCACGACAGTTCCTTTTACTACCTGACCGGCTTCACGGAACCGGAAAGCGTGCTGGTACTCGTCGCCGCGCACGGCGACAAGCCGGCCCGCGCCATCCTGTTCTGCCGCGAGAAAAACGTCGAACGCGAGATCTGGGACGGCTACCGCCACGGCCCGGAAGCGGCGCGCACGGCGTTCGGTTTCGACGACGCCTATCCCATTTCCGAACTGGATACGCACATGGCGCGCCTCCTCGCCAACGCGCCCGCGCTGTACTACGCGGTGGCGTCGAACGCGGCGCTCGACGCGCAGGTGGCCGGCTGGATCAAGGCCGTGCGCGCGCAAGGCCGCACCGGCACGACGGCGCCCGACACGGTCGTCAACGTCCTGCCGCTGCTGGACGAAATGCGGTTGATCAAGGACGCCGACGAACAGGCGCTGATGCTGCGCGCCGGCGAGATCTCGGGCGGCGCGCACGCACGCGCGATGCGCGCGGCAAAGCCCGGCATGTTCGAGTACGAGCTGGAAGCGGAACTGCTGTACGCGTTCCGCAAGCACGGCGCCCAGTTCCCTGCCTACACGCCCATCGTGGCATCCGGCCCGAACGCCTGCATCCTGCACTACAACGTCAACGACCGGCAGATGCAGGACGGCGACCTCGTGCTGATCGACGCCGGCTGCGAGCTGGATGGCTACGCGTCCGACATCACCCGCACGTTCCCGGTGAATGGCCGCTTCACGGACGCCCAGCGGACACTCTACGAGCTCGTGCTGGCGGCACAGGACGCGGCGTTCAGGGCCATCGCACCGGGCCGGCCGTACAGCGCCTTCCACGAAGCGGCGCTGCGCGTGCTCGTGCAGGGCATGCTGGACCTGGGCCTCGTCGACAAGACGAAATACGCCACCGTCGACGACGCCATCGCCGACAAGGCCCACGTCCCGTTCTACATGCACGGCACTGGCCACTGGCTCGGCATGGACGTGCACGACGTGGGCGCCTACCGCGACGTCACGCAGGCCGACAAGCCTTCGCGCCCGCTCCAGGAAGGCATGGTCGTGACGGTGGAACCGGGCATCTACGTGCGCCCGGCGGACGGTGTGCCGGAACGCTTCTGGCACATCGGCATCCGCATCGAGGACGACGTCGTCGTGACCGGGGACGGCTACCGCCTGCTGACGGCGTCCGCGCCGAAGACGGTGGCCGAGATCGAAGCAATCGTGGGGACCACGCATGGCTGAAGAGACGCTCTCCGTCGATGTCGCGATCTGCGGCGCCGGCCCGGTCGGCCTCGCGCTGGCGGCATTGATGGCGCGCCGCGGCGTGGACGCCAGGCGCATCGCGCTCGTCGACGCGAAGGCGCTGGGCCAGGCGATCTCCGATCCGCGCTCGATCGCGCTGTCGTGGGGCAGCCGCCAGCTGCTCGTCGACGTGGGCGCGTGGGCCAACGTGCAGCCGCACGCGACGCCGATCCACCAGATCCACGTATCGCGCCGCGGCCACCTGGGCCGCAGCATGATGGACCGCGCAGAACACGCGGTCGACGCGCTGGGCTATGTGGCGCGCTACGGCGACGTCGTCGACGCGCTGGTGCGCACCTGCGACCGCGCGGGCGTGCAGACCTTGCGCCCCGTGCGCGTGACGGCGCTCCACGAAGACCGCGACGGCGTCGTGCTGGACCTGGACGATGGCCGCAAGCTCCATGCGAAGGTGGCCGTGCAGGCCGAGGGCGGCGTGTTCGGCGAACAGGCGGAACGCACCCGGCGGCGCGACTACGTGCAGACCGCGGTCATCGCGCGCGTGTCGGGCAGCCAGGCGATCCCGCACCGCGCCTTCGAACGCTTCACGGACGAAGGCCCGCTCGCGCTGCTGCCGCAGGACGGCGCCGACGGCCATCAATATGCGCTCGTGTGGTGCGTGCGGCCGGAGCGCGCGCAGCAGTTGCTGGACCTGGGCGAACCGGAATTCCTGCGCCAGCTGGGCGACGCGTTCGGCGAACGTCTCGGCACTTTTACGCGCGCGTCCGAACGGGCGGCTTTTCCGCTCGGGCTGAACGCGGATCCGCGGTTCTCGGCACGCACGGTCGCCATCGGCAATGCGGCGCAGACGCTGCACCCGGTCGCGGGACAAGGTTTGAATCTCGGCCTGCGCGATGCGGCCGTGCTGGCGAGGCTGCTGGCACGCGGGATCGACCAGGACCACGGCATCGCGGACGCGCTGGCGCGCTTCGCGGAAGAACGCGCGCGCGACCGCGGCGCCATCATCCGCACGACGGATGCGATGGCGCGCGTGTTCGCGAACACGGGGCCGTTGCAGCCGCTGTTCGGGCTCGCGCTGGCTGCGCTGGATACCGTCAAACCTGCGCGGATGCTGCTGGCCGAACTGATGATGTTCGGCCGCAGGTAATCACTCGACCGCCTTCACCATCGATTCAATGACCTTCTTCGCATCGCCGAACACCATCATCGTGTTCGGCTGATAGAAGAGGTCATTGTCCAGCCCCGCATACCCGGACGCCATCGACCGCTTGTTGACGATGATGCTCTTGGCTTTATAGGCCTCGAGGATCGGCATGCCGGCGATCGGCGATTTCGGATCCTTCGCGGCCGGGTTCACGACGTCGTTCGCGCCCAGCACGAGCACCACGTCCGTCTGGCCGAATTCGCCGTTGATGTCTTCCATCTCCGCGACCTGGTCGTACGGGACTTCCGCTTCCGCCAGCAGCACGTTCATGTGGCCCGGCATGCGGCCCGCCACCGGGTGGATCGCGTAGCGCACCTGCACGCCGTGTTCCGTTAGCTTGTCGACCAGCTCCTTCACCGTGTGCTGGGCGCGCGCCACCGCGAGGCCGTAGCCCGGCACGATGATGACGGATTCCGCGTTCTGCAAGATGAACGCCGCGTCTTCCGGCGAGCCCGATTTGACCGGGCGCTGTTCCTTCGCGCCGCCCGTATCTGCCGCTGCCGCTTCGCCGCCGAAACCGCCCAGGATCACGTTGAAGAACGAGCGGTTCATCGCCTTGCACATGATGTACGAGAGGATCGCGCCGCTTGATCCCACGAGCGAGCCCGCAATGATCAGCATCGAGTTGTTCAGCGAGAAGCCGATGCCGGCCGCCGCCCAGCCCGAGTACGAGTTCAGCATCGACACGACGACGGGCATGTCGGCGCCGCCGATCGGGATGATGATCAGCACGCCCAGCACGAACGACAGCACGGCCATCACGATGTACGGCGTCCATGCGGGCGCGGCGCCATCCGAGAAGCAGAAAACCAACCCCAGGCCGATGATGGCGAGGGCGACGACCAGGTTGATCATGTGCTGGCCCGGGTAGCGCACGGGCGCGCCCTGGAACAGCCGGAACTTGTATTTGCCGGCCAGCTTGCCGAACGCGATCACGGAACCGGAGAACGTGACGGCGCCCACGAACGTGCCGATGAACAGTTCGAGACGATTACCGAACGGGAGCCCTTCGCCGCGCGCCGCGATGTTGAAAGCCCACGGTTCGGAGACGGCCGCGATGGCGATGCACACCGCGGCGAGACCGATCAGCGAGTGCATCGCGGCGACCAGTTCCGGCATCTTGGTCATCTCGACGCGCTTCGCGGCCACGGCACCGATCGCGCCGCCGACCACGACGCCGAGCAGCACGAGTCCAAAACCCATGCCGCCCGTCTGCATCTGCTCCTTCAGCTTGAACATCAGGGCGATGGTCGTGAGGACGGCGATGCCCATGCCCGTCATGCCGAACGCATTGCCCATGCGCGCGGTCGACGGCGAGGACAAACCCTTCAAGGCCTGGATGAAGCACACGGACGCCACGAGGTACAGCAGCGTCACGACGTTCATGCTGATCATGTTCATGCGGCCTCCTTGGCACGGACGGCGCCGGCGGCATCCTTGGCGCCTGGCGCCAGCTTCGCTTTCGGTTCCTTCTTCTTGAACATCTCCAGCATGCGCTGGGTGACGAGGAAGCCGCCGAACACGTTCACGGCGGCCAGCGCCACGGCGATGGTGCCGGCAACCCTGCCCGTCAGGCCTTCCGTCAGGCCGGCCGCCAGCATGGCGCCGACGATGATGATGGCCGACACGGCGTTCGTCACCGCCATCAGCGGCGTGTGCAGCGCGGGCGTGACGGTCCACACGACGTGGTAGCCGACGTAGATCGCCAGCACGAAGATGATCAGGTTGATGATGGTATGGCTGATTTCCATGGCGTCCCCTCCCCTTCTATTTGCGTAACACGTCGCCATCGATGGCGACCAGCACCGCGCGCACGATCTCGTCCTCGCGGTCGATGACGAGCTTCCCGTCCTTGTCGATCACGAGCTTCAGGAAGTCCAGCACGTTGCGCGCGTACAGGGCCGACGCGTCGGCCGCCACGAGCGCCGGCAAATTCGGCTCGCCGATGATCGTCACGCCGTGCTTGATCACCGTCTTGCCCAGTTCCGTCAACGGGCAGTTGCCGCCCTGCTCGATGGCCATGTCGACGATCACGGAGCCCGGCTTCATCGCGCGCACCGTCTCTTCCGAGATCAGCACCGGCGCCTTGCGGCCGGGGATCAGCGCGGTCGTGATGACGATGTCCGCCAGCTTCGCGCGCTCGTGCACGAGTTCCGCCTGGCGCCGCATCCAGTCGGCCGGCATCGGGCGCGCATAGCCGCCCACGCCCTTCGCGATCTCGCGCTCCTCGTCCGTGAGGAACGGCACGTCGATGAACTTGGCGCCCAGCGATTCCACCTGCTCCTTCACGGGCGGACGCACGTCGGACGCCTCGATGACGGCGCCCAGGCGCTTCGCGGTCGCGATGGCCTGCAGGCCGGCGACGCCGACGCCCATGATCAGCACGCGCGCCGCTTTCACGGTGCCGGCGGCCGTCATCAGCATCGGCATGAAGCGTTGATAGGCATTCGCCGCCATGATCACGGCCTTGTAGCCGGCGATGTTGGCCTGCGACGACAGCACGTCCATCGACTGGGCGCGCGTGATCCGGGGCGCCGCTTCGAGCGCGAACGCCGTGATGCGCTGCTGGGCCAGCGCGGCCAGGTTGTCGGTATCGAATGGGTTCAGCATGCCGACGAGGGCGGCGCCCGGTTTCATCAGCGCGCGTTCCTGGGCATCCGGGCTGCGCACTTTCAGGACGAGGTCGGCCCCGAGGGCTTCTTCCGCCGTGACGATGCGGGCGCCGGCGGCGACATAGGCATCATCGATCGCGGCAGCGTGGATGCCGGCGCCCGATTGCACGATCACTTCGTGCTGGGCGGCCAGCTTCTTGACGGTTTCGGGAGTTGCAGCGACACGCGTCTCGCCCGGCCTCGTTTCGGCCGGCACACCAATTCTCATGATGCCTCCGTATAATTGATAAACTGTCTACAATCTAGCATGTAATGCACTCGATCAATACAGATGAGTGGTTTTTCGTAAACAGATCGGCAATTTTCGTGGCCAAGCCCCCGAGAACCTAGCTAAAGTCTCAAGCTTTTTGTTGCACATCAATATTCCAACCTGTCCGGAACTGTTGCACCGCAGCGTGCGCCCGAGCAACGCACGTTCCATCAAGGTAGAATGTCGGCTCACTACAAGGACGCGCATGACCCATACCTTCAGACCGTCAGTCACCGTCGCCGCAATCATCGAGCGCGATGGCCGCTTTCTGTTGATCGAAGAAGAAACCAGCGACGGCATCCGCCTGAACCAGCCCGCCGGCCACCTCGACCCGCACGAATCGCTCGAACAGGCGGTGATCCGTGAGGCGATGGAAGAGACGGCGCACGAGTTCATCCCGGAGGCCCTCGTCGGCATGTATCTGTCGCGCTACCACTCGAAATCGCGCGGGCACGACGTGACGTATTTGCGCTTCACGTTCTGCGGCAAGGCCGGCAGGCAGTACGACCAGGCACTGGACCACGGCATCCTGCGCACCTTGTGGCTCACGCGCGACGAACTGGCCGCGTGCCAGGAGCGCCACCGCAGCCCCATCGTGCTGCGCTGCGTGGACGATTACCTGGCGGGCAAGCGCACCCCGCTGGACCTGCTGTACACGGACCACTCGGTCTTCGACGGCGGACTCACCATCAAACCGGACGTAACCTGAAATGAGTAAAAAGAAAGTCGTGATCGGGATGTCGGGCGGCGTCGACTCCTCGGTCGCGGCCTGGATGTTGAAGGAACAGGGCTATGAAGTCGTCGGCCTGTTCATGAAGAACTGGGAAGACGACGACGATTCCGAATACTGCTCCACGCGCCAGGACTGGATCGACGCGGCCAGCGTGGCCGACGTCGTCGGCGTGGACATCGAGGCGGTCAACTTCGCCGCCGAATACAAGGACCGCGTGTTCGCGGAATTCCTGCGCGAATACCAGGCCGGCCGCACGCCGAACCCGGACGTGCTGTGCAACGCCGAGATCAAGTTCAAGGCCTTCCTCGACCACGCGATGAAGCTGGGCGCCGATTTGATCGCGACCGGGCACTATGCGCGCGTGCGCCAGAACGGCGAAAAATTCGAGCTGCTCAAAGCGCTCGATTCGACGAAGGACCAGAGCTACTTCCTGCACCGCCTGAACCAGGCGCAGTTGTCGAAATCGCTGTTCCCGCTGGGCGAGATCGCCAAGACGGAAGTGCGCAAGATCGCGGAAAAGCTGAACCTGCCCAACGCGGCGAAAAAGGATTCGACCGGCATCTGCTTCATCGGCGAGCGCCCGTTCCGCGAATTCCTTGGCCGCTACCTGCAGCACAAGCCGGGCCCGATGAAACTCGATAACGGCCAGACCGTGGGCGAGCACGTGGGCCTGTCGTTCTATACGCTGGGCCAGCGCAAAGGCATCGGGATCGGCGGCCTGAAGTCGCACAAGAATGCCGACGGTACGAGCGAGCCGTGGTTCGTGGCGCGCAAGGACATCGCCACCAACACGCTGTACATCGTGCAGGGCCACGATCACCCGTGGCTGCTGTCGGAGAAGCTCGGCGCCGGCCAGGCCAGCTGGATCGCCGGTGAGCCGCCCGGTGTTGCGGACACCTCGCGTGCGCTGTCGGCCAAGACGCGCTACCGCCAGGCCGACGTGCCGTGCACGGTGACGCCGGAAGGCCTCGACCGCTTCACGCTCGACTTCACCGACCCGCAATGGGCCGTGACGCCGGGCCAGTCGGCCGTGCTGTACGACGGCGACGTCTGCCTGGGCGGCGGCATCATCGACACGGCGAGCGCCGTCTGATTGTTGCGTTCGTCCCGCAGCCACGGCATTTTTGTGCGCGATTGTCATTTGTCCATCGTATCTGACACAAAAATGTCGTAATCTCTCGGTATATTGCCACACGGAAATTAACGAGGATTATCAATGGCCGAAAACATCGTCAACAACGCGACCGAAGTGCTGTCGTTCCGCCTGGGCGGCGAGGAATACGCCATCAGCATCCTGAAGGTCCAGGAAATCCGCGGCTACGACGCCGTCACGCGCATCGCCAACGCGCCCGAGTACCTGAAGGGCGTCGTCAACCTGCGCGGCAGCATCGTGCCGATCGTCGACATGCGCATCAAGTTCAACGTCGGCGCGCCGACGTATGACGCGTTCACCGTCGTGATCGTCCTGAACATCAACAACCACACGATCGGCATGGTGGTGGACAGCGTCTCGGACGTCGTCACGCTGACGCCGGACCAGATCAAGCCGGCGCCGGACCTGGGCGCCACCGTGTCGGGCGAATACCTGCGCGGACTGGGCACCGTCGACGAGCGCATGCTCATCCTGCTCGATATCGACAAGCTGCTGGGGTCGGAAGAGATGGGGTTGCTGGCGGCGGCGAAGGACGCGGCATAACACTGTCGTTCCCGCGCAGGCGGGAACCCATGCAGGGTGTGCGGAAACGCGAACTCAGTATGGATCCCCGCCTCCGCGGGGATGACGTCAGGCTGCCACGGCAGCTCTCTTCTCCACCCACTGCACGAACGCCTGCGGCGCCAGCGGCCGCGCATACAGATAGCCCTGCGCTTCGTCGCAATCCGCCTGCTTCAGCACATCCACGACGTCCGCCGTCTCCACCCCTTCCGCCACGACGCGGTGCCCCAGGTCGTGCGACAGCTTGATCATCGCCGCCACCAGTGAGCGTTTGCGCTCGTCGCGTTCGATGCCGCGCACGAACGACTGGTCGATCTTGACCACCTGCGCCGGCAGGCTTTGCAAATAGGCCAGGCTGCTGTAGCCCGTACCGAAATCGTCGATCGCGAGCCGCACGCCGGCCGCATCGAGCGCCTGCAGGGTGGCCTCGGCCAGCCGCGGGTTCTTCATCAGCGCGCTCTCCGTGATCTCCAGCGCGAGGCTGGCTGTCGGCAGGCCGTGGCGGCGCAGGCCGTCGACGATGCATTCACAAAAGTCCGGCTCCAGCAGGTTAACGGCCGACACGTTGACGGCCACCTGCAGTTCGATACCCGCTTCCCACCACGCCGCCAGCTGGCGCAGCGCCGTCTCCACGACCCAGCGCGTGGTCGCGCGCACCATCGACGTCTGCTCGACGATGGGAATGAACTCGGCCGGCGACACGTCGCCGAACGTCGGGTGCGTCCAACGCAGCAGCGCTTCCGCGCCGATGCACGCGCCGCTCTCCAGGTCGACCTTGGGCTGGTACACGAGCCGCAGCTGGCCGCTGTTCTCGAGCGCCGCGCCGAATTCGTTGATGAGCCAGAAGCGGCGCCGGTACACGGCATCCTGCTCCCACGAGAACACGGACACGTTGCGGTCCATCTCGAATGCATGGCGCGCGGCCGAGTGCAGGTTGCGCAACAGGTCCGCGCACGCCGTGGGGCCGATCTGGAACGGCACGATGCCCACCGTCGCCGTCGTCACGAAGCGCGACGTCACCGATTGCGCACGCTGGCGCAGCCAGTCTCCCAGGTCCGCGTAGAACGCATCCAGCTCGATGCCCACCGGCGCGATGAAGGCGAATTCCGTCGCGCCGATGTGGTACACGGTGCTCGTTTTGCCGATCGTCGCGTCCAGCATGCGCACGGCCTCGCCGACGATTTCGTCGAGGTAGGCCGCGCCCATCGCGCGCATCGCGTTACCCAGCTGCTCCGGGCTCGCCAGGTTCACGAGCGCGGCGAGGCGGTGTTCGCCGCGCGGGCGGTCCATGGTGAGGTCCTTGAAATCGTCGAGGAATTGCGTGCGGTTCGGCAGGCCGCTGACGGCGTCTACGCGGCCCAGCGCATGCTGCAGCTCGATCTGTTCCATCACCATCGCCGCGAGGTCCGTCAGCGCCACGCGCTCGGCGTCCGTGATCGTGCGCGGGCTCGGGCCCAGCACGCACATCGCGCCCAGGCACCAGCCGTCGTGCGTGACGAGCGGCGCGCCCGCGTAGAAGCGCACGCCGGACGCGGCCAGCACGCCGTCGTGATAGCACGCATCCAGCTGCAGGTCCTCGATGACCAGCAGCGCGCGCTCGTCGGCCACCTGCCCGCACGGCGCCTTCATGCGCGGGATCGAGTCGTGCTCGACGCCCACGCGCGACTTGAACCACTGGCGGTTGCTGTCCGTCAGCGACACGGCCGCGATGGGCAACCCGAACAACTGGGCGGCCATGCGGGTGATGCGGTCGAAGGCCTCGCTCGGGGGCGTGTCGAGCAGGTTCAGCTTGCGCAATACATCGAGACGGGCGGCTTCGCCGCGCGGGCGGCGGTGGGACAGGGGCATGGTTGCCTTACTTGATTTGACGGATTTGACTAATTTATTGGATTCTGATCGGCAAATTTCTGATAGTCAACAAATACTTGGGTCATATAATCAAATACTTGCGGGATACCCAGCAAAGCAACAACTCAAATCCGTCAATTTCGTTGATGAATGACACATATACAAGTAGAATGCCGTGACCATGCCGACACCCCGCATCGACGATTCCGACGATCCCGTCCTCACCACCGCCGCCGCCGCGCGCCTGCTCGGCGTGGCCGTCAGCACGACCCAGCTTTGGCTGGAGAGCGGCGCCCTGCCCTCGTGGAAGACGCCGGGCGGCCACCGGCGCGTGCGCCTGTCCGCCGTGACGCGCCTGCTGGCCGCCAAGGCCGGGCAAGCGCCGCCCCGGGCCGGGCCGGCCACCGATCCCGAATTTCGCCCCGGTCACGCGCCGGGACATCCTGTGCCGCCGGACGAAAAGGCACGCCTCGCCGCCGTCGCGGCGAGCGGCCTGGTGGACTCGGCGCCGGAGCCCGTGTTCGACCGCCTGACGTGGCTGGCAACGCAGGTGACGGATTGCCCGATGGCGCTGGTCACGGTGCTGACGTCGCGCCGCCAGTGGTTCAAGGCGCGCACCGGCGTCGACCTCGCGGAAACGCCGCGCGACTGGGCCTTCTGCAGCCATGCGATCGTGCAGGAAGAACCGTTGATGGTGGAAGATGCGTCGCGCGATGCGCGCTTTGCCGCCAACCCGCTCGTCACGGGACCGCTGCGCGTGCGCTTCTACGCCGGCGTGCCGCTGGTCGATGCGGGCGGCCATGCGCTCGGCACGCTGTGCGTGCTGGACCGCGAGCCGCGCCGCCTGCGCGCGCGCGAGATCAAGGCATTGCAGGAACTGGCGGCCATCGCCGTGGAGGAGCTGCGGCGCCGAACCTGAAGGTCAAGGCCCGCGGTGCTTCTTGACGATGGAGATGACGGTATTGCGGATCGTGCGCAGCACCGTGTCGGCCTTGAACGGCTTGACGATGAAGCCGTGCACGCCGGCCGCGACCGCGGCCTGGATGGCGGGCGCGTCGAGCGAGCCGGAGACCATGAAGATCAGCGTCTTGGGCAGTTGCGCGCGCAGCTGGTCGACGGCTTCCCGGCCATCCTCGAACTGTTCACGCGCGATGCAGAAGATGTGCGGCTGGTGCCTGAGCGCGAGCGCGAATCCGGCCGCCGCCGTATGGGCCTGGCCGGCCACGTCGTAGCCGCCGTCCGTCAGCACCGTGTTGAGGAGGCCGCGCGCGACGGCGCTGCCGTCGACGATGATCGCCTTGAGCATCGATTTCCTTTCTTCAGTCTGACTCGTAGGCCAGCATGTTCCACGTGACGCCCAGCCGCACGTCGGTCTTCAGTTGTACCAGCTTGCGCGACACCTCGAGGATCTCGCGTTCCGCGCGCAGGCGTTCGCCCAGCGGCGTCTTGAGGATGCCGGCGCCGGCCATGACGGCGTCCAGGTCGCCGTACGCGCCCAGCAGCCGCGCCGCCGTCTTCATGCCGATCTTCGACACGCCCGGCACGCCGTCCGTCGGGTCGCCCATCAGCGCCAGCAGGTCGTGCAGGCGTTCGGGCGCGACGCCGAACTTGTTGCGCACCCAGGCATCGTCGTGCCACTCGCCCTTGAAATGATCCCACACGAGCGCGCCGTGCGCGATCAGCGGGTGCAAGTCCTTGTCGGTGGTGGCGACGACGGCATCGCCACGCCCTTCCGCCAGCCAGCGCATCACGCCCGTGCCGATCACGTCGTCGGCCTCGACCTCGGGCAGCATCAGCACGTGCAGGCCGACGCTGCGCAGGCGGTCGTGGAATTCCGGCAGCGCCTCGCGCAGCACGCCCGGCATGGGCGCCCGGCCTTCGCGGTAGCGCGGATACAGCGCGTGCCGCCACGTGGGGCCGCCGTAGTCGAACGCGGCCAGCACGTGCGTGGGCGCGTGCGCTTCGAGCAGGTTGCGGAACGACGAGAACGCGTGGCGCAGGGCGATGCTCGCCTTGAGGTCGGAGTCCGGTTCGGGACTCGCCTCGTACACGCGCCGCACGATGTTCAGGCCGTCGATGGCCAGCAGCTTCGCCATGTGTCTCTTACTTCACAAAATCGTATTGTCCGCCCCGTTCGAGCGCACGCTTGTAGGCCGGGCGCGCGTGGATCTTGTCGAGGAAGGCGACAAGGTTCGGATATTGTCCATCCAATCCGCCGCGCGCGGCTGCCGCTTCCAGCGGAAAGCTGATCTGGATGTCGGCGGCGGAAAACGCGTCGCCCGCGAACCACGTGCGCGTGCTTAATTCCCCCTCCAGGTACGCCAGGTGCTGGCGGATCTGCGGCAGCACGTAGCTGCTCTTGACCTTGTCCGCGATGGCCTTGGCGATCGGGCGCACGAAGAACGGCGCAGGGCTTTTCTCCACCTGGTCGAACACGAGTTTCAACAGCAGCGGCGGCATCGCCGAGCCTTCCGCGTAGTGCAGGAAATACGTGTAGCGCAGCCGCTCGGGCGTGCCCGGCTTTGGCGCCAGCGCCGGACCGTAACGGTCGACGAGGTATTCGACGATCGCACCGGATTCCGCGACGATCGTGTCGCCATCTTGGATCACGGGCGACTTGCCGAGCGGGTGCACGGCGCGCAGTTCGGGCGGCGCCAGCATCGTCTTCGGATCGCGCTGGTATTTCCTGATCTCGTAGTCCAGGCCCAGTTCTTCCAGAAGCCACAGGATACGCTGGGAGCGCGAGTTGTTCAGGTGATGGACGACGATCATCAGCGTGTACCGGGATGGGAAAGGCGGTAGCTTAGCATTCTTGCGTGCCGACCAGAAGCAAACCGACAACATACTCCAGGGAAGATAGCCCATATATCGCTGGAAAGATCAGCTCCCTGACCATTTACAAGACTATAAAAGAACGTTGTAGAGATGCCGCGTCAAGGCATGTAATTTGACGAAGTTCACGAATTACGGGCTTCATCCAACGCTTCCTGATTACACTCCATGTGACTTTCCACAAATCAATTCACGCTCATGAACTTTCGTCAACTCGGCATCCGCAGCAAGCTCATGCTCAGCATGGGCGTGTGCCTGCTCGTCTTCATCGCCATTTCCTCCACCTTGTCCATTTCGATGACGAGCGCGCAGATGCGCGAGCGCGTCGTCGACCATGAATTGCCGGCCCAGGTCAGCGCCATCCGCAACGACATCCAGCGCCAGATCGCGGAACCCGCCGCGATCTCGCAGACGCTGGCGAACAACACGTTCCTGCAGGCGTGGGAAGACGCCGGCAATCCGGACGACGGCCTCGCCGCGTGGACCGCGCAGTCCAGGCGCCTGTTCGAGGCCAACCACGCGGCCACCGTGCTCTGGGTGTCGGACACGACGTCGAAATACTTCACCGAAAAAGGCCTCGACCGCACGATCGACAAGCAGTCGGACAAGGATGCGTGGTTCAAGAAATTCCTCGACAGCGGTGTGCCCTATTCGCTCAACCTGGACAAGGATGGCACCACGGGCGTCTACACGCTGTTCATCGACTCGCGCGTGCAGACGCCGGGCGGCAAGCTGGCGATCGCCGGACTGGGCCTGTCCGCCGAAGCGCTGGCGAACAGCATCCGCAGCTACCGCCTCGGCAAATCCGGCTACGTCTACCTGGTGAGCAACGACGGCACGCTGCTGGTCCACCGCGACCGCAGCCTGCTCGACGGCCACCACACCCTCGACAAGCAGCCCGGCTTCACGCCCGAACTCGTTCATTCGCTGCTGGGCAAGCAGGCATTCGCCTCGAGCCGCTACGACGCGCCGGCGGGCCGCCAGTTCGTCGCCTCGTCGTATGTGCCGGAGCTGAACCTGTACGTCGTGGCCGAGGTGCCGGAGGCCGAAGTGCTCGGTAACATCGGACAGACGGCCGCGGTGTCCGCCATCGTTGCCGCCCTCGTCGGCGGTGCCGTCGGTCTCGCCGCGATCTGGTTCGTCGCGGGCGCCATCTCGGCGCCGGTGATGGGCGCGGCCGGCATGCTGGGCGAGATCGCCGACGGTGAAGGTGACCTGAGCCGCCGTCTGCAGGCGGACGGCGAGGACGAAGTCGGCAAGCTGGCGCAGGCGTTCAACCGCTTCGTCGGCTCGCTGAGCGGCACGATCGGCAAGGTGCGCGACAGCAGCCATGTGATCGCCGACGCCACCGAGGAAATCGCACGCGGCAACCTGGACCTGTCGGCGCGCACGGAAGCGCAGGCGTCCAGCATCGAAGAAACCGCGGCCGCGATGGAAGAACTGACGACCACCGTGCGTCACAACGCGGATAACGCGATGGAAGCGAACCGCCTCGTGTCCGAGACGGCGCAGTCGGCCGAGAAAGGTGGCGCCGTCGTGGCGGAAGTCGTGCGCACGATGGGCGCCATCACGGAAAGCTCGCGCAAGATTGCCGAGATCATCGGCGTCATCGACGGCATCGCCTTCCAGACCAATATCCTCGCGCTGAACGCGGCCGTGGAAGCCGCGCGCGCGGGCGAACAGGGCCGCGGCTTCGCCGTCGTCGCGGGCGAGGTGCGCACCTTGGCGCAGCGCTCGGCGGCGGCATCGAAAGAGATCCGCCAGCTGATCCTGGACTCGGTCGCCAAGGTCGACGCGGGCAGCACGCTGGCCGACGGCGCCGGCCACGCGATGGAAGCGATCGTCGCCTCGGTGCGCCGCGCGGAAGTCCTGATGCGCGACATCGCGGCGTCCAGCCAGGAACAGAGCCTGGGCATCGCGCAGGTCAACCAGGCGATCGCGCAGATGGACGACGCGACGCAGCAGAACGCGGCCCTCGTCGAAGAAGCCGCCGCCGCAGCAGCCGCGCTGCAGGAACAGGCGCGCGAACTGGATGCCGTCGTCAGCACCTTCAAGCTGGCCGCAAGCACGCCGGCCGTCGCGACACCGGCAGGCCGCAAGCTCCTCGCCGCCTGATCCCCCCGGCCGGTTCCCACCGGCCATTTCTTCAATTCGGGGTCAGAGCACATTTCGGCGCAAATTCGGGGTCAGAGCACATTTTGGGTCAATGTCCAGATGGATATTGACCCTACAGGATGCTCACATTACCCCGTGACAGGTCACCGCATGCAGATCCGAACAGGTGACGGCTAGCGCAAAAGCTTGCTCTGAAGACCGTGCCTTAAAATGTGCTCTGACCCCGAATTCTGAGCAAAACGTGCTCTGACCCCGAATTCTGGTGGCGCGTTTGCAGACTTTTCCACGGTTCGGTACCATGCTCGGTTGCAATCTTTATCCAGGATTGCTCACTCAACCGTCCCGTGGAGACCAATCCGATGCCGCGTTACCGCCTGCCGTCCCTGTCCGTCCTTTCCCTCGTGCTTGCCACCGCCTTCGCCAGCGCCGCGCACGCCCAGACGTCACCGATGGCGCCGGATATCCCGGCCGGAAAATTCGAGACGACGGTCCCGAACGCCGACTACGTCAAGCAGGACGTCATGATCCCGATGCGCGACGGCGTCAAGCTGCATACCGTGATCGTGATCCCGAAGAGCATCATGGAAGGCAAGGCGCCGATCATGCTGACGCGCACGCCGTACAACGCCTCGGGCCGCGCGGGCCGCATGAAGAGCCCGCACATCACGTCGATTCTCGGCGACGGTGACGACGCCTTCATCGAGAACGGCTACATCCGCGTATTCCAGGACGTGCGCGGCAAGTACGGCTCGGAAGGCGACTACGTGATGACGCGCCCCGTGCGCGGCCCGCTGAACAACACGCAAGTCGACCACACGACCGATGCGTACGACACGATCGACTGGCTGATCAAGAATATCCCGCAATCGAACGGCAAGGTCGGCATGGTCGGCTCGTCCTACGAAGGTTTTACCGTGCTGATGGCCCTCGTCGACCCGCACCCGGCGCTGAAGGCCGCCGTGCCGATGAGCCCCATGGTCGACGGCTGGCGCGGCGACGACTGGTTCCACAACGGCGCGTTCCGTAACCCGAACCTCGCCTACATCGCCAGCCAGAACGCGGCGCGCGGCGAAGGCGAGAAGATCGTCACCGGCATCAACGACGACTACGACGCCTGGCTGCGCGCGGGCTCCACGTCCGACTTCGCGCACCTCTACGGCGTCGACCAGCTGAACTTCACGAAGAAACTGTTCGAGCATCCGGCCTACGACAACTACTGGCAGGAGCAGGCGCTGGACAAGATCCTCGCCAGGCGTCCGCTGGCCGTGCCGACGATGACCGTCGTCGGCCGCTGGGACCAGGAAGACATCTACGGCGCCTATGCGACCTACGCCGCCGTCGAGCCGCAGGACAAGACCAATAAACTGAATTCGCTGGTGGTGGGCCCGTGGCGCCACAGTGGCGTCAACTACGAAGGCTCGACCTTGGGCGCGCTGAAATTCACGGGCGACACCGCGCGCGAATTCCGCCGTGAAGTCATGCTCCCGTTCTTCAACCAGTACCTGAAGGATGGCGCGCCCGCGTTCGACACGCCGCCCGTGTGGTCGTACCAGACCGGCGTCAATCGCTGGCGCCGTCTCGACCAGTGGCCGCTCGTGCCGGCCGCCACGCCGCTGTATCTGAAGCCGGGCTTCGGCCTCGCGTTCGAGAAGGCGCAGGGCAAGGCCGACAAGGCGGCCGCGTTCGACGAATACGTGTCCGATCCGGCGAAGCCGGTGCCGTTCGTGCCCCGTCCCGTGCACCTGAACGACGCCAACGTGTGGAAGCCGTGGCTCGTGACGGACCAGCGCAGCTATTCGGATCGCCCCGACGTGCTGACCTACACGACCGCCCCGCTCACCGCCCCGCTGCAGCTGGCCGGCCAGCCGATGGTCGACCTGTACGCGTCGACGTCGGGCACGGACAGCGACTGGGTCGTCAAGCTGATCGACGTGTACCCGGACGAAGTCGCGGCGCAGCCGGAAATGGGCGGCTACCAGCTGCCGATCGCGATGGACATCTTCCGCGGCCGCTACTACCAGGGCCTGGACAAGCCGGCCGCGATCCCCGCGAACAAGGCCGAGCGCTATCGCTTCGCGCTGCCGAACGTCGACCACGTGTTCCTGCCGGGCCACCGCATCATGGTGCAGATCCAGTCCAGCTGGTTCCCGCTGTACGACCGCAACCCGCAGACGTTCGTGCCGAACATCTTCTACGCCAAGCCGGGCGATTATCGCAAGGCGACGCAGCGCGTCTATCACGCGCCCGGACTGGAGAGCGCGATCGAGCTGCCGGTGGTGCAGGCAGGGAAGTAATTCATGCACTGTGGCTGAGCGGCGACACATATGTTAAATCCGTAGGACTTTCGTGGACGGAAAGGTAGGCTGTCCCTTGTCGCTCCACGAGGTCCTGCCAATGAAATTCATCGCCACCGCCGGCGCCCTGCTGCTGGCCAGCACAGTCGCCCACGCCCAGACGTCCCACTGGGCCTTCAGCTACACCGGTTTCTACGACCAGGAAGCCGCCGCCTTCCTGCCGGGCCTGCGCATCGACGGTTCGTTCACCGGCGTCGATGCCAACGGCGACGGGGTCCTCGAACGGGGCGAGCTGACGTCGCTGCTGGTCGATGCGAAGGACTACGTGGCCTGCGCCGCGGGCAGCAATACCTATTACCACTGCGACGCCGACAGCTTCCGCTTCTCCGCGGAGAGCGGCCTGTCGTTCGGCGTCAGCGCGTATTCCAGCGATCCCGAAGGTCTCTACGGCGGCGGCCATTTCGTCACGACGGGGCAGATGGTCTACGACTACCAGTTCAACCCGTACGGCGGTTCGGAACACCACCTGCTGTGGACGGACGGTACGACATTCACGATGTCGGCCGCCCTGCCCGGCACGGAATCGGTGCCGGCCGTGCCGGAAGCGCCCACATGGGCGATGCTGCTGGCGGGCGTGGGCGGCATCGGATTGTGGCGCCGCCGGCGCGCCTGATTTCCGCGGTTTGCCCTAGACTGGGGGCATGGGCGCAATCTACATCGGCATCTCGGGCTGGCGTTACGAACCATGGCGCGGGGTGTTTTATCCGCCCGGCCTCGCGCAGGCGCGCGAACTGGATTACGCATCGCGCTTCCTGCCCACCATCGAGATCAACGGTTCCTTTTATTCGCTGCAGCGCCCATCCAGCTACGCGGCGTGGTACGACGCAACGCCGCCCGGTTTCATCTTCGCCGTGAAGGGCAACCGCTTCCTCACCCACATGCTCAAGCTGCGCGGCATCGAGACGCCGCTCGCCAACGTGCTCGCCTCCGGCGTGTTCGCGCTGCGCGAGAAGCTCGGCCCCTTCCTGTGGCAGTTCCCGCCGCAGCTGCGCTTCGACGCGGACAAGGTCGAGCACTTCCTGTCCCTGCTGCCGCACGACACGGGCAAGGCGCTCGCCATCGCGCGCACGCACGACGACAAGCTGACAGGCCGCGCGCTGCTGGAAATCGACGCCGTGCGTCCGCTGCGCCACGCCGTCGAAGTGCGGCACGAGAGCTTCCGCGACCCGGCCTTCCTCGCGCTGCTGCGCAAGTACAACGTGGCGCTGGTGGTGGCCGACACGGCCGGCAAATGGCTGGAAATGGATGACGTGACGGCGGACTTCATGTACATCCGCCTGCACGGGGAGCACGAGCTGTATGCGAGCGGGTACGAGGACGCATCGCTGGAACGCTGGGCCGCGCGGATCCATACGTGGGCAGAGAATGGGGATGTGTACTGCTACTTCGACAACGACATCAAGGTCAGGGCGCCGTTCGATGCGAAGCGGTTGATGGGAATTCTTGGGACGGCATGAAGCGTCGTTCCCTATACGTCATGTAAGACGTTATGATTTCCGAGGACGCTTGGAAAACGGAGTACATGCAGGCTGTGTCGTTCCCGAGGCTTCGAGCCTGTTACGCAGATAAGCCGCATGTACTCCCCTTTATCTGAAGAGTGCGAACAGTATCTGAGGCCTTGAGCCTGTGTTTGTAAGGATGCACGAGATAAAGCCATGCGAAATCTAACATCAGAGGGAAGCGATGAACTTTGTAGGTATTGATATTGCAAAGCGCAAATTCGACGTAGCTTGGTTGTCAGAGGACGGGAAGGTCAAGACCAAGGCGCTCGAGAACACGGAGGCGGGACATGCCGACCTGCTCGGCTGGCTGAAGAAACAGGGCTTAACTGTCGAGAACTGCCATTTGGCGATGGAAGCAACAAGCCAATACTACGAGCCAGTAGCGCTGGCGTTGTTCGACGCGGGTTATACCGTGAGTGTCGTCAACCCATCACAAATCAAGGCGTTTGGACAGGCGATGATGAATCGGCAGAAGACCGATCGCGCCGACGCGACGTTGATCGCACGCTTTTGCCAGACGATGAAGCCACTGGCCTGGCAAGCGCCACCCCGGGAAATCCGGGAACTACAGCGTTTGCTGGCGCGATTGGAAGCCGTGCAGTCGATGCATGTGCAAGAGCAGAATCGGAGTTACGAAGCGCAAGGTATTGCTTTGGAATCCATCGAACGTGTGATTGCGACGCTCAACGATGAAATCAAGCGTTTGCAAAAGAAGATCCGTGACCATATCGACCACCATCCTGGCTTACGCGAGCAGGACGAGCTGCTGCAGAGCATTCCCGGTATCGGCAGCGGTGTAAGCAGCTACGCAATCGCGTGGCTTCGTGGCGAGCGTTTTGACGATGTACGCCAAGCTGTCGCGTTTGTCGGGCTATCGCCGCGGCATCACGAATCTGGCGACTCCGTACAAGCCAAAAGTCGCCTTAGCAAACTTGGGCACGGCAGGCTACGCAAGATCCTGTACTGGCCTGCCATGGCAGCGATCCGCTACAACGCTGCTGCTGCAGCGCTATCGGCACGCATGGTTGCGGCTGGCAAGAACAAGAAAGTGGCCATCATTGCCGTCATGCGCAAGCTGGTGCACTGGATGATTGGTGTACTCAAATCTGGCAAGTCCTTCGATGTGAATTTGGCGCTTGCCAAGGCTTGAGGAGCACAGTATCTGCGCAGGCGGGAATCCAAGTACTTTGCGTCGACGCGTACAAAATTGGGCCCCCGCCTTCGCGGGGCGACGGGGCTTTAGCGCTGGACGTGCACCTGGATGATCTTGCGACCCTTCGCATCCTTCTCGGGCAGCGGCTCGGTCTCGCACGTGCCGCACGTATCGCACCCGCTGCCGCAGCTCGAATCCGTGCCGAGCCACTTCACGAAACGCCCCTTCCCGGTGCCGCCCGACAGCTTGTAGACGAGCTTTTCGCGCCACGCCTTGGGCAGGTACTTGACCGCCGCGTACAGCGCGGCGAAGGCGACGATGACTGCGACGATCAGGTATTGCAGCATGATCAGCTCCCCAGCACGGACCGTGCGATGTGGAAGGTCAGGAACGAGGCCGTGTACGCAAGCGCGAACATGTAGCCGGCCATCAGCAGCGCGTAGCGCACGCTGCCCGTCTCGCGGCGCACGACGGACAGGGTCGACAGGCACTGCGGCGCGAACACATACCACGCGAGCAGCGACAACGCCGTCGGCAGACCCCACGATGCGGCGATGATCGGGGTCAGCGAGCTGGCCACGTCGTCGCCGCCGCCCGACAGCGCGTACACCGTGCCCAGCGCGCCGACGGCCACTTCGCGCGCGGCCATGCCCGGCACGAGCGCGATGCAGATCTGCCAGCCGAAGCCGATCGGTTCGAACACGACGGCCAATGCGCGGCCCAGCATGCCCGCGATGCTGTAGTAGATCGGCGGATGCGTCGCGCCTTCCGGTGCGCCCGGGAAGCTGGACAGGAACCAGACGAGCACCATCAGGGTGAGGATCACGGTGCCCACGCGGGTGATGAAGATGCGCGCGCGTTCCCACAAGCCCAGCGCCAGGTTGTTCAGGTGCGGCCAGTGGTAGGCGGGCAGTTCCAGCATCAGCGGCTGGTGGCCCTTGGCGCCCATCGTGCGCTTGAACACCCAGGCGACGGCCATCGCGCTGACGATGCCGGCCGCGTACAGCAGGAACAACACCATGCCCTGCAGGTTGATGCCGGCGGCCAGTTCGCGGTTCGGGATGAACGCGGCGATCACGAGCGCGTACACGGGCAGGCGCGCGGAACACGTCATCAACGGCGCGATCATGATCGTGACGAGGCGGTCGCGCGGATTCTGGATCGTGCGCGCGGCCATCACGCCGGGAATCGCGCAGGCGAACGACGACAGCAGCGGGATGAACGCGCGGCCCGAGAGGCCGACGCCGCCCATCATGCGGTCGAGCAGGAACGCGGCGCGCGGCAGGTAGCCGCAATCCTCCAGCACGAGGATGAAGAAGAACAGGATCAAAATCTGCGGCAGGAACACGAGCACGCTGCCGACGCCGCCCAGGATACCCTCGACGATCAGGCTGCGCAGCGGGCCATCGGCCATGGCGCCGCCGACCCACTGGCCGATGGCGTCGACGCCGTTCTTGATGAGGTCCATCGGCACGGCGGCCCAGCTGAACACGGCCTGGAAAATCAGGAACATCGTGGCCGCCAGGATGACGGGGCCGATCACCGGGTGCAGCACGACGTGGTCGATCTGCTCGCTCAGGTTGCCCTTGTCGTTGTCGAAGCCGACCGTCGCGTCGATGATGCGGCGCACCTCGCGCTGCGTTTCCTCGACCGGGACGGCGTCGATGGCGGACAGCGGGTTCGGCTTGATCTGCAGGTCGAACGGCATGGCTTCCAGCGCCGCCAGCAGGCCCTTCTCGCCGCCCGCCTGGATGGCCACGGTCTCGATGACGGGCATGCCCAGCTCTTTCGACAGGCGCGCCGTGTCGATTTCGATGCCGCGCTTCTTCGCCACGTCGACCATGTTCAGCGCCAGCACCATCGGCAGGCCCAGGCGCTTGATCTCGAGGACGAGGCGCAGGTTCAGGCGCAAATTCGTCGCGTTGACGACGCAGACGACGGCGTCCGGCGTCTGCTCGCCGGCGCGCAGGCCGGCGACGACGTCGCGCGTGATCGCTTCGTCGGGCGTGTGGGCGTTCAGGCTGTAGGCGCCCGGCAGGTCGAGCACGCGCAATGCGCGACCGCCCGGCAGCGCGAAGCTGCCTTCCTTGCGTTCGATGGTGACGCCGGCGTAGTTCGCGACCTTCTGGCGCGCGCCGGTCAGGCGGTTGAACAGGGCGGTCTTGCCACAGTTCGGATTACCCAGCAGGGCGATGAGCGGCGTTTTTGCGGCCGCCTGGACCTGCTGATCTACTGCTCCCATATTGGTTCCATTACTCCGGCTGGATCGAGACCAGCGCCGCCTCGAAGCGGCGCAGGGCGAATGTCGACTGGCCGACCTTGACCGCCAGCGGACCGCCGGGCAGGCCGCGCTTGAGCATGCGGATGCGCTCGCCCGGCACGAAGCCCAGTTCCATCAGGCGGCGCGACACGTCGATGCCGCCGTCGCGGCTGCCGACCGCGTTCGGCGCGAGATGGATCACGGTGCCGCTCTGGCCGGCCTTGAGGCTGTCGAGCGTGGTCAGGGTAGGAGCAAGAGTCATGGTGTCGCTTCCGGAATAAGGGGCGATGCTTTTACGGTTGGGTACATCATAAACCTAAATGCGAATTATTTCTATTTGCGGTTTGTCTACTTCCGATCTCTCAGCCTTCATTTAACGCAACAACGCAACAAAAACGCTTGCATTCGCGATCCAACTTGAGCAGAATACGAAGGGTAATGAGAATGATTCGCATTATAGACCAAGTAGCAACGGCCTGTGATGCATCCACCTTCGGAACCGTCCATGATCGTCTGTGTCTGCAATAACATCTCCGACCGCGAAATCCGCCAGGCGGTCGACCTCGGCCTCACGTCGATGGCCGACCTGTACAAGGAACTGGGCGTCGGCACCTGCTGCGGCAAATGCGTCAGCTATGCGCGCGAAGTGATGCACGAGCACCTGGAAAGCAAGACCGTCGTCACCGAACTGCGCCGTGCGCCGGCCGACGGGATCGTCGCCTGATCCACGCACCTTCCCGCGCAGGCCGCCGCGGCGCACGATATTGCCATGCAAAATCGGTACGTGCACCCGACCATGCACGACCCGGTCTTGGTAATATGTGACTTCCGACGCATCCGGATTTCACTCCCATGCCCGTAATCCCGTTCCGCCCACCCCAAGCGCCCTTTACGGTCCAGCCGCCCCCGCAGCCGTCGCGCCGCGCCGTCATGGTCAAATGGCTGCGCAAGACGCATGGCTGGATAGGTCTCTGGGGCGCCGTGCTCGGCCTGTTGTTCGGCAGCACTGGCATCCTCCTCAACCACCGTGCCGTGATGAAAATTCCCGCCGTCCAGGCGCAGGCGTCCACGGTCCAGGTTCCCTTGCCCAGTCCGTCACCCGGCAGTCCGCAGGCGCTGGCGACCTGGCTCAAGCGCTCGTTGCGGCTGGAGCCGGAGCCCGGACGCGTAACAGCCGAGGCGGCGCGCCCCGTCGCGTGGGGCGACAAGTCCCTGATCCAGCCCGCGCGCTGGAGCGCCAGTTTTACTTCACCGTCGGGCAATGTCCAGGCCGAGTATTGGGTCGGCAACAGCTATGTCACCGTCAAGCGCGCCGAGAACAATGTGTTCGGCACCCTCGTCAACCTGCACAAGGGCGTGGGCATGAGTGCCGCATGGATCCTGCTCGTGGACACGCTGGCCGGTTCCATCATCCTGCTGTCGCTGTCCGGCGTCGTGCTGTGGTCGCTCACCAACCGGCGGCGCACGGTGGGCATCGTGATCGGGACCGTGTCGTTGCTGGCGGCGGGCGGCCTGGCACTGGCGGCGATATGACCCGCCTCCATCGTATGCCCTGCCCGCCTGCCTCATGGTTTGCTATGATGCTATGACGACAACCGCACGAAAAGGCAATCCATGAAGGGCGATCCCAACATCATCCGGCTGCTCAACGCTCAGCTGACCAACGAGCTCACCGCAGTCAACCAGTATTTCCTGCATGCACGCATGTACAGGCACTGGGGCTTCGACAAGCTGGGCAAGAAAGAATACGACGAATCGATCGGCGAGATGAAGCATGCCGACCGCCTGATCGACCGCATCCTGATGCTGGACGGCTTGCCTAACCTGCAGGCGCTGCACAAGCTGCTGATCGGCGAATCGGTACAGGAGATGCTGGAATGCGACCTGAAGCTGGAACGGGCGGCCCAGGTCACGGTCAAGGAAGGCATCGCCGCCGCCGAGATCGCGCACGACTACGTGTCGCGCGACCTGCTGCTGGAGATTCTCGAAGACACCGAGGAACACATCGAGTGGCTGGAGACGCAGCTCGACCTCATCGTCAAGGTCGGCATCCAGAACTATCTTCAGTCGCAGATGGGCGAATGATCAAGAGGCGTCGCGCCAGCGTGCGACCCACTTGTCATAGAAGCCCATGTCGGCAGGCACCGCCCCGCTGACCGCACAGATCGCGCCGGCGAATTCGTTGGCGCGTGCCAGGATGAGCTCCAGCGGCCAGCCGCGCGCGCGGCCCAGCATGAAGATGGCGGCGAAGGCGTCGCCCGCGCCCGTCGTGTCGATCACGAACGGCGGCGCCGGGTTGTCGCGGGTGGCGACGTAGCTGCCGTCCGCGCCGAAGTACACGGAACCGCGGTGGCCCAGGGTCACGATCAGTGCTTCCAGCGAAAAGCGGTCCATCAGCGCGCGGCAGGCCGCGTGCACTTCTTCCGTCGACAGCGCCGCGTCGTCCGGGCCGATCTGGAAATACCACTGGAACAGCGCCTGCAATTCCTCCTCGTTGACCTTGACGATGTCGGCCGCCGTCAGCGCCTTCGTGACGATCGGTTCGGTCGCGTGGCCCGTGCGCAGGTTGAGGTCGAGGAAGCGCTTGGCCGCCGGCGTCGCGTCCAGCACGGCCGCCAGCGCGAGGCGCGAGCGTTCTTCGCGTTGGGCCAGCGTGCCGAAATACACGGTGTCGTACGCGCCGCCGGAAACGCTCGCGGCGGCCAGCGACGGGTCGATGAAATCGTAGGCCTGGCGCGGCAGCAAAGTGAGACGATGACTGGCGCCCTGGCGCTCGACGACGGCGCGGCCCGTTTCTTCCATCGTGTCGATCTGCAAGCCCGTTTCCGGGATCACAAAGCGCTCGAACTCGGCGCGGACGGCGGCGCCGTTGCGGTCGTCGCCGATGCGGGTGATCAAGAGGGGCGGTGCCATGAAGGCGGCCAGGTGGCGCGCCACGTTGAACGGGGCGCCGCCCACGACCGGGGCGCCCGCGCCTTCCTCAACGAGCACCTCGCCGAACACCACCGCCATCCCGTTCCACTTCACCATACGCCATCTCCGTCCGTTCGATCGTACCCGGGGCATTGTAGCGCACCAGCCGCATCGCGAAAGCGGCGCAAACGAGCAGCGCGCCGGCCAGGCGGATCACGTTTTCCGGGTTCCCGCCCAGCCAGCTATGGTAGTACAGCGGCAAGGTGAAGATCTGGATGATCATCGGGATCACGATGAACATGTTGAAGATCCCCATGTAGACCCCCGTGCGTTCCGGCGGCAGGCTGGACGCGAGGATCACGTACGGATTGCCCATGATGCTGGCCCACGCGAGGCCGATGCCGACCATCGGCACGAGCAGCAGCACCGGCGTGTGGATGTGCGGGATCGCGAGCATGCCGGCGCCGGCCAGCAGCAGGCACACGGCGTGCACGACGTGCGGCCCGTGACGCCGCGCGAACGGCACCAGCGCGAACGCGGCGAGGAATGCGATGAAGTTGTAGAACGCGCCGATCTGGCCGTTGAGGAGACCCGCGTCGCGAAAGCCCGGCGAGGCCGCGTCGCTCGTGCCGAACAGGGTACGCGCCAGCGACAGCGTGATGAATTGCCAGTAGCAGAACATCGCGTACCACTGGAAGAGCTTCACGAGGGCCAACTGCTTCATGGTCACCGGCATGTCGCGCACGGCGGCGGCGATCTCCGCCAGCGTGTGGCGCCAGCCGCCGGGCGTCGCGCGCAGCGCCGCCAGCGCGTGCGGCGGCAGCGGGTCTTCCGGCGTCGTCTTCACGGACCACAGCACGGACACGAGCGAGCACACGGCGCCGATCAGGAATGCCGCGACGACGACCTGCGGGATATGGCTGCCGTTGACGGCGTCCTTGTCCATGCCGATCCACACGAGCAGCGACGGCGTCAGGTAGGCCAGCGTCTGGCCCAGGCCCGTGAACGCGCTTTGCGTGAGGAAGCCGAGCGAGTGCTGGCTCGCGGGCAGCTTGTCGCTGACGAAGGCGCGGTACGGTTCCATCGTCACGTTGTTCGCGGAGTCGAGGATCCACAGCAGGCTCGCGGCCATCCACAACGTCGGGCTGTACGGCATCGCCAGCAGGCCGAGGCTGCACAGGATCGCGCCGATCAGGAAGTATGGCGTACGTCTCCCCCAGCGGCTGACGGTGCGGTCGCTCATCGCGCCGATCAGCGGCTGCACGAGCAGGCCCGTCACGGGCCCCGCGAGCCACAGATACGGCAGGCTCGCCTCGTCGGCGCCGAGGTATTTGTAGATGGGGCTCATGCTGCTCTGCTGCAGCCCGAAGCTGAACTGGATGCCGAAGAATCCGATGTTCATGTTGACGATCTGCCAGAACGTCATGCGCGGCTTGGCCATCATGGCTCCCAGCGGTCGATGAATGGACGGTAGAACGCATGATCGTCCGGGACGGCGCCGACGATGCCGCACACGGCGCCGGCGAATTCGTTGGCACGGGCAAGCGTGGCATCGAACGCCCAGCCGCGCGCGCGGCCCAGCAGGAACACGGCGGAGAAGGCGTCGCCGGCACCGACCGTGTCGGCCAGCTGCACGGGCGCGGACGGTGCCGGCGTGGCGTGATACGCACCGTCGGCACCGAAATACACGGCACCGCGCGGCCCCAGCGTCACGATCAGGCCCGTCAGGTTGAACACGCGCAGCAAGGTCGCGCACGCGTGGCGCACGTCGGCGCATGCCATGTCGTCCGTCGGGAGCCGCATGTGGGTGTACCAGCCGAACAAATCCTGCAACTCCTCTTCGTTGACCTTGACGATGTCGGCCGCGTGCAGCGATGCGAACACGCAGCGCTCCGTCACCTGCCCTTCGCGCACGTTCAGGTCCAGGTAGCGGCAGGCATCGGTCGCCGCCAGCAGCCGCGCCAGCGTATCGCGCGATGCCGGCTCGCGCTGGGCCAGCGTGCCGAAATACAGCGTCGCGGGCGCGGCGGCCGTCATGGCCGTCACCGCGGGCTCCGCCTCGATGGCATCATAAGCCTGGTGCGGCAGGATCGTGAAGCGGTGGCCGCCGTCGCTGTGGCGTTCCACACTCACCCGGCCCGTCGGCAAGGCCGCATCGACCTGCAGCCCGGCCATCGGCAGGCCGAAACGCTCGAACTCCGCGCGCATGCGGGCGCCGTTCTCGTCCAGGCCCACGCGGGTGAGCATCAGGGCGTCCTGCCCCAGCGCGGCCAAATGGCGCGCCACGTTGAACGGCGCGCCGCCGATCACCTGGCGGTCGCCGAAGTCGTCCACCAGCGCTTCGCCGAACACGGCGACGGTTCCATTTACACGTTGCGTCATCATAGCCACACCTGATCCCACGGCGCCAGCGTCACCGTGCCGGCGCGGCCGTACGCGGCCAGGTCGACGGTGAGCGTGCGGCCGGAAAAATTGAAGAGGCCCAGGAAGCGCTCGCCGCGCGCCAGCGCCAGCAGGGCCGGATCGCCAGCGGGCAGCACCGTGCACGGCGTCCCGGCCGCGAGGTCCGGCGTCTCGCGGCGCTGCCGGATCAGCCGGCGCAGGCCCGCGTACGCGCGGCCGGCCGGCGTCGTGATATCGCCACGCTCCGCGTAACGCGCTTCGTCGAACGGCGCGCGCTGGATCCAGCGGCTGTCGTGCGCCTTCGCCGGGTCGGCGAGGTAGCTGTCGTCGTTGGCCATCGCCAGCTCGTCGCCCATGTACAGCACGGGCAGCCCGCCGAAGCACAGCGCGAGGCCGTGCACGAGCAGCAGGCGCCGCAAGCCTTCCTCGGATCCGTCCGCGCCACTCAGCGCCGCGGCCGTGCCGTTGGTCGCGAGGCCACCCTGGAAGCCGATGCCTGGCCCTTCGTTGTAAGTGCGCGCGACGGCGGCCAGCCGATCGAGACTGCCCGCTTCGGCCAGCAGGTGCTTCCAGCCGATGTCGTCGTGGCAGCGCACATAGGTCAGCCAGCTCGCGCCGGATGGCAGCGGCGGCGTGGCGGCGGCGACCGCACGCACGAGGCCCGCGTCTTCCTCGGCCAGCGCGGCCCAGCCGGCCGTCATCAGCGTGCTGTGGTACGCGAGGTGGCATTCGGGCGCCTTGGTATCGCCGAAGTACGCGGGCAGTTCGCGCGTCGGCACGATCGCCTCGGCCTTCAGCAGCACACCCGGCGCGGCGATGTCGACGATGGCGCGCAGCGCCTGCAGCAGCAGATGCGCTTCCGGCTGGTTCATGCAGTCGGTGCCGAGGCGCTTCCACAGGAACGCGGTGGAGTCGAGGCGGAACACGTCGATGCCGCGGTTCGCGAGGCGCAGCAGCGCCGCCGCCACGGCTTCGAACACGGCCGGGTTGGCGTAGTTCAGGTCCCACTGGAACGGATAGAACGTGGTCCACACCCAGCCGCCCATCGCATCGACGTGCGTGAAGTTGCCGGGCGCCGCCTGCGGGAACACCTGGCCCAGCGTGCGCTCATAGGCGTACGCCTTGTCCTCGTCCAGCACGTGGAAAAAGGCGCGCATGGCGGTGTCGCCGGTCATGGCGCCCTGCGCCCACGGATGGTCGTCGGCCACATGGTTCAGGATCAGGTCCGAGCACAGGCTGATGCCCGCTTCGCGCAGCGCCGCCGTCAGGTCTTCCAGGTCGGCCATCGTGCCGAAGCGCGGGTCGACCTCGTCGAAGCTGGCCACGGCAAACCCGCCGTCGCTCTCGCCCGCACGCGGACGCAGGAACGGCAACAGGTGCAGGTACGTGACGCCCAGGTCGCGCAGGTGCGGAATACGCTTTTTCACGCCGCGCAGGTCGCGCCCGAACTGGTCGACGTACGCGCTGTAGCCCAGCATCGTCGGTGCGCAGAACCAGCGCGGCTCGTCCTCGCGGGCGGCGTCGAGCGCCTGCAGCGCGGCCGGGCGCGCGGCCATCAGGCCCCCGATCCCGGCCATCAGGTTGTCGAACCAGGCGGCGTGGCCGAGCAGATGGCCATACAGGCGGTGCAGGCGGTCGGCCAGCACGGCCTCGTGGCGCGCGAAACGGCGCTGCGCATCGGCGTGGCGCGCCGGCGGCAGCCCGTCGAGCAGGCGGCGCAGGGAATGGGACATCGTGCTCATGGATCCTTAAAACGCGTACTTGACGCTGGCCTTCACGGCGCGCCCCGTGATCGAACGGGCGGCGTGGCCGTCGCCTTCGATCTCGGTATAGCCGATGCGGTTGAACAGGTTGTTGGCGTTCAGGGACAGCTGAACCTTCGGCGTCAGCTGGTAATTCAGGAACGCATGCACGACGGTGTAGCCGGGCAGGACGAGCGTATTGGCATCGTCGCCCCAGCTTTTACCTGTGCCGACGACGGCCAGGCCGAAGTTGGCCGCACCCAGGTCGTAGCTCGGCGTGAGCTGGTAGACGGCGTGCGCCTGGCGGCGCGGCGTGTGGCCGATCGTGGCTTCGCCGCCCGTTGCCGTCGCGGTGATCTTCGCATTGGTCAAGGTGAGGCCGCCCGTGACACGGAAGTCGCCCACGCGATAGGCCGCTTCCAGTTCGGCGCCTTTCGCGTCGTAGCTGTTCGCGGTCGACAGCTGCGTCGTCGCTTCGTAGTTGCTCTCGCGGGTCTTCGCATGGAACAGCGTCAGGAACGTGGACAGGCCGCCGCTGCGCCATTTCACGCCGCCTTCCAGCTGTTTCACCGTGTTGATGCTGATCGGCGCGCTGCCGTCCAGCGGGGTGCCGAACAGGATGCGGTCGGCGTTGAACGCCACGCCTTCGCTCGTGCGGGCGAACAGTGCCAGCGACGGCGTGATCCTCCAGTTGCCGCCCACCGAATACGACGTGTGGCCGATGTCGTAGTCGACGCGCTGCACGGTGCCCGGCAGGTACGCCGCCGCATTGGTGGCGATGTTGGCGCTGCCGCCGGCGTGCTGGCGGTCGCGGCGCACGCTGGCGTCCACGTTGACGGTGCCCTGCTCCCAGCCGATGTTCGCGTACGGCGAGTTGGTGCGGTATTCGACGTCCACCGCGCGCGAGCAGCAGGCGCCGAATGCCGGGCCGACGTAGCCCGGCGTGCTGCTTGCCGTCTTCAGCAGCGCCGGATTGTCGCCGGTCGCCTGCATCAGGTACTGGTTGAAGTTCCACGTCAGGCCCAGCTTCTGCAGCGACGAGTACCAGCCGGCCGTCACGTTCAGCTTCGCGCCGTCGATCTTGAACGTCTTGGTCAGGCGCGCATCGTTCAGCGTGTTGCCCGCGTCGTCGATCGACGTGTTGAAGACGACGGCGTTGAACGCGCGGCCGTTGTAGGCCTGGCCGGCGTTCGGTCCCGTGGCGAAGGTGTAGCTGCCCACCGTGCCGCTGTCGGCCGGGAACACGCCCACGAAGCGGCCGCTGTTGGACGCCTTGCGGAACTTGTCCGTCACGGTCCAGCCGTTGCCCAGGTCGAACGAGCCTTCCAGGCCGATCGCATTGCTCTTCACGGACAGGCCGTCGTTGACGTCGCTCGCAACGTGGCCATTGCCCTTGGTGAGCGAGACGTCCTGCACCCAGTACGGCGAATAGAACGACGCGTAGCGCGGGTCGATGCCGGCGATTTCGGAGATGTGGCCGTTGCCCACGAGGACCGGCACGGGCAGCGCCGTCGGGCTCTGGTCGTCGAGGTGCTTGAGCGAGACGCGCACGTAGCCGCCGTCGAAGTCGTGCGTGAAGTTCGCGCGCAGCTGGCCGCCCCGCTCGTCCTTGCCGGCCGCGTTGCGGATGCCTTCGCCGCGGCGGTAGAAGCCGCCGACGAAGAAGCGGTCGCGCTCCGAGATCGGCGCGCCGTAGTCGAAGTCGACGCGCGTGCTGTCGTAATCGAGACCGCGCGTGAGACCGATGCTGCCGCCCTGCTGCGCACCGTCCTTGGAGATGAAGTTGATGATGCCGCCGGGCGAGTTGGTGGCGAGCGTCGAAGCCGAGCCGCCGCGCACGGCTTCGACGTGGTCGAGGGTGCCGTCGATCTTGATGTAGCTGTCGGGGGTGATGAAGTTGAAGTCGCCGAACTGCAGCACCGGCAAGCCGTCTTCCTGCATCTGCACGTAGCGCGCGCCGCCCGCGGAGATGGGCACGCCGCGCACGGTGATGTTGGCATTGCCTTCGCCGCCCGACGACTCCGAGCGCACGCCCGGGATCGAACGCAGCACTTCGGCGGCGCTGGTCGGCGCGAGGTTCTGGATGGCGTCCGCTTCCAGCGTGCTGACCGAGACGCTCGACTTCATCTTGCTCGAACCGATCGGCGTGCCGGTGACGACGATGCGTTCCATCTTCAGACCATCGGTCGACGACGCCGGCGCGGCGGCTTCCTGTGCGGACGCGGCACCCAGGTGCAGCAAAGCCAGCGCCACGGCACGCGCCGTGTGCTTCATGCGAACTTCCATGTCTCCTCCGTTTGTATTCGATTTGTTGGCACCTTGTCAGGCACGCGGCCATTATTTCCCTATTTTCGGAAAATTGCAAACGATTGCAATAACGTTGCAAAAACGCTGCATTCAGCCTGCCATGCGGGATTATCGTCCGTAAAGGGTAGTTAGAGAGGTATTTTGCAAACGTTTGCAAGTCAGCTCGCAGCAAGCGTGCTGCAGCATGCCGGGCGCCGCCGGGTCAGGCGCTGGCGCGGACGATCAGTTCGGTGGGAAGCTGGACGGAGGGTGCGCCGCGGCCGTCGACGAGGACGAGCAGCGCATCGACGAGCGCGCGCGCGGCCACGTCGCGCGGCTGGGCGACGGTGGTGAGCGACGGGTGGAAGTAGCTCGATAATTCGATGTCGTCGTAGCCGACGACGGCCACGTCGGCCGGGATGTCTTTCCCCTGCGCGCGCATGGCGTGGATGGATTTCATCGCCAGCAGGTCGCTGCTGGCGAACAGGGCATCGTACGCGACGCCGCGCCGGGCCAGCTCCGCGACGGCCTGGCCGCCGCTCTCGGGCAGGAACGACGATGCCACGTGCAGTTGCGGATCGGGAGACAGGCCGTGCGCGGCCAGCGCTTCGACGTACCCGCGGTAGCGCTGCTCGACTTCGGGCAGGCTCGTGTCGCCGAAGAAGGCGATGCGGCGCCGGCCCTGCGCCAGCAGGCGTTCCGTCGCGAGGCGGCCGCCCGTGACGTTGTCGCCGCCGACCGTCGTGTACAACTGCTGCGGCAGCTGCGCGCCCCAGACGACGAACGGCACGCCGCGCGCGGCCATCTTGTTGAGTTCAGCGTGGTGGCGGCCCTGGCCGATCAGGATCACGCCGATGGCGCGGCCGCCGTCGAACGGCGCGGCGGCGGCGTCGACCTGGTCGGCATCGACGCGCGAGACGAGGATGTCGAAGCCCTGGTCGCTGAGCGCGTCCGCGAGGCTGCCGAGCATCGACAGGAAAAACGGGTCGGACAGCTGCTGGCGCGTGGCCTGCTCGATCGGAATCACGACGGCCACCGTGCGGTTCTGCTGCAGCCGCAGGTTTTGCGCGCCGATGTTGATCGTGTAGTTCAGCGAGCGCGCGAGATCGAGGATGCGGTCGCGCGTTTCCTGGTTGACGAGGGGGCTGTGGCTGAGCGCACGCGAGACGGTCGACGTCGACACGCCCGCGAGGCGTGCGATGTCGGCCATTTGCAACCGCCGGGATGACGTCGTCATTGGGCGACGGTCAGTGGATGCGCGGGACGGTGTCCTTGAACGACGGCCGTTCCGACAGCTTGTCGAACAGGCGCGCCAGGTTCGGATACGCGCTGCGCCAGTCGATGTCCGGGAAGCGGAACGACAGCCAGCCGAGCGTGCAGCCGACGGCGACGTCGGCCAGCGTGTAATGGATCCCCATGCAGAACGGCTGCTCGCCGAGGTTCTCGGACATCACGGCAAGACCGCCGTGCACCTTGCCCATCTGGCGGTCGAACCAGGCCTGGCTCTGCTGCTCGCCCGGGCGCCACGTGCGCTCCAGGTAGGCCAGCACGGCCGCGTCCAGCACGCCGTCCGCGAGCGCTTCCCACACCTTGACGTTGGCGCGGTCGCGGCTGTTCGCGGGCAGCAGCTTGCACACGGGCGTCAGCGTGTCGAGGTATTCCGCGATCACGCGCGAGTCGTACATCGTGCTGCCGTCTTCCATCACGAGGCACGGCACCTTGCCCAGCGGGTTCGACGCAACGATCTTCGTTTCCGGCGCCCAGACGTTTTCCAGCTCGAACTGATAGTCGAGCTTTTTCTCTGCCAGGACGACACGCGCCTTGCGCACGTAGGCACTGGTGAAGGAACCGATGAGTTTCATAAATGCTCAGTCATGTGGATTGGCAGACAGTATAACATCGGCCTATCGCCCGCCAAACGCCGGCGAAACGCCCGCAACGGTGGCCAAATGAGACTTGACAAAGCGGCCAACCCCAGCCTGCCGATGGTAGAATCTCATTTTTGCACTCACCGCCTCCCTCCTCCCATGACCTCTACCGCATCCTCCTCGACCCTGTCGGCCCTGTCCCCGCTGGACGGCCGCTACGCCGCCAAGACCGACAAGCTGCGTCCGATCCTGTCGGAAGCCGGCTTCATGCACCACCGCGTGAAAGTGGAGATCGCCTGGCTGCAGGCGCTGTCGCAGGCCGGCTTCGCCGAACTGAAACCGTTCTCCGCCGACGCATCCGCCCTGCTGGACAAACTGGCCGCCGACTTCTCGGACGCGGACGCCGCCCGCATCAAGGACATCGAGGCCGTCACGAACCACGACGTGAAAGCCGTCGAGTACTGGCTGAAGGAACAAGTGAAGGACGTGCCGGAACTGGTCGCCGCTTCCGAATTCATCCACTTCGCATGCACGTCGGAAGACATCAACAACACGTCGCACGGCATGATGCTGAAGGCTGCCCGTGACGGCGTGCTGCTGCCGTCGCTGCAGGCCGTCATCGCCAGGCTGACCGAGATCGCCCACACGAACGCCGACCTGCCGATGCTGTCGCGCACGCACGGCCAGACCGCGAGCCCGACCACGCTCGGCAAGGAATTCGCGAACGTCGTCGCCCGCCTGCAGCGCGCCGTGAAACGCATCGCGGACGTGGAAATCCTCGGCAAGATGAACGGCGCCGTCGGCAACTACAACGCGCACCTGTCCGCGTATCCAGGCTTCGACTGGCCGGCGTTCTCGAAGAACGTCATCGAACAGCGCCTGGGCCTGACGTTCAATCCGTACACCATCCAGATCGAACCGCACGACTACATGGCCGAGCTGTTCGACGCGATCTCGCGCACGAACACGATCCTGCTCGACCTGAACCGCGACATCTGGACGTACGTGTCGCTCGGCTACTTCAAGCAGAAGCTGAAGGCCGGCGAGATCGGCTCGTCGACCATGCCGCACAAAGTGAACCCGATCGACTTCGAGAACTCGGAAGGCAACCTGGGCCTGGCCAACGCCGTGCTGCGCCACATGGCCGACAAGCTGCCGGTCTCGCGCATGCAGCGCGACCTGACCGACTCCACCGTGCTGCGCAATATCGGCGTCGGCTTCGGCTACGCGCTGCTCGCATACGACAGCTGCCTGCGCGGCCTGAACAAGCTGGAAGTGAACCCGGCGCGCCTGGAGCAGGACCTGGACGCGAACTGGGAAGTGCTGGCCGAGCCGGTGCAGACCGTGATGCGCCGCTACGGCATCGAGAACCCGTACGAGCAACTGAAGGAACTCACGCGCGGCAAGGGCATCACGCGCGACGCGCTGCAGGAATTCATCGGCAAGCTGGCGATTCCGCAGGATGCCAAGGATCTGCTGCTGGCCATGACGCCGGCGAATTACACTGGTCTGGCGGCGCAGCTGGCGAAGGCTATCTAAGCATCACGCGGATAGCGCCGCGAAAACTGATACGTCGCCCCCGCGCAGGCGGGGGCCCAAGTTCTGTATGCGTCTCGACAGCTCGTACAAAATTGGGTTCCCGCCTGCGCGGGAACGACGGGCTTATCTCTCCCACGTGAATTTCACGCCCACCGTCCTTGGCACCTCGGTCCGCACGGACGCCACGCCATATTCCGCGTGGCCGCCGTTCAAATTGGTCCCGATCACCGACAACGCCATTCCCGGCGCAAAACGCCAGTCGAAGCGGGCATCGACGGCCCAGTAAGCCGGCACGTTCGGCAATCCCAGCGCGCCGTTGCGGCGCACGGCCAGTTCCAGTTCGCGCGCCGCGTCGATCGCGTGGCTGGAACGCAGCTGGGCCGTGCAGGCCGGATCGCGGCCCGTCGTCATGAGGCTGCCCTGGTCGCGGCTGCCCGGCTTCAACGCGAATTCCTCGTGCAGCAGCGTCGCACCGGCCGACAGGCGCCACGCCTGCGTCATCTGCACATTGCCCCACGCCTCCAGGCCGCGCGCCCGGCCTTCCATCAGGTTGCCGAACACGATCTGCCCGGCAGGCGTGACGTCCTGCGTGCGCAAATGGTCGTACAGGTTGCGGAAAGCCGTCACGGAATACGACGCGATCTGCCCCGCCTGGCCGCGGTAGCCCAGTTCGAGCACGCGCGCGGTCTCCGTCCGCACGCCCCGGCCACCCGCCAGCAGGTAGGGCGGCGCACCGGGCACGTACGCGTCCACGTCCAGCCGCGACGGCGCGCGCACGGTGCGCGACACGGCCGCCCAGAACGCGTGCATCGGCGTGGCGCGCCAGGACAGGCGCACGTTCGGCAGGAATTCCGTGCCCGTGTACGGATTGCGCTCCCAGCGCACGCCGGCCGTGGCCCTCAGGTCGTCGCGCAGGGCCACCTCGTCCTGGGCGAACAGGCTGGCCCAGGTCTGCGTGTCGCGCGCGGGCAGGAAGGCGACGAAGCGGCTGTTGTCGACGCGGTCGCGGCTGGTGCGGTATTCGCCGCCCCACACGATGCTGTGCCGGCCGTGCGCGGGCAGCGCGTGCTGCAGCTGCAGGTCGAGGATGCCGACGGCGTCCGTGAACGTGGGCGGCACCTTGCGGTAGCGGTAATCGTAATACGCCTGCGCGGTCACGCTGCCGCCGCCGTCGAGCACATGTTCCCACCGTCCCGTGACGTTCGCGCCGTGCAGCTGGATGTCGTCCAGGCCCGTGCCGGCGCCCCGCGCCGCGATGACGCCGGGCGCCGGCTGGCCCTCGCGTCCGCGCCAGGCATTGGCGTTGACGCTGAACCGCTCCGCGCCCCGTTCCCAGTCGCCGCGCCAGCCGACCTGGCCCTGCGTCCAGTCGTCGTCGATCGCGCGGCCGGAGGCGAGTTCGCTGTGCCCCAGTCCGAACGCCTTGCCGTAGGCGCGCCAGTGGCCGCTGTCCATCGCGCCGCCGTGGCGGAACGCGGCCTGGGCGCCGTCGACGTCGGCGCGCAGCACGAGCAAATCTCCCTGGGTGTCGCGCGCGTGACGGGTCGTGATGTTGATGACGCCGTTGACCGCATTCACGCCCCATAACGTGCCGCCGGGGCCGCTGATCACTTCGATGCGCTCGACGTCTTCCAGCATCACGTCCGGCTCGTCCCAGAACATGCCGGAGAACAGCGGCGAATAGACCGAGCGGCCGTCGATCATCACGAGCAGCTTGTTGGCCGGGCTGTTGCTCGTGCCGTTCATGCCGCGCGCGGAGATGAAATAATTCGCGTTGCTGCCGCGCGCGACCTGCAAATTGGGCGCGAGGTTCAGCGCCTCGACGAGGTTGCGGGCGCCCGAACGGCGGATGTCATCCGCCGTGATCACGTACACGGAGGCCGGCGCGTCCTGCAGGCGTTCGGGCCGGCGCGAGACGGACGTGACGTCGATGTTGGCCAGTTCTTCGATCGACAGGTCGGCGAACTCGGCCCGACGCGCCGCTTCCTCGGCATGCGCCGGCAAGGTCAGCATCAGCGCCGCCACGAACAGGGGCAGACCGGGCGTGTGGGTCATTATGTTTTATAAATCCGTTTTCTTGACATTTTACCTTCACGCATGCAGACATGGCATATGCGCTACGGATTATCCCACTGGCTGAACAAAGTTATCCGTATGGATAGCTTCCGCGCAATATTTGGAACCGTTAAAGTATCCCTATTGCAAATCCACAGCTACCCGCAACTCATGCTAGTGTGCGGGGTAGTTTGGTAATATTTAGTTCTAATTCGTACTAATTCATCGGAGACCCGTCATGCAGCGCTACACCACGACCGCCATCGTGCTTCACTGGCTGATCGCCGTGCTGATCATCGGTGCGTTCACGCTGGGTCTCGTGATGACGGACATTCCCGGCATCTCGCCCACCAAGCTGAAGTATTTTTCGTGGCATAAATGGGCCGGCGTGACCGTGCTGCTGCTCGCCACGATCCGCCTGCTGTGGCGCCTGAAGAACCGCCCGCCGGCGCTGCCCGACTCGATGCCCGCGTGGCAGCGCGGCGCCGCCCACGGCCTTCATCATCTGCTGTACGTGCTGATCTTCGCCGTGCCGCTGTCCGGCTATTTCTACACGCTGGCGGCAGGCTTCCCGGTCGTCTGGTTCGGCCTGTTCCAGCTGCCGGTGTTCATCGCCAAGAACCCGGCGCTGGCCGACACGCTGAAGCCGATCCACTACTGGCTGAACATGGTCATGGCCGGCCTCGTCGGCCTGCACGTGGTCGCCGCCCTGAAGCACCAATTCGTCGACCGCGACGGCACGCTCGGACGCATGCTGCCCGGCCGTTCCCACTGAAGGAGAAAATCATGAAATTCACCCGTGGCGGCCTCGCTGCCGTATTGGCCGGCGTGACGCTGATCGCCAGCGCCGTCCCCCTGAAAACGGATGTCGCACACAGCAGCGTCTCGGCCGTGTTCAAGCAGATGAACGTGCCGGTCGAATCGAAATTCAAGAGCTTCAACGCGCAGATCGACTACGACGCGGCGCACCCGGAAAAAGCGACGGCGCGCGTGGACATCGACACGGCCAGCTTCGACATCGGCGAGGCCGAGTACAACAAGGAAGTGGCCGGCAAGGACTGGTTCAACTCGGCCAAGTTTCCGAAGGCAACCTTTGTCTCGTCCGCCATCAAGCCGGCCGGCGCGGGCAAGCTCGCCGTCTCGGGCAAGCTGACCATCAAGGGCCGGGTCCAGGACGTGACCTTCCCGGTCACCATCAAGCCGGAAGGCGGCAAACAGGTTTTCGAAGGGCAACTGCCGATCAAGCGGCTGGCCTTCAACATCGGCGAAGGCGAGTGGAAGGACACGAGCATGGTCGCCGACGAAGTCGTCATCAAATTCCGCGTCGCAGCGGGACAATAAATATCATCAATCGTTAAAGGATCGTCTTACATGAAATTCAAGCACCTCGCCCTCCTGGCCGTCGCCTTCGCTTCCAGCGCCGCCTTCGCCGCCGACACCTACAAGATCGATTCGAACCACACCTACCCGAGCTTCGAGGCCGACCACTTCGGCGGCCTGTCGAACTGGCGCGGCAAGTTCGACAAGACGGAAGGCAGCATCGTCGTCGACCGTGCGGCCAAGACGGGCACCGTCGACATCACCATCGACGCGAACAGCCTGGACTTCGGCCACGCCAAGATGAACGAGCACGCCAAGGGTCCGGACATGTTCGACGTGGCCAAGTACCCGAACGCCACCTACAAGGGCAAGATCGTGTTCAAGGGCGACGCACCGTCCACCGTCGACGGCGAACTGACCCTGCACGGCGTGACCAAGCCGGTCACCCTGCACATCAATTCGTTCAAGTGCATCCAGCACCCGATGCTGAAGCGCGAAGTGTGCGGCGCCGATGCGTCGGCCACGTTCAACCGTGCCGATTTCGGCGTGGACTACGGCGTCAAGATGGGCTTCAAGCCGGAAGTCAAGCTGGCGATCCAGGTCGAAGCCGTCAAGCAGTAATCTGGCCGTACCCAAACGAAAAAGCCCCGCGGCCGAGCTGGCCGCGGGGCTTTTTCATTGACGCGATCGATTAACGGCCGTCGCGGTCCGAGTCACCCGGGATGGCGCGTTCCACGCGATCCCACGCGGCGCGGCTGGCCGACTTGGCCTGCTCCCACGACAGGCGCGAATGGCCCTTCACGCGATCCCACTCGTCGGCCATGTGCGGCTCGGCCAGGTCGTAGGACGGGAAGCGGCGGGCATTGTTGTAGCCCAGCGCATACGCCGGCGAATAATCGTCGTACGTGTAGCCCGTGGTGTAGTACGGCTGCGTTTGGTAGTTCGAGCGCCAGTACGCATCCTCTACCGTCGGATTCACGAGGTGGCCGGCGCCCTTGCCGACCATGCCGCCGGCGATGCCGCCGATGGCTGCGCCTGCCGCCATGCCGACCGGGCCGCCCACGGCGCCGATTGCCGCACCGGCTGCAGCACCGCCGCCCGCGCCGACGCCGCCGGCCAGGTTGTGCTCATGCAGGTCGTCGCCCGGTTTCGGGTTCACGACTTCGCCCGCGCCCTTGCCGGCCATGCCGCCCGCGATACCGCCGATGGCTGCGCCCGCGACAGTGCCGATCGGACCGGCCGCGCTGCCCACGGCGGCACCGGTCAGTGCGCCCGCACCCGCGCCCGTGCCCTGGGCCAGGTTGTGCTCATGCAGACGGTCTTCCGAATGCGGATTCACCACTTCGCCCGCACCGCGGCCCGCTGCGCCGCCGGCCAGGCCGCCGATCGCGGCACCGGCCAGGGCACCGACCGGACCTGCCACGGAGCCCGCAGCCGCGCCCATTGCGGCGCCGGCGCCGGCGCCCGTGCCCTTGGCCAGATAGTGTTCGCCCAGGTCGTCGCCCGATTTGGGGTTGACGACTTCGCCCACGCCCTTGCCGGCCATGCCGCCGGCGATGCCGCCGATCGCGGCACCCGCCGCCATGCCGATCGGACCGCCGGCCGCGCCCAGTGCGGCGCCGGTGGCGGCGCCCGCGGCGGCGCCGATGCCGGTGCCGATCACGTGCGAGCCGCCGTTATCGGTGAAGGTCTGGTTCAGGTAGGCAACGTCCTCGTCCGAACGCGGCGTCACGCCCATCACGATGCCGCCGTTGTTGATGCCTTCCTCGTAGTGCTTGACGCGTTCTTCCGGGATGCCGGCGCCGATCAGCGCGCCGATCAGGCCGCCGGTGATGCCGCCCGCGCCCGCGCCGGCCAGTGCCGCTGCCAGCGGACCGGCGACGACGAGGCCTGCACCCGGGATCACGAGCGAAGTGCCGATGGCGGCCACGCCGGCCAGCACGGCGCCGATGGTGCCGCCGATACCTGCGCCGGCAGCGGCGCCTTCCGCGGCCTTGCTGCCCAGCTCAGTTTCGGTATCGGAGAAATGGGTCTTGCGGGTCGTGTCCGACATCATCAGGTTGACGTCGTCCTTCGTATAGCCGCGGGTGGAGATGGCGCTGTAGGCGCGCTCCGCGCTGGCGCGGTCGGGGAACAGCCCGGTCACCATGCGGTTCTGCTTGTTCTGCTCGTTCGTGCTGTTGTCGAAAATAGCCATGATGAAATCCTTTCAGTAATCGAAGCGGTCCGGGGTGTAGTGTTCACTTGGTGCAAAGTGGCTTAAACGATATGCCTGCCGAGCAAGGCGCTTCTGTTCGGTGACGCACCGTGTTGGGGACATTCCGCACAACAAGAGAACGTCGCCGCAGTTTGCGCGTCTAACGTTCGGCAACGCACCGACCCGGTACCGTGTGCATCAATAGACTTTGCACATGGCCTCGGCATTCAATTGGCCTGGAGTATGTTTTTTCCAACTTGAGGAGGACTCAACATGTTATTCATTATCTGGATCGTTGTTGGTGGTGTGCTCGGCTGGCTCGCCAGCATGATCATGAAGACGGATGCTGAGCAAGGCATGATTCTCAATGTCGTGGTCGGTATCGTGGGAGCCTTCCTGGGTGGCTGGCTGCTGTCCCCGCTGTTCGGTAGTGGCACCATCAACTCCGATGACTTCAGTGTGTCGTCGCTGCTGGTCTCGTTCCTGGGCGCTGTGATCCTGCTCGCAATCGTGAATCTGCTGCGTCGCGGCCGCGTCCGCTAAGCAGGTGCAAGCCCCGCTTTGAAAACCAACGTCGGCTGGCGTTGGTTTTTTTACGTCTTAAAGTCGAACTCATGCGTATCAAACGTCCCATGGTCGTCCTCATCACCTGCATCGCCACGCTCGTGGCAGGCTTGCTCGTGCTGAACTTTGCACCCGGCGAAAAAAAGATCGACACGCAGCTCACGCGCCTGTACGACACGGACGATCCGCAATTCCGGCGCTCGCTGGGCGTGCTGCTGGGCCCGCCCATCATCGAGGGCAACAAGGCCGAAGTGCTGCTCAACGGCGACAAGATTTTTCCCGCCATGCTGGACGCGATCCGCTCGGCGCAAAAGTCCATCAGCTTCGAAACCTATATCTACTGGGAAGGCACGATCGGCCGCGAATTCACGGACGCGCTGTCGGAACGGGCGCGCGCCGGCGTCAAGGTGCACGTGCTGCTCGACTGGATCGGCAGCATGAAGATCGACGACAAGTCGCTCGACGAGATGCGCCGCGCCGGCGTCGAAGTGCACCGCTACCACAAGCCCGTCTGGTGGAAGCTCGCGCGCCTGAACAACCGCACGCACCGCAAACTCCTGATCGTCGACGGCAAGGTCGGCTTCACGGGCGGCGTCGGCATCGCGGACAAATGGCGCGGCCACGCCCAGGATCCCGAGCATTGGCGCGATTCGCATTTCCGCGTGGAAGGCCCGGTCGTCGGCCAGATGCAGGCCGTGTTCAACGACAACTGGACCAAGGCGACCGGCGCCGTCCTCGACGGGCCCGCCTACTTCCCGGCCCTCGTCGCGCAGGGCGACATGCCCGCGCAGATGTTCTCCAGCTCGCCCACGGGCGGCAGCGAGAGCATGCACCTGATGTATTTGCTGGCCATCACGGCGGCGCGCCGCACAATCCACTTGTCGAACTCGTACTTCGTGCCGGACGAACTGGCCGTGAAGGCGCTCGTTGCGGCGGCGAAACGGGGCGTGGACGTGCGCATCATCACGCCGGGTCCCATCATCGATTCCGACATCGTGCGCGCCGCCTCGCGCGAGCGCTGGGGCGAATTGCTGGAAGCCGGCATCAAGATGGCCGAGTACCAGCCGACGATGTACCACGTGAAGGCACTGGTCGTCGATTCGCTGCTCGTCTCGGTCGGCTCCACCAATTTCGACAACCGCTCGTTCATCCTCAACGACGAGGCCAACCTGAACGTGCTCGATCCTGACTTTGCCAAGCAACAAGAAGCTGTCTTCGAAGACGACTGGAAACACGCGCGCCCCATCACCTTGCAGGCGTGGCAAAACCGTCCATTCATGGAGAAAATCGGCGGCAAGCTGGCCGACCTGATCGGGGCGCAGCTATAAAGGACTAGCCATGAAACAAACCCTCATTGCGCTCGCGATTGTCGCCTCGTTTTCCGCACAGGCCGACGAGGGCATGTGGATGCCGCAGCAGCTGCCGCAAATCGCGCAGCAACTCAAGGCCGCCGGCCTCAAGCTCGACCCAAGCACCCTGACCCGGCTGACCGCGTTCCCGATGGGCGCCGTCGTGAGCCTGGGCGGCTGCTCGGCGTCGTTCGTGTCGCCGCAAGGCCTCGTGATCACGAACCACCACTGCGTGTACAACAGCGTGGCCGTGAACTCCACGCCGCAGCGCGACCTGCTCGCCGACGGCTTCCTCGCGAAGACGATGGCGGAGGAACTGCCCGCCGCGCCGGGCAGCCGCGTGTTCGTCACGGAGGAAGTCGCGAACGTCAGCACGCGCGTGATCACGCCCGACGTCGCGGCACTGACGGGCAAGGCGCGCCTGGATGCGATGGAGAAGAACCAGAAAATACTCGTCGCCGAATGCGAGAAGGATGCCGGCTACCGCTGCACCGTCGCGAGCTTCTACGGCGGCCTCGAGTTCTACCGCATCAAGCAGCTCGAGATCCGCGACGTGCGCCTCGTGCACGCGCCGCCTGGCGGCATCGGCAAGTTCGGCGGCGACACGGACAACTGGATGTGGCCGCGCCACACGGGCGACTACGGCTTTTATCGCGCCTACGTCAGCCGCGACGGCAAGGCCGCGGACTACGCGAAGGACAACGTCCCGTACCGCCCGAAGCTGTGGCTCAGGATCGCGCAGGACGGCGTGAAGGAAGGCGATTTCGTCATGGCCCTCGGCTACCCGGGCCGCACGAACCGGCACCGCCTGCCGTCGGAAGTGGCGTTCACGTTCGACTGGAATTATCCGGCCTTCGTGAAGGCGTCGGCCGAGACGCTGGCCGTCATCGAACGCGAGACGAAGAACGACCCCGCCGCGCACCTGAAGTACGCGGGCCAGATCGCGAGCGTCAACAACTACTACAAGAACCGCAAGGGCATGATCGCCAGCTACGAAGGCAGCGACATCCTCGCGCGCAAGACGGCCGAGCACAATGCGCTGAAGGCCTGGGTCGCCGCGGACCCGCAGCGCAAGGCCGAATTCGGTGCGGACATCGAGGCGGTCGAAAAACTGATCGCCCGGCGCGACGCCGACTCGCGGCGCGAGTTCTTCCTCGGGTATTCGGTGCCGCGCTTCCTGAACTCGGCGCGCACCCTGTACCGCCTGGCCAACGAGCGCACGAAGCCGGACATCGAACGCAAGTCCGGCTACCAGGAACGCGACCTGCCGCGCCTGGCGTCCGTCATCGGCGGCCAGGACCGCACGTATGACGAAAAAGTCGACAAGGCCCTCGTGTTGAACTTCCTGAAGCAGTACAACGCGCAGCCGGTCGACCAGCACGACGCCGCATTCGACGGCGCGCTGGGCATCGGGCCGGGCATGAGCGAGGCCGAGCTGACAGCGGCGCTGGACCGCATCTACGCGGGCTCGCACCTGCAGGACAAGGAGGTGCGCACGGCGTGGCTGACGAAGACCCCGCAGGAATTCAGGGCCAGCAGCGACAGCTTCATCAAGGCCGCCGTCGCGATGTACGACGCCGACATGAAACGCGAGGCGGACGAGGACGAACTGGCTGGGCGCATCCAGAAGACCTACGCCAGCACCATGAAGGCGAAGATCGCGTACATGAACAGCAAGGGCCGCGCCGTCTACCCGGATGCGAACAGCACCCTGCGGGTCACGTACGGCAACGTCAAGGGCCGCGACTACGGCGCCGACGGCACCGGCTCATGGACCGCGTTCACGACCGTGAAGGGCGTCGTCGCCAAGCACACGGGCGAAGGCGAGTTCAATGCGCCGGCGCGCCAGCTGGCCGCCATCCGCGCGAAGGACTTCGGCCGCTGGGCCGATCCGAAGCTGAAGACGGTGCCCGTCGACTTCCTCGCCACGCTGGACATCACGGGCGGCAACTCGGGATCGGCGGCATTGAACGCGCGCGGCGAACTGGTGGGCCTCGCGTTCGACGGCACGCTCGATTCGATCATCTCCGACTGGGATTTCGATCCGCGCGCCACGCGCGACATCCAGGTCGACGTCCGCTACATCCTGTGGAACATGGAGAAGGTCGACCATGCGGACAACCTTCTCAAGGAGATGGGCGTGCTGTAATTAGTCGGCCTTGGAGCGCTGCAGCGAGTTCTCGAGTTCCGCCATGCCGGACGGCAGATCCACGGTCGCGCCCAGGTCGCGCATCGTGCTGCCCAGCGCGTGCACCGTGCGGAACAGGTGATGCGCGCGGCACTGCTCGCCCATCTGCCCGATCCTGACGATCGGCAGGCCGAAGGAGCCCGAGATCTCGACCTGGTAGCGGCTCGAGATCGTGGAGCAGACGGCCTGGTTGGTGATGCCCTCCGGCAGATTGATCCCGACCACCGAATTGAGCCGCGATTCCGCGGGCGCGAACAGGGACAGGCCCATCGCCTCGATGCTGTCCTGCAGCGCGGTCGAGCAGCGCAGGTGGCGGGCGAACCTGACGGGCAGCGTTTCTTCGCACACGAGGCGCAAGGCTTCGTGCAGCGCCAGCACGCCCGACACCGGCGCCGTGTAGTGGTACGACGCCTTGTGCCAGAAATTCTCGGCCAGCAGGGCGTCCAGGCACCAGTGCGTATTCGGCGTCGGCCGTTCGCGGATCCGGCTCCACGCGGCGTCGGAGAACGCGAGCAGCGAGACGCCCGGAATCGACGACAGCCCTTTCTGCCCGCCCGTGATCACGGCATCGACCTGCCAGTCGTCCATCTCGAACGGCGTCGTGCTGAGCGTGCACACGGCATCGACGATGACGAGGCAGCCCCGCGCCTTCGCCAGCCGCGCGATGTTCTTCACGTCGTTGTTGAATGTGGTGTTGGACGTTTCGCCCTGGACGAGCGTCAGGCAGTGCGGCCGGTGTTCGTCCAACAGCGCTTCCAGCCGGTCCAGCGACATCGAGTGCGGGAAGATCTCGTTCATCGTGACGACGTCGGCCCCCGCGCGGCGGCTCATTTCCGCCATGCGGCCGCTGAAGAAACCATTGCAGATCGAGAGCACGCGCGTGCCGGGCCAGACCAGATTGCAGATCGCCATTTCCATCGCCGCCGATCCGGGACCGGCCACGCCCAGCACCCAGTTGGAGCGGGTCTGGAAGACGTAGCGCGCCATGTCCTTGACCTGGGTGATGATCTTCGCCATGGTCTCGCCCAGGTGGTTGATGACCAGCGAATTCGCGCGGGCCACCGCGCTGGGGATCGGCACCGGGCCGGCGCCCATCATCAATAGCGGATCGTCCGGCAGGATGGCGCTGAGATGGTCGACGCGGGGCGGGAGGATGTCGTTGCGGGATGGCTGGAGGTTGGAATGGTTCATGGTGGGCTCGATCGGTTGACAGTCGAACAAGTGTATCAAGTATTCCATCCGCGCCGTCTGCATCTCATACCGCGCAATGCGCAATCCATGCCATCGGGCCTGCCGGCCCGGAGCCGATTCCTTACACTGCCTGCACATCACGCATAAGGAGAATCGGTATGAAGCGGATCTGGATCTGGGCACTGCTCGCCGTCGCATGCGCGAACGTGCGCGCGCAAGACGACAACATTCAGGAAGTGCGGACGCAGGCATGGACGCAAGCCCGCGCCATCGTGGCGGACCTCGATAAAATCGTCGCGCCGCACGGCGTGCAGGAATCGTACAAGACGCGCATCGGCGGCATCGACCAGTGGTTCACCGTGCGCGGCCAGGAGCGCGACAACCCGATGATCCTGTTCGTGCACGGCGGCCCCGCGTCGCCCGTCACGCCGACCCTGTGGCAGTTCGAACGCCCGCTCGAGGAATACTTCACGATCGCGAACTGGGACCAGCGCGGCGCCGGCAAGACGTACGGCGAGACCGATCCCGCGCAGGTCGCGGACACGATCCACATCGACCGCTACGTCGACGACGCCATCGAAGTGGCCGAGCACCTGCGCCGGCGCTACGGCAAGAAGAAGCTGATCCTGATGGGCCACAGCTGGGGCACCATCGTGAGCATGAAGGCGGCGCTGAAACGTCCGGACCTGTTTTATGCCTACGTCGGCATCGGCCAGGTGATCAGCGTGCGCGAGAACGAGCGGATCAGCTTCGACTACGCGCTGGCACAGGCGAAGGCGCACAAGAACGAGGAAGCGCTGCGCGACCTGCAGTCGATCGCGCCCTACCCCGGCAACCAGCCGATCACGCGCGAACGCATCATCGTCGCGCGCAAATGGCCGCAGTACTACGGCGGATTGAGCGCCTACCGCAGCGAGTCGGCCTATTATTTCGACGGCCCGCGCCTGTCGCCCGAATACGATGCGCAGCAGGTGAAGGACATCGACCAGGGCAGCCTGCTCACGCTGGGCCGCATCCTGCCGGAGTTCGTGCAGGTGGACTTCTCGAACGTGAAAAGCTTCCCGATCCCGGTGGTGATGTTCCTGGGCCGGCACGATTACACGACGCCGACGGCACCGACGGAGGCGTGGCTCAGGCAGGTCAAGGCGCCGAAGAAGCAGGCCGTGTGGTTCGAGCGGTCGGCGCACATGGTGCCGTGGGAGGAGCCGGGGAAGACGCTCGTCAGTCTGCTGACGTACGTCCGTCCGCTGGCCCGGTAGTCAGGCTTCGCGCAGGTGCAGGATGGGGAATGGCCGTCCCGCCGCGTCGAGCGCCGAACGCCCCACCTGGACGAAGCCGCATTGCAGGTAGAAGGCCAGCGCCTGCGGGTTCTGTTCGTTCACGTCGACGCTGAGCGCGCCCTTGAGGCGGCGCGCATGGGCGAGCAGCATCGTGCCCACGCCCTTGCGGAAGTGTTCCGGCGCGACGAACAGCGCTTCGACCGCGGCGCCGTCCAGTCCCATGAAGCCGGCCGGTGCGCCGGGCGCGAATTCGAGGACCCAGATTTCCAGTCCCGGCAGCACGACGTCGCGCACGATGGGCACCAGGGCCTGCACGTCGTCCTCGCCGAGGAAAGCGTGCGTCGCCCGCACGGACGCGAGCCAGAGCGCGAGCAGGTGCGGATGGTCCGCCGCGCAGGCGGGGCGGAGCGCGGGTGCCGTCATCAGTGCGTCAACTCGGCCTGCGCCGCATTCGCCTTGTTCAACCGGCTGTTCCGCATCCCATACCCGAAATACGTGAGAACGGCCACCGCCATCCAGATGGTGAACACCGTATAAGTCGTGCTGGACAACCCGCCGACGAGATACAGGCACGCGAGGATCGACAGCCCCGGCACGAGGTAAGGCCCGAATGGCACGCGAAAGCCCTTGCGGCCCGTCTCGCCCTGCTTGCGGCGGATGACCGGCACCGCGATCGACACGACCATGAACGCGACCAGCGTCCCCATGCTCACCATGTCCCACAGGAAGGTGGAGTCGACGAGGCCCGCCACGGCGCCCACGACGATGCTGACGATCAGCGTGTTCGTCACCGGCGACTGCGTGCGCGGATTGACCTTGCGGAAGGCGTTCGGCACGAGGCCGTCCTTGGCGATGGCGTACAGGATGCGCGTCTGGCCGTAGATCGTCACCAGCGTCACCGAGAACACGGAGATGACGGCGCCGGCCGACAGCACGAGCGCCGGCCATGCCTTGCCGGTCACGTTCTGCAGGATCACGGCGAGGCCCGCTTCCTGGCCCGCGAACATCGACGCCGGCTGGGCGCCAAGGGCCGCGATCGCGACCAGCATGTAGAACACGGTGACGATGCCGAGGGCGGCCAGGATGCCGATCGGGACGTCGCGCGTCGGGTCCTTGACCTCCTCGCCGGCCGTGGCGATGGTGTCCAGGCCGATGAACGAAAAGAACACGGTGCCCGCGGCCGCCGTCACGCCGGCCAGGCCGCCGACGCCTTTGCCGTCCGCCGGCCAGACGAACGGGTGGAAGTTGTTGATGTCGAAGCCGGACAGCGCGATCGCGGAAAAGAACACGAGGATCGCCAGCTTGATCAGCACCATGATGGCGTTCGTCGTCGCCGATTCCTTGGTGCCGCGGATCAGCAGGACGCAGCACAGCACGACGAGCAGGATCGGCGGCAGGTTGATGTGCCCCGTGTGGAATTCGACGCCGCCGTTCTTGCCCGCGACGACCAGGGGCGAGCGCAGCGCGTCGGGGATCTGCCAGCCGAGCGCGTTCTGCAGGAAGTTGTTCAGGTAATCCGACCAGCCGATCGCGGTCGCGCTGGCGGCCAGGCCATATTCCAATAGCAGGCAGGCCGCGACGATGAACGCGGCGAACTCGCCCACGGTGGCGTAGGCGAACGAATACGAGGAGCCGGCGGCCGGCACGCGGTTGGCCAGTTCGGCATAGCACAGCGCGGTGAGGCCCGCGGTGACGGCGGCCATCAGGAACGACAGCACGACGGCCGGACCGGCCTTCGGCACCGCTTCCACCATCGTGAAGAAGATACCGGTGCCGATCGTGGCACCGACGCCGATCATCGTCAGGGGAAACAAGCCCAGCGAGCGGCCCAGGGCGTGGGCATGGCCGTCATCGAGCTTGTGCTCGGACGTCTTGGTACGAAAGAGCTTTTGGCCCAGTGTCTGGTTCACGTCGTCGTCCTCTTGGCGCGGGTAGCGCTGTTGTCTTATCCAAAGTCCGCGATTATAGGGCCAGTTCCCGGCACTGCTTTCACTGCGGGAAAAAAAATACTTCCGCTAAACATGCATTTTTAATGCAGATTTAGGTAGAATACGCACATGGAGTTAGAATACGCTCGTAACCACTGAGCTGATCCGATGCGACTCACCCGATTCTCCGATATTGGCCTGCGTGTCCTGATCTATCTGGAACGCGCGGGAGAACGTCCGCATCCGGTAACGGTGGCCGAGATCGGCAAGCAATTCGACATCCCGCTGAACCACCTGGTCAAAGTGGTCGGGCAACTGGCCAAGCTGGGCTGGGTGCAGGCGACCCGCGGACGCAACGGCGGCCTGCGCCTCGCCGCCGATCCCGCCACCCTGACGATCGGCCAGGTACTGCGCAAGCTGGAAGGCGAAGACGACGAGCTGGTCGACTGCGACGGCACGGACTGCGCGCTGAAGATGGATTGCCAGCTGCGCGGCATGCTGCGCGCCGGCATGCGGGCGTTCTACGACGCGATGGACCGCTACACGCTGGCCCACGCGACCGCCGGCGGCACGGGCGAACAGGTGGTGCGCATGCATCGCATGTTCTGGGATAGCGCAGCGGCGAAAACCGCCGTGGCCCTGCCCGAGCCGGTGAGTGAGGATTAACTTCAATATTGATGGCAAGCCCGCTGTGCGGGCCTTTTTTTGAATCTTAAATCTGCATCTTAAATGCATAATTAAAGGAACCACCATGATTTCGGAAGCTTCCCGCCCCTACATCGATGCCAGCGTCCCCGTCCTGCGCCAGCACGGCCTGACGATCACCAAGCTGTTCTACACGAACATGCTGGGCGCGCATCCTGAACTGACCCGCATTTTCAACATGGGGAACCAGGCCAGTGGGGCGCAGCAGCAGTCGCTGGCATCGGCGGTGTTCGCGTACGCGGCCAACATCGGCAACCCGGGCGCGCTGGGTCCCGTCGTCGAGCGCATCGTGCACAAGCACGTGTCGGTCGGCATCCGCGCCGAGCACTACCCGATCGTCGGCAAGCACCTGCTGGAATCCATCGCGGCCACGCTGGGCGACGCCGCCACGGAACCGCTGCTGAACGCGTGGAAGGAAGCCTACAACTCGCTCGCCAAACTGCTGATCGAAGCGGAAGCGAACCTGTACAGCACGGCCGGCATCCAGCCGGGCGACACCCGTCCGATGCGCGTCGTGGAAGTCAAGACGGAATCCGTCAACGTGCTGTCGATCCGCTTCGTCCCCGCCGACGGCAAACCGGTCCCCGCGTTCAAGCCGGGCCAGTACGTCAGCGTCGCGGTCGACCTGCCGGGCGGCCGTCACCAGCTGCGCCAGTACAGCCTGTCGGATGCGCCGAATGGTGAAGACCTGCGCATCTCGGTGAAGCGCGAAGACGGCGTGGACGATACGCCGGCCGGTGAAGTGTCGAACTGGCTGCACGCCAACGTGAAGGTCGGCGCCACGCTGCAGGTGTCGCACCCGTTCGGCGAGTTCCTGCCGGAGACGGAAGGCGACGCGCCGCTCGTGCTGCTGTCGGCTGGCGTCGGCATTACGCCGATGGTGTCCGCCCTGAAGCGCGTGACGCAGGTGAATCCGCAGCGCCGCGTGATCTTCGCGCACGCCGCACGCGACGCCGGCCACCACGCGCTGCGCGCGGAAGTCGAAGGCCTGGTGTCCGTGATGCCGAACCTGTCCGTCGTGACCTTCCACGAGGACGCACAAGGTGCGGCCGGCGTGATCGAAGGCCGCATGGACGTGGCGAAGCTGCCGGCATGGCCGCACGACGAGGCGTCGGTCTACCTGTGCGGCCCGCACAAGTTCATGCAGGCCCAGTGGCTCGGTCTCCTGAATGCGGGCGTGCCGGCCGGCCGCCTGTACCGCGAGGTGTTCGGTCCGGAGCTGCTCGACCACCTGCTGTAATCGAAACGCCGGCCTTCGCGCCGGCGTTTTTAATTCACGACCTGGACGAGCTTCCCGCTCACGGTCCGCTGCGACGGATTGCCATACACACGGATGCCGCCGGAACCGCCGTTCTGCGCGACGAGCGACTGGCGCACGTTCGCGGTCATGCCACCGGATCCCGTCGACGACAGGTCCGCCTGCTCGCTGACGAGGTCCGCCAGGTCCAGGTGGCCGGAACCGTTCGAGCGCGCCGCCAGGTGGCGCACCGCACCCGTCACGCGCAGCTGGCCGGAGCCGTTCAGGCTCGCCGTCAGGCGCTCGCCCTGCATGCGCCCCGCGACGACGCGGCCGGAACCGTTCAGGGTCAGGTTGCCGCCGCTGCTTTGCAACGTCGTCGCGTCGATGCTGCCCGAGCCGTTCAGTACCGCGTCCAGGCCGGCGACGCGGCCCGTCAGCAGCACGGAACCCGATCCCCGCTCTTCCACCACCAGAGGTCCGCCGTTCAGGTCTTGCACGGACATGCGGCCGGACCCATTGTGGCGCACGTCCGTCAAGCGCGGCACCGTATAGGTCACGCGCACGGGATTGTTGGTGCGGAACGAGCGCTCCTTCTCGATGACGAGGCGGTCGCCGCGCAGCTCCGTGCGGATGAACGGCAGCAGGTTGCTGTCCGCCTCCACGACCAGCGACGTCGCCGGGCCCACGCGCACGTCGACGGTGATCGTGCCGTTCACTTCCAGCGCCGGCACGGTGGCGATCGTGCGCTCGTCGCGCCCGGGCACGCCGTTGCCTTCGATGGAATCGCTGGAGAATGGCGTGCGGACCTGGTAGTCGCCATCGCCGCCCGGGGCGACGATGATGGCGCAGCCGCCGAGGATGGCGCAGGTGAGAGCGATGGCGAACGGAGTACGCATGGTGGATGGCCTTGTTGTTATTGACCGTGCCACTCTAGCAAGGGTACCCGGGGTCGTCCGCCTGCATGCGACGGACGGTGTAAAACGCGGAACGAACGGAGGAAAACCTGCGACGACCGTCAGCGCTGGCCCAGGCGCGTATCGCCGAACAGATGCTTGTACTCGTGCGGCTGCGAGCGCCAGTACTGCGGCGGCGCGCTGACCGTCGCCCCCAGTTCCGCCGCCGCATGCCACGGCCAGCGCGGGTCGTACAGCATCGCGCGCGCCAGCGCCACCATGTCCGCCTGGCCGGTCTGCACGATGGTCTCGGCCTGCTTCGCTTCCGTGATCAGGCCCACGCCGATGGTCGGCATTGGCGTGTTCGCCTTGATGCGCGCGGCGAACTCGATCTGGTAGCCCGGACCGACAGGGATCTTCTGGTGCGGCGACAGCCCGCCGCTCGACACGTGGATGAACTGGCAGCCCAGTTTTTCGAGCGCTTTGGTCAGCACGAGGCTCTGTTCCAGGTCCCAGCCGCCCTCGACCCAGTCGCTGGCCGAGATACGCATGCCGACCACCATCTCGGGCGACACGGCCGCGCGCACGGCCTCGAACACCTCGAGCGGAAAGCGCATGCGGTTTTCCAGCGAACCGCCATATGCATCGTCGCGCCGGTTCGACAGCGGCGACAGGAACTGGTGCAGCAGATAGCCATGAGCGGCGTGCAGTTCGATGGCGTCCAGGCCCAGCGCATCGGCGCGGCGCGCGGCGGCGACAAAACCGTCCTTCACGCGCTGCAGGCCGGCGGCATCGAGCGCCAGCGGCACGGTCTCGCCCTCCGCGTGCGGGATCGCGGACGGCGCCACGGTCTGCCAGCCATTCTCATGGTCGGCAGGGATGTTCGCGCCGCCCTTCCAGGGCACCTCGCTCGATGCCTTGCGGCCCGCGTGCGCGAGCTGGATGGCGATCTTGATCGGTGCGTGCTTGCGCATCGCATTGACGACGGGCTCCAGCGCCGCCGCATGCTCGTCGGACCAGAGGCCCAGGTCGGCATAGGTGATGCGCCCCTCTTCCGTCACGGCGGTCGCTTCGATGATGAGGAGACCGGCACCGGACAGTGCGAGGTGGCCGAGGTGGATCATGTGCCAGTCGGTGGCGAAACCGCGGTCGGCGGAGTACTGGCACATCGGCGCGATGGCGATCCGGTTCGCCAGCTCGAGCGGGCCGAGCTGGATCGAAGAAAACAGCTTGCTCATGGGTGAAGACTCCCCTTTGTGTTTCAAAGAGCCAGTCTAGCGCGCATGGCGCAAACGCGCTTTCAACCGGCGCGCACCACCATGATCCCTGCCCGCAACCCCACGCGCACGTCGGGATTCGGAAACACGACGCACTCCTCGTCGTGCTGAACGGTATAAACGGTATCGCCGTCGCGCGCGATCACGTCACCCTTTTTCAGCGGCGTGAAGTTCTCCGTGTCGCGCCCGAAGCTCATCGTGAACGCATCGGACAGCTTGGTGATCGACTGGGCCGTGTTGAACACGATGGGTTCGTTGCCGCCCGCCTGCGCCTGCCCGCGCAGCAATCCATGCAAGGCCGACGCCATCGCCGCGAACTGCGACAGGTCGTTCTGCCCCAGCGTGCCGATGCGTCCCAGTTCGACGGTGGTGCCCGCGGCGCCGTGCCGCTCGGCCGTCCAGTAACTGTACGTGCCTGCGGACGCCGGGTTCATGATGACGGCTTCGATGCCGCCGAGGCCCAGCCACGCGATCAGCGCGCGGCGAGGCTCGTCCGCGATCAGCTCCGGCACGATCGCGAAGCGCGGATAACGCGAGCCGCGGATCGCCGTGTGCAGATCGAGGTGCCAGCGGCGCGGGCCGCTGCCGTCGAAGAATGCAGCCGTGGCTGCGATCAGCGTGTCCGCGCGGCCGGCTTCGAAGGTGCCGGCCAGGTCGCCGCGCTGGTCGCGGAACATGCGGTTCAGGTCCGCGTCGATGAAGCGCTTGCCGGCCGCGATGGCGTCGATGTTCCCGACGCACAGCATCAGGTCCACCGCGAACTCGCCCGGCGTGCGCGACAGGGCCTCGATGGCGTAGGCCACCATCTCGATCGGCCCCGTCTCGTCGCCATGCACGCCCACCGACAGCAGCACGGCGGGCCGCTCTGCCGGCGGCGTCGCGGCCTTCACGGTCAGCACGCCCTTCGCGGGCAGGCCGACCGTGAAGCCGGCTTGCGCGAAGCGGGCGGCGACCTCGCCGAAGTCGCCTTCGGCCAGTGCCCGGATTTCCTTCGGTAAGGTGGCCGCCATCGCTTACGCCAGGTTCGCGACGGTGGTGGCGACGGTCGACGCCGCGGTGCCGGATGCGATGCGGTCCGGGCTCGACCCTTCCGACAGCGACCACACGGCCAGCATCGCCTGCTCCAGGTCCGTCGGCTGGACGTAGCCGGCCGACAGGCCCATCGCCGCGGTCAGCTCGCGCACGGCCGACTGCATGTCGCCGCTGGTGCGGCTCGCCGCCAGCACTTCCGTCAGCAGGCGTTGCTGCGTGCGGCGCAGGGCTTGCAGCGCGTAGTTGCGCAGCTGTTCCTGCGACTTGCTGGTGGCCGGCAGCTTGAGGCCGCGTTCCAAGGTGTCGATGCCGGCCTGCTCGCGCAGCAGCATGCCGACGCGCAGGAACTCGGCCAGCGACATGCCTTGCGGACGCTGGACGGAGACGGCCGCGAACAGGAACGCCGCCAGCGATTCGACCGTGTCGACGGCCTTCCACGCCTGCACGAACGACGACGACAGGCCCGCGTGGCTGTCCGCGTCAAGCTTCGCCGGCATCAGCTGGCGCAGTTGTTCCGGCTGGGCGAACAGGTTCGACAACTCTTCCATGCCGCCGGCACCGGCCTGCTCGGCCGGCAGCGACAGCACGCCTTCGATCACGGTGCGCAGCATCACGCGGGTGCGCGCATCGACGGTCTGCGACACGTCGCGCGGCACGACCAGCGCGTCATGGTCCAGTGCCTCGAACACGGGCGCCAGGTGCAGCGCGGCCCACGCCTGGCCCCACGCTTTCACGACTTCGGCGTCGTCGATGCGGTGTTCCAGCGCCAGGTCGCGCAGCATCAGCGGGCCGCAGCGGTTGACGGATTCGTTGGCCAGCACGGTCGCGAGGATCGCGTTGGCCAGCGGGTGCGCCAGCGGATCGCGCGTGGCCACCAGCTGTGCCGGGAAGTACGGGCGCAGGATGGTCTCGGCCCACGGCTGTTCCGTCAGCGGCAGCGCGGCGAGGATGCGCTTGAAGCGGTTCTTGACGTTGGCGACGACGACGGCCAGTTCCGGCGTCGTCAAGCCCAGGCCCAGGGCCTTGCGGCGCTGCAGTTCCGTCTCGCTCGGCAGCTGCTCCAGCTCGCGCGACACGGCGCCTTCCGCCTCCAGGCTCGCGATCAGGACAGCGTAGCCGTCGACGACGGCGCTGTCCGATTGCGCCTGCGCCTCGCGCACCAGCAGGTGCGTCTGCAGCGTGTTGTCGCGCAGGACCAGCTTCTCGATATCGCCCGTCATCTCGGTCAGCAGGCGATTGCGCTCGCCCTCGTCCAGCTGGCCCGCGTTGACTTCGGTGTCGAGCCAGATCTTGACGTTGACTTCGTGGTCGGAGCAGTCCACGCCGGCCGAGTTGTCGATCGCATCCGTGAAGATGCGGCCGCCGGCCAGCGCGAATTCGATACGGCCGGCCTGCGTGGCGCCCAGGTTGCCGCCTTCCGCGACAACCTTCACGCGCAGCTCGTTGCCGTTGACGCGGATGTTGTCGTTGGCGCGGTCCTTCACCTGCGCGTGGGTCTCGGTGGACGCCTTGATATAAGTGCCGATGCCGCCGTTGTAGAACAGGTCGACCGGCGCCAGCAGGATACGGTGCATCAGTTCTTCCGGCGTGAGCGACGTCTCTTCGATGGCCAGCGCTTCGCGCACTTGCGGCGACAGCTCGATGTGGCGCGCGGTGCGCGGGAACACGCCGCCACCTTCCGAGATCAGTTCCTTGTCGTAGTCGTCCCACGACGAACGCGGCAGCGCGAACATGCGCTTGCGCTCATTGAACGACACGACGACGTCCGGGTTCGGGTCGAGGAAGATGTGGCGGTGGTCGAACGCGGCCAGCACTTTCAGCTGGCGCGACAGCAGCACGCCGTTGCCGAACACGTCGCCCGACATGTCGCCCACGCCGACCATCGTCACCGGGGTCGTGTTCATGTCATGGCCCATTTCGTAGAAGTGGCGTTTCACGGCTTCGAACGCGCCCTTCGCCGTGATGCCCATCTTCTTGTGGTCGTAGCCGTTCGAACCGCCCGATGCGAACGCGTCGCCCAGCCAGAAGCCGCGCGAGACGGCGATGCTGTTGGCGATGTCGGAGAACGTCGCGGTGCCCTTGTCGGCGGCGACCACGAGGTAAGGGTCGTCCTGGTCGTAGCGCACGGTGTCCGTCGGCGGCACGATCTCGCCGCGCACGCGGTTGTCCGTCACTTCCAGCAGGCTCGCGATGAACAGGCGGTAGACGGCTTCGCCTTCGGCCGCCACGACGTCACGCGCCGCATCCTTCGGCATCTGCTTGCAGACGAAACCGCCCTTCGAGCCGGCCGGCACGATGACGGCGTTCTTGACCATCTGCGCCTTCACGAGGCCCAGCACTTCGGTGCGGTAGTCTTCCATGCGATCGGACCAGCGCAGGCCGCCGCGGGCGACCGGGCCGCCGCGCAGGTGCAAGCCTTCGAAGCGGCGCGAGAACACGTAGATCTCGCGGAACGGGCGAGGTTCCGGCACGAGCGCCAGGTGGCTCGTGTCGAGCTTGAAGATGATCTTCTCGCCATCGTTTTGATAGTAATTGGTGCGCACTGTCGCCATCACGAGATCGACCAGCGCGGCCATGATTTCCTCGGTGTCGGCGTGGTTGACCTTGGCCAGGTCCGCCTTCAGCGCGGCCAGTTTCGCATCGCCCTCGGCGCGCTCTTCGGCGCTGCGTTTCGGATCGAAGCGCAGTTCGAAGCCTTCGACCAGTTCCTTGACGAGGTTCGCGCGCGGGCGCAGCGTCTCGGCCATGTAGCGGGTCGAGAACTTGCTGCCCGCCTGGCGCCAGTAGCTGATGTAGGCGCGCACGAGCTGCACTTCGCGCATCGCCAGGCCGCCTTCGATGGTGAGGCCGTTCAGGCGGCCGTCTTCCGCTTCGTCGTTGAACAGCGCGGCGAACAGTTCGCCCGCGACTTCCGCGACGCCCGGCTTGGCCAGCTTGGCGGCCGAATCCGCGTCGACGATCAGGCCCGTGATGTAGCGGCGCGTGCCGTCGGCCGTGTCGATCCAGAAGCTTTGTTCGCGGTCGATGGCGACGCCGGCGTTCTGCAGCGCCGGCAGGATGCGCGACAGCGACGGCATCGTGTTCGTCGAGTACAGGCGCAGCGACGTGACGCCCGCTTCATCCGTCTCGATGCGGACCGAGACGTGGCCCTGCTGGCCGTTCGCGATGATCGCGCTCACGTCGCGGAAAGCGATTTCGGGCGCCGTCGCGGCCACGTAGTTGACCGGCAGCGTCGGCAGGATCTTGCGCAGCGCGTTGCGGGTCGGGACGTCTTCGACCGTGTCGGTCAGCGCCGTGTAGCGGTCATGCCAGCCGTCCAGCACGGACAGCAGCGGTTTCTGGATGTCCGATTCCAGGTCGAGCGGATAGCGCGCGGCCTGGGCGATCAGGTAGACGCGGGCCAGCGGGCCATCGGCGACGAGCGTCTGCGTGCGCACGTCGACGGCGCCCGAGCTTTCCTTCAGTGCCTGCGCCAGCGCGGCGACGACGGCGGCGCTGTAGCGCTCGCGCGGCAAATAGACCAGGACGTTCAGGTGGCGCTGGTACACGTCGCGGCGGGCGAAGACTTTCGCGCGCGGCTGCTTGTACAGCGAGACGACGGAGCTGCACACCTGGGCAAGCCAGTCCGGATCCGCTTCCAGTGCTTCCGTGCGCGGCAGCGACTCCAGGATCTCGAGGAATTTCTCGGCGCGGAAGCCTTCCTGACGCACGCCGGCAATCGACAGCACTTTCGCGACGCGGCCGCGCGCGAACGGCAGGCGCGCCAGCGGGGTCGACGTGGCGGCGCGGGTGAACAGGCCGACGAAGCAGTGTTCGCCGATCGTGTTGCCCTGCGTGTCGGTGTCACGCACGCCGATGAAATCCAGCGGCTGGTCGCGGTGCAAGGTGCCGGCCACGTCGGCCTTCACGATCGACAGCGTCTCGTCGCGCTTGGACAGGATCTCGAAGTCGCCCGGGATGTTCTGCAGGCAGGTGCCGTAGACGGGGTGCGACGTATCCTGCAGCACGCCGATGCGGCTCGGGATGTCGCGTTCGAGTTCGCGCACGCCCGGCTTGACGAAGTAATACGCGTAGCCGAACGGTTCGAAGCCTTCGTTCTTGGCCCAGTCGAGGAAGGCCGCCACTTCCTGGCCGGACGGCGTGCCCGCATCATGCCCTTTCTCGGCGGCTGCTGCGGCGACGAAAGTCATGCGGTCGGCCATGGCGACGGCGTCGCGGTGCACGATGGCGGCGTCGCGCGCGACCATCTGGATGCGGGCGACGAGTTCGGAGAGCTCGTCCTGCGGCAGGTCTTCCGCCAGCAGGCACAGGACATACGATTCCAGCGGCGCGCCCGCTTCGCCGACGGCGACCACGCGCCCGGCTTCATCGCGGCGCACGGGCAGCACCGTATTCAGCACGCCCGACGCGACGACGCGCTGGCGGCGCAGCGCCATCACGAACGAGTCGACGAGGTAGGGCATGTCCTCGTTCAGGATCAGCAAGGCGGTCGACATGCCGCAGCGCCCGTCCGTATAGCGATTCTCCGCGATCTGGCAGCCGTCGGTCGTGCGCTGCGCCACCTGGGCGAAGGCATCCCACAGGATGGCGGCGAGGTTGCGGGGATCGATGCCGGCGAGGTCGTCCTCGTCCAGGGCGCCGATCCAGGCGCCGATCAGCGCGCCCACTTGTTCCGAGGCGTCGGCCGGCTTGTTCTCGTTGACCAGCGCGAGGGTTTGCGTGCGCAGATCGTGAGGCATGTCTTTGTTCATTTTTAGCTTCTCCAAAAGCTGGTTTGTTGCGCCGGGTTCGGCGCGGCTTGTGGCCACATGTTCCCGGCTGGTACGGACAGGGTTGTCCCGTCCAGATTTCTTGTGCTTCTTCGGGTGTACGTCGAAAAACCTGGACGGTTTTTCGAGGTACACCCTCCCGGAAACGATGCGCTATTAAATCATGAAAGGTCGTAAAGACCGGGCAAGCCCAGGATGCGCTCCAGGTCTTCCAGTGCCGCGGCGCACTCGATGGCCAGTTGCGGGTCGGCCAGGTCCTTCGGCTCCACGCGGTCGCGGTAATGACGCTCGACCCACGGCACGAGGCGCGCGTACAGGTCTTCCGTCATCAGCACGCCCTGGTGCATCGCGGCCGCTTCCTCGTCCGTGAGCACCACGCGCAGGCGCAGGCACGCGGGGCCGCCGCCGTTGCGCATGCTCTGGCGCAGGTCGAATTCGATCAACTCGTCGATTGGGCCACCGCTCGCCACCAGCTGCTCCAGGTAGCGGGCCACGGTCGCCGTCTCGCGGCATTCGTGCGGGACGACGAGCGCCATGCCGCCGTCCGGCTTCGACAGCAGCTGGCTGTTGAACAGATAGCTGGCGACGGCGTCGGCGACGGGGACGACGCCCGTGTCCACGCGCACGGCGCGCAGGTCGGTGCCGGTGACGCCCAGCGCGCGGCGCAGCGCTTCCAGTGTGGCCGCTTCGTCGGCGAACGCCTGGTCGTGGTAGAACAGCACGTTGCCGTTGCCGACCGCGATCACGTCGTTATGAAACACGCCCTGGTCGATCACGGCCGGATTCTGCGACGCGAATACGGTACGTGCCGCGTCCAGGCCATGCAGGCGGGCGACGGCCTGCGATGCTTCCAGCGTCTGGCGTGCCGGATACTTGGTCGGCGCGGGCGCGGACGGGTCGAACTCGACGCGGCCATAGACAAAAAACTCGACGCCGGCCGCGCCGTGTGCGCTGGCGAAGCGCGTGTGGTTGGCGGCGCCCTCGTCGCCGAACGCAGGCGTCGACGGCAGCGGGTCGTGCACGACGAAGCGGTCCGGGTTCGCGAACAGGGCGCGCAGCGTGCGCGTCGCCTGCACATGTTCTTCCGCGCGGTGCAGCTTGTTGTTCAGGTTCGCGGCGGTGAAGTGCACGCGGCCGTCCGCCGTGTCGGCCGACGGGCTGACGGTGGCGGCGTTCGCGGTCCACATCGGCGATGCGGAGTACGCGCACGCGAGGATCACCGGAGATTCGCGGTACGCCCGTGCCAGCACGTCGGCATCCGTGCCCGTGAAGCCGAGGCGGCGCAGCAGGCGGAAGTTCGGACGCGCCTGCGGCGGCAGCAAGCCTTGCGCGAAGCCGCGCGCGGCCAGTGCGCGCATCTTGGCGAGGCCCTGCAGCGCGGCCTGGCGCGGGTTCGACGCGCTCCGCACATTGTTGAACGAGGCAACGTTGCCGAACGAGAGACCGGCGTAGTTGTGCGACGGGCCCACGAGGCCGTCGAAATTGAATTCGCGTGCGTTGCGCATATCGTTCAGAAGGTGAGACCGGGCGACAGCTTGGCCGGCATGTCCAGTTCAGAGGTTTCGATGGAGGCGACCGGGTACGCGCAGTAGTCGGCCGCGTAATAGGCGCTCGGACGGTGATTGCCCGATTTGCCCACGCCGCCGAACGGCGCGGAGCTGGCGGCGCCCGTCGTCGGACGGTTCCAGTTGACGACGCCGGCTCTAGCCTTGACCGCGAAGCGCTTCCACAAGTCTTCCGACGGCGAGAGGAGTGCCGCGGCGAGGCCGTATTCCGTCGCGTTGGCGGCCTCGATGGCGCGGTCGAAATCCGCCACGCGCACGATCTGCAGCAGCGGTCCGAACCACTCTTCGTCCGGGATGCCCTGCGCATCCGTCACGTCGACGATACCGGCGGTGACGAAGCCCGCGTTCGGGTCGAGCTGGCGCATGCGCAGCAAAACTTTACCGCCCTGCGCTTCCATCATCTCCTGCGCCTGCACCAGGCGTTTCGCCACGGCGGCCGAGACGACGGGGCCCATGAACGGCTGCGGCTCCGCGTTCGACGGGCCGACGGCCAGCTTGCCCGCCACTTCCACGAGACGGTCGACGATGGCTTGTCCCTGCGGGCCGTCCTGCACGATGAGGCGGCGCGCGCACGTGCAGCGCTGGCCGGCCGAGATGAACGCGGACATCACGACGTGGTGCACGGCCGCGTCGACGTTCTGCACGTCCCAGACGACGAGCGGGTTGTTGCCGCCCATTTCCAGCGCCAGCATCTTGCCCGGCTGGCCGCCGAACTGTTTATGCAGCGCGACGCCCGTCTGGCTGCTGCCGGTGAACAGGATGCCGTCCACGTCCGGATGCTGCGACAGCGCCACGCCGGTCGCGCGGCCGCCGTTTACGAGGTTCAGCACGCCCTGCGGCAGGCCGGCCTGCTCCCACAGCTGCACGGTACGCACGGCGGTGCGCGGCGCGTATTCGCTCGGCTTGAACACGAGCGTGTTCCCCGCGATCAGCGCCGGCACGATGTGGCCGTTCGGCAGGTGGCCGGGGAAGTTGTACGGACCGAATACACCGAACACGCCATGCGGACGGTGGCGCAGCACGGCGTTGCCATCGGCGACCCTGGCGGCGGTTTCGCCCGTGCGCGCGGCATGCGACTGCACCGAGATGTCGACCTTGTTGGCCATCGTCGTCACTTCCGTGCGGGCTTCCCACAGCGGCTTGCCCACTTCCTCGGCGATGATCGCGGCGAGTTCCTCGTTGTGCTCCTTGAGCAGGTCGCGGAAGCGCTGGCAGATGGCGATGCGTTGTTCGAGCGGCGTGAGCGCCCAGTCTTCGAACGCGGCGCGCGCGGCTTTTACGGCGCGGTCCACATCTTCTGCCGTGGATTCGTTGCTGGTCCAGGTCTGGCGGCCGGTGGACGGGTCGATCGTGTCGAGCTGCGGACCGGAACCGGCCAGCCATTCGCCGCCGATGTAATTAGAGACGTTAGCCATTGTTCTTCCTTACGTTGAGGGCCAGTGAGCGGATCGGATCGCCCGGATGGCAATGCAGCAGTTGGAGTTCGCGCACGGATAGCGCGACCTTGCGGCCGCCGTCGCAGGCCTGGGTAAGGACCATGCGAAAATCGTCGAGCTTCGTGTTGGAGACGAGCGTGACTTCGCACTCACCTTCCGGTTGGCCTTCCTCGGCCGTGGTCAGCACGCTGTCGCGCACGGCGCGCAGCTCGGCCACGCGGCCCTGCAGCACGGGGCCCGCGTCGAAGATGTCGACGTAGCCCTCGTAGTGCATGCCTTCCTGCTCCAGCAGTTTGCGCGCCGGGAGCGTGGAGCGGTGCACCTGGCCGATCACGGCCTGCGCGTCTTCCGGCAGGTACGCGACGTACAGCGGCTGGCGCGGCATGAGCTCCGCGATGAACGACTTCTTGCCGAGCGCCGTCAGGCCGTCGACGTGGTTGAAATCCATCTTGAAGAAGTGGCGGCCGAGTCCCTCGTAGAACGGCGACGTGCCGTCCTCCGCCTGGTAGCCGCGCATCTCCGCGATGATCTTTTCCGTGAACAGGTGCTGGAACTGGGCCATGAACAGGAAGCGGCTCTTCGACAGCCACTTGCCGTTGTAGCCCGTGCGGTATTCCGGCATCAGGAACAGCGAACACAGTTCCGTGGAGCCGGTCAGGTCGTTCGACAGGTACAGCGTGTCCATGCGCGTGAACACGCCCAGTTCGCGGCTGGAGTGCACCAGCGTGCCGATGCGGTAGTTATAAAACGGCTCCGTGAGGCCGACGGCGGCCTTGATGGCGCACACGCCGGCCAGGCGGCCGTTGGACGTGTCTTCCATCACGAACATGTAGTCGCGTTCCTCGGGCGGGATCGTCTGCGCGAACGATGCCACCGCAGTCTCGACGCGCTCGCCCAGCATGGCGCGGTCCGGCTTCAGCGTGGTCATGCCGCTGCCGACCTGGCGCGCCATCTCGATCAACGGATCGATGTCGTTCAGGGTGATTGCGCGGATTACGAGCATGGGTTCCTCATGGTTTTCCAAAGCGTCAGATGCGTACGCAGATGACGCTGTCGCCGGTCGCGACGCCTAACGCCTCGCGTGCCGCGGGCGGCAGGCAGATGGCGTCGGAACTCTCGGCCGGGTCGCACGGCAGCACGATCGCGCGGAACTTGCGTTCGCTGCTGGCCACCGCGTAATTCACCATCGCGGCCTTGCCGCCGCGCGTGGGCGGCTGCAGTTCGGCGTTCGCGACCTTCTTCACCATCGAGCCGGAGAACGACCGCAGCGCGTGCTTGTGCGCCTGCAGGATCGGACCGCCGTCGAAGATGTCGATGTATTCGTCGGCCTCGAAGCCCTCTTCCGTCAGCAGGTCGAACGCGAGTTCGCCGCTCGGGTGGATCTGGCCCATCACGGCCTGCGCGGGGCCGGGCAGCAGCGGCACGTACACGGGGTAGTGCGGCATCAGCTCGACGATCAAGGTGCGGTTACGGGCGCCGCCGATCGTGCGCTCCGCATCGAGGAAATCCATCTTGAAGAACTTGCGGCCCAGCGCATCCCAGAACGGCGACTGGCCACCCTCGTCCGTGACGCCGGCCAGCGGCACGAAGAAGCGGTCGCCGAAGCGGTGCGGGGCCAGCACGGCGTACAGCAGACGGGCGCGCGACAGCAGCGCGGACTCGCGGCCGGCAGTATCCTGATTGCGAATGTAGAAGCCGGACAGCTGCGAATACGCCGTCAGCTCCGAGCACAGGGTCAGCGCGTGCACGCTGTGGCTGATGTTCAGGTCGCGCGAGACCTGCTGGATCACATCGTTGCGGAACGCGAAATAAGTGCCGTTCGAACCGGCCGACGCGTGGATCGCGGCGGTGCCGACCAGATCGCCGCTGTCGACGTCTTCGAGCACGAACAGGTAGGACTCTTCGCTGGGGATGTCGACGTGGGCGGCGAACGACGCCACCGAACGCTCCACGAACGCGGCGATTTTTTCGCGCGTGCGCGGCAGGGTGTGCACTCCCGGCGTGGACGCGGCAAGCAGCGTCTCGAGGGCGCCGACATCCGCTGGTTCTACCGGACGAACTACGTACATGGATTCTCCCGACAAAGGCATCGAACTCACGGAGCCGGCCGGACTGGGGTGCCCCCCTTCCGGCCGGGTGGTGCTGGCAGTATCAGCCGGCGAGGAACGCGTCGGCAGCCTGGCGCATGATGCGGTCGGCTTCGGCGATCTGCTCGTCGGAGACCACCAGCGCCGGTGCCAGGCGGACGACGTCCGGGCCGGCGATCAGCAGCATCAGGCCGAGCTTTTCCGCGACCTTCGTGTAGTCCTTCGACTTGCCCTTGTAGCCGTCGGCCATCGGCAGGCCGAGCAGCAGGCCCTTGCCGCGCGGCTTGGTGAACAGCTGCGGGTAGTCGGCGGCCAGCTTCTCCAGGTTCGCGACGATCTTGCCGCTCGCCTCGCGCACGCGCGCCAGGAAGCCCGGCTGGTTGATCTGCTCGATCACGGCCAGCGCCACCGACGTCGCCAGCGGGTTGCCGCCGTACGTGGTGCCGTGGCTGCCGACGGCCAGGTATTGGGCGATCTCGTTGGTGGTCAGCATGGCGCCGATCGGGTAGCCGTTGCCCAGGGCCTTGGCCGACGTCAGCACGTCCGGGGTCACGCCCACGTTCATGTAGTCGTAGAAGGTGCCGGTACGGCCCACGCCCGACTGCACTTCATCGAAGATCAGCAGGGCGCCGGTCTTGTCGCACAGCTCGCGCAGCGCCTTGAGGAATTCGATGTCGCCCGGGATCACGCCGCCTTCGCCCTGGATCGGCTCGACGATCACGGCCGCGACGTCATCGCCGATGGCGGCGCGTGCCGACTCGATGTCGTTGTAGTTGATGTGGTTGATTTCCGGGGGCAGCGGCTCGAAGCCTTCGGTGTACTTCGACTGGCCGCCGACCGACACGGTGAACAGCGTGCGGCCGTGGAACGAGGAATAGCACGACACGATGCGCGACTTGTGCGGGCCGAACTTGCCGTGCGCGTACTTGCGCGCCAGCTTCAGGGCGGCTTCGTTGGCTTCCGCGCCCGAGTTGGCGAAGAAGCAGCGGTCGGCGAACGTGGCCTCGATCAGGGCCGACGCCAGGCGCAGGACCGGCTCGTTCGTGTAACCATTGCCGACGTGCCAGAGCGTATTGGCCTGGCGGGTCAGCGCCTCGACGACGACCGGGTTGCAATGACCCAGGCTGCTGACGGCGATGCCGGAGGTGAAGTCGAGATAATGCTTGCCGTCCTGGTCCCAGACGTCCAGGCCCGACGCGCGCACGGGCACCATCGCGGCGGGTGCGTAGGTCGGGACGAGCACCTCGTCGAAAGTCTGGCGTGTGACAGGCCGCGTGGCGACACCCGAGTCGAGCTTAGCATTCATGACGTTTTCCTCATCCAAATAAAAGGTTGCGCGGACTCCAGCAGCCGCGCCGAGCGACTCATTATAGAGAAGCCAATCCTTGCCGTTCTTTCCAAACTGCGACAGGCATTTTCATTTTTGGACGAGCAACAGTTGCTCAAATTCGGGGTCAGGTCCCATTTATTTTCAAACTTCGGCCAAGCTGCGGCGATGCTCGGCCTATGTCGGCCAACATCGGCGACCTCGCAAAAATAATGTGCTCTGACCCCGAATTTATTGGCTGAGCTTGCGCTGGCGTTCTTCGCGCGGGGTGTTGCCGAACAGGGCGCCGAAGGCGGTGGAGAAGTGGGAACCGGACGAGAACCCGCACATTAGTCCCACCTGCACGATGGAGTAGTTGGTGTCGCGCAGCAGTTGGCGCGCCCGTTGCAGGCGCAGTTCGAGGTAGTAGCGCGACGGCAGGCTGCCCAGGTATTGCTTGAATAGCCGCTCCAGCTGGCGGCGGGACACGCCCGCCAGCTGGGCGATGTCGTCGGTCGACAGCGGTTCCTCGATGTTCGCTTCCATCAGGGTGACGGCTTCCGTCAACTTGGGCTGCAGCACGCCGAAGCGCGCCTGCAGCGCGACGCGCTGGCGTTCGTCCGGGCCGCGCACGCGGTCCACGCACAGGATTTCCTTCACCTGCGCCTGGACCGTCGCGCCGAACAGCAGGTCCACGAGGGTCAGAGCGAAGTCGATGCTGGCCGCACCGCCGCAGGACGTCAGGCGCGCGCCGTCGATCTCGTACAGGTGCGGGCTCAGCAGGGCCTGGTCGGCGCGCATGTCGACGTCGGGATACAGCGACCACGGCAACGCGGCGCGCGCACCGTTCAGCGCGCCCGCCTCCGCCAGCCACAGCACGCCCGCGCCGACGCCGCCCCAGCACGGCGCCGCCCGGCAGCGGGAGATCACGGTGCGCAGGTTGGCGGGACGCAAGCCGGCCTCGGCCTCGTCGGCGACGAGGAGCACGAGGTGCCAATGGCGCTGGTCGGCCGCGAATTTGTCGGGGGTGCGTACGTCCACGTGCAGGCGTTCCGGCCCCAGCACCTTGGCCGCGAGGCGCAGCGGCTGCACGAGGCCGGACCACGTCAGCGAATCCGGCTCGCCCGCATGCACGAGCAGCACGCGCAGCGGCGCCTCCTGCGCGAGGCGGGATAATTCAAGCTGCTGCATTGGGACGAACAGGGATCATCACTCGGGGGCGAGCGCGGCGGCCGGCCGGCTTTCGGCATTCCATTGACTGACTATCATACCGGAGATCAACAAAGCCGCGCCGAGCCAGCCCCGGCCGCCCATCGCCTCGCCCAGCCAGAAATACGCGAAAAACGCGGCGCCGCCGGGCTCGAACGCATAGATGACGGCCGCCTCGTTGGCACTCGTGCGCGCCTGGCCCCAGGCCTGCATCGAGATGATGGCGGCCGTGCACAGCACGCCCAGGTAGGCGAAGTTCGGCGCATAGTGAAGCAGCCCGTGGCCGATGTAGACCCAGTAGTTGGCGGCATCGGACGCGACGTCGATGCTGCCCCGCGGTACCTCGCGCGCGAACAGCCACAGCGCCGCGCACAAGGCGACGGTGCCGATCTGCGCGGCCGTCACCGTCATCAGACGGACGGCGCGCCGCGTATACACCTCCATGACCTTGATGTAGGCGCCGAACGTGAGCGCGGCCAGCAGCGCGAGCGTGTCGCCGCGGCCCCAGCCGCCCCCGCCATCCCAGCACAGTGCCACGAGCCCCGCGATCGCGAGCAGCAGCGCGATGACGATGCGGCGCTCCGGCAGGCGTCCGCCGAGCAGGCCCAGTAGCGGCACGACGAGCACGTTCAGGCCGCAGATGAAGGCGTTGCGGTTCGAGGTCGTCAGCGCGAGACCTTCCACCTGGAACAGGTAGCAGAAGAACAGCAGCAAGCCGAGTATGCCGCCGAGCATCAGGTCCGTGCGGCGTGCGCGCCACAGGAACGGTGACAAGAGCGCCGTCGCGATGGCGAAACGGGTCAAAATAATCCAGACGGGAGAAAAGTATGCCGTCAGTTCCTTCATCGCAGGAAATGTCGTGCCCCACACGAGGACGACGACGACGAGAGCGAGGATGCCGCGCAGATGCTGGGTCATGAAACGTGAAATAAATTCTGGCAAGATTGCTATGGTACCGGACCCGGCCGCAACGACGAAGACTGGGGCCGGCCCGCGCTGGCGGCTATAATCGTTTCATGGGTGAACGATATCTGAAGAGTGTGCGCCTGCTGGCCGAATGCCTGCAAGGGTTCGAGCGTTTCGTCGCCGAACCGGTGCGCCGGCATGGGCTGACGCATCCGCAATTCGACATCATCGCCACCCTCGGCAACACGCCCGGCATGACCTACAAGGAACTGGGCGAGCGGACCCTGATCACGAAGGGGACGCTGACCGGCGTCATCGACCGCCTCGAACAGAAGGGACTCGTGGAACGCGCGCGCAATTGCGACGACAAGCGCTCGTTCCTCGTGCGCCTGACGGCGGACGGGGAGTCCCTGTTCCGCAACGTGTTTCCGGCCGTGGTCGCACACGGCAAGCAGCTGTTCGCCGATTATGGCGACGGCGATTTCGAACAACTTGACCACGCGCTGCGCCGGCTGCGCACCCGGCTCGATGCGCCAGACCTGGTCACACCGGGCGGGCATGTTCCCGCCGACGAAGGATGATATGAATACAGCACTACTGGAAGGCAAAAAGCCGCCTCATTTCGACAAGCACATCATCGGCAACCTGCTGCTGGACGTGGCATCGCCCGCCGAAGTACGCGAGGAACCGATGGTGATCGGCGTGCGCAACGATGACGGCGAGATCTACCGCCTGATCGGCGCCGCCACCCTGAACAGCTTCATGAACGCGGTCGAGGAATTGTTCGACCTCGGCCTCGTCGACGAGCTGCAGGACACCGAGGAACCGAAAGACGGCTGCGACGCCATTTTCAGCGAGCCTTGACGAAGTTCCTGGGGGTATAATTTTTTCCCATGGACAGAATCGACGCCCTCAAGAGCATTGCCGCGCAGGCCGGGCGCGGCGACCTCCACTTCCCTACCCACGTCGACGCGACGCTCAAGCTGCAGCGCACGCTGACCGACCCGGAATGCCACATCGACGAAGCGGCGCGCCTCGTGCAGACCGAGCCGTTGCTGGCCGCCCGCACCGTCGCCATCGCCAACTCGGCCGCCTATAACCGCTTCGGCAACGACGTCACCAACGTCAAGGCGGCCGTGCAGCGCGTCGGCTTCCGCACGCTGGGCGCGCTCGCCGCCGCCGTCATCGTGCGCCAGTTGGCGAGCGAAATCCACGACCCCGAGTTGCGCGCCAAGGCCGATCAACTGTGGCTGCACTCGACCCACGTGGCCGCGCTGTCGCAGGTCATCGCGCGGCGCGTGTCGTTCGTCGATCCGGAAACGGCGATGTTCGCCGGCATCGTGCACGAAGTCGGCGGCTTTTACCTGCTGTCGCGCGCGGCCGAGTTTCCGGGTCTCCTGGACGGCGGCGCCGACGAATGGATCGAGCATGGCGAGACGGCCATCGGCCGCGGCGTCCTGCTCAAGCTGGGCGTGCCTGCCCCCGTGATGGGCGCCATCGAGGCGCTGTGGAACGGCATGCGCGCGCTGCCGCCGGAAACGCTGGGCGACACGCTGCTGCTGGCGAACGACCTGTCTCCCGTCGCATCGCCGCTACTGGAACGCGATATTGGCGTGTCCGGCATCCAGGTGGGCGCCACCATCGACTTCGCCGTCGGCGAAGGCACGCTGAAAACCATCCTCCAGGAATCGGAGGATGAAGTGCACAGCCTGACGGCCGCGCTGGCCTGATTCCCGATCCTCACCTCGACACCGGCCGCTGCATGCGGCCGGTGTCGTTCGTACATATGTGACTTTCGAGTCACTTACTTTCATCTTGTTACATTCCTTACCGTTTAAGAACTTCTCTTAGGGAAACATGGTGCTATCTTGGCCATATTGCGATTCACGACGAATCGCGAGCCCGAGAACACCAAGGAGTGAACCATGAAGAAACTGCTGCTCGCACTGATCGCCACCTCCGCCGTCGCCGGCGTCGCACAAGCCCAGACCACCTTGCCGCACGCCTACGTCGGCATCGGCGCCGCCACCGCGGACAACAAGTCGACCGACGACTACCACACGAGCGCCAAGATCTACGGCGGCTATGAATTCGACCAGAACTGGGGCGTCGAAGCCGGCTACACGAACTTCGACAAGCAGGACACGTCCCTCGGCAACGTGAAAGGTTCCGGCACCTATGTCGCCGGCAAGTACAGCATGCCGCTGGGCGAGCGCTTCACCGGCTACGGCAAGCTGGGCGTGTCGTACAACGAGCGCAAGTACAGCAGCAGCACCCTGGGTCAGGTCAACAGCTACGACACCGGCCTGTACGGCGGCGTCGGCGTCGAGTACAAGCTGAACCAGAACCTGGCCCTGAACGCCGAGTACGAACGCTACGGCAAGGACAAGGCATTCGGCGCCAAGGCCGATGTCTACACCGTCGGCCTGAAATACGGCTTCTGATTCCCCTCCCCGGACCCGGCAACGGGTCTGCTGCACCGACGTCGTCCCTGCGCAAGCATGGACGACGTTTTTTTTATGGCATCCAGATAAAAAAATGCCCACTCCGGGGAGTGGGCAAAGTCCAAAACTAGGGATGTCCTGAAAGAGACGAGTCCATCTTAGTTCCCACGGCGCGTGCACTCTGTGCGTGAACTCACATTTGTTAAATATTTTGACTAATTCGTGCCCAAGCGCAAAAAGGACGCCACCCGCAGGTGGCGCCAAGGGCAATCCCGCCAAAGGACGCCCAACCAGCTTGGTTGCTACACACTGACAATGTAGATGTAAATTCAGGTCGCGTCCAACCATTGACCCGATATAATCGAGACTTTCCGGTTCAACTTCGGTTCACATGAATGCAATAGACGAACAACCCCAGGACAATGCCAGTGACTTGACCTACCGCAGCGGCGTAGCGGCCCGCCTGGCGGGCCTGTCGGTGGAAACCCTGCGCGTGTGGGAACGGCGCTACGACCTGTCGGGCACGCGCCGCTCGGCCAGCGGCCAGCGCCTGTACACGGCGGACCAGGTGCAACGCCTGGGTCTGCTGAAACAACTGGTCGACCGCGGCCATCCCATCGGCCAGCTGGCCCATTTGTCCACGGACGAATTGCGCAGGCTGGGCGGCGGCGCACCGCGCGACGGCGTGCTTGTGCGGCCCATCGACGTCGTCGTCATCGGCCTGGGCCTCGCGCGCCGGATCGCCGCGAGCCCGCACGACACCCTGCTGCTGAACGTGCAGGCCAGTTGCTCGCGTTTCGAACCCGCCGACTGCCTCGGGCCAGACCTGCGCACCGAGGTGCTGCTGGTGGAATTGTCCGAGCTCGACGAACAGGCGATCCCGATGATCGAAGCGGCGAGCAGCGCCCTGCACGCGGCGGCCGTCGTCGTGCTGTACCGCTTCAGCCCGAGCGCGGCCATCCGCGCGCTGAGGGCGCAGGGCTGGCTCGTGGCGCGCGTGCCATCCGAGATGGGTGAACTGGTGCCGTTGTGCCGGCAGGCGCTGGAAGGACAGCATCTGCCGCCCCGCGCCGCGCACGGCCCGTCCGCGGGGCCGCGCTTCGACGAAGAGACGCTGGCCGGCATCACGGGCGCGAGCAGCGCGCTGGCCTGCGAATGCCCGCGCCACATGGCGGAACTGCTGCTGATGGTGGGCAGCTTCGAGCGCTACAGCGCCCAGTGCGCGTCGCGCAACAGCGCGGATGCGCAAGTCCACCTGGATCTGCACCAGTCGGCCGGCCAGGCCCGCATGATCCTCGAGGCGGCGCTGGAGCGGCTGGCGCGCGCGGAAGGGATCCCGCTGCCGCCGGCCTAAAAAAAAACCCGCTCCTTGCGGGAGCGGGTGAAGTCCAAAACTAGGGATGTCCTGAAAGAGACGAGTCCATCTTACGGCCGCCTTGTGTCGGCGCTCTGTGCGCTGTTTCACACAAAGTAAAAAACAAAAGCCGCCACGGCCAGGCCGGGCGGCTTTTGCTGTCATGGAGACCCGCGAACTTACACGACGGCGCCGTCGGTTTCGTCCTTGGCCTTGATCGGCTTGATCAGGTCTTCGCGCTTGACGCCCAGCCACATGGCGATGGCGGCCGCGACGAACACGGACGAGTAGATACCGAACAGGATACCGATGGTCAGCGCGATCGCGAAGTAGTGCAGCGTCTGGCCGCCGAAGAACAGCATCGACAGGACCATCATCTCGGTACAGCCGTGGGTGATGATCGTACGCGAGATCGTGCTCGTGATCGCGTGGTCGATGACCTGGGTCACGGACAGCTTGCGCTCCTTGCGGAAGGTCTCGCGGATCCGGTCGAAGATCACGACCGATTCGTTCACGGAGTAGCCCAGCACGGCCAGCACGGCGGCCAGCACGGTCAGCGAGAATTCCCACTGGAAGAAGGCGAAGAAGCCCAGGATGATGACGACGTCGTGCAGGTTGGCGACGATCGCCGCGACGGCGAATTTCCACTCGAAGCGCACGGCCAGGTAGATCATCACGCCGACGACGACCATGATCAGGGCGTTCAGGCCGTTCTGCGCGAGCTCGTCGCCGACCTGCGGGCCGACGAATTCCACGCGCTGCTGGCTCAGCACTTCCGCGCCGGCCGCGTTGACGCAGCTGGTGCGGGCGACGTTCTCGCCCTTGTCGGTGGTGATTTGCACCTGCTTCGGCATGCCGGCTTCGGCCGCGCACAGCGCGTTGAACACGGTGGCCGACGTGCCCGAACCGGCGACGTCCTTGCGGATCGGCAGGCGCAGCATGATGTCCTGCGCGGTACCGAAGCTCGTCACTTCCGGCTGCTCGTAACCCAGTTTTTCCAGCGTGTGGCGGATCTTTTCCTGCTCGGCCGCGTGCGGGTAGCGCAGTTCCATCACGGTACCGCCCGTGAACTCGACCGAGAAGTGCAGGTGCTTGGTCACCAGGAAGAACACCGCGGCGACGAAGGTCAGCGCCGAGATCACGTTGAAGATCAACGCGTGGCGCATGAACGGGATGTCCCGTTTAATCTTGAAAAATTCCATGGTCTACCCCGATTATCCTTTCTTGACGGCCGCCTTGGCCGCGGCGGCATCCGCGTTCCACACGGTGCCGATGGCGATCTTGCCGAGCTTCTTCTTGCGGCCGTACCACAGGTTCACGACGCCGCGCGACAGGAACACGGCCGAGAACATCGACGTCAGGATGCCCAGGCAGTGCACGACGGCGAAGCCGCGCACGGCGCCCGAACCGAACACCAGCAGCGCCAGGCCGACGATCAGGGTCGTCACGTTCGAGTCGAGAATGGTCGCCCACGCATGGCTGAAACCGGCCGAGATGGCCGCCTGCGGTGTGTTACCCGCACGCAGTTCTTCGCGGATGCGCTCGTTGATCAGCACGTTGGCGTCGATCGCCATACCCAGCGCCAGCGCGATTGCCGCGATACCCGGCAGGGTCAGCGTCGCGCCCAGCATCGACAGCAGCGCGAGCAGGAACAGCAGGTTGCACGCCAGCGCCACGACGCTGAAGAAGCCGAACAGCTGGTAGTAGATCACCATGAAGATCGCGATCGCCACGAAGCCCCACAGCGTGGAGTGCAGGCCCTTCGCGATGTTCTCGGCGCCCAGCTGCGGACCGACGACGCGTTCCTCGACGAACTCCATCGGGGCCGACAGCGCGCCGGAGCGCAGCAGCAGCGCCAGCTCGGCGGCGGCCTGCGGGCTGGCCATGCCGGTGGTCTGGAAATTCGAACCGAATTCGCTCTGGATGGTCGCGACCTGCAGCACGTTGTACTTGCCTTTTTCCTTCAGCAGCGTGGCCATGCGCTTGCCGACGCGCTCGCGGGTCATGGCGCGCATCTTGCGGCCGCCGTCGGCGTTCAGCTCGATGTTCACGGCCGGACGCTGGTTCTGGTCGAAGCCGGCGACGGCGTTGATGACCGAATCGCCGCTCACGAGGACGTCCTTCGACACGACGACCGGTGCGCCGGCGCCTTCGGTGAACAGTTCCGAATTCAGCGGGATCGCGGCGGACAGCTCGGTGCCCGGGGTGACGGTATCGTCGGTCACGCGGAATTCCAGCGTGGCGGTACGGCCGATGATGTCCTTCGCGTGAGCCACGTCCTGCACGCCCGGCAGCTGGACGACGATGCGGTCGCGGCCCTGTTGCTGGATCACGGGCTCGCTCACGCCCAGTTCGTTGATACGCTTGCTCAGCGCGCTGATGTTCTGCTTGACGCCCTCTTCCACCACGCGTTGCAGCGCGGCCGGCTTCAGGGTGACGACCAGCTTCAGGTCGGAGCCGTCGGCGGCGTCGGAGAACGCCAGGTCGGCGTTCTGCGCGGCCAGCACGTTGCGCGCCTGCGTACGGGTGGCTTCGTCGCGGAACTTGATCTCGACATTGTTGCCGACGCGGTCGATGCCGGCGTGGCGGATGTTCTTGTCGCGCAGCTCGCTGCGGACGCTGGACAGGACGCCCTTGATGCGGGTTTCCTCCACGGCCTTCGCATCCACCTGCAGCAGGAAGTGCACGCCGCCGCGCAGGTCGAGGCCCAGGTTCAGCGGCTTGGCGTTGATGGCCTGCATCCAGGCCGGCGTGTTCTTGACCAGGTTGACGGTGACGATGTAGTCGGGGTCGGCCGGGTCACGGTTCAGGTCGCGCTCCAGCGCCGCCTTCGCCTTGAACTGGATATCGGGGGTCGCGAAGCGCGCGCGCACGGAAGCGCTGTCGCCCGAACCTTCCAGACCCACGGCGTCGGCAGGAATACCGTCGCGCTTGAGCGCTTCGGCAACCCGGGTGGCCGTGTCGCTGTTGACCTTGACGGTCGCCTTGGAGGTCGTCACCTGCAGTGCCGGCGAGTCGACGAAATAGTTGGGCGCCGTGTACAGCAGGCCAACGAGTACTGTCGCGAGGATCAGTATGTACTTCCAGAGGGGGTAACGATTCATGATGTTCCAGCGTTCAGGATCGGGCGGAAAGCGCGGCGCGGGCCGCGCGGCCGGATTACAGGGACTTCAGCGTGCCCTTCGGCAGCAGCGCGGTCACGGCGTTCTTTTGCACGACCACTTCGGTGCCGGCCGACACTTCGACGGTCACGTACGTGTCGGTGACCTTGGTCACGCGGCCCAGCATGCCGCCGACGGTGATGACTTCGTCGCCCTTGGACAGCGCGTCCATCATGGTTTTCAGTTCTTTCTGGCGCTTCTGCTGCGGACGGATCATGAGGAAGTACATGACCACGAACATCAGGATCAGCGGGGCGAACGTGGTGAGGTTACCCATCAGACCCGGATCGGCTGCACCGGCGGTTTGCGCGTAAGCGTTGGAAATGAACACAAGGACTCCGATTATGAGATGAAAAAACAAGCGCTGTATTCTAGCACCGGCAAACTGGCAACAGCCAATTCCCCCGATGTGGGAACTGGCATGCCGAAATGCAAGATATTATCGGAAATTTAATTGTTTACACGCCGCGGGCGCGGTCCGCGTTGAACTGCAGGCGGAAGGCGTGGAACCGATCCGCATCGATGGCGTCGCGGATCTCCTGCATGAGGTTCAGGTAGTAATGCAGGTTGTGGATGGTGTTCAGGCGCGCGCCCAGGATCTCCTTGGAGCGGTGCAGGTGGTGCAGGTAGGCGCGCGAGAAGTTCTTGCAGCAGTAGCACGAGCACGACTCGTCCAGCGGCGACTGGTCGTCCTTGTAGCGGGCGTTCTTGATCTTGAGGTCGCCGAAGCGGGTGAACAGCCAGCCGTTGCGCGCGTTCCGGGTCGGCATCACGCAGTCGAACATGTCGACGCCGTTCGCCACGCCTTCCACCAGATCTTCCGGCGTGCCGACACCCATCAGGTAGTGCGGCTTGTGTTCCGGCAGGCGCGGGCCGACGTGCTGCAGCACGCGCATCATGTCTTCCTTCGGCTCGCCCACCGACAGGCCGCCGATGGCCAGGCCCGGGAAATCAATCTCTTCCAGGCCGGCGAGCGATTCGTCGCGCAGGCGCTCGTACATGCCGCCCTGGACGATGCCGAACAGCGCGTTCGGGTTCTCGCCCTGGTTAAATTCGTTCATCGAACGCTGGGCCCAGCGCAGCGACATGCGCATCGACTTGGCCGCTTCCTCGGCGGTGGCCGGACGGCCGTCGATCTCGTACGGCGTGCACTCGTCGAACTGCATCACGATGTCCGAGTTCAGCGAGCGCTGGATCTGCATCGAGATTTCCGGCGACAGGAACAGGCGCGAGCCGTCGATGGGCGACGCGAACTTCACGCCCTCTTCCGTGATCTTGCGCATCGCGCCCAGCGAAAACACCTGGAAGCCGCCGGAGTCCGTGAGGATCGGCTTGTCCCAGCCCATGAAGCCGTGCAGGCCGCCGAACTTGTCCATGACGTCCGTGCCCGGGCGCAGCCACAGGTGGAAGGTGTTGCCGAGGATGATCTGCGAGCCCACTTCCTTCAGCTCGTTCGGCGCCATCGCCTTGACGGAGCCATAGGTCCCGACGGGCATGAAGATCGGCGTCTCGATGGTGCCGTGGTTCAGCTTTAAACGGCCGCGGCGGGCGTGCGACAGGCCGCTCGTGTCTTTTTTAAGAAGGGTAAATTCGAGCATGATTCAATTCCTGGTGGCGCGTGAATGCGTCGTAAGCAGCATCGCATCGCCATAGCTGAAGAAGCGGTATTCGCTGGCGATCGCGTGCGCGTACGCGGCGCGGATCTCGTCGTAGCCGGCAAAGGCCGAGACGAGCATCATCAGCGTCGACTTGGGCAGGTGGAAGTTCGTGATCAGCCGGGTGACCGTCTTGAACAGGTAACCCGGGGTGATGAACAGGTTGGTGTCGCCGCTGCCGGCCGCGAGGGCGCCCGACTGCGACGCCGACTCCAGCGCGCGCAGCGACGTGGTGCCGACGGCGACGACATCGCGGCCCGCGGCCTGCGCGGCGCGCACGGCGTCGACGGTCTCTTGCGGGATCGTGTACCACTCGCTGTGCATCTTGTGCTCGGCGAGATTCTCGACACGCACGGGCTGGAACGTGCCGGCGCCGACGTGCAGGGTCACGTATGCGATGCGCACGCCTTTCGCCGCGACCTTGTCGAGCAGCGCCTGGTCGAAGTGCAGGCCGGCGGTCGGCGCGGCGACGGCACCCGGCGCCGATGAATAGACGGTCTGGTAACGCTGCTCGTCGAAATCGTCGGCATCGTGCTCGATGTACGGCGGCAGCGGCAGGCGGCCGTGCGCCTCGATCAGCTCGAACACGTCGCCGTCGAAGTGCAGCGTGAAGAACTCGCCGGCACGCTCGCCGACGCCGACCTCGAACGCGTCCGCGAGGCGGATGCGCGAGCCGGGCTTCGGCGACTTCGACGCGCGCACCTGCGCAAGCACCGTGCGCGGGTCGAGCACGCGCTCGACGAGCACCTCGACCTGGCCACCGGTGTCCTTCTGGCCGAAGAAGCGCGCCTTCAGCACCCGGGTGTTGTTCATCACGAGCGTGTCGCCGGCCTGCAGCTGGTCGACGATGTCGGAGAATTGTCGGTCGGTGATGCGGTCGCCGTCCAGATGCAGCAGGCGCGATGCGCTGCGGTCGGGCAGCGGCACCTGGGCGATGCGCTCGGGGGGCAGGTCGAAATCGAAGTCGGAGAGGGAGTACGTTTTGCTCATCTGGGAAAAACTCGTCGAGCCGCCTTACAATATGGGCTACAGCGTGCGGCGAACCCATTATTTTACACCCGGATTCCGGCCGGCGGGCGCAGGCCATAACCGTTATGCCCAAATCCTGATAAGCCGACAACACGCGCCAACGAACCGCCATGCCAGCCACGAACGCCAAACCGGCGGCCAAAGCCGCAGCCAAACAAGCACCGAAAAGCATCGAGAGCAAGCTCGCCAAGCTCGGCCTGCGCACGGACATGGACCTCGTCCTGCACCTGCCGATGCGCTACGAGGACGAGACGCAGATCGTCCCCATCCGCGAAGCCTGCCTGCGTGGCGGCCACGTGTCGCAGGTCGAAGGCGTCGTCACGAAGAACGAGATCGCCTATAAACCGCGGCGCCAGCTGCTCGTGACCATCGCCGACGAGACGTCCGACATCCAGCTGCGCTTCATGAATTTCTACGGCAGCCAGGTGAAGCAGCTGGCCGAGGGCACGCGCGTGCGCGCCCGCAGCGAGGTCCGGCATGGCTTCTTCGGCGCCGAGATGGTCCACCCGGTGTACAAGATCGTCAACGAGGGCGCCCCGCTCCCCAACGCCCTCACGCCCGTGTACCCGGCCGGCGAAGGCCTGTCGCAGACGATATTGCGGCGCGCGATCGCCGACGCGATGAAGCGCGTGGACTGGACCGACACCGTGCCGCGCGCCGTGCGCGAAAAGCTGAACCTGGCCGAGTTCCAGCCGGCCGTGCGCCTGCTGCACTACCCGCCGCCGGACGTCGACGAGCACGCGCTGACGGAACGCAGCCACCCCGCGTGGACGCGCGTGAAGTTCGACGAACTGCTCGCGCAGCAGCTGTCGCTGAAACGCGCGCAGCAGGCACGCCGAGAAAAAGGGGCGCCTGTGCTCGGCGCGGTCGGCGCATTGTCCGCGTCGTTTCTGGAAGCCCTGCCGTTCAAGCTGACCAATGCGCAGCAGCGCGTGGTCGAAGAGATCCGCCGCGACCTGCGCGAGGATTACCCGATGCAGCGCCTGCTGCAGGGCGACGTCGGCAGCGGCAAGACCGTCGTCGCGGCCCTCGCCGCCGCGCAGGCCATCGACAGCGGCTACCAGGCCGCGCTGATGGCGCCGACGGAGATCCTGGCCGAGCAGCACTTCCGCAAGATCGCCGCGTGGATGGAACCGCTGGGCGTGAAGGTCGCGTGGCTGACGGGCAGCCTGAAAAAGAAGGAGAAGACGGCGGCCAGCGAGATGACGGAATCGGGCGAAGCGCAGCTCGTGATCGGCACGCACGCCCTGATCCAGGACACCGTGCAGTTCGCGAAGCTGGGCCTCGTGCTCGTCGACGAACAGCACCGCTTCGGCGTCGGCCAGCGCCTCACCCTGCGCAACAAGGGGTCCGACGGCCTCGTCCCGCACCAGTTGATGATGTCGGCGACGCCGATCCCGCGCACGCTGGCGATGACGTACTACGCCGACCTGGAAGTCTCCGTCATCGACGAACTCCCGCCGGGCCGCACGCCCATCGTCACGCGCGCCATCGACCAGAACCGGCGCGACGAAGTGATCGAGCGCGTGCACGCGGCCGCGCAGGAAGGCCGGCAGGCGTACTGGGTCTGCCCGCTGATCGAGGAATCGGAAGCGCTGCAGCTGCAGACGGCCACCGAGACCTACGAGACGCTCGCGCAAGCCCTGCCCGACCTCGTCGTCGGCCTCGTGCACGGCCGCATGAAGCCGGCGGAAAAGCAGGTGATCATGGACGCGTTTTCCGCGGGCGAGGTGCACGTGCTCGTGGCGACGACGGTGATCGAGGTGGGCGTGGACGTGCCCAATGCATCACTGATGGTGATCGAGCACGCCGAGCGCTTCGGCCTGTCGCAGCTGCACCAGTTGCGCGGCCGCGTGGGCCGAGGTTCGGCGGCGAGCGTGTGCCTGCTGCTGTATCAGAGCCCGCTGGGGCCCGTGGCGAAACAGCGCCTGATGACGATGCGCGAGACGACGGACGGCTTCGAGATCGCACGGCGCGACCTGGAAATCCGCGGCCCCGGCGAATTCCTCGGCGCGCGCCAGTCCGGCCAGGCGATGCTGCGCTTCGCGAACCTGGAGACGGACCAGTGGATCGTCGAGCAGGCGCGCGACGTGGCGGCGTGGCTGCTGGAGTCCGACCGGCCGGAAGCCGAGGCGATTGTCGATGCGCACCTGCAGCGGTGGCTTGGTGGGCGCGAGGAGTTTCTCAAAGTGTGAACCCCAAACACGTCGCCCCCGCGAAGGCGGGGGCCCAAGTTTTTGTGCACGGCCGCGCGCGCAGAAATTGGGTCCCTGCCTGCGCAGGGACGACGATGCACTGGATTACTTGGTCGCAGCCGGCGCCGTCGTATCGGCCGCCGCATCCTTCGCGGCTTCCTTGGTCGCGGCCTTCTTCGCGTGCTTCGCCTTCTTCACGTGCTTCGTGGTCTTCTTCGCTTCCTGCTTCTCGTGCGTCGCTTCGGCCTTGGCGACGGCCGGCGGCGTGGCCGAATCCGGCGTGGTCGTCTGGGCCGGAGCCGGGGTCTGGGCGAAAGCAGCGGTAGCGAACAGGCCGGCGATCAGGGTGGCGACGATTTTTTTCATGATGAAGAGTCCTTGGTAGTTTTGGGTTTCTGCGACCACGTTTGCGCGTCGCTTGTGCCTGAAAACGGCCGGGGACGCTCCCCTGTTGACGCGATTTACAAATGCTTACGCGCCTGACAATCTCTTACAGCCCGGCCGTTTGCGCCAGCGCCTCCTCGACCCGCGCCAGCCGCGGCGCCACCATCTCGCGGTAGCGCGCCACGAGCTCGGCGCCGGCGCCCTGCGGCGAGCCGGCATCGAACGGCGGCTGCGGATCGTATTCGAGCGCCAGCTGGATCATGCGCGCGACGTCGTCGCCGGCCAGTTCGGCCGCCAGCGCGAGGCCGAAGTCGATCCCCGCGGTCACGCCGCCGCCCGAGATCCGGTTACGGTCGCGCACGATCCGCTGCGCGACAGGCACGGCGCCGAAGCGCGTCAGGAACGGCAACCAGATCCAGTGGCATGCGGAGCGGTAGCCGTCGAGCAGCCCGGCCGCGCCCAGCACGAGCGAGCCGTTGCACACGGACGCGACATAGCGCGCGCTCTCTCCCTGGCGGCGCAGGAAGGCCAGCGTGTCGGCATCGCCGAACAGGTCTTCGATGCCGAAGCCGCCCGGCACGCACAGCACGTCCAGCGGCGGACAGTCGGCGAAGACCGTGGTCGGGTTGATCGTGAAGCCGACGTCGGTCGGCACCGGATCGCGCGTCTTCCACACGAGGTGTACCTGGGCGCCGGGGACGCGGCTCAGGATCTGGGCGGGACCGGTCAGGTCGAGCTGGGTCACGCGGGGGAACAGCAAAAATCCGATGTTCATGTCGGGCTCCGTTGTGGATGAAGGATGACCCCATTCTAGAAAGCGGCTAGCATTGGCAGCAATGTCAAACTTGTGTCGATTCCTGCCATGCCCTCATCATCCCGCCAGGTTGCGCTGATCACGTTCGACGACGTCCAGGTGCTCGACGTTACCGGCCCCGCCGCCGTGTTCGGCGCCGCCAACGACGCCGCCGGCTACACCTTTTATCGCGTGCACATCCTGTCACCGCAAGGCGGCCCCGTGACGAGCAACTGCGGCCTCGCCGTCGTCACCAGGCCGCTGGCCAGCGTGAAGCCGGGCGCGATGGACACGGTGCTGGTCGCCGGCTCCAGCCGCCGCAGCCTGCAGGCGCTCGCGCAGGACCGGGACGCGCAAGCGTGGCTGCAGCGCGCCTGCGCCCGCGCGCGCCGCTACGGGTCCGTGTGCACGGGCGCCTTCGCGCTGGCCGCATGCGGCCTGCTGGACGGCAAGCGCGTCGCCACGCATTGGGAAGCGACGGACATCCTCGGGCGCAGGCATCCCGCCGTCGACGTCGATGCGAATGCGCTGTACGTGGAGGACGGCCGCGTGTGGACGTCGGCCGGCGTCACCACCGGCATCGACATGTGCCTGGCGCTCGTCGCGCGCGACCTGGGCGACGCCGTCGCCAACGCGATCGCGCGCCGGCTCGTGCTGTATGCGCGCCGGCCCGGCTACCAGTCGCAGTTCAGCACCGTGCTGGCGGCACAGGAAAAGGCGGACAGCCCGTTCGCGCGCCTCGTCGACTGGATCCGCGCGCACCTGGACGGAGAACTCGACGTGGCCAGCCTGGCGGAGCGCGCGGGCATGTCGCCGCGCACCTTCCACCGCCGCTTCACGGACGCGCTGGGCGAGACGCCGGCACGCTTCGTCGAGACGCTGCGCCTCGACCATGCGCGCACGCTGCTGCAGACGTCGATGGCGCTGAAGACGGTGGCCACGCAAACCGGGTATGCGACGACGGGCCAGTTATCGAAAGCATTCGCGCGCCGGTTCGGCGTCAGTCCGGGGCTGTTCCGTGCGATGCACGCAGAACACGCGGAATAAAAAAGCCCGCATCGCGCGGGCTTCGTGAGGAGATCTGCAGAGTTACTGGGTGACCGGTGCAGCAGGTGCGGCTTCCGGTGCCGGGGTCGCCGGCGTGGCAGGATCTGCCGGGGTGGCCGGAGTAGCCGGCGTGGCTGGAGTAGCCGGGGTCGCCGAGGAATCCGACGTGCCCGCGGTACCCGAGCTGCCCATTGCCGGAGCGGCCGGGGTGGCTGGCGTTGCCGCTTCAGCCGGTGCCGTCGTGGCGGCCGTGTCTTCTTTCACGGCATGCTTCGTCTTGGCTTTCGCATGCTTGGCGCTGGCTTTTGCTTCTTTTGCATGGGTCTTCGCCGTCTTCGCATCGGCGTGCGCTTCCTTCACGTCGGCTTGCGCTGCCTTCGTCTCCGTCTTCGTTGCCTTCACATCGGCGTTGTTGACCAGCACTGCTTGCTTGGGAGCAGGTGCCTGGGCGAAAGCTGCGGTGGCGAACAGGCCGGCGATCAGGGTAGCGATGGTTTTTTTCATGATGAAGGGTCCTTTCGGTTGTCGGTCAATGTGCACATCGTTGTGTGTGACTTCTCCCATCAACGAGCCCGCCTGTCCGTCTGTTGACGAACTTTACAATCGGTTACGTGCCTGACAGATGCTTACAGGACGTGCAACGATTATTGCCTTTTGGCGCCGCCGGCAATAACGAAAAAGCCCGCATCGCGCGGGCTTCTTGACGGCGTAACGAACCGGTTACTTGGTTACGGCGGCGACGGTCGTCGCTTTGTGCTCGGCTTTCACTTCAGCCTTGTGCTCGGCCTTCGCATGCTTGGCTTCCGCCTTCGCTTCCTTCACGTCGGCCTTGGCTTCTTTCTTGACTTCCTTGGCGTCCGCCTTGGCTTCTTTCACGTCGGCCTTGGCGTCTTTCTTCGCTTCCTTGACGTCGGCTTTCGCGGCGGCCTTGGTTTCCTTCACTTCAGCCTTGGCAGCCTGCTTCTCCTGCTTGGCTTCGACCTTGGCCGCGGCCGGCGTGGTGGCGGCAGGCGCGGGCGCCTGGGCGAAGGCAGCGGTTGCGAACAGGCCGGCGATCAGGGTAGCAATGGTCTTTTTCATGATGAAGGGTCCTCAGAGTTTTTGGGGTTCGGTGCAGGTCGTTTTGCGCTGCACTTGTCCCTAAAACGGCGCGGCCTGCCCGCCTGTTGACGGGCTTTACAATCCGTTACCGCGCTGACACATCCTTACAACTCGACCATTTAAAAGCCGTAACCGTGCCACGCGTCCTTGAAATCCTTGGCGCGCGCGTCGACCACTTCCGGCCGCGCACGCAGCCACGCGATCACGGCTTCGCGGTCTTCTTCCGACGGCGAGCCGCGCTCGATGCGGGCGACGACGCCTTCCGTCTCGCTGAACGGCTCGCGGCCGCCGAAGCCGCCGCCCAGCAGGCCGCGTTCTTCCAGCGCGCCGAAGAAGTCGTTGATGAAGTCGTGATACGGCTCGCCGCGCATCGGGTTGTGGAAGACGAGTTCGACGTCGAAGCAGTGTTCCTGGAATTCGCCGACGCGCAGCTTCTTGCGCTGGCGGGGATTCAGGCGCCGCATGCGGTTGGTCGAGCGGGGATCGCGTTTCATTCATTCTCCTTGGGTGGTGTGCTGCTCATTTGTGTCGAATCGGCGTCATAGGTCAGGCCGATCTGGCGCCGGATCTCGTCCATCACGCCCATCAGCGCCAGCGTGTCCGCATGCGTCATGCCGGGACTCTCGATCAGGCCCGCGCGCCAGCAGCGCTGCGCCTCGATGACTTCGTGCACGTAGCCGTTGCCGATGTACGGCGTGGGCACGGTACGCGCGATGCCGTCGGCGCGCACCACCGTCACCGTCTGCGTGCGGTAGAACATCGTGTTCATGCGGACGTGGCCACGTTCGCCGGCAATCGTCAGCTCGCTCGGCAGGCGCGCCCGAAGCGAGCAGCTGCACACGGACATGCCGCCGCTGCGATGGCGCAGCAGGATGCCCGTCTGCTCGTCGACGCCGGTCGGGCCGATGTCGGCATGGGCCAGCACGGTGTCCACGGGCCCCAACAGCGCCACGGCGATCGACAGCGGATAGATGCCCAGGTCGAGCAGCGCGCCCCCGCCCAGTACCGGGTTGAACAAACGGTGTTCCGGTCCGAATTCGGCCTTGAAGCCGAGGTCCGCGTTCACCTGGCGCACGGTGCCGATCTCGCCCGAGTCGACGATGCGGCGCACCTCGGCCAGCGCGGGCAGGAAGCGCGTCCACATCGCCTCCATCAGGAACAGGTTTTTCTCGCGCGCGAGTTGCACGAGTTCCTCGGCCTGCCGGCGATTCACCGTGAACGCCTTTTCGCACAGGACGCCCTTGCCGGCTTCCAGCGCGAGGCGCACGTTCTCGTAATGCATGGGGTGCGGCGTGCCGACGTAGACGAGGTCCACGTCGGGCGCATGCACGAGGTCTTCGTACGATGCGTACGCCGTCCCGCCGAACTCGCGGGTGAACCAATCGGCGCTGGCCGGGTTGCGCGAGCCGACGCCGGCGAGCTGCGCGTCCGGCGTGTCTTTCAATGCGGAGGCAAAGGCCTTGGCAATCTTGCCCGTGCCAAGGATGCCCCAACGTACCTTATCGGTCATGGTGTCCTCCTTCAGTGGTGCTGGCCGGCCTTTTGGGCCGGAACACGGTGTGGTCGAGATAAAAGGCTTCGTCCTGGTCCGGCCACCAGCCCGGCACGCCCAGCACGGGCAGCGGGGTGAAGCCGGCCGTGGACAGGCCCTCGGCCGCTATCGTCTTGGACACCGCGCCATCGATCCAGTCGCGGCGTCCCTCGCGGTCGAGTGCAAAAAAATCGTCGCAGGCGAACACGACGCGCACATGGGCCGTGATCGCCTTGCGCGGCGCGACGAGCTTTTCCATCAGCGCGTGCCCGAACAGCCACAGTTCGGCATCGCGTCCGAACATGGTCCGCTTGTCGAACAGGGCCGAGCGCCACTGGTGTGCGCGCAGGTCGTCGACGAGCGCGTGGCCGGCGGCGTCAGTGCGCACGACGAGCAGCGCCGCGTTCTCGTCAAAAATGGTGGCGGCGTCGCGCGCCGGTCCGCGCGACTTGCCGACGCCCGCCTGCGCGATCTGCGCGGCCTGCAGCGCGTTCAGTTCCCGCTTGATGCGCGGGAAGGTCTGCCACACGAGGCCGTTGAAAAAATCGTGCAGGTTCTCGCGCGTGGGCACGCATCCCGTGGCGCCGATGTAGGCTTCGTACGCCACGCCCTCCGGCAGGTCGGCCTGGGGCACGAAGCGGATCGGCTGGCCGTCCACGTTGACGAGGCCGAGCCGCGCCGCGTTCGCGTTGAACCCATCGATGAACGGCCCGGCGGGCAGACTGTCGAAAGCGGGACGGACCGTGTCGTACCACGGCCGCGTCCAGTCGATCTCGGGGAACATCCCGTTACAGCATCTTCCAGCCGATCTGTTCGCCCGCGTTCAGCGGGACGAGTTCCTGCTCGCCCATCGGCACCGTCGCCGGCAGGCTCCACGCCTCGCGCTTCAGGGTGATCGTGTCCTCGTTCACCGGCAGGCCATAGAAGGCCGGGCCGTTCAGGCTCGCGAACGCTTCCAGTTTATCCAGCGCGCCGGCCTGTTCGAAGGCGGTGGCGTACAGCTCCATCGCATGCAACGCGGTGTAGCAGCCGGCGCAGCCGCAGCTGGCTTCCTTCGTGTGGATGGCGTGCGGCGCGGAGTCGGTGCCGAGGAAGAAGCGCTCGTCGCCGCTCGTCGCCGCCGTCACCAGCGCCAGGCGATGTTCTTCGCGCTTCAGGACCGGCAGGCAGTAGTAATGCGGGCGGATACCGCCCTTGAAGATCTCGTTGCGGTTGTACAGCAGGTGGTGCGCCGTGATCGTCGCGGCGATCGGGCCTTCGGCCTCGGCCACGTACTCGGCCGCGTCCTTCGTCGTGATGTGCTCGAACACGATTGGCAGTTCCGGGAAATCCTTGCGCAGCGGGCGCATCACGCGCTCGATGAACACGGCTTCGCGGTCGAACAGGTCGATGTGCTGGTCCGTGACTTCGCCGTGCGTCAGCAGCGGCATGTCCAGTTCCTGCATCACTTCCAGTGTTTTATAGCACTTGCGCAGGTCGGTCACGCCGGCGGCGGAATTCGTCGTGGCGCCGGCCGGGTACAGCTTCACGCCGTGGATGAAGCCGGTGTCGCGCGCGCGGCGGATCTCGTCCGGTTCGGTGTTGTCAGTGAGATACAACGTCATCAGCGGCTCGAACGACATGCCTTGCGGCAGCGCGGCCAGGATGCGCGCACGGTATTCGGCGGCCAGCGCGGCCGTCGTGACGGGCGGCTTCAGGTTCGGCATGACGATGGCGCGAGCGAACTGGCGCGCGCTGTGCGGCAGCACGCTGGCCATGGCCGCGCCGTCGCGCAGGTGCAGGTGCCAGTCGTCGGGGCGGGTGATGGTGAGGGTGTCGGGGGATTCGATGATGGACATGGCGGCTCTCGGATTGCGAACCCCGACATTTTACTAGGAGGTCAAGTTGCCGGCACGCGTTGTTTGCGACGCACGATACATTGCAATACAGAACGAAATCACCCATTAGGGCTAGAATCGTGGCATGACGTTCGATCTGCTCACGCTCGCCCAGCTGGCGCTCATCATCGTGTTCGGTTACACGGTGCTGGGCCTGACCGGGTTCGGCTCGTCCGTGACGGCGATGCCGCTGCTGGTGTTCTTCATGCCGCTGCGCATGGCGGTGCCGCTGATGCTCATCTTCGACTTTGTCTCTAACGTGCTGCTCGGCGTGAAGAACCGCCGCCACATCGACAAGCGCGAAGCGCTGCGCCTCATCCCGTTCATGGCGGTCGGGATGGCGGTCGGCGTGCTCGCGCTCGTGCGCGCGCCCGAGCGCACCTTGCTGGTCGTGCTCGGCCTGTTCATCCTGGGCTATTCGGCCTGGAGCCTGTTCGCGCGCCGCAAGCTGCCGCCGTTTGCGCCCGCGTGGGCAGTGCCGTTCGGCGTCGTGGGCGGCATCTTCACGGCGCTGTTCGGCACCGGCGGGCCGTTCTACACGATCTTCCTCACGAGCCGCCTGGACGACAAGCTGGCCTTGCGCGCCACCCTCAGCGGCGTGCTGTTCTTCAGCGCCATCTCGCGTCTCGTGCTGTTTACAGGCGCGGGCCTGTACAACCAGCCGGCGCTGCCGCTGCTGGCCGCCGTGCTGCTGCCGTTCGCGCTCGGCGGGCTGTATGTCGGCAACCGGTTGCACCAGTGGCTGCCGGCGGAGCGGATCAAGCAGGCGGTGTGGGTGGTGCTGATCACCGGTGGGGTCAGTTTAGTATTGCGTAACCTCTAGCCACGTCGTTCCCGCGCAGGCGGGAACCCATGTTGAGCATCCCTGGTCAGCTCAGTATGGGTCCCCGCTTTCGCGAGGACGACGGTCTAGTGAATGATCCGGGCCAGGAACTCCCGCGCTCTCTCCGACTGCGGCGCCTCGAAAAACGCCTCCCCGGCGCTGTCCTCGACGATCCGCCCCTCGTCCATGAACACGACGCGATCCGCCACGCGGCGCGCAAATCCCATCTCGTGGGTCACGACCATCATCGTCATGCCGTCCTGCGCCAGGCCCGTCATCACGTCCAGCACTTCGCCCACCATTTCCGGATCGAGCGCGGACGTGGGTTCGTCGAACAGCATCGCGACCGGGTCCATCGCGAGCGCCCGCGCGATCGCCACGCGCTGCTGCTGGCCGCCCGAGAGCTGGGCCGGGAATTTGTCCTGGTGCGCCAGCAGGCCCACGCGGTCCAGGTATTCGAGGCCGTTCGCCGTGGCCTCGTCGCGCGAACGTTTGAGCACCTTGACCTGCGCGAGCGTCAGGTTGTCGCGGACGGACAGATGCGGGAACAGCTCGAAATTCTGGAACACCATGCCGATGCGCGCGCGCAGCGCCGGCAGGCGCGTGGCCGGGTCGCCGACGGACGTGCCGTCTACCCTGATCGTCCCCTGCTGGAAGGCCTCCAGGCCGTTGACGGTCTTGATGAGCGTCGACTTGCCGGAACCGGACGGCCCGCACACGACCACCACGTCGCCGCGCGCGACGCGTGTCGTGCAGTCGCGCAGAACCTGGACAGGGCCGTACCACTTGCTGACGTTGTCGATTTCGATCATCTGTATTGTCGTCTTTTCGTTGTCCCGGGCGTGCTTGACAGTACCATCAACGCCTAGGATACTGCCGGGACTTGTCAATATCGCAGCACCAGGCACCCGGCAACTCCCTGATCTTGCACGAGATTGTGCCACGGCAGCGGAACAGGACGGACGATCTCCCCTGCTCCGCCATCCGCCACCCTAGAGGAAGCTTATGAACAAAAGAAACCGCCTCACTACCTGGATCCTCGTGGGCCTGGCGCTCGGCATCGCCGCCGGCTACATCGCGCACACGAATCTCGCCGATCCCAAGGGCTTCGCCGACACGATGTCGCTGGTCACGACCCTGTTCCTCCGCCTGATCAAGATGATCATCGCACCGCTCGTGTTCTCCACGCTGGTGGTGGGCATCGCCAAGATGGGCGACGCCGCGGAAGTCGGACGCATCGGCATCAAGGCGCTGGGCTGGTTCATCATCGCTTCCCTCCTGTCGCTCACGCTGGGTCTCATCCTCGTGAACATGTTCCGCCCGGGCGACGCGATGGCGTTGTCCGGCACCCTTCCGGCGGCCGGCGCCTCGTCGGGCATCACCGCGTCCGGCCTCACGCTGAAGGACTTCATCACCCACCTCGTGCCGACGTCGATCTTCGACGGCATGGCCAGGAACGAGATCCTGCAGATCGTGATCTTCTCGATCTTCTTCGGCACCGGCGCCGCCGCCATCGGCGATCGCGCCGCGCCCATGATCGCCGCCATCGACGGCGCCGCGCACGTCATGCTGAAGGTGACGGGCTATGTGATGAACTTCGCACCGTTCGCCGTGTTCGCGGCCGTCGCGGGCGTCGTCGCCACCAGCGGTGTCGGCGTGCTCGGCACCTACGGCAAGTTCATGGGCGAGTTCTACCTCGGCATCGCGCTGCTGTGGTGCATCCTGATCGCGATCGGCGTGTTGTTCGTCGGCCCGCGCCTGTTCAAGCTCCTCGGCCTGCTGCGCGAGCCGACCATCCTCGCGTTCACCTGCGCCTCGTCGGAAGCCGCGTATCCGAAGACGCTGGAAGGCCTGGAGCGCTTCGGCGTCAAGAATCGCCTGGCCGCGTTCGTGCTGCCGATCGGTTACTCGTTCAACCTGGACGGCTCGATGATGTACTGCACCTTCGCCTCCGTCTTCATCGCCCAGGCCTACGGCATCGAGCTGGCGCTGTCCACGCAGATGACCATGATGCTCGTGCTGATGCTGACGTCGAAGGGCATGGCCGGCGTGCCGCGCGCGTCGCTCGTCGTCATCGCCGCCACGCTGAACCAGTTTCATATTCCCGAAGCCGGCCTGCTGCTGCTGCTCGGTATCGACCACTTCCTCGACATGGGCCGCTCGGCCACGAACGTGATCGGCAACGGCATCGCCACCGCGGTCGTCGCGAAGTGGGAGGGGGATCTCACCGATCCTGCGCTTGCCGACAAGGATATCGCCACAGCGCCGTTGCGCTGACCGGCACCCCGAACCAGGCTCCTCCCAAGGAGCCTTTTTTTTACCTTCCAAAAATTGTTAAAAAAGGAGATCTTATGTTCTTAAAACTTGTACGCACGTGGTTCGCACTGTGCCTCATGACGCTGCTGGCCGCATCCGCGCAAGCCCAGACGGCGGCCCGCCTGCCCAACGTGGTGATCCTCGCCACCGGCGGCACGATCGCCGGCACCGGCGCCACCAGCACGACGACGGTCGGCTACACGGCCGCCAAGGTCGGCGTCGATGACCTGATCAAGGCCGTCCCGGAACTGAAGCAGGTCGCCAACGTGACGGGCGAACAGGTGTTCCAGATCGCCAGCGAAAACATGAGCAACGAGCACTGGCTCACGCTGGCGAAGCGCGTCAACACGCTGCTGGCCAAGCCTGACGTGGACGGCATCGTCATCACGCACGGCACCGACACGATCGAGGAAACCGCCTACTTCCTCGACCTCGTCGTGAAGAGCAAGAAGCCGGTCGTGGTGGTGGGCGCGATGCGTCCGTCGACCGCGATCTCGGCCGACGGCCCGATCAACCTGTACAACGCCGTGCTGACGGCCGGCAGTCCTGACGCCGTCGGCAAGGGCGTGCTCGTCGTGCTGAACGACCAGATCAACGCCGCGCGCGACGTCAGCAAGACCAACACGACGACCACCGACACGTTCAAGGCGACGGAACTGGGCCTGCTGGGCTACGTGGTGGGCAACAAGGCGCACTTCTACCGCGCCTCGACCCGCAAGCACACGGTCGACACCGAATTCGACGTGAGCAACCTGTCGGCCCTGCCGCAGGTCGACATCGCCTACACCTACGCGAACGTGGGCCCGACCGCCGTCAACGCGCTGGTCGCCGCCGGCGCCAAGGGCCTGATCCACGCGGGTGTCGGTGACGGCAGCCTGCCGAACAAGGTGCGCCCGGCGCTGTCGGCCGCACGCGAAAAAGGCGTGATCATCGTGCGCGCGAGCCGCGTGGGCCAGGGCATCGTGGCGCGCAATGGCGAAGCGAATGACGACCAGCTGGATTTCGTGGTGGCCGACACCTTGAATCCGCAGAAAGCGCGCATTCTGCTGATGCTGGCACTCACGAAGACGAACAGCACCAAGGAGATTCAGCGGATGTTCTACACGTACTGATCGACGTCCCAACGACAAAACGGCCGCATCGCGCGGCCGTTTTTCATTAGTCACACCAGCGCATGCCCCTGCATCCGTGTAAGAATCGCCAGCGGACTCGCATCCTTGTCGTACTGGTGCATGGGCGACAGCTGCAACGTGTGCTCCATCATGTACTGCCCCGCCATCACGGCGTGCGACGTCTGGTCCGAGAAGCATACCCACGCGCAGCCCGGCGGGAAGTCGAAGGTGACCTGCGGCGCGTTCTTCTGGTAGTCGAGGTCGGACTTCATCGCATCGTGCAGTTGCAGCATGATGTGGTCGTATTCGCTGCGCAGCGACTTCGTCACGTGCAGCGCGTTCAGCACCTTCGCCTGCCATGCCGAATACGGTTTCACCTTCGGCAGGAAGCGGCGCGCGACATCCTCGAACGGTTCGCCCACGCGCCACACGCGCGGCTCGCCTTCCAGGTTCACGTTGGTGAACACGCGCAGCAGGCGCTCGCCGTAGTTGGGGCGCGACGGGAACGAGTCCACGTGCATGCGGCGATCGTCGGCGCGCCACGACTGCACGCGGTTTTCCACCACCGACGGCCGGAAGCTCGTCGCGCCGCGGCGCAGGTGTTCGCCGTAGCGCGGCACCAGGTTCGCGAGCAGGCCTTCCGCCTCGGCGCGGAAGCGCCCGATCATCCCGGCCATCAGCGCCTTCGTCGCATCGTCGCCGACGACGCCTTTCAGGTCGCCGCTCGTGGACAGGCTGATGTTGCGGATCTTGGGGTCGCGGATGTCTTCGCGGAACAGCGCCAGCTCTTCCTTCTGCGGCGCGAAGCCGTGCTGCGCGAAGTTCGGGAAGTACAGCACCTTGCCCGCTTCCAGCGCGGCGATCCAGGCCGGGTTGCCGTGGCCGACGTCGGCCATGTCGATCTCGACGATCTGTTTTTCCATCCTGTTCAATCCTTAATCTTGTACCACTTCGACCGGCGGTGAGGCGAGATCCTCGTCCTGCCTTGCCTGCTGGCGGTCCCACATCTGCCTGTACAGGCCATCCGCCGCGATCAGCACGGCATGCGTGCCCCGTTCGACGATGCGGCCGTGGTCGAGCACGAGGATCTGGTGGGCGTCCGCGATGGTCGACAGGCGGTGCGCGATGACGAGCGTCGTTCTCTGCTTCGCGATTTCCTTCAGCTGCGCCTGGATCGCCTGCTCCGACTTCGAATCGAGCGCCGACGTGGCCTCGTCGAAGATCAGGATCGCGGGATTCTTCAGCAGGGTGCGCGCGATGGCCACCCGCTGCTTCTCGCCCCCCGACAGTTTAAGGCCACGTTCACCCACCATTGTCGCATAGCCGTCCGGCAGGGTTTCGATGAAGTCGTGGATCGACGCCGCGCGCGCCGCCGCCACGATGTCCGCGCGGCTCGCGCCCGGACGGCCGTAGGCGATGTTGTATTCGATGGTGTCGTTGAACAGCACCGTGTCCTGCGGGACGATGCCGATCGCGTGGCGCAGCGAATCCTGGGTCACGTTCTTCACGTCTTGCCCGTCGATGCGGATGGCGCCCTGCTGCACGTCGTAAAAGCGGAACAGCAGGCGCGACAAGGTCGACTTGCCCGAACCGCTGTGGCCCACGACGGCCGTCGTCGTGCCGGGCGGGATCGTGAAGTCGACGTCGAACAGGATTTGCCGTTTCGGGTCGTAGCTGAATTCCACGTGCGAGAACTCGACCTTGGCTCCATGCGTGACCAGCGGCTTCGCATCGGGCGAATCGGCCACTTCGCGGTTCTGCTCGAGAAGGCCGAACAACCGCTCCATATCCGCGAGGCTCTGCTTGATCTCGCGGTAGATCACGCCGAGGAAGTTCAACGGGATGTACAGCTGGATCATGAACGAGTTCACGAGCACGAGGTCGCCCAGGGTCATCGTCTTGTCGATCACGCCCTGCGTCGCGCGCCACAGGATCGCCGTGACGGCCGCCGCGATGATCAGCGACTGGCCCGTGTTCAGGAACGACAGCGACGTCTGCGAGCGCACGGCGGCCTGCTCGTACTTCTGCAGGCCTTCGTCGTAGCGCTTCGCCTCGTAGTCCTCGTTGCCGAAGTATTTCACCGTCTCGTAGTTGATCAGCGAATCGATGGCCTTCGTGTTCGCCTTCGAATCCAGCTCGTTCATCGTGCGGCGGAAGTGCGTGCGCCATTCCGTCACGGTGACGGTGAACGTGATGTAGGTGACGAGCGCGATCGCGGTGATGCCCGCGAACCAGGCGTCGTAATGCGTGCCGAGGTAGCCCAGCACCAGCGTGATCTCGACCAGCGTCGGCAGGATCGAGAACAGCGAGTACGACACGAGCGAGCTGACGCCGCGCGTGCCGCGCTCGATGTCGCGCGTCATGCCGCCCGTCTGGCGGTTCAGGTGGAAGCGCAGCGACAGCGCGTGCAGGTGCCGGAACACTTTCAGGGCGATCGTGCGCACGGCGCGCTGCGTCACGCGCGCGAATAAAAATTCGCGCAGCTCGGTGAACAGGGTGGTCGAAAAACGCAGTGCGCCGTACGCGACCAGCGCGCCGAGCGGCAGCACGAGCAGCGCGTGCGGATCGGTCGGGCTGATCGTCAGCGCGTCGATGAGCTTTTTCAGCACGAGCGGCACGCCCACGTTGGCCATCTTGGCGCCGACGAGGCAGATCAATGCGGCCAGCACGCGCCATTTATAGACCCATAAATAGGGCAGCAAGGTGCCGATCGTGGCCCAATCGTTCCGTTTCGCGTTCGGATCGGACTGGGGCGGCAGGGAGTTCGGAGAAGAGCGTCGCATGGCGGGGCTTGTCGATTTATGGTTCAATTCAAGACGATTGTAGCTTCTACCGAAAATTCAAGATGACCCAGCCCGAAAATACCCCCCCGTCCATCACCCGCCTGCCTGAAGGAAAGATGCCCGTGCTGCGGATGATGCCCGCCCCGTCCGATGCCAACGTCTACGGGGACGTGTTCGGCGGCTGGATCATGGCCCAGGTCGACGTGGCCGGCTCGCTGCCGGCCGTGCGCCGCGCGAACGGCCGCGTTGCCACCATCGCCGTGAATTCCTTCGTGTTCAAGAATCCCGTGTTCGTCGGCGACCTGCTGTCGTTCTACGCCGACATCGTCAAGGTCGGCAATACGTCGATCACCGTCTACGTCGAGGTCTATGCGGAGCGCAACCGGCTGCAGACGGACGTCGTCAAGGTGACGGAAGCGACGCTGACCTATGTCGCCACGGGCCCGGACCGCAAGCCGCGCCAGTTGCCGCCGCTCGAATCGCTGATCGCGCAATAAGCATCAATCGATGACCTGGCCGCGCCGCCTGTTCCTGCTGAACGCCGCGCGGCTCGCGGCGGCATCGTCGTCGCTGCTGCTCGCCAAACCATCGAACGCGGCCGGCTATCCGTTCAGCCTCGGGGTCGCGTCGGGCGCGCCCCTGCCCGACTCCGTGATCCTGTGGACGCGCGTCGCCCCGGATCCGCTCGATGCGACCAGGACGCCGCCGCTCGCCCTCACCTTGCGCTGGGAAGTGGCGCACGACGGCGCCTTCCGCAAGATCGCCGCGAAGGGCACCGCCGTCGCGACACCGGAACTGGCGCACAGCGTGCGCGTGGACGTGCGCGGCCTGGAACCGGGCCGCTGGTACTGGTACCGCTTCATGCTGGGCGACGCCGTCAGCCCCGTCGGCCGCACGCGCACGGCGCCGGCGCCGGACAGCATGCCGGACCGCCTGAAACTCGCCGTCGCATCGTGCCAGCACTGGGAGTTCGGCAGCTATGCGGCGCACCGCTACCTCGCGCAGGCGAACCCGGACGTCGTCGCCTTCCTCGGCGATTACATCTACGAATGGGGCGCGTACCGCCTGCAGCATCCGGCGCCGGGCGTGCGGATCGTGCGCCAGGATGAATCGTTCACGCTGGCCGACTACCGCCGCCGCTACGCGCAATACAAGACGGACCCGGACCTGCAGGCCGCGCACCTGATCGCGCCGTGGATCGTCACGTGGGACGACCACGAAGTCGCGAACGATTACGCGGCGGACCGCGACGAGCGCCTGTCGCCGCAGTTCATACAGCGCCGCGCGGCCGCCTACCAGGCCTTTTACGAACACATGCCGCTGCGGCTGCCGCCACCGAGGAGCTACGCGAGCGTGCGCATGTTCCAGCGCTACGACTGGGGACGCCTCGCGCGCTTCCACGTGCTGGACGACCGCCAGTACCGCGCGTGGGAAGCGTGCTCGCATCCGGGCATCGGCGGCTCGAATTCCGTGACGCCGCGCGCCTGCCCTTCTCTGCTCGACCCGCGCCGCTCGATGCTGGGGTCCGAGCAGGAAGCGTGGCTGAAGGCCGGGCTGGCGTCGTCGAAGGCGCGCTGGAACGTCCTCGCGCAGCAGACCTTGATGGCGCAGTCGTCGCAGATCCCGGTAACGGCGCCCGAAGGCGGCCGCTTCTGGACGGATGGCTGGGACGGTTATCCCGTCGCGCGCCGGCGCCTGCTCGACACGCTCGTGGACACGCGCGCCGCGAACCCGCTCGTGCTGGGCGGCGACGTGCACACGTTCTACGCGACGGAGCTGCGGCGCGATTTCAACCGGCCCGTGTCGACCGCGAATCCGGTCGTCGCGACGGAATTCGTCGGCACGTCGGTCACATCGAATTCGCGCCCGCAGCTGCGCACGTCGCAATACGTGGCGATGAACCCGCACCTCCGGTACGGGCGCAGCGACAAGCGGGGGTACATGCTGATGGAGATTACCCCCGGCGAGACGCGCACGCATTTCATGGGGTTGGACGAGGTGCGCGATCCGAAGACCGTCCAGCGGGAGCTGGCGGCGTTCCGGGTCGAGGAGGGGAAGCCTGGGGTGGAGATCACGGCGGTCTAGCAACCGGCCCGCGGCCTGAGCACGTCGTCCCCGCGCAGGCGGGGATCCAATTTGCACGCGCAGTCGAAACGCTTAATACTTGGGCCCCCGCCTGCGCGGGGGCGACGGTTTTGCGGTCGCGGGTGTCGATTACGCCGTCTGCTTCTCATCCCGCAGCTCGCGCCGCAGGATCTTGCCGACGTTCGTCTTGGGCAGGCTGTCGCGGAACTCGACGTACTTCGGCCGCTTGTAGCCCGTCAGCTGTTCCTTGCAGAAGGCCAGCAGGTCGTCCTTGGTCAGCGTCTTGTCCTTCTTGACGACGTACAGCTTGACGGCCTCGCCCGAATGCTGGTCCGGCACGCCCACGCACGCCACTTCCAGCACGCCCGGGTGCGCGGCGACGACGTCTTCCACTTCGTTCGGGTACACGTTGAAGCCCGAGACGAGGATCATGTCCTTCTTGCGGTCGACGATCTTGACGGCGCCGGTGGCGTTCATCACGCCGATGTCGCCGGTCTTGAAGAAGCCGTCCGCCGTCATGACCTTCGCCGTCTCGTCCGGACGCTGCCAGTAGCCGGCCATCACCTGCGGGCCGCGCACGGCGATCTCGCCGGCCGTGCCGAACGGGACTTCGTTGTCGGATTCGTCGATGATGCGCAGCTCCGTCGACGGCAGCGCAAAGCCGATGGTGCCCGTGAATTCGGTGATGTCGCAACGGTTGGCGGCGACGACCGGCGACGTCTCCGACAGGCCGTAGCCTTCGACGATCGGCGCGCCCGTCACCGCGAGCCATTTGTCGGCGACGGCCTTCTGCACGGCCATGCCGCCGCCCGGGCACACCTTCAGGCCCGAGAAATCCAGGCTCGCGAACTCCGGATGGTTCAGCAGGCCGTTGTACAGCGTGTTCACGGCCGGGAAGACGTGCATGCGGTATTTCTTGAGCTCCTTGATGAAGCCGCCGATGTCGCGCGGGTTCGGGATCAGGAGGTTCGTGCCGCCCGCGCGCAGGCCCATCAGGGCGCACACGGTCAGCGCATAGATGTGGTACAGCGGCAGCGCACACACGAACAGCGGCGTCTCGCCGGCCGGGATCTTGGCCAGGGTCGGCGCGAACCACGCTTCGTTCTGCAGCACGTTGGCGATCACGTTCCTGTGCTTCAGCACCGCGCCCTTCGACACCCCCGTCGTGCCGCCCGTGTACTGCAGGAAGGCGACGTCTTCATGGCCGCACTCGACCGGCTTGCGCGACAGGCGCGCGCCTTCGGCCAGCATGCGCTTGAACGGCACGGCGGACGGCAGCGACCACGCCGGCACCATCTTCTTGACGGTGCGGACGACGAAGTTGACGAGCAGGCCCTTCACACCCAGCAGGTCGCCCATGGTGGCGACGATGACGTGCTTGAGCTTCGTGTTGCGCGCGACTTCGGCGACGGTGTGCGCGAAGTTCTCCAGCACGACGATGGCCTCCGCGCCCGAATCGTTCAGCTGGTGCTGCAGCTCGCGCGCCGTGTACAGCGGGTTGACGTTGACGATGGTGTAGCCGGCGCGCAGGATGGCGGCCATCGCCACCGGATACTGCAGCACGTTCGGCAGCATGATCGCCACGCGCGCGCCCGGCGCCAGGCCCTTCTGCTGCAGCCACGCGGCCATCGCGCCGGACAGCTTGTCCAGCTCCGCGAACGTCATGGACTTGCCCATGCACGCAAAGGCGTCGCGGTTGGCGTACTTGCGGAAGGAATCCTCCAGCAGGTGCGTGAGGGAGCGGTACTGCGTCCAGTCGATTTCCGCAGGCACGCCCGCCTCGTACGACTTCAGCCAGAATTTGTCCATGTCATTGCCTCGCTAGTTCTCAATCATATAAATCGTATGCGCAAAAAAACCGCCCGGCAAACGGGCGGTTCATGCTCGCTGCCCGGTGACGCTACGCCGCCTGCTTTTCCTCGCGCAGCGCGCGGCGCAGGATCTTGCCGACGTTCGTCTTCGGCAGCTCGGTGCGGAATTCGATGTACTTGGGCCTCTTGTAGCCGGTGAATTCGCGCTTGCAGTAGTCCATCAGCTGCTCGGCCGTCAGGCTCGCATCCTTGCGCACGACGAACACCTTCACGGCCTCGCCGGAATGCTCGTCCGGCACGCCGACCACCGCGCATTCCAGCACGCCCGGATGCGCCGCGATCACCGCTTCCAGTTCGTTCGGGTACACATTGAAGCCCGACACGAGGATCATGTCCTTCTTGCGGTCGACGATCTTCACGTACCCGTTGTCGTCCATGATGCCGACGTCGCCCGACTTGAAGAAGCCGTCCGCCGTCATGACTTTCGCCGTCTCGTCCGGACGGTTCCAGTAACCCGCCATCACCTGCGGACCGCGGATCGCGATCTCGCCGATGCTGCCCACCGGCAGCGGGCGGCCGTCGTCGTCGACGATGGCGATGTCCGTCGACGGCACCGGCAGGCCGATCGTGCCGGTGAAGCCGGGGACGTCGCAGCGGTTGCACGTGGCCACGGGCGACGTCTCCGACAGGCCGTAGCCCTCGATGATGTTGGTGCCCGTGAGCGACTTCCACTTGTCGTTGACGGCCTGCTGCACGGCCATGCCGCCGCCGTTGGAAACCTTCAGCGCGCTGAAGTCGACGTCCTTGAAATCGGGGTGGTTCACCAGCGCGTTGTACAAGGTGTTCACCGCGGGCAGCATGTTGATGCGGTACTTCTTGAGTTCCTTGATGAAGCCCGCGATGTCGCGCGGGTTCGGGATCAGGATGTTCAGCGCGCCCACGCGCATGCCCCACAGCGCGCACGCCGTCAGCGCGAAGATGTGGTACAGCGGCAGTGCGCATACGATGGTCGGGAATTCGACGAGCGGCGGCTGGCTCATCGCCGGCTTCGACCACGCCTCCGTCTGCAGGATGTTGGCGATGACGTTGCGATGCGTGAGCGTCGCACCCTTCGACACGCCCGTCGTGCCGCCCGTGTACTGCAGGAAGGCGACGTCGGAATTCTTCAGCTGCGCCGGCTGGAACGGCATCCTGGCGCCCTGCGCCAGCGCGTCCTTGAAGCGCACCATGTGCGGGATCGTAAAGTCCGGCACCATCTTCTTGACGGTGCGGACGACGAAGTTGACGAGCATGCCCTTGGCACCGCCCAGCAGCTCGCCCATGCTGGCCACGACGACGTGGCGCACCAGCGTTTTACTCAATACCTGCTCGACCGTGTGCGCGAAGTTCTCGAGCACGATGATGGCTTCGCTGCCCGAATCCTTCAGCTGGTGTTCCAGCTCGCGCGGCGTGTACAGCGGATTGACGTTGACGACCGTATAGCCCGCGCGCAGGATGGCGGCCAGCGCCACCGGGTACTGCAGCACGTTCGGCATCATGACGGCCACGCGCGCCCCCGGCTTCATCCCGCGGCTCTGCAGCCAGGCCGCCAGGCGCTTCGACATGTTGTCCAGTTCCCCGTAGGTGAGGAACTTGTCCATGCAGACGTACGCGTTGTTCGCCGCATACTTGCGGAACGATTCCTCCAGCATTTGCACCAGCGAACCATACTGGTCGGGATCGATTTCCGCCGGCACGCCGGGCGGGTAAGCCTTGAGCCAAATCTTGTCCATCGGTGCCTCTGTCTCCAGTATCGTTATCGTTCTGAGCGCGGCCCAAAAAAATCGCACGGTCGTGCTGATATTATTAAACAAGATGCTATCGGGCAGCGCGCGTCGACGCAAGCACTTTTGCGCTTTTCGAACAACGACTCTATCGACGTTTGATCAAAATGGCTACGGGCGTATTTCGCTGCGCTGCACCATCAACGGCGCCGTCACGAGCGGCGGCACCAGCGCATTCAGCACGCGGTGGCGGTCGGAACGGTCCATGTCGGCCAGGTTTTTGACGGCTTGGTAGAATTTCGGGAAGCTGCCCTCGCGTTGCAATAGCGCACGGAACGCGGGCACGAAATCCTCGTACGTTGCGATCGATGCCAGGTGGGCGTTCGACAACGGCTGCTCGAAGAACCGATCATACCCTGCATACCCGCCCCAATTGCCCTTCAGGACCTGGTATTCGTCCTTCAAGTCCTGGAACAAACGCGCCTTGACGGCCCGCTTCTGCGCATCGCTGCGGTCGACGAGCGCATAATTCTGCTCGAGCGCCTTGCGGTACTTCATCAGCAAACCGAGGAAATCCTTCTTGCGGCTCCGGTAGCGCGCATAGGCGTCGCGCATCTGCTGGTTGCCGAAGCGCTCCATCCAGCGCTCGACGCCGACTTCTTCCACCGTCGATGCGAACGCTTCGTTGAATTGCGAATCGCCCTGCACGTACACGATCTGGTGCGCCAGTTCGTGGAAGATCATGCGGGCCAGCTCGCCGTCCGGGTAATTGATGAACGTGGAGATCAGCGGATCGCTGAACCAGCCCAGCGTGGAATACGCGGCGACACCGCCGACCTCGACGTCGTCGCCCGCATCGCGCAATTCCTTCGCGTACGACTCCGCGGCGGCTTTGTCGTAATAGCCGCGGTAGTTCACGCAGCCTGCCACGGGGAAGCACCATTGCAGGGGCCGCAGCGACAGCTCGGGTGTCGCAACGACGTTCCACAGCACGTATTGCCGCTTCAGCGCCGCGTAGTTTTTGTAACTGTTGTTGTCGGGTAAAGCCATTTCGGCAACTGCGAAGCGGCGGATCTGGCGCGCCGTCTCGAGGCGATGGCGCAGTTTGGTACTGGTGCCGGGGTCGGCGATCCAGTCATCGATCGGACGGGCGTCCGACAGGAGTTCAAGCTGCCCTTGGGCTGCCTGGGTGTAGTAGTTCAGCGTCGAGCAGCTGGCCAGCAGCCCCGCTGCCGTGCCTGCGATCAGCACGGGGCGGAACCACGGGGTAATCCGTGTGAGTTTCATATTTCCAGATCATGGTGCGGCCTTTTCAACCTGCACCAGCGTGTCGTAAAAGGTGGGCGCCCGGCCCATGTCGGTCAGGCGCTGACTGGTGACTTCGTTGGCGTTCTTGCCGTCGCTGGCGAGCTTCTTCCACCAGATCGACAGGCCGACGACGAGGCCGGCCCGCGCTTTGGCGGTGACCCGGGCGCGCGCGACGAACGCGCCCCGGTCGTTGAAGATGCGTACCATCTCGCCGTCCGCGATACCCCTTGAGGCTGCGTCGGCGGGATGGATGTCCAGGTGCGGTTCGCCTTCCGTTGCGCGGAGGCTCTGGACATTGACAAAGGTTGAGTTGAGGAAGTTCCTGGCCGGCGGAGAAATCATCGCCAACGGATATTTCTCTGCCAGTTCGGGGTTGGAGGCGACCGATTCGTAGTTCGGGATATAGGTCGGCAGCGGATCGAGGCCATCGGCCTGCATCGATGCCGAATAAAACTCGCACTTGCCGGACGGCGTCGGAAAGCCGCCTTCGGCGAACGGCGCGGCCGGCATGTTCAGCTTTTGCCAGCCCGTGCGCTTCAGCGACGACCAGTCGAAGTGCACGGCGCGTTCGTGTTTCTTGTCGAACGCTTGCGCGGCCAGTTCGTCGTCCGTCTCGTCGAAGATCGGGTCGTTCATGCCCATGCGCTTGGCGATCAGGCGGAAGATTTCCGTGTTCGGCTTCGATTCGCCCAACGGCGCGATCGCCGCATTATTCGCCATCATGTACAAATGGCCATACGCGAGGTGCGCGTCGACGTGTTCCAGCTGCGTGGTGGCTGGCAGCAGGATGTCCGCGTAGTCGGCGGTGTCGGTCTGGAAGTGCTCCAGCACCACCGTGAACAAATCCTCGCGCTCGAAGCCGCGCTGCACCTGCGCCGAATCCGGCGCGATCGCGAGCGGGTTCGAGTTGTACACGATGACCGCTTCGATCTTCGGGCCGAAATCCGGCGACGCGTCGCGCTGCAGGTCGGCGCCGATCGTGTTCATGTTGATCGTGCGCGGCAGCTTGCCGCGCAACAGGTCCGGGCGTTGCAGGACGGTTTTATTGGCCGGGAACGTGCCCGACGTCGACAGCTGCACGCCGCCCGCCGCGTGGCGCCACGCGCCCACGAGCGCCGGCAGGCAGGCGATGGTGCGCACGGCCATGCCGCCGCCATGCACGCGCTGCAGGCCGTAGTTCATGCGGATCGCGACCGGTTCGCCCGCGCGCGCCGTGCGTCCGTACGCGCGCGCGAGGTCGACGACTTCTTCCACCGCGATGCCGCACGTTGCAGCCGTGCGCTCCGGCGTCCATTCGGCCACCCGGTCCTTCAGTTGCGCGAAGCCGAACGTGTGCTTCTCGATGTAGTCGTGGTCGAGCAGGTTCTCTTTCACCAGCACGTGCATCATGCCCAGCGCCAGCGCGGCGTCCGTGCCGGGCATCAGCGCGATGTGCTGGTGGCATTTTTCGGCGGTCAGCGAGCGATACGGATCGATGGCGATCAGTTTCGCGCCGCGGCGCTTGGCTTCCTGCAAACGCGTCCACAAATGCAGGTTCGACGCGATCGGATTGCCGCCCCAGATCAAAACCAGCTTCGCATCCTGGAACTGTTCGGTATCCGTGCCGATCGAACCACCGATCGTGTATTTGTAGCCCGTGGCACCGGCGTTCGCGCACACTGTGCGGTCGAGCAGGGAAGCACCGAGCGTGTTGAAGAAACGCATGGCCATCGCCTCGCCCTGCACGAGGCCCATCGTGCCGCAATAGCTGTACGGCAGGATCGCCTGCGGGTCGCGCGCGGCAATGGGTTGCAGGCGGTGCGCGATCTCGTCGAGCGCCTGCTCCCACGTGATGCGTTCGAACTTGCCTTCTCCCTTCTTGCCGGTGCGGCGCATCGGGTACAGCAGGCGATCGGGGTGGTAGGTGCGTTCGACGTAGCGCGAGACCTTCGTGCACAGCACCCCGGCCGTCGTCGGATGATCCGGATCGCCCTTGACCTCCGTGGCCACGCCGTCCTCCACGGTCACGAGCAACGCGCAGGTATCGGGGCAGTCATGCGGACAGGCGCCGCGGACGATGGTCTTGGTCATCGGATTCATCCAGAAAAACGTCGATAAACCAGTACTTTATACGATTCCGGTGGCAGCCGTCGGGGCTCTGGCCTTCCGCATGATGGAAGGGCTACAATAGTTCAAAACATGCATGCCTATCAGGCATGAGGAGAGATCAATGAGACTGGTAGAACCCATACTCGCTTACCAATCCGAGCTCGAAACGATCCGGCGCGACATCCACGCCCATCCCGAACTCTGCTACGAAGAACAACGCACGGCCGACGTGGTGGCCGCGCGCCTCACCGAATGGGGCATCCCCGTCGTCCGCGGGCTGGGCGTGACGGGTGTCGTCGGCATCATCAAGAACGGCACCTCGGACCGCGCCATCGGCCTGCGCGCCGACATGGACGCCCTGCCGATGCAGGAACTCAACACATTTGATCACGCGTCGCGCCACGCCGGCAAGATGCATGCTTGTGGTCATGACGGGCACACAACGATGCTGTTGGGTGCAGCCCACTATCTGTCGCAGAACCGCAACTTCGACGGCACCGTCTACCTGATCTTCCAACCGGCCGAAGAAGGCGGCGCCGGCGCGCGCCGCATGATGGACGACGGCCTGTTCGAACGTTTTCCGATGGACGCCGTGTACGGCATGCACAACTGGCCGGGCATCAAGGCGGGCAGCTTCGGCGTCGTCGCGGGGCCGATGATGGCATCCAGTAACGAGTTCCGCGTGGTGGTGAAGGGCAAGGGCGCGCACGCCGCGCAGCCGCACCGCGGCATCGATCCGGTGATGGTCGCCGTGCAGATCGCGCAAGCGTGGCAGACGATCATCTCACGCGAAAAGAACCCGCTCGATACGGCCGTCCTGTCGATCACGCAGATCCACGCCGGCAGCGCCACCAACGTCATCCCCGACGAAGCCGTCATGATCGGCACCGTGCGCACATTCTCGACGGATGTGCTGGACCTGATCGAGCGGCGCATGAACGAACTCGCGAACGGGCTGGCCGCGGGCTTCGGCGCCACCATCGACTTCTCGTTCAAGCGCAACTACCCGCCCCTGATCAACCATCCGGAACAGACGGCGTTCGCGATCGAAGCGATGCGCGCGGTGGTGGGTGCGGACAATGTCGACACGAACGTCGAGCCGACGATGGGCGCCGAGGACTTCGCGTTCATGTTGCAGGAAAAGCCGGGTTGCTATGTCTTCATCGGCAACGGCGACGGCGATCATCGAAGCCACGGGCACGGCCTCGGACCGTGCCAGCTGCACAACGGCAGCTACGACTTCAACGACCACCTGCTGCCGATCGGCGCCAGCTTCTGGGCGCGATTGGTCGAGATGAGCCTTACAGCCCCAGCTCCTTCAACACGGCTTCCTTGAGGTCCTGCGCTTCGGGGCTGGACATCTTGCGCGGATGCGGGATGTTCACCTCGAACGTGGCCTGGATCGTCGTCGGCCGCGGCGACAGCACGACGATGCGGTCCGCCAGGTGCACGGCTTCCTCGACGTCGTGCGTGATCAGCAGCACCGTGTGGCGCTCCTCTTCCAGGATGCGCAGCAGCTCCATGCGCATCTTGAGGTTCATGAGCGCGTCCAGCGCGGAGAACGGCTCGTCCATGTAGAGGATCTCGGGTTTCATGACGAGCGCCCGCGCGATCTCCACGCGTTTCAGCATGCCGCCCGACAGCTCGTGCGAATAGCTTTTTTCGAAACCTTTCAGTCCCACCATCGCCGTGTAGTGGTCGGCGAGTTCCGCCTTCTCGGCCTCGCTGATGCCGTCCAGGCCGAACATCAGGTTCTGCTGCACCGTCAGCCACGGGAACACGGAGCCGTGCTGGGAAATGAGGATGCCCTTCGGGCTCGGACCGTGGCGCACCTGGCCATCGATGACGACACGGCCTTCGTCCGGTTGATCGAAGCCGCACAGCATCTTCATCAACGTGGATTTGCCGCAGCCGGACGGTCCGACGATGGCGACGAATTCGCCGTCGCGGATCGTGAGGCTGATGCCGCCCACGACCGGCAACGTGCCCTTGCGCGTCTCGAAGCTTCTACGGATGTCGTCGACGACGATCTTGTCCGCGACCTTGTATTGCACCTTAGCGTCCATAGCGCCACCTTACCGATTTGAGACGTTCCAGGAGACGGGTGATCCCGTCCAGCATGAGGCCGATGATGCCGATGATGATCATGGCGGCGATGACCAGGTCGTAGCGGTTGCCCGCGTTACGCGAATCCATGATCAGGTAGCCGAGGCCCGAGCGCAGCGCGATCATTTCCGCCGCCACGACGACCAGCCACGCGACACCCAGCGTGATGCGCATGCCGACGATGATCTCGGGCAGCACGGCGGGAATGATCACCTGGCGATACAGCTTGGCGCGCGAGACGCCGAAGTTTTCCGCCGCGCGCAGGTAGCGCCGCTCGATCGTGTGTACGCCGGCCGCGGTCTGCACGATCATCGGGAACACGGACGCGATGAAGATCAGGAAGATCGGCGACGCGTTACCGACGCCGAACCACAGGATCGCGAGCGGAATCCACGCGATCGGAGAGATCGGACGCAGCAGCTGGAACAGCGGATTCAACGTGACCCAGGCGCCCTCCATGCGGCCGATCCACAGGCCCAGCGGAATGGCGACGGCGATCGCCAGCAAGAAGCCGGTACCGACGCGCATCAGCGAGGAGCCGATGTGGTCCCACAGCGTACCGTCCTGCACGAGTTCCCACGTGCCCGTGACGACCTGCCCCGGCGTCGGGAAGATCGCGCTCCTGGTCTGGACGACGACGATCCACCAGACCGCGATCAATAACGCCAGCACGACCGCCGGCGCGATGATCCGCGCCCGCTTCTGTGCAAAAAAACTCTTCTTTTTCACAGCTTCTTGTCTCCCTCTTATAGTTACAACCAATGTCGTGCGCGCCACACAAGCCGGCGCCAGCCCGCATCCGGCGCCGGCTCGACGACGATACGCATCTGGCCGCTCGCGTGCGCCGTGCATTCGAACTGCACGTCCCCCGCGACGCCGAACGGCATCCTGAAACTCTGCCCCGGCATGATCAAGACGGGCCCGAACGTTTGCGGCACATTGTCGAGATTCTTCAGCACGAGGATATCCTTCACGCCCAGCGTGAGCCGGATCGACGTCGGCAGGATCTCGACCTTGTCGCCCGCCGCGCGCCGTGCGTACGTCCCGGCGGGAATCTCGAACAGCTGCTCGCGCGAGCCGGCGGGGATCGGCGCATACATGGCCCACAGCGTGGCCCACAGCGCCGCGATGGCCAGCACCGCCGCGGCCAGCAGCAGGATGCGGGAACGCGTCATTGATTCAGCAGCACGCGCACGTCGTGCGCGACGTCATCCACCGCGCGGCCGTACGGGCTCAATGCGCGCAGCTTGCCGGACCGGTCGATCAGGTAGACGAAGGACGAATGATTGAAACCGTAATTCGCACCGCTACCCGTCCTCGTGGACGTGACGCCGTATTCCTTGCGCACCGCAGCCAACTGCGCGTCAAGGCCGGTCGCGCCCACGAACGTCGGATCGAACGCCGTCAGATAGGCGCGCATGCGCTCCGCCGTGTCGCGCGCCGGATCGACGGTCACGTACACGACCTGGAAATCCTTGCCCTGCGCGCCCAGCTTCGTTTTCACGGCCGCGAGTTCGGCGAGCGTCGTCGGGCAGACGGCCGGGCAGGACGTGAAGCCGAAGCCCAGCGCCACGACCTTGCCGCGGTAATCGGACAATTTAAGAGGCTTGCCGGTCGAACCCTGCAGCGTGAAATCCGGCGCCATGCGGGGCGGCGAGAATTCCCCGGATTTCAATGCATCCGCGCTCGCGGCCAATGGCAAGGCAAACAGCAGTGCTGCGGCGAGGCGTTTCATAGCGTGACCGTGACGGGGCGGACGGCCTTGAAGAAGCTTTCGTCCACGTACTGGTTGAACTGGATGGGCTTCTTCAGCGTGCCCGCATCCAGCGACATCTGCATCAATTCGTCGAATTCCTTCGGGATGATGCGCAGGTCGCCATACGTGACGCGGTCGCTCGGATTCGTCATCACGAATTTCAGGATCTTCGGATCCTGGTTGAAGTACTTCCTGGTGGCCGCGATCGCGATCGCCTTGTCGCGGTGCGCGGCATCCGCATCCATCCAGCTGCCGGCCGCCTGGACGTAGTTGACGAGGTCCTGCACGGCGGCGCGGTTATTCGCGATCAGGTCTTCGCGCACGGTGAGCACGCAGCAGATGTAATTCGGCCATTCGTCGCGCGTCATGCGCAGCGGCGTCGCGTAGCCGGCCATCTGCGCGGAGGCGCCGAACGGCTCGCCCGTGCAATAGGCATCGATGGCTTTCGCATACAGCGCGGCCGGCATGTCCGGCGGGGGCATCTCGACCAGTTCGACGTCCTTGATGTTCATGCCCTCTTCCGCCAGCATCTTGCGCAGGAAGAGCAGGTCGACGGCGAAACGGCTCGGAATGGCGACGCGCTTGCCCTGCAGGTCGCGGAATTTTTTATAGCCGGCATCCGTGCGCACCATGATGACGGCGCCGGAGCGGTGGCCCAGCGACACGACCTTGACGGGGATATTGCTGGACACGAGGTCCATGACCATCGGCGCCAGCACGTAGGCGGCCTGGATGCGGCCCGACATCAGCGATTCCTTCAGTTCGGGGAAGCCGCTGTATTTGCTGTACTCGAAGCCGAGCGGGTTCGCCGGCTTGGTTGCGGCATCCTTCGCGGCGATCTCGGCCTCCTTGGCCGCACACGCGACGGGCAAGGTCAGGTTACAGGTCACCGGCAAGCCGCCGACGACCAGTGATGCGCTTTTCTTCTCCGAAGAACACGCCGCCAAAGCGGACGGCAACGCCATTGCCGACGCCAGTTTCAACAGCTGCCGCCGCGTGCGGAAGCCGTTTCCCAGATTATCCATGCTGCCCCTGTATTGGGTTCGTTATGTGCGGCAAGGGTAGAGAAGTTTGAGGCCCGGGGCAACAGGCTGTTGCGGCGGGCCATCTACTCCATTGTCTCCGTGATATTACGTAACGATGTAATACCTCTGGGAATTATACGAGGTTGTACTGATAGCGCAAACAGGTAGCGAATAAATACTTATGGCATACGGTCCGGCGCGGTGCCCAGTCGCTTGCCGGGATTCATCCGCTCCAGCGCGATGAGGCCGGCCGCATGGTCGGCGGACGGGATGTCGCCTGCGATGCTCTCGAACTGCCGCGTCACGAGCTCCGTCACGGGCAACGTGACGCCGGCGCCGCTGGCTGCCGCCAGGATGTTGCGCTGATCCTTCAGCTGCGTCTTGACCTGTCCGCCGGGCATGAAGTTCCGCTCCAGCATGCGCTGGCCGTGCACTTCCAGCACGCGGCTGCCGGCGAAGCCGCCGCGGATCGCCTCGCGCACGGCGGCCGGATCGGCCCCGGCCGCTTCCGCCAGCAGCAGCGCTTCCGCCACAACATTGATCGTCGCACCGACGATCAACTGGTTGCACAGCTTGGCCACCTGGCCGCTGCCGACGGGGCCGACGGCTTTCGGCGAACCCATCACACGCAGCACGGGCTCGGCCTGGGCGTAGTCGGCCGCATCGGCGCCGGCCATGATCGCGAGCTGCCCCGCTTCCGCGCCACCCACGCCGCCGGACACGGGCGCATCGACAAAGCGGCCGCCGGCCTGGCGCAGGCGGGCGGCAAAATCCACGGCTTCGTCCTGGCGCGTGGAGCTCATGTCGATCCACAACGTGTTGTGCGCGAGTGCCGGCAGGGCATCATCGATGACCTGGCCGACGATCGGGCCCGCTTCGAGGATCGAGATCACGATGTCGGCACCGCGCACGGCGTCGTGCAGGTCGGCATGCGGTTCGGCGCCGGTGTCGCGCAGCGCCTCGGCCTTGGCGGCCGTGCGGTTCCACACGCGCAGGGGATAGCCGGCCTGGGCCAGCCGGGTCGCCATCGGCTTGCCCATCAGGCCGATGCCGAGAAATGCCACAGTCGGTAACGTCATTGCTTCCTCTCGATGATGCATTGTCCGTATTTTAACAATTGATAGGTCGACTACGTCCTTTCAACGACCTCGCTACAATAGCGGTTTGGCCGTGACCATTTTGCGTGCACGGCTCTCATTCACAGCAAAGGCAATGTTCTCCATGAAAAAAATGATGCGTTCCCTGGCGGCCGTGGCCGCGTTGTCGGCCGCGACGGCGGCCCATGCCGCCGACGGTTATTTCGATTCCTCGTCGGTGGAAGTCGGCGGCGGCGAACACGTGCAGGTCGTCCGTCTCGCGGTCCAGAAAGACTGGAACAAATCCTGGCTGCCGACCAGCGGCTACCACCTGAACGGCTACTGGGACGCGAACGTCGCCTACTGGCGCGCCAACCAGTGGCTCGACCAGCAGGGCAACACGAAGGACCTGGCCGTCGTCGGCATCACGCCGGTGTTCCGCTGGGAAGCCGACAATAAGCTGGGCTTCTACGCCGACGCCGGCATCGGCGCCGCCGTCTTCTCGAGCGTGTACCGCAACACGCACCGCCAGCTGTCGACCGCGTTCGAATTCGCCGACCACGTGGGCGTCGGCTATGTCTTCGCCAACAAATGGGAGCTGGGCGCGCGCCTGCAACACTACTCGAACGGCGGCATCAAGAAGCCGAACGGCGGCGTGAACCTGCTGCTGCTGAAGGCGGCGTACCACTACTGATCCGGTAGCGCCCCGCTTGTCGACTCAGTTTTCGGATTTGTGTGAGAATCCATCCGATGACCGATACCGACACCATCAAACGCTATCTGCCGTGGCTGGTGGCGACCGCGCTGTTCATGGAGCAGCTCGACGCCACCATCGTCAACACCGCCGTCCCCAGCATCGCGGCCAGCCTGCAGGTCACACCGCTCAGCCTCAAATCCGTCGTCACGAGTTACATCCTCAGCCTCGCCGTGGGCATTCCCGTGAGCGGGTGGATGGCCGACCGTTTCGGCACCCGCCGCGTGTTCTTCACGGCGATCGCGATCTTCACGGTGGCGTCCGTGCTGTGCGGCCTGTCGCTGAACGCCCCGATGATGGTCGCGGCCCGCCTGCTGCAAGGCCTCGGCGGTGCGATGATGATGCCAGTGGGCCGGTTATCCATCATCCGCACGTTTCCCAAGAACGAGTTGCTGGGCGCGATGAACTTCGTGATCCTGCCGGCGCTGATCGGCCCGCTGCTGGGCCCGACCGTCGGCGGCCTGATCGTGCACTGGGTTTCCTGGCGCTTTATTTTCTTCGTCAACGTGCCGGTTGGCCTGCTCGCCCTGTACCTCGTCTGGCGCCATATGCCGGATTACCACGGCGCCGAGCCGCGTCCGCTGGACGTGATCGGGCTGATCCTGTTCAGCTCGGGCACGGCGATCCTGTCCTGGCTGCTGGAAGTGTTCGGCGAGCACACGCTCGACCCGATGACGGCCGGCCTGATGCTGGCGCTCTCGATCTCCCTGCTGGCCGCGTATGCCTGGCACGCGAACGAGGCCCAGTTCCCGCTGCTGCGCCTGGCGTTGTTCAAGGTACGCACGTTCCGCATCTCGGTGCTGGGCGGCTTCATCACGCGCCTGGGCATCGGCGGCCTGCCCTTCCTGCTGCCGCTGCTGTACCAGCTGGGCCTCAAGCTCGCGCCGTGGCAGTCGGGCCTGCTCATGATGCCGACCGCCGCCGCCGCGATGGGCATGAAGCTGATCGCGCCGAAAGTCCTCGCGCGCTTCGGCTACCGGCAAGTGCTCATGTTCAACACGATCTGCATCGGCCTGACGATCGGGCTGTTCGCGCTGGTCGGCCCGTCCACGCCGTGGTACGCCATCGCCGGCATCGGCTTGCTGCAGGGCTTTTTCAATTCGCTGCAATTCTCGAGCATGAACACGCTCGCGTATGCCGACGTGGAATCGAAGGATTCCAGCATGGCCAGCACAATCGCCTCGTCGTTCCAGCAGCTGTCGATGAGCTTCGGCCTCGCCGCCGGTTCGATCGTGACGGCGTGGTTCCTGGGCCGCGTGCCGCAGACGGACCAGGTGATGGTTACCAAGGCGCTGCACCACGCGTTCATCGCCCTGTCCGTCATGACGATGCTGTCGTCCCTCGTCTTTGCGCGCTTGCGCCGCGGCGATGGCGAAAGCATCACGCAAAGCAAGACAGCGACGGCAGTGGCGCAGGATCCGGCGCCGCTGTCCCAAGCCTGACGCGGATTACTCGGTCAGCGTTGTGGTCTTGCGGTTCGGGTCGGCATTGATGCCGGCCTCCGTGAACGGGATGGACGGCCATTCCTTGCGCGAATACAGCGGCAACTGGTCCGCATAGTACGGCGACTTCGGGTCCGTCGACTGGCCATAGACGAGCATCGCCTGGGCGACCGGGCCGGCATCGTCGAACGTCACCGTCTGCACATAGCTCGTGCCCCAATAGACGTTGTTGTAGCCGGTGGCCGTGAGGCCAGTACTCATCCGCAGCGAGTTGTACGAACCGTCGATGTCGCCCACGCCGCCGTGCAAGGGCGTGCGCACGCCGTTGCGCGTCTCGCCCTGGTAATCGCCCAGCTTCGCGTCGAGCGGGATGTTCAGCGACTGCAAGGTCTGCGCCGCCGTCTTCAACGCGGCGAACATCGCGGGCAACGCGGCCGGCGCGACGCCGTTGGGCGTGTGGACGGGGTCGGCCGGGTCCAGCGGCACCTTCCACTTGTTGGGGATCTGCGAGGCCGCGGTCCAGAATTCGCGGAACAGGACGGCGCCCCGGCTGTCGAGGTTCGCATGGCGGTCCCACGCCCCCAGCACCGTGCACGCCTGGACCAGGGTCGCATCGTTCGCCGGACAGGCCGCCAGCAGCTCCGGCAGCACGAGCTCGGCAGCGTAGATGCGGTCGGCGAACACGAGCGTCTGCAGGTCGGACAGCTGGAATTTATGACCTTGCTGCGCCAGCTCCTCGAACTGGATGAAGCCGATCCGCGTGCGCAGGCGCTGCTCGACGCCCGTCTTGCCGTACAGCGGCGAATAGCCCAGCGGCGCCGGGCCCGTCAGCAGGGAACGGGCGTTGGTCAGCCAGTAGCTGTCGTTCGAATTGCCGACATAGTCCGTGCGCAGCATCGATGGCGCATTGACCGGCGAGAAAATGCCGGCAAGCGCACTGGCATCCTGGCCCCAGCCGCACGCACTGCGCGAACCGTCGAACAACACGAGGGCGGGCAGCAAGAGGCAGTTGCCGGCGAATTTATCGGTCGTGACGCGCGGGACGACGCTTGCGTCCGCATACAGCGCATTGCCGGCGCGATCGGCCGCGATCGTATTCACCCACGGCAGGCCGACGACGGTGTCCAGCGACGATTTGAGGGTCTGCACGCTCGTCGCGGTGCCGATGCCCAGCCATTGTTCGAGCATGCGGGTATTGCCGCGGTTCGGGTCCGCAAGGACATAGGCCGTCGTGCTATTCCACATCAGCCCCGCCTCCGGTTTCACGATGACGGCGCCCTGCTTGCTGAAGTAAAAGGTCTTGCTACGCTTCGTCGTCGTGCCGTCCGCCATCAGGATGTCGACGGATACCGTCTTCGACGTCATCTTGTTCTTCTCGCCGTCGATCAGATAGGTCGTGCCCGTCGAATCGCCCGCATCGAGGGCCAGCTTGAAGGTCGTGAAGTGCGTGGCGGCCGTGACGGTGTGCGACCACGCGACATCCTTGTTGAACCCGATGACGACGACCGGCAAGCCGCCCAGCACGACACCCATCGCGTCATAGCGCCCGGGCACAGTGAGGTGGGCCTGGTAGAAGCGGTCGGTACTCGTCCAGGGGAAATGTGGATTGCCGAGCAGGAGGCCGCGTCCGCTGGCGGACAAATCCTTGCCGACGGCCAGCGCATTGCTGCCGAAGCCCTGGTGCACGACCTTGTCCAGGCGCGCGAGGAGAAAGGCGGGGTCGAGCTTGTTTTGTTGACGCGACCGGGATGCCACCGTCGCGGTCGCATCGCGAGCGCCCGCGACGACCTCCTTCGCGAACACTTCGCCCGATGCGTGCAGCGCCTTCTCGGCCAGGACCAGAACCATATCCTCGACCGTCATCGGCTTGACCCACTTCGCGTCCTTGCACGCGGCCGGATAATTGCCGGCATTGTCCTTCAGGTAGCGGTTGTAGCCGGCGACATAGCCCTCGAGCAGATCACGCGGTTCCTTCGCGCCTGCCGCATAGCCGGCGCGCAGCTGGTCGACGTCGAGATAGCCCTTGAAGAAGAAATCGCTGTCTTCGTTTTTCAGGTCCATGAATCCGCTGGCGGCACCGTATTCATCGCCCTTGCGGGCCGTGGCACGGGCTTCGCCGCCGAAATACAGTGAACGCTCGCCACGTACGGTCAATAGGGAATCGGCAAACATGCACAGGTTGTCCTGCGCGTAGGCATACGCGAGGCCATAGCCCAGGCTACGGAAATCGGTCGCTTTGACGTGGACGACGCCGTGGGTCGTGCGGGTGATGTCGGCGCTGAACTGGGGTGGCGGTGCGGGCGTGGAAGGCGAAGTGTCGCGGTCGTGATGGCTGCAGGCGGTGAGAATGGCGCCCAGGGCGATCGCAGGAAAAACACGATGGAAGTGCATAGTGCTCCTTGAATGTAGAGAAAGCGAATCGGGCTATCGATGCTAGCGGTTTTGCTTTTGCTACAACTGTTGGAACACAAGCTTATCAGGTTTCGTTTTTTCCGATTCAAATATCCGTTTTCGAGGCGCAGAAAAGCAAAAAGCCCGCTCAGTGCATACTGAGCGGGCTTTTCTAATAACTAGCCTGACGATAACCTACTTTCACACTGGTTGCAGCACTATCATCGGCGCAGAGTCTTTTCACGGTCCTGTTCGGGATGGGAAGGGGTGGTACAGACTTGCTATGGTCATCAGGCATAACTTGTACGAGTGCCGCAGCTTGTGCATGCGTCACTCTGAATCCGGAAGAAGCAGTTTTCGTAATCTGTTGTCTCAACAAACAGCTGAACCCTTGCATTGGCATGACTGCCAAGGTTATAGGGACAAGCCGTACGGGCAATTAGTATCAGTTAGCTTAATGCATTACTGCACTTCCACACCTGACCTATCAACGTCCTGGTCTCGAACGACCCTTCAAGGAGCTCAAGGCTCCGGGAAATCTCATCTCAAGGCGAGTTTCCCGCTTAGATGCTTTCAGCGGTTATCTCTTCCGAACTTAGCTACCCGGCAATGCCACTGGCGTGACAACCGGTACACCAGAGGTTCGTCCACTCCGGTCCTCTCGTACTAGGAGCAGCCCCCTTCAAATTTCCAACGCCCACGGCAGATAGGGACCAAACTGTCTCACGACGTTTTAAACCCAGCTCACGTACCACTTTAAATGGCGAACAGCCATACCCTTGGGACCGGCTACAGCCCCAGGATGTGATGAGCCGACATCGAGGTGCCAAACTCCCCCGTCGATATGAACTCTTGGGAGGAATCAGCCTGTTATCCCCAGAGTACCTTTTATCCGTTGAGCGATGGCCCTTCCATACAGAACCACCGGATCACTATGTCCTACTTTCGTACCTGCTCGACTTGTCGGTCTCGCAGTTAAGCACGCTTATGCCATTGCACTATTAGCACGATGTCCGACCGTACCTAGCGTACCTTCGAACTCCTCCGTTACACTTTAGGAGGAGACCGCCCCAGTCAAACTGCCTACCATGCACTGTCCCCGACCCGGATTACGGGCCAAGGTTAGAACCTCAAACGAACCAGGGTGGTATTTCAAGGTTGGCTCCACGAGAACTGGCGTCCCCGCTTCAAAGCCTCCCACCTATCCTACACAGATTGGTTCAAAGTCCAATGCAAAGCTACAGTAAAGGTTCATGGGGTCTTTCCGTCTAGCCGCGGGTAGATTGCATCATCACAAACATTTCAACTTCGCTGAGTCTCGGGAGGAGACAGTGTGGCCATCGTTACGCCATTCGTGCAGGTCGGAACTTACCCGACAAGGAATTTCGCTACCTTAGGACCGTTATAGTTACGGCCGCCGTTTACTGGGACTTCAATCAAGAGCTTGCACCCCATCATTTAATCTTCCAGCACCGGGCAGGCGTCACACCCTATACGTCCACTTTCGTGTTTGCAGAGTGCTGTGTTTTTATTAAACAGTCGCAGCCACCAGTTTATTGCAACCCTTTCACCCTCATGGAGTAAACCATTCAAGCTACCGGGGCGTACCTTATCCCGAAGTTACGGTACCAATTTGCCGAGTTCCTTCTCCCGAGTTCTCTCAAGCGCCTTAGAATACTCATCTCGCCCACCTGTGTCGGTTTGCGGTACGGTCTCGTATGACTGAAGCTTAGAGGCTTTTCTTGGAACCACTTCCGATTGCTTCGTGTCACAAGGACACACGTCTCGACCCCTTGAATTACGCGCCCGGATTTGCCTAAGCGCCTTCTATGAGTCAAGAACCAGCTATTCCAACAGCTGGACAACCTTCCGCGATCCGTCCCCCCATCGCATCATACGACGGTGCAGGAATATTAACCTGCTTCCCATCAGCTACGCATCTCTGCCTCGCCTTAGGGGCCGACTCACCCTGCTCCGATGAACGTTGAACAGGAAACCTTGGGCTTTCGGCGAGAGGGCTTTTCACCCTCTTTATCGCTACTCATGTCAGCATTCGCACTTCCGATACCTCCAGCATCCTTTACAAGACACCTTCTCAGGCTTACGGAACGCTCTCCTACCATATGTGCAAGCACATATCCGCAGCTTCGGTGACTGGCTTAGCCCCGTTACATCTTCCGCGCAGGACGACTCGATCAGTGAGCTATTACGCTTTCTTTAAATGATGGCTGCTTCTAAGCCAACATCCTGACTGTTTTAGCCTTCCCACTTCGTTTTCCACTTAGCCAATCTTTGGGACCTTAGCTGGCGGTCTGGGTTGTTTCCCTCTTGACGCCGGACGTTAGCACCCGACGTCTGTCTCCCAAGCTCGCACTCATCGGTATTCGGAGTTTGCAATGGTTTGGTAAGTCGCAATGACCCCCTAGCCATAACAGTGCTCTACCCCCGATGGTGATACTTGAGGCACTACCTAAATAGTTTTCGGAGAGAACCAGCTATTTCCAGGTTTGTTTAGCCTTTCACCCCTACCCACAGCTCATCCCCTAATTTTTCAACATTAGTGGGTTCGGACCTCCAGGGCGTGTTACCGCACCTTCATCCTGGCCATGGGTAGATCACCTGGTTTCGGGTCTACACCCAGCGACTGTCGCCCTGTTCGGACTCGATTTCTCTACGGCTCCCCTATTCGGTTAACCTCGCCACTGAATGTAAGTCGCTGACCCATTATACAAAAGGTACGCCGTCACCCCACGAAGAGGCTCCGACTGTTTGTATGCACACGGTTTCAGGATCTATTTCACTCCCCTCCCGGGGTTCTTTTCGCCTTTCCCTCACGGTACTGGTTCACTATCGGTCGATTACGAGTATTTAGCCTTGGAGGATGGTCCCCCCATCTTCAGACAGGATTTCTCGTGTCCCGCCCTACTTGTCGTACGCTTAGTACCACCGTCTGAATTTCGTGTAAGGGGCTATCACCCTCTATGGCCAGCATTTCCAGGCTGTTCCACTATTCAATCGACTATCACGTACAAGGCTCATCCCATTTCGCTCGCCACTACTTTGGGAATCTCGGTTGATTTCTTTTCCTGCAGCTACTTAGATGTTTCAGTTCGCCGCGTTCGCTTTGCATACCTATGTATTCAGTATGCAATGACCTAAAAGGCCGGGTTTCCCCATTCGGAAATCTGCGGATCAAAGTGTGTTTGCTCACTCCCCGCAGCTTATCGCAAGCTACTACGTCCTTCATCGCCTGTAATCGCCAAGGCATCCACCATGTGCACTTATTCACTTGTCCCTATAACGTTGGCCCCTGCATGAGTATCAGGGAACGTCATAACAACAAGAGTTCAGCTTACTTTGTTTGTTGATACATACAGATTACTACCCTAAGTGTGCATCCAACTTTCGTTAGCTACACGCTTAAAGAAAACTTTACTTCTTCCAGATTGTTAAAGAACGAGAACTACACTTACCTAAAACTAGCGTCTTACGTAAAGATAGTGGTGGAGGATGACGGGATCGAACCGACGACCCCCTGCTTGCAAAGCAGGTGCTCTCCCAGCTGAGCTAATCCCCCGACGCATAACGTGGTAGGGCTGGTTGGACTCGAACCAACGACCCCCGCGTTATCAACACGGTGCTCTAACCAGCTGAGCTACAGCCCCGAAAACTCTTCTCGTTTAACTTTAATGACAGCCGATAAGCGTGGGCGCTTGATGATGGAGCGTTAGCTCCCGTGCCACTCTAGAAAGGAGGTGATCCAGCCGCACCTTCCGATACGGCTACCTTGTTACGACTTCACCCCAGTCACGAATCCTACCGTGGTAAGCGCCCTCCTTGCGGTTAAGCTACCTACTTCTGGTAAAACCCGCTCCCATGGTGTGACGGGCGGTGTGTACAAGACCCGGGAACGTATTCACCGCGGCATGCTGATCCGCGATTACTAGCGATTCCAACTTCACGCAGTCGAGTTGCAGACTGCGATCCGGACTACGATACACTTTCTGGGATTAGCTCCCCCTCGCGGGTTGGCGGCCCTCTGTATGTACCATTGTATGACGTGTGAAGCCCTACCCATAAGGGCCATGAGGACTTGACGTCATCCCCACCTTCCTCCGGTTTGTCACCGGCAGTCTCATTAGAGTGCCCTTTCGTAGCAACTAATGACAAGGGTTGCGCTCGTTGCGGGACTTAACCCAACATCTCACGACACGAGCTGACGACAGCCATGCAGCACCTGTGTTCAGGCTCTCTTTCGAGCACCCTCCAATCTCTCGGAGGTTCCTGACATGTCAAGGGTAGGTAAGGTTTTTCGCGTTGCATCGAATTAATCCACATCATCCACCGCTTGTGCGGGTCCCCGTCAATTCCTTTGAGTTTTAATCTTGCGACCGTACTCCCCAGGCGGTCTACTTCACGCGTTAGCTGCGTTACCAAGTCAATTAAGACCCGACAACTAGTAGACATCGTTTAGGGCGTGGACTACCAGGGTATCTAATCCTGTTTGCTCCCCACGCTTTCGTGCATGAGCGTCAATCTTGACCCAGGGGGCTGCCTTCGCCATCGGTGTTCCTCCACATCTCTACGCATTTCACTGCTACACGTGGAATTCTACCCCCCTCTGCCAGATTCAAGCCTTGCAGTCTCCATCGCAATTCCCAGGTTAAGCCCGGGGCTTTCACGACAGACTTACAAAACCGCCTGCGCACGCTTTACGCCCAGTAATTCCGATTAACGCTTGCACCCTACGTATTACCGCGGCTGCTGGCACGTAGTTAGCCGGTGCTTATTCTTCAGGTACCGTCATTAGCCCAGGATATTAGCCTGAGCCGTTTCTTCCCTGACAAAAGAGCTTTACAACCCGAAGGCCTTCTTCACTCACGCGGCATTGCTGGATCAGGCTTGCGCCCATTGTCCAAAATTCCCCACTGCTGCCTCCCGTAGGAGTCTGGGCCGTGTCTCAGTCCCAGTGTGGCTGGTCGTCCTCTCAGACCAGCTACTGATCGTCGCCTTGGTAGGCCTTTACCCTACCAACTAGCTAATCAGATATCGGCCGCTCCAGGAGCATGAGGTCCGAAGATCCCCCACTTTCATCCTTAGATCGTATGCGGTATTAGCGTAACTTTCGCTACGTTATCCCCCACTCTTGGGTACGTTCCGATATATTACTCACCCGTTCGCCACTCGCCGCCAGGTTGCCCCGCGCTGCCGTTCGACTTGCATGTGTAAAGCATGCCGCCAGCGTTCAATCTGAGCCAGGATCAAACTCTTCAGTTTAATTCCTGTTTTGACACTTTCGTGTCATGTCGCTCACTCAAAATACTGACCGTCACTCATTGCTGAGCAACGTATTTCTTTTGCGTGAACATTTGATAATTTAAGCATTCAGCAGCCACTTACGCGACTGCTGGCACTTCATCAAACGCCCACACTTATCGACTGTTTATTGTTAAAGAACTGTATTCGGTACTGCCTTGCTGCGTTTGCGAATCGTTTTGTTCGTCAGCAGCAGAGAAGTGAGATTATGCAGTAGTTCGCTTAACTCGTCAACCCCTCGTCTGTTTTGTTGCGCCGTCGTTACCGACTCATTTCCTTGCGCTGCAAAACAGGAGGCGAACTATAGCAAAGGCAGACCCCAGTGCGCAAGGGGATCACGGCACCAAATGCTCGAGAATCGAATGCGCAGCCTCCACCCTGGCCGAATTCGGGTAATTCTTATTGGCGAGCATGACGATCCCGACGCGCCGTTGCGGCACGAACAGGACATAGGCGCCAAATCCGCGCGTCGCGCCCGTCTTGTTGAAAAGCGTCCCCGGCGGCGGGACCTGGGCCGGCTCCAGCCGGACGGCCGGATTCGGCTCGGCGCTCATCTTCGTGGAATTCCCTGCCTGCAGCGCAGCCAGGCTCACGGGCGCGCGGTACTGCTCCCATCCGAGCCCTTGCACGGTATCGCCGATGCGGAAATAACCGGTGTGCGTGCAATCGATGGCGCGCCGCATCGGTTCCGACAGGCTGCTGGCGTCGATATTCAGCTGGACGAAGCGAATCATGTCGGCCGCGCTGGCTTTCACGCCATACGTCGCCGCGTCGAACGGTCCGGGGCCGACGCGCACCGGCCGGTTGGCCTTGTCGTAACCCCAGGCGTAATCGCCCATTGCGCCGGCAGGTACGCGGATATGACTGTGCTTCAGGCCCAGCGCGGGGAACAGCCGGCCTTCGACGGCATCGGCAAACCCGACGCCCAGCGCCTGCGCCGTCACGTGGCCGAACAGCCCGAGACTGGGATTCGAATACCGGCGGAGCGTGCCGGGTGCGGCGTCCGGGCGCCACGTGCGGAAGTAAGCGATCGTCTGCGCCTCGGTCTCGACGTCGTCCGGGAATTGCTGCGGCAAGCCTCCCGGCGTGTAGGTGCCCAGTTCGAGCACGTTCGCACGATCGATCGCGCTGCCCTTCAACTGCGGGACGTATTGGCCGGGGTGATCCGCGAGCGACAGCTTGCCGAGCCCCTGCGCGTAACACGCCAACGTCGCCGTGACGGTCTTGCTGACGGAGCCCAGCTCGAACAACGTGTTTTCGGTAACGGGCTTGTGCTCCTGTTTCGACGCCTCGCCGTAATTGAAGAACAGCGCCTGGCCATCCACCGTGACGGCGACTGCGATGCCAGGCACGTCGTACTGCGCGATCAAAGGCTGGATTGCGCGGTCGACAGCGACACGCACGGCGGCGGCATCGACGGCGCCTGCCGTCAACGGCAACAACGACAGGCATGCGAGGGCGATGGATTTTGTAGACAAGGCATTCTCCGGGTTCGTTCGTGACGGGCACCAGTATAGGCAGGGCCCCCTGCGCGCCGACAGCGCAGCCGTCCCGGCAAACCGGGCGTTCGTCACATCGCCGACTTCAGCGCGCCCAGGTAACGCTCGCTGACGGCGACCGTGGCGCCGCAACGCAGCGTGAGCCGGCAGCTGCCGTCGCCGGCGGAATCCAGCCGCGCGATCTCGCCGCGCCTGACGATCGCGCCGCGGTGCACGCGCAGGAAATCCTCGGGCGCGAGCAGCGTTTCGAGGCGGTTGAGCGTAATGCGGTGCAGGACCGTGCGCCCGGCCAGGTGCAGCTCGACGTAATTCCCGGCCGATTCGATCCACAGGATGTCGGCCACCCGGATCTGTTCGATGCGGCCGACGGAGCGCACGTTGATCCGCTCCGGCCGCGCGGCGGTCTGGCTGGCATCGACGTAATCGCGCAACGCCGCGCCATAGGCCTCGCGCTGACGCTGTCCCAGCATGGCGCCGATCCGCTCGACCGTCTGGGCGAGGCGTGCATCGTTCAGGGGCTTGAGCAGGTAGTCGAGCGCGTGCACGTCGAACGCGTCGATCGCGTGTTCGCTGTAGGCCGTCACGAACACGATGAGCGGCGGCGCGCATGCGCGGCTGATCTCGCGCGCGAGCACGAGGCCCGATTCGGCCGGCATCTGGATGTCGAGGAAGATGACGTCGACCTCCTGCGCGGCCAGCACCGCGCGCGCGGCCGCGGTGCCGTCGCATTCGGCCACGAGCCGCCAGTCTGGATGCGCGGCCAGGGCCAGGCGCAGATTCGAACGGCTGGGCAGTTCGTCGTCGACGATCAGGTAGCGCACCGGCATGCTCACTCCCGCGCCAAAGGCAGCCGGACTTCGGCCACGAAGCGGCCGTCCTGCAGGGTCGTGCGCAGCGTCGCGGTGGGATGCATGAGGCGCAGCCGCTCGCGCGTATTCGCGAGCCCGAGACCCGCGCCGGGATTGGGCGACGCCTGCGCGAGCGCGGGATTCGTCACCCGGATCGTGAGCGCCGCGCCGCCGGACACGAAGGACAGGCGAATATCGCTCGGTCCGTCGTGACAATCGAGATCGTGGCGAAGCGCGTTCTCGATCAGCGGTTGCAACAGCAGCGGCGGACAATCGACGTCGTGCAGCAGCACGTCGTCGCCTTCGATGCGGACCTGCAGCCGGTCGCCGTAGCGCAGGCGTTGCAGGTCGAGATAGTCGCGGACGAACTGCAGCTCGTCCGCCACGGTCGCCGTATTGCGCACGCTGGCCGACAGCGCATAGCGCAGCAGGTCGCTCAGGCGGCCGATGCCGCCGAGGGCCAGGGTGCGGTCGCCTTCGCGCACGAGCGCGCTGATCGCGTTCAGCGCATTGAACAGGAAGTGCGGTTCGAACTGCGCGCGCAGGGCCAGCATGCGCTGCTCTTCAAGCGCGAGGCGCAGATTCAGCATGTCGGTCTGGCTGCGCTGCCACGCCAGTTCGCGCTCGCGCGCCTGCCGCCGGTAGTGGACCGCAAGGATGGCGGCGAACGTGCCCGTCGTCGAGAACCAGCCGACCAGCAGCATCTTCATCAGCAGGCGGCGCGCGTCGTCGACGCTCGCGATGTGCAGATAGCCGCGCAGCCACGCCATGTACGTCCACTGCGCGGGCTGGAACACGAGCACGAGGCCCACGAACAGCAGGAACACGTTGCGCGGACGGGCGATCAATCCGGGCCAGCGCGCGAGGGCGAGGATCAGGCCTGCGCTCAGGACGATCAGCGGCACGGCGTACTCCACGAACCACGTCACCAGCAGCGAGGGATAGTGGCTGTCGACGCCAAGGCGCAGGTTGTCGCTGTAGGTCTGCAGGGCGCCCAGGGTGCTGATCGCCGTCCACGAGAGCACGACGATGGCGATGGTCCTTACCGCGGGCGGTGTCGATGGCGGGGAAATGGCGTGCTGCGTCATCGGGGAAGTATAGCGTGCCGGTGGACCGCGGCCGGCCGCTTCGTCACGTGGAAGCGGGGTTTCGTCACGGCGGCGTTACCGTCGTACCGACATGGCCGCAGAATCGGTGACGCATCCTCTTTATCAACTCTCCAGCTACCCATGAAAAACACGATACGCCTGGCTGCCGCGCTCCTGCTCGGCGGCGTCTCCGCTTCCACCGTCGCCGGCATGACGGAGTGGCTCGCGCCGCAGGATCCGTTCCCCATCTACGGCAACACGTACTACGTCGGCACGCATGGCATCAGCGCCGTGCTGATCACGTCGCCGGCGGGCCACATCCTCATCGACGGCGGCCCGCCCGCCGCGGCCGACCAGGTCGCGGCGCATGTCCGCGCGCTCGGCTTCAAGGTCGAAGACATCCGTTACATCCTGAATGGCCACGATCACTTCGACCACGCCGGCGGCATCGCGGCACTGCAGAAGATGAGTGGCGCCTCGGTGCTGGGCAGTCCGGCGTCCATCGCCGTACTGAAGTCGGGGCAGCCGGACAAGCGGGATGCGCAATATCCCAGCCTGGTCCCGATGACACCCGTGGCCAACACGCGCGCGGTACGCGACGGCGAAGTCGTGACACTCGGGCCGCTCGCCGTCACGGCGCACTTCACGCCGGGGCACACACCGGGTGCCACCAGCTGGACGTGGCAATCGAGCGAAGGCGGCAAGACGATGCGCGTGGTGTACGCGGACAGCCTCACCGCCCTGGCCGCGGACGGCCGTAGTTTCAGCAGGAATCCGCTCTATCCGACCGCGCGCGCGGACGTCGAGCGTTCGATCGCCACGATCGAAGGACTGGAATGCGACGTGCTCGTGAGCGCGCATCCGGATTTCGGCGATCTTTGGGAGCGGAAGGAGAACAAGGCTCTCGTCGATCGCGACGCCTGCCGCAAGTACGCGGCGGTCGCGCGGGAATGGCTGGCGAAGACGCTGGCGGCCGAGGGGCAACCATGACGGTCGTCCGCAAGCTGCTGTTGGCGTGCTGCTTCGCAGGTAGCTTCGCCTCGGCCGCGCCACCTTATGTGCTCGACGACACGGAAGTGCGCGACGTGCACGCGGGGGCGCTGAACCGCAACTACCAGGTATTCGTCGCGCTGCCGGATTCGTATCGGTCGTCGAACCGGCGTTATCCCGTGGTGTTCGTCGTCGACGCGAACTACGCCTTCCCCGTTGCGCGCGGTATCGCCCAGCGGCTGGCCAAACATGCGGGTCTGGAAGAGGCGATCGTCGTCGGGCTGTCGTATGCGAAGGGCGACAGTCCCGTGTACAGCCGGCGCCGCGATTACACGCCGTCGATGCCCCGGGGCCAATATGTCTCCGATATGCCGGGCCGCAGCGCCGCGTTCGGCGAGGCGCAAGCCTACGGACGCTTTATCGCAGCGGATGTCTTCCCAGTGATCGCCGCGCACTACCGGGCCGACATGAGCCGCAAGATCTTTGTCGGCCATTCGTATGGCAGCCTGCTCGGCTTGCAAGTGCTGTTGAGCGAGCCGGCCACGTTCGACCATTACATCCTCGGCAGTCCATCGCTATGGTTCGACCAGGGCGTGATGTTCGATCGGGAACAGGCTTATGCAAAGGGACACAAGGATATGCCGGCGTCGGTGTTCTTCGGTATCGGCGGCCGGGAGACATTGCCGGCGAACCGGAAGCGGTCGCGAACGGAAGAGAATGCGGACATGGTCGCGGATCTATGCGACTTCGACGCGGCATTGAAAACGCACCGGTATCCGAACCTGAAAAGCCGTCTCGAAGTATTCGCGGACGAGGATCATGCCAGCGTCTTTCCACTGGTGCTGACCCATGGCTTGCGGGCGTATCTGAAGAAGGTGAAGTAAACAGCAAAAAGCCCGCTCAGAGCGAGGATTGGCAGTGCCGATCCGAGCGAGCGGGCTTCGTTTTTCCAAAACAAAAAACCCCGTCGAGATCACTCGACGGGGTTTTCTTAATAACTAGCCTGACGATAACCTACTTTCACACTGGTTGCAGCACTATCATCGGCGCAGAGTCTTTTCACGGTCCTGTTCGGGATGGGAAGGGGTGGTACAGACTTGCTATGGTCATCAGGCATAACTTGTACGAGTGCCGCAGCTTGTGCATGCGTCACTCTGAATCCGGAAGAAGTAGTTTCTTAATCTGTTGTCTCAACAAACAGCTGAACCCTTGCATTGGCATGACTGCCAAGGTTATAGGGACAAGCCGTACGGGCAATTAGTATCAGTTAGCTTAATGCATTACTGCACTTCCACACCTGACCTATCAACGTCCTGGTCTCGAACGACCCTTCAAGGAGCTCAAGGCTCCGGGAAATCTCATCTCAAGGCGAGTTTCCCGCTTAGATGCTTTCAGCGGTTATCTCTTCCGAACTTAGCTACCCGGCAATGCCACTGGCGTGACAACCGGTACACCAGAGGTTCGTCCACTCCGGTCCTCTCGTACTAGGAGCAGCCCCCTTCAAATTTCCAACGCCCACGGCAGATAGGGACCAAACTGTCTCACGACGTTTTAAACCCAGCTCACGTACCACTTTAAATGGCGAACAGCCATACCCTTGGGACCGGCTACAGCCCCAGGATGTGATGAGCCGACATCGAGGTGCCAAACTCCCCCGTCGATATGAACTCTTGGGAGGAATCAGCCTGTTATCCCCAGAGTACCTTTTATCCGTTGAGCGATGGCCCTTCCATACAGAACCACCGGATCACTATGTCCTACTTTCGTACCTGCTCGACTTGTCGGTCTCGCAGTTAAGCACGCTTATGCCATTGCACTATTAGCACGATGTCCGACCGTACCTAGCGTACCTTCGAACTCCTCCGTTACACTTTAGGAGGAGACCGCCCCAGTCAAACTGCCTACCATGCACTGTCCCCGACCCGGATTACGGGCCAAGGTTAGAACCTCAAACGAACCAGGGTGGTATTTCAAGGTTGGCTCCACGAGAACTGGCGTCCCCGCTTCAAAGCCTCCCACCTATCCTACACAGATTGGTTCAAAGTCCAATGCAAAGCTACAGTAAAGGTTCATGGGGTCTTTCCGTCTAGCCGCGGGTAGATTGCATCATCACAAACATTTCAACTTCGCTGAGTCTCGGGAGGAGACAGTGTGGCCATCGTTACGCCATTCGTGCAGGTCGGAACTTACCCGACAAGGAATTTCGCTACCTTAGGACCGTTATAGTTACGGCCGCCGTTTACTGGGACTTCAATCAAGAGCTTGCACCCCATCATTTAATCTTCCAGCACCGGGCAGGCGTCACACCCTATACGTCCACTTTCGTGTTTGCAGAGTGCTGTGTTTTTATTAAACAGTCGCAGCCACCAGTTTATTGCAACCCTTTCACCCTCATGGAGTAAACCAATCAAGCTACCGGGGCGTACCTTATCCCGAAGTTACGGTACCAATTTGCCGAGTTCCTTCTCCCGAGTTCTCTCAAGCGCCTTAGAATACTCATCTCGCCCACCTGTGTCGGTTTGCGGTACGGTCTCGTATGACTGAAGCTTAGAGGCTTTTCTTGGAACCACTTCCGATTGCTTCGTGTCACAAGGACACACGTCTCGACCCCTTGAATTACGCGCCCGGATTTGCCTAAGCGCCTTCTATGAGTCAAGAACCAGCTATTCCAACAGCTGGACAACCTTCCGCGATCCGTCCCCCCATCGCATCATACGACGGTGCAGGAATATTAACCTGCTTCCCATCAGCTACGCATCTCTGCCTCGCCTTAGGGGCCGACTCACCCTGCTCCGATGAACGTTGAACAGGAAACCTTGGGCTTTCGGCGAGAGGGCTTTTCACCCTCTTTATCGCTACTCATGTCAGCATTCGCACTTCCGATACCTCCAGCATCCTTTACAAGACACCTTCTCAGGCTTACGGAACGCTCTCCTACCATATGTGCAAGCACATATCCGCAGCTTCGGTGACTGGCTTAGCCCCGTTACATCTTCCGCGCAGGACGACTCGATCAGTGAGCTATTACGCTTTCTTTAAATGATGGCTGCTTCTAAGCCAACATCCTGACTGTTTTAGCCTTCCCACTTCGTTTTCCACTTAGCCAATCTTTGGGACCTTAGCTGGCGGTCTGGGTTGTTTCCCTCTTGACGCCGGACGTTAGCACCCGACGTCTGTCTCCCAAGCTCGCACTCATCGGTATTCGGAGTTTGCAATGGTTTGGTAAGTCGCAATGACCCCCTAGCCATAACAGTGCTCTACCCCCGATGGTGATACTTGAGGCACTACCTAAATAGTTTTCGGAGAGAACCAGCTATTTCCAGGTTTGTTTAGCCTTTCACCCCTACCCACAGCTCATCCCCTAATTTTTCAACATTAGTGGGTTCGGACCTCCAGGGCGTGTTACCGCACCTTCATCCTGGCCATGGGTAGATCACCTGGTTTCGGGTCTACACCCAGCGACTGTCGCCCTGTTCGGACTCGATTTCTCTACGGCTCCCCTATTCGGTTAACCTCGCCACTGAATGTAAGTCGCTGACCCATTATACAAAAGGTACGCCGTCACCCCACGAAGAGGCTCCGACTGTTTGTATGCACACGGTTTCAGGATCTATTTCACTCCCCTCCCGGGGTTCTTTTCGCCTTTCCCTCACGGTACTGGTTCACTATCGGTCGATTACGAGTATTTAGCCTTGGAGGATGGTCCCCCCATCTTCAGACAGGATTTCTCGTGTCCCGCCCTACTTGTCGTACGCTTAGTACCACCGTTCGAATTTCGTGTAAGGGGCTATCACCCTCTATGGCCAGCATTTCCAGGCTGTTCCACTATTCAATCGACTATCACGTACAAGGCTCATCCCATTTCGCTCGCCACTACTTTGGGAATCTCGGTTGATTTCTTTTCCTGCAGCTACTTAGATGTTTCAGTTCGCCGCGTTCGCTTTGCATACCTATGTATTCAGTATGCAATGACCTAAAAGGCCGGGTTTCCCCATTCGGAAATCTGCGGATCAAAGTGTGTTTGCTCACTCCCCGCAGCTTATCGCAAGCTACTACGTCCTTCATCGCCTGTAATCGCCAAGGCATCCACCATGTGCACTTATTCACTTGTCCCTATAACGTTGGCCCCTGCATGAGTATCAGGGAACGTCATAACAACAAGAGTTCAGCTTACTATGTTTGTTGATACATACAGATTACTACCCTAAGTGTGCATCTGATCGTTGGATCAGCTACACGCTTAAAGAAAACTTTACTTCTTCCAGATTGTTAAAGAACGAGAACTACACTTACCTAAAACTAGCGTCTTACGTAAAGATAGTGGTGGAGGATGACGGGATCGAACCGACGACCCCCTGCTTGCAAAGCAGGTGCTCTCCCAGCTGAGCTAATCCCCCGACGCATAACGTGGTAGGGCTGGTTGGACTCGAACCAACGACCCCCGCGTTATCAACACGGTGCTCTAACCAGCTGAGCTACAGCCCCGAAAACTCTTCTCGTTTAACTTCATAACAGCCGATAAGCGTGGGCGCTTGATGATGAGTCGTTAGACTCTGTGCCACTCTAGAAAGGAGGTGATCCAGCCGCACCTTCCGATACGGCTACCTTGTTACGACTTCACCCCAGTCACGAATCCTACCGTGGTAAGCGCCCTCCTTGCGGTTAAGCTACCTACTTCTGGTAAAACCCGCTCCCATGGTGTGACGGGCGGTGTGTACAAGACCCGGGAACGTATTCACCGCGGCATGCTGATCCGCGATTACTAGCGATTCCAACTTCACGCAGTCGAGTTGCAGACTGCGATCCGGACTACGATACACTTTCTGGGATTAGCTCCCCCTCGCGGGTTGGCGGCCCTCTGTATGTACCATTGTATGACGTGTGAAGCCCTACCCATAAGGGCCATGAGGACTTGACGTCATCCCCACCTTCCTCCGGTTTGTCACCGGCAGTCTCATTAGAGTGCCCTTTCGTAGCAACTAATGACAAGGGTTGCGCTCGTTGCGGGACTTAACCCAACATCTCACGACACGAGCTGACGACAGCCATGCAGCACCTGTGTTCAGGCTCCCTTTCGGGCACCCTCCAATCTCTCGGAGGTTCCTGACATGTCAAGGGTAGGTAAGGTTTTTCGCGTTGCATCGAATTAATCCACATCATCCACCGCTTGTGCGGGTCCCCGTCAATTCCTTTGAGTTTTAATCTTGCGACCGTACTCCCCAGGCGGTCTACTTCACGCGTTAGCTGCGTTACCAAGTCAATTAAGACCCGACAACTAGTAGACATCGTTTAGGGCGTGGACTACCAGGGTATCTAATCCTGTTTGCTCCCCACGCTTTCGTGCATGAGCGTCAATCTTGACCCAGGGGGCTGCCTTCGCCATCGGTGTTCCTCCACATCTCTACGCATTTCACTGCTACACGTGGAATTCTACCCCCCTCTGCCAGATTCAAGCCTTGCAGTCTCCATCGCAATTCCCAGGTTAAGCCCGGGGCTTTCACGACAGACTTACAAAACCGCCTGCGCACGCTTTACGCCCAGTAATTCCGATTAACGCTTGCACCCTACGTATTACCGCGGCTGCTGGCACGTAGTTAGCCGGTGCTTATTCTTCAGGTACCGTCATTAGCCCAGGATATTAGCCTAGGCCGTTTCTTCCCTGACAAAAGAGCTTTACAACCCGAAGGCCTTCTTCACTCACGCGGCATTGCTGGATCAGGCTTGCGCCCATTGTCCAAAATTCCCCACTGCTGCCTCCCGTAGGAGTCTGGGCCGTGTCTCAGTCCCAGTGTGGCTGGTCGTCCTCTCAGACCAGCTACTGATCGTCGCCTTGGTGAGCCTTTACCTCACCAACTAGCTAATCAGATATCGGCCGCTCCAGGAGCATGAGGTCTTGCGATCCCCCACTTTCATCCTTAGATCGTATGCGGTATTAGCGTAACTTTCGCTACGTTATCCCCCACTCTTGGGTACGTTCCGATATATTACTCACCCGTTCGCCACTCGCCGCCAGGTTGCCCCGCGCTGCCGTTCGACTTGCATGTGTAAAGCATGCCGCCAGCGTTCAATCTGAGCCAGGATCAAACTCTTCAGTTTAATTCCTGTTTTTGCTGCTTTCGCAGCATGTCGCTCACTCAAAATACTGACCGTCACTCATTGCTGAGCAACGTATTTCTTTTGCGTGAACATTTGATAATTTAAGCATTCAGCAGCCACTTACGCGACTGCTGGCACTTCATCAAACGCCCACACTTATCGACTGTTGATTGTTAAAGAACTGTATTCGGTACTGCCTTGCTGCGTTTGCGAATCGTTTTGTTCGTCAGCAGCAGAGGAG